>NZ_JALJZE010000001.1:0-4782500 GCF_024171045.1 Bradyrhizobium sp. USDA 4538
CAACGCCCCGGTTTTCGGATCGGCAATCTCATCATGGTTGCTGGTGTAGGCATTGACGATGCAAGTGCTGCCCGGCGTCACGCCGTCAAGGCCTCCCTTGTAAAGCGGCTCGAGGAACACGAGGATCGAACCTGGCTGTTGCAGGTTCTGCGGGTCGATCAACAGCTCGCTGGCCCGAAACTGGCCGGCGGCGATGAAATCCTGCACGCTGGTGACGACCAGCGGAATGATCACCCAGGGTTTCGACATACAGGTGGCTTCCGCGACCATGCCGGGCTTCATCACCTGGGCCTCGATCTGCCCGAAGCCCGCCTGCAACCTGTTGCGGCCCGCTTCGTCCGGTATCAGGATTCCGGCCGGCCGCATGATCTGGGCGACGAGATCCCCGGGGCGAACGAGGAATTGCTCGACGCGGCCGTTAACGCCGGCACGGACGAAGGTCTTGTCGAGATCCACTTGCGCCTGCGCCCGCGCAGCCTCGGCGCTCGCCTTCTCGGCCGGCAACAGCGTGGAGACGCGCAACGTCGCCGACTCCCTGGCGGCGCTGGCGGCATCGACGCCGGACTGCCGCTGATCAACCAGCACCTGCAGCTTCTCGATGTCACGTTGCGGCACAATGCCGGGATTGCGGCGCTGCAACTCGCTCTTCACCTCCAGCTCGTCCTTGGCCTGCTGCAAGGAGGCCTTCGCCTCCCCGATCTGAGCGTCCGCCTTCACGACGTCGGCCTGCGCCGCGATCAACGACGCATCCACCTCGGCGATCTTTCGCTTGGCGGTCTCAAGCGCGGCCTCCTGCTTCGAACTGTCGAGCCGGAACAGAACGTCCCCCTTCTTCACCGGCGCGGTGAAGCCGACATTGACCTCGACGACACGTCCGGAGCCTTCAGGCAGGATCGGCACGGTCCTGAAGTAGATCGCCGCCGAGGATGTCGAGGGATGAAAGTAGAAGATCATCGTGATCAGCGAGATCGTGAGCATCAGGCAGCCGGTGATCCCCCATCTCAGTTCATACCAGACAGAGAAGAACGTGATCTCCTTGCCGAACCGCTTGCCTTGCCGATAGCGGCGGTAGAGGTAATCCGGCAGGATCGTCACCAGCGAGCAGATCATCAGCTCAAGCATGGTTGTGCACCTCTTGCTTCGCGGGCGTCCGGACGTCGGGACTGCCGCCAGGTCCGGATTCGGCTTCCGGTTCGGCAGCGCCCGGCGTGGCGTCGGCTATGCGCTCGACGGAATCTGCGATGCTGCGCATCGGCGTGCCGAAATCCGGCAGGTCGATGAGTGCCAGCAACAGGCCGGCGACCCAGAAGATATGCATGTGGGTAAAAAGCGATATCAAGCCGAGAACGGCGACGATCTCAAACTGAAGTTTCTGGCTCTTGTGCGCCATGCGCTCCGGCAGGCTGTGCAGCTTCCAGTACAGAGTGCCAACCCACAAGACGGTGGCTACGAGGAAAATGCCCATCACCACCATCAGGGTGTCCGACCCGTCGGCGCCGGGAATGAAAAACGGCAGATGATGGGGGGCCGCCGGATGCATCTGTTCGCTCAAGCCAAGTCTCCCGGTCGCAATAACACCGCAGGCGAATCCTGATCGACACTGCTGACGATCCTATCGCGCTTGCTTGATCTGGATCAAGGAAGCCGGTCGGCTCATCCCTACCGTTCCGGGGGCAAGGTCGAAGATCGGGCTTAGGAGTCCCCAGCCATGCGAAACAAAATCGATGACCTGATCCCGAAGGCGCACGAGATCCAGAAGCAGGCAGCGCTCAAGGAAGCGGAGAAGGCCGAGGAGCACGCCAAGCGTGCGGCTGCCATCGAAGCCGAGAAGCGCGCATTGATCGAGCGGCTGAGCAAGCCCTCCGGGCTCAGCGAGGACGAGAAGGTCAAGCTCGCGTCGACGGTGATTCAGCGGGCGGTGCGCAACGGGTTGAGCGAAGTGCAGGTCTATCGCTTTCCCAATACGCTGTGCACCGACAAGGGGCGAGCCATCAATCAGATGGAGTCCGGCTGGGAGAAGACGCTGACGGGCATCCCTAAGGAAATATACCAGCTTTGGGCTGACTACCTGCAGCCGCGCGGCTACCGCATCCGCTATCAGATCGTCGATTACCCCGGCGGCATGCCCGGCGATATCGGAATCGTCATTGCCTGGGGCGACTAGTTGAAAACGATGGACGGATATCCATGGCGAAAGACAAGCCCGCTGGGAAGATGAAGCGCAAGGACTATGAGGAAGAGCTGCAGAAGCTGCAGGCCCAGCTCTGCCAGCTCCAGGATTGGGTACAGGCGAACAAGCTCAGGGTCATCATCCTGTTCGAGGGACGCGATGCGGCCGGCAAAGGCGGAACGATCAAGGCCCTGACCGAGAAGGTCAGCCCGCGCGTGTTTCGCGTGGTCGCCCTGCCCGCGCCCTCGGATCGTGAGAAGTCCCAGCTCTTTATCCAGCGCTACATGCAGCAGTTTCCGGCGGCCGGCGAGATCGTGATCTTCGATCGCAGCTGGTACAATCGCGCGGGCGTCGAATATGTGATGGGGTTCTGCACTCCGGCGGAGCACAAGCGATTCCTTTCCCTCTGCCCGCAGATGGAGCAATACATCATCGAGGGCGGCATCATCCTGATCAAGCTGTGGCTCGAGGTCGGGATGGAGGAGCAGGAGCGCCGCTTCAGGGCGCGGATCGACGATCCGATGCGGCAATGGAAGCTGAGCCCGATGGACACGGAATCCTATCGCCGCTGGTATGATTACTCCCGCGCGCGCGACCTGATGTTCAAGGCGACGAGCTCGAAGCACGCGCCCTGGAACGTCATCCGTTCCGACGACAAGCGGCGGGCGCGGCTGAATTGCATCTCGTTCCTGCTGAAGACAATTCCTCACGGACGGGTCAGGCGCGACAAGGTCAAGCTCCCCAAGCGCTCCAACAAGGGTCGCTACAACGATCAGGCCGGACTGCGCGGAATGAAGTTCGTCGAGGAACGCTACTAGAGGGTCCAAGCCGCGCCGGGCGCGGCCTGGATCACTCCGGATCTATTTCAAGCGGATGGAAACCCCGCCCACGGCGGCTGAGACTTCGGCGCCCACCTTCGGGCCGCTGAGCTGCAGGATCACGCCATTGGCGTTCTGCAGTTGCACGCCGCCGGCGCCCGCGGCGATCGCCCCGCCGGCGCCTGCCGCGCTGTAGGAGCCTTCGATCGAGGCGGGCCCTCTGAGATTGAGGGCGCGCCCGACAAGCTTGGTGGTCGATGCGCCGATCGTGAAGCCGACGCTCATCCCCGACACCGTGAACGGATAGTGCTTGCCGCGCAGCGTCAAGACGCCCTCGCCGCCTCCGACACCAACGATGAATCCACCCTTGGTGAAGATGACGGCGACCGAGCCGGTTTCAGCCAGCGACGGCGTGCTGAAGCCGGCCAATCCAACCGCCAGCGAAGCAAGAACTCCGATCAAACTCACTTTCCTCATCATGTCCCTCCAGGAACCGGTTGCGTTACGACAGTTGCGCAAGACTCATCGCCGCAAGAATGCGAAGACGCCTTGCGGACTCTCCTTCGTCTATGATGCAGCCTTGAACTTCGGCGCGGCCGCTCGCGGCTTGCCCATCCTGGCCAATGCCTCGGTCGTCACGAGCTTCAGGCCCTCGGCCGCGTCGTAGCCATGGATCTCCTTCACATCCAGCTTGCGCATGAAATCGATGGTCTCCTGCGTGATAACCTGGCCAGGGACCATGATCGGGAAGCCCGGCGGATAGGGAATCACGAAGTTGGCGGAGACGAGAGCGAGCCCGTTCTTCAGACGCCTGTCGATCTCGGGATCGTGCAGGCGAATATATTCGCATCCTGCCGCGTCATAGGCCGAATAGAATCCGCCGCGGATGTCGCCCTCATTCGTCTTCGCGCCGGCATCGCCGCGATAGGCGTCGTGGAAATGCGAGAAGTTCGGCAAGTCGGGGACATCCTTCATTAGGCTGTTGACCCGCATGTCGAAGTCGACCCTGGCGTTCGCGCCGCCCTTGGTCAGGCCGCGATCGATTTCACCGGAGATTTCGGCCAGCACCCGGACGAGATGCGCGACGTCGCTCCGCGTATTGTTGATGTTGGACTGGATCAGGACCGAGTTGCGCGAGGTCTTGTTGACCTGGATGTTGTAGCGGCTGGCGAGCAGCCCCTTGAACGACGTTCCGTCGTACCCGGCGGTGCCGCAGACCAGCGTCATGCGGGTCGGATCGAGGCAGAACTCGTCGTCGTTCAGGCTCTTCAGGGCGCTAGCCCAGTTGGTCCCGGCCGCCAGATAGTCGGTGAATCCGCTCTCGCGGTATTGCTTCGGCACCATGGCATCCGCGCCAAGAACGCGGAAATATCTCGAAATCAACGGATTGGTGTTGACCGCGTTGCGGATGGCGAACGCGATCTCCATGGCATTGGCCACCAGTCCATATCCCTCGAGCTCCATCTGCCGGCGCGAGACGTCGAGGCTCGCGATCAGCTGCTGGTTCGGGCTGGTCGAGGCGTGCGTGAATACGGCCTCCTTGAACTGCGCTTCGACGGTGTGGAATTCGATGTCCTTGACCGCCAGCATCGAGCCCTGGCGGATCGCCGACATCGACTTGTGCGTCGAGTTGGTCTGGTAGACGCGCAGCCGGATCTGGCGCGGATCGGGGATCAGCCTGGTCTTGAGCAGAACCTCGTCGGACGGATTCTTGCCGAGCTCGGCCTGCTGTTTCTCATAGGCGGCGACCGATTTCGGATCGCGCATCCAGGCTTCGATCTCGTTCGCCGCACCCATCGCGGTTCGCCGCCTCAGGAACGGCGAAAACCGCGCGAAGCCGAACCAGGCCTCGTCCCAGAGGAAGATCAAGTCAGGCTTGATCGCGAGGCATTCCTCCATCACCCGCCGCGTGTTGTAGATGTGACCGTCGAAGGTGCAATTGGTCAGGTCGATCATCTTGACCCGGTCGAGCCGGCCGTCCGCCTTCGCGTTCAGAAGCGCCTGCTTGATCGTCCGCAACGGCACCGCGCCATACATCGAGTATTCCGTCATCGGGAATGCCTCGACGTAGAGCGGCTGCGCGCCGGCCAGCACCATGCCGTAGTGGTGCGACTTGTGGCAATTGCGGTCGACGATTGCGATGTCGCCGGGACCCAGCAGCGCCTGCACCGCCATCTTGTTGGATGTCGAGGTGCCGTTGGTCACGAAGTACACGCGGTCGGCGCCGAGCGCGCGCGCGGCCTTCTCCTGCGCTTTCTTGATGTTGCCGGTCGGCTCCAGCATGCTGTCGAGGCCGCCGGTGGTCGCGCTGCTTTCGGCAAGGAACAGGTTCAGCCCGTAGAATTCGCCCATGTCGCGGATCCAGTCCGACTTGAACACGGACTTGCCGCGCGCGATCGGCAGCGCGTGGAAGGTGCCGATCGGCCGCTGCGCATATTTCTTCAAATTGTCAAAGAACGGCGTGTCGAAGCGATCCTGCACGCCCTCCAGAATTGAAAGGTGCAATTCGAGGATGTCCTCGACCGAGTAGAACACGCGGCGCACCACATCGGCTTCGGGATTGCCGGCCAACTCCTCGACGTCGCGATTGGACATGAGGTAGAGGTCAAGCTCGGGGCGAACCCGCTTCAGGATATGGGCCAACCGTAGCGCGGACGCATCGGACTCGTCGTTGAGCCCCATGGCGCTGGTCATGGCGCGAAGCACCGGCGCATCGTGGCGCGAGCGCAGCCCGAAACCTTCATTGATCACCACCGCCGCAATATTGGGGTTCAGCATTGCCGCGCAGAAGGCGTCCTCGAGGTTGCCCACGACCACGGGCTCATAGATGAAGGCGTCGACCGGACGCCGCAGCTTGCGCCATTCCGCCAGGAGCCCGGGCCAGTTGCTGGCCGGCACTCCGGTCACGATCAGGGTCTCGAAGTAAGGACGGCGCGCCCCCGATTGTCCGAGAGTTGGCGGGAGCAGGTCGGGAACGTCGCCATTGCCATCGTCCTGCGCGCTCCAGTCACCTGCATGCTGGCGGAAGGATTTTGTCTGAAGTGCCTGGGCGATCCGCGTCGCAAGCATATGCGAGGTGGCGGCGTCGCCGGCCGCCGCGGCCTCCTTCAGCGCCGCCATCAAACGAAGGCCCGGATAGCCGTGAAATTCCTCCGTCACCGCAAGGGCCGACAGCGCAGCGTCATACGCCGCACGGTTGCCGCCCCTGCTCCATACCTTCGCCGCCTCAACCAGATCGCGCCAATTGTCGGCTCGTCCGCCGGGCCCGGAGAAGAACTGGTCGATGCGCTGCTGTGCCGGCTTCGCCTCGTTGGCCATGAGTGTCTCCCGATCTCGTGATCTCAGCGCTGGTTCTGTCCAATCGTACAAACCGGGCCCATTGCGCCCTTTGATCCAAGTCAAGCTGCAAGCTGGATTGAGACAGCCCCCCAGGCGCGCGTGATCGCGACGTCTTGCGGCGCAACAAGGCCGGATTGTCGCAGCAGTCCGTACGGCCGCGCACGCTAGATGCTTGCCTGCGGCTTCCTGTTGCTCAATACGCTGTCGAGCGTACGCGTCCAGTCGCCGCTATCGGTCTTGTCGGCAAGACCGTCCGCCCGAAGCAGATCCCGCAACTGCGCGTGCGCGCCCACGATGCAGAATGTGATCTGGCGCGATGCGAGTTCCTGATGAAGGTCGTGCAGCATGCGCGAGCCCGCAAGGTCGATGAACGGCGAGGCCGACAGGTCACAAGCCACCAGCTTGACGTCAGGCGACGTCCGAAGCGCCGCCAGCACCGTTTCGAGGATCGTCTCGGCATTGACATAGAGGAGCGAGGTCTCGGGGCGGAACGCGATGATCCCGGTCAGGGGCTCGACGTCATCGTGTCGCGCCCGGTCGGAATAGCGCCCGCTGCCGGCTTGACGGCCCAGAAACGCGATATTGGGCTGCGACGCCCGCAACAGCAGCAGGAAGATCGAGGCGACGGCGGCCAGCAGCACGCCCTGCAATATCCCGAGGAACAGCACGGACACCAGCGCGATGATAGCGGCATAGAAATCGATCCGACTGATCCGCCACATTCTGGCGAGCGCCGGAATATCGACCAGTTTGTAGACGGCTGAGAAAACGATCGCGGCGAGCACGGTCTTCGGCAGATTGGTCAGGAGGCCCGTGAAGAACAGCAGGCAGAGCGCGAGGGTTGCCGAACAGAACACCAGCGCCAGCGGCGTGCGTGCGCCGGCGGCGTCATTCACGGCCGACTGCGACAACCCGCCGGCGACGGGATAGCCATGTCCGAAGGCTGCGGCGAGATTAGCCGCGCCGAGTCCCAGAAACTCCTGCCTGACATCCAGCGGGTAGCCGTGCTTTGCCGCAAAGCTGCGCGCGGCAGACACCCCTTCCACATAGGCCAGCACCAGGCATCCGGCAGCGATCGGAAAGAGATCGTCAAATTCGAGCAGACCAAATGTCGGTAGCGACATCGTCGGCAACCCGGTCGGGATCGGCCCGGTCACCGGCAGTCCCATTTGCGCGAGCCCGAGCGCGGAGACCATCAGGATCGAGAGCGCGACCACCGCCAAGCCGATGGGCTTTCCCGGCAGCCTCTTCTCGCCGAGCAGGAGCAGCACCGTCGCAACCACACCGAAGGCGAGCACCAGCGGCCTGGTATCGCCGAGCTGGCCGGCAAGCTTGATCACGCGGTCGAAGAAGTTGTGGCCGCCTCCAGCGACGCCGAACAGGCTGGGCAGCTGGCTCATGATGATGGTGAGCCCCGCTCCGGCCTTGAAGCCCACCAGAATACTGTCGCTGATCAACCGCACCAGCAGACTGAGCTTGAACAGCCAGGCAATCAGGCAGAGCACTGCGACGCTGAAGGCCGCGAGACTGGCAATCTGCCCGTAACGCGCGGCGTCGCCGCCGGCCAATATGCCGACAGCGCCGGCGATCATCAGCGAGATCGCCGATGTGGGTCCGACCGCGAGCTGCCGGGACGAGCCCAGCAGGGCGTAGCCCACGCCGCCGAGCAGATAGCCATAGACGCCGATCTGCGGCGGCAGACCCGCGAGCCCAGCATAGGCCAGCGACACCGGAATCGCGTAGGCCGCCAGCGTGACCCCGGCGATTGCGTCCGTGCCGAGCCAGGATGCCCGGTAGTCGGCGAGCCAGTTCGCCGGCGGAAACCAGCGCATCCAACTCGTCTCTGCCTGGATCGACATCAAGCCCGCCGTATGACGCACAATGGTCGCATGTGGTTGCGCCGGCGGGCCCGATGCGCGTTGATTCAGATCAAGCCTCGCAGTGCTCAAATGTGCTTCTGATCTTGCGCGGCTCGATCGTCGTGACCTACCCATTTGCCAGATGACTGCCGGAGCGCATGGCATGCGTCAGCACCGCTTACGGACCCAAGCAACCGCAGCGCTGCTGTTGCTTGGCATGATCGCTCCGGCGCGCGCAGAGGACCGAGCCACATCCCAGCGCATCCAGGAAGAGATCTGGGCGCTGCCGACCCCGCTGCCAATGTTCGCTTATCTGGTCCGTCCGCTCGGCGATGGCCCTTTCCCACTGGTCATCATGAACCACGGCGTGTCACTGAACGCCAGGGATCGCAGCTTCTTCCCGCTGGTCGAATTCCGCGATGCCGCAATGTGGTTTGCACGGCGCGGCTATCTCGTGGTGGCACCGGTCGGGACCGGCTATGGCGCGGCGGCCATCGATATTCCCGAACGCGGTCTTTATGGCCCGTTCTTCTCCAAGATCGGCAAATGCACCAATCCGAATTTCCTCGATGCGGGCCTCGCCGTCGCGCAGGTCGATCTCTGGATCATCGACTACATGGCCGCCGAAAAGCGCACCTTGCCGAAGGATGTCATCGTCGTCGGACAGTCGGCCGGCGGCTGGGCTGCGATCGCGCTATCGAGCCTCAACCCGCCGCAGATCAAGGCCATCATCACCTTCGCCGCAGGCCGCGGCGGCCGTGTCGATGGCAAACCCAACAACAATTGCGGCCCCGACAGACTGGTCGAGGCCACCGGCATGTTTGGCCATACATCGCGGGTGCCGATGCTGTGGTTCTACATCGAGAACGACACATTCTTCGGCCCGGCCCTGTCGAAGCGAATGCACGAGGCCTTCACGCGCGCCGGCGGCCGTGCCGAGTACCATCTATTGCCGCCGTTCGGCGACGAAGGGCATTTCCTGATCGGCTCTCCCGATTCCATTCCCACATGGTCGCCTTTGGTCGAACGATTTCTCGACAAGGTTCGCTAGGCGGCCGTTCCCGCTGGAGGAGCATCCATGGTCCGATATGGTGCCTTGGCGAAGTTGGCGCTGTTTGCGGCCGGCATCAGTGCTGCCCACGCTCAACAGACGTCCTCACCGCCTGCTACGGTGAAGGACGGCGGCGAAGTAGCCCCGCGGGGGGCACGTCAGCCGGTGCGGGACATCAAGTATGGCGAGTGGCGAAAGGTCTGCTTCAACGCCGCCGGCGCCAAGACACTATGCCGGACGACGATCACCGGCACCTTCCCCACCGGGCAGACGGCCGTTCGCCTCGATCTGATCGAGCGAGAGGACGGCAGCAGCCGCGTCCAGCTATTCCTGCCGGTCGGGATGTATCTGCAAGCCGGCGTCAAGCTATCGGTCGACCAGAATGCGGTTCATCGCCTGCCCTATACCTGGTGCGTGACCAACATGTGCATCGCGGCGGATGTCGCCGATCCCAAGCTTCTCGAGGACATGGATGGCGGAAAGACGCTCTCGATCGAGGTCGTCGACACCAGCATTCTGACGATGACGACATCGGTCCCGCTCGACCGCTTTGCAAGCGTGCGCAAGGGGGCACCCGCGCTGACACTCGATCAAGTGATCGATGAATGATTGAGACCGGCAGCTGCTAGACCACGCCGGCCAACAGCCGTTCAATCGGTTGGATCAGCGAATTGGCGGTGAATGGCTTGGTCAGATAGGCCACGCACCCCGATGCCGTTGCCGCCATCCGCGTCGCCGGGTTGTCATTTCCGGTGATGTAGATGACCGGGATTTCGATGCCCTGATCCGCCAGGCGGTGCCGCAGTTCGATCCCGGACCCATCGCTGAGATTGATGTCCAATATCAGACAGACCGCGCTGTCAAAGCTGCCATGTCTCAGTAGCGCGCTTCCGGTCTCGAATAACCTGGATGCAAATCCAAACTGCCGCAGAAGCCGTCCGATTCCACGGAGCATGGAGGGATTATCATCCACGACGAAAACGAGTTTCGCGGTCGGCAAATCCTGAAGCCTCTACCTATCGCTGAATGACCTTCGCCCGCGTATGGATAAAGGGCACGTCAAGCGGCTACCGGCGCGCAATATTGTCGCGGCCAAGATCGGAGATACGCCGCGTCACAGAGCTTTCATATTGTACCATGGGACAGGAGGGGCAGAGCTCCCCGGCCGATCAAGCCTTGACCTCGCCACCGGATGCGCGCGTGCCGAGCTGCTCGGCGATCGAAACCAGCTCGGCAAGCGACTGCACCTGCATCTTCTCCATGACCTGGTGACGATGCGCCTTGATCGTGCGTTCGGTCGTGCCAAGCTCGTGCGCAATCTGCTTGTTGATCCGGCCACACACAATCAGATCGAACACCTGCCGCTCGCGCGGGGTCAGCTTCGCCAGCAGCGCGCGCAGCGAATCGAGCCTGGTTCGCCGGCCGCGGGCCAGTTCGTGCCGCGCAAGGGCGCGATTGATCGCCTCGATCAGCTGTTCCGACGCGATCGGCTTGGTCAAAAAATCTTCGGCACCTGCCTTGATCGCCTGGACGGTGGTCGCCGTGTCGGCATGTCCGGTCAGGAATACGATCGGGAGCGTCGACCCCAGTTCGTTGAGACGCCCCTGCAGCTCCGGACCACTCATTCCGGGAATGCGTACGTCCAGCAGGATGCAGCCGGCCCCTTCGTCGTCAGGCAATTGGTCGAGCAATTCCCGGGCCGATGCGTAGGTGACGACGCGATAGCCTGCGAGCTTGAGCCGGCGCTCCAGCGCTGCGCGAAACGAGGCGTCGTCGTCGACTATGTGCACGTAAGCGTGCATTGCTGCTCCATCGCCGGGTGATCGCCGCTACCTGTAGAATGTTCATCAGCGGCGATCTGAAAATGCTGCGTTCGTCGTAAATCGAACCTTGCACCCCGGCAAACAAGACCCAAACGCGCTACGCGGCCAGCGGCAGCGAAAGGTGGAATACCGCCCCTCCTCCGGACTGATTCTCGGCCCAGAGCTGGCCGCTATGCGCCAGAACGATCGTCCGTGCGATGGACAGGCCGATGCCCATGCCCTGCTCCTTTGTGGTGAAGAACGGATCGAAGATGTCGTTCAGCCTGTCCTGCGGAATTCCCGGACCGGAATCGCTGATGGAAATCACCGCCGATGCGTCCCCATTGACCTCCGTACGACCGATGATGGTGCGCCCGTAGGGCATTTTGGCCATCGCGTCCATGCTATTGACCACGAGGTTGAGAATGACCTGCTGCAACTGCACCGGATCGCCCTTCACCCGTAGGGTCTGCGGCGAGGTCTGCAGGTAGATCGCGACGTTGCGCGCCGAGGCCTGCAGCTTGAGGAAATCGAATGCTTCCCGCATGGTCTGGTTGAGGTCGATCTCCTTCTTCTCAAATGGCGCACGCTTGAGCAGGCTGCGCATCCTGCGGATCACCTCGCTTGCACGCAGATCATCGCGCTTGATGTCGGAAATGATTTCCCGCACCTCCTGAAGGTCGGGCGTCGGCGACGCGAGGATCAGCTCCGCGCTCTCGGCATTGGTCAGGATCGAGCCCAGCGGCTGGTTGAGCTCATGGGCGATCGAGGACGAGAGTTCTCCGGCGGTCGCCTGCCGATTGATATGGGCGAGCTCGGACAGGCGGCTACGGGCTTCGACCTCGGCACTCCGCCGCATGTGACGCTCGTGCAGCAGGAACGCAATGAGCGCGGTTTGAACCAGCAGCGCCACTGCCAGGGCAACGGCCCGCCAACGATATTTTTCCAGGAAGGACGGCTCACGGAAGCGAATTTCGTTGCCTCTTGGCAGACTGGCTTCGCTGACGTTCCAATGCTGCATCTGCCGCCAGTTGAAGATCGGCTTCACCGCATCGATGACCGACGGTGGCAGGCTTTCCGGCGCCTCGCCATCCAGAATCCGCAGTGCCCTGCCCGCTGCTTCGGCACCGACCAGGGATGGGACGATGACAAATCCGCCGATGCCGCCCGGTTCGAGGAACGTCTCCGCCGTAACCACGATGGGACGATTGGCTCTTGCCGCGACAAATGCGAGGGCATCCGACGGCGGATAATAGTTGCCTTTGCCGTCGCTATAGAGGCCCGTGTAGATGATCGCGCTATGCTCGGGGAGCGCCGCGACCCGCTCAACGATCTCGGGCATCGGACGTCCGATGATCTCGACGATGTCGAGGCCCGGAATGCCGGCCGCTGCCTGGTCTTTCCAATTGCGAAACAGAACTTGCCGGTCCCAGTCCGCGCCAACCAGCACGACGGTCCTGAGGCCCGGCAACACGGCGCGGGCAGCCGTGACGGCATCCTTGAGTTTCAAGTTCACGATGCCGCCGGTAACATAGGCCGGCGGCTGCAATCGCTTGAAATCGGCCTCTTCGACCAGCGAAAACACGATCGGCGTGTCGGGCCAGAGCTGCGGGCGCCAGCGGAGCGCAAGCTCAAGCGCAGCCGCGCCAATGGTGACCACCACGCCGATCGGCCGATCGCGATATTTCGCCTCGAGGAATCGCCGAAAATCCTCCTGATAGGCCTCGCCGCCGAAGCGATTGAGATCGAGGCTTTCGGTGTAGACGTTGGTCGGCGCGTGCCCGTGAGCGCTCACCGCATCCCTCAAGCCAACGAACACCTGGTAGTAGAAGGGGCCACGTCGATCGGACTGGTCCAGCACCAGCATGGAATGCGGGCGCGTTTGTTGCGCCCGGAGATCAGCCGGTGCCAACAAAGCAGCCAGCAGGATGATCAGTCCAGAGAGCCGAATTGCACTGCCCATAACGTTCGGAGCCGGAGACCAACGGGTTCAAAACCTAGCACCCGGTTGTCGCCGAGAAAATTGAAAAGTAATCTAAGACTGTGCGCACCAATTTACGAACAAATTGCCGCATTTCGCGCACCCTGTCCTTTAGGACAATGACCTCAAGACCAATAGAGACCGGCCGGGCCCTGTCGTAGTCATTGCGCGCGGACAAAAGCATTTCGAGCCGCCGCGGACGCTGCATCAGTCGTTACCCGAGAGAGTTAGTCCATGTTTGCTCGCGTCAATGCCAGACCCGCCAATGTGCCGAGCATCCTCGGTGGGTTGACCGTCCGGCACGCCAACTGCATCACCAGCGAATTCCACTACAGGAAAGGCACCGAGATCTACGGGGAGAAGGAGCCGGCGGAGTACGTCTACCAGGTCGTTTCGGGGGCGGTCCGCAGCTACAAGCTGCTCTCCGACGGACGCCGCCAGATCGGCGCCTTTCACCTTGTCGGGGACATCTTCGGCCTCGAGAATGCCGAAACCCACCGCTTTACCGCCGAAGCCATCGTCGACACCAACGTGCACCTGATCAGGCGGATCAGCCTCGAACGCGTGGCCGATTCCGATTTCGCCCTGGCTCGCAACCTGCTGGTCATGACGACCAGCAACCTGCGGCATGCCGAGGAGCACATGCTGCTGCTCGGCCGCAAGACCGCATTGGAGCGGGTTGCCGCGTTTCTGCTCGAAATGGATCGCCGGCTGACCGGAGTCGGTGTCGTCGCCTTGCCGATGTGCCGGCGTGATATTGCCGACTATCTCGGACTGACGCTCGAAACCGTGTCACGTGCGCTATCCAAGCTGCACGCCTACGGCGCGCTCAACTTCCTTGGCTCGAACCAGCGCGAGATCATGCTGGTCGACCGCGACCAGCTGTCCAGGCTGGACAATTAGCCGACGTCAGGGGGATTTCGTCAGCGCCGCCTGGCGCTCGATGGTCTTTTGCAACACTTCGAACAAGACCGCGGTCGACCATCCGAACATGAGAATGCCGTTCATGGCCGCCATCGGTCCGATCAACAGCCACTGCTTGACCGGGATGACGTCGCCATAGCCGAGCGTGGTGTAGTTCACAAAGGCGAAATACAGCAGATTGCTGCCGGCAGGCGCGGCGCCGAGCACCCAATAGGCCAGGCTCCACACCACGATCTCAAGCGTGTGAGCCAGCATCAGCGCAAGCGCGGTTGCGACCATCACGCCGCTGAGCTGTAGCCCCGCCCGGCCGGCCGCGCTCAAGGCAACGTTGCGAAGCAACCCGATGGCCGCGACTGTCCACAGCGAATGAATCGCGATGTTGATCGCGCTCACCGCCGATCCCACGAGGAGCTGAAACAGCATTATCGCTCTCCCGCCAGCCGGGCGCGGTCGTCCCGGATCCATGCCGTGAGCAATTCCCAGGCGACCGCGAGAATGATTGGACCGATGAACAGGCCCACGATGCCGTGGGCAAGCGTGCCGCCGATCACGCCGACAAAGATGACGAGCGCCGGCGTGGTCAGGCCCCGCCCCATCACCAGCGGCTTCAGCACATTGTCGAGGACGCCGACGACCAGGAAGAAGAACGTGAGGGCGAGTGCGGTCGTGAAATCCTTGGCCGACCATAGCCAGATGATGACCGGAAACAGCACGATTGCCGCCCCGATCTGCACGATCGCGAGCAGCATCACGACAAACGCCAGCAGCCCCGCACTCGGGATCCCCGCCAGCTTGAAGCCAATGCCGGCCAGCAGCGATTGCAGGACGGCGACGCCAATGACGCCGCGGGAAACCGCCCGGATGGTCGCACCTGCAAGATCGAGGAAGTGCTCGCTCTGCTCCGGCACGATGCGGGACAGGAAGCTCCGGCACGCCGCCGCAAGCTGCAAGCCATAGGGAAACAGAAACCCTGCCACGACGACCGCCAGCAGAAACTTCAGCATCCCGATCCCGGCATCGCTGGCAAATGCAAACAGGGTCCCGGCCAACGGCTTCAGTTGCGGCACGACCTCGCGCAGCACGGCACGCAGATTGGTCGACGCCCGATCCCAGATCTCATGGAGTGGGCCGCCGATCAGCGGCCAATCCTTGATCTCGGGCGGCGGCGACGGCACGACAACGTGGCCGGCGCCGAGTTGTTCGGCGAGCTCCCTCACCCCCTCTACTGCTCCGATTCCGAGCCAGGTCGCCGGCCCGATGACGACTCCCAGAGAGATCAAGGTCAGCACGAGCGCCGCGATGCCGGTATGGCCGCCGAGCATTGCTGCGAGCCAGGTGAAGACGGGATAGAGCGCGACCGCGAGCACCACGCTCCAGGCCAGGATCGGCACGAACGGGCTGACCAGAACGAACGACCAGTAGATCAACAGCGCCAGCAATCCGAGGCGAATTGCGAGCTGGACGAACTCGTCTCCGGTCACGAGCTGGCGAAGGGTTTTCAAGAGCGTGCTTTCGATCGAGCATCAGCAGCTACCCGGGAAGCGATGCCATCGCCTTGCTGCGCACGGCTTGATTCAGATCAAGCGTGACGCGTCCGGACTTTCACCGAAGAAGCGGCCCGGTTCGGGGGCAGGAGATCACGAGCGCGATCGCGCCCCATCAGGCGGCGGCCTGCCTATCCGCGGCAATTGTCCCAGGTGCAGGATCAATCGTCCGCACCGCCCTCTTGCCACTTTGATTCAAATCAAGCTTCGGGCCGGCCGCGGCTGACAGGCTCGGCGTCCTCATGGATCGGACAGCCGCTCTCGATTTGGCTGCCTTTCGGTCGCGACTGCCTGTGTCACCCCGATGTGGAGGACGTCATGAAGAACACCAAGACCCTGCCGGCCTTGATCCTGCTTGCGAGCATGGTCGGCATTGGCGCGAGCCAGGCGGCCCCGTTGCCGACCAATGTCGCGGCCATGAAGGGCATGGTCGAGAGCAACACCGCCCTTCAGGTGCGCTGGGGCGGCTGGGGCGGCTGGCGCGGCGGCGGCTGGGGCTATCGCGGTTGGCGCGGCTACGGCGGCTGGGGAGGCTATCGTGGATGGGGCTATCGAGGCTGGGGCGCTGCGGCCGCCGGTGCGATCGTTGGCGGAGCCATCGCGAGCTCGGCCTACTATGGCGCGTATCCCTACTATGGCGGTGGATACGGCTATGGCGGCGGCTATGGCTACGACTATTGCCCGCCGGGCGGAGGCTACGGCTATTACGCTCGGCCACGCTACTATGACGGATGGTAGTGCCGGCTTTACGTGACAGGCCGGCCTTCGGTGATGTCACCGAAGGCCGAGCAGCGAACGCCGATAGCCGCTCTCGCGCGCTTCATTCCTGCACACGAAACCGCCATCGAAGCCCCTGGCATAGCGGCTTTGCCCTTTGAGGTAGTAGCGTCCGCGCCGAAAATCGAGCCAGACCACGCTATCGCCGGGGCAATGCCGCTGAGCCTGGGCTTCATAGCGGAATGGCGTCAGCGGCAGCGCGGCCGTCTGTTGCGCGCAGCAAAACAAGAAGGTCGCGGCGCAGGCCCCGACGCCCAACCTGGCCGCCAGACGGTCTCGACGTCCGCTCGATTTTTCAGCTAATTCGAAGTGCATTCATTGCCGCCGGGAATGATCCGTGTCGTGCCGAAGACGATAGCTCATATTGTCAGAGCTTCGCGGGCGGAGCACCTCAGAACGACGATTCCAGCATCACGCACGGCCAACAAGAGGCGCGCTCAGGACGATAGCAATCCAAAGGCGATCGCCGCGGTCGACAGCATCCCGGCCGTCACGACCACGACCTTGAAGGCAATATCGCCGTCGGCCGCTTCAAGCCAGCGACGCAGCCAATTGCGAGCGCCAGCCGGCTGGCTTGCGCCACGCACTCGCCGAAATCTGTCGCTGGTATACCCCATGGCTGCGATTGTAGATCGCGGTGGAATGGAGAGGCCAGTGCAGCTTGTGCCAAGCAGTCAGGGTCACGTGCGACGGCTTAACTGACCCAATTGGGCTATACGAGCCGGTTCGGCGCCAAGGCCCGCTCAACCAGCGCGCCCTAGCTGCCCTTCGAGCCGGCGGCGTTCCGCATCGGCCGCTCCTCCTCCGACGCGCTCTTCGAGGGCGCCGCGCCGCACATGGAGCTACTCCTTGATTCCACGGTCGTCGCGCGAGCGGTGCGATCAAATGGATTCCGCTCCATGACCTTCAGCGAAGCGAGCTCCTCCTTGTTCAAATAGGAGATCTTTCCCGGCGGAGTCATGACCATCCTGCCGATGGCCGACGGAGGAATACGGAGCTTGGCCGACAACCTCGCAAGCTTGATCGTGTCACGAATCGTTCGACTGTCCTCGTTGCCGTGTAAATTGGAAACCGAATGGACGCCGATCTTGGCATTTGGCGCCACATAACGCTTCCTGCTCGCCAGGAAAATAAAAGCGCATGCCGAGTCGCATTCTCCGGAAACGTAACTGGCGATTTGCCTCTGGTGCGCGAGCATGGCGATTCGGAAGCCTTCGTAGAGGGACCCACCTCGGGAATCGAGATCGAGGCCAACGACCCGGCGCTCAGTCGCCAGATATCCGCGAAAGCGGACAAAGTCCCCATCCCTGATATCTCCACTGAGCTTCAAGACATCTCCAAAGCACCCCTGGACACGGGAGAACTCCATCGCGAGACAGTTCGTCGAGGTCAGCACGACCGCGATGCTCAAAACGCATCCTGCAATCCGCATCGAGCGAATTGCAGGCGCTCGAGAATGAAGTTGACCCGCTGCGACATCGCTTCGGGGTGGCCGCAACCCATGCGTGGCGCACCGGCCGTTTGCGTCGCCGTCGATAAATGTCGCGCGGAGGACCCTCAAAGCGTGCTTCCAGGCTGCCACGGCGCTCCCCATTGGACCCGGGACCTCGCACGATAAACAGAGCATCGACGCGCATCGTGGGTTGATCTGAATCAAACCCAATTCGGCAAGCGCGCAGGCGGGAGCGCCATTTTGACGTCTAGAGAGCGACGCTGGCCCTCAAGCGCACGCCCCGTGCCGAGAGCGAACATCATCTACCGCGACCCTACGATCAGCCAGTCCAATCCAGCATCGGGGTCACCGACAATCTCCACCTTAAGTCATTCATTTCATTTATTTCTTTTTCCCCCGATCCTTGAGGGGACTGGACCGCTTGAGGAATCCCATCCGGCTCGACATGCGCGATCAATCCACGCTCCACGCGAACTGCTGGTCGCCAAGGCAACCTAACGCGGGATGCGGCGTCTCGATGGTGCAGCGTCCCGAAAGCCGCCGCTTGCGCCCCATGGCTTGAGCGATGGCCGCCCACACGCGCCGGACAACGCTGTCCGCGACGCGTCATCTTGTGTAAACTCCCACTGCATCCCGATCGATTTGGGAGAACGACAATGAAAGTCTTCTTGCTCGCCTGCGTGGCCGCCGTCGTCGTGTCGGCATTCGGGGCCCTGGCGCTAAACCGGGTGCAAGAACCGGTCGCACAGGCCTTTGCAACGACGGGCGTACGGCTGTAGCAAGTTCGCGTTCAACGGCTGCGCGCCCCCCTACTCCGCCGCGGTGACGGAGGGCTGGGGTCGAGCATCGCGCGCATTCTCCTCTTCCAGCCAGAGGCTGTGGTGCTCCCTGGCCCAATTGACATCGACGGTGCCGCTTCCCATCGCCTCGAACGCGCCTTCCATGCCGATCGTGCCGATATAGATGTGCGCCAGCATCACTGCCGTGAAAAGCATCGCGACGATGGAGTGGACGATCTGCGCAAGCTGCATCCCTTCGATGCCTGACAGGTAGAACGGGAACATCAGCACATATCCCGTCGCCGCCACCAGACCTCCGCCGATGACCACGATCCAGTAGATCGCCTTCTGGCCGGCGTTGAAACGATAGGCCGGCGGATGATCGTGCCCGACGATGCCGCCGCCGCGCTTGATCCAGTCGACATCCGCCTTGTTCGGGATATTGCCGGCGATCCACATCAGGAAGATCAGCACGACGCCGATGGTGAACGGGAAGCTGAGATAGTTGTGAACATATTTCGCCCATTGCGACCATTCGGAAAACGCTTCGTGGCCGATCAACGGCAGCAGCAATGGACGTCCAAAAGTGACGTTCAACCCCGAGATCGCCAGAATGATGAAGCAAGTCGCCGTCATCCAGTGCACGAAGCGCTCGAATGCGGAAAAGCGCACGATGGTCCGGCCGGAACGACCGCTCTGCAGCCGTACCATCCCGCGGCTGAGATAGAAGATGACCAGCGCCGCGAGCATGCCAAGAATGGCGATGCCGCCGATCCAGCGCAGCGTCACGTTCCGGAACTCGCGCCATTCACGGCCGGCCGGCTGTTCGAGAACGCCCGAGCGCTGGTCGGGTATGCTGACGCGTCCCTGCACCCGGTTCAGTTCCTGCAGGAGCTGTTGCTCCTTGACCGCGCTTGCGGTCGGGTTGACCTGCTGGGCTACGGACGGGGAAGCCGCGGAGACGAGCAGCAGGAGTCCAGCCACGCCAATGACGAGCCGAACACATCGTGCAAAACACGCCATAAGGTCCTCCCGATATCGACGCGACCCGCGCCAGGTCGTCGTCAGGACTCGATCGTCTCGCGATAGGCGGTCTTCCAGCCCCATGCGCCTGAGCCGTAGCCGCGCTTCAGCACGCGCTCTTTATAGATCTGGGCAATGATCTCGCCGTCGCCGGCGAGCAGCGACTTGGTCGAGCACATCTCCGCGCACAGCGGCAGCTTGCCTTCGGCAAGCCGGTTCGCGCCGTATTTCTCGTACTCTTCCTTGCTGCCATCGGCCTCGGGACCGCCGGCACAATAGGTGCATTTGTCCATTTTTCCGCGCGAGCCGAAATTGCCGACCTTCGGATATTGCGGCGCGCCGAACGGACAGGCGTAGAAGCAGTAGCCGCAGCCGATGCAGAGATCCTTGGAGTGCAGAACCACGCCGTCGGCGGTGGTATAGAAACAATTCACCGGGCACACCGCCGCACAGGGCGCGTCCGTACAGTGCATGCAGGCCATCGAGACCGAGCGTTCGCCCGGCTTGCCGTCGGCGATGGTGACGACCCGGCGGCGGTTGATGCCCCAAGGCACCTCGTGCTCGTTCTTGCAGGCCGTGACGCAGGCGTTGCACTCGATGCAACGGTCGGCGTCGCAGAGAAACTTCATACGTGCCATCGTCGTTGCTCCCTTATGCCGCCGCGATCTGGCAGAGAGTGACCTTGGGCTCCTGCATGCCCGTCGCGGGATCGTATCCGTAGGTGGTGATCGTGTTCGCGCTTTCGCCGAGCACGATCGGATCGGTGCCCTTCGGGTAGTTGCCGCGAAGATCCTTGCCCGCAAGCCAGCCGCCGAAATGGAAGGGCATCCATGCAACGCCCTTGCCGACCCGCTCGGTAACGAGCGCCTTCATCCTTGCCCTGGAATTGTTCTCGGCGCCGGTGACCCAGACCCAGCCACCGTCCTTGACACCGCGATCGGCGGCATCGGCGGGATTGATCTCGATGAACATGTCCTGCTGCAACTCGGCGAGCCACGGGTTTGTGCGCGTCTCCTCGCCGCCGCCCTCATATTCGACCAGACGGCCGGACGAGAGGATGAGCGGAAACTGCTTTGCAATGCCCTTCTCCACCGCGGCCTTCTGCACGGAGAATCCGATATTGGGCATCCGGAACTGCTTGGCGTCGGGCAGCGTCGGGTACTTGGCGACGAGATCGACACGTGGCGTATAGATCGGCTCGCGGTGAACCGGGATCGGATCGGGCAAGCCGAAGGCATTCATGCGTGCCTTGCCGTTGCCGTAGGGTACGCAGCCGTGCGCAAGCGCGACGCGCTGAATGCCGCCCGACAGATCGAGCGACCACGACACCGTGTCCGGATTGGCCGGATTGATCTTGTTGATCACGGCCATTTCCGCTTCGGTGAGCTCGGTGTCCCAGCCGAGCTTCTTCAGGCTCGCCAGCGTGAATTCCGGATAGCCATCCTGGATTCCCGACCCCAACGAATACGAGCCGTCCGCGAGCAGGCTTACCTTCCGCGTCGTGCCGTCCGGCAGCTTCTCCTCGCGCTCGACGCCGAACCGCGGCCGGAACGTGCCGCCGCCGTCCATCACGTGCAGATTGGTGTTGTAGAGCAGTGGCGTGCCGGGGTGCCTGACCTCGGGTGATCCCCAGCACGGCCAAGGCAGGCCGTAATAGTCGCCGCCAACCTCGGGATCGTCCTTCGGCGCCCGCATCGTCAGCATGTCGAACTTCGCCTGGTTCTTCATGTGCGCCTTGAGGCGCTCGGGCGATTGTCCGCAATAGCCGGTCGACCAGCTGCCGCGGTTCATCTCGCGCAGCACGTCCTCGGCCTCAGGCAGGTTGTTCTCGACCTTGATCTTCTTGAACATCTGATCGGCGAAGCCGAGCTTCTTCGCCATCAGATAGATGATTTCGAGATCGTCCTTCGACTCGAAGATCGGCTTCACAATCTGCTCGCCCCATTGCAGCGAGCGGTTGGAAGCGACGCGCGACCCCTTGCACTCGAACTGGGTGGCGACCGGGAGAATGTAGACGCCTTCGGTGCGTCCCGCCTCGACCGCGAGCGAGGCCCAGGTCGTCGGATGCGGATCGGCGATGACGAGCAGCTCGAGCGCCTTCAGGCCGTTGAGGGATTCAGGGATACGGGTGATGCTGTTGGAGGCGTGTCCCTGCACGAACACCGCCTTCACGTTGTCCTTCTGCGCAACCTGCTCCTTCGGCAACGTCACCGCCTCGAACCAGCGGGTCAGCGGAATGCCGGGGGTTTCCATGATCTGCTTGGAATCGAACCGCGCCTTCAGGAAGTCATAGTCGACCTCCCAGACCCGCGACCAGTGCTTCCAGGCGCCTTCGGCAAGGCCGTAGTAGAACGGCAGCGTGACGATATCGAGCCCGACATCGGTCGCGCCCTGCACGTTGTCGTGGCCTCGGAAGATGTTGGCGCCGGCGCCGGCCTTGCCGACATTGCCGGTCATCAGCAGCGCGATGCAGCTCGCCCGCACATTGGCGGTGCCGACGGTCTTCTGCGTCTGGCCCATGGCCCAGATCAACGTTGCCGGCTTCTCGGTGGCGAACATCTTGGCGACGCGCTTGAGCTGCTCGCCGGGAATGCCGGTGACGCGCTCGACTTCCTCAGGAGGCCATTTCTCGACCTCCTTCTTGAGGTCGTCGAAACCGTAGACGCGCTGCCGGATGAACTCCTTGTCCTCCCAGCCGTTCTGCAGGATGTGCCACATCATGCCGTAGAGCACCGGAATGTCGGTACCCGGCCGCATCCGCACATATTCGGTCGCGTGCGCGGCGGTGCGCGTCAGGCGCGGGTCGATGACGATGAAGTTGGCCCTTTGCAGCTCCTTGCCCTCGAGCAGATGCTGCAGCGAGACGGGATGCGCCTCGGCCGGATTGCCGCCCAGGATGACCTGCGTCTTCGCATTGCGGATGTCATTGTAGCTGTTGGTCATCGCGCCGTAGCCCCAGGTGTTGGCGACGCCGGTGACGGTGGTTGAATGGCAGATGCGGGCCTGGTGATCGGTATTGTTGGTGCCCCAGAACGCACCGAGCTTGCGGAACAGGTAGGCGCCTTCGTTGGTCATCTTGGCCGAGCCGAGCCAATAGACGGAATCGGGACCCGACTTCTCACGTACCGCCTGAATCTTGTCGCCGATCTCATTGATCGCGGTGTCCCAGGAGACGCGGGTCCACTGCCCGCCCACCAGCTTCATCGGATAGCGCAGCCGCCGCTCGCTGTGCACGAGCTCACGCACGGAAGCGCCCTTGGCGCAATGCGAGCCGCGATTGATCGGCGAATCCCAGCTCGGCTCCTGGCCGATCCATACCCCGTTCAAGACCTCGGCCGTCACCGTGCATCCAACCGAACAGTGCGTGCAGATGCTCTTGCGGACGGTCGCGCCCGCCGTGAGCGGACCGGCCGCCGCGGCTTCCGCCTTGCGCACGCTGCCGAGCGGCAAGGTGCCGAATGCGGCGAGCGCGCCGCCGGCAAGACCGGATTTGCGCAGGAAGCTGCGGCGGTCGAGGCCACCGGCCTGATCTGCAAGGGAGCTGGCGGCGGAGCCTTGGCGCAGGGAACGCTGGTTTGTTCGCTTGATCAGCACGGTCAACCTCCCTTGGCCGGATAACGATTGACGCGGTAGAACGCCTTGACGTGATCGGTTTCCTTGTAGCGCGCCTTGCGCTTCTCATCGTTGGTTTCGCTGTCGGCTTGCGCAGAGCCGACCAGAGGCGTTGCCAGTGTCGCGCCGGCGCCCACCGTGCCGACGCCGACCTTGCGCAGGAAATCGCGGCGCCCGACTGTGGTAGTCCTGTCTTCACTCATCGCATCTCTCCTGGACCCGCGGATGCAGGTCAGTTCGCGAACGTGAATGCTTCTGTCTCGATCTCGATAAAGGCGCGACCAAGCGCACCGACCGCACGATAGAAGACGGCGCTCTCCGCGCGCTCGATGTCGACGAACAGCCGCCCCATCCAGGGCGCGACGTGTTTGCCGAAGAAGGCACGCTGCGTGTCGAACGGCGCCGGGAAACGCCCTCCCGCGAAACCTGCCATGATCTCGCACAGGATAGCCGCGTGATCTTCCGGCTCGGAATTGTTCGCGATGCGCTCGATCCCGGACGCAGCGAGGTCGGCGCGCAGCCTCGACAGCGGCCGCTCGTTGAGAAAGCCGGTCAGATAGTAGGAGGCGTAGGGCAAGAGTTCGCCGCGGCCGAGACCTGTGAACAGATCGAAATATTCGCGTTCGACCTTCGCCGCGACCGCATTGGCGGCGGATTCGGCCAGCGCGGCATGCGCGCGCCCAAGCGGCGTGGCATCGGCGGTCAACGCAGCCAGTTGATCGAGCAGTTTCTTCGATGGTGCGGCGGACAACAGCGTCGCGAGCAGCAGATATTCCTGCGCACGCGCGACATCGACAAAATCGATCGGCGCTTCGGCACGAAGCGGCTCGCTGTACAGATCAGGCCGCAAATGATCGCGCGAGATGCCTGTGGCGGCTTCGACGGCGATCACCCGTTGCGCGGGCACCTTGTTCCAGTTCGAAACAGAGGGCTGGCTGATGCCGATTTTGCGCGCAAGCTCTGCAACGCCGCCGGCGGCGTCAATGGCTCGCTCAAGGCCAGCATCGCGCACGTGGACCTCCATCCAAGTCCCGGGTGCTGATTTTGCTTTTCTTACAAAGCGCTAGCGAAGCCTAGTCCCGGCCCAACGGAGGGTCAATCGGCTCGCTATAGTCTGAGGCTATGGCCTTTCGTCGCGGTCCCTAGCGGGGCAGCGCACTGCCGTGCGTGCGGCGCTCAACCGGCACCTGTTCGCCGTCGGAGCTTTCCGCGACCGTTCGTTGCGTTGCAGCAGGATCAGGCGCGGATCCCGTGGTCGCGGCTTCTTCGGCGGCGATGCCCGGCAACTCGACCTCGCGCAATTCCTGCGAAGAATCCGCGACTTCAACCGAACGCTCAGGCGGCGCCTCGGCCGGCTTGCCGAGGCCGCCGACGATCCTGTCGATGAGCGCGGTGAGCTCAGCCTCGGAGCAATCCAGCGGGCCAAAGCCCGGCATCGCGGTCGGGTCGTTGAAGTCCCAGGCGTTCTCGGCAAGCCCGACAAAGTCGCGGATGACGGGATCGGCGCTCCAGGCGCGACGAAGCGCCGCACGCGTCAGCTCCTGCGGGATTCCCTTGCGCAGGAACGCCGTGATGTCGGTCGCCGAGGTAATCGAGTCAATCGAAGGCAGGCTCGAAAGATCGAACTCCGCGTCGTCGTCTTTGACTGCTGGCGGCGGCGACTGCATGTCGTCGCGCATGGCCGGGTCCGGTGGCGTGGCGTTCGCCTTTGCCTCCTGCTTGCGGCGGGACCAGCGCGTCAGGAACTTGTCCTCACTCATTCGTGTCCGCCTTCATGCTGCCGGCGCGCGAGCGCCTCGGGATCGGCCTGCCGTCGCTTGCGCTTGAAGAACTCACGTTCGACGTGGTGCTCGGCCACGAAGCTTTCAATCTGCTCACGCAGCATCTCGGGCATGGGGACGGCCTCGACCAGATTCGCACCGGCCTCCGTGAACGCCTCGCCCTCCGAAGGATCGGCGGTCGCGGCAGCCACCGAGTAGGGCCAGGCGCCTTCGGCCGGCGACAAGACGGTCCAGATGGCCGGACTGCCCGAGACGAGATTGTCGCGATAGCGCGCCGTCTCGGAACCATAGAGATCGACCATGGCGCTGCCGGCATAGAACAGCGTCGTCCCGTTCTCTTCGCGAAGCACCGTCCAGGGTTTGGTGTCCGGCTCGTCAGGCAGCACGGCAACCGCGCGCCAGACGAAATCGGTCCACGGCGAGTCCGCCTGATGCCGCTCGACCACGACGCCGACGGGGACGCGCACAAGCGGCAGCGCGGCCGGACTCATGTCGCCATCTCCAGATGTTTGACCGGCAGCCCCGTCAGCAAATTCTGCGGCTTCATCCGCAGCTTCTGATCGGCGTTCATCGACAGAATGAGATAAACCGGCTCGCCCCGCATCTCGTCTGCGGCCGCGTTCGTGTCCGCAAACATCAGACGGAACAATGAAAGCACGCGTCCTGCGCTGCGGTCGTCGAGCTGCTCGCCATGCCAGAGACGGTCGCCGAGTCTGGTCGCGTCGGCGTCGAGCCCGACATACCAGGTGAGACGTGCATCACGCAGCTCGCGCAGCGGCTCAATGCTGACGTCGATCCCGAGCAGATGGGAGATCCAGCGCACCATCGCCTGCGCCAGCGCCGCCGGCCCGCGGCCGCCTGCGGTGAGGTCGAATGCCATGTCGAACTGGTCGCTCCGGCGCCAGTAATCGCCGGCATTGTCCTCGCGCAAGACGTCGAGCTCGGCATCGGTCACCGCCCCCAGCATCGACATCAGCGAGAGCACCGGGGTCGGAGTCTGTCCCCCGACGACCTCTTCATCGCCGAGCAGCAGGGCCTGCTCCTGCGGCAGGATGCGCTGCGGGCGGAAGAACAGCTCGGCTGCGCGCAGCACGAACGGATCATCGCAGCCGTCGAGCGCATTGCGCAGGATCACGTGGACGAGCTGATTGACGAACAGCGGCGGCAAGTCGTTCGTCCCGGACCGGACGGTTGCAAGATAGGCCTGCTCCAGCGTCGGATGCCGCAGGAGGAGATCGCGGAAGGCAAGCACGAGCCGCCAGTTCTCCCGAGCATCCGCATCGACGATCGCGTCAATCTCTTCCGCGCCGACCGGCCTGCGGGGAGCCGCGAGCAGCGCGCGGTGCAGCCGCCGCTCGACCGGGCATGCTTCGTCCGGCGGAACCAGCTCCGGACGAGCAAAATAGGCCTTCAGGAACTCGTCGGTGACGCAAAGCCCCCCGCTCTCGTCGCGATCGAGCAGATGGTGGCCGCACGCGATCCAGAAATCATTCATCGGTGCCGCGACTCCCCACTCATATCGGCAAGCTTGAGATCACCGTCAGGCTCGACATCGTCTTCGACTTCCATGAACGAGAACGCCTTGCCGTGTCCCTGACCCTGACGCAGCTGCAGCCTGCGGAACGACTCCCGGACTTCGCCGTCGCTCACCGAACGGTGAACGGCAATGAGCGAGCTGACCGGATGGTTGCAGAGCGACTGCGCGAAGGCGACCTCCTCTTCCGCCGCCGTCCGCGCGGTCGCCAGATTCGGCGCTCCGAAACGATCGATCAATTGCCTGGCGAGGCGGTCGATCAGCGCGCTGCAATCGTTCTCGGTCGCAGGCACAATCTGCACCAGCGTCGACCAGCCCCAGGACTGCACGCCGAGGAAGCCACTGCGGAACGCGACGCGGGCCTTGCCGGTCAGCTTCGTCGGATCCTGATCGCAGAAGCGGAAGGCACCGGAGACGGCCCATTCGCCCGGCTCGGCCGCCACATCGAATACGAAGGTGTCGGAGGGATCGAGCGCGATGCTGCGGAGCAGTTTCACAGCCGCGGCCCTCCGAGCTTCGGATCGAACCAGGACGGCGTTCCGAGCGCCTTGACGAGTACGCTGCGTTCGATCCTGTCGGCGCCGACGCGGCGCGTGAGGAGATCGCCGCCGTCATCGATCCGCAGCACGGTTCGCCGCTCGCGGGGGATCCGGCTGAGATAGTCGCGCGCGAGGCTGCCAAAGCCATCGGTCTGCCAGCTATCGATCGCCCGCATCAGGTGCCGCGCAAAGCTCTCGGTCACCTGCACGGCTCCTGCTTCGCCAAACCCCTCCTCATCCAGCGCGGACGCGAGCGGATGGACGCCTGGTCCCTGATCGGCCATTGCAACCGTCCGGATCATGGCGCCGAACACCAGCCAGGCAGGCGGCTCGTCCTCGCGCGCGGACGTCGGCCATCCCAGCCGTCCGCCGCCCACCAGCCCACCGTCAATCGCGACGGTGTCGGGCCAGCCGATCGCGACCGTCTTGTGCGGCGGCGCATAGGCGCGCAGGGCGTCGGTGAGCGCGACCATGCCGGCATAGAAGGCGCGCCGTGCGGTGGCCAAGGGCTCGCCCGGCTCGAGCACCACGGCGAATTCGGCAAGATCGAACCGCCCGACATACACCAGCGTGCCGGCACCGCTTTTGGGTGCAATGCGGCAAGCGTGAGCAAAGGCGTCTCCGCTCTCACGCAACCGGACGAGCGTGAATGGCGGCGGCAGATGGATCGCTTCCGTCACGGAGACGCGGCTGGTCGGGGTCGACCGCAAGGGCCGTCCTCCACTTTCCTTTTCCTTCCGATAGTGAATATCTATACGAGGTGAAGGAATGGCGCGAGTCCGCAAGACGGCGCCGCACCCGCGGAGGGATCGACCTGGAGCAGCCAGCGAAGACCGTCCTGATCTGCTCGTGTGAAGACACGATGCGCCTTGACGTGGCCGCGATCCTGCGTGGATGTCCCAACTGCGAGATCAGGAGCCATCGTCATCTCTGCGGCGCCGAGCTCGAAGATTTCCGCAACGCCGCGAAAGCCGACGGCCCGCTGACCGTCGCCTGCACGCAGCAGGCCGGCCAGTTCACCAATGAGATGGGCGAACGCGCCGGCCCGATCAGCTTCGTCAACATCCGCGAGACGGCGGGCTGGTCGCGCGACGGCGCGAAGGCGGGCCCGAAGATGGCGGCGCTGCTTGCAGCGGCGGCGGTTCCCGCGCCGGACTATCCGCTGGTCACATTGTCGAGCGATGGCATCATCCTGATCTATGGGCGCGACGAGACCGCGATCGAGGCTGGCCGGCTGCTGGCGGACCATCTCGACGTCACGGTCATGCTCAGGAAGCCGGCGGACGTCGTGCCGCCTGCCGCGGCCGTGTTCCCGATCGTGCAGGGCACGATCCGCAATGCGCGGGGGCACTTTGGCGGCTTCGAGCTCGCGATCGACGACTACGCGCAGCCACGCCCGTCCTCACGCGCCCGCTTCGAGTTCGAAGCCCCGCGCAACGGCGCGATCTCGCGCTGCGATCTCGTGCTCGACCTCTCCGGCGAGCCGCCTCTGTTTCCCGCACACGATCTGCGAGACGGCTATCTCCGCGCGGATCCGAGAGATCCCGCGGCCATGCTGCGTGCGGTGCTCGCCGCCCGCGATCTCGTCGGAAGCTTCGACAAGCCGAGATATGTCGACTTCACACCCAGCCTCTGCGCGCATTCCCGCTCGAAGCTGATCGGATGCCATCGCTGCCTCGATTTGTGCCCGACCGGCGCGATCACGCCGGACGGCGACCATGTCGCAGTCAACGCGGAGGTGTGCGCAGGCTGCGGGCAATGTGCGGCCGCCTGCCCCACCGGAGCGGCATCCTACGCGCTGCCACCCGCCGATACCCAGTTGCAGATCCTCCGCGCCATGTTGCGCGCCTATCGCGAGGCCGGCGGCACACATCCGGTCCTGCTGCTGCATGACAGCCAGCACGGCACGCCGCTGATCGATGCGCTCGCCCGCCATGGCGACGGATTGCCGGCCAATGTGCTTCCCCTCGCCGTCAACGAGCTGACGCAGGTCGGCCTGGAAGCCATCATCGGCGCCTTCGCCTATGGCGCGGCTGCCGTGCGGCTCCTGCTGCGCGCCAAGCCACGACACGACGTGACCGGATCGTTGCTGACGATCCGGATGGCCGAGACCATTCTCGCCGGACTCGGATTTGACGGCCGCCGCGTGAGCACGATCGAAACCGACGATCCCGACACTCTGGCCGAGCAACTGACGGGGATTGGCCCCCTCGCCGGCCTCGAAAATCCCGCGACTTTCCTGACGGTCGGCAAACGCGGCGATCTGCTTCGCTTCGGCTTGAGCGAACTGCATCGCCTCGCCCCCAAGCCGGTTGACGTGATCGCCTTGCCTGAGGGTGCACCTATCGGTGCGATCACCGTCGACGTCGCCGGTTGCACGCTGTGCCTGTCCTGTGTTTCGGCCTGCCCAACCGGCGCGCTCCGCGCCGATCCCGACCGCCCTGTCCTCAAATTCGTGGAGGACGCCTGCGTGCAGTGCGGTTTGTGTCAGAGCACCTGTCCTGAAAAAGTCATCAGGCTCGCCCCGCAGATCGATTTCCGGGCAAGACGCGCGCCGGCGCGGGTGATCAAGGAAGAAGAACCTGCCCTGTGTATTCGCTGTGGCACGCCGTTCGGCGTCAAGAGCACGATCGATCGGATCGCGACCAAACTCGAGGGACGGCATTGGATGTACCCTGCCGGGGACCGCCGGACCGAGGCCTTGCGGATGTGCGCCGATTGCCGGGTCATCGTCATGAGCGAACAGCAGTTCGATCCGATCCAGGACGTGCCGGAACGCGCGCCGCCACGAACGACGGATGACTACCTGCGTCAACGCGAGAACAAGGACTAGCCGCATGCCTCGATTCATGAAGGTTCTGTCGACGTGCCTTGTCACCACCGCCCTTGGCGGCACAGCCGTCGAGGCCGCCGCTCTTACCAAAGCCGAAAAGGTTGCACTCAAGCAGGCGGTGGTCGCCTGCAAGGCCGAGGCGAAGGGCAAGAAGATCAAGTGGCTGTCCCGCCGCAAATACGTCAACCAGTGCGTCGTGGCGGCGCTCAAGGAACATCCCAGCATTAGTATCGCCCGCATGCTCAAGGAGAACCCGGAGCTGACGAAAATTCCGGTGGAGCAATGGCCGGGGTATTAAAGTCTCATATCGCGGCTTGACGCCTTCGCTTGAGTATGCGCAAGGCGGCTAGCACCAACGCGGGCTATTTCGACGTCGCACGCGCCAGGAAGTCTGTGAGCGCGCGGCGATCTTCGGCCGAGCCGATCTGCTGCTCCGGCATCTTCGTGCCGGGCGTATAGGCGTTCGGCCCGATCTCGAACAATTTTGAGACGGTGTCCGGCGTCCAGACGATGTCCATCGTCTTGAGTGCGTCGGAGAAGCGATAGCCCGGCAGCGAGGCGATCTTCCGACCGAACAGTCCGGCAAGGGTCGGACCGGCACGCTGCACCTCCGTCTCCGACAATGTGTGACAGGCGACGCAGGCCCTGAAGACTTCGGCACCGTGGTCGTCGGCATAGGCGGCGAGCGGGTCCCCCGGCGTGCCCACCACGTTCGATCCGATCGCCGCGCCGGTCAGTGCATTCCAGCGCCTGATCTTGCCGTCGGCGCCGCCGGTCAGGAGCGTCACGCCATCGGGCAGGAATGCAACCGACCAAACCGGCCCGCCCAGCCCGGCGAACGTGCGCAGCACGCTGCGCGCCTTGCGATCGACGATCGCCACCGTGCCGTCAATTGCCGCCGCGGCGATCAAGGCGCCGTCATGCGAGACCGCCAAGGCGACGATCGGCGTGGCGCCGGCGATGACCTCGCCGCTTGCCTTGCCGTCGGCCGTCATCATGCGCAGCTTGCCGTCCGCTGCGCCGGTGACGATTTCGCCGTCAGGCGAGATGGCCACGGCATTCAGCGGCAACGGCACCGTGACGACCTCGGCGCTGCCGTCCGGCAGGCGCCAGATCCGCACCGTCAGATCGTAGCCCACGCTCACCAGCGACTGTCCGTCGGGGGCAAAGGCCACGCCATTCACGTTTTGCGAGTGACCTTGCAGCACGCGCGAGCCCCCGTCGGACAACGACGAGAGCCGCACGGTATGGTCCCACGAGGCGGATGCGAGCTTGGATGCATCGGGCGAAACGGCGAGCCCGACGATGGGTCCCGTATGGTCCGCGAAAACCCGGTCCGGCTGCGGCCGGCCCGACGTCCAGATCGCAATCCGGCCATCCGCACCCGCCGTTGCCATTCTTCCATCGCCGAGGAAGGCGACCGCATTCACCGCACCCGAATGGAAACGAAGCACCTGCTCCGCCGACTCGGTTGCCAGCGACCATCGGATCGCCGCAGTGTCGAAGCTGCCCGACAGAACCGTCCTGCCGTCGCCTAAAACGGCGATCGCGCGGACAGGTCCGCCGTGTCCGGCCAATTGCGCTTGCGCGGGTTGCAGCGCAAGAAGCAACGATGCCGTCACAAGGAACGTGGCGAGGCGCAAAATCAAATCCATGGCCGTCGGAGACACTCGCAGCGAAGCCCCGGGCCATTCTGCCCGTTTTTGCTGCCCGGCCAAAGTGCTCCCTGGCGTCCATCGGCCCCGCCGGCGGTCATTCTGAAAATCTGGCGTGTCCATGGGCGACGGGCTTGGCCCCTGGCAACAACGTGCCCATTTCACCAGTAATCAACAAGGGAGTTCGTATTCGGTTCGGGGTGCGACAAGCGGCGCCTTGAAGAGCGGCCCACGCGGTCGCAGTCTTGGTAAAGGCGCCTCACAATCGAGGTCGAACATGCAAATACATCCGAAAGCATATCTGCAGTTCATCTCGCGCATTTGGCATTCTCGCGTGTTGCCGCCGCGGGATCGCAATCCCACCAGCCGGGACGCGTCGCCACTGCTGATCTACATCGCTGCGGTGTTGGCGCTGCTACTGGCAATTCTGATAGTCGATCGCCACGGTGCGCCGTTTCAATTCCCAGAACATGTCGGCGATCCCGCTGAGATCAACCCGATCTTCATGAGTTTTTGAAACACAGCGCGCGACGGGGGCTGCGCAAGCGAACAAGCCGTCCGACGCGTCGCGCTGTTCAACGCCAGACGATTTCCAGCCCGCTCATCCCGAACCGAATGCGTTCGGATGCGACGGCACCATTCTCTCTATTGCTGAGTTCCCCTCGGAAACACCAGCGATCGATCGTCGAAATCTTCAACCGGCAGCTTATCTTGCACAGCGGGCATCCCTGCCACCGATGTGTGGCTCACGGACGATGGATGCGATCTCGGGACATTCGTCGCAGCCAGAAAAAGCGCGAGGGCGGTCAGGCTGGCGATCATCAGGAGCTTCATGCGAACCTCCGTTGGTTCTGAGAAATTCCTGACTAGTGCAGGACTCGACGTCCCCCTGTGAGATCGCTCACAACTCTCCTTTTGTTGATCAGCGCTGGAGCCGATGCCTCGGCTCCAGCCCCCTCCCAACCCGCCTATGGCAAATCTTTCGGGCGCGGCCACAGACCGCCTTCGGACCAGGATTCGGATTCATCGGGCGACAACGAATCCGCGCCACCGCCGGTTCGTGAGGGATCGACATTGAGCCATCGGCGCAATTCGAGCTTGCCGATCTGGTTGCGGTGGACCTCGTCGGGGCCGTCGGCCAGTCGCAACAAGCGAGTCGTCGCGAGCGCTGCCGAAAGGAAATGGTCGTTGTTGGTGCCGCCTCCCCCGAACGCCTGGATCGCCCAGTCAACAATGGTCTGCGCCATGTTCGGCGCAACGACCTTGATCATCGCGATTTCCTGCCGCGCTGCCTTGTTGCCGACCGTGTCCATCATGTAGGCAGCTCTGAGCGTCAGCAGCCGCGCCTGGTCGATCTTCATGCGCGCTTCGGCCACCCGCTCGAGCGTCACGGTTTGCTCGGCGAGAGGCTTGCCGAAGGCGACACGTTTCAGCGCGCGCCGGCACATGCGCTCGAGCACGCGCTCGGAGAGGCCGATCAACCGCATGCAATGATGAATGCGTCCGGGCCCGAGCCGACCCTGCGCGATCTCGAACCCACGCCCCTCGCCGAGCAGCATGTTGGCGGCCGGCACGCGTACATTGGTGAATATCACCTCGGATGCACGATCCGGTACGCCGTAGAAGCCGAGCACGGGCAGCGAACGGACGACATGCACGCCGGGCGTCTCCTTCGGCACGAGGATCATCGACTGACGCTTGTGACGATCCGGATTCTGCGGATCGGTCTGCCCCATGAAGATGATGATCTTGCATCGCGGATCGGTGGCGCCGGTGGTGTACCATTTGCGACCGTTGATCACGTAATCGTCGCCATCACGGACGATCGAGCTGGCCACATTGGTCGCGTCGGACGAGGCGACGTCGGGCTCCGTCATCGCAAAGGAAGAACGGATCTCGCCGGCCAGCAAGGGCTTCAGCCAGCGGTCCTTCTGCGCCTCCGTACCGTAGCGCAGGATGGTCTCCATGTTGCCCGTGTCAGGAGCACTGCAATTGAAGACCTCGGGAGCAAGATGCGAACGCCCCATGATCTCGCATAGCGGGGCATATTCGAGATTGGTCAGCCCGTCCTCGTGAGTGGGCAGAAACAGGTTCCACAGGCCGGCCAGTTGTGCGAGCGGCTTCAGTTCCTCGACGACCGGATGCACAGCCCAGGGCCCGAGCCGCTCGGCCTCCTGATAGTATCGGCGCTCGTTCGGATAGATGTGCTCCATCATGAAGCGCTGGAGACGCGCGGCCAGTTGCTGGCTGCGCTCGCTTTGGGTGATATCCACGTCGATTCTCCTTACCGGCCGCGCAGGCCGTCCCTGAGCGTGTTTCGGGTGATTTTTCCGGATTCCGTCTTCGGCAGGTCGTCCAGCACGCGAATGTCGACCGGGCATTTGTAGGCCGCCAGTCGCTCGCGGCAGAAGCGCGAGAGCGCGGCGACGTCGATCACGGTGCCGGGTTGAGCGGAGACGAAGGCGACCACCGTCTCGCCGCGATAGGGATCGGCGGCGCCGACGACGGCTGCCTCGCGCACGCCCGGAAAGCCATAGATCACGTCTTCGACTTCACGCGGCCAGACCTTGAAGCCGGAGGCGGAGATCATGTCCTTCTTGCGATCCACGAGGTAGAACCAGCCGCTCTCGTCAAAGAAGCCGACGTCGCCGCTATGCAGCCAGCCGTTGGTCAGCACCTCGTCGGTTTCCGCCGGCTTTCTCCAGTAACCGGCCATCACGCCTGAGCCACGCACAACCACCTCGCCATGCGCGCCGGGTCCGAGCGGGCGGCGCTCGTCGTCGACGACGATCGCATCGGCGCCCGAAGTCGGCCTGCCGATCGACAGCGCGCCTGAGTCGGGATCGACCGGAATCCGACCTTCGTTGGGCGCAAGATGGCTTGCAGAGGTCAGTTCGGTCATTCCATAGGAACTGCGGATCGCCCGTCCAAACCGTCTCGCAAAGGCATCGATGACCGAGGGCGCGATCGGCGCGCCGCCGGAATAGATATGTACGAAGCTCTCGAAATGCCGGCTCGTTGCGTCGGCCTGGTTCATCAGCGCGATGTATGCGGTGATGGCACCGACGATGAATGTCGGCCGCCATTCAAGGAAGGCATCGAGCGCGACCTGGGGCTGGAAGCGATAGGTCAGCACCATCGCTGCACGCGCGGCAAACGCCGCGACCATCTGGATTTCAAAGCCGGTGATGTGGAACAGCGGCGCGACCCCAAAGATGCACGACGTGCCGTTCAATTCGAAATGATCGCAACAGATCAACGCGGTCGCCACCAGATTGCGATGCGTGAGCATGGCGCCCTTTGGAACGCCCGTGGTTCCGGAGGTATACAAGAGAAGGGCGATGTCGTCGGACGTCAGAACCGGTGCCGGTGGTGCGGCTGCATTTTCGGCGAAAACCGTCGCCAGCGCCCGGGCCTGCGGAGCTGCGCCCGGCACCGGCAGCACCCGGACATCGTTTCGCAGCTGGAATTCCCGAGCGCCGGTCCAGAACACCAGCTCGGAATCGACCGAACCGGCGGCCAGGAAAACGTTCTCCCATTGATCGTCGTGGCAGATCACCGCCTTCGGCTCGCAATCCCCGAACAGCTTGCGAAGCTCTGGCGTGCGGTACATCGGGTTGAGGCTGACGACGATGGCCCCGACCTTCCAGGCCGCTACGCTGACGATGACGAACTGCGGCACATTCTGAAGAATGACGGCGACCCGATCGCCGCGCCCGACTCCTTTTTGCGCGAAGCGGGCGGCGAGCCGGTCGCTGAGCCGATCGATATCGGCATAGGTCTGCGTCGCATCGAAATAGAACACGGCCGGCGCCTCGCGCGGCGCGGCTCGAAACAGATCAAGCGCCGTCCGCCTTCCGGGATCGGGCGGAGCGACCGATTCCCCGAGCCGCGCGCGCAGCCGGCCCGCGGCTTCCTCGTAAGCGCGTGCACGCGACACGGAATCCAGGTCGACAGTCATCGCCGCTTGCCACCACTGTCGCAACGATGGCAGCCCCGTCCGGGCCGGCGGCCGCTATAGCCCGCCGCCACCTGGCGCAGCAGGAACCGTGGCAAAAGGCGTTCGCCGCCACTACTCATTGGCACTTTTTCCTCGATAGACCGAGCCGAGACGCGCATGCGGAAGCGCGGCACGGCTTGCAAGGGGCGGCTGGGCCGCCCCACTCTCTTTTGCTTGAATGACAACGCGCGTGCGCCGGATGTGGAGACGCACCAACACCTGTGCAGCTTCGACATCGCGCGCCCGGATCGCGTCCATGATCAGGACATGCTGGGGATCGGAGAACGGAAACCCGTCCTTGGCATAGGTCTCGCTCACAAACTGTCGCCGGAAATGCTGCGTGCTGTTCCAGAAGCGTTCGACCATCGCGAGCAGTTGCGGCATCCGCGCCCGCGAATAGGTCCGTAGATGAAACTCCCGATCAAGCTGGATGTATTCCTCGAGCGTGGTGACCTGCTCAAGTTCGCGCACAATGCGGTCAAGCGTCTCGATATCCTCGTCGGTCAGATTTGGAACGCTTTCGCCGATGGCAAGCGGCTCGACCGCTTCACGGATCTTGTAGATCTCGATCGATTCTTCCGAATTGACGTCCGCAATCCAGGCGCCACGGTTCGGCGCCATCACGACGAGCCCCTCGTTCTCGAGCTGCTTCAGCGCCTCGCGCACGGGAATGCGGCTGGCTCCGAAATGGGCCGCAAGAAGCTCCTGCCGAATCCGCGTGCCTGGCCGCATCTCGCCGCTCAGCACCGCGCTGCGAATCTCGCTTGCGATCCTCTCGCTCATCAGGCGACGGGACTCCGGATCGTCCTCATTGCCGTCCCGCGTCATGTCCTTCCAATGGGGAGGCCGCTGATAAGGACTCATGAAAGGCCCTCCTTCAATGAATGGCCGCGTACATGATCTTGTCCTCGGTCGCATCAGCCCGTGCCATTTCCTCGACGATACGTCCGCCGCGAGCGACCAGGATCCGATCCGAGATAGCCAGAATCTCCGGCAGATAGGAAGAAATAACGACAACCGCCTTGTTCTCGCGCGCCAGCCTGCGAATCGCCTCGTGAATTTGTGGAATGGCGCTCACATCGACACCACGCGTCGGTTCGTCGAAGATGACCACCGTAGGCTCCTGGGCCAGAGACTTTCCCACCACGACTTTCTGCTGGTTGCCGCCGGAATATTCGACAATCTTCAGCGTCCGCTTCAATGCAGAGATCGAGAGCGCCGAGATCCATTGATCGGCGATCCGTTTCATCTCGCGCGCGGAGTAAAGGAACCGCTTGACGCGCGGCGACGACAGATAGCCAAGATAGATATTCTGATCCACCGTCATCGTCTCGAAGAAACCGTCGACCTTGCGATCCTCGGTGATGTAGGCGATTCCGTCGCGCACCGCCTGCCGCGGCACCCGGTAGCGGACCGGCTTGTCCCGCAGATAGATCATCCCGCCGCGCAGGAAGTTGCGCTTGCGGGCGCCGCTGACGATCTGCGCGATCTCGGAGCGCCCTGCCCCGACCAGCCCGAAGATCCCGACGACTTCTCCGTTGAACACCGAGAACGACATATTCTTGACGATGCTGCCCATCGTCACGTTCTCGACCGAAAGCACCTTCTCACCGCGGGAGGCATGCGGCTTCGGCGCATCCGGATCAGCCCCGTGGGTCGCGTACTGCGCTGCGGTTTCCTCACGGCCAACCATCATCCGCACGAGCGCGTCCCGCGTGACGTCCTTCGCCGGTACGGTGGCGACCAGCTTGCCGTCGCGAAGCACGGTGATGCGATCGGCGATGTTCAATGCCTCTTCCAGCGCATGCGAGATGAAGATGATCCCGGCGCCCTTCTCCTTCAGGGTGTTGAGAAGATGGAACAGATGCTGCGTCTCTTCGGGGGTCAGCGATGCGGTCGGCTCATCAAAGATGAAGACCTGGGCGTTGTGGCGAACCGCACGCACGATTTCGACCATCTGCCGCTTGGCCGTTCCGAGATTCTCCACCAGCACCAGCGGGTCGACGTTGAAGTTCATCGATTGCAGCGACTGGGTCGCGGCGATGTTGATCTTGCTGTAGACCGTGACCCATTTCTCCATGCCGAGTTCAAGGTTCTGCGCCACCGTCATGGAGGGGACCAGGCTGGATTCCTGGTAGACCATCGCCACCCCACCCTCGAGCGCTTCCTTTGGCGACGCGAACGAGACCTTGCGCCCCTGGATCAGGTAGTCGCCGGAGGTCAGCACGATCGCACCGGCAATCGCCTTGCAGAGCGTCGATTTCCCCGCGCCGTTTTCTCCCAGCAGCGCGTGGATTTCGCCCGGCCGCAGATCGAAATTGACGCCATCGATCGCGTGCAGGCCACCATAGACCTTGCTGCCGTTGACGATCTGAAGCAGCTGGGTCCCTGCCCGTTGTTCGGCCGGCATGGCGTTCATCCTTCTTGCATGCCGCGGCCAGGCGGCAGTTCGACGAGGCAATCGCGTCCCTTGGACACCGCCAGCACACGCGAGCCGATCGGGCGGACGGCGGTGATTCCATGAACCCGACCATCGACCCGGCTGTGCAGCGTCTCGGTCGCCGCGCCCCTGGCGTCGAGCCGGGCGACAAGGCCATAGGAACGCGGCGGGGCCCACGGCTTCTGGATGCCGAGTTTCTTGATGCGGCCGATCTGGGTCGGTTCGCGCGGATTGAGGCGACCATCCAGCGCCGGCCCGATCCAAAGCTCAGGTGGCACCGTCCGCATCATCTCTTCGCAGAATGCCCGCTCGCGCAGGACGAATTCGGTCAATTGCGTGCGGAGCGCGAGGAAGGCCATCCAGACCTCACCATTCTCGCCTCGGGCAAGACGCGCCGGGTAGCCGGTATGATTCTTGACGATCACGCGCCTGTCGTCACCCGCACGTGAAAAAGCGGTCAGGCGGTGGGCCCAGGACTCGGCGACCCACACATCCTTGCCGTCACCGGATACGACCACGCCGAGCGGCCATGCGAGCTTGTCCGCACGCGCGCTCGCACCGCCGAGCGAGGAATTGCAGGCAATGAGCCGGCCCGACGGGGCGCGGTTCTGCATCAGGTCGGTCAGCCAATGCTCTGGCCGATTGTTTCGCGAACCGTCGGTCAGGTAGATCGCCCCGTCCGGCGCGACCGTCACCGACAACGGACAGGCAATCTTCTCACCACCGACGCTTTCGAGCTTGCCGGCGATCTCGCCAGTTGGCGAAAGCGCCACCAACCCCACGCCGGAGACGCAGGCGAGCAGCCGGCCGTCCGGCGTGCAGGCAAGCCCGCCGACCGGGCCGTCGAGCGTCGCGAACGCCGCGCGCGTGTTGAAGTCGTCTCCCGTGCAACGCAGGACGCGGTTGCCGGTCGAGACATAGAGCGCACCGTCCTGCCCGAGCGCGATGTCGTCCGGCCGCTCGATCTCTTCGCCGAGCTGGCGGGCCTGATCGAGCCGCTGGTTCGGGGAGAAGGCGCCGTCGAGCACCGGAATGCCGTGAACTTCCCGGTTCGGGGACAACACGCGATCGATGATATCGCCAAGCAGAGACATGGCTCAGGCCCCTCCCCAATAGGACTTGTGCGCTTCCCAGGTCGGGTCGGCGTCCTGCAGGCGGATACGGCCGATGCGGTTGTTCTCCAGACCCCCGATATAGAGATAGCCCTTGTGTTCACGGACCGACGTGATGGTCGGATGCGAAAGCCCGCCCGGATCCCAGAGCGATTCCGTCACCACGCCATTGTCGTCGAACTTGACCACGCAGCCGTAGTTGATGCCCGGACACAGCCATTCGTCCGGCGGGATCTGCTTGACCATGCGAGTACGGAAAACAGGGTTGCGCATCGCAAGGTCGTAGACCGGCGTGCGCAGGCCGACGAAAGCGAGCCAATACTTGCCGTCGGATGCGCGGTTGATGTTGTCGCAATAGCCCGGAAGGTTGTCGATCAGGATTTCGCTGGTGCCCGCCTTCGGGCCGGCGATCCAGAAGCGGTTGATCTGGCATAGCCAGGTGCTCGCCCACAGCACCGACTGACCGTCATGCGAAATGCAGATGCCGTTGGGAAACGTCAGGTTCTTGAGGACCGTCCTGGTGATCCCGGTTTTCGGATCGTGGCAGATCAGCCGGCCGTTGCCGCGCCCCTCAAAGCCGTCGAGCGCCCAGTCGGTCAGTTCATAGCGGGTCGAGGCCTCGCTGAAATAGATCTTGCCGTCGGGCGCGACGTCGAGGTCGTCAGCGAGATAGAGCCGCGAATCGTCCTTGAGGCGTGTACGCGTGCGCGTGGTGCGGTCGGTGACCTTGAAGACTGAACGATCGGGCTTCACACCGTAAACGCCCATGCCCGCGATGCAGACGAGCAGGTTCTGATCCCGATCGAACGCCAACCCGAGGGGCCGGCCGCCGATGCGTGCGAATTCCTCGCGCACGGTATAGTCAGGCGCGAGAAAGCGGATGATCGAACCGTTGCGGTTGACGGTGTAGAGGTTGTCCTTGCGGTCAAGGATGATGTCTTCCGGGCCTTCGATCATGTTGAGCGCGATCGCTTCCGCGTTCTTCAGGCGATCGTTCTCCGCGAACGGCGTGCCGCTGCCCCGCTCGACCGACGGCGGCGGCTCGAAATCAACCCAGCTTGGGGTGACGTAGACCTTTTGCAGCACCTTGCCCTTGTTCTTGATCCACTTCACGTTGAAGCCGACCGCAAGCAGCAGGATGATGCCGATGATGGCGGTCGTCAGGTTGCCGGAGATGCCGAGCCGAACCATGCCGCTGGTGAGCATGAAGATGATCGCCGCGCCCATGACGGCGCGCGCGATGGTACCGCGGCCGCCGGCCAGGCTGATGCCGCCGAGCACCACCGCGGCCAGCGCGTTGATCTCCCAGCCGACGCCGGTGTCGGTGCCCGAGCTGCTCTGCCGCGCGGCATAGAGGATCCCCGCCAGCGCCGCGATCGCGCCCGACATCACATAGGCGGAGAACAGCACGCGCTTGACGTTGACGCCGGCGTGGCGGGCCGCCTTGCGGCTCGACCCGACCGCCATGATGTGGACGCCGGGCTTGATGCGGGTGAGGAAGAAGTGGGTTCCGACCGCAAGCAGGATCAGCACCAGCATGTTGAAGGGAATGCCGAGAACCCTCCCCGAGCCCATGAAGTCCCACGTACTGGACCCGCTGTCGATGCTCGCGAGTTCGTTCGTGAACGCAACCGTCACCTTGTTGTAGGCGGCGCGGACGATGATGAGGACGACGAGCGTCGTCAGGAACGGCCGGGTCTTGCCGTAGGCAATCAGGCCGCCGTTGATCGCGCCCATCGCCGCACCGAACAGGACCACAAGCACGATCGTCACGGGCAGCGGCAGCCCGAGGATGAGATACAGATAGAGCGCGAGGAAGTTCGACATCGCGAACACCGCGCCGACCGACAGGTCGATGCCGCCCGACAGCACGGAGAAGGCCATCGCGACCGCGACCATGCCCTGCTCCGCGAAATTCCGCATCAGTTCCTGCAGGCTGCCCGCCGTCAGGTAGCGCGGGATCATGATCGCGAAGGCCAGGAAAACCGCGATCGTCAGCGTGAATGGAATGATCGGCTCCATCCAGCGCTTCTCAAGCAGTTCGCCCAGGAACAACTGGGGCGAATGGCGGTGCCAGGCTCGTTGCAGGCTCTTCATCAACAGACTCCGGCGGGCTCGGCGCAGCAGCGGCCGAACGGCGGGACGACACGGGGGATTTGGATCGACAGCTCCGGCCTGCCCGCGCCGCGGTGGGCGCGGGCGCCGGAACGACTTACTTCGCGCCCTTCGGGATGCTGAAGCAGTACATGCGATCGTCCTTCGACTTCACCCAGGCGGGGGTCGTGTAATAGGCGATGTTCTTCGCGCCCGGCTTGTCGCCGCTCTGCAACAGCGCAATCACCGCGTCGGCGATGGTCTGGCCCTGCACGTCGGCGCGATACGACAGGTTCGCGGAGAACGCGCCTTGCTCGAGCAGATCGCAATCCGCAGGTTGGCCGTCGCTGGCGACGAACACCTTCACCTTGTCGCCCATGTTGGCGGCCTTGATCGCCTGCGCCGCGCCCGCGGTTTGCGGTCCCCAGACGCTGAGGATCCCGCACAGCTTGGGATGCTGCTGCAACACGGTGGTCGTGATGTCGCCGGCCTTGTTGGCGTCCCAGCTGGTCGGCTGCGACGACACGACCTTGATCGACGGGTCGGTCTTGAACACCTCCATCGCGCCATTCTTCATGTCGAGCGAATAGGCCGCGGTCGCCTCACCTTCGAGGATCGCAACCTCGCCGGAGCCCTTGCCGCCGCCACACTGATTGATGACCTCGCGCGCGATCTTGGTGCCGAGATCCTTGGCATCGACGCCGACATAGGCGTCGGTCAGGGTGTTCGATGCCATGTTGACCTGCACGACATAGATGCCCGCGTCCATCGCACGCTTCAGCTCCTTGGCGAGCAGCGTGACGTTCGGATTTTGCACCACGATCACGTCGGGCTTGTCGTTGATATAGTCGCTGACGGTCTGAAGCTGGATGTCGGACTTCATGTTGGCGTCGCGGGTGACGAGCTTGATGCCGTAATCGTCGAAACGATCCTTCATCACGCGCGTCCATTCGGATTCCAGAACACCCATCCAGACCGGCGACCAGGCCACCGTCTTGCCCTTGAGCGACTTGTCGAATTTCTCGCGCAGCTGGTCGCGCGGCCCGGCCGCCTGCGATGGCGCAGCCACCAGCGCGGCGGTTGCCACCATCGCGGCCAGCCCGATGCCGGCAAACGCCCTCCTGTGCACAGCTTTCGTCATGTCAATTCCTCCCCTGTTATGTCGGCCGACTGTTGCGGCCCGTTGGTTGATGCAGAGCTTTAATCGCCCTGCTTCGACGTCTCCTCGTCGCGCGGATGCAGCCGGGAATCGAGCAGGATCGCGATCAGCAGCACGACACCCTTGACGATGTTCTGGGTCTGCACGTCCATGTCCATGATGGTCATGCCGTTCAGCAGCACGCCGATCAGCAGCGTTCCGGCGATGACGCTCATCACGTTGCCGCGGCCGCCGACGAGGCTGACGCCACCGAGCACCACAACCATGATGACGTCGAAAATGATCGTCGATTCCGCGACCTGGAGATGCATCAGCGCCGTCTGCGCGACCATCACGACACCGCCGACATACCCGATCGCGGCGCACAGCGCGTACTCGATCATGGTCAGCGGGCGGGTCGGCAGACCGGTCTGACGCGCGGCATCCGGATTGTCGCCATGGGCATAGACGAAGCGCCCGATCACGGTGCGCGACAGGAAAAGATGCACCACGACCGCGGTGGCCGCGAAGATCAGGATCGAGATCGGAACGCCGCCCCAGATGTTGCCGCCGAGCCGCAGGAATTCGTCATGCCCCTTGGAAAGATAGACGACATAGTGCTGCACCGCTGTGGTGCGCACGATCCCCAGCACCGCCAGGCTCGACGCCAGCGTCGTCAGCAGCGGCGGCATCTCGATCACCGAGATCAGAAACCCGTTCAGGATGCCGATGGCGATCGCCATCACGAAGCCGATCAGCAGCGCGACCGGCGTCGCGTAGCCCGAGTTCATCAGGATGATCGCGATCGCGGTGGAAGCGGCAAAGGAGGCGACTTGCGACAGATCCAGTCCACGCCCGATCACGACCACGGCCATGCCGAGCGCGAGAATGCCGAGTATCGAAATGTTGCGCGCCAGCGCGAACAGATTGCCCAGCGTCAGGAAGCCCTTCAGGAAGATCGAAAAAATGACGATCAGGACCGCGCACATCACCAGCACGGCCGTCGTCTGCGTCAATTTCGCCCCGCGCGCGCCCGAACTGCCGGTCACCGGGTCCTCCCAGGATTGATTTTATTGTGGGCGGAAATTGAACAGAATGTATCCAGAAGTCAACATCCGTATCCAAGATTTGGACAGCAGCTGGTTTGACCGGAGGATATATTCACACCTGAAACCCTCCATAACTGTCTATATCTACATGGATATATGTATGTTCTGGCGATCCGCGATCGAAGCGCATTTTCCGAGTTCGATCGGTCCTTTTGAAGCCGACATTGCTATATTGGATACATTCGGCTTGAGAGCCTGTCCCTAAGGCCAACTGGTCCTCATAGCGCCGTCACCCGCGGCGACGGAACGAAGCCGACGACGTTGCGGCAATCGCTCCTGGCCAAGGCCTGAAGATCGTGGCGAAAGAGAATGCCGAGACCGAGCTTTGACGCCGCCTTTCGCCCATCGAAGCCGCGCCAGATGGAAGACCGAGCGACCTGACGGCCGGTTTAAATTCAGTCTCGGCGCGCCCATATGCGTGGCAGGTTCGCAATCACTGACGGCACCAGATTGTCCGAGCAACTGTCGATGTTCGATGCGCCCGCCGCAGGACCGGCGGGTCTGCGCTACGCGCCGGATTTCATCTCCAAAGCAACCGAGGGCGAGCTCATCCGCCACATCCGGGCACTTCCGCTTGCCCCCTTCCAGTTCGGACAGTTCGAAGGCAAGCGCCGCGTGGCCTCGTTCGGTTACCGGTACGACTATGGGTCGCGCCGACTGGAATGTACCGAACCGATCCCCTCCTGGTTAAGCGACATCGTCGCCGCGATCCAATCCTTCGGCGGCGCGTCGACCGAGATCGGGCAGATCCTGTGCACCGAGTATGATCGCGGCGTCGGTATCGGCTGGCACCGCGACAAGCCGCATTTCGACAGGATTTTCGGACTGTCCCTGGGATCCGCATGCAAGTTCCGCTTCCGACGCCGGACGGAAAACGGGTGGGAGCGGTTCACGCTCGAGGCGGCGTCCCGATCACTCTATCTGATGGCCGGTGATGCACGGCAGATATGGGAGCACAGCATTCCGCCGGTCGAGGCCCCCAGATATTCGATCACTTTTCGAACCATGGTCGAAACGGCGCGGGGCGCCAAAGCGTCGCGATGACCTTGGATTGCCGGTTCCAGCGATCCGCTGCGCATCGCCGCATCAACCCTGATCGAGCGCTACTTCGATCCAATCGGAAGACGCAATCATGAGCGGAAGGTGCGACCAACGCCGCGCGAATGGTTGATGGGACGGGGGCGGACGAACTTGGGAAGTTCGTCCGCCGAGAGATCGCGCGTCCCCGGAGTCGATCGCGGGGAACGCACCGGGCTTCTCACGCCGCTTTCGCAGCAGCCTTGTCCGCCGGTGCCGTTTCCATGGCGCGCATATAGAGATCGAGCAGGGATTCGCGCTCGTCACGCTCATCCTGATCCTGCTTTCGCAGTTTGACGATCTCCTTGAGGATCTTCACGTCGAAACCCTCACCCTTGGCTTCCGAAAACACTTCCTTCTTCTGCTCGTTCAGTTCCTGCAGTTCAGCGTCCAGATTCTCGATCCGCTCGATGAAGGAACGAATTTTTCCGCCGGGAATGGTGATGTCAGACATGGTGCCTCTTTGTTGAATGAGGCGGTGAAAATGAAAGCAAAGTGATAACCAATGTCTTAAGCTTCATCGGTTCCTGTAGCGCATCTATCCCGCGGCTTGCCGCGGTATTTCAGACCGCGATCCAGCTGATCACGGCTGCGGCCGACGTCCAGAGTGTCCATCCAAGGCCAAGCAGGGACATCACCGCGGCCGCCATTGCTACGGCCAGCAGCAGACCATCTTCCTGCAGGTAAGCGATCGCGATCAGGACGACCACAATTCCGGGAATGACGTTGACCAGAGGCAGGGGCCAGCCCGCCAGCAGACCCAACAGGAACACGACCAAGCCAACAAGCCGGTCAGTCACGTCATGGCGCGCGTTCCAGCGCGGCCGGCTGATGTTCTCGATCGCGCGCAGCAGCGGACCCGCCCTGACGGTGAACCGCTTGAATCGCTTGAAGTCGAACGGCCGCTTCGACAGGAAGCGGGGAAAAGATGGAGCACTGTGCCCCAACATCATCTCGACCGCCGGAAACAGGAGGGCCAGCGTCGCAATTGTGGCCACGCCGGGGACGATCACGAGCAGCCCCAGCAACAGCAGGAGCAACCCGAACGAGCGCCTGTCCAGATGGCTGAGGAGCCATTCGAGGTCGACGGGGCCGTCAGGTGCTTGCGCGACGAGTTCTTCGAGGAGCTGGGAAGTACGGGTAGGCGCTGAGAGGGGAGCGGGCAAATGAAGCATTACCCGGTAACATGGTCGAACTCCGTATCGATTGCAACGAATGCCAGAGGCGCCTAGGAAGCATTGATGGACAACGATTCCGACCAGGCGTGGCACGGCCATGCGCCGAACAGCCCCCTGCCCGCCGATCGCCGCCGCTGGCCATGGTTTCTTCTGATCGTCGTCGTCGCCCTTGTCGGCGCCGGCGGCGTCTACGCTTGGCCCGAAGTCGCGGCATTGGTCCCCGCCATAAGCCACGAATCGTCCGGCGGAGCGATGACGACGAGCGACAAGGAGGCGTTGCCAACTCTCCTCGCGGCCCAACAGAAGCTCGAGGAAGACCTCGCCGCACTCGATCGGTCAGTAGCCGACGGGCAGGCGCAGTTGAAGGCCATTACCGACCAGTTGGCGGTCCTGACCTCGAAGGTCGAAGAGTTGCAGCATCTGCCCCCGCCGACAGCGCCGCCGCCACCTGTTACGGCCCAGGCGCCGCGTGCCCCGATCCCGCCACCCGCCCCGCAGCCGAGAAAGCCGCCGCTTCGGGCCGCCGGGCCTTCGGGTCCCGTTTCGATTGGCGGCGCACCGCTCAATGCCGCGCCCGGCAGCATGGCCCGTTGAGTTCAGAAATGCCCCAAACCGTATTCCGATATTTGGCTTGGGGTTTGATCCTGGGCCTCTTCATCGTCACCGATACAACGCTGGCATTTCGTCCCCACACGTTGATATCGCCAAACGCCGATCGCTTTGCGGCGCTCTTCGTCGTCGGTGCCGTTTTTTCGCTCGCCTATCCGAAGCATGTCCTGCCGATCCTGCTGGCACTGCTCGCCGTCATCGTCGGCTTCGAACTCATTCAAAAGCTGCTCGCCGGCAGGCATGGCTACATAAAAGACATATTCGTCAAAGGTGCCGGCTGCTGCGCAGGCGTTGTCGCCGCCAATGCCCTGAGACGCGCGCTTTCAGCGATGTCCAAGCCGACAGGTACCTCCTGACGTCCTGCGCCGCCTTTGCCCTGTTCGACGTTGGCGCAGAGGCACGTGTCGGCAACCTTCGGTCCAATCCATCATCAAACCTGCCTTGGCACGTGCAAGTCCGCTATTCAAATTGGACCGGCTCGGATCCGGGATAGGAATGAGCGACGAACTCGCAGAACGCGCGAGCCGCCGGAGAAAGCTTCGCCTTGTCCTTCCAGGCAAGCCCGACATCCATGGTGTGGACGTCGTCATCGAGCGTCTTGAGATCGATGCGATGTCCTTCGAGCGACCAGGGACGGTAGACCATGTCGGACAGGATTGTAATTCCCATGCCGGTTGCGACCATGCTGCGAACCGCTTCGACCGACAGGGTCCGGAAGATGACGTTCGGCACGTACGCCGTATGCTGCCAGTAACGCATCGCGGAGCGTTCGGCTTCATCGACGGTCAACATCAGATAGGGCTCGCTCACCAGGTCCGCCAGCTTGATGCTGTCCTTGCGAAGCAACGGATGATTGACGCAAGTCCACAAGCGACGCGGCGAGCGCAACAAGAGCCGCGAGCGAATGGAGTGCCGGTCATGCAAGTTCGCAACCAGCATGATGGCCGCATCGACGCTACCGCTGATCAAGCTCTGCTCGATCGCGTCGCGCGGAAACTCGTGGAGACGCACCGTGATGCCCGGGAATGATCGCCAGAAGCGCGACAACAAAGGCGGCAGGAAATATCCGGCGATGGTGTAGCTGACGGCGACATCGACGGTGCCGTCCACCTGCATTCCCCAGCGATGCGGCCCGCGTATCGCATCCGATACGCTGGCCTCGATGGCGCGGGCACGCTGCAAGAACTCCCGTCCGTCAAAGGTCAGCGTCACGCCGTTCGAGTGACGGTCGAACAGCTTGTGGCCGAGCTCGGCCTCGAGCGCCTTGATGGACGCGGTGACCGCAGACTGCGTCACGCTGAGCGCCGCCGCGGCAGCCGAAACGCGCCCGGTCTCGGCGGTTGCGATGAAATGCCGAACCTGACGGAACGTCAGAGACATAAAAATTTCCGATATCAGCGAACGATATTTCGAATTTTACAATCCCCCGGCGGACCGGAAAAATCAATCCATCGGTTCGCGAGTGAGAGGCATTGAGGTCATGTCCGATGGTTTGGAGTTGGTCGCTCGCGATATCAGCGTCCAATTCGAAGGCCTGAAGGCGCTGTCCAACGTGACCTTGACCGTACCGCGGGGACGTATCGCCGGACTGATTGGTCCGAACGGAGCCGGCAAGACCACCCTTATTAATGTGCTGACGGGTTTCCAGCCGGTTGGCGCCGGAACCGTGGAACTGGAGGGCGAGACGCTGAGTGGCATTGCAGCGCACAAGTTGCGCCGCAAGGGCGTGGCGCGGACCTTCCAGTCGGGCCGACTTTTCCGCGACCTGCCGGTGATGGACAACCTTGAGGTCACCGGCGTCGGCCTGGGCCAATCCCGTCCGGAGGCGATCGGTGAAGCCGAGCGCGTCATGGCCTGGCTCGGCATTTCGCATCTGTCCAATACCATCGCCGGCGCCCTGCCCTATACTGACGAGCGCCGCGTCGCGATCGGCCGCGCCATCATGTGCACACCGCGCTATCTGCTGCTCGACGAACCGGCGGCAGGAATGTCGGAGCATGAGAGCCACGAACTTGCCGCCATCATCCGGCGGATCGCCGGCGAGCTCAATGTGGGGGTGCTGCTGATCGAGCACAATATCGGCCTCGTGCTCGAGCTCTGCGAGCGCATCTACGTCCTCGATTCCGGTGAGGTCATCGAAGCCGGCCCGCCCGCTCAGATCCGTGACAGCGATGCGGTGCGGCACGCCTATATGGGTACGCAGCGCGACGAGCCGCTTCCGCCGGTCGGCGCCGAACAGGCCGTCGCGTCATGACGCTGCTTGCCGTCGACGACATCACCGTCAGCTATGGGCGCCTGACGGCTCTCCGCGGCCTGACGCTGAAGATCGACGAAGGCGAAATCCTGTTCGTGACCGGCCCGAACGGCGCCGGCAAGTCGACCTTGCTCAACGCCATCGCCGGCGTCGTGCCACCGGGTTCCGGGTCCATCATGATCGATGGCGCAAAGATCACGGGTGCCGCACCCGAAGACATCGCCCGGCGTGGATTCTCCCTGGTTCCGGAGGGACGCAATGTCTTTGGCGCGCTGACGATCGAGGAGAACCTGAAGGTCGGAACCGGCATGCGCACCGACCGCAAGAAGATCGCCGACGACCTGGATCAGGTCTACGAGGAATTCCCGATGCTGGCCGAGCGCCGCCACACGCCGGCGGGCATGCTCTCCGGCGGCCAGCAGCAGATGCTCGTCATTGGCCGCGCCTTGATGGCCGCGCCCCGCATCATGGCGATCGACGAGCCGTCGCTCGGCCTTGCGCCAAAGATCATCGACCAGGTCTACGAGATCCTGGTGCGGCTGCGGACGCAGCGCAAGCTCACCCTCCTGATCGTCGAGCAGAGCTCGACACGCGCCATGATGACGGGCGGACGGATGGTCCTGATCCGCGGCGGCCGCATCGTGCTCGAGGGCCCAGCGGCCGATATGGTCAGGGATGATCGTCTGAAGCAGTCCTATTTCGGCTTCGGAGATCATTGAGATGCGCGAGTTGCTCCAGATCATCTTCGATGCCCTCAGCCTCGGCAGCCTCTACGCCCTTGGCGCGCTCGGTATCGCCCTGATCTTCGGCGTGATGCGGCTCGTCAACTTCGCGCACGGCGATTTCATCGCGTTTTGCGTCTTCGCCATGCTGTGGCCGTCGATCGATGCGGCGGCGATCGTCTTTGCCGGGCAGCTACCGTTCTATCTGCTGATCCCGCTGCTGCTCTTGATCGGCGCCGCGCTGTCGATCCTGTCGGAGATCGTCGTCTTCCGCCGCTTCCGCAATGCCAATCCGGCGACGATGATGATCGCATCCTTCGCACTCGGCTTCGTGATCCGGCATCTCCTGCTGATGCTGTTTTCCAGCCGGCCGAAGTCGATCACGCTGTGGCCGAGCCTCGGCCTGCCGGTCGAATTCCTCGGCGCTCACATCCCGATGCTCCAGGTCGTGACCATCATCATCACGCTGGCCGTGCTGGTGGTCCTCGTCCTGTTCCTCAAGCGCACGCGCTACGGGCTCGAGATGCGCGCGGCCGCCGACAATTTCACCATGGCGCGCATGCTCGGGGTCCGCGCCAACGGCGTGATCCTGCTAGCCTTCGCCATCAGCGGCATGCTGGCGGCGGCGATCGGCCTGATCCTGGCGACCAATTCCGGCACCGCCGACATCGGCATGGGCGCCAACGTGATGCTGATCGCGTTCATCGCGACCGTGATCGGCGGCCTCGGCAGCATTCCCGGCGCCGTTGCCGCTGGCTTCCTGATCGGTGCGGCCAGCGTCGTGTTCCAGGCGACCCTGCCACACGACGCCAGGGTATTCCGCGACGCCTTCGTCTACGGCGCCGTCATCGTCGTCCTTCTGGTGCGGCCGCAGGGCCTGTTCGCACCGAAATCCGCCAAGCAGAGGGTCTGATCGATGTCGCAGCGGCCGTCCGTCATCCGGCAAACGATCATCACGCCGATCGTGCTGATCGTGGCGCTGCTCATCATGGCCGCCCTCTCCTATCAATTCGGCAGCCGGGCCTTCAACCGCACCGTGGTCGAGATGTTCATCAACATCATGGTGGTGGTCGGGCTCTACGTCTTCGTCGGCAATTCGGGGCTGCTGTCGTTCGGCCATATCAGCTTCATGTGCCTCGGCGCCTACATGACCGCCTGGCTCACGATTCCGCCGGTGATGAAGTCGATCACGCTCAAGGGCCTGCCGGCGTGGCTGCTCCACGCGCAACTGCCGATGTGGGTGGCGACGCCGATATCCGGACTGTTTGCGGCACTGTTCGCGCTGATCGTCGGGCGCGTCATCATGCGCCTGTCGGGCATTGCCGCCTCGATCGCGACCTTCGGCCTGCTCGGCGTCATCAACAATGTCTATTCGAACTGGGATTCGGTGACGGGCGGACAGGGTTCGATCGTCGGCATTCCGCCCACCATGACCGTCTGGACCGGATGGATCGGCGGCGCCGTGGCCATCGCGATCGCCTATCTCTACTCGATCTCGCGCTCCGGACTGGCACTTCGCGCCACGCGAGACGAAGCTGTCGCGGCCAGCGCCTCCGGCATCGACATCGTCCGCGAACGGTTGATCGCCTTCGTCGTCAGCGCGTTCATCATCGGGCTCGCCGGCGCGCTGTACGCGCATTTCCTGAGCATCGTCAATCCCGGCGCATTCTATCTGCGGACGACGTTCATCACGCTGTCGATGCTGGTGGTTGGCGGCATGTACAGCCTCAGCGGAGCCGTCTCGGGCGTGGTCGCGATCTCCGTGTTGATCGAGCTGTTCCGCAATCTCGAGAAGGGCATCAGCCTCGGCGGTCACACCGTCGGCCTGCCGAACGGTGTCCAGGAGATCGCGATCGGCATCATCACCATCGCGATCCTGATGTACTTGCCGACGGGACTGACCCGCAACCAGGAATTCTCCTGGCGTCGATGGCCGTTGCAGCGCCGCCTGACGCCACCGGTCCAGACCGCGCTGAAGGAACTGCACTGACGCTTGTTTGTACAATTGGAGGAGTGGGGATATGCGCTTTACGACATTACTCAGCATCTTGGCCGGAGCATCCGCGCTCTGGTTCACGCCGGCCCGGGCAGCCAACGAGATCGTTGTTGGGTTTGCGACCGCGGCATCCGGATTCATGCAAGCCTACGACAAGCCGGCGCAGGACGCGGCGCTGATCCGGATCGAGGAGATCAACAAGGCCGGCGGCCTGCTCGGCAAGAAGATCAAGCCCGTCTTTGCCGACACCAAGACCGATCAGGCCGAGGGTGCCAAGGCCGGCCTTGCGGTGCTCGACCAGGGTGCCGACCTCGTCATCGTCTCCTGCGACTATGATTTCGGCGCGCCCGCGGCGCTGCAGGCGCAGGCCGCCGGCAAGGTTTCCTTCTTCCTCTGTGCCGAATCGATCAAGGCCGGCATCCCCGGCGTCGGCCCGTTCTCGTTCTCGGCCTCGGTGCTGGCACCGGTGCAGGGAGCGACCATGTCCGAATGGGCTTACACCAAGAAGAACGCACGCAGCTTCTATCGGCTGCTCGACAGCTGGACCGTCTACAACAAGGGCATCTGCGACGGCTTCGACTGGATGCTGCCGCGCCTGAAGGAGGCCAAGCTGGTCGGCAGCGACACCTTCAAGAACGACGATGCCTCGATCGCCTCGCAGATCACGCGCATCAAGAGCCTGCCGAAGGAGCCTGACGCCATCATGCTCTGCACAATGATGCCGGGCGCTGTCTCCGCCATCAAGCAGATCCGTGCCGCCGGTATCAAGTCGATGATCCTCAACGGGTCGGGTGTCGACGGCAGCTACTGGATGAACGCCGTTCCTGATCTCTCGAACTTCTACGTCCCGGTGCAGGGCTCGGTCTATGGCGACGATCCGAACCCGAAGGTCAACGAGTTCAACAAGAAGTACAAGGAGGTCACCGGCGGTGACCCCTCCAGCCAGTACGTCTATCCGGGTTACGTCCTGATCGACGTCTGGGCCAAGGCGGTCGAACGCGCCAAATCGACCGATGCGGCAGCCGTCGTGGCCGAGCTCGAGAAGATGAACAACGAGTCCACGCTGTTCGGGCCGCGCACCTTCACCAAGGACATCCACCACCAGAACCAGGGTCGTTACCTGATCGTCGACACCGAGGCCGGCAAGCCGCAGGTGATCGACCAGTGGACGATCTCGGAAAAGATTCCGCTCGACTATCTGGTGTCCAAGTAACCCGGCAATGCGCCGCCCTGGGTGCGCCAGTGATACCCCGGGGCGGCCTTCGCCGGTCATGTGCAAAGCCAGTTGGAAGGAAATCAGGAGATGGTCGTGATCAACTGCGACATGGGCGAGGCCTACGGCCTCTACAAGATGGGCGACGACAAGGCATTGATGCCTCATATCGACGTCGCGAACGTCGCCTGCGGCTTTCATGCCTCCGACTTCAATCACATGCGCAAGACCGTGCAGCTCGCCAAGCAATTTGGCGTCAAGGTCGGGGCGCACCCGTCGCTGCCCGATCTGCAGGGATTTGGTCGCCGGGAGATGAAGATCGACCGCGAAGAGCTGGCCAATTGCCTGCTCTATCAGATCGGCGCACTCAAGGCCTTCCTGGATGCCGAAGGCATGGCGCTCAATCACATCAAGCCGCACGGCGCACTCTACGGCATGGCATCGCGCAACGAGGAGATCGCCGAAGCCGTGGCTGATGCCGCCGACGTCTACAAGGTGCCGTTGCTCGGCATGAAGGGAACGTTGCACCAGAAGGTCTACGAGCGGCGCGGTCATGCCTTCGTCGCCGAATACTATGCCGACCTCGACTACAATGCCGACGGCAGCCTGATCATCACCCGCGAGCACGAGGCGAAGGATCCGGCCGACGCCGCCACCCGATGCGCAAGGGCGGTCAATGAAGGCAAGACGCGCACGGTGGCCGGAAACGACATCGTGGTCGGCTCCGATTCGATCTGCATCCACTCCGACACGCCGAACGCCGTCGCCATCGCCGAGGCCGTCCGCGAGGCGGTGCGCCCCTATCTCACCGCGCGCTGAACCGTCGCGGCAACGAACCAAAGACTCTCAAGAGGAAACAATGGCAACGCAGCAGATCTTCTCGCCGCTCCCAGGCATCTTTTATCGCAAGCCCGCACCCGACAAGCCGGTCTACAAGAACGACGGCGACGCCGTCGCCGAGAGCGACACGATCGGGCTTATCGAGGTGATGAAATCGTTCAACGAGGTGAAAGCCGGCATCGCTGGCAAGATCGTCCGCTTCCTGGCCGAGAATGAAGATGCCGTGATGGCCGGCCAGCCGATCGCCGAAATCGACGTTTAGGGCTCTTCGACCAGCCATGGCGATCAAGAAGCTCCTCATAGCCAATCGCGGCGAGATCGCGGTGCGCATCATCCGCGCAGCGCGCGATCTCGGCATTGCAACCGTGCAGGTCTACAGCAAGGCCGACCAGGCCTCGCTTGCGGTCAGGCTCGCCGACGAAGCGGTCGATATCGGTCCGCCGCAGGCGTCGAAATCCTATCTCAACCAGGCCGCGATCTTCGCCGCGGCGCGGAGCACCGGCGCCGACGCCATCCATCCCGGCTACGGCTTCCTCGCCGAGAACGCCGAGTTCGCCGCCGCAGTCGAAGCGGCGGGATTGATCTTTGTCGGTCCGACCGCGCAATCGATCCGGCTGATGGGCGACAAGGTCGCGGCACGCGAGGCCGCCGCCGCGGCCGGGGTGCCGACCGTCCCCGGCAGCCAGGGGCGGCTGGAGTCGGCGGACGCGGCCTTCGCGCTGGTCGAGAAAACCGGCTTCCCCGTGATGATCAAGGCCGCTGCCGGAGGCGGCGGACGCGGCATCCGCATTGCGCGGTCGCCCGAGGAGTTTCAGCATCTGATGCCGCAGGCACAGGCCGAGGCGCTCGCGGCCTTTGGCGACGGCGGGCTTTACGTCGAAAAGCTGATCGAAGGCGCGCGGCATATCGAGGTGCAGGTGCTCGGCGACGGACACGACGTGATCCATTGCTTCGAACGCGAATGCTCATTGCAGCGCCGCCGCCAGAAGGTCTGGGAAGAAGCCCCCTCGCCCTCGCTCACCCAGGCCGTGCGGGAGAGGCTCTGCACCTCGGCTGTGGCACTCGCCCGAGCGGTCAATTATCGCGGCGCCGGCACGCTCGAATATCTCTACGACGACGCCACCGGTGAATTCTACTTCCTGGAGATGAACACCCGCATCCAGGTCGAGCATCCGGTCACGGAAATGATCACGGGCATCGACCTCGTCCGCGAGATGATCCAGATCGCCGGCGGCGAGCGCTTGCGCATCAGCCAGAACGAGATGCGCGTCAGCGGCCATTCGATCGAAGTCCGTATCAACGCCGAGGATCCCGCCAGAAACTTCCTGCCGAACCCGGGCACGGTGAGCGCACTCAGCCTGCCCGTCGGCGACGGCGTTCGCTTCGACAGCATGCTCTATCAGGGCTACACGGTGCCTCCCTTCTACGACAGCCTGCTCGGCAAGCTGATCGTGCACGACAAGGATCGGCCGAGCGCCATGAAGAAACTCGAGCGCGCGCTTGCCGAGCTCACCGTCGAAGGCATTTTCACGACCAAACCCCTGCACCAGGCGCTGGCGCGCGACGCCGACGTCCAGGCTGGACGCTTCCATACGGCATGGCTCGAACCCTGGCTTGAGTCCCACGCCGCCACGCTTGCCACCGCTCAGCCGCCATCAGCTGCGAAGGTCGCCTCATGATGGCGAGAGAATCCGCCCCGTCAGCAACAGGAGGCCGCTAGCATGCAAACTCGATTTTCCTTCGGCGGCGATGAGCACATTTTCGCCGAGGTCGGCGAAGCGATGTCGCTCGAGGCCTTTTTCAAGAGCCTGTTCATCACCAATGCGGTGCGCGATGCCAGGATCAAGGGTGTCACCGAGATCTGTCCGGCGAACGCGTCCTATCAGGTCAAGTTCGATCCGGAGCGGATCAAGCCCGACGATCTCCTCGCCGAGCTGAAGCGGCTGGATTCCGCATCCGAGAAATCGGAACCGGTGATCAAGACGCGGATCATCGAGATTCCCGTGCTCTACAACGACCCCTGGACCCGTGAGACCTTGATGCGCTTCCGCGAGCGTCACCAGGATCCTGACGGCACCGACCTCGAATACGCCGCGCGGATCAACGGCCTCGACAGCGTCGATGCCTTCATCAAGGCGCATTCCAGCGCGCCCTGGTTCGTCTCGATGGTCGGCTTCGTCGCCGGCCTCCCCTTCCTTTACCAGATGGTCGAGCGCAAGCGGCAGCTTCAGGCCCCGAAATATCTGCGCCCGCGCACGGATACGCCAAAGCTCACCGTCGGACATGGCGGCTGTTTCAGCTGCATCTATTCGGTGCGCGGCGCCGGCGGTTACCAGATGTTCGGCATCACGCCGATGCCGATCTATGATCCCAATCAGACCATCAGCTATTTGCGCGACTTCATGTGCCTGTTCAAGCCGGGCGACATCGTGAAATGGAAACCGATCGACCGGGCAGCCTATGACGCCGCGGTCGCCGACGTCGACGCCGGCCGGTTTGCGCCTGTGATCCGCGACGTCTCATTCTCGCTGACCGAGTTCAACCGCGACATTGATGGCTACAACAGCAAGCTCGATGGAGTTCTCCATGGCCGTTAGGGTTTTGAAGCCGGGTCTTGCGACCACCGTCCAGGACCTCGGACGTCCCGGCTATTATCACATCGGCATCCCGCTCTCCGGCGGCATGGACCGTCACGCGCTGGTCGCCGCAAATCTGCTCGTCGGCAATGATGCGGGCGCAGCCGTGCTTGAAGCGGTGTTCATGGGGCCCGAGCTCGAATTCACCGAGGACGCCACGGTCGCCGTCACCGGCGCGGAGCTGCCGCCGAAACTCGACGGCGAGCCGCGCGAGACCTGGACCAGCTTCAAGGTAAAGCGTGGCCAGATCCTCTCCTTCGACTTCCTCAAGCGAGGCGCACGCGGCTACATCGCGGTCGCCGGTGGCATCGATGTGCCCGTGGTGCTCGGCTCGCGATCGACCTACGCACTCGGCGCGCTCGGCGGCTTCAAGGGCCGCAAGCTCGAGGCCGGCGACGAATTCCCGGTCGGCCGTGCCAGCGTGACGGTCAAGGACGGCCGCACCGTCGCCAACGATTTGCGCGGGCAACCGGCGGGAATGCCGACGGAGCTGCGCGCCATGCCCGGCCTCTATTGGCACCGCATCACCGAGGCCGCCGGCAGCGGGTTCTTCTCCGACACCTGGAAGGTCGCGCCGGAAGCGGACCGCATCGGCTACCGCTTCAAGGGTGGCAAGGCGCTCGAATTCGTTCCGCGCGAACCGCCGTTCGGCGCCGGCTCCGATCCGTCCAACATCACCGATGCCTGCTATCCCTACGGCTCGATCCAGGTTCCCGGCGGCACCGAACCGATCGTGCTGCATCGCGACGCCGTATCCGGCGGCGGCTACTTCATGGTCGGCACCGTGATCGCCGCGGACATGGATCTGATCGGTCAGCTTCAGCCCAACACGCCGGTGAAGTTCGTCAAGGTCGACATGGATCAGGCGCTTGCGGCACGCAAGAGCCGGACCGAGCTGCTGGGCAAGCTTCGCAGCGCCATGGCGTAATCGCGAGGGGGCCCACCGCATCTGCCAACGGACCTCGGCCGCGGGCGCCGGAGCGATCGCGCATGGTCAAGTCTAAACCTGTGGCTGTCGATTGCGCGCTCGCACATCTGAGGTCTGTGCCACGGTGTGCTGTCCGCCGGACGGCACGAGAGTTGCAGCGGACACATTCGGGCTGAGAAACACTGCTCATGAGTTGTGCAAACATCGGAACAACCGCGATGTCCGTTTCTCTGAAACAGATCCGCTACTTCGTCGCCGCCGCCGAGACCGGGCGCATCAGCCAGGCGGCCATCGATCTCAACGTCTCGCAATCAGCGGTCACCGCGGCGATCCAGCAGCTCGAGGCCACCGTCTGCGCCCGCTTGCTGGAGCGCACGCCGAACGGCGTAACCGTCACCATGGAGGGCAGCCGCTTCCTCTCCCAGGGCCGTCATATCCTCGCCGCCGTCGCCGAGGCGGTGCGCGACACGCAGATGTCCGCCGGCCCCCTGTTCGGGACGATCCGCGTCGGCGTCACCTACACCGTGTCGGGCTACTTCCTGCCGCGTCATCAGATGCGCTTCAAGGCGAGTTTCCCCGGGATCACGATCGAGCTGTTCGAGGCGCCGCGCGACGTGCTCGAGCGCGCACTCGTCGATGGTGCCCTCGACCTCGCGGTGATGCTGGTCTCGAACCTGCGCGACAACGCCATGCTCACCAGCGAGACCTTGCTGCGATCGCCGCGCCGGCTGTGGCTTGCGCCCGAGCATCCCCTGACCCGTGCCGAGCGGGTCCACCTCGCTGACATCGCGACCTATCCCTATGTCATGCTCACGGTCGACGAGGCCAAGCACACCTCGATGCGCTATTGGAACAACGCCTCACTCGAACCGAAGACGGTGTTCCGCACCTCCTCGGTCGAAGCCGTCCGCTCCATGGTCGCCGGCGGCATGGGGATCGCCATTCTGTCCGACCTGATCTACCGGCCCTGGTCGCTGGAAGGACAGCGGATCGAGACCCGCGTCATCGAGGACGAGGTGCCCAGCATGGACATCGGTCTTGCCTGGCGTCGCGACACCAAGCCATCGGAGGCTGCGATGGCTTTCCGCGATTTCATGCGCTTTGCGGTTGCCGGCGTCGGGCCGGCCCGGCCCCCCGTCAGCATCGATCACCGGCACCAGGCCGAGGAGGCCATCGAAATCTAGAATATCAGTTTCCGTTTTATTCGACTTGACGCCGTCCGGCTGTCCTCGCCAAACTTTGCCCGGGGACACGACGACCGGAGGCACAGCCGGCGGCGGGAGTGAGACATGCAAGTCACCTACACGACCAACGACATCCCGTTGCAGACCCGCCGCCAGTACTGGCAGGAGGTCGTCTCGAAGACCTATTACTCGCTCGACCTGCGTTTCCCGAGCACGCGCGACTTCAATGCGCGCCTTGGCGCCTGGTCGATGGGCCCTGTCTCGGTGTCCCGCAACATCGCCAACGGCCTGCTGTACAAGCGGCATGAGCGGCATCTCCTGAGCGAGCGGGAGGAATCCTTCCTGATCACGGTGCCCGAACTCGCCGAAATCCGTTTCGAGCAGGACGGCAAGGTGGTGCATTGCCGCCCGGGCGCGTTCCTGATCGAGCGCAGCCACCTACCCTACGAGTTCAGCCATCAGGATCCGACGGCGCTGTGGTGTCTGAAGATCCCGAGCGCGGTGCTGCGCGCCCGCATTTCCCGGCCCGAGCGCCTCGCGACGCTGCAATTCGACGCCAGCCGCAGCGTCGGCGCGCTGTTCGTCGACACGCTGCGCCTGTCCGGTGAACGGATCGAGGAAATGGACGAGACGGCGCGCACGATGATGGGCAAGCACCTGATCGAGCTGCTTGCGATGGCCATTGAATCCGACGACCGTGTGTTGACCGGTCACTCGTCCTCCGTGCGCAACGGCCATTTGCTGCGTTGCGAGCAATTCATCCGGGCCCGTCTCGACGATATGCGGCTCACGCCGCAGATGATTGCCGACGGCTGCGGCATCTCGCTGCGCTATTTGCACCAGATCTTCGAGGGCGAAGGTCTGACCGTCTGCGCCTACATCCGCAACCAGCGCCTTTCAATGTGCGACGCCCTGCTGCGCGATGCGAACTGCCGCAAGAGCATTTCGGAAATCGCCTATCAATGGGGCTTTGCCGACCAGGCGCAGTTCAGCCGCAATTATCGCGGCCGGTTCGGATGCACCCCGAGCGAGGCCCGCGCCATTTCGCGCACAGCCAACTCCTGAAGACTGGCCTGCTGATCGATTCTTAGGCACACCGCCGCCGGTCTGGGCATGCATGGGCACCGGCACGGTTCGCTCTCTCGCACAAATCTTCCTGCGCTCAGCGTCAAGAACGAAGGCCGCCGCTCTGCCTAAGATCGGCGAAACGCTCGTTCGAAAGGAAGAGGCATGGCGCAGAACCTTCGTGTGGCCGTCGATGTCGGTGGCACCTTCACCGACATCTGCATCATGGACGAGACGACCGGTCTCGTGCGCATCGAGAAGACCTCCTCCACGCGCGATCCGATCGAAGGGATCATGGGCGGCGTATCCAAGGCCGGCATCGACCTGTCCAAGGTGGCGCTGTTCTCGCACGGCACCACGATTGCCACCAACGCGCTGATCACCCGCCGCCTGCCGCGCACCGCGGTGGTCACGACCAAGGGGTTCCGCGACGTCATCGAGATCCGGCGCGCCAACAAGGAAGACCTCTGGGACACCTACAAGGACGTGGTCCGGCCCTATGTGCCACGGCGCGACCGCCTCACCGTGCCCGAACGCGTCGATGCTGCCGGCACAGTGATCGAGCCGCTCGACGTCGAAGCCGCGCACAGCGTCGCCCGCATCCTCAAGCGTCGCGGCGTCGCCGCAGTCGCGGTGTGCTTCATGAACGCTTATCTCAACAGCGCCAATGAGCGCGCCATGCGCGATATTCTGCTGGCCGAGATGCCCGATATTCCGGTCTCGATCTCCTCGCAGGTGCTTCCCGAGATCTTCGAGCACGAGCGGTTCTCGACTACGGTCGCCAATGCCGTGGTGAGCCCGGTCGTCGTCAACTACACCAGCCGGCTCGGCGAACGCCTCTCGGACGAGGGCTACACCCGCGATCTTCTGCTGCTGCACACCGGCGGCGGCGTGATGACGCCGGCGAGCGTGAAGGATTTTGCGGCACGCCTTGCCGGCTCCGGCATCGCCGCCGGGGCCATCGCCAGCCGCCATATCGCCGGTCTTTGCGGTTTCCCCAATTCGATCGGCCTCGACATGGGCGGCACGTCGACCGACGTGTCGCTCGCCTATGAGGGCCAGTCGCGGATCACCAAGGACTGGCACATCGAGTTCGGCTATCCGATCCGCTTCGCATCGATCGAGGTGCTCACCATCGGTGCCGGCGGCGGCTCGCTGGCCTGGACCGATCCGGCCGGCTCGCTGCGCAACGGCCCGCAATCGGCCGGCGCCTATCCGGGACCGGCCTGCTACGGCAACGGCAATACGCAGCCGACCAACACCGATGCCAATGTGACGCTCGGCCGGCTTGGCACCGATCTCGCCGGTGGCAAGGTCAAGCTCGATCCCGAGCTGGCACGGCAAGCGGTCGAGGGCGGCGTCGCCAAGCCGTTCGGCCTCGGCCTGCATGAAGCCGCGGATGCAATCGTCAAGGTCGCCAACGCCAACATGTCGGATGCGGTGCGGCTGATCTCGATCAGTCGCGGCTACGATCCACGCGATTTTGCGCTGGTGGCGTTCGGCGGCGCCGGTGCCCTGCATGGGGTCGACGTCGCACGCGAGCTGGCGATTCCCGTCGTGATCGTACCGCCCAATCCCGGCGTGACCTCAGCGCTCGGTTGCCTGCTCGTCGACATGCAGCACGATTTTTCGCAAAGCTGCATGGTCGACGCCGCCGAGGCCGACGCCACCGAGATCGAGGCACAGTTCGCCGAGCTCGAGAAGGCTGCGCTCGCACGGTTGACCCATGAGGGCGTCGCGCAGCAGGACATCGTGCTGCAGCGCTCGATCGACATGATGTATCGCGGCCAGTGGCGTTCGCTTGCCGTCAACGCGCCGCGGCCGATCGGCGCGATCGCCGATCTGGTGCAGAGCTTCCATGCCGAGCATCAGCGCGAATACAATTTCCGCCGCGACAGCGCGCCGGTCAGCTTCTTCCGTCTCAATCTGAAGGCAGTGGGCGTGGTCCCCAAGGCCGAGTTTGCCGTCCACGAGCCGATCGGCGCTAGCCCCGAGCCGGTCAGCCGCCGCAGGGTCTGGTTCGAGGGCAGCGGGCTCGATACACCCGTCTATCGGCGCGACAACCTGCCCTGCGGCTTCTCCTTTCAAGGCCCCGCGATCATCGAGCAGGTCGATGCCACCACGGTCGTTCCGCCCGGCGCCGCCGCCGAGGTCGACAGATATCTCAACATCATCATCCGCGTGAAGGAGTGAACCATGGCCGGAGCTCTCCCGCTCGACCCCGTGACCTTCGAGGTTTTGAAGAACTCCTTCATCACCAGCGTCGACCAGATGGGCGAGCAGGTCCTGAGGACGTGCTACTCCTTCGTCATCTACAATCGCGATTTCTCGAGCGCGCTGCATGACGCCAACGGCGAATGCGCGGCGCAGGGCAACCAGGATATCGCCGTCCACGTCGGCACGCTGCATTTCACGTGCAAGGATGTCATGCGCCATTTCGAAGGCGACATACATGAGGGCGACGTTTTCGCCATCAACGATCCCTATGCCGGCGGCACGCACTTCTCCGATGTCCGCCTGATCCGTCCGATCTTCGCCGACGGCAGGATCATTGCCTTCAGCCAGTCCAACGGACACTGGTCGGACGTCGGCGGCAGCGTGCCGGGATCGTTCGACGTCGCCGCCCGGGAGATGTTCCGCGAGGGCCTACGCATCACGCCGGTCCGCCTGTTCGACAAAAATGGCCTGCGCAAGGACGTCGCGCATCTGATCGCCTCGAACACGCGCGACCCGGCCTCGATCATCGGCGACATCCAGGCACAGGCCGAAGCCACCGCCGTCTGCGAACGCGAGATCCTGCGCCTGGTCGGCAAATATGGCCGTGATACGGTCGAGACCGGGCTTGCCGCCGTCCAGGACTATGTGGAGCGTTCGGCGCGCCAGCGCATCGCGGCGCTCCCCGACGGCGAATGGGAAACCGTCGACTTCATCGACCGCGATCCGGCCGGCGGCGAAGGCATGATCCCGATCCGCATCAAGATGACGATCAAGGGCGATCGCGCAATCTACGACTTCACCGGCAGCCATCCAACCATCGGCTCGATCTACAATTCGGCGTTCGGTGCAACCTTCTCTGCCGTCGCCGCCGGCATGAAGACTTTCTTCCCCGACCTGCCACTCAATTCCGGTTTCTACCGCTGCTTCGAGATCATCGCCCCCGAAGGATCGATCGTCGACGCCAAATGGCCGATCGCGGTCACCGGCTTTCTGATGCCGTTCGAGAAGATCATGAACTCGATCTACGAAATGTGGTCGAAGCTGATGCCGGAGCGCGCGCTTGCTTGCGCGTTCAATCTCGAATATCTGCTCACCGGCGGGCTCGATGCCCGCAGCTCCGACAAGCCGATCTTCATGTTCTATGACTGGCTGCCCGGCGGCTGGGGCGGGCGCAACGGCAAGGATGGCAGCAATGTCACAACCGCCTGCTTCGGCACCGGCTTGATGTCGCAGCCGGTCGAAGGCCAGGAGCGCGCCAACCCGATCCTGACCACCGAATGCGAGATCCTCAAGGACTCGCCCGGCCCCGGCAAGTGGCGCGGCGGCGCCGGCGTGGTGAAGACGTCGCGGATGCTGCAGGCCGAGAAAACCGTGATCTCCTATATCTGCGACCGCGAGCGCGCGATCGTGTGGGGCATCGAGGGCGGCCTGCCGTCGATGCCGCACGGCCTGACCCTGAAGCGCGCCGGCAGCACGGCCGCGGAGCGGCTCGGCTCGATCTTCTCGGACGTCCCGATCGGCGAAGGCGACACTTTCTCGCGTCCGACCGCCGGCGGCGGCGGATTTGGCGATCCGCTGGAGCGCGATCCGAACCTCGTCGTCGAGGATATCAAGGACGACTATGTCTCGGTCGAGCGTGCCGCCAAGGACTATGGCGTCGTGGTGCACACCATCGACGCCGAGCTCTGTAACTACGAGGTCGACAAGGTCGCGACCGAGGCGCTCCGTGCGAAGATCCGCTCCGAGCGTGTCGCCAATGTCCGGCTCGATCCGGAGTTGGTGGCGCAACGCTATCGCAGCGGGGCAATCGACGCGCTCGACGCGATCCGCAAGCACGCGGTGATCCTCGATTGGGGCACCGGTGCCTTGCTTCCCGAGTCCACGCGCCAGTTCCGCGAGGTGTTTGAGCGGCGCTCGGTCGCAACGTGGAAAGCAGGCTGAATGCCATCGCCGGCCGCGACGTCGGCAGACCGCACAGAGCGTTCACGAAAAACTGGATCCGACACCGCCCCTCCACTTTCATTCGAGCCATGAGGATTGTGCTATGACGAGTACGACGTGCCTTTCCCCCAATCGAGTTTGGCCAATCCGCCCCGCACTCGGCCTTGCCGCAGGCCTCGCCCTTGCCGCTGCGGTCGCGCCGGCTGCGGCCGAGACGCCGTGGTTTCCGATGAAGGTCTACGACGCGTCGTCCGGCACACCGAAGCCGGCCGAGTACACGCCGCTGCCGAAGGCCGAGAAGCCCTACAGGCTCTGCGTGCTGTTTCCGCACATGAAGGACAGTTTCTGGGTCGCCGTCGCCTATGGCATCGTCAAACAGGCCGAGGCGATGAACGTCAACATGAACCTCTACGAGGCCGGAGGTTACGAGAACCTGCCGAAACAGCTGTCGCAATTCGATGACTGCATGGCGAGCGGGCCGGACGCCATCATCGTCGGCGCCATCTCCGGCGCAGGCCTCAGCAAGAAGTTCGAGGAAGCCAAGGCCAAGGGCGTGCCGGTCGTCGGCGTCACCAACCCGCTTCCGCCGAACGCGCTGCCCGCGGCCAACTACGTCGACTTCGTCGCCATGGGCGAAGTCACCGGCGCCGGCCTGCTGGCGCAATCCAAGCCCGGCGACAAGCTCAACATCGTGACGTTCCCCGGTCCGGCCGGCTCTGGCTGGGCGGAGTCGTTCAACGAAGGCTTCAAGAAGGCCGTTGCCAAGAACCCGAATGCCAAGATTCTGGCTGAGAAATTCGGCGACTCCGGCGTCGCCGTGCAGCTTCAGCTCATTCAGGACGCCTTGCAGGCCTATCCCGGCATGAACGTGATCTGGGGTACCGCCCCCACCGCTGAAGCCGCCATCGGCGCCGTTGCCGAGGCCGGCCGAAGCGACCTGAAGATCGTATCGTCTTACGAAAACCAGGCCATGCTTGACGCGCTCAACCGCGGCGACATCCTCGCCTTCGCAACCCAGTATCCGGTCGGAGAAGGCGCCGTCGCGATCGATCAGGCGGTGCGTCTCATCGAGAAGAAGCCGGTCATGAGCCTTGTCCAGCCGATCGCCGCTGTCATCGACAAGACCACCGTACCGAAATTGCAGATGGACCTCGTGCTGGCTCCGGCGAGTTGGACACCGGTCTATTCGGTCAAGGCCAAGTAAGCCGCTCGCGAATGATGCCGGGTGGGAGCACCTGCTCCCACCCGTCTTGCTCACGGCCCAACGGAGACGCGGATGGATGTCGAGATTGACCCGAAGCCTGCCGAGCCTCTGCTTCGATTGCGGGGGATATCAAAGCGCTTCACCGGCGTTCGCGCGCTCGACCGGGTCGACCTCGACGTTCGTGCCGGCGAGCTTCATGTCCTGTTCGGCGAGAACGGTGCCGGCAAATCGACCCTGATCAATGTCGTCTCGGGAACGTTTCCGCCGGACGAGGGCACGTTCCATTTTGGCGACGAGGAGATCCATCATCTCACGCCGCAGCGGGCCCGCACGATCGGCATCAGCCCGGTCTTTCAGGAGTTCTCGCTGATCCCGAGCCTCACGGTGGAAGAGAACCTGTTCCTCGGCCGCGAGGTCACCCATGGCGGCGTGCTGCGCTCGCGCGAGATGCGCAAGCGCGCCAGAGCGCTGATCGACGAGCTCGGCTTCGATCTCGATCCGGCGCAGCGGATCGACGACCTTTCCCGCGCGCACCAGCAGATGGCCGAAATCGCCAAGGCCCTGCTCGGCCGCGTCCGTCTTTTGATCCTTGACGAGCCGACCGCCTCGTTGACCGAGCGCGAGACCGGACGGCTGTTCGAGCTGATCGCGCGTCTGAAGAGCCAGAATGTCGGGCTGATCTATGTCTCGCATCGCATGCGCGAAATCCGCGCCCTTGCCGACCGTGTGACGGTGCTGCGCGACGGCCGCCACATCCAGACCCTCGACGCCGCCGGCTCGACCGACGGCGAGCTGGTGGAGCTGATGACCGGCCGCAGGATCGACCTGCTGTTCCCGGCCATCGCCCACCGACCTGACAAGGTGATGGTCGACATCGAAAACCTGACGCTCGCGGACGGCAGCGTTCAGGAGGTGAATTTCCATGCCCGCGCCGGCGAGATCACCGGCATCGCCGGTCTCGTCGGCTGCGGCAAATCGGAGCTGATCCGCGCGGTCTACGGCATCGAGCCCGCGGCATCAGGCGTGATCCGGATCGACGGTCTGCCTTACGAATTCCCGACCCCGAGGCAAAGCCTCAAGCGCGGCATCGCCTATTTTCCTGCCAATCGGGTTGCCGAAGGGCTCGCGCTGTCCCGTCCGATCCGCGAGAACGCATCCATGACGGTGCTCGACCTGCCCGCGTTCGCGCGCTTCGGCGTGCTGCGGCAAGCCGCCGAACGCGCCACGATCGCGGACATCATGGAGCGGTTGCAACTGAGGCCGCCGAACATCGAACGGAGCGCCGGCGCGCTGTCCGGCGGCAACCGTCAAAAAGTGATGCTGGCACGCGCGCTCACGCGTGAGCTGACCGTGTTCCTGTTCGACGAGCCGAGCGTCGGGATCGACGTCGGCGCCAAGCTCGAGGTCTACCAGTTCATGAAGCGCCTGGTCGAGGCCGACGCCGCCGTGATCGTGGTGTCGTCGGAATTGCCGGAGGTTCTGGCGCTGTCGAACCGGCTCTACGTCATGCATCACGGCCGCGTCGCCGCCGAGCTGAGGGGCGCCGAGAAGACCGAGCAGAACGTGCTGTCGAGCTTCTTCCGCGACCATCTCGCCGCGGAGGTCGCGTGAACACCGCGCTGGTCACCGCAAACCCGCAAGGCGCGATCGGCCTGCGATCGATCGCAGGCCGTGTCGGGTTCCTGCCGGCCCTGCTGGTCTTGCTCGTCGCCGGCATGTCGGCGATCGATCCGCAGTTCTACGGCATCATCAACATCCTCAACATCCTGCGCAACGCGTCGCTGCTCGCGATCGTCGCCTGCGGTCAGGCGCTGGTCATCATCGCGGGTGGCTTCGATCTCTCAGTCGGCGCCGTCGTGGCGCTCGCGAGCGTCGTCACCGCCAAGACCATGGCCGCCGCAGCCACCGCGTTTCCCGGCAACAACGCCCTCATCATTGCCAGCGGGATGGCGGCCGGACTCGGCTCCGGGGCCGTAGTCGGGCTCGTCAACGGCTTCTGCGTGGCGAAGCTCAAGGTATCCGGCTTTGTGGTGACCCTGGGCACGATGTCGGCGACTGCGGGCGTCGGCCTGATGATCACTAACGGAATCCCGGTTTACGGCATGCCCGATATCTTCGTGAAGGGCTTTGGGCGCGCCCAGGCGCTCGGCCTGCCGACCGCCGTCCACGTCGCGCTGGTCATCATCATCGTGATGGTGTTTGCGCAGCGGCGCACGCTGTTCGGCCGTTACATCTACGCGATCGGCGGCAATGTCGATGCGGCCATCGTTTCGGGCGTATCGATCCAGCGCCACGTCGTCGGCACCTACGTTGTCTCGAGCATGCTCGCGGCATTGACGGGCATCCTGCTGACCGCGCAGGTCGGCTCCGGCCAGGCCAGCTTCGGCGGCGACCGGATGATGCTGCAATCGATCGCAGCCGCCGTGATCGGCGGCGTGAGCTTGCGCGGCGGCGTCGGGCGCATCGAAATCGTCGCCATCAGCGCCCTGTTCCTGACCATCCTGGGCAATGCGCTCAACCTCCTGCACGTCGACTCCCGGCTGCAGCCGGTCTTTCTCGGCGTCATCATGGTCGCGGCCGTGGCGCTGGACGAACTCAGCCGACGGAGCAAGGCTCGTGTCTGACCTCGAATTGTCCGTCGCCGCCAAGAACGCGGATCGCCCGAAATTGGCGCCGGGTCGCTGGCTCTGGAGCGCAGTGCTGCCGGTCGCATTGGTGGCCCTGTTGCTCGGCTTCGCCACGGTCGACCGCGGCGTGTTGTCGCCGGCCAACCTGCTCAACATCGCGCAACAGAGCAGCTATCTGGCCCTGTTCGCGATGGCCCAGACCGTGGTGATCCTGACGCGCGGCTTCGACCTCGCACTCGGCCCGACCGTATCGATGGTGAGCGTCGGCACCGCGCTGGCGATGGCCGGCGCGACGGCGTCGGGCCATGGTACAGGCGCCGTGCTGCTCGCCGGGCTCGCTGCCGGCTTCGTGCTCGGCACCGCGTGCGGGCTCTTCAACGGCGTGGTTATTGCGCTGCTCGGGGTCAACCCCTTCGTCGCAACGCTCGGCAGCTACAATATCGCGATCGGGATTGCGACCACACTGTCGTCCGGACGGCCCGTGCAAGGCGTGCCGGCGCCGTTCTCGCAGATCTTCTACGGCGGCAGCGTCTTCGGAATTCCGGCGGCCATCGCGATCACGGTCGGGGTCGGCGCCGTGCTCCATTGGACCCTGACGCGGACCGTGTTCGGCCGTTCGCTTTACCTCATCGGCACCAACCCGCGCGCAGCGGCGGTCGCCGGCCTGCCGGTCAAGCGCACCCTGATCGCGACCTATGTGCTGTGCTCCGGGCTTGCGGCGCTCGGCGCGATCATGATGACGGCGCGGACCGGATCGGGCGAGCCGAACCTCGGCGGAGCGCTTTCACTGCAGGCGATTGCCGGCGCCGTGGTCGGCGGAACAAGCCTGGCAGGCGGGCGCGGTGGGGTCGGCACCGCGGTGCTCGGCGCCCTGTTCATCACCATTCTGTCCAACGGCATGAACCTCACCCGGATCGACGGGTACGTCCAGATGGTCGTGCTCGGCGCGATCGTCATCGTCGGCGTTCTGCTCGATCGCCTGCGACTGGAGCGACGCCAATGACGACGGGTTCTCCCATGCAGAGCGTCGCGGGCGAGACTGCACCTGCCTCGATCTACGTTGCGCCCTCGCTCGCTTCCGCACTCGACGCACTGAGCGAATTCGGCACAGCCGGCGCTGCCTTTGCCGGTGGCACATGGATCATGCGGTCACCGATCCGCCACGAGCGGTTGAAGCCGCACTATGTCGCGATCGGCAAGATCGCCGAGCTGACCGCGGTTCGTATCGACAGCGATGCAATCGAGATCGGCGCGGCGGTTACGCATGCGGCACTCGCGGCGGCCCTGGCCCATCATGCGGAATTCGCGGTCCTGGTCGACGCCGCCGGCCGCTCCGCCAATCCCGCGATCCGCGCGATGGCGACGATCGGCGGCAACCTTGCGACGTCGGAATTCGCCGCCGCGGATTGCGTGCCGGCGCTGCTCTGCCTCGATGCCCAAGTTGAAATGTCGGCCCGCGACGGCCGCGAGCGCATCGGCCTGGCGCATTTCCTGAAGATCCGATCGTCCCTTCCCCCCGGTCATCTGGTGACGCGGATCATCTTGCCGCGGTCGGCGCGCAGAAGCGCCCATGCCCGCCTGCCGCTGCGTAAATCGGGTGACTACCCGGTCGCCATCGTCAGCCTGTCGGTCAGCATCGATGCAGCGGGCCGTGTCCAGGCGGCGCGCGTCGCGGTCGGTTCAGTCGAGCCGGTGGCGCGCCGCTGGGAGCGGCTCGAGGCAGCGCTGATCGGACGCCTGCTCGATGCGGCGGAGGCAGCGCAGAGTGCGGCCGCGTTGGCGGACGACTTCGTCGGCCGCGACAGCGTCGATGCCCCTGCCTGGTATCGGGTCAGCGTGCTACCCGGTCTCGTCCGCCGCGCTGCGATCGCAGCGCTTGGCTCCTGAACTGGAGGGGATCGACATGGGATTCAAGCTGACCGTAAACGGCGATCATCTTTCTTCCGCGGCCGATCCCGCCACTCCGCTGATCGACATTCTGCGTGAGGAGATGCATCTGACCGGCGCGAAACCGGTCTGTCGCGAAGGCTTTTGCGGTGCCTGCATGGTGCTGGTCGACGGCGAGCCGACGCCATCGTGCCTGCTGCCCGCCGCGCTGGCCGATGGCCGCGAGATCCGCACCGTCGAAGGCCTTGCGCCTCACGGCGAACTGAACCGCGTCCAGGCGGCCCTCGAGGCCAGTGATGCCGTCCAATGCGGCATGTGCTTTCCCGGCATGGTGGTGAGCCTGACGCATCTCTTGACGACCCGGCCCGACGCCACCCGTGACGATATCCGGGCGGCACTGACCGGGAACATCTGCCGCTGCACGGGATACGAACGCATCGTCGAGGCGACGCTGCTCGCCTTGGTCACGGCATAATCGGGAGGCGCAAGCATGTCCGACGTTTCCGCGACGATGGATCTGCGCCGGCGGGACGCCGCCGACAAGCTGCGTGGCCGCACGCGCTACACCATCGATCGATATCTGCCGGGCATGCTGCACGCCGCGGTGCTGCGCGCCGGCGTGCCCTCGGGGCGGATCATTCGTCTCGACACGTCGAGGGCTGCCCGCATGCCGGGGGTACGTGCGATCGTGACGGCAGAAGACGCGCCCGGCATGATCGGAATCGGCATCGCCGATCACCCGCTGTTCGCCCGCGATGTCATTCGCTACGACGGCGAACCGCTTGCCGCGGTCGCAGCTGTCACGTTGGCGCAGGCGCAGGCTGCGCTTGCGGCGATCGACGTGGAGATCGAGCAACTCCCCGCGGTGCTGACCATGGCGCAGGCGCTGGCACCAGATGCGCGGCTGGTTCATCCGGACTGGCGCGGCTATGAGGTCCTGGTCGAAGGCGGCGCGCGTGCGGGCAATGTCGCCTGGGAGGCGACCGTCGTTCGCGGCGACGTCGACGCCGCCTTTGCGCGGCCTGACGTCGAGATCGTCGAAAGTTTCTATCGCGTCGGCCGGCAGAACCACGTGGCCTTCGAGCCGCGTGCGGTCGTCGCAAGCTACGAGGACGGCCGCTTCCATATCGAGACGTCGACGCAGGTTCCCTGGAGCGTCCGCAATGCAACCGCGCGCGCGTTGGGCGTGCCGGCATCGCAAGTGCGCGTCACTGTGCCGCCGGTCGGCGGCGGCTTCGGTCTCAAATTCGATCTGGCGGTTGAGCCCTTCGCCGCCCTCCTCGCCCGCGCCAGCGGCCGGCCGGTTCGCCTCGTCAATTCCCGCGAGGACGAGATGCTGACCTGCCTGTTCCGCGAGAACGCCGATATTCGCATCCGCTCGGCGGTGACGCGCGACGGAGAAATCGTGGGCCGCGAGGCGGTCGTGCTGATGGACTGCGGCGCCTATGGCGGCGAACAGATCTTCCTGACCACCATGACCGCACACACGCTCGGCGGAAACTACAGGCTCGGCAGCGTGCGCATGGTCTCACGCGCGGTCTACACCAACACGGCGCCGAACGGTGCGTTCCGCTGCTGCAACGGCGTCTACAACACCTTCGCGCTCGAGCGGCACACCGACGAGATCGCAGCGCGGATCGGAATGAATCCGCTTGCTTTCCGGCGCCGCAACGTGCTCGGCGACAAGGATCTCGGCGCCACCGGCCAGGTATTCGAAGGCGATGTGCTCGGCCCGATGCTCGACCGGATGGATACGTTGCGCGACGCGGCAGCGCCGCTGCCGGCGCGCACCGACGGCAAGCTCCTTGGACGCGCGACCACCGTCGGCACCTGGTTCGTCTTCGTCGGCCCATCGGCCGCGACGGTGAACATGAATGCCGACGGCACGGCGACCCTGGTCACGTCGGGTGTCGAGATCGGATCCGGCTCGATGATGCAGAGCCTGCCGCAGATCGTTGCCAGCACGCTCGGCATCGCGCCCGAGCAAGTGATCGTCCGCGCCGCCGATACCGATGCGGCCGGTTATGATGTCGGCGTCGGTGGCGGCCGCACCACCGTCTCGCTCGGCGCCGCCAGCCTGTCGGCGGCACAGGAGGTCCGCACGAAGCTTTTGAGGATCGCCTCCGAGATGATCGAAGCCGCGCCCGGCGATCTCGTCATGCGCGATGGTCGGATCGAGATCGCGGGCGCGCCGGGCTCCGGCCGCACCGTCGCGGAGGTCGCGACCCGCGCTCAAGCGCTGGGCGGACCGGTCGCCGGCACCGGCGCCTTCACCGGCGCCGGCGTGCCGGCGATGCCCGGTTGCGTTGCCGGTCATTTCATCGACGCGATCGACATCCCCGTCTTCGCCGTCCACGACTGCGAGGTCGCCGTCGATCCGGAGACCGGGCATGTCGAGGTGCTAAGCTATCGCGTGGTCCAGGACGTCGGCCGTGCGCTGAATCCACGCGCAATCCACGGCCAGATCCAGGGCGGCGTCGTGCAGGGCCTGGGCTACGCCCTGCACGAGGAGGTGACGATCGGCAGCAATGGCCGTGTCAGTCAAAGCGGCTTTGAGACTTACCGCGTACCGCTTGCGCTCGACGTCGTACCGGTGGAGATCAGCCTCTATGAGGGCGCGGCGTCGGTGGGGCCGCTCGGCACCAAGGGCGCCGGCGAGGTGCCGATCCTCAATGTCGGCGCCACCGTCGCATGCGCCATTGCCAACGCGACAGGAAAGCGGGTGCAGGAATTACCCCTGACGCCGCCGCGCGTGCTCGAGCTTCTGCTCGAGCGCAAGCCGGGTCTGGCGCTGTCTCACATCGCCGAGGTGTGGGCAGACAACCTTGTTCGTCCTCACCAGTGGCCCTAGGAACATCAGAGAATGCCCAGCAAACAATCCGAACGCTGAGCGACCGACTTGGGCACCAGGCGCCTGATCCGTGGCGGGTAAGCGCTGCCGTCTCCGCGCCGACCAAGCCCACGACATTTTCGTCCATTCCCTTCCATGGAGCTCAGGCAGCCGCGACCTCGTGGCCTGCCATGACCTCCAGCGCTCTCAGAATAGCGGAATGGTCCCAGCTTTTGCCGCCGAGGGCGGTACAGGCGTTGAACAGCTGCTGGGCTGCGGCAGTGCCTGGCAGCGACAAGCCGAGCGCGCGCGCACCTTCCAGCGCGAGGTTGAGATCCTTCTGATGCAGCTCAATGCGGAAGCCCGGATCGAAATTGCGCTTCAGCATGCGATCGCCGTGCACTTCGAGGATCCGGGACGACGCGAAGCCGCCCATCAACGCCTGGCGCACCAATGCGGGGTCGGCCCCGGCCTTGGAGGCGAACAGCAACGCCTCGCTCACCGCCTCGATGGTCAGCGCCACGATGATCTGGTTCGCAACCTTGGTGGTCTGGCCGTCGCCATTGCCGCCGACATGCGTGACATTCTTCCCCATCGTTTCAAACAGGGGCTTCATCGCATTGAACGCCCGCTCCCGCCCGCCAACCATGATGGTCAGGCTGGCCGCCTTTGCGCCAACTTCACCGCCGGAGACCGGCGCGTCGAGATAGTCAGCTCCGAGCGCATCGATCCAGCGTGCAAACTCCTTCGTCGCCAGCGGAGAGATCGAGCTCATATCCGTCACGATCATGCCTTTGGAGATACCCTCCGCGACGCCGCCTTGACCGAACAGCACGGCTTCGACATGCGGAGTGTCCGGTACCATGACGATCACGGCGTCCGCCTCCTGCGCCACCTGCTTGGCGGACTCGCAAGCGATGCCGCCGGCCGCGATCAACTCAGGCGCAACAGGTACGACGTCGTGCAGGAACAGGCGATAGCCGGCAGCCAGGAGGTGGCTGGCCATCGGACGTCCCATGGTGCCAAGTCCGATGAATCCGATGTCTTTCATTGTCGTTGCTCCCTGTCAGCCGGATGAAGGCGTTTTTCCGGCGAGCGACTCTCGGCTCGCGTGAAGAAACCGCGTTAAATAAAATTCCAGAGCTCCGTCCCGATTCAATCGGAACGGAACAGGCTCTAGGTCACGAAAGTCTGTGCGGCGTGCCAGCCCAGGCTCTCGAGCGTGGTCGTCCGCGGCTTGTATTCGCACCCGATCCAGCCCCGATACCCGATGCTGTCGAGATGCTTGAACAGATAGGAGTAGTTGATTTCGCCGGTTCCCGGTTCATAACGGCCCGGATTGTCGGCGAGCTGGACATGCGCGATGCGGCCGAGATGCTTCTGCAGGGTCCGCGCGATATCACCTTCCATGATCTGCATGTGATAGATGTCGTACTGGATGAACAGATTGGATGAGCCAACCTCGGAAATGAGCTGCACCGCCTGTTCCGTACGGCTCAGGAAGAAGCCGGGAATATCGAGCGTGTTGATCGGTTCGACCAGGAGCTTGATGCCATGCTGGGCGAGCGCGCCTGCGGCGAAGCGCAGGTTGGACACGAGGACTTCCTGCAGGTCTGCCCTATCCGTATCGGCTGGAGCGATGCCGACCAGGCAGTTCAGCTGCCGGCAATCCAGCGCCTTTGCGTAGTCGATCGCGCGCACCACGCCGTCGCGAAATTCGTCGACCCGATTGCGCAGGATGGCAATGCCACGCTCACCGGCGGCCCAGTTGCCGGCTGGAAGATTGTGCAGCACCTGGGTCAGCCCACAGCGCGCCAATTCCTCCCGCAACGCGCCCTTTTCGAAGTCATAAGGAAAAAGATACTCGACTGCGTTGAAGCCGGCCGCCTTGGCGGCCGCGAACCGATCGAGGAACGGCAGCTCGTTGAAGAGCATGGTGAGATTGGCGGCAAATTGAGGCACGGGTCGTATCTCCGCTTGAAGCGCTGAAAGATGTGGTCAGGCCGGCAACAGCGTGCCGGATCGTGACGCACTCGGCACGTCATCGAGCGGAAGATCGAGCACCTCCTCGAACTCGACGATGTTGTCGATCTCCGTTCCCATGGCGATATTGGTGACTCGCTCGAGAATGAACTCCACCACCACGGGCACGCGATGCTTCGTCATCAGCTCGCGTGCGGTCGCGAACGCCGCCTGCGCGTCATTCGGATCGGTGACCCGGATCGCCTTGCAGCCCAACCCCTCCGCGACGGTCACGTGGTCGACGCCGTAAACGCCGATCTCGGGCGCGTTGATGTTCTCGAACGAAAGCTGGACGTGATAGTCCATGTCGAAGCCGCGCTGCGCCTGCCGGATCAGGCCGAGATATGAATTGTTCACGACGACGTGGATGTAGGGCAGATTGAACTGCGCCCCGACCGCGAGCTCCTCGATCAGGAACTGGAAGTCGTAGTCACCCGACAGCGCGACGATGTCGCGGTCGGGATCGGCGGCACGCACACCAAGCGCGGCCGGCAGTGTCCAGCCGAGCGGACCGGCTTGGCCAGCATTGATCCAGTTGCGCGGATTGTAGACGTTGAGGAACTGGGCCCCAGCGATCTGCGACAATCCGATCACGGTCACGTAGCAGGTGTCGCGGCCGAAGGCTTTGTTCATTTCCTCGTAGACGCGCTGGGGCTTGATCGGGATGTTGTCGAAGTGGCTCTTGCGCAGCATCGAACGCTTGCGGTCGCGACAGGCGGCGGGCCAGGCCTGCCGATCGCGCAGCCTCCCGGACTTCCGCCACTCCCGGGCAACGCTCACGAACATTTCCAGCGCAGCCTTGGCGTCGGAGACGATACCGAGGTCCGGATTGAAGACCCGCCCGATCTGCGTAGGCTCGATGTCGACATGCACGAATTTGCGGCCCTTCGTGTAGGTCTCGATCGAGCCGGTATGCCGGTTGGCCCAGCGATTTCCGATGCCGAGCACGAAATCGGATTCGAGCATCGTGGCGTTGGCGTAGCGATGGCTGGTCTGCAAGCCGACCATGCCTGCCATCAGCGCGTGATCGTCAGGAATAGCGCCCCACGCCATCAGCGTCGGAACCACGGGAACGTTGACCACTTCGGCGAAGGCGACCAGCAGCTCGGACGCATCGGCGTTGATCACGCCGCCGCCGGCCACGATCAGCGGCCGCTCCGCGGCGTTCAGCATCTCGAGCGCCTTCTCGATCTGCTTGCGCGTCGCCGTCGGCTTGTAGACCGGCAGCGGTGAATAGGTCTCGTCGTCGAACTCGATCTCGGCCAATTGCACATCGAGCGGAAGATCGATCAGCACCGGTCCCGGCCGCCCCGACCGCATGACATGGAAAGCCTGGCTGAACACGCGCGGCACCAGCGCCGGCTCGCGCACGGTGACGGCCCATTTCGTCACCGGCTTTGCGATCGACTCGATGTCGACGGCCTGGAAATCCTCCTTGTAGAGCCGCGCCCGCGGCGCCTGACCGGTGATGCAGAGGATCGGAATGGAATCCGCGATCGCCGAATAGAGGCCGGTGATCATGTCGGTGCCGGCGGGACCCGATGTGCCGATGCAAACGCCGATATTGCCCGCCTTCGCCCTGGTATAGCCTTCCGCCATATGCGAGGCGCCTTCGACGTGCCGTGCCAGGATATGACTGATCGATCCGTTGCGCTTCAGCGCGGAGTAAAGCGGATTGATCGCCGCGCCGGGAACGCCGAATGCGCACGTGATCCCTTCGCGTTGGAGAATGCGCACTGCTGCATCGACTGCTCGCATCTTCATGTGATGATCCCGCTTCGCTATGAGTTGGTCTGAGCAGGATCATCAGGCCCGCGAGCATCGATCTCAACGCAATCGATTGGAATTTCCGCGCTGTGGCAACGCTCGCGATTTCTTGCGCGTCTTCAAACGATTAGCGTCAGTGTAGAAATGGAAATTGTTGCGGACGGAATTGCAGCCCGCCCTACGCCTGCGTTTGCTGCGTGCGGTTCCCGCGAAGTTCGGCCGTGAGTTCGGCTGCGATCCGGTGCACGATCGTACCGATCTCGGGCAAGCGTTCGTTCGTCAGCCTGTCCGCCATGCCGGATACCGAGATCGCGGCATATGGCTCGTTGCAATCGTTGAAGACGACCGCGGCCACGCAGCGCAGCCCGAGGCGCGCCTCTTCATCATCCACCGCATAACCCTGACGCCGCACGCTCTCCAATTCCTTGAACAACTCGCCGGGCCGCACGATCGATTTTTCCGTCAGCCGCGGCATGCCCTGACGGCGAATGATCGCATTCACGTCGGCATCGGAATAGGTAGCCAGCACCGCCTTGCCCACTCCCGAGGCGATCATTGCGACGCGCCCGCCCACCTTGGTCAGCGAGCGCATGATCTCGCGGCTTTCGATGCGGGACACGACGATGATGGATTCGTCATCGACCACCGCAAGGTTGGCCGTTTCCCTGGTCTGGTCGCGCAGCTTGCGCAGATAAGGCAGCGCCTGCGCGGCAAAATTCCGCCGGCGCACGAAGGTAGAGCCGACCACGAAGCTTTGCGCGCCGATGTGCCACTTGGACTCCTCGCGGTCGAACTGCACGAACCTGCGGTTCTCGAGCGTGGTCAGCAGACGATGAACGGTCGAGGGCGACAGGCCGGTACGGATCGCCAGATCGGTCAGCCGATAGCCTTCATCATCCTCTGCAAGTGTCTCCAGGATTTGCATGGCGCGATCAACGGACTGAACACCGCCGTCGCGCGCGTCCGGCTCCGGCTGCGCGCGAAGATCGGGGTCGGACGGCTTGCGCCGGATCGGCTCTCTTTTCATCACGACTTGCCCCTAACCGGTTGCAGTTCAGAACGAAATTGCTCGTCGAGAACGAGTGCCACAATTGGCATATGGCATACCAAAAGACCCTGGAGTCAAGGCGACAATATTCGCGAATAGGTCAGTATTTTTGCCATTCTTCTTACCAAATGGCTCGATTCTTTTGTTTGACTTCTGGGATAATGTATACCACGATCATTTCACGACGATCCAAACAAACAACCGGGAGGACGATGCCATGTACGTCGGGGACATCCTTCGCGCCAACAATGCGCACGTGGTGACGATCGGCTCGAACGAAACCGTAAGCATTGCGGCGAACCTGATGTACGCGAGCAATGTCGGCGCCCTCGTGGTCAGGAACGCCTCGCGCAGCAAGGACGCCGCCGTGATCGGAATGTTCAGCGAGCGCGACGTCGTCGCTGTGATCGCCGAGCGCGGCACCAATGGACTTGCCATGAAAGTCGCGCAGTTCATCTCGCCGCGGCCGCTGCTATCCTGCAATTCGCAAGATGCGCTCACGGATGTCGAGCGCCTCATGGCCCGTCATGGGATCCGCCATGTCCCCGTCATCGACAACGGCCGGCTCGTCAGCGTCGTGAGCATGCGGGACATCACCCTTGCTTACGAGGAAGCCGCCTGCGCGGCCTGACGGACTTTCCTAAGGCCATTGCCACGCTACTCGGTTCGAGCCGCTGCGGCTCCTGCTGTGTCCCCACTCTGCTTGCGAGGATCGAATGAGAATCTGCATCTACGGCGCCGGCGCGATCGGCGGCTATCTCGGTGTCGAATTTATGCGCGCTGGTGCCGATGTCAGCCTGGTCGCGCGGGGTGCGCATCTCGCCGCAATGCGGCAGAACGGCCTGAAGCTCCTGATCGGCGACGAGGAGCGCGTCGTGCATCCTCACTGCACCGATAACCCCGCCGAACTCGGCGAGCAGGATTACGTCATCATTTGCCTCAAGGCGCATTCGATCACCGGCGTCATCGAGCCCATGCGGCCGCTGCTGGGCGATCGGACCCGCATCGTCACCGCCGTCAACGGCATTCCCTATTGGTATTTCCACAAGCACGGTGGTCGGCACGAAGGATCGACGCTCGAGAGCATCGATCCTGGCGGTCAGCAGTGGAACGAGCTCGGCCCCGAGCGCGCCATCGGCTGCGTGGTGTACCCCGCCACCGAAATCGAGGCGCCCGGCGTGATCCGCCATGTCTACGGCAACAACTTTCCGCTGGGCGAGCCCTCCGGCGAGATCACATCCGACGTCCAGAAACTTTCCGAGCTGTTCGTGGCCGCGGGCATGAAAGCTCCGGTCCTCGACCGTATCCGTGACGAGATCTGGCTCAAGCTGTGGGGCAACGTCTGTTTCAACCCGATCAGCGCCCTCACCCACGCGACGCTCGACGTGATCTGCAGCAATCCGGGCACGCGCGCGCTGTCCCGGGCGATCATGCTGGAGGCCCAGGCGATCGCGGAAAGCCTCGGCGTCAAGTTTCGGGTCGATGTCGAACGCCGCATCGAAGGTGCGCGCAAGGTCGGCGCGCACAAGACCTCGATGCTGCAGGATCTCGAGCGCGGACGTCCGGTCGAGATCGATCCGTTGATCACCGTAGTGCAGGAGATGGGCCGGATGACAGGAATCGCGACGCCCGCCCTCGATGCGGTGCTGGCCCTGGTCGCGCAGCGCACCAGGCTGGCCGGCCTCTATGACGGGGCGGCCGGCGCCGCAGCAGCAGAAACGCTGGCGGTGGCGTGATCCCGATGAGCAATGTTACGCGCTGGGTCCGCTTCCGCCACCATGCCGAAATCGGCTTCGGGCAACTCATTCCATCCGGCATCTCCGTGCACGAAGGGGACATGTTCGGCGACATGCGACCGACTGGACAAACGCTGGCGCTGGACAACGTCGAGCTGCTCGCCCCGACGCAACCGAGCAAGGTCATCGCGCTCTGGAACAATTTTCACGCGCTTGCGGAGAAGCTGAAATCACCTGAGCCTGCCGAACCGCTGTACCTGTTGAAGGCGCCGACCAGCGTCACCGCGCCTGGTGCCGTCATCAGGCGTCCCTTGGGCTATGATGGCAAGACGACCTACGAAGGTGAACTCGGCATCGTCATCGGCAAGAGCTGCACGGCGGTCGCGCCCGAGCAGGCCGACGCCTTCATCTTCGGCTACACCTGCACCAACGACGTCACCGCCGCGGACATCCTCAATCGCGACCCGACCTTCCCGCAATGGGCGCGGGCCAAGGGCTTCGATGGATACGGCCCGTTCGGCCCCGTGATTGCGTCAGGCCTCGACCCCGCACGCCTCGTGGTGCGCACCATTCTGAACGGCGTCGAGCGCCAGAACTACCCGATCGCGGACATGATCTTCAGCGCACAGACGCTGGTCAGCAAGATCTCGCACGACATGACGCTGTTGCCGGGCGACCTGATCTGCTGCGGGACATCGATTGGCGTCGGGGTGATGAAGGAGCCCGTCAACACGGTCACCGTCGCGATCGACGGAATCGGCGAGTTGACCAACGAATTCCGTCAGTAGGCTGCGGCGGGACGACAACCCGACGCAGCCGGCCCAAACGACGATTATCTGCCTTAGGAGCGTACATGATCTCCACGAACCCGGCATCATCGCCCGGCGGCTTCCGCTGGCTGCAACTGGCGATCGGCATCGTCTGCATGGCGATGATCGCCAACCTGCAATATGGCTGGACGCTGTTCGTTGATCCGATCGACGCGAAGTTTCACTGGGGCCGTCCGGCCATCCAGCTCGCCTTCACGATTTTCGTGATGACGGAGACATGGCTTGTGCCGGTGGAGGCCTGGTTCGTGGACAAATACGGCCCCTGCATCGTCATCATGTTCGGCGGGCTGATGATCGGGTTGGCCTGGATCATGAACTCATACGCCTCCTCTCTCGTCACGCTTTATGCGGCAGCTGTCGTCGCGGGCATCGGTGCCGGCGCCGTCTACGGCACTTGCGTCGGCAATGCCCTGAAATGGTTTCCGGACCGGCGCGGCCTGGCCGCAGGAGCAACCGCCGCCGGGTTTGGCGCCGGTGCGGCCCTCACCGTCGTACCGATTGCCAACATGATTGCCGCCAGCGGCTACCAGAGCACCTTCCTGACCTTCGGGATCGGACAAGGCCTCATCGTCATCCTGCTGGCCTGGTTCGTCCGGCCACCGCATGGCGTCGAAGCACCCAGGAAAAAGCGTCTCAATCTGCCGCAGAGTGCGATCGACTACACTCCGCCCCAGGTGTTGCGCACCCCGGTCTTCTGGGTCATGTACGTGGTGTTCGTCATGGTGGCTTCCGGCGGCTTGATGACCGCCGCGCAAATCGGGCCGATCGCCCATGACTTCAAGATCGCGGACACGCCGGTCACCCTGGCGGGCTTCCAGATGGCGGCACTGACGTTTGCCATCTCGCTCGATCGCGTCTTCGACGGTTTCGGCCGTCCGCTCTTTGGCTGGGTCTCCGACAATATCGGGCGCGAGCACACGATGTTCATCGCGTTCGCGACAGCGGCGCTGATGTTGCTGACGCTGTCCACCTACGGTCACATTCCGGTTGTCTTCGTGCTGGCCACGGCGATCTATTTCGGCGTCTTCGGCGAAATCTACAGCCTGTTTCCCGCGACGTCGGGCGACACGTTCGGCGCCAAATATGCAACCACCAACAACGGCATGCTCTACACGGCGAAGGGCACGGCGGCGCTGCTCGTGCCGCTCGCGAGCATCATCTCTTCCCAGCTCGGCTGGCAGGCCGTGTTCATCGTCGCGGTTGCACTCAATGCGACCGCTGCCCTCACCGCGTTGTTCCTGATCAAGCCGATGCGGCGCGCGTTCATTCTCGGCAGTGAAGCGACGGCAAGTGCCGCAATCGCTCGCGCAAAGGTCTTTCCCGGTGAAGGCGGTCGACTTGAGGCACCCATGTCTTACGACCGTCTCGAGAAGGCGCCATAACAAGAGACCTATCGGCCGGAGCGCAAGCGATTGAACGACAGATGGACGGATGTGCGGGCTCGGACCGCCCTGCGGCGAATCTTCGACGCCGCCATCGCGAGCGCCGATCCGAGGATCACGATTGCCGACGCCCTGCCGGCAAAGCCGAGGGGCAGATGCATCGTCGTCGGCGCGGGTAAGGCGTCGGCGGCAATGGCTGCGGGCCTCGACGCGGCATGGCCTGACGTCGCGCTTTCCGGCGTCGTCGTCACGCGCCACGGCCATTCGGTTCCAGCCGGCCGTATCGAAGTGCTCGAAGCGTCTCACCCCGTGCCGGATGACACGAGCAAGGCCGCGGCCCTTCGCATGCTGCACGCCGTCGAGGGGCTTTCAGCAGACGATCTCGTCATCGCCCTGATGTCCGGCGGTGGCTCGGCGCTGATGACCCTGCCAGCATCTCCGATGACTCTCGCCGACAAGCAGGCGGTCAACCGGGCACTCCTTGCAAGCGGCGCGACGATTGCCGAGATGAACGTCGTCCGCAAACATCTGTCCGCGATCAAGGGCGGTCGGCTGGCGCTGGCCGCCCGTCCCGCCCGCGTCACGACCCTTGTGATCTCAGACATTCCCGGCGACGATCCCGCGGCGATTGCCTCCGGTCCCTCGCTGCCGGACAGCAGCACAAAAGCCGCTGCGCTGGAGATCGTTGGCCGGTTTGCCATCGACCTGCCGGAAGCGGCGCGGCTTGTGCTTGAACAAGCTGACGAGACACCCAAGCCCGGCGAGATCGATGCCGACGTCCGCATCCTTGCCGCTCCATTTCATGCGCTTGACGCTGCGGCCAACGCCGCCCGGGACGAAGGCCTGACGCCGATCATCCTTGGAGACGCGATCGAGGGCGAGGCACGGGAACTCGGAACCGTGATGGCCGGCATCGCCCGGTCGGTCGCGGGGCATGCACAGCCGGGCCCTGCCCCCGCGGTGCTGCTGTCCGGAGGCGAGACGACGGTGACGATCGGGCGCGGTCCGGCGGGACGCGGCGGCCGCAACACCGAATTCCTGCTGGGGCTTGCCGTCGCCCTGTCCGGCGCATCCGATATCTGGGCCGTTGCGGGCGACAGCGATGGAATTGATGGAACGGAAGATGCGGCTGGCGCTTTGATCGGTCCGGATACGCTGCGGCGCGCCGCCGCGAATCTGCTTGACGCGCGGGCGCATCTGGCTGCCCATGACAGCTACACGTTCTTCGACCGCCTTGGAGACCTCGTGCGCACCGGGCCGACGCTTACGAACGTCAATGATATCCGTGCCGTGCTGATCGCAGCCGGCCAACCACCGACGAGGTGATCCATGCGTCGTCATCGACGAGCCAAGATCGTTGCAACCGTTGGTCCAGCAAGCAGTTCCCCCGAGATGCTCGAGGCGCTGCTGCTGGCTGGCGTCGATACGTTCCGCCTGAACTTCAGTCACGGAACGCAGAGCGATCACGCACGCATTCACGCAGCGATCCGAAAGCTGGAACAGGAGGTCGGCCGGCCGATCGGCATCCTGATGGACCTCCAGGGCCCGAAGATCCGCGTCGGCACCTTGCGCGATGGAAAGATCACCGCAGTGGCCGGAGAGACCATTCGGTTCGTCTTGTCCGGATCGGAAGGCGACCGAACCGCAATTCCCCTCCCGCATCGGGAGATCTTTGCCGCCGTTGCCCCCGGCCATGACCTTCTGATCGACGACGGCAGGGTCCGCGTTCGCGTTACCGGGCTCGGTGACGATTTCATCGAAGCCAAGGTGATCGTCGGTGGCACGATCTCGAATCACAAGGGCGTCAATCTGCCGGGGACGGTCCTCGATCTTTCACCGCTGACCGCGAAGGATCGCCTCGATCTGGAGTTCGGCCTGAAACTTGGCGTGGATTGGGTTGCCCTGTCGTTCGTGCAGAAGCCCTCGGATATCATCGAAGCGAGAGGCCTCGTTGGGGACCGCGCCGGTCTGATGGCCAAGATCGAGAAGCCGGCAGCGCTCGAACGGATCGACGATATCATCCAGTTGTGCGACGCCATCATGGTTGCGCGGGGAGATCTCGGCGTCGAAATCCCGCATGAGGACGTGCCGGGGCGCCAGAAGGAGTTGGTGCGGGCCTGCCGTCTCGCGGTGAAGCCCGTGATCGTCGCCACGCAAATGCTGGACTCGATGGTCGCCGCCCCGACGCCGACGCGTGCGGAAGTCTCCGACGTTGCGACCGCCATCTATGACGGCGCAGACGCAGTGATGCTGTCGGCGGAGTCCGCGACAGGCCGATATCCGCGCGAGGCGGTCGAGATGATGGACCGCATCATCCGCAGCACCGAACAACACAAGATGTACCGCTCGATCGTCGAGGCGACCCAGCCCGGCGAAGAGCAGACGCCACCGCATGCCGTGGCCACGGCAGCGGCCGATCTCGCCTCCGTCGTTCACGCCGCGGCCATTGTGGCCTACACCTCGAGCGGTACCACGGCCGCACGCGTCGCGCGCAAGCGGCCGAGCCGCCCCATCCTCGCCATCACCCCAAGCCGCGAAGTGTCCCGCCGCTTGTGCCTGCTTTGGGGCGCTCACAGCGTGCTTTCCGGCGACGTTCAGAGCTATGAGGAGATGGTCGAGCGTGCAACTGCATTCGCGCATGCAGAGCAGTTTGCATCGAGCCGCGATCTGCTGGTCGTTGTCGCCGGCATTCCCTTTGGACAAGCGGGAACAACCAACAATCTACGGGTCGTATCGCTGCCCTGAGAGTACCGTCGGCCCGAGCGATTGCATCATCAGCGCACAGCGCGGCAAGGCGAACGCGACGGTCGCGCGCATCCCGATCGCCTAGGTCAGCATCGAGATGATCGACTGAAGCTGATCGGATGCCGACGTCACGAGCCCGTCGAACGATGTCTGGCCGTGAGCTGCGGCTCGCAGGATGCATTCCGCAACAGCGGCCTTGAGACCGAACACGGATTGATCCGCCGGCACGCTTGCCATGACCGCATCCAACGCATTGCGCATCGTCTGGATCAGTTCGGCGCTGTGCTTCATGGCTGTCCCTCCGCAGGCTCAAAATAGGCCGGCCGTACGGGGTCGCCACTCACAAGCGCGCGATTCCAAATTGCCTTTTCTTAATGCAGTGACGGATACGTGAACCGGCGAGCGTTAAAGGTCTCTCTCGGCAAGCTTGCGAAACGCGTCGGGCACCGAATGAACCGCCTCCAGCGCGACTGAACCATATCCGATCGCCTCCCAGCCAAAGCGATCGCGGATCCTGTCGATCGCACGGTCCGCTGCCCAGCGGGCCATCCCTGTCGGACTTCCAGGCCGAAGCGCTTCGTCCTCCAGTCCGAGTGGAAGCTCCAATGCAAGATCCCAATGCTCCTCGAGATGCGAAACCGAGATCGCCAGCAGCGAGATGATCTTCTCGCCGGGATGGTCGGCAAGAGCAGCGCGCACGAGATTCTCGGCGAGCCGGGCCAGGACGATGGTCGTGCACACCGGCGCATCGAGCGTCATCGAGCGCGTCACCGACTTCAGGTCGGCGAAACGGACGCGCACCGTCACGGTTCGTCCAGGCCGTGATTTCGCCCGAAGCCGCGTGGCGACGCGGTCGGCGAGATGAAGCAGCGTGGGCCGGATGACTTGCTCGATCGCAGGCTTTCGGCCAAGCGCCGATTGTGCCCCCGCCGATCGCGCGCGCCGGTGTGGCTTGAGCTGTCGCGGATCGCGATTCCAAGCCAGCGCGGCGAGTTTCTCGCCCGCTGCCGGACCGAGCAAGTGGGTCAGCGACCGTTCCGACAATTTGGCGAGCTGACCGATCGTCGCAACGCCGATCGCGTCCAACCGGGTCTTGGTCACCGGCCCTACCCCCCACATCAACTCAACCGGCAATTCGTGAAGGAAGCTTAGCTCGGCGGCGGGATCAACGACGACGAGTCCGTCGGGCTTTGCGACCTGCGAGGCGATCTTCGCCAGATGCTTGGTGCGGGCGACGCCGACCGAGATCGGAAGGCCGAGCTCGCTGCGCACGCGCCACCGGATCGACGCGGCTATTTCGGCAGGCGTTCCGAACAGGTGAGTGCAACCGGCAACATCCGCAAACGCCTCGTCGATCGAAATTCGCTCGACCAGCGGCGTGAAGTCGCCGATCACCTTGATGGCCGCGTCACCCAGCCGCTGGTAATCGCTGAAATGGCCGCCGACGAAAACAAGTTGCGGGCACAGTTGACGCGCTTCCCGCCCCGACATGCCGCCATGCACTCCGAAGGCCTTGGCCTCATAGGACGCCGCAAGCACAACTCCGCCCCCGACGGCGATCGGCTTGCCGCGCAGCGACGGCTCGAGCAGTTGCTCGACCGATGCGTAAAATGCATCCAGGTCCGCATGAAGGATGGTGGCTGCGGCTGCCATCTCGACCCCTCATCCCTGACCTGACCGAAGCCGCCGGTGGAAATGGCTGATATCGTCACGCTGATCGACAAGCGCGAAGGGGCACCGAAGAAGCGCGGCCCCTATAAAAAACATCTAACGACCACGAACTGAGGTGGTTTTGCCGCGAAGTCTCGCCAAGGCCCTCCTCGATCGGCGCAGTACAACTGTGCTTTGCGCAAGCACCCTATAGCTGTGTTCAAGCGACTCAAGCACGTATCGATCGGATCGGTCCCTAGTATCGAGTTTTGCGCTACGGCAACGCTCAGCTAGTTCTAGGTATTCTTTCAAGACGTTCATGGAACGTGAAGCCAGCACGCGTCGGTTAGTTCCTAACTGACTTTAGAACAAAATAGGAACATTCTGAAATCGTGTCAATCCACCAACGTCGTCACGGCCGCTGGCGCCGCGAACGACGCCAGGTCGTCAACGCGCGTTGCGACCCTGCGCGCGCGCGTGCCGCGCCAGGGATCTGCCGGCACTTCGTTCAGCCGGCTTCGCCCCATCGCCCCCGATCTCGGCCCGCGAGAGATCGAAGTGGGAGTTGCTGCGAGGCATCGACGCGAGGCACATCCGTGGATCGTTCGAGAGCATGACGGCGGCTTCTGCGATGCACGACCGCACGCAGCTTGCGCGTATTGCCGCACCAGCTCACTCACCAGCCGGCTGACTTTGCCGCGCAGGGCTTTTTCGGGTAGATATTTTGCAATGACCGACCAATCTCATCAGGTGGACTTCCAAGCTGCGGCCCACCTTTACAAATGGCCTTCTCTCAACAACTCCAGGCGAGAGGATCGCGCGCCCTATATGGTCGTCAACGGAACGCTCGACCAATGCATTCGGGATTTCATGGGCAAGCCCGAGAAGACGCGACATCTTTACGAGATCCGGACCAAGTCGCAGCCTCCCCTCGTCCCCGACGTGCTGTCGCCCGAGCATGTGATCGAGCTCTCCAGGCTTCGCGAGTTTCTCTGAGGCGCGCAACGAAGGCGATCCCGACGCGTGTCTTTTGCGGGCCGACTTATCCATCTGTCGTAGGTCTGGTGCCGGATTGTTTGCCCCTTGGCGAGCCGGTACACTTGCTTGACTCCCTGACTGACCGACGTCCGCGCCGGCATGATTGATCCGCTTCGACCCCGCTGAGGCTCGCACGTCGCCTGCACGGGATCGGAACGGCGGCACGGCCGGTTGAGGAGCATCGCGAGGCGGCGCATGAAGTTCAATCTGGCGATCTTGAGTGTGCTGGCCGCAAGGCCCGGGCAGCGGATCGCGATCGACGAGGTCAGCCGCGAGGTCAAGCGCATGATCGCGGCCGGCGACGAAGCCACGCAGTCGAAGCGGCCGTCCGAGCTTGGCGACGCCGACGTCTTCCAATCGGGATGGGCATCGATCAACGACGCGGGCCTGCAGATCACCGATTCGGGGCTCTCGCTGTGGCGCTCGCTTGAAGCAACCCGCATCGAACAAGGACTCGATCGACAGGAAACGGAACGATTGGACGCCGCTGCGGCCGACACGCGCCATTACGTTGCGGATGCTGCGATCGACCGTCCCGACGACGTTGATCTCGAACTTCCCGGCATGACGCGCGAGGACCACGATGGCCGCCAGCCATCCGGCGAGGGCCGTTCGACTACTGCTCCCGACATCCCCTCGGCGCACTCTCCGATCGTCCCGGCGCCTGCATTCGGCGCCTTTCAAGAGGCGAACCGCATGGTGGCTGCGCGGCTGTCCGGTCTGGTCAGCTTCCTCGGCACGATCAAGCCGAAATTCGCCGCCGCGCGGCGACGGCGACCCGCGGAGGATGTCGGGGATCGTCGTGCCGATCGTCGAGGCGGATTGACGGGGCTGGCGGTGGCGTGCCTCAGCCTGATCTCGGTCGTCGCTTGCGTTGCCGCCGCGATCGCGCTTGGTCAGCTCTCTTCGCTGAAGTCGGACATTGCCGCGTTGCGACGGGAGATCGCGCCGCTGAGGGAACGCCTCGCCAGACTCGAACAGGTCGAAGTCGCAAAACGCGAAGCCGCCCAGCAGCAAGAAGCGCAAGACAAGGCCGAGGCGGAAAGGAAGCCACCTGACGGCGCAGGCGAACAGGCCGCGCTCAGCCTCTCGCGTGAAGAGATTCAGTTGATAAGGGAGTACATCAAGGCAGCGCCTTCGGCCGGCGCAGCAGTCGCGCCGATCAACGTCGGCGATCCCATCACCGGCGGAATGATTCCGCTGCCTTCATCGCTGACGGAGAAGGTGCCGCGCCTTGTCGGCGCGAGATTTGCGACCCGCAACGGCGCCATCGTCATCAGCACGCGAAACAGCCGCCGCATCGATGCGGTGCTGATGCCGAACTAAATCGGCAGCAACATCGCGTCGGTCGAAAGCGAGACCATCTGCCGGTGCGCGCACATCGCGATGGCACTCCGGTTGCCGGCAGACGCGATGAAATCCCCGTCCGTTCCTTGCGCGGACCTTGCTCCTGTTTTCTCGAACAAATACTGGCGCAAAGCGGAACGATGGCGCGGTTTCCTTAAGGATTTTAGGAACTTATGACACATCGCGGCGACGCGGGGCGCCCGACACAACAGGCGGCAAACAGGCGCCGAACAGGAAGCAAACAGGTCTTGAACAGGGACGTAACAGGTCGACAAATCGCTTGATCCGGCCTGTTTGCTTGCTCGTGGCGATCGACGGTCGGATATTGACGCATACGTCGATGCGCGCGGAATTGTCATCGTCCGTCGAACAGCGCGGCAGCAACCCGTGTGGCCCCTCCTCGATCGGGGGGCCCCCGGTAAAAACGGATTGCTTTGGCTTAGAGCACCAGGGTGCGCTCGTCGCGCTTATCCCGATCGTCGCGTGGCAAGCAATATCTCAGATTGGGGAATGCTCCCCGTCGAATTGAACGATCAATCGCATATTCAAGGGTTTAGAATTGGTCGTCCGCGTCCCCACGTTCCGGCCTTGATTGCGGCTTCGATAGCCGGTGCGGTTCTTCCATCCTGCACGATGAGATAGCGATAGAGCAGGTTCTCGTGGATATAACGCCGCACGTACGTGTCCATCTGGTGTCGACCGGACGTAATCGCGGCGATGTCTTCCTGAGTTAGCATCGGCAAGACAAAGCGGTCGGCTACGTAGACGCAGAACTGGTCGCCGCTCCTTCGACCGGAGGCGTGGCTGTGTAATCGTGTGTAGATGCCGTGCGGTGTATTTCTCGGCACCGTCGCCTCCGATATTCCCCGCCCGGACATCCCAACGTAGACGAACGCACCGTCGCTGTGCCAGATCGTGTAAACGCCTGCTCCAAATTTAGGGACTTTCGGATTGGGCCATTGGCCGAATTGGTGCGCGGTGCCGTCGGCGAGTCCGCAGACGTATTCTGGCGGTAACGTCATTCCAACATTCTGCGCTCCTTCGTCGGTAGCGCCGCGTGGCAATGGTGTCATGTTCGCTGGCTCCTCGCGCAGTCTGTTGGTAATCACGCCGCATAGTTCCGACCACTTTTCCGAGGACCTACGCCTCGCAAGGGCTGCGTCTTAGCATCTTGCGACGAATTGCGGTTACGGCCCTATTGGTATCGTTGTGGCGGTACGGGTTATTTTGCCAATTGGTCAACTGGTATCCCTCGCGAACAAGCCGGTCGATTGTCGCCCTCTCCAAAGCAAGCGCCTGAGCCCTGTTGACATTCTGGTGCATGAATATTCAATGCACGCGCTCACATCTAAAGCGGCCATTACCCGGACACTGAGGCTCTTCTTCTTTAACTTTTCCGGTGCCAGCGACCTTACATAGCGAAGCCGATCCGAGGCCCGCCGGTCACGCCCTATACCGACGTAGAATGGATATCCATCTACGTGAAATGTGTAGACGTAGAAGTCGCGCTTTGAGGGGTTGGCTGCCACCGGCATCTCTCGCAATCATCCTCCTGCGATTTCATGGAGCGCAATGTTCGACATACCGAGGGTAAGATTTCGTTAAATCGGGCGCGGCCGCCGGGAGCGAGCATTGACGTGCCGGGCGAACCTTGGCGGGCGTGGTCCATGGTTCGGACCGCCCTGTTAATGCCGACGTCGCTCTCGGCAATACAGGCCCCCGGCCGTTGCGCCGGTTCGACCTCAAGGAAGGACTTTAGCCCGCAGTCTGCCGGGTGAGCGGGACCTAAGCCGCTCGCCGGCATCCGCCGACCGGCTCGACGAGGCGGCGCGAGCGAGCCTGTCGGCGCGTGAGACGCTGACGAGACACTGCTCGCGCCGGCGAAGCCAAAGCTGATGATTGGTTACCTGCGCTGGAGCCGATGCGGCTCACCTGCTCTTGCAGCTGGTCAGCCGCCGCTACGAACCTGGCGCTATGCTGATCGCGACGAACCACTGCGTTGATTGGGGCGTTCTTCGTGACGCAAAGGGGGCAGTTCCGGATGGCGTTTGACACACAACCGAGCAAGAGCATCCGGATCGGTGGATGCGGCGCGCGATGCTGGGCGCGAAATGAGGGTCTGCCTGCGCTCAAGAAGAGCCATCCAATAGCGCTGCCATCCGATGTCGATCGATGATGTTGGGGTCCGGGGGCAGCGGATAGCCGTTCAATTCGGCCAGTTTCGCGGCCACGTTCGGTCTCGCGATGACCTCCTGGGGCAGCGCAAGGCACATTGCGATTTCAATCATGCCACGGAGCACGTCGGCGTCTTGGGATGAGGCGACGAGGAGCTTGGCCATGACCGGGTTGGGTGCGGGCATCGGCATGCCCGCTTCCAAGGCATTCATTTCAGCGATACGCGCGCGGTCAGCGGCGATCTGGTTTCGATAAAACGGCCCGACTAGGCGTTCGGTCTCGGCGTCATATTCCCGGCAGAACGCTCCGGGATCGTCGATGTGTCGATGGACGGCATCGCGAAGCACCTGTACGTGCAGAAGGCCAACGCTCAAGCCCCGTCCGGCGGACGGGTTGGTACACGCCCATGCATCACCTACGGCGGCGAACCCGGTAATGACGGGCTGACCATCGATGACAAACCGCCGGTACCGGTCGATAACTCCGGCCATCAAAAGGACGGGCGTTATTGGCTCGCCGTCGAGCCAATGGGCATGCCGCGGGCACGCGGAGACGACGCGATGGAATGTCGTCGTATCGCGCAAGGCTCGCATCGCCTTGTTCTTCGATGAGGTATACAAGGTGACTGACCAGGTATCGTTGTCGCCGTCCAACGTCAGGATCGAGAACAAGCCCATTGGCGTCAGCGCGCGGCCCATTCTGCGGGGTCGCCGCTGTCCGGAAAAATATCGGGTAAAATAGGCGAAATTGCTGTCTTCGGCTTGCTCGATCGGACTATGGGCTCCTGCGCTGATCATCCAATCGCAAGCCGGGCTTCGCCGACCCATGGCGTCGATCACGAGATCGGCTCGAATTTCTTCGCCGGAGCTAGTGCGTACGCCCACGACGTGGGGCACGCCGGAAACCGCCGAAGCGCCCGTGGTCAATTCCCGAACCTTGGCTCCCCTGCGGATCGTCACGTTCGGCGCGGCTTCTGCCATTGCAGCCACGGCGCACTCTATCACGGGCCTTCGACCGGTGACGAAGCGGATCGCGTCGTCGCCCGGACGCGGTGTCCGATCCGTTATGGATGGCGGAAGACTGTCGAGATAGTCCACCCAAACGCAACCGGCTCGGAGCAAATCATCCGTTAGTCCCGGTAATTCCTGGTCGCTGATCAGCCGAAATCGCGAACTGAGGTTGTGAGGTTGCCGGAATTGGGCAACTCCCGGGCGTTCCCACGCCTCCCACCCCGCGGAGGGCGCCGTCGGAAGACCTGCCGGGTCGGCTTCTAAGACTGTGACGGGGTGACCGTCGCGGCCGAGCATCGTGGCGGCGCATAATCCGATCACGCCTCCACCGCAAATGAGGATCTTGCTCATTCCTCGTCCCCCCTAAGCCCGTCGCGCTCAAGCGAGCGACGCGGTCTCGCCATCATGTTCTCTGGCGCGACCACAACACCCGCACACGCGGGGCACGGCACTCAAGACATGGGTCGGTGCGGCAAACCGGAGGTTCAAAGCTCTGCGCAGCTTGCCTTGGCGTCCTGGCCGGTCAGGAGGCGTATGGCGCGAGGCGAACATTATCCAAAGGACTGCAGGTGAGACAGCCATCCTGACGCAGCGGACCCAAGATCTCACGCCTCCTCCAGGCTTTCCGGTTGCCGCGGTTGAGCTCGCGATGACGGTTACCTCGACCTCCGGCAACCTGGGCACGGAACGCTCGGTGTTCGTTCGCGTTAGACCGGCTCGAGCTCAGGGAAGGATTCCATATGCTGAAGATCGCTCTTGTCTTAGCGGCATCCGCGGCGGCGCTGACAACCACACCGTTTGCCAACCCGGCCAAAGCCCAAGGCGTCAAAATCGCCCAAGGCGTCGATGTTCAGGTCGGACCGGACCGCGAGGACCGCTATTATAAAGACCGCGACTACCGGGACCACGACCGCTACAACCGCGATACCACGGTTGGCGTCGGCCCGGGCGGCGTCACCGTCGGCCCAAGGCAGCGCTGCCACTACGAGACCACCACGAGCGAACGGGACGACGGCCGCAGGGTGACGCGCCGGGAGCGCATTTGCGACTAACACGGCGAGCTGACGGTCCGGAGCTCTGACTTAGACGCAAGGCGGCGCCATCAATCGGCGCGGAACATGGGCGCGCGTTTCTAGCGCACACCGGCGGGCCACAAAATGGCTTCATCCCAAACGGGTTTGTCCAATGAGCGAAGCGACAGTGTTCATGGCGGGCGTGGCGGGTTTGGCTCTATGGGCCGCGGTCGTCGCGGTGTTTGAGATCAAAGCGGCCTGGGAACGAAACCGGCTCCGAGCCCGTGAGCGAGGCCATATAACCCATTAGGCTTTCGCCGCCATTGTCCGGTGCCGTGGCGTTTTTGGTTGCCGCGACCCGCGGACATCAACGGCGCTCGGCGCTCCATTGCGGACGCGCCTGGGAGTGGACTGAATCCGAGCGTCCTCTGTTCTCATGCGGACGAGGAAACGCATCAGGATCGGATCATGAACCGTCCCCTGCACGCCTGTGTCATAAGGACCTTGCGCGCCCGATGGACGTTAAAGCGGGCAAGGGGCATGACGGCGAACCGGGTCATGTGCACTGTCCCTCTGGACCTCGAAAGAAAATTCGAACAGCGCTGGGCCGCGAGATTTGCGCGGCGAGTTCTATCGGCGCCGCAAGGGCACGAACTCGGAGCCAAAACTGAGCTGCCTGCTGCGCTCGTTGACGCCAAGAAAAATGCCCGCCGGGACAAAGCACACGACAAAGCCGCGGACTTGGTCCGTCAGCCTGCAGTGTGACCGCGCGCCCGCCACATTTCACGGCTCTTCCCATTTTGTCTTCAAACGTGAAAAGGGCCACCCATGCGCAAATGGCTTCTTGGACTGACGCTCACCTTGTTGCCGTCATGACCTCGCCGGCGTCGGCCTGCCCCCGATCGCCGGCCTATCCGCTTGCGTTGAGCACCACGAACAGCAGCGATCTCATCCGTGCAAGAAGCGGTCCCGTATAACTCCGGTACTTCCGAATTGGAAAGGAAAGTGTCCGCCGGCGGCCCTATGATCGAAGGACAATTTCCTCGCCGCCTCACGTCACCCCGCGCTGAGGCCACCTTTTTGCTTTGCGCGAAATTAGCTTCCCCCCTTCGCCGGCGAGTGGTCTGAGGTCGACCGCGCGCGATAAGGTTAAGAATGATGCATAGAACTTGCCGCTTGCGCGCGGTCTGCGGGCATCGGAAAACACTGTTATTTCAAGCGACGATCCGACGCGGACGTCGGACGTTCATTCGCGCAAAGCAATTTTCAAGTTCAACGATTTGGACCAAGAATGGTTGGAGAATTCGGTATCGCAAGTACCGCTGCGGGATCGGTGCTCGCCTTGTATGCAAACCGGCGCCGGTCGAAGGTTTTGGAGGCGTTCGCTGGTGCGCTGTTGCTTCTTGGCCTTACCTGCGTGGGCGCGGCGCTACCGCGTGTATAACACCAGAAGCGACATCGGGAACGCCATGACTTTCGGCACTTTTCGACCGCGGCATCCCGGACGTTCAATCGATCGGTGCGGTCTATCCCGATCCATCTCCGACCGCGCAGGGTCCCCGGCTAAGCCGCATGATCACGGCCGGGGACCGCTTCTTCATTGCGCGGAAGCGCTGAGAGCAATTGGTGGGATTTTCGCAGTGGAAATCCGAACATATTTTTTGCGTTCGGTGTTTTGAAACAGGGTCTCATGGGAAGGGAGAAGACGAGCCTTCAACTCGGACCTGATTTGGATGGTCCATGAGCGTCTGTTGGCTTACCGCGATTTCCCGGCGCAGATGGCGATCACGTTGGCCGTTCTTCCGGTGGGCGGAGACGGAAACTGGAAATTGGTCATCGGCCAAGGCAAACTGAGGAACGATCCGATTTGGTATTCGAGAACTCGGACCATCGAAGCTCAGCTTCAGAACCTATACAGTCTCAGACGCTAGAGCGACGCTGAGCCGCCGAAGGCCGAAGCGAGAAGAGCTTCGGCTCCCCGAACACCAAAGGAAAAGTGAGCGCGAAATGCACTCCCCTCTAGGCGAAGCGTGCCGCAATTTTGGTCGCGATCAGGCACGGCGCCAATACGGATCGAGCGTTGCGCGCATTAGCTTTACCGCCTGCTTTAACTCATCGGTTACGTCCTCGGGATACTTCCGAATCCGGTTTTCCGCATCGATAATCGCCTCTAGATTTTCGAGCTGCTGCTTCACGTGATCGGAAGTATATCGCTCATACCTCTTATTATATTCGATGATCGCTCGCAGGTCGCCCGAGATGGCCTTACGCATCAACTGGAGATCAATTGCCGTGTGCACCGAAACAGACTTCCGCTTTCCGTTCTCGGTTACAATGATCTGCTTTTCGGTGGCTTCAAAGAACTCGCGCCTTTGCCTTTCGGATGAAATTTCCAACGGCTGCTTGCGAGGGCGACCGCGTGGGTTGCCACACGTCCCCTTTTCGAACTGGCCCAATTCGTTGCGAGGCATTGCGCTACTCCATTTCTAAGGAGCCGCGCCACAAATAAGAAAGGCGCAACTCCGGAGGATATTTCGAGCCTGCTCTTGCAGGAAACTCGACCCATCCGGCGTCACGCCGTCATTTTCGGACTACCTGCTGGATTTCCGCATCACGCAAGGTTCGCAAAAAGCAAACCCAACCCAGCTCTCGTCGCGAGGCGAATTCACTTTATCGCAACGATCGGATTTGATCAAATCTTGATCGCCACGCGATCAGCACCTGGTCGCTCGCGCGCGCGATCAAGTCGCGTCACGCTTGCCTCACCGCAGCTATTGCAATGGATCGCCGCGCCGCTGTTCGACGTCGGCAAAGCTCTCGCCGGTGATCGCCATCAAGGCCGCCTGCCCTGTGTAAGCCTGCCAGCGGCGGATGGCGATGTCGACGTAGAGCGGGTCGAGCTCGATCGCCCGCGCGCGGCGCCTCGCCTTGTGCGCGGCCATGATCGTGGTGCCCGAGCCCGCGAAGGCATCGAGCACGATCTCGCCGCGCCGCGAACAATCCCTGATGGCGTCGATCACGAGTGCGGTCGGCTTTACGGTCGGATGCATGTCGAGTTCGGCGGCGCGGCCGGGCCGAAAGCTGTTGACGCCAGCATAATCCCAGACGTTGGTGCGATAACGTCCGTGCCGGCCGAGCTCGATCGTGTTCAGATGCGGGGCGGTCCCGACCTTATAGGCAAAGACCAGCTCATGCTTAGAGCGGTAGAACGAGCCCATCCCACCGTTGCTCTTGTTCCAGACGCAGAGATTCTTCAGCTCGGAATAGATCCCGCTCGCCGCCCCTAAGATCTCGTCGAGATGCCGCCAATCCATGCAGATGAAATGGATCGCACCATCGACGCTGAAGGCGGCCAGATTGCCAAACACGTTCGCTAAGAAACCACGAAATTCGCTCGGGCTCATTTCGCCGCAGGCCATCTTGAACTCGCGGTGCTTGACCGCGCCGAGCCCCCCGACATGACCGTCGATCGGCACGTTGTAGGGCGGATCGGTAAAAACCAGGCGCGCCGGTTCATCGCCGAGCAACTCGGCATAGGCCGCGCGGTCGCAGGCGTCGGCGCACAGCAGCCGATGCTCGCCCAGCATCCAAAGATCGCCCAGGCGGGATACCGCGGCCGCCTCCGCCGCCGGGATTAGGTCGCTGCGATCCACCTTGTCGGGTTGGGTCGGGCCGTCGACCAGCAGATCAATCTCGGCGGTGCCAAATCCCGTGACCTCCACGTCGAAATTGAGCTCGGCGTCCATCAATTCCCGCCATAATCCCTTCAGCTGGTCGAGGTCCCAATCGGCGTTCAGGGCGATCTTGTTGTCGGCGAGCGCAAACGCGGTCTTCTGCGCCTCGGTTAGGTGGGTTACCCGCAGCACCGGGACCGTCTCGAGTCCGGCCAACCGCGCGCCCGCGACCCGGCCGTGCCCGACCAGGATGCAGCCGTCCTCATCGACCACGACGATGCTGTTGAAGCCGAACTCGCGGATCGAGGCCGCGATCTGGTTCAGCTGCTTGTCGGAGTGCCGCCGCGCGTTGCGCGGGTTGGGCTTCAATTCGCCGATCGGACGCTGCTCAACCTGAAGACCTGTCATCGAAAACGCCTCCAAACACCGGAAAGTCCATCTATACCATGAACTATGCCGATACTTCGCGAGGCACCTCCAACGATGGATCGAATGGTTAAGAGGGTCAGCCGCGAATGATGATCTCGACGTCCTCGGGCGTTACGCCAAACGTCGCCGCCAGTGCCTGCTTGGCCTCCGCAATTGTCAACGGGCGTGCGGTCGAGGACGGCTCCGCCGGCTTGAACGCCAGCCGCCGCGGGTCGATACCGAGCGCCTTCAGCGCGCTATAGCCGACGGGATTGGTCACATCCTTGCGCCATACCTCGGGACGATCGACCTCAGCATAGTCCGAAATCCCGATCAGATACCGCGCCTGCCCCCGCGCATTGCTGCTCGCATCGATCCGCGTCAAGCCCGCGATGCGGCCGACCAGGAAGGCGGCGCGCTGCGCGATCCCGTCCGCGCGGTTTTTCCAGTTCGCTTTGCGGCAGCAGACCACATACCGACAACGGTTGGCGTTCTTCGGATTGATCACCCAGTGCCCCGTGCCCGCCTTGCCCAAAATCTCCTGTCGGCTCTCCGAGGTGAACACAACAATGGTGTCCTTATCCGTTGCCATCGCTGCCTGGTCTCCCTAGTCGTCCAGATCATTCCAATCGAACGGCGGTAACGGAGCCGCGCCGTGCGCTACCATGAGATCATCTCCGGTCTGGTGCAGCAGCCGGCTCGGCGCGTGCCGGCCGTAGGCACCGCGTTCGTTGCGGGCGCCATGGACCAACAAGAGCAGCTTGTCGCCCAGCGCCCTGGGTTCGCGCAAGCCGGCCTTGTCGCATAACCCTACGACGCGGCGCCGCTCCTTCTGCCAGTACTGCGAGATCTCCGCCAACGCGGCAGCCTGCGGACTGCGTAACAACTCCGCCGTGGTGCGAGCCAACAGCGCCTCGGGCCGAACCGGATCGGTCATGCGCTCTTGTTCGTAAAGCAGCCACCAGCGCAATTGCGCGTGGGGATCGCCGGGATGGCGGGCCTCGACCTCGCGCCAGTAGCCCTCCGATTCCTCAATCAGCGACCTTACGAATTGGCCGATCAGGCGATCGCCATGCCCGAAATACTTCGTGACGGTCGCGAGATTCGAATGCGCCTGCTGGGCTATCATCAGCAAATGGATCCGGATTCCATACCGCCGGAACAGTTGGTCGGCGGCCTCGGCAATCCGCTGCTTGACCGGCTTGTCGAACCCAGAGCCTTGGGTCACTTGGGGCGACGTCATGCGGGACAACTTTGTCATGGGATGGGACTCCAGTAAGAGTATCACCAACTATGAGCATACTTCGTGCCAACATTCGCCGTGACCACGCGTGGCCCGACGTTCATGCGGCGGATGGCAAAACCCGCACCAGCGCTATGCGCCACCGACCAGCGTCAACCGGAAATCCACTATCCCATTGATTTCGTAATCGAATAATCCAGCGCTCCGTCGCCTCTGGAGCCGATGCGCGTTGCTCAAAGCCGAATATGAAGGATTCTGACCCTGTCCAGGGGACCCGACGGTGCCAAACCCACCCAGGGCCTTCCCTGGCCGTCACAGAGCCCATCGCGTCTAGCGCTGATTGTGCAGTTAATACGACTTATGGTTGTGATCGTCTCTCAATCGCCGCGCTTAGCCCAACAATCTTTGGATTACCTCGTCGATGCCGTCGAGCCGCATGAAACGGCTCTTGGCGATGACGCGATGGCCTGACCGCAGCGCCTTCTCCCGCTGCGCGTTGTGCTTGGTGTGGCGGGCGATCTTGCCGCCGAGCTCGGGGATCCTCTCATGGGGCGCGCCGCCGAACCACAAGAACGGGCCGAGCCGCAGCGTGTCCGGGTCGAAATAGATCCAAAGAATGCAGGCAGCCGGCCGGTCCAACAGCTTGACGTTGGCGGTGATCTCACCGCGCCTGGCATCGCGGTGGCTGGACTTCAGCTGGATGTGGCGGACCACGCCCTGGAATTCCAGCGCGAGGTCGTAGCCGCCGCTGTCCACCTCGGGCCGCAACACCTCGACGCCGCGGATGTTCTTCAGCCACAACGCGCGCAACAATTCGCCCAAAAACAGATGCTCCACCAGCTTCTCGCGCGCGCTCGAATCGGCCGATTGTGTCGGCGCGAATCCAAAGACGTCATCCCGCAGGTCCATTTGCGTCATGCCCGTTGCCCTCCGCCTCTCCTTCGCCTCACCGCAGCAGTTCGCTTGCCGCGGCCGCGAAGTCGAGGGGATACCGCTAGAGTAGACCATCAGGGTTAACGATTATCCTCTTTTGGGATAATCCGAATCCAGGATCAGGTTGCCTGCCGCCCGATTCCCCAGCTCCCGGCGGCGATGCAAAAATCCCTTCAATCTGCCGAATACCGGCGCCTCATCGCGCTTCTTGTCGCCGTACGGCACAAGGCCGGCATCCGCCAGCACGCGCTCGCCAACAAGCTCGGCAAGCCGCAATCCTTTGTCGCCAAATATGAGGGCGTGGAGCGGCGGCTCGATGTCATCGAGTTCATCGCGATCGCCGAAGCCCTTGGTGCCGACCCCGCCAAGCTGTTCAGGCAATTTTTACGTGGCAAAGGCCGCTAGGCGCGAGGCAAGCCCGCCGCCCACCTCGCGCAATCGGCGTCGATCCGGCGAATCGCCAACCCACCGCAAAGCCGACCGCGTGCTACGGCGCCATCGACCGACGCGCAGGCTAAGCGCTCCCGGGCATCGGCGACATGCCAGGCACCGGCACGATCATCCGATATCGGCGGAAAATGATCAGTGCAGGCTGATATCCGACAGCCAACGCTGATGTTCGTCGGCCGTTTCGTGGTGCCATTGGTTTTCCGCCATGGCCTCAGTCTTTTCGACGATCCTAAGTCGCGCGGCACGGTCGCGGATCGAACGAAAGGCGAGCAGCAGCCTGAACGCCTGCGCTGCATCGGCAGCCTCGCTTTGCGTCGTGAAGATCACCCTCTGATCTCTGATTGCGTTGCGGGGCGGGACAAACCTTCTCCAGTGGGTGTAGTTGAATTGGCCTTCCCATGAGTGGACCGGCGCATTGCACTCTGCGCAATTGAAGCTTCGCGGCGGTGTCGGGGCACGCCTTTGCTCTTGCACCGCAAAATAAAGCGCACCGCAATCGGTGCAGGTGAAAACAACTTGGGTCATCAAAATCGGGCTCGTGCTGCAAACTTGGTCTCGTGCTCCAATCAACCGACCATGAGCTGTCCGATCGGAGCGGGTCATGGTTGAGGCACCACGATCCAATGTCACGTTGCACCAAACGTTGTCTTTATCCCAATCATTGTCAACGCGGCCATCCAACGGCGGGGGCGAAATGCGAAGACGTCGCTGCCCTTGAGGTTGCGCGCGACCTGAAGACTACCCCACGTGCTCGGCTGGCGTGCATAGCTGACGCGCGGAATGACATCATGGAGCGCATCTTTTTTGACTGGATTGGCCCGTGACCCAAATGGGCCAAGACGCGTCGGCATCGAGGCCCTACGATGCATTTTCCTCGCTGTCTGCGATTCTATTAAGAGTGCTTTCCGTGGTGTGGGGTGGATTGCAGCCAATCCGCATTGCGCTGACCGCAATTGTCGTCTCAATGGGTTTTGGGGCCCTTATTACATTTTCTTGCTCTCACCTTGTGATCGATCGCGAATTCAATTTGGGTTTGACTTGGCCGTGCCCTTCAACCAGCGCCATCGGCAGTTTCTAGAGTATCTTCGGAACGGGGCATGGATGCGCTCTTCCGACCTACCCGATCGGCCAAAACTGAAACTGACGTTGCTTCACCATCAATGGATCGAGGTTCAAGAGACCGGCGGCGAAGCCCGTTACCGGATTACGCCAAAGGGACTCGCGGAGATGAGCAAACCTAGAAGGCTTCGCTAACGGGTAAACAAAAAGGATGCTGCTCCCATTCGCGTTCGAGCCGACCAGAAAAGTCTTCGAATTCGGCCTGCGAGGTCAGGTGGTCTCAGGTTCGCAGCAATGTCCGCAACAAAGACGCCGCGTCCTGCAGCCGCCCGGCGTCATAGATAATTGCTCGATGTCCATGGAGACGCGCACGCCCTCGCTGACGCTGCCGGCCTCGGCGCAGACGGCTGCGGCTCTGGCAATCTGCTCGGCCTCCTTGAGCTTGGCGTGAACGTTCTTAAGGCAGGCCGTAATGGCCGGTTCGATCCATTCGGCGTCCATCGCACGCGCTTCTCCCTGCTCTTCCTGTTGCAGGAACGCTCCGTTTGCACCGCAAGTCCAGTCGGTTCTGCAGCGATGCTTTATCGCCCGTCGAGCAGGATACGCGAGAGGCTCCCGATCCTTGCGGCACGACACCGTACGCGGCGGCGCCAGCAAGGTACGCCTTCGAGTAAGATTCGCCGGCGGCATTCCGATTGGCTTTGTTTTGTTCGATGCCAAATCGGGGGCGCTAGCCGCTGCGCCGCATCGCCCGCGTCTGTCGTGCAAAGGCCGCGCGCTCATAGCGTTCCAGCCCCAGCAGCCGTTTTCGCAATTTTGCGTCAGGAGTCTTTAGGAAAGCAGCCAGTAATTCGTGACGGACTGCGCGCAAGCGAGCAAGCTCGAACTTAGTGCGTACGACGTCGGTTGGTTCAATGGAGGGCGCCTCTCGCGCCATCCAATCCAGAAGACCCCGTGTCAGCGCCTCACACCCCGTATCGTCATGCGGAGCTGGCCGCGACAGCCCGTGGCGGAGCGCGTTCCGGCTTGATCGAAGCTTCCCCTGGCCGGTCTTCGGGCCCGTGCTGCGCTTGGCATTTCTCCGATTGGCTTCGATTTGTCGATCTGAGGCCATGCCTTCTCCCCTTACCGGTCGCGTCCACCAGCTCGCTCCGATCCATTGTCCGCATCAAGCTTTGGCGCGCAAAAGAGCAAGATTGTTGCTGCAGAAAGGACTGGCATTCTCGCGCCATTGGAGCGTTACTGAGTCGGCCGGGCACAAAAACGGCCACGGTTTCTCGCCTCGCATCTCGCGGGGTTTGAGCAGTGCGGCAACCATCGCCGCGCTGTTCACATCAGGAGAGACCGGTGAGTACCATTGAGACCGGTGGCGCAACGGAGCCACATTTCCAACTCATCAAATTCAGCCCTTCCGATCGTCGCCATTTCATCGGCGGCTCGGATGCCCGCATCATCATGGGCAATGATGAGGCGGACCTCATTCGCTTATGGCGGGAAAAACGCGGCGAGAGCGAGCCTGAGGACCTGTCCGGAAATCTGATCGTCCAGCTCGGCACCGCCACCGAGGAGCTCAATCGCAGCTGGTATCAGCGCAACAGCGACCAGACCATAAAGGACGTCCAGAAGCGCGTCCGTCACCCCGTCCATTCATGGATGGCGGCAACGCTCGACGGCATCGTCGAACAGACCGGCGCGGTGTTCGAAGCCAAGTTCATGCTGCCCTGGGCCTTCACCGAGGAGGGCGCCGCCGAAAAGCACATGGCGCAGCTGCAGCACAACATGTGGGTGGTTGCGGCGCGCTCGGCCGTGCTGTCGATCATCACCGGCGGCGGCAAATGGATCGAGATCAAAATCCATGCCGATCCGCTCTATCAGCACCTTCTGCTCACCGCCGAGAAGAAGTTCTGGCGCTGCGTCAAAACCGGCGAGCCGCCGGCCCTGTTTGGCGCGGAGCCGCCGCGGCCTCGGCCCGAGGCGGTCAAAATCGTCGACATGAGCGGGTCCAATCTCTGGGCCGAATTGGCCGCTACCTATCTGCGCACCCGCCTCGCCCATGGCGACCACGAAGCGGCGAAAGCCGAGCTGAAGGCGCTCGTGCCCGAGGATGCCAAGGCGGCGGCCGGCCACGGCGTGCGCGCCAAGCGGTCCAAATCCGGCGCCATCAGCTTCGATGCCATCGAGGTGGAGACGACCCATGCTGCAGTCCAGTGAGAGCATCGGCGCCATCGCGGCCGCCCTGGCGCGTGCCCAGACCGATCTCGTCAACCCCGAAAAGACCCTGATCGCCACCATCCGCTCGCCTTTCCCCAGGGAAGATGATCGGACCTTTCGCTACGCCTCGCTCGCCTCTGGCCTCGACATCGTCCGCAAAAGCTTGAGCCAGCAGGAAATCGCAACCATCCAGACCACCCGCCTGGATGCGGTGAGCGGGCAGATTCATTTGACCACCATGCTCGCCCATTCCTCCGGGGAATGGATCTCCTCCGACCTTCCGGTTTGCGCGGCCAAGGACACCGAAGCGCCGCACCGGATGGGCGCGGCCTTAACCTACGCCCGCCGCTACGCGCTGTTCGCCCTGGTCGGGATTGCCGGCGAGGACGATCTCGACGCTCCGGACGCGATTGCCGGCCCGCCGCCGGCCGAAGGCCTTCCTGGCACGAAGGCCAAGGCTGGCAAGGGCGTTCTCAACCGCGCGCCGGTGTTGGGCCCTCCGCAGTCGGCCGAGCTCCGGGTGCGGCTGTTGAGCCAGCTCGCGGTCCTACCTCCCGGCGATGACCTGCTCACCTGGGCAAAGGCCAGCCTTCAGCTCAAGAACACGCTTTTGGAGCCGGACGCCAAGCTCGTCGAGGCCGCCTATCAGACCAAGCTGCAGGAAGCCGACCGCCTCGGGACGATTGAACCGGCATCTCCCTTCGACCATGACGCAGGCCTGTCGCCGGATCCGCTCCCGAAGGCTCTAGCTAGCACGGAGGCTACGCCTCAAGCGCACCTACCAGCTGCACTTGAGGCCGCGTTGGCCCGTCCCAAGGAGCCGCCCCGCAAGCGCAGCAAGGCGCATCTGTTGTTTGTCGGGGACCAGCCCTGCCTCGTTTGCCGGCAAACTCCGTCCGATGCCCACCACTTGAAGTTTGCCCAACCTAGGGCTCTCGGCCGCAAAGTCAGCGACGAGTACACTGTTCCATTGTGCCGCGCCCATCACCAGGAGCTGCATCGGCACGGCAATGAAAGGGCTTGGTGGGCGAACATGCAGATCACGCCGCTGCAGGTGGCACATGACTTGTGGGCGGCAAGTCCGATCCACAGCCCACTGGACGCCGCCGTCGTCAACGGGGCCGCTCCATCATGCCGGGAGTCGGAGGCTTCCCCACGATGAACGGGCCATTCCAAACCGAGCTGACCGCGACGACGCTGCCGGTCGAGCTCGAGGCGTTGGCGCCCCCTCCCTTGCTGCTTCCTGGTGAACGCCTTGACCACTACCACGCGCTACGCCAAGCGATCTTCGCTGATTTGGCGCCGCGGTCTGCCATCGAATGGCTAGTCGCGATCGACGTCGTCGAACTCTCCTGGGAGATCCAGCGCTACCGCCTCTTGCGCCACCGGCTGCTTGTGACCTATCGGCAAAAGGCGGTCGAGGCCGCCTTACGCAGTATCGACATGGTCGGGATTGCACCTGAGTTCGAAGACGAGGCCGACTATTACGTACGTCAAAACGCGCTGAGTTGGCGGCTCGATCCTGTTGCCACGAACGAGATCGAGACGCGTCTGGCGTCATACGGTTTCGATCACCATTCCATCAACACGGACGTCTACATCCAGGCGCGCGAGGTCTTCGCCTTATTCGAGGGCCTTCTCAATGCAGCGCAAGCCAGACGCCTGCTCCTCGTCAGAGAGATCAAGAAGCATCGCTTCCTGGCCTAGCGCGTTCGACGCCACGGTTCCGGCAAAACCGGTTCGCCTCGTCCGAACGTGCTCTAAAAGACGATATGTGGTTCAACGGCGCGCTATTATCGCGCTTGGACGATAAGAAGACGGGCCAGATTATTCTGGTTATGCAGCGCCTGCACCCGAACGATTTGTCGGGACACTTGCTCCAAGGCGAGACGCGGTCCCATTTGAGTCTGCCGGCGATTGCAGCGGAGGAAAGCAAGATATCGCGGCCGGGTGCAGCGCGACGGTAAGACGGTGCTCGTCAGCTCAAGGTCCGCGCTGGACTGGACGTGGCGCTTCCCGTGGATTGTCGAGAGCGCGCTGAAGCTGCCCTTGGCGCAGTTCGCGATCGCCGGCGAGATCTGCGTGCTCGACGCACGCGGGGTCTCCGACTTCGACGCCCTGCACTCCAACCGGCATAACGAGGACGCCCAGCTCTACGCCTTCGACTTGGTCGCGCTCGACGGCGACGACCTGCGCGAAGAGCCGCGTTCGAGCGGAAGGCCGCCCTTGCGAAGGTGCTGCGGCGGCGGCCGACGAGATCGGGCCCGAGCTGTTTCGCGCGGCCTGCGACCTCGCCTCGAGGGACCGGTCTCAAGCACCGCGAGCGCCGCAACCGGCCAAAGCCTTGTGACTAGATCAAAGTGAGAACCGAAAACTTCCAGCCCTCAGCCGCGTCATGGATGCGATGTCCTGAATCGCCTCGCCCGCCGGCGCGTCCAAATTGCTAAGTGGACCGCGCGGCACCCCCGTTAATCAACGGGCGCAAACCTCGTTGCTCGCCCCCCATTACAATGGTACCTAGCAATATTTCCGGCTGGCGACGAATTCCATGAAATTGATTGTGGCGGCAGCATGCGGCCTGAACTAAGAGCACTCACCGGGATTCGCGGACTGGCGGCGACCACCGTCGCGCTAGCTCACTTCCGCCTGCCACTTCCTTTTGGGTTGCGGTCGATCTTCCAATGGGAAGATGCCGCCGTTGTCCTGTTTTTTTGCCTGAGCGGATTCACGTTGGCCTACGTGTATGGCCGCGATCGTTTCAGATTCTCAAGCTATATTGTTGCCAGGATCGGCCGGGTCTATCCCCTATATTTTTTGACACTTGTCGGTCTTGGTGCGGCATACGTCGTCCCGCTCATTATAAACCCAGAGACCTACCCGGTTAGTCGAGCCATTCCGGATTTCGTGCTGCAGGCCCTGATGCTCAACGCGTGGCCTGTCATAGGATATGGCGATCACTGGAATTTCCCGGCGTGGTCGATATCGGTTGAATGGTTCTGCTATCTGCTCGTCTTCCCGCTCCTGTTGCACCTACCGAAGCCGCCCCGGTCCGACAATGCGAGGTTGCTCGCCCTCGTCGTTCTATCCGCCCTCTGCTATTCGCTGCTGCTGGGCGTCCTCGATGAACGCATCATGGGGCCGACGAGCTATGTCGCTGCGCACAAGTTGAGCTACTGGGCGCCGGTGCTCGAGGGCATCCTAGCGTTCACCGCGGGTTGGATCGCCTTCGTAATCCATGAGGATCGGGACGACATCCATTTTCTGTGCAGGCAATACTCCTCGCTGATCTGGATTTGTATCGCGGTCATTTTGATCCTCAGATACTTCATGCTCATCAACTCGCAGATGATGCTTTTCCTCTTTCCGTTCGTAGTCTTGGCAGCAACTGACGCCACGTCTGCAACGTCCCGCATTCTGGGATCACGACCGTTGCACTTTCTTGGGCTGATCTCCTACTCCATTTATCTGATGCACTTCCCGGTTATGCTGGCATTTCTTCTTGTGCTAGGTGAGCCAGGCGCGTGGTCTGGATGGGTTTACGCGACCCTCGTCATAGCCACGTTCTTGGTCTCCGTTGTGACCTATTTTGCGATCGAGCGGCCGGCACGCGATGCGATCCGTGGCCTTTACACACAGCGACACATGCCAGGGCTAGTTGCCGTCCGACGAGACGCCAGCGTGAAGCGTAAATGAAATGCCCCGCGCCGCCGGGCATGGCGACGCGGCCTCCTAATTCGACCCGCGATAGAAGATCGGGTACCGGTGATATGGACCGTAATTCCGGGCCCGTCATGATGATACCCCCTCCTTACCCTCCGGGTAAACACGGGTGTACCTGGCATTGCTCGTGCGTGGGTTGCCGTGTAAGCTTCTGCCATTTCAAAATATAAAATCATTCTGGGAGTGCTGGAATTGAGCGGCGAAGGTTTTCGCTGGGCGGTGACCGCCTGTGTTGCGCTTTTGGACTTCATCATTGCGCGGTATCTCGGAATTCACGTCGTGATCGAGCTATGGTTCGTTGCCCTCGTCGGCTGGTTGCTGGCAATCTACATAGTCTATCGATTCGCCCGGCCGGATGCGCGCCTCGCCTGGCTCTGCGGCAGCGTCGCGCAATACCTGGCGCTCGGCTGTACGCTGACCATATTGTCGTGCCTAGTTGCGGCGTTCAATTTCCCGCTGATTGATCGTTACCTTGCCAAGGCAGACGCGACAATCGGCTTCGACTGGCTTGCGGCGTTTGATTACGTGCAGTCAAATCCCTGGCTGAAGCGGATTTTGCAGATCGGCTACAACTCGACAGAGGCGCAAACGGCGCTGCTGTTCCTGGTGCTGAACGTTACCGGGCGGGTACATCGAACCGGCGAATTCATCTCGCTCTGCGCTGCGACGCTGGCGATCATGGCCATCATTTCGGCCGTGTTGCCCGCGACCGGCGCGTGGCCGACCCACCGAGTGCTGCAGTCGGTTTCGGCGGATTATCTCAGCTATCTCCCGCTCCTGAACGGGCTGCGCGACGGCAGCCTGCGGCAGCTCTCGCTGAGCAACATCGACGGGATCGTGACTTTTCCGTCTTTCCATACCGCGCTCGGAATCATTTTCGTCTATACGGCGAGAGGCATCCCGCTTCTGTTCCCGGCACTGGCCGCACTGAATGTGATCATGATCAGTGCGACGCCAGTTATTGGTGGACACTATTTCGTGGATATAATTGCCGGTGCCGTCATCACATGCGCGGTAATCTTCATGGTGAGAGCAGTCGCGATATGGGACCGCGCACAACTGACCCTTCGTTCAGAGCCGAGCGCACCATGAGGCTACATTCTCCTGATTGCCAGCTAAACGATAAAGAGCCGCCCCGTCTTCCAGAAGCGGCTTAAAGACGTGACGATCGACAGTGTCAGTCGGGCTGAATCCTCTTGATCCAATTGAGCGAGCGCTGCAACGCACAACACTTTTACGGCCCATAGAGCCAGTAACCGGCTCATTGCCACGGTATGGCAGCAATCAACAGCAATTTTGCGCCGTCCAGCCTATCATCGGTAAGATCGGGAATTTGGTATCTGGGAAGGCGCGCCTGGTGCAGCAACGATCTGAATGGGGCTTGCCTGGCAAGCCTTGAGCTGCACATTCGTTACCTGCACCGAAGCACCATTCCGGCCATGCTTGTGGCGGCCGATCAAAGGTCGGTCGCATCCCACTTACTGGGATCCGGGCCACTGTACTTTCTCGGAGTCATCTCGCACTCGATCTATATGACGCATTTTGCTCTCTTCATCGGCGTCGTAGCCGTGTTCGGCTTGCCTACTACTTGGCCGTTGTCTTTCTATCCACTTGTTTCACTCGCAGTGTCTACTGGCAGCTATTTGGCGATCGAGCGACCGACGGGTAATGCGGTACGAAGACTTCAGTGCAACTCGCCCGCACAAGCTGAAAGCGCCTGAGCGATCTCAGAGACCCGGTCGGCCTGCTGCAATGAAGGCTGGATCTATACCAACACGGCCAAAATGGTTGGTGAACCCGAACACTTGAGGGTCTTTGCGACCGTCGAGACGTACAAGGCTTGGCTCAAGCAGAAAGCGCGCCAAGTTCGAGTACGAGGTTGTCGAAGTTAACGGAGCAATGGGACGCAGCTTGGAACCAATCCGTATCTCAGCCCGTTGAAGTACCAACCATGCTCGAGCAAACAATTAACGAATCTGCATTATCAAATTGGTCTTTACCATTCCGATGTTCGGCACCGAGAGGCTGAAATGAATTGGGTTAAGGCATCGCTCGTTTTCGCCGTACTGATACTTGGATGCGCCGACCTTTTAACCACGAATAAGATTCTGGATCTTGGGTTCAACGAGGCGAACCCGTTCATGCAGATGGCTCAGGCATGGTTCGGAGTCTGGTGGCTGATCCCTAAACTAGGTTTGACGTTTATCGCCATGGCATTGCTTTGGCATAGCAAAAACCTCTTCAACATCGCCATGGTAGTAGCGTTCTGCTCTACACCTGTAATCAACAATCTACTTATCATCGCAGGCGCGAGCTAAACCATGACGGCCGCTCGTCGCGCGTATTAGACAAGTCCCGTCTATCAGCCCCGATCAACTCTTTGCACGATCGGCGATCAACCGGCATGTCTTCGCTCGTGATAGTGCGTGCGCGCAGTGCATCCGAGCCTTTGCTGGATATCCCTCCGTGAAGGCAGCTTTGCCGAATGAAGCGGGTTTATTGAGAACTGTCGTTACGGACAGGCATAGGCGCGGTGCGCAAGCCGAGCTTCAAGATCGCCCTGGAGAGCTTACAGGCGCCGCGGCAACATCGCGGCGGTAACGGCGTTCGTCGAGCGTGCGGGTGCGGATTGCGACCGGCCACACCGATATGCGCTGTGGCATGAACTCGCTGGCCCCGCCGGCACAGGAAGCGTTTAGGTGCGGCCCGCACGGCGGCGACCTCTACTACGTGTTCCGCAGGAAGAGCGGAAGAGCAGCAAGGTCCCCTGGCGAGGGCTGGGTGTCGTTTTGTTGCTCAACGAAAGGATTGCGTGCAATCCGGCCCAACCTCGACCCAAAGCCCTTTGCCTAGTGGATGATCATGGCATATTCAGCACCGCGCTTAGTCAGTTACCGCAACCGGCAGCTAGGCTCTGGGGCGGAAGGCCAGATCGTTCCGAGCCTCGTCGCAGCCATCGCACCAAGGCCGCAATTTCCGTTCTGACGGCCTGGAAATAAAGCAAATGCGTTATCGCAAACGACAGGAAGCAAGCCCCCAAAATCGTTGCGACTAGGTACAGGCCGGCGCCGGAGGGAACCGCGTTCAAACCGAGTGAAGCCTGTGCCGTGGTGGGCACGCCGGCACGCCAGGAATAGACCAGGAAGCCCGCATAGCCGGCGCTCAAGTGCGTTGCGATCGTGAACGCGGGCCTCACCCTGGCCGCCAAGGCAAGGCAGGCCAGCAGGAAGAGCGGCAAAGCGATCCCGAAGAGCTGAAAACCGTCGATCGCAACGTAGCCGCTCAACAAGGAGTGGCTGCGCTGAAAGATGCCAAAGATCCTGAGATTAATGAACCAGAGCAGTCGGAAGCTCGGTGCATATTGCAATGCCAACGCGGCCAGTTCGGCGCAAAGCGTGGCGGCGAACAGTACGCAGGGACCCAGAAATTGCAGTTTGAAAAGGCGATTCATGAAACAGGCCATACGTTTGAAAACGCATGGCCTATCTTGGGTCGAACGCATTTAACTTGTCTTAATGGAATTCTTCCAGAGGCCGGTCGGTCGAAAAACGTCATTAAAATCAAGTCACTGCGCGAGGAGCGACCTATGGTTGATTGTTCGGCGGCCGCTCGATGAATTTGCGGCTACCGTTGAGAAGCTCGAGATTGTTGGCGATGACCGGATTGCCGGGATCGAGCGAATACGCCTTCTCAAACTTCTTCCGAGCCGCGCTCAGATTGCCGCGCAGCATGTAGGAGTATCCCTGGTCATTGAGGATTTGAACGGTCTCGCCGCCCAGCCGGATCGCTGACGCATAGGCCTGGTCGGCGAGATCGAAGCGGCGGATCCGGTCATAGCTCGCCGCGAGCCCGACCCAGGCCGTCATGTCCTTCGGCGATTTCTCGACGGCGTCCTTGAAATAGCGCTGGGCTATGCCGTAGTTGCCGCGGTTGTATTGCTCGAGGCCCATCCGCACCGGCTCGTCGGAGGGATAGTATTTGACGTCGGTCGGCTCCTGCACGGGGTCGCCGCCCGGCGGATCCACCGGCGCAACGATGGCGGCCTCCCGCGTCGTGTAGTCGCAGGCCGCAAGGCCGGCCGCGAGCCAGCAGCAGGCGAGCGCCGGAATGAGACGCCGCAATCCTCGTCCCATGTCCCAGCTCCGGCGACTTCCCAGCGTCATCAGACAAACCATCGTGAAACTACCTAACAGAAACAGATGGCGCGACCGAACGGTCAGCGCCAGAAAACTATGTCACAGCCTCGCTTCCAAACTCTACGTCACAGCAGACGAACGCACCCGAGAGGCTGAACGTCAGCTGGTTACCTGCCAGGCCCTCCTCCCCCTACCCCGACGGCCACCGATCCTCCGGTTCCCGCTCCCAATCCAGTCGTGTTAACATTTTGAATTGTGGTGACGGGCGGCGGCTGGCCCATCGCCCTCGTCGGATCGCCCATGTCGGGAAGCTGATCCAGCGGACGTTGCTGATTTCCATAGCGTGTCACCGCACCGCCCGTACGCCTCGCGTCGTACGCGATCCGGCGATCGCCGACGTATGCCGGCCATGGGTGGATCGTGTGGGTGGCGGCGTTGACCTCCTTGGCGTTGCCGGCACTCATCGTGATGGTATCGGAACGCTGGATGTAGCGGTCCATCTCGTCATGGCCGTAGACGCCGTAGCAGCCGCCGAGCAGGACGGGTGCGAGCAGAGCCAGATACCTGATGGTCATCTCTCGCCTCCTCTAGTTCAGGGTCTTCACGACCGGCTGGTTTGCACCCACGGCCGCCGGAGGCGGAGCAGGCACAATCGCATTCGGCGCAATGATGTGGCCGTAAGGCCCTTTCACGTCGCCGCCGGAATTGACGTAGTCGTCATAGCGCTTGCGGACTTCCATCTGGCCATTGAGAAAGAAGTCGACATCGTTGGCCGGCAGACGGGAGTCGAGCGGCGATGCCAGTTGCTGACCGGGCGCCGCCGGCGCGACGAGGCGCGGCGTCACGATGATGACCAGGTCGGTTTCCTGTTGCTGGTACGACTTGCTGCTGAACAGGGCTCCAAGCACGGGCACCGAGCCGATCCACGGCAATTGCGAGACGTCCTGCGTGTTGCGGGTCTGCAGCAGGCCGGCGATAGCAAAGCTCTGGCCGTCGCGCAGCTCGACCGTGGTGCGCGCGTCGCGGCGGGTCAGTGACGGAACGGAGGTGCCCTGGATCGTGATCGAGTTGGCGAAGTCGAGTTCGCTGACTGAGGGCTCGACGCGGAGGTTGATCAAGCCGCGCGAGAGCACGGTTGGGACGAAGGCCAGTTCGACGCCGAACTTCTTGTACTCGATCGTGACAGTCGGGAAGCCGTTCGTTGTCGTGTTCGGGATCGGCACCGGGAATTCGCCGCCGGCCAGGAAGCGCGCGGCATCGCCGGAAAGCGTGGTCAGGTTCGGCTCTGCCAGCCGGCGCGCCAGTCCCTTCGTTTCCAGTGCAGTGATCAGTAGATCCACAGAACTGCCGTTGCTGGTCCGCAAGATGCTGGTCAGCAGACTTCCGAACGGAGCCGGGGATACGCCGCCGGCAGAACTAACAAGCGTTCCGATCGTACCAAGCACAGGAAGGCTGCCTGTAGGAGCGGATCCAACGGGGCTGCCCCCGGCACCGAAGGTGCCATTGTTAGTGTTGATACCGCCAATGGGAGTCCGGCCAGCGGCTACGACGCCGCCCTGCCCCGAAATCCCGATATTGGTCCCATTGGCGTTGGCCGCCATAAGGTTCACGCCGAGGTCACGCCCCGCCTGCCGGCTGACCTCGAGGAAGCGCACCTCGAGCATCACTTGCTGCGGCGCCGCAACGCTCATGGCGTTGACGACGATGCCGCCCTCGGGAACGCTGCCCTTGGCAATCGTCAGCGCCCGCTCCGCGGAGACTGCATCGGCGGCGATTCCGCTCAGCACCACCTGGCCTTCGGATGCGGAAACGCGAATGCCGCGCGTGCCCGTGCCGGACTGGATATTCTGCTGCAGATTGCCGACATCGACGGTCACCTCGACGTCGAGAATGCCGATCTGCTTCATCGAGCTGTCGAACAGAATGACGTTTGTCGTGCCAGTCTTCTTGCCCTGAATGTAGATCAGGTGATCACTCAGCGACTTCACGTCCGCGATATCGGGCGAGCCGGCCACGATGGTCGAAAAAGCAGTATCGACCTTGAAGGTGCGCGACTTGTTGACGGTTACCCTGACCCGCTGGACCTCGGTCATTTCGCTGACGAAGACGCCGCCTGACGTAGCCCGCCGGTCTGCAGCTCCCGCGCGCTCGGCGGAATTGAAAAAAGCAAGTGCAGCGCCAAAAGCCATGATGCTCAAGGCGAAAACACCACGCTCCGCGCTACCCCAAACGCGACCGCCACTCATTCGAATCCCCTTCGTCGCCGCTGTCGCAGCCATCCGTAAATTTACGGCTCCCGGCGTTCTGACTAGTCTCCTTCGTGCACCACGCCATGGAGCTTACAACCTGTTCAACTACAAATAGTTACTTACCCTGGCAAGCTGAACCGAAGCACAAGACCAGCTCGGTCCGGCACGTCCCGACGCCAGGCCGCAAATGGCGGCTCCTGGATCATCCTCTGTCACGCGCCTCGATTGCAAGGAAAGAGCTTTCCCGGACTGCGACAACGTCGGAGAAAACTCCGCGATGTTGCCACAGCGCACCACTTCCGGAGCCCGCCGGGCCATTCCCCGGCCTGCCCAACAGGCTGAGGCCCTTCTGACGCCCTGCCCAGCCCTGAGTCCTCCAATCAGACCCAACGAATCGGGCCTCCTCAGAACGGAATCCTGGCGAACATGCCCGGCGCGGTCTCATCACACAGCAAATGACCCTGCCCCAGCGGGACCATTTATCGTCGCGCTAGGCGAATTGCCGCCCGTCTTAGTTAAACGGCGCCGCGACGTTCTCAGTAGCCAAGCTGAGTACTCTGAGCAACGTGACTGATGGCCCCTTTCCATACGGGTAGCATCAGACTGAATTTGTAGCTCGCGCTCGCCGTGATGCTCATCGCGCCGGTAGTCGTATTCATTGCGGTTCGCGAAGCAGAGGGTGACGAAACGAAACCGGCCGCTTTGAGGAATGGCACCACCGCTTCCGCGGTAGCGACACTGTTTGTACCCGTCGACGGCAACGTACATGCACTCGTTTGCGGCTGGGTGGCGCAGTAGATCAGGGTTTGCCGCACCAGTTCGCTCGACAGGGTGCGGACTGAGTTTGCGGTCACATAGAACCGCGCCACGTCGCTGACTGTAATAAAGAGCAGGACAAACGATATGAAGATGAGCGCGAGCTCAAAGGAGACGGCTCCAGACCGGTCGAGTGCTTTACTGGATACGGACTTCATAGCTTGCACGATTGTTGAATGATCCCAACCAGACCAGCGCATTCATGCTTGAAGCAGGCATACTGGCCGAGACCTTGACCAGAAATGGAGGATTGCATGTAGTACCTGTCGCAATTCCACTACAGGACGTCGTTACTCCTACGCAGGAGCACGTGACAGTGGGCGTTCCACTCAACGTCCATCCCGAGGGGAGAGCGTTCGTTATCGCGCTTTGGATGCCAGTCTGATCGGTGGGGAAGAAACGAGCGTATTCTCCGCCGGCTCTGACCGCCGTGTGGATCGCAATGTTTCGTTGCGCGACGTCGCCAATGCCCACGCCGGCGAGTGCAAGCGTGAACACCATCGCAGCAATCAGGATGAACTCAAATGCAGCGACTCCACGCTGGTTCTCGAGGAAACTACGGCACCTCATAGCTTTACCCCTACTGCACGAGGTTTACGGCCCTGGTTTGGGCGGTCTGGGTGCCGGTGGTGCTACATCCGCTCAGCGTCTCAGTAGCATTCCCGTTGTAATATACCGACCAAGCGACGAGCGAGAGACAGCTCTCCGATGTAGAGAATGAACCGCCGGTCATACAGACACTGGCGTTGGGGAAGTACATCCCCCCGTTCAAGGTGACGGTCGAGCTACCTGTAATCTTGACCTGCGTGTTGCCGCAGGAGCCGGCTTGGTGTTCTGCATACCTGTAGTCCATATAGAACAGGATGCCCGCATAATTCGTGTCCGCATATTTAGGTGTTTTCGTAGCACTCATCGTCACAGTGCCACCGGTGATGCTCAATGTTCCAAGCTTGTTGGCTGAACTAGCGGTGAAGATGATGGTACAACCATTGCAAATAAGCGTACCGCCCGACACGCTGATGGACGACTCGTAGAAGAAGTAGGTCCCTGCAGTGAGTGTCCCCACCGGCGGACCAGGCGGGCTGCTACCGGCGTTGTTGATCGTCAAGTTTGCTCCCACACAGAACACTCCGGGAGAGATGACGTGGGGAGAGGTTGCCGTGGCCGAACTATCGCAGTTCGCGGCGTTGACCGTTGAGGGAATCGCGGCATTGTCTGTTAGCAGCGCTGCATACGGGTCCAGTGAGGACGGCTGGTACATCAGATTGCCCTGTTGAGTGCATGGGCTACCGGAGCCGTTTTGTGTACAGCCGCCTGCGCCGACCAGGACAGCGTTCGCCTGTGTTTTGTTAGCGCCGGCGCCGTTGAATGAAATGGACTGCGGGCCGGGTTTATTCGAGGCCAAAGAGCAGTTTGTCGCAGTGACTGCAGCGCTGCCACTGAATCCAAGCCCGCCGCCCAGGGCTAGCGAACATGCATCTCCAGTGTTTGAACGGGCGGCAATCGCGACCTCGGTGACATTCGTCGAGCCCTTTCCCATGACGAGAGCAGTGAAACTACGCTTTATCCCCCGAACGATGGTCGCCTTCACGGCATTGCAGTTTGACGAACAGGATCCGCTGTCGGCGCTAAAGGTCCCGCCGCTATAGTTGCCCGGCTGGATCGTGACCGTCGTGTCCGTCAATCCCGACGTATATCCGTTGTCAGTCGCGACGCTGCTGCCTGCGGTCTGTGCGCTGGTGTAGGTACCTGAGTTTTGGGTACCCGTGGCTTGGATAATCGCCAAAACCCCGGCAATGGCTGCTGCATCGGCCGTATTTTGTCCGTGCCGTCGCTCAAGATACCAAGTGCTGACTTCCATTCCGAAGCCGGCCATACTCATGAACCCAACAGAAGATGCCACGAACATCAACGCACTTACACCGCGTCGATCCCGCATCAAACGCGAGATGTTCTGCACCATGGATTGACCAACTTTCGGACAGCAAACTCCGGTCATGGCTTTATCCGTAGCTAGATTTGCTTGAACGCATGAATGAGGTGCAAGAACGTACTTGCCCCCAGAATGACGAACATTGCCGGAAGCAAGAACAACACCATCGGAATGGTCAGCTTGGCGCCGAGCTTGTGCGCCCTCTCCTCAAGCTTGGTAATCCGCTCCCGCCGGAGGTCGACCGCGATGCTCCGTAACGCCTGGCCCAAAGGTGTTCCGTATTGCAGGCTTTGACTGACCATGGTGCCGAAGCGGCGCAGGCCTTCCGACGTGTTTGCCAGCTTCTCGAATGCATCGATGCGGTTCGGCAAAATGCGGAGGTCGTCCAGAAGGCCACGTAGCACCTGAGCCATCTCAGGACTGGCCTCTTTCATTTCTTCTGCGACACGTTCCAGTCCGCTCTCGAGACCCATGCCAGCTTCAACGCACACGACCAACAAATCAATCGTATCCGGCGTGGCTGCCCGAACAGACTTGTCGAACCGCCGCCTGAGCTGCCACAGGATCAGGCGAGGCCCCATGATTCCGATCACGACGCCGATCAGCGTGAAGACAAGCGCACCGCCGAGCGAATCTCCGAGGATCTGCGCGACAGAGAAAGCCAGGATCGGAAAGGCTACCATGCAGACGATCTTGAGACCTATCCAGATCGGAAGCGTCCGGTGATGATTGAACCCCGCCGACTGCAGAACCGCTCGCAGTTGCTCGATGTCCTCGTCGGCGTAGAGACGGCGGTAGCGCGCGCCGATCGACGAGAGCCAGCCAACCAGGTCCTTGGACGGGCTCGACCGGTCAGGAATGCCAAGAACGGCGTTCGACACTCGGGTGTCCAGGGCGCGGATATGCACCTCGCGAATGATCAACACGCATGTCGCCGCCGCGACGATTATTGCGAGGGCCGCGATCTCGATACCGCCGGTCATAGCGTAGTTTCCCTCTTGACCATCCAGCGAATGACAAAGTGCCCCATCAGCACCGAGCACACGGCATAAACCAGGAGCACGTTTCCGGTGGGATCATAGAACAGTTGATCGATCATTGTCGGACTGACCATGTACATCACCCCGCCCACGACAAGGGGCGACACGGAAAGTGCGCGCGAAGAGAAAATCACCTCTCCCGCAAGCGCTTTCGCGCGAGCAGCCAGCGCAACCCGCTGGCTTACGGTCTCTCCCAAATTCTGGAGAGTCTCTGCCAGGCTGCCACCGGATTTCAGCTGGACCGCAAGCGTCACCGCGAACATCGCGTACTCCGGCACCTGCGTTCGCCGATAGATAGCTTCCACCGCCTCCTCGGGCGGTCTCCCGACACTCAGCTCAGTGCAAACGATCGCAAACTGCCCTGATGTTGGCTGCGGCATCTCACGAGCAATGGTTCGGAATGCCTCATTGACGGGCAAACCCGATCGGACAGTGCTGGTCACGAGCTGGATGGCATCGGGCAATTGACGGAAAAGCTGACCAGTAAAGCGATGTTGCTGCCATCCGAACAGGCCGCGCACCACCAGGACTGCAACGACAGCCGCCACGACGGACACTGTGAACACGGAAAGTCCCACCAGGCGATTGGCATAGACGACGCCTCCAGCGGCGGCGACACCGGCAAGCAACACATAGACCGGATGCAGGACGTAAACGATATCAGGATGATAGTTGGCCAGCCGTTCTAGAAACTGCCAACGTGAGGCCGTTTCCGCTCTGCGTATCGAAGGCAAGTCAGCCAGTTGAGATGCCGGTAGAGCGATCTCGAGCTGACGATCCATCCGCCGTTGCCGCGCATCAAGCCACAGCGTGTTGACCGCTGCGCACAACAGGAGCGCCAGCACAATGAGAGTCAAGGCGGTCAGCGTCATATCTGCCTCATTGCCTCCGCCCAGGCACGGTCGAGCCCGTAATAGACAAGGCGGCTCTTGAATTTCGGGATCGCGTTGGTGGACCGGTAGGTCCCCGATATCCGGCCGTGAACGTCCTCTTCCTTGTACTCGAACAGAGCGATGTCATTGGTGGTGATGACCTCGCCTTCTAGCCCAATCACCTCGCTGACCTGGACGATACGGCGCTGGCCATCACGCATGCGCTCGACTTGCACGATGAGATCCAATGCGGCGACAATCTGCGTTCGAATCGCGCGCGGTGGCAGACTGACTTGTCCCATCTGCACCATGTTTTCGATGCGGGTCAGAGCATCGCGGGTACTGTTGGCATGCACCGTGGAAATCGAGCCGTCATGACCGGTGTTCATCGCTTGCAGCATGTCGAATGCTTCCACGCTGCGTACCTCGCCCACCACGATTCGATCTGGTCGCATACGTAGCGCATTCCACAACAAATCGCGTTGCGTCACCTGGCCCGTGCCTTCAAGGCTGGGAGGCCGGGTCTCTAGGCTGATCACGTGCGGTTGCTGCAGTTGCAGCTCCGCGGCGTCCTCGATCGTGACGATGCGCTCGCTGTGATCGATGAACTGGCTAAGAGCATTCAGGAGCGTCGTCTTGCCAGATCCCGTGCCTCCGGAGACCAGAACATTGAGCCGACAGCGAGAGGCAATCTCCAGCAACTGTCCGAGAGCGGGGGTCATCGTGCCGTTTTCGATCATTCCAGCGATGTTCAAGCGCCGGCTGGGGAATTTTCGAATCGAGATGCACGGACTGTGGATCGCCAGCGGCGGCAGAATGATGTTGACGCGGCTGCCGTCAGGCAGACGGCAGTCCACCATCGGGCTGGACTCGTCGACGCGGCGACCGACCTGCGAAGCGATTTTCTGCGCGACGGAGGCGATGTGATCATTGTCGCGAAACCGAACCGCAACCCGCTCGAGCTTGCCCGCCCGCTCGACATAGACGCTGCTCGGTCCGTTGATCATGATGTCGTTGATCGACTCATCGAGCAGAAGCGGACGAAGCGGTCCGTAGCCGGTCATGTCGTCGGCGATTTCCTCCGCGAGGAACAGCTGCTCGCGGCCTGACAGCTCGAGGCGCTCCTGGTTGGCTATGCCGTGGATGATTTCCTCGATCTGCCGACGCAGGACGTCGCGGGAGACCGTCGTGGCGATCGCCGGCTCGATCTGCTCGATCACCCGCTCGCGCAGCGACGCAGGCATCACTGGATGGTGCGAAGGCTGTTCATGCTTCGGCGCCGGCGCAAACAGGCTGGGTGCCGGTAACGCTGCGCTTGGCTCCTCCGACGGCAAGGGCGGCGGGACCGGATGCGCGCTAGGTGCTGCTGGCGGCGCGACCAGCACCGCTCCGGGCATCCGCACTGGCATTTCGTCTGCGCGCCTGCCGAACTTTTTCATAGCCCGAGCCACCTCTTCCACCCAGACCTTTTCATGGAGCCGACGCCGGTGATCTCTCGTACGATCGGGGCGAGGTGACGCCGCAGCCTGGATACGTGTTTCAGCGCCGGAATGCCGAGGTTGACCGCCTGGGTCATTCCCTTGCCGAGATCGGGGATGACCATGTCCGGCTCAGCGCCCAGCGCCTTGACGATGGTCGCCCTGGGTAGGCCGCCGGCGCGGTCGGCGCGATTGAGCAAGGTAAACACGCGATCTTTGCCGGCGATGTTGGTGACGGCGTTGCGCAGCGCGTGGGCATTGCGCAGGCCGGTGACTTCGGCCTCCAACAGCACCAGCACATGACGGGACATCTGAATGACCGGATAGATCGATGCCGGGAACGGCACCGGAACATCGACAACGACGTAGTTGAACCGCTGACGGAGCAGGCCCAGCACGTGCCGCACGCCGGCTTCGGTGATGTCGAGCTTCGCATCGAGTTCCTCGTCGCCGGAAATCAGGCAGACCCGATCGTTCACCTCGATCGCGGCCCGTTCGAGGAAGAGCGTGTCGGCCCGCATCGGATTTTCGAGGGCAATGCGGAGGCCGGGTCCGGGACGAACGCCAAGCATCACCGCCGTCTCGCCGCCCTGCAGATGCAAATCGAGCAGCGCCACCTTAGCCTTGGTGGTCTCGGCCAGCTGGAGCGCGAGGTTGATCGCGACGCTCGTTGCTCCAGCGCCGCCCTGCGCACCACAAATCGACACTACATGTCCACCGCGATCGTTGTGGGCGGGCGCGACATCGCCAAACAGCTTCGGACGAAACTGGTCCAGCACCATATCGCGGGTAATCGGCGTTGGGAGGTACTCGGTAAGACCGATCTCCATCAATTCGCGATAGAATGTGATCTCCCTGTTCTCGCCGATGAGACATACCTTGACATCGGGCGGGCAGACGCTCGCCAGACGTTCCAGTTCGGTGAAGGGATCATCGATCCCGCTGATGTCGGTCACCAGAGCGAACAGGTCAGTGTCCGTCTCGAGCATACGAGTGGCATGACGGATGGTGCCACGCCGGATAACCAGGTTGCTACCCTCGAGACCCTTGCGCAGCGCCGCGGCGCTAAGCTCGTCGTTCACGAAGCAGACGATACGGTTACGCGTGATGGCGGACGTCGTCTCGTCGGGTGATTCCACCACGGCCATGTTCATACTCATCAACGTTTCTCCGACACCCTTCCAGGATCGTCCATTGCGGATGCAGCGTGCTGGGTGGCGTCCGACGATACATCGCAACCGACGCGCGCATCGTCGTCGTCCGAATCCTGTCGTCTTACCGAGTATTGCTTCAGGCCGGTGGTGCTATAAATTGCGATCGTTGTACTCTGGCCGGCGATAGCGTTTTGCCGCGCGAGCTCGGGGGAAACATCGCAGCTTGACATTACATTCGTGTCGGCTTTGGCCCACTGTTCAACCGCCGCTCGCACGACCAGAGACAGCGTTCCAAGTTGCTTTGCGACGGTGACTTTCTTGACCTGGTCTGGCGTAAGTTCGAGCGAGACAGTTTGTGCCTGCTTACCAACCACAGCGGCCGCGGCTCGACCGCCCTGAGCAATCTCCTGGTCGACGGCGATGACTCTCACGTTGCCCAGCACGGTTTCGCTGACCGCCCGACGTGCGGGATTCGCCTTCTCGAACACCTGGGTCAACACCACGTCCACATAATCTCCGGGCCTGACCAGACCAGAGACGCCAGTCTCCTCGTCCACCTTGATGCTAATCGCACGGCTGTCCGGCGCCAGAACGCTGGCGAGGAAACCGCGATCACGCGGCCGCAGGATGTCCTGCAACGTCACGGGACTGCCCGTGTCAACAAACCTGCGAACCAGCGAACCGGGAAGTCCCGCCTTGGAGTCGGGCGTCTCAAGGATCGCGCCCCCGGGGACGCTCTCCGACGTCGCCTGGCGCACGGTGAAATCCTCCTCACGTGCCAAAGTCCCTTTCGAGAGCGGATGCGCCGCAACAAAATATCCGACCGTGGCAGGCCCGGCCGGAGCCGGTGCAGTTGCCGCAACCACCGCTGCCGGCGCCTTTGGCTGGTTCATGCCATAGGCGATGAGCCCCAGCGCCGTCGTCGCCAGTAGCAGCACCATGATGATCGAGACGCGCAAAGCGGATGACATGTCAAAATCCTTTGCTCAAAATGGTCCAGATGCCCCCGCATGCGATGGCGACCCCATAAGGCAGCGGCGCATGCCGCAAATGGCGCCAGCGCTCGACTGCATAGACGCGACGTATCAGAGATGATCCGGCAGGCGCGAGCCGGGGTTGTGGCAGGCGACGCATCATGAGATGCAAGGCGGCGAGAACACCGCCGGCCAGCGCAGTCGCAGTCAACAGCTGGATCACGGAGGTCGGCGGCAGACCGATCGCTAACGCGACGATTAACTTGACGTCGCCGCCGCCGATCATGCCGCGCTGGTAGATGATGAGCAGAACGAGAAAAAGAATAGCAGCGACGATCAGCGATTGGGCAAGTTGCATCGGCGTGAGCAATTGACCGATGATCCCGAGGAACGCTAATATTAAGCAAATCTCGTTGCTGATCAGTCGTGTCGCGATATCGATCGTTGCCACATACAGCAACAAAAGGATTTCCAGAACCGAAGCTATGGGAACAATCCAACTCATCAAACACGCGCCTGAAAAAATCGAAACAAAGAATTGAATATTAGCGCACTGCAGAAAACTTTGATGGCAAATCTCGCAAATCTCAATGCCGCGCGAAGCGGGTGACTGACTGCACTAACCTCCGACTGCGATACCGAGCGCAGCGCTATCACCTCCACTGGCGATCATACGGCACGCACAGCGCTAGCAGAGACCGCAGCAGTGACGCTAAGCGTTGGAAGCCCTCCTCTTCGCGCGAAAGGCGACAATCCATCTCTCCGAACAGATGCGTCGGAAATACCGGGACACTGGTTATACCAATGTCCCAGTATTAAGCCTCTTACGTGAGAGCGTTGGTGAGTTTCGTGACGACGGCGCTGATCGCAGTCGACAGGCCGGTGGAAAGGGCACCACCGCCGCTGAGGCCGAAAGCGGCGCCGACTGCAACAATGATGCAAGCGGCAACGATCACGTACTCGAACGACACAACGCCATCCTGGTCGGCGCGGAGGCGCTTAAAGGCTTCGGTGGTCTTGATGTAATACTTCAGCATAGGACAAAATCCCTTGTTACAATATTTACGCCACAAGTTGGCGGGCAAATCCGGTGCCAACTCGGATTTGTTTATAATCCGTCGCGAGATAGCTGTCATCCGGTAATCGTTTGTTAACCCTACCGGCGCAGGCGATGCCAACTCAAGGCGATCAGATGCCGCGCAAGCATTGACCGGAATTCCTTGAATTAACTCGGAATTTCCTGGCGCTCCCCAACCCGGACGTACTCCTCCGTGCGAATACGGTGTGCCATTCCCGGGTTCGAAAGCAGGCAAGGAAAATACAGTGCGCCGTGCGCAAGCCAGCGGGGACTTCTACCAGCATCCACTTGCTTGTGCGCAAGATACCTGGGCTCGATCGCAACTCGCCAAGCGACTGCTAGCTCGCATCCGATCACAGGGCTTCGAACGACGTCCAAATTGTTGGTCGTGGTGCGCACCACGACCGTGAGGAATTTGAAAACGGAAAGCAGGTCTACTTCATGGTGTCTGCGCCTAAATCATGCGTACGTCGGACGTGGACAACGGCTACATCGCTCACATAAGCGCGTTCCCAGTCCGGCAGCCGATCGAGCAGGCCGACCGCCGCAGTCGATGGGAACAGCAGCGTTGCGTCAATCTTGTACTCGTCGAGCAACCTGACGAAATCCGCTATGTTATCGAGCGCAATTGCGCGCACGTAACGATTGATGAAGTTCGGACCGTATAACTCAGCGCGCGAATCAATGAACACCGGAACGCCCTGGAAGATCAGGTATCCGGAGAAGTAGTAATCATTGAGAACGCGCTCGGCCCTTCGTTCCTTGAGCTTTTCGACTGCAGCGCGTGGCATAAGTGGCGGCGTGATATCCATGACGGCGATGACCACGCCACTAGCCATGACAAGGGCCGCAATCGCCGCAAGAATTGCTGACCTTGTCGGGGGCACCACTTTCCGACTGTGCTGCAACGCGGGCCACGAGAGGTGCTGTGCCAATGGGCCGGCAATGAAGAATGGCGAAACCAGTGCGAAGACGTCGATATAGCGCACGTGCGCGAGTGTCTGATAAACTACCGCGAGAAGCGCGGAGATCCTGATCGGAGGCAGCTTGAGCCCGCTGTACAGGAGGTAGGCAAGGCCGGCCATCAAGCATGGTGTGACAGCATTGATCTCGCCGAAGTTAAGCGGTTGCCACTCGCCGATCCTTGAAAGAGTCGCTCCGAGACGCAAAACGCGCCATGTTACCAAAATCGATTCCGGCCCATATGGGGTGATGCAGGCGGCACCAAGAGCCAATACTCCAAATCGAATCCATTGGACCGCGACCCTCGCGCGGGCGGATTTGTCTGCGGTCCAAATCGCCTCCAGCGCGAACGGCCCCATCAGCGCCAGACCCAGCGTGAAGCTTCCGTGCAGATTCGCCCAAAGAGTGATGAGCGGGAGATATGCGAAGGAAGGAGCCCGCCGCTGCTCGCTCGCCTCGACCAGCGCGTTAGCCCACAGCACCATCAGGGGAAAGACCAGGACGTGTGGTCGAGTGAATACGTGGAACGACGTCATAGCAATTCCGGCCGTCAGCAAGATCATGACCGGTATGTTGGGCAGTCTCTTCAGAAGCAAGAGCGCAAGCAGGTAAAACGCGAACGACGCTGAAAGCGCCGCTAGAATCAAGGGCCCCGTCCATCCGGCCAGTTTGTACGCTACGAAATAAAGAACTTCCGATAGCCATTCACTGGTTATCCAGGGTGCACCGCGGATCGTGAAGGAGAACAGATCGACGTGAGGCACGGCACGATGATCAACGATCCACTGGCCGACCACGATATGCCAGTAAATGTCTGCATCCTTTAATAGGCTGACGCTCCTGGTGATAAACGTCAAATAGGCGGTAGCGGCGAATATGAGCGGCAGCCAAGGCCGAAGGTGATCACTGGGTACAGGCTCCGCGCTCGACCCGAGCTCCGTATCCACCTGAAGCGAATGACTGCTTGAAGGCATGCTTCCTATCCCGCGCTGCCGACCATTGTCTCCAAAAACTTGTAGCCGTCCGCATCGGCTTGCCGGGGCGCGACGCAGTGCTACTAGATCCCGAGTTCCCTCTCGCCCGGGCGCGCCAATATCGCCGCCGTTGTTACTCACGATCATGCGCAATGATGTGGCCGAGCTTCCGCGCTTCGCGTAGAAGATGAGCGAAGCGCTGACACAACTATATCGCTAGGCGGCGCCAATCTCGAGAAACAAGGATGCCTACGATCAGAACTCCCACTCCATTGACCAATCTCGGGAGAGTTTTACTCTCGTTCCGCAAGTGGGGCTAAAGAACTCCCCGGTTTCTCTCAACAATTTCGAGAGGTCTAATGATGACACGATTCGCGGGCATGCCGCAAAGAATTGCCCTCACTATCGTTTTAGTTGCGTTCATTTCAGCGTTGTGGCTCGTCGTTCTTGCGGAAACGGCACCGATCACGAGTTCAGTCGTTCACCAATATACTGATCCCGACACTTACCTAGATATTTTAGCGCTCATGCACAGTGGGGTAGGCTATTATGAAGCCGCTCACGAAATTCTTTTGGCGCACGGCTACGGCCTACGGTCAGTGTTCAACTGGCGAACCCCGGCTTGGATGGAGCTTCTTTCGCTTCTACCGTCGATCGTCTGGGCGCAAAAGTTGCTGGCGATTCTTACGTCAGCGACGCTTCTTCTCGCTTACAGGATGATCCGCGCACAGGGCAACATAGCGCTAGCTATACCTGCGATCATCGGGATTTTTTTTAGCATTGTTCTGTTGGCCCGCGATCGAGGCATCGTAATGTCAGAAGTGGCGACCGGCGCGCTAATATTGCTGTCCGTAGTGAACTATGGCAATGGCCAATGGCTTGTCGGTCTATTGGCTGCGCTGGCAGCACTATTCATCCGAGAACTGGCAGCACCGTATATCCTGATCTGCGTTGCCTTTGCCGCATATCGAGCGAATGCGAGAGAACTAGTTGGGTGGGCTTTAGGTCTCTCAGCATACTTTGCATATTTTTCGTGGCATTGGATCGAGGTCATGCAACAAATCGCGCCCACCGATCGCGCCGATCCAAATGGATGGATAAGGTTTGGCGGAATCAGGTTCGTCCTTGAGACCGCGCATTTCAACGGTCTTTTCAATCTGACGCCACTATGGATAACGGCAGCGCTTTTGCCGGCCGCGCTGCTAGGACTTTTCGCATGGCGCGATGGGCTCAGAGCCGCCGTCACCGTGACGACCTACCTCTGCATATTTGCTGTAGTCGGCAAGCCATTCAACGATTATTGGGGAGCGCTCTATACCCCCTTGCTCATGCTCGGGCTCCCCTGGTCGATTCCTGCTGTATATGATGCATTGGCCCCGCGGCGCCCCTCAGCTCTACCTCAACTTTGCGACACACCTGCACAAGACAATCTGTGAAATCAACGAATGCGGCCGTTGATTTCCTTTCGCGTAATAGCTCATGTCAATAACACGTCCCGGAATCCCTCCGAGCCGCCCGCAGCTCTCTGTGTTGGATTGCCGCCCTGGGTGACCGCCAACGGCGGCTTGGCTGCGTCGGCCGGCGCGGTCGATTACCTGCTACGTTCACCTCACGCGATTGTTCGACTGCTCGGAGCCGGCGCTACGCTGGTATTCGGATCGCCAAATTGCACATGGATTAACCTGTCTGGTCAGCACCAGCGCAAGCAGTGACAACAGTTGGCTCCGCTCAACAGACGCGGCGATCACCGAGGCCGAAAGAGCTCTGGCGCAGTCACAAGGCATCCACGCGCATAAGCGGTGATCTGCTTTGGCACGGGAGCTAACATTTACCCGCAAAAATACGGATCTGACTCCTTTTCGGCCTGCGACCATGGCGCGCGCAGCCCATAGCCCGCCGCCGTGCTGCGGTTGGACTACCGCCAAAAACCTAAATGACTATTTCTTGAGGCCTTTGGTGGGGTGGAGTAGAATCTGTGCATTGGCGAAGTCTTTCTAAAAAATTGGATAACCGCATCGAATAGGCGTCTTTTGCATGCGCCGCGTGATCGACACCGCTCCAAAGGATGGAACATTCGTCATTCTTGAGGATGACGTAAGCGGACGCTTCGAATCTGCTCAATGGTCGGCTGAGGGGCGTGGGTGGGTTAGGAAAAATGGCGAGCCAAGCGAGATCACGCCGACGCATTGGCAAACAATGCATCTTCCAAAGGAAGGTGATGAATTTATTCTGCAAGATGAATTTATTCCGCCAAAGGAAACTGGATTGATCGCCTCTCCGGCGTCGCCAGGGCCGCGCTCCTTTTGTTTCCCCGCGGGCTTGGCCGAACGCGCGAGGGTGACGGAATTAACTCGTCTGGTTACGAACGCGGACCCGGTCACTGACGTCCTGGTTGAAGTGCGGGCCACGCAGAGCAAACAGGAGCGCGGACCGACCGCGAGGCGCGCCATCTCCTCGATCGCCGCGGTGATGGTCGGGGCGACGCTCATCGGCTGGTATTTCGACGCTGAGTTCGTCGCCCATGTGACGCGATACATCGGTCAGCAGGATAGCGTCAGCCCTGGCGCAGCTGGCGTGGAGGCCGTCAAACAAGAGACCGAGCTCCCAAGCCAGGACTCGCAAAAAGCCGATTCATTGGCGCGGGATCCGGCTTTTCATCAGCAAGCCGATCGGGCGATCTCACAGGCACCGCAGGATACTGCGCAGGGCAAGCAAAGTGCGGAGGCAATGCAGCCGGAAGCGCAGCAGTCTTTGGAAAAGGAGCGACGCCGCGCAGAGGCCCTAGCAAATGAACTGGCGAGGGCGCAGCAGATCATTGAGATGCAGGTAGCGCAGGCGAACAAGGCGCGCGATCGGGCGACGCAGCTCAGTCAGGCCGCGGAAAGTGGGGTGGCGGAGCTGCGACAGTCTCTGCGAAAGGAACACGACAGAGCCGAGGCTCTGGCGGGCGAGCTTGCGAAGGCGCGGCGCGATCTCAAGGCCCAGCTGGCGCTGTCAAGCAAGGCTAGCGACGAGGCGTCGCAGGCGAAGAAGGCCGCCGAGACGGCGACGGCGGAGCTGCGACAGTCTTTGAAGACGGAGCACGACAGGGCCGAGACGCTGACTGGCGAGCTTGCGAAGACGCGGCGGGATCTCGAGACCCAGCTGGCGCTGTCAAGCAAGGCCAGTGACGAGGCGACCCAGGCGAAGAAGGCCGCCGAGAGCGTCACGGCGGAGCTGCGGCAGTCTCTGAAGATGGAGCACGACAGGGCCTCGGCGCTGACTGGCGAGCTCGCGAGGGTACGGGGGGAGTTGGAGACCCAGCTGGCGGTATCAAGCAAGGCCGGTGGCGGAACGGTGCAGGTGAAGAAGGGCGCCAAGGGCGCGACGGCGGAGTTGCGACAGTCTCTGAAGAAGGAGCGCGACACGGCCGAGGTGCCGGCACCGGGCCACAAGCCCACGCTGATGCAAGCCGCGGAGGCGGCTGCGACAGAGCAGCCAACGGTTGCTGAGGCGCAAGGCGATCCGGAAGTTGCCAGGTTGCTGGCGCGCGCCAGCGCCCTGCTCGTCCAAGGGGATATCGGTGCAGCTCGGATCGTGCTCGAACACGCTGTGGGGACCGGTAGCGCACGGGCAAGCTTTATGCTTGCGGAGACCTATGATCCCCTCGTTCTTTCCACGTGGAAGACCTATGGAACGCGCGGCGATGTGACAAAGGCGCGCGAGCTATACGCAAAGGCGCTTGCCGGTGGCATCCAGCAGGCCAGGGATCGATCTGTTGCGTTGCAATAGTCTAAGTGCGGCGATGGTTGCCCACCCCCCGCTGCTAGACCGAGCGCAAGCATTGCGAGCTCGGTTGCAATCACTTCTGCCGAAACGCGTGATTGAACGACATCACGAGCGGCCCCACGATGTAATCAAACGCGGTTCGCTGGATCGTCGGGATCATCACCGTTGCCGGCATTCCCGGATAAAGGCGAATGTTGGGCATGGTCGCCAGTTCGTCCTGATCGATCCGAACGAAGGCTGTGTAGTAGGGATTGTTGGTCTTAGGATCTGTCAGACGGTCCGCCGAGACCAGGATGACGTCGCCATGGATGATCGGAACGATCCGCTGCTTGTAGGCGGTCAGATGCACCTCAGCGCGCGTATTCGGGTGCACGTCGCTGATATCCTCGACGGCCACCTGAGCTTCGATTGTGAGCGAATCCTCATCGGGCACGATGTCCAAAATCCTGTCGCCCCGCTGGATGACGCCTCCGACCGAGAACACGTTGAGCCCGACCACGCGGCCGGTATAGGGGGCGCGGATTTCCATCCGCCCCAGCACGGCCTTGGCGTTCATCGCCTTCGGGATCACCTCCAGCAGCTTGGCTTGCGTGTCGCGCAAGTCCTTTGTGACATCGGTCATCCGGTCGTTGTCGAACTGGGCGATCTGCTGCTCCTGCTCGGCGATCGCCTGGCGCGCCTTGGCGATGCTGGCGTTTGCATCGGCGATCTGGCCTTCGAGACCGTACGCCGTCCGCTCCAGCTGCAGGATGCGCGGGCGGGCGATCAGCCCTCGCTCCACGAGCGGAGCGATGTCCCTGGCCTCCTTGCGCACTGAGTCGATCTGGTTGGTGAACGATTTTACCTGCGCTTCCGAGCCAACGATCTGGGACCCCACCTGATTGATCTTCTCGCGGACAACGCTTCTTTGCCCTTCGAGCGACGCCCGGCGGGTGTCAAACTGACTGAGCTGCCCGTTCCAGACGCTCTTGAAATAAGGATCGTCAGAGCGCGCCTTCAAATCCGGCGGCATGACAAGTTGGGAGCCATGGTCAAGCTCGGTCAGGAGCCGGACTTCCGTTGCGCGCAGCACGGCATATTGCTGTGTGAGCACCTCATGTTCCGCGCGCGCCTGGGTCTCATCGAGGACGATCAGCAGATCGCCCGCACGCACCCTGTCGCCCTCCCTGACGTGCAATACCTTGACTATACCGCCATCGAGGTGCTGGAGGCTCTTGCGGTTACCGTCGACCTTGACGACCGCATTGGCGACAACGGCCCCATTGAGGGGAGCGGTCACCGCCCAGGTGCCGATGCCGCCGAAGAAGACGGCGATAATCATCCACCCCGCGATGGCAACGTTGCGAATGGAATCGTTCGGCGCGCCATCGTTGTTCGTGGGCTTTGTGCCGCGCGGTGCGGCTCCAGGGCGCATCGATAGATTTGCAACATCAAGTAACGCCATGATCTCTCCTAGCCAGCCGCTCCCCGAACCGCCGGTACCGGCACAGGCCGCGTCAGGCGCGACAGGATTTCGCTGCGTGGCCCGAACATCTCGGCCACGCCTTCGCGCAACACCAATATCTTGTCGACCACGCCGATGGTGGCCGGCCTATGCGAAATGATCACCACCGTGGTCCCGCGCTTCTTCAGCTGCGTGATGCAGTCGGCGAGCGCCGCATCGCCCTCGGCATCAAGGTTCGAGCTCGGCTCATCGAGCACGACCAGGCTTGGATTGCCGTAGACCGCGCGTGCGAGGCCGATGCGCTGGCGGTAGCCTCCGGACAGGATCGCGCCGCCTTCCCCGACCTGGGTATCGTAGCCATCGACGAGCCGCAGGATCATCTCGTGCACGTCGGCCATTCGCGCCGCCAGAATGATGTCCTTGTCGTCGCCGTCCTTGAACCGACAAATGTTGGCTGCAACCGTATCGGCAAACAGCTCGATATCCTGGGGCAGATAGCCAAGATGCTCGCCGAGCGACGACCTGATCCAGCTCGAAACGTCGGATCCGTCGAGGCGAACGGCCCCTGCGGATGGCGCCTGAACGCCGACAATATGACGCGCGAGCGTGGATTTGCCGGCGCCAGAGGGGCCAATGATCCCCAGGACTTCACCCGGTTCGATCTGGAAGGTGACTCCGCGCAGAATGGGCTTCGACGTTCCAGGCGCAGCAAAGGACAGCGCTTCGACGGAAATACGGCCTTCGGGCCGCGGCAGCGTCAGTCCTGTTTCGCGCGGCGGGTTGGCCGCCAACAGCTCGCGCACCCGCAGGAATGCGCCGCGGGCCGAAACGAGACCACGCCAGGATCCAACGATCTGTTCGATCGGCTGCAACGCGCGGCCAAGCAGGATGCTGGCGGCAAACATGGCACCGGCGGTGGTCATGCGCTCGATCACCAGATAGGCACCAAGACCCAGGATCAGGGATTGCATCGAAAGCCGCATGAAACGAATCATGCTCTGCATGGTCGCCGCGCGATCGCTTGCCGCGACCTGGCGCTCGAGCATGCGGTCGCGGTCCCGGCTCCAGCGCTTCAGGAGGCCACCGGTCATCCCCATGGCGCGCACCACTTCGGTGTTGCGCAGGCTCATCTCGGTGAAGCCGTAATTTCGGTTCGCCGCCTCGCCGGATTCGGCGAGCGGAGGCTTGACGATCCATTCATTGAGAAAGGCCATCAGCACCAGAACGATCGAAGATCCCAGTGCAAAGGCGCCCAGGAACGGGTGCAGGCAGAAGATCACAGCGATGTAGATCGGCGACCACGGCAGGTCGAAGATCGCGTGAATTCCGGACCCAGTGATGAACTGGCGGAACGTATCAAAATCGCGCAACAGCTGGCTGCGCGCACCGCCGATTTTCGCCGAATGGTCGATGATTGCGGTCATCACCCGCGGCGCGATCTTGCGATCAAGGCGAATGCTGGTGCGTGTCAGCACGCGTGCGCGCACCGCGTCGAGACCTGCAAGTGCCATGAACGCCAGCAGCAGCGCGAGGGTAAGCATCAGCAGCGTGATCTCGCTGGCACTCGAGATCACGCGGTCATAGACCTGCAGCATGTACAGCGGGCCCGCCAGGTAGAGCAGGTTAATGGCTAGGCTGAATATGGCCGCAGTGACGAAATAGCTCTGGCAGGCTTGCAGCGACTGCCGGAATTCGTCCGCTTTTTTACGGGGGATACTCACGCGGAAATTGGCCGGAGCCACCCTCTAAACATGATCGCTGGCCGCCCCTGGGCAGCAGTCGAAAGATTCAAAAATCGATCATCCAATCTCCCCATTTAGCATGGCCGACGGCCGCGTTGATAGCCGCCGCTGGCGCAAAACAGGCAGGAGGGTAAACATACGGGGTTCTCCTTCTCCCCGCGCGGTTCTATTCCATGGTAGATGCTCACGCCCCTCAAGCGATGTGGTGCGGATCATAGGTGATCACCGTACCGTTCGCTGCGTCAGCCTTCTCGGCAAACCCGTTCGGATCGTACTGCCCGAGCAGGACGATGTTCGCCGTGTGAGCACCGTCCGACACCGTCAGAGTGCCGCCGGTTCCCGCCTGGTTCTCCGTGAAGCTCAACGTGGTGCCAGCGCCGAAGCTGATGCCCCTGAGGTCGATGTCGTCGTTGCCATCCAGGCCGCTCACCGTGCCGGAGAAGTGGAAGGCATCATCCAGGATCAGGTGGCCAGCGGCGGTCACATCGAAGGTGACGCCTGCCGCCGAGGCTGCGCCGAACTCGATGGTACCGGCCCCGCTGATCAAGGCGCTACCGCTGCCGGTAACCTCGGCCTCTGCTGTGACCGCGCCGCCATTGGCCCAGATCAGGCCGCTGTTGGCCACCGCACTCTCGAGCACGAGCCCACCTGTGCCGGTCGCCTCCAGCGTACCGGCGTTGATGATCACGTTGGCGCCGGTGTCGATCACCAGAGCATGGGTACCGCTGGCGTCGATAGTGCCCTCGTTGCTGAGCGTCAGGTCACCCTGCCCGATCTGGCCGGCGCCGGAGATCACGTTGTCAACGTTGTCGAGCGAGACGTTCGAGGCCGTGCCGGCGATGATGTTGTGGTCATCGTCGGACAGGACCACGTGGCCACCGCCGTTGAGTGTGACCCCGGTCTGGATTAGCTGCAGCAGCGTGTCGTCGCCGGAGGCCTGCAGGTCGATCTCGCCGGTGTTGTGGATGACACCCGACAGCGGCAGCATCGCGCCGTCCCCAATGGTCATCCGGCCGGAATTTTCGACCGTGGGTGTCACGTCGAACTCAAAGTTTGACGCGGTCAGGTCCGCCGCATGGACGCCGTCCAGGGTGATTGTCTGACCATCTGCGAGCGTGATCACAGCATTGCCGATCGCGTCGTCCGCGGTGTGGGCCTGGACGTCCGCGAAGCTTTGCCAGCCGTAGCTGATGAGGTCGATGGCGTCCGAGGACACCTCGAAACTGTGCACCACGTCGTTGCCAATCGGCTGCGAAAACACAAACGTATCGCGGCCGCTTGAACCGGTCAGATGGTCATCGCCCGACCAAGCAAAAATCGGAGATCCCGGGGCGTACGCTTCGACGTTGTCGCGAACCAGAATTGTGTCAAAGCTACCATCGGGATTAGCCCAGGTGGCGGAAATGGTCACAACCGCGGCTCCGACAAATTCAAGGGGCGTCGTAACTGTGAGCGCGCCTAAGTCGGCCCCCGATACGGCAAATGAACCGTCGCTAAGCTTGGTGCCGTTTGGCACGGTCCACCCCGTTGGGAGGTTTGTTATCGTCACCGAGATAGCGGTGTCGTTTGCTTCGGGTTGATCAAGACCGAGGTTAATCGGCTGACCCGAAATACCCGCAGGAGCTTTTTTCGAAATAGTCAGAGATCCGCCACCGGCCCCGGGATTTCCCGCAAGGTCGGTCCAATAGGGATCCGTGGTAGCCGTGGTGCCACTGTTGAAAACTGTGATTGTTGTACTATTGGAGCTGCCCTTGGTGAACGTCGCGGTCCAGGTGAGGCCGCCATCGGTGGACTGAAGATTGCTCAAATTAGTCCCGCTAGAGCTATCGTTTAGCGATATATCTCCAAGCGTAAGATTCGTAACTTTTTCGCTGAAGGTAAACGTGATCGTTTCGCTATTGCCCGCAGGCAACGAGTTGCCACCCGTAATCGATATCACCGTAGGCGGAGTTGTGTCGGTCGCATTGATAGTGATGTTCGCAGTATCAGTGGCGGTCGAAAATGCCGTCGTACCGCCATTGGATGAGGTGTCCACCTTGACTCCGTTCGAGCCGCTGGTCTGATCCCAAGCGCGGAAGGTGATGGCATTTGTATCTATACCGGTAAAGCCCGCGCTTGGTTGGAAGTAAAGCCGCGTGTTGGCGTCCGCCGAGAGGAGTAGAGCCGTGCTGTTTGACACCGCTCCTACAGGGTTCCACGTTGTGCCGTTATTTGTGGAAAAGAACCAGGTGCCGTGGCTCGTATCGGTACCGGTAAGTGCGATGCCGACCACGGCCCCTGTATCGACATCGGTAACATTGTCCACCCCCCCACTGGGTGGATTAAGATCCACCAAGCTAGAGACCAACGTACCGACAGCTCCCGCTGGCGCACCGCTGCCTTGGTTCTCTGCCGTGAGCACCGGCGTTTTGGACGGATCGAGAACTGGGGCGTCATTGGTGCCGGTCACCGTGATCTTCAGCGTCGTGCTGTTGGACACGAGCCCGCCCGGGTCCTTGGCCGTGTAGGTGAAGGTGTCCATCGCCGTGACACCCGTGGCGAGGCTGTTGGCGGTGTCGGCTACGTAGCTGTACGAGCCGTTCGCATTCAGCGTCAGATGACCGTAGGTGCCCGCGATCGAGGTCGCGACGCCACCCCCCTGCGTTACGGCTCCAGTGCCGGCAACCACGCCGGAGACCACCAGCGTGTTCGTGGCGTTGTCGACATCGGTATCGGCTACTGATCCGCCGGTCGTGCCCTGGACTACGCCATTAGCCGCCAACACCGTGAGCGTAGCATCCTCGTTCACCTCACCAGTATCGGCTTTGGCCACCGGCGCATCGTTGCTGCCGTCGATGGTGAACACGACGTTGGTGGATGCCGTGGCGGTGCCATCGGTGACCGGAACGGTGAAGGTCTCGGTCGGATGGCTGCTGGTGTTGAGCGCCTGGGTGGCGGTCAGCGTATCGTCGAGCGCATAGGTGAGCGTATTGCTGCCGGTATGCAGCGTGGCGGTGCCGTAGGTCCCGGCCTTGGTCCAATTGCCGGAGCCGGCATCGGTCCAGCCGTCGCTGGTCAAGGCGGCGGTGTCGTAGCTGGCGGTGCCGTCGACGTCGCCCTTGGTGATGGTTGCGGTCGCAGTCGCGGTGCCGAGCGTGCCATTGGCAACGCCGCCGGCTTCGACGAGGTTGTGATCGACCAGCGCCGAAACCGTCGGATTGTCGTTGCTGCCGTCGATGGTGAACACGACGTTGGTGGATGCCGTGGCGGTGCCATCGGTGACCGGAACGGTGAAGGTCTCGGTCGGATGGCTGCTGGTGTTGAGCGCCTGGGTGGCGGTCAGCGTATCGTCGAGCGCATAGGTGAGCGTGTTGCTGCCGGTATGCAGCGTGGCGGTGCCGTAGGTCCCGGCCTTGGTCCAATTGCCGGAGCCGGCATCGGTCCAGCCGTCGCTGGTCAAGGCGGCGGTGTCGTAGCTGGCGGTGCCGTCGACGTCGCCCTTGGTGATGGTTGCGGTCGCAGTCGCGGTGCCGAGCGTGCCATTGGCAACGCCGCCGGCTTCGACGAGGTTGTGATCGACCAGCGCCGAAACCGTCGGATTGTCGTTGCTGCCGTCGATGGTGAACACGACGTTGGTGGATGCCGTGGCGGTGCCATCGGTGACCGGAACGGTGAAGGTCTCGGTCGGATGGCTGCTGGTGTTGAGCGCCTGGGTGGCGGTCAGCGTATCGTCGAGCGCATAGGTGAGCGTATTGCTGCCGGTATGCAGCGTGGCGGTGCCGTAGGTCCCGGCCTTGGTCCAATTGCCGGAGCCGGCATCGGTCCAGCCGTCGCTGGTCAAGGCGGCGGTGTCGTAGCTGGCGGTGCCGTCGACGTCGCCCTTGGTGATGGTTGCGGTCGCAGTCGCGGTGCCGAGCGTGCCATTGGCAACGCCGCCGGCTTCGACGAGGTTGTGATCGACCAGCGCCGAAACCGTCGGATTGTCGTTGCTGCCGTCGATGGTGAACACGACGTTGGTGGATGCCGTGGCGGTGCCATCGGTGACCGGAACGGTGAAGGTCTCGGTCGGATGGCTGCTGGTGTTGAGCGCCTGGGTGGCGGTCAGCGTATCGTCGAGCGCATAGGTGAGCGTATTGCTGCCGGTATGCAGCGTGGCGGTGCCGTAGGTCCCGGCCTTGGTCCAATTGCCGGAGCCGGCATCGGTCCAGCCGTCGCTGGTCAAGGCGGCGGTGTCGTAGCTGGCGGTGCCGTCGACGTCGCCCTTGGTGATGGTTGCGGTCGCAGTCGCGGTGCCGAGCGTGCCATTGGCAACGCCGCCGGCTTCGACGAGGTTGTGATCGACCAGCGCCGAAACCGTCGGATTGTCGTTGCTGCCGTCGATGGTGAACACGACGTTGGTGGATGCCGTGGCGGTGCCATCGGTGACCGGAACGGTGAAGGTCTCGGTCGGATGGCTGCTGGTGTTGAGCGCCTGGGTGGCGGTCAGCGTATCGTCGAGCGCATAGGTGAGCGTGTTGCTGCCGGTATGCAGCGTGGCGGTGCCGTAGGTCCCGGCCTTGGTCCAATTGCCGGAGCCGGCATCGGTCCAGCCGTCGCTGGTCAAGGCGGCGGTGTCGTAGCTGGCGGTGCCGTCGACGTCGCCCTTGGTGATGGTTGCGGTCGCAGTCGCGGTGCCGAGCGTGCCATTGGCAACGCCGCCGGCTTCGACGAGGTTGTGATCGACCAGCGCCGAAACCGTCGGATTGTCGTTGCTGCCGTCGATGGTGAACACGACGTTGGTGGATGCCGTGGCGGTGCCATCGGTGACCGGAACGGTGAAGGTCTCGGTCGGATGGCTGCTGGTGTTGAGCGCCTGGGTGGCGGTCAGCGTATCGTCGAGCGCATAGGTGAGCGTATTGCTGCCGGTATGCAGCGTGGCGGTGCCGTAGGTCCCGGCCTTGGTCCAATTGCCGGAGCCGGCATCGGTCCAGCCGTCGCTGGTCAAGGCGGCGGTGTCGTAGCTGGCGGTGCCGTCGACGTCGCCCTTGGTGATGGTTGCGGTCGCAGTCGCGGTGCCGAGCGTGCCATTGGCAACGCCGCCGGCTTCGACGAGGTTGTGATCGACCAGCGCCGAAACCGTCGGATTGTCGTTGCTGCCGTCGATGGTGAACACGACGTTGGTGGATGCCGTGGCGGTGCCATCGGTGACCGGAACGGTGAAGGTCTCGGTCGGATGGCTGCTGGTGTTGAGCGCCTGGGTGGCGGTCAGCGTATCGTCGAGCGCATAGGTGAGCGTGTTGCTGCCGGTATGCAGCGTGGCGGTGCCGTAGGTCCCGGCCTTGGTCCAATTGCCGGAGCCGGCATCGGTCCAGCCGTCGCTGGTCAAGGCGGCGGTGTCGTAGCTGGCGGTGCCGTCGACGTCGCCCTTGGTGATGGTTGCGGTCGCAGTCGCGGTGCCGAGCGTGCCATTGGCAACGCCGCCGGCTTCGACGAGGTTGTGATCGACCAGCGCCGAAACCGTCGGATTGTCGTTGCTGCCGTCGATGGTGAACACGACGTTGGTGGATGCCGTGGCGGTGCCATCGGTGACCGGAACGGTGAAGGTCTCGGTCGGATGGCTGCTGGTGTTGAGCGCCTGGGTGGCGGTCAGCGTATCGTCGAGCGCATAGGTGAGCGTGTTGCTGCCGGTATGCAGCGTGGCGGTGCCGTAGGTCCCGGCCTTGGTCCAATTGCCGGAGCCGGCATCGGTCCAGCCGTCGCTGGTCAAGGCGGCGGTGTCGTAGCTGGCGGTGCCGTCGACGTCGCCCTTGGTGATGGTTGCGGTCGCAGTCGCGGTGCCGAGCGTGCCATTGGCAACGCCGCCGGCTTCGACGAGGTTGTGATCGACCAGCGCCGAAACCGTCGGATTGTCGTTGCTGCCGTCGATGGTGAACACGACGTTGGTGGATGCCGTGGCGGTGCCATCGGTGACCGGAACGGTGAAGGTCTCGGTCGGATGGCTGCTGGTGTTGAGCGCCTGGGTGGCGGTCAGCGTATCGTCGAGCGCATAGGTGAGCGTGTTGCTGCCGGTATGCAGCGTGGCGGTGCCGTAGGTCCCGGCCTTGGTCCAATTGCCGGAGCCGGCATCGGTCCAGCCGTCGCTGGTCAAGGCGGCGGTGTCGTAGCTGGCGGTGCCGTCGACGTCGCCCTTGGTGATGGTTGCGGTCGCAGTCGCGGTGCCGAGCGTGCCATTGGCAACGCCGCCGGCTTCGACGAGGTTGTGATCGACCAGCGCCGAAACCGTCGGATTGTCGTTGCTGCCGTCGATGGTGAACACGACGTTGGTGGATGCCGTGGCGGTGCCATCGGTGACCGGAACGGTGAAGGTCTCGGTCGGATGGCTGCTGGTGTTGAGCGCCTGGGTGGCGGTCAGCGTATCGTCGAGCGCATAGGTGAGCGTATTGCTGCCGGTATGCAGCGTGGCGGTGCCGTAGGTCCCGGCCTTGGTCCAATTGCCGGAGCCGGCATCGGTCCAGCCGTCGCTGGTCAAGGCGGCGGTGTCGTAGCTGGCGGTGCCGTCGACGTCGCCCTTGGTGATGGTTGCGGTCGCAGTCGCGGTGCCGAGCGTGCCATTGGCAACGCCGCCGGCTTCGACGAGGTTGTGATCGACCAGCGCCGAAACCGTCGGATTGTCGTTGCTGCCGTCGATGGTGAACACGACGTTGGTGGATGCCGTGGCGGTGCCATCGGTGACCGGAACGGTGAAGGTCTCGGTCGGATGGCTGCTGGTGTTGAGCGCCTGGGTGGCGGTCAGCGTATCGTCGAGCGCATAGGTGAGCGTGTTGCTGCCGGTATGCAGCGTGGCGGTGCCGTAGGTCCCGGCCTTGGTCCAATTGCCGGAGCCGGCATCGGTCCAGCCGTCGCTGGTCAAGGCGGCGGTGTCGTAGCTGGCGGTGCCGTCGACGTCGCCCTTGGTGATGGTTGCGGTCGCAGTCGCGGTGCCGAGCGTGCCATTGGCAACGCCGCCGGCTTCGACGAGGTTGTGATCGACCAGCGCCGAAACCGTCGGATTGTCGTTGCTGCCGTCGATGGTGAACACGACGTTGGTGGATGCCGTGGCGGTGCCATCGGTGACCGGAACGGTGAAGGTCTCGGTCGGATGGCTGCTGGTGTTGAGCGCCTGGGTGGCGGTCAGCGTATCGTCGAGCGCATAGGTGAGCGTATTGCTGCCGGTATGCAGCGTGGCGGTGCCGTAGGTCCCGGCCTTGGTCCAATTGCCGGAGCCGGCATCGGTCCAGCCGTCGCTGGTCAAGGCGGCGGTGTCGTAGCTGGCGGTGCCGTCGACGTCGCCCTTGGTGATGGTTGCGGTCGCAGTCGCGGTGCCGAGCGTGCCATTGGCAACGCCGCCGGCTTCGACGAGGTTGTGATCGACCAGCGCCGAAACCGTCGGATTGTCGTTGCTGCCATGGATCGTCACCGTCAGCGTCGTGGTAGCCGTCGCCCCCGTGGTATCTTTTACTGTATAGGAGAACGTATCTGTCAGCGTGTCACTAAACGTGCGCAGCGCCTCGACCGCGCCCTGGCCGTTGTTCACCGTATAGGTATAAGAGCCATCGGTATTGAGATGCAGGGTACCGTGCGCACCAACCACATCGGTGCCGGCGCCCGAGCTCAACGCGGCACTGGTGGTTCCCGCCGTAACGCCCGCAACCGTCTTGGAAGCTGCACTGAAATCGAAATCGTTCGTTAGGACGTTGCCGGTCGGATTGACCCCGGCCGTGCCGTTATTAATACCGCCCGCTTCTGTCGCCGATGCTGTATCGGCAGTGGCTGCGATAGTAAGATTGCCCGAGGCATCACGTACTTCAACTTTCTCGATCGCAGAAACCTGCAAATTGAGAGTTTTGAAGGTATAGATGGTACCGTCGGCCTGTCCGGTTTGAGCACTGATGTGCGCGGGAACCCAGACGTTCTTGTAATACGAAATCTCGGCCCGAATATCTGCATCGGCTAACTGCGCGGCGCTCAGCCAGATCTGGAGCGTATCGACATCCGGCGTCGCCCCCGCCTTGCCGAGCTGCACAGCACCATTTCCGCCGTCGTAGGAGTCGTAGCCCTGGAATGTTGTACCTGAGACGACCGTAGACGCGCCAACAATGCCGAGACTCGTCTGATCGGTTCCTGAATAAATAGTCCCGCCGCTGATTTGCTGGTTGGTGGCGGTGAAGCCGGTCGATCCCAAGATGTACTGATTTTCATAGGCCTTATATATCAGGGTATCGGATCCTGATCCGCCCAAAACGGTATCAAAGCCGCTGCCGCCGTTAAGGGTGTCGTCTCCAGAACCACCGTTGAGACGATCGCTACCTGCACCTCCGTACAGCGTGTCGTTGCCAGAACCTCCGACCAGATTGTCGTTAGTGGTTCCCGTCATGATAATGGTGGTGTCGCCGCTGGCGCTTGCCATTAGAGATGCTCCAATAATTCTTTTCGTACAATTCGCGTCACAGCTTCTGCTATTTGATCAAACGGATGCGTGATTAGCTGGCTCGATTCCGGGAATGATGTCTTGATAGAGCGACAGGAAAAGCAATCAGAGCCGGCCGATCACTAGCCGGAGTGAGCGCAGGCTCGATCGGAAGATCGGCTGACAATGAAGAAGCAGAATTTGAAATTCCTTGGAGGCGCGATTCAACTTCGGACCAGTTGATCAGTGGCTGGGCCTTCGGGATGAAATTGACGCGACTCAATACACACTCCTTGAACTCTGCTAACGCAGAGCAGGCGTGATCGCACCCGAAAATCAATTCACAACAACACGCACACGAGGCCCATCAGCAATATTCGTGGCGCGCGGCAAAAAAACCGCGCTTGTGCTATCAAACCGCCTACCGTGAAAAGACTCCGACCGCCATTACCCTGCCCGTTTCGCGTGCGGCCCTGCACTCCGCATGCTCGCAATTTTTCTTGTCTTTCAATATTCAGCTTCGAGAGGCTTCGGCGCCTGGTCCGCAAGACTGCGGGCGGCCAAACCTCTAAACCTAATTGAATGCAATTTGCCGCAAATTTGCGCAGCCGTCTAGAGCCGTGCGATTTGCTCTACTTTAACGATTAACGCCGTGCCGCCATGTGGTTCCCTCCTGTCGTCAACAATGCCCCGTTGATTTACGGGGCCGCCTCAAACGTCGTATCCACGCGTAGCGCCGGTTTGGGCGCCGCGGGCTCCGACGCCATCCCGACCATGCCTTGTTTCGTCACTGAACAGTCCGCGCGCCGGCGCGGCCGATAGCCTGCTGCGCTCCTCTTCGAGCAGCTGCGAATGAAGCTTCTGGATCTGGATGTTGCGCTCGAGCAGGGAAATGGCTCGTGCTTGCACCTGCTCTGCCAACGCTTTGCGCGTGGTACTCTCGGAAACGGCAGCAGCGACCGAACGGGTTCGGCCGCCTTGATTACGCAGGACGCGCGCTGCACCGCCTGTGCGATCTGGTCGGGGAAGGCGCTGCGGCATTCCGTGAGCGCGCCGTTCAGGTTAACCGCTGCCGGCTCAGGCTCGGCCGCCGCTCGATAGCATGGCGAGCGACCCCGCAACAGGCCAGCACGATACAGAGCGAAAGGCGAAAGGACGAGCGCGCGTCGGATATTGTCCCTCAGATCCTGCTGCGCGATTGACCGGGTCACCGGGCATCTCATGAGTACGGCTGACGGCGATGCCGGTATCCCGTGGGCAAGCAGAGGATCCCGAACGAGAATACTCTCGTCCGAGCCCCTCCTCTGCCGTGCGGTCAGACGAAGCCTAAGTTGTTGTAGTGATCTAGATCGGTGTGGAGCTGGCTTGCCGAGAGATCGATGGCTTGACCGAGCAGCGGCACATTTGCCACCGGGCCGCTCCATATCGCAGATGACGTCTTGACGGCCGAGCTCGACGTGAGGTCGTCCGCCACCGACAAGGTATGGAAATCCGCACTGTTTTCGATGGCACCCGGTTTGGCTTGCGTGTATTCGAGCCACTTGATTGCATCATCAATGTCGTGCCTTGCAGTGCCGGCCGAACCATTTCCGATTGCATTACCTTCAAGATAATTGAGCCAAGTGGCTACGACGTCCCTGCCCAACATATAGCGGCCATCCTGGACCTGCTTGTCGGACGCATTCAGCAGCGTAAGTGCATCGGCGGTCGAGATGAACAGCACATTTTCGCCATTGTCTTGGAGACCGTCAAGATTGTAATCACCGATCAAGAGACCCGCTTTGTCAGCAGAGGTAACATGTGTGTCGTGATTTGAATCTACGGCATAGGTAATTTCGCCGCTGGCAAAGCCATCTGTTCCGGCCTGCTTAGGTTGATTATTTGCGTTACCGTCCCAGAATGTTTGCCAGGTCTTTTGTGCCCAGAAGCCGGGCGTCCGCACGCCCGGTCCCAGTAGGACGTGAGCCGTGTCGTAGTCCGTTACGTTTTGATTGTCAGTGACCGTGGCGGTATTATCGAATACGCCATCGCCACCATTGAGCCAGTTGTTGTCCAAGTCCGCTTGGGTCAATGTGTGGGTCGTTGTGTAGGTCCAGGTTTCACCCACATCGAGGACGTGGTTTCCGTTGTCTCCGGTTACGGTCGAATTGTCCAACGTGGCAAGGGAATAGCCTTCCAGCGCATCCGTTACTTTGACCCCGGTTAGCGTCACGTCGCCGGTGTTCTCCACGGTGATCTGATAGGTGATGACATCGCCAACATGATCAGCATGCCCTCCCGTGACGGAAAGGACCGTCTTGGTCAGATCGACCGACGGCTTGTAGTCGATCGGTTGCTCCACCGAGTCGCTGACCGGGGTGGTCTGGTCGCTATCCGCGGTCGCCGTATTGGTGATCTTGTCGTCCTGGGTAAGATCAACCAGGTTCGAGCCGTGATTGTCGATGTCAGCCTGCGTCAGCGTGTAGGTCGCCGCCAGGTCCTCGCTGCTCCCAACAGCCAGGGTCGATAGGCCACCCGTCGGATCGCCCGTCAGCGGGTCGGTCACCGTCACGCCGGTCAACGTCACGTCACCCGTGTTCGCGACATGGATATTGTAGTGAATGATGTCGCCCGCGTCGGTCAGCCCGTCACCATTGACGTCATCTACCGACACCACTGTCTTCACGATCGACATCGACGGCTTGTAGTCGATCGGCTGATCCACCGAGTCGCTGACCGGGGAGGTCTGGTCGCTGTCCGCGGTCGCCGTATTGGTGATCTTGTCGTCCTGGATGAGATCAACCAGGTTGGAGCCGTGATTGTCGATGTCGGCCTGCGTCAATGTGTAGGTTACTGCCAGATCCTCGCTGCTCCCGACGTTAAGCGTCGACAAACCGCTCGCCGGATCGCCCGTCAGCGGGTCGGTCACCGTCACGCCCGTCAGCGTCACATTACCCGTGTTCGCGACGTGGATGTTGTAATGAATGATGTCGCCCGCGTCGGTCAGCCCGTCACCATTGACGTCGTCGACCGATACCACCGTCTTATCGACCGACATCGACGGCTTGTAGTCGATGGCGACAGACGCTGTATCCGTAGCATCCGGAACACCCGGTGCTGACGCTGTAGCCAGATTGTCGATGAAGCCATCACCTGGCGCGCCACCTGCGCCGGTGCCGTAGCCATCCTGGTCGATATCAGCCTGCTGAACGGTGTACGTCGCTGTGTACTGCCAGTGCTCGCCGGGATCGAGCAGGTTATTATGGTTCGTATCACCCAGATTGTACGTCGCATTGTTGAAAGTCGTTGTCACGGCAACAGCAGCCGTGGCGCCTAAGCTTTCGATTTGGTCGGTAACTGACGTGAGGGTAAGCACGCCCGTTCCGGTATTCCCAACCTCGATGGTGTAATCAATCTGCTGGCCGGCATGGTCGACCACCAAATTTTGAGTATTGCCATCGATATCGTGAACCCGTTTGACGACGCTCAGCGCGCCGAGCCCGCTCCCTCCACTTCCGATGACACCCCATTCTTCGAAACCGCTATTTGCAGCATAGTCGCCGCCAACGGCGCCAAACTGCGAATAGAGATAAACGTAAGGGTCGGCTCCGGACGTATCGAAATTGGAAAGTGGGACAAGGATCACATAATCACCCTTGCCGCTGCCCGCATCCCACTGCGCGTTAAGCAAAACCGTATTGTCGCCAAGGTCGAATTTTGGCGTTTCGCCGGCGAAGTCGGTCAGGAGATTACCGCTGCTTTCCTGATAGATCTTCAATTGATCCAACGAGATCAATTGGGGTTGGTTGGCCGACCCGTTTTGATTGATGTCGAGTCTGAACTCGAGGTACTGAATTCCTGCAACGGTGCCGTTCTGACCATCTCCGGTGACCACCGGAATCGACGAAAGCAGGATTGCGTTGGTATGCGATGCTTGTTTGTCGTCAAGCGGCAGAGGCGAGCCATCCGTATTGTAGCCCTGCTCGGTGCCGTTGTTCTGCATAACCAGAAAGCTGTCGAATACGCCTGTGCCGGTCGAAACAACCGACGTTACGTTCGTGAAAACTGCTCCGGTATCGGTGGTGGCTGTTGAGCTCTGAGCTGTAACGTCGATGGTAGCCATGAAGCCTTAACTCCCTAAAATATAAGCATTCGCGGCAATGATCCGGCGCTGTATCCGGATCACCTGACCGCGCATTGCACGCGGTTGCTAAGCGCACGCAGCAAAAAAACCGCACCGCTAACGCGCTGCGGGGACGCACAAATTCATACTGGCATGTAATCCGCTTTTTCAAATTAACGCAATATCAACCTATCCGGGAAGAGATCGATCTCCCCCCGCCCATCCGATCTGCGCTCTTCCCAGCTTTCGCCAGCGCGCCGACCTCAAAAATGCAAATGATTCCTGCTGGATGACCATTGAAATTTCAAATCCGGTCAAACCGTTGCTCGGCGCTCGCTTCGGACGCAAGCCCTCCGGCCAACGATGCAGGTAATTGTGGACCTCTCCGCGCAGACCAAGCCTCTGCGCCGAAAGAGCAGGTATCGCAGCTCCTCTCGAGAACGGCTCCCAAATTCCCTGATCGCGGGAGCGCCTGGCAGACCTTCCGCGGCACGAAGGCGCAGAATAGCGAAATAATGGCATGGCCGCTTGCAAGCCGGCCCGCGACCGCCGCCTTATCAGCAAGCGCACGATTCGTACGCTAGCCGCGATCGCAAGAACTTCCGCTTCTTCCCTGCCGAGTCCTTGCTCCAGAATTAATCATTTCGGCTAGGGTGCTCAGGATACGCCCATGGAATTTTAGAACCACGCGCGCCACCTGAGCAGACACAAACAGAGGCGAACGAGGACTCAAATGATGTTCAACGTCACGAGAACCGAATTCCTCCTCTATGTCATCGCCGCATTGACGATTGCAGTGCTGATCGCTTGGGACGAGCCGTGGATCATGGGACGAATATGAAGGCTTTCTCGAGAGAACCGGCACGCGATGCAATCCGCAGCATGACGAGAAAAACCCAAGGCAGGCATGCCGACGCAGCCCTCGGAGGTACGCGGTACGCTAATTAGGTCTGATCGCGAATCTATGAGATGACGCCCCACTGGTCGACTACTGCGCGCCAGGCCAGATCCTGCGCTGGCCCTTCCATTTGCCAGCGACGTAAGACCGAGGTGCGCCTTGGCGTTGCCGAGCACTTGGTTTGCGCCCAGGTGAAGGCCGAAGGCGCGCCAAGCTCGCTCTCGATCCGCCAGACGCGTTCTGGGCTCGCGCATGATCAAGTTGATGGGCGCCTCGGCGGTTAGTCTTCACCAGATCCCCGTCTTCCTCGCATCAGGGTTGCGTATTCAAGGCCGAGCAACAGGATCAGACGATAAAGGCCGTAGCCAGTCGGACAGGCTTCGTAACAGAGCTGCACACCGACAAAACGGCTGGCGATCCGTTCAACGACCCGGCGCATTCTGGTCTCCGACGCGCCGCATGGCGGCGCAACCCGGGATCAAACCCGCCGAGACCCAAGCCACGGGCCACAAGGATCCCCGGAGTTGTAGCACGGAATGCGGGGCGGCAGTTTGCCGCCCCGAAGTTCGCCGACGCCTCAGGTTATTTGGCTGCTTCCTCTTGCGGCTGCGGCGGTGCCTTGGGCATCGACGTCAGCATACGAATTTTCCACTGGCCATTCTCACGAACATCGAGACTGGTCCAGAAAGCGTTCAATTCCAGAGGATCACCTTTCTCACTCTTGCCGGTTACGCGGGCCTCGCCGGTTCGCATAGCCATGTTCTCCGACAAGAGCTGAACGTCGGTTGTTCTTATTTCCAAGTGATTCATCCCGGCCTTGAACGCTCCTTCATAGTACTTCGTGTTGTCAACAATCCCCATTGGCGTAACGCGCAGGTAATTTTTCGCAAAAAGTGAAGTAATGCCTGCAGCATCCTGCTTGTTGAAATACTGCTCATAGGCGGTGCTAATCTTCCCGAGTTCGTCCTTCTGACTTTGATCGAATGCATTTGCAGGAACTGCAGAAAGTAACAGTGAGAAACATACTGCTCCGAATAATTTGCGCATAATGTTCTTCCCTCTGTTGAAGCCTCAGGGATGGAGGCGGAGGCCCGCCTCCATCGCTTGCTTAGTCTGTGATCGCCAGCCTAGACCTTGATGCAGATCAAAGTGCGTCGGCCTGTGGGCACTTCGCGTAGCACGCGCTCTAACAGCCCACCCACCACGTGCGAAGCTATCTGAGGCACCCACGGTCGTATTCGTGGCCGAGCCACAGGATTAGGCGATAGAGCCCGTAGCTAGTCGAACCAGCCTCGCACAGCGATGCACACCAACAAGCCGGCTGGCGGTCCGTTTAAAGGCTCGACGCATGCCGGTTGCCGACGCATCGACCTCACGGAAAAAGCGATCCTCTCCTCCCCGGCTTGTTTCGGCGATCGCGATGGCATTTTTCAGATTCGCGACGTCGATTCCGACAAAGCTTCTCAACAAACTGCCACGGCTCGTCCTCCCATGATGAGGATCGGCTCGGACCGCCCAATTGCCGCAGTGTAGGCGAGCCACCTCTCGGGAAGAGGCGGACATATGACCTTCCACTCAATAACACGTCCCGGAATCCCCTCCCAGCCGGCCGCAACTTTCCCCATTGGATTGCCGCCACTGTGTGACCGCCAGCGGCGGCTTGCTCCCGTCCGCGGGCGCGGCCGATAGCCTGCTGCGCTCCTCTTCGAGGAGCTGCGAATGCAGCTTCTGAATCTGGATGTTGCGCTCAAGCAGGGACATTGTTCTTGCTTGAACCTGCTCGGCCAGCGCTTTGCGCAGCGCATTCTCCCGATCAAGCAGATCGGGAAACGGCAATAGCGGTCGGACGAGCTCGGTCGCCTTGATCACACACGACGCTCTCGCGACCGCCTGCGCGATCTGATCCGGAAACGCGTTCCGGCATTCCGCGAGTGCGCCGTTCAGGTTGACCGGTTCCGCCGCCGGTGCCGGCGTCCCTGTCGCCTCCGGCGTCGGCGTCGGTGTCGTTGTCGCCGCTGGTGTCGGCTCTGTGGCCGCTGTTGCCGTCTCCGTTATTGGATCCGGTGCCGGTCCCGCCTCCTTCTCGATGGCCTGGCGAGCGGCCCCGCAACAGGACAGCATGATGCAGAACGAGAGAACGACCAAGCATCTCGCGCGCCTTGCCCAACACTCCCTGGTGCCCGCCTCGATCGGACGCCCGATTGCCCCATCGATCACGGCAAGCCCCATCGCGAGCGCCCCACCCTGCCTCCTGCTGATCGGAACATCGAGCAATGGGTCGATCGCGACGGCTCGTTAGCAATGCATGCGAGAGACTGGTTGAGGCGGCGCGACAGACACGCCGCCGCGCATCCACACCCGCCCGCTAGAATAACCATCTGCGTAATGTGGGCACGCAAGGCCGTCCTTCCTGCGGCGAAATTGGTATCGACCAAAACCTGCATCTGCAAAAAAGTGGTATCTCGAAATATCGCGCCGGCACGAAATGATGCCGCTACACTAGATTGATTTTAGATGTAGTTTTGTCGGTGACGCAACAATGGCCTTGTGAGTAGCGGCGCGGCGGCACGGCCGCGCTGCACCTTTGCTCGGCATCGACGGCGGGCGTTCGTTTCTGACGCTGCAGAGATCAGAATCGGCGTTGCGCACGTGCTCGAACCGCCGATGCCATCGAATTGCCATGGCGGCCAATTTTTCTGCGCTGGCGAATGCGCCTTCGTGCTTCGTCGGCGCGAACGGCCGCATCGTTGTTCAACGACAATCGTTTTGTTTGCGTGGGCGGCCAGCCGCGCGCTTTCGACCGTTATGTTATCAACAGGCGCACGATTCGTATGGCATTCGGGTTGGCGAAAATTTTCACTTTTTCCAGGGCGAGTCCTTGCTCTAGGATCAGTCATGTCAGTTTTGGCGCTCACCCACGATGCGCTCGAGGAATTTTCAGAACCGAAGCGTACACACTGATCCGGGCGTCATGGGGATTTGAGATGGCCGATCGCATTGCACTTTTCATCGATGGCGCGAATCTTCACACCACGGTCAAGAACCTCGGCTTCGAAGTCGACTTCCGGCGACTGCTGTCGGAGTTCGGCAAGCATGGACAGATCGTCCGCGCCTACTTCTACACGGTCGTGAGAGACGACGACGAGTTCAGCAGCCTTCGGCCGCTGGTGGATTGGCTCGATTACAACGGATATGCGGTCAGGAGAAAGTTAGCCAAAACGCACGATGACGGCGAAGGGCGGCGGCGAATGAAGCGCAGCATCGGCATCGAGCTCGCGGTCGACGCATTGGAAATCGCGCACCGCATCGACCACGCGTACCTGTTCTCTGGCGACGGTGATCTGCGCGCCGTTGTCGAAGCCGTCAGGCGGGCTGGTGTCCGCGTGACGGTCGTTTCCAGCATCCGAACAAAGCCTCCCATGATCGCCGATGAGCTTCGCAGGCAAGCTGACGTCTTCCTCGAACTCGAAAGCCTCAGGGCATCGATCGAACGTCCAGCGCACCCGATCGCGCCCGAGTAAAATCGCGGGCGCCTCTTCCGGCGAGGAAGCAAAGCAGCTCTGTTTGTCCGTAAATCACCGAGTTGCGCGAGTCAGGCGCTGACATCACTATCCTCCAAACAACGAAACAGAGGGTAACACCCATGTGGAGGTCGGTTGGCTGCCTGTTGCTGTTCTTGGCGGCGACGAGCGCTGCGATCGCCGAACCTTCCCGGTTCACCTGCGACACGCCGCGGGGCAAACGGGTCGAGCTCGGCCCGTCAGGCAAAGGCGGCGACGCCCAGTGGATCGATGACGATCTCGATACGGTCCGGCCCGCCGTCGTGATCGATGGCGACACCTTCACGGTCACTTGGGGGACATCTGTCGCGGCAGAAGGCAAGGGAGGAGCCAAGCTCACGACCTACGTCTTTGCGGCCGCCCGCCGTACCGCCGCGTCGATCTTCGCGACCCGCACGGACGACACCACGGCCGAGATCTTCCGGTTCTATTTTGGCGACAAGTCGCTCTACAAACTAACGAGCCGACTGGGAGGCCCCTCCGCGGACACCAAGGCCGCGCCCTTCGTTGCAACCTACCTGGCGACCTGTCGCCAGCAGTAGCCGGCTGCCGCCAACCTTAAGATGGGCTTAACTGATCTTTCATGTTCCGGTCCCCGGTGTTGCGGCTCGGCACCAGTTCGCGCGATCACAGAACATCATATAAATCACTGAATTTTAATAAAAATGTTTAGATTTGCGCGCACCGGACCTCGGATGGTTCGGCCCCCACTTAGGCCGCCTGTGTGGCTGAAATGTCATAGGTCGCGGAACTGTCCTTTGTTACCCTTTGGAGGATTCTACATAATATTTTTGTGAGTAGGGGCTGAGATTATGAAGTCGGCATACACGGTCATAGCGTGCCTATGTCTGGCGGCAACGCCAGCATGTGCCGAGGTTTTTTCTATTAATGATGCTTTGCGCCAGGCCATGCAGACCAACCCGGGTATCGGCGAGGCTTCGGCGAACCGGCGGGCGACGGAAAGCGAGCTGCGGCAAACCCAAAGCACACTGCTGCCGCAGGTGCGCATTGACGCCAGCTACGGCCCGGAAAAATTCGATCAATCGCCGGGCTTCATCACCCCGAACATTCAGGCGGCGCCGACCGTGGGTTCAGGACCATGGCGCAATGGCAGCCAGGAATCGGTCGTGGTGCGCCAGCTGCTGTGGGACGGTTTTTCGTCGATCTATGACGTCTGGCGCCAGACCGCGCGGGTCAATGCCGCCGCCTCCCGCGTCAAGGAGAGAACCGAGCTGCTGGCCCTCGACGCCGCCGAAGGCTACATCGACGTCACGCGCTACATGCGGCTGGTCAGTCTTGCCCAGCAAAACGTCGCCAACCACGAAAAGATCTTTTCAAACGTGAACTCCCGCTTCTCGGGCGGCCGGGCGGGCGAAGGCGATCTGGAGCAAGCCCGCGAGCGCGTCGAGGCTGCCCGTGCGGCACTTGCCGAATTCCAGCGCAGCCTGGATGACGCCAGGGCGAAGTACCGCAAGACGGTTGGCCTCGAGCCGATCAATGTTCGCTTCCCCGCCCCTCTCGCGGGATTGCCGCACAGCCGCGACGAAGCGTTGGCGACCACGCTCCGGTTCAACTCGACGATCGCGGCGGCACAGTCCGACGCCGACGCCGCCAAGCACGCGTTCAAGGCCACCGACGGCACCTTCGGTCCGAAATTCTATCTCGAGGGACGGGCAACCCATTACGACAACTCCTACCCATACGTGGCGGCCCCGGGAACTCCCGCCATCACGCATGAGGACTACAGTGGGAAGGTTGTCATGTCGTGGGACATCTTCCGCGGCGGCCAGGACGCGTGGAATCGGTCAGAGAAGGCCGAGCGCTACACCGAAGCCACCATGCGCCACGCTCGCCTGCAACGCGACGCCTATGAGTCGATCGACAAGGCGTGGAATGCCCGTACGATTACGGCCACGCGCATCGGTGCTCTGACCCGTGAGCTGGAAGCAGCCAGGAAGACCATCACGGCCTACCAGAAGGAATACGAACTCGGTCAGCGCTCCCTGATCGATCTCTTGAACGCGCAGAACCAGTTCTTCAACACGTCGGTCTCGCTCACCTCAGCCCGCGGCGTCGTGGTCTTCGCGGACTACCAGCTGCTGGCCGCGATGGGCACCTTGATCGAGTATCTGAAGGCTCCGCCGCCGGTCGATGCTGCGCCGACGGACATGCTTTCGATCGGCCTGCCCCGCTACTCGTTCCCGACCCTTCGCGTGAACCTCCCGCAAACCGGGTCCGAGCCGCTGCGCGTCGCCGCTCCGGCGCCTGTCGCCCGTCCTGCCAAGACCTATGCGGCGGCCCAGCCGAAGGATGTTGGCTTTGCGGACCGCTTCACCGGTGCGACGACGACCGCAGCGGTGCCCGGTTCAGCGGAATGGATGCAGCAGCAAAAGACCGCTGCGGACGGCCCGAACGTCATTTACACGGACCCTTCGGTCACGGCGAACGCGAGCTCCTATGCGTCGACCAAGCCCCACTGGCTGCTGTCGGCCTTCCCGAGTTCCGCTCGGTAGCGACCGCCAACAAGCTCAGGACAAGACTGCCGGAAGGGCCCCAAGTCGGGGCCCTTTCGATTCCTTATTAATCGTTAAGATAAGTTTCGCTGAATTTGTTCGCTGTTTGTTGTAGTCTGCCCGAAATCTAATGCGATTGCTGCATTTCCATTTTGCTTGTCGAGGTTTCAGTTGTTGTTTCGAACCCCCAGCGCGGCGGCCGACGCCGTCCGCCCCTCGCCGGATGACTCAACCTCAAAGCCTGTCGCGATAAATGGGCCACGCGCGCTGGGCGACGATCCCCTCACCGCATCGTTGACTTATCTCGCCGCCCATCACGGCCGCGCGGTCAGCCGCGAAGCTCTGCTCGGCGGACTTCCGATCACGGACGGACGCTTGTCCGTTTCGCTCTATGACCGCGCGGCCAGGCGCGCCGGTCTGGAAACCGAGGCCGTCAAGCGCGACATTTCAGACATTCCCGCGCTGGTCCTGCCGGCCGTCCTTGTCATGAAGAACGGCTCTGCGCTGATCCTTCTGGGTGTGGACCCGGCGAACAGGTCGATCAAGGTCGTTGATCCGGCGACGCCGAACAGCCCGCGCGTCGCCGACATCGCCTCGCTCGCCACGGACTATACCGGCTATGCGTTCCTGGTGAGAAGCGCGCCGCAGGCCGATGCGCGCGCCGTCGCCGCAGGCGACATCCCCAAGAGCCACTGGTTCTGGTCGGTGGTGAAGACGCATTGGCGCAGCTACGGGCACATCGCGGTCGCGGCCTTTCTGACCAACATCCTCGCGCTGGCGACACCGCTGTTCACGATGAGCGTCTATGACCGTGTCATCCCCAACGGGGCGATCCCCTCCCTGATCGCTCTCTCGATCGGCATGGGGCTCGGCATCGTGTTCGATTTCATCTTCCGCATGGTCCGCAGCCGCATGATCGACGTGACCGGCAAGACCATCGACGTCGTGCTGGCCGCAAACATTTTCGAGCACGTGATGTCGGTGAAGATGGCGCAGCGGCCGACTTCGGTTGGCATCCTGGCCAATCAGCTCCGCGACTTCGACTCGGTGCGCGAGTTCTTCACCTCCGGAAGCGTGGTTTCGGCAACCGATCTGCTGTTCGCCATTCTCTTCGTTGGGGTGCTGTTCCTCATCGCCGGACCGCTGGCCTGGATCCCGCTGATCATGCTGCCGCTGGTCATGCTGATCGGCTTCTTGCTGCAGCGCCCGCTCGATCGCGCCATCAAGCGGCTGCAGGCCGAATCCGCCGCCCGGCACGGCGTGCTGGTCGAGTCGCTGTCCGGCCTCGAAACCGTCCGTGCAACCGGCGCCGAGGCCCGCATGCAGACCTTGTGGGAACGCTCGGTTGCCGCGACCGCCCGATCCGGCGAGGACGTTCACTTCTGGTCGTCGATGTCGCTGACGAGCGCGAGCACGGCCCAGCAGATCACGAGCCTGCTCCTCGTCATCGTCGGCATTTTCCTGATCCTCGACGGCAAGCTGAGCGTCGGCGCGCTGGTCGCCGCAAACATGCTCGCCGGGCGCGTCCTGGCGCCGATCGCCGGGATCGCCTCGGTGATCACCAAGGGTACGCAGACGATCACGGCCCTCAAGGCGATCGATCGCATCATGTCGATCGAGCGGGAACGCTCGCCGACCCGGTCCTACGTCGCAAGACGAATCGAAGACGGCAAGGTCGCCTTCGAGAACGTATCGTTCGCCTACCCCAACGCGCCGGGTAACGCGCTCGAAAAGGTCAGCTTCAAGATCGAGGGCGGAGAAAGGGTCGGCATCATCGGCAGGGTGGGCTCTGGCAAGACCACGGTCGGCAGGTTGCTGCTCGGATTTTACGAGCCGAAGGAAGGCCGCATCCTGGTCGATGGCGTCGACTCGCGCCAATACGATCCCTCGGACCTGCGCGCCGGCATCGGCTTTGCGATGCAGGATACCGACCTGTTCTTCGGCAAGCTGCGCGACAACATCGCCCTTGGCAAGCCGGAAGCAACCGACGAGGAAGTCCTGCTTGCCGCGCGGCTTTCGGGCGTCGAAAGCTTCATCGCCGGTCACCCGATGGGCTATGACATGCCCATCTCGGAAGGCGGCCGCAGCCTGTCGGGCGGCCAGAAGCAGGCCATCGGACTCGCGCGCGTTCTGATCCGCAAGCCTCGCGTGCTCTTTCTCGACGAGCCGACGGCGCACTTCGATATTCGCAGCGAACAGGAGTTCCTTGAGCGGCTCAAGGGCCTCAATGATGATCGCATGACCATCATCATTTCGACCCATCGCTTATCATTGCTGAATATGGTCGATCGCTTGCTGCTGTTCGACAATGGCCGCCTGGTTGCCGACGGCCCGCGCGACAAGGTGCTCGCTTTGCTCCAGGGCCGGCCGGCGTCCGCGGCCCCGTCGCCGGAGAATACGATTCAGCCGAAATCCGCATAACGAGCAAATACATTATGGCGTCTTCCGATTTCACATTTGCAAATGATATCCGGTCCGCGGCGCTGCTGCGCACGCCGCGCACCTCCCGCATGCTGCTGTGGACGTCGTGCGCGCTGCTTGCGACGTTCTTGATCTGGGCTCATTTTGCCGTGCTGGACGAGGTCAAGCGCGGCAGCGGCCGCGTCGTGCCGTCGCGGCAGATGCAGGTGGTTCAATCGCTCGAAGGCGGGATCGTCGGCGACATCCTGATCCGGGAAGGCGACATCGTTCAGCAGGGCCAGTCCCTGATGCGGATCGATGATACGAAATTCGCTTCCGAGTTCGGCGAAATCCGCGAGCGCCGCGCGGCGATGGCGGCGCGGGTGGCCCGCCTCGACGCCGAGGCGCGCGGCCGAGCCGAGATCACCTTCCCGGACGATCTCGACAAGATGGTTCCCGCCGCCGTCGCGACCGAGACCAGCGTGTTCAAGATGCGGGGTCAGAAGGTCGCGCAGGACATCGACGTCCTCAACCAGCAGGTCACTCGCCTCACCGGCTCCCTCAAGCTCCTCGAGCGCGAGCAGACCCTGACGCGCAGGCTGTATGAGCAGAAGGTGGTGCCCGAGATCGAGATGCTGCGACTTGATCGGCAGGCAACCGAAATGAAGGGACAGCTGGCCGAAGCGCAGTCGAAGATCGCGAACATCACCGCGTCGTTCCGTTCACAGGCCGACGAGGACCTGGCCAAATCGCGTGCCGACCTCGCCGTGCTCGACGAGAATATCAAGTCCGCCCAGGACCGGGTGCGCCGCACGGATCTGAAGGCGCCGGTCCACGGCATCGTCAACAAACTGAACATCAGCACCATCGGTGCCGTCGTGCAGCCGGGCGCCAACCTGATGGACATCGTGCCGCTGGACGACACGCTGCTGGTGGAGGGCCGGATTCGCCCCCAGGACATCGCGTTTATCCGTCCCGACCAGGACGCGGTGGTGAAGATCAGCGCCTATGATTCCTCGGTCTACGGATCGCTGAAGGGCAAGGTCGAACGCATCAGCGCCGACACCATCGTCGACGACAAGGCGGAAAAGACCGAACGCCAGGAGACCTTCTACCGGGTCATGGTGCGTACCGATAAGAACCATCTCGGCACCGAGCAGCATCCGCTGCCGATCATTCCGGGCATGGTGACCACGGTCGAGGTCTTGACCGGCGAGAAGTCCGTGCTGGACTACATCGTGAAGCCCGCCCGCCTGCTGCGTGACGAGGCCCTGCGCGAACGCTGATCGGGACCACGGATTCCGTGGTTAACCGATCGTGACCTCGGTTCGTTCAATTTCGAACGAACCGGCAAACCCCGGATTGACCGCCTTTTCGACATTCGAGGCGGCGCCCCCCTCCACTTAACTCCGCTTAAGCGGCCAAGGCGCCAGTTTGCGTCCCGATAACAGCGGGGACGCAGATCGACGCACAGACGTTGACGGTCCCCGACATTGGGGACGTCATATGAAGTCGCTGAACTTTGCTTCGTCGGCGGTCATGGCCGCGGCTGCGCTGACAATCGGTCTTTGCGCAGCGCCTGTCGCATTTGCCGCGGACGGGCTCTCTGTCGGAAAACCCGCCGGCGAGCTCGCGCCCGCTGCGGACGCCGCGTCAAACCGCCCGCCTGCCACCTTCTTCACCATCGCCGACGTCCTGGCCAAGCTCGACCGGCAGCGCGGCCGGGGTCCGAACGCCATTCGCACCGCCTCGCTCACACCGCCAAATACCGCGACCGACGCGGTGCCCGCGGCAAAGCCGCTTCCGCCTGTCGGCGCCGAGCCGTTTGGCCTGTTCACCTTCCGCGCACCGGAAAACGGCCTGTGGCGCAAATGGCGCGGCCTCGAATCCGATCTCGCAAAGGAGGCGAGCGTTCTCGAGCAATGCCGCGAGAGCGCGACCGGCTGCCCGTCGCAAGCCGCGCAATTCCTTCGCCTGATCGGCGCGGTCAAGTCCAAAGCCGGACGCGACCGGCTGGATGAGGCCAATCGCGCCGTCAATCAGGCGATCCGCTATGTCAGCGACTTCGCCCAGCACGGCGAGGCCGACCGCTGGACCGCCCCGCTCGCCACCTTCGCGACCGGCAAGGGCGACTGCGAGGACTATGCGATCGCAAAATACATCGCGCTCAGCGAAGCCGGCTTCCCGCGCGAGGATCTGCGCCTGGTGCTGGGCCGCGATCGCGCCATCCGCCAGGATCATGCCGTGCTGGCGGCGCGCCTGGACGGCCATTGGCTGATCCTGGACAGCCGCCGCTCCGAACTGATTGATGACGGCGAGCTCGGCAACTTCACGCCGATGTTCGCGATCAACGACCGCGGCGTGCAGCTGTTTGCGGCACCTTACGCCAAGCGGCTCCCGCTCGGCGATGAACTTGACGCGGCGCCGGCGGCCGCCAATGCGGCGGAGACCGAATGGACCGGCGTGGAAGCGCTGGACGCGGCAAGCCCGCTCTTGGGCTTCCTGCCCGTGCTGATGTGATTGCGCGCAAGAAAGGCGACAATTCAATCAATAAAAATCCGCGGAGAGGTCTCCGCGGATTTTCGATTTTGCTGCAAGCCTAGCCTAGAAAATATGAACGTTCGTGGCCGCCGGCAAGCCGGTGCTCACATGTGCGAGGTCCACCTTGTCGGAGCCTGTACCATTTGCCGAGTACCAGAGCTCGTGGGTCGTATTGTTGAAGAAGAATTTGTTCGTGCTTGCACTTTCGTTCCAGGCGCTGGCGTTGTTCTCGGTCCCGCCGGTGACTGCCGATGACGTGAACTGGCCAGCCGTAAGGGCGTTTGAAACGCCCGTCGGCAGGCTCAGGCCGGCCACGTCGAGAAGGAGTGTATCACCGCTGTTGAAATCACTGATGATATCGTGGGCGGTCAGATTGAGAACAAACTTGTCGTCCCCACCATTGCCAGTGAGCGTCTCGTTGGTTGGTCCGGCGACAATGACATCATTGCCGGCCGTGCCCAGCAGGGTCGTGGTGCCATTGATGTTGATATTGATGGTGCTCGACGCCGTGTCGCCGTCACCGTCAATCGTCGACACGTTGAAGCTCAGATCCTCGGAGACGTTCGTGGTCGACGAAACTCCGACGCCAACCAGGTCGACCTTGCCGCTGCCTGTCACGTCCGTGAACTGGACAGTGTAGAGCTGCAGGCCGGCCGGCGCTGTGGGCGTCGACCATTCGGTGGCGACCGTGGTGTGGGTGGAAGGATCGAAATCACCGGATACCGATGTGATGGAGGCGGCGTGCACTCCGTCCCAATAAGATACGACGTAATGGATTTCGTCCCCGCCCTTGTAGTTGGAGAACGTGTAGTTCGCGACCGATTCGTTTGCCGGCGGATGGAACGCCGCATTGCCGACCGGACTGGCGATTGCGCCGCTCGTGAAATCGAACAGCAGCTTTTCATTGGGGTCGAAGTTATTGTTGTCGACGCCCCAACCGTTGGTAGATCCGTTCACACCGCCTTGGCTGCCGCCGGAGGTCGTTCCCGAAACAACCGCCAGTTGATCGGTGTTCGACGAAAGAACCTGCTCTTCCGATGGTCCCGAGCCGAAGGAAGATGAACTGCCGACATTCTGGATCGTTGTCTCCGTGAATGGCTGAAGCAATGTGAATAGGTAGTGACCGGTTGTGTCATCCAGATTCAGCGTGAAGATATTATTCGCTGCTGATGGGGCCGCACCGATATAGGCCGTCAAATTCTGTCCAAACGCGTCGATGGAATAGTGCACGGCCTGGCCATTGAACGTCAGGCCGGCCGGCGCCGTGTTTCCAGTCAAGGTGAAGTCATATGCGCCAAAACCATCGGCGCCGGAGAACACGGGTAGGTTACCTAGCACGGACATTCCCGCGTAATCGGCAATGATTCCATGCTCGATCGTGCCGAAACTCGGGCCGTCGTCGAGGAAGCTGATATGAGTGCTGATGTCGGCGGTGGCCGTCACATGATCGCCATCGGCGTCCGTCAACGTGACCGTCGCGCCGATCTTGCCGGCCGTCATCGTCAGCAGATCGTTCGAACTGGCGGTGCTGTTGTGGTGGAGCGAGAGATAGTCCGCCACATAGAGCTGACCGGTGATCGGATCGATGGCGATCGCGAAGGCCGTTTGGCCCGTCAGGCTGGGGTTGGCGGCATCGTTGCCCACAGTACCGATGATCCGGCCGCTGGCATCCAGCGACAGCGCGATCCCCGTGCCATCCGTCAATGTCAGGCCTGACGCAGCGCTGAGGACGCTCAACGCATAGGTCGTAGACCCCGCGCCGTCAGAGCCGAAGCTGCCGCCGGCCACCGTCAGGATGCTGCTCGCGCCCGTCGAGGCAAAGCTGAGCGCACCGTTGTCAAGTGACGCTGCCGACACGTCGGTGTCGACGCCCTTGTTCGCAACCGTGCTGAACAGCGCGGCGACAGTGCTGGCGGCACCGTTGAACGTGATCGCAGTGGAGCCGAGCACGTCGCTCGCGCCGCCGGTGGTCTGCACGCCGGGCGTCTCGTCCACGCCGATCGTAGCTGCGCTGACCGTCGCTGTCGGCGCCGTTGGGCCGCTATCCTGGATTATGAACACGCCGGTGCCGAGGTCGAGCGGCGTCGACACGCTGTCGCCGTCGGCATCGACGATGGTCTGCATCACCTGCAGCAGGTTGGCGCTCGAGAGCGTCAGCGTCGCCGCATCGTCCGAATTGTTCGGATCGGAGTGCCAGATGTTGTTGACCTGGGTGAAGGTCACGATCCCGGTTGCGGGATCAATGGTGATCGTGAAGTAGGTCGTCGCGCCAACCGAACCGGTGATGGTGTTGCCGGACTGGTTCAGCAGAATCTGCGCACCTTGTCCGATACCATCGCCGTCGCCGGCAGTCTTGTCGGTCGCATCGAGCGCATAGAGACCGGAGGCCACGTTCGAGCCCGTCAGCTTCAGCGTGTAGGTCGTCGAACCAGCACCGTCGCTGCCATAGCTACCGCCGGTGAAGTTGTCGGAGAAGTTCGCCGTCACGGAAACAAGCCCGTTCGGCGCCGTGCCGCCCGCGGTGTCGGTGCCAACAGGACGCGTCTCGTCCAGCACGAGCGTGTCGGTCGGGCCGGTCACCGTGCCGGCGGTCGGACCGCTGTCCTGGATCGTGAACACGCCGGTGCCGAGGTTCAGCGGCGTCGTCACGCTGTCGCCGTCCGCATCGGTGATGGTCTGCACCACCTGCAGCAGATTGGCAGCCGACAGCGTCAGCGTCGCCGCATCGTCCGGGTTGGTCGGATCGGAGTGCCAGATATTGTTAAGCTGGGTGAAGGTCACGATGCCGCTCGAAGGATCGATCGTGATCGTGAAGTAGTTGGTGCCGCCGACCGAGCCGGTGATGGTGTTGCCGACCTGGTTCAGCAGAATCTGCGCACCCTGTCCGATACCATCGCCGTCGCCGGCGGTCTTGTCGGTCGGATCGAGCGCATAGAGGCCGGAGGCCACGTTCGCACCGGTGAGCTTCAGCGTGTACGTCGTGCTACCAGCACCGTCGCTGCCGTAGCCGCCGCCGGTGAAGTTGTTGGAGAAATCCGCCGTCACGGTGTCGAGTCCGGTCGGCGCTGTGCCGCCCGCGGTGTCACTGCCAACAGGACGCGTCTCGTCCAGCACGAGCGTGTCGGTCGGACCGGTCACGGTACCTGCCGTCGGGCCGCTGTCCTGAATCGTGAACACGCCGGTGCCGAGGTTGAGCGGTGTCGACACGCTATCACCATCGGCGTCCGTGATGGTCTGCACCACCTGCAGCAACTCAGGGCGCGTCAGCGTCAGCGTCGCCGCATCGTCCGGGTTGTTCGGATCGGAGTGCCAGATGTTGTTGACCTGGGTGAACGTCACGATCCCGGTCGTCTCATTGATCGTGATCGTGAAGTAGGTCGTGCCGTTCGCCGAGCCGGTGATGGTGTCACCGACCTGGTTGAGCACGATCTGCGTTCCCTGTCCGATGCCGTCGCCGTCACCGGCGGTCTTGTCGGTCGGATCGAGCGCATAGAGGCCGGAGGCCACGTTCAAGCCCGTCAGCTTCAGCGTGTAGGTCGTCGACCCAGCACCATCGCTGCCGTAGCTGCCGGCGGTGAAGTTGTTGGAGAAGTCCGCCGTCACGGTGTCGAGCCCGGTCGGCGCCGTGCCGCCGGCGGTATCCGTTCCTGTGGGACGCGTCTCGTCCAGCACGAGGGTGTCGGTCGGGCCGGTCACCGTGCCGGCGGTCGGGCCGCTGTCCTGGATCGTGAACACGCCGGTGCCGACGTTGATCGGCGTCGTCACGCTGTCGCCGTCCGCATCGGTGATGGTCTGCACCACTTGAAGCAGGTTCGCGGCCGACAGGGTCAGCGTCGCGGCATCGTCCGGATTGGTCGGATCGGAGTGCCAGATGTTGTTGACCTGGGTGAACGTCACGATCCCGGTCGTCTCATTGATGGTGATCGTGAAGTAGGTCGTGCCGTTCGCCGAACCGGTGATGGTATCACCGACCTGGTTGAGCACGATCTGCGTACCTTGGCCGAAGTGGGTCGGGTCGGTGTCGGTCGGATCCAGCGCATAGAGACCGGAGGCGACATTCACGCCGGTCAGCTTCAGCGTGTAGGCCGTGTTGCCCGGGCCGTCGCTGCCGTAGCTGCCCGCCGAGAAGTTGTTCGAGAAGTCCGCCGTGACGGTGTCGAGCCCGGTCGGCGCCGTGCCGCCGGCAGTATCCGTTCCTGTGGGACGGGTCTCGTCCAGCACCAAGGTGTCGGTCGGGCCGGTCACCGTGCCCGCGGTCGGACCGCTGTCCTGGATGGTAAACACACCGGTCCCGAGATCGAGCGGCGTCGACACGTGGTCGCCATCCGCATCGGTGATGGTCTGCACCACCTGCAGCAGGTTGGCCGCCGACAGCGTCAGCGTCGCGGCATCGTCCGGATTGGTCGGATCGGAATGCCAGATGTTGTTGACCTGGGTGAACGTCACGATCCCGGTCGTCTCATTGATCGTGATCGTGAAGTAGGTCGTGCCGTTCGCCGAACCGGTGATGGTGTCACCGACCTGGTTGAGCACGATCTGCGTACCCTGCCCGAAATGGGTCGGGTCGGTGTCGGTCGGATCGAGCGCATAGAGGCCGGAGGCCACGTTCACGCCGGTCAGCTTCAGCGTGTAGGCCGTGTTGCCCGCACCATCGCTGCCGTAGTTGCCGCCGGTGAAGTTGTTGGAGAAGTCCGCCGTCACGGTATCGAGCCCGGTCGGCGCCGTGCCGCCTGCGGTGTCGCTGCCAACAGGACGGGTCTCGTCCAGCACCAAGGTGTCGGTCGGACCTGTCACCGTGCCCGCGGTCGGACCGCTGTCCTGGATGGTAAACACACCGGTCCCGAGATCGAGCGGCGTCGACACGTGGTCGCCATCCGCATCGGTGATGGTCTGCACCACCTGAAGCAGGTTCGCGCCCGACAGCGTCAGCGTCGCGGCATCATCCGGGTTGGTCGGATCGGCGTGCCAGATGTTGTTGACCTGGGTGAACGTCACGATCCCGGTCGTCTCATTGATCGTGATCGTGAAGTAGGTCGTGCCGTTCGCCGAACCGGTGATCGTGTCACCGACCTGGTTGAGCACGATCTGTGCACCTTGGCCGAAGTGGGTCGGGTCGGTGTCGGTCGGATCGAGCGCATAGAGGCCGGAGGCCACGTTCACGCCGGTCAACTTCAGCGTATAGGCCGTGTTGCCCGGACCGTCGCTGCCGTAGCTGCCGGCCGAGAAGTTGTTCGAGAAGTTTGCCGTCACGGTGTCGAGGCCGGTCGGCGCCGTGCCGCCCGCCGTATCCGTGCCGACGGGACGGGTCTCGTCCAGCACGAGGGTGTCGGTCGGACCGGTCACCGTGCCGGCGGTCGGGCCGCTGTCCTGGATTGTGAACACACCGGAGCCGAGGTTGAGCGACGTCGTCACGCTGTCGCCGTCGGCATCGGTGATGGTCTGCACCAATTGCAGGATTTCCGGACGCGACAGAGTCAGCGTCGCGGCGTCATCCGGGTTGGTCGGATCGGAGTGCCAGATGTTGTTGAGCTGGGTGAAGGTCACGATACCGGTCGAGGGATCGATCGCGATCGTGAAGTAATCGGTGCCGCCGACCGAGCCGGTGATCGTGTTTCCGACCTGGTTCAGGAGAATCTGCGCACCCTGCCCGAAATGGGTCGGGTCGGTGTCAGTCGGATCCAGCGCATAGAGGCCGGACGCCACGTTGGCGCCGGTGAGCTTCAGCGTGTAGGCCGAATTGCCCGGGCCATCGCTGCCATAGCTGCCGCCGGCGAAGCCGTTCGAGAAATCCGCCGTGACGCTGGCAAGGCCGGTCGGCGCCGTGCCGCCCGCGGTGTCGGTGCCGGCAGGCCGCGTCTCGTCGAGCACGAGCGTGTCCGTTGCGCCAGACAGCGCGCTCGCCGTCGGGCCGCTGTCCTGGATGGTGAACACACCGTTGCCGACATCGAGCGGCGTCGACACGTGGTCGCCGTCCGCATCGGTGATGGTCTGCACCACCTGCAGCAGGTTGGCCGCCGAGAGCGTCAGCGTCGCTGCATCGTCCGGGTTGGTCGGATCGGAATGCCAGATGTTGTTGAGCTGGGTGAACGTGACGATGCCGGTCGTCTCGTCGATCGTGATCGTGAAGTAGTTGGTGCCGCCGGCCGAGCCGGTGATGGTGTCACCGACCTGGTTCAGCAGAATCTGCGCACCCTGCCCGAAATGGGTCGGGTCGGTGTCGGTCGGATCCAGCGCATAGAGGCCGGAGGCGACGTTGGCACCGGTGAGCTTCAGCGTGTAGGCCGTGTTGCCCGCGCCGTCGCTGCCATAATTGCCGCCGGTGAAGTTGTTGGAGAAGTCCGCCGTCACGGTATCGAGGCCGGTCGGCGCGGTGCCGCCTGCGGTGTCGCTGCCGACAGGCCGCGTCTCGTCCAGCACAAGGGTGTCGGTCGGACCTGTCACCGTGCCCGCCGTCGGGCCGCTGTCCTGGATCGTGAACACGCCGGTGCCGACGTCGAGCGGCGTCGACACGCTATCGCCGTCCGCATCGGTGATGGTCTGCACCACCTGCAGCAGGTTCGCGGCCGACAGGGTCAGCGTCGCGGCGTCATCCGGATTGGTCGGATCGGCGTGCCAGATGTTGTTGAGCTGGGTGAACGTCACGATGCCGGTCGTCTCGTCGATCGTGATCGTGAAGTAGGCGGTCCCGCCGACCGAACCGGTGATCGTGTCACCGGATTGGTTCAGCACGATCTGCGCACCTTGGCCGAAGTGGGTCGGGTCGGTGTCGGTCGGATCCAGCGCATAGAGGCCGGAGGCCACGTTCACGCCGGTCAGCTTCAGCGTGTAGGCCGTGTTGCCCGCGCCGTCGCTGCCGTAGCTGCCGGCCGAGAAGTTGTTGGAGAAGTCCGCCGTGACGGTGTCGAGGCCGGTCGGCGCGGCGCCGCTGGCAGTGTCGGTGCCGACAGGACGGGTCTCGTCCAGCACCAACGTATCCGCCGCCGCGACCACCGTGCCGGCGCTCGGGCCGCTGTCCTGGATCGTGAACACGCCGGTGCCGACATCGAGCGGCGTCGTCACGCTGTCGCCGTCGGCATCGACGATGGTTTGCACCACCTGCAGCAGGTTGGCGCCAGACAGCGTCAGCGTCGCCGCATCGTCCGGATTGGTTGGGTCGGAGTGCCAGATATTGTTGAGCTGGGTGAATGTCACGATCCCGGTCGAGGGATCAATGGTGATGGTGAAATACGTCGTCCCGCCGGCCGAGCCGGTGATCGTGTTGCCGACCTGGTTCAGCAGAATCTGCGCGCCCTGCCCGATGCCGTCGCCGTCGCCGGTGGTCGTATCGGTCGCATCAAGTGCGTACAGACCGGACGCCACATTCGCGCCGGCGAGGTTCAGTGTGTAGGTCGTGTGGCCCGGGCCGTCGCTGCCATAGCTGCCGGGCGTGAAGTTGTTGGAGAAGTCTGCCGTTACGGAATCAAGGCCGGTCGGCGCCGTGCCGCCCGCGGTGTCCGTGCCAACCGGACGGGTCTCGTCCAGCACCAGGGTGTCGGTCGGGCCGGTCACCGTGCCGGCGGTCGGGCCGCTGTCCTGGATCGTGAACACACGGGTGCCGACATCGAGCGGCGTCGACACGCTGTCGCCGTCGGCGTCGGTGATGGTCTGCACCACCTGCAGCAGGCTGGGGCTCGACAGCGTCAGCGTTGCCGGATCGTCCGGATTCTTCGGGTCAGAATGCCAGATGTTGTTCGACTGCGTGAAGGTGACGATCCCGGTCGACGGATCAATGGTGATGGTGAAATACGTCGTCCCGCCGGCCGAGCCGGTGATCGTGTTGCCGGACTGGTTGAGGACGATTTGCGCGCCCTGTCCGATGCCGTCGCCGTCGGCAGTGGTCGTGTCGGTCGGATCCAGCGCGTAGAGACCCGAAGCCACGTTCGAGCCGGTGAGCTTCAGCGTGTAGGCGGTATGGCCGGGTCCGTCGCTGCCGTAGCTGCCGGACGTGAAGTCGTGGGAGAAGTCCGCCGTTACGCTGGCAAGCCCGCTCGGCGCAAAGCCGCCCGGCGTGTCGCTGCCAACCGGGCGCGACTCGTCCAGCACCAGCGTTTCGGCCGCGCCTTCCTTCTCGATCACCGTGCCGGCCGTCGGACCGCTGTCCTGAATTGTGAATACGCCCCCACCGAGGTTGATCGGCGTTGTCACGCTGTCGCCGTCCGCGTCAGTGATGGTCTGCACCACCTGCAGCAGGCTGGCGCTGGAGAGGGTCAACGTCGCCGCGTCATCCGGGTTGGTCGGATCGGCATGCCAGATGTTGTTGACCTGGGTGAAGGTCACGATCCCGGTCGTCTCGTTGATCGTGATTGTGAAGTAGGTCGTGCCGTTCGCCGAGCCGGTGATGGTGTCACCGGACTGGTTCAGCACGATCTGCGCACCCTGCCCGAAATGGGCCGGGTTGGTGTCGGTCGGATCCAGCGCATAGAGGCCCGAGGCGACGTTCGTGCCGGTGAGATGCAGCGTGTAGGCGGTGCTGCCGGCACCGTCGGCGCCGTAGCTGCCGCCGGTGAAATTGTTGGAGAAGTCCGCCGTCACGCTGGCGAGGCCGGTCGGCGTGGTGCCGCCCGCGGTGTCGCTGCCGACGGGGCGCGTTTCGTCGAGCACCAGCGTGTCGGTCGCGCCGGTCACCGTGCCCGCCACCGGACCATCGTCAAGGATCGTCAGATGCGAGCCGACGTCGACGCTCGCACTTGCCGACTGATTGTTGTTGTCAGTCACGGTGGCGGTCAGCGTGATCAGACCCGACGCCAGCGTGATCCCTTCATTGAAGTTGCCCGGTGTTGCCTCATGAACCGCGCGCAGATCGGTCAGCGTCACATGACCCGCGGTGTCAACCGAGACCGTGAGGACCAGATCGCCACTGATCGCCGTGCGGCCTTCCACGACGCCGGCCGCGTTGACCGTCAGCAGAACGTGCTGACCGGTCGCCGAATCGATCAGACCGGAATCTTCGTTCGGTGTCGTGACCGACAGCGCATAGGTCAGCGACTGCTGGCCGCCCGGTACCGTGACGTTGAACGACACCTGCACAGACGCGACCGTTGCCCCTGCTGGTCCGAGCCCCGAACCGGCGACACCATGGTTGGTGGCCGCGGTCAGGAAGCTCTCGTCGACAATCAGCGCCGACAGGGGGTTGCCCGAAATGGTCGGAGGCGGAGCAATGCCCAGCACGAAGCCGGTCGGCGGCACAGGGGTCACGAGGTTCGGCAACTCTTCCTGCGGCGCCAACACGTTGGTCGGCACAGGAGCTAGCGGATCAACCGCAAACGGGCGGAAATCCGCGCCGCTCGCCTGCGCGTTGCCGTTCGAGTTGCCGCCATTGTCGGCCGCCGGCAACACGGAGGCATCCGTGGTGATCGGAAACAGACTGGCGAATTCCTGGACCGAGACCTCGCGTCCCGGCGCCATCTCGATCGTGACATTCTTCTGTCCATCCGTACGGGAGTCGAAGAACGGCTCAACCGTGACGGTCGACTGGTTGTCGAACAGGATGATCAGCTTTTCGCCGACGTGGACCAGCGTGATCTTTTCATTGGCGATCGACGAAAAGTCGACCTTCACCTTCTGGTCGTATCCAAGATTGACGACCACCGCCTGATCGGTCAGCGGCTTGGTCAGCTTGTAAATTCGTACGGGAGCCGAATTGGTGGAATTGCCGGTGCCGGTTGCCTGAGCGACCTGAAACGAACCCTGCATTATCAACTCCGCAAAATGCGATTAGAGGAAAAGTTGTAGAAAAATTTAGTTTTAGGCTATTGTTAACCCTCCCCGCGGTCAAGAAATGTATTTGGTTAATCAATGCTTTCCGTCGAAGTGTGGTAAAGATCGGACAGGTCGAAGCAGAAAGAACAACGGCTTAGCGGGATTAACTTGGCCAAAGGCAGTATTTCCCCGGCCCCGTTCGTCCTTCCCGGCGATTTGGAGCAGCAGTCGATGCGTGTGATTCTTCAGGCGTGCGCCGCTGTCTTGATTTGGGGCTGTTTCGGCGCGGCCGCCGCGCAAGCCCCTGCACAACCTGTCCCCCAGGAGACCACGGTGGAGCGCCAGGTTCGCGCCCTGGCCAACCGGGACACCCAGATTGGCCTCTATCTCAACGTGTTACCTGATTGCACGTCGGGGCCGCTGCCGACCATCCGCCTGGTCACCGCGCCGGCTGCCGGAAAGGTTGTGGTGAAGTCGGCGAAGGCGAAGGCCACCAATTACAAGGCCTGCCTGGCGCTCGAGGTGCCAGCCTATGTCGCCTTCTACAAGGCGCCACCGGAATTTCTCGGCGACGACGCCTTGACTATTGAGGTCAAATATCAGGGCGGTCGAACCGAAATTCAGAAGATCACCGTCAAGGTGAGTGCACCAGGCGGGCAGCAGAAGATCTGATGGTGTTGCGGGCGGCCTGAGGCCCGCGCGCCGACCAATCGCCTTACAGCGGCTCGCCCTCGGCTTCGTCCTGCTGCAACGACACCTCGCTCGGTGCGGAGGCCGGCTGGCTGAGCGAAGCTCTATCCTCGTGGCAATCGCTGATTCGGCGGGCAACCACCCGGTCGGTCCGCGGCGCCTGACCAACATTGGTCTTGTTGACCTCGGTATAGGCCTCGTCGCTGAGAACCGTGATGACGGTGCTGACCGGCCCGAGATAGTCGCAGCGGTTGGAGAAGACGTATTTGTTGTTGATCTTTTCCGGCCGCGAAGAGTGGCAATTTCCAACGGACGGAGATGAGAAGGTCGCCTTCATCGCCTGGGTCGGATCGACACAGCGCGTCATTTCGCGCTCGAGCAGCGTTTGCCGGACGTTCGAGGACGAGGCGATTTCCAGCGTCCGCACGAAGCGCCACATCCCCTTTCGGAAGGTCGGTCCGCTGAATCCTTCCTCCGCCAGGGCGCTCGGGGAGGCGAGCACGAACACGGAAAGCGCGGTCACGACGCCAAGCGCGGATGCGAAGATCTTCGACGGGGCGAAGCCCTCACGCGATGTCATTTATTGAATCCCTAACCGGCCGATTGACGCGGATCGCGTGACTTCGCTTGAAGCACGTCCAACCTCACATCATTCAGGAGCATTTCGTGTTAAGACCCCGTAAATGCTTGGCCTTTGCTCGAAGTTCTCACGAGCTCTTGCGCCAAACACGGTGAATGCCCGGTTGCTTCAGGCCGGGGCAGCTTCGGCGCGAAAGGAAGCGCAGCGTCTGCGTCGTCGGGGACGAATGGACGCCTCGTCCGCCGCCACTGCCGTTTGATTGCCAGCTAATGCTGCAAAGCCGCCGCAGCGGACTTGTCAGTCTTGGCCTCGGACTTGGCCTCAATCTTGGCCGCGCTACCGTCGTCGCAGTCGCCGATCCTTGTCGCGACGACCGTGTCGGTCCGGGGATGCTCTCCGGTGCTGATCTCGTTCAGCTCGGTATAGGCCTCGTCGCTGCGCACGGTGATGACGGTGCTGACCGTCCCCATGTAATCGCAGCGGTGTCCGAAGGTGTATTGATTACCGACCTTCTCCGGCTTGTCCGAGACGCAGCTTCCGATCGATCCCGAGGCAAAGGTCGCCTTCATGGCGTGGGTCGGGTCGACGCAGCGCGTCGTCTCCGCGTTGACCACCCGATACTTGAAGTTCTTGTTGGCGGTCCTGACCACATCGAGCGTTCGCACGAAGCGCCACAGACCTTTGCGGAAGCTCGGGCCAGAAAAGGCTTGATCGCCCTGAGCCGGCTGCGCCGCCGCTGCCCGGCCGTTCGCCGGTTGAGGAGCCTGAGTCTGCGCATGAGCTGCCAGCGCAGGCAATGAGACAATCATCAGGGTCAGTAGCGAACGTGCAATGCCACCACGGAAGTCCATTCCCACCCCCGATGTCCGTCCGAATGCGTTCGTGATGCGATCCGGTCAGCGCATTGAAGCAATCTCCGGAACACGACTCAATACATCACACCACTTGCAGGGCGAATTGTGGCCAGTAAAGGTGCATTAACGCTACCGGGCAGCTTGCGGCCGAATTCAGACTTACTGCAGCAAACTTGCAACACCTGACACGCCATTCGCGATGGCGCCGGCCGATCTCCCCCGCACCACATTGGGCAGAGAGGTTTGACCTTGGAGGTTTTTTTTGCTCATTTAGCGCGAGATATTTTCTTCAATTACTTAGCCTATCGCTGGACGAGGGGGCACTGATGCGTATTCGGTTTGGCTACACGGTCGCAGGCATTTTGGCGTTGGGTGCAACGTTGTTCGGCAACTCCGGGCCGGCGGCGGCAGCGGACCTTGGCCTGGTCACAAAAGCACCGGTCGGCACCTGCACCGAGATTGTCTTCACCTGCGAGAACGGCCATCAATATCCGCTGTGCCCGCGCGCTGTGTCGGTCGAGGGCGAAGTGGTCACGGCCTCCCTGCTCACCGGCCGTGGCGGCGTCCATGTGCGGCACGTTCCGATGGGCGTCGGCTATCGCTATGCGGGCCGCGGCGTCTGGCTGGACGGCTTCCGGGAAAACGCGCTGCTCAACTTCGGCAAGCGCCACCAGGTGGCGTGCACCATCGCGCATTCATGAGTGCGCGCTCTGCGTCGCTGCAATGGGCGTGACGCAGAGCACCTCAAGCAGCCGAACTCTCCTCACCCCTTGGTGCGGAGCACGACGCGCGACGAGCGCGAGAACATATACGCCTTCGGATTGACGTAGACCGGGCAGTAGTCCTGCCACTGGTACAGCTGCCAATTCCATTTCCAGCAGCCCGATACGATCTGGGGCTCTTGCACGTAGTCCAGCCGGTACGGCGGATCGCCAAACGGATAGTAGTCGCCGCATCGCGCCGCCGTCGAAGACAGAACGACGATTGAAGCGGCCGCGGCAATGATCACAGAAAATGACTTGTTCATAACGCCCCTCGATCGAATGACGTGACCGCGCGAGAGTGCCAAATCCGCCGGTCGTTATCAAGGTGGCGGCCGCCTGCCGTAAGACGCCAACCGGCCGTCTACACCGCGCGATTCTGCGTCGGCGCCCGGCCGCCGCCATCGGCGACCAGCACCGCGCCGGTCACGAAGGACGCCTCGTCGGAGGCCAGGAACAGGCAGCACGCGGCGATCTCGGCGGGCTCGGCCATCCGTCCCAGGGCAATGCGTCGTTCGACGCCGCGAATCTCGGTATCGGCGGTGGTGCCGTTCTGGTCCGCGAGCAGCTGCATTTCATGGGCGCTCATCGGCGTGCGCACCCAGCCCGGTGCCACCGCATTGGCGCGGATGCCGTCGGCGCCGTGCGCGTAGGCCAGCGAGCGCGTATAGGCGACGACGGCCGCCTTGCTGGCGGCGTAGCTTGCGCTGTCCGGGCTGGCATTGAACGCGGCAACCGAGGCGACGTTCACGATCGCCCCGCCGCGCTGCCGGAGCAGCGGCAGGGACGCGCGACAGACGCGCATCGTCCCCGTGAGGTTGACGTCGAGCGTTTTGGCCCAGACCTCGTCGGAGACGCTGGCCGGCTGATCCGGCACGATCAGGCCGGCGGCGTTGACGACGACGTCGAGCCACGCGCCGCAGGCGGTGACGGCCTTTGCGATGTCGTCCGGCCGGGTGACGTCACCATGGACCGCCTGCCCGCCGCACTCCACTGCTGCGGCCTGAAGCTCGGCGTTGCCGAGGCCGAACAGCACGACGCGCGCGCCGCTCAACGCCAGCCGCGCCGCCGTCGCCCGGCCGATCCCCGTGGCTGCGCCGGTCACCAGCGCCGTCTTTCCGTCGAGCCGCGGCATCAGGGCATGATCCGGAAAAGTGGAAACCGGTTTTCCGAAAAGACCATGCTCATCTAGACTCCCCACTGCCGTTCGACGGCAAATCCGGTCTCCGGCAACGTCGAGCCGCCGTCGACGACGATGGTCTGCCCGGTGACGTATTTGGCCTCAGTGGAGGCGAGATAGAGCATCGCGCAGGCGATGTCGTCGGCGCTACCCATGTGCCCCATCGGAATGAAGCGCTCGAGCTTCGCCTTGTTCTCCGGCGCGCTCATGGTGCCGCGGCCCGGCTTTTCGATGAAGCCGGCCTCGACGCCGTTGACCGTGATGCCGTCGCGCGCGAGTTCGAAGGCGGCGCCGCGGATGAATGCGTTCACGCCGGCTTTCGCCGCCGAGTAATGCGCGCCGCCGCCCATCGCGACGCGCGCGGAGACCGAGGACGTCACGAGGATGCGCCCGAACCTGACGGCACGCATGTGCGGAATTGCGGCCTGCGCGAGCCAGATGCTGGCGTTGAGGTTCAGCGCCAGCGTGTCCTCAAGCTTGGCTTCATCAAGCTCTTCAAGCGATGACCACGGACAGCCGCCGGCATTGTGCACGACGATATCGAGCCGGCCATATTGAGCAGCGACGCGATCGACCATCGCGCGCAAGCTACTGCGGTCCAGGCGGTCGAACGGAACGCAATGCGCCGCGCGTCCATCGGCCACGAGTTCGCGTGCCAACGCCTCGGCCACATCAAGAGTCCGGTTGGCGATCACCACGGTCGCGCCCACCTGCGCGAACCTTCTCACCATGGCGGCGCCGATCCCCCTGCCGCCGCCGGTGACGATGGCGATGCGACCGTCAAGATTGAACGGAGGGGCCTGCATCAAATCGCTCCCGCGCCGCGAAGCAAATTGATGAACTGCGCCAACACCCTCGTGTGCTTGTCGACGTCGCGCGCGGAGGTCGCCGGACACATCAGCAGCATGGTGTGGAACGGGGTCACCAGAATGCCCTCATTGATGTAGAAGGCATGCAGCAGGGTCTCGAGATCGGGTTGCCGGCCCGCAATGACGTCGGCGCCGCTGCGTGGCGGCTGCGGCATGAACATGATCTCGGCGCGCGCGCCGATCTGCGTCACGTGCCAGGGCAGACCAGCCGCCGCGATCAGGCGGCGCGCTTCCTGCGCGAGCAAGGTCGCGGTTCCGATCATTCGCTCGTAATTCGCAGAGGTCAGCACCTTCTCCAGCACCGCGCGCATGGTCGCGACCGTCAGCGCGTTGCCGGCGAGCGTGCCGCCGAAGCCGAGATGCGCCGATTGCCGCTCGCGCGGATTGACGTGGGCAACAAGTTTCCAGAGCCGCTCGGCGATCTCCTGGCTGAGACCGAACACACCGGCAGGGATGCCGCCCGCGATCGCCTTGCCCGCGACGAAAATGTCGGGCTCGAGCCCATGGCTCTCCGTATAGCCGCCCGGTCCGCAGGACAGCGTGTGGGTCTCGTCGATGATGAGGACGGAGCCGGCGCGCCGGGTCAGCTCCCGCAAAGCCTGGTGAAAACCAGGATCGACCGGGATCATGCCGAAATTCGTCATCAGCGGCTCGGTCAGCACGCAGGCGACGTCGCCATGCGCAAGCGCCGCCTCGAGGCCTGCGACATCGTTGAACTCGACGACCCTGCTCACCGCATCATGATCGATGCCGTTGGGATGGATCATGTTGCGCAAGCCGACCCGGCCGTCGCGGATCTCGACATGCGCCTCCTCGACGCCGCCATGATAGCAGCCGGAGAACACCAGCACCTTTCGCCGGCCGGTGATCATGCGCGAGATGCGGATCGCGGCACGGTTGGCGTCGGTCGCCGACGTCGTCAGCGTCCAGTATTTCGGGCCGAAGCGGCGCGACAGCTCGGCGCCGACCCAGATACTGTCTTCCGTCGGCAGCATCATGGTTGCGCCACGCTTGAGCTGAGCGAGCGCGGCCTCGGTCACCGCCTCGGGCGCGTGGCCGCACATGCCGCCGGTGTCGCCAAGGCAGAAATCGATGTAGTCGCGGCCGTCGATGTCCCTGATATGCGCGCCCTGCGCCTCCTCGGCATAAACCGGGAAGCCGCCGGCCCAGCGCCGCATCCAGTGCGACGGGCCACCGTAAAGGTAGTGCTGCCTTCCCTCCTGCCAGGCTGCGGCCGAGCGCGGGTGCAGCGCGCGAAAGCGCTCCTGCTCGGCATCGAGCAGTCGGTTCAGAACGCCGGCGCGTTCGGCAGTTGCAGCTGTCATAGCGCGATCCAGGCGGTCTTGAGGTCGGTATAGGCATCGAGGGCGTGCAGCGACTTGTCGCGTCCGAAGCCGGATTGCTTGAAGCCGCCGAGCGGCACCGTGATGTCGGCGCCGCCATAGGCGTTGACGTGCACGACGCCGGCCTTGATGGCGCGCACCATGCGATGCGCCGTCGACAGACTTGCGGTCCACACCGCCGACGCAAGTCCATAGGGGGTCGCATTGGCGAGCGCTGTGGCATCTTCCTCGCCCTCGAACCGCGTCACTGCCAGCACCGGGCCGAACACTTCCTCGCGCCAGACCTGCATCGACGGCGTCACGTCGGTGAGGATCGCGGGCGCCATGAAGTTGCCGCCGCTCTCGACACGGACCTGCTCGCCGCCGATCAGTCGCTTCGCGCCCTCCGCTTCCGCATGGGCAACGGCATCCAGGTTCTTGCGCAACTGCGGCTTGCTCGAAATGGCGCCGATATCAGAGCTCAGTTCGAGGGGATCGCCGACCCTTAGTTTTGTGGTGGCGTCGAGCAGCTCGGCCATGAAGCGATCATAGATCGAGGACTGCACCAAGAGCCGCGATCCAGCCACGCAGACCTGCCCGGAGTTTCGGAAGATGCCGTTCGCGGAGACCTTGGCCGCATGCTTGATGTCGGGCGCGTCGGCGAACACGACGTTGGGCGACTTGCCGCCAAGCTCGAGATGGACGCGCTTCAGGTTCGATCGCGCCGAGCATTCCAGGAGACGCCGGCCCACCGCACCCGAGCCGGTGAAGGCGAGCACATCGACATCCATGTGCAGCGCGAGCGCTTCGCCGGCCGATGCGCCGCGGCCGGTGACGACGTTGAGCACGCCGTCGGGCAACCCCGCCTCGGTCGCGAGCTCGGCAAGCCGCAGCAGCGTCAGCGACGCCAGCTCCGGCGGCTTGACCACGACCGAATTTCCGGCGGCGAGCGCCGGGCCGATCTTCCACGCTCCGATCATCAGCGGGAAATTCCACGGCACGATCACGCCGACGACGCCAAGCGGCTCGCGATGCACGAGCCCGAGCACATCGCCTGAGGTCGGCGCGATCTCGCCATAGACCTTGTCGATCGCCTCGGCGTAGTAACGGATGGTGCCGGCGGCCGAGAGCGGCTCGGCCTTGTAGGCCATACTGATCTCGGTGCCGTTGTCGCGCACGCCGAGCACCGCAATCTCGAGCGCGTGCCGCTCGATGAGATCGGCGAACCGCAGCAACACCTTCTTGCGCTGCGCCGGCGCCGCGCGCGACCAGCTGCCCTGCTCGAAGGCCTGCCGCGCGTGTCTTACCGCGGCGTCGACATCGGCCGCATCGCCGTCAGCGATGCTGGTCAATACCTGGCCGTCGATCGGCGACACGACATCAAGCCGTGCCTCTCTGATCGCCGGTGTCGGCCGGCCGCCGATGAAGAGCTGCTGGGCCGGAATGACGGCCGCGCGTAGTCGATCGATCTGGGCTTGCTGCATGCGAGATAATTGTGACGATGACAAAAGCGGCTTCCAAGCGAGACCGCTGGCACGGCGCAATCCTCGCCAAATCAAGGCTTTGGCAGCAATCAACCGATAGGTGGATGTCACGGCAAGGCGCGTCCCCATAGCGTGATCGCACGATGGCCGAGCGCTCCGCCTGCGTTATGCAAACCGGTTGTCACCATCCCTTACGCCTGCCGGCGAGCCGAAGGTCATGCCTGAGATGACGCAGCCCCGCATTCTCCTGATCGGAACGGGAGACACCAAGGCCGACGAACTGCTGTTCATGAGCGAGTGCATCGCGCGCGCCGGTGGACGAACCATCATGATGGACATCAGCGTGCTCGGGGATCCGCCGTACCAGGCGGCACATGACAAGCACGCGGTGGCGGCCGCCGCACAAACCACGATCGAGGCGATCGCATCGAGCGGCGACGAGAATTCCGCGATGTCACTGATGGCAGTTGGCGCCGCCAATCTGGCGCGCGCGCTCGCGGAGCGCGATGCCATCGACGGGGTGATCGCGATCGGCGGCACGATGGGCACCGACCTTGCGCTCGACGTCGCGCAGGCGCTGCCGCTCGGCCTGCCGAAGCTGATCGTCTCGACCGTCGCCTTCTCGCATCTGATCCCGCCCGAGCGCGTCGCCGCCGATCTGATGATGATCCTGTGGGCCGGCGGCCTCTACGGCCTCAACGGCACCTGCACCGCCGTGCTGTCGCAGGCCTGCGGCGCGATCGTCGGCGCCGCCAGAAGCGCAATCAGGCCGCGCAAGGACCGGCCGGTCGTTGCGATCACCTCGCTCGGCAAGAGCTGCCTGCGCTACATGGTCGAGCTCAAGCCGCAGCTCGAACGGCGCGGCTACGAGGTGGTCGTCTTCCACACCACCGGCATGGGCGGCCGCGCGATGGAGTCGATCGCCACGCAAGGCGGCTTTGCCGCGGTGCTGGACCTCAGCCTGCAGGAGGTCGCCAACCAGCTCACCGGCTCGGTGGTCAATTCCGGCGCCGACAGGCTGGAGAATGCGGGCAGAGCCGGCATTCCGCAGATCGTCGCGCCCGGGGCGATCGACATGGTCGACTTCCCGGCATGGCTTGGGGTTCCGAACGAGCTGTCGGATCGCCCGTTCCACGCGCATAACCGGCTGCTTGCATCGGCGACGTCGGGATCCACCGATCGCCAACGGATCGCCCGCGCGATCGCTGAAAAACTGTCCCAGGCCAACGCTCCCGTTGCCTTCGTGCTGCCCGCCGGCGGCATCCAGCAATGGGATCGCGAAGGCGAAGCCTTGCACGATCCCGACGCCCTCGCCGCCTTCGTCGACGCCATGCGATCGGCGATCAAGGCGCCGGTCGAGCTGCACGAGATCAAGGATCACATCAACAGCGCCGCATTCAACGAAACGGTGCTCGGCATCTTCGACCGATGGGTCGCTGCCGGCATTGTCCCTCGCGGCCGCACCACGGTTGCCGCATGAGGAGGCCGCGTACCCAGGCGCTGGTGCTCGACTTCGGCGGGGTGATCTCGAAGACATTGTTCGAGACCCATGACCTGACCGAGCGCGCGCTCGGGCTCGCCCCGTGCACGCTGAAATGGCTCGGACCGTTCGCACCCGACAGCGATCCGCTCTGGACGAGCATGCAGCGTGGCGAGATTTCGGAACGCGACTACTGGCTCATCCGCAGCCGCGAGGTCGGGCGCCTGGTCGGCGAGGACTGGCGCGACATGGAGACCTTCGTGAAACGCGCGCGCGGCGCCGATCCCGACACCGTGATCCGCCCCGAGGCAGCGCGCGCGATCACCCTCGCCGCCGATGCCGGGTTCCGGCTCGCCATCCTCTCCAACGAGCTCGACCTGTTCTACGGCACCGATTTCCGCAGCCGTCTCTCCATCCTCAAGCGCTTCGACACCATCGTCGATGCCACGCATACCGGGATCCTGAAGCCCGACCCCCGCGCCTATCAAAGCGTGCTGGACGAACTGGCACTGGAGGCAGACAATTGCGTCTTCGTCGACGACCAGCGCCGCAACATCGCAGGCGCCGCCGCGTGCAACATGCGCACGGTGCTGTTCGATGTGCGCAATCCTGCCGCGTCCTACAGCGAGGCGCTGCGGCATTTCGGGCTGCAATTCGACTAAAGCGCTTTCGAGCGAAGTGGTACCGGTTCGCGTGAAGAAAGCGCATCAAAACTGGAATCTGGAGCCCCGTCCCGATTCCATCGGAACGGAAAAGGCTCCGGCCGGACAGGGAACGATCATGCGCGACAGAAACTTCCTGGTTGAGAACAACGCCAAGCCGATCTGGCACCCGATGGCCCATCCCGCCGAGATGCGGGCGCAGCCGCCGCGGATCGTGATGAAAGGCGAAGGTGTTGAAGTCACCGACATCGATGGCAAGACCGTGATCGATGCGGTCGGCGGATTGTGGAATGTCAATCTCGGCTACAGCTGCGATCCGATCAAGCAGGCGATTGCGGACCAGCTCAGCGCGCTGCCGTATTATTCCGGCTTTCGCGGCACCTCATCCGGCCCCTCGATCGAGCTCGCCTACGAGCTCACCGAATGGTTCAAGCCGGAAGGCATGGTGCGCGCCTTCTTCACTTCGGGCGGCTCGGACTCGGTCGAGACCGCGCTGCGGCTCGCGCGGCAATACTGGAAGATCAAGGGCCAGGCTGACCGCACCAAGTTCCTGGCGCTGAAGAAGGGCTACCACGGCACCCATTTCGGCGGTGCCTCCGTCAACGGCAACGCCAATTTCCGTCGCAACTATGAGCCGATGCTGCCCGGCGTGTTCCATATCCCCGCGCCGTCGACCTATCGCAATCCCTTCAACGAGACCGATCCCGCAAAACTCGCGCAGCTGTGCGCGGCGGCGATGGAGGAGGAGATCGCGTTCCAGGGCGCCGACACCATCGCCGCCTTCATCATGGAGCCGGTGCTGGGGGCCGGCGGCGTGATCGTGCCGCCGGACAGCTTCATGAAGCTGGCGCGTGAGATCTGCGACCGTCACGGCATCCTGATGATCGCGGACGAGGTCGTCACCGGTTTCGGGCGCACCGGCGCGTGGTCGGGTTCGCGGCTCTGGGGCGTGAAGCCCGACATGATGACAATGGCCAAGGCGATCACCTCGGGCTATTTCCCGCTCGGCGCGACGCTGATCGGCGAGCAGATCGCGGAAGCCTTCGAGGCCGACACGACCACGTTCGGCTCGATCGGCCACGGCTACACCTATTCCGGCCATCCGGTCGGCTGCGCCGCAGGCCTTGCCGCACTCGCCGAGACCCGCCGCCTCAAGCTGGACGAGAATGCCGCCGCGCGCGGCGAGGACCTTGCGCGGGCGCTTGCGGCGCTCAAGGCGAAGCACGCGCTGGTCGGCGACGTCAGGGGCAAGGGCTTGATGGCCGCACTCGAACTGGTCGCCGATCGCGACAGCAGGAAGCCCGCCGACAAGAAGACGATGGCGAAGGTTGCCGATGCCGCCTACGAGGCCGGCGTGATGCTGCGCGTCTCCGGCAACAACCTGATCCTGTCCCCGCCCCTGATCCTCACGGCAGCGGATGTGAGGCGGATCGCCGAAGGGATCGACGCCGGGCTCTCAGCGGCCGGTTGACAGCGCGCTCACACAGGCCATGGCGCGCTCGAACAGGGCGCCATCAGCCTTGTCGCGGTCGAGGCAATCGGCCAGCGATATGGCCGACATCGTCTGATCGGTGCAGAAGACGCGCATGAAGTCGGCCGCCAGCGTGACCTTGCGCGGCGCGGATTGGCGCTCCCAATCGTTGCTGCTCAGATAGAGCAAGGACGCGTCGTCAACGCTGCTCTCGGCCGCCGCGCCGGCAGCAACCGGCCCTGCCGCCAATAGCGCCAGCAGCGCGCCGGCCACCGCCCCGATGCGATGCGCGCGCCCGCTCATTTCGTCTCCCTGGCATTCACCATCGGCGGCACGTCGAGCGCGGGATTGCGATCGAAGAAGTTGAACGGACGCAGCCGGAAGCCGTGCCACAGGCCGGGCATGACAGGCCAATCCTCGGCGCGCGGCACGTGGCGGAAGCCGACCGTGTACCACAGCACGAGGTCGCGGTCCTCGATCGGCCGCTTCGCCGCCGTCCATTTCGGCAGGCCGTCGACCTCGGGATTTCCGTTCGGATACATGCCCGCGGCGTAGCGCTCGTCCTTGGCGTAGGCCGAGGTCCACAGCGTGTAGGCGCTGAAACCGGCACGCAGCTGGATCGGATCGTCCTTGGCGAGCAGCGAGACGTCGGAGTGGCCGGGCATCAGCTGATAGCTTGTGCGATAACCGCGGCCGTTGGTCCTGCCCGTGCTCTCGACCCTGAATTGCGCCGCGTTCAGCGGCATGGTGATCGGCCCTTCGGTCGCAACCGGCCTGGTGTCGACCTGCCAAAGGCTCTTGCGCTGACCCTGCTCCAGCCGGCGGACATTGAAGCGATCCTCGACCAGCCGGTTCGAGGTGCCGTCGACGTCCATGTCGATCCGGAACGTCATGTAGTGATCGTGATTGACCGCGAGCAGCCGTTCGTCGACCAGCGTCCCAAAGGCGGTATCCTGCGCGGCCGTCGGGTCGCTCAGTGTCTTGCTCGCGACGCCCTTGGTGGCATCGATGCCGTAGGCGCCGAGCCGCACATCGATATTGCCGGCACGGTCGAACACGTAGTCCACCAGATAGTCGTAATTGCCGACCACCGGCGCCATCCGCACCACCAGCTCGTTGTTCGGCCGCACCTCGGCGGTGTTGTTGATCAGCTCGCTGTGGCGCCAGATCGGGTGGCCGGTCGGGCGCTCGAAGATGCACACCGCGCCCTTGGAAACGACCGGCGCACCCTTGGTATCCGAGATCGTCAGGTCGAGATAATGCGCGCCTTCGGGACAATCCACGCCGCGCTGCAACTCGCTGGAGAGCACGCCGAAGCCGTACTCGCCGATGTCCATATAGGCGCGGAACGACCAGGTCGGCGCCGGATCCATGTAGGGCACGAACATCTCGCTCGCCGAAATCTGGTAGGCGATGTCGCGGAGCGTGCCGTGGTCGTCGTAGCGGATCAGCGACAGCACGGCGCCGACGCGCGGCTCGAGACGGACATGGAACGACCAGTTGTCCCAGCGGACCTGACCGCCCTCCACCTTCACATTGCTGCCTTCGGGCGCGGCGATCTCGATCGGCTTCGGCGGCTTGCGATATGTTCCGGAGTCGGCATAGGCGTGCGAGGGCGTCTGCGGCGGCGGCGGCACCACGCCGAGATCAGTCACCGACAGCACCGTCTTGCTCTTGAGATCGACCTGGGCGAACAGGTTCTCGATCGGCTTGCCCCAGAGATTGTTGGCGGCGCCCGTGGTGTCGACACAGGGAACGTTGAGCAGGCGGCGGCCTTTCAACGCCGGATCGGTCACTGGACCCACGGTCAGCGGCAGGCACAGCACGTTGCGGAAATCGGTGATGCTGCGCTTGGCCATCGCGGCGATCCAGCGCGGATCCTGCTTCGGCAGATCGCCGGCGGAGATCAGCTCGTCGATGGTCAGCGCAGCCTCATGATCCCTGACTTCCTGCCAGCCGAGCAGGCTGCGCGCGGCGAGATCGACATGGGCCTCGTAGAGATGCCCGCCGCTCAGCAGCGTCGCGCTGGCCCGGCGCGTGAAGGGCTGTCCGGGCTTCCACGCCCGCACCTCGTCCTTGGGATCCTCCTCGACCGACATCGAGACGACCCGCGCCGAATCGTCGAGCTTGCCGGCGCCGCGCAGGATATCGGAGACCGAGCGGATTTCGTCGGTAGTGAGCCCGTCCAGCGGGTGCGTTGCGGCCGCCTGCGGCCACATCCGCCGCTCGGCCTGCGCCGGCAGCGGCGCCGCCAATGTCGCGACCACCAGACCGGCCACTGCCCACACGCCATGCCTGAAAATCAGAGCCATTCCGCCCTCCACTCAAAGCCAGAACTGTCAGAATACAAGCAACGGTGGCGACGTGAAGGCCCGCTTCTTCATCCGGTAACCTATTCAGACGCCGCCGGCAGAATCGCGGCCGCAGCAGGGCGTGGCGCGGCGCGGTGGACATCGAGCAGCCGCACGCCGATGCGATCGCGCAAGGCCGGCCAGAGGCCGCGCGGCGCCACGATCATCACCACGACGGCGATGATGCCGAGCCCGACCAGATACCAGCCGCCGGACAGGCCGAGCGGTCCGGTCATCAGCTCGCGCAGGCCGAAGAAGATGATGACGCCGAGGATCGGGCCTTCCAGGGTTCCGATACCGCCGATGATCACGATGAACATCATGTAAACGGACCAGTTGACGTCGAAGGCCGCCAGCGGTGCGATGAACAGATTGCCCATGAAGCTGAGCGCGCCGGCAAGCCCACATCCCGCCGCCGAGAGCACGAAGGCGACGAAACGATTGTGCCGGACGTCGACGCCGACGCTCATTGCGGCAAGGTCATTGTCGCGCACGCTCATCAGCCCGAGCCCGAAGCTCGACGTCATCATCCTGTACAGCGCTGCGATGGTCACCAGCGTCAGGCCGCCGGCGAGCCAGAACATCGTCGGCTCGAACCAGTCGAAATCGATCAGCTTGCTGGTCGCGAGCGGCACGCCCGACGTGCCGCCGACGGCCTGCGACTTCATCGTGAACGCGCCGATGATCTCCGCGAACACCCACATCGCGATCGAGAAATAGGCGTCGCGAAGCCGAAACAGCGGAAAGGCGATGATGGCCGCAACGGCGCCCGCCACCAGCGGCGCGACCGGCAGCACCCAGATCGGCGTGACCTCTAGCCAGCCCGAGGTCAGGAACAGCGCATAAGCGCCGAAGGCGATGAAGACCTGGTGGCCAAGCGACACCAGCCCGGCATAACCCGCCAGCAGGTTCCACATCTGCGCCATCGTCAGCAAGAGCAGGCACTCGGTCGCGAGCCGCAGGAATCCCTCGTTCAGCACGAAGGGCGCGCCGGCAATCACCGCGACGAGCACGATCGCAGAGGCTACGAGAATTGTCCGTGTCGGCATCGGCATCACACCCTGCTCGACACGAGACCCGACGGGCGGATCAGCAGCATGATGAAGAACAGGAGGTGCGCATAGAGCAGCCCGGCATTCGGATCGATTTTCAGCCCGATCAATTGCGCCATGCCGAGCGCGATGCCGCCGAGCAGTGCGCCCCAGAACGAGCCGAGCCCGCCGAGCACCACGACCTCGAACGCGATGAGGAGCCGCTCGGCGCCCGAGAACGGCGTGAAGCTCGAGCGCACCGCCAGCAGCACGCCGCCGATCGCGCCAAGCGCGAGCGACAGGCCCATGACGTAGTTATAAACCCGGTCCGGTTTGACGCCGGACAGCCGGACGATATCGCGGCGGTCGGCGGTGGCGCGCACGATCCGGCCGAACTCGGTATGGCGCAGCACGAGTTGCAGCGCCATGAACAGCAATGCGCCGAGCACCAGTGTCAGCAGCGGCATGATGCCGATGTTCAGCCCGGCGACCTCGAGGCTGGCGCGAGAGAGCTCGCCAACCTGAAGGTTGCGCACGTCGGCGCCGAACACCTCAACCATCACGTTGCGCAGGATCACCGACACGCCGAAGGTCAAAAGCAGCGGCGACAGCGGATCGGGCGACGTCACGACGCGATTGACGATGGCGGCCTGATAGAGCCATCCGACCGCAAAGGACAGAGCGATCACCGGGATCAGCATCAACAGCGGCGACACCTGCGGAAACAGGTTGGCCAGCAGCACGGCGCAGAACGCGCTCAGCACCATGAACTCGCCATGCGCGATGTTGACGACGCGCATCACACCGAACACCAGCGCGAGCCCGATGCCGAGCAGCCCATAGAGCCCGCCAAGCAGGGCCCCGTTGATCAATGTCTCAACCCAGATCATGTCGTTGCCAATCCTGGCTAGTTACCGAAATAGGCGTGCGTCAGCTGCTCCGGCTGCAAGCCTTGCGCCGGGCCGGTCAGCGACACCCGCCCCTTCAACAGGCAATAGATCCGCTCTGACGTCGCGAGCGCGCGCTTGACGTCCTGCTCGACCAGCACGACGGCGGTGCCCTCGCGGCGGATGTCGGCAAAGGAGCGGTAGATCTGCTCGACCACGACGGGGGCGAGCCCGAGCGAGATCTCGTCGCACAAGAGGAGCCGCGGGTTCGACATCAGCGCGCGGCCGATCGCCGCCATCTGCTGCTGGCCGCCGGAGAGTTGGCCTGGAAACATCCGCCGCCGCTCCTCGAGGATCGGGAACAGGTCGAACACCCGCCGCAAGGTCCAGCTGCCTTTGCGCCGGTTGACGCTGCCCATCAGCAGGTTCTCCTCGATCGTCAGCGAGTCGAACAGCAGGCGGCCCTCGGGCACCATGATGAGGCCGAGCCGCGACACCTCTTCGGCCGGCATCTGCGAGATATCGACGCCGTCGAACTGCACCGCCCCTCGTCGCTCCTCGTTGAGACCGACCAGCGCCTTCAGGAACGTCGACTTGCCGGCGCCATTGGCGCCGACCAGCGCCACCGCCTCGCCGTCCGCGACGGTGAAGTTCATATCGAACACGGTCTGCAGATCGCCGTAGAAGATCTGCAGGCCGTTCACATCAAGCAACGCCATCGGCCTTCAATCCCATGTAGATCTCGCGCACCACGGCGCTGTCCATGACCTCGGCCGGCGGTCCCTCCAGCACCTTGCGGCCGAAGTCGAGCACCAGGATGCGATCCGACACCGCGCGCAGCGCGTGCGGGATGTGCTCGATCCAGATCGTGGCATGGTCGGCCTTCACCGACTGGATGATGGCAACGAGGCGCTCGACCTCGGGCTCGGTCAGCCCGGCGGCGATCTCGTCGAGCAGGATCAGCTTCGGCTTCGAGGCCAGCGCCTTGGCGAATTCCAGCCGCTTGCGGTCGATCAACGGCAAGGCGCCGGCGAGCCTGTTCGCCTTGGCGTCGAGCCCGGTACGCTGCAACACCTCCATGGTCCAGCTCGACGCCGCCTCGCCGGTGAGGCCGGCGCCGTAGGATGCCGCGACCAGTGCATTCTCGTAGACCGACAGATGCGGGAACGGTTGCGGGATTTGGAACGCCCGCCCGAGGCCCATCCGTGCCCGGCGATGCGGTGGCAGGGCTGATATCTCCCTGTCGTCGAGCATGATCGAGCCGCCGTCGGCCGTGAGCAGGCCGACGATCAGGTTCAGCAACGAGCTCTTGCCGGCGCCGTTCGGGCCGATCACGCCGAGGCATTCGCCGCGCGCCAGCTCGAAGCTGACATTGTCGGCGACCACGATCTCGCCGAAGCGCTTGGCCAGCCCGCTGACGCGCAGAAGCGGTGCCATCTCAGGCCAGCTTGGAGAGCAGCTGGAGATCGGCTTGCTTCGGGATGAACGGCGCCGTTCCGTTGTGCACGATCAGGAGCTCGTATTTCGACTTGCCGCCCTTGGCCTTGCGCCATTGCCCGCCCGACAGCGAGGTCACCGCGACGTTCTTGATGGGGCTGTCCTTGAACTTGACCCGGCCGACCACGGTCTCCATGTCGAGACCGGCGATCGCATCGCGCAATGAGTTCTTGTCCTTGGGATCGCTGTTCTGCAACGCTGCGAGCCCGACCTCCCACAGCGCATGGGCGTAGCCGATCGGCTGGGTCCACTGCTTGCCCGTTGTCTTCTCCCACTCCGCGGCGAGCTCGCCAGCGCTCTGCCCGGTCAGCGAGGACTTGAACGGATAGGCCGGCGTCCACCACACCTCGGTCGACATGCCGTCGCCGCGATCGCCGAGCGCATTCACCGCGGCCGGGAACAGGAAGGCCGCCGCCACCGTGCAGACCTGCGGCTTGAAACCGGCCTGCGCCGCCTGATTCCACAGCGTCACCCAGTGATTGCTGAAGGTGAAGCCGGAGACGATGTCGACGCCGTTGTTCTTGAACAGCGCGATCTGGTTGGTGAAGTCGTCGGTCGCGATCTGGAATTTTCCGGCCGAGAACTCCTGATAGCCCGCTCCCGAGATGCCAGCCGGCAGGCCGAGCTTCGGATCGGAGAACGCTTGGCCCGGCGGGTTATCGATGTAGAGCGTGCCGACCTTCTTGTTGGTCTCGACCGACTGCCACATGCCCAAGAAATTTTTGGCGACGTCGTCGGCGCCCCAGAAGAAATGGTAGCTGTAGGGAAAACCCTTGTCCGGCGTCGACTTGCGCGGGAACATCCAGCCCTGCCACGGCACCATGGTCGAGATGGTGGGAATGCCGCGGGCATCGGCGAGCTCCTGTACCGGCGGCTGGGCGTCACCGTCCTCGATCAGGATCAGGTCGCACTTTTCACGGAGCACCAGCTCGCTCGCGATCACCGACGATCGATTCGGATCGGATTGATTGTCCTTGAACACCAGTTCGACCTGATAGGTCTTGCCGCCGATCTTCAGACCATCCTTCAGCCGCGCCTTGATGCGCTCATGGATCCAGGGATCGGGCTCGGCGAACTGCGCCCGGACGCCGGAGAGGCAGCCGACCCAGCCGATCTTGAGGGTGTTGCCGGCCGCCCGCGCGATATTGACCAGCGGCACGTTCATCGCCGATGCGAGGCCGGTGGCACCGGCCGCTTTCAAGAGCGTGCGCCGGTCGAGCCGGCCGAACGCCGTATTGTTCTTTGTCTCAGTCATGTCCCTCTCCCTCCACAACCAATGATGAAAATGCCTGACCGCGGCTCACGCCGCCGATCGCTGGATCGCCGCACGGCTCACCGCGGCGAATTTGCACAAGGTGTTTTCGATGATCTGGCGCGGGATGCCGCGCACGATGAAGACGAGCCGCGAGCGCCGGTCCGCCGACGGCCAGCCCTGCAGCGCGATCGGCGGATGGAACACGTGCTGCACGCCGTGCACCACCATGGGCGCATCGGGCTGCTCGGCGACATGCACGATCGCCTTGAAGCGCAGCAGGTCCTCGCCTCTAAGCGCCGCGACATAATCGAGCCAGCGCGCGAACGCCTCCCGCTGGATCGGCTCGTCGATGATCAGGCTGTAGGACGATACGCCGGTGTCGTGCGCGTGATGACTGTGGTGGCTGCACGCCTCGCCGTCGCAATGGTGATCCCCGTGATGGTGCGGCGTGTTCGCCGCCTGCGCTGCCAGATCGAACCAGCGCACCACATCAGCGGAGCGCGCCGCCGGATCGAACAGCCCGGCATCGAGAACTTTTGCCGGATCGACGATCCCGTTCCGCACGTGTGAGCGCGTTGCGACCGGATTGATCGCCGCAAGCTGCGCATCAAGCCGCGCCAGTGCATCATCGGCGGCAAGGTCGGTCTTGGTCACCAGCAGCCGGTCGGCGACGGCGATCTGCCTGACGGCTTCGCTGTGCGCCGCAAGAGTGTGCGTACCATTAACCGCATCGACGGTCGCGACCACGCCGTCGATCCGGTAGCGGCCGACGATATCGGACGCCGTCATCAGCGTGTGCAGCACGGGCACGGGATCGGCGAGCCCGGTGGTCTCGACCAGCACCCGGTGGAATGGCGGGATCGTGCCGTCAGCGCGGCGCGATGCGAGGTCGGCCAGCGTCTCGATCAGGTCCTCGCGCACCGAGCAGCAGATGCAGCCATTGTCGAGCAGCGCCAGGCGGTCTTCGCTGCTCTCGACCAAAAGGTGATCCAACGCCACCTCGCCGAACTCGTTGATGATGGCGACGACGCCATTGAGCTCTGGCTGGCGCAGCAAATGGTTCAGCACCGTGGTCTTGCCGCTGCCGAGGAAACCGGTCAGCACCGTGACCGGGATCTGATCCGCCGTGCCCATCACGCGCCCCGCTCGTAAACCTTGCGGCCCTCGAAGAAGGTCAGCTCGACCCGCGTATCGGCCAGTTGATCCGGCGGGATGTCGAAGATCATCTGGTCGAGCACGATGAGGTCGGCGGATTTGCCGACCTCGATCGAGCCGATCGACTGGCCGAGCCCGGCCGCGCGCGCGGCATCGATCGTGTAGATGTCGATCACGGTTTTGAGGTCGAGCGCCTGCTCCGCCCACAGTGACTTGCCGGGAAAATCCCCGGTCGGATTTTGCCGCGTCACCATGCCCTCGATGCCCTGCCAGGGATCGGGGATCGGGATCACCGGCCAGTCCGAGCCGCCGGCCATCAGCGCGCCGGCCTCTTTCAGATCGCGGTTCGGCCAGAAGCGCTGCGCGCGCTCCTCGCCCATCGCGGCCTTGTGCGCCTCGAGGAAGATGGTCGGATACCAGATGATCGGCGACAGGTCGGCGGCGACGCCGAGCTCGGCGAAGCGCTTGACATCGTCGGGCGCGATATAGCTCGCATGCGCGATCTGATGGATCAGATGGGTCGGGCCGTTGAAGCTGCGCACGACATCGATGGCGTCGAGCGCCTGCGTGACCGCGGCGTCGCCCGCGCAATGGATCTTCGCGGCAAGGCCGAGCTTCTCGCAGCGCCCGAGCCAACGGATCAGGTCCGGCACGGTCAGCATGGTGGAGCCGCGGAAGCAGCAGCCGCGCACCGGGTCGGCCACATACGGCTCGTGGAAGGCCGCGGTCTTGGCGCCCGGCACGCCGTCGAGGAACACCTTGACATAATCGGGCTTCACATGCGCACCGCGGTAATCCTCGCGCAGCGCGAACAGCTCCTCGCCGGCCTTGCCGAACATGAAGCCCGGCTCGACCACCGGCATCGCGCACACCGCCCAGGCGGTGAGCTCGCCGCGATCGTCGAGCCCCTTCAGCGCCGCCATGATCGGCTGCATGCTGGCGGCATCGATGAAGGCGGTGACGCCATAGGCGTTCAGCACCGAGATCGAGCGCGCCACTGCCGCACGGTCCATCTCGGCCGTGTAGTGGCCGGAGGCCGCGAGCGCCCGCTCGACCAGGCCGGAGGCGGCCTCGATCATGATCCCGGTGAGCGTTCCGGACTTGAGGTCGCGGCCGATCTCGCCGTCGGTCGGATCCGCCGTGTCGGCCGCAACACCGGCCAGCCGCAGCGCCGCCGAGCTCGCCCAGCGATTATGATAGGTGTCGTCGCGCAATACGACGGGATGGCCCAGGCAGGCCGCGTCGAGCAATGCGCAGGACTCCGCGGTGTTCATCTCGTTCAGGAGATTATTGCCGAACTGCCCGCCGACGATCCAGGCGCCGGGCGCCGCCGCCGATGCGGCCTTGTGCAGGGTGTCGGCGATCCTTGGAATGCTGTCTGCGTTGGAGAAGCGCAGCTCGTAGAGATCGGCCTGCCCACCCATCATGATGTGATTGTGGATGTCGACGATCCCCGGCATCGCCATGCGTCCGCCGAGATCGACGGTCGCCGTCCCCTCGCCGATCAGCGCCACGACGTCGCGTTCCTCGCCCACCGCGATGAACCGGCCGGCCTTGACGGCCGCACATGTCGCCCAGGGCTGCCCGCGGTTCGACGTGTAGATCCGGCCGTTGCGGAAGACCGTGTCGGCGAATGTCCTGTTCATACGGATCAAACTTCTCGATTGGGAAAGCCTGGAGCGATCAGCCTCTCACCGTGCGGTGCACAAGGCTGAACCGCGCACGACGCCGGCATGATGGCCAAACGTTCGGCATGTCGGCATTTTGAACAATCCACCGTCCGGTGGATGCTCCGCCGCGTCCCCGCAATGCGGGCGGCGGCCTCAGCTCAGGATGATAGTCATGGGGCACATCGGTCCATCCACGTCATTGCGAGCGGAGCGAAGCAATCCATCACTCCGCGGGCGGTGATATGGATTGCTTCGTCGCTGTCGCTTCTCGCAATGACAACTGTAAAAGCCTCACCGCCCCTCAAAACCCCAGCGCGAGGCCGTCCTTGCGGTGATCGGAGGCACCGAACAGAACGCCCCTCGCATGGTCGATGCGGATCGCCTGGCAGCCGCCGATCGGCTCCTCCAAGAACCGCGCATCGTGGCCGCGGGCGCGAAGGTCGTCGCGTATCCCGGGAGAAATGGTCGTCTCCAGCGACAGCGCGCCGTCGAAGGCAAAGGAGCGCGGCGCCTCGGCCGCGGCCTGGATGTTCATCTTCATGTCGAAGATGTTCGACAGCAGATTGGCGTGGCCCGCGGCCTGGTAGTGCCCGCCCATCACGCCGAACGACATCACGGTCTTGCCGTCCTTGCGCAGCAGACCCGGAATGATCGTATGCATCGGCCGCTTGCGCGGCCCGAGCGAATTGGGATGTCCCGGTTTGGCGCGAAAGCTCCAGCCGCGGTTGTGCAGCAGGATGCCCGATTTCGGCGCGTAGATGCCGCTACCGAACGGATAGAACAGCGAGTTGATCAGTGAGACGGCGTTGAGATCGCGGTCGACCACCGTGACATAGACGGTGTCGCGATGCTCGATATCGTCCCAGGTCGCGGGCGCGGATGCGCGGCGCATGTCGATTTTTCCACGGATTCTCCCGATATAATCGTCGGCAAGGAATGCGGCCGGATCGACCTTGCTGGTGGCGGGATCGCAAAAAAAGGCGTCGCGCGCGCGGTAGGCCGCTTTGGTGGCTTCGGCCAGCAGATGGATGCGATCGGCCTCTCCGAGCTTGCCGACATCGAAGCCTGCAAGCGTCCGCAGGATCATCAGCGCGGCCAGGCCCTGCCCGTTCGGCGGACACTCGACCACGTCGTGGTCGTGGTAGCGCGCCGAGATCGGGCGCACATAGTCGGAGGTCTGGGCGGCGAAATCGTCGGTGCTATGGGCGCCGCCCAGGGCACGCAAGATAGCCACCATCTCGTCGGCGGCCTCGCCCGCGTAGAACGCGTCGCGCCCGTGCTGCGCGATCCGGCGAAGGGTGCGGCCGAGCGCGGGTTGCGTCCGGATGTCGCCGACCTCAGGCGCCTTGCCGCCGGGCAGGAACTGCGCCGCCGCATTGCCGTCGATCTCGATCCGGGCCCGGAAGCGGCGCCAGTCCTCCGCGACGCGCGGCGTCACGCAAAAGCCCCGCTCGGCAGCCGCGATCGCCGGCCGGAAGATCTCCTCCAGCGACCTGCTGCCATGATCGGCGACCAGCCGGCACCACGCATCGATCGCGCCGGGCACGGTGACGGCCTCGGGCGCGGTCGGCGGAATGTCGCGCGCGTCGCTTGCGGCAAATTTCTCGGCATCGGTTGCGGTCGGCGTGCGGCCCGAGCCGTTCAGCGCGATCGGCTCGCCGGCGTCAGGCGAATACAGCGCGAAGCAGTCGCCGCCGATCCCGGTCATCTGTGGCTCGACGACGCCCTGCACCGCGACCGCCGCCACCGCGGCATCGACGGCGTTGCCGCCGGCCTTCAGCATCTCGACCGCGGCCAGCGTCGCCTGCGGGTGCGAGGTCGCGGCCATGCCGCGCTCCGCAACCGCCACCGAACGGCCGATGGCCATGAAATCGCGCATGTCGTTTCCTTCAATGTTGTGAGCGGCCGCCGCTCGCCAACATTGTCGAAAACGACACCGGTCCTCGCGGAGGACTCTCGTTTGGCCACCGGGCAGGCAGCAATCCACCTAACGGTGGATCGGTGAACACGGACGAGGGTTGTCCCGCCAGACGCGTCTCGGACGCGGCGGATTGATCCGGCGGGCAACCCGGCAACACCTGTCAAACCTGCACGTAAGGAATTCTTTCGGCCTATCTGAATAGTTGCGTGCTCGGCGGCAATTCTGTGGTGGGTAACTGGTTGCCAAGCCCGGAGCGCGATGGCACGCTGCCATGATCAATTTAGCTCATGTCGATTGCCAATGCCGATGTCATCTCTCAGAGAGTTTCATGGCGCCAGGCGAAGTCGGTTCGGTTGCGGGGCTGGTTGGTTACGCATTGCCTCGTCTCTGGTTTCACTGTCATGCTGCGCCGTCGTTCACGATGTGCGTGCGGCGTCGCCCAATGAGGAGTCGAGCCGGCAGGTGACGGCATCCGAACCGTCGGCTCAATCCGATGCCAACGGGAGTGTCTTGCCGGATGCGGACCGAGCGTCGCCCGAGGCTTTGCCGACGACGCCAAGCGAGAAGCAAGCTGAGCAGGCCTCTCAAACCGCCAACGTTACCGACCCGCTCAAGGCCACTCCGGACAATGTCGATACAGTCTTGGTCCTGGACGAATGCTTTGTTGCCGAGACGTGCATCGACCGGTTCCTTGGCGCGCTTTACATGCGCGCGCCGAAGACCGACTGGATCGTCGTGTACGAAAAAAAGGACGTGATCATCAAACGGAAGCGCAAGCTGATCACCGTCACACGCAGCTTCCCGAAGCGGGTCGAAAATGACTTCGGGTGGAAGGACCCCAAGGCGGCAGAAAGAGCCCGCATGCCTCTGATGGATTACGTGATCGGAGGGATGGATCGAGCCTTCAAGCTAAAGCTGTTCTATTTGCTCCATGCAGCGGAACAGGCCGGATTGGCACCCGGGATCACAAGCGGATTCCGCGATGACTACCGCCAATCGATTGCAAACGGGCTGAAGGCCGCAAATGACAAGTCCTATCACGGCGGCAGCGCGCGTGGGGGCTATGGTCACGGGCTCGCCGCAGACGTCGTCAGCATGAATGGCGGGAGCAAGGAGGAGTGTGCAGCCGAGACCAAGCGATTATGGAAATGGATCGACGAGCACGAAAAGCAGTTCGGAGTTGGACGTCCATACTTGAATGGAGACCCAGCGCATCTCGCACCGGTCGATGGTCGGGAGTATGCTGCTCATCGTACGGTATCAAGGCACACAAAGCTGGCCGGCAAGCGTCATACCCGAATTGCAGCATCGTCCAGACATGGCGTGACGCCGCGCGCAAAGTCAAAAGCAGCGTCAAAGGCCGCGACGACGAAAGTCAGCTCGCGCCTCTGATTGGCCTACCCCTCCTGCGCTTCGTGCGCTCCGGCGCCCCAGCTCAGGGGGTGAGCTGGGGCTGACGGCGGCTTCGGAGGCCGTAGCGGCCAGCCTCCACCCATGACGTTATGCCTCTCTTCGGACTCTCATCTACCAGGAACCGCGATTGCTGCGCCGCGCTACTACTTCTGCGCTGTGGAGCATGCTTGCCGCTGAATCTGTCACTCGGGGCTAGTCCAGAATGGCAATTGCCGCGTGCGCTTGTCGATCTATCATGTCCCCAGTCGTGCGGATTGGCCGACATTTTGCCCACACCCGACCATGCACCTCGCGCGATCAGGGATCGCCGCTTCGGCCCACGGAGCGACGGTCCCGCCCAATTCCGGATGTGTGACTCACAGACCGCGCCACACACTCAATGTCGTCCTGGCGAAAGCCAGGACCCATTGCCCCGGATCGCAATTGTTGCGCGACGCTGGGGCCACGATCCCGTTCATGATCAAATGCTGTGGTTATGGGTCCTGGCTTTCGCCAGGACGACGATCGTGTGTCGCATCCGCACTGTCATTGCCCGGCTCGCCGCCTCCGCTAAAGCTTCGGCGCGCCAAGGATGCATGGCCTCGTTGAAGCCTTGGCGAAGACGGGACCGGGCGATCCAGTACGCCGCGGCCTCTCGATTCAAGCACAGGCATCTCTGAAATACTGGATCACTCGCATGCGCGTGCGCGGGTGATGATACCGAAGATGGGAGCGCAATGACAGTGCGTTGTCTCGCGCGAGAACGATCCTCATCGTCGTCCCTGCGAAAGCAGGGACCCATAACCACGGATGTTTATTGTTTCACGACGCTGGGGTGACGAATCTCGTTCACAACATCCGCCGCGGCGTATGGGTCCCTGCTTACGCAGGGACGACGTGCTGGAAGAGCCGCGGACTCTAATCGACAGCCCGCGCCTCAATGCGGCCGCGACATCATCGCCACGACGGCGGAGCGGGTCTCGACGCCGAGCTTTTCGAAGATATGGATCAGATGCGTCTTCACCGTCGCGAGACCGATGTTCAGGCACTCGCCGATCTCGCGGTTGGTTCGGCCGCAGCACAACAGCTCAACGACTTCCATCTCGCGCGAGGTCAGGCCAAAGCGCGCCGGCTCGTCGGCATTCGACGACAGGCGGCTGGTCAGGTTGAACTCGAGGTAGTCGTGGATTTTCTCCGCAATATGCATGCTGCCGTCGGGGATCGCGCAGCCCGGCGCCCACAGCACGCTCATTCCGGCGACGATGCGGTCGTTGCGGCGGAAGAAGAACTCGATCATGTCGGCGACGCCGCATTGGCCGGCGAAGGCGCGGTAGGTCGCCGCCTCCTGGGTCGCGCATTGGTCGAGCGCTGTGCTCAGCCGCGCAATCGGCCGGTTACTCGCCGAGCGCGGATGCAACGGATCGAGCCGGTTCATGCCGGCAAGATACTGGTCGTGGAAACTCGGCGGCACGTTGCTGCTGAGCACGAAGCGGTTGAGGGTCAAATTGCCGTCGACCTCGTAGAACGCGGTCGCCGACCCCTCGAGAATGCCGCGCGCGAACTGAATGGCCTGCGTGGTTGCCGGATCCGGTCGGCCCAGAAGCGCGATCATGACCTACCTCCCGATGTTTCCCGATGGCGAACGTCTGCGCGTCGCGCGACCGTCACGCTGGGGCACGCGCGAGCCATAGTCAAGCAAATTGCGGGCCAAACGCACGAAGCGCACGTCCGGGGAAACGGTTACGCCGAAGTAACCCAACGGCCCCCTCCACCATCCGGTTGATTGCGAGCGACGCGAGCCATGCGGAACTTTCGTACATCATCCGATGTCATTGCTGGATCAAGAATGAATTCGCGTCGCATCATGGCCGCCTTCCCGTCGGCGGCCGACCAACAGGTCACGCTCGCCAACTGGCGTCAGCATCCCTTCAACGAGTGGGCATTCCGCAATGTCCGTGAATTGCTACCCACCGCGAACATCGCGCGCGCCGCGGCGCCGGCGCCGCTGTCCTTTGCGCCGCGCTATCTCGACGACGTCAGCTTCGCCAACCCGCGCGGCGAGACGGTCGGCGTCGGCGAGGCGCTGCGTGCCAGCCACACCGACGGCATCGTCGTGTCGCATCGCGGACAGGTCGCGTTCGAATGGTATGCCCATGGCCTCACGCCCGATGCCCCGCACCTGATCTTCTCCGTCAGCAAGTCGGTCGCCGGAACGCTCGGCGGCATCCTCGCCGATCACGGCAAGCTCGACCCCGACGCGCCGGTGACGCGCTACATCCCGGAGATGGAAGGCTCGGTCTATGGCGGCGGCTGCACGGTACGGCATCTGCTCGACATGAGCGTCGGCATCCGCTTCGACGAGGATTACATGGCGCGCGACGGCGACGTCATGAACTACCGGCGCTCGACCGGCTGGGAGCTGCCCGATCCGGCGATTCCGCCGAGCAATCTGCGCGACTATCTGCGCACGCTGCGGCCGAACGGCGCACCGCATGGAGAGACCTTCCACTACGTCTCGACCAACACCGATGTGCTCGGCTGGGTTTACGAGCGCGCCTGCGGCCTGTCCTACGCAAAGATCCTCTCCCACTATCTGTGGCAGCCGATGGGCGCCGAGCACGACGCCTACATCACGGTCGATTCACGCGGCGCAGGCCGCGTCGCCGGCGGCATCTGCGCGACACTGCGGGATCTCACCCGCTTCGGCGAGATGATGCGCAATCACGGCATCAGCAACGGACGACAGGTCGTCCCCGGCTGGTGGATCGACGACATCAGGCAGAACGGCAATGCGGAGGCCTGGTCGCGCGGCGACCTGACGAAAGTGTTTCCAAACGGCAATTACCGCAACAAGTGGTACACGCTCGATCGGCGCGAAACGCCGTTTGCCGCGGTCGGCATCCATGGCCAGTGGATCTACATCGATCCGGCCAATGAGACCGTGATCGCACGCGTCTCCTCCCAGCCGCTGCCGATGGATCTCGATCTCGATCACATGTGGATGCGCGGCTATCGCGCGATCGCGGCCAGGCTTGCCGGCAAGAGCTGACCGATTGCGACAGGGGGACACCATGGGACCATCGATCAACCGCCGCCGTCTGTTGCAGATCAGTGCGGGAGCAAGCCTCGGCATTGCGATGCCGCGCATCGCGCGGGCCAGTTCGAAGACGATCACGGCCGTCATGCACGCGCCGCTGCGCGCCACCGACCCGATCATGACGACGGCGTGGACCGCGCGCAACCACGGCTATATGATCTACGACACGCTGTTCTCGACCAATTCGAAATTCGAGATCAAGCCGCAGATGGTCGAGGCCTGGGAGGTCTCCGCCGACAGCCTGACCTACACCTTCCGCCTGCGGCCCGGCCTCAAATTCCATGACGGCAGCGCAGTGACATCGGCCGACGTGATCCCCTCGCTGCAGCGCTGGGCCAGGCGCGACACGATGGGCCAGAAACTGTTCGAATTCGTCGCCGAACTGAAGGCGATCGACGAGCGCACCTTTCGCATGGTGCTGAAGGAGCCGTGCGGCTTCGTTCTGGCGGCGCTCGGCAAGCCGACCGCCAACGTGCCCTTCATCGTGCCGGCGCGGATCGCCGCGACGCCCGCCGACCAGGCCATATCAGATCACCTCGGCTCCGGACCGTTCCGCTTCGTGACGGCGGAATTCCAGCCCGGCGTCAAGGCCGCCTATGAGAAGAACCCGGACTACGTTTCCCGCTACGAACCATCCGACGGCACCGGCGGCGGCAAGGTCGTCAAGATCGGCCGCTATGAATGGATCAGCGTGCCGGACTTCCAGATCGCGACCAACGCGCTGATGAACGACGAAATCGACTACTTCGAGGTGCCGCCGCACGACCATCATCCGATGCTCGCGCGCGCCTCCAATGTCGAGCTGACCGATTACAACACGCTCGGCTTCTCCGGCATGTGCCGGATGAACTGGCTGGTGCCGCCGTTCGACCGGCCGGAGATCCGCCAGGCCGTGCTGCACGCGGTGAACCAGAAGGACTGGCTCGACACCCAGATCGGCAATCCCGATTACTACAAGATCACGCCGGCGATCTTCGTCGCCGGCACGCCGTTCGAAAGCGCGGTCGGATGGTCGACCAAGGCGGACACCGCGAAAGCCAGGGAGCTGCTCAAGCAGGGCGGCTACAAGGGCGAGCCGATCACGATCCTGCACGCGACCGACGCCCCGATCATCACCGCGCTCGGCACGGTCACCGCCGAGGCGCTGCGTTCGATCGGCATGAACGTCAACCTGCTCGCGATGGATTGGGGTTCGGTGGTGGCGCGGCGCGCCAAGCAGTCGATGCCGGCCGAGGGCGGCTGGTCGCTCTACCATTCGACCTGGGCCAGCGCCGACCTCGTCAATCCGATCGGCAACGCCTGCGTCAACGGCAAGGGCAAGAACGGCGGCTTCTTCGGCTGGGTCGAGGATACCGAGCTCGAGCGGCTGCGCGACAGCTTTGCCCGCACCGCGGCGCCGCCGGACCAGAAGGCGCTGGCCGACAAGATCCAGGCACGCGCCTACGAGGTGGTCACCCACGTCCCGACCGGGCAGTACAATCAGCCGGCCGCGACGCGCAAGGCGCTGAAGGACATCGTCCGCGCGCCGGTGCCGCTGTTCTGGAACGTCGACAAGACCGGTTGAGGCCCCTATTCGATCGGCGGCCGCCGCGTGTGCCAATCCGTCGCCGACTGGAACGCGGCGCCGGCGCGGACCAGCACGTCCTCGGACAGATGCGGGCCGACCAGTTGCATACTGAGCGGCATCTGGTCCGAGGCCATGCCCATCGGCAAGGTAATGGTCGGGCTGCCCGAGAAATCGAACACCGCCGTGAAGCGCAGAATGCTCAGGAGGACATTGGGGTCGGCACCGTATTCGCTCATCTTGGTGAGCGTCGGGATCGGCACCGGCATCGTCGGGATCAGTAGCAGGTCGATATCCTCGAACATGGCGACGAGGCTGCCGCTAAACTTCTGCCGTTCATGATGGATGGCCGCGATGTCGACGCCGCTCGTCGCCCTGCCCTGCTCGATCAGCTGCGCGAGATCGGGTCCGTATTCCGACTTCCGCGACGGGTAGGTGTCCAGATGCGCCTCAGCCGTCTCGACCGAGCACATCGCAATCCACTGGCTGACGAGCTTCTGGTAAGGCGGGACATGCACCTCGCGGATGTCGGCGCCGAGATCGGCGAGCGTGCGCTCGGCTTGCACCAGCGCAGCGACGACTTGCCGATCGATGCCCTCCTGGGTGTACCTGCGGTCAATACCGATCCTGAGGCCCCTGATGCCGTCGCCCGCTCCAGCGAGATAGTTCGGCACCGGAGCCCGCAAAGCGGTCGGGTCGTTGATATCAGCGCCCGCGATGACGCCGAGCATCGCCGCGGCATCCGCAGCGCTCCGGCACATCGGCCCGACGTGATCGAGCGAGTCGGCCAGCGGGAAGACGCCGTAGCGGCTGACCCGCCCCCAGGTCGGCTTGATCCCGGTCAACCCGCAGGTCGCCGACGGAAAGCGGATCGAGCCGCCGGTGTCGCTGCCGATAGAACCGTAGCAGAGCCCCGCCGAGGTCGCGACGCCCGATCCGGTCGACGACGAGCCAACCCAGTAGTTCACATTCCAGGGATTGAGCGGGGCCTGAACGGCCGGATGATGGCTGGTATAGGCCCCCTCCGTCATCTTCAGCTTGCCGAGCGTCACCGCACCGGCGACTTCGAGCCGGTCCACGATCGTGGCATTGAAGGACGGCACGAACTTGGCGTGGATCGTCGTGCCGCCCGCGGTCGGCGCAAACGAGGTGTAGCAGAGGTCCTTCAGCCCGATCGGAACGCCATGCAGCGGGCCGCGCCAGACACCCTTGGCGATCTCCGCATCATACTGCTTGGCCTGGGCCATCGCCCGCTCCGCAAGGACCAGCGCATAGCCGTGAAACTGTCCATCCAGCTTCGCAATCCGGCCCAGCATTGCCTCGGTCACCTCCGACGGCTTCGCCTCCTTGCGGCGAATGAGCTCGGAGACTTCGATGATGGATTTGTAGTGCAATGAATCCGCTGACATCTGACGCCCTGCTGTTATCGGAATATGCCTGTCCGGACCGCCGCCGCGGGCGGCGATCTCGCGGCTCTGCTGACGGCGCGCCCCGCCTAGAACTGGACGCCGCGCGTCAACGCGCCGTCCACCACGAGGTTGGTCCCGGTGATGAAGCTCGCCGCTTTGCTCGCCAGGAACACAGCGGCGTTCGCCATCTCCTGCGGCGTGCCCATGCGGCCGGTCGGGTTGAGCGCCAGTGCTGTCTTGTACAGTTCGGGATTGCCGTCCTTGATCATGTTCCAGACACCACCCTCGAAGTAGGTGTTGCCCGGTGATACCGAATTGGCCCGGATGCCCTTGGCCGCGAGCTGGTAGGCAAGGCCCTGCGTGTAGTGGATGATCGCCGCCTTGAACGTACCGTAGGGACCGCTGGCAAAATCGACCTCGCGTCCCGACACGCTCGAGATGGTGACGATCGCGGCGGCGCCGCTCTTCTCCAGATACGGCATCGCCGCGTTGACGAGGCGCACCGTCCCCATCATGTCGGTGGAGAATTCCTTCTCCCAGCTCTCCTCGTCCTGCCCGATCGACAGCGCGCTGACATTGGCGACCACGACATCGATGCCGCCGAGCTTGGACGCCATGTCGGCGACCCAGGCCTTCAGGGCCGGCCCGTTTGAGACGTCGACGGCACTACCGAACGCCGAAACGCCCTTGGCCTTGAGCGCTGTGACCGCAGCGTCGACGTCGCCCTGGTTGCGCGCACAGATGCCGACATTGGCGCCCTCGGCGGCGAACGTGTCGGCGATCGCCCTGCCGATGCCCTTGGTGCTGCCGGTAACGAGAACCTTTGCTCCCTTGAGTCCGAGATCCATGTCCATTCCCTCCATTATTATCAATTATGCAACGCACTGATCTTCACCGCATCGCGCGGTCGATCACAGCAACAGCTGCGCGCGAACGTTGTCCGCGTTGACCTCCTCACCGGCCAGCGATCGCGTGATCTTGCCCTTCTCCATGATGTAGCAGCGCTGCGCGATCTCCAGGATGGTGTCGAGATTCTGCTCCACGAACACGATCGTGGTCCCGAGCTCCGCTCGGAACGATTTCAGCGCCTCGCAAATATGCTGCACGATCGACGGCTGGATGCCCTCCGACGGCTCGTCGAGGATCATCAGCGCCGGATTGCCGATCAGCGCGCGGCCGATCGCAAGCTGCTGCTGCTCGCCGCCCGACATGGTGCCCGCGATCTGGCGCCGGCGCTCCCTCAGGCGTGGAAAATACTCGTAGACGAGCTCGGGCAGCTTCTTGCCTTCGGGCCCGCCGATCAACTCGCCGACCTGCAAATTCTCCTCGACGCTCATTTGCGGAAACACGTCGCGGCCCTGCGGGATGTAGCCGAAGCCGGCGCGCGCCCGCGCATCGGCCTCGAGCTGCGTGACATCCTGATCCATGAAGCTGATGGTGCCGCGCCAGGTCTGCAGCAGACCGATCAGGCACCGCATCAGGGTCGACTTGCCGACGCCGTTGCGGCCGATCACGCCGACGATCTCGCCGCGCGACACCGACATGCTGACGCCTTGCAGGATCGGCGTCGCGCCGTAGCCCGCCCAAAGCCCCGACACCTCCAGAATGCGATCAGTGGGCATGAGTCTTACCCAGATAGATTTCTGCGACCTTCTCGTCTTCCAAAATCGCCTCCAAGCTGCCGCGCGCGAAGATCTTGCCAAGATGCAGAACGGTAACGCGCTGGGCAACCTGACGCACGAACGCCATGTCGTGCTCGACGACCAGGACGGTCATGCCCTCGGCATTGAACGACTTGATCAGCTCGCCGGTCTTGAAAGTCTCTTCCGGCGACATGCCGGCGGTCGGCTCGTCCAGCAGCAGCAGCTGCGGCTGCAGCGCCAGCGCCATCCCGATCTCCAGCCATTGCTGCTGGCCGTGCGACAGCGCACCGGCGAGCTTGCCGCTATCGTCAGCCAGGTTGAGCAATGCGAGCAGCCGCTCCTCTTCAGCACGGCAATCCGCGCCCGAAATGCGTTCCTGCAGCGCGATCTGGATGTTCTGCCGCACCGGCAGCTCCTTGAACACGCTCGGCGCCTGCATCTTGATGCTCATGCCGCGCTGCACCCGCGCGTAGGGCCGCTCGACGGTGATATCGATCGAGTCGAAGAAGATGCTGCCCGTGGTCGGCGGATAGAGCCCGACGATCAATTTGAACAGCGTGCTCTTCCCGGCCCCGTTGGGCCCGATCAAGCAGTGGACCTCGCCGGCATTGACCGTCAGGTCGACATCGGAGACGGCGGTCAATCCGCCGAAACGTTTCGATACGCCTTTTACGTCGACTAACGCCATGATTCAGGTCTCATCCGATTGCAGGCGGGCGGTATCGGCCAGCGCGGGGGCTTCGTCGCGGCGCCGACGCCTGGTCCACCAATCGACGACGAGCTTGCCGATGCCGAGCACGAAGCCCTGCGGCGCCAGCATCACGGTGGCGAGCAGCAGCACGCCCATCAGCACCAGCGCCGCTTGCTGGCTGTAGACCGTGATGGTCTGAAAGCCGAACAGCAGCAGGAACGATCCGACCAAGGTCGCGGTCAGATCGTTGCGTCCGGAGAACGCCACCCACACGATCGGCATCGCCGCCGCCGGCAGGCCGATGCTGGATGGCGTGATGAACTGCCCCCACGACGTGTACAGTGCGCCGCTCAACCCTGCGAGGCCGCTGCCGATCACGAAGGTCAAAAGCTGATACTTGCGGACATCATAGCCGAGCATCTCGGCGCGCTGCGGATTTTCCCGCGTCGCCACGATCACGTTGCCGACGCTCGAGTTCACCAGCATGCGTAGCGCGATGTAGACGATGACGATCAGCGCGATCATGACGTAATAGAGCGCCGAGCCCTCGATGTCGAAGTCGCCGACCGTGAGCGGGTCCATTCCCTTCATGCCGTTGAAGCCGTTCAGCCGGGCCGGACCGATATGCCATTCGGGTCCCGCGGTCTGCCCGAGGAAGAAGGCAAGCACTAGCGTCGCCGACAACGTCACGATGCCGAAGAAAATCCCGCTGATGCCGCCCCAGATCATGAAGTAACCGAGGATCCCGGCCGCGATCATCGCGATGACCACGGAGAGAACCAGCGCGGCGATCGTGGTCGTTCCCCCGCCCATATTGATGGCGAGCACGCCATAGCCGTAGCCGGCGATGCCAAAGAAGAAGGTCTGGCCGAACGACAGCATGCCGCCGTATCCCCACATCAGGCAGAGACCGAGCGCCATGAATATCCAGATCAGGAAGTAGGCGAAATTGCCGACGTCATAGGAATCGGCGAACAGCGGATAGATCAGCGCCCCCGCCAGCACGGCGAGGAAACAGGACCAGAAGATCTTCCCGCGTCCGAGCGTCTGCGGGCCCTCGAGCAGCTTCAACATCAGAAATTCCCGTCTAGCGCCCACGACGAACCAGCACGCTGGATAGTCCCTCGGGCAGCACACGTATGATCAGAATGACAGCAAACAGCATGCCGATCTGGCCGATGATCTGCCCGTAGCTGGCATTCAATGCCATTCGGATCATCGCCAGGAACACCGCGGCCGGCGCGGTTCCGAGCAGGACATTGGCGCCGCCGATCACCACGGTGACGAAGCTCTCGACCACAAAGGTCGCGCCCATGGTCGGGATCAGCGTCATGGTCGGCGCGTAGAGCGCGCCGCAGAGCCCCGCGAGCGCGGTGCCGATACCGAAGCTGATGGAATAGATCCGCCCGGTGCGCGCGCCGAGCGCCTTGGCCATCGCCGCATTCTGCATCGTGGCGCGGGCGATCACGCCAAAGCGCGTCTTCATGAAGATGACGTAGAGGCCCGCAAGGACCGCTACCGCACAGGCAAACAGCACCAGCCGGTAGGTCGAAAACGTATAGCCCCCGATCGCGAAGCTTCCTTCCGGCGTGCCAATACCGCGCACCGCGGAGCCGACGATCAGCAGCATCGACTGCGTCACGATCAGACTGAGGCCCCAGGTCGCGAGCAGCGAGTCGAGCGGTCGCTTGTAGAAGCGCCGCACGACGAGGTACTCGACGATCATGCCGATGATCCCCGCCGTCAGCGCGGCCAGGATCTGCGCGATCGGAAGCGGCACGCCGAGATTCACGAGCCCCACGGTGACGTAGGCGCCGCACATGATGAACTCGCCATGCGCCATGTTGATGACGCCCATCATGCCGAACACGATGGCCAGGCCCGCCGCCGACAGGATGAGGAACGCGAAGACATCGGCGAACTGATAGAATACCGAGAAGAGTTCAGCCGACATTCCGGTCTCCCTGATCGCGGCGCCGCATCATTGCGGCGCCGGCTTGCTTCAAAGCCGCGATGCAAACACGAGCAAGATTCGTGCCTGCGCGCATCACGACTTGCTGGGAAGATGACTCGGCGTGTACTGATCCTTGTCGTTCTTCTTGGTGAGGTCGCAGCCGATCTCGCCGAGCCAGTATGGCTGGATCGTCCCGTAGTCCTTCTCCACCGTCACCTCATGCTTGGGCCCGACCGAGATCAGGCGCATGCGGTGCGACGTATGCTGGCTCTTCGGGTCGATGCAGACCTTGCCCTCGGGAGCCTCGATGCAGGCATCACCCGTTGCGATCACCTTTCGCATGTCCTCGAGCTTGGTCGACTTCGCCTTCTCGACCAGCGCCTTGTACATGTAGAGCGCGTTATAGGCGTTGTAGCCCATGTCGTTGATGTAAAGCTCATCGGGGAATTTTGCGTGCCAGCGCTTCTTGAAGTCATTGGCTTCGGGGGTATCGATCTCCTCGAACCAGTTCGCGGTCGCATGCATGTTGTTGAGCGCCGGCGGCTTGAACCGCTTGTGCTCGAAGCCGAGCATGATCTTGATCGAAGAGCCCATCGGCAGGTTGAGGTTGGCCGCGGCCGCCTGCTCGAAGAACGAGTCCTGGGCGGCGCCGACATTGATCGTCAACAACCAGTCCGGCTTCGCCTTCTGGATGTTCTGGATCGTCTGCGCGAACTGCGACACGCCGAGCGGGATGAATTCCTCGCCCACGACCTCGCCGCCGAGGTCCTTCATGATCTTGCGGTTCCATTCCGCGGAGATCTGGCCGAAATTGTAGTCGGCTGCGATGACATAGACCTTCTTGCCGAACTTCTGGACCATCCAGGGGATCAGGGTCGAGAACTGCTGCTCCGGCACCGCGCCCATGCTGATCATGCTGGCGTCGCAGACACCGCCTTCATACTGGTTCGTATAGAAGTACGGCGTGGTGGTGCGATCGACGATCGGACGCAGCGCCTCGCGCGATGCCGAGGTGATGCCGCCGATCAGCACGTCGACCTTGTCGCGATTGAGCAGCCGTCGGCCGAACTCCTGATAGCGGGCATTGTCACCCTGGGGATCGAGATGGATCAACTCGATCTGCCGGCCGAGAATGCCGCCGCTCTTGTTGATCTCCTCGACCGCGAGCTGCGAGCCGTGCAGCTTCGGCATGCCCATGAAGGCGAGATCGCCGGAGACGTCCTCCAGCAAGCCGACCTTCAGCGGCGGCTCCGCCGCCTGGGCGACACCTATTGCCGCGGTCCCGAGCATTGCACCAAGCAAAGCCATTCCGACTATACGCCCCGAATACATCGCGATGTCCTCTGTCGTTGAAGGATGTTTGAAGTCACGCCTTGAGGTAATTCTTCAGGATCGACGCCCCCATCGTGTATTTGGGATCGACCATGTTGCCGAGCCGCATGCGGCCGGCCTGGCTGAGCAGCATGTAGGCGTCGATCTCGTCGAAGCCGTAATCGGCGCTCATCCAGCGCACGAGCTCGCGATAGGCGATGCGCGCCGCGTCCTCGAGCGGGCGCGCGCTGCCGATCGTCATGATGAAGTCGCGCGTCTCGAGCCGCGGCCAGGCGAAGCTCCAGTTCTTGATCAGATCGATCTGCAGCGTCACCGTCGCGCGCTGCTCGAGCGCGACGCCCGAGAGCTCGCCATCGCCCTGCGTCGCGTGGCAGTCGCCGACATAGAGCAGCCCGCCTTCGGCATGCACCGGCAGATAGATAATCGCGCCCGGTGCGACGTCGGGCAGGTCCATGTTGCCGCCGTGATAATCGGGCTGCAGCGAGGAGATCGCCTCGATCTCTGGCGAGACGCCGATCGTGCCGATGAACGGTTCATAGGGCAGCGTGATCTTGTCGTTCCAGCGCACGCCGTTGCGGTCGACATGCAGCTTCCTGACGCGTTCCGGCAGCGGCGGATTGAGCAGCGCCGTGGATGCGGTCCCGACCAGGCCGCCGAACTCCGGAATGATGCAGGTCGTTCCGGCCGGCTGCGCGCCGCGGGTCTCGACGTCGCGGATATAGACGGCGAGGCAATCGCCCTTCTTGGCGCCTTTGACCGCGATCGGTCCGCATTGCGGGTTCAGATAGGGGAAGTTCAGCTTCGCCGTAGGGCTGTCGCTTTCGCTGGTGAGCACGCCGCCGAAGGCGTCTTCGGTTTCGACAACGACGACCCCACCTGGGTCGATCGAAAGGGTCGGCTTGGCATAGGGCCCATAGACGTAATGGAAGCCGCCCTGCTGCTCGATCGTCAGGCTATGGGTCGTGCCGGTCGCGCCCTTGGCAAGGGCGCGCTTGGCCATGATGGAACTCTTCAACCAATCCTCGGTCATGCGGTCGGCTCCTCAATTCAGATCGCGGGATGGCGCTTGTGCCAGTCGGTGACGCGCTGGAAAGCATCGCCCGCGCGAACGAGGCTTGCTTCGTCGAAGTGACGGCCGACGAACTGGAAGGCGATCGGCCCGCCGTTCGGCGCGAAGCCGCCGGGAAGCGTGACGGTCGGGCTGCCGGTCATGTCGAACGGACAGGTGAAGCGCAGCAGCCCGGTAATCAGCGACGGGTCCTCACCCAGCGCAGCCATCTTGGCCAATGTCGGCGCAGCGAACGCCTGGGCCGGAACGGCGATCAGATCGACCGTCTCGAACAACAGCCGCACCGCGCCGCGGAATGCTTCGCGCCGCAGCACGATCTTCTGATAGTTCATGCCGGATTGCGCCCGGCCGAGATCAAGCAGGCCGGCGAGCGCCGGACCGTATTCGTCCTTGCGGGCCGGATAGGTCTCTTCGTGCGCGACCGCCACTTCGATGCCGCACAAGGGGAACCAGTCCTCGATGACGGCCTTGGGATCAGGAAACGTGATGTCCTTGATCTTCGCGCCCAGATCGGCAGCAACGCGCAGCCCTTCGCTGAGCACCTTGCCGGCAGCCTCGTCGGTACCTTCGCTGGTCCAGCGCCGATCGACCCCGATCGTCACGCCGCGCAAATCGCCGGACAGGCCGGCGAGATAGTTCGGCACAGGCAGCGGCACGGAGGTGGTGTCCTTGGGATCCTGGCCGGCAATCACGGCGAGGATCGCGCCGCAATCGGCCGCGCTGCGCGCCATCGGCCCGATGTGATCGAGCGTTGCCGCAAGTTCGAACGCGCCATAACGGCTCACGCGTCCCCAGGTCGGCTTCAGCCCGGTGATGCCGTTGGCGGCCGATGGAAAGCGGATCGAGCCGCCCGTATCGGTGCCAAGCGAGCCAAAGCAAAGCCCCGCGGCGGTGGCGACGCCGGAACCGCTCGACGATGCGCCCGACCACAAATCGGCATTCCACGGATTCTTCGGCGGGTCGATCTTCGGGTGATGGTCGGCATAGGCGCCCTCGGTCTGCTGCAGCTTGCCGAGGATGACAGCGCCGGCATCCTTCAACCGCGCGACGACCGTGGCATCCTCGCTCGGCCGGAAGTCCCGATGAATGGTCATGCCATGCGCGGCCGGCGCGCCCTTGGCCCAGCACAAATCCTTGACGGCGATCGGCACGCCGTGGAGCGGTCCCTTGATCTTGCCGGACGCGATGTCCTTCTCGGCTGCCGCCGCTTCGGCCAGCGCCGCCTCGCCCATCACATAGGCGTAGCTCTTGAGCTTGCCGTCGAGCTGCTCGATCCGCCCGAGCATCGCCTTGGTCACCTCGACCGGCGAGAGCTTTTTGGCCTGGATTTGCTGCCCGATCTCAATGAGCCCGAGATAGTGAAGATCCGTCGTCGGCATCGTTTCTCATCCCCGCACTTGACATGACGCAAGCGCAGGCACTGCCCATCACCGCGCATGCGCCTCCGGCTTGGCGGCACGGACGTGTCGCCAATTTGTTTAGCGGCAAAAGCAAAAAACCACCCGCCCCTCCGAAACGAAGGTGACGAATGGCCCAAATGCCGCGGCTATGAACTATCGCATGGGTCCGAAGTCGAACGGAGCACTCTGCGCGGCGATCGGGACGTCATCGGCCAAATCGACGCACGCAAGGTTCGACAGGAAGCCCTGTAGGAGAAAATTCTAAGGAGGTGTGCAGCGCGTTGTCAACGAGGCTGGCTGCACAAATTTCGCGAGGTGCATGCGCAGCAAATCGGCATGACCTCTTGCACCGACCTCTGCGAAGATGATTTCCTTGATGCGTTGCGCCGCCGAAAGCACTCAATGACCAAGCCCTCCATTCCAGTTGGCATCATCTGCTCGCAGCACGGGCCCTATCAGGCCATGGGACGCGAGATCCTGAAGAGCGCCATGATGGCGGTCGACGAAATCAACAATCAGGACGAGTTCGACTTCGCGATATCTGCGCATGTCCGCGATCCCCGCGGAATCATTTCGGAGTACCACACGGTCTGCGACGACCTCATTCGCAACGTCGGCGTCGAGCACATCATCGGCTGCTACACTTCGGCCTCGCGCAAGCAGGTGCTGCCGATCGTCGAGCGTACCGATCGCCTGCTCTGGTATCCGGCGCGCTACGAGGGGTTCGAGTGCTCCGACAATGTCATCTATGTCGGCGCCTCACCCAATCACAACGTGCTGCCACTGGTGCGTTACGTGCTCGATAATCTGTCGCACGAGATCTTCTGTGTCGGCTCCAACTACGTCTGGACCTGGGAAACCAATCGCGTCACCCGCGAGCTGGTGACGGCGGCCAAAGGACGCATTCTCGCCGAACGCCTGCTCGAACTCGGTGAAAGCGCGGTCACCCACATCGTGGACGAGATCGTGCGGCGCCGGCCGCCGGTCGTCTTCAACACCTTGGTCGGCAGTTCGAGTTATGACTTCATCCGCGCCTTTCATGCGGCGACCGCCGCGGCCGGCCTCGACATCCCGATGCTGAGCTGCAGCCTGTGCGAGCCCGAGCTCAAGATCGCGGGTCCCGCGTCGGCCGGATGCATCACCTCGTCGGCCTATTTCGAGAGCATTCGCCTGCCCGAGAACCGGGCCTTCGTGGCGCGCTGGAAGGCGCGCTACGGCGAGCACAGCAGCCCGTCCGTCGACGGGCAATCCGCCTATGTCGCGGTCTATCTGCTGGCCCGCGCGCTGCAGCGTGCCGGCACATCCGATATCGGCGAGGTGCGGCGCGCCGCGGCCGGCCATCGCTACAATTCGCCGCAAGGTCCGGTCTGGATCGACGGCAGCAACAACCACTGCGTCCTGACGCCGCGGCTGGCCGTCTCGAACGCCGAAGGACAGTTTGACATCTTCTGGGAAGCTGAAGCGCCGGTTAGACCGGATCCTTATCTGACGCAGCTCGACATCGCCGCCAGCCCGGCAAGGGATGGAAAGTTGCCGAATGCGCCGCATTTGCGGGTTGTGAAATGAGCAAACCGTCGTCATTTTCGCTGCGCGGGCGCAAGGCGCTCGTCGCCATCAAGGATGAGCGCGATGCCTCGATCGTCAGGCGCCAGTTCGAGCGTCTCGGGATCGAGATCGTCACATGGGAGCCCGGTGCCAGTATCGACTGCCGTCCCGACGTGACGCTGATCGATGACGAGTTCCTGCCGCTCACCTCGCCGGCGCAACGGACGTCGCTTGGACGAAGCCCGGTCATCACCCTGCTCGGCACCGAGACGCCAAGCCGTCTGAAGCTGGTGCTCGACCTCGATCCGGCGTCGTTTCTGGTAAAGCCGCTGCGATCGGCCGGCATCTATGCCGCGCTCGTCCTGGCTTTCGAGCGAAGCGAGCGCACCAGCGAGCTCAAGCAGCAGGTGCTCAAGCTGGAGCAGCGCCTGCGATCCCGCCGTGTCGTGCTCGCCGCGGTCCTTCAGGTCATGCACACCCATGCGCTGGCCGAGCCGGCTGCCTTTGCGCTGATCCGCCGCGCCGCCATGGAGCAGCGCAAGACGATCGAGGAACTCTCGGCGGAGATCACCGCAAAGGGTTCCCTGCCGCGGGCAACGGGCTAGAGCCGGGACTATTTCTTCAGTTCTGCGTAGAGCTGCATCACCCGTTGCGGCAGCACCTCGATGCGCGGCACGCGGAGCGCATAACGCTCGCCGAAAATCCGATCGAGCTGGGGAAATTTGTGCTCACCGATACCAAAGGCAAAGATATCGGTGCCGCGCCGCCGCAGCTGCTGCGCGGCCCGGCGGGCGTCCTCGACGAGATATTGCGCATCCGGCACGTCGACGTCGGACGGCTCGCCGTCGGTCAGAACCAGCAGCACTTTCCGGAACGCGCGTCGTTCCGCGAGGTAGCCCCCGGCATGGCGCAATGCCGCGCCGAGGCGCGTGGAATGGCTGCTGCCAAGACCCGCGAGACGTGAACGAACCACGGCATCCATCGGCTCCGCAAAGCCCTTGATGCGCAGATAGCGCACGCGCTCGCGGCCGTCGGAGCTGAAACCATGCACCGCGATCGCATCATTCGCGGCCTCGACCGCCGCCGCCATGATCGCAGCCGCCTTGCGTTCGACGTCGAGGACCGTCCGGCCGCGGCGGTCACGGTCGGCGGTCGATTGCGACAGGTCCAAGAGCAGCAGGATGGCGAGATCGCGCGGTCCCGGCGCATCGCGCTGGTAGACCCTGGGCTCGCTGATATTGCCGGTGCGCCGCTCGATCGTCAGGGCGATCGCCGCGTCGATGTCGAGCGCGTCGCCGTCGCGCTGGCCCTTGTGTCTGATCCGGCGGCCGATCGACGCGTCGCGGGTCAACTCCGTGATCCAGCGCATCGCCTCGGCGTCCGTCGAGGAATCGAAGGGCTGCGCGGAAACGGCTGCATCGGCTTCCAGAATCGTTGTCCAGTCCGGCCGCTCGGTACGCGCCGCATAGTCCCATTCCGGGTAGGTCGCGACCGGAAACCCGTCCAGCAGCGTTACCGCGCTGGCCTTCGCGCGCAGCGTCTCGTCCGGCCTGGCGTTGTCGTCGGCCGATTGGCCACCCGCATCGTCGCGCCGCTCGATCCGGACGGAATCGACGGCAAGTTCGATCGTCTCGGCCGGACTGTCCCGCTGGTCACCGAAATCCCACAGCGCCAGATTGTCGTCGCGATAGGCAGGTTCGACGACGTAGCTCTTGGCGTTGAACTGCAGCCGCATCTGCCCGATGTCGTTGCCGAGCAAACCACCGATCTCGCGGCTGATGGCGGGATCGGTCCAGCGGCCGGCGGCAGCGGCAAACAGCGTCCGTCCCTTGGTCACCCACGCATCCGGATCCTGATAATCGGGATCGATCAGCGCCCGCGCCAGCCGCATCATCAGTCCGGCTGCGGTTGCCTGGCCGGCTGGCGTCGCGCTGTGAAATGGCAGCCACAGCCGGCGCAGCCCCGGCATCTGGTGGAGCGCCAGCGCCTCGACCCGGGCATCCTCGATCAGCGAGACCAGCGCGATCTGCAGCGCCTTCAGTCGCCTCACCGGAAAGCGGACGGTGGAATGCACCAGATGCGCGCCAGCATGCGCGACCGCCGCGAGATAGACGGCGTCGGCCGCCTCGCCCTCGAAGCCGGGAAAGGTCTGCGGAAGACCGACGAGGCCGGCGGCGAGCGAGGTCCGCCGCGGCACCGGCGTCGGTGCAACGGCAAGTTTGCGGAAACGCGGCTTTCTGTTCCACAACGCGATCGTGGTTGCAGCGAGGCGCTTCTCCAGCCGCGCGAAATCATCCCCGCTCCGACCGGCTGCGAACAGCTGCGCCGAAAGCTGATCGTCGAGCGCGAAATAGGCGCGGCGGCGCGATGCGCGACTGCCACTGGCGCGCAAGCCAGCGGAGACCCACGCCGCAAACTCGTCGCCGCCGGCATGCGTCAGAAACTGCCCCAGCCGGCCGATCGCGAGCCCCGCCGACTCCGGCCCGGTGGCTGCGAGTTCGTCGAGCGCGGCGAGAACTGCGGTGAATTCTCCCGCACCCGCAAGCCGGGGCAGCACCTTGGACAATTCGGTCAGCAAGGCATGGGCGACGCGGCTTCCGGCACTGCAGCCGATGTCCCTGACCGCGCGGCCGATCGCGATCAGATCATCGGCCGATCGCTGCGCCGGCCATTGCTCCGATAGACGCAGAAAACCCTGCACCACGGCTTGACCGAGATTGGCCTCGAACAGGGCGTGCACGGCCTCGTCCCAGACCGCCAAATGATCGAACCAACCGGTTCGCTGCAAAGCGGCGCGCGCCGCCTGCACGGCCGCAGCTACATCGTCATGGCCGCGCAACAGTGCCGCAAGCCGACGTCCGGACCGGAAGCTATCGAGCGAACTGATTTGCGCGACCGCCACCTGCAATCTTCCACTTACCCACAGGCCGAGATCACGTCGCGCAACGTGTTCCTGGTGTCCGCATCATCGGTCAAGGGAACGACGATCGTGGTCTCGCAGGCCTTTTCGAGGCTGATCCCGCATCCGATCAGTCGGCCGGCATTGACCAGCATCCGGGTCGAGGCACCTTCGTCGAGCCCCTGGCCTTTCAGGTTGCGGCTGTGCTGGGCGATCTTCACCAGGAGATCGGCGAGGTTCGGCTCGATACCGGCTTCGCGCGACACCACCTCGGTTTCGGCCGGCCGATCAGGATAGCCGAAATCCAGCGCCGCGAAGCGCTGCTTGGTGGATTCCTTGAGGTCCTTGATCGCGCTCTGGTAGCCCGGATTGTAGGAGATCACGAGCTGGAAGTCGGAATGGGCGTGGATCAATTCACCACGCTTTTCCAGCGGCAGCACACGACGATCGTCGGTCAAGGGATGGATCACGACCGTCGTGTCCTGGCGCGCCTCGACGATCTCGTCGAGGTAACAGATCGCGCCAAGACGCACCGCTGTGGTGAGCGGCCCGTCGCTCCACACCGTGCCCTCTGCGTCGAGCAGCCAGCGCCCCACCAGATCCGCCGCCGTCATGTCCTCGTGGCAGGCGACCGTAATCAGCGGGCGGCCCAGCCGCCACGCCATATATTCGATGAAACGGGTCTTGCCGCAGCCGGTCGGGCCTTTCAGCATCACCGGCATGCGGTTGGCGTAGGCTGCACCGAACAGTTCGACCTCATCCTTGAGCGGCCGGTAATACGGCTCCTCCCGGATGCGGTACTGGTCGAGCAGCAAAGCGGGATTGGACAAGCTCACGCCTCCCATGATCGCGCAGGCAGCCGTTCGCAACCGGTCGATATCACGATGCGAGCAGCTCCTTGAGCTTGCCGTCGATAAAGTCGACATCGACCGGATTGGTCCCCGGCCCGCCGGCGAAGTGGCCCCAGATCGACGGCACCGGCACGAGCTTGGCGTTCGGCATGTTCTCGACCTCGAACGCGCTGTCCTCCGGCGGGAAATAGAGATCGGTCTGCCCCGGCATGACATAGGCCTTGGCCTTGATCGCCCGCAGCGCGGCCTTGAAGTCGCCGTTGTAGATTTCGTTGTCGCTGATGTCGCCGTGCTGCCAGGTCCACAGCATGGTCAGCAGATTGTTGGGATCCTTCGGCAGGAAGAAGCCTTCCCAGAACGCCACCAGGAAATCCTCCAGCGACGAATAGCCCAGCGTCTTGATGTCGAGCTGCTCGCGATAGAAGGCCTGCGAAAAGCCCCAGCCGGCATAGACACGCGCGGCAGCGCGCAGGCCGCGGGCCGGCTTGTCGGTATACCAGCCTTCCTTCCACGCAGCATCCGCGGTGAGCGCCGCCTTCACGCCCTCGAGGAACACGAAGTTGTGCCGCGAGCATTTGGCCGAGCCACAGAACGGCGCCAAGAGGTCCATCATATCGGGATAGAGCGCGCCCCAATGGAACGTCTGCAGCGCGCCCATCGACCAGCCGACGACGAGACGGATATGCTTGATGCCGAATTTCTCGGTCACCAGCCGATGCTGGGCGCGCACATTGTCATAGGCCGTCACCTGCGGAAAACGCGGTCCATTATACGGTTCCGGCGTGTTGCTCGGCGACGACGACAGCCCGTTGCCGAGCATGTTCGGGATGATGATGAAGTACTTTGCCGGGTCGAGCGCCCTGCCCGGTCCGATCAGCCATTCATTGTCGTAGTGCTGGCCGGAGTACCAGGTCGGATAGACGATGACGTTGTCCTTGGCTGCGTTGAGCTGGCCATAGGTCTTGTAGGCGAGCTTGCAGTCGCGAATGGTCGCGCCGCGCTGCAAGGTCAAATTGCCGAGATCATGGATCTGATAGTCGACGCTCATTGATGTACCCTTCTTGCTTGATCGAGCTGATCGCTTACGCCGGACGCGCCACCTTTTCAGTCGGAGACTCCACCCGTGCGATCGCACCGTACACGATGCCTGCGACCACCGCGGCGGAGAACGCAGTGGACAGTCCCGGCATCAGGTTTTCAACCGCAAAGGCAAACAGCGACCCGATGCCCCAGGCGATGAACGGCTTCGCACGCCAGTCGACGTCCGCGCGCGCCTCGGCCCGTAGCAGATACTGATCGACCAGAATGATCGCACCGATCGGCGGCACGAGGATGCCGAGCAGCGACAGCCACTGGATGAAGAACGCCCAGACATTGCCGGCAGCGACCAGGATACCAAGCGCGCCGAGCACCACCGCCATCAGCCGCATATTGGTCCCGAGGATGCGCGACCAGCCGGTCGCCGCATTGTACAGGCAATGCGAGCAGACCGAGCCTAAATTGGCATAGAGGAAGATGAACGCGAGGATGCTGAGCCAGGTCAGCTGCTTGCCGTTCATGTAGCCGAACATGTTGTCGACACCGAACGGATTTGCGTTCGGCACGGCGAGCGCCGCCGTCATCACGCCGCCGACCAGCATCGCCACCAGACTGGCGAACGGAAATGCGCTGAACGTGGCAAACAGCGAGGCCCGCGTGCTCGGCGCCCAGCGATTGAAGTCCGCTGTCACCGTGCCTGCATCGATGAACAGCGCGAGCACCACGGTAAGCCCGACGCCCATCGACATGCTGGCGACGCCATTGTTGCCGGCATAGCCGAAGATCGCCGCCGACGTCGTGGTCGAGGCGGCATCGGCCGCGACCCAGAGGCCAAGCACGACAAACAGCGGCACCGACGCCAGCCCGATCCAGTGCAATCCCTTCACGCCGACGAAGGTGATCCCGATATAGAGCACGCCGGCGACGATGGTCATCGCCACATAGTTGAGGCCGTAGGTCGAGGAGATCAATGCGCCGGTGATGCCGGTCTGCACCGCATACCAGCCGAGCAGCAGGGTCGACAGCAGGCCCGACGCCAGCACGTAGCCCTTCTTTCCGAACACGATGCTGGCGATAAGCGCGAAGTTCATGCCTCGCCGGGTGCCGATCAGGCCGAGCGCGCCGACATAGGCGAACATGATCAAATTGCCGATGATCATCGCCACTAGCGCATTCTTGAATCCCATGCCCAGCACCAGCAACGATCCGGTCATCGCGCCGGTGATGATCATCGGAAAGCCCAGCCACACCATCGTGACCGAGAAGGCGCTGCGCCGAGCGCTCATCGGTACCGGCTCGTGCTCGAATTCATGGCCGAGAAGATCGTCGATCTGCCCTTCGGTCTGCTGGACCAGCCCGCTATTCGATTGACCGCTCATGATGTCCCCCCTGTTTCCTCCGCGAGGAAGTGTCCGCCGTTGCACGGAACCACGCCGGCGCGAAACATCGCGCCGGCGCCGATCATCGATGTCACTCAACGATGTGCGACTTTCTGGTTCGGAATGCCCTCGATCGGGCATTCGTCGGTTCCGACAGTCGGACGGGTCATGGCCTCGACCATTTCCCGTGTCCCCTCGGGGTCGGTGATCCAGTTCTTGTAGAAGGTGTAGGGGCAGACCGCGTGGCCGCGATCGCCGTCGCCGGAGTTGATCAGGCCGGTGTAACCGCGGTGCATCAGCTTGAAGAGATGGTTCTGCGACTGCATATTGCGGCGGGCGTCGCGGATCAGCGACACCGAGAGCTGCGCGTACTGGATGCCGTTCTCCTCGGTGCCGCACTCGCCGAGCGTCCTTCCGTCGAAGCCGATCAGCGCGGAATGGCCGAAGTAGGAATAGACGCCGTCGAAGCCGGAGGCGTTTGCGACCGCGACGTAGCAGTTGTTGGCCCAGGCCATCGACTTCGAGATCTGGATCTGCTGCTCCTTGGCCGGATACATGTAGCCCTGGCAGCGCACGATCAGCTCGGCACCGCGCATCGCGCAGTCACGCCAGATCTCCGGATAGTTGCCGTCGTCGCAGATGATCAGGCTGATCTTCAGTCCCTTGGGCCCGTCCGAGACGTAGGTGCAATCGCCGGGATACCAACCCTCGATCGGCACCCACGGCATGATCTTGCGATACTTCTGGACGATCTCGCCCTTGTCGTTCATCAGGATCAGGGTGTTGTACGGCGCCTTGTTGGGGTGCTCCTCGTGACGCTCGCCGGTTAGCGAGAACACCCCCCAGACCTTGGCCTTACGGCAGGCGTCTGCGAAGATGCGGGTCTCCTCGCCCGGCACGGACGACGCCGTCTCGTACATCTCCTTGGAGTCGTACATGATGCCGTGGGTCGAGTATTCCGGGAAGATCACGAGGTCCATGCCCGGAAGGCCGAGTTTCATGCCGTCGACCATCTTGGCGATGTTGCGCGCGTTATCCAGCACCTCGGCCTTGGTGTGCAGGCGCGGCATCTTGTAGTTCACCACGGCAACGCCGACCGTGTCCTTGCTGCTTGATATGTCTCCATGCAACATGTCTCGACTCCCTTTCCTGAGCGATAATTCCCGCTACACGGCCATGTGCAGCTGGATGAGATCATCGGTGAGCTCACCGATCGCGCCCTTGGCGACGACGCGTCCCTTTTCGAGCAGCGCGAAGCGGTGAGACGCGCGCCGCGCGAACGCGACATTCTGTTCGACCAGCACGACCGTGATGCCGCGCTCGCGATTGAGACTGACGATCACGTCCTCGATCTGCTCGACGATGTTCGGCTGGATGCCCTCGGTCGGCTCGTCCAGCAGGATGACCTTGGGCTTGGCCAGCAGCGCCCGCGCGATCGCAAGCTGCTGCTGCTGGCCGCCGGAGAGATTGCCGCCATAGCGATTGAGAAAGTCCTTGAGTACCGGAAACAGCTCGAGCACCCACTCCTCGATTCCGTTGGCCGATTTCGCCGCGAAGGTTCCGAGCGTCAGGTTCTCCCGCACGGTGAAGCGCGGCAAAATCCCGCGGCCCTGCGGCACGTAGGCAATACCGGCCTTGGCGCGCTGATAGGTCCGCAGCGGCGAGATGTCGGCACCGTCGAGCGATAGCCGTCCGGTGCACCGGTCCATCAGGCCGAGGATGCTGCGCATCAGCGTGGTCTTGCCGACGCCGTTGCGGCCGAGCACCGAGAGGAATTCGCCATTGCCAACCATCAGGTTGATGCCCTGCAGGGCGCGGCTGTTGCCGTAGAAGGCGTCGACGTCGGTCAGCTCAAGCATGGCTGATGCCTCCCGATCCGAGATAGGCGCGGCGCACTTCCGGATGCGCCTCCACTTCCGCCGCGGTGCCCTCGGCCAGCATCTGACCCATATGCATCACGGAGATGATGTCGCCGATCGCCTTGACGAAGCCCATGTCGTGCTCGACCACGATCAGCGTGTGCTTGCCCTTCAGCCGTGCGAACAGTTCGGCGGTCTTGCGGGTTTCCTGCACCGTCATGCCCGCGGTGGGCTCGTCCATCAGGATCAGCTCGGCGTCCTGGGCGACCAGCATGCCGATCTCCAGCCACTGGGTCTGACCGTGCGACAGATAGGCGGCCGGCCGGTCGAGCTGCTCGGTGAGCCCGACCAGCTCGGCCAGACGCTCGACATGCTCACGCCCTGAATTGCCAATATTCCAGCGCAAATTGCCAAGCACGGAGGTGCGACGCGCCCGCGCCACTTCAAGATTCTCGGAGACCGACAGCTCGCGGAACACGCTCGGCACCTGGAATTTGCGGCCGACGCCGGCGCGGGCGATTTCGTATTCCTCAAGGTCCTGCAGCGCGGTGCCATCGAAGCTCACCGTGCCGGCGCTCGGCTTGACCTTGCCGCAGATGATGTCCAGCGCGGTGGTCTTGCCCGCGCCGTTCGGCCCGATCAGGCAGCGCAGCTCGCCCTTGCGCACGCTCATGTTGAGTGAATTGAGCGCCTTGAAGCCGTTGAAGCTGACCGAGACGTCGCGGAGATCGAGATGGGAGCTCATGTGCTGCCCTCCGTCTGGCCGACGCCTTGCGCCACCCCGCCCGCGGCCGCATGGCGGCGCTGCACGATCCAGCGCAGCATGACCTGTGCGAGGCCAGCGAGCCCCTTCGGCAGGAACAACACCACGAGCACGAACAGCGCGCCCATCACCAGCGTCCAGGTTTCCAGGAACGCCGCTGACTCCGACAGCGCGCCCTGCATACCCGCCACCAGCACCGCGCCGAGGAACGCACCGACCAGGCTCTGCCGGCCGCCGACCGCGCACCACACCACGACCGAAAGAGAGAGCTGCACGCCGAGGAAGGTCGGCGAGGCAAACTCCATCACCACCGTGTAGAGCATGCCGGCAAGGCCCGCGATCGCCGCCGACAGCGCGAACACGAAGATCTGGTAGAGCGCGACGTCGTAGCCGAAGTAGCGCACCCTGCTCTCATGGTCGCGGATCGCCTGCACGATCAGGCCGGCCTTGGTCCTTGTAAAGGCAAAGGCGACAAGCAGGCTGAGCAGGACACAGCTGGCCACGAGATAGTAGGTTGCGCGGCCATAGGCGTCGAACGCGACGCCGAAGATCTCGAGCTGGGCGAGATCGGTGATGCCGTTGAAGCCGCCGGTGTAGCTCTGCTGGTCGATGATCACGAGATTGATCACCACCATGGTGGCGAGCGTGATGATCGAGACATAGACGCCGGTGACGCGGCCCCGGAACATGAACCAGCCGAGCGCCGCCGCAACCAGCGCCGGCACGATCAGGCCCGCGGCGATCGCGAAGGTCAGCGAGCGGAACGGCTCCCAGAACCACGGCAAATGCTGGACATTATTCCAGACCATGAAGTCCGGCAGTCCGCTCGCCCCCGTGTGCACCGGCACGGTCTTGAGCTTGAGCGCCATTGCCATGGCGTAGGAGCCGAGCCCGAAGCTCATCGCTTGGCCGAGATTCAGGATGCCGCCGAATCCCCAGGACAGCCCGAGCGACACCGTGAGGATGCCCAGCACCAGATAACGCGCGACCTTGTTGAGCAGGAAGTCGTTGTTGAGCATCACCGGCAGCGCGAACACCACGGCGCAGACGATCAGCAGAGGCGCAAGCTGCGCGATCAGGCGCTGCAATCCGCTGGAGTTAGGAACATGCGACGGCATAGATGAGCGATCTGTCTCAGGCCCGCACGCGTGCGGTGAAAAGCCCCTCGGGGCGGAAACGGATGAGCACGACGATGGCGAGCAGCACGATCGCCTTGGCCACCGTGTCGTTCTGCAGGAAGGCAATGCCGCCGGAGAGCTCGCCGAGGATGAAGGCGCTCGCCACGGTGCCGGCGAGGCTCTGCACGCCGCCGAGCACCACCACCATGAAGGCATCGACCACATAGCCGGTGCCCATATCGGGCGACACGCTCTTCAGCGGCGACACCAGCGCGCCGGCCAGTCCCGCAAGGCCCGCACCGTAGGCGAAGGTCAGCGCATAGACCCGTTTGGCGTTGATGCCGAACGAGGCAGCGACGGAACGGTCCTGGATGATCGCGCGTAGCTTCATTCCGACCGTGGTGCGGTTCATCAGCAACCAGGTCGCCACGAACAGTGCGATCGACACCACGAACAGGAACACCCGATAGGACGATACCGAGATGCCGAACACGTCCATGCTGTCGGACAGCGCCGGCGGCAGCTGCACGTAGCGCAGTTCGCTGCCGACCATCAGCCGCACCGCCTGCTGCAGCATGATGCCGACGCCCCAGGTCGCAAGGATCGTGTCCAGCGGCCGGTTGTTGAGCAGGCTCAGGACGTAACGCTCAATGACCCAGCCGAACGCGGCGACCACGAAGAAGATCGGCACCAGGCTCGCGAGCAGGCCGAGCCCGAAATAGGTATGGAACACCCAGGCCGCGTAAGCGCCCAGCATCACGAACTCGCCATGGGCGAGATTGATGATGCCCATCGAGCCGTAGATGATCGACAGGCCCAGCGCGACCAGCAGCAGGATCGATCCGATGCTGAGGCCGGTGACGATTTGTTCGATGAATTGGTCCACGTCGGGATCCGCTTTCGATGTTCGCGTTGTGCGCCCTGCCCCTCGCCCCCGTTCGTGCGAGAGGCGGCATTCGTTTCGGGACGCTGGCCGCCGGCGCCGCACGCCGACGGCCTTCGTCAGCCCCCGTCGTCAGCTCTTCTCGACCAGGCCCTTCTCGGTGCACGACTGTCCGGGATAGGCCGCGTAAGGCACCGGCTTCAGCCACTCCTTGGCCTCGACGAGAATCTCGAACTGTCCGTTCGACTTCGCCTGCGCGATCTTGGGCCACAGCCAGGTGTGCAGGTTCTCCGGCTCGATCCGGACCTTGCCCTGCGGTGCAATCACTTCCTGGCCCTTGACCGCGTCGCGGATGTTCGGCGGCGTGAGATCGCTGGTCGCGAGCTTCTCGACCGCCTGCTTGAACAGGTAGGTCTGGAAGTAGCAGGCCTCCGACACGAAATGCGTCACCTTGTCGGCGCCCCAACGCTTCTTGTAAGCCTCGACGAACTTCTCGTTCTCCGGCGACTTGTGCACCATGAAGTAAGGCGCCGAGGTGAAGTGACCGGCGGCCGCCTCGCCGCCCATCGCAGCGACTTCGTTCTCGGAGGTCGTGAGACTCGCCATCGGCATCTTCTCGGGATCGAGGCCGGCCGCCTTGTACTGACGATGCAGCGCGACCACGGAATCGCCGACCACGGTGGAAAAGATCACGTTCGGCTGAGTCGAGCGGATCTTGTTGATGACGGAAGAGAATTCGGAATGGCCGAGCGGCACATATTCTTCCGCCACGACCTCGCCGCCGAGTTTCTCAAGCAGCTTCTTGCAGTAGTTGTTCTCTTCCTTCGGATAGATGTAGTTGGAGCCGATCAGGTAGAACTTCTTGCCGAACTTCTTGACCAGCCAGGGCACGAACTCGTCCTGCTGCTGGTTCGGCACCGCGCCGGTGTAGATGACGTTCTTCGAGCACTCGCGGCCTTCATAGAGCGTCGGATACCAATAGAGATTGTTCTGCCGCTCGAACACCGGGAGCACCGCCTTGCGGCTTGCCGAGGTGTAGGAACCGAACACACTGACGCATTTGTCGCCGACGACGAGCTTGCGAGCCTTCTCCGAGAAGGTCGCCGGATCGGACGCGGGGTCCTCGACGATCGGCACGATCTTGCTGCCCTTGATGCCGCCTGCGGCGTTGATCTCCTCGATGGCGAGCAGCGTCGCCTTGTTGAGCGATTCCTCGATGATCGCGGTCGTTCCCGTCAGCGAGAACAGCACGCCAACCTTGATCTCGCCGCCGGCGGCGTAAGCGAGGTCGGCGTTCTTGATCCAGATGTGCGGCAGTCCGGCGCCGGCAAACGCGCCCAGCGCCGCGGTATTCCTCAGCAAAGTCCGCCGTGAAATGCTCATCCCTAGCTCCCTTCAGGACTGAAAAAACAAAAAGCCCTCCCGATGCGCGCTTACGCGAGCATTGGGAGGGCTTTGTTGCCGGTTGTGTCGAAGGCGGCGCTGTCGCCGCCGGCCCCGCTATTGGGGCCTACTGTTGATGATCGTAGCCAAGCAGTTCGAACGAGTCAACAATCGCCGCGGCGACTGCACTTGCCGACACGCGACGATCCATCGCCTGTCGTCTGATGAAGCCATAGGCTTCGGTTTCCGGCATCTGCCGCGTCGCCATCAGGATCGCCTTGGCGCGCTCCACCGTGCGCATCGAGCGCAGATTGTCATCGAGCTTCTCGATCTTGCTGCGAAGCCGCCGTTCATAACCAAATTGACTGCGCGCCAGCACGAGACTGGACAGCACGGCATTCTGCGTGAACGGCCGCGGCAGCACGGCGTTCGGCGTCGCATGACACAGCGCATCGGCGTGAACGGTTTCCGTCGCCGGCAGGATCACAACCAGCGCCGAGCGCGCGTCGCCGGGAATCCATGGCAGGCGCCGCGCCAGGTCAGGGGAATATTCGCAGTACACCACGTCGGCATCGGCGGGCACGCTCTCCGGCATCGGCCAGACCTGCCGCACCCGCATCCGGAACCGCTGCAACTCGCGCAGCAACATGCCGACCTGATCGTCGACCGGCGCGACCACCACCGCCGACAGATCGGCAAGTTCCTGAACCATGGTCTTGCGTCCGCCGACGTCTCGGCTCAGCGACGGCTTACGCGACATTTCGTTCATTGGACGCTTCCTGCTTGCGTTGCACGACCATATCCGATCAGGAACGGATCCGCATGCACCGGCTCCTTCGACTGGCTGACGACATCGAACTGCCCCTGGCGGTTGGCGCGCCCGATGCGGGTCCAGAGGTCGGTATGACCCGACATCGGGTTGACGGTGACGGCACCTTGCGGTGCATCAAAGCTGGTGCCGAACACCATCGAGCGGAGAACTTCGGTGTCGAGTGAATTGACCTGCTCGAGCGCCTTCGCGAACAGATGCAGCTGGAAATAGGATGCTTCGGCGCACATGTTGGTTGAGATATCGGCGCCGAACCGCTTCTTGAAGCGCTGCACAAACGCATTATTAGCGCTGCCCTCGACGCCCTGGAAATACGATGCGGCCGTGACGTGTCCCTCGCCGACGTCGAAGCCCATGGCGGCAATTTCCGCTTCCGTCGTGGTCAGGCTGGCGATCGGCACCTGCTTTGGATCGAGCCCGACATTCGCATAGGCCTGATAAAGGAACACCGTGCCCTCGCCAACGACGGTCGAGAAGATCACGTCGGGCCTGACACGCTTGATATCCTGGATGATCGGCACAAAATCCTGCCAGCGCGCGTAAACATTGACATAGCGCTCGCCGACCACCGAGCCGCCGTTGCTCTTGAGCAGCTCCCGCATCACCCGGTTGGACTCGCGCGGATAGATGTAGTCGGACCCCACGAAATAGAACCGCGTTCCGAACGTATCCATCAAATAGCGGCACAGCGCGAGGCTGTTCTGGTTCGGCGAGGCGCCGGTGTAGATGACGTTGGGCGACGCCTCGAACCCTTCGTAAAGCGTTGGATACCAGAGCAGACCGTTCAGCCGTTCGACTACCGGCAGCACCGCCTTGCGGCTCGACGAGGTGTAGCAGCCGAAGATCGTGCTGACCTGATCCTCGATCATCAGCCGCTTGGCGTAATGACCATAGGCGGCCGAGTCCGATCCGGGGTCATAGGCAACGGGAACCAGCTCGCGGCCGCAGACGCCGCCCGCTTCATTCACCTCTTCGATCGCGAGTTGCGTGCCCTGATACTGGGTCTCCTCGATGACCGACATGAAGCCGGTTCGCGAGAACAGCACTCCTATCCGCCACGGAGCGGATGTCGTTTGGGTAAGGTTCGACATGATCAGGCCCTCGACAGAATTGGAGGGACGAGAGGGATTATTGTTCTTGTTGCTCTCGAACAGCATTGCCGGCTGCGAAAGATTGCATGCCATCTGCCGCGAGACAAGGACCCTGGCCGCTCATCCTGTCAGCGAAGCTGACGCGAAAGCAGGCAGACTAATGTGTCACCCGCGACGGGTCACAGGCGCAGCGCTCCACGGACCACCTATCTCCGGTAGCTGCACCGCCGATTTCCCGTATCAAGGCATGTCCGGCCGGTCACCTCGCGTACATCAACCGGAAGGTTGAGAGCTGCAACGGGATTGCTCGTTAAGCTGCGCCCCGGTCGGGAGATGCCGCAACTCCCGATCGAGGAGGTCCCATCAGCGCAGGCTGGGCAGATCGAGCCCGTTGGCGCGCGCGCATTCGATCGCCGTGTCATAGCCGGCGTCGGCGTGGCGCATGACGCCCGTCGCCGGGTCGTTCCACAGCACACGCTCCAGTCGGCGCGCCGCCTCCGGCGTGCCGTCAGCGACGATCACCATGCCGGCGTGCTGCGAATAGCCGATGCCGACGCCGCCACCGTGATGCAGCGACACCCAGGTGGCACCGCTCGCGCAGTTGAGCAAGGCGTTGAGCAGCGGCCAGTCGGACACCGCGTCGGAGCCGTCGCGCATCGCCTCGGTCTCGCGGTTCGGGCTCGCCACCGAGCCGCTGTCGAGATGATCGCGGCCGATCACAATCGGCGCCTTGAGCTCGCTGCGCGCCACCATCTCGTTGAAGGCAAGGCCAAGCCGATGGCGGTCGCCAAGCCCGACCCAGCAAATTCGCGCCGGCAGTCCCTGAAACTTGATGCGCGCCTTGGCCATGTCGAGCCAGTTGTGCAGGTGGCTGTCGTTGGGCATCAGCTCCTTAACCTTGGCATCGGTCTTGAAGATGTCCTCGGGATCGCCCGACAGCGCCGCCCAGCGGAACGGTCCGACGCCGCGGCAGAACAGCGGACGGATATAGGCCGGAACGAATCCCGGGAAATCGAACGCCTGCTTCAGGCCCATGTCCTTGGCCATCTGGCGGATGTTGTTGCCGTAATCGAGCGTCGGGATTCCCTGCGCGTGAAAATCCAGCATGGCCTGGACGTGATCGACCATCGAGGTCTTGGCCGCTGTCTCAACGGCCTTCGGATCGGCCGCGCGTTTGGCTTCCCAATCTGCGAGCGTCCATCCCTTGGGCAAATAGCCGTTGATCGGATCATGCGCGCTGGTCTGGTCGGTAACGATGTCCGGGCGCACGCCGCGGCGCACCAGTTCGGGAAAGATCTCGGCCGCATTGCCGAGCAAGCCGACCGACACCGGCTTCTGGCTCTTGACCGCCTCAGCAATGATCGCGAGCGCGTCATCGAGCGTCGCCGCCTGGCGGTCGAGGTAGCCCGTCCGCAGCCGCATCTCGATGCGGCTCGGCTGGCATTCGACCGCGAGCATCGAGGCGCCGGCCATCGTCGCGGCCAGCGGCTGGGCACCGCCCATGCCGCCGAGGCCCGCCGTCAGGATCCATTTGCCGGCGAGACTGCCGCCATAGTGCCGGCGGCCGACCTCGACGAACGTCTCGTAGGTCCCCTGCACGATGCCCTGGCTGCCGATATAGATCCAGGAGCCTGCCGTCATCTGGCCGAACATCATCAGGCCCTGGCGGTCGAGCTCGTTGAAATGATCGAGCGTTGCCCAATGCGGCACCAGGTTGGAATTCGCGATCAGCACGCGCGGCGCGTCGGCATGGGTCCGGAAAATGCCGACCGGCTTGCCGGACTGCACCAGCAGGGTCTGGTCGCCTTCGAGCTTGCGCAAGGACGCGGCAATCCGATCAAAGCTCTCCCAGTCGCGCGCCGCACGGCCGATGCCGCCATAGACCACGAGCTCGCTCGGGCGCTCGGCGACATCAGGGTCCAGATTGTTCATCAGCATGCGCAGCGGTGCTTCCGTCAGCCAGCTCTTGGCGCTGATGTCGGTGCCGCGGGGAGCACGGATGATGCGTTCGTTATCCAGTCGGCGGTTCATGACGGATGTTCCTGCTAAGCAAGTCTTCTAAGTCAGTCTTGGAAATGGATCGGTCGGAAGCACCGCGATCGCAGCGGCGGGCAGCGCGTCGGCTTCGATCAGAGCGGCCGCCCTGGCGAGATCGTCAGCCATGTAGCGGTCGGCGGCGAGCGCCGGAACCTGCTCTCGGAGCGCGGCAATGACCGCAGCGAGCGGCGCGCTCGTTGAATGCGGCGCGCGCAGCGTGATGCCCTGCGCGGCGACCAGCAGCTCGATGCCGAGGATGGCGGCGAGATTGTCGGCCATATCGGACAGCCGGCGCGCGGCATGTGCGGCCATCGAGACGTGATCCTCCTGATTGGCGCTGGTCGGCGTGGAATCGATCGAGCATGGCATCGCGCGCTGCTTGTTCTCGGCATAGAGCGCCGCCGCCGTCACCTCGGCGATCATGAATCCGGAGTTGATGCCGGGCTCGGGCGTCAGGAACGGCGGCAGGCCGAAGTTCAAGGCGGGATCGACGAGGGTCGCGATCCGGCGCTCGCTGGTCGCCCCGATCTCCGAAAGCGCCAGCGCGATCTGGTCGGCGGCGAATGCCACCGGCTCGGCGTGGAAATTGCCGCCTGACACGATCTCGCCGGTCTCGACCAGGACGAGTGGATTGTCGGTGACGGCATTGGCCTCAACGGTCAGCCCGCGGGCGGCCTGCGCAAGCAGGTCGAGCACGGCGCCCGCAACCTGCGGCTGGCAGCGCAGGCAATAGGGATCCTGCACGCGCTCGTCGCCCTCGAGATGCGATTGCCTGATATCGCTGCCGTCAAGCAGCGCGGTCAGGGCGGCGGCCGCAGCGATCTGCCCGTCATGGCCACGCAAAGATTGAATCTCGGGACGAAACGGCACCGTCGACGCCATCGCCGCATCGACCGACAGCGCGCCGGTCACCAGCGCGGCGCACGCCAGGCGATGCGCACGCAGCAGGCCGGAGATGGCGTAGGCGGAGGAAAACTGCGTGCCGTTGATCAGCGCGAGCCCCTCCTTGGGACCGAGCGTCAGCGGCGCGAGGCCGGCGGAGGCAAGCGCTTCGCGGCCCGGCACGGCTTTGCCATCAAGAATTGCCTGTCCCTCCCCGATCATGACCGCGGTCATATGAGCGAGCGGCGCCAGATCGCCGGAGGCACCGACCGAGCCCTGCTGCGGCACCAACGGATAAACGCCGCGCGCCAGCATACCATGCAACTGCTCGATCACTTCGCGGCGCACGCCAGATGCACCGCGACCGAGCGAAATCACTTTCAACGCCATCATCAAACGCACGATCGGCTCGGGCGTGTTCGGACCGACTCCGCAGCAATGCGACAAGATGAGGTTGCGCTGAAGCAGCGCAGTCTGGTCGGGCGCGATGCGCGTCGATGCCAGCTTCCCGAAACCGGTATTGATGCCGTAGACGGGAACGTCGATATGCGCCGCCTTCGCCACGATTTGCGCGGCCGCCTCGACGCGCGGCCAGCACGATAGATCGAGCATGATGGGCGCGCCCGCGAGCACGCGCACCAGGACGTCGAGGCCGACGGTTCCGGGCGTCACGACGACAGGCGCATCCCGATCGCTCATTGCCCCCTCCACACCCGGCTGTGCAGCGGGTTGAAGCCGATGCGGTAGACCAGTTCGGCCGGACGCTCGATGTCCCAGATCGCCAGATCGCACCACTTGCCGGCCTCTAACGTACCGGTCTCGGCGAGCATGCCGAGCGCGCGCGCCCCTTCCCGCGTCACCCCTGTGAGGCATTCGGCGACCGTCATCCGGAACAGCGTTGCGCCCATGTTCATCGCCAGCAGGAGCGAGGTGAGCGGCGAACTGCCGGGATTGCAATCGGTCGCCAGCGCCATGTTCACACCGTGGCTACGGAACAGCTCGACCGGCGGCTTGTGCGTTTCACGAATGAAATAGAACGCGCCGGGCAGCAGGACCGCGACGGTGCCGGCCTTCGCCATCGCCACCGCGCCGGCTTCGTCGGTGCGCTCGAGATGATCGGCCGAGAGCGCCGAGAATTTCGCGGCCAGCGCCGCGCCGCCGAGATTGGACAGCTGATCCGCATGCAGCTTGACCGGCAGTCCGAGCGCACGCGCCGCCTCGAACACCCGTGCCGTCTGCTCTCCGGAAAACGCGATCCCCTCCATGAAGCCGTCGACGGCATCGGCGAGGCCGGCCTTGGCCACGGCCGGCAGCATCTCGTTGCAGACCAGATCGATGTAACCGTCCTTGTCGCCGTTGGCCTCCAACGGCAGCGCATGCGCTCCGAGGAACGACGTGCGGATCGCAACTTGCCGCAGGCGGGCAAGGCTGCGTGCCGCCGCAAGCTGCCGCATCTCGGTCTCGGTATTGAGGCCATAGCCGGACTTGATCTCGACCGTGGTTGCGCCCTCGCCGATCAGCGCGTCGAGCCGCGGCAGCGCGCCGGCGACGAGCTCCGCCTCGGTCGCGTTGCGCGTCGCCGCAACGGTCGAGACGATGCCGCCGCCGGCGCGCGCGATCTCCTCATAGCTCGCGCCCTTCAGGCGCAGCTCGAACTCGTGCGCGCGGTTGCCGCCGAAGACGAGATGGGTGTGGCAATCGACCAGCCCGGGCGTGATCCAGCGGCCGGCACAATCGATCCGTTCAACGGCGTCCGCATCCACAGGAAAGTCCGACGGCACGCCGGCATAGACGATGCGGCCGTCGCGCGCCGCGATCAGGCCTCGCTCGATCTCGCCGAGATCAGTGCGGTCGCTGCGCATCGTGGCGAGCCGGGCGTTGTGCCAGATACGGTCGAAGCGCTCTGCCATGCGATCGTCCCCTCGAGGTGGGATGCTTGACTTATATGTCTAGACATATAATCGTGTCCGGGTTCTGTCCAGCCGGCGTGAAAAAATGACACGACTGCATTTCGCATTCGCGCTGCTGCCTTCGGGCTGGGCCAATGACGTGCAGGTCGTCGTTGTCGATGGCGCGATCGCCTCGGTGACGGCGGGCGTTGCGCCCAGCGCCGGCGACGAACGTCACCAAATGGCGGTTCCGGGATTGGCGAGCCTGCACAGTCACGCGTTTCAGCGCGGCATGGCCGGCCTTGCCGAACTGCGCGGCGACACGACCGATACGTTCTGGACCTGGCGTGAGACGATGTATCGGTTCGCGCTGACCATGACGCCGGACGACGTCACAGCCGTCGCCACCCTGCTCTATGTCGAGATGCTCGAGCGGGGCTTTACCCGTATCGGCGAGTTTCACTATCTGCATCATGATCGGGACGGCGCGCCCTACGCCAATCTCGCCGAGATGGCCGTACGCATCGCAGAGGCCGCCGACGCCTCCGGCATCGGGCTCACGCTGCTGCCGAGTTTCTATGCTCACAGCACGTTCGGCGGCGCCGCACCGCATGCCGGGCAACGTCGCTTCATCTGCTCGGTCGATCAGTTCGCCGCGCTGATGGCCGCCTCGCGCGAGGCAATCCGAAAACTTCCCGGCGCCAACATCGGCATCGCTCCGCATAGCCTGCGCGCCGTGGCGCCGGATGAGCTGGCGGCGATCATCCCGCTTGCCGGGGCGGACCCGATCCACATCCACGCCGCCGAACAGGTGCGCGAGGTGGAGGATTGCCTTGCCTGGTCAGGACAGCGGCCGGTGCAATGGCTGCTCGAACATGCGCCCGTCGATCGACGCTGGTGCCTCATTCACGCGACCCACATGACGGAGCAGGAAGTCAATGCACTCGCCGGCAGCGGCGCGGTTGCCGGCCTTTGCCCCGTCACCGAAGCAAGTCTCGGCGACGGCATCTTCTCGGCGCGCGAATTCCTCGCCGCGGGCGGCCGGTTCGGCATCGGAACCGATTCCAATGTGCTGGTCGGCGTCGCCGACGAACTGCGCCAGCTCGAATACGGTCAGCGGCTGAAACACCGCGAGCGCAATGTGCTCTCGGGGCGTCCCGGCACATCCACCGGCCGCGCCCTGTTCGACCAGACGCTCGCTGGCGGCGCGCAGGCTCTGGCACAGACCAAGGCCGGGCTTGCGCCCGGCGCGCGCGCCGACATCGTCAGCCTCGACACCGCGCATCCGTCCCTCGCGGGACGGTCGGGCGATGCGGTTCTCGACGGCTGGCTGTTTGCAACCGGCAGCGACGCGATCGACTGCGTCTGGGCCGGCGGCGACAAGGTGGTCGCGGGCGGACGGCACCGGCTGCGCGACAAGGCGCGCGAGCGGTTCAATGCGAGCGTGCGGAGGCTCGTCGCATGAGTCTCGCCTCCGACCAGGCCAAGCCCGGCGCGGCGAACAAGCCGACACTCTACAAGCGCATCCGGCTCGACATCGAGACGCGGATCCTGACCGGCGAATGGCCGCCCGGGCATCGCATCCCCTTCGAACACCAGCTGATGGCGCGCTATCGCTGCTCGCGCATGACGGTGAACAAGGCGTTGTCGGAACTGGCGCAGGCCGATTTGATCGAGCGGCGGCGCCGTGCCGGCAGCTTCGTGCGCCGTCCGCAGCATCTGTCGGCGGTGCTCAAGATCGCCGACATCCGCGCCGAGATCACCGCGCTAGGCCGCAGCTATGGCTATCAGCTGATCGATTGCCGGCGCCGTACCGCGACATCGGCCGATCGCGCCCGGCTCGGCGTCAGCACGGCCGGCAAGGTCGTCGCGATCGCCTGCCGGCACAGCGCCGACAATGTGCCGTTCGCCGTCGAGGACAGACTGATCGATCTCTCCACGGTCCCGGAAGCTGCAACCGCGGACTTCGCCCGCGAACCGCCGGGATCATGGCTGCTGCACCACGTGCCGTGGACCGAAGCCGAGCATACGATCAGCGCCGTCGTCGCCGACGACCGCACGGCAAAGGCGCTCGACATCGCGGTCGGCGCGCCCTGCCTCGTGATCGACCGCTACACCTGGCGCAGCGCACGCACGGTGACGGCGGTGCGGCTGCATTATCCAGGCGAGACGCATCGCCTGGTGGCTCGCTTCAAGGGAGGCTGAGGACGCCTTGCGCGGCATATTTCATGCAATGCATCATGGGCCATCGTCCGCCGACATGCTTCATGCGGCAATCCGCCGCGACTGACGTAAGACATCAACTGGGTTCAATCCATCGTTCAAGGGGTCGACAATCATGCGTTCCTTCAAGCTATTGCCCGCAATCGCAGTCTTGCTCGCGTCCACGGGCGCGTTTGCGGATGACGTCAAGGTCGGCATCGGCATCTCCGGATGGACCGGCTTCGCGCCGCTGACGCTCGCCAAGGAGGCCGGCATCTTCAAGAAGAACGGCCTCGACGTGACCTTGAAGAAGATTCCGCAAAAGGACCGCCATCTCGCGATTGCGTCGGGCGACATCCAGTGCGCGGCCACCACGGTCGAGACTTGGATCTCCTGGAACGCCAACGGCGTCGCGACCAAGCAGATCTTCCAGCTCGACAAGAGCTATGGTGCCGACGGCATGGCCGTGCGCAACGACGTCGCCGCGATCAAGGACCTCAAGGGCAAGACCGTCGCGGCATCGGCGCCGGGTACCTCGCCCTATTTCGCGCTGGCCTGGATGCTGAAGAAGAACGGCCTCACGGTGAAGGACGTCACCGTGGTGAATCTGGAGCCCGCCGCCGCGGCGCAGGCCTTCGTCTCCGGCCAGAACGATGCCGCGATGACCTACGAACCCTATCTGTCGACCGTGCGCGCCGCTCCCGACAAGGGCAAGATCATCGCGACCACGCTCGACTACCCGATCGTGATGGATACCTTCGGCTGCACGCCGAAATTCCTGACCGACAATCCGAAAGCTGCGCAGGCGCTGGCCAACAGCTATTTCGAGGCGCTCGACATGATCGCCAAGGACCAGGCCAAGTCCTACGAGATCATGGGCGCTGACGTGAAGCAGACCGGCGAGCAGTTCGGCAACTCGGCAAAGTACCTGCGCTGGCAGGACAAGGCCGCCAACCAGAAATTCTTCGCCGGCGACTTCCTCACCTTCAACAAGGACGCCGCTGAGTTGCTGCTCGAGGTCGGCATCATCAAGGCCGCGCCGAAGGTCGAGGACATCTACGACGCCAGCTTCATCAAGTAACGCAGCAACCCTTTCCACCGGTCCCGCATCGCGACACAGCGGGCGGGACCGGCGCATAAGCTACGCCCGGATCATCTGATGCGTCCTCTCGAGCCCACGACATCGAAGCAGCGCGTGGCCTATGGCCTCGCCTTCCTCGTGCTGTTCGTCGCCCTCTGGTCCTGGGCAACGTTCGGCGGCCACGTGTCGAAGACCTTCCTCGCCAACCCGCTCACCATGGTGCAGGAAGGCTATGAGCTGCTCGCCAAGCAGGGCTTTCTGTTCGACATCGGGATGACGATCTGGCGCGTGATCGGCGGGTTTGTGCTTGCTGCCGTCATCGCGGTGCCGCTCGGCGTTTTGATGGGAGCCTACAAGCCAATCGAGGCCTTTCTCGAGCCGTTTGTGTCCTTTGCGCGCTATCTGCCGGCATCCGCCTTCATCCCGCTGCTGATCCTGTGGGCGGGCATCGGTGAGTTGCAGAAGCTGCTTGTGATCTTCATCGGCGCGGTGTTTCAGATCATCCTGATGGTGGCCGTCACCGTCGGTGCCACAAGGCGCGACCTGGTGGAGGCCGCCTATACGCTCGGCGCCCGCGACCGCGGCATCATCCGCCGCGTGCTGCTGCCCTCCGCTGCGCCCGAGATCGCTGAAATCCTCCGGCTGGTGCTGGGCTGGGCCTGGACCTACGTCATCGTAGCCGAGCTGATCGGCTCGTCATCCGGCATCGGGCACATGATCACCGACAGCCAGGCGCTGCTCAACACCGGCCAGATCATCTTCGGCATCATCGTGATCGGGCTGATCGGCCTGATCTCCGATTTCCTGTTCAAGGCCTTCAACGCCTGGCTGTTCCCCTGGAAGCTCGCATGACCGCGCTCAGGATCGATCAGGTCTCGCGAACCTTCCCCGCTCGTGCCGGCAACGCGCCGACGAGAGCGCTTGAGCCGACCACGCTCGACGTCGGCGACAACGACTTCGTCACCATCCTCGGCCCCTCCGGATGCGGGAAATCCACCCTGCTCCGGATCATCGCCGGGCTCGACCGGCCGACCAGCGGACGGGTCACGCTCGACGGGCGCGAGGTCACCGGCCCCGGCGCCGACCGTGGCATGGTGTTCCAGTCCTACACTCTGTTCCCCTGGCTGACGGTGCGGGAGAATATCGCATTCGGCCTGCGCGAGCGCGGCGTTGCGCAAGAAGAACGCCATGAGATCGCCGACGCGTTCATTCGCCGGGTCGGGCTGTCGGGCTTCGAAAATCACTGGCCCAAGCAGCTGTCAGGCGGCATGCAGCAGCGCACCGCGATCGCCCGGGCACTGGCCAACGATCCGAAGATCCTGCTGCTCGACGAGCCGTTCGGCGCGCTCGACAACCAGACGCGGGCACTGATGCAGGAGATGCTGCTCGGCATCTGGGAGCGCGACCAGAAGACGGTGCTGTTCGTCACCCACGACATCGAGGAAGCGATCTTCCTCGGCAGCCGCGTCATCGTCATGAGCGCGCGGCCCGGCCGCATCAAGGCCGAGATCGCGGTCGACCTGCCGCATCCCCGGTCCTACAAGATCAAGACCACGCCCGAATTCGTCGCCCTGAAGGAGCGGCTGGTGGAAGAGATCCGCACCGAGGCCCTGAAGGTCGCCGAACAGGCCTGAGAGCCTGTTTCTCCGTCATGCCCGGCCTGTGCCGGGCATCCACGTCTTTGCTTCAATCGGACAAGAAAGACGTGGTTGGCCGGGACAAGCCCGGCCATGACGAAGCAGCGCCAGTTGAGGAAAGCCGACGATTGGCTGCGCTGTCAGTGGCTGATCATCCAGGGACGCGCGGTGGGAAACCCCTTGGCGCCGCTCTTGGTCTTGGTCATCAGCCGTGCCGGCTTCTTCCTTCCCGTCGAGCAGCAGCCGCAGCCCGGGCCGTGCGCGGCCTTATATTGATCGAGCGTCTTCGGCGCGTGCCGGCTCTGCTCATTGGTGGCGTGCGCCTTGCGCTTGTCCGAGGGCATGCAGAAGAACGCCGGCGCGGTGAGGATCACGCGCAGCGACGTCGCCTCGCATTGCGGGCAGTCCTGCGGCAGGTCGCATTCCGCCATCGGCCGCATGTCGGTGAACGGGCCGCAGTCGTTGCAGAGATATTCGTAGATCGGCATTTCCTTAATCCTTGCGCAGTCGTGCGTGACATTCGGCGATGGATGCGGGGCGGCCGATACGCAGCCGTCCCGCACCCTTCGCGCAGGGATCACCTAAAGGATCACTTGTCCGGTGAGATCGGCATCTGCACGTCGCCCTTGATGTGCTTGATCGGTCCCGCCGACGACGGCATGACGTCGAAGTCGAAGATCTCCGTCGGCAGCCACAGCGTGGCACAGGCATTCGGCACGTCGACGACGCCGGAGATGTGGCCCTGGCACGGCGCGGTGCCGAGGATCGAGTAGGCCTGGGCGCCGGAGTAGCCGAACTTCTTCAGATATTCGATCGCGTTCAGGCAGGCCTGGCGATAGGCGATGTGGACGTCGAGATAGTGCTGCTTGCCGGCCTCGTCGACCGAGATGCCTTCGAAGATCAGATAGTCCTTGTAGTTCGGCGTGATCGGCGACGGCTTGAACACGGGGTTCTTGATACCGTATTTCGAGACGCCGTCCTTGATGACATCGACCTTGATGTGCAGCCAGCCGGCCATTTCAATGGCGCCGCAGAAGGTGATCTCGCCGTCGCCCTGGCTGAAATGCAGATCGCCCATCGAGAGCCCGCCGCCCGGCACATAAACCGGGAAGTAGATCTTCGAGCCGCGCGACAGATCCTTGATGTCGCAATTGCCGCCATGCTCGCGCGGCGGCACGGTGCGGGCGCCCTCGAGGCCGATCTTGGCCTTGACGTCGCCCTTGGCCCGGCCCGCATGGGCGGTCGGCGCGAACGGCGGGTTGGCGAGGCCCGGCACGCGGGTCGGGTTGGTCGCGATCAGTTCCGCTTCGCGTGCGTTCCATGCGGCAAGCATCTTGGCGTCGGGCAGACAGCCGATCAGGCCGGGATGGATCAAGCCGGCGAAGTTCACGCCGGGAATGTGCCGCGACGAGGTGTAGAGGCCCTTGATGTCCCAGATCGACTTCTGTGCCAGCGGGAAATGGTCGGTGAGGAAGCCGCCGCCATTCTGCTTGGAGAAGAAGCCATTGAAGCCCCACAGGCTCTCCTTCAACGGACCAACGTCGAGCAGGTCGACGACGAGGAGATCGCCGGGCTCGGCGCCCTTGACGCCGATCGGGCCGGACAGGAAGTGCACGATCGACAGATCGATATCGCGCACGTCGTCGGCTGAATCGTTGTTCTTGATGAAGCCGCCGGTCCAGTCGACGGTCTCGATGATGAAGTCGTCGCCGGGGCTGACCCACTCGACGATCGGAACCTCCGGATGCCAGCGGTTATGGATCTTGTCGTTTTCATAGGCCGACTTGCTGAGATCGACCTTGATCAGTGTATCTGGCATCGCATTGCTCCCCTTCGTTTACTGGTGGTTACACAGACAGATATTTCGAGATCTGCGCGGCATCGACGCTGGCGCGCGGATCGTCGCGGACGATCTCGCCGTTCTCGATGACGAGCACGCGGTCGGCGATGTCGAGCGCGAAGCTCAGGACCTGTTCGGAGACCACGATCGACAGCCCGCGCTCGTCGCGGATCCGCTTCAGGGTGCGCGCCATGTCCTTGATGATCGACGGCTGGATGCCTTCGGTCGGCTCGTCCAGCAGCAGCACCTTCGGCTTGGTCGCCAGCGCGCGGGCGATCGCGAGCTGCTGCTGCTGTCCACCCGAGAGATTGCCGCCGCGGCGGCCCTTCATCTCGAGCAGCACCGGAAACAGCTTATAGATGTCGCCCGGTACCTCGGAGCCGCCTGACACCACGAGCCCGGTCTCGATGTTCTCCTTCACCGTCATCGTGGAGAAGATCATGCGACCCTGCGGCACATAGGCGAGCCCCTTCGCGACCCGCTCGTAGCTCTTCATCGCGCCGAGCTCGGTGCCGTCCATGGTCACCTTGCCGCTCTTGGCCGGCAGGATGCCCATCAGCGACTTCATCAGCGTGGTCTTGCCCATGCCGTTGCGGCCCATGATCGCGACGATCTCGTTGGGTGCCACCGAGACGTTGAGGCCGTGCAGCACCTCGCTCTGGCCGTAGGCGACGTGAAGATCATTGATTGCCAGCATCGTCCCAGTTCCTCAGTGGCCCAAATACACTTCGATGACTTTCGGATCGTTCTTGACGTGCTCCATCGTCCCCTCGGACAGGATCTGTCCCTGGTGCAGCACCGTGACCTTGTGCGCGATGTCCTCGACGAACTTCATGTCGTGCTCGATCACCAGCACCGAACGGTCCTTGATGATGCGGTTGAGCAGCTCGGCCGTCTTGGCGCGCTCGGACACGCTCATGCCGGCGACCGGCTCGTCGAGCATTAGGAGGTCCGGGTCCTGGATCAGCAGCATGCCGATCTCGAGCCACTGCTTCTGGCCATGGCTCAACTGGTCGGCATAAGTATTGAGCTTGTCCTTCAGGAAGATCATCTCGGCGACCTCCTCGACCCGCTGCCTGACGGTATCGTCGCGCTGGAAGGTCAACGAGCCGAACACGGTGCGGCCGCGCGGGAAGGAAATCTCGAGGTTCTCGAACACGGTGAGATCCTCGAACACCGACGGCGTCTGGAACTTGCGTCCCACCCCGGCCTGCACGATCTCGTTCTCGCGCAACCTGGTCAGCTCCTGGCCACGGAACTGGATCGAGCCTGACGTCGCCCTGGTCTTGCCGCAGATCAGGTCGAGCACCGTGGTCTTGCCGGCGCCGTTCGGGCCGATGATGACGCGGATCTCGTTCTCCTCGACATAGAAGGAGAGATCGTTCACCGCCTTGAAGCCGTCGAAGGACACAGTGAGACCGGAGACCGCGAGCAGGAAGTCCTTGGGCTGATGGCCGACGAGCATGATGATCCCTCCTCACTCGGCCGGTGCGCCGTCGGCGATCAGGCCGGCCGCCGATTTCGATTTGCGTGATGCCAGCAGGCGATCGATGCGCGGCTGGACGTGGTCCGCCCAGATGCCGGAGAGCCCGTTCGGGAATGCGAGTACGACAGCGATGAACAGCGCGCCGAGGCCGAACAGCCAGAGCTGCGGGAAGGACTCTGAGAGGCTGGTCTTGGCGAAATTGACCAGGAGGGCGCCCCAGACCGCGCCGAAGATCGACATCCGGCCGCCGACCGCGGTGTAGATCACCATCTCGATCGACGGCACGATGCCGACGAAGGATGGCGACATGAAGCCGACCTCGAGCGTGAACATGGCGCCGCCGATCGCAGCAAACACCGCCGCGGCGCAGAACGCGAAGATCTTGAAGTTGGCGACGCTGTAACCGGAGAAGCGCACGCGATCCTCCTGCTCCCGCATTGCCACCAGGATGCGCCCGAGTTTTGTCAGGCGGATGAACTGCGCGACGCAGATGCAGCCGAACAGCAGCACAACCTCGACGAAATACAGAATGAACTTGGCGTGATCGGTGCGGATGTCCCAGCCGTGCAGCGTGCGCAAGTCGGTAATGCCGTTGATGCCGCCGGTGTAGCCTTGCTGCCCGACAATCAGGATAGTGAGGATCGCGGCGATCGCTTGCGTGATGATGGCAAAGTACACGCCGCCGACCCGGCGCTTGAACATCGCGGCACCGATGATCAGCGCGAAGACCGCGGGAACCAGCAAGATCGCAAGCAGCGTGACCGGGAAGCTGTGGAACGGCTTCCAGAAGAAAGGCAGCGAGGTGAGCTGGTTCCAGTCCATGAAGTCGGGGATGCCCGGCGTCGACTGGATCTTGGTGTTCGCGACCGACGACGCCTCGAGCTTGAGGTACATCGCCATGCAGTAGCCGCCGAGGCCGAAGAACACGCCCTGCCCCAGGCTCAGGATGCCGCCATAGCCCCAGCACAGCACGAGGCCGATCCCGACGAAGGCGTAGGTCAAATATTTGGCGACGAGGTTGAGGCGGAAGATATCCAGCGACAGCGGCAGGACGAGAAACAACAGCACCGCGAGCGCAAGGAAGCCGAGCAGTTCGGAGCGATTGAAAAAGCGCGAGTTGATGATCATGACCAGCCTGCTTGTTCTTATTTGCGGACCTTGAGCGCGAAGAGCCCCTGCGGACGCACCATCAGGATCGCGACGATCGTCAGCAGCGTGATCACCTTGGCCATCGATCCGGACAGGAAGAATTCCAGCGTCGATTGGGTCTGCGAGATCGAGAAGGCGGAGGCGATGGTGCCGAACAGCGAAGCCGCACCGCCGAACACGACGACCAGGAAGGTGTCGACGATGTAGAGCTGGCCGGCGGTCGGTCCGGTCGAGCCGATCATGGTGAAGGCCGAGCCGGCGATCCCGGCGATGCCGCAGCCGAGGCCAAAGGTGTAACGATCGACCTTCTCGGTGTTGATGCCGACGGCGCCCGCCATCACGCGGTTCTGCACCACGGCGCGTACCTGCTTGCCCCAGCTTGACCAGAACAGCACATAGGCGACCGCGATCGTGATCAGGATGGTCAGCGCCATCACGAACATGCCGTTGATCGGAATCTGGATGGAGTCGGTCGCCTGCCAGGAGCCCATCATCCATTCCGGCAGTTCGACGCCGACCTCGCGCGCGCCGAAGACCGAACGATAGGCCTGCTGCAGGATCAGGCTGAGGCCCCAGGTCGCCAGCAGCGTGTCGAGCGGACGCTTGTAGAGATGGCGTATCAGCGCCCACTCGACCAGCATGCCGAGCGCGCCTGACGCAATGAACGCGAGGATCATTGCGATGAAGAAGTAACCGGGGAACAGCCAGGGCGCGACGTGCTGCACGGCGTTCGACGTCATCCAGGTGACGTACGCCCCCAGGATCATGAACTCGCCATGGGCCATGTTGATGACGCCCATCTGGCCGAAGATGATGGCAAGCCCCAGCGCCATCAGCACATAGACGGAGAACAGGATGAGCCCGGCAAATCCCTGCATCGCAAGGATGGCGCCGAGATCGCTGATCGAATAGTCGCCGAACATCTGGTCCTCCGTCATTCCAAGGGGCACGCGCCGCCGGTCAAGCGACGCTCGTTCCGTGGCGTGGACGATGACGTCCACGCCACGATGCGTTGTGGAGCTTCGTAGCCCGGGTGAGCGGGTGCGATACCCGGGACGGTCCCGCATATCGCCCCGCTCATGAGGGCTACTGGCTCACTGGTAGCCCTTGGGGAACGGATCCGGCTCGACGAGATCGGCGGTCTCGTAGATCAGCTCATACTGGCCATCGGCCTTGGCGCGTCCGACGCGGGTCTTCGACCAGAGGTGATGGTTCTCGTGGATCCGGACGTAACCTTCCGGCGCGCCCTTGAACTCGACGCCGGGCGACGCCGCCGCCACCTTGTCGATGTCGAAGGAGCCGGCCTTCTCCACCGTCAACTTCCACAGCCACGGGCCGAGATATGCAGCCTGGGTGACGTCTCCGATCACGGTCTTCTCGCCCCACATTTTCTTGAACGCGGGCACGAAGGCCTTGTTGTTCGGATTGTCGAGCGACTGGAAGTACTTCATGCAGGCATAGGCGCCGGCAATGTTCTCGCCGCCGATGCCGTCGATCTCGTCCTCGGTGACCGAGATCGTGAGCAGCGTCTGCTTGGACAAGTCGATGCCGGCCGCCTTGAGCTGCTTGTAGAATGCGACGTTGGAGCCGCCGACGATGATCGCGTAGATCACGTCCGGCTTGGTCAGCTTGATCTTGTTGATGACCGAGTTGAACTGGGTCGAGCCGAGCGGGAAGTATTCCTCGCCGACCACTTTGCAGCCTTGCAGATGGTTCTCGATGTGCTTGCGCGCGATCTTGTTCGAGGTGCGCGGCCAGATGTAGTCCGAGCCGAGCAGGTAGAAGCTCTTGGCGCCCTTGGTCTTGTTGACCCAGTCGAGACCGGCGATGATCTGCTGGGTCGCCTCCTGCCCCGTGTAGATCACGTTCTTGGACTGCTCGAGGCCTTCATAGAAGGTCGGGTAGTACAGCATGCCGTTGTACTGCTCGAACACCGGCAGCACCGCCTTGCGCGAGGCCGAGGTCCAACAGCCCATCACGGCCGCGCATTTGTCGTTGACCAGCAGCTTCTTGGCCTTTTCCGCGAAGGTCGGCCAGTCGCTGGCGCCGTCTTCCTGGATGAACTTGATCTTGCGGCCGAGCACGCCGCCGGCGGCATTGATCTGCTCGATCGCGAGCTTCTCGGCCTCGACCGACCCGGTCTCGGAGATCGCCATGGTGCCGGTGACGGAATGCAGGATGCCGACCGTGACTTCGCTATCGGTGACTGCAAGACCCGTGGTGTTGACCGCAGAGGTTGCAGGAACGTCGGCAAATGCCGGACGGCCCAGCATCGAAACGGCCGGCAATGCCGCCATTCCCATCAAGAGCTTGCGCCGGAGCGGAGACTTCAGGCCTGGTTTTGGTTCGTCTGACATGAGCACCCCATCTGGTTCGAGAACGCTTATTGATCAGGCGAGGATTGCTCACTTTTGTGCAGCGCACTGATACGTGAGATCGCGTATACTGCACCGCAAAATAGCGACGTAGGTTTTTGGTACGGGATTTGCCCGCGATCAGCGCATCGTGGACCAGGAGTTCAAACGAGTGGCAGGGCGGCAGCGGATAGACCGCGTCAGGCGCCAGTACAATCAATGGGTCGCCAACCAGACGCTGGAAGACTACGCGCTGCGCTTCACCGCCAAGAGCGCGCGGCGCTGGTCCGCCGCCCGCGTCGCCAACACCGCGCTCGGCGCGATCTCCTTCCTCGCGCTGGAGGCGATCGGCGGCACCATCACGCTGAACTATGGCGCGATGAATGCCTCCGCCGCGATCCTGGTCGTCAGCGTCATCATCTTCCTCTGCGGGCTGCCGATCGCCTACCATGCCGCGAAAAGCGGCATCGACATCGACCTGCTGACCCGCGGCGCCGGCTTCGGCTATATCGGCTCGACCATCACCTCGCTGATCTACGCCTCCTTCACCTTCATCTTCTTCGCGATCGAGGCGGTGATCCTGGCCAGCGCGCTCGACATGTGCTTCGGCATCCCGCGGCCGATCGGCTATTTGATCAGCGCAGTCGTGATCATTCCGCTGGTTATCTACGGCATCACGCTGATCAGCCGCTTCCAGCTCTGGACCCAGCCGCTGTGGATCATCCTCCACATCATGCCGTTCGCGGCGATCGCCTGGGCCAATCCGCATTCCTTCACCGAGTGGCGCAAATTCGCCGGCGATCACGGCGATCCCGCAGGGAATCTCGACCTGCTGCTGTTCGGCACCGCCGCCTCCGTCGTGTTCGCGCTGGTGGCGCAGATCGGCGAGCAGGTCGACTTCCTGCGCTTTCTGCCGCGCGACCGCCGCACCTCGCGCAAGGCCTGGTGGATCGCGCTGCTGAGCGCCGGTCCCGGCTGGATCGTGCTCGGCGCGCTCAAGCTACTGGCCGGTTCGTTCCTGGCCTTCTTCGCGCTCAGCCACGGCGTCTCGGCCGAGCACGCGGCCGAGCCGGCCAACATGTATCTCGAAGCGTTCCGCTACGTGCTGTCGCAGCCGGATCTGGCAATGGCGCTGACCGGGACGTTCGTGATCCTGTCGCAGGTCAAGATCAACGTCACCAACGCCTATGCCGGCTCGATCGCCTGGTCGAATTTCTTCTCCCGCCTCACCCACTCGCATCCCGGCCGCGTGGTGTGGCTGGTGTTCAATGTCGTCGTCGCGCTGCTGCTGATGGAGATCGGCGTCTACAAGGCGCTGGAGCAGACGCTCGCGCTCTACTCCAACGTCGCGATCGCCTGGGTCGGCGCGCTGGTGGCCGATCTCGTCGTCAACAAGCCGCTCGGCCTGCGGCCGCAGCACATCGAGTTCAAGCGCGCCCATCTCTGCGATATCAATCCGGTCGGCGTCGGCGCGATGACGATCGCCACCGTGGTCTCGATCAGCGCGTTCTACGGCCTGTTCGGCCCGACCGCGAAGGCGCTGTCGGCCTTCGTTGCGCTTGCGGTCGCGTTCGTCACGGCTCCCCTGATCGCCTGGGCCACCGACGGCAAGTACTACATCGCCCGCAAGCCGAAGCGGAGCTGGCAGAACATTGAATCGATCCAGTGCTGTATCTGCGAGCATGCGTTCGAGCCCGAGGACATGGCCTCCTGCCCGGCCTATGCCGGCCCGATCTGCTCACTGTGCTGCTCGCTCGACGCACGCTGCCATGACCTCTGCAAGCCGCATGGCCGGATCGGCGCACAGGTCTCGGACGCGCTGGGCAAGGTGATGCCGCAGCCGATCTACGCCCGCCTCAATTCACAGCTCGGGCATTACCTCGGCGTGTTCGCCGTCTCGGCCGGCCTCGTGGCGCTGGTGCTCGGCCTGATCTACCTGCAGACCACGGCAGCCGTGCATGCCAACGAATTGCTGGCCGACGTGCTCTGGAAGGTGTTCTTTGCGCTGACCCTGATCATCGGCGTCGTCGCCTGGCTGTTCGTGCTGGCGCAACAGAGCCGGCGCGCCGCGGAAGCGGAAACGCGGCGGCAGACCACGCTGCTGATCCAGGAGATCGACGCCCACAAGCGCACCGATGCCGAACTGCAGCGCGCCAAGGAAGTCGCCGAGTCAGCCAATCTCGCCAAGAGCCGGTACGTCGTGGGCCTCAGCCACGAGCTGCGCTCGCCGCTGAATGCGATCTCCGGCTACGCGCAATTGCTGGAGCAGGACGATAGCCTGCAGGTGCGGCCGCGCGAGCAAGTGCGCGTCGTCCGCCGCAGCGCCGATCATCTGTCTGGGCTGATCGACGGCATCCTCGATATCTCCAAGATCGAGGCCGGCCGGCTCTACCTGTCGCGCGACGAAGTGCGGCTGAACGATTTCCTCGAGCAGCTGGTCGGCATGTTCCGCCTGCAAGCCGCAGCAAAAGGCATCGACTTCGTGTTCAAACGGCCGGCCGTGCTGCCCGTCGTGGTCTATGCCGACGAGAAGCGGCTGCGGCAGATCCTGATTAACCTGCTGTCGAACGCGATCAAGTTCACGCAATCCGGCCAGGTGCAGTTCGTGGTGCATTACCGCAGCCCGGTTGCCGAGTTCGAGGTGATCGATACCGGGCCGGGCATCCAGCCCGACGACCTCGAGCGGATCTTCGCGCCGTTCGAGCGCGGCGCACTCGGCGTCACCCAGCCGCAGACCGGCACCGGGCTTGGCCTGACCATCAGCCGCCTGCTCGCGGGTGTGATGGGCGGCGACATCAAGGTTTTGAGCACGGTCGGCACCGGCAGCACCTTCCGCGTCAAGCTGCTGCTGTCGGAGGTCACCAATCCGCGGCGCGATGCGCCGGTCGATGCTCCCGTGTACGGCTATCACGGTCCGCGCAGGACCATCCTGATCACCGACGACGACCCGACCCACCGCGACCTCCTGCGCGAGATCCTGACGCCGCTCGGCTTCATCCTGCTCAGCGCGCCGGACGGACCGGGCTGCCTTGCCCTCGCACAGCATTGCCGGCCGGACCTGTTCCTGCTCGACATCTCGATGGCGGGCATGGACGGCTGGACGGTCGCCGAAACCCTGCGCTCCGAAGGCCATCACCAGGCGCGGATCCTGATGATCTCGGCGAGCGCGCTCGAGGCCCATGGCGCGCCGCTCGCGCAACCATTCCATGACGGCTACCTGATGAAGCCGATCGACATCCCGCGGCTGCTCGAGACCATCCGCCAGTTGCTCAAGATCGAGTGGCAGTATGAGGCCGAGCCGGCCGCGCCTCCGCAATGGAAGCCCGAGAGCGGTTCGCGGCCGCCGGTGAAATATGTCGAAGAGCTGATCAGCCTCGGCCAGCTCGGCTATGTCAGGGCGATCCAGCTCAAGCTCGACGAGATCGGCAATGAGTGTCCCGAACATGCCGATTTCGTCGGCCAGATGCGCACGCTGATCGACCGGTTCGATCTCGATCAATATATGGCGACGTTGAAGACATTGCACAGCTATGACCATTGAACAGAAGAAGCGCGACGTCGCGCTCGTCGTCGACGACTCTCCGGAGACGTTGCGCCTGCTCACCGATGCGCTCGACGGCGCCGGCATGACCGTGATGGTCGCGCTTGACGGCGCCTCCGCGATGCGCATCGTCGAACAGATCACGCCCGATATCGTGCTGCTCGATGCCGTGATGCCCGGCATGGATGGTTTCGAGACCTGCAAGCGGCTGAAGCGCGATGCCGGGCTCGACGGCGTGCCGATCATCTTCATGACGGGTCTCGCCGAAACCGAGCACATCGTGCGCGGGCTGGAGGCCGGCGGCGTCGACTATGTGACGAAGCCGATCGTGGTCGAGGAGATGCTGGCGCGCATCCGGGTCCATCTCGCCAATGCGCGGATGACGCAAAGCGCGCGCGCGGCGCTCGACGTCTCCGGCCGCTATCTGCTCGCCGTGAACAACGCCGGCGCGCTGCTGTGGGCGACGCCGCAGGCACAGCGCCTGCTGTCGGATACGCTCGCCGACGCCGCCGACAATTTCGTGCTGCCGGATCCGATGCCGCAATGGCTCGAGCAGGCGCAGAAAGGCAAGACCGGATCGAAGACCGCGACCATGGCGTCGTTCCCCGGCAACGAGCAGCTTCGGCTACAATATATGGGCAAGCTCGGCCCGAACGAATTCCTGCTGCGGCTCGCCAAGGACACCAGCGGCGACATGCCGGCCGAGTTCTCCAGCGAGCTCGGCCTGACCACCCGGGAGGGCGAGGTGCTGTCCTGGCTCTCCAAGGGCAAGACCAACCGCGACATCGCGCAGATCCTCGGCCTCAGCCCGCGCACCGTCGACAAGCACCTCGAGCAGATCTACGCCAAGCTCGGGGTCGAGAACCGCACCGCCGCCGCCGCGATCGCGGTCAACGCAAGGCATCGCAAATCCTAGCCTGCTGCCTCCACTGCCCCGGGACGCGTCCTGACATGGCCAATCGCGCCAGACCGTGACAGGATAGGCTGACACGTTCATTCCCGCGGAGAATATGCATGGATCGTCTGGCGGCGATGGAGACATTCGTGCGGGTGGTCGAGACCGGCTCGTTCTCCGGCGCAGCGCGGCAGCTTCGCGTGGGCCAGCCGGCGGTCTCGAAATCGGTCGCGCAGCTCGAGGAGTTTCTCGGGGTCAAGCTGCTGACCCGCTCGACCCATGGCCTCACGCCGACGGAAGCGGGGCTTGGCTATCTCGAGCGTGCCCGACGCGCGCTGGAAGAGGCTGCGGAAGCCGAATTGGCGGCGCGTGGCGCCGGGGCCGGCCTCAAGGGCCGATTGCGGGTCTGTGCGGCCGTCACCTTCGCACGCATCCATCTCATTCCGATGCTGCCGAGGTTTCTCGCGCAGCATCCCGATCTGGAGCTCGAGGTCGTGCTCGATGACCGCCAGATCGACCTCGTCCAGGAGGGCATCGATGTCGCGCTTCGGATGGGCAAGATGACGGATTCGACGCTGACCGTGCGCCGTATCGCGCGATGCCAGCGCTTCGTGCTGGGCACGCCTGCCTATTTCGACCGCGCCGGCACGCCGTCGACACCAAGCGAATTGAGCCGGCATCAGGCCGTCGTCTATCTTCGCGAGGGCAGCGTGTGGTCCTTTCAACGTGAAAGTACCGAATTGGCCGTCACCGTGCGGAGCCGATTGCGGGTGACCGCAGCCGAAGGCGTCCGTGCTGCGGTGCTCGCCGATGCTGGGCTCGCGATCGCATCGGAATGGATGTTCACCCCGGAGCTCAAATCGGGCATCGTGCGCGCGGTCCTGCGGGATTGGAGCCTCCCAGCCCTCGATCTCTGGGCCGTGCTTCCGACCGGACGTGCAGCGACCGCCAAGGCACGCGCATTCGTGAGCTTCTTCGAGCGCAGCTTCAATGCATGACGCGTCATCGGTGGCTTGAAGCGGTCGATGCTTATTCTGGACAGGAATAAGCGCTAGTCGGACGGCAGCGCTACCCGACGTGGCCATCTCCTTTAGCTTCCTGCGTGTGAGTTCAACAAACCGGACGGCTCCGCCGTCCACCACGCAGAAACCAAGGAGAACCGTCATGTCGCTGCAAGCCAGGCTCGACGCTTTCAAGGCCGATTTCGAAGCCGGAAAGCCGCCCTACAACGTTCCGCGACCAGTCATCGATATCATGCACCGCGCCACCGCGGAGCTGATCGCATCCGGTACCGCCCAGCGCGCCAGGAAGGCGGGCGATGTCGCCCCCGCCTTCTCGCTCCGCGATCCCGAGGGCAACATCGTCAACTCGACCGATCTGTTGAAGCGCGGCCCGCTGGTGCTCAGCTTCTACCGCGGCGTCTGGTGCCCATATTGCAACATGGAGCTGCAGGCACTCGAGGCGGCCAAGCCGGAATTCGATAGATACGGCGCCGCGCTGGTCGCGATCTCGCCGCAGACCGCGCCGAACAGCCGCAAGTCGGTGCGCCAGAACAAGCTCTCCTTCCCGATCCTGTCCGACGTGAAGGGTCAGGTCGGCGAGGCCTTCGGACTGCGCTTCCACCTGCCCGACTATCTGGTCGAGCTCTACAAGCAGCTGAAGAACGATCTGCCGACGTTCAACGACGATCCGAGCTGGACGCTGCCGATGCCGGCCCGCTACGTCATCGGACGAGACGGCGTGATCCTCTACTCCGAAGTCAACCCCGACTATACCCGCCGACCCGAGCCCGAGGACATGATCGCTGTCCTCCAGCAGGCGACCGTGAAAGCATGACAGCGCGCAGATTGGCCGGTGGCGAGTGACCAGCGGCTGCTTTCCTCTCGCAGGCTAGGCATGTGCGGCCGGCGTACTCCCCTCCGGATCGGCGGGCGCGCCGGCGCCGGCCAACACATCCCCGGAGTGTTGCGTCTTTCGCCACTGCGCCGGCGTCACGCCCATGTGGCTCTTGAAGGCGCGCTGAAAGGCGGCCTCCGATTGATATCCGACCATCTCTGCCACGGCGCCGGTCGAAAGCAATGATCCCTTCAACTCGTTCGCCGCAAGCGTCATCCTGATATCAGTGAGCAGATCGCTGGCCGATCGCCCGAGCTTGTCCTGGAACTGCCGCGCCAGCGTGGCGCGCGACATGTTGCAAAGCCGTGCGAGCTCCGGCAGCGACCACGCATGCGCGGGCTCCTTGAACATGGCGGCCACGGCCGGTGCGAGCCTGGGATCGCCGACCAGGGCGAGAAGTCCCCGTGACGTTGCATCGGTCTCGCTGGCAAGCCGCAGCACAAGCGCGAACATTGCCGTGGACAGCGCATTCAGCATGGCGTGGCCGCCCAGATGATCGTCGGCCGTTTCGCTGCGCATCAGCGACACGAGCCCGGCGAGCTGCGCAGCCGTTCCCTTTCCCGCACGCGTGCCGGCATGCACGACAAGACGCGGCGGAAGATAACCGCGCAACAGACGGTCGTGTGGCGGTGCAATCGCGAAGTGCCCGCACAACAGGTCAAGCCGTTCGTCCGATCCGAGGTTTTCGCTGATCGTGAAATTCTCCGCCGCCCGGTTGCGCGCCGGCAGCGGTGTCGCCCCGCTTCCGTCGTGCATCACGTGTCGCGGGTTGCCGGGAAGCAGGAGAATATCGCCGGGCTTCAGCAGCAACGGCCGTCCGCCCGCGGCGTCGTCCAGGATCGCCGAGCCGGCAAGCACCGCATGATAGGGGATTTCACTGGTTACACCCGGTCCCTGCTCGATACGCCAGGGGACGCTGTAGCTGCAGCGCAGGTCGAGCCGCCCGCGCACCGGCATCATCTCGAACAGCCGGCTCAGCCAATCCATAGCCAAATTCCCCTGAAGCAGCACTTGAGACGATTGAGCATATAAACGAGCAATATGAACATTCAATGTCTCAAATCTCGATCCTAATGTCACTCCGCAATCGTTCACCACCCCGAACAAGGAGTGCCACCATGTCTCGTCTCTCAACCCCCAATCTCGAAACCGATACCGGCCCGTCGGGCCAGATCTACGCCCAGATCAAGAAGGCGATCGGCGCCGTCCCGAACACCTACGCGGCGATTGCGGCCCACGGTCCGGCCGCGCTCAAGTCGATCCTCGCGGCCGATGCCGTGCTGACCGGCGGCAGCCTGCCCCGGCGCGACCTGGAGGTCGTCAAGCTCGTGATCAGCGCAGCCGGCGGCTGCGATTATTGTGTCGCCGCGCATTCGCATCTCGCCAGGCTCGCCGGCGTGAATGCCGATGTGCTCAAGCAGATCCGCAACGGAGCGCCGACCGGTGACGCCCGGCGCGATGCGCTCGTGCATTTCGTCCGCAAGCTCGCGCAGTCGAGCGGCACCGTCAGCGACGGGGATTTCGCCGCGATCAAGTCCGCCGGCTACAGCGACGCACAGCTGGTCGAGATCAGCCTGGCGTTTGCGACCACGGTCTTCACCAACGTCTTCAACCGCATCAACGACACCGACATCGACTTCCCGGCAGTCGCGTGAAGCGACCGGGCGATGTCACGCGAAAAGGATCACGACCATGACCACGCTTGCCAACACCACACAAAATCCGCTTGTCCGCGCGCTTCATAGGTCCGGCCTGCTCGCGGAAGATCTCGACTATCACGTCGTCCGGGCCGCGATGGTGATCATGTTCCTGTTCTTCGGTTACCAGAAGTGGTTTCCGTACGAGTTCGAACGGCTGGTCCCGTTCATCAGCAACGGGCCGCTGATCTGGTGGCTGTACCCAGCGTTCGGCCACGCCGGCGCCAGCTACTTCCTTGGCGCCTCGGAGTGGACGTTCGGTTCGCTGCTGCTCGCGGGCTTCTGGGACAAGCGGCTCGGCGTGCTCGGCGCCCTCGGCTCGACCGGAACCTTCATCGCGACGGTCACCATCATTCCGTTCATGCCTGATGGCTGGGACGTTGCCGCCGGTGGCTTCCCCGCGATGACCGGCAACGTGCCGTTCCTGATGAAGGACGTCGTTCTGCTCGCCGTCTCGCTCTACCTGCTGCGACAGGACGTGGTTCGTCTAATCAGGCAATAGCTGATCACGATTGATCGCCGGTGGGCCTCGGGCGTGCCGGCGATCGCGCGTGGTATTGAGCAGACGCAGCATTTCTCTCGAACACAACGACATGGCAGTCACTATTGCTGCACGGTCCGGCGGCCCATGCTCTTTAAGAACCGAGCCATAACCCATTGCCGAACTTGCATAATGCGTTGAAAATCGGCCACGCGCTCCGCGCGATCGGCTGCGCTGTCGCCCGCTCGACGACGCACCGCCGCTTCCATGCACGAATGATCCGGTAGCTCTCCGGCCATGAACATAGTTCCGCCGCGCGGTCTGCGCTAAGAAGGAGCGCCGGTGTTGTTCTGGGGTGAGTTGATGAAGAAGGACGACGTCACATGCCCGCGTTGCGGGGCTGGATTCCGACGCCTTGAGCTGGCATCCAGGTCAGGAAGTGAGGGCGAGTATCGCTGCCCGGTTTGCGAGACGACCCTCGAGCAGTTCGATGGCGACAAGCTTGTCGCTTACCGCCTGACCATCCAACCCTCGATTCGCGGGTTGAAGACCTAGCGGCCCCGCTGCATGGAATGCCGCCGGAGCAAAATCCGGATCACGATCTCCGCTTCAGGACATAGCTGTCCATGATCCAGCCGTGCCGCTCACGCGCCTCGCGTCGCGCGGCGACGATGCGAGGACCCACCTCTGCCAGTTCTCCCGCCATGACGATCTGATCGGGCATGCCGAGATAGGCGCCCCACCAGATTTGCAGTCCGGCAGGATCCAGCGTCTGGAAGGCGGCGCCGCCGTCGAGCATCACGACCACGGTGTCGAGGCCGGGCGGCCAGCCGCCCTCGCGCAGCCGCCGGCCGGTCGTGACGAGGAACGGCTCGCCGATCTCATTAAGCGGCAGCGCATGCGCCGCGCACAGCGCCTGGATCGACGTGATGCCCGGGATCACCTCGATCGATGGCAACGGATCGAGCCGGCGCGCAATCCGCAGGCTCGAATCGTAGAGCGAGGGATCGCCCCAGATCAGCAGGGCGACGCGTCCCTCCCCGCCGAGATGGCGCGCGATTTCCTTCGACCACGTCGCGGCGATCGCATCGTGCCAATCGTCCACGCCCTTGCGATAGTCCTCCTCACCGGCGTCACGCACCGGCAGGTCGAACTCGGCAATGCGTGTGCGGTCGTTGCTCAACGCTTCCGCGCAGATGGTGCGACGCAACTCGGCGAGATCCGACTTCGCCGTCCCCTTGCGCGGGATCAGGATCAGGTCGGCGGCATTGATCGCGGCGGTCGCGGCGAAAGTGAGCTGCCGGGGATCACCACAACCGATGCCGATCAGAGACAGCGTCAACATAGCCGCGTCACCCTCGTTCCGTCGCCAGCGCACCGAACAGGATAACGGCAGCCGCCGTGGCCGCGCCTGCCTGCGTGAGCTGTTCGGCCAGCGCTGCGATCGTGGTGCGAAGCAGCCGCTCGTCGGCGTGGCCGAGCGATTCCGCCAGCAGTGCGGGAGTGTCGGGCGCGAGGCCGTGCGCGATCAGCCTTGCGGCCAATGCCGGGAAGGTCCGCCGCCCCATATAGACGACGGTGGTCGCTTCCGGATCGGCCAGCGCCGCCCAGTTCAGGTCCGCAGGCAATTCGCCTGTCACATCGGCGCCGGTGACGAACTGGACCCGGCGCGAGGTCAACCGGCGCGTCAGCGGAATGCCGGCCTGCGCGGCGGCAACCGACGCCGAGGTCACGCCGGGAATGATCTCGTAGCCGATGCCGGCCACGCGCAGCGCTTCGATCTCCTCCTCGAGCCGTCCAAAAATGCCGGCGTCACCGGATTTCAGCCGCACCACCCGCACGCCGGCGGCGGCATAATCGACCAGCAGCCGGCTGACATGGTGCTGCTTCGCCGACAGGCGGCCGGCGCGCTTGCCGACCGCGACGAGATTGGCGCCGGAGCGCGCGAGATCGAGGATCGCGCCCGAGGCGAGATCGTCATAGAGCACCACATCGGCCTCGCGTAGCCGAGCCGCTCCCTTCATGGTCAGGAGTTCGGGATCGCCGGGACCGGCCGAGACGAAGGAAACGAATCCGCTCACCGGTCCTCCGCAATCAGATGGAAGAATGTACCCGTCGCACAGCCGCGCCGCGATCCGGTCTCCGCAACGATCGTACCGGTCGCATCACGCACCACCGCGAGCGGCGTGTCGGGCTGCGCGATGATCGTCGAATAGTGAAACTCGTGGCCGCGCAGCCGTGCGCATGGGCCGTGGCCGGGCATCGGTGCGGCAAGCTCGGCGACCCGGTAGCCCAGATGCATGCGGCGCTTGGCATAGCTCGTCTCAAGGCCGAGCAGGCCCGCCATCTCGTGGCGCACGCCGTCGGCGTCGGTCAGCGCGGCGCCCAGCACCATGTAGCCGCCGCATTCGCCGTGCACCGGCCGCGTCGCGGCGAAGGCGCGGAGCCGCCCGAAAAATCGCCTGTTGGCCGCAAGTCGGCCGGCATGCAGCTCGGGATAGCCGCCGGGCAGCCAGCACACATCGGCGCCCGAGTCGGGGCCTTCGTCCGCAAGCGGCGAGAACGTCACGATCTCAGCGCCGGCCGCGCGCCAGGCTTCCAGCATGTGCGGATAGACGAACGAGAATGCGGCATCGCGCGCCAGCGCAATGCGCTGGCCGGGCGGCGTGATGTCCAGCCCACGCACGGCTGGTTGTGGCGACCAGACGCGCGCCGATCGCAGCACGGCGTCGAGATCGACATGCTCGGCGACGAAGCGTGCGGCTTCGTCAATCAGACCGTCGATTTGAGCCTGCTCTTCGGCCTGTACCAGGCCGAGGTGACGCTTCGGCAAGGCGATCTCGGCGTGGCGCGGCAGCGATCCCAATACCGGAATGCCCGCACCTTCCATGGCATTGCGCACCAGCGCTTCATGCCGCGCGCTCGCGACGCGATTGAGGACGACGCCCGCAAGCCGAACGCCGGCGCGAAAATCACGCAATCCCGCCGCGACCGCCGCCGCGGTCTGCGCCTGACCGGAGGGATCGATCACCAGCAACACCGGCCACTCCATCATCTCGGCGATGTCGGCGGTGGCGCCGGTCCCCGAGACGCCCCGCGCGGCGACGCCGTCGAACAGTCCCATCGAGCCTTCCGCCAGCACGAGATCGGCGTCCGCGCCGCGGCCTGCCAAATGCGCGATCGCTTCGCGCGCCATCGCCCAGCTATCGATGTTGACCGACGGGCGTCCCGTGGCGACCGCGTGAAAGGCGGGATCGATGTAATCAGGCCCGCTCTTGAGGCATTGTACCTTGAGACCACGATTGCGATAGGCGCGCGCCAACGCCAGGGTCAGCGTCGTCTTGCCGACACCGGATGCCGGCGCAGAGATGACGAGCCCCGCGGTCATTGCGATGATTCCGGAAAACGCGGCGCCACCCCGACCGGACGGTAGCGACGGTCGTAGTCAGCTGCATAGAGACGGCTCTCGGCGAATTCGTCCGCGCCGAGCGTCTTGCCGACCAGAATGAGCGCAGTGCGTTCGAGCTCGGGGCCGACGGCGGTATCGAGCGTCGCGAGCGTGGCGCGCACGATGCGCTGGTCCGGCCAGCTCGCGCGCCAGACGATCGCAACCGGGCAATCCGCGCCGTAGTGCGGCGTGAGCTCGGCGATGACCTTGTCGAGCAGATGGATCGAAAGATGGATCGCCAGCACCGCGCCGGTCGCGGCAAAGGCTGCGAGCGTCTCGCCATCAGGCATCGCGCTCGCCCGGCCCGGCGTGCGCGTCAGCACCACCGATTGCGCAAGGCCCGGCAGCGTGAGCTCGGCCTCCAGCGCCGCCGCGGCTGCCGAGAAGGCCGGCACCCCCGGCGTGACCGAATAGGGAATCCGCAACGCGCGCAGCCGGCGCAGCTGCTCGCCCATCGCCGACCAGATCGAGAGATCGCCCGAATGCAGCCGCGCGACGTCCTTGCCCTCCGCATGCGCGGCAGCGATCTCGGCGATGATTTCGTCGAGCGAGAGCGGCGCGGTGTTGACGATGCGCGTATCCGGCGGGCAATGCGCCAACACACCTGCAGGCACCAGCGATCCGGCATAAAGACAAACCGAGCACGAGGCGATGAGATCGCGCCCGCGCAGGGTCAGCAAATCGGCAGCGCCGGGTCCTGCGCCGATGAAATGCACCGTCATTCGCCGTCTCCTTCCGCGATCGCCGCAACGGCCATCCGGTCCGGTGACGCGGTCCTGATCGAGATCAGGCGCGCACCGCGCCCTGCTGCAGCGATCGCCGCAGCTTCGGCGACCGAGCCCGTTCCGAATCTCGCCTCGATGAACTCGGATTGCGTTGCAGTCTTTATTTCAGCCAGGACCCCGGCGGGAATGCTCCGGACCGGCAGCCCCAATTCCCGCGCCAAGTCCCTCAATGCCGCCGCATCGGCCTTGTCACTCACCGTTGCAATTGCCGCAAGGCCGTCGGAACCGCCGGCCGCGTCGAGGGCGCCGCGCAAGGACGCGACACTGGCATTGCGCCTGAATCCGAGACCAGCGACCTTCATCGGAGCGCGCTCCATTGCACGATCGGCCGCGCGGCCTTCCAGCCGCGATAGCGGCCCAATGGCTCGGCCTGCGCGATCTCGACCCGCATCAACTCGCCGCCATGACGCTGGTGCAGATCGCAGAGCAGCGCCTCTGTCTCCAGGGTCACCGCATGCGCGACCAGCCGCGTGCCCGGCGCGATCTGCGACCAGATCGCATCGAACATATCAGCGTCGAGGCCGCCTCCGATGAACACCGCATCGGGCGCCGCGAGGTCCGATAAAGCGCCGGGCGCCTCGCCCTCGCTGACTGTGATCCGATGCGTCAAGCCGAAGCTCGCCGCATTGCTGCGGATGTTGGCGGCGCGTTCGGTGCGGGCTTCGACGGCGATCGCCGTCCCTCCACACAGCGCCCATTCGATCGAGATCGAGCCCGAGCCCGCGCCGACATCCCACAGCCGCTCACCGGGCCGCGGCGCAAGCGCCGACAGCGCAAGCGCGCGGACCGGCCGCTTTGTCAGTTGCCCGTCATGCACAAAGAGCGCATCGGCAAGACCCGAGCTGCTTGCGATTCCCTGCGCTCCCCGCGCCTCCAGCGCGACTGCGACCAGGCTCTCGCCTGAATCACCCGCATACGAGTCGGCGCGATGCTGCGTGATAGATTCACGCGGTCCGCCAAGCGCCGCAAGCGTCCATATTGCCGACGCCCCCCAACCACGCTCCGTCAGCCAGCGCGCAAGGTCGGAAGCTGCCTTGCCGTCACGCAGCAGGCAGATGATCCGCGCATCGCGCACGAGATGCGGTAACAACCGTTCAAACGGTGCGGCATGAAGACCGAGACAGACAGCATTCTCGATACGCCAGCCCAAACGAGCCGCCGCCAGTGAGAACGTCGACGGCGAGGAGTGCGCGACCCACTCGCCGGCCTGCAGCTTCTCGACAAGGCTTCCGCCGACGCCATGCCAGAACGGATCGCCCGACGCGAGCACCACCGTCGGACGGCCGCGACAGCTCAGCACGATGTTCGCATCGAACGGCACCGGCCAGGCACGGCCGCGGTCGGCGATGCCGGCGAGCGCGAGGTGCCGTTCGCCGCCGAAAACTGTTTCGGCTTCACGGAGCGCCTTTCGGCTTGCATCGGAGAGGCCGGCAAGGCCATCTTCGCCGATGCCGATGATGGTCAACCAGGGATTATCCATGATGCGCGCCCTGATCCTGGGCGGAACGGCCGATGCCAATCTGCTCGCCGCTGCGATCGCAAGCGCGGGGATCGACGCGGTCTATTCCTATGGCGGCCGCACCCGTGCGCCGGCTGACCAGCCATTGCCGGTCCGCAGCGGTGGTTTCGGCGGCGTCAGCGGTCTTGCCGACTATCTGCAACGCGAAGCCATCACGCATGTGGTCGATGCGACGCATCCCTTCGCGGCCGAGATGAGCCGCAACGCCATCGCGGCGTGCGCGCAGACCGCAACGCCGCTGCTCGCGCTCGAACGCGCGCCCTGGGACAAAACCTCCGGTGATCGCTGGATCGAGGTCGCGGACGTCGTATCCGCAGCCGCGGCCTTGCCGGACAGCCGCGCCAGCGTGTTCCTCGCGATCGGCCGCCAGCATATCGCGCCGTTCGGCAACCGGCCGCAGCATGCCTATACGTTGCGTTTCGTCGACCCGCCCGAGCAAGCGCTGCCATTGCCCGATGCCGACGTCATCGTCTCGCGCGGCCCCTTCACGCTCGAGGGCGAACTCGCGATGATGCGCGCACGTCGCATCGAGTGGATCGTCGCCCGCAACTCCGGCGGAACCGGCGCGCGCGCCAAAATCGACGCCGCCCGCGTGCTCGGCCTTCCCGTTATCATGATCACGCGGCCGCTGCTGCCCGACAGGCCGCGGATGGAAAGCGTGAGCGAGGTGATGCAATGGCTCGGTCATCGGACCTGCCTCGGCGCATAGACCCAGCGGCCGACCCGCCGTGTCGCCGAATTGCCGACGATCACGAGCGTCCGCATGTCGGCCATGTCTGGCCTTGCGTCGCGCAGTTCGACCGTCTCGATCCGCTGCTCGGGCGTGCTGACGGAGCGCGCGAACACCACGATCCGCTCGTCACAGCCGGCCTCGCGCAAGATCTCGAGCGCGCGCCCAAAACCTTCCGGCCGGCTGGCCGAGCGCGGATTGTACATCGCGATCGCGAAATCCGCTTCGGCCGCAAGCCGCAGGCGTTTCTCGATCAGCGGCCAGGGCTTGAGATTGTCGGAGAGATTGATCGCGCAGAAATCATGACCGAGCGGCGCGCCGGCGCTTGCCGCCGCCGCCAGCATCGCCGTCACGCCGGGCAGAACGCGAATCGGCAGGTCGTGCCATTGCGGCGCGTCCTCCAGCGCTTCGAACACAGCCGATGCCATCGCAAACACGCCGGGATCGCCTGAGGAAACCACGACGACGTGGCCTCCTTCCGACGCGAGCCGCAGCGCGTCAGCGGCGCGCTGCAACTCCACGCGATTGTCCGAGGGATGCAGCGTGAGCCCGGCGCGCGGCGGCACGCGCGTCACATAGGGCGCATAGCCGACGATGTCGGTCGCGGCCGCGAGCGCAGCAGCGACCTCCGGCGTGATCAGCGCCTCGGCGCCCGGTCCGAGCCCCGCGATGGTCAGCGTGCCGGTCATTGCGCGACCTCCCTGCGCCGCCCCTGCCCGTGCACCAGCACGATCGCAAAATAGGGACAATCGGCCTCGCCGACATCTGCAAGCCGTGCGACGCGCTGATCCGGCATGGTGCCGCGTTCGACCAGCCACGCATCATCGAGGCGCCCCGCGAACGCCAGCGCGCGGCGAATCTTCGGAAGATTGCGACCGGTCTTCATCACGACCAGCGCGTCGGAGCTGCGCATCCGCTCGGCGAGCTCCGCCTCCGGCAGCGTCCCCATCAGAACGGTCGTCACATCGTCGGCCAGCGCAATCGGCTGCCCCACCGAATTCCAGCAGCCGACCATGCCGGGAATGCCGGCGATCACCTCGATCTCGACACGCCCCTGCAGCCGCGCATGCAGATGCATGAACGAACCATAGAAATAGGGATCGCCCTCGCAGAGCACGACGATGTCGATCGCGCGCGCAAATCGCGCCAGGCGCTCGGCCCATTCGTCATAGAAGTCGGCCAGCAGGCGCGCATAGTCCGGACTGTCGAACGCGATTTCCGTGGTGACCGGATATTCCATCGGATATTCGCTGACGTCTGCGGCGAGCAAGCCTTCGACAATGCGGCGTGCCTGCCCCGGCTGGCCCTTCTTGCGAAAATAGGCGACGTGCTTCGCGGCACGCACAACGCGGTCGGCACGCACGCTCATCAGGTCCGGATCGCCTGGGCCGAGGCCGCAGCAGATGATGCGTCCCATCGCTATTCGCTCCGGCTCGCCAGCGCATTGACGGCGGCAACCGTGATCGCCGAACCACCGAGCCGTCCCTCGACCGTCAGCGCCGGCGCGGGCGGCTCAGCCATCAATGCCGCCTTGGATTCCGCCGCGCCGACAAAGCCGACCGGACAGCCGATGATCGCCGCCGGCCGTGGGCAATCGGGATCCTCCAGCATGTTGAGCAGATGGAACAGCGCCGTCGGCGCATTGCCGATCGCGACGATGGCGCCGCCCAGATGCGGCCGCCACAGCTCGAGCGCCGCCGCGGAGCGCGTGTTGCGCATCGATTGCGCGAGCGCAGGTACCTTGACATCACCGAGCGTGCAGATCACGGCATTGCCGGCCGGCAGCCGCGCGCGCGTAATTCCCTCCGACACCATGCGCGCGTCGCAGAGGATTGGCGCGCCCTCCTGCAGGGCGGCTCGCGCGCGCGCAGCCATGCCCGATGTGAAGCGCACATGCGCTTCCAGGCCTACCATGCCGGCGGCATGGATCATGCGCACGACCACCGGCTCTTCGTCTGGCGTGAAGCGGGCAAGGTCGGCCTCGGAGCGGATGGTGGCAAAGGACTGGCGATAGATCGCTGCGCCGTCGGTCTCGTAGACGTGCGGCATCAGCGGCCTCCCGTCAGCACGGAGGGATTTGCGACGAGGTACGAACTGCTCAACCCTCGGGTGACCGGCGCATCCCGCGTCGTGCCGCGGCAGATCAGATCAAAGCCGTTGTCTGTCGCAACGAGGGTAACATCCGCAGAACCGGAATGGGCACAGCCCTTGGCGCAGCCGGAGACGTGAAGCCGCGCATCAGGTGGGATATGCCGCGCGAGCGCCGACGCCAGCATACGCGTATCCGCATGCGCATCGCCGCAGCGCGGTGCGCCGCTGCAGGTGACCACGCGCAGCCTCGGATCGCCGGCATCAGTCACGAGGTCCGCCCCACCCGGCATCTCGCGCATCCCCTCCACCAGCATCATCCGCCACGGCGTCATGCGGAGAGCCTGCGCGCAACCGGCGAGATCGTTGAGCGTCTGGTGCGGCATCTGCCCGAAGGCGACGCCGACCATCGCGCCCGCCGGATAGAGGCCAGGCGCAGGGGCCGCCGATCGGGCCACGGGCTCGGCATCGCCGCGAAGTGTCTCGGGAACGCTCGCGCCGCCCGCCAGATGAGCCGCCATCCGCCGTTTCTCACCCTTGGTTCCGCCGGCGGCGACGAACCACTCGGCCAGCGCCAACGCCGTCCGCACAGCCTCGCTCCGCGTGACCGAAAGCCCGCACTGTGCGCCATCGGCACGTACCAGCAGTCCGCCGTTGCGATCGCGCTCGATCCTGACGTCGGCGGACGCGCGCGCCAGCATCCGCGCATCGCCATCATCGATTGCGAAGCCGAACTTGGTTGGAAGATCAAGCGAGGCACCGGCAAGCCCCTGCTCAAGCTCGGTCGCAAGCGAGCGCGTCTCGTCGGCGGCAGTCCAGAACGGCGTCACCAGAATGTTGCGCTGCGCCTCGATGTCCGCGCCCGCGTCCAGCAACCCGAGCTCAGCGAGCCCATCGACCAGGGGCGGATAAGCTTCATCGCTGACGCCGCGGATCTGGAGATTGGCGCGGCTGGTCAGGTCGATCAGGCCGTTGCCGTATCGCGCCGCCAGCCTGGCGATTCCCGCTGCCTGCGCCGCGTCCAACCGTCCGCCGCGCGGGCGAATGCGCACCACGAGGCCATCGCCTGATAGCATCGGCCGCAGCGCGCCTGGACACCAGCCCTTGACCGCAACCGCACTCATGAGGCCTCCTGCAGCGCAGCCGCAATCGAATTGCGCCGCGTCTGCCAGAGCGAGGCTTCATGCAATCTCATGAAGCAGGTTTCGATCGCAGCCAGCGCCGCCGCGTTCTCGCGCGCCATGAAGCCGCGAACCTCGTCATTGCCGAGCGTCGCATCGTAGTAGAGATCGAACAGATGCGGCGGCACCGCGCCGGCAAGATGGGCGAACGCCGCCATGTGCTCCAGCGTCGCCGATATCTCGGCGGCACCACGGAAGCCATGGCGCATCATGCCCGCGATCCAGGCAGGGTTGGCGGCACGCACCCGCACCACCCGTGAAATTTCCTCGGTCAACGCGCGGGCATGCGGCTGATCCGGCCGCGTCGCATCGAGGTGATAGAGCGACGGAACTTTTGTGCCAAGGCGCCGGGCGGCCGCCGCGATGCCCGCCTCGTGCGCGGCATAGTCCGCCGCCAGCAGCAGATCGGTCTCCGGCAGATCCTGAGTGTGAACAAAACTGTCCGCAGCCGCGAGCCGCGCCTCGATGCCGGCGCGATCGGGCCGCATCTCGCCGTCGGATGCGAGAGCCCACGACGATGCCGACAGCCAGGCTTCGCCGGCCGCCTCGCGCGCCTCCTCGGTGAAGACATCCGACAGCGACGCAATGCCAACGCCATAATGTCCGGGGCGAGGACCGAACACGCGCGCGATGCGCTGCCGGTAAGGATTCTCGTCCGCCTCGTCGCTGCGTTCGGACAACGCCTCCGCTGCGGCTTCGAACAACTGGGCCAGCCCTGAGAAGACGTCGCGGAACAGCCCCGACACCCGCAACGTGACGTCGATGCGCGGCCGGCCGAGCTCCGCCGGCGCGATGATGTCGTAGCCCGACACCCGCCCCGATCCATGATCCCAGCGCGGCGCGATGCCGGCGAGGTGCAGGGCCATCGCAAAGTCCTCGCCGGCGGTGCGCATCGTCGAGGAGCCCCAGAGGTCGACCACGAGTCCCTTCGGCCAGTCGCCGTGATCCTGCAAATGACGCCGCAACAGCTCCTCGGCGAGTTTCACGCCTTGGGCATGCGCCGACGGCGTCGGCACCGCGCGCGGATCGACCGCAAACAGATTACGTCCGGTCGGCAGCACGTCGCGGCGTCCGCGATAGGGCGAGCCCGACGGCCCCGGCGCCACGCGCCGCCCCGCGAGCGCATCGCGCAGCGCCGCCCTCTCCGCCTCACCGCAAGCGCCCTGCCCGAACACATGCAAGCCGTCGCCGAATTGGCTTTCCTTGAGGTCGCAGACGAAACGATCGATCTGCGGAATGGCCTCGGCCGCGGAGACCGACGCGGCGAGACCGAGATCGTCCTCCAGCCCGGCGATGCGCGCTTCGTCGCGGATCGCGGCGATCAGGCGCTGCCGCCGCGCCGGATCGAGACCGTCGGCGGTCGAATACTCATCGAGCAAGCGCTCGAGATTGCGCAAGCCTTCCGGCACCGCGGCCTTCGCGAGCGGCGGCGGCAGATGGCCGATCGTCACGGCACCGATCCGGCGCTTGGCCTGCGCCGCCTCGCCGGGATCGTTGACGATGAAGGGATAGACAACAGGCAGATCGCCGATCAGCGCCTCCGGCCAGCATGCGGGCGACAGCGCAACCGACTTGCCGGGCAGCCATTCCAGCGTTCCATGCGCGCCGATGTGGACGACGGCATCGATGGCCTGCTGCCTGAGCCACAGATAGAACGCGACATAGGCATGGCGCGGCGTGCGTGAGAGATCGTGATAGTCGGCGTCGCGCTGCCCTACCTCACCGCGCTCCGGCTGAACGGCAATGACCGATTTGCCGCAACAGATCGCAGCGAAATGAAATGCGCCGTCACGGCAATCCCGATCATCCTCCGGCGCGCCCCATGCGCGGCTGAGATCGTCCTGCAGCAGTTCGGGAAGGCCGGAAAGCGCCGCGCGATAGTCGGCGACGTTCCACGTCAAAGTCCTCCGCAAAAGAATGTCGCCTAGCGACCGCACCGGCTCAAGGTCAAATCCCGCAGCCGCGAGATCGGTCAGCAACGCCTCGACTGAAGCCAGCGCATCGAGGCCGACGGCATGCGCGATCTGATGCGGGCGGCCGGGATAGTTCGAGAGCACCAGCGCGAGCCGCTTCTCCTGTGCCGGCTTGCCGGCAAGCCGATGCCAAGCGGCCACGCGTGCGGCAATTGCAGCGACGCGCTCGGCATCCGGTCGATGCGCAAGATGCGCGAATTGCAGCTCGGGATCGCGCTCACCAGGCGATTTGAAGCTCACGACCCCTGTGAACAGGCGGCCGTCGACCTCCGGCAGCACCACATGCATCGCGAGATCGCCCGGCGACAGGCCGCGAAGCGACAAGGCCCAATCCTCGCGCCGCGCGGTCGACAGCGCGACCTGGAACACCGGGCATGATGCGGCGTCGAAGGGCGTCGTGCCGTCGTCACCGGCCGCGGAAAACGCGGTCGCATTGACGATCGCCGCTGGAGCGCATTGCGCGAACTGAACGCGCAGCCAATCGGCCACGCCCGCCGCCTTCAATGAAGTGACGAACACGCCATGAGCATCAAAGCCCCGCTCACGCAATGCATCGATCAATGCATCGACCGGTGCCGTGTCGCCGGCCGCGAGATAAGAACGATAAAACGTAACCAGCACGCGCGGCCGGCCATCCGGTGCCGGCAACGCCGCGATGGCTCCGCGCCGGGGATCGTAGACGCCGATCTCGGGAAGATCGATCTCGCCGACCACCGGCCCGGCATAGAGTCCGGACGCCAGCGCCAGTTGCGCGATCACGGCCTGAGCGGCAACCGGGCCGCCCTTGTCGCACAACACCTTCAGACGGCGCAGCGTCGAGACCGGCAAGGTCGAGAATTCATCCAGCCGCTGATCGTCGCGGCCATCGGCCGGCAGCACGACCAGGGCGATGCCGCGCTCCTTCGCCAGCCGATGCACCGCGGCCAGCCCGTATGACCAATAGGGCTCGCCGCCGATCAGCCGCACCAGAATGCCGCGGGCGTGCGAGAGCGTCCGCTCGATATAGGTATCGACCGACAGCGGATGGCGCAGCTCCGCGAGATTGGCGAGCCGCAGCGACGGCAGCGCAGCACGGCCGCGCCGCCAGCCGGCCGCGAAGGCAGCAAGATCGCTGTCGGAAAACGACAACACCACGAGATCGGCCGGATCCTGGCCGAGGTCCCTTGGCGTCGCGGTCTCCTCAAGGCCGCGGCTCTCGCGGAAGACGACGTGCATCAGACACCAAGCCGTGCCCTGATCGCGGCTTCATCGATGTCGGCATGTTCGCCGATCACGACGAGCTTCGACTGCCGCGCCCGGGCACCCCAGGGCATGTCGAACTGATGCCGCACCCGCTCGCCGACCGATTGCACCAACAGCCGCATCGGCTTGCCTTCGACCGCGATGTAGCCCTTGGCGCGCAGCACGTTCTGCTCGCGCGCCAGCCCCTTGATCGAGGCGACCAGCGCGTCGACATCCGAAACTTCCGGAAGATCGATCACGACGGAATTGAAATCGTCGTGCTCGTGTTCCTCCTCGCCATCGTGATGCGACGGCCGCGCCGCGAGATCGCTTTCCGCCGCCGCCCCGAGCCCGAGGATCACGCGCGCGTCGATCGTGCCGTCGACGACGGGCAACATCGGCACCTCGCGCGGCATCTCGGCCGCGATCACCGCTTTCGCTGCCTTGATCCCCTCCGCCCCGGCGAGATCCGCCTTGGTCAGCAGCACGATATCGGCACAGGCGATCTGGTCCTCGAACACTTCCGACAGCGGCGTCTCGTGGTCGAGATTGTCGTCCGCTGCACGCTGCGCATCCACCGCGGCCGGATCAGGCGCAAAACGGCCGGCGGCGACGGCCTCGGCGTCGGCGAGCGCGATCACGCCGTCGACCGTGATCCGCGAACGGATCTCCGGCCAGTCGAACGCTTTCAGCAGCGGCTTCGGCAGGGCGAGCCCCGAGGTCTCGATCACGATGTGATCGGGCTTCACGTTCCGCGCCAGCAACTGCTCCATCGCCGGGATGAAATCGTCGGCGACGGTGCAGCAGATGCAGCCATTGGCGAGCTCGACGATGTTCTCGGCCGGACAATTGGCGTCGGCGCACGACTTCAGGATGTCGCCGTCGACGCCTTCGCTGCCGAATTCGTTGACCAGCACCGCGAGCTTCTTGCCGTTGGCATTGCGGATCAGATGCTGGATCAGCGTCGTCTTGCCGGAGCCGAGAAAGCCGGTCACGACGGTGACCGGAATTTTGGCGAGCGTGGTCATTCTGCGGCCTCCGGCACGACGGGAAGAGGTGGAATGCGGGCGAGCGATTGCTTGCGGAAGATTTCCGGACGGCTGCGCCACGGCACGATGCCGTCGGGCGCCGCCGCATAGGCGGAGGCACCGGCGATCACATCCGCGGCATTATCAGCGGACAGTCGGCCGTAGACATAGGACCAGCGCCCCGGCGCGCTGAGCGCGACCGAGCAGCCCTGGCTGCAGGCCGACAGGCATGCGACGGGAACCAGATTGACGTCATCGGGCACGCCGGCCTCGACAAGCGCGGCATGCAGGCGTGCACCGGGCGCGAGTTCACCTTCCGCCGACGTCTGGCCGGCGCGGCAGGTGATGCAGACATGAAGTGTGACGCTCATCGCCCTTCCTGGATTGACAGCGGGAAGCGATGAGGCACACGAACCGATTTTGGACAGGTTCGTTCCCCGTCGCGGAACACCCCGTCCGCCGGTTTCACAACATGCTGCGTTGGCAGGTCTCCCGGCTTGCGGAGCAGGTTTTACCCTTCGATGCCCACCTTCCCGACTCCGTATGGAATCAGTGGCTTGGGCATCTCTCCGGTCACGGTCGCGGGGGCGGCTGCGCTTCGGGCCCGATTTAGCGGAGCCCTATCGCATTCCCTCTTCGCCTGTCGTAGGACAGGAACCAACGCAGGACCACCATTCGTCCAAGCCTCGCACTTGTCAAGCCGAAGGAATGTGATGACTTCTGATGGAAAGGACGCTGAAGACGGCGCCGTCGGCACCGATCTTTCGCCGGATGCGCGCCACGCGGACAAGATGGCGAAAAAGAAGGCCGCCCGCGACCGCATCATGGCGACCAAGAGCGGTGAAAAGGGCCTGATCATCGTTCATACCGGCGCCGGCAAAGGAAAATCGTCCTCCGCGTTCGGCATGATCGTGCGCTGTGTGGCTCACGGCTTTCCCTGCGCCGTGGTGCAGTTCATCAAGGGCGCCTGGGATACCGGCGAGCGCCGCCTGCTCACCGGGCATTTCGGCGATCTCTGTCAATTTCACGCCATGGGCGAAGGCTTTACCTGGGAGACGCAGGATCGCGCCCGCGACATCGCGGCAGCGCAAGCCGGCTGGGAAAAGGCCAGGCAGCTGATCGCGGACCCGAGCCTGCGCATGGTCGTGCTCGACGAGATCAACATCGCGCTACGCTACGATTACCTTGCGATCGCCGATGTCGTCGACTTCCTGACCACGTCGAAGCCGCCGATGACCCATGTCGTGCTCACCGGGCGCAACGCCAAGGAGGAGCTGATCGAGATTGCCGATCTGGTCACCGAGATGACGCTGGTAAAGCATCCGTTCCGCTCCGGCATCAAGGCCCAGCCGGGCGTCGAGTTCTGACGGGCATCACGATGGCGCGCGCATTGATGATCCAGGGAGCCGGCTCGGACGTGGGCAAATCGCTCATCGTCGCCGGCCTCGCCCGCGCCGCCCGACGGCGCGGCCTGCGCGTGCTGCCGTTCAAGCCGCAGAACATGTCGAACAACGCCGCCGTGACCGTCGATGGCGGCGAGATCGGACGCGCGCAGGCATTGCAGGCGCTCGCCGCCGGCGTCGAGCCGCACACCGACATGAACCCGGTGCTGCTCAAGCCCGAGACCGATGTCGGCGCCCAGATCATCGTGCACGGCAAACGGATCGCCACCGCACGCGCGCGCGAATATGCCGGCATGAAACCATCGCTGATGGGCGCGGTGCTGGAGAGTTTTGCGCGCCTGAAGCAGCGCGCCGATCTGGTGCTGGTCGAGGGCGCCGGCAGCCCCGCCGAGGTCAACTTACGCAAAGCCGATATCGCCAATATGGGTTTTGCGCGCAAAGCAGACGTGCCCGTGGTGCTGGTCGGCGACATCGACCGCGGCGGCGTGATCGCGCAGCTCGTCGGCATCAAGACGGTGATCGACCCTGATGATGCCGCGATGATCCAGGGCTTTATCATCAACAAATTCCGCGGCGATCCGACATTGTTCGATGACGGCTATCGCTTGATCGAAGAGCGCACCGCCTGGCGCGGATTTGGCGTGCTGCCCTGGTTCGTCCGCGCCGGCGAACTTCCGGCCGAAGATGCGCTCGGGCTCGGCGAGGCGCGCAAGCCGGGCCAGTGCAAGATCGCGTTCCTTGCGCTGTCGCGGATCGCCAATTTCGACGACCTCGATCCGCTGAAGCTGGAGCCCGGCGTCGATCTCGTGATGGTACGTCCGGGCGAAGCCATCCCAGGTGATGCGAAGCTCGTCATCCTGCCCGGCTCGAAATCGACCCGCGGCGATCTCGCCTTCCTGCGCGCGCAGGGCTGGGACATCGATCTCTTGGCACATCATCGCCGCGGCGGCCATGTCCTCGGCCTGTGCGGCGGATATCAGATGCTTGGTCAGACCGTCGCCGACCCTGAAGGGATCGAGGGGCCCGCCGGCGAAACACGCGGCCTCGGGCTGCTCGATGTCGCAACCACCATGACCGAACAGAAGACGCTGACGCGCGCCAGCGCGGTGCATGCCGCGACCAGCCAGCCGATCAACGCCTATGAAATCCATATCGGGCGCACCGACGGCCCGGATCGCGCGCGGCCCTTTGCATCACTCGACGGTACGGCTGAGGGCGCTGTCTCCGCAGATGGGCGCGTTCACGGCAGCTATCTGCACGGCCTGTTCGCCTCGGACGATTTCCGCAAGGCGTTCCTTGCACAACTCGACATCGCGGCGGCTGATCAGCCCTACGGCGCCAGGGTCGAGAGCGCACTCGACGCGCTTGCCGAGCACATCGAGACCCATCTCGATGTCGAAGGCCTGCTCGCGCTGGCGCGTTAAAGCGAGATGATTCCTTCTCACCTCGCCCCGCGTGCGGGGAGAGGTCGGAACGCATCGCTAGATGCGTTCCGGGTGAGGGGGAGTCTCCGCAACCGCAGCTGTCGCCGAATATGCGGATGCGGCCCCTCACCCCAGCCCTCTCCCCGTAAGAACGGGGAGAGGGAGCGCAGCGCCGTCGCAATCAGCGCGACAACACGGCGGAAAGGCGCGACCACTCGGGCTCACTGCCCGGCAAGCCGAGGCGCAGCCATCCCGGTTTCTGCTGGAAAACCCGCGACCAAATCTGGCTGCGCGCAAGCTTCTCCTGCACGGCCAACGCATCGCCGGTCTCGTAGAGCCGGAACAGCAACGTGCCACCGAGCAGCGTCCAGCCCCGCGATCGCGCCATTGCAGCGAGCCTGACGCAGTCGTCCGCGAGCCGCGCAGCCGTCGCCGTTGCCCAGTCGTGATCGAGCAACGCGCGCCGCCCGATCGCGATTGCTGCTCCCGAAACCGGCCATGGGCCCGCCCTCGCCGCAAGCGCGGCGACGTCCGCCTCGCTGCCGATCGCGAAGCCGAGGCGCAAGCCGGCAAGTCCGTAGAACTTGCCGAAGGAGCGCAGGATCAGCAGCCCCGCGTGTCCTGCTTCCGGTGCAAGGGACAGGTCAGGAACGGCGTCCGCAAAACTCTCGTCGATGACGAGCCGGCCAACGCGCGGCAGCAGTGCCAGCAACTCCCGCCGATCATGGCGTCGTCCGTCGGGGTTGTTCGGATTGACGACGATCGCAATGTCCGCACCCGCAAGCGCGGCGAGATCGGACACCTCGGCAACGTCCCAGCCGGCGGCCGACAACACCGCGGCATACTCGTTATAGGTCGGCGCCAGAATCCGCGCCCGCCCCTTGAGCGCCAGATGCGGCAGCAACTGAATCGCGGTCTGCGCACCACCCATCGCCACGATCGGCGCCTTGGTGACATAGGCCTGCCGCGCAGCGTCGTGCAGCGATTCAAGATCGGATCGCGACGGCAACGCGCTCCATTGCCGCGGCTCGACATCGACCAAGGGATACGGCACCCGATTGATCCCGGTCGACAGGTCGATCCAGTCGTCCGCGGCGCCGCCGAAGCGCTGCCGGGCGACATCAAGGTTCCCGCCGTGCTCACGCATGCGCCGCTCCTTCACGCCAGCGCCAGGACCAGCAGCGCCCCAGCCAACAGAATCATGGCGTAACGATAGAGTTTCAGCCCGGTGAGGACGTCAGCGGCAGCCGGATCGCGCGCCCCCTCGTTCAGCCAGGGCTCATCGGCGATGTGCCCGTGATAGATGCGAGGACCGCTGAGCCGCACGCCGAGCGCGCCGGCCATCGCAGCTTCCGGCCAGCCGGCATTCGGCGAGCGATGCCGCTGCGCATCGCGCAACATGCATGACCACGCCTGCGAACGGTTCGGCGCGAGCAGCACGAACAGAACACCCGTCAACCGCGCCGGAATGAGATTGGCGAGATCGTCGATCCGGGCGGCCGCCCAGCCAAAGGCTTCGTGCCGCTCGGTGCGATGACCGATCATCGAGTCCAGCGTGTTGATCGCCTTGTAGCCAAGGATTCCCGGCAGGCCGAACAGCGCGCCCCAGAACACCGGCGCCACGATGCCGTCGGATGCATTCTCGGCGAGGCTCTCGATGGTGGCGCGCGCGATGCCGGCGTCGTCGAGCGTTGCCGGATCACGCCCGACAATTTGCGCGACCGCTGAACGTGCGACCGCGATGTCGCCGGATGCCAAGGGACTTGCCACCGCGGCGACATGGTCGTGCAGCGAGCGCACGGCAACCAGCGGCCATGCCAGGACACCGACAAGGACAATGCGAACCCATCCGCATGCGAGCACGGACTGAACGGCCCAACCGAGCGCAATCACCAGCGCGATCACCAGGATCGCAGCCGCAATACCAGCGCCGCGACGAAACGCCGGCGGGTCGGAGGCGCGGTTCCAGGCGCCATCGACAAGATGGATCAGCCGGCCGAGCCAGGTCACGGGATGGCCGATGCGGGCAAACAGCCACGCCGGCCAGCCGATCAGAGCATCCACAGCCATCGCCACCGCCATCGCTCCCGCAAAACCCACTTGACCCTCTCCGCGCCGCGGTCCCCCTGATGCGCAAGACATCGGCCGAGCGCAAGCCCTCCGTGACGGATTTCGGCTTTGTCTTTCTCCGCGATTGGTGGTTAGAGCGTTTGTGAACGACGTGCGTACCGGTCGCACAGGAGATGATATGGCCGTCATTCTGATCACGGGGGGAGCCCGGTCCGGCAAAAGCCGGCGCGCCGAACTTCGTGCGCGCAGCTTTCCGGGACAGCCGGTCTATATCGCAACCGCCGAGGCGCTCGACGCAGAAATGGATGAGCGGATCGCCAAACATCGCGCGCGGCGCGGCAGCGACTGGATCGAGCGCGAGGTGCCGCTCGATCTGGTTGAAGTGCTGTCCGGGACCGATGGCGCTGGTGCACGGCTGGTCGATTGCCTGACGCTCTGGCTATCCAATCTGCTGCATGCCGGGCGCGACTGGTCGCAGGAAGTGACGCGGCTGGCGGATGCACTGTCGCGCCAGCACGGCCCGGTCGTGCTGGTCACCAACGAGGTCGGTCTCGGCATCGTGCCGGACAATGCATTGGCGCGGACGTTCCGCGACGCCGCAGGAATCATGAACCAGACTATCGCCGGCATCGCAGACGAGGTCGAGTTCGTCGTTGCGGGCCTGCCGATGAAGCTTAAATGAAGTCCGAGATCGATCCCGCCAAAGGCCCCGCGATGGTCTCATTCGACGATACGTTTCGCCGCCAACTGCACGAACTGTTCGTGTGGCGGCGCGACGTGCGGCGGTTCCGGGCCGATCCGCTGCCGGATGGTGCGATCGAGCGGCTGATCGAGATCGCCTGCCTGTCGCCTTCGGTCGGCCTGAGCCAGCCCTGGCGGTTCGTCATTGTCGACGACAAGACACGACGCCGCGCTGTCATCGACGACTTCAAGGCCTGCAACGCCGATGCGCTGCGGTCCTATTCGGGCGAGCGCGCCACAAAATACGCCGCGTTGAAATTATCGGGCCTCGAGGAGGCGCCGGGCCACCTCGCCGTGTTTGCCGAGAAGACCGACCGGATCGGCGCCGGTCTCGGCCGCGCGACGATGCCGGAGACGTCGGAATATTCCGTGGTGGCCGCGATCTGCTCGATGTGGCTTGCCGCGCGCGCCGAAGGCATCGGCATCGGCTGGGTATCGATCCTCAATCCAGACCGCATTCATGGCGTTCTGGAAATCCCGGACTCCTGGAAATTTATCGGCTATCTCTGCATCGGTTACCCCCAGACCGAGTGCGACCGCCCGGAGCTCGAACAGGCCAAGTGGGAATCGCGGCGAGGTCCGGATGAATTCACCGTCCGACGCTGACCGAGCCCCTGCCGGCGACGGCACCTCGAGCTGTGACGCGCACTGGCGCGCCGACATCGCCTCGCTGGTCTTTCCCGTCCCGGGGCACAACGCGATCTGCGCGGTGCATCGGGGCGCCTTTCGCACGCTGCTTGGCATCGACCCGACGGTGGACGCATGCCTCGCCCATTTCAGGCGGTTTGAACCAGCCTTCAAGGCAGCCGCACACGCCAAGATCGAGCGCAAGCGCATTCCCCTTGGAACAAATTTGCATCTTACCAGTCGCGACATCACCCGAAAGCTGCTAGAAGCCGATCAAATCGAATGTGGAGAACGACCATGAGCCAGTCCCAGACCGCGCAAACCCAGGTTACTCAAGCTCAGGTCACGCATCTGCCGATCGCCACCCGACAGGTCGGACGGCTTGCACAGTCGTTGATAGCCATGACGCTCGGCCTGTTCATCGTCGGCGTGGTCGGCTTCTCGCACATCGACGTAATCCACAACGCCGCGCATGACGTGCGCCATTCCAACGCCTTCCCCTGCCACTGATCTCCTTGGCATGAGCACGTTTCGCTCGATCGTCTTCTCGTCGGTCATTGCCGGGTTCATCGTCGGCCTGATCGTCACGGCGGTCCAGCAGTTCGGCACCGTTCCCCTGATCCTCAGGGCCGAGGTCTACGAGAAGGCGGCCACGCACAAGCACGAAGCCGCCGCGCCACCGCAGGTGATCCTCGTCCATGATCATGCGGATCATGATCATGGCGCGGAGGCCTGGGAGCCGCGCGACGGTTTGGAACGCAACGTCTATACCGCGGGGGCAAACATCCTGACCGCGATCGGTTTTGCGCTTCTGCTCTGCGGCTTCCTTGCGGTTCGCAGCGGCGCGACCGGCGAGCGGATCTCGTGGCATGAAGGCTTGATGTGGGGCCTCGCCGGTTTCGCCGTCTTCACCATTGCTCCGGGCCTTGGACTGCCGCCTGAATTGCCGGGGGTCCCCACCGCTCCGCTGCTTTCGCGCCAGATCTGGTGGGTGACGGCGGTGCTGGCGACCGCAGCCGGCCTCGGGCTGATCGCGTTCCGGCGCTCGATGCCGGCCGCCATCGCCGGCGTGGTCCTGATCATGCTGCCGCATCTGATCGGCGCGCCCGAGCTGGAGCACGTCGAGACCAACGTGCCTTCGTCCCTGTCGCATCAGTTCATGGTCGCCGTCACGCTGACCAGTCTGGTGTTCTGGTCCCTGCTGGGCAGCCTGACGAGCGCCGCATTCGCCTATTTCGACCAGCCAAGCTCATCCGCTCGCGGGTGACAGCCGCTGCCGGAAGAACGCCAGGATCTCATCGCGGGCCGCGATGGTCGGCTGGCCGGCCTCGTCGATCAGATGCACAGTCACGACGCTGTGCGGTGTCGTGACGAAATTCCGGAAGAACGGCGGCACATCGCGGTTCGCCGCGCTGTCGGGAAGCACTCGCCCGATGAAGCGGTCGCCGAGCGCCTCGCGATAGGCCGCAAAGCGCTGCGCCATGCAGAACTTGTCGCCCTCAAAGCGATAGGCCAGCACGGTCAGGTCTTCGCGCTCCAACCGCTCGCGCACCGCCTTGACTTGCTCCGGTGCGATCTCGATGCCCGCCGGATCGTTCAATGGCAATGACGGCTGCGAAAGCACCGGCGCCAGCATCGACGGCTCCAGCATCATGGTGAGCGCGAAATTGCCGGTAAAGCACATCCCGATGGCCCCGACACCGGGACCGCCGCATTCGCCATGGGCAAATCGCGCCAGCGCGCGCAACCATTGCGTCACGGGACTGGACTGGTTTGCGGCCATCGCACGAAACTCCGCGCTGACGCAGGCGCGCTGAAACACCGCTGCGCCCTCCTCCGCGCTCGCAATAGCGCCGTCACGGCCGAACAGCGACGGCATATAGACGGTGAATCCGGCATCGCGAACCCAGCGGGCGAAGCGCGCCACATGCGGGCTGATGCCCGGCATCTCCGCCATCACGATCACCGCAGGACCTGCGCCGCCAACATGGACGGTCTTGCCGGCCCCATCGAGGGTAATCTGGCGGCGCTCGAAATCCTCGAGCGGATCGTCCTGGGTCATCGGCCGGTTCGGCATCGGCGGTCCTCCTGATCGAGATCGGCAGCGTCTCGGCACCAGAGTTGCGATTTTCCGGCCCGGCAGCTAGTGTCAAAAATGACATTGATCGCGGATTTTATGACATGACCAGGATCGCGGTTGTCGAGATCGACGGCTGCCTCGCGTCAGCGGCCGCCATCACCCACGACGTGCTGGCCACCGCCAACCGGATCAGTACGTCGAAGCGCGCGCGCTTCGAGGTGACGACGCTGCGTTATGGGCCGAAGCGGCGCGCCGCCCGATTGCGCGGCGCGGACCTGGTCATCGTTCCCGGGCTCGGCTCGGCATCGGCCGGCGAGCTGGAGCGGAAGCTGGCGACACCGGCATGTCGGCACGCCCGCGACATGCTGGTCACGGCGTTCGCGAGCGGCGCGATGCTCGCCGCGTCCTGCGCCAGCAGCTTCCTGCTCGCGGAGACCGGCCTGCTCGACGGCAAGCGAGCGACCACGACATGGTGGTTCGCGCCGCTGTTTCGGCAACGCTATCCGAATGTCGAGTTGATGACGGAGCGGATGGTGGTGGCCGACTGGCCGATCGCAACCGCCGGCGCGGCGATGGCGCAGATGGACCTGATGCTTGCGGTAATCACGCGTTTCGGCAGCCCGGCGCTGGCCAAGGGCTGCGCCAACTACCTGCTGCTTGGCGAGCGGCATTCGCAGGCGCCGTTCATGGCGATCAATTATCTTGCCAGCCAGGACCCCAAGGTTGCCAGGGCCGAGAAATGGGTGCGCAGCAACATCGCGCGCGACTTCACGGTCGGAGACGTTGCCACCGCCGTCGCGCTGACGCCGCGGACATTTGCCAGACGGCTCGAGTCGATCTGTGGCGTGTCGCCCATTCAATTCGTGCAACGCATCAGGATCGAGACGGCGCGGTCGTTGCTCGAGACCACGCGCCTGTCGGTCGAAGAGATCGCGGGCAAGGTCGGATATGCCGAGCCCTCGACCCTCCGCCGGCTGATCCGGCGCGAAACGCGGCATTCGCCGCGGCATTTCCGTTCAAGCGGTTGATCCGCAACGACGCCACATCAGCGATGAAATCATCACGCCGAGAGCCATGCGAAGGCGCGGCGCAAGAATGCCGGCGCATCCTTTTCGACTGGCGTGCCATGGGCCATCAGCACCCTTTCGGCGGGCCACGCCAGAATCCTCTGTAAGGCCGCGCGCGCGGCACGGCGGCCCGTGAAGGCAACGCGGAACTTGCGCGGCACCGACGGCTCCGGCCCGACCATCAGGTCGAGTTTCGCGATCGTCGCGCGCCAACCCGAGACCAGTTCGGGAGGAATCTGCTGCAGCAAGTCGGTGAACAGCACGGTGCCGCTTTCGACATGGAAGAACACCACCTCCGTGGTGATCAGGTTGCCGCGCATCACCACCTGATCGATCTGTCCGGCCCAGTCGAGGCTCGGCCCATCCGCGAGATCGGCATCGAAGCCGAGGTCACGGCGCCGCTTGCACAGGCCCGGCGGGGCGTGGAGCACAGCGGCAGGATAGGCCTGCTTCCACTCGGCGAGGAACAGATGATGCAGCGAGTTGGGCGCCACGATGTGCCTGACCTGGCCGAGCGCGTTGACGCCGGCCTGCAATTGCTCCGTCAACCGGACCGGCGACCAGATGAAAAGGGCGCCGTCCGCCAGTCTGACGACGGCCATCCGGGTCGGATAGTGAAACCCGGCGATCGCAAGGTTCGGCCCCCCGGCAATCCAGATGTCGTGGCCGAACTGCTGCAATATCGCCATTTGCGATGAAACCTGACCGTAGATCGCCGCATGCTGCCGCCGGCGTTGCGGGTTCATTTACCATGCCCGGCGTGACAGGCCGCGGACAAGGGGCAATGTCGATCATCGGTTCCGATTGCGCCGCGGCCAATTGCAACGATCGGGTTTACGCAACCTTAGACGATTTGATCCAAATGTTGCGCGTGCACGACGCGATTGGGATGAAGCGGCCGATGTCGCAGAAGTCGGACCTCGAGGGACACAGGCTGGCCTTCGCTGATGACGCCGCGCGTCACTTCGCGGCGGATGACGCGGGTCGTGGCGCTGCGATGCCGCGCGCGACCATCAGCCCAACTACGTCCACAGGTCAGCCGCAGGTGGCAATCGCGCATTCACGGCAGTCCGGCGCGGGCGTGCTGGTCTCCGCGCTGCGTGAGGCCGACTGGCTCACGGCTGACCGTGTCACCGCCTTCACCCGCGTATTTCTCGTCCTGTTCATCGCCTGCATCGCGATCATCCCATGGGCTGTGCCGACGATGGATGTCGGCCATGATTTCGCGGCGTTCTGGACCGCGGCGAAGCTCGCGCTCGAAGGCCGCGCCGGCGACGCCTATGGCGACGCGGGCCGCGCCGCTGTAGCCGCCGTGCTCGGTCAGAACACCTACGCACCGTTCTTCTACCCGCCGACGTCGCTGTTGTTCTGGCTGCCCTTTGCACTGGTTCCCTTTGCAACGGCGGCCGTCGTCTGGATCTTCGCGACCGGCGCCGCCTATGCAGCCGCGGTGAGAGCCATGCTCGAGCGCGGCTCCGTCGTTCCAGCGCTCGCCTTTCCCGCCGTGTGGGTGTGCGCGCTATTCGGACAGAATTCGCTGTTCTCGGCGGCTCTGCTCGGCGGATCGGCCGCCACGCTGGACCGCTACCCGGTGATCGCCGGCGCGCTGCTCGGGTGCTTCAGCTACAAGCCGCAGATCGCCCTGCTTGCGCCGCTGGTGCTGATCCTGACGCGGCGCTGGCGCGCGCTGGCTGCAGCGGCCGCAACGACGCTCGTGCTTGTGCTGGCGGCCACCGCCGTCTTCGGGATCGACCCGTGGATCAAGTTTGTTGCCGTGCTGCCGGAGGCAAGCGCCTGGAGCCTCGGCGGCGGCCCCGGTTTCGAGAAGTTCGCCAGTCCCTATGCCGCGGTCAGGCTGGCCGGCGGATCCAGCAGCACGGCCTGGCTCGTCCAGGTGACCACGGCCGCGATCGCGATCGCCGTCCTGGTCCTGGTGCTGCGAAAACGTCCCGGCGGCGCCGCCGAGATCGCGCTGATGGTGGCGATGACCGGCCTCTGCGTGCCGTCGCTGGGCAACTATGAGGTCGTGATCCTGGCGATCCCGGGCGCGTGGCTGATCGCGCAGGCGCTTGCACAGGGCTGGCTGCCCTATGAGCGCATCGCCCTCGCGGCGCTATATTTGACGCCATTCGCCATGGTGCCCGCGGGCGCCCACGGCCTGCAACTGGCACCGATCGCCGCCGCGGCAGTTGCCATCCTAGTCGTGCGCCGCATCAGGCATCTGCCCCTGCTGGACGGCGAAATCGTGCAGGCCTGACGCCCTAAGCGAAGGTATGACCCACAAACGCCGACCCATATTGGGTGTCGTCCCTGCGAAAGCAGGGACCCATAACCACAAATGCTGATTGTTGAACGATGTTGGGACAACGAGTCCCACTCACAACACCTGCCGCGGCGTATGGGTCCCTGCTTTCGCACCGAACAAGCTGTTTGACAGTTGAATCCGAAAACCAATGTGGCTCATAACCGCCGCAACGCGACGAACCGGCGTCCGCTGCTATCCAGCCGGCATCAGGATCGCCTCTCGCGCCGCGTGCCAGCTCGCCTCGTCGGGTGCGCACAGCAAGCCGCCGGTCAGATTGACCGGCCGGTAGGGTGATCCGTCGAAATGCGCGCTGTAGCCGCCGGCCTCGCGATGCAACAGCCAGCCCGCGGCATGATCCCATGGCATCAGCTTTTTGTAGAACAGCAGATGGCAATGTCCGGACGCCGCCATGCGATATTCGTGCGCGGCGCATCTGAGCCAGGCGCTGCCGCCGAGCCTGGAAAGATTGCCGGCGACGATCGTGCGCAGCGGCTCGGGCAGGAAGTTGACGCCGACGATCGCATCCATCTGCTTGACCGGCACGGCGGGAGCCACTTTGAGGTCATGCCGCCGGCCGTCCGGCATCGCGAGCCACGCGCCCTCGCCGCGCAGCGCGAATGCGGTGTCGTTGCTGACCGGATCATGGATCGCGCCGAACACGATCTCGCGCGCATGGTGGCGGCCACCATGGTGCCGAACAGCGGAAGACTCGAGGTGAAGTTCCGCGTGCCGTCGATCGGATCGATGATGAAGGCAAGCTCCGCGGTTCCGACCTGATCGAGCGCGGCCGGATCACGCGCGGTGCCCTCCTCGCCGATCACAACCGCATTCGGAAACGCCCGCAGCAGCGCCGCCGATATCGCCTGCTCCGCCAGCTCATCGGCTTCGGTGACGACGTCGAATGCCGATGTCTTGGTGCGGACCTCGATCTCCCGCACGCGGCGGAACCGCGGCATGATCTCGCTGCGACCCACTTCGGCAAGGATGGCTCCGATATTCAGCGTATCGGCATGGGACAGTTTCACGCGGCATTCTCCTGCGTTGCGCCGGCACCCTACCGTGGAATTGTGACTGCGTGGCGGTCAGCGGCGCTGGTTGTAGACATCGATGCAGACGGCGCCAAGCAGCACGAGGCCCTTGATCACCTGCTGATAATCGATGCCGATACCGAGGATCGACATGCCGTTGTTCATGACGCCCATGATCATGGCGCCGACCACCGCGCCGCCGACCCGGCCGACGCCGCCATAGGCCGAGGCACCGCCGATGAAGCAGGCGGCGATCACATCGAGCTCGAAGCCGAGGCCGGCCTTCGGCGTCGCGGTGTTGAGCCGGGCTGCGAACACCAGCCCGGCGAGCGCGGCCAGCACGCCCATGTTGACGAAAGTGAAGAAGGTGAGCCGTTCGGTCTTGACGCCCGACAGTTTCGCCGCCTTGGCATTGCCGCCCACCGCGTAGATCTGCCGCCCGATCACCGTCCGCCGCGTGACGAAGCCATAGAGCGCGATCAGGACGGTCATGATGACAAGCACGTTGGGCAGGCCGCGATGCGAGGCGATCAGGTAGGTAAAGTAGAGCACCGCGCCCGCCAGCGCGATGCTCTTGACGATGAAAAACGCATACGGCTCGACGGCGATACCGTGCGCCTGCTCGCGCGCCCGGCTCCTGGCGGTCGCCAGCACCAGGACAAACGCCAGGACGATGCCGATCGCGAGCGACGTCGGATAGAGCGTGCCGGCGCTCGGGAACAGCTCGGGGATGAAGCCCGACGACAGCTTCTGGAAGGTCGGCGGGAACGGCCCGACCGACTGGCCCTGCAGGACAGCGAGCGCGAGGCCCTTGAACACCAGCATGCCCGCCAGCGTCACGATGAAGGACGGAATGCCGAAATAGGCCACCCAGTAGCCCTGGGCCGCACCGATCGCGGCGCCGACCAGGAGGCAGGCGACGAAGGCGATCGGGTAGCTGACATGGTAGCGCACCATCAGCACCGCCGCGACGGCGCCGACGAAGCCCGCGACCGAGCCGACCGAAAGGTCGATATGCCCGGTGACGATCACCAGCAGCATGCCGAGCGCCATGATGACGATGTAGCTGTTCTGCAGCACGAGGTTGGTGAGGTTGAGCGGCTGCAACAGCGTGCCGTCGGTCACGATCTCGAAGAACAGCATGATCGCGAGCAGCGACAGTAGCATGCCGTAGTTGCGCAGATTGTTCTTGATGAAGCCGGAATGCCTGGGGGCCTCGGGAAGTGATACCGTCTTGTCGGTCATGGTGCCCCTCCTCCGGCGCGTGCCACCCTTTCGTCGGCGCGGCGTCCGGACATTCTGACATTGCGCATGATGGCGCGCATGATCTTCTCCTGCGTCGCATCGTGGCCTGCGAACTTGCCGACGAAGGCGCCGTCATTCATCACGCAGATCCGGTCGCAGATGCCGAGCAGCTCGGGCATCTCCGAGGAGATCACCACGACGCCCCTGCCGGCCTCCGCCAGCTCGTTGATGATGGAGTAGATCTCGTATTTCGCCCCGACGTCGATCCCGCGCGTCGGCTCGTCCAGCAGCAGCACCCTCGGATCGGTCATCAGCCATTTCGACAGCACGACCTTCTGCTGGTTGCCGCCCGAGAGGTCGCCGGTCGCCTGGTAGACGTCGGAGCAGCGGATCCGCATCCGGGTGCGGTAGTCGCTCGCGGCCTTCAGCTCGGCGACATCGTCGATCACGCCGCGATCCGACACCTGGCGCAGGCTCGCCACCGTCACGTTCTTGCGGACGTCGGCGGCAAGGATCAGCCCGAGCTGCTTGCGGTCTTCGGTGACATAGGCGATGCCGGCATCGATCGCGGCCGGCACGCTGGACAGATCGGCCTCGCGTCCATCGAGGCGGACCTTGCCGGAGACGTTGGTGCCCCAGGCGCGGCCGAACAGGCTCATGGCGAACTCGGTGCGGCCGGCGCCCATCAGGCCGGCGATGCCGACTACCTCGCCGCGGCGCAGTGTGAAGTCGACGTTCTTGATCACCTGCCGCTCGGTATGCAGCGGGTGATACACTGACCAGTTCTCCACCGTCATCACGGGTTCGCCGATCTCCGCCTTCCGCTCGGGAAAACGATGCGCCAGATCGCGGTCAACCATGCTGCGGATGATGCGGTCCTCCTCGATGCGCTCGGTGCGGCAGTCGATGCTGTCGATGGTGCGGCCGTCGCGCAGCACCGTGATGCGGTCGGCGACCCGCGCAACCTCGTTCAGCTTGTGCGAGATCAGGATCGAGGCGATGCCCTGCTCGCGGAAGGCCAGGAGACGCTCGAGCAAGGCGGCGCTGTCGGCCTCGTTAAGACTTGCGGTCGGCTCGTCGAGGATCAGGAGACGCACCCGCTTGGACAGCGCCTTGGCGATCTCCACGAGCTGCTGCTTGCCGACGCCGAGGTCGGTGATCAGCGTATCCGGCGGCTCCCGCAGGCCGACCTGCGCCAACAGCTCGGCGGTCCGCCGATGCACCGCGTTGCGGTCGATGACGCCGAACCGCGACGGCGGATGCGACAGAAAGATGTTCTCGGCAATCGACATCAGCGGAATCAGCGCCAGCTCCTGATGGATGATGATGATCCCGAGCGCCTCGCTGTCGTTGATGTCGCGGAAGCGCCGCTCCTCGCCGTCGAACACGATCGACCCATCGTAGCTGCCGGCCGGATAGACCCCGCTCAGCACCTTCATCAAGGTCGACTTGCCGGCGCCGTTTTCGCCGACCAGCGCATGGATCTGCCCGGCCTCGACGGTGAAGCTGACGTCGCGCAGCGCCTGCACGCCGGCAAAGCTCTTGCTGACGCCGCGCATCTCAAGCATTGCCGTCATCGGATCATGTCCCGCAGCGTCGATCGTCCCCGGCCCGGCTCGCTGCCGCTCCGCCCTAGAGCCCATTCCGTTCCGATTAAATCGGAACGGGGCTCCAGATTCTAGTTTGATGCGTTTTCCGCACGCGAACTGGTACCCACTTCGCTCGAAAACGCTCTAGTCGAATTGCGAGCGCTTGTAGTAGCCGCTGTCAATCAGGACTTTCTCCCAATTGGTCTTATCCACCACGACCGGCTTGAGGAGATAGGACGGAACCACCTTGACCCCGTTGTTGTAGGTCTTGGTGTCGTTGACGGCGACCTCCTTCTTGCTCAGCACAGCGTCGACCATGTCGGCGGTCACCTTGGCGAGGTCGCGGGTGTCCTTGAAGATGGTCGAGTATTGCTCGCCGCGCAGCATCGCCTTGATCGAGGGGACTTCGGCATCCTGCCCGCTGATGTACGGCATCGGCTGGTCCTTGCTGCCGTAGCCGACGCTCTTCAGCGAGGAGATGATGCCGATCGACAGGCCGTCATAGGGCGACAGCACCGCGTCGACGCGCTTCTTGCCGTAGAACGCGCTGAGCAGGTTGTCCATCCGCGCCTGCGCGGTCGCACCGTCCCAGCGCAGCGTCGCAACCTTGTTCATGCCCGTCTGGCCGCTGCCGACCACGAGCTTGCCGCTGTCGATATAGGGCTTCAACACCGACATCGCGCCGTCGTAGAAGAAGTACGCGTTGTTGTCGTCGGGCGAGCCGCCGAACAGCTCGATGTTGAAGGGCCCCTTGCCTTCCTTGAGCCCGAGCGCGTTCTCGATCGACTGGGCCTGCAGCACACCGACCTGGAAATTGTCGAAGGTCGCGTAATAGTCGACGTTGGGGGTGCCGCGGATCAGGCGGTCATAGGCGATCACCGTGATGCCCTGGGCCTTGGCCTGCTTCAGGACATCGGACAAGGTGGTGCCGTCGATGGCGGCGATGACCAGCACCTTGGCGCCCTTGGTCACCATGTTCTCGACCTGGGAGAGCTGGTTCGGAATGTCGTCTTCGGCATATTGCAGATCGGTGCCGTAGCCGCGCTCCTTCAGCACCTTGACCATGTTGTTGCCGTCGTCGATCCAGCGTGCCGAGGACTTGGTCGGCATCGCGATGCCGATGGTCGGCTTGCTCTGGGCGAGCGCGTCGCGATCCGACACCGCCGCGGCAAGGCCGGCCAGCGCGAGCGCGAACAAGGTCTTCAATTTGAACATGCTTCACTCCCTCGTTTTTTGAGTTGGGGTACCGTTGCCGTGGACAGCGTCAATCGACGGCTATCGTTCGTGGGCGGACCGCAGATCTACGGCGATGTCGGATCGGCGCCGGGACCGTCACGAACCGAAATTGCGGAATGTCGATCGACCCCGTCAACAGCGCCGATGCTCGCTCCGCACGATCGGCCATGTCGATCCCGCAATGCCGGGTTCAGTCGCGAGTCATGTCGTGGGACGAACGAGGCGCAGGAATGACGTGGAGGATCATGAGGCGCCGGTCTCCCGGAATCGTTGGCGAGCGCCAGCGTCCGACAGGACGTCTGGCGGTGCGCTGCCGTTTTCTGCACCCTTTGGTTGATGTTGCCGCTGCAATGTGGACGCAAGCGCCGACTGGCCATTTATTTCATTATCCGAAGAAATTGATCGGAGACGCGGAGGGTCGCAGGGGTACTGTCCGGAATCGCTGGCAAGTCCTATCGCCTCCCAGGTGGTGCAGCACCGCTTCTGGTAACCTTTCGCCGGATTGTGCCTTCACCCTGCTATGGATGCAAGCGCCATTTATTTCACCATCTGAATAAATTGGCCTGAGCTGCCGGCCGGGGGCAGCGAGCTTCAGGCGTCGATGTCAGAGAGATCGTCAACAACCAGCAAAGCCTCGGCAAAATCGTCGTCGCCGAAATAGGTGCTGCGGGTGATGACGACGGGGATGCCGGCGCGCGCCGCGGCGGCGAGGCCGTTGCCGGAATCCTCGATTGCGACGCAATCTCCCGGCCCGAGCCCGAGCCGGGTCAGGACCTCGGTGTAGACATCGGGCGCCGGCTTCTTGCGCGGCACGTCGTCGCCGGCAACGATCGCCTCGAACTGATCGGCCCAGTCCAGCCCGAGCGAAACCGAAAGCAGCGCATCGATATTGCCGTGCGAGGTGGTGGTTGCGATCGCGAGGCGCTGGCCGCGGCTGCGCGCGCCGGCGAGCCAGGCCCTGACGCCCGGCCGCAACGGGCAGCCGCCCGCGGCAATCAGCACGGCGTAGCGCGCGGTCTTGATCCTGTGCAGGTCAGCGATCTCGGCGAATGTCAGCATTGGGACCGCGTTGCGCTGGTCGAAGGCGCGGATGCGCTCCTTGCCTCCGGCCACCCGCAGCAGCCGCGCGTAAGTGACCTGATCCCAGAACCAATCGAGCCCGGCTTCGGCAAAGGCTTCATTGAAGGCGCGGCGGTGCACCTCCTCGGTTTCGGCGAGCGTGCCGTCGACATCGAAGATCAAGGCGCGGGCGCTCGCAATGATGTCGCGCATCCCGGCGGTCCGGATCACGGCGAGCGCCTCGTTCATCGTCCCTCGCCCGCCGCACCGGCGCCTTTGACGAACACCCGGCTGGCGAGCACGTCGCCGGCCTCGATCGACATCACGTCGTCGGCGGTGAGCGTGCGGTCGAGCTTCGCCACGATCCGGTTGGCCTGGCGCAGCCGGATGCGATCGAGCGCATTGCGGATCGAGCGTGCATTGGAGAACAGCGGCTGTTCTTTGCGCACGGCGATGTAACGGATGAAGGCCTCGCGGGCTTCCGGAGAGAACTGATAATTCTGCTGCTGCAACATCAGCTCGGCGATCCAGAGCAACTCGCCGTCGGAATAGTCGGGGAAATCGATGTGATGCGCGATGCGGGAGCGGAAGCCCGGATTGCTCTGGAAGAATTTCTCCATGCGGTCGCCATAGCCGGCCAGGATCACCACCAGATCCTCGCGCTGCTGCTCCATCACCTGCAGCAGGATCTCGATCGCCTCCTGTCCGTAGTCGCGCTCGTTTTCCGGGCGATAGAGGTAATAGGCCTCGTCGATGAACAACACGCCGCCCATCGCCTTCTTTAAGATCTCCTTGGTCTTCGGCGCGGTGTGGCCGATATATTGGCCGACGAGGTCGTCGCGCGTGACGCTGATGACGTGGCCGCGGCGCACGAAGCCGAGCTTGTGCAGGATGCCGGCCATCCGCAGCGCGACCGTGGTCTTGCCGGTGCCGGGATTGCCGGTGAACGACATGTGCAGGGTCGGAAACGTCGTCGCCAGCGCCATCTTCTGCCTGATGCGTTCGACCAGCAGCAGCGAGGCGATCTCGCGGATGCGGGTCTTCACCGGCTTCAGGCCGATCAATTCGGAATCGAGCTGGTCGAGCACGTCGCCGATGCCGAGGTCGGCGAATTCATGGCGAAGGTCGATAGTCTCGAGCGGGGTCTCGCGGATTTGTTCGCTGATCTGTTCTTGCGCTTGCGTCATTGTCCTCTCGCCTGGAAAAGCTCCGTCGCCGCGGCGGCGACGACGGAGAAGTGCATCCGGACCAGGACGGTCGAGGGAGCAACCCGCCTGGTTTGCAAGCCGGACGCGGTCAATGATCGGTGTAGCGTTCGCCTTCGGGGCGGCCCGCTGCATAGGAATGGGTCGCATAACGCAGATTGCGTCCGGCCGCCTCCTGGCGGTCGAGCCGGAAGCCTGGCTCCTCCTGCGGCCGGTTGACGATGAAGGAGATGCGAACCGACTCCCAGCCCGGGCTGGAATCAAAGCCGGAGATCCGGATATAGCGGTCGCCATAGACCCGTCGGCAGTCGGCGAGCTCCTTCATGATGCCCGCCGCATCGCGCAGGTCGAACATCGGCAGGCCCCACATGTCCCAATAGGTGTTGCGGGGATGCGGATCGTCGGTGAACTCGATGTTCACCGCCCAACCCTTGTCGAGGCAGTATTGCACCTGCGCGGCGATCTGCTCGTCGGTGAGATCGGGCAGGAACGAGAAGCAGCCTTGGGTAACGCGCATGAGTATCTCCTCTCAGACCGCCATGCTCGGCGTGGGAACGAAATCGGGGGCGTCGGTCGACTCGTAGTTGAAGGTGACGTCCTTCCAGACGTCGAGCGCCTCGCGCAGCGGCGTGCAGGTCTGCGCCGCCTTGGCCAGGATCTCCGGCCCCTCATGGACGTAGTCGCGCCCCTCGTTGCGGGCGAGGATCATGGCTTCCAGCGCGACGCGGTTGGCGGTGGCGCCGGCCTGGATGCCGCGGGGATGGCCGATGGTGCCGCCGCCGAACTGCAGCACGACGTCCTCGCCGAGCAGATCGAGCAGCTGGTGCATCTGGCCGGCATGAATGCCGCCCGAGGCCACCGGCATGAGCTTGTTGAGGCTCGCCCAGTTCTGGTCGAAGAACACGCCGTGCTCCAGGTGCAACGGATTGAAGTCCTCGCGGCAGATGTCGTAATAGCCGCGGGTGGTGTTTGGATCGCCTTCGAGCTTGCCGACCACCGTGCCGGCATGGATGTGATCGACGCCGGCGAGCCGCATCCATTTCGCGATCACGCGGAACGAGACGCCGTGGCTGCGCTGCCGCGTGTAGGTCGAGTGGCCGGCGCGATGCAGATGCAGGATCATGTTATTCTTGCGCGCCCACTTCGCCATCGACTGGATCGCGGTGTAGCCGATCACAAGGTCGATCATGACGATGTTGGAGCCGAGCTCATGGGCAAACTCGGCGCGCTCGTACATATCCTCCATGGTCGCCGCGGTGACGTTGAGATAGGTCCCCTTGATCTCGCCGGTCGCGGCCTGCGCGCGGTTGACCGCCTCCATGCAGTAGAGGAAGCGCTCGCGCCAGTGCATGAAGGGCTGCGAGTTGATGTTCTCGTCGTCCTTGGTGAAATCGAGCCCGCCTTTCAGCGCCTCATAGACGACGCGGCCATAGTTGCGGCCGGACAGGCCGAGCTTCGGCTTCACGGTGGCGCCGAGCAATGGACGGCCGAACTTGTCGAGCCGCTCGCGCTCCACCACGATGCCGGTCGCCGGGCCCTGGAATGTCTTCACATAGGCAGTCGGCAGCCGCATGTCCTCGAGCCGCAATGCCTTCAGCGGTTTGAACCCGAACACATTGCCGATGATCGAGGCGGTCAGGTTCGAGATCGAGCCCGGCTCGAACAGGTCGAGGTCATAGGCGATGTAGGCGAAGTAGCTGCCCGGCGAATTCGGCACCGGATCGACGCGGTAGCACTTCGCCCGGTATTTCTCCGCGGCCGTCAGCCGGTCGGTCCACACCACGGTCCAGGTCGCGGTCGAGGATTCGCCCGCCACAGCCGCGCAGGCTTCGGTCGGATCGACGCCGTCTTGCGGCGTGACGCGGAACAAGGCGATGACGTCGGTGTCCTTGGGCTCGTAGTTCGGCTCCCAATAGCCCATCCGCTTGTATTCCATCACGCCGGACTTGTAGCGATCCTTGCCGCGCACGGTGATCGACTGCTGCATATTCATCGAAATCTCCTGTGGTTCGTCGCCATTTGCTCAGGCGGCCTGGGTCATCTTTCCAATTTGCGGATCGAGCGCGCCGGCGCGATAGCGGCGAGCCATTTCCGGCAGTGCAACCACCTTGATTCTGGCGGCATTGCCGGCCGTGCCGAACTGCTCGAAGCGGTCACGGCAGAGTTCGCGTAGCGCATCCATCGCCGGCTTCAGGAATTTGCGCGGATCGAACTCACTCTTCGACTGGACGGCGACCTTGCGGAAGGCCGCCGCCATCGCCAGGCGGCAATCGGTGTCGATATTGACCTTGCGCACCCCGTGCTTGATGCCGCGAACGATCTCCTCGACCGGGACACCCCAGGTCTGCGGCATCTCGCCGCCGAACTGGTTGAACATGTCCTGCAGCGGCTGCGGCACCGAGGACGAGCCGTGCATCACCAGATGCGTGTTCGGCAGGCGGGTATGGATCTCCTCGACTACGCGCATCGCCAGGATCTCGCCATCGGGCCGCCGCGTGAACTTGTAGGCGCCGTGCGAGGTGCCCATCGCGATCGCAAGCGCATCGACCTTGGTAGCGCGGACGAAATCGACCGCCTGATCCGGATCGGTGAGCAGCTGGTCATGGCTCAGCTTGCCCTCGACGCCGTGACCGTCCTCCTGCTCGCCGCCGCCATGCTCGAGCGAGCCGAGCACGCCGAGCTCGCCTTCGACCGACGCGCCGACCCAGTGCGCCATGTCGACCACCCGGCGGGTGATATCGACGTTGTAGTCATAGTCGGCTGCGGTCTTGGCGTCGGCCTTGAGCGAGCCGTCCATCATGACGGAGGTGAAGCCGTAACGGATCGCGGTGGCGCAGGTCGCCTCTTCGTTTCCGTGATCGAGATGCAGGCAGAGCGGAATCTGCGGATGCATCTCCTCGAGCGCGTCGATCATCTTCGCCAGCATGATGTCGTTGGCATAGGAGCGCGCGCCGCGCGAGGCCTGGATGATGACAGGCGCATCGCAGGAAGCCGCCGCCTCCATGATGGCGAGGCCCTGCTCCATATTGTTGATGTTGAAGGCCGGAACGCCGTAGCCGCGTTCGGCGGCGTGGTCCAGCAACTGCCTCAGGGTTATCCGCGCCATGGTGGCGTCCTCCTTTCAATTCGCTCGTTGAATGAGCTGTTTTGCTGCAGCAGCGATTGCCGCGGGCGTGATGCCGAATTCGCGGTAGAGCACGTCGGCCGGCGCGGAAGCGCCGAAGCCGGCCATGCCGACGAATGCACCGTCGTCTCCGAGCCAACGCGTCCAGTCGCCCTCGACCGCAGCCTCCACGCCGACGCGCGGGGCGCTGCCCAGCACCTGGGCGCGATAGTCGCTCGGCTGCTGGCGGAACAGGTCGAAGCACGGGGCCGAGACGACCGCGGCCTGTACCCCGTCTTCCGCCAGCAGCTTTGCGGCTTCGAGCGCAATCGCCACCTCCGAACCCGTTGCAATCAGGGTGACGTCACGCGCGAAGGCCGGCTCGACGAGAACGTAGGCGCCGAGCGCGACCTGGTTGTCCTTGCTGCCGTCGCGAACCGTCGGCAGCGCCTGCCGCGACAGGCAGAGGATCGACGGCGAGGTCTCTGCCTTCAGCGCGCAGTCCCACGCTTCCGCCGTCTCGACCGCATCGGCCGGGCGGAACACCAGGACGTTCGGGATCGCGCGCAGCGCCGCCAGATGCTCGACCGGCTGATGCGTCGGCCCGTCCTCGCCGAGTCCGATGGAATCGTGGGTCATCACATGGATGACGCGGATCCCCATCAGCGCCGCAAGGCGGATCGCCGGCCGGCTGTAATCGGCAAAGCTGAGGAAGGTGCCGCCATAGGGAATGAACCCGCCGTGCAGGGCGACGCCGTTCATCGCCGCGGCCATGCCGTGTTCGCGAATGCCGTAGTGGATGTAGCTGCCGTCGAGCGTTTCCGGCCGCACCGAAACCTGCGACTTCGCCAGCGTCAGATTGGAGTGCGTGAGGTCGGCCGAGCCGCCCAGCAAATTGGGCAACGCCTCCGCGATCACGTCGATGACCTGCTGCGAAGCCTGCCGCGTGGCGAGCTTCGGCCGCTCGGTCGCGAACCGCTCCACCAGCTTGGCCATCGCCTCGGCATAGGCGCAGGGCAATTTCCGGTTCAGCGCATCGTGGAACGGAGACCGCTCGGCCCTGTCGCCCTTGCAGGCGCCGCGCGAACGCTCGATCCAGGCCCGCCGTGCGTCGCGGCCGCGGCCGCCGAGCTCGCGCCACTCCGCCAGCACCGCATCGGGAATCTCGAATGCCGGATACGGCCAGCGCAGCGCGGCACGGGTCTTCGCCACCTCATCGGCACCGAGCGGCGCGCCATGCACCTTTTCGCTGCCCTGCCGGTTCGGCGCGCCGAACCCGATCACCGTCCGGCAGGCGATCAACGACGGACGATCGCTCGATCGCGCCTGCCTGATCGCCGCGGTGATCGCCTGCGGATCGTGGCCGTCGACGCGGTTGACGTTCCAGCCGCTGGCCTTGAACCGCGCCGTCTGGTCGTCCGAGCAGGACAGCGAGGTGGCGCCGTCGATCGAGATATGATTGTCGTCGAACAGCACGATCAAGCGGTTCAGCCGCAAATGGCCGGCCAGCGAGATCGCCTCATGGCTGATGCCTTCCATCAGGCAGCCATCGCCGGCGATCACATAGGTGTAGTGGTCGACGAGGTCGTCGCCGAAGCGGGCGTTCATCAGCCGCTCGGCAAGCGCCATGCCGACCGCGGTCGCAACCCCCTGCCCGAGCGGCCCGGTCGTGGTCTCGACACCCGGGGTGTGGCCGTACTCGGGATGGCCCGGGGTCTTCGATCCCCACTGCCGGAACGCCTTGAGCTGGTCGAGCGTCATGCTCTCGTAGCCTGTGAGGTAAAGCAGCGCGTAGAGCAGCATCGAGCCGTGACCGGCCGACAGCACGAAGCGGTCGCGGTCGGGCCACGCCGGATCGGCCGGGTCGAACTTCAGGAAGTCCGTGAACAGCACGGTCGCGACATCGGCCATGCCCATCGGCATGCCGGGGTGGCCGGATTTCGCCTGCTCGACCGCGTCGACGGCGAGGAAGCGGATGGCGTTGGCCATCTCGTCGTGGCTGATTTCGGGGCGGCTGGCTACGGACGCAAGTGCGGTCATATCGTTCGCCTCTTTCGTTCGATCAGTTGCAGGATCAGCGGGGTCAGGATGAGCTGCATCGCGAGGTCGAGCTTGGCGCCGTGCACCACGATCGAATTGGCGCGCGACATGAAGCTGTTCGGGATCATCGAGAGCAGATAGGGGAAGTCGATGCCGCGCGGGTTCTTCAAGCGGATCACGACCATCGATTCATCCGGCGTCGGGATCCAGCGCGCGATGAAAGGGTTCGACGTATCGACGGTCGGCACGCGCTGGAAGTTGATGTCGGTCTCGGTGAATTGCGGACAGATGTAGTTCACGTAGTCCGGCATGCGGCGCAGGATGGTGTCGGTCACCGCCTCGGTGGAGTAGCCGCGATGGCTGCGATCGCGGTGCAGCTTCTGGATCCATTCGAGGTTGATGACCGGCACGACGCCGATCTTGAGGTCGGCATGCTGCGCGACATTCACCTTGTCGGTGACCACGGCGCCGTGCAGGCCCTCGTAGAACAGGAGGTCGGAATTCTCCGGCAGCGCCTCCCAGGCGGTGAAGGTGCCGGGCTTGGCGCCGTAGAGCCGCGCCTCCTCCTCGTCGTGCACATAGTGCCGCGTGGTTCCGGTGCCGGTCTCGGCATAGTCGCTGAACAGCTTCTCCAGCTCCTGGAACAAATTGGTCTCGGGGCTGAAATGGCTGAAGTGCTTGTTGCCGCGCTCGGCTCTCTCCGCCATCAGGCTGCGCATCTCGGCGCGGTCGTAGCGGTGGAACGCGTCGCCCTCGATATAGGCGGCGACCACGTTCTCGCGGCGGAAGATGTTCTCGAAGGTCTTCTTCACCGAGGTGGTGCCGGCCCCGGAGGAGCCGGTGATCGAGATGATGGGATGCCGACGTGACATGCGGTCCTCCTCAGCGGAACAGGCCGCGCCGCGCGAACAGCGGGGCATCGCTGCTTTCGAACAACGGCTCGACGGTCAGGTGGATCGCATCGACGTCGCGCACGGCGCGCGCCGATCCCATGATCAGGGGCACACGCTGATGCGGCGTGCGTGCCGACAGTTCGAGAATGCGCGACCGGCCGTTCGACGCGGCGCCGCCCGCCCATTCCATGATCAGTGCGATGGGATGCGCCTCGTACAGCAGACGCAACCGGCCTTCGCGGTAGCCCTGGCGCGCATCCGCCGGATACAGGAACACGCCGCCGCGCATCAGGATGCGGTAGGCCTCGGCGACCAGCGAGCCGATCCAGCGCATGTTGAAGTCCTGCCCGCGCTCACCGTTCACGCCGGCGAGGCACTCGTCGATGTAGCTGCGCACCGGGCCGCTCCAGTGCCGCCGATTCGAGGCATTGATGGCGAATTCCGACGCATCCTGCGGCACGCGCAGATCGCGCGCGGTCAGGACGAACTCACCGGTTCGCGGGTCCAGCGTGAAACAGTCGACGCATTGGTCGAGCGCCAGCACCAGCACGGTCTGTGGACCGTAGATGAAGCAACCTGCGGCGCATTGCGCCGTGCCGGGCTCGAAGAAGGTCGAGATGACGTCGTTTCCCTTCGGCCGGATCGAGAAGATCGTGCCGATCGAGATGTTGTTTTCGAGATTGGCGGATCCATCGAGCGGATCGATCGCGACGCAGAGCGGCGCGTCGGGATCGAGCGTCTCGGGCAGTTCGACTTCCTCCGACAGCACTGCGGCGACCGGCGCGGCGCGCAGCGCGTTCCGCATCAGGTCGTCGGCGACGATGTCGATGGTCTTCTGGCGATCGCCGTCGGGATTGACGCCGCCGCTCTCGCCGCCGACTCCGGCGAGCGGCCCGGCGGCAATGATGCGCGAGAGCTCGATCGCCGCACGCGCAAGGGCTTCGATCACCACAACGGTCGCGGCGCGCAACGGGTTGTGTTGCGTCGGCCACTCCAGATGGGCATGCAATGCAGGACGAATCTCCACCGGCCTCTCCCTATGATCGCGCCCTCTGTCCCGAGGCTTCGAGAGGCGACCTCAGGGGAGTCGCCTTCGCCCTATCAACGCGCGAATTGCCCAATTAGGGAAATTTTATTATCTTTGGTCCGGGCAAAGTATTTCTTATGGAGCTTGTCATGGCCGGCAACTTCTCACGGGATCTCACCATCCGCCAGCTGCGCGCACTGTCGACCTTGCACGAGGCCGGATCGATCACGTCGGCCGCCAACCGGTTGAACCTGACGCAGCCCGCGGTGACGCTGCAGCTTCGCAACCTGCAGGCGCTCGCGGGGTTGCCGCTGATCCAGCGCACCGGCGACGGTATGGCGCTGACGGATGCCGGCGCGCATGTGCTGACGCTGGTCGAGCGGATCGAGGCGGCGCTGAAGGATTGCGAGCAGTCGCTCGACATGATCGCCGGCCGCAGCGGCGGCCGCGTCGCGATGGGCGCGGTCTCCACCGCGAAATACTTCGTGCCGTTCGCGATCGCGGCGTTCTCGCGCCGCTTTCCCAAGATCGAGGTCACGCTCAGGATCGGCAACCGCGAGGAGATTCGCGACGCGCTGCGCGGCTATGATCTCGACATCGCGGTGATGGGCCGGCCGCCGGCCGACGTCGAGGTCGAGATGAAGCCGCTCGGCCGGCATCCGCACTTCATCGTCGCCGCGCCCGATCATCGGCTGGCGCGGCGGCGGCACGTCGCCCCATCGGAGCTCGCCAACGAAACCTTCATCACTCGCGAGCAAGGATCGGGGACGCGGATGCTGATGCAGCAATATTTCGAGCGGGTCGGGCTGGAGCCGAAACTCGGCATGGCGATGGACAGCAACGAGACCATCAAGCAGGCGGTGATGGCCGGGCTCGGCATCGCCTTCATCTCCCAGCACACGGTGTTCCATGAGCTGGAGGACGGCCGGCTGGTGGTGCTCAAGGTGAAGGGCCTGCCGATCGTCCGGCAGTGGCACGCGATCAGGCGCGCCGACAAGATCCTGCTGCCGCCCGCGCAGGCCATGCTGGATTTCCTCGGCAAGGAGGGCTGGCGCTATCTGCCGAATTCAAACTAGCGCCCGGGCGACGTTGCAACGCCCGATCGAGCCAGAAAATCGAGGTGGTGCCGTATGTTAGGCATTGAAGTTCCGCGAAACGCATGTCACATCTTGACTGCGGTCACCCGGCGGACCGCACCCTGCGAGGGAGGTTGAACTGCAGAACCAGTCCCCGCCGACGCCCGACTTCAAGGCGTTATTCGAGGCGGCGCCCGGCCTTTATCTGGTGCTGACGCAGCCCGACTTCCGCATCGTGGCAGTGAGCGACGCGTATCTGCGCGCCACCAAGACCGAGCGCGCCGCGATCCTCGGGCGCGGGCTGTTCGAGGTGTTTCCCGACAATCCGGACGATCCGACCGCCGACGGCGTGCGGAACCTGCGCGCCTCGCTCGAGCGCGTGGTCCAGTTCCGCCGCCCCGACACCATGACGGTGCAGAAATACGATATCCGCAAGCCCGAGTCGGAGGGCGGCGGCTTCGAGGAACGCTACTGGAGCCCGCGCAATACGCCGGTGCTGGGGCCGAACGGGCAGTTCACCTACATCATCCATCGGGTCGAAGACGTCACCAGCTTCATCCAGCTGAAGCAGCGCGGTGCCGAGCAGGACCAGCTGACCGACCGGCTGCGCGAGCGCACCGAGCAGATGGAAGCGGAAATCTTCATGCGCGCCCGCGAGGTCGAGGCCGCCCGCGAACAGCTCGAAGCCGAGCAAAAGCTCCGCCAGGTGCAGAAAATGGAGGCCGTCGGGCACCTCTCCGGCGGCATCGCCCACGACTTCAACAATATCCTGACCGTCATCACCGGCCTGATCGACATCCTCGCGGAAGCCGTTGAACATGATCCCGCGCTGTCGTCTGTCGCCAAGATGATCACCGATGCGGCGTTTCGCGGTGCAGAAGTGACCAAGCACCTGCTGGCCTTCTCGCGGCTGCAGCCGCTGCAACCGCGTGAAGCGAATCTCAACACGCTGGTGCAGGACACCGCGCGGCTGCTGCGCCCCTCGCTTGGCGAGCAGATCGAGATCGATACCGCGCTCGAGCCCGATGCCTGGTCGGCCTTCATCGATCCGAACCACATGGCGACCGCGCTGCTCAATCTCGCGGTCAATGCCCGCGATGCGATGCCCGATGGCGGCAAGCTGATGCTGGAGACCAGCAACGTCATCCTCGACGAGGTTTATGCCGTCGCCAACCCCGATGTGCGGGCGGGTGAATATGTGATGGTCGCGGTCAGCGACACCGGCGGGGGCATCCCGGCGGGGATCCGCGACAAGGTGTTCGAGCCATTCTTCACCACCAAGGACACCGGCAAGGGCACCGGCCTCGGGCTCAGCATGGTGTACGGCTTCATCAAGCAGTCCAACGGACACCTCAAGATCTATTCCGAAGAGGGCCACGGCACCTCGATCAAGCTCTATCTGCCGCGCAGCAGCGGCGACATGATCGACGTCGAGCCGCCTCCTCCGGTCGACACCCGCGGCGGCAATGAATCCATCCTGGTCGTCGAGGACGATCCGCTGGTGCGCAATTACGTCAGCGCCCAGCTCGAGCAGCTTGGCTATCACACCATGGTCACCGCCAACGGCCCGGAAGCATTGGCTGCGGTCGACAACGGGTTCGTCTGCGACGTGCTGTTCACCGACGTCATCATGTCCGGCGGCATGAACGGCCGGCAGGTCGCCGACGCCGTGATCGCCAAACTGCCCTCGGTGCGCGTGCTCTTCACCTCCGGCTACACCGAGGACGCGATCATCCACCACGGCCGTCTCGATCCGGATGTGACGCTGCTGCCGAAGCCCTATCGCAAGTCCGATCTCGCGCGGATGATCCGGCAGGTGCTGGCCCAGCCGCCGGCGGCGGCAATGGGCAAGTGACGCGGGGCATCACGCGTCTCCGTTCTGCTTCTTGATCTGATCGGCCGGCACGGCGCATCCGGACAAGAACAGTGCCGCGCAGGCCTTGGCGCGGGCCTCGATCTGCGCCCGCGACGGCGGCGGCCTGTGGCCGTACATCACGTCGCGTTGCGGCTGGAACACGAGCATGCCGAGCAGCATGCCCGCAGCAGCCTGCGCGTCGTCCACCGCGATCCTTCCCCTCCGCTGCTGCACGCCGAGCCACGCAGCGAGCGCGCCAAGCGTCCGCTGCATCGCCTTCTCGTAGAACATCTCGGCGATGTCGGGAAATTTGTCGCTGTCGGCCAGGATGATGCGCTGAAGCGCGATGACCTCGGCATCGAGGATCAGCTCGCCACAGGTCGAGAGTGCGGCCTCCAGTGCCGCCGCGATATCACGGCCATCGCAGGCGCCGAGATTTACGGCGGATATGAATCGGTCCATCCGGTCCGTCACCGTGCCCTCGAACAGCGCCAGCTTGGTCGGGATCAGCCGATAGAGTGTCTTGGTGGAGACGCCGGCGCGGCAAGCCACGTCGGCGATGTTGGCCGCAGCAAAGCCGCGCTCGGAGAACTCGCGCCGCGCGGCGTCATAGATCAGCGCACGCGTCTCGTCGTCGGAACGCAGCTGCGGCCGCCCACGACCGCGCCGCGCCGGCGCGCCTTGCTCAGTCTGATCCTTGTCATTCCGGTTCATCCGCGAGCCATGCTTTTAAATGATGCCTGTCATTCTATTGACACTCCCAATATGGGCTCTATTTTGGAAAACATCAAGTTTCCTAATTAATCCCGCGGGCATCGACCGAAATTTGCAAGATTTTCCAGCGGGATAGACGGATCAGGAGCGCCGCCCATGAGCCAGCATGAGACATCATTCAAGGCCGAAAGCCAGGTTCCGGCCGAGACCGCCAGGCAATTGATCGCAAATCCGGAGGCCGCCAGGCCGCCCGCCGCCAAGGGCAGGCTTCGCCGCCTGCTGCTGGCCGGCGCGGCGCTCGCCGTCCTTTCGGGCGGAGCCTGGTACGGCTGGGACTACTGGACGGTCGGCCGCTTCCAGGTCTCGACCGACGACGCCTATGTGAAGGCCGATAACACGACGATCGCGCCAAAAGTCTCCGGCTATCTCAGCGCGGTGCTGGTCGGCGACAACGAGCATGTGCGCGCCGGCCAGATGCTGGCGCGGATCGACGATCGCGATTTCAGGGTCGCGCTGGATCAGGCCAAGGCCGACGTCGACGCCGCCGAAGCCGCGATCGCCAGCAAGCATGCGCAGCTCGATGTGCAGCAGTCCGTGATCGAAGCGGCCCGCGCGACGCTCGCCGTGGACACCGCGACGCAGACCTTCGCCGAGCAGGAGAACAAGCGCTACACCGACCTCGCCGGCACCGGCTTCGGCAGCGTGCAGAACGCGCAGCAGGCGCAGTCGCGCTACGCCAGCGCACAGGCCGCTGTCGCCCGCGATACCGCGAACCTCGCCTCCGCGCTCCGCCAGGTGGAGCTGCTCAAGGCCGACATTGCCCAGGCGGTCGCGGCGCAGGCGCGGGCGACCGCGCTCCAGCATCAGGCCGAGTTGAACCTCGGCTACACCACCATATCAGCCCCGATCGACGGCGTGGTCGGCAACCGCACCCTGCGCACCGGCCAGTTCGTCCAGGCCGGCACCCAGCTGATGTCGCTGGTGCCCGCCGCCGGCGCCTATGTCATCGCGAACTACAAGGAGACGCAGCTCACCAATGTCCGCAAGGGTCAGCCGGTCGAGATCGCCGTCGACATGTTCCCGGGACAGGTGGTGCGCGGCCATGTCGACAGTCTCGCGCCCGCCAGCGGCCAGGAATTCGCGCTGCTGCCGCCAGACAATGCGACCGGCAACTTCACCAAGGTGGTGCAGCGCATTCCGGTGAAGATCGCACTCGACGCGACGGCGGTCGAATTGCGGCCCGGCATGTCGGTCATCCCGACCATCGCAACCTTGTCGCAACCTGGCGAGGCGCCGCGCTCCGGCGCCTCTCCCAAGCTCGCTGTCGCCTCCTTCAAATAGGTGATGTCATGTCCGATCTCGCGCTCTCGTCCCCGGCTGCTGCGCCCCGCGCGGCAGCTGTAGCGGCCGATCCCAACCGCGCCAGCATGGCGGTCTGGATTTCCATTGTCGCCGCCATGATCGGCGCCTTCATGGCGATCCTCAACATCCAGATCACCAACGCCTCGCTGCTCAACATCGAGGGCGGCATCGGAACCGGCGTCGACAACGGCTCCTGGATCTCGACCTCCTATCTGATCGGCGAGATCGTGGTGATCCCGCTGACCGACTATCTCAGCCGGGTGTTTTCCTTCCGCAAGATCATCATCGGCTTCGCCACCCTGTTCGCGATCTTCTCGGTCGCCTGTGCCTTCACCCACGACCTGCCCTCGATGATCGCGATGCGCGGCTTGCAGGGTTTCTTCGGCGGCGTGCTGATCCCGATGGCCTTCACGCTGGTCTTCACCAAGCTGCCGAAGGCCCAGCAGCCGGTCGGCCTTGCCATGTTCGCGCTCGCCGTGACCTTCGCCCCCGCGATCGGCCCGACCATCGGCGGCTACCTCACCGAGAATTACGGCTGGCAGACCATCTTCTTCGTCAACGTGATCCCGACCGCGGTGATGGTCATCACGCTCTACTTCACGCTGGAACGCCAGCCGATGCAGTTGCATCTGCTGCGCGAGGGCGACTGGCTCGGCATCGCCACGATGGCGATCGGCCTGTCGTCGCTGCAGGCCGTGCTCGAGGAAGGCAACAAGAACGACTGGTTCGGCTCGCCCTTCATCGTCAAGCTCGCGGTGATCGCAGCGGTCAGCCTCACTCTGTTCGTCTGGATCGAGCTCGTCGTCGAGAAGCCGCTGATCCGGCTGCGCCTCCTGACCCAGCGCAGCTTCGGCTTCGGCACCATCTCGGCGGTGTTCGTCGGCTTCGCGCTGTTCGGCTCGGTGTACCTGCTGCCGGCCTATCTCGGCCAGGTGCAGCGCTACAACGCCGAGCAGATCGGCCAGGTGCTGGCCTGGACCGGCCTGCCGCAGCTGATCCTGATCCCGCTGGTGCCGAAGCTGATGCAGCGCTTCGATCCGCGCTTCATCGCCTTCACCGGCATGATCCTGTTCGCGGTCTCCTCCTTCATGAACATCGCGATGTCGCTCGATTACTCCGGCGACCAGTTCTTCGTCCCGAACATCGTCCGCGCGATCGGCCAGGCGATCATGCTGGCCCCGCTGTCGGCGGTCAGCCTCGGCAGTGTCGCGCCGCAGGATGCCGCGGCGGCCTCCGGCATCTCCAACATGATGCGCAATCTCGGCGGCGCGATCGGCACGGCCCTGCTCGCCACCATCGTCACCAAGCGCGAGCAGTTCCACTCCAACATCATCGGCCAGTCGGTCGACCTCGGCCGCGAGGAAGTGCGCACCCGGATCGCCGAGGTGACCAATTACTTCCTCAGCCACGGCATCTCCGATCCGGCGACCGCGCACCACCAGGCGATCGTGGCGCTCGGCAATATCGTGAAGCGCCAGGCCCTGGTGCTTGGTTTCAGCGACACCTTTGCCGTGATCGGCATCGTGCTGGTGTTCGCCGCGATCGCGATCCTCTTGACCGGAAAGCCGAAGAACGCGGCCGGCGGCGACGCGGCGCATTGATCTGTCGGGCGGCGGCCGCGGGCCGTCGCCCTCCCCTTTTACTTGTCAGCTTGCCTCGCGCAGCTTGAAGCGCTGGATCTTCCCGGTCTGGGTCTTCGGCAGCGCCTCGACGAAGGCGATCGCGCGGGGATATTTGTACGGCGCGATCGTCGCCTTGACGTGATCCTGCAGCAGCTTGACCTCGACCTCGTCGCAGCGCGCGCCCTGCTTCAGCACGATGAACGCCGAGACGATCTGCCCCCGCTCCTCGTCGGGTGCGCCGATCACGGCGCACTCCGCGACATCGGGATGGCCGAGCAGCGCGGCCTCCACCTCGGGACCGGCGATGTTGTAGCCCGCCGAGATGATCATGTCGTCGGCCCGTGCCACGAAGGACAGCCGGCCGTTCTCGTCCCTGACGAAGGCATCGCCGGTGATGTTCCAGCCGTCGCGGACATATTTGGTCTGCCGGGAGTCGGCGAGATAGCGGCAGCCGGTCGGACCGCGAACCGCCAGCTTGCCGACCTGGCCCGCCGGCAGCTCGTTCATGTCTTCGTCGACGATCTTCGCCTCGTAGCCGGTGACAGGCGTGCCCGTGGTGCCGCCGACGGCGCTGCCGGTGCGGTTGGTGATGAAGATGTGCAGCAGTTCAGTGCTGCCGATGCCGTCGAGGATCGGCTTGCCGGTCTTCCTGGTCCAGCTCTCGAACACCGGCGCCGGCAGCGTCTCGCCGGCCGAGACGGCGAGCCGCAGCGACGACAGATCGGCGCCCTTGTCCATCGCGGCCATCATCGCGCGATAGGCGGTCGGCGCGGTGAAGCAGATCGTCGCCTTGTAGGTTTCGATGATCCGGATCATCTCGCTCGGCGCCGCGTTCTCCAGCAGCGTCGCGGTGGCGCCGAAGCGCAGCGGGAAGATCGCGAGCCCGCCGAGGCCGAATGTGAACGCAAGCGGCGGCGAGCCGACGAACACGTCGTCGGGTGTGACCTTGAGCACTTCCTTCGCATAGCCGTCGGCAACGATCAGGAGATCGCGGTGGAAGTGCATGGTCGCCTTGGGCTCGCCCGTCGTGCCCGACGTGAAGCCCAGCAGCGCGACGTCGTCGCGGCCGGTCTTCACCGCATCGAACTTGACCGGCTTGTTCAGCGCGATCCGGTCGAGCTCGGCGTCGTGGTTCTGCGTGCCGTCGAAATTGACGACCTGCTTGAGGAATTTGCTGGTCTTGGCGCAGGCCACCAGTTCATCCGCGATGCGGCTGTCGGTTAGCGCCAGCGAGATCTCGGCCTTGTCGACGATCTTGGCCAATTCGCCGGCGCGCAGCATCGGCATGGTGTTGACGACGACGGCACCGGCCTTGGTCGCAGCGAGCCAGGCCGCGACCAGCGCCGGGTTGTTGCCCGAGCGGATCAGCACGCGATTGCCGGGCTTGACGCCGTAATTCTCCACCAGCGCGTGCGCCAGGCGGTTCGACCAATCGGTCAGTTCCTTGTAGGTGCGCTGACGGCCATTGCCGATCAGCGCGATGCGATCGCCCATCCCCTGCTCGACGATGCGGTCGGTCAGCTCGACCGCGGCGTTGAGATAATCCGGATATTGAAACTCCGGCCGGTCGAGCAGCAGCTGCGGCCATTGCGCTGATGGCGGCAGGTTGCGCCGTGCGAAATCGTCGACATGCCCGGATGGGCCGAGCCCGGGAAATTCACCTGACATTCGATTGCCCCTCGCTTTCCATCCAGAAAGGCCAAGACCAATATCGAGAAGAACAAGGACGCCCCGCAGCGTTCCAATCGCCAATCATTTTATACTTAAAATAGTTTGGCGCAAGGGTGGAAATCGCGCGGCAATCGCCGGCCGATCCTTCAGAACCTCAGATTTGCGTAAGCTGCTTCAGCCGCGCGACCATCGCCGAGCCCGGGTCGGCGAGCGGCGCGATCGCGGTGAAATGATTGGCGTCCGGCACAACGCCGAACCGCGTTGCGACGCCCGCTTTGCCCCAGACATCGACGATGGTCCGGCTCTGCCGGTGATATTCCGCGCTCTCGGCGCCGCCGACGACGGCATCGAGCGTCGCGCCCGCAGGCGGCGTCCAGGACAGCGGGCTCGCCGCACGTGCTGCGGCGCGGTCGAGGCCAAGCGCCTTGTTGATGGAGGTGCCGACCAATGGCTCAAGCTCGAACAGGCCGGAGATCGCGTAAGCAGCCCTGACCAGGTCCTTCGGCAGCGACCCATCATAGGCCGGCCAATCGGTCGCGAGCATGCATGCGGCAAGATGTCCGCCTGCGGAGTGTCCCGACACGACCAGCGGCCGGCCGAGTCTGGCCAGTTCGCGGCACGCCGCACGCATCTCGCCGATGATGTCGCCGACCGTGACATTGGGACAGAGATCGTAGCTCGGCACCGCGACGCCGATGCCGTGGCCATTGAGCCCTCGCGCGCAGTGGCTCGATGACGAGCCGTCGAGCGCCTGCCAGTAGCCGCCATGGATGAAGACCACGAGCGGGCCGTCACGATCGCCTTCGAACAGGTCGATGACGTTGCGGCTGCCCGGACCATAGGTCAGCCGCCGCGGCGGATGCTGCTCGCGATAGGCCGCGGAGTCCCTCGCCCAGCCGGCCATCAGCGCCGGATTTTCCGGCACCCGCGCCCGGTTGTTGTATTCGACCTCGTAATCGACCTCGGTCACGGCTTTAAGCGCTCCTTGCCTTGGCGGAGCGCTGCGCCGAGCCCTTGGCCTTGGCGAGCAGCCGCATAAGTTCGCGGATATCCTTCGGCGAGAGGTCGCCGAAGATATCGGCGATCCACTTCTCGTGCTCGGCGGCCATCTTGCGGAATTCGGCGCGGCCGAGCTTTGTGAGCCGGATGAACTGCACGCGGCGGTCCGTCTCCGAGGTGCGGCGATCGAGATGGCCTGATTCAACCAGGCGCTCGACCAGCCCGGTGACGTTGCCGTTGGATACCATCATCCGCTTCGACAGGTCCGACAGCGTCATGCCGTCGGATACCTTGTCGAGTTGGGCCATCAGGTCGAAGCGCGGCAGCGTGACGTCGAACTTCTCGCGCAGCCGGCTGCGCACCTCGCCTTCGATCAGCGTGGTGCAGGTCAGGAGGCGCAGCCACAGCCTGAGCTCGGTGCCGTGGTCGTCGGGCAGTTCGACGGCTTTGGTTTCGGAATCGAGGATCATGCGGCGATCGTGCCTCCGCGGCGGGTTCCGGTCGGACCAATTGCTTTGAGCTTCAAGCAATTCGCGGCGCCCCGCAAGGACAATTGCGAATCGTGCCTGATCCGTCTGGGCAATCCTGCAATTTCTTTAAACTTCAAGCAATTGGCGCGGCGCTTGCATGTGCTACGCCTGCATGGTCCGCGGCGATCATCCTGACGCAATGCCGCATCGCTTGCAGCGGTCGCGCGCGTCAGACTAAGCTGCGGCCAATTGGGCTGAAGCCGAAACATCAAAAGCAGTGGTCGGGGGAGAGACATGAAACAATTGATGAAGCTCGCGGGATTGGCGGCGCTGCTGGGTGTCGCCGTCACCCCGGCGACCGCGGAGGAGAAGATCAAGATCGGCGTGCTGGTCACGACCTCCGGCCCGGCCGCGGCGCTCGGCCAGCAGGTCCGCGACGGCTTTGCGCTCGCGATCAAGGACCTCGGCGGCAAGATGGCCGGCCGCGATGTCGAGATCGTCAACGCCGACGACGAACTGAAGCCCGACGTCGCGGTGGTCAAGGTGCGTGGCCTGCTCGAGCGCGACAAGGTCGACTTCGTGGTCGGCCCGATCTTCTCCAACATCCTGCAGGCGATCCACCGCCCGGTCACCGACAGCAAGACCTTCCTGATCAGTCCGAACGCTGGTCCTTCCAGCTACGCCGGCAAGGAGTGCAACCCGTTCTTCTATGTGACGTCGTACCAGAACGACCAGGTGCACGAGATCCTCGGCAAGGTGGCGCAGGACCGCGGCTACAAGCGCGTCTACCTGCTGGTGCCGAACTATCAGGCCGGCCGCGACTCCGTCGCCGGCTTCAAGCTCGACTACAAGGGCGAGGTCGTCGAGGAATCCTACACGCCGCTGAACACGCTGGATTTCCAGCCCGAACTCTCCAAGATCGCCGCGCTGAAGCCGGACGCGCTGTTCACCTTCATGCCGGGCGGCATGGGCGTTAATCTCGTGAAGCAGTACAAGCAGGCTGGCGCCACCGTGCCGGTGCTCTCCGCCTTCACCGTCGACGAATCCACCCTGCCCGCGCAGCAGGACGCAGCGGTCGGCATGTTCGGCGGGGCGAACTGGGCCCCGAACCTCGACAATCCCCAGAGCAAGAAGTTCGTCGCCGCCTATGAGGCGGCCTACAACGGCGTGCCCGGCACCTACGCCATGCAGGCCTATGACGCGGCGCTGTTGATCGACAGCGCGGTCAAGGCCACAAAGGGCGACCTCTCCAACAAGGACGCGGTCGCGGCGGCGCTGAAAAAGGCCGACTTCACCTCGCTGCGCGGTAACTTCAAGTTCAGCAACAACGGCTATCCGATCCAGGATTTCTATCTCACCAAGGTCGCGAAACGGCCGGACGGCAAATTCCAGACCGAGATCGTCGAGAAGGTGTTTTCGAATTATGGCGATCGCTACGCCAAGGACTGCGCGGCAAAGTAAGGCACTCAAAGCGTTTTCGAGCGAAATGGGTATCGGTTCGCGTGAAGAAAACGCGTCAAATGGAGATCAAGAGACATGACGATGAAAGACGAGATCGCCGGCATCACCCGCGCCAATGAAGGCATCCAGGGCATTTCCTGGAGCATCCTTGGCCAGACCTACGTCCCGAAGAGCCGCACCGAGCATTCATTCTCCTGGCACGCCACCTTCCCGCCGGGCACCTTCGTTCCTCCGCATATCCACCCCGACCAGGACGAGTACCTCTACATCCTCGAGGGCAAGCTCGACTTCATGCTCGACGGCGCCGACGAATCCGCAACTCCTGGCGATCTGGTTCGCCTGCCGATGGGCAAGCCGCACGGCATCTTCAACAAGTCGCAGCAGCCGGCCAAGACGCTGTTCTGGGTGTCGCCGACGCGGAGGCTCTACGACCTGTTCTGGGCGATCCACAACATGAAGGAGCAGAACCCGGATGACGTGGTGCGGCTCGCCGCCGAGCACAACATCCACTTCCTGCCGCCGCCGCCGGCGTAGCTTATTCCGTCATTGCGAGCGAAGCGAAGCAATCCATATTTCCGCGATCGCGGAACGATGGATTGCTTCGTCGCTTTGCTCCTCGCAATGACGGTGTGGAGATGGCCTGCCGGACGTCTCCTCCTGCAAAGGACCTATTGCCGCGCCACCACGCGCGCGGCAAAGCCGGCCTTGGCGGCATAGCCGCGGACGATCGCCTCGCGCGCCTCGTAATTGAGGATGGTGTCGACGTCGGTAAAGCCCTGCGGCGCGAGCTGTTCGACGGCGTCGATCACGCCTTCCGGCCCGCCGCGGCGGTTGGAGGCAACGATGTCGGCGGTCATCGGCAGCCGCTGCCGCTCATAGGCCGCCAGCGCGTGGCGCGGATGCTCCGCCCGCGCCAGCAGGTCGGCCAGGCAGCGCGCATCGAGGATCGCCTGCGATGCGCCGTTCGAGCCGACCGGATACATCGGATGCGCGGCGTCGCCGAGCAGCGTGACCCGGCCGCTCGACCAATACGGCAAGGGATCGCGGTCGCAGCACGGATACTCCCAGAACTCAGGCGTCGCGTTGATCAGGCCGGCGAAGTCGACCTGCGGGATCGTGAAACCAGTGACATAGGGCATCATCTCGTCGCGCCGGCCGAGATTGGACCAGCCCTCGCGGCGCGGCGGCGGCGAGGTGCCGTCGCCGATCCGCACCAGCACCGCCCAGTTGGTGAGGCGGCTCGCGGGGCTCGAGCCCGCCGCGATCGGATAGATCACGGCCTTGGCGTTCAGGCCGCCGGCGATGATCATCGAGCGCCCGGTCAGGAACGCCGGCCAGTCGGTCGCGCCGCGCCACAGCATCAGGCCGTTCCAGCACGGCCCGCCCTCGTCCGGAAACAGCGTCTGCCGCACCTTCGAGTGGATGCCGTCGGCGCCGATCAGAATGTCGCCGCGCGCGGTGCGCACATGGGCGCCGCTGCGGTCGAAGAAATAGGCCGAGACGCCGCCCTCGTCCTGGGTGAAGGAGCCGAGCCGGCAGCCGGTGTGGATCGCATCCGCGCCGAGCCGGTCGATCACGGCCTGATGGATCACGCTTTGCAGGCGGCCGCGATGGATCGAGAATTGCGGCACGTCGTGGCCGGCATCGAGCCCGCGCTTCTCGTGCCAGACCTGCTGGCCATGTCGCGTCAGATAGAACAGCTCATAGGTGCGGATCGCCACCTCGTCGAGCTTGTCGAGCAAACCAAGCCCCGCCAGCTCGCGGATCGCATGGGGCAATGTGTTGATGCCGACGCCGAGCTCGCGGATCGTCTCGGACTGCTCGTACAGCTCGCAAGCGATGCCGCGCGAGCGCAGCATCAGCGCAGTGGTGAGGCCTCCGATTCCGCCTCCGACGATAATCGCCTTCATCGTCCTCACCTCCACTCACAACAGGACGCTTTTACGCTTTGGCCTAAGGTCGCATGCCCGCTCGCCCCGCCGCAAGCGGGTTTGTCGTCTGGGACTTGGGCGGGCCCGCGACGATTGGGCTTAGGCTTAACATTGCTTCAGCGTACTCCGATCCATCTCCGTCACCCTGAGGCGCTCGCGCAGCGAGCCTCGAAGGGTAGACGGCCACCAGCCGGGCCGTGCATCCTTCGAGACGCCGCTTCGCGGCTCCTCAGGATGACGGGATTGGCGGAACTGCGTCGCCCTCAATCCGGCACCACCGCAATCGCCTGGATTTCCACCTTGGCGCGATCCTCGATCAGGCCGGCAACCTGGATCGCGGTCATCGCCGGAAAGCGCCGGCCGATGATGTCGCGATAGACCGTGCCGATCTCCTTCAGCCGCGCGGAATATTCCTTGCGGTCGAGCAAGTACCAGGTCATCGACACGATGTGCTCCGGCCCGGCGCCGCCGGCGGCGGCGACCGCGACGATGTTGCGCAAGGTCTGGCCGATCTGCGCGACGAGATCGTCGGTCTCGAACACGCATTGTCCGTTCCAGCCGATCTGGCCGGCGATGAAGAGCTGTTTGCCGCGCGCGGCGATGCCGTTGGCGTAGCCGATCGGCTTGGCCCATCCCTGGGGTTGCAGGATCTCGATCATCTCAATTGCCCTCGAAGGCCGGTTTCTGCTTTGCGGCGAACGCCTCGAAGGCGCGGCGGAAATCGCCGGTGACCATGCAGATCGCCTGCGCCTGCGCTTCCGACTCGATCATCTCGTCGACGCCCATCGCCCATTCCTGGTTGAACATCGTTTTCGTCACGCCATGCGCGAACCACGGTCCATCGGCGAGCGAGCGCGCCAGTTCTTGCGCGGCACCGGCGAGCTCGGCCGGCGGCACCAGACGGTTGTGGAAGCCCCACGCAAACCCTTCCTCGGCGCTCATCGCACGCCCGGTGTAGAGCAGATCGGCCGCATGCCCCTGCCCGATCACGCGCGGCAGCAGTCCGCACGCGCCCATGTCGGCACCGGCTAGGCCGACGCGGGTGAACAGGAACGCGGTCTTGGCCTGCGGCGTCGCCAGCCGCAAATCGGACGCCAGCGCCAGCATCGCACCGGCCCCGGCGCAAATGCCGTCGATCGCGGCGACGATGATCTGCGGGCATTTGCGCATCGCCCGCACGACCTCGCCGGTCATCCGCGTGAAGGCCAGCAGGTCCGGCATCGCCATCCGCGTCAACGGCTCGATGATCTCGAACACATCGCCGCCGGAGCAGAAATTACCCTCGGCGCCGGTCAGCACGATCGCGCGGACATCGGAGGCATATTTGAGATTGGTGAAGAGATCGCGCAGCTCCTCATAGGACTCGAAAGTCAGCGGATTCTTCTTGTCCGGCCGGTTCAGCGTGATGGTCGCGACACGGCCGCTCGCATCGACCTGCCAGCGGAAGTGCTTGGCGGGATAATCCTTGAACGGCCGGAGCTTTGCTTTCATCTCGGACATGACGTGTTCCTTCACCCGGTAAAGACTTCGCCGCCGGCGACCGCGACGGCTTGTCCGTTGATTGACGATGCGCCCTCGGCGGCAAGCCAGAGGATGGCGTCGGCGACCTCCTCCGGCGTCACCAGCCGCTGCATCGGATTGACTTTTGCCAACGCTGCGCGCGCTTCCTGTTCGCTGCGGCCGGTCTTGGCGACGATGTTAGCGGCGGCATCCGCCACCAGCGGCGTATCGGTGTAGCCGGGGCAGACCGCATTCACGGTGACGCCGCGCCGTGCATATTCCAGCGCCAGCGAGCGCGTGAGGCCGATGACGCCGTGCTTGGCCGCGACATAGGCCGAGACGTAGGCATAGCCAGTGAGACCCGCGGTCGAGGCGACGTTGATCACGCGGCCGCGGCCGCGTTGCGCCATGCCCGGCAACACCGCATGCGTCACCAGGAACACGCTGGAGAGATTGCTCGCCAGCATGTCCGCCCACAGCGCCGCATCCGTCTTGTCGAACGGCGCACTTCCGGCCTTGCCGGCATTGTTGACGAGAATATCGATCGGCCCCGCCTCAGCCTCGATCTGCGCGACACCCTTGGTCACCGCAGCTTGATCGGTCACGTCGATCGAAACCACGGCGCCAACCTGCTTGTCGAGCGATGCCGCCGTCGCCTTCAGCGCGTCGATCCGCCGCCCGGCGATGCTGACGCGCACGCCGGCTTTTGCGAGAGCGATCGCCGTCGCGGCGCCGATGCCGGAACCGGCACCGGTCACCAGCGCATGTGCGTTGGGCCAGAACCTCATCATGCCTTCACTCCCGCAGCCGCGCGTTCGAGATTGGCTTCATATTGCGACTTGCCCGACAGGTACTGCTTCGGCCAGGCGACCTGCTTGACGCCGATCTTCGCGGCCTCATGCAGCGTCCAGGCGGGGTCGGCGAGATGCGGCCGCGCGATGGCGCAGAGATCGGCGCGGCCGGCGGCGATGATCGAGTTGGCGTGATCCGCCTCCGAGATCGCGCCGACCGCGATGGTCGCGATGCCGACCTCGTTGCGGATCTTGTCGGCGAATGGGGTCTGGTAGAGCCGGCCATAGACCGGATGGTCGTCGGCCCAGACCTGCCCCGAGGAGCAGTCGATCAGGTCGGCTCCCGCCTCCTTGAACAGCTTCGCGAAGGCCAGTGCATCCTCGGGCGTGTTGCCGCCCTCGGCCCAGTCGTGACAAGACAGGCGGACCGACATCGGCTTGTCCTCCGGCCACACCGCGCGGACGGCGCGGAACACCTCCAGCGGATAACGCGCGCGGTTCTCGATCGATCCGCCATAGTCGTCGGTGCGGCGGTTGGTCAGCGGCGAGAGGAAGCTCGACAGTAGATAGCCGTGAGCGCAGTGCAGCTCCAGGATATCGAAGCCGGCGGCCGCACCGCGCCTGGCTGCGGCGACGAACTGCTCGCGCACCTCGTCCATCTCGGCGCGGCTCATCGGCTCCGGAATCTGGCCGTCGGGCAGATAAGGCACTGACGAAGCCGACACCAGCGGCCAGTTGTGGTCCGGCAGCGCTTCGTCCATGCCTTCCCAGGCGACGCGCGTTGAGCCCTTGCGGCCGGCATGGCCGAGCTGGATGCCGATCCTGGCTTGCGAATTCTGATGCACGAAGTCGACGATGCGCTTGTAGGCCGCCGCCTGCGCGTCGTTCCAGAGGCCGCAGCAGCCGGGCGTGATCCGCGCTTCCGGCGACACGCAGGTCATCTCCGTAAACAGAAGGCCGGCACCGCCGAGCGCGCGGGAGCCGAAATGCACCAGATGGAAGTCGGTCGGCACGCCCTCCTCCGCCGAATACATCGCCATCGGCGAGACGATGATGCGGTTATGAAGCGACAGGCCGCGGATCTGGAATGGCGTCAGCATCGGCGGCGTGACGCGGTCGTTGGTCGCGGCCACGCCGCTGCGCTCCGCGAACCAGCGCTCATAGCCCTCGAGCCATGTCTTGTCGCGCAGCCGCAGGTTCTCGTGGCTGATGCGCTGCGAGCGGGTCAGCAGCGAATACATGAACTGCTCCGGCTCCAGCGTGTCGGCATAGCGCGAGCCGACCACCTCGAACCATTCCATCGCGTTGCGCGCGGCGTTCTGGATCCGTGCCACGTCGACCCGGCGCAGCTCCTCGTAAGCCTTGAGCACCGCGGGAATGCTGTCCCGCGTCGCGCCGTGGATCTTGAACTGGTTGGTCAGCTCGATCGCATCCTCCAGCGCGAGCTTGGTTCCCGATCCGATCGCGAAATGCGCGGTGTGGGCGGCGTCGCCCATCAGCACGACATGGCTGTTGCCGTTGAACGCGGTCCATTTGCCGCAGATCAGCCTGGGAAACGACAGCCAGGCCGAGCCGCGCAGATGCCGCGCGTTGGAGACCAGATGATGCCCCTCGAGGATTTCCGCGAACACGTTCTCGCAGAACGCTATGGAGTCGTCCTGCTCCATCTTGTCGAGACCGTGGGCGAGATAGGCCTCCTCGGTGGTCTCGACGATGAAGGTCGCCGCGCCCTCCTCGAACTTGTAGATGTGCGCCTGGAACCAGCCGTGCTCAGTCTTGCGGAAGTCGAAGGTGAAGGCGTCGAACGGACGGTTGGTGCCGAGCCAGATATAGCGGTTCGGCCGCATCAGCATGTCGGGCTGGAAGGCCTCGGCATATTTGACGCGCACCTTCGAATTGACGCCGTCGCATGCCACGATCAGGTCGGCGTCGGGAAACTCGAGATCGGAATTCACCTCGCGTTCGAAGATCAATTCGACGCCGAGCTCCTCGGCGCGCGCCTGCAGGATGTTGAGCAGCCGCTTGCGGCCGATGCCGACGAAGCCGTGGCCGGTGGTGCGCATGCGCCGGCCCTTGATCAGGACCTCGATGTCGTCCCAGTGGTTGAAGGCCTGCTCGATCGTGTCAGCGGTGACCGGATCCCATTTGCGCATGTTGTCCATGGTCGCATCCGAGAACACCACGCCGAAGCCGAAGGTGTCGTAGGGCCGGTTGCGCTCGACCACCGAAATGACGTGCGCGGAATCCAGCATCTTCATCAGGATGCCGAAATAAAGCCCGGCCGGCCCGCCTCCAATGCAAACGATACGCATGGCGTTCTCCCGTTGGCTTCGGCGGGTTGGGGGTGCGGACGAGGCGTGTTCCCCCTGGAGCCGACAAGGGATAATATTTTATACTTAAAATAATTGTCAAGGGAGTTGGCGCCCCACCCAACGCTGTCGTCCCGGCGCAGGCCGGGACCCATACGCCGCAGCAGATATTGTCGGCGGGACTCGTCGTTCCAGCGACGTACAACAATGACGATCTGTGGTTATGGGTCCCGGCCTGCGCCGGGACGACACTGAACTTGTTGCCCCTGATTTGCCCGTCGAAGGCGTGGCAAGACGGCGGATTGCGCTGCGCTAATCCGCCCTACGCCGAGGATCTACCCACTGCACGCGCCGTCAATGCACCGCGGCGTACAGGATCTTGTCCTGCGTCGCGTCCGCCGCATCGAACTCGGCGACGATGCGGCCGGTGCGGGCGACCAGGATGCGGTCGGACACCGCGAGGATCTCCGGCAGGTAGGACGAGATCACCACCACCGCCTTGCCCTCGTCGGCGAGGCGGCGGATTTCGCCGTGGATGTGCGGGATGGTGCCGACGTCGACGCCGCGCGTCGGCTCGTCGAAGATGATGATCGAGGGGTCCTGCACCAGCGTCTTGGCCAGCACCACCTTCTGCTGGTTGCCGCCGGACAGCTCGATGATCCTGGCCTTGCGCTGCAATGCGCTGATCTTGAGCCGATCGACCCAGTAGCTGGCGAGCTTGCTACGCCGCGCGCGCGACAGCAGGAAGCTCCAGCCCTTTCCGGTGGCGAGGCTGCCGATATAGACGTTGTCGTCGACCACCATGGTCTCGAAGAAGCCGTTGGCCTTGCGGTCCTCGGTGATGTAGGCGATGCCGTCATTGATCGCCTGCCGCGGCACGCGGTAGCGGATCGGCTTGCCGCGCAGCCGGATGGTGCCGCCATTGACCAGATTGCGCTTCAGTGCGCCATAGATGATCTTGGCGATCTCGGTGCGGCCGGAGCCGATCAGGCCGGCGATGCCGACCACCTCGCCGGCATAGACCGAGAACGACATGTTCTTGACCGCCATGCCCATGGTGACGTTCTCGACCGTCAGCACCTTCTCGCGGCGCTGATGGGTTTTCGCCTTGCCGCCATAGACCGCCTGCGCCACCTCGCGGCCGACCATGTGCTGCACCAGCGCGTCGCGGGTGAGCTGCCTGGCCGGCGCCGTGATCACCAGCTTGCCGTCGCGCAGCACGGTGATGCGGTCGGCGATCTGCAGGGACTCCTCCAGCGCATGCGAGATGTAGATGATCGAGACGCCGCGGGCGCGCAGGTCGCGCACCAGATGGAAGAAGTGGACGATCTCCTCCGGCGTCAGCGACGCGGTCGGCTCGTCGAAGATGATGATGCGCGCCTTGTTGTAGATCGCGCGCGCGATCTCCACCATCTGCTTCTTGGCGGTGCCGAGCAGCGCCACCGGCGTTGCCGGATCGACGTGGAAGTTGAGCGACTGCAGCAGCTGCTGGGCCTGGATGTTCAGGGTCCGGAACCGCGTCAGCAGCTTTTCGTTGCCGAGCTCGATGTTCTGCGCGGCGGTCATGGTCGGCACCAGACTGGTCTCCTGATAGACCATGCAGATGCCGGCATTGAGCGCGTCGCGCGGCTGCTCGAAGCCTGTCGGCTTGCCGTCGAGCAGATAATCGCCGGAGGTGAGCTGGATCGCGCCCGCGATCGCCTTGCACAGCGTCGATTTGCCGGCGCCGTTCTCGCCGACCAGCGCATGCACCTCGCCGGGATAGAGGTCGAAATTGACGCCCTCGATGGCGTGGACGCCGCCATAGATCTTCGAGCCGTTGGTGATCCGCAGCACCGGCTCGCGGGCTGCGGAGCTCTCTGCCGTCCTGGCGCCGGGGGCCGCCTGCATCACACCGTCATTCATCGCAGCTCTCCCGTATGGCGCAGCAGGCGTCCGGCGCCGCGCGCCGCGATCACGACGCCCGATGGCGTGGCGCAGGCGGCGGTGATGCCGTGGAAGCGGCCGCCGGCGCGGCTGTGCAGGCTGTCGGTCGCATCGCCCTCGGCATCGAGATGCACCAGCAGACCGTAGGAGCGCGGCGGCGCCCACGGCTTCTGGATACCGAGCGCCTTGACGCTGCCGATCTGCATCGGCTCGAGGCAATCGCTGCCGCCGGCGAGCGCCGGCGCGACCCAGTAATCCGGCGGCATCGTCGCCATCATCTCCTCGCGGAAATCGTCTTCCTTGAGCACGAACTCGATCAGATGGGTGCGGCGGGCGAAGATGCCGAGCAGCATGCCGCCGTGGCCGTCCGGATGCAGCCGCGCCGGATAGCCCGGCATGTTGGCGGCGACGGTCTCGCGCGGACCAAGCCCGTTGCCGCCAAGCGCGAACCGGCTGAGGCGATGCGCCCAGCTTTCGGTGAGCCACAGGCTGTTGCCGTCGGCCGAAACACTCACGCCATAAGGATAGGGCAGATCGCGCAGCAGCACCTGCGGATTGTCGAGGCCGGCGCCGCAGCTGATGAGCCGGCCATTGGCGCGCTTCTCCATCAAATCGTGCCGCCATTCGCCTGGACGGCGACCGCTACTGCCTTCGACGGCATAGATGCGGCCATCGGGCGCCGCCGTCACCGACAGCAGCCCCGTGAGCGCGCTGCCGCCCACGGACTCCAGCCAGCGCGGATCGGGCTTCGCCGGATCGATCGCGGCAAGGCCCCTGCCCGCGACGCAGACCAGGAGGCGGCCGTCCGGATGCAGCGCGAGCCCGCCGGCATCATCCTCGAATTCGGCGACGACCGTACGTGTCGACAAGTCACTGCCGCCGAGCTTCAGCACCCGGCGTCCGGCCGAGACATAGACCGTGCCGTCGCCGGCGTCGATCACGTCGTCGACGCCGGGCAACGGCTCGCCGATCGGTGTGGCGGTGTCGAGCCGGTCGTTCGAGCTCAGCGCGCCGTCGAGCGGCGGGATCGCGTTCTGGCCGCCGTCGCGGTCGATGACGCTGCGGATGTCGCGCAGCAGATGATCGAAAAATCCCATTACTTCGTCACCCTGCTCTTTGCGCCCCAATAGGCATCGTAGCCGGTCCAGCTGTCGTCGACGCCGTCGAGCTTGATGCGACCGATCCGGTTGTTCTCGAGCCCGCCGAGATAGAGATAGCCCTGATGCTCGCGCATCGACGTCAACGTCGAATGCGAGATGCCGGTCGGGTCCCACCAGGATTCCAGCGCCTCGCCGTTCTCGTTGAATTTCAGCACGCAGCCATGGTTGAGCGCCGGCGCCAGCCACTCGTCGGTCGGCACCTGCTTCACCATGCGCAGGCGGAAGCCGGGCTTTCGCGCGGCAAGGTCGAAGGTCGGTGTGCGGATGCCGACCAGCGCCAGCCAGTAGGTGCCGTCGGAAGCGCGGTTGATGTTGTCCGGGTTGCCCGGCAGTTCGTCCATCAGCACCTCGGTCTTGCCCTTGTTCGGCCCGTCGATCCAGTGGCGGAACACCTTGCACAGCGAGGTCGACGCGATCAGAATCGACTTGCCGTCATGCGAGACGCAGATCCCGTTCGGGAAATAGAAGTGGTTGATCACCGTGCGCGTGGTCCTGGTCGCCGGGTCGTAGCAGACCACACGGCCGTTCGGCCGGCCCTCGAGGATGTCGAGGGTGTTGGTGGTCATCTCGTAGCGCGTGGTGCAGTCGCTGAAATAGATCTTGCCGTCGGGCGCGATGTCGAGGTCGTCGGCCATGCGCAGGCGGGAATCGTCATTCAGCTTGTACCAGGTGCGGTTGGTCTCGTCGGTGACCTTGAAGATGCGGCCATCGGGGGCGACGCCGTAGACGCCCATGCCGGCGACGGCGACGATCAGATTCTCATCGCGATCGAACTGCATGCCGAGCGGCCGGCCGCCGATATGGGCGAACACCTCGCGGGTCTCGAAGTTCGGCCCGGAGAAGCGGATCACATTGCCGTCGCGGGTCGAGCCGTAGAGCCGGCCCTGGCGGTCGAGGATGACGTCCTCGGGCCCCTCGACCTGATCGACGCCGATCGCCTGCGCATTGATCAGCCGGTCGTTCTGCGCGTAGGGCGAGGCCGCGCCGGGCTGCACCGCGGGCGCCGAGGCGAGCGGCACGAAGGCCGGATTGACATAGATCTTCTGGATCGCCTTGCCGCGGTTCTTCGACCATTTGACATCGATGCCGACGGCGGCGAGCAGGATCATGCCGGTCACCGCCGAGGTGACGTAGCCCGGGATGCCCATCCGCACGAGGCCGTTGATCAACAGGAAGATGATCAGCGCGCCGATCATCGCCCGCCATACCGTGCCCTTGCCGCCGGCGAGCGACACGCCCCCGAGCACGACGGCGGTGAGCGCCTGGAATTCCCACCCCACGCCGGTGGTGGAATCCGTCGAGGCTTGCCGCGCGGCGTAGAAGATGCCGCTCGCCGCGCACAGCGTTCCCGACAGCACATAGGTCATGAACAGCATCACGCGGACGCGGATGCCGGCGTGGCGCGCCGCCTTGCGGCTGGCGCCGATCGCGGTGAGATGCCAGCCATAGCGCGAGCGCGACAGGAAGATGTGGCAGATCAACAGCACCACGAACAGCGTCGCCGCATTGACGGGAATGCCGAGCACGCTGCCGCCGCCGATGAAGTCCCAGGCGTCGCTCTCGACCGAGTTGGTCGCGAACACCTGAGCGTAGCTGGTGTTGAGCAGGTTGACCGAGGCGCGCAGGATGATCAGCGTCACCAGCGTGGTCAGGAACGGCCGCGTCTTGAGGAAGCCGATCAGGAAGCCGTTGAGGCTGCCGAGCAGCGCGCCGACCAGAAGCGTCGCCGGCACGGCGAGGCCGACCGGCCATTCGCGCACAAGCAGGAAGTACAGTGCCGCGAAGTTGCACAGCGCGAAGATCGCGCCGACCGACAGGTCGATGCCGCCGGTGACGAGGCAGAACCCCATCGCCAGCGCGACGAAGCCGAATTCGGCGAACAGCCGCAGCAGCGACACCGAGTTCTGCACCGAGGCGTAGTCGGGAATCGTGAGCGCGAAGTACGTCCACAGCCCGATCATCACGGTGAAGGGAACCACCGGCTCGAACCACTGTTTCAGCAACAGCTCCGACAGCAGGAGCCGGGGTGAAAATCGCCGCACCGATGCGGCAAAGGAATCAACGGCCATCGACATCGCCAAAGCACCCTCTTGATTGAGCACGACCTTGCGGAAAACCGGCTTCCACTTTTCCGGATCGTGCTCGTGATCGCGCACGATCTTGCGGAGAGCCGGCTTGCACGTCCCGGATCATGCCCTGGTCATGACGCGATCGGCCATCGCATCGCGACCTCGTCCCTTGATGAACACGCTCTCCGTGAACGCTGCGCGTCGGTCGGAGAAAAACCGGCTCCACCATGCCGGATCGTGCTCTTTGATACAGCCGGCGCGGGAATGCCCCCCGCGCCGGCTGTCCGCGCCTTGTTAATTTTTCTTGGGTAGCGCGAAGCAGTTAGCGCCCGAGGCGTTCGACTTATCGAGCCAGATCGGACGCGTGTAATAGACGAGATTGCGGCTGCCCGGCTTCTCGCCTGATACCAACAGGGTCTCGGCGGCGAACATCAGGTCGTGGCCCTGCTCGGTCGCCTTGTAGCTCAGGAACTTGTAGAAATTGCCCGAATTGACCTGGTCGCAATCGAGCTGCGAGCCTTCACCGGAGGCGAACACCTTCACATCGTCGATCTTGCCGGCATTGCGGATCGCCTGCGCCGCGCCCGACTCCATGATGCCCCAGAACCCGATCGAGGCGCAGAGGTCGGGATGCTGCTGGATCACCGTCGCGGTGACGTTGAGCGCGGTGTTGGCGTCCCAGTTCGCGGCCTGGTTCGAGACCACCTTGATGTTCGGATCCTTGTTCAAGACCTCCATGATGCCGCCGACCTGGTCGACGCTGGCGGCCGCGGTCAGTTCGCCCTGCACGATCTGGACCTTGCCCGACTTGCCGGAGCCGGTGCCGCAGGCCTTGACGGCTTCGTTCGCCAGCATCCTGCCGATCTCGCGCCAGTCGGCGCCGACAAAGGCGCCGGACTTGTAGTTCGAGGACATGTTGATCTGGATCACATGCGTGCCCTGGCTTTCGGCGCGCTTCAGATCCTTCATCAACAGCGTGACGCTCGGATTCTGCACGATCAGCACGTCGGGCTTCTGATCGACCAGCGCGGTCAAGGCCTGCTGCATCGCCGACGGATTGTTGTTGGGATCGCGCACGACATACTTCATGCCGCGCCACTCGGCCTCTTCCTGCACCACCCGGCCCCATTCGTCGGACAGCGGCACGCCGAGCGCGATCGGCAGATAGGCGATCGTCTTGCCCTGCAGCGCCTTGTCGTAGACGGCACGCAGCTCGCGCGCGGTCTTGGTGCCTTCCTCCTGCGCCGATGCCGCAAACGGCATCGCGGCCAGCGTCACGCCGGCCAGCAGGATCGTCCAGAATTTTGTCGTCGTCTTCATCGTCTCCCTCCACAAAGCAATTTCTTTTGATTGATCTATTTGGCGCGGCGGCCGGCTCAGTCGCCTCGTCTCAGTCCCCTTGCCGCGCGGTCTCCTCGTCGCGGGGATGCAGCCAGTTGTCGAGCACGATGGCGGCCAGCAGCACCACGCCCTTGATGATGTTCTGCACCTCGCTGTTGACGTCCATGATGGTGAAGGCGTTGAGCAGCGTGCCGATCAGGATGCAGCCGACCACGACGCTGAACACGCTGCCGCGGCCGCCGATCAGGCTGATGCCGCCGATCACGACAACGAGCACGACGTCGAAGATCATGGTGCCCTGGGTGATCGCCATCTGCATGCTGCCCGTGGTGCCGACCCAGACCAGGCCCGCAATCCAGGCGAGCAGTGCAACCAGCACGTGCTCGAGCACGATCAGCGGCCGCAGCGCGACGCCGGTCAGCCGCGCGGCCTCCGGATTGTCGCCCTGCGAATAGATGAAGCGGCCGATCGAGGTGCGCGACAGGAACAAATGCATCGCGATTGCACAGGCCGCGAACACCAGGATCGGAACCGGGATGCCGAACAGCCGTCCGGCGCCGAGATACATCAGGCCCGGCGCATCCTTCGGCGCATAGACCACCCAGGCCGGCGCGATCCAGAAGGCGAGGCCATAGATCACGAAGCCGGCAGCCAGCGTCACGAACAGCGCCGGCGCCTCGACGAAGGCGACCATCACGCCGTTGACGACGCCGATCAGCACCGCGACCGCCAGCGCCAGCAGCACTGCCGTGAAAACAGGCATGCCGTTCTGCATGTAGATCAAAGCGATCGCCCAGGAACCCGCCATGATCGCGACCTCGGAGAGGTCGATGCCGCGGCTGATCACGATCAGCCCCATGCCGAGGCCGAGCACGCCGAGGATGGAAATACTCCGCAACAAATTCAGGAGATTGGAGACGGTGGCGAAGCCGTTCAGCGTCAGGCCGAACACGATCAGGAGCGCGATGGTGATCAGGAGCACGATCTGCTCCTGGCTCGGCTTCGCAAACATTGCGCCCAGGCGAGATGATGCCGCAGGGACAGCAACGCCGCGCGATGGCGATTGCACGCTCATCGTTTCCTCCAGGTATTATTTTGCTTGAGACTTTAAGAGTGCCGATTAGTATTCGTCAAATGCATTCGACGGATACGGATTGATCATTTCCATGCATGTACGCGACGTCGATCTGAACCTGTTCGTCGTGTTCGACGCGATCTATTCCGAGGGCGGCGTCAGCCGCGCCTGCTTCCGCCTCAACCTGACGCAGCCCGCGGTAAGCCATGCGCTGAGCCGGCTGCGCGCGATGTTCAACGATCCGCTGTTCGTGCGCCGCAACCACGTGATGACGCCGACCCCGCTGGCCCGGCAGATCATCACCACGGTGCGCCAGGCGCTCAACGGCCTCGAGACGACGCTGACCCACACCCACCGGTTCGATCCGGCGCAGACGCCGAAGCGGTTCGTGATCGGGCTGCGCAACAATCTCGAGGCACCGATGCTGAGCGCGCTGGTCAACCGGATCAGCACCGTGGCGCCGCTGGTCGAGATCGCCACCGTGCGCAGCGAGCGCAACAATCTCGAGCGCGAGCTTGCCGCCGGCACCCTCGACGTCGCGATCGATACGCTGTTGCCGCTGTCGGCGGAGGTGCGGCGCGAGCAGATCCTGACCGAGCATATCGCGGTGTTCGCGCGGCGCGGCCATCCCGAGCTCGGCAGCCGGCTCGACAAGAAGGCTTATTTGCGCATGGAGCATGTCTGCGTGACGTCGCGGCGCAGCGGGCTGTCGTTCGAGGATTTTCAGCTCCAGCGCCTCGGCCTGACCCGCACTGTTCGCCTGACCTGCCAGAATTTCGCAACCGCCTGCCATGTCGTGAGCCGCAGCAACATGCTGCTGACCGCCTCGGAGAGCGCCGCCTCCGTGCTGGAAGATCCCGGGCTGCTGCAGTGCTTCCCCTGCCCGTTCCCGATCAGTCCGCACGTCAATTATCTCTACTGGCACGCCACCGCCGAGGACGACACCACCAATCAATGGCTGCGCGAGCAGTTGCGCGCCGCGGCGGCGCTGCTGGCCGGCAGCCAGTTCGGCCGCAGGAACGGGCGCGCGAAGATGCGGCCCCGCGTGGGATATCCGGCGCCGGCCAGCCTCGCCGCCGAATAGCCGCGTCAGCCCACCACGCGGATCGGGTCCGAGCCGTCCCAAGTCGCGGCCACGGTCCTGATCTTCTCGAAGAACCGCCCCTTCGATCCCGAGATGTCTGAGATCTCGATCACGGTGCCGGCATGGCCGGCGGTGTCGAAATAGGCGAAGCGTCCCTTGGGGCCGCCGATCTGGCCTTCATGACCGACCGTGAAGCCTGCCGCGACGGCGCGGTCATAGAGCGACTGGTAGTCCGTGCTCCAGTACGACATGTGCTGCAGGCCCTCGCCGTGGCGCGCCAGAAAATCCAGATACATCGACGGCGCGTCGTTGCGCTGTTGGATCAGCTCGATCTGCAGATCGCCGGAATTGGCCAGCGCGATCGACATCTCGACCGCGGAGTCCACGCCGCGATAGCGGAACCAATCGACCTTGACCGAGGGGATCAGGAAGAATGGCCCGACCCGCAGTGTCTCGGTCCAGAACTTCAGCGCCGCATCGATGTCGCGAACGACGTAGCCGTTCTGACAGACCTTGCCGAACAATGCGCTCATGCGCCCTCCCCGCCGCTCACAAACCGCTGAGCCCGCTGTCGACCGCGAGCGTCTGCGCGGTGACATAGACGCTTTCATCCGACATGAAGAACAGCACCGCATAGGCGATCTCCCACGCCGTCGCCTGACGGCCGAACGGGATATGCCCCTTGCCGCGCGACGGCCGGCCCGCGCCGGCCTCGCGGCCGTTCGGGGTGTCGACCAGCCCGGGATAGACCAGATTGGCGCGGATGCCGCGCCGCGCGCCCGTGTGTGCGATGTTGCGCATCAGGCCGCCGAGCGCGGCCTTGGAGGAATCATAGACCGCCATCTGCGATCCCGCCTTCAGCGCCGCGATCGAGGAAATGAACACGATCGAGCCGCCGTCTTCGAATTTCGGCAAGGCCGCGCGGCAGCACAGCATCGGGCCGCGGACATTGACGTCGTAGATCCTGTTCCATTCCTCCGCGCTGACATTGTCGAGCCCGGTCTTGCCGAAGGTACCGATGTTCAGCACCATGCCGTCGAGCCCGCCCATCGTGCGATGCGCCTCGTCGATCATCCTGATGACGTCGGCTTCCATGGTGACATCGGCGGCGATCGCGAAAGCGTGGCCGCCGTCAGCAGCGATGCGCGCAACCGTGTCCTCGGCCGAGGCGCGGTTGAGGTCGGCGACCGCGACATGCGCGCCCTCGCGTGCGAACAGCAGGCTCATGGCGCGGCCGTTGCCGATCGGATCGGTCGCGGCATCGAACACCCGCTGGCCGCCGCCGACCACGAGGATGCGGCGGCCGTTGAGCCGCCCCCTGCCCGGCGCGGTGCCGGCCGATTCCGCGCAGAGCGGACGGACATAGCGCTCCGGCTTCGTGTCTTTATTGGCCTCTTGCGAAATCTCCGACATCTCGTCAATCCCGCTTCTTGCCGCCTTCGAACACGGCCATGCCGGCGGCCGGATCGAGATCGGTCTCGGTCGCCTCGGTCAGCCGCGCCATCATCATGTAGAAGCCGAGCGCGACGATCGTCTCGACGATCTCCTGATCGCTGAAATGCTCGCGCACCGTGGCAAAGGCCGCATCGCCGACGCGGACCTTCTCGACCACCTCGCGGCCGAAGCGAAGCAGCGCACGCTCGGCTGCGTTGAGTGCAGCATCGTCGTATTCGCCGCGCTCGACGGCATCGATCTGCGCCTGGGTGACGCCGACACCGAGCGCGATCGGCACATGTTGCCGCCATTCGTAGGCGCCGCCCTCGAGCTGCGCGGCCTGCAGGATCAAGAGCTCGCGGTTGACCGCCGACAGCTTCTGCTTGTGCAGGATCGAATTGGCGAGCCGCATCGCCGGGATCATATTGGCCTCGGCATGGGCCATCATGCGGAAGATGTTGAGCTTGACCGGCATGCGGTCGAATGAGGCGCGGATCTCTCCGCTCGTCGTCTCCGGATCAATCAGGGGCAGTCTTGCCACGCGTGTCCTCTCCCTTGTTCTTCGTTTTTTCTTGTTCGTCCGGCTTTCCCGGCGCGTCCACCTAAAGCACCTCGCCGACCGAGATCAAGCAGGCCACCCGAGATGGCCCGAATTGCGGGGTTCTGCCATGCGGTTCCGCGCTTGAATCCCCGTGCACGGGCAGGCATAAGGACCCTCATCTCCCTAAAAAATGCCCTTAGCCCAAGGATTTGAGAAGGATTTACGATGCCCGCCTATCGCTCCCGCACCACCACCCACGGCCGCAACATGGCGGGTGCACGCGGCCTCTGGCGCGCCACCGGCATGAAGAACGAGGATTTCGGCAAGCCGATCATCGCGGTGGTCAATTCCTTCACCCAGTTCGTGCCCGGCCACGTCCATCTGCAGAATCTCGGCCAACTGGTCGCGCGCGAGATCGAGAAGGCCGGCGGCGTCGCCAAGGAGTTCAACACCATTGCGGTCGATGACGGCATCGCGATGGGTCACGACGGCATGCTGTACAGCCTGCCCTCGCGCGAATTGATCGCCGACAGCGTCGAATACATGGTCAACGCGCATTGCGCCGACGCGATGGTCTGCATCTCCAACTGCGACAAGATCACGCCCGGCATGCTGATGGCGACGCTGCGGCTCAACATCCCGACCGTATTCGTCTCGGGCGGACCGATGGAGTCGGGCAAGATCCTGCTTAAGGGCAAGAAGCGCGCGGTCGACCTGATCGACGCGATGGTCGCGGCCGCCGACTCCAACGTGTCGGACGAAGAGGTCGCGGTGATCGAGCGCTCGGCCTGCCCGACCTGCGGCTCCTGCTCCGGCATGTTCACCGCGAACTCGATGAACTGCCTGACCGAGGCGCTCGGCCTCGCGCTGCCCGGCAACGGCTCGGTGCTGGCGACCCACGCCGATCGCAAGAGCCTGTTCGTCGAGGCCGGCCACCTGATCGTCGACCTCGCCCGCCGCTATTACGAGCAGGACGACGCCAAGGTGCTGCCGCGCAACATCGCGAACTTCAAGTCGTTCGAGAACGCGATGACGCTCGATATCGCGATGGGCGGCTCGACCAACACCGTGCTGCATCTGCTCGCCGCCGCGCGCGAGGGCGAAGTGCCGTTCACGATGACCGACATCGACCGCCTGTCACGCAAGGTGCCGGTGCTCTGCAAGGTCGCGCCCTCGGTGCAGGACGTCCACATGGAGGACGTGCATCACGCCGGCGGCATCATGGCGATCCTCGGCGAGCTCGACCGCGCCAAGCTGCTCACGACCGACGGGCCGACCGTGCACGCCGCAACGCTGGACGATGCGCTGAACCGCTGGGACGTGGTGCGGACCACGAGCGACAAGGTACGCAACTTCTATTGTGCCGCGCCGGGCGGCGTGCCGACCCAGGAGGCGTTCAGCCAGGACCGCCGCTTCGACGAGGTCGATCTCGACCGCGCCAAGGGCTGCATCCGCGACGCCGCGCACGCCTATTCCAAGGACGGCGGCCTCGCCGTGCTGTTCGGCAATCTTGCGGAAGACGGCTGCATCGTGAAGACCGCCGGCGTCGACGAGAGCATTCTGAAGTTCTCAGGTCCCGCCCGCATCTTCGAGAGCCAGGACGCATCGGTCGAAGCCATCCTTGGCAACAAGGTGAAGGCCGGCGACGTCGTGCTGATCCGCTATGAGGGACCGCGCGGCGGCCCGGGCATGCAGGAGATGCTGTACCCGACCAGCTATCTGAAGTCGAAAGGCCTCGGAAAGGCCTGTGCGCTGATCACCGACGGCCGCTTCTCGGGCGGATCGTCGGGCCTGTCGATCGGCCACGTCTCGCCGGAAGCCGCCGAAGGCGGCCTGATCGGCCTCGTCGAGGAAGGCGATATCATCGAGTTCGATATCCCGAACCGCAAGGTCAACCTCAAGGTCGACGATGCCGAGCTGAAGCGCCGTCGCGCAGCGATGGAAGCCAAGGGCAACGCGGCCTGGAAGCCGGCAGCGCCACGCAAGCGCGCCGTCTCGACCGCGCTGAAGGCCTATGCGGCGTTCGCCAGCAGCGCGGCCAAGGGTGCGGTTCGCATCCTGCCGGAGTGATCGGGGCGAGCTGAACTCGGCCGTTCACTTCGCAAGAGCGAGTTGGCTTCTCCTGTGTCATTGCGAGCGCAGCGAAGCAATCCTTCTGTCCGCACATGCGGAACCATGGATTGCTTCCACGCTTCAGCGCAAAATTGCTCTGCAATTTTGTCGCGAGCTCCTCGCAATGACGGCACCATTGGATCGCGCCCCAAACTCCCACAGGGAGAGGTCGGATGCCGCCACACGCGGTCCATCTGGTTCAGGCGTGCAAGTCGGCCGCCTCGATCCGGATGCGGTCGGCATGCAGTGACCAGTCGCACAGCGATTGTTCCTGGCAAAACTTGACCTTGGCCATCTCGGTGGCCTGGCCCTCGCTCGAGGCGTCGATCTCAAGCGCGCCCTGGCAAACCTCGCGCTCGCGGCCATTGCCGCCGAGCACGTCCTTCATGAAATGAACGACGAAGCGTGACATGGAACCCTCCCTGCTGCACCGGCAGAGCCCGGGGGTACCACGCTAGCACTAACACGAAAGGGTAGTGAGTTAATTCGGCTGATACGCGTGCGACTGTTCGCAGCGGGGAAAGCTACGCGCCGGCCTGCGGCAGGCTGGCGGCAGCGATCGCGACGATCTGCGCAAGACGGCGGCCGATCCTGGCGGGCGCGTTGCGGAGCAATGACTGGACCTGTCGCATGAACCTCTTCCTTCCGTGCCCGGAATGGACGGGCACCGACGGAAAATGGCGATTTCAGGCTAAGTCGTCGATATCTCAGGGAAAATAACAACGGACGCGTTGCGAGGCGGTCGTCCGGCAGTGGATTTATTGCCCCGATCGAGGCTACGACGAAGGAGATTTTCTCCGGTGTTTTTGCCCGCGCAACAACGCTCGCACGGCTGGCCGCTTGTGCGAGGGAAGCACCGGCGGAAGAGTTCCCTTCCGCCCTTGCGGGTATTCTCCCCCGCAAAGCCCAGCGCTTGTACGATTTCTGAATATTGGAAATGTACCCCTGAGTTGCCCGACGCGTCAAGCTGCCTGCTCGAACGCCGACAGCCGCCAGCTCCTTTGCATGGGGTTGTTTTCGATATTTTTGGCCGCGCGCAGCCGCGGCCCCCGCTGGGGAAGGCCCGACCCTACCCCGGCATGAACCCGAACGCCCTCTCGAACCGTCTTGCGTAGACCGGCCACACCTCGGGATTGATGATGCGCGGCGGGCGCTTGCCGTCGAGGGCGTCGAGGATCTGCTCGGCCGCGATCCGGCCCATGTTGATGCGCGCCTCGCGGGTGACGCCGGCGGTGTGCGGGCTCGCCAGCACATTGTCGAACTGCAGCAGCGGATGATCCGGCAGCGGCGGCTCCTTGTCCCAGACGTCGAGGCCCGCACCCGCGATGCGCTTTTCACGTAGTGCCTCTTCCAATGCCTTCTCGTCGTGGATGAAGCCGCGCGCAGTGGTGACGAAGTAGGCGTGCGGCTGCATCAGCGCGAACTGGCGCGCGCCGATCATGCCGCGGCTGTTCTTGTCCAGCGGACACGAGATCGAAACAAAGTCCGCGCGACGCAGGAGATCGTCGAGCTCGACCTTCTCCCCGCCCCGCTTTGCCATCTCATCCGCCGTGAGATAGGGATCGTAGGCGATCACCTTCATGTGCAGGAGGCCCTTGCACAGCTCGGCGATGCGGCGGCCGACATTGCCGAGCCCGACGATGCCGACGGTCTTCTCCTTCAGCTCGTTGCCGATCAGGTCGTTGCGGTTGACATTGGCCTCGCGCCGCAGCCTGCGGTCGGACTGGATGATCCGCTTCGACAGCGTCAGCATCATGCCGAGCGCGTGTTCGGCGACCGAATTGGCATTGCCGCCGGACTGGTTGACGACAAGCACGCCCGCCGCGGTGCAGGCATCGACATCGACGGGATCGAAGCCGGCACCATTCGACGACACGATCAGAAGATTCGGCGCACGCTTCAACAGCTCGGCGTGGGCATGGAAATGCGGCGCCAGCTCATCGCGGGCCGCGCCGATCTGATAGGCATGCGCGTCCGCGAGAACCGGCGCGAACGTCGCCTCCGGCGTCTCGTTCTCGAGACGATCGAGCCGGACGTCCGGCCGCTTCTTCAGGATGTCGACGTAGATCTCGTGGGCGAGGTATTTGACGTAGAACACGCGCTTGTTGTTGACGGTCATGTCTTCGAGCAGCTTTCAGTTTGGGAAGCCATAGAGTCGTGCGGGATTGTCGACCAGGATACGGTGCCGGGTCGCCGCATCCGGCGTCCAGTCCTGGAACAGCGTCAGCAGATGGCCGGCGTCAGGCATTTCGCCTTCGACCCGCGGATGCGGCCAGTCGCCGCCCCACACCAGCCGTTCAGGATTGGCCGATACCAGCGCCTCGTGGAACGGCCGCGCATCGGGATAATCAGGGGCCCGCCGGCTCAGGCGATGCGCGCCCGAGAGCTTGGCCCAGCACCAGCCTTCGTCCACCGCACGCAGCAGGCTCTGAAAGCCCGCGGTGTTGATGCCGGCGGCAGCATCGGTGCGGCCCATGTGATCGACCACGACCGGCAACCCGAGCGCCTTCAGCGTCGGGATCGTGTCAGGCAAATCCCTCACGTCGATCCAGAGCTGCAGATGCCAGCCGAGCTCGGCCATCACGCCCGCATGCGTCTCGGCAACGTTCAAGGGAATGCCGCCGCGATAGTGCAACTGCCCGCCGCGGAAGAAATGGTTGAAGCGCAGACCGCGGACGCCGAGCACATGCCATTGCCGCAGCGTGCCTGCCGCCACATCGGCATCGGCCACCGCGACGCCGCGCAGCCGCGCGGGCTCACGCTGCAACGCATCCAGCATCGCCGAATTGTCGTGGCCGTGCGCGCTGCCCTGCACCAGCACGCCGCGGGCGAAACCGAGTGCATCGAGCATGCCGAGATAGGTCGCGAGCGGCGCGTCCGGCGGCGTGTAGCTGCGATCGCCGGCATAGGGGAAGCGGTCAGCCGGGCCGAACACATGCGCATGCGTATCGCAGGCCTTTGGCGGCAGCTTGTCCCTTGGCGGCGTCACCGGACGCGGCGGCAGGCAGGCGGGAATTTCCGACGCAGCCATGTTCTATTCCGTCTTCATTCCGGCAGCCTTGATGATCGGCCCCCATTTGTCGTAGTCGGCCTTGATCTTGGCGGCGAACTTGTCCGGCGTGGAGCCGATCGGGATCGCACCGAGCTTGCCGAGCCGCTCCTTCACGGCATCGGTGTTCACGGCCGCGACGAAATCATGCGAGATCTTGGCGACGAGGTCGGCCGGCATGTTGCCGGGCCCGAGCAGCCCCCACCACACCTCGGTGTCATAGCCCGGCACGGTCTCCGACATGCTGGGCACGTCAGGCAGGAACGGCGCACGCGAGCCGGTCGTCACCGCCAGCGCGCGAACCGTGCCGGCCTGCAGCTGCCCGACCGATTCTGGTCCGTTGTTGAACGACAGCGGAATTTGCCCGCCGAGCAGATCGTTGATCGCGGGCGCTCCGCCCTTGTAGGGGATCGCACTGATCTCGATCTTGGCGAGATTGTTGAGCAGCTCGCCGGCCAGATGGGTCGAGGTGCCGTTGCCGGCATGGGCGAAGGAGAGACTGCCGGGCTTCGCCTTCGCCGCAGCGATGACGTCGGCGACCGATTTGAACGGCGAATCCGCGCGCACCAGCAGCACGTTCGGCGACGACGCCAAGAGCGAGATCGGCGAGAAATCCTTGAAGGTGTCGTAGGGCAGCTTTGGATAAAGGAACGGATTGGTGGCATGGCCGCTCGCCACCATGATCAGATTGTAACCGTCGGGCGCGGAGGTCGCGATCGCCTGCGAGGCGATCACCCCGCCGGCGCCGGGCCGGTTCTCGACCACGATCGATTGCGTCCAGGTCTTCGACACCGCTTCGGCGAGCGTCCGCGTCAGCACATCGACGCCGCCGCCGGGCGGATATGGAACGAGAATGTGAACGGCCTTGGCCGGGAACGGCTGCGCGGACGCAAGCCCGGCCACAAAAATGGCCGCTGCCGCAATGGCGGTCCGCCAGACCCATCCGGCCATCGACGCCTCCCGTCCCTTTTTTCGTTACGCCTGTATCGCACGTTGGTTCGGCGCTGCGATGGCCGAATTCCGCAGATCGCGTTGCGGCCGCGACATGTTGACAATCGCAGGCACCGCGTCAAGTTTCGTGCGGCAAGCGGCCACCAGCGTCGCGCGAGCAGGGAGAACAGGATGGCGGCCGCGGAACAAGCCTCGTCCCAGAAGTCAGCGACCAGCTGGCACGGCATCGTGCTGCAGACGCTGAAGCGGAACGAGATCAAGCTGGTGCCCTATGTGCCCGACCGGGTGCTGACCACGCTGATCAAGGACCTGCACGCCGATCCCTATTTCACGACATTTCCGACCGCGCGCGAGGAAGAAGCGGTCGGCATCGTTTCCGGTGCCTGGATGGCGGGCACGCGCGGCGCGGTGCTGATGCAAACCTCGGGCTTTGCCACACTGGCCAATGTGCTGGCCTCGCTCGCGGTGCCCTATCAGATTCCGCTGATCATGTTCGTCTCCGAGCGCGGCACGCTAGGCGAGTTCAATTACGGCCAGGCGCTGGTCTGCCGCACCATGCGCCCGGTGCTGGATTCGCTGGCCATGGAGCATCACACCATCACCCGGCTCGACGAGCTCGAATTCATTGCCGACCGCTCGATCAAGCAGGCCGTCACCACCCAGGCGCCGGTGGCACTGATCCTCTCGCCGCTGCTGACCGGCGGCAAGACCTTCGACAAGTGAGATCAGCCATGACCAGCACCCCCGCGCGCAACACCAAGGTGATGAACCGCTTCGAGCTCACCCAGCGCCTCGTCGCCGGGCTGAAGGACGAGGCCGTGATCGGCGGCATCGGCAACACCAATTTCGACCTCTGGGCCGCCGGCCACCGCCCGCAGAATTTCTACATGCTGGGCAGCATGGGCCTCGCCTTCCCGATCGCGCTCGGCGTCGCGCTGGCGCAGCCGAAGCGGCGCGTATTCGCGCTCGAAGGCGACGGCTCGCTGCTGATGCAGCTCGGCTGCCTCTCGACCATCGCGACACTGGCGCCGAAGAATCTCACCATGGTGGTGATGGACAACGGTATCTACCAGATCACGGGCGCGCAGCCGACGCCGGCCGCCGGCCATACCGATATCGTTCAGGTCGCAATCGCCAGCGGCATCGCGAGCAGCTCATGGGCCGCCGACGAGGACGATTTCGAGCGGCTGATCGAACAGTCGAAACAGACCTCCGGCCCGACCCTGATCGGCGTCCGCATCGACGACAAGCCCGGCACCGGCACCACCCGCCGCGACCCCGTGCAGATCCGCGAGCGGTTCATGCATGGGATGGGGGTGAGGCAGCTGCTGTAGGCAAGACCCGGCGGCCGCGCATCCGTCATTGCGAGGAGCTCGCGACAAAATTGCAGAGCAATTTTGCGCTGAAGCGACGAAGCAATCCATGCATCCGCGCATGCGGTTGGATGGATTGCTTCGCTGCGCTCGCAATGACGGCAGTCGGGCCCGTATGAGTTCGACTCAATTCATCCTCAACTCCGTGATGTGCCGCGGATCCGGTGCCAGCTCGCCGCGTTCGACGCGCTTGACGATGTCGGTCAGCGCGGCATTGGCATTGCAGGTGATGCCGAGCTTCTCGCCTTCGCGAACCACGAGCCCGTTGAGGAATTCGATCTCGGTGCGGCGGCCCTTCTGCATGTCCTGGCCCATCGAGGGACGCTGCGCCGACGAGGTGCGCTTGGCATCCTTGAAGCGCTGCTCGTCACAGGCGCGCGTTGCGGCCTCGTCGCCCTCGCCGGCGCGGGCGATGGTCTCGGGCGGCAGATGCAGGATCTCCTCCAACTGATAGCCCTGCGCCTGGCCGACGCGGATCGCCTCGCTGCCGAGCCGCGTCGAGAAGCGGCGCAGCGGTTCGCTTTGCAGCACTTCGCCGCCCGTTAGATCAGTGCAGGCCGAGAGCCCGTTGCCCATCACGTTGGCGACGAGCTTGGACCAGCGCTCGCCCCAGAGATTGGAGGTGACCTTGGCGCTGTCGGAATAACCGACCAGGCGGCAGACTTCCTCCGCCCGCGCCGTGATGCGGCCATGCACCTCGCCGGCGCGAAACACGGTGTGCGCTGCACCGCCCTTGCCGGCGCCGCGGTGGATGTGGCCGGGCTCGGGCAGATTGACGGTGATGCTGCTTGCGATGCAGCCAAGCGTCTTGCCCCAGCCGACGATGCCGGCGATGGTCTCCTCGTTCATGCAGTTCTGCAGCGACACGACGTAGCCGTCCGCCGCCAGATATTGCCGGATCAGCATGGTGGCCCAGTCGGTGTCGTAGGACTTCATGCAGACGAAGGCGATGTCGACCGGTTTCTCTTTCGCCAGCTGCTGCGCGTCGGTGACATCAAGCGCGCGCACCGGCACCGAGAATTCCGCGACGTCCATCGCGTGCGTGACGCGCAGTCCGTGCTTGCGCATGTGCTCGACATGCGCGGGCCAGGGATCGATGAAGGTGACGTCCTCTCCCGCCTGCACCATATGCGCACCGGCGTAGCCGCCGACAGCGCCCGCGCCGACGATCGCGATCTTCCGAGCCATGTCTCCATCCCCTGCTCTTGATTGAGACGAACGCTGGCTGCGTCCATCCGTTGCGGATCAGTTTAGGGGATCGCGGCGTCAGGCCAACCGGTCGCTTCATGAAAAAAGCGGGCCCGTGCCATGCCGGTATTCATGGGACCCACGAAAATCGGACCACGAAAATCCCCGCGGGCGATGGGCCCGCGAGGATGTCATTTCCTTGCTTTCGTCATTGCGAGCGTAGCGAAACAATCCATGCTTCAGCATACGCGGCGCGACGGATTGCTTGGTCGCTTCAGCGCAAAATTGCTTGCAATTTTGTCGCGAGCTCCTCGCAATGACGGTGGAACAGGCGCGATCACGCGATCAGTCGATGATCTTGACGATCCGGCGGGTGCGCGGCTCCACAATCACGCGGCGATCATTGACGACCGCGTAGCGATACTCGGTGTAGCGCGGCACCGGGCGCAGCACGACGGTGTCGGGCAGCGGCTCGCCGACGACGACGCGTTCACGCACCACCACCGACGGCTCGCTGCGCGGGATCGATGTGATCACCGCATTCGGAATCTCGAGGCCGGCGCCGACCGCGGCACCCACCGTGCCGCCGACGATCTCGCCGACAGGGCCCGCGATTTCGCCACCGGCCCGCGCGCCGTTCGCGGCACCCGCCGCGGTCGTGGACTGCGCGAAGGCCGAGCCGGACGCGAGCAGCGACGCAGCAGCGACAAGGGACACAGCAAAACGCTTGTTCATGATTCTCCTCCTCCGAATTGATCGATGCCCCCTCAACATCGCAAGCAACGAGAACGTTCCAGTTCCAACGCTGCAACCCGCGTAACTCCAGTTCCGCGCACAATTCGCTTGATTCCGGCACGAACGAAAATGCTACTCCGAACAACCTTCGAAGCAGCATTCATCCTGGGTTCAGATTCAGAGATCGTTCAGAACAGAGCGCGCGGCGCGCCGTTCATTCCGACGGCTTTTGATCGGCTCGCCGTCTCGGAGCTCGCCGTCTTGGCGGCGGTGCAGCCGCTGGCTTGATGCGGATTCGCATCGTCCCGCCCTTCGACTCGATCTCGAAAGCGTTGGTCCTGCGCACCAGCTCGCCGAGGGTGCGGAAGCCGTAGGTCCTCTGATCGAAATCCGACGCGAAATTGGCCAGCTGCCGTCCGACCTCGCCAAGCGTGACCCAGCCGTCTTCGCTCGCCATCTGGCTGATGACCTTCTTGATGATCGGCGTGGCGGCCTCGGGCGGCTGCAACGGCTGCGCCCGCACGGCGGCATCCTGATTGCTCGGCGCGCCGCCGCGCAGATTCTCGGTATAGACGAACCGGCGGCAGGCCTGCCGAAAACTCTCCGGCGTCTTCTGCTCGCCGAACCCGAACACGTCGATGCCGTGCTCGCGGATGCGGGCGGCAAGCCGGGTGAAATCGCTGTCCGACGACACCAGGCAGAACCCGTCGAACCGGCCGCTGTGCAGTAGGTCCATGGCGTCGATCACCAAGGTGATGTCGGATGCATTCTTCCCGGTCGTATAGGCGAATTGCTGCTGCGGGATGATGGCGTGCTTCGACAGTATGTCGGCCCAGCCCTTGGACCTGGGATTGGAGAAGTCGCCGTAGATGCGGCGCACACTGGCCTCGCCGATCTTGGCGATCTCCTCGAACAGCCCATCGGCGATCTTGGCAGATGCGTTGTCGGCGTCGATCAGGACGGCCAGACGAGGCGAACGGAGTTCGGAAGGCATGGCATTTCTCGGCTGGGACAGGATGAATGGACAATTCCGCAGACAGCTGCGGAACCTGCGCAGCTGCCGTATCGGAGCACATCGCGCGTCCCAAGCATAGGCGGCATCGCCAAGACGTCGCGGCGATGCCAGCCTTGAGGCGGCGAGGTCAGATCACCTCGCCCAAGTCGATCGCCCGCCTGGCGAACTCGATGGCCTTCTCGGCGGTGATCGCGTCCGCTGTGGTCGTCGCCTCGTCGCGCACCGACGGCGGCGAAGCGATCCGGATCTTCTTGCCGTTCGAACGGCGGATGGTCGCGCGCCAGCGATCGACATCGCGCCGGTAGGCATCGATGACAAAATCCCGATAGCTGACGCCGCTCATCAGCGGCTGAATCGATGCCGCTTCGACAGTGAGCGGCCGGCTTGCGATGTCGCGCACCATCTCGACAATGGTCTCGACGGCATGCTCACGCGCGACGCCGGTCGCGTCCCTGAGCAGATAGTTCACCGCCGCGCCGATCTGCGCCCTCGCGCGATCGTCGCTCGCAAAATCCAGATCGGCCTGAACTGACATATGGGGAAAACGCCTCCGCCCGACGCAACATCGGATACCTCCAGGCATCCGGCACCTTGCAACTACGTGACGTTTAGTCGGCTCCCCATTAAAGCCGGATTATCCGTTAGCCCCCGATTTCTCGGATGCCGTTAACCGGCTCTTGATGCCGCTTCACAGGATGCTCGACGCGACAAGGATGGTCGGCCGGATCACGGGAGGACCGCGCTACGCGCCGATGTGTCCGCGGCCCCGCCCGGTGCCGCAGCCCGGTCCCCGCCGCCAATTCGCGCGTGATCAGCAATTGACATATCACTGCTATCCGTGTGACATTTTATTAAAAGGGGCCGACAAGAGCCCATCAATCTCTACTTGGGGAGGCAGCAATGACCATTTCCGACGTCACCGCGGCAGCGGGAAGCCGGGCTCCGGCCGCCGTTGCGCGAACCGCGCAGGCGCAGCAGGTCGCCGATATCGCGGCGCGGCTCGAACGCCTGCCGCTCACCTCCTATCAGCGCTGGATCTTCGGAATCATCGCGACCGCGTGGTTCTTCGACAGCATGGATCTGGCCGCGCTCACCTTCGTGCTCGGTTCGATCCGCCAGACCTTCGGCCTGTCGACGGCGGAAACCGGGCTGCTGTCCAGCATGAGCTTCCTCGGCATGTTCGCGGGCGCCGCGTCCGCCGGCCTGCTCGCCGACCGTTTCGGCCGCGCCCGCGTCTTCCAGGTCAGCATGATCTTCTGGGGACTGGGCAGCCTGTGCTGCGGTCTGTCCACCACGGCGACCGCGCTCGGTGCGTCCCGCCTGCTGCTCGGCTTCGGCATGGGCATGGAGTTTCCGGTCGCGCAGTCGATGGTCTCGGAGATCATGCCGGCGCGCAACCGCGGCCGCTACATCGCGTTCCTCGAAGGATTCTGGCCGCTCGGCTTCATCGCGTCGGGCTTGTTGACCTACTTCGTGCTGCAGGTCGCCGACTGGCGCTGGGTCTTCATCCTGCAGGCAATCCCGGCCGTGTTCGTGCTGGTGGTGCGCCGCTTCGTTCCGGAATCGCCGCGCTGGCTTGCGTCCCACGGTTATTCGGAGCGGGCCGAAGCGACCGTGCGCGACATCGAATCCAGGGTCCGCGACCGTCTCGGCGGCAAGGAGCTGCCGCCGGTGGTGCGCCAGGTGGCCGCCCCCGCGTCCGAAGTGACCGGCCTGAGAACGCTGTTTTCGGGCATCTATGCCAAGCGGACCACGATGTTGTGGACCCTGTGGTTCTTCGCGCTGCTCGGCTTCTACGGCCTGACCACGTGGCTCGGCGCGCTGCTGCAGGCCAAGGGCTTCCCGATCACCAAATCGGTGTTCTACACCATCCTGATCTCGCTCGCGGGGATCCCCGGCTTCCTGGTCTCGGCGTGGCTCGTCGAATCCTGGGGCCGCAAGGCGACGCTGGTGATGAACCTGCTCTGCGGCGCGATCGCCTGCCATTTCTACGGCTCGGCGGCGGACCAGACCCAGCTCATCATTGCCGGCCTCTGCATGCAATTCTTCCTGTTCGGCATGTGGTCGGCGCTCTACGCCTATACGCCCGAACTGTACCCGACCCATGTCCGCGCCACCGGAACGGGCTTTGCCTCCGCGGTCGGCCGAATCGGTTCGCTGATCGGCCCCTATGTGATCGGCGTGATCCTGCCGGCGGCCGGACAAGGCGGCGTGTTTGCGCTCGGCGCCGGCGCGTTCGTGGTGGCGGCGCTTGCGGTGCTGTTGCTCGGCGAGGAAACCCGCGGCCGGACGCTGGAAAGCATTTCGCACTGATGGGCGCGCGGCGCGCCGTCCGGTTCGGCGCGGCGCCGATCGACCGGCCTTGTCATTGCCATCGGGCGTGTGAGATATCTGCTGTACAGCAGCACTCACGATCCTGATGGTAAATTCGAGCAAACGATCCAGCACGGTGCGCGTGCGCACAGCAGGAAGCCGCCGGCCGGCACGGCAATCGTCCGCCGCCGGCGACAAGCCGCGCGGTTCCGCGCCGGCCCCGCTCCCGCAAAGCGACGTCACGCTCACCGATCGCGCCTATGCCGAGCTGGAAGAGCTGATCGTGACGCTGCAACTGCCGCCGGGCACCGCGCTCTCCGAGCTCGTGCTCGCCAAACGGCTCAACATCGGCCGAACCCCGATCCGCGAGGCCTTGCAGCGCCTGTCGCGCGACGGCCTCGTCAACATCCTGGCCCGCCGCGGCGTGCTGGTGTCCGAGATCGACCTCAGGGCCCAGCTGCGCCTGCTCGAAGTCCGGCGCGAGCTGGAACGGCTGATGGCGCGCGGCGCCGCCGAGCGCGCCACCAGCGAGCAGCGCACCCAGTTCTCCGAGATCGCCGCCGGCATGCGGCGCGCGGCGGAGAAATCCGACGACCTGCTGTTCATGCGGCTGGATCACCAGTTCAACACCCTGATCTCCGCGGCGTCGCGCAACGAGTTCGCCTCCCGCGCCATGGGCCTGATGCATGGCCTGTCGCGCCGGTTCTGGTACCAGCATTACAAGGAAGCGGCCGATCTGCCGCTCGCGGCGCGGCTGCATGCCGACGTCGCCGAAGCCGTCGCCGAGCGCCGCGTCGACGCCGCGGGCGCGGCCTCCGATAGCCTGATCGACTACATCGAGAGTTTTGCACGTTCGACGCTGTAACGGCTCTCAGAGCTCGACGACCGTGCGGATCGAACGTCCGCGCCGCAGCGCCTCGAAGCCGTCATTGATGCTGTCGAGGCTGCAGCGGCCTGTGATCAGTTCGTCGAGCTTGAGCCGGCCGTCCAGATAGGCCTGCGCCAGAAAGGGAAAGTCGCGCCGTGGCCGCGCGCCGCCATAGCTCGAGCGGCGAAATCGCTTCTCGCCCATCAACGCGCCCCAGCGAAAACTCACGTCCCGCGTGACGTCGATCTTGCCGAGCCAGATCACCTCGCCGCCCGGCCGTACCGCCTCCGCGGTCTGCCGAAACGCGTTGGGATGGCCCGCCGCCTCGAGGATGACGTCGGCGCCGCGGCCGCCCGTCGCCTGCTTTGCGAACTGGACCGGGTCCTCGCGGGCCGCGTTGACGACGTGCGTGGCGCCGAGCTGCCGCGCCAGCGCCAGCTTTGCATCATCGAGGTCGACCGCGATGACAGCACCTGCGCCGGCAAGCCGGGCGCCCTGCACCGCTGCCAGCCCGACCGCGCCGCAGCCGGTGACCATCACGGTATCGCCGTGACCGATGGCGGCGACGTTCAGCGCGGCGCCGACGCCGGTCATGACGCCGCAGCCGATCAGGCACGCGCGGTCGAACGGGATGTCGTTCGGCACGACGATCGCCTGCTGGGCCGGCAGCACGACATATTCCGAGAACGCGCCGAGGAACATCAGGTGCGTCAGCTTGCGTCCGTCCGCGAGCTGCGCCTTCGATGCGCCGTCGAAATGCACGCCTTCCGCGCCCCGCGCGAGATAGGTCTCGCACAGGATCGGCTGCGCGCGGTCGCAGTGAAAGCAGTGCCCGCAATGCGGATTCCAGGACAGGATGACGCGATCGCCGACGCTGATGTCGCGCACCGCGCTGCCGATTTCCTCGACCACGCCGGCCGCCTCGTGCCCGAGGATTATCGGCAAGGGATAGCGCAACGATCCGTCGATGACTTCCAGATCGGTGTGGCAGAGCCCCGCGGCGCGCACCTTCACCACGACGTCGGTCGGCATGGGCGGCGCAAGCGATACGCGCTCGACGGAGAGCGGCGTTCCGCTTTGATGCAGCACCGCCGCGCGACAGGTCAGGGTCATCTCAGGAATTCTCTGCCGGGGGCATCAGATCAGCACGGGCTCAGGCCGTCTGTCCGGAGCGCAGCGCCGCGACCGCCTCGTCGAGCTCGGCCGAGGAGAGCTCCCATTCATTGTCGAAATTGGCGACGACGCGCCGCATGAAGCTCTCGTGCAACGCTTTCGCGGCAGCGGCATCGTGCAGATGGTCATAGAGCAGCGCGAAGGCCAGTTGTGCCGGCTCGGGCCCCTCGTAGCTCCATTCAAAGCCGTGTTCGGTGAGACGAAGCTGGTCGTAATGCGGTGACAGCGGCTTGCCGTCGACCAGCACCGAAATGCCGTCGATGGTGCGGTCCCCGGTATAGCTCGCCATCGGATCCTCCCTGTGCTGCAGCATCATATCAGGAGCTCGGTCAGGATCCCGGCGGACGCATCTTGAGGTCCTTCTTGACGACCTCGGGGAATATCCACATCGCGACGGTTGCGAACACGCCGAGGAAGGCGACCGCATAGCTCGGTCCCTGCTGGCCCAGATAGACCATGAAAAAGTATCCGCAGGCTGCCGTGGCGAGGCACGCCAGCGACAGCATGAGCTTGATGTGGCTTGGCATCGAGACCTCCCTTCAGGTCATCCAGTTGTGAAACGACGGTGCCGCCACGCGGACCAACAGCGCGAGCGCGGCGATCATGGCGCAACAGGACAGCCGCAATCCCGCGCGTCCGTCGCGCCACCATTCCGGCAGCGCCTGAAACAGCCCGGGCAAAAACAGGAACAGCACGCCGCCGACGACAACGATTGTGGTCCAGCGCAATTCGGCCAGCGCGAACGCCAGCGTGCCGGCGAGCAGCACCACCCATAGTGCAGTCGTCATCGTCACCGGCAGGACGGCGCGCCCGCGCAGCGGGTACATCCCGGCCAGTTGCAGGAAGCCGATGCAGCACACGCTCCACAGCAGGCCGAACCAGGCGAGGCCTGCGAGATTGGGTTCAAGCTGCGGCATGCGGCACCGATTGCTCCTTCGCCACGACCCGCGGCGTCCGCGCCGTGCGGCGCATGTCGGTCTTCACGTAGCGCGTGCTGTAGCCATTGAAGACGTGGCCAAGCAGGCCGCGATTGAGGTCGGAGGTGCCGAACACATAGTCCATCACCGGGAAGGTCAGATTCATGTTCCGCTCCATCATGATCGACTGGTTGTGATGGGCGGTATGATGCCGGCGAATGGTGTTGACGAAGGGCATGTTGCGCACGAAGGCATTTTCCTCGACGTGGCAGCAGAAATGCATGAACTCGTAGATCAGGTACATCGAGGTCGTCGTGGTGATCAGCAGCCAGCCGGTGTTGGCCGAGATCACAAGGCCCGCGACGATCGCCGGCGGGATCGACATCAGAGTAAACACCACGAGCGCATAGGGCGGGAAGAAGGTGACGCGCCAGTCGTGATGATCGGCGAAGCGCATCTCCTCCTCGGTGAAGAACTGATGGTGCATCAGCGTGTGGCGGCTGTAGATCGCGCGCAGCAAGGGCACATTCGAGGGCCGGTGCATGACGAAGCGGTGCACCGCCCATTCGAAGAAGTTTGCGATCAGGAAGACCACGGGAATGGTGAGGTATTCCCACCATTTCACGTCGTGCACATTGGCCAGATAGACGTACAGCGCCGTGAATCCGATCGTGTAGATCAGCACGACATGCAGCCAGCCATTGTACCAACCCACCACGCGCTCGCGGTAGGTCGCGCGATATTTGCGCTGGCGGTCGGTCATCCCTGTTGCAGCCAACTCCATCGCGGGTCCCTCCGTCATTCATTATCTGACATATCAGTAGCACATCAGTTGCCAAAGGCAAGCTGCCTTGGTGGGCCGGACGCGGTCAGGAAAAGGGATCGGCGCGCGGAACCCACGCAAGACGGAGCAGGAAGGCCTGGCTGGATTCGAACGGTCAGGCGGGTTGCGCCCTGCCCGCCCACCCCGGCGAAGGCTCGGACGGAAGCGACCCCCATGAAAAAAAGCCGCCCCGGACGGTGTCCGAGGCGGCCTGTGGTATTCGACAGATCAGAAGGTCAGAGCAGGCCCGCGCCGCGCGCCCACTTGTACTTGGCGCCGAGCACCTCGACCGGGAGTTCGGTCGAATAGGCGTAGGCCGGGATGCCGTTCTGGTAGAGATACTCGGCGGCTTCCTCGACCTCGACGTCGCCGGCGAGCGAGGCGACGATCGGCTTGACGAAGCCCTTGGCCTCCATCTCCTTCTTCACCTCGACCATGTTGCGCGCGAACACCATCGGCGGCGTCACGATGGTGTGCCAGTAGCCGAGGATCAGCGCGTGGATGCGCTCATCCGACAGGCCGAGCTTGACCGTGTTGACGTAGGTGATCGGCGGCTCGCCGCCGGTGATATCCACAGGATTTCCGGCCGCGCCGAACGGCGGGATGAACTTGCGGAACGCCGCATCGAGATCCGGCGGCATTTGCATCAGCGACAGGCCGTTGTCGACCACGGAGTCGGAGAGCAGCACGCCGGAGCCGCCGGCACCGGTGATGATCAGCACGTTCTCGCCCTTCGGCGTCGGCAGCACCGGCACGCCGCGGGCGAATTCGAGCAGCTGCCGCAGGCTGCGGGCACGGATCACGCCCGACTGCTTGAACACGTCCTCGTAGATCTTGTCGTTGCCGGCGAGCGCGCCGGTGTGCGACGAGGCCGCCTTCGCACCCGCAGACGTGCGGCCGGCCTTGAGCACGACCACCGGCTTCTTCTTGGAGACGCGCTTGGCGGCTTCCGCGAAGGCGCGGCCATCCTTCAGGTCCTCGCAGTGCTGCGCGATCAGGTTGGTGTTGGGATCCTGCTCGAAAAAGGCGAGCAGATCGTCCTCGTCGATGTCGGACTTGTTGCCGAGGCCGACGATCGCCGACACGCCCATCTTGGCCGAGCGCGAGAAGCCGATGATCGCCATGCCGATGCCGCCCGACTGCGACGACAGCGCGGCGTGGCCCTTGACGTCATAGGCGGTGCAGAACGTGGCGCAGAGATTGGCCGGGGTATAATAGAAGCCGTAGATGTTCGGCCCCATCAGGCGGATATTGTACTTCTTGCCGACCTCGACGATCTCGGCCTGCAATTCCGGCGCGCCGGCCTCGGCAAAGCCCGAGGGAATCAGCACCGCGCCGGGGATTTTCTTCTCGCCGCATTCGGCGAGCGCGCCGGCGACGAATTTCGCCGGGATCGCGAACACCGCCGTGTCGATCACGCCGGGCACGTCCTTGACGCTCTTGTAGGCCTTGTAGCCGAGGATCTCGTCGGCCTTGGGGTGGATCGGATAGATCTCGCCCTTGTAGCCGCCGTTGATGAGGTTCTTCATCACGGAGTTGCCGATCTTGCCGTCCTCGGCGGAGGCGCCGATCACAGCAACGCCCTTCGGCTGCATGATTCGGTTCATCGCGGCGACGATCTCTTCGGTCGGACGCGGCGCCGGGCGCGGCTTGTAGTTGAAGTCGACGACGATGCGGACGTCGGCCGCGATCGCGTTCTTGCTGGTGGCGAACACCGGGTTGAGGTCGAGCTCGACGATCTCGGGGAAATCGCTGACCAACTGCGACACCTTGACGATGACGTCGGCGAGCGCCTCGCGATTGACCGCCTCGCCGCCGCGCACACCCTTCAGCATCTCATGCGCCTGGATGCCGTCGAGCATCGACAGCGCATCATCCTTGGTCGCGGGCGCGAGGCGGAAGGTGATGTCCTTGAGGATTTCGACCAGCACACCGCCGAGGCCGAAGGCAACCAGCTTGCCGAACGAGCCGTCGGTGATCGAGCCGACGATCACCTCGGTGCCGCCGCCCAGCATCTGCTGGACCTGGATGCCCTCGATCTTGGCATCGGCCTTGTACTTCCTGGCGTTGGCGAGAATCGTCTCGTAGCTCTTCTCGGCCTCGGCGGCGCTCTTGACGCCGACCACCACGCCGCCAGCCTCGGTCTTGTGGAGGATGTCGGGCGAGACGATCTTCATCACGACCGGGAAGCCCATGTCGGAGGCGATGCGGGCGGCCTCGGCCGCCGACTTGGCGACACCCTCTTTCGGCACCGGAATGCCGTAGGCGTCGCAAACCACCTTGCCTTCGGGCGCGGTGAGGCTCGTGCGCTTGTCGGCCCTGACCGCATCGAGAATTTTGCGGACCGCATCCTTCGAATTTGACATTGGCTTCCTCCTGGGACAGATTTCGTGGCATTTGGTATGCCAAAAACGCAATTGTCAAGGTCGGTCGAGGTCCAAAAAGATCGAAAAATATAGGCAGCTTGACATTCTGGTATTTGGCATGCCAAAAATCTAAGGTAATTTCTTCTGCTAAGAAGACGTCTCCAAGAGGAGGAGACGAGTCGTGCCAGAACCGAAACAGACCAAGGCGTCGCCCACCATGGCTGACACAGATATCGCCATCGTCCGGATCGCGCCGGAGACGAGCTTCAAGAACAAGGCCTATGAAGCCTTGAAGGAAGCGATCCTGAAGATGGACATCTACGCGACGCCGGAGCCGGTGATGCTCGACGAGCGCGCACTGTCCGAGCGCCTCGGCGTCAGCCGCACGCCGATCCGCGAAGCGATCGCGATGCTCGAGCAGGACGGATTCGTGAAGACCGTGCCGCGCCGCGGCATCGTCGTGGTCCGCCGCACCAAGGCGGAGATCGTCGACATGATCCGCGCCTGGGCGGCGCTGGAGAGCATGGCGGCGCGCCTGATCACGACCACCGCGCGCAAGAAGGACATCTCGGCGCTGCGCGACTTCTTCAAGGACTTCAGCGACGATCGCCTGCCGCAGGATCACGTCGAGGAATATTCCAAGGCCAACATCGCCTTCCACCAGGCGCTGATCTCGCTGTCGGAATCGCCTGTTCTGGTCGACCTCACCAATGACCTGCTGCTGCATGTGCGCGGCTATCGCCAGCTCACGATCGGCCGCAAGGACCGCACCGCGACCTCGCTGCCCGAGCATCTCGGGATCATCGAGGCGCTGGAAGCGCGCGACACCGAGCTTGCCGAGAAGCGCGCGCGCGACCACACGCTTGGGCTTGCCGCCTATGTCGAGGCGCACGGCCAAGAATTATTCACGTAGAGAACCGTTCACTTAAGTTTGAGAGTCCACACCCGCTTCAGACGACAATCAGATCGTCCGAACAAAGAACGATCAGGGAGACGATGCCGATGCTGAATACCGCTACGAAGTCCGAGGCACCGGGCACCGAGCAAGAACTGACCGATGGCTTCCATCTCGTCATCGATGCGCTCAAGCTCAACGGCATCGACACCATCTATGGTGTGCCGGGTATCCCGATCACGGACCTGGGCCGCATGGCCCAGGCGGCGGGCATTCGCGTGCTCTCGTTCCGCCATGAACAGAATGCCGGCTATGCGGCCTCGATCGCCGGCTTCCTGACCAAGCGGCCCGGCGTCTGCCTCACGGTGTCGGCGCCCGGCTTCCTCAACGGCCTCACCGCGCTCGCCCACGCCACCACCAACTGCTTCCCGATGATCCTGGTCTCGGGCTCGTCCGAGCGCGAGATCGTCGACCTGCAGCAGGGCGACTATGAAGAGATGGACCAGCTCGCGATCGCCAAGCCGCTGTGCAAGGCGGCGTTCCGCGTGCTGCACGCCCAGGACATCGGCATCGGCCTTGCGCGCGCGATCCGCGCCGCGGTGTCGGGCCGTCCGGGCGGCGTCTATCTCGACCTGCCCGCAAAGCTGTTCTCGCAGGTGATGAACGCCGACGCCGGTCAGAAGTCGCTGGTCAAGGTGATCGACGCCGCGCCCGAGCAGATCCCCTCCCCGTCTTCGGTCAAGCGCGCGCTGGACGTGCTGAAGAGCGCGAAGCGTCCGCTCGTCATCCTCGGCAAGGGCGCGGCCTACGCGCAGGCCGACGAGGCGATCAAGAATTTCGTCGAGAAGAGCGGCGTGCCGTTCCTGCCGATGAGCATGGCCAAGGGCCTGCTGCCCGATCTGCATCCGCAATGCGCGGGTGCGGCGCGCTCGACCGTGCTGAAGGAAGCCGACGTCGTGATGCTGATCGGCGCCCGCCTCAACTGGCTGCTCTCGCATGGCAAGGGTAAGAGCTGGGGTGAAGCTCCGAAGAAGTTCATCCAGGTCGACATCGAGCCGAAGGAAATGGATTCCAACGTCGAGATCGTCGCTCCCGTGGTCGGCGATATCGGCTCCTGCGTCTCGGCGTTCCTCGACGCCATGGGCGCGAACTGGACCGCGGCGCCGTCCGACTGGCTCTCGACCATCGCCAAGAAGCGCGACGACAACGTCGCCAAGATGGCGCCGAAGCTGATGAGCAACGCTTCGCCGATGGACTATCACGGCGCGCTCGGCGCGCTGCGCGCCATCATCGCGGAACGTCCGGACACCATCTTCGTCAACGAGGGCGCCAACACGCTCGACCTCGCCCGTGGCGTCGTCGACATGCACAAGCCGCGCAAGCGGCTCGACGTCGGCACCTGGGGCGTGATGGGCATCGGCATGGGCTATTCGATCGCCGCTGCGGTCGAGACCGGCCTGCCCGTGCTCGCGGTCGAAGGCGACAGCGCGTTCGGGTTCTCGGGCATGGAGATCGAGACCATCTGCCGCTACAGGCTGCCGATCTGCGTCGTGATCTTCAACAATGACGGCATCTATCGCGGCACCGACGTCAACAGCGCCGGCGACGATCCGGCGACCACCGTGTTCGTCAAGGGCTCGCGCTACGACAAGATGATGGAAGCCTTCGGCGGCGTCGGCGTCAACGCCACCTCGCCGGACGAGTTGAAGCGCGCGGTCAATGCGGCGCTGGATTCCGGCAAGCCGACGCTGATCAACGCGGTGATCGATCCGGCGGCGGGCTCGGAGAGCGGCCGCATCGGCAACCTCAATCCGCAGAGCGTTCTGCAGAAGAAGAAGTAACCCCTAACCCCCATCACTCCCTGCGGGTGCAGGGGCAGACAGAGTACGGAGCAAACATTATGACCAAGGCGCTGAAGGGCGTTCGCATTCTCGATTTCACCCACGTCCAGTCGGGTCCGACCTGCACGCAATTGCTGGCCTGGTTCGGCGCCGACGTGATCAAGGTCGAGCGTCCCGGCGTCGGCGACATCACGCGCGGCCAGCTGCAGGACATCCCGAACGTGGACAGCCTGTATTTCACCATGCTGAATCACAACAAGCGCTCGATCACGCTCGACACCAAGAACCCGAAGGGCAAGGAAGTGTTGACCGCGCTGATCAAGCAGTGCGACGTGCTGGTCGAAAACTTCGGCCCCGGCGTGCTCGATCGCATGGGCTTCCCCTGGGAGAAGATCCAGGCCATCAACCCGAAGATGATCGTCGCCTCGATCAAGGGTTTTGGCCCCGGCCCGTATGAGGACTGCAAGGTCTACGAGAACGTCGCGCAGTGCACCGGCGGTGCCGCCTCGACCACCGGCTTCCGCGACGGCCTGCCGCTGGTCACCGGCGCGCAGATCGGCGACAGCGGCACCGGGTTGCATCTCGCACTCGGCATCGTCACCGCGCTGTACCATCGCACCCACTCCGGCAAGGGCCAGCGCGTCACCGCCGCGATGCAGGACGGCGTGCTCAACCTTGCCCGGGTCAAGCTGCGCGACCAGCAGCGGCTCGCCCACGGTCCGCTGAAGGAATACAGCCAGTTCGGCGAAGGCATTCCGTTCGGCGATGCCGTGCCGCGCGCCGGCAACGATTCCGGCGGCGGCCAGCCCGGCCGCATCTTGAAGTGCAAGGGCTGGGAGACCGACCCGAACGCCTACATCTACTTCATCACCCAGGCCCCGGTCTGGGAGAAGATCTGCGACGTGATCGGCGAGCCGACCTGGAAGACCGATCCGAACTACGCCAAGCCGCCGGCCCGCCTGCCGCGCCTCAACGAGATCTTCGCCCGCATCGAGCAGTGGACGATGACCAAGACCAAGTTCGAGGCGATGGAGATCCTCAACAAGGACGACATCCCCTGCGGTCCGATCCTGTCGATGAAGGAGATCGCCGAAGACCAGTCGCTGCGCGCGACCGGCACCGTGGTCGAGGTCGATCATCCGACCCGCGGCAAGTACGTCTCGGTCGGCAACCCGATTAAGCTCTCGGATTCGCCGAGCGACGTTCAGCGCTCGCCGCTGCTCGGCGAGCACACCGACGAGATCCTGCGCGAGGTGCTCGGCTTCAGCGATCACCAGGTCGCCGAGATCCACGACTCCGGCGCGCTCGACCCGCCGCGCAAGCAGGCGGCCGAGTAAAGGCAGCGCTCAAGCAGAAACACGAATGGCCGCGGGCAACCGCGGCCATTTTCGTTCCGGCCGGTCGTCAGTTCCGCCGTCGTGGCGAGATCAAGGTCCCCGGCGAAAGCCGGCGCTCATTGCCAGCCCGGAACTCCACGCATGTCGGGTAAGTGATGTGCAATGCCCTTGTGGCAATCGATGCAGGTCTTCTCGCCGGTAAACAGGAAGCGCTGGTGCGCCACCGACGCGCGCGGTGACTGCTTGGTGATATCCATCGATTCCGCGCTGTGACAGTTGCGGCATTCGAGTGAATCGTTGGCCTTGAAACGCGCCCACTCATGCAGCGCGAGCTCGAGCCGCTTGTCGACAAACTTGTCGCGGGTGTCGATGACACCGAACAGGTGGCCCCACACCTCCTTGGAGGCCTGCATCTTGCGTGCGATCTTGTCGGTCCAGTTGTGCGGAACGTGACAGTCCGGGCAGGTGGCGCGGACGCCGGAGCGATTGGTGAAATGGATGGTCGACTTCAGTTCCGCAAACACGTTTTCGCGCATCTCGTGGCAGCCGGTGCAGAATTTCTCGGTGTTGGTCAATTCGAGCGCGGTATTGAACCCGCCCCAGAAAATCACCCCGGCGACGAAGCCCGCGATCACCAGCACGCCGAGCCCAAACACCGTGCTCGGCCGCACCAGCACGTCCCACAGCTCGCGCGCGAAGGCCCATGCGCGTCGGAAGAGCCCCTCCTTCGAGGCTTGGGGGTCGGCCGCCTTCATCGACGGCCGCCCGGACCCGCGCGGCTCAGCATGGTGTCGATGTCGACGAAGTCGTTGCTGATGGGCGGATTGCTCACGCTCTGCGGTACGTGACATTCAGTGCAGAAAAAACGGCGCGGCGAGATCGACGCAAGGAACTGGCCGTCGCGATCCATGAAATGAGTAATCGAGACCATCGGCGCCTGCGACTCGCCGGTGCGGGCGCGCGCGTGACAGGACAGGCATTTGTTGCTGTTCAGATCGATCTGGTAGCCGTCGATCGAATGCGGAATCACCGGCGGCTGCTCGGGATAGTTCCTGACCTCCCGCTCGGACGTGTTGCGCGTCGGCATCATCGGCGGAGCCGGGCCTTCATTATCGAGCGGCGTCGGCCCCCGCAGCCCGGAATCGAGCGATTGCGCCGCCAATGTGCCGGTGCCGGCCCCTATCGCCAGGACGAGCAGAACGACGCGCAGGTCCCTGATCATGACGGCAGCACCTTCTCGATGCGCACGGCGCATTTCTTGAAATCGGTCTGCAGCGAAAGCGGATCGGTGGCGTCGAGCGTCACCTTGTTGATCAGCTTCGACTCGTCGAACCAGGGGACGAACACCAGACCTCGCGGCGGCCGGTCGCGGCCGCGGGTCTCCAGCCGCGCCCGGATGAACCCGCGGCGAGAGATCACCTTGACCTCGTCACCGCGTCGCAGCTTGGCCTCCTGCGCATCATCCGGATGCATGAAGCAGACGGCCTCGGGAAACGCGCGATAGAGTTCGGGCACGCGGCGGGTCATGGTGCCGGAGTGCCAATGCTCCAGCACCCGGCCGGTGGAAAGCCACAAGGGGTATTCGCTATCAGGCGATTCCGCCGGCGGTTCGTAGGGAAGCGCAAAGATGCGCGCCTTGCCATCGGCAAAACCGTAGAACTGCACGCCTCTGCCCTGCCCGACATACGGGTCCGAGCCTTCGCGGAAACGCCACTTCGTCTCCTTGCCGTTCACGACGGGCCAGCGCAGCCCGCGCTCGCCGTGATAGGCATCGAACGGCGCGAGATCGTGGCCGTGGCCGCGGCCGAAGCTGGCATATTCCTCGAACAGCCCTTTCTGGACATAGAAGCCAAACGCCTTGGATTCGTCGTTGGCGTAGCCCGACGCGACGTCGGAGACCGGAAACTTGTCGACCTGGCCGTTGCGATAGAGCATGTCGAACAGCGTCTTGCCACGATACTCCGGCTTCTTTGCCAGCAACTCTTCCGGCCAGACCTCCTCGATCTTGAAGCGCTTGGAAAACTCCATCAATTGCCAGAGATCTGAACGCGACTCGCCCGGAGCGGTGACGAGCTGGTGCCAGAACTGGGTGCGCCGCTCGGCATTGCCATAGGCGCCTTCCTTTTCCACCCACATCGCGGTCGGCAAGATCAGGTCGGCGCCGAGCGCGGTGACGGTCGGATAGACTTCCGAAACGACAATGAAATTGTCGGGGTTGCGGAAACCGGGATAGGTTTCCTCGTTGATGTTGGGACCGGCCTGCAAATTGTTGTTGACCTGCACCCAGTAGGCGTTGAGCAGACCGTCCTTCAGCATCCGGCTTTGCAACACCGCGTGATAGCCCGGCTTGTCCGGAATCGTGCCTTCCGGCAACTTCCAGATCTCCTCCGCCTTGTCGCGATGCGCCTTGTTGGTGACGACCATGTCTGCCGGGAGGCGGTGCGAGAAGGTACCCACCTCGCGTGCGGTACCGCAGGCCGAGGGCTGGCCGGTCAGCGAAAACGGGCTGTTGCCGGGCTCCGCGATCTTCCCGGTCAGAAGGTGAAGATTGTAGACCAGATTGTTGCACCAGACGCCGCGGGTGTGCTGGTTGAAACCCATGGTCCAGAAGCTGACGACCTTGGTCTTCGGGTCAGCGTAGAGCTCGGCCAGCGCCTCCAGGCGATTGAGCGGAACGCCCGACATCTTCGCCGCCTTTTCCAGCGTGTAGTCGGCGAGGAATTTGACGTAGTCGTCGTAGCTCATATCGGTGGCATCGTTGGCCTTGGCCACACCCGTCGCCTTCTTCTGCAGCGGATGATCGGGCCTCAGGCCGTAGCCGATGTCGGTCTGGCCGCGCTTGAACACGGTATGCGCGGTGACGAAATCCTTGTTCACGCGCCCGGTCTTGATGATGTGATTGGCGATCGCATTGAGGATGTAGAGATCGGAGTGCGGCGTGAACACGATCCCGATGTCGGCAAGGTCGAACGATCGGTGCTCGAAGGTCGAAAGCACGGCGACCCGCACATGCGCCGCCGAAAGCCTGCGGTCGGTCACCCGCGTCCACAGAATCGGGTGCATCTCCGCCATGTTGGAGCCCCACAACACGAAGGCATCGGTGGCCTCGATGTCGTCGTAGCAGCCGGCCGGTTCGTCCATGCCGAAGGTGCGCATCATGCCGACCACGGCTGAGGCCATGCAGTGGCGCGCGTTGGGATCGATGTTGTTGGAGCGAAAGCCGGCCTTGAACAGTTTTGAAGCCGCATAGCCCTCCCAGACCGTCCATTGGCCGGAGCCGAACATGCCGATGCCGCTCGGCCCGCGCTGCTTCAGCGCCGCCTTGAACTTCTCGGCCATGATGTCGAACGCCTCGTCCCACGCGACCGGGGTGAAGTCTCCGTTCTTGTCGTACTTGCCGTTCGTCTTGCGCAGCATCGGCTGCGTCAGGCGATCGTGGCCGTACATGATTTTGGAGAGGAAGTAGCCCTTCACGCAGTTGAGGCCGCGATTTACCTCGGCCTTGATATCGCCGTGGGTGGCAACGACGCGATTGTCCTTGGTTGCCACCATGACGCTGCAGCCGGTGCCGCAGAAGCGGCAGGGAGCCTTGTTCCAGTCGAGTTCGCTGGCATCACGGTCAGCGACGAGGTTTGCCGCGACCGACGCAACTGGCATTCCGCCGGCCGCAGCGGCGATCGCGGCGGCCTCCAGCTTCAGCATCTGGCGGCGGTCGAGCTTGGTTTCGGTCATGGCTTGCCTCCCGGCACTTCAGCAGACGTCGATGGCGTGAAACACCAGCGAGGCGGAATGGACGTGCGGTAACAGAGCGATCGTGTTCAACGTCGCGCCGAGCGCACCGGCATCGGGTGCATCGACCACCACGACGAGCTTGCCTCTGGGGTCGCGGCCGAAAATCTCGCAGCCGGAAACGGCGAGGATGTCGGCTTCGACCGCATCAAGGCTCTCGGGGCGGGCCTGCACCAGGATGCTGGCGATCTCGCCCCCCGGGGGCGTCACGACGCGCTCCGCTGTCAAGGCGCGGCCGGTAATCAACATACGGCGATTGATCGCGGTCTTGCGCACAACGATGCTCTCCCTGTCAGTGCGGTGGGGGCGGACCGGGAGGGCCGGCCACCATTTGGTAGATCCAGATCGCGAGTCCGTATGACCCCACAGTCGCGACCGCGAGCCCCGGCATCAGGATGGCGGTCAGGAACAGGAAGGCGAAGATTTCCATTCGCGTTCGGCGACGCCGTGCATCTGCGTCGCCGTCTGCGACCGCCATGATCGTGTCTCTCGCTTGGGACGTTGGGGGGACGGCATCCGGGCCGCTGCCTTGGACATCAACCTAAGGAGCGGCGGTGAGCGGACATTGATTCAGATCAATGTGCGGAGCGACGGCCTCACGCAGCAAACATATCTCGGGCGAGCGAGACGACTCTACGTGGTAATCAATCGCACGCCGGATCAACCACCCTCGCCGCTCTCGCCGTTACCGCCCTCGTCGCCCGGCACATATTCCAGGATATCGCCCGGCCGGCAGTCCAGCTCGCGGCAGATTGCCGACAGCGTCGAGAAGCGCATCGCCTTCGCCTTGCCGGTCTTCAGGATCGACAGGTTCTGGATCGAAATGCCGATCGCGTCCGCGAGGTCTCCGAGGCGGCGCTTGCGCTTTGCGAGCATGACATCGAGGTTCACCACGATGGGCACAAGCATCACCCTCAGATCGTCAGATCGTTTTCGGACTGCAACAGGATGGCCTGCTCGATCACGAATTTCAGCGCCATCAGGAACACGCCGCCCGCGACGGTGCCGACGTCGACGCCGTAGCTCGGCAGGAAGAACTTGATGTCGCCGAGCTGATACAGCGCATAGGTCACCGCGATGGTCGTGATCGTATCCACAAACGGCCAGACCACCAGGAAGATCCCCATCCACCAGACACCCTGCAGCGTTTCGGACACGAAGATCCGTCCGTTGGCGAATCGGTTCACCATGCGATGTAGGATGCCGATCAGCACGGCGTAAAACGATACCCCAAGCGCGAACAGCGACCAGAACAACACCTGGCCCTTGGCGAACATGGTCAGCGGGTTGGCGACGATGCTGGCGCACTTCGCCTGCTCGCCGATCAGGCTCTCGGCGATCGTCGCCGACGCCGTGGTGGTGCGGTAATAGGCCAGCCACAACACCACCGGCAACGCCGCCCAGATCAACCAGAACGCCCGATCGAGCCTGCGAAACCAGAGCTGGCGCTGCTCACGAACCGATTTCCCCATCGCACCCATCCGAAAAATTCTTGCCAGAAAGCCGTTACGGCCGGATTGCATCATGCCCAGGCAATGTCATTGACTCAACCTTAAACGCGATTTATTTCATGTTTATCATGAAATTTTTCATGAAGAAGGTGGATGATGACGGTAATCCCAGACCAAAACGGCCTGCGCAAGGCCCTGAAGCAATTGATCCACGCTCACCTCACGCGCCGCCTGATCGTGGCCACGTTCCACATCCCGCTGCTCGGCAGCCCCGCCGATGCCGCCAAGGCGAGCGACAAGGCCAACGATCCGGCCGGCGTCTGGCTGACCCAATCCGGCGACGCCAGGATCAAGGTCCACCGATGCGGCAGCGCGCTGTGCGGCCGCGTCGTCTGGTTGAAGGAGCCGACAGACAAGGCCACCGGCAAGCCGCAGCTCGACGACAAGAATGCCGATCGCGCGCAGCGCACCCGACCGGTCATAGGCATGTCGCTGTTCATCAACATGCAGCCCGCCGGCCCGAACAAATGGGCCGGCCGGATCTACAACGCCGACGACGGCAAGACCTATGAGAGCTCGGTGACGCTGGTGTCGCCGGGCACGCTGAACGTTCGCGGCTGCATGGGAACGCTGTGCGCCGGCGAAGACTGGACGCGGTGAAGGGAATGCGGTGAAGGGACTTGGCCCCGACCCTTCATCGGCCAAGAAGAAAAGCAAACCCGCACTCGAGGCCGCCGCATTTGGGCGGCCTTCTTTTATAAACGCGCCGCCCGCCTCAATCTTCGAGGCCGAGCTTCCACAGCGGCGGCAGATCGGCGAAGGGCGGCGTGGTGTGGGCGATGACGATCGCGGCGCGCCGGCTGTCGGAATCGATCTTGCTGTTGATCGCCTTGACGTGCGCCTTCACGGCATCGAGCCCGACGCCGAGGATGCCCGCGATCTCTTCGTTCGACTTGCCCTGCGCGATCCACGACGCCACCTCGATCTGGCGCGGCGTCAGCGCGGGAAATGCCAGACGCAGGCGGTCGCTCGGTGTCAGCGCCGCCAGCGTTCGCTCCTGCGCCTGGCGGTAGCCGCGTAGGATGTGCGGACGAAAACCCTGCATCCGGTCGCGCTCCTCGTCGCTGAACGCCGGCCGTCCCACCACGCGATGCCCGACAACCGTGACCACATAACCGGCGTGCTCGAACGCGATCCCCATGATCCGCCGCGCCCCCGACGGCAGGAACACCTCCTTGGCAATCGGCAGCTCGACGAATTCCTCGTCGCTGAAGAAATCCGACTCGCGCAGCGCGCGTTCGCCATAGAACGCCGGATCGTGCTGCCAGAACGGATGCGAGTGCATGTGCTTCGCAAACGCCTGCATGCCGCGGGCACGAACCTCCGGATCGTCGCCGACCGAAATCAACGACCGGAAATCCCAGCTCGGACGATGGAACTCGGTGAAGCTCACCACCTCCGCATCGACCAGGCGGCCGACGCCGGCGAACAGGACACCCGGCAGCGTGTGCAGGTTGGACTCGGATTCGTAGAGACGAATGATTTCGTCGTCGAGTGTGCTGTCCCGTTGCATGGGATTCTGATCGACCAGGTTTGATTTGATTTTTTGGCGATCACTGCAACGTCGCGACGTGCCCACATGTTGCAGCAAAGCCTCGCTCGCCGTCTTATCGTTCGTGCGCGCGTTGGTATACCCCTTAGGGTAATGGCCAGATCGCATTCGATTACGGAATCTCTCCGCTGTGTCGAGTCCGACACATCGCGCAACGTCATCAGGGACTGCAACACACATGGCCCGGCGAAAGTTGCAACAATCCGAGTTACTACCGGGACTGAATGCGGTGCCCCATTTGACGACGCAGCGGAACGTCCCGCTGTAGGACAGTTCGACGACACCGTAGCGGTTGCTTGGCCTCGATCTGCGCATCACGTCGCAGGCAAGCGTCGGCATCTCCTATGTCGGCCAGTTGGCCGATCGGGTGCAGGATCATTCGGTGAAGGGCAATTTCAGCTGGAAGTTCTGACGACGGCTTCGACACCATCGTCGCTGTTGAATTGGCGTGACACGCGACGTCTCGCGCTCTTCCCGCTAACGGGAAGAGCAAGCCGTCTTGATTCAATTTGCGCGCAATTCGCAGCGATTGTGGGACCCGCCTGTTGCAGCAAAGCCTCGCTCGGCGACTTATCGTACGTGCGCACGTTGAATACCCTTTTGGGTAGTGGCCAGATCGTAGTCCATTACGGAATCTGTCGGCAGTGTCGACTCCGACACATCATGCGACATCATCAGGGCTCGAGTCACGTAAGCCCGATGAAGGCGGTGACATCTCGAGGCTGCCGGGGCTGAATGCGGTGACAATGCGGGAATACGCGGCGAAGGATTTCGCTGTAGGACAGTTCGGTGGCGCGCAGACCGCCCGTCTCGATGCGAAGTCGCGCGCGAGTTATTTTCGCACCCTCGCCACGGTCTCGCCGCTTGCGCTGATCCTCGGCACGGCCGGCCTGACATTGCCGGCTCACGCCCAGGCGGCCTGCACGGCTGACACCACGGCGTGCAGCGCTGCCGGTGGTCCCAACTCCGGCGGGCGTGGCGGCTTCGGCGGCAACGGCAATGGCGTCGGCGGCAACAGCACCAACCTGGTGGGCGCCGACACCGTGCAAGTGCCTGGCAGCCCCAGCAGCGGCGGCACCGGCGGGATCGGCGGTGCGGGGGAGAACGCTGGAGGAAACGGCGGCGCGCCGGGCTCGGCACTAACCGGAACGGCTGTCGTGACGACACCAACCACCGGCGTGACCGGCGACACCGGACCGGACGGGTTTCATTTTGGGTCAGGCGGCGGCGGCGGCGGCACCGGGGTGTATTTTTCGGGCACATCCCTGACCGTCAATGGCGGAGTGACAGTCAACGCCGGTAACGGCGGTGCTGGCGGAAATTCTCCCGGCGCCGGTGGCGGTGGTGGCGGCGGCGGCGGTGGCGCCGGCGTGGTCTCCACCGCAGCCGGCGCCTTCGTCTCGAATGCGGGGACGATCACGGGAGGGCAAGGCGGGACCGGAGGCGGCGGGACCGGACTCGGCGGCGGCGGCGGGGGCGGCGGCGATGGCTTGCTGGTGCTCGGCGATGGAACGTCGATAAGCAACGCCGGCAGCATTACCGGAGGCGGCGGCGGCAGCGGCGGGATCGGCTCCCTTGGCGGAGCCGGCACCGGCGGCAGCGGCGCCGGCGTCAATCTGGTCAGCAGCGATAATACACTGGGCAACACCGGCACCATCACGGGCGGTGCCGCGACCGGCACAGGTACGGCCGGCGTCGGTGTCATGACCAATGGAAACAGCACCATCAACAATGCCGGCACGATCAGCGGCGGGCTCAACGCCGACGGCGCAACCCATGCGGCCGCGATCCGTTTCGGTGGAACCAGCAACGTCCTGAATTTGCTGACCGGCTCGACGCTTGTCGGCGATATTCAATTGATTACGGGTGCCGCTGCAACGATTGCAGCACAAAACAACGGGTTCGCGCTCGGCAACAACATCGTGCTCGGCTCCGGCTCCCTCGTCGCCTTCAACACCACGCCGGCCAATTTTTCAGTCACCGGTGTGGTATCGGGCGCCGGCAGCGTGGCCGTGACCGGAATAGGCACGCTCACACTCTCCGGGACCAACAGCTACACCGGAGGAACGACGCTGGCGGGCGGAACGCTGTCGGTGTCGTCAGAGGCCAACCTCGGCGCGGCTTCGGGCTCCCTGACCTTCAACGGCGGCACGCTCCAGGTGACCGGCACGAGCTTCACCGGTACGTCACGCACCATCAATTGGGGCGGCGGCGGCTTCGAGATCGTCGATGGCACCAACAATTTCGTCGTCAGCAACTCGTTCACGGGCAACGGCGGGCTGACCAAGTCCGGCGCCGGAACGCTGACCTTCACCGGCACCAACAACTACTCCGGCGGCACCACCATCTCCGCCGGCACGCTGCAACTCGGCAACGGCGTCAGCTTCGGATCCATCACCGGCAACGTGGTGAACAACGGCATTTTCGCCGTCAACCGATCGGACATCTATACCTTCGGCGGGACGATCTCGGGCAGCGGTGCGTTCGCGCAGATCGGCATCGGCACCACCATCCTGACCGGCACCAACAGCTATGGCGGCGGCACGACTATGTCGCGTGGCACAGTGCAGGTGTCATCGGACACCAATCTCGGCGCCGCGTCGGGCGCGCTGAATTTCGACGGCGGTGGCACGCTGCGGGTCACCGGCACAGCCTTCACCGGCACCACGCGCGCCATCAACCTGGGCAGCGGCGGCGGAGCGTTCGATATCGCCGATGCCGCCAACAATTTCACCCTGGGCCAGTCGATCAACGGAAACGGCACCCTGTTCAAGTTCGGCGCCGGAACGCTGACCTTGACCGGCAACAGCAGCCTGACTGGCGGCATCGCAATCAGCGCGGGCACGCTGCAACTCGGCAACGGCGGCACCTCCGGCTCCATCCTGGGCCAGGTGGTGAACAATGGCACCTTCGCCATCAACCGCTCCGACACCTATACTTTCGGCGGCGACATCTCGGGCAGCGGCGGGTTCGTGCAGAAGGGCAGCGGCACCACCATCCTGACCGGCACCGGCCGCTATGGCGGCGGCACGACGATCGCGAACGGCACGCTGCAGATCGGCAATGGCGGCACGTCGGGCGCGATCACCGGTAACGTCTTCAACAACGGACGGCTGATCTTCAACCGCTCCGACGACAGCACCTTTGCCGGTTCGATCAGCGGCGGCGGCCTCTTCACCAAGAGCGGGACCGGCACGCTGACGCTCTCCGGCAACAACACCTATACCGGTGGCACGCAGCTGCTCGGCGGCACCTTGGTCGTACAAGGTGGCAACGCCATTGGCGACAATTCCAGCGTCATCGTGCTCGGCAACAGCACGCTGCGCCTGCTCAGCAATGAGACGGTGGCAACGCTGTCGTCCGGCACCACCGATTTCGGCACCGTCGATCTGGCCGGCGGCAATCTCACCACCAGCCTGAAGTCGACCATCACCACCGCGCTCTACTACGGCGCCATCACCGGCGCGGGCGGTTACATCAAGGACGGCAGCTACAAGCAGGTGCTGGCCGGCACCAGCAGTTACACCGGCGGCACCACGATCCAGGCCGGCACGCTGCAGCTCGGCGATACCACGCATCAGGGCAAGATCATCGGCAGCGTGCTCAACAACGCCACCTTCGAGGTGGTCAACGCCGATACCTCGGGCCTGACCACGATCACCAACAACAGCAAGCTGAATTTCCGCAACGCGACCTCGGCCGGCGCCGTCACGCTCACCACCACAGCGAGCGGCCAGACCGCGTTTGCCGGCAGCAGCACGGCGGGCAATGCCCGTCTCGTCACCGACGCCGGCGGCGTCGTGGATTTTTCCGCAAGCACGGGGCCGGCCGGAAACCGCGTTCTCTCCGCCGGCTCGATTGAGGGAGCCGGCCGCTATAATCTCGGCGCGAACGCACTCACCGTCGGCGGCAACGACCTGTCGACGATCGTCAGCGGCGTCATCGCCGACGGCGGCTCGAGCGGCGGCACCGGCGCATCGCTCACCAAGATCGGCGCCGGCACGCTGACCCTGAACGGCCAAAGCACCTACACCGGCGCGACCAACGTCAACGCCGGCAAGCTCGTGGTCGGCGACGACAGCCACGGCGGCGCAAGCCTTGCCAGCGCCGTCACGGTGAACAATGGCGGCACCCTCGGCGGCATCGGCACCGTCGGCGGCATCACGGCCAATGCCGGCGGCATCGTCGCGCCCGGCAATTCGATCGGCACCTTGAACGTCGCCGGCAACGTTTCCTTCGCGGCCGGCTCGATCTACCAGGTCGAGGCCAATGCGGCCGGCCAGTCCGACAAGATCATAGCCACCGGCACCGCGACGCTCGCCGGCGGCAATGTGCTGGCGCTGGCGCAGACCGGCACCTATGCGCCGCAGACGGTCTACACGATCCTCACCGCGAACGGCGGCGTGAACGGCACCTTCACCGATGTCACGAGCAGCCTGACATTCCTCACGCCGACGCTGAGCTACGACGCCAACGACGTCTTCCTGACACTCGCCCGCAACGCCACCTCGCTGACGAGCGTCGCGACGACACCGAACCAGATCGCCGTCGCCGGCGCACTGGACGCAAGCGGGCAACAGCGCGATCCGCTAATGATCGCGGTGCTGAACCAGAACGCCGCCGGCGCGCGACAGGCGTTCGATGCGCTGTCGGGCGAAGTGCATGCCAGCGCGCAGACCGCGATGCTCGACGACTCGCGCTACCTGCGCGATGCCGTGCTCGGCCGTCTGCGGCAAGCTTCGTTCGCCGGCAGCAGCGGGCCGATGGCGGCGCTCGGTTCAGGTGGCCCGCAGACCGCTGCGATGGATCAGCTGTCGGTCAGCACCGCGCTCGCCTATGCCGGCACCGAGCGGTCCGCGTTTCCGGTCAAGGCGCCGCCACTCGCGCGTGCTGCGCCGATCGCGGACACCACATTCTGGGCACAGGGGGTCGGCGCCTGGGGCCGGTTGAACGGCGCCGGCAACGCCGCGGGAATGACGCGCGACCTCGCCGGCTTCTTCAGCGGCGTCGATCATAGATTCGCGCCGAACTGGATCGCCGGCATCGCCGGCGGCTACACCAGTTCGTCGGTTCATATCGGCGATCGCGCGAGCTCGGCCGATATCGAGACCGCGCATCTCGCCGGCTATGTCGGCGCGAGCTACGGCGCGGTCAATCTGCGCGGCGGCGCCTCGGCAAGCTTCAGCACGCTCGACACCAGCCGTTCGATCGTGTTCCCGGGCTTCTTCGACGCGGCGCGCGGCCGCTATGACGCGACCACCGCGCAGGTGTTCGGCGAGATCGGCTACGGGCTATCGCTCGGCCGCGCCGCGCTCGAGCCGTTCGCCGGCCTCGCCTGGGCCCACCTCAGCACCGACAGTTTTGCCGAGACCGGCGGCAGCGGCGCTGCCGCGCTGCGCGGCGCCGGCAGCGATCAGGATGTCGGCTACTCCTCGCTCGGCGCCCGCATCGCCACCAGCTTCGCCCTCACCAACGGCATGCAGCTGACGCCGCGTGCCTCGGTGGCGTGGCAGTACGCCTTCGGCGACGTGACCCCGACGGCGGCGCTCGCGTTCCAGGGCCTGGGAACCGGATTCACCGTGGCCGGCGTGCCGCTGGCGCGGAACGCGGCACTGGTCGAAGGCGGGCTCGACCTGCGGGTCACACCGCAGGCCAGCATCGGCATCGCCTATGTCGGCCAGCTTGCCGACCAGGTCCAGGACCACTCGGTAAAGGCCAGTTTTAGCTGGAAATTCTGACCCGGCGCCGCCGCCGGGCTCCGCCCCATCCGCGCCGATCCGGAATGCCGATCCGCCGATTTTGCTGCATTGCACAGTCGTGCATGCTGCTATGCAAACAAGTCCGTTGTATCTGGCATCTGGTATACATAGTTTGGCTGCAGATGATGAGCCGGCCCATTGCTGGCCTCCAATGAAAGGGGACACCAATGTCCAAGACCACTGTACTGACGCTCGCGCCCTCCTCCACCCTGTTCGGCCGCCTGCTGGCCTCGATCGACCGCCTGCTGATGAAGAGCGCGGAGATCTCGAATCGCAACGGCGACCTGCCGCGCTTCGGCCTCTAAGCCAAGGGATTTCCGGCGCTCTCCGCCGGATGCAGCTTTCGTCGCAAGATGCGACCTGACATTGAACCTTCGACCAATGGCCCCGATTTTCGGGGCCATTTCCTTGCGCGCTGAACTAGTCTCCCCGGGGGTGCCCGGGCTGAGTCCTGTGCGGCATAAGCGCGCGCTGCCCCTGCGACAGCTTGAACCTTGGCATATCGGATACCAAGATGGCCATCGCGCGCTCATAAGCAACGACAAGGGGCGCACTGGGAGGATCTATGTCGGACATGGTTCAGGCAACTGCGGCCCCTGCGGCCGCGCGTGTCAGCGACACCTATCGCTGGACGCAACTCGCGATCGGCGTCGCCGCGATGGTGATGATCGCAAATTATCAATACGGGTGGACATTCTTCGTCCCCGACATCCAGAAGAAATTCGGATGGGATCGCGCATCGATCCAATGGGCTTTCACGCTGTTCGTGCTGTTCGAGACCTGGCTGGTGCCGGTCGAAGGCTGGTTCGTCGACAAATACGGTCCGCGCATCGTCGTGCTGGTCGGCGGCATCCTCTGCGCACTCGGCTGGGCGATCAACGCGCAGGCGACGACGCTGAACGGCTACTATCTCGGCATGATCATCGCCGGTATCGGCGCCGGCGGCGTCTACGGCACCTGCGTCGGCAACGCGCTGAAATGGTTTCCGGATAAACGCGGACTTGCCGCGGGCATCACCGCTGCCGGCTTCGGCGCAGGCTCGGCGCTCACGGTCGCGCCGATCCAGGCGATGATCAAGGACTCCGGCTTCCAGACCACCTTCCTGTATTTCGGTCTCGGCCAGGGCATCATCATCGTGCTGCTCTCCTTCTTCCTGCTGGCGCCGAAGGCCGGACAGGTGCCGGCCGTCGTGGCGAACGCCAACATCATCCAGACCCGGCGCAACTATCAGCCGACCGAAGTGCTGCGGCAGCCGATCTTCTGGCTGATGTACTTCATGTTCGTGATCGTCGGCGCCGGCGGCCTGATGGTGACCGCGAACCTGAAGCCGATCGCGGTCGACTGGAAGGTCGACAGCGTGCCGGTCACGCTGATGGCGGTGACGATGACGGCCGTGACCTTCGCGGCAACCATCGACCGGGTGCTCAACGGCCTGACGCGTCCGTTCTTCGGCTGGATCTCCGACATGATCGGCCGCGAGAACACGATGTTCATCGCCTTCGGCATGGAAGGCATCGGCATCTGGATGCTCTACCTCTGGGGACACGACCCGGTTTGGTTCGTGCTGCTCTCGGGCTTCGTGTTCTTTGCCTGGGGCGAGATCTACTCGCTGTTCCCCTCGACCTGCACCGATACGTTCGGCGCCAAGTTCGCCACCACGAATGCGGGCCTGCTCTACACCGCGAAGGGCACCGCGGCGCTCTTGGTGCCGATCGCCAACTACATGCAGCAATCGTCGGGCAACTGGGACAAGGTGTTCATCATCGCGGCAGGCGCCAACATCCTCGCCTCGCTGCTCGCGATCATGCTGCTCAAGCCCTGGCGAAAAATCGTGGTCGCGAAATCGGCTACGGCTTAAGCAACCGCCTCACCACAGCCTGCGAAGCGCCTGGCCAAAAGCCGGGCGCTTTTCATTTTGGCTGGCCACGAGATGCCGTCTGGACCGGCGCGTCGGAGGGCAGATTTGCTGCATTGCAGCAGCATGAAGGGCTTGCTTTCTGGAATATAGTATACCAACTTCCGCCGGCGCTTGCGACGATACGCCACAATAATTGCGACACTCGGTCACAAGACCAGCGCGCTCGGGAGGACTTGATGGTTTCCAGCAATACTGCCGTCACACAAGCTCAACCTTCGTCCAGCGGCTTCCGCTGGCTGCAGCTCGTCATGGGCATCGTCTGCATGGCGATGATCGCGAACCTGCAATATGGCTGGACGCTGTTCGTCGATCCGATCGACGGCGCGCATCACTGGGGCCGCGCGGCGATCCAGTTCGCCTTCACGATCTTCGTGGTGACCGAGACCTGGCTGGTGCCGGTCGAGGCCTGGTTCGTCGACAAATACGGCCCGCGGCTCGTCATCATGTTCGGCGGCATCATGATCGCGCTCGCCTGGGTGTTGAACTCCTATGCCGACTCGCTCGCCCTGCTCTACACCGCCGCCGTGTTCGGCGGCATCGGCGCCGGCGCGGTGTACGGCACCTGCGTCGGCAACGCGCTGAAGTGGTTTCCCGATCGCCGCGGCCTCGCCGCCGGCGCAACCGCGGCCGGCTTCGGCGCCGGCGCCGCGCTCACGGTGGTGCCGATTGCAAAGATGATCGCCGCGAGCGGCTATCAGACTGCGTTCTTCGATTTCGGCATCGGACAGGGATTGATCGTCTTCCTGCTCGCCTTCTTCATCCAGCCGCCCGCGGTCTCGATCCCGCCGAAGAAGAAGCAGCTCAATCTGCCGCAGACCAAGGTCGACTTCACGCCGCCGCAGGTGCTGCGCAGCCCGATCTTCTGGGTGATGTATCTGGTGTTCGTGATGGTCGCCGCCGGCGGCCTGATGGCGGCGGCGCAGATCGCGCCGATCGCGCACGACTACAAGATCGCGAACACGCCGGTCACGCTCGCCGGCTTCCAGATGGCCGCGCTGACCTTTGCGATCTCGCTCGACCGCATCTTCGACGGTTTCGGACGGCCGTTCTTCGGTTGGGTGTCCGACAATATCGGCCGCGAGCACACCATGTTCATTGCGTTCGGCACCGGCGCGCTGATGCTGCTCACGCTATCCACCTGGGGTCACAACCCGGTGGTGTTCGTGCTGGCGACCGCGGTCTATTTCGGCGTGTTCGGCGAGATCTACTCGCTGTTCCCGGCGACCTGCGGCGACACCTTCGGCTCGAAGTTCGCGACCACCAACAACGGCATGCTCTACACCGCGAAGGGCACCGCAGCGCTCTTGGTGCCTGCCGCCAGCATCGTTGCCGCCAGCTATGGCTGGCAGGCGGTGTTCGTGATCGCGGTCGCCCTCAACGCCACCGCGGCGCTGATGGCGCTGTTCGTGATCAAGCCGATGCGCCGCGCCTTCATCAACGGCAACGAGGCTGCCGCCGCGGAAGAGACCGCGACGAGCGCCAAGACGGCTTAACAAGACGGCTTAACAAGACGGCTTGGCTAAAGACCACCCGATCAGGACCGCTTGGTCCCGACATTTCCCCGGAGACTGATGGAGGCGCATTTCGGTGCGCCTCTTCTCCTTTTTGCCAGCTCAGGGATGCCAGATGCCACCACGCTTAGTGCGGCAGATCGCCCGCGCCGCCCACGGCCGCTCACAATCGTCGGAAATGTCAGTAAACCTGCCTATTTAAGCATTTTGCTGATGGTAGATTTCTGAGACAGTCACGTTGACAATTGGCATTTTGTATACCAGACTCCAGTGAACGATAACCAAGGAGGTTGCCATGCAAGTCGGAGATATCCTGCGCAAGAAGACCCCCCGCGTCGCCACGGTGCGCATGAACGAGACCGTTGCGATTGCCGCGCAACTGATGCGCGCCAGCAATATCAGCGCGCTCGTGGTCAAGGATGTCGTTCGCACCGAGGGCAACACCGCCGTCGGCATGTTCACCGAGCGCGACGTGGTGCGCGCGATCGCCGAGCACGGCGCGGCCGGTGCGAGCATGAAGGTGTCGCAGTTCGTCTCGGTGCAGCAGCTGGTCTCGTGCACATCGAGCGACACGCTCGAGCACATCCGTCATCTCATGACCAAGCACCACATTCGCCACGTGCCCGTCATCGACAACTACAGCCTGATCGGCGTCGTCAGCATGCGCGACATCGCCGCCGCGTTCGACGAGGAGACCGCCGCGTCGAAGAAAGACGCCGTGCCGGCGTAACACGCGCCTGCTTTGCCTTGCTCTCAGCCAGGCGCTGCGTGTTCGATCACCAGCGCCTGAACAGATGACGAAAGACTTCCGTCCCGCCCTCGCCTGACCGCCGCGGCCCGTCATTTCCGCATGGGCGCGCCGCAGGTCGCCGGTAGACAATTGCCGGACAGGACTGCATCCTTCCCTCGACATCCCATAACAACACCGTGCGCCGCCGTCCGCGCCACGGAAAATTTTGATGGAAACGAGGGCAGAATGATCAAGACACGTTTCACCGAGATGTTCGGCGTCGACCACCCGATCGTGCAGGGCGGCATGCAATGGGTCGGGCGCGCCGACCTGGTTGCCGCCGTCGCCAATGCCGGCGCACTCGGCATGATCACCGCGCTGACACAGCCGACGCCGGACGATCTGCGCAAAGAAATCGCGCGCTGCCGCGAGCTGACCGACAAGCCGTTCGGCGTCAACCTGACTATTCTGCCCGCGATCAAGCCGCCGCCCTACGCCGAATATCGCCAGGCCATCATCGAGAGCGGCATCAAGATCGTCGAGACCGCCGGTAACAAGCCGCAGGAGCATGTCGACGAGTTCAAGAAGCACGGCATCAAGGTGCTGCACAAATGTACCAGCGTGCGCCACGCGCTCTCCGCCGAGCGGATGGGCGCCGACGCGATCTCGATCGACGGTTTTGAATGCGCCGGCCATCCCGGCGAGGACGACACCCCCGGCCTGATCCTGATCCCTGCCGCCGCCGACAAGGTGAAGATCCCGATGATCGCCTCGGGCGGCTTCGGCGATGCGCGCGGCCTGGTCGCAGCGCTGGCGCTCGGCGCCGAAGGCATCAACATGGGCACGCGCTTCATGTGCACCAGGGAGAGCCCGATCCACCAGCTCGTGAAGGAACGCATCGTCGCCAATGACGAGCGCGAGACCGAGCTGATCTTCCGCACCATGCGCAACACCTCGCGCGTCGCCAAGAACGCGATCTCGACCAAGGTCGTGCAGATGGAGAAGGAAGGCGCCAAGTTCGAGGACGTGCGCGAGCTGGTCGCCGGCGCGCGCGGCAAGATGGTCTACGCGTCAGGCGATGCCGACGAAGGCATCTGGTCGGCCGGCCAGGTGCAGGGCCTGATCCACGACATTCCGTCCTGCGCCGAGCTGGTGTCGCGCATCGTCCACGAAGCGGAAGCGATCATTCGCGAGCGGCTGGAAGCGATGATGTCTGGCGGCAAGCGCCAGGCCGCGGAATAGGGCGGAGCGGAGCACGAGTGTTATCCGTCACCCTGAGGAGCGCGAAGCGCGTCTCGAAGGGTCGACGGCCACCAGCCGGGCCGTCCATCCTTCGAGGGCCGCTGAAAAAGCGGCCACCTCAGGATGACGGAATTCAAGTCATCTCGCGTTAGACACAAACGAGAAGAAGCCCATGAAAGCCTATGTCTACGGCCCTAACGGCCCTGAAATCACCGACGTTGCGAAGCCCGTGCCGAAGGGCACCCAGGTGCTGGTCAAGGTTCATGCCTGCGGGCTGAACCGCGCCGATCTCGGCATGACCAAGGGCCATGTCCACGGCGCGGCCGGCGGCGTCGGCACCGTGCTCGGCATGGAATGGGCCGGCGAGGTCGCCGAGCTCGGCCCCGATGCCAAAGGCGTCAAGGTCGGCGACAAGATCATGGGCTCCGGCGGCGCGGCGTTCGCCGAATACACGCTGGCCGATCACGGCCGGCTGTTCCGCGCGCCCTCCAACATGAATTTCGACGAGGCCGCAACCCTGCCCGTCGCGCTCGCCACCATGCACAACGCCGTCGTCACCAATGGCGCGCTGCAGCCGGGCCAGACCGTGCTGATCCAGGGCGCAAGCTCCGGCGTCGGGCTGATGGCGATGCAGATCGCCAAGCTGAAGGGCGCCAAGCTCGTGGTGGGCTCATCGACCGACGCGATGCGCCGCGGCCGGCTGAAGGAGTTCGGCGCCGATCTCGCGGTGGACTCCAAGGATCCCGGCTGGGTCGATCAGGTGCTGCAGGCGACATCAGGCGAAGGCGTCGACCTGATCGTCGACCAGGTTTCCGGACCGGTCGCGAACCAGAACCTCAAGGCGACCAAGGTCAAGGGCCGCATCGTCAATGTCGGCCGGCTCGGCGGCACCCATGGCGACTTCAACTTCGACCTGCACGCGGCGCGCCGCATCCAGTATATCGGCGTCACCTTCCGCACCCGCTCGATCGAGGAGATCCGTGCGATCTTCGACGAGGTGCGCAAGGACATCTGGCCCGCGGTCGAGGCACGCAAGCTGCAGCTGCCGATCGACCAAGTCTACAAATTCGCCGACATCGGCAAGGCGTTCGAACACATGGAAGCCAACAAGCACCTCGGCAAGATCGTGGTGACGCTGTAGCAGGCTCCGGCGATTGTCATCGTCATCGCGAGCGAAGGGCGATTCAGCCGACAGGTCCTGGAATCCAATAGTCCCCCGCAAGCGGGCTGACCTTGACGCCACTGATGACTCCGAGCTCCAGGCTTGGATCGAAATAGCGCATCGTCCGCTCGTTGAGGTCAATGATGCGGCCAGGCCTTAGTGGCCCCACGTCATTTATCTTAACGATGACCTTCTTGCCGACAGCCTCGACGAGGGCATATTTCGGCCTCGCGCCAAATTGGACCCCACCAAACTTCCGGCGCAAGCTCGTCTTGATGGCAGCCGCCCAGACCGAGTGATCATAGCGCTCGCCGGAAGCTGTGCTTGGACCGCCCTCCTCCTTGCCGGGCTTGAACGGATTGTACATGGATGCCGCACCAACGATTGCATCTCCACACGCGGCGTTGACGACGGCACTTGAATGAACCGCACCGATTTCACTTCGAGCAGCGGTGCCAGAAAAGGCGAGCGCAACCAGGGCGCCGCAAATTGCGGCGCTCGAGCCGAACAGCATCATAACTCCTTGATTGATTTTCTTCGATCGTCCGGTTCCCGATGCCGCAAAACATGGTCAAGCGAACGCGAAGGCGTTAACGCGTGCCAATTCCTTGCGGATTCGTGCCAGTTCCGGCGATGGAACCATCGTGAGAACCTGGGCGGCCCTCACACCGTGTTTTCAGTTTCTCGCTCGACTAAAACAGAGATTGCGTCAGCAAAATGACTGAATGGAGCTGTCTTCGACAGCGCGTGAAGAGTGTCGGCGTCACCTTCCGCACCCGCTCGATCGCGGAAATCCGCGCGATCTTCGGCGAAGGTGCGCATAGCAAAGCGGCGCGAAGCAAATGCTCCGCGCCGCTTGACCGTGTGATTATCGTTATGATTATCGCGACGTTCCACCTCGCCCCGTCGTGGCGGATTGAGCCGTCTGGTTCGGCGTCACGATATTGAACCAGAAGTCGAACGTGTCGAGATACGACACGAGATCGCGCAGCTTGGTCTGGTCTCCGCTGACCTTCACCGCGCCGGACGAGATGGCATCATCAAACCTGGTCTGCTGCAGGATGATGCCGTTCAGCGTATCCCGCGACAACGCGACCGTCGCATCGGCATTGTTGGACTTCATGTTCGCCGTGTGGTTCAGCACTCCGTTCTTCAGCTCGACGAAGTAGTTGCCGTCCTTGCCGAACTCGAAGTTGAGCTTCGCATGCGCGTTGCCGGCCTTCTCCGCGTTGAGGCGAACTCCGAGATAGTCGAAGAACAAATCCGCGGACATCGCGCGCACCGTATCGGGGCTCGCGGTGTTCGGCGTCGGCAGCTTGGCGACACCGTTGCGCAGCTCCTGGGCGCCGGTCAGGTAGAAGTTGCGCCACGGTCCGGACTCGGCCTGATAGCCGAGCTGCTCGAGCGCGTCGGCTTCGAGATTCTTGGCGGCCTGATTGTCGGGATCGGCGAACACGACGTGGTGGACGGCTTGAGCCACCCAGCGATATTCGCCCTTGTCGTAGGAAGCCTTGGCCTTCTTCAGAACCTCGTCGCTGCCGCCCATGAATTCGACGTACTTCTTGCTCGCCTCGACCGGCGGCAGTTCGTGCAGGGTGGCCGGGTTGCCGTCGAACCAGCCGAGATAAAGAACATAGGTGGCGGCCACGTCATGATAGATCGAGCCGTAGTAACCGCGGTTTGCCCAGACATTGGCGAGGCTGTCAGGCATTTTGAATCCGTCGGCGATCTCGCGCATCGTCATGCCGTGGTTGACCATGCGCAAGGTCTGGTCGTTGATGAAGCGGTAAAGGTCGCGCTGGCTCTCCAGAAGTGAAACCACCTTGTCATTGCCCCATGTCGGCCAGTGATGCTGCGCAAACACCACATCGACCTTGTCGCCCCACATCACCAGCGCCTGGTTGAGGTACTTCGACCAGGGGAGCGGCTCGCGAATCTTGGCACCGCGAAGCGAATATGTATTGTGCAGCGTGTGGGTCGCGTCCTCGGCGGATTCCATCGCCTTCTTTTCCTCGATGAACCACATCATCTCCGAAGGCGCTTCCGAACCGGGCGCCATCAGAAACTCGTAGGTCAAGCCGTCGATCTTCTCTTTCTGTCCGGTTTCCTTGATGATGTTGGTCGGCGCGATGAGCGTCACCGTGCCTGCCGAGGTCGTGGTGCCGAGACCCGCACCGACCTGACCTTTCGGATCCGCCTTGAGCAGGTTGCCGTACATGTAGCTGGCGCGCCGGCTCATCGCGGTGCCGGCCATGACGTTCTCGGCGACCGCAGCCTCTAGGAATCCATCCGGCGCGTAGATCTTGACCTTGCCGGATTGGACGTCGTCCTCGCTGGTGACGCCCCGCACACCACCATAGTGATCGACGTGGCTGTGGGTGTAGATCACGGCCTTGACGGGTTTGTTTCCGCGCTTCGAGCGGTACAGGTCGAGCGCCACCTTTGCCGTCTCTGCCGACACGAGCGGATCGACGATTGTAATGCCCTCGCTGCCCTCGATGATCGTCATGTTCGACAGGTCCTGATTGCGGACCTGATAGATGCCGTCGGTCACCTCGAACAAGCCGGAGATGTTGATCAGCCGGGATTGTCGCCACAGGCTTGGGTTGACCGTATCGGGGGCTGTCGCGTCGCTGATGAAGCCATACTGCTGCGGGTTCCAGATCGCGTTGCCCGTGCTTCCCTTGATTGCCTCGGAAGGCAGCGCGGCCATGAAGCCTTTGTTCGCGGCGTCGAAATCGGAGGTGTCGTTAAACGGCAGCTGTTTCAGCAAGACCGAATTCGTCTGCTTGGTCGCATCGGCCGCGCCCTTGCGCAAATCTTGAGTCTGTGCCGCGGCCGTACCGATCAGCCCCGCGCTGACAACCCCGAGGATTGACGCCTTCGCGAAAACGCTCCTCATGTGGCCTCTCCCTTTACATTGGATATTGGTCCACTCCCTGAGCACCGAGAGCATCGCCGCCAAACACGTCCAGAGAGCAATCGTTCCACCCGAAGTTGCGACGTCGAAACATGTCCGGCAGCATCCGTCCGCATGGCTGCGCGCTCTGGCACAAGCTGCACACCAACGCTGCGGGCTGAGCGGTCAAAAAAAAGATGTCTGGCGCGCGAAATCACGCTCCGAGTAGCCCTGCATGCCGCGATGGCCGGCTCTGAGGCGAGGCGCGGCGCACCGGCCACGCTGAGAGAGCGCTGTTTTGCCGCACACGCTCGCGTCCTGGCGATGGCGAACAGTTCGCATTTTACGCAAGCGGAAGGCCGCCCGAAGGCGGTTCCCTGTTGTGGAAGCGGGAGCCATCGGCCACGGCCGAATTCCGTCCCTGCGAGCGCTACGTCTGGCTCGCCTACGCACCCGGCCTGACTTGTGTGATGGCGACGCCGGAGATTGCAAGCAGTCCGCCGACAATCAGCTTCGGCGTCACGCTGTCGCCAAGGAACAGCACGCTCGAGATCAGCGCGAACACCGGAAGTAGCAGTCCGAACGGCGCGACGCGGGCCATGGAGCAGCGGGCGATCAGCCAGAACCACAGGCCGAACCCGACAATGCCGCCGATGAAGACGGTGTAGGCGAGCGCCAGCCAGCCACGTTGATCCGCCGTGCCAAGGCTCGCCAGCTGTCCATATTCGAGCAGCAACGACATCAACATCACCTGCGGCACGGTGAGCAGCGACGACCACCCCATCAGCATCAGGGGATCGAAAGGGCCGTAGCGTTTCGTCAGGACGGTGGACGCCGCGAATGCGAACGCCGCGGCAACCACGAGCAGCAGCGGCAGCGCGTTTGCCGACAGCCCCGGCCCCGCCGCCAGCACCACCACGCCGACGAACGCCAGCACCACGCCGGCGGATGTGATGAGCGACGGCCGCTCCGCGAGCAGCGGCCAGGCGAGCAGCACGGTGAAGGGCGGGGCGAGTTGATAGGCGACGGCCGACATGCTCCCCGAGCCGAGCCCAAGGCCGACATAGAACAGCCCGAAGTTCAGTCCGCCGAGGAAAACCGAAATAGCTGCGACAGGGCCGAGCTGTTGGCGTGTCGGCCTTCTGACGAACGGAACAAGCAGCAGCGCGATGGCCAGGAAGCGCAGTCCGAGGAAGAACAGCGGCGGAAACTCGGTGACGCCGACCTTGATGACCACGAACTGATAACCCCAGAGCAAGGGAACGGCCACCGCGCAGATGATCTGGATGGCAGACATGGCATCTTTCCTTTCAAGACCGATCGGTCCATATATCGGCACGCAGATCCCGCGGACGTACAGTGGACATCAAAGGTCATTCCAACAGTTGCTTATTTGATGAAGCGAGCGAGGAGCGCGTCAGCGGTGGCCTGCGACGTGGTACGTGCCGGAGCCGTCTTGGCGACCACGCGCAGCCCCCAAAGGAAACAGATCAGAATTCGGGCGGCACTCGAAGGCTCGACGCCATCGGCCAATCTGCCCGCGGTCTCCGCACGGGAAAATGCGTCCGCCACCCTGGTCTCCATGGTTTTGAAGAAGCTCGCGAAGCGGCGGCCAACCTCGGCATCCTGGCCAGCCAGCTCCATCGCCGTCGCCACCAACAGGCAGCCGCGCCGGCCATTGGCACCGCACGCGCGTTCAACGTAACCGGCAAGGTAGGCCCGCAGGCCATCGACCGGATCTCTGCGGGGATCGAGTTCGTCATCCATCCGGGTCAGGGCATCGGCAATGTAGCGATCGAGTGCGCGCAGGAACAGCGAGTGCTTGTCGCCGAAAGCGGCATAAAGGCTGCCGCGCGAGAGTTTTGTCGCACGCAGCAGGTCCGGGAGTGCCGTGGCGTGATAGCCGCGCGACCAGAACACATTCATCGCGCGTTCGATGGCGGCGTCCACGTCGAAACTTCGCGGGCGGCCACGGGGCGCCTGCATGGTGGTTTGGCGGCTCATTGCCGATATATAGACCAATCGGTCCTTAAATGGCAAGAGCAGCTTTGGATCATTAGCTCGTAGGATGGGTAGAGCGCAGCGAAACCCATCGATTGCATCCGCACGCCGAGATGATGGGTTTCGCTGCGCTCTAGCGAAACGCGCCGCGAGAACGCGGATGTTTAGTTGACACGTCGCGCAACACGTCCAGCGTCGTCCTGGCGAAAGCCAGGACCCATTACCCCGAATGCGAGTCATGACGCGATTCAGTCGCTACAGCTCACTTCAACAACACAACCCTTTGGTCATGGGTCCTGGCCTTCGCCAGGACGACCGCGTGATTTTGGCAAAACCCTGCAATTGCAACTGAGTGGCGATTGCGTTTCATCAACGACACTTGATGTTCACCAACTCCCTGCTAAACCGCCGCCCATGAGCTCTTCCAGCACCAGCGCACCCTCCACCAAGACATCGGTCGCCGCGATCTCGATCCTCGCCAGCGGCAGCATGGCGGTGGCGAAGTTCGTGGTCGGCATCGCGATCGGATCGCTGGCGCTTATCTCCGAGGCGCTGCACTCGTCGATCGACCTGGTCGCCACCATCATCACCTGGGCGGTGGTGCGGGTATCGGACCAGCCGGCCGACGCCGAGCATCATTACGGCCACGGCAAATTCGAGAGCGTCTCGGCGCTCGGCATCATCGCGCTGCTCTATGTGCTGGCCGGCGGCATCCTGGTGCAGGCCTACAGTCATCTGCGCGAGGGCGCGCCGCCGCCGTCGATCTCGGCCATTCCCTTTGTCGTTCTGGTCATCGATATCGGCGTCAATCTGTGGCGGGCCCGTGCGCTGCACCGCGCCGCGCGCGACACCAAGAGCCAGGCGCTGGCCGCCGATGCGCTGCATTTCGCCTCCGACGTGATGGGCTCGACCGCCGTCATCGTCGGCCTGGTGCTGGCCGGCCTCGGCTTCTGGTGGGGCGACGCCGCGGCGGCGATCGCGGTCGCGGTGATGATCGCCCTGCTTGGCCTGCGCATGGCGCGGGAGACGGTCGAGACCCTGCTCGACCGCGCGCCCGAAGGCGCGCTGGAGAAGGCCACCGCCGCCATCAAGGCCGTGCCGGGGGTGGTCGATGTCGACCGGTTGCGCGTCCGCATGGTCGGCGCGACGCATTTCATCGATGCCATCGCCAAGGTGCCGCGCACCTACCCGATCGACCGCGTCGAGGACATCAAGCGCCGGGCGCAGGCGGCGGTGACCAAGACGTTCGGCGACGCCGACCTTACCTTCACCGCGGTGCCGGTGGCGCGCGACAATGAGAGCGTGCGCGAGCGCATCATGGTGATCGCGCGCAATTCCGGCCTCGCCATCCACCACGTCACGGTGCACGACATCGGCGGCAAGCTGATCGTCGGCATCGACCTCGAGGTCGACAGCGACATGGCGCTGGACGCAGCGCACGACATCGCCCACGGGCTCGAGCGCGCGATCCGCGAGGATTTCGGCGAGGACGTCGAGGTCGACACCCATATCGAGCCGCTCGAGCCGGAACTGCCGTGGGGAACCGACGCCGCGCCGGACCGCGTCGAAGCCATCAAGGCGGCGCTGACCGGTTTTGCCGATGGCGGCGCGATCCATGACATCCACAATGTGCGGGTCCGCAACACCGACGCCGGCGAGGTCGTCAACTTCCATTGCCGCGCGCAGCCTTCGATGAGTGTGATCAAGGTGCACGAAAGCGTCGACGAGATCGAACGCAAACTGCGTCGTGCGTTCCCCACCGTGAAGCGTGTGATCAGTCACGCAGAGCCGACGCGCGCGTAATTCTACGGAGCCGTTCCCGTTTCGGACTCGCTTTGCGCCGCATGATTCTTCCCGGGACAAGAATTTTTTCGCATTAACGAATCGTTGACTCTCGACAGTCCCGGAAATCTGGATTCAAATGATCATGATTCGGATGCATCGTGGGGAGCATCCGAACCGGGTAAAAAATCAGCTTAGAGCGGGGGTCTCAGGCATGGCGCGCGCGCATGCAGCGAACGCGTGCGTCCAATCCGATTCGATCAAGGGATTGGCGCAGTCGATCGCGAAACCGGCCTATCACAGGCTCCTGACGGCCGAGCCTGCACTGCGCCGCGCTGTCCCTACCCTCATCATCGCCTTCCTCATCACGATCTGCCTCGGCGCCTTCGTCCAGGTGATCGACCAGAACCGGCAGAAGCGCGGCGCGATGAAGCGCGACCTCGCCGCGCTCTCCGACATCCTCGCCGAACGTCTCGATCGCCTGACCTCGGTGCGGCGCGACCGGCTCGCCAACATCGAGCGGATGCAGGAACTGCTGCCGGACCTGATCCCGTCCTGGGGCATCGCCTATGGCCGCCACGTCATCATCACCAGCGCCGATCACCGCGTGCTGGCGCGCGTGCCGGTCGACGGCGCCGGCGAGAACGACCGCATCCTCGACATCGTCTCCACCGCGCAGCTGCTCGTCGCGCCCGGCCAGCAGGGCACGGTCAGCGACATGACGCTGCCCGGCGGCACCGGCGCGCTGGCGATCTCGCAGCTCGTCAAGTCGCTGCCCGGCCAGGTCGTCGTCATCCAGGAGATGAACGAGCCGATCTGGGGATCGGATGCGGCGCTCTCGGTGACGCTGTCGGCGACCACGAGCTTCGTGGTGCTGATCCTCGGCTTCGCGTTCCACTGGCAATCGACCCGCGCCCGCGAGGGCGACCTGATCAACGACGCCGTGCGCGGCCGGATCGACACCGCGCTCAACCGCGGCCGCTGCGGATTGTGGGACTGGGACCTGTCGCGCGGCCGGATCTTCTGGTCGCAGTCGATGTTCACCCTGCTCGGCCTCGACACCCGCAACGACCTCCTCACCTTCGGCGAGGTCAACGCGCTGGTGAATTCGGACGACATCAACCTGTTCGACATCGCCGACCAGCTGATCTCGGGTAAGATCGATCACATCGACCAGAGCTTCCGCATGCGCCATGTCGGCGGCCACTGGATCTGGCTGCGGGTGCGCTGCGAGCTCAGCCACGCCGCCGCCGACGGCGGCTTGCATCTGATCGGCATCGCGGTCGACATCACCGAGCAGAAGAGCCTCGCCGAGAAGTCGGTGGAAGCCGACCTCAGGCTGCGCGACGCGATCGAGACCATTCCGGAGGCCTTCGTGCTCTGGGATGCGGACGATCGCCTCGTGCTCTGCAACTCGCACTTCCAACGGCTGCACAAGCTGCCCGATTCCGCCGTCAGCCCCGGTACCTCCTACGAGACCGTGATCGAGGTCGGCAGCATGCCGGAAGTGCGCACCCGCCTGCACGAGAGCGGCGTGCCGGCGCCCGGCGCCCGCACCTTCGAGGCCCAGCTCGACGACGGCAGCTGGCTGCACATCAGCGAGCGCCGCACCAAGGACGGCGGCTACGTCTCCGTCGGCACCGACATCACCCGCATCAAGGCCCACGAGCAGAAGCTGGTCGACAACGACCTGCGCCTGCGCGCCACCGTGATCGACCTGCAGCGCTCGCAATCCGAGCTGGAGCGGCAGGCCGTCGAGCTCGCCGACCTCGCCGAAAAATACTCGCAGGAAAAAACCCGCGCCGAGGACGCCAACGCGGCGAAGTCGAAATTCCTCGCCAATATGAGCCATGAGCTGCGCACCCCGCTCAACGCCATCATCGGCTTCTCCGAGATCATGGGCAGCGGCCTGTTCGGCACGCTCGGCTCGGACAAATACGCAGAGTACTGCCACGACATCCTGACGTCGGGGAAATACCTGCTCGAGGTCATCAACGACATCCTCGATATGTCGAAGATCGAGGCCGGCCGCATGAAGTTCGACATGGAGCCGCTCGATCTCTCCGGCATCCTCGCGGAGTCGCTGCGCGTGGTCTCCGGCCGCGCCGAGCACAAGGGATTGTCGCTGGAGTCGGATATCGAAAGCACGATCTCGGTCGTCGCCGACCGCCGCGCGGTCAAGCAGATCATCGTCAACCTGCTCTCCAATGCAGTGAAATTCACGCCCGACCACGGCCGCGTGCTGGTGCGCGGCCAGATGCTGGATGACTCGATCGTGCTCCTGATCGCCGACAGCGGCATCGGCATCGCGCCGGAATCGCTGCGCCGGCTCGGCAAGCCGTTCGAGCAGGTCGAGAGCCAGCTCACCAAGAGCTACCAGGGCTCAGGCCTCGGACTTGCGATCGCGCGCTCGCTCACCAACCTGCACGGCGGCTCGATGCGGCTGCGCTCCAAGCTCGGCGTCGGCACCGTCGTCCGCGTCACGCTGCCGCGCGATCCGCGGTCCCTGCAGACGAAGCTGCCGGAAGCGGCCTGAGCCCCCACACTACTTCGCAAGCACCCCTTCCAGCAGAGCGGAATCGCCGAGCACGGCCAGCGTCTCGCGAGGCGTGAGATGGCGGACCGCCTGGTCGAAGCTGTCGCTTGCCTCGATCCGCGCACGCGCCACCGCGAGGTGAAGATCGATCTCGCCCGGACCGCCGCGCCGCGCCGGCGGCAGCGACGAGAGATGACGATGCAGCAGCCCGGAATCCTGCCGCAACGTCGCGAGCGCGGGGGCCGATGCGTGTGCCGGCGACGATGCGAGCTCATTGGCGCGGACCAGCACGCGCGGCGGCTTAGCTTCCTCCGGTGTTACGAACAGCGCGCGCATCGCGGGCCTTGCGGTCCAGGCGCCGATCGGGATCGCAAACAGCAGGCCGACGATCACCGGCGACATCCACAGCAGCAGCGGCAACGACACCGCCCAGGCGCTTATCGCCATCGCGACACCGCAGGCGGTGGGAACGCCGTACTTGCGATAGAGCTCCCGCCGCTCGACCGCGCCGTCATCGCGCCGCTGCGTCTGCCAGCCGGCATCCCGGCCGAGCAGGATCTCGACGACGGCGATCGACTGGAACACCATCATGACCGGCGCGATCATCGCCGAGATCAGCACCTCGGCGAGCACGCCCGTCAGCGCCCGGAACCCGCCGCCGAATTGCCGGCGCACGTCCGACCGCGTCAGCAACAGGATGAAGCCGAGCAGCTTCGGCACGATCAGCAGCGCCATGGTGAGGCCAAATACCCAGGCGGCGAGCACCGGGTCCTGCGCCGGCCAGTTCGGGAACAGCGAAAAACCCTTCGGAAAATATTCGGGCCGAATGAAGCGCGCCTGCAACGAGATCAGGATTCCGAGCAGCAGGAACGACAGCCAGAGTGGCGCGGTGATGTAGGAGCCGATCCCGGTCATGAAATGCAGCCGCGAGATCCAATGCAACCGGCGCGTCCTCAGCACGGCGAGATGCTGCAGATTGCCCTGGCACCAGCGGCGGTCGCGCGCGGCAAAATCCAATAGCGACGGCGGCACCTCCTCAAAACTGCCGCCGAGCATCGGGGCCATGTAGATGCCCCAGCCGGCGCGCCGCATCAGCGCCGCCTCGACAAAGTCGTGGCTCAGGATATGTCCGCCGAACGGCTTGCGTCCGGAGAGCTCGGGCAGCCCCGCCTGCTCCGCAAATGCCTCGATCCTGATGATGGCATTGTGCCCCCAGTAATTGCCCTCGGAGCCGTGCCACCACGCGACACCGGCGGCGACCATCGGTCCGTAGAGCCGGCCGGCGAACTGTTGCAGGCGGCTGAACAGGCTGCGCGCATTGACGATGACCGGCAGCGTCTGCAGCAGCGCCGCCTGCGGGTTGGTCTCCATCGCGTGCGCCATCCGCACCATGGTGTCGCCCGACATCAGGCTGTCGGCGTCGAGCACGATCATGAACCGGTAGGCGCCGCCGAACCGCGTGATCCACTCGCCGACATTGCCGGACTTCCGCGCCGTGTTGTCGGCGCGATGCCGGTAGAACAGCCGTTGCGCGCCGCAGGCCTCGCAGAGTTCGAGGAACGCCCTCTCCTCGGCGATCCAGATATCGGGATCGCGGGTGTCGCTGAGCACGAACCAGTCGAAGCTGTCGCCCTGCCCGGTTGCCTCGACGGACTCGTTGATGGCGCGCAGGCGCGCCATCAATTGATGCGGATTCTCGTTGTAGGTCGGGAGCAGGACCGCGGTCCGGCTCGCGAGCTGCGGCAACGGACCGTCGTCGCGGATCGGCAAGGCGTTGCCGTTGCGCCGAAGCAGGGCGAAGAAGCCGGCGAGCGCCGAAGCGAACGAAAACGCGATCCAGGCGAGCAGCGCGACGAACAGCACCAGCACCATGCCTTCCATGATCGTCACGCCGCCGACCTGGACCACCATGTACATCTCGTAGGCGCCGGCACCGGTCAGCGCCGCCGTCAGCATCAGGACGAACGCGCGGCGCATCAACATGCCCGCACCGACCGACACCGGCTTGCTCACCGCAAGCGGCGGCCGGCCAAGATCGGCCGCCGACATCGCAAGCGGGCTCTCTTGTGGCAGGAAGCCGTCGGCCGCCGCAGCGACGTCAGGATAAGGCGACGTGACTATGGCGCCCATCGATAGACCCAGATCTCGGAGAGCGGCTTGTCATCCTGCGCCAGATGCGCACGCAGCTCGATCGGGTCCTTCTTGACGGCGCATTGGAAGCTGAGCCGCCATCCGCCGGTATTCGGATTTGGCTGCGTGACGACATTCGTGATCTCGGACTTCTCGGCCGTCACGACGCCCTTGACGCTATTGGGATCGATCCCCTTCAGATTGTCCCCGAACAGGTCGAGCACGAACAGCTTGCTGTTCTCGCCATGGGCGCCGATGCCGCTGCGCGTGAAGCGCGCGAGCGAATGCGGCTTCGGCGCATCCGGCCCCCAATGCAGGCGATAGGTGAAATTGGTCTCGCTCTTGGCCTTGAGCGGCGCCTTCGGCCGCCAGAACGCGGCGATGTTGTCGTGGATCTCTTCCTTGGTCGGGATCTCGAACAGGATGACCGCGCCCTCGCCCCAGTCGCCGATCGGCTCGACCCACAAGCTCGGACGCTTCTCGAAGCGCGATTCGATGTCCTGATAGGCGAAGAAATTCTTCTCGCGCTGCATCAGGCCGAAGCCATGCGGATTGACGTCCTGGAACGTGCTGATCTGGAGGTCGCGCGGATTGCTCAGCGGGCGCCACAGGCTCTCGCCCTTGCCGTTGTAGATCGCAAGCCCGTCCGAATCGTGCACCGACGGCCTAAAGTCGTCGACCTCGTTGCGATCGTTGGGCCCGAAGAAGAACATGCTCGTCATCGGCGCAAGGCCCACGTGCTCGAGATCGGCACGCGGATAGAGCGATGCCTCGACATCGAACACCGTGGTCGCTCCAGGCCTGATCGTGAAGCGGTAGCTTGCCGCGCAGCTCTTGCTGTCGAGCAAGGCGTGAATGACCAGCGAGGTCGCGTTGGGCACGGGACGCTCGAGCCAGAACGCCTTGAAGAACGGAAACTCCTCGCCCTTGGCTTCGCCGGTATCGATCGACAGGCCGCGCGCCGACAGGCCGTAGGTCTCGTCCTTGGCGACCGCGCGGAAATAGCTCGCGCCGAGGAAGACGCAGACCTCGTCATAGTAGTTCGGCTTGTTGATCGGCGCGTGGATGCGAAATCCGGCAAAGCCGAGGTCGGTCTCGGTGAAGTCAGGCACGGTCTCGCCGAACGAGAACATGTCCTTGCTGTACTTGACTTCGCTGACCTTGCCGTCAGCGACCTCGAAGATCTTGACCTTGTTCTTGTAGAAGAAGCCGCGGTGGAAGAACTGCGCTTCGAACGGCAGCTTCGCGCCGCGCCACAGCGCGCGCTCGGGCGTGAAGCGGATCGAGCGGTACTGGTCGTAGTTCAGGTCCGTCAGACCGTTCGGCAACTTCTCGTCCGGCGCCTCGAACGACTTGCCGGCGAGATTGCGCGCAAGCTCCCTGACCATGCCTGGGTTGAAGGGTGCGTCCGTCGCGCTCCCTGCGGCGGCGGCCTGGCGCTGTGGCAAGAACATGAGTGTCGGCAATACGGCCGATCCGTGGAGTAACTGGCGACGATTCAAAGCAGCTCCTGCTCGCTGACCGGGACGCCGCAATGCAACCGCCGAACCGGCGCTGAGTTCCATCTTTGCTGCGAGCAAGCGAAGATTGTCCGCCGGCTGAACACCAGGACTTGCTTCAACACAACCACACAACGCGTGGTCGGTTGCTGCCGTGCCGGAACCGTGGCGAAAAGGCTGCGAGAGAATGCCGGGAGCTACGCGCTCTCGAGCGTCGGCGCGACCTCGCGTGCGACCTGCACTAGGGCTGCGATCAACGGCGTCATCGGATCGCGCTGCGGGATCACGAGGCCAATGCTGTAGTCCACGACCGGATCGACGATCGGAATGCTGCGCACGGCATCCGCAAGGCCGAGCGTCTCGGCGAGCTTGGCCGGCATCACGCTGGCCCAGCGGCCGGTCTTCACGTGGGTGTAGAGCACGAGCAGTGAGTTCGACGTCAGCGTCGGCGTCGCCTCCGCGCCGACCGAGGTCAGCGCGCGATCGATGATGCGGCGGTTCTGCATGTCGGGCGTGAGCAGACAGAGCGGCACGGTGCCGACTTCCTTCCACGTCACCTGCTTGCGGTCGCCGAACATCGCATCCGGCGCCGTCAGCAAGCGATAGCTCTCGTTATAGAGCGGGATGGTGCGGACCTTGCCGATCGGCTCGTTCTCGATATAGGTCAGCCCGGCATCGACCTCGAGATTCTCGAGCAGACCGAGCACATCGGCCGACGTGCACGACTGGATGCGGAACCGCACGTCGGGATGGCGCGCCCGGAACGGCGTGGTCAGCGAGGCCACCATGCCGAGCGCGGTCGGGATCGCCGCGATCCGGATCTCGCCCGACAGCTTGTCCTTGAGGCTGTTGATCTCCTGCTTCATCGCGCGCGCATCGCCGACGATGCGCCGCGCCCAGTCCAGCGTGCGCTCCCCTTCGGGCGTGAAGCCCTGGAAGCGGGATCCGCGCTGCACCAGCATGACGCCGAGGATTTCCTCGAGCTGCTTGAGACTGGTCGACATCGTCGGCTGGGTGACGCCGCACGCCTCCGCAGCCCGGCCAAAGTGCCGTTCCTTGGCCAGCGCCAGCAGAAGTTCCAGCTTGTCGATCAAGGTTCAAATCCCTTCGGAAAACGGCGCCCCAAGCGGCAGCCCAACACGTCCATAGGTAGCACGATCGGGGTGCGATCCCGAAATCCAAAGCGCCCCGGAAGTGCGTGATTCCAGAACATTATTACGATCCCGCATCGATCCATTCGGCGACGCTATTAATCGCGTTTCGCAATCGCCGCATGAGACAGCTTTATTGATGTTTCGAAGGATTCCAACTCTCATGTGCGAAGCAAAAAACTGATCGTGAGAAGCGCTGATGACGGTGAGATACGAACCTTGGGACAAGGCGCGCGGCGCTGAAATCATCGCCGAGCACGCCGGGCTCGAAGGCGCCACGCTGGTGATCCTGCACGCGCTGCAGGAAGCCTTCGGCTACGTGCCCGAGCCGGCGATCCCGATGGTCGCGGAGGCGCTCAACCTGTCGCGCGCCGAGGTGCACGGCGTCTTCACCTTCTACCATGATTTCCGGAAGCAACCTGCGGGCCGCCACGTCCTCAAGCTGTGCCGCGCCGAGGCCTGCCAGGCCGCCGGCGGCGATGCGCTGGCGGCGCGCGCGGAAGCCAAGCTCGGCGTTGCCCTCGGCAATGCCACGGCGGATGACCGCGTGACGCTGGAGCCGATCTACTGCCTCGGGCTGTGCGCCACCGCGCCCTCGGCGATGCTGGATGGCCGCGTGGTCGGCCGGCTCGATGAAGCGCGGATCGACGCGCTGGTCGCGGAGGCACAGCGATGACAATGCGGATCTTCATTCCTCGCGATGCCGGCGCGGTTGCCGTCGGCGCCGACGACGTCGCCCTCGCGTTCGAGCAGGCCGCAGCAGCGCGCGGCATGCCGATCGAGATCGTCAGGACCGGTTCGCGCGGGCTGTACTGGCTGGAGCCGCTGGTCGAACTGGCGACCGCCCAGGGCCGCGTCGCGTTCGGCCCGACGACGCCGGCGGACGTTCCATCCTTGCTCGACGCGATGGCCGGCAACGGTCAGCATGCGCTGCGGCTTGGTGTCACGGATGAGATTCCCTGGCTGAAGCGCCAGACCCGGCTGACCTTCGCCCGCTGCGGCGTGATCGATCCGCGCTCGGTCGACGACTACCGCGCCCATGGCGGCTACAAGGGCCTGGAGCGGGCGCTGACGCTGACCTCCGACCAGATCCTCGCCGACGTCACCACGTCCGGTCTGCGCGGCCGCGGCGGCGCCGGCTTCCCCACCGGCATCAAGTGGAAGACCGTGGCGCAGGCCAGCGCCGACCGCAAATACATCGTCTGCAACGCCGACGAAGGCGACAGCGGCACCTTCGCCGACCGCATGATCATGGAAGGCGACCCCTTCGTCGTGATCGAAGGCATGACGATCGCAGGTATCACGGTAGGCGCCACCAAGGGCTACATCTACATCCGCTCGGAATATCCGCACGCGGTCGAAGCGATGAATGCGGCGATCGTGGCCGCCCGCCGCGCCGGCTTGCTCGGCAAGCGCATCGGCGGCTCCGCCCATGAGTTCGATCTCGAGGTGCGCGTCGGCGCCGGCGCCTATGTCTGCGGCGAAGAGACCTCGTTGCTGGAAAGCCTCGAGGGCCGCCGCGGCATCGTGCGGGCCAAGCCGCCGCTGCCGGCGCATAAGGGCCTGTTCGGCCGCCCGAGTGTGATCAACAACGTGCTGTCGTTCGCGGCGATTCCCTTCATCCTCGACAACGGCGCCAAGGCCTACGCCGATTTCGGCATGGGCCGCTCGCGCGGAACGATGCCGATCCAGCTCGCCGGCAACATCAAATATGGCGGGCTGTTCGAGACCGCCTTCGGCGTCACGCTCGGCGAACTCGTCGACGAGATCGGCGGCGGCACCTTCACCGGGCGCGAGGTGCGCGCGGTTCAAGTCGGCGGCCCGCTCGGGGCCTACTTCCCGCGCGCGCTGTTCGACACGCCGTTCGACTATGAAGCGTTCGCTGCGCGCGACGGCCTGATCGGCCATGGCGGGATCGTGGTGTTCGACGACAGCGTCGACATGGCGAAGCAGGCCCGCTTTGCGATGGAATTCTGCGCCGTCGAATCCTGCGGCAAGTGCACGCCGTGCCGTATCGGCTCGACCCGCGGCGTCGAGACCATCAACAAGATCATCAATGGCGAGCGCGTCGCGGAAAACCTCGCTGTTGTCGAAGACCTCTGCAACACCATGAAATTCGGCTCGCTGTGCGCACTCGGCGGCTTCACGCCCTACCCCGTGATGAGCGCACTGAAACACTTCCGGGAAGATTTCGGCGGAGATCTAGGTCCCGCACCGGCCCGGTTGCAGGCCGCGGAATAGCAAGGAAATCACGATGTCGCTGATCCAGGAAACCGATTTCGGCACGCCCAAATCCAAATCCGAGACGATGGTCACGCTGACCATCGACGGCAATCAGATCACGGTGCCCGAGGGCACCTCGATCATGCGCGCGGCGATGGAAGCCGGCACCCAGATTCCAAAGCTCTGCGCGACCGACATGGTCGACGCCTTCGGCTCCTGCCGGCTCTGCCTCGTCGAGATCGAGGGCCGCGCCGGCACGCCGGCCTCCTGCACGACGCCGGTCATGCCCGGCCTCGTCGTGCACACCCAGAGCGAGCGGCTGAAGAAGCTGCGCAAGGGCGTGATGGAGCTCTACATCTCCGACCACCCGCTGGACTGCCTGACCTGCGCCGCGAACGGCGACTGCGAATTGCAGGACATGGCGGGCGCGGTCGGCCTGCGCGACGTGCGCTACGGCTATGAAGGTGAGAACCACGTCTTCGCCAAATCGCACGGCTGCGAAAACGACAACTGGATGCCGAAGGACGAGTCCAATCCGTACTTCACCTACGATCCCTCGAAGTGCATCGTCTGCTCGCGCTGCGTCCGCGCCTGCGAGGAAGTGCAAGGCACCTTCGCGCTGACGATCTCCGGCCGCGGCTTCGACAGCCGCGTCTCGCCCGGCATGAACGAGAGCTTCCTCGGCTCCGAATGCGTGTCCTGCGGCGCCTGCGTGCAGGCCTGCCCGACCGCGACGCTGACCGAGAAATCCGTGATCGAGATCGGCCAGCCCGAACACTCGGTCATCACCACCTGTGCCTATTGCGGCGTCGGCTGCGCCTTCAAGGCCGAGATGCGCGGCGAGGAAGTGGTACGCATGGTGCCGTGGAAGGACGGCAAGGCCAATCGCGGCCATTCCTGCGTCAAGGGCCGCTTCGCCTGGGGTTACACCACCCACAAGGAGCGCATCCTGAAGCCGATGATCCGCGAGCGGATCGAGGATCCCTGGCAGGAAGTGTCGTGGGACGATGCGCTGAATTTCGCCGCCGCGAAGTTCAAGGGCATCCAGCAGAAATACGGCCGCGACGCGGTCGGCGGCATCACCTCGTCACGCTGCACCAATGAAGAAACCTATCTGGTGCAGAAGCTGATCCGCGCTGGCTTCGGCAACAACAATGTCGACACCTGCGCCCGCGTCTGCCATTCGCCGACCGGCTACGGCCTGTCGCAAACCTTCGGGACTTCGGCCGGCACGCAGGATTTCGACTCGGTGGAGGACACCGACGTCGTGCTGATCATCGGCGCCAATCCGGCTTCCGCCCATCCGGTGTTCGCCTCGCGGCTGAAGAAGCGGCTGCGCCAGGGCGCCAGGCTGATCGTGATCGATCCGCGCCGCACCGAGATGGTGGAATCGCCGCACGTGAAGGCGCTGCATCTGCCGCTGATGCCCGGCACCAACGTCGCCGTGCTCACCGCGCTCGCCCATGTCATCGTCACCGAAGGGCTCGTCGATGAGGCCTTCGTGCGCGAGCGCTGCGACTGGAGCGAGTTCCAGGACTGGGCGGCTTTCGTCGCCGATTCCAAGCACAGCCCGGAAGCCACCGCGATCATGACCGGCGTCGATCCGAAGGTGCTGCGCGAGGCGGCCCGAATCTATGCCACCGGCGGCAACGGCGCCATCTATTACGGGCTCGGCGTCACCGAGCACAGCCAGGGCTCGACCACGGTGATCGCGATCGCCAACCTCGCGATGGCGACCGGCAACATCGGCCGGCCCGGCGTCGGCGTGAATCCGCTGCGCGGCCAGAACAACGTGCAGGGCTCCTGCGACATGGGCTCGTTCCCGCACGAGCTGCCGGGCTACCGCCACATCGCCGGCGATGCGGTGCGCGAGCAGTTCGAGGCGATGTGGAACGTCAAGCTCAACAACGAGCCGGGCCTGCGCATCCCGAACATGTTCGACGCCGCCATCGAAGGCAGCTTCATGGGCCTCTACGTGCAGGGCGAGGACATCCTGCAGTCCGACCCCAACACCAAGCATGTGGTGGCGGCGCTGTCGGCGATGGAATGCGTCATCGTCCACGATCTCTTCCTGAACGAGACCGCGAACTACGCCCATGTCTTCCTGCCCGGCTCGACCTTCCTCGAGAAGGACGGCACCTTCACCAATGCCGAACGCCGCATCCAGCGCGTCCGCAAGGTGATGACGCCGCTCAACGGCTACGCCGACTGGGAAGTGACGATCATGCTCGGCAAGGCGATGGGCTTCGAGATGAACTACACCCATCCATCCGAGATCATGGACGAGATCGCCGCGCTGACGCCGACCTTCGCGGGCGTCTCCTATGCCAGGCTCGACGAGCTCGGCTCGGTGCAGTGGCCCTGCAACGAAAAGGCGCCGGAAGGCACCCCGGTGATGCATATCGGCGGCTTCGTGCGCGGCAAGGGCAAGTTCATCCTCACCGAATACATCGCGACCGACGAACGCACCGGCCCGCGCTACCCGCTGCTGCTCACCACCGGCCGCATCCTCAGCCAGTACAATGTCGGCGCACAGACCCGCCGCACCGAGAACGTGGTGTGGCACGCCGAGGACCGGCTGGAGATCCATCCGCACGACGCCGAGCAGCGCGGCGTGCGCGACGGCGACTGGGTGCGGCTGGCGAGCCGCGCCGGCGAGACCACGCTGCGCGCCGAGATCACCGACCGCGTGGCGCCGGGCGTTGTCTACACCACGTTCCACCACCCTGACACCCAGGCCAACGTCATCACGACCGACTTCTCCGACTGGGCCACCAACTGTCCCGAGTACAAGGTCACCGCCGTGCAGATCTCGCCGTCGAACGGTCCGTCCGACTGGCAGAAGGCCTATGACGAGCAGGCACGGCACTCCCGCCGCATTGCGCCGGTGGTGGAAGCCGCGGAGTAACGATGCGCGAGCCCGTCCACCAATCAAGGCGGAAAGTCTGGCGTGACGGCGTCTTCAGCGACGGCGCGCGCCTGATCCCGGAGGAGACGCCGCTCGCGCTGACCTATAATGGCGGCACCTACGCCGTGATGATGGGCTCGCCCGAGGACCTCGGCGACTTCGCCGTGGGCTTCAGCCTGAGCGAAGGCATCGTGCAAGCGGCCGACGAGATCGAGACCCTCGACATCGTCGAGCTCGATGACGGCATCGAGCTTCGGATGTGGCTCAGGCCCGACAGGGCCGAGCGGATCGCCGAGCGACGGCGCAACATCGCCGGACCGACCGGCTGCGGCCTGTGCGGGCTCGATTCCATCAGCGAGGCGGTCCGGCCGGCCGCGGTGGTACGCGCGGGCCGCGCCTTCTCGCCGCGCGAGATCATGGCGGCGATGGCGGCGGTGGCGCCGCTGCAGGAGATCAACCACCAGACCCGCGCCGTGCACGCCGCGGCGTTCTGGACGGGCGCGCGCGGCGTCGTGGCGCTGCGCGAGGATGTCGGCCGCCACAATGCGCTCGACAAGCTCGCCGGCGCGCTGGCCCGCGACAAGGTCATGGCCGGCGAAGGCATGGTGCTGCTCACCAGCCGCGTTTCGGTCGAAATGGTGCAGAAGACCGCCGCGATCGGCGCGCCGCTGATCGCTGCGGTGTCGGCGCCGACCGCGCTTGCGGTGCGGATGGCGGATGCCGCCGGCATCACGCTCGCCGCGATCGCTCGCGCCGATGGATTTGAAATCTTTACGCATCCGGAACGCGTCACAGGCGCGATGGCCGGCAAGGAGCCCGCTTATGTCGTCGTCGCCTGACAAACTGGTCTATATGGCGAACCAGATCGGAAAATTCTTCCAGAGCCAGGGGCGCGAGCGTGCCGTGCAGGGCATTTCCGAGCACATCTGGAAGTTCTGGGATCCGCGGATGCGCAAGCAGATCTTCGCCCATCTCGACGCCGGCGGCACCGGCCTCGATCCCGACGTCCGCGATGCCTTGCAGAAGCTGAAGCAGCAGGCGTAGGCAGCCGCGCCCTGCTCTATCACCGTCACCCTGAGGAGCCGCATAGCGGCGTCTCGAAGGGTCGACGGCCCGACTGTGGCCGTGCATCCTTCGAGACGCGCTACGCGCTCCTCAGGATGACGGGATTGAGATCGTAGCTTCCCCTACCCCACGATCGCGTTGAAGACGCGGCGCACCTCGCTCTGGGTCTCGCGCAGGCGGGCCTCCAGTGCGGAGAAATCCGGCGTGTCCCCGGCCCGCGCCATCACGCGCAGTAGGTCTTCGCCCGCGCTCTCCGGATTGAACTTGCCGGTGACGCAGAGCCGCAGGATCTGCGTCAGGTCATGATAGAGCCGCGCCGCGGAGCGCAGGATCTCGGCCTCGGACTGGCCGAGCAGGCCGAGCTTGGCGGCATTGTCGAGCACCTGCAGCGTCGAGACACTGAGGATTTCCGGCTTCGCCGCGGCATGCGCGAGCTGGAGATATTGCGCGATGAAATCGATGTCGACGAGCCCGCCGGCGGCGAGCTTGAGATCCCAGACGTCGTCCTCGCCCTTCTCCAGCGCGATCGCGCGCCGCATGTCGGCGACGTCGGCCGCGGTCGACGCCGCATCGCGCGGCCGGGTCAGCACGCTGCGGATGATCGTCTCGATCTTCTCGCGGAATTCCGGCGACGACGAGATCACGCGGGCGCGCGTCAGCGCCATGTGCTCCCAGGTCCAGGCCTCGCGCTCCTGGTAGTCGGAGAATGAATCGATCCGCGAGGCGACCGGGCCGGCGCGCCCCGACGGGCGCAGCCGCATGTCGACCTCATAGAGCACGCCGTAATTGGTCCGGGTCGTGAAGGCGCTGATCAGGCGCTGGGTGAAGCGGGCAAAATACTGCGCGCCATGCAGCGAGCGCTCGCCGTCGGAGTCCGGCGCCTCGCTATCGAAATCGTACAGCAGGATCAAATCGAGGTCGGAGGACGCCGTCATCTCGCGGCTGCCGAGCCGGCCCATCGCGATGATCGCGGTCTCCTGCCCCTTGATCCGGCCATATTGCGCGGCGAACTGGTCGGTGACGAGGCCGTGCACGGTGTGGACGATCCCCTCGGCCACATCGGCAAAGGCGGTGCTGGCGTGCTGCGCCGATACCGTGCCGGACAGGATCCGCGTGCCGATCAGGAACAGGCTCTCCTGGCCGAACAATCTCAGACGATCGAGAAAATCCTCGTAGGACGAGGCATCCTGCAGCGTGGCGGCGAGCCGCTCCGACAGTTCCTTCTTGTCCGGCATCGCGCCGAAGAAGCGCGGATCAACCAGGCCGTCCATGATCTGCGGCTGCCGCGCCAGCATGTCGCCGAGCCGCGGTGCCGCGCCGAGGATCAGCGCCACCAGCGCGACGAAATCGCGGTTCTGGCTGAGCAGCGAGATCAGCCGCCCGCCCCGCTGCAGCGCGCCGAGGAAACGGTCAAACGCCGCCACCGCATCGTCAGGCTCCTCGGCATGCGCGAGGCCGTCGATCAGGCCGGGAATGAATTCCAGGAACGCGGCGCGCGTCGCCTCGACGCGCAGCGCGCGATAGTCGCCCTCGATCCATTGCTGCACGGTGCCGGCAACCGCAATGGGCTTCTTGAAGCCGAGATTGGCGAGATGTTCGATGAGGCGGGCGTCCTCAGGTCCGGCGCCGTAGTCGATATCCGGCAGCTTTGCGGTGCCGGTCGGATCGTCGCCCTCGAACAGCTTGCCATAGTGGTTCTGCACGATCTTGAGCTGGCCGAGCAGGTCTCTGGCGAAGGCCTCGCGATTTTCGTAGCCGAAGAAATGCGCAAAGCGCTCGACATCCTCAGGCGCTTCGGGCAGCGAATGGGTCTGCTCGTCGGCGATCATCTGCAGCCGGTGCTCGACCCGGCGCAGGAATTCATAGGCCGTCGTCAATTCGTCGCGCGCTTCAAAGGTGATCCAGTTGCTGTTGGCGAGCACGTTGAGCGCCTCCAGCGTCGGCCGCACCCGCAACTCCGGATGGCGGCCGCCAGCGATCAGCTGCTGGGTCTGGGCGAAGAACTCGATCTCGCGGATGCCGCCGCGGCCGACCTTGACGTTATGGCCCTCGACCGAGATCTCGCTCTGGCCGCGATAGGTCTGCATCTGCCGCTTCATGTCGTGGACATCGGCAAGCGCGGCAAAATCCAGATGCTTGCGCCAGACAAAGGGCGCGAGCTCGGCGATCAGCGCCTCGCCGGCCTTGGGATCGCCGGCGCAGGGCCGCGCCTTGATCATCGCAGCACGCTCCCAGGTGCGTCCCTCGCGTTCGTAATAATGCAACGCCGCGTCGGTCGAGATCGCGACCTGGGTCGAGGCCGGGTCCGGACGCAGCCTGAGATCGACCCGGAACACATAGCCGTCGCCCGAGCGCTGCTGCAGCATCCGCGCCATCGCCTGGGTGACGCGCACGAAGAACGGCTGCGGCTCAATGTCCTCGGCGAGCGAGGTGGCCGCGCGATCGAAGAACACGATCAGGTCGATGTCGCTGGAATAGTTCAGCTCGCCGGCCCCCATCTTGCCCATCGCGAGCACGATCAGGCCCGAACCTGCTTCGGGGTGATCGGGATCGGCCGCGGTCATCCGGCCGCGGGCCACTTCCTGCCGGAACAGATATCGCAGCGCCGATTGCACCGAATTCACCGCGATGTCGGTCAGCGCCGCCGTCACCCGCATCACCGGCCAGACGCCGCCGATGTCGCACAGCGCGATCATCAGCGCGGCCTCCGCCTTCATGCGGCGAAGCAGAACCATCACGTCGGCCTCGCTGCCGGCGGCGAGCACCTCGCGCGACGTCGTCTCGATCAGGTTGGCCAGATGCGACTCCGGGTCGCATGACAGGATCCGGATCAGCCGCGCGGCGTCGGCACGCGCGAGCTCGAACAGGTAGGGCGAGAACTCGGCGATGCCGCGCAGGATGTCGCGTGCGAACGGATGTTCAAGCAGCGCATTGAGCGCGGCCAATTGCGCCGGCTCGAGCTCGGCGAACCAGTCGGTCAGGCGCTGATCGGCGGATGTGGGCGCGGCGACACGCGGTCCGTCCGCGAACCGCGCGGCCAGACCATGTCGATCCGCGTTTCCCGGCGCGGCGGCATTCATGCCGCCTTCTGTGGCACATCCTGCGTTTGAGCCGCAAGCCTGTCACTGCCGCCCGCCCGCGCGGGCAGCACCAGGGTGGCGACCAGCCCCGGATGGGCATCGCCGAGCCTGAGCTCGCCGCCATGAAGCGTGGCGACCGCCGAGGCCAAGCTGAGGCCGAGACCGGAACCGGGTAAGGTCCGGCTCGCCTCGAGCCGGACGAAGCGCTCGACCGCGTGCTTGCGGTCGGCCTCGGGAATGCCCGGACCGTGGTCGGTGACGCTGAGCAGGACCTGGTCGCCCTCGCGCCGCGCCTCGATCAGGATCTCCCGCGCATCCGCATTGAGCGGCTGCACGCTGACGTCGGGCTTGCCGTATTTGATGGCATTCTCGACCAGGTTGGCGACGGCCTGGCTGATCAATTCGCGGTTGCCGTGAATCGGCGCCGGCACGGTCTTCACCTGCAGCGTCATGCCGTCGTCCTCGGCCAGCGGCTCGTACAGTTCGTGGATGCCGTTGGCGACATCGGCACCGTCGAAATCGTCCATGTTGCCGCGCGCCTGGCCGGACTCGGCACGCGCAATCATCAACAGGGCGTTGAAGGTGCGGATCAGCCCGTCGGATTCCTCGATGGTCCGCTCCAGCGCCGCGCGATAGTCGGCCTCGCAGCCCGACCGCGCCAGCGCCTCCTCGGCGCGGTTGCGCAGCCGTGTCAGCGGCGTCTTGAGGTCATGGGCGATGTTGTCGGAGACCTCCTTCAGCCCCGTCATCAGCGCCTCGATGCGCTCGAGCATGGCATTGAGATTTTCCGCCAGGCGATCGAGCTCGTCGCCGCTGCGGCCGACCGGGAGCCGGCCGGACAGATCGCCCGCCATGATGCGCTTGGTGGTTCCGGTCATGGCGTCGATCCGGTGCAGCACGCGGCGGGCGACGAAGATACCGCCGCCGATGCCGAGCACGACGACGACGAGGATCGACCATTGCGCGGCCTTGGCGACGATGCCGAACAGCCGCCGCCGTTCCTCGAGGTCGCGCCCGACCAGCAGGCGGAAGCCGTTGTCCATCTGGGTGACCCGCACCAGCGCGCGGTGATCGGTCTTGTCCTGGTCGTCGAGCCGGCGATAGGCGGTCTCGGTCCAGCCCTGCGTGCTCATCACGCCCGGCGCCAGCGCGCCGACATTGCCGGCAAGCATCTGCCCGTTCGGCGCCGTCACCAGATAGAGGTTGGCGCCAGGCCGCAGCGCACGATTGCCCATGGTGCCCAGCAGGCCGCGCAGGCCGCGGCGGTTGTAGATATCGGTGATCTCGCTGATCTCGACATTGACCGTCGTCGTGATCTGCTCGGTGATCAGCCGCCGCGTGTTCCATGCGAAGTAAGCCAGCAGCGAGGCGGCGAACAGCGCGAACAGGAACAGGTAGACCAGCGTCAGCCGAAACGCCGTGGTCCGGATCAGTTTACCGAATGCCGTCACGGATCATATACCCCGCGCCGCGGATGGTATGCAGCAGCGGCCGCTCAAAACCCTTGTCGATCTTGGAGCGCAGCCGCGAGATGTGAACGTCGATGACGTTGGTCTGCGGATCGAAATGATAATCCCAGACATTCTCGAGCAGCATGGTGCGCGTCACCACCTGCCCGGCATGCTTCATGAGATATTCGAGCAGGCGGAACTCGCGCGGCTGCAAGGTAAGCTCGTCCTTGCCGCGGGCGACGCGATGGGACAGCCGATCGAGCTCGAGGTCGCCGACCCGGTAGGTCGTCTCCTCGGCCGGGCCGACATTGCGCCGCGACAGCACCTCGACGCGCGCGAGCAGCTCGGCGAAGGAATAGGGTTTCGGCAGGTAGTCGTCGCCGCCGGCGCGCAGGCCCTTGATGCGGTCATCGACCTGGCCGAGCGCCGAGAGGATGAGTACCGGCGTCCGGTTGCCCTTGTCGCGCAGGCTGCCGATCAGCGACAGGCCGTCACGCTTCGGCAGCATGCGATCCACAACCAGCACGTCGTAGTCGCCGGACTCGGCCATCGACAGCCCTTCCTCGCCATCGGAGGCGAGATCGGCGATATAGCCGACTTCGCGGAATGCCTTGACCAGATAGTCGGCTGACTCACGGTCGTCTTCGATGATCAGGATGCGCATTTGCGGAGCGATTGCGGTCACGGGAATTGGCCCTCTGTCAGCATGACGCGGCCGGCCTGCACATGCAAGACGACCGCGCATATTCTCGATTGCTTGAAAAAAGTGGGCGGTGAAGCTGGGGGACCTCACCGCCCTGAGACCTTCCGACAGAGGGGGGCATATTCCATCGAAAGGCAACGTAGGGAGCGAGCAAGGGGCCCGCCCCCCGGAAAGCGCCGTCGGCGGGGGCGACTGATGCCGGCGACGCCTTCCAACTCATAGATAGTTATCCCTTCGCCAGCGGCACTGCCACAAAGCGCGACGAACCGCCGCTCTTCACGCGCATGAGAACGCTGTTCTTGCTGTCATTGCGCGCCGCGGTGATCGCGTCCCGCACTTCACCGGCGGTGCCGACGGACTTGCCGGCGACCTCGAGGATCACGTCGCCTTCCTTGAAGCCCCGCTCAGCGGCGGCACTCTTGGGATCGACTTCGGTCACGACCACGCCATCCTTGCCGGCGCCGGCCACGCTGTTGGCGGGCGCGACGGTGAGGCCGAGCTTCGGCACGTCGGTGCCGCGGGACGAATTGCCCTTGTCGCTCTTGTCGGTGTCAGCCTTGGCTTCCAGGTTGTTCGGCAGCTGGCCGAGCGTGAGGTTGACGGTCTTGTCCTGACCCTTGTGCAGCACGTTCAGCTTCACGGCGTTACCGGGCGCGAGGCCACCGATGGTGCGGGCGAGCTCGCGCGCATCCTTCACCGGCTCGCCGTTGACGGCGGTGATGACGTCACCGGACTCGATGCCGGCCTTGGCCGCGGGGCCGTTGGCCTGCGGTTCGGCAACCAGCGCGCCTTCGGCCTTCTTCATGCCGAGGCTGTCAGCGATGTCGGAGGTCACCGGCTGGATCTGGACGCCGATCCAGCCACGGCTGACCGCGCCCTTGTCCTTCAGCTGGGCGACGACGCTCTTGACGGTCTGGGCCGGGATCGAGAACGCGATGCCGACGCTGCCGCCGGACGGCGAGTAGATCGCCGTGTTGACGCCCATCACCTCACCGGACACGTCGAACGCCGGGCCACCCGAATTGCCCTTATTCACGGGCGCATCGATCTGGATGAAATCGTCATACGGGCCGTTGCCGATGTCGCGGCCGGAGGCCGAGACGATGCCGGCGGTCACGGTGCCGCCGAGGCCGAACGGATTGCCGACCGCCAGCACCCAGTCGCCGATGCGCGGCTTGGTTTCGGAAAGCTTGGCAAACTGGAAGTTGGAGCCGCCCTCGACCTTGATCAGCGCGAGGTCGGTGCGCGGATCGGTGCCGATCACCTTGGCGGAATAGGTCTTGCCGTCGTCGGTGGTGACTTCGACCTTGTCGGCGCCGTCGACGACGTGATTGTTGGTCACGGCAAAGCCGTCAGCCGAGATGAAGAAGCCGGAACCCTGGCCCGTCACCACGCCACCGCCGCGCGGTCCACCGCGCAGGCCCGGGGGCAAGCCATCCGGACCGCCGAAGCGGCGGAAGAAGCGCTCCATCGGCGAACCCGGCTGGAACGGCGAATCGTCATTGTTGTTGCTGTCATCCTTCGCGACCTTCTCGCGAATGTTGACCTTGACCGAGATCACCGACGGCTTCACGCGCTCGACGATGTCGGCAAACCCGACCGGCTGCTGAACCTTCTTGACCTCGTTATTGACCTGCGCATGCGCGGGCGTCGTGAACAGGTCGGCGGGGTTGTGCGAGGGGCTGAAGCCGTAGGTGGCGGCACCGAGGCCGGCCACGACCGACGCCATCAGCGCGAGTTTGCGGGCAGAGAACAGCGAGCGCTTCGGCGCCTTGTAGGACGGAAGGGTCGAGAGGTCGGGACGGTCGGTCATGTCTTGAAATCTCCAGGGCCAGAATCATTGGTGCCGGGGGCGAGCACCTGATGGGTCTGAACATGGGGTCATCAGCCTTACGGCGCGCTGGCTGCGGAATTAAACTTTTGTAATCGAGGCGGCCGCCGCTGCGGCAGAATAGCGCAGGTAAATAAAGGACTTAAAAGGGAACTAAAGCGGCTTGTTCGGCGCGGATTCCGCCGCCAGCAGCCGTTCCAAGCGCGCCTGCTCGTCGGACGTCAGTCCGGCGGCGGAATCGCCCCCGCCCGCGGCCGGATTTGCCTTGCGCCGGCCGAGGCGCCAGAGCGCAAAGCCGCCCAGCAGCAACGCCAGCGGCGGGGTCAGCCACAGCAGCAGCGTGTGCTCGTTGAGGCGCGGCTTCAGCAGCACGAATTCGCCGTAGCGCGCCACCAGGAAATCGATCACCTGGCCGTCGCTGTCGCCGGCCGAGATGCGTTCACGCACCAAAAGACGGAGATCGCGCGCCAGCGGCGCCTCCGAATCGTCGATCGACTGGTTCTGGCAGACCATGCAGCGCAGCTCTTTGGAGAGCTCGCGCGCCCTCGCCTCCTTGGCCGGATCCGCCATGACCTCGTCGGGCAGCACCGCCCGGGCGGGCATCGCCCCGAGCATCAGGGCCGTCGCAAGCACGGCGGCTGCAAGCGCGCGCGACCGCATCACTCGGCCGCCTGCAATGCGCGCGCCGCTTTCGCCGGCTTCGGCGCACCGACCCGCAAGCGGCGGTCGGACAGCGACAGCATGCCGCCGAACGCCATCAGCACCGGTCCCCACCAGATCATCAGCACCAGCGGCTTGTGATAGATCCGCACCGCGATCGCGCCGTCGGCCGAGGTATCGCCGAGCGAGATGTAGAGCTGGCTTGCGCCGCGCGTCATCAGCGCGGCCTCGGTCGTCGAGGCGCCGCGCGTCGTGAAGTTGCGCTTCGACGGCGTCATCACGCTGACCTTCTCGCCGTCACGCGTCACGGTGAATTGCGCGACCATCTCGCGGAAATTCGGACCCTGCCGCGGGTTCAGGCCGTCGAGCCGCAACTGGTAGCCGGCGACGCGAGCGACGTCGTCCGGCTTCATCGCGCCGATATATTCGCTGTTCCAGGTGGTCTCGCAGACGATCCCGATCAGCGCGACGCCGAGACCGGCATGCGCAAACGCAGTCCCCCAGGTCGCGCGCGGCAAGCCGCGCGCGCGGCGCAGCGAGAGCGACAACGGAATCCGGAACAGCGCGATGCGCTCGGCGAGATCGCACACCGCGCCCATGATCACGAACACCGCCAGCCCGATCGCGAGCGGCGCCAAGGTCGCGCCGCCATAGGTCCACGCCAACACCAGCGCCATCGCAACCAGCGCGACGATGCCGGCCACCATCAGCCGCTGCGCTGCGCCGAGCAGATCGCCGCGCTTCCAGGCCAGCAGCGGCCCGAACGGCACCGCGAGCAACAACGGCACGAACAGCGGCGCGAAGGTGAAATTGAAGAACGGCGCGCCGACCGAGATCTTTTCACCGGTGAGCACCTCGAGCGCCAGCGGATACAGCGTGCCGATGAACACGGTCGCGCAGGCGGTGGTGAGCAGCAGATTGTTGAGCACCAGCGCGCCTTCGCGCGAGATCGGTGCGAACAGCCCGCCCTGCTTCAGCGCCGGCGCGCGCCAGGCGTATAGCGACAGGCTGCCGCCGATGAAGACGAACAGGATCAGCAGGATGAACACGCCGCGTGTCGGATCGGTCGCGAAGGCATGGACCGAGGTCAGCACGCCGGAGCGCACCAGGAAGGTGCCGAGCAGCGACAGCGAGAAGGTCAGGATCGACAGCAGGACGGTCCAGACCTTCAGCGCATTGCGCTTCTCCATCACCAGCGCCGAATGCAACAGCGCGGTGCCGGCAAGCCAGGGCATCAGCGAGGCGTTCTCGACCGGATCCCAGAACCACCAGCCGCCCCAGCCGAGCTCGTAATAGGCCCAGTAGGAGCCCATGGCGATGCCGAGCGTCAGGAAGATCCACGCCATCAGCGTCCACGGCCGCACCCAGCGCGCCCAGGCGGCGTCGATCCGTCCCTCGAGCAGCGCCGCCACCGCGAACGAGAACGAGATCGAGAAGCCGACATAACCGAGATAGAGCATCGGCGGATGCACCGCGAGGCCGATATCCTGCAGCACCGGATTGAGGTCGCGTCCCTCCAGCGGCGGATTGGCGATGCGCAGGAACGGGTTCGAAGTGATCAGGATGAACAGATAGAACGCGCTGGCGACCCAGGCCTGCACCGCCAGCACATGCGCACGCAGCGACAGCGGCAGATTGTTGCCGAAGGCAGCGACGAGGCCGCCGAACAGCGCCAGGATCGACACCCACAGCAGCATCGATCCTTCATGGTTTCCCCACACGCCGGTGATCTTGTAGAGCAGCGGCTTCAGCGAATGCGAATTCTCGTAGACATTGGCGACCGAGAAATCCGAGGTGACGTGCAGCGTCACCAGCGCCGCGAACGACGCCGCAACGAACAGCAATTGGGCGAGCGCGGTCGAGCGCGCGACGTTCATCAGCGCCGCATCGCGCCAGCGCGCGCCGACGATCGGCACGATGGACTGGATCAACGCGAGCCCAAGCGCGAGCACCAGGGCGTAATGTCCACTTTCGGCAATCACCGCACGGCTCCCTGGGTCGGCGCCGCGGAGGCACTCGGCGTATTGCCTGATTTGGCACCGTAATCGTCCTTCCAGTGGCCCTGCTTCTTCAAGGCGTCGGCGACGTCCTTCGGCATGTAGGTCTCGTCATGCTTGGCGAGCACGGTGTCGGCGCGGAACACGCCGCTGGCGTCGAGCGCGCCTTCGGCAACCACGCCCTGCCCCTCGCGGAACAGATCCGGCAGGATGCCCTTGTAGGCGACCGGCAGCGTCGCGCCGCCGTCGCCGACGGTGAAGGTTACGGCGAGATTGTCGCCGCGCTTGAGCGAGCCCTGCTCCACCAGGCCGCCGAGCCGGAAACGCTTGCCCGGACCGAGATGCTTTTCGGCGACCATCGACGGCGTCGAGAAGAACACGATGGAATCGCGCAGCGCGTTCAGCACCAGGCCCGCGGCGATCGCGAGCACGACGAGCGCGCAGCCGATCAGTGTCAAACGCCGTTGCTTCCTGGTCATCGTCCATCCTTGCGCATGACATCCTCCGAAAACCGCCGCGCACTTTTCGACGTCATAAGTTATCCATCCAGCCCGAGATTCTTCAGCCCCTCATTGAGCTGACGCAACCGGTCCGCATCGTTGGCGACCGCCTGACGGGCATCCGCGAGCGCGCTCATCGCCTTGTCGCGCTCGCCCATCACGAGATAGGCGCGGACCAGCCGCAGCCAGCCCTCGACGTCGTCGCCATTGGTCTTCAGCCGCGTCGCCAGCCGATCGACCATGCCTTTGATCATGGTGCCCCGATCGGCCTCGCTCATGTCCTTGGCCGCGGCCACCGCGCCATCGGGCAGCGCCGGCGCGCTCACGCCGGGCGAGCTAACGCCGCCGGGCGAGCTAGCGCCGCCAACCCGCACGAGCGCGGCCTGCACCAGCGGCCGCCACGGCGCGTCCGCCGGCGCCTTCGCCAGCATCTTCTGCCAGAGCGCCGCGGCATCGGCCTTGCGGCCGTCCTGCTCGGCGGCGAGACCGAGGAAATAGTTCGCCTTGGCATCGTCGCCATTCAGCGCGACCGCGCGCTCGAATTCCGCCTTGGCGTCCGCGGTGACGACGCCGCCGGCGGTCCCCATCAGCGCCTCGCCGAGATCAGCGCGGCGATCGGCGCTGTCGCCGGCATAGGTGATGGCGTTGCGATAGGCGCGGACGGCTTCATCGTAGCGGCCGAGGCGCGACAGCACCGGCGCCAGCACCGTCCAGCCGCGGCCGTCGGTCGGGTTCTTCTCCAGATGCGCCTCGACCTGTGCGACCAGGTTGGCGAGCGGCTGGTTGGCATCGGCCACCCGGCCGCGCTCGGCGAGCGGAAAGTCGCCAAGCCGCGGCGAGCCGAGCGCGAGATAGAAGCTCGAGGCAATCACCGGCAATCCGACCAGGCCGACGATCGCGGCAGTGCGCCGCAGATTGAGGTTGCCTTGCACCGGGGTCTCACGTCCGCCCTGATCGGCGGCGGCCAGCAGCCGGCGGCTGATCTCGACCCGTGCGGCATCGGCCTCGGCGGCACCGATGATGCCGGCGGCCATGTCGCGGTCGATTTCGGCGAGCTGGTCGCGGTAGACCACGACCTCGCTGCCGCCGGTATCCGCGCGCCCGCGGCGGCTGAGCGGCCACAGCACGGCAAAGATCGCCGCGACCGTCATCAGCGCGAACACAAACCACAGCGTCATCAAGCGGTTCCCGGATGGAACGGCGACTTCCGGCAAGCCGCCTTAGAATCGCTTTACACTACCGGCAGCGAGCCCGGCAATTGACAATTGCTGGATCGGCGGAAGGTCGAAATCAGGCGGTTTCCGGTGCCGTTCCGGCGGTATTGCAAGAACGTTTCCGGGCAAAGGCGCGCGCGACCAAAATATCGAAAACAACCCCATGCAAAGGAGCGGGCTTCCAACAGCGCTCGATTGACGGTTGACACGTCGGGCAAATCAGTGCCACACTTCCATTATTCCGAAATTGCGCAATGCTGATGGTCCCGCCTTGGCGGGCTCGTCGGCTTGTCGTCGAACATGCTCGCGAATTGCGCGATCTCGCTACCCCGCGCGCGACGACTTGCGCTCGCCGGTCACGGCGTTTTCGGCGGCCCGGTTCATCAGCGAGGCATAGTCGTGGCCGAACAATACCTCGCAGAAGCGGATCGCGGCCTTGACCTGCTGCTGCCGGAACGCCCGGACCCGGGCGTCGCCGCCGCGCAGCGACTGCACCAGTCCTTCGGTCGACTGCTCGACATAGTGTTGCAGGTCGGAGAAGGTCCGCAGCGTCACCTCGTTGATGGCGAGCTCGCTGGCATAGGTGCGGCACACCGCGACGAAATCGATCAGGGCGGCGGCGTCCTCGACCTCGGACATGTCGATCTTGGCGCCGGCCGTAATGTCCTTTTCGGCGCGCTGGCGCAGGATGCGGCGGACCCGGCCCGGTACGCTGTCGATCTCCGATTGCAGCGCGTTGGAAGTATCGGCGCGCACCGAGGTGAGCTGGCGGCCCCAGGTGGAATCATTGCGCAGATCAAGCTCGGTGCGCAGGCCGCGGACGCCATCATGCAGGGTCTTGAGCTGCTCGCCGACATAATCGAAATGCCCGCGCCTGATGTCGGTGCGCAGGCAGGCCGCGACGAACGACAAATCATGCAGCGCGATGGTGACGGCGATGCCATACGGCGTTGCCGCGACGCGGAGCTCGTCGTCGGAGGCCGCCATCTTGATGGCGAGACGGATGATCTGCCATGGCGCGGCGAGCCGCTGCGCGATCAATGACAGCGCGAACGGCAATAGCTGCGGCGTCTGCAGCGACGGCAGCTTGAGCGCCTCCATCGCGGAGGCGATCTGGGAATCGGCAAACACCCGGATCTGGCTCGGCAGCCGGCTGCCGAGGGTTTCCAGCGCTTCGCGGGCCTGCAGCACGAGGCCGATCGGCAGCAGGTCCTCGACCACGTTTGGCGGGCCGACGCGCGACAGCGCGCGCTGGCGGTCGTCCTGGCTTGGCGCCGCGATCTTGAGGATGGCGTCCGCGGCGGCAAGCTGGAACTTGCGCGCGGCGGTCTCCATCGGACCGCTCTCCGTGGCTGCGGCGAGCGCCGCCTCGAACGCGCGAGCCGCTTCGGGCGCGCCCTCGCGGGCCAGCCATTGCCAGATCGGCAGCAGCGAGGCGCGTCGGATCTGGCCCGCTCGCGTCGGGAAATTGGTCTCGGCGAGGAACGGCTCGAGCGGCCGGAACAGAAGCCGTGCCGGGTCGTCGCTGCGCGGCTGGATCTGCTCGTCCTCCTCGGCCCCACGCACGATCTTGCGCAGCTGCTCGAGGACCAGATTGGCGACGGCGACGTCATCGCCGCGTTCGACGGCGCGCTCCAGCTCCCGCATCAGCAGCGCCTGCGATTGCGGCGGAAGCTGCGCGAGATAATCCCTCAGCCGCTCGGTCGATTTCTGGCTCATGCCCGGTCGTGAAAGCTTGGTGCCCGGCAAGCGCCGCAGCCCGTCCGCCCGCAATGATAGCGGCGGGCGTGTTAAGAAGCCGTTTAGGAAGAATAGCGGCGTCGATCCTCCCAAGGCAGACTAGGCGGTGTGGACAGTTATCGCAGCCATAGGACGATGGCTGCGAGAGTGATGACGGCAAGGTAATTTCGGGCGGTCTTTTCGAAGCGGGTTGCGACGCGGCGGAATTGCTTGAGCTTTGAGAAGCAGCATTCGACGAGATGGCGCTGGGCATAGAGATGCTTGTCGAGCGGATACTTGAGCGCGCGTGACGGGTTGTTGGGGATGACGGCGAGCGCGCCCTTGGCTGCAATGTCCTGGCGCAGGTGATCGGCGTCATAAGCCGTATCGGCCATGAAAACCTCGGCAGGCAATCCCTCGATCAATGTGGCGGCTTGCGGTGCATCGCCCTTCTGGCCTGCGGTGATCGTGAACCGTACCGGACATCCCAAGCCGCGAACGGCCATATGTATCTTGGTGCTCAGGCCGCCGCGCGAACGGCCAAGCGCCTGATCTTCAGACCCCCTTTTTTGGCCCCGGCAGCATGCTGATGGGCTCGAACAATGGTGGAATCGACAATCAGATATTCGAAGTCCGGATCGTCGGACATTGCCTCGAAGATCCGCCACCAGACGCCTTTGGCACTCCATCGGCTGAAGCGCCGGAACGCGCTGTTCCAATCCCCGAACGCTTCCGGAAGATCACGCCAGGGAGAGCCCGTGCGAACGATCCACAGCACACCTTCCACGAACATCCGATTGTCGCGCCCGGTCGAGCCCTTCTGGTCAGGCCGGCCTATGATCAGCGGCGCCATCCGCTCCCAAGCCGCATCGCTCAACACCAGACGATCCATCACACCCAAGACTGCCTCCCAAAAGCAGCCTTGAATCTGATTTGCTCCTAAAAGGGAATCCTTAGAGTCCACACCGCCTAGAGCGAGATGGGTTTAGGTCGGATGGCGACCGCGACGGCGGTGCGCTCCCTCGCCCCGTTCTTACGGGGAGAGGGCTGGGGTGAGGGGCCGTCTCCGCGTATCGGGTGATAGCTGCGTTTACGGAGACTCCCCCTCACCCGGAACGCATCTAACGATGCGTTCCGACCTCTCCCCGCGCGCGGGGCGAGGTGAAGCGGAATCCGCCGCTCGATTCAGAGTAAAGTCATCTTGTGCTACACCGCCGGCAACACGAGCTCGGCACGCAGGCCGCCGATCGGCGCGTTGTTCAGGGTGAGATTGCCGCCGTAGAGGCCGGCGAGATCGGTCACGATCGACAGGCCGAGACCGGAGCCTGGTTTTGACTCGTCGAGCCGCTGGCCGCGCCGCGACACCTGGGCACGCTCGGCTTCCGACAGGCCGCGCCCGTCGTCGTCGACCACAATGCGCAGCCTCGGCCCGGCGCCCGAGGCCTCGGGCGGGACCACGGTCACCTCGACGAATACCTGCGAAGCCGCCCATTTGCAGGCGTTGTCGACGAGATTGCCGACCATCTCCTCCAGATCCTGCCGCTCGCCGCGAAACCGTGCCGCCGGATCGGCCTTCGCCTCGATCGAGAGGTCGCGATCGCGATGGATCTTCTCCATGGTCCGGCGCAGCGCCTCGATCACAGGTGCGACGTCGGTGATGGTGCTGACGATGGTGGCACGGGCGGCGATCCGCGCGCGCTCGAGATGGTGCGCGACCTGGTCCCGCATCAGATCGGCCTGCTCCAGCACCTTGCTGGCGAAAGGATCGGCGGTATGCGCGGCCGCCTCGTTCACGATCACCGAGAGCGGCGTCTTGATCGCATGGGCGAGATTGCCGACATGGGTGCGCGAGCGCTCGACGATCTCCCGGTTGGCATCGATCAGCGCATTGGTCTCGCGCGCCAGCGGTGCGATCTCGACCGGAAATCGGCCCTCCAGCCGCTCGGCGCGGCCGGAGCGGATGTCGGCGATCGCATCCGAAATGCGCTTGAGCGGCGCGAGGCCGTAGCGCACCTGGAAGACCGTGGTCAGCAGCAGCACGACGCCGAGCGCGGCGAAGGTGCCGCCGAGATAATAGTCGAAGCTGCGCGTCTCATCGAAGATCTCGGTGGCATCGCCGGCGACGCTGACCAGGAACTTGCCGTCGGCGCCGAGATCGACCGGCCGCTCCACCACGCGCAGGCTCTGGCCTTCGGGCCCGTCGACATAGCCGAGCCGGACCCCGGCGGCGGTCAGCTCGGCGCCGTGCTCCTCGAGCTTGGGCAGCTTCTTGTCCCACAGCGAGCGCGAGGCGCGGGTCTCGCCCTTTTCGGTATCGGTCCGGGTGATCTGCCAGTACCAGCCCGACAATGGCAGGTCGAACAGCGGCTCGCCGAGCGACTGGAACTGGCGGTCCGCCGGCTCGTCCGGCGTCGCCACCTCGGCGATCAGGGTGCGCAGATAGAGATTGAGCCGGCGGTCGAAGGCGCGCTCGGTCGCGTCGCGATAGACCGACGACAGGATGACGCCCGTGATCGCCAGGATCACCACCACCCAGGCGGTCGCCGAGACGAACAGGCGTGTCGCGAGCGAGCTGCCGCCCATCAGGGCACGAGCTCGAACATCGCGTCAGCGGGCCGCGACAAGGCGAGTTGAGACATGGCGAATCCAGTCCTCCTGGCGCGGATCATGCCAATGCCCGCATCGCGATCAAGCACCTTAAGAGCATGATCCGATTGAATAGGACATGCTCTTATCCCGTTGTTTGGTCCGCGCTTTCTTCACGCGAACGAACCGGCATCCATTTCGCTCGAAAATGGTTTAGGTCGGCGGCGACAGCATGTAGCCGAGGCCGCGAACGGTCTGGATGATATCGACTTCCAGCTTCTTGCGAATGCGCCCGACGAACACCTCGATCGTGTTGGAGTCGCGGTCGAAGTCCTGGTCGTAGAGATGCTCGACCAGTTCGGTGCGCGAGACCACCCGCCCGGTGTGGTGCATCAGATAGTCGAGCAGATTGTACTCGTGCGAGGTCAGCTTGATCGGATTGCCGTTGACGGTGACCCGCTTGGTGCGGGTATTCAGCGCCACCGGCCCGCAGTTCAGTTCGACCTGGGCATGCCCGGTCGCGCGGCGCAGCAGCGCGCGGATCCGCGCCAGCACTTCCTCGAGGTGGAACGGCTTGGCGACATAGTCGTCGGCGCCGGCGTCGAAGCCCTGAACCTTGTCGCTCCAGCGATCGCGTGCGGTGAGGATCAGCACCGGCATCACCCGCTTGTTCCGCCGCCAGGCCTCGAGCACCGAGATACCGTCCATTTTCGGCAGGCCGATATCCAGCACCACCGCGTCGTACGGCTCGCTATCACCAAGGAAATGCCCCTCCTCGCCGTCGAACGCGCGATCGACCACATAGCCGGCGTCCGTCAGCGCGGTGGTGAGCTGGCGGTTCAGATCCGGATCATCCTCAACGACGAGCAGACGCACTTTGGCCTCCGAGAGTGAGCATTACGACATTCCGGCACCAAATGAGGCTTCCGGCCGTGAACGGCTTATGAATGGACCCGCAAGGCGCCGCTAATTTTTTCGTCAGGTGCACCATCCCGGGAACCCGCGCAAGCACCCCTGGTTCCCTCCATGAGATGCGCGCGAAGTGAGATTGGGTTTCAGTCCAAGGTATTTTAATACCCTAAACTTGAAAGCGATTGTTGCTGGCAACCTTCCGGCGGACCGGAGCGCGGACAACATGTCGGGTCATTTGCAGTCGACCGGCAAGTTAACCTTCGACGACCATTTTCATGTCGCTGACACCGGCGATGCGCTAATTCAACCGCGGTGCGCCCAGCGCATATGGACCGGGAAGAACGCGTTGCTTGTTTCAAAGATACGGAGGTTCGGCGTGATTGCAGGCTGGCTTGCGCTTGCGTTCATCGCCTTCGTGACACTGTCCCCGATCCAGGACCGTCCCTCGCTATTCCATCCGCAGATCGAGCATTTCGCTGCTTTCGCCGTGATGGCGCTGGCCTTCGTGCTGGGCTACCCGCGGCGCACCGCGCTGATCGTGCTCCTTGTCATCTTCAGCGCGTTCACGCTCGAAGCGATGCAATTCCTGACACCGGACCGTCACGGCCGCCTGATCGACGCGATCGTCAAGGTGGCGGGAGGTCTGGTCGGCATCGGCGTCGGTCGCTTCATGCTGCTCGTGCTGCGCAACCAGCTCGGCCGGCTGAGGTCGAGCGTGGAGCAGTCCGCGAACTGAGCGGCCGGCGCATTGCGCTCAATCGCGCTTCTTCGCTTCCGCCGACTTCATGTCGTCTTGCGCCATGCATTGCTGAAAGAAATGCAGCCGATCGCCATTCATCGGCACGGCCCCCGGTCGCTTGTAGGGGTAGACCATGTAGGCCGCGCGCAGGCAGCGCTTTGCGGTCTCGGCAGCGGGTGCGGCGACGGCGGCACGCGATGCCAGCAGGAGCGCCAGCACGACACTGAACCGGACGGACACCCCGCTCACGGTTTCTCGCATTCCGAGTAGAACACGCCATTTGCGGCCGCCAGCCGCTGCAGGCAATGCCGCTTGTCGGTGACCGCGCCCTCGACCGTGAAATCGTAGGCCTGCGCCTTCAGGATCAACGCGTAGCGTCCCGGCGGCAGCGGCACGTCGTCGCGCGGCAGGACCTCGAACATTTGCGGATCGTCCTTGAGCGGCGCCGCGCGGAACGGGATCGAGATGTTGCGGATCACCCAGCTGTCGTCGCCCGGCGAGACCACCGGCTTGCCGGTCGCGTCGAACGTGGTCTGCTGGCTCACATGCGCGATCAGACGCACATCGATCGGATCGGAGGCGCCGCCGGCACCCTCGCGCCGGAACACGATGACGCGGAGATGTCCGTCCGGCAGCGTGGTCTCGCTCGGCCTGGTGATCGCCGCCGAGATCGCCACCCGCGGATCCGGCGCACGCCCCTGGATCAGCTGCAGCTCGTAGAGCTTGCCGTCGCTCTCGGCGTAGACGCCATAGGCGGTCGGCAATGGCCGTCTTGGTGCCGGCGGCTCGGCCGCAACGGCCGGCGCCGGCACGGCCGCGACCACCGCCGGCCTTTGGGTTTCAGGCGGCGCCGATGCCAGCGTGCCGGCAATCATCGCGCGGGCCGCGGCCAATGACACGCCGCGTTGCTGCAGCAGGACAACGGCCGCGATCAACCCGAAGAACGCCAGCATGACAACGTAACGCAGCGGCGCCGACGACGACCATCGCGGACCGCGCGCCACCGCGGCAGGCTCGACGCGATCGAGCGTCGTGACAAAGGCCGGCTCGGCATCGATCCGGGGCGGTGCCTCGATCCGCCGCGCAGCGCCCGCCGCCTCGAGGAATGCGGGCAGCGCCCGCGCTGGCGGCACCTCGAATTTCTCGATCACATTGCTCTTGGTGTGCGCTTCGACGCCTTCGATCGCCACTTCCAGCGCCTGCATCAGACGCTGCTTTTCCGCCGGATCCTCGTGCGCGAGCTGCTGCAGCTTCTGCCGCGCGAGCTCGTAGACCGCGCTGCGCAGCAGCTGCGGGTCGGCGCTCACGGAATCGATGGTTCGTGCCAGCACCAGCGCGAACTCCACCTCGGGGTGCGCAGGACCGATGTCCCTGACCGTTCTCTGGGCCGGCGTCGGCGTCATAAATGTTAGTCTGGTTTGCCCATAATGTTACAACATTCTATGTGGATTTTACTGTTAACACAAACCACCAGGCCGGCAGATGACGCCCCGGTTTGACCGTCCCGATCCGAGCAGTAGCAGGATTCATTTGACCCGTTCTCTGCCCATCCTGGACCAGTGGTTGTTCGCGCCCAAGCGGGACCGCCGATCCTGGCCGGACGTCCTGCTCCTCGCGGGATGGGTCGCGCTGGTCGGCTTCCAGATCGGCCGTCACGCGATGTGGCGCGATGAGGTCCGGGCGCTCACCATTGCCCTGAACGGCGACGATCCGGTCGCCATGCTGAGAGGGTTGCATGGCGAGGGCCACCCTGCCCTTTGGTACGTTCTGCTGCGCGGCGCGCACGCCGTATTCGATCGGGTCGAGGTGCTGCCCGCCGTCACCTTCGTGGTCGGGCTCATCACGGTCGCACTGCTGATCTTCCGGTCACCATTCCCACGACCGTTGGTCCTGCTGCTGATCACGGGCCATGCGCTGTTGTTTGAATATGTCGTGATGGCCAGGAACTACGGCATCTCAGCCCTGTTCCTGTTCGCGATCGCGGCCTGCTATCGGGCCCACCGCGATCGCGGTTTGCTGCTCGGCGCGCTGCTGTTCCTGCTCGCCAACACCAACGTCGTCGGCGCGATCATGGCCGGCGCATTCCTGCTGTTCTGGCTGCTCGACCTGCTCGAGACGGATGGCTGGCGCTGGTCGCCGCAACTCACCAATTTCGCGATCAATGCAACGATCGCGACGATTGGCGTCGTGATCTGCGCGGTGACGATGCTGCCGACCTATAATGACGCCGCGGCCCGGGACTGGTCGCACGAGTCACCGCTGGCGGCGGCAATCCTTGCGCTGGTGAACCCCGGCGCGACGTCGCTGGGCGCGCTGTTTGCCAATCTGCTGCCGGGGATCGCGGGATCGGCGCTGCTGTTCGGCGCGACGCTCGGGCTCTTGCCGCGGCGACCGGCCTTCCTCGCCGCCATCGCCGCCCTGTTGCTGACGTCGTTGTTCTTCGCCGTCGCCGCCAACGGTGCCTACCGACATGCCGCGGTCTGGCTGAGCTTCCTGATCGCGCTTTACTGGATCGGCTGGAGCCGGGTCACCGCGCCATCCGGCTCTCGCGCATGGCTCGACCGGCGATTGCCGGCGATCGGACGCGTGTCGCTCCTGCTGGTGCTCGCGATCCAGACCGCCGCCGGCATCAACGATTTGCGCAACGCGGTGACCGGCGTGGTCGCGAGCCGCAGCGCCGATCTCGGCCGCCTGATCGCCTCGCGCGCCGATCTCACCAATGCAGTGATCCTCGCCGAGCCGGAATATCTGGTCGAGGCGTTGCCCTACTACGTCAAGAACCGGATCTATCTCGCGCGCGACCATAAATTCGGCAGCGTCGTGATCTTCTCGCGCAAGGGCAAGATGGACAGCGATCTCGGCGAGACCCTGCGCCTTGGCCGCGAGCTTCGCGACACGACCCGTGCGCCCGTCATCATCCTGCTGGCCTACCGGCTCGACGAGATCACGCCCGACCGGAACTACGACGAAGGCAAGGACTGGCGGACGTTCCGTGCCTCAGCGGCGCAGATCCGCGATTTCCGCGAAGCGACCACGATGCTCCGCCGCTTCGGCCCCGCCAAGACCGACGAGAGTTTCGACGTCTACCTCCTCAACTAGGCGATCGATCAACGACGACAGAAAAAGGACCGCGCGATGGCGCTGATGGACAGCAAGGTCGAAGCCGGCAAGCCGCCGGCCGCAAGCATCCGGCAGTATCTCGCCATCCTGCGGCTCGATCACAGCACCAAGCACATCTTCATCGTTCCCGGGATTGTCCTCGCCTGGCTGTTGCGCGGCCCGAGAGGCGAGCATATTGCAAGCGCGATCGTCCTCGGCCTCGTGGCCGCGATCTGCATCGCGTCGGCCAATTATGTGATCAATGAATGGTTCGACCGCGACTTCGACCGGCATCACCCGACCAAGTCGCAGCGCTCCGCGGTGCAGAGCGCGATGGACGGCAAGATCATCGGAATCGAGTGGCTGCTGCTGGTCGCACTCGGTCTCGTCTGCGCATCTGCGAGCAGCCGCCTGATGCTGTTCGCAACCGGCATCTTCGCCTTGCAGGGCATCGTCTACAATGTCCCGCCGCTCCGCAGCAAGGACAAGGCCTATTTCGACGTCATCTCGGAATCCGTCAACAATCCGCTGCGGCTGTTGATCGGCTGGGCGATGATCGACCCGACCTCGCTGCCGCCGGGCTCGGTGATCCTGTGCTACTGGTTTGGCGGCGCGTTCCTGATGGCGGCCAAGCGGCTGTCCGAATATCGCGAGATTGCCGCGTCCCATGGCAGGGAGCTGCTGGCGCGCTACCGCGCGAGCTTCGGGCACTATACCGAGGTGTCGCTGACGGCCTCGTGCCTCAGCTATTCGCTGTTCTCGGTGTTCTTCCTCTCGGTGTTCCTGGTGAAGTACCGCATCGAGTATGTCCTTGCGATGCCGCTGGTGGTGATGCTGTTCACCACCTACTTCTCGATGTCGACGTCGCCGGGCTCGTCGGCGCAGAAACCCGAGAAGCTCTATGGCGAGCGCGGCCTGATGCTGCTCGTGCTGGCGCTGGTCGCCGTCTTCCTGGTGGCAAGCCTTGTTGACATGCCGTTCCTCTCGCGGCTGGCCGAACAGCACTACATCACATTGAACTGAGGCCCCCGCGGCTTGATCGTTATTTGAGCATGATCTTGTCGGAAAACCGCTTCGCACTTTTCCGGATCATGCTCTACCGCCGGCGCGGATGCGCCTTCTGATGCCAGGCCCAGGCCGTGCGAATGATGTAGCCGAGATCGGACCGGCTGGCCTTGAAGCCGAGGCCGCGCTCCGACCTGGAAGGATCGGCCACCAGGATCGGCGGATCGCCGGCCCGGCGCTCGCGCACCACGCTCGGCACCGCTTCACCGGTCTCGGCGCGGATCGCATCGAGCACCTGGCGCACCGAATAGCCGGTGCCGGTGCCGAGATTGAACACGCCGCCGGCGTCGCCACTCAGCAGCAGCTCGAGCGCCGCGATATGGGCGCTCGCGAGGTCATCGACATGGATGTAGTCGCGCACCGCGGTGCCATCAGGCGTGTCATAGTCTTCGCCGAAGATGGCAAAGTCCGGCACGTGCCCCAGCAGCGCCATCAGCGCGCGCGGAATCAAATGCGTCTCGGGATCGCGGAGTTCGCCGATGGTGACGGAGGCGTCGGCGCCGCATGCGTTGAAATAGCGCAGACAGACCGAGTTGAACCGATAGGCCGCGCGGTAGTCGGCCAGGATCTGCTCGATCATGAATTTGGAGCGGCCGTAGGGATTGACGGTCGGACCTGCGGCACTCTCGGGAATTGGATCGCGTCCGGCGTTGCCGTAGACCGCGCCGGTGCTGGAAAACACCAGGCGGTCGCAGCCCGCCTCCCGCATGCCGCGCAGCAGGCCGAGCGTGCCGGCAATGTTGTTGGTGAAATACTTCTGCGGATCCGCCACGGACTCGCCGACCGCGCTGAACGCAGCGAAGTGCATCACGGCGAGCGCATTGTAGTCGCGGACGGTGGCGGCGATCCTGTCGTGGTCGGCGACGTCGCCGATCACAAGCGGTCCCCATCGCACGAAATCACGGTGACCGGTGGACAAATTGTCGTAGACGACCGGCAGAAACCCGGCCTCGGCAACCGCCTTGGCGCAATGGGATCCGATGTATCCCGCGCCGCCCGTGATCAGGATCGAACCCCTGCTCGCCATTTAAAAGTGTCGTCCCTGCGCGAACCAATCCCGCGCCTCAACCGGCGCAGTGATCGCATCGGTACGACATTCCGTCCGAGGCGGCAAAATGACGATGGGAATAGCGTTAAGACCGAACGGATTTGCAGCCGAAGCGACGGCTAGCGCGACCCCAGCGGCACGTTGGTCCGTTGACCGACCGGCGGCGCGTGCCGCGACGCTCTGCCATAGGGGTAAGCCGGTGTTGCCGGCGGGACCGGCTGGGTCGCCTGCGGCCGCGATGTCGGAACGCCGCCGCCCGGTCCATCGATCGAATAGCGCGTTGTGCCCTGCGTGGTCTGCCCGGTGCCCTGTGCAAGCACCGGCGTGGCTAGAGCGACGACCAGCGCCGCTGTTGTGACAAGGCCGGCCAGCTTCATGTCGATGCCTCGATGGGTTGGATCAGGATCAACCGTTGATGCCTCCAATCGTTCCGGCAATGTCGCCGCGACGCGCTGGCGATCGTCTCCGATGCAAAAAATGGCGCGGCGAAATGTCTCGCCGCGCCATTTTCGATCGATGGGGCTCGTTCAGAACTTCAGGCGCCGGCCTGCGCAACGGCGGCCCAGTGGTCGGGGTTCGCCGGGGTCTGCATCCTGACCCAACGATAACGCGCCTGCGACCAGCTGCGGATCTGCGCATTCAGATTGTCGAGCACGATGTCTCCACCCTTGGCGCGGACCACCAGCACGAGATGATGCTCGCCGGAGGAGGTCACAACCTCGCTCAGCAGAAGGTCGCGCATCGGCCAGCCGCGCGCCAGGAGCTCGTGGCGCTTGCTGACCGCGTAGTCGTTGCAATCGCCGCGCGCCGGATTGATCAACCATTCCTCGCCGGCAAGGCCGCGTTCGTTGCGCTGTGGCACGATGCTGCGATTGACCGAAGCGTTGACCTCGATCAGGTCGGCGATGCGTTGCTTGGTCAGCCGTGTGGCGCCGCCGCGGAACACCATCCGGGCGCGGGCTTTCGGCTTGCACTCGTCGGCATAGCGCATGCAGAACATGGTGTAGGCCATCGGCGCCAGCGTCGGCTCGCTGAAGCGGATCTTCTCGATCACGCCGCGCAGCGGCAGCGGGAAGCCGACCATTCCAGCCTGGGTGTTCTGTGCGCTTGTCCCGAGCGCAAGGACGGCCAGAACCAGGGCCATCACTCTCTTGACGTTGTACATTCTTCACTCCCCACAGTGACGGGAAGCATGTACGGGAAATGTCTTGAGCTTGGGCTCAAGCGCGCGGTGGCATTTGTTTCAAATGCGAGGGTGCGCGCGAGCAGTCCGTTAACCAAGCCTGCGGGGCGCCGCCGTCAGGTCAAGGGCCGGTTGCGGCCCGAAATCTTTCGTTCCCATGCCGGCATGGTTGGCCTGTCGTGAAGCCGCCGGCGCGCTCTGTTAAATCGCCACCCGCTGCCTGGGCGCGATCCCGCACCAGCTCATCACGAGATCGGCGAGCATCTTGATCTCGAGATCCGCGGGCGTCCCGCCGGCGAAATCGGCGACCGATTGCCCCAAGGCGACGGCGCGCACATAGGCCGAGCGACTGCCGATCATCGGCCCGATCTCCTCGTCGAGCGTATCGAGCTCCTCGATCAGCTGCTGGCCTTCGAGCGTGCGCTGGTCGACGCGGTTCGGCACGATCATGGCACGGAGCGCCGTTCGCCGCGTGGCGCGCACTTCCCGCACGATGTCGAGCGTCCGCGCGGTGGCCTCGATGTCAAGCCCGGACGGCGTGCATGGCATCAGCACGATATTGGCGACCGCGAGCACGGCGCCCAGCACCCGATCGTTCGGCGCGGAGTCCACCACGATGATCTGATGCGGAATCTGGCGCATCAGCCTGGCCCATTCGGCGACCGGCCGGGTTTCCGGATCAAGCTGGTAGACGGGGAACGACAGATTGCCGGGCTCGGCCCAGTGACACGCGGACGCCTGCGAGTCGGCGTCGACCAGTCCCACCACGCCCGTGCGCCGATCCAGTTCTGCGGCGAGCAAGACCGCAAGGGTCGTCTTTCCGACTCCGCCCTTGCGCTGGGCAACCGAGATGACAAGCGGCATCGCAAACTCCTGGCGTTATCCCCCGTACGTGCGCGGGAGGACACCTTCATCAACGAGCGTCAGCATCCGGGGCAGACAGACCCGCTTTGCGTCGTAATTGTCCCGCACGAAGCTGCGCGCCTTCATCCGCATCTTCTTGAAGGCCTTGGGCCGTGACAGCACCGACAGTACCTGATCCGACAGCGCATCAATATCAAAAAACGGCACCAGCAGGCCGTTGCCGTCCGAGATGATATCGCGAAGCGGGGCGGTGTCGGATGCCACCACCGCACATCCCGCGCTCATCGCCTCCAGCAGCGACCAGGACAGCACGAAGGGATAGGTCAGATAGACGTGCACCGAGGAAATCTGCAGCAGCTCGAGATACGGTTCCCGAGGAATCCGGCCGAGGAAATGCACCCGGCGCAGGTCGATATCCGACTTGATCTCGTCCAGGAACATCGACTTCCAGCTCGAACCCTTGGGCGGGTTCGCCCCGTAGGATGTCCCGCTGCCGCCGACGATCACAACCTGCGCATTCGGCCGCGCGGCGAGGATCCTCGGCAGGGACCGCATGAAGATATGGAATCCGCGCACCGGCTCGAGGTTGCGCGAGACGTAGGTGATCACTTCGTCGTCCGCCGACAGCGTCGCACCGTTCGGAAGCTGAAACCGCGCGACGGGATTGGGCTTCACCTCGTCGGTGTCGACGCCCTCGTGGATCACCTCGATCTTGCTCTGAAACTCGGCGGGAAAGGTCGACCTCTGCCATGGCGTCGGCGAGACGCCCGTATCGCATTCCGTGAGCGCCAGCAGCGTGGTCGCATTCTTCAGATGGAGTGCGACATTGCCATCGAGGCCCGTCATGGGAAACTCGGGATCGAAGCCGACGTCCCTGCCCTCGGCACCGTAGTAGAATTCGCAATAGAGGATGATCCGCGCGCGCGGAAACATCGTGCGCAGCGGCAGCGTCTCGCCCCAACCGGGATGCGCGAAGATCAGGTCGGGCACGAAGCCCTGCCCCGACAGCGATGACAGCGCGTACAGAACCTCTTCGGCACGCCGCGATTCGACATCGAAGCGCCGGGCAAACGGATGGACGACCGCGGAATCCGTCTTGGTCGTCGAATATTTGAGCAGCCGGATATCCGGCGTCGTGCTGGCGGTCGACGAACCGACGGCAACGACCCTGTTGCCGGGCTGCTCTGCGAGCGCGCGCGCAATGTGGCGGTACTGGGCCGGAAAGTTATTGTGGACGAACAGGACGTTCATTGGCGGGCGAGCGCGCCCCCCGGCCGCGCGGTCTTCGATTGGGGTCAGGGTCTGCATCATCACCGGCGGTATGTCATCGATTGGCGAGTAAAACTATCTTACCGGATTAACATTAAGCCCCCTTCTATCACACAGATTTTTGGGGCACACTGCGGGAGACTTATCAATCATTCCGTTAGGCTCGCAGGCGACAATGAACGAACAGATTCAGCAGAAAACCATTGATCTGGCACGGGGTCTCTTCCTGGTTCGGTACAATGGCGCAGATGATAAGGTGTCACCTCCGGTGGTGCGCGTATACGCGGATCGCGCCAGCCTTAACAATTGTAATATCATTACCGGACCGGACGTGGTCAATGGAACCCTGTTCGCGCCCGAGACCGCGCTGGTCGTGTCGGTCGCCCGGCCGAGCCGCCTGATCGTCGAGGTCACGGCAGGGCGCGTCGGCGGATCGACCGCCGCCAATATCAAGATCGAGCCGCTGACCCAGGGACAGGCGGCTGAGCAGCAGCCGGCCAGCCAGCCATTCGACATGTTCGAGCCGGAGGCCGGCCCCGGCGAGTTGAGCGACCTCAAGCTGCTCGCGCATGTCGCGGGCCTGGGCGACGTGACCGTCGGCTCGAATGTCTGGATTGCCGGACCGTCCGCGCCGGCCCGGATCGAGGGAATTTCCCTCGAATGGCCCAACAAGCCGCGGGATCTCCAGCTGCAATATGCCGTCAAGTTCGCCAGGCCGCAGCGCGGCGACAACCAGTTCGTTCCTCTCGGAACTTTTGCCGGAACCCGGGGACGCGCATTGGCCATCACGGGGTTCTCGCTGGAAGCCTCGGGTCCCGGCGCGGATCGCTACGCCATCGCGGCTGAAACCATCTTCCTGGGGGCTCCGACCCTGCGGGTCACCGGGAACCGGATTGTGGTGTCGGGTCCTTCCGGACGGGAACCGCTGGTGGGCCTCAAGCTCAATCTCGAGGAGCGCCGGGTGCAGGCAGCCCCGCTCGCGCCCCAGCAGCCGCGGCGCGTCGAACCCGCCACTCCAATGCCGCACCAGGACGGACCCCGCCTCGAGGGACGGGTGCGCGTGTTCCGGAGCCGGCAGGGCGCCGTCAAGACGGCAGGCTGACCATGCGGGCAGATAAGGGCGCCACTTGACCGCCGACGCGCGCAGGATCGCCTTTACGTCCAAAACGCTCCACCACGTCGATCTCGAGCGGGCCGCTGTCGGGGCGCTCGAGGCGCGTGATTTCCGCCTGGCGTTCGCGCTCGCCGACCGCCGCTGCCGGATCCTGCCGCATCCGGGCGCCCGCGCCCATCTGCTGCGCGCGGAAGCGCTGTTTCATCTCGATCTCAGGGATGCGGCCATCGCCGGCGTGGCGAGGGCGCTCGAGCTCGAGCCGGACGATCTGGTCGCTGCCCGGCGAATGATGGCTTGGGGCGACGACCTTCAGCAGATCGAGGCGGCGCGAAGCGTCACGCGGCGTGATGACGATCCGGATTCGGTCAGGAGCGCCCTCCTTCTGCTCGAACAGAGCGGCCAGGACAGCTGCGCCCGCATCGACTTTCTCGATGAAGAGGTGAAGGGATGGGTGACGTGGCGCGGGCCGGACGACCCGCACCTTTCGCTGGCGCAGGCGGATCAATCCAGCACGATCCAGCTTCCCGCCGATCCACGCCACAGATTCGCGCGTGACGGGCGACAGGCTGCGAGCTTCCGTCTGATCCGGCCCGCATCCGCGACCTCGCAGCGCCTGCAGATCACGCAGGCGGACCGGGTGATCGCAAGTGTTCAACTCCCGGCCAACCGCGTTCCGGATCATCGGACCGTACCACGCCGGCCGGCTCGCCTTCGAAACGGCGAACCTCCTCCGCTCACCATCATCATCCCGGTATACCGGGATCTGGCCGCAACGCGAGCCTGCATCGACAGCGCGTTGAATGCGCTCGCCTGCACGCCGGGCTCGACCATCATCGTCGTGGATGATGCGTCGCCCGAGCCCGACATCAAGCGCCTGCTCAATGAGCTCGCCGCCGAATTCCGCATCAGGCTCCTGACCAACGAGCACAATCTTGGCTTTGTCGGCGCGGTCAACCGGGCGCTCGGCGAGACCGGCGCCGGCGACGTCGTGCTGCTGAACTCGGACACGATCGTGCCGAAATACGCGCTGCAACGCCTGCGCAGCGCCGTGCAATCGACGCCGAGGGTGGGCACGGCGACCCCGCTGTCGAACAACGGCGAATACACCAGCTTTCCAATCCCGAACCGGTCAAATCCCCTGCCCGCGGTCGGCGAAATCGAATTGCTGGATGAACTTGCAGGCAGGGCAAATTCCGGGATTGCGATCGACATCCCCAACGGCATCGGGTTCTGCCTCTACATTACCCGCGAATGCCTCGACGCCGTGTGCGAGCTCTCCGACGACTTCTATCGCGGCTATCTCGAAGACGTCGACTTCTGCCTGCGCGCAGCGGAGGCCGGCTTCCGCAACGTGTGCATTCCTTCGGTTTTCGTCGGGCACGAGGGCTCGCGCTCGTTTCTGGGCGAGAAGCGTTCGCTCGTGATGCGAAATCTTCGCGTTCTCGAACACCGTTACCGGCGCTATGCGACGGACTGCGCCGCATTCCTGCTTGCCGATCCACTCCGCGATTGCCGCGCCGCGCTTGAGCTCAAGCTGCTCACGAACCAGCAGGTCGCCGCCGGCCCATCCGTCATCCTCTGCGGCTCGTTCGCCGGCCGCGCAATTGCCATCAGGCGCTGCCGGCAGTTGGCGGCAGAGGATCAGCACGGTGTGATCGTGCAGATCCGCTCCGAGGGACAACGCCAGCTGGCTGCGATGTTCGATCCGGATGGCGGAGCGCCGCAGTCGATCGTACTCGACGTTGCGACGCCTGAGGGCCGCGAAGCTCTTCTGAAGTCTCTCGCCGATCTCGGAATCCGATCGCTCGAGATCGCAGAGCCGAACCGCATTCCCGGCGCATGTCTGGCGCAGCTCACGCAACACTTTGCCTACGACCTCCTGATCACCGACACCGCGCTTGCAACGCGCGCGGCGGTTGGATCAGGCGTTCATCCGGACTGGGCAAGCCTGGTCGCCGGGGCGCGGCGCGTGACTGCGATCGATGACCACGGCGCGGCCTTTTCGGAAGGGGTTCTCGGCCTGCAAGCCGTGAGGCTGAGCGACCCGCCCGCGCCGCCGGCGCTGTATCCCGCCGTGAGCGGCCCCGCGCGTCTCGGCCTGCTGGTCCTGCACGCCAACGCCGCGGAATTTCGCTTCATACGAGCGTTGAGCGATCAACTGGCCGACGCCGACGAAGACGTCGAGATCATCGTGCTGGGAAGTACCCTCGACGATCTCAAGCTGATGCAGCGCACGAATGTCATCGTCACCGGCGATATTGTCGTCGACGACGTCGCCACGCTCATCGAAGGTCACGGCATCACGAAATTGGTTCTCGACATCGGCGAACCATCGTTTGGCCATCCGTTGGTGGACGCGCTGCTGGCAACCGGCCTGCCGATCGCCGCGACGGAATGGAGCTCGACGCCTCCGGGGCGCGGCCGAAGCACGGACCTGCAGCTGCAGCCAGGCTTTGATGCCGATGCAACGATTGCTGCCGTACGCGACTGGGCGGTCGATGACGTCCTGCTACAACCCGATCGGAGGAGCGGTCGACACCGGCGGCAGGTTGGCACGCGGCTTCCATGATCGCGGCGGCCATGCAAGCGAGGAGAACGGCGTCGAATCCAGCCCCAGCAGTGGGCTGTAATAGGGATCGTCGAGCAGCACCTCGCCCCATTTCGCGCGCAGGATCGACAGCTCGCGCCTGAAGCGTGCCCTGCGATCCGGCGCGGAATCGCGACCGCGGCTTGCCGACTCCAGATGAACGAGTTTCGCGTCCGGCGTGAACACGATCCGCTTTCCGAGCTGGCGCAGCTTCAGGCACAAATCGATATCGTTGAAGCTGATCGGAAAGCGGATCTCGTCCATGCCGCCGACGGCCACGAAATCGCGCTTGCGCATCAGGAGGCACGCCCCCGTCACCGCCGAACATTCGTGCGCCACCTGAAGCAAATCGCCATAGCCGGGATCACCATCCATCCGGTCGTTGAAGGCGTGCGCGGCCGAGAAATTGGCTCCCAGCACCACTCCGCCGTGCTGCACGACGCTGCTCGGCCAGAGCAGCTTTGCACCGACGGCTCCGACGTCGGGAGCCGCGAGCCGCCACAGCATCTCCGCCAACCAACTGTCGTCGAGCGCCTCGACGTCATTGTTGAGAAAGCAGATGTTCTCCGTATCGACGCAAGCGACGGCGGCGTTGTTGATGAATGCGAAGTTGAAGGGCCCCTCGACCGAGATCACGTCGATTTCCTGCGCGGACAGACTGTCCAGATAGTCCAGCGTTTCCGGCTCGGTCGAGCTGTTGTCGACGACAAGGATCCGGGCGTTCGTCTCATTTGCCGCCGGCATGACCGTCTCGATGCATCGCTTGAGCAGCTCGGCGCGATTTCTGGTCGGGATGATGATGGTGGTGCGCTCGCTCCAATCGACGGCGCGCTTGACCTGAACGGCCGGAAGAAGACCCGCTTTCCGAGGCTCGACATTGGCCTCGATGCCGGCTCTGGCAAAATACGCCTTGCTCGCGGCGACCAGTTCGGAGGTAGCGGCCGATGCATCAATCCGCGGCAATGCCGCAACCGATCCCGGAAGATGATAGGTTCGATCCGGCTCCGCGCAGCAAAGGAAGATGTCGTAGAGCGACGTCGCCGATAGCAGCGCTTCCACGGCAGGCTCCCGACGCACCGCAAAACAATACGCCCCATAGCCCTGCTCGAGCGCGCGTTCGAGATCGAATGCGGAGAACGCCAGCGGCCAGACAGCGCCGGCGCCTGCAGCAACTTCGACGTCGCCATAGACCATATCGCAGCCGGGTTCGGACGCGAAGAGATCGGCGAAGCGCTGCAAGGCGTCTTCCGCGAGGATCGTTCCGCTCAGACAAAACACAAAGAACGCACTGCCGGCGGCATCGCCGTCGACAAACTCGCGCGCTGCCATGGGATCGAATTGACTGAACGCTCGCGCCGGCAGGGACACCGCCGACCAGGCGGAGTGCCGTTGGGCTTCGAGGCTTTCGATGCTCTCGTCCACCCTGACATCGCCGATCAGGACGACTGCCGCCTCGGATGCAACGTCAGACTGTTCAGATTGTGTCGTCGGCGAGAAGCGCTCTTTCCAGCCGCGATAGGCGTGAAACGGCATCGAGGCCGGCAACACCCGGTCGAACAGCTCTCCACGAAGCCGCTCGCTATCCCAGCGCCCGAGATCCGCGAGCGTTTGCTCCAATCCGCGATCGAAAGCGACAAAGGAAATCGGCTCCGAGATCAGACTCCGTCCCGAAATCGTCCGCGCGGATAGTCCGCGCATGCGACCGTCCGCAAAATGCTCGGGCAGATGAAAATCGATCCGGCGGCCGACGCCGAACTCGCCGCCCCGCGCAACGTTGGTCCACCCGGTCGGCTTCACGGTCATCACCGGGCGTTGCGCGATCAGGATTTCGATGTCCTCGTCGATGTCCTGAGCAAGCCAGCCTTCGAAGCGCAGACCTCCGACCCACTCGATATCGCCGATCCGGTGCCATCGCGCTTCCGGCGCAGCGACATCGCAGCGAATCGGAGCACCGACGGGAGTGCCGATATTTGCCAACCTTGCCTCAATGATCCCAGCGTTCGCGCTGACCTGATCCTGCACGTTGAACGTAAAGCCAAATCGAGCGTCGCCGATCCCGGCGTCGGCAAGCTCTGTTACGAACTCGTCACACAATGATGACATGTATGGCTCGCCGTCGACGAGCAGGTCGACAGTGTAACGCCGGCCGAGATCGGCGCGATCATAGACAAACCCGGAAAACGTCGTGCGATCGGATCTGGAGAACCGCGTTTGCAACGACGCGTATTCAGCTCCTGAGGGCTTCTGCTTGCTAATCGTCTTCATGCTCATGTCCACCCTCAAACGGCAGCTCGAATGTCGGTCGATTTCAAGTTGAGAATGTGTCCATGGTGCGCCCGAGGTGACTAGCGGGCGCTCAGCTGCACTGGGGCGATCACCGTTTGCACAAAAAGCCGCCGACCTCCAACACAAACTATGCGTTATAAAACTTGGCGTTGTCGGCGCCAATTGTGCTAGTGCTAACTCCTCCTCTCCACACTGATCGACGAGCGGATTCATGAAGATTGCAATGGTTGGAACGGGATATGTAGGTCTCGTGTCCGGAGCGTGTTTTGCCGATTTCGGCCATCAGGTCGTTTGCGTCGACAAGGACGCCGGCAAGATCGAAGCCCTGAAGCGCGGCAAGATCCCGATCTACGAAACTGACCTCGATAAGCTCGTCGACACCAACGCCGCGGCCGGACGGCTGACCTTCACGACGGAGCTCGCGGGCGCCGTCGCGGACGCCGATGCCGTGTTCATCGCTGTCGGAACGCCCTCGCGGCGCGGCGACGGCCATGCGGACCTGAGCTACGTCTATGCTGCTGCCAAGGAGATCGGCGCGGCGCTCAAGAAGTTCACCGTGGTGGTGACCAAGTCGACCGTGCCCGTGGGCACCGGCGACGAGGTTGAACGCCTGATCCGCGAAACCAATCCCGACGCCGATTTCGCCGTTGCGTCGAACCCCGAATTCCTCCGCGAAGGCGCCGCAATCCAGGATTTCCGCCATCCCGACCGCATCGTCGTCGGCACCGAGGACGACCGGGCCAAGAGGGTGATGGGCGAAGTCTATCGTCCGCTCTATCTGAACCAGGCGCCGATCCTCTATACCGCGCGACGCACGGCGGAATTGATCAAATACGCCGCGAATGCCTTCCTTGCCACCAAGATCACCTTCATCAACGAGATCGCCGATCTCTCCGAGAGGGTCGGGGCGAACGTGCAGGAGGTCGCGCGCGGCATCGGGCTCGACAACCGGATTGGAACCAAGTTCCTGCATGCCGGCGCCGGCTATGGCGGCTCCTGCTTCCCGAAGGACACCCGTGCGCTGTTCAAGACCGCGCTCGACCACGACGTCCAGCTGAAAATCGTCGAGGCCACGCTGACCGCGAACGACAACCGCAAGCGCGCGATGGCGCGCAAGGTCGCCAACGTGCTCGGCGGCGAGCTGCGCGGCAAGACCATCGGCGTGCTCGGCCTGACCTTCAAGCCCGACACGGACGACATGCGCGAGGCGCCCTCGATCCCGCTGATCAACGGCCTGATCGACTTCGGCGCCAAGGTTCGTGCCTACGATCCCATTGGCATGGAGCAGGCGCGCAAGGAATTGCCTGAGATCGAGTACTGCAAGGATGCCTATGAATGCGCGCGCCAGGCCGATGCGCTGGTGATCGTGACCGAGTGGCGCCAGTTCCGCGCGCTCGATCTCAAGCGCATCAAGCAGGAGATGAAGCATCCGGTCGTCGTCGACCTGCGCAACATCTACCGTCCGGACGAGATGGCCGCGCACGGCTTCACCTACGACAGCATCGGTCGGCCGCGCTGAGCGCTCGCGCCCGGCGACGATAGCCGCCGGCCGGTTCAATCCTTGAGCCTTGGTTCTGATCAAATCAGAACCAAGGCTCTTTTCTTGTCTGACGCGTTTTCTTCACGCGCACCGGCATCCGCTTCCGAAGCGGCCCTAAGCGTGGGCGGGCGCGCCGAGCTGGACAAACGCATCCAGTTCGCGCGCCAGCGCTTCCTGCCAGGTCGGCATCGCCACGCCGAACTGCGCCTTCAGCCGCGACAGATCCAGCCGCGAATTGCCCGGACGCATCGCCTTGGTCGGGAATTCGGCCGCTGCGATCGGAGCGATGTTCTCGACCGCCAGCGTGACCCCGCGGGACCTCAGCCCGCCGACAATGGCGGTTGCGAAGCCATGCCAGCTGGTTTCGCCGGCGCAAACGAGATTGACGACACCTCCCCGGCGCACGAGCTGATCGTGCAACGTGGTGAGGTTCGGCAGGACGATGCCGGCGACCGCACCGGCGATCGCTGATGCCGTGGTCGGCGCACCGATCTGATCGGCCACGATCCGCAGCTCCTTACGCTCGCCGGCGAGCCGCGCGATGGTGCGCAGGAAATTCGTGCCCTTTGCGGCATAAACCCATGAGGTGCGCGCGATCAGATGCGCCCCGCCCGCCGCCTGGATCGCGACATCACCGGCAAGCTTGCTGGCGCCGTAGACCGACAGCGGTTCGGTCGGGCTGTCCTCGCGCCACGGCCTGTCGCCAGAACCATTGAAGACGTAGTCCGTGGAGAAATGCACCAGCGGCACGCCGTTCGTTGCAGCCCATTTGGCGATCGCTTCAGGTCCCTTCGCGTTGACCAGGAACGCCAGCTCACGCTCGTCCTCGGCGCGATCGACGGCGGTATAGGCCGCCGGATTGATGATGAGATCGGGCTTCAGACTCTCAAGCTGGCTCGTCAGCATCTCCGGCTTCGACAGATCGAACTCCGCGGTGGGCGGCGCGATGATCGTGCCGTGGCTCTCCAGCAAAGGCTTGAGCGCACTGCCAACCTGGCCGCGTGTTCCCGTCAACAAGATCCGCATCAGATTTGTCCATAGGTCGGAAGGTTGCTGGCGTCGGCGAGGAGCGGCGCGTCCGCATCCTTGGCCGACAGCTGTGGCTTGTCGACGCCCCACTTGATCCCGATCGCGGGATCATTCCACCGGATCGAGAGCTCGTCCTTGGGACTGTAGAAGTCATCGCATTTGTAGAAGAAGTCGGCGGTCTCCGAGAGCACCACGAAGCCGTGGGCGAAGCCGCGCGGCACCCATAATTGCCGGCGGTTCTCCTCGCTCAATTCGACCGCGACATGCTTGCCGAAATTCGGACTGCCGACGCGCACGTCGACGGCAACGTCCAGCACCTTGCCGCGCAGCACAGAGACGAGTTTGCCCTGGGTGACCGGGTTTTGCAGATGCAGCCCGCGCAGCACGCCATAGGCCGACCGGGACATGTTGTCCTGCACGAACGGACGCGTGATGCCGTGCTCGACATAACGCGGAGCCTGGTAGGTCTCGAGGAAGAAGCCGCGCTGGTCGCCGAACAGCTTCGGCTCGACGATCAGAACTTCAGGAAGCTCGGTCTTGATGACGTTCATCTAACATTTGTTCCAGTTTGACGCGCTTGAAATGTTAATTTCCTTCTCATAACAAACTTGTGCAGCGCACGCTATATGTTATGTTCTGATAGTCAAATTGTGAGGGACCATGAAAGGCATTATCCTTGCCGGTGGCACCGGCTCGCGCCTCTATCCGGTGACGACAGTCGTCTCCAAGCAACTGCTGCCCGTGTTCGACAAGCCGATGATCTACTATCCGCTGTCGACGCTGATGCTGGGCGGAATCCGCGATATCCTGATCATTTCCACGCCGCAGGACAAGCCGCTGTTCCAGCGCTTGCTTGGCGATGGCAGCGAGATGGGTGTCCGGTTCGCCTATGCCACGCAGGAGACCCCGCGGGGTCTTGCCGACGCCTTCATCGTCGGACGCGACTTCATCGGTGATGACTCCGTTGCCCTTGTGTTAGGGGATAACATTTTCTATGGCCACGGCCTGCCGAGCATGCTGTCGTCCGCCTCGATCCGCAAGAAAGGCGCCACCGTGTTCGGCTATGTCGTGAACGCGCCTGAACAGTACGGCGTGATCGAGCTGGACGGCACCGGCCGGGCGCTCTCGATCGAGGAGAAGCCGAAGCGGCCGAAATCCAACGTCGCGGTCACCGGCCTCTACTTCTACGACAATGATGTGGTCGACATCGCGGCCGGCATCAGGCCATCCCCGCGCGGCGAGATCGAGATCACCGACGTCAACAAGGCCTATCTCGAACGCGGCGACCTCTATGTCGAGGTGCTCGGCCGCGGCTTTGCCTGGCTCGACACCGGCACCCATTCCTCGCTGGTCGAGGCCAGCCATTTCGTCCAGATCCTGGAGCAGCGCCAGGGCCTGCGCATCGCCTGCCCCGAGGAGATCGCGCTGCGCCAGGGCTACATCTCGCTCGAGGCGTTCGCGAGGGTCGCACAGAAGACCGCCAAGAGCAGCTACGGCGAGTACCTGCTGTCGGTCTACCGCTCATTCCACGGCGAGCCGCGCGCGGCGGAGGTATTCAAACATGCGGTTTAAGGGATCGACGATCTTCGTCACCGGCGGCGCCGGCTTCATCGGCTCCGCCGTGGTCCGCCACCTGCTGCGCGACACCCACGCCCGCGTCGTCAACATCGACAAGCTGACCTATGCGGCAAACCTGGCCTCGCTGCCCCGTGCCGCCGAAAGCCTGAATTACACCTTCGAGAAGGCCTGCATCTGCGAGGCGCAGAACCTGCGCCGGCTGTTCGAGAAATATCAGCCCGATGCTGTGATGAACCTTGCCGCGGAAAGCCATGTCGACCGCTCGATCGACGGCCCCGGCGAATTCATCCAGACCAACATCGTCGGCACCTTCACGATCCTGCAGGAGACGCTGCGCCACTGGCGTTCGCTCTCGCCCGAGAAGCGCGACCGGTTCCGCTTCCTGCATATCTCGACCGACGAGGTGTTCGGTTCGCTCGGCGACGAAGGGCTGTTCACCGAGACCACGGCATATGCGCCGAACTCGCCCTATTCGGCCAGCAAGGCATCGTCCGATCACCTGGTGCGGGCCTGGCGCGAGACCTACGAGCTGCCGACCTTGGTGACCAACTGCTCCAACAATTACGGCCCCTATCACTTCCCCGAAAAGCTGATCCCGCACATGATCATCAAGGGGCTCGCCGGCGAGCCACTGCCGGTCTATGGCGACGGCAAGAACATCCGCGACTGGCTGTTCGTCGAGGATCACGCCAAGGCGCTGACGCTGGTGCTGGAGCGCGGCGAGGTCGGCGAGACCTACAATGTCGGCGGCCGCAACGAGCGCACCAACCTGCACGTGGTCGAGAGCATCTGCGACCTGCTCGACGAGGTCGTGCCGGCCGCGGCAGGCCCGCGCCGCCAGCTGATCAATTTCGTCGCCGACCGGCCCGGCCACGACCGCCGCTATGCCATCGACGCCACCAAGCTCGAAACCGAGCTCGGCTGGCGCGCCGAGGAGAATTTCGAGACCGGCATCGCCAAGACCGTGCGCTGGTATGTCGACGAGCAACCCTGGTGGCGCGCCATCCTGGAGGGCGGCTACAAGGTGGAGCGCGTCGGCTTGAACCAGTAGTCGCCGATCTTTCCAATCACCGGCGTGGATGGCCAACAGGACGTCGAGAAGCGCGATGACGACTCAACCAGATATCATCGCTGCTTGAAAAGCCGCGACCGCCTTCCGACGGTGGATTGGCAGCCACCCGCCAGACAACAACTCGAGAAACCACGGAATCCCGTCATGAACATCGCAATGGACGGTCAGGAACTGACACTGTTCAAAAGTTTCGTGGACCTCTCGACGCGGTATCTGGAATTTGGCTCGGGAGGAAGCACTTGGCTGGCCTGTCAAACCAAGAAGGAGTGGGTCATTTCCATTGATTCCTCCGCGGAATGGCTCGCCAACGTTGCCGACGCCACGGGCGACGCGAGCACCAAGCCTTTGCTGCTGCACGTCGATATCGGCAAGCTGCGCGAGTGGGGTTATCCCGTGGAAAAGGACAAGGAGCGCTCGTGGCCCGAGTATCACGAACGTGTCTGGGAGCGTCCGGAAAGCAAGACCGCCGACCTGTATTTCGTTGACGGCCGGTTTCGCGTGGCTTGCTTCGTACAGTGCGTGCTTCACGCCGCACCGGGAGCCTTCATCGCAATTCACGACTTCGAGAATCGTCCCCACTACCATTCGGTGCGGACGGTCGCTCGCGAAATCGCGCGCGCCAACAACATGTCGATCTTCCAAAGGCCGGCAGAGATTGATCTCGTCGCCGCACAGCAGTTGCTTGCGAAATACCGGCTGGAACCGCTGTAGCCGATCGCTGCGGCCAGAGTAGCCGATCGCGGCGATCAAGAATCACTTCAAGCACACGATCGGGCGCGCCGCCTGGCGCGCCCTCCTCCAGCGAGGACATCGCTGTTCCCTTGAATTCAGCCCTGAATCAGTTTCTTCAGCTCCGGAAGAAACCTCTGGATCGTGGCGTCTTCGACATCGTTGCGATCGCGCAACGTGAAGAATTCCATTGCGCGGATCTTTTCAGGATCTCCATCGCCGAGCGGCCTGCCCCGCTCACGCTTCTTCAGCAATTGCTGCCGCGACTTCGTGTAGTAGTGATTGATCACGAGCTTGTTCCGCTTCGGAGCAGTGCAGCGCCCGCCGATCGGGAAGACAGGCGTGCCGTCCTCGTGAACGTAGCAACCCAAGACAAGCGATTGATGGGGATGCAGATAGGACACGATGGTGTCAGGCCGCACGATTGACTTCATGATGAAATGATCCGGGAAATCGTCCGGAGCACGACGCGTGAAAGATTCGATGCACAGACCGGCCGGCCTCGCGTCGTGACCGTTCGACCCGAAGTTCAACCAATGCACCGCCACCGCCGGCGCCGGCCCGAGCTCGGTCAAGACGTCCTTGATGTTGCCGGCCTGCGTCGGAAACAGATACTCATCGGCATCGATGAAGGCGCACCATTCGGCACAATTGCGGTAGCTGTCGATCGCATGCGAGAACGCGCGCATCTGGCCGAATTCCCCTTCCACGAAATGATAGGTGATCATTTCGGGCCACGGGAAGGACTCGATCACGGCACGAGTATCATCAGTGCTGCCGTTGTCGTAGAGGTAGAAGTGATCAACGCCGACCAGTTTGTGGAAGTGTAGCCATTCCAGCAGATCGTCGCCTTCGTTCTTGATGGCGCACACCACCGCCAAGCCGTGCTTCTTGCGATCGACCCCGGCGTAGAGCTTCTTGGCCTCCATCACGCGCAGGAGGCCGGCAAACTCTCGCCGCAGATTTTCACTTTTCGGGGCCGCAATGAGCGCGGCAAGATAGACATCCTGCGCTTCATGGGCGGACCCCATATTGAGGGCCGCGATTGCCAGGCGATGCAACACCCGCGAGTCGGATGGCATCTGCTTGACGAGGTCGAGAAGGATTCCACGCGCTCCGGCGAAATCGCATGCCTGCACAAGCGCCGCCGCCTTTGCAAACTGGAATTCCTTGTAATCACCGAATTGCTGCTCCAACTGCTTGACCGATTGGATCAGCTCGTCGGGCTTCGGATTTGCGATCCGCCCGGAAAAGAAATCTCTAAGCCTTGTCTCGATCTCACTTGCTGGAAGCGTATCGAGATTCACGCCTGAGCTGAAACTAGACAATGCTGGAATTTCCATGTCCAACCTGAGCCGCTCCACGAGATCAACAAGCTATTAACATTGGTTCGCACCACGAATTCCCTATTAGCGCACATATCCTACAAGAATAAGGCTATAACACGCAGTGCTCACAATTAACTCTTGTAAGGTTATTTCGAGGAAAATCAATACAATAGAGCAAGGGGCTCGACGTCATTTGCACGAAAACCGCGTCACAGGACCGGAACGATCGGAGATCGCCGATGGACGACGGGAATGAAGCAGTCCGCCAGTCGTTCGGGCTTACAAGAACGATGCTTTTGACATCGTTATCCGCAAGCCTCCCGCCCGGCGCGTTCAGCTTTTTGAGTTCCAGCACCCTGCGGCGGCTGCGGCACGCTCCAGACCTCTCGTCGGCGCAATTCGATCGGACGCCAGGCTCCCAGCCGACGAAGCGACGAAGCAATCGCTCGGTCTCCATCCCAATCAAGGCCCCGTTCCGATTGTGTCGGAACGGACAAGACTAGCCTTGCATTGCTCGATCAGCGCCAGCGAACCGGCCGGGTCCGATCGTTCGACTCCACCGTCCGGTGTTCTACATGATAGGGCGCGTAGATCTGCTTCACCCAATAGTTGAAGTTCGGGTGCAGCTTCACGAAGTCATAGAATGAATCGCCGAAATTCGACGGACTGAGGCAGGTCTTGTTCTGAGGCCGTGACGCGATTGCATTCAGGCAATACGACATCATGCAAGCCTTTGTCTCGCTCTCTGCCACCTTGCTCAGACTTCGGAAACTGTTGGTTGAATGAAGTCGGTACAGATAGCGGTCGGTTTCGAGATAGGTCGGCTCGACCTTGGTTACCGCGCGCAACGCAAAGTCCCAGTCATGGCAGTATTTGAGATCGGCAAGCCAACCCACCTGCCGCAGCAGTTCACGGCTGAAGACAAAGTTTCCGGTCGATGCCGCGATCTGAGAATCCAGAAATGTCCATGACAACGGCGCACCTGCGATCTGGGCCCGATCGATCGCATAGCGCAGGCGCGTTGGAAACTGGAAGTTGCTGATCGACTTTCCATGTTCGTCGATTGGCTCAACCGCCGAGAAGCCGAAGAACAGCCGATCATTGGCATGCTTATCCGCGAACAGCCGAACCCGATCCTTGGAAAAGGCATCGTCCGAATTCAAAAGGAAAATCATGTCGCCGTTCGTCAGCGATAATGCCCTGTTCCAGGTGTAGTGGGCGCCAAGATTTTGAGGGTTCTTGAGCAGCTTGCAGGAAACAAAGCGCTTTCCGAACGACCTCTTCTTGAGGACCCTCTGCGCGACTTCAAAACTCTTGTCCGGCGAATTGTCGTCTACGATGACGAGCTCGATGTCGGCAAACGTCTGTTGATAGACAGTCTCAAGGCATTCCTCAAGATACTGCTCATGCTTGTAGCACGCGATGACAACACTTGCGAGCATCGGTGGCGACCTCAACGTCTCACGATGATCGAGTGGCGAGACCGCACGAGTGCACTAGTCCCGTCGCCGACCTCCAGAACCGCAAGTTGATATTCACCATCCGGCAAATCTCGAATCGAGAAGGACAGCTGGAAACCGAAATAGCAGTCCTTGCTCTCGGCCTTCATATACTCCTTCACGTCCACGCGCTCGTGCCAATCTACGATCAGGCAATAGCCGCCGTTTGCTGCGCCATCCGGAGTAAGCCCCGACAGGACCAGGAATCCCGTTCTCTGTCGGCTGGCCTCAAAGGCGTTGCCCGCGCAAATCCATCCCCGCACCAATATCTCATAGCGCGGATCGACAATCACCCGTTCGCCGGTTTGAGAATTGATGTTCTCGATCACCAGCAACGAACCTGCCGGATTACCGGACGCGCCTTCTGCCTCCACTGGCGTGCCGCTTCTTACGCGCTGCACCCCCGAATGGGTGAGGCCCGACCGGTGCAGGCTTGCGAGCACTTCGACATGCGTCGAGGCTTCTTTTACCGCCCACTCAAGCTCCTGCCTACTCAGGCAATCCAGCAAATCCGGGCTATTTCGAATCTGGGCCGAAATGGGCTCAGCCGAAGCGACCCTTCGCACGACCTCGAGAAACGCCCGTCCATGGCGCGAATCCGGCTCGAGATGCGCACCTTCCGCCCACTCGTTCCAGGAATTGATAAACACCAATGATTCGGAAAAGCTGTTGCCCTTGGCACGCAGGGTTGCATCGCGAAGCCAAACCTCAAACGCTTCCGGACTGGACCTGGTAAAGACGTGACCGCGCGGCCCCTTGCGAGGCGTATTGTCCCAACGCGGCATCACCGCAGGAAAGAACGGAAAGTCGTAGATCTTGCCGATCGACGATCGCATGGCGTCGACATAGTCGTACACCTTTCCAGCGAAGGTCGGCGGTGCATCGACTTCGGTCGGCGGCACCTCCCTTGTCGAGACCGTGTGCGGAGGAAACTCGATTGCCGCGTCGCAATTGACGTCGCGCGGATCGAACTCTCCGAACGTCATCGCATTGCAAATGAGAAGCTCGCCGATTCCGAGTTCTCTGGCTCGCTCGCGCCAAATCTCGAACAAGCGCTGCTTGTCCGGCAACAATGACGGCCTGTAGATGACGATGACCTTTCGACCGTCGACAGTTATGTAGCGCTCATCGAGCAGCAGGTCGGCCATGTCGTCGATAAAGCGGACATCGTCGTCCAGGGAGTGGTTTTGTCCCAACAGAAGCTCAGCGTCCGAGCCGTCCCACCGACGAGACCAATTCTCGTTTGCCCAGCAAATGCAGAAAGGCAGGTTCGGCTCGCCGTCCTCGAGCAGCAGCTGAAGCGGCTTTTCCAATAACCTTCGGCCCTGGAACCAATAGACGTAGTAGCAAAATCCATCGATGCCGTACTGGCGCGCCAGCTCGCCCTGCTGACGACGCGTTTCCGGCAGCCGGACGTCATAGAATCCAAGATCGGCCGGCAACCATGGGGACTCGTGTGCCGGAAACTGGGCACGCATGCGCGCGACGTTGGTCCACTCGGTAAACCCTGGCCCCCACCACCTGTCATTTTCATCAAATGAATGGAATTGCGGGAGGTAGAAGCAAATGTAGCGCACCTCCTTGGGAGGCGCGTCCGCCAGTCCAGCAACGATCCTGTTGTTGCTCGGAAACAACAGGTCGTCGTAGTCCGCGGTCGAGAACCCCAGCGCGACGATCAATTCGCCTGGCGTATAGTTCTCGAACAGGGGTATTTCGTAGTACTCGCCATCATTCAGGCTGATACGCAGATAGATCTGCGCACGCTTAGGCTCCACAAGCGCGTTTCTCAGGGCGCGCGCCAAGCGACGGCGCACTCCCGGCGCGGATAGATCGATACGAAATCCGGGACGTCCGATCACGCTCCGCGGACCTACGCGGGCCGGCATAGATCGGCCTGTCCGTCCCTCCTCGACACAGTGGGAACCGACAAAAAGTGCGATCGAAACGGTTGAAGCGGGCGACTGGGCATCGACAATCCAACCCGAAATCCCACGCCCCGAATACTCCAGTATCGCGCCGCGCAGACGCGATCCTGACTGGAGATCGCCTACGTCGGGATCCAGGAACAGGCTCTGCGGATGGTCGTCCTGCTGAACCGGACTGGCAACGGGCAACATATCCTTTGTATCCCTGACGCTCCGTTCGACCATCTTGTTCATTGCCACTCAATCTCCTGCCAACGCTCAGCGCCGGGTCCAGTTTCTCTTTCCCGGTCGCGCGGAAGTTCGATCCCGAGATCACGCTGCCTGACATGCCCGGATCGTGACCTCTTGATCCTTATCGATCACACAACCAGAGGTACAATGAACATTTCTTCCGCGAACGCAACATTAGCGCAATCTCTCTGTCGTCGATGTGAAAACCATTGTTAGTTCTGCCTAGATTGTCACGCGGACTTGCCCGCTTCCGTGCCTTCGCGCTCAAAAACAAAGCTGTCCATCATCTCTGCCGTTGCCTGCGCGCGACGCGATTCCGCCTCCAACAATCTCAGCCAACGCTCTCGCCCATTGCCTGCAGACGACGTCGCGCGCCTTCGTTGTTCTGCTGTGCCGCTTGTCGATACCAGTACAGCGCCTGATCGCGATCCTGTGCGACGCCGTTGCCGGCGCGCAGCGCATCGCCAATTGCGAGTTGGGCTTCGATCATGCCCTGCTTCGCAGCGGCCTCGAACCATTCGGCCGCCTTCGCCGGATCGGCATCGCGGCCCTGTCCCCGGCCCAGCATCACGGCAAGGTTGTATTGCGCCGTCGTATGGCCCTGGCGCGCCGCCGCCTCGTACCACGTGACGCCGTTGGCGAGGTCCTGCTCGACGCCTTGTCCGGTGCAATACATCACCGCAAGCTTGAACTGCGCCGCAGCGTTGCCGCCGTCCGCGGCCTTGACGATCCAGCCGGCGGCGGCCTGCGGATCCTTGAGGCCGCTCTTGGGATCGGAATACAGTAGCGCCAAAGTGTGCTGGGCTTCGACGTGACCGGCGCTTGCCGCACGTTTGAACCATTGGGCTGCGGCTGGAAGGTCGATGGCGCCGCCGGATCTTCCCATGTGAAGCCCGCCCAGCTGAAATGCCGCAGCCGGATGGCCCGCCTCGGCAGCGTCGGTCAGCAGCGCACGTGCTTGCGCAAGACGCTCCGCGGACGGTTCATCCTGGATAAGAAACATCGCATAGGCCGTCTTCGCATCGGCATCGCCGCCGTCGGCCGCCTTGCTGAGCCACTCCGCCGCACGCGCTTGATCGCGCGGCACGCCGTTGCCCGCCGAGTAGAGCCGGCCGAGCTGCACGCCTGCGGCGCTAATGCCTCCCTCGGACGCGCGCTCGAACCACTTGATCGCAGTGGCGACATCGCGCGCCACGCCCCTGCCATTGAGATAGAACACCGCAATGTTGTGGGCCGCCGTGGCATGGCCGCCCTCCGCCGCACGCTCGAACCATTTCGCAGCCTGGCGAATGCTGGGCGGAACGCCGGTGCCGGTGGCATAGAAGCGTCCGGTCAGGAACTGCGCCTGCGTATCGCCGCGCTCGGCCGCCTTCTCGTACCAATACGCAGCCTCGCGCAGATCCGGCTCGGCGGCAGTCCCGAGCGCATAGAACTCAGCGAGCGCCTGGATCGCCGGCAGGAAGTCCTTCCGCGCCGCCTTGCGCAATGCGGTCTCGGCCCTGTCGAGATCCTTGACAGCCCCTTTGCCGCTCAACCGCAACAGCGCAATGTTGTAGAGCGCGATCGTATCGTCATGCGCAGCGGCGCTCTGGAACAGCCGTGCGGCCTCTTCGACATTTTCGGGGAGCCCGGTACCCTTGAGGCACATGAAAGCCAGCGCAACCTGTGCGCGAACATGTCCCTGTTCCGCGGCCTTGTGATACCAGATCGCGGCCTCCGCGAAATCGACGGGAACGCCCCGCCCCTGATAATACACATCGCCAAGCGCGAACTCACCGGCCGCCGCCTTCTGCTCGGCCGCGGCCTCGTACCAGCGCAGGGCGGCAGCGTGATCTTTCGTGCAGCCTTGCCCGTTGGCGTACATATCGCCAAGGATCGCTTGCGCCTCCGCTTTGCCGGCCTCCGCCGCCACCGATAACCAGAGGAACGCGGCGTCGATATCCCTGGGCACGCCGATTCCGTTCGGGAAAACCAGATCGTGGAGGTTGACCGCCTTGTCGCCCAGACGCGCCGCAGTGGATTGCCGCCACATCTCTGGCCTGTTCGGTCCAACCGTGGCGTTGACGCCGTTGAAGTAGATCAAGCCAAGCTGGAATTGGGCTTCGGTATGTCCCTTCAGGGCGGCGCGTTCGTACCACGCGACCGCATCCGGAAGGCTGCCGATAACGCCCTCGTTCCGCGCATAGAGCAGCCCGATCCGGTAATCCGCCTCCGGATCGCCGGCTTGCGAGGCGAGCCGCCAAAACCGCAACGCCTCGAGATATTGCTGGTTCTCGTACGCCTCCAGCCCCCGTTCAAACGGCTTCGAGTCTGAACGGGACGAGCCGGGGCGCAGCAAGTCGAGAAGGGAACGCGTCGATACCGTCATGGCTCGCGCATTGCTTCTTTTGCGCTGCGCAGCATGCCGCCGAGCAGATACATCGCCACCGAGCGGGTGCCGACATTGACATCACCCTGCAGCGTCATGCCGGGGATGAGGCGGAAGGTCTTCGGAACATCCTTGAAGTTGGTCTGGTCGACCGAACACCTCGCCTTATAGAAGGCGTCGACAGGCTTTCCATCATCGTCGTTCGTGAAGGCGCCTTCGCTGATCCAGCGAATCTTGCCTTCGGCCGTACCGTGCTCCGCCGCGTTGAACGCATCGACCTTCATCGTGCAGGGGTCGTTGGGCCGGACGAAGCCGACGTCGCGAGACAGGATCTGGATCTCCGCCTCGAGCCGCGTCTTGAGCGGCATCAGCGTGATGAAGGGATCACCCGGCTTCAGCACGGACCCGACCGAGAGCTTGGCGAGGGTCAAGACGACCGATGGCTCGGCAGCCGTCCACCGCACGAGGTCCTGATGCTTGATCGCCTTGTCATACTGTGAGCGGGCCGTATCAAGGTTGTTGCGCGTCGTGACCAGATCCTGGCTCAGCTGCGCGTTCCACTGCTCGGTGAAGGCGTTGCGATCCGCCTTCAAGGAATCCAGCTGGTGCTGCGCTTCCAGCAAAGTGTTGTGCGTGTTGTCGATCTGACGCAGCAGCTCCAGGCGCGTGTCCTGCGACAGATACAGGTTCAGCTTGGACCCGCTGCCGCTTTCGGCGAGCGTCGAGCGCATGTCCTCGATCTTGCCGGCGATCTCGGCACGCTGACTGTACCGCTCGTCGTCCTTCTTCGACTTCTGGATCGTCGCTTCGGTTTGGCTGATCTTGGAATCGTAGCTGTTCACCTGTGCGTGGTACTGCGCGACGCGCTGGTCGTAGAGCGCCTTTTGCAAGGAGTTGTACCTGGTGACATCAGGATCGTTGGATTGGCCGTACGACAACGGCTTTCCGGACAATTCGGCCTCGTCCCGGGCGACCTGCGCCTCAAGGCTCGCAACCTGCAGCTTGTACTGCGTGACATCGGCCGCCGTGAACGTCGAGTCCAGAGTCGCGAGCAATTGTCCCGTCTCAACCTGCTGACCTTCCCGAACATCGATCGTCTTGATGATGGACGCGTCCAAAGCCTGCAGGACGTTGATCTGATCGACGGGAACGATCTTGCCGCCCACGCTCGTGATCACGCGATCGACGCGCGTGAAGCACATGATCGCCACGACGGCGGCGAGGAACCCCACCAGGACGAACAGCGTTGCGCGGGCCAGCAACGGCTCGGCGGCCTCGCGGATCGCATCGGTCTCGGACTGGAACTGGCGAACGGTCGCGAGCGAAGCTTGATTAGGAGACAAGGGTCGGACTCCTGAAGTTCTTTTCATTGCGGCCCGCCGGCGCAAGGTGAGTGTTCTGCTGGTACCAGAGCGAGCTGTAGATGTCGTTCCGTTCAAGAAGTTCCTCATGACGACCGATATCGTCGACGACGCCGCGGTTGAGAACGAGGATCGCGTCGGCCTTCGTCAGCGACGACAGACGGTGCGAGATGATGATCAGCGTGCGGCCATGGGCAATCCGCGAAATATTCGCGTTCACGATCGTCTCGCTCTCCGCATCGAGCGCGCTGGTCGCTTCGTCCAGGATCAGAATCGGCGGATTGACGATCAGCGCTCGCGCGATCGCGAGGCGCTGGCGCTGGCCTCCGGAAAGATTCGTGGATCCCTCGTAGATATAGGTCTCATAGCCTCGCGGCAGCTTGTCGATGAATTCCTCGGCACCGGCCAATCGCGCCGCCCTGACGATGTCATCGAAGGTCGCATCGGGCTTTGCGGCCGCAATATTCTCGCGGATCGTGCCGCTGAACAGGAAGTTCTCCTGCAGCACGACGCCGACGTTGCGCCGGAGATGGTCGACGTCGTATTCGCGGACATCGATACCGTCGACCTTGATCAGTCCGCCATAGTCGGAGTGCAGGCGTTGCAATAGCCGCGTGATCGTGGTCTTGCCCGAGCCGCTCTTGCCCATCACGCCCAGCGTCGTACCGAGCGGAATCTCGAAGGAAATATTGTTGAGCGCCGGCGACACCGCGCCCTTGTACTTGAACGTGACGCCGGAGAATTCGACCAGCCCCTTCAGCGGGACCCTCACACCATGGCCGGAGCGTCCCTCCTCGGCCGGCTGATTCACCAGCCTGCCGACGATCGTGACCGCGGTGCGCGCCTCGTCATATTGGTTGATGAGCTGGGCCATCTGCATCAGGGGGCCGGCAACGCGCTGCGACAGCATCAGAAAGGCAAACAGCGCGCCAACATAGACCGGATCGCCACTCGACACGGCCATGTAGACGCCGAACGCATAGGGAGCACTCACCGCCAGCCGCTCCAACGGCTTCACCAGCGTCTGGATGGCGGTTCCGGTCATGCCTTCCGCAAGCCGCGCCTTGGCGACGCGCGCCACCAGCACGTCCCACATGTGGCGCTGGCGCGCATCGAGCGCCAGCGATTTGATGGTCCGCATGCCGTTCAGGCTCTGGATCAGAAACGCTCCCTGTGCCCCTTCGGCCGCCAGGGTTGCCGAGGACTTCTTCCGATAGGCGGGCAGCATCACGATCAGCCAGGTCACGATCATCGCAGCAAAGGCAAGAACCATCAGCGTCATGAGCGGGCTGAAGAAGAACATGACGGGCAGGAAGAAGAACAGCGTCGTCGAATCGAGAATGGTCCCGAACAACTGCCCGGTCAGAAAGCCGCGAATTCGAAATACTTCGCGGATATCCCGGGAAATCAGGCCGACGGGATTCTGCTCGAAGTAGTCGATCGGCAGATTGAGCACCTTCTCGAACACGTAGGTCGACAGTTTGACGTCGAGGCGTGCCGTCAAACGCTGAACCAGATACTGCCGCAGGAACGAGAATGCCGCCTCGAACACGATGACCACGAGCATCGCAGTACACAGCACATAGAACGTGTTGTAGGCCTTGTAGAAGATAACCTTGTCCGAGAGCAGCCGCCAGAACATGATCGGTGCCAGGCCCATGAAGCCCAGGATCAGCGCCGCAATCGCGACGTCGCGCAGGATGCGCCGTTCGCGGAACAACAATGCGGTGACAAAGCCGAAGCTGAACGGCTGCGTCTCGTCGGAAATCTCATAGTCGCGCTTGGCCATGACGACGTCGCCCGACCAGATGTCCTCAAAGCGCGGCTGATCGATGACGAGCAGCGCGTCCTCGCTCGCGTTCGGATCCTGCAGGACCACCCGGGAGCTGTTCTCGTCGCCTTCGAGGCGCAGCAGCACCATGTGGCTGCCGTCGCGCAGCCGAACGATGGCCGGCAGCGCCCTCTTGAGATGGCTCAGACCCTTCCAGTCCAGCGTGACGGCCTTTGCCGTCATGCCCGAGGAATTCGCACACTTCAAAAGCTCGGCCAGCGTGACTTCCTGATCGCCCAGGAGGTTGTCGTGGATCAGCTGGGACGGGGTCAGATGCAAGCCATGCTGCCTTGCCACGATGACGAGACAAGCGAGGCCCGAAGGTGGCAGCGCCTCCACCGAAGGTGCGCCGACGAGCGAGAGGTGTTTGGTCATGGATGCCTCGAAGTTTCGACTGCGCAAGGTCCGGTCCCAGCGAGATATAACGTATCACTGTTAGTTCGCTAACGCAGCATTTTCAGCGCGTCACCCGAAAAAGATATGTTTCACGGCAGGCCGCGAAGCCAATTTCGAGCACGTTCTCGCGCGATTTAACCAGGGAACCTTATAACATTGTTTAACATCGGCAAATCACGAGTCGGCGGTCACCGTCTCCTGGAAGTCGAATCCGCAGGCCTCCAGCTGCGGCCTGATCCGCTCATCCCTGGCCTCCGGCATGAGTGCCAATGCACAGATCTCAAAATTCCCGCTCCGAACGGAAACCGTCGGAAAGCCGGCGCTGAGCAGCAGGTTTCCCATCCGCTCGGTCGAAAAGCCGGTCTTGTGCGCCATGTGATAGCGCCCCTGCTCGATCGCGCCGGAATGCCCGTAGATCATGTCCAATGGCCGGATCGGACCTGCCGGCGAGACGTAAGCGATCGCACCGAGACCGCGCGTCAACATGTGCTGCGCGACCGCCTCGAGGTCAGGAGACATGATCAGTGCGAATCCGTCCGGCTTGAGGACTTGGCGGAACTGGACGAACGTGGGGTGAACCTCATGGGCGTAGAGATGCTCCATGACATGAGAACACCAGATCGCGTCGAACGAGGCCGCCGGGAACAACCGGGCAAGATCGGTAATCGACCCGACGACGTCGGGGTTCACGCCGCCGTCGACGTCTAATCGAATCTCGTCCCATTCATGCGATGTCAGGAGCGGCTGGATGCGCTTGGTAACCGTCGATCCAGCGCCGGCATTCAGCATTTTTTTCTTGGCCAATTCGAGAGCTCCGCGAGTTCGTTAAGCGGCTGAGTTCTGCAGCGATCGTTCGTCTTGAACAAAGGTGCCAGGGCCGCAGATAGCCATCGGGCGCAGCTCCGTTGTGTCAAGCGAGCGGCACGGCTTTACAAAAGCTACGTGGTCCGAATGTGACGAACTAACTTATAACATCCATTGGCGGAAATGCCCCGGGCGGAACTTGTGATTGATTCGATGCATCCGACGCGAATCGGCCGACAAAGTTCCAATCGGGATGCGCGCATGCGCTTCCCCTTGAGGCGAGCCGTCGAACTCATCGCAGGTGCGTCATGATCATCAACGGCAGCGTATTCGATTGTTCAATTTCAATTACCCATTCCTGACGGCCATGCCGGCGATCAAAGAAAAAAGCGCCGCCTCAACCTCGGTCGGGGCGGCGCTTTCGCTTAGTGCAGACCTAGGATCTTACAGCTTGGTCGAGTTACCATCGTTGAAGATCAGGTATTCAATGTTGCTGATCTGGGTCACCTGACCATTGCTGAAGGTGATGTCCATAGAACCGTTCGATCCAGAGCTGATGTCGCTCACGTCGGTCGAAGCGTGATCCAGGAAGGTCAGGGAGTCCTTGTTGCCGCCACCGCCATCGATGGTGTCGCTGCTGGTGGCGTTGTTCAGGTAGAAGTAGTCCTGACCGGAGCCGCCAACCATCGAGGCCGTACCGGTGTCGGAGCCGACGAACGAGTCCTTGCCGTCGCCGCCGATCAGAGTCTGCGTGCCGGAGCCGGCGACCAGCGTATCGTTGCCGGAACCGCCATGCAGCGTGTCGTTGCCGGCGCCGCCATAGAGCGAGTCGTTGCCGGCACCGCCGTCGAGCGAGGTCGCGTGCGACGCATCGCTGCCCGAGTAGAGCACGTCCTTGCCGTTGCCGCCGAACTCAGCAGCAGTCTGGGCACCGCCGACAAGGAGATCATTGCCGTTGCCGCCATGCAGCGTGTCGACACCGGAACCGCCATACAGCGAGTCGTTGCCGGCGCCGCCGTCCAGACTGTCGTTGCCCGCACCACCGTACAGCGCATCGTTGCCCTTGCCGCCATCCAGCGTGCTGGAATTGCCGGCGGTGCTGCCGGACACCAGCACGTCCTTGCCGTCACCGCCACTCAGCTGCGACGAGCTGCCGCCGTAGAGTGTGTCGTTGCCGGAGCCACCGTTCAGGGTGTCGGCACCGGAGCCGAACAGCAAATCGTTGCCCTTGCCGCCATCCAGCGTGCTGTGACCGGAGACGTTGTCGACCAGCACGTCGTTGCCGGAGCCGGCATCGATCGAGTCGTGACCGGCACCGCCGAAGATGGTGTCGTTGCCGGAGCCGGTGAGAACCGTCGTGTCGCCGGTGTTGTTGATGAACACCTGATCGTTGCCGTGGCCGGTCGCGACCAGCACCGGGGTGCTGCCGTTCACCGTCAGCGTGACGTCCTTGTTGGTGTCCTCGATGATCGCCTTCAGGTTGGCGTCGGTGTTAACGGTGTTAATCGGGTTGGTTTCGATCAGAACATTGGCGTTCGGATCCGGGTTGGTGATCCCAGCCCCTTCCTGCACCGGAATCGTCGCGCCGTTATCCGGGCTGGTGTATCCGATCCCCGCGTTGATCAGATAGTCAAGAATCTGTTGCTGGGTCGAGTGATCGATCGTTCCGTTGATCGCGTGTTTGAGGTCCGTCTGGTCTAGATTGTAAGTCGCCATCGATGTAGCCCCTGCTTGGGATACGAGGATTCAAGCCGCTCGCCCACACATAAGCTGTTGATTCACAACTGGTTTGTTGCGACGCAACTCAAATGTGGACCCAGGTTACGAACTTGTTAAGTCCATTGTTAAGACCGTTAGGCCGGAGTGTCAATCAGCAATGCGCTGTTAACACCTGGTTCCCTGAGATTTATGTGAGACTTAGCACTACTTCCAATGCACTATAACATTGGGCGCAGGCCAATCGCCAATGTTAGCCGCGACGCAAAAAAGGGTAGCGATTATACGGGGTTTCACGGGGCCCCGGGATACCGCGGGAGCGCAGAATTTCGCTGATGCTGTGAGCGCTTCGACGCGATTTTCTGATCTGAAAAAAATATTTCTGCATCGCATGAGACGTTTTGCAAAAAAGCGTCAAACTTCGCAGCCGGCGCCCCACCGGCCAGTGTTATAGCGCCCCTTGGCAGCAGTTTGCGGGCTCGATCAAGCGAGATCCATGGAATCACCCGCAGAATCAGCGCCGTTCGACCGCAAGATCAAAAACCTGGCGCGATGCCGCTCAGACACCCTGCTGTAACAAATTAACACCAGATTTGCCGCAATATGTTAGCAACGCCGGCATGGAACCGGCGATGCCCGATCGCGGGCAGAGCGCCGACCTGCGGCGATCATCCCCCGGCGGCCCGCGCGTAGATGGCCTCGAGCAGCCGGCGGTTCTCGTCCGGCGCGTAGCGCTCGAGATAGGCGGCTCGTGCGGCCCGTCCCCATGCGGCGGTCAGTTCGGCGGCGCCGAGAACCTCACTGATCCGATTTCGGAGCGTGGCCGCGTCGCCCGGCGGCACCAGCGCGCCGGTCTTGCCGGCGCTCACCACCTCGGCAAGTCCGCCGATCTCGGAGGCGATGACCGGCGTGCCGCACGCGAAGGCCTCGACCACGACCATCGGAAATCCTTCGTACCATAGCGACGGCACCACCAATGCCCGGGCATTCGCCATTTCCCGCAGCACCTCATCGCGCGAGAGCCCGCCAAGGAACGTGACATTGCCGGACGCCCGAGCCTCCAACGCACCACGCTCCGGCCCCTTGCCCACGACGCGCAAGGGCACGCCGGTCCCCGCAACGGCCTCGAGCAGCACGCCGACGCCCTTCTCGCGGCTCAGCCGTCCAACATAGAGTAGCCCGCTGCGCGGCGTGGCTGGATCGGGCGCCCCCGGATCGACCATGAAATTCGGTTTCACGTCGATCCGGTCGGCATCGAAGCCGGCCTGCGTGAACAGGGTTTTGGCAAACTGCGTCAGCGCGATCAGGCGCAGGCCGGGACGCGTCCAGGTGCCGCGGCGCTGGTGCTGCGCGATCATGTAGGCCGACGCCATCGAGCCCGGAAGCGATCCGCGGTAGCAGCGGTGCACGACGCCCCAGAGGTGTCCGCGATCGAGGCACTTGTGGCAGATGCGGCCGTCGCGCAGCAGCATGCCGCCGGTGCAGATGCTGCGATAATTGTGCAGGGTCGCCACCGCGGGCACGCACTTTTGCCGGCAGAGATCGAACACGGCGGGCGACAGCAGCGGGAAGAAATTGTGGACGTGCACAACGTCGGGGCGAAAGCGGTCGATCGCTTCCGCCACGACCCGCTTTCCCTCCGCATTATCGGCGATCGACAGCGTGGTCGTGATGCGCGCGGGGAGCGAATTGATCGCCGCGTTGCTAACCGTGAGCGTTTCAACGCTGTGTCCTGCGGCGCGCAGCAGGTCGACTTCCGCTTCAAACACGACGTCCTCGCCGCCGCGTCCCTGATACCTGTTGTGAGCGACCAGGATCTTCATGATCCGGCCGGGTCTGAAAACCAGCGCAGCTCGGTCACCAGGTTTTGCCCGCCCGCGAGCGTACCGCAGCCGATCAAGGTCGTCGCCGGCACCTTGAGATCGAAGGACGGCGAATACCAGCCGGCCGGCATGGTCTCGTCACCCCGATACGGCACCCAGCTGAGGGCCGCCGGCAGATCGAGCTCGCCGCGCCCGCCGGGCCATGCGAGCTGCGCCCTGTGCCCTTCGAGCCTGCATTCGACCTCGGGACCGAGATGCCAGCTGAGGCTCGCCGGCACCGCAAGCCCTTCATCAGCCAGCACGGTATCGGTGACGACGAGCCGCGCCGCCCGACGCTGCAATTGCACCGAGCGGCGATGCACGACACCTGCTTCGTCGCGATATCCCGAATGCTCCGCGACCCAGTTCGCATCCGCATCGCGATCGTCCAGGCCGCTGGCTGCGACAAGCCGGCTCTGCGCATGCCTTGTCCAGAGAAACGGCCCGCCCGACCCCGACTGGTCGCGCGCGAACAGGCACAGCGTGTTGTGCGCCAGCGTGGAGCGGAAGTAGGCCCGCCATCGCGGATCGCCATGGTAGCAATAGGTGCCGGGATCGGCGAAGATCTCCGCACCGCCGATCCTGCATTCGAGCGACAGCGCGTCCGCATGGGCGTGAGCGGCAATGCGGCCGAAGCCATGCGGGCCATGGTCACAACGGCACCACACAGCCTTGTCGGAATCGATCAGAAAGGTCTGTCCCGCCCCTTCGAGCAGATGCGGGCGGCGCTTGGGCCGCCCGGCGATCGCACGGGCCTCGATGCCGTCGGTGAGCACAAAGCTGCGCAGATCGGGCTCCGGCGATGTGGGCCACCATGGCAGAGCGCCGAACAGGCGCGCGCCGCTGGCGAGCAAGCCGAGCCAGCGATTGCCGGCGTGATCGTCGAGCAACAGGCCGATGCCGTCGTCGCCATCGCCCTGCCGCGGCGGATGACCGCGATCGTCCAGCATCGCAGCAATGACGTCGCTCATGCGGCACATCGTGGTCCACACTGCATCGCCAAGCGGATGTCCGGAGGACTCGCCCTGCACTGCCGCCGCCAGCAGCAGTTCGAGAACAAAGCCATGATAATCGGTCGCGAGCTCGCTGTTGCTGCCGCAGGCAAGCGTCTGCGCAACGGCTTCGTGCGCCAGTGTGGCGGCCGATTGCTCGCGCCATCGCGCACTGTCCTGGAAGAACGGAAACACGCAAGCCGCCACGAACTGCCCGGCAGCCTCCGCGATGAGGTGGTTGTTGGCCGAGGAGCCACGGCTTGGGAACTGCGACAGCCAGTATTGATGCGCATAGAGTTGCGTCAGGAACAGTTCGTTGTCCTCGAACAGCGCGGCAGCGCCGGGCCAGTTCTGCAGCAGCTGACGTACCCAGGCCCATGAGATCAGCCGCACGCCAAGCTCGATGCCGCTGATCCAGTGCGGGCCGCGCGGGAACGGATTTTCGCGCCACCAGTTCACCAGATGCTCGGCCGCGCGCCTGGCGTAGCGCTCGTCGGAGCTCAGGTAATACGCGGCCGCGAGCACCGTGAGATGGTGGTGACGCGACGGCTCCCAGATGTATTTGATGTTTCCGACCGCGGTTTCGTCACGATAGGGAACCGCGAATGCGTGCACGCCGGCCGGCGCCCGCTTGCCGCTTCTGATATCGACGAACCAGTCGGGCCGTTCGCCGAGGGCCCCATGATCCCTGGCGAAAATCCGCCAGTGCCCGGCGAGAATCCGATCGGAGCTCTGGATCAGCCGTTCGGCGGCCTGTTGCGGAGCGCTGGCCCGCGAAGGCAGCGGCTTCAGGCGCGGCTGCCGCGGGCCGGCAGCGAGCCTGGCGCCGGCACGCCGCGCGATATCGGGCGGAGTGATCCGCCAGAGCAAATGCAGCACCTGGTCGTTCACCCGCCCCGCAAGCTCGGACGGCTCCATGCGCTGCAGCCTGCGCAGATACCAGGCCGGATTCATCTCACGCCGTCGAGGCGCGCGCGACGCGCTGCTCTGCCGCGCCGACCGTCAGATCGATCGGCATCCCGGCGGCCGCGCTTTCCTGCACGGCAAGCGTTGCGCGTGTGGTCGCCAGCAACCCGTCGAGCGCGATCGGCATCGCGGCGCCCGATGCGACCGCGGCGATGAAGGCATCCAGCATCGGCCGCTGGCCCTTGTCGAGCCGCGCTGTCTTCGCCGTGCGCTGTCCGGCGTGCCAGACCTCGAAGCCCGAGAAATTGTCGAAGGCGGCAAAACCCGTGCTTGCCGATATCTCGAGCGCTTCCTTCGGCACCCGCGGATCGCCGCCGGTGAGATAGCTGAGACTCGCGACCGAACCGTCGGCAAAATCGAAGGTGGCGACGAGATTGTCGACGTCCTTGGTCGCCGTGCTCGCGGAGACACGCACCGGCTCGGCGCCGAGCCACCAGCACAACACGTCGATGAAATGGCCGCCCTCGCCGACGAAGCGGCTGCCTTCGCTCTCGGCCTGCAGATACCAGGACGATTTCTCCAGCGGCCCGGCGATGACGCGATATTGCAGGGTCTGCGGTCCTGCCGGCGCGAACGCCGCGCGCATGCCCTGCAGCAGCGGCGAAAAGCGGCGGTTGAAGCCGACCATCAGCCGGCTGTTGCCGGTTTCCCGGATCACCTGCTCCAATCGATCGAGCGAGCTTGTATCGATCGCCAAGGGCTTCTCGACAAACACCGCCTTGCCGGCGCGCAGCGCCTGCGTCGCGAGGTCGGCATGGGAGGCATGGCGCGTTGCGATCAGCACGGCATCGATGTCGTCGGCGCCGAGCACCGAGGCCGCATCCGTCGAGGCACGCGCGAAGCCGAACTTGCGGACCGCCGTGGCGCCGCTCAGGCCGGTATTGGTGGCGACCTCGACGAGATCGACGCGCTGGTTATTCGCAAGCTGCGGCAACAGCATGCTGGAGGCATAATTGCCGGCGCCGATGACGCCGAGCCGCACCCGGCCGCTGCGCAGGGCAACCGCCGGACGATAGGTCATCTGCATCGCGCGGGGAGCGGCGTCCGGATAGGCGAACACCATGCCGAGACCGACCTCGCCACGGCTCATGCGCTCGAACGCCGACGTCGCCTGCTCCAGCGGCACCGTTTCGGAAATCAGCGAGGAAAAATCGAGCCGCCCGTCGGCGAGCAGCGCGACGATCGCCTCCATATTGCGCTTCTCGGTCCAGCGCACATGACCGATCGGATAATCGATGCCGCCCTCCTCATAGAGCGGATCGTAGCGGCCGGGGCCGTAGGAGCGCGAGAAGCGCACGTCGAGCTCCTTGTCGTAGAATTCGCTCCACGGCAGGTTCAGCGTGCATTTGCCGATATCGACAATGCGGCCGCGGTCGCGCAGCAGCGCCGCCGAACGCGACGCGAGATCGGGATCGTCGCTGCCTGCGGTGATGAACACGCAATCGACGCCGTTGCCTGCGGTCAGCTGGTCGATCCGGGCGCGGAATTCGGCCGCGGCATCATCCGATGCGACGGCACAGACCGCGGCGCCAGCAGCCTCCGCCTGCCGGCATCGCGCCTCCAGCCTGTCGAGCCCGACGACCACGACACCGGCGCTGCGCAGCAGCCGCACCATGATCTGCCCGATCAGGCCAAGGCCGATCACGCAGGCGGTCTCGCCGAAACGGATCTCCGACTGGCGCATCGCCTGCAGCGCGATCGAGGCGATCGTGGTGAATGCGGCCTGGTCCAGCGCAGCGCTGTCCGGCAGCGGCACGCAGAGGTTCACCGGCACCCAATTATATTCGGCGTGGGTTGCATATTGATTGCCGCCGCAGCAGACACGCTGTCCGACCGAGAAGCCGCCGACGCCCTCGCCCACTTCCACGACGGTGCCCGACAGCGAGTAGCCGAGCGGCGTGTAGGAATCGAGGCGGTTCATCACCTTCTGATAGGTCGCAAGCAACCCCTGCTGACGGACCGAGCTCACCACCTTGGCCACCTGGTCGGGTCGCGCGCGCGCCTTGCCGAGCAGCGACAGGCGGCCTTCGGTGAACTTCATCATCTCGGTGCCGGTCGACACCGCGGAAAACGCCGTGCGCACCAAAACCCCGCCGGGGCGGCAGCGCGGCGCCGGCACATCGATCAGCTTGAGCTCGCCGCTCTTATAGTTTTGCGCGATCTGCTTCACAGTCGGTCAATCGCCTCAAGTTAACAGCGCTCCTTGTATCGCGCCCAACGCCCGCAATGAAGCCAAGAACATCGTCATAATTGTCTCATTGCCGGGGACTTAACATTGTTATCATTCCAGCAACAGGACCGGTTTTGGCGAGATCTCGACCTCGCCGTTGGCGACAGGCCCTTCGCCGCCGTCGAGGCCCTCGTAAAGGCTGAAACGCGGGTCGGCCCGGTAAACGGACCGGCCCTTAGTGGTCCAGAGGATCAAGCCGTTACGGCCATCCGGCATGCGAAGCTCGACGCGCCAGGTCGTCGGCGACGTCCTGCCTGCGGCCACGACACTTGCACCGACCAGCCAGGACTGGATCGTGCGGTAGGCAATTCCGCTCGGAAGCAGCCCGCCCGCCGGGTCCCATAATTTTCCAAAGTCGCTGCCGCCTCCGGCAAACTCGTACCAATAGAACCGGTCGACGCCGCTGATCCATTTCAGGATGTAGGCGCGTGCCAGACACCCGTCTGGATTGTCCTCATAGGACGACCAGCCGGCCTCGGTGTCCCAGATCGGCCTCGCGGACAGGTCGTGCGCGGCAAGGATTTTCCTGAAGCGCGCAATGATTCCAATCACCGCCTCGGGTTCGCTCGTATAGCCGTGAAAGGCGAACACATCGGCATATTGTCCGCCGCCTTGCGCCATGAAGGCCTGCTGCCAGCGATATCCGTCCGGCGTGCCGTTGGACGGCGGTGTCAGCACGGTCAAGGTGGGATCGCTGGCTTTAATGATCTCGTAGGCCCGCTTCTGCAGCTGGACCATGGTCGCGATATCGCCCGAGTAATATTTGGGATCCTCGGGCTCGTTCCAGATTTCCCAGTATTTGATGCGGCCGGCGGCGCGCGCCACGGCCGCGCGCACCCAGTCGTCCCATGACGCGAGATCGGCCGGCGGTGAGCTTGCACCGGGCGTGAACGCCGGCGGCGCATCCTTCACCGACGCGGCCCAGCGCGGCGTATAGGCGAGATTGAGAACGATCTCGACGTGTTCTCGCTCGGCCGCCGCCAGGATGGCGTCGAAGCGCGCCCAATTGTAGATGCCGGGCGCCGGGTTGATCTGCGCCCAGTAGATCGCGCCCCACAGCCGAACGCCGTCGAATTTGAGCTCAGGCCATGGCTGTGACTGCCCGATCGCATTGATGGTCATGCCGAAAAGCGTCGGCGGGATCACCGCGTTCACGCGGCTCGCACTCAGCGCATCGCTTGACGTCGAACCATTCCACTGCAGCGGCCATTTGTAGGCCAGCGGCAGCAGCGCGCTCAAAACCAGCGCAATCAATGCCCTTTGGCCCCAATCCCTCACTCTGCCTGCCATGTCCCTGTCTCGTCGCCGTCACATCGGTGCCGGGATTGCATAGTGGAAGCCGCGCATGTTAATGCCGATGTTAGTCGGATTGTGATGTTGTTAGGTCAATGGTATAGATCATCTCAGATGTCGAGAGCTGAACCATCACCGCGGCGGATCCTGTTCATCGTCGAGAACCTTCCGGTTCCTTTCGATCGCAGGGTGTGGTGCGAAGCAACGTCGCTGCGCAAGGCGGGCTATGAAGTTTCTGTGATCTGCCCGAAGGGGCGGGGTCATGACGAGTCCTACGAATGCCTCGAGGGCATTCACATTTATCGCCATCCGATGCCGGTGGAAGCGCGCGGGATCGCCGCCTACCTGATCGAATATCCGGTTGCGCTGTTCTGGGAAACGCTGCTCGCGATCAAGGTGGCGTGGAAGCACGGCTTCGACGTGATCCAGGGCTGCAATCCGCCCGACCTCATCTTCCTGATCGGCCTGTTGTTCAAACTCGGCGGCAAGCGCTTCGTGTTCGATCATCACGACGTCAATCCCGAGCTCTACGAAGCAAAATTCGGCCGCAAGGACTTGTTCTGGCAGCTGCTGCGGCTGGTCGAATATCTCACCTTCAAGACGGCGAGCATCTCGATCGCGACCAACGAATCCTATCGCGAGATCGCGATCACGCGCGGCGGCATGCCGGCCAACCGGGTTTTCGTGGTGCGATCCGGCCCTAATCTCGACCGGGTGCGCTCGCGGCCGGCCGATCCGGCCTGGCGCCGTGGCCGGCGCTACAGCGTCGGCTATGTCGGCGTGATCGGCCAGTCGGAAGGCATCGATCTCTTGCTGCAGTCGATCGGCCACATCGTGCACGATCTCGGCCGCACCGACATCCAGTTCAACATCGCCGGCACCGGGCCGGAGTGGAATGCGGTGGTCAAGCTCTGCGAGGAGATGCAGCTCTCCGATTACGTGAACTTCACCGGCGCCATCGCGGATGACGCGCTGTTCACGATGCTCTCGACCGCTGACGTCTGCGTCAATCCGGACCGCGTCACGCCGATGAACGACATCTCCACCATGAACAAGATCATGGAGTACATGGCGCTCGGACGGCCGATCGTTCAGTTCGACGTTCGCGAAGGCCGCCGCTCGGCACTCGACGCCTCGCTCTATGCTGCGAAGAACGACCGGAGAGATTTCGCCAGCAAGATCATTACGTTGATCGACGATCCGGCATTGCGGCAGACGATGGGGGCATTTGGCCGTAACCGCGTCGAGCGCGCGCTGTCGTGGACGCATGAGGAGCCGAAGCTGCTCGCGGCCTATGAGGCGTTGTTCGCCGGGAAGGTCCCCGTACAAAGCCGTGCACCGCGCGCGCATGCCCCCGCCGAGCGGCCGACCTCGCAAACTTCCAGCGCGAACGCAGCCGCCGGGCGGGTATCGTCTTGAACGCGCAGCCGCCTCACTCACGTCAAACGCGACGCGGCTGCGGCCACGCGCACGTCCTGGATTGTTGAAGGTCGAAGCATGAACGTCAGCATTTTCGGCCTCGGCTATGTCGGAACGGTGTGCGCCGCCTGCTTCACCGAACTCGGCCACCAGATCATCGGCGTCGACAAGAGCGTTGCGAAGGTCGACCTGATCCGCGGAGGCAGGTCGCCGGTCGTCGAGCCGGGCATCTCGGACAAGGTGGCGCGCGCGGTGGCAACCGGTCAGCTGACCGCGACCACCGACGCCACCGAAGCGATCGTCAACAGCGACATATCGATGGTCTGCGTCGGCACGCCCTCGTCCGGCAACGGCAACCTCGACCTGACCGCGATCCGACAGGTCGCGATCGAGATCGGCCGCGGACTGCGCGCCAAGAACGCGCCGCACACCGTGACGATCCGCTCCACCGTGCTGCCTGGCACCACCCGCGGCACCGTCGGGCCGCTGATCGAGGAAGCCTCCGGCAACAGGATCGGACGCGATTTCGACCTTGCGTTCAATCCCGAGTTCCTGCGCGAGGGCAGCGCGATTGCGGATTTCAACGCGCCGTCCAAGACCGTGGTCGGCGCTTTCAATCAGGAAACCGCCGACCGCGTCATGGCGCTCTACAAGGACCTGCCGGGCGCCAAGATCACGCCGCTGGTCGAGACCGCGGAACTGGTGAAATATGTCGACAACAGCTGGCATGCGCTCAAGGTCAGCTTTGCCAACGAGATCGGCACGATTGCGAAGACGCTCGGCATCGACGGGCGCGACGTCATGAACATCTTCATGCAGGACACAAGGCTCAACATCTCGCCGGCCTATTTGCGGCCAGGCTTTGCGTTCGGCGGCTCCTGCCTGCCCAAGGACGTCAAGGCGCTGAAGCACCTTGCACACAGCCGCGGACTGTCGACGCCGGTGCTCGAGAGCATCCTGCCGAGCAATGACATGATCATGTCGCGCGGCGCCGACTGGATCCTGTCGCATGAGGGCCGCCGCATCGCGTTCCTCGGCATCAGCTTCAAGGCCGGCACCGACGACGTCCGCGACAGTCCCTTCGTGAGGCTGGTGAAGAGCCTGCGCGGCGAGCGGCGCGACATCCGGATCTACGACCCCAATGTGCAGCTCTCGCAACTGATCGGCGCCAACCGGGATTTCCTGATGCGCAATCCGGAGCTGGTCGGCTTGTTGAACGACGACGTGACGGCAACCATCGAGTGGGCCGACATTATTGTGCTGACGACGGCGGATCCGCGCTTCGTTGCGGCGCTGACGGCGACCCGTCCCGACCAGGTCGTGCTCGAACTGTCGGAGATCGGATTGCCCGAGCAGGTGCGCGCCAAAGTGAGCGGCTTTCACTGGTAGGGAATATCATGGCCACCATGGGCCAGACCCGCGAGCGACCCGAAATCCGCTTTCACGACGAGATTTCGTCGGGATGGGAGACGCTGCATCAGAGCCGCACCTTCAAGGCGCGGACGGCCGCGATGTTCGGCCTGCTCGGGAACGCGGACCTCAATGGGCAGCGCTGGCTCGACGCCGGTTGCGGCACCGGAACGCTATCCCGCCTGCTCGCCGCACGCGGTTGCGACGTCACCGGCGTCGACGCATCATCGGAGATGATTGCGGCGGCACACGGCCGCCGCGCCGGCGGCGCGCTCGCCGCGCGCCTCACATTTCAGCAGATCCCGACCATCGCAAGCCTGCCATTTCCCGATCGATCCTTCGACGGCGCGCTGTGCGCGAGCGTGTTGGAATATGTTCCCGACGCGGCGCAGTGCCTCGCCGAGATGCATCGCGTGCTCAGGCCTCGCGGGTTTTTGCTGCTCTCCATCCCCAACCGCGGATCGCTGCTGCGCCGGAGCTACAAGCTCGCGCATGCGGCCTCTTCACGCGTGTCGGCGCGGCCGCTGTTTCGCTATCTCGCGTTCTCCAAATTCGACACCTCGCCGGCGGCCATGCAGGATCTGCTGCGACAACCCGGCTTCACGATGCTGGGGAGCAGCTTTGCCGGCTCCCCGCTCCCGCCGGTGCTCGATCGCCAGGCGACGGTCGGCACGCTGATCAACGTCCTGGCCCGGCGCGACGATTGACCTGGCAGGCGGATAGCTGCCTCAGGCCTTGATCGCCATCAGCGATTTGGTCATGCCGAGATAGCGTTCGCGATAGATCTTCGCGTCCGGAAACGTTTCGGTCATCTCGCGCCAGTCGAACAGGTGCCAGTCGGGCGCGGTGCGCTTGAACCAAAAGCGGTTGAATATACTGATCAGCGCGATCTGCAGCCGCCTCGGCAGCAGGACGATGATGCCCGGCAGCCAGGTATGGCTTTCGATCGGAAAGTACCGGTACGGCGTCTGCACGTAGAAGGACTTCGCGACCCGCGAGATCTCGCCCGCAAAACGGTTCTGATGCTCGCGCGCGATGCTCTGAAACGCCGCTTCGTCCTCGATCGTCACGACATCCTGCTTCGGCCCGGTGACATGCTCGATCACCGACGAGCAGAAGCAGAAGTCGAACGCCTGATCGTCGAACGGCAGGCGCTCGGTCTCCCGCAGCAACACCGTCTTGAAGCCGAAGCGCTCGCGCGCGGCATTCAGATCGTCGGCCGATATGTCGCAAACCGTGATGTCGGTATGGCGAGGCAGGATCGCGCGAATGTGCCGGCCGGTGCCACCGCCAAGATCGAGGATTTTCGCATCGAGCGGCAGGTTCACGGTGCGGACGAGGAATTCGCCGCGCCGCTGGCGCGCCGCATTGGAAAATCGAGCTTGAATCGTACCCAGCAAGGTCAGTCTCCTGCTACCGGTCGGTCCGGTCTGGCACGGCATGCGCGATCCTTCACGCTACGACGCATCGATTTTCCTGCTCACTTGATGGCCTCGAAGAAGATCGACTCGTCCGGCCGGTTGTCGAGCCGGTCGATGTCGGGACAGACGCCCTCGCGATAGGCACGGGTGTGGGTTTCCGAACAGCCGGCGTCGCGGAACAGCGCGGCGAGCGAGGCGCGGGTAAAGCCCCAGTGATGCGCGAAGGCGGCCTCCCTGCGGCGCTCGATCTCGAACACGCTCCTGAGGAAAGCCTGCGGCGCCGCCGGATCGTAGAGCGCGACAATCCGCTCCATGTCGGGGACGACGATCCGACATACCCCGCCAGGCGCCAGCACCCGCGCGATCTCGCGCGCCAGCCGCTCGACCTCGTCGGGAAACAGGTGCTCGAAGACATGCGCGCTGAATACTGCCGAGAGGCTGCGATCCGCGAACGGCAGCGGCTTGGTGAGGTTCATGTGGCGCAGCCCGGCAAACTTGCCCTGGCGATGCTCGGCATAGCGGGTATCGCTCAGGAGGCCAGCGATATGCAGCGCTTTCGCCGCGAACGGCACCCGCGCGATCCACAGGTGCATTGTGATGTCGGTATTGATCCAGCCCGCGATGCCGCAATTGAAGGCGCCGATATGCAGCTTTTCGAGCGAGCCGCCGCGCGCGTCGTCGGTCATGTCCGCTCCCGCGCCGAATTGGTCAGCACAACCGTGATCACCGACGCCGCGCTGGAAGCCACCATCGCCGCAACCGCGCCCATCACCTGCCAGGCATCCGCCGCGAACGGCAGGACGCAGCACAGCGCGACGAGACCGGCAATCCGGCTCAGCATGAATCGCTGCGGCTTGCCGGTCGCAAACAGCGGCAGCGCGAGGCCGAGCCACACCGCGTCGAGCGCCATCGCAGCGCCCATCAAGGCGAGGCTGCCGGTGCCGATCTCGTAACTCTGTCCGTGGATGACAAGCGGCAGAATGCGCTGGCCGAGGAGCACGATCACCGTGCCGTAGGCGGCCGCGATCGATCCGAGCAGCAGGGCATTTTCGCGCGCGGCAGCGGCGACAGCGCTGCGCCGGCCGGCGCGCAGTTCGGCTGCGATTTCCGGCAGGCGAACCGAGAACATCGTCGCGCAGAACTGGCTGAGCGGTGCGAACGCCAAGAGCAGGATCCGCAGCGATGCGCTCGCGTCCAGCCCGATCAGGAAGCCGCAGACCGGGATCAGCCCGATGCTGCCGATCCAGTAGGTGAACGAGGTCGCGACGAACCAGCGCCCGTTCCGAAACAGCCGCCGCAGCGAGCCGCGGAAGATTCTGGCTTGCGGCCAGGCCAGCTCGCTGGTGTGGGCCAGCAGCAAGCTGCCGGCGAGCGCGGCCGAGATCGCGATGCACGCCATCGCCGCAGCGGCGCCGGTGAGCTTGAGGGCGATCATCAACCCGGCCGAGACGACCAGCGCCACGCAATAGGTCAGCGAGGACGCCACCGCGCGCGGCAGCCGCCCATCGAGATAGCAAATCCGGCGGAACATGCTCTGCAGCCGAACCGCCGGGATCGCAAGCCCGGTTGCGATCACGAGCCCGCCGGCCTCCCCGCCGACGGCTGTGATCACAAAGCCCGCACCCGCCAGGAGCAGACCGAGCGCACCCGAGACGAGCAGCGACGACAGATAGAGGCCGAGCCGCAGTTGCGGCCATAGCGATTTCGGGATGCGGTGCGCAGTCGCCGGCAAGCCGTCGTCGAACAGGCCGCGCAGAAACACCGCCTCGATCAGGATCGAGAGCGACCAGGCGACGCTGAACCTACCGAACGAATTGATATCGAGCACGTTGGCGAGCACGATCGTCAGCGCGAAGGCAGACCCGCTCAGCAGCGCCTGGTCGATCAGGCCGAGCGCGACATTGCCGCCGGCACGCCGCAGCCGGCGGAGCAACCCGCTCACGGCACCGGCGACCCGGGTCTGAGCCGCCACCCGGTCCAGCCTGTCGGTCAATGCACTCACGCCTCACTCACCCGCAATCTGTTGAATGTCCGCCGCGGCGCCATTTGCAGCCTGGCCTCCGGGCCGAAATAGCACCAGAACACCAGCACACAGCCGAAATAATTGTGCAGCAGCTGGCTGGAGTCATTGGCCGACGCGATCACGACGAACAGCAGCATCGCGAATGGTGCCAGCCAGTACATCCCTGTCCGCTCGAACGCAAAGACGATCGTGTTCCACAACGCGCGCGCCAGCAGCAGCATATAGAGCGCACCGCCGAGCAGGCCGAACTGGAGAAAGGCGTCAAGATAGGAGTTCTCGAACGAGCCGAACTCGGTATTCCACGGCGCCATGCTCGTCAGCTCGTTCACCGGCGAGTTCGGCAGTTCGTTGAAGAATCCCGAAAACCCGTAGCCGAGCCAGGGGTGCTGCCAGAAGAAGTGCGGCCAGACCGACCAGAGGAACGAGCGGCCGGTCAGGTTTCCGCTGCGGCCCACCAGCCCGTACAACTCGTCGCTCGGCAGGGCGAACACGACAAGCGCAACAAGAGCGAGGCCAAGCCAATAGATCGAGGCAGCCCCCCTGTGCCCGAGCACCACGAGCACGAGCCCGAAGGTCACGGCAAGCGCCGTCAACATGCTGATCAGCGGACCTGCGGCGCCGGCCGCGGCGAGCGCAAAAAGATGACATCCCATCAGCAGCAGCGTCCAGCCGAACTGGCGGCGCGGTCCTGCCAGCATGCGCACGAAGCAGATCAGCACCATGAGACCGAAGAATGCGCCCGCGAGGTTCTTGTGACCGAACACGCCGGCATAGGCCTGGGTTCCGAGCACCGTCGGCCGATGCAGCGGGTCGTAATCCCATTGCGACCCGATCACCGGAAACAGCAGGACGTGAACGATCAGCACCACGATCCCGATCCGGAACAGCGCATCGACGAGACGATCGACCGGGCAGCTGATCACGACCCACGCCGAGAACATCGTGGTCAACAGATACATCGCGAACTTGATCGACGAGCCGGCGGGGTCGGCGCTCAGCGCCAGTGATACCAGGGCGAAGGCGATGAACGTCAGATAGAGATGCGACTGCAGCATCAGCAGGCCGAAGCGCTTCCGATCGATTGCAATGTGCAGCACCAGGAGGATGTAGAGCAGCAGCCAGGCGCCGCGGAACAGCGTGGATTCCCCGGCCCTTTCCGCGAACGAGATGCCCTCGATGAAATTGAACAGGAAATAGATGCAGCCGAGCACCATCACCAGATAGGCGTGCAGAAAGACATCGGTTCGCAGCCACCATCTGCCGATCATTGCACGGCCTCCTGCCGGGCCGGAGCCCTCAAGAGATGATCGACCGCGGCCGCAAAACGCGCCGCGGCGTCGGCAAGCGCATCGCGTCGCACGCTCTGCCGGGCCTGCCGCGACATCGCCTCCCAGTGCGCGGGATGTTCGAGCAAGCCGCGCGCCGCGTCGACCCAAACCTGTTCATCGAGCGCGCAAACATAGCCGTTGTCCTGGTCACGGACCAACTCGCCGCCTGCCCCGACATGGGGCGACACCAGGCACGGAACCCCGCACTGCAGGGCCTCGTTGCACACCAGGCCCCACGGTTCCAGCAATGAGGGCAGCAGCAACAGCCGCGACTGCAGAAAAGCGTCCGATATCGCCTGCCACGGCAGATAGCGGTCGTGGCTGACATCGATGCCGGCACCGCCGAGCCGCGCCAGCATGCGCCGTTCGGCGGCGCCGGATCCGACCACACGCACCTTCAGCCCGGGCACGATCCGGCCAAGCGCGATCGCGACGTTCTCGAAGAAGATCGCATTCTTGGCGTCGTCATTGAGGCGGGCGCACCACAGCAGATGAAATGGACGGTCGTCGAATGCCGGCACAACCGCCGGCGAATCCCATGCCGGCACCAACGGCACCACGAACAGGTCGTCGGCGCGAACACCCTCGCCGCGGAAATACGCCCTACCCTTGTCGCTGCAACACACCACTGCGTCGCACTGGCGCAGCAGCCAGGGCCGCGCCAGACGGTGATAGGCGGTGTTGGGCATCGTCTCGCGCCAGCCGTCGATCGTCAGCGCGAGCGCCTTGCCGTTGGCGCGCGCCCATGCCGCGCCCGCCAGCATCGAGGGATAAAGACCGTTGACGAACAGCAGGTCGGGCGCGAGCGCGTTCAAGGCGCGCCCGATCCCGATATTGACGTGGGTGTGACGCGACCGCGACAGCGGGATCGATACACCCGGCACCGTGCGCGTGATGTAGCGCGGCGTGAACGAGCCGGCCCAGGAGCGATCGGCCTCCTGCGGTGTACAGGACAGCACGGCGAGATCCAGCCCGCGGCTGACCAGCTCGTTGTAGAGACGGTTGGTGTAAGGTGTGATCATGTTGTTGAAGACGACCACGCGCGGCGCCATGGCTTACCGGTCCCGCGGCAGCGCCTGCGCCTCGTCGCGCCGGCAGAGCGCCCCGCAATGATAGGTCGCAAGCCGGGTCGCGAACGCCTGGCCGACCGATAACAGCGACTTCCGCACAATGCTTTTGGCAAGCCCCCTCACCCGCGACGAGTGGAAGGCGTGAACCGGCAGGCTGTGGTCATAGGTGCCGAAGCCCGTGACGTGGAGCCCCGCCGTCTCCAGCACCAGGCGGAACGTGTCGGGTGTGTAGAAATTGATATGGCCGATGTCGAGCGTCGATTGCAACGCCCGGCGATTGGTCCGCGCATGCAGCTCACACGGCACCTCGACATAGACGAAGGTCCGCGCGACCCGGGCGAGCTCGTGCAGGAATGCCCGCGGTTCGGGCACGTGCTCCAGGACGTGGCTGGCATAGACGAGGTCGAACGATCCGTCGGCGAACGGGATCGTCGCGCCGTCATAGCTGGACCAGCGAAATGGGGCTGAAGCGGCGCCGTCGATCTCCAGATTGGTCGCGGGATCGATCACGTCGATGCCGGTGAAGTCGCGGCCGACGCCGATCGCCGACAGCCGCGCCAGCACGGCGCCGGTGCCGCAGCCGACCTCGAGCACATTGCCGACCTTCGCGGCGGCTGCGCCGAGCAAGCCGGCGATATGATCCGCCTTGTCGACCGCGCAGACGCGGCGCCAGTCGCGCTCCTCCGCCGAATAGACGCCCTCATAATGCGCGTTGTGCTGTCCGATGCAAAATTCCATCGTCATGGCCTAGCGCTCGCCTCCGGCGGCATTCGGGCAGACTCGTCGAGGCGGTCGTTCGATTTGTGCTCCCAATTGCGCCGCTCCGCCGGCGAGCGGCGGTCGAGATCGTATCCAATGTCAGCCATGGTGCGGGTCAGGATATCGACGTTCCGTTGCGGAACAGCTGCAAGGCCGGCGAGCAGCGTGTCACGGTGCGCCCAGCCCGGTCCCTTCAGCAGATCGATTGCCTCGGTGTACAACTCAGTCTTCACGAGACGCGCGAACTCGGCAACCACGTTGGACGAAAGATCAGGCGGCAGCGCGTCGAACATTGCGAGCGCCATCGCGCTGCGCTTGACCACGATCCAGCCCTCATTGGGTCCGAGCCGGTACGACATCCGCAGCAGGTCGAAATTGGCGTCGCTCAAGCCCTGCCGTATATTGCGAAGCCAGAACAGCACGAGCCAGAGATAGGGATCGGCCGGCGCGCAGCCGAGCGATTTGCGGACGGCTTCGTCAAGCTCGCCCATCCGGGCGTCGACCTGCGCGCCGGATGCGAGCGCGTTCTCGGCGCGCCGCAGCCGGATCACCGCCGCGCTGCGATCGATGGCCGGCATGCAATCCTTCTCCGCCACGGCGCGCGACAGCAGCGGACCGAGGTTGTCGAGCTCGGCGTCGCTGACCGGTACGTTGCGAAGGATCAGGTCCTTTGCGCCGTCGAGTCGGGTCTGGTCGATAAAGTCCGGCAAGGTGGTCGCGCCCCAGGCGACGGACGAGCACGCGACCGCGGCCAGCAAGCCGCGCGCAAGCCAGGCGGCTGCGCGCCCGGGCATCCCGCCGTGCGTCTCACTCGGTGTAGCCATATCGCCCATAGTGCGAGTTGTAATAGTAGTTCTTGCCGCCATAGCCGCTATAGCGGCTCATCGCGGCAATATCGGCCTTATTGAGCACGACGCCGAGCAGGTTCTCGTTGACCGCTCGCGCACTGCGCAGCGCGCGCTCGACCACCTGCACCTGGGTCTTGCCCCATTCCACGATGAAGACGAAGGAATCGACGAAGTGGGCGGTGATGCGGACATCGACCACCGGCGTGAGCGGCGGGAAATCGACGATCACGTAGTCATAGTGGCTGCGGGCCCCGTCGATGAAATCCCTCATCTGGTCGGAGGCAAGCACGTCGTGCGAATGGGCGATGCGCGATCGCGTGGCGCCAGGCAGGAAGGCGAGGCCGGTCTCGGGATCGCGCCAGAGCGTGTCCTGCAATGTCGCATTGTTCGACAGCACGTCGAGGATGCCGCGCTCGGCAGTCGCCGCGACCTTGCGGCTGAGCGAGGGATTGCGCAGATCGCAATCGATCAGGAGCACGCGGGCCCCGCTCTGGGCAACCAGTTGCGCAAATACGAAGGCCAGCGTCGACTTGCCCTCGTTGGGCAGCGCCGAGGTCAGCCCGAGAATCTTTGACGGCTTGGTGACGTTGAGGTCGGCATTGACCTTGATCGAGCGGATCGCTTCCGAGAACCGCGAGAATGGCGAATCGATCGCCGCCCACAGCACCGGCTCGTCGCCGCGCCGGATCGTACGCGGACCGATCGGCAGATTGGGACGACCGGCGACCGGCGCCTTGATCTGGCCCGGCGAGACGCGGGGAACGATGGCGACGCAGTCGGCCTCGAGGATCGTCTCGACCATTTCAGCGGTGCGGAACACCCGGTCATAGAGGTCGCGCAACACGCCGAGCCCGAGCCCGGCGATCAGGCCGCCGAGCGCCGAGAGCGCGAGCACGACCAAGGTCTGCGGATGGCTCTTGCTGAGCGGACGCGAGGCACGGGTGATCACCCGCGCCTCGCTGACCGGGAACGACTGCTGCTGCACGTTTTCCATGTAGCGCTGCAGGAAATTGTCGTAGAGCGAGCGATAGGTCTGCGCCGAGCTCTCGAGCTCGCGCAGCGTGACCTGCGCCTGGTTGGTCGACTGCGACTGCGACACCGAGTCGTTCACGGCGCGCTCGATCTCGTTCTGGCGCTGCAGGGCGATCGCATAGTCGCTCTTGTAGCTTTCGGCGAGCCGCTTCAGCTCGTCCACAATCGACGACTGGATCTCGCGCATCTGGTTGCGCAGGTTGACGGCGGCCAAATGATTGTAGCCGTAGCGCGACGACCAGTCGGCCTCGCGGTTGGCCAGCTCGAGATATTGCGAGCGCAGCTTGGTGATGACCTGGTTGTTCAGGGTATCGGCCACCGTCGCATCGGGGACGCCTCCCTTCACCACCGCCTCGATGCGGTCGAGCTTGGCCTTGGCGTCGGTGACCTGCGACTTCACGTGGAGCAGCTGGGTGTTGAGCTCGCCGAGCTGCTGCTCGTTGAGCAGCTTGCCGCTGGAGGTGACGATGTTGTTGGTCTTCTTGTAGTCGAGCACCGCGCGCTCGGCGTTGGATGCCTGCGTGCGCAGCTCCTGGATGCGGTCCTGCAGCCAGACACTGGCGCGGCGCGTCGCCTGATATTTGGAATCGAGCTGGTCGACGATGTAGGCGTCGGCGACGGCGTTGGCGATCTGCGCCGCGCGCTCGGGATCGAGCGAACGGAAGCTGACCTCGATCACATAAGTCATGCCGCGGCGGCGGACGTCGAGCTGCTTCTGGAACGTGCGGACCGCGCGCCGGGTCCGGTCGAATTCGGTGGGCGGCGCCCCGCCGGCGAGCAGGCCGGACACGAAATCGAGCACGGCTCCTACCGCGCCGGCCCTGGAGCCGACGAATTCCGGATCCTCGTTGAGCTTGAGGTCGCGGATCACCGCGAGCGCCACATTCTCCGACTTCAGGATTTCGACCTGGCTCTCGACCGCGGCGGAATCGACGGGGGCCTCGCTCACCGGCGATTGCTGCTGGAAGGCCTGGAATTTGCGCGTGTCGATGATCATCGTGGCAAGCGCCGTATAGCTCGGCGCCGCCGTCGCCAGGTAGCAGATGCCGCCGAACAGGCAGAGCGCGGCGGTCCCGAGGATGACCCAGTATTGCCGGAGCAGATAGGTGACGAAGGCGTCGAAGGTTTCCGCCAGCGACGGCAATTCAGCCGGACGATTTCTCAGATCGACAGACGGCGAAATCTGGTTGCGCTGAAGCATCTCGTCCTATCGCCGCGCCGGCAGGATAGATCCTGCCCTCGCGCCCTCCAATGATCCTGGGAAGCGTCCCGCCGCCGACACCGAAGCGCGTTGCTGCAGAAAGTTCTCCATTGGCGATCGGACGTCCGCTCAGGGGGTAACTGTTGAAATGAGTGTGGTGCCGGTGCCCGTGGCCGTACCGGTCGTCGTGCTGCCCGAACTGCTGACCGACGAGGTGAAGCTGAAGATGCCGGTGTTCACGCTGTTGCCGTCGATGGCCTCGAGCGTGCCGCCGCCGGCGCCGCTGGCGCCCAGCGCGCTGGTCTGGCCGCCGGATGCGCCGGCGCTGCCCGCGCCGCCGGCGCCGGTCGCCGCGGTGCCGCTGTCACCCGATGCAGCAGCAAACGCCATCACGGTGTCGAGATCCTTGGTGTCGGCAATCGCCTGCTGGATGCGCGTCGCGTAGGGCTGGTTGCTGCGCACCACGATGCGCGCGGCCTGGGCGAGGCCGGCAGCGATCGCCGTCTTCTGGTCCTTGCTTGCCTTGGCGAGCAGCGCAATCAGCGGATCGAGCGATGTCGGATCGTTGAGGGCGAAATCGCGCGCCCGCGAGGTCAACTCCACGCCTGCATTCGGATACTGGGTCAGCAGCTGCTCGGGATTGGCCTTGAAATTGGTGACCGCCTGGGACAGCTGGATCAGCCCGCCAGGTGTCTCCGCCAGCGCCGCGCCACCGGGTGTCGCGAGCACCAACATCACCACCAACGTCGCCAGGCGCGGGGCGGAAAAGCCGCCGGATCGCTCAAATGTGAACACAGCTATCTCCCTAACGAATACTAACAGTTCGTTAGCATAGTCAGAGTTATCGCGCCAATTAAATAGCCTCGCCGGCCGCGGCCGGGCCGTGGCGCGCGAAATCAGCGTTAACCGGCCGTCCGACCGTAGCACGGGCGTCACGGTCGGAGCCGCCACCGCCGGCGCCCCGGCCGGAGCGGAAGGATTGCGACAGGCCTGCCCCGAGCAAGGCCGCGATAACAACGGCATAGCCGGTGATCTGGAGCGAGAAATCGATTATCGAATGGAGTGCGCCGGCGACCGACGCGCAGAGCGCCGCGAGCGGCACGATCACGTCGCGGCGACGGGTCCGCACGCCATGCGCGAGCACGACGAACGCCGCGAGCAGCGCGATCATAGCGGCGCCGGCCATTAACATTCCGCCGTCGGACGCCAGTTCGAGCCAGCTGTTGTGTGCCCGGTTCCAGGTCCCGCGCAGCGAGATGTCGTCGGTGCGATAGGCCGGATAAACCCATTCGAAGGTCCCGAAACCATCGCCGAGCCACGGGTGATCCCAGATCATCCGCAACGTTGCGCGATAGGTCGAGAACCGTCCCTCATCGGACAGGCCCATCGTGCTGAAGCGCGCGCCAACGCCGCCGCCGAGAAGCTGCAGCAGTGCCAGCGCGACCAGGCTGCCGACCCCGAGCACCACGATCATGCCGTAGCGGCGCGGCACCCGTTTGCGAAAGAAGATCGCGGCAGCCGCGACCGCGGCGAGCAGCGAGATCCCGACGCCGCCGCGCGAGCCGGTCAGAAACATCGCCAGCAGGCAAGTGAGCCAGCCGAACGCATGGCCGGCGAGCCGGCGCCGCGCCGGCATATCGAGGCGCCCGAGCAGCCGTGACAGGCCGGCACGGCGCGGCGGCCAATGCCGCTCGATCAGCTCGCAGCTGAACAACAGCCAGATTAGCGCACAGCAACCGTAATAGATGCCGGCAGTGTTGCGATTGACGAAGGGAGATGTCAGCCACGCCAGGTGCGCCTGCTTCTCGTGCAGCAGGTAGATCCGGGTGGGATCGATCACGAAAGTGATGATGCCGCAGATCGCATAGACCAGGCCCGCCGCGGCCACCGCCCGCAACAACCCGCGCGCCAGTCCGCGGTTGGCACCGAGCACGACGCCGATGGCGAAGCTGAGCAGGCAAACGATTCCGACGCCGATCGAATAGAACGGCTGACCGCGCGCGATCGACACGGCCGGCGGCAACTCGGCAGGCAGCAATTTGCCGGCCTCCGCCCACAACGCGTTCGGCGCCACACCCGACCAGGGGTGGAGCGCCGACTGCTCGTGCAGCACCAGCATGGCAAGCGCCGTCAACAACGCCGTCACGGCGAGGATCATGAGCTGACTGCCGCGCAGGCGCATCGGCAACACCCCGAGCAGTGCAATCCCGAGCAGGATCGACCAGATCGCGGGCGCAACAGCACCGACCGAGCCGAGCGGCAGAGGCGCCAAAGCGACGACGGCGCAGAACAGCCACGATGACCAGCGCACCGGCCACGGCAACGCCGTCGCCTCGCTTGAGCCGGAAGCTAATCTTAAGCGTGTCATGAAGCCGGCCGTGCCGGCTCACGCCCCAGTATCAGGGCGCAAGCTTGATCGAATTACGAAGTAAGGTTGCGTTGTAGGCGGCTACGATCGGATCGTTCGCCGTTGCGGTCACGAGGCGGATCTGCTGCATCACCTTGGCGTCCTCGACGGATGCCGCGTTCGACGCATAGAGCACGTCCTTGTTGCGCAACTGGAAACGCGTGGCCAGGAAATAGCCGGCCGGATCGCGGAAATTGATGTTGTAGACGACCGGGATGATCGGCCCTGAATATTTGCTGACGTCGACGCCAAGCTTGGCGGCCACCTCCGGCAGTTCGCCGCGATAGACGAACACCGAGGCCGGATCGGCCGAGGAGTCGTTCAGGCCGCCCGCCTTGGCAACGGCTTCGGCGAGCGAGATGCGCCAGGCCTCGAAATTGAACTGGCCCTGCGCGCCCGACGCGCCGAAGGCGACGAAGGTCTGCGGCTCGCGGTAGACATAAATGGTGTCGCCGGGGTGGGCGTAGATATTGCTCTTGGGCTCGTAGACCAGTTGGCCGAACGGCACCGTGGTACGTTTGCCGTCGCGCTCGAGCATGACCCATGTGTCAAAGCCCTGCCCTTTCGGGCCGCCGGCGCGCGTGATGGCGTCGAGCACATGCTCACCCGCGGCATTGGCGGGGAAGCGGTTCGGCGAATTGACCTCGCCGAGCACGGAGATCAGCGAGGTGCGCTGCTCGATCAGGGCGACCACGGCCTGCGGCTCGATCGCGCGGTTCTTCAGCGCATCGACGATCGAGCGCTGCACTTCGGTCGGTGTGCGGTTCTTGGCGCGGATCGCGCCTGCATAAGGCACCGAGATGTTGCCGTCGGTATCGACGTTCTGGTTCGGCAGCGTGATGTAGTTGCCGGGACGCACGCCGGCCTCGACCGGAATGAACAGACCGCCGGCCGCGGCCTCGAAGATCGTGACGCTGACGACGTCGCCGATGCCGAAGCGGATGTCCTTCGGCGGCGGGCCCTGGATGCCACCGGCGAGTTGCGGCGCGAATGACGCCAGCACATTCTCGATCTGCGGTGTGATCTTGACCATCGCATAGGGCAGGCTTTCGGGATCGCGCTGCCCGGCCACGACATCGGAGCTCGTCGGGCCGTTGGTCGGCATGTAATGGCAACCGCTGACCCAACAGCCGGCCGCAAGCAATAACATCACCCGAATGAAATTCGCACGCGACATTCAAATACTCCGGCCGTGCCGTAACACGTCGACTATCACAATCACAAGTTTCCGCGATATATTGCAATGCAATTGATAAATAATGTTAGCGAGGTGAGGCAATTCGGCGACACCGGCGCACCGCCGTGAGACAAAGCCCCGCGCGCCGTCACTCCGGCTTTGCTTTTGTCCGATGTTCCCGTTATCTGTGAATGAGATGGTTTGAGTTAACCAATTGAGGGTTCGATGGCCCGCTTGAAGCCACTGGCGATCGCGTTGGGAATGGTCGCCTTGCTGTTGGGCGGTTCTGTTGGCAGCTCAGTTTTTGCCGCTGAATTGGGTATTTCCCCTGGGCCGCGCGCCGTGCAACGGGTCAACGGCAACTGTCAGCGGCTGCAATATTGTCGTGGCGACGTCTGCCAGTGGAAACGGGTTTGCTGGCACGGCTGTCCCGATCGCTACTCCTGCGCGCCGCTCTATGGCGCCTATGGACCGTATGGCGGCCGCGATTATTGGGCTGCCTATAGTTACGGCGATCTGCGTCCGTTCTGAATGTTAATCGACTAACAAAACCACAGGTCATCGAGGTCGGCCGGCACCGCGCCGACGGCTCTGCGACGTGCGGGTTAACCCCGGCTTAGGCCCGGCCCGATATCATGCGGGCGCAGGGTTTGGTTATGTTATTTGTTTTCCTTGGCAATTTCATCGGCGGCACCGTTCTCGGGCTGCGCCAGCACTGTCTGGTGCTGGCGCCGGTGGCGCTCGCGGAAGTCGCGCTGCTGGCCGCCATCGGGGGCGCGCGCCTGTCGTGGTCGGAAACCGCGCTGCTCATGATCGCTGCGATCGTAGCGCTGCAAGTCGGATATCTGGCAAGCACCTTCGCGTCGCTGTTCTGGTCTCGCACCTCGACGCCACGTCTCGCCCTGCGCCGTTCGCAATAGCAGGGCATAACACTGCCCCCTTTGGCGTGCCCGATTTCCGTTGACCTCGCGGCAAGCCCGGGGCATCCCGCTGCCTTGGGCGCGCGCGCCCGCCATTCTGCAGGACCTCCCCTCTCGTGTGGAACGTCACGGCCTTCATCTGCATCTTGATCGGGGCGTCGATTCCGCTCGGTCTCATCGACGCATCGCTCGCGACGGGTCTCGTCGGCGCGGCGACGTCGCTCGGGCTGCTCGCAAGCCTGCTGGCGATCCGTCCAGGTGAGCTGTCGTTCCTCAAGTCGGTCGCCGGTCCCGCTGTTGCGGCGGCGCTTCTGCCGATGCTCTGGATCATCCTGCAGATGTTTCCGCTGGCGGCCCTGGCGCATCCGGTGTGGAAGTTCGCCGGCGAAACGCTGGGAGCACAGCTCAGCGGCAGCATCACGATCGACACCGGCGCAAGCTTCGGCGCGCTGCTGATCTGGCTGTCACTCATGTCAGCCATGATCACCGCCGCCGCTGTCGCGATCGACGCCCGCCGCGCCGATATGGTGGCCCGCACCGTTGCAGCAACCGCGGCCGTCGCGGCCCTGATCCTGCTGCTATCAAGCGATCCGGTCAAAGTCTGGTCTGGCGCTGCACGCGATGAGACGGCAAACGGATTCCTGGTCGTCGTTCTCGTTGGCGTTCCGCTCGGCCTTGCGCGCGCGCTCGACGTCGGCGGACACGCCGATGGCCGCACCGCCGCCCAATTGAGACGGCTGCGCTGGCTGCTCGCTGCCGGCGCGCTGCTCTGCGCCGCCAGCGCCTGCTGGGTTGGGCGGCGCGGCGCCGCGATCGCGATTGCCGCGGGCATCGCCCTCGTCCTGATGACCTTCGCCGCGCGGAAACTTCATCTGCACCGCTGGAGCAGCGCTGCTGCTGCGGCAGCGATCGCGCTGATCGCCCTGGCGACGGCGATCGGCAACCGTCATCCCGACGTGCCGCTTGCGGTCGCCTTTGTTCATGCACCGTCCGAGTTCGTGCAATCGACCCACAATCTGCTCGCCGACCTGCCCGCGCTCGGCAGCGGCGCCGGCGCCACGGCAACGCTGGCGTCGACCTATATGGACTGGCAGGGCGCCACCACGCGCCCTGTGGTTGCGACCAGCGCGGCGGCCTTGATCGCGCAATTCGGTTCCGCCATGTTCTGGACTCTAGTTGCGGCTATCATCGTCGGCATCGCAGCGTTCACGGCCGGTGCGCGCAATCGCGGCCGCGACTGGTCCTACCCTGCATCGGCGGCAGCCGTCCTGCTGACGCTGCTGCTTGCTGGCTTCACCTTGCCGGAATTGCCGGCGCTGCCCGGAGTGATCGTGTTGGGAGCCGTGATCGGAACAGGACTGGCACAGCGGATCAGCCGTTCACGGTCGCAGGCGGGCTAGACGCCAGATGCGCAGCTTCCTCCAGCGTCTTGTCGGCCAGACCGGCGATCTCGAACATGAGGGCGACGAGACCTGCATCTACGCCGTCGGCGATATCCACGGTCATGCCGACCTGCTGCACGAGATCTGCGCCCGCATCGATGCCGACATCCGTCGGTTCCGGCCGGCGCGACCGATCCAGGTGTTCCTCGGCGACTATATCGATCGCGGACCGGATTCGCGCGATGTCATCGCCATGCTCGAACAACGCCGCCGCACCCGCAGCATGGTCTGCCTGCTCGGCAATCACGAGGCCTGCCTGCTGGAATTTCTCGTCAATCCCGACATGCTCGCGCAATGGCGGCAGTTTGGCGGCTTGCAAACGCTGATGTCCTACGGCCTGACGCCCTCGCCCAATCCCGACGCTTCCGAACGCAGGGCGCTCGCCCGGCAATTGATCCGCCAGATGCCGCCGGCCCATCTCGCCTTCCTGCGCTCGCTGCCGCTCTGTTATGTGCACAAACGCTATTTCTTCGTCCATGCCGGCGTCAGGCCCGGCGTCGCGCTCAACCAGCAGCGCAAGGAGGATCTGCTCTGGATCCGCGACGACTTCCTTATCTCGGAAGATGATTTCGGCAAGGTCGTGGTCCACGGCCATACGCCGGTGCATGAGGCCGAGCTGCTGCGCAACCGCATCAATGTCGACACCGGTGCCTATGCGACCGGCCGCCTGACCTGCGTCAAGCTTGAGGGAGCCCGGCGAACCCTGCTGATGACCGGCAACCGGGCCGCGCGCCATGGCTAATACGATGGCTAACACGATGGCTGACGCGATCGGCCGGAATGCGAGGCGTCTCTCGCCGGCCTTCGTGCCGGCCGCCGCTGCGATCGGCGCGGCGACGCTGGCCTTGTCGACCTGGTGGCTTGCCGCCGATGCATTGAGCGCCAAACCGGCGATCGCCGCAGAGGTCGGCATGGTCAGAGGCGAGCTGTGGCTGCGCGACGGCTGGAGCCAATTGCAGACGTCACCGGAGGCGGCCGAAGCCGCGTTCACGCGCGCGCTTCGCCTCTCGCCGATGGACGCCGGTGCCTGGTTCGGCCTCGCCTCGGCAACCGGACGGTTCGACTGGCTGAACCCGACCGCGTCGAAGGCGCTCAAGATGTCTTACTATACCGGCTTCAACCGCAGCGACCTGATCGCGCCGCGCCTGATCCTTTTGGCGCAGGTCGACACCACGCGCGATGTCGAATTGGTCGACCTGCTGCAGCGGCAGATCCGCCTGATCCTCACGCGGGCGCCGGAACTGAAGGGCGCGATCGGGCAGGCCTATCGCGTGGCTGGCGACGCCAACCGGCGCATCATCGAGGCGGAGTTCAAGGACGCCAACCAGAGCATTCCGCAGTAACGCGCGCCTGGCGCCCAGATGCCCAGCCGTCAGATACCCTTGTGACGCAACACCGCGCCGACCGTGCGCAGCAGGATGCGCAGGTCGAGCACGAAGCTCCAGCTCTTGATGTAGATGAGGTCATGCGCCACCCGCAGCTGCATGTCCTCGATCGCCGGCGTCGCGCCGCGCAGCCCTTGCACCTGCGCGAGACCGGTGATGCCGGGCTTGACGTGCTGGCGCTCTGCATAGCTCGCGATCAGCTTCGAATATTTGTCGTCATGCGCCAGCGCGTGCGGCCGCGGCCCGACCAGCGACATGTCGCCGCGCAATACGTTCACCAGCTGCGGCAGTTCGTCGATGCTGCGGCGGCGCAGGGTCGCGCCGATCCCGGTCAGCCGCGGATCGTTCGGGCGGGCCTGCGTGATGATATCGCCATCCTCGAGCACGTGCATCGAGCGGAATTTGAGAATGGTGAATTGCTTGCCGTCGAAGCCGTTGCGGCGCTGCCGGAACAGGACCGGCCCCCTGGAGTCGAGCTTGATCGCAATCGCCGTTCCGATCAGCAGCGGCGCGAACAGCACCAGGAGGCCGCTGGACGCCACGATGTCGAACAGTCGCTTGCCGGCGCGCTCGAGCGAAGTAAGCGGCGAGCGCTGCATTTCCAGCGTCGGGATCGGGCCGGTCGCCACCATCCGCAGTGCCAGGAACCGCTCCGCGGTCCGGTCCGGCAGCAGCCGCACCGGCAGCGGCGATGCCCGCAGCTGATCGCACACGAACTGGATGCGCGGCTCCTGCTGCCAGGGCATGGCCAGGATGATCTCGTCGGCGCCGCACTCGCGGGCTGCAAGAATGGCCGACGCGACGGCGGCCCGGTCGCCGGCGTCGTCGGACGATCCGGAGAGCTGGACCCGTCGCACCTCGCTGAGGCCGAAATCGCGCAGCAGGCTCGCTTGCCGCACCCGGGACAATTCGTCCGCCATCCCGACCACGACCGCGCGGCGCGTGGCCAGCATGCCGCGGTCGATCGCGCGTTGCAGCGGCGCCTGCAGCAGCATCCGTCCGCCGACCAGCCCGAGGCCGCCGATCAGGCCAAATGACAGCACCGACCCGCGCGAGACGCCGGAACCCACCTTCAAAAGGAAGATGATCAGGGTCATCAGCAGAACGACCAGCAGCCATCCGCCGAGCAGGCTGCTCCAGCGCCGGTCGAGACCGGCCAGCACCTGCGCATTGTAGAGGCCCTGCGACTTCGCCACGAACATGTGAAGGATGGCGGCGAGGACCCCGATCCCTAGAAAACCCTCGAAGCTGCTGCTATAAACCGTGTGGTAGTAAAAGAGGTGATAGGCCGCGCCGCCGACGATGCTGGACAGCACGACGATTATCATCTCGAACGCGACGGCAAACGCCTCGAGGGAGGCGAAAGCCAACGAGAAGGCGCCGAAGTTAACCGGTACCTTCGCCAATCGAGCGTCCGAAAGGTCGGTCATCGGGAATTAACATTCGTGTTAACAATTCATATGTGTATTATCAGGCGGGTTGTGAGCTCGCAAGACCTGCTGCGGATATCGGATAGAGAGCGCGCATGAGTTCATCGGCTGGCGAAACCGAGGCCGCGCTGGTGGCCCTCCTCCATCTCATCCGCCTGATGGGCGCCGAGCTCGTCGCGGGCCAGCACCGCGACGACGTCGAGGTGCTGGTCAAGGCGATCGAGACAAAGCTGCGCGCGGCCCGCTTCCCGGCCGACATGCCGAATCAGGACATCGTCAGGGGCTTGGACCTTGCACAGGCCAGACTGCGTCCGATCTTCGCAGAACTGCGCGCAAGGTCGGAGAAGGCACATCTGAGCGACCAGCTGCTGCTGGCTCCCAGGCCTTCACGCATCCACTAACGGATAGCTTACGTCAGCTTTGGGCTTCACCACGGCGGGGCAAGCCGCTCCCGCCGCCGGACCTGAGCGCAAGCTTTTCCTCGATCTTCATTTTCTCGAGCAGCAAGTCGGTCACGATACGGCGCAGCCGTTCATTTTCCAGCCGTAATTCATCAATACGGTTATGGACAGGGGGGATCCCATCTCTATCATCGGTGCGAGCGGCGAATTCGGTAACAGTACCATTCGCCTGGTGGCCACGTGCGGCCTCCTGCTTGCGCCAGCGATGAAATGTCATCACGCTAACGCCCAGCACCTTGCACGCTTGGGCCTGGGACTGCCCCCGCGCCATGAGTTCCTCGGCCTGTTTGACCTTGGAACTGATCTCCTCAGTAGAATGACGCCTCATTGGTCATCTCATTGCCCCCTAGATTAGCAATCATCGCATGGCCTATAAGCTATGTAAATGCAACAGGAAATTCAAATTGAGGGTTTCCCGGGGGCCTTTCGGGAGCCTCGAACTTGCCGGTCGGCAGCAACACATAGTGCGAAGAAACGCCGAAGCTGCAAGGTATTGAGCGGAATATACGGGGAATATTCCTCCGCTGAAAGGGCCCGATAAAAAAAGTTATACGACTTTCTGTGTATGAGAGTTTGATCGGGATAACTGGCGCACTGTTTGCATTCTCAAACGGGAAGCAAATGAGAATATTCAATCGGTCTCTCGACAGATTGTGAGTGCGCCATGCCTCGCCGCGATAATCGCCCCACCGGTCAAGCGCAACTTTCACAAATTTCTAACAAATTAATCCCGCGACTTTCGCGTCCGGCCGCTTGCGGGCGTACACGCCCAGCAGTAGTTACTAGGACGTTAGGTGTCATGAGGGTTTCAACATATTTGAGGATTATTTTCACGAAACCTAACGCTCATATCTCGATCCACGAATTATCAATTAAGCGCTTTCCCACCCGAGGCCATCAGGCGGAACCACGTCCGCCCGATAATCCGCGAACCATTCCGTGCTGACGCTTGTCAGAGCCAGTCTCTGATCAACATTTTTGCGAGGATCGACACCATGGCGCGTCTCAAGGTCTTCGAGGGGAACCAACCCGCGTCAAGCGAGGCGGCCGACATCCTGGAACGCCTCGTCGCGGAGAATTGCGAGCTCCGGCATACCGCGGTCGAACTGGTCTTGCAGAATTGGATCCTGCGCGAGCGTCTGTCCGATGTCGGGGCACGCAAGTCCGTGCCGCTGGAGCACTGACCGCCCCCACCCTCACGACCGCGATTATCCGCAGCAACCGCAGCAACGTCCGCCAGCTCGCCTAAACGAGCATCGGGCCAGCGCATCATTCAATTTAGAATTGAAATGTCCGCAACTGCAGGCGCGCCAGCATGCTCGCCGGATTGGCGAGGATGTGGCCGCATATTCTGCCGATGAGAAAGAGGCTGACGGACTTCAGCTGTGAACCCGGCGCAGCGCGACGCGCGGGGTGTTCTGCTCTCGAGACATGCCGAACGAACGCGACGAGCCCGGGCGTTCCTGGATTTCACGTAACTCAGCGATATCAAGCATCAGCGCAACGACTTCGTTGCGCAGCGATTGATTGGTCGCGAGCAACGCCTCTTCGATCGGCTGATGCAAATGTTGAACTTTGTGCTGCTTCATGGCGCGCCCTCGCTCTGCGGTTAAGGGTATGAGCGATGTGATTGAAGTTTCGATGACAAGGTTATTCCGCGCACATGGAAGGCGGTTAATGGGGCAGGTTTGCGACCAACATGGCTCCGAGTTAAATTTTCTCAATCAGGTTCCACAACCTGATCGCGAAGCGCTCGATCGGCGGCCTTTGATGTGTCGTACAGATGAGTTGGCAGCGGCAGCTATGAGGCGCGCGGCTGGACAACGCGGCTCAATGTGGGTCGGAAGCTCTACCAAGCGCATGATATTGCTTGGTGATCATTGATGGCTGCCGAGTTGTTTCAACCGAACGTGCATTGTCCGGCTATCACAATGTCGCCGTGTTACAGCGATCGCGCTTCAAGGGACGCGCTCAGCTGCACACAAGATATTCCACCAAAGCTGCTCCGCAGACGCAAAATCTGCTGCTGCCACGTCCATCAAGGATCGCAGAGTGTTTCGACCGGTTGCGAATATTGAAGCGGCTCACGGTGCCCTGAAGCGCTCGAGCAATCCAGCGAAATGAATTCAACGCTGAACATCGGACCAAACGCGATTTCGCCTCCGCCGGACCCAACCGCGCTAACGCTATTCTAATTAAAATGAGCGGGACCGAAGCGTCCGGCTTGAACAGTGGGAGTGAACGCCTTTCGCGCGCCTGTCGCTGCATTCGCACGCGCTTGCACAGTCCCCACGAACAGCAGCGACAGCGAAGATTCGCCATAAGCATCGCTAATTCGCCCCGCGTCGCGATCGCGCGCTATTTCGATTTAGGAGGCGTATCGTCGTCCATCTTGCCACCATTGGCGACGCACTTGTTGAAATAGTCCCGCTGGGCTTTGGCGCCTCCCCGCGCGCTCCCGGAAGCGGGATTGCCGGGCTGTAGCGGCGGAAATGCCTTCGCGACCAAGGCATCGCAGGCGCGCGCCACCTGCACGTCGATCGCATGCGCGGGAACCATTGCGCTGGAGATCATGATCACGGCTGAGGCGATCGCAAAACCAGAGATAACTCGCATTGCCACACTCCGTTCCAAACTGAATCAGTTTTTTTCTCGAGCCCGGACTCGCAAGGAGCGCACTAAAGCATGATCCGGAAAAGTGCGAAGCGGTTTTCCGTCGCAACAAAACGCGGATCGCATTTGCGCGAAGATCAAGCTCTGACTGCGAGCTGAAACACGACGACGATTCTCGCGGCGCCTAGGTCCGATCGACGTCGTGATAGGCCCGATACCAGGCGACAAACCTGGCAATGCCATCCTCGATCCGCGTCTGCGGGCGGAAGCCGATTTCACGCTCCAGGTCGGAGACGTCGGCCGACGTCTCCAGTACATCTCCCGGTTGCATCGGCAGCAACTGCTTTTCGGCCTGTCGCCCCAAGCCCTGCTCGAGCAGCGCCACCACATGCATCAGTTCTTCCGGCCTGCTGTTGCCGATATTGTAGACCCGCCACGGCGCCCGGCTCGAACCCGGATCGGGATGCGCTCCCGACCAGTTGACGTCGCCTTCCGGCGCGCGGCCGATCAACCGCACCATCGCCTCGACCACGTCGTCGACATAGGTGAAGTCGCGCCGCATGTTGCCATTGTTGAACAGCTGGATCGGCTTGCCCTTGGTGATCGCGTCGGCGAACGCATAGAGCGCCATGTCCGGCCGATACCACGTCCCATATACGGTGAAAAACCGCAGCCCGGTTGCCGGCACGCGATAGAGATGGCTATAGGAATGCGCGATCAGCTCGTTGGCCTTCTTGGTTGCGGCGTACAGGCTGACGGGATGGTCGACATTGTCGTGGACCGAAAACGGCAACTTGGTGTTGGCGCCATAGACCGACGATGAGGACGCAAACAACAGGTGCCTGCACGCAGTGTGCCGGCAGCCCTCGAGGACGTTGAGGAAACCCTCCAGATTGGAATCCGCATAGGCGTGCGGGTTCTGCAGGGAATAGCGCACGCCGGCCTGCGCGGCGAGATGCACCACGACCTCGAAGCGATAACGCTCGAACAGCGCCTTCATGCCGGCGCGGTCGGCGAGGTCGAGCTCCACGAAGGTGAAGCCACGGTGCTGCTTGAGCAGATCGAGGCGCGCGCGCTTGAGCGCCGGGTCGTAATAGTCGTTCAGATTGTCGATGCCGATGACCGGCTGCCCTGCCCTCAGCAGATGCTCCGCCAGATGGAAGCCGATGAAGCCGGCGCAGCCCGTGACGAGTAGATTGCCTGCGATCACCACGTCTTGCCTGTGCCTTTCACCTTGCGCCGGACCGTCGGATACGCCGTTACACGCGGCAACCGCGGCTGCCTTCGCGTTGCGCGCCGCCAGGCGTCAGCTGCTGGCGGCCAGAGGCTCGTAGTCCGGAAAACGGCTCAGGACCGCGGCCTTCATGAACTTGAAGTGCGCAATCTCGGTCGCCAATTCCTTCAGCCGGCGCTGGCCGTTTAAGATCTCGGCGTCAAACAGGTCTTGATGATAGTTGTCAAGCGCCTCGCGTTCCAGATATTCGTCGGTGCCGTTGCCGAGAGTCACCGCGGCGCGGGCCAGAACATCATCGACGCGGCGGCCAAGACCGGATTGCTCGCTTTCGGCCGCCTGCAACGCGGCCTCGATCGCGGCCATGATCGATCCGATCCGGGCGCGATCGGTCTCGGCATCGCGCTCAGCCGAGCGTGCCTTGAACCCTTCCTCGCCGCGCCGCGATTTGATCAGGTCGTGCGCGCGAGACCGCAAAAACAGCTGAAACATCTGTCAGTATCCGGTTCGGGCCCATTGAGGCAGCACAGGTCAAAATCGCCCGGTCTTAGTTAAAAAAGGGTGAATTGCCCTCATGCCCGGCTCTCAGGTCGGCTTTCCACTTGATCCAGGCCTTGTCGTGCTTGTCATAGAGTTCGAGCCACCGTCCCTCACCGGCTGACGGCACCAGGCCCGTCCCATTATCGTGCCCGTCCGCCAGTCCCGGCAGCGAGGAGTCCAGGTCCTCGAACTCCGACGTCTCCTCAAGCGTCAGCCCGACCAGCACACGCTTGCCACTGACATCGACGACATACCGCCTTGGCGAATGCCCCCTGAGATCACTCATGACGTGAAAGTTCCCTTGCGATCCGCGGGGCTGGCGACGAGATCAGGGGCACGCTGGCATGCAACCAACCCGCCTGCCGCAACGGACGCCGACATGATGACCGATTGCATGTTGCCAGCCAACCCCAACTCACCGCACACCGTCGCGCTACCTCGATCGAACTACTCCGCTAGAACGCGCGACGCATGTGGCCGAACGCACTGACCGGCTGTTCCCGCCTCGACGATTTCGCGGCTGATGGCGCCACATACGGTGCATAGATCCGATATTGCGCGCGGCGCTTGTGCGACCGCCACGAGCGCGCGGCGAAACCGGAGAAGAAGCCTGCGACGAACACCGCCGCGAGAATCAGAGCAGGAGAAACCATCACAACCGTCCACGTTCGCCCCGATGTTATTAACATTCGAAGTTGTGACGACATCATGATTGGACGCGCCGAAAGATTGTTCAGCCGCTGGAATTTTTGTGCAATCGAACGACGCATCAATGATCAGGCGTCGACAATAATTGTTCTCGCGAGAGAACGTCTCAGGAGAACCACCAGAGCATGAATTTCAGGAACATCGAGCTGAGAAGATAAATCCACCCCGCCATCGCCAGCACCGTCAGTCCGACGAAGACACCTGAAACGCTTTTCTCCTTGAAGCGCGCCAGCAACGAGTTTTTTTCTTCTTGCGAGTAGAACATCTCAGGCTCAAGGCGTAACTGATTCAAATCAGCTAGCAGTCAATTTCGATGATCTCGTGACGCGTCGCAGCAGCCATTCGCATCGCGCATCACAGATCACCGCTGCAAAACGCCGCCAGGCCGCACGCCATCGCGCAGTGGAAATTCCGTTCGACACGATCAGGAATTTTACGTCGGCGATCGCGGCGGCCCGCGCGCCGGAATTTCCCTTCGGATCCTCGCCCGATCGACGTCACATACGTCGATCAAGACGGTCGTGCAGCTTGACCATGCGATGTGGCCGGCATGCAGGATAGCCGCGCGCCGGAGGCCGGCGCGGCCGAACGGATTCTTCCCGGGAGCAATCTGCCCGCTTCGCCCTGCCTCTCAGTTTAACAATCAAATCCTCGCACGCGGTCAACCAATGATAATCGCCTCACACGCGGAAAAAGGCGAACCAGACAATGCCGAGGATCAGGACGGCCAGCCCTGTCGAGGCCGTGAGCAGCGCGAGAACCGAAGGTCCAGGCTCGGCCTGCCGTGCCTCGGTCGGGGTTTCGACGATTTGACCGTGTCGTTCCGTTGCCATGGCAACCTCTTTGCTTAAGTGCCTGTAATTCCGGCGTTTGCCGCGCCCCTTCGACAGCCAACGCGTGATCGGGAGCGATGTTCCGAGAGCGTTGACGGCTGGGCCGACGGCAGTCCCGCCCGCCGCGTCAAACGGGCGCAGCGCGAGGACACGGTTAACGCCGTTGCGAGATTCACCGGGCCGTGTTGTTTCAAACTGGGGTTCCCGGTGTTATCCTTGACCGTTCCGTCGGTTGCGTAATCGGAGTTTCCCTGGAGTTTCCCCATGGCCCCTCGCGCCAATTGGAAGGGCTTTTTGCGCCTTTCGCTCGTGACTTGCCCGGTTGCCCTGTACCCGGCGACATCGGATACCGAAAAGGTCTCCTTCAACCAGATCAACCGCAAGACCGGCCACCGGATCAAATACGCTAAGGTCGACGCCGAGACCGGCGAGGAAGTCTCCACCGAAGACATCATGAAGGGCTACAAGGTCGACACCGACACCTATATCGAGGTCACCAAGGAAGAGCTCGACGACATCGCGCTGGATTCGACCCGCACCATCGAGATCGACGAATTCGTGCCGCGCAGCGAGATCGACAGCCGCTATCTGATCCGTCCCTACTACCTCGTTCCCGACGGCAAGGTCGGCCACGACGCCTTTGCGGTGATCCGCGAGACCATCCGCAGCCTGAACAAGGTCGCGATCGGCCGCGTGGTGTTGACCAATCGCGAGCACATCATCGCGCTCGAGCCGCTCGACAACGGGCTGATGGGCACGCTGTTGCGCTACCCGTATGAGGTGCGCAGCGAGAAGGAGTATTTCGACGACATCCAGGATGTGAAGATCACCAAGGACATGCTCGATCTCGCCAAGCACATCGTCGAGCAGAAGTCCGCCGACTTTGATCCGGAGGAGTTCGAGGACCGCTACGAGCAGGCGCTGATCGACCTGATCAACCAGAAGCGCAACGGCATCAAGGTCGCCAAGCCCGCGGCGAAGACCAGCGGCAACGTCATCAACCTGATGGACGCGCTGAAGAAGAGCCTCGCCAACGAGAAGCAGGCCGCGCCCGCCAAGACTGAAGCAAAGGCCGCGAAGGGCAAGAAGCCGAAGGAGCGCATCGAGGGCCAGCGCGAAATGCTGCTGCCGATCTCGGGCAGCGGCAAGCGCGAGCCCAAGGAGGCCGCCAAGCCCGAGCCGAAGAAGGCCGAGAAGACAACGCGCGCCCAGGGCACCGCGGCGCGCAAGAAGGCAGGCTAGCGCAGCGACCGCAAGATGAGCCCGGTCCACAGCTCCTGAGATGTCCCGGTCGAGATGCCCTGGTCGACGCCGTTTGACGAACCGATCGCGCTGCATCGCGGCGGCACGCTGGTGACGCTGCAGCACGCTGCCGACTACATCATGAAGCTATCGGAAGACACCCAGGAGGAGACGCGCTGGCAGATCGCGGTCGAGCATTTGATCAATGCGGCGGAACAAGGTGCCGGCTGGTTGATGTTCGCGCGCATCGCGATGCTGCGCGCGTTGAATGGGGACGACTGAATCCGGAAAATGGCGAACTGCCGGCAGCGCTTACTTGAATGCCGAACTGACGGCATTGAATTGGCCGCTTACACTGGTGCCGATGCCCCTGACGCCCGCGACGATCACGATGCTGATGCCACCGGCGATGATGGCGTATTCAATGGCCGTCGCCCCGACCTCATCACGCAGAAACCTTGCCATCAACGCGCGCATGAAAAGCTCCTGTCCGACGCTCGCGGCTTTTTCTCCCGCGCCGTAGTAATATGCTTGCGAAACTAGGCCACATTGGTTGACGGCCCATTGAGGGAAAGGATGAACGATCGCTTAAAGGTTGCAGGGAATTTCCCTGCTAGTTCTGCCTGCATCAGGTTGCCGCCGGGCGAGGCACCGGGCCGCGGCCGGAGCGCTTTCCAGCGAAGTGGACACCGGCTCGCGCAAAGAAAACGCGTCAAAACAAGTACCTAGAGCTCCGTTCTGATCCTGTCTGACCGGAAACAGCTCCAGTCGTAAACGCATATCAGAACTACCTGATCCGGCCCCGGCCACGCTTTACCGGTGCCGCGGAATCCTGTTCCTTTATCGGACAGGCGACAACGAGGCCGGAACGAACCGGCCGCATGCAAAGGGAGTGACCGTCATGAAGCTCGGCACCGCGATCGCGGAAATCATGAAGCGCGAGGGGATCGAGATCCTCACGGGCTACCCGGTCAACCATTTGATAGAATACGCCGCCAATGCCGACATCCGCCCGGTGATGGTGCGCCAGGAGCGCATCGGCGTGCACATGGCGGACGCAATCTCCCGCGTCACATCGGGCGAGAAGATCGGCGCCTTCTGCATGCAGCACGGCCCCGGCGCGGAGAACGCGATGGGCGGCGTCGCGCAATGCTACGGCGAATCCGTGCCCGTCCTTGTGCTGCCGATGGGCTATGCGCGTCGACTGGCGAATATCGACCCGAACTTCAATTCCAGCCAGGCGATGAAGGCGTTCTCAAAATCGTCGGAGCCGATCAACATCGCAGCCGAGGTCTGCAACATCTTTCGGCGGGCGTTTACAAAATTGAAGAACGGCCGCGGCGGGCCGGTCATCGTCGAAATCCCCGCCGACATGTGGAACGAGGAGGTGCCGGAGCCTTTGAACTACACGCCGGTGCTGCGCACCCGCTACGGCGCCGACCCCGTCCATGTGAAGGAAGCAGCTGCCCTGCTCGTTGGCGCCAAGCGTCCGGTGATCTATGCCGGCCAGGGCGTGAACTATGCAAAGGCCTGGCCGCAGCTGAAGCGCCTCGCCGAACGGCTCGCGATCCCGGTCACCACCAGCCTCGGCGGCAAGTCGTCCTTCCCCGAGACGCACCCGCTCTCGCTCGGCTCCGGCGGCCTCGCGGTGCCGCGCGCGGTGCCGAAATTTCTTTCCGAAGCGGACGTGATCTTCGGTATCGGCTGCTCCTTCACCGAGACGTCATTCGGCATCGCGATGCCGAAGGGCAAGACCATCATCCATTCGACGCTCGATCTGAACCACATCAACAAGGATGTCGAGGCCAAGGTCGGCCTCGTCGGCGACGCCGGCCTGGTGCTCGACGCGCTGCTGGAGGAGATCGGCAAGACCGTGACCTCGGACCGCAACGCAAGCGCGGTCGCCGAGGAGATCGCCGCCTCCCACAAGGAGTGGCTCGCCAAGTGGATGCCGAAGCTGACGCACAACGACGCGCCGCTCAATCCCTACCGCGTGCTGTGGGACCTGCAGCACACCGTCGACATCCACAACACCATCATCACCCACGACGCCGGCAGCCCGCGCGACCAGCTCTCGCCGTTCTGGAAGTCGGTCGAGCCGCTGTCCTATATCGGCTGGGGCAAGACCACGCAGCTCGGCTACGGCCTTGGTCTCGCGATGGGCGCCAAGCTCGCCAAGCCCGACAAGCTCTGCATCAATGTCTGGGGCGACGCCGCGATCGGCTTCACGGGGATGGACTTCGAGACCGCGGTGCGCGAGCGGATTCCGATCATGTCGATCCTGCTCAACAATTTCTCGATGGCGATCGAACTGAAGGTGATGCCGATCTCGACCGAGAAATACCGCTCGACCGACATCTCCGGCGATTACGCCGCGATGGCCCGCGCCTTCGGCGGCTACGGCGAACGGGTGACCAAGCCCGAGGACATCATCCCCGCGATCAAGCGCGGCATCCAGAAGACCAAGGAAGGCGTGCCGGTGCTGCTGGAATTCATCACCAGCAAGGAGACCGAGGTGTCGCGGCCGGGGACGTGACGGCACCTCACACGCCGCTCTGCCACTTGATTTGACCGCGCCAGCACAGGCAAGCTCCCTCCGGTGCAACTTCGGAGGGAGAGATGGCGCGCATCCTGGTGCTGGGGGCCGGCTTTGCCGGGCTATGGGCCGCGCTCGGCGCAGCCCGCAAGCGCGACGAGATCGGTGCACGGGCAGCGGACACCGAGATCCTGGTCGTCGATCGCAACGCCTATCACAACATCCGGGTGCGCAATTACGAGGTCGATCTCGGCGATGTCGCGCTGCCGCTCAAGGACCTGCTCGATCCGGTTGGCGTCAGCCATAGGGTGGCCGAGGTCGCGGCGATCGATCCGGCGACGCGCGCCGTCACGGTCAGGACGAGCGCAGGCGCGGAGGTTGTGAGCTACGACCGGCTGGTGCTGACCACCGGCAGCGAGTTGGTCCGCCCCGCCATCTCGGGCCTTGCCGCCCACGGCTTCGATGTCGACACCTATGAAGCAGCGATGCGGCTCGACACGCATCTGGCGGCGCTCGGCAAACAACCGCCGTCAGAGGCACGCGCGAGCGTCGCGGTCGTCGGCGCAGGGTTCACCGGGATCGAGGTCGCGACCGAGATGCCGGCCAAGCTGGCGCACGCCGGCATCACCGGCGATCATCGGGTCATCCTGATCGATCCCAATCCCGTCGTCGGCGCGACCTTCGGCGCGCATGGCCGCCCGGTCATCAACGAGGCGCTGGCCGCGCTCGGCGTCGAGACGCGGCTGAATGTCCGGGTCAGTGCCATCAGCTCCGACAGCATCACGCTCAACTCCGGCGAGATTATTCCGACCAAAACCGTGGTGTGGTGCGCCGGCATGCGCGCAAGCCCCCTCGCCGCCTCGCTGCCGGCCAGGCGCGACGCGCTCGGCCGGATCAAAGTCGACCACACCATGCGCGTCGAAGGCCTTGCGGACGTCTTCGCCGCCGGCGACGTCGCCGCCTGCCTGATCGACGGCGAGCACCCGACGGTGATGTCCTGCCAGTTCGCGCGGCCGATGGGCCGCTTCGCCGGCCACAATGTGGTCGCGGACCTGTTTGGCGAGAAGCTGCTGCAGCTCAATATCGACTGGTATGTGACGGTGCTCGATCTCGGCGCCTGGGGTGCGCTCTACACCACCGGCTGGGACCGCGAGGTGCACACCACAGGCGCCGCCGCCAAGCTCACCAAGCAGACCATCAACCAGCAGCGCATCTATCCGCCACGCAACGGCGACCGCGCCGCGCTGCTCGCGGCGGCCGCGCCGACGATCCAGACGGCGCCGCCGACGCGCAAGTAGTTTGGGACTCACATTCGCCGATCGTCATTGCGAGCCACCCGGTCGGCGCGAAGCGCCGCCGGATGACAGGCTCCGCGAAGCAATCCACCCCTCCACGCCGGGATAAATGGATTGCTTCGTCGCTACGCTCCTCGCAACGACGGCGCGTACGTCTGCTACTGCGACAGCTTCACAAAGTTCGGAAACTTCATCTGGCCCTCGGCGATCGCCTTCGGCCAGACCGTGATCTGCTTGCCGCCCTGCCACTGGAACACGAGGCCGGTCACCGCGCCCGGACCGGACTTGATGCCGTGAGTGAACTCGTCGTTCTTGCCGTAGAACTGGATCTTGCCGATCGTGCCCTCGAAGTCGGTCTTCTCGAGCTCGGTCACCATCTTGTCCGGATCGGTCGAGCCGGCGCGCTGAATCGCCTCGGCGATGATGTAGACCTCGTCATAGGCGGTGTAGCCGGTATAGGCCGGCGGCGTGCCGAACTTGGCCTTGAACGCCGCCGCGAACGGCTTGGTCTTCGGCGTGACGGCAACATCAGGCGTCGCCACCGCGAGCGAGGGCACGCCCTCGGCGGCGCCGTTGGTGTCGCCCCAGAAGGTCGGGCTCAGCGCCTGCGCGCTGATGCCGAACATCGGGATCGGTACCTGCTGGTTCTTCCACTGCACGGTCGGCTGCACGCCGACATGGGAGATGCCGGTGACGATCACGTCGGGCTTGGCGGCTTCCATCTTGTTGAAGATCGGCGTGAAGTCCGTGGTGTCGGGCGAGAAGCGAATGTGCTCGACCACCTTCAGGCCGGCTTTCGGCAGGCAGGCCTCGTAGCCGACGTCGAGCGGCTTGGTCCAGGCCGCGTCCTCGCTCATGATCGCGACCGACTTGAACTTGAGCTGGTCGACCAACAGCTCCTTGGCCGCGTCGCAGACCAGCTGCGCCTGCGCGGCCGAGGTCAGGTAGCCGTGGAAGGTGTACTTGTTCTTCTCATAGTCGTTGTGGATCGCCTTGGTGATCTCGTTGGAGGCGGCGCCGGGCGTGATCAGCGGCATCTTCAGCCGCGCAGCCCACGGCTCGAGCGCCAGCACAACCTCGCTGATATAGCTCGCGATCACGGCCGAGACCTTGTCCTCGCTCACCGCGCGCTGGAAGGCGCGCACCGAGTCCGCCGACGAGCTCTTGTTGTCGTAGGTGACGATCTCGACCTTGCGGCCCATCACGCCGCCCTTGGCGTTGATCTCGTCGGCTGCGATCTGCGCGCCGCCCGGCGTCGCCGCACCCGCGATCGACTGCACTTCGGCAATGATGCCGATCTTGATCGGGTCCTTGGACTGCGCATAGGCCGGCGCCGCGAGGCAGAGCACGAGCGCCGAGGCCAACAGGCTCATGCGGGTCGCGGTTGAATATGCTGTCATCATGATCTCCCTTGTTTTGCTTTCTTCTTTTCGAACTGCGAACGTCAGAGAAAGTCCTTGCCGGCCTCCGCGGCGAACCGGCCCGGATCGCCCTCCCAGACGATCCGCGCGTGCTCCAGCACATAGACGCGGTCGGCATGCGGAAGCGCGAACGTCACGTTCTGCTCGCCCAGCAGAACCGTGATCTTGGTGGTTTGGCGCAGCTTCTCCAGCGCCTTCGACAGCAGCTCAAGGATAACAGGCGCAAGCCCCAGCGTCGGCTCGTCCAGGATCAGGATCTGCGGCTGCATCATCAGCGCGCGGCCGATCGCCAGCATCTGCTGCTCGCCGCCGGACAACGTCTGCGCCATCTGGCCCTGGCGTTCCTTCAGGATCGGGAACAGCTCGAACAGCCAGGCGAGTTGCTTGGCCCGCGCCGCGTCGTCGAGATGCTGGCCGCCGAGGTCGAGATTTTCCCGCACCGTCATCTCGCCGAATAGCTCGCGCGATTCCGGACATTGCACGAGGCCTGAGCGGGCGATCTTCGCAGGTCCCGTGCCGCGCAGCTTCTCGCCCCCGCGCAGGATCTCGCCGGTATAGGGCAGGAAACCCGAGATGGTGTTGAACAGCGTGGTCTTGCCGGCGCCGTTGAGGCCGACGACGGAGACGAACTCGCCCTCATGGACGTGGATCGAGACGTTTTCCAGTGCCTGCGCCTTGCCGTAATGCACGCTGACATTCTCGACCTGCAGCAGCGGCACCTTGTCCTTGAACGAGGTCTCGGGCCGCGCATGGGTCTGGATCGCGCCGCCGAGATAGACCCGCCGCACGGTCTCGTTCTTCATCACGTCCTCGGCGCGGCCGGTCGTGATCTCCTCGCCGAGATACATCGCGAGCACGCGGTCGACCAGCGCCGCGACGCTCTTGACGTTGTGGTCGACCAGCATCACCGCGCGACCCTCGTCGCGGAAGCTGCGGATCAATGCGGAGAAGGTGCCGACCTCGGCGCTGGTGAGACCGGCGAAGGGCTCGTCGACCAGCACGACCTTGGGGTCGCGCGCGATCGCCTTGGCCAATTCCAGCCGGCGCAGGTCGGCGAATGGCAGCGTCGGCGGGCGGCGGTCCATCACCGCCCCGAGGCCGACACGCTCGGCGATCCATTTGGCGCGCTCGGTCAGCGCCTTGTCGGGAAACAGCATGAACAGGCTGTCGGGCAACAGCGCTACCATGATGTTCTCCAGCACGGTCTGCCGGTTCAGCGGCCGTGAGTGCTGGAACACCATGCCGAAGCCCTTGCGCGCGATCTTGTGCGCAGGCAGCCCGGCGACGTTCTCGCCTTCGAACAGCACCTCGCCTGCGGTCGGGCGCTCGATGCCCATCACGCTCTTCATTGCGGTCGACTTGCCCGAGCCGTTCGGTCCGATCAGGCCGAGGATCTCGCCGGGATGCAGGTCGAACGAGAGGTTCTTCACGGCGGTCAAGCCGCCGAATCGCTTGGTCAATCCACGGACGGTGAGCGTTGCTGTGGTCACAGTCTGATCCATTTAAGAGCGCGCCTCGCGTGACAGGGCCGCTCCGAGGAAACCGCCGGGGAAGAACAGGACGACGAGCAGCGCCACCGCCGAGACGATGAAGGTCGCAAGCTCGCCGGTCGGGCGCAGGAATTCGCCGGCAACGATCAGGAAGATCGCGCCTAATGCGGCGCCGAGCACGGTGCGCCGGCCGCCGAGCACGGCGGAGACGATCACGTTCACGCCGACCGCAACGTCAACCACGGTGCCGACCGAGGCGGTGCCGAAGTAGAACACGAGCAGCGCGCCCGACAGTCCCGAGAAGAAGGCGCTGACGATGAAGGCCGCGAGCTTGTGCTTGACGATGTTGAAGCCGAGCGCGCCGGCCTGCACCGGATCCTGCCCGCTCGCCTGCAGCACGAGGCCGACCGGCGATTGCGACAGGCCGTACAGGATGGCCGCGCTCACGGTCATGAAGCCGAGCGCGATCCAGTAATTGGCGCCGGCATTGATGGTGATGACGTCAGGGATGGTGAGCCCGATCTCGCCGCCGGTGAGATCTGCGAACACCACGACGAAGTTCTGCAGCATCAAGACCGCCACCAGCGTGGTCAGGCCGAAATACGGTCCTCTCACCCGCAGCGCCGGCAGCGCCAGCACGAAGCCCGCGGCGACCGAGGCCAGCGCGCCGAGCAGGATGCAGACATAGACCGACCAGCCGAACTGGTTGTTGAGAATTCCTGCGGTGTAGGCGCCGGTGCCGATCAGGAAGGTCGGCCCGAAATTCACCTCGCCGGCGAAGCCGAACAAGAGGTCCCAGGCCATTGCGAACACGCCGAAATAGAACGCGACGGTCAGCAGCCCGAGGATGTAGCCCGAGACGTAGAACGGCAGCGTCGCGGCGATCACCACGCAGACCAGCGAAATGAAGAACAGGCGCGAGGAAAAGAAGCTGGCCATCTCAGCGCCTCCCGAGCAGGCCCTGAGGCCGGATATACATCACGAACACCAGAAGCAGCAGCGCCGGAATGGTGCGATAGGCCGGCGAGATCATGTAGGCCGTGATGGTCTCGAGATAGCCGACGACGAAGGCTGCGATCAGCGAACCCGACACGCTGCCGAGGCCGCCGAGCACGACGATCGAGAACGCGCTCGCGGTCAGCGGCCCGACGCTGTAGGAGCTGACGCCGAGGAACATGCCGAGCAGCACGCCGGCGATGCCGGCGAGAATGCCGTAGATGCCCCACACCACGATGTAGATCTGGGTGAGTTCGAGCCCGAGCAGCGTGACGCCGCGCGGGTTCATCGAGGCCGCCAGTACCGCCTTGCCGGTCCTGGTGCGGTTCACCAGGAGCCACAGCAGGCCGATCACGAGGCAGCAGACCAGCGCGGTGAAGATATTGTTGCGCGGCGTGCGGTTGCCGAAGATATCGACGACACCCTCGACGATCGGCAGCACCGTCTTGGCGTTGTTGGTGAAGAAATAGGCGATCAGTTCCTGGATCATGATGCCCCACAGCAGGGTGCCGGTGAGGACGAAGATTTCCTTCTCCTCATTGGGGATCCGCGTTGAATTCTGGATCGGCTTGACGACCGCAAAATAGGTCGCGAACGACACGATCAGCGCGACGCCGACACCGAACAGCGCGCCGGTGTAGATGTCGAGGTGCAGCACGCTGGCCGCGGCCCAGGCCGCGACCGCCGCGGCCACCATGATGGCACCGTGGGAGAGGTTGAGGACGCCGGAGACACCGAAGATCAGGGTGAAACCGGTGGCGCCGAGCGCATAGAGCGCGCTGATGGCAAAGCCATCGATCAGGATTTGTAAGGCAAGCATCTCAGATTGGCCGCGGCAGCAGGGCTGCCTGTTGTGGAGGACACAGAACCGAACAGGGATGCTCCCGGGTGGGGCCCGGGAGCATGATCATCAGTCAGTTCGTGGTGACCTTGATGAAGCTCGGGAACTTGAGGTCGCTCTTGGCGACCACCTTCGGCCAGACCGCGACCTGCTTGCCGCCCTGCCACTGCAGCATCAGTCCGGTGATCAGGCCCTTGCCGTACTTGATCGAATGGGTGAACGGATCGTCCTTGCCGTAGAACTGGACGCGTCCGATGGTGCCTTCCCAGTCAGTCTTCTCCAGCGCATCGACCAACTTGTCGGCCTCGACCGAGCCGGCGCGCTTCACCGCATCGGCGATGTAGTAGACCTCGTCATAAGCGGTATAGCCCGCGTAGGACGGATAGTTGCCGTAGCGCTTCTTGAAGCCTTCCGCGAACGGCACCGACTTCGGCGTCACCGCGACGTTCGGGCCGGACACGCCCTGATACAGCACGCCTTCCGCCGCATCGTTGGTGTCCTTGCCGAAGGTCTCGTTGGTCGCCTGCGAGGAAATGCCGAACATCGGGATCGGCACCTGCTGGTTCTTCCACTGCACCGTCGGCTGCACGCCGACATGCGAGATGCCGGTGATGATCACGTCGGGCTTGGAGCCTTCGACCTTGTTGAAGATCGGCGTGAAGTCGGTGGTGTCGGGCGAGAAGCGGATGTGGTCGACGACCTTGAGCCCGATCTTCGGCAGGCATTCCTCGTAGCCGACATCGAGCGGCTTGGTCCACGCGGCATCCTCGCTCATGATGACCGCGGTCTTCATGTGCTTCTGATCGACCAGCAGCTCCTTGGCGGCGTCGCAGACCGACAGCGCCAGCGCGGCCGAGGTCAGGTAGCCGTGGAAGGTGTACTTGTTCTTCTCGTAATCGGCGTGGACGCTCTTGCTGATCTCGTTGGAGGCGGCGCCGGGCGTGACGAACGGCGTCTTCAGGCGCGAAGCCCAGGGCTCGAGCGCCAGCACCACTTCGCTGATGTAGCTCGAAATGACGACGTTGACCTTGTCTTCGTTGACCGCGCGCTGGAACGCGCGCACCGAATCCGCCGAGGACGAGTGGTTGTCGTAGCTGACGATCTCGATCTTGCGGCCGTCGATGCCGCCCTTGGCATTGATCTCGTCGGCGGCCAGCTGCGCCGCCTGCGGGATCGATGCACCGGCAATCGCCTGCGCTTCGGCGATCACGCCGATCTTGAGGGTGTCGGCAGCCAGCGCTCCGCTCGGCGCCGCAGCCAACAGGCCCAACACGGCCGCTCCTGCAAGTTTCTGCATCGCGTGCACGGGGAGTCGCAATGTTCTTGTCACCCTGTTTCTCTCCTCTTTTTCTTCGGCTGCTTCGAGCTCTTGGGGCGCGACTATAGCCGCGACAAAATGCGCAGCAAGTGAAACTGCGCGCAGATCGCCATGCAAGGACGGCGACTAAAGTAGTGGGTCGGCGCTCACCAAATGAACAAACATGAGGCAGCGGGGGAATAAAGTGGTGGTGCACCGATCGCTCAGATCGTCATTCCCCGCTGCGCAAATTACGCGGGGCGAGCGAAGCGGAGAGAGCGGAACGAAAAGCACGGCTCGGGCAATTCATGTCGCGAGAACGCGAATTGTTGCCCGCTGGCCGTGCGACAAGCTCAGTGCCGTCCCTGCGAAAGCGCTAGCGTGTCTACACGGTTTTGGGGCGCGACAGATTGACTCGGTGCAGCAAGAAGTGGCGTCTCTGCAGCATGTTGTATGATTCTCTCACTGGCGCTTTGATTCGAAGGAGCGCCAGCGATGCAGCCGGATTTGTCTTTGGGTGAGTTCGGGGACGTTCGTCTCGACAAAAGGGGGCGACGCTTCTCCGGGCTATGCTTTGCACGCGCAGCGTCTGCTTGCGCCAGATGGCCCGGGGCGATTGGGCTGCCAATATGGCGTTCTGGCGGTTTGTGAACAACCCCCAAGTCACGATCGATAAATTGATTGAGGGCTGGAGCGCGCAGACGCGGACTGCGGTCAGCGGGCGTCATGTGCTGGCGATCCAGGATACGAGCGAGGTCAAGTTCCAGACCCCGGCGGGACGGCGGCGCGGGCTGGGCAAAGTCGGCAAGGGCAATGCTCGCGGCGTGCTGTTGCATGCGATGATGGCGGTGGATGCCGACAGCGGGGTCTGTCTTGGCCTTACTGGCGGCAACGTTTGGACGCGCAAAGGCAAGGTAAAAATCCCGCATGAGCGGCGCGCCTTGGCCGACAAGGAGTCGGCGCGCTGGGTGACGGCCGCCGAGCAAGGCCGCGACGTCCTGGCAGATGCCCGCATGATCACCGTCGTCAACGACCGCGAGGGGGATTTCTTTGCTCACTGGGCGCTGACGCCAGCTGAGAATGTCCATCTTCTGTCGCGTGCCATGCACGACCATGCGCTGGTCGATGGCGACACACTTTATCAGGCGGTCGAGCGGAGCCGCTTCTGCGACAACGCGGTGATCGATCTGCCGCAGCGAATGGATCGGCGCGGCCGGCAGGCCCATCTCTCGATGCGCTTCGGAACCGTCGTGCTCAAGCGGCCGCAGAGGCCCGGCGTCACCGACTTGGCGGAGGGCATCAAACTCAGCTTCGTAGAAGTGGTCGAGTTGCATCCGCCGAGAGGTGCGGAGCCCATTCGCTGGCTGCTCCTGACCACTCATCCGGTCGCCACCGTTAAAGACGCCTGGCAGATCGTCTCCTGGTACCGCCAGCGCTGGATCATTGAGCAACTCTTTCGCTCGCTGAAGAGCCAGGGTTTGCGCATCGAGGATAGTCAGATCGAGAGCGCCGAAGGCCTGATCAAGCTCGTGGCGGTCGCCACCAGAGCGGCATGTATCGTCATTCAACTCGTTCAGGCCCGCAACAGTGGCGAAGAATTGCCGGCTGAATTTGTCTTCACCGCAGAAGAGATCGAGACGCTCAGGGCCATCAACAAAACCATGAAAGGTCGCACCGAGCTTCAGAAAAACCACCATCGCCCCAACACTCTTGCTTGGGCGGCATGGATCATCGCAAAACTCGGCGGATGGACCGGCTACGCCTCCCACCGTCCACCTGGACCAATCACCTTCCACACCGGAATGGCCCGCTTCCAAATCCTCGCAAATGGCCCGACAAACGCGTAGATGCACTAGTGCGAAAGCGGGGACCCACAACCACGGATGCTCATTGTTACGCGATTTGGAACGACGAGTCCGATTCACAACATCCGCCGCGGCGACGACAGCGGTGTATGAGTCGACTGCCTCTACTCCGCCATCTCCGCCGGCGGGTGGGCGGCGGGACCAGCGAGCGGGCGCTCTTCCATCGTGATCATGCAGATCGAGGCGGTGGTCAGCAGCACGGCGGCGGCGCCGAACACGTAGCGGAACGCATGGATCATGTCGGCCATCGGGATCGCGCTGACGGTGCCGGCGGAGGCGGCATGATGCTCGCCGGCGAGCGAGATGTCGGTCCCCAGCGTCATCAGCAGGATGGTAGTGAAGGCGGCGACCGTGAAGGAGGCCATCATCGCGCGGAAGAAGTTCATCGCGCCGGTCACGGTACCGACCTGCGGCCGCGCCACCGCGTTCTGCAACGACACCACGCTGATCGGGAATGTGGTGCCGAGGCCGAGCGCGAACACGCTCATCAACAGCAATAATCCCCACAGCGGCAGCGTCGTCACCGCCATGCCGACGGCACAGATCGCGGCCACCGAGGTGCCTACGATGGCGACGCGCTTGTAGTGCTTGGCCTTCGCCATGGTCCGGCCGGCGATCGCCGCACCGAAGGTCGAGATCGCCGCGAGCGGGATCAGCGCGAGGCCGGCCTCGCTGGCGGTGAGATGATAGACCACCTCGTAATAGAGCGGCAGATGCACGGTGAGGCCGACCATGGCGCCGAGCGCACAGCCGCCCGCCCCCATCGCGAACGGCACCACCGAGCCGCCGAGCAGCGACAGCGGCAGGAACGGCTCGTCGGCGCGGCGCGCGTGCCAGACGAAGGCGCCGGCGAGCGCGATCGAGGCGCCCACCATCGCGGTGATGGTCGGCGACAGCCAGGACAGACGGGTGCCGCCCCAGGTCAGCACCAGCATCAACACGACGGCCGAGGCCATCAGCAGGATGCCGCCGAGCCAGTCGACCTTGCGCTTGCGGTGGAACACCGGGATCTTGCCCATCTTCGGCAGCAGCAGCGCCAGCGCCGCCGCCGCGAGCGGCAGGTTGATCCAGAAGATCATCGACCAGTGCAGATGCTCGGCGAACACGCCGCCGACCACCGGGCCGAGAATGCCGCCGGCCATCCAGACGCTGGAGAAATAGGCCTGATAGCGGCCGCGCTCGCGCGGGCTCACCACGTCGGAGATCACGGTCTGGACCACCGGCATGATGCCGCCGCCGCCGAGCCCCTGCAGGCCGCGGGCAACGATCAGCATCGTCATGCTGGGCGCGATCGCGCACAGCACCGAGCCGACCACGAACAGGCTGAGCGAGGTGATGATCATGACGCGGCGGCCATAGATGTCGCTCAGCGTGCCGAACACCGGCGCCACCGCCGTCGAGGCCAAGAGATAGGCGGTGATCACCCAGGACAGATTGGTGACGTCGTGAAACTGGCGCCCGATCGTCGGCAGCGCGGTCGCGACGATGGTCTGGTCGAGCGCGGCCAGGAACATCGTCAACATCAGGCTGATGACGATGGTGCGGACTTCGTCCGGATTGAGCGGTACCGGCGGCGCCAGCGGCGGCGCTTCGCTGAGTTCGATCACCTCGCTCGGAAGGCGTGACAGCTCTTCGGCAATGTCGTCGGGCAATGTCGCTTGGTCGGCAGGAATCCGGCTCTGCCGTTCATACTTGTTCATTTGAGGCGTAATGCTGCTGCGCGGGCGCATCCCGCGATGGAATCATTCTCTGCTTTGCAATTTATGCAGCAATTCAATGCTGAGGCAGGCACCCCAGCGCATGGGTGCATCCCGCGGCGATGTTCTCGCGGTGACGTGATCGCGGACGCGGCGACGACGTCACGCTTTGGTCGTCTTGCCCAGCATTTTCGGCCGCTTCTTCAATTGTGCCCGTTTCGGCAGCAGCGCCGGCCATCGCACGATATGATCCTCGAGATCGGCGTCGTTGACGTCGAGCTCGGTGCCCTCCACTCGCCCGCGTACCGAAACTCCCGCTTCATGGACGGTGTTGGGATCGCCCGAGATCAGGGGATGCCACCAATAGAGGTCCCGCCCCTCGGCCACCAGCCGGTAGCCGCAGCTCGGCGGCAGCCAGTTCAGCGTCCGGACGTTTTCGGGAGTCAGGCGGACGCAATCCGGAACCTGGTCGGAACGGTTCGGGTAGTCCTTGCAGGTGCAGAGGCCGGAATCGAGCAGCTTGCAGGAGATATGGGTGAAATAGATCTTGCCGGTGTCCTCGTCCTCGAGCTTCTCCAGGCAGCACCGTGCGCAGCCGTCACACAGGCTCTCCCATTCGGCGTTGGACATCTCTTCCAACGTCTTGGTTTTCCAGAAGAATCCCTCCTGGTCCGACGGGCGCTTGGGCGATGCGGTCATGATATCCCTGAAATGGCGGTGCAACTCTTCTTGGGATGCCGGCAACGCTTGCGCAAGGGGGTGGTATTGCGGGGTCGAAAAAGCCGGTGGGCAGCGTTAGGGCTCCCATTAAATTCACAAGCCGCGCCATTGGTTTATGGCAGCCGCTCGGATAGAACAACGAACGAGTCCCCATCGACGCAAAAGCGCCTTGGGATTGCCGCAACATCGAAGCAAGACGCTGCCCTGTGCCCGGTTTGGGCGCCCGCAGCGCAGTCGAACTGATCAAGGGTCCGGTCCTTTCAGATCATGCCGTCCCATTGGAAACAGAGGGTCCGGAACTTCTTCCTGGACCTCGATGCGCGTATCGACTCGACGCTGTTCTCGTCGGGCAAGGGCCTGCGCGAGCTCTACGAGCGCTATTCCACCTTCATGGACCGCTTCTATGTCGGCCGCTGGAAGCGCTGGGTGTTCATCGAGCCGCTGTCGGAGGCCGCAACCCTTGGGCTCGGCGGCATGATCCTGATGCTGACGCTCGCGATCCCCGCCTTCCGCGAGACCGCCGACGAGGACTGGCTGAAGAAGTCCGACCTCGCGGTGACGTTCCTCGACCGCTACGGCAACCCGATCGGCAGCCGCGGCATCAAGCACAATGACTCGATCCCGCTGGAAGATTTTCCGGACAATCTGATCAAGGCGACGCTCGCGACCGAGGACCGCCGCTTCTACGACCATTTCGGCATCGACGTGCCGGGCCTTGCCCGCGCGCTGGTCACCAACGCGCAGGCCGGCGGCGTCCGCCAGGGCGGTTCGTCGATCACCCAGCAGCTCGCCAAGAACCTGTTCCTGAACAACGAGCGCACCATCGAGCGCAAGGTGAAGGAAGCCTTCCTCGCGATCTGGCTGGAGACGCGGCTCACCAAGAACGAGATCCTGAAGCTCTATCTCGACCGCGCCTATATGGGCGGCGGCACCTTCGGCGTCGACGGCGCGGCACACTTCTACTTCAACAAGTCGGTGCGCGACGTGAATCTCGCGGAGGCCGCGATGCTCGCCGGCCTGTTCAAGGCGCCGACCAAATACGCCCCGCACATCAACCTGCCCGCGGCCCGCGCCCGCGCCAATGTCGTGCTCGACAACCTCGTCGATGCCGGCTTCATGACCGAGGGCCAGGTGTTCGGTGCCCGCCGCAATCCCGCGGTCGCGGTCGACCGGCGCGACGAGAACTCGCCGAACTACTATCTCGACTATGCCTTCGACGAGATGCGCAAGCTGGTCGACACCTTCCCGAAATCCTACACCGAGCGCGTCTTCGTGGTCCGCACCGCGATCGACATGAACGTGCAGAAGGCGGCCGAGGAAGCGATCGAGAACCAGCTGCGACAGTTCGGGCGCGACTATCACGCGACGCAGGCCGCGACCGTGGTGTCCGATCTCGACGGCGGCATCCGCGCCATGGTCGGCGGACGCGACTACGGTGCGAGCCAGTTCAACCGCGCCACGGACGCCTATCGCCAGCCGGGCTCATCGTTCAAACCCTATGTGTACACCACGGCGCTGCTGAACGGCTTCACGCCGAACTCGAAGATCGTGGACGGCCCGGTCTGCATCGGCAACTGGTGCCCGCAGAACTATGGCCATTCCTATTCGGGTCAGGTCACGCTGACGCAGGCGATCACCCGCTCGATCAACGTGGTGCCGGTCAAGCTCTCGATCATGATGGGCGGCAAGGAAGGGCCGAAGGCGGGCCGCGCCAAGATCGTCGAGGTCGCGCGCCGCTTCGGCCTCAAGGCGCCGCTGCCCGATACGCCGTCGCTGCCGATCGGCTCCGACGAAGTCACGGTGCTGGAGCACGCGGTTGCCTATGCGACCTTCCCGAACCGCGGCAAGGCAGTGACGCCGCATTCCGTGCTCGAGGTGCGCACCGGCGCCGGCGACCTGGTCTGGCGCTGGGACCGCGACGGTCCGAAGCCGCGGCAAGCCATTCCGCCGAACATCGCCGCCGATATGGCGGGCATGATGAGCCACGTGGTCAGCGAAGGCACCGCGCGCCGCGCCGCGCTCGACGGCATTCCGACCGCCGGCAAGACCGGCACCACCAACGCCTATCGCGACGCCTGGTTCGTCGGCTACACCGGCAACTTCACCTGCGCGGTCTGGTACGGCAATGACGACTATTCGCCGACCAACCGCATGACCGGCGGTTCGCTGCCGGCGCAGACCTGGCACGACATCATGGTCGCGGCGCATCAGGGCGTGGAGGTCAAGGAGCTGGTCGGCGTCGGCATGGGCCAGAAGCTGCCGCCGCAGCCGGCGCAGGCCAATGCCCAGGCCAACACGGCGCCGCGCGTATTGGAGACCAAGCCGGGCCCGCCGCCGGTTTTGACCAAGCGCGGCGCGGATATCCTGGTGCGGGTCGAGAAGCTGCTCGATGACGCCGCCAGGACCGCCGGCAAGACCACGCTGAACGAGTCCTCGAAGACCGGCAAGGCCGAGTCCTCGAGCGCGCTGGCGTTCCCCGAAAACTACGTTGCCGCGGCCGGGCCGGACGGCGCGACACCGGCACCGCCACGCAAGAACTAACGTGCGGCTCCTCCTCACCACTTTGCTGGCACTCGTCATCGCCACCGCCGTCGGCCTCGGCCTGACCTACGCGACGGCGACCCGCGGCACCGATCTCGGCACGCTGAAGATCGGCGCCTGGACCGCGCGGCCGAAGAGCGGCACCTCCGACGTCGATCCCTATTCGCGCGCCACCATCGCGCGCAGCGGCGAGCTGCCGATCGGCACCGGCGACGGCATCGCGTTCTCGGCGACCACAGACGACAAGAACAAGCCGCTCGACGGCCGCTGCGACATCGTGGTCAGCGGCGTGACGCCGGCGGCGCGGTTCTGGACGCTGACGCTGTTCGACCGCAAGGGGCACCTGGTCGCCAACACGCTGCAGCGCTACGGCTTCACCAGCCAGGAGATCATGCGCGCCTCCGACGGCACGTTCGAGATCCACATCGCCTCGCGCTCGCGCGCCGGCAACTGGCTGCCGACCGGCGGCATCGAGCGCTACGCGCTGATGCTGCGCCTTTACGATACGCCGGTCGGGGTCGCGACCCGCACGCAGCGCGACGCGCCGATGCCGTCGATCGCAACGACGGGTTGCCCATGATCCGCGTGCTGCTCACCATCCTCGCAGGCGTGCTGCTCGGCGGCGTGGTGCATCTCGTCAGCGTGCTGGCGCTGCCGCGCATCGCCTCGCAGGACGCCTATTCGCGGCTGACGCCGATGACCAAGCTCAACGAGGTGACGCAGCTGCCGCTGGCCGACCCGAGCCACTCGCCGATGCCGCTGATGGATCCGGCCTTCGCGGTGGCGATCTGCCGCTACGATCTCTCGACCGGGCCGCTCAAGCTCACCGTGCCGGTCAGCCAGGCCTATACGTCGGTGTCGTTCTATACCCGCAACGAGGTCGCCTATTACGCGATCAACGACCGCTCGGCCGGCAAGAAGGTGATCGAGCTCGACCTGATGACGGAAGCGCAGCACAACGAGCTGCCGGAGGACGAGGAAATCACCGCCGCCGACCGGCTGATCATCGACTCGCCGACCTCAACCGGCCTGATCCTCCTGAAGGCGCTGGCGCCGGAGCCCGGCCTGATGCCGCAGGCGCAGGCCTCGCTCGCCGCCTCCTCCTGCAAGGTGCAGACCGAGCCGGTCGCGGCCAAGCAGGAGGCGCCGCCGCCGCTGCCTGTGCCGGCCCCGCCGCCTGCGGCACGCAAGCGCTAGCTCGCGGCGAGCGCGTGCCGGCCGCAGCGGCAGGTCTCGTAGTCGACGGGATCGTGGCTGTTGACGATCGTCACATCAGCGCCATGCGCCGCCTTCAATTGCCGTAGCCGCTCCTGGTTCTGGATGCGCATCGCGCGATCCATGTCCGCCCGGCGCTGGAACATGCCGAGCACCAGCGGGATCCGCGGCCTGGCATCGAGCTGCGCGTGGTGGAAATAGGCGTCGCCGGCGTGCAGCAGCCACCTGTCCTTGTCGCGCACCGCGATCCCGCAATGGCCGAGCGTGTGGCCCGGCAACGGGATCATCAGAATGTCCGGCTCGCGGTCGCCGAGCGCGCGCACGCCCTTGAAGCCGAACCAGTCCTCGCCGCCGGCACCATAGAACGCCCAGTCCGGCCCGTGCTGCCACTGCGCCGTGATGTAGCGCCCCTGCGGCGGCGTGACCTGATGCGTTACCGCCATGTCGTACTCCTTGCGATCGACGTGCACCTTGGCCTTCGGAAAGTCCGGCACGCCGCCGGCGTGATCGCGGTCGAGATGCGTCAGCAGCACATGGCGCACATCGTCCGGCGAGAAGCCGAGCGCCTTGACCTGCCGCACCGCCGTCTCGGCCGGATCGAGCCGCGGCGTCGTCTGCCGCACCCATTTGCGTCCGAGCCGCGGCGGGTCGCCGATATCGTCGAGCCCGATCCCGGTGTCGACCAGCACGAGGCCGTCATTGCTCTCGACCAGCAGGCAGTGACAGACCATCCGCGCCCGCTGGAAGATGCTGCCGCTGCCGTTCACGAGCCGCTTTCCGATCGGGCACATCGTGCCGGTGTTGAGATGGTGGATGCGCATGACAGGTCCTCCGCTGTAACAGGCGCAGACTTGCCACTCGCGTTTCCATAGGTAAAATATTGTCTTTCTATCCCTGTGATAGGATACACCTATGGATATCCGCGAACTCCGCTACTTCGCCGCGGTCTACCGCGAGCGCAATCTGACCGCCGCGGCGAAGCGCTGCTTCATCTCGCAGCCGTCGATCTCGGCGGCGATCACCAATCTCGAGGCCGAGCTAGGCACCACGCTGTTCATCCGGCACAAGAAGGGCATGGCCCCGACCGCCTCTGCCGCGCAGTTTCACGGCATCGCCCGCAGGATCATCGACGAGGCGGACGCGGCGCGAAACCTCTTCCGCAAGCCCGCGACGCGGCAGGCGCTGACGCTCGGCCTGTTGCGGACGCTCGATCAGGCCCGGACCATCGCGCTGCTGAAGCCGCTGACCGGCAATACCGATCTTGCGCTCCGGCTGGTCGGCGCCAGCGAGAAGGCCGACGCGCGGATCGTCGCCAAGACCATGGTCGGCGCCGGCGAGCACTTCATCCCGCTGTGGAGCGAGCGCTATGTCGCGGCACTGCCGCCCTCGCATCCCCTGACGCTGAAGGAGACGCTGCGGACCACCGACTTCGCCGGCGTTCCGATGATCGATCGCTGCCATTGCGAACAGCAGGAATTCTTCAAGCGTGCCTCACCGCCGCGCAAGCCGGTGGCGATCGCGGAATCCGAGGAGTGGGCGATGGCGCTGGTGGCGGCCGGGGTCGGCGTCGCCATCGTCCCCGAGGGCGTGGCGCGCGGCAATCCTGATGTCACGATGCGCGCGATCGATATCGACGTGACTCGCCAGGTCGGCCTCGCCTATCCCTCGGCCCACCCGCCCTCCGATGCGCTGAAGGCGTTCATTGCGAGCCTGCCGCGGCAAGCCAACAGTCGCCGGGTCAAATCGACGGCGAAGAAAACGAAGCGCGCCTAGACTAGCCCTTCGTCACCACGGCCTGGCCCGTGACCGGCGCGGAGATGAGCGGCGCATTGGCTGTGAGCCGGGCGAGCTCGTTGATCTGGCGTTCGGCGTCAGCCGCCATGCCGTCGGGCGCCTGGATCACCAGCCGCTCCAGCGCCCAGCGATAGGACGAGATCCGCCGCTCCAGGGCCTGCTGGACCCATTGCACGATCAGCGTGTTCTCTTCCATCCGCGCCACCGCGTCAGCCCGCTCGCGCGGCGACACGTCGGCGATCATGTGGAGGCTGGCATTGCGCTTGCGATCGAGCTCGATCACCTGGATCGCGGTGGCGAAGAACGGCTCGAAGCGGGTGATGTCGTCGCGCACCTCGTCGATCAGCAGCGAATAGCGCGAGGCGAACGAGCGATGCGGCTCGTCGATCAAATTGCGGCCATAGGCGGTGCGATCGAACACGACCCTCTGCCGCCACGGCGAGGGCAGCGGCTGGTAGTCGCCGAATACGCTCTTCCACGCCGGACGCGACAGCGGCGGCTCGATGAACTGATAGGCGAGGTCGCGCAGCTGACGTTCGTGTTCGGTGAGCTGGAATTGCGAGGCGTTCTTGCCGATGCTGCCGGTCGCCTCGGCACCGATCCAGCGATGCATGTCGTCGTTGCGGAAATCGGCGCGGGTGCGGCCGAAATCCCCGCCGCTGCAGCCGGCGAGCGCCGAGCCTGCCAGCAGCAGGATCAGCGCCGGGAGTGACCGCCGCGCGACGGTCCGCTGCACAAGCTCCGGCATTGCCCGATGTCCGCGATCAGGAGCGGCGTCGGCGACGGCGGCCCTGCGCAGTGCCCTGCTCCGGTCCGCGACCACCGCCGGTCTCCTCCGTCGTTCGCTCGATCCGGACGACGGGAAGGATCAGTACGGTCCCCATGCCTTCGCCGGCAGCACCGGCCATGCTCGGCCGCCGTGCAGCCGCATCCGCCGGAAACTCAACGATGGTGCCCATGTTCCGTTCTCTCTGGCCCCGCACGGACATGATTTGCCCCGCGCATGCCGAGTTAAGAACGCGCATGGTTAATGACATCTTAAGCCGCCGGCACGGACGGTTACGGATATGGCGCTGTGCCTTAATAGACACGCGCAAATTCGAGCATTCACCTTCACGGCTTGTTTTCCTTAACTGCCTCTTAAAACAGCCTGCGTAGGCTCGCTGCCACAAGGCTTTCAAACCGAAGTTCACTGGCAAGTCGCGTACGCCCGAGATGAGCGCAGCTCCGCTATTTCCTGGTTTCGATGGGCTGATGACGCTCTCCCGTCGCGAGGGCGTCGACATCCGCCCGACGCTGCTGCGCGTCCTGACCGACCTCTATGTGCAGGCGAGCGCCCACTCCGCCGATGAAGAGCGCCAGTTCGTCGAGTTGACGACGCGCCTGATCGACGAGGTCGACGACGCGACGCGTGCCGCGGTCCGCGCGCGGCTTGCGATCTATCCGGCGACGCCCGCCCGGATCGTGGACAAGCTCGGGCTGCGCCGCGTCGGTCCCGACCAGCCGATGCCGGCGGCCACGCCAATTCCCGCGCCCGCCCCGTCAGCGCTGCCGGCCAAGGTCCCGACCGAAGCCGAGCTGCGGATGGCCGCGAGCCTTGCCATGCGGCCAAACGATGCCGCCGAAATCTCCGACATGTTCTTTGCCGCCAGCACGAGGGAGCGCGCGCAGATCCTGCACAATCTGCAGGAGACGCCGCTGAAGGCTGCGGCGCGGATCCCGGCCGCGCGCGCCGCGCGCGCGATCCATATCCTGGAGATGGCAGCGTTTGCCGAGGACCTCGATAACTTCACGCTCGAACTCGGCGAGGCGCTGATCCTGCCGTCGCGGATCGCCGCGGACGTCGTCAACGATCCCGGCGGCGAGCCGCTCGCCTGCGCGATGCGGGCGCTTGACGTGTCGAGCGCCGCGTTCCAGCGGATCCTGATGTTCCTCAATCCGGAAGCCGGCTCCTCGGTCAACTACGTCTATCGGCTGTCGCGGCTCTACGATCGCCTGAGCGAGCGCTCGGCGTTGGTGATGCTGGCGGCGTGGCGCGGCTCGACCATGGCGGTGGCCCGCGCCAGGTATCGCTCGTCGCTCTATGACGATGAGCGCCATCGCGTGCGCGCGACATCCTCGCAGACGCGCCCCGCGTTGCAACCCGGCAGCGCGCCCGCTGTCCGAAATCAGAAGTCTGGAAGTTAGCCCTTGGCCAGATCGAGGAAGTGCCGCCCGGCACGGTCCTCGGTCTCGACGATCCAGGCATCGGGATCGAAGCGGAGCTCCTTGGTCAAGCGCTCCTCGACAGACGGCTCGGATACCGGCTGTGGTGCGGTCGGCACGAACAGCCGCTCGACCGGACGGCTGTCGTCATAGACCGTCTGCGGCGCCGGCGCATACAGCATCGCGTTGCCGTCCATCAGCGCCACCTTGACGAACACGGCCCCGGCTTCCTCGGCGCCCTTCTTGCGGACCGCGCCGAACACGCCCTCGGTCTGGCAGCGGCGCAGATACGCCGCGACCCAAATGCTTGTTTTCAATCGCATGCGCCGACCTATAAGCCAGCGGCGCGGTCACGTCCAATTGTCACAGATGTCGTCACGCCGCGGCGGGTTGACCGAACCAATCGTCACCCATATCCTTGCATCCGCGGTGCAAGCCGCGCCCGGGTCCACGGGAAGGGTTGAACCCACTTGCATCAATTGAGCGGCCACCCAAGCCTTTGTGCAGCCGGTTTTGTGGACCATCGGCGATGATGCACGGAGGTTTCCATGGACCGATCGCCCGCGCGATTGAATCTCGATCATCTGAAGAAGCAGGCCAAGGAACTCATTCGCCTTTATCGGCGGCAGGCGCCAGAGGCCTACGCGCGTTTCCGGCATGCGCTTCCGGCTGCGGCCGGGCGCAGCGACGCTCAAATCGCCGCGCTTGATCTGCGGCTGCACGATGCGCAGTCCTGCGTGGCGCGCGATCTCGGCTTCGCCTCCTGGCCGGACCTGCGGCGCTATGTCGACGCACAATTGCCGCTTGGTAAAAGCAAGGCCGATCGCGTGCGGCGATGGCTGCAGCTGGTCTATGCCGCGGACGTCGCCGGCACCACCGACCGCGCCAATCCGCGCGTTGCGGCGCGGATGCTCACCGAGGATTCCAGTCTTGTCGCCGACGATCCCTATCTCGCCTGCGCCATCGGTGACGAGGAGACAGTGCAACGCACCGCCAACGACGATCCCACATGGGTCAACCGTCCCGGCGGTCCGTTCAAACTGCCGCCGCTGGTCGCCGTGACGCATTCCAGCCTGCTGCAGATTCCGGAATTTGAGGCGCGGCTGCATCGCTGCGCACGCCTGCTGCTGCAGGCCGGCGCCGATCCCGACCAGCACATCAGCAGCCGCTGGCCGCCCGGAACGCTCGACGCACCCGATGACAGCAATCCGCTGTCAGCGCTGTACGGCGCCGCCGGCCGCAACCACGATCTCGAACTGACCAGACTGTTGCTCGAAGCGGGCGCCAATCCGAACGACAATGAATCGCTCTACCACTCGCTCGAAGGCTCGGTGACGACTGGCCTGCTGCTTGAGCATGGCGCACGGATCGCCGGCACCAACGCGATGTACAAGGTGCTCGATGACGAGAACGTGGCGGCGCTCGACCTGCTGCTGCGGCACGGCGGCAATCCAAACGAACCCGCCGGCAACGCGCCGCTGACCGAATGCGGCTCGCCGTTGCTGTGGGCGATCCGCCGGCGGCGGTCGCGAACCTGCATCGCGATACTGCTCGACGCCGGCGCAGATCCGCGCATCACAACACCAGGCGGGCTCAGCGCCTACCGCTACGCATTGCAGTTCGGACTGACCGATGTCGCCGAGTTGCTGCGCGAACGCACCGGCGATGAGACGCTTGCCGATGATGAGCGGTTCGTCGCGGCGTGCAGCAGTGGTGACGAGAGCGAGGCGCGGCGAATCCAGGCTGGTCGGCCCGATCTTCCGGGTTCACTTTCACCGCAGCAATTGCGGTTGCTTCCGGAGCTCGCCGCGGCAAGCGGCGACGATGCAGTGCGGCTGATGGTCGAGCTCGGCTGGCCGATCACGGTGCGTGGCGGCGACTGGGATGCGTCGGCGCTCAATCACGCGGTGTTCCGCGGCAATGCCGGCCTGACGCGATTCCTGCTCGAGCACGGCGCGGAGTGGACCGAGCAGCACGGCTTCGGCGACAACACGTCCGGCTCCTTGTCATGGGCCTCCTGCAACGAGCCGGTCAGCGGCGGCGACTGGGTGGGTTGCGCGCAGGCCCTGCTCGATCACGGGATGCCGCGCGCTATTCCGGATCGCGACGATCCGGAATGGGTGCTGGTGGCCGGACGCAGGAAGCTGTTCTCCGACGAGGTCAGGGACGTTCTGCTGGGCGATGCGCCTTAACTCGTCATGGCCGGGCTTGTCCCGGCCATCCCCGTCTTGGCTGCAACAAGTCTCAAAGACGTCAATGCCCGGGATAAGCCCGGGCATGACGAATACGCATTCAATGCCTTCGCAGAGAGACGACTACTCGATCGAATGGCCGATCATCGCGCCGAGCTCGCGTACCAGGCGATCGGACATCTGACCGGTCACCGGCAGCTTGCGGGCGCGTTCGAACTTCGCGATCGCGTGCTGGGTATCGGCGCCGATCGTGCCGGTCGGCTTGAGCTGGCCGTAGCCATACTCCGTTAGCGTACGCTGGACTGCGGCGATGCGTTTGCCGGCCGGGCTCAGATGCTGTGTCGGAATCGACGCCGGCGGACGAATGACGCTGGACGGCGCGGCGGCCGGGGACGGTGCTGCGGCCGGCGGCGCAGTGGTCGATTTCAGCACCAGATTGGCCATCGGATCGACCGGCTTGGCCTCGACCTTGGGTTCTGCCGGCTTGGCTTCGACGGACCTGGTCTCGGCCGGCCTGGTCTCCACCGGCTTCACGTCGACGGGCTTGCTCGGCTCCATGGCGGCCGGCTCAATCGATCGGGCAGCCGCCTCGGCCGGACGCGGGCGCGGTATCGGGCTGGTGGCCGCGGCAACCGGGGCCGGCGGCGGCAGCGTCACAACCGAACCGCCGAACATCGGCGACGGATGACGGCCCGCCTGCAGGAACAGCGCATTGATCAGGATCGCAACGATGGCAGACGTCGCCAGCACGCCGGCGACCAGATCCTTCGGACTGTGCAGCAGCAGGCGCAGGACGAGGCCACGTTCCTCCTCGGCCGCGATGGCCACTGCCTTGGCGCCGCGGCGACGGCGCGGCGTTTCATCGTCATCCAAAGTCTGTCTAGGCACTCTTCTTCACCTGATGGGTTTGCTCTTGTAGTCCGGAACGCAGCGCGGGCTTCAGGGTCGAGACATTGCTGGACGGCTCGACGGCGGCGGGCGGGGTGAACGCCAGCGGCAGCGCGACCGATACAATGGTGCCCTCGCCCACCTTGCTCTCCACATTGATTTCGCCGTGGTGCAGGCCGACCAGCCCCTTCACGATGGAAAGACCAAGACCGGTGCCCTCGTGGCGGCGCTGATAAGTCTTGCCGGCCTGGAAGAACGGATCGCCGATCCGCTTGAGATCATCGGCGGCGATGCCGACGCCAGTGTCCGAGACACGCAGCACCAGCCGCGATCCCTCGACGCCGGCCGACACGGTAACCTTGCCGCCGCGCTCGGTGAACTTGATGGCGTTCGAGACCAGATTGAGCACGATCTGCTTGAACGCGCGCGGATCGCCGTTCACGATCGGCAGATCGTCGGGCACCCGGGTGACGAGATCGACGCCACTCTCGCGCGCCTTCAACGCCACAAGATTGCAGCAATTGAGCAGCGCCGGCCGCGGCGCAAACGGCTCCGGCGAAATCTCGAAATTGCCGGACTCCATCTTCGACATGTCGAGGATGCCGTTGACGACCGACAGCAGATGCTGGCCGGAATCGTTGATCAGCTGCGCGTATTCCTTGCGGCGGGCCACGTCGAGGCCGAGCACGTCTTCCTGCGCGATCATCTCGGAGAAGCCGATGATGGCGTTGAGCGGGGTGCGCAGTTCGTGGCTCATGGTGGCCAGGAAGCGCGTCTTCGACGCATCGGCCTGCTCGGCCACGTTGCGCGCCTGTTCGAGCGCCTGCTCCTGCACCTTGCGATCGGTCACGTCGCGGATCACGGCGACGACCTCGGCATCGGCGGCGGCCTGATCGAGCGGGCGGCAGCGCATCTCGGCCCAGATGAATTCGGCGACGGCTTCGCCCCGCGCACCGTCACGGCGCACGCGGAACTCGACGCTGCGGGAGTCACCGCGCGCGGCGTCCGACAGCGCCGTGAGATAGGCCGGGCGATCGGCGACATGAACGCGGTCGAACAGGCCATGGCCCAACAGCCGCGATGCCGGCACGCCGAGCATGTTCTCGGCCGCGGGCGAAATGAAGCGCACCGCGCCGTTGCGGCTGTGCCGCGACAGCACGTCGCTCATGTTATGCGCGAGCAGGCGGTAGCGCTCTTCCTCGACATAGAGCAGCGCCACGCTGGTGCGCGCCAGCGACTCCGCACCGAAGGCGAGCCCGGCGGCGTAGAAGATCGCCGACACGACGCCGAAACCGACCAGCGTGCTGTTCGAAGCAACCGCGGGATCGACGACCGGCAGTACATGATAATGGCCGAGCACGCTCAGCAGCGCCGCGCAGATCATCGCCAGCGCGAACGCAAACGCCACCACACGCCGCGAGGCCGACAGCGCCGCCTCGATCGGAATCACGACGAGCCACACGGCGGCGAACGAGGCGATGCCGCCGGTCGTCGCCGCGATCATCATCACGAGACCGGCGAGCGCCAGCGACGACAGCACATGCGCGCCTTCATAGCGGCCGGTGCGCGACAGGAACCACGACAGCAGAATCGGCGCGATCAGCCAGGCGAATGCCGCGACCTCGATCGCCGTCGGCGCGCCGCGCATCGCAAGAAAGGCAGGGAACGAGGCAAGCGCCGCCAGGCTGCCGAGCAGCCGCGGCGCCATGAAGGCACGATGGCGCGCACGCGTCAGCGCATCATATTGCGCCGACGGATGCAGCAGCGCATCCAGGCAATCGCGGATCAGACTCAAACTACTCACAGCACTCGCGCTTCGGCTCAATCGTCAACACAGACGCGCCGGAACGCCTCCTTCGTGATTGCAGGTCAACGTGTCAGAGCGAACTTAAGCGAACGCTAAGGCTGGGCGGCCTGCCGCCAAACACCGTGCATTGGAGTGGGTTTGACCCGCTATTCACCGGCCATTTGTCGGGGATGGTGAACGGCTGGTTTCCGGATGCGACATTCTATGGTTTCGAAATGGTGGACGGGGCGAATCCTGCGTATCCGGCGCGCGTCGGCCGCCATCAATCGAAAATTTACGGCGAATCAATTCAGGCGAATTTTCCGCGATTTTTCGGCGGATTTACTTCAATGCAGATACTTCCGATTTATCGACCGATGCTAACTCTCAAGGCCAATAGCGGCATCGACCGCGCAAGAAGCAAGACAAGACAGACGACCGGGATCGCGCCATGTTCTTCCTGCTGCGTTTGGCATTCTGGCTCGGGCTTGTGCTCGTGCTGCTGCCGAGAGACAAAACACCCGAAGCGGACAAGGCGCCGCAGATCAGCGCGTCGGACGCGGTGTCGGCCGCGACCGCGACGATCAACGACATGGGTCAGTTCTGCAAGCGCCAGCCGTCCGCCTGCGAGGTCGGCGGCCAGGCCGCGACCGCGATCGGCCAGCGCGCGACCGACGGGGCGCGCAAGCTCTACCAGATCATCACCGACAAGAAGCCACCCGACCATACCGGCTCGATCAGCCAGGACGAGACCGATTCAGCCACCGCGTTCCGCGACACGCTGACCGCGGAGGATCAGTCGATCGAATTCCGCCTGCCGCCGACGCCGTGAGCGGAAACCAAAGCGCTGTCGAGCGAGGCAGGCACCGGTTCGCGTGAAGAAAACGCGTCAAAACAGCCGGGAACCGGTTCCATTTTCATCGCTTTCGCGGCCCGCCTTCCTATATAAGCCGGCAAGGACAGGACGCGGGCCACGATGACGACGATCGACGAAATCAGGGACAATTTTGCGCTGCTGGACGAGTGGGACGACCGTTACCGCTATGTCATCGAGCTCGGCCGCACGCTCGAACCGTTGTCGGAGGCGGAGCACTCGGCCGAGAACAAGGTGCAGGGCTGCGTCAGCCAGGTCTGGCTGTCGAAGCGGATCGAGCGCGATGCCAACGGCGAACCGCGCCTGATCTATATCGGCGACAGCGACGCCCACATCGTGCGCGGCCTGGTCGCGATCGTGCTGACGCTGTTTTCCGGGCAAACGCCCAAGGAAATCCTCGGCACCGACGCGCTCGCGCTGTTCGACGAATTCGGCTTCCGCGACCATCTGACGCCGCAGCGCTCCAACGGCCTGCGCTCGATGGTCGACCGCATCCGCAACGATGCGCGCGAGGCGCTGGCGTCCGCCGCGTAGATCTTTACTTCCGCTTCCGCGCCTGCTGACCGAGACCCATCTTCTTGGCGAGCTGCGATCGCGCCACCGCATAGTTCGGCGCCACCATCGGATAGTCGGCCGGCAGGCCCCATTTGTCGCGATACTGCTCCGGGGTCATGTTGTACTGGGTGCGCAGATGGCGCTTCAGCGACTTGAAGCGCTTGCCGTCCTCGAGGCACACCAGATATTCGGGCGTGATCGACTTCTTCATCGACACCGCAGGCTTGGCCGGCTCGCTCGGCGTGTCGTTGCGTCCGCTCGACACCCGCAGCAAAGCGGAGTGGACCTGGCTGATCAGGTTCGGAATGTCCGAGGCCGGCGTCGGATTGTTGCTGAGATAGGCCGAAACGATGTTGGCGGTCAGCTCGACCGGCGTTTTGCCTGACGTATCGGACATGGCTCAATCTTCCCCGTGCTATCGGCAGCCCGGCGCCCACCGGACAGTATCCATGCGCAGCAATACATTAATGGAATCGCGTACTACTTTGCGAATATGCACGAATTGCAGCAAATCTGACAACAACGGCCGCGTTTCCGGCTACGGGCCGGCCGCGCGCAAGTATTGGCCCGGATCTTAAGGCCGCTGCTCCAGATGCGACCTGAGCTCGTCGATCGAGGCAAATCGCATCATGCCCTCCGGCATCTGCGCCTCGATTGATCCGTCCGAATAGAGCGAATAGGCCATGCCGTCGACGACGCCGGATTTGAGCACGGTCACCGGCGGCTGCTCCTGGGGCGGCGGCGGATGGCCCGACGACGGCGAGGCGGCGGCGGCCGACTGGGCCTCGCCGAAGGTGGATGGCGTCCGGGGGCCGCGCCGCGGGGCGACGTCGACCGGCCGCGGCCGGTCGGTCTTCGGCCAGGCATCGTCGAAGGTTGCCGACGCCGGTTCGGCCGAACCACCCGGATTCGGACGCAGTTCCGGCGACAACAGATCCGGCGTGAGCGGCTCGGCGGCACGCCCCTGGCTCCGCTCGCGCTCCTTGCGCGAGGAGGAAAACAGCAGATTGCGCCGCTTGGGCGGCGCAGCGCCATCCGCGGGCGCGGCCGCCGGTGCGGGCGGCGGCACCTCGCCTGATGCGCCGCGCGAGGCGATCTCGTCGTGCCAGGGCGGCGGCGCCGCGGGAGCGGATGGCGGGAACGCTGGAGCCAGCGGCGGAGGCGCCGAGACCTTCGGCTCAGGCGGCGGGAACACCGGATCGTCGGGAGTGCCGCGCGGGGAAGTTGCAGACGGCGACCCGGACCGCAGACCCACCGCCACGACGGCATCGAGCCGGTCGCCCATGGCCTGGAGTTCGCGAAGGATGGCGGCAAGGGCCAGAACAAGCACGCCGGTACATGCGCCGGTCACGCCTGTTGCGATCAACGTGCCGCCGACGCTGAATTCCTTGTTTGGAATTCCGAGGCCGATCGCCGCCAAGCCCGCCACGACCAGGCCCGCGCCGACGACCAACAGACCAACCTTCATCGAACTAACCCCCGGGAGACCCGACCGAAAATCGGCGCGGGCCACCAACGCCACGATACCGTCATATTGCCCACACCGCCAACCGCCAATTGTAGACAGAGTTCCCTAAAATCCCGCTTAACCAAGCCGCGATGCGCTACTTCACCGCGGCCGCAGTGACTGTCGGGCAGCCAGCTCCCGTAGATTTACTGGCTACGAATTGCTGCCAATTTATTGCAACGCATCTGGGAAATTACGCCACAATTACCAATTACTCGGAAACGGAACTGCGCTATGGATGCCGGGGAATGAGGCCCTAAAGCGCCAATCTGGGCCACAGGCACGCCGGTATCACTAGCTATGTCATCGATTACGACGTCTGCCCTCGAGGCGCCTGCGCGGCGCTCGGTGGAGAAGACCTGCGACGATCTCGCTGTCCTCGTCCTCGGCGTGGTCGCCGTGGTCGCCGGTTTGACGTTCCGCGATTACGGTCTGGGCTGGGACGATTACACCCACGCTGAATATGCCGACCTCCTGCTGCGCATGTACGAGTCCGGGTTCAAGGACACCGGCGCGCTGTCGTTTGCCAATCTGTATATGTACGGCGGCGGCTTCGATATGGCCGCGGCCCTGCTGCACAAGATCATTCCGCTCGAACTGTTCGAGACGCGCCGCCTGCTCGGCGCGATCGTCGGCGTTATCGGCCTTGCGGTGACCTGGCGCCTGGCGCGCCGCGTCGGCGGCCCGCTGGCGGGACTGGCGGCGCTGCTGCTGCTGGCGCTGTGCCCGACCTTCTACGGCCACATGTTCATGAATCCGAAGGATGCGCCGTTCGCCGTGGCGATGGTGGTCCTGATCATGGGCCTGGTCCGCCTGATCGAGGAATATCCGGCGCCCTCGCCGCGCACCATCCTGATCGTCGGCCTGGGCGCCGGCCTGTCGATCGGCTGCCGCGTGCTTGGCGGGCTCGCATTGATCTACGCCGTGGTCGGCTTCGTCCCGCTCCTGATCGAGGAATTCCGCAAGCAGGGCCCGCGCGAGGCGACCCACCGCTTTGCCCATGTCGTCTATGTGCTGCTGCCGGGACTTGTGCTGGGCTATCTCGTGATGGGCCTGATCTGGCCGTGGTCGATCATGGAGCCCGGACATCCGCTCGAAGCGGTGACCTATTTCTCGCACTTCTTCGAGAAACCGTGGAAGGAGATGTTCGACGGCGCGCTGGTGTCGGTGCCGGACATGCCGTGGTCCTATCTGCCCACCTTGTTCGCGCTGCAGCTTCCCGAAGTGCTGCTGGTGCTGCTGGCAGCCGCCGTCGTCATCACCTTGATGTCGCTGTCGCGCTACGACGTCACCGCAAAGCGCAAGTCGATCATGCTGATGCTGACGCTGGCGGCGACGCTGCCGCTGGCGATCGCGATGGTGAAGCGGCCGGCGCTCTATAACGGCATCCGTCACTTCATCTTCGTGATTCCGCCGATGACGGTGCTGGCCGGCATCGCATTCGCGCGCGGCATGGACTGGCTCGGCGAGAACCGCCGGGCCTGGCAGCCCGCGGCGCTCGCCATGTTCGCGTTCGGCCTCTTGCTGCCGCTCAGCGAAATGATCCGCCTGCATCCGTATCAGTACACGCACTTCAACCACATCGCCGGCACGGTGCGTACCGCGGACAACTTCTTCATGCTGGACTATTGGGGCCTGGCGCTGAAGCAGGCATCCGACGGGCTGCGCGAGCAGCTGGCGGAGCGGCAGGAAGTGCCGCCGCAGAACCGCAAGTGGAAGGTCGCGGTGTGCGGACCGCAGCGCCCCGCGCAGGTCGCGCTCGGCCCTGATTTCACGATCGGATGGGACAGCAATGCCGCCGACTTCGCGATGACACTCGGCGAATTCTACTGCAAGGGGCTGGCCGCGCCGGTCATGGTCGAGATCAAGCGCGACGACGTCGTGTTCGCCCGCGTCTACGACATCCGCGGCCGCAGCATCTCGAGCCTGCTGGCGATCCCAGCGCCGTAACGCATCACGCTGCCCACTGACGATTGCCGTTCCGATCGTGGGCCGCATGCCGACATGACTGTCACGCCGTTACCCTGCCTTGCTGCGGTCCGGCGGCGGCGCTACGCTTGGACCAAGCAATAACGCCATCAATGGAGCAATCGGCCATGTCGCCAGCGGAAGCGCGCCTGAAGGAAGTGCCGTCGGATATGAGTGCGGCGGAATGGGAGCAGCGGATCAATCTCGCCGCCTGCTACCGGCTGGTCGCGCTCTATGGCTGGGACGATCTGGTCGATACCCACATCTCCGCGCGCGTGCCGGGGCCCGAGCATCACTTCCTGATCAACCCCTACGGGCTGATGTTCGACGAGATCACCGCGTCGAGCCTCGTCAAGGTTGACCTCGACGGCAACCAGCTTTCGAAGAGCGACTACAGCATCAACCCGGCCGGCTTCACCATCCATTCGGCGATCCACGAGGTGCGCGAGGACGCCGGCTGCGTGCTCCATCTGCACACCGTCGACGGCACCGCGGTGTCGAGCGGCCCCGACGGGCTGCTGCCGCTGAACCAGACCGCGCAGCTCGTCACCCACGACCTCGCCTATCACGACTATGAAGGCATCGCGCTCGATCATGACGAGCGCCCGCGCCTGCAGCGCGATCTCGGCAGCAAGAACCACATGCTGCTGCGCAATCACGGCACCCTGACGGTCGGCCGCTCGGTCGCATCCGCCTTCGAGCGGATGTACCATCTGGAGCGCGCCTGCTCGATGCAGGTGGCGACCCGCGCGCTCGGACCGATTGCCTATCCGGTCGACCAGCATGCGATCGACAAGAACACTGAGCTGCTCTCCAACCCGGACCGCGCCGAGCTGCGCTCGACCCAGCTGGTCTGGCCGCCGCTGCTGCGCAAGCTCGACCGGGTCAATCCCGGCTACCGTGATTGAAATTTCACAATCTTCGGGTAGAGTGCTCACCAACACCCTCTGCACTATCGGCATCAAAACGCCGCCCAATTCCGGGCGGCGTTTTTACGTTCGGGGGCCTGGCCGAGACCCGTAGGATGGGTAGAGCGCAGCGAAACCCATCACGCCTCAGCATCAAGACCGCTCACCGAACGCTCCATCCGTTCTCTCCCCGTCGCCAGCCCAATCCTCTGGGTAGACTCCGAGCCTGACCATGCGATGAAACGACGAATACGGCCAGTCCTTCACCCGCTTCACGAGGCCGTGCTTGAGTGGATTGATGTGCACGTAGTCGATGTGACGAGAGAGGTCACTTTCATCCCGGATCGTGTGCTCCCAGTATCGCCGCTGCCAGATGCCGCGTTCCGACCTGGCCGCTCGGCTACCCGAAATGAGTTCGCCGACCGGGAGGCTTCGTGAAAATGCCGATTTGATCTGCCGCCAGCGCGTCGCAAAGTCAGCATCACCTTCCGGCAAGCTCCAAACTGCATGGAGGTGATCGGGCAGAATGACAATCGCCTCGGTCGTGAAAGGATGCCGTTCGCGCGTTTCACGGAAGGCGGCGCGCAGTTGATCGATGTGGTCTGTCAGCAATCGCAGACGCCGGTCCTCTAGATTGACCGCGAAGAAGAAACTGCCTCCAGCAATGAAATTACGACGATAGGTGACCATGACTGATCGCAATGAAGAAGCGATGGGTTTCGCTTCGCTCTACCCATCCTACATCCGAATCAAAACGCCGCCCAATTCCGGGCGGCGTTTTTGCTTGCGATGCGCCTGCGCGCTATTTGGCGTCGCCGAACGCCGCCAGGATCCGCGCCCAGGAGCGGATGCCCTTGTGGTAGCTCTTGAGGTCGTACTTCTCGTTCGGCGAATGGATGTTGTCGTCGTCGAGCCCGAAGCCGATCAGCACGCTGTCGAGGCCGAGCGTGTGCTTGAAATCGGCAACGATCGGGATCGAGGCGCCGGAGCCGATCAAGAGCGCCTCCTTGCCCCATTCGTCGGTCAGCGCACGGCGCGCGGCTGCCAGCGGCTTCATGTTCCAGTCGAGCGCGATCGCCGGCGCGCTGGAATGGTCGGTGAACTCGGCCTTGCAGTCGGCCGGCAGGCGCGCCTTCACATAGTCGCGGAACGCCCTTCGGATCTTCTCGGGATCCTGTCCCTCGACTAGGCGGAACGAGACCTTCGCCGACGCCTCGGCCGCGATCACCGTCTTGGAGCCCTCGCCGGTATAGCCGCCGACGATGCCGTTGATGTCGCAGGTCGGGCGCGAGGAGACCTGCTCGATCAGGAGCCGGTCCTTTTCGCCGGCGGGCACCGAGAGGCCGATCGGCTTGAGGAAGCTCTCCGGCGTCAGATTGAGCTGCTTCCACTGGGCCAGAATATCCGGCGGCAAATCCTTCACGCCGTCATAGAAACCCGGGATGGTGATGTGGCCATTCTCGTCATGCAGGCCGCCGAGGATCCGCGTCAGCACGCGGATCGGGTTCTGCGCGCCGCCGCCGAACACGCCGGAATGCAGGTCGCGATTGGCGGCCTTGATCTTGACCTCGTCATAGACCAGGCCGCGCAACGAGGTGGTGATCGCCGGCGTATTCGGGTCCCACATGCCGGTGTCGCAGACCAGCGCGAAGTCGGCCTTGAGGTCGTCCTTGTTCGCCTCGAGGAACGGCACGAAATTCTTCGAACCGATCTCCTCTTCACCCTCGATGACGATCGTGATGTCGACCGGCAGCGATCCCGTCACCGTCTTCCAGGCACGGCACGCCTCGACGAAGGTCATCAACTGTCCCTTGTCGTCCTCGGCGCCGCGCGCGACGATGATCTTGCGCCCGTCGGCATGGTCGGTCACGACAGGCTCGAACGGCGGACGGTGCCAGAGATTCAAGGGATCGACCGGCTGCACGTCGTAGTGGCCGTAGAACAGCACGTGCGGGCGTCCGTCGGTCGAGCCGTTCAGCTTGCCGACCACGGCCGGATGGCCGGCAGTCGGCCGCACTTCGGTCTTGAAGCCGACTGTCGCGATATCCTTGGCGAGATGATCGGCAGCCGCCTTGCAGTCATCAGCGAAGGCCGGATCGGCCGAGATCGATTTGATCCGCAGCAGCGTGAACAGCCGCTCGAGACTGTTGTCGAAATCGGCGTCGATACGGTCGAGGACGAGCTGCAGCTTGGCGTTGGACATCGCGGATATCCTTTTTGTTGGACGTTGCGCCAGGTTGTAGCGCGCCCGCCGCGGGAGGCAAAGCCGGTCTCCCGCTTCAGCCGACCGGCGCTATGCTATCGGCGCAGCAATCCGCCGAGCGCGCCGCGCACCAGCGCCCGGCCGATCGAGCCGCCAACCGAACCGCCGAGCGATTTGCCGAGATCGGCGGCCACGCCACCGATCACCTTGTCGGTCACCGAGCGCGTGACGCTGCGCGCGATCACCTGTCCGGTCGACATGCGGCCGCGCTTGACGTTGGTGCCGAAGATCGTGGACGCGATCGAACCGATCTGGCCGAGGATGCCGCCCCCCTCGCCGCCAGCAGCGCTGCCGTCCGCCGGCGCCGCCGTTCCGGCGAGCCGCTTCTGGATGATCTCGTAGGCGGATTCGGCGTCGACCGCGGTGTCGTATTTGCCCTTGACCGGGCTCGCATCCATGATCGCCTTGCGCTCGTCCGGCGTGATCGGCCCGATCCGCGCCGACGGCGGGCGCACCATGACGCGCTCGACCATCGACGGCGTGCCGCCGCCCTCGAGGAACGACACCAGCGCCTCGCCCTTGCCGAGCTCCATGATCACCCGCGCGGTGTCGAGCTTCGGATTGGGCCGGAAGGTCTGTGCGGCCGCGGCAACCGCCTTCTGGTCGCGCGGCGTGAAGGCGCGCAGCGCGTGCTGCACGCGGTTGCCGAGCTGCGCCAGCACCTTGTCCGGCACGTCGATCGGATTCTGGGTGACGAAATAGACGCCGACGCCCTTGGAGCGGATCAGCCGCACCACCTGCTCGATCTTGTCCATCAGCGCCTTCGGCGCGTCGGTGAACAAGAGATGCGCCTCGTCGAAGAAGAACACCAGCTTCGGCTTCGGCAGGTCGCCGGCCTCCGGCAATTCCTCGAACAATTCCGAAAGCATCCAGAGCAGGAAGGTGGCGTAAAGCCGCGGGCTCTGCATCAGCTTGTCGGCGACCAGGATATTGACGATGCCGCGGCCGTCGCGGTCGGTGCGCATGAAATCCTTCAGCGTCAGCGCCGGCTCGCCGAAGAACTTGGCGCCGCCCTGGTTCTCGAGCACCAGGAGCTGACGCTGGATCGTTCCGACGGTCGCCTTGGATACATTGCCGTAGCCTTGCGCGGCCTTACGGATCGGCGCCAGCGGATCTTCCTCGTCCTCGGCAGCCTTCTTGCTGCCGTCCGGGGCGATCGCATCCAGCAGCGCCCGCAGGTCCTTCATGTCGATCAACGTGAGGCCGTTCTCGTCGGCGACACGGAAGGCAACATTGAGCACGCCCTCCTGCACGTCGTTCAGATCGAGCATCCGCGAGAGCAACAGCGGTCCCATCTCGGTGACGGTGGCGCGCACCGGATGGCCCTGCTCGCCGAACACGTCCCAGAATACGGTCGAGAACTGATCCGGCTGGAAGGTCAGGCCCATCTCCTTGGCGCGCTTCAGGATAAAGTCCTTGGCCTCGCCGACTTCGGAGATACCGGAAAGATCGCCCTTGATGTCGGCTGCGAAAACCGGAACGCCGGCGCGCGCAAATCCTTCAGCCATGACCTGTAGCGTGACGGTCTTGCCGGTTCCGGTCGCACCGGTCACAAGGCCGTGGCGGTTGGCCAGCGCAAGCGTCAGCCAGGCTGTTTCCTCGCCCTTGCCGATAAAGATCTTCTCATCGGTGTCGGCCAACTTGGTGTCGGACGTCGCCATCGCTTCGCCTCTTAACGCGATTTTAAATCGGCTCGATCCATTCGAACCGATGACATCATATTGCATCTTGCAGGTCGATTGAAACCATCGGCGCGCACTGATGTATATTGTCGCTCCACCAGTTCCTCATACTTTATTCCCGGCCAAGTGACGAAAGGCATTGCGCATTGCGACAAGATGGTGTGAATCCGCCGCTCAATCTTGCAGAGGTGCAACACTCCCGACGCGATCGAAAAAGAAAACGAACTGAAATGCGCGGATCGCTTGTATTTCGTGACACAGGCGCTCAAGATAAATCTTCAAGAATGATCCGGCAAAAACCGGTTGAGGCGGGGCAATATGGACGAATTGGTTGGGCAGCTGGCCGCGAAGGCCGGCATCGACGGTGCTGTCGCTGAAAAAACCATCGGCATCGTTCTGGGTTTCCTCCGTAACGAGGGACCTTCCGACAAAGTTCAGGCTCTGATCGACCAAATCCCCGGCGCCGAAGCGGCAATCGCCGCCTCCAACAACAGCGGTGGTCTATCGCGGTTGATGGGTGGCGGTCTGATGGCTGTCGGCACCCGGCTGATGGCGCTTGGATTGAGCATGAGTGAGATTCAGAACGTCGCGCGTGAACTTTTCAGGTTCGGCCGCGACAAAATCGGAGCGGATCAAATGGGCGAGATCATCTCGGGGACGCCGGGCCTCAGCCAGTTTGCCTGAAGCATTCTCCCAAAACGCCATTGCACGTGCGCTCCCTTCTACCTGCATACGAGTATCATGACATACCCCCTCTCCGAGATCGAAGGCCTGTCCGCCTATTGCGCCACCAAACTGAAATCGCACGGTATCCGCACGACCGACGCACTGCTTGAAGCCGCCCGCACCGTCAAGGGACGCAAGGCGCTCGCCGCCAAGACCGGGATCAGCGAACAACAATTGCTCGAATGGGCCAACATCTCCGACTACATGCGGATTCCCGGCATGGGCAAGGCGAAGGTCGGCCTGGTCCGCGCCGCCGGCGTCACCACCGTGCGCGAGCTCGCGCACCGCAACCCGTCGCGGCTCGCGCAGAGCATGAAGGACGCCAATGTGCGGCGTAAGCTCGTCCGCGTGATGCCGTCGGAGAAGTCGGTCGAGCTGCTGATCGAAGAGGCACGCAAGCTGCCTCCCAAGATCACCTATTAGCCTGTCTTAACGGCATTCGGCCGCGGGCCGCGTCACCCGTCAGCGCCACACCTTGACTTGCCGCCGCGGTCAGCGCAAAGCCACCGCATGATGGCGAGCAAGCCCATGGCATCGACGGTGACCGGCCCGGCCGTATCGGCGGTGCTGCCGGCGCTGTTGTCGCGGCCCTATCCGGCCGTGATGGGCATCCTGAACGTGACGCCGGACTCGTTCTCCGACGGCGGCCAGTTCGCCGCACCCGAAGAGGCGCTGGCACAGGCCCGCAAGCTGGTCACCGAGGGCGCCGATATCATCGACATCGGCGCGGAATCCACCCGTCCCTACGGCTCGCAGCCGGTCACCGCCGAGGCCGAGATGGCGCGGCTTAAACCGGTGCTGGCCGACGTGATCGCCCTTGGCGTGCCGGTCTCGATCGACAGTATGAAATCGGAGGTCGTGGCCTGGGCGCTCGACCACGGCGCGGCGATCGCCAACGACGTCTGGGGCCTGCAGCGCGATGCCGGCATGGCGCCGCTGGTCGCCGCGCGCGGCGTGCCCGTGATCATCATGCACAATCGCGAGCAGGCCGATCCGGCGATCGACATCATGCAAGACATCGCCGCCTTCTTCGAGCGCTCGCTCGCGATCGCCGCGAGCGCCGGCATTTCGCCCGACCGGATCGTGCTCGATCCCGGCATCGGCTTCGGCAAGACCCCGGAGCAGAGCATGATCGCGTTGGCGCGGCTCTCCGAGCTCGACGCGTTCCGACTGCCGCTGCTGGTCGGCGCCTCGCGCAAGCGCTTCATCAGCACGGTCGTGCCGTCGGAGCCGCAACAGCGGATCGGCGGCTCGATCGCGGCGCATCTGATCGCCGCGCGGAATGGCGCCCGCATCATCCGCGCGCATGACGTCGCCGAAACCGTTCAGGCGCTGCGCGTGGCCGCAGCAATCGAGGGACAGCAATGACCGATACGATCTTCATCACCGGGATCGTCATCCATGCCCGTCATGGCGTGATGGAACATGAGACCGAAGTCGGGCAGCGCTTCGTCATCGATCTCGAGCTCTATACCGACCTCTCGGAATCCTCGCGCACCGATCGCCTCTCCGACACCGTCTCCTATTCCAACGTGGTGGCGACCGCGACGTCGGCATTCAAGAACACCAACTACAAGCTGCTGGAGCGCGCCGCGGGTGCGGTGGCCGAGGACATCCTGGCGAGTTTTCCGCGCATCCGGGCGGTCAAGGTCACGGTGCACAAGCCGCACGCGCCGATCGCCGCGATCTTCGACGATGTCGGCGTCGTACTGACCCGCTCGCGCCATCAACCGCCCCAGGGTTGAAAGCAGATGGCTGACGTCCTGATCGCCCTCGGCGGCAATGTCGGCGACGTCCGCACCACGTTTCGCAAGGCGATCGCCAATATCTGCGGCATGACCCAGGCCGCGCTCATCGCACGCTCGTCGGATTATTCGACACCACCCTGGGGCGAGCAGCAGCAGGACAGCTTCATCAATGCCTGCATCGAGATCGAGACCAGTCTCGATCCGCATGCGCTGCTGTTCACGCTGCACAAGATCGAAGCCAAATTCGGCCGCGACCGCAAGAACGAGCAGCGCTGGGGGCCGCGCACCCTCGACCTCGACCTGATCGCCTATGACGACGTCACACTGAACAAGCCGGAACTGACGCTGCCGCACCCGCGTTTGTTCGAACGCGCCTTCGTCTTGGTGCCGCTCGCCGAGATCGTTCCCGACCGCGTCATCGCCGGGCGCCGCGTCGCCGATGCGCTGGCCAAGGTCTCTACCGACGGTATTTTCCGTCTAGCGGACCTCGATTAAAGCCAAACCACCGCAAACAACCGTTTGGCTTGGCCGCCCGCCCGTGGCAATTTCCGGCCAAATCAAGGGGCCCCGCGCGGGGCCGGTGAAGGACGATTTGGGCGGATGACGACCTCGACTGACGATTTGGCTCTGGCTTCGGATTTTCGACCTGCGACCTATGACGACTGGCGCAAGCTGGTCGACGGCGTGCTGAAGGGCGCCCCGTTCGAGAAGCTGGTCGGCAAGACCTATGACGGCCTGAAGATCGATCCGATCTACCGCCGCGCCACCAATTCAAGCCCGCTTGCCGGCCGCGCCGCCGCTGCACCCTGGCAGATCCTGCAGCGGGTCGATCATCCCGATGCCGCACAAGCCAATGCGCAGGCGCTGCAGGATCTCGAGAACGGCGCGACCGGCCTCGAATTCGAGTTCGCCGGCGGTCCCGGCGCGCGCGGCTTCGGTCTTGCCGATGCCAGCAAGAAGACGCTGGCGCGCGCCTGCGGCGGCGTCCATCTCGATGCCGGCATCATGATCGCGCTCAACCCGGTGATCGGCCGCGAGAACGCCGGCGAGACCTTTGCCGACATGGTCGAGGTCCGCAAGCTCGACCCGGCCAAGCTCGATCTGCATTTCAATTACCAGGCGCTCAGCACCATGGCCGTGCGCGGTGCTGCGGCCATCGCCTGGCCCAACTACGAAAAGTCGTTCGGCCAGGTCGTCAATGGCCTGATCAAGCGCGGCTTCAAGGGGCCGTTCGTGCTGGCCGACGGCCGGCCGGTCCATGATGCCGGCGGCTCCGAGGTGCAGGAACTCGCGTTCACGCTCGCGCTGGGCCTCGCCTATCTGCGCATGCTGGAAGGCGCCGGCATCGATCTCGATGCGGCGCGCGCGGGCATCTCGTTCCGCCTCAGCGCCGATGCCGACCAGTTCCTGACCATGGCGAAATTCCGCGCGCTGCGCCGCCTCTGGGCAAGGATCGAAGAGGCCTGCGGGCTTGCGCCAAAGCCGATCTTCGTCAACGCGCAGACCGCCTGGCGCATGCTGACCCAGCGCGATCCCAATGTGAACATGCTACGTGCGACGATCGCGACCTTTGCGGCCGGGCTCGGCGGGGCCAATGCGATCACGGTGCTGCCGCACACGCTGGCGCTCGGCCTGCCTGACGACTTCGCCCGGCGCGTGGCGCGCAACACGCAACTCGTGCTGCTCGATGAATCCAACCTGGCAAAGGTGTCCGATCCCGCGGCCGGCGCCGGCGGCATCGAGACACTGACCTCGCAGCTCTGCGAGGCGGCGTGGACGCTGTTCCAGGAGATCGAGAAGGCCGGCGGCATCTTCGCCGCGCTCGAGCAGGGGCTGCTGCAAAACAAGGTCGCCGCGACGCGATTGCTGCGCGAGACCAATGTGGCGAAGCGCCGCGACGTGCTGACCGGCGCCAGCGAATTTCCGGATCTGCGCGAGGCCGCCCCCGCAGTGCTGGATGTGAAACCATCAGCGCCGGCGTCCCTCGCCGGCGCCAAGGTGAAATTCGACGCCCTCGCGCCGACGCGGCTTGCCGAACCGTTCGAGGCGCTGCGCGACAAGTCGGATGCCGCGCTGAAGGCGCATGGCGCCCGGCCGAACATATTCCTGGCCAATCTCGGCACCGCCGCGGACTTCACAGCCCGCGCGACCTTCGCCAAGAGTTTCTTCGAAACCGGCGGGATCGAGGCTATCGACAGCGAGGGTTTTGCCGACGCGGCGGCGCTGGCCGCGGCCTACAAGGCCTCGGGCGCGGCGATGGCGTGCATTTGTTCCTCGGATAAGGTCTATGCCGCCAGCGCCAGTGAGGCCGCCAGGGCCCTTCAAGGCGCCGGTGCAAGGCATATCTATCTGGCAGGGCGGCCCGCCGACCAGGAAGCGGCGCTGCGGGCGGCCGGCATCGGCGAGTTCGTCTTCGCCGGCGGTGATGCGCTGGCGACATTGCGCGAGGCCTATCGGCGGATGGAGCAGACATGAGCGCAGAGGCACCAACGACACCTGTTCTGACCGGCGGCTGCCAATGCGGCGCCGTCCGATTTGCCGTCTCGGCGGCGCCGACCCGGATCAGCATCTGCCACTGCCGGATGTGCCAGAAGGCGTCCGGGGCGCCATTTGCCTCTTTCGCCGACATCGATCGCAACGACTTCAAATGGACCCGCGGCAAGCCCGCCGCGTTCAGGTCCTCCTCGATCGCCGAGCGCGACTTCTGCGCGGCCTGCGGAACACCCCTGAGCTTCCGCCGTATCGACGGGCCGCGGATCGAGATCATGACCGGCGCCTTCGACCGGCCCGACCGGGTGATACCGACGCAGCAATTCGGAACCGAGTCCCGCCACGGCTGGGTGGTCGGCATCGCCAACCTGCCGAGCCAGACCACGATGCAGAATTACGGACCGGACAAGATGGCGACCATCGTCAGCCATCAGCATCCGGACCATGATTGAATTAGAAGCTACAGCGATTGATCGAACGCAATCGCCAGTTTGAGGAAGCCCAGGGATGACCCGCATTCCCAATTTCGCCGATGTCGCCTTCCAGCCCGTGGCCAGTACGGCCCCGGCTGCGAGCGCCGAGCCGTGGCTGACGCCCGAGGGCATCCCGGTGAAGCCCGTCTATGGCGAGGCCGATCTCGAAGGCATCGACTTCCTCGAGACCTGGCCCGGCATCGCGCCCTATCTGCGCGGCCCCTACCCGACCATGTATGTCAACCAGCCCTGGACCATCCGGCAATATGCCGGCTTCTCCACGGCGGAGGATTCCAACGCGTTCTATCGCCGCAACCTCGCGGCCGGACAGAAGGGCCTGTCGGTCGCCTTCGACCTCGCCACCCATCGCGGCTATGACTCGGATCATCCGCGCGTCTCCGGCGACGTCGGCATGGCCGGCGTCGCGATCGATTCCATCTACGACATGCGCACGCTGTTTGCCGGCATCCCGCTCGACCAGATGAGCGTGTCGATGACCATGAACGGCGCGGTGCTGCCGATCCTCGCGCTGTTCGTCGCGGCTGCCGAGGAACAGGGCGTGCCGCCGGAGAAACTGTCGGGCACCATTCAGAACGACATTCTGAAAGAGTTCATGGTGCGCAACACCTACATCTATCCGCCGGCGCCCTCGATGCGGATCATCTCCGACATCTTCGCCTACACCTCGCAGCGGATGCCGAAATACAATTCCATTTCCATTTCCGGCTACCACATGCAGGAGGCCGGCGCGACGCAGGACCTCGAGCTCGCCTATACGCTGGCCGATGGCGTCGAATATCTGCGCGCCGGGCTTGCCGCGGGCCTCGACGTCGACCGCTTTGCGCCGCGGCTGTCGTTCTTCTGGGCGATCGGCATGAACTTCTTCATGGAAGTCGCCAAGATGCGCGCCGCGCGGCTGTTATGGGCCAAGCTGCTCAAGCAGTTCAATCCGAAGGATCCGCGCTCGCTGTCGCTGCGCACCCATTGCCAGACCTCGGGCTGGTCGCTGACCGCGCAGGACGTGTTCAACAACGTGATGCGCACCACGATCGAGGCGATGGCGGCAACGCAAGGCCACACCCAGTCGCTGCACACCAACGCCCTGGACGAGGCCCTGGCGCTGCCGACCGACTTCTCCGCGCGTATCGCCCGCAACACCCAATTGTTCCTGCAGCAGGAGAGCGGCACCAACCGCATCATCGATCCCTGGGGCGGCTCCTACTATGTCGAGCGGCTGACCCGCGATCTCGCGCAGAAGGCCTGGGGGCACATCCAGGAGGTCGAGGCGCTCGGCGGCATGGCCAAGGCGATCGAGGCCGGCGTGCCGAAGCTCAGGATCGAGGAAGCCTCCGCCAAGACCCAGGCGCGGATCGATGCCGGCCGCCAGGCGGTGATCGGCGTCAACAAGTTCAAGCCCGAGAACGAGAAGCGGATCGACGTCTTGAAGGTGGAGAACTCCACCGTGCGTCGGCTGCAGATCGACAAGCTGGCGCGGCTCAAGAAGGAGCGCAACCAGAAGGACGTCGATGCGGCGCTCGCCGCGCTTACCCGCTCGGCGGGCGAAGGCAACGGCAATTTGCTGGCGCTGGCGATCGACGCCGCTCGCGCCAAAGCCACCGTCGGCGAAATTTCGGACGCCATGGAAAAGGTGTTCGGCCGCCACCGCGCCGAGATCAAGTCCATCACCGGCGTCTACAAGCGAGAGGCAGCGGCGATGTCCAACAAGGTCGAAAAAGTGCAGGCCCTGATCGATGCGTTCGAGGAGGCCGAGGGCCGCCGCCCGCGCATCTTGGTCGCCAAGATCGGCCAGGACGGCCATGACCGCGGCCAGAAGGTGATCGCATCCGCCTTTGCCGACGTCGGCTTCGACGTCGATATCGGACCGCTGTTCGCAACCGCCGACGAAGCTGCGCGGCAAGCGGTCGAGAACGACGTCCACATCCTCGGCGTCTCCTCGCTCGCCGCGGCGCATCTCACCGCGGTGCCGGAATTGAAGGCGGCGCTGAAGAAACACGGCCGCGACGACATCATGATCATCATCGGCGGCGTGGTGCCACCGCAGGATTACGACGCGCTCTATGCCGCCGGCGCCGAGGCGATCTTCCCGCCGGGCACCGTGATCTCGGATGCCGCCGAGGAGCTGATCCACAAGCTCAACGCCCGGCTCGGCCATAGCGCGGCGGCGGAGTAGATGATAGATTAGCGGGATTGCAAGGTCCCAAACCATGACACGCGAAGAGATCGTGGCAGCGATACGAGAGAATGCCGATGCCATCAAGGCAGAGGGCGTGTCGAAGCTTGCGATCTTTGGATCGCGCGTGCGCGGCGACTATCGGCACGACAGTGACGTCGATGTGCTGGTTGAAGTCGAGCCCGATGCCTCGTTTTCGCTACTCAACCTGATCGGCGTCGAGCATATCATTGAAGACGCGACGGGCTTGCAGGCGCAAGCAACGATGAAGCGATCCCTTCCTCCTCGCCTGGCACAACGAATTGCCGACGATATTCTCGAAGTATTCTGACGTGCAGCCAACCGTTGCAGACCGCATAGGCCACATTGCCGCAGCGATCGATAGCATTCGGGACATAACGGCCGGGCAAACCCGCGAGAGCTTCACCAGCAATCTGGTGATGCGGCTGGCCGTGGAGCGGCTGCTTGAGATGATCAGCGAAGCATCAAGGCACATTCCAACCGATTTGAAGGCCAAGGAAACAGGTATCAACTGGAGGCGATTGGCCGATCTCGGAAACTGGTTGCGCCATGCCTATCATCGGACCGACGCTGGCTTGTTATGGATCATGATTGAGGATGATCTGTTGCCATTGAAGGCGTTCGTCGATCAACTCGCCAGGGAATCGAAGCATTGACTATCATCGTGAAGTGGGCCGTTGCCCTGATATCGGGCTTCGTCTTCATTTCCCTCGCCATCGCCGCAGACCCCAAGCCTGATGCCACGATCAGGAACGCAAGCATCGAGGCCAACGTCTATCTCGACGACAAGATCAAGGCAGACAGCGCGCTGGCAGCCGGCTACCTCGCGGAAGGCAAGAAGTGGATCGAGAAGAATGCCGCCGCGGCTGCGGCCGACCGCAAGCAGGGGCCTGAGCTTTTCAAAGATCGCGGCGGCTACTCGTTCGAACGCAAATACTCCGAGCGCTCCGTCGTCGACGGCCGCTATGTGAGCGTGCTGCGCGACGACTACATGGACACCCACGGCGCGCATCCGAACTCCGACGTCAACACCATCCTGTGGGACACCACGGCGAAGAAGCGCATCAGCATCCGTCCCTTCTTCACCGAGACGACGGACAACGGCCCGACTCTGACGGCGATGCGCAAGGCCATCGTCAGCGCGCTCAACGCCGAGAGGAAGCGGCGCGGCGCCGGCGAGACCGCAACCGCCGAGTGGTACAAGGAGTTGAAGCCAACCCTGCTCAAGATCGGCGCCGTGACGCTGGCGCCGTCGACCGTGTCAGGCAAGAGTTCCGGCCTCACCTTCCACTACCCGCCCTATGCCGTCGGCCCCTACGCCGAAGGCCAGTATGTCATCTTCGTTCCGTGGGAGACGCTGAAGCCCTATCTGACGCCGGATGGCGCAGAAATCTTCGCCGGCGCGCGGCCGAAGGGCGATGCGGACGAGCAGCAATAGTTCGTAGCCCGCATGAGCGAAGCGATATGTGGGGCCGGTTTCCCCTGACATCGCGGAGCCTGTCATCGGGCGCGCGTTCGCGCGACCCGTTGGCTCACCCGGGCTACGGGTGTCTGCACGATTTCTGGATAATGGAAGAATGCCGCTGAGTTGCCCGACGTGTCAAGTAGCCTTGTCGCACGCCGGCTGCCAGCCGCCGGCTCCTTTGCAAGGGGTTGTTTTCGACATTTTGGCAGTGCGCCCCTGCGACGTGCCGATCCGCGTTCCCCTCGCCTGCCATGGCCAGCCGTTGTAAACCAACACCATGACCTCACCGAAGCCTGCCGCTCCCGACATCAGCGCCCTCGCCAAGGACCTCCGTGCTGGCCACCGCGCCGCGCTGGCGCGGGCGATCACGCTGGTCGAGAGCCGGCGCGGCGACCACCAGGCGGCGGCGCGCGAGCTGGTGCAGGCGCTATTGCCCGACACCGGCAAGGCGGTGCGGGTCGGCATCACCGGCTCGCCCGGCGTCGGCAAATCGACCACCATCGATGCGCTCGGCATGTTCTTGATCGAGCGCGGCCACAAGGTTGCAGTGCTGGCGGTCGATCCGTCCTCGGCGCGCACCGGCGGCTCGATCCTCGGCGACAAGACCCGGATGGCGCGGCTCGCCGTCTCCGACCAGGCCTTCATTCGCCCCTCGCCCTCCTCGGGCACGCTCGGCGGCGTCGCGGCGAAGACCCGCGAGGCGATGCTGCTGTGCGAGGCCGCCGGCTTCGACGTGGTGCTGGTCGAGACCGTCGGCATCGGCCAGTCCGAGACCGCGGTCTGCGATATGACCGACTTCTTCCTGGCCTTGATGCTGCCCGGCGCCGGCGACGAGCTGCAGGGCATCAAAAAGGGCCTTGTCGAGCTCGCCGACATGATCGCGATCAACAAGGCCGACGGCGACAACCTCAAGCGCGCCAACCTCGCCGCCGCCGACTATCGCAGCGCGCTGCACATCCTGGCACCACGCTCCGAGCACTGGCATCCGCCGGTGGAGACCTATTCCGCGCTGACCGGCGCCGGGCTCGACCGGCTCTGGCAGAAGATCCTCGACCACCGTACCGCGATGAACGCCTCGGGCGAGTTCGCCGGCCGCCGCAGGGAACAGCAGGTGAAGTGGATGTGGTCGATGCTGGAGAGCCGGATGATGGCGCGGCTGCGCTCGGATGCCGCGATCCGCGCCAAGGTGAAGAAGATGGAGGCCGAGGTCGCCGGCGGCCGCATCTCGCCCGCGGTCGCTGCCGAACAGATCGCGGAGATGCTGCATTGAGCGGCAGGCTGCGCATCCTCGTCACCGGCTTCGGGCCGTTCCCGGGCGCGCCGTTCAACCCGACCATGCCATTGGTGAAGCGGTTGACCGCCCTGCGCCGCCCGGCCTTCGACGACGTCGCATTGTCGAGCCACATCTTCGACGTCACCTACGCCGCCGTCGATCGCGAATTGCCGGAGCTGATCGCACAACATCGCCCGCAAGCGCTCTTGATGTTCGGCCTCGCCGGCCGCACCGGCTATCTGCGGATCGAAAGCCGCGCCCGCAACGCGGTGACGACGCGCTTCCCGGATGCCGGCCGCCAGCATGCGCGCAAGGGATCGATCGAGGGCGGCGCCGATGCGCGCTTGTTCGGGCCTCAAACTGAAAAATTGCTGCGCGCCGTGCTGGCGACCGGGATCGACGCGCGAGCCTCGCGCGACGCCGGCAGCTATCTCTGCAACTACCTGAGCTGGCGCGCGATCGAGGCCGTGAACCACGACAATGACTTGCGCCTCGCGCAATTCGTCCACGTTCCGCCGCTCGCCCATGATGGCACGGCAGCGCCCGGCAAATCATCCATCACGCTGGAAGCGCTCGTCGATGCCGGCGAGGCCATGCTGATGGAGCTGGTGAAGCTAACGCGGCAAGCCGCACGCGCGTGAGCGTGCGGATTGGGTGGTGCAAGTGCACGCCCCTAGTTGGCATCCTCCAACTCACGCGTACGCAAGCTGCGCATCATTTCAATAAATTCAGGCTCCGCAGGATCGATCTTGCGGAATCTGTAAGGTTCGAACCCAATCATCGGAGGAGGTAACGCGACGCCTGCTAGCCCGACGGTCAGACTCCCCGTCCAGGTCGTCCCGATGAAATTGACACGGTAGATGCGCCCCTTGTGCAGCAGATGATGGATGGGCACTACCGGCCCAATGGCTCCCTTCTTCGGGCCATTGTCGATGCAGACAACCAGGTCTCCTACGTCAAACACCGGTCTCTCCTCTCAAGCCAGCGGGCGAGCAATACTCCAGACGCGTCAACCGTAGACCCCGGCAAATACTAAAATTGGATCGAATGACGAGGTCTGCAACGGCCATTCAGTGTCGTCCCGGCGAAGGCCGGGACCCATAACCACGAAAGATCATTGTTGAGCGTCGCTGCAATGACGAGTCCCGTTCACAACACAAGCCGCGGCGTATGGATCCCCTGAGTTCACAAACGAAGTGCAACACTTCCTTGAGGAGGTGTTGCCATGGGGCGGACTTACAAGCAGCTCTCTCTGGACGACCGATGCGAGATTGCCTGCCTATCGGCCAATGGCAGCTCGGTCCGGCAAATCGCGGCAGCTCTGGATCGCTCGCCATCAACGATCTCGCGGGAACTGAGGCGCAATCGGGGGAGCCAGGTCGGCTACAAGCCGAGCTATGCCCAGCACCAGATGCGAGCGCGGCGCTGGACGGGCGGACGCCTCGAACGGGAGCCCGGCCTGCGCCGCGCGGTGTTGCAACGCCTTCGCCGCGGCTGGTCGCCCGAGCAGGTCGCTGGCCGGCTGGCCCGCGAGTGCGGGCGCAAGGTGATCTCCCACGAGACCATCTACCGCTTCATCTATGGCCAACTCAGGCGCACCACGGACTTCAACTGGCGGCGCTATCTGCCGCGCGCCAAGAGCAAGCGCGGCTGCCGCGGCAAGCGGGGCGGCAGCCCCGCAAGCTTCATCGAAGGCCGTGTATCCTTGGCAAATCGGCCGCTCGAAGCGGCCGACCGCAGCGTGCCCGGACACTGGGAGGCCGACCTGATGATGTTCTCGAAATACGGTCAGGCCGTGCTGACCGTGCACGAGCGCACCTCGCGGCTGCTGCTCGGCATCCGCCTTGCCAGCAAGGTCGCGCGCGGTGTCGCCCGCCATCTCGTGGGCTTCTTCGCGACCCTTCCACAAGAGCTGCGCCAGAGCGTTACCTTCGACAACGGCACCGAGTTCGCCGGTCACCTGGCGCTGCACCGCCTCTCGATCGCGACCTTCTTCTGCGATCCCCATGCCCCCTGGCAGAAGGGTGGCATCGAGAACGCCATCGGCAGGATGCGCCGCTTTATTCCCCGCAAGACGGATCTCGTAACCCTCTCGACCGCCAGGTTCCGCCAGTTCATCGCCGCCTACAACAACACCCCGCGCAAATGCCTTGACTACCGCACGCCTGCCGAGTCCTTTGCTCAAGTGTTGCACTTCGAATGTGAATCCACCTCCCGGCCTTCGCCGGGACGACGCCTGGGAAGGAGCCGTGGGCCCGCATCTCCCCGGTGTCGGGCCCGCGCATGCGCGCGTGATGATACCGGGGAACGCCTGTTTGACACGTGAATCGGTTGCACCCGCGATTAACCCTACCGCCAACAATCGCCCCGCTGCGTCGGCGTGTTCACCATGCCGCGCCGCCTTTCGCGCTACCACTCGACCCGCGAACGTCACCGCTCGCGAATGTTGCGAGGGCCTTGCCCATGGACGTCAACCGCCGCCATCTGATCGGAGTAACCGCCGCCGGCGCAGCTGGCGCGCTTGCGATGTCGCCGGACGCCGCGCGTGCCGCCGCGCCATCGACCGGCTCGCTCGGCCGCGACGTCACGCAATATGGCGTGCACCCCGGCAGCCCCGACGACCAGACCCGCAATTTGCAGCGCGCGATCGACGACGCCGCGCGGGCGCAGGTGCCGCTGGCGTTCCCGCCCGGCGTCTACCGGACCGGCCCGTTGCGGCTTGTGCCCGGCAGCCAGCTGATCGGCGTGCGCGGCGCCAGCCGGCTGGTGTTCAACGGCGGCGCCTCGCTGCTGGAAGGCGAAGGCGCCGGCGGCGTCGTCCTGATGGGCCTCAGCTTCGACGGCGGCAACGTCCCGCTGCCGAACCGGCGCGGCCTCGTGCACTGCCTATCGGGCCGCGACATCCGCATCACCGATTGCCGGTTCACCGGCAGCGGCGGCAACGGCATCTGGTTCGAGCAGATGTCGGGCGACGTCAGCAACAACGTCTTCACCGAGATCGCGACCACGGCGCTGGTGTCGTTCGACGCGCTGGGCCTGATGGTGTCGCGCAACACCATTAAGGGCACCAACGACAACGGCATCGAGATCCTGCGCACCGCGATCGGCGACGACGGCTCGATCGTCGCGGACAACCGCATCGAGGACATCAAGGCCGGCCCCGGCGGCTCCGGGCAGTACGGCAACGCCATCAACGCCTTCCGCGCCGGCAACGTGATCGTGCGCGGCAACCGCATCAAGAACTGCGACTTCTCGGCGGTGCGCGGCAATTCGGCCTCCAACATCCACATCACCGACAACAGCGTCAGCAATGTCCGCGAGGTCGCGCTCTATTCGGAGTTCTCGTTCGAGGCCGCTGTGATCGCCAACAACACCGTCGACGGCGCCGCGATCGGCGTCTCCGTGTGCAATTTCAACGAGGGCGGCCGCATCGCTGTGGTCCAGGGCAACATCATCCGCAACCTGCTGCCGAAGCGCCCTGCAGGCACCGACCCGAACGACGGCGCCGGCATCGGCATCTATGTCGAGGCCGACAGCACCGTGACCGGCAATGTAATCGAGAACGCGCCGACCTTCGGCATCGTCGCCGGCTGGGGCAAGTACCTGCGCGATGTCGCGATATCAGGCAACGTGGTCCGCAACGCCTTCGTCGGCATCGGCGTCTCGGTGGTGCCGGGCGCCGGCACGGCGCTGATCAACAACAACATGATCTCGGAAACCCCGCGCGGCGCGGTGGTCGGGCTCGACCATGCCCGCCCGATCACGCCGGATCTGTCGGCAGGCGGCGCCCAGCAATATGCGCAGCTCGTGGTCGGCGCGAACGCGGTGCGGCGCTAGATCCGAAAAAGGGCGAAGCGGTTTTTCCTCGCGACAAGCACGGAGATCACGCTCAAAAAATAAGCGAGAGCGGTCGCCTACAGCGTGTTGCGCAGCAGTGGATAGCGCCGCTGGATGGTGTCGAGATCGAGCACCGGCGGCGGCATGACCGGCGGCATCTCCAGCGGCGGCGCGTCGGCGACCGTGGGCGGCTGCTCCAGCACCTCGGCCGCCGTTTCCAGCGCGGCCGCGACCGCCTTAATCGCCGCCTCGGCCAGGACCGCAGCCTCCGGCCGGCGCTCGGGCGGCGGCGAGATGTGGGGCGGCGGCAGTTTCGACCTGCCGCGGCCGAGCCAGGACAGATCGATCGGCGAATTGTCGAGCGAGGCTTCGCGGGTCAGCAATTCGCGCCAGATGTCGACCGCGGCGCGGGCTTCCCTGATGTTCTCGAGAAAGGCCTGCTCGCTGTGATAGCGCCGCCAGCGCCCGGTATCGAACAGTTCGGTAAGGTGCTCCAGCCTTTGCTCGGCGAGGTTGCACCAGCGTGCAACGATCTCCTGGCCTCTGGCCACGTCGGTCCGATGTGTCATTCAACTTGCCCGCAGGAAAAGAAACGGACGCAGACGCAACCGAACCGAATCAACTGGACGTGACGCCGATATTCTGTGGAAAAGGTAAATAAAGTCTAACTAAATTCTTAATCGCAAACGGGCGATCGAAGAAGTCCGCTCTACTACGGAGTTTCTCGCGCGAACTGCCTTCAAGTCATCGACTTGCCATGGTGGCGATGCGCACCGCTCCCGGGCAACGCACGGCGGAAAGATCCACAGCAAACCGCCGCCGTCGCGCGTCGCCCATCCCGTTGCGATCGGTCGGCGCCATCGTGCCGCGCACCGTCGAGTCCGACACGCAAGGGTGCCCCCAAAATGAAAGACCCGTCCGGGGGGACAACCGGACGGGTCAAAGCCATATGGGCGCTTGGGGTGGATGGGCGCTCGCGCCTGATATAGCCGGGGAGGGTTAAACCGCTCCCACACACATAAGTCGTGAGAGGAAGGCGGACGTTCAAATCGCCGGCGATTTTTTTAACCTTCTCGCGCCGCGGTTCCATCGCACCGTTGCAGGCGTTCGGCGTCGAAAATCATCGCGCAGCACGGCGATTTGCAGCGGAATCCTCCGATGCGATCGACGGCGGGGGTTCATTCGACGTGCGGCTCACGGAAGTGTTATTGCCGTCGGCCTGCTGTGCAGGCTGCGACGGTTTGCCCGCGGCAGAGGCAACGGGAGCACTGGTCGCCGCCATCACCGCGGCAAGCGCATCCGCTTCCCCTGCACCGAACAGATCGTCACGTCCAGGTGTCCCGAGATCGCGCGCCGTGCTGGTCAGGACCCGTCGCACCTCGGCGGGCTTCAATGCCGGATTCCGTTCCAGCACCAAGGCCGCGATGCCGCTGACGAACGCGGCCGAAAACGATGTGCCCGACATCAGCTGGTATTTGCCGTCAGGCACCGGCACGAGGAGGTCGACGCCCGGGGCCGCCAACGCGATATGGCTGCCGCGGTTCGAGGCCGCCACCAGCCGGTCGTCGGCATCGGTGCCACTCACCGCGATCACGTCGGGATGAGCGGCCGGATACAGCGGCGGCGATGTCGCGCCGGCATTGCCGGCCGCGGCGACCAGCACGACGTCCCGCATCACGGCAGCGGCCACCGCGCGCTCGACCAGGGCGTCCTTCGGTCCGGCGAAGCTCATGTTCACGATCTGCGCGCCATGCGCCACCGCGTAGTCGAGGCTCCTGAGGATCACAAAGGAGGTGCTCCCGGCGCCGCCCGCGACCGCACCGAAGGCGTGGATCGCCAGGATCCGCACTTCCGGCGCGCTCCCCGTGAGCCTGACACGCGCCGCAATCGCGCCGGCAATGGCGGTGCCGTGGGCGTTTGGAGCATCCTTGCTGCCGAGCGCATCGAACGTATCGGCGACCGTGTTCGCCAATTCCGGATGGGCGGCGTCGACGCCGGAATCGATCACGGCAATGGTGACATTCATCCCGCGCGCCAGCTTGTGGGCCGCGGGCAGATGCAGCTGTGTCTGGGCATATTGCGCCGGATCGCTGCCGCCCGACGCCTTTTGATCCTGCAACGCGTAACGGTAGTTGGGCTGTACGGAGCGGACGCCGGCATCGCTTGCGAGCTCGCGGCTCGCCATTTCGGCCGAACGATTGCCCTGGATGCGGAACAGGCCGATCGTCGCACCCAGCAGCGCGACGTTCTGCGAGGCGATCCGCCTCAACCCATGACGGCGCGCGAGTGCATCGGCCTCCGCCTCCGTCAATGCACCGTCGATTTCGGCCACGAGCTCATTCGGCACGGTTCGCACGCTCGACGCATCCTGCGCACGCAAACTGCCGCCACCGCCGGCCCTGCCCTTCCGCGTTGCGCCCTTGCCGCCGCCGTTGCCGGCAACCGGCCGGTCGGAACATTGGCCGCGATCGCCGTCATCGCAGCTGGCAGAGAGACGGGGCGCGGGGCGCACGGGGGACGGCACGCGCAATCGCGGCCCATCGTCGGTCCACGACGTGGCCGGGCCGCGGTCCACCGATGGCGGCGGCATGCGGCCAACTGAGCCGCCGAACCCGCCGGCGGGATTGCCACCAAGCCTTCCGATACCGGGATTGGCCCGCATCCCGGGCGAGACCTGTGGCGCGCCACCGGTCGGCGATCGCATGAAATTCTGGGCGGAGGCGGAGCCGGCAACACAGACCAGCAACAAGGCTGCGGCTGCGCCGATCGCGTGGTTCGTCAATCTGGTCCGGCCGTTAGCGGCCATGGTGACCTCAACTCGGCGCAGAACCGTCAGCCGCCGACTACGGCGTTTCGACCGCGAGGCTGACGATCTTCTCCTTCTGCAAACGCGCAATCAGCGCAGCGACGCTGCTCTTGTCCATTGCGCGGAACTGCAGCCGGAACATCCCGCCCTTCCCGTCGAGGATCGAGGCCTGGTAATTGTCGAGTAGCGACGTGATGTCGGCGACCCTGGCATCGGGTGTGAAGCGCACCAGCAGCCGGGTCGGCGTCGCCGCCACGCTGGCGCCGAGGTCGCGGGTGATCGGCGCACTGGGCGCGACCGGCGCACTGCGCTCGGCGACATCGAGCGACGCCGTCTGGAACAAAGCCGGCTGGCTGCGCATCAGCACCGCGCCGATCACGCCCGCCTGCAACAACACCACGACCGCACCGAGGCCGGACGACCACGCCAGCGTCCGCGGCGACAATTTCGAAAAGAACTCCGAGACAGAGGCCGACATGCGCGCGCCCATCGACGGCTTGTGCTCCGGCTCGGCATCGATCGCGGCGAACAGCTTCTGCATCGCGCGCGCCGAGGGCGCACCGAGGCTCTCGTTGAGGCCGATGGTCTCGGCATATTCCTCGCGAATGACGGCATATTGCCGGGCGAGCTCCGGATCGCTCGCAAGCGCGTCCTCGACTCGGCGCGTGTCACGCGCGTTCAGCGTGCCGGCCGCGTGCCAGGGCAGCAGCATCTCGATATCGTCAGGCTCTTGCACCTTTGTTCTCGCAGCCATCATGGCCAACCTCGCTCGACACCGGCTGCCTTCAGCAACTCGGCAAGTTTCTTGCGCGCATAGAACAGGCGCGTCTTCACGGTATTCTCCGGAATCCCCACGATCTCAGCGACGTCTTCCACGGATTTCTCGTGATAGTAGACAAGATCGACAATTTCCCGATGTTCCGCCGATAGTCCCGTCAGGCACCTACGCAGCGTGTCACCGGTGTCCTTCTTCTGCACCACCGTTTCCGGATCGTCGGACGTGTCCTCGATCGCGTTCGCGGCCTCATCGTCCAGCTCGGCGTCCTTCCTTCGCCGCAGCGAAGACAACGCCTTGAACCGGGTAATCGCCAGAAGCCAGGTCGAAACGGCGGATCGTCCCTCAAACTTGCCCGCCTGACGCCACACGTCCAGAAAGACCTCGCTGATGAGATCTTCCGCCACCTGTTCGTCCCGCACGAGCCGAAGCCCGAAGCGGTACACCCTGACATGGTGCCGCCCGTACAGCACCTGCATGGCAAGCCGGTCGCCTTGAGCGATCCGAGCGATCAGAACGTCGTCTGAAGCCGCCTGTGTCGCGCTCAATGCCCGTCTCGCAAAGTTGGTCTGAAGGGGGCGGTGCGTGGTTCGACGCGAGAGCCAAGATTCTTCACATTACGGCAATGTCCGCACTGCATGTGTGATCTATGCCACAGTCGGCGCTTCCAATGAGGAAAAATCAGCCGAGACTCGATAAACGGTATCATAGTAGTTAGAACTCTCGCGGACAGGCACCATCCGGCGCGACCATACCAAGGCTTTATCGGCACGCCAGCACCGTCACGCAGTCCGCCACGGCGCAGGCTTGCCGCACATCGCTCCCGCCTCGCCGCTGCGAACGGATTCCCCTTACGAAACAAGGGCGATGACCGGGTTACACCGGGGTAGATTCGGTTCCAAAAGATACCAAACCTAAAGGCTTTCCCACGTAGATTTTCGCCGGATTTCACCAATGGCGAGACCATGGGCAGCGCTGCGTCGTCACTTCCCAGCCCGATCGCGGGCGCATCGGAAAGCGGCCGTCCCAGGCTGACGGCCGAGCGCCTGGCGCGCCGGGCCAAGCAGCGCCGCCAGATCCAGTCGATGATCGCGGCCTGCTTCGTGCTCGACGCCGTCGTGCTGCTGATCTACGCGCATGGCGGCACCACGTCGGTTTGGGTGGCGGCCGCCTACGCGCTGACCGGCCTGTCTTTGGTCGCCGTCTACGTGGCGCTCTCCGAGCGCGGCCTTCACGAGCGCTTCCGCGACCACTATCTGGTCGCGCCGCAATCGGCGATCAACATGGTGAACCTGCTGGTGTTCACCTACATCGCGCCGGAAGTCGGCGTGCTGTTTCTCTGCAACCTGTTCGTGGTGTTCGGCTTCGGTGCGCTGCGCACCTCGGCGCGGCAGACTGCGATCGTCTGGACCGTCATGGTGCTGGGCCTCGCCGCGCTGTTCCTCGGCACCGACAAGGCGATCGGGATGCCGACCGCGACCCGGATCGATCGCCTCGCCACCATGCTGGTGTTCGCGCTGACGATCGGGCGCTGCATGTGCCTCGGCATCTTCTCCAGTTCGATGCAGCAATCGCTGTACCAGAGCGGACTGAAGCTGAAGGAGGCCTACCGGCGCATCGAGGAGCTCGCGGAGCTCGATGAACTGACCGGCGCCTCCAATCGCCGCAGCATCATGCGCACGCTCGAAGAGGAGATCGCGCGCTGCGCGCGCAACGGCAGCTCCTGCGCGGTTGCGCTGATCGACCTCGACCATTTCAAGCGCATCAACGACGTCTACGGCCATCCGATCGGCGACGAGGCGCTGCGCACCTTCGCCATCGGCATGTTCGCCAACCTCCGCAGCGTCGATCGCTTCGGCCGATACGGCGGCGAGGAATTTTTGCTGGTGCTGCCCGACCTGTCGCAGGATCAGGCGATGCGCGCGCTCGAGCGGCTGCGCACGATCATCGCCGATCTCGACTGGAGCGCATTCTCGCCCGGCATGCGGGTGACGATCTCCGCAGGCGTCACGACGCTCAAGCCGCGCGAGAACTCCGATACGTTGCTCGCCCGCGCCGATGGCGCGCTGTACGCAGCCAAGGCCAGGGGACGCAACCGCATCGCCAGCGCCTGAAATCCATTTCCCTCTTCGGCGCCGGAGAAGCCGTCGCCACCGCTCCAGGACAGAGTCATGAGTTTGAAGCCCGAGACCGCCCCCGAAAGTCTGCTCGACGAGCTGCAGACGACGCTCGCGCACGGCACCGTCGCACGCCGCGTCGAGACGCTGCGCCGCGTGACCGACCTCTTCATCAACGGCTCGGTGAACTATTCCAACGAGCAGATCGTGCTGTTCGACGACGTTTTCCAATGCCTGCTCGAGCACATCGAAAACTCGGCCAAGGCGCTGCTCGCCGACCGCCTCGCCCCGATCGACACCGCACCGCCGCAGACCATCCGCACCCTTGCCTTCGACGACCTGATCGAGGTCGCGGGCCCCGTGCTGACGCTGTCGCCGCGGCTCGACGACGACACCCTGATCGAAACGGCGCGCAGCAAGAGCCAGGCGCATCTGCTCGCGATCTCGAACCGCAAGACGCTGAGCGGCGCCGTCACCGACGTGCTGGTGCTGCGCGGCAATGACGAGGTGATCCAGAGCGCGGTCAACAATCCCGGCGCGGAATTCACCGAGCGCGGCTTCACCCGCCTGGTCAGCCGCGCCGAGGGCGACGACAATCTGTCGACCTGCGTCGGCCTGCGCCCGAACATCCCGCGGCATCTCTATCTCAAGCTGGTCGCCAAGGCCTCGGACGCGGTCAGGCAGCGGCTCGAGGCTGCCAATCCGCAGCAGGCCAAGGAGATTCCGATCGCGGTGAAGGAAGCGACGCGACGCGCGCGCTCGGCGCCGGCGGCCGTGACGCCGGACACCACGATCGCGCATGCCTTGGTCAAGTCGCTCTACCAGGACGGCCGGCTCGACGAATTCCAGCTCGCAGCCTTCGCCGAGGCCGGCAAGTTCGACGAGACCAACGCCTCGCTCGCCGCGCTCGCCAACGTCTCGGTCAGCGTCGCCGAGAACATGATGATCGAAACCCGCGCCGAGGGCGTCATGATCCTGGCCAAGGTCTCGGGCCTGTCATGGTCGACGGTGCGGGCGATCATCAACCTGCGCGACGACATCTCGGGCGGCGAGCCGACCGATCTGCAGGCTTGCAAGGACACCTATGAGCGGCTGCGGCCGTCGACCGCGCAGCAGGTGCTGCGCTTCCATCGCATGCAGCAGTCCGCGCCCGCGGCCTGATTTCCCGTAGCCCGGATGCAGCGGAGCGAAATCCGGGCTACGACGTTCTCTTCCCCTTCCCCCTGAAAGGGGGAAGGTCGGGATGGGGGTGAGCCGCAGGCGACGCTGCCCTTGGAGAGAGCTGATCCCCACCCGCTTTGCTCTGACGAGCAAAGCGACCTCCCCTTTTCAAGGGGAGGTTAGGGCTCAGCCGGATTTCGCTCCGCCCGGGCTACAAGCAGTCAGTATCGCAACGCCCGGTTTCCCATCAGCGCGCCGACGCTCGCGACGATCGCGGTCGCCAGCGTGTACCAGGTGGCGACGAACAGCGGCGAGTCATCCGTGCAGTGCGACGCGTAGACGGTTGCCGCGAGCCCCGCCGAGAGCAGGCCGGCTATCGCGCCGGCGACCGCCGGCCGCGCCGGCGCGCCCTGCCGCAGCCCGTACAGCGCGCCGACCAGCAGCGGCAGCGACATCGCGGGGATCGCGGTCATGCAGGCCATCGAATTCTTGCCGATCAGCCGCGTCATCATCGGCGTACGCTGCGGCATCATCATCTCGCCGCTGATGGCGGCGACGAGGATGCCGGCGGGAATCAGCAGCCACCAGCCGAAGCCGCGCAGCGAGGCCTCCGGGCGCGACAGATGCAGGCTGACCGCGATCGCCGAGGCGGCAAGCGCCAGCGTCACGGCGAATTTCAGGTCGAAGAACGGATTGTGCATCGCGATCATCACGTCGGGCCGCACGCCGAGTTCGGCGAAGAAGATCAGGAGCGAGACCGGCGCCGCCGCCAGCAGTGCCAGCATCAGCGCAAGACCGATCGGACGCGCGCGATAGGCATTGTCGGCGGCAAGGGTTCGAATGAGTTGATCGGTGTCCATGCTCATCGATCCCGTAATTTCGCAGTGAGGCTCGCAAGCCCACGATGCAGCGCGACCCGCACCGCGCCCTCGGTCATCGAGAATTTCGCCGCGGTGTCCTTGATCGAGGTGCTGTCGACCGCGATCGATTGCAGCACCTCGCGCTGCCGCGCAGGCAAAGCCTGCAACTGGGCGCTCACCTCGCCCGGCGAGGCCGTCGGTTCCGGTGTTTCCCCGGGCAGCGTCTCGGCGAAATCATCGATGTTGACGAAGATCCGCTTGCCGCGGCGGCGCAGCGCGTCGATCAGCTTGTTGCGCGCGATCGCGAACAGCCACGGCGCGAACGCCGCGCTGGTGTCCCAGGTCTGTCGCTTCAAATGTACCGCCAACAAGATGTCCTGCACGATGTCCTCGGACTGATCGACCGGTTGTCCCGCGCGCGCCAGGCCGCGGCGCGCCGCAGCACGGAGTACCGGCGTGATGGCCTTGAGCAGGCGATGGTACGCCGCATCATCGCCTGAAATGGCCGACCGCATCAGGCCGGTCCATTCATCCTCACGTTCGCGCACGCAGGCTCCTGAATTGCAATTCGGCCGATCTTTCAGTTCGTTACGCGGCATGCCAGACGATCACGAATTCGTGATCTCTATCCTCCAGCAAGACCGCGCCGAGGATCGGCCTCAAAGAATCGCTCCGGCGGGTTTCCAGACGTCACGGCTCATAACACCGATCGGTCCGACAAGCATCGGTGCTGCTGCCGTCGATGGGCCACTGGGAAGAAATTGCCCAGCTTTTGCCCCCGGATGCCCGAAGATTCCCTTTTTCTGCCCCGGTGTGGACACGCAGCGGGGTCTCTTTTCGCCCTTGGGCGGGCGACATGGGGAGATCATCAAAATGAAGATCAAAGCCAGCGGGCGCTTGGCATTGATGGTTGCGACAGGACTGACAGGGCTTCTTGTGTGTCTCGCGGCTCCGTTGCCGGCGCATGCGGCCGGATCGGACGCATCGGCATCGAAATCCGACAGCGCAACGACCGACAAGTCTGCCGAGCAGAGTTCGCGGCATGGCCGGCGCTCGGCACGCCACCGGTCCTCCAGGACCGCTGACAAGACCGCCGACAAATCCGACAGCAAGAAGGCCACCAATAACGACGCCGGCAGGGTCACCTCGGCAGGCATTCCCGCCACCGTCGCCAACGCCAATGCGGAGCTGACCTCCGGCGACGACAATGCAGCGGCGACGCCGGTGAAAGCCAATGTGTTGATTGCCGCGGCCGACAAGCCCGCAGACCAGTCCGACGGTAATGTGGTCGCATCCGACCAGCTCAACGAGGTCGACCGAGCCCTGCAGCAGGAGCAGCCGGCGGAACAGCCGCAGCCGGCCCAGCCGCAGACCGCTCAACAGGAGGCATCGCCGGCGCCGCCGCCGACGGTTGCCGTGGCTGCACCCAAGCCGGCCCCGGTTCTGGCGAGCAGCGACAGCGCGAGCTGGGACCAGACCTCGCTGATCGGGAAGATCTTCATCGGGTTCGGCGCTTTGCTCACGGTGGCCTCCGCCGCGCGCATGTTCATGGCCTAGCGGAGGCACCTGCGGTGCGGCGCGGGGGGCGCCGCACCGCAGCCCAAAGCCTCGTTTCAGCCACTTGAAGCGCATCCCGTCAGCGGGCACATTGCCCGGCAAATCAGGCACGGGGTTTGCGTCCATGGCTACGTTCGAATTCATCATTGTCGAAAGCAAGGGACCGGTCGGCGTCATCACGCTGAACCGGCCGAAAATGCTGAATGCGCTCTCGTTCGGCGTGTTCCGCGAGATCGCCGCGGCGGTCGACGATCTCGAGGCCGACGACAAGATCGGCTGTATCCTGATCACCGGCAGCGAGAAGGCCTTCGCGGCCGGCGCCGACATCAAGGAGATGCAGCCGAAAGGCTTCATCGACATGTTCAACAGCGATTTCACCGCCATCGGCGGCGACCGCGTCGCCCGTTGCCGCAAGCCGACCATTGCCGCGGTCGCGGGTTATGCGCTCGGCGGCGGCTGCGAGCTCGCGATGATGTGCGACATCATCATCGCCGCCGACACCGCCAAGTTCGGCCAGCCGGAAATCACCCTCGGCACCATTCCCGGCATCGGCGGCACGCAGCGCCTGACCCGTGCGATCGGCAAGTCGAAGGCGATGGACCTCTGCCTGACCGGGCGGATGATGGATGCGGCGGAAGCCGAGCGCTCGGGCCTCGTGTCACGGATCGTGCCGGCCGACAAGCTGCTCGAGGAGGCGCTCGCGGCAGCCGAGAAGATCGCCTCGATGTCGCGTCCGGCCGCCGCAATGGCCAAGGAAGCCATCAACCGCGCGTTCGAGACGCCGCTCGCGGAAGGCATGAATGTCGAGCGCAACCTGTTCCACTCGACCTTCGCGCTCGAGGATCGCTCCGAGGGCATGGCGGCGTTCATCGAGAAGCGCAAGCCGGTCAACAAGAACCGCTAAAGCATGATCCGGAAAAGTGCGAAGCGGTTTTCCGGACAAGATCATGCTGAGACAACAGGCTAAGGCGCGATGATCTCATCGCGCCTTAGCCGTTCGGCTCCGTTGCAATGCCGCGGTGACGAGCGCGCGATAGGCGCGCTCGGCGAAATGCATCGGCTTGTCGAGACCGAGCCGCGCCAGGCATTCGCGGTCGGCGGCATCGGGCGGATGCCGCATGCCCTGCCACAGCAGGCCGGCGAGTTGCAGCGGCATGTGCTGCGCCTGCTGCAAGATCTGCAAAGCCGGAATCAGCCGCTGCTCGACATCGGTGAAGTCGCTGCCGAACGGGAATGACGGCAGCAGCCCGGCATCGCGCGCGGGCTTCAGCGCATCGCCGATGCGCTGGGGATAATTTTCGCGATGCGCCGCGGGAATCTCGTAGCTGCGCGGCAGCTTGCCGGCGTCCTTGGCCTGCCGCATCAATTCGCCCTGGAAGCGGGAGTCCGAGACCTGCAGCATTGCGGCGATCACGTCGGCATCGGATTTCCCCCTGACGTCGGCGACGCCATATTCCGTGACAAAGATATCGCGCAGATGCCGCGGGATGGTCTCATGTCCATAGGACCAGCGGATGTTCGACTGCGCTTGCTTGCCGGACTGACGGGTCGCCTCCAGCGCCAGCACAGAACGTGCGCCCTCGAGCGCGAATGCCTGCGCCACAAAATTATACTGACCGCCGACCCCGCTCACGACCTGGCCGTTCTCGAGGCCGTCCGAGATCGCAGCGCCGAGCAGCGTCGCCATCATCGCATTGTTGACAAAGCACGCATCGACCCGGGCGCGACGCTTGCCGTCCTCGTCGCCGAAGATCTCGTTGGTGAAGGAAACCGGCATCATCTGGATTCGCGCCAGCTGCTCCGGTGCCATCTCGCGCAGCGCCCGGTAGAATGATGGCGGGCCCAGGAAGAATGCGCCGTGCAGGATCACGCCGCCGACCTCGCGCTTGAGGATGCCGGCGTCGATCAGCCCGAGGAACGCCTCGAACAGCATCTCGCTGACGCCGTAGAGCCCCTTTTCGAACGACCCAGTCTCGGCCGCGGCGAGTTGCCCGGTACCGGGCGCAAGGCGCTGCATGATGCCATGGAATTCGGCGTTGTCGCGATGGCGGACCACGAGCCCCTGCGCCAGCGCGTCGCCGACCTGCCCGATGCCGATCTGCAACGTGCCGCCGTCGCGGACCAGACCGGCGGCATGCAAGCCGATCGCATATTTGGTGTCGCTGATCGGCTCGGACGGCGGCGCGAACAGCGGGAAATCGGTCTCTGGACTGTCGAGCACCGCGGCGAATTCATCCGCCGGCAGGTCGCCGGCGCCGGGCATGAACGGCAGCTCGGAATTGACCTGGCCGATCAGCTTGAACGACGCCCGCCCCTGCGCACGGGCGCGCAGCACGTCGAGCGTGGTGTCGGTGTTGCAGCTCAGGCTGTAGCGCGGCGCGCCGTCGACCATGCGCTTGGCAACTAGCTGAGGCACGACATTCAGTCCGCGCGACAACAAATATGACGCCGCATGGGTGTAGTTGGCGGAAATGTAGTGCTGTTGCGCGAATGGCTGGTGCAGCCACTGCCCCGCGAGGAAGAAGAACTCGATCACCTTGATGTTGGGCGGAAGTGCGCCATGATGCAGCGCATCCGCGTAGGCGAGATCTGGATAGCCGCCAAACAGGCGGTCGATCACCGGTCCGATGAAGCGCCGTTCGAGCAGGCTCTTCGGCTTCGGCTTTTCCAGCGTCAGCGCGGAGAACAGCGTGAGGTTGATGGAGCGGTCGGTCACTGCTCGCGCATACAGCGCGTTGACGATGTGGTTGGCCTTGCCGAGGCCGAGCGGCAGCCCGACCACCAGTTCGGTTCCGACGTCACGAATGATGTGCTCCGCGATCGCCTCGGGGTCGGAGAAGAATATCGGCATCAGCAATGGACCCGGACGAGACGGTGGATAACCGGCATCGTTGAATCGACGGCCGGCGGTTCAAACTTATACGTCATATGACCGATACGTGCGCCTGTGACGAACCGGCAACAGACAAGAACTGAAATGATGTGCAGATGTCGCGCGGCGGTTTGTCTGTGGCGGCACCGCCCCGTAAACAGGTAGATGTGTCGGCGGCGTCGGCGGGGGCGCACTGCCGGAGTTTTGGTTTGCGGGATCACATGGTTGAGCGTGCCGCCAGGGTTGGCGACGTAGCGAGGCGCGTGCTTTTGTCGGGCATCGGCCTTGGCGTGCTGGCATGTGCGCTGCTGACGGATACCGCGGCCCGCGCCGAGAGCCTGCCGGAAGCCTTGGTCAAGGCGTATCAGACCAATCCGCAACTCAACGCCGAGCGGGCGCGCCAGCGTGCGACCGACGAGAACGTGCCGCAGGCGCTGGCCGGTTACCGTCCCCAGATCATTGCCGGCCTGTCGGTCGGCCTGCAGGCGGTGCGCGATCAGCTGCCCGGCAATGTGATCCAGACCGCAACGCTGAAGCCGTGGCAGATCGGCGTCACGGTGACGCAGACCCTGTTCAACGGCTTCAAGACCGCCAACAGCGTCCGCGTCGCCGAGTTGCAGGTGCAGTCCGGCCGCGAGGCGTTGCGCAATGTCGGCCAGGGTGTGCTGCTCGACGCCGTCACCGCCTACACCAATGTGCTGGCCAACCAGACCCTGGTCGAGGCGCAGCGCGCCAACGTCGCCTTCCTGAAGGAGACCCGGGCAATCACCGAACGGCGCCTCAATGCCGGCGACGTGACGCCGACCGATACCGCCCAGGCCGAGGCGCGGCTCAACCGCGGCCTCGCCGACCTCAACGCCGCCGAGGTCAATTACGCGATCAGCCAGGCTACCTATGCGCAGGTGGTCGGCACTGCGCCATCCCAGTTGCGTCCGGCCGAGACCATCGACCGGCTGCTGCCACGCAGCCGCGAGGATGCGATCGCGCTCTCGCTCCGCGAGCATCCCGCCGTCACCGCGGCAGGCTTTGACGTCGACGTTGCCTCGACCTCGATCCGCGTCGCCGAGAGCAGCCTGATGCCGAATGTCTCCGTGCAGGGCAGCGTCAGCCGCAGCCGCGACACCGACACCACGCTCGGCAGCTTCGGCACCGATCAAGCCTCGGTGATCGGTCAGGTGACGCAGCCGATCTATGACGGCGGCACCGCCGCATCGCAGACCCGGCAGACCAAGGAAGTCGCGGCGCAGAGCCGGCTGGTGCTGGATCAGGTCCGCAATCAGGCCAAGACCGCCGTGGTCAGCGCGTGGGTCGCCAATGAGGGCGCCAAGATCGCGGTGTCGGCCTCGGAGTCCGAGATGAAGGCCGCGGAAGTTGCGCTCGCCGGCGTGCAGAAGGAAGCCGCGGGCGGCCAGCGCACCACGGTCGACGTGCTCAACGCGCAGCAGGATCTGATCACCGCGCGGGCACGACTGATCGGTGCGCAGCGCGACCGCGTGATCGCCTCCTACACGCTGCTCAGCGCGACCGGGCGCCTCGACGTCAAGACGCTGAACCTGAAGACGCCGGACTACCTGCCCGAGGTGCACTACCATCAGGTGCGCGACGCCTGGCACGGCCTGCGCACGCCGTCGGGACAATAGGCATTACGGAACCGTTCGCACCGCGAACTTGCCCTTCCCGCCTGCTCTCTCCGCCGATAACCTCCGCCCCCGCCGGCAACCCATAATGCCGGCGCGCGTATGACGCGCATAACAGCCGAGCACGCAGGGAGACGTCCAATGCTGACGCGACGCGATATGATGCTGGCTTCCATCGCAGCCGGAGTGACCATGACCAGCAGCAACGCATTTTCCAAGGCAGCGCAACCATCGACCGCGGTGAATTTCGACGTGCCTGCAGGGGCGTGCGACTGCCACACTCACATCCATGGCGACCCCGAGAAATTCCCGTTCTTCGCCGGCCGCGTCTACACGCCGGAACCGGCCTCGCCGGAGGAGATGAGCGCGCTGCACAAGACGCTCCATGTCGAGCGCGTGGTGATCGTGACACCGAGCGTCTATGGCCCCGACAATTCGTCGACCCTGTTCGGCATCACGGCCCGCGGGCCGACCGCGCGCGGCGTCGCCGTGATCGACGACAAGACCAGCGAGAGCGATCTCGATGCCATGAACAAGGCCGGCTTCCGCGGCATCCGCCTCAACCTCGCGACCGGCGGCGTCAACGATCCGAATGTCGGCCGACAGCGCTTCTCGGCCGCGATCGAGCGGATGAAGGCGCGCGGCTGGCATGTGCAGCTGTTCACCAGCCTCGCCATGATCTCCGCGATCAAGGACCTCGTCGCTACAGCGCCGGTGCCGGTCGTGTTCGACCATTTCGGCGGCGCCGAGGCCGCCCTCGGCACGGACCAGCCGGGATTTGCCGACCTGCTCGCGCTGGTCAAATCCGGCAAGGCCTATGTCAAGATTTCCGGCGCCTACCGCGCCTCCAAGCTCGCGCCCGATTATGCCGACGCCACGCCGCTGGCGCAGGCGCTGATCGCGGCCAATGCCGAGCGTATCGTCTGGGGCACCGACTGGCCGCACCCGGATTCGGTGACGCCGCAAGGCAGGAAGGTCACCGACGTGACGCCGCTGTTTCAGATCGACGACGGCCGCCTCCTCAACCAGCTTCCGGTCTGGGCGCCGGATGTCGCGATCCGCAAGGCGATCCTGGTCGACAACCCGGCACGGCTCTACGGCTTCACCTGATTCCTTCTGAGCTAGCGCTCGCGCGGCCGGCGCGAGAAATAGAAGATCAAGACCGGCAGCGTGATCAGGATCACCAGCGGCGCCAGCATCATGCCGGTGACAACGACGATGGCGAGCGGCTTCTGCACCTGCGAGCCGATGCCCTCCGACACCGCCGCCGGCAACAGGCCGACGCCCGCCACCACGCAGGTCATCAGCACCGGACGCAACTGCAGCTCGCCGGTGCGGATCACCGCGCGCATCCGGTCGTAGCCTTCGTCGATCAGCTGGTTGAACTGCGACAGGATGATGATGCCGTCCATCACCGCGATGCCGAACAGCGCGATGAAACCGATCGCCGCCGACACGCTGAACGGAATCCCCGAGATCAGCAGCCCGAGCACGCCGCCAAAGATCGCCATCGGGATCACGCTCATCGCGAGCATGGTGTCGACCATCGAGCCGAAATTGAAGAACAACAGCACCGCGATCAGCGCGAGGCTGATCGGCACCACGATCGACAGCCGCCTGATCGCGTCCTGCAGATTGCCGAACTCGCCGACCCACTCGACACGCGATCCCGGCGGCAGTTGCACCTGCTCGTCGATCTTCTGCTGCGCCTCCCGGATCGCGCTGCCGAGGTCGCGCTCGCGCACCGAGAACTTGATCGGCAAATAGCGCTCCTGCTGCTCGCGGTAGATATAGGCCGCGCCGGAGATCAGGTTGATCGAAGCCACTTCGGAGAGCGGGATCTGCGTGATGCCGCCATTGGCGTTGGCCACCCCGATCCGCAGGTTCTGGATCGCCTCCGCGCTCTTGCGATATTCCGGCGCAAGGCGGACGATGATCGGGAAGTGCCGGTCGCTGCCGGGCTCATAGAGGTCGCCGGCGCTGTCGCCGCCGACCGCAACCCGGATCGTGGCGTTGATGTCGCCCGGTGACAGGCCATAGCGCGCGGCGCGCGCGCGATCGACGTCGATCTGGATGGTCGGCTGGCCGAGCGAGGTGAACACCGCAAGATCGGTGACGCCCTGCACCGTCGACAGCACCGACTTGATCTTGTTGGCGGTGTCGGTCAGCGCCTGCAGATCATTGCCGTAGAGCTTGATCGAGTTCTCGCCCTTCACGCCGGACACCGCTTCCGACACGTTGTCCTGCAGATACTGCGAGAAATTGAATTCGACGCCCGGGAATTTCTCCTGCAACTGCGCCAGCAATTGCGCGGTCAGCACGTCCTTGTCGTGAGTATTTGGCCATTCGCTGGCCGGCTTCAGCGGCGCGAAGAATTCGGCGTTGAACAGGCCGGCCGCATCGGTGCCGTCGTCGGGACGGCCGTGCTGCGACACCACCGATACCACCTCGGGACGGCTGCGGATCAGCTTCCGCATCTCGTTGACATAGGCATTGCCCTCCTGCAGCGAGATCGTCGGCGGCAGCGTGGCGCGGATCCACAGATTGCCCTCTTCCAGCTTGGGCAGGAATTCGAGGCCGAGGAAGCGCGCGAAGATGATGGTCATGACCACGAGGCCGGCCGCGCCGGCCATCACCAGCTTGCGGTTGGCGATCGCCCAGTTCAGCACCGGCAGGTAGATCGCGTCGAGCTTCTTGACGATCCAGGTCTCGGTCTCGTGGATATGCGCCGGCAGGATGATCGCGCTGAACGCCGGAGTGACCGTGAACGTCGCCAGCAGCCCGCCGGCCAGCGCGTAAGCATAGGTGCGCGCCATCGGGCCGAAGATGTTGCCCTCGACGCCGGACAGCGTGAACAGCGGCAGGAACGCCGCGATGATGATCGCCGCGGCAAAGAAGATCGAGCGCGACACGTCGGCGGCCGCCGACAGGATCGCGTGGCTCTTCATCCCCATCACCGTGTCCTCGGAGATGTGGCTTCGCTCGTCTTCCGACAGCGCGGTGGTCTGCGACAGCCGGCGGAAGATCGCTTCCACCATGATCACGGTGGCATCGACGATCAAGCCGAAATCGATCGCGCCGACCGACAGCAGATTGGCGGATTCGCCGCGCAGCACCAGGATGATCACGGCGAAGAACAGCGCGAACGGGATCGTCGCGCCGACGATCAGCGCGCTGCGGAGGTCGCCGAGGAAGATCCACTGCAACAGCACGATCAGGAGGATGCCGACCACCATGTTGTGCAGCACGGTGTGGGTGGTGAGCTCGATCAAGTCCTTGCGATCGTAGATCCGCTCGATCTTCACGCCGGGCGGCAGGATCGAGGAATGGTTGATGTCGTGGACCAGCTGCTCGACGCGGGAGATCGTCGGCGAGCTCTGCTCGCCGCGGCGCATCAGCACGATGCCCTGCACGATGTCGTCGTCATTGTCGAGGCCGGCGATGCCGAGCCGCGGCTTCTCGCCGATCGTGACATGGGCGATGTCGCGCACCAGCACCGGATTGCCGCCGGACTGCGAGACCATGGTGTTGGCGAGGTCGTCGATCGAGCGGATCAGGCCGACGCCGCGCACCACGGCCGATTGCGAGCCGATGTTCACGGTGTTGCCACCGACATTGATGTTGGCGTTGGACACCGCCTGCAGCACCTGCGGCAGCGTCAGTCCGTTGGCGACCAGCTTGTTGAAGTCGACCTGGATCTCGTAGGTCTTGGTCTTGCCGCCCCAGCCGGTGACGTCGATCACGCCGGGCACCGCGCGGAAGCGGCGCTGCAGCACCCAGTCCTGCAGCGTCTTGAGGTCGAGCACGCTGTAGTTAGGCGGTCCCTTCAGGCGGTAGCGGAAGATTTCGCCGATCGGGCTGAGCGGCGAGATGCCGGGCAGCACGTTGCCCGGCAGCGGCGCGAGCTGCGACAGGCGGTTGAGCACCTGTTGCAGCGCCTCGTCATAGGTGTAGTCGAAGGAGAACTGCAGCTTGACGTCGGAAAGGCCGTACAGCGAGATGGTACGGATGGTCTTGAGGTTCTTGATGCCGGCGACCTGGGTCTCGATCGGGATCGTGATGTAGCGTTCGATCTCCTCGGCCGAGAGGCCCGGGCTCTGCGTCACGATATCGACCATCGGCGGGGTCGGATCGGGATAGGCCTCGATGTTGAGCTGCTTGAACGCGAGCAGGCCGCCGATCAAGACGGCCACGAACATGGCCACCATCAAGTAGCGGCGATTGACGGCAAGGGCGACGAGGCGATCCATTCAGATCGGCGCTTTCAACTGGAAGGGAGTTTTCTTATTGAGCGTGATCTCCGCGCAAACGCGTTGCGCGTTTGTCGCGAGGGAAAACCGCTTCCCGCTTTTCCGGATCATGCGCTTAGGTGCCTGATGCGGCGCGGTCGATGAAGAGGCTTCCCTTCGTCACGATCTGCTCGCCCGGCTTGAGGTTGCCGGCCACCTCGACGAGGTCGCCATTGATTAGGCCGGGCTTGATCTGACGCAGCTCGATGGTCTTGTCGTCGGCCCTCGCGACCCAGAGCCGAACCTGATCGCCCTCGTAGATCAGCGCCTGCTTCGGCACGCCGACTGCCGGGTGATCGCCCTTCGAATACAGCGTCACATTGGCGAACATCTCGGGCTTCAGCCGCTTGTCGGCGTTGTCGATGGTGGCGCGAACCAGGAGCCGGCGCGAGGTCGCGTCGATCGCCGCGGCGACATAGTTGACCCGGGCGTTCAGCGTCTTGCCCGGCAGCGCCATCACGCTGAAGGTGAGGTCCTGGCCGACCGCGACATTGTCTGCGTCGGATTCGCGGACAAAGGCGATCAGCCAGACCGTCGACAGATCGCCGATCACGTAGACCGGGTCGCTGGCGCCGGTCGAGACATACTGGCCGGGACCGGCCTTGCGCTGGACCACGGTGCCGCCGATCGGCGCGAACACCGTCGTCTCCGGATTGAGGCGGCCCTTCTGCCGCAGCGTCGTGATGTCGTCGTCGCCGAAGCCGAGAATGTGCAGCTTGTTCTGCGCCGCTTCCAAAAGCGTCTGCGCCGAGCGCGCATCGTTCTGCGCTTGCACCAGCGCGGTCTGGGCCTGCTGATAGTCCTTCAGCGGGATCGCCTTGCCCTCGGACAGATCCTTGGCGCGCTTCTCCTGGATCTGCGCCAGGTCGAGCGCCGACTGCGCCTTGTTGAGACCGGTCATCGCCGCGATGTAGTCGTTCTGTGCCTGCACGGTGTCGGCCGCCTCGATCACGAACAGCGGCTGGCCCTTCACCACGGCATCGCCCGGCCGCACCATGAGGCGGGTGACGCGCCCGGTATAGGGCGAATAGACCGGGGTGGAGCGGTCCTCATCGATGCCGATCTTGCCCTCGGTCACCAGCTCGGAGCGGAAAGTGTGCTCGCTCACGGTCTGGAAGGTCAGGCTGGCCCACTCGGCCGCCGACGGCGCATAGCGCGCGCCGCCCTTGCGGGACTGGCTGGAGACTTCCGAAGATGTCTGCTTTTCCGAGCCGAAACGCGTGTAGCCATAGGCACCCGCGCAGGCAACCGCCAGTAGCGCCGCGGCCACGACCAGGCGCGGGCGGCTAAAGCTCTGCATTCTCTTGGTAAACTCTTTCACCATGCGGTCCGCGGGGTCGATCGTTGCAGCATCCGGCGGGACGGCCCCAGCGGTGCGCTAATAGTGCTGAATTGGCGTCTCAAACAACCTAAAAATCGCCCTTCGGCGATGCCTGTCGTTAAAGTTTGCATAGCCTGAACGGCAGCTGAATGTCTCATCCGGGAAACTCCGGGGCAGGAAACTCCGGAGGATGGCTGCCGAGCGGCATGGCCGGACGGGACCAATGGGCCGGGGTCCTGGACAGCACGGCGGCATGCCGGACCGAGCTCAGCGTGCCAAAGCCGGACGGCAGCCGTTCGATGAAGGGCTGCACCACATCCGCCGTCAGGTCCTCGGTCGCAAGGCCTGCTTCGAGGCGGCCGAGATTCCACAGCCAGCGCCCGGTCTGCGCCAGCGATACCCGGACGTGCCAGCTGCCGCCCTCGCGGGCCTGGCGGGCCTTCGCCATCATGGCACCGAACGCCATGAAATATCCGGTGGCGTGGTCGAGCATCTGGGCCGGCAATTCCTTCGGCCCATCCGTGCCGGCCGCCCGTCCTTCGGCGTGGTTGAAGCCGGTCGTGGTCTGCACCAGCGAGTCGAAGCCGCGGCGCCCGGCCCACGGGCCGGCATGGCCGTAGGCCGACAGCGTCACATAGACGATCCCGGGATTGATCCGCGCCGCTTCCTCCGGCGAGAAGCCGAGCCGCGCGATCGCCTGCGGCCGATAGCCCTGCGAGAGAATATCGGCCTGCGCCAACAGCCCCTGCATCACACCCCGCCCCTCCTCGCTCCGCAGTTCAAGGAAGCTCGTGAGCTTGCCGCGGCCGGTGTCGATGGTGAGCCAGGGGATCGCCGGCAGATCGGGACCGGAGATCAGCATCACGTCGGCACCATGCGCCGCGAGCGTGCGGCCGGCGACGGGACCGGCGATCACGCGCGACAGATCGAGCACACGGATGCCGGCCAGCGGCCGGTTGCCCGCGGGCCACGGCTTCGGTGCGGCCTCGCCGATCTTCTCGATCGAGATCAGCGGCAGCTTTGCCAGTTCTTTGGCATGCGTCGTCGCCGACCACTCGTCGTGCGAGCGCATCAAGGCGACGACGCCGCCGGCGGCGTAGGCCGCGGTCTCGAACGCCTCGCCGTCCCATTGCAGCAGCGCGGCCTGGACCTCGTCACGCTCGGCGTTGCAGCCGAGCACCTTGCAGACGGCGTCGCGATGATGCGGGAAATTGGTGTGCAGGCGGACAAAGCGGTTGTCTTTGACACGATAGACGCCGGCGATCTTGTCCCAGGCCGGCGGCGGCGGCTTGTCGTCGACGCGCAAATAGCGCTCGCTGCGGCATTCGACGACGGCATGGCGGATGTCGACCGCGACGTCCTGCTGCTCGCCGCTGCGGGCCTTCCAGATCTCGGCCGCGGCGAGGCCGGCTGCTGCGATCGGCGCCTGCGCTGCGGCTGCGACCCGAAACGACGACGGCAGCTGCGGCTCGCTGCCGGTCAATGTGACCGCATCGAGCGCGGCCGGCGCGCCGCCGGCGCCGGTCCAGACATCGGAAAGGATTTCACGAATGTCCTGCATGCGCATACCCGTTTGCGATTATTCTATGCCCGAGCATGATGACAAAAAGGCGGTGCCCGATCCCAACAATCATTTCCGGCCCTGCTTATATCCAGCTCTGCCCGACCCACACAGGAGTTGCAATGGCTGCCATCGATCCTCTCACCGCCGGCGCTGTCTTCCTCGCGACCGCAGCGACCGACGCGGTCTATGTCATGTTCACCTCGGCGGTCGTGGCGCGCAAGCGCGTGCCGGCGGCGACCTGGAGCAGCGTCTGGTATGTGCTCTCCTCCTATGCGGTGATCAGCTACACCGAAAACTGGCTCTACGTCGCCTTCGCTGCCCTCGGCTCGTGGGTCGGCGCCTATGCATCGATCACCTTCCTGCACCGCCCGCCGGGTGGACCGCCGGTCGGCGCCGCGGTGGAGTAGCATGCGGCGGCTGAGGAAGTCATCCGTCGTCGATGCGACGTGGGGCCCGTCCGACAGGGACCGGTTGTAAGCTACGTGTCAGCATTGGCGTGTAGGCTACGCGTTCGCATTCACGCGACATCAGTCGATGAACTGGTTGGATGGACAATGGCGCGTTCGCGCCGCATGAACTCGGAGAACCCATACGCCGCGGCACCCGCGCATGCGGGTTTTGAACCGAGAGGACACGTCCTCCGCCGTCGTCCCGGCGAAGGCCGGGACCCATACTCCGCAGCGGGTGTTGTGAATGGGACTCGTCGTTCCGGCGTCGCGCAAGACAATTCCCATTTGTGGTTATGGGTCCCGGACGACACTGAATTTGTTACGGCATCGGTGGCATGCACCCGCATTCTCGCGACATGATCTGTCCGAGCTTTGCATTTCGTTTCGCCACTCTGGAAACAGAGGGCGCAGGGAAAGCCGGGTGCCGATCGCACCCATGGGCCCCGAGCAATGGGTAGAAAGCTCGGGGGTAGGACCACAGGTGTAACCGGAAACAACCCGGCTTTCCCTGCGCGATGGCTTACGGCTTATACGTGCTCTCCCCGGCGAGACTGGGCTTTGTTGTCACCGTCTTCGCAACGCGCATCGCGCAATGCGAAAAGACACCTACCGCTAGGGCGTCAGGCCTGCACGATTTCGCCGTCCGCCTCATGCGCACTCGTCAGTTGCGCAATCGGCGTCCACCGCATCTCGACCCACGTTCGTGACGACCGCGAAGCGCCCCTCGATCGGGTGAGACACACATATTGAACATCTGAGTTGGGTCTGCCGTCAAGTCAAATTCCGAAAAGCCGAAGAAAATATTCGGGGATCGACGGCATAGGATGGGATTGTTTCGTTTCGCTCGCGATAACGTGGATAGATGATACGGTCATCCTGAGGTGCGCGCGCTTGCGCGCCTCGAAGGATGCACGGCCCCGCTGGCAGTCGCGCGGAGAAAGCCGGGCCGTCGCTCTTCGAGCGGCCGCTCCGCGGACTCCTCAGGGTGACGGTGAGAGAGCCGTCGCACGCGGTTCAATGAAAATCGCGGGACGGCGGCAGGATGCGGACGTTGCGTGGGTGGCGGATCTTTTGCGGCGAGTTGTCGCCGTGATCGCGGCGGTCGTCGTTGAGCGGCTCGATCAGCGCGGGGCCCGCCGGCACCGGATGCTTGCGGCTCAAGGATTCATTGGCGAGGCCGATCAGATCGTGGGAGCGATCGGTCATGCGCTGCGCCACCAGATGCGTCACGCCCTCCGGGCTGCTCTGGATATAGCCCTCGACCAGGATCAGGCGCGCGCCCATCACCTCCTTGCGGTACTGCTCCATCACCTTCGGCCACACCACGATGTTGGCGATGCCGGTCTCGTCCTCCAGCGTCATGAACACGACGCCCTTGGCGCTGCCCGGCCGCTGCCGCACCAGCACGACGCCGGCACAGCGGACGCGGCGGCGGTCGTTGCTCTGGTTGATGGTGTGACAGGCGACGACGCGCTCCTTCGTGAAGGTGTCGCGCAAAAACTCCATCGGATGGCCCTTCAGCGACAGGCGAATGGTCTGATAGTCGGCGACCACCTGCTCCGGACGCGGCATCTCCGGCAGCGGCTTGGCGCCCTCATCCGGCTGCTCGCGCGCGGTGGCGGCCTCGAACAGCGGCAGCGGCACGTCGTCGGGCAACCGCCGCACCGCCCACAGCGCCTCGCGGCGGTCGAGCCCGAGCGAGCGGAACGCATCGGCGTCGGCGAGCAGGATCAGCGCGCGCTTGGGCAGGCCGGTGTCGCGCGCGAAATCTTCCAGCGAGGTGAAGGGCCGCCGATCGCGCGCGGCGACGATGCGGTCGGCCCAGTCTGTCTCAACACCGTCATTCCGGGGATCGCGAAGCGAGAACCCGGAATCTCGAAATTCCGGGTCTGGTGCTAGCGCACCATCCCGGAATGACAGTTGAAGCTGTTTCAGCCTCTCCTCGTCCTCATCCAGCCAATGAAACCCGTCGATCTGGCGAAAGCCGAGCCGCACCGCGCAATGATCGCCGACCTTCTCCTCCAGCATGTTCTGCGCAAAACTAAAGGAGACATCGACCTCGCGCACCGTGACGCCGTTCTTGCGGGCGTCACCGACGATCTGGGCCGGGGCATAGAAGCCCATCGGCTGCGAGTTGAGCAGGCCGCAGCAGAACGCATCGGGATGATGATGCTTCAGCCATGAGGAGATGTAGACGAGTTGAGCGAAACTCGCGGCGTGGCTTTCCGGGAAGCCGTAAGAGCCGAAGCCCTTGATCTGGTCGAAGCAGCTGCGGGCGAAGTCCGGATCGTAGCCGCGCGCCACCATGTTGCCGACCAGCTTCTCCTCATAGCTGCCGATGGTGCCGAGATTGCGGAAGGTCGCCATCGAGCGGCGCAAGCCGTTGGCTTCCTCGGAGGTGAAATGGGCCGCCTCGATCGCGATCCGCATCGCCTGCTCCTGGAACAGCGGCACGCCGAGCGTCTTGTGCAGCACGTTGTAGAGTTCGTCCTTGTCGCCCTGGTCGGGCGCCGGCGATGGATAGCTGACCTTTTCCTGGCCGTTCCGCCGCCTGAGATAAGGATGCACCATGTCGCCCTGGATCGGCCCCGGGCGCACGATCGCGACCTCGATGACGAGATCGTAGAAGGTACGCGGCTTCAGCCGCGGCAGCATGTTCATTTGCGCCCGGCTCTCGACCTGGAACACGCCGAGCGATTCACCGCGGCACAGCATGTCGTAAACTTTCTTGTCGTCCTGCGGGACCGAAGCTAGCTCCCAGTGCTCGCCCTTGTGGTCGGCGATCAGGTCAAAACATTTGCGGATGCAGGTCAGCATGCCCAGCGCCAGCACGTCGACCTTCATCATGCTAAGGGCGTCGACGTCGTCCTTGTCCCATTCGATGAAAGTGCGGTCGTCCATCGCGGCGTTGCCGATCGGCACATAGGTGTCGAGCCGGTCCTGGGTCAGTACATAGCCGCCGACATGCTGCGAGAGATGACGCGGAAACTCGATCAGCTCGGTGGCGAGCTCGACCGCGAGGTTGATCATCGCATTTTTGGGATCGAGCCCGGCCTGTCGCACCTGCATGTCGTTGAGGCCCTTGCCCCAGCTGCCCCACACGGTGTCGGCGAGCGCCGCGGTGACGTCCTCGGTCAGCCCGAGCGCCTTGCCGACGTCACGGATCGCGCTGCGCGGGCGATAATGGATCACGGTGGCGATGATCGCGGCGCGGTGGCGGCCGTAGCGGCGGTAGACATATTGCATCACCTCCTCGCGCCGCGAATGCTCGAAATCGACGTCGATGTCGGGCGGCTCCAGCCGCTCCTTGGAGATGAAGCGCTCGAACAACAGATCGACCTTGGTCGGATCGACCGAGGTGACGCCAAGCACGAAGCAGACCGCGGAATTGGCTGCCGAGCCGCGTCCCTGGCACAGGATGTTCTGGCTGCGCGCATAGTGCACGATGTCGTGCACGGTGAGGAAGTAATGCGCGTATTTCAGCTCGGCGATCAGCGCGAGCTCCTTGTTCAGGGTGGTGCGAAGCTTTTCGTCGATCTCGCCGCCGAAATATTTGTCGACACCGGCCCAGGTCAAATCTTCCAGATGCTGCTGCGCGGTCTTGCCCGGCGGCACCGGCTCGTCGGGATACTGATATTTGAGCTGGTCGAGCGAGAAAGAGATGCGTGCAGCAAAGCGCATGGTTTCCGCGATCGCGTCCGGCAGATCGCGAAACAGCCTGATCATTTCATGCGCCGGCTTGAGATGCCGCTCGGCATTGGCCTCGAGCCTGCGGCCGACCGCCTCGATCGTGGTCTTTTCGCGGATGCAGGTCAGCACGTCCTGCAGCGGGCGGCGCGCCGGATGGTGATAGAGCACCTCGTTGGTGGCGATGAGCGGCACACCGGCGTCGGTGGCGAGGCCATGCAGCCGCGCGAGGCGGCGCCTGTCGTCGCCGCGATAGAGCAGGCTTGCGGCGAGCCAGACGCCGTCGGCGGCGCTTGCCTTCAGCTTTGCAAGCAGATCGAGCGTGCCTGCCTCCTCAAAGCGATGCGGCAGCGCCAGCACCAGGAGCTGCCCCTCGACGAAGTCGAGGAGGTCGGCGAGCTTCAGATGGCACTCGCCTTTCTCGATCCGCACGATGTCGTCGCCGCGCTTGCCGCGGGTCAGGAGCTGGCACAGCCGGCCATAGGCGGCGCGATCGCGCGGATAGACCAGGATGTCGGGCGTAGAGTCGATGAAGACGATGCGGGCGCCGATCAAAAGCTTTGGCGGATGGGCAACCTTCTCGCTGTCGAGCTCCTTCCAGGCGCGCACCACGCCGGCCAGCGTGTTGTGATCGGCGAGCCCGATCACGGGAATCCCGAGTTCGCTCGCCTGATGCACATAGGCGCGCGGATCGGAACCGCCGCGCAGGAAGGAGAAATTGCTGGTGATGCCGATCTCGGCATAGTCGGGTGGCGGTGTGCTCATGCGAACAGCCCATGCACATACCAGTTGGCCGGAACGGACTTGCCCTCCTCGTCCCGCAGCTCGCTCTCGTAGAGGCCGTCGCGAAAGATCCAGAAGCGCTGGCCCTCGGCATCCTCGACGCGGAAATAATCGCGCGTCAGCGACGCGCCGTCCTGCTTCCACCATTCCATCGCGATGCGCTCGGGGCCCTCGACCCGCACCACGTCATGCTGCGCGCGCCGCCAGGTGAATTGATGCGGCGGACCGTCGGGCACGGTCGCGAACGGCACCTTGATCGGTTCGGGCCGCTCGAACAGCCTGAGCGGACGCAGCGGCGGTTCGCCGGCGACGCGCTCCGGCCAGGCGGCGGCGCTGGCCGCGGCCAGATGATGCTGCGCCGGCAGCGCGAGCGCCGATCGTTCGGGGATGTGGCTTTCCAGCGGCAGATGCACGACGACGCGTTTTCCGCCGATGCGGGCGGCGATGCGATCGATCAGCGCCGAGAGCTCGTCATTGTCGTGTATGGTGGCGTCGAGATCGCGCTGCTGCTGTACCACGATCTCGGTACGCCCTGCGGCGAGGCGAATGAGATCGAAGCCGAAGCCGGGATCGAGCGGATCATTCAGCGCATCGAGCCGCTCGCGGAACAGGCGATCGATCATCTCGGGCCGCGTCACCGGACGCCCGGTCTCGACCATGATCGCGCGCACCGCACCGTCGGTGCGGAAGAAGCTCGCTTCCAGCTGCCGCGCACCTTTGCCCTGCTTGTCCATCGCCGCAACCAGCATCTTGGCAAGGCTTGAGAGCGTCAGCGCGATCACGGTGTCGGTCGCGATCGGCTCGGGGAAACGCTTCTCGACGATGTAATCGGGCAGCGGCTTGCGCGGGCTGATCGGAGCATCGCCCTGCCCGAGCGCGTGGTTGAGCAAGGTGGTGAAGGCCGCACCGAACCGCGCCGAGATTTCATGCGGCGCGCGCGAGGCGACATCGCCGATGGTCTTCAAGCCGGCGCGGCGCAGGCCGGTGGTGACAGCGGCATCGGCGCCGAGCGCCGACACCGGCAGCGGGCCGACCGCCGCCGCCTCCTCGCCATCGGCGACAATCTTGCCCGAGGCGGTGCGCGTCAGCGTACGCGCCGCGATCGAGGTGCCGGCAATGGCCGCGCTGACGGCAAAGCCGCGCCGGCTCAGCGCCCCCGTCACGGTCTGTAGCAGCGCTCGCTCGCCGCCGAACAGATGCGCGCAGCCGGTGATGTCGAGAAACAGACCGTAAGGCAGATCGAGCGCGACCAGCGGCGTGAAGCGGTCGCACCAGTCGGCGATGTCGTTCAGCGTCTTCAGATCGGCGGCGGGATCGGCATCATAGACCGTGAGCTCCGGACAGATCGCCCGCGCATTGGCGAGCGGCAGCCCGATCGACAGCCCGGCGCGCACCGCGGCCTCGTCGATCGCGTGCAGCAGGATGGCGTTGTGGTCTTTTGCGACGACGACGCTGGGGAGTTCTGCTTTCTTCGCCTCTCCCGCTTGCGGGGGAGGGAGCCCTGCCACCTCCCGTGCATCAGCTTGCGAGGCGATGTCCTGCGCGAGCTTGCGCTTGATGCGGTCGATGGGCAGGCGTGGCAGCCACAGGCTGAGAATACGCCGACGGTTCACTGAATTGGCACTCATCACATTTCCATTCCATGATCCATCGCCCGACCGGGCCATGACGATTGCGCACGAGTTCGGCCTCGAAGCGCGGCGCGCCCCACACCCTCGCGGCATTGCCCGGCGGCGAATGCGCCGCGCGCACGATCCAGCGCGTCTCCGCGGTCGAGGGGATCGGGGTTGCCGCGATCCGCAGCACCAGCGCGGTGACGCCGGAGGCCTGCGCGGCCAGGGTCAATTTGCGGCTGGCGACGAGATCGAGCTGGCGCGCCTGGCCCCAGACCTCGAGCACGACCGCGCCGAGCGCATCGCAGGCGAGCGCGTCGGCCGCGGTGCGCAGGCCGCTGTCGACATCGGCGGCGCGCACCGTGACCAAGAGGCGCGGATCGAGGCCGAGCTCGGCAAGCCCGCGCATCGATAGCGCGCCGTTTTCGCGATCGGAAAAATCCTGCCGCACCCAGACCAGCGGCTTGCGTGCCGACAGCCGTCCGGCGAGCCCCGCAATGAAGCCGGTCGCCGCGCCGCCTTGATGGCCGGCCGCGAACACCTCGTGCAATGCCGCCGGCGCAAGCCCGCCGCGCAGCATCGCATCCGCGCCGGCGTGTCCGAGCGCGACGCGGTTCGGCATCGCCGCATCCGATGGCGCCTCGATGCGCGCGATGCTGCCGCGCAGAGACGCAAGCGTACCCATGCGTGCGGCGGCGCATGATCCGCCAAAGTGTGAGCGGTTTGGCGACAAGATCATGCGCCTTTCTTAAAAAAGAGGAGCGCGATCGGACGCAAAACCGGCGACCACTTTTGCTGATCGCGCTCCGGCATATGCGCCGCTCCTTCCAACCAAAATTTGAGGCCGTCACTGGTCTGAACAGAGAACCAGGGACTGGCTCATTTGTTCATGGTATGTTCTAATATAAAGCTAACAGGGCCCGCGGAGTCAATCGGATTGGTGAACTCATCGATTCATGAGTGGAATCAATGGGATTCAGCAGCCGCCGAACCGGACGAGCCCTGATCTTCCGCAGTGTCAGCCACGCAGGCCCCGAAAATGGCGCGTGACGGAAACGGAGCAATCGCATGCGCATCATCGTGCTCGACAACGACACCGATTTCGAGGGCTGGCGCAAGGCCGCGCGGCGATTGGCGCTGAACGATGTGAAGCCCGCAGAGATCACATGGACCGTACGCAGCGACGACGAATTGTCGTCGGCATCCTGCGTGAATGAATTGCCGGATACGCCGCAGGCGCGGTTCAATGTGTCGGCCAAATTCGTCGAGCTCGCAAAGGCCGCGATCCTGCATCGCAGTGACGAACGCTTCGCCCTGCTCTATCGCCTGCTGTGGCGGCTGCGCAGCCATCACGATCTTCTCAGTGCGACCGATGATCCCGATGTCGCCGAGGTCCACGCGATGGCGCGCGCGGTCTATGTCGATATCGACAGGATGCATGCGCATCTGCGCTTCCGCGAGATCGGCCGCGAACGGACGGCGCATTACGTCGCATGGTTCGAGCCGGAGCATCACATCGTCGAGCTTGCCGCGCCGTTCTTCGCCGGCCGTTTCGCCGACATGCCGTGGTCGATCCTGACCCCCGACGTCTGCGCACATTGGGACGGGCACGCGATCTCGATCACGCCGGGCGTCGCCAAATCCGAAGTGCCGACCGAGGACCGGCTCGAGGAGGCCTGGCGGCGTCACGACAACGGCCGCTTCAATCCCGCACGGCTGAAAGTGATGGAGATGCCGCAAGCCTATTGGAGGAACCTGCCCGAGGACTCGATCATTAAGCCTCTGATCGAAGACGCAATGCGCATGACCAGCGGCCCCTTCATCGCACGCAAGGCGGCCGAGCCGCAGAAGCGGCAGGATACGCCGATGTCCCGCAAGCAAGTTCAAGGCAAGCAGGTTCAAGACAGGCAAGCTCACGACACGATTGCGGCCTTGCGCGAGGAGGCCGCCGATTGCCGCGCCTGCCCGCTGTGGAAAGACGCAACCCAGACCGTGTTCGGCGAGGGACCACAGAGCGCAACGCTGATGCTGGTCGGCGAGCAGCCCGGCGACAAGGAAGATCTCGCAGGCCACCCCTTCGTCGGACCGGCCGGCCAGATGCTCGATCGCGCGCTGCAGGAAGCCGGCATCGATCGCCGCAAGGTCTATATCACCAATGCAGTGAAGCACTTCAAATTCGTGCCGCGGGGCAAGATCCGGCTGCACCAGAAGCCGAGCACACCGGAGATCCGCGCCTGCCGCCAGTGGTATGAGCGCGAGCTCGCCACCATCAAGCCGGACCTCGTGATGGCGCTCGGCGCCACCGCGGCGCAGAGCGTGCTCGGCAAGATCACGCCGATCAACAAGAACCGCGGCCATCTGATCGACCACGACGGAACCAAGGTGCTCGTCACTGTGCACCCGTCCTATCTGTTGCGGCTGCCGGATGAAAAAGCCAAGGCGCTGGAATATCAGCGCTTTATCTACGACCTGAAAATCGCCGCACATCAGTTGCGCAGATCAGTCGATGCAGCTTGAGTTCCGTAAAACCAGCGGAACCTGAGGAACCACATCGCAACGAGAAATTGTTCTAAGCCGCGGACAAATACCTACAACCTTTAATTGATCCGTGGTAGGGTAGCATGTTCCGCAGGTATCGGGCGTCATGTTCACGCCATGACGTACCCTGAGGCGGGCGCGCTGCGCGGTTTGCTAGCCCCGATCGTGCGGCGCGCCACCTCATCTCTCATCAATCCGCCTCCCTCATTCGCGATCCTCCCACTCGCAGGCGCCCGCCGAATTCTCCGGCTGCCCGGCCGGCCGGATGCCGGTGTGACGTCCTCCGCACATTGTCTCGCCCTGCGAAACGCAGGCCACAGCTTTCCGTCGCGATCCGCGATCCCTTTTTGCTGACGATTGCCACGAGGCCGCGAAGCCACGTGCGCGCTCAATGCGTTGCACAAAAATTCGGCTCGATGTCCACCGTCACCGCAAACCGGTGCATCTCGCGGGGCCGGATTTCAATTGCTTGTCATATGCATCGATCAAAATCGGGAGCATTGGGACAGGAGTTTACCATGAGCGATATGGCGTTACCCGGCTCGATCGAGCCCGCCCTGAAAAAGGGTCCGGACCTCGACAAGGGCTTTCATCCTCTCACCGGGGTTATCTATTTGGGCGTGGTCGCGGCCGCGCTGCTGTTCGTTGCCTACAGCATCTATGCCGATGTCGACGCCACCGGCACGCGCATCACCTCGTTCCTGCCGTATATCCTGCTGTTCGTCGCGCTGCTGATCGCGCTCGGCTTCGAATTCGTCAACGGCTTCCATGACACCGCGAACGCGGTCGCCACCGTGATCTACACCCGCTCGCTGCCGGCGCATGTCGCCGTGGTGTGGTCGGGCATGTTCAACCTGATCGGCGTGCTGCTCTCCAGCGGCGCCGTCGCGTTCGGCATCGTCTCGCTGCTTCCGGTCGAACTGATCCTGCAGGTCGGCAGCAGTGCCGGCTTTGCCATGGTGTTCGCGCTCTTGATCGCCGCCATCATCTGGAATCTCGGCACCTGGTGGCTCGGCCTGCCGGCCTCGAGCTCGCACACCCTGATCGGTTCGATCATGGGCGTCGGCATCACCAACGCGCTGCTGCGCGGCCGTGACGGCACCTCGGGCGTCGACTGGTCGCAGGCGACCAACATCGCGAAGGCGCTGCTGCTGTCGCCGCTGTTCGGCTTCGCGCTCGCCGCCGGCCTGCTCTACCTCCTCAAGATCGCGCTGCAGCGCGCGACCCCGGCGCTGTTCGGCGAACCGGTCGGCGACCAGCCGCCCCCGTGGTGGATCCGCGGCATCCTGATCCTGACCTGCACGCTGGTCAGCTTCTTCCACGGCTCCAACGACGGTCAGAAGGGCATGGGCCTGATCATGCTGATCCTGATCGGCACGGTTCCGACCGCCTATGCGCTGAACCGCGCAATGCCCTCGAGCCAGATCGAGCTGTTCACGGCGCACTCGACCGCGGCCAGCAAGGTCATCGAAGGCAAGGCCGCCGGTTACAACGTGATCGGCAATCCGCGCCCGGCCGTGACCAACTATGTCGCGCAGCACCAGATCAACGAAGGCACCTTTCCGTCGCTTGCGGTGCTGGTGCGCGACATCGGCCAGCAGGTTGCCCAGTATGGATCGCTGGCCAAGTTCCCGGCTGACGCGGTCGGCAACACCCGTAACGACATGTACCTGGCGTCCGAGGCGATCCGTTTCCTGATGAAGGACAAGGAAGCCGAGCTGACCGCTGCCGACATCGCCACGCTGAACCAGTACAAGGGCTCGCTCGATGCCGCGACGAAGTTCATCCCGAGCTGGGTGAAGTTCGCCGTCGCCATCGCGCTCGGCCTCGGCACCATGGTCGGCTGGAAGCGTATCGTCGTCACCGTCGGCGAGAAGATCGGCAAGACCCACCTGACCTACGCGCAGGGCGCCTGCGCCGAGATCACGGCGGCCGCGACGATCGCGGCGGCCGACGGCTACGGCCTGCCGGTCTCGACCACGCACGTGCTGTCGTCAGGCATCGCCGGCACCATGGCCGCCAACGGCTCCGGCCTGCAATGGGCCACGATCCGCAACATCGCGATGGCCTGGGTGCTGACGCTGCCGGCCGCGATGATCATCTCGGGCGTTCTCTACTACGTGTTCTACCACCTGTTCTGACGCCCCACGCTTTCGGCGCAGCAACGCGCCGGACAAAGGCCCGCACTCCGGTGCGGGCCTTTTGCTTTGGACCTGCAGCCCGGCTCCTCGCTCAGGCGGCGCAGGCCTTCGCAACCTCGGCCAGCAGGCCGCGCGCCCATTTGTGCAAGCCGGATTTGGCCGTCCGGGCGCCCCAGTACATGTCGATCGAGATCGGCACGCGGAACGGCAGCGCAGCGACATGGAGGCCGCCGCGCATCGCCCGCGCCAGATGATGCGGGATGGTCGCGACGAGCCTGGTGCCGGTGATGATGCGCTCCAGACTGTCGTGGTTCGGAAGGCTGACCACCGGCTCGATCTCGATTTCCCTCACCTTCAGCGCCTCGAGATAGAGCGGCTGCCACTCGCCGCTGTGGGTGATGAAGACATGCTCGGCCCTGGCATAGGCCGACAGCGCGATCCGGCCGCGCGCCAGCGGATTGGCCCGATCCATCACGCAGACATAGTGGTCGGTGAGGATATGGCGCCGGAAGAAGCTCTCGCCGACGATCCCGACCGGACCGAGCACGATGTCGCACTGGTTCTGCTTGAGATGGACGTCGCCGTGGCCCGCGGCATCGAGCAGGACGAGACGGACCCGCGGCGCGCCGGCACGCAGCCGCGTGCTGAATTGCGGGATCAGGGTCTGGCGTTCGTGATAGTTGCAGGAGATCGTCACGCTTCCCTGCGCCGTCGCCGGATCGAACTCCGCCGGTGATGCAAGCCCGTCGATCTCGCCGATCATGTCCCGCGCCCAGGCAACCAGCGCCGCACAGCGTTCGGTCGCCGTCACGCCATTGCCGCTGCGAACGAACAGCGGGTCATGCAGCGCACCGCGCAGTCGCTCGATCGCATAGCTGATGGTGGACTGGTTGACGTCGAGCCGCTTGGCCGCCGCGGAGAACGACTGCAGGTCATAGACCAGCACGAGGGTCCGCAGAGTCCCGATGTCGATCGGATCGATCGAGGAATTGGCCACCACGCTGCACCTCCCTGCATTACTGGCGGCCAGCCTAGCACAAGGTCATAGAATATTTCGATGAGCCAGATCGATCCCATCGAATTGAGCGATCGCGCGCCTGGAGCTAGCTTTGGCGAAAAAGCGCTTCCGGGAGGACCAATGACCAGCGCCGTGCCTGTCGTCACCGATATCGCGTATCAGGATCTGCTCGACGACCCGTATCCGATCTTCCGCCGCCTGCGCGAGATCGCGCCGGCGGTCTTCGTCGCGCCCGCGAAGCTGACACTGGTGACGCGCTTCGACGACATCATGCGGATCGAGCGCGATCCCGCGACCTACTCGGCCGACAATCCGGCCTCGCTGGTCAACAAGGTGATGGGGCCGACCTTCATGCGCAAGGACGGCGCTGAACACGCGATCGGCCGCAAGGCGATCGAGCCCTCGTTCCGCCCGGCCACGATCAAGGAGCATTGGGCACCGAAATTCACCGCGATCGCAGAAAAGCTGATCGATGATCTGTTGGCGACCGAAGAGGCCGATCTGTTCTCCGCCCTTGCCGCGCCGATGGCCTCGCTCAGCCTGATGGCGATGATCGGCTTTCGCGCGATGCCGTGGCAGACCCTCGCCGAGTGGTCGCAGGCGCTGATCGACGGCGCGGGCAATTACGCCGCCGACGCCGAGATCGAGCGCAAGGCAATGCAGGCGAGCGCCGATGTCGATGCCGCGATCGACGCGGTGTTCGACGATCACCGCAGCCAGCCGAATCCTTCGATCCTGTCCTCGATGGTCAATGCCGATCCGTCGATGCCGATCGAGGGCATTCGCGCCAACATCAAGGTGATCATCGGCGGCGGCCTGAACGAGCCGCGCGATGCGATCCTGACGCTTGTGCTCGGCCTACTGGAAAACCCGGCACAGAAGGACGGCGTGCTGGCGAAGCCGGAGCTGTGGCCGGCCGCGCTCGAGGAAGCGGTGCGCTGGATCTCGCCGATCGGCATGTATCCGCGCCGCGTCACCCGCGACGTCGATCTCTCCGGCACCACGCTGCCGCAAGACCTTCAGATCGGCCTCTGCGTCGGCGCGGCGAACCGCGACGGCAGCCGCTTCGCCGAGCCCGATCGCTTCGACGTGACGCGGCCCAAGCAATCGCATCTGGCATTCGGCGCCGGACCGCATTTCTGCGCCGGCACCTGGGTGTCGCGGCTCACCGTCGGCAAGATCGTGGCGCCGATGCTGTTCGCGCGCCTGCGCAATCTGCGCCTCCGCGCGGAGGCGCCGCCGGTCGTGCGCGGCTGGGTGTTCCGCGGTCCGGTGACGCTGCCGGTCAGATGGGATGCGTGAACCTCACGCCGCCAGCGCGTTTTCCACGATCTTCACGAAATACGACGTGCCGAAGACGATCGCCTCGTCGTTGAAATTGTAGGCGGGGTGATGCAGGCCGGCGCTGTCGCCGTTGCCGCAGAAGATGAAGGCGCCGGGCCGCGCTTCCAGCATGTAGGAAAAATCCTCGGCGCCCATCAGCGGCGGCATCTCGTGCACGTTGGACGCGCCCGCGACCTCGCGCGCGATGCGGCTCGCGAATTCGGTCTGCGCCTCATGGTTGACGGTGACCGGGTAGCCGCGCTCATAGGTGAGATCGATCTTCGCGCCGGTCATCTTCGCAACGCCATCGACCACCTCGCGCACGCGCTTCTCGATGAGGTCGCGCACCTCGCGGGTCAGCGTGCGCACGGTGCCGCGCAGCTCCGCGGTCTGCGGGATCACGTTGCGGGCGTTGCCGGCGTGGAATTCGCACATCGAGATCACGGCGGAGTCGAGCGGATCGACGGTGCGCGCGACGATCTGCTGCAAGGCGGTGACGAGCTGCGCGCCGACCAGCACGGAATCGATGCATTTGTGCGGACGCGCGGCGTGACCGCCGAGCCCTTCGATCTTGATGTCGATCGCATCGGTCGCGGCCATGATCGGGCCGGTGCGGATCGCGAACGAGCCGATCGGAATCCCCGGACCGTTGTGCATGCCGTAGACCTGCTCGATGCCGAAGCGATCCATCAGGCCGTCCTTGATCATCGCGGCTGCTCCGGCCCCGCCCTCCTCGGCCGGCTGGAAGATCACGACCGCCTCGCCGGCGAAATTGCGCGTCTCGGCCAGATAGCGCGCCGCCCCCAGCAGCATCGCGGTGTGGCCGTCATGGCCGCAGGCGTGCATCTTGCCCGGCGTCTTCGAGGCGTAGGGCAAATTGGTCTGTTCGTGAATCGGCAGCGCATCCATGTCGGCGCGCAGGCCGATCACCTTGACGTCGCCCTTCGCCGGCCCCTTCTTGCCCTTGATGACCCCGACCACGCCGGTCTTGCCGAGCCCGGTCGCGACCTCGTCGCAACCGAACTCGCGCAACCGGTCGGCGACGAATGATGCAGTGCGGTGCACATCGTAGAGCAGCTCGGGGTTTTCATGGATGTCGCGGCGCCAGGCCTGGATATCGGGTTGCAGATCGGCGACGCGGTTCACGATGGGCATGAGAATTCTGGCCTCAGAGGTTGGACGTAAGTCATCTCTAGCATGCAAGAGCCGGTCCACCCAAACAGATGTGGCATGCTCGCGGCTGGAGCCTGCATTCGCAATCGGGATGCGGGCCGTCCCTCGCTGGACTTTGCGCAGACCTCAGGTCTGATATCATCGCATCCGACCAAAGCCTAATAGTGCGGCACATATCCCGCACGGATACTACCCCAGGTTTCCCGCACCGAAATCCTCCCGCCTTCCAACACGGAGCGGCTGCATGACGCCGGATCAAGCGGTCCTGTTTTCCACCATCATCCTGCTGGTGCCGATGGGATACTTCCTGCTGGCGGCGCCGGCGTTCCTGCTTGTGAAGCTCGACGTCCCGCCGGTCACACGGCTGCTGCGTGGCATGTTCAATGCCTACTTCCTGGTGCTCACTGTTTCGGGCGTGATCGGCACGCTCGCCTTTGCCACGGCCGGCCGGTTCGCCGTTGCGCTTGGCATCGCCTTGATCGCGGCGTTCGCGGTGCTGGCGCGCCGATGGTTCTTGCGGCGGCTCGATGCTGAGGCGGACGCGCGAGACTCGGGTGATCCCACCGCGGTGCGGCGGCTGCGCCAGCTGCATTGGGGCGGCATGCTGTGCAACGCGGTGCAGGTGTTCGCTCTGGTCGGCAGCATTCCCTACATGGCGCCGCTGCCCTGATCGCGGTTTGCTCGCTCGTCCGGATGCGGTTCCCGGCTGTCCGCTATGCGTCACGTTTCCGATGCGGATCGTACTTCGAAAGCACGTCCTTGAGATAATCCCGGCTTTTCCATTCCGGGGCGGGCGGCTCGTACCCGGGCCGAGGCACGTACAGATTCGCCGGTACGTCCGCTGAGGCGCCCATCAGGTCCGGAACGTAGCGCGGGCAATTTGGAAAGATCTCGCATTTGACGCGCACGACGACCTTCGCGCCATGATGCCCGGCAAGCACTTCGGCGCTGTCGTGGATCGTTGCCTTGCCTCGGATGCGCGTGCGAAACGTCTTGCCGTCGAGCCGTACAAACAACAATCCGACGTTCGGGTTGCGCTGAATATTGCCGAGCGTGCGGTACATGTTGTTGCCGTCGTACTCAGGGAATTCAAGCGTATCAGGCCCGGTGATCTTCACGAAGCCGGGATCGCCGGAACGCATCGAGCAATCGACGTTGTCCTGATAGCTGGTCGCGATGAAAAAGAAGCGTGTCTCCTCGATGAGCTTGCGGTCCTGTTCCCAGAACTCGAAGTGGAGGCGATGCTTCTCGAGGCCGTCGGCGACACGCCGACCGTCGAAGCGGTCCTGCAACTCACGCATTCCGTCGTGATAGAAAGGGGCGCGGACTGGGTCGGCCACGGCAATCCTCCGGCAAGTTGAGCAATCGATCTGCACTTTGACGTGGCCGCGATTTTCCTTGGCAGTTCACCCGGCCAGCAAGGCGAAAGACTATTCATTCGGCATGGGCGTGGAAAGCCATCCAGGTCCGGAGCGGGTGAAAAGGCGTCGATAACGGCCGTCCCCTACCCTGATGTCAGCATCTGGCTGCGGATCTCCTGCGCGGTGCGGCGCAGCGGCAGCAGGAACTTCTTGCGCGCGCCGGCTTCGCTCACCGTTCCCGAGATCGTGTTGACGCTGAGCGCGGCGACCACCGCGCCCGCGGGATCGCGCAACGGCACCGCGATGCCGCAGATCGCCGGATCGAGCTCGCCATCGACCCAGGCATAGCCGTCGCTCTCGACGCGCGCGAGCAACTCGCCGAGACGCTCCGGATCGGTGACCGTGCGCGGCGTGACCTGCCTGAAGCCCCCGGTCGCGAGATAAACCTCGCGGGTGCCGGGCGGCAGCGCCGCGAGCATGACGCGACCGAGCGACACCAGATGCGCGGGCAGCCGGCTGCCGACGCCGAGATTGGCCGAGAGGATCCGCCGCGCCGGCAGGCGCAGCGCATAGACGATCTCATCCTCGTCGAGCACCGCCATCGCGCAGGACTCGCCGATCTCGTTGCGCAGATTTTCCAGCGCGCGCTGCGCATGACCCCAGTATGGCAGCGCGTTGAGATAGGACAGGCCGAGCCCGAGCGCGCGCGGCCGCAGGCTGAAATAGCGTCCGTCGGACGCGCAATATTTCAGCGCGACAAGGGTCGCGAGGATACGCCGCGCGGTGGCGCGGTTGAGGCCGGCAGTATCGGCGGCCTCCGCCAGCGTGTGCCGCCCCGGCGGCTTGCCGAGTGCCTCGATGATCGAGAAGCCGCGCGCAATCGCGCGCACGAAGCCGTCACTCTCTTTGCTCATGGCGGGCGCCCAGCTGGTTCCGTCATCGCGCTCACGACATCGCAGCCCGCATGGCTGCCTGCACATGACGCGGCTCTGCGCGCTTGTCAGGGGCTCCCGACCACGCTAGCGTCAATTCATACAGCGAATTAATTGTTCGCCTGGCGAACTCAGTAGCAGGAGGATGCACGATGACGCAAGCAGAAAGTTCTGCGGCCACCCCGTTCGAAACCGATTTCTGGAAAGACGCGAAGCTGCGCAAGGTGTGGGACGACATCGTCCCCGGCGAGCCGCGCAAGACGCTGCCCTACAAGCTCACGCAGGAAGCGATCGCGCTGTACTGCCGCGCAGTCGGCGAGACCAATCCGCTCTATCTTGACGAAGCAGCTGCGAAGGCCGGGCCCTATGGCGGGCTGATCGCGCCGCCCGCGATCCATATCCTCTTGATGTTCGCCTGCACGCCGGCCGACGACTGGATGCGCTCACCGGGCACCGTCAATGCCGGACAGTCGTGGAGCTACAGCATCCCGGCCCGCCCCGGCGACACCATCACCCTGCAGGCTCGCGCACTCGACAAGTTCATCAAGCGCGAGCGGCTGTTCGTGGTGCACGACAACGTCTTCTTCAACCAGCATGGCGACGTGATCTGCTCGGGTCGCGGCCAGACCATCCGTCCGATGTAAGGAGGATCACCATGACCCCGGCGAATTTCGAATCTCTCAAGGCCGGCGACACCATCGACGGCCCGGCATTCGCGGTTTCGCGCGAATCGATCCGCCTGTTCTGCGATGCGTCGCTCGACTACAACCCGCTGCATCTCGACGACAACTACATGAAGGGCGATTTCGGCAAGACCAATTTCGGCGGCATCATCATGCACGGCATGAACAATTTCGGCCTGATCTCGCGCATGTTGACCGACTGGGCGCTTCCGGCCGGCGCGATCCATCGCAGGCTCGAAACGCGCTGGCTGAAGCCGGTGAAGCCCGGCGACACCATCCGCCCGGCCGGCACCATCAAAGCCAAGCAAACGACCGCGAAGTCACGCTGGGTGCTGGTCGACGTCGCCGTACAGAACCAGCGCGGCGAGACGGTCGCGGCCGGCGAAGCGATGCTGGAGTTTCCGCCGAACGCGAAGGCGGGCTAGCCGCGCGCACTCGATCGGAGCAACGGGCTCGACTTACCTCGCCCCGCCTGCGGGGAGAGGTCGGAATGCATCGCTAGATGCATTCCGGGTGAGGGGGAGCCTCCGCGAGGGTTGCTGTCACCGTCTATGGGAGACGGCCCCTCACCCCAACCCTCTCCCCGTAAGAACGGGGCGAGGGAGCCTACCGCCGTCGCGGCACCAACAAACAATCAAATAATCATTTCGAGGAGACTTTCATGCAGGATGCGGCCCATTCGCGGCTCTATGGACGGATCGCCTGGCGCCTGATCCCGTTCCTGCTGGCGTGCTACACGGTTGCGATTATCGACCGCTTCAACATCGGCTTTGCCAAGCTGCAGTTCCTGCACGACCTGCAGATCGACGACGCGGTGTTCGGGCTTGCCGCCGGCATCTTCTCGGTCGGCTATGTCGCGCTCGAAGTGCCGAGCAATCTCCTGCTGGTCAAGGTCGGTGTCCGCAAGACGCTGCTGCGGATCATGGTACTGTGGGGCGCAGTCACCGTGCTGCTCGCGCTGGTGCAGAACCAGTATCACCTCTATCTGCTACGCTTCCTGCTCGGCGCCGCCGAGGGCGGCTTCTTCCCCGGCATCCTGTATTATCTGACGCTGTGGTTCCCGGATCGCGTGCGCGGCCGCATGACGAGCCTGTTCGTGATGGCGGTGCCGCTCGGCGGCGTCATCGCGGGTCCCTTGTCGGGCCTGATCATGGATCACATGCAGGGCGTCCATGGCCTACATGGCTGGCAGTGGCTGTTCATCCTCGAAGGCGGCCCGGCCGTGCTGCTCGGCATCGCCGCCTATTTCTACCTCGCCGACGGACCGCAGGTCGCGAGCTGGCTGAGCGCCGACGAGCGGCGGCAGGTCGCAAGCGACCTCGCCCGCGACCGCGCCGCTGTTCCCGGCACCACGCGGAGCTTCGCGGCGGCGCTGCGCGAGCCGCGCGTCTATCTGCTCTCCTTCATCTACTTCGCGTTCTTCTGCTCGCTCAACACCATCCTGTTGTGGACGCCGACGCTGCTGAAACGCGTCGGCGTGGCGACCACCACCGAGATCGGCTGGCTGAGCGGCGCGATCTCGGTTGCATCCGCGCTCGGCATGGTGGCGATCGGCTACAGTTCCGACCGCACACGGGAACGGCGCTGGCACGTGGTCTGCTGCGGCCTCGTCGCGGCGGCCTGCTTCATCGCCTTGCAAGCCGCGCAAGACAGCGTGCTCCTGACCGTGACGCTGCTCGCCGTCGCCTCGATCGGCATCTTCGCGATCCTGTCGCTGTTCTGGACGATTCCGAACGCGATGCTGGAGGGCAGCGCCGCGGCCGGCGGCATCGCGCTGATCTCAGCGATCGGCTCGTTCGGCGGCGCGGTCTGCCCTGCCCTGATTGGCTGGATGACTGCCGCAACCGGGAGCATCTACGCACCGCTCGCCCTCGTCGGCGCCGTGCTCGGCATCGGCATGCTGACGCTGATCGTCTGTGTTCCCCGCGCGAGACATGAGGTCACACTGGCCGAACCGAGCCGCCCCTGATCATCCAGCGCACGCCCGGCATCCACTGCCGGGCTTGTCTCGACCGGCCGCGTCTGGATAGAACTCGGTCCTGACTCTGTCAGTACCGAGTTCTATTTTCTTGTATTGACGCGTTTTCTTCACGCGAACCGGGCTCCACTTCGCTCGAAAACGCTATAGAAGGGGCCCAACAAAAGACGCTTGCCGGGAAAGAGGACATGCCGCGAAGGCTCGAGGGTGATTTCGACTACATTATCGTCGGCGCAGGCACGGCGGGCTGCATCATGGCCAACCGCCTGTCGGCCGATCCGAAGAAGCGCGTGCTGCTGCTGGAAGCCGGCGGCAAGGACAACTGGATCTGGTTTCATATCCCGGTCGGCTATCTCTTCGCGATCGGCAATCCGCGATCGGACTGGATGTTCAAGACCGAGGCCGAGCCCGGCCTCAACGGCCGCGCGCTCGCCTACCCGCGCGGCAAGGTGATCGGCGGATCCTCCGCCATCAACGCCATGATCTCGATGCGCGGCCAGGCCGCGGATTACGACCACTGGCGGCAGCTCGGCCTCACCGGCTGGAGCTACAGCGACGTGCTGCCGGCGTTCAGGCGGCTGGAGGATCATTTCCTCGGTGAAAGCGAGCATCATGGTGTCGGCGGCGGCTGGCGCATCGAGGCGCCGCGGCTGTCGTGGCAGATCCTCGACGCGGTCGGCGATGCCGCCGAGGAGATGGGCATCAAACGCATCCCGGATTTCAACACCGGCGACAATGAGGGCACCAGCTACTTCCACGTCAACCAGAAGCGCGGCCGGCGCTGGTCGTCGGCGCGCGGCTTCCTCAAGCCGGTGCTGAACCGCAGCAATCTCAGGCTCGAAACCGACGTGCTGGTCGATCGCCTGATCATCGAGAGCGGCCGCGCTGCCGGCGTACTGTTCCGCCAGGGCAATGAGGTGGTGGAGGCGCGCGCCAGGGGTGAGGTAATCCTCTGCGCCGGCTCGATCGGAACCACGCAGGTGCTGCAGCGCTCCGGCATCGGTCCGTCCGAATGGCTGTCGCCGCTCGGCATCGACATCGTGCTCGACGTGCAGGGCATCGGCCATAATCTGCAGGACCATCTGCAGCAGCGCGCGATCTACAAGGTCTCCGGCGTGCGCACGCTGAACGAGACCTATTACAATCTGGTTCGCCGCGGCCTGATGGGCCTCGACTACGCATTTCGCCGCCGCGGTCCCCTGACCATGGCGCCGTCACAGCTCGGCATCTTCACGCGCTCGGACGCGACGCGCGCGCGCGCCAACATCCAGTTCCACGTGCAGCCGCTGTCACTCGACAAGTTCGGCGATCCCTTGCATCGCTTCCCCGCGATCACGGTGAGCGCCTGTAATCTGCAGCCGAGCTCGCGCGGCACCGTGCGCATCAAATCGTCCGTTCCCGACGACAAGCCGTCGATCGCGCCGAATTATCTGTCGACCGACGACGACCGCCAGGTCGCGGCCGACGCAATCCGCACCACGCGCAAGCTGATGAAGCAGAAGGCGTTGGAGAAATATCATCCCGAGGAATTCCTGCCCGGCCCCTCGGTCGGCGACGACGATGCTTCGCTTGCCAAGGCTGCCGGCGACATCGGCACCACGATCTTCCACCCCGTCGGCACCGCGAAGATGGGAACCGCCAATGATCCGATGGCCGTGGTCGACGAGCGGCTGCGCTTCTACGGCCTGCATGGCCTGCGCATCGCGGATGCCTCCGTGATGCCGACCATCACCTCGGGCAACACCAACACGCCGACGGCGATGATCGCCGAGAAGGCGGCCGCGATGATCCTGCAGGATGCGCGATAGAGAGACGATGAACGCCCCGAAGCGCTTCCTGGTTGGAGATGCCGGTGCACAGGTTGCGGTGGCGCAATGGGGCGAGCCGGCCTCGGACAAGCCGCCGGCGCTGCTGCTGCACGGTACAGGCTTTGTCGCGGAGGTGTGGACCGAGGTCGCAGAGGCGCTGGCGGCCGATTACACGGTCTACGCGCTCGACCGCCGCGGCCATGGCTTGAGCCACAAGCCGCCGGCCGATCGCTATCACTTCCAGGATTTTGCCGAAGACGTCCGCATGGTGGTGGAGCGCCTCGACCTCCATGACATCTACGCCATCGGTCACAGTGCCGGCGCAACCGACCTGCTGCTCGCAGCCAGACTGATGCCCGGTCGCTTCGCGCGCCTGCATGTCACGGAGCCGACCGCGATGGATCCGCGCGCGCCGCGCGCCGGAGACCTCAGCGACATCGCGAACGGCTCGGTGCAGGGCGTGCTGCGCCGCCGGGCCGAGTTCGACAGCGCCGACGATCTGTTCCAGCGGCTGCGCGCCGCGCCGGCCTTCGCACCATGGACCGAACGGTCGCTGTGGGCCTATGTCCATCACGGCTTTGCGCGGCTCGACGACGGCCGCATGCGGCTGCTTTGTACGCCGGAAATCGAGTCGGCCCTGCTAGGGCCGATCTTCCAGGCCATGGAGCAGATCTACACCGGCGATGGCCGCGGCAATCCGTTCCCGTGGTTCTCCGAGATCGCCTGCCCGGTCTGCATCGCGACCGCCGAGCAGTCATGGCCGATCTACAAGGAAATGGCCGACCGCGCCGCGGCGCTGATCCCGCATGCAAGCCGCTGGACCTTCGACGGTGTCGGACATTGCGTCGCGCAGGAAGCGCCGGAGTTGATGGTGGCAGCGCTCACGACATTTGCCGCGCGTGCGCGTTAAGGCGTGCACGTATCAATGCGTTGCGTCTAGCCGTAGTGATCGAACTCGCTCAGGGCAATTCGGACCTCTCGCGCGAAATCGACCAACGACACGATGAAAGCCACAACGGCAACAATGAAGAGAATGGCAACGCCCCGCTCGTGCTGGATGTGAAGGAACGCACTCACAAAGCCGACGACGATGACAACGCTGATCGAAATGCTTCCCATGATGGACCAGAAGATCGCGCGATTGATCATGGTGGCGCGCCGAGCAAGACGCGGCAGGTCTGCCTTGAGCCGGCATCTCGCCTGATCCTGATCCGAAATTTGGTTCAGGTAAATCGATCTGTCGATGATCCGGTTCAGGCGGGAAATCAGCACCGCGATAAAGGCCGCCAATGCGCCAAGCAGAAATGCGGGCGCAGCCGCTTGAGAAATCACTTGAGAGAGCTGACTGACCGACGGCGTATCCGGTAACATTGACTCCACTTTCGGGTTAACGCGGCCGAAATCAACCGGCCGAGCATTGGCAACTTGGGCCCTGCGGCCTGACAATCACGACGCCCGCGTATCGAACCGGCGTCGGCGAAAATTGCCGGGCGGCGTCCGAACGGCGGGCGTCGCCACCGGCACGGTTGCGGCCTATAGTGGCGTGATCTCGGCACAATCGAAGGCGCCAGCAGCGCTGCTATTTTGTCACGACCCGTCGGGTCGGCGTCACGGTGCTGGTCGGCGCCATCGGAGAGATCGAGAACGTCAACCAGGTATTCCAGCCGGCCGGGCGATTCTCTGCTGCAAATTCTCCATACCCTTTGAGATTCAGATAACCCTGCATGTCGCCTACGGGAAACAGGAAGCCGATCTGCGGACCAACGCCAAGCACGCGGGACCGGAAGCCTCCCAGGACAGGGTGCTGGCCGAAATCGTCGGTGACCTGCTGATAGGCATATCCAACCAGGCCAACGAAAACCTGCTTTGACAGGAATTGGGAGGCGCCCCAATCCAGATGGAAGTCGACCCCGCTCTGGTACTGGGTATCCGGATTCTTGAAATTGTAGGTGAAGCCCGCGACCGCGGAAAATTCGTGGCCCGCCTGCTGGTTAAAGTAGGTGTAGCCGCCGCCGGCATCGATGGCCGCGTGACCGATGCCGAGATTGGCAAGGCTGCTCGGGCTGTATGCTCCGACCGGGATGTCTCCCGTTACATAGCTCATGAAATTGTGCACCCCGGCGTTCCACTTCAGCGTCGCCTGCGGGTAGAGGTCGCCGACCGATGTGATCGAATCGCCGAAGCTGCCGGTGCGGGTTGTCGCCAGCGGACCGACGGCCGCCGTCAGCGTCCCCGCAAGATCCGCGCTCGACCGTCCGAACAGCCCGGTCACGCCGATGGCAAGTTGGCCACCCAGCACCGGCGTTGCGAACGTATAAGTGGGATTGAGAAGGATGAGATCCGCCTGCGCGTTGAGATGCAGGTTTAGGTTGACGTTAGCCGCGGCGGGGATTCTGCCAACCTGGATCTCCCTGGCGGCCGCGGCATTGCCGAATGCACTTACGCTGGTGTGATAGTAGACCTCCGCCATCGACCAGCCAGGGACCTGCGGGGTCGCAGCGAGGCTGCCGAAGCGGCCGGGAAGCCAATATGAGACGCCGGCCTCGTCGGCACGCGCGGCCTCAGATGAAACTGACGCCATGACCAGTATCATGGCGATGCCGACATCCCTGAGTGTCTTGCCTCGCCCGTTTGGTCGCCGCCTCATCGAAAGACCGCGAAGCCGCATGTCACGCCCCCTTTGGTGCGGTGCGGAACGACCTGTACGGCTCGCTCAGGCGCACGATTCGCCCGCGCAAATTGTAGCACATTGATTCATGCCGGCCCGGTTGGAGCCGGCATGAATCCAGTTTCTCAGGCCCCGATCTTCTTGGCGGCCGGAATCGTCCAAGTGCCGTTGATGATCGAAGGGTCGGTTTCCTGCGGCCAATACATCCGCAGCATGAGTATGAAATCTCCCTCGGGCGCAGGAAGCCAGTTCGATTCCTTGTCTTTGCCGGGCGAGTCCTTCTGAATGTAGAGATCGGTCGAGCCGTCCGGATTTTCCTTCAGATTTTCCCGCGCACTGATCGAATATCGGTTGAGCGGATTGTTCACGAAGAAGTAGCTGCTGTCGTACATCGTGAGCGACCAGAATCCCTCGACCGGAGGCAAGTGGCCTTTGGGAAACCGCATGACGTACTTGTTCGCACCATTGTACTTGCGCTCATCCGCATCCTTTTGCGAGGTCGGATAGACCGCATCCTGCGGGCGGTTGGCGCCGAGTCCGATCGCGGTTACCAGGGCCCGCATCAGGTAGTCCGTCCCGTAGATGCCGGTTTTCGTCGTGAACGCAAAGCCATTCTCATCCGTGATGGCCTTGTTGACCTTGAACTGAAGCATGATCCTGTCGAATGACACCTCGGGGACACGCTTCAGGAAGTCCGCCTTCAGCTTGGTCTCGTCAAAGTCCCGCCCGGGTACGATGCCGATGCGGGCAAATTTGGCGAGCTGGGCCGCGTCTGCCGCGTTCGGCGGGTTGCTTTTCATGAGCTCGCATAGCAGCTTGAAATACGACACCGCGTCCATGCGATTGACCTGTTCGCGGACGGCCGTCTTCATGTCGATCGAAGGATCGACCTTTCCTGGAGGCGGTGTGTACGGCTTGCCGTAAGCACTGAGCGGAACGAGCTTGCACTCATCCTGCAGCTTGTGGACGGCGGCGTAGTCCTCCGGCGTTCCGGTGCAATAGATGCGGCCGAGCAGCCACACGATATTGGTGGGCGATTTGTACTCCTTCACGCCGTCCGGCAGCGTGCCCTTCCAGCCGGGCCCGGTGATGGCATAGGTTTGTGCACCGGTGCCGGTGGTGCGCTTTCCCGGCACCTGGAACACCGTCGTCCAGCCATCAAGCATGGGCATCAGGAAATAGCGCCCCTTCATGTCCGGGATGCTGAGGACCCACGGTTCTTTCCCGACGTCGAAGAAGGACGTGGTGTAGAGCGTGTCCGCGTTGGGCGCAGTGACATCACGGAACGACGCGTCCGGATATTGGCGCAGCTTGATGATATGGCCCATCGGCCCGCGCGTGCCCACGGGCTCCGCGACGTTGGTGATGATCCTCCGCGTCATCTCCATCGTCACCAACGGATAGCCGAATATGTAGGCGTCGCTCGCGAGCCAGAAGTCTTCCAAGCCCTGACCGACACCCAGGAAAGCTCCCTCCTCGGCGACGGCTGGTCGACCTATCGCCGCTCCGGTGAGCAGCCCCATTCCGCCGAGCGCAAGATTGCGACGCGTGATCTCCATTGTTTTCTCTCCTTTGCAAATCGAATGATCTTCAAACAATCGTCAGGCTGCTCCGACTGTCGGCCCGCCGTAAAAGGTGTCCTAGCCCGCGGGTCAGGGCTGCATCCTGATCCCGAGCGCCGCTCTCATATCCTTGAAGACCACTGCGATGGCTTCGATGATGAGCTGGTCAGGATGAGCCTTGCAATGTTGAATCACTTCGTGCTCGGCCTCGCGGGACTTCTTGATGTCGAGGTAGTGCTTGCGCGCAAGCCCGTTGTACCAACCGCTGTACCAGGCAGTGAGAAGATCGGCGTCTCCCTGCCATGTTCCGGCGAGTTGCGCGCAGGTCAGCTTCTGAACGTCCAGATAGCCTTCGGCGTTGGCGTAGGCGCTGAGGTCTGTCTGCGCGTGCGCCGACTGAATGCCGGCGACGATCAGCGATGCTGCGATCATAGCGGTTCGTCTCATGATGCTCTCCTGTGAGCTCGCGTGCCCGGCTTAGATCGCGGCCGATCTTCCACCTGTCGGCCCAGCGGCTTCGACGCGACGGTCGCGTTGCTCAGTAACAAGGCGGATAAGGATAGTATCCGCATCGGGGGGCGTAGTACGGATAGGCTGCCGCAGCTCCAAGTGCGGCCGCACCCGCGACTGCAGCGCCGCGGTAGTAAGCACCTCGCCAGGCGGTGCGGCGGGCAACGCCGGCAAAAGACAGCGGCGTGAACGGACGACCGATGATGTCGATAAAGATCGACGCCGGTCCATCAGCCCCCGCAAGGTCGCCTTCGAGCATATCGACATCGAAAGTCAGCCTGTCGCCTTCGAGCTTGGGCGATTTCAGGACGACGACGGCGTCCGTTACCGATGATCCGTCTTTCCTGAACCCGGACACCGTGGCGTTTGGAGGGTCTTTCGCGAAATTGTCACTGCCATTGCCCCAATCCTCGACAATGCGCGATGTGAGATCATGACCGGCTGCCCTCACGGGCCGATCGGCGAACACGATCGCATTCGGTGAAACCCCCGTCAGCACAAGCTTCCCGTCCTTCAAGCTCGCACCGCGCGAGTTGAGAACGAAGAGCGATGGCACGACTTCCGGCTTTGCCTGACCTATCGACTTCTCGAGCGGTACGTGTGGTTTGTTCTCGGGTGCAGTTTGGGAAAGCACCTTATGGGGAGCGGCAATCAATCCGGCGACGCAAAATACCAACAGAGCTGAGCGAAGGGTCATGTTTGTTATTCCTTTGGGGAGCGCAATCTCGGCAATCAGCTTCGCTAAGCATTTCGCGCCAATTCAAATCGCGCGTCTTGCCATTTCGCGCCAATGATCGGAATTGTCATGGCCCAGCGGTGTGGGATCTCTTGCGATGGCCCGCTTGGCCCTGCCGATCGGCAAGTTGCCGCTGCCTGTAAACGATAGGTTGGATTTTCATCAAACGCACGAACCTGCGGCTGAAGCTGCTGGCGTTGCTATAGCCGACGAATTTCGCGATTTCCGACAGCCGCTTGCTTGAGTCTGCGAGCAAGCGGCAAGCGATGTTCAAGCGAACTTCCGCGAGCATTTCGCTGTGGCTGGTGCCCAGGCGACCAAGGTGTCGCTGCAACGTGCGCGAGCTGATCTTGAGGGCGTGAGCGGTGCTATCAAGAGTTGCGTCACCGTGTCGCAGCGACGCGACAATGACTGCGCGGACCGCCTGGGCTGAAGGCAATCGGACAGCTCTCATCGGTTGGTTTGAGGCGTGAAGCCCGTGCTCCTGCAGGAGAAACGACGCTTCAAGATAATGCAGCTTCGCCCACCGATCTGGCCATCAGCCGCCAAAACTTTCGCCAATCGGAATTCGTCGCAGCTGGTTGCGCGATAAAGACAACGCAAGACGAGTTCCGGCCTGCTAAGCTGCGATCGCGGCAAAACTTCTTGGGTAGGTAGTAATGACCGTCATTCCATTGACCCGTTGTCAATTTCTGATCCCGTTCGCTGAGCTCCATTCTGAAATAGGCGGCTCGACGGCAGCACTTCTCGCCAAATTTCAACTCCCGACGTCCTTTGAAGAAAAAGCGGATCATTACGTGCCTTTGCTGCCGGCGGTTCGGTTCGCGACGGCCGCTCAGCAAAAGCAGGGCCTATCGGAAATTGCCTTTCGCGCAGCCCAACGACTGTCGTTCGAACATTTGAGCGAAGCCATGCGGGCGCGGGTGCGCCATGCGCCAACGCTTCTGGTTGCCCTGCAGCAAATATGCCGGTGGGCGCCGTGCCAAGATACGATCCTCCAACTATGGCTCGAGCCAAGCGGCGAGAATTTGAAGATTTGCAGCAAGCTTATTGGAACGGAGGGCATTTCCCATCTTGAGATATCCCAGTGGCTTCAGAACATATTCGTCCTGCACATCGTCCGTCAGTTCGCCGGGATCAGTTGGTCTCCGAGAGTGATTGCGTTTGAAGCACTCTACACGCCGAGCCCGGAGGTCCAGTCGCATTGGCCGAACACGCGCTTCATGTCGGGTCAAAAGGCGTCATGGATCGAAGTGCCGGTAGAACTCCTCAGTCTTGCAAATCCCGCAAGCGACGTTCGGCCGACGCCCGCCGATCACGAGCCGCAGTCATTCGGAAAGGACGTCGTCAGCGCACTGAAGCTAAGCTTGCCCTCCTACCTTGATCAAGGAGGCCTCACGATCATGCAGGCCGCCGAGATGATGGGCGTGAGCACCAGGAGTCTGCAGCGGAGGCTTTCGCTCGCTGGTCTGACATACTCGGGTCTGCTTGAGCAGGCTCGCTTCAACAATGCGGCCAAGCTTCTGGGCAGCACAGAAATCAAGATCATCGACGTTGCATTCTCGTCGGGCTATGCCGACCCTGCCCACTTCACGCGGGCTTTCCGCCGGATTTCCGGCTGCACCCCACGGGAGTTTCGGCAGAGGTCGAGGAACGGACAAGCCACGATCGATCGGCCTGCCTCCCGATCCAATGGCAATCGCCGCGCCTAGGGAAGGTTCTCGCCTTGAACGCGCCGCCACGTAACAACGCGGGGCTCCTGGCTCCCGGATCGATCTTGAGCGCGGCATTGTGCGCGCTGCTCATCGCCGTCCCGGTTGCGCAGGCCTTTGCCGCAAACGATGATGGCCTTGCCAATGCTTCGGTGCCGACGATCTATCTCGACCTCAGGACGATCTACGCACAGGTTCCGGCAGGATCGCTCGCGTTCGGCTTTGGCCATCCGACGCTGTTCAATACGCAGACGCTTGCGACATCAGGCGGCGCGGCATCTCCGGTCGGCCTGCCAGCAGCGAAATCCCTCAATATGGATTTTCCGCTGACGGTCGATGTCACCGAGAGCGCCTCGCTCTATGCCGGCGTCTCCGGAAGTTCGACGAGCTTTGGAAGCTCCGGCTTTTCGTCCCTTCAAATCACAAGCTGGAACATCGGCTTCCAGGCCGACCTTTACGAGCAGAACGGTGGAACCTTTCCTACCGTGACGCTGCAGTCGACTATCACAAAGTCGATTCCCGATGGTCCACTGAGCACAACCTCCTTCAACCACATTCTCGAATTTGACTATGCGCTCGATTCCGATGAGACCAGAGGCTTCCTCAGCGGTTTCCAATACACGCGAACCGACGTCGACGGTGCGCTGGGAAGGATCAACCCCAACACGATTGCCTATGTCGGCGGCTACTATCAATGGCCGAACAATTGGAAATTTACCGGCCGCGTGGGCGTGCAATCCTTCGAGGGCGCGCAGCTTCTGAACCTCGCATCGATTCAGCCCTTTGCGCAACCGATCGTGCGGTTCGATCTCGACCGCGTGGACGATAATGACAACCGACTGTTTGGCGTCACAGCCGAAATCATGTGGGTGCCGAAACCGGCCTATCAACTGACGTTCAGAACGCCTCTGTATGCCGTCAAGAACTAGCCGGCGCCCCGGCCGCCCGAGCAAGCAAGCACCGAGACCATCCGACGAGGGTGCGAGCGACCCGCCCCCGACCGTGCTCCTACGACAGGTAGTTCTGCTCCGGTCACTTTGACTGCGTCCTCTGCGGCCATCACCGGGTCGGCCATCGGCGCGCCGGGATGCTGCGCCAATCGGTGCAGTGACACGGCCAAACAGTCATGGCGTCAGCCGTTACCTCAGAAACCGAAGCGCGCTCGCGGCAACCAATCGTCCGGCTATTGTTGATCGTCGAACAGCTTCGCCGAGGAGACCGGCGCGCGCACCGGCTGGATCGTCAGCCGATAGGCGATCAGGTTGGTGCCATCGAAGGCCTCGAGCAAGTAGTCGCAAACGGGACAGCGATACTCACCTTTGGTGCCAGGTTCGGACCATAGCTCCAACCGCCGGAAACCTGCGCCACAGCACGCGCACGTCACATCCGCTTTGCGCACGTTGATCCTCTTGGCTGCGTTCTGCAGGAGGTAAAAACACCAGGTGAACTCGGCAATGAAACGATGGCTGTCGCCTGACTGAGGCGAAAAGCAAATGCCATGGAACTCACGTTCGCATTCCAGGCAAGATGCTTCGGCAGCAGAGTACAGATTGTGCCTGGGGTTGATGACAGCTGCCTGACCCTTTTGGAATGCGCGCCCTGCTGCATTCCGTTGATCTACGTCAATCTCGCGAGGCGAAATTGTCGCAGTGTCGCCGTTCGCAAATTGTCCCATAGGGAGGACACGCCATGCTTCGTTGCATCCTCGCCGCTCTGGCGGCTCTGGTTCTCGTCGCTGTCTGCCTGATTCCTGATGACGCCTATGCCCGTCGCGGAGGAGGCGGCGGCTTCCGCGGCGGCGGAGGCGGCTTTCACGGCGGCGGGATGCGTGGCGGTGGCATGCATGTAGGCGGCGGAAGAGTTCACGGTGGAGGATATCGCGTTGCCGGCCGTCCAGGTGGCCGACCGATTGCAGGGCGTCCGGGCTATCCCGGTCGACCGATTGCAGGGCGCCCTGGCCGCCCGGTCGCCGGCTATCCCGGCTACGGCAGAGGCTACTATCGGCCGGGCTGGGGTTATGGTGCTGCCGCCGTCGGCGCTGCAGCCGCAGCCGGCGCGTATGGCGCCTATGGCTACTACGGCAACCAAAGCTGCTACTACAATGAATACGGGCAAATGGTCTGCCCGCAGTATTGATCCGGCTGAGCTGCAATGGATGGACATGCGGTTGCACCGCACCGGCTCGCTGTCGAGCTTCGTTCAGGCATCGGCATGTCCATTTTGAATGGATCGATCGCAAAGAGACGCCATGATCGCCATCGTGGCGGTCCCTTGAATTTTGCTTTTCCAAGGAGACGGCTCGATGGAGTACAACGCCTTCACCGACGCGAGCCTTAAGATGATGTACGAGGCTGTTCGCGGCGCGCTCGAAGCCGACGATGAGTTCGAGGCAAACGGTGAAGATCCAAAATTCCGGGTCCGGTCGACGGCCGAATGGAAGCGGCATGCCAGCAATCTTGAGGCCGAGATTCTGAAACGGGGGCTCCAGATCGACATCATCGACTGGACGCGCGGTCAGAGCGAGCTACCGCTCTAAAGCCATCAGGGGTCCGCGTGAACGCGACGAAGAACACGCGCCCTCGTCCGGATTGGTGCCGGCAACGCTCGCCGTTGATCAAACCGGGCCGTGCGATCCAGGTGGCACCATGTACAGGGTCATGGCGAAAATCACATAGATGAGCACGAGCAAGGCGCCGATAAACCATGCCGACCGTCCGCTGTTGGTGATGAAGCAGGACGTCGCGGAGGCGATCATGACCATCGTCACGGCGCCCGGCCAGAACTGCAAATCCATCGGCTTCGGACCGACGACGTAGCTCAGAAGCACCAGCGCCGGCGCGACAAACAAGGCGATTTGAGACGCGCTGCCGAGCGCGATGCTGACGCTCATATCGAGACGGTTCTTGCGCGCCGCAGAAAACGCGACCGCCATTTCTGCCGCGGCGCCGACCAGCGCGACGATGATGAAACCGACGAACGCCGGGCTCAATCCCAGCGTCTCGCCCGCTTTCTGCACCGAGCTAACGAATATTTCGCTGACCAGTGCAACCAGCACCGTGACGACGAGAAGGGTGCCTAACGCAAGTCCGATCGGCCAGCCGGCGCCGCCGGTTTCGCCATGCTCCTCGCTTGCGAACAGCTCCTTGTGTGTCTTGAGCGAGAACAGCAAGCCGAGCCCATAGGCGCATATCAGCAGCACAGCGAGGCCCGTACTGAGAGCCAGCGCCATGGCCTCGCCGCGCGCCGGATCGAGGTCGGCAACAGCCGAGGGCGCAAGCAACGCAATCGTGGCCATCAGCAGCAGCGCTGCGTACATCCTCCCGCCGGCCCGGTTATATTCCTGAACGTGATGGCGGAGCCCCCCGAGCAGGAACGATGCGCCGAGCATGAAGAGTGAATTGGTGACGATGGCACCAGCGATCGATGCCTTCACCAGCATGTATTCGCCGGCATGCAGCGCAGCGATCGCGATAATCAGCTCGGTCAGATTGCCCAGGGTTGCGTTGAGCAAGCCTCCGATTGCGTCGCCCGTTTTCTCCGCGACGCTTTCCGTCGCGTGGCTGAGAAGGGCAGCCAACGGCACGATGGCCAGCACGGCGAGCACAAACAGTGCTGTGTGGGCGGACGGAGCTGCCGTCTCGACCACCAGCACAATCGGCACGAAGACAAGCATCCAGAATAATGGATTGTGACGAATTTCCTTGAGCAGAAGGTGCATGGGACCGCCCGGTCGGTGGGAGTTGGACAGCAATTTCTGAACACCATGGACCGCCCGCGCTTGATCTAGCTCAACCCGCAAACAGCCGACGTCGCTCGGTATTTTGCGAACGGTCAGAAGAGCGTTCCTGCCTCCGGCTCCCTGCCCCTTTGACCTAGATCAACCGGCAGCCGATCCGGCTATGTTTTCCTTCTCGGGACGTCCAAGAAAAGCAGCTCAGGAGTTTGCAATGACGAGGAACGCAGCCGCCGCAGCGATTGCACTTTTGATGACAACCTCGTCTCTCGCCATCGCAGCAGAGACATCCCCGACTGTCGGCGTTGCGCCACCCAGCGCCGCCGACCTGAAGAGCCTGACCGACATGCGCGTCGGCATCGTCAAGGCCGCCTTGCAGCTGACTCCGGATCAGGAGAAGTACTGGCCGGCCATCGAGGATGCGATCCGCACCAGAGCGAAAAATCGGCAGGCTCGGTTGGAGCGCATTGCCGAATTGCACGAAAACGGACCGATGGACGGAATGCATGAAGGCAATCCGGTCGAATTCATGCAGCGCAGGGCGGATCGGCTGATTCAGCGCGGGACCGACCTCAAGAAGCTCGCCGATGCCTGGGAGCCGCTCTACAAGACATTGAGCGATGATCAGAAGAGAAGGATGGCGTTCGTGTCGTTCGCTGTCATGCGTAGCGTGCGAAATGCGATCGAGCAGCGCGGCGGTCCGGAAGACGAGGACGAGTAAAGCCAAACGGGCGCAGGCGTCTACGTTGCGGGGCGATTCCATGTCGCGGCGCGCATCGCCGCTTCGCCAGAGGCAGCGCCGCGTTCATCAACCGGCGGTCATTCCGGCGGCGGAAAGCGATCGAAGGTCGGCAGCTCGTGTGCATCCTCCATCCAGCGCAGCCGCTCCGCGACCTGGATATGCATCGTGGCCGGCACCGCGTCGGGATCGTCATAGGTGCCGCTCTGGATGTCGATGAACCCGGGCAGCATGTTGCCGTTGGTATAGAAAAGTCCGCTACCGCAGTTCGCGCAGAAGTGCCGCCGGCCGTGCTCCGAGGATCGGTAGATCCTGGGCTGCCCCTTGGTCACCTTGACCATGTCCTCGGCCACCATGACCCAGCCAACCATCGGCGCGCCAGCGTGGCGCCGGCAATCGGTGCAGTGACACAAAGCATGGACGACCGGTTCGCCGGTCACCTCGTAACGGATCTCGCCGCAGTGACAGCCGCCGGTGACGTCAGCCATGTTTTCCTCCGCTCGATCAGTGGTTTGCCGGGTCGATAACGCCGCAAGCAGCAACGCTTCAATTGCGCATCTTGCCCTTGCGTCGAGCTGTCGCGCGGTCCCCTGCGCCCACCGATCATGCAGACCGGCGTCGTACCTCACGAAATCGTCATCCCTGCCCTCGGCCCCGCCAAAGCGTCGGGAATAAAGCCCCGGCCCCGCCGATCATCTCCCCGGAAACCCAATCCCTGGGCCCACGGGAGACTTGCCATGAGCGGACACGATCACGACCATCGCGATGAGGAAAAAGGCGTTAGCCGACGCAAGGTGCTGGAATGCATGACCTGGGCAGGCACCGGCGTGCTGTGGACCGTCACCGGCGGCGTGCCGCATTCGCTCGGCATCATCGGATCGGCCGCGGCTGCGGAAGCTGCGCCCGGCATGACCTTCATGCAGATCAGCGACAGCCATGTCGGCTTCGACAAGCCGGCCAACCCGAACGCCATCGGCACGCTGGAAGAGGCCATCAACAAGGTCCGGGCGATGCCGGTCAAGCCGTCCTTCATGATCCACACCGGCGACATCACGCATCTGTCGAAGGCGTCCGAATTCGATGACGCCGATCGCATCATCTCGCAGGCCAAGCTCGACGTGCACTACGTGCCGGGCGAGCACGACTTCATCGACGAGGAGGTCAAGCTCTACAAGGAGCGCTACGGCCGCGGCACCAAGGGTCCGGGCTACTATTCGTTCGATGCCGGCGGCGTGCATTTCATCGGCCTCGTCAACGTCGTCGACCTCAAGGGCGGCGGCCTCGGCAATCTCGGCAACGAGCAGCTCGAATGGCTGGAGAACGACCTCAAGGGCCGCTCGAAGTCGATGCCGATCGTGCTGTTCGCCCACATCCCGCTGTGGACGGTCTATCCGCAATGGGGCTGGGGCACCGAGGACGGCGCCCGCGCGCTGGAATACGTCAAGGGCTTCGGCTCGGTCACGGTGCTCAACGGCCACATCCACCAGGTAATGCAGAAGGTCGAGGGCAACGTCACCTTCCACACCGCGCGTTCGACCGCCTTCCCGCAGCCGGCGCCGGGCTCCGCCCCCTCGCCCGGCCCGATGAAGGTGGAGGATGCCAAGCTGCGCAGCATGCTCGGCGTCGCCAGCATCAACTTCAAGCAGAACAGCCAGCCGCTGGCGATCATCGACACGCCGCTGCAAGACTGAGGGACAAGACCGATGAGTTCGATCAATCGACGCGACTTCGGGATCGCCGTGGTCGCGACCATGCTGCTGCCGGTCACGGCGGCCCGCACCGAAGATACCGCGGTTCACATCGACAACTTCTCGTTCACCCCGCCCCAGCTTGACGTGAAGGTCGGCACGACAGTGACCTGGACCAACCGCGACGACATCCCGCACACCGTGGTGTGCGCGGGCAAATTCCGCTCCAAGACCATGGATACCGACGGCACCTTCTCCTTCACCTTCACGGAGCCCGGCGAGTACAAGTATTTCTGCTCGCTGCATCCGCACATGACAGGCAGTGTCAAGGTTGGGTAACGTGACAACCCATACAATCACAACCATGCCCGGCCGGTGGCCCTCCGCCCCCGGCCGGGCACGAGCCGTCTCTCGACATGCCGGACAGGACACGATGGTTGTCAACGCGTCGCAAGACGATCCCGAAAAGGCGCGGCGCTTCCGCGAGGCCGCGCTGCCGTACCTTGACGACGCCTATACGCTGGCCCGCTATCTGCTGCGCGATGCCGCCGACGCCGAGGATGCGGTGCAGGAATGCTATCTGCGCGCCTACAAGCATTTCGACAGCTACCGCGGACCTGCGATGAAGCCGTGGCTGTTCGCGATCCTGCGCAATGTCTGCCGTGCCGAATATGCAAGGCGCAAGACCGCCCCGACCGCGGTCGAGGAGTTGCCCGAAGGCGGCGAGCAGACCCCGCTGTGGAATGAAGCCCCGGAGACCCCGGAAAAGCAGCTGCTGCGCCGCTTCGACGGCGAAACCGTGCGCAAGCTGGTCGCGGCGCTTGCCGAGCCGTTCCGCGAGACCTTCGTGCTCAGGGAAATCCAGAATCTTTCATACCGCGAGATCGCCGATGTCGCCGCCGTGCCGGTCGGCACCGTGATGTCGCGCCTCGCGCGCGCCCGCGCCATGCTGCGATCGGCCTGGCTTGCGGAACAGGAGCAAGCGAAATGACCTGCGAGGAAGCCGAAGTGCTGATCCACGCGCTAATCGACGGCGAACTCGACGCCGGCCATGCGCGCGAAGTGGAAGCCCATGTCGAGGGATGCGCGCATTGTGCCGCGCTCATGAAGGAGTATCAGGAGATCCGCCAGGCGATCGCCGAGAGCGATTTGCGCTACAAGGCGCCGCTCGAGCTGCGTCGCAGGATCGAGAAGTCGCTGCCGCAACCACAAGTGCAGGCGGCGCCGAGCCGGCGCTCGGTGCTGCGCGGCTTCGCGCTGGGCTCCGCGGTGTCGGCCATGGCAGCGACCGGCCTTGTCGCGATCGTGCTGCGCAACGATGACGAGCAGCGCATCGAGAACGAGGTGGTGTCGGCGCATCTGCGTTCGCTGCAGGCCGGCCACCTCACCGACGTGATCTCGACGGATCAGCACACGGTCAAGCCCTGGTTCAACGGCAAGCTCGACGTCTCGCCGCCGGTGATCGATCTCACCGCGCAGGGCTTCACGCTGATCGGCGGCCGGCTCGACTACGTCAACGCCCGCGAGATCGGCGCCGTGGTCTACAAGCGGCGCCAGCACGTCATCAACCTGTTCGTGGCGCAGACCGCGAACACCGAACGCAAGGCGGCGAAGATCTCGACACTGCAGGGCTTCAATATCCGCCGCTGGAGCGACCGCGGCCTGAACTACTGGGCGGTCAGTGATCTCGGCGCCGACGAGCTGAGCGAGTTCGGCGACAAGTTCGAGGGCGCGATGCGCGCCAACAAGGAGGGGTGAAATCTTGTAGCCCGGATGCAGCGCAGCGCAATCCGGGAACGGTCTTGCCAGTTGTGAGAATCCCGGATTTCGCTTCGCTTCATCCGGGCTACATCGTGAGGCCTACGCCGACTTGCGCACCGCGTTGTCGACCAGCGTCTTGCCGAGCGACCAGATCGCGCCGGGCACCTTGTGGCTGCCGGCGATCACGTCGTCGAACGACTTCTCGATCCAGGTGCAGTCCGCTTCGGTGATCATGAGCGGCGGCAGCAGCTTGATGGTGTGGAGGCCGTGGCCCGCGACCTGGGTTAGGATCTTGTGATCCTTGAACAGCGGCACCGTGATCAGCTGGCAGAACAGGCCCTTGTTGGCGGTCTCCAGCAGATTCCACGACGCCTTGAGCCGCAGCGATTTCGGCGGACCGAACTCGACGCCGATCATCAGGCCTTTGCCGCGAACTTCCTTCATCAGTTCATAGCCGGGCACCATGCGCGTCAGCGCAAGACGGAGCTCGGCGCCGCGCTTGGCGGCGTTCTCGACGAGCTTCTCGGCCTTGATGACGTCGAGCGTGGCAATGCCGGCGGCCATCGCGAGATCGTTCTTGGCGAAGGTCGAGCCATGCACCACCGCGCGGTCCATCTGGTTGAAGATCTTGTCGAAGATGTTCTTGCGCGTCAGCAGCGCGCCGATCGGCACGTGGCCGCCGGACAGCGCCTTCGCCAGCAGCACCATGTCGGGCTCGATGCCCCAATGCTCGATCGCGAGGAATTTTCCGGTGCGGCCGATGCCGGTCTGGATCTCGTCGGCGATGAACAGCGTGCCGTATTTGCGGCACAGCGCCAGCGCGCCGGGCAGGAACTCGTCGGTGGGCATGTTGACGCCCTTGCCCTGGATCGGCTCGACGATGAAGGCGCCGACCTGGCGCGACGACAGCGCCTTCTCCAGCGCTTCGAGATCGTTGAAGGGAATCGGAGTGCAGCCCGGCAGCAGCGGCTCGAATCCGCCGCGGAAATTCGAATCATCCGTCAGCGACAGCGCGCCGTAGGACAGGCCGTGGAACGAATGCCCGCAATAGACGATACCGGGGCGGCCGGTCGCGCCGCGCGCGAACTTGATCGCGGCTTCGACGGTTTCGGCGCCGGAATTGGCGAAAAAGACCTTGTCCAGATATGGAACATGTTCCAGAAGACGTTCCGCGAGCACGCCGGCGAGCGTCGAGACATCGAGCTGCACGAGATTGGGCAGATCGGCGTCGAGCACGCTCTTCAGCGCCTGGCGCAGGGCCGGATGATTGCGGCCAATCGCAAAAACGCCAAATCCGCTCAATAGATCAAGGTAACGAGCCCCCTGACGATCGAAGAGGTATTGGCCTTGCCCCTTCTGGAAGCCGACGTCGTAGCCGATGGTCTTGAGAACGCGAACGAGCTGCTCGTTGAGGTGACGCGTGTGCATGGCACCGCGCTGCCCCTCGCGCTCCACAAAAATCTCGGAAACGTCTAAATTGGAACTTACCATTCGTCACATACGTCGGTTGATGGCCATCTCGTCAACTTAAAACGCTCGCTAGCGGCGTTTTGCCCCCGCTCGGATCGTCCAGTTAAGCACAGGTTTGGACCATGTTGCACTGCCCAAGAACTTTCGCGCGTACAATAGCCTTTTCAGGTTTATTTTTGGCCACCGTATTATCACCGGCACTTGCAGCGGACCCGACCGGCGACTGGAAGGTCGCTGACGGTGTCGCCACCATCCGCGTCGCCCAGTGTAATGGCAACATGTGGGGTGCGGTATCCTGGGAAAAAACCCCGGGCGGCAAGGATAGGAACAATCCTGATCCTGCGAAGCAGAGCAGGCCGACGCTCGGCATGCCGATCCTGATCGACATGAAGAAGAAGGCCGGCGCCGATGCGTGGGAAGGTCAGGTCTACAACGCCAAGGACGGCCAGCTCTACAGCTCGACCATCAAGCCCGTCGGCACCGATCAGCTCGAGATCCAGGGCTGCGTGCTCGGCTTCCTGTGCGGCGGCGAGACCTGGACCCGCGTCGGTCCGCCGATTCCGGCGAGCGCCGCCGGCAACCCGGCGGCGAAGGGCACCCAGCCCAAGTCAACAGCACCGCAGAAAACCACCGGCGCCGTAGCGCCGGCCACCAAGCCGGCTCAAAAGCAGGCCCCGGGCAACGCCAATGCGCAGGCTGACGCCGTGGGCGATATCTGCCTGCTCCCCGACATCGCGCGACCGACGCATTAGCGGAACCTGCGGGAACACCATCCGCTGACATCGCGGCTCGGCGGCGCCTGCCGCCAAGCCGGTTCGACAGTGAATCGCCAGCGCGTCAGGTGACGTCGTTGGCGATGTCCTCCTCCTTGACCTCGCGCGGCTTGCCCATCAGCGCCGGCTGGAACAGCAACACCGCCGCGAGCGTGGTGACGAGAGAGAGCGCCAGCAGCTTGCCCATGCTGGCGGTGCCGGGATGGCTCGACAGCCACAGGCTGCCGAACGCGGTCGCCGTGGTCAGCGCGCTGAAAAAGATCGCGCGTGTCAGGCTCGACTGCAGCAGATTCGTCCTGCCCTGCCGCCACGCCGTGACATAGTAGATCTTGAACGCCACGCCGACGCCGAGCAGCAGCGGCAACGCGACGATGTTGGCGAAGTTGAGCGGCAGCCCGATCAAGACGCAGATCTCCAGCGTGACGATGCCGGCGACGAGGAGCGGCACCAGCGTCATCAGCACGTCGACAACGCGGCGCAGCGTGAGCCACAGCAGCAGGCCGATCGTGACCAGCGCCAGAATGCCGGCGTGGATGAACGCCTTCACGATGACGTCGCCCGACTTCAGGATCGAGACCGGTCCGCCGATCGCGGTCGGCTCGGCGGCGAGCACGGCGTCGGCAAAGCGGCGCAGATTGTCGTTGTCGTTCGGATCGCCCTTCGGCTCCACCTCGACACGCATCAGGCCGTCCTTGGTCTTCCAGCTGGCGACGAGTTCCGGCGGCAGGTTCTGCAGCGTGACGGTCTGGGCCTGCAGCGTATTGCGGAGCTGATCGAACACGATCTTCATCGGCGCGACGAATACGTCCTGCGCCTTGTCGCGGGTCGCCTCATTCGCATCGGCGAGCTTCTGCAGCGCGTCGGCGAGCCGGCGCGCGGCCAGCGCACCCGGCCCCTTGCCGTCGCCCGCGGTCTTGCGCAGGCCGTCGACCGAGCTCTTCAGCGACTCGACATTCTCCTGATCCGACGGCGCCGGATCGACCGAATCCGGGTTGAGCGCGGGGCCGAGCGTCTTGGCCGCCTGCGCGATCAGCTTCAGCTTGGCCGGCTGGTCGTCGGGCACGAAGCTGTCGAGCGACATCACGCGCGACACTTCCGGCAGCTTCTCGAGCTTGGCCTCGATCTTCTTGGCGTCGGCTTCCGAGCGCGTCATCACATTGATGGCATTGGCGCCGGTGTTCGGATCCTTCCTCAGGTCGAGGAAGGTCGCGATCGATTCCACCTTGGAATTGCGCAGATTGATCGGGTTGAAGTCGAACTTCATGTAATGGAGCAGCGGCAAGCCCGCGACCGTGACCAGCAGCGTGCCGACGATGATCGGAACGCGATGCTTCTCCAGGAAGTTATCGAGCGGCGCCAGGAAGGCGTAGCCGACCGGCTCCTTCTCGCCGGGCGGATTGAGCAGATCGAGCAGCGCCGGCAGCACCGTGATGCTGGTGACGAACGCCACCAGCATGCCGGCGCCGGCGATCTTGCCGAGCTCCGAGATGCCCTTGTAGTCGGTCGGCAGGAAGCAGAGGAAACCGGCAGCGGTCGCCATCGCGGCGAGCGACAACGGCACCGCCGAGCGGCGCGCCGCGTTTTCCAGCGCCAGCGTCAGATTGTCGTTCTTGAAGCGCTCGGAGCGGTAGCGGACGCTGAACTGGATGCCGAAGTCGACCCCGAGGCCGATGAACAGCACGGCGAAGGCAATCGAGAGCAGGTTCAGCGAGCCGACCATCATCAGGCCGACCGCCGTGGTGATGGCAAGCCCGATGAACAGGTTCACGAACACGGCGAAGATGATCTTGCCGGAATGCAGCGCCATCCAGAGGATGACCAGCACGATCACCACGGTGCCGATGCCGTTGGTGATCGCGCCGTCCTGCACGGTGGCGTATTCCTCGTTGGCGATCGGCACCGGTCCGGTCAGGCGAACGCGCGCGTGATATTCAGTCGGGAATTTCAGATCGGCCGCCGCCTGGCGGATCGCATCGGTCGCGGCCTTGCCCGGCTCCAGCGCCGAATAGTCGATGATCGGCTTGATCTCGATGAAGGCGCGCTTGTCCGAATCGGTCAGCGGCTTGTCGCTGGTGAGCTCGCGCCACGAGAAGGTCGCGTTGCCCTTGGCGAGGACGGTCTCGACCGTCTCGGAGATCAGGTTGAAGGGCGGCGCGGCATTGTCGAGCTTGACCTGCCCGCGCTTGACGCCGGCAAGGCCGGTCTCGAGCGCGCCGGTCAGGCCGCGTATCGAGGGATCGCCGGCCATGATCTCGATCAGAGGCGCGGCCGATTCGAGCTGGCCCGCGACCTTGCCGACTTCTTCGGTCGGCAGGAACAAGAGGCCGTTCTTCTCGAAGAATTCGCCGGAGCCCAGCGCGGTGATCGCCTCGAAGTTCTTCTTGTCGGCCTGCAGCTTCGCGGTGAGCGCCTTCGCGGCCGAGCTGGTCAGCTCCGGCGTCGCTGCCTCGACCACCGCCAGGATCAGCCGCTCGCGATCAAATGCTTCCTCGAACTGGTTGTCGCGCTTGCGCCAATCGAGATCCGGCGAGATCAGCTTGTTGATGTCGGTGTTGATCGAGAAGTTGCGGGCCGTGTAGAAGCCGGCGCCGATCGACAACAGGACAGAGATAATCACAACCGGAAGGGCAAAACGCGTACAGGTTCTAACAACGGAGACGACAATATTTGTCAGCACTTCGTTTCTTTCTATCTCGGGGAAGCATGGCCGAAAACGCCCGCTCTGTAGCGGAGTTCCCGGGACCGATCTAATGTTGTTTTGGTTATCTTCCTCGACGGGACGGCGAGGAGGTTCCAAACCACAGGAACGGCCACGAATGGCCGGTATAAACCGCATCAGTGGGCGATAAAGTGACGAACAAGTGAGGGAGACGGACGGTCGCAGGGGTCGAAACCCACACCACATTACCTCTAACGCCCCTCGTCCGTGACCACGCCCCATCGAACCGCTACCTTTTTGCCACAAATCGCTGTATTTCCATGCGCTTGGGGCGCAGATCCCGTCCAGGAACTGTGATGGCTCGGACATTGCAACTGACGTTGCGACGTCCGACCTGTGGAGTGCGTTGCCGAAAAGGCCGCAGGGCATTGAACGAGATTGGTGCAATTTGCGTAACGAACGTCAGATGGAAGTGTTTCTTGCTCAGCCGCGCGGCTTTTGCGCGGGCGTTGTGCGCGCGATCGAGATCGTCGAACGCGCGATCGAGAAGTATGGGCCGCCGGTCTATGTCCGCCACGAGATCGTGCATAACAAACACGTCGTCGAGAGCCTGAAGAAGAAGGGCGCGATCTTCGTCGAGGACCTCTCGGAAGTGCCGGCCAAGGCGGTGACCGTCTTCAGTGCCCATGGCGTTGCTAGGAGCGTCGAGGCGGAGGCGGAAGCCCGCGACCTGCCGGTGCTCAATGCCACCTGCCCGCTCGTCACCAAGGTCCACAACCAGGGCAAGCGCTATATCTCGAAGGGCCGCGCCCTGATCCTGATCGGGCACGCCGGCCATCCCGAGGTCGAGGGAACCATGGGCCAGGTTCCGGGGCCGGTCCTGCTGGTCCAGAGTGTCCAGGACGTGGCGGAACTGAGGCTGCCGAGCGATACGCCGGTCGCCTACATCACCCAGACCACCCTGTCCGTGGACGACACCAGGGACATTATCGCGGCCCTTCAGGCAAAATTTACAGATATTCAAGGCCCGGATATCAGGGATATCTGCTATGCGACACAGAACCGCCAATCTGCGGTAAGGGACCTGAGCAAACGGGTTGACGTCATTTTGGTGGTTGGGGCCGCCAACAGTTCCAACTCGAACAGGCTTCGTGAAATCGGCACCGAGGTCGGCGTCGCGAGTTATCTCATTGCCGATGGGAGCGAACTCAATCCGGATTGGCTCAAGGATGCGAAGGCCGTCGGCATTACCGCGGGCGCTTCTGCGCCCGAAGTTTTGGTCGACGATGTGATCGAGGCTCTGCGGCGGATCGGACCGGTGTCGGTCTCGGTCGTTCCGGGCCGAGAAGAGAATATCGAATTCCGGCTGCCGGCCGAACTGACTACGGGCTGATCTGAACCCACATCCCTTTGATAAGTGCAGAAAGAAATCGTCTAATGGCTATACCGTTCTTCAAGGAAATGCGTATCGGCGGTTATCTGATCAAGCAGAAACTGCTTGGCCGCAAACGCTATCCGCTCGTGCTGATGCTGGAACCCTTGTTCCGTTGCAACCTCGCCTGCGTCGGCTGCGGCAAGATCGACTATCCCGATGCGATCCTCAATCGCCGTATGACGGCGCAGGAATGCTGGGATGCCGCCGATGAGTGCGGCGCGCCGATGGTGGCGATTCCCGGCGGCGAGCCACTGATCCACAAGGAGATCGGCGAGATCGTGCGCGGCCTCGTGGCGCGCAAGAAGTTCGTCTCGCTGTGCACCAATGCGCTGCTGCTCGAGAAGAAGCTCGACCTGTTCGAGCCGTCGCCCTATCTGTTCTTCTCGGTGCATCTCGACGGCCTGAAGGATCATCACGACAAGGCGGTGTCGCAGAAGGGCGTGTTCGATCGCGCCGTCTCGGCGATCAAGGCGGCGAAGGCGCGCGGCTTCACGGTCAACGTCAATGCCACCATCTTCGACGGTCACCCGGCCGAGGAGATCGCCAAGTTCCTCGATTTCACCACCGAGCTCGGCGTCGGCGTCTCGATGTCGCCGGGCTACGCCTATGAGCGTGCGCCCGACCAGGAGCACTTCCTCAACCGCACCAAGACCAAGAAGCTGTTCCGCGACGTCTTTGCGCTCGGCAAGGGCAAGAAGTGGAATTTCATGCATTCCGGCCTGTTCCTCGACTTCCTCGCCGGCAACCAGGAATACGAGTGCACGCCCTGGGGCATGCCGGCGCGCAACATCTTCGGCTGGCAGAAGCCCTGCTATCTGCTCGGTGAAGGCTACGCCAAGACCTTCAAGGAGCTGATGGACACCACCGACTGGGACACCTACGGCACCGGCAAGTACGAGAAGTGCGCCGACTGTATGGCCCATTGCGGCTACGAGCCGACCGCGGCGACCGCTGCGATCAACAATCCGCTGAAGGCGATGTGGGTCGCGCTGCGCGGCATCAGGACATCAGGCCCGATGGCGCCCGAGATCGACATGTCGAAGCAGCGTCCGGCGCAGTACATCTTCGCCGAGCAGGTGCAGAAGAGGCTCTCGGAGATCCGCCGCGACGAGGCTGCGGCCGCCGCCGCCAAGCAGCAGGCGAAGGCCTCGACCGCCGCCTGACGCGCGATGTGAGCGAAAGCAGAAACATGAAAGCCCCGGTTCAGCGAACCGGGGCTTTTTTCCTGGATCAGGATGCCGCCTGCTCTTCCGGTCTCGTGCGCAGAAGCAATTTCTCGATCTCCGCCGCGCGCGGCGCACTGAGTGTGCCGCGCTCGATCCCGAGCGGGACATTGCGCAAAGCGAGCTCACGATACAGCGCGCCGGATGGAGGAAAGCGCTCATCCAGCGCCCGGAGATGCTTGAGGATTGTTCCGACGTCGCCGCGCGCCACGCAGCCGCCCATGCCATTGGCCAATCCACCGTCGAGAACAGCCGCGACCGTCCCCCGTAGCAGCGGCATCATCGCGCGCAACGCGTCGGCCTCGCTGGCGCCGAAGCTCTTCCAGAGCTCGACGCCCTCCTTGAGCAGCGCGATCAGGAACGGACCGACATAATATGCCGACGCATGATAGAGCGCCCGCGCACCGGCCGGCAGCGCCAGCGGTTCACAACCGATGCGGGTCGCAAGCAATTCCAGGTTACGCCTGAAGTCGCCCTCTGCCTCGATGCCGACGGTGCATCCGCGCAACCCCTCGAGCGCGACGTCGGGATTGGCGAACATCTGCATCGGATGAAATCCGCCGGTCGCGGCGCCTGCGGATTTCGCATGATCGAGCGCGGCCAGTTCGGTCGCGCCGCTGCAATGAACCACGCGGTGACGCGGCTCCCAGCGCAAGTCGCGGCAGACCGGCAGGATCGCGTCGTCGCTCACGGTCAGGAAAACCATGTCGCAGCGGTCGACGACCTGCTGCGCATCCGTCATCGGCCGCGCCGACGGGATGCGGGATCCGAGCCGCTGCGCGGCATCGGCACCGCGGTTGTAGAACGCCGCGACGTTCAGCCCCGCGCGGGCGAACGCCGGCGCGAGCGTCTGCGCCACGCGGCCGGCGCCGATGACGCCGATCCGCAACGCCGCCAGCGCCGTGCTCATTGCGCGTAGCTCCCGTCGATGCGGTCGAGTCTGCGCCGCAGCGCCGGCCATTCCAGCAGGCCGTAGCCGGCCTGCTGATTTTGCGCCGCTTCATTCAGCACCGGATTGGTGTCGCGCTCATTATCCAGCGTGATCTCGGTGCCGGCAAAACAGGTCACCGTGTTGCCGATCGCCATCTCGGTCGGCGCATGCAGCGGCCGGCCACAGCCGAGCGCGTCGACCTGGATCCGGCAGGCCTGCTCCAGCCAATAGATCGCATTAAACGCCTGCGGAATCGTGTTGCCACAAACCAGCAGGCCATGATTGCGCAACACCAGCACATTGTTGCGGCCGAGATCGGCGACGACCCGGTCGCATTCCTCCCGATCGATCGCCGGCCCCTCGAAATCGTGATAGCCAATCCGACCGTGAAACCGCATCGCCGTCTGCGACAGCGGCAACAGCCCTTCGGCAAGCGTGCTGACGGCGGTGCCTGCCCTGGTGTGGGTATGCAGGACGCACTTCACGTCGGGTCGCGCGCGATGGATCGGGGCATGCAGATAGAAGCCGGCCACGTTGACGTTGTAGCCGTGGTCGGGCTGCAGCAGGGTCCGGCCCTCGATGTCGATCTTGACGAGGCTCGACGCGGTGATTTCCTCGTACAGCATGCCATAGGGATTGATCAGATACTGATCGTGATGCCCCGGGACCTGTGCACTGATGTGGTTGTAGATCAGGTCGGTCATTCCGTAGAGCGCGACCAGGCGGTAGCACGCCGCAAGATCGACGCGGGTTGCCCACTCCTGTTCTCCCACGACGGCCCTGATATCGTTGACGGCACAAACTTCGGTCTGACGCATGTTACTCGGGCCCTTGGTGTCGGATGACGGAGGCGCGCTCGACGATACGGCTGAGGTCTTCCGACGATGGAAGCCCGCCGAATACCTGCATCCCGTCCGCGCCAAGCCTGGATTTCACGAACAGATCGGCGGCAGCGGCGTCGCCATGCCTCAGCATCTCGGCGGCCTGCAGCGCATGGGCCATGCGGGTGACGAGCGCTCTCGCGTGCCCGTCGTCCGGGTATCGAGCACGCAAGCTATCGGCGAGATCGTCCGTGCTTCGGTCATAGATCGGATTGAGGCCCCTGCTCGCACGCAACTCGTCGACGAATGCGTCCCGGCAATTCGCATCGCGTTGCATGGCGCGCAAAACGTCCATGCACATCATGTTCGAGGTGCCTTCCCAGATCGAATTCAATGGCGCCTCGCGATAGAGCCGGGCCATCGGATTCTCCATGATGAAGCCGTTGCCGCCATGCACCTGCAGGCATTCATAGGTGAAGGCCGGCGCGCGCTGGCAGTTCCAGAACTTCATCACGGGGGTCGCGACCCGCGCCAGCAATCGCTCGTGTTCGCTTGTCTGCAGGCCGTCGGTCGCGCGCGCGACCCGAAACGCGCCGAGCATCGCCGCCTCGCTCTCGAGCGCGAGGTCGGCGAGCACGTTGCGCTGCATCGGAAGCTCGGACATCGGCTTGCCGAACGCCGTTCGCGTTTGCGCGTGGTTGAGGGCGAGGCTCAGCGCCTGGCGCATCAGCCCGGCGGAGCCGACCGCGAAATCCAGCCGCGTCAGATGCGCATGCGAAAGGATTTCCGCGATGCCGCGGCCCTCTTCGCCAACCAGGATCGACCACGTATCGTGGTACTCGATCTCGCTCGACGCGTTCGAGCGGTTGCCGCACTTGTCCTTCAGGCGTTGAATGTGGACGCGGTTGGCGCTGCCGTCCGGCAGCAGGCGCGGCACGAACAGGCAACTGACGCCGGACTGGGTGCGCGCCAGCGTGTAGAATCCGTCGGCCACCGGCACCGAGAAGAACCATTTGTGGCCGGTGATCGCATAGATCTCGCCATACGCGCCGCGCTCGACGAAGCGCGCGGTGGTCTGGGTCTCACGCAGATCGGAACCGCCCTGCTTTTCGGTCATGGCGTAACCGATGACCGCGGCGCGCTTGGCCTCGATCGGAAGCCGCCGCGGATCGTAGTCCGCCGCCAGCGTTCGCTCCCGCCACAAATTGAATTGCGGCTTGCCGGAGAACCCGGCGATCGCTGCGTACGCCATCCCGGTGGGGCAGCCGACGCCGTTCTCGATCTGATTCCAGAGATAGCTCAGCGCCGCACGCGCCAGATGGCCGTGTGGTTCGCGCGTCGACCAGGCGAGGCTATGCACCTCGCTCCGGAACGCCAGCGCCATCAATTGATGCCAGGCCGGATGAAATTCGACCCAATCATTGCGGTTGCCATACCGGTCATGGGTCAGGAGCTTTGGTTCATGCTCGTTGGCCAGCCGTGCCGCCTCCTGCACGGATTCGCTGCCGGCATGGGCGCCGAGCGCTGACAGCTTATCTTTCGCCCAAGGCGCGATCGTTGCGATCAGGCCACTCAACGCGCGGTCGTCATCGAACGCATTGAAGCCGAGCGCTGGCCGCGCCTGATTGCGTACTTCATGGGTCGCGAACGGAGCGGCTTTCGCTTCAGCGACGGCAACCAGCTGGACACGCGCGTTCATGCGGAGACTCGCGATACGGGGGTGAGTTCAGGCGTGGCGTGGCGAAACAGCATGCGCGCGGAAAGCCCCGCGATCGACTGTGCGATCGCCTTCGCCGCGTCGGAATCAGGGGCCGCTTCGGGCGCGAGGGGACCAACCAGCGCTTCCATGAAGGCGCCGGTCACGCAGGATGCCGCGACGTTCGCGTCGATCTCGACGAACTCACCGCCGGCGATGCCGCGCCGGACCAGCCTTGCGATCTGATCGGCCAGGGCCGCCCGGTATTTCAGGCGCGCCGCGTCGATCTCGGGTTCACAGGGTTCGGCGATCAACGCGTAGGCCAGGCGGCGGCCGCGCATCGCCCGGACCGAGAAGGTGTAGATCGCATCCACCAGACATTGGGACGCCGAGCCTTCCGCCTCGACGATCGCGGCGACCACGGCCACCTCGCGCTCAGACACCAGGCCGAGCACCTGCGCGTACAGGTCCGCCTTGGAGTCGAAGTAGCGATACACGCTGCCCGTGGCCACGCCGGCCCGTGAGGCGATCAGGGCGATCTGGGCGTCCTTCCAGCCACTCAGCGCCACGGCCTCCCTGGCGGCATCGAGAATGCGCGCTTTGGTTTCGACCAGTTGGTTGAGGCGAACGGCAGCGATTGCCATGGTGAACCTTGATTCATGAATAAAGGATCATGGTTCATTTTCGAACGAATAGGCGTAGCTGTCAAGTATCGACCCGGCGCCCTGCGGCCGTGGGGCCGTTCCCGGGGCGCCGCCGCGCTGCCGGCGGTCATAGGCTGGAGGCGCGACCCACGGGCGCGAGGAACAGGGATACGGGGGTCTCACCGCACAGCCGACCCGCAAGTCCCGCTGACCGCGCGGAACCGGAACAGCGTGGCATCGAGCAAAACCTTTGGGCATCAAAGCAAAAGGCCCGATCGCGATGCGACCGGGCCTGTGAGTTGAGCTTGATGCGGTGAGAAACCCGGTCCCTGCCCGGCGCAGCGGATCAGGCCGCCTTCGCTGTGATCAGAACGTCTTCCACCGGCATCAACACCTCGTTGCCGAGCAGGAAGCCCCGGCAGCTGCGCAGCGAGCGCAGCGCGCGGTTGAAGTCAATTCCGGTCGACACCAGCGCGCGCAGCGTCCGTGGATTGCGGGCGATGCCGCGCAGCACCTTGCGCAGGTCGATGTCGCCGTTCGGCTTCACCGCGGATTTCGCAAGTTCCGGTAGCGCCCGGTGCGCGGGATCGCTGATTACGCGCAATGCGGCAAACGGAATGCGGGCCTTGGCGGCATAGGCCGCCGCGATATGGCTCTCCATATCGACTGCGGCTGCGCCCGTCATCGAGCGCAGAGCGGCCTTGCAGGCCTTTGCTGCGATCACCTCTTCCACGCCGGCGAGACTGCCGCGGACGATCCTGCGGCGCTTCAGCGCGGCGCTGGCGATCATCTCTTCGTTCAGCGCGGATGCGGCCAGGAAACGGGTATCGCCCGACATCACCTCGGTCGCAACCACGACGTCGCCCGACTTGAGCGACGGATCGAGCCCGCCGGCCACGCCGAACGAAATCACGCCACGGAAGGTGGTCGGATCCAGCGTCGCGAGCAACTCACGCAGCTGCTGCGGATCGCTCGAACTGCAGATTACGATCATGCCGGGGCCTGCCGCGATGCGAGCCTCCTGCACCAATCCAGTCACAATCAATACCGGCCGAGGATCAATTCTACTGCCCACGGTCTCGGCGGCCCCCGCCTCAACAATCACATCCCGACCCCTACCACCCTGCTATTGGTGCTTCTCAAATTTCGATACCGCGCCAGCGCCCAGAGCGGAAAGAACTTCGAGTAGCCATGATATCGCAAGTAAAATACCCGCGGAAACCCCGTAGCTGTGTATCGCTGCTCGTCCCACAGCCCTTTTTCCGTCTGTGTTGCCTTTAGGTACTCCACCCCGCGCGTAACAGCGGGATTTTCGACCTCTCCGGCCGCCATCAATCCAAGCAAAGCCCATGCCGTTTGCGAGGAGGTCGAAGGCGCAACTTCATAACCCTTGTAATCCAGCCGGTAACTGACGGCGTCCTCGCCCCAGCCGCCGTCCTGATTCTGGACTGACGCCAGCCAGTCGACCGCCTTCCGAATCATCGGGTCGTTGCGATCGACCCCTGCGACATTTAGCGCCGAGAGCACCGACCAGGTGCCGTAGATGTAATTCAGGCCCCAGCGGCCGTACCAGGAGCCCTCGGCAAGCTGGGTGCGGCGCAAATAAGCGACGCCGTCAGCCATCGCCTTGTTGCTCTCGACGGTCTCGCCGAGCTGGCCCAGCATCGAGATGCAGCGCGCGGTGACATCCTCGGTCGGTGGATCGAGCAATGCGCCGTGATCGGAGAACGGGATGTTGTTGAGGTAATATTCGAGGTTGTTGACGTCGAACGCGGCCCAGCCGCCGTCGCGGCTCTGCAGCCCCTCGATCCACTCGCGGCCGCGCGCGATGGACTCATCATATTCCCTGGTTCCGGTATGACGCCGCACGCGATCCATCGCCATCACGACCACCGCGGTGTCGTCGAGATCGGGATAATGGTCGTTGTTGTACTGGAACGCCCAGCCGCCCGGGCGGACGTCCGGCGCCTTGACCGCCCAATCGCCCTTCAGCTCCAGCACCTGGCGCGGCTTCAGCCAGTCGAGGCCCTGCCTGGCCTTGGCCAGGGTGTCGTCGCCGCCCGCTTCCTGCAGCGCATGACAGGCCAGCGCGGTGTCCCACACCGGCGAGACGCAGGGCTGGCAATAGGCCTCGTGCTCGCCGATCACAAGCAGCTTGTCGATGCCGCGGCGGGTGATGGCGCGCGGCGGGAAATTCTCGTCCTTGCCGAGCGCCTCGTACATCATGACGATGTTGGCCATCGGCGGATAAATCGCGCCCATGCCGTCTTCGCCATTCAGCCGCTCTTCGGTGAAGGCGAGCGCGGCATCGATCGCGCGCTGGCGCAGGCTCTTCGGAAACATCGGCTCGATCACCCGCAGCACGGCGTCGAGCGAGCGGAACAGATAGAACCAGCTGGCGCTCTGATGCGGCGCCTTCGGCGCCATGCGGACCGATTTCGGATCCTCCAGGAACAGTTCGTCGATGCCGACGCCTTTCGGATTCTTCGCACGCGGCTTCAGCGCGGCAAGCACCATCAGCGGCACCATGGTGGTGCGCGCCCAGTAGGAGATCTTGTTGATGTGGAATGGCGACCACATCGGCAGCAGCATGATCTCGATCGGCAGCACCGGCGTCGCGCGCCAGGTCACGACGCCATAGAGCGCGAGCAGGAATCGCGTGAACACGTTGCTGCCCGAAGCGCCGCCGCGCGAACGGATCGCCTCGCGCGCCCGCGCCATGTGCGGCGCGTCGACGGAATCGCCGATCATCTTCAGCGCGAAATACGACTTCACGCTGGCGCTCATGTCAAACGGGCCGTCATGCACCAGCGGCCAGCCGCCATGGGCGCCCTGGACGCGGCGCAGATAGTTGCCGATCTTGGCCTCGAGCCCGGCATCGATCGGCTCGGCCAGGTAGTGACGCAGCAGGACATATTCGGCCGGAATGGTGCTGTCGGCCTCGAGCTCGAACACCCAATGTCCGTCGGACTGGCGATAGCCGAGCAGCGCTTCGGTTGCCTTGGAGATACTCTTCTCCAGCGCGACCGGGTCGACTGCAACGCTGTGATCTCTCGCAAGCATTTCGCTCGATATCCTCTTCATCGCGGGCCGGCTGATCGAAAGCCGCGGCCGCTCCAGAGCATGATCCGATTGCATCGGATCACGCTCTTGTCCTTTTGTTCAGTCGCGTTTGCTTAACGCGAACCGGTAGCCACTTCGCTCGAAAACGCGCCAACAGGTCGAATCTAACGTCTGGCCAGAACCAGATCTGCGGCGCGATCACCGGATCGCACCGATCCCTCGATGGTTGCCGGCAACCCGGTAGCAGTCCAGTCGCCGGCAAGGAACAGGTTTTTTTGCGCCGTCGCGGGCCCCGGACGCAGGGCATTCTGTTCCGGCGTCGCCTCAAATGTGGCACGGCGCTCACGCACGATCTGCCAGGGCGGCAGGTCGCCGGAAACCCCCGAGGCCTCGCAGATGTCCTGCCAGATCGCCAGCGCGAGCTCCTCGCGCGGCAGGTCGACCAAGCGGTCGCCGTTGCTGATCGTCACCGACAGGCGTTGCGGGAACGCGAACAGCCACTCCACGAGGCCGCCGACCACGCCGAGAATGGGCGCGGCGTCGCGCGGCGGATCGACGCGGAAATGCGCATTCACGATGGCGCGGAATTTGGTCGGGGTTTTCAGGCCGGGCAGCAGCGCGGCCGCGGCGCGCGGCGGCACCGCAAGCACGACGGCGTCGTCGGCTCCCAGCGCGACCTTGTCGCCATTGCCAAAATCGAGCTCACTGATGCGATCACCCGACATGCCGAGCGCACGCAATTCGTGACTGAACTGAACGCTGTGGCCCCTCTCCTGCAGCAGCTTCACGGCCGGCTCGATCAGGACCGAGCTCAGGCCGTCGCGCGCGATCAGCGGACGGCAGGCCTGCCCGCCAGCGAGCAGCGTCTCGCGCACAATGGCGCCGGCGAGCCCGGCCGAGCCCTCCGGCGGATCGACGTTCAATGCGGCTAACAGCAGCGGCTGCACCAGGCGGTCATACAGCGTGCCCTTGCAGGGAATGGTGTTGCCGACCAGCGCGCCGGTGCCGGCCCAGGCCAGCGGTGCCAAGGCGAGATAGTCGCGCAGGGTCGTATCCGGGACGCGGCGCGCCTCGTCGAACACCCACAGCGGCAGGCGGGAATCGCCGAGGTCGAGTTGCCAGCGCCGGCCGCTGGCAAGATCGACGAACGGAAACTGCGCGCGCGCGGGCCCGACGAGGCCGGCCTCGGTGCCGATCGAGCGCGCGTAGCTCAGCGCATGGCGATTGCCCGACAGCAACAGATGGTTGCCATTGTCGATGGTGAGATTGGTGGCGGCGTCGAAATAGGAGCGGCAGCGGCCGCCGGCCTGCTGCGTCGCCTCATGGACAAACACCTTGTAGCCGCCATTGGCGAGGCGCACGGCCGCGGAGAGGCCGGAAATGCCGGCACCGATGATATGAACGGTCTTTTGCATCAGATGATCGCGTAACGAAGAAGGATGCCGATCTTGGCGGCCTTGGACACACGTACCGGCGCGCGCGGCGCGGTGAAGCCGCGCGCGATCAGAAGATCGAGAATCGCGCGGTAGTATTTCGACATGATCCGCGGCGCGCGCACGGCGCGGCGCGAATTGCGCTTCATGATCTCGTCGGATTTCTGGAAATGCATCTTGGCCCGCTCGGCCAGCGGCGCGCACACCTTCGGCAGCGCGCGGTCGGCGGTGACGCGGGCCGGGTCGTTATTGGTGATGCCGGCATGCCAGAGCCATTCGCGCGGCAGATAGAGCCGGCCGAGGCCGGCATCCTCGTCGATGTCGCGCAGGATATTGGTGAGCTGCAGCGCGCGGCCGAGGTGGTACGCGAGCTGGATGCCATCGTCCTCGGGCAGGCCGAACACGCGCACCGACAGTCGGCCGACCGCGCTCGCGACGCGATCGCAATACAAATCGAGCGTCGCGAGATCCGGCGCGCGGATGTCCTGCGGCACGTCCATCTCCATGCCGTCGACGATCGCGACAAAATCCTCGCGCTTCAGGCCGAAGGTCTTCACCGAGGCGACATAGTCCTTCAGCCGCTCCGGCGGATGCCCCGCATAGAGCGCGTCGATATCGTCGCGCCACTGCTGCAGCGCGGCCAGCCGCTCCGGCCGCGGGCCGTCGGAATCGGCGATGTCGTCGACCTGCCGGCAGAAGCTGTAGATCTGGAACATCGCCTCGCGCTGCGCGCGCGGCAGAATGCGCATCGCGGCGTAGAACGAGCTGCCCGACGCGGTGCTTCCGTAATTTGCGTTGGCCGCCGCCTCAACGCTCATGCGCCAGCCGTCGATTTGGAGACCGCACGCCGTCCGGTCGCACGCCGCGCCGTCTCGCCGGCCACGCCGCCAAGGCTCTGCAGCAGCAGTTCGAGCGGACTCAGATGCACGCGCTCGCTGAGCGGATCGCGCACCTTCAGCATGTTGACGATCTTGTCGGCGAACGCCTGGATCACGGAGATCTCGAGCCCCAGCCTGAAATCCTTCACCTCGGCGGCGAGCGACTTGCTCTGGTCGAGCAGCGTCTCAGTGCGCACCGCGAGCGCCTGCAGGCATTTGAGCAGCGCCGGCTGCGATTTCGCCTCGCCGAGCATCTCGACGGTCGCGCCCGCGGCGGCCAGGGCATCGCGCGGCAAGTAGACACGGTTCAGGTTGCGGTAGTCCTTGCCGCAGTCCTGCAGATGGTTGTTGATCTGCAGCCCGGCGCAGAGCGCGTCCGACGCCGCCCAGGTCGAGGTATCCTCGCCGTGCACGTCGAGCATGAACCGCCCGACCGGCATCGCCGAGTACCGGCAATAATCGATCACATCGTCCCAGTTCTCGTAACGCAGCTTGGTGACGTCGAGGCGGAACGCCACCAGCACATCGAGCGCGTGCCGCGGCGGCATGCCGCGCTCGGCGAAGGCGCGGCGCAGATTGACCGCTTCCTTCTGGGTGTCGCCATTGCCAAGCAGCTCGGCCTCCATGAGGTCGAGGTAGCGCAGCTTCTCCTCGGCGGGCAGCGTGGCGTGATCGGCGATATCGTCGGCGGTGCGGACGAAATTATAGAAGGCCAGGATCAGGGCACGATGCCGCGGATGAATGATCCACGACGCGACCGGGAAATTCTCGTCGCGGTGGGTCTTTCCGGATCGCAGGTCGCTCGCGGTGGTCATGGGAGATTTGGGCTACACTGGTCATGGCACGACGCAGGCGCGAAAGGTCAGCGCATGCGGGGGATTTGCGAGCCCCATATAGGGGAATACGCCACCAAAACCAATGCTGTCCGTGACCGCCAGCATACCAAGCCCGTGGCCGGCACACATGCCGAGCACGGGCCTTGCGGCGATCCATGGGGCCCGAAGCGGCCTTACTGGCCGTGGGTCTTCAGCACCTGGTCGCAGGCGGTGCTGATCTTGCTACGGTTCTGCTGCAGGCAGGCGAGAATGGTGAAATCGCCCTGATCGATCACGGCGCGGCAGTGACGCTGCACGTCGCGCGTGCAGGCCTTCTGCTCATCGGGTGTCCCGCGCGTCTGCTGCTGGGCGAAGGCGCTGGACGAGAGCGGGATCGACAACAGGGCAAGAGCCAAGAGAAATTTACGCATCGTATTCCTTCATTTCCGACAGCAGAAAATCTGTTCCCGAAAAGCGCTTCGGCATGGCCGGGACGGATTTTGGGGATTGCAGACGCCACGTAACGCGGCAATGGATTGACGACAAGCACCGTTAAATGCGGCTAAATTTGCGGCGCTGTAAACCCCTACATAAGTTATTGATTCGCAATGACGATTCGTGCCATCACTTTGTCGCGTTCGGCTATTGCGGATAGCAGTTGCGCAAAGCTACATGCCATCACGAAGCCGACGGTTTCTGATTCTGTTCGATGACAATATGGGCGCCGCGCGCCGTTCTGTCGTTTGAACCTAACATTCTTCGGTGACACTAAACCTTCGATGCGGCGAGACGCTTTCTTGCGTAGGAAGCGTTGATTTTGATGGGAAAATTCACGATGAAACGGTTTGGTTCCAGCCTTTATGGTCAGGCTCTCAGGGCTGTGGGCGTCGGCGCCGCACTGATGCTCTCTGCCTCCGCCGTCCACGCCCAGGCCAGCGGGCCGTTTGCCGGTTTTGCCGGCTCGTGGACCGGAACGGGCACGGTGGCGCTGTCCAACGGCACGACTGAACGGATTCGTTGCAAGGCGGATTACAAGGTCGCGCCGTCGGGCATGAGCCTGAAACAGTCCCTGCATTGCGCCAGCGACAGCTACAAGTTCGACCTCTCCAGCGACGTCACCAGCCAGGGCGACCGGATCTCCGGCAACTGGAGCGAGGCGAGCCGCAACATCTTCGGCAATCTGCAGGGCACCGCGGGCGGCGGGCGGATCGACGTGTTCGTCGAGGCGTCCGGCTTTGCCGCCAACCTGAACCTGCAGACCAACGGCTCCAAGCAGGTCGTGCAGATCGACTCCAAGGGCGAGATCCGCGGCGTCTCGATCACGATGACGAAGAGCTGACGCTCCCGGCCGATTGCACCCACAAGACACAAAGGCCCGGTTCCGAACGCTTCGGAACCGGGCCTTTTTGCTGCAGCTTTTTGCTTGCTCGTCGATCAGGCCTTTTCGATCGGCGCGGGCTGGCCGCCCCTGCCGCGGAGCTTTTGCGACAGGTTGATCAGGAACATCGAGGTCGGCCGCAGGATGAAGAGGTCCGCAACCAGGGCTGCGACCATCGAGAAGGCGCTGAGCCAGCCGAACAGGCGCAGCGACGGCAGGTCGGAGAACACGGTGACGACGAGACCGCAGGCCAGCACCACCGTGGTCAGGATCAACGCTGGGCCGACCAGGACGGTGGCGCGCTCCACCGCAAGTTCCGGCGTGACACCCGGCTTGGTCTCGAGCCGCAGGCGATTGAGGAAGTGGATGGTGGCGCTGAGGCCGAGGCCGAACGACACCGTCAAAGCCACCACGCTGGCGAATTGCAGCCCCTCCCCGAGCAGCCACAGCACCGTGCCCGACAGCACCACCGGGAAGATGCCCGGCAGGATGCAGGAGAACATCACCACGATCGAGCGGAATGCGAGCCCGATGAAGATCGCGACTAGCAGGAATTCGATAGTGAGGCCGTGGTTGAGCTTCTCGATCATGCTGGCGCTGTTGCGTGCGGCAATCACCGACAGACCCGTGACCGCGATCTCGTAGCCGGGATGCTCGGCGCGCACCTTGTCCAGCGAATGATCGAGCTTGTTCACCACCGGAAGCAACTGGCTCGAGTCCACATCCGGGACGCGGCCCGACACCACGACAGCATCCTGATTCTTGTCGATGAACCGGCGCACCAGGTGTTCGGGGATCAGGTCGACATATTCCTTCAGCGTCGCGACATCATTGCTGCCGGCCTTTTCGGCGAGCCAGCGCCGCAAGGTCTCCAGCGACCAGACGTTGCCGACGCCGGCAGAGTCCTCGACCATTGCATGGACATCGGCAATCGTCTTCAAGGTCTCCGGAGAGTACAGCGATTGCCCCTTGGGGAATTCGATCAGCACATCGACCGGATTGGCGCCGGTCAGCTTGGCGTCGAGCCGGCTCGACGCCGCCACCGCCTGCCGCTTGTCCGGCACCTGATCGGCGAGCCGGTAGCGCGGCTCGAGATTGGCGTAGATGATGCCGAGGCCGCCGACCACGATCAGCGCCAGCAGGCTGAACAGCCCGGGACGGCCGACCATGCGCACCGCGATCCAGTAGCAGAAATTGCGCAGCGCCTGCACGCCGGCATCCGCGCTCTGGAACTTGACCGCAAAGATCTTCTCGTTGCGCACGAACAGGACGCCGAACACCGGCACCAGCGACAGCACCGCGATCAGAGCGATGATGGTCGCCGCCAGCCCGGCCTCGCCGAACTTGCGGATCAGGTCGGAATCCGAGAACTGCAGCGCGATGAAGGAAATTCCGGCCGTGCCGTGCGTCAGCACGCAGGCCGGTCCGACCACCAGCACCGCATTCTTGAACGCGGTGAACTTGTCCTGCCCGGCGATCAGCCGGTCGCGCGCCGCGAATGTCAGCTGCATCGAGTCGGAGAAGCTGATCACCATGATGAGCGGCGTCATCACGTTGAGGAACATGTTGAGATTGAAATTGGCCCAGCCGAGGCCGCCGAGCGCGAGCAGGATCGCGATCATCGGCGGGAACGCCGCCGCCACCATGAAGGATATCTTGCGGAAGAAGATGATGGCGATGATGCAGCCGGCGAGGATGCCGAGGATGTTGTAGGTCAGGCCGTCGCGCTCGACCGCGTTGCGGATCTCGAGCTGCATGACCGGCACGCCGGACAATTGCGCATTGAGCCCGCTGCCGCCGAGGTCGTCGGCCATGATCTTCCTGATGTCGCCGACCACCTTGCTGAGCTTGTTGCTGCCGACCACTTCGGGCTCGAGCGACAGCACGATCAGCGCGAGCGTGCCGTCCTCCGACAGCAGCTTGCCGCGGATGATCTCGTTGCTTTTGACCGTCTCGACGAATTTGTCGTAGGCCGCGCCCTCGGGCAGCTCGTTCGGGAACAACGCCGCCGGCAGCTTGCCTCGCTCCGGCGCCTGGCGCGCGGAGAACAGCGACACCAGGCCGCGCACGCCCTCGACGAGTTGCAGATCCGTGACCATGTCACGCAGCTTGCCGAGATTGTCGCGCTCGAGCAGCGTCTTGCCTTCGACCACGACGAGCACGTCGAACTCGGTCGCCGGGAAGCGCTTGGTCACCGCCTCATACTGCTTGTAGTCCTTGGAGTCGGAGCGGAACAGCTGCGACAGCGAGTCGTCGATCTTGATCCGTTGCACGCCGAACACGGCGCCGATCAGCAACAGAACGAGGACGATGCAGGACAGGATCGGCGCCCGCATCGGGATCAGGCCGAGACGCTCGATCCCGAACGCGATGCTGAGGCCCGACCGCGGCTCTTCGATCTTCTCGACGTGGACCTGACTTTCGGAATTCTTTTCGAGCATGCCCTGTCCAGTTCTGAAAACGGCTCAATCTGTCTAGCTTGGGTCTAGGGGCGCGAATGAGGCGGGTGAGCGCAACTGATCGGCGCTAGTCCTTGAAAACACGCGAATATTGACCGGCGCCGGTTTTACCTGCCCGCCCCTTTGCTCGCAAGCGCGAGGGGCTGACCAAATCGACACGGAACCGCCGATCCCCGCCATTAAGTATCTGATTTGTCACACCCTGGTAGCGCATTCCTCGACGATCCACCGCCGCTTTCATCTTTCAACGCGACCCCTGTGATCTGGCGTGCCAGGCCCTCGCGCACAAGCCACGAAATCCTGAATGCGGCCTCCGCATAGCTCAGCCCGGCATGGTGGATGTTGGAGATGCAGTTGCGGTCGGCGTCGGTGAGACCGATTCGCGGCGCGAAGGTGAGATAGGCGCCGAGGCTGTCGGGAGCGGACAGGCCCGGCCGTTCGCCGATCAGCATCACCAGCATGCGCGCGCCGACGATGGCGCCGATCTCGTCACCGAGCGCGACCCGCGCGCCGGACGCTGCGATCACCGCGCCGGCGTCGATCTTGTCGGCCGCCAAGCGCGGCACGAGATGCCGAATCAATTCGACGGCATGCACATTGACCGCCGTGGGCGACAGGCCGTCACCGATCACGATGGCGCAGGGGCATGTTGTGATGCCGCAGGTCTCGAGCGACCGCCGCGACGCAGAATCCAGCATGCGCCCGAGATCGGGCCGCCGCAGATAGTCGCGCCGGCTGTGCGCCTGGCTCGATACCTCAAGCGGCGTGATGCCGAGGCCGGCAAGACCGGCCGCGATCCCTCTGACATCGAAGGCGGCGTGGACGGCGTCGCGGGCGCGGGCATGGTCGAGCGTGAACGACAGCAGCGCATCGGTCGGCAGGCTGGCCCCGGACCGGCCAAGGCCGACGCGCGCCGGCGTGAGCTCGCGCAGATCGGCAAGCGAAGGGGACAAGGGCGCCGGCGGTGTCGTCATGCTGTTATTCGGCGGGGACGGAAGCCTCGCGCAGCCGGATCGAGTAGTTCGAGGCGTTCTGCCGGCCGCTGGAGGCTGCACGCGCAAAGGTGATCAAATGATGCGCAACCAACGTCGCCGAGATCAATCCCTCGATGTCGCCGCGCTTGAGCCGGCCAAGCGCAAACTTCCAGAACACGCGCTTGTAGTCGCCGAGCACGCCGACCTTCCAGAAGATGTTGCGGAGCATGATCAGGCCGCGCCGGATGTTGGCCCAGCTCTTCATTTCCGGACTGACCGGCACCTTGATGCGATTGGCATAGGTGTAGTTGCATTGATGCAAATAGCGCGCGAACAGCCTTTTCGGCTCGTAGGCAACTTCCATGCATTTGCGCCAGGAACTGACCACGTCCTCATAGGGCAGCAGGAACTCGACATTGGAGTCGCGGCCCTCGTCATCGATCAGCCGCCCGGCTTTTTCGAGCCGATCCCACAATGGCGTCTTCGGCAGCGCCTGCAGCAGGTTGATGGTGAGCAGCGGAATCCGCGACTCCTCGACAAAGGAGAGCAACGCGTCGCCGGTCTGGGGCTTGTCGGTATCGAGCCCCATGATGATGCCGGAGACGACCTCCATGCCGAACGAATTGATGGTGCGCACGCCCTCGAGGATCGGAACCATCATGTTCTGATCCTTGTGCATGGCCTTCAGCGCGTCGGGATCGGGCGTCTCGATGCCGACGAAGATCGTCACGAAGTAGGCTTCGCGCATCTTCTCCAGGATCTCGGGACGCTTGGCGATGTTGAGCGTCGCCTCGCAAGCGAGGCGCGTGACATATCCGGTCCGCTTCTGCCACTCGATCAGGTGCGGCAACAGCTCGCTCGCGGCCTTACGGTTACCGATGAAATTGTCGTCGACGAAATACACGGTGTCGGTGGCACCACAGGCGCGCAGCTTGTCGAGCTCGGCGATGATCTGCTGCGGCGACTTCAGGCGCGGATTGCGGCCATAGAGCCCGGGGATGTCGCAGAACTCGCACTGATAGGGGCAGCCCGAGGAGAACTGGATGCTGCCGAGGAAATACTTCTTGGTTTCGGCGAGCTCATAGGCCGGCAGCGGGAATTCCGTCATCGGCAGCCGGTCGATGGTTTTAAGCACCACCTGCTCGTCGGGACGGCTGGTATCATCAGCCAGACGCTTGATCAGCTCATTGGTCGCATCGCCGAGCTCGCCGACGTGGAGGTAGTCGAATGAGGGATAGTAGTCCGGGCAAGCACTGACCGACGGGCCGCCGATCGCGACCACCAGGTCATGGTCATGCGCGCGATGGCAGATGTCGTTCATCTGCTGGCGCTGGATATGCATACCGCTGACGAACACGGCATCCGCCCACTCGAAATCCTCCGCCGTCGCCGGACGCAGATTCTCGTCGACGAAACGGACCGGCCAGTTCTCGGGAAGGTATGCGGCGATCAGCAGCAGGCCCTGCGGCGGCATGAACGCCTTGACGCCGTCAGTGAGGGGGTAGGCGTGCTCGAAGGTCCCAAACGACGACGTATAGCGCGGAAAAACGCAGAGGATACGTCGTACTGTCTCTATGCCCTCAGCTCTCATCAAGCGACCCCGAAGCACCGGCAAATCTAACCACGGCGCGGAACGCTGGGCCAGAAATTCTTCAACATTGTGGCACTACTTAACGTCATAACGACGAGATAGTTGCTCTGCAGAATTTCGCTATCCCCCTCAGGTCAGGAGCCTGGCAGCGAGGTCGGGCAGCCGCTCCGCATCGGCCACGAGGCGGAAGTCCTGCCCGGCAAGGCCGACGCGCGCGAGCCAGTCGTCGAATTCGGGGGCCCGCCTCAGGCCGAAAAGGTCGCGGACATAGAGCGCATCGTGAAACGATGTCGACTGATAGTTCAGCATGACGTCATCCGCGCCCGGCACGCCCATGATGAAGTTCACGCCGGCGGCCGCGAGCAGCGTCAGGAGATTGTCCATGTCGTCCTGATCCGCCTCGGCGTGGTTGGTGTAGCAGACGTCGATCCCGAGCGGCAGGCCGAGCAGCTTGCCGCAGAAGTGATCCTCGAGCCCGGCGCGGATGATTTCCTTGCCGTCATAGAGGTACTCAGGACCGATGAAGCCGACCACGCTGTTGACGAGCAGCGGATCGAACGCACGCGCCACCGCATAGGCCCGCGCCTCGCAGGTCTGCTGGTCGACCTGGTGATGAGCATTGGCGGACAGCGCTGAGCCCTGCCCGGTCTCGAAATACATCACATTGTCACCGACCGTGCCGCGGCGCAGCGACAGCCCGGCTTCCCGGGCCTCCCGCAGCAGCGAGAGGTCGACGCCGAAACTGCGATTGGCCGCCTCGGTGCCGGCGATCGACTGGAACACGAGATCGACCGGCAGCCCCTGCCCGATCAGTCCGAGCGTGGTCGTGACATGGGTCAGCACGCAGCCCTGCGTCGGAATCTCGAGCCGCGTGATGATGTCGTCCAACAGCCGCAGCAGGGTGCCGATGACCTTCGGATCGTCGCTCGCCGGATTGATGCCGATGCAGGCATCGCCCGCTCCCAGCAGCAACCCGTCGAGAATCGAGGCGGTGATGCCCTTGGGATCGTCGAAGGGATGGTTCGGCTGCAGCCGCGTGCTCATTCGCCCGCGCAAACCGATGGTGTTGCGGAAGCGGGTCGTGACCTCGCATTTCTTCGCGACCAGGATCAGATCCTGGTTGCGCATCAGCTTCGACACCGCCGCAACCATCTCTGGCGTGATGCCGCGCGAGATCTTCTTGATCGCTTCCCCGCTGGCGGCATCCGACAGCAGCCAATCGCGGAATCCGCCGACGGTGAGCGACGACACCGGCAGAAAGCCGGCAACGTCGTGGCTGTCGAGGATCAGACGGGTGACTTCGTCATCCTCATACGGGATGACAGGCTCATCGAGGAATTGCTTGAGCGGAACATTGGCCAGCGCAAGCCGCGCTGCGATCATCTCCTCCGCGCTGTCGGCGGCGATGCCGGCCAAGCGGTCGCCTGAACGCGGCGGCGAGGCCTTGGCAAGCAGGATGCGCAGATCGTCGAATGCGTAATTGGTGGCGTCGATGGTGTGACGATAGAGCATGGGGGTTCGTCGCGGGCTGGGCAGCGCAATCTAGCACCTCTTTGCGAAAGGCGTGCCATCGGCTTCGCCCCGCGTGCCGGCGCCGTTGGCGGTGATCGCGGCGCATCACCGGCACGGAAGCGAGCCACGAGCACCCGCCAGACTCAATGCAGCCCATAAGGTATTGAGATTATTTACGGATTTTAACGGTTGCGGCGACACAAAACTCACCCGTTAAGAAATTGTCCATGAAAATTTTGCATAAGCTTTAATCGGCCGAAGGTACTCCCCGGCCTCTTGGAGTGCCCCGCAATGCCCGCCCCCGTCACATTCTCCATCTCCATGTCCCGGCCTCCAATGGCATCCCGATTCTCGCTTGCTGCCAGGCTGTACTCGACGTTTGCGCTGATTGCGGCGCTGACCGCGGCCATCACCTTCCTCTCCGAATACAATGCGCGGCGCAACGCCGAGCTGACCGAGGCCGTCGACCTCGCAAGCCGTGCCGCGCTCAATGTCGAGCGGGTCAATTCGCTGGTCTATGCCGTGGTGATGGAATCCCGCGGCATCTACATGTCGACCGATCCGGCGGCGGTGAAGAAATACGGCGCCGGACTGCTGGCGTTCAACGAACGTATTCTCGGCGTGGTCAAGAACTGGGAAACCCTGGTGCAGGCCGACGACGCCGCCCAGTTCGCGGTGTTCAAGAAGCGCATCGAGCAGTTCATCGATTTCCGCAAGGAGTTGGTACGCCGCGGCATCGAGATCGGCGCCGCAGCCGGGCGGGAGTGGGGCGACAACGACGCCAACCGCGACGTGCGCACCGCGCTGAACAAGGATCTCGAAGCGCTCTCCAAAGTCTATGCCGAGCGCAGCAAGAAGCTGGCGCGCGAGACCGACACCAACCGCACGATGGCGCTGGTGCTGACCGGCCTCGGCGCCCTGGCCTTGATTGTGGTGGTACTCGGCGTGCTGATCATCGCCCGCTCGGTGGCCCGGCCGCTGTCGCAGATCACCATGACGATCAAGCGCGTCGCCGAGGGCACCGACCATGTCGAAGTACCGCATGTCGGGCGCAGCGACGAGATCGGCGCACTGGCACGCGCCATCAAGGTCTTCCAGGAGGCGATGGACCGCAATCGCAGCCTCAACGCGCAGGTCGTACAGGATTCCGAGGCGCGCGACGCGCGCGGCCGGCATATCGAGACCTTCGTCGAAGCGTTCCGTGGCACGATCGGCGAGGTGCTCCGCGCGGTGCACGACAACGCCGCGACGATGCGTCAAACCGCGCAGACCATCGCAACCGTCGCGTCGGACGCCAGCGGCCGCGCGGTGGCGGCGGCAGGCGCCACCGAACAGGCCTCGAGCAACGTCTCCGCGGTGGCGGGCGCAGCCGAAGAACTCTCCGCCTCGGTCGAGGAGATCGGCCGCCAGGTCAAGCAGTCGTCCGGCGCAGTCGATCAGGCCGGTGCGCGCACCGACCGCTCGATCACCGAGATCGAGGGCCTTGCCGCCACCACCCAGCGCATCGACGGGGTGCTGAGCCTGATCCAGGCGATCGCCGAGCAGACTAACCTGCTCGCCCTCAACGCCACCATCGAAGCCGCCCGCGCCGGCGATGCCGGCCGTGGCTTCGCCGTCGTCGCGCATGAGGTCAAGGCGCTGGCCGGCCAGACCGCGAAGGCAACCGCCGAGATCAGCGAGAATGTGGGCCTGATCCAGGCCTCGACCCGCAACTCGGTGGCCGCCGTGCGCGAGATCGGTCAGGCGGTGCGCGAGATCAGCAACGTCACCGCGAACATCGCGAGCGCGGTCGGCCAGCAGGACGCGGCGACGCGCGAAATCTCCGCCAATGCCCAGATGGCCGCCCAGGGCAACGAAACCCTGGTCACTAATGTCGGCTCGCTCCGCGATGACATGGACCAAACCAGCAAGGCGGCGGAATCGGTGCTCGCGGCCTCGAACGATCTGACCACAACTGCCGAGACGCTGTCGCGCGAGGTCGAGCAGTTCTTCCGCAACCTGCGCAGCGACGCGGCCGACGGCCTGCAGCGGACCGGAACCTGAGCGGCGATCTGGCGGGGCCCTGCGACAGGGCCCCGGCAATCCGGATGGTTAAGACTCTCCCAACGCACGGACACAAATTGCCTCCGCTTCGGGTCGCATTTCTCAATTTGATGCCTCCATAGAAAAGCGTCGCTGCGCGAGGGCGCGGGGAAGTGGAACCGAGCAATGAACGGGCTTTTGCTAAAGCCGAAGGCAGTGCCGACCAAACGGCTCCTTGCGCTCGGGATCGGCCTCGTTCTCTGCTTTTCGGCGATCTGCGCATCCATCCTCTGGGAGATGGCGGGCAAGGACTATCAGCATGCGAAGCAAGGTGCGACCAACCTCGTCGCCTCCATCGCCAGCGAGATCGACCGCAACATCGACCTCTACGACCTCTCGCTCCAGGCGGTCGCCGACGGCGTCAAGCTGCAGGAGCTCGGCAAGATCAGCCCGGAGCTTCGCCAGGTCGTGCTGTTCGACCGCGCCGCCACGGCCAAGGACCTCGGCTCGATCCTCGTGCTGAATGCGGCGGGGGACGTCACGCTCGATTCCAAGTCAGTGACGCCGCGGGCCGCAAATCTCGCCGATCGAGACTTCTTCCGGGCACATCAGACGCGAGCGGACAGCGGGCTGTTCATCAGCGCTCCGTGGATTACCTCTGACGGCGAATATCTGATCAGCCTCAGCCGCCGCATCAACAATGACGACGGTTCCTTTGCCGGCGTGGTCGCGGGCAGCATGCGACTCAGCTATTTCCACAATCTGTTTCGCAAGCTGAACTTCGGCTTCGGCGACAGCATGGCGCTGTTCAACAGCGATGGCGTCATACTGATGCGCGCCCCGTTCGACATCAGCAAGATCGGGCAAAGCATCAAGGACTCTCTGGTCTTCAAGCAATTTCCGGCACGACAATCCGGCTCCTACATCACGAAATCGATCGTCGATCATGTCAGCCGGCTCTATGTTTTCCAGGCGGTCGGACACAATCGCCTGCTCATCGCCGAGGGTCTTGCGCTCGACGGCATCTATGCCGACTGGTGGCAGCAGCTCTGGCTGATCGGCAGCGTGGTGGCAGCGCTCTGCGGCTTCTCGATCGTGCTGATGTTCTACCTGGTGGCCGCTCTCAAACGGCGGGCCGCCGCGGAAGACCGGCTCGCGCACCTCGCGAACACGGATGCACTGACAGGCCTCGCCAACCGCCGCCGCCTTGACGATACCCTTGACGTAGAATGGCGCCGTGGCATGCGCGCAAAGGCGCCGGTCTCGCTTCTGATGATCGACGTCGATCATTTCAAGATCTACAACGACACCTACGGGCATCAGGCCGGCGACGCCGTGCTCACCACCGTGGGACGGTGCATCGCAAGCAGCGCCAAGCGTGCAACTGATCTCGGTGCCCGCTATGGCGGCGAGGAGTTTTCGGTGTTGCTGCCGGGCATCGGCAAGGCGGGCGCCCTGGAAATTGCCGAACGGATCCGCACCAAGCTGGCGGCCGCGCGGGAATCCGAGCCTGAGTTGCCGACCGTCAGCATCGGATTGTCCTGCCTCGTCCCGGACCACGAGCGCACATCGCGCGATCTGCTCAAGGCCGCGGACCTTGCGCTCTATCAAGCCAAGCGTGAAGGCCGCGACCGCGTCATCGTCAGCCCGATCGGGTGGGACAAATCGGGCAAGCGGCACGTCGCCTGATCGCGACCGCATTGGCGCGGTCGAGCGCGCCGCGCGCCCATCCCGGCTCACCCCACCGGCAGCACGTCGACCGCAACGGCGACCTTCTGCTTGCGCGCGCCGACGATGACGCCATCGACCGGCGAGACGTCGGCAAAGTCGCGGCCGATGGCGAGAATGATGTGGTCGCTCCCGACCATCAGATCGTTGGTCGGGTCGAACCCGACCCAGCCGAGCGCGCTGCCGCACCAGACCGAGACCCAAGCATGGGTGGCGTCCGCGCCCTGCAGCCGCGGCTGGTCCGGCGGCGGAATGGTGCGCAAATAGCCGCTGACATAGGCCGCGGGCAGGCCGAGGCCGCGCAGCCCCGCGATCATCACATGGGCAAAGTCCTGGCACACGCCATGTCGCTTTTCGAACACGTCGCGAAGCGGCGTCGAGATCACGGTCGCCTTGGGATCGTATTTGAAGTCGTTACGGACGCGGCGCATCAGGTCGGCCGCCCCGGTGAGGATGCCGCCACCGGGCAAAAAGCTCGCGGAAGCGTAGGCCGTCACCGGCCGCAGCACCGGCACCAGCGCGCTGGCAAAGACGTAGCCGACCGGCGAGGCCGCATCGAGGCTCAACGCCTCGAACGCGTTGTCACGCACGTCTTCCCAGGGCGGACTGGCGGCGTCGCGCGCCGGCGGCTGCCGCGCCACCGAGACCCGCGAGCGGGCATCGATGCGCAGACTGCGATGCGCGGTCTCGATCAGGACGCTTTCAGTGAGCGTGCCGAAGAAGTCGCGCCTTGCGGTGCGTTCCGCGGGCCTCGGACGGATCTCGACCGAATGCGAGATCAACTGCTGCCCGTCGCCAGTGACCGGCTCCAGCCGCAGCGAGCAGCGCGCGAAGCTGACCTGGGTCTCGTAGCTGTAGGTCGTGACGTGACGGATGTCGTAGATCACGCCAGCCCCGTGAGCTTCTCCGGCCGGCTGGCATTCGGTCCGTGCGGGAAATAATGCAGCCCGATCGCGTCGGCGAGGTTGAGCAGATCCTGCTCCAGCGCGAACAGCGTCTTGACGTCGAGGCTCGAGGCTTCAGCCGTTGTGAGCATTGCCTCGACCGCGACGGCAAGACGCTGCGGCCGCTCGATCAGGCCATGCTCCTTCAGGCTCGGCAGCGCGGCAACATGCTCGTTCAGCGCCGCGACCTGGAATGCGACCGAGCGCGGATTATAGGGGTCGAGCACCGCCAGATCGCGCACCGGTGCGAGCAGCGGCTGCACCAGATAGCGCGAGCGATAAGTGATCTGGCAGTCGACCAGCGTGAGCAGAACGTCGAGATCCTCATCACCGGCTTCGTCATATGCGAACTGACGGGCAAAGCGCGTGGTGTTGACGGCGCGCTCGGCGCGACGGCCCATTTCGAGGAAACGCCAGCCGGCGGCGCGGTTCATGTTTTCCTGCGCGAGGCCGGCGAAGCTCGCGAGCTCCTGCAAGGTCAGTTCGGCGGCGCTGACGACGCCGTCATCGTCATGAACCTCGATGGCCAGCCGATCAGCCATCTCGGTGATGACCTGCCAGGCGTCCGGCGACAGCCGCTCGCGGAGCGAGGTCGCGGTGCGCTGCGCGGATCGCACCAGCGACAGCGCCGAGCCGAATTTCTCCTCGCTTTGCAACGCTTCGAGCGCGACCTTGGCGAGATTGGCGCGCGCGGTCTGCGAGGCCGCACCCCAGGCGACCAGCATGCGCTGGATGCGCTCGGCCGAATGCATCGCCGGCGCCGAGCCGTTCGAATTCGCGCGCGCAGGATCGCGCAGCGGCGTGCATAGCGCGCGGATCAGCCGGATGGTGGCCTCGGCGCGCTCCAGATAGCGGCCGAGCCAGAACAGATTGTCGGCGGCGCGGCTCGGCAGCACGCCGGCGATGCGGCGGATGCGGACGGTGTCGACCGCCGGCAGCAGGGTCGAGGTCTCAACCGCCTTGTCGGAGACCACCCAGACGTCGGCGGACACCGCGCCATCGCCCATCGACACCGCGCGCGCGTCGGCCCGATCGGCAATCCGGCAGAAGCCGCCGGGCAGCACAGTCCAGCCGCTCGGCGTCGCCGCCGCGAACACCCGCAACACGAACGGACGCGGCGCGATGCGACCGTTCTCCCATACCGGCGTGGTCGACAGCCGCACGAGCTCCTGACCGACATAATCGATGCCGCGATGGCTGATGGCATCCTTCAGGCGGTCGCGGTCCGCTGCCGACAATTCGCCCGGGAGCACCGGTCCGTTGCCGGGAAAATCCGCAACGCCGCGGCCATAGGCGCCTTCGATCGCGAACTCGTCGAGCCGCGACAGCACCTCTTCGCGGGCGGATTTCTGGCCGCACCACCAGGTCGCGATGTGCGGCATCATCAGGTCTTCAGAGAGCAGGCGCCGGCACAGATTGGGCAGGAAACCGAGCAGCGCCCTCGCCTCCATCACGCCGGAGCCCGGCATGTTGGTGACCACGACGCCGCCCTTGCGCAGAACCTCGACAAGCCCGGGCACGCCGAGATAGGAGGACGCGTCGAGCTCGAGCGGATCGAGCATGTTGGAATCGACCCGGCGCAGCAGCACGTCGAGCCGCTTCAGCCCGGCGACGGTGCGGATGTGGACGCGGTCGCCGGAGACCGCGAGATCGTCGCCCTCGACCAGCAGGAAACCGAGATAGCGCGCCAGCGTGGCGTGCTCGAAGTAGGTCTCACTGAACGCGCCGGGCGTCAGCAGGCCGATCCGCGGCTCGTCGCGATCGGCGCTGGCGCGCAGCGAATCGCGGAACGCCTCGAAGAACGGCGCGACGCGCTCGACATTCATCGACTTGTAGAGATTGGAAAAGGCGCGCGACAGCACCAGGCGGTTTTCCAGCGCGTAGCCCGCGCCCGACGGTGCCTGCGTGCGATCGCCGAGCACCCACCAGCGGCCGTCAGGCCCGCGGCCGATGTCGGCGGCATAGAGATGCAGATAGCGGCCCCCCGGCGGCTTGATGCCGCTGACCGCGCGCAGATACTCGCTGCTGCCGGCGATCGCCGCGGCAGGGATGGCGCCGTCCGCAACGAGGCGGCCTTCGCCGTAAAGATCGGCCAGCACCATCTCCAGCAGCTGCGCGCGTTGCGCGACACCGGCGGCGAGCTGGCGCCAGTCCGCCGCGTCAATGATCAGCGGCAGATGGCTGAGCGGCCAGATCCGGTCGGAAGTGTCGCCCGGCGCGCGATAGGTGACGCCGGCCTCATGCAGATGGCGATCGGCGGAGGCGAAGCGGCGCTCGATATCGGCCGGCGACAGCGCGGCAAAGGCGTCGAAGAAGCGGGCCCAGACCGGCCGCGGCGCGCCGTTGTCGGCAATATACTCGTCGGGAATGCCGGGCAGCCGGACATAGTCGCGGGTCCACTGCGCCATCCGGCGCTGACCGGGACGGGCCCTGCTCTCCTGACTGCTGCCTTGACTATTGCCTTGGCCACCCGATGCGGACATTCCACTTCCCCTTGACACAATTAGTGCAGGAGCGGCGTCCGCAAGTCGAGGGTCAAGGGAAACTCAATTGTGCGTTCCTCCGGCGGCGTCTCGATCTTGCCGGGGGTATGGCCGTGCTCCTGGAAGCGCGCCAGCCGCCGCGCCTCGGCCTCGTAGGAATTGACCGGCTTGGTCTCGTAGTTGCGGCCGCCGGGATGGGCGACATGATAGACGCAGCCGCCGAGCGAGCGTCCGTTCCAGGTGTCGATCAGGTCAAACGTCAGCGGCGCATGCACGGGAATGGTCGGATGCAGGCCGGAGGCCGGCTGCCAGGCCTTGAAGCGGACACCGGCGACCGCCTCGCCGGCACGGCCGGTCTCGGTCATCGGCATCCGTCTGCCGTTGCAGGTGATGACATGGCGCCCATCGACGAATCCGGTCGCCTTTACCTGCAGCCGCTCGACCGACGAATCGACGTAGCGTACGGTGCCGCCGGAGGTGCCCTCCTCGCCCAGCACATGCCAGGGTTCGAGCGCCTGCCGCAGTTCGAGACCCACGCCACCATGATGAACGCGGCCGAAGGCGGGGAAACGGAATTCAAGTTGCGCCTGGTACCATTCCGGCTCGACGTCGTAGCCGGATTGCTTGAGCTCGGCGAGCACGCCGAGGAAATCCTCCCAGAGGAAATGCGGCAGCATGAAGCGGTCATGCAGCGCGGTGCCCCAGCGCACGAACCGGCCCTGTTGCGGCTCACGCCACAGCTTTGCGATCAGCGCGCGGATCAACAGTTGCTGCGCCAGCGACATCCGCGGGTCGGGCGGCATTTCGAGCGCGCGGAATTCGACGAGGCCAAGCCGGCCGGTCGGGCCGTCGGGCGAATAGAGCTTGTCGATGCAGATCTCGGCGCGATGGGTGTTGCCGGTGATGTCGACCAGGATATGCCGAAACAGGCGATCGACCAGCCACAGCGGCCCATCCATGCCCGGCGGCGGCACGTGCGACAGCGCAATCTCCAGCTCATAGAGCCCGTCATGCCGCGCCTCGTCGATGCGCGGCGCCTGGCTGGTCGGGCCGATGAACATGCCGGAAAACAGGTAGGACAGCGACGGATGCCGCTGCCAGTACAGCACGAGGCTCTTCAACAGATCGGGCCGGCGCAGGAACGGTGAATCCTCCGGCCTGCTGCCGCCGACCACGATGTGGTTGCCGCCGCCGGTGCCGGTGTGGCGGCCGTCGATCAGGAAACGGTTGGCCCCTAACCGCGTCTTGGCGGAGTCCTCATAGAGGCCGAGCGTGATGTCGACGGCCTCGCGCCAACTCTGCGCCGGCTGCACGTTGATCTCGATCACGCCGGGATCCGGCGTCACCTTGATTACCTCGATGCGCGGATCGAAGGGCGGCGCGTAACCTTCGACATGGACTTGCAGCTGCAGCTCCTCGGCGGCGGCTTCGATCGCTGCGATCAGGTCGAGATAATCCTCGACCTTCTCGACCGGCGGCATGAAAGCGCACAGTACGCCGTCGCGAACCTCGATCGACATCGCGGTGCGCACCGGCAGCGGCTCGGGAATCTCCTTCAATGCCTGCTGCAGTTCGTCGGAAAGCGCATCGCGCGGCGCCATCGGATCGCGCTCGACGACGTAGGGATAATCGTCCGGCGTGACATATTCGAGCGAGGTGATCGGAAGCCGCAAGCCCAGCGGCGAGTCGCCGGGCGACAGGAACAGATGGCTGCGCCGGATCTTCCAGCGCTCGCTGCGCCAGCGTGCCGGCACGCGATCGCCTAGCGGGCTCCAGCGCTGGATCGGCAGCACGTAACCTTTCGGCGTGGTCAGCCCCTCATCGAACACCCGCGCCATCCGGGCGCGCTCTTCCGGATCGGTCAGCTTGGAATTCGCTGGGCTGACATTGGCCGGCAGGCCGGCTTCACGCTGCAGCCAGAAGGCGGGGTCTTCATAAGCCGGCATGGCATAGTCGGCGCCGAGACCAAGCTTGGTTGCTGCCACTTCGACGAAACGCTGGGCCTCCGCGATCTCGGCCCTGCGCGAATTCTCGATGCCGGCGATCAGCTCGGCATTCTTCCAGATCGGCTTGCCGTCCTTGCGCCAGTAGAGACCGAACGCCCAGCGCGGCAGGCTCTCGCCGGGATACCATTTGCCCTGGCCGTAATGCAGCAGGCCGCCGGGGGCGAACCGCGTGCGCAGCTTGCGGATCAGTTCATCGGCAAGCGTCCGCTTGGTCGGACCGACCGCGGCGACGTTCCACTCCGGCGATTCCAGATCGTCGACCGAAACGAAGGTCGGCTCGCCGCCCATGGTCAGGCGCACATCGTCTTTCCTCAGGTCGGCATCGACCTGCTCGCCGAGCCGGTCGAGCCGCGCCCAGGATTCATCGGAGAATGGTTTGGTGATGCGCGGCGCCTCGCCGATGCGCTTGACGCTCATCTCGAAGCCGAACTCGACATTGGCAACGCCCGCGGTGCCGGTCACCGGCGCGGCCGAGCGATAGTGTGGCGTGGCGCAGACCGGGATGTGGCCCTCGCCGGTCAGCATGCCGGAGGTGACGTCGAAACCGATCCAGCCCGCCCCCGGCAGATAGACCTCGGCCCAGGCGTGCAGGTCGGTGAAATCGCTCTCGACCTCGCGCGGCCCCTCGAGCGGATCGATGTCCGGCCGCAGCTGAATGAGATATCCGGAGACGAAACGCGCGGCGAGCCCGAGGTGGCGCAGCGTCTGGATCAAGAGCCACGCCGAGTCGCGGCAGGAGCCGGAGCCCGCGGCAAGCGTCTCCTCCGGCGTCTGGATGCCGGCCTCCATGCGGATGACGTAGCTGATCTTCTTCTGCAGCTGCGCGTTCAGCTCGACCAGGAAGTTGACGGTGCTGTCAGCCTGGCGCGGAATCTCCTTCAGGTAAGCCGCGAGCAGCGGCTCGGCCTCATCGGTCTCGAGATAGGGCGCGAGCTCGGTCTTGAGATCGCCGGGATATTCGAACGGAAAGCTGTTGGCAAAGGGCTCGACGAAGAAGTCGAACGGATTGACCACCGTCATGTCAGCGGTGAAATCGACCTCGACCTTGAGCTCGGTGGTCTTCTCTGGAAAGACGTAGCGCGCCAGCCAGTTGCCCTGCGGGTCCTGCTGCCAGTTCACGAAGTGATTGGCGGGCGTGACCTTGAGCGAATAGCTCGTGATCGGCATGCGCGTATGCGGCGCGGGCCGAAGCCGCATGGTCTGAGGCCCGAGATCGATCGGCCGGTCGTATTTGTAGCGCGTGACGTGATGCAGTGCGACTGATATCGACACGGACCGAGGGCTCCAGCAGCTTTTTTGAGCAGAACACTGCTGCCGGTCGACATCAAGCACTAACAACGGGCACGGGGTGCCCAAGGTAAGGGCGCGATCCGTAGCCCTGATGGAGCGAAAGCGAAATCCGGGGTCTTCATCCGCAAGAAGAGTCCCGGATTGCGCGGAGCCTTTCATCGGGCGCGCATTCGCGCGACCCGTTGGCTTCATCCGGGCTACGCGATTGCTAGCGGCCGATTGCGCCGGATACCTGCGAAGCAAGCTGCTCGGCGAGCATATGATAGCCCTCGGGGGTCAAATGCACACCATCGGGCTGATGGGGGAGTCCACCCAGCATCCCGTTAGGGAGCATGATCACCGCGATGCCACGGGCGCTGAGACGACTTTGGATATCCGCGGTCCGGTCAGGCCTGCCCTTGCGCCGGTCATTGCCGCCTGGCTGCAAAATAACCGCACGGGTCCCGTTCGGGACGGCGCGGTCCAGGCGTTGCAACATCCCTTCCGTGGTGTCGCCGTTGATGCCGGCGTTCACGATGCGGACGCTCAATCCCTTCGCCCGCAAGATCGCTTCGAGCTGCGCGGGATAGGCCTGGTTGCGCGCCACGCCCTTGCCGTAGGTATTGCTCGCGCCAAGCGCGACTATGGTTGCGGCGTCAGCCGAACCGGCGCCGAGGCTCAAAGCGGCGAGAAATGTGATGCATCCAACAATTCCCAACCAACGCGCGCGCATGCTTCCTCCGTCCCATCCGTAGCCCGGATGGAGCGCAGCGTAGTCCGGGAAGCTTCATTCGCCAACGTACTTCCTTGTCGTCCCTGCGAAAGCAGGGACCCAGACCGCGTGGTCCTAATGATGAAAGACGATGGCAGACGCCTCGCACATCACTACGGCCGGTGGTTATGGGTCCCAGCTTTCGCAGCGACGACGGCGGAGTGAAAGGCTAGATCGTGGCTCTAAACTACATCGTCGCGCCCAGCACCCACGGCGCGAATTCAGCGCCGCCGAAGTCAAAGCTCTCGCTCTTGGTCGGCTGGCCCGAGGCGGTCTTGAGGATGAGGTCGAAGATGCGCTGGCCGCATTCCTGCACGCTCTCCTCGCCGTCGAGGATGGTGCCGCAATTGACGTCCATGTCGTCTTCCATCCGCTTGTACATCGGCGTGTTGGTGGCGAGCTTGATCGACGGCGCCGGCTTGCAGCCGAACACGCTGCCGCGGCCGGTGGTGAAGCAGACGAGGTTGGCGCCGCCCGCGACCTGCCCGGTCGCGGCGACCGGGTCGTAGCCGGGCGTGTCCATGAACACAAAGCCCTTCTTGGTGACGGGCTCGGCGTAGTTGAGGACGTCGACGAGGTTGGTGCTGCCGGCCTTGGCCATCGCGCCCAGCGACTTCTCAAGGATGGTGGTGAGACCGCCGGCCTTGTTGCCCGGGCTCGGATTGGCGTTCATTTCGGCGCCCTCACGCTGGGTGTACTCCTCCCACCAGCGCATCAGGCCGACCAGCTTCTCGCCGACCTCGCGGCTGACGGCGCGGCGAGTCAGCAGATGCTCCGCGCCATAGGTCTCGGGCGTCTCCGAGAGGATCACGGTGCCGCCGTGACGGACCAGCAGATCGCTCGCCGCGCCGAGCGCCGGATTGGCGGATACGCCGGAGTAACCATCCGAGCCGCCGCATTGCAGCGCCACGGTGAGCTCGCTCGCCGGCACCGCCTCGCGCTTGACCTTGTTGGCATCGGCGAGCGCCTCCTTGACGAAGGCAACGCCGGCTTCCACTGTCTTGCGGGTGCCGCCGACCTCCTGGATGTCCATCGCGCGCAGGCGACCGGCGAGCTTCTGCTCCTGCATCAGGCCGCCGATCTGGTTCACCTCGCAGCCGAGGCCGAGCACAATGACGTTGGAGAAATTGACGTGGCGCGCATAGCCGCCGAGCGTGCGGCGGAGCAGCGCCAAGGGCTCGTCCTGGGTCATGCCGCAGCCGGTCTTGTGGGTCAGCGCGACGACGCCGTCGACATTCGGGTAATCGGCGAGCGGATTGTCGCTGGTGAACGGATTCTTCTTGAACATGTCGGCCACGATGCCGGCGACATGGGCGCTGCAATTCACCGAGGTGAGGATGCCGATATAGTTGCGGGTCGCGACGCGGCCGTCGGCGCGGCGGATGCCTTCGAATGTCGCCGGCAGATCGAAGTTCGGCACCGGCTTGACGTCGGCGCCATAGGCATAATCCTTGGCGAAATCGCCCATGCCGCAGTTCTGCGTATGCACATGCTGGCCGGGCGCGATCGCCTGGGTCGCAAAGCCAATGATCTGGCCGTAGCGCCGGATCGGCTCGCCTGGCGCGATCGGCTTGATCGCGACCTTGTGGCCCGCTGGAATGCGATCGACCGTGGTGACGCCCTCGGTCACCTCAAGCCCCGGCGGCAGGCTCGCGCGCGCGATCAGGACGCTGTCGTCGGCGTGCAGGCGGATCACTTGTGCCGAGGCCATGGGAGTTCTCCTTGGTGTCTTCTTCACCTCTCCCCGTCCTTTACGGGGAGAGGTCGGATCGCGTCAGCGATCCGGGTGAGGGGCGAGGCACGATGTCACTTACAACGATGGTGCTCGCCGGATAGAGGCCCCTCACCCCAACCCTCTCCCCGCATCCGCCTTCGCCCGAAGCCGGGCTTCGGCGGACAAGAGAGCGGGGCGAGGGAGCAGAGCTAAAATCGCGGACAGAACTTACGCCTTGCCGCCGGACTTCTCGCGGGTCGCGTTGACCTGCATCTTGGCGTAGACCTGCATCAGGCCGACCTCGTTCGACAGCGTCACGAGCTTGAAGCCCATGTTGATCGCGCGCACCGCGCCCTCGGCGCCCGAGCAGTGGATGCCCGGATTGAGGCCGCGCTTGCCGCATTCCTTGATGATCTTCTCGTAGATCTTGAGGATCTCCGGCTCATCGCGATCGAGCTTCGGCACCAGACCGTAGGAGAAGCCGAGATCGGACGGGCCGATATAGACGCCGTCGATGCCTTCGACATCGAGGATCGCTTCCATGTTCTCGACCGCGGTCTTGGTCTCCATCATCGGCAGCAGCACGATCTCGTCGTTGGCGGTCTGCTGATAGGTGCCGGCCGAGCCGTACATGCCGGCGCGGATCGGGCCGTTGGAGCGCACGCCCTTCGGCGGATATTTGGCGTAGGAGACGAGGTTCTTGGCTTCCTGCGGTGTGTTGACCATCGGGCAGATCACGCCGTAGGCGCCGCCGTCCAGCACCTTGCCGATGATGCCGGGCTCATTCCAGGGCACGCGGACCATCGGCGTCACCGGATGGGCATGCATCGACTGGAAGCACTGCACCATCGATTGATAATCCTGCACACCGTGCTGCATGTCGACGGTGACGCTGTCGAAGCCGCATTGCGCGATCACTTCGGCGGAGAATCCCGAGGGGATCGCGAGCCACGCGTTCACCACCGCCTTGCCCGATGCCCAGACTTGCTTGACCTTGTTTGCCATTGATCGCGTTTCCCTTTGCGGTTTATTGGGGGGACGAGCTTTCAGCTGGTCGCCCGCTGGATAGAAACTTCGCTGACGCCGACTTCGCGCGCGGTATTCACTATCGCCGCCCAGGTGTCGTCAGGCAAGGGGATGCCGTTCCTGGTGCGATCGGCACGGGTTTTCCGCTCGGGATCGCCCGGAATCAGCACGGACTCCGTGCCCGCGATCGGCTTCGTGGCGCGGATGAAATCAGTGTAGCGGGTGATTTCGCCGTCGAAGAAATTGCTGGTGTCGATCACCTTGGGGTCGATGTAGAACGCCATCATGCCGTTGGCGAAGCGCCGGTCCGACGACGTCGCGCCGGTGCCGGTCAGCGCGCCGCCGAGCAGTTCGCAGATGAAGGCGAGACCCGAGCCCTTGTGATCGCCGAAGGCGCGGATCGCGCCAGTTCCCTTGGTGTGGTCGCGCGGTCCGTCCGGCGTGTACGGACCATACAGCACGTGCGGATCCTCGCTCAGTGTGCCGTCGGCATCGACGAGCGCGCCGGGCGGCAGCTTCTTGCCGCCGCGGCTTGCCACCAGGCACTTGCCCTCGGCCACAACCGAGGTCGCAAAATCGAGCACGATCGGATCCTGGCCCTGACGTGGAATGCCGACGCAATACGGCGCCGTGGACAGGCGCTTCTCGACGCCGCCGTAAGGCGCAACCAGCAGCGAGCCGGCCGCGGTCACGAAATGAATTGAAACAAGGCCTTCGGCCGCGGCCATCTCGGCCCAGTCGCCGACGCGGCCGAGATGACCGGAGTTGCGCAGCGCGACCGCGGCAAGCCCCGCCTTCTTGCACTTCTCGATGCCGAGCTTGACCGCAACCGGCGTGACGGTCTGCCCATAGCCGAACTTGCCGTCGACCACCGCGAGCGACGGCGTGTCGACCACCACCTCGGGGGTCTGGTTCGGCACGATCGAGCCCATCTTCTTCCACCTGACATAGACGGGCACACGGATCACGCCGTGGCTGTCATGCCCGGTGAGGTTCGCGGTCGTCAGATAGGTCGCGATGCGCTTCGCCTCTTCCGGAGAGGACTCCGAATGGGAAAACACCTCGGACACGAAGTTGATGAGATTATCGACCTTGATGGTGACCATGAAAAACCAGCTCGCTCAGTAAAGCACGGGACGTTGTCAGGCGTGGGTCTTGGCGTGGCCGCCGAGATAGGCCGCGGCGATGGCCTCATTGCCCCACAATTCGTCGGGCTTGCCGCCCAGCACGATCCGCCCCGTTTCCAGGACAAAGCCATGATCGGCGACCGAAAGTCCCATGCGCGCATTTTGCTCGACGAGCAAGACCGTGGTGTCCTTCCTGATCTGCGAAATGATGCGGAACACCGCCTGCACGATGACAGGCGCCAGCCCGAGCGACGGTTCGTCGAGCAGCAGCAGCCGCGGCTTGGCCATCAGGCCGCGCGCCACCGCGACCATCTGCAGCTGGCCGCCGGACAGCGTCCAGCCGAGCGCGTTGGAAAAGGCGCGGATGTCCGGGAACAGGTCGAACATCGCGTCGGCCTCGCGCGAGATCTGCGACGCCGGCACCTTCCGGTTCGACGCGCCGAGCATGATGTTCTCTTTCACGGTGAGGCCCGGAAACACGCGGCGGCCTTCCGGCACGTGCGAGATGCCGAGCCGGACGATCGCTTCCGGCCCGAGGCCCGCGATCGAGTGGCCGTCGAACATAATGTCGCCGGAGGCGGGCTTGGCGAGGCCTGAGATCGCGCGCAGCGTGGTCGACTTGCCGGCGCCGTTGGCGCCGAGCAGCGTGACCACCTGGCCCTGCTCCACGGCGATGGTGACGCCGCGCAGCGCTTCGATCTCGCCGTAGCGGACCACGAGATTGCGGATTTCGAGCAGCGGCATCATTCGCTCCCGAGATAGGCGGAGACGACGTCGGGATGGCGCAGCACCGCCATGGACTCGCCGTCCGCGATGCGGCGTCCGAAGTTCAGCACGGTGATGTGCTGGGCGGCTTCCGACACCAGCGTCATGTCGTGATCGATGATCAGGATGGTGAGGCCCTGGGCAGCGATGCGCTTCAGCAGCTCATGCAGCTCCAGCTTCTCGGTCGAGTTGAGACCGGCCGCCGGCTCGTCGAGCAGCAGCAGCGTCGGGTTCGACGCCAGCGCCCGCGCGATCTCGATCAGGCGCTGGTGGCCGTAGGAGAAGCTCGAGATCAATTCGTTGGCGCGGTTACCGAGCCCGACGAAGGTCAGCGCCTCCATCGCGCGCTCGGTCAGCGCGTCCTCGCCCTTCCCGATCATGGTGTTGCCGGGCCGTTCGGCGCCGATCTCGACATTCTCCAGCGCGGTCATCGAGCGGAACAGGCGGATGTTCTGGAAGGTGCGTCCGAGGCCGGCCGCCGTGCGCTGATGCGGCGCCATATTGGTGATGTCGGTGCCGTCGAGCACGATCCTGCCCGCGGTCGCCTTGTAGAGACCGGACAGCACGTTCAGCGTCGTGGTCTTGCCGGAGCCGTTGGGTCCGATCAGCGCATGCACGCTGCCGCGCTTCACCGCGATATCGACGCCGTCGACCGCCTTGAGGCCGCCGAAATGCTTCGAGAGTCCGGTCACCTCGAGCACGATGTCGCCGCCTGACGTCGCGGGCTTGAGCTGCAAGGCCGCCGCAGCCGGCGGCGCCTTGGTGTGCGCACGCCAACGCGTGAATGCGTCCGACACAAAACCCCAGATGCCGTCGGGCATGAAGCGGATGATCAGGATCACGAACAGGCCGTAGATCGCCAGATAAAGTCCTGGCACGCTCTTCAGGAAGCGCAGCCATTCCGGGATCAGGATCAGGAGGCCCGTACCGATCACCGAGCCGATCGGCGAGGCCACGCCGCCGAGCAGCGACATGGTCAGGAACACGATCGATTCCGCGAACGAGAACTGGTCCGGGCTGACATAGGCGAAGCCGCCGGCGAACAGGCCACCGGCCAGACCGCCGAGCAACGCGCACAGCCCGAAGGCGTAGATCTTGGTGCGGAACACGTCGATGCCATTGACGCCCGCCGCAAGCTCGTTGTCGCGCACCGCGCGCATGGCGCGGCCGAGCTTGGTATCAGGCAGATGCCAGACTAGATAACCGACGATCGCGAGCATCGCGACGCAGAAGGCCAGGTAGCTCTGCGAGGACTGGAACAGCTCCGGTCGGCGAATGTTGGCGACGCCGTCCGGCCCGTGGGTCACGCCGATGGCATTGATCATCACCAGCGTCACGATCTGCTGGAACGAGATCGTCACCATCGCAAGGTAGTGCCCGCCGAGCCGCAGCGTCGACATGCCGAGGAACGCGCCGGCGATCAGCGTGATCGCGCAGGCGCCAACCAGGCAGAGCCAGAAGTTCAGGTGCAGGTCCGCGGTGCCGAGCCCGACCACATAGGCGCCGAAGCCGAAGAACGCGGCCTGCGCCAGGTTGATCTGGCCGCACAGGCCGAGCACGACCGACAGCCCGAACACCGCGATCGAGAAGGTCGTGGCCTGCAGCAGGATGTTGAGGATGTACCCGTCGAACCGCATGCCGGCGGCGAGCGCCACCAGCACCGCGGCGCCGATGAAATACGGCAGATGACGGATGATCAGCGGCTTCGAGCGCACGGCCGGCGCGGGGATCATGTTGTCGCTGACGCTCATGCTTTCTCCGCGACACGTTCGCCGAAGATGCCCTGCGGCCGGAACACCAGGAAAGCGATCAGCACCAGGAAGGCAAAGCCGTCCTTGTAAGGCACCGAAATATAGGCGGCGCCGAACGTCTCGATGACACCGAGCGCGAGGCCACCGACGATGGCGCCGGCAACGTCACCGAAGCCGCCGATGATGGTCGCGGCAAACGCCTTCAGCGCAATCGTCGAGCCCATCTGGATCGAGACGAACAGCACCGGCGCCACCAGGATGCCGGCGAGACCGCCGAGCACGGCCGAATAGATGAAGGTGATCATGATCATGGTGGAAACGGAAATGCCGAGCAGCGAGGCCATTTCCTTATCCTGCGAGGTCGCCTGCAACTTCTTGCCGAGCAGCGTCTTCTCGAAGAACCAAAAATTGAACAGCACCAGGAGGATCGTGACGCCGATGATCAGAAGATACTGGCTGTCGAGATAGACCGGGCCGAGCTGAATGCCGGGCGTATCGAACCAGCCCTGCAGCACCTGCGGCTGCGGGCCGTAGATCGCAAGCACCGAGTTCGACAGCAGGATCGAGGCGCCGATGGTGGCGATGATTACGGGCAGATAGGTGCGATTGCGCAGCGGATAATAGACGCCGAGATTGAAGATGACGCCGAACAACGCCATGCCGGCGAGCGCGATCAGGAACGACAGCCAGTAAGGCCAGCCGAGATCGACCGAGAACACCACCATCAGATAGGCGGCGACCATCGAGAACTCGCCTTGCGCGAAGTTCACCACGTTGGTGGCACGGAAGATCAGCACGAAACCGAGCGCGACCAGCGCGTAGACCGCGCCGATGCCGATGCCGGTAAAGAGCAGTTGGAGGACGAGATCCATGACGAGCGCTCGATCTGAAAATTGTGTCGCGGGCGAACGGCCTCTCCGAGGTGGCCCGGAGAGGCCGAACCGCTATCAATCGTTGAAGTCGATATGCTTGTCGTAGACGATCTTGCCCTTGTCGTTCTTCACGACATTGTAGCCGTGCAGACCGTCGCCGTTCTTGTCGAAATTGTACTCGCCCTCGGCGCCGGCGAACTTCTGCGTCGCGAGGATGGCGTCGCGGATCTTGTTCGGATCGGTCGAGCCGGCCTTGTTGATTGCCGCCGACAGGATGGTGATCGCATCGTAGGGCCAAGCGCTCTGGTTGTCGGGCGCGGTCTTGTAGGCATCGCGATAGGCCTTGCCGAACGCCTTCGCCGCATCGCTTGAATCCTCGGCGAAGTCGGCGACGCCGTAGGTGTTGAACAGCGCGGGGCCGGCGAGCTTGGTCGAGGAGACCGCCACCACCGAGGGCGAGCCGACCCAGGGAATGTTGACGCCGAGCTGGCGCAGCTGCCGGGCAAAGATGCCGAGATCGTTCTCGAAGGTGAAGTAGGTGCCGAGCACGTCAGCGCCGGACTGCTTCACGGCCAGTACGACCGGGGTGAAGTCCTGACTCTGATTGGCATAGCCCTGGTCGAGCACCGGCGGCGCGCCGAGCTTGGTCAGCGCTTCCGAGAGCGCCTTGCCGCCCGCCGTGCCGAAGGCGTCGGTCGAATGCACGATCGCCCATTTCTTCTTTCCGAGCGTATTGACGCCGAAGTCGGCGATCACGCGGCCGGAATAATTGTCGTTCGGACGGAAGCGGAACAGCCAGGGATTGCCGGAATGGGTGAGGTCGGGATTGGTGCCGCCGATCATCACCGGCTTGCCGACCTTGATCACGTCGGGCGCCATCGCCTGCACCTGGGTCGAGCGGATCGAGCCGAGGAAGGCGACGATGTCGGATTGCGCGGCGAGCTTGGAGAATGCCAGCACGATGCCCGGATTGGTGGTCTGATCGTCCTCGATGACGAGTTCGACCTGCTTGCCGAGCACGCCGCCGGCCTTGTTGACCGCGGCCAGCGCCAGCTTGGCGCCGTTCTGGGCCCACAGCCCCTGCTCCGCCGCGGGTCCGGTCACCGGCACGCACATGCCGATCTTGATCGTCGCACCCTGCGCCCAAGCGCTGCGCATCAGCGCGGGTGCAGCGAGACCTGCCGCCAAGCTGGCGGAAAACTCACGTCTCGTCAGTTTCATTCCATCCTCCCTGTGATGCGCCGAACTTGCTGTCGGCTGCGTTGAGACGAGCTGACGCGTCGATCTGTTGGCCCGTCCGCAGCCATCAAACGGCGCGACGAGCAAACGTGAGCACCGCTGCAGCGCGCAAGCCGTGCAACGGCGACCATCAATCTGGCGTTTGACCCAGCTAAACATGATTGCACATTGCACGCAATAGTCAAAAGTTCGCTGGAAGAGGTGCGTAAATGCCTGCTACGAGCGACCATGACGCGATCACGTGATAGTGTGGCCAGCGGGCAGCCATTCCATGTCGATTCCACGAGCGAAATCGCAAACCAGACGAAAACAGCCGGCCTACGCGCTGATCAAGAGCGCATTGGCAAAGCACATCCGCGCTGGTGACGTGCCACCTGGCACGGTTCTTTCCGAATCGGCGATCGCGACCTTGTTCGGCTCCAGCCGCTCTCCGGTGCGGCAGGCTTTCGAACAGCTCGAGCATATCGGCCTGGTGCGGCGGTTCGACGGTCGCGGCGTCATCGCCGGCAAGCGCAAGGTCGACCCTCGGCGCGTCCCGATCACACCGGAAATGTTCGGGCTGACCGACGGCCCCGTCGATGCCGTGCGCAGCGACGCCTGGGATACGCTCTACTACAAGCTCGAACGTGAGATCATTTACCGGTCGCTGTTCGGACGCTTCCGCGTCAGCGAGCTCGCATTGGCGCGGCATTTCCGGGTGGGGCGCACGGTGGCGCGCAACCTGCTGCTGCGCGCGCAGGCGATCGGCATCCTCGAGAAGGGCGCCAAGGCGCACTGGTACGTGGTGCCGTTGGACGAGGACCGCCTCCGCGACATCTTCGAGGTGCGCGCAACGCTCGAGCCGCTGCTCCTCAAATCCGCGACGGCGACAATTCCTGCCGCCCTGCTCGACCGCATGGCGGAGCGGCTGCGCGAGGGGATCCAGCACCGCGACCGCGTCGGCGTCGGCGAACTCGATGAGATCGAAGGCGACCTCCATATCCGCTGCCTGGGTTACGGCGCCAATCGCGAGATGATCGAAGCCCTCAAGCGCACCCACTGCGCTTTCGTGATCGGCAAGCACATTCAGGTCGCCCTGACCGCGCCGCAGATCGATTCCTTCATGGACGAGCATCTGGTGATCATCGAGGCCTTGCGCACGCGTGACGGCGACGCGGCGGCAGCCATCTTGCGCCGCCATATCGAATGGTCCCACTCGAAGGTCGCGGGCTGGATTGCCGAATTCCGCGCCATCAACGTGATTTCGCGCGTGCCCTACATGGCCTGAGCGCGAATGCCGCGCATGATCGAAGCTACTCGTCAGCCTCGACCTCGGCGTCATCGGACGAGCCCATTCCGGCCAGGCTCGCTTCGAGCGCGCCCAGCATCTCCTGCAATTCGGCAAGCTTGCGCGCCCCGAAGCGCCGGGTGATCTCGGCATAGATCGTCTCCGACGTCGGCGCCACCGCCTCGATCAGCTTCAACCCCTTGGCGGAGATCGAAACCACCGCGCGCCGCGCGTCGTTCTCCGCTGCCTTGCGCTCGATCAACGCGCGGCCCTCGAGATCGCGAAGGATTCGCGACAGGCTCGGGCCGAGCAGAAACGCCATGCGGGCGAGTTCGGTGACCTCGATCTCGTCGACCGCGGTGAGCGCGCGCAGGATCCGCCATTGCTGCTCGGTCAGCCCGTGATTGCGCAGCGACGGACGGAATTGCCGCATCACCGCCTCGCGGGCGCGAAGCAGCGACATCGGCAGCGAGCGCGAGAACTCGCGCATCGGGGTCCGTCGCGCCGCCACGTCCTCGCCCTGCCCCGGCCGAATGTCGTTCGAATTTTTGCGCGCCATTACCTAATCCTGCGCAACGAAATTTTGCGTTGCAACATGCCTTGATTCAGTTTGCGGGAATTCACTTAACATGTTAATCATCTCCCGACATCCACTTTTGTGTAGCACGCATGGCCCTCTCCAAGGACGATATCCGCGCTGCCGCCGAACGGCTCGACGGCGCGGAAAAGACCCGCAAGCAAATCCGCCAGCTCTCGCTGGAATACCCCCGCATCACCCTCGAAGACGCCTACGCGATTCAGAAGGCCTGGGTCGAGATGAAGGTGGCGCAGGGCCGCGTCGTCAAGGGCCACAAGATCGGCCTGACCTCGAAGGCGATGCAGAGCGCGCTCAATATCGACGAGCCCGATTCCGGAATCCTGCTCGACGACATGTTCTTCGCCGATGGCGGCCTGGTCCCGACCGACCGCTTCATCGCCACCCGCGTCGAGGCCGAGCTTGCCTTCGTGATGAAGCATCGCCTGACCGGGCCGAACTGCACACTGTTCGATGTGCTGAACGCGACCGATTTCGTGGTACCGGCGCTGGAGATCCTGGATACCAGGGTCGAGCGCGTCGATCCCGAGACCAAGGCGACCCGCAAGATCTTCGACACCATCGCCGACAACGCCGCCAATGCCGGCATCGTGCTCGGCGGCCGGCCGATCCGCCCGCTGGACGCCGACCTGCGCTGGATCGGCGCGCTGTGCTTCCGAAATGGCCAGCTCGAGGAAACCGGTCTGGCCGCCGGCGTGTTGAATCATCCGGCGACCGCGGTGGCGTGGCTCGCCAACAAGATCGCGCCGAACGGGCTGGCGTTGGAAGCCGGCCAGGTCGTGCTGGCGGGCTCCTTCATCCGTCCGATCGAGACCCGCAAGGGCGACACCATCCAGGCCGACTACGGACCGTACGGTTCCGTAAGCTGCTACTTCGCCTGACGCCTTCAGCAGGAGCGCTGCATGCCGCATTTCACGCTTGAATACTCCGCCAATCTCGACGATCTCGTCGACATGAGCGCGACGGTCGAACTGGTCCGCAAGGCCGCGGTCGAGACTGGCATCTTCCCGCTCGGCGGCATCCGCGTCCGCGCCGTCAGATGCGAGCACTATGCGATCGCCGACGGCCGCAAGAATTACGGTTTCCTCGACATGGTGCTGCGGCTCGGCGAAGGCCGCGATCTCGCCACCCGCAAGAAGGCCGGCGAGTACATCTTCAAGGCGCTATCGGCTCATCTCGATCCGGTCTTCGCCAACAGCAAATTCGCGTTGTCGTTCGACATGCAGATCAACGACAAGGAAACTAGCTGGAAACGCAACAACATCCACGACGCACTGAAGGTGGAGACGGTCAATGGATAAAGCGACAGCGAAATCGCCAGCCGACGTGTTCCAGGCCAACCGCGATCGCGCCGGCCCGCTGCTTGCAAGCTTGAAAGCCGAAGGCATCGGCCATGTGATCGACGGCAAGATCGTGCCGGCGGCCTCCGGCCAGACCTTCGAGACGAGATCGCCGATTGACGGCACGGTGCTGGCGACGGTCGCACGCGGCCATGCCGAGGATATCGACCGTGCCGCAACCGCGGCGTCCAAGGCCTTCAAGGCCTGGCGCGACATGCCGGCGGCGCAGCGCCGCAAGCTGCTGCATCGCGTCGCCGATGCGATCGAGGCGCGCGCCGACGACATCGCCGTGCTCGAATGCATCGACACCGGCCAGGCGCACCGCTTCATGGCCAAGGCCGCGATCCGCGCCGCGGAGAATTTCCGCTTCTTCGCCGACAAATGCGGCGAGGCCCGCGACGGTCTCAACACGCCTTCGGACGAGCACTGGAACATCTCGACCCGCGTGCCGATCGGCCCGGTCGGCGTGATCACGCCGTGGAATACGCCGTTCATGCTCTCGACCTGGAAGATCGCGCCGGCGCTCGCGGCCGGCTGCACCGTGGTGCACAAGCCGGCGGAATGGTCGCCCGTCACCGCCGATCTGCTGGTCAAACTCGCAAAACAGGCCGGCATCCCCGACGGCGTGCTCAACACCGTGCATGGTTTCGGCGAAGAGGCCGGCAAGGCGCTGACCGAGCACCTCGCCATCAAGGCGATCGGCTTCGTCGGCGAGAGCGCGACGGGCTCAGCGATCATGGCGCAGGGCGCGCCGACCTTGAAGCGGGTGCATTTCGAGCTCGGCGGCAAGAACCCGGTGATCGTATTCGATGATGCCGATCTCGACCGCGCGCTCGACGCCGTCGTGTTCATGATCTACTCGCTCAATGGCGAGCGCTGCACGTCGTCGAGCCGGCTGCTGGTTCAGGAGAGCGTCGCCGGCAAGTTCATCGAGAAGCTGACCCAACGCGTAAAGGCGCTCAAGGTTGGCCACCCCCTCGATCCGGCCACCGAGATCGGGCCGCTGATCCATGAGCGGCATCTCGCCAAGGTGTGCAGCTATTTCGACGTCGCCAAGAACGACGGCGCCACGATCGCGGTCGGCGGCAAGCCGCATGACGGTCCCGGCGGCGGCCACTATGTGCAGCCGACGCTGGTAACCGGCGCGAACGCCAAGATGCGGGTCGCGCAGGAGGAGGTGTTCGGCCCGTTCCTGACCGTGATCCCGTTCAAGGACGAGCGAGAGGCGATCGAGATCGCCAACGGCGTGCAGTACGGCCTGACCGGCTATGTCTGGACCGGAGACATGGGCCGCGCGCTGCGCGTGGCGGATGCGCTGGAAGCCGGCATGATCTGGCTCAATTCGGAGAACGTCCGCCATCTGCCGACCCCGTTCGGCGGCATGAAGTCGTCAGGCATCGGCCGCGACGGCGGCGACTACTCGTTCGACTTCTACATGGAAACCAAGCACGTCTCGCTCGCCCGCGGGACGCACAAGATTCAGAAACTGGGAATTTAGCCAGCCGTCGTTCCGGGGCGATGCGCAGCATCGAACCCGGAACCTCGAGATTCCGGGTTCTCGCTTCGCGAGCCCCGGAATGACAATAAAATTGAGGGGAAACACCGATGCCCGTTCCGACACACGTTTTCGATCCGCCGTTCAACATCATCCGCTGCAGCCATGCCGTGCTCGACGTCACGGATCTCGACAAGAGCGCCGCCTTCTACGAGAAGACGGTCGGCCTCCACATCGAGAACCGCGACGACAAGTCGGTGTATCTGCGCGCCAGCGAGGAGCACCAGCATCACTCGGTGGTGCTGCGCAAGGCGCCGAAGGCGGCCTGCAACCGGCTTGGCTTCAAGGTCGGCAATGACGGCGACCTCGACAAGGCGGCCGCCTTCTTCTCCGAGAACGGCATCGCCTACGCTTTCGTCGACCAGCCGTTCCAGGGCCGCACGCTGCAATTCACCGATCCGTTCGGCTTCCAGATCGAGCTCTACGCCACGATGGAGAAGCGCCCGCACCTGCTGCGCCGCTACGATCTCTACAAGGGCTGCCATCCGCAGCGGCTCGACCATTTCAACGTGTTCGCCGCCGAGGTGCAGGACACAGTCGATTTCTACGCCCGGCTCGGCTTCCGCCTCACCGAATATGCCGAGGAGGACGGCGACAACGGCCGCATCGCAGCCGCCTGGATGCACCGCAAGGGCAACGTCCACGACTTCGCCATCACCAACGGCCGTGGCCCCCGCCTGCACCACATCGCCTATTGGGTACCGACCGCGATGAACATCGTGCATCTCTGCGACGTGATGGCCTCCTCCGGCTACCTCAAGAACATCGAGCGCGGCCCTGGCCGGCACGGCATCTCCAACGCCTTCTTCCTGTACATCCGCGATCCCGATGGTCACCGCATCGAGCTCTACACCAGCGATTACTTCACCGGCGATCACGACCATGAGCCGCTGCGCTGGTCGCTGCGCGATCCGCGCCGCCAGACGCTGTGGGGCGCGCCGGCGCCGCGCTCCTGGTTCGAGGAAGGCTCGACCTTCGCCGGCCAGGCGGTGCGCGAGCCGCGCTTCGTCGCCGACGTGCTGGTCGCGGACTAGTGCGCGCCTTCCTCCTCACGTCGTCCCTGCTTTCGCACTAGCGTATATACATATCCTCCGCAGTCTTTCCGGAGTCTTCTCAAAGAGTTGGCCGAAAACCGCAGAGAACTTACTCATCTGCACTAGGGTTGCGCCCGCCGATTTCGGCTCTCGCCTAGTAGCTAACCCCTTGATGATGAGTCGGTTTTCTAGCCTCGAAGAGATGTGTAAATGCCCTAGTGCTTTCGCAGGGACGACACCAATTATGGGACTACTAATGCCCTCTCCTCGCCTCGCCACCTATTCCTTCAACGGCGCCACCAGCTATGGCGTCGTCACCGACACCGGCATCGTCGACCTCTCGTCGCGCTTCGCCAAGGACTATCCGACGCTGCGCGAGGCGATCGCCGCCGGCGCGCTGAGCAGGCTCGTGGAGGATGCCGCCAGGCGCGCGCCCGACCATGCGCTCGACGCAGTCGCGTGGCAACCGCCGATCCCGGCGCCGGAAAAGATCATCTGCATCGGCGTCAACTACCCGGACCGCAATGCCGAATACAAGGACGGCTCGGACGCGCCGAAATACCCGAGCATGTTCCTGCGGGTGCCGCGTTCCTTCGTCGGCCACAACACGCCGGTGGTGCGGCCGCGCATCTCGCCGCAGCTCGACTATGAGGGCGAGCTGGTGCTGGTGATCGGCAAGGCCGGCCGGCACATTGCGGAGAGCGCCGCGCTCGATCACATCGCCGCGATCACGCTCTGCAACGAAGGCACCATCCGCGACTGGGTGCGGCACGCCAAGTTCAACGTCACCCAGGGCAAGAACTTCGATTCCACCGGCAGCCTCGGCCCGTGGATCGTGCCCTACACCGGTGAAGAGCAGATCGCCGATATCCGCCTGACCACGCGGGTAAACGGCGAGACCCGCCAGGACGACCGCACCTCGCGCTTGATCTTCGGCTTCCGCTACCTCATCAACTACATCTCGACCTTCACGACGCTGGTTCCCGGCGACATCATCGTCACGGGCACCCCGACCGGTGCAGGTGCGCGGTTCGATCCGCCGCGCTATCTGAAGCCCGGCGATGTCGTCGAGGTCGAGGCCGAAGGCGTCGGCGTCCTGCGCAACAGCGTCGTCGACGAAGCCAACTAACCTCACCAGCAAGTGGACAGTGCCATGACCTCAACATCCGGCGGCGAAGCGATCGTCAACGGCCTCGTCGCCCACGGCGTCGACACCGTGTTCGGCCTGCCCGGCGCGCAGATTTATGGCCTGTTCGATGCCTTCCACCAGGCCCAGCTCAAGGTGATTGGCGCCCGGCATGAACAGGCCTGCGGCTACATGGCGTTCGGCTATGCGCGCTCCAGCGGCAAGCCCGGCGTGTTCAGCGTGGTGCCCGGCCCCGGCGTGCTCAACGCCTCGGCGGCGCTGCTCACCGCATTCGGCTGCAACGAGCCGGTGCTGTGCCTGACCGGCCAGGTGCCGACGCAGTTCCTCGGCAAGGGCCGCGGCCATCTGCACGAGATGCCGGACCAGCTGGCGACGCTGCACACCTTCGTGAAATGGGCCGACCGGATCGAATACCCCGACAACGCGCCCGCGCTGGTGTCGCGCGCGTTCCAGGAGATGCTGTCGGGCCGGCGTGGCCCGGCCTCGCTGGAGATGCCGTGGGACGTGTTCACCCAGCGCACCCAGGTCGCGCCCGTCAAGCCGTTCGATCCGTTGCCGGCGCCGCAGCCCGATGCGGACCGCATCAAGGCGGCCGCCGACCTGATCGCCGGCAGCAAGGCGCCGATGATCTTCGTCGGCAGCGGCGCCATCGAGGCGCGCGAGGAAATCCTCGAATTGGCCGAGATGATCGACGCACCGGTCGTCGCATTCCGCAGCGGCCGCGGCATCGTCTCCAACGCGCATGAACTCGGGCTCACCATGGCTTCGGCCTACAAGCTCTGGCCGAAGACCGACCTGATGATCGGCATCGGCACGCGCCTCGAGCTGCCGACGATGTCGCGCTGGCCCTACCAGCCCGCCGGACTGAAATGCGTGCGCATCGACATCGATCCGGTCGAGCTGCGGCGCTGGCCGGCCGATGCCGGCGTGATCGCGGACGCCAAGGCCGGCACCGCCGATCTCGCCGCCGCTGTGCGCAAGGTGGGCTACCGCAGGACCTCCGGCCGCCGCGCCGCGATCCGCGAGGCGACGGCCGCGACCGAGCAGGAGATCCAGCGCATCCAGCCGCAGATGGCCTATCTGAAGATCCTGCGCGAGGTGCTGCCGGCGAGCGCCATCGTCACCGACGAGCTGTCGCAGGTCGGTTTCGCCTCCTGGTACGGCTTTCCGATCTACGAGCCGCGGACCTTCGTCACCTCGGGCTATCAGGGCACGCTCGGCTCGGGTTTCCCGACCGCGCTTGGCGCCAAGGTCGCCAATCCGGACAAGCCGGTGGTCGCGATCACCGGCGACGGCGGCTTCATGTTCGGCGTGCAGGAGCTTGCCACCGCCGTGCAGTTCAAGATCGCCGTGGTGACGCTGGTGTTCAACAACAACGCCTATGGCAATGTCCGCCGCGACCAGCGCGAGCGCTTCGACGGCCGCGTCGTCGCCTCCGACCTGGTGAATCCGGATTTCGTGAAGCTTGCAGAATCCTTCGGTGTCGGCGCCGCGCGGGTCACCTCGCCGGATCACTTCCGCCCCGTGCTGGAGAAGGCGCTGGCCGACGGCGGGCCTTACGTGATCTCGGTGGAAGTGCCGACGGATTCGGAAGTCTCGCCCTGGGCGTTCATCCATCCGGCGCGGAATAACTAAGCCAAACGCTCGTCATTCCGGGGCGATGCGCAGCATCGAACCCGGAATCTCGAGATTCCGGGTTCGTTTCGCCCCCGGAATGACAACGCTAAGCGCTTTTCACCCCGCGTTGCACCCGTGACGCGGCGATCACGAGCAGGCCGGCGCCGGCGACCGACCAGCAGGCGACCGGCGCCCAATGCACCAGCGGCGCATAGTCCGGCATCTTCTGCAGGCCACCCGCGACGGCCGCCATCCGCGCAAAGGTCGCAAGCGCCAGCGCCGAGAACACGAGGCCGGTGACCTTGCCTTCCGCGCCGGTCTCCCCGATCGCGAGCGCCGCGGACACCGCGCTCATCAGCATGCAGCCCCAAGCGGCCCCCGCCATGAATTGCGCCACGATCAGGACGTTGAGACTGCCGGCGATCTCGGCGGCGATGATCGCAAAGGCACCGAGCAGTCCCGCCGCGCCCATCACGATCAGGCCGCCGCGATGCTTGACGACGATGCTTGCCGGAAACATCGCGATGTTGAAGCCGATCCAGAATACCGGCATCAGCCATTGCAGCTCGTCCGCCTTGGCAAAGCGCAAATAGAACGGCGCGCTGTTGATGTTGAAGTGCAGCTGGTAGCCGAGCGACAGCAGCACCATCGATCCGATCAGGAACATCGGCACCGCCCCGAGCCGCTTCGCCGGGGGCGCCAGCCGCGCCGGCTGCGCCTCTGCCGCGATGCGGCGCTCGACGCCTGAGAAGGCGAGCGCGGTCAGCAGCAGCACCGCGCCTGACAGCACGAACGGCAGCCGTGCATCCTGGTTGCGCAGCACGACGCCAAGATAGGGCGAGACCGCGCCCGCGATGCCATAACCCAGCATCGCCAGCGCCGCGAGGAACGGCACCGAGGGTTGCGCGCGATACTTGCCGAGCAGCGTCAGCGGCGGCGCCCGCAAGGCCGACGACGTCACGGCCCAGATCACGATCAGCACGATCAGCCAGACCCTCGCGCCCGGCCCGGTGCCGGCGACGTAAGGCAATGCGACGAAGGCGGCGCAGGAGATCGCGGCAAGGATACCGACAAACAAGCCAAGGCGGCCGACCAGGCTCGAGATCCTGTCGGCGGCCATGCCCATCGCCGTGTCGGTGACGGTGAAGATGCCTTGATCCATCATCAGGATCAGGATCACGGTCGACGGCGCGATGCCGACATCGGCGCACAGCTTCGGCAGATAGATCAGATAAGTGGTCCAGCCCAGCGTGAAGACGAGCTGCAGCACGGCGAGATAGACGCCGGTACGGTTGACGGCGCGGTCGGCCTTGGTGGTCATCCGCCAAGTCTAGACCACCCGGCGGTTCAGCGCACCTTGCGGAAGGTCAAATTGATGCGCTGGCGGCCGAGCACGCTGTGCTCGCCATCTGCGAGCGGTGCCACGCCGTGATAAAATAGCCGTGACGAGCCGCCCCACACCGCAACGTCGCCATGTTCGAGTCGATAGCGGCGCGGCGTGTCGCTGCGCTGCAGGCCGCCGAACAGGAAGATCGCCGGCAGCCCGAGCGAGATCGACACGATCGGTGCGCGGTAGTCGAGCTCGTCCTTGTCCTGATGCAGCGACAGTTTTGCGCCGGGGACGTAGCGATTGATCAGGCAGGCCTCAGGCGCGAAGCCGTTGAAGCCGGCTTCATCAGCGGCGTCGGCGGCGAGCCTGCGCAACACCTCCGGCATTTCAGGCCAGGGTTGTCCCGAGACGGGATCGATCGGATCATAGCGATAGCCGCTGGGATCGGAGACCCAGCCGACGCTGCCGCAATTGGTCATCGCGACCGACATGCGGTGGCCGCCCGGCGTGATCAGATGCCGGAACGGCGCCTGCTTGACGATGGCACGCAAGGCCGGGATCAGCTCGGCCTCGAACGGCCGGACAAAGCCGCGCAACAGCACCGCGCCATCCGCGATCGTCTCGCGCGATGGCCGGGCATCGCCAATGGTCTCGAACAGATCGGTGGCCACGCCTCTCTCGCACTCACTTCGCGTCGTGGAAGATCACACCAACGGTGTGGCGATGGCCGGAGCGAATCCTGCTGACGCCGTGGCGCAGATTGACACGATACGGTCCGCGCGTCCCCTGCACCGGTCGATGATGCACGGCAAAGGCCACCGCATCGCCCTTGGTGAGCGGCACCACCTCGGGCCGCGACTGCATCCGCGGCCGCTGCTCGGTCAGCACGAATTCGCCACCCGTAAAATCGCGCCCGGGCTGCGACAGCAGGATCGCGACCTGGATCGGGAACACATGCTCGCCATAGAGATCCTGATGCAGGCAGTTGTAGTCGCCCTCGCCATATTGCAGCAGCAGCGGCGTCGGTCGCGTCTGTCCGGCGTCATGGCAGCGCTTCAGGAACGCCGCATGCGACGGCGGGTAGCTGATCTCGATCCCCATCGTCTCGTTCCAGCGATTGGCTGTCGCGGTCAGCCGCGCATAGAGCGCGGGCCGCAGCTCCGCGATCAGGTCCGGCAGCGGATAGGAGAAGTATTTGTACTCGCCGCGACCGAAGCCGTGACGGCCCATCACGATCCGACTACGGAACTGGCTGTCGTCGGGATACAGCGCGGCGATGGCATCGCATTCCTCAGGCGTCAGCAGGCCGTTGAGGACGGCGCATCCCTGATCGTCGAGGTCGGTCTTGATCTGGTCCCAGTCGAGCCCGTCGACGCGGGCCGGGATGCCGGTGGATGGGCGGGTAATGGTTTTGGCTGTTGCTGTCATGGGACGGAATCTGGCCCCTGATTGCGGCCAGCGCCACCCGATTTCCGATCGAAAAGATGCAGAGAACGTCACCACAATTACGGTGTCGTCCTGGCTTGCGCCGGGACGACGCACGTGGAGAAAGCGTCGGTCATCTCCCTCACAACAACAACGCGGCGAGCAATCAGCCCCTCACCGGCAGCGTCACCACGTCGTAGCCGTGGCTGATCTTCCGCTTCAGCACCGGATCCTCCAGCTCGAACTCGAACCGGCTGGCCGGGCGGATGCCGCCCTTGGCCGCGAAGGTGCCGCCGAACATGGCGCAGCCGTCGGGCAGCGCACCCTGGTCGAAGCCGCGCGCGATCAGGTCCTTCACCGGCAGCATGTGATCGAGCGTGCCTTCCTGGTAGAGCACGCGCTGGCCGCCGATCACGGCCCAGGAACGCAGCACCAGCTGGTCCCAGTGGCCGATCACGTCCTCGAGTTCCCACAGCTCCGATGCCATCGGCTTGTCGCACATCTGCTTCGACACCGTGACGCTGTAGCTCTCGACCTTGCGGTCGGTGTGGTCGGAGCCGCAGCCGACGAAGATGCGGCCCTGCCAGCCGATCAGCACGAACTCGACCTCGCCGCTCGAGTCCTCGCCGCAGACTTCGATGGCATCGGCGAAGGTGAGCCGGCGCGCCGAGCAGCGGTAGTAGATCGGCGTGGTCGCGGGCCGCGCGATGCCGAGCGCCTCGAGCTCGGCGATGTGCTTGTCGCGCGCCACCGGATCGCGGCCGGTCCAGCCGGCGATCACGGCCTGCCTGATTTCCAGTGTGAGCGGAGTGGCGACGCCTTTGTCGTCGACATTGAAGGTGAGATCAAACACGGATCACGGTCTCCATTCCGGCAGCGAGCTCGAAAATGCGCCGATCCGAACCGCCCGCGGCGGCGAGCATCAGGCCGACCGGCGCCTCGCCCTCGTGATGCGCGGGCAGCGAGATCGCGCAGCCGTCGAGCACATTGATCAGCGTGCAATTGCGCAGCGCGCGCAAATTCTCGGTGGCGAACGCCTTGTCGTCGGCGAGGCTGGCGATCGTAGGCGGCAGGTTCGCCGTGGTCGGCAGCACCATCGCATCATAGGGCGCGATCCGCTTCTCGGTACGGGCGATGAAGGAGCGGCGTGCGTTGAGCAGATCGATATAGTCGGCGGCCGGAAAGCCCTCGCCGCGCTGGATACGCACGGCGACGCGCGGATCGTAGATGTCGCCCTTGCTGGCCAGCAGGAAGCGATGCCAGGCATAGCTTTCGGCGGCGGCAAAGCCGCCCTTGGCGTTCATGACGCCGACATCGAGCAATTCGGGCACCTCGATCCGCTCGATCAAGGCGCCTGCGCGCGACAACGCCGCGAGCGCGCGCTCGAAGGTTTTCGCGACGGCCTCGTCGAGGTCGTCGAGAGCGACCGTGGTCGGCACCGCGAGCCGCATGCCTTTCACCGGGCGCGGCGAGACCGGCGTCACCGGCTGATCCGCCAGCACCGCGTCGAGCGCGGCGCAGCAGGCCACCGAATTGGCCAGCGGGCCGTAGCTGTCGAGCGTGAACGACAGCGGCACGCCGCCATCGAGCGGAATCCGGCGTTGCGTCGGCTTGTAGCCGACGATGCCGTTGAAGGCGGCGGGAATCCGGCAGGAGCCGCCGGTATCGGTACCGAGCGCGCCGAACGCCATGCCGTCCGCGATCGAGACCGCCGCCCCCGAGGACGAGCCGCCCGGCACGTGGCCGGCGCTCCGGTTCCAGGCGCTCTTCGGCGTGCCGTAATGCGGATTGATGCCGATGCCGGAATAGGCGAACTCGGTCATGTTGGTGCGGCCGATCACGATGAAGCCGGCGCGCTTGAGCCGCGCCACGACAGGTGCATCGGCATCCGCCGGCGCGGAATCCTCCAGCGCGCGCGAGCCCGCCCGCGTCACCTGCCCCTTGATGTCGAACAGGTCCTTGATCGAAACCGGAATGCCGGCAAATGGCGACGGCGCGGCATTGGCCTTGCGCAGCCGGTCCATGGCGTCGGCGGCCTCGAGCGCGGCGTCGCGGTCGACATGGATGAAGGTGCGTTGGCCCTCGCCTGAGGGATCAGCGATTTTGGCGATGCACTGCTCGACGAGCTTGCGGGCAGAGGTCGCGCCGCCGGCGAGATCGGCGGCCAGGGAGGCGAGTGTCGGATTCTTGGGCATGGCTTTCACTTCACGGCTTGCACTTCATGGCTTGCAGTTGATTGTCGCGCGAACCGAGGCCGATTTCCAGCCCGCCGGCGCCTCACCTCGCATCACTTCAGCCCGAAATAGGCGCGGTGCAGCTCTTCATTGCCGCTCATCTCGGCAACCGTGCCGGAGAAGCGGATCCGCCCGCCTTCCAGCACGAATACGCGGGTGGCAATCTCGAGAAAACCGATATTTTGCTCCGCGATCAAGAGTGCCAGTCCGCGGCCCTGCAGGCTCGACAAGGCGCGCAGCACCTCCTTGACGAACAGCGGCGACAGCCCGGCCGAGGGCTCGTCCATCACCAGCAGCTTCGGCTCGGCCGACAGAGCCTTGGCGATGCCGAGCATCTTTCGCTGACCGCCGGACAGGCTGGACGCGGGATCGCGGCGCTTGTCGCGCAGCACCGGGAACAGGCCGTACAGTTCGTCGACCCGCGCCCCCGGATTGGCATGGCCCAGCGCCTGCGCGCCGACGCGGATATTTTCCTCGATCGACAGGTCGGGAAACACCGCAAGCTCCGACATGTAGGTCATGCCGCGCTTCATGCGGTCCGACGAGCGCATCCTGGTGATGTCCTCACCGCCGAGCTTGATGTGGCCGCTGCGGGCCTCGATCAGGCCGACCAGCGACTTCAGGAACGTGGTCTTGCCCGCGCCGTTGGCGCCGAGCAGCAGCACGGTCTCGCCGGGGCGGACGTCGAGATCGACGCCCCACAGCACCTGCATGGTGCCGTAGCCGGCATCGACGCCCCTCGTGTCCAGAAGCGACACCGCATCAGTGGGCATGCTCGCCTCCCAAAAATACCTCGATCACCTGCGGCTCGCGTACCGCGGTCGCCAGCGTGCCCTCGAAGATCTCCTTGCCCGCATTGAGCACGATGACGCGGTCGGTGATCTGTTCGATGAAGCCCATCAGATGCTCGACCACGATGATCGCCATGCCGGTCGCGGCCAAGGCCTTGATGCGGCCGGCGATCCAGTCGAGCTCCGCCGGGTTGAGGCCGGCCGCGAGTTCGTCGAGCAGCAGCAGCCGCGGCCGCGTGGCGAGCGCACGGGTCAGATCGAGCATCTTCTGCTGCGCGCTGTTGAGATCGGCGGCCGGACGGTCGGCGACCTCCTTCAGCCTGAAATCCTCAAGCAGTTCGGCAATCGACGGCGCACCGGTCGCGCCGCCATAGGCCAGCGCCACCTGGATGTTCTCGCGTACCGTGAGCGACAGGAACGGCTTCGGCACCTGGAAGGTGCGGTTGATGCCGCGGTGAACGAGCTTGTGCGAGGCGACGCCGCCGGCGGACGCGCCGTCGAACACGACCTCGCCGCCGTCTGGCGCATAGAGACCGGAGATCACATTGATCGCCGTGGTCTTGCCGGAGCCGTTCGGGCCGACCAAACCGAGGATCTCGCCCGGCACGACGTGAAAGCTGAGGCCGTCGAGAGCGTGGAAACCGCCGAAGCGCTTGACCAGCTTCGAGACCTTGAGGATCGGGTTTTTCTCAGGGGACATGCCACCCCCTGCGGGTTGCCAGCGACACCAGTCCTGCGGGCAGGAACAGCACCAGGCCCATGATCAAAAGACCATAGATCAGCTGGAAATATTGCGGCGTGGTGAAGCCGATCAGATTGTAGATGCCGTAAAGGATCAGCACACCGACGATCGGGCCGGTGATGGTGGCAACGCCGCCGAACAGCGCGAACACGATCGCGAAGATCGAGAACTCGCCGGAGAACACGTTGTCCGGATAGAACACCGAGACGTACCAGGCGTAGATGCCGCCGGCGAGGCCAGCGACCAGCGCCGAGGCGAGCCAGGCAATCACCCGCATCTTCACGATATTGACGCCGGCCATCGAGGCCGACACCGCATCCTCGCGCACGGCCTGCAGCGCCAGCCCGAACGGCGAGTTCTTCAGATAGACCACGGCGCCGACCGTCAGCGCCATCACGACGACCGCGGCATAGTAGGCGTGGGTCGGGTTGAAGGTGCCGGTGAGCGACACGCCGTAGGGGCCCTTGGTGATCCCCTCCAGCGCGGGGTTGGCGACGAAATGCAGCACCGCGAGCGAGGCCGCGAGGTTGGCGATCGCGAAATACGCGCCCGACAGCCGCAGCAGCGGCGTCAGCAACAGGCCGAGCGCAACCGCCACGACGCCGCCGACCAGCACGGCGAGCGGCGCCGGTGTATGCAGATGCATCACCACGATGGCGAAGCCATAGGCGCCGGCGCCGAAGAAGCCGACATACCCGAACGGCAGATAGCCGGTGAAGCCATAGATGATGTTCACGCCTTGCGCGAGGATCAGGAAGATCACGAAGTTGAACAGCAGCAGATGGTTTTGATAGACGCCGGGCAGCAGTGCGAACACCACCACCAACGGCGCCAGGATGAACAGCAGGTGCTTCGAGGCGTTATGCAACGCGCACCCGCCTTCCGAGCAGACCGCTCGGGCGCAACAACAGGATCACGATCAACAACACATAGGGCAGCAAGTCGGCCCAGGAACTGAGATAGGTCTGCACCAGCATGTAGCACAGACCGTAGACGACACCGCCGAGCGCGGTACCGAGCGGATTGCCCAGCGAACCCAGCACGACGATCGCAAACGACGTCACCGTCGCGTCGGCGCCGAACGCCGGCGTCACCGAGCCGAACATGAAAGGCGCGAACACGCCGGCGACCGCCGCGATGCCGAGGCCGATACCGAACGCCGCCGCCGAGACGCGATCGACATCGATGCCGGTCGCCAACGCCTCGTCGCGCCGTGACATCACGGCGCGGGTCAGGGTGCCGAGCCTTGTGTGGTAGAGATAGAGGTAGACCAGCGCGATCGCGATCAGGCTGGTGATGGCCGCGATCACCCAAGGCGCGGGAAAACCCTGGCCGAAGATCTGGATCGGCCCTGCGCCGCCCGCCTTGCCGCCGAACCACTTCACCTTGATGGTCGTGAACACGGTGCCGAGCAGCCGGCTCTGGATCGAGCGCTCGCTGGTGCCGGCGAAGATCGTGGTGACGGCCTCGATCACCTGCGACAGGCCGAAGAACAGGATGATCGACAGCATTTCCGGATTGGCCGAGCCCTGCAGCCGCGGCACCAGCACCCAGTACAGCAGCACGCCCACCAGCACGAAGACCACGAAGGCCAGCGGCACCGCGAACAGCGGGTCGATGCCGGCGAGGCCGACCACGCCGAGCGCGATGAAGGCGCCGAGCATCAGGATGTCGCCATGCGCAAGGTTGACGATGCGCATGACGCCGAACACGAGATTGAGACCGATGCCGACCAGGCTGAAATACAGCCCGAACAGCACGCCGGCAACCAGCGCATAGGTCATGCTACCGCTCGCCGCCGAAGGTTACGCCTGCCGCACTCACCTGCATCACGGCGCCGGATAGATCGGCTTGCCGTTGGCGGTGTCGTGCGGATAGATCGAGACGAACTTGATGTGATCGTGCTCGTCGACCGTGAGCTGGCCGAGCGGCGTCAGTTCGCCGATCTGGCCGCCGGTCTCATCCAGCGCGAAGGTGCCGTCCAGCGTCTTGAGCTGGCCGCTGAGCGAGAACACCGCGCGGCGCAGCTCCATCTGGTCGAGGCTGGTCGCAACCGACAGTGTCTTCTCGATCACCAGCGCCGTGGTGTAGCCGGCCACCGCGTTGAAGCCGAACTCCATCTTGCCGTCGTTGTACTTCTTGGTCCAGGCGGCGCGGAAATCCTTCATGTTCATCCCGAAATTGACGGGATAGTCCAATTCGGACGGCGGCACGTAGGTCCAGATGTGCTCGAGGCCCTTGGCGCCGACATTCTTCTCGAGCAACTCGGTCTCGAGACCGGCATAGATCGCGAACAGCATCTTGAACTTGGTGCCGACGTCCTGGACGTTGCGCAGGAAGGCGATGTCGTTCGGCGCATAGCCGAAATGGATCACCGCGTCCGGATTGGCGTTGCTGATGTTGTTGATGATGACGTTGTAGTTGGTGGTCTCGGTCGGAACGCCCTGGTCATAGACGATCTCGATCGGCGCGCCGGACTCCTTGACGAACTTGCGGAACGCGTTGGCCTGGGTGCCGGTGAACTCGTTGGTCGAATAGAGGATCGCGACCTTCTTGATGCCGAGGCCAGGGCCGTCATGGCTGATGAAGTCGGCGACCGGCTTCGGCCACACCGTCGACACCGGATCGGCCATCAGCGCGATGTAGGGATTGTCCTTGGAGAAGAAGCTCGCGCCGGTGCCGGTCTGGTCGAACAGGAACATCTTGTGATCGCGCGCGATCGCAACCGCGGGCGCCGTCAGCACCGATCCGGAATCGGCGACCAGGAGATCGACCTTATCCTGGGTGACGAGCTGATTATAAAGCGTCGAGGCGGTCGCGGTGTTGCTCTGGTCGTCATAGGAGACGAGCTTGATCGGGATCTTCTTGTCGAACGCCTTCACGAACACGCCGCCCTCGGCGTTCTTCTGTTCGACCCACAATTTCAGCGAGCTGTAGACCGGCATCGAGATCGAGGCGTAGCGCCCCGAGGATGCGTAGAGCGTGCCGATCTTGATCTCCGACGGTGCGTCGGCGGCCATCGCCTGCGTGGCGAATGCGAGGCTGGCAGCGAGTGCCGCGCCGATGATCCTCAGCATGATATTGTTCCTCCCGGCTATCTTGGACGTGTCTTGAACCGCGGCCCTTCTACGCGCCGGATCGGAGCGACACAAGCATCGCGGCCTTAGCAATTGTGCGAGGGGCGGAATATGCGGCATGCGCGGGACACAGGCCGCTGCGCGGAGCATGGATGGACCGTTGACGGGCCTTGGTTCAATGTCGCATCAAGACTGTAACGATTTCGGGAGGAGACATCAGACATGGCCGAGCCCGCGCGCGCGAAACCAAAACCGACACCGGAGACCCAGCATTTCTGGGATGGCGCCAAGGCCGGCGAGCTGCGCCTGCAGCGCTGCGATGCCTGCGCCAATGTCTACTTTCCGCCGCGGCCGTTCTGCCCCTCCTGCGCCTCGCGCAAGGTTTCGATCTTCAAGGCTAGCGGCAAGGGCAAGCTCTACAGCTACGTCATCAACCACCGTCCCGCCGCGCCCGGCTTCACGCCGCCTTACGCGATCGCCGTCGTCGAGCTCGACGAGGGCCCGCGCATGATGAGCAACATCATCGATTGTCCGCAGACGCCGGAAGCGCTCGAGCTCGACATGCGGCTCGAGGTCGCCTTCGAGGCGCTCGACGACAAGATCACGCTTCCTTTGTTCCGTCCGGCAAAGGGATAACGCAATGCGCAGGAACCAGGTTGCCGTCGTCGGTGCGGCCGAAACCACCGAACTCGGCGTCATCCCGAACATGTCGCAGATCCAGCTGCACGCGGACGCGGCGCTGAATGCGATCGCGGACGCCGGCCTGAAGCTGTCCGACATCGACGGCTTCGCTACCGCGGTGGAGACCCCGCAGCAGATGGCGCACTATCTCGGCATCACGCCGACCTGGGTCGACGGCACCTCGGTCGGCGGCTGCTCCTTCATGCTGCACGTCCGCCACGCCGCCGCCGCGATCGAGGCCGGCCTGTGCAAGACCGTTCTGATCACGCATGCCGAAAGCGGCAAGTCGATGATCGGCAAGCAGCCGCGCTTCACGCCCGCCGACAGCCTCAACGGCCAGTTCGAAGCACCGTTCGGCGTCTACGGGCCGCCGAGCATGTTCCCGATTCCCGTGCTGCGCTTCATGAAGACGCACGGCATTACGCATGAGCAGCTTGCGATGGTCGCCGTCGTGCAGCGCGAATGGGCGGCGAAGAACCCGCGCGCGACCATGAAGGATCCGATCACCGTCGCCGACGTCCTGAACTCGCGGATGATCGCCTATCCGCTCCGGCTGCTGCAATGCTGCCTCGTCACCGACGGCGGCGGCGCGCTGATCCTCACCTCAGCCGACCGCGCCAAGGATTTCCCGAACAAGCCGGTCTACATCCTCGGCACCGGCGAGAGCGTGGAAACGCCGATGGTCAGCCAGATGAAGACGTTCGACTCATCGCGCGCCTTCAAAGTGGCAGGGCCGCTGGCCTTCAAGGAGGCCGGCATCACCCACAAGGACGTCGATCATCTGATGATCTACGACGCATTCGCGCATCTGCCGCTCTACGGCCTCGGCGACCTCGGCTTCATGCCGTACGAGGAGACCGGCAAGTTCATCGCCGACGGCAACACCCGCCCCGGCGGCAAGCTGCCGCTCAACACCAATGGCGGCGGCCTCAGCTACATGCACTCCGGCATGTACGGCATGTACGCGCTGCAGGAGAGCGTGCGGCAGATGCGCGGCATCGCGCCGGCGCAGGTGCCGAACGCAAAGATCTCGGTCTGCCACGGCGTCGGCGGCATGTTCGCCGCAAGTGGCACGATCATCTTTACGAACGAGAAGTAACAACTCCGTCGTTCCGGGGCGCGCGAAGCGCGAACCCGGAACCTCGAGATTCCGGGTCTGGTGCTTCGCACCATCCCGGAATGACGGAGAGCAAACCAGGAGAACCGACATGGCAAAATCACTGCAGGATAAAGTCATCATCGTCACCGGCGCGGGGCGCGGCATCGGCCGCGAAATCGCGCTGCTCTGCGCGGCGGAAGGCGCCAAGGTCGTGGTCAACGATCCCGGCGGCGCCGCCGATGGCGCCGGCACGAGTGCCGCGCCCGCCGAGGAGGTGGTCGAGGAGATCAAGAAGCGCGGCGGCACCGCGGTCGCCAATTTCGAGTCGGTGGCGGAAGCCATTCCCGCCAGCAAGATCGTGAAGACCGCGACCGATCATTTCGGCCGGCTCGACGGCGTCGTCAACAATGCCGGCATCCTGCGTGACATGATCTTCCACAAGATGAGCGTGGAAGCGTTCGAGGCCGTCATCAAGGTGCATCTGATGGGCTCGTTCTATGTCAGCCACGCCGCGGCGCGGATCTATCGCGAGCAGGAGTCGGGCTCGTTCGTGCACTTCACCTCGACCTCCGGCCTGATCGGCAATTACGGCCAGGCCAACTACGCCGCCGCCAAGCTCGGCATCGTCGGCCTGTCGAAATCGATTGCGCTCGACATGGGCCGCTTCAACGTGCGCTCGAACTGCGTGTCGCCGTTCGCCTGGACCCGCATGATCGGCACCATCCCGACCGAGACCGACGCCGAGAAGGCGCGCGTCGAGAAGATCAAGCAGATGGGCCCGGAGAAGATCGCGCCGGTCTGCGCCTATCTGCTCTCGGACGCGGCCAAGGACGTCACCGGACAGATCTTCGGCGTGCGCATGAACGAGATCTTCCTGTTCGGCCAGCATCGTCCGGTGCGCTCGGTGCATCGCGGCGAAGGCTGGACGCCCGAGACCATTGCCGAACACGGCATGCCGGCGCTGAAGGGATCGTTCGCCAAGCTCGACCGCTCGGCCGACGTCTTCACCTGGGATCCGATCTGAACTTGATCTGATCCTCCGATCTGATCTGACAGATTTATGAACTAGTCGCCTCCGCGAAACAGCGGGGGCGACACACTCTTTGGTTGTTTCATCATGGCGTGCCCGCATTGTGCCAGAATTGCGGGGGTATGATCGTCCTCCCGATAACAAAAAAGCCTGGGAGGACTTTCGTGACAAATCCAAGCAACATTCAGAAACACGAGGGCGACGGTGCGAAGGCGTTCGACCGTCGGACAATCTTGCGCGGTGCAACCGCGCTTGCTGCAACCGCGATGGCCGCATCCGATGCCGCAGCGCGCGACTTCGGCCCCAACGCGGAGCCGCAGCGCTATCCCGATCCAGACATCGTCGTGATCGACGACAAGCGCTTCAAGGCCAAGGTCGGCAACACCGCGATCAAGCGGCTCTACACCGGCTGCCTGTGGGCGGAAGGCCCGGCCTGGAACGCGCAGGGCCAGTATCTGGTCTGGAGCGATATCCCGGCCAACCGGCAGTTGCGCTATCTCGACGATGACGGCCACATCTCCGAGCAATTCCACAAGCCGTCAAACGAGGCCAACGGCTCGACCTTCGATTTCGAGGGCCGCCAGATCACCGCCGAGCGCACCCGGCTGGTGCGCTACGAGCACGACGGAACCGTCACGCCCTTGGCGGAGCAGGCCAATGGCAAGCAGCTCAACGGGCCGAACGACATGGTCGTGCATCCCAACGACAAGTCGATCTGGTTCACCGATCCCGGCTACGGCGCGATCTCGATCTATGAGGGCCAACTGGCCAACACGGGATCGAAGCAGCCCTACCAGAAGGAAGCCGTGTATCGCATCGATGCTGCGACCGGTCAGATCACCAAGGTTGCCGACGAGCCGTTCAAGCCGAACGGCATCGCCTTCAGCCACGACTACAAGAAGGTCTATGTCTGCGACACCGGCATCACGCACTATCCGAATGCCAAGAACATCGTCTGGCAGTACGACCTCAACGGCGACAAGCTCTCCAACCCGCGCACGCTGATCGACATGACGCTGGACGGCAAGTCAGGCTTCCCGGACGGCCTGCGTGTCGACATCGACGGCAATATCTGGGTCGGCGCCGGCTGGGTCGGACCGGGCTATGACGGCGTGCAGGTGTTTGCGCCCGACGGCCAGCGGATCGGCCAGATCCTGCTGCCGGAGACCTGCGCCAACCTCACCTTCGGCGGCAAGAAGCGCAACCGCCTGTTCATGACGGCAAGCCAGTCGCTCTACGCGGTCTATGTCGAGACGAAGGGCGCGCACAACTGCTGATCTAACCGTCGTCCCGGCGAAGGCCGGGACCCATTACCACTGCAGTTGGTTGTTGAAGAAAGCTGGGGCCCACATCGTTCACGACACTCCCGGTCGTGGTTATGGGTCCCGGCCTTCGCCGGGACGACAGCGTAGCTAGCCGCTATTCCTCAGCCCCGCCGAAATCCCGTTGATCGTGATCTGAATCCCGCGCAGCACCTGCTCGTCCGGGTTCTGCGCGCGATACTCCTTCAGCAATTCCACCTGCACGTGATTGAGCGGATCCATGTAAGGGAAGCGGTTGCGGATGCCGCGCTCCAGCAGCGGATTGCCCTGCAGCAGCCGGTCGTGCCCCATGATGTCGAGCAGCGTCTCGATCGACAGGTGCCATTCGCGGCGGATCTGGCCGAAAATCTTCTCGCGCAACGCGACGTCAGGCACCAGCTCGGCATAGCGCGAGGCGATCGCGATCGAGCTCTTCGCCAGCACCATATCCATGTTGGAGAGCAGCGTGCGGAAGAACGGCCATTCCCGATAGAGCTCCTGCAGGAACGCCATGCCCTGCTCCGGATGCTCTGATATCCAGCTCTCGACCGCGCTGCCGAAACCATACCATCCCGGCAACATCAGCCGGCATTGCGCCCAGGAGAACACCCACGGAATGGCGCGCAGGTCCTCGATCTCGCGGGTCTTCTTGCGCGAGGCCGGGCGGCTGCCGATGTTCAGCGTCGCGATCTCGTTGATGACGGTCGAGCCCCAGAAATAATCGGCGAAGCCTTCGGTCTCATAGACAAGGCCGCGATAGGCCTTGAAGGCGAGCGCGGAAATCTCCTCCATCGCCTTGAGATATTCGGGGCGCGGCGCGCTCTGCCGAGGCTGCAGCAGACTGGTTTCCAGCGTTGCAGCCGCGAGGATCTCCAGATTGCTGCGGCCGACCTCGGCATTGGAGTATTTCGACGAGATGATCTCGCCCTGCTCCGTGATGCGGATCTGGCCGTTCACGGCGCCGCCGGGCTGCGCGATGATCGCGTCATAGCTCGGGCCGCCGCCGCGGCCGACCGAACCGCCGCGGCCGTGGAACAGCCGCAAGCGCACGCCGTGGCGCTCGAACACCTCGACGAGGCCGATCTCGGCCTTGTAGAGTTCCCAACCCGAGGTGACGAAGCCGCCATCCTTGTTGCTGTCGGAATAGCCGAGCATCACCTCCTGCACGCTGCCGAGACTGTCGACCAGCTTGCGATAGTCGTGCAGCACCAGCATGCGGTCCATGATGCCGCTGGAGGCCTGCAGATCCTCGATGGTTTCGAACAGCGGCACGATGTTGACGGCGCTGCGGCCGGACGGGTTGACGAGCCCGACCTCCTTCAGCAACACCGCGACCTCGAGCATGTCGGACATGCCCTGGCACATCGAGATGATGCATTGAGAGATCACCTCCGGGCCGAACCTGGCGTGCGCCTCGGCCGCGGCTCGGAACACGGCGAGCTCGCTCTGGGTCTCCTCGGAATATTTCACGAAGGGCGAGGCCAGCGGCCGCGCATTGCGCAGCTCGCCGAGCAGCAGGCTGACGCGGGCGTCCTCGCCGAGCGCCAGATAGGACATCCCAGGATTGGCGGTGTCGAACAGTTCGGCGATGGTGCGCTCGTGCACCGCCGAGTTCTGGCGGATGTCGAGCCGCGCCAGATGGAAGCCGAAGCAATCCACCGCCCGCCGCAACAGCCGCAGCCGGCCGCGCGCGATCACGCTGGAATTGTTCGCGATCAGCGAGCGGTTGAGCACGTCGAGATCGGCCTGGAATTCCCTGGCGCGCGCATAGGGCTCGGCCTTGCCGACCGGCGGCCGCGTGGTCTCGACCTCGAGCCGAGAGGCCGTCGCCGCAAGTCGTGCATAGATGCCCGAAACGGCCAGACGATACGGCTCGCCGCTGCGATGCGGTGAGGTGTCGGGCGAACGCTCGGCGAGGCTCCGCAGTTCGTCCGAGACATCGGCGAGATGCGCCGCCAGCGACAATTCGGCGCCAAGCGCATGCAGCTCCTCGAGGTAGAAGTTGAGCGCCTGGCTCGACTGCAGGCGCAGCGTGCCGCGCATCACCTCCGCGGTGACGAAGGGATTGCCGTCACGATCGCCGCCGATCCAGCTTCCCATCCTGAGGAAGGAAGCGAGTTCGCCGGCCTCACCGCCCTCCTTGTTCAGGCGGTCCTCCAGCGCGCAATGCAGCCGCGGCACCTCCTGCAGGAAGGTGTAGTCGTAGAACGACAGGCCGTTGGCGACCTCGTCGAGCACGGTCAATTTGGTCCGGCGCAGCAGGTTGGTCTGCCACAGCGTCACCACGGCGCGGCGCAGTTGCTCGTCGCTGGCCTCGCTTTCGTCGGGCGTCATCTGCAGCCGCTCGCGGCGGTCGAGCAGATCGGCGATCTCCATCTCGCGATCCATCGTGCTCTTGCGGCGGACCTCGGTCGGATGCGCGGTCAATACCGGGCTGACCAGTGCACTCTTGAAGAAGCTGCGCAGGTCGGCCGGGCTGATGCCGGCCTGACGGGCATGCACCAGCGTCTGTTCCAGCGTGCTCGGCCGCGGCGCCCCGCTCGGGCCGCGGCTGCGCATCTGGCGGATGTTGTTCTGGTCCTCGGCGATGTTGGCGAGGTGGGAGAAATAGCTGAAGGCGCGGACGATCCGCAGCGTCTCGGCAATCGACATGCCGTCGAGGATGCTCTCCAGCTCCCGCCGCGCCAGCTTGTCCTCGTCGCGATGGAAGCGAACCGAGGTCTGGCGGATGCGCTCGACCAGGTCGAATGCATCGGCCCCTTCCTGGTCGCGCACGGTGTCGCCGAGAACGCGCCCCAGCAGGCGGATGTCGTTCCGGAGCCGCGCATCCTCCTCCTGCGCAGTCGCTTCCAGAAGGCTGGCCTCTGCGGCACGTTTGGCGCGGATTTCCGTCTCGGGCGGCATGGTCTGGGGAGGCATTACCTGGGGAGACATGGCTCGGCTACTCCGGAGGCTGCCCGGCTCCTCCCGAGTGTGCGCTTTTTTTGCCGCAGCGCAAGATGAACTTGGTGGCGGTGCACACACACCAATGTCGTCCCGGGACCCATAACCACCGGCGGCTGCGGTCGAAGCAAGTTGGGGCTACCGCAGCGCGCAATACGGAGATTGGTGGTTATGATCCCGGGTCGCGCGGAGCCTGTCATCGGGCGGCGCTTCGCGCCGACCCGTTGGCTTGCCCGGGACGACGGGCTAGATCCTCCGCCCCGCCCGCTCCCAATAGGGATCGCGCAGCCGGCGCTTGAAGATTTTTCCGGAATCCTCGCGCGGCAGGCTGGTCTGGATCTCGATGTGCTTGGGCACCTTGTAATCGGCAAGCGCGGTCTTCAGCTGGGCGCGGACGGAGGCGATGTCGAGCGCGACGCCGGGCTGCGGCTCGACCACCGCCATCAGCGCCTCGCCGAATTCGGCATCGGGAATACCGAACACCGCGCAGTCGTGCACGCCGGGGACGGCATGCAGCACCGCCTCGATCTCGGCCGGATAGATGTTGACGCCACCCGAGATCACCATGTCGCGCTTGCGATCGCAGATGAAGACGTAGCCGTCGGCATCGATATAGCCGACGTCGCCCGAGGTAATGAATCCCTGCCGGTCGATCTCGGCGCGCTTCTCGGCCTTGTTGTGATAGGTGAAATCGGGATTGCCCTTGATCCGCGAATAGATCTCGCCGATCTGGCCCTGCGGCACCTCCTTGCCGTCGTCGCCGATGAAGCGAAGCTCGGCGCCGGGCGAGATCTTTCCGACCGTGCCGGGCTTCTTCAGCGCGTCCTCGGAATTGGCGAAGGTCACCGCGCCTGACTCGGTCGAGCCGTAGAACTCGTAGATCACCGGCCCCCACCATTCGATCATGGCGCGCTTGACATCGGGCGGACAGGGCGCGGCGGCATGGATGATATGGCGCAGCGACGACCTGTCGTACTTCCGGCGCACCTCCTCTGGCAGCTTCATCAGGCGGATGAACATCGTCGGCACCATGAAGATGGTGTCGATCCGCTCGCGCGCGATCAGCTGCAGAAACTCCTCCGCGTCGAAGCGCGGCATCAGCACCAGCGCGCCGCCGAGCTTGCCCGAGCGCAAGCCGAAGGAATTCGGCGCGGAATGGTAGAGCGGTCCGGGCAGGATCGCGCGTGCACCGGGCTTCAGGCCGTAGATCATCGCGCGCATTGCTTCCGCATTGGCGGTCTGCTCCGGCGTCGGCGCGAAGCGGCGCACGCCCTTGGGATGGCCTGTGGTGCCCGAGGTGTAGATCATGTTCTGCGGCTGCGGCACCACCGGGCCGTCATAGCGCGGGAACTGCGCCAGCCAGGCTTCGAAATCGATCGCGAAATCCGGTGTCGCCAGATGATCGGGATTGATCTTGTAGTTGGCGAGGATTTCCGGTGGCGTCGGCACGCTGAGCACGATGACGCCGGGCGGGATCGCGCCGCGCAGCGGATGCAGCATGTCGGCATGACCGATCAGGACGCGCGTGCCGGAATCCGTCAGCACGTAGTTGATCTCCTCCGGCTTGAAGTGCCAGTTGATCGGCACGCCATAGGCGCCGAGCCGCATCGCGGCATAGGCAGCCTCGATGAAGGCGATGTCGTTGCGCATCAGCATGCAGACGCTGTCGCCCGGCTTGACGCCGAGCTCGTTGAGGCCGCTGGCAATACGGTCGGCGCGCTCGGCCACTGCAGCGTGATCGCGCCGGCGACCGCCGCTGACGATGCCGAGGAAGAGCTGGGACGTTTCCATTGTCGTTGTCCGATCTTTCGTCGGGTTAAATGTCATTCCGGGGCGCGCAGAGCGCGAACCCGGAATCTCGAGATTCTCCGGTGCGCAATTGCGCACCATGGTTCGATGCTTGCGCATCCCCCGGAATGACTGCGGTCGTTACCCCGCATCCGCAAACCTTGGCGCGCGCTTCTCCAGATTGGCGCGCACGGATTCGGTCTGGTTCGGGCTGCCGAGCAATTTCTGCTGCTCGACCGATTCCGCGAGCAGCGCGGCCGCCGGGTCGACCGACAGATTGTTGAGCATGCGCTTGGCGGCACGGATCGCATCCGGGCTCTTGCCGGCGATCTCGCGCGCGACTTCGAGCGCCGCGGCGCGCGGGTCGTCGCAGACGCGGGTGGCAAGGCCGTAACTTTGGGCCTCCTGCGCCGAGAAGATGCGGCCGGTATAGGTGAGCTCGCGCAGGATGTCGTCGCGCACGAGGCTCGCCAGAATCGGCGTGCCCGCCATGTCGGGCACAAGACCCCATTTGATTTCCATGATCGACATCCGTGCATCTTGCGAGAGGAAGCGCATGTCGGCGCCGAGCGCGAGCTGGAAGCCGCCGCCGAACGCGACACCGTGAACCGCTGCGATCACCGGCACCGGAAGCTGGCGCCAGCCCCAGACCGCCTGCTGCGGGAAATTGGCCCTGCCGTGGGTGCGGACGGTGAGATCGCGCTTCTCGCCGCCCGGCACTCCGTTACCGCCATCCTTCATGGCGGCGAAACGGCCCATGTCGAGCCCGGCGCAGAACGCCCGGCCCTCGCCGGACAGCACCACCACCCGAACGGCTTTTTCCCTGGAAAGCCGGTCGGTTGCGGCGACCAATGCCTCGAACATCGCGGCGTCGAGCGCGTTCATCTTGTCCGCCCGCACCAGGCGGACATCGGCGATACCGTCCGAAATCGATATCGAAACGCGATCTTCCATTGAAATCTCCTCCGCTGTTCCTTGTTGGCGCTTTACAGAAAGGCCGTTGTCCGCTTTTAGTCAATCGACCAATTAACTGACAACCCCCGTGGAGGAAACGATGTTCTCTGATCAGCTTCTTGCCGGGCGGCGCATACTGGTAACCGGTGGTGGCACCGGCCTCGGCAAGTCCATGGCCTCGCGGTTCCTGCAGCTCGGGGCCGAGGTGCATATCTGCGGCCGCCGTAAGAGCGTCTGCGACGAAACCGCCACCGAGCTGATGGCCGAGCATGGCGGGCGCGTGGTCAGCCACGGCGTCGATATCCGCAACGCCATGGCGGTCGACGAGATGATCGAGGCGATCTGGACCACCAGCGGTCCGCTCACCGATCTCATCAACAACGCCGCCGGCAATTTCATCTCGCGCTCGGAAGAACTGTCGCCGCGCGGCTTCGATGCGGTCGCCAACATCGTAATGCACGGCACCTTCTACGTGACGCACGCGGTGGGCCGGCGCTGGATCGCCGGCGGCCATCGCGGCAACGTGGTGTCGATCACCGTGACCTGGGTGCGCAATGGCTCGCCTTACGTGGTGCCGTCGGCCATGAGCAAGTCGGCGATCCACGCCATGACCATGTCGCTTGCGATCGAATGGGGCCGTCACGGCATCCGCCTGAACACCATCGCGCCCGGCGAGATCCCGACCGAAGGCATGAGCAAGCGCATCAAGCCCGGCGACGAGGCCGGCGCGCGCACCAAGGCGATGAACCCGATGGGCCGCGTCGGCACCATGGAGGAGTTACAGAACCTCGCGGTGTTCCTGATTTCCGGCGGCTGCGACTGGATCAACGGCGAGACCATCGCCATGGACGGCGCGCAGGCGCTCGCCATGGGCGGCAATTTCTACCAACTGCGCGACTGGAGCGACGACGACTGGACCAAGGCGCGCGAGTCGATCAAGGCCCAGAACGAGAAGGACCGCGCGGCGCGGGGCTGAGGCCCGCGCTTGCTCCTCAATCACTACTGTTGTCCCTGCGAAAGTGTTCAGTCCCGTGAGTTTAGCAACGGCCTGGATCGGGGCCTGGTAGCCGAGGCATTTGAGGCGAGTCCGGTTGTAGTCGTGGACGAACTTGGCGATGAAGGCGTCGCGATCGGCATGGTCGATGAAGGTCCGCCGGGCGCTGCCGCGCTTTTGTTCGCGGCCAATGGCTTCGGCGATACGCCGGTTGAAGCGTTCGACGAGGCCGTTGGTCTGCGGGTGGTAAGGCTTGGTCAGGCGATGCTGGATGCCGCGCTGCTTGCAGAGCCGATCAAAGGGGTGGTCGCCGGAAGGCTTCCCGGGCGGCTTGTTCTTCTTGTCGACAGCGAAGCGGTCGGTGAACTCCGCGCCATTGTCGGTCAGGATGGTGTGAACCTGGTGCGGGAAGTCGGCCAGGAAGCGCTCGAGGAAGCCGGTCGCGGTGGCCCCGTCCCGCCTGGAATGGATCTCGACAAAGACGTAGCGGGTGGCGCGGTCGATGGCGACGAAGGCATAGCTGGTGCGGCGCTGCAGGGACGGCAGATACTTCACGTCGATATGGATGAAGCCGATGCTGGCGGTCTCGAAGATGCCGACCTTGGGTTTGTCAGGCTTGGCGAGCCGGCTGATGCCATTGCGCTGCAGGCAGCGGTGAATGGCGCTGCGGGACAGCTTGGCATTGATGCATCGCTGCATCACCTCGACGATGTCATCCAGCGGCAACTGCAGCGACGTCCGCAGCTCGCAAACCGCCCTTTCTTCGACAGCCGACAGGCTGGTCACCAGGTTCTTCGGCCGGTGCGAGCGATCTTCGACCGTCGTGCGGTCGCGCCAACGATAGATCGTGGTCTCGCTGACCCCCAGTTCCGTCGCCAATTCGGCAACCGACTTCCTGCTGCGCTGGATATAGGCGCGCGTCTTCGGCGTCGTCGTGGCGTTCGCGTGCAGGCTCAGTTCCATGACCCGAGGTGCTCCCTGACAAAGGCCACGCCTCGTTCTACACCGATTCCATCAAACCAATCAGCAGGGACCAAACACGAAAGCAGGGACCCAAACCACCGCTGCGCGTTGTTGAGCTCGCTGTGGCCCCAGCGTCGCGCCACATACAGATTCGTGGTTATGGGTCCCGGCCTTCGCCGGGACGACGATGTTGAAACAGCGCGGCCAATTCCTCCGTATTGTTTTTCCCGCGCGATGCCGCCACACTCCGTGCAACCAAAACAAGACGTCACGGGGGAACATGTCCGACGCGCCGAAACTGACCAACCTTGCCGACATGGTGCGCGAGCGCGCCAAGAGCCGCGGCGATGCGCTGGCCTATGAATTCGAGGGACGGCAAACCAGCTTCGCCGAGTTCGACATCAAGACCAACCGCGTCGCCAACGCGCTGATCGCGATGGGCGTCGAGAAGGGCGAGCGCATCGCCTATCTCGGCAAGAACAGCGATTTCTATTTCGAGCTGTTGATGGGCGCGATGAAGGCCGGTGTGGTGATGGCGCCGGTGAACTGGCGCCTTGCAGGCCCCGAGGTCGCCTTCATCGTCGACGACTGCAAGGCCCCCGTCCTGTTCGTCGGCCCCGAATTCATCACGCAGGCGCGCAACATCAGCGACAAGCTGCCCAGCGTCCGCACCATCATCACGACCGAGGGCGGCGCGCCGGAATGGCCCGACTTCGTCGCCTGGCGCGATGCGCAGGGCGGCGATGACCCGCGCGTTGCGATCGAGCCGAAGGACATCGCGATCCAGCTCTACACCTCGGGCACGACGGGCAAGCCGAAAGGCGCGATGCTGTCACACGCCAATTTCCTCAACCTCGTGCAAAGCGGCAACGAGGCCGAGAAGCCGGAGTGGAACCGCTGGACCACCGACGACGTCTCGCTGGTCGCGATGCCGATCTTCCACATCGGCGGCTCCGGCTGGGGCGTGATGGGCCTCTATCACGGCGCCCGCGGTGTAATCGCGCGCGAGTTCGACCCGACCAAGGTGCTCGACTTCTTCGAGCAGTCCGGCATCACAAAGCTGTTCATGGTGCCGGCGGCGATGCAGTTCGTGGTGCGGCAGCCGCGCGCGCGGCAGGTCGACTTCTCCCGCCTGAAATACATGCTCTATGGCGCCTCACCGATTCCGGCGGCGCTGCTGAAGGAGTGCATCGAGGTCTTCAAATGCGGCTTCGTGCAGATGTACGGCATGACCGAGACCACCGGCACCATCGTCGCGCTGCCGCCGGAAGACCATATCGAAGGGCTCGACCGCATGCGCTCGGCCGGCAAGGCGTTGCCCGGTATCGAGCTTGCGATCCTCGATCCGGACGGCAAGGCGCTGCCGCCGGGCGAAGTCGGCGAGATCGCCACCCGTTCCGGCTCCAACATGGTCGGCTACTGGAATCTGCCCGAGGCCACCGCGCGCACCATCGACAACGACGGCTGGCTGCGCACCGGCGATGCCGGCTACATGGACAGTGACGGCTACCTCTACATCCACGACCGCATCAAGGACATGATCATCTCCGGCGGCGAGAACATCTATCCGGCCGAGGTCGAGAGCGCGCTGTGCGACCATCCGGACGTGGCGGAAGCCGCTGTCATCGGCATCCCCGACGACAAATGGGGCGAGGCGGTGAAGGCGGTGGTGGTGATGAAGCCGGGAAAGACTGCGACCGCGGCCGACATCATCAACTTCACACGCGAGCGGATCGCCGGCTACAAGACACCGAAATCGGTCGACTTCATCCCGGCGCTGCCGCGCAACCCGTCGGGCAAGATTTTGCGGCGGAGCCTGCGTGAACCGTATTGGGCGGGCAAGGACCGGCAGGTGAATTAGCCCTCGCTGTCGTCCCGGCGAAGGCCGGGACCCATAACCATCGTTGTTCATTGTCTGTCGACGCTGGGGCCACATCTCGTTCAACCAATAGCCGACTGTGGTTATGGGTCCCTGCTTTCGCAGGGACGACGGTGGAGGGAGTGTCGCACTTCACTTCTTCCCCGTCCTCTCCCGCAAGACGCGCCACCGCTCCTGCGCCTCTTTCGGCCAGACCTCTTTCCGATCGTAATACTCGGCGAACACTTTCGCGCCCGGCGGGAACGTCACCCAGGGCTGCTTCGACGAAGTGAAGATGTGCGCATCCGGCGGGCACTGGCTCGGATCGTCCAGCGTGCCGACGCGGACGAAGCGAACTGCCGGTCCTGCGCCCGGATAGTTGCTCCACACCGCGACCTTGCAGATGGGGCAGCGCGCGATCTTCTGCCCCTTGCCGCTCGCCGAGGGCGTGTCGACGATCTCGGGCTCGGCCGCGATGTGCTCAACCCGCTCGGCCTCGTACAACGCGTTGAGCGCGTGCACGGTGCCGGTCTCGCGCTGGCACCAGGTGCAGTGGCAGGCGTGCACGATCAGCGGCCTGCCGGTCAGGCGGTAGCGGACGTTTCTGCAGGTGCATCCACCTTCCATGCTCATGCCGCCTCCTCTGCGTTAGTGCTTGCCGGCTCCCATGTAGCCGAACAGGAAGCCCGCCACCTTGCGCTTCTGGATCTCCTCGCTGCCTTCCGTGATGCGATAGCGGCGGTGATGGCGGTAGATGTGCTCGAACGGCTTGTGGCGCGAATAGCCCATGCCGCCATGCACCTGCATCGCGCGGTCGGCGGCTTCGCAGCACAGACGGTTTGCCCAGAAATTGCACATCGAGACCCGGTCGGACAGCGTGTGCTCGACCTGCGCCTGGGTCAGTTGATCCATCTCCCAGGCGGTCTTGCGGATCAACAGCCGCAGCATCTCGGCCTGGGTCGCGAGCTCGACCAGCGGCCACTGGATCGCCTGGTTCTCCGCCAGCGCCTTGCCGAACGGCTTGCGCTCGCGGGCATACTTCACGCTCTCATTGATGCAGTACACCGCAGCGCCGAGCGAGCTCGCCGCCTGGCGGATGCGGTTCTCGTGCACGAAGCATTGCGCCAGCGACAGGCCGCGGCCGACCTCGCCGAACTGCGCATCCTCCGGCACGAACACATCGGTGAAGCTGACCCGCGGATGGTCGGTCGGCATGTTGAAGGTCCACATATACTCTTCGACCTTCACCCCCGCCGATTTCGCCGGCACCAGGAAGCAGCTGATGCCGCGCGCGTCGCCGTCATTGCCCGAGGTGCGGGCAAACAGCGCGCAGTGCGTGGCGACATGCATGCCTGTCGTCCACATCTTCTCGCCGTTGATGATCCAGCCCTTGACGTTGTCGCGCGTGGCCTGAACCGCTTTGGTTTCCATATGGGTGGCGTCCGAGCCGTGCTCGGGCTCGGTCAGACCGAACGTGATGCGGTACTTGCCGGTGATCGAGCCGTCGATCATCGCCTTCTGCTCGTCGGTTCCGTAGCGGTCGAGCATGGTCACGATCGGCAGATTGCCGACGATCGAGTGTTCGTTCTGCAGGTCGTTGTGCAAACCGAGACCCTTTGAGGCAAAATGTTCGCGGATCACGGCCATCCACAGGTTGGAGCCGTCCTTGCCGCCATAGCGCTTCGGGATCGCGAAGCGCAGATGGCCGGCGGCATCGGCCAGGTTCTTGGCCTTGCGCAGCAGGAGCTCCCATTCATGGCGCGGCAGGCCGCCCTTGTCGAAATCGGTGCGCGCCCATTCACGGCGATGGTCGAAGAAGCGGATGTTGTCGTCAGCCTCTTCCAGCGGCTTGATCTCGCGTTCGATGAAGCGATCGAGCTCGGCGAGATAGGCTGTCAGGTCAGCCGGCAGATTGAAATCCAAGGCGGTCTCTCCCGGAAATATTGTTGATTCTGATTTTGCGTCTAGACGCTGTCGCGCATCCGCGTTCGGATTGATTAAGGTGAGAAGCCTGTCGCCAAGTCAAGCAGGCGAGCGAGGCTTGCGCGCGCGGTCGCCTTGCGTAATTGGATGGCACGGAACGACGCGCAGGCGCTAGGATATCAGCAATATTCTTCGCCGCAGAAAATCGACGGGAGCAAACATGGATCTGAAATTCTCCAAGGTGACGCGCAAGGGTCCCATCACCATCGTGACGCTGTCGCGGCCCGAGGTCTACAACGCGCTGCATATCGACGCGCATTTCGAGCTCAACAAGGTGTTCGACGACTTCTCCGCCGATCCCGAGCAGTGGGTCGCGATCGTCACCGGCGCCGGCGACAAGGCGTTCTGCGCCGGCAACGACCTGAAATGGCAGGCCGCCGGAGGCAAGCGCGGCTGGGACAAGGGCGGCTTTGCCGGCCTCACCACCCGCTTCGACTGCGACAAGCCGATCATCGCCGCCGTCAACGGCGTCGCGATGGGCGGCGGCTTCGAGATTGCACTGGCCTGCGACCTGATCATCGCTTCCGAGAATGCGACCTTCGCCCTGCCCGAGCCGCGGGTCGGCCTCGCGGCGCTGGCCGGCGGCCTGCACCGGCTGCCGCGCCAGATCGGGCTGAAGCGCGCCATGGGCATGATCCTGACCGCGCGCCATGTCAGCGCCAAGGAAGGCCTCGAACTCGGCTTCGTCAACGAGGTGGTGCCGCAGGGCGAGGCGCTGGCAGCCGCCGAGCACTGGGCCGAGACCATCACCAAGAACTCGCCGATGTCGATCCGCGCCTCCAAGCAGGCGATCCAGAAGGGCCTTGAAGTGTCGCTGGAGCAAGCGCTGGCCGAGCAGCGCGAGTATCCGGCGGTGAAGGCGATGGCCGCCTCGCAGGACTACATCGAGGGACCGAAGGCGTTTTCGGAGAAGCGGCCGCCGAAGTGGCTGGGGCGGTAGCACGTCCCTTCTGTCATTCCGGGGCGATGCGAAGCATCGAAGCCGGAATCTCGAGATTCCGGGTCTGGTGCTGACGCACCATCCCGGAATGACGGCAATCCTGTCATGACGACGTAGGATGGGTAGAGCGTAGCGAAACCCATCGAGGCTTGGCGCGTGGTCCTGATGGGTTTCGCTTCGCTCTACCCATCCTACTTTCCGAGCTCCCGCTTGTAGGACGCGTAGTTCGGCTGGTCGACGGCGAGCTTGTCCATCGTGGTCTGCCAGAGATGCTCCGATAGCCCCGGCGTTTTCAGATCGACCTCGCCACCTGCGATCTTCCCCGACAGCACGCGGTTCAGCTCCATCAGCGTCCCGTCGGTGCCCAGCAATTGCTTCAGCCGCGCGGCCTCGGTCGCATCGCCGGCCTCGGCGAGCGCGAGCTGCCGCGTCACCAGGTCGAGCGCGTTGATGCCGACGCGCAGCTTGAAGCCGTTGTGCCCCTTGATCGCGGGCGCGATCTCGCTGCGCAGGAAGTCGGCGACGGCCTTGATCAGTTCGGTGGGTGTCGGTTCGTCCTGCATGTCACTTGCTCTCTTTCTTGCGCATGATCGATTCCGAAGACCGGTCTCCACGTTTCGGGATCATGCGCGCGGCGCCAGCAACCGCAGCAGATCGATCTCGGTCTCCGACGCGCGCCGCCCGATCATCGCGCGCTCCATCGAGTGATCCGGGCCGCTTCGGAAGCGCTGCATCATGCCGCAACACATCACGCCCCAGCGCAGCGTGCCCATCACTTCCCAGAACATCACGCGCTCGGGGTCGGCCTTGCGGCCGGCTTCCTCATAGCCCGCGAACAGATCTTCGCGCGTGCCGAAACCGCCGACCGGCTTGTCGATCTCGCCGAAGCGCCATGAGTTGACGCAGATCCATCCGAGATCCTCCATCGGATCGCCGGTATGCGCGAGCTCCCAGTCGAGCACCGCGCGCACCCCGTCGGGACCGATGATCAGATTACCGTGGCGGAAATCGCCATGCACCAGCGTCGTCTCCGACGACGGACCGGGATCGTGATCGCGCAGCCAGCGCAGCGCCAGTTCGAACACCGGCCGCGGCCAGTTGAAGCTGTGATACTCGCGGGAGAGATCCTCGATCTCCCTGGTCGCGGTCAGGCTGCGCAGCTTCGGCAGTTTGGCCTGCGGCAGGCCATGGATGCCGGCAATGACACGGCCGAGCTGGCGGGCGAGAATCGGCCGCGCGCCGGAAAATTCCTCGTCGCGCAAAATTTTCCGCGCGATGGTCTCGCCTTCGACCCGCGCCATGATGAAGCCGCGGCCAAGGCCGTCCTCCGGCCTCAAGACATGCATCACCTTCGGCGACGGCAGGCCCGCGTCATGCGCGAGCTGCATCAGCGTCGCCTCGGCATCGAGGCCGGCGGCGCGGCCCGGAGCGGCACCGTAGCCCGGCGGCGCGCGGCGCAGGATCGCGCCGACAGTGCCGTTCGGGTGCACGATGTCGAACGACCAGGTCTCCTGGCTGGCGCCGCCGGAGAGTTTTGCCGCGCCGGTGACGCCGGTTGCGCCTGGATGAAACGAGGCGACGCAGCGGGTGAGCTCGGTCTCGATCATTTGCCCTTGAACTTCGCCGGCCGCTTCTCGAGGAATGCGGTGACACCTTCCTTGAAATCCTCGGCGCTGCCGGCAAGGCGCTGCGACTCGAATTCCAGATTGAGCTGATCCTCGAGGGTATTTTCCGGGCTGTCCCAATAGAGCTTGCGGATCAGCGACAACGCCACCGTCGGGCCGTTGGCGAGATCGTGCGCGAGCTTCATGGTTTCTTCCATCAGCGCGGCGTCGTCATAGACGCGGTTGACAAGGCCCCACTCCAGCGCCTTCTCGGCCGGCAGCCGCTCGCCGAGCAGCGACAGCTCGACCGAGCGCGCCTTGCCGATCAGCCGCGGCAACAGCCAGGTCGAGCCGCAATCCGGCACCAGACCGATGCGGCGGAACGCCTGCAGGAAATAGGACGAGCGCGCGCACAGGATGAGGTCGCCCATCAGGGCGAAGCTCATGCCGGCGCCGGCGGCCGGGCCGTTCACCGCCGTCACGATCGGACAGTGCAGCTTACGCAATCGGCGCAGGAACGGATGGAACGCGGTCTCCAGCGCCGCGCCGGCATTGCTCTTGCCGGGCTTCTGCTGGTTGCGGCCCTGCAGATTGGCGCCGGTGCAGAAGGCACGGCCCGCGCCCGTGATCACCAGGCAGCGCACCTCGTCGCGCTTGTCGTCGATCGCATCGAGTGCCTCGGCAAGCCCGCCCAGCATGTCGATCGAGACCGCGTTCATGACTTCCTGGTGGTCGAGCCTGAGGATCGCGACCGATCCGTCGAAGTCGAGCGTGACGTGTTTGAACTGCATGGTTTCCTCTTCACCTTGTTTCGGCGGTGGGTACCGCGGTAGGTCGATGCTTCGACCCATATTTGATTTTTGTGCCGGGCTTGTCCATGGTCGGCGGCAAGCCCATCCGTGAACGCGTGATTAGCGCGCACCCAACCAAATGGAAACCCCAATGAGTGGCATCTTCGATCTCACCGGCCGCGTCGCTGTCATCACCGGCGGCAACGGCGGCATCGGCCTCGGCATCGCGCAGGCGCTGAACGCTGCCGGCTGCAACGTCTCGATCTGGGGCCGCAACGCGGAAAAAAACGCCAACGCCGCGGCCTCGATGAAGGCCGGCCCCGGCAAGGTCGCGACGCAATTCTGCGACGTCACCGATCCCGGCTCGGTCAAGACCGCGATGAAGGCGACGCTGGACACCTTCGGCCGCGTCGACGGCTGCTTCGCCAACGCCGGCATCGGCGGCGGCGGACGTAGAGCCTTCATCGACCGCACCGAGGAGGAATGGCGCAAGATGTTCGCGACCAATCTCGACGGCGTGTTTCACGTATTCCAGGCTGCGGCACGCCACATGACCGACCGCGCCGAGGCCGGCGACAAGTTCGGCCGGCTGGTCGCGACCTCGAGCCTCGCCTCGCTGTTCGGCACCGCGCGCAACGAGCACTATGCCGGCACCAAGGCGGCGCTGAATGCGCTGTGCCGTGCGCTCGGCGTCGAGCTCGCGCGCCACGGCGTCACCGCGAACGCGATCCTGCCGGGCTGGATCAAGAGCGACATGACCGCCGGCATCATGGCCAACGACAAGTTCGTCGCCAATGTGATGCCGCGCATCCCCCTGCGCCGCTTCGGCGAGCCGAGCGATTTCGGCGGCATCGCCGTCTACATCATGAGCAAGGCGTCGTCCTATCATACGGCGGATTGCTTTGTGATCGACGGCGGGTACACGGCGTTTTGAGTTTTCGCTACCGCCACGTCTACCGCTGTCGTCCCTGCGAAAGCAGGGACCCATAACCACAGAATGCTGTTGTTGAAGCAAGCTGGTGCCCCAGCGTCGTCACCCAATGAGCAACGGTGGTTATGGGTCCCGGGTCGCGCTGCGCTTGCCCGGGACGACAGCGAGAATGTGGCGCGAGCTTGAGTCATACATCCGCATCCTCGCGGCACCGCTGCGTCCGAGTCTTGCGTTTACTTGCCTCCTCCAAAGCAGAGGGCGCAGCGAAAGCCCGGTGCCGATCGCAGCGTCGCGCGGGGTGCGCAGTTGCGCGGCGTGGAATGACGGCCGCAGAGTGACGGACAGAACAACGCGCGACGCAGCGTCGCTTCCGTCGTGGCAAAACTGCTGCTAGCGTTTGAGCCGCAAGGGACGCAATAAGGCGGCTTTTAACAAGCAGGGAGGATATTTCAGATGTTTTCACACGTGATGGTTGGCACCAACGATCTGGACAAGGCCAAGGCGTTTTATGATGCGCTGCTTGGCACGCTCGATGTCCGGCCGGCCCGGGTTGACGGTCACCGCATCATGTACCTCACCAAGGCCGGCATTTTCATGGTGTCCAAGCCGATCAACGGCGAACCGGCGACGCACGCCAATGGCGGCACGATCGGCTTTGCCTGCTCTTCGCCGGAGCAGGTCGAGGCCTGGCACGCGGCCGGCGTCGCCAATGGCGGCAAGCCTTGCGAGGACCCGCCGGGCGTACGGGAAGGTTCTGGCGTGAAGCTCTATCTCGCCTATCTGCGCGACCTCGACGGCAACAAGATCTGCGCGATGCATCGGATGAGCTAACCGGCGTCCGCCGGACTCTTTCACGCTGTACGCGGCGGCGTTCAAACAACGTTTGAAACGCCGTCGCGAAATTCCGCGATACGGTAGAGGTGATCGGAAAATCGGTACTCGCGCTTGGCGTCGCACGCGTCTATTGTCCGCCGCGAAACGCGCCTTCGCGAGGGAGAAAAGACAGTGAAACATGCCTATGTGCCGCGCACCACGAACTACACGCTCAGTCCAGGCGACGAGCTCAATGACCTGCGCATGTCGGACAAGGTCCGCCCGCTCTACGACCATGTGAAGCAGTTCATCCGCGACACGGTCGACCCGATGTCGGTCGAGTTCTATCGCGCCGGCGAGAAGAAGACCAATCGCTGGAGCTTCACGGACGAGCAGCTCGCGATCCTACAGAAGGCCAAGGACAAGGCCAAGGAAGTCGGCCTCTGGAACTTCTTCCTGCCCGATGCAGAAACCGGCGAAGGCCTCAACAACCTCGACTACGCCTACATCGCCGCCGAGCTCGGGAAGAGCCCGCTGGCCTCCGAGACCATGAACTGCTCGGCGCCCGACACCGGCAACATGGAGGTGCTGGAGCGCGTCGGCACCAAGGCGCAGAAGGAGAAGTGGCTGAAGCCGCTGCTCAACGGCGAGATCCGCTCGGCCTACGCGATGACCGAGCCGAACGTCGCCTCCTCAGACGCCAAGAACATCTCGACCACCGCAAAGCTCGTCGGCGACGAGTGGGTGATCAACGGCGAGAAGTATTACATCTCCGGCGCCGGCGATCCGCGTTGCAAGATCATGATCGTGATGGTGAAGACCAATCCCGACGCGGCGCCGAGCAAGCAGCAGTCGCAGATCCTGGTGCCGATCGACACCCCCGGCGTGGAGATCCTCGGGCCCATGCACGTGTTCGGCCATGACCATGCGCCGCGCGGCCACATGCATCTGCGCTTCAACAATTGCAAGGTGCCGAAGGAGAACATGCTGCTCGGCGAAGGCCGCGGCTTCGAGATCTCGCAGGTTCGCCTCGGACCGGGCCGCATCCATCACTGCATGCGCACCATCGGCAAGGCCGAGAAGGCGCTCGACATGATGGTGCAGCGTGGCCTGACCCGCGAGGCCTTCGGCAAGAAGATCGCCCATCTCGGCGGCAACATGCAGATCATCGCCCAGGCGCGTTGCGAGATCGAAGCGATGCGGCTGATGGTGCTGAAGGCGGCCAAGGCGATGGACGTGCTCGGCAACAAGGAAGCCCGCGTTTGGGTCTCGATGGTCAAGGCCATGGTGCCCGAGCGCGCCTGCAAGGTGATCGACCAGGCGATCCAGATGCACGGCGCCACCGGCATCTCGCAGTGGTCCCCGCTCGGCGAAATGTACCAGGACGTCCGCCATCTCCGCTTCGCCGACGGTCCGGACGAGGTGCACTGGATGGTGGTCGGCCGCCACGAGCTGAGCATGCCGTAGTCGCTTCTTCTCCTTCTCCCCGCTCTTGCGGGGAGAAAGCCGCGATGAGGGGCCGCCTCCGAAAGCACGGTGAGAGATAGTCTCGCGGAGAATCCCCCTCACCCGGATCGCATCTGACGATGCGATCCGACCTCTCCCCGCAGGCGGGGCGAGGTAAGGGAAGAGCGCTCCAAGGAACAAGCAAGCAAGTCTGCAAGGCGGGTTCGCGCGAGCGTAACCCGCCTTTTGCTTTGCGGTCCGCTCGCGGCGGGTTACGCTCCCCTAACCCGCCCTACGAACTTCCGGACATTCCCATGGAATATTCCCCAAGCGACCTCACCCAGCGCGAACGCTACAAGGTGCTGACCTCCTTCGTGCTGCCGCGGCCGATCGCCTGGGTGACGAGCACGAGCGCGGACGGCGTGGTCAATGCGGCACCGTTCTCGTTCTTCAACGTGTTCTGCGAAGATCCGCCGCTCTGCATGTTTGCGGTCAATCGCCGGCCCGACGGCCGCGAGAAGGACACGTTGGTCAACATCCAGCGTCTCGGCGAATTCGTGGTCAACCTGACCGACGAGCCGCTGGCGCGCGCGATGCATGAGACCTCCGGCGACTTCCCGCCCGAGGTCGGCGAGCCTGATTATCTCGGCCTGAAGCTCTCGCCATCGAGCAAGATCGCGGTGCCCCGGCTTGCGGATGCACCGTTCGCGATGGAGTGCAAGACCTGGAAGCTGATCGACGTCAATGGCGACCGCCAGCTGATCATGGGCGAGGGCATCCATTTCCACATCCGCGACGAATTGTGGGACCGCGAGGCGATGCGCGTCCACATGGAGCGCTACCACCCGATCGGCCGCATGTTCGCCGACCGCTACTGCCGCACCGATGACCGCGTGGTGTTCCCCGCGGCCGAGGGCGCAAAGAAATAGAGGATCAGACAATGAGCGAAACATTCCGCGACAACGAAGCGCAGAGCCGGTTCGAGCTCGCCGTCGACGGCTCAACCGCTTTCGTGGTCTACCGCAAGACGCCAGACACGATCACGCTGGTTCACACCGAGGTGCCGGCGGAGCTCGGCGGCCGCGGCATCGGCTCCAAGCTCGCACGCGCCACGCTCGACGCCGTCCGAGCGCAGGGCATCAAGCTCGTCGTGAAATGCGAATTCATCCAGGGCTTCATGAAGAAGCATCCGGAGTATGACGATCTGTTGGGGTGATCGCAGGGCGGGTTGGCAAAGCTGTCATTTCGTCATGGCCGGGCTTGTCCCGGCCATGACGCGTTTCGTCACGACGCCACCGGCTCGCCGATCTTGTCCTGCGTCTTCGTTTCGAAATCGCTGGCGTCGTGGCGCTCATGGAGCTGGCTCGACGGCTCGCCCCAGGTGCGGTTGACCATGCGGCCGCGCTTCACCGCGGGCCGTGCCGCGATCGCATCGGTCCAGCGCTGCACGTTCTTGTAGTCCTGGACCGAGAGGAATTCGCCGCCGCCATAGAGCAGACCCTTGGCAAGGCTGCCGTACCACGGCCACACCGCCATGTCGGCGATGGTGTAGACATGGCCCGCGAGATATTCGTTGTCGGCGAGCCGGCGGTCGAGCACGTCAAGCTGGCGCTTCACTTCCATCGCGAAGCGGTCGATGGCGTATTCGATCTTGGTCGGCGCATAGGCGTAGAAATGCCCGAAGCCGCCGCCGAGATAGGGCGCGGCGCCCATCTGCCAGAACAGCCAGGAGAAGGTTTCGGCGCGGGTCTTGACGTCGGTCGGCAGGAACGCGCCGAATTTTTCCGCGAGGTAAACCAGGATCGAGCCCGACTCGAACACCCTGACCGGCTCCTTCCCGCTGCGGTCCATCAGCGCCGGAATCTTCGAGTTCGGATTGACCGCGACGAAGCCGCTGCCGAACTGGTTGCCGTCGATCTTGATCAGCCAGGCGTCGTATTCCGCGCCCTTGTGACCCGCCGCCAGCAGCTCTTCCAGCATCACGGTGACCTTGATGCCGTTCGGCGTCGCCAGCGAATAGAGTTGCAGCGGATGGCGGCCGACCGGCAGTTCCTTGTCGTGGGTGGGACCGGCGATCGGACGGTTGATGCTGGCGAAGCGCCCGCCGCTTTCCTTGTTCCAGGTCCAGACTTTCGGCGGCTCGTAGGCAGGAATGTCATTCACGTCGTTGGCTCCCGATTCATGTTCTTGCCAGGTGGCGCGGCGGCGCCGTGCCCATCCCCATGTCCGCACTAGATGGTGCGCGGGCTGCGCTTTGCCCACCCCGCGGATCGCATTTTCTATCCAGCGGAATGCGCTGCGAGGGATGCAGCCGGAGCAGCGCCTGCACGCAAGATCGCCGTGGCCGAAACCCGCTTGGCTTCGCGGACCGTGATGCGCTAGCGTTGCAGCGGCTGACGCCAACAAGCACAAGAAGCAGCCGCCGGGAGAGAACCAGTCCATGAAATCACCGATCTGCGACATGCTCGGGGTAGACTTCCCCCTGCTCGCTTTCAGCCATTGCCGCGACGTGGTGGCGGCGGTCAGCCGCGCCGGCGGCTTCGGCGTGCTCGGCGTGACCGCGCATTCGCCGGAGACGCTGGAGCAGGAGTTGACGTGGATCGACGCGCATGTCGACGGCAAGCCTTATGGCATCGACGTGCTGATCCCGGAAAACATCTCGACCGCGGGCGAGAAGAACGTCACCTGGAAGAGCCTCGAGGCGCGGGTCTCGCAGGAGCATCGCGACTTCACCCGCAATCTCTTGAAGAAATACGACATCGAGCTGACCAGCCGGAACGTCGCCGACAACCAGCCGCAGCCGTTCGACGCCGAGACTGCGCTGCAACTGCTCGAGGTCTCGTTCCGGCATCCGATCCGGCTGATCGCGAATGCGCTCGGCGTGCCGCCGAAGGCGATGATCGAGATGGGGCGCAAGCACGGCGTGCCGGTGGCGGCGTTGGTCGGCTCCAAGGAGCACGCGCTGCGCCAGGTCGCGGCCGGTGTCGATATCCTGGTCGCGCAGGGCACCGAGGCCGGCGGCCATTGCGGCGAGGTCTCGACCATGGTGCTGGTGCCGGAGGTGATCAAGGCGGTCAAAAAGATCCGCGACGTGCCGGTGCTCGCCGCCGGCGGCATCATGACCGGCAGCCAGATGGCGGCCTGCATGGCGATGGGCGCGGCCGGCGCTTGGACCGGCTCGGTGTGGCTGGCCACGGTGGAATCGGAGACCTCGGAGATCTTCCGCGAGAAGATGATCGCGGCCTCCTCGCGCGACGCGGTGCGCTCCAAGGGCCGCACCGGCAAGCCGGCGCGGCAGCTCCGCTCGGTCTGGACCGATGCCTGGGACCGCTCGCCGGAAAGCCCCGGCGCGCTGCCGATGCCGCTGCAAAGCATCATCAGCCGCGACGCCTTCAACGCCATCGACCGCGCCGCAGCTGGTGGTAACGAGAAGGCCCGCGATCTCGTCAGCTATTTCGTCGGCCAAGGCGTCGGCCTGATCGACAGCGTCAAATCCGCCGGCGCCGTGGTGCAGGAGTTCAAGGAAGAGTTCGTCGAAGCTGTCGAGCACATGAACGCGCTGGTGGCGGAGTGACGATCCCTCCCCGCCGTCATTGCGAGGAGCGAAGCGACGAAGCAATCCGCCTTTCCCCGTGTCGGAACATGGATTGCTTCGCTTCGCTCGCAATGACGCCCATAACAACCATCGAGTCCAAGACCGCAGAGTGAACCAACAAGAATGTCGAACAGCATCCCCGAAGACCGCATTCCCGTCATCGTCGGCGTCGGCGAGATTGTCGATCGTCCGAAGGACATCGCCGCCGGCCTCGAGCCGCTCACGCTGCTTGAGGAGGCGCTGAAGCGCGCCGAGGCGGACAGCGGCGCCAGGCTGCTGTCCGACGTGCAGTCGCTCGACGTCGTCAACTTCCTGAGCTGGCGCTACCGCGATCCCGAGAAGCAGCTGGCGCAGCGGCTCGGCATTGCGCCCGCGCATCTCTATTACGGCCCGGTCGGCGGCGAGAGTCCGATCCGCTATCTGCACGAGGCTGCGCAACGCATTGCGCGCGGCGAATGCAGCGTCGCCGCGGTCTGTGGCGCGGAGGCGCAGTCGACGGCGACCAAGGCGCAGCGTGCCGGCGTGGAGCTGCCGTGGACGCCGTTCGCGCACGACGTGGAGGAGCCGAAGCGCGGCGCCGCGTTCCAGAAGCCGATGGCCGTGAGCCTCGGCGTGTTCAGGCCGATCACGGTCTATCCGCTCTATGAATCTGCAACATCGGCGCATTGGGGCCAGACGCCGCGCGACGCGCTGAAGGAATCGGGCGAGCTATGGTCGACCTATGCGCGCGTCGCGGCCGACAATCCGAACTCGTGGCTGAAGAAGACGTTCACCGGCGACGAGATCACCACGGCCACGCCCGACAACCGGATGATCGCCTGGCCGTATACAAAGCTGATGGTGGCGAACCCGACGGTGAACATGGGCGGCGCGCTGATCCTGACCAGCCTCGCGAAAGCGCGCGCGGCCGGCGTGCCGGCGGACAGGCTGATCTATCCGCTCGGCGGCGCCTCGGCGGAAGAGCCGCGCGACTATCTGATCCGCGATCAGTTCGTCGAAAGCCACGCGCAGACCGCGGTGCTGAAGGCGGTGATGGATCTCGTCGGCGGCGACGGCAAGAAGTTCGACGCGATCGAGCTCTATAGCTGCTTCCCCTGCGTACCGAAGATGGCGCGCCGGACGCTCGGCCTTGGGCCCGACGTGCAGCCGACCGTGACGGGTGGGCTGACGTTCTTCGGCGCGCCGCTCAATACCTACATGACGCACTCGGCCTGCGCGATGGTGCGCAAATTGAGAAGCGGCGGCGCGCTCGGCCTGCTCTATGGCCAGGGCGGCTTCGTCACCAAGCATCATGGCCTCGTGCTGTCGCGCGCGGCGCCGAACGTCGCGCTCAAGCAGGACACCAGCGTGCAGGCGGAGGCCGACCGCAACAGGCGCAACGTGCCCGACTTCACCGCCGAGGCTGCGGGCAAAGGCAAGGTCGAGGCCTTCACCGTGATCTATCGCGCCAATGGCGAGGTCGAGCACGGCGTCACCATGCTGCGCACCGAGGACGGCCGCCGCACGCTCGGCCGCATCCCGGCGAGCGACACGGCAACGCTGGCCTATCTGCAGGACATGGACCGCACGCCGGTCGGTACCACGGGCAATATCGTCACCGCCGGCGATGGCATGCTGGAATGGCGAGTGGGCTGACAATTCCTGCCACGCCGCAAAATCCGCCGTCATCCTGAGGTGCGAGCGGAGCGAGCCTCGAAGGATGGGCTGCGAACACCATCGTGATCCCATCCTTCGAGGCGCGCAAGGGCGCGCACCTCAGGATGACGGCAGAGCAAGCGGCTTGAGGTGAGAGGCAGGAACGAGCTTACCTGTCCTCCCCTACCCCTTCACGTCCTGCTTTTCGGATGCCGTGGTCGGCTTGCCCTTGGCGCCGGCACCGGTGACGCGGACATGGTCGCCGTCGGCGAGGCCGTCCGGCGGGGCGGTGATGATGCGATCGTCGGGCGCGAGGCCGGTGGCGATCTCGATCTCCTTGCCGAGGTCGCGGCCGATCTTCACGGTCTTGAACAGCACCTTGTCGTCAGGACCGACGGTTGCGACCCGCAGGCCACTGCTGTTGAAGATCAGCGCGCTGGCGGGAATGCTGAGCGGCGTGGATTCGCGCTGCAGATTGAGCTTCACGCTGGCATAGCTGCCCGGCATCAATTCGCCGGAGGAGTTGTCGAGCCCGAGTTGCATCCGCGTCGTGCCGGAGGCGACATCGACCGCCTGCGAGGAGGCTTCCACCGTCGCCTGGAAGGTGCGGTTCGGGTAATCCGGTAGCGCCAGCGTCGCCTTGGCGCCGATCTTGATCGCCGGGACGTAGTTCTGCGGCACGTTGACATAGACGCGCAGCTTGGTGATGTCCGAGATCGTGAACATCGCCGGGCCCGAGTTGCCGCCGGCGTTGATCAGCGCGCCGACGTCGGTGTCGCGCGAGGTCACCACGCCGTCGAACGGCGCCGTGATCTTCTTGTATCCGGCGAGCGCTTCCAGCCGCTCGACGTTGGCCTGGCCGGCCTTGACCGCACCGTTCTTGTTGGAAAGGTCGGCGGTGCGCTCGTCGATCTCCTGGGCGGAGACGAAGTTCGAGGCCACCAGCGTCTTGCGCCGGTTCAACGTGGCCTCGGAGAGCTTGGCCGAGGCCTGGGCGCTGGCGAGATCGGCGCGCGCCTGCAGCAATTGCTGGTCGAGGTCGGGCGCCTCGATCTCGGCGATCACCTGGCCGGCCTTGACGCGGGCGCCGATGTCGGCGTCCCAGTTCTTGAGATAGCCGGATACCCGGGCATAGATCGGCGCTCGGGAATAGGCCTCGAGCCGGCCCGGCAGGTCGATCGTGGGGCTCAGCGCCTTGGCATTGGGCAGCGCCACCGCGACGGTCGGAATGGCCTGGTCGTCGGTCCATTCCTTCAGCCGCGTGTCCTGTTCCTCACGGGCGCGGATCCCGGTGCCGACGATCAGGCCCGCCCCGACCAAGGCCACCACGCCGAAGATGCCCAGCTTCCGGCGTGAGACCGGGGGGCGCTTTTCAGTGGGCGGCATGCGGAATCTCCGATGAGGCGGCGGCTTTGGCGCCTTGCTTCTTGTGTACCATACTGAATACCACGGGAACAAACATCAGCGTCGCGAAGGTGGCGAAGATCAGGCCGCCGATCACGGCCCGGCCCAACGGCGCGTTCTGCTCGCCGCCCTCGCCCAGCCCCAGCGCCATCGGCGCCATGCCGATGATCATGGCAAGCGCGGTCATCAGCACCGGGCGGAACCGGACGAAGCCGGCTTCCAGGGCCGCCGCGACGGGATCGCCGAGTTCCTCATAGCGCTCGCGGGCGAAGCTGATCACGAGCACGCTGTTGGCCGTCGCCACACCCATGCACATGATGGCGCCGGTGAGCGCCGGAACCGACAGCGTGGTCTCCGTCGTGAACAGCATCCAGACAATGCCGGCGAGCGCAGCGGGCAGCGCCGTGATGATCACGAACGGGTCCGACCAGGACTGGAAGTTCACGACGATCAGGAAGTAGATCAGCACGACGGCGCCGAGCAGGCCGAACAGGAGGCCGGTGAAGGCCGAGTTCATGGTCTGCACCTGGCCGAGCAGCACCACGGACGAGCCCTTCGGCACCTCCTTGGCGGTGTCGGCGATCAGCTTGCGCACGTCGGTCGCGACGCCGCCAAGATCGCGGCCTTGCGTCGTGGCGTAGATCTGCACCAGCGACTGGATGTCATATTGCGACACCACCGCACTCGAGGTCGCGCGCTTGATGTCGGCGATGCCGCCGAGGATCGGTGCCTGGGTGTTGCCGGTCGCGGTGATCGGCAGGGTCTGCAGCGCGCTCAGCGAGTCGATCTGGTATTGCGGCGTCTGCATCACGATCGAATACGACACGCCGTTATCGGGATTGAGATAATAGGTCGGCGCCACCTGCGAGGAGCCGGCGAGGTTGACCACCAGCGAGTTGGTGACGTCGCGCTCGGTCAGGCCGACATATTGTGCGCGGGTGCGGTCGACATCGATGTTGAAGGTCGGGTTGTTCGGCGACTGCTGGATCCGCGCATCGGCGATGCCGGGGATGCGCTTGATCCCGGCCAGCAGCTTGTTGGCATAGGCGAAGTTGGCCTCGAGATTGGCGCCGCGGATCTGCAGGTCGATCGGCGCCGGCGCGCCGAAGTTCAGGATCTGGCTGACGATGTCGGCCGGCAGGAACGCGAAGCTGGTGCCCGGGAACAGCCGCGGCAATTGCTCACGCAGTGCGCGGACATGCTGTTCGGTCGGCTTGTGGCCTTCCTTGAGGCGGATCTGGATGTCGCCATCCTGCGGACCGATCACGCCGGTGTTGTTGTAGGTCATGTTGATGCCGGAGATCGGCATGCCGATGTTGTCGGTCATGGTCTCGATCTCGCCGGGCACCAGCTTGCGGATCGCCTTCTGGATGTCGGCGAGCTGGTTGGCGGTCTCCTCGACGCGGGTGCCGACCTGGGTGCGGACATGCATCAGGATGTTGCCGGCATCGACCGACGGGAAGAAGTTGCGCCCGAGGAACGGCACCAGCAGGAACGACGCGGCGACGACCGCGAGGAAGCAGCTCACGAACACCGTGCGATGACCGAGCGCCATCGCGAGCAGGCCGCGATAGCCGGCGCGGATGCGCTCGAACCGCGCCTCGAAGCCGCGCTGGAACCAGACCAAAGGATTGCGCGATTTCGGCGGCGAGCCCTCATGATGCACATGCGCCTGCAGCAGATAGTTCGCCATGGTCGGCACCAGGGTGCGCGACAGGATGAACGACCAGATCATCGCGAACATCACCGCTTCGGCCATCGGCACGAACAGGAAGCGCGCCACGCCGGTGAGGAAGAACATCGGCACGAACACGATGCAGATACAGAGCAGCGAGACGAAGGCCGGCGTCACGATCTGGTTGGCGCCGTCGAGGATCGACTGCTCGACCGGTTTGCCCTGCTCGAGGTGATAATTGATGTTCTCGATCGTCACCGTGGCGTCGTCGACCAGGATGCCGACCGCGAGCGCGAGGCCGCCGAGCGTCATGATGTTCAGCGTCTCGCCGATCAGGGACAGCATGATGATGGCGCCGAGCACCGACAGCGGGATCGACACCGCGATGATGACGGTCGAGCGCCAGCTGCCGAGGAACAGGAGGATCATGATGCTGGTGAGCAGCGCGGCGATCACGCCCTCGAACGCGACGCCGGTGATCGCGCCGCGGACGAACACCGACTGGTCGCCGATGAAGCCGATCTTGAGCGCATCCGGCATCTGGTCCTTGACCTCGATCACCTTCTGCTTGATGCCGGAGATGATATCGAGCGTCGAGGTGGCGCCGGCCTTCAGCACCATCATCAAGACCGAGCGGTTGCCGTCGACATGGACGATGTTGGTTTGCGGCGGGTTGCCGTCGCGGACCGAGGCGACGTCACGCACATAGACCATCGCGCCGTTGACCTGCTTGATCGGCAGGTCGCCGAGCTCCTCGAGCCGCAGCGGCGAGTTGTTGAGGTTGATGGTGTATTCGAAATTGCCGATCTTCTGCGTGCCGACCGGCGTGATCAGGTTCTGCGCGGCGAGCGCGTTGGCGACGTCCTGGCCCGACAGGCCGCGCGCCTGCAGCGCGGTCGAATTGAGATCGATCTGGACCTGGCGCTGCTTGCCGCCGAACGGATACGGGATCGCCGCACCAGGCACCGTGACCAGCGGCGTGCGCAGCTGGTTGATGCCGATATCGGCGAGGTTCTGCTCGGTCAGTCCCTCGCCCGACAGCGCGACCTGGATGATCGGAACCGTCGAGGCGCTGTAGTTCAGGATCAGCGGCGGCGTCGCGCCCGGCGGCATCTGCTTGAGCAGGGTTTGCGAGATCGCGGTGACCTGCGCATTGGCGGTGCGGATGTCGACGTTGGGCTGGAAGAAGATCTTGATGATGCCGACGCCGTTATAGGAATTGGCGACGATGTGCTCGATGTCGTTGACGGTCGTGGTCAGCGCGCGCTGGAACGGCGTGGTGATGCGGCCGGACATCTGGTCCGGCGGCAGGCCGGTGTACTGCCAGACCACGCCGATCACGGGGATGCGGATGTCCGGGAAGATGTCGGTCGGCGTGCGCAACGCCGCCAGCGGTCCGATAATCAACAGCAGGATCGCGAGCACGACGAAAGTATATGGCCGGCTCAGCGCGATACGGACCAGTGCGATCATAAAACAAGCGTTCCCGAAATGAAGCCCGCCCAGGCAGAGGAATCGACATTGCAAAAGCCGTTCCGTAGCGGCCGATTTACCCGATGCCGGGCAAAACGCCAACCCGCGGAGCCGCGGCGGCTTTCACTTCCTCGGCATAGTGCGTGAGGCTGCGCGCTCCGAGCGACCATGCCGGGCGCAGTGCCGCCGATCGCGTGCGGATCATCGTCAAAAAGAGACGGCTCTGCTGCGAATGCGAGCCGGCCGAGGATGCTATTTCGGCCGACGCGAGGTTAACGCATCGCTGCTCTGCGAAAATGTAAAACGTGGTGGGCCGGGTCAGCCCACCACGTCGGCATCGGTTAGGCGAAGGATGGCGGCCGCCCGAGCGGCGCCGCCGGATCAGGCGGCGCGGACGGCGTCGAGGAACTTGCTGACCTCGAGCTTGAGGCGGCTGCTGTCGCCCGAGAGCGATTGGGCCGCCGACAGCACCTGGCTCGACGCCGAGCCGGTCTCGTTGGCGCCATGCTGGACGTCGGTGATGTTGGCCGAGACCTGCTGGGTGCCCTGCGCCGCCTGCTGCACGTTGCGGGAGATTTCCTGCGTCGCCGCGCCCTGCTCTTCGACCGCGGCCGCAATGGTGGACGAGATTTCCGACAGCCGTTCGATGGTCGAGGAGATTTCCTTGATCGCGCCGACCGACTCCTGGGTCGCGGTCTGGATGCCGGCGATCTGCTGGCCGATCTCGCCGGTCGCCTTGGCGGTCTGCTCGGCCAGCGCCTTCACCTCGGACGCCACCACGGCGAAGCCGCGGCCGGCGTCGCCGGCGCGTGCCGCCTCGATGGTGGCGTTCAGCGCCAGCAAATTGGTCTGGCCGGCAATGGTGTTGATCAGCTCGACGACGTCGCCGATCCGCGCGGCGGCCTTCGACAGCTCGCTGACGCGATCGTTGGTGGTGCGCGCCTGGCCGACGGCATCGCCGGCCATCCGTGCCGACTCCTGCACCTGGCGGCTGATCTCGGTCACCGACGACGACAGCTCCTCGGTCGCCGACGCCACCGACTGGACATTGGTCGAGGCCTCCTCGGACGCGGCCGCAACCGATGTGGTCAGCTCCTGCGAACGCCGGGCGGTCGACGACAGCGTGCCGGCGGAGGCTTCGAGCTGGGTCGAGGCCGACGACACGGTCTGCACGATCTCGCCGATCATCTGTTCGAAATTGCGGGTGATGGTATCGACCCGGCGGCCGCGCTCGATCTTGGCTTCGGCGTCGGCAGCGGCGGCTTCATCGGCCGCCTTCTTGGCGACCAGGGCTTCCTTGAACACCTGCAGCGTATCGGCCATCGCGCCGATCTCGGTCTTCTCGCCCTGATGCGGGACGTTTGCGGTCAGGTCGCCGCGGCCCAGCGCCTGCATCGGGCTCACGATCGAGGCGATGCCGGCCGAGACGTCGCGGATCATCAGGAAGCTGACGCCGACGCCGACGATGATGGCGGCGCCAAGGATCATCGCAAGCAGCATGACGGCCGACGCGTAGCTGTTTGCCGCGTCCTGCGCCGCCTTGTCGGCGCCGGCATTGTTGAGCTCGATGTCCTTGCGCAGGATCTCGTCGGCCTCGAGGCCGATCTTGTTCACGGTCTTGGCGTTCAGCTCATGCGCATCGTGCGGGGTCTTGCCGACATCCCTGCGCGACAACGCCATCACCTCCTCGGTGCCCTTCTTGTAGCGGGTCCAGGCATCGACCCATTGATCGTAGAGCGCGCGCTCCGAGGGGGTCGCGATCAGCGGCTCATAGGTCGCGCGGACCTTGAGGTTGGCGTCGACCACCGAGGTCAGGGTCTTTTCCTGCGCGAGCTTCTCCTCCAGCGTCTCGGACAGCATGTGTTCGCGGATCACGTTGCGATAGGTGATGACGCCGGCGCGCAGATCGCCGAGCGCACGCACGCTCGGCAGCCAGCTCGTCGTGATGTCGACGGTGTTGGCGTTGATCGACCGTAAATTCACGACCGCGAGCAGGCCCATGCCCGTCATCGCGACAAGCAGGAACGCAACCACGGCAATAATCTTGGCGCGGATCGAGAATTTGGCGAACATCGTGGGGTCTCTTGATATCGGGCTCGCGATGCCCGATCGAATGGCTGGGGGCGTGGCGGGACGCCGCAGACATCAAAGCCAGCCCCCCTCCTTAAGTAGGGTTAATTTGGTTCCCCGTTGAACTACGGAGGCGCTCATCTACGGCGTGGCATGATGCGCGCCAGCCGCATCAAGGCATCAATGCCAGCGCATCCGAGAAAAACTCCGGCCCGCCGAAATTGCCTGATTTCAGGGCAAGCACCATCTCGTCTCTTCCGGCGCCGACCGCTCGCAGAACCGGCACGCCGGCGGCGATTTCCGCACCGACCAGGAATCCCGGGATGCGCAGGCGATCGACCACGGCGCCCGAAGTTTCACCGCCGGCGACCACCAATCTGTGCACGCCCGACTGCACCAGACCGTCCGCGATGTCGGCCATCGCCTGTTCGATGGCATGCCCGGCTGCATCGCGACCATGACGGGATTGCACAGCTGCCACCTCATCCGGGGTCGAGCTGCTCGCAATCAGGATCGGCCCCGCCCCGAGCCGCTCCCTGGCCCAGGCGAGCGCGCGCTGCGCCTCTTCCTTGCCGGCGACCACCCGCTCGGGATCGAGGTGCAGGACCGGCATCACCTTCTCGGCGTTGGCGATCTGGCGCAAGGTCGCCTGCGAGCAACTGCCGGCAAGGCACGCCGCCGCGCCGCCGACCGGCGTCGCCAGCATTGCATCCGCGGTGTCCGGTTTGGCCTTGCTCGCGGCGACCAGCGCCCGCGCGAGGCCAAGCCCGATCCCGGAAGCGCCGACTGAAAGACGGTGTTCCAGCGCGACCTGTCCGATGGTTTCGAGGTCGCGGTCGAACACCGCATCGACGATGGCGGCGCCGATGCCGCTTTGCGTGAGCTCGGCGAGCTTTGCCCGGACCGCGTCCGCGCCACGGCTCAGCGTCGCCAGATCGACCAGGCCGACCTTGGTCGTGCTTTGCCGCGCCAGCACGCGAACCAGATTGGAATCATGCATCGGGTTGAGCGGGTGGTCCTTCAGCGGACTCTCGTTCAGCGGCACCGAGCCGACGAACAGATTGCCCTGGTAGACGGTGCGGCCGGTCTCCGGGAACGCCGGCGTCACCAGCACGATGCTGTCCCCGGAATCGGCGCGCAGCGCGTCCATCACCGGGCCGATATTACCGGCGTCGGTGGAATCGAAGGTCGAGCAGATCTTGAACAGGACATGCGCGGCGCCCCGGCCGCGCAGCCAGGCCTCCGCAGCACGCGAACGCGTCACGGCAAGGCCGGCCTCGATCGAACGGCTCTTCAGCGACACCACGACGGCGTCGACCTCGGGCAGCGCGAGATCGTCCGCGGGCACGCCGATGGTCTGCACCGTGCGCAGGCCCGCGCGGGTCAGCGTGTTGGCGAGGTCGGAGGCGCCGGTATAGTCGTCGGCGATGCAACCAAGAGACAGCTTTCCGGCTGATGTCACGGCTTCACTCCGGCATAGGGCTTGAACCAGGCGAGACCGTCGGTGCTCTTGCCGCGCGGATTGTACTCGCAGCCGACGAAGCCGCCATAGCCGAGCCGGTCGAGCTCGCCGAACAGGAACGGATAGTTCAGCTCCTCGCCGTCGGGCTCGTTGCGCGAGGGGATCGACGCGATCTGGATGTGGCCGATGATCGGCATCATTTCACGCAGCCGCATGGTGACGTCGCCATGGATGATCTGGCAGTGGTAGATATCGAACTGCAGCTTCAGGTTCGCGAAACCAAGCTCGTTGATCAGATCGCGCGCGAAGATGAAGTCGTTGAGGAAATAGCCGGGCACGTTGCGCGGATTGATCGGCTCGATCACGACGTCGAGGCCGTGCGGCGCGAAGAACTCCGCGGCATGGGCGACCGATTTGCGAAACGCGGCGACCGCCCTGGCATCGCTGCGCTCGGCTATTCCCGCCATCAGATGCACCCGCTTGACGCCGGTCGCCTGCACATAGGGCAGCGCGGTCTTCAGGCTTTGCTGGAGGTCGGCGAAACGGTCCGGCAGCGCGGCAAACCCCTTCTCGCCGGCGTTCCAGTCGCCCGGCGGCAAATTGAACAGCGCCTGCGTCAGCCCATTGCCTTTCAGCCGCTTGCCGACCTCCTCGGCCGGATGGTCGTAAGGAAACAGGAACTCGACCGCGGTGAAGCCCGCCTTCGCCGCCGCCTCGAAGCGGTCGAGGAACGGGACCTCGTTGAACATCATGGTGAGGTTGGCGGCAAAACGGGGCATTGCAGGATCCTCTTATTTCTCGCCTGGAAGCTTGGTGCCGGTAACCTGCGCATACATCCGCGCCACCGACGCATCGTCGTCGCGGCCCATACCGGCGGCCGCGGTCATCAGGAACATCTGCAAGGCCGCGGCCGAGACCGGCACCGGGAAGCGTGCATTGCGCGCCATGTCCTGGATGATGCCGAGGTCCTTCACAAAAATTTCCACGGCGCTGCGCGGCGCATAGTCGCCGTCGAGCACATGCGGCATGCGGTTCTCGAACATCCAGGAATTGCCGGCGGAGGCGGTGATCACCTCATACACCTTGCGGATGTCGAGGCCCTGCCTGGCGGCAAAGGCGATCGCCTCTGAGGCGGCCGCGATATGCACGCCGGCCAGCAGCTGGTTGATCATCTTGAACGCGGCGCCCTGCCCCGCGGCATCACCAAGCTCGTAGAGTTTCGCCGCCATCGCATCGAGTGCAGGCCGCGCCTTCGCAAATGCCGCGGCGCTGCCGGAGGCGAGAATCGTCAATTCGCCCTGCGCCGCGCGCTGCGCGCCGCCGGAGATCGGGGCATCGAGATAGTGCCGGCCGGTCGCCTCGAGCTGCTTTGCGAGGCGCCGCGCGATATCAGGGTCCATGGTCGCCGAGGAGATGAAGACCGCGTCCTTCGCCAAGGTCTCGGCGACGCCGTCCTTGCCGAACAGGATCGCTTCAGTCTGCGCTGCGTTGACGACAACGCTGACGACAATGTCGGCATCCCGGGCTGCCTCGGCCGGCGACTTGGCGCCCTTGCCGCCGTCGGCGACGAAGCGCGCCACCGCATCGGCCGTGACGTCGCAGCCGGTCACCTCGAAACCGGCCCGCCTGAGCGAGGTCGCCATGCCGTATCCCATCGAGCCCAGCCCGATGACGGCGACACGTGATGTTGCGGAACTGGACATGTGGCGATCCCTGAACATTTTTAGTTGTTTGAGCGTGACCTTTTCGGAAAACCGGCTGTCACTTTGCGCCAGCGCGGCCGGCCGGGTCCGGATCATGCTCGTTGCTGCTTGCCTATCACGGCTTGGCCGCGCTGCCAAAGCATGAGACAAAGCGGAAAACGGATAGCGCCAAGGATGGCGCCACGAGCGAAACCGGATGAGCGAAACAAAGCTTCGTGAGGACATCTGCCGCTTCGGCCGCTCGCTGTTCGAGCGCGGCCTGACGCCGGGGTCCTCGGGCAATATCAGCGTCCGGCTCGACGACGGCGGCTGGCTGGTGACGCCGACCAACGCCTCGCTCGGCTTCCTCGATCCGGCGAAAATGTCACGGCTCGACGACAACGGCCGGCTGGTCTCCGGCGACGCCCCGACCAAGGAAGTGCCGCTGCACACCGCGCTCTACCAGACCCGCACGACGGCCGGCGCCGTGGTGCACCTGCACTCGACCCATTCGGTCGCGCTCTCGATGCTGCCGGAGATCGACCCGCGCGCCGCGCTGCCGCCGATGACGGCCTATTACGTCATGAAGTGCGGCCAGACCGCGCTGGTGCCCTATTATCGCCCCGGCGATCCCGCCGTTGCCGACGCGATCCGGGGGCTGGCCGGGAAATATTCATCGGTGCTGCTCGCCAATCATGGGCCCGTCGTGTCGGGCGATACGCTGGAAGCGGCGGTGTTCGCGACCGAGGAGCTGGAGGAAACCGCAAAGCTCTATCTGCTGCTGCGCGGGCTGAACCCGCGCTATTTGTCGCCCGACCAGGTGGCGGATTTGACCAGGACGTTCGGGCTCGTGCTGCCGGATCACCCTCACTAGATCAAGCGGAGGATCGATATGCGGAAGACAGTCGTGATGAGATTCACAGGCTTGGCGTTAGCGATACCGTTTGCCGTCGGCCTTGCGGCGTCGGACGGACGGACCGAAGAGACTTTACAAGGCATGCTGGCAACCCAGTTGCGCGCGCAGGGCTATCCTTGCGACAAGCCGCTCAAGGCCGAGCGGGACGACAAGCTCTCCAAGCCCGACAACGAGGCCTGGACGCTGACATGCAGCAACGCGACCTATCGCGTCAGCCGCGTGCCGGACCTCGCCGCCAAGGTCGAGAAGATCGACGAGAGCAAGTAGGCTGCGTGGGCTGGATCAGTAGCCCGCATGAGCGCAGCGATATGCGGGACGCCCCGGATATCGCTGCGCTCATCCGGGCTACGGGCTGGATTGCGCGCACCGCATACACTGGCGTCATCCCCGCGCAAAGGCAAAGCCTTTGTCGCTGGAGGTGCGAGCGTGGAGATATTCCGTCGCTACAGCCCCAGATACGCCTTGCGCACGTCGGGATTGCCGCTGATCTCGGCGGCGGTGCCCTGCATCAGCACGCGGCCGGTCTGCAGGATGTAGGCGCGGTCGGCGATCTCGAGGCATTCGGCCATGCGCTGCTCGACGATCAGGACCGTCATGCCGGCGTCGCGGATGCGCTTCACGGCCTGGAAGATCTCGTCGACCAGTTTCGGCATGATGCCCTGCGACGGTTCGTCGAGCATCAGAAGCCGCGGCCGCGTCATCAGCGCGCGGCCGATCGCAAGCATCTGCTGCTCGCCGCCGGACAGCGTCTCGGCGCGCTGGTCGAGCCGTTCGCCAAGCCGCGGGAACAGCTTGAACACCAGATCGAGCGGCGCGTCGCGGTCAGACTGACTGCGGTAGAGATAGCTGCCGAGGCGCAAATTGTCGCGCACCGACAGCCGCGGAAACAGCCGGCGGTTCTCCGGCACGTAAGCGATGCCGCTTGACGTGATGACGTGCTGCGGCTTGCCGTCGATGCGCTTGCCGTCGAAGGTGACGGTGCCTGCGCGCGGCCGCTCGGCGCCGGCGATCGATTTCAACAGCGTCGACTTGCCCGCGCCGTTGGCGCCGGCAACGCAGACGATCTCGCCCTTGGTGACATCGATCGACACCGAGGAGATCGCGACCAGGCCCTGATAGGCGGTGGTGACTTCACGCACCGACAGCATGACGATCCCCGAGATAGGCAGAAATGACTTCCGGATTGCGGACGACCTCAGTCGGCTTGCCCTCGACCAGCACCTTGCCGAGATTGAGCACGATGGCGCGATCGACCAGCGGCATCACGATCTCCATCACATGCTCGACCATCAGCACGGTGATGCCGGCGGCGCGGACCTTCCGCACCAGCTCGACGCCGGTCTGCGCCTCGACCGGCGTCAGCCCGGTGAGGACTTCGTCGAGCAGCAGCAGCTTCGGCTCGGTCGCGAGCGCGCGGGCCACCTCGAGCCGGCGCTTCTCCGACGGCACGAGGTCGGCTGCGAGCTTGTCGGCGCGCGCCGCAAGGCCGCAGAACTCCAGCACCTCATAGGCCTTCTGCCGCGCGATGCGCATCTTGGTGTTGCGGATCAGCGCGCCGACGATGACGTTGTCGATCACGGTCATGGTCTCAAAACTCTTGACGACCTGGAAGGTACGCCCGACGCCGCGCTGGCAGCGTTCCGCCGCCGGCAGCTTGGTCACGTCCTCGCCGTCGAAGATGATCGAGCCCTGGGTCGGCGGCAGCACGCCCGCGATCAGGTTGAACAGCGTCGACTTGCCGGCGCCGTTGGGGCCGATCAGGCCGACGATCTCGCCGCGCCCGACCGAGATCGAGACATCGCTGTTGGCGACGAGGCCGCCGAAGCGCTGCCATACTCCGCGCGTTTCCAGCAGCGCCGTCATCGTGCAGCTCCCTTGCGCAGGGAGAACACGCTGACTAGGCCGCGCGGCAGCGCCAGCGAGATCACGACGATCAGCGTGCCGTAGACGATGAGGTCGACGCCGCGCCCGGAGCCGCCGATGAACGAGCGCGTCAGCTCGGTGAGCGGGATCAGGATGACCGCGCCCAGCACCGGGCCCCACAAGGTGCCGATGCCGCCAAGCACCGCGGGCAGCGCCATCAGCAGCGAGAACTGGAAGCCCATCACGCTCTCAGGATCGATGTAGGAGACGAACTGGGCGTAGAAGCTGCCGCCGACCGCAACGAGGAAGGCCGAGACCGCCGCCGCGCCCATCTTGGAATTGAACACGACCACGCCGAGGCTTTCGGCCGCATCGGGATTGTCCTTCACCGCGCGCCACCAGTAGCCCCATTTGGAATCCTCCAGCCACCAGGTGACGAACCAGGCGATGCAGGCCAGCGCCAGCGCGAAATAGAAGTAAGGCAGTTTTGAGCGCGTGAACTGGAATTTCAGCCAACTGTCGCCGCGCACCGGGATGTCGATGCCGAGCGCCGCGCCGGCCCAATCCCAGTTCTGGATCAAGAGCAGCGCGATCTCGGCGATCACGATGGTCGCGATCACGAAGTAATGGCCGCGGAGGCGGAAGCAGGGATAGCCGAGCGCCATCGCGATCAAGGCGGAGATCGCCCCGCCCGCCAGCATGCCGAACCACGGCAGCACGCCGAACTTGGTGAACAGCAGCGCGGTGGTATAGGCACCGAGCCCGAAATACAGCGCGTGGCCGAGCGATATCTGCCCGCAATAGCCGGACAGGATGTTCCAGCTCTGCGACAGCGCCGCATACATCAGCGTCAGCACCATGATGTTCTGGACGTAGACGTCCTTGACGAACAGCGGGACCAGCGCGGCGATCACCGCGAGGCAGGCCGCCACGATCAGGTCACGCCTGCGGCGTTGGGCGAACTGGGTGTCCATCACATCGATCCGAACAGGCCACGCGGGCGGATGAAGACGACCAGCAGGTAAACGGCATAGATGCCGACCGATTTCAGCGACGGCGGCAGGATCAGCGCGGTGGTCGCTTCCACCAGGCCGACGATGATGCCGCCGGCAAAGGCGCCGAACACGCTGCCGAAGCCGCCGAGCGCCACGGTGACGTAGGCGATCAGGGCAAACGACGCGCCGACATCGGGATAGACGTAGAAGAAGATCGCCATGATGGCACCGGCGAGGCCAACCAGCGCCGCACCAAGGCCCCAGCCGAGCGCGAACACCCGGTTCTTGTCGATGCCGACCAGCGCCACCGCGCCGGCGTCCTCGCGCGTCGCTTCGAGCGCGCGGCCGAAATCGGTGCGATTGATGAAGAAGTAGAGCGCGACGAAGGCCGCGATCGATAGCATCGCGCCGATCAGCTGCGGCTCTGGCAGATAGATGCCGGCGATCGACACCGTCTTGCCACCGACCCAGGAGTTGGTGACGCTGCGGTAGTCGGGCGTGAAGAAGAACTGCGCAAGCCCCCGCATCACGATCGCTAGGCCAAAGGTCGAGAAGATCTGCACCATGCCGGCATTGGCCTTGGCGCGCATCGCGAAGCGGACGATCAATAAATAGACCACCGCACCGAACACGAACAGCGCCGCGGCGACCAGCGGCGCCGCGAGCAAGGGATCGATCGCGAAGAACGCGAACAGGAAGAAGGTCGCGTACATCGCGATCATCAGGAACTCGCCGTGCGCGAAATTCACGACGTCCATCAATCCGAAGATCAATGCGAGGCCTGCCGCGATCAGTCCGTAGAGCAGCCCCATCAACAGGCCGCTCGCCAAACTCTGGATAATGGTCTCGGCTGTCACGGTCGACGCTCCATGTTCCGACCATTGTCTTTAGCCCCCGTCATTGCGAGGAGCGAAGCGACGAAGCAATCCATGCTTCCTTTTCGCGGAGAAGTGGATTGCTTCGCTTCGCTCGCAATGACGGAACATGCGAGACTCTGAATGATGTCTTCGGCTGTCACCGCCGTTTGCCCCCTCTGGCGCCCGACCGATCAGCTGTTCATCGGCCAGATCGCCTCGGAGACGGCGGCCTGTTCCGGGAAGATCGTCACGAAGTTCTTCGCGGAGTACTGCAACAGCACCGGATCGGCGAAGTTGTTCTGCCCCATCTCGTCGAACTTGACGCGCCGCCACGGCATGATGGTCTGATCGCCCGGCATGTCGGTGGCGACCAGCGCCTCGCGGATCTTGTCGCCGTCGGTCGACTTGGCGCGGTTGATGGCGTCCGCCATCACGATCAGGCCCATGAACTGGCGCGACGAATAGTCGTTGAAGTCCTTGCCGGACTTGGCGCGGTACATCTCGTTGATGAGACCGACCATCGGACGCTTCTGCGCCAGGTCGAGCGAGAAGCTGCCGCGCGAGATCACGCCCTCGAGCTTGTCGCCGACCGCGTCATAGGTCGCCTTCTCGGAGAAGCCGGCGTCCTGCGCCATGATGTTCTTCGGCTTGTAGCCGAGCTCGGCCATGGTCTTGACCAGGAGGATCGCGTCGGTGGTGTAGCTCGACGGCATCAGCACGTCGGCATTCGCCGCCTTGAGCTGCTGCACCTCGGCGGTCAGCGACGGCGAGTTGGCGCGGTACTTGATGTCGGCCACGATCTTGTAGCCGCGCTCGCCGGCGAGCTTGGTCTGCGCGTTCGCCGAATCGGTGCCGAAGATGGTGTCCTCGTGGAACAGCGCCAGCGTTTCGATCTTCTGGCCCTTCTTCTTCATCGCATCGAAGAAGTCGAACATCGCGGTCGAGAACATCTCGTCATGCGGCGAGGCGCGGAAATAGTATTTCAGGCCGCGCCGATGCAGGCTCGGCGAGGAATTGTCGGCGGAGAGGAACGGAACGCCGTAGCGCTCGCAGATCTGGCTGACGGTGACGGCGACCGCGCTCTGATAGGTGCCGATCACGGCGCAGACCTTCTCCTGCGTGATCAGGCGCTCGGCTTCGGCGCGGCCCTTTTGCGGATCGGCCTGGTGGTCGGCGAATACGAGCTTGACCTTGGCGCCGCCGAGGCCGGACAGGCCCTCGCCCTTGGCGAGCGGCAATGCGAAGTCATAGTTCTTGTTGATGATGTCTGCCGCGGTCTCGAACGCGCGCTGCGCATCGACGCCGATCTGGGCGCTGGCGCCCGAGAGCGGATAGATCACGCCGATTGCCACTTCACTGGTCTGCGCGCGCGCGGCCATCGGACCGAGCGCAGCAGCAGCAGTGGCACCCAGCAACACGTTACGGCGAGAGATCGTCATCGAAATTTCCCCTTGGTCAGCTTGTTATTATCGATGTGATGCTTGTAGCGCGCAGTAAAGCCTCAATGAATTGCACGAATTGCCTATTCAGAACACAGCGAGCTGCTTGTTCTTGAGATCTGTCACCAGCATCAGGCCCGGCGAATGCGTGATCGCGAACGGCAGCTTCGCACTTGCGATCACCGATTGCGGCGTGACGCCACAGGCCCAGAACACCGGGATTTCGTCATCGGCAACCGGTACCGCATCGCCGTAATCGGGCTTGGCGATATCCTTGATGCCGATCGCATGCGGATGGCCGAGATGGACCGGCGCGCCATGCACGGACGGGAAGCGCGAGGTGATCTGCACCGCGCGGATCGCATCCGCCGGCTTGAACGGGCGCATCGACACCACCATGGGTCCAGCGAACGGCCCCGACGGGCTGCAGGCGATATTGGTGCGATACATTGGCACACGCAGATTGCGTTCAATGTGACGGATTGGCAGGCCCTCATCCAGCAGCGCCTCCTCGAACGAGTAGGAGCAGCCGAGCACGAAGGTGACGAGATCGTCGCGCCAGTATTTGGTGATGTCGGTCGGCTCGTCCGCCACCTCGCCGTCGCGCCAGACCCGGTAGCGCGGCACGTCGGTGCGGATGTCGAGGTCGAGGCCAAGCGAGGGAATGCGGGGATCGCCGACGTCGGACATGCCGATGATCGGGCACGGCTTCGGATTGAGCTGGCAGAAGCGGTGGAAGGCGCCGGCGAGCTTTTCCGGCAGGATCGCGAGATTGCCCTGGACGAAACCGTTGGCGAGGCCGGCTGTGGTGGCCGAGGCCACGCCGTCACGGCAGGCGCGGCGCGCTTCGACGCTCGCCGGCACTGGTTCCCCCTGAGATCGCTGCACTGCCGCAAAAACAGTCATGGGATTCTCCTGCCCATAATCTCGACAAGGACAAACCAACACCAAGCGTGATATAATGTCTAATCGTCCTTTCTAATCAAAATCGATAAAACAGATTTATCGATCGGGAAAATGCTTCCAATGACGGACTTCCGCTCGATCGAGACATTTCTTTGGGTCGTCAAGCTCGGCAGCTTCCGCGGCGCCGCCCAGCGGCTCAACACCACCCAGCCGGCGATCTCCCAGCGCATTGCCCAGCTCGAGCGCGAAATGGGCGTCAAGCTGCTCAACCGCGACCACCGGGTGGCCTCGCCGACCCCGAGTGGACGGCTGATGATGATCTATGCCGAGAAGCTGATCGGCCTGCGTTCGGAGATGATGGCCGAGGTCGGCGACCGTTCGGCGATGCGCGGCGCGCTGCGGCTCGGTGTCGCGGAGACCATCGTGCACACCTGGCTGCCGCGCCTCGTCAAGAGCGTCAACGAGGTCTACCCAAACCTGTCGCTCGAGATCGAGGTCGACATCACGCCCAATCTGACGCAGCGGCTGCTGGCGCAGGAGATCGAGCTCGCCTTCGTGCTTGGACCGGTCTCGGCGTCCGGCGCGCACAACCACGTGCTGTGCGATTACCCGATCGGTTTCCTGGCGAGCCCGGCGCTCGGCCTCGGCGACGGCCCGGTGGCGCGGCAGGACCTGGCGCGGTTTCCGATCATCACCTTTCCGCGCAAGACCCAGCCCTACGAGACCGTGCGCGCGCTGTTCAACGCCCCCGATCTGCCGCCGATCCGGCTGCACGCCTCGACCTCGCTCGCGACCGTGATCCACATGGCCAATGAAGGGCTTGGCATCGCGGTGATCCCGGCGGCGATCGTCGAGAACGAGCTTGCCGACGGGCGCTTGCTGCTGCTCGATACCGACCTCAAGCTGCCGCCCCTCACCTTCACCGCGAGCTGGCTCGCCTCGCCCGATGCGGTCGCCATCGAGCGCGTCGCCAATCTCGCCAGGCAGATCGCGCAAACGAGCGTGGCGGTTGACGGCGCGAGAGTGGCGCGTCATTGAACGATTGCCGGATAATCGAACGTCATTCCGGGATGGTCCGAAGGACCAGACCCGGAATCTCGAGATTCCGGGTTCGATGCTGACGCATCGCCCCGGAATGACGAAAATAAAAATGGACTGACGACATGAGCCGAGCCGCCACCAACCTGCAGATCGATTCCGCCCGCCTCTGGGGCACCATCCACGAAACCGCGCAGTTCGGTGCAACGCCCAAGGGCGGTGTGCGGCGGCTGACCTTGAGCGCCGAAGACAAGCAGGTGCGCGACTGGTTCCGCAAGGCATGCGCGGACGCCGGCCTCGAGGTGCAGGTCGACGCGCTCGGCTCGATGTTCGGGTTGAGGAAAGGACGGGACATGTCGAAGCCGCCGATCGGCGTCGGCTCGCATCTCGACACCCAGCCGACCGGCGGCAAATATGACGGCGTGCTCGGCACGCTGGCGGCGCTCGAAATGGTGCGCACGCTGAACGATGCCGGGATCGAGACCGAGCTGCCGATCTGCATCTGCAACTGGACCAATGAGGAAGGCTCGCGCTTTGCGCCGGCGATGATGGCCTCGGCCGCCTATGTCGGCGACTTCACCACCAACGACATCCTGTCGCGCAAGGACGCCGAGGGCGTCACGGTGGCGCAGGCGCTCGACACGATCGGTTATCGCGGCGACGCCCCGGTCGGCCGCCAGAAGTTCACCAGCTTCGTCGAGCTGCATATCGAGCAGGGCCCGATCCTGGAGGCCGAGAACAAGACCATCGGCGTGGTCGATTCCGGCCAGGGCGTGTTGTGGTACGACGGCAAGATCACCGGCTTCGAGAGCCATGCCGGCTCGACCCCGATGCCGCTGCGCCGCGATGCGCTGGCGACGCTGTCCGAGATCGTGCTGGCGATGGAAAGCATCGCGAAGCAGCACGGCCCGAAGGCGGTCGGCACCATCGGCGAGGCCGTGATCGCCGCGCCCTCGCGCAACGTCATCCCCGGCGAGATCGCCTTCACGGTGGATTGCCGCAGCGCCGACGCCACGATCATGGATGCGCTGGATCGCGACCTGCGTGCCGCCGTGAGCGAGATCGCAGCAAAGCGCAAGGTCGAGGTGCAGCTTGATCTCGTCTGGCGCAAGGCGCCGACGCATTTCGACCCCAAGCTGGTCGACGCGGTCGAGAACGCCGCCAAGCAGCTCGGCTATTCGCACCGCCGCATCACCTCGGGCGCCGGCCACGACGCCTGCAACCTCAACACGGTGATGCCGGCAGCGATGGTGTTCGTGCCCTGCAAGGACGGCATCAGCCATAACGAGCTGGAAGATGCCAAGCAGACGGATTGCGCCGCCGGCGCCAACGTCCTGATGCATACGGTGCTGGCGCTCGCCGGCGTCGCGTCCTGATCATCATTTCTCCTCATCGGATGGAGGCTTTCGTGCGCGCAGTGTTTGTCGACGCCAATGAATCGCTTGCTGTCATCACGGAGCGGTTGGAAAAGCCCGGCGATCCCAGGATGCGGATCAACCGCAACCCCGACATCAAGTCCGAGGACTATCCGGCGGTGCTCGACGGCGCCGAGATCGCGGTGGTCGACCACACCGCGCTGCCGACCGATGTTGCGAAGAAGTGCGCCGGCCTGAAGCACGTCGTGTTCCTCGGCACCGGCGCGCGCAGCTACATGAACCCGGAAGAGCTCGCCGAGCTCGGCATTTCGGTGCACCTGATCAAGGGCTATGGCGACACCGCGGTCGCGGAATCGGCGATCGCGCTGATGTGGTCGTCGGCGCGCGTGATCGCGCAGATGGACCGCGAGATACGCGCCGGCAACTGGCTGCGCGAGGACGGCATGCAGCTCACCGGCAAGACGCTCGGCCTGGTCGGCTTCGGCGGCATCGCCGCCGAGGTCGCCCGCATCGCGCTCGGCAGCGGCATGAAGGTGATCGCCTGGAACCGGTCGCCCAAGAGCCATCCGGGCGTCGAATTCGTCGATCTCGACACCGTGCTCGCGATCAGCGACGTGGTCTCGATCCATCTGCTGCTGAACGACGAGACCCGCGGCCTGATCACGCGCGACAAGATCGCGAAGATGAAAAAGGGCGTGGTGCTGATCAACACCGCGCGCGGCGCGATCGTCGACGAGCAGGCGATGATCGATGCGCTCAATTCGGGCCACATCCGCCACGCCGGCCTCGACGTCTACAACATCGAGCCGCTGCCGAAGGATCACCCGCTGACCAGGATCCCGAACGTGACGCTGTCGGCGCACTCCGCCTTCCGCACGCCCGAGGCGAGCGAGAATTTGATCCACGCGGCGTGGGAGCACTGCCGAAGGATCGTGAAGGGGTAATTTCACCGTCGTCCCGGCCAAGCCAACGGGTCGGCGCAAAGCGCCGCCCGATGACAGGCTCCGCGCGAGCCGGGCCCCATAACCATCACTGCCCATTGTCACGAAGGCTGGGGGCACAGCGAGCCCCAACAACGAGACCCTGTGGTTATGGGTCCCTGCTTTCGCATGGACGACAGTGGCCGTAGGGTGGCTAACCCGCCCTACGCAGATTGCGAAGCAATCAATAACGACGTCGTCCTGGACAAGCGAGCGTAGCGAGCGCGATCCAGGACCCATTACCACCGGCCTGCGTCATCGCGCAGGGCGGTGGTCAGACCCAGCAACACAACAAGCACTCGGGGTAATGGGTCCTGGCTTTCGCCAGGACGACCCCGTGCTTGACGGCGCAGCCTAATCCACCATCTCCGCGACGGCCTTGCCGCACGCCGTGGTGTCGGCATTGCCGCCGAGATCGCGCGTGCGCAGCGTGCGTTCGCCGAGCGTGCGCTCGATCGCGCCGACGATCGCAGCCGCCGCCTGCTTCTCGCCGAGATGCTCCAGCATCATCGCGCCCGACCAGATCATGCCGATCGGGTTGGCAATGCCCTGCCCGGCGATGTCAGGCGCCGAGCCATGGACCGGCTCGAACACCGAGGGGAAGTCGCCTTCCGGATTGATGTTGCCCGACGGCGCGATGCCGATCGTGCCGGTGCAGGCCGGGCCGAGATCGGAGAGGATGTCCCCGAACAAATTGGAGCCGACCACGACGTCGAACCAGTCCGGATGCAGCACGAAGTTCGCGGTCAGGATATCGATGTGGTACTTGTCCCACTTCACGCCGGGATATTTCTTGGCCATCGCCTCCACGCGCTCGTCCCAGTAGGGCATGGTGATGGAGATGCCGTTCGACTTGGTCGCCGACGTCAGATGCTTCTTCGGCCGCGACTGCGCGAGGTCGAACGCGAATTTCAGGATGCGATCGACGCCGGTGCGGGTCATCACGGTCTGCTGGGTGACGAATTCGCGGTCAGTGTCCGGGAACATGCGGCCGCCGACGGAAGAGTATTCGCCCTCGGTGTTCTCGCGCACCACCCAGAAATCGATGTCGCCGGGCTTGCGGTTCGCCAGCGGCGACGGCACGCCGGGCATCAGCCGCACCGGGCGCAGATTGACGTACTGGTCGAACTCGCGGCGGAATTTTATGAGCGATCCCCACAACGAGATATGGTCAGGTATTTTCGCCGGCCAGCCGACCGCGCCGAAATAGATCGCATCATGCTTGCCGATCTGGTTCTTCCAGTCGGCCGGCATCATCTCGCCGTGCTTCTCGTAATAGTCGTAAGAGGCGAAGTCGAAATGGTCGAACTTCACGTCGACGCCGTGCTTCTTGGCCGCCGCCTCGATGACGCGTAGGCCCTCCGGCATCACTTCCTTGCCGATGCCGTCGCCGGGAATGACCGCAATCCGATACTGCTTCTTTGCGCTGCTCATCGAGAACACCCTTGTGATTTGCCCGGCCGGCAATGCCGCCTATTCTGATGGTCCTGCAATGGACCAAACTTTGCGCGAGCGCAACGCTGCAGTGCAGTGTTGACCGCGGCGCGACCCTGCCCCACCAAATTCGCCGACACCCACTCCTCATACCAAGCGAGACATCCCATGGATCTGCATCTGCGCGGCAAGCGTGTCCTGATCACCGGCGCCTCCAAGGGCATTGGCGCGGCCGCCGCCGAAGCCTTTGCCGAGGAAGGCGCCAACCTCCTGCTCGCCGCCCGCAACGGCGACCAGCTCAAGGCGCTCGCCGAGCGGCTGCGCTCCGCGCACCAGATATCTGCCGCGACCAGCGTGGTGGATCTGCGCAAGCCCGAGGATCTCGCGCGCCTCGCCGGAGAGGCTGCGGACATCGATATCCTTGTCAACAATGCCGGCGATATCCCCGGCGGCTCGATCGACAAGATCGACGAGGCGACCTGGCGGCATGCGTGGGAGCTCAAGGTGTTCGGTTACGTCAATCTGACGCGCGCGATCTACGCCCAGATGAAGGCGCGCGGCGGAGGCGTGATCGTCAATGACATCGGCGCGGCCGGCGAGAAGTTCGACGCCAATTACATCTGCGGCAGCGCCGGCAATGCCGCGCTGATGGCGTTCACCCGCGCGCTCGGCGGCAAGAGCCTCGCCGACAATATCCGCGTCGTCGGCATCAATCCCGGCCCGGTCGGGACCGACCGCCACGTCACGCTGCTCAAGACCCGCGCCAAGAACCAGTTCGGCGACGAGAACCGCTACAAGGAATTCCAGAAGGGCCTGCCGCTCGGCCGGCCCGCACATGCACGCGAGATCGGCGACCTGATGGCGTTCCTCGCCTCCGACCGCGCCGGCTATACGTCGGGCGTGATCTACACGGTGGATGGCGGGCTGACGTCGGGATGGGGTTAGAAATCGTCCCTCCGCTTGTACCGCCGTCATCCTGAGGAGCCGTGCGTAGCGCGGCGTCTCGAAGGATGGGCCACGGGCTGCGTCATCCTTCGAGGCTCGCCGAAGAGGCTCGCACCTCAGGATGACGCCGTCCGCTCGAACAGCTGCCGGATCAGCGTCGTGATGCGGCCCTGCGGCGCCAGCATCTGGTTCATGATAGAGAAATGATCGGCGCCGGCGATCTCCTCATAGGTCACCGGCAAGCCGTAGCGGGCGCGATGGCCGGCGAAATCGGCGGTCTGCTTGCGCAGCAGCGGCAATTCGGCGCTGCCGACTACCAGCGACAGCGGCTTTGCCGTGCCGCCTTCCGCCATCATCGGCGAGTTGCGCCGCGACGCCGCTTCGTCGAGCTTGAGCTTTTCGTTGAGGTAGGAATGCCTGATCGGCTCGAGGTCGTAGATGCCCGAGATCGCCATGCCGGCCCGGACATGGCCGTTCGACAGCGCCAGCGATGTCAAATGTCCGCCGGCCGACCAGCCCGACACCACGATGCCCTCGGCAGCGGCCCCGAGCGCGGGCAACTGCCCGGCCAGAAAGTCGATGCCGGCATGGATCTCGGCGACGATGTCGTCGAGCGTCGCATCCGGCGCCAGCGTATAGCCGATCAGCGCGACATTGATGCCGTGGACCATCGGCCCCTCGGCGAAGGTCGTGAACACTTCCTTGGCACGGGTCTGCCAATAGCCGCCGTGGATGAACAGCAGCGTCGGCGCGCCGTCGCGTGCCTTCAGGAAATCGATCCGGTTGCGCTCGCGCGGGCCGTATCTGAGGTCGAGATGGCCGGCGTACTTTTGCCGCAGTGCCGCCGAGCGCTGCTCCCAGCCCGCAGCGATTTCGGCGCTGCCCTTGACGGCAACGCCGTTGTTCAGACCGAGATCGCGCTCCTGTTGGCTCATCGCGCGCCAGTCCAGCGCGGAAAACAACGCTGCCATCCCTGCCCCTTCGGTTCACGTCGCATTGCCACGACGGCAGGAAATGTTCTACAGCACAAGCAAACAGAAGGCATAGGAGCAACGGTGCATGGCTGATCAGGGCTTGGTGAAGGAAACGGCGTGTGCCGTCGTCGAGAAACTGAAAGCCGGTGATGTCACGCCGCTTGACCTGCTCGACGTGCTGGAGACGCGCATTGCCGAGGTGGACGGCAAGGTCAACGCACTGCCGACGCTCTGCTTCGACCGCGCCCGCACCCACGCCAAGGCATTGATGCAGAAACCGGTCAGCGAGCGCGGCCTGCTCGCGGGCCTTCCCGTTCCGATCAAGGACCTCACCGCCGTCTCCGGCGTGCTGACCACGCTGGGCTCGCCGATCTTCAAGGACAACATCCCGGCGAAATCCGACATCCTGGTCGAGCGTCTCGAAGAGAATGGCGGCGTGATCTACGCCAAGTCGAACACGCCGGAATTCGGCGCCGGCGCCAACACCTTCAACGAGGTGTTCGGCCCGACCCGCAATCCCTGGGACACATCGCGCTCGGCCGCCGGCTCCTCCGGCGGCGCCGCGGCGGCACTTGCGAGCGGCACCGCGTGGCTGGCGCACGGCTCCGACATGGGCGGCAGCCTGCGCAACCCGGCGAGCTTCTGCGGCATCGTCGGCCTCCGGCCGTCGATCGGCCGCGTCGCGCAGACGCCGAAATTCGGCGTCGACCGCACGCTCGGCCAGCAGGGACCGATGGCGCGCAATGTCGAGGACCTCGCGCTGCTGCTGGACGCGATGAGCGGCGAGCACGCCGCCGATCCGCTGTCGCTGCCCACGCTGCCGACATCGTTCCTGTCGGCAGCCCGCTCCGGTAGCAAGCCGAAGCGCATCGCCTACTCGCCCGATCTCGGCATCACGCCAGTCGATCCCGAGGTCAAGGCCGTAACCCGCAAGGCGGCGGAGCGGTTCGCGGCAGCCGGTGCGATCGTCGAGGAAGCGCATCCCGATTTGCGCGAAGCCCATGAATGCTTCCACGTGCTGCGCGCGTTCGATTTCGCAATCAGCAAGGCCGAACTGCTGCGCACCAAACGCGATCTGCTGAAGCCCGAGGTGATCTGGAACATCGAGGAAGGGTTGAAGCTCACGGTCGAGAAGCTCGAACGCGCCGAGGCGCAGCGCGTCGCGATGACGGCGCGTACGCTCGAATTCTTCGACAAGTACGACCTGCTGCTGGCGCCCGCGACCATCGTTGCGCCATTCCCGGTCGAGAACCGCTATGTCGCCGAGTGCGACGGCAAGAAGTTCGACAACTACGTCGAATGGCTCGGCATCGTCTACGCGATCACGCTGGCCTGTTGTCCGGCGCTGTCGCTGCCCTGCGGCTTCACCGCCTCGGGCCTGCCCGTCGGCCTGCAAATGGTCGCAAAGCCGCGTGCCGAGGCGCAGCTGCTGGCCGGCGCGAAAGTGCTGGAGGACATTCTGGGCGTGCGCGGCACCACCCCGATCGATCCGCGGCCGCCGCGATCCTGACCCTCATGGTGGAGAGGCGGGCGAGACCCTCCACTTCGTCATTGCGAGCGAAGCGAAGCAATCCATTGTCACCGAGCGCGCAGAACGATGGATTGCTTCGTCGCTTCAGCGCAAAATTGCTCTGCAATGTTGTCGCGAGCTCCTCGCAATGACGGGGCTATCTATCTCTATGGGACGAAGGGATTGCTGCAGACGATCTGCCCTACGCCTTATCCTCCGTCGCCTGCAGCGCCACGAGTGCCGCCTTGGTCTGCTCGACGATTTCGTCCAGCAACTCCTCGCGGCTGATCTGCGCGGACTCGCCGGTCAGCAGTCCCTGCTCGGCGAGCATCACGATGCCGTGCAGCCCGGCCCAGATCTTCAGCGCCTGCCGCTCGCGCAGCAGCCCGACCGCGGGCGCCTCGAACGACTCGATCAGCAGTGCCAGCGTTTCCATCGCCGCGGTGTGCAGCTCGCTGCCCTTCGGCGCGCAGGCCATGGTGCGCGACGCGAACATCAGCCGGTAGATGCCGTGGCGCTCGAGCCCGAAGGCGAGCGCGGCCTGGGCAAAGCGCGACAGCTTCGAGCCCTTGCTCGACTGCTCGATCGCCTCGCGCATGATCACGTTGAACTGCCGGAATGCTTCCGCGGTCACCGCCTCCAGCAGCGCCTCGCGGTCGGCGAAATGCCGGTACGGCGCCGGCTGCGAGACGCCGAGCTGCTTGGCCAGCGCCTTGATGCTGATCGCCTCGGGACCACCGAGCTCGACCTCGCGTAACGCGGCCTGGATCAGGGCTTCGCGGAGGTCGCCATGGTGGTAGGTTTTGAACGGCTTACGAACGATTTGTCCCATTGCGGCAATGATCGCTGAATTTTCGCTTGACGCGCAAGCGCGACGATAATGTAATATACTATAACTTGGCGATCCGGTTAAGAGGGCCGGCCGCCCAAGCAAGCCAAGAGCTTGCCTAAACAAGAACTTGCCTAAACAAGGCTTGCATAAACCGGAATGAGGAAACCCGGCGCAACCCACAATGCGCCAGAGCCGAGGGAGGTGCTTGCATGTCCAAGCTCAGAATCCGCGTCGACCAGGACAAGTGCCAGGGTCACGCCCGCTGCAAATCACTCGCCCCCGAACTGTTCGAGCTCGACGAATACGGCAACGCCCATGAGGTCGGCGACGGGACGGTCCCGGCCGGGCTCGAGGACAAGGCCTGGCTCGCGCAGACCAATTGCCCGGAAATCGCGATCGAAGTCACCGAGGAATGACGGCCAGCCGGGGACGGCCGCGCGCCGCCCGTTGAGCCGACCAGCGTTTTGATCGAACGAGAAGGAAACGAGCTGATGTCCGATTCCCCGTCCGCAAGCTATCTGCCCGAACATCCCCCGGTCTCCGACTGGGTCCATGATTTCGACCACACCGATCCGGTCTGGACCGACGACCCGTTCCCGATCTGGGAGACGCTGCGCGCGGCTTCGCCCGTCGTGCATACCGAGCGCTTCCTCGGCTGCTACATGCCGACCACCTATCAGGCGGTGAAGGAGATCGCCTACGACACCGAGCACTTCTCCTCGCGCCGCGTCATCGTGCGCGACATCCGTCCCGAGATCACCGCTCGCGCGCCGCCGATCACCTCCGATCCGCCGGAGCACAAGCCCGCCAAGCAGGTGCTGCTGCCGCCGTTCACGCCGGACGCGATGAAGCGGCTGGAGCCGCGGGTGCGCGCGATCTGCAACGAGCTGATCGACGAATTCATCGCCGATGGCCATTGCGACGCCGCCGCGCGCTACACCAAGCACATCCCGGTGCGCGCCATCGCCCACATGCTGGGGATTCCCGAGAAGGACGGCGATCTCTTCATCAAATGGATCCACCAGATCCTCGAGCTCGGCATCAAGAACGAAGACGAACTGATGAACGGCGTGCGCGAGATGACCGGCTACTTCGTGGCCCATCTCGAGCAGCGCAAGCTTGAGCCGGGCGACGATCTGATCTCGCAGCTGCTGCGGGCCAAGGGCCCCGGCGGCCAGCCGCTCACCGACGAGCATGTGCTCGGCTCGCTGCGGCTGCTTCTGATCGCCGGCATCGACACCACCTGGAGCGCGATCGGCTCCTCGCTCTGGCACCTCGCCAAAACGCCGACCGATCGCGAGCGCCTGATCGCGGAGCCGGCGCTGATCCCGACCGCGATCGAGGAATTCCTGCGCGCATATTCGCCGGTGACGATGGCGCGCGAGGTGATGAAGGAGACCACGATCTCCGGCTGCCCGGTAAAGGCGGGCAACATGGTGCTGCTGTCCTTCCCCGCCGCCAATCGCGATCCCGCCATGTTCCCCGATGCGGACAAGGTGGTGATCGACCGCAAGGAGAACCGCCACGCCGCCTTCGGCCTCGGCATCCACCGCTGCGTCGGTTCCAACCTTGCGCGGATGGAGATGCAGGTCGCGATCGAGGAATGGCTGAAGCGAATCCCTGATTTCCGGCTCGATCCGGCCGGCAAGGTCACCTGGTCGGAAGGCACGGTGCGCGGCCCGCGTCAACTGCCCGTTCTGTTCGGCAACAACGCCTGAGGAACCGGACAGCGGTTACATCACGTCACCCAATGAGGTAGCTTGCCCCGGAATCGAACCGACGAGTCCGGGAGCAATGCCATGTCCGAACAAACCGCTCAGCCCGCGAGCGATCATCTCGACATCCACGACGTCGAGCGGCGGGTGAAGGCGATCTTCATCGGCTCGGTCGGCAATCTCGTCGAGTGGTACGATTTCTACGCCTACACGGCGTTTGCGCTGTATTTCGCGCCGGCATTCTTCCCGCACAGCGACCCGGTGGTGCAGCAGCTCAATGCGGCCGTGCTGTTTGCCGCGACCTTCCTGATGCGTCCGCTCGGCGGCTGGCTGTTCGGCTTCATCGCCGACCGCTATGGCCGGCGGCTGTCATTAACGCTCTCGGTGGTCTGCATGTGCTTCGGCTCGCTGATCATCGCGGTGACGCCGACCTATGCCTCGATCGGCATCGCGGCCCCGGCGATCCTGGCGCTGGCCCGCGTGATCGAGGGCCTGAGCCTCGGCGGCGAATATGGCGCCAGCGCCACCTATCTCAGCGAGGTCGCCGATCCCAAGCACCGCGGCTTCTACTCCAGCTTCCAGTACGTCACGCTGATCGGCGGTCAGCTCACCGCGATCATCGTGCTGCTGTTGCTGCAAAAGGTGTTTTTGACGCCGGACGAGCTGAAGGCCTGGGGCTGGCGGATTCCGTTCGTGATCGGCGCCATGCTCGCGATCGTCGCGGCGGTGATGCGCCGCAGCCTGCATGAGACCGAGGCCTTCGAGGAGGCCAAGAAGGTTTCCAAGCCGACCGGCTCGATCGTCGGCCTGTTGAACTATCCGCGCGAATTGCTGCTGGTGGTCGGCCTCACCGCCGGCGGCACCGCGGCGTTCTATACCTTCACCACCTACATGCAGACCTTCGTGAAGCTGTCGGTCGGCCTCACCGAGGACCAGACCACCTTCGTGATCTTCGGCTCGCTGATCTTCGCGACCATCCTGCAACCGATCTATGGCGGGCTCTCCGACAAGATCGGCCGCAAGCCGCTATTGATCTTCTTCGGCATCGCCGGCACGCTCGGCACCATCCCGATCCTGACCGCGCTGAAGGACACCAAGTCGCCGTTCATGGCCTTCCTTCTGATCTGCGGCGCATGGATCTTCGTCGCCGGCTACACCTCGATCAACGCGATCGTGAAGGCCGAGCTGTTTCCGACCAATGTCCGCGCGCTCGGCGTCGGCCTGCCCTACGCCATCACGGTGTCGATCTTCGGCGGCACCGCGCCGGCGGTCGCGCTCTACTTCAAGAGCATCGGGCATGAGGACTGGTTCTACTACTATCTCAGCGGCATGATCTTCCTGTCGCTGCTGATCTACTCGACGATGCGCGATACCAAGCGCGACTCCGCGATGCACCGCCACGAATGATGGCCTGACGCGATGACCGACGATAACGAACCGCCCGAGAGCAAGCTGACGCGCAGCAAGCAGCGCTGGGCACGCGAAGGCAAATTCCTCACCGGCAAGGTCACCCGGCCGGAGGAGCAGCGCCTGCCGCCGGGCCAGCATCTGACGGCGGATTGGCCGGTGCTCGATCTCGGGCTGATGCCGAACATCTCCCAGGAGCGCTGGCGGCTCGACGTCTACGGCGCGGTCGAGCAGACCATCTACTGGACCTGGCAGCAGTTCATGGCGCAGCCGCAAACGCAATTCGTCTCCGACATTCACTGCGTCACGACCTGGTCGCGCTACGACAACCAGTGGGAAGGGCTCGCCACAAGCGACCTGCTCGCCGCCTGCCAGCCGCGCGAGGACGCGCGCTTCGTCGCGCTGCATTCCTATGACGGCTATACGACCAACCTGCCGCTCGAAGACTTTGCCGCCGAGGACGCGCTGCTCGCCCATAGCTGGTCGGGCAAGCCGCTGGAGCAGGAGCATGGCGGCCCGGTGCGGCTCGTGGTGCCCCACCTCTATTTCTGGAAGAGCGCGAAGTGGCTGCAGCGCATCGAATTCCTCACCGAGGACGCGCCCGGCTTCTGGGAGGTCCGTGGCTATCACAATCGCGGTGATCCCTGGGCCGAACAGCGCTATTCTGGCGACTGACACACCAACAGAATGATGGAGCCTGCCCGTGCCGCACGAACGCTTTCAATTCACCGGTGTTGGCGGCCATCAGCTTGCCGCCGCGCTTGACACGCCCGACGGGCCGATCAAGGCCTATGCGCTGTTCGCGCACTGCTTCACCTGCGGCAAGGACGTGCTGGCCGCAAAGCGCATCGCGGTCGCGCTCGCGGCCAAGGGCATCGCCACGCTGCGCTTCGACTTCACCGGCCTCGGCTCCAGCGAGGGCGAGTTCGCCAACTCGACCTTCTCGTCGAACGTCGCCGATCTGGTCCGCGCCGCCGACCATCTGCGCGTGATGCGCACAGCACCCGCGATCCTGATCGGCCACAGCCTCGGCGGCGCCGCGATCCTCGCCGCCGCGGGTCAAATCCCCGAGGCCAAGGCGGTCGCGACCATCGCCGCGCCGTCAGATCCCGTCCATGTCACGCATTTCTTCAGGGACCGGATCGAGGACATCCGCACCCAGGGCGAAGGCAAAGTCTCGCTCGCGGGCCGCCCGTTCCGCATCAAGCGCGAATTCCTCGACGACGTCGCCGAGCAGAAGTTGATGGCGCAGGTGAAGCAGCTGCACAAGGCGCTGCTGATCATGCATTCGCCGACCGACGACACCGTCGGCATCGACAACGCCACGCATATCTTCAGCGCCGCCAGGCACCCCAAGAGCTTCGTCTCGCTGGCCGAGGCCGACCATCTCTTGAGCGGCAAACAGGATGCCGCCTATGTCGCCGACGTGATCGGCGCCTGGGCCGAACGCTACATCGATATCGCGCCGCAGCCGGCGGCAGATACCGGCACTGCGCCGCGCAACGTCGTGGTGCAGGAGACCCGCGCCGGCAAGTTTCAGCAGATCATCACGGCAGGCCCGCATCGCATGCTGGCCGACGAGCCGATCGCCGTCGGCGGTCAGGATTCCGGCCCCGGGCCGTACGACTTCGTGCTGGCCGGGCTAGGCGCCTGCACCTCGATGACGATGCGGATGTATGCCGACCGCAAATCGCTGCCGCTCGATCGCGTCACCGTAACGCTGACGCACAGCAAGATCTACGCGAAGGATTGCGAGGAGTGCGAGACGCGCGAAGGCATGCTCGACCAGATCGACCGCGTCATCAGGATCGAGGGCGACCTCGACGCCGACCAGCGCAAGCGGCTGATGGAGATCGCCGACAAGTGCCCGGTGCACAAGACGCTGACGTCGGAGGTACGGATCGTCACCAAGGCCGCGGAGTAAGCCTGCGACACAGCGAGACGGGCCGTGCCGTAGCAGCATCTGGGCGGCGTCCCTCTCCCGCACGGGAGCCGTCGCAGGGGCGTGCTGAAAAATATCGAAAACAACCCCATGCAAAGGAGCCGGCGGCCGCCGGCGCTCGAATGGCAACTGTCCGTAGCGGGTGAAGATGTCGTGTTTTTGTAGCTCGTGATCTGTCGCCTTCGTTTCTGATTTGCAGGGGAGCCGGAAGGCGGGGACGGCTTTCCCTGATTGATCATGCCACGGCTGTTGTGGCGGTTTTAGCCCTGTGGGTGAGTTTCTTTGTTCGACTTGAAGCCCGTTTCTCCGTCCCGACCCGCGCTTTCTCGACGGCGGCGCGCGCAGGAGCGGTCAAGGACGCGCGCTTGCGCGCCCGCCAGGGCTTGTCCTTGACGGCTCCGAGCACACCGCCAGGCTGAAGCGCGTCGGGGCTGATCTGCTGTCCGTCAGGCGCAAACCTCGCCAATCGATGCGGTCCAAGGAACACGCTGACGGTGCCATCGGGATACTCATGTAGCCGCACCAAGGCCTTGACGAAGTGAGGTCTTAGCCGGCTCTCCGGCAACTGCAGCCGCCGACCGTTCCATGCAACGGTATTGTCGTTGGCGACGGTTCGCTCCTCGATCACGCACAGCGCCTCGCGCCAGGCCTCATGCCGGTCGGCTACGAATGCCGAGCCTTCCTGTTCGGGCTTGATCGCAAACGCGGCGTTGTGCCCGGGGATGTAATGCGCCTTCAGCCACGCGTTGGCAGCCTCAACCGTCGTGATCCCGGCAAGCCGCAGCTCCTTCGGCAGCCGATCCTGCAAGGTGCCGAATACCCGCTCGGAGCGCCCGCGCGCCTGCGGCGAATAGGCTGCGATATGCTCGATCCCAAGATGCGACAAAGCCCGTCCCACCTGGGTTTGTTGCGTCTTCGAGATCTTCTCGCCAGCTTTTGGGGTCAGGAAATAATGGCTGCCGCGGTCGGTGTAGAGCGCGCAGAACAGGCCATGCTCGCCAATCACTTCGCGCAAGGCCTGGAAGGTCGAGGCCGTTCCTTCTTCCTCGACCAGCACCATCGAGTAGATCTCGCTCGTCGCATCGTCCATCGTGACGATCAGGTCCCTCGCGGGCAGGCCTTCGATCCAAACGTGGCGCGATCCGTCCTGGTGCAGCAGCATGCCCCGAAGCGGCCGCCGCGGCCGCTTCTTGCGGTGCGCCGAACGCTTCGGAGCCTTCCGCACCAGCCCTGCCGCGTGCAGCGCCAGCTTCGTCACCGTATAGCCCAGCACATAGTCGTGCCGCTTTTGCATCTGCTCGTGGAAGTGCTTCACCGTGAAGTCCGCGTACTTGTCCCGGTACAGCGCAAGCATCCGTTCCAGCTCCTCCTCCGGCGCCCGCCGTGGCGAACGACGCCCCAGCCGGCGGTCGACAAGCCCGTCGTCGCCCTCCGCCTCATAGCGCTCCGCCCAGCGTTGAAACGTCCGAACACTGATCCCAAGAACCTCCGAAGCTGCCTCCTGCGTCAGTTCCTTCGCCTCCGTCCGATCCAGCAAATCTGAAAACCGCATCCGTCGTACACCCTCGTGAATGGATGCCGTGCCCATCGTGCCCCCCTTGTTCCGGAGCACCGAAAACACGACACTTCACGAGCTACAAACAGGCGACAGATCACGAGCTACTGACACGGTCGAGACGGCAACTTGACACGTCGGGCAACTCAGGGATATTCTTCCATTATTCCGAAATCGCGCGAACGCCCCTCTCTCCACGCGCCGCGCTCTTGCCGGTCAGGCAGTTCGCCATGATCCGCACCGCGGCGCCGATCTCGTTCTCGCGCCAGGCGGCGAAGCCGAGCAACAGGCCGTGGTCGCGCGGCCGCTCCAGCGCGAGGCTCGACAGTGCGCGCACCTCGACGCCGGCGGCCACCAGCCGTGCCACGGCGTTCCGGTCCGCGGTGCCATCCTTGAAGCGGGCAATCAGCTGCATGCCGCCCGGCGGCACCTCGGCGGTGAGCACCTCGCCGAGCTGCCGCGCCAGCGCCGCCGCGAGGTGGTCGCGGCGCGCGCGATAGATCCGCCGCATCCGCCTGACATGCGCCGGGAAATGCCCGTCGGCCATGAAACCGGCCAGCGCCTCCTGGACATGCACGGAGGCGATCAGCCCGAGATGGCGCTGCGCGATCTCCATCGTCCGCGCCAGTGATGGCGGCACCACCAGATAGCCGATGCGGATATCGGCGGTCATCGCCTTGGCGAAGGTGCCGAGATAGAGCACGCGTCCCTCGCGATCGAGCCCCTGCAGCGCCGGCATCGGGCGGCTGTCATAGTGAAACTCGCCGTCGTAATCGTCCTCGACGATCCAGGTCTTGCCGGGCTCGGCAGAAGCCAACAGCTCGGTGCGGCGCGCGACCGGCATCACGCGCCCTGTGGGGTGCTGATGTGACGGCGTCGCGAAGATGAGCTTCGGCGCGCGCGCCGCGCGCGTCCGCATCATGCCCCATTGATCGAGCCTGACACCGACGACGTTTGCACCGGCGGCACGAAACGCCGCCGCCGCACCGGGATAGCCGGGATCCTCGGTCCACACCGCATCGCCGGCGACGATGGTGGTCGCGGCGATCAGCGTCAGCGCAGCCTGCGCCGTCGGCAGCACCAGGATCTGATCGGCCTCGGCGCGCACGCCGCGGCTGACTTCGAGATAATCGCGCAAGGCTTCGCGCAGGCTCGGCCGGTTGACCACGGTCTGGTCGTTGAAGCGGCGGCGCAACGCGCTGCGGCGCAGGCAGCGCGCCCAGATCTCGTGTGGAAACTCGCGCGCATCCGCAAGCCCGGGCCGCAGCGGCCGGAAATCGGCCTGGTAGGACAGCGGCCAATCCGTATCGGAGAGCTGCAAGGCCCAGGGCGACAGCAACGGTTTGCGGGCGGCATCACGGCGTGGCGCAGGCAGAGCCTTGGCGAAGCGCGCCTCGATATCGTCGGTCACAACCGGCCGCCGCCGCGCCGCGACCCGCAGATACCCCTCGGCGACGAGCTGCTCATAGGCATGCGTCACGGTGTTGCGCGCCACGTCGAGCTCTGCCGCAAGGCTGCGGCTCGATGGCAGCATGGCGCCGCTCCTGATCCGGCCGCTCGCCATCAGCGCGCGCAGCTGCTGGGTCAACTGCGCGGCCAGCCCGGCATCGTCCGATCGCTTCAGCGCGAGCAATTCGGCGAGGATCAATCTGGCTCCACTATTCTACCAAATTTGGCTCTTTCGAGAGAGCCAGCATGATCCTATTCACAAGCGGTATTGCCTGCAAGGATCCTGCCGTGAACCAGTCACTCTCCCCCGCCAAGGCCGCCGCCCTGTTCATCGTCGTGGTGCTGGCCTGGGGCATCAACTGGTCGGTCACGAAATCGCTGGTCGAGGCGGTGCCGCCGCTGTGGACCGCATCGATCCGCAGCTGGGTCGCCCTGATCGCGCTGCTGGTGATCCTGCGCGCCAGCGGCAATTTGATCATTCCGCGGATCGCCGATGTCCCGGTCGTGCTCAGCGTGGCGCTGCTGCACATGACGTTTTTCTCGACGCTGGTCGCCGCCGGCCTGCGCTATCTCCCGGCCAGCAAGGGCGTCGTGCTCGGCTACACCACGCCGCTCTGGGTCGCGCTTGCCGCGGCCGCCGCGCGCACCGAACGGCTCGGGACGCTCAAGCTTGTCGGCGTCGCGCTGGGACTCGCCGGGCTCGGCGTGATCCTCAACCCGGCGTCGCTGGACTGGAGCAATCTGCATGTCCTCGCCGGCGCCGGCATGATCATCATCGCCGCGATCTGCTGGGCCGCGAACATCATCTATATCCGCTCGCACCGCTGGATCGCGACGCCGCTGCAATTGCTGCTGTGGCAGGTGCTGGTCGCGACGCTGGTGCTGACGATGTCGGCGCTCGTCACCGAAGGCATGCCCGAGGTGAAATGGTCGCCACACCTGCTGCTGCTGTTCCTCTATTCCGGCTTCATCGGTACGGCGTTGGCCTATTGGGCGATGTCCATGGTCAACAAGAGCCTGCCGGCACTGACCACCTCGCTCGGCACCACGGCGACGCCGATCGTCGGTATCGTGACCGCAGCCCTCTTGCTCGGCGAGCCGATCGATCTCTCGCTGGCGATTGCCGCGGCCCTGATCGTCGGTGGGATCGCGCTGAGCTCGCTCGCGGATGCGCCATTACGTGCGTAATTAGGGCCTGTGCTCATAGATTCGTCACGTCCGCTTCGGTCTCGGAAGCTGACGTCGAAACCGACGCGCTGCATGTCGGCCTTGGGCCAGAAGCAGCCATAACGGCTTGTAGCAGACCGCGATCGTTTCCGCGCATTGCACTAGCGAGGTTTGACGCGTGTTTCTGAGAGGTGCTTGTCCCAATGTGGGTGGATTTGGCCGTCTGCTGTTGGCAGGTATTGGACCCATTCGGCTAGTATGCCTCTCGGGTCGATATCTCTGTTCGACACGACGTAGTCAATCTCGCTTCGCGTCGTGCCAATATCCATTAGCTCGCGGTCCGTCAGGCGGCATAATTCCGTCTGCAGCCTCCGGCGTTTGCGCCACATCTGAAATGCCTGCCAGTAGGCTTCGAGCGGACTATAGACCGGCTGGTTAGTAGTTGCTGGATGCTGAAACTTGGTGATCTCGTGGACCGTGCTCATTGCGGTACGTCCTGTCTGCTTTTTCACAGGATGAACATGCCGTACGGTGAGCCACCGCGCCTGACATCCGGCTTACATTTTCCTTACCTCCGGCTTATTCTTTGCCCCCGAACAGCGTTAAAGCCTGAAAATAGAGGGCCGCCTAAGGGATCCTGAGATGCGCTATTTCTTCGAGGAGTACGCATTCGATACTGACCGTCGCGAGCTACATCGCGGGACGATCCCTGTTCCCATCGCGCCACAGGTCTTCGATCTACTCCAATATTTGATCCGGCACAGAGAGCGCGTCGTTAGCAAGGACGATCTCATCAGCGCCGTTTGGAATGGACGCATCGTCTCTGATGCCGCGCTGACAACCCGCCTGAATGCCGCTCGGGCCGCGATCGGTGACGACGGTGATAAGCAGCGCCTAATCAAAACATTGCCGCGCAAAGGCTTCCGCTTCGTTGGCGCAGTGCACGAAGGGCGGAAGCTCTCAACTGCGTCGGTCAGTTCGGCGGTGCAGAACGACGGCGCGGTGCAAAGGCCGGCATCACCGCCTCGTCTTTCCATTGTTGTGTTGCCATTTGCTAACCTCAGCGACGACCCGGACCAAGACTACTTCGTCGATGGTGTGACGGAAAGCCTCACTACGGATTTGTCGCGGATCAGCGGCTCCTTGGTGATCGGGCGACACACCGCATTCACCTACAAGGGCAAAGCGGCTGACCTCAAGCAAATCGGTCGCGAGTTGAACATCCGGTATGTGCTAGAAGGCTCCGTACAGCGCCACGAAAGCCGACTTCGCGTCAACGTGCAGCTGATAGACGCTGAAACCGGCACGCATTTATGGGCGGACCGCTTTGACAAACCCGTCGCCGATCTGTTCGATATGCAAGACGAGATCATATCTAGGCTAGCTAACTCCTTGGACGCGCAGCTCGTCGCAGCCGAGGCCATGAGAGCACAACGTTCGGCGCATCCCAATTCAATGGAGTTGTACTTCCAGGGCAGAGCTAAGCTCAATATGGGCTTGACTTCCGAATATATCTTGCAGGCGCGCCACTTTTTCGAGCGCGCCCTGACGCTTGATCCCGGCAATATCGAAGCGCGTCTGGGCTTAGCGCATGTTGATGGCACTGTTGGTGCCGGCTACATGACCGACAATCGGATGAAGTACCTTACCGTGGCAGAAGTGGCCGTTATGCATGTCCTGACCCTCGCGCCGAGCCACCCCTTGGCTCACTTACATTTGGGAACAGCAAAAATTTTCACGAACCGCGTGTCCGAGGGCATTGATGAACTACAACACGCTTTGGGGCTGGACCGAAATCTGGCCCATGCGCACGGGTTAATCGGTCAAGCCAAGATTTTCCTCGGTCGCGGCGGGGAGACTGAGGCGCATGTCCTAGAGGCACTCCGCCTGTCTCCCCGCGACATTCATGCCTTCATGTGGATGCAGTATGTCGGCTTCGCTAAGTTGCAACTTAGTGCCGACAAGGAAGCCGTCTGTTGGCTCCGCAGGAGCATCGACGCCAACCGAAATTATCCGTTTGCGCATCTTGGGCTCGCCGCTGCCCTAGCACTGCTTGGAGCACTCGATGACGCGCGGGCCGCCGCGCAAGCAGGGCTCGCGCTTCAACCTAATTTCAGCATCCGCCGCTTCCGCGCCAGCCCGTCGACCGATAATCCAGCTTATCTCGCCAAACGTGAGCGCATTTATGAGGGCATGCGATTGGCAGGAGTACCGGAGGGGTAATGTCGCAGATGGGTCATAAGCCGCCGATAACTACCGAACCGGGCAACTTCCGCTTTATGACGGGAAGCCGACGGTTATGAGTACACGCCTAGGCCGTCGCAAGCGGCCTGACCCGCAAGCTCCCGCGCAGGCCGGCGCCGGTGCCGAGCATGATGCCGGCGATCGCGATGAGGGACGACAGCGAGAGCGTCGACAGCCCAGTCAGCCCCTGCCCGACCGAGCAGCCGAACGCCATCACGCCGCCCGCGCCCATCAACGCGGCGCCGCTCGCCGAGCGCAGCATATGCTGCGGCGACCGGTAGCCTTCGAGCTGGAAGCGCCCGGTGGCGATGGCCGTGATCAGGCTGCCGGCGAACACGCCGAACACGGTGACGATGCCGAAATTGAGCGTCGAGCCGGTCGACAGCATGACGTATTGCAGGGCGTCGGCGATCGGTGCGATGAAGGTCAGCGAGGTCACCGGCACCGGATTGAAATCATCGGCGCCGAGATAGCCTGTCGCGTACCAACCGCCCGCCACCAGCAGGCCGACGATCAGGCCGGCCGCGATCTGGCCGGGCGATTTTCGGAACGGCGCATGGGCAAAGGCGAAGATGATCAGGACGGCTGCGAGCACTGAGGCCGCGACCATCCGCGCCGGCACCGTGCCGAGGCCGATCCCTGCCAGCAGCGCCGGCACCGAATTGGCTGACACCGTGGCCTGCGACGCCTGTACCATCGCGATCCGCAGCGGTGCGATCAGGCCCTTCAGCGTCATCTCGGCGAAGATGCCGAGCACGATCACGACCACGAAGGAGCGCAGATTGCCGCGCCCGAGCAGCACCAGCGCTCGGGAGCCGCAGCCGTTCGACAGCACCATGCCGTAGCCGAACAGCAGCCCGCCGAGGAACATCACCGGCGCCGAGAAGGACGGCTGCAGATAGATCGACTTGCCGAGATCGACAAGGCCTGCCGCCGCCAACAGCTGCGAGGCTGCGATCGCGACGCCCATCGCCAGCGCATAGGTGCGCGCCAGGCGGCCGTCGCCCTCCGCCCACCAGCCGCGCAGGCCGCTCATCATGCAGAAGCCGCTGAGCAGCCCGACCGAGCCATAGATCAGGCCGATGATCAGGGCGGCGAGGATGACGATCGTGGCGGGGTCCATAATAGTCCTTCAATTACGTTCGTCATTGCGAGCGACGCGAAGCAATCCATACTATCACGCTGGAGAGAATGGATTGCTTCGTCGCTTCGCTCCTCGCAATGACGGTGAACTAGGGTCGCAGGATCACGCGGTCGCGCGACGATCCTGCCACGGCAACAAACGCCGCCTTGGCCTGTTCCAGCGGATAGATCGCGCTCGGCTTGATCGGGAATGGCTTCAGATGTCCGCCGGCAAAGCCCGGCGCGAGCTCGCGCAACACCTCGCCGGTCGCAACCGACGACAGCGCAAGCGTGTCGATGCCGACATAGGTGTGCTGGCCGCGGTAGAATTCGAGGATGTTGAACTGCACGATGCGGTCGACCGCCGCGATCAGGATCTGGCGGCCGCGCAACGCCAGCGACTTGTGCGCGGCCTGGAAATAGGGATCGCCGACCGTGTTGTAGACGATGTCGGCGCCCCTGCCGCCGGTCAGCTCGCGCACGCGAGCGGCGACGTCGGTGGTCGAGGCGTCGATCACCTCGACCGGCGAATTGCTGTGGCCTTCATAAGGCTCGCTCTTGCGCACCACGCCGATCACGCGCGCGCCATGCCAGCTCGCGATCTGCACCGCGGCCTGCCCGACCTTGCCGTTGACGCCCATCACCAGCACGCTCTCGCCCGTCTTCGGCAGGCCGGCGCGGCGCAGGCCCTCCATCGCGGTGACGAAGGGCACGCCGATCCCGGCGGCTTCGTCCCAGGAAATGCCGGCGGGTTTCTCCACCACGGCATCGCGCTCGACCACCAGACGCGTGGCATGGGTGCCGTCGCGGCGGATGCCGAGGTCTCCGGACGAGCCGAACACGTCGCGCCCGATGAATTCAGCGGGACCATCGATTACGACACCGGCGTAGTCGCGACCCGAGGTACGCGGGAATACGGCATAGGGCATCAGCCCGGTCGCGGCCTTGACGTCGGACGGATTGACCGCGGCGGCCTTCACCTCGATGAGCAGATCGTCCGCCCCGCGCGACAACACATGGGTCTCGACCACCGGCGCCACCGCCGCAGCGTTCTCCGCCTTTGTCAGCAGGCGGACGCAGCGCGAGTCGACAGGATGACGATTTGCTTGCGGAGCCGGCGGCATCAGCGTTCCAGTCCTGGTCATGAAGCGCGCCGTTGAAGCGCGCGGATGGTGGCGGCCAAGTGGCCTCCGGTCATGACTAATCGACTGACCGATCAATTCAAGGGGCTTGTTGCGGCCGGCGGTGTCGGAGCTTCGGCGGCGGGGCCGTGCCCAGGGTCGCCTCGATCGACAGGCCGAGCCCGAGCAGCCTGGCATCGCTTCCGACCGGACCGTCGAGCTCGAGCCCAACCGGCAGGCCATCGGACGTCATGCCGGCATAGAGCGACAGCCCGGGAAGGCCGGCATTGCTGCCGGGATCGGTGTTGCGGATCATGGTGCCGAAGGTCGGCACCGGCGCGCCGCCATTGACCGACATCTCGCCGGATCCATTCTTCTCGTCGATGACCGGTGCAGGCGCGACCGTGGTCGGAAACAGGATCGCATCCAGCCTGTTGTCCCTGAGATACGCGGCATAGATCGCCTGCAGCGCCGGCCGCTGCACGTTGATTGCATCATCATAGGCGGCGCCGAACGCATCCGCCGTGATGGCACCGAATGCGCCGACGACATCAGGACTGGCGACGCCGGCCGCGATGTCGGACAGCGTGATCCCCTCGATCCCTGAAGCGGCAAGCCAGGCCGGGATATCGGCGATCGGTTCGTGCAGCGCGACCACGAAGGACACCTTGCCGTTCTGCTCAAACAGATCGGGCATATCGACATCGACCAACACCGCGCCGGCCGCCGAGAGCCGGGCACAGGCTGCGCGGGCGACGGCTTCGACATCGCGATCGAGGCCACTCCAGAAACAGGCGGGAATGCCGAGACGCACGCCGCGTAGCGGGATGCTCGTTGCCAGCGGCGTGCCTGTCATCACGGCATCGAGCAGCGCGACATCGGCGACGGTGCGTCCCATCGGGCCGACGGTGTCGCGGGTATGGCTGATCGGAACCACCTGGTTGTCATCGTGATAACGCCGCTCGGCGCCGCCATCGCCGACTGAAGGCCGAAGGCCCACGGTCCCGGTCAACGCCGCGGGCACGCGGGTCGAGCCGCCAGTGTCCGATCCGAGGCCACAGGTGGCGATGCGCGCGGCGATCGCCGCCGACGTTCCGCCGGACGACCCGCCCGGGATCCGGCTCGTGTCGTACGGATTCCGCACCGGTCCTGCGAACGGTGCGAGATTGGTACTGGTGATGCCGAAGGCAAGCTCGTGCAGATTGGTCTTGCCGATGACGACGGCACCCGCATCGAGCAGCTTTTGCAGCGACGGCGCATTGCGCGCAGGCCGCGCGTGTTGCAGCGCCGGCGTGCCGCCCGATGTCGGCAGATCTGATGTGTTGATATTATCCTTCACGACGATCGGAAGCCCGGCCAGCACGCCGGTCCGCGTCCCGGCATCGACCTCGCGCGCCGCAGCAAGCGCGCCGTCGCGGTTCAGCACGATGAAGGCGTTGAGGTGCTTGAGCCGCTCCGCACGATCGAGCGCGGCCTCGACGACACTGACCGCCGTTACCTTGCCGGCGCGGATATCAGCCAGGATCTCCGCAGCGGTCGTTTCATTGGTGTCGGCCATACCCTGCGCCCTGTTGAATTGCAGGGATTAGGCTATTCTTTCGGCCGCTTGTCGTAAACACGTTTCGCCTTGCCGAGCGAACGCTCCAGCGTCTCGGGCGCAACGACGCGGACGCGGGTGGAGATGCCGATCGTGTTCTTGATGAAGGCGGAGACCTTCTCGGCGTGTGCAGTCAGCCCCTCGCCGTCCCAGCTCTCGGGCCGGGCTTCGGCGAGCACCGTCATCTCGTCCATACGGCCCTCACGGGTCAGCTCGATGACAAAGTGACCGCCGCACCAGTCGGTCGCCAGCAGCGCTTCCTCGATCTGGGTCGGGAACACATTGACACCGCGCAGGATGATCATGTCGTCGGAGCGGCCGGTCACCTTCTCCATCCGCCGCATGCCGGGCCGCGCCGTGCCGGGCAACAGCCGCGTCAGATCGCGGGTGCGGTAGCGGATGATCGGGAAGGCCTCCTTGGTCAGCGAGGTGAACACCAGCTCGCCCTTCTCGCCGTCGGGCAGCACCTTGCCAGTCATGGGATCGATCACCTCGGGGTAGAAGTGGTCCTCCCAGATATGCAGGCCGTCCTTGGTCTCCACGCATTCCTGCGCGACGCCGGGACCGATCACCTCGGACAGGCCATAGATGTCGGTGGCGTCCATATCGAACGCCTGCTCGATCTCGACGCGCATCGCATTGGTCCAGGGCTCGGCGCCGAAGATGCCGAACTTGAGCGACGATTTGCGCGGGTCGAGGCCCTGCCGCTTGAACTCGTCGAGGATCGCCAGCATGTAGCTCGGCGTCACCGTGATGATGTCGGGCCGGAAATCATTGATGAGCTGCACCTGCCGCTCGGTCATGCCGCCCGAGATCGGGATCACCGTGCAACCCAGCCGCTCGGCGCCGTAATGCGCGCCGAGGCCGCCGGTGAACAGGCCGTAGCCATAGGCGTTGTGCATCAGCATGCCGGTGCGGCCGCCGGCGGCGCGGATCGATCGCGCCATCACGTCCGCCCAGGTGTCGATGTCGGCTTTGGTGTAGCCGACCACGATCGGCTTGCCGGTCGTGCCCGAGGAGGCATGGACCCGCACCAGCTGCTCGCGCGGCACCGCGAACATGTTGAAGGGATAATTGTCGCGCAGATCGGTCTTCACCGTGAACGGAAATTTGGCGAGATCGGGAAGCTGCCTGAAATCGGACGGATGCACGCCGGCGGCATCGAACGCCTTCCTGTAATGCGCGACATTGTCATAGGCATGCTTGAGCGACCAGGCCAGCCGCCTGGTCTGCAGCGCCATGATCTCGTCGCGCGAGGCGCGCTCGGCCGCATCGAGCTCGGCGTGATAACCGCTGTCCTTGACCTTGAGCTTTGCCGTTGCCATCGACGTTTCCCCTGAAGCCTTTATGCCTTGATGTCCGTGTCGGGCAGCCAGGTGCCCGCTATCACGCGCGAATGCCCGCGGAATTCGGCGATCACGCTGTCGCCGGAGGTCACGCTCACGTCGTAGATTCCCGAGCGGCCATTGCGCGAGATCTCGCGCGCGGTCGCCACCAGGCGGTCGCCAAGCTTGCCGGGCCGGATGAAAGTGACGTTGCCCTGCGCCGCCACCGCGCGATCGTTGCGGCTGTTGCAGGCAAAGGCGAAGGCTGAATCGGCCAGCGTGAAGATGTAGCCGCCATGACAGATGCGCTGGCCGTTGACCATGTGCGGCTGCACCGTCATCGCCATCACCGCCTGCCCCGGCCTGATCTCGACGAGCTCCATGCCGAGGCCCTTGCTGGCGTCGTCTTCCTTCCACATCGCGTCCGCGCAGGCGCGGGCAACGTCCTCGGGCGATAGCGTGGCCTTCACGTTCACATCGAACTCCCTGTGCCCGGGCCCGTTGCGGAGGGCCTCTTGGTGTCAAGCGTCAGTGTTGGGCGCGACGCACGAGGCGTCAACGCTACTTCCGTCATTCCGGGGCGATGCGCAGCAGCGAACCCGGAATCTCGAGATTCCGGGTTCGCTTCGCGCCCCGGAATGACAATCAACAACTAGACGTGGTCGTAGTCGACCACGACCTTCTCAGAGCACGGCTTGGCCTGGCAGGTGAGGATGAACCCCGCCTTCAGCTCCCACGGCTCCAGCGAATAATTCAGGTCCATCGGCGCCTCGCCTTCGACCAGCTTGGCGCGGCAGGTCGAGCACATGCCGCCCTTGCAGGCGAACGGCAGGTCCATGCCGGCGCGCAGCGCGGCGTCGAGGATCGACTCGCCGTCGGCCACCGGGACCTCGCGGCGCTTGCCGTCGATGATCAGCCCGGCAATCGCCTTGGGCGGCGCGCCGGCCGGAACGACGACCTTCGGACGCGGCTTGCCGCCGAATTCCGACACGAAGCGTTCGACATGGATACGCTCGTCGGCGATGCCGATCTCGCGGCAGGTCGCCTCGATCGTCTCGCTCATCGCGGCCGGTCCGCAGACGAAGACGTGATCGACGGTCGCAGCCGGCACCAGCGAGCGCAGCAGCACCCGCACCTTCTCGCCGTCGAGCCGGCCGTGCAGGATCGGAATGTCCTGCTCCTCGCCCGAGATGACGTGGAATACCGAGAGCCGCTGCATGAAGCGGTCCTTCAGCTCCTCCAGCGCCTCGCGGAACATGACGCCCTCGGTCGAGCGATTGCCGTAGAACAGGAAGAAGCGGCTGTCCGGCTCGCGCGCCAGCACGCCCTTGATGATCGAGAGGATCGGCGTGATGCCGCTGCCGGCGGCAAAGCCGACATAGGTCCGCGCCTCGCCCGGCGCGTGGGCGACGCCGAAACGCCCGGTCGGCGTCATCACGTCGAGCTCGTCGCCGGTCTTCAATTCCTCGGCCGCCCAGTTCGAGAATGCGCCGCCGTCGACCTTCTTCACCGCGATGCGCAATTCGCCGTCGTCGGGACCGGAGCAGATCGAATAGGACCGGCGAACCTCCTCGCCGTCCATCGTGGTGCGCAGCGTCAGATACTGGCCGGGCGTGAAACGGTAGTCGCCTTGCAGATCGTCAGGAATCGCAAAAGTCATCGAGATCGCGTCCGACGCCTCGCGGCGAAGGTCGCTAACGGATAGGCGGTGGAATCGTGGCGTAAGGGACATCGCTTATCTCTCCCCGTCATTGCGAGGAGCGAAGCGACGAAGCAATCCATCGCTCAGCGTACGCCGAACCATGGATTGCTTCGCTTCGCTCGCAATGACGGCCTTGGCGGCAAATAACGACATCATAGTCAATGACACTTGAAGTAGTCGAAGGGTTCACGGCAGCTCCTGCAGCGCCACAGCGCCTTGCAGGAGGTCGAGCCGAATTCGGAAAGCAGCTCGGTATCAACGGAGCTGCATTGCGGGCACATCACATGCTGCTCGCCGAACAGCGCGCGGCGCGAGGAGCCCGGCAGCGGCGGCGCGATGCCGTATTCCCTGAGCTTGCGGCGGCCGTCCTCGCTCATCCAGTCGGTGGTCCAGGCCGGCGCCAGCACGGTGCGGACCTTCGGCTTATGAATGCCTTCACGCTCCAGCGCGAGCTCGATCTCGAGCGCGATCATGTTCATGGCGGGACAGCCGGAATAGGTCGGCGTGATCGCGACCTCGACATGCCCGTCGTGGACCGCGACATCGCGCAGCACGCCGAGATCGGCGATGGTCAGCACCGGGATCTCGGGATCGACCACCTGCGCGGCCGCGCTCCAGGCGCGCCGGCGCAGATCGGCATCGCTGAGCGCAACGGTCACCATGTTGCCCCCGGAAAGGTCCGCTGCATCGATTGCAGCTCGCTGAGGAGATGGCCGAGATGTTCGCTGTGGCTGCCACTGCGGCCGCCCTGCTGCATCCAATCGCTCTTCGGCAACGACAGCGTCGCCTCTTTGATGATGCCGGTGACCGTCTTCCGCCAGCGCGGCTGCAGCGCCGCGGGATCGATCGCGATGCCGGCATCGATCAGGCCGCGCTCGCCGTCATCGATCGTGAACATCTCGCCGGTATAGGCCCAGAGGTCGTCGATCGCATCCTGCGCGCGGCGATGGCTCTCCTCGGTGCCGTCGCCGAGGCGAACGATCCATTCCGACGAATGCCTGACATGATAGGCACTCTCCTTCTCCGACTTCGCCGCGATCGCGGCAAACGTCGGATCGGACGAGGCCATCATGGCGCGCCAGTAGAGATCGGCAAATGCCGCGTAGAAGAACTGCCGCACCATGGTGCGGGCAAAGTCGCCGTTCGGCTGCTCGACCAGCAGCAGATTGCGGTACTGCCTGACGTCGCGCAGATAGGCGAACTTGTCTTCGTCGTTGCCTCGGCCTTCGACCTTGGCCGCGTAGCTGTAGAGCTCACGGGCCTGACCGAGCAGGTCGAGGCCCATATTGGCGAGCGCCATGTCCTCTTCCATGGCGGGCGCATGGCCGCACCATTCGGACAGCCGATGGCCGAGGATCAGCGCATCGTCGGCGCGGCGCAGCGCGTAGAGCACCAGCGGCGTTTCGGAGACTTCGATGTTGGCGGTTGCCATGTTCTCTATTCCACCTGCATCCACTTGCTCGACGTCATCCTGAGGAGCCTGCGCAGCAGGCGTCTCGAAGGATGGCCGCGGTTACGATCGGGCGTCATGGTTCGAGACGGCGCTGCGCGCCTCCTCACCATGACGGGTGAAATTCACATGTGCCCGACTTCGTCGGGGACGTCGTAGAAGGTCGGGTGACGGTAGATCTTGGATTCCGCCGGCTCGAACATCATGCCCTTCTCGGACGGATCGGACGCGGTGATCGCGTTCGAGGGCACCACCCAGATCGACAACCCCTCGCCGCGGCGGGTGTAGATGTCGCGCGCGGCCTGCAGCGCCAGCGTCGCATCGGCCGCGTGCAGCGAGCCGACATGCTTGTGCGCCAGCCCATTGCGGCTGCGGATGAAGACTTCCCAGAGCGGAACGTTCGGCGTGGCCATGGCGGCGCTCCCTTATTCTGCGGCTTGCGCGAGCTGGCGGCGCTTGCGCTTCTCGGCATAGGCCATCGCGGCCTCGCGCACCCAGGCGCCCTCCTCATGTGCCTTGCGGCGCGCGGCGAGACGATCGCGGTTGCAGGGGCCGTTGCCTGCCAGCACCTGCTTGAATTCGTCCCAGTCGATCGGGCTGTGTTCCCAATTGCCGTTTGCGTTCTGCTTCATGCCGGGATCGGGGATCGTCAATCCGAGGAACTCGGCCTGCGGCACGGTGGCGTCGATGAATTTCTGGCGCAGCTCATCATTGGAGAAGCGCTTGATCTTCCATTTGGTCGAGGTGTCGCTGTGCTGGCTGACCTGGTCCGGCGGACCGAACATCATCAGCACCGGCCACCACCAGCGATCGAGCGCGTTCTGCGCCATCGCCTTCTGCTCCGCGGTGCCGCGGCACAGCGTCACCATGATCTCAAAGCCCTGGCGCTGGTGGAACGATTCCTCCTTGCAGACGCGGATCATCGCGCGCGCATAGGGGCCGTAGGAGCAGCGGCACAGCGGGATCTGGTTCATGATCGCCGCGCCGTCGACCAGCCAGCCGATGGTGCCGATGTCGGCCCAGGTCAGCGTCGGATAATTGAAGATCGAGGAATATTTCGCCTTGCCCGATAGCATCGCGTCGACCAGCTCCTCGCGCGAGGTGCCGAGCGTCTCGGCGGCGGCGTAGAGATAGAGGCCGTGGCCGCATTCGTCCTGCACCTTGGCGAGCAGCGCGGCCTTGCGGCGCAGCGACGGCGCGCGGGTGATCCAGTTGCCCTCGGGGAGCATGCCGACGATTTCGGAATGGGCGTGCTGGGAAATCTGCCGCGTCAGCGTCTTGCGGTAGGCGGCGGGCATCCAGTCGTTCGGCTCGATGCGCTCGTCGGCATCGATGCGGGCCTGGAACTGACTGGCACGGGCGACATCCTCGACGCCGCGATCGTCGCCGTCGGATGAGTTGAGCGCCTGCGTGTACATGGCCGACCTCCCAATGTGTTGTTAGGTAGGAATATATAACATAAATTTCCAAATGCAAGATATTTTTGTAATATATTCAGGCGCCCTCGAAACGGCGCGCCACCGCCCCGTTGGACTTCGGCAGCGGCCCGTCCTCGTTGGTTGCGTGGTCGTCAAGCCATTGTTCCGACGGCGAAAGCAGCCCGCGATAGATCTCGCCGCAGAGTTTGCGCGCCGCCCTGCCCGGCCAATCCTTCGGCAGCAGCTGATAAGGCAGCAGCGGATCGCGCAGCACGACGCGGCGGTAATGGTGGATCAAGAGAATGCGCGCGGTGAAGGCGTCGGCGTCGCTCAGCGTCTCGCCGCGGATGATTGAGCCGTGCAGCGGCTCGAACGTCTTCATGAACTTCAGATAGGCGTCCGCGGTGCGGTCGAGCGGCCAGCTTTCGCTGAGCAGCCGGCGTCCGCTGTCATCTTCCGCGGAGACTTCGAGCCGGATCGCACGCGACGCTTCATCGGGGATCGGCACGCCCGACGGCGCGACCCACACGCCGGGCAGCGGGCTGCCGAAGCCGGCATTCTTCAATGCCTCGCGCGCGGCGTCGCGGTCCTCGGCATTGCCGATCAACAACAGCTCGAAGCGGCCGGTCCAGTCCGACGGCGGCGGATCGTAGATGTGCCGCGTCGCGGTGTCGAAGGTCTGCCGGCCCTTGGCGTTCAGCCGATAAAAACTGTTGCGGCCGACCTTGTTGCGCTCGAGCCAGCCGTCGGCGGCGAGCCGCGACATCGCGGTGCGCACCACATTGCCGTCGATGTCGAGCGACTTGAAGAATTCGAGCAGCGTGCCGAGCCACACCGAGCCGCCGCGCGGCACGATGGAATCTCCGAACACGGTGATGATGATCGAGCCGGTGCGTGACGGCTCGCGCTTCAGCTGATCGACGATGCGGGCAAGCGGCTGTGGCATGCCCAACGCATAGCGCGTTTTGTCGATTCACGACAATGCGGGTTCTTCTCCTTCTCCCCGCGTGCAGGGAGAAGGTCGGGATGAGGGGGCTCTCCGCAATCACGGTGCGAGTTGCGCTCGTGGAGACTCCCCCTCACCCGGATCGCATTGCGCTGCGCTTCATGCGATCCGGCCTCTCCCCGCAAGCGGGGCGAGGCAAGCAAGTCAGCGATTGGGATCCGGATAGACGATGCTGCGCCAGCCGCTGCGATCGAACGGCGCCCACTCGCCTTCCTTCTGCGCGAGGCGATCGGCGACCGCGTAGACCACGGCCGGGTGATGACCCATGCCGCAATGGCTGCTCTCGACCTCGATGCTGTCGGTCATCGACGAGGCCTGCTCGCGGCAGCCCTGCCAGGCGCAGACGCCGTCGGTGCGGCTGAAGATCGCGGTGGTCGGCACCGGCGGCGCGCTGGCGAGCGAGCCGCCGAAACGCGAATCCTCTTCATCGGCGCGCCGGCCGCTGGCCATCTCATAGACGCGCCAGGCGTTGGTCGACTTCGGGCCGGCGGCAAACGGGCTGCCGAGCGTGATCACCTGGCGCACGCGCTCCGGCATCATCTTGGCGAGCTGGCGCGCATAGAGGCCGCCGAGGCTCCAGCCCACCACCGAGACCTTGCGGCCGGTCGTTTCATTCATCTGCTGCAGCAGCTCGATCATCCCGTCCTGCACGCCGGCGCGAAGCCCGAGATTGCGGCCCTGGCGCCAGCCGCTGACGGCGTAGCCCTTGCTCCTGAGAAAGTCGCGCAGCGGCCGGGTCGACATGTCGGAAGCGATCAGCCCCGGCAGCACCAGCACCGGATGCCCATCGCCGCGCGGCGCGAGGCTGAGCAGCGGCAATGCACCAAGAAAGGCGCCGAGCTCATGAATGGCGCGGCCTTCCAGAAACATCAGCGTCCTGGACGGCGGGCGTAGCGTCTGCGCAGCAACGGACATTTCAGCTCCTCTTCCGGCAGGACCGCCGGCAATGGGACCAACGAGAATGGTCAACGGAATTGACGCAAACCCGGCGGAATCGTTCCGCAACGCAACAATCTGTCCTGAAAAGCTAGGGAACCGGACACTTTCGTGCAAGCGGTCCAGGTCACACTTGCCACAACTAAAGTGACTTTCGTGCCCAATCGGTCACAGCAGCCGCAGCGTGTACTCCAGGGTGTAAAGCGCAAGCCCGGCAAGCCCGCCGATCAGCGCGCCGTTGAAGCGGATGTATTGCAGGTCCTTGCCGACATTGACCTCGATCAGGGAGATCAGCTGCTCCATGTCCCAGCTCTTCATCTGGTCGGCGATAAAGCCCGAGACGCCGCTCTTCTGCTCGGCGACGACGGTGCGCAGGATGGCCACCAGGCCCTGATTGATCTCGCCGCGCAGATCGGCGTCGCCGTCGAGCGCGTCGCCGGCCTCGACCAACATTCGCGCCAGCTGATGCTGCAGCACCTGCGACTCGCCCGAGGCGCTGCGTTCGATGAAGTCCTTGACGTTGGCCCAGATGGTGCGCCCGAGATTGGCAAGCTCGGGCCGCGCCATCAAATCGCGCTTGAGACCATCGATGCGATCGGCGAACGCCTTGTCGCTGCCGAGCCGGTCGACAAAGGACAGCAGCATGCGGTCGAATTCGCCGCGGAACGGATGCTGCGGGTCGTTGCGCACTTCCTCGAAGAATTTCGTGGCGGACGCGATGATCCGGTTCACCACGAACTTGTCTGCACGATAGAGCCTGAGCAGCGTCGGCATCTCGGCGCGGACCTTGTCGCGGATCACGGCCATGGTCTCCTGCTGCGTCAGCGTCTGGTGCAGCACGCGCAGGATGTCGTCGAGCAGGCCGCCATGCTTGCCCTCCTGCACGAAGCCGCGCAGCGCGCCGGCCGCAAGCGGCGCGAGGTCGATCGAGAGCACCTGCGTCGTGACGCGGCGGCTGATGAACTGCATCAACCCCGAGCTCTCGGTCGCCGCGAATGCCTCGGGCAGCATCCGCAGCACGAAGCGGGCGAGATCCTCGGAACGTTTGCGGTCGCGCAGCCAGTCGGCGATGAACGAACCGAAATCGATCTCGCGCAGCTTGGCCTCGACCGGCCCGGATTCCAAAAAGTTGTTCTCGATGAACTCGCCGAGCTTCTCGGCGATGCGCGCCTGATTGCTCTGGATGATCGCGGTGTGCGGGATCGGCAGGCCGAGCGGCCGCTTGAACAAGGCGACGACGGCATACCAGTCGGCGAGCCCGCCGATGGTTGCGGCCTCGGCAAATGCAGCGATGAAACCGAACACCGGATGCACCGGCAGCAGCGCTTTCGCTGCGATGAAGATGACGAAGGTTGCCGCCAGCACGCCGGTCGCCAGCCACTTGACGCGCCGCAGCTCGGCGGCGCGTTCGACGTCGACTGGCGTTGCGATGAGGGCGGCGGGAAGGGTCATGTGGTTTCGCGGGGGTGACGAACGAAGCATAGCATGGCTCACCGCCGTCATTCCGGGGCGTGCGAAGCACGAACCTCAGGTGCGCAATTGCGCACCGGGGAATCTCGAGATTCCGGATCGCCGCTTCGCGTCGTCCGGAATGACGGTGGACACATGAGCTATGAAGGACACCGCCAAAAAAGAAGGCCCGCAAAATGGCGGGCCTTCGAAAAGGGCAGTTGGTCAGCGCGGCCGCGATCAGGCGGTCTTGCCGTAGACCTTGGCGAAGTTGTCCTGCGCGGTCTTCGCACCGTCGGTGACGAGCTTGCCGAGATACTCGGTGGTGGCCTTCGCCCGCGAGACGAACAGTTCGCCACGCGCACGGGCCAGCTCCGACTGGATCTGGGCGGCTTCGCTCAGCGACTTGGCGGACGCGAGCTTGTCGATACCAGCGAAGAACGCCTCGGCGTCCTGGTAGATCGCCTGCTGGATGTTGCGGCTGATCTTGGCGGCTTCGGTCACCGAACCGGCAACAGCGGACTCGATCACGTTGGTCACCTTCTCCGAGCCGGCATAGGCATCGGCAGCGCGGGTCTTGGCCGCCTCGGCCTGCTTCTTCACGAACTCACGGGCGGCTTCCGGAACTTCCAGGTTCTGAAGCTTGGTGAACGCCTCGGTGACGGGCGCGAAGGCTTCCTTGACGCCGTTCAGCACGGAATTGGTTTCGGTGGTCATTGGGGTCTCTCCATCCTCAGGTTTGAGCTATGGGCTCACCCCGTCCGGTTTGGCCCGGGGCAACGGTGTTATGACACACCTCATGGTGCACCGCAACATCGATGTTGCGGCGCGATATCACAAACCTGTGAACAGCACGAAGATCCGGCAGATTGCCTAGAGAACCAGCAGAATGAGGTTTCTAATTACCTCCGACCGCGTCGGACACCCCGTAAGCCTCCATTTGGGCCCGGACCTGAGCCACATTGTGCCCCAACACGACGATGTCGTGGGTCTTGCCCTCGACGTCGCGGACATGGTCGCGCAGCAGGGCCTCCGCCTTGAAGCCGAGGCTCTCGAACAGCGCGATCGCCGCCCGCTGGTCGACGGTCATCTGCACCGAGAACTTCTCCAGCCCGGCACCGAGCGCGATGGCGAAGGTCTCCTGCGACAATGCCCGGCCGACGCCCTGCCCGCGCACGTCGAGCGACACCACCATCCGGATCTCGCCGACATGCGGCGACCAGGAATGCGGATCGCGCACCAGGGTGCCGCAGCCGACCACCTTGCCGTCCTTGATCGCGAGCAGGCTCGTGATGTCGCCGCGCTCGATCTCGTTGATCCAGGCCGACAGCACCTTCGGCTGGCTGATATTGCGCGGCAGGAACAAGAGATCATGCGTCGGCAGCTTTTGCGCGAAGGCCAGCACCGCGGCCTCGTGGTCCCGAATCATCAGGCGAAACTCGATGTCGCCCGCCTCGGTCTTGACGCGGCGCGGATAGGAACGTTGTTCGGTCATGTCGATCTCTCTCAAGTCGACCCTTCTTAGGTCGATCTCTTGCTCAACCAGGAGTCCAGTTTCGGCCACAGCCGCTTGATTGCATTGGCGCCGGCGACCAGCGAGACGTGACCGCCTTTCAGCATCACCTCCTCCTTGTCCTCGGAGCCGATCTTGGTGATCAGATGCTTTGCCGCATCATACGGCACGATGTGGTCGTGCTCGGCGACCGCGTGCAGGATCGGCACCTTGATGTCGGCAAGCTTCGCCTCGCGGCCGCCGACCGTCATGGTGTCGTTGTAGAGCTTGTTGTCCCACATCAGGTCCTTGGTGATGGCGCGGAAATATTCGCCCGCGAGCGGCAGCGTGTCGGTCGCCCAGCGATCGAACATCCGGTACGACTTGACGAACTCGTCGTTCCAGATGTTGTCCCAGAGCTGGATCTGGCCGACGACACGCGCGGCCGGCCGCAACATGTCGAACGATTGCAGGATCAGTTCGGGCGGCATGTTGCCGGTGCTGTCGATCAGCCGGTCGACGTCGAAATAGCGGCGGTCGGCGAAATTCGAGAACAGCTTCATCTCGCGGAAATCGATCGGCGTGGTGAAGCAGATCAGATTCTTCATCGGCCCGTCGTTGAAGATCGAGCCATACAGCAGCGACAGCACGCCGCCGAAGCAATAGCCGATCACCGAGACTTCCTTTTCGCCGGAATCCTGCTGTACGCGGCGGACCGATTCCGGGATGAAGTCGAGGACGTAATCCTCCATGCGAAGCGATTTTTCCTCGGGCTTCGGCGCACTCCAGTCCAGCATGTAGACGTCGAAGCCACGCTTGAGCAGGAACTCGATGAAGCTCTGCCCCGGCACCAGGTCGAGGATGTAGCCGCGGTTGGTGGTCGCCATCACGATCAGCACCGGCACGCGATAGACTTCGCTGGCCAGCGGCCGGTAGTGATAGAGGTTCATGGTGCCGCGCGAATACAGCACGTCCTTCGGCGTCGAGCCGAGCGACGGGCCGGAGCTCGAGAAATACTCGACGCCCTTGATGCTGCGCTGGATCGCGCGCTGCACCTCGGACTGGACCCGCTCGGAGATCGAGGCGAAATCAAAGGGGGTGGGAGCATTCATTTGCTGCCTCCCTCCGCTGGCGGCTGCTTGGTGCGCGGTGGCCGCGGCGTTGCGCCGTGGCCGTCGTCCGGCGCCAGCGAATTGTGGTGCACCTGCTGCAGCAGCGTCTTGATCTCGTTGAGCTGGTTCTCCATCGATTGCAGGCGCTCCGCCATGCCGACGAGCTGGGCGCGGCTCGGCAGGTTCATCGCCAGCAGATATTTCTCCATCAGCTCGCCGAGCTGCTTCTGCGCGCCGGCCGCAACGCCGCCGGCCTGGTTCATCGCCTTGGAAAATTCCGGCGAGCTCATGAGCTGGTTGCCGAAGGAGTTGAACCCCTTCTCCATCTCGCCAATCATCGTCTGCCAGATCACGGCAGGGTCGTTGCCCTTGTCGGCCATGCGGCGCTCCTCCACACCAATTTCGAGCGCTTGCCGCGCTTCCATTTGTTTCTGCCATACGACACTGTTGCTGCTGATCGGTCAACTGCGCGGCGCGACCAGCGACGCCGAGGCTCTTCTGCGCTGCGTCAATCCGTGGCATAGAGGTTCCTGACCGCGACACCAGCAGGGGACGCCCGTGACCACGCTCGCCCATCAGCCGCCGCAGATCATCCGCGCCAATGGCATCGACATCTGCTACGAGATGTTTGGCGATGCGAATGCCGAGCCGCTGCTCCTGATCATGGGCCTCGGCGCCCAGATGATCCATTGGGACGACGAGTTCTGCCGCCAGCTCGCCGCGCGCGGTTTTCACGTCATCCGATTCGACAACAGGGATATCGGAAAATCCTCCCGCCTGAGCGGCGGCAAGCGGCTGACCGCGCTCGAACTGCTCAAGCTCCGCTTCCTGAAGATCCCGGTCGCAGCGCCCTACAAGCTGGCCGACATGGCGAGGGATACGATCGGGCTGATGGATGCGCTCGGCATCCGCACCGCGCATCTGGTCGGTGCATCGATGGGCGGCATGATCGCGCAGGAGGTTGCGATCACCTTTCCCGAGCGCGTGCGCTCGCTGACCTCGATCATGTCGACCACGGGCAATCCAAAGATCCCGGGGCCGACCCGCGAGGCGACCGCGGTGCTGATGGCGCCGCCGCCGAAGAGCAAGGAAGAGTATTTCGTCCGCTTCGGGCAGACCTGGAAAGTTCTGCGCAACGGCTCGTTTCCCGAGGACGAGGCGCTCGATCCCGAACGCGCGCGGCGCACCTATGAGCGCGGCCTCAATCCGGAGGGCGTCGGCCGCCAGCTCCGCGCCATTCTCGCCTCCGGCAGCCGCAAGGAGCGGCTGCGCGGCGTCAAAGCGCCGACGCTGGTGATCCACGGCACCATCGATCCGCTGGTGCATCCCGAAGGCGGCAAGGACACCGCGGTCTCGATTCCGGGCGCGAAGCTTGTGATGATCGAGGGCATGGGCCACGCCCTGCCAATTCCGATGTGGCCGCAGATCATCGACGCCATCGACAAGCACGCGCATGGCGCGGCGGCGAAGGCGGCGTGAGGCCAGAGCGTTTTCGAGCGAAGTGGATCCCGGTTCGCGTGAAGAAAACGCCCCAAAGCCAAAATCGAGAGCCCCGTCCCGTTTCAATCGGAACGGGGCTCCGGTATCTTCCGGTAACCATGTGAGCCGGGAGTGCGTTCTTCCGGCGCCCGCGCGAAGGCGGTAGACAGCGCGATGCATCGCGCGGGTTGCGCGCCATCAGCCACCGGGAGCAACCAGATGAAGACCATCCTCCGGCCACAGACAGCCGTCGCCGCTCTCCTCCTCGCGCTCGCGTCTTCATCGGCAATGGCGGCTGCCAGCGACGCGCAGCAGGAAGCCAACCGCAAGGCCGTGCTGGCGTTCTACGAGAAGGGGTTGAACCAGAAGGACGCCGACGCAGCGCTCGCCTATGTCGGCAACCGCTATGTGCAGCACAATCCCGGCGCGGCCGACGGCCCCGAAGGATTCCGCAAGTTCATCGGCTTCCTGCGCGAGAAGTTTCCGAACTCGCACAGCGAGATCAAGCGCTCATTCGTCGACGGCGACTACGTGATCCTGCACGTCCACGCCGTGCGCGAGCCCGGCACCCGCGGCAATGCGATCGTCGACATCTTCAAGCTCGAGGACGGCAAGATCGTCGAGCACTGGGACGTGGCGCAGCCCGTTCCGGAGAATCCCGCCAACAGCAACACGATGTTCTAAGGCATCGTGATGGCTTGTGTTCAGCCACTGACATGATCAGGCTGGCGAGCGCGCCGGGACGCCGGCTAGTCCTTGACCGCGATCCAGATCACGTGGCGGACTCCGCGGCCCCGGCCGGTGGCGCGGAGGGCAATTTCGTTGACCGCGAACCCGGCACGAGTCAGCGATTTCGGGAACTTGGCGTTCGGACCGGACGACCAGACCGCAAGCACGCCGCCGCGCCGCAATGCCGCGTGTGCGATCTTGAGCCCGGAGACATCATACAGCGCGTCATTGGCCTTGCGGGTCAGGCCTTCAGGCCCGTTATCGACGTCGAGCAGGATGGCATCGAAGCCGAGCGGCTGGCGGTCGATCACGCTGGCAACATCCTCCTCCCGGATGCTCACGCGCGGATCGTTCAGGCTGTCGCCGAAAATCTCCGCCATCGGACCTCGCGCCCAGGCAACGACCGCCGGCACCAGCTCGGCCACCGTGATCCGCGCCTCGGGTCCGAGCACGGCGAGCGCGGCCCGCAGCGTAAAGCCCATGCCGAGGCCGCCGATCAGAAAATGCGGCCGTGCGACCTTCTCGATCTTCTTCGCGGCAAGCGTCGCCAACGCCTCTTCCGAGCCCGACAGGCGGCTGTTCATCAGCTCGTTGGTGCCTAGCATGATCGAGAATTCGCGGCCTCGCCGCATCAGACGCAATTCACCCTCGGTTCCGGGAATGCGCGCGGTATCGATCTTTTCCCATGGAATCATGCGGCGGCTTGTAACATGGCCGGCACCTCTGCCGTAGCCCGGATGGAGCGAAGCGAAATCCGGGGTCTGCCCCGTCCGCATAAGACGCTGTCCCGGATTACGCTTCGCTTCATCCGGGCTACGAAGGCGTGAGCCTAGCCGCCTGTCCAGACGTCGAGCACGTAGCGGTTCCTGGTGCCCATTTCCTCGATCCAGCGCGCGGCGGCGTCGGTGTCGACACCGGTGCGCTCGCGATAGATCGAGATCAAGGTCGCCTTGACGTCGGGCTCCATCCTGCCGCCGTCGCCGCAGACATAGACGATCGCGCCCTTCTGGATCAGCTCCCAGACCCGGTCCTTCTGCGCGGCGACGAGGTGCTGCACATAGGTCTTCGGGCCGTCGGCGCGCGAGAAGGCGGTGTGGAGTTCACTGACGCCGTCGGCTGCGAACGCCTTCAGCTCATCCGCATAGATGAAATCCTGCTCAGGATGCCGGCAGCCGAAGAACAGCATCGCCGGCCCCAGCGTCGCGCCCTGCGCCCTGCGCGCGGCGCGCTCCTGCAGGAAGCCGCGGAACGGTGCGAGCCCGGTGCCCGGCCCGATCATGATGATCGGCACGGCATTATCATCGGGCAGGCGGAAGCCTGCCTTGGTCTCCTTGATGGTGGCGTGGACGGTGTCGCCGGCGCGGCGGCGCGCCAGATAGTTCGAGCACACGCCCTTGTAGATGCCGCGGCCGGAACTTGCCGGCGCCTCCACCACGCCCACGGTGACACTGCAGCGCTGCGCCTCGCCGGCCGGAGACGACGAGATCGAATAATAGCGCGGCGCCAGCAGTGACAGCATTTCGAGATAGAGGTGGAACGGCAGCTCGCAAGCCGGATATTCCTCGAGCAGGTCAAACACCGATTTGCGCTTGGCCAGCACCTCGGCGCGATAGCGCGCGGCCGAGGCATCGTCGTCGCCGACATAGGCCATCAGCTTCGGTTTGGTCACCGGGCAGCGGGTGTGCTCGGCCATGATCTGGATCTGCTTGCGGGTCGCGACCTGTTGCAGCTCGACGAACTCGGTGAGCAGCCGTCCGACCGACACGGCGTTGCCGACCGGCAATTGCGCGCGGCGGCCTTCTGAGACCTGCAGACGGATCTGGTCGGCCGGCAGGAAGCCGAAGCGGCGCGCAACGGAATCGACCAGGGTCGGATCGTTGCGCGGCACCACGCTGAGATGATCGCCGACGCGATATTTCAGGCTGGTCGGCAGCTCGACCTCGATATGCCGGGTCGAACGCTCCGACGGATGAGCGCCTGCCTTGGTCTGCAGCTCGCTGTTGGCGAGCACCTTCATCGGCACCGCGCCGCCTTGCGTCACGATGGTGTTGACCGCACCCTGCGCCACCGGCTCGATCGCATAGAGCGGCTCGTCCTCGGCGGTGCGGGTGAAATTCCAGTCGATGCCGAATTCCTTGGTCGCGACCTTGGCCGCCTCCGGGAACCATTTCTGGAACTGGCCGTCGAGATCGCTGCGCGCATCGCCCTCGCCGCGCGGATAGACGGCGCGTGCGCCATGCTTGGTGAGCTGCTCGTCGATGAAACGCGGCACCGACTGGTAGGTCGCGGCCCAATCGCTGTTGCCGCAGCCGAACACCGCGTAGCGGACCTTGGCGAAGGCATCCTTCGGCAGGTCGCTCTCGAGCCATTTGACGAACTGCGTCGCGTTGTCGGGCGCCGCGCCATTATAGGAGGCGCAGATGATCAGCACGCCGCCCTCCTCCGGCAGCTTGCCGACATAATCGTCCAGCGGGCCCAGCCGCGTCGCGAAGCCGTTGATCTCGGACAGATCGGCCATGCGGGTCGCCAGCTCCTCGGCGGAGCCGAGATTGGAGCCGTACAGCACCAGCATCGGCGTGTTGTGGCCGGGGCGCGTGGTCGGCGCGCGCGGCGCCTTTGGCGCGGCCGCAACCGCGCCCGTGCTGCCGGCGAACGCGCCGCGGTCCTTGTCGTCGCGCGGCCGTACCTTGATCCTGAAGCCATCCGGCTTGACCGTCAGCGTCTCCTTCAGATGCATCTGGTAACGATGCACGTCGATCAGCTTGAAGCGCTGCAGGATCATCCCGATCGCCAGCGCCGCCTCGTGCATGGCAAAGCCGCGGCCGATGCAGGCGCGCTGGCCGTTGCCGAACGGCTTCCAGGCGTTGATCGGGCGCTTGGCCTCCGCCTCGCGGCTGAAATTCTCGGGATCGAACACGTCGGGGTTCGGGCCCCAGACGCTGGGATCGCGGTGCAGCGCCATCACCAGGATGGTGATGAAGGTGTTCTTCTTCAGCTTGTACTTGCCGCCGATCATCTCATCGTTGAGCGGCGCGATGCCGTAGGCCGGCGCCGGCGGCCACAGCCGCAGCGCCTCCTTCAGGCATTGCGTGATGTAGGTGAGTTGGGTCACCTGCTGATAGGTTGGCCGCGCATTGACGTCGGGACCGAGGACGCGATCGACCTCCTCATAGGCCTTCTTCAGCACCTCCGGGTGCTTCAGCAGCGCGTAGATCGTGCACGACAACAGGCCGCTGGTGGTCTCGTGGCCGGCGATCAGGAAGGTGTTGATCTGGTAGCGGATGTTGACGTCGTCGAGCTGCTCGCCGGTGGCGCGGTCGACGCCGGTCATCATCGCCGCCAGCATGTCCTTCTTGTCGTCGGTCGCGGCGGTGCTGCCGCGCCGCTCGGCGATGATCTCGTCGACCATCTTGTTCATGAAGGCGACGTCGTCGGCGAGCGTCTTGCGCCGCTTCTGCATCCACAGACCCTCGAGCGGCAGGCCGCGGGTCATCATGATGGTTTCGAGCGAGCGCACCAGCGATTCCACGAACGGGTGGTAGTCGCGGCGGTAGAACGAGTTGAAGCGGTAGTCGAAGCCGCAGAGGCCGATGGTGTCGAGGGTGAGCGCCGTCATGTCGTGGACGACCTCGATCTCCTCGTCGGCGTTGAGGCGCTCCCATTTCTTGACCAGCTGCTCGGCGATGTCGACCATGCTCGGGTGGTACGACTGCATGGCGCGGTTGCCGAACGGCTGCATCAGGATGTTGTGCGCCTTGCTCCAGTTCGGCTCCTTGGTGTCGGCGGTGAACAGGCCGTCGCCGCCGACCGCGCGGACCCGGCGCAGCGAGCCGCGCACGGCCTTGTCGAAGCGCTTCTCGTCGGAGAGCTCGTCGACGAGATCGTGACCGGACACGATCACGAGCGGCGCGCCCATCATGTCGAGCCAGAAGATCGGTCCGAGCTCCTTGGAGAGCTTGACGAGATGCTGCACCGGCGCGGTCGAGTCCAGCGACAGCATGTTGCCGACCACCGGCTTCGTCGGCGGATGCGGAATCGGACTCAGTCTGTTGCCGGACGCCATTTTCGAAGTGCCCCCTCTAACCTCAGTCATTCCGGGATGGTCCGAAGGACCAGACCCGGAATCTCGAGATTCCGGGTTCGATGCTGCGCATCGCCCCGGAATGACGACGTCATCGTCACCCAAACCGCTTTCTGCGCCATTCGATCAGCTTCGCGCTGACTTCGTCAGGCTTTTCCTGCTGCGTCCAATGGCCGCTGTCCTTGACCAGGTACTTCTCGAGGTCCGGCACCAGCCGCTCCATGCCGTCGGCGGCCGAGGGCGGCAGCACCGCGTCGTTCTCGGCCATGATCATCAGCGACGGCACCCGGACGTGATGGTCCAGCCCGGCCGAGCGCTCCCAGTTGCGGGTGAAATTGCGATACCAGTTGATGCCGCCGGTGAAGCCGGTCTTGGTGAAGGTGTCGACGAACACCTTTTTCTCGTCCGCGGACAGGATCGGCTTGCGCGGGTCATGCTTGGCGTCGTAGTTCGCGATCATCTGCGGAAACGCCAGGTTGAGCCGCGCCGAGGCGCCAACGCCGGCGATCGGCTGTTCGGGTGGCGCGTCCGCCGGACGTGGCACCGGCTTGCGCATGAAGGCGTCGAAGGTCTGCTCGACGCGGCTGCCGAAGATGCGGTCGGGCTCGCGCGCCGGATCCTGGAACTGGACGATGTACATGTGATCGCCGAAGCGCTGGCGAAACAGCGCGATCGGATCCATTGGCGCACGGTCCCAATGCGGCGTGTTGACGCCGACGACGCCGGCGACCCGCTGATGATGCCTGAGCGGCATCTGCCAGACGACAAAGCCGCCCCAGTCGTGCCCGACGAAGATGGCCTTGTCGATCTTGAGATGGTCGAGCAGGCCGACGAGGTCGCCGGTCAGGTGCTCCATGTCGTAGGCCTCGACCGGCTCCGGCCGGTCGGTCGCGCCATAGCCGCGCTGATCCGGCGCAATCACCCGGATGCCGGCCTCGCCCAGCGCCTTGATCTGGTGGCGCCAGGAGAACGCCAGTTCAGGCCAGCCGTGGCACAGCACCACCGGCGGCGTGTCGGTCTTGGGGCCTGCTTCATAAAACCTCATGCGGATGCCGTTCGTCTCGGCGAACTGCAGCGGTGGCATTTCAATCATCGACCGGGATCCTTATTCAGCTGCGCCCTTGATGTCCGCAGGCGGGGGAGCGAACGCCGCCTCGAGTACATCGAACTCGAGCGGCAGCATGTCGCACATCACCTGCACGTGGGGAATGATGTTGGCGCCCACGATGAAGCCGAAATCGAGCTGATCGCGGTAGCTCTGCACGGTGATGTTGAGCGCCACGCCGTGGGTCGAGATCGAAACCGGGAAGATGTGCAGCAGCTCGGCACCCGCCGCATACAGCGTCTGCCGCGGCCCCGGCACGTTCGAGACCGTGATGTTGGTGGCCGGCGGCAGCACGTTGGAGAGGTCGGAACGGCTGTAGAGCAGCGCCAGGATCTGCACCAGGATCGGCGCGCCCAGCAGCGAGATGTTGGTGACCTGCGGCACCAGAGCGCGCAGCGGATGCGACATCTCCTTGGACTTGGTCGACTGCGCGATGATGGTTTCCAGCCGCTTCCTTGGGTCCTCGATGTCGGTTGCGATCGAGCAGATCATGCCGAACACCTGGTTGTTGGATTCGGCATTGCCCTCCTCGCGCAGCGAGATCGGAACACCTGCCGTCAGCGACTTGTTCGGCAGCGCGCCCTGGCTGATCAGATAGCGCCGCACCACGCCGGAGGCGAGCGCCAGCACGACGTCGTTGAGCTTGCCGCCGGACGCCTTCGCCAGAGCCTTGGCACGCGACAGCGAGATCGAGGTGCCGGCAAAGCTGCGTTCGGACGAGATCGCCTTGTTGAGGATGGTCGGCGGCGAGGACATCGCCTGCAGGCTTTCGCGCGATCTCGGATCGGCGACCTTGGCGACGACGTCGGACAGGCTCTTCATGACCGTCGGCATGGAGCCGGCGAACTTCACCGCGCTTTCGATCTGGAACATGGCGTTGTCGAACAGGATCGAGCCGAGGTCGCTCTTGCCGGAACGCGGCAGCTCCAGGCTCTTCTGCGCGGCGGCGGCCGCCTCGAACGGCTGGGTCCAGAGTTGCTGATAGGCATCGATCAGATTGGCCGCGATGTCGCGCGGTTCCTGCGCGACCTTCTTCGCGCTCGGCGGCTCGATCTCGCGCGGCACCGGCGTCAGATCGTAGATCATGCTGGTCAGCGCCGCACCGGCGCCGCCGTCGATGCAGGCATGGTGCATCTTGGAATAGAGCCCGATCTCGTTGTCCTTCATGCCCTCGAAGACGTAGAACTCCCAGAGCGGGCGGGCGCGGTTCAACAGCTTGGCGTGCATCCAGCCGACGATACGCTCCAGCGTCGCGCGATCGCGCGGCGCCGGCAGGCTGGCGCGGAAGATGTGACGGTCGATGTCGAACTGGTCGTCCTCGACCCAGGACGGGTGATCGATGTCGAGCGGCGCCTTCTGCAGCCGCGCCTTGAGGATCGGCGCGATGTGCAGCCGCGAGGCGATCATCGCCTTGAACTCCTCGAAGAAGTCGCCCTTGTAGCCGTCGGGCAGGCGGAAGATCGCCATGCTGCCGACATGCATCGGCATTTCCGGCGTTTCCAGATAGAGAAACGATGCGTCCAGCGAGGACAGCTTCTTGGCGTCGCTCATGATCTCCTCCCGAGAGCCTACTTACGCGGGCGCCTTGGGCGGCGCTTCTCGTCGTTTGGTCAGGATAGTGCCTGTTCTGCCGGCCCGTAGGCAATGGCAAAGGGGCCCGAGCGGTCAAAATGCCGGAATTCCCCTTCCGGCTGGGCCAGCCGGTCCGCAATCGCCCACAGCGCCGCGGGATTGACGCCGAGGCCGATATGGCTGGCGAAATGCACCTCGATGTTCTCGGCGGTGGCCGACGGCCGCACGCGCGAGGTCCGCCAGTTCACGATGCCATCGGTGCGGGAATAGATCGAGGTCGTCGGCACCGGCATGTCGCCGGCGATCGCGGTGCGGATCTCAGGGATGTCGTCGACACCTTCGCCGGACAACAGCTCATAGAGCCGCGTCGCATTGGTGGCGCGGATGTCGTCGGCGAACGGGCTGCCCAGCGTGATGATGGAGCGCACCAGCTCCGGCATCTGCGACGCCAAGTCGCGCGCATAGACGCCGCCGAGGCTCCAGCCGATGATCGAGACCTTGCGCCCCGACGCCTCATGGACCCGCTTCAGCAGGTCGCGCAGCGCAGCCCGCCTGCTGGAAATCCCACCGAAATTGCGGCCCATGTTCCAGGCATAGGCGTCGTAGCCGAGCTCCTTCAGATAGCGCCGCATCGGCGCCATCGACAGGTCGCTGGCAAGGAAGCCCGGCAGTGCCAGCACCGGATGACCATCGCCCTTCGGCGCCTGCATCAGGAGGGGCGACAGCAGCAGGCTCGAATTGAGTTCGAGCACGCCGCGCGCCTCCGCCAGCATCAGGAACAGGCTCGGCGGGCGCAACCGGCGTTCGGTCCCATCAACGCTCCTGTCCATGTCGGTCACTATTTCTTCTTGCTCGTGCCGCCGAAGCCGGCCATCGCCACGAACATGTCCTGGAAGCGCTCGGCGAGCTTGGGATCGAAGGTGAACCAGCTCTGCATCAGCGATTCCGGCGAAATCTTCTCGATGTTCGACGTCATCTGCTGCTGCAGCTTGTCCATCACCGCCGCCTGCATCGGCCCCACATCGGGCAGGCCGAAGAATTGCCGCGCTTCGAGGGGCGTACAATCTATCTCGACGTTGACTTTCATATCCGCCTCCTCAAATGCGCCTTGGCCCGCCACAGTATCGCCGGGACGGGGCGAGTTGCGCAAGCGAGCCGTACCTGCCCCGGGGGGCAGTCGGCCTCAATCATCCGTTATGGTCAACCAAACCGTTTGGAGCGGTTGCTCGAGGCGCGCCGGTGATCATTCCCGTGACCGACAAGCGGCACTCCGAAAGTCGAATGTCACGCGTTCGCGCCGACAGCCTACTCTCCAATCCGGTTCATTGCGCTGCACCCGCGCGGACGGGTTAACCCTTTGGCAAATCGCGCTTGCGCGGCCGGTAAACTCTGGCAACATGGATCAATAATACCAGCCGGACAAAGCAGCCGGCGGACAAGAACGGGGACGCGGGATTACATGTCGGTACGTTGGAGTTTGTTTGCGGCGACTGTCGCCGCACTCGCCGCCTTTGCTTTGCCGGCATCGGCCCAGACGTTGAAGTATGCGAACCAGGGCGAGCTGAAGTCGCTGGATCCCTACACGCTGAAGGAAACCACGACGATCGCGCACCACGCCCACGTCTACGAAGGCCTCACCGCGCGCGACAAGGACCTCAAGATCATTCCGGCCCTGGCGGAAAGCTGGGAGACGCTGAGCCCGACCAAATGGCGCTTCCATCTGCGCAAGGGCGTGAAATTCCACAATGGCGATCCCTTCACCGCCGACGACGTGCTGTTCTCGGCCGAGCGCGTCCGCGCCAAGGGCTCCAACTTCCTCAGCAACGTCCCGGCCGACGCCAAGTTCAGCAAGGTCGACGACTTCACCGTCGACGTGACGCTGGACTCGCCCAATCCCATCCTGATCTCGCAGTGGGATAGCTGGTACATCATGGACAAGAAGTGGAGCGAGGAGAACAATTCGGTTGCGCCGACGCCGGCCTCCGCAACCACGCCGAGCTACGCGGCGCTGCACGAGAACGGCACCGGCCCCTTCACGATCGAGAGCCACCAGCCCGGCGTGAAGACCGTGTTCAAGGCGTTTCCAGGCTATTGGCGCAAGCCCGAGCATAATCTCAAGGAGATCATCTTCACCCCGATCGGCTCCGACGCCACCCGCGTTGCCGCACTGCTCTCGGGCGAAGTCGACGTGATCGAACCGGTTCCGCTCCAGGACATCCAGCGCGTCAATTCCAGCGGCGTCGCCACCGTCATGACCGCGCCGGAGATTCGCACCATCTTCATCGGCATGGATACGGCGCGCGACGAGCTGCTGTATTCCAACATCAAGGGCAAGAATCCGTTCAAGGACATCCGCGTCCGCGAAGCCTTCTACAAGACCATCGACGTCGATCTGATCAAGACCCGCGTCATGCGCGGCATGTCGACCCCCTCGACGTTGATGATCGCACCCGAGCTCTATCCGCTGTCGAAGGAATTCACCCGGCCGAAGCTCGATCCTGATGGTGCCAAGAAGCTGCTGGCCGACGCCGGCTATCCGAACGGCTTCGAAGTCACGATGGACTGCCCGAACGACCGCTATGTCAACGACGCCGCGATCTGCCAGGCGGTGGTCGGCATGCTGGCCCGCATCGGCGTCAAGGTGAACCTGCTGGCGCAGCCGAAGGCGCAGTATTTCGCCAAGGTGCTGAAGCCCGGCGGCTACCAGACCTCGTTCTTCATGCTGGGCTGGACGCCCGCGACCTCCGACTCGCACAACGTGCTGCACGACATCCTCGGCTGCCGCGACGATCCGAAGGATGCCACCCGGGGCGAGGCCAATCTCGGTGGCTATTGCAACAAGGAAGTCGACGCGCTCACCGACAAGGTGCTGGTCGAGGGCGACACCGCCAAGCGCGACCAGTTGATCAAGCAGGCCTACGACATCGTCATCAAGGATTACGGCTACATTCCGCTACATCAGCAACCGCTGGTGTGGGGCGTGTCGAAAAAGGTCAAATTGACCCAGCGCGCGGACAACCAGGTGCTGCTCTACTGGGCGACCAAGCAGGGTGAATAGTGGCTCTGGCGAATTGGGTCCCGGAAGCGCAGGCTTCCGGGACCGCTCGTTTTCCGGCCGCGCAAGGCCGCGCGCCAATGTCAAAAGCAGTGAAAGGTAGAGATGCTGGCTTTCACTCTTCGCCGCTTCCTGCAGGCAATCGGCGTGATGCTCGCCGTGGGCGTGATCGCGTTCGCGATGTTCCGCTTTGCCGGCGACCCGGTGAACCAGATCGTCTCGATCGACACCTCGGCCGCGCAGCGCGCCGAAATCCGGCAGTCGCTCGGCCTTGACGATCCGGTGCTGGTGCAGTTCGGCCGCTACTTCATCAATGCGCTGCAGTTCAAGTTCGGCGTCTCCTACCAGTTCCGCCTGCCGGTCTCCTCGCTGCTGGCGGAGCGGCTGCCGGCGACGCTGGAGCTTTCGATCTGCGCCACGCTGTTCGCGATGGTGGCCGGCATCCTGATGGGGGTCTATTCGGCGCTGCGCCGCGACACAGTGCTTGCCAAATTATTCCAGGCGGTATCGCTGATCGGCATTTCGCTGCCGACCTTCCTGATCGGCATCCTCCTGATCTATCTGTTCGCGGTGACGCTGGGCTGGCTGCCCTCCTTCGGCCGCGGCGAGGTGGTGAAGCTCGGCTGGTGGACCACCGGACTGCTGACCGTCTCGGGCCTGAAGGCGCTGATCATGCCGGCGATCACGCTCGGGCTGTTCCAGATGACCCTGATCATGCGGCTGGTGCGCGCCGAAATGCTGGAAGTGCTGCGGACCGACTATATCCGTTTCGCCCGCGCCCGCGGGCTGACCACGCGCGCGATCCATTTCGGCCATGCGCTGAAGAACACCCTGGTTCCGGTCATCACGGTGGCCGGTCTGCAGTTTGGCTCGGTTATTGCTTTCTCGATCATCACCGAAACCGTGTTCCAATGGCCGGGTATGGGACTTCTCTTCGTGCAGGCCGTGCAAAATGTCGATATCCCGATCATGGCCGCATATCTGTTGATGGTCTCGCTGATCTTCGTCACCATTAATCTCGTGGTCGACATCCTCTACACCGTGGTCGATCCGCGCTTGCGGTCGACCGTCGGCCGCGCGGCGTGAGGGGCTGACCGATGTCCGATGCCGTCGTCCCTCATCGTTCCCAAGACCACCAGGCCCCTGCCGGCTGGTTCAGGCGCGCGCTCGACAGCGACATCTTCTATTCGTTCCGCCGCTCCAGGCTGACGATGGTCGCCGCCGTGATCACCTTGCTGTTCTTTCTGCTCGCAATCTTCGCGTCGTGGCTCGCGGTGCAGAACCCGTTCGACCCGGCGCAGCTGCAGCTGATCAACTCGCGGATCGCGCCGCTGTGGACCGCCGACGGCCAAAGCCCGTTCCTGCTCGGCACCGACGAGCAGGGCCGCGACGTGCTCTCGGCGATCCTTTACGGCCTGCGCATCTCGCTTGCGGTCGGCCTGGCCGGCGTGGTCTTTGCCGGCGCGCTCGGCATCGCCCTCGGGCTGATCGCAGGCTATTTCGGCGGCGTGGTCGACACCGTGATCATGCGGATCGCCGACGTGCAGCTCACCTTCCCCGCGATCCTGATCGCACTGCTGGTCAACGGCGTTGCCAAATCGCTGCTCGGCAACCGGCTCGACGAGATGAGCACGCTCGGCGTCCTCATCATCGCGATCGGACTCAGTTTCTGGGTGCAATATGCCCGCACCGTGCGCGGTTCGGTGATGGTCGAGAAGAACAAGGACTACGTCGCCGCGGCGCAGCTGATCGGCCTGCCGGCGCCGAAGATCATGCTGCGGCACGTGCTGCCGAACACGATGGGCCCGATCCTCGTCATCGCCACCATCAACCTCGCGCTCGCGATCATCACCGAGGCGACGCTGTCGTTCCTCGGCGCCGGCATGCCCGACACCATGCCCTCGCTCGGCACCCTGATCCGGATCGGCAACAACTATCTGTTCGCCGGCGAATGGTGGATCGTCGCCTTCCCCGGCATTGCGCTGGCCGGCCTGATCCTCTCCATCAACCTGCTCGGCGACTGGTTGCGCGACGCCCTCAATCCGAAGCTCCGATGACCAAGCCTGTTCTTTCCGTGCGCAATCTCGAGGTGGAATTCGTCACCCGCCGTGCGACCTTGCGCGCCATCAACGGCGTATCGTTCGACATCGCCAAGGGCGAGGTGCTCGGCGTGGTCGGCGAGTCCGGCGCCGGCAAATCGGTCACCGGCCTTGCCGTGATCGGCCTGATCGATCCGCCCGGCCGGATTTCCGGCGGCGAGATCGAACTGTCGGGCACGCGGATCGACCATCTTCCGCCGGAAGAGATCCGCCGCATCAGGGGCAAGCGGATCGGCATGATCTTCCAGGATCCGCTGACCAGCCTCAATCCGCTGTACCGGATCGGCGACCAGATCATCGAGACCATTCGCACCCACAGCAATCTGAGCGAGAGCGCCGCGCGCAGGCGCGCCATCGATCTGTTGGCCGAGGTCGGCATTCCCGCGCCGGAAAAGCGCATCGACGGCTACCCGCACGAATTCTCCGGCGGCATGCGCCAGCGCGTCGTGATCGCGCTTGCGATCTGCGCCGAGCCCGAGCTGATCATCGCGGACGAGCCGACCACCGCGCTCGACGTCTCCGTGCAGGCACAGATCATCGCGCTGATCAAGCGGCTCGGCCGCGACCACGGCACCGCCGTGATGCTGGTGACCCACGACATGGGCGTGATCGCCGAGACCTGCGACCGCGTGGCGGTGATGTATTCCGGCCGCATCGCCGAGATCGGCCCGGTGCAGGAGGTGGTGCGCAATCCGCTGCATCCCTATGCCAGGGGCCTGATGGGCGCGATCCCGACGCTTGCCGGCGAGGACAAACGCCTGGTGCAGATCCCCGGCTCGATGCCGCGGCTGTCGGCGATCCCGCCGGGCTGCCCGTTCAATCCGCGCTGCGCGTTTGCCTTCGATCGCTGCCACGTCGATCGCCCCGAGCCGATCCGGCAGGGCACGCAGTTCGTTGCCTGTCATCTGTTCGAGCCGGCGAAGGAGACGGCGGCATGAGCGGAACATTGATCGAGGTCAGGAACCTGCGCCGCGTCTTCGACGTCTCCAAGCCGTGGCTCAACCGCGTGATCGAGGGCGGCCATCTCGAATTCCTGAAAGCCGTCGACGGCGTCTCCTTCGACATCAAGCGCGGCGAGACCTTCGCGCTGGTCGGCGAATCCGGCTCCGGCAAGACGACCGTCGCCCGCATGGTGGTCGGCCTGCTGCCGCCGAGTTCAGGCGAGGTCGTCATCGACGGCGTCTCGATGACCGATCCGCGGCAGGGCCAGGCACGCCGCCGGCTGCGCCGGCGCATCCAGATGGTTTTCCAGGATCCCTATGCGAGCCTCAATCCGCGCTACCGGGTCGCCGCCATCGTCGCCGAGCCAATCCGCGCCTTCGACCTGATCCAGGGCGAGCGCGACATCAAGGCCCGGGTCGGCGAATTGCTCTCGCTGGTCGGCCTGCACCCCGACGACGGCCAAAAATTCCCGCACGAATTTTCCGGCGGCCAGCGCCAGCGCATCGCGATCGCCCGCGCGCTGGCATCCGAGGCCGAGTTCATCGTCTGCGACGAGCCGACCTCGGCGCTCGACGTTTCCGTGCAGGCGCAGATCCTCAATCTGATGCGCGACCTGCAGGACAAGTTCGGCCTCACCTATCTCTTCATCAGCCACAATCTCGCAGTGGTCCGCCACATGGCGAGCCGGATCGGCGTGATGTATCTCGGCCGCATCGTCGAGATCGCCGAGGGTCGGGAATTGTTCGAGAACCCGCGGATGCCCTACACGAAGATGCTGCTCGGCGCGGTTCCGGACCTTGCGATGTCCGGTCGCCAGCGTATCCCGGTAAAGGGCGAAATTCCGAATCCGATCGATCCTCCGCCGGGCTGCTCGTTCAACCCGCGCTGTCCCCTCGCCTTCGATCTCTGCCGCCAGAAGACGCCGGAACTGATCGACGGCGTCGCGTGCCATGCCGTCAACAGTCCCGCCGTCGTTCCGGCATGATCACGCGGATGGGAGCGGCCATGTGCACCAAGCGGTTGGCATACCAGCCGGCCTGTGATCAAGTGCGCCCGCCGAGAAGGCCCAACAACAAACCGACGAACGGTCAATCGCCATGAGCAACATCAACCCCGATCCGTTCACAACCCGGCCCGAGATCGAAGGCACCTTCGGCGTCGTCACCTCGACGCACTGGATCGCCACCGCGGTCGGCATGGCAACGCTGGAGAAAGGCGGCAACGCCTTCGACGCCGGAGTGGCCACCGCCTTCACGCTGCAGGTGGTCGAGCCGCATCTGAACGGCCCCGGCGGCGACGTTCCGATCATCGTGCACGACGTCAAGCGCGGCAAAAGCGAAGTGATCTGCGGCCAGGGCCCGGCGCCGGCGAAGGCAACCATCGCGCATTATCGCAGCGAGGGCCTCGAGATGGTGCCCGGCACCGGCCTGCTCGCGGCCTGCGTGCCCGGCACATTCGAATCCTGGATGCTGCTGCTGCGCGACTACGGTACCATGAAGCTGCGCGACGTGCTGGAGCCCGCGATCGCCTACGCACGCGACGGCTATCCGCTGGTCGAGCGTGCATCGGCCACCATCAAGACCGTCGAACAACTGTTCCGGAAATACTGGACCACATCGGCCGACGTCTATTTGCCTGGTGGCGAGGTGCCGAAGCCTGGCACCATCTTCACCAACAAGAAGCTCGCGGAGACCTATGCACGCATCCTCACCGAGGCGGAGAGTGCCGGCGGCGATCGCGTCGCGCAGATCGAGCGCGCGCGGCAGGCCTGGTCGAAGGGCTTCGTCGCCGAGGCGATCGACAAGTTCTGTCGCACCCAGGAGGTGATGGACGTTTCCGGCTCGCCGCATAGCGGCGTCCTGTCGGCCGACGACATGGCGCGCTGGCAGCCGACCATCGAGGCGCCGCTCACCTACGACTACGGCCGCTACACCGTGCAGAAGGCCGGGGTCTGGAGCCAGGGTCCGGTGATGCTGCAGCAGCTCGCGCTGCTGAAGGGTTTTGAGCTCGACGGGCTCGATCCCGCAGGCCCCGACTTCATCCATCTGCAGATCGAAGCAGCCAAGCTCGCCTATGCCGATCGCGAGACGTTCTACGGCGATCCGAAATTCACCGACATCCCGATCGAAACGCTGCTGTCCGATGCCTATAACAACGAACGGCGCAAGCTGATCTCGAAAGACAAGGCTTCGCTCGACTTCCGCCCCGGCGCGGTCGAGGGCTTCGGCGGCGTTGTGAAGTTGCGACACGCCGAAGGGCATCGTGAAGCGGTCGGCGCCATGGGCGCGGGCGAGCCGACCGTCGGCCGGTTCGGCGAAGTGCGCGGCGACACCGTGCATTTCGACATCATCGACAAGGCCGGCAACATGATCTCGGCGACGCCGTCCGGCGGCTGGCTGCAGTCCTCGCCGGTGATTCCCGAGATCGGTTTCTGCCTCGGCAGCCGCGCCCAGATGTTCTGGCTCGAAGAGAACCACCCTGCTTCGCTCGCGCCGGGCAAGCGGCCGCGCACCACACTCTCGCCGACCATGGCGCTGCGCGACGGCGAGCCGTATCTCTCCTGGGGCTCGCCGGGCGGCGATCAGCAGGACCAGTGGATCACGCAGTTCTTCCTGCGTCATGTGCACGCCAGGCTCAATCTGCAGGAGGCGATCGACGCGCCGGCCTGGCACTCCGAGCATTTCCCGATCTCGTTCTGGCCGCGCACCTCGCGGCCCGGCGTCCTGGTGCTGGAAAACCGCGTGCCAAAATCGACCATCGACGAATTGAAGCGCCGCGGCCATGTGGTCGAGATTGGTCCCGATTGGTCGGAAGGCCGCCTCACCGCGGCCTCGAAGGTCGGCGCCCGCCGCCGCGCCGCCGCCAATCCGCGCGGCATGCAGGGTTACGCCGCAGGCCGCTAAACACGAAGGTTTGAGATGACCTGGTCGATCATCGCCCGCGACAGCGCCACCGGCCAGCTCGGCATCGCCGTCGCGACGCGGTTCTTCGCGGTCGGCGCGCTGGTGCCGCACATCGCACCCGGGATCGGCGCGGTGGCGACGCAGGCGCTGGTCAATCCCTATTACGGCATCGACGGCCTCGCGCTGCTGCGCGGCGGCAACAGCCCGCATGAGGTGATCGCGGCGCTGATTGCGCCCGACAGCGGCCGCGAGAGCCGGCAGCTCCACGTCATGGACGCCAGGGGCCGCATCGCTGCGCATTCCGGCAAGGACTGCGTCGACTGGTTCGGCCATATCGCCGGCGACGGGTTCTCGATCGCCGGCAACATGCTGGCCGGCCCCGCGGTGCTCGACGAGACCGCGCGCGTCTATGCCGCGAACGAGAAGCTGCCGTTCGCGGAGCGGCTGATCAAGGCGATGTTCGCCGGCGAAGCGGCCGGCGGCGACAAGCGCGGCAAGCAGTCGGCGGCTCTCTTAATTCACGGCGCGGAGGAATGGCCATTGCTCGACCTGCGCGTCGACGACCACGCCGATCCCCTGCGCGAGCTCGAGCGGCTGGAGGCCGTCAGCCGCGAGCACTGGGCGCCATTCCGGAGCTTCATGCCGACCCGCGACAACCCGGCCGGAACCAGCGATCGCGCCACCATCGACGCCGGCATCGCGGCGGCAACCACGAGCCGTAAATGACAGCAGGCCCGCTGATCGAGATCGAAGGCCTGCGCGTCACCTTCCAGGGCGATGACGGCCGCACCACGCATGCCGTCGACAGCGTCGATCTCTCCGTCGCCAAGGGCGCCACGCTCGGCCTGGTCGGCGAGTCCGGCTGCGGCAAGAGCGTGACCTCGCTCGCGATCATGGGGCTGTTGCCGAAGCAATCCGCCGCGGTGTCCGGCGCGATCCGCTTCGACGGCTTCGACCTGCTCGAGGTGCCGGACGAGACGTTGCGCGACCTGCGCGGCGATCGCCTTGCGATGATCTTCCAGGAGCCAATGACCTCGCTCAATCCGAGCTTTACCATCGGCGACCAGATTACGGAGACGATTCTGCGCCATCGCGGCGGCTCCCGCCGCGCGGCGCGCGAACGCACCATCGAGCTGCTGCGCCGCGTGCATATTCCCTCGCCCGAGAAACGCATCGACGAGTTTCCGCACAAGCTGTCCGGCGGCATGCGCCAGCGCGTGATGATCGCGATGGCGCTGGCCTGCGATCCGCAGCTTCTGATCGCCGACGAGCCGACCACCGCGCTCGACGTCACCTTGCAGGCGCAGATCCTCGATCTGATGCGGGAGCTGAAGGCTGCGAGCGGCGCCGCGATCATCCTGATCACCCACGATCTCGGCGTCGTCGCCGAAGTCTGCGACGAGGTCGCGGTGATGTATGCGGGCGAAATCGTCGAGCGCGCGCCGGTCGACGAGCTGTTCGCCAATCCGCAGCATCCCTACACGGTCGGCCTGCTCGGCTCGATCCCGCGGCTCGACCGCCGCACCAGCCATCTCGCCACCATCGAGGGCATGGTGCCGAACATGGCGAACCCGCCCGCCGGCTGCCGCTTCGCCGCGCGCTGTCCGTTCGTCGAGGATGCCTGCACCCAATCGCCGCCGCCGCTCGCGATGCTGAGCGCGACCCACTCCTCGCGCTGTATCCGAGCGCCGCTGGAGCGGCTGGTGTCATGACCGTGCTGCTCGAGGTCGAAGGGCTGGTGAAGCATTTCGTCGCCGAACGCTCGCTGTTCGGCCGGCCGACCGCCCATGTGAAGGCGGTCGACGGCGTCAGCTTCACGGTCGAGGCCGGCAAGACGCTGGCGCTGGTCGGCGAATCCGGCTGCGGCAAATCCACCGTCAGCCGGCTGGTGCTGCGGCTGATCGAGCCGGATGCCGGCCGGATCCGCTTCGAGGGCCGCGACCTCGGCACGCTCAATGCCGAGCAGCTGCGCGCATTCCGCCGCGACGCGCAGCTGATCTTTCAGGACCCCTACGCCTCGCTCAACCCGCGTATGACGGTGAGCCAGATCCTGACCGAGCCGCTGGCACTGCACAATCTCGTGCCGCCGCCAGCCCGCCGCGAGCGGGTCGAGCAGCTGCTGCGTCTGGTCGGGCTCGAGCCGCGCTTTGCGCGGCGCTATCCGCACGAATTCTCCGGCGGCCAGCGCCAGCGCATCGCGATTGCCCGCGCGCTCGCGGTCGAGCCGAAGCTGATCATCTGCGACGAGCCGGTGTCGGCGCTCGACGTCTCGATCCGCTCCCAGATCCTGAACTTGCTCCGCGACCTGCAGGACCGCCTGAAGCTTGCCTACATCTTCGTCTCGCACGATCTCGCCGTGGTGAAGCACATCGCCGACCGCGTCGCGGTGATGAATCTCGGCACCATCGTCGAGACGGCGGATGCCCAAGCGCTGTTCGCCGCGCCGCGCCATCCCTATAGCCGCGCGCTGCTGTCGGCGATCCCGGTGCCGAAGCCGCGTGCGAAGCGCAGCCGCATCGTGCTGGAGGGCGAACTGCCGAGCGCGCTCAATCCGCCCTCCGGCTGCCGCTTCCATACCCGCTGTCCCTATGTGATCGCGCGCTGCCGCAGCGAGGTTCCGCAATTGCGCGAAGATGGCACCGGTTATGCATCGGCCTGTCACCGGACGGGCGAGCTGCCCGACGCGGAGGCGATCGTGCCCTCCGATGGCGGGTTCTCGCCGACACTGGAAAAGCTGGTGGCGACGTTCAATGCGGCGGAAGCCTCGGGACAGCCCGGGGTTATTTCACAGGGAACAGAGGCGTAGGGAACAAGGGGTTGGCGATGAGATTTTGGCGCTTGGCGGTCCTGATGGCGGCCCTCGTGACCTGGTGCGGAACGAGCGCGCGTGCCGAGACGACACTCCGCATCGGGCTCGCCGAGGACCCGGACATCCTCGATCCTTCAATCGGACGCACCTATGTCGGCCGCATCGTCTTTTCAGCCTTCTGCGACAAGCTGTTCGACATCGACGAGAAGCTGAACATCGTTCCGCAACTCGCGCTGTCCTACGAGAACTCGGCCGACGGCAAGGAGATGACGATCAAGCTCCGGCCGGGCGTCAAGTTCCACGACGGTGAGCCGTTCGACGCCGAAGCCGCCAAATTCTCGCTGGAGCGCCATCTGACACTGCCGACCTCGTTTCGCAAACCGGAATTGGCTGCTCTCGACCACGTCGACGTCGTTGATCCCCTGACCATCAAGCTGGTGCTCAAGACGCCCTACTCGCCGCTGATCGCCCAGTTGACCGACCGCGCCGGCATGATGGTTTCGCCGAAGGCGGTGAAGGAAGCGGGTGACAAATTCGGACTGCATCCAGTCTGCGCCGGACCCTACAAGTTCGTCGAACGCGTACAGCAGGACCGCATGGTGTTCGAGAAATTCGGGGATTACTGGAACAAGGACAACGTCTTCATCGATCGCATCGTGTTCCTTCCTATCGTCGATGCCACGGTGCGGCTCGCCAATCTGAAATCCGGCGGGCTCGATCTGATCGAGCGCGTGCTTGCCACCGATATCAAGGACGTCCGAAGTGACAAGCGGCTCGTGCTGTCGACCGCACCTGAACTCGGCTATCTCGGCCTCACCATCAACATCGGCAACGACAAGAGCAAGGGGCCGCTCAGCCAGTCGGAAAAGGTGCGCCAGGCGCTCGATCTGTCGATTGACCGCGAGGCGCTCAACCAGGTCGTCTTCAACGGCGAGTTCACGCCGGGCAATCAGTGGGTCAGCCCGACGCACCCTTACTATCAGAAAGCGTTTCCGGTTCGGGGCCGCGACATTGCCAGGGCCAAGGCGCTGCTGAAGGAGGCCGGTGTCACGCTGCCCGTCGCCATCGACTACATGGTCCCCAAAGGCGCCGAGAACGAAGCCGTAGCCCAGGTCGTGCAGTCGATGGCGGCCGAAGCAGGCTTTGACATCAAGATCCGCGTGGTCGAATTTGCGACGACTTTCAAGCAGGCCCAGGCCGGCGAATTTCAGGTGTTTCAGATCAACTGGAGCGGCCGGATCGATCCCGACGGCAATTCCTATGTCTTCCTGCACACCAAGGCGCCGCAGAACGACGGCGGCTATTCTAACGCGGAAGCCGACAAGCTGATGGAAGATGCACGGCTGATCAACGATCCCGCCCAGCGCAAGGCAATCTACGAGAAGATGACCAGGATCGTGCTCAATGACGAGCCGATCATCTACATCTATCACCGCACACTCCTGATCGCCCACTCCACCAAGGTCGAGGGTTACCGGCAGATGCCGGACGGATTGGTGCGCGTGGTCGGGCTGAAATTGAAATGATCGCCACAGCGCAGGACACGCGGGGCCGACAATGCTGAACTTCCTCGCCAAGCGGCTGGTTCAGCTGGTCCCGACGCTGTTCTTCGTCTCGCTCCTGATCTTCTCGCTGCAACATTTGCTGCCCGGCGATCCGGCACTCGTCATGGCCGGCGAGGAGCGCGATCCGGCCGTCATCGAACAGATCCGCCAGCAATATCACCTGGATCAACCGATCCCGGTGCAATATGCCTATTGGGTCAAGGGCGTGCTCACGGGCGACCTCGGCGAGTCCCTGCGCAACAAGATGCCGGTGTCGAGCCTGATCGCGCAGAAGCTGCCGGTTACGATGCAAATCGCCGGCATGGCGATCGTGGTCGCCTTCCTGATCGGCATTCCCGCCGGCATCATCTCGGCGGTGAAAATCGGCACGGCGTGGGACTATGGCGCCAATTTGTTCGCGCTGTGGGGTATCTCGACGCCGAATTTCTGGCTCGGCATCATGCTGATCTTCCTGTTCTCCGTCGAACTTGGCTGGCTGCCGGCCTCCGGCTACGTGCCGCTCAGCGAAAACTGGCGCGCGAGCCTCGCCGCATCGGTCATGCCGGCCTTCGTGCTCGGCAATGCGATCGCGGCGATCCTGATGCGGCATACGCGAAGCGCGATGCTGCAGGTGCTGGAGAGCGACTATGTCCGCACCGCGCGCGCCAAGGGCCTGTCCGAGCGCACCGTGATCCTCAAGCATGCGATGCGCAACGCGCTGACGCCGATCATCACGCTCGGCGCGCTCGAGCTCGGCACGCTGCTGTCGGGCGCGGTGCTCACTGAGCAGATCTTCTCGATCCCGGGCTTCGGCAAGCTGATCGTCGATGCCGTGTTCAACCGCGACTATGCGGTCGTGCAGGGCGTGGTGCTGACCACGGCGACGATCTACATCACGCTCAACCTGATTGCCGACATCGCCTACATCCTCGTCAACCCGCGGCTGAGGGGCTGATCGGATGACCGACGCTGCGCTCAGCCCCCTCGCTCCGCTTGCCGCCGCCGAAACGCTCGAGAGCCCGGCGCGGCGCGCCTGGCGGCGGCTGATCCGGCGCAAGGGTGCCGTGCTCGGCCTCGCCGTGATCGCGCTCTTCATCCTGCTCGCCGTGTTCGCGCCGCTGATCGTGCCCTATGATCCGGTCGCGACGAGCTGGTCGCTGGTGCGCAAGGCGCCGTCGGCGCAACACTGGTTCGGCACCGATGAACTCGGCCGCGACGTGTTCGCCCGAATCGTGTTCGGCGCTCGCGCCTCGCTGCTTGCCGGCGTCATCTCGGTCGGCATCGCGCTTGCGATCGGCGTGCCGCTCGGCCTCGTCGCCGGCTATCGCGGCGGCTTCATCGACGCGCTGATCAGCCGCATCACCGATGCGATGCTGGCCTGCCCGTTCCTGATCCTGGCGATCGCACTCGCGGCGTTCCTCGGCCCGAGTCTTAGCAATGCCATGATCGCGATCGGCGTCTCGGCGACCCCGATCTTCATCCGCCTGACCCGCGGCCAGGTGATGAGCGTCAAGGTCGAGGACTATGTCGAGGCGGCGCGCGCGATGGGCAACCCGCGCTGGCGCATCGCGCTGGTCCACATCCTGCCCAACATCCTGCCGGCGCTGCTGGTGCAGGCCACGCTGTCGATCGCAGCCGCGATCATCGCCGAGGCCGCGCTGTCGTTCCTCGGCCTCGGCCAGCAGCCGCCGGCGCCGTCCTGGGGCAGCATGCTCAACGCCGCGCAACGCTTTTTGACCAGCGCGCCATGGATGGCGGTCTGGCCAGGGCTTGCGATCTTCCTGGTCGTGTTGTCGTTCAATCTGGTCGGCGACGGCCTGCGCGACGCGCTCGACCCGAAGGCGCGGTAGTGGATTCGTGCCACAGCGAGCGCCTATGCTCTCTCCGTCACCCCCGCGCAAAGGCTCGCCTTTGTCGCTGGAGGAGCGCGCATCTTGCGCGCGTCTCGAAGGGTCGACGGCCACCGACCGGGCCGTTCATCCTTCGAGACGCGCTACGCGCTCCTCAGGATGACGGGATTCGTAGCATGCGCACCCACTAAAGCTCGTCAGTCAAATCACCACTTCCCGCAGCACCCTGCGGCAATCCATCTCGTATTCGAGATCGACCACCGGCGGGCGGCAGAAGTGCCAGGTCAGGCCGGAGCGGGTGGCGCCGCGGCGGACCAGCTCGTCCACGAGCACGGGATGGATGTCGTGCACGGTGTAGGCCTGCACCGCCGTCGTCTCCTGCCAGCCGAAGCTGAACTCGGCGAGACGGCGTTCCATCTCGCCGGCGGTGAAGCGGACCTTCTCCCGCCACGCGCCGGGGCTGAGATCGCGATAGCAAACGATGCGGTCCGGATAGCTGGCGGTGCCACTGCGCGCCTCAGCGCCGCCGGCGATCACGAAGGACGGCGACGTCGTCGTGCTCGGCCGCGTGAACGAGAACGCATGGAACGACGGCTCGGCCGGCGGATCGATCTCGGGACAGACGTTGCTGCGCGCCACCGGATTGATGGTGCCGTCGAACAGGCCCCATTCGGCGAGCGTCTTGACGTAGTGCTGGTTGAAGGCGCGGAAGCCGTCCTCGGTGAAGGCGGCCGGCGAACGCAATTCGCAGGCGCAGAACGCGGTCAGCGGCCGGCCGGCATCGCGGATGTAGGCCGCGATCCGCGCAAAACCTTCCGCGAGCGGCAGCAGGCGATCGAAGCGCACCCGCTCGATCTCATAGCCCGCGTTCGCCTGCGCGCCGCTTGAATATTGGAAGACGGCCGGAATGAACCGGTAATTGCCCGCCGCAAACTCGCTCGCCATGCCTGTTTCCTCCGGATTTCCTTGAGGCGAGTATTTTCTGCCCGCCGTCGGCAAAGGCTATCACGAGACAAAGAAAAGGCGGCAGTGGCTTTCGCCAGTGCCGCCTTCCCTGCGAGCATGAGCTTGGAGGGCTCAGGTCGGTTTCAGCGCGCCGCCGCGACGGTCGAGCTCGTAGTCGGCGATCTGCTTGGCGCGATCGGAATGGGCCGCGGCCTGGTGGTCGGTCGCAATCACCGTGTAGACCATCGGCAGCACGAACAGCGTGAACAGCGTGCCGATCGTCATACCGGCTACGACCACGAGCCCGATCGAGAAGCGGCTGGCAGCGCCGGCGCCCGAGGCCGTGAGCAGCGGCAGCAGGCCGGTGACCATGGCCGCCGTCGTCATCAGGATCGGACGCAGGCGGATCCGGGCGGCCATCTCGATCGCCGCGCGGCGGTCCAGTCCCTCGTTGAGCTGCAACTCGTTGGCGAACTCCACCATCAGGATGCCGTGCTTGGTGATCAGTCCGACCAGCGTCAGCAGGCCCACCTGGGTGTAGATGTTCATGGTGGCGACGCCGAAGAACAGCGGGATCAAGGCGCCGACGATCGCCATCGGCACCGAGATCATGATCACGAACGGATCGCGCAGGCTCTCGAACTGCGCCGCCAGCACCAGGAAGATGATGATGATGGCGAACGCGAAGGTGACCAGCAGCTGGTTGCCTTCGTGGACGTATTGCCGGGAGTCGGCCAGGAAGTCGTAGCTGAAGCCCGACGGCAGCTTCTTGGCTTCACCCTGCAGGAACTCCACCGCCTGGCCCATCGAGACGCCGGGCATCGGCACGGCCTGGAAGGTCGACGAGTTGAGCTGGTTGTAGTGGGTCAGCGCATTCGGATCGACGCCGGTCTCGACAGAAACCACGGTCGACAGCCGCACCAGCTGCCCGGTCGCCGTCGGGACGTAGTAATCGTTGAATGCCTCGGGCGCAAGCCGGCTGGCGCGCGGCACCTGCGGGATCACCTGATAGGAGCGTCCTTCCAGATTGAAGCGGTTGACATAGTTGCCGCCGAGCAGCGTCGCCAGGGCGCCACCGATCGACTGCATGGTGATACCGAGGTCGCTCGCCTTGGAGCGATCGACCTTCACCCGGACCACCGGCTGGTTGAAGTCGAGGTCGCTGTCGGTGACGATGAACAGGCCGCTCTTGCGCGCCGCATCCTTCAGCTTGCTCATCTGGTCGAACACCTGCTGGAATCCGGCCGTCGAAGAGATCACCATCTGTACCGGCAGACCGCCGGGGCCGCCGGGCAGCGGCGGCAGGCTGAACGCGAACGCGCTGATGCCCTCGATCTTGGACAGCTCGGCCTGAACCAGCGGCTGCAGCGCCTGCGCGCTGCGCTTGCGCTCATCCCACGGCTTGAGCAGCATGCCCGCGAAGCCGCCCTGCGGACCGGTGATGCCGTTCAGGATGAACCGCAGGTCGGTCTCGGGAAACTTCTGGAACTCCTTGTCCATCTTGTCGCCGTAGAAATCGATGTAGTCGATGTTGGCGTATTTCGGCGCCTTGGTCACCGCGAACACGATGCCCTGGTCCTCCTGCGGCGCCAGCTCCTTCTGGATGTGCATATAGAGGAAGCCGACCAGACCGAGGATGGTCACGGCGAACAGCGCCGTGATCGGGCGGTAGTCGAGCGAACGGTCGAGCTGACGGCCATAGGCCCGCGTCAACGCGCCGAACACGCGATTGACCACCTTGGCGAAACGCCCCTCCTCCGCGCTCTTGAGGAACACCGAGCACATCATCGGCGACAGCGTCAGCGCGATCACGCCCGACACGATCACCGAGCCCGCCAGCGTGAAGGCGAATTCGCGGAACAGCGTGCCGGTCACGCCGCCGAGGAAGCCGATCGGCGCGTACACCGCCGCCAGCGTGATCGTCATGGAGATGACGGGACCGACGATCTCCCGGGCACCCTTTAGCGATGCCTGCACCGGTGGCAGGCCCTCCTCGAGATGTCGATGGATGTTCTCCACGACCACGATCGCGTCGTCGACCACGAGGCCGATCGCCAGCACCATCGCCAGCAGCGTCAGCAGGTTGAAGCTGAAGCCGGCGGCCAGCATCAGGATGCAGACGCCGATCAGCGACAGCGGGATGGTGACGACGGGAATGATCACCGACCGCAGCGAGGCCAGGAACAGGAAGATGACGACGACGACGATCAGGACCGCTTCAGTGAGCGTCTTCTCGACCTCATCGATCGACGATTGAATGAACTTCGTGGAATCGTAGGCCACCTTCATCTTCATCGACGGCGGCAGGTTGCGCTCGAGGTCGGGGAACAGCGCGCGCACGCCCTTCACCAGGGTCAGCGGGTTGCCCTGCGGCGTCGCCTTGATGCCGATGAAGATCGCATGCTCGCCGTTGAAGGCGACGCTGGCGTCCGTGCTCTGCGCGGCGAGCTCCACCGTCGCGATGTCCTCGATGCGCACGAAGCCGCCGTCCTTCGCCTTCACGATCATCCGCTTGAACTGATCGATGTTCTGAAGGTCGGTATTGGCCGAGACGTTGGAGACGATGAAGAAGCCCTTGGTCTGGCCGGCGGCGGCCTGGAAGTTGTTGGCGGCGATCGCGGCGGCGACGTCGTTGGGCGACACGCCGCGTCCGGCCATGCGGGTCGGATCGAGCCAGACGCGCATCGCGAAGGTCTGGCCGCCGAGGATGTCGGCCGAGGCGACGCCATCGACCGTCGAGAGCACCGGCTGCACGACGCGGGTCAGGTAGTCGGAGATCGACGATCCGGTCAGCTCCTCGCTGGAGAAGCCGAGATACATCACGGCGATGGTGTCACCGGTCGCCTTGGTCACGACGGGGTCGAAGGCTTCCTTCGGGATCAGGTATTTGACCGAGTTGACCTTGGCGAGCACCTCGGTCAGTGCCTGGTTCGGATCGTGATTGAGCTTGACGTAGACCTGAATCGTCGAGGTGCCGAGCACCGAGTTCGACGTCATGTAGTCGACGCCTTCGGCCGACGCGACGGCCTGCTCGATCGGCGTGGTGATGAAGCCGTTGATCAGCTCGGGCGACGCACCGGGATATGACGTGGTGATCGTCACGACAGTGTTCGAAAGATTCGGATATTGCCGGATCGGCAAAACCATCGCCGCGCGCAGGCCGATCAGCAGGATCAGCAGGCTGACGACGACCGACAGCACCGGGCGCTTGATGAAAATATCAGTGAAGGCCATCGCCAACTCGATTCGTGTTCTGCCGGCTTGCGGCAAGATGTGGCGGAGGGCCGATGGCCCTCCGAGTTCGATGAATGAAGATCAGTAGCGCGGCGGTTCGGCCGGAACCGGCGGCGGCGGATCGGTCGAGATCGCAACCGGCATGCCCGACTGCAGCTTGATCTGGCCGACTGCGACGACCTTGTCCCCCGCCTTCAGACCCTTGAGGATCTCGACACGGCCCTCGACGCGGTTGCCGGTCTTCACGAAGGTGCGGTCCGCGGTCAGGGTGGTCTTGCCGTCGTCGCCCTTCTTCTCGGTGATCAGGAACACCGAGTCGCCGTACAGCGTGTAGTCGACCGCGGTTTCGGGAATGGTCACGACCGGCGGCTTCCCGGGCAGCACGATCGTGGTGGTCGCGAACATGCCGGGCTTGAGGATGCTGTCCGGATTCTGGATCGTGGCCTGCACCCGGATGTTGCGGGTGTCGGTCGCGATCTGCGGCTCGATGGTCGTGATCTTGCCCTCGAAGGTGCGGCCCGGATAGGCGTCGACCGAGACCCGTACGGCCTGGCCGACCTTGATCTGCGAGCTCTGCTTCTCGGTGACGGTCAGGTTGGCGTACAGCACCGACAGATCGGTCAGCGACACGATCTGCGTGCCGGCCGTCAGATACTGGCCAACTTCGACCTGGCGCACGCCGAGATCGCCTTCGAACGGTGCGCGCACCAGCTTCTGCGAGATCAGCGCTTCGGTCTTGGCAATGCCCGCCTTGGCCTGGTCGTAAGCCGCCTGCGCCGTATCGACGGTCGACTGCGGACCGAACTGGCGCGACGCGAGTTGCTTGGCGCGGTCGAGCTGCAGCTCGCCCACGGTCGCCTGCGCCTTGTAGTTGGCGAGGTCGCCCTGCTCCGGTGCGTCGAACAACTGCACCAGCGGCGTACCGGCCTTTACGTGGCTGCCGGCGGTGAACTGGATCTCGGTGATGCGGCCCGGCACGTCGGTCGTGACGTTGACCTGGTGCACGGCGACGAGATCGCCGACAGCGGTCAGCAGGTTCGGAATCACCTCCGTCTTCGCCTCGACGGCCGACACGTTCGCCGGCGGCGGCTTATTGTTGGCAAAGAACTGCGCGATCATGTGGCTGCGGAAGGCGTTGAAGCCGACCAGCGCACCGACGAGCAGGGCCAGCAACAGGCCTACGATGATGAACCAGCGCACCATGCGGACGGGACGCTTGGCTTGCTTCTCCTTGATCGGTTGCCCCGAGATGTGGCTTTCGGTCTGAATATTCATGTCATGCACTTTCTGCAGTTACCGACGGTCCTGCGATCGGCGACGGCTGGCGGCCCAAATGAGTTGAAATTGCGGCTTCGGTAAGTCCGATGCCGCGAAGGATGAATTGGCAAAGCTGCCGCTCGGCCGCAGCGGCATCGCCGTAGGGGAGACATGGTGTCGCAGGCAGCTGGGTCAGCGCACCCATCAGCACGGTATGGTGCGCAAACCAGAATAGGTTGAGCGGCTCGTCGCCGATCTTCGTGGCCTCGCCGGCGGCGATCGCCCGCTCGAGCGAGGCGGCGAAGGTCGGGCCGATCAGCTTGCCGACCTTGTCGTAGAGCAGGCGCGCAAACTCGCCGTCGTCGAGATGGCTCGTCACCATCAGCCGCATGCGCTGCGCCTCTTCCTGGTCCGGCGCATCACGCAGCTGCATGAAGTGACCGACCATGCCTTGCACCAGTTCCACAAGCGTCGCGGTCGAGGGCTCCTGCCCGAGCAGATGCGCGAGATCGGGATCCGCCTCGCACTCCTCGGCAAGGATCTCGGCATAGAGCGCCGCCTTGGACGGGAAGTGCTTGAACAGCAGCCCTTCCGAAATGGCAGCCGCGGCCGCCACGCTCTTTGTCGTGGTGCCGGCAAAGCCGTTGCGGGCGAAGCACCGCTTTGCGGCGCTCAGGATCAACTGACGCCGCAAGTCACTCGTCATGCGTAAGGTAGACATTTGGGTCGTGAGTAATCACTCACTTTACCAAAAGTCAAGGTTCTATTGCACCGCGAAAGCCACTTTAAATAGGAGTGTGGCCGATCGACCCTCTGATGCGGTTCACGAGGTAGGTGCCATCGCGGCTGGACAGCACGCGCTCCAGATTGGCCCCGTCGATCTTCGCGCTGGCGAACCGTGGCCCCGCCGTAACGTCTTGCAAAGACGAGGCAAAAGCCTCGACCTCAGCCATCGTGCTGATCGCCCGGCTTTCCCCGATTCCGCAGGCTTTGGCAACACCCACGAGGTCGGCGGTTCCGCCGGTGTGGCTGGCCTGGCCGCCGGTCTCGCCGTAAGCCTCATTGTCCAGCACAATGATCGAGAGATTTTTGGGCTGCTGCAGGCCGACGGTGGCGAGGCTTCCCATCCCCATCAGCATCTCGCCGTCGCCGGTGATCACGACGACCGGCAGCGTCGGCTGGGCCAGCGCGAGGCCGAGCCCGATCATCACGGCGCCGCCCATGCCACCCCAGAGATAAAAGTTGCGGTCGTGGTCGCCGGCAGCGGCGATGTCATAGGTCGAGGCGCCGAGGCCGCCGACGGCGAACGCGCCCTTGCGATCTTTCAGCAGTTCGGAAACGACGGCACGGCGGTCGAGGAGATTGGCTTTGCTCATTTGGTGAAGACCTTTGCCCCGATCAGGCGCTGCGACAGCAGGACGGCGGTTGGCGTGCAGGCGTTATAGGCCTGCGCTGCGCCGGCCTCGACGACTTCGCGGACCTCTTCAGGGTGCGAGGCGCGCAGCACCTTGATCCCGGACAATTCGAGAATCCCTTGCGTGTTCGAGCCCATCGGCACCTGCCAGGGATTGAACTCGCCCCATTCGCCGCGCATCGTCACCAGCGTGAGGAACGGCAAGCGGAAGATCTGAACCAGCGACAGCATGTTGATGCAATTGCCGACCCCGCTCGACTGCATCAGCAGCACACCGCGCTGGCCGCCGGCCCAGGCGCCCGCGAGCAGCGCCACGCCCTCCTCCTCGGTGGTCAGCGCAATGCCGCGCATCGAGGACGACCCCAGCACCCGCTCGATCAGCTCTGAATGGCCGGCGTCGGGCACGTAGGGCACCTGACGCACCTCGAAGCGCTGCAATATCGAGAAGATCTCCTCGGGCCAGGAGGCCGCAGTGTCGGCACGGGCATGCATTGGCGTTTCCGGTCTTGTTGTTTGGTCGCGACTGTAGAGGGGCGCGCGCGCTTCATCAAAGCGCAAAACCGCATATGGCTCTGCGATTTGCTCGCACCACGCGACGCCCCGGCGCGCTGTTCCCGGCCCCAGCAAATTGTGTTGCGCGGCCGCCGCCCGCGGCTTACGATAGTTGCAAATGAAACTAATTGGGTTGGATGCGCCATGAACGGACACGCGCGCGAGCTGGCTGACGGCTTCGACCTCGAGAAGCTGACGCCGGAGTTCTATGCCGACCCCTACCCGACCTATCGCGCGTTGCGCGAGAGCGCGCCGGTCAAGCGGCTGCCGAACGGCTGCTATTTTCTCACCCGCTACGACGACCTCATCGCCGCCTACAAGAACACCAAGGCATTCTCCTCCGACAAGAAGAAGGAGTTCTTGCCGAAATACGGCAACTCGCTGCTCTACGAGCATCACACGACCAGCCTCGTCTTCAACGATCCGCCGGCGCATACCCGCGTGCGGCGGCTGATCATGGGCGCATTGTCGCCGCGGGCGATCGCCGGCATGGAGCCTGACCTGATCGCGCTGGTCGACAGCCTGCTCGACCGGATCGAGACCCGCGACCGCTTCGAGCTGATCGGCGACTTCGCCTCGGCCATTCCGGTCGAGGTGATCGGCAATCTGCTCGACGTGCCGCACGACGAACGCGAGCCGCTGCGTGACTGGTCGCTGGCGATCCTGGGCGCGCTGGAGCCGGTGATCGGCAAGGAGGCGTTCGACCGCGGCAACAATGCGGTGAAGGATTTCCTCGCCTATCTCGAAACGCTGGTTGAACGCCGCCGCAAGAAGCCGGGCAATCCCGAACGCGACGTGCTGACAAGGCTGATCCAGGGTGAGGACAATGGCGAGCGGCTGACCGCGAAGGAATTGCTGCACAACTGCATCTTCCTGCTCAACGCCGGCCACGAAACCACGACCAATCTGATCGGCAACGGGCTGGTGACGCTCAGCCAAAATCCGGATCAGAAGCAACGGCTGATCGCGCAACCCGAACTCATCAAGACCGCGGTCGAGGAGATGCTGCGCTACGAAAGCTCGAACCAGCTCGGCAACCGCATGATCGTGGAAGAGACCGAGCTCGGCGGCATCAAGCTGCCGGCGGGCACGCTGGTCACGCTGTGCATCGGCGCGGCCAACCGCGACCCCCGCGCAATTCCCCAACCCCGAAGCTTTCGACGTCGCGCGCACACCGAACCGCCACCTCGCCTTCGGCACCGGCGCGCATCAATGCGCCGGCATGGCGCTGGCGCGCCTCGAAGGCGCCATCGCGATCTCGCGGTTCCTCAAACGCTTGCCGAACTACGCGCTCGACGGCGCGCCGGTGCGCGGCGGGCGGGTGCGCTTCCGCGGCTTCCTCAGCGTGCCCTGCAGCATCAGCGCATAAGACGACACATTGTCGCCTGCGAATTTGGCTGGCGACACACTTCCCTGTGGAGGAACTGATGCCCAAATCAACTGCAGGCACGATTTGATGTAGTCTCTCGTACGCTGCAGCGGGAGTGACGCATGATGAATGCATCGGTCACTGATTTCCTCGCAACCGAAGCGCAGTTCGGCACCTACAACTATGAGCCGATCGGGGTCGTGCTGTCGCGCGGCGAAGGCGTCTGGGTCTGGGATACCGATGGCAACCGCTATCTCGACTGCCTCTCCGCCTATTCGGCGGTGAGCCAGGGCCACTGTCATCCGAAGATCCTCGCAGCCATGATCGAGCAGGCGCAGCGGCTGACGCTGACCTCGCGCGCCTTCCACAACGACCAGCTTGCTCCCTTCTACCGCGAGCTCGCGGAGCTGACTGGCTCGCACAAGGTGCTGCCGATGAACAGCGGCGCCGAGGCGGTGGAGAGCGCGATCAAGTCGGTGCGCAAATGGGCCTATGAGGTCAAGGACGTGCCGGACGGGCAGGCCGAGATCATCGTCTGCGCCAATAATTTCCACGGACGCACGCTCGGCATCGTCGGCTTCTCGACCGACCCCGGCTCGCGCGATCATTTCGGCCCGTTCGCGCCGGGCTTCAAGATCATCCCGTTCGGCGATGCCGCCGCGCTCGCGCAGGCGATCACGCCGAACACCGCGGCCTTTCTGGTCGAGCCGATCCAAGGCGAAGCCGGCGTCGTGATTCCTCCGCCAGGCTATTTCGCCCGCGTGCGCGAGCTGTGCACCACGCATAATGTGATGCTTGTGCTCGACGAGATTCAGACCGGGCTCGGCCGCACCGGCAAGCTGCTCGCCGAGCAGCACGAAGGGATCGAGGCCGACGTGACGCTGCTCGGCAAGGCGCTGTCGGGCGGCTTCTATCCGGTGTCGGCGGTGCTTTCCAACAACGCCGTGCTCGGCACGCTGCGGCCCGGCCAGCACGGCTCGACCTTCGGCGGCAATCCGCTGGCCTGCGCGGTGGCGCGGGCGGCGCTGCGCGTGCTGATCGACGAGGGAATGATCGAGAACGCCGCGCAACAGGGCGCCCGCTTTCTCGCCGGATTGCAGGACATCCGCGCCAACGTGATCCGCGAGGTGCGCGGGCGCGGGCTGATGTTGGCGATCGAGCTGCATCCCGAAGCCGGCGGCGCCCGTCGCTATTGCCTGGCGCTGCAGGCGCGCGGCATCCTCGCCAAGGACACCCATGAGCACACCATCCGGATCGCTCCGCCGCTGGTGATCACGGGCGATCAGGTCGACTGGGCGACGGAGCGGATCGCGGCGACCCTCACGCAGGACGTTTCCTGACGGTTCCCCTCGCCGGAAGACCGTAACGCCGGCCGTAGCCACAACGAACGAATCCGACGTCGGTGCGTTAAAGTACTGCGGGCGACTGTTGAACGGAGAGCTAAGCTCATGCTTTCCCGCAGCGCTTTGCTTGTTGTCTTTTTGATTGGCAGCTCGATGCTCGTGGCGCACGGCGGCGCGTCCGCCCAGCCACACGGAAAGGGTCCACCGGCGGCAAGGCCGGCTGCACCGGCCGCAATGGCGCGTCCCGCCCCGATGGTACACGCCGCCCCTCCCGCGATGGCCAGGCCGCCCGCAATGGCGAGACCGCCTGCAATGGCGCGGCCACCCGCGATGGCACGGCCGGCAGCACCCGCGTTCCACGCCCCGCAGCGACCGGCGATGGCGCCGCGCCCGACCCCGCATTTCGCCGCCCCGTCTGTGCGCCAGGCCCCCCATATCGCCGCGCCGCGTGTCGCAACGCCACGCCCCGAATTCCGTCGAGGAGCACCGCAGCGCCAGGCTCCGCATATCGCGGCGCCATCACGTCCGAGCCCACCGTCGCGCTTGAGCGAGCGGCCGTCGCCGACGGAGCGCGTTCAACAGCGCGCGCAGCAGCAGCAGCAAATGATCCAGCAACGCCAGCAGGCGGCGCAGCAGCGGCAGCGTGACGCGCTCTCGCGCCAGACCACCGAGCGGCAAACCCGGATCGATCGCCTGCAGCAACGCGTGCAGCAACTGCAGTCGCAAAAGGTCCAAGGCGCACGCGCGCAACGCGTCCATGACCGTGCCCTGCAGGCGCAGAGCCGTCTGTTGCAGCGCGAGCAGCGTGCGCAGCAGGCCGACGTTGCCCGCCAGCAGAGATTGGCGCCGGCAGCAACGGTTGGAGCCGCGGTCGCGACCACAGCCGCGACGCAGGCGGCGCAGCGCGAGCGGTTTGCCGCGCACTTCCGCGAGCAGGCAGGCGCGCAAGGCCAGGCAGGGCTTGCGGCGCGCCAAGGCGGCTGGGCGCCCCGACATGCCTGGCGACGCGGCAGCCACGCGGCCTTCGTGGCGTGGCTTGGGCCGGTGTTCTGGCCCTACGCCTATTCGGACATCTTTGACTACACGTTCTGGTCCTATGCCTACGAGCCCGGCTATTGGGCCTACGCCTATGACGACTTCGTCGACACCGTGTTCTGGGACACCAACAGTCCCTACTCCGCCTATGCCAGCATCAATCCTGGCGACTATCCGGCGACCGCGGGCCGCGATCGGTCCCGTCAGCGCACCGACACGAGCCCGCAGGCAGTCAAGCAGCTCTGCGGCGAACCGGACAAGGGCGTCACGGCCTGGCCGCTTGCCGACATCGCGCGGGCGGTACGGCCGGACCAGCAGCAGCGCGCCCTGCTCGACGAGTTGAAGACATCAGCGGCAAAGGCCGCCGATATCTTCAAGGACTCCTGCACGGACAGCTATGCCATGACGCCCACCGGCCGCTTGCGGTCGATGGAGAACCGCATCAGCGCGACACTCGAGGCGATCAAGATCGTGCGGCCTGCGCTGGAGAATTTCTACAGCTCGCTCAGCGACGAGCAACAGGCCCGCTTCAATGCGCTTGGTCCGCACGTCGGCGAGCGTTCGCCGCAGCAACAGGAGGCGACCGCGCAAGCCGGCAATTGCGGCGATTCGAAATCCGACCTGGCCCACCTGCCGATCAACCGGATCGCGGCCTCGCTTCATCCGGCGGGCAAGCAGAAGGAGGCGCTCGACCGCCTGAGCGATGCGACCACAAAAGCCATCGCGGACCTGCAGGCGGCCTGCCCGAACGACGTGCCGCTGACACCGGTCGGCCGGCTGGAGGCGATGCAGCACCGCCTCGAGGCCATGCAGAAGGCCGCGAAGCTGATCGAGCCTGCACTGGACGAGTTCTATACGATGCTGAGCAGCGAGCAGAAAGCCCGCTTCAACACGCTGCAGCGGGTCGCGAGCCCCTGAGACGGCCGGACAGCGCTCTGGATCGCCGGGCGCGCCACAGAATGCCAGTCCCCCATCTTGCCTTTGCGGCCGGCGCGCAGCAATGTCTGGTACCGGCATCCCGATGCAATGCCGAATGACGGGGCGGGAATGAAGCGCGGCTGGATGAGCACTGGCGAGCTACGCGAGCGCTGGGGCGATTCCTTGTTGACGGTGCTCACTGTCCTGCTCCTGGTCATGATTTTCGTGGTGGCGCCGTTGCAGGCGTTGGGGCTGTTCGAGTTCCAGATTTTTGAGCTCCTGCTCGCGCTGGTCCTGGTCGGCGGCGTCTTCCTGATGTCAGGCAGCACGCTGGCGGTCGTCACGATGCTGGTCGCGCTCGTCATGATCGTCACGGGCGGGATCCTGAGACTACGCTCACCTTCAATTTTCGATCTCAACCTGTTCGCCGCATCCTGGCTGCTCGTCGGCCTCACCATGGCCGTGACGGTGGCGCGCGCGACGTTCGCGCCAGGCCGCGTCACCTATCACCGTGTGATCGGCGCGGTCCTGCTCTATCTCACGGTCGCCGTGATCTTCGCGGCGCTCTACACCTTTGTCGGTACGCTGAGGCCCGATGCATTTCCCGGCATGAAGGTGGAAGACAGCCCGACATTGGCAAGCCGCGTCCTCTATTTCAGCTTCGCCACGCTCACGACGACAGGTTATGGCGACGTCGCTCCGTTGCATCCGATCGCGCGGAGCCTGTGCAATCTCGAGGCGATCTTCGGCCAGCTCTATCCGGCAACGCTGCTGGCGCGCCTCGTCACGCTGGAGATCGAGCACCGCAACGAAGAGTCGTAATGAGGCACGAGGCGCGCATGCGGCGCCGTGCCCACCTGACGGTGTCCTAGACCACCGTCCGGTGCCGCTCGATGCAGGTTCGCAGCACTTCGTCCAGCGGACGGCCCCACCAGGCATTCGAGAAGATCTCGATCTCCGAATAGCCGTCAAAGCCCTGCGCCTCGACGGCGGCGCGCACCGATCTGATGTCGATGACGCCGTCGCCCATCATGCCGCGGTCGTTGAGGATGTCCTTGGTCGGCACCAGCCAGTCGCAGACATGGAACGCGAGCAGGCGACCCTGGCCGGCGCGTGCGATCTGGCTCATCAACTCCGGATCCCACCAGATGTGATAGACGTCGAGCGCGACGCCGATCGCGCCGGTTCTGTCGGGATCGAGCGCGTCGCAGATATCGAGCGCATGCTTCGTGGTGTTCACGCAGGCGCGGTCGGCGGCATAGGCCGGATGCAGCGGCTCGATCGCAAGCGGCAGCTTGGCCTGCTTCGCATAGTCCAGCATCTCGGCGATGCCGTCATGCACCTGCGATCGCGCCAATGCGATATCCTTGGACGCGGCGCTGCCTGGCCGTGAATATTGCGGCAGGCCGCCGACCACCAGCACGATGCAGGAGGCGCCTAGTGCCGCCGCCTCGTCGACAGCACGGCGGTTGTCGTCGCGCGCCTCGCTGCGATGCGCGCCATCTGCCGTGAACATGCCGCCGCGGCAATAACCCGACAGATCGAGCCCGGCATCCCTGACCGCACGGACGGCGCGGTCGAGGCCGACGGCTGCGACCTGGTCGCGCCAGGGATCGATGGCTCGGATGCCATGGCGCGCGCAGGCCTCGACGATGGCGAGGAGATCGCCCTGCTTGCTGACGGTCGCCGTGTTCAGCGACAGCCAGCGATGATCGTTGGAGAAGTCGCGCATCAGGCGTCGATGCCACGGGTGGCCAGGATCGTCGTCATCCGGCGCGTCGCGAGCTCCGGATTGGCGAGCAGACCGGCCTTGTCGGCGAGCCGGAACAGCTCGGCAAGATGCAAGGTCGAGCGCGCGCTCTCCTGCCCGCCGACCATGGTGAAGTGATCCTGGTGCCCGTTGAGATAGGCCATGAACACGATGCCCGTCTTGTAGAAGCGGGTTGGCGCCTTGAAGATGTGGCGCGACAGCGGCACCGTGGGTCCGAGCACGTCGTGGAAGCCGGCCTCATCGTCCGCGGCGAGCCGCGACAGCGCATAGGACGCCGCCGGCGCGATGGCATCGAAAATGCCGAGCAGCGCGTGGGAAAACCCCTTGTCGTCGCCGGCGATCAATTCGGCATAGTTGAAGTCGTCGCCGGTGTACATTTTGACCCGCGGATCGAGCCGGCGCCGCATGTCGATCTCGCGCTGCTTGTCGAGCAGCGAGACCTTGACGCCATCGACATTGGCCGCATTGGCGTTGATGATCGCAACCGCCGTATCCATCGCCTTGTCGAGATCGGCCGTGCCCCAGTAACCTGATAGCGCCGGATCGAACATGTCGCCGAGCCAATGGATGATCACGGGCTCACGAACCTGCGACAGTACACGGTCGTAGACCCTGGCGTAGTCCTCCGCGCTCTTGCCGAGCTTTGCCAATGCGCGCGAGGCCATCAGGATGATGCGGCCACCGGCCTTCTCCACTGCCGCGATCTGCTCCTCATAGGCACGGATCACATCGTCGATCGACCTGGCGTCCTCGACGGTGAGATGGTCGGTGCCGGCGCCGGAGAACACCAGCGCGTTGCCCTTGGCCTTCGCCGCCTTCACCGAGCGCTGGATCAGTTCGAGCGAGGTCGCCCAGTCCAGCCCCATGCCGCGCTGCGCGGTGTCCATGGCTTCGGCGACGCCGAGGCCGAGGTCCCAGACATGCTCACGGAACGCGATCGTCTTGTCCCAGTCGATCGCCGCGGCCAGCCAGGGATCGACGTCGGCGCGCGGATCGGCGACCACATGCGCGGCCGAGAATGCCACGCGGTTCAGCGTACCCTCGAGCTTCGCCGGAAAGGTCCGCGACGCCGCGAGGCGATAGGTCTCGAGCCCGCCGCCAGCGATCGGCAGTTTCAGCGACAACGATGATGGCGGCAGGACTGGCTTGTTCATGGCAAGGTCCTTTCTCAGACTGATATCGGGGCGACGTCGATCCAGCGCCGCTCCTTCCAGCTCTTCAGCGCGCATTCGGCGAGCTGCACGCCCTTGGCGCCTTCGAGCAGGGTGTATTTGTAGGGCGCGTCCTCGCAGACATGGCGGATGAACATCTCCCACTGTTCCTTGAAGCCGTTGTCGTAGACGACGTTCTCAGGCAGCTTCTGCCAGTCGGCATAGAAATCATGCATCCGCTTCTCGTCCGGATTCCACACCGGCCGCGGCGTCGCCTGGCGTGCCTGGATCACGCAGTCGGTCAGGCCCGCCACCGCCGAGCCATGGGTGCCGTCGACCTGGAAGGTGACGAGGTCGTCGCGGTAGACACGCGTCACCCAGCTCATGTTGATGTGCGCAATGACGCCGCCCTTCAGGCGGAAGGTGGCGTAGGCGGAATCATCGGCGGTCGCCTGGTATTTCTTGCCCTTCTCGTCATAGCGTTCGGGGATGTCAGTCGTGCCGAGGCAGGTCACGCTCTCGACTTCGCCGAACAGATTGTCGAGCACGTAGCGCCAGTGGCAGACCATGTCCAAAATAATCCCGCCGCCGTCCTCGGCGCGGTAGTTCCACGACGGCCGCTGCGCTTCCTGCCAGCCGCCCTCGAACACCCAATAGCCGAACTCGCCGCGCACCGAGAGCATGCGGCCGAAGAAGCCGGAATCGCGCAGGAACGCGAGCTTCTTCAGGCCCGGCAGGAACAGCTTGTCCTGCACCGTGCCGTGCTTGAGGCCCCTGGCATTGGCGAGCTTCACGACCGCAACGGCCTCCTCGAGGTTGATCGCGATCGGCTTCTCGCAATAGACATGCTTGCCGGCATTGATCGCCTTGGTCAGCAGCGAGGGCCGCGCCTGCGTGGTCGCGGCGTCGAAGAACACGGTGTCGCCCTTGTCCGCGAGCGCGCGATCGAGATCGGTGGTGTGTCGTTCGATGCTGTAGCGTTTTGCCAACGCGCCGACCTTCTCGGCGTCGCGGCCGACCAGGATCGGATCGGGCATGACGCGGTCGCCGTTCGCAAGCTGCACGCCACCCTGCTCGCGGATCGCGACGATCGAGCGGATCAGATGCTGGTTGAGCCCCATCCGGCCGGTGACGCCGTTCATGATCAGGCCGAGGCGTTTGGTCGTCATACTGCTTGCTCCTGCGAAACGCGTGGTGTTGGCCGTTTGAGCGGCTGCATGGTGGACCAGTCCGGATGGATCGAACTGGCAAAGCCCGGCGCGGCGGCGATCGATCCCGTCAGCAGATCGCCGTCATGGATCGCGAGGCGGACCTTGCTGCCCGCGGGCGTGTAGAGATCGGGATGCGCGGTGAAGAAGGCGTCGGCCTCGTCAGCCGGGGTGTCGGCAAAGCCATCGACATAATGATGTCCGTTGCGCTCGGCGTGGGTGACGCCGATCAGCGCCCCGAGCGCGAGGTCCTGCTGCACGCCGAGCCCGGCCTGGCAGGTCAGGTCCTCGCCGCTGATGAAATACCCGCCGCTCTCAGCGTTCCACGCCGCCGCGCGGGTGGCGTTGATGATGGACTTGTAGATGCCCTTGCAGGATTTCGAGGAGATGCCGCGATAGCCGAGCACGCGGGCCTGCGGGAATGCGTCATAGGAATCGTCGGCTTCGTCGATGATGAAGCCGTACGCCGCCAGTTTCCCGAGCGGCGAGGCTCTTGTGATATCGCGCGGCATCGGCTGCTCGATATAGAGCAGGTTTGCCCTGATCGGCTGCAGCGCCGCGTCATGGTCGAGCCGGTCGACCAGCGCGTTCACCGCGGCAAGGTCGGCATATTGCTCGTTGGCATCGAGCGTGATCCTGGTGGCGTAAGGCAGCTTTGCGAGCTCGCAGCCGATCCGTGCCAGCCGCGCCGCGTCATGCGCCGGATCGCCGTTCAGCTTGAGCTTGAAATAGCGCGCACCGGCGTTCTCGTTGCGGTCGGCGACGCCGCCCTCCCCTTCAACCTTGTCGTCCATTCCGACCGTGTGCCTGACGGCGACACGCTCGAGCCGCTTGCGCGTCGACAGGAACCGCGCGATCGCGGCATCGTCAATATCAGGCGTCAGCCGCGCATCGATGCCGGCGATATTGCCGGCCATGCCGTCGAAGAAATTCGCGCCGGCGGCGCGCAGCAGCGCATCCAGGATCGCCTTGTCAATCTCGGCCGGACCGAAGCCGGCTGCAAGCGGCGGAATGTCTTCGGCAGCGCAGGCCGCAACCTGCGGGCCGATACGTTCGGCATGGAGGCCAAACGCGGTCTCAAACCCCTTGTTCGCCAGATAGAGCTCACGTGCAATCGCAAGCGAGCGGCGAAGTCCGTCGAGCGACTGCGCTTCGGTCAGATGCGGCCGCTTGTCGAACCATTTCGGCGCCAGCATCTCGGCGCTGGCGCCGGTGGCGCGGCCCTTGCCTTCCACCTCGATCTCGACCTGCACGAACAACTGCGTCGACGCGGTGATTGTCACCGCGCCGAAGCGGAACGGCCGGGCGAATACCAGCGGCCGTTCGAAGAACGCGATATCGTTGACTTTGAGGCGAAGCGGCATTGAAGGCTCGGGTGTTAGTCCAGCGACCCTTGTGAGAAGAAATGCTTCCGGATCCGCTGCACCAGTTCGTTGAAGACGGGATCGGACATCGTCTCGAGCGAGCGCGGCCGCGGCATCGGCACGTCGTAGATCGCGGCGATCGCGCCGGGCCGCTCGGTCATCACAAGCACGCGGTCGGCGAGGAACACGGCTTCCGGGATCGAATGCGTGATCAATAGAACCGTCTTGCCGGTCTCGCGCTGGATCCGCATCAATTCGACATTCATCCGCTCGCGCGTCATGGCGTCGAGCGCGCCGAACGGCTCGTCCATCAGCATGATCTTGGGGTCGTGCACCAGCGCGCGGCAGATCGAGGCGCGCTGCTGCATGCCGCCGGAAAGCTGCCAGGGCAGCTTCTTCTCGAAGCCTTCGAGCCCGACCAGCTTCAGCAGGTCCCTGGCGCGGGTGAGATGCTTGTCCCGCGGCAGCTGCTTCATGTCGATCGGCAGCATCACGTTGGAGAGGATGTTGCGCCACGGCAGCAGCAGCGCGTTCTGGAACACGATGCCGACATTGCCGTGCGGCCTGATCACCGGCTCGCCGTCGACCAGCACTTCGCCCGTCGTCGGTGGCAGCAGGCCCGAGATCATCTTGAGCAGCGTGGACTTGCCGCAGCCGGACGGCCCGACCACGACAAAGAACTCGCCGTCGTTGATGGTGAAGTCGAGCGGCCGCAGCGACGGCACATCGCCGTCGCGCGACCGGTAGGTCTTCGACACGCCGGACAGTTTGATACCCGGCGTGGCTCCCGCCGCGCGGTCCGACACCAGGCGAAGATGCGCTGCGGGCAGAACATTGGCTGGTTTGGTTGCGGGATTCATTCTGCCGAATCCACTGGGATGTAGAATGCTGTCATTCCGGGATGGTCCGAAGGACCAGACCCGGAATCTCGAGATTCCGGGGTCGATGCTTTGCATCGCCCCGGAATGACGGTGTTTGTTGCGCTCACGAGTCGCCCTTCGGCAGATAGTCGTTGGTGTAGAACGCCTTCGGATTGGCCTTGGCCTTGGCGTCGAGGCCGCCATACTCGACCATCAAATTGACCGACTCGGTCATGTTCTGGTCGGTGACCTGGAACGGCCGCTTAGTCCTGGTCTCCGGCGTGCGATAGAGCGGGATCGTCAGCTCGAAGCCTTGCGTCAACGTGTCGATCTTGCCGCCCTTCGGGTTGGCGTCGAGGATCGACTGCGCAGCGGCCTTGGGGTCCTTCTCCGCGGCTTCCACCGCCTTTGTCGTCGCCGACATGAAGCGGCGGACCAGGTCCGCATTGGCCCTCACATAGTCGGAGTTCGCGATGATGCCCGACGACACCATGTTGATGCCGTAGTCGGCGAACTTGATCGGATAGACGTCCTTGCCGGTGGCGTCCTTGATCTTCATCGACTGGTCCATGACGTAGCCGAGCAGCAGGTCGGCCTGGCCGTTGATCACGGCGTTGAGCTTGGTCTGGCCGTCGCCAGCGACGGTGTTGAAATCGCTTTCCTTCAGGCCGGTCTTCTTCAGAAACAGCGGCCAGATCTGCGTCATCGAATCCGCCGGCGTGATCGCGACCGTCTTGCCCTTGATGTCCTCCGGCTTCCTGATGTTCTTGTCGGCAAGGCTCATCGCCGACATCGGGCTGGTCTGCAGCAGCACGCCGGTGGCGATCACGGGCGCGCCCTTCACCGCGGCGCGCATCATGGTGGGCACGTCGACATAGCCGAAATCGGCGGTCTTGGCGGCCACCGCCTGCGTGGTCGCGGCCGAGCCGCGGCCTTCCTGGATCTCAAGGTCGATGCCTTCGGCGGCATAGATGCCCTTGGCCTTGCCGTAATAGAACGGCGCGTGCTCGCCATAGACATACCAGTTCAGCATCAGCACGACCTTGTCGGCCGCGGATGCAGGGGCCACCGCAAGCGCGGTCCAGGCCAGCGTGGCAATGACAGCAGTGATCAATCGCATCGGATATTCCTCCCGTCGTCCTCTTTCGTCATTGCGAGCCACCCGGTCGGCGCGAAGCGCCGCCGGATGACAGGCTCCGTGAAGCAATCCATTGTGAAGCAGGTGGAGAAATGGATTGCTTCGTCGCTGTCGCTCCTCGCAATGACGTTTGCTGTTGTTCCTGTACACAAATCTTAGGAAGCAAAAATGATGTCGTCGCGCTGGCTGACGTGCCAGGGGATCACCAGCCGCTCGATGCGGTCGACGATCCAGAACAGGATGACGCCGAGCAGCGCGAGGATCACCAGCGCCGCGAACATTGTCGGCAGATCGAAGGTGCCGATCGAGCGCTGCATCACATAGCCGATGCCGGAATTGGAGCCGACGAACTCGCCGACGACGGCGCCGACCACGGCGAGCGTCACCGAGACTTTCAGGCCGGAAAAGATCGCGGGCATCGCGTGCGGCAGGTTGACCGCGCGGAACACCTGGAAGCGGCTGCCCTGCATCGCGCGCGCCAGATCGACCATATCAGGGTCGACCGACTTGAAGCCCTGCACCGCCGAGACCACCACGGGGAAGAAGCCGAGCAGGAACGCGGAGATCACCTTGGGGATGATGCCGAAGCCGAACCACACCACGAACAGCGGCGCGATCGCGATCTTCGGCACGGATTGGGAGAACACCAGCAGCGGATAGACGTAGCTCTCGATCGTCTTCGAGCCCGCGATCAGCATCGCAACGGGAATGCCGAACAGCGCCGAGAGCAGGAAGCCGCAGATCGTGGCATAGGTGGTCGGCCAGGACTGCCGCAGCAGTTCCGGCCAGTCGCTCCACAGCACCGCGACGACGTCGCCGGGCGAGGGAATTTGGTAGGCGGGAATATGGAACAAGCGGATCGCGAGGTCCCAGGCCGCCACGATGACGACCAAAAACAGGAACGGACGTACCCACGCCGCATTCAGCACCTTCGACAGGCCCGAAGGGCTCTTTGCCTCCGCCACGTCACGCTCCCTTTGCAGTCTCTCTGTTCGTTCAGAAATTAACCCGTTGGATAAATACTGTCCAGCCCCAAGCGCGCGGCAAAATCGCGCCGAAATACGCAACTTTCGTCAGGCGAGAATTTTTGTCGGATGAGACTTCGTAGCTGTGTAGCCCGGATGAAGCGCAGCGAAATCCGGGACCGGACTATCCGGGACTGAGCTGTCCCGGATTGCGCTCCGCTCCATCCGGGCTACGGGCATCAGTAATGAGCGCGAACGTGCGCCTCACACAACCCGGTGTTCCGCCGTGCGCAGCACCGGCATCGCCCCGCCGAATGCCGCGGTGGACTTGCCGGTCAGCGCCGCCAGCACCAGCGCGGTCATGTGCTCGAGGCGCTCGTCGCGGGCGTCCTTCTTCAAGAGGTCGCGGCCGAAGATCACGCTCAGCGTGGCGCTGTTGGAGAGATAGAAGAATGCGAGCCCGGCGATCGAGATGTAGAGCTGCACCGGATCGACCGCGACGCGGAAATCGCCGCTCTCGACCCCGCGCGTCACCACGGTGCGGATCATCTCGACAAAGGGCGAGTGCATCGACTTGACCTTGGTCGAACGCTTCAGGTGTTTTGCCTTGGCGAGGTTTTCCGTGTTCAGCAGTGCCAGGAACTCGGGGTTACGCAGAAAATAGTTCCACGTGAAGTCGATCAGGCGCCCGATCGCCTCGGGCGGATCGAGATGCTCGAGATCGAGGGTGCGCTCCTCGGCGCGGATCTTCTCATAGGCGCCTTCCAGCACCTCAAGATAAAGATCCTCCTTGTTGCCGACGTGATAGTACAGCATGCGCTTGTTGGCGTCGGCGTTGGCCGCGATGCGGTCGACCCGCGCGCCGGCGAGGCCATGGGCGGCGAATTCCTGCTTGGCGGCCTCGAGAATCCGCAGCCGCATCCCCTGGGGGTCGCGCTGCCATCTCTGTATTCGCTTTGCCTTGGCCAAATCGATCGCCCGGTGATGCTGGGTTGGTGAATGTAGCATGACGCGCGACGTTTGAGAACGAATGTTGTCGTGATGCTCGCGCGGGAATATTTGTCGCAGGCGCCCTCTTCGTCATTCCCCGGTGCGCAAACGCGCACCTGAGGGCGTGCCACCGGGTCGCGCGACGCACGCTGCCGGGACGATGCGCGGATGAAACGCGGCCCAGCCTAGTCTGGCTTTCCTTGCGACGGCTGCACCAGCAGCGTCGGCACACCGCACGTGCCGTTCCGCACCGTCATCACGCGCGTGCCGGGCCTGCGGCCGTTACGGACCTCGGAGACGTCGACGCCAGCGGCAATCAGCCGCGCACGTGTGGCATCGATGTCGGCGACGCGCCAACAGATGCCGCGCAGCCGGTCCGGCGCGTCCGTCTCCGATTTGCCCGGCCGGTGCGTGACCTCGACGACGAGGTCGCCGCAGCGAAAGAACATCAGCCGGCCCCACTCCGGATGCGATCGGTCGAGCGCCATGTCGAGCCCGAGCCGCGCGCCATAGAGCGCGGCGGCGCGTTCCGGATCGGCGGTCGAAACCACCACGTGATCCATCGCGGTGATCGAGGCCGGCGTGGTGCGGACCGACAACGGCCGCTCCTGCTCGCGCTCCAGGAAGAACATGCGTACGCCCCGTGTCGCATCGGTCGCGGCCCGCGTGCGCTTCCACGACAGCGTGGCTCCACTGGTGTCGTCGCGGCTCTCCATCTCCGCGACGGGTTCGGGCTTCAGCGTCAGCCGGTCGAGCCGGCGGTGTGTCCTGGCGATATCGCTGGTGCGGAAGCAGAGGCTCGCAAGCCCCTCGCCCTGGGTGGCAAGCGCGCTGCGGACGCGCTGGGCTGCATCGTCGTCGCCGTGCGGCGCCACCAATTCCAGCGTGGTGTTGTCGAGCGTGAACAGCGTGCGGTCCGCGCCGCCGCCGCGGTAGCGCCAGGACGGCGTCCGCGCGAACAGCGTCTCGTAGGCGGCGCTGGCAGCAGCGATGTCGCTGGTCAGGACGACGACGTGATCGAGACCGGTGATCATGGCCGCAACCTCCCCGAATCTGCCGTCATTGTGTTTCTCCCTTAACCCAACCCGGAACCACGGACTGCCGCCGGCCGTTATGCCGCATGCCAGAACGGCCCGGCGCAGCCATCATCTCTACCTGTAAACCAGGCAGGGTTGCGAATATTTTCAGCGATCTCGGCCGACCAGCAATGCTAGTCTGGAACCGCCGGCCGGGACCACACCAAGCCACGACGGAAAGCGAATGCAGGCTCTCTTCATCGGACAGACCTATATCGACGTCACCTTCATCACAGATCACATGCCCGTCGGCGACGAAAAGCACGTCGCCGACGCCTATGCGGTGTCGTTCGGCGGCAACGCCGTGACCGCGGCGTTCTGCTGCGCCAAGCTCGGCGTCCCGCCGGACCTGATCGCCACCATGGCCAATGACTGGCTGGGACGGATGTTCTGGGACATGGCCGACAGGTACGGCATCTCGTTCCACCCCCGCAAGGTCAACTCCTCCTCGCTGTCCTTCATCATGCCGAACGACGGCAAGCGCGCCATCGTCCGCTGCCGCGACGACCAGCACATCCATCCTTTTCCGCTGCTGAACATCAAGGGCTGCCGCGCGCTGCACATCGACGGCCACCAGCCGGACGCCGCGATCCATTATGCGAAGCTGTGCCGCGAGGATGGCATCCTGACCTCGCTCGACGGCGGCGGCCTGCGCACCAACACCCACGAGCTGCTCGCATTCATCGACATTGCGATCGTCGCCGAACGCCTGTGCGAGCAGATGGACAAGACGCCGGAACAGATGCTCGACTATCTCAAGAGCCGGGGCTGCAAGGTCGGCGGCGTCACCATGGGCGAGCGCGGCCTGCTCTGGTATGACGAGGCCGGCACAGTGCGCACGCTGCCGGCCTTCCCGATCCCGCGCGCGCGTGTGATCGATACCAACGGCGCCGGCGACGTCTTCCACGGCGCCTACATCTACTCTTACCTTTCAAACCCGAGCAAAGGCTGGCATGAGCATTTCAAGTTCGCGCGCGCAGCCTCGACCTTCAAGATCCAGAAGCTCGGCAACGAGGCCGGCCTGCCGACGCTGGCGGATATCGCGGCGGTCAAGCAGGAGTTTCGCGCCGAGGCTTGATAGGGGTGAATGGGGCTAGGCCATGGGGCGCGTCTTCGTCGCCGGCAGCATCAATATGGACGTGGTGGCGACCGCCGAGCGCCATCCGCGGATCGGCGAAACCGTGGCAGGCGAGGCCGTGCTCTATTTTCCCGGCGGCAAGGGCGCCAACCAGGCGGTGGCTTCGGCCAAGCTCGGCGTACCGACCACGCTGATCGGCCGGCTCGGCACCGATGCATTCGGCAAGGAGCTGCGAACGTTCCTTGCCGCGCAAGGCGTCGATCTCACCTTCGTCAAGGACACCGACGGCACGCATTCAGGCACGGCGATCATCACGCTCGCCAACGCCGACAACACGATCGTCGTCGTGCCGGGCGCCAACGGGCTGGTCGAGGCCGATGATGTCGCGGCCCCCGTCCTCGCGAGGGGTGACGTCGCGGTCAGCCAGTTCGAGATCCCGCTGCCGGCGATCGCTGCCTTCTTCCGACGCGCCCGCGCCGTCGGCGCCACCACGATCCTCAATCCGGCACCGGCAAAACAGGCCGACAAGGCTCTGCTCGATCTCGTCGACATCCTCGTTCTGAACGAGACCGAACTCGGCTACCTGACCGGCACGGAGCTGCGCGACAGCGACACGCCGGAGCGCTTCTCCGAGGCGGCCCGGGCGTTGGGGCAAGGCAAGATCGTCTGCGTCACGCTCGGAAAGCGCGGCGTGCTGGCGCTGGTCGAGCACCAACCGCTGCTCGTGCCGGGACGCGAGGTCAAGGCCGTCGACACCACGGGAGCCGGCGATTGCTTCGTCGGCGCCCTCGCCTCACAGCTCGCCATCGGCAAGCCGCTCGGCGACGCACTGGCCTACGCCAACGCCGCCGCCTCGATTTGCGTGCAGCGGATGGGAGCCGCGCCGTCGATGCCGACGGCGGATGAGGTGGAGGACGCTCTCTCCCCTCGTCGTCCCGGCGAAGGCCGGGAGGTGGATTCACATTCGAAGTGCAACACTTGAGCAAAGGACTCGGCAGGCGTGCGGTAGTCAAGGCATTTGCGCGGGGTGTTGTTGTAGGCGGCGATGAACTGGCGGAACCTGGCGGTCGAGAGGGTTACGAGATCCGTCTTGCGGGGAATAAAGCGGCGCATCCTGCCGATGGCGTTCTCGATGCCACCCTTCTGCCAGGGGGCATGGGGATCGCAGAAGAAGGTCGCGATCGAGAGGCGGTGCAGCGCCAGGTGACCGGCGAACTCGGTGCCGTTGTCGAAGGTAACGCTCTGGCGCAGCTCTTGTGGAAGGGTCGCGAAGAAGCCCACGAGATGGCGGGCGACACCGCGCGCGACCTTGCTGGCAAGGCGGATGCCGAGCAGCAGCCGCGAGGTGCGCTCGTGCACGGTCAGCACGGCCTGACCGTATTTCGAGAACATCATCAGGTCGGCCTCCCAGTGTCCGGGCACGCTGCGGTCGGCCGCTTCGAGCGGCCGATTTGCCAAGGATACACGGCCTTCGATGAAGCTTGCGGGGCTGCCGCCCCGCTTGCCGCGGCAGCCGCGCTTGCTCTTGGCGCGCGGCAGATAGCGCCGCCAGTTGAAGTCCGTGGTGCGCCTGAGTTGGCCATAGATGAAGCGGTAGATGGTCTCGTGGGAGATCACCTTGCGCCCGTGCTCGCGGGCCAGCCGGCCAGCGACCTGCTCGGGCGACCAGCCGCGGCGAAGGCGTTGCAACACCGCGCGGCGCAGGCCGGGCTCCCGTTCGAGGCGTCCGCCCGTCCAGCGCCGCGCTCGCATCTGGTGCTGGGCATAGCTCGGCGTGTAGCCGACCTGGCTCCCCCGATTGCGCCTCAGTTCCCGCGAGACCGTTGATGGCGAGCGATCCAGAGCTGCCGCGATTTGCCGGACCGAGCTGCCATTGGCCGATAGGCAGGCAATCTCGCATCGGTCGTCCAGAGAGAGCTGCTTGTAAGTCCGCCCCATGGCAACACCTCCTCAAGGAAGTGTTGCACTTCGTTTGTGAACTCAGGGGACCCATAACCACCGGCCACAGTTTGGGGGGCACACGCGTGGCAACTGCGTTCGTCTCCGCCAACGACTGCCGCGGAGTATGGGTCCCGGCTTTCGCCCATAGGCGCTAAAATAGGATTTGCGCCTTGGATTCGCTTGTGATTCCAAGATGGAATGGCACACGAATCGCTTGTGAACAAAGATTGGGCGCGCGTTGTCGCCCGACTTGGCGGAGCCGAGGCTCTGAACATTAGCGCGCGCAAGACGAAGGCGTTTGTCCGTCCGCGGGAGATCAGCAATGCGGTCGACTTGCTGCGCCTGATCTTGGCTTATTGCCTTGGTGAGAAAGGGCTGCGGTTGACGGCGGCATGGGCCACGTCGGTTGGGCTTGTCGATATCTCCAACGTGGCTCTGTTGTATCGCTTACGTCAGTGCGGAGATTGGCTGGCAATCTTGGTCGAGCAGGCGCTTGCCGCCGCGGCGCCGAAGGCGAGCCGCGGTCGTCTGATCCGTATTGTTGACGCCACGACGGTCCCCAAGGCTGGGACGAGCGGCAGGAACAAGAACGCAGTGTGGCGTATCCATAGCGCGTTCGATCTTCCGCAGGAGCGCTTTGGTCACTTCGAACTGACCGATCAGCGAGCGGGCGAGACGCTGGATCGGATACCGGCGGTTGCCGGTGAGATCCGTCTTGCCGATCGCGCCTATCTGCAACCGGAGCGCATGGCGCATCTCGTCGATGCCGATGCGGACTTCGTGATCCGGGCCGGCTGGAAGAGCGCGCGCTGGCTCGATGCCGAAGGTAATCTTGTTGACCTCACTGCCGAACTGCGCAACGCCTCGGCGCGTGGCCTGATCGATCGGCCGATTTGGATAAAGCGCAAGTCAGGTGCGCCGCCGCTCGCAGTGCGTCTGGTTGCCGCGAAGAAGCCGGCGCAAGCTGCTGCGGCTGCGCGACGCAAGGCGCGCCGGACTGCACAAAAGGGAGGTCATCAGCTCTCCAGGCAAACACTTGACGCCGCAGATTGGGTGATCCTGGTGACCTCACTCAGGCCAGAGGACTTCACGACTGCAGATATCCTCGCCCTCTATCGGCTGCGATGGCGCATTGAGCTCGGCTTCAAGCGGCTGAAAAGCCTGATTGGCCTGAAGGGACCTCCCGGAACCGACGAGCGGTCCGCCAGACCCCATATCCTCGCTCATCTGCTGATCATTCTATTGCTCGAGCCGCTCGTCGACGAACTCGAAGACTCTCCCCGCTTGGCCGACGCCGCCTGACCCACCCAGTGACGTGGCGTCTGCTGCGCCAGCTCGTAGCTTCGCTACGGCAAGCGATCATTCCACAGCCCGCAATCGCTCTACTCTGCAGAGCCAGTCACGCTCTCCGGCGACATCTACGCGAGCCACCCAGACATAAGCGCCACTATCAGACTATGATCAAACTATCTTAGCGCCTATGGGCTTTCGCCGGGACGACGCTTGCTTATATTTGCGCCAGCGCACTCTTCAGGTCGAAGCTCGCATCCACCGCCTGCTCCGGCGTGATCGAGCCGCCGGCGCCGAGCAGCCGGCGGCCGAACATGTGATCGCCGGCGCGGTTGACCGACTCGATGCCGAGCAGTTTGTCGCCGCGATAGCAGAACGCCGAGAACGCCCCCTGCGCGCGGTCGCCGCGCACCACGACGCGGTCGTAGCCGGTGGTGAGACCCGCCATCTGCAGCTTGTCGGGGCCCTGGTCGCTCCAGAACCACGGCAGGCCGTCGTAGACCTCGGTCTTGCCGGTCAGCCGCGACGCCACGCAGCGCGCATGGTCGGTCGCATTCTGCACCGACTCGAGCCGCAGCGAGCCGCCGAAGCGTTTGCTGGTGTAGAGCGCGCAATCGCCGATCGCGGAGACATTCGGATCGGCGGTCAACAGATGCTCGTCGACGATGATGCCGGATGCCACCGGCAGCCCGGCCTCCGCCGCAAGCTCGACATTCGGCAGCACGCCGACGCCGACCACGACGAGATCGGCCGGGATATGCGTGCCGTTGCTCAGGCTGACACCGGTAACCTTGCCGCCATCGGCCTCGATCGCCGTGACCTGCACCCCGAGGTGAATCCGTATGCCGGCGGCGCTGTGCCGGGATTGCGAGAACTCGGAAATCTCCGCGGTCACCGCCCGCGCCATCACGCGAGAGGCGAGCTCGACCACGTCGACCTCGAGGCCCTTGGCCCGCGCGGTGGCGGCGAATTCGAGCCCGATGAAGCCCGCACCGATCACCACGACGCGCATGCCGGGCGCGATCAAGTCGCGCAGCGCCTGGCTCTCATCCAGGATGCGCAGGTAGCGGACTGCGTCGAGCTTGGCGTTGGGGATATCGAGCAGCCGGTTCCGCGCACCGGTCGCGAACACCAGATGGCCATAGTCGAGCGATGTGCCGGAGGCGAGCGTCACCTTCCGCGCATTGCGGTCGATCGCATGGGCGCGATCGGTGATCAGCTCGATCTTGTTGTCCTGGTAGAACTTGTCGGGCCGGAACATCAGGGTCTCGGGCCCGCCGGTCCCCTTCAGATAGGCCTTCGACAGCGGCGGCCGCTGATACGGCAAATGGCCTTCGTCATTGATCAGGGCGATGCGCTCGGCAAAGCCGGCCTGGCGCAACGACGCCGCGAGCTGGAAGCCGGCGTGTCCGGCGCCGACGATGATGACCGAGCCTGTCATCGGAACAACCCAAATACGCGCGAGCAGGAGCGACCCATGCCGTTTCCTCTTGTCGATGTTAGCTTGCTTGCCCCGTCCCCACAGCGCTCGTGTCTGCGTACCGAAGGCGCGTGCCATTTGGCCTCATGGCTCGCACCGATGCAAGGGGGTCCCAGGCGATTCCGGGCGCACCCGCGGCCCCCGGGCGCCGGGCCGGATTGCCACGGCTCCCGCCAAGGCCTTAAATGTCCGGAACCAACTAGCCCAAGGTCTTCAATATGCCAGCACCCGCCCCCTCCGCCAACGATCCCGCCTTGCTCCGTATCGACGGCGCCATCGCGACCATCACGCTGAACCGGCCGGCCGCGTTCAACGCGATCGACATGACGATCGCCAAGAAGCTCGAGCAGCTCGGCGCCGAGGTCGAAGCCAACAAGAATGTCCGCGTGCTGGTCATCGAGGGCGAAGGCCGCGCCTTCTGCGCCGGCGGCGATCTGCAGACCATCGGCGCAGCGACCGAAGCCAACAATGTCGCCCCCGTGGTCGGCGAGATGCTTCACCACTACCATGCCTTCATCGAGACGGTCCGGCGGATGCCGAAGATCGTTCTATCCAGCGTGCATGGTTCGGCGGCCGGCGCCGGCATGGGCCTCGCGTTCGTGACCGACCTTTGTATCGCCGCGGACGATGCCCGCTTCACGCCCGCCTATGCCAAGATCGGCGTGTCGCCGGATGGCGGCAGCACGGTCGGCATCGTCGGCACGGTCGGGACCCGTCGCGCGCTGCAGATTTTCCTCGCCGAGGATGGCTTCACCGCGCAGCAAGCCTATGAATGGGGTCTCGTCGTCAAGACCGTCCCCGCGGCCGAGCTGAAGGCAGCGACGCGGCAGCTCGCCGAGCGCCTGGCGCAGAATCCGCCCGCCGCAATCGCGGGGACCAAATCACTGGTCTATCAGGCCGCCACCACGCCGACCAATCAGCAGCTCGACGCCGAGGAACACAAGATCATCACGGCGATGCATACCGACGATTTCCGCGTCGCCGTGAAGAAGTTCACCAGCAAGTCGAAGTAGAGGTTTGGCTAGTTCGGGCAAATGTACCCCGTGCCGCCGGGTGCCTTGAAGCAGCCGACCGATTCCGGGATCACCTGCTTGGGCAGCCACAGCACGACCTTCGGAAAATAGATCGTGAAGCAGATCGTGACCAGGAACACGACATAGATCGGCAACGCCGCCCGCAACGCTTTTGCAAAACTGATGCCGACGAATTTCGAGGCCATCAGCAGCACGAGCCCGTAGGGCGGCGTGATCAGGCCGAATGCCAGCGTTGCGATCAGCACCACGCCCATATGCACGCCGTTGATGTCGCCGGCCTGGGTCAAGGCGTTGACCAGCGGCATGAAGATGATGATGGTCGGCACCGGCTCGATGAAGTCGCCGACCACGGTGAACAACAGCACCATCAAGAGCATGATGAGGTGCGGATCGTTACCGGCGATCGAGGTGATCCAGTCGGCGATGTAGATCGCGCCGCGCAGATAGGCCAGCATCCAGCCGAACGCGTTCGCCGCGCCGATCGTGATCAGCGGCAGCGAGAAGATCAGGCCCGCCAGACAGAAATCGTACGGGATCTTCTTCAGGTGCCCGCGGTTCAGCGCCGGAATCACCACGACGATGATGTAGGCGACCGCGACCACCCCGGCCTCGGTCGGCGTGAACCAGCCGGTCAGGATGCCGCCCAGCAGGATCACCGGGATCATCATCGGCAGCGCCGCGTCACCGGCGGCGAACGCAACCTGGCGCAGCGGCGCGCGCGGCTTGCGCAGGCCCGAGGGACCGAAGAAGTAGCAATAAATCATCAGCCCGAAGCCGATCATCAGCCCGGGGACCACACCGGCCATGAACAGCCCGGCGATCGAGACATTGCCGACCGCGCCATAGACCACTGCCGTGATGCTCGGCGGCACCAGCGCTGCGATCGTCGACGCCGAGGCGATGATCGCGGCGATGAAGGCCGGCTCATACCCTTCCCGCCGCATCGGCCCGCCGAGCGCCCGGCTCATGACCGCGACATCGGCGGTGGTCGAGCCCGACATCTCCGAGAAGAACATGCTGAAGACGACGACGACCTGCGACAGCCCGCCCCTGATATGACCGACCAGAGAGACCGACAGATTGGCGATGCGGACCACGACATTTGCCGAGCTCATGAGCTCGCCGACCAGCAGGAAGAACGGGATCGCAAGCAGCGCCTCGGAATCGACGCCGTCGAAGATCTTCTGGATGATCGCCGCCAGCGAGACGTCTGATAGCACTGCGCCGACGAACACGCCGGCCATCAGTGAGAACGGCACCGGCACGCCGAGATAGCCGAAGAACAGGAAGCAGAACGACATCAGCGCAAGCACGACCGGTGCGCTCACGGCTGCACTCCCGTCGTCGCGCGGGTATCGATCGCAGGAATCGGAAGGTCGTCATCCGGCGGCTCCGGATGGTCGAAGCCATTGCGGATCCCGTTGACGAGCTGCTCGACCGTGAACAGGCCGATCAGGATGCCAGACAGCGGAATCACCGCATAGAGCGAGGCGATCGGCGTACCCGACGGCAGGCGGAAGCTGCCGAAGCCTCGCAGGTAATTTTGATAGCCGTACCAGACCAGGCAGAAGGCGACGCCCAGCACCACCAGACGGATGACGATCTCGACGAACAGCCGCGACCTGCCATGCAGCGCTTCGGAGATCGCGGTGAGATAGAGATGGTCGTTGCGCCGTGTCGCGACCGCGGCCCCGATGAAGATCGCGTAGATGAACAGCGTCGAGGTCACCTCCTGCAGCCACAGCCAGGGATGACCGATGGTGCGGGTGACGATATCGGCGGTCACCGACAGCGAGAAGCCGAAGCACAGCAAGCCGCACAGCATCATCAGGATCAGCTCGAGCCGGTCGAGCGCCCGCCATTTCAGATGCCGCTGCCGTTGCAGCACCAGTGTGTCGGCGATGGCCATGCTCGCGCTCCCCGTCGACCCGGGCTAGTTGATCGCGCGGATCAAATTCTTGATCTTCTCCGCATGCGGCCCGAGATCCTTGGCGAGCTTGTCGAGATAGGGATCGGCGATCGCGGTAAAGCTCTTCTTGTCCACATCCTCGACCACCTTGACGCCGAACGATTTCAGTTTCGCAGCCGCGTTCTTCTCCAATTCGAACGCCTTCGCCGGCTCCTTGGCGCTGACCTCGGCGGCCGCCGTCGTCACCCAGGTCTTCTGCTCGGCTGAGAGGCTCTGCCACAGCTTGTCGCTGACGAACAGCAGCGCATTGTTGGCCTCGTGCTCGGTCATCGAGAGCACCGGCGCGACTTCGTAGTGCTTATTGACGAGGTAAACGTTCACGCTGTTTTCCGCCGCATCGACGACGCCGGTCTGCAATGACGTGTACACGCTGCCGAACGGCATATGGACGGTTTGCGCCGCGTAAGCCGGGAAGATCGTGTCTTCCGTAGCCGTCGCCTGAACGCGAATCTTTACACCCTTGAGGTCGCCGACGTTGTGGATTTCCTTCCTCGCATAGATGCTTCTCACACCTTGGCTGCCCGTCGCGATGACATGAAGGCCTTGCGACGTGTCGTCGATCATAGCCTTGATCGCATCGATCACCTTCGGATCGGCAAGCGCCTTGACCACGTGGTTGGCGTCGCGGAACAGGAAGTGCAGCGACATCACACCGGCCTGCGGCGAGATGGTTGCAGTGTTCGCCGACGAGATGATGGCGAATTCAATGTCTCCGGATTTCACAAGCTGCAGCAGCTGCGGCTCCTGGCCGAGCTGCGCACCGGGATACTGGTCGACGATCATGGTCCCCTTGCTCAATTCCTTGAGCTTGGCGGAGAACATGTCGTAGGCGACGCTATAACCGGTATTGAGCTGCTGATCGTGCGCGAAGCGGAAGTGCTTTACCTCCTGCGCGCCGGCGCCCGCGGACAGCAGCAGCGCTGCCGCGGCCATGGCAATCCCGACGATCCTGGCTGAATAGCCCATCGCAACGTTCCCCCTGTTCTTGATTGAGGGGATCATCCCACCAGTCGCGCGGGATTGTCAATAAAACAGGAGAAACGAGCCGCCTGCGGGTATCATTGAGTGCCGCAACGCAGAAATTATCGACAATTCGACCGCCGGGCCGAACGACACCGGCGACTTGCTACTTGCCCTTGGCGCGCATGAAGTCGAAATCGCAGCCTTCGTCGGCCTGCAGGATGGTGTCGTTGAAGAGATGCGCGTAGCCGCGCTTGGCCCAATCGGGCGAACCGGCCGGCGCGAGCGCGTCGCGGCGCTTCTGCAATTCGGCCTCGTCGACCAAAAGATCGATGCTGCGCTTGGCGACATCGAGCCGGATCATGTCGCCGTTCCGCACCAGCCCGAGCGGACCGCCGACCGCGGATTCCGGCGTGATGTGCAGCACGATGGTGCCGAACGCGGTGCCGCTCATTCGCGCATCGGAGATGCGGACCATGTCCTTCACGCCGGCGCGCGCCAGTTTCTTCGGGATCGGCAGGTAACCTGCCTCCGGCATGCCCGGCGCGCCCTTCGGGCCGGCATTGCGCAGCACCAACACGTCGTCGGCGGTCACATCGAGCGCGGGATCGTCGACCCGCAGCGTCATGTCCTCGACCGATTCGAACACCACGGCGCGGCCGGTGTGCTGCAATAGTTTCGGGCTCGCCGCCGACTGCTTGATAACGGCGCCGCGCGGCGCGAGATTGCCGTGCAGGATCGCCATCGCGCCTTCGGATTTGATCGGGTTCGCCTTGGAGCGGATCGCGTCCTGCCCCGGCACATCCTCGGCATTGGCGACGACCTCGCGCAAGGTCTGGCCGGTGATGGTTTTGGCATCGAGATCGATGAGGTCGCCGAGCTGCGCCATCAGCTTCGGCACGCCACCGGCGTGATGGAAATGCTCCATGTAGTGTTCGCCCGACGGCTTGAGGTCGACCAGCACGGGGACCTCGCGGCCGAGCTTGTCGAACGCCTCGAGGTCGATCCTGTGCGGCGAGCGGTTGGCGATCGCCGTGAGGTGGATCAGCCCGTTAGTCGAACCGCCGATCGCCTGCATGACGACCTGGGCGTTGCGGAACGAGGATGGCGTCAGGATCTCGCTCGGCTTCGGTCCCTTGGTCTTCGCCATCTCGGCGGCGACGCGGCCGCTGGCCTCGGCGGAACGGAAGCGTTCGGCATGGGGCGCCGGGATCGTCGCGCTCATCGGCAGCGACAGGCCGAGCGCCTCGGTGATGCAGGCCATGGTGGAGGCAGTGCCCATCACCATGCAGGTGCCGACCGAGGGCGCGAGGCGGCCGTTCACCGCCTCGATCTCGTTGTCGTCGATCTCGCCGGCGCGATACTTGCCCCACAGCCGGCGGCAGTCCGTGCAGGCGCCGAGCACCTCGCCCTTGTGATGGCCGACGACCATGGGCCCGACCGGAATCACCACCGTCGGCAGATCGGCGCTGATCGCAGCCATGATCTGCGCCGGCAAGGTCTTGTCGCAACCGCCGATCACGATCACCGCATCCATCGGCTGGGCGCGGATCATTTCCTCGGTATCCATCGCCATCAGGTTGCGCAGATACATCGAGGTCGGGTGCGCAAAGCTCTCCGCGATCGAGATGGTCGGGAACACGAACGGCATCGCGCCCGACAGCATCACGCCGCGCTTCACGGCCTCGATGATCTGCGGCACGTTGCCGTGGCAGGGATTGTAGTCGCTGTAGGTGTTGGTGATGCCGACGATCGGGCGATTGAGCGCATCGTCAGAATAGCCCATCGCCTTGATGAACGCCTTGCGCAGGAACAGCGAGAAGCCGGCGTCACCATAGCTTGTCAGTCCCTTGCGAAGTCCGTCGGCCATTTTCTTCTCGTCCCGTGGTTGTTCGGCCGCACTTAAGGAGCGGCAGGAATTATTGTCAATATGAGATAATCCGGTCGCGGCGGGTGGCTGGTCTGCGGCAAAATCGCCCCCATTATTGACAATAACCGTGGCGCTATGCTGACCTCAGGCACCGATCCAAAGCCGAGAGCGCATGACAGCCGAGCCCACATTGCCCGAACTCCAGGCCCCCTCGCGCGAGGAGGAACAGGCGGAGGTGATCCGCCGGCTGGAGGAGGACATCATCTTCGGCCGCTTCGCACCCGGTTTGCGGCTGGTCGAGGATAACCTGATGCAGCGCTATGGCGCGAGCCGGCATTTCGTCCGCCAGGCGCTGTTCCAGCTCGAGCGCCAGGGCATCGTGCTGCGCGAGAAGAATGTCGGCGCTACGGTACGGTTCTATTCGGCCGAGGAAGTGCGGCAGATCTATGAGGTGCGCGAGATGTTGACGCGCCAGGCCGCGCTGATGATCGCCCTGCCCGCGCCGCAAAGCCTGATCGACCAGTTGAGCGAACTGCAACGGCACTACTGCATCAAGGCCGAGGCGCAGGACATGCGCGGCATTCACGAGACCAACGATGCATTCCACCTCGCGCTGTTCTCCGCCTGTGGCAATCCTTACCTCGTCCGCTCATTGCAGGACTACATGAACCTGACACTGCCGATGCGCGCCAAGAATCTCGCCGACAGCGAGGGCCTCGCATTGTCGCGCCGCCAGCACGAATTGATGATCGAGCTCTTGAAGGGCCGCGACAGCTGGGCGCTGGCGCAGCTTTGCGTCGATCACATGCAGTACAGCAAGGCGGATTATCTCGTCCGCATCTCCAACGACAAAAAGCCGCAATAGCGCGATACGCGGCCTCCTCGTGAAGGAGACCGCGATGCGCTATGTGGCTATATTCCTTGGATCGCTGGCCGTGCAGCTTGCGCTCGGCGGCGTTGGCGAAGCGGCCGATCCGCGCGCGACGCAGCTCACCTACGAGCCCTGGACCAAGACGTGCCTGACAGAGGCGAGCTGCTTCGTCGGCGCAGCCGCGCGCGGTCGGTGCTCGCCATCGGGCGGCACACTCAGCGTCTCGCCGCAGAGCAGCAAGCGCGCGATCGTGAGCGCCAATGTCGGAACGCGGACCATGCTGGAAGGCACGATCAGCCTCCGCATCGATCAGGACGAGCCGATCCAGATCGCGAGGCCGCATTGCTACACGCTCGGCTGCGGCGGCACGCTCGAGGCCGACGGCGAAATGATCGAGCGGCTGAAGCACGCGCAGACGATCGCTGTCGAAGCCAAGAACCTCACCGGGCAGACCATAAGCCTCGCCTTTCCCCTCACGCACTTCGCCGAGACCTTTGACGGGCCCGGCAGCCCGCCCAAGACATCCGGGCAAGGTTCGAAGGAGGCGCAGCAGCACACCGAATCCGTGAAGCAACTGCCGCAATGCGAGGATTGATCACTTCTTCCAGTCGATCACCCTCTCCTTGTCGCCGTCGAACTCCATGCTGCAGAACGCGCCGCCCTGGTAATAGTCGCCGACCGGATCCGGCGGCAGCTTGGCCTGCTCGGCCATCGCGTGCTCGCGGAAATCTTCAGCCCTTCCGGTCGGACGATAGCCGAGATCGTAGGCGCGGTGATTGTCCCACCACGAGCGCTCATTGTAGGACGCGCCGTACAGCACCTCGAAATGGATGTCGGGATGCTCGAGCCCGATGCGGCAGAGCTGGACGAGGTCTTCCGGCTTGAGCCAGATCGAGAGCCTGCGGTGGTCGAGCGGCGCCTCACCGAAATTGCCGATCCGGAGGCACGTGACCTTGATGCCGTGCTTGTCGGCATAGAGCGCGCCGACGCCTTCGCCGAACACCTTGCTCACACCATAACGACTATCCGGCCGCGCGGTGACGTCGGTGCCGATGCGGTGATGACGCGGATAGAACCCGACCGCGTGATTGGACGAGGCGAAGATCACGCGCTTGACGCCCTTTTTGCGCGCCGCCTCGAACAGATTGTAGCAGCCGATGATGTTGGACTGCAGGATCGCGTCCCAGGGTCCTTCCACCGAATAGCCGCCGAAATGCAGGATGCCGTCGACGCCCTCGCAGATCGCCTCGACCTGCGCAAGGTCGGCGAGATCGGCCGCCTTGAACTTTTCGTTGCTGCCGAGATCGGAGGGCTGCTTGATATCGCTCAGCAGGAGATCCGGATAGATCGGCGGCAGCAGCTTGCGCAGGCTCGTTCCGATTCCCCCCGATGCGCCCGTCATCAATATGCGTGGCATGCCGTCCCTCTTCTTTCCTGATTGCTGCGATCGAATTGCGGTCGCAGGCCGACAATGATAGCAAACCAGGCGCTCAAGGAAACACCATCGAAACACAACAACGAGAACAGCAAATGTCCGATGTTCATTCCGCCGGCTGGCGTCCCGCGACCTGCTATCCCGATCCCGCGATCCGCGCGCTCGATCCGCGCTTCGAGAAATACTGGCTGAAACTCTCCGCCGTCGAGCGCATCGCGACCGGCCTGCGCTGGGCCGAAGGTCCGGTGTGGTTCGGCGACGGCCGCTATCTGTTGTGCAGCGACATCCCGAACCAGCGCATCCTCAAATGGGAGGAAGAGACCGGCGCGGTCAGCATCTTCCGCAAGCCGTCGAACTTCGCCAACGGCAACACCCGCGACCGCCAGGGCCGGCTGATCACCTGCGAGCATGGCGGCCGCCGCGTGGTGCGCACCGAATATGACGGGTCGATTACGGTGCTGATCGATTCCTACGGCGGCAAGCGGCTGAACTCGCCGAACGACGTCGTGGTGAAATCCGACGGCTCGATCTGGTTCACCGATCCGATCTTCGGCCTGCTCGGCAACTACGAAGGCTACAAGGCCGATCCCGAGATCGAGCCCAACGTCTACCGGCTCGATCCCGCAACCCGCGAGGCCACCATCGTCGCCGAGGGCGTGCTGGGACCGAACGGGCTGTGCTTCTCGCCGGACGAGAAGATCCTCTACGTCGTGGAATCCCGCGGCGAACCGAACCGCAAGATCCTCGCCTATGACGTCGCAGCCGACGGCAAGACGATCTCCAACAAGCGCGTCTTCATCGACGCCGGCCCGGGCACGCCCGACGGCATGCGCTGCGACATCGACGGCAATCTGTGGTGCGGCTGGGGCATGGGTGATCCCGAACTCGACGGCGTCGTCGTGTTCGCGCCCGACGGCGTCATGATCGGCCGCATCGCGCTGCCGGAGCGCTGCGCCAACCTCTGCTTCGGCGGCGTCAAGCGCAACCGCCTGTTCATGGCGGCGAGCCAGTCGATCTATGCGCTCTACGTCAACACCCAAGGCGCGCTCGGCGGCTAGCCCGGCCGTCATTGCGAGGAGCGAAGCGACGAAGCAATCCATCTGTCCGCCCGTGAGGAGAGATGGATTGCTTCGCTTCGCTCGCAATGACGGCGAGACTGCAACCTTCATCTTCGCAAGATTCGCACTCTGCAAGACCTTGCGCCCCCAAAATGGCTGACGCCGGAGCAGTTGCCTGCCCCGGCGCCAGAATGTTGTCTCTCGTGGCTCGGCTTACGCGGCGTTGTAGCCGGCGACCGCCTTGGCCTCGAGATATTCTTCCAGACCGTAGCGGCCCCACTCGCGGCCGTTGCCGGACTGCTTGTAGCCACCGAACGGTGCGGTGCGCTCGTTCGGCACGCCCTGCAGGTTGACGTTGCCGGCGCGGATCTGGCGGCCGACGCGGCGCGCGGTTTCCACGGTGTCGGCGGAGACGTAACCGGCGAGACCATACGGCGTGTCGTTGGCGATCTTCACCGCGTCGGCTTCGTCCTTGGCGCCGAGGATGGTCAGCACCGGTCCGAAGATCTCTTCGCGGGCGATCGTCATGTCGTTGGTGACGTCGGCGAAGATGGTCGGACGGACATAGAAGCCCTTGTTGACGCCCTCGGGCAGGCCCGGGCCGCCGGCGACGAGCGTTGCGCCCTCGTCGATGCCCTTCTGGATCAGCGCCTGGATCTTGTCCCACTGGCCGCGGTTGACCACCGGACCGATCGTGGTGCCGTCGGCACGCGGATCGCCCGCCTTGGTCTTGTCGGCGACGCCCTTCGCGATGGCGGCCACTTCCTTCATCTTGGAGAGCGGCACGATCATGCGCGACGGCGCGTTGCAGGACTGGCCCGAGTTGTTGAACATGTGCATCACGCCGCCGGTCACCGCCTTGGTCAGGTCGGCACCGTCGAGGATCACGTTCGGCGACTTGCCGCCGAGCTCCTGGCTGACGCGCTTCACGGTCGGGGCCGCACGCTTGGCGACGTCGACGCCGGCGCGGGTCGAACCGGTGAACGAGATCATGTCGATGTCCGGGTGCTCGCTCATCGCCGCACCTACCTCCGGGCCGAGGCCGTTGAGCAGGTTGAACACGCCCTTCGGCACGCCGGCTTCATGGAGGATTTCCGCGAAGATCAGCGCCGAGGTCGGGGTGAACTCCGACGGCTTCAGGATCATGGTGCAACCGGCGGCGAGCGCGGGCGCGACCTTGCAGGCGATCTGGTTCAGCGGCCAGTTCCAGGGGGTGATCATGCCGACGACGCCGACCGGCTCGCGCACGATCACGGCGGTGCCCATGGTCTCCTCGAACTCGTACTTCTTCAGCACTTCGAGGGTGTTCATGAGGTGGCCAAGGCCGGCGCCGGCCTGCAGCTTCTCGGCCATCGGCAACGGCGCGCCCATTTCGTCGGAGACGGCCGCGCCGATCTCCTTCATGCGGCCCTTGTAGACCTCGACGATCTTGGTGAGCAGCGCGACGCGCTCCTCGCGGCTGGTCCGGGAAAAGGTCTCGAAGGCGCGCTTGGCGGCGGCGACTGCCTTGTCGACATCGGCCTTGGAGCCGAGCGCAATCTCATACATCGCTTCTTCGGTTGCCGGATTGACGACCGGGGTGGACTTGCCTTTGACGACGGGATCGACCCAGGCGCCGTCGATGTAGAATTGCATGCGATTGACCATCGGAAACCTCTTGTACGGGGCGTATGGAATGGGGAACGAAAGCGTTCGGCAGGCATCCTTGCACGAAAGCCCGGCGAATTGAACCCGCCATATGCGGGACGCGGCTCGTGCGCGTCCGCGAGATATAAGGGCCGAGCCGCACGTGTGGCAAGGCTCCTTCGCACTCCCCTTCCGGTGATGCTACACCGCCATCTTGCGATGCCGCACCGGGGCGCCGACCGAGACGCTTTCCGCCGCGTCGATGATGGCGTTGGCGTCGATGCCGTAGTGGCGGTAGAGGTCGCTGATCGTGCCGGTCTGGCCGAAATGCTCGACACCGAGCGCCTCGACACGGTGGCCGCGCACGCTGCCGAGCCAGCCGAGCGTTGCCGGATGGCCGTCGATCACGGTCACAATGCCGCAGTCGCGGCCGAGCGGCGCCAGCATGCGCTCGATATGACTCAAATGCTGCGCGCCGCGGCGGTCGCGGCGCAAATTCCGCGCGGCGGACCAACCCGCGTAGAGCCGGTCGGCGGAGGTGACCGCCAGCAGACCGACGTCGCGGTGGCTCTCGCCGATCAGGCCGACCGCCTCGATCGCCTCCGGCGCGACGGTGCCGGTATACGCAATGACGATGTCGCAGTTCGGGCCCGGCTTGCGCATCCAATAGGCGCCGTCGGTGATGTCGCGCTGCAGGTCCGGGGTCATGATCCGTTGCGGCTGCTCCAGCGTACGGGTCGAGAGTCGCAAGTAAACCGAACCACCCTCGGCACCCTCGCGCTGCATGTGGCCAAAGCCCCAGCCCATGATCACGGCAAGTTCATCGACGAAGGCCGGATCGAACGAGGCGAGCCCGTCCTGCCCGATCCCGATCAAGGGCGTCTTGATCGACTGATGCGCGCCGCCTTCCGGCGCCAGCGAGATGCCCGACGGCGTCGCCGCCACCATGAAGCGGGCATCCTGGTAGCAGGCATAGTTCAGCGCATCGAGGCCGCGTTCGATGAAGGGATCGTACAGCGTGCCGACCGGCAACAGCCGCGCGCCGTTGATCTGGTGCGACAGGCCGAGCGCCGACAGCATGATGAACAGATTCATCTCGGCGATGCCGAGCTCGAGGTGCTGTCCCTTCGGCGAATATTCCCAGGTGTAGGCGGACGGGATCTTCTCCTGCCGGAACAAGTCGTGGTTCTCCGCCTTCGCGAACAGGCCGCGGCGGTTGACCCAGGCGCCGAGATTGGTCGACACGGTGACATCGGGCGATGCGGTGACGATGCGCGAGGCGAGTTCGCTATCGCCGCGCGCCAGTTCGTGCAGCACGAGACCAAAACCCTGTTGCGTCGACATCTGCGCCGAGGCCTTGAAGGCCAGCCGTTCCGGCACGTCGATTTCTGGCGCCGACAGGCGGCGGCGCCCCTCGCGGTTGAACGGCGCCTCGGCCAGGAAGGCCTCGAGCTTCGCAGGCTCCTGCGAAAGGCCCTCGAACTTGTCCCACTCGTGGCCGGGGCGGATATTCTGCGCGGCGCGCCACTTCTCCATCTGGGCGACCGTCATCAGGCCGGCGTGGTTGTCCTTGTGGCCCTGCATCGGCAGGCCGACACCCTTGATGGTATAGGCGATGAAGCAGACCGGCCGATCATGGTCGATCGCCTCGAAGGCCTCGATCATGCTCGCCATATCGTGGCCGCCGAGGTTCGACATCAGCGCCAGCAACTCGTCATCGCTGCGGCGCTCGATCAGCGCCGACACCTCACCCTGGTCGCCAATGTCGTCGCGCAGATGCTTGCGGAACGCGGCGCCGCCCTGAAAGCAGAGCGCGGCGTACATCTGGTTCGGGCAGTTGTCGATCCAGCGCCGCAGCGCCTCGCCGCCGGGCTCGGCGAACGCCTCGAGCATCAGCTTGCCGTACTTCACGATCACCACGTCCCAGCCGAAGTTGCGGAACATGGTCTCGAACTTGGCCCACAGCCCCTCGCGCACCACGGCGTCGAGCGACTGCCTGTTGTAGTCGACCACCCACCAGGTGTTGCGCAGGCCGTGCTTCCAGCCTTCGAGCAACGCCTCGAAGATGTTGCCCTCGTCCATCTCGGCGTCGCCGACCAGCGCGATCATGCGGCCCTCAGGCCGGTCCTGCAGCCAGCCGTGCGCCTTGACGTAATCCTGCACCAGCGAGGCGAACAGCGTCTGCGCGACGCCGAGGCCGACCGAGCCGGTCGAGAAGTCGACGTCGTCGCTGTCCTTGGTGCGCGAGGGGTAGGACTGCGCGCCCTTGTAGCCGCGAAAATTCTCCAGCTTGTCGCGGGTCTGGTGGCCGAACAGATACTGGATGGCGTGGAACACCGGGCTCGCATGCGGCTTCACCGCGACGCGGTCCTGCGGGCGCAACACCGAGAAATAAAGCGCCGACATGATGTTGGCGAGCGAGGCCGACGAGGCCTGGTGGCCGCCGACCTTCAACCCGTCGGTAGAGGGCCGCACGTGATTGGCGTGATGGATGGTCCACGAGGACAGCCACAGCACCTTGCGGGCCAGGGCGGACAGCATGTCGAGGCGTTCAGGCGCGATTCCCATGGCAATGCTCCGGGCGATACGCCGGAATGTTACTGCCGCAGGCGTCGGCGAAAATCTCAATTCCACGCGACAGCACAGGAAAAATTGGGATAAATTCCCACGATCCAACTTCAACTGACGAGTTCATCCCAATGCCTGCCCTCGATGCCATCGACCGCAAGATCCTGAGTCTGCTCCAGACCGACAGCCGCATGACCATGCAGGAACTCGCCGACAAGGTCGGGTTGTCGGTGTCGCCTTGCCACCGCCGGGTCAAGCTGCTCGAGGAGCGCGGCGTGATCTCTCGCTACATCGCAACCGTCGACCAGAAGTCGATCGGGCTGCACGTCTCCGTCTTCATCTCGATCAAGCTGGCGCGGCAGAAGGAGGAAGACCTCAACCGCTTCGCGCGCGCGATCTCGAAATGGGACGAGGTGCTCGAATGCTACCTGATGACCGGCAACCGCGACTATCTGCTGCGCGTCGTCGCCGCCGACCTTTCCTCCTACGAGGCATTCCTGAAGAACAAGCTGACCCGGCTCGACGGCATCGCCTCCATCGAGTCGAGCTTTGCGCTGAGCCAGGTGAAGTATTCGACGGCGTTGCCGGTGTGAGGGCGTTGGTTGGTCACTCGAATGACGCCAACCCCACAGTGTCGTCCCGGCGAAGGCCGGGACCCATACGCCGCAGCAGTTGTTGTGAGAGGGACTCGCCGTTGCAGCATCGCTTAACAATTTGTATTTGGGGTTATGGGTCCCTGCTTTCGCAGGGACGACACTGAGTGTGTGAATCGTCCGAGCTTTGCATCTCGTTCCGTTTTGCAAAAGAGGCTTGCGCCGTCGGGCAACTCAGTGATTGCCGCTGGCGCCCTGCCCGGCTGGACGGCCTCGCCGCGACAACCAGGCTACGGCGCGATCCATATCCCAATCACGATGATGGCCAGTGAGACGGCAATGACCAGCATATCGGTGGTGAGCCAATCGGGCATTCCGTTTGATGGCTGCTCGCTCATGTCCGCGATTCCTTCTGTTCGCGTCGAGCCAATATGCTGGAGCGGACCGGCGCGAACGAGGATGAACTGGTTCACATAAAGCTAGGAAAAAGCGGCAAATTCCGCGTGTTTTAGCGCGCGCAAGTTGCGCCACACGGTCGATCTGCCGCGCAGGTTTCTGAACATGTTCGGCAACGCCGCCGCTTCGGCACAGTCACCATCGTCGTCGTTCAACGCGCTGCGAGAGGCGGCTGAACGTCACCGGATTGTCGGCGCAACCCGGCGCCGACCTGCCGCCACGCGACAGGCCGCACACGGCCGACGAAGCGGCCGAGGTGTGGACTCGCCGCCCCGTCCTGATCCTCACAGCACCTTGCGCTGTGCGAGGTTCTTCATCAGCGCACCGACGCCGAAGGTCCAGGGCTCGCATTCGTCGCTATTGCGCATCCGGTTGACCAGCTTGCCGAGCTGCGGTGCGGCGATGGTCACGATGTCGTCGCGCTTGTGGGTAAAGCCCTCGCCCTTGGCATCGCGATCCTTGACCGGCGCGAACATCGTGCCGAGGAACAGCGCAAATCCATCAGGATATTGATGCACGGGGCCGATGGTCTGGGCGACCAGATCGGTCGGGTCGCGGCTGATCTTGCTGATCGAGGAATGGCCCTCGAGCACGAAGCCGTCTGCGCCAGTCACGGTCAGGCCGACATCCATCTTCCTGACATCGTCGAGCGAGAAGGTCTGGTCGAATAGCCGGAGCAGCGGGCCGATCGCGCAGGAAGCGTTGTTGTCCTTGGCCTTCGACAGCAACAGCGCCGAGCGCCCCTCGAAGTCGCGCAGATTGACGTCGTTGCCCAGCGCGGCGCCGACGATCTTGCCGGCGGCGGAGACAACAAGCACGACCTCCGGCTCCGGATTATTCCAGGTCGACTTCGGATGCAGCCCGGCATCCATGCCTGATCCGACCGAGGACAGCGTCGGCGCCTTGGTGAACACTTCGGCGTCGGGACCGATGCCGACCTCGAGATACTGGCTCCAGGCATTCTGATCGATCAGCACCTGCTTCAGTTTCATCGCCTGCTCGGAGCCGGGCTTCAGCTTGGAGAGATCGTCGCCGACCAGGCGCACCACTTCCTTGCGGATCGCGTCCGCCGAGGACGGATTGCCGCGCGCCCGCTCCTCGATCACGCGCTCCAGCATCGAGATCGCGAAGGTGACGCCGGCGGCCTTCAGCACCTGGAGATCGACCGGCGCCAGCAGATGCGGCCTGGCCTTGTCGCGGCCGTCGGGCGGGGTGTTGGCGAGGATCGCCTCGAAATCGCCGATCCGCTCGCCGCCCGTGGCGCGCAGCGCGGCCGCGGGATCGCTTTCCTCGCAGAGCGCGCTCACCGTCGGGAACCGCGCCGTGACATCGAACACACCGTCTGCCCGCACCGCGACGACGGCCGGCCCGCCGGCCTGCGGCAACCAGACCCGCCCGACCAGCGTGCCGGCGGTGCCGTCCTCCGGCAGGACGTCTTTTGGCGTGAGCGAAATCATCGGCACATCTCCCTTTTTGGTTTTGTCGGCTTGTTAGCACAGTCCGCCCGGCGGCGTGAAACAGCGGTCACGGCATTGTCATAGAGGGGTAACATCGCCCGTCAATGCTGCCGTCCGATCCATCTAACACACTGAAAGACGGACCTTCATGACGACCTCAGCCCTCACCGACGAAGCCTCCCGGGATGAAGCCTTGCGGGACGAAGCCTTGCGGGATGAAGCCTTGCGCGCCCGCATCCATCAGGAGATGGCCGACAGCCTCGACGAGGAACTCGAGCTCGAGCTCGACGACATGAGGCTCGACGAGCTCGACCATGACGGCGCCGCCGGCAGGCCGTCGATCGACCGCAAGTTCTATTTCCGCGAATTGCTGCGGCTGCAGGGCGAACTGGTCAAGCTGCAGGATTGGGTGCAGCACGAGAAGAAGAAGGTCGTCGTGCTGTTCGAGGGCCGCGATTCCGCCGGCAAGGGCGGCGTGATCAAGCGCATCACCCAGCGGCTCAACCCGCGGGTCTGCCGGATCGCGGCGCTGCCGGCGCCGAACGAGCGCGAGCGCACGCAATGGTACTTCCAGCGCTATGTCTCGCATCTGCCGGCCGGCGGCGAGATCGTGCTGTTCGACCGCAGCTGGTACAACCGCGCCGGCGTCGAGAAGGTGATGGGGTTCTGCAGCGACGAGCAGTATGAGGAATTCTTCAACTCGGTGCCGGAATTCGAGCGCATGCTGATCCGCTCCGGCACCGTCCTCCTGAAATACTGGTTCTCGATCACCGACGAGGAACAGGCGTTCCGCTTCTCGATGCGGATCCAGGATCCGCTGAAGCAGTGGAAGCTGAGCCCGATGGACGTCGAGGCGCGGACCCGCTGGGAGCTCTACACCAAGGCCAAGGAAACGATGCTGGAACGCACGCACCTGCAGGACTCGCCGTGGTGGATCGTCGATGCAGTCGACAAGAAGCGCGCCCGGCTCAACTGCATCTCGCATCTCTTGAGCCAGATCCCCTATCAGGCGGTCACCCACCAGCCGGTGGTGCTGCCGCCGCGGGTGCGCAACCCGGACTATCACCGCGGCCCGATCCCGCAGGAGATGTACGTGCCGGGACGATATTGATTCTGGGCACGAGCACGCTCTGTCCTCCCCCGCTTACGGGGGAGGATCACTAAATCGCGATTGCAGATTGTGAGGCAGCTCACTGGTCCTTTTGCGCCCTCCCTTTAAACCAGAGGTTGCTCGCAATTCGCGGGCTAGAAGGAGGCGTACGCTATGTTGAAAGAACATCTTGAAAGCAAAAGCTCGGCGACCGACCAGCCAGAAAGCTATAAGGGTGTTGCGACACATGCTATCCAAACCCTTGACCTTAGTTGGAGCGCGCCTATTCGTTACGGCGATTGCAAGCTGTCCGGCTTCTTGAACGGCACCCTGAACAACGGCCCCACTCTCAGGCTTCGTTCTGACGGAACAGCAGAATTGCTGGCAAAATTTTTCTCGACCGACGACGGTGATGTTTGGGTTATCGATCGTCTCGTTCTTTTGGACATTCACGGGACGGTGCTTTTTCAATTTCCACACCTTTCAAGCCCAGAAACCCAGACAGACAACCAAGTGCTCGATTGGGTAGCCGAACTGAGCTTCCCCGCCGTTTTCTTTTCTTCGGTCACAGGGGCGAACATGACCTATCGTTGCTAACCCCTAAGGGCGCGGTTCGCGGCTTATTCGACCTCCCCCACAAGCGGGAGAGGTGAAGTCCGGCACGTAGGCGACCGCGCCCTCGCCTTGCCTACCAATGGTGCAGACGCGCGCACTTGCTGGCACCGGGTACCGACGCTAGGCTTCCCCCGATCTGGTGCAGGGAGGCCCGCTTGACTCAATCCGACGACATCAAAATCTCCGAAGATCGCCGCGACGCGCTGCGCTATGCGCTCGGGATCGGCGGCGGCGCGGCGCTCGCGGCCGCGATGGCAACGCCGGCCTCGGCGCAGACGCCGGCCGACAACACGCTGGATCGCATCCGGGCCAACAAGGTGCTGCGGATCGCGGTGCTGCCGGGCGAGCTGCCCTATTTCAACAAGGACCTTGCCTCGGGCACCTGGTCCGGCTTCTCGATCGAGATGGCCAACGATCTGGCCAAACTGCTCGACGTCAAGCTGGAATATGTCGAGTCGACCTACGGCAATTCAATCCTCGATCTGCAGGCCAACAAGATCGACCTCGGCTTCGCGCTCAACCCGACGCCGCAGCGCGCGCTGGTGGTCGATTTCACCAATCTGGTGTTCCCGCATCCGTTCGGCGCGATGCTGAAGAAGGGGCTGGAAGCCAAGACCTGGGCCGACATCAACAAGCCCGAGGTCAAGATCGCTGTCGACGTCGGCTCGGCCAACGAGGCGGTGGCGCGCCGCTTTGCGCCGAACGCCACCATCAAGTCGCTGAAGTCGCGCGACGAGGTGATGCTGGAAATGTCGTCGGGTCGCGTCGACTGCGTGGTCAACGCGCTGGTGCTCGGGCTGACCGCGATCGCCAAGAATCCGAACCTCGGCACCTACAAGATCCTGGCCTCGCCGTCGGTGACGATCGCGAGCGGCACGGCGGTACGGCGCGAAGCCGACAAGCGCTGGCGCGATTTTCTCTCGGTTTGGATCGACTACAACCGCGGCATCGGCCAGATGCGCGAATGGTTCGTCAAGGGCCTCGGCCTTGCCGGCGTCAAGCCCGAGGATGTACCGGTGGAGTTGAGTATCTGAGGCGATTGCCGAGACGGCAGTGATCTCCCTCTCCCGCTTGCGGGGAGGGCCGGGGTGGGGGTGTCGCCACAAGCGACACCCTATGTATGGAGAGAGCCCCCACCCGGATCGCATCTAACGATGCGATCCGACCTCCCCCGCAAGCGGGAGAGGTCAAGCAACTCACACCTTGTCGTAGGTCAGCCCGCGCTCCAGCCGCCTGGCCACCAGCGTCGACGGGAACAGGATCGCGAAATAGATCAGCGCCACGATGGTGTAGACCTCGAGCGGCCGGTAGGTGTCGGCGTTGATCAAGGTCGCGTTGTAGACGAGATCGGGTACCGCGATGATCGAGACCAGCGAGGTGTTCTTGAGCTGCGTGACCGACTGGTTGACATAGGGCGCCATCATCGGCTTCAGCGCCTGCGGCAGGATCACGAGCCGCATCAGGCGCCAGCCGCGGAAGCCGAGCGCCTTCGCCGCGTCCCACTGCCCGACCGGCACGCTCTCGATCGAGCCGCGCACGATCTCGGCATAGAACGCGCCGCCATAGAGCGACAGCACGCTGACGGCGGCGACATGCGCCGGGATGTTGACGCCGATCACCACCGGAAACGCATAGTAGAACCAGATGATCTGCACCAGCAGCGGCGTGCAGCGGAATGTCTCGATATAGGCGATCAGGAGCCAGTCGATCACCGGAATGCGCCGCAGCCGCAGCATGCCGACGATCAGGCCGATCAAGGTCCCGAGGATGATGGTGCCGATGGTGTAGGCGATGGTCCAGCCGAGCCCGAGCCAGAACAGATGGCTGTACTTGGCAAGGATGCCGAAATCCCAGACGTAGTTCATCCTGCCCCTCGGTTGCCGCGCGCTTGATCGCCAAACATTGCAGGCGGCCTCGCGCAAGTCACGCGATATACCGGCCGGGCGAAAATGCCTTGACCTCAAACGGCGGCGCATCGCCCGCGATCATCGCCGCAATTGCGGCGCCCGTTCCGGGGCCGGTGGTGAAGCCGATATGCTGGTTGCCGAAGGCGAGCCAGAGTCCGCGATGCCGCGGCGCCTTACCGATCATCGGCAGGCTGTCGGGCAGCGTCGGCCGCGCGCCGCGCCAGCGCTCGCCGACCGCATCGCCGAATTCGACCACGCTGCGCGCCATCGGCACCACCGCCTCGAGCTGCGAAAAATTCGACGGCGCGTCGCGCGCGGTGAGCTCGACGCCGCTGGTGACGCGAACGCCCTGCTCCATCGGCGTCATCAGAAAGCCGCCCTCCGCATCATGGATCGGCCGCAGCAATTTGCGTGCCGGGTTCGGCACGAAATGCTGATGATAGCCGCGCTCGAACGCCAGCGGCACGCGATAGCCGAGCGGCTGCAGCAGCTCGGCCGACCACGGCCCGAGCGCGACCACGACATGGCGCGCGGCGATCTCGCCGTCGGCGAGCTGCACGCGCCAGCCGTCGCCGTGCGGCTCGATCCGCCGGATTCCGGATTGCCTGATCGTGCCCCCGCCAGCGGCGAACATCTGCGCGTAGGCCTTGACCACTGCGCCGGGTGAATCGACCGATGCCGTCTGCGTGTGCAGCAGGCCGACGCTATAGGCAGGAATGATGTTGGGCTCGAGCGCGGAGATCGCCTGCCGATCAAGCACCTCGCTCCGGATGCCGAACTCGGCGAGCGCTGCCTGCTCAGCCTGGGCGGCGGCGAGCCCGTCGCTGCGCCAGGCCTTGAGCCAGCCGGTTTCGCGGATGCGATGGCCGGCGCCGGCCTGCACGATCCAGTCGCGATGCAGCTTCAGCGAGGTCCTGATCAGGCCGTGCAGCGCGGCGGCGCGCGGTTTGGTCTGCGACGGCGTTGCCGCCGCGAGGAAGCGGATCACCCAGCCGGTATTGGCGAGCGCCCACGCAATGTTCCAGCGCAGCGCCGGATGCGCGTTGGTCAGATATTTCGGCAGGTTCTTCAGCAGCGACGGCGTATTGAGCGGCAGGATCGAGCCCGAGGAGATGATGCCGGCATTGCCGTAGGAGGTTTCGCTGCCGGGCTCGCGGCGATCGACGACGACGACGGAGAGCCCGCGCTGTTGCGCGGCGAGGCCCGCCGAGACGCCGACCATGCCGGCACCGAGCACCGCAACATCGACCTGCTCTGTTGGTTCGCCCTCGCTCATGGCGTCACATCAAGGTCAGGCCGCCATCGACCGGCAGCGTCGCGCCAGTGACGTGGCTTGCTTCCGGCGACAGCAGGAAGGCGACGACGGCCGCGACCTCGTCGGCCTCGGCCAGCCGCTGCATCGGATTGGCCTTTGCGACGCTCTCCCAGGTCGCGGTATCAAGCGCGCCGAACAGGCCGGGATCCTTGCGGGTGTAGCCCGGCATCACGGCGTTGGCGGTGGCGCCTGACGCGGCGAGCTCGATCGCGAGCGACTTCACCAGCACCTCGAGCGCGGCCTTCGCGGCGGCCGATGCCGGATAGGTGGCGCCGGGCACGAAGCGATGCGGCCCGAAGCTCGACACCGCGACGACGCGGCCTTGCGCGCTGCGCGTGAGGTCGGACAGCGCCGCCGCCGCGATTTCATGGAAGGCCGCCGCCATCACCGCGAAGGCGCGCTCCAGCGCCTCGCGCGGCAGGCCGGCGAACTCGCGCCGGTCGGCAAAGCCCGCGGCGTGCACGATGCTGTCGATCGGCCCGAACGCGGCCCGCGTTGCCGCGACCAGCGCGGTGCCGGCGCCGGCCTTGGCGAGATCGCCGGTGCTGACCTCGACCCTTGCGCCCTTGCCGCGGCATTCCTCCGCAACCGAATTCAGCCGCGCGAGGCCGACGGCGGTGGTGCCCTGTCCGTGCAGCATCAGGGATTGAGCGGGGCCGGCGAGCCGGCGCGCGACTGCGGCGCCGATGCCGGAGCCGCCTCCGGTGATGATCGAAATTCGCATGAGGTGCGTGCTGTCAGTGCGATACGAGACAGCGAACTATAGGTTCGGCGTCACGAAATGCAAACCGCGCCCCTCGCCGTCAGTTTACCGCCGCGTTCAACGCCAAATCAGCGCCACGGTTCGACCAGGATCTTGGTGTGCGCCTCGGGATTGGCGAGATCGGCAAACGCCTGCGCGACGCCGTCGATGCCGACGCGGCCAGTGACCAGCGAGGCGGCATCCACCTTGCCTTCCGCGATCAGGCGCAGCGAATAGGCAAATTCCTCGGGCGTGTAGCCGAGCACATATTGGACGTTGAGCTCCTTGATGATGCCGAGCATCGGCTCGGACTTGTCGGTCTCCATGCAGACGCCGACCACGACGACACGGGCGCTGCGCGGGGCGCCCTCGAACACCTGCTGCAGCACGCCGGGCACGCCGACGCATTCGAAAATCAGCGCGGGCTTCAGCGGCGGCAGCAGCGCCTGCATCGGCGGCCGCGCCGCCTTCTCCGCGTCGGTCATCTGGGCGTGCTCGGCCCAGCTCGCATAGGGCTGCGTCTTGGCGGGATCGACCACCACATCGGCGCCCATCTTCTCGGCGAGCAGGCGCCGCGCCGGCGAATAATCGGCAGCAACGATCGGTCCAAGCCCCCTGATCTTCAGCGCCGCAATCACCGCCAGCCCGACCGGTCCGCAGCCGATCACCAGCGGCACCTCGCCGCCCTGGATGTTGGCCATCGCCACCGCATGCACGCCGACCGCAAGCGGCTCGGTGAGCGCGGCGTGCTCGGCCGCAAGCCCGTTCGGCACTTCGAGCAGCAGCGGCTCGCTGAGCAGCATCTGCTCGGCATAGCCGCCGAGATAATCGTTGGAATAGCCGATGCCCTTCGGGCCCTCCGGCGTCAGCAGCGCCGGCAGCGAGCACACTTTCGTCCCGGGCTTCAGCTTGCGCGTCGTGTTCGGGCCGTAGTCGAGGACCTCGCAGCAGAACTCATGGCCGAACACGACGTCGCGCGACAGATCCATCGGCGTGCGACCGGGCAGGAACTTGCTCAGCTCCACCATGCGGTGGGCATGCTTGCGTGCGTGCAGATCGGAACCGCAGATGCCGCAGGCGAGCGATTTGACCAGCACCTGGCCGGCGCCGGGCTTCGGCTCGGGCACCCGGTCGACGACCATCTCGCCGTTCCTGAAGATCGCTGCGCGCATATTCCCTCCCGCGTGGGTTTTGTCCCACTCATTTTGATGCGTATTTCGTCTCGCGAAATGCTGTCGCGGATCAAGTCCGGGACAAGCTTTCGCCGCAGGAGGCTATAGCACGGAGGGTCACCACGTATAGCGCATAACGCCCTTGCCGGCGTAAGACTGTGTCACGTTGGAGAATTCGCCCTCGAAGGTCGCAGCCGCCGACCAGCCGTTGCGCCACTTCAGCTCGGCGGAGGCCGTGGTCAGCGCCGAGTCGCTGGCCTGCGCCGCGCCGTTGACCACGAAGGCCGCGCCGGGCAGCGTCTGGAACACCGCACCAACGGTGCGGTCCGGATTGAAGTCATGCGCCCAGGCGACGCGGCCGCGCAGCGTCACGATGCCGCCGTCGACCGCGAACGACTTGTCGGCGCGCAGGCCGAGTTCGCTCCTGACGTCGGTGACGCTCTTCGCTGCATAATTCAGCGCGAAGGCGCCGCCGCCGGAGGCCACGCTTTCCGCATAGGCCGGCAGCTCGAAGCTCGTGAACTGCGCCGCGGCGTAAGGCGTCAGCCCGATCCACGGCGTGGCAGTGCGATAGCCGCCCTCGAGCCGGCCAGACCAGGCATTGGCATTGAAGTTGGCGCGCAGGTGATCGGCGCCGGCCGCGGTGACGATGCGATCGGTGGTGACATCCTGCCAGCCATAGGCGAGCGCCGCGCTTAAGTACGCGGCGCCGACGCTGTGGCGAACGAATGCGCCGGCCTGGAACAGATCGGAGCGACCCCAGCCGAGACCGTTGACGCTGAAGCTGGTGGCGCCGCCGGCGAGCGCAAAGCCGGCAATGGTGTTCGGCGAGAAGCGGTAGTCGGCGCCAACCGCGGTGCCATAGAGGCTGCTGCTGGTGTTGTTCGAGCCCAGCACCGCATTGCCGCTGGTGGTCTGCGAGCCGCCATAGCCCGCCGCCCATACGCTCCAGCGCTGCTCGAAATCGACCAGCCGCGGCGGCGCCTTGGTGTAGATCGCGGCCAGCGCATCGCGCGGCTCGCTCTGGCGCGCCGCATAGGCGAGCGGCATGCTCTTCTCGGCGAACGGCGTCGCCCCCGCGCCGCCGCCAAACCCACCATCGCGCCCGGCGACGAACGGATCGGTCAGCAGACCGAGGAACAGGCCCATCGCGTTGAACGTCGCCTGCTGCGAACCGGTCGCGCCCTCGCCCGAGGCCTGCGTCAAGCCGGCCGGCGACAGCCCGGCGAACACCGCGTTGATACCGCCATTGGCGTTGAAGAAGTTCTGCAGTGTGGCGGCGACGTTCTGCTGATTGACGTTCAGCTTCGACTTCGCGCCGTAATCGAGCGTGAAGTTCAGATAGGTGTTGCTCGCGTCATAGCCGAGCGTCGCGACGAGGTTCGACGGCAGCCCGGTTGAATCGACACCGGCGAACGTGCCGTTGCGGCCGCCGGCCGCCGACAGGATGGTGTATTGCTTGGCAATCGTACTGCCGGCGGCGACGCTGACGCCGACCGATCCGGCCAGCTTCGCACTGCCGCTCACCTTGGCCAAGGTGGACGCCGTCGAATTGAGCCCGACGAGGTACAGTGCCCCCGACTGGAAGGCGAGGTTGCCCGCCACGTTCAGGGATGTGCCTGGTGTCGCGTTGCCGGGCATCAGGATGCCGCCGCTTGCAATCGTCGTGTTGCCGACGGTGCCGATGCCGGAGAGCGCGCCGCCGGCATTCACCGTGGTGAGGCTCGACGAGGCGATCGAGCCGTCGACCTGCAGAATGCCGCCATTGACGACGGTGGTGCCGGTGTAGGTATTGGTGCCCGACAGGGTCAGCCTGCCGCTGCCGGTCTTTTCAAAATTCGCCGGACCGGTGCGACCGCCGCCGAAACAGCCACAGATATGGAATGGGTTCAACGGATCGAAGTCGGCAAGCACGCCGCTGAGCGTCGTCGAGAGATTATTGCTGCCAACGGCGAGGGTGTTGCCTGAGCCGATATAATAGAAGCCGGAGCCTGCGATCGAACCCGCGGTGATGCGCCCGTCGCCGTTCAGCCCCGTGCTGAGCGAGAAATCGACCAGTCCGGTGCCGTTGGTGATGAACTGTGCGTTGCCGCCGGTCGCGTTGTTGAAGAACTTAATGGTACTGCCGGCTTCAGTGGTAATGGTGGCGTCGCCCGCGGTAGCGAACGCCGTGAAGATGTGTTGGCTGCCGGCCTGGTTGTCGATAATCGCATTGCCCGCGGTGGCATAGGCATCGAACTGGAGAACGCCGCCAGCCCGATTGACGATCGTCGCGTTGGCCGCGGTCGGCGCCTCCACCGGGTTGATACCGACAGATCCGAAATAGAGCACGCCGCTGTTGTCGAAACTGGCGTTCGCCGCCGTGCTGTTCTGAAAAAAGGCGACCTGACCGCCCGCGAGCGTAACGATGGTTGCCGAAGCCGCAGATGAGGACTCGAAAAACTGCGTCGAGCCGCCATTGGTGCCGTTGGTGATGGTGGCCTGCCCTGCATTGGTGTGGCCCAGAAACACCGCGGCGCCGCCGTTGGAGTTGTCGATCACGGCCTTGGCGGCCGTGCTGGTGTCGGAGCCGCCGGGAGGACCAAACGCGTCGCCGAACACCACAGTGCCGCCGTTGGTGTTGGTGAACCTGGCGTTGCTGGCAGAACTGGTGTCGCGGAACACTGTGAGCGCACCATTGGTGTTGCTCACGGTGGCATTGCCAGCGGTGCTGCTGTCGCGAAACTCCGTGATGCCGAAATTCTGGTTGACGATCGTCGCCGTCGACGCCGTGGTGGAATTGTAGAACGTCGTGGTGGCGATCCCGTTGAAGCCGTCGTTGACGATCTTGGTGATGCCCGCGGTGTTGGCATTCACGATGTCGAACTTGCCGTCGACGGCGACCTCGCCGACGATTGAAGCGGTGTGGCTGGCGTCGCCGAGTTGCAATGTCGCGCAATCGCAGATCGTGGTGCCGCCGGTGTAGGTGTTGGTGCCGAGCAGCACCACGCGGCCGAGGCCGCCTGAATTATCCAGCACGGTCAGCTTGCCGGGGCCGTTGCCGTCGGCGATGTTGCCGGCGATCGTGAGCGTGACGCCATTGGCATCGATCGCGCTGCCGATGGCCGACGTATTGATCTTGAAGTTGTTGGCGAAGGTCAGGTTGCTGAGGCCGTCGGCCTGAAACGAGGCATTGTCGAGCGTGACGGTGCCTGACCCGACCGAACTGTTGTTGCTGACGACAACGGTCGTATCGACCACCAGCGTGCCGCCGGAATAGGTGTTGGCGCCGGAGAGCTGCACATTGGAGAATCCGGACGCGGACGAGTCGATCAGGCGCAGAACCCCGGCGCCGACGCCGTCGGCGATCACGCCCTGGAGATTGACCTGGGCGCCGTTCGCATCGACCGTGCCGCCGGCCGCATTGACCGCGATGTTGTTGGCGAAGGCGACGCTCGAGACCGTCGGCGACTGCATCTGGAACGTGCCGCCATTGAGCGTGATGGCGCCGGTGCCGACCGAATCCGCATTCGTCACCTGCACGGTTCCGGCGGAGATCAGCGTGCCGCCGGAATAGGCATTGGTGCCCGCGAGCACCAGCGTGCTGTTGCCGAGCTGCTGCACCATCGCCGGACCGCCAATGCCGTCGGTGAGGTTGGCGTTGATCGTGATGGTCCGGCCGTTGTTGGCCTGGTTGATCAGGCCGCCGGTCGGCCCGGACAGGCTGAAGCCAACCGGGTTGCCATTGATCGTGTAGGATTGCGAATTGGCGGTGAAGGTCCAGGACCCCGGCAGCATCAAGCCGGGCCCGATGGTGACCGTCGCCGATCCCGATGAATCGAAAATGGCTGACTGGTTCGGGAGGATCGGTGGCGCGCCGGCCGACGTGGTCGACCAGTTGGTCGGGAGTTCGTAGACATCGGTGCTCGTCGAGCTGCCCGTGCCGCCCCAGGTGTAGCTTTGCGCTTGTGCCGAGCCGGTCGGCAACGCGATTGCGCTGGTCAGGGCGCAGAGTGCCAAGGCCATCGCAGCGCGAGACGACCGACCGCCTGACAGGAAAAAGAACGAACCAAAATGCACGTACCCGACCCCCAAACGCTCTGCGGCGCTCTTGGGGCTAGGGTTAGCACGCGGCGAACCGTGAGGTTGCCGATCGTTTCCGAAATCCGGTGATTCAGCGATCCGAGATCAAAGATTTCGGCCCGACTGTTGTACCCGCGCAACGCTAGTTGAAGCCGGCTTCGCAACCGACGCACGATTTCGTCCGGACGCTCAGGCGTTCGGCGACGGCTCGCTGGCCACGGTCAGCAGCTGCGACCGTCGGACGCGCTCGCGATGCGCGGTGTAGAGGCCTGAGGCGACGATGAAGCCGGCGCCGAGAATGGTCCAACGGTCGGGCACTTCGCCGAAGATCATGAAGCCGAGGATGCTGACCCACAGCAGCTGCGTGTAGGAGAACGGCGCGAGCACCGAGGCATCGCCATAGCGGAACGCCAGCACCACGATCCACTGTCCGACGGTGGACGCAACGCCGATCAGGATGCCGAACATGATGTCGTGCCAGCTCGGCGTGACCCAGACGAACGGCACCAGCGCGCTGACGATGGCGACGCCGACGATCGACGAATAGGTCATCACGGTGATCGGGCGCTCGCTGCCGCTCATCATGCGCGTCAGGATCAACGTGGCCGCCCACGCCAGCGCCGAGACGATCGGAAAGATCGCGGCGGGATGGAAGGCACTGGTGCCCGGCCGCAGGATGATGAACACGCCGGCGAGGCCGACCGCGGTCGCGATCCAGCGTCGCATGCCGACCCTCTCACCGAGGAAAGCGATCGACAGCGCGGTGACGAACAGCGGCGAGACGAAGCTGGTGGCGGAGGCTTCGGCGATCGGCAGGAAGCCGAGCCCCGTGATGAAGATCAGCGAGGAGCCGAGCAGCGCGGCGCCGCGCAGCACGTGCAGGCCGGGACGGCTGCTGCGCAGCGCGAACAGCGGCGAGCCTGGCAGCATCGCCGGCGTCATGATCATCGCAAACACCAGGAAGCGGATCCAGGCGATCTCGATCGAGGGCAGCGTGGAGGAGAGATATTTTGCCGTGACGTCGGAGGTGCCCAGGAACACGGTCGACAGCAGGATCAGCGCGATGCCCTTGAACGGCCGGTCGGTGCGGGCGGGCGCCTTGCTTGTCGCTGCGGGCGCGGTCTTTGCGGGCAATGAAAGGGGAACGCTGTCCAGCCTGGCGGCCACGGCTGCGGGGGGCGGTGTCACGGCAATCTCGAAGGCAAAATAAGGGGAATCTGCTGCTCGTACAAAACGCCAATTCCGCGGCGAGAACAATGCCCGAAAACGGGACTCCGATATGCACCAGCGCGCGCGACCGCCCGCCGCAGCCTGTGTGCGGCCGCGACTGCAACAGTTTGTTAAGAACTGTGTGGAGCGGAGCAGCGTAAATCCCGCGAATTGCGAGGCCAAGCCACGAAACTTTCCAGTTCAGAGCATCGGCAGCGAGCGTGGCTTCGGCCCGCGCGGGAACGCGGCATCGAGCGCGGCGAGTTCATCGCCGCTCAGCTTCAGAGTTCCCGCCACCGCATTCTCCGCCGCGTGTTCCGCGTTCGATGCCTTCGGAATCGCGAGCACCGACGGCAGCCGCGTGAGGAAGCTGAGCGCCACCTGGCGCGGCGTTGCCTTGTGCGCCTGCGCGATCGATTGCAGCGCCGCGCCGGCCCTGCTCGACGGCGAGGGAAAATCATTGTGACCGAACGGCGAGTAGGCGACGACGGCGACGCCGTGCTGCTCGCACCAGGTAATCACGGCGTGCTCGATGGCGCGCTCCTGCAGATGGTAGAGCACCTGGTTGCACGCGATCTTGCCTTCACCCGCGACATCGAGCAGTTCGTCGAGATCCTCGGTGTCGAAATTGCTGACGCCCCAGGACCGGATCTTGCCCGCGGCGATCAATTCGTCGAACGCCGCGACCGTCTCGGCAAGCGGAGTGGTTCCGCGCCAGTGCAGCAGATAGCAATCGAGGCGATCGGTCTTCAGCCGCTTCAGCGAGCGCTCGCAGGCGGTGATGGTGCCGCGCCGCGAGGCGTTGCTCGGCAAGACCTTCGAGACCAGGAACAGCTCGTCGCGCCGGCCTGACATCGCATCCGCGATCACAAGCTCGGCGTCGCCGTACATCTCGGCGGTGTCGATATGCGTCATGCCGGCATCGATGCCGCGCTTCAGCGCAGCGACGGCCGCCTTGCGATCACCGCGATCGAGATACCAGGTGCCCTGCCCGATCACCGAGACCTGCGGGCCGTTGTCGCCGAATTTTTTTGTCTGCACGATCGCCTCGTTCTGCGTAGTTCCCTTGTGGCTCCGCGCAGGACGATAAAGCATACCGACGACCATGTCTCCACATCGTCATCCCGGCGATATCTCCACATCGTCGTCCCGGCGAAGGCCGGGACCCATACTCCGCAGCAGTCGTCGTTGGCGGGACTCGCCATTCCACCCGTTGTGCAACAACAGATATTCGTGGTTATGGGTCCCGGCCTTCGCCGGGACGACAGCTGTATTGTGACGCGCGCTCTCGCGTCTCTCGACGCGCATCAAACGTTGAGGTTCATCCACACCGCCTTAGGCTCGGTAAAATTGTCGAGCGCGGCGGTGCCGTGCTCGCGGCCAAGGCCGGAGTCGCGCTCGCCGCCCCACGGCAACCGCACATCGGTGTAGCCATAGGTGTTGATCCACACCGTGCCGGCGCGGGCCTTTTTGGCGAAGCGCTGCACGCGGCCCATATCCGCGCTCCAGACGCCGGCAGCGAGGCTGTAGGCGGTGCCGTTGGCGATGCGCAGCGCATCGGCCTCGTCCTTGAACTTGATCACGCTGACGACGGGGCCAAAGATCTCCTCCTGCGAGATACGCATCTCGTGCGCGACGTTGGCGAACACCGCGGGACTGATGAAATAGCCGCGGTCACCGACCCGCGCGCCGCCGGTGGCCAGCAGCGCGCCCTCATGTTTGCCGATCTCGACATAATCGAGGATCGAGCGCATCTGCTTCTCGGAGATGACGGGCCCGAGCGCGGTGGCGCGATCGGCCGGATCGCCGATCCGCAACGCCTCGGCGCGGGCGACCAGACGCTCGACCACCTCGTCATAGGCATTCTCCTGCACCAGCACGCGCGAGCCGGCCGAGCAGACCTGCCCGGCATTGAAGAAGATGCCGGCAGCCGCGGCCTTGGCAGCGGCTTCGAGATTGGCATCGTCGAAGATCACATTGGCGGACTTGCCGCCGAGCTCGAGCGAGACCCGTTTGAAGTTGCCGGCGGCGCCCTTCATGATGCCGCGGCCGACGCCGGGCGAGCCGGTGAACGTCACCTTGTCGACATCGGGATGATTGACCAGCGCGTCGCCGACGACGCGACCGGGCCCGGTCACGATGTTGAGCACGCCCTTCGGCAAACCGGCCTCGAGCGCGAGCTCGCCGATGCGCAGCGCCGACAACGAGGTCAGCTCGGCCGGCTTCATCACCACCGTGCAGCCGCAGGCGAGCGCCGGCGCGAGCTTCCACATGCCGATCATCAGCGGGAAATTCCACGGCACGATCGCGGCGACCACGCCGACCGGCTCGCGCACCGTATAGGTCAACGCGTCGTCGCGCGCCGAGACCACATCGCCGCTGATCTTGTCGGCCCAGCCGGCGTAATAGGTCAGCGTGTCGATGGCGGCCGGAAAATCCTGGCGCAGCACACCCGCAATCGGCTTGCCGGCATCGAGGCTTTCGAGCGCGACAATCTCGTCGGCATGCTGCTTCAGCAGTTCAGCCCATCGGAGCAGAATGTGACCACGTTCGGCCGCGCGCATGGTGCGCCACGGCCCCTCGAAGGCGCGGCGGGCAGCCGCCACGGCACGGTCGACATCGGCCTCATTGCCTTCGGCGACGGCAGCGATCACCTGCTCGGTGGCGGGATTGAGCGACTTGAAGGTATTTCCGGACAACGAACGGACGCGGGCGCCGTCGATCAGCAGCAATTCGTCCCTGATGGTCGGGGCGCGGCGGGCGTCACGCTCATAGTCATATGCAACGGACATCATATTTCCTCCTGGTGTTGTCACTCAACCTAGGAGGCTTTGATCAGCAGTAAATATGATATCTTGTGCCTATTGGCATGCCAAGATATGAAGTCTATTTCATAAGTGGTAACCACGATGCTGCAGATCGAGATCGAGACCGTCTGGCGCTTTCGGAAAGAGGACAGCCCGCAGACCGCGGTCGTGATGCTCGGCATCCTCAACGAGATCAGGAAGACCGGAAAGATCACCAGCGCCGCCAGTGACGCGCAGCTGTCGTATCGTCATGTCTGGAACCTGATCGAGCAATGGACCGAGTTCTTCGGCGTTCCGCTGGTTGAGACCCATCGCGGCAAGGGCTCGAAGCTGACGCCATTCGGCGAGAAGCTGGTGTGGGCCGGCGAGCGCATGCAGGCGCGGCTCGGGCTGCAGCTCGAGAACCTCGCGCAGGAACTGGTCACCGAGATCAAGCCGTTTCTCGAGCAGCGACCGTCGGTGATCCGGGTCCATGCCAGCCACGGCTTTGCGGTGTCCAAGCTGCGCGAATTCCTTGACCGCGCGGGCGGCGTCGGCGTCGATCTGCGCTATGTCAGCAACCAGAACTCGCTGGTCTCGCTGGCGCAGGGCGCCTGCGATCTCTCCGGCGTGCACCTGCCGCGCGGCGAATTGCGGGCGCAGGGCATCAAGGCCTGCCGCGAATGGCTCGACCCGCGCGAGGACCGCGTCATCAATTTCGTGACGCGCGAGATGGGCCTGATGGTCAAGCGCGGCAACCCGCTGAAGATCACGACGCTGAAGGACCTGGTCGAGCGCAAGGCCCGTTTCGTCAACCGCGACCACGATTCCGGCACGCGGCTGCTGTTCGATCAATTGCTGGCGCTGCACAAGATCCCGGAAGGGCGGATCAACGGCGCCCAGCACATGGAATTCACCCATGCGGCGGTCGCCGCCTATGTCGCGAGCGGCATGGCGGATGCGAGCTTCGGCGTCGAGGCCGCGGCGCGGCAGTTCGGGCTCGATTTCATCCGCCTGCTCACGGAAGATTATTTCTTCGTCTGCAAGCGCGCCTTCCTCGAGACCGAGCCGATGCAGCGCGTGCTCGACATCATGAAGAGCAGCGAGTTCCACAAGGCGGTGGGCGCCCTTCCCGGTTATGTCGCCTCCAACACCGGCGCCGTCAGCGGGGTGAAGGAGTTTCTCGAGAAGCTGCATTCCGACCGCTGATCAGGCAGACCCCGGCAACGGCCGACCTGATGGCCGTCGATCCTTCGGGCCTGCGCCAGGTGCGATGACGATGGTCGACAGTCAGGAAGATATCTAGCCGAGCCCGCTGATGTCGGCGACCAGCACCGAGCCAGTCACCGATTCCGTGATGTAGAGGCGGTCGCGGTCGGCGCCGCCGATGGCGACATTGGTGCAGCTCGGCCCGGCGCAGGACTTGATCCGCGCGATACACTCGCCGTTCGGCGCAAACACGAAGACATGGCCGAGCGAGGCGTGCGCGACGAACAGCCGACCGGCGGCGTCCATCGTCATGCCGTCGGGCCCGCTCGGGCCGAACAGCGAGCAGAAGCGGCCGACCTTGGAGACGCTGCCGTCCTTCATGAACGGCGCGCGCCAGACCGCATTGTCGCGCGTCATGGCGACGAACAGCACCGCCTCGTGCGGATCGAGCACCAGGCCGTTCGGGCTGATGCCGGTGTCGATCAGACAGTCGAGCGCTCCGTTCACCCGCAGCCGATAGACGCGGCCGGTCGGATCGTGCAGCCCGGTCTGGCCCTGATCGGTAAAATAGATGTCACCGTTCGATGCGATGTGCAGGTCGTTGCAGCCGCGGAACGATTCCGAATTGCGCGAGCGCAGCAGGGGCGTGACCTCGCCCGACCTGGCGTCGAGTTCCATCAACCCGTGCCGATAGTCGGCGATCAGGATGCGGCCCATCGCATCGATCTTCAGCCCGTTCGGCCAGCCGTCATACTCGGCAACCTGCGACCACGACTTGTCCGGCGCGATCCTGAAGATGCGGCCGAACGGAATGTCGACGATGTAGAGATTGCCGTCGGCATCGAACGACGGTCCCTCGATGAAGCAGTCGGTCACCGCGCCCGGGCGGTTGGCGTCAGCCCATTCGCTCGCCATCCCGCGGCGGAATTCCGCCGGCACGGCGGAGAAGATTTCAGTCGCGATCAGTTTCGGCGGCGTTTCCAGGAACATCATTGTTGGTTCACCCGTTGGCGGAACGGGGCGAACCATAGAGAAGATTGCTGGCGCCGTCGAATACCCCAAAGCCCACCACGTCATTGCGAGCGAAGCGAAGCAATCCATCCTCCATGCGTGGCAAGATGGATTGCTTCGTCACTTCGTTCCTCGCAATGACGGTTGGACAGCCGTCCTGTGCTTACGACGTTTTCCTATTCAGCCGGCTGCGCCGGGCCATAGGCTTCCGAGATCATGTAGCCGGACAGCGTGCCGTACGCCGCGGTCCACGCGGCGGCGACGTCAGGTGTCCAGGCTTCGCCGAGCCCCTTCTCCAGCGTCCACAACAACGCGCCGCCGACCACCGGATAATGCTCGGGCTTGGCGCCGTAGCTGACATGCCGCTTGGCCAGCGCACTCGCGGCCGGCAGGATCGTGTCGAGATTGCTCAGCCCATTCACGACGACGGCAAGCGTCGTCATCAATTTCTTGCGCTGCTCCTTCATGTCGACCGGAAACATCGCCTTCACGGCGGGCGCGACTTCGAACAAGCGGTCGTAGAAAATGACCGCGGCCTGCTCCGAGATCGGCGCGACCTTGCCAAAGCTGTCCTGAACCAGCTTGATTTGGGCCGGATTCATCTCAATTCTCCTCGGTCATGAAATGAGTTCTGAAACGATTTTTCAAAACGCGAGCATTGGTAACCGAAGCCGGCGTTCCGGTTCAAAGCGGAAACGCTTGCCGTCGACGTGATCATCACGCCGCCTCGACGAAGCTGTGGCGCTCATAGAGGAATTCGAGCACGTGCTGCCGGCACTTCAGATAGCCCTGGTTGGTCGCGAGCTCGAGCCGCTTGCGCGGCCGCGCCAACGGCACCTCGAGCACCTCGCCGATCCGCGCGCTCGGGCCGTTGGTCATCATCACGATGCGGTCCGACAGCAGCACGGCCTCGTCGACGTCGTGGGTGATCATCAGGATGGTGTTGCCGAGCTTCTGGTGCAGCGCCATCACCGAATCCTGCAGATGCGCGCGGGTCAGCGCGTCGAGCGCGCCGAACGGCTCGTCCAGCAGCAGCACTTTCGGCTCCATCGCGAGCGCACGCGCGATGCCGACGCGCTGCTTCATGCCGCCCGAGATCTCGCTCGGCCGCTTGTCCTTGGCATGCGCCATTTGCACGAGGCTGAGATTGTGCATCACCCAGGCGTCGCGCTCGGCCTTGCTCTTGGTCCTTGCAAACACCTTGTCGACGCCGAGCTTGACGTTCTCGTAGACGGTGAGCCACGGCAGCAGGCTGTGGTTCTGGAACACCACGGCCCGATCCGGTCCCGGCGAATTGACCTCGCGGTTCTCCAGCAGCACGCCGCCATTGGTGGCGCCGGTGAGGCCGGCGACGATGTTGAGCAGGGTCGACTTGCCGCAACCGGAATGGCCGATGATCGAGACGTATTCACCCTTCTCGATCGTCAGGTTGATATCCTTCAGCACCTCCGTGGTGGCATTGCCGCGGGTGAAGGTCTTGTCGATGTGATCGAGCTTCAGATAGGCCTTCATGACTTCCTCCTCAGTTCGCCGCCGTGCCGCGGGTCACCACTTTGCCGAGGCCCGCAATGAGCCGGTCGAGCACGAAGCCGATGATGCCGACATAGAACAGCGCCAGGATGATTTCGCTGATGTGCGAGGAATTCCACGCATCCCAGATGAAGAAGCCGATGCCGACGCCGCCGATCAGCATTTCCGCGGCGACGATCGCGAGCCAGGACAGGCCGATGCCGATGCGCAGGCCGGTGAACATGTAGGGCGCGGCCGCCGGGATCATGATCTTGGTGAAGAACTCCAGCGGATTGAGCTGCACGACGGCCGCGACGTTGCGGTAGTCCTGCGGGATGTTGCGGATGCCGACCGCGGTGTTGATGATGATCGGCCACACCGAGGTGATGAAGATCACGAAGATCGCCGAGGGCTGGCCGTCGCGGAATGCGGCCAGCGACAGCGGCAGCCAGGCGAGCGGCGGGATGGTGCGCAGCACCTGGAACAGCGGATCGAGCCCGCGCATCGCCCAGACCGACTGTCCGACCAGCGTGCCGAGCGCGATGCCCGCGATGGCCGCGAGCGAATAGCCGTAGGCGACGCGCTGCAGGCTGGCGGAGAGATGCCAGAACAGGCCCTTGTCGATGCCGCCATTATCAAAGAACGGATCGAGGATCAGCTCCTTGGTATCTTTGAACACTTTCGACGGCGGCGGCAGGCTGGAGCCGGCGCGCCGGCAGATCAGCTCCCACACCACCAGCAGCAGCGCGACCACGATCAGCGGCGGCACCACGCGCGCCGCGGTCTCCTTCGCCATCCTGGCGTAGGTCTCGGCGCGCGGCGCGCGCTTCGGCGTCATGGTCACGACCGGCGCCGCGGCAGCGGCCGGCGGGATCGCGACCGCCGACACTTCGGTCTTCATGGCAGGCATCGACATTGAACGAAAATCTCCATGGTCAAAAAAAGGAGAGCCGCACTGCTCGCGCGGCTCGCTCAAATCAGACGTCAACACGCTTGATGGACAACGACTTCAGATAGGCCGCGGGATCGGCGGGATCGAACACCTTGCCGTCGAAGAAGGTCTCCTTGCCGCGCGAGGTCGAGGCCGGAATGTCGGACACGCCAAGCTCCTTGGCGGCCTCCTTCCAGAGATCCTCGCGGTTCACCTTGGCGATCAGCGCCTTGGTGTCGAAGCCTGCCTCGTACTTGCCCCAACGGATGTCTTCCGTGAGGAACCAGAGGTCGTGGCTCTGATAGGGATAGGAAGCGTTGTCGCTCCAGAACCGCATCTGCTGCGGCGAATTCTCGACCACGCGGCCGGTGCCGTAGTCGAACTTGCCCTTCATGCGGTCGGTGATGTCCTCGACCGGGCAGTTGATCCACTGCCGCTTAGCGCAGATCGCCGCGGTCTCCTCGCGGTTCTCCGCCTTCTCGCACCACTGCTGGGCTTCCATGACAGCCATCAGCAGCGCCTTCGCGGCCTTCGGATTCTTGTCGACCCAGGCGGCGCGCAGGCCGAACGATTTCTCCGGATGCTTGTCCCAGAGCTCGCCGGTCGTGATCGCGGTATAGCCGATCTCCTGATGTATCAGTTGCAGATTCCACGGCTCGCAGACGCAGAAGCAGTCCATCGTGCCGACCTTCATGTTGGCCACCATCTGCGGCGGCGGCACCACGATGGTCTCGATGTCCTTGTCGGGATCGATGCCGCCAGCGGCGAGCCAGTAGCGGATCCACAGATCATGCGTGCCGCCCGGGAAAGTCATCGCGGCCTTCACCGCCTTGCCGGAGGCCTTCTTCTTCTCCAGCGCCGCCTTGAACGGCGCGGTGTCGATGCCGACCTTGAGATCGGCATATTCCTTGGCGACCGAGATGCACTGGCCGTTCAAATTGAGCCGCGCCATGATGTACATCGGCGTCGGCTGATTGTTCTGCGTTACCTTGCCGGCCGAGATCAGATACGGCATCGGGGTCAGGATATGCGCGCCGTCGATGCCGTTGCCCTCGGAGCCGAGCACGAGGTTGTCGCGCGTGGTGCCCCACGAGGCCTGTTTCTGCACCTCGACATCGGGCATGCCGTATTTGGCGAAGATGCCCTTCTCCTTGGCGACGAACAACGGCGAGGCATCGGTCAGCGCAATGAAGCCGAGCTTGGCAGCCTTCACTTCCGGACCGGCGCCCTGCGCGAATGCACCTGCGGGAAAGTTGAGCTTGGCCGCGGCGAGCAGCGCGGCGGCGCCGCTGCTTGCCTTGAGTAGCTGACGGCGGCTGAGGCCGCGGCTTGGCGGCTTGTCGGTGGGCTTGGTCATCGGTCGTCCTTTGCGTCGTTGCGTTGCGGTGTTGCGTCAGTGCGTCGAGCGCCGCCCTTCGGATGGCGACGCGCGCAGGGCGCAAAAAGGCGTGCACCGGGAAGGCCCCGGTCTGGCGGCGTCAGAAATCCGATGGGGTAGCCTCGAGGGACGGCTTCAATGGCGTCGGCTAATGATTATTCAAGCCTTGTGCCAACCTACCGCAGCGCGAAAATGGATTTCGCTGCAAAGCCTTGCGCAACATGTCGCAGCGCGCGCGAGTTTTCCGCGCGCTGCCAAAACTTGCGATTCGCCCAATCTTTGTGCGGCGCACAAGAGTTGAGCAGAAACGTTCAGAAACCGATCAGGCGTCCTCGGTGACCTTGGTGCCGAGCGGCGCGGGCGCCATTCCGCCGCCGGGCTTCACACGGAATTCGTAGGTCATCAGGCTCCACGGCCCATCCGATCGCTGGCCATCGGGCATGACAGGATCGGTGCGGCGCTCGACCTTGGCGATCAATTCATCCTTCACGCCGAACACGACGTCGGAATCGATGTACTTGTCGCCCTCGACGAAGACATGCGTGATCAGAGGCTCGTAGCCCTTGGCGTTGACCAGGAAGTGCACATGCGCCGGCCGCATCGGGTGACGGTTGGTCTGCGTGATCATCTGCCCGACCGGGCCGTCGGTCGGGATCGGATAGCTGCACGGCACGATGGTGCGGAAGAAGAAGCGGCCGTCGGCATCGGTGATGAAGCGCGCCCGCGACGACGGACCTTCGGTGGCATAGCTCGGCTTCTGCGAGTCATAGAATCCGTCATCGTCCGCGTGCCAGATATCGACCGGCACATTGGCCAGCGGCTTGCCGTCAAGGTCGGTGACGCGGCTCTGCACGAACATGCGCTCGCCCGGCAGGCTTGCCGAGATGTCGGTGCCGTGCGGCGTCACCTTGTGCTCGCCGACATAGAACGGGCCGAGCACGGTGGTCTCGGTCGCGCCGTCGCGATCGCGATGGTTGACCGCATCGACCAGCATCGACACGCCGAGCACGTCGGACAGCAGGATGAACTCCTGGCGGATGTCGGTGCACTTCTGCCCGGTACGGGTCAGGAAGCCGATCGCCTGGTCCCATTCCTCGAAGGTGAGATCGGTCCTGCGCACATAATCGTGCAGCGACTTCACCAATTCCTGCAGCAGGAACTTGGCCCGCGGATCGGGTGTCTGGTCGAAGCTGCGGATGACGGCGGCGGTGAGCTCGGTTTCGTTGAACTGGGTCATCTCGGCGTTTCCCTTGACGGATACCTTGGCAGATACTTTGGGCCCCTTCGGGGGCGCGATTGCAGGGGCGACGGTACACCACCAGCTCAATGCCGGTAAGCGGCAGCGGATTGGTGCAGCAGACACTTTTCGGCTATCAAGGCTGCCTTGCAAGCCGGAGAAACGCCTGATGCTAGCCCCCACGCCTGCCTCGCCCGAATCCGCGGGAATGTCGACCACTGCCCTCAACCGCCTCGAAGCGCATCTGAAGAGCCGCTACATCGATGCCGGCCGTTTTCCTGGCACGCAGGTCCTGATCTATCGCCGCGGCAAGATCGTGCATTCCAAGGTCCAGGGCTTTGCCGATCTCGAGCGCAAGGCGCCGGTCAAGGACGACACCATCTTCCGCATCTATTCGATGACCAAGCCGATCACATCAGTCGCCTTCATGATGCTGGTCGAGGAAGGCAAGGTCGCGCTCGATGAGCCGGTCGCGAAATATATTCCGGAATGGAAGAACCTCGGCGTATTCGTCGCCGGCACCGCGCCCGCCTTCCTGACCCGCCCACCGACGCGGCCGATGCAGATCGTCGACCTCTTGCGCCACACTTCGGGCCTCACTTACGGCTTCCAGCAGCGCTCCAATGTCGACGCGGCCTATCGCGAGAAGAAGATCGGCGAGGTCATCAAGGCCGGCACGCTCGACGGCATGATCGAGGATCTGGCGAAGATCCCGCTGGAATTTTCGCCGGGCGAAGCCTGGAACTACTCGGTCTCGACCGACGTGCTCGGCTATCTCGTCGGCAAGATCTCAGGTGTGCCGTTCGAGCAATTCCTGAAGGAGCGTATCTTCAAGCCGCTCGGCATGAACGACACGGATTTCTTCGTACCGGCCGACAAGGCGCATCGGTTTGCCGCCTGCTATTCCGCCGATCCGCAGGGCGGCTTCAACCCGCTCGCCGCCGAGCGCAAGGGCACGCTGACGCTGCAGGACGATCCGACCACCAGCTCGTTCCTGGCGCCGCCTTCGCTGATCTCGGGCGGCGGCGGACTGTGCTCGACCGCGGCCGACTACCTGACCTTCTGCCGGGCGCTGCTCAATGGCGGCGAGCTCGGCGGCGTCAGGCTGCTCGGCCCGAAGACGCTGAAGCTGATGACCTCGAACCATCTGCCCGGCGGCGTAGATCTGCCGGCGATGTCGCGCTCGATGTTCGCCGAAGCCGCCTATAACGGCATCGGCTTCGGCCTCGGCTTCGCCGTCACCATGCACCCGGCGCAGACGCTGATCGCCGGCAGCCCGGGCGAATTCAACTGGGGCGGCGCCGCGACGACGTCGTTCTTCATCGACCCGGCCGAGGAGCTGATCACGATTTTCATGACCCAGGTGCTGCCGTCGAGCGCCTATCCGTTGCGGCGCGAGCTGCGCACCATGGTCTACGCCGCGATCACCGAGAGCAATCTCTGACATGGCGTCATTCCGCGGCGCACACTCCTCGTTCGAGCATGATCCTTTCGGAAAACCGCTTCACACTTTTCCGGATCATGCTTTGGGCGCCGCGGAACCTTTCTGATATAAAACTATTTCCTTTGGCGAATTTTTCCCGCCTCCCCTAAGCTCGCAGCGAATGGGCACCGACCCGGGGACTTCGTGCCGAAACTGACATTGCCAGTCCGTCTCGCGCTTCTGGTCGCGGGAACGATGTTGCCGCTGATCATTTTCGCGGTCGGGATCGCCTTCCACAATTATCAGCGGGATCGCCAGGCCGCCACGCAGCGCGTGCTGGAGACGGCGCGCAGCATCCGCCTGCTGCTCGATGCGGAAATGCAGCGCATGACCGGCGGGCTGCAAGTGCTGGCCCTGACCAACTCGCTGCGCAACAGCGACTTCGACAATTTCCGCCGCGTCGCGATCGGCTTCATCGACCAGTACGGCAAGGATGGCGTGGTGCTGGTGGCGGACCGCGCCGGTCGCCAGGTATTCTCCTCGCTGACGCCGGACACTGCGAGCCTGCCGCCGCGCAACAATCTCGAGATCCTCGAGAAGGTGTTCGCGACGCGGCAGCCGCAATACTCCAACCTGTTCTTCGGCGCGGTGAAGCAGCGGCTGATCATCACCGTCGAGGTACCGGTGATGCGCGACGGCGAGGTGCTCTACGACATCTCCTTCAGCCCGCCGATCGAGGTGTTCCAGGCCATCATCGAGAAGCAACGCCTCAACCAGGACTGGACCATCTCGATCTTCGACAGCGACGGCGTCAACCTCGCGCGGGTGCCAAATCCGCAGGCGACCATCGGCCAGCGCGCCTCGCCATCGTTGTTTGCCGAGATGTTCCGCCGCGGCGAGGCGACGCTGCCGACCGTCTCGCTGGAGGGCGTGGCGCTGATCACCGGTTTCACCCGGTCGCGCGTCACCGGCTGGACCGTCGCCGCGGGGATCGCGGAGAACTCGCTGGTGGCGCCCCTGTGGCGCTCGCTGGCGATCACCAGCGTGATCGGCGGCGTCCTGCTGCTGGTCGGGCTCGGCTTTGCGGTGCGGATGGCAACCACGATCGCGCGCGGCGAGATGCTGCACGACCTGCTGATCGAAGAGCTCAACCACCGCGTCAAGAACACACTGGCGATCCTGCAATCGATCGCCACGCAGACCTTCCGCAGCGCAAGCCGCGCCGAGCGCGACAAGTTCGAGGGGCGGCTCGGCGCGCTGGCCGAGGCGCACAATCTGCTCTCCACCGACAAATGGCAGGGCTCCGACTTCCAGGACGTCGTCAGCCGCGTGCTGCGGCCCTACCTCTTGAACACGTCCGCGCGGGTCAGGATGTTCGGCCCCCGCGTGCCGCTGTCGCCCCGGCTTGCCTTGGTGCTGTCGATGATCCTGCACGAGATGGCGACCAACGCCGCCAAATATGGCGCACTGTCCAACGACACCGGCACGGTGACGCTGGATTGGGAAATCCTCAACGAGAGCCCCGGACCGAAGCTACGGATGATCTGGACCGAAACCGGCGGCCCACAGGTCACCGCGCCGGTCCAGCGCGGCTTCGGCTCCCGGCTGATCGAGCGCAGTGCCCGCGACCAGCTCGGCGGCGAGGCCACCGTGGATTTCCTGCCCCACGGCGTCGTCTACACCGTGACCAGCACCCTCGAAATCGACGGCTGACCCGGCAGGAGTGGCCGATCCTGCGACATCTTGGCACGCAAGTTGCTAAGATTGGCGGGTTCGGCCGGCCAGAAACAGGGGGAAGTCATGTCGACCATCGCAGCGGAAGCGACAGTTGCGCGCAAGCCGCTTTACACATCGCTGTTCGTGCAGGTGCTTGTCGCGCTGCTGCTCGGCATCCTCATCGGCATGGCCGCGCCCGATTTCGCGATCGGGTTGAAGATATTCAGCGATGCCTTCCTGAAGCTGATCTCGATGATCGTGGCGCCGATCGTGTTCTGCGTCGTCGTGCACGGCATCGCGGGTGCCGGCGACCTCAAGAAGGTCGGCCGGGTCGGCGTCAAGGCACTGGTCTATTTCGAGACGATGACGACGGTCGCGCTCGTGGTCGGACTGCTGCTCGCCTATCTGTTCGGCCCCGGCCACGGCATGAACATCGATACCTCGACGCTGGATGCCAAGGCCCTCGGCAACTATGCCAGCAACGCGCAGAAGCTGAAGGGCGAAGGCATCGGCAGCTTCCTGCTCAACATCATCCCGACCACCTCGTTCGACGCACTGTCGCGCAACGACGTGCTGCAGGTGTTGTTCTTCGCCATCATCTTCGGCGTCAGCCTGGCACTGGTCGGCGGCGAGAAGGGCGAGAAAATCTCCTCCTTCATCGACGCGGTCTCGACCGTGCTGTTCCGCGCCATGGGCCTGATCGTGCGCTTCGCTCCGATCGGCGTGCTCGGCGCCGTCGCCTATACGGTCGGCAAATACGGCGTCGGTTCGCTGAAGCAGCTGCTGTCGCTGGTCGCGCTGTTCTACGTGTCGGTCGCGATCTTCGTGCTCGGCGTGCTTGGCGCCGTGATGGCGCTCGCCGGCATCAACATCCTCAAGTTCCTCGGCTACCTGCGCGAGGAGCTGATGATCGTGGTCGCCACGGCATCGTCCGACGCGGTGCTGCCGCAGGTGATGCGCAAGCTGGAGCGTTTCGGCGTCAAGGATTCGGTGGTCGGCCTCGTGATCCCGACCGGCTATTCCTTCAACCTCGATGCCTTCTCGATCTACCTGACGCTCGCGGTCGTGTTCATCGCGCAGGCGACCAACACGCCGCTGTCGTTCGGCGACCTGATGCTGGTGCTCGGCGTGTCGCTGATCACCTCGAAGGGTGCGCATGGCGTGCCCGGCTCGGCGATCGTCATCCTGGCGGCGACGCTCAACGCCGTGCCGAGCATCCCGGCGATTGGCCTCGTGCTGGTGCTCTCGATCGACTGGTTCATCGGCATGGCGCGCGCAGTCGGCAATTTGATCGGCAACTGCGTGGCCACCGTCGTGGTCGCGGCATGGGAAGGTGACCTCGACCGCGACAAGGCCCGTCGCGTGCTCGAAGGCGCCGAGGCGGTTGACGTGACTGCGGGCTGAGCCGCGCGTCCCAAGCCGAGCGGCGTCCCGCGCGTGGCGCGGGGCGCTGACTTACTTGATCAGCCTCAAATACGGCGGAAGTTGCCGGCCCGTCGATTGTTCCAGCACGGGCTCATCCGAAGCGATCATGTCACAGAGGGCCTTCAGCTCGGAATCCGTCACCTTGTGGAGCTCCATCCGAAGCTCGAGGATGGCGAGGGACAACAGCCGTGCCGTCTCCGTGTTCGCCCGGTCGGTCAGGAACGCCTGACATTCCTCCAGCGTTGCAAGCAGCGCCAGCAACCGTTCTTCCGTGTTTGCGACCGGCATATCTTCAACTCCCGAAGCCGCGAGGTAGAGTCGAGGCATTCCCCTCTTTCGCTTCATTGGCCCCTCCCGCCAGAGTTCGCCGGCTTGTCGTAGGCACACATTTGTTCCAGATGATTGAGAACTTTTGGGCAATTGTCCAGCAACATTCCGAAAGCCTGACTTGGACTTACGTCAAACTCTTGCAAATCGGATGATTCAGTCAAGCACCCGCCAGCCACCTCTCGACCTCAGGCTGCACTAGCTGGGGTTGCATCCGTGCAACGACGCCCGTACAATATAGTGGCCCGTAGAACTACGGGCGCTGTGCATTGACGCCTATTATGCATGTGCGCAAAATCTGTGTCGATCAAACTCGCGCTAGTTGTGGTTTGGTCAATATTTTGCCAAATGTAGAGGGCGGGGTGTCGACAGACACCTTGGCGCGGTCGACTTCAGGTAGTCGACCGAGTTGGTACTAGGGTGTTTCCAATGCGCTTTTGCGGTTGGATACCATCCCGCGATCTTCCTGGATTTCGTGGTTCCGACGAACTGGCGATCCACTCGAGCTTAACGCGGTACATCATGAACGTGTCCCTGACCCAGCCGGGCCAGGGATTCTCGATTTGAAGGACGGGTCACAAGAATGAACAGATCAGCAGCAAAGAAGATGAAGCAGCGCAGTGCCGGCAAGCCGGACATTGAGTTGGGCAAGCGGATTCGCCTGCGCCGTGTCGAGCAAAAGATCTCGCAGGCCGAACTCGGCGACAAGCTTGGCGTCAGCTTCCAGCAGGTTCAAAAGTACGAGAAGGGCGTCAACCGTGTCGGCGCTGCCCGCCTTCAGCAGATCGCGACGGCGCTGGATGTGCCGGTCACCTTCTTCTACGACGGCGACAATAAGGCCCGCGAAGTCGAGAGCCTGCTGTTCCTCGACAGCGCGTTCAGCCTCCGGTTGCTGCGCGCCTACAGCAAGATCAAGGATCAGACGGTGCAACGTCAGCTGGTGTCGCTGATGGAATCGATCGCCGCCAACGAAGACTGAGCGCAGATCGGGTCGCGTCACCGCGAACGCGATCCCACCACACCGCAACGGCCGGTCACCGGCCGCTGCGGCTGCACACGCCGGTCGGGCCAGGAAGACGTCGAAGCGCTGCCATCGCCGATGGCGGCGCTTTTTCTTGAGGCGCTTCTGTCTTTCAAGATTTTGTGATCCAGGCGGATAGCTTCAATACCCGCCGGATGCACGGTCATGAAGCGGCGACGAGCATCGCGCCATGATCTCACCGCTCCACGTGAGCATGATCTTCGCGCAGGTAGCCGCGCATGCGCGTCGCTCTTTTCAGCTCGCGCTTCGACTGCCCATCTCGCGCAGCGCATGCGCGCGCAATGCGTCGCTATTCTGTCGCGCGGCCAATTGTCGCCCGCACATCAGGCGACCTCATAACTCCCGCATTTCCTCAGTTGAACCGGCGCCGCCAGAACCAAGTGCACGAGCCTGTCTTTTTTGTCGCAGCAACGAAGTGGCCCGCATGGACGTTCTCAGGCTTCAACCAAGGAGATCTCGATGAATATCAAGCTTGCCGTTATTGGACTCGCCGCGCTTGGAAGCGCAGCGTTGATGTCCGGCGCGGCATCCGCGATGCCCAACGGGCTTCCGCAAGCCGGTCACATCGCGGGCGAAACGTCCAATGTCGACAAGGTGCGTCAGGTCTGCGATCGCTGGGGCCGCTGCTATTGGCGACCGGGCGCATACGGCTACTACGGACCGCGCCATCACGGATGGCATCATCGTCCGCAATTCCACCATCGCCCGCATCATTACGGGCACCGCCCTCATCACGGCGGACATCAGGGTGGCCATCACGGCGGCGGACACCACGGCGGACACCATCGCTAATCATCAGCGAGGGGGCTTCGGCCCCCTCACCCTTCCGCGCTAGAGCGCTGCCAGCACCGCCTTCGCGACATCGGTCGTGCCGTTGCTGCCGCCGAACTCAAACGGCTTGATGCCGTCGGCGTAGACCTTGTCGACCGCGCGCTCGATCCGCTCGCCGGCCTCGGCGGCGCTTTCGAGTCCATGCTTGTCGGCGAGCCAGTCCAGCATCATCGCGGCCGACAGGATCATCGCGGTCGGATTGGCCTTGCCCTGCCCCATGATGTCGGGCGCCGTGCCATGACACGGCTGAAACACCGCGTAGCGGTCGCCGATGTCGGCTGACGGCGCCATGCCCATGCCGCCGATCAGACCGGCGGTGAGATCGGACAGGATGTCGCCGAACATGTTCTCGGTCACCATGACGTCGAAGTCCCACGGACGCTTCACCAGCGCAGCCGCGGCCGCATCGATGTAGAGGTGGTCGGCCCTGACGTCGGGATGACACTTCGCAGTCTCATCGAAGATGTTCCGGAAGAATGCGAACGCCTTGAACACGTTCGCCTTGTCGACGCAGGTCAGCCCGCCATTGACCTTGCCGCGCGCCTTGCGGCGTTCGGCGAGCCGGAACGAGAACTCGAACAGCCGCTCAGAGGTGTGGCGCGTGATCACCATCGTCTCGCGCGCCTCGCTGTCGGTGACGACGCCCTTGCCCATCGAGGCGAACAGGCCCTCGGTCGATTCCCTGATCACGACGAGGTCGATGCCCTTCTGGTCGGCGCCGACGATCGTGCTCGATACACCGGGGATCAACCGCGCGGGCCGCACGCCGGCATAGAGATCGAAGATCATGCGCAACTCGATCTGCGGCGCGATCTCGGTGTTGTCGGGGTAGCGCACCGACGGCAGGCCGCAGGCTCCGAGCAGGATCGCGTCGGCCTCCTCGCACAGCCGGATCGTGCTCTCCGGCATCGACTTGCCGGTTTCCTTGTAATGGCCCGCGCCGGCCGGCGCCTCGGTGAAGCGAAATTTGAGACCGGCCGACGCCTCGATCTTGCGCAGCACGTCGAGCGCCGGCGCCATCACTTCGGGGCCGATGCCGTCGCCACCGAGGACGGCGATGTGAAGTGCGTTGTTGGCGGACATGAGAATCTCCGGAGCTCAACAGTCATTCCGGGGCGATGCGAAGCATCGAACCCGGAATCTCGAGATTCCGGGTTCACGCTTCGCGTGCCCCGGAATGGCGGAAGGGAGACTACGGCGTCAGCACCGCGCGGCCGACCAGCTGGCCCTTCTGCAGATTTGTCAGCGCTTCGTTCGCCTTTGCCAGCGGCATCGGCGTGACCGGGATCGCCGGAATCTTCTTGGTCCGCACGAGGTCGAGCAGCTCCTGGGTCTCGCGCAGATTGCCGACATAGCTGCCCTGGATGGTGACCGCCTTGATCGGGATCAGCGGCAGCGCCCAGGGCGCGCCGCCGCCGAACAGGCCGACGATCACGAGCTTGCCGCCCTTGGTCAGGCAGTCGAAGCCGAGTTGCGAGGTCTGGGCGTTGCCGACCAGATCGATCGCGGCACGGATCGGCTGGCCGGCCTTCTTGACAAGCTGTTCCAGCGCGTCGGGCGCCTTGCCGTCGACGGTCGCGAGCGCACCCGCGGCCTCGGCCGCCTCGCGCTTCCTGGCGTCGATATCGACCACGATCGCTCCCTTGCCGCCCATCGCCTTCAGCAGCGAGAGCGCCATCAGCCCGAGACCGCCGGCGCCGAAGATCACGATCGGTGTGTCGAGATCCTTCTCGACCTTCTTCAGCGCGCTGTAGGTCGTGACACCGGAGCAGGCATAGGGCGCGGCCGTGACGGGATCGAGCCCCTTGAGGTTGAGCAGATACTTCGGATGCGGCACCGTCATGTGGTCGGCGTAGCCGCCGTCGCAATAGACACCGAGCGCATTCGGCTTGATTGCGCACATGTTCTCGTCGCCGCCGAGGCAGGTCGGGCACTTGCCGCAGCCGAGCCAGGGATAGGCCAGCGCGACATCGCCGACCTTGAGGCCGCCCTTGTCGGCGTCCTTGACGTCGGGCCCGAAGGCCACGATCTCGCCGACCGTCTCATGGCCCATCGTGCGCGGCAGCGAGACGCCGCGATCCTTCAGCGACAGCGGCTTGCGGCCGTGGCCGAGATCATAGCCGCCCTCCCAGATGTGCAGATCGCTGTGGCAGACGCCGGCGGCCTTGACCTTGATCAGCACCTGCGTGCCGGACGGCTGCGGCGTCGGCTGATCGACCTCCTTCAAGGGGGCGTTGAAATCGACGACCTGGAAACTCTTCATCGCTGTTCTCCCGTAGCTTGTTCTTGCGGCGGACCTTGCCACGCCTGCCCGTCCGGGACAAACGCGGTGTCGGCCTCCGGATATTTAGATCAGGGGATGATGGCAAGCCGCGAACTGGCCGGGCGCAACCACACGCAGTTCCGGCACTTCGCTGGCGCAGCGCGTGTCGGCCCGGGGGCAGCGGGTGCGGAAACGGCAGCCGGAGGGCGGCGCAATCGGCGACGGCGGCTCGCCGACCGGCACGCTTTGGGTCGGACGGACATCCGGATCCGGCACCGGGATCGCCTCGATCAGCAGCGCGGTATAGGGATGCGCCGGCCGTGCAAACAACTGCTCCGACGGGCCGACCTCGCAGAGCCGGCCGAGATACATCACCGCGACGCGATCTGAGACCGCCTTCACCACGGCGAGGTCGTGGGCGATGAACAGCAGGGTCAGGCCGTAGCGCGCCTTCATCTCCTCCAGCAGATTGAGGATCTGGGCGCGGATCGAGACATCGAGCGCGGACACCGGCTCGTCGCAGATCACGAATTCCGGATTGAGCACCAGCGAGCGGGCGATGCAGATGCGCTGGCATTGTCCGCCGGAGAATTCATGCGGCAGGCGTCCGCTCACCAGCGCCGGATCGAGGCCGACCGCCGACAGCACGTCACTGACGCGCCGCCGGCGTTCCTCGGGATCCTTGACGCCCGCGATCACCAGCGGCTCGGCGACGATGTCGCCAATCCGCCGCCGCGGATTGAGCGAGGCAATCGGGTCCTGGAAGATCAGCTGCACGCGCCGGCGCATCTTGCGCAGTGGCTCGCCCTTCAGCGTGGTCAGATCGTGCCCATCGAACAGCACCTTGCCGGAGACGGCCTGGCGCAGCTGCAGCACCGCGCGGCCGAGGGTGGACTTGCCGCAGCCGGATTCGCCGACCAGCCCCAGCGTCTCGCCGCGCGCGATCTCGAGGCTGACATCGGAGACGGCATGGATGGTCTTGCCTCCCACCGAATATTCGACGACGAGGTTTTCCACCTTCATCAGCGGATCGGGTGCTGCCTGCAGCATCATGCGCGGATCCCCGCGGTGATCGGATGGAAGCAGGCGTAGAGATGCTCCGGGGTTTCGGCCCGGCTGAGCTGCGGCTTCTCCGCGCCGCAGCGCTCCGCGGAATAGCGGCAGCGCGGCGAAAACGAGCAGCCCTTGAGCGGCCGGGTCGGATCGGGCGGCCGCCCCGAAATCGCCGGCAGCGGCGTATGCGGCGCGACGTCGAGCTTCGGCAACGCGGCGAGCAGCGCCTCGGTGTAGGGCATCCGCATCTGCTTGAACAATGCCGGCGTCGGCGCGCGTTCGACGACGCGCCCGGCATACATCACCGCGACCTCGTCGGTGCGGCCGGCGACCACGCCGAGGTCATGCGTGATGATGATCATCGCCATGTGACGGCGCTGCTGCTCGCGCGCCAACAGATCGAGGATCTGCGCCTGGATCGTGACGTCGAGCGCGGTGGTCGGCTCGTCCGCGATCAGGAGCTGTGGCTCGCAGGACAGTGCCACCGCAATCGCGACGCGCTGGCGCATGCCACCGGAGAGCTGGTGCGGATATTGCGCGAGGCGCTGCTCGGGCGCGGGAATGCCGACCGCCGCCAACAGTTCGATGCTGCGCTGCCGGGCCTCGGCAAGATCGAGCTCGAGATGTTCCACAATGGTCTCGATCAGCTGGGTGCCGATGGTCAGCACCGGATTGAGCGAGGTCATCGGGTCCTGGAACACGATCGCCAGCGAGCGGCCGCGCAGCTTGCGCAATTTCTCGGCCGGGAGTTTCGTCAGGTCCTGCCCGTCGAACATCACGCGGCCGGACAGTTTCGCCTTCTTGGGCAACAGCTGCAGGATCGCGCGCGACAGCATGGTCTTGCCGCACCCGGACTCGCCGACGATGCCGAGCGTCCTGCCGGCGCCGACGGCGAGATCGACATGATCCACCGCCCGCAGATTGCCGCGCGGCGTCGGCAGGTCGACCACCGCATTCTCGACCGAGAGCAGCGTCCGGCTCATAGCGCCCCCTGCCTGGGATCGGTCAGCGCACGCATCGTATCGCCGATCAGGTTGAACGAGAGCACGGTCAGGAACATCGCGATCGCCGGAATGAAGGCGAGCCGCGGCGCCACCTCGAGGCTCTCACGCCCCTCCCCGATCATGCTGCCCCAGCTCGAGATCGGCGGCGGCACGCCGAGGCCGAGGAACGACAGCGAGCCCTCGACCACGATGGTGACGGCGACGCCAAGCAGAAAGAAGGCGAGCAGCGGCAGCATCACATTGGGCAGCAGCTCGCGCAGCAGGATGCGCGCATGCGTGGCGCCGAGCGCCTGCGCCGCGATGACGAATTCGCGCCGCGCCAGCGACAAGGTCGCCGCCCGCGCCACCCGCATGAAGGCGGGAATGCCGAGCACACCGAGGATGCAGGTCAGATTGAAGATCGACTGGCCGAGATAGGCGGTGACCGCAAGCGCCAGGATCAGCGGCGGGAACGCCAGCAGCACGTCCATGCTGCCGACCACGAAGGATTCGAAACGGCCGCGGAAATAGCCCGCGAGCATGCCGAGCGCGCCGCCGATCGTGACACCGATCATCGGTGCGCAGAGACCGACGATCAGCGAGATGCGCGCGCCATAGATCAGCCGCGACAGCTCGTCACGGCCGAGACCGTCGGTGCCGAGCCAATGCTCGGCGGAGATCGGCGCCCGCCGCTCCAGCATGTCCATGTCGGTCGGGCTCGGCAGCGGCAGCAGGTCGGCAAAGATCGCGACCGCGAACACCAGCGCCATCCAGCCGATCGCGATCCAGAACAGCATGCCGAGCCCGCGGCGGCGCCGGACCGGCGTCGCACCGGCCTCTTCCTCGAGGCTGAGCTCAAGCGTGGCCATGGCGGATCCTTGGGTCGAGAAGGGCGTAGAGCATGTCGACGACGAAGTTCATGATCACGAAGCCCGCGGCAACCAGCAGCACCACGCCCTGCAGGATGATCAGATCGCGGGTATAGATCGCGCCGACCAGGAGGCGGCCGATCCCCGGCAAGGCGAAGATCGACTCGACGATGACGGCGCCACCGATCAGGCGGCCGATATTGATGCCGGTGATGGTGACGAGCGTCAGCGACGACGGCTTCAGCGCGTGCACGAACAGGATGCGCGACGGCTTGAGGCCCTTCGCCTTGGCGAGCGCGATGTAGTCCTCCTGCAGCGCCGCGATCATGTCGGAGCGCAGCACGCGCATGATGCCCGGCCATTCCGCAAGCCCGAGCGTCAGCGCCGGCAGCACCATGAAGCGCAGATTGGCGACCGGGTCCTCGGTGAACGGCACATAGCCGGTCGCCGGCAGCAGGCGCAGCTCGACCGCAAACAGATAGATCAGCAGGATCGCGGACAGGAAGGTCGGCACCGACAGCATGCCGAAGGCCGAGCCGGTCATGAAGCGGTCGAACGCGCTGCCGGCCCTTGCCGCGCAGGCGATCGCGAGCGGCACGCCGATCGCAAGCCCGATCAGCTCGGCCAGGATCATCAGCTCGAACGAGACCGGGATGCGTTCGCTGACGGCCTGCAACACGGTCTGCCCGGTGCGGAAGGACCGTCCGAAATCACCCTGCAGGATGTGCCACAGCCAGCCGAGATAGCGCAGCCAGATCGGCTGATCGAGCCCCATGTCGTGACGCAGGGCCGCGACGTTCTCCGGCGTCGCCTGGTCGCCGAGGATCACATAGGCCACATCGCCGGGCAACAGCGAGGCGATCACGAAAGTCAGGACCGAGACCGCGATCAGCACCGGTACCAGGTACAGGAGCCTGCGCGCGACGAAGAACAGCATGAAAGGCTATTCCTTCCAGGCGTCGGAGACGTCGAGCACCCCGTTGAACATCTTCGGCACGCCCTTCACCTTCGCGCTCGAGATTGCGTAGTAGGTGTTCTGGAAAGTCCAGAACCAGATTGCTTCCTTGTTGATCAGGCGGCTGATCGCGCAATAGTCCTCGGTGCGCTGGGAGACGTCGGCCGTGGTCCGCGCATGCTCCAGCAACCGGTCCAGCTCTGGATTGGAGTAGTTCGCGAGCGCCACCGGGCTGCCGGTGTGGAAATTGGCGTACATCTGCGGATCGGGATCGGCGAGATCGACGATGCGCCACGGCGTGAGCTGGAACTGGCGCATGAAGGCGCGCGGCGGAATGGTTGCCTGATCGACCTGCTCGATCTCCATGTTGGCGCCGATGCGCTTCCAGAATTGCTGCAGCACCTGGCCGCCGGTGCGGCCGCGCGGCGTCGCCGTGACCAGCATCTTGAATTCGACCGGCTTGCCGTAATCCTTGATCAACGCCTTGGCCTTTTCGACATCGTAGGGCAGCGCGCCGTCATCCTTGCACTTCACCCAGGACCCGTCGCCGTAGGGATTGCTGGCCGGTCGCGCCAGGCCATTGGTAATCGCCTGCGACATCTTCGTGCGGTCGAGCGCCATCACCAGCGCCTGACGCACGCGCACGTCGTCGAACGGCGGGACCTTGGTGTTGAAGGCAGCGACTGCAGCCCCCGAGCCTTCATAGGTATGCACGGTCAGGCTCGTGTCCTTGCGCGCCCTGATGATGTTGTCGGCATCGGCTTCGTCGTCCCAGATGATGTCGGCCTCGCCCGATTGCAGCGAGGCAAAGCGCGACTGTGCATCCGGCAAGGGCTTCAGGACGATGCGGTCGAGATACGGCTTGCCCTTGTTCCAGTAGTCCGGGTTCTTCTCGAGCACCATGCGGTCGCCGGCGGTCCAGGACTTCAGGATGTAGGGACCGGTGCCGACCGGGTTGCGGTTGTAGTCGTCGCCCTTGGTCTTCCATGCGGTCGGCGACTGCATGACGTTGTTGGAGCTTTGAATGGTCTGCGTCGCCGGGAAGTTCACGGCCGGGTCGCTGAAATTATAGACCACCGTCAGGTCGTCGACCGGGTTCACGCTGATGATGTTCGTGATGTAGAAGGCGCAACGGCATTTGTTGGCGGGATCCTTCTGGCGGTCGAAATTCTCCTTCACAGCCTTCGCGTTGAATGGCGTGCCGTCATGGAATTTGACGCCTGGCCGCAGCTTGATGGTCCAGGTCTTGAAGTCTTCCGAATGCTCCCATGACAGCGCGAGCTTCGGCTTCACCTCGCCCTTGTCGTCGAGTGTGGTCAGCGTGTCGAAGATTGCGGCCGCCGCGGTATTGGCTGAGGTGTCGTAGACGCCGACCTTGAGCGGGTCGAAGCCGGGAATGTCGAGTTCCTGGCCAACGTTGAGCGTGCCGCCCAGCTTCTGCGCATTGGCCGATGCAGCGAATGCCGCGGCACTGAATCCCGCCACAAGAAATATGCGCGCAACGGCGTGCGCGCGCCCGACCAGCTTCATCAATGCTCCCTCCCAGGTGGGCGACGTCCGGTGTTCCGGATCGTCGTCTGTTGGGCGGCAGATTGTCCGGAATCGCCGCGCGCGACAAGACCGTAATGCGGATGAAAAGCCGCAGGCTTAATGACGCGCCGTCTTTGCCGGTTGCGCCGCGAAGCCTGCGATCTGATCCTCGGAGAGCCCGATCTCCTTCAGATAGGACAGCGTGTGCTCGCCGAGCGTCGACATCCGCTTGCGCGCACCGACCGCAGCGCCGGACATGCGGAACGGCAGATTGAGCACCTTGAAGCTGCCGCCGCCGTCCGCAACGTCGGCCAGCGCGCCGCGATGGGCGATTTGCGGATCGGCGAGCGCCTCGCGCACGGTGCGATAGGCCGATGACGGCACGCCATATTCATTGAGTGCGGCAAGGCAGGCCTGCGTGCTGACCGAGCTCGACCACGCCTCCACGCCCTCCATCAGGCCCGCCCAGTTCTCCCGCCGATCGGAATATTTGGCGAAGCGCGGATCGGACACCCAATCGGGACGACCGATCACCTGCATCAGGTTCTGGAACGTCTTCTCGCTGGCGATCGCCACCATCACGTAGCCGTCGGTGGTCTCGATCGGGCCGAACATCGGGCGCTGGGTTTGCTTCACCTCGAATTGCGACCATTGCAACTCGTTCAGGGTCAGGCTCAGCATCGATTCCAGCATCGAGACGTCGATATGCTGGCCCTTGCCGCTGGCGGCGCGCTGGTAGAGCGCCGCCGAGATCGCACCGAATGCGTAAACGCCGGTCAGCACGTCGGCGTGATAAATGCCGCAATAGTCCGGCCGGCTGCGGCCCGGCTGATAGGCGAGATGAGCCATCTCGTAGCCCGAGGCGGCATGGATCACCGGCGCATAGGCCGGCAATTCCGCCGACGGGCCGGTCTGGCCGTAGCCGGAGATCGAGCAAAAGATCAGCTTCGGATTGATGTCGCGGATAGAGGCATAGTCGAGCTTCAGCCGCCGCATCACGCCGGGACGGAAATTCTCCACCAGCACGTCGGCGGTGGCGATCAGCCGGCGCACGGCTTCGACGCCGGCCGGCGACTTCAGGTCGAGCACCAGGCTGTTCTTGCCTATATTGAGCTGGCCGAACGCCGTCGAGCAATTGTTGCGCACCGGCGGCCGCGTCCGCATCGTCTCGCCCTCGGCGGGCTCGATCTTGATCACCTCGGCGCCCATGTCGGCGAGCATCCGCGTGCAGTGAGGTCCGGCGATCGTGGTCGAAAAATCGAGTACGCGAAGGCCGTCGAAGCTCCGTGTCAAATTCCCCTCATCGTCAGCGGCTATGGTCGTCGGCAAGGCTTCCTCCACCTTCGTCATCGGTTGTTCGGCGTCGCGTGACCCTAAAGTGAGCCGCCCTGGCAGGAAAGCGTCTCGTCCAGACCGGGAGCGCGGGCCGTCTTGCATTTTACTCAAAGGCAGATTGGACCCGATCTTGCATAGCCCTCTCACGGGCTGGAACGAGGGCGCTTGTTGAAGGTCTTATTCGTCACGACGGAGATGGACGATTTCGTCCGCGTGGGCGGGCTCGCCGCCGTTTCCGCTGCCCTTCCGCGGGCGCTCCGCCCGTGGAGCGACGTCAGGATCATGCTTCCCGGCTACCGGGGTGTGGTCGAACAGTTCACGCATATTGAAATCGTAGGGCAATGCCGAGCGCTCGCCGAGATGCCGGCCTGCACGCTCGGGCGTGCGTCGACCAGGGACGGACTTCCGGTCTACGTGCTGCTGTGCCCACAACTCTACGAGAGGCCGGGCAATCCCTATGGCGATGAGTCCGGCCGCGACTGGCCCGACAACGACATCCGCTTCGGCCGCTTTGCCTCCGCCGCTGCCGAACTTGCAGCCGGGATGCTGGACAAGAATTGGGCAGCGGACCTTGTACACGCCAACGACTGGCAGGCCGCGCTCACACCGGCCTACCTCGCCTGGCGCGGCGCGCGGATCCCCTCGATCCTGACCATCCACAATCTCGCCTATCAGGGCCTGTTTCCGAAGGACTCGCTGCGACGGATCGGCGCACCGGAAAGCTCATTCCACATCGACGGGCTGGAGTTCTACGACAAGCTCTCCTTCCTCAAGGGCGGCCTCGTCTACGCCTCGCATCTGACCACGGTCAGCGCGACCTATGCCAGGGAGATCACGACCGCAGAGCTCGGCTGCGGCCTGGAAGGCCTGCTCCGGGTGCGCTCCGATGCCGACCAGCTGACCGGCATCCTGAACGGCATCGACGAAAGCTGGGACCCGCGCCACTGCGCGCAGCTCGCACAGCCGTTCGGCTCCGGCGACTGGAAGGGCAAGCAGGCCAACGCCGACTATGTCCGCCGTCAGTTCGGCCTTGCGGTCTCGCGCGGGCCGATCTTTGGCCTCGTCGCCCGCCTCGTGCATCAGAAAGGCGTCGACCTCGTGCTGTCGGCCGCCGACGAGATCGTCAGGGACGGCGGACAGATCGTCGTCACCGGCAGCGGCGAGCCGGCCATCGAGGATGCGCTGGTGGCCGCGCATCGCCGCCGACCCGATGCGATCGGCGTGATCATCGGCTTCAACGATGGGCAGGCGCGCCGGATCTTCGCCGGCAGCGATTTCACCCTGATGCCGTCGCGCTTCGAGCCCTGCGGCCTCAGCCAGATGTATGCGCAGCGCTTCGGCTCGCTGCCGATCGGCCACCAGACCGGCGGGCTTGCGGAAACCATCGCCGACGGCGAGACCGGCTTCCTGTTCGCGCAGCCGTCGGCGGAATCCTTCCTCGGCGGCGTCAGGCGCGCCTTCGACGCCTACCGCGCCAAGGACCGGCTCAACGCCATGCGCTCCAGCGCGATGGCCAAGTCCTACAGCTGGGACCTGTCGGCCGCCTGCTATGGTGCGCTGTACAAAAGGCTGATCATGCCGCGCGTGATGGCGTAGGCGGCTCGCCTCGCGGGCTTGTGAAGCCCGGCGGTTGTGGGATCCCACCGGCCCGGTAACAATCGGGTCATTGCACCGAACCTTTCAGGCAATCACGTCGCCACACGGCTGGACGACGACGCATGCGTGAAATTGCGAATGATGACTTTTGGCCAAACGCGATTGCGATGGAGGAACATCATGGACGTCAACGAAGAGCGCCTCAATTCATTCATGGGAAAGATGATCGGCGATGTCGGCGCGGCGATGAATGCCTCGTTGATGCTGCTGGGCGACAAGCTCGGGCTGTACAGGGCCCTCGCGCAGGGCGGGCCGATGAATGCCGCGGCCCTGGCCAAGGCAACGGGAACGGCCGAGCGCTACATCCAGGAGTGGCTGTCGGCGCAGGCGGCCTCCGGCTACATCGAGTACGACAAGGCATCCGGAAAATTCTCGATGCTGCCCGAGCAGGCGCTCGCGCTGGCCGACGAGGACAGCCCGGTCTTCCTCGGCGCCGTCGGAAGCCTGGTCGGCGCGACCTTTCTCGATGAGCCAAAAATTACCGACGCCTTCAAGACCGGCAAAGGCGTCGGCTGGAACAGGCGCAGCGAGTGCCTGTTCTGCGGCACCGCCCGCTTCTTCCGCACCAGCTACAAGCACTATCTGGTGCAGGAATGGCTGCCGGCGCTCGAGGGCGTCGTCGACAAGCTGAAGAAAGGCGCCGTCGTCGCCGACGTCGGCTGCGGGCACGGCGTCTCGACGCGATTGATGGCGGAGGCGTTTCCGAAATCAACCTTCTACGGCTTCGACTATCACGACGGCTCGATCGAGGCGGCGCGGAAGTCCGCGCGGGAGGCGGGATTGTCGGACCGCGTTCATTTCGAAACGCATTCCGCCAAGACATTCCCGGCCAAGGGCTATGACCTGGTGTGCTTCTTCGACTGCCTGCACGACATGGGCGATCCGGTCGGCGCCCTTAAGCACACCCGCTCCACCCTCGCCGACGACGGCACCTGCATGCTGATCGAGCCGTTCGCCAACGACCGGCTGGAGGACAACCTCAATCCGATCGGGCGCGTCTACTACGCCGCCTCGACGATGATCTGCACGCCGGCGTCGCTGGACCAGGAGGTCGGGCTCGCGCTCGGCGCGCAGGCAGGAGAGGCAAGACTGCGCGAGGTGGCGCGCCAAGGCGGCTTCTCGCGGTTCCGCCGCGCCGCGGAGACGCCGTTCAACCTGATCCTGGAAGCCCGCCCGTAAGATGGGCAACCGCACAATGCGATTGGGCGGCGGCATCACGCCGCCGCCCAACGCTGCAATGCCGATCTGACGCCGCGGCCGCTCGTTGCGGCCTGCGTCCTCGACGCTCCGTTACCAGTCCTGTTGCGATTGCCAGAAGTACTGGCCGCCGCGCCGGCGCGGATTGGCCGCTTGCGGATTGCCGTAAATCTGGGGATTGCCGTACTGGGGATTGCTGTATTGGGGACTGCCATACGGGGTGCCGTATTGGGTGCCCGATTGGGGATTCCAGCTGCGCTGAGAGAAGAAGCCGAAACCGTCGTCGTCCCTGCTCGCAACCATGTCGTCGGTCATCATGGGCCGGGTCGGCTTGCGTGTGATGAAACCGCCCTGGGGCTGGTTGCTCAGAACCGCGACGAACTCGGTGCGATAGTTGGTCTCGGCGCTCAATGGCTCGTCCGAGATGATGATCGAAGAGCGCGCAACGGCGGTCGGCGCGATGCGATCCAGCACATCCTGCGGGATGGTGACACGATCGAGCGCATTCCTGGCGTTGTCGCCATCGTCGATCGACACCTCGGTCCAGCGCAGGCCGCCGGCGTCGTTGCGCGCCATCGCCGTGTAGATGTGCGTGCCGATCGGTTTGTCCGGATCGCGGATGGTTACGGGAACCTCGATGCTCGAGTCGAACACCTCGCCGCCATCAGCCCATGGCTTGTGGGTGTTGCGCCGGACGTAAAGCTTCTGCGTCGCGCGGCTGATGTAGACGGACACCGGCTCCAGCGCGAGCTTCGCCTCGGTCGCCGCCTTCTGGGTATCCGCCTTCTTGGTCTCGGCCGCCTTGGCGGCGTCCTTGGCGGCGGCTGCGGCGTCGAGCTTCGGCTTGGCGTCGCCCTGGGCGGCCTCGAACTGCGTGGTCGCTTCGGCGGCCTTGGCCACCGCCTTCTGCTTCAGATCCTCGGCGCGCGCCTTGGCCTGGTCGGTCTTGGCCGCAGCGAGCGTCTTGTCGGCCAACGCAACCGCAGCGTCGGCACGGGTCTTGATCTGCTGCAATTTGCGCAGCGACGCAGGCGTGAACAGTGCGGCCTCCTTGGTCGCGGCTATCGAAACCTTCTTCGCCTCGTCGGCTGCCTTTGCGGCATCCGCGGCCTCGCGGCCGAGCTTCTCGGCGCGCGCTGGCGCCGCCGCAATGGCTTGCGCGTTCGGCACGAACAGCGCCGGATGGGTGAAATCGATCGGGGCCGGATCGTTCGGCGCGATGATCACCCGCATGCCGATCCTGGTCTTGTCGAACAGCTTCTCGGCAAAATCGTAGGGCATCCGCACGCAGCCGTGGGAGGCCGCATATCCCGGCAGCGGTCCGCCATGCAGCGCGATGCCGTTCCAGGTGATGCGCTGCATGTTGGGCATCCAGGCATCGTCATAGAGGGTCGAGTGGTGGTCCTTGTCCTTCTCGATCAGCGCAAAGACGCCGGCCGGCGTCTCGCGTCCCTTGACACCGCTCGACACCGGCGCCCGGTAGATCCAGCCCTCGGCGTCGTAGAGCGTCACCTTCTGGGCCTTGATCGACACGATCGCCATGATCGGCTCGCCGGCGGTGCGCGGCGCGGTCGCCTCGACGGCTGCCGCGGGACGCTGCTCTTTCGCCGCGACGCCGCCGGTCAGTGACGCAAGTGTGACCATCGCTGCGAAAGTCACAAAGGCGGGTTGGCCCCAACGCCGCATCGCTCCGGTGGTTTGCGCCGTCGTCGTTCGATGTACCATGCCGCTCCTCGGTCGAAATGCCTGCCCGCGCTCCGTCAATCCCGTACCAGACCGCGATTTTGGATTGATTAATCGCCGCCACGGTCCAACGCGCGAACTCGCTCCTGGGGACCATCGGACTCGTTCCAGCAGCAAATCACTTATGTATTCACTCATATATGACGGCACATGCAGGAGAAAGGGTGCCGCGCAGCAAAACCGGCCGGTAGCCGCATCCCGGGTCTGGTCGGTGGCAGCCAATGGTGCCGCGGTTGCGCCCTGCCATCATGCCGTCCGCCGCGTCTCCGGCATCACCAGCCAGATCACGAACAGCCCGAATGCGGCGATCCCGGCCAGCCCCATGAAGGCGGTGCTGCTGCCGAGCTTGTCGCTGACATAGCCGGCCAGCACCGTGCTGAGCGACGCGCCAATGCCGACTGCGGTGCCGACAATGCCCTGCGCCAGGTTGAAATGGCCGCTGCCGAAGGCGATGTCGGCCACGATCAGCGGCACCATTACGCTGAAGATCGCCGCGGTGATGCCGTCGAAAATCTGCACCATGACCAGCACATAGGGGTCACGCACCGTCGCGAACAACAGGCCGCGGATCGCCAGCGCGGCGAATGCGATCAACAGCAGCGGCCGCCGCCCCCAGGCCTGGGCCTTGCGGCCGACCGACGGCGAGGACAGCGCGACGATCGCCTGCGGCACAATGATGCAGGCCGCGATCAGAACCGGCGCCCATTGGCTCGACCGGGTCGTCACCACGCCCGCCATCAGGGGCAGCATCGCGGCATTGGCGAGCTGGAACAGCATCATCGCGCCGGCGAAGATCAAGAGCGGCCGCTGCCGCACCAGGCCGGCGACGCTGGTGGCGCGCTTGTCGGGGACTTCCCGTTTCACCTCGCCATGGGCCTGCGCGATGTCGATCTCGCGCTCGCGGATCCGGGCCAGCGACAACAGCGTCGGGATCGCCAGGATGAAGGTGACGAGGAACACCGAGCGGCTCGACAGCAGATAGCCGCAGGCGCCCATCAGTGCTGCGGCCGAGCCGCTGCCGAGCGAGGCGAAGCGCGCATTGCGGCCGAGCCGCTCGCCGATCGCAAGCGGCCCGACCAGGCCGAGGCTGATCGCGGCGATCGCCGGACCGAGCACGCAGCTCGCGAGCGCGTGCAGCGTCGCGGCGAGCGTCACCACGGGAAAGATCGGCCAGAGCGCGTAGGCCAGCGCGCTGGCGCCGATCGCGGCCACCGCACAGCCCGCAACGACCCGCTCGGAGCGCGCCGCATCGACGATCGCTCCGCCGGGCATCTGGCCCAAGAGTCCGATAATGCCGCCGATCGAGAGCACGAAGCCGATCTCGACCTGGGTCCATTTCTGCGTCGTCAGATAGACCGCGACGAACGGGCCGAAGCCGGTCTGCACGTCGGCCAGGAAGAAGATGAACCAGTCGAGCCCGCGCTGGCTTTCCCGCGACGGCCCGCGCGGTTCCTCCGGAGTGGGCTGATCGGGAGCAATTGACACAACGTTGGTGCTGCCGGCTGATCGCTCGCCACGATCGTCGCCAACCGTCTCTAAAGAAGAGTTCGGACGCGCGACCAGCTCTACCCCCCTAATGTTCGTAATCCCATGGATGCAGGCTCCCCGCCGCACCCAGCACGATCAGCGGCGTATCTTCCTTGTACTCGGGCGCAGCGCTCACCTGCTGCTTGTTGAGGTCCAGCGTGATGCTGTCGCTCTTGCTGGAAACACCGGCGAAACGCAGCGCGTTCCAATCGACCACGATCTTGCGGCTGCCGACGCCGAGGAAGCCGCCGAAATCGATCACTGCGGCGCGGACCTTGCCGTCGCGGTCGACAATGACGTCGACGATACGGCCCATGTTCTCATTGGCGGAACTGCGAACGTCGCGCCCGAGAATGCCGTGCGCATCGCGCGCGCCGATCACGGTCACCGACGGCGGCGGCGACGGTTCCTTGGACGGTTCCTTGGACGATTCCTTTGAGGGCTCCTTCGCCTGCTCCTTCGGCGTCGCAGAGGCTGCTGGCGGCGCCTGGGCTGCCGGCGGCGCAGGAGTTGCTGGCGTTGCTGGCGGCGCCTGCACGGCCGGCGGCGATGGTGCAGGCGCCGGCGCTTCGTCGTCGGCGGCGCGGGCACCCGCGCATGTCAGCAGCGCCGCTGCGACCAGCATCATCGTAATCCTCGGACGCATCTTACTCTCCCCGCGATTTCCGGCGCACGCATGCCGCGCGACGACGCTCAATGCGTCAGTACGATCGACACCTGGATCTGGCCGCGTGTGCGCAACACTTCCAGCGACACCTCGTCGTCATGGCGGCGCAGCCTCAGATCGACACTGGAAGCGCCGAGCCTGAGGTCGCGCAGCACCACGTCGTTGAGGAACTCCGGCAGCCGCGGATCGCGCAAACGAATCTCGCCGCGCGCGGTGTCGAACTCGAGGCCAAGCGCAGCCTCTAGCAGCGTGAACGGCGTCGCGCTCGCCCAGGCCTGCGGTGCACAGGCCACGGGATAGAGCACCGGGCCGCGCCGGCGCTCGCGGCGGAAGCCGCAGAACAGCTCCGGCAGTCGCCGCAGTTCCATATAGCTCGCGGCGTCGAACAGGCCCTTGAACAGATGCGCGACCGAATGCTTGAGGCCGTAGCGGGCAAATCCGAGCGCGATCAGCGCATTGTCATGCGGCCAGATCGAGCCGTCGTGATAGGACATCGGGTTGTAGCGCACTTCGCCCGCGGCGACGGTGCGGATGCCCCAGCCCGAAAAGAACTTCTGACTCATCAGGTCGGCGGCGACCCGTCGCGCGCGGTCTTCCCGCACCATGCCGGAAAACAATGTCTGGCCGGCATTCGAGGTGCGCACCTTGCACGGCTGCTTGGCGCCGTCGAGCGCGACCGCATAGGTGCCGATCTCCTCGCACCAGAATGCTTCCTCGAACCGCTCGCGCAGCCGCTCGGCCTCGGCTTCCAGCTTCGCAGCCTTGTCGGCAAAGCCGAGTTTGCGCGCCGCGCGCGCGGCAAGCTGCTTGCCGGCAAACACGTAGCCCTGCACTTCCGCCAGCGCGATATTGCCCTCGGCAAGCGTACCGTCTGCGTGGAAGATGGCGTCGAACGAATCCTTCCAGCCTTGATTGCGCAGCCCCTCCTCGGTGGCGCGCTGATATTCGACAAAGCCGTCACGGTCGGGATCGCCCGGGCCGTCGATCCATTGCAAGCCGGCCTCGACCGCCGGCCACAGCTCGCGCAGCGTCTCCAAATCGCCGGTGCGCTCCAGATAGAGCCCGGCGAGCAGCACGAACAGCGGAGTCGAATCGACGCTGCCATAATAATGCGCGAACGGCACCTCACGAAGCGCGGCCATCTCGCCGCCGCGCATCTCGTGCAGGATCTTGCCTGGCGCGGCATCGGCCAGCGGATCGACCGCCTTGGCCTGGAACAGCGCGAGCCGCTTCAGCACGCCCTTGGCGATCCGCGGATCGACCCACAGCATCTGCAACGCGGTGATCAGCCCGTCGCGGCCGAACGTCGTCGAATACCAGGGAATGCCGGCATAGGGGTAACGGCCCTGCGGCGTCTCGGTCATCAGCATGTTGAGGTCGGCCATCGCCTGGCACAGCACCTCGTTGAAGATGTTGTTCGAGGTCTCGATGCTGGCTGCGCCGGCCGACGACGTCCGCATCTCGCGGCGATGCGCCAGCAGGCCGCGGAAGAACGGCACCGGCTTCTGCATGATCGGCTTGTTGCAGGAGACCGCGACGAACAGCGACGTGACTTGCCCGGGCTCGAGATCGAAATGATAGGTCGCCGCGTTGACCGACAGCCGCGTCGGCCGCGGATCGAAATGCAGCGCGGTGATCCGCGTCTGCTCGTCGAGGCCGCAATATTCCAGCACCACGTCGGTCGGGCCGAGCAGCTTGCTCGAGCCGATGCCACGCCGCGGCCGGCGCTCGCCGCGCACCTCGAACAGATCGGCAAAGTCATTGTCGAACAGCAGCGTGAGATCGAAGCTCGCGGCATGGTCGCCGTGATTCTGCAGGCCGATGCGCTGATAGGCCGTGCCGCGCCACAGGAAGATCGAGCGCACGATGTGCAGCGTGTCCTTCGGCAGCGTGAGGCGGTCGTCGCGATAGACGTCGGAATTGGTAAGGTCGACCGTCAGCGCCGAATTGTCGTCGCGCATGTTGGAGCCGAGCAGGAGCGGCTGCACGTCCTCCAGCACCATTTCCAGCCGCGCCAGGTAGCGGGTGTCGGCGTTGAACAGGCCGTCCGGCCCGCCGGCCGAGGCGCCGATGTCGCCATGGCTGTCGAGCACGATGAAGGTGTCGTCATGCTTGAGCGAGCGCCGCGGCCGCGCCGCGGGCCCGGTCATCGGAATGTAGAACGGCGATTCGGCGACGTGCTCCGTGATGCGAGCGGTGATGATCTGCGTAACGACGTCAGCTGCCATCTGAACCTCTGGCGACTTTGCTTGGCCCGTATCCTGGTTCGAACGAACGCACCGGAACGCACAAACGCACTTGACGACGCGGGGTCAGGCCGCGCTGGTGGAAAGGCGGCCCATCTCGCGCGCGACCAGGTCGCGGTAGGGGCCCCTTCCCTTCACGAGGATATCGGGCGGACCGTCCTCGACGATCCGGCCGCCCTGCAGCACAAGCACGCGGTCGAAGCTGCGCAGCGTCGCGAGGCGGTGCGCGATCGCGACCACGGTACGCCCGCGCATCAGCCGCGACAACGCTTCGCGGATCGCCTCCTCGGAATCGGCATCGAGCGCCGCGGTGGCCTCGTCGAGCAGCAGGATCGGCGCATCCTTCAGGAAGGCGCGCGCGATCGCGATGCGCTGGCGCTGGCCGCCGGAGACCTTGACGCCGCGATCGCCGACGATGGTGTTCATGCCCTCGGGCAAAGTTTCGATGAAGTCGCAGCGCGCCGCGATCGCCGCCCGCAGCACCTCGTCGTCGGTGGCGTCCGGCCGGCCGTAGCGGATGTTCTCCAGGATCGAACGGTGGAACAGCGAGATATCCTGCGGCACCACCGAGATTGCGGCGCGCAGGCTTTGCTGCGTGACGCGCGAGATGTCCTGGCCGTCGACGGTGATGTTGCCCTGCTCGACGTCGTAGAAGCGCTGCAGAAGGGTAAACAGTGTTGACTTGCCTCCGCCGGAGTGGCCGACCAGGCCGACCCGCTGGCCGGGCTGGATGCGCAGGCTGAAGCGCTCGAACACCTGCAGGCCGCCGGGATAGCGGAACGAGACATTGTTGAAGGCGATTGCCGCGCCGCTCTTCACCAGCGCCTCGGCCTCCGGATGGTCCTTCAGCTCGTGCGGCTGCAGCAGCGTCGCCAGCGCCTCAGTCAGCCGCGCGACATGCTGGGTGACGTCGACCAGCGCGACCGCGAGATCGCGGGTGGCGCTGAGGATCGAGATGCCGAGCGTGCAGACCAGCACGACATCGCCGGTGGTCGCCGCGCCCTGCTGCCAGAGACTGAGCGCCCAGGCCAGCATCGCGATGGTCAGGATGACGGTCACGCCGGCGTGAATGAGACGAAGCTTCTCGAGGTAGCGCAGGGAACGGCCACGCGCGACGAGTTCCCGATTGACGGTCGCATCGAAGCGTTCGTGCTCATAGCCGAGGCCGCAGAACGCGCGTACCAGCGGCAGGTTGTTGATGACGTCGACCATTTCGCCGTCCACGGCGGCCGCCCTGTTGGCGAAATCGTCATGCAGCGGCCGGCCGGCGGCGGCGATGCGGAACATGGCCACCACCATGGTTCCGGCGATCAGGATCAGCACTGCTGACATTGTCACGCTGACTGTTCCAACCAAGGCGATCGCCGCGAAGGTCGCGATGCAGGGCGGCAACACGTTCCATACGAACATATTCTCGACGGTGAACACCGCGTTCGAGGTCGCCGTGATCCGGCTGGTCAGCATGCCCGGCAGCCGGTCCGTGAAATAGCTCGGCGCGTGGCCGGTGAGATGGCGGAACATGTCGCGGCGAAGATCGCCGGTGACGCTGACAAAGGTGTAGCTCGCGGTCCAGCTCGCGATCCGCCACAGGAAGTTGTCGGCTGCAATCAGTGACATGAGCAGAGCGAATGCCAGCCATACGCCGTTCGCGGCCGACGGCCCTGCCGACAGCGCATCGACCAGATTCTTCACGCCGTATTGCGTGCCTACCGAGCAGGCAACCGCCGCAACAACGGCTGACAAAATCACAACATGCGACGGCAGACGCCGGCGCAGATAGCGCAACACAAAGGGAAACGGACGATGCGCGTATCCTGACAGATGGTCCATGACGTCCTGCAAAGCTGTTGAAGGTGAACGAGAAAATTCTAGTCGAAGCTCTCGCGCACGATGACGTGAAGGGCGGCGGTGGGATTCCTTGATGCAGCCATCACTGCGCAACAATTTTGCAACGCTGGCATAGGCAAAACCGTGTTGGAGCGTGATGGCATCAGCAAGACCACAGTGTGATGGAAGAAAGAAGCGGCAGATCTCCCACATCTAAGGAACCTCGCACGTGCGAGAACGTTCCCGTCTTTGGCATGTCGGTGCCATCTGAGGGCTGAGGGTAGTTCATTCCACATTACAAACAGGAGACGGAGAGATGCGCATCGCGCAGGTTGCCCCGCTGACGGAGGCTGTTCCCCCCAAGCTCTACGGCGGCACCGAACGGGTCGTGCACTGGCTGACCGAAGAACTTGTAACACTTGGACATGACGTGACGTTGTTCGCCAGTGGCGATTCTCAAACCTCCGCGAAGCTCGATGCGACCTGGCCGAAGGCACTGCGGCTCGACGGCTCGGTCCGCGATCCCAATGCGCTCCACATGGTGATGCTGGAACGCGTGCGGCAGAAGGCCGACGACGAGGAGTTCGACTTCCTGCACTGCCATCTCGACTATTATCCGTGGTCGCTGTTCGCGCGGCAGCCGACGCCGTTCGTCACCACCTTGCACGGACGGCTCGACCTGCCGGAACATCAGCCGGTCTTCAACACCTTCTCGAAGATTCCGGTGATCTCGATCTCCAACGCGCAGCGGCGGCCGGTGCCGCAGGCGCATTGGGTGCGCACCATCCATCACGGCCTACCGGAGAATCTGCTGACGCCGCAACCGGCGAAGCCGTCCTATCTCGCGGTACTCGGGCGCATCGCGCCGGAGAAAGGCGTCGATCGCGCGATCAAGATCGCAACCCGCTGCGGCATTCCGCTGAGGATCGCGGCTAAGGTCGATCGTGCCGACCAGGAATATTACGATGAGTTGATCAAGCCGCTGATCACCAGCAACCCGTTGGTCGAGTTCATCGGCGAAATCAGCGACCGCGAGAAGCCGGATTTTCTCAGCGGCGCGATCGGGCTCCTGGTTCCGATCGACTGGCCGGAGCCGTTCGGCCTCGTGATGATCGAAGCGATGGCCTGCGGCACGCCCGTCATCGCCTATAACCGCGGCTCGGTGCCGGAGATCATCGAGGATGGCCTGACCGGCTTCATCGTCGAGGACGAGATCAGTGCGATCTCCTCCGTCGGCCGCCTAGGAACGCTCAATCGCGACGCGATCCGCAAGCAGTTCGAGACCCGCTTCACCGCGCGGCGCATGGCGCTCGACTATCTCGCCGCCTTCCGCGGCCTGATGGAAGCCGAGCCGCGCTTCAAGCTGGTGGCCAGCGCAGAGTAGCAGTTGCAGCGGCCGATCGAATGATCCGGCGGGCCGGCCGGCACCATCCGTGCCGGTCCGTCGGGTCGTTCGATTGTCAATAATACCGTCGTGCGCGGCGGCAACTCTCACGCAGCAAAACACTACGCATGCCCGCGTCGCACGATTGCTGCGACGCACCAGCGATGACAGGTTTCCCCATCAGTTCGGCTGATATCGCCTTTGCGAATGCCGAATTACGTGCTCTTATGCGCCGCGCTTGAGCAAAAAATAATAAGCGAGCGGACGGAGCAACCGTGCCGTGATCGCGCAGGGGGGAACGCCATGACAGGGGACCGCAAGCCGTCGGCCATTAATAATGCCGCACCGACCAAAGCCTCACAAAACAAGCTGAACCGCCGCAAGTTCCTCGCCAAGACCGGCGGCGTGCTGGCGGCAGGCGCGTTCGGCGCCGTTCCGCTGCGCGGCTGGGCGGCCGATCCGATCAACATCGGCGCGCTCTATCCGACCACCGGCAGCATGGCGCAGATCGGCGTCGGCTGCGTGGCTGCGGCCAAGCTCGCGGTCGACATGGTCAACGAGGCCGGCGGCATCAAGTCGCTCGGCGGCGCCAAGCTCAACCTCATCGTCTCGGACGTGCAGAGCGACACCACGGTGACGCGCACCGAAACCGACCGCCTGATCACGGGCAACAAGCTGTCGGCGATCCATGGCTGCTATGCCAGCGCGCTGACCTTGATCGCGAGCGAAGTCTGTGAACGGGCGAAGGTCCCGATCATCACCGGATCGAGCTCCGACCAGCTCAACAAGGGGCGCACCTACACCTTCACGCCGTTCGCACGCGCCTCGCAGTTTGCCAAGGCCCAGCTGCAGATGGCCAAGCTGGTCAGTAAGCAGGCCAAGGTCGCCGTCATTTTCGAGAACACCGCGTTCGGCACCTCGACATCGAACGGGCTGAAGGAGCTGGCGCCGGGCGAAGGCGTCGAGATCGTGATGTTCGAGCCCTACTCGGCCGGCTTCACCGACGCGAGCCCGCTGATCAACAAGGTCAAGGCCTCCGGCGCCAACACGCTGTTCTCACTGTCCTATCTCAACGACCTCATCCTGATCGTGCGCACCGTGAAGCAGGTCGGGCTCAACATTGCGATCAACGGCGGCTCCGGCGGCTTCGTGATGCCGGACTTCTACAAGAATGTCGGCAATGCCGCCGAGGGCCTGCAGGGCGTTGCGCACTGGAACCACGACGTCAGCGACGACGCGCAGAAGGTGAATGTCGAATTCAAGAAGCGCACCGGCGAGTTCGCGTTCGAATATGCCGGCGGCCTGGTCGCGCAGACCTTCATGCTGGCCGACGCGCTGGAGCGCGCCGCCTCCGCCGATCCCAAGAAGGTGCGCGAGGCGCTCTCGACGCTCGATGTTTCCTCGGGCTTCGCTGCGATGGCGCCGGGCGGCAAGGTGAAGTTCGGGCCGGACGGCAAGAACGTTTACGGCCGCCCGGTCGGCGTGCAGTGGCAAAACACCGATCTCGTCAGCGTCTTCCCGAAAGAAGACGCCCGCGCCCCGCTGATGAAGACCTGAACCGCGGTCGCATCGCATGTGGGAGACACTAGCCCAGGCCGTGATCAACGGCCTGCTCATCGGCGGCATCTACGCGCTTGTCAGCATCGGCGTCACGCTGATCTTCGGCGTGGTCAAGATCGTCAACTTCGCCCAGGGCGAGTTCGTGATGATCGGGATGTATATCTCGTTCTTCCTCGCCACCCAGTTCGGCATCGATCCGCTGGTCTCGCTCGTGGTCTCGATGCCGGTGCTGTTCCTCGCCGGCGTCCTGATCCAGCATTTCCTGATCCGCAGGGTGCTGGGGCCGAACGACATGCCGCAGATCTTCCTGACCTTCGCGCTGTCGCTGTTGCTGCTCAATCTCTCGCTGATGTTGTTCAGCGCCAACTACCGCACCGTCCACACGTCCTATTCGGATGCGGCGTGGCATATCGGCGGGCTGTACATCCCGGTGGCGAAACTGATCGCCTTCGCGGTCGCGATGGCGCTGAGCGGGCTGCTGTGGGTATTCCTGCACACCACCGATCTCGGCCGCGCCATGCGCGCCGCGTCGCAGAACCGCGACGTCGCGATGCTGATGGGGATCAATCCCAACCGCGTGTTCGCGGTCGCGTTCGGCACCGCGCTGGCGCTCGCGGGCGCCGCCGGCTCGCTGCTGATGCCGTTCTATTCAGCCTATCCGTTTGTCGGCCAGGTGTTTGTGCTGATGGCGTTCGTCGCCGTGGTGATGGGCACGCTCGGCAATGTGATGGGCGCGCTGATCGCAAGCCTGATGATGGGCGTCGCGGAATCGCTCGGCATCCAGTTCGTCGGCGCCGATTCCGGCCTGATCGTGGTGTTTGCGCTGCTGCTGCTGACGCTTGCCTTCAGGCCGAGCGGGCTCGGCGCCAGGAGGGGCCGGTGATGCAGACGTCCAGCAACATGAAATGGCTGTGGCTCGCGATCGGGGCCGTCGTCATGCTCGCCTTGCCCCAGCTCGTCACCTCCTCGTTCGCGATCGACATCTTCATCCGCATCCTGCTGTTCTCCTTCATCGGCGTCGCCTGGAACCTGATGGGCGGCTACGCCAAGCAGCTGTCGCTCGGCCACGCCGCCTATTTCGGGCTCGGCGCCTACACCTCCACCATCATGCAGGTGAACTACGGCATCTCGCCCTGGATCGGGATGATCGCGGGCGGCGTGGTCGCGATGCTCGCAAGCCTGCCGATCGGCTGGCTCTGCTTCCGTCTGCGCGGCCCCTATTTCACCATCGCCACCATTGCGACCGCCCAGGTGCTGATGCTGATCTTCCTCAAGTTCCGCGACTTCGCCTGGGGCGCCGAAGGCACCACGATCCCGAACCTCGGCAGTGCGCCGTTGATGATGCAGTTCGAGGAAAAGTCGTCGTACTATTACGTCGTGCTCGGCCTGCTCGTGGTCGGGCTGTGGATCACCCACAGAATCGAGAAATCCTGGATCGGCTACTATCTCGTCGCGATCGGCGAGGATGAGGACGCCGCCGAGGCGGTCGGCGTCAACGCGCCGAAGGTCAAGCGCGACATCTACATGATCAGCGCGTTCCTGACCGCGCTCGCCGGCACCTTCTACACGCAATACATCTACTTCATCGATCCCGCGACCGCGTTCAGCTTCAACGTCTCGATCGAGGCGGCGCTGGTGTCGATCGTCGGCGGCATCGGCACGCTGTGGGGACCGGTGATCGGCACCGTGCTGCTTGAGACCACCTCGGCGCTGCTGCAAAGCTGGCTCGGCAGCTCGGTCGGCGGCATCCAGCTCACGGTCTACAGCCTGATCCTAATGGCTGTCATCCTGTGGCGGCCGACCGGACTGATCGGGTTCGCGACCGACATCTATCACCGCACCGCCCGGCGCAAGCCGGCGCGCGCCTGAGGTCGTCGCGATGGCAGAAGCACTGGTCATCAAGGGTCTCAGCAAGCGCTTTGGCGGCCTGCGCGCCGTGCAGGACGTCAGCTTCACGGTGCAGGAGAACGAGACGGTCGCGCTGATCGGGCCGAACGGCGCCGGCAAGACCACGAGCTTTCATTTGATCACGGGATTTCATCGGCCGGATTCCGGCTCGGTGCTCGCCTTCGGTCATGAGATCGTGGGGCTCAAGCCGCATGATGTCTGCGCGCTGGGCCTTGCCCGCACCTTCCAGGTGGCAAAGCCGTTCGGCGCGATGACCGTGCTCGCCAATGTGATGACCGGCGCGTTCCTGCGCGACCGGCATATCGCGGCCGCGCGCAACAAGGCGCTCGAGGCGATCGAGTTCGTCGGCCTCTCCGCCAAAGAGCAGACCCCGGCCAAGGACCTCACCACCATCGACCAGCGCCGGCTGGAAATGGCCCGCGCGCTGGCAACGCAGCCAAAGATCCTGCTGCTCGACGAGGTGATGGCCGGACTCAACCCGGCCGAGATCGACCAGGCGGTGGCGCTGGTGAAGAAGCTCTCCGCCAGCGGCCTCACCATCGTGATCGTCGAGCATGTGATGCGCGCGATCATGGCGGTGGCTCGCCACATCGTGGTGCTCGACCACGGCCAGAAGATCGCCGAGGGCGCGCCGAAGGAGATCGTGGAGAATCCGGAAGTGATCCGCGCCTATCTCGGCTCCTATGTGCATCCGCCGGCGCAGGGAGACGCCCATGCTTGAGCTCTCGCGCGTCAGCGCCAGCTACGGCTCGGTCCCTGCCATCACCGATGTCAGCATCTCCATTGGCGAGGGCGAAGCCGTCGGCCTGTTAGGTGCCAACGGTGCCGGCAAGAGCACGACGCTGCGCGCCGTCTCCGGCCTCGTCAAGCTGTTCGGCGGCAAGGTCACGTTCGACGGCGTCGACCTCGCCACGCTGCCGCCCTACCGGATCCCCGAGCTCGGCATCGCGCATGTGCCGGAAGGCCGCCAGGTGTTCCCGGAAATGACGGTGCAGGAGAATCTCGAGATCGGCGCCTACACGCCGAAGGCCAAGGCGGATCGCGCGCGCACGATGGAGCTCGTCTACAGCATCTTCCCGCGGCTCGCCGACCGCAGGAAACAGCTCGCCGGCACCATGAGCGGCGGCGAGCAGCAGATGGTCGCGGTCGGCCGCGGGCTGATGCTGAAGCCCCGCCTTCTGATGCTGGACGAGCCCTCGCTCGGCCTCGCGCCCGTCATGACCGACGTGACCTTCGAGAAGATCGGCGAGATCCACAAAATGGGCACCGCGATCCTCTTGGTCGAGCAGAATGTCAGCCGCGCGCTGTCGCTGGTGCAGCGCGCCTATGTGCTGGAAAGCGGCAACGTGATCATGCAGGGCACCAGCGCCGAGCTCGCGGGCAACAAGCAGGTACAGGCGGCGTATCTCGGGATTTGAGATAGCGGGCGGCAATTCCCTGTCATTGCGAGCGAAGCGAAGCAATCCATACCTCCGCTTGTGGAGAGGTGGATTGCTTCGTCGCTCCGCTCCTCGCAATGACGCCTTGCCCGCTTGCAGTCATCCCGTCATCCTGAGGTGCGAGCGCAGCGAGCCTCGAAGGATGCACGGCCACCAGCCGGGCTGTCGCCCTTCGAGACGCCGCTGCGCGGCTCCTCAGGGTGACGGTCGTTGTTCTGTATGTGCGGCTCTACGTCACCGCCGCCCGCTTCGGCTCGACGATCTCGAACATCCGCGGGAATTCGTCCATCAGTGCCATCAATTCACCGAGCCGCTGTGGCTCGCCTGATGCCTTGATCCTTCCGGCACCGACGGCGTCCGGAAACGTGGTCCGCTTGGCGATGACCTCGTCCAGCACGCTGCGCGCCAGCGTGAAGCTCGCCTGCGCATCGGCCGCCTGCGCACCCCTAACGTAGGTCAGGGCTGAATTCTCGAGATTGAGCACGAAGGTCTCGCCGGTATCGGTGAAGCTCCAGTTCAGCACGATGCGCTTGCCCTCGGCCTTGGGGCCGTTGAGGCGGATGCCGAGCACGTCCCAGAGCTGCTCGGTGCGCAGCGCAGCCAGCGTCTCGCGCGGCATCGGCGACCTCGGCGGTACCTTCGGCATGCCCTGCCGCAGTTCCTGCGCGCCGAACAGATAGGCGTTGCGCCAGGTCGAGCTTTCCGCGGCATAGCCGAGCTGCTCGAACGTGTCGGCGAGGAGCGAACGCGCGGCCTGATTATCAGGCTCGGCGAACACGAGATGGCTGACGGCCTGCGCCACGAAGCGGAATTCGCCGTTGGCAAAATCCGCCGCGGCGCGTTTCAGGATCGCGTCGGCGCCGCCCATATACTCGACATATTTCTTGCCGGCCTCGACCGGCGGTAGCGGATCGAGGTTGACCGGATTGGCGTCGTACCAGCCGAGATATTTCTGGTAGATCGCCTTCACATTGTGCCTGATGTGGCCGTAGTAGCCGCGGCCGTGCCAGGCGCCCTCCAGACTCTGCGGCAGGCGGATCGTCTCGGCGATCTCGGCCGCGTTGAGGCCGTGGTTCATCAGCCGGATGGTCTGATCATGGGCGTATTTGTAGAGGTCGCGCTGCTCGCGGATCATGGCGTCGATCCGCTCCCGCCCCCACACCGGCCAGTGGTGCTGGCCGCACATCGCTTCGGCCATACCGCCCCACATTTGCAGCGCCTCGCCGAGATATTTCGACCAGGCCAGCGCATCGCGTACATCGGCGCCGCGGAACGGCAGCAGATTGTGGAAGTTGTGGGTGCAATTTTCGGCGAGGTTCAACAGCTTGTAGCGCGAGATGAAGAAATGCATCTCCGCCGGCGCTTCGCTGTTCGGCGCCATCTGGAATTCGAACCCGACGCCGTCGATCACGCGCTTGTCGCCGGTGGCGATGATCAAATCGGTCGGCCGCAGCAGCGCCACGCCGCCTGCCGCCATGGTCTTGCCGAGACCGCAATCGACATGCCCGCGCACGCCCTTGGCGAGGAACGGCCCGAACTGGTATTGCGCACGGCGCAGCATCGCCGGCCCAGCGATGATGTTCTCGGAGACCGCGTGCTCCATGAAAAAGTTCGGCGCGATGATCGGTACGTCCGCCGCCAGCATGGCGTCGTCGAGCACGCCGCGCGCGCCGCCCCAGTGGTCGGTGTGTGTATGCGTGAAGATCACGGCGGCAACCGGCCGCTTGCCGCGATGCTGGAAGTACAGCTCCATCGCGGCGCGCGCGCCCTCGATCGAGGTCAGCGTGTCGACCACGATGACGCCCGTGTCACCCTCGATGAGCGTCATGTTGGCGATGTCGAGGCCGCGCACCTGGTAGACACCCGGCACCACCTCGAACAGGCCGTGATGCATGTTGAGCCGCGACTGCCGCCACAGGCTCGGATCGACGGTCGCGGGCGCTTTCTCCTCTGACAGGAATCCGTAAGGCTCGAGACTCCAGACCACCCTGCCCTGGGCCGAGGTGACGCGTGCGTTCTCGATGGTGCCGAGAAAGCCCCGCGCGGCGTCGTCGAAATCCCTGGTGTCGGCAAACGGCAGCGCCTTCAGCGTCGCCGCGTGCTGCGCGATGACCGGCGCGGATGCTGCCTTCGGACCTTCATGCGACGCTTCACCTGCGGTTGGCTGGGTCATTACTTAAGCACTCCTCGTTTGGCGAACATCAGTTTCGATCGCGCTCCCCTCAGCGGAATTGCACGCCCTCGAACTGGCCGCTGCGGCGCCAGCCGTCGATATATTTGAAGTAGGCCAGCGCGCCCGACGGATGGCCGACATTGAGCTTTGCAGCGGGACCCGGCTCGCGCCCCTCATTGTTGTAGTAACCGGGCGTGCAATCCGGTCCGCCGATCATCCGCCCGACGCCAGTCAGCAGCAGCTCGACCCAGCGATCCTCGGCTTCCTTGCTGACCTCGATTTCCTTGAAGCCGTTGTCCTGCGCGTGGCCGACCATCAGCGCGATGGTCCGCGCCGCTTCCGTCAGGTTGTGCGGCACGTTGGAGATCAGATTGGCGCCCTGGGTCGGCTGCACGAAGAACGCGTTGGGGAAGCCGTGCACGTGGATGCCGTGCTTGGTACGCATGCCCTCGGCCCAGTGCTCCGACAGCTTGACGCCGTCGCGGCCGGTCAGATCGAAGCCCGCGCGCCGCTTGTACTCGGTACCGACCTCAAAGCCGGACGCATAGATGATGCAGTCGAGCGCGTATTCCTTGCCCGCAACGACGATCCCGTTCTCGGTGATCTCCTCGACGCCCTTGCCGTCGGTATCGACCAGATGGGTGCCCGGCGTATTGAACGCCTGCAGATAGGCGTCGTGGAAGCATGGCCGCTTGCAGAGCTGGCCGTACCAGGCCTTGAGATTCCTGGCAGTGTGGGCATCGCGGACGATGGAGTCGACTCGGTTGCGGATTTCCTCCATCTTCTCGAAGTCGGAATCCTCGAATGCGGCCCGCATGTTCTCCACGCTTCGCTGCTCGCGCGGCAGCAGCATGATCTTGGCGCGGATCCGCTTCGACAGGTCGGTCCAGCCGTCCTGCACCAGATCTTCCTCGGCCGATCCGCCGGCCTGGTTGGCGGTGAAATTCTCCAGCCAGCGCTGTTGCCAGCCCGGCGTCGCGATCTCGGCAAACCAGTCGGGATCGATCGGCCCATTGCCGCGCACGTCGACCGACGATGGCGTGCGCTGGAATACGTAGAGCTCCTTGCAGGCGCGCGCGAGGTGGGGAATGCATTGCACCGAGGTCGCGCCGGTGCCGATGATGCCGACGCGCTTGTCGGCAAGCCTCTCCATCAGCGCGCCCGCAGGGTTACCGCCGGTGTAGTCGTAATCCCAGCGGCTGGTGTGGAACGAGTGGCCCTTGAAGCGCTCGATGCCGGGAATGCCGGGCAGCTTCGGCACGTGCAGCGGGCCGGTGCCGATGCCGACATATTGCGCGGTGAACGCGTCGCCCCGCGTGGTGCGGATGATCCAGCGCGATTGCGCCGTGTCCCAATCGAGGCTCGTCACCTCGGTGTGGAACAGCGCATTGTCGTAGAGATTGAATTGCCTCCCGATCCGCTGGCAGTGCGCGAGGATCTCCGGCGCATGCGCGTATTTCTCGGACGGCATGTGGCCGGTCTCTTCGAGCAGCGGCATGTAGACCATCGAGGCCGTATCGCATTGCGCGCCGGGATACCGGTTCCAGTACCACGTGCCGCCGAAATCGCCGCCCTTCTCGACAATGCGGACGTCCTTGATGCCGGCCTCGGTCAGCCGCGCCGCGGTGGCGAGCCCGGCGAAACCGCCGCCGATAAAGACGAAGGTGACGTGATCGGTCTTCGGCGCGCGCTCAACGACCGGCGTGTAGGGATCGTCGAGATAATGCGCGAGCTGGCCCTTGATCTGGAGATACTGGTCATTGCCGTCGGGACGCAGCCGCTTGTTGCGCTCCTCCTGATACTTCAGGCGCAGCCTCTCCTTGTCGATCGCGGCGCGCTTTGCGTCTCGGGCTTGCTCGGTCATCGGGAGGCGCCTCGCTCCAGCGGTTCCTTGTCCTTATTCCCCGCAGATAAACCGATATCGACACGATTTGCAAATTCATTCCGATATATTGACAAATCTGGCCATCTGAGACCAATATTCCGTATGACAGCATCTTCCCCTGCCGAGGTTCAGGCGGATCCGTCCTTTGCGACCACCCTGGCGCATGGCCTCGACGTGCTGGCGGCGTTTCGCCGTCATCCGGGCTCGCTGTCGAACGCCGAACTTGCGTTGCATACCGGCCTGTCGCGGCCGACGGTGTCGCGGCTGACCTACACGCTCGAGCAGCTCGGCTATCTCAGGCGCGACGCCAAGGGCCGCTTCGTGCTTGGGCTGGGCGCGCTCGCCGCCGCCTATCCTGTGTTGTCCGCGCTGAAGGTGCGTCAGCTGGCGCGTCCGCTGATGCGCGACTTCGCGACCTATGCCGGCGGCACGGTGTCGATCGCGATGCCGTTCGGCATCGACTTCATCTATGTCGAGACGCTGCGCACGACGGATACGGCGCCGCACGTGCCCGACGTCGGCTTTGTCAGCACGCTGGCGCCGACCGCGGTGGGGCGCGCCCTGCTGTCGCTGTTCACCGAGCAAGAGCTCGGCGCCTATGTCGCGCGCGTCAAGGCCGAGCGCCCCGACGAGTTCGACTACGTGCAGAAGCGCACGTTGCCCGACATCGAATTGTGCCGCGAGCGCGGCTTTGCCGTCTCGCTCGGCGAATGGCGGCGCGAGATCTTCGGCGTCGCCGCCCCGCTCTATCGCACGCCGACCGGCGAATGCCTGTCGGTCAATTGCGGCGTCCCCTCCTTCCGCTTCAGCGCCGAGCAGATCGAGCGCGAATGCGGCCCGCGCATCCTCGGACTAGCCCGCAGCATCCGCGCTCTGGTGGAGGAAGGCTAGCCCGAGAACCGGCGGCCGCCGCTTCACCTCGCCCCGCGTGCGGGGAGAGGTCGGAACGCATCGTTAGATGGGTTCCGGGTGAGGGGGAGCCTCCGCAAACGCAACTATCACTGTATTCGCGGAAGCAGCCCCTCATCCCACCCTCTCCCCGCGAAGAGCGGGGCGAGGGAGCCCAGCCCCTTCGCCACTCGACGCGACAATACCACGCTCTACTCATGCGATGCCGGCCCGCTGTCGCGATAGGCCCACAGGCATTCGCGCGGCAACGCGACCTGTGCCTCGACGCCGACCTGATGGCGCGCGGCGGTGCCGAGTTCGATCGCTTCCAGCCGCTTGCCGAACAGCTCGATGCCGTAGGCGGTCTGGGTGCCCTGATATCTGCGGTCGAGCACCTTTGCCGAGAACGTGTTGGCGCCGTCGGGCCGGCCGATCGCGATGTTCTCGGGCCGCAGCGCGATCCGCACTTTCTCGTCGGGCTTGAGCGCCTGGCACAGCGCGACCTCCCCTTGCCGGCCGTCACCGAAATCGACCACCCCATAGCGGCCATTGCATGTGACGAGCGTGCCCGCGAGCTCGTTGGTTGCGCCGGTGAAATTGGCGACGAACAGATCGGCCGGACGGTTGTAGATCACGTCGGGCGTGTCCATCTGCAATAGCTTGCCGTCGCGCATCACGCCGATCCGGTCGCCGAGCACGACCGCCTCGGCCTGGTCATGGGTGACGTAGAGCGCGGTCATCCCGGTCTGCTTGAGGATGACGCGAAGGTCGTCGCGCAGCCGCAGGCGCAGTTTGGCATCGAGGTTCGACAGCGGCTCGTCGAGCAGCAACAGTTGCGGCCGGTACACCATGCTGCGCGCCAGCGCGACGCGCTGCATCTGGCCGCCCGACAGCGCCACCACCGGCCGGTCGGCATAGTCGGACAGTCCGACCAGCGCCAGCGCCTCCTCGACCATGCGAGCAGCATCGGTGCGCCCGATCTTGCGGTGCTTCAGCGGATAGATCACGTTCTGCCGCACCGTCATATGAGGCCACACCGCATAGGACTGGAACACCATGCCGAGATCGCGCGAACGCGGCGGCACGAGGATGCCGCTTGCCGGCGAGGAGACCACCCGCCCGGAAATGCTGATCTCGCCGCCGGTCGGATGCTCGAGCCCGGCGACGCAGCGCAGCGTCGTGGTCTTGCCGCAGCCGGACGGCCCCAGCAGCACCACGATCTCGCCGGCCGGCACGCCAAAGCTGACGCCGTCGATGGCCGGGCGGCCGATCGAGAACTGCTTCCTGAGATCGGTGACTTCGAGCGTCGCCGTCATCGCTGCACCATCAGCCTATTGCCGGTAGCCAAACGTCTTGTCCCAGTCCGCGACCCACGCCGCATGCAGCTTCACATACTCGTCGAACTTCGGATACCAGAGCTTGACCACCTTTGGATCGAACCCCTCCGGATATGCCGGCGGCGCCTTCAGGGATGTGAGATTGCCGAGCTCCTTGATCATGAAGGTCTGCCCTTCCTTGGACAGACACCAGTTCAAGAACAGCTTTGCTGCATTGGGATGGGCTGCCGTCTTCGGAATGCCGGTCGCGTAGGGATTGACCGGAGCGCCTTCAGGCGGAAAGAAGATCTCGATCGGCGCGCCGTCCTTCTTCTTCTGGTAGATCACGTTGTAGAGCAGCGGCGCGATCGCGATCTCGCCGCGCACCAGCGCATCGGCCGTCGGCGCGCCGGAGGGATACAGCACCGGATGGGTCGCCGCCTGCTTGGCCCAATAGTCTTCGCCGAGCACCTGGCGCTCGAACATGATCCGCGTCCAGGTGGTGCCGCCGGACTGCGCGAACACCTGCCCGATCAATTTGTCATACTGCGGCTTGGTCAGGTCCATCCAGGATTTCGGCGGGTCCTTCACCAGCTCGGTGTTGTAGGCGATCGACCAGGCGATCGTCGCGCGCGGCCAGTATTTCGGCGAGATCAGCGCGTGCGGATCGTAATCGGCCGCGTTCGGCGGCGCGTAATCCTGGAACAGGTCTTCCAGCGGCTGCATCAGCGCGCGGTCGGAATGGTCGACGACGTCGGCGATCAGCTTGCCGGCCGCGGCCTCAGTCTTCACGCGGGTGATCAGCTGGCCGCCGGGCGCCCGGACCATCTCGACCTTGATCTCGGGAAAGCGCTTATTGAAGGCCTTGATGACCTGCTGCTCGATCTCGGCGAAGTTCGCGGTGTAGTAGACGAGCTTGCCTTCGGACTTGGCCGCCGCGATCAACTCCGCCGAGCCGAACTCCTGCGCCTGTGCCGCAGGCGCCAATGCAAGCGTCGCCACGCTTGCCAAGGCCAGTGTGGTGAAGGTTCGTCTATCCATCGCAATCCTCCCCTTATTCGTTGTTATCCGGTCCGCGCCACGTTGCCCTGCGCCGATCCGCGCGACAGCCAGTTTGCGCCGCCGATCAGGACACCGAGCAGCACGGTCTGCACCAGGCTGAAGGCCGCGGTCTTGCCGATATTGCCGCCCTCATAGTAGTCGAGCAGAAGCACCGACATCACCATGGTGTTGCTGGTGTAGAGGAACAGCGACGAGCCGAGCTCGCGGATCGCCAGCACGAACAGCAGCGTCATCGACGCCAGCACGCCCGGCCGCGCCAGCGGCAACACGATCGTCCTGATGGTGCCGAGCATGCCCTTGCCGCAGACCCAGGCCGCCTCCTCGAGCTCGCGGTGGATCTGCAGGAACGAGGTCGACAGCGCCTTCACGGTGTCCGGCATGAAGCGCGCAATGAAGGCGAGCGCGAGAATCCAGATCGTGCCGTAGAGCCCGCCCGGCACGCCGATCCAGGCCCAGAGATAGGCGACGCCGACCACCAGCCCGGGGATCGCGACCGGCAGGGTCGAGATCAGGTCGATGGCGCCGCGTCCGCTGACGCGGGTGCGATGGATGGTGTAGCCGATCGCAAAGGCGAGCGCGCCGCCGACAACGGCCGTGATGACGCCGACCTCGACCGCATTATAGATCGAGCGCATCGTCAACGGATTGTCGAAGATGCTCTCGAAATGCGTCAGCGAATATTGCCGCATGTCGAACAGGCTCGCGACGTCGCGGATGAACATGAACTTGCGGAACGCCGCGACGATCAGCGCCAGCGACGGCAGCACCACGACGATGAGGAGGTAGGCGATCCCGATCGCGAAGGTGAGCCAGCGCCATGGGCCGAGATCGAGGCTGCGCGGCCGGAACGCCTTGCCCGCGACGGTGGTATAGCTGCGTCCGCTCAGCAATTTCTGCTGCAGATAGACCAGGAGCCCCGTGACCACCATCAGGATGATCGCGACCGCAGCCGCGGTGTTGTAGAGCGGCGGCGACCAGTTGGTGAGCTTGAAGATGTAAGTGGTGAGCACGTTCAGGTTGGTCGGCGCGCCGAGCACGGCGGGGATGCCGTAGATGCCGAGCATCACGATGAAGGACAGCAGCATGCCCGAGACGATCGCCGGCATGATCAGCGGGAACGTCACCGTGAACAGGGTCGCGACCGGGCTCGCGCCGGAGATTTCCGCGGCCTCCTCCAGGCTCGGGTCCATGTTGCGCAGCGCCGACGAGGTGAACACGTAGACATAGGGCGCGTAGTAGATGCCGAACACGAACACCAGGCCCCACATCGAATAGAGATCGACGCGCAGGTCGGAGCCCATCCACTTGAACATCGTGTTGATCAAGCCGGTCTTCGGCGAACCGAGAATCGCCCAGGCCACCCCCGCGACCAGCGGCGGCGCGAACAGCGGCAGGATGCTCGCCGCGGCGATGAAGCCCTTGAACGGCGTGTTGGTGCGGACCACGATCCAGGAGAACAGGAGCCCGATCGCGACCGCGATCACCGTGCCGCCGCCGCAGGCAATCAGCGTGTTGAGCAGCGCTTCGGCGACGTTCGGATTGGCCAGCACGGCGAGGAAATTGGCGATCGACAAATGGCTCAGGCTGAGACGGATGCCGTCGACCACCGGATTGGTGTCGGTGAGCGCGCCGAGCAGCAGCATGAAGACAGGATAGATGACCAGGAAGGTCAGGATCGCCAGCAATGCCGCGACCCAGAGGCCGGTGAACGCGCGGCGGCGAGTTCCCTCGCTGGCGCTTCGCATGGCTTCGCTGCGCCGGTCGGCCTGTCCGTGCAATGCGCGTTCCCTCTTGCGGCCCGATCTGACGTCGGGCCTGCTTGTATACCAAGGTAGTCGATCGCGACTGTGACGCAAGCTATCCGAAAGTCGCTTCGGCGCGTTTCTGTGACGCACCATGGGAACACGAAATCGATTTATCGCGTTCGCACGCTGCATCCACCGCCGTCGTCCCGGCGAAGGCCGGGACCCATACTCCGCGGCGGATGTCTTGAACGGGACTCGTCGTTCCAGCACGCCCGACAAGCAGCATCGGTGGTTATGGGTCCCGGCCTGCGCCGGGACGACGATGCGGGTGGGGCGGAATTCGAGATGTCAAAACAGCCACTCGGTGTCATCACCCGCGCAAGCGAAAGCGGGTGATCCATCACTGACACCTCACTCCAAGGCATGGACGGCCTCCCGAATCGGACCAATCCAGCCAATGTTGATGTGTCAGCTATGTCTCCGAACACCCGTCAGTGATCTGTCCGGGCTGAACATCGAGCCGGGCGATGACAGATGTGGATGGGACGCAGTTGCGTCGCCACAGGCTGCCGGGACGCCGGCCCGGAACGATCCGGGCCGGCGTCGGCATCCTAGGCAAGGTAATTGCCTTCGAGCGCCGGCATGATGTCGAGCACTTCGAAATAGTGGTCCCAGAACCTCGTCTCGCGCAGGTGGTCGCAGAACCACGCCCAGGCCGAGAGGTCATCGGTCTCGCAGATCATGACGTCGGTCGCCCTGGTCGAGAAGGCCTCCGGCTCGAACCAGCGCACCTTCAGCTCCGGACGGCGCCGGAGCAAGGGAATGACTTCCTCGTGCAGGAAGGCGAGGCGCTGGTCGGTCTTCAGATCGAGCCAGTGCCGCGTGGTCTTGACCATGACGAAGATATGAAACCTATGCGGATCGTCCTCGTGCTCGGGAAGCACGGGGGACGAGGTCGTTTGCAGTGTCACCATTGATCGGTTCTCCTTTCACGGCCATAATGTGAGTAATTGCTCATATTCCACAACTCGCGTTTTGGGAGATGCCCGCCATGCCGGCGAAGCGGCGCACAAAGTCCCGCAAACAGCCGCTTCAGCAGCGTTCGCGGGAAACCGTGGCGGTGATTCTGGAAGCGGCGGCTCGCGTTCTGGAGGCGCGTGGGCTCGAGGGCTACAACACCAATGCGGTCGCCGAGCGCGGCGGGATCAGCGTCGGCTCGGTGTACCAGTACTTCCCGAACAAGGACGCGCTGACGCTGGCTTTGATCACGAGGTTCGAGGACGCGCTGCTGGCGAAAGTGCGGGATGCGGTCGCGGCATCCGAGGGCAAGAGCCTGACGGTATCGCTCAACCTGATCGTTCGGGCCCAGCTCGAGGCGCATGCCGAGCGGGCCCGGCTCAATCGCATTCTGGAGGCTGAGGAGGATCGCCTGCGCGCGGCGTCATCGGGCACGTCAGCGGCCGGCGAATTGAAGGAACTGGTCGCTGCCCTGCTGGCCCGGCATCGTCGTGAGATCGCAAGGCCAGTCGATGATGACGCCATCGAGGACTTGATCGTGATCAGCCGCGCCATGGTCGACCATGCGCTTCAAAACGACCTCTCGCAGGCTGCGGCCAGCCGCCGGGTGCTGCGCGCCATCGAAGGATATCTGTTCGGTCCGCGGCGGGACTTCTGACGCTTCCGGCAAGGCCGCTTCGCATACGCATCATGCAATGGCGCGGCTGGGGAACGGGATGCCGGCGTAGTACATGGCGGCCCCGGAGACATTTTCAGGCATGCTCGAGAAGACCCCGACCACCGCGGCTGCGGCACCGATCACCGATGGTTTGCCTTGGGAGACCCGCCGCTGGGCGGTGGCGGCGATCTTCACGGCGCTGGCGATGGCCTCGCTCGATACCGCGATCGCCAATATCGCGCTGCCGGCGATCGCGAGCGATCTGCATGTCAGCCCTGCGGAAGTGGTCTGGGTCGTCAACGTCTATCAGATCGCGCTGGTCGCGACGCTGCTGCCGCTCGGCGCGCTCGGCGAGATCGTCGGCCACCAGCGAATCTATCTCGGCGGCCTTCTGCTGTTCACATTGGCGTCACTCGGCTGTGCCCTGGCGTGGTCGCTGCCGAGTCTGCTGGTTGCGCGCACCTTGCAGGGGCTCGGCGCCAGCGGCCTGATGAGCGTCAACACAGCGCTGGTGCGCTTCGTCTATCCGAGCCGGATGCACGGCCGCGGCTTCGGCCACAATGCGCTCGTGGTCGCGACCGCCTTCACGCTGGGGCCGACCATCGCCTCCGGAATCCTCGCGCTCGGCCCATGGCCCTGGCTGTTCGCCGTTAACATTCCCTTTGGCGTCGTCGCGTTGCTGATCGGCATGAAGACGCTGCCGACGACGCCGCGCGCCACCCACGCCTTCGATTTCGCCGGCGCGGCGCTGGCCTGCGCCTGTCTCGGCCTCTTCATCATCGGCATCGGCAGCGCCGCGCACAAGGCCGCGCCGGCGCTTGTCATCGCCGAGCTTGTCGGCGCCGTCCTGTTCGGATGGATCCTGACCCGGCGGCATGCCGACCATCCGGCGCCGATGCTGCCGATCGACCTGTTCCGGCGGCCGATCTTCGCGCTGTCCGCCGCGACCGCCGTCTGCTCGTTCGCTGTGCAGGGCCTCGCCTTCGTGTCGCTGCCGTTCTACTTCGAGGACATATTGCACCGCTCGCAGGTCGAGACCGGCTTCTTCATGACGCCCTGGCCGCTGGTGGTCGCCTTCATGGCGCCGATCGGCGGCCGGCTGTCGGACCGCTATCCGGCCGGCATTCTCGGCGGCATCGGCATGCTGCTGCTCGGACTTGGCATGGTGCTGCTCGCGACCCTGCCGGCCGAGCCCAACGTCGCCAACATCGTCTGGCGCACGATGATCTGCGGCATCGGCTTCGGCTTCTTCCAGACTCCCAACATGAAGGCGATCATGTCGAGCGCGCCGTCGCATCGCAGCGGCAGCGCCAGCGGCATCGTCGCGACCGCGCGGCTGACCGGGCAGACCACCGGCGCCGCCCTCGCCGCGCTCTGCTTTGCGCTGGCCGACCGCGAGGGCGCCACCGTGGCGCTGGCGCTGGGTGCCGGATTTGCCGCGCTCGGCAGCGTCATGAGCTTCCTGCGTTTGGCGGTCGCTTCACCGCAAAAGTCATGACAGGTATGCGGCGCGCACAGTCCGCGGCCAAACACCACAGCATCAACTTTCTTTCGCGCTGCGAGCGCATTTTCTTGATTTGAACCGTTCCAGTTTCAAGGCCAACATCGCACTGCAGTCCGGTCGGAGGATCGGACCATTCAGGGGATCGCGATGGCAAACCTCAAAATTAACGGCAAGACAATCACTGTAGACGTCGAGGACGATACGCCACTGTTGTGGGCAATCAGAGAGAACGTCGGACTCACAGGGACCAAATACGGCTGCGGCATCGCCCAATGCGGCGCCTGCACCGTGCATATCGACGGCGTCGCGATGCGCTCCTGCGGCGTCACGGTGAGCGAAGCGGCCGGCAAGGAAATCACCACGATCGAGGGTCTCGCGGCGGGCGGCGTGATGCACAAGGTGCAGCTCGCCTGGATCGCCAGCGACGTGCCGCAATGCGGCTATTGCCAGAGCGGCATGATCATGGCCGTCGCGGCGCTCTTGAAGGACAATCCGAAGCCGACCGACGACGACATCAACGACGCCATCACCAATATCTGCCGCTGCGGCACCTTCCAGCAGGTGCGCGAGGCGATCCATGCTGCCGCGAACGCATAAGGACGCAGCGATGAACCAGCACGTCATGCCAAAACTGAATCGCCGCGCCTTTGTGATCGGCACCGCAACCGCCGGCGCCGGCCTCGCGCTCGGCCTCGACCTGCCGTTCGGCGGCCCCGCCGTGGTGCGCGCGGCCGACGGCGCGCCTGAAGTCAACGCCTGGGTCGTGATCCGGCCCGACGACACCGTGGTGATCCGCATCGCCCGCTCCGAAATGGGCCAGGGCACGCTCACCGGCCTCGCCCAGCTCGTCGCCGAAGAACTGGAATGCGACTGGTCGAAGGTCACGACTGAATATCCGACGCCCGGCCAGAGCGTCGCCCGCAAGCGCGCCTGGGGCGACTTCTCGACCGGTGGCAGCCGCGGCATCCGCACCTCGCAGGACTATGTCCGCAAGGGCGGCGCCACCGCGCGCGTGATGCTGATCCAGGCCGCAGCCAACGAGTGGAAGGTGCCGGCCTCGGAGTGCAAGGTCTCTAACGGAGTCATCACCCACACGCCCTCGGGCAAGACGACGACCTACGGCAAGGTCGCGGAAGCCGCCGCCAAGCTCGAGCCGCCGGCCGACGTCAAGCTGAAGGACCCGAAGGACTGGACTATCGCCGGCAAGGGCCTGAAGCGGCTCGACACCGTCGACAAGACCACCGGCAAGATGGTCTACGGCATCGACGTCAAGCTGCCGGGCATGTTGAACGCCGCGATCAAGGATTGCCCGGTGTTCGGCGGCAAGGTGAAGAGCTTTGACGAGGCCAAGGTCGCCGGCATGAAAGGCGTCAAGAAGGTGGTGCAGGTCGGCGACAGCGCGGTTGCCGTCGTCGCCGACACCTGGTGGCACGCCAAGACCGCGCTGGATGCGCTGCCGATCGTCTGGGACGAAGGCCCCAACGCCAAGGTCTCCAGCGAGACGATCGCGACATGGCTCGCCGAAGGCCTCGACAATGCGCAGCCGGCCTATGTCGGCAACCAGAACGGCGACGCCAAGGCGGCGATCGCCAGCGCTGCCAAGAAGGTCGAGGCGGTCTACAGCTATCCCTACCAGAACCACGCCACGATGGAGCCGATGAACGCCACCGTGCTCTATACGCCTGACAAATGCGAGGTGTGGTGCGGCACGCAGAATGGCGAGGCGGCCTTCGCCGCGGCGCTCGAGGCCTCCGGCCTGCCGGCGGAGAAGGTCGACGTGCACAAGCTGATGCTCGGCGGCGGCTTCGGCCGGCGCGGCATGACCGACTATGTGCGGCAGGCGGTGGCGATCGCCAAGCAGATGCCGGGCACGCCGATCAAGCTGCTGTGGTCGCGCGAAGAGGACATGCAGCACGGCAAGTATCACCCGATCACGCAGTGCAGGCTGACCGGTGCGTTCGATGCCGACAACAACCTGGTCGCGCTGCACTACCGGCTGTCGGGTCAATCCATCCTGTTCTCGGTGCGCCCGGAAGCGCTGCAGAACGGCATGGACCCCGCCGCGTTCCAGGGCGTCGCGCAAACCGGCGAGGCCGCGATCGGCTATTCGGTGCCTAACCTGCTGGTCGAGCATTCGATGCGCAACCCGCACGTTCCACCGGGCTTCTGGCGCGGCGTCAACGTCAATCACAACGCGATCTACATGGAATGCTTCATGGACGAGCTGGCGCTGGCGGTCGGGCAGGACCCGCTCGAATTCCGCCGCAAGCTGATGGGCAAGCACCCCAAGCATCTCGCCGTGCTCAACGCCGTGGCCGAGAAGATCGGCTGGGGCACGCCGGCGCCGCAGGGCGTCTATCGCGGCATCGCGCAGGTAATGGGCTATGGCAGCTATGTTGCCGGCGCCGCCGAGATCTCGGTGACCGACGGCAGCAAGGTCAAGGTGCATCGCATCGTCGCCTCCACCGATCCCGGCTATGTCGTCAACCCGGCGCAGGTCGAGCGGCAGATCGCGGGCTCCTTCGTCTACGGCCTCAGCGCGCTGTTCTACGGCGGCTGCACCGTGAAGGACGGCCGCATCGAGCAGACCAATTTCGACACCTACAACTCGATGCGCATCAACGAGATGCCGAAGGTGGAATCGGTGATGGTGCCGAGCGGCGGATTCTGGGGCGGCGTCGGCGAGCCGACCATCGGCGTTGCGGCGCCGGCGGTGCTGAACGCCTATTTCGCCGCGACGGGAAAGCGCATCCGCAGCTTCCCGCTGCGCAACCAGAACATCAGCTTCGCCTGATCAAACCGGAAGGGGCGGCCCGACCGGCCGCCGCCTCCTTTTTTCGGATTCTCGTGCATGGCCGTCACGCGTCATCAGACGCGCAGGGATGTGATCCGCGGCGCCGCTGCCGTCGCAGCGGCCGCCTTGGCGCGTCCGGCGTTGGCGCAGGCGGCGCCGCGCATCGCGGTGATCGGCGGCGGCTTCGGCGGCGCGGCCTGCGCGCGGGCGCTGCGGCGGCTCGACACCAAGCTTCAGGTTACGCTGATCGAGCCGAACAGGACTTTCACCGCCTGCCCGTTCAGCAACGAGGTGATTGCAGGTCTGCGCGAGCTTGCCGCGCAGCAATTCACCTATGACAAGGTTGCGGCCGACGGCATCACGATTGCCGGACAGGCGGCGACGAAGGTCGACGCGCAGGCGCGCAGCATCGCGCTCGCTGATGGGACAACGCTGTCCTATGACCGGCTGGTGCTGGCCCCCGGCATCGACATGCGCTTCGACGCCCTCTCCGGCTATGACGAGGCAGCGGCCGAGAAGATGCCGCACGCCTGGAAGGCCGGCGAGCAAACCATGCTGCTGCGCAAGCAGCTTGAAGCCATGGACGATGGCGGCCTCGTCGTGATCGCGGTGCCGGCTGCGCCGCTGCGCTGTCCGCCCGCCCCTTACGAGCGCGCCAGCCTGATCGCGCATTATCTGAAGACGAACAAGCCGAAGTCGAAGATCCTGGTGCTCGACGCCAAGGACAATTACTCGCAGCAGAAGCTGTTCGAGAAGGCCTGGACGGAGCTCTATCCCGGCATGATCGAACGGATCGCGCTGTCGCAGGGCGGACGGGTGACGTCGGTCGATCCGGCGACGAATGAGATCGTCACCGACTTCGGCAATTACACCGCCGCCGTCGCCAATGTGATCCCGCCGCAAAGGGCCGGCCGCATCGCTGACATCGCCGGAGCAGCCGACCACACCGGCTGGTGCCCGATCGATCCCGTCACCTTTGCTTCAAGGCTCGTGCCCAACATCCACGTCATCGGTGATGCCGCGATCGCCGGCGGCATCCCGAAATCCGCCTCCGCGGCGGCAGCGCAAGGCCGCGCCTGCGCGGCCGCGATCGTGAGCGCGCTTGCCGGCAAGGCGCCGGAGACGCCGCGGCTGGATGGTGCCTGCTACAACACGGTCGCGCCGGGCTACGCCTTCTCGCTGAACGGCATCTATCAGCCGAAGGAAGATCAGTACGCCGAGGCGGAGATCACCACGAGCCCGGTCGATGCGCCGCACGAGGTGCGCCAGCGCGAGGCAAATCAGGCGCTCGACTGGTTCAAGAGGATCACGGGAGATGCCTTTGGCTAGGCTCGCCCTCACAATGCTTCTCGCCGCGGGACTGTTCGCGGCCTGCTGGCCCGTCGGCGCCGAGGAGCTGCGATCCTACACCGTCGTGGGCGATGCGATTCCGGCCTCGCTGACGGGAACCAGGGGCGATGTGGCGCGCGGCCGCGCGCTGATCGTCGAGCGTTCCTCCACTTGCATCCTCTGTCACAGCGGCCCATTTCCCCAGCAGGCGTTCCAGGGCGACCTCGCGCCGAACCTTGCCGGAAGCGGCAGCCGCTGGTCGGAAGGACAGTTGCGGCTCCGCCTGGTCGATGCGTCGCATCTCAACGCGGCGACGATCATGCCGTCCTACTATCGGGTCGAAGGGCTCGTGCGGGTCGGCACCTCTTGGCGCGGCAAGCCGATCCTGTCGGCGGAGCAGATCGAGGATCTCGTGGCTTACTTGACGACACTGCGGAACTAGGACCAATCAATCGATGGCGAATTCGGACCACACCACACGCCGGACGTTTCTGAGCCTGACTGGCGGCGCCGCCGCGCTGGTGATCGTGCGCCCCCTGGACGCGACGCCGGCGATGCTGTCGGCCGCGATCCGCAATGTCGTCGGCGAGGCCGATGTGCACACCGGCAAGGTCAAGCTCGACATTCCGCCGCTGGTCGAGAACGGCAACACGGTGCCGATGACGGTCAGCGTCACCAGCCCGATGACGGCGGACGAGTATGTGAAGAGCATCCACGTCTTCAACGAGAAGAACCCGCAGCCGAACATCGGCAATTTCCATCTCGGGCCGCGCGCCGGGCGCGCCCAGGTGTCGACCCGCATCCGCCTCGCCGACAGCCAGAAGGTCACCGCCATCGCGCGGCTGTCCGACGACACGTTCTGGTCTGCAACCGCCGACGTCGTGGTGACGCTCGCTGCCTGCACCGAGGAGGCGATCTGATGCCGTCGGCCCTGATCAATGTCCCGGCCAAGGCCAAGCGCGGCAGCGTCATCGAGATCAAGACGCTGATGTCGCACATCATGGAGACCGGCTACCGCCACACGGCCTCGGGCAGCGTGGTGCCGCGCGACATCATCACGAGCTTCACTTGCCGCTTCAACGGCAAGGAAGTGTTCCGCGCCGATCTTTATCCTGCGATCGCGGCCAATCCGTTCATCACCTTCTTCACCACGGTGACCGAGAGCGGCAAGTTCGAATTCGAATGGATCGGCGACAAAGGGTTTTCGGAGACCGCGCAGGCTTCGATCACGGTCGAATGAGGATTGCGGTCTGCATCGCGCTGCTGACGGCGATGGCGGGCGCCGCGCTCGCGACCGAGATTCCGCGATCGGAACGCCGCTCCGGCTACAGCTTCATGAGCGCCGACACTAAGGCGATGCAGGACGAGGACACCGCCAATCCCGGCATGCTGTCCGTGCTCGACGGCGAGGCCTTGTGGACGCGCAAGGCCGGCACGGCAAACAAGGCCTGCGCCGACTGCCACAACGACGCCCGCGTCAGCATGAAGGGCGTGGCGGCGCACTATCCGGCCTTCGACAAGGCGCTGCAAAAGCCGGTCGACCTCGAGGGACGGATCAACCTCTGCCAGAGCAATCACCAGCAGGCCTCGCCTTTCGCCTACGAAAGCCGCGAGCTGCTGGCGCTGACCGCCTATGTCGCACGGCAATCGCGCGGCATGCCGATTACGGCCGGCGACGATCCGGAGCTCGCGCCGTTCGTCGAACAGGGCCATGCGCTGTTCATGCAGCGGCAGGGTCAGCTCAATCTCGGCTGCACCAATTGCCACGATGATAATTGGGACAAGAAGCTCGCGGGCAGCGCGATCACGCAAGGGCAGCCGACCGGCTATCCGCTGTACCGGCTGGAATGGCAGGCGCTCGGATCGCTGCAGCGACGGCTGCGCGCCTGCATCACCGGCATCCGCGCGCAGGCCTATGATTACGGCTCGCCCGAGCTGGTCGAGCTCGAGCTCTATCTGATGACGCGAGCGCGCGGCATGCCGGTCGAGACGCCGGCGGTCAGGCCTTGACTACACAGCTCCATCCGCGTCATTGCGAGGAGCGGAGCGACGAAGCAATCCATCCCTCCGCGCGCTGGGTAGCAATGGATTGCTTCGCTTCGCTCGCAATGACGGCGAAATGTGCGGGCTTCAGCGCTCGGCGAACGCCTTCTCGACCACGAACTGCGCGGGCTCGCCGTGATTGCCCTCGACGAAGCCGCGGCCGTTCAGCAACGTGCGGGTGTCGGCGACCAGCGCCGGCGAGCCGCAGATCATGACGCGGTCATGCGCGGCATCGAGCGCCGGCAGGCCGATGTCGGTGAACAGCTTGCCCGAGGTGATGAGGTCGGTGATGCGGCCGCGGTTATGGAACGGATCGCGCGTCACGGTCGGGTAGTAGATCAGCTGGTCGCGCACCAATTCGCCGATCAGTTCGTCCTGCGGCAGCTTCTCGGTGATCATCTCGCCATAGGCGAGCTCCTTGACGCGGCGGCAGCCGTGCAGCAGCACGACCTTCTCGAACCGGTCATAGGTCTCGGGATCCTTGATCACGCTGAGGAACGGCGCGAGGCCGGTGCCGGTGCCGACCAGATAGAGGTTGCGACCATCCTCGAGGTTGTCGATGACCAGCGTGCCGGTCGCCTTGCGGCTGACGATGATCTCGTCGCCTTCCTTGAGGTGCTGGAGGCGCGAGGTCAGCGGGCCGTCCGGAACCTTGATCGAGAAGAACTCCAGCGTGTCCTCGTAATTCGCGCTGGCGACGCTGTAGGCCCGCAGCAGCGGCTTCTCGCCGACCTTGAGCCCGATCATGGTGAACTCGCCGTTGCGGAAGCGGAACGACGGGTTGCGCGTGGTCTTGAAGGAGAACAGCGTGTCGGTCCAGTGGTGAACGCTGAGGACGCTTTCCTGGTTGAAATTGCTCATCGTCAGTTTCCTTGACGCGCGGGCCGGATCGGCGGCAAAATCATTTGTACACGATCGTTCGTATACAAATGAATAATCCAGCTTGATCCGGCCGTCAAGCCACGGGCACAATGGCCGGCGAAGGCGTTGAACCTAAAGGAAAAACCATGGCGCACGATGCACCCCAGGCGACCGGTCTGAGCAAGCTGGTGATCCGCAATATCGGGCTGTTGCTGTCGGGGGCCCTGGAAAAGCCGATCCTGGATGCCGACACCATCGTCGCCGAGAACGGCAAGATCACTGCGATCGGCCGCCTCAAGGACGTCGACACCGAAGGCGCCACCACCATCGTCGATGCCAATGGCACGACGGTCGCGCCCGGCCTGATCGACAGCCACGTCCACCCCGTCGCCGGCGACTGGACGCCGCGGCAGAACCAGATCAACTGGATCGACAGCTACCTGCATGGCGGCGTCACCACCATGATCTCCGCCGGCGAGGTGCACATGCCCGGGCGTCCGCGCGACGTCGTCGGGTTGAAGGCGATGGCGATCTTCGCACAGCGCGCGTTCTGGACGCTGCGACCGGGCGGCGTGAAGGTGCATGCCGGCGCGCCCGTGATCGAATGCGAGATGGTGGAGGACGACTTCAAGGAAATGGCCGCCGCCGGCGTCAAGCTGCTCGGAGAGGTCGGGCTCGGCGGCGTCAAGGATGGACCGACCGCGCGCAAGATGGTCGGCTGGGCGCGCAAGTACGGCATTCAGAGCACGATCCACACCGGCGGCCCGTCGATCCCGGGCTCCGGCCTGATCGACAAGGACGTGGTGCTGGAGGCCGACACCGACGTGGTCGGTCATATCAATGGCGGCCACACCGCCCTGCCCGACGACCAGATCCGCTGCATCTGCGAGGGCTGCAAGCGCGGGCTCGAGCTGGTGCATAACGGCAATGAGCGCTCGGCGCTGTTCACGCTGCGCACCGCGCGCGAGATGGGCGATTTGCACCGCGTCATCCTCGGCACCGACGCGCCCGCCGGCTCCGGCGTGCAGCCGCTCGGCATCTTGCGGATGGTCTCGCTCTTGTCCTCGCTCGGCGAGCTCCCGGCCGAGCTGGCGTTCTGCCTGGCGACCGGCAACACCGCGCGGATGCGCGAGCTCGATTGCGGCCTGATCGAGGTCGGCCGCTCGGCCGATTTCGTGTTGATGGACAAGGCGCAGCATTCACCGGGCAAGAACATCCTGGAGAGCGTTCAGCTCGGCGATCTCCCGGGCATCGGCATGACCATCATCGACGGCATCGTCCGCACCCAGCGCAGCCGCAACACGCCGCCCGCGGGCAAGGTGCCGGAGGTGGTGGCGAAGTGACGTGCACCAAGGCCGTTGCGCGGCGGTGACGGGGTGAACAGCGGTGCAACATATCCGGTGTCGCCCCGGCGAAGGCCGGGACGACACTGAGCGTTTGGTGCCACTCGTGAGCCAAACATTCACTTGCTCTCAGGCTGATGTGCTGGATCGGTTGCTCAACCCCTTGAGCAGGCTGCCAGATCGCGCGCCCGGCGGCGCGCGGCTTTGCCGCGCCGGCGCCGTCACCGAACCTTGTTTTCAGCTGTCACCGTTGAGGTGTAGTCTGCCCGCAAGCGAACCTTAGCCGGCAGCACTCGCAAGAGGCATTTTTCGATCCGGATTTAAGTTCTTGCTGCTGCATGCCGCCGTGCCGTGTCGATCCACATCACACAATCAGGAGGCAGCCGATGACGATGAGGCCAGATCCTACGTTCCACGCCTCGCCGAAGCTCGCGATGGAAGCGCCGGCCGAGAGCTTTGCCTACACCGTGCTGCTCAGTCCGGATTTCTCGAAGCCGGACGCACTCGCGGTGATCGACGTCAAGCCCGGCTCCCCAACCTACAGCAAGATCGTCCATACGGTGACGATGCCCAACAAGGGCGACGAGTTCCACCATTTCGGCTGGAACGCCTGCTCGTCGGCGCTGTCCCCGCTGGCCGGACACGCCTTCCTCGAGCGTCGCTACCTCATCATCCCCGGCATGCGATCCTCCCGGATCTATATCGTCGACACCAAGCCGGACCCGACGCAAGCGAAGATCCACAAGATCATCGAGCCCGAGGAAATCTTCAAGAAGACCGGCTACTCGCGGCCGCACACCATCCACTGCGGGCCGGAGGGCATCTATGTCAGCACGCTCGGCGGGAGCGGCAAGGACGGCACCGACGGACCGCCCGGCATCTTCATCATGGACTGCGAGACATTCGAGGTGCTCGGCCGGTGGGAGATCGATCGTGGCCCGCAGACCAAGCATTATGACTTCTGGTGGAACCTGCCGCGCGACTACATGGTGAGCAGCGAGTGGGCCCTGCCGCCGCAGTTCGAGAACGGCATCGTGCCGGAAGACCTGCTGTCGAACAAATACGGCCATCGGCTGCATTTCTGGGACCTGCGGGCCCGACGCAATGTCCAGACCATCGACCTCGGCGCCAATCATCAAATGGCGCTGGAGGTGCGTCCTGCGCACGATCCGGTTCGCGAACACGGCTTCGTTGGCGTCGTGGTCGATACCACGAACCTCGAGGGTTCGATCTGGACCTGGTGGCGCGAGGGCGGCAAGTTTCACATCGAGAAGACGGTGACGATCCCGCCCGAGCCCGCATCGAAAGACCAGCTGCCGCCGCTGTTGCAGGGTTTCGGCGCCGTACCTCCGCTGGTGACCGATATCGACTTGTCGATGGACGACAAGTTTCTCTACGTCGCCTGCTGGGGCACCGGCGAGATGCGCCAATACGACGTCAGCGATCCGCGCAAGCCGAAGCTCGCCGGATCGGTCCGCATCGGCGGCATCGTTCATCGCGCGCCTCACCCGAACGGACAGGCTTTTGCCGGCGGGCCGCAGATGGTCGAGATCAGCCGCGACGGCAAGCGGGTGTACTGGACCAATTCGCTCTACTCGACCTGGGACAACCAGTTCTATCCGCAAGGCATTCCCGGCGCCGAGGTGATGGCGAACGCAAGCCCGGGCGGAGGCCTCGAACTGGCGAAGGACTACTGGGTCAGCTTCCCCGACGGCTACCGGGCGCACCAGATCCGGCTCGATGGCGGTGACTGCTCCACCGACTCGTTCTGCTATCCGTCGGTCTAGAGCGTTTTCGAGCGAAGTGGGTACCGGTTCGCGTGAAGACAACGCGTCAAAACAAGAATCCAGAGCCCGTTCCGATTCGATCGGAACGGAAAAGGCCCTGACGTGAGCCCGGCCGACTGGACTCCGGCCTGGCTGTGGCTGGCGGTCATCGCGAGCGGCCTCTACCACGGGATCAACCCGGGCATGGGCTGGCCGCTCGCGGTTTCCGCGGGATTGATGCAGAGGAGCTCGCGCGCGCTGCTGACCGCGCTTGGCCCGCTCGCGATCGGTCATTTGCTGGCGATGCTGCTGGTGATCCTTCCGTTCGCGCTCTTGATCACCCTCGTCGAATGGCAGCGCACGATCCGGATCGGCGCGAGCCTGCTCGTCATCCTGTTCGGTGTCTATCGGCTGATCGACCGGCGCCATCCGCGGGCCCTGGTCCGGATACCGCCGACGCAACTCGCTTTGTGGTCGTTCGCGGTGGCGATCGCGCATGGCGCGGCGCTGATGCTGGTGCCGATCTATCTGGGGCTGTGCCGCGAGGCTGAAGCGGACCAAGGCCATGCGGCCGCCAACAGCCTGATCGACACCAGTCTCACGATGGCCGTGCTGGTCTCCATCGTCCATGTCGGCGCGATGATCGCCGCCGGCGGATGCCTGGCGTGGCTGGTCTACCGCTACCTCGGCCTGAAATTCGTATCCCGGAGCTGGTTCAATCTGGACACGGTTTGGGCGCTCAGCCTGGTGCTGGTGGGTGTCGTTGCGCTGGTGCTTGGCCTGGAATCGTAGGGTGGGTAGAGCGAAGCGAAACCCACCATCTCTATCCGTGGAACGAAGCCGATGGGTTTCGCTGCGCTCGGTAACGGCGATGGAGTTGTATCACCGCAACTTGCCGAGCAGCGCGATCAGCGTCTCGCGCTCCTTGGCATCGAGCGGCGCCAGCGTCTCCCTGGAGATCACCAGCGCATTGGGCGCGGCCTTGTCGGCCATTTGCTGGCCGGCGCGCGTCAGGCTCACCAGCAGGCGGCGGCCGTCGTCGGGATCCGGCGAGGTCTCGGTCAGGCCGCGCGCGGTCAGGCGATCGATCACGCCCTTGATGGTCGCAACGTCCATCGAGGTCAGCCGCCCGAGCTGGTTCTGCGAGCAGGCGCCGACCTCGGACAGCTTCGACAGCGCCGCCCACTGTGTCGGCGTCAGATTGATGCCGATCTCGCGGGCGAAGATCACGGCGTGGCGCTGCGACACCTGGCGCAGGATGAAGCCGATCTGCTCGTCCAGCACATATCCCGGCTTCGTCGCCTTCCCGTTTCGCTTCGGTGCCGCACTCCTCGCCATTGTCCACTCCGCCCTTACAGCGACAGATGCGCGTCCCGGATATCCGGACGCGCATCGAGCTCCGCCATGGTGCCGCCGAAACAGATCCGGCCGCGCTCGATGATATAGGCGCGATCCGAGATCAGCCGGGCGAAATGCAAATTCTGCTCGGAGACGACGATGCTAACGCCCTCTTTCTTCATCGCCAGGATCGCATCGACCATCTGCTCGACGATTTTCGGCGACAGCCCCTCCGAGGGCTCATCGAGCAGCACCAGCGACGGATTGCCCATCAGCGTGCGCGCGATCGTCAGCATCTGCTGCTCGCCGCCGCTCATGCGTCCGCCGGGCCGGCCGCGCATCTCGCCGAGGTTCGGGAATAGCTTGAACAGTTTTTCGCGATCCCATTGCGGCGCGCCTGCCCGCTTCGGCTGACGGCCGACCTCAAGATTCTCCTCGACCGTCAAATCCGTGAAGATGCGCCGCTCCTCCGGGACATAGCCGAGCCCGCCCCGCACGATCGCATGCGTCGGCAAATCGGAGACGTCCCGGCCCTCGAACATCACGCGGCCGGAGCGGTTCTCGACCAGGCCGACGATGGAGCGGAACGTGGTCGATTTGCCGGCGCCGTTGCGCCCGAGCAAGGCGACCACCTCGCCCTCGCCGACCTCGAGTGCGATGTCGAACAGGATATGCGCCGGGCCGTAGAAGCTGTTGAGATCCTTTACCGTCAGCTTCATGCCGATGCTCCCTCGCGGTGCCGCGCATCGTAGACGAGGCCCTCGCCGAGATAGATCGCCCGCACCTGGGCATTGCCGCGCACCTCTTCGGGCGAACCTTCGGCGATCAGGCTGCCGCGGTTCAGCACCAGGATGCGGTCGGCATGCTCGAACACCACGTCCATGTCGTGCTCGGTGAACAGCACGCCGATCGACTGCTCGCGCGCGATCCGAGCCGTCAGCCGCATCAGCTCGACGCGCTCGCGCGGCGCCATGCCGGCGGTCGGCTCGTCCATCAAGAGCAGCTTCGGCTGGTTGGCGAGCGCGATCGCAAGCTCGAGCCGCTTGACGTCGCCATAGGCGAGCTCGCCGCAGGGCCGCTCCGCATAGGCACCCATGCCGACCAGATCGAGCAGCCGCCCGGCCTCGTCGCGCGCGTGGCGGGCGGTCGAGGCCCACAGGTTGAACAATTGCCCGCCATGCGAGACCAGCGCGACCTGCACGTTTTCGCGTACCGTCATGGTGGGGAATGTCGCCGCGATCTGGAAGGTGCGGCCGACGCCCATGCGCCAGATCACGCGCGGCTTCTTGCCCGTGGTCTCCGCGCCCAGCACGCGAATGCGGCCGCTGTCGGGAATGTTCTGGCCGTTGAGCATGTCGAAGCAGGTGCTCTTGCCCGCGCCGTTCGGCCCGATCAGCGCCAAAATCTCGCCGGCACGCAGCTCGAAGGAGACGCCGCGCACGGCATGCACGCCGCCATAGGATTTGGTCAGCCCCTCGACCGACAGCAATGTGGGAACCATGCTCATTCGGCGCTCTCGATGCGGGAGGTCAGCAGGGGCGATACCGACGACGAGGATTTGTGCCGGCGATGCATGAAGGCTTCCAGCGTGCCGACGATGCCCTTCGGGAACGCGACCACGATCAGCACCACGAAAGCGCCGAGCACGAGTTTTGACCAATCGGTCTGGCTGACCAGCCAGATGTTGAGCGCCTTGTAGACGATGGCGCCGACCACCGCGCCCGACACCGTCTCGACGCCGCCGAGCAGCACCATGACCAGCGCATCGACCGACAGCGAGATGCCCATATTGTCGGGGAACACGCTGCCCTTGAGATAGGCGAACAGCGCGCCGGCCAGGCCAGCGACTGTGCCCGCGATCACGAAGGCGGTCCACTGGATGCGCTTGCCGTCGATGCCGATGGCTTCGCTCCGCAGCGGCGAATCGCGCGTCGCGCGCAGCGCAAAGCCGAACGGCGAGAACACGATGATGCGGAGGATCACCACCGCGAGCGCGGCGATGCCGAGCGACAGCCAGTAGAAATGCGACGGGCTCGCCGCCCATTTTTCCGGCCAGACCCCGAGGATGCCGTTATCGCCGCCGGTGACCGACACCCACTGGAACGCGATCGACCAGACGATCTGGGCAAAGGCCAAGGTCAGCATCGCGAAATAGACCCCGGCGAGCTGCACCGCGAAGAAGCCGAACACGGCGGCGCCGGCGAGCCCGAGCAGCGGCCCGAGCAGCAGGCAGGCGATCATCGGCAGGCCGGCCATCTTGGCGAGCAGCGCTACGCCATAGGCGCCGAGGCCGAAATAGGCGGCGTGGCCGAACGACGCGAGCCCACCGACCGACATCAGGAAGTGCAGACTGACCGCGAAGATCACGAAGATCGCGATCTCCGAGCCGACCGTGAGCACGTAACTGCCGGCGACGAACGGCAGCGCGGCGGCGAGCACGAGCACGGCAATCGCGGCCAACCGCTCGTTCATCGTCAGCGGCCGCCACGGATTGACGGTCAGCCCCGGCGTGCGCCGTGCCGGCGCCTCCGGCTTGCCGAACAGCCCCCACGGCCGGACGATCAGCACCACAGCCATCACCAGGAACACCAGGATGATGGAGATCTTCGGGAAGATCAGGATGCCGAAGGCGTTGAGCTCCGACACCAGCACCGCCGCGACGAACGCACCGATGATGCTGCCGAGGCCGCCGATCACGACCACGACGAAGACCTCGACGATGACGCGCAGATCCATCGCGTGATTGACCGCATCACGCGGGATCTGCAGCGCGCCGCCGAGCGCGGCGAGGAAGACGCCGAGCGCGAACACGCTGGTGAACAGCCATTTCTGATTGACGCCGAGCGCCGCCACCATGTCGCGGTCCTGCGTCGCCGCGCGCACCAGCACGCCCCAGCGGGTGCGCTGGAACAACAGCCAGAGCACGCCGAGCACGACCGGCCCGAGCACGATCAGGAACAGATCGTAGCTCGGAATATTCTGGCCGAAGAAATCGATCGCGCCCTTGAAGCCGGGCGCGCGGCGGCCGACCAGATCGTCCGGGCCCCAGATCAGCACCACGAGATCCTCGACCATCAGCGTCAGGCCGAAGGTGGCGAGCAACTGGAACAGCTCCGGCGAATGGTAGATCCGGCGCAGCAGCACCATCTCGACCAGCACGCCGATCGCAGCAACCGCCAGCGCCGCAACGACGATGCTGCCCCAGAAGCCGAGCGCGCCGGAAAAGCGCTCGGTCAGGGTAAAGGCGACATAGGCGCCGAGCATATAGAACGCGCCATGCGCGAAATTCACGATCCGCGTCACGCCGAAGATGATCGACAGACCCGAAGCGACCAGGAACAGCGACGCCGCGCTGGCAAGACCGGTCAGGAACTGGACGACATAGAAGGCCATGGGCGGTCCGCGTTGGAGTTTCCGTTCACCTCACCTCGCCCCGCCTGCGGGGAGAGGTCGAATTCAAGCGCCAGCTTGAATTCGGGTGAGGGGGACTCTCCGCGCGCTCGTTCGCGGAAATAGCCCCTCACCCCAACCCTCTCCCCGTAAGAACGGGGAGAGGGAGAAGTTCAAGTCTCTCCCCGCAAGAGCGGGGCGAGGGAGAAGGTTGCAGTTCAATCCTTCGGCCGCAGCTTCTCGATCTCGGCATCACTGGGCAGATAGTCCGAGCCCTTGCGATAGGCGGTGTCGACCATGATGCCCTTGCCGTCCTTCAGCGCGGTCTTGCCGGTGAAGGCGCCCAGCGTCGACTGGTGATCGATCTTGCGGAAGGTGATCTCGCCGAACGGCGACGGCATCGAGATGCCTTCCGCCGCCGCGATCAGCTTCTCCGGATCGCTCGAGCCGGCCTTGGCGAGGATCGCCGCCGCCGCCTTGATGGTCTGGTAGCCGACGATCGAGCCGAGCCGCGGATAGTCGTTGTACTTGGCCTGATAGGCCTTCAGGAATGCGTCATGCTCCGGCGTCTTGATCGCGTACCAGGGATAGCCGGTGACGATCCAGCCCTCCGGCGTCTCGTCCTTGAGCGGATCGAGGTATTCCGGCTCGCCGGTCAGGAAGCTCACCACGGTGCGGCCCTTGAACAGGCCGCGGGTGTTGCCTTCGCGCACGAGCTTGACGAGGTCGGCGCCGAAGGTGACGTTGAGGATCGCTTCCGGGTTCGCCGCGGCAACCGCCTGCACCACCGGGCCGGCGTCGATCTTGCCCTGCGGCGGCCACTGCTCGTCGACCCACTGGATGTCGGGCCGCTTCGCCGACATCAGCTTCTTGAACACCGCGACCGCCGACTGGCCGTATTCATAGTTCGGCGCGATCGTCGCCCAGCGTTTTGCAGGCAGCTTCGCCGCCTCCTCCACCAGCATCGCGGCCTGCATGTAGTTCGACGGACGCAGGCGGAACGTGTAGCGGTTGCCCTTCGACCACGTGATGGCGTCGGTCAAAGGTTCGGCCGCAAGGAAGAACACCTTCTTCTGGTTGGCGAAGTCGGAAACGGCGAGGCCGATATTGGAGAGGAACGTGCCCGTGAGCATCGCGACGTTCTCGCTCGACACCAGCTCGTTGGCCGCGGTCTGCGCATCCGCCGGCTTGCCGCCGTCATCCTTGGAAATGACCACGAGCTTCTTGCCGCCGATGCCGCCCGCCGCATTGATCTCCTCCACCGCGAGCTGCCAGCCCTTGCGATAGGGCTCGGTGAACGCCGGCAGCAGCGAGTAACTGTTGATCTCGCCGATCTTGATTTCGCTCTGCGCCATGGCCTGCGTTGTGATGGCACTCGTTGCCATGGTCGCGACCGCGATCGCCAATCCCGCCCCTACGAAATAACCACGCATCCCGTCCTCCAGTTTTTCTTCAAAGAGATTATCGCAATCCGTCTTCGCCCTTGATCTCGCCGACCGTCAGCCCGCCGACGCGCGGCAGCGGTCGCCCGCTGTCGGTCACCGCGACCGCGACCATGATCTCGTTGGCCCGCGGCGCGTCGTTGATCTGCACTTCCATGCCGTCGAAATGGCTGCGCACGAAAGCCGCGTCCTTGTGCCCGAGCGGAATATCCAGCGTGGTGCCGGGCCCCGAGCGCTTCTTCGACGACGGGATCAGCGCCGCGCCCTTCGACAGCACCTTGCGCACCGGCGCACCCATCTTCGGATGCAGGATCGCCGCCGCATGCTCGAGCTCGCCATTCTCGCCGACGGCGGCGGCCTTGCCGTAGCTGTGCGCCTTGGCGCCGTCGATGCCGAGCGCGGCGACGGCCCGCTTCGAGAGCAGTTCGCCGAGTTCCTCGCCGATCGCGATCAGCGGCGACAGATCCTCGACATAGCGGCCGGCAAAGGGGTTCTCGATCACGGCGATGGCGGCGGCCCGCCTTGTCGGCGGTGCGATGGTCTTGCCCATCTCCAGATGGGTCTCCTCGACCACTGTGACGATCTTGCGAATGACGGCGCTCATCTTGCCTCGCTCCCGGTCATGCCCGCAGCATGTGTTCTGTCGTTCTTCTCTGTAATGCGTGCGACGCCGGCGCCCCAATCCCAGTTGCACCGACAAGCCGCGTTTCGGCCAGTAGACGCAATGCCGCGCCTTCGATCAATCCCGACGTCAAGAGATCACGCGCCCGCGCCGCCCCCGCCTCGAGCGCCTGCTCGATCTCGCGTTCCGAGAGCCGCCCGACATCGCGGGTCACCAGCCGCGCGCCAAGGTCGCTGTCGGGCTGCAATTCGCTCGCCGGACAGCGCAGGATCGCGGGGTGATCCGGCAGATCGACCGCGTTGGCGATCACGGTCGCCGCGGCATCCGCCTGCGACGCCGTCCGCGCCAGTACGGTGACGGCATCGGCAATGCCCAGCGAAAAGCTGCGACCGTGGCGGCCGCTGGTCGCGATGCCGCGGACTGGCGTGTCGGCATCGACCATTATGGTGCGCATCACGCCGCGACGGTCCGGCCGATCCATCAGGCCGACGGTGAATTGTTCGCCGTCGCCGAGATGCAGGGCGATGTCGCCGCCATTGTTGACATAGGCGCGGTCGAGCGGCGTGGCCTCAAGCATCGCGCCGAGGATTTCCTCGGCGACGGAGCCCGCGACCGCCGCCATCGGCGTGATGAAGCAATCGGCGGCAAACGGCGCGACCGCTGCATGCATCCGCCGCGCGACCACGCCTTTCAGCGTGCACCCGCCCGGAGCGGCTGCGCTGCGCAGTTCGGTCAGTTCCGCGCAGAGTTCGTCAAGCAATCCGGTGAAGCGCGCCGCCGCAGCCTGATAGGCGGTACGAATGTCAGCATCGCCGCCCTTGGCCTCGACAACCAGATCAATCGGACCGTCCTGCAAATGCAGCCGCTTGCCGTCAGGAAGAAGCGCGATTTGCGGGAGCCGCTTCATGCGCGCCGCCCGGGGAGATATGGCATCGGCCGGACTTCGGCACTGTCGCGCAGCGATGACAGCGGCCGGACATAATCCATGTGGCCGCCGAGCGCCGCGTAATCCGACAGCTTCATCGTGAACTCGATCGGCGCCACCAGCGCCGGGGTCGGCACGTAGCCGAAGGCGCCGGCCGGCATCTGCGTGACATCGACCATGAAGGTGATGCCGCCGCCGGGCCAGACATAGACCGGCGCGCCGCCGCTGGTCACCCGCGTCAGCGCGTCCTTCACCGAGCGCGTCAGCCGCACCGGATTATCGGTGACGCCGGCGCGCAACGATCCGCCCGCGCCGCCCATGAACAGCACGGTGCACAGCGCCGGCTCGCAATTCTCCTGGATGCGCTCGACCGAAAATCTGAGATCGGCGGGCATCTCGGTCTCGACCGGCTTCAACGCCTCGTCGAGCACGTAATAGGACGCATGCTCGCCGGTGGTCGAGACCATCAGCATGGTGAGCCCCGGCCGCGCCTCCTTCGCATTGAAGGGGCCGAGGATCGACAGCGGATCGGAGATGTTGGTGCCGCCCCATCCGGTGCCGGGATCGGCGACCTGGAAATAGCGGCCCGGCGTCGAGCGCCGCCCCTTCATCTTGATCCCGGTGTCGGCGATGTCGAGCAGCTTGCCGGCCTGGTGCTCGCTGAGCACGCCGGTGATGTGATCGTCGACCACCACGACCTCATCGACCTTGCCGTGCCATTGCTTGGCGAACATGCCGATCGTCGCCGAGCCACAGCCGACCCGCATGCGCTCTTCTGCCACACCATTGACGATCGGCGGCCTGCCGGCCTGCACCACGACGGTGGCGCCGCCGTCGATGGTCAACTCGACCGCCTTGCAGTTGGAGAGATCCATCAGCGTGTCGCAGGTGACGCGGCCTTCCTTCTTGGAGCCGCCGGTCAAATGATGCACCCCGCCGAGCGAGAGCATCTGCGAGCCATATTCGCTGGTCGTGACATGGCCGACCGCCTCACCGTCCGAGCGCACGGTCGCGGTTTCCGGGCCGAGGTAGCGGTCGGTGTCGATCTTCACCTTGACGCCGCAATAGGAGAAAATGCCTTCGGTCACCACGGTGACCATGTCGACGCCGTCGACCTCCGACGACACGATGAAGGGCGCCGGCTTGTAATCCGGATAGGTTGTTCCTGCGCCGATCGCGGTGACGAACAGTTCGGGCTGGCGGACGATCTTGCCGTCCCAGTCGCCGCTCACCTGGAACGGAACCAGCTTGCCGCCATGCGACACGGTGCGCTCCAGCACGACGTGCGGATCGACGCGCACCAGCGTGCCGTCATGATTGGCATAGCGGTCGCAGGCGCCGGCCGCGCCCGGCTTGATGTAACACATCACCGGACAGGCATCGCAGCGGATCTTGTCGCCGGCGGCGACGGTCATTGTGTCAGCCATCGTGACCAAGCCTGGACTTGTGGCGGCGGTCGATCATACTGCGCTTCCGCCTCCCATGCATATCGTTCGTATACGAATGATCCTGCGCGCGAGCCCGGGAGCTGTCAAGCGGCCTTTGCAATCAAACCCTGCCCTTCGCTTGCGCACCCTGTTCATAAAGCGGGCACGCGCTGCAGCGCGGCATGCCGCCGCTTGCACGTTTGTATACAAACGTTATCCTCGCCGGCGATCCGACGCTGGCGTTGCAGCGCAAAACATCAGGGAGAACCGGGGCAATGCGCCTGACCGTGAACGGCAGGAATCATGATGTCGACGCCGCTCCCGACACCGCATTGCTTTACGTGCTGCGCAACGACCTCGAATTGAACGGACCGAAATACGGCTGCGGGCTCGGAGAGTGCGGCGCCTGCGCGGTGCTGATCGACGGCGTCGCTGCGCGTGCCTGCGTGATTCCGATCGAAGGCTGTGCGGACCGCAACATCGTGACGCTCGAAGGCCTCGGCAGCCGCGAGCATCCCGATCCGGTGCAAGATGCCTTCATCCACGAGCAGGCCGCGCAGTGCGGCTATTGCCTCAACGGCATGATTATCACCACCAAGGCCTTGCTGATGCGCAATCCCAATCCGTCCGAGCATGAGGTGCTGGAGGCGTTGCGCTACAATCTCTGCCGTTGCGGCGCGCATATCGAGATCATCCGCGCGGCGATGCGCGCGGCCGGTCACGCCCTTGAGGCGCGCGATTGATGGTGGACGCACGGGCTCCTGAGCAACGCCAGCGCGGCTCGCTGTCGGTCGTCCGCCCTGCGGTGCTGGGCGCCGAAGATGAGTTCGAGACCTTCATCACCATCACGGCCGACGGCACGGTCAATGCCTATAACGGCCATGTCGATCTCGGCACCGGCATCCGCACCGCGCTCGGTCAGATCGTTGCCGAAGAGCTCGACGTCTCCTTTGCCCGCGTCGTCGTGATCCTCGGCGACACCGCCGTGGTGCCGAACCAGGGCCCGACGATCGCAAGCGAAACCATCCAGATCACCGCCGTTCCCCTGCGCAAGGCCGCCGCGCAAGCGCGGCACTTCTTGGTCGCACGCGCGGCCGAGCGGCTTGAGCTGCCGGCTGTTGACCTCACGATCGAGGACGGCCTGATCCGCGGTCACGACAACCGCAGCATCAGCTATGGCGAGTTGATCGCGGACGAGACCATCCGGCTCGATCTCGCCGACGAGGTTCCGGTCAAGGCGGTGAGCGCCTATTCGGTCGTCGGTAAGTCGGTGCCGCGCGTCGACGTGCCGGCGAAGGCTACCGGCGAGCTCGTCTATGTCCACGATTTGCGCGTGCCCGGCATGCTGCACGGCCGTGTCGTCCGCCCGCCTTACGCCGGCGTCGATGCCGGCCCGTTCGTCGGCACCAGCCTGATTGCGGTCGATGAAGCCTCGGTGCGCGATATTCCAGGCCTCGTCGCGGTGGTGCGGATCGGCGATTTCGTCGGCGTCGTTGCTGAGCGCGAGGAGAATGCGACCAAGGCTGCCGCGCAGCTCACGGTGAGCTGGAAGCCCGGACCGGGACTGACCGATCTTGCCGACGTGGAGAAGGCGCTGCGCGCCAATCCCTCGACGCCGCGCCAGCTGATCGACAAGGGCGACGTCGACGCCGCGATCAAGGCGGCCGCCAAGCCGATGCAGCGGACTTACGTCTGGCCCTACCAGATGCACGGCTCGATCGGCCCGTCCTGCGCGGTTGCCGATTACAGCGAGGGCGCGATCCGGGTCTGGTCCGGCACGCAGAACCCGCACATCCTGCGCGGCGACCTCGCGCTGCTGATCCAGCGGCCGGAATCCGAGATCGACGTGATCCGGATGGAGGCGGCCGGCTGCTACGGCCGCAACTGCGCCGACGATGTTTCCGCCGATGCGCTATTGCTGTCGCGCGCGGTCGGCCGTCCTGTGCGCGTGCAGCTGACCCGCGAGCAGGAGCATGCCTGGGAGCCGAAAGGCACCGCGCAGCTGATGGACGTCAATGGCGGGCTCAACGCCGACGGCAGCGTCGCCGGTTACGATTTTGCCACGCGCTATCCCTCGAACGGCGCGCCGACATTGGCGCTGCTGCTCACCGGGCGGATCGCGCCTGAAGCCGCGGTGTTCGAGATGGGCGACCGCACCGCGATCCCGCCCTACGACTACGAGAACATGCGCGTGATCGCCAACGACATGCCGCCGATCGTGCGCGCGTCCTGGTTTCGCGGCGTCTCGGCGCTGCCGAATACCTTTGCGCATGAATCCTACATCGACGAGCTTGCGGCGGAGGCGAAGGTCGATCCGATCGAATACCGGCTGCGCTATCTCAGGGACAAGCGCGCGATCGATCTCGTCAATGCCGTTGCCGAGCGCGCCGGCTGGACGCCGCGCCCGGTGTGGAAAGAGCCCGAGGCGGACGGCGACATCGTGCGCGGCCGCGGCTTTGCCTATGCGCTCTACGTGCACAGCAAGTTTCCCGGTTACGGCGCGGCATGGTCGGCGTGGATCGCCGATGTCGCGGTCAACAAGGCGACCGGCGATGTCAGCGTGACGCGCGTCGTCGCCGGCCAGGATTCCGGATTGATGATCAATCCGGAGGGCGTGCGGCACCAGATCGAAGGCAACATCATCCAGTCGACCAGCCGCGCGCTGATGGAGGAAGTGTCCTTCGAGCGCGGCGCGGTGACCGCGCGGGAATGGGGCGCCTACCCCATCATCAAATTCCCCGAGCTGCCGAAGATCGATGTGCTGATGCTGCCGCGGCAGGATCAACCGCCGCTCGGCGTCGGCGAGTCCGCCTCGGTGCCGAGCGCCGCCGCGATCGCCAATGCGATCTACGACGCGACCGGCGTCCGCTTCCGCGAATTGCCGTTCACACCGGAACGCATCCTGAAGGGATTGCGCGGCGAGCAACCGGTCGCGCCCGCCCCGCTCCCGCCGCCTGCGCAGACGGCCGACCTCAACAGATGGCAGAATCCCTTTGCAAAGCGCGGCGGCGTGCTCGCCGGCATTGCCGCACTCTGCGCAGCGGCGATCGGCATCGGCGCGGCCGTGCTGCCGTCGCGCGCGATCGCGCCGATCGCCCGGCCCGACGCGTCGGTGTATTCCGCCGCGACGATCGCCCGTGGCAAGGAGCTTGCAGCGCTCGGCGCCTGCGCCGTCTGCCACACGTCGGAGCATGGCGTTTCGAACGCCGGCGGCCGGCCGCTGGAGACGCCGTTCGGCACCATCTTCACCACCAACATCACGCCCGACGTCGACACCGGCATCGGCGCCTGGTCCTATCCCGCCTTCGAGCGCGCGATGCGCGAGGGCATCCATCGCGACGGACGCCATCTCTATCCGGCGTTCCCGTACACGCACTTCGCCAGGACCAGTGATGCCGACCTGCAGGCGCTCTATGCCTATCTGATGGCGCAGACGCCGGTGCACGCCGAGACGCCGGCCAACGCGCTCGCCTTTCCGTTCAACCTGCGGCCGCTGCTCGCCGGATGGAATGCGCTGTTCCATCAGGCGCAGGCGTTCCAGCCCGATCCATCGAAGTCAGCGATATGGAATCGCGGCGCCTATCTGATCGAAGGGCTCGGCCATTGCAGCGCCTGCCACTCGCCGCGCAATGCGCTCGGCGCCGAACGGCAAGCGGCCTATCTCGCCGGCGGCTTCGCGGAAGGTTGGGAGGCGCCGGCGCTGACATCGCTGTCGAAGGCGCCGATCCCCTGGAGCGAGGACGAGCTCTACGCCTATTTGCGCACCGGCGAGTCGCGCCTGCACGGCGTTGCCGCAGGACCGATGGCGCCGGTCGTGCAGGAGCTCGCCGCGCTGCCCGACCAGGACATTCGTGCAATGGCGGTCTACCTCGCCTCGTTCAACGACGGCGCCGACCGGCCGGCGCACGATGCCTTGGCCGCTAAGCTCGAAACCGGCACCGTCGTCACCACCGCGGCCTCGGCGGGAGGCCGGATCTATCAAGGCGCCTGCGCGGTCTGCCATGAGGTCGGCGGCCTGCCGCTGTTCGGCAGCCGGCCGTCGCTGGCGCTCAACAGCAATCTGCACAGCGACGCGCCCGACAATCTGATCCAGGTGATCCTGCACGGCATCGCCAAGCCGGCCGTGACCGATCTGGGCTACATGCCGGCCTTCAAGGACAGCATGAGCGACGGCCAGGTCGCCGAGCTCGTCACCTTCCTGCGGCGGCAATTCGCCCCTGATAAGCCGGCCTGGGCCGATGTCGCCGCCACCGTCGGCCGTATACGGCAGACCATAGCGCGCTGACCTGCCATGTTCCGCCCGATACCCACTGGGCGGGCGGCGCCCGGCAGGCTAAGGTTCCCGCATGACCGTGACAGATATCGCGACCCGGACCTACAACCACGGCTGGCGGCTCGACCCGATCGTGCGCAGCCTGCTGGACACCGATTTCTACAAGCTGTTGATGCAGCAGATGATCCGGGAATGCTATCCGGACACCCGCACGACCTTTTCGGTGATCAACCGCTCGACCCATATCCGGCTCGCCGAGGTCATCGACGAGGCCGAGCTGCGTGCCCAGCTCGACCACGCCCGCACCATCCGCTTCACCAAGAAGGAGCTGATCTGGCTCGCGGGCAACACGTTCTACGGCAAGACCCAGATGTTCTCGCCCGACTTCATCAACTGGCTGTCGAACTTCCGGCTGCCCGAATACGAGCTGCACAAGGTCGACGGCCAGTACGAGCTCCATTTCCACGGGCCGTGGACCCACACCACGATGTGGGAGATCCCGGCGCTCGCGATCCTCAACGAGCTGCGCTCGCGCGCAGCAACCAAGACCTACGGTCGCTTCGCGCTCGACGTGCTCTACGCCCGCGCCAAGGCCAAGCTGTGGGCCAAGGTCGAGCGGCTGCGCAAGCTGGACGGCTTGCGGCTGTCCGATTTCGGCACACGCCGCCGCCACGGCTTCCTCTGGCAGCGCTGGTGCGTCGAGGCGGTGAAGGAAGGCCTCGGCCCCTCCTTCACCGGAACGTCGAATGTGCTGCTCGCGATGGACAACGACCTCGAGGCGATCGGCACTAACGCACATGAGCTGCCGATGGTCGCGGCCGCGCTCGCCAATGACGACGAGGCGCTGCGCTGGGCGCCCTATCGCATCCTCGACCAATGGCGCCACACCTATGGCGGCAACCTGCTGATCGCGCTGCCCGATGCCTTCGGGACAAAGCCGTTCCTGCGCGACGCGCCCGATTGGGTCGCCGACTGGACCGGCTTTCGGCCCGACAGTGCGCCGCCGATCACGGCCGGCGAAGAGATCATCAAATGGTGGAAGCAGAAGGGCCGCGATCCCAAGGAGAAGCTGCTGGTGTTCTCCGACGCGATGGATGTCGGCTCGATCGAGGAGACGTTCCACCATTTCAAGGGACGCGTGCGCGTCAGCTTCGGCTGGGGCACCAACCTCACCAACGATTTCGTCGGCTGCGCACCCGACGGCACCGCCGAGCTCGACCCGATCTCGATCGTCTGCAAGGTGACGTCGGTCGACGGACGCCCGGCCGTCAAGCTCTCCGACAATCCGGAGAAGGCGACCGGCATCCCGTCCGAGGTCGAGCGCTATTTGCGCGTGTTCGGCAATGTCGGCCGTGTTCGCACCGCAGTTCACGTCTAAACCGGCACAGATATCACTCCCATCGACTGACCTGACGAGTTTCGCATGCCCGCACCCAAGCCGCCTGCCTTCGAAACCCTGAGCCTGCACGCCGGCCAGCGCCCCGATCCCGCGACCGGCGCGCGCGCGGTTCCGATCTATCAGACCACGTCCTACGTGTTCCAGGATGCCGATCATGCCGCGGCGCTGTTCAATCTGGAGCGCGCCGGCCACATCTACACCCGCATCTCGAACCCGACGACATCAGTGCTGGAGGAGCGGATCGCCGCGCTTGAATGCGGCGTCGGCGCGATATGCACCGCCAGCGGCATGGCCGCGATGCACCTTGCGATCGCAACCCTGCTCAATGCCGGCGACCATATCGTCGCCTCCGCCTCACTCTATGGCGGCACCATCAATCTGCTGGCGCACACGCTGCCGCGGTTCGGCATCACCACGACCTTCGTGAAGCCGCGTGGGCTCGACGAATTCCGTGCCGCGATCAAGCCGAACACCCGCCTCGTGATCGGCGAGACCATCGGCAATCCCGGCCTCGAAGTACTCGATATCCCCGCGGTGGCTCAAATCGCGCATGACGCGAAGATTCCGCTGCTGATCGACAACACCTTCGCGACGCCCTATCTCAGCCAGCCGATCGAGCTCGGCGCCGACATCGCGATGAACTCGGCGACCAAGTGGATGGGCGGCCATGGCATCGCGATCGGCGGCGTGATCGTCGATGGCGGGCGGTTCGACTGGCGCGCCTCCGGCAAATTCCCGCAGCTCACCGAGCCCTATGCCGGCTATCACGGCATCGTCTTCGACGAGCAGTTCGGCAAGGCCGCCTTCATCATGCGCGCCCGCACCGAGGGCCTGCGCGATTTCGGCGCCTGCCTGTCGCCGACCAACGCCTTCCAGCTGCTGCAGGGCATCGAGACGCTCGGCGTCCGCATGGATCGCCATGTCAGCAACACCCATGCGGTGCTGGACGCCCTCGCCGCGAACAAGGCGGTCGACTGGGTGCTGCATCCCTCGCTGGAGACGCATCCGGATTACGCGCTGGCCAAGAAGCTGCTGCCGCGCGGCGCCGGCTCGATCGTCAGCTTCGGCATCAAGGGCGGCCGCGCCGCCGGCAAGAAGTTCATCGAGTCCCTGAAGCTGATCAGCCATCTCGCCAATGTCGGCGACGCCAAGACGCTGGTGATCCATCCCGCCAGCACCACGCATCAGCAGATGGACGCCGAGCAGCTCAAGGCCGCCGGCATCGGCGAGGAGCTGGTGCGGCTGTCGGTCGGCATCGAAACCGCGCAGGATATCATCGACGATCTCGGCCAGGCGCTGCGCGCCTCGCAAAGGACTTGAGCGCCATGCAGCTTTCCGTGAACGGATCAGACACCTTCATCGCGACCGGCGGCAAGCCGTTCGATCCGTCGCTGCCGGCGGTGGTGATGATCCACGGCGCCGGCTTCGATTCCTCGACCTGGGCGCTGCACAGCCGCTGGTTCGCCCATCATGGCTATTCCGTGCTGGCGCCGGATCTGCCGGGCCACGGCCGCTCCGCCGGCAAGCCGCTCCCGACCATCGCCGAGATGGCCGACTGGATCGCGGCGCTGATCACGGCAGCCGGCGCGTCGAAAGCGCGGCTGATCGGCCATTCGATGGGCTCGCTGATCGCGATCGAGACCTCGGCGCGGCATCCCGACAAGGTCTCCGGCCTCGCGCTGATCGGCACCGCCGCGACCATGACGGTTGGCCCCGATCTCCTGAAGGCCGCCGAAGCCAATGACGTCGCGGCGATCGCCATGGTCTCGATCTGGGGCCTCGGCTTCAAGGCCGAGCTCGGCGGCAGCCTCGCGCCCGGCCTGTGGATGCACCAGGGCGCGCAGCGGGTGCTGCAGGAGGCGAAGCCCGGCGTGCTCTACAACGACCTCAACGCCTGCAACGCCTACCAGAACGCGCTCACGGCTGCTGCCGCGGTCAAGGTGCCCGCGACCTTCATCCTCGGCGAACGTGACATGATGACCCCGGCCAAGGCCGGCAAGACACTCGCCGCCGCGACGCCGAATGCCCGCACCGTGGTGCTGCCAGGCGCCGGCCACATGATGATGGTCGAGCAGCCCGACGAGCTGCTGGCGGCGCTGCGATAGCGCTCTTCCCCTCTCCCCTCATGTCCGCCGTAGCCTTGGCGAAGGCGGATGTGGGAGAAGGTGGCATAGGCGGCAAACGGCCGCCGTTTCAACGCCGACGCGCAGCGTCGGCTACGGCGCCGGATGAGGGGCTCTCCCCCCAAAAAAGCCGAAAACAACCCCATGCAAAGTAGCTGGGTGGCCGCTAGCACTCGGACAAGCGACTTGACTTGTCGGGCAACTCAGCGATATATTCTATTATTCCGAATTCCTGGGAACGGCCCCCGTCGCCCTTGCGCAACAGCGTACGCGCCCGTCGCCGAGAGGGCCAGAAGCCGACTAGAAATCATCGTTGTGGTCTGGGGCGGTTCAGTATCTCCCCGCAACAGGCGCTCCGATTGTTCCGAATCGGAGGTTGAGCCCGACGCGCACGACGCTTGTACGCTCCTGCACGTCCACGAATGCCGGCGGGAGCCCGGCCAACTGGGGAGCGAACGCGATCCGGTTGGTGGCGAAGTCGTAGTAATTGTATTCGGCGAAAGCGGACAGATAGTCCGTGAAAGCGTATTCGCCGCCGATACCGATGGTCCATCCCGGGTGTGTCGCGCGAGCCGCGTACGCGGTGCCGAGAATCGTGGTTGTTGCCCAGTACGCGTCGCGCTCCCAGGCGCCGCCTCCTCGCACATATCCGAGGAAGCGACCAAAGCTGTAGCCGATGCGGCCGGTGACTGATGCCAGCGCGTCCACCCGGCTGTGATAGGCCACGCCCACCTCGCGCGCGCTGTCATGGCGACCGATCGCATCCGTCCAGGCGTAGTCGCCCTGCAGGCCGATCACGAAGCCGCCGGCAAACTGATAGTCGCAGCCGGCCTGAACTCCGGCGACCCAGCTATCGGAGTCATGGCCGCCGAGTGACTCGCCGAGATGGGCGCCACCGGTCGTTCGCACAATCCAATCCCTTTTGGAGGCGCCCAGCCACCCCGCGTGGCCGCCGGTGTAACAGCCAGTCCAGTTCCATGACGGGGCGGTGGGTGGCGGTGCCTCGATTGGAAGCCGCAAATCGGCAGCGATGGCGGGGCCCGCCAGGGCGATGAGTACCGCCACTCCGGAAAGGAATTTCCGCATGACCTTCATCCCGCATGATCCCCGAGAAACGCAGCATGCGCCGAGTCTCCGGCGATGGCTGTAGCAACCTCGCCACACCGCAACGCCGGTCTAAAGAATGTCGCTACTCTCTCGCACCACTCGCGCCTTGGTATCGATTGCGCTGAACAGATCGTCGCCCAGCACAGAAACGCGAGATAACCGCTCATGCATAGCTTCGCTGAATCAGCGCGCATTTTTGTCCGCTACGGATCACAACCGGTAAAGCTCAGGACAAGTACAAGATTTTCGCTTCGCCTCCGAGACCCGATATTGCCCGCGCTGTGAAGATGGTGCCGGTCGCACGATGATGGTCGAGCAGCCCGACGAGCTACTGGCGGCCCCGCAGTAGCGGCACTCGCGGTCCCTCTTCCTTCTCCCTTGTGGGAGAAGGTGGCGCGAAGCGCCAGATGAGGGGTTCTCTCCGCAGACGAACTCGCGGATAGAAACCCCTCACCCGGCTTCGCTGCTTCCGCAGCGAAGCCACCCTCTCCCACAGGGGGAGAGGGTGCAGCTCGCGCGTGGATGCAGTAGCGCTACTGCTTCGCCGGCTTCCTCTCGATCGGATGGATCTCGATCGCGCGCAGGCGGCCGAGGCGGAGCACGTCCATCGAGAGGGTGCGGTCGATCCGGCTGTGATCGAGCGCGCGGATCAGGTCGTCGACGCCGTTGACCTCGATGCCGTCGAGCTTGATCACGACATCACCCGGCAGCAGGCTCGCCCGCGACGCCGGGCTGTCCGGCTCGATCTGCATCAGGAGCGCGCCCATCTTGTTCTCGACGCCGGCGAGCACCGCATGGCGCCGCGGCACCGGCGCGGTCTGCCCGGCAACGCCGATATAGGCACGGCGGACATAGCCGTGCCGGATGATCTCCGACAGCACGAACTGCGCGGTGTTGCTGGCGACCGCAAAGCAGATGCCCTGCGCGCCGTTGATGATCGCGGTGTTGATGCCGATCACCTCGCCCTTCGACGACACCAGCGGCCCGCCGGAATTGCCGGGGTTGAGCGCGGCGTCAGTCTGGATCACGTCCTCGATGGTGCGCCCGCTCACCGAGCGGATCGAACGTCCGAGCGCCGACACCACGCCGGCGGTGACGGTCGATTCGAAGCCGAGCGGATTGCCGATCGCGACCACGAGCTGGCCGCGCCGCAGCGTCTTGGAGTTGCCGAGCGACGCGTAAGGCAGATCGCGCGCGCCATCGGCCCGCAGCAGCGCGAGATCGGTGTCGGGATCGACGCCGAGCACATGGGCGTCGGTGACGAAGCCCTCGGTGTCGCGCAGGCGGATCTCCTTCGACGATCCGACCACATGGCTGTTGGTCAGCACGAAGCCATCGGGCGAGATCACGATGCCCGAGCCGAGGCCGCCGCGCTCGCGCGCATTGCGCACCTTCGGCCCGGTTTCGACCCGGACCACGGCGGGGCCGACGCGGTCGGTGACGTCGATCACGGCATTGGAATAGGCATCCAGCAAAGCCCGGTCATCGACCTGGGTTGCGACTTGGGCAGCATCGGCCGTCGCCGCTGACGGCGTGTCACCGGCGGTATCTGAGGTAAAATCCAGCATGGCGAGAGTCCTTTGGTCTCCTCAGATGGTGACCGGCTTCCCGCGCCGCAAGTGGTTACGCCCTGCACCTGCCCGGATGGCTAGGGCTGCGTCTCTGACGCGCGATTGACTCAGTGTCATTCCGGGGCTCGCGAAGCGAGAACCCGGAATCTCGATGCACGACCTCTGGATTCCGGGTTCGCGACTTCGTCGCGCCCCGGAATGACGGAATGGACTGTCAAGTCACGGACACAACGCTAGGTCGCCCGCCGCAGCACCCCGCCGCGCGCCCTGACCGGATCGAGCAGCGACCAGTCGCCCTCCGGCAGCACATGACCCTTGGGGAAAGGCGCGCGCAGCTCGAGGCCGAGCGAGCGCAACACGCGGTCGTCGCGGTAATAGCATTGCAGCACCACGCGGACGAGCGTCGCCGCGGCCGCGCCGCCATGGCTACGAAACTCCCGCGCCACCGCATCGCGCCCGGCATCGTCGAGCTCGGCGAGCGGCTTGCCCGCGAGCTTGGCCAGATGATCCAGCGCCTGCGCGACCAGCGCGGTGTCGCGGCCGAGCGTCGCCAGCATGTCGGCCTGGATCGCGGCATCGTCCGCCCCCGGCACCTTGTACTCGTCGCTTGCGGGAACAATCATCGCGGCGACGGTGCGCAGATCGGCGCGCTGGGCTGCAGTCAGTTGATTGCTATCGGACATGTCGGTCTCTGGCGGTCTCAGTCGAACAGATTGGCGAGGCGCTGCTTCATCTGGTCGGCGATGTAGAGCGCAAGGGCCTGGATGGTGGAGGTCGGGTTCACGCCGCCCGAGGTGACGAAGATGCTGCCGTCAACGATGAAGAGGTTCTTCACGTCGTGCGAGCGGCCCCATTCGTTGACCACGGAGCGCGCCGGATCGGTGCCCATCCGCGCGGTGCCGAGCAGATGCCAGCCGCCCCACGGGATCGGATCATTGATGCAGATGTCGGTGGCGCCGGCGGCCTCGAGGATCTCCCGGCCGCGCGCCAGCCCGTGATCCATCATCTTCCGGCTGTTCGCGCTGATCGTGTAGTCGATCTTCGGCGCGGGGATGCCGTGGCTGTCCTTCAACACGGGATCGAGCGTGACGCGGTTGTGCTCCTCCGGCAGATCCTCGCAGATCGCCGACACCGCGAGACGATGCCCGTTGAGCTTGCGGAACACGCGGTGATGATCCTTGCCCCAGGGCAGGATGCCCTTCTGCTCGCTCGCGACCGCCTCGAACACCGGCCCGGCGCCGCGGCCGAACTGGATGCCGTAGCCGCGGACGAAGCCGCGCGACAGATCGGTGTCGTAGAACTCCTTGCTCCACAGGCAGGTCGGCGGGGCGCGGTTGCTGTCGGTCGGCTCCTTCACGAAGCCGTAGATCTGCGCGTAGGGGTGGAACATCAGGTTCTTGCCGACCAGGCCTGACGAGTTGGCGAGGCCATTCGGGAATTTGCCTGACGCCGAATTGAGCAGCAGCCGCGGCGTGCCGACGCCGTTGCAGGCGATGATGACGACTTCGGCCGGCTGAAACTGCTCGACTCCGTCCCTGTCGTAATAGACCACACCGGAGGCCATGCCGTGCTCGTTGGTCAGGATCTCGCGCACCCGGCAATGGGTCTTGAGCTCGACCCCGGCGCGGACCGCGTGCGGCCAGTAGGTGATGTCGGTCGAGGCCTTGGCACCCTGCGCGCAGCCCGGCGTGCAGTGGCCGAGATTGATGCAGCGCGCCCTGCCCTCGTAATCCATCGTCGCCACGGTCGTGTCCGACGGCCACCAGTGCCAGCCGAGCTTGTTCATGGCCTTGCCGATCAGCGGGCCCGATAGTCCGAGCGGCTGCTGCGGCATCGGCGGATGGCTCAGCGGCGACAGCGGATCGCCCGACAGGCCCGACACGCCCATCATCCGATCGTTCTCCTCGAAGAACGGGGTGAGCGCGTCGTAGTCGATCGGCCAGTCATCGGCGACGCCGTCGAGCGTCTTCACCTTGAAGTCGGACGGATGCAGCCGCGGCCAGTGCGCGGTGTACATCACCGTCGAGCCGCCGACGGCGTTGAAGTTGACGACCTTGATCGGCGAATTGTCGTCGTTGATCGGATAGTCCTCGGGCCGCTTGCGAACATTCGGGCTGGACGACCACTCGCCGTAGAACTTCGCCTCCCAGTCGCGCCCGGTGCTTGGATATTCGGCCGGATTCATCCAGCCGCCCTGATCGAGGCAGAGGATGTGCATCTTGGTATCGGCGAGGCTCCAGGCCACCGCAGCGCCGGAGGCGCCGGCGCCGATGATCAGGACGTCAACGGGATCGTTCTTCATTCTTGTTCCTTGATCTCAGATGACCCCGTCATTCCGGGATGGTCCGAAGGACCAGACCCGGAATCTCGAGATTCCGGATTCGATGCTCCGCATCGCTCCGGAATGACAACCCACAACTTCAATTGACGATTCTCACCGGCAAGCTTCGTATACCGCGGATGAAATTGGAATAGAGCCTTTGCGGCGGGCCCATCAGCTCAAAACGCAGATCGCGCGCCAGAACCTCCTCCCAGAGGATTCGCAGTTGCTGCTCGGCCAGGCGGTCGCCGACGCAGCGGTGGACGCCGGCGCCGAAGGCGAGATGCTGGCGCGGCTTGGCACGGTCGATGATGAATTCATCGGCACGCTCGATCTTGTCCTCGTCGCGGTTGCCGGAGATGTACCACATCACGACCTTGTCGCCCTTCTTGATCCGGCGGCCGGCAAGCTCGACATCATTGCGTGCGGTGCGGCGCATGTGCAGCACCGGCGTGTGGTAGCGGATGGTCTCGGACACCAGGTTCGGGATCAGCTCCGGCTTCGCGCGGACCAGCTCGAACTGCTCCGGGTTCTCGCACAGCGCCATCAGGCCGGCCGACATCGAGTTGCGCGTGGTGTCGTTGCCGCCGACGATCAGCAGGCCGATCGTGCCGATGAACTCGCGCGGCTCCAGATTCCGCGTCGCGTCCGAATGCGCCAGCATCGAGATCAAATCGAAGGTCGGCGGCGCATCGGCCCGCGCGTCCCACAGCTTGCGGAAATATTCTCCCATCTTGACCAGTTCGGCGGTGCGTTCAGCCTCCGAATGCACCACCGCGTCGGGGGATTCGACGTTGGCGATCGCGACATCCGACCACCAGGTCAGCTTGGCGCGGTCTTCAGAAGGGAAATCGAACAGCGTCGCCAGCATCATGTTGGTGAGGTCGACCGAGACCCGCTCGGCCCAGTCGAAGGTCTCGTTGCGCGGCAGCGCATCGAGTACGGCTGAGGTGCGCTTGCGGATCAGGGCGTCGAAATTGGCGAGGTTCGACGGCGCCACGATCGGCGCCACCGTGCGGCGCTGCGCGGTGTGGCCGGGCGGGTCCATGCGGATGAAGCTCGGCCGCTCCTGCCCCTTCGGCTGGTCCGCGACCTGGATACCGCCAAGCTCGGATGCCGACGAATAGTTCTGGTGATCCAGCTCGACCGCGAAGATGTCGTCGTAGCGCGTCACCGACCAGTAGGGGCCGTAGGCCGACGCCTCGCAATAATGCACGGGATGGTCGCGGCGGAGTTGCGCGAACAGCGGCCGCCAGGTGTCATCCTGGTAAAGCCGGGGATTGCTGACGTCTGTCGACGTCGGCCTGCGCAGCGCCTCTCCCATCGCTTCACTCCCGTTAGGTTCCGTCGCCGCTTGGCGGGCGATCGTCGTGTCGGGCCGACGATAAAGGGAATCCCGCGGCCGAGTAAAGCCGCGGGGCGGACAGTCCGCCGCGCGGAATGCGCGCGGACCGACGCACCCGGCAAATCCCGATAGCTGCCCCGCTCCGCGATGTTTGTCGGCAGCAGGAAGACCGGCTAGCCTTGCCGACAATCGATCCATCGGGGAGCAACGACAGGTGGCCGAATTGCGCCAGGACAACACCGCCCAGACGGCTGCGCTGGACTACGACGTCATCATCATCGGCGCCGGCCTGTCCGGCATGTACCAGCTTTATCGGCTGCGCGAGCTTGGTCTCAGCGCGCGCGTGTTCGAGGCCGGCACCGGCGTCGGCGGCACGTGGTACTGGAACCGCTATCCCGGAGCGCGTTTCGATTCCGAGAGCTATTCCTATGGCTACTCGTTCTCGAAGGAGCTGCTCGAGGAATGGGAATGGTCGGAGCATTTCGCCGGCCAGCCCGAGACCTTGCGCTACTGCAACTATGTCGCCGACAAGTTCGACCTGCGCCGCGACATCCAGTTCGAGAGCCGCGTCACGTCCGCGATCTACCAGGACGACACGCGAAGCTGGCGGATCACGCTCGAAAGCGGCGCGCAGCACTCCTGCCGCTTCCTGATCACCGCGATCGGCCCGTTGTCGACGCCGACCCTGCCGCGCATCGAGGGCCGCGATGATTTCAGGGGCCAATCGTTTCACACCGCGCGCTGGCCGAAGGAGAAGGTGGATTTCACCGGCAAGCGCGTCGCCGTGATCGGCACCGGCGCGACCGGCATCCAGACCATCCAGACCATCGCCGGCGAGGTCGGGCGTCTCACCGTGTTCCAGCGCACCGCCAACTGGGCGGCGCCGCTGCACAACGGCAAGATCGACGCCGAGACGCAAGCCAGGATCAAGGCCGGCTATCCCGAGATCTTCGCGCGCTGCAAGGAGACCTTCGCCTGCTTCGTGCATACGCCCGATCCGCGCGGCGCGTTCGAGGTGAGCGAGGCGGAGCGCGAGGCGTTCTACGAGAAGCTCTATGGCGAGCGCGGCTTCGGCATCTGGCAGGGCAACTTCAAGGACATCCTGATCGACCGCGCGGCGAATGCCACGATCAGCGATTTCGTCGCGCACAAGATCCGTCAGCGCGTGAAGAACCAGGCGGTCGCCGAGATGCTCATCCCGAAGAACCACGGCTTCGGCACGCGGCGGCTGCCGCTCGAGACCTTCTATTACGAGGTCTACAACCGCGACAATGTCGAGCTGGTCGATATCAAGGAGACGCCGATCGAGCGGATCACGCCCGAGGGCATCCGCACCAGCGACAAGGACTACGCCTTCGACATCATCATCTACGCCACCGGCTTCGATGCCATCACCGGCAGCTTCGACAGGATCGATTTCCGCGGCGCACACGGTGCGCGGCTGAAGGAGAAATGGACGGGCGGCCCGGAAACCTATCTCGGGCTGATGGTCGACGGCTTCCCCAACATGATGATGCTGATGGGCCCGCACACCGCACTCGGCAACATCCCGCGCAGCATCGAATACAGCGTGGACTGGGTCACCGGGCTGATCCACTTTGCGCAGGAGAGAGACCTGACCTTCCTCGATGCCACGCCTGAAGGCACCGCGAACTGGACCGAGCATGTCAAGGCGCTCGGCGTCGGCCTGCTGTCCAACGAGGTCGATTCCTGGATGACCGGCATCAACCGCAACGTCGAGGGCAAGCAAACCCGCATCGTCGCCCGCTACAGCGGCAGCGCCCCGGCATATCGCGCGCGATGCGACGAGGTGGCGGCGAAAGGGTATGCGGAGTTGCGGTTGGCGTAGTTCTCTCGGCTGTCCGGTCTAACTCTCTCGGTGACGACAGGCGCCTGCCGCATCACCACTGTCGTCCTGGCGAAAGCCAGGACCCATAACCACCGCATTCGGTGATGAACGGGATCGCTACCCCAGCGTCGCGCAACAATTATGATTTGGGGTAATGGGTCCTGGCTTTCGCCAGGACGACATCCCGTAGGATGGGTGGAGCGAAGCGATACCCATCATTTGCGCCGCGGAGAGAGAATTGATGGGTTTCGCTTCGCTCTACCCATCCTACACATCCAGCTTCGCTTACCACGCGTCAATGCACGGCCGCTTGCGATGCGTGCGCGGCTCCGGCTTCGGCACCGAGCGCAGGCCGGCCATGATCCAGTGCCTTGTGTCGGCGGGATCGATCACCTCGTCGATCTCGAGCACCGAGGCGATCGAGACCGCCTTGCCGTTGGCGTAGAGCTCGGCGACCTTGGTCTGGAAATACTTCTCGCGCTCGACCGGGTCCTCGATCGCCTCCATCTCCTTGCGGAAGCCGAGGCGGACATAGCCTTCGAGACCCATGCCGCCGAACTCGCCGGTCGGCCACGCCACCGTGAAGAACGAGGCGTGGAAGCCGCCGCCGATCATCGACTGTGCGCCGAGGCCATAGCCCTTGCGCAGCACGATGCCGAACAGCGGCACCGTGATGCTGGCGCCGGTGACGAACATCCGCGCGACGTGGCGGACGATCGCGGTCTTCTCGGCCTCGGGGCCGACCATGAAGCCCGGCGTGTCGCAGAGCGAGACGATCGGGATGTCGAAGGCGTCGCACAACTGCATGAAGCGCGCGGCCTTGTCGCCGGCCGGCGCATCGATCGCGCCGCCGAGATGCTTCGGGTTGTTGGCGATCAGGCCGAACGGCTTGCCCTCGATGCGGATAAAGGCCGTGATCATGCCGACGCCGAAATCCCTGCGGATCTCCAGCACCGAGCCCTCGTCGGCGATCAGGTCGATCACGTTGCGGATGTCGTAGACCCGCAGGCGATTTTCCGGGATCGCACGGCGCAGCAGCCGCTGGTCCGGCGCCTTCCAGTCCTGCACGGCGCCCTGAAAGTAGGACAGATATTTCTGCGCCACCGCGGTCGCCTCGGCCTCGTCCTCGACCAGGATGTCGATCACGCCGTTCGGCGACTGGAACGAGACCGGGCCGACCTCGGCCGGATGGTAGACGCCGAGCCCGCCGCCCTCGATCATCGCCGGACCGCCCATGCCGATCGACGCATTCCTGGTTGCGATGATGACGTCGCAGACGCCGAGCATCGCGGCATTGCCGGCGAAGCAATAGCCGGAGACCACGCCGACCACGGGCACCAGCCCGGAGAGTTTTGCGAACTGCACGAAGGACGGGCCGTCGAGGCCGGTCATGCCGAGCCGGTCGGTATCGCCGGGACGGCCGCCGCCACCCTCGGCGTAGAACACCAGCGGCATGCGCCACTGCTCGGCGAGGCCGAGCATGCGGTCGATCTTCTTGTGGTTCATGTGCCCTTGCGTGCCGGCGAGCACGGTGTAGTCGTAGGAGATCACCATGCAGCGCGCGCCGTCGGCGCCGAAATCCTTGGCGTTGACGGTGGCGACGCCTGATATCAGGCCGTCGGCCGGCGTGTTCTTGATGAGGTCCTCGACCTTGCGCCGGCGGCGCTGCGCCGCGATCGCCAGCGAGCCGTATTCGATGAACGAGCCCTCATCGACCAGCTGCGCGATGTTCTCGCGCGCGGTGCGCTGGTTGGTCTTGCGGCGGCGCTCGACCGAGGCCGGGCGGTTCTCGTCCAGCGTGATCGCCTTGCGCGCGATCAGTTCGGCGAGATCAGGCCGGATGTGATCGAGATCGATCGCGGCCTCCTCCGCAGCGTGATGGCCGTCGACTTCGGCCGGTTCGAAGAACAGGATCGGCTCGCCATGCATCAGGGTGACGCCGATGCCGCCCGCGATCCTGGTCACCCGGCCGCCATGCGGCGCCGTGACCAGATGCTCCATCTTCATCGATTCCAGCACCGCGATCTGCTGGCCGGGCCGAACCAGATCGCCCTCCGCGACCTCGATCGCCACGATCGTGCCCTGCAGCGGCGCGGGCACCGGGAGCGATCCCTCAGGCGCTGCTTCGGCAGCAACGGCCTTGGTCGCAGCCGCCTCGCTCACTTCGATCAATGGTGCGGCGAGATCCTGCGCCGCGCCGACCAGCGCCGCAACATGGGTATCGATGAAGTTGGTGCTGATCTTGTTCCGGCCAAAGCTCTGGTGCGCCAGAATAGCGCCGAGGAACGGGATGTTGGTGGCGACGCCGCCGATCCGGAATTCACGCAAGGCGCGCGATGCCTTGTGCACCACGTCGGTCCATTTTGGGCTCGGCGAATGCACGATGACTTTTGCCAGCAGCGAATCGAACGCGGCAGAGGTCCTGTAGCCGGAATAGCCGAAGGTATCGACGCGAACGCCGGGGCCGGACGGCAGGTCGAACACGGCGAGCGTGCCGCCGGTCGGTTTTGTCACTCCCGCCTCGTCCATCACCTCCATGTTGACGCGCAGCTGCATCGCATAGCCGCGCGGCAGCGGCACCGCTGATTGCGCGAGGCCGAGCGAGGCCAGCGTGGCGCCGGCCGCGACCGCGAGCTGCACGCGCACGAGGTCGACGCCGAGCACCTCCTCGGTGACGGTGTGCTCGACCTGGAGCCGCGGATTGGCCTCGATGAAAGCGAACGCGCCCTCACCTTCGCCGGCTTCATCATCGACCAGGAATTCGAAGGTGCCGAGATTGTCGTAGCGCGCGGCGGTCGCGAGCTGCTTTGCCGCCTCGATGATGCGCGCGCGCATGCCATCACTCAGCGACGGGCTCGGCGCCACCTCGATGAGCTTCTGGTTGCGGCGCTGGATGGTGCATTCGCGCTCCCAGAGATGGCTGATGGCGCCGTAACGGTCGCCGATGATCTGCACCTCGATATGGCGGGCCTTGCGGATCAGCCGTTCGACATAAACGGCATCGCTGCCGAACGCCGCTTTGGCCTCCGACTGGCAGCGCGCATAGGCCTCGTCGAGCTTGGCGGCATCCTCGACCACGCGCATGCCGCGCCCGCCGCCGCCGGCGATCGCCTTGATCATCACGGCGGCGCCGGCGCCGAGCGAGCCGAAGAAGGCCTTTGCCTCGTCCAGACTGGTCGCGCCCGATGTGCCGGCAATGATCGGGACGCCGCATTTCTTCGCCAGCGCCTTTGCCTTGGCCTTGTCGCCGAACAGATCGAGCGCCTCCGGCGACGGGCCGACGAAGGTGATCTTCTCCTCGGCACAGCGCCGCGCCAATTGCGTGTTCTCGCTGAGGAAGCCGTAGCCCGGATGCAGCGCGTCACAGCCTGCGGCCTTGGCCGCCGCAACCACCGCCTCAATGTCGAGATAGGCCCGCGCGCCGCGGCCTGGAATCTCGTGGCTCGCGTCGGCGGATCGGACATGCAGCGAGGCGGCATCGTCGGCGGGATAGATCGCGACGGTCGCGATGCCGCTGTCGGCAGCGGCGCGGGCAATCCGGATCGCGATCTCACCGCGGTTCGCAATCAGCAATTTTTTGAAGGACATGACATCTTCACCAAAGATCAGCGATCCTTCATGGTCGGATCGAGCACGACACGCAAGGACTCCCCGAGCGCGTTGAACGCCAGGGAGACGACGAGAATGGCAAGGCCCGGCGCATACATCTGCTCCGGGGCGATTTCCATGTATTGATAGGCGCGCGCCAGCATCGCGCCCCAGCTCGGGTCCGGCGGCTGGATGCCGAGGCCGAGGAACGACAGGCTGGCTTCGGCCAAGAGGGCAGCGGCGAGCAAGAGCGTCACTTGCACGATGACCGGCTGCAGCGTGTTCGGCAGCACGTGCCGCCACAGCACATGCCAAGTCGGCGCGCCGAAGCCTCTGGAGGCATCGACATAGAGCTCCTGCCGCACGATCAGCGTGCGGGCGCGGACGATGCGCGCCAGCGCCGGAAACATCGTGATGCCGACCGCGATCATGCCGTTGGTCAGCCCGATGCCGAGCGCGCCGGTGACCGCGATCGCCAGCACGATGGCGGGGAACGACAGGAAGGTGTCGATGATGCGGCTGATGATGTCGTCGATCCAGCCGCCGAAATAGCCGGCGGTCAGCCCGACCGGCAGCCCGATCAGGACCGCGACGCCGACCGCAAGCAGGCTTGCGTAGACGGTGGCCGGCGCGCCGTAGATCAAACGGGAGAAGATGTCGCGGCCGAGATCGTCGGTGCCGAGCAGATGGGCCGGCCCCGGCGGCGCCAGCATGTTGTTGACGTCCTGCGCGGTCGGCGCATAGGGCGCGATCCAGGGCGCACCGATTGCGACGACGACGAGCACCACGAGCACCAGGATCGACAGCGCGGCGCGGAGGTCGCCGGCGAGCCAGCGCGCAAAGCGCCGCAGCCGCGTCGGCCGCGCCGGTGCCTTCAGGGGTGCAAGCGCCACCTCGGTCATTGCTCGATCCTCGGATCGACCGCGGCGCAGAGCAAATCGGTGATCAGATTCACCGCGATCACAACCACCACCATGGTGAAGACGACGCCCTGCACGATCGGGAAATCGCGCTGGATCGCGCCGCGCACGATCAGGCTGCCCAGGCCGGGAATGGCGAACACCGCCTCGGTCACCACGGTCGCCGCCAGCATGCGGTTGACCAAAAGGCTGATGATGGTGAGCAGATTGACGCCGACATTCTTGAGGCCGTGCTGCCAGAGGATGCGGGACATCGACAGCCCCTTGGCATGCAGGGTACGGACATATTGCGACGACAGCACCTCCAGCAGCGCGCCGCGCAGCTGGCGCGCGACCTCGGCCATGCCGTAGGCCGCGATCGCAATGCCCGGCAGCAGCGCATGCCTGATCGCATCGACCGGCGAGGCGCTGAAGGATTTTGCGCCGGTCGCCGGCAGCCAGTTCAGCTTCAGCGAGAATTCCGCCACCAGGATCATCGCGAGCCAGAAGCCGGGCACCGCGACGCCGAGCGACGCCAGCATGCTGATCAGCTTGTCGATCCAGCCGTTCGGCTTGATCGCGGCCATCACGCCCATCGGGATGCCCGTGACCAGCGCCAGCGCCAGCGCGATCACGACGATCAGCAGCGTGTTCGGAAACGCGCGCCCGATCGAGTCCGCGACCTTCTCGCCGGTCAATAGCGATTGCGAGAGATCGCCTTGCGCGACATTGCCGAGCCAGGCGCCGTATTGCACCAGGAACGGGCGGTCGAGGCCGTAGATCTTCCTGATCTCGGTGATCCGTGCGTCGGTCGCGTTGTCGCCCGCCAGCGTCACGGCGATGTCGCCGGGCACCAGCTTGAGTAGCGCGAACACCATGAAGGTCGCGAGCAGGATCACCGGCAGCGCCTGCACGAGGCGGCTGCCGACGACCTTGACCGGTGACCGCCGCGCCATCGCTTAACTCCCGAGCCAGACGTCGTCGTATTTCGGCTTGCCAAGCAGGTTCGGCCGATAGCCCTGCACCTTCTTGTTCATGGCGACCAGCTCGAACTGGAACGCCAGCGGCGCGACAAAGGCGTTCTCCATCACCAGCCGCTGCACGGTGGAGAACGCCTTGCGCCTGGTGTCGATATCCTCCGAGGCGCGCGATTCCTTGATCGCGGCCTCGAGCTCGGCCGGCACCGGCGCGCGGCCGCCATTGTAATAGGCGTCCTTGGTGAACATCAGCGAATAGGTCAGGCTCGGGTCGGGCCGGCCGGTCCAGGCCGAGAGCAGCCCTGCCCCCTTCTTCTCCGGACCGAAGAAGGCGGCAGAGGCTTCCGCGACCGGCGCGTTGACGAAGCGCGCGTTGATGCCGGCCTTGCGCAGCTGCTCGATCAGGATCTCCTGGCGCTGCACCGAATCCTGGTCCGGATAGCCGCCGAACTCGATTGGAATGCCCTCCTTGAAGCCGGCCTCGGCGAGCAGCTTGCGCGCCTTGTCGGGATCGTACGGATAGAGCTTTGCGACCTCGGCATCATAGGCCCAATGCGCCTTCGGCAGGTTCATGTAGGCCGGCTCGGCGAGGCCGGCGAGCGCAGCCTTGACGAAGGATTCGCGGTCGATCGCGAAGTTCAGCGCCTGGCGGACCTTGACATTGTCGAACGGCGGCTTGGCCCAGTTCAGGAAAATCTGAAACACGTAAAGCGTCGGGCCATGCACCACCTTAACGCTGGAGGCACGCTCGATGATCACCTTCTGCCGCGGCGGCAGCTGGTAGATTAGGTCGTTCTGCCCGGCGGTGACCGAGCGGGCGCCGGTGGTGAGCTCGGGAATGATCGAGATCTCGATGGCGTCGGGAAGCGGCCGCTCCGGCTTCCAGTATTTCTCGTTGCGCTTGACCACGATCTTCTCGCCGTCGGCCCAGCTGACGAACGAATAGGCGCCGGCGCCGACCGGCTTGCGCGTCACGACGCCGCCCTCGGCCGCCTTCAGCGCCGTCGGCGACACCATCATGCCCGCGCGGTCGGAGAGAATCCCGGGCAGCGCGGTATCGGGTGTCTTCAGCTTCAACGTCACCTGCTGCGGGCCAGTGACCTCGACCGCGGCGACGGAGAGCAGGTCGGCCTTGATGTTCGACTTCGCATCGCTGCGGTTGCGCTCGAGATTGAACTTGACGGCTTCCGCATCGAGCGGCGTGCCGTCATGGAAGGTGACGCCGGCGCGGATGTTGAGCACCAGCGTGGTGGGGTCGGTGAACTTCCAGCTTTCGGCAAGGCCGGGCTTCGGCTTCAGCGTGTCGAACTCCCATTCGGTCAGCGTGTCGTACATCGTGAACAGGAAGGCGTGGTCGGAGCCGGCGCCGCCGGTCGCCGGATCGAGGCTCGACGGATTGGCCGGCGCCGAGATGCGCAAGGTGCCGCCCTTCTTCGGCGCGCCTTCCGCAAACGCACGGCCGCTGAGCGTGGTGCTGGCCAATGCGCCCGAGATCAGCGCCATGGCCTCGCGTCGTGTCGTCATTGTCATGGCGTCGTCTCCGGTTGTGAGTTCGGCGAAAAATTCAGGCGGTCGGCGAAATGGCAGGCCACCCAGTGATCGGGCTTCAGCTCGCGCCACTCCGGCACGCGGTCGGTGCAGAGCGGCTGCGCGTGCGGGCAGCGGGTACGGAAGCGGCAGCCCGAGGGCGGATCGATCGGGCTCGGCACCTCGCCCTGCAGGACGATGCGGCTCTCCTGCCGCATCGTGGATGGCAGCGGCCGCGGCTCGGCCGACAGCAGCGCGATCGTGTAGGGATGCAACGGCCGCTCGGCGACCTCTTCGGTCGGCCCGAGCTCGACGAACTGGCCGAGATACATCACCGCGACGCGCTCGCTGATATGCGAGACCACGGCGAGATCATGGGTGATGAAGACATAGGTCAGCCCGAGGTCGCGCTGCAGATCGGCAAACAGATTGAGCACGTCGCCGCGGATCGACATGTCGAGCGCGGCCACCACCTCGTCGCAGACGATCAGTTTCGGTTTGAGCGTCAGGGCGCGGGCGATCACGACGCGCTGCTTCTGGCCGCCGGACAGCTGGTGTGGGTAGCGCGCGCCGAACTCCTGCGGCAGGCCGACGCGCTCCAGCGCCTCCCGCGCCTGCCGCTCGCGCTCGGCACGGCTGCCGACACCTGCGAGCTCCAGCGGCTCCAGCACCGAGGCCAGAATGGTCATGCGCGGATTCAGCGCGGCGTTCGGGTCCTGGAAGATGATCTGGTAGTCGCGGCGATGACTTTGGAATTCCCGGCGCGGCAGCGCCAGCGGATCGATGCCGTCATGCAGGATGGCGCCGGCGCTGGGATTGAGCAGGAACACCAGTGCGCGGCCGATCGTGGTCTTGCCCGAACCGGACTCCCCGATGATGCCGAAGGTCTCGCCGCGGCGGACGTCGAAATTGACGCCGTCGACCGCCTTCACGGTGGCGCGGCGGTCCGAGGTCTGGAAGCGGACCTGAAGGTCGCGCACCGAGACGATGGCGTCGCGGCGGGGCTCGGCACCGGCTGTGGTCATTGCGTCGCGACCTTCGCAGCCGCCGGTGCGCCGGGCGGATGCAGCGCGCCCGGCAGATTGAGCTCGGCAAAGCGCCAGCAGCGCACTCTTCTGCTGCCGCCGGCGTCCTGCAGCTTCTGCTCGGCCTCGCAACCCTTGGCCGCATGTAAGCAGCGGGCGCGGAAACGGCAGCCGTTCGGCATCTCCGCTATCGACGGCACCCGGCCCGGGATCGACGGCAGCCGGCCGTGGCGCGGGCTCAAATGCGGCAGCGAGCGTAACAGTCCCGACGTGTAGGGATGCAGCGGCCGCACTAGCGCCTCGTCGACGGTGGCGTCCTCGATCACCTCGCCGGCATACATCGTGATCATCCGCGTGCAGGTCTCGGCGACGACGCCGAGATCGTGGGTGATCAGCATCAGCGCGGTCTTCGAGGTCTCGCTGATGTCGCGCAGCAGCTCGAGGATCTGCGCCTGCACGGTGACGTCGAGCGCGGTGGTCGGCTCGTCCGCGATCAGAAGCTGCGGCCCGCAGATCAAACTCGCCGCGATCATCACGCGCTGGCGCATGCCGCCGGACAGCTGGTGCGGATAGTCGTCGATCCGCCGCTCGGGCGAGGCGATGCCGACGCGGCGGAGCATCTCCAGCGTTTTGGCGCGCGCCTCCTCATGGGAAACGTCGGTATGGACGCGCAGCGTCTCGGCGATCTGGTGGCCGACGGTGAAGACCGGGTCCAGCGCGCTCATCGGCTCCTGGAAGATCATCGCGATCCGCTTGCCCCGGATCGCGCGCATCTGCCGCGCGCTGCAGGAAGCGAGATCGACGCCGTCGAACAGAATCTTGCCGTCGAGGCCGGCAAAATTGCCCGGCAACAGCCGCAGGATCGACAGGCCGGTGATGGTCTTGCCGCAGCCGCTCTCGCCGACGATGCCGACGCGCTCGCCGGGCGCGATGTCGAAGTCGATGCGGCGCGTCGCCTGCCAGACGCCCTGCGCGGTCTTGAAGCGGATGCCGAGCCCGCGCACGGACAATAGCGGCCGCGCGCCGTCTCGCGCGCCCTCCGCCCTGCGCTGTGCCGGCTGACCTGCCTCCATCAGCCCGCCGCCCGCTTCTTCTCTTTCACCAGCTGCTCCTCCATCAGCATCTCGGTGCCGATGATGCCCTCGCGGGTGAGCTCATCGAGCTCGGCGTCGGAGAGCCCGAGCATGCCGCCAAGGATCTCGCGGTTGTGCTCGCCGAGCGTCGGCGGCACCGAGCGGATCGCGAACGGCGCATCGCTCTCGCGAAACGGCATCGACGGCTGCGGATGTCGTCCGATGAAGGCGCGGTCGACCTGCTGGATGAAGCCGCGGGCGTGGAGCTGCGGATCCTCCAGGAGATCGATCGGCAGCCGCGCGACGCCGGAGGCAACGCCGGCAGATTGCAGCGCGGTCATCGCCGCATCGGCATCGCGCGCCGCGGTCCAGGCCGTGATCGCAGCCTCGATCTCGGCCTCGAGGGCGCGGCGGCCCGCGGCCGTCTTGAGCGTCTCGTCGGCCGCCCAATCCTCGCGGCCGAGCAGCCGCGCGAGCTTTGGCCACATCGCGTCGGCGGACGCCGCGACGACGATCCAGTTGTCTTCTCCGGCGCAGCGAAAGCAGCCATGCGGCACGAAATCCGGATGGCGGTTGCCGTATTTGGTCGGCGGCTTGCCACTGGTCGAATGCGCCACGATCCAGGGCGCGGCGAACGGCATCATGCATTCGATCTGGGCGAGATCGATGAATTGCCCCTGCCCCGTCAGTTTGGCGTGGATCAGCGCGGTCAGCACCGCGGCGGCGCCGTTGAGCCCGCCGACGGCATCGCCGAACGCAGTATGGCTCATGACCGGCGGACCATCGGGATCGCCGACCACGCTGGGCAGGCCCGAGCCCTGCTCCAGCGTCGAGCCGTAAGCGCGGCAATCGCGATGCACGCTGCCGGCGCCGAACGCCGACATCGACATCATCACCAGCTTGGGATTGATCTTGCTCAGCACGTCATAGCCGAGGCCGAGCTTGGGCAGCACCTCGACCGAATAATTGTCGACCACGAGGTCGGCATCGGCGAGCAGGCGCTTCGCCAATTCAAGCCCCTTCGACCGGGTCAGATCGAGCGTGATGCCGCGCTTGTTGCGGTTCATGATGCAGTAGCGCACCGACTTCTCGTACATCTGCTCCAGCACATAGGCCGGACGGCGGTCGACGCCGCGCCACCAGTCCGGATACTGGGTCGCCTCGATCTTGATGACGTCGGCGCCGAGATCGGCGAGCGTGCGGGTGCAGATCGGCCCGGCCCAGCCCATCGAAAAGTCGACGACGCGGATGCCCTCGAGCGGCAAGCGATCGGTTGCAGCGGGCTTGGGCGCTGGCACGCGCGGCGCAGCCTCGCGCCTCGCCTGCTGCTCGCCGAGATCAGGCACGCGGCCGCCGCGCAGCGGCGGCGTTGCGGTCAGCCGCTGCATCGTGCCGGCGGAAAAGCTGGTCTCGTCGCCGATGGTGATCGGGACGATGGCACCGCGGGCGCGCTTCTCCTCGTCGGCGATGAGATCCGCGACCTCCGGCACCGGCACGATTGGAATCTTGCGCTTGAGCCCTTCGGCGAACCACTCCTGCGCGGTGCGCTGCTTCAGCTTCGGCAAAATCCTGGCTTCGATCTCGGCGACATGGCGCAGCCGGTCGACACCCATGACCAGTGTCGGATCGTCGCGCAGCTCGTTGAGCCCGAGCATCTCGCAGAACGCGCGCCACTGCGCCGGGGTCACCGTGGTGACGCCGAGCCAGCCCTGCTTGGTCTCGTAGATGCCGACCGGAAAGGTCGGCCAGAACCGGTTGACGCCGATCCGCCGCATGATGTCGCCGCGCTGGAATGCCTCGAACATGATGTATTCGGTGACGGCGATAGAGGCCTCGAACAGGCTGAGATGGTTTGCGCGCCCGCGCCCGTCCTGCATGCGCCCGAGCACCGACGATGCGGCGGCGATGAAACCCCACAGCCCGCCCAGAATCCCGATCTGGAAATCCGGCGCATGCATCGGCGGCCCCTGCTCCGGACCGACCAGCTTCACCAGCCCGGTCAGCGCGCGGATCGTGGAGTCGGTCGCCGCGAAATTGGCGTAGGGACCGCGATCGCCAAACCAGGCGAGGTCGAGATGGATCAGGCCCGGATTACTCTGCTTGATCGCGTCGAGATCGATCTCGGGACAATCCGCCGCAGCGATGCCGCGCCCGTCGAGCAGGATGTCGCAGCCGGCAATCAGCTCCCGCAAGCGGGATGCCGCGCCCGCATCGCGCGTGTCGAGGACGACACTCGACTTGTTGAAGTTGAGGAACGCAAACCACGCGCTCCGGCCTTTGGGCGTCAGCGGCGCGGTGCGGCGACGCGGATCGCCCTGCGGCGGCTCGACCTTCTGCACATCGGCGCCGAAATCGGCAAACAGCCGCGCGCAATAGCTCGTCGCCGCAGCACTTCCGATCTCGACAATCCGCAGATGCGACAACGCGCCCATCAGGCTTCCTCGCGACACATGACCAGCCGGTGACAGCGACTGATTCAGTTTTCTTGTTGGGTGAACTTGAAGCCGCGCGACGAGTGTGATGCAAGTGGAATTTTCTTCCGCTTGACGGAATTAGCGAGCGTATGACCGAAGCTGCTGCTCAGCGCGAAGCGAAGATTGTGCAGCTAATTGCAGGTGAGCTGCGCTTCGAACCAGTGTTGCACTGAGTTCGACAATCGCGGCCATGCGCGCAAGACATGCGCGTATGTGGCCGCGCTCGCGCAGGTGATGCCGCGCAGTTCTTGCTCAATGGTGGGAAGATCAACACCGAGGCACCGGCCGGCCTTGGCGACGCTGCGACCATCGACCACAAGCTCTGAGATCAGCGACGCATTGCCGCGCGCGAACAAGAGGTCGAGCGGATCGGCATCGAGAATCTGATCACCCTCGAGGCGATCGAGATCGATGCTGACGAAATCGGCCGGCGCACCGACCGCGAACTCGCCGGTGCCCGGCGCGCCGGTGGCGCGGCGGCCGTTGCGGATCGCGAGCGTGAAGAATTCCTGAGCAGTCCATGTACGCTTGAAGCCGAGACCACCGTACATCATCTGCACCAGCCGCATCTCGCGCAGCAAATCGTCATCCTCATCGAGCGCCAGGCCATCGACGCCGACGGCAATTCCGCAACCGCAGGCGTGCGCCGCGGCGATCGGCGCGAGCCCCGAGCGCAGATGCAGGTTGGAGGAAAAATTGGTGACGATGCGTGCGCCCGACGCCGCGATCATCTCGAGCTCGTCGGGCCGAGCGTGGATGCAATGCGCGAGCGTCAGCCGCTCCGAGAGGAAGCCGATATCGCGGAGATAGCGCACGATGCCGCCGGGAAAATGCTGGTCGGCCCAGGCGCGCTGGTAGGTCGTCTCGAGCAGATGCATGTGGATGCGGCGGCCGGTCCGCACCGAGTTCTCCGCGACCGCCTCCAGCAGCGGCTTCGAGCACCACTGCACCCCGGCCGGGCCAAGCTGCACATCGACCTTCGGCCCGCCGATCGCCGCAGCGATCGCGTCGGTCAGCTCGATATAGGCCTGCGGCGACATCGGGGCGCGCACGAACGGCTGTTCGATCGTCTTGCGGTCATCGGCCGGAAGACCTGACAGCACCGCTTCGCTGTCGCCATAGACGATCGGGTTCTGGTCGCGCACCGCGATGGCAAAGGCGATGCGGATGCCGACATCGCCGGCGGCGCGAGCGATCGCCCTGGCTTCATCGACGAGCGGCATGGTGCCACTCGGGCGGGTGTAGTGCACCATCATTGCCGCGCAGCCGGCCTGCGCCGCGCGGGCAAACGCCGAGGCCGCGGTGAGATAGGGATCGACCGGCGTGCCAACCACCGTGCGCAGGATCCAGCTCTCCAGGGGCATGCCGACCGCGCCGAAGCTCGAGGCGCGCGGGCGGGCGTGGTCGTGGGCGTTGACGAAGGCGGGAAGGATGAGGGAACGCGGGCCTGTCGCCGGGCGCGCGGCTTCGGAAATATCGGTGATGACGCCGCCGTCGTGACGGAGCACGACGTCGTTGCGGATGTCGTGGTCAGAACCGCAGAACAGACGGGTTGCCGTGACGTCCATCGGTCCCTCCGCCGTCATTGCGAGGAGCGGAGCGACGAAGCAATCCATCTATTCCCGTGCCGAAGAATGGATTGCTTCGCTTCGCTCGCAATGACGAGTAAACTTAATTCGCTGTATACACCAGCTCCCGCTCCGCACGTGGCGGCAGGAATTCCCGCGAAAACACTTCGGCCGGGGCCGGCGTGCGGGCGAGCTGGTAGCCTTCGACGATGAAGCCGATGGCGCGGGCCATGCGGTCGTCCTTGACGTCGCCGATGCCGATGTCCTTCATCTCCGGCGAGACAATGAGCTTCTCGAAGGAATATTGCAGGCGGCGCTTCTCGACATCGACATTGATCAGATTGTCATAGTTCAGCGCCGCCTTCATGGCCGCGTTCTGATCCTTGGCGACCGCGATCGCACCCTTGTTGATGGCGCGCACCAGACCGGCCACCGCCTTCGGGTTCGAGGCGATCAGCTTGCGCGAGACCATCACGCCGTTGGAATAGAGGTCGAGCCCGTAATCGCCGAACGAGAACCATTTGAAGTCCTTGTCGGGGTCCTGACGGTTCAGCACCAGGTTGAAATAGCTCGTGATGTTGAACACCAGCGCGGCGTCGATGTCGCCCTTGATCAGCATCGGCTCCTGCAGGTTCGGCGCCATGTTGGAGACCTTGATCTTCTCGCCATCGAGCCCGTTCTTGTGCACGAACACCGGCAACAGCCGCGTGGTCGGCGTCCCCTGCGCGCCGCCGAGCGTGTGGCCCTCGAAATCCTTGATCGACTTGATGCCGCTCGAGTTCTTGGCGACGATCGCGAATGGCGGCTGGTTCCACATCATGTAGACCATGACCGGCGCATCCTGCGGCTTGGTCGCGGCGTTCTGGATGATCGCGTTGACGTCGCCGAAGCCGGCGTCATAGGCGCCCGACATGATGCGCGTCACGGTCGCGCCGGAGCCCTCGCCCTGGTCGATCACGACGTTGAGGCCTTCCTCCTTGAAGTAGCCGTTGTCCTTGGCGTAGAAGAACGCGGCGTCCGAGCCTTGCGTCTTCCAGCCCAGCGTGAACTTGATGGTGGTTTCCTCGGCGCGCGCGGGACCGGCGATCAGGGCCAATCCCAACAGCGCGGCGCTTACTTTTCTCAGCATCGAGATCTCCTTAAGCTTCATTGCTTGACGGTCGACGAAGTGTCTCAAGTGGCGATGACATTGTCCTTGCGTGTCGCCCAGCCGGTGACCTGGCCCTCGATCAGCGAGAACAGGACGTAGAGCGCGACGCCGAGACCGGCGAGCACGAACAGCCCGGCGAACACCAGCGGCACGTTGAAATTGGAGGACGCGGTCATCATGACGTTGCCGATGCCGCGGTTTGAGGCGACGGTTTCCGACAGCACCGCGCCGACGAAGGCGTAGGAGACCGCGACCTTCAGCGAGGCGAAGAAGAACGGCATCGTCCTCGGCAGGCCGACATTCCAGAGGATGTCGAACTTGCTGGCGCCGAGCGCCTTCAGCACGTCCTCGAGCTCGGGTTCGGTGGTGGCAAGACCGGTGGCGATATTGACGACGATCGGGAAGAAGCAGATCGACAACGAGGTCAACACCGCCGGCACGGTGCCGGAGCCGAACCACAGCACGAAGATCGGCACCACGGCGACCTTCGGGATCGACGAGAAGCCGACCAGCAGCGGATAGCAGGTGTCGTAGGCGGTTTTTGACACCCCGATCACGGCACCGAGCGCGACGCCGAGCGCCACGCCGAGCACGAAGCCGATCATGGTGGTGACCAGGGTCTGCACGATGTGCGGCCACAGGATCGGGAATTTCTCGAACAGCGTGACGAAGATCTGCGACGGCCGCGGCAACACGAGATCCGACATCCCCGTCATCAGGCAGAACAATTCCCAGGCGACGAAGAACAGCACGATCAGGGCGGCGGACCAGGCCTTCTGCCTGATGTCTGACACGGACATGGTCAGGCTCCCTCGCGCGCCGCGCTGCGCGCATCGACGATGAAGGCGCGGAGCTTCTGGTTGAGCGCGACGAAGTCAGGCTCAAAGGTCATCGCCACGGTGCGCGGACGGGCGAAGTCGACCCTGGAGTCGTCGAGGATGCGGCCGGGCCGCGCGCTCATCACGCAGATACGGCTGGCGAGGAAGCCGGCCTCGCGCAGATCATGGGTGACCAGCAGCACGGTCGGCCTGTGGGTCATCCAGAGCTGCTGAAGGATTCCCCACAGCTCCTCGCGGGTGAACTGGTCGAGCGCGCCGAACGGCTCGTCGAGCAGCAGCATGCGCGGCTCGTGGATCAGCGCGCGGCACAGATTGGCGCGCTGGAGCATGCCGCCGGAGAGCTGCCAGGGATAGCGGCCGCCGAACCCCTTCAGCCCGACCTGCTCGAGCAGCGTGTTGGCCTTGTCGCGGAATTCGGTCTTGCGCAGCTTGCGGAACTGCGAGCGGAACGGCTCGACGATCTTCAGCGGCAGCATGATGTTCTTTTCGATCGTCGTCCACGGCAGCATGGTCGGGTTCTGGAACGCCATGCCGACCCGCATCGCGCGCGCCGCGACCTCGCGGCCCCCGACGATGACGACGCCGGTGGACGGCCGCGCCAGGCCGGAAACCAGCCGCAGGATGGTGGACTTGCCGCAGCCGGACGGGCCGACCAGCGCGACGAACTCGCCGTCGGCGATCCGCAGCGTGGTTGTTGACAGAGCCGGCACGGCGCGGGCGCCGCGGCCGAAGGTCACGGAGGCGTCCGACAGCTCGATCGCGGTCGGCGCGGATCCGGCGGCCATCGGCTCGCCGGCAAATTCGGAGTTTGGTTGCATGCGCATCACGAGCAAAGTGCATGCAAGCCGGATGCCAGCGGCAGCCGCGTTGAAAATCCCAGCGGCAGCCGCGTTGAAAATCAAGGAGATCGCGCGTTTCCCGCCTCAAAGGCCGGATTCCTTTTGGGCAATCCGTAGCTCAAACTGCATGCAATTCGAGCGCCCGATTGCTTTGGCGGTATGATAAAGAGGCGTTCGAAGCACCTTCGAGAGGGATTCGCGGCAATGGCGGGGCGCGCCGACAGCAGCAAGACGGCTGAATCGTCAGACAAGGTCAGCGTGATCTGCCGCGCGCTGCGGCGCGCGATCATCGAGCAGGCGCTGGAGCCCGGCGCCAAGCTGCCCGAGGACGCGCTCGGCGAGCGTTTCGGCGTCAGCCGGACCATCGCACGGCATGCGCTCGGGCAATTGGCGGCGGAAGGCCTGGTCGAGCTGCGCCGCAACCGCATCGCCGTGGTGGCGACGCCGAGCTGGCAGGAGGCACGCGATGCCTTCGATATCCGCATCGAGCTCGAGCGGCTGGTGGTGCGGCAACTCGCGGGCAAGCTGACCAAGGCGCAGATCGCCGAACTGAATGCCCATGTCGACGCCGAGGATCGGGCCCGCGACGGCACCGACGCGGTGTCGATCCGGCTCGCCACCGAATTCCACATCCTGCTCGCCCACATGACGAACAGCCCGATCCTGGTGCGCTATGTCAGCGAGGTCGCGTACCGCTGCTGCCTGACGCTGTCGCTGTACAGCCGGCCGCATTCATCGGAATGCGCGATCAACGAGCACCGCGCGATCATCGCCGCGCTGGCGAAAGGCGACGTCGACAAGGTGATGGCGCTGATGCACAGCCATCTGGATTCCGTGGCGACCCGCGCGCTGGTCGCGCCGAGCCCGCAGCGCGGCCGCGATCTGCTGGATATTCTGGCCCCCTATGCCGACGAGGCAACCGGCGAAAAGGTGGTGAAGCTGACGAAGGCGGCGCGGCGCTGATACTCTTACCTCGCCCCGCCTGCGGGGAGAGGTCGGATCGCATCGCAGATGCGATCCGGGTGAGGGGGTACAGGTCTATCCGCGGCCGATACTCGCGGATGCAGCCCCTCACCCCGACCCTCTCCCCGCAAGAGCGGGGCGAGGGAGAACTGGCACCGCTTCCTACGCCTCGATCCCCCGCTGAATCAAAATCCGCTCGGCGCTGTCGTTCCAGACGTCCATCTTGACGATCTGCCCGCCCCGCACCACGAAGCGGTCGACATAGCGGTTGCCTTCGAACGGCGTGCCGTCCGTCCACTCGCCGTAGAGCGTACCGACGCTGTAGACGACGGTCTCGCCGGTGCCAGGGCAGACATCGAAGCGGTCCATCTTCTTCTTCACCCAGCGATAGCGCTTCGCATTGAAGGCGGTCGGCCCGCGCGGATGGTCGAATTCGCGCCCGCCGGTGAAAGTGATCACCGTGCCCGGCTTCATATAGGCCGCGGCCGCATCCGGATCGGGGATCATCGACGCCGTCAGATAGGCCTCGACGATCTCGACATCGGACATCGGGCGGGCATCGGCTTTGGCGGGTGCGGACATGGGGCCTCCAGGAATAATCAGGACTCTACAATCTGCCGGCAAAAGTGTATGCATATTTTTTAGACAGTCGAACCATAAAACTGCACACAATCTGGTGCTGCCGGATCCTCGCCCCTCCGCTAGGCTGAAACCATCCTGATGTTTCCTCGCCGATGATCGCGAAACCTGCCTTTGACCTCGTCTTCCGCAATGCCGTGACGCGCAGCTCTGCCGCCGCGGTCGATATCGGCATCGCCGGCGGCAGGATCGCCGCGATCGCGCCGCGCCTCGTGTGCGAGGCGGTCGACGTCGACCTCAACGGCCGGCTGGCGTTGCCCGGCTTCGTCGACACCCATATCCATCTCGACAAGGCCTGCCTGCTCGGCCGCTGCGGCCACGATCACGCCAGCCTCGGCGAGGCGATCCGCGCGGTATCGGCGATGAAGCGCGACTTCACGATCGAGGATGTCTATGCGCGCGGCTCAAAAGTGATCGAGCGCGCGATCACGGCGGGCACCACGCGGATGCGGACGCATGTCGAGATCGACCCGAGGATCGGGCTGCGCGGCTTCGAGGCGGTCAAGGCCTTGAAACGCGACTACGCCTGGGCGCTCGATCTCTCGCTCTGCGCCTTTCCGCAGGAGGGCCTGACCAACGATCCCGGCGCCGACGAGTTGCTGGTCGCAGCGCTGCACGACGGTGCCGAGGCGGTCGGCGGCTGCCCCTATGTCGACAGCGATCCGAACGCGCATATCGCGCGCATCTTCGACCTCGCGCAGGAGTTCGACGTCGATGTCGACCTGCATCTCGATTTCGACCTCGATCCCTCCTGGTGGCACATGGAGGAGGTCTGCCGGCAGACCGAGCGGCGCAACTATCACGGGCGCGTCGCGATCGGGCACGCCACCAAACTCTCCGCGCTGCCGCCTGATCGGTTGAAGAAAGCCGGCGCTCGGCTCGCCGAGGCCGGTGTCGCGGTCACCGTGCTGCCGGCGACCGATCTCTATCTGATGGGCCGCGACGCCACCCACAACGCGCCGCGTGGGCTGACCGCCGCGCACCGGCTCGTCGCCGATGGCGTGCTGTGCTCGGTCGCGACCAACAATGTGCAAAATCCCTTCACGCCGTTCGGCGATGCTTCGCTGCTGCGGATGGCCAATCTCTACGCCAATGCGGCGCATGCCGGGATCGGCGAGTTCGACGCCTGCCTCGATCTCGTCACCGATCTGCCGGCGCGGCTGATGAACCTGAAGGATTACGGCATTGCGGTCGGCAACCCCGCCGACATCGTCGTGCTCGATACCGACAGCGGAACCAACGCCATCGCCGAGCTGCCCGACGTGCTGATGGGCTTCAAGCACGGCCGCAAGACCTTCGAACGGCAAAGGCCGACATTGTTCCGGCCTGACACCGAGATGTTTGTCCCGTCATCCTGAGGCGCGAGCTCTTGCGAGCCTCGAAGGATGCACGGCCCCGCGAGATCCATGCGGAAAGAGCCGGGCCGTCGCCCTTCGAGACGCGCGCAAGAGCGCGCTCCTCAGGGTGACGGTGAACGAAGAGGCGAGTGCCGCCTTGCCAATACGCATTGTCGCCTTGCCTTGGCGCGAATTGACGCGTCCGCCGATCCGTTGTTGGTATCCCGCCAACAGCAACAAACAACCGGGCAGGAAACCATGAGCAAATCCACCACAATCAAAAGCGTCGAGACGCTCGCCTGCGATGCCGGCTGGCGGAATTATCACTTCGTCAAGGTGACGACGACGGACGGGCTGGTCGGCTGGAGCGAATATGACGAGGGCTTCGGCGCGCCCGGCGTGACGGCGGCGATCGAGCGGCTTTCGGCGCGGGTGGTCGGCAAGAACGCGTTCGAGCACGAGCGGATCTATGTCGAGCTGTTCGCCGCGACGCGCCCTGCCGCCGGCGGCGTGGTGGCGCTGGCGCTCGGGGCGATCGAGAACGCGCTGCTCGACGTCAAGGCCAAGGCGCTCGGCGTGCCCTGCTACGACCTGCTCGGTGGCAAGATCCGCGACCGCGTGCGGGTGTACTGGTCGCATTGCGCGACCTGGCGCATCAATCATCCCGACTGGTACAAGCCGGCGATCACTGATCTCGACGGCGTCAAGGCGATCGGGGCCGAAGTGCGCGAGAAGAAATTCACGGCGATGAAGACCAACATCTTCGTCTATACCGACGGCAAGCCGCAAGGCTGGCGCCCCGGCTTCGGCTCGCCGTTCCAGCCCGAGATCAATATCGACCGCACCGTGCTGCGCAATCTCTGCATGCACCTGGAGGCGATCCGCGACGGTGCGGGGCCGGATGTCGATCTCCTGCTCGACCTCAACTTCAACGCCAAGACCGAGGGCTATCTGAAAATCCTGCGCGCCATCGAGAAGATGGACATGTTCTGGGTCGAGATCGACACCTTCAATCCACAGGCGCTCGGCTATATCCGCCGCCAGAGCCCGCACCCGATCTCGTCCTGCGAGACGCTGCTCGGCCTGCGCGAATTCCTGCCCTATTTCACCGAGCAGGCGATGGATGTCGCGATCATCGACACGCCATGGAACGGGGTCTGGCAGTCGATGAAGATCGCCGCCGCCGCCGAGCATTTCGAGGTCAACGTCGCGCCGCATAATTTCTACGGCCACCTCTGCACCATGATGAACGCGCATTTCTGCGCCGCGGTGCCGAACCTGCGCATCATGGAGACCGACATCGATCGGCTGGCCTGGGACCACGAGCTGTTCACCCACGTGCCCGAATTCGTCGACGGCCATCTGGTGATCCCGGATCGCCCGGGCTGGGGCACCGAGCCGAACGAGGAAGGCCTGCGCGCGCACCCGCCGAAAGAACAAGGGCGGGCTGCTGAATTATGGATTGAAGAAGTAGGCGTTTGTTGCGCCGGCCCACACCCCATCGTCGTCCCGGCGAAGGCCGGGACCCATAACCACCGCTGCCTGGTGTGTAAGGGATTATCGCCCCAGCAGAGCAAAACAATGCGCAGTTGGGGTAATGGGTCCCGGCCTTCGCCGGGACGACGCATGACCCAACTCAACGGCCCTCAATTATCCTCGCGCACCGCCGTGAACGCGCTGTCGATCACGTCGCCGATCGGCTGCCAGGCATTGCCGTCGAACTGCACCAGGCGCATCTGCTTGATCGGGCGGAAGTCCTTCGGTCCGGTGTTGATCACGATCCCGGGCAGCGCGATCGGGCTCTGGTAATCCTTCAGCGACGCGGCCTGCCGCATGATGTTCTCGCGCGACAGATCGTCGCCGCACTGGCGCAGCACCTGCATCAGCGTATCGGCGGCGGCGTAGCCGAACACGGCGTAGATGTCGTCCTTGTCGCCGTCGGGATAATACTTGTCCATGAAGGCGAGCCACGCCTTGATCTGCGGATCGTCCTTCCAGGAGGCATCGCCGGCATCCTTGAGGAACGAGGTCGAGATCACGCCGAGCGAATTCTGCAGGCCTGCCGGCCGCAAGGCGCTGGCGATCGAGGCCGACGCATTGTCGAGGATGAACACCGGATGCCAGTCGAGGTCCGCGGCGACGCGGATCGCGCGCGCCGCGATCGCCGGCGCCCCGTCGAACACCAGGATGTCGGCGCCGGAGTTCTTCAAAATTCCGATCTGGTTCTGGATCGCGGTCTCCGATGCATCGAAGGCGAGATCGGCGACGATCATGCCGGCGGTGTCGCCGAGCCCCTCCTGCAATCCCTTGAACAGGTCGCGGCCGAACTGGTCGTTCTGCCAGAGCACCGCGATCTTGCGCGAGGGATAGGCGGCCTGGATGTAATTGGCGTAGATCCGCCCCTCGGCGCGGAAGGTCGGCTGCCAGCCCATGGTCCAGGGAAAGGTCGCAGGATGCGCCCACGCCTCGTCGCCGGAAGCGACGAACAGCTGCGGGACCTTGTTCTCGTTGAGGTACTTCCGGACCGCGAGGTTGCTCGGCGTGCCGAACGAGCCGAACATCAACAGCACATCCTGCTTCTCGACGAGATCGCGGGTCTGCTCCATCGCGATCTTCGGATTGGAGCTGTCATCGACCGAGACGAACCTGACCTTGCGGCCGTTGATGCCGCCATGCTCGTTGACCATGTCGAAATAGGCCGCCTCCGCCCGCCCGATGGTCGCGAACGCGGCGAGCGGCCCGGTATAGGGCATGACGTTGCCGATGCGGATCTCGTTGCCGGCCGCCGCCGTCTGCGCCTGCTGCGCGCGCAACGGCGCCGCCGCGAGGACAGCTGCGAGGACGAGGGATATCGAAAGCGCAGTTTGTCTTTTTGTTTGCATCAACATCGCCACAAACGCGCCGGCACCAGGCCGGCGCTCCTCCCGAGCGAGCGGAGTTTATCGCCCAAGCCAATGCCGGAAAAATGAAATGTTGATGGCGGAGGCAGGCCTTCTTTCACCTCCCCCGCAAGCGCAGGGCAATCGCATATGGCAGCGAAAAGCTTGGCGGCGCTATTTCCACATCGTCATGGCCGGGCTTGTCCCGGCCATCCACGTCTTTTTCGCGCGGAAACCAAGACGTGGATGCCCGGCACAAGGCCGGGCATGACGAGTCTGTGGAGGGATCGAGCGCACATGCGATAACCCTGCCCGCAAGCGGGAGAGGGAGTGCAGTTCCGACTTGACGATCAGCGCAATGTTATATCGAGCCAGCCCAGCGGGTTGACCGCGACGCGGTCGCCGCTGTCGACCAGGACGGTCGTGGTTTCGGCCTCAATGATCGCGGGACCGGCCAGCGCTTGGCCCGGCCCGAGATCGTCGAGCGCGTAGACCGGCACCTCGCGCCAGGCACCGAACCAGGCCTGCCGCTTGCCGCGCGGCGCGCAGGGCGCAGCCGAGCTGGCCTTTCCGGCATCACTGCTGCCGCGCGCCACCTTGCCGACGGCGGCAACGCGGGCGTTGACGAACACCACCTCCTGCCCGCGCGAGGCATAGGTGTAGAGCTCCTCGTGGCGGCGATGGAAGCGTTCCTCGATCTGCGCCACCAGGTCGGCGGCGCCGAGATCGAGCTCGCCGAGCGGCACGTCGATCTCGAACACCTGCTCGCCGTAGCGCATCTCGGCCGAGCGCTCGATGCCGATATCGCCCTTGAACCAGTCGCGCAGCCGCCCCGCCGCCTGCTCTTCCAGCCCGGCGAACAAGGCGCGAACCTCGTCGGCGGAAATCCGGCCGGTGCCGTAATGGGTGCGGCTGACCTCGTAGCGCAGATCGCTGGTCAGCATGCCCCAGGCCGAAAGCACAGAGGCGACCGTCGGCACGATGATGCGCTTGATCTCGAGCTCGCGCGCGACCTCGGCGGCGTGCATGCCGGCGGCGCCGCCGAAGCTGAGCAGCGCGAATTTGCGCGGATCGACGCCGCGGCGCAAGGTCATCAGGCGGATGCCGTCGGCCATCTTCAGATTGATCATCTTGTAGATGCCGGCGGCGGCCTCGATCCGCGACAGCTCGAGCGCTGCGGCGATCCGGTCCACCGCGGCTTCCGACGCCGCACGGTCGAGCGGCCGCGCGCCGCCCATGAAGGCGGCGGCGTCGAGATAACCGAGCACGACATTGGCATCGGTGACGGTGGCAGCCGTGCCGCCATTGCCGTAGCAGGCCGGGCCGGGCACCGAGCCCGCGCTCTCCGGCCCGACCCGCAGCGTGCGGCCGCCGTCGACGCTCGCGATCGAGCCGCCGCCGGCCGCGATGCTGGCGATGTCGAGGCTGCGCAGCGCGATGCGCTGGCCGGCGAGCATGCCGTCCGCCGACAGCGAGGCCTGGCCATCTGCGATCAGCGAGATGTCGGTCGAGGTGCCGCCCATGTCGAACGGCACGAGATCGGGAATCCGCAGAAGATCGGCGCAGCGGCGGCTGCCGGAGATGCCGCCGGCCGGCCCCGACAGCACAGTGCCCGCGGCAAGCCGCGAGGCCTCCTCCACCGGCGCCATGCCGCCATGCGACAGCACGACGAACAGCGAGCCGGCAAAGCCGGCCTCATGCAGGCTGCGCTCCAGATTGGTGAGATAGCGCCGCACGGTGGGCTCGACATAAGCGTTCACGATCGTGGTCGAGGCGCGCTCATATTCCTTGATCTGCGGCAGCACGTCGCTGGAGCGCGACACGCTGACGTCGGGCAGCTCCTTCGCCAGCTGCTCGACGGCGGCAAGCTCGTGTGCCGGGTTGAGATAGGCATGCAGAAAGCAGACCGCGACGGAATTCGCACCCGACCGTTTCACCTCGGCGACGACATCGCCGAGCGCTGTGGCATCGAGTGCAACCGCGGCGCTGCCGTCGGCCTTCAGCCGCTCGCGCACGCCAAAGCGGCGCTCGCGCGGCACCAGCGGCTCGGGCGGCGGCGTGCGCAGATCGTAGCGGTCCGGCTTCAGCCCTTCGCGCATCTCGACGACGTCGCGGTGGCCTTCGGTGGTCAGCAGCGCAACTTTGGCGCCCTTGCGCTCCAGCAGCGCATTGGTCGCGACCGTCGTGCCGTGCACCAGGCGATCGGTCGCGGCGAGCATCGCCGCGCGCGTCACGCCGAGGCGGCGCGCCAGCTCTTCCAGTCCCGCCATGACGCCGATCGACTGATCGGCCGGCGTGGACGGCGATTTCGCGAACACCGTGCGCCCGGTTTGATCCGTCGCGACCAGGTCGGTGTAAGTGCCGCCGACGTCGACCCCAATCGTGTACATCGCTGCCCTACACCGCTTTCGAAACCAAACCTTGCGCAAGATCGCGCGCCCGCGCTTCCGCCGAGCGCTTCTCCGGTGGACCCCAGCCGCCGCCGCCAGAGGAGCGGATCTCGAGGCAATCGCCTGGGCGCAGCTCGATGCCGACTTCTTTCGTCTTCAGCACGCGCGGCTCGCGGCCTTCCGAGAGCAGCCTGTAGTGATGAGGCTCGCCGTCCTTGCCGCCGAGCATGCCGCAGGGACCATGGCGCGCGCCGTCGCCGGCGGTGTTGCCCTTGGCCGGCTTTTGCGTCTCCAGCACCATGTCGAGCGCGACGCCAAGGCCGCCGCGATGCTGGCCGTCGCCGCCGGAGTCCGGCCGGAATTCGTGCTGGCGGAAATGCAGGGGAAAGCGCACCTCGGCCACCTCGATGCTGCCGAATTTGAGACCGCCGACCGAGTGCCACTCGCCGATCGAAGAATAGCCGTCGCCGCCCGGCGAGGCGCCGCCGCCGGGCCGTGCCTGGAACATGTGCCAGATGAAATTGCGTCCGTTGCGCGGATCCTCACCCTGGATCGCGATGCGGAAGCGGCGCCCCCAGCCGCCCATCACCCGATCCGGACAGGACGCCGACATCGCCTTGATGATGGCTTCGACGATCTCGTTGGAGGGATGGCTGGTGCACAAGGTGACGGGACGGCCGGGATCGGCCCAGACAATCGTGCCCTGCTTCGCCACCACCTTGAGCGGCCGCAGCGCGCCGGTGTTCTTGGGGATATCGGCGTCGATCAGATAGGCGAAGGCCATCGCGACCGCGGCCTGCATGTTGGCGTGCGACGAGTTCACGAAACTGGTCGACTGCGGATCCGAGCCGGTGAGATCGACCTCGATGTCACTGCCCTTCTTGGTCACCTTGGCGGCGATCTTGATGTCAGTGCGGCCGTGGCCGTCATCGTCGAGCAAGGCCTCGCCGTGGAACACGCCGTCTTTCCAGGTCGACACCACGGCGCGGGTCTGCTGCTCGGTGGCATCGAGAATGGCTTCGATCGCGGCTTCGACCGTCTCCGCGCCGAACTCGCTGAACAGTTTTGCGACGCGGCGCTCGCCGAGATGCGCGGCCCCGAGCATTGCCGCGAGGTCGCCGCGGAATTCACGGGGGTTGCGGATGTTCAAAGCCAGGAGGTCGAGCAGATCCTCGCGCGGCTTGCCGGCCTCGTAGAGCTTGATCGGCGGAATGCGAATGCCTTCCTGATAGATCTCGGTCGCACCGGGGTTGTAGGCGCCGTGGGTGGCGCCGCCGATGTCGCTCTGATGCGCGCGCACGATGGTCCAGAGCAGTCTTTTTCCGCCATCGAATACCGGCACGAAGGCTGTGAGATCCGGCAGGTGGCTACCGCCCTGATAGGGATCGTTGAGCAGGATGACGTCGCCGGGCGCGACGTCCTTGAAGCGCTCCTCGACCGCCAGCGTCGCCCAGGGCAAGGCGCCGACATGAACAGGAATGTGGTCGGCCTGCGCGATCAGCCGCCCGTTGGTGTCGCAGATCGCCAGCGAGAAATCGCGGCTGGAATTGAGGATCTGCGAATAGGAGGTGCGAAGCATGGCTTCGCCCATCTCCTTCACGATCGACGACAGGCGGTGCTGGACGACGGAGCGGGTGATCGGATCGATCTTGGCGGACATCTTGGCCTTCTTGGCGCGAGCGACTTGCGCAGGGAGGATGGTGGAACCGGTCGATCGAAACCGGAATTCCTTCTTATAGCCAGTGGCTTGCGGATCGCAAATCGGCTGGCCCGGCCGAAACGGATCATTCCGGCGATCAGCAAGTCGTGATCGACAAGAATCTGCCTGACGACGGAATAGAGCTCACGCTGCTGCGTCCCACCCATGCAAGCCGGCCCAAGCCCGTAACCGCTCGGGCCTCCCCGACAACTCCCAGGGTGAACGCAAATGCTTCCTCGATTCCTTAAGTCCGGCCTCGCGCCGCGCGCCGGCGCCGCCCTGCTCGCTTTTGCAGCTGCGGCGGCTGCTTTTGCGCATGACGACCATCATCCGGTCCAGACCGGGCAGACGGCCGAAGAGAGCGCCTTCCTTGCTGAAAACGATACCGCGATGACCAAGATGATGAACGACATGGCGGCCAAGCCGAGCGGCGACATCGACCGCGACTTCGTCGCGATGATGACGCCGCATCACCAGGGCGCGATCGACATGGCGGTGATCGAGCTCCGCTACGGCAAGAACGAGCAGCTGCGCCGGATCGCGCAGGAAATCATCGTCGAGCAGCAGCAGGAGATCGACGCCATGAAGCTCGCGATCGGAGACCCGGTTACGGCATCCGCGCCCGCCCCGACGCAGCAGAGCCCGGCGCCCGCTGCTCACGATCATATGAACATGTCCCACGGAATGAAGAACTAGGAGCCTCAAACGATGAACCGTCAAATCCTCAAGAGCCTGCTGGCCACGACCGCGCTGGCGATGTCGAGCCCTGCTTTCGCCGGACAGGCGCCGGGCGCTGCGTCCGCGCCCGACATTCCGGTCAGCCATCACGATCGCGTCTACGCCGCCGAGCAGTTCTCCAACACGGTGTCGGTCACCGACCCGGCCGACAACAAGCTGCTCGGCGTGATCCGGCTCGGCGACCCGCAGCCGGGCAATTTCAGCCCGCTCTACAAGGGCCAGGTGCTGGTCCACGGTATGGGCTATTCGCCCGACCATCACATGCTCGCAGTGGTCTCGATCGGTTCGAACTCGGTGAGCTTCATCGACACGGCAACCAACGCGGTCAAGCACGTCACCTATATCGGGCGGTCACCGCACGAGGCGTTCTTCACGCCCGACGGCAGGGAAGTATGGGTCACGGTGCGCGGCGAGAATTACATCTCGGTCATCGACGCGCAGAGCTTCAAGGAAACAACGCGCATCGAGGTGCCTGCGGGACCCGGCATGCAGATATTCTCGCCCGACGGCAAGTACGGCTACATCTGTTCGTCGTTCAACCCGGAAACCGACGTGGTCTCGGTCGCAGACCATCAGATCGTCGCGAAGGTGAAGCAGGAAAGCCCGTTCTGCCCGAACATCGCGGCCTCGCCCGATGGCGACCAGGTCTGGTTCACGCTGAAGGATGTCGGCAGGACGCAGGTGTTCAACGCCAAGCCGCCGTTCAACCTGATCAAGACCATCGACAGCGGCCCGATCACCAACCACGTCAATTTCGCGAAGACGCCTAAGGGCACGCTGGCCTATGTCACGATCGGCGGCACCAACGAGGTCAAGGTGTTTCGAACCGACGACTTCTCGCAAGTCGCGACCATTCCCGTCGGCAATCTGCCGCACGGCGTCTGGCCGTCCGGCGACGGCACGCGGGTCTATGTCGGTCTCGAAAATGCCGACGCGCTGGCGGCGATCGACACCGCGACCAACAAGGTGATCGCCAACATCCCGATCGGCCAGGCGCCGCAGGCGATCGTCTATGTGCCGAACGCCGCGCCAAATCCGGAAGATCGCCAGAACCTGCAAGCCCTCGGCGTCGCCGGCCAGGCCGCTCACCTCGCGCTCGCACCGAAAAAGCAAGCCAAGGACGAGAAGCCGCCGACCAGCGTATCGCTGTTCGATCAAGGGCTGATCCAGGTGCTGCAGGCTTCCGTGACCGGGCTCGAGCCGAAGCAGCGCTACGTGCTGGGATTGGCCGAACACGCCGACGGTGGCGGCATGGTGGAGCCGCTGGCAGCCTTCATGACCAATCCGGCCGGCTCCGCGATCGTCAACGCGGCCGGTCCGATCCGGCAGATCGTGCAGAGCGCGGCCAGGGCGGAGCGACGCTACCTCGTCATCGCAGCCGGCGAGCCGGCGAAACTCGGAGCGGTCGTGCAGGTCCAAGCGCCATGAGCGACATGCTGCACCTGGTCGAGCCGCTGATACCCGCCTTGCGGCGCTATGCGCGGGCCCTGGTCCGCGACCATGCGGCGGCCGACGACCTGGTGCAGGACTGCCTGGAACGCGCCGTCATTCACTGGGAGCAGCGGCGGTCGGACAATCCGCGCCCGTGGCTGTTCGCGATCCTGCATAATCTCGCCATCAACCAGTTTCGCCGCGCAACGGTGCGCGGCGTTCATGTCGCGATCGACGAAACCAACGAGGGTTCGTTCGGCCAGGAAGCGGCGCAGGAGCACAAGGTAATGTATCGCGATGTCATGGCGAAGCTTGCCAAGCTTCCGCATGACCAGCGTGCGGTGCTGCTGCTCGTCGGTGTCGAGGATTTGTCCTACGCCGATGCTGCGAAGGTGCTGGGCGTGCCCATTGGCACGGTGATGTCCCGCCTCGCGCGCGCCCGCGAGCGGCTGCATCACGAACTGGAGGGGACGCCCGGCGACCTGGATCATAATGTCGTGCAATTGCGGAACAAGACATGAGCAACCGACCCATTACAGAAGACGATCTGCATGCCTATGTCGATCGCGCTCTGGAGCCGGAACGCGAGGCCGATGTCCGTGCCTATCTGGACAAGCATCCGGACGTGGCCAAGCGCATCGCCGCCTACTCCGATGAGCGTAACCTTTTGCGATCGGCGCTGCTGCCGATCGCCGAGGAGCCGCTGCCGCCGCGGCTCAACCTCGCCAGGATGATCGAGAGCCCTCGTCGCCGCCCCTCGTCGTTGCGCTGGGCCATCGCAGCGATGCTGATGCTCTCGATCGGCGGCCTCGGTGGATGGATGATCCGTGGCGCGACACAGGCACCGGTCGGCGGAATTGTGGCGCTCGCCGAGGAGGCCAGCGATTCCTACAGAGTGTACGCCTCCGATCGCACGCGGCCGGTCGAGCTGCGCGACAGCACCGAGCTTGTGCAATGGGTCTCCAACCGGTTGCATCAACCGGTGAAGCTGCCGGATCTCACCAAGTCGGGATATCGTTTGATGGGCGGACGGGTAGTGCCGACCGCACATGGTCCTGCGGCCATGTTCATGTACGACGACGATCGCGGCGAGCGGCTCGTGGTTCTCACCCGCCCGATGACGTCAGACCAGAACGCGCCGATGGCCGCGCATTCGGGTGGCGACGTCGCGGGCTTCTCGTGGGCCGACGGCGGTACGGGCTACTCCCTGGTGGGGCCGCGCGGGGGCGATTCCCTGCGGCCACTTGCCAACGAGATTCGCAAGCAGGCGCAGACGATCTGATCGGAACGGAGCGCTAAGCATGATCCGGAAAAGTGCGAAGCGGTTTTCCGAAAAGATCATGCTCAAACAAAGAGCTAAGGCGCGATGACGATTCAACCCAATCTCATCGCGCCTTAGGGCCTGGTGTAGATCAGGAACAGCACGATCCCGATCACCAGCGCGCCGGCGATGAACAGCAGCACCGCGGGCAGCCCGAACAGCGCGGCGACGCCGGCGGTGCTCGATTGCAGCAGCGCCGCGCCGAGGAAGAACGCGAGGTTGACCGACGACAGCGCCTTGCCGGTGTTCTGTGCGGCGACAAGCTGCCGCGTCATGCCGTAGATCAGCGGCTGCGCCGACGTCGCAAGCCCGATCAGGATCAACAGCACCAAGTCATATTGCGTCGGCATCACGGCAACGCCGAAGAGGTTCGAGACCGGGAAATGCGGTGCACCGGCCGCCATCAAGACGAGCAGCAGCGCGGCGATGGCGTGCGTCACCGCCACCATGGCACGGCGGTGCCCGAACTTGCGATCGAAAGCGCCGATGCAGGCCGGGCCGACGATCATCGCCAGCGTGAACAGGCCGAGCACATTGCCGGCCTCGATCCGGCTCAGCCCTTTCTCGTCCATCAGCCACGGGCCGCCCCACAAGCCGCGCAGGGTCAGCGACGCGCCGAGCGACACCAGCGACAGCGCGATCAGCCCGCGCAGGCCACGCGACATGCCGAGCCGGAGCACCTCGGCCATCTGGTGCAGCGGCGAGGAATCATCCGCATGCGCCGCCGGCTGCCGCGGCACCAGCGCGAACACCGCGATCAGCACCACAATGCCGAAGCCGGCCGAAACCCAGAAACCGGCGCGCCAGCCGAACTGATCGACCACGAAGGCCAGCGGGCTTGCCGACAGCAGCATGCCGATATTGCCGATCGAGAGGATCAGGCCGGACCACAGGCCGAACTTCGCCGCCGACATCTGCTTCGCCGCGAGCGTCATCGGGCACATCAGCATGCCCGAGGTGGCGACGCCGAGCATGAGCTGGCCGAGCACAAAGCTCGCAGGCCCCGTCGCCAGCGCCGAGACCAGCGTTCCGATCACGGTACCGGCGAGCAGGCTCAACGACACCGGCCGCACGCCGAAACGATCCATCGCGGCGCCGACCGGGATTTGCGAGGCGGCAAAGGAGAAATGATAGATCGAGGTGAGGCTCGCGAGCGCCTGCGGCGAGGTGCCGAAATCCGACGCCATCAGATCGAGGCTGATCGCCGGGATGGTCCGCAGCAGCGTCGACAGCATGTGGCCGGAGGCCAATGCCAGAAGTGCAAGCACCAGGGCGCGGAACCCGATCCCCGCCTCTTCCTTCGTCACCACGCCGTCCACGAATCGCCTCTTCCCCGAGCGGTTTGGCGACGGGCGTAACATTATTGGGCGGATGGTGCCAACTTTGGAGGCAATGCTGCTGCCTCGACGCCGTCATGGCCGGGCTTGTCCCGGCCATCCACGTCTATCTTCACGCAGAACCAAAGACGTGGATGCCCGGGACGAGCCCGGGCATGACGAGTTTGTGGGGACTGCGTCCTTCACTGCTTATGGAACACCAGCGTGCGCAGCTCGATGCTCTCGCGCGGCGCGGCATCCGCGGGCGTGGTGGGATCGACAAACGCGGTATGCGGCCCGAACCGGGTGCGGCCGTCGGTCGCCGAGTCGTAGCATTTCAGCAGGATCGCCTCGTCCGGCGTCATTTCTGGAATGTAGAACCAGCGATGGTTCGGATTGTACTTCACCGAATAGGTCTCGCCGCTGCGGTTCGGATAGATCAGGTCGGAGGCGATCAGATCCTCCGGCGCCACTGTCGTACCGTCGGCCATCGCAAGCGGTGAATCGCGCAATGGCCCGCGGATCGGGCGCCACAGATTGATCACCTGGACGCGGCCCTTCACCAGCTGCTCGGCCTCGTCGGGCAGGTGCTCGAACACCCGGTTGCGGCCGGAGACGGCGGTCTGGTCGACATGGACGCGCGTCGCCGGCTGGCGCGGACCACCGCCGCGGATATCCGCCGCGCCCTCGACGCGCTTGCGCACGGTGTGATCGAAGATGAAGACACGATCCGCCTTCAGCGTCGCCTTCAGGAAGGCTTCCACGGCCGGGTAGTAGACGTTGCGGACTTCGTTCTCGTCGTAATAGTCCCTCACACTGGTCGGATGCTTGACCAGCGCAAAGCCCTCGCGGTCGAGCGAGAAACTGTCGGCAATCAGACGCCCGTCAAAGATCGGAACATTGTGGGCTTCGGGCAGCGCGGTGGATTTGGGTTCGCCGGGCGGCGGATCGAAGGCGTAGGTCCGGGGCTTGCCCGGCGTCGGCGCGAGATAATTCAGTTCAGCGGTCACAAACGGCAGCGACTCGATGCGAGTTTGTTGAAGGCCCATGGTGATCTCCCGGACTCGATTGTTCGTGCTTTTGATCTTGGCGGCGCCGGGCGGGGTGGCAAGGTCGTGGCGAAAATAGCAACGTTGCGGTTTTGGAATGTGCCAAACGGGGAAAATCCTTGCCGCGTGGCAGCCCGCGGACGAATGGATGTTTTGAATCACGGGTTCGTTAGCGGTGCAATGGTGCGGAGTTGAATCGCTTCCGCGCAGACGGTCCACATCTCCCGCTTGCAGGGCCGCCGCAGGTGCGCCGGCAAAATATCGAAAACAACCCCATGCAAAGGAGCTCGCGGCTGCCGGCCTTCGACCGGGCGGCTGTCCGTAGCGGGTGAAGATGTCGTGTTTTTGTAGCTCGTGATCTGTCGCCTTCGTTTCTGATTTGCAGGGGAGCCGGAAGGCGGGGACGGCTTTCCCTGATTGATCATGCCACGGCTGTTGTGGCGGTTTTAGCCCTGTGGGTGAGTTTCTTTGTTCGACTTGAAGCCCGTTTCTCCGTCCCGACCCGCGCTTTCTCGACGGCGGCGCGCGCAGGAGCGGTCAAGGACGCGCGCTTGCGCGCCCGCCAGGGCTTGTCCTTGACGGCTCCGAGCACGCCGCCAGGCTGAAGCGCGTCGGGGCTGATCTGCTGTCCGTCAGGCGCAAACCTCGCCAATCGATGCGGTCCAAGGAACACGCTGACGGTGCCATCGGGATACTCATGTAGCCGCACCAAGGCCTTGACGAAGTGAGGTCTTAGCCGGCTCTCCGGCAACTGCAGCCGCCGACCGTTCCATGCAACGGTATTGTCGTTGGCGACGGTTCGCTCCTCGATCACGCACAGCGCCTCGCGCCAGGCCTCATGCCGGTCGGCCACGAATGCCGAGCCTTCCTGTTCGGGCTTGATCGCAAACGCGGCGTTGTGCCCGGGGATGTAATGCGCCTTCAGCCACGCGTTGGCAGCTTCGAGCGTCGTGATCCCGGCAAGCCGCAGCTCCTTCGGCAGCCGATCCTGCAAGGTGCCGAATACCCGCTCGGAGCGCCCGCGCGCCTGCGGCGAATAGGCTGCGATATGCTCGATCCCAAGATGCGACAAAGCCCGTCCCACCTGGGTTTGTTGCGTCTTCGAGACCTTCTCGCCAGCTTTTGGGGTCAGGAAATAATGGCTGCCGCGGTCGGTGTAGAGCGCGCAGAACAGGCCATGCTCGCCAATCACTTCGCGCAAGGCCTGGAAGGTCGAGGCCGTTCCTTCTTCCTCGACCAGCACCATCGAGTAGATCTCGCTCGTCGCATCGTCCATCGTGACGATCAGGTCCCTCGCGGGCAGGCCTTCGATCCAAACGTGGCGCGATCCGTCCTGGTGCAGCAGCATGCCCCGAAGCGGCCGCCGCGGCCGCTTCTTGCGGTGCGCCGAACGCTTCGGAGCCTTCCGCACCAGCCCTGCCGCGTGCAGCGCCAGCTTCGTCACCGTATAGCCCAGCACATAATCATGCCGCTTTTGCATCTGCTCGTGGAAGTGCTTCACCGTGAAGTCCGCGTACTTGTCCCGGTACAGCGCAAGCATCCGTTCCAGCTCCTCCTCCGGCGCCCGCCGTGGCGAACGACGCCCCAGCCGGCGGTCGACAAGCCCGTCGTCGCCCTCCGCCTCATAGCGCTCCGCCCAGCGTTGAAACGTCCGAACACTGATCCCAAGAACCTCCGAAGCTGCCTCCTGCGTCAGTTCCTTCGCCTCCGTCCGATCCAGCAAATCTGAAAACCGCATCCGTCGTACACCCTCGTGAATGGATGCCGTGCCCATCGTGCCCCCCTTGTTCCGGAGCACCGAAAACACGACACTTCACGAGCTACAAACAGGCGACAGATCACGAGCTACTGACACGTTCGACAACCCAACTTGACGCGTCGGGCAAATCAGGGATATTCTTCTAATATTCCGAAATCGTGCAAGCACCCGTCGTCCTGGCGAAAGCCAGGACGACGCTGAATGTTTGGTATCGCTTGCAAATTGCCTACAGTCCTGCGCCCTTCCCGACGGCCGCACCAAACGAGCGGTCGACAATGTCGGCGGCGTTGATCTTCTGCCGGATCAGGCCCCAGCGGTCGTAGAGGTCGATGGTCTTCTGCTCGTCGGCGACCACGCTGTCGTCGATCGGCGCGATGCGGATCTTGGCCCGCGTCAGCCAGTTCACCGCCACCGCGGGCGGGATGTTCATCAGCCTGCCCCAGGTCGCGGCGTAGCCTTCGACATTGTTCTGCGACCATGCGCGCGCGGCCGCCAACCGCCGCACGAAATCCTCGAGCTCGGCGCGCTTGGCCTTGATCGCATCCGGTGTCGCGACCTGGAAGCCGAGGCCGGGCGTAATGCCGTCGGCCGTGATAACGCGGCGCGACTTGAACAGCACCTCTTCCTGGCTCACATACGGCTCCCAGGTCGACCAGGCGTCGACCGCGCCCTGCGTGTAGGCGACCTTGGCATCCGACGGCGCGAGGAACACGATCTGCACGTCGTTCGCCTGCCAGCCTTTCGATTCCAGCGCCGCCAGGATCAGCTGATGGCCGATCGAACCGCGGCCGGTCGCGATCTTCTTGCCGCGCAAATCGTCAAAGCTCTTGATCGCAGAGCTTTCCGGCACCAGGACCGCGAGCCCGTCGCGCGACTGCCGCACCGCCACGATCGCCTTGACCGGAATTTTGGCGGCCGCCGCGAAGGTGAACGGCGCGTCGCCGACCAGCCCGGTATCGATCGCGCCTGCGCCCAGGGCCTCCAGCAGCGGCGCGGCTGCGGCGAACTCCTTCCACTCGATCTTGTAGGGAACGTCCTTGAGCACACCGGCCGCTTCCATCACGGCCTGCGAATTGCCCTTCTGGTCGCCGACGCGCAGCGTGGTCTGCGCGAAGGCCGCGTCGACGGCGACGAGCGCAAGCACTGCCGCAACAATGAGACGGATCATTCGGCGGCAATCCCCCGCTGCTGGTCGCGCGCTTCGATCAGCTTGCGGGTCAGCGGGATCAGCGCCCGGCCATAATCGATCGCATCGACCAGCGGGTCGAAGCCGCGGATCAGGAAGTGGCTGACGCCGAGATCGTAATAATCGCCGAATACCTCGGCGACCTGCTCGGGTGTGCCGACCAGCGCGGTGGTGTTGCTGTTGGCGCCGGTCAGTTTGGCGATCTCGGTCCACAGCCGCTTGTCGATGCGCGTGCCCTGATCGGCGAGCGCCAGCAGCCGCTTGGCGCCGTCGGTCGCGTGGTTGGGACGGCGATAGCCGGTCTGGTCCTGCAGCGCGGTGGCGCGCTCGAGGATATGTTCCGCCTTCTTCCACGCCTTCTCCTCGGTGTCGGCGAGGATCGGCCGCACCGACAGGCTGAAGCGCGGCGTCGGCCTTCCGTGCCTGGCCGCGGCAGCGCGCACCCGCGCGGTGACGTCGCGCACCTGCGCGTAGGACTCGCCCCACAGCGCGAAAGTATCGGCGTGCCTGCCGGCGACCTCGACCGCAGCGTCCGAGCCGCCGCCGACGAAGGTGTAGATGCCGCCCTTCTGCAGCGGCTTCACCTGCGAGAATCCGTTCTCGACGTTGTAATACTTGCCGCTGTAGTTGAACGGCTTCTCGCTGGTCCATTCCAACCGCACCACGTCGAGGAATTCGCCGGTGCGGGCGTAGCGCTCGTCCTTGTCGTCAAGGGTGTTGCCGTCCTGGCGCAGCTCGATGGCGTTGCCGCCGGTGATGACGTGCAGCGAGACGCGGCCCCCATAGAACTGATCCAGCGTCGCAAGCTGGCGCGCCAGCAGCGTCGGCGCGGTGAAACCCGGTCGCTGCGCGATCATCACCTTGAGCTGCTTGGTGATGGTCAGGACATGCTGCGCGACCTGCAACGCGTCCGGCGTGGTGGAGTGGAACGCCAGCAGCGCGCGATCGAAACCGGCGAGCTCATGGGCCTTGGCCACCGTCTCGATATAGGGCGGATCGAGCACCGGGCCTGAGCGGACGATGGTCTCGGAGGCATTGTTGTTGGTGATGAAGCCGATGAACTCGACCGGCATGACGGGAACTCCGTTGTTGTTGGCTATTGTTTTCAGACGCCCAGCGCGGAGCGTCCGGCGGAGACACGGGTGGCATCGTCTTGCGGGGTATGGACGCGGCCACACAGCACGTCACGGTAATGCCGCTCCAGCGGATTGGTGCGCGACAGGCCGTGATTGCTGGTCAGCGACAAGGCATCCTCCACCACTGCCGCGGCGTTATTGGTCACCGTCAGCTTGATGATGTTAGACTCGATCGCGGACAGCGGGAAGCCGTTATCGAAATCGGCGGCGAAGCTGTCGATCAGGCGAGCATTGACCGCAAGGCGGGCCTCGATCGCGCCGACGACCTCCTGCATCCGCGGCAGGGTCGCGAGCGGCGCGCCGAGATTGGCGGGCACCCGCTGCTTCAGGAATTCGACCAGCCAGTCGCGGGCCGCGCGGGCGATGCCGTCGTAGATCGCGGCGACGAAGATCGCATGCACGGTCGCCTGGGTCACGTCAGGAACCTTCCAGTCGTCGGGCCTGCGGACGTCGATCTCGTAATCCAGCGGAAACACCACGTCGTCGAAGATCACGGTGTGGCTGCCGCTGGCGCGCAGGCCAAGGTGGTCCCAGCTCTCCTCGATCCGCGTTCCCGGCAACCCGGCCGGAACCAGAAACAAGCCGACACGGGTCTCCGGCTCATCGGTCTTTGCCCAGACCGAATACCATTTCAGGATCGGCGCGCCGGTCGAATAGATCTTCTTGCCGGTCAGCCGCCAGCCGGTCTCGGTGCGGCGCGCCGTGGTCGCCGGCAGGCCGCCGCGCGCGGGCGAGCCGAGTTCGGGCTCGACGCGGAGCGCGTTGATCAGCGCCACGCCCTCGACCGTTTCCCTGGCGAGCTTGCGCGACAGCCGGCCCGGCCAGCGCGTGCTGTGCGCCATCACCAGATGCTGGATGTAATGCATCGACAGCACCAGCGCGGTCGACGGATCGGCCTTGCCGATGATGCCGAGCACGCGCGTGGCGTCGCGGGCACCTGCTCCGCCGCCGCCGAGCGCGGCCGGCACGGTCAGCGCCAGCAGGCCTTCGCGCGAGAGATCGGCGAAATTCTCGAACGGAAAGCTGGCGTCGCGGTCGTGCGCCGGTGCACGCGCTGCAAACACGGCGGCGAGCCGCAACACGCGCGCGATGTGCTCGGGCTCGTCCGCCGGATGCAGCTCCCTCGCCGCAGATGTCACCATGTCGCCTCCAGTCCGAGCAGGCCGAGGATCTGCTTGCGCAGCTCGGCCAGATAAGGATCGCCGCGATGCCGCGGGTACGGCCGGGCGACGGCGATGTCCGCCTTGATCCGCGCCGGTCGATCGGAGAGTACGATGACGCGGTTGGCGAGCACCAGCGCCTCCTCGACGTCATGGGTGACCAACAGCGTGGTGAAGCCTTTGCGCTGCCAGAGCGCGACGAGTTCTGACTGCATGGCGATCCGCGTCAGCGAATCGAGCTTGCCGAGCGGCTCATCGAGCACCAGGATCTTCGGATCGTTGACCAGCGCGCGCGCCAGCGCCACGCGCTGCGCCATGCCGCCGGACAGCTGGTGCGGATAAGCGTTGCGGAACGAGGACAGGCCGACCAGCTCGATGACGTCATCGACGCGGTGACGCTGCGCCTTCAGGATGCCCTGCGCTTCGAGGCCAAGCGCGACATTGTCCCACACCGTGCGCCACGGAAACAGCGTCGGATCCTGGAACACGACAACCCGCGACGGATGCGGGCCGGCGATGCGGACTTCATCCTCGCGCAGCGTGCCTGCGCGCGGCTTCTCCAGCCCCGCGACCAGCCGAAGCAAGGTCGACTTGCCGCAGCCGGACGGGCCGAGCAGCGCGACGAACTCGCCCGGCGCGATCGCGAGGTTGACATTGTCGAGCACCGGCAGCGTGGCGCCATCGATATCGAAGGCGTGGCTGACGCCTTCGATATCGAGCTCGGCGCCGACCGCCGGATAGGTGATCGCCTCAGCTGCGGACTGCGCTACCATTTGACGACGCCCTTCTGCCAGACCAGCAGGCGGTCGCGGGTGCGGAACAAGAGCGTGATCGCGCCGGAGCAAAGCAGCGACATCACGATCAGCGCCGCATACATGTTGGCGTAGGCCGCCCAGCCCTGCGCCCATTGCAGGTACCAGCCGAGCCCGGCCTTGACGCCGATCATCTCGGCGACGACGAGCACGGCGAAGGACGAGCCGAGCCCCATGAACAGGCCGACGAACACATGCGGCAGCGCGGCAGGGATCGCGACCTTCAGCACCAGGAATGACGGTTTTGCGCCGAGCGTGCGCGCGACGTCGTAATAGGCGCTGCTGACGCTCGCGACGCCCGACCAGGTCAGGACCGTCACCGGAAAGCCGGTGGCAAGCGCGATCAGGAAGGTCGAGGCGCTCCAGCTCGACGGAAAGGTGAAGAAAGCGATCGGCAGCCAGGCCGTGGCCGGCAGCGGGCCGATGAAGCGTAGCACCGGATGCACCCAGTAACCGATCTTCTGCGACCAGCCGATCGAGACACCGGTGATAAAGCCGACGGTTGCGCCGATGATGTAGCCGCCGAGCTGCAGCTTGATCGAGGCGAACACGCTATCGAGCAGTTTCGGCAGATCGTCGGTATAGACCTCGAGGATCGACTGCGGCGGCGGGAAGAACGGCAGCGGCAGCCAGGCGAACTTTGCGGTGGCCACCTCCCACAACGTCACGAAGGCGCCGAACGCCACCAGCCATGGCGCGCGCTTGCGCAGCGCCTGCCCGGCGCCGCCGAGATAATCCGCGCTGAATGTGCCGAACAGGATGAACGCGGCGATGACGATCGCGCCGATGCCGAGCGATCCGGTCCGCGACCAGTCGCCGACATCGGGCCAATAGAGGCATGAGAGGCCGAATGCGAGCCAGACGAGGCTCGCCGCAAGGCCGACACCGTAACTGCCGGAGAGGTTCGAGAACGTGACCGCCGCACGCGGCGCGGCCGCGGCCGTCGCGTCAGACACTGAATACGTCGACATAGATCCGCTCCGCGAATTTGGCCGTGTCGGTGCTCTGCTTGAACACCTGCACCGTCTTGAGGTCGTCGGCGTAGCCCTTCAGCTCGCGCTTGAGCACCTCGCCGGTCGGATGATGGTGATGGGTGTGGTAGCGCGCCATTGCCTCGAGATCGGCGAGGCTCGCCGCCTTCGGCGCATAGGGCTGGAACGACTTCGCCGCCTTGTCCGGGTTCTGCGAGGTGAACATCGCGGCGTCGAGCAGCGCCTGGGTGATGGCGCGCGCGACTTGAGGCTCCTCGCGCACCAGGCTGCCGCGCAGGCCGACGATGCAGCAGCTCTTGTCGCGATATTCGCCGTCGAGGTTGGAGGCGACCTCCTTGTACTGCGCATCCTTCAGCCAGAGATAGGCCAGCGGGTCCGACGACAGGAAGGCCTGCACCTCGCCCTTCTCGACCGCGACGTTCAGGAGATTGCCGGGATAGGCGCGCCAGTCGACGTCCTTGATCGGGTCGATGCCGAGCTTGGCCAGCTGGATTGAGAAGAAATTCTTGTCGGGACCTGCGAGATCGCCGACCGCGACGATCTTGCCCTTGAGATCGGCGAGCTTGTCGACCCCGGAATTGGTGCGGGTCAGGACGCGCATGCAGCCGCCATGGGTGCCGGCGGCGATCTTGACGTCAAAGCCCTGCTCCAGCGGCTTCAGCCAGCGCAGCGCCATGCCGAGACCGGCGTCGCTCTTGCCGGTGGCGATCGCCTCCAGCAGCTGGTCGGTCGAGCCCGAATAGTTGACCAGCTCGACGTCGAGATTCTGCTTCTGGAAGAAGCCGTGGTCGATCGCGACCGGCAGCGGCGCAAGGCAGACCGCGCCGGCGTTCCAGGACAGCTTCAGCTTGCGCGGCGCGCCGGTCAAAGCCGGTGCATCGGATGCGGTCTTGCAGACCGGGAATTCCGAGAAGTCGATCGCCGGCGTGATCGCCCGTGGCGCGAAGGCCTGCGCACTATACGCCCCGATCGGCGCGGCAAAGGCCGCGGCGGCGCCCGCACGCAGCAATGTGCGGCGATCCATCACCGTCTTCTTGTTATCCGTCGACATCTTCACTCCTGCATTTCGGCAAGGCTCCGCCCCGCGCGCAAAACGTCTCCGTTTGAACGCCCCGTCGTTCGAAGCACATGGTTCAGAAAAAAGCGGATTTCTCCGGCGCGATTGCACTCAAAGCAACATGCAAATGATGCGGCGCGACAAGATCATCGTCAATGAAATGGAATTTCGAATGTTGTCGGCGCCACAGCTGAACTCTCCACGATCGCATCGCGCGGCGATGAAAGGATTTTCACGATCGTCCCAGACGGAGATGCGGCGCGATCACCCGTGACTGCATCAAATCTAGGCGTTTTGCGGCCGCATGCGCGATGTCTTCTACGCGCGGCCTGCTTGACGAGATCATCCTTGCCGCGCAGCCGGCGAATTCAGATTTCCGTTTCGTTGACGGCGAACGGCTTGCTCATAGACTTGATCGAACGCTGCCGCGCGTTCCGCGGCGCAGCGAATGAATCAGGAAGAAAATTCATATGCGCAAACTGACCCGCTCGGGCCCTGCCTATTCTCTCACCCGCCGCACGGCGGCAGCGCTGATCACGGCCGTGATCACGCTGTCGACATCGGCTGCGGCGCTCGCGGCCGACGCGATCGTGCTGCGCGTCGGCGACCAGAAGGGCGGCAACCGCTCGCTGCTGGAGATTTCCGGCCTCGCCAAGGATCTGCCCTACAAGATCGAGTGGTCGGAATTCCCAGCCGCGGCCCCGATCCTGGAGGCGATCAACGCGGGCGCGCTCGACGTCGGCTACACCGGCGATCTGTCCTTCCTCACCGTCTATGCGTCGGGCGCGCCGATCAAGGCGATCGGCGGCACGCGCTCCGATGCGCGGACGCAGGCGATCCTGGTGCGCGGGGATTCACCGATCAAGACGGCGGCCGATTTGAAGGGCAAGCGCCTCGCCGGCACCCGCGGCGGCTGGGGCCAATTCCTGATCAACGCGACGCTGGAGAAGGCCGGCAGCAGGATCGAGGACGCGACCTTCGCCCCGCTCGGCCCGGTCGACGCCAAGATCGCGCTGCTCGCCGGCTCGATCGACGCCTGGGCGGTGTGGGAGCCGTACATCTCCTACGCCACGCTGAAGGACAAGGTGCGCGTCGTCGCCGACGGCGAAGGGCTGACGCCGACCATCACCTTCATCGTCGCCTCGGACAACGCAATCGCCACCAAGCGCGCGGCAGTGCAGGACCTGGTGCAGCGGCTCAACAAGGCGCGGCTGTGGTCGCTCGACCATCTCGCCGAGTATGCCAGGAACACGGCCGAGCTCACAAAACTGCCGGAGGACGTGCTGCTCGCCGCCTACACCGCGCAGAAGACGAGCCCGATCGCGATCGACGAGGCCGTGGTGAAGGAGGTGCAGGCCGCCTCCGATCGCGCCACCCGCTACGGCATCCTCGGCAAGACGCTGGATGTCGGCAAGGCTGTCGACCGCAGCTTCACGGCGAGCGCGAGCTTGAACTAGCGGCGCGCGTGAACCGGGCACGCTCTTTCCTCACCTCCCCTTGCAAAGGGGAGGTCGGATTGCACAGCAATCCGGGTGGGGATCCTGCCTCCGCAGACGCCGGCGTCCGTGGAGAGCAACCCCCACCCCGCCCTCCCCCTTTCAGGGGGAGGGAGACAGACGGCGGTGCTCGCCTGACGACAAATAAGCCGCGCACCACCATGGAGATCTCCGATGTCCGGTCCGCTCCATCTCGCACTGATTGTCACAGCACACCTGCTCTGCATGACCTTGTTGGTCGCGCTGTCGGTTTGATAGCGTCCTCTCCGGGCCAGCCCCAGGGAGAACAACAATGAACCTATCAATGAAGGACCGCGTCGCGGTGGTTACCGGCGGCAGCAAGGGCATCGGGATCGCGGTGGCGCGGCGGTTTGCCGAATCCGGCGCCAGGGTCGCGATCCTCGCCCGCGGCGCGGCCGACCTCGCTGCGGCGCGCGAAGCGCTCGCCAGGGACGGCCTTGTGGTACGCGATTATGTCTGCGACGTCGCGAAGGCTTCCGACATCAGCAAGGCTCACGACCAGATCGTTGCCGATCTCGGCAAGATCGACGTTCTCGTCAACAACGCCGGCACGGCGCGCACGCTGGCGTTCGAGAGCATCAGCGACGAGGCCTGGCAGGAGGACCTCGACCTGAAGCTGTTCGCCGCGATCCGCTTCAGCCGGCTGGTGTGGCCGGGCATGAAGCAGCGCAAATGGGGCCGCATCATCAATGTGCTCAACACCTTTGCGAAAGCGCCGGCCGGCAATTCCGCGCCGACCTCGGTGTCGCGTGCGGCCGGCATGGCGCTGACCAAGGTCATGGCCAATGAAGGCGGCGAGCACAACATCCTGGTGAACGCGCTGCTGGTCGGCCTGATCATGAGCGATCAATGGGTCAAGCGGCATGCTGCCCAGGCGCCGAACACGGATTTCGGGGAATTCGCCAAGGGCCTTGCCAAGGGCACCCCGCTCGGCCGCATCGGCACGGCGGAGGAGTTCGCCAACCTCGCCTGCTTCTTGGCCTCGGAGCAAGGCTCCTACATCACCGGCACCGCCATCAATGTCGATGGTGGCCGGTCGCCGGTAGTCTAGAGCCCCGGTCCCGGTTCAACCCGGTCCGGAGCTCCAGATTCTGCTTTGGCGCGTTTTCTTCACGCGAACCGGTGTCCACTCGCTGGAAAACGCGGGCTGGCAACCAACGGCAGGAAGCGACGGCTCAAAAGCAAAAGGCCTCCGTCACCGGAGGCCTTTCATCTTAAACCGCGTCCTTGGCGGCCTTGACCGGCCGTGCGCGGACGATCTTCCGGGCCGGCTTGGCCTTGAACATCATCTCTTCGCCGGTGAAGGGGTTGGTGCCCTTGCGCGCCTTGGTCGCAGGCTTCTTGACCACAACGAACTTCGCGAAGCCGGGGACGAGGAACACCCCGGCCTTCTTCAGCTCCTTGTGGCCGACATCAACAAGCGAGTCCAAAACGTTCTTGACGTCGCGCTTGGAGAGTTCGGTGGTGGTCGCGATCTTCTCGATCACTTGCGACTTCGACAGTTGGGTAGCCATGGTTGCTCCATTGATTCTGGAGTGGGCACGATATGGCGGAAAACGCCGAGAAAAACAGTGTTTTCTGCACTCCCCACCACAATATCGCTGTGGACAGCCTCCGAATCAGGGTTTTTTCCAGTGTTTTTTCAAGTCAAGGCGCTTCCGACCCCTAAAATTACAGGGTTTGCGCGGCTTCGGCGCTCCCGAAACGTCCCTTCGAGAGAATCACCAGGCGCATCCCGCGCGGCCCAAGTGCGACAATGCCGCGCGCAATCCGGGTTGCGAAGCGCTGCGGCGGGCCACTTCAGGTTTTGGAAACGATCCTCCAAAAGGCCGAGGCATTAGAAAATGACTCGGGTTCCCAATCCAAGGTAACATCCGCGAAGCGTGGCCAGGACCGATCGGCTGGCCGCCGGATGCAAGCCTTTATGTAAGTACCGGAGACCCGCGTATGGATTTGAGCCGCCTCGAGATCAACCGCCGCACGGCCCTTCTGACCTCGGCCGCGATTGCGGCCAACGTCATCAATCCGATGCGGGCATTCGCGCAGGAAACCCCGCGCAAGGGCGGCGTGTTCAACGTCCATTACGGCGCCGAGCAGCGCCAGCTCAACCCCAGCATCCAGGCCTCGACCGGCGTCTACATCATCGGCGGCAAGATCCAGGAGAACCTGGTCGACCTCGACGCCAACGGCCAGCCGGTCGGCGTGCTCGCCGAGAGCTGGGAGGCGACGCCGGACGGCAAGACCGTCACCTTCAAGCTGCGCAAGGGCATCACCTGGCACGACGGCAAGCCGTTCACCTCTGAGGACGTCGCCTTCACCGCGATGAACATGTGGAAGAAGATCCTCAACTACGGATCGACGCTGCAGCTGTTCCTCACATCGGTCGATACGCCCGATCCGCAGACCGCGATCTTCCGCTACGAGCGGCCGATGCCGCTGAACCTGCTGCTCCGCGCCCTGCCCGACCTCGGCTATGTCTCCGCCAAGCATCTCTATGAGAGCGGCGACATCAGGCAGAACCCGACCAATCTGGCGCCAGTCGGCACCGGCCCGTTCAAATTCGTCAAATACGAGCGCGGGCAATACATCATCGCCGACCGCAACCCGGATTACTGGCGGCCGAACGCGCCCTATCTCGACCGCATCGTCTGGAAGGTGATCACCGACCGCGCCGCCGCGGCCGCCCAGATGGAGGCCGGCGAGCTGCACTACAGCCCGTTCTCGGGCCTGACGATTTCGGACATGGCGCGGCTCGGCAAGGACAAGCGCTTCATCGTCCAGACCAAGGGCAACGAGGGCAACGCCCGCACCAACACCATCGAGTTCAACTTCCGCCGCAAGGAGCTTTCCGACATCCGGGTCCGCCGCGCCATCGCGCACGCGATCAACGTGCCGTTCTTCATCGAGAATTTCTTGGGCGATTTCGCCAAGCTCGGCACCGGCCCGATCCCGTCGACCTCGACCGACTTCTATCCCGGGCCGAACACGCCGCAATATCCTTATGACAAGGCCAAGGCGATCGCGCTGCTCGACGAGGCCGGTTTCAAGCCCTCCGGTGGCAACCGCTTCTCGCTGAGGCTCCTGCCGGCGCCGTGGGGCGAGGACATCTCGCTGTGGTCGACCTTCATCCAGCAGTCGCTGGGCGAAGTCGGCATCCAGGTCGACATCGTGCGCAACGACGGCGGCGGCTTCCTCAAGCAGGTCTATGACGAGCACGCCTTCGATCTCGCGACCGGCTGGCACCAGTACCGCAACGACCCCGCGGTCTCGACCACGGTGTGGTACCGCTCCGGCCAGCCCAAGGGCGCGCCGTGGACCAACCAGTGGGGCTGGGAGGACAAGACCGTCGACAAGACCATCGACGATGCCGCCACCGAGGTCGATCCGGCCAAGCGCAAGGCGCTCTATGCCGATTTCGTCAAGGAGGTGAACACCGAGCTGCCGGTCTGGATGCCGATCGAGCAGATCTTCGTCACCGTGATCACGGCCAAGGCGCGCAACCACTCCAACACGCCGCGCTGGGGCTCGACGAGCTGGCACGATCTTTGGCTGAGCGCATGAGGCCACATCTGCGCTAGGCGTGGCGCCCTCTTCTCCCTCGCCCCGCTCTTGCGGGGAGAGGGTCGGGGTGAGGGGCTCGCTCCACGATATTGCTCCATCGATAGACCTGTACCCCCTCACCCGGATCGCATCTGGCGATGCGATCCGACCTCTCCCCGCAAGCGGGGCGAGGTAAGAAGGGGCCGGTGCCCACCCCGAACCGGTGTCCACATCGTTCGAAAACGCTATAGATAAAATATGCGTATCCTGAGCCTTGCGGGGCGGCGCCTCGCCGCCTCGATCCCGACCCTGTTCCTGATCCTGATCGGCGTGTTCCTGCTGCTGCAGCTCGCGCCGGGCGACACCGTCGATGCGCTGATGGCGCAGATGGGCGGCGGCGACGCCGCGACCGCCGAGGCGCTGCGCAAATTCTACGGGCTGAACCTCTCGGTTCCGGCGCAGCTCGGGAACTATCTGTGGCACCTGGTCCGGCTCGACCTCGGCTTCTCCTCGATCTACGGCAAGCCGGTGGCGACCGTGATCCTGGAACGGCTGCCGCCGACCATCCTATTGATGACGGCGTCGCTGTCATTCGCGTTCTTCTTTGGCCTCGTGTTCGGCGTGATCGCCGCGCGCGGCGTCAACCGCTGGCCGGACACGATGATCTCCACGCTCGGCCTGATCTTCTACGCCACGCCCTCGTTCTGGTTCGGGCTGATGGCGATCGTGGTGTTTTCGGTCTATCTGCAGTGGCTGCCGCCGGGCGGCTTCGAGGACATCGGCAACGTCCAGACCGGAATCTGGCGCGTGCTGGATATCGCCGCCCATCTGGTGCTGCCGACGCTGACGCTCGGGCTGATCTTCCTCGCGATCTATTTGCGCATCATGCGCGCCTCGATGCTGGAGGTCTTGAACCTCGATTTCGTCCGCACCGCCCGCGCCAAGGGGCTGGATGAGACCCATGTCATCACCCGCCATGTGCTGCGCAACGCGCTGCTGCCGATGGTGACGCTGATCGGATTGCAGGCCGGCACCATGCTCGGCGGCTCGGTCGTGGTGGAGAGCGTGTTCTCGCTGCCCGGCCTCGGCCGTCTCGCTTATGAGTCGGTGGTGCAGCGCGACCTCAACACCCTGCTCGGCATCGTCTTCGTGTCCGCGCTGCTCGTCATATCCGTGAACTTCGTCGTCGACCTGCTCTACGCGCGGCTCGATCCGCGCATCGCGGCGGAGGGCTGACGATGGATGCCGTGAAGCGCTACTTCCGCAGCCCGGCCGCGGTGATCGGCCTGATCCTGCTGCTGCTTGTCATCGCGATGGCAAGCAGCGCGGGTCTCCTCTATCCGCGCGATCCGCTCGCTCTCGCGGGCCGGCCGCTGATCTGGCCGTTCTCCAATCCGCGCTTCCTGCTCGGCACCGACAATTCCGGCCGCGACATCGCCGCCCAGATCTTCTACGGCGCGCGGATCTCGCTGCTGATCGGCGGCGTCGCCACCGTGATCGCGATCCTGATCGGCATCCTGGTCGGCGCCTTCGCCGGCTATTACGGCGGCTGGGTCGACAATGTCTTGATGCGGATCACCGAGGCATTCCAGACGCTGCCGAACTTCGTGCTGCTGCTGGTGCTGGTCGCGGTGTTCGGCTCGACCCTGACCACGGTGACGATTGCAGTTGGCGTGGTGTCGTGGCCGGCGCCGGCGCGGCTGACCCGCGCCGAATTCCTATCGCTGCGCAACCGCGAATTCGTCCAGGCCGGCAAGACGCTCGGCATGAAGGACGTCCAGCTCATTCTCGGCGAAATCCTGCCCAACGCGCTGCCGCCCGTCATCGTCTATGCCAGCGTGGTGATGGCGGTCGCGATCCTGCTGGAAAGCGCGCTCGCCTTCCTGCGTCTGTCCGATCCCAACGTCGCCTCCTGGGGCAATCTGATCGGGCTCGGCCGCGATGTGCTCCGGGTGCAGTGGTACGTCTCGGCGATCCCCGGCATTGCGATCCTCGTCACCGTGCTCGCGGTGTCGCTGGTCGGCCAGGGCCTCAACGACGCGCTCAATCCGAGGCTGAAGAGCCGATGAGCGACACGGTCCTTTCGCTCGACGCCCTGACGGTGCGCCTGCCCAAGGGCGCCGACCGGCCGCATGCGCTGTCCGACGTTTCGCTTTCAATTGCGTCGAACGAGATCCTCTGCGTGGTCGGCGAGTCCGGCTCCGGCAAATCGATGATGGCGAACGCCATCATGCGGCTGCTGCCGAACGAGGTGACGATCGAACGGGGCCGGATGATGTTCGACGGCCGTGACCTCTGCGCCGCCGACAGCGCCGAAATGCGCGATGTGCGCGGCGCCGGCATCGCGATGATCTTCCAGGAGCCGATGACCGCGCTCAATCCGCTGCGCACGATCGGCGACCAGATCGGCGAGATGTTTGCGATCCACACCGCTCTCTCGAAGGCCGAGATCAATGCTCGTGTGCTGGCGCTGCTCGAGGACGTCCGCATCCCCGACCCCAAGGCTGCCGCAAAAGCTTACCCGCACGAGCTGTCCGGCGGCCAGCGCCAGCGCGCGATGATCGCGATGGCGCTGGCGCTCGACCCAAAGCTTCTGATCGCGGACGAGCCGACCACCGCGCTCGATGTCACGACACAAGCACAGATCCTGAAGCTGATCCGCGACCTGCAGCAGCGCAAGAGGACGGCTGTGCTGTTCATCACCCATGATTTCGGCGTGGTCGCCGAGATCGCCGACCGCGTCGTGGTGATGCAGCATGGCGCGATCGTCGAGCAAGGCGCGGCCGATGAGGTGCTGAACGATCCGCAGCATGCCTACACGAAGCAGCTGATCGCAGCCGTTCCGCCGCTGAAGGCGCCGCCGCCGCGCATCCTTTCCGGCAAGGATATCCTGACCATCGACGGCGTCTCCAAGACCTACCGCACCGGCGGCTTCCTCGGCCGCGGCGCGCGGATCACGGAGGCCGTCAAGAACGTGTCGCTGCACCTGCCGCGCGGCGCGACGCTCGGCATCGTCGGCGAATCCGGTTCGGGCAAATCGACGCTCGCGCGCTGCATCGTGCGGCTGATCGATCCGGACACCGGGTCGATCGTGCTCGACGGCAAGGACTGGGCAAAGCTCGGCCGCGACGATATCAGGCGCGAGACCCGCCACATCCAGATGGTGTTCCAGGATCCCTTCGCCTCGCTCAATCCGCGCCGCAAGGCGGCCGAGCTGGTGGCGCAGGGACCGATCGTGCACGGCACCGACCGCGCCACCGCGATCGCGGAAGCGCGAAAGCTGTTCGAGCTGGTCGGCCTCGATCCGTCCGCGGGTGACCGCTACCCGCACGAATTCTCCGGCGGCCAGCGCCAGCGCATCGGGCTCGCCCGCGCGCTGGCGCTGAAGCCGGATGTGCTGGTGGCCGACGAGCCGGTCTCGGCGCTCGACGTCTCGGTGCAGGCGCAGGTCTTGAAGCTGCTCGCCGGGCTGCGCCAGCAGCTTGGCCTCTCCATCATCTTCATCACCCACGATCTGCGCGTCGCCGCCCAGATCTGCGATCTCGTCGCCGTCATGAAGGACGGCGCCGTGGTCGAGCAAGGGCTGACCGCCGAGGTGTTCGGCAAGCCGCAGCACCCCTATACGCAGGACCTGCTGTCAGCGATCCCCGGCGGCGCGTTCGCGCGCGAGCACGGCACCGCAACCGTGTAGCCGGGCACGCGCGGCCCTACTCCGCCGCTTGTGGCTTGGGCTCCTCGCGCAGCCGGAAGCGCTTCAGCAATCCGGATACCGTATCGCGGAAGCCGCCATATTCCAGCTCTGAATAGGGCAGCATCGCAGCGCCGGACCAGCCCTGGCTGCGCATCTCGATCGCCTTGCGCTGGGCGCGCTGGCGGACCTCGTCCCAGGCAAGGTTGTCAAAGAAGTCGGTATAGGACTCCGAGAACTTCCCGTCCCGGTCGATCGAGAAGCCGACGCAGGACACGATCGGCAGGCAATACATCCCCGTCACCGGGGTGTTGAGCGGCACCGGCATGAGCGGCATCACATGCGAGCCGCGCGCATCGCCGCCCACGAAGTGCGCCTTGGTGAACGGCGAGATGATTTCTTCGGGCGCCGCGAAAATGCCCTGGTTCCTGACGACCGCGACCGGATCATCCTTGCCGGTGTACTTGCCTGCGATGGAGTGAAGGCGCTGCGCCGAAACGGCGACGGCGACCTCGCCATAGGTTTTCGAGACGATGCGATCAATGCCGAAGCGCTCGTTGTCGCGAAGCAGCGCCGCAATGTGGTAGCCGTCCGCGGGCGCATCGAGTTCGATCACGCTGTCGCCGGCCGTGTTGTCCATATCGATGATATGGAAACGGAAGCCCTTGATCATCGGGGGCAGCATCAGCCCGGCGCAATACATGGGATCGGCAAAAGCCAGATAGAGCGGCAGGTTGTAGGCACCGGGGCCACATTTGTCTGCGGCGAACACCATGAAGGACTCCGCGGGTCTCGCGCCCGAAAGGCTGTGGTCGAAGCTGAGTTCGGCGACGGCCGGGCCCGCGCCGCGAACGTTTCCGGAGGGGGCGTCGACGAGAAGATCCTGGCCGGCGCCGTAGAGGCCGGAGGTCTTCGCAACCGCGGTGGCCGCGAGAAACGTCTTCCAGGCGAATTGGTGGACTTCGGAGCTCCCTTCGCCCCGCGTGTGCGTCATGACGATCGCAATATCGTCGCCGGTATGGCGCACGAACCCGTCGATCAGGAGACCGTTTTCGATCGCTTTCGCGACCTCCCCTTCGACAGCCGCCATCATGCGCGCAGATGGTTTCGTGTGGCCCCCAACGGAGCCAATGTCAGCCTTGATGACCGAAATGGTGAGTTTCATGAGCATCCCTCCGACCGCAGCGCAGCGCCTTCGCCTCGGCGCTCGCTGCGCCGGGGGCGACGGCGCGCTCATTTGCGAAAAAGAACGTCGCTTGGTGCGACAGGTTCCCTGCGCAAATTGCTTGCGGAACTATGGCCCCTCCGTCACCGCGTGTCGATACGGGCTATCGACGCATCTGGAATAGCTCGTCATGCCCGATGGGGTTACCACCCGCCCTATGAAGCGCGGTTGAGAAAGATCGGCAAGCCCCGCTTGTTGGAATAGAGAGGACGGTAGCGCTCGGTGTTGTAAGCGCTTGCGACGTCCAATTTGCGTGGCCCGAGCTTGGCGTCGGGGATCGGCACGAGGTCGTAGCGGCCCTCGACCAGCGCCGACATGAGGCCGGTTTTGCCTTCCAGGATCGCATCGTAAGCCATGTTGCCGAACGTCAGCGCCACAAGCTTGTCGATGAAGTCCGGATCGCCTGACCGCAGGTCGTAGGTGAGGTCAGAGACGATGGTCTCCTCGCCGGTGCGCCGCTTGATCTCGTCCGCGAACGCTTCGGCCACGCTCGCCTTCCTGCGGTGACCGTAGGCGTCAGGCTCGCCGAATTCCTGCACCTTGTAGCCCTCCCACTCGGCGCCCTCGCTGAGCACGATCAACGCGTAGTTGCTTGGGTTGCCGTGCTTGTCATCGAGGAGAAGCTGGATCAGCTTGTCGAGATTGACCTTGTACTCCGGTATGGCGCATCGGATCGAGGTTGCGTATGCGGTATAGAGCGCCGTAAAGCCGGCATCGCGACCAAAGACGCGGAAGATGCCGATTCGCTCGTGCGAGCCGACGGTGGTGCGCTGGCGCTGGATGGCATCGCTGGCACGGGTGATCGCGGTCGAAAAGCCGATGCAGTATTCGGTGTTGCGAACGTCGTTGTCCATCGTCTTCGGGATGGCAATGATCTTGACGCCTCGCCTGTTGAGTTTGTCCGCGTAGCTGAGAGTATCGTCGCCGCCGATGGCGATCAGATGTTCGATACCGAGCCCCGCGAGGTTCGCGAGCACCTCGTTGGTGAGATCCCACGTCGTGGTTGCGATGCCACCCTTGGTGCTCTGGGAAACCGGAAAGTCGCGGCCCGCGAGATGATCGGGCAACTTCTTCATTTTGGAGGGATTGGTGCGACTCGAGTGCAGCACGGTGCCGCCGCGCCGGTCGATGACGCGCGTATTTTCGCGGTTCAGCGGGATGATGTAATGGGACTTGATCGACGGGTCGTCGAGGTTCAGGTGCGTGAGGGCCTCCCAGCCCCGGCGGAGACCGACAACCTCGATGTCGTCCTCGCTGCCGCGATAAGTCACGCTCTTGATCACCGCGTTAAGGCCGGGGACGTCACCGCCTCCCGTGAGAATACCAATGCGCTTCCTCGCCATGCCCACCTCCCAGGGTTGCTATCTGGCAATAACGCCTGCGTCGCGTCGGGGTTTCCACAACGCTATCCGCCAACGGCGGAATCCTCGTGATCACGACACCCGGCCGAACCTGCTTGAGTCCCACTCTTCCAGCGACGTTCTCCGACCAGTCCCCACCTCGGGCGGCTTGCCCCTCCATGCCCTTTGTCTCGCCTGCATGGCGCGACGTTGCTCCGCGCTTACCGCGAACGGCGCGAGGCGAGGAAATACTCAGCCCAGCGCAGCAACTCGAAGCGATCGCCCTTGACCAGCTCCTGTGCATCGCGGCGGCGGTAGAGCACCAGCATCCAGGGCGCCAGCTTGCGGAGCAACCCGTGCGCCACGTACTGCACCGGCTCGGTCAACGGCAGCGCCAGCTCGCTTTCCGGCACGCCCTGCACCGCGCGCGCCAATTCGCGGCCGAGCGGGATCGTCAGCGCGACCGCACGGCCGTTGCAGCCGGTCCAGCCAAAGGCGTTGGGACCCAGCCGGTGCATGCGCGGCAGGAAATCCGCGGTCATCCCGACATAGCCGTTCCAGACATAGTCGAAGGAGACCTCGCCGATCTGCGGCCACAGGCGCTGCAACCGCTCGGTCACCCGCGCCTTCAGCCGCCCGGTCTTGTCGCCCGGACCGAGCACGGCACCACCGGTGACGAGGCGGTTGCGGGCGTCGTAGCGCGCGAAATAGAGTTCGCCATGGGTGTCCGACATCGCCTGCCGGCCGGGAATGATGGTCTTGCGCACATTGTCCGACAGCGGCTGCGTCGCCATCTGCCACGACAGCACCGGCATCACCTCGGTTGCGATCTCCGGCACCAGCGATTTCGCGAACTCGCCGCTATAGGCGTTGGTCGCGACCACCAGCGCGCGACCGGAGATTTCACCCTTTTCCGTCTTCACCACCCAGCGATCGCCGCGGCGCTCGAAACTCGTCGCAGGCGAGCGGGCATAGATTCGCGCGCCGAGGCCGAGCACGGTGCGCGCAAGGCCGCGCGCCAGCGCCAGCGGATTGACGTGGCCGCCGGTCCTGTTCCAGAAGCCGCCGTACCAGGCATCCGAGCCGAGCATGTCGCTGGTCTGATCGCGCGACAGCAGCTCAACAGGCGCGCCGAATTTCGACCATTGCTGCACCCGTCGCTCCGCGATCTTGATGCGGCCCGGCGAGTGCACCGGCTGCACCCAGCCGGCCTGCTCCTGCTCGGCCTCGATGCTGTAGCGTTTGACGACGTCGAACAGCATGGCCGCACTGTCGCGCAGCATCCCGACGAAGCGCTCGCCGGCCGCGCCGTGCCTCGCGATGATGTCATCCGGATCGGGCCGCGACAGCGTCGGGATCACCTGGCCGTTGTTGCGCCCCGAGGCACCCCAGCCCGGCTCCGTGGCCTCGACGATCGCAACATCGACATTGGCCTCGCGCAGATGCAGCGCAGTCGATAGACCCGTCAAACCGCCGCCGATGATGACGACGTCGGCCTGCTGCGCGCCAGTCAGTTCGGGACAATCGGGGCCGGAGGGCGTCACTGCTGCCCAGAGCGAATTGGGCCAGCGCACGGCATTGCTGTTCATCATGATCCTTTCTTGCGGGCGCCCGGTCATTCTGGTTAGCTAACTCTACTCTCCTATTCCAGCCGGGAAGACAACACGTGGCACTCAAGAACGTCATCGGAATCGATCACGCCGTGGTCATGGTGAAGGACCTCGACAAGGCCGCCGAGAACTACAAGCGGCTCGGCTTCACCGTGTCGCCGCGCGGCACCCATAGCGCGCATATGGGATCGGGCAATTACACCATCATGTTCGACCCCGACTACATGGAATTGCTCGGCGTACTGACGCCGACCGAACACAATGCTCCGGCGCGCGCCTTCCTCGAGAAGCGCGGCGAAGGCATCGAACGCATTGCGTTCACCGCGGTGGATTCCGCTGCTGGTGCCGAGGAGATCCGCGCGCGCGGCTATGCGCCGATCGGGCCGACCGATTTCGAACGCCCGGTGACCTTGCCTGATGGCACGGTCTCCGCGGCGAAATTCCGCACCTTCCAGTGGCCGACCGCGGAGGCGCCCGGCGGCGTCCGCATCTTCGCCTGCCAGCACAAGACCCGCGAGACGGTGTGGATTCCCGAATTGATGACGCACGCCAATGGGGCAAAACGCCTCAAGCAGGTGCTGATGGTCTCGCCCGATCCCGCAGCCGATGCCGCGCATCTCTCCAGGATGATCGACGTCGCCGTCAGGAACGACGCCGACGGTGCGGTTGCGGTGCCGTCCGGCGGCGACCGCGCCGACTTCGTGTTCCTGACCAGGGATCAGCTCGGCAAGCGCTATCCTGGCGTGTCGCTGGACGGCCTGCCCGATCGCGGCGGCGCCGGCCTCGTGATCGCGGCCGATCTTGCCGCGACCGAGAAGGCGCTGGGCTCAGCCGGCGTGAAGAGCGGCGACAGCATCACCGTGCCGCCGGCTTCCGGCAACGGCACCCTGCTCGCTTTCGTCAAGGCATAGCTGCCATACCATGCGCGGCGCAGCGTTATGCAACGGCGCCGCGCATGTGGGACTAGGCACAGAAAGTTGAGGCGCTAGTATCTCTCCCAAACAAGAACCGTCCTGGGAGGGAAACATGTCGCATCACCTGATCTCGCGCCGCCAGATGCTGGCGGGCACGGCCGCCGCGGGTGCGGTCGGATTGACCGGATTTCCGGCCCGCGCCGACATCAACTGGAAGAAATATTCCGGCACCACGCTCGAGGTGATCCTCGCCAAGGGGCCGCGCGGCGACAATCTGCAAAAATACATCAAGGAATTTACCGAGCTCACCGGCATCAAGGTCGAGTCGGAGCAGATTCCCGAGCAGCAGCAGCGCCAGAAATGCGTGATCGAGCTGTCCTCGGGCAAGCCGAGCTTCGACGTCGTGCACCTCAGCTATCACGTGCAGAAGCGGCAGTTCGAGAAGGCCGGCTGGCTCGCCGACATGTCGGGCTTTCTGAAGGATCCGAGCATGACGCCGCCGGACCTCGTCGAGAGCGATTTCTCGGCGGCCGGGCTGCAATATGCCCGCAACGACAAGGGTCAGATGCTGTCGCTGCCATGGTCGGTCGACTATTTCATCCTCTACTACAACAAGGAGTTGTTCCAGAAGAAGGGCGTCGAGGTCCCGAAGACGCTCGAGGAGATGGCAATCGCGGCCGAGAAGCTGACCGATCCGAAGGAAGGCATCTACGGCTTCGTCGGCCGCGGCCTGCGCAACGCCAACATGGCGATGTGGACCAACTTCTATCTCAACTATGGCGGCGAATTCCTCGATGCCAAGGGCAACATCCTGACCGACGGCCCCGAAGCGATCGAGGCCACCAAGCTCTATCAGCGGCTGCTGACGAAATGCGCGCCTCCCGGCGTCGCCGGCTTCAACTGGATGGAGTCGATGGCGTCCTTCACGCAAGGCAGGTCCGCGATGTGGATCGACGCCGACGGCTGGGCGCCGCCGCTGGAAGATCCCGCCGCCTCGCGCGTCGTCGGCAAGGTCGGCTACACGCTGGTACCCGCCGGTCCCAAGGGCAAGTTCTCCTCGACCTATGGCGACGGCGTCGGTATCGCCGCGGCGAGCAAGAACAAGGAAGCCGCCTATCTGCTCTGCCAATGGGTGGTCTCGCGCGGACAGGGCGCGCGCCTGCTGCAGGCCGGCGGCGGCGTGCCGTTCCGCAACTCCATCGTCGACGATGCCGAGGTCGCCAAGGGCGTGAAGACCAAGGAATGGCTGCAGTCGGTGGTTGATTCCGCCAAGATCTCCAAGCTCGGCCTGCCCGTCATCATCCCGGTCGCCGAATTCCGCGACATCGTCGGCGCGGCGCTGACCGCGACGCTGTCCGGCGCCGATCCCGCCACCGAGCTGAAAAAGGCACACGAGCAATTCCGCCCCATCCTGGAGCGTAGCGAAAAAGCGTGAGCGTGGTGACTCAGACTGAGCCGGCGGCAGCCAGCAAAGCGTTTTCAAGCGAAGTGGGTACCGGTTCGCGTGAAGAAAACGCGTCAAAGCAAGAGTCCAGAGCCGCAGGCTCTGGAGAGGCCGCCCCGGCGCGTGAATGGCGTCCGCCGTCCTACTGGCCGTTCGTGGTCCCGGCCCTGGTCGTGGTGCTGGCGGTGATCATCTTTCCGTGGGTGTTCACGATCTGGATGAGCCTGCAGGAATGGAAGGTCGGCTCGCCGACCGTCTTCGTCGGGCTCGCCAACTATTTGCGGCTGCCGACCGATCCGCGCTTCGTCGAGGCGGTCGGGCACACGCTGTCCTACACCGCGCTGTCGGTCGTGCTGCCGCTGGTGTTCGGCACGCTGGCGGCGGTGGTATTTCATCAGAAATTCGCCGCGCGCGGCTTCCTCCGCGGTATCTTCATCATGCCGATGATGGCCACACCCGTGGCGATCGCGCTGGTGTGGACCATGATGTTCCACCCGCAGCTCGGTGTCTTGAACTACCTGCTGTCGCTGGTCGGCCTGCCGCCGCAGCTCTGGGTGTTCAACCCCGCGACGGTGATCCCCTCGCTGGTGCTGGTCGAGACCTGGCAATGGACGCCGCTGGTGATGCTGATCGTGCTCGGCGGCCTCGCCGCGATCCCGACCGAACCCTACGAGAGCGCGCAGATCGACGGTGCCAATTTCTGGCAGGTGTTCCGCTTCATCACGCTGCCCTTGATCATGCCGTTCCTGTTCATCGCCGGCATGATCCGCATGATCGACGCGGTGAAAAGCTTCGACATCATCTTCGCGATCACGCAAGGAGGGCCGGGCTCGGCGTCGGAGACCATCAACGTCTATCTCTACAGCGTCGCCTTCGTCTATTACGACCTCGGCTACGGCTCGGCGATCGCGGTGGTGTTCTTCCTCCTGATCGTGGCGCTGGCCGCGTTGCTGCTCTACTTGCGCAAGCGCCTGCTGTGGACGGCAGAGCTCGGGGGCGAGGCATGAACCCGCGTCAGATAGCTTCGCGTCAGATTCTGGGCCGGATCGGGCTTTGGCTGTCGGTGCTCGTCATCGTCTCGCCAGCGATCCTGTTCTTCCTCTGGATGGCCTCGCTGTCGCTGAAATTCGAGATCGACAACGCCTCCTATCCACCGGTGTTCTTTCCGGAGCATATCGCCTGGAAGAACTATGCCGACGTGTTCGCGTCCAATCGATTCCTGACCTATTTCAGCAACAGCCTGATCGTAACCGGCTGCGCCACGGGGCTTGCGATGCTGGTCGGCGTGCCCGCGGGCTACGGCATCGCGCGGATGGCGGCGCATAAATCGGCGATCGTGATCCTGATCGCGCGCATCACGCCGGGCCTGTCGTATCTGATCCCGCTGTTCCTGCTGTTCCAGTGGCTCGGCCTGCTCGGCACGCTGGTGCCGCAGATCATCATCCACCTCGTGGTCACGGTGCCGATCGTGATCTGGATCATGATCGGCTATTTCGAGACCACGCCGCTGGAGCTCGAGGAAGCCGCGCTGATCGACGGCGCGACGCGCTGGCAGGTGTTCCGCCATGTCGCGCTGCCGATCGCCAAGCCCGGCCTTGCGGTTGCCTTCATCCTCGCGGTGATCTTCTCCTGGAATAATTTCGTGTTCGGCATCGTGCTGGCCGGGCGTGAGACCCGCACGCTGCCGGTCGCGGTCTACAACATGATCTCGTTCGACCAGCTGAGCTGGGGCCCGCTCGCCGCCGCCGCATTGATCGTAACCGCGCCGGTGCTGCTGCTCACCGTGATGGCGCAGCGGCAGATCGTCGCCGGGCTCACCGCGGGCGCGGTGAAAGGCGGCTAGAGCGCGTACTGGTAAATCCGCCCGCTGAATGACGCCTGCGTTACCGTCAGAAGCGGACAAACGACACGTGCTCGGTCATGTCGGCTGAGGCCAATAGCAGAAGCCGATGGCGCCCGGCCCCATTACGTCTGAGGACACTGAAATCTACATCTTGTCGATGATCGACGAACCACCGACTTCGGACGCGCTATCTTTAGCAGCGGCCGCGACAATCGCGGGGATTACGTCCTCGGCACGATCAACGATAATGGGTTGAAGCAGGTGGTCCCTATGAAGGAAACCTGCACTGCGTATGTGGTCCAGCATCGCCATCATCGGCGCCCAAAAACCTTTGATGTTCACCAGGACCATCGGCTTACGGTGCTGCCCAAGCTGGGCCCAAGTCATGATTTCCACGATTTCCTCGACGGTACCGATGCCACCCGGAAGTGCCACGAAGGCATCAGAACGCTCGAACATTCTGTGTTTGCGCTCGTGCATGGTGTCTGTGATCGTCAAGTCTTCGAACATCTTGAGCGCATCAGTCGTCGTTTCCCAGTTTGTGAGAAATCTCGGAATGATCGCGCCGACCTTGCCACCGTTATTCAGTGTGCCGCGAGCGACCGCGCCCATCACACCATGGGTTCCGCCGCCGTAGATCAGCGTCAATCCCGATGCTGCAAGAGCGTGTCCCAATCGTTCGCCTGCCTCGACGTAGGCAACGTCGTGACCGGGCGAGGAGCCGCAATAGACGCAGACTGCTTTGATCGTGCTCATGTGGAGGATAAACGCGATGCACGGCCATAGCGTCAAGCTTGTTGTGCTCGCCAGAGTCCGCCTTGGGTCACAAAGGCGATATCCCTGACGCGTCCCCTCGCCCTCTAGCCAGCGAGCGCCTCCAGCACCGCGGCTGAATCGGTGACCCAACCGAAAATGCCGCCCTGCGCCTTGATCATCTTCAGGCCCATCTCGTGGAATTCCGGGAAGTAGGACGCGCAGCCGTCTGATATCACGACGCAGCGGTAGCCGCGGTCGTTGGCCTCGCGCACCGTGGTGTTGACGCAGACTTCGGTGGTGACGCCGCAGACCAGAAGATTCTCGATGCCGTATTTCTGCAGGATGTCGCCGAATTCGGTGGCGTAGAACGCGCCCTTGCCGGGCTTGTCGATCACGATCTCGCTGTCGAGCGGATAGAGCTCCGGAATGATGTCATGCCCCGCCTCGCCGCGGATCAGGATTCGTCCCATCGGTCCGGGATCGCCGATCCGCAAGCGAGGCGCGCCGCGCTCGAGCTTCGCCGGCGGCGCGTCGGAGAGATCGGGCAGATGGCCCTCGCGGGTGTGGACCACGAGCAGCCCGGCGTCGCGCACCGCCGCGAGCACCGCGGCGATCGGCTGCACCGCGCGGGCAAGCCGGCTGACGTCATTGCCGAGCGTCTCGCCGAAGCCCCCTCGCTCCATGAAATCGCGCTGCATGTCGATGATGACGAGCGCGGTCCTGCTCCAGTCGAGCGTGATCGGCTCCGGCTCCGCCGCGATCGTCCCGCTTGAATTCGCCATGACGCACGCCCCGAATGCGAAAAACCCGCATTTGATTAAGCAAACCGCGTGCCATTGCGCAATGATGCGGCGCATCGCGGCGATCCCGATCAGCATGCGACCGTACGCTGCATTTGCGCATTCTGCGATCTTGCTGGCATGATCGTTGCTAGCTGGGAGCCCGACCGAACGAAGATCATCGTTCGCGAAATGACAGCCCATTTCAAACAGGCGGGAGGACAGGCATGAATGGACTTGGCGGTCTCAACAAATCACCGAACGGCGTCGTGATCGGACTGGTGCAGCTGCAGTTGCCTGTGGTTGCGACAAGGTCCGACCTGGCACGGCAGACGGAGCGCATCGTATGGATGGTCGGCAAGGCGCGGCGCAACCTCGGAACCATGGACCTCGTCGTGTTCCCCGAATACTCGCTGCACGGCCTCTCGATGGATACCAATCCGGAGATCATGTGCCGGCTCGACGGGCCTGAAGTCGCGGCTTTCAAGCGGGCCTGCATCGAGAACAAGATCTGGGGCTGCTTCTCCATCATGGAGTTCAACCCGCATGGTAACCCCTATAATTCAGGGCTGATCATCGACGATCACGGCGATATCAAGCTGTACTACCGCAAATTCCATCCCTGGATTCCGGTCGAGCCGTGGGAGCCCGGCAACATCGGCATTCCCGTGATCGATGGACCGAAAGGCGCGAAGATCGCGCTGATCATCTGCCATGACGGCATGTTCCCGGAAATGGCCCGCGAATGCGCCTACAAGGGCGCGGAGATCATGATCCGCACCGCAGGCTACACCGCGCCGATCCGCGACAGCTGGCGCTTCACCAACCAGGCCAACGCGTTCCAGAACCTGATGGTGACGGCCAATGTCTGCATGTGCGGCTCGGACGGGTCGTTCGACTCGATGGGCGAAGGCATGATCGTCAATTTCGACGGCAGCATCATCGCGCACGGGACCACGGGGCGGGCCGACGAGATCATCACCGCCGAGGTGCGGCCCGACCTCGTGCGCGAGGCGCGGATCAACTGGGGCGTCGAGAACAACATCTATCAACTCTGGCACCGCGGCTATGTCGCGGTGAAGGGCGGTGCGATGGATTGCCCCTACACGTTCATGCAAGACATGGTGTCCGGCCGCTTCCGCCTGCCCTGGGAAGATCAGGTCAAGATCACCGACGGCACGTCCTGCGGCTTTCCCGCACCGACACGGATGTTCGGCAAGACCGCGAAGGCCGCCGAGTAGCCGGCCCTTTGATGTGAGCATGATCTCTTCGGAAAACCGCTCCACACTTTTCCGGATCATGCTCTACTTGAAGAAGTGCACGAGGCCGATGCTCAAGCCCAAGAGCAGCATCAGCGACAGCGTGACGGCGGCCGTCACCCGGCCGCCGACCGTCGAGAGCACCCGCACATCGACGCCGAGCCCAAGCGCTGCCATCGAGACGACGGTGAGGATCGCCGCGGTCTTCGTCACCGGCGCGATCGCGATATCAGGCACGAGCTGGAACGAGCGCAGCGCGGCCAGCACCAGGAAGCCGATGATGAACCAGGGCACCAGCTTGAACGGGCTGATCGAGGCGGTCTTTGAGGTGCCGTCCCTGGCGGCGCCGGCCTTGATGCTTACCTTGCGCCGCCGCGCCACCAGCAGCGAGAGGCCGATCACGATCGGGCCCAGCATCAACACCCGCACCAGCTTGACCAGCGTGCCGATCTGGGTCGAGACGATGCCGGCCGGCACGGTCGCCGCCAGCACCTGCGGCACGGCGTAGACGGTGAGGCCGGCGAGGATGCCGTATTGCGTCGCCGTCAGCTTCAGCAGCGGAATCAAGAGCGGCAGGCCGAGCACCATCAGCACGCCGAGAATGGCGGTGAACGAGATCGACGAGGCGATGTCGTCGCCGTCGGCCTCGATCACCGGCGCCACCGCCGCGATAGCCGAGTTGCCGCAGATCGAATTGCCGCAGGCGATCAGGATCGCGAGTTTGGTCTTGAGCCCCAGCATCCGGCTGAGGCCATAGCTCACCGCCAGCATGATCACGACGGTCACGGCGATGGCGCCGATCAGCAGCCCGCCCGATGCCACGATCGCGGCGAAGCTGATGGAGGCGCCGAGCAGCATCACCGCGACCTCGAGCAGCTGCTTGGCGCTGAAGGCAATGCCCGACCGCCAGCGCGCCGACGGCTCCCAGGCGGTGCGCACCGCCATGCCGAGCAGGATCGCGACGACGAGGGCCTCGATATAGGGATGCTCGAAAACGCGCTCCTCGGCGGCCTGGATGCCGAGCGAGATGACGGTGACCGCCCCGCAGAGCAGAATCCCCGGAATGAGCTGGAATATGCGCCGCAGCGCCCCCTGCTTCTGCCCCTGGTCTTGTTCTTGTTCCGGCACAAAATCCTCTTTTCGGAGAATATTTTATGCGCCAAGGCACACCTCTTGGCTAATATATTTTCGGACTGCCCCGATAGAGAGAAGTTATGTCCCTCAACCTGCATCTGCTCCGCCTGTTCGCGGCCGTGGCGAGGACCGGAAGTTTCTCCCGTGCCGCCGACCTCCTGCACATCAGCCAGCCCGCGATCTCCAAGGGCGTGCGGGATTTCGAGCTGCAGGTCGGCTGCCGGCTGCTCGACCGCACGCCGAAGGGGGTGCGGCCGACCCGGGAGGGCGCGGCGCTGGCGCGGCATGCCGAGACCCTGTTCGCGGCCGAACGCGCCGCCGAGGACGAACTGCAGGCGCTGCGCAACCTCGACAGCGGCTCGCTGCGGATCGGTGCCAGTACGACGATCGCGACCTACATGATCCCGGAATATCTCGGCGTGTTCCACCGTGCCTTTCCCGGCATCGATCTGCACGTCGTCAGCGCCAACACCAGCGATATCGCCGCGCTGATGCTGGGACACGAGATCGAGATCGCGCTGGTCGAGGGGCCGGTCGAGGACGAGAATTTGATCAGCGAAGCCTGGCGAACCGACGTGATGGCGCTGATCGCAGGTCCAGATCATCGCTTCGCGGCGGTCCAGGGGCCGATCGACATCCGGTCGCTGAACGACGAGATCCTGATCGTGCGGGAACCCGGCTCAGGCACGCGCGAGGTGGTCGCGCAGGCGCTGGCCGCCCACCACGTCGAGCCGCAGCGGACGCTCGAGATCGGCAGCACCGAGGCGATCAAGCAGGCGGTGGCATCAGGCGTCGGCGTCGCCATCGTGTCGATCGCGACGATCGACGATCAGGTGAAGCTCGGAAAGCTGAAGGTGATCCCGATCAAGGGCATCCATATCGAGCGCACGCTCTGGCAACTGAAATCGCCCGGGCGGCTCGAGGTGCCGGCGGCGGTCGCGTTCGAGGGGATCATCCGGGAGACGCAAAGGGCCAGGACGGCCCCGCGCGGGCCTGCGGCTAGAGTGCGGCGAACAGACCCTGCGCCCAGGCAACGGCATGCTCGAAGCTGAACACGCCGGGTTCGAAATAGACGGCCCGTGCCAGCACGATGCCGACCACCAGCACCCAGAACACGCTGGTGCCCGCGGTCTTCAGCCATTTCGACACGCCCTCGCTCGCGATCGAAGGATCGACCGCGGGGACCGGCTCGCCGAAGGGATCGAATGCGGATTGGCTCATCGTCGTAACCATCAGGAATACCCTGAGAATGTCGCGACGACGGGGGCTGAAGCAAGGGTAGTGGAATGCCTTTTGCGGCGGTTACTTGGAAGGACGTTTTCCGGCTCGAAAACCGGGGAGCATTTCCTTCTCAACGCCCCCTGTGGGCATCAACTGTCGGTTCCGCGCCGCGGCGCCACCCGTGGCAGCGTGATCCGCATGCGTGTCCCCATGCCCGGCGCACTGTCGAGATTGAGCTCTCCGCCCAGCCGGTTCGTGACGATGTTATGAACGATGTGCAGACCAAGCCCGATACGGCCGATATCGCGGCGCGTGGTGAAGAATGGATCGAAGGCTTGCCGCAGCACGTCGTGATCCATCCCGCAACCGTTGTCGGCGAACAGGATCTCGACCTGGTCCGCGCCTGAGGCGCGGAGCCGGATCGCGATGATGCCGCCCTTGCCATCCGGAAACGCATGCGCCACCGAATTGACGAACAGGTTGGTCAGCACCTGGCCATAAGGGCCGGGATAGCTGTTCATGGCAAGACCGGGCGGGCAATCGACCTCAAGCGCCAGGTTGTTCTTCGGCAAGGCCGGACGCAGGCTCGAGAGAACCTGCTCGGTCGCCGCGCCGAGATCGAACTGGCTCCGGTCGAAATAGCTGCGATCGACGGCCACCTGCTTGAACGATTGCACCAGGTCCGCCGCGCGCTTGAGGTTGCCGACCAGCAGCGACGAGGCGCTTTCGACGACCTCGATGAAATCGCTCAGGCTGGATCGCTTCAGCTTGCCGCGCGCGGCCTCGGCAGCGAAGTCGGCGCATTTCTGCTCCAGCACCGAGGCGACGGTGAGACTGGTGCCGACCGGACTGTTGATCTCGTGCGCGACACCGGCCACCAGCCGGCCCAGCGCCGCGAGCTTTTCCGCCTCGATCAGCGACGCCTGGGTCTCCTGCAGATGGTGCAAGGCCTTCTCGGCTGCGTCGCGGGCGGCGCGGATCTCGCGTTCGCTGCGCTTGCGATCGGTGATCTCTTCGGCCGCAACGTTGACGCCGACGATGCTCCCGTTCGGTTCGCGCTGCGGATGCCAATGCGTGATCCAGCATCGCTCGTCATTGTGGCCGGGGCGCTGGCCGTAAACCTCCACGTCGGTGACGGGCTCTCCGGTCTCCATGATCGACTGAACGATACCTTCGACGGCCGAAGCCAGCGCGGGCACGCAATCGTGCACCGTACGCCCGAGGTGACCTTCGACCGAAATGCCGCAGATTTCGGTGAGACGCTGGTTGATCTGAAGGTAACGGCAATCGGGTGAGAGATAGGCGAGCCCGATCGGTGCAGTGTCATAGATCAGCTGCAGCGCCGGTTGTTTTGGGAACCGAACGTCCTGGACGACGGACGACCTCATGTCCACTACCCCCCGTTGCACCAAGTCTAGCGCTTCACGCCCGGCCCGCAAATAGGCCAGCTGAGCCGGAAACGGTGGTCTGATCTGTCCGGATCAGGCATGGGTCGGGCCGGCAGCGGCCCCTGACCAGTGCCTGCGGCGTGCTGACGCAACGTGGGCAGCAAGCGCCCCTCGGCGCAGGCCTGCGAAGCGCGCAATTTTAGCTATTCACTGCAACGTGCGGACGAAAATTCTCGACGACGCGCAGCAGCACCCGCGCGCCGATGTCGGCATCGGCGAGTTCGACATGCTCGGCCGGATTGTGGCTGATCCCGCCGCGGCAGCGCAGAAAGATCATGCCGATATCGGCGACATCCACCATCGCCATCCCGTCATGCCCCGCCCCGCTCGGCAGCTCGAACGCGGCATAGCCCTCGGCCGCGACGGCCTCGGCGATCTGGGACTTCAGCCATGGCGCGCAGGGCACGCTGCGGTTCTCGTGGGTGACGTCGATCTGCAAGGCGAGGTCGCGGCGTTTTGCGATCGCCTCGATCTGCCGCACGATGTCGGCGACGGCGCGCTTGCGATGCATGTCGTTCTGCGAGCGGATATCCATGGTGAAGGACACCTTGCCCGGGATCACATTGGTGGCGCCCGGCATCGCGTTGACATAGCCGACGGTGCCGACGAGGCCTTGTTCGTCGGACCTGCAAAACTGCTCGATCGCAACGATGCATTCGGCAGCACCCGCCAGCGCATCGCGCCGCAGCTTCATCGGCACCGTGCCGGCATGGCCGGCGACGCCGGTGAGACTGGCGGCAAGCCGGGTCGCGCCCGAAATCGCGCTGACGACGCCGACCGGCAGCGCCTTCTCTTCCAGCACGGGACCCTGCTCGATGTGCAGCTCGACATACCCGAGCAGCTCGCGGCGGGCGCGCGCCGCCTTGCCGACATGATCGGGATCGAGCCCGAATTGAAGCAGCGCATCGCGCATCGACTTCCCGGTGCGGTCGCGCGTGTTGAGCACGCTCTCGTCGAAGGTGCCGGCGACCGCGCGGCTGCCGAGCAGGGTCGAGGCGAAGCGCACGCCCTCCTCGTCCGCAAAGCCCACGATCTCGATCGCAAACGGCAGCCGCCTGCCGCGGCGGTTCAGATCGGCGACGCAGGCGATTGCGGTGATGACGCCGAGCGGGCCATCCCATCTGCCGGCGTCGCGCACGGTGTCGTAGTGCGAGCCGAGCATCAGCGCCGGCAAGCCCGGCTGCTCGCCTTCGTAGCGGCCGCAGACATTGCCGATCGCATCGAGATGCGCGCTCATGCCGGCCTCGCGCATCCAGGACAGGATGAGATCGGCCGCCTTGCGGTGCTCGTCGGTGAGGAAGATTCGCGCCAGATGCTCCGGCGTCTCGGAGATCGTCGCGAGCTGATTGATCCGCGCGACGATCTCGTCGCCAAGGGAAGACGGTTTCGAGGACGGTTTTGTCTCGCTCATGCTGTTTCCCATCAATCCAACGCGGCCGCCGGAGCCCGCTTCACTCGTAGCAGGCCCGATCCGATTCACCAGCCGGCAAATGGCGCGTTGTGCGCAGGTCTCGACCGGGCTCGCACCGGCTGTCCGGCGGTTATCGACTGCTTAACGGCATTGCATACAACAGCGATCGATCGCTCATAAAATAGGCAAATCGATCTCAATCGGCTTCCGAGCGTTCCGGGACCGATCACCATTCTCACGTACATTCAATCATTTACGGAAGACTGATCGCCAAACATGCTCTGGCATGAAGCTTGCGACACTTCCCCCAAGCTCCGCCGTCAGGCGGCTGCGACAAGGACAGGCGGGCCGGACCCGCTGGAGGGAGCAGGCGATGGATTTTGGCAGGATTTCAAGAAGGCATTTATTGCAGGGCAGCGCCGCACTGGCGCTCGGCGGCACGCTTGGCATTCGTGGCGCGGCGGCAGCGGAAACCACGATCGGCTTCATCTATGTCGGGTCGCGCGACGACTACGGCTACAACCAGGCGCACGCGCAAGGAGCCGTGGCGGTGAAGAAGCTTCCCGGCATCAAGGTGGTCGAGGAAGAAAAGGTGCCGGAGACCGATGCAGTCGAGAAGACCATCGAGTCCATGATCAATCTCGACGGCGCCACGCTCATGTTCCCGACCTCGTTCGGCTACTACAACCCGCACGTCCTCAAGATGGCGGGCAAGTTTCCAAAACTGCGCTTCGAGCACTGCGGCGGCCTGTGGTCCGACAAGGACCCGAAGAACGCCGGCAGCTATTTCGGCTATATCGACGAGGCGCAATACATCTCCGGCATCGTGGCCGGCTATTCGACCAAGAGCGGCAAGCTCGGCTTCGTCGCCGCCAAGCCGATCCCGCAGGTGCTGCGCAACATCAACGCGTTCACGCTCGGCGCCCGGCTCGCCAATCCGAAGGCGACCACGCAGGTGATCTTCACCGGCGATTGGTCGATGCCGGTCAAGGAAGCCGAGGCTACCAACAGCCTGATCGACCAGGGCGTCGACGTGCTGACCTGCCATGTCGACGGACCGAAGACGATGGTCGAGAACGCCGCGCGCCGCGGCGCTCTCGTATGCGGCTATCACGTCAACCAGTCGCCGCTGGCGCCGAAGGCCTATCTCACCGGCGCCGAGTGGAATTGGGAGGCGCTCTATCCGAAATTCGTCAAGATGATCACCGCCGGCGAAGCGATCCCGAACTTCTATCGCGGCGGCCTCAAGGAAGAGATCGTCAAGGTGTCGCCCTATGGCGAGATGGTGTCCGCCGAGGCACGCAAGCACGCCGACGACGTCAAGGCCAAGTTCATGGCCGGCGAGTTTACGATCTTCAAGGGCCCGCTCGTCGACAACAAGGGCAAGACGGTGATCGCTTCCGGCACCGATCGCGGCCAGCAGGATCCCGAACTCGAGAAGATGGACTATCTCGTCGAGGGCGTGATCGGAGCCACCGCGTGACGACCGAGACGGCGGAATCGGTGGAGGCGGCCGGCATCGCTCCGGCCGCCGATCCCGGATTCCTCCAGCGCCACGGCGCGCGCATCGAATACATCCTGATCCCGGGCGCGGCGCTGGTCGGCGCGCTCGCGGTGTTCGGCGGCTTTGTCGCGCTCTACGGCAAGAACCCGCTCGATCTCTATTTCTACATGTATTACGGCGCGTTCGGCACCGCCTTCTCCTGGCAGAACACGCTGACCCGCGCCGCGCCGCTGATCCTGACCGCGCTGTGCACGGCGCTGCCGGCGCAGCTCGGCATGGTGATCATCGGCGGCGAAGGCGCGTTGTTGATCGGCGCGCTGTCGGCGACCGCGGCCGCCTTGGCGTTGCAAGGCGCAGCGCCGATCGTGGTGCAGATCGCCATGGTGATCGCGGGCATGATCGGCGGCGGCCTCTGGATCACGCTGTCGGGCGGCCTGCGGCAATATCGCGGGGTCAACGAGACGATCTCGAGCCTGCTGCTGGTCTATATCGCGCTTGCCATCCTCAACCATCTGGTCGAGGGCCCGATGCGCGATCCGGCGAGCCTCAACAAGCCGTCGACGCGCGAGATCGGCGCCGCCAACATGATCGGCACCATTCCCGGCACCGACGTGCATTGGGGCCTGGCGTTCGGCCTCGTCGCCGCCATCGTCGCCTGCATCCTGATCTATCACACCACTTTCGGCTTCGCGGCGCGCGTCGCCGGCGGCAACATCCGCGCCGCCAAGATCGTCGGGCTCAGCGTCGGCAAGCTGATCCTGACCGTCTGCTTCCTCGCCGGCAGCTGCGCCGGCCTTGCCGGCATGATCGAGGTCGCGGCCGTGCAGGGCCGCACCAACGCCAATCTCGCGGCGGGCTACGGCTTCACCGGCATCCTGGTTGCGTTCCTGGCGCGGCAGAATCCGCTGGCGATCATTCCGGTGGCGATCCTGCTCGGCGGCATCTCGGCTTCCGGCGGCCTGCTGCAGCGGCGGCTCGGCCTGCCCGACGCCTCCGTGCTGGTGCTGCAAGGCATCATCTTCGTGTTCGTGCTGGCCAGCGACGCGCTCTACGGGCGCATCGGCTTCCTGAAGGGAAAGTCCTGACATGGCGGACGCATCGCTCGGGCTCTGGACCGTTCCGCTGGCCGTGTTCGGCGGCGCCATCCGCGTCTCGACGCCGTTCCTGTTCGTCAGCCTCGGCGAGTGCATCACCGAGCGAAGTGGCCGCATCAATCTCGGCCTCGAGGGCACGCTGGTGATGGGCGCGATGAGCGCCTACGGCATCTCCTATCTCTCGGGCTCGCCGTGGCTTGGCGTGCTCGCGGCCGGCATCACCGGCGCGCTGTTCGGCGCGCTGCATGCCGGGATCTGCTCGCTGCCGCGGGTCAACGACATCGCGGTCGGCATCGCGCTGATGCTGCTCGGCACCGGCCTCGCGTTCTTCCTCGGCAAGCCGCTGATCGAGCCGACGGCGGCAAGGCTGCCCGCGATCGATTTCGGCTGGTGGAGCGACATCCCGCAGGTCCGCGCGGCGCTGCGCATCAACGTGCTGTTCCTGATCGGCGTCGCGATCGCGCCGCTGCTCTATTGGGCCTTCAGGACCACGCGCTGGGGCCTCTTGATCCGCACCGCCGGCGAGAGCGCCGATGCGGCGCGCGCGATGGGCCATTCGGTGCTCTTGATCCGGTTGCGCGCCACCATGGTCGGCGGCTTCCTCGCCGGCATCGGCGGCTCGTTCCTGTCGCTGTTCTATCCCGGCAGCTGGAACGAGGGCCTTTCCTCGGGACAGGGCATCACGGCGGTGGCGCTGGTGATCTTCGCGCGCTGGGACCCGATGCTGTGCCTGTGGGCCTCGCTCGCCTTCGGCGGCGCGGCCGCACTCGGGCCCGCGCTGCAATCGGTCGGCATCACCTCCGGCTATCATTTGTTCAACGCCGCGCCGTACATCCTGACGCTCGCGATCATGATCATCACCTGCTCGCCGAAGCGCACGCTGACCGGCGCACCCGCCGAATTGTCCATCACCCGATAGCATCTCGAAAGATCATTTCATGCCCGAGCGCTTCATCAAGTCCGAGCCCTACGCCTGGCCCTACAATGGCGATCTGCGGCCAGAGAATACCGCACTCATCATCATCGACATGCAGACCGATTTCTGCGGCGTCGGCGGCTATGTCGACAAGATGGGCTACGACCTCTCGCTGACCCGGGCGCCGATCGAGCCGATCAGGAAGCTGCTCGCGGTAATGCGCGCGCAGGGCTTTCACATCATCCATACGCGCGAGGGGCACCGGCCTGATCTGGCCGACCTGCCAGCCAACAAGCGCTGGCGCTCGCGCCAGATCGGCGCCGGCATCGGCGACCCCGGCCCCTGCGGCCGCATCCTGGTGCGCGGCGAACCCGGCTGGGAAATCATTCCGGACCTCGCGCCGCTGCCGGGCGAGCCAATCATCGACAAGCCCGGAAAAGGCTCGTTCTGCGCCACCGACCTCGAGCTGATGCTGCGGCTGCGTGGCATCGAGAACATCGTGCTGACCGGCATCACCACCGATGTCTGCGTCCACACCACGATGCGCGAGGCCAACGACCGCGGCTTCGAATGCGTGCTGGTCGAGGACTGTTGCGGCGCGACCGACAAGGGCAATCACGATCACGCGCTGAAGATGATCAAGATGCAGGGCGGCGTGTTCGGCGCGGTGACCAGATCCGCCGACCTGATCGGGGCGCTGTCGTGATCATCGGCGAGCCGCCCGCACCATCAGGCGCGTTCGGCGTCGACGCCATCGCCATGACGATGCGGTTCGGCGACTTCACAGCGCTCGACAATGTCGAGCTCAAGGTGCGTCCCGGCTCGTTCCACGCCTTGCTCGGCGAGAACGGCGCGGGCAAGAGCACGCTCGTCAAATGCATTATGGGCTACTACCACGCGACCGAAGGCGACATCATTGTCGGCGGCCGCCAGCAGGCGATCGCCAATCCGAAGGACGCGCATGCGCTCGGGCTCGGCATGGTCTACCAGCACTTCACTTTGGTGCCGGCGATGACGGTTGCCGAGAATTTGGTGCTGGCGCGCGACGACGTGCCTGCCGTGGTCGACTGGCGCAAGGAGAAGAAGGAGCTGGAGGCCTTCCTGGCGCGGATGCCGTTCAAGGTGCCGCTCGACGCAAAGGTCTCGGATATCTCCGCCGGCGAACGGCAGAAATGCGAGATCCTCAAGCAGCTCTATCTGAAGCGGCGCTTCCTGATCCTGGACGAGCCGACCTCGGTGCTGACGCCGGGCGAAGCCGACGAGGTGCTCGGCATGCTGCGCGCGATGGTGGTCGCGGGCGAGCTCACCATCCTGATGATCACGCACAAGTTCCGCGAGGTGATGGCCTTTGCCGACGAGGTGACCATCCTGCGCCGCGGCAAGCTCGCCGGCAGCGGCCGGGTTGCCGAGCTGACGCCGGACGAGATGGCCCGCACCATGATCGGCGCCGAGCAGCTGACGGTGCAGCCGCCGCGCACCGGCGAGACCGGCGCGCCGCGGCTTGAGCTCGACAGGCTCACCGCGCTTGACGATGCCGGCGCGATCGCCGTGCACGGCGTGTCGCTGACCGTGAAAAGCGGCGAGATCGTCGGCATCGCCGGCGTGTCCGGCAACGGCCAGCGCCAGCTCGTGGAGGTCTTGGCCGGCCAGCGCGAGGCCGAGAGCGGCGCGATCCGCGTCCAGGGCGAGACCTATGCGGCGAGCCGCGCGGAGATGCGGCGCCACAGGATGTCGCTGTTGCCGGAAGAGCCGCTGAAGAACGCCTGCGTCGGCGGCATGAGCGTCGCCGACAACATCGCATTCCGCGAATTCGATCGTGCCCCGTTCGCGCGCGGCGGCTGGTGGCTGAACCGCTCGGCCTTCCGCAACGACGCCGAGCGCAAGATCAATCGCTACAAGATCAAGACCCGCACGCCGGAGACGCCGATCGCGGCGCTGTCGGGCGGCAATGTGCAGCGCGCGGTGCTGGCGCGCGAGCTCTCGGGCGACGTCGAGGTGCTGATCGCCGCCAATCCCTGCTTCGGGCTCGACTTCGCGGCGGTGGCGCAGATCCACGCCGAGATCATGGCCGCCCGCAACCGCGGCGCGGCGGTGCTGTTGGTCAGTGAAGACCTCGACGAGCTGCTGGAGCTGTCGGATCGGCTGGTCGTGATGTTCCACGGCGCCTTCGTGCATGAGGCCCGCGCCAGCGAGGCCGACCTCACCGAGATCGGCCGGCACATGGCCGGGCACTGAGGTCGAAGAAAAGGGCGGATGGTGCCCGCAACGGCACTGCGCCCCCTCGCCCCGTTCTTACGGGGAGAGGGTTGGGGTGAGGGGCTCTCTCCGCGCAAATGGCGGCAGCTGGACTCGCGGAGACTCCCCCTCACCCGGAACGCATCTGTCGATGCGTTCCGGCCCCTCCCCGCAGGCGGGGCGAGGCGAGGAGGCAGCGGCCCGCTAACGATCGCCTAGCCGATCTCGAACGCCTGCTCGGCGAGATGCTTCAGATTGGCGTGCCAATGCTCGGCGATCTGAAGCCTGGTCGGCACCCAGACGTGGTCGTGCTTCTGGATGTAGTCGAGGAAGCGCATCAGCGCCGCGGCGCGGCCGGGACGGCCGACGACGCGGCAATGCAGACCGATCGACATCATCTTCGGTGAGGTCGCGCCCTCGGCATAGAGCACGTCAAAACTGTCTTTCAGGTAGGTGTAGAACTCCTCGCCGCCGCCGAAGCCCTGCGCGTTGATGAAGCGCATGTCGTTGGCATCGAGCGTATAGGGGATCACGAGATGCGGCTCGGTGCCGGTTGCCTTGATCCAGTACGGCAGATCGTCGGCATAGGAATCGCAGAGATAGCGCAGGCCGCCCGCCTCCATCAAAAGCCGCAGCGTGTTGATCGAGGAGCGGCCGGTGTACCAGCCGAGCGGCCGCGCGCCTGTCGCCTCGGCATGCACGGCAATGGCGCGAGCGATCTCCTCGCGCTCCTCGTCCTCCGACATGTCCTTGTGCTCGACCCAGCGCAGGCTGTGGCTTGCGATGTCCCAGCCCGCCTCCTGCATCGCGGCGACAACGTCCGGATTGCGCTTCAGCGCCATCGCGACGCCGAACACCGTGGCCGGCAGCTTCCGCTCGGTGAATATCCGCCACAGCCGCCAGAAGCCGGCGCGCGCGCCATATTCGAACATCGTCTCGATATTGGCGTGCCGCCGGCCGACCCAGGGCTGCGCGCCGAGCACGTCGGACAGAAACGCTTCCGAGGCGCGATCACCGTGCAGGATGTTGTTCTCCCCGCCCTCCTCGAAATTGACCACGAATTGCACGGCGATGCGCGCCGCGTCGGGCCATTTCGGATCGGGCGGATTGCGGCCGTAGCCGCGGAGATCGCGCGGATAGCGGGCCTCGGTCACATCAGATTTCCTCGAAGCGGATGTTCTGCGCGCCCTTCCACAACACGGTCTTGCCGAACGCGGTGAGGTTCTCCAGCCCCGAGGTCAGCGTGATGAAATGATTGCCGGCGAGCTGGCCCATCTTGCTGGCGAAATGCACGCCGCCATAGGCGAGCAGGATTTCGGTCTCGCTGATGCCGCCCGGATAGAGGATGATCTGGCCCGGCGCCGGATAGCTGGTGTGGTTCTCGTAGGACACACCGAAGTCGAGATCGCCGAGCGGCATCCAGACGCCCTCGCCGCTCCAGCGCACGTGGATCGCCTGGCTCTCGAACGGCATCGCCTTGCGGAACGCGGCGACCGTCTTCGGCGCCAGCTGCTCCTCGAAACGGGCGTCAAAGGTGAACTCGCCGGCGCGGACAATCAGTTTGCTCATCGATCTCTCGTGGGTGGGCTAAGAAGTGATGTCCCAACCATTGCCGCCGGCCCGGGCCGGACGCAAGGCCGATTCCGGCCCCGGAAGCCGGTTTTTCGCCGCGCGGCGGCCTCCAACGCAGATTTGAGCAGAGTTGCATTGCGCCGCGCCTTCCCGTTTGCGAGCCTGCGAGGGGACGTCGAACAGGGTGACCTTGATGACAACAAGCAGTCTGCACGGACATGTGGCGCTGGTGACCGGCGGATCGCGCGGCATCGGCGCGGCCATCGTCAAGATGCTGGCGGATGCCGGCGCAGCCGTCGCCATCAATTATCGCGAGCGCTCGGCCGAGGCGGAGACGCTAGCGAAGGGCATCATTGCCGCCGGCGGCCGCGCCGTCGCGATCGCCGCCGACGTCTCGGAAGCTGCCGCCGTCACCGCGCTGGTCCAGCGCGCCAAATCCGAGCTCGGCCCGGTCGACATCCTCGTCAACAATGCCGGCATCGCCATCGTCAGGGGTGTCGACGACCTCACCGAAGAGGATTTCGACCGCACCATCACGGTCAATCTCAAATCGGCGTTCCTGTGCACGCAAGCGGTGCTGCCGATGATGCGCACCCGAAAATGGGGCCGCATCGTCAACATCTCCTCCGGCGCGGCGCGCGGCGCCGGCTCGATCGGGCCGCACTACAACGCATCCAAGGCGGCGATGGAGGGGATGACCCGCGGCTATGCCGCGCGCCTAGTCAAGGAGGGCATCACCGTCAACGCCGTCGCGCCGTCGCTGATCGAGACCGACATGATGAGGGGACAGAGCGAGCTGGTCAGCCGGATCCCGGTCGGCCGCTTCGGCACAGCGGAAGAGGTGGCACAGGCCGTGATGCTGCTGGTCAACAATCCCTACATGACCGGACAGACCATCGCGATGAGCGGCGGCATGGCGTTCAACTAGGGCACGTACCATAAACACAGCGGCGTCATGCGATGAAGCTTACGTCCGCGTTGTCCTTATAGCGGTCATTTGTGCAGCATCGGAACATGTCGCGATGGGCCATTTCCGGACTCTTGCATGGCAAGAGTCCCGCAAGATGACGGGCCAATTCAAATGTCCGTCCGGAGTGGTGCCTGCTACTTGCAACCGCGGCAAATCGTAAGCTTGCCCTTTAGTTTGTCATCGTCCCCGGGATCGACCGATTGCTGCCGAGAGACACGATCCGCTTCTTGATCGAGCTTGGGCTGCTTTGCCCGGTGTGACCTGACGGGTCGCGTCGTCCGGCTTGACGTGTCGTCGTCGATGCCGACGCTAAAACCATCGTAATCGGGGACCGGTCCAGCCGACGGCGGCGACCTGTCGATCACCTGTGCTGGCGAAGCGCTGCCTGACTCTACCGGCGTGTGTTCGACAGTGGCAGATCGTGGGGCAGTGGAGCGTGGCAAAGACTCCTTGGCGGCTCGGGGCAGTACCGAACTCTTAGCGGTCGCCGTCGGCGGCCAGACGCTGTTGGTTGCAGCCGGCGATGCCGATCCCTCGTCCGACGGCGGCGGCGCAAGCGAAAGCGGAGGGGAAAGCGAGGTCTGACATCTCGCGCTGTCTTGTGACCAAACTCCCGCCGTCAATAAACCAAGGGCAAGCAGTGTTGCGTTCTTCATTACTCGTCCTGCAAATCACCTGGAATGAAAGCATTGATTGCGTGACTCCTATCGCCACGCTTCGACAAGAATTTCCACATCTGACATGGCGATCAAAAATTGACGGAAGTTGGGAGCCATGGGCGGATACATGCGCGCTTCGGTCCACCCTCGTTACTGGCCCCACTGCCCGCTTCTTGTCCAATCGCGACCGTTTGGCCCCGGTCTCGGTAAGATCCGGTATGCACCTCACAGCGGACCGTTTGGCGGTCGGGTGCATTGATCGCGATGGGCCATCAGCGGTGGTTCAGCCTTACCTCATCCCGGGTAGCCCCCAAACCAGGGCTCGACAGGCCTCCGGGCCACCAGGCTCCGGCCCAATTCGCGGGACCAACAACCCGGTGACGAAATACCCAAACCGGCATAGCATCCGCACATTGGAGGCGATCATGTTCAACCCAACTCAAATTGTCATCCAAGCGTTTGTCGATCAACTCAAGGGTACATACGGCCAAATCTACGGAATCCTCGAGCCCGCCTATCCGGACATCATCGGTTTCGTTGGGCGCCTCGCGTTGGAGAATATTGCCAATAGCGATGCGGCCTACCACGACATGAACCACACCATCATGGTGACGTTGGTCGGACAGAACATTTTACTCGGCAAGCATACGAGCGAAGGCGGTGTCAGGCCGCGCGACTGGCTCCATTTCATGATTTCGCTCTTATGCCACGACATCGGCTATGTACGCGGGGTATGTCGAGGCGACCGGGACGGACTTTATGTTTGTAACGAAAACGGTGATCGCGTCCGGATATCTGCTGGAGCCACGGACGCATCCTTGACCCCCTATCATGTGACACGATCCAAGCTCTTCGTCCGCGAGCGTTTCGGCAAGGTGAGCCTGACCTCCATCGACACAAAGGAAATCGAGGCGAACATCGAGCACACGCGCTTTCCGGTACCGGGGGAAGAAGAACATACCAGTACGGCGGATTATCCCGGCCTGCTTCGTGCCGCGGATTTGATCGGCCAATTGGCCGACATTGACTATTTGCGGAAGACGTCAGCCTTGTTTGCCGAATTTCAGGAGACTGGCGCAAGCGAGAAACTCGGATATCAGACTCCCGATGATCTACGTGCAGCGTACCCTGCTTTCTTCTGGAAGGCCGTCTGCCCCTATATCGGCGACGCACTTCGATATCTGCGGGTCACGCAGGAAGGTAAGCAATGGATCGCCAACCTTTACGCGCACGTGTTCTCGGAGGAGCACAGGGGAGCGATTACTCGAGCATAGCCGGGTGGAAGAATAACTGGCTATGCCGTCTTGACCCGCTCGTTCGATTGCCTTACGGCTCACGCCATGAACCGCTCGATCCTGATCGCCAATCTCTGGTGGCTCGCCGACTGACAGGCGGGCCGAACGCGTTCATGCATTTCGGGGCCGCCGCATTGGGCGGCCTTTTTCTTTCACCTCATCCAGCCCGCCTGCGGTGTCCCCATTCAACCGAATGGAGATAAGCCGTGACCAAACCGATCATCCTCACCGGCGACCGCACCACCGGGCCGCTGCATCTCGGCCATTACGTCGGCTCGCTCAGAAGCCGCCTCGCGTTTCAGGACAGCCATGAGCAATACCTGCTGCTCGCCGACATGCAGGCGCTGACCGACAACGCGCACGACATCGGCAAGGTCCGCGGCAACGTCATCGAGGTCGCGCTGGATTATCTCGCCGTCGGCATCGATCCCGAACGGACCTCGATCTGCCTGCAGTCGCAGCTTCCGGCGCTCGCCGAATTGTCGATGCTCTATCTCAACCTTGTCACCGTCGCGCGGCTGGAGCGCAATCCCACCATCAAGGACGAGATCCGCGCCCGCGGATTCGGACGCGACATCCCTGCGGGCTTCCTGTGCTACCCGGTGGCGCAGGCCGCCGACATCACCGCGTTTCGGGCGACCGTCGTGCCGGTCGGCGAGGACCAGGCTCCCCTGATTGAGCAGACCAACGAGATCATCAGGCGCGTCAACGCGCTCGCCGGCCGTGCGCTCCTGCAGGAGGCGGTGGCCGTCATACCACGCGCGGGACGGCTGCCGGGCGTCGACGGACGCGCGAAGATGAGCAAATCCGCTGGCAATGCGATTGCTCTCTCGGCCTCGCCCGGTGACATCACGGCTGCGGTGCGCGCGATGTTCACCGATCCCGATCATCTGCGCGTCGGCGACCCCGGCAAGGTCGAGGGCAATGTCGTCTTCAGCTATCTCGACGCGTTCGATGACGATCACCACGCCGTCGAGGAATTGAAGGCGCGCTATAGGCGTGGCGGTCTCGGCGACGCGGCCGTCAAGCGGCGGCTGGAGGACATCCTGCAAGCCCTGATCGCACCGATCCGGACCCGGCGCGCCGAGCTGGCAAGCAATCGCGACCATGTCGCTGACGTGATCCGGCGCGGAACCCTGAAAGCCCGCGAGATCACCGAGCGCACCAAGCGCGATGTGATGGCGGGGCTCGGCGTGTTCCAGCCCTGAATGCGCTGTCATCAAACCATGGCAGGAACTTTGCTTGCCTGTAGCAGTTGTCCGCTTGGCGAAAACCGGATTTGGAGCCTGTCGTGATCGATCCGAAAACGCTTCTCGAACGCGCCGCGCAATTGACCGATCAGGCCAAGAGCGAGGAAGAAGCCGGCATCCGCGAGCGGCTGCTACGCATGGCCGAGCATTACCGCGACCTGGCCGCGCATGAGGCCTGGGCGAACGAGAACCCGCCATCGGTCGGCGCGATCACCAGTGCGCTCAGCCCCCGCGCACATTGACCTGTTCTTCGTCAGCTCACGCGAATGCGATAGCCCAGTGACTGCCGCGCGCCCGGCGCGATGTGCGTGAGGCCGGGCTTGCCGGCGAACTCGCCATCGAATTCGACCGGGCTGGCGAAACCGTGCCACGGCTCGATGCAGAGGAACGCCGCGCCGCCGACCTTCGACCAGACACCAAGTTCGCGAAAGCCGCGCCAGGACACCTCGATCGCGGGCCCCTGCGCAGCAGCAAAGCGAACCGACGCGCTCGCAACCTGATCGAGGATCATGGCGTCGTCATCGAACAATTGCTCGGACAACGCCAGCACCCTGCCCCTGATCGGAGAGGGCTCGGCCTGCGGCCGCATCAGCCCGCCCTCAAGTCGCCGGATCGGCGTCGGCTCGTCCTTCGCGAAGGTCAGCGCGTAGGCTTCCTTTGCCAATCCCGGAAGCAGCGGCCAGTTGAAGGCGGGATGACCGCCGAGCGAGGCCGGCAGTGTCTCGGCGCCGGTGTTGACGATGTCGAAGGCGACGTCGAGATCGGCGCCATCAACGGTATAGGTGACCTCGAGCCTGAACGCGAAGGGATAGCGCGCACGCGTCTCCGCATCGTCGGTGAGCGCGAGCTTGCAGGATCGGGGCCCCTGCTCCACCCAGGCAAAGCGGCGGTCGCGCGCAAAGCCGTGCTGCGTCATCGGATAGGTCTTGCCGTTGTGGCGCAGCGTATCGTTCTTCAAGCGGCCGACGATCGGGAACAGGATGGGCGCATGGCGCGGCCATTGCGGGCCGGCCTGCCACAACAGTTCGGTCCCGTCGGCATTTCTGAGCGACGACAATTCGGCGCCCTGCGCCGAAATAGTCGCGGCGATTCCATCGCTGCGCAGCGTGTGACTGTCGCTCATGCCTCGCCTCGCCGGGTTGCGGTATGCCCCGACAGGAGATGTTCGAAGCCGGCGAAGCCGTCAACCCCAAAGCAATGGGGCCGCCCACGCGTGGCGGGCCACGCTCCGGGCCTAACCGGTAATCTTGGAGAAATCGGGCTGGCGGCGCTCGGCAAAGGCGGCAAAGGCCTCGCGTGCTTCCGCACTCATCAGCCGTTCCTGGAAGATCTCGCCCTCGCGCGCCATTTGCGCGCTGATCCTGGCGGGGTCGCGCATCAGCGCCTTGGTGTGCTGGAGCGAGCCGAACGGCCGCTTCGCCAACGCGTCCGCCGCCGCGCGTGCCTTGGCGCGCAGGTCCGCGAGCGGCACAACCGCGTTGGCGAGGCCGATCGAGACCGCCGTCTCCGCCTCGACCGGTTCGCCGAGCGCGAACATCGCATAGGCCCGCGCATAGCCGATGCGCTGCGGCAACAGATAGGTCGAAGCCGCCTCCGGCACCAGCGCCAGATTGACGAACGGCGTGATCAGCCGCGCGGTCGGCGCGAGGTAGACGAGGTCGCAATGCAGCAGCATGGTGGTGCCGATGCCGACCGCATTGCCCTGCACGGCGGCAACCAGCGGCCGCGTCGCCTTGGCAAGCCCGGCAAGGAAGCGCGTCACGTGGCGCTCGCCCTGCACGCCGCGCGACACCGCCGCGAAATCGGCGAGATCGTTGCCGGCGGTAAAGCTGTCGCCGTCGCCCTGCAGCAGCACGGCGCGGATCGCAGAATCGCTTTCCGCGCGCTCGAGCGCATCGGCCATCGCGCCATACATCGCGTTGGTGATCGCATTCTTCTTGTCCGGGCGCGCCATCGTCATGGTGAGGACACCGCCGTCCAGCGCTACGACCACTTCACTCATGCTTCACTCCTGTTGCTCGCTTCTTGCTTGACGCGTCTTCTTCACGCGAACCGGTAGCCACTTCGCTTGAAGACGCTCTAGCTGTCCTTGCCTTTCGGAAACTTGTCTTGCAGGCTGGTCAGCCAGCGCGACACCACGTCGATCTCCGCGTCCGAGAACCCGTCCATCAGACGGTTGTTGATCGCCCTGGTCCGCGTCGCGGCGCGTTTGCCGAACTCCTGCCCCGCCGCGGTCAGATGGAGCCGCTGGCTGCGGCCGTCCTCGCCATCGCGCCGGCGCTTCACGAGGCCTGCACGTTCCATCCGGTCGGCGAGCCCGCTCATCGCCGACGGCACGATGTCGAGCGCCTGCGAGACGTCGCCGATCAGCGCGCCGTCATTGCGCCCGAGAAAGAACAGCACGCCTGCCTGGGCCGACGTCAGATCGTGCGTGGCCGTCTCCTGCTCGATGGCGCGTTGCAACCGGCGATAGGCCACGGTCAGAAGAAAGATCAGCCGGTGTTCCGCTTTCATGCCGTCCGTTATATATTTCGCACGCGAAATATCAAGATACTTCGTGCACGAAATATCCGACGCTGCGGCGAAGTCCGCTGGCTGGTTTTGCGGCGTGCACAAAGCCATGGTGTTCCCTCAAAAGCCCGGCCTGCATATCGACTGGAATGAGCTCCCGCCGACGGTTGATTGCGACATTTTGATCCTGTCGCTGGATCGTCGCACTGCGGCCCAGCAGAAAATCCTTGATCGACATCGATCAAACGGGAAATCTTCCCACCCGGGAGCCGCCCGGTTGCGTTGCGGCACCGGCGGGGTCACGAGAGTGTCATGACGTTAGCGGCAAGTCCGGCCAAGGAGCGTGTTGTCCGCCCAAAGCGGCCGCGCCATCTAAGCGAAGCCATGCGCTGTGAGACCGCGTTTCGCCTGATCCTGTCCGAATGCCTCGAGGAAGTCGCGACCAATCACGAGGCCATGAGTTCCGGTGATTCCGCCGCGCTGCACCAGACCCGTATCGCGCTGACGCGGCTGAAGGCGGCGATCGCCTTCTATGGGCCGATGGTGGCGGACACCGAATGGACGCGACTGAAATCCGAGTTGAGATGGCTGAGCGCCCATCTCGGCGCCACGCGCGACCTCGACGTCGCGATCGAGAACAGCAAGGGCCTGCCTGAAGAAGGCATGCTCCAGACGGCGCGAACCGACGCGTTCGAGGCGCTCAAGGAGGCGTTGCAAAGCGATCGATACTGGCGATGGTTCGACGGCATGTGGGACTGGGTCGGCAGCGGCCCCTGGACCACGCGGCAGGACCCCCGCGCCGCGCAGCGGCGAGCCGTGCCGGTCGCGGTGTTTCACGCGCGGCGGCTGGCGCGATGGCATGGCAAGCTGTGCCAGAAGAGCCGCGGGCTGCAAGGCATGGGCAAGAACAAGCGCCACCGCGTCCGTCTCGCCAGCAAGCGGCTGCGTTACGCCATCGAGTTCTCGGAGGGCGGCTTGCCTCCCGACGAATACGCGTCATGGCGGATTATCCTGAAGCATCTGCGCAAGGGACAGCAATTGCTCGGCGAATTGAACGATGACGAGGTCCGTCGCGGGCTGCTCGAGAGCGTCGATGCACCCGCGCAGCGCGCCCACGAGCGCAAGGCCAAGCACCAGCGCCTGCACGAACGGAAGCGCAAGAGCCGGCTGCTGCGCCACGCCGCGGCGGTCTATCGAAAAATCTCCGACTGAACGCGCATCAGCGCAACTCCGTCGGCGCGCGGATACCGCTCGCGTTGACGACTGCGCCTAGGAATGATGTATAAAACATCACTTATTGCCCTTGTGCCATCATTACTTGATGTGCATAAATGACATTCAAATAGACGCGACTCCCACATCGACGGCCATCAATCGATGATCACCGCGGCGCAGCTACGAGCGGCCAGGGCCTTGCTCGGCATCGACCAACGGCAGCTCGCCGAACTGTCCGGACTTTCGGTGCCAACCATCCAGCGGATGGAGGCGAGCGAAGGAACCATTCGCGGCAACGTCGACTCGCTCGTGAAACTGATCGACGCGCTCGGCACAGCCGGCGTCGAGGTCATCAATGAGGGCGCCGTCAGCAGTGGCGGCGGCCGCGGGGTGCGATTGAAGGCCGGATCAGGCTCACCGAAGGTGCGGACATGATCCCGGCGGTCACTCAGCAGATCTGGTGTGTAGCCGCCCTGCTGGGAACGACCGCTCTCGCGATTGCAACGAGCAGATCGCGCCAATCGACAGCCATCGTCTACGGCGCGACTTTCGCGATTTCGCTGATCGCGCTGGCCGGGGCCATGATTTCGCTCATCTCCCGTACCAGCGCGACGGAACTGGCCCTGCCGATCGGGTTGCCCTGGCTGGGATCGCATTTCCGCCTCGATGCGCTCGCCGCATTCTTTCTCGTCGTGGTCAATCTCGGCGGTGCGGCCGCAAGTCTCTATGGCCTCGGTTACGGCAGCCACGAATCCGCGCCCCAGCGCATTCTTCCCTTTTTCCCGGCGTTCCTGGCCGGCATGAATCTCGTCGTGCTCGCCGACGATGCGTTCACCTACCTCTTGTGCTGGGAATTCATGTCGCTCGCCTCGTGGGCGCTCGTCATGGCGCATCACCGTGACGCGGATAATGCCCGCGCAGGCTACGTCTATCTCGTGATGGCAAGCTTCGGAACGCTGGCTCTGTTGCTTGCCTTCGGCCTGCTGGCGGGAGCGGGCGGCAGCTACAGCTTTGCGGCCATCCGCGCTGCTCAGCACACCCCGTCCGAAGCCGCACTGGTGCTCGCGCTGATGCTGCTCGGCGCCGGGTCGAAAGCCGGCCTGATCCCGTTGCACGTGTGGCTGCCGCTGGCTCATCCGGCCGCGCCGAGCCATGTCTCGGCGCTGATGAGCGGCGTGATGACGAAGGTCGCGATCTACGGATTCATCCGGGTCGTGTTCGATCTGCTCGGGCCGCCAAGCTGGTCGGCGGGTGTCGCGGTTCTCATCCTCGGCGGCGCCACGGCCGTCATGGGGATCCTCTACGCGCTGATGGAGAAGGATCTCAAGCGCCTGCTCGCCTACAGCACGATCGAGAACATCGGCGTCATCTTCGCAAGCCTCGGCCTTGCGCTGGCATTTCAGGCGAACGGCCTTGGCCTCGCGGCCGCCCTCGCCTTCACGGCCGCATTGTTCCACGTGCTGAACCATTCGTTCTTCAAGAGCCTGCTGTTCTTCGGGGCCGGCGCGGTGCTGACGTCGACCGGCGAACGCGACATGGAGAAGCTGGGCGGCCTGATCCACCGCATGCCGCTCACGAGCTTCGTCTTTCTGGTCGGCTGCGTCGCGATCTCGGCGCTGCCGCCGTTCAACGGGTTCGTGTCGGAATGGCTGATGTTTCAGGCCGTCCTGCAGAGCCCCGACCTGCCGCAATGGCTGCTGAAGATCATGGTGCCCGCGGTCGGCGCCTTGCTGGCGCTGGCCGCGGCGCTCGCCGCTGCATGCTTCGTCAAGGCCTTCGGAATCACATTTCTCGGCCGCGCGCGGAGCCCGGCCGCGGAAGCCGCCGGCGAAGTCGATCGCTATTCGCTCGCCGCGATGTTCAGCCTCGCCGTGCTCTGTTTCCTCGCCGGCATTCTGCCCGGCCTGGTGATCGACGCGCTTTCGCCGGTCGCGCAGACCGTGATCGGCCACCGGATGCCGCTTCAGGCGGACGATCCCTGGCTCTCGATCGTGCCGATCGAGGAGAGCCGCAGTTCCTACAACGGATTGCTCGTCTTTGCATTCATCACCGCCGCGGCGTCGCTCGCGGTGTACTTTATCCATCGCTTTGCGTCGCGCGCGATCCGGCGCGGACCGGCCTGGGGTTGCGGCTTCTCCGACCCGACACCGGCGGCGCAGTATTCCGGCGTGAGCTTCGTGCAGCCGATCCGCCGCGTGTTCGGCACGCTGGTTTTCCAGGCCCGCGAGCATGTCGACATGCCCGCGCCGGGCGAACTGCGGCCGGCCCGCCTCAGGGTCGATATGCACGACCTGGTCTGGGAGCGGCTCTACACACCCGTGACTGAACTCGTGTGGTTCTTCGCCGATCGGCTGAACCAGCTCCAGTTCCTGACCATCCGCCGCTACCTCAGCCTGGTGTTCGCAACCCTCGTCACATTGCTGCTGGCGCTCGCGATATGGTCGTGATCTCCGACATCCTCGTTCAGCTCGGCCAGATGGCGCTTGTGCTGCTGCTCGCGCCGCTGCTGACCGGCGTTGTGCGCAAGATCAAGGCCCGCCTATTGCGGCGGAGAGGACCGTCGATCTTCCAGCCCTACCGCGACCTGCTGCGGCTGCTGCGCAAGGAGGTCGTGCTCGCCGAAAACGCGTCCTGGCTGTTCCGTGTCACGCCCTATGTGACGTTCGCGGCCATCTGGGTCGCGGCGGCGCTGGTCCCGACCTTCGCGACCGGCCTGCAATTCAACTGGAGCGCCGACCTGATCGCGATCGTCGCCCTGCTCGGCAGCGCGCGCTTCTTCCTCGCGCTTGCCGGCATGGACGTCGGCACCAGCTTCGGCGGCATCGGCTCCAGCCGCGAGGTGATGATTGCCGCGCTCGCCGAGCCGGCCATGCTGTTGATGGTGTTCTGCGTCGCGCTGATTGCCGGCTCGACGCAGCTGTCGACGGTCGCGACCTTCATGGCGTCGTCGGAAGTCGGACTGCGCGTCTCGCTCGGCATGGCGATGATCGCCCTCATCATGGTGGCGCTCGCCGAAAACGCGCGCATCCCGGTCGACAACCCGGCGACGCATCTGGAGCTGACCATGGTGCACGAGGCGATGATCCTCGAATATTCCGGGCGCCACCTCGCCATGATCGAGTTCGGCGCCTTCCTCAAGCTGCTGCTCTACATCTCGCTGATCATCTGCGTGTTCTTCCCGTGGCAGATCACCACCGAAGGCGCGGGCCCGCTGTCCTATCTGGTGAGCGTTGCCGCCTACATCCTCAAGCTTGCGGTCGCGAGCTTCCTCCTTGCCGTGTTCGAGACCGCGACGGCCAAGATGCGGGTGTTCCGCGTCCCCGAATTCCTCGGCGCGGCGCTGATGCTCGGCCTGCTCGGCACGCTGCTTCGGTTCGTGTCACGGGGCTTCTGATGCACAACCTCGCCTTCGACATCGCCCATCTGCTCGCCGGCGGGCTCGTGCTGATCAGCTTCATGATGCTGTACCAGGACCGCCTGTATGCGCTGCTGAACATCTTCGCACTTCATGCCGTGGTGCTCGCAGCTTCCGTCGCCTGGCAGGCCTTCATCCAGAATGCGCCGCATCTCTACGTGACCGCGGCCATCGCACTGGTCTTCAAGGCGATCGTCATCCCGGTGGCGTTGCATCGGATCATCAAGCAGCTCGGCATTCATCGCGATATCGAGACCGCGGTGAGCATCGGCCCGACCATGCTTGCCGGCATGGGGCTCGTCGCCCTGTCCATGGTGCTGATGCTGCGCGTGACCGGCGCCGCCGATCCGCTGGCGCGGGAAGACCTCGCCTTCGCGCTGTCGGTGGTGCTGCTGGGATTGCTCGTCATGGTGACGCGGCGCAACGCCGTCAGCCAGGTCGTCGGCTTCATGTCGCTGGAAAACGGCCTGGTGCTGGCCGCGACCGGCGCCAAGGGCATGCCGCTCGTCGTCGAGATCAGCGTCGCCTTCTCGATCCTGATCGCATTCATCGTGATCGGCGTGTTCCTGTTCCGCATTCGCGAGCGGTTCGACACCGTCGACGTCGGCGCGCTCGATGAATTCAGGGGGGAGCGCCGATGACTGCCGCGTCGGATGCCGTCACCTGGGTTTTGTTGATACCGATCACCGCCGCGGCGGTGCTGGCCGCGCTGCCCGGTTACCGGCTGACCGCGGGCCTCAATGTCGTGGCCAGTCTCGGCACCTTGCTGGCCGCGCTTTCGCTGCTCGTGGCCGAGCGCCCGCAACCCGGCCAGTACCTGCTGATCGACGATCTCAACATCGTCTTCATCGTGCTCAACACCTTCGTGGGATTCACCACGAGCGTGTTCAGCGCCAGCTATATCGCCCATGAACTCGAAACCGGACGGCTGACGCCGGGCTATCTGCGATTCTACCATGCCATGTATCAGGTGATGATGTTCGGCATGAACCTCGCATTCGTGTCGAACAATATCGGCCTGATCTGGGTCGCGGTCGAGGTCGCGACGCTCACCACCGTGCTGATGGTCGGCATCTACCGGACCCATGCGGCGCTGGAAGCGGCCTGGAAGTACTTCATCCTCGGCAGCGTCGGCATCGCGCTGGCGCTGTTCGGTACGATCCTGGTGTACATGGCCGCACTGCCGGTGGTCGGCGAGGGTCAGGATGCCATGGTGTGGACGGTGCTGATCAGCCGTGCGGCGACGTTCGACCCGGCATTGCTCAACGTCGCCTTCATCTTCCTGCTGCTCGGATACGGCACCAAGGTCGGCCTGGCGCCGCTGCACGCCTGGCTTCCGGATGCGCATGCCGAGGGCCCGACCCCGATCTCCGCCGTGCTCTCCGGCCTGCTGCTCAACGTCGCGCTCTACGCGGTGCTCCGCTTCAAGATCCTGCTCGCCGCCAATCCGGATGCGATATCGCCGGGCCCGCTGATGGTGACGATGGGGCTGACCTCGCTGCTGTTCGCGGCCTTCATGCTTTACCGCCGCCGCGACATCAAGCGGCTGTTCGCCTACTCCTCGATCGAGCACATGGGCATCATCGTGTTTGCGTTCGGCATGGGTGGCCCGCTCGCCAACTTTGCCGGCCTGCTGCACATGGTGATGCACAGCCTCACCAAGTCGGGAATCTTCTACGCGGTCGGCCACATTGCGCAGGTGAAGGGCACGCAGCGGATCGCCAACATTCGCGGCCTGACCGAGACGCATCCGGCACTCGGCTGGAGTCTCGTGATCGGCGTGGTCGCGATCGCCGGCCTGCCGCCGCTCGGTATCTTCATGAGCGAATTTCTCATCGTCAGCTCCACTTTCGCGCGCCAGCCGCTGCTCGCCATCCCGCTGGTGTTCGGCCTGCTGCTCGCCTTCGGCGCGCTGATCCTGCGCCTGACCAGCCTTGCGTTCGGCGAGCCGCGCGGCAATGCCGCGCCGGCGGATGCGTCCTATTTGCCGATGTTCGCGCATTTCGCGCTGGTGCTGACTGCGGGCATCTACCTTCCGGGACCGCTGGTCGTCTGGTTCCAGCACGTCGCCAACCTGCTGGGTTAGCGCGAGGGAGAACGGGATATGCCGAGGTTGATCGATCTGATCCGGGCGGGCCACAGGATCGAACGACATCATCCATGGCCGCGCGCCGTGGTCGACGGCGATACCTGGCGCGCCGCCGCTCACGCGCTTGCGGATGGCGGCCTGAGCCTGCTCGGGCTGTGGGGCGAGCCCTCGCGCGTGCACATGGCCGTCCTCGACGACCGCACGTCCGATATCGGCGTGATCAGCCTGGATTGTCCCGATCGCCAATTTCCTTCGGTTGCGGCCCATCATCCGCCGGCGCTTCGATTAGAGCGCACCCTGCACGACCTGTTCGGATTGCAGGCGACAGACACACCGGATTCCCGTCCCTGGCTTGATCACGGCCGTTGGCAAACGCGCTTCCCGCTCGGCGAACGTCGCGATGCATCGGCGGACGCCGCGCCTTATCAATTCCTTCCGGCCGAGGGGGACAGCCTGCATCAGATCGCAGTCGGTCCGGTGCATGCCGGCATCATCGAGCCCGGGCATTTCCGCTTTACCGCGAGCGGAGAGACGGTCGTCCGCCTCGAGCAGCGGCTCGGCTACACCCACAAGGGCGTCGAAGGGCTGATGGCGGGCAGCACGATCGAGCAGGCCGCGCGGCTCGCCGGCCGGGTCTCCGGCGACAGCACGGTCGCCTATGGGCTGGCGTTCGCGCAAGCCGTCGAGGCCGCGCAGCGGATTGCCGTGCCGCCGCGCGCGCTGTTGCTGCGCGCGCTGATGGCGGAACTCGAGCGGCTGGCGAATCATCTCGGCGATATCGGCGCGATCTGCAACGATGCGTCATTTGCGTTGATGCAGGCGCATTGCGCCGTGCTGCGCGAATCCGTGCTGCGCGCGGCCGACGCTGCATTCGGTCACCGCCTGATGCGCGACCTCATCGTTCCCGGCGGCGTCGCGCGCGATATCGCCGGCCATGGAGCCGACGCGATCCGGGCCGCGCTCGACCAGATCCGCCGGCATTTCCCTGCGCTGGTCGAGCTCTATGACAACACCGCCTCGTTGCAGGACCGCACCGTCAGCACCGGTATCGTTGCTCCAACGCTCGCCCGGCAATTCGCCGCCGGGGGCTATGTCGGGCGCGCGAGCGGCCGCGACCATGACGCCCGACGCAAGCCCGGCTATCTCCCCTATGATGGCCTCCGCTTCGAAGTCCCCGTCCTCAGCGACGGCGACGTCAACGCCCGGGTCTGGATCCGGATCCGCGAGGTTGAGCAGAGTCTCGCGCTGGCGTACCAGATCCTGATCGGCCTCGAGGCCGGCCCGGTGCAAGTGCCGCTGCACAATACGGCGGAGCCTTGCGAGGGCATGGCGCTCGTCGAAGGTTTCCGCGGCGACATCCTGGCCTGGCTGCGCCTGAACGGCGATCGGATCGAGCGATGCCATCTGCGCGATCCGTCGTGGTTTCAGTGGCCGCTGCTCGAGGCGGCCATCGAAGGCAACATCGTGGCGGACTTCCCACTCTGCAATAAGTCGTTCAACTGCTCCTATTCCGGGCAGGATCTCTGAGGGCTTGAGGCGATGCGCAAACTTCTGTTCCAGAGCCTGTTTCGCCAGCCATTGACGGAGCAAGCGCCGCGCCCCGATGACGCTGCGCTCGCGGAGCTGGCGGCTGCCGTCGGCCACACCGCACGACGACGCCTCGGCCGCAGCCTCTCGATCCGCGAGGTTGATGCAGGCTCCTGTAACGGATGCGAGCTGGAAATACACGCGTTAAGCAATCCGTATTACGACGTCGAACGGTTTGGACTCCGGTTCGTCGCCTCGCCTCGTCACGCCGACGTGCTGCTGGTCACGGGTCCGGTCACCAAGAACATGCGCGAGGCGCTGGAGCGCACATACCGTGCGACGCCAGATCCCAAATGGGTCGTCGCTGCGGGCGATTGCGCGAGGGATGGCGGATGCTTCGCCGGCAGCTACGCGGTGGTTGGCGGGGTCTCCGCGGTTGTTCCGGTCGATCTCCACATTCCGGGTTGCCCGCCTTCGCCGATCGCCATCCTGCGGGGCCTCGTGTCCTTGCTCGAGGCGGTCGACGCCGGGGTCGCGGCAAGGTGAAAGCACGGAAAGAAACGAGCACCTCCGCCCGCACCATGGGCGAGGCGCGCTAGTGTCCCGAATCCGAAGTTCGCATCATTTGCCGCACCTTCGGAGCGAACTTCGGATTCGATAAGGACACTAGCAAACTTATGATTTTAGTGTGCTTTATGAATGCGAAGTTCGTGAAAGTGGCTGCCGCGAAATCACACGAACTTCGCATTCAGCACACTAGCCGCTGTCGCGCAGCACCAGTTCGAAGCCGAGATCGACGCGGCGCTCGCCGCCGCGCTCCAGCGTCAGCGTCGCCGCGGTGCGGCCGATCGCGTCGCCGTGCACGCTGATCGTGCTCAGGGTCGGCGAGATCAACTGGCCCATTTCGAGATCGCCAAGCCCGATCACGGCGACCGGCTGCGCCGATGCAGGCCCGTCGCGCAGCAGCCCGGCCTTGCGCAGCCCGGACATGAAGCCGATCGCATGCGCATCGTTGGCGGCGAACACCGCGTCGACACCAGGCAGGCGAGCATGCGCCGCCACGCTGCCGGAATCCTTGCGGTCCAGGATCAACCGGCGCGGCTCGGCAAGGCCGCTGGCCAGCGCCTCGTCCCTGAAGCCGAACCAGCGGCGCGTGCCGCGCGGATCGTCGCCGCCGATGAAGGCGAGCTGCTTGCGGCCCTGCGCGACCAGATGCTTCGCGACGGCGACACCGGCCTTGTAATTGTCGAAGCCCGCGACCGCGTCGATCGGGTTTGCCGGCAGATCCCAGGTCTCGACGATCGGGATGCGCGCATTGCGCAGCAGGCGGCTGGCCTCCTCGGTCGCCGGCGAGCCGACCATGATGATCGCCTCGGGCCGCCGCGACAGCAGCGCCGCCAGCATGCGGTCCTCGCGCTCCGCGTCATAGCGCGACTGCGCCAGGATCACGGAGAAGCCGAGCGGCTCGAGCTTATCGGACAGGCCCTGCACCGTGTCGGCGAAGATCGAGTTGGCGATGGTCGGCACCAGCACGCCGACCGAATTGGTCCGTGCGCTCGCCAGCGCGCCCGCCACCAGGTTCGGGATATAGCCGAGGTCGCGCATCGCCTGCTCGACCCGCGCCCGGGTCTCCGGGGCGACCAGGTCGGGCATCCGCACCACCCGGCTCACCGTGATCGAGGAAACGCCGGCGCGCTTGGCCACCTCTGAAAGGGTGGGCGCGGCACCGGCCGGGCCAGTCCCGGGGGCGGTCAGTTCGGAGCTCATGGGCCGGAGCCTGCACGATTCCGGGTTGCCAAGCCATGATGTTAGCGCTAGCATCACCTCATGTTAGCGCTAACATGGAACAAAAAGGGAGAAACGGCATGATTTCGGACGAACAGACCCAGGCTTACAAACGCGACGGCGTGATCGTGGTCCCCGAGGTGCTCAACCAGGAGACCTTAGGCAAGGTGCGCACGGTCCTCGCGGAGCTCGTGGCCGGCGCCGCCAGCGTGAGCGAGCACACCGACGTCTACGACCTCGAGCCGGGCCATTCGCCTGACAATCCGCGCGTCCGCCGCATCAAGGCGCCGCACAAGGTGCACCCGATCTTCGACGAGATCGTGCGCAGCCCCGCCGTGATCTCGATCCTCACCAAGCTGATCGGCCCCGGCCTTCGCCTGCACGGCTCCAAGCTCAACATGAAGTCGGCGCAATACGGCTCGCCGGTTGAGTGGCATCAGGACTGGGCATTCTATCCGCACACCAATGACGACATCCTCGCGATCGGCGTGCTGCTCGACGATTGCGATATCGAGAACGGTCCGATGCTGGTGACGCCGAGGTCGCACACCGGCGCCACGATGTGGGATCATCACGGCGAGGACGGCCACTTCGCAGGCCTGATCGATCCGGACCAGATTCAGGACGACATCAAGCGCGCGGTGCCCTGCATGGGCAAGGCCGGCAGCATGTCGTTCCATCACGTGCGCGCGCTGCACGGCTCGGCAACCAACACGTCGAACCGGCCGCGCAACCTGCTGCTCTATGAAGTGGCCGCGAGCGACGCCTGGCCGCTGATGGGCGTCAAGGACTTCGACGAATTCAACAGCCGCCTGCTGGCGGGGCCGCCGGTGGTCGCGCCGCGGCTCACCGACGTACCGGTGCGGATGCCACTGCCGCCGGCCAAGCGACAGGGATCGATCTACGAGACCCAGTCGGCGTCGAAGAAATCCTACTTCACGCGCGCCGCTTAAGACCGACCACAATGCCCGCGGCCAGGCCGCGGGCATTGCTGCTTTCACGAGCACGATCCGCCGCGACAAACGCGGAGATCGTGCCCGATCAAAACGACCATAAAAACCAAAACAACGGGGAAACGAATGACCGAGATGGCAAGAGATGGCGCTCGCACATCGCGCCTGCGTGTGATCCTGGCCGCAAGCATCGGCTCCGCGCTCGAATGGTACGACTTCTTCCTGTACGGCACCGCCGCCGCGCTGGTGTTCGGCGAATTGTTCTTTCCGAAGAGCGATCCGGTGGTCGGCACGCTGTTGTCGTTCCTGACCTTCGGCGTCGGCTTCGTGGTGCGGCCGTTCGGCGGCCTTTTGTTCGGCATCCTCGGCGATCGCTATGGCCGCAAGCCGGTGCTGGTCTCCACGCTCCTGATGATCGGCATCGGCACCACCGCGATCGGCTTCCTGCCGACTTATGGGCAGATCGGGATCTGGGCGCCGATCCTCCTGGTCGCGATGCGCGTCATCCAGGGCCTTGGCGCCGGCGCCGAATATGGCGGCGCGGTGATCTATCTGGTCGAGAACGCACCGCCGAAGCATCGCGGCTTCTGGGGCGGCTTCGCGCCGCTCGGCGTCTCCGTCGGCAACCTGCTTGCGGCCGGCGCCTTCGCGCTGGTGACCATGCTGCCGCGCGAGGATTTGATGAGCTGGGGCTGGCGCCTGCCCTTCCTGGCGAGCTTCCTCCTGATCGTGGTCGGCATCTTCGTCCGCATGCGCATCACCGAGACGCCGGTCTACACCGAGGCGGTGGTCGCGCGCGGCAAGGTCGAGAGCAATCCGGCGATGGAAGCGTTGCGCCGACACCCGCGCAACTTCTTCGTCGTGCTCGGCGCCCGCATGGCCGAGAACGGGCTCGGCTATTTCTTCCCGGTGTTTGGGCTGAGCTACGTGATCACCACGCTCGGCGTGCCGAAAGCCGAGGCGCTCAGCGCGCTGATGCTGGCATTCACGGTCGAACTGTTTGCGATCCTCGGCTTTGCGGCATTGTCGGACCGGATCGGGCGGCGGCCGGTCTACATGTTCGGCGCGCTGGCCGGCGTGGCGCTCGCCTTCCCGTTCTTCTGGATGGTCGGCACCAAGGAGTGGATCATGATCGCGCTCGCCTTCATCCTGGCGCGCGCCGTGGTAACGGCGGCGATGTTCGGGCCGCAGGCGGCGTATTTCGCCGAGCTGTTCCCGCCGCAACGCCGCTTCGCGGGCTTTGCCTTCGCCCGCGAGCTCGGCTCGCTGCTGTCGGGCGGCCCGGCACCGTTCGTCGCCACCGCACTGGTCGCGGCCTACGGCACCTGGTGGCCGGTCGCCTGCTACGCGATGCTCCTGTCGGCCTGCACCGTCGTTGCGATCTGGATCGGGCCCGAGACCTACCAGGAGAACATCGCCGCCGACGAAGGCGAACAGGCCGAGCTGCCCACGGCGATCCCGGCGCGGGCCTGACCGGTGGCGCAGCAACTGCGCGTCCTGCAGTCGCTCTGGGCGATGGAGCGACGGCTGGCCGATGAGGGCGAATGGCCGCTGCAAACCCAGCTCGCGATGATCCGCGATGCCGGGTTTGACGGCGCCGGCGTGCGCTTCATCGATCCTGTCTTTGCGCGCGAGGCGACGAGCTTCCTTCGCGCGCATGGCATGATCTGGCAGGCGCAATGCTACCCGAAGAGCGTCGACGACCTGAAGCCGGTGCTCGAGCTGGTCGCCCGGCTCGGCACCGATCATGTCAACCTGCAGCCGGACGTTCGGCCGCGCCGGCTCGCGGATTGCATTCCGCTGCTCGAAGGCTGGCGGCGGCTTGCCGCCGAGGCCGGCGTCGCCGTGCATGTCGAGACCCATCGCGACCGCATGACGACCGACCTGTTCTTCATGCTCGACCTGCTCGACTGCTTTCCCGATCTGCGGCTCACCGCCGATCTCTCGCATTATCTGGTCGGCCGCGAATTCGCCTGGCCGGTCGACGACGTCAACCACGCGATGATCCATCGCATCCTCGACAATGCCTGGGGCATCCATGGCCGCATCGCGAGCCGCGAGCAGGTGCAGATCTCGCTCGGCTTTCCGCAGCACCAGGGCTGGGTGTCGCTGTTCATGGGCTGGTGGGACTACGGCATCCGCTCCTGGCGGAAACGCGCCGGTCCCGACGCGACCCTGACCTTCCTGTGCGAACTCGGTCCCCCGCCCTATGCCATCACCGGGCCCGACGGCAGGGAATTGTCCGACCGATGGCAGGATGCGCTGGTCATGAAGGACATGATCCGCGCGCTGTGGGATCGTATCGCGAACGAGCCGCAGGGCCCGCTCCCGCATTGATTCAAACAGGCCGCGGCGGCATCCTGAACGCCCACAATCCGGAACGCCGCGAGGACCCGTGCGCGACCGCTGGGCTTATCCGCTTCGATGCCTCGTCGCCGTCTCGGCCGTGGCAACCTTCGCGCATACGAAGGCGGCCACGGCAGAGCTTGCCCTGAATGTCGCGACCCTGCCGCGCGTCGCGACCATCGACCCGCGCTTTCAGTCCTACAACATCGAGATGGTTGAGGTGACCGGCGGAAGGTTCTGGAAGCCTTATGCAACCGCCGCCACGCGTCGGCGTGCAGAGACAGAGCGGTTCGCAGCTCGCGCTCCGATCGACCTGCACGATGGCAGGCTTCGCAAGCTCGCCGCAGCCCTCTCACCCGTCTATCTGCGCGTCAGCGGCACCTGGGCCAACAGCACGTTCTTTGCGGATTCCGAGACGCCACCGGCTGCACCGCCGGCCGGCTTCAACGGCGTGCTGACGCGACGGCAGTGGCGGGACGTGATCGAGTTCTCGCGCGCCGTCGACGCTCCGATCGTCACGTCCTTTGCGATCAGCGCGGGCGCGCGTGACGCCGCGGGGCAATGGAGCCCCGAGCAGGCCCGGCAACTTCTCGCTTTCACGCGATCCGCAGGCGGGCGTATCGCCGCAGCCGAGTTCATGAATGAGCCCGATCTGCCGGCCATCGGCAGCGCCCCTGACCGCTACGATGCTGCGGCCTACGGCCGGGATTTTGCAGCGTTCCGCGCCTTCATGAAGGACACCGCGCCCGACGTGACGATCCTCGGCCCCGGCACGATGGGCACCGGCGCTGAGGCCCAAGCGCTTTTCGCCGCATCGGCAGCCGGCGTCGACGCGGTCTCTTATCATCATTATGGCGCGCTGTCGGCGCGATGCGGCGGTGATCGCAGGGCAAGGCATGCATTGTCGGACGAATGGCTGGCGCGAACCGGCGAGAGCCTCGCCCTCTACGAGACGCTGCGCGACCAGCTTGCGCCGGGCAAGCCGATCTGGCTGACCGAGACGGCCGAGACCGCATGCGGCGGCAATCGCCTGGCCGCAACCTTCACCGACACGTTCCGTTACCTCGATCAACTCGGACGGCTGGCCAAGGCCGGCGTCCAGGTGGTGATGCACAACACGCTTGCGGCGAGCGACTACGGGCTGCTGGACGAGCGAACTCATCTGCCGCGGCCGAACTATTGGGCTGCGCTGCTGTGGCGGCGGTTGATGGGCACCACCGTGCTCGATGCCGGTATCGCGGAGCGTCACGGCTTCCATGTCTATGCGCATTGCGCGCGCGACATGCCCGATGGAATAGCCATACTCGTCATCAACAACGACCGGCGGATGCGGCACAAGCTCACGCTCTCAGCCGCCTCGCAACGTTACACGCTCGCGAGCGAAAAGCCTGCCGACGGCAACGTTCAGCTCAATGGCGCGACGCTCTTGCTCGGGACCTCTGACAGTATCCCCGCTCTCAACAGCGTAGCGGCTGTCGCCGGAACGATCGTCTTTGCACCCAGAACGATCACGTTCCTGATCGTCGCCGACGCCGGCAACGCCAATTGCCGGTAGCGGCCCGACGTCGCCTTACGCCGCGTCGCGGCCGGCGTCGGAGGATTCCGGCGGGCGCGCCACCAGATGGCCGAGCATGATGGCAGTCATCAGCCGCTCCATCTCGAGCCGCGCGGTGACATGCGACATGGTCGGCCGGCTACCGAGTGCGAGCTGGCTGACGTCGTCGATCGCCGTCAGTCCGCGCGGGTAGAATTCGCGGAAGATCACGCGTTCGGCCAGGCCATCGACCAGACGGAAATTCAGCGTCTTGGACAATTCGCTCAAGGCTTCGCCGACCAAGCGCTTGTTGCGTGACCCGAGCGTGGAGAGGCGGTTGCGCAGCACCACCCACTCGAATGCCGGCTGATCGTGTGCGCTGCGCTGGCGCCGCGCCTCCTCCACCATCTTCGAATAGTGGCTGATGCCGGTCACCTTGAACTCGTTCGGATCGACGGTGCCGAGCACGTCGAAATCGAGGAAGCTGTCGTTGAGCGGCGTGATCAACGTGTTCGCCAGCGAATGCGTGAACGTCGTCAGATAGGTGTCATGGCCGGGACAGTCGATGACGACGAAATCGTGCGACCGGCCGAGCCGCTCGACGATCTCGGCAAGCGCGCTGCGCCCGAGCGTCTCGACCTCGCTGCTCCTGCCGCTCACCGTCTCGAAGCACATATGCGCGGGAACGCCGAGATCCAGCGAGGTTTCCCGCGCCCAATCCCGCCGGTTCTCGACGTAGTGCGTCAGCGACTTCTGCTTGTTATCGAGATCGATGGTGGCGACGCGCTGACCCGCCTTGATCAGCGCGATGGCGACGTGCATGGCAATTGTCGACTTGCCCGAGCCGCCCTTGTTATTTCCGACAACTATTACTCGTGCGTTTGTCATGGGAATCCATACCGGACGCTTGAGTGAAAGCAGGACGAAACAGAATTTAATGAATGGATCGAATCTCCCTGATTCGATGAATCTCGACAAGAGTCGCTGCTCCATTGCCGTGATCGAAATCAAGAAGCTGCGACATCATTGTCACAGCTTCTTCGAGCACGTATCGTGAACGCAACTAGCGTCCTTGAAACACAGCGGCGCGGCGCTCCACGAAGGACTTGATGCCCTCGGCCGCATCTGATGTGTTGAGCACGCGTTCGCGGATCTGCGGGATGATCGCAATTGCCGCCTGCTCGCCGGCTTCGATGAACTTGCGGCCCGCCTCCTTGGTCACCTGTATTCCAAGCGGCGCATTGCGCGCGATGATCTCCGCGAGCGCCATTGCACGTTCGACCTGCTGGCCCGCCGGCACGACTTCCTGCACGAGACCGATCCGATGCGCCTCGGCGGCGGTGAACTCGTCGCACAGCAACAGGTGATACATCGCATCGCCCCACCCGGCGCGGCTGATATAGCGGAAATGCGCGCCCGCCAGCGGCGCGATGCCGCGCTTGGCTTCCATCTGGCAGAAGCGGCTGTCGTCCGCGGCGATCACGATATCGCCGGCCAGCATCATCTCGATGCCGACGGTGAACACGATACCCTGCACCGCCGTGACGATCGGCTTTCGGCAGCGCTTCGACAATCCGAACGGGTCGACGTTGCCCTCCGGCAGCGGCTTGCGCGTCGCCGTCGGACCGAAGAATTTCGGCATGTCGAGACCCGCGGTGAAACTGCCGCCGGCGGCGCAGAGCACCCCGACCCAGAGGCCGTCGTCATTGTCGAGCAGCGTCAGCGCGTCGGAAAGCTCAGCCATCATCTCCGGACTGAAGGCATTCTTCTTCGCGGGATTGTCGATGATGATCTTGAGGATATGGTCGTGCCGCTCGTGGCGGACCCGCCCTTCGCTCGCGCTGCCGGACATCAGTTCCTCCCTGCTTTGTGACTGGATAATTTCTGGATGATGGTTGTCATCCAGATGCATGATGGTCATAATCCAGAAAGAGAGTCAAACAGGGGCCAGGCGAGATGGGCCATTCCCAGGCCGACAAGGCCAGGAGCCGTGAGCGTATTCTGAACGAGGCTGCAACGCAGATCCGCGACAAGGGCCTTGAGGCGCTCAGCATCGGCGGCCTGATGCAGCAGGTGAAGCTGACCCATGGCGGTTTCTATGGGCACTTCGCCTCGCGTTCCGACCTGATCGCCGCGGCACTGGAACAGGCGCTGAATGCAGGCGAAGGATCGGCTCACGCGGCGCGCGGTCCCGACAAGCCGGTCAACATCAACGCACTGGCGCGGAGCTATCTGAGCCGCGCCCATCGCGACTCGCCCAAGTCGGGCTGCGCGATCGGCGCGCTGATCTCGGATGTCGGCCGCGCCGATGCGCAGTGCCGCGCGGTGATGGAGCCGCACATCGAATCCTTCATCGCCAAGGTCGCCGAGACGTTCGGCGACGAAGACGACGGCAACGCGATCCTCGCGGTGAGTGCGATGGTCGGGGCGCTGGCGATCTCGCGCGTCCTCACCGACCAGAAGCGGTCCGATGCCGTCCTGCGCACCGTGCGCGACAGCATCGTCGCGATGGCGTCCGACGAATGATTTCGCCCGCGCCGCGGGCACCTTGATGGAGCAAGCCATGAACGACCGATCCGCCCTCGAGCCGACCGCCGTACAAGGAAGCGTGCTGATTGCCGGCGTCGGCGCGTCGAACGGCCTCGGCGCCGCGATTGCGCGTCGCTTTGCCGCCGGCGGCTATCCCGTCGCGATCGCCGGCCGCAACGCCGACAAGCTCGCCGCGACAGCGGCCGAGCTGGCCGCAAGCGGCGCGACGGTCACGCATGTGGTCGGCGACGCCTCCACGGCGGCCGATGTTGCGCGCTTCGTCGCGGCGGCCGAGCGGCTCGCACCGCTCGCGATGGCCGTGCACAATGCAGGCTCCAACCGGCCGGCACCGTTTCTAAAGGTCAGTGAGCAGCGCTTCGAGGAGCACTGGCGCGAACACGCGCTCGGCGGCTTCCAGCTGGCACAGGCCGCGATCCCCGCTCTGCTTGCGCGCGGCGGCGGCACGCTGGTGTTCACCGGCGCCAGCGGTTCGCTACGCGGCAAGGCCAACTACTCACCGTTCGCCGCCGCCAAGGCCGCGCTGCGCGCGCTGGCGCAGAGCGTGGCGCGGGAATTCGGGCCGCAGGGCATCCATGTCGGCCATGTCGTGGTCGATGGCGGTATCGAAGGCGACCGCCTGCTGAGCATGCGTCCGCAATTGAAGGATGAGCGCGGGCCGGACGGCATGCTCAACATCGCGGCCATCGCCGACGCCTATTGGGTGCTGCATCACCAGCATCGCAGCGCCTGGACGCTGGAGCTCGACCTGCGGCCGTGGGCGGAGCAGTTCTGAACGCGCTGCGCCGCCCTCCCGCCCGTGAATATAGGTTGCGATCGGCCGGAATCTTGTCAGCTTATGCGGCAAGGTCCGTCGAGATCGCACCCTGTCCCGGGAGAAGGCCATGTCGCAGCCCACGCCGATCCTGCACCATTTCGATCAATCGCCGTTCTCCGAGAAGATCCGCATCATCTTCGGATTCAAGAAGCTCGCCTGGAGCTCGGTGCGGATCTCGCGGATCATGCCGCGGCCCGACCTGATGCCGATGACCGGCGGCTATCGCCGCACGCCGACGATGCAGATCGGCGCCGACATCTATTGTGACACCCAGATCATCATCCGCGAGCTGGAGCGGCGCTACCCGACGCCGACGCTGTTTCCGGCAGGCAACGCCGGCATGCCCTGGGCGCTCGGCATGTGGACCGACCGGCCGTTCTTCCAGAACACGGTCAACCTCGTGTTCGGCTTCATCGGCGACAGGGTCCCGCGGGATTTCATCGAGGATCGCGAGAAGCTGCGCGGCGGCAAGTTCGACGTCGCCGCCATGACCGCGGCGCTGCCGCAGATGCGCGACCAGTTCCGCGCCAATATCGACTGGATCGAGGCGCAACTCGGCGACGGCCGGCCGTGGCTGTTCGGCGAGTTCAGCCTCGCGGACGTCAGCGCCTACATGAACGTGTGGTACGCGCGACAGAGCCTCGCCATGATGGACGAGATCATGACGTCCTTTCCGCGCGTTGCGGCATGGGAGGAGCGCGTCCGCGCCATCGGCCACGGCACGCGCACCGAGATGTCGTCGGCCGACGCGCTCGAGATCGCGGCGAAGGCGCGGCCGGAGTCGCCCGTGTTCGGCGACCCCACGGACCCGAACGGTCGCAAGCCCGGCGACGTCGTTGCCGTGATGCCGGATGACTACGGCAAGATCCCGGTGCGTGGCGAGATCGTCTCGCTGTCGGCGCAACACATCGCGATCCGCCGGTCGGATGAGCGCGTCGGCGAGGTGGTGGTGCATTTCCCGCGCGCCGGCTTCCTGGTGGTCCCGGGTTGATTGCCGCGGGCTGCTCGACATCGGGCCTGGAAACGCTGCGTTTCGCGGCGTGACCTTGCCGGCCCGCTGAATCGGCAATAGCTCCCGGTTATCTCCAACCCAAGGCTCCACAGCGCAGGCTTGCGGATCGATCCGCAGCAACCCGACCTTTCGGCCTGCGTGCGATGGGTGGCCCGTGGCGGATGCTCCGCCACGCCGACAACCGGACTGACCATGACGACCTCCGTCGAATTCGGGCTTGATACGTTTGGCGACGTCACCAACGACGCCGCCGGCACGCCGCTGCCCCATGCCCAGGTGATCCGCAACGTCGTCGACGAAGCGGTGCTGGCCGACGAGCTCGGGATCGATTTCATCGGGCTCGGCGAGCACCACCGCGCCGATTTTGCGATCTCCACGCCCGAGACCGTGCTGGCGGCAATCGCCGCACGCACCCAAAACATCCGCCTCGGCTCGGCGGTGACCGTGCTGAGCTCGGACGATCCGATCCGCGTCTTCCAGCGTTTCGCCACGGTCGACGCGGTCTCGAACGGCCGCGCCGAGGTGATCCTCGGCCGCGGCTCCTTCACCGAGTCGTTCCCGCTGTTCGGCTTCGACCTCAGGCAATACAACGAGCTATTCGAGGAGAAGCTCGATCTGTTCACCGAACTGCTCAAGCAGGAGCCGGTGACCTGGCAGGGCAAGCTGCGGCCACCGCTCAAGAGCCAGTCGGTCTATCCGCCGGTCGAGCACGGCCGGCTGAAGACCTGGATCGGCGTCGGCGGCAGTCCCGAGTCGGTGGTCCGCGCGGCGCATTACGATCTGCCGCTGATGCTTGCCATCATCGGCGGCGATCCCAAGCGTTTTGCGCCCTATGTCGACCTGCACCAGCGGGCCTGCCAGCAGTTCGGCCGCGAACCGAAGCCGATCGGCGTGCACTCGCCGGGCTATGTCGCCGAGACCGACGCCCAGGCACGCGAGGAGCTGTGGCCGGACTACAAGGTCATGCGCGACCGTATCGGCAAGGAGCGCGGCTGGCCGCCGATGGGCCGCGACGAGTTCGTGGCCGAGGCCGAGCAGGGCTCGCTCTATGTCGGCGCGCCGGAAACCGTTGCCCGCAAGATCGCGGCGACCGTCAAGGCGCTCGGCGCGGCGCGCTTCCAGCTGAAATACTCGGCGGGCCCGCTGCCGCACGACAAGCTGATGAAGAGCATCGAGCTCTATGGCAGCAAGGTGGTGCCGATGGTGCGCGAGCTGCTCGCCGCGTGATGAGCCAGAACCGGCATGACAAAGCAAAACCCCCGGCGCTTTCGCGCCGGGGGCTCTGTTAGATCGCAATCAGATCAACCGGTATTACCAGTTGCGCTGAGCGCGGAGCAGCATGGTGTAGGTGTTCTGGTCCTTCAGCTCGTAGATCGCGCCGGGCTTGCCGATCGTCGGGCTGCCGGGGAAAGCGACCGTACCAGAGAAGCCCTGGTCCAGACGGGTGTAGGTGAAGTCGGCCGAGAAGGTCAGGTTCTTCACCGGAGTCCACTGGGTCTGCGTGCCGAGCTGCGCGATGCTGTAGTCGGGGTTGCAGGACGTCAGAGCCGAACCAGCACCGAAGAAGTTGCTCAGCGAGCCGCCTACGCCGTTGCCGGCCGGACCGCAGATGTAACCCTTGGACGTGCTGTTGTAGTTAACCTGGGCCCAGGCACCGTAGATGCTGGTGTTCCAGTTCGGGTTCCAGTTATGCACGTAGGCACCGCGGAAGCCGTAGGTCGTGATCAGCTGCTGCTGACCGCCCGTCACGAAGATCGAGTCCGGCGCGATGCCGAAGCCGATGCTCTGATAGGCGCCCGGAACGTTGGTTCCGCCGAAGATGGTGTTGCCACCAGCCGAACCGGCGAGGTCCTGGATGTTATAGCGGGTCGCACCGTTGGTGTAGACACCCTGCAAGTTGATGGTGTCGCCAGGTCCGGTCGGGATGTTCTTGATCGACAAGGCCAACGAACCAGCCCAGCCCCACTTGTCGTCCGGATGACCGGTCAACTCGGTGCCGCCGTAGTAGGCCACGTGGTTGTTATGCGCGGCGAACGATGCCTGGAACAGACCCCAGGCCTGGTCGACACGCAGCATCGCGACGAGGTCCGGAGCGATCGTGCCAGCGTAGTCGCTGATGCCGAACACGTTGGTGTTGCCGGGAACGCCGAAGTTGACGGGCGCACCGAGGTTGACCACGCCAGCCTGGTAGTAAGCCGACTGATCCTGCGCCGACAGAGACAGCGACACGCCGTTGCCGAACTGCGCAGTGTAGGTGAACTGGTTCACACCAGTGATCGTGCCGCCGCCGCCGACGAGACCGTCGAAGCTGTTGCCCGGGTAGTTGGCCCACGGAGCCGAGAACTGCGAGACCGCCTTACCCATGGTGAAGCCGGCGAACTGGATGAAGGCGTAGTAGACGCCGACCGTACCAGCCGCAACCGCACCGGAGTTGGCGTTGTTCGGAGCCGAAACCGCGCCGATCGGCGAGTAAACGGTCGCACCGTTGCCCTGACCGGCATAGGTGTCCGAGGTCCAGGAGAAGGTCGCATCGAAGAAGGTGCGGACCACGCCGTATTCGGTCGCGGTGCGCGTATCGATGTTCAGGTCTTCACGAGAACGCCAGGTGTAGCCGTTGGTGAAGCGGTTGTTTGCGCCAGCGGCACCCGAGGTGTTGCCGGTGTGATCCGAGTTCGAGTTGATGACGACGTCTGCGCGCAGGTAGCCGCCCAGCTTGATGCAGGTATCGGTGCCCGGGATGTAGTAGAATCCGGGACCATACAGGGAGCAAACCTTCACGTACTCGACCGCTTTGGCCTTGACGGGAAGATCGGCCGCCTGAGCTCCGCCGACCGCGACGAGAGCCGCCGCCGAGCCGAGGATAAGGCTCTTAACCATCTTCATGTTAAACCTCCAAGTTGCTCTATCTCAGGGAAGGTTCCGGATCCGCCGGGTAAGACACCCTCAGGTTGGTTCCCTTTGTCCCTTAAAATCCCCGCTTAGTCGCTTCGCGCCTTCGGACACACCCGCATGAACGCGAGGGACTTAAGCGAACCACCTAGAACGGGACGACCTCGGGATGCCCCCCTCCGTCGTAGTTCCATATGAGACAGAAGGCCCCCGATCACGCAACAAAAGACCGCTCGGTTTGCGGCGAGTTGCGGCTGTTTTCGGGCAAATGTTGCACAAATATCACGGGCTTTTGAATTGCAACGTTTCCGCAAGCCATTGAAATACAATACGAATATTTCAGTTACCGCTATCGGGCACAAGATTGGGCAACACCGCGCGGAACGGTGTGCAAAACGCGTAGTCCTACTGAGAAAGCGAAAGCCAGAATCGGCTTCGGCAGTGCTGATTCCGGTATCCGGGCACAACATTTCGGCCCAAAACGCCGAGATTTGAACAACATAACCCGCCCTGAATACCGTCGACTCGCGCCTGGAAGGGGGCTTTCCGATGGCTCGGAGCAGGCCGAATGACGGCGGGCGGTCTGCCACGCATGTGCAGTAACGATGCTACATGTCACTGGGATGTCAGCGCGCAGAATCGGTCGATTTGTTCTCCGCAGCCCCAGCGCGCTGAAATATCTCTACTGTGCGCAGCGCACCCGCAAGGCTCGTCTCCGACGGAGCCGCGTCGCGCTCACTCGTCCAGAATGTCCAGGAGATCCTCGATCCGCTCGAAAGGCGGCTCGTGTATGTTGTCAGAATAGAACACGCGATCGCCGTCGCGCTGGAGCGAACGTGCTCTGGATTTGGGCAGCTTCCCGGGAAGGAACGTCGCCGCGACGGCCTCCGGGCCGACATCGAGCCTCACGATCCCTCTCCGCTTGCAATCGATCCTGAGCCTCGCCGCGGCGAAGAAGTCCCGACCCGCCGACGGCAGCCTGCCGAAGCGGCGCGAGGTTTCTTCCTCGAGATCCTCCAGATCGTCTTCGTTCCGGCACCTCGCGGCACGGCCATAGATTTCAAGCCGCACGGATTCCGATTGCACATAGCTCCTGGGCAGCAAATCCGCGAGCGGAAGGTTGAGATCGGGCACCCACATATCGGCGGACCGGTCGTTGGTCTTCTCCGAGGCTTGCTTGAGAAGGTGGCTGTAGAGCACCGGACCGAAAACCTGCACGTGGCCGGATTGCCGCTCCGAAAGCAGATCCCCGGCGCCTCTGAGGTCGAGATCCCGCTCGCTGATCGCAAAACCGGCGCCCGGTCTGCTGAACTCCTCCAGAACGGCCAAACGCCTCCCGGATTGTTCCGAACTGGATTCGGTCAGCATGTATGCGAAGGCGCGTGTCCCGCCGCGTCCCACCCGGCCTCTGAGCTGGTGGAGCTGTGCCAGACCGAACTTTTCCGGCCAGCAGACCACGATGGTGTTGGCCCGGGGGATGTCGAGACCGCTTTCCACGATGTTGGTCGCCAGGAGGACGTCCGCCTCGCCTTCGACGAAGCTCATCATTCGATCGTCGATTTCGTCGACGGGTAGCTTGCCATGCAGGCAGACGATGCGGAGCTCCGGGGCCATCGACTGCACGCGCGCCAGCATCGGATCCAGATCCTGGATGCGCGGACAGATCAGAAAGCTTTGCCCGTGACGTCGCTGCTCGCGCAGCAATGCTGCGGCGATGGCGGCATCCGAGAGCGGAGCGATCTTGGTCGCGACCGGAAGCCGATGAACGGGCGGGGATGCGATCACGCTCAGCTCCCTGAATCCCGCAAGGCCCGCCGCAAGTGTGCGCGGAATCGGCGTGGCACTCATCCACAGCGTATGGGCGCCCTTCGCCAGCCCTGAAAGCTTCGCCTTCTCGGCCGCGCCGAAGTGCTGCTCTTCGTCGACAATGACCAGGCTCAGCTTGGCGAACCTCACGTCCTTCGATGCGATCGCCTGCGTGCCGACCACGACCTTCATCTTGCCGCTTCGCAGGCCCTCCTTGGTCTCCTTCATCTCCGGAGCCGACGTCGCCCGCGACAGGCTTCCCACTTCGATGCCAAGCGGAGCAAACCGTTTGCGGAAGGTTGCAACGTGCTGCCTTGCCAGAACAGTCGTCGGCACGACGACGGCGACCTGCTTGCCCGACAGCGCAACGGCCGCCGCCGCGCGCAATGCCACCTCGGTCTTGCCAAACCCGACGTCGCCGCAGACGACCCGATCCATCGGATGACCGGACGCCAGATCATCGAGGACGTCGCGAATTGCCTTCGTCTGGTCGACGGTCGTGAAATACGGAAAGCGCGCGACGAACCGCTCATAGGCGGGACCGGGAGCGACCAGCTTGGGAGCGCGCCGGCGGCGCCGTTGCGCGATGTGTTTGGCAAGCGCCTTGGCGGCAGTCTGGATTTCCCGCTCCGCCTTGCCACGCCGCGTCCACCACGTACTGCCATCGGCCCTGTCCAATGCCAGCTTGCCGAGCTCCGCGGCATACGGCCAGATCAGCGCAAGATCGGCCGGCGGAACGAGGACGGCATCATCCCCCGCGAATGCCAGCCTGATCATCTCGCGCGATGATCCCTTCCCCATATCGAAGGTCTGCAAGCCATCGAGCACGGCCAGCCCGCGCTGCAGATGCACGACGACCGCGCCGCGCTCCGGCACGTCGGGATGATCGAAAGCCGAACTCCAGGCTCTGGCCATGGGCTGCAGATGATGCGCCCTGCTGCCGAGCACGTCGGTCGCCGTCACGACGACGAGCGGCTTGCGCCCTGAGCCGATGAAGCCGGTGTCGAAGTCGGCCAGCAGCGCGCCTTCGCCGCCTCGCCCCTTCGCCGCCTCGTTCCAGTCTGCGAAGCGCTCCGCCTTGATCCCGCTCATTCGCTCCATCGCGCGCAGGTCATCCTCGACCGCCGCGACAAACAGCAGCCGCGATCCGGCGCGCTCGGTGTCGGCGACAAATGCGCGAAGAGCTTTCCGCGACGAGGCGACCTTCGAGAAGTCGGGAGTGGCGGTGAAAGCTGCCTTTCGGGGCAGCGAGCTCATCCGTCTGGTCTGCCGTTTCCAGTCAGCGGGCCCCAGATACTCGCGCTCCGCCTCCCTGCGGCCGGCCGCCTCCTTGATCGTGCTCAGCCAGCTATCGGCGTGGCCCGAAACGCCGGCGTCCGCGATCCAGTGCGCGCGCTGACAATAATCCGGCAGCGCCGCCCGCTGTGCCCGCTTGCCTCCCAACGCGATCCGTTCGGACATCGGGTCGATGTGCAGTTCCTCCGCGTCGAACACGACGTCGTGCTCGTCCGGATCGACACCTGCGATTCTGCGGATCACGCCACCGGAATGCTCAATTCTGAACGGCCCCAGCGCGCCCGCGGGAAATACCTCGAACGTCATTCCGTGGAACAGAGCGCTGCCGGGATAATCCGCCTCTTCGTCGAGATCGTATCCCAGAGCTTCCAGACGATCCTTGAGTTCCTGCTCGGAATAGCCCGCCCCCACCTTCAGGCTGATGCTGAGGCGCGCCGAGCTGGCGGGCAACGGCAACCGCTCCATGATCGCCTCCGCCGTCGACACCAGGAAGACCGGCTTCTTGCTCCGGGCGAGGCGCCTCAACACCGAACTGCGCCTCCCGGCGATCTCTCGTGACGGCTCCAGCCCGTCAAAGGGCAAGGTATTCAGCCGCGGGAACACCAGCACCTCGAGCGAGGGATCGAGCGAATACAGCACGCTGCCCAGGCGCTCGGCCCTGTTCTCGCTTTCCGCAAGGAAAACGATGCCGTCCCGCCCGGACTTCTTCCATTGCTCGAGAAGATGGAGCGCCAGCATGCCGAGCGGTGAGGAAGACGAGATTCCGGAACGCGCCGATCCCTTGCTTTTCTTCTTCGCGCCAGCAGCAGCGCGGGCCTTCTTGGTATTCGCCACGTCAGATCCGTCGTTATGTCGTGATTACGATCGCCCGTTGACCTGGATCTCCGGGCGACTCGGGGCTTGTCGCCCGCCGCCATGGAAACCAAAGCGGCACAGATTTCCAGCCAGCCGGCCCAATCCGCCCGAAATGGCGGCGGGGGCCGGCCGGCAAAAATCGATTCCTCTCTTGAAATCAACGGCTTGCTTGCTGGCTGGGGCGGGAGGGATCGAACCTCCGAATGGCGGAATCAAAATCCGCTGCCTTACCGCTTGGCTACGCCCCAACGCGCCGATCGAAGGCCACGTCGGTCTATAGGGTGAGTCCCGCCATTTCAACAGGGCGGCGATCGAAAAGGCACGAAAGCCGCAGGATGATGACGGTGCTCTTATTATAAGGCGACGCCGCAGTGGCCGAAACAGACCGTGCGATGTCCGTTCGGACTGTTGAGGGGCCGCCGGTTTCATGGGATGACAATTTGCAAACGCCTCGTCGGGAGTAACGCCATGACCTACCGTGCGCCGATCAACGATATCCTGCTGTCCCTCAATCACGGTGCGGGGCTCGCTGCCGCCGTGGAGGCCGGCCACTACGGCGATTTCGACGGCGATATCACCGCTGCGGTGCTGGAAGAAGCCGGCAAGTTCGCCTCCGATGTGCTGGCGCCGCTGAATCGTGTCGGCGACGAGCACGGCATCAAGCTCGACAACGGCAAGGTGACGACCGCGCCGGGCTGGCCCGACGCCTACCAGCGCTGGACCGCCGCGGGCTGGAACGCGGTGTCGGGGCCGGAGGCGTTCGGCGGCCAGGGCCTGCCGCTCGCGGTCAACGCCGCCTGCACCGAGATCTGGAGCGCGTCGAACGTCGCCTTCGGCCTCTGCCCGCTGCTGACGCTGTCGGCAATCGAGGCGCTCGATGCCCATGGCAGCGCCGAACTGAAGAAGACCTATCTCGAGAAGTTGGTCACCGGCGAGTGGACCGGCACGATGCAGCTCACCGAGCCCAATGCCGGCTCCGACGTCGGCGCGCTGCGCACCCGCGCCGAACGCGCCCCCGACGGCACCTACCGCATCAAGGGCACCAAGATCTTCATCACCTATGGCGAGCACGACATGACCGACAACATCGTGCATTTCGTGCTTGCGCGATTGCCCGATGCCCCCTCGGGTACCAAGGGGATCTCGCTGTTCCTGGTGCCGAAATTTCTGGTCAACGCCGACGGCTCGCTCGGCGATCGCAACGACATCCATGCCTCTGGCGTCGAGCACAAGCTCGGCATGCACGCATCGCCGACCTGCACCATGACGATGGGCGATAAGGGTGGCGCGATCGGTTATCTGATCGGCGAGGAAAACCAGGGCATGCGCTGCATGTTCACGATGATGAACCAGGCCCGCCTCGGCGTCGGCCTCGAAGGCGTCGGCATTGCCGACCGCGCCTATCAGCAGGCGCTGGCCTATGCGCAGGAGCGCAGGCAAGGGAAAGCTATCGGTCGCAAGGGCGACGGGATGGATCCGATCATCGTGCATCCCGACGTCAAGCGCATGCTGATGCAGATGCGCAGCATGACGGCGGCGGCGCGCACGATCTGCTACGCCACCGCGGTCGCGCTCGACGTTTCGGTGCGCGCCAAGGACGCCAAGGTGTGCGCCGAGGCCGCGGCCCGCGGCGCGCTGCTGACCCCGATCGCCAAGGCCTTCTCCACCGACATCGGCAACGAGGTCGCCTATCTCGGCGTGCAGATCCACGGCGGCATGGGCTTCATCGAGGAGACCGGCGCCGCGCAGCACTATCGCGACGCCCGCATCACCTCGATCTACGAGGGCACCAACGGCATCCAGTCGATCGACCTCGTCACCCGCAAGCTCGGCGCCAGTGGCGGCGCCTCGGTCTGGGCGCTGCTGGACGAGCTCGCTGCCGTCATCAAGCAGGTCGAGACCTCCAACGATCCGGCGTTCGGCACCACGGGCGCCAAGCTGCGCGACGCGCACGCCGCGCTGGAGCGCACCAGCAAATGGCTGCTCGAGCGCCTCGCCTCGGCGCCGAACGAGGCACTGGCCGGCGCAACGCCCTATCTGCGGCTGTTCGCCGCAACGCTCGGTGGCTGCATGCTCGCCGGCGAGGCGCTGGCCGCCAAGGCGAACGGCGAAGCCGAGCCGCAGCGCTATGTCGCGCTGGCGCGCTTCTTCGCCGAGAACATCGCCGTGCAGGCGCCGTCGCTGGAAAAGACCGTGACCGAAAGCGCCGAGGCGGTGACCGGCGCGGATGCGGTGCTGGCGGGATAAGATACCTTCCACCGTCATTGCGAGGTGAGAGGGCCCAAAGCGCTGTGCTCGCCAAAGGCCCTCCTCGCTCGTTTGATGCACATGACGTGCCGCATCACAACTGTCGTCCCTGCGAAAGCAGGGACCCATAACCACAGCCTTCCGTTTTGAAACGAGCTGTGGCTCCAGCGTTGCAAACCAATCGGCACTTGTGGTTATGGGTCCCGGGTCGCGCTTCGCTTGCCCGGGACGGCATCGAGTTTTGCGCCTACCGCCGAATCATACGTTTCGTCAGCGATCCGCGCGAAACGCGCGAAATTCCTCCGGGCCGTCGAGCAAGTCACGCTTGCGCGCGGCCTGATCGAACTGGCTGGCGGAATGATCTGCCATTGCGTTGATGGCCGTGCCGGCCAGGTTCTGCGCACGTCGCCGTTGATCGTCGTTCCTCGACCGAATATCCCGATCCACGGCTCGCCGACGACAGATCTCATCGGAGAGACGTTCCTGGAGGCATCCGTTGCCTCGATAAGATCGCTGCGTCATCTTGCACGATCCTTCCAGCAGGATCGGTACGGGCTAGGTCTCCCGTGTGCCGCCTGCTTGCTGTGGCGATTGTGGTGATTGCCTTGGCGCCGAAGGTTTGGACGCCGGGAATTTGGGTTTCCGCGGAGGTGCCGCGATCAATCCATCCCGTATCGCTTGCTTGCGGGCAAGCTTGCGGGCTCGCCGCACGGCCTCGGATTTCTCTCGAGCCCTTTTTTCCGATGGCTTTTCGAACGATCTGCGGCGCTTCATCTCTCTAAAGACGCCCTCGCGCTGCAACCTCTTCTTTAGAACTCGAAGCGCCTGGTCGATGTTGTTGTCCCTGACAAGAACTTGCAACGGTTCACCTCTCTCGCGGTACAACGCACATTGAATGAACAAGACAAGAGCCCGCTCTATCAGTGACAGAGCGGGCCGCACTGCCATTCCAGTACATCCGTGGAACGGCAGCCGACGAACAACATCGCGGAAGCTTCAGCCGCGGTGCTACAAGCACGCGTCCTCGCTTTCATCCGACGATGTCTTTGGAAAAAGGTCCCGTGGGACCGATCTACAAGGCTCAAGGCCAGTCGATCCATCAAAGCTATGCACTTATCCCGGCTATGCAAGACGCAATCGCAGATCGTGAGAATTATATCCGACGGTTCAGCCACACCGAAATCATGGCTGAACGGCGATGGCGGCTTGACCGCGAACGCGAAAAGCGGTTCCCCAAAATCTCCATCGTTGCCGAGTAGCAAATTCGCTCCAACTAGCGCAGAGTACAGCGCTGCCGGATAACTATTGAGCGCCGGCACCTGAGAGCCTGGGCAGCTCCCGCCACAAAAGGGAGCCGAAGATGGCAACCCGCTACTATTTCGATATCCGCAACGGCGAGCAACTCTATGCCGACAAACAGGGCATCGAGCTACGCGACGAGGAAACTGCCGCGCACGAAGCGATGCAGTCATTGCTCAGCATAGCCAAGGAGAACCCGCCTTTGGACAAACACAGGCTGCTGGCGTTTGAGGTCCGGACGGACGAAGGCCCGCTGTTTCAGGTCAGTCTCAGTCTGGGCATCACAAGGTGCTAGCTGCCGCGCTGCGCAGCCCAGCTCAAGAATCCAGCCGGCAACTGCGCCAAGCGATAGCCACCTCAAGCACGGGCCCGTCGCCGTCCCGGACCTCGATGGCAATCTGATGGAAATTGTGACCGCGAAAGGAATCCCGAATTACGTCGGCCAAGGCGCGCGCAGCCTCCTCCTGAACCGCACCGAAGTTGGACATCTCCATGCCCTCTTCGTCGATCGCCAGGCCGCCGCCATCACGAAGATCGAAATAATAGCGCGTCATCGCCATGGTAATTTACCCCGGCTCTCGATTGTTCCTGCGAAGACCGAGGAATGTGGCCGGTGAGGACAGAGGCGCGCGAGCCGTCCGGGTGAGTCATGACCGCAAAAGCGAGAGAGTTCCTTGATTTCTGGATTGAAAACAGCGTCCACGCTGCCGAGCAATATGGAACGCCGGGTGCCTCGCAGGACGTTGCCGAGTTGGCGCGCCGGTGCATCGAGATAGCGGGACAGCAAGGCCTGACGGAACAGGATCTGCGTGATGCGGCCGGCGATATCACTGACTACATCAGGATCAGACTGAAGGCGGCGAACAGGAAGGAAGCCGATCGTCCCAAATGGTTCGGGCCACGGCCTGGCTTCGCGGCCTGAACTGGCGGCCGAGGCCGCGAAACAACAGGTCCGCTTCAGCAACGTATCAGCGACGGACTCGAAGACGTGCGTGATTGAGCGGCTTAACGCACGATGCGCTTGACCCGTTTGGTTCTCTTGGCAGCCACAGATGCCGTGCCAGCGGGTGCAGAGCCAGCCTGCGCGGCGGCCGCCTCGGCGTCACGCGCTTCACGGAGAGCCCGCAGACGCACCATGTTCTTGCGCACGGCGATCGCATCGCGCTCGACTTCAGCGATTGCCTGCGCACCAGCCTCGGCGGCAAGCCGCTGGCGTTGGGCCTTGGCCAGGCGCTCGGCAGAGAGTTCTTCCGGCTTCTTGGCCATGAGCGAATGAGCCCTTTGAAAAGCAGCGAGACCCGCTCAACCCATCAGAGGATCGAGCGGGCCGCGGCTGTCATCCCAGTACATCCGTGGAATAACAGATCGATTCAAGCCAGCCGAAGATCTTCGGCGCTGGTCTTGCCACGCATCTTGTCGACCTTGAGTTCGAACGACAGCTTCTGGCCCTCGGCGAGACCGCCAAGTCCGGCCCGCTCGACAGCGCTGATGTGAACGAACACGTCATTCGTGCCATCATCGGGCTGAATGAAACCGAAGCCCTTCTGGCCGTTGAACCACTTCACAGTACCTGTAGGCATTTGTCTTCTCCAAAGCGGACGCACGTGAATTCGCGCCTGGTTCCGCATCATCCTTCAACCGACGATGTTCTTTGGAAAAGGGCCGCTTTGACCATTCAACAAGGCACAACGGCAAATCGAACGCTGCAAGCATACACACTTAATCCGCTAGGGCAAGCTCGGAAGCGCCGTCGATCGGGGCGAGCGGAGCTTCACCGAGCTGCCGTTCCGATAAACCGAACCATGTTTCGCGTAAGGGCTTGCGCCGCCGCGCAACTCGGTGATCGGTGACGCGGACGCAAATCGCGATATTCAACCGCCCGAACTTTTCGCCTTGCGTGGAACTCGCTTGGCGTGCGTCTGAACACTTGCTTTTGCCGCTGCCGGTTCCGTCGGGCGCGTGATCGGAAACGTCTCCCGCATATGTGCTGCCAGCATTGCACAGTAATCGGTCGCGAAACGAGGCAACGGACGCCGCTTGTCCCATGAGATGGTGAGCGGCTCCTGCAACACGCGGCGTCCGTGCGTGAGACCGACAATCCTTAATTCGTAGCGCCAGCACTGAAGCTGGGAGGGAACGATCGCGACGCCGTGCCCCGCCTCGGCGAGCGCCAGCAAGGTGTGCGGACTGCGACTCTCGAACATGATCTTCGGTTTCAGCCCCGCCATACGGCTTGCCGCATCGAAAGCACGGCGAAATCCGAACCCGCTGTCCAGCAGCAGCAACGGAAGTTCGGCGAGGTCAGCGATCTCGATTGTGCAACGGGGACCAAGCGGCATCGACGGATGACAAGCAGCCAGTAACTGCACGGATCCAAGCGGAAGGCTGCCGAAGTGCTGTTCGTTCAGTCTGACGGCGTGCAGCAAATTTTGGCCGAGATGAACTTCGCCGCGCTCGAGCATCGCCAATATCTCGCTGCCCGTCCCCTCCCTGATCCTGATCTCGACCCTGGGATATCGCTCCGCGTACCGGTGCAGAAATTCCGACAGCACGCTTTCGATGTGTTGCGGCGAGCCGGCGATCCTTAGGACCCCGGTATCTCCTTGGCGAAGCAGCTGAGCCTGCTCCTTCAAGGAATTGACGCTGTTGAGCAGCAGACGGCAGCCCGCAATCAACTGCTCGCCTTCGCCGGTCAATAGAAGCCGCCGCCCGACGCGATCGAAGAGCTGCAAGCCGAGCTCCCGTTCGAGACCGATGATTTGCCTGGACAGAGCGGGTTGGGCGACACGCAACCGCAAAGCGGCTTTTGAGACCGTGCCGAGCTCGGCCACCGTCAAGAATGTGAGGGCCTGTTGAAGGTTCATGCCCGCTTATACCATTCGAGCATAAGGTTCGAGAAAATATATGTATTGGACGTATTTCGAAGCCTCGTGGAGAGTCCTGCCAGACTGCGGCTTACGGCATCGGCACTGGCATCGGAGGAAGCTCACATGAATTCTGGAGGCAAGATGGCTCTGGTCATGTTGAGTTGTACCGCTATCGGCGCTCTTGGCACCGAAGCACTGCATGGCGAAGCCAGGCCGCCCGCCTATCTGATCGGCCAAATCGAGGTCACCGACCCCGATGGTTATGCCAGGGAATATCTCCCGAAGGCGAAGGAGATCATCAAGGCGCATGGCGGCAAGCTGATCGCGGCTGCCGGCGCGGCGGCAACCGGTTCGCAGGTCGTTGCCGTCGATGGAGATCCACCCAAGCGCGTCGTCATCTACATGTATCCGAGCATGGAGGCGCTTTGGGCCTGGCGACACGATCCGGCCTACGTGCAGGTTCGGGCGGTCGGCGAGAAATACGCGAGGTACCACACATTTGCGGTCGAGGGCTCCGTCGCCAATTAGCCCTCATCACGCCGTCGGTCGCTGCGACCTGCAACGTGCGCCACCTAATTCCGAAACACCAGGCAGCGCCCGCCGACTGCCTCCAACCGGGCGCACAGCTGATTAGCTCGCTCACGGGTCGTCTCGGCGACCCGGAGCAGATACCAGGTGGCCGAGCCTGGCCCGGCCATGCGCGATCTCAGAACGAGCGGTGCGCGATCGCCGAGCACGGATGCAAATCGTTTCTGAAGTTGCTGGTAGTCGGCGAGTACGCGCGATTGCGACGGGCCGCCGGCCAATTGAAGTCCCCAGGGCCCCCACGCAGCTTGCTGCGCGATTGTCGCGGACTCTCTTGGGCCCGCTGGAAGCGCCCGAACGAGCATGCCGCGCACGATGTCACCACAAGCCATGGCCGCATCGGTGTGGACCCGATCCTCAAGCGAGCCTTGCGCCCATTCCTCTGCGGACTTGCCGGTGATGATCCTGACATAGGCGCGCGTTTCGCCCGGCAGGCTTCCACGTCCCGCCAACCAATCCTGAACGCGCCGTGGACCACCATTATAGGCGGCCGCCGCAAGGCCGAGATTGCCGAACTGCGCGCGCAGCTCGCGGAGCCAGCGCGCGGATTCCTGCGAGGCAGGCAATGGCTCGAACGGGTCGGCCAGACCGCGCCACCGCGCAGTACCGGGCATGAACTGGGCGATCCCCTGGGCACCGGCCGAACTGACCGAGTTGGGATCGAAATTGCTTTCCTGCCAGATCAGCCGGACGAAGAAATCCGGCGGCAAGCCGTTCTCCAATGCAGCCTCCTCTAACGCCTTGCAGTACTGCTGCGGCCCATCGAGCTTTGGACGCAAAGCTGTCGGCGCCGGCGACGGAACGGATGACGATTGCTGATCGGACGCCGACCGATCGGCCTCAGCGTTGCGCACTCCGGCGTTGCTATCCGGACGAGACGTTTCTGTTTGCGATGTTTCTGTCTGCGCCGGCTCTGCGCGTTGCGCGCCGGGCGTGACCGCTGGATCGCCGAGAGGTTGGGCGCTTGCGACGGGGACGAACAGCAGCAGGCAAGCCGAGCCGATAGCCGCTGGCAAAATCGATCGATGAACCCGCCGCGGCCCGAAAATCGACTGCATAAAGCGATCATCAAATTGGATGCACTTGCGGAATCATATCATCGGCGCCGCCCGGGCGGCCAGAAAATTTGCTGCCTAGCGGTTGGACAGGCTTCCAACGATCGACGCGCGGCGGGACAGTTCGATCCAGTTGCCATCGGGATCGAGGATCATGGAGATCCGTGCGACCTCGCCGAGCGTCACCGGCGCAAGGCCTTCCCGCACGCCCTTGGCGCGCAACTCGTCATGCACGGCGTCGATGTCGGCGACCTGCAGCGTGATGTAGCGCCAGCCGCGCGCACCCCGAACCGGATCGATGGTTGCGGCGCGATCTTCCCTGAGCAGGATCAGACTGTCGCCGAGGCGAAACGCCGGACCATCAGACCATGTCTGCTCGGTGAAGTCGAGGATGTCGCCGTAGAACCTGCGATGCGCGGCAAGGTCGCGCACCGCCATCACGACGCCGATCTGGGCGATGCCGTCATGTCCGGGCGGGACGAGGCAAACGCTGTTGCCGTCGGGGTCGGCCATGCGTTGCGGTGCGTCGACGCCGGCGCGCGCAATGATCAGCTCGCGATAGCCGCTCGGCGCCACATCCGGCAGCGGCTCGACATGATGGTTGAGCTTGATGACCGAACCTTGCGCGTCGTGCCGGTACTGTTTCTGCCCGCGGCGGATCGGCTGCACATGATCGAAGCGAAGTCCGGCCTCCTGCTGCCAGAACCGCAGCATCGGTTCGAGATCGTTGAAGGAAAGGCCGACGTCGATCACGTTCTTTGCCAGTTGCATCTGCTGCCGCCTTCGGATGAAGTGCACCACGATGGATTAGCTATGCGAGGATCAAGTCACCAACGCAAGCACCACGATCACTGTCGCAGGTCGGCCGGCCTGCCGGTGCACCTGCCTGAAACAGTCAATCCAGTGAGGACCGATATGCAAGCAGGCCTCGTTCAAACCTTTCGCGCTTTTGCGTACAATAATGCCTGGGCCAATCACCGCCTGCTCACGGCCTGCGCCGGTCTCAGCCAGGCGGAGTTCGCCGCCGCGCGGACCGGGTTCTTCCCGAGCCTGCAGGCGACGCTGAACCACATTCATGTCATCGATCTCTTCTACATTGATGCGCTCGAGGGCGGCTGGCTCGGGCCGAAAGCGTGGGCCAACGAGGTGCCCTACCCGTCAGTCGCCGCACTGAAAGACGCCCAGCGCGCGATCGATCAGCAGCTGATCATGCACTGCGATGCGCTGACGGCTGAGCGGCTCGATGATGTGGTCAAGATCAATCGCGACACGAGCGTGCAGACCGAGCGGCGCGACCGCCTCTTGATGCATCTGTTCCAGCACCAGATCCATCATCGCGGCCAGGCCCATGCGATGCTCTCGGAGACCACGGTGAAGCCGCCGCAGCTCGACGAATTCTTCGCCGCCGGCGAAGCCCCGCTCCGGGCAGCCGATTTCAGGGATCTCGGCTGGAGCGAAGCCACCGTGTGGGGCGGCTGAAGGCGAGGTTCCGCCCGCCATCGGCGATGCGGTTCCTGATCCGGAACGAGGTCTTGAAACCCGGCGCCTCCACGCTCACCTCTGGTAAAACGTGGGGAACTCTATCAATGCCATTCGCCAATCACCGGGGCCAGCGTATCCATTACACCGTCGAGGGATCCGGGCCGCTGATCGTGCTTCAGCACGGTCTCTTGCTCGACGCCGCGAGCTGGAAGCAATGCGGCGTGGTCGACGCGCTTGCCGATCGCTTTCGTGTCGTCTGCGTCGATTCGCTCGGACATGGCCTGAGCGACAAGCCCGCCGATCCGGCGCTTTATAACCAGGCGCAGCGCGCCGGCGACATCGTCGCCGTGATCGACGATCTCGGCGACGAGCGCGCCCATGTGGTGGGACACTCGATGGGCGGCTGGGTCGCGGTCGGCGTCGCCCGATTTTTCCCGGCACGGCTGGCGTCGCTGGCAATCGGCGGCTGGGACTTTCTCACCGGACTGCCGCGCGGTAATGCCGGCCCGCTGACCTACAGCGCCTTCATCACCTTTGCCCGCCGCACCGTGCCGGAGCTCGCCGAATGGGTGACGCCGGATATCGAAGGCGGAGTGCGTGCCTGCTTCAATGCGCTCGGCCAGGTCGATGGCGCAAAGGACGCGGTGCTGTCCTCGCGCGTGCCGGTGCTGCTGTGGAACGGACAGGACGACGGACCGCATGCGCCGATGCGGCGCTTCGCCGCGGAAAACGGCCTCGCTGCGATGTCGGTGCCCGGCGATCACCTCGGCGCGCTATTTCAGCACGGCGCCGCGATCGGCCGGGGTATCGGCTCGTTCGTCGGTCGCGGTTAGAGCGCTTAGGCAGAACAGCGCCCCCCGACTTCGCTGTGCTCCCTCTCCCGTTCTTCACGGGGAGAGGGTTGGGGTGAGGGGCTGTCTCCGTGTAAACGGTGATAGCTGTGTTCGCGGAGACTCCCCCTCACCCGGAACGCATCTAGCGATGCGTCATAGCTGAAGCTCTGCTTCAGCGTTCTTGGGAACGGCCGCCAACGGCGGCCTATGCCTCTCCCCGCACGCGGGGCGAGGTGAAGCGTCCCGCGCTACGCCGGCTCCGGCATCCCTGAGAGCAGCTTGTCGAGCGTGATCGGATAGTCGCGCACGCGAACGCCGGTCGCGTTGTGGACCGCATTGGCGACCGCGGCGGCGACGCCGCAGATGCCGAGCTCGGCGACGCCCTTGGCCTTCATCGGCGATGAGATCGGATCGGTCTCGTCGAGGAAGATCATCTCCTGATGCGGGATGTCGGCATGGACCGGCACCTCATAGGCAGCAAGGTCGTGATTGATGAACAGGCCGTGCCGCTTGTCGACCACGAGATCCTCCATCAGCGCCGCCCCGACACCCATGGTCATCGCGCCGATCACCTGGCTGCGCGCCGCCTTCGGGTTGAGGATGCGGCCCGCCGCGCAGACCGCAAGCATCCGCCGCACCCGGATCTCCGCCGTGTCGGCATCGACGCCGACCTCGACGAAATGCGCGCCGAAGGTCGACTGCTGGTAGGTTTTCGCGAGATCGCCGTATTCGATGGCATCCTCCGCCATGAGGTCGCCGCCGCCGGCGGCCTGCGCCAGCGGCACGCTGCGATTGCCGGAGCGGACCACGCCGTCGGCAAACACCGCCTCCGCGGAATTGAAGCCGAGCTTCTGCGCAATGGCCTCGCGCAGCTTGGTACAGGCGGCATAGACGCCGGCGGTCGAATTGTTGCCGCCCCACTGCCCGCCCGAGCCGCAGGACACCGGAAAGTCGGAATCGCCGAGCCGCACCGCGACCTTCTCGAGCGGCACGCCCATCATCTCGGCCGCAGTCTGCGCGATGATGGTGTACGAACCGGTGCCGATGTCGGTCATGTCGGTCTCGACGGTCACGATGCCGTTCTGGTCCAGACGAACGCGGGCCGCCGATTTGGTCACGAGATTGTTCCGGAACGCCGCGGCGACGCCCATCCCGACCAGCCAGCGTCCGTCGCGGACCTCGCCCGGCTTCGAGTTGCGCTTGTCCCAGCCGAACCGCGCCGCGCCATCGCTCAGGCACTGCACCAATTGCCGCTGCGAGAAGTGCCGCTCCGGATGCTCGGGGTCGACCTGGGTGTCGTTGCTGATGCGCAGCACGACCGGGTCGATGCCGAGCTTGTCGGCGAGCTCGTCGATCGCGATCTCGAGCGCCATCATGCCGGAGGCTTCTCCGGGCGCGCGCATCGCATTGCCCTCCGGCAGATCGAGCGCTGCAAGCCGCGTCGCCGTCATCCGGCTGGCGCCGGCATAAAGCAGCCGCGTCTGGCTCACCGCCATCTCGGGTTCGCCGTCCTTGACGTTGCCGGACCAGCTTTCGTGGCCGATCGCGGTGATCTTGCCGTCGCGCTCGGCGCCGATGCGGATGCGCTGGATCGTCGCCGGACGGTGCGTCGTGTTGTTGAACATCAGCGGACGTTGCAGCGCGACCTTGACCGGACGGCCGGCCGCGCGGGCGCCGAGCGCGGCGAGCAGCACCTCGGCGCGCAGGAACAGCTTGCCGCCGAAGCCGCCGCCGATATAGGGCGACACCAGACGGACATTCTCCTTGGCGATGCCGAGCGTCTTCGCCATATCCTCAGCGCCCCAGGCGATCATCTGGTTCGAGGTCCAGACCGTGAGCTTGTCGCCGTCCCAGGCCGCGATCGAAGCATGCGGCTCCATCATCGCGTGGCCCTGATCGGGCGTGGTGTAGGTGGCATCGAGTTGTACGGGCGCACCAGCGAAGGCGGCGGCGAAATCGCCGACGGCGGTATCGGCCGGGCCGCCGAATGACGGGTGCGGCGTGACGCCCTTGTCCCGCTCCGCGGCGAGATCGAACTTGCCGTCGCCCTTGACGTAGTCGATCCGGACCAGCTGCGCCGCGGCCCGCGCCTGCTCGAAGGTCCCGGCGACGACGACGGCGACGGCTTGGTGATAATGCGCGATCTCGGGCCCGCCGAGCAGCGGCGCCGCATTGCGCTCGCCCTTGCCGAGCTTGCCGGCGTTGTCCGCTGTGACGATGGCGAGCACGCCCGGTGCAGCCTTCGCCGCCTCGAGATCGATCGAACCGATCCGCCCCTTGCCGATCGCCGAACCGACCACGTAGCCATAGGCCTGGTTGGCCGCGACGTCGTGCCGCTCATAGGCGTAAGGCGCGGTGCCGGTGGTCTTCAGCGGCCCGTCGATCCGGCTGGTCGGGTGGCCGATCACCTTGAGCTGGTCGATCGGATTGAAGGTGGCGGGATGTTCAAAACGCATGATGTCAGGCCCTCTTCTTAAGCCTTGGATCTTAAGCTCTGGCCTCGCGCAGCACCGCCGCCAGCGTTCGCTCGGCGAGCGGCAGCTTGTACGCATTGTCCTTGGTCGGCTTCGCATCGGCGAACAGGCGCGCGGTGACGGCCTTGGCGCCAGCAGGCAATTCCGCCTCCGCCGCCTCGACGCGCCACGGCTTGTGCGCCACGCCGCCGAGCGCGACGCGGCCGGTGCCGTCGCGCTGCACGATCGCGGCAACCGAGACCAGCGCAAAGGCATAAGAGGCGCGGTCGCGCACCTTGCGATAGGCCTGCGCGCCGCCGACCGGTTTCGGCAGCACCACCGCGGTGATCAGCTCGCCCGGCACCAGGCTGGTTTCGATCTCGGGGCTGTCGCCGGGCAGACGATGCAGCTCGGCGATCGGGATGCTGCGCGTGGTGCCGTCGGGCCGCACCGTCTCGACGACGGCGTCGAGCGCGCGCATCGCCACCGCCATGTCGCTCGGATGGGTCGCGATGCAGGCGTCGCTCACACCGACCACCGCATGCTGGCGGCTGAAGCCGCCGATCGCGGCGCAGCCGCTGCCGGGCTTGCGCTTGTTGCAGGGCAGATTGGTGTCGTAAAAATAGGGACAGCGCGTCCGCTGCAGCAGATTGCCCGCGGTCGTCGCCTTGTTGCGCAGCTGGCCGGAGGCGCCGGCGAGCAGCGCGCGCGACAGCACGCCATAGTCCCGCCGCACGCGTATATCGGCGGCGAGATCGGTGTTGCGCACCAGCGCGCCGATCCGCAAGCCGCCGTCCGCGGTCTCCTCGATGCGGTCGAGCGCCAGGTCGTTGACGTCGATCAGATGCGCCGGCGTCTCGATCTCGAGCTTCATCAGGTCGAGCAGATTGGTGCCGCCGGCGATGAACTTGGCGTTCGCGGTGCCGGCGGCGGCTGCGGCCGCCGCGCCCGGCGAGGCGGCGCGCTCATAGCTGAATGATCTCATGCGCTCCTCCCGGCGACCTCGCTGATCGCCTCGGCGATGTTGGAATAGGCGCCGCAGCGGCAGATGTTGCCGCTCATGCGCTCGCGGAGCTCGGCATTGGTCAGTCGCAGCGGCGCATTCAGATCCGCCGTGACATGGCTCGGGATGCCGGCCTTGACCTCGGCAAGCACTGCGACCGCCGAGCAGATCTGGCCCGGCGTGCAATAGCCGCATTGATAGCCATCATGCTCGACGAATGCCGCCTGCAGCGGATGCAACCCGTCCGGCGTGCCGAGCCCCTCGATCGTCGTGATCTCGTCGCCCTGATGCATCACGGCGAGCGTCAGGCAGGAATTGATCCGCCGGCCGTCGACGATCACCGTGCAGGCGCCGCATTGGCCGTGGTCGCAGCCCTTCTTGGTGCCGGTCAGATGCAGGTGCTCGCGCAGGGCATCGAGCAGCGTGGTCCTGGTGTCGAGCTCGAGCTGGTGGGTTTCGCCGTTCACGTCAAAGGATACTCTCGTCATCACGGGCGCTCCGGTCGGGGCAGATTGGGCGGCCGCAGGCGGCGGCGCGATCGACGACGCCGCAAGCGAGGCGGCTCCAACAATCAACAGATGGCGCCGCGATAGTTCCAAACGTCCGGAGATCTGCATGCCGCTGCTCTCCTCAAGTCAGCCGAGCGCGGAACCACGACAACAACGTGTCGAGGTCTGCTCGGCCTGTCAGCAAAGGGGGAATGCTGCGAACAGCGGAATGTTTCTCGCGGGGAAGTTAAACTCGTCGCGAGCGCCACAGCCGCTCCAGGGAGGCAGCGGCGCCATCAGGCGCGGGCGGCCTCCGCGGCAGTATCGCCGTGCGCGGCCGGCCTACGACCAATGTCCCCTGCCCGGAATCGCAAGATTCCGGTTATCTGCATTGCGCCGTTCTCATGCTCGCCCACGGGGAAAAGCGGCCCGGAACACGCTGGAGCTCTTGGGGCTTGCACCGGATCATGTAGGATGGCGGCACGACCTCCACCGGCGACGATGCCGGCCGACCCTGGGACCGCTCGATGACCGCGCATGTCATAGTGACCGACGAAGCCGCCACGCGCGTGATCCGGCTGCGCAGGCCCGAAAAGAAGAACGCGATCACCCAGGAGATGTTTCGCGCGATCAGCGACGCGATCGACAAGGCGCAGAACAATCCGAAGATCCGCTGCCTGATCATCACCGGCGGCTCCGGCGTGTTCACTGCGGGCAACGACATCGAGGACCTGCTCGCGCAGGGCACCTCGACCAGTGAGACGCCGCCGGCCTCCGACCTCGTCAAGTTCCTGTATTCGCTGGCCCACAATGTGAAGCCGATCATCGCCGCCGTCGACGGCGTCGCGATGGGCATCGGCACCACCATGCTGTTTCACTGCGACTATGTGCTCGCCAGCAAGACCGCGCTGTTCTCGACGCCGTTCTCCAATTTCGGCCTAGTGCCGGAAGGCGCCTCGAGCCTGTTGATGCCGCGCATGATGGGCCACCAGCGTGCCTTCGCGATGCTGGTGATGGGCCGCACCATGTCGGCCGACGACGCCCGCGTCGCCGGCTTCGTCAATACCGTGGTGGCGCCGGGGCATGCCGAGGTGGAGGCGCACAAGGTGGCGCGCGAGATCTGCGCGCTGCCGGCCGAGGCGGTGGCGATCTCGCGGCGCCTGATCCGGCTGCCGCCAGAGGACGTCACCCGCCGCATCGAGCAGGAGAACCATCTGTTCAGCGAACGGATGCGCTCCGAGGAAGCAGTCGAGGCGTTCAAGGCATTCATGGCTCGCCCGAAGGATTGAAACGAAGCGTCGCAATATTGTAGTGGCGCGGCGCCATGATCCCGTGCTCCATGGACAGGTCATGAGACAGCCCCGCCTTTCCCCTCTCGCCGCGCTCTGCGCGTTCGGACTGGCCGCAGCAAACCCCTGCCCGGCGCAGGCCGCGGAGCCGGTGAGCCTGCGCATTCTCGCGATCAACGATTTCCACGGCTATCTGCGGCCGCCGCCGGGCGGCATCCGCATCACCGACCCCGCTGACGCGACCAGGAAGATCATGGAGGCCGCCGGCGGCGCCGAGCGGATGGCCACCGTCGTCAAGCAGCTGCGCGAGGGCCACAAGAACAACATCTTCGTTGCGGCCGGAGACCTGATCGGCGCAAGCCCGTTCCTGTCGGCGATGTTTCACGACGAGCCGACCATCGAGTCGCTCTCGCTGATGGGGCTTGCGATCTCCTCGGTCGGCAATCACGAATTCGACGAGGGCAAGGACGAGCTGCTGCGGATGCAGAATGGCGGCTGCCATCCGATCGACAAATGCCAGGGGCAGCACCCGTTCACGGGAGCCAAATTCCGCTATCTCGCCGCCTCCACGATCGAGAAGGCGACCGGCAAGCCGGTGTTTCCGCCCTACGAGATCAAGCAATTCGACGGCATTGCAGTGGCCTTCATCGGGCTGACGCTGAAGAACACCCCGAACCTGGTGTCGCCGGCCGGCGTCGCGAGCCTCGACTTTCGCGACGAGGCCGAGACCGTCAATGCGCTGATCCCCGAGCTGAAGGCGAAGGGCGTCGAGGCGATCGTGGTGCTGATCCACGAAGGCGGCTTTCCGACCGGCGACTATAATGAATGTCCAGGGATCTCCGGGCCGATCGTCGACATCGTCAAGAAGTTCGATCGCGCGGTCGACGTCGTGGTCTCCGGCCACACCCACCAGGCCTATGTCTGCGAGATCGACGGACGGCTCGTCACCTCCGGCGACAAATACGGCACCCTGGTCACCGCGATCGATCTTCAGCTCGATCCGAACAGTCATGACGTGATCAGCGCCAGGGCCGCCAACACCATCGTGCGGATCGCCGGCACCGCCAAGGATCCCGAGCAGAGCGCGCTGCTGGAATCCTACGACCGGCTGGCCGCGCCGATCGCGAGCCGCGCGGCAGGCTCGGTCACCGAAACGCTGTCGCGTACACCTGCCGAAACTGGCGAGAGCCCGCTCGGCGACATCGTCGCCGATGCACAGCTGCTTGCAACCAGCGCCGAGCCGAATGGCGGCGCGCTGATCGCCTTCACCAATCCCGGCGGCGTGCGCACCGACATCGTCAAGCGCGAGGACGGCGCGGTGACCTATGCCGATATCTTCGCAAGCCAGCCGTTCCGCAACCAGCTCGTGACGATGACGCTGACCGGCAAGCAGCTCAAGGACGCACTGGAGCAGCAATGGGCCGATCCGAAGCGGCCGCGCGCCCTCCAGGTCTCGAAGGGGTTCTCCTATGCGTGGGATGCGAGCAAGCCCGATGGCGCGCGCATCATCGCCGCACGGATGTCGCTGGACGGCAAGCCGATCGACCCGGCCGCGAGCTACCGCATCACAGTGAACAATTATCTCGCCGAGGGCGGCGACGGCTTCACGGTGTTCAAGCAAGGAACCGCGCAGCAGTTCGGCATCTACGACGTCGATGCGCTCTATGCCTACTTCAAGGCCAACAGCCCGGTGGGCCCGACGGCAGACAAGCGGATCGAGCGGATCAATTGAGCCGCAAACTCGTCTTCGTCATGGCCGGGCTAAACACTTGTCCCGGCCATCCACGTCTCTTTAGCGTTAGCGCCTTCGGACCAAAGACGTGGATGCCCGGCACAAGGCCGGGCATGACGAGTTTGGGGATCAGGCCGGCGGACTCTCAGAGACCTTGGCAAGATGTCGAAGAACGAGCACCGGAACTGCGAGATCAAACGCGGCCCTTTCCGGAACGCCGCTAACGGCCTAGATTAGGGCCTGCTCTTGCATGATCTTGGTCGGAAAACCGCTGCGCACTTTTCCGGATCATGCGTCCTCGCACGCGCATCGATTGCGCCGGGAATCTGCATGACACTGCTTCTGACGCATTCCGCCTGTCTCGACCACCTGACCCCTCCCGGACATCCCGAACGCCCCGACCGGCTGCGGGCGGTCGCCGAGGTGCTCGGCGAGGATCGCTTCAAGGCGCTGGTGCGCGATTCCGCGCCGGAAGGCGACCTCGACACCGTGCTGCTCTGTCACGGCGAGCACTATGTCGGCGAACTCCGCCACATCGCGCCGACCTCCGGCATGATCTATATCGACGGCGACACCTCGATGTCGCCGGGCACCTGGGAAGCGGTGATGCGCGGCGTCGGCGGCGCGGTGGCCGCCGCCGATGCGGTGATGGAGGGCAAGCATCAAAACGCGTTCGTCGCGGTGCGCCCGCCCGGGCACCACGCCGAGAAATCGACGCCGATGGGCTTCTGCTTCTTCGACAATGCCGCGATCGCCGCCCGCCACGCGCAGCGCAAATACGGCATCAAGCGCGCCGCAATCATCGATTTCGACGTCCATCACGGCAACGGCACGCAGGATATCTTCTGGGCCGACCCGACCGTGATGTATTGCTCGACGCACCAGATGCCGCTGTTCCCAGGCACTGGGGCCACCGGCGAGCGTGGCGAGCACGACACTGTCGTCAACGCGCCGCTGGCGCCCGGCGACGGCGGCGCCAAGTTCCGCTCCGCTTTCGAGAACCTGATCCTGCCGCAGCTGGAGAAGTTCTCCCCCGAACTTATCGTCATTTCGGCGGGCTTCGACGCGCATCACCGCGATCCCTTGGCCTCGATCAACCTGACGGGCGAGGATTTCGGCTGGGTCACGCGCAAGCTGATGGATCTCGCCGACAAGAGCGCCGGCGGCCGCGTCGTCTCCGTTCTGGAAGGCGGCTACGACCTGCAGGGCCTGAAAGAGTCGGTGGCATCTCACGTCACCGCATTGATGGACGGGTAAATCCCCGCCACAATACGCCCGCAAAAATTCGATTGATTCTGCGCCGGGGCGAGCATGGCCTGCGACAGGTCATGTTTGGACGACAAGATCAGGTTGCGATCTGATCCACGCAATCGGGAACGCAAGAATGGCCGAGAACACCCAAGCCGACGTGAAGAAGCTCTCCTTTGAACGCGCGATCGAGGAACTCGAATCGATCGTCAAGCGGCTCGAGGACGGCAAGGTCCCGCTTGAGGAATCGGTCGCGATCTATGAGCGCGGCGAGGCACTGAAGCGGCGCTGCGAGGAATTGCTGCGCCAGGCCGAAGCCCGCGTCGACAAGATCACCACCGACGCCTCGGGCCAGCCGACCGGCACCGAGCCGCTCGACGTGCAGTAGCGGCGCCGCCGCCTACCTCGATCGTGCGGCGCGATGTCCGCCACGGCGGGCAATTGTTGCTGTGCATTTCCAGCCACCCGTAAACCCCCGGGGCTACCCGCGGGGGTCGGGTACGGCTGCGAATCAGGCCGAGCCGCCCCGGCCGGCTGCCGCCAAATTAGGCGAATTGGAACCCGGCTCCCGCCCGGCTATTGAAAAGACTAGGGTTTTCAGCGCACCGCATAGGAACCCTGCGCCCCCTATCGGGTTGGCTTTGGCTGCGGCTTTGGTGTAATGCTTCCAGTTCTATGGGCATTTGAGAGTGGCGGGCAGCCCGACTTTTCGGGCGGCATGCATCTCAAATGGTTCGACAAAACTGAACCGGGACGGGTGAAGAGCGACCAAGGTGATGCATATCACGTGGTCCAATCCGGAGTGAATCTAGGCTTACAACCAGGCACCGGCCTGCCGGGGCGGCACCCAGTGTCTGGCATTCGCTGCGCGGTGTGCGCGCCATCCCATCTCGCGTCGGGCGGTTCGTTCCGACAGGCAAAAATTGGAAATTCGCTGTGACCACATTTAGTAAGACGCCGCTTCTTGACACTATTCACACGCCGGATGACCTGCGCAAGCTGAAGGTCGAGCAGGTGCAGCAGGTTGCCGACGAGCTGCGCCAGGAAACCATCGACGCGGTGTCGGTGACCGGCGGCCATTTCGGCGCCGGCCTCGGCGTGGTCGAACTGACCACCGCCATCCACTACATCTTCGACACCCCACGCGACCGCCTGATCTGGGACGTCGGCCACCAGGCCTACCCGCACAAGATCCTGACCGGACGCCGCGACCGCATCCGCACGCTGCGCACCGGCGGCGGCCTCTCCGGCTTCACCAAGCGCACCGAAAGCGACTACGATCCGTTCGGCGCCGCGCACTCCTCGACCTCGATCTCGGCCGGCCTCGGCATGGCCGTGGCGCGCGATCTCTCCGGCGGCAAGAACAACGTTATCGCCGTGATCGGTGACGGCGCGATGTCGGCGGGCATGGCCTATGAGGCGATGAACAACGCCGGCGCGATGAACTCGCGCCTGATCGTGATCCTCAACGACAACGACATGTCGATCGCGCCGCCCGTCGGCGCGATGAGCGCCTATCTGTCGCGCCTCTACTCCGGCAAGACCTACCGCTCGCTGCGCGAGGCCGCCAAGCAGATCAACAAGCGCCTGCCGAAGATCCTCGCCAACCGCGCCAACCGCGTCGAGGAATATTCCCGCGGCTTCATGATGGACGGCGGCACGCTGTTCGAGGAACTCGGCTTCTACTATGTCGGCCCGATCGACGGTCACAATCTCGACCATCTGCTGCCGGTGCTGAAGAACGTCCGCGACATGGAGACCGGCCCGATCCTGGTTCACGTCGTGACCCAGAAGGGCAAGGGCTACGGCCCGGCCGAAGCCTCCGCCGACAAGTACCACGCCGTGGTCAAGTTCGACGTCGCGACCGGCACCCAGGCCAAGGCCAAGCCGAATGCGCCGGCCTACCAGAACGTGTTCGGCCAGAGCCTCGTCAAGGAAGCCGAGAAGGACGACAAGATCGTCGCCATCACCGCGGCGATGCCGTCAGGCACCGGCGTCGATATTTTCAACAAGGCGTTCCCGGACCGCACCTTCGACGTCGGCATTGCCGAACAGCACGCGGTGACCTTCGCTGCCGGCCTCGCCACCGAAGGCTACAAGCCGTTCTGCGCGATCTACTCGACCTTCCTGCAGCGCGGCTATGACCAGGTGGTCCATGACGTCGCGATCCAGAGCCTTCCGGTTCGCTTCGCGATCGACCGCGCCGGCCTGGTCGGCGCCGACGGCGCGACGCACGCGGGTTCGTTCGACAATGCGTATCTCGGCTGTCTGCCGAACATGGTGATCATGGCCGCCGCGGACGAGGCGGAACTTGTCCACATGGTGGCGACGCAGGTTGCGATCAACGATCGTCCGAGCGCGCTGCGCTATCCGCGCGGCGAAGGCCGCGGCATCGAGATGCCGGAAGTCGGCGTTGCCCTCGAGGTCGGCAAGGGCCGCATCATCCGTGAGGGCAAGAAGGTCGCGCTGCTGTCGTTCGGCACCCGTCTCGCCGAGTGCGAGAAGGCGGCCGACGAGCTCGCCGCGCACGGCCTTTCCGCCACGATCGCCGACGCGCGCTTCATGAAGCCGCTCGACGAAGAGATGATCATGAAGCTCGCCCGCGACCATGAGATCCTGATCACGATCGAGGAAGGCTCGATCGGCGGCTTCGGCTCGCATGTCATGCAGTTCCTGTCGGACAACGCCATGCTCGACAGCGGCATGCTCAAGTTCCGCTCGATGATCCTGCCCGACGTGTTCCTCGACCACGACACGCCGGCGGCGATGTATGCTCGCGCCGGTCTCGACGCCAAGAGCATCGTTGCCAAGGTGTTCGAAACCCTCGGCAAGGACTACAAGGCCGAGACCGTCAAGCTCGCCTGATCGTGACGGGCGGCGCTCACTGGAGCATTTTCGGTTCTGATTGAATCAGAACCGAAGCTCCAGGTTCTCGCTCGAAAACGCACCAGCCCCGGCAAGTCCATGAAGATCTATCTGGCAGGTCCTGACGTGTTCCTGCCGGATGCCGTGGAGATCGGCCGCCGCAAGGCGGAGGTTTGCGCCTATCACGGGCTGACCGGGCTGTATCCGCTCGACAACAGCATCGATCCCACCGCCGCCGGCGTCTCGCTCACCATCTTCAAGAGCAACGAGGCGATGATGGAGTCTGCCGACGCCATCATCGCCAACTTGACGCCGTTTCGCGGCCCCAGTGCCGACGCAGGCACGGTTTACGAACTCGGCTACATGGCGGGACGCGGCAAACTGTGCCTCGCCTATTCCAACGATCCCACGTCCTACGCCAATCGCGTGGCGCGGCTCAGCCAGGTCGTGCCGGCATCCGACGGACGCCTGATCGACGCGGAGGGGCTGACGGTGGAAGAGTTTGGATTGCCGGACAATCTGATGATGATGCACGCGCTCGACCTGCACGGCAGCCCGCTGGTGACCCCGCGCGAGCCGTCGGCCGACCTATGGCACGACCTCACCTCCTTCGAGGCCTGCGTGCGGCTCGCTGCCGCGCAGCGCCGGCAGGCGGCGAAGTGACCAGAGCGGGCGACAACGACGCATCTTCCGGCAAGCGCATCGACGTGCTGCTGGTGGAACGCGGCCTGTTCGAAAGCCGGGCCCGGGCGCGCGCCGCCATCGACGCCGGCCGCGTCACCGCCGACGGTAAGCAGATCGCGAAGGCGTCCGAGATCGTCGCACCGGGCGCGGCACTCTCGGCCGAGCCGGCGCATCCCTATGTCTCGCGCGGCGGCGTCAAGCTCGCCGGCGCGCTCGAGCACTATCCGATCGACGTCGAGGGCCATGTCTGCCTCGATGTCGGCGCCTCGACCGGCGGCTTCACCGAAGTGCTGCTTGCCAACGGCGCAAGCCTCGTGTTCGCCATCGATGTCGGCCACGGCCAGCTGCATCCCTCGCTGCAGGGGCATCCGAAGATCGTCTCCATGGAGGCGACCGACATCAGGAGTTTCGAGGGCAAGCGCCTGCCGGCGCGGCCCGACATCGTGGTGATCGACGTCAGCTTCATTTCGCTGAAGCTGGTGCTGCCGGTGGCGCTGTCGCTGGCGGCCGCCCCGATGCATCTTTTGGCACTGATCAAGCCGCAGTTCGAGGCGGCGCGCAAACACTCCAAGCGCGGCATCATCCGCAACGCGATGGTGCACCAGGAGATCTGCGACGACATCGCCGCCTTTGCCGCCTCGCAGGGCTGCACCGACATCCAGGTGTTCCCGTCCTCGATCCCGGGCGGCGACGGCAATATCGAATTCTTCCTCGGCGCGCGCCGTGGCTGAGCTTCTCACCATCGACCATGTCGGCCACCGCGGCGACGGCGTCGCGATCGAGGGATCGCAATCGATCTTTGTGCCCTATGCGCTGGCCGGCGAAACGGTCGAGGTCGACGACGTCCCGGGCAACCATCCCGATCGGCGGCGGCTGCTGCGGGTCGCGCAGGAAAGCCCCGAGCGCATCGCGCCGTTCTGTCCGCATTTCGGCGTGTGCGGCGGCTGCGCGATCCAGCACTGGAACGATGCGCCCTACCATGCCTGGAAGCGCAACATCGTGGTCGAGACGCTGGCGCAGGCGAAGATTGCGGCGGACGTCACAGCCCTGATCGATGCCCATGGCGCGGGCCGTCGCCGCATCACGCTGCACGGGCGCATGGGCCCCCATGAGGTCCTCAAGGTCGGCTACGCCGCGGCAGGTTCACACGACATCATCCCGGTCGATCGCTGCCCGATCCTCGATCCTGCGCTCGACGGTGCGCTTGAGGCGGCCTGGGCCACCGCCGAGCCGCTGACCGCGATCGGCAAGCCGCTCGACATCCAGGTCACCGCAACCGTCAACGGCCTCGACATCGACGTGCGCGGCTCCGGCGCGCTGCCGACCAGCCTGATCACCACTCTGTCGCGCGTCGCGCAGAAGCACCGGCTGGCGCGGCTAACACGCCACGGCGAGCTGGTGCTGCAGCGCGGCTCCCCCGAGATCGCGATCGGAAAGGCGAAGGTCGTGCTGCCGCCCGGCTCATTCCTGCAGGCGACCGTCAAGGGCGAGGAGATGCTGGCCGCGCTGGTTCGCGAGCATTGCGGACGCGCCAAGCATATCGCCGACCTGTTTTGCGGCGTCGGTCCGTTCGCGCTGCGCCTCGCGGAGAAGGCGCGGATCGCGGCATTCGACAGCGACACGGGTGCGATCACCGCGCTGCAGAAGGCCGCGCAATCGACGCCGGGGCTGAAGCCGCTCAAGGCCGAGGCGCGCGACCTGTTCCGCCGCCCCTTGATGCCGCAGGAGTTGCGCGACTACGACGCCGTCGTGTTCGATCCGCCGCGGCAGGGCGCGCAGGCGCAGGTCACCCAGCTGGCGGCGAGCAAGGTGCCGGTGATCGTCGCTGTGTCCTGCAACGCCGCGACGTTTGCGCGCGACGCGAAAATCCTGATCGACGGCGGCTACAAGATCGCAGCCGTCACACCGGTCGATCAGTTCCGCCACACGGCGCATGTCGAGCTGGTGGCGCGGTTCGCGCGCTGACAGGACGGAGCGGCTATCGCTGAGCGCGGGCAGTCTCGCTATAGTCTGCGCTCCATGTCCGACGATCCGCTGCTCGCACGCATCATCCCCGTTATCGCCGCCGTATCGGGCGTCGCCGCCATCGTACTCGGCGGCTCGCGGGCGCGCGGCACGGCGCATGACGCCTCCGACACCGATATCGGCCTCTACTATCGGGATGGCGCCGCGCCGGATATCGATCGGCTGCGCGAAGCTGTAACGGGTCTGGTCGACGATCCTGCTGCTGCGCATGTCACGCCGGTCGGCGAATGGGGATCGTGGATCGTCGGCGGCGCCTGGCTCACGATCGGCGGCCGCAAGGTCGACCTGCTCTACCGCAGCATCGATCAGGTCTCCGCTGTCATCGATGCTTGCCGGAACGGCGAGATCGGCATGCACTACCAGCCAGGCCATCCGCACGGCTTCTGCTCGGCGATCTGGATGGGCGAGGTCGCGCTGTGCCGTGCGCTGCACGATCCCGACGGCCTCGTCGCGGCGCTGAAGGCAAGGACCGCGCCCTACCCGCCGGCCCTGCGCGATGCGCTGATCCGGCGCTTTCAATGGGAAATCCTGTTCAGCATCGAGAATGCCGAGCTTGCTCTGCCGCGCGGCGACAGCACGCATATCGCGGGCTGCGCCTATCGCGCGCTAACCTGCATCGCACAGGTGCTGTTTGCGCTGCACGGGCAATATCTGATCAACGAAAAAGGCGCGCTGGCGCAGGCCGCGAATTTTCCGGTGACGGTTCGCGGCCTCGCTGGCCGCGCCGCGGAGGTCTGGCGGCAGATCGGCGCGACCGAGCATGCCGCCGCGTTGCAAACGTTGCGTTTACTGGAAAACGAGCTTGAGAAGCTGTTGCTCAATACCTAGCCGTATTGCAAAATGCGCTACGCGACTATAGATTATTCGCGATGGAGTAGTCTCCGATGCCCCGGACCGTCCGACACAAAGATCACCCGCTTTCGATGCGGCTGCCCGACGCCGACATCGCCATCATCGACAGGGCGGCAACGCTGCGCGGCCGCTCGCGAACGGATTTCGTCCGCGAGGCGGCCGTGCGCGCCGCCGAGGATGTCTTGATGGAAACGGTCCCGATCCGCATGAGCTCCGCAGGTTTCAAGGCCTTCATGACGGCGATGGCCGGACCTGCCAAACCCGTATCGGAGATGCAGGAGCTGCTTCGGCGTGCCGCACCGTGGGAGAAGTCCGGTTCGAAGAAGAGGAGCTGAGGCTTGGCCATTTCGGGGCCCGAGCCACTGACGTCGGCGCACGATGTAGCGTCATTCTCTTGTGGCAAGTCGTCGCTCGACCGCTGGCTGAAGACGCGGGCGCTCTCAAATCAGGAGAAAGGCTTCACCGCGGTTCTGGTCGTCCACGAAGGCAATCGCGTGGTTGGCTACTACGGCCTCGCGCCGACCGCGATTGTACCGACGAGCCTGCCGCGTTCGATCCGAACCGGTCAACCGCCCGATCCCGTACCCTGCCTGCTGTTGGGGCAACTTGCGACGGACCTGAACTGGATTGGCAGGGGAGTCGGCACCGGCCTGCTCAAACACGCGCTGCAACGCTGCGTTACCGCCGCTGGATTGATTGGCGGCCGAGCATTGATCGTGAATGCCGTGGATGCTGAGGCGGCGACTTTTTGGCAACGACGTGGATTCATACCGTCCAAAGATGATCCGCTGATCCTGTTCCGATCGATCGCAGATATCGCGGCCTCGTTGTAACCGCCGCTACCGCCCCCAGCGGTCCTGCCAGATTTTCTCGCCGATCAGGCAATTGACCCGCGGCTCCTTCTCGGCGGTCCGCATGATCGGGCGCTCGGGGGTGCGGCCGGCGACTTCGAGCAGCAGCTTGGTGCGGATCGCCTCCTTGAACTTCTCACGATCCTTGATCGTCACCACGAAGGAGCCCGGTCCGCCGATCACGCAGTCCTCGTAGTAATAGTCGAGATTCTCGATATCCATCGTCGAGTAGGACGGTTCCTTCACCATGATCGGCAGACCGTTGATGACGATGCCCTTGTCGAGCGCCGCGTCGCGCGCGGGCGTGATCGGCGTGCCGTTGTTGTTGGGCCCGTCGCCGGAAATATCGATCACGCGGCGCAGGCCGCGATGCGGATTCTCGTCGAACATCGGGATCGCGAAATAGATCGCGCCGGAGATCGAGGTCCGCGAGGCGCGGCGCACCGGTGTCTTCATGATCTCGGCGGCGACCGCATCGGCGGATTCAGGGCCGTCGATCACCCGCCAGGGGATGATGATCTTCTGATCGTTGGAGGCGGCCCATTCGAAATAGGTGATCGAGATCTTGCCGTTCGGACCGGCCTTCAGCGCCTGCAGGAAATCCTTGGAGACGATCGCCTGCGCATAGCCCTCGCGCTGGATCGCGAGCTCGTCCATGTCCATCGAATAGGAAACGTCGACAGCGATGATCAACTCGATGTCGACGCTCGGTGTGGATTCCTTTTCAGCCAGGCGATGGCCGGGCTGGGTTCCCGGGCCGGGCGCGGCAACACCGGCCACATCGCCGCTGGCCAACATGCCCGCGACAAGCACCGCTCCGATCGAGACATACCAGCGCATTGCGGCCCTCCCGTCGTATGAGTGTCATCGTGACACGCAATTCAGGCGGCGAAAAGCGCAGATATCAGCTGTCCTTCACATTCAGGTTAGACGTCCACGTTCAAGTCAGACTTGGCTTGCCTCGAATGCGGCAACGCGCGCCGTGCCGTTGCCGCAATGACGCCGTGCAAATCGAACGGTTCCAAGGCGCGCCTGAAGACGGTATTCTTACGGACAATCGCGAGGGAGTGCGATGCCGGATACCGTCGTCAAGCCGAAAACCAGGACGAAGACCAAGGTCGAGCGGCCACGCCTGCACAAGGTGATCCTGGTCAACGACGACTACACGCCGCGCGAATTCGTCGTCACCGTGCTGAAGGGTGAATTCCGCATGACCGACGACCAAGCCTACAAGGTGATGCTGACTGCGCACCAGCGCGGCGTCTGCGTCGTCGCTGTCTTCACCAGAGACGTCGCCGAGACCAAGGCGACGCGGGCCACTGACGCCGGCCGCGCCAAGGGCTATCCGCTGCTGTTCACCACCGAGCCCGAGGAATAGCGCGCCAGCGCCAGATTGCCACAGGCCTTGCCGCCAATTTTAGCGATCGCGGCGACCGGTGCTTTAGGGATCGCATGGCATGAACGCGGCATGTCCGTGGCGCTGCGCCAACAACTGTCCTTGCGGACGACCCGCCCGGAGACCTCGTTCGGGCCATTTCGTCCGTTGCCCGCCCTGCCCTGGCTCATCATGGCGGCGGCGCTGCGGATCGTCGGCTACGGCAATCTCGGCCTGATCGTGCCCGCGCTGGCGCTGGCCAACGCTTGCGTGCTGCTCGCCTTCTTCGCGACGGCACGGGACTCGATCCAGGCTTCCGGAGGCCGATCATCGCTCGGCGAATTGACGCTGGCCGAGCAGATCAGACTGTCGCTGTCGATCCTGTGGCGGATCGTGCTCGTGATGAGCGTGGCGTCACTCGGCACCGCCGCGATCGGCTTCTCGTCGTTTGCACCGTATCTGTTGTCGGGCCTCGACGGCATGGCCTTCGATCAGGTCACCCTTCTCGGCCGGTTCTGGAGTGCGGCGATCGCGGCGCTGGTGCTGCTGATCATCGTCAATGCGGAAGGCAATGGCGGTCGCGTCGCACTGTTTGCCGCCGTCAAGGACCTTGGCCGGCACGCGCTCTGGCTTGGCGCGGCGGTGCTCGTGCTGGGCGCGATCAACGTTGCGCTGGGCTACGGGCAGGCGCTTGTGCGCACCGCGATCTGGCACTTCTGGCACATCTCGATGGTGGGCCAGCCGCTCAAGAACCTGATCTACGTCGTCTTCATCTTCGGCTTCGCGATGCTGCGGCTGTGGATCACGCTGTCGATCCTGACCTTCGGCCTGAAGCAGTCTTACGCCCGCGGCGGCTAAGGCGCGATGAGATTAGGTTGAATCGTCATCGCGCCTTAGCTCTTTGTTTGAGCATGATCTTTTCGGAAAACCGCTTCGCACTTTTCCGGATCATGCTTTAGCTCGCAGCAGCGACCGGCGCCTCATCGAATAAGCCATAGACCCGTTCGGCCTTGGCAAATCCCGCGATCGGAAACTCGCCGAGATCGCTCCAGCCGCCGTCGCTGATGCCGGCGAAGCGCTCGGAGGCCACCACGGTGCGGCCGAGACGGCCGGCGATCTTCTCCAGCCGCGCGGCGAGATTGACCGCCGGACCGATGCAGGTGAAGTCGAGCCGGTTGCCGCCGCCGATATTGCCGTAGAGCACGCGCCCGAGATGCAGCGCGAGGCCGAAGCGGAAGCGTTCGACGGCATCGCCATTGGCGAATTGCAGCGCCTCGACGCCGGCGCGGGACGCGCGCGCAGCTTCCAGCACCCGTGAGCAGACCTGCACCTCGTCGCCGAGATATTCGTCGACCGGGAACACCGCGAGCAGGCCGTCGCCCATGAATTTGAGCACTTCGCCGCCATGGTCGCGGATCGCGGTGACCTGACAATCGAAGTAGAGGTTGAGGATCTCCACCACAGTCTGGGCCGGCAAGCGGTCCGAAAGCGCGGTGAAGCCGCGCAAGTCCGACAGCCAGATCGCGGCATCCATTGTATCGGCATGGCCGCGCCGGATCTGGCCGCCCATGATGCGCTCGCCGGCACGGTTGCCGACATAGGTGTCGAGCAAGAGCGAGGCGGTGCGGCGCAGGGTGATGATCTCGATATAGCGCGCCAATGGCACGGTGATCGACCGGATCGCATCGAGCTGCTCCTCGGTGAAGCCACCCGGCTGCCTGGTGGTCCAGCTCGAGGCATTGACGAAGCCGTCGGTATAGACCAGCGGCACGGCGATGTAGTCGGTGACGCCTTCGGCCTGCAGGTCCACGACGATCGGAAACCGGGCGCTTGCGGGATCGTCGAGCCGCGCGCGTACTTCAACACCCTGCCTGAACACGGTCGACAGTGGGCTGACGGCAAATTCCGGGGAGTCCAGGATGTTGTGATCGACGGTGCCGGTTTCGACCTCGGCGCCGGGCTTCCAGAAGAAATGGCGGCCATAGATCTCCGGATGCAGCGTGCGCACGAAGACGCCGATGCGCCACAGCGGCAGGCCGGCCCGCACCAGGCGCTCGCAGCATTCCGCCATCATCTGCGGCGGGGTCGGCGCCGACCGCGCGCCGCCGATCATCCATTCGATGATGTCCCGAAGCTCCGACGCGTTCATGGCATTCCCCCAGGGCGGTCTGGTGACCGCCACTATATAAGGGATCAGCGCCCGGTCTGCCCGCGGTCGCGCAGAAAATGATCGGCCAGCACGCAGGCCATCATGGCCTCGCCGACCGGCACCGCCCGGATGCCGACGCAGGGGTCGTGGCGGCCCTTGGTCAGGATGTCGGTATCCGCGCCCTTGCGGTCCACGGTCCGGCGCGTGGTCAGGATCGAGGAGGTCGGCTTGACCGCAAAGCGCACCACCACCGGCTGCCCGGTCGAGATGCCGCCGAGGACGCCGCCGGCATGGTTGGACAGGAAACGCGTTCCGTTGTTGCCGGTCCGCATCTCGTCGGCGTTCTCCTCGCCCGACAATTCGGCGGCGCCGAAGCCGGCGCCGATCTCGACGCCCTTGACCGCGTTGATGCTCATCATCGCCGCCGCCAGGTCGCTGTCGAGCTTGGCGTAGATCGGCGCGCCGAGCCCGGCCGGCACGCCCTCGGCGACGACCTCGATGACGGCGCCGATCGAGGAGCCGCTCTTCCTGATGCCGTCGAGATAGCTTTCGAAGAACGCCGCCTTGTCCTTGTCGGGACAGAAGAACGGATTGTTCGCGATCTCGTCCCAGTCCCACTTCTCGCGGTCGATCTTGTGCGGCCCCATCTGCACCAGCGCGCCGCGCACCTTCACCTCGGGCAGCACCTTGCGCGCGATCGCACCGGCAGCGACGCGGGTCGCGGTCTCGCGCGCGGAGGAGCGTCCGCCGCCGCGATAGTCGCGCAGGCCGTATTTCGCTTCATAGGTGAAGTCGGCGTGGCCGGGGCGGAACTTGTCCTTGATCTCGGAATAATCCTTCGAGCGCTGGTCGGTGTTCTCGATCAGCAGCGCGATCGGCGTGCCGGTCGTCACCTGCGCGCCGGTTTCCGGATGCGCCATCACGCCGGACAGGATCTTGACCGCATCCGGCTCCTGGCGCTGGGTGGTGAAGCGCGACTGGCCCGGGCGGCGGCGGTCGAGGTCGTGCTGGATCTCCTCCACGGTCAGGGGGATCAGCGGCGGGCAGCCGTCGACGACGCAGCCGATCGCGACCCCATGGCTCTCGCCGAAGGTCGTGACGCGGAACATATGGCCGAAAGTATTGAAGGACATGGCGTGTCGTAACGCGCAGAGGCAGCGGGGTCAAACAGCCAGGCTGTCATTCCGGGGCGATGCGGAGCATCGAACCCGGAATCTCGAGATTCCCCGGGGCTCAATTGCGCCCCTGAGGTTCGCTTCGCGCCCCCGGAATGACAGTGCGAGTTAACTATGCTTCCGCAGGCCCGCCGCGCCGAACACATAAACCGCCCCCTGCTCGATATAGAGCTCGGCGGCCGAGGCCGGCGTCTCGAAGCCGAGCGCCACCATCAGCGCCCGCGCCGTACCGCCATGGGCAACCGCGACTGTGTCTGCCGTCACCGAGCGATACCAGTCGGTCATCCGCACCTGGACGTCGACATAGCTCTCGCCGCCCTCCGGCGACACCGTCCACTTCTCGGCCAGGCGGCGGGCATACAGCACGGGGTCCGCAGCCTGCGCCTGCGCCAGCGTCGAGCCTTCCCACGTCCCGTAGCCGATCTCGCGCAACCGCGCGTCGAGGGCGTAGTCGCCCGGCGGCAGGCCAAGCTCGGCACGCACCAGCTCCATGGTCGCCCGCGCCCGGATCAGCGGGCTTGCGACGAACGGCAGCGTCGTCTTGTCACGGCCGTCGCGCGCGAGGAGATCGCCGAGGATGCGCCCGGCATGCGCCGCCTGGGCGCGGCCGCGCTCGTTGAGGGCGATGTCCTGCACGCCCTGGAGCCGGCCTTCGGCGTTCCACGCGGTCTCGCCGTGGCGGATGTAATAGATCGTCGGTACCGGCATTCCCGTAACGGCTGGTCCCTGCTGCGCGAGAGGTCGGCCGCCTCAAGGCTTCCACGCTTCGAATTTTTTCGGCTCGGAGGTACACCAGCACTTCGGCCGGCGACAAGCCCAAATCGGCCGCAGCTTGGGCGGTATGCGCGCAGATCGGCGCAGACGGAATAGCCACGCCGCCAGGGTGTTATGTTGAACAAGGCGACTATCGCCGAGACCATCGAAGACTGGGATGCATGACCGCGTTTCGTCAAAGTGTCGAAGCCATGATACCGGCGCTGCGTCGCTATGCGCGCGCGCTGGCGCGTGACACGGATATCGCCGACGATCTGGTGCAGGACACGCTGGTGCGGGCGCTGCGCTCGGAGCGGCTGTTTCTCGGCGGCGACGTCAGGAGCTGGCTCTACACGATCCTGACCAATCTGAACAAGAACCGCCGGCGTTCGCTGGCGCGGCGGCCGGCCTTCGTGCCGCTGCTCGACAACAACGCCGACGCCAGCGGCACCGAGGCCGAGGGACGCGACATCGAGCGCGCACTGTCGACGCTGGTCGAGGAACAACGCTCGGTGCTGCTGCTCGTCATGCTGGAGGGCATGAGCTACCGCGAGGTCGCCGATATCCAGGGCGTGCCGATCGGCACGGTGATGTCCCGCCTCGCCCGCGCCCGCGCCCATGTCCGGGCCTCGATCGAGGGCCAGCGCCCGGCGCTCCGGCGGGTGAAATGATAATGTGCGCCATGGCCGGCGTTATGCATGAACGATTTTCGAACAAGATTTGGCAGAGACCACTGATATGACCGACCCGAACATTCCCGTCACCGAAGACGAGCTGCACGCTTACGTCGACAATGAGCTGCCGGCCGAACGCCGCGGCGATGTCGAGGTGTGGCTTGACACGCATCCCGACGACGCGGCGCGGGTGCAGTCATGGCGTGCGATGGCCGAGACTCTGCATTCACGCTACGACACCGTGCTGGACGAGGCGGTGCCGAAACGGCTCGAGCTCGAGCGGCTGGTGCGCCAGCCGCGCCGCTGGGTCTATGGCGCGGTGGCGGCGACGGTCATGGCCTTCGTCGCCGGCGGCGGCGCCGGCTGGATCGCGCGCGGAGCGGCGGCGACGCCGTCGGCCTTCCAGAGCTTCACGGTCGATGCACTCGATGCGCATCGGCTCTACGTGGTCGAGGTCCGGCATCCCGTCGAGGTGCCCGGCAGCGAGCGCGACCACCTGCAGCAATGGCTGACCAAGCGCTGCGGCTGGGACGTCCGCGCGCCGGAGCTGACCGGGCTGAAGCTGGTCGGCGGCCGCCTGCTGCCCGGACCGAGCGGCCCGGCGTCGTTCCTGATGTATGAGAGCACGTCAGGTGAGCGCTTCACGGTCTACACCGCCAAGGTGAAGACCGAGGCGACCCAGATGCGCTATGCCGTGCAGGGCAGCGACGGCGCACTGTTCTGGGCCGATCGAGGCGTCGCCTATGTCGTCAGCGGCGGCACCGATCGCACGCGCCTGACCGAGGTCGCGCAGGCCGTCTACGATCAGATGGAGAAGAGCGGCGGGTGATCTTCCGTAATTTTACGGAAGATCAGGTCGTCAAAATTGCGTCATTTCGAGTAAGTGAATCCAGCCTCACTCAGCGTCCCAATTCCGACATCGAAAACTTCGATTCGCGTCATCGACGCGTCTCATTATCGCACCGGATGCTCACGCGAAGATGATCCGCGCCCGATCCGCCGATCGGCGCACGCGGCCTCGATTGGGGTTTTGTGTACCGCGCTGGTCCCCCTCTCGAGGCCGCACTCCTTTCCGCCGTCCAATCTGCACGCCGCAGATGGGACTTCCGGCGGCCGATCATCTTTTGACGCGCTCACGACACCCGCGTCTACCCCGATAGACTCCGGGGTAGTTGCAGTTTCGCGTCTTCGCGTCTTTGGGGCGCGCTCTCGGCGGTCAGCCGAGATCGCTGCGCGGATTATAGGGGTTACGATCCCGCCACGTCTGCATCAATGCCTCAAGCTCGGCATCGTTCCCGTCGGGAAGGATGATGCGGGTTGTGACATAGAGGTCGCCGGTCGCGCCGGCCTTCGACAGCCCCTTGCCCTTGAGGCGGAAAGTACGGCCGCTCGAGGTGTTTTTGGGGATCGACAGTTCGACCGCGCTGCCAAGCGTCGGCACGCGGACCTTGCCGCCCAGCACCGCCTCGTAGAGGGTGATGGGCAGGTCGATCCGGAGATCGTTGCCGTCGACCTTGAAGAACGGGTGCGGTGCGATCGAGACCGTGATCAGGAGATCGCCGGGCGGATGGCCTTGCGCGGTCTCGCCCTGCCCCTTCAGCCGGATCTGCTGACCCGCAGCGACCCCGGGCGGAATCTTGACGTTGAGCTCGCGGCCGGTCGGCAGGCGCACGCGCTTGTCGCCGCCCCTGACCGATTCCTCCAGCGACACCGTCATGGCGACCGACAGATCAAGGTCGACGCCGACCCCGCCGCCGTCAAACTCGAACGGACTGGCCCGGCCCGCGCGGCCGCCACCGCCGCGAGCGGCATTGCCGAACATGCTGTTGAGGATGTCCTCGAAGCTGCCGCCGCCCATGCCGCCGCCGGGCCCGGAGCGGAAACTGTACTCAAAGCCACCCGAACCGGCACGGCCGCCGGCACCGCCGCCGCCAGGGAAGCCCTGGAAGCGCGGCTTGCCTTCGGCATCGATCTCGCCGCGGTCGAACTGCTTGCGCTTGTCCTCGTCGCCGACGATCTCGTTGGCCGTGTTGATCTCCGCAAAGCGGGCCGCCGCCTTCGGGTCGTTCTTGTTGTTATCAGGGTGATGCTTCTTGGCGAGCTTGCGATAGGCGCTCTTGATCGTCGCAGCGCTGGCGCTCCGCTGCACCCCCAAGACCTCATAGGGGTCGCGCATCCGTCACGTCTCCTTCACGGGAAAAATCAGTCCTGGCCGGGAACCCGTCCGGGCCCACTTTGCCTTCATGTGGGGGCTCAGTGGCATTTTTGCAACTTAGCCCGGCTTCGCCGGAATTCTCAGGATTTTCTCCAGGGCTTCAGGCTATGGATTTCCCACCGCCCTTGTCCAGCCTTGCATGCGGCCCCCTGCAGCCAGCTCTCGGTGGCTCCATTGACGTAGCTGGCAAGGAAATCCCGGCACGTCTTGCCGTCCTCGCCCGAATAGGCCTGGGCCAGCGGCGTCACCGAGCCGCGCGCGCCGGTTTCAGGATTTTCCCAGGGCTGGCTGGAATCCTTGTCGCCCTTGGTCAGCACGTCGGAGGCGGCATTGCGGGCGAAGGCGAGGTCGCTGTCGGTCGGCATCACCGCATTGACCTGGGTCGGGCTGATCGAGCCCGTCACATCCTTGTCGTCCAGCTTGGCGAAGGCGTCGCTGCGCGACAGGCTGCAGCCGCTTGCGCCGACGCCGATCAGGATCAATGTCACCACCGCGCCTGCGGGGTGGATCGCCGATAGGCCAACGCGCCCCCATGCCCTATATAGGGCTAGTAACGCGCTTTCAGACGCGGGCGGATGCAAATCGGGACTCCTGACATGACCGACACGACCTCCATCAAACACCCGACACCGTTAACATCGGGTGATTTCACCGCGGCGGAGGAGCCGTTCGCCCTGTTCGCCGAATGGTTTGCGGAGGCGGTCAAGTCCGAGCCGAACGATCCGAACGCGATGGCGCTTGCGACCGTCGATCCCGACGGCCTGCCCGACGTGCGGATGGTGTTGATGAAGGGCTTCGATGCCGACGGCTTCGTGTTCTACAGCCACATTGCGAGCGCCAAGGGCCGCGAATTGGCCGCAAATCCTAAGGCCGCTTTACTCTTCCATTGGAAATCGCTGCGCCGCCAGGTGCGCATCCGAGGGCCGGTCACGCCGGTGACCGATGCCGAGGCCGACGCCTATTTCGCCACAAGGCCGAAGCAGGCGCAGATCGGCGCCTGGGCCAGCAAGCAGTCGCAGCCGCTGGAGAGCCGCTTCGCCTTCGAGCAGGCAATCGCCAAGACCGGTGCGAAATACGTCCTCGGCGAGGTGCCGCGGCCGCCGGGCTGGAGCGGCTGGCGGATCACGCCGCAGCGCTTCGAGTTCTGGCACGACCGCCCGTACCGCCTGCACGACCGCATCGAATTCCGCCGCGACGGCGCCGGCAGCGCCTGGTCGAAGGTGCGGCTCTATCCCTGAAAGCTGCGACCGTCATGGCCGGGCGAAAGCGCGAAGCGCATCTTCGTGTAAGATGACCCGGCCATCGACGTCTTGATCCCAAGTCATCCCAAGTCGTTCGAAGGCGTGGATGCCCGGCACGCCGCCGCGCATGACGAAAACGAAAGAAACCGTCGATGCCCCATCCATCCAATGCACCGCGGCGCACGCTGCTCCTGACCGGCGCAAGCCGCGGCATCGGCCATGCCACCGCGATCCGGTTCTCGTCCGCCGGCTGGCGCGTCATCACCCTGTCGCGGCACGCGTTTCCCGAGGTCTGCCCGTGGGGTGCCGGGCCGGAAGACCACATCGAGGTCGACCTCGGCAGCCATGACGACACCGTGCGCGCGATCTCCGAGATCCGCAGGCGGCTCGAGAACGATGAACTGCACGCGCTGGTCAACAACGCCGCGATCTCGCCGAAGGCTGCGGGCGGCGGCCGGCTCGGCACCATGGACACCGACATCGAGACCTGGACCCACGTTTTCCACGTCAACTTCTTCGCACCGATCATGATCGCGCGCGGGCTGATCGAGGAGTTGAAACACGCCAAGGGCGCGGTGGTGAACGTCACCTCGATCGCCGGCTCGCGCGTGCATCCGTTTGCCGGCGCGGCCTATGCGACGTCGAAGGCCGCGCTCGCGGCGCTGACGCGCGAGATGGCATCGGACTTCGGCCGCGTCGGCGTCCGCGTCAACGCGATCGCGCCGGGCGAGATCGATACCTCGATCCTGTCGCCGGGCACCGAGAAGATCGTCGACCAGCAGATCCCGATGCACCGCCTCGGCACGCCGGACGAGGTCGCCAAGATCATCTACGTTCTCTGTACGGAGACCAGCTCTTACGTGAACGGTGCGGAGATCCACATCAACGGTGGTCAGCACGTCTGAGCTTGGGAAGAGCCGTATTTCGGGGAAGGAAGTTTTGAGGCGATCCCGGCCGCCGCCGCGGCCGTCATTGGGATTGCTTCACTTGCAGGCGTAACAAACACAAACGAGGCTTCTGCCTCCGAGGCTTCGGCCTCTAGTCTGCGTAAAACCGACGCGACTTCTTCTTCTCGGGCTGCCGCAGCGCGACGTCGTTCAGCGCGCTGGAGCATTCGTCTTCGTCCTCGCCATCCAGCAACGCAGCGCCACAGTAACGGCAAAGTCTCGGCGAGATCGCCTGCACCTTGCCTGCTGCGCGGTCCTGTTGATAGCGCGCAAAGTCGATGACGTTACGCCGTGGCGTTATGATCTTCTCAACCATTGCTGTCCTCCGGCTTCGAGGCGGGCGTTATCGCAGACAAGTTTCGCCCAAACGTTCAGCGCAACGCTCAAATTTTAGCAGAGGAAATAAGGCAGGAAGCGCGTCCCAAAACGCGACGCGTGGAACCGGTTTACAGCCACTTCTTCCACTTGAAGATCCAGTACGGCACGACAGCCGCGATCAGCATCAGCACCAGTGCATACGGATAGCCGTGCGCCCACTCGAGTTCCGGCATGATCTTGAAATTCATGCCGTAGATCGAGGCAATCAGCGTCGGCGGCATCAGCACTACCGCCATCACCGAGAACAGTTTGATGATGTTGTTCTGTTCCAGATTGACCACGCCGAGCATGGCGTCGAGCACGAAGGTGATCTTGTTGGAGAGATAGGAGGCGTGGTCGGTCAGTGAGGCCACGTCACGCTGCATGGTCTTGAGCTGCTCGCGCATGTCCTTGGACCATTTCACGCCCTCGACCACCGCGGAGAGGAAGGTGACGAGGCGGCCGATCGAGACCAGGCTTTCGCGAACCTTCGAGGTCAGGTCGCCCTTACGGCCGATCGCGATCAGAATCTGCGAATATTGCTTGGCGTGGCCGTGGCGCTCGCTCTCCGGCTCGAAGATGTCGTGGGACACCTGGTCGATATCGGCCCCGCAGCGCTCCAGAATGTCGGCGCAACGGTCGATCACCGCGTCCAGCAGTTCCATCAGCACCTGCTCGCCGGTGATGCTGGGGGAACAGGCGCGCGCCAGCTTGTTCTCGACCAGCGCGAACGGCTTCGGCAGGTCGTAGCGCACCGTCACCAGCCGATGACCGGTGAGGATGAAGGTCACCGCCGTGGTGCGCGGCATGTCGGTGTCGGACTGGCACATCAGCGTCGCGGTCATGTAGCGCGCGCTGTTCTCGATATAGAGCCGGCTGGAGATCTCGATCTCCTGCATGTCTTCCCGGGTCGGCACCGCGATCCCCGCGAGCTTCTCGACCGCCCGGTCCTCCTCCACGGTCGGATTCACCAGATCGACCCAGACCGCTCCCTCGGGCAGCGCGCCGAGGTCCGTCGCGGTGGCCTTCTTGAGCGAAAACTCGGACGGAACGAACACCGACAGCATCACGAACTCCACGAAACAGGGCTGGCAGGACCCGCCGACTTAGCGCGATTCTGGGGGGCGCTTCATGACCGGGGTATTAACCGGGCATCCATACTTGTGGCGGCCAGGCGGCAGCGACGTGACGCCGACTCGTCGACCGTTGCCTGTTTGCACAAAAACCAACCCGGCACCAGAACAGTTGCGGCAAAAAAGCCACAGACAGCGTCCCGCGATGCGGGAAAGGCATCTAGACTCTGGGAATAATGGCACGTTTCGGCAATAATGCCGCTAATGGAATCGTGGCGTTTGGGGCGTAATAGTGGCGCTTTCGAGCGCGGATTTTCGATTGGAATGTAATCATGTCGTCGCTCAAAGTTACCCTCGGGATCCTGGCCGCGGGCCTGATGTTGTCGGGCTGCATGCAGGCCACAACCTATGAGGCAACCAACACCGCGAACTTCAAGCCGCGTGACAAGGAACTCCTGGCCAAGACCACCTACGTCAAGACGCCGGTCGCTGAACCGTTCCGCCGCGCCATCGTCGAGTATCACCGCAAGGAAGCCCCCGGCTCGATCGTGGTCGATTCCGACAACCATTACCTCTATTACGTGCTGAATGACGGCAAGGCGATCCGCTACGGCATCACCGTCGGCGAGGAAGCCATGGCCTGGTCCGGCATCGCCAAGGTCGGCAGCATGACCGAATGGCCGGCTTGGCACCCGACCCCCGGCGAAATCTCGCGCCTTGGCGTCCCGACCTTCGTGGCCCCGGGCCCGGACAATCCGATGGGCTCGCGCGCGATGTATCTCTATTCGGGCGGCAAGGACACGCTGTTCCGCATCCACGGCACTAACCAGCCGGAATATATCGGCGCGTCGATCTCCTCGGGCTGCATCCGCATGACCAACGAGGACGTCATCGACCTCTACAACCGCGTCAAGCTCGGCACCATCGTCGTGGTGCTGGAGCCGAAGCACGGCGACTCGCCCTACAAGCCGCAGATGGCGCTGCAGGGCGGCGGCGGCACGACCTACTGATCCAATCGCAATCGCGATCAAAAGCGCCGGCTTTGCCGGCGCTTTTTTGTTGGCTGCGGTTTGGTCTCGGCGCTGCGGTCGGGGGCGGTCGCATCATCTGATTTTGTGGCGTCCGGCTTGCCGGTGCCAGACTTGCCGTGGTCAGCTTTGGATGTGTCCGCTTTCGGCGCGTCGGATTTGGCGGCGACCTCGCGCGGCGGCGCCTCTTCGGGGCGCTCGGCCGGCAACAGCGGCGCGACCTGCGGCAGCGGGTCGTCCACGTTCCACTGGCAGATCCGGTAATTGTTGCGACGCTCGATCAGGTCGAGATGGATGTGGTCCTCGTGGTACCAGTCCGAGCCCGGACCGAGCACCGTGGAGAAGCGGGCACAGACCGAATGCAGCACGGTCTCGCGCAAGGTCCGCGGCACGCTGCGGTCGGTCAGCGAGATCGACTTGCCGTTGGCAAGACCGAGCGCGCGGACGTCGAGCGCATTGGCGCGGCCGTGCTCGGAGAGCTGCGCTCCGGCGACCCGATTGCGGCCGCGGCACTCGAACGAGTCGAAATTGTCGAGATTGCTGATCCCGCCCCCGAGGTTCTGCGCGAGCGGCGCGATATCGGTGCGGACCCAGTCGGCGACCGCAGCAGCCATCTTGCAGCGGAGGATCGCGGCGGGCTTGACCGCGACCTTGCGCTTGTCCGCCAGCACGATCGCCTCGAGCCGCACCAGATCCTCGCCGCCGCAGCCCCCGGCGCCGTGGATATCCGGAATGCTCGGGGCGATCGCGATCTCCTCGGTCAGCGCCTGTCGGCAGGCCGAGAGCTGCGGCGCGGCGGGCTCGGCCGGCTTGGCGACATCAGCGGGCTTGGCCGTCTCGCTGGGCCTGGCCGCCTCAGCAGGTGCGGCCGGAGACTGCGTCCCGGCCGCGGGCGGCTCGGGCTCGGTTGCCGCGGGCGCGTGGGCTGCCGCCGGCGCCTCAGCCGGGCGAGGCTTCGGCAGCGGCACCGCTGCGCGGCGGGCTGCCTTGTGCGGCCTTTGCGGCCGGGTGCCGAACAGATCGTCCCACGGAAAGCTGGGCACGCGGCGGGCGGCCTCGGCGGGGCCTGCTTGCATGCCAAGGCAAAGCAGCACGGCGGCGGTAACCATTGCCGCGCCCCCGCGACGAAACGCGCCAACAGGCCATTTTCGGCTTGCTTTCTCCGCGCTAAAGTTCATGTCAGTTCCATGATTTTACTGCCGGCCGTCCAAGATGCCGGCGGATCATGTGTGAGGATCGAGGAGGGATTCGCGTATGCTTGGTTTGATGCAAGATTGGCCCTTGCTGTGTCACAAGATTATTGAGCACGCCGCCAAATATCACGGCACACAGGAAGTCGTGACGCGGTCGGTCGAAGGCCCGATTCATCGCACCACCTACGCCCAGATCCACGCCCGCGCACTGAAGGTCTCGCAGAGCCTGGAACGCGACGGCATCAAGCTCGGCGATCGCGTCGCCACCATCGCCTGGAACACCTGGCGCCACCTTGAGGTCTGGTACGGCATCATGGGGATCGGCGCGATCTGCCATACGGTCAATCCGCGCCTGTTTCCGGAACAGATCGCCTGGATCGTCAACCACGCCCAGGACCGCATCGTCATCACCGACCTCACCTTCGTTCCGGTGCTGGAGAAGATCGCAGGCCAGCTGCCGAGCGTCGAGCGCTACGTGGTGCTGACCGACAAGGCGCACATGCCGCAGACCACGCTGAAGAACGCGGTCGCCTATGAGGACTGGATCGCAGCATCCGACGGCAAGTTCGAGTGGAAGACCTTCGACGAGAACACCGCGGCGGCGATGTGCTACACCTCCGGCACGACGGGCGATCCCAAGGGTGTACTTTATTCGCACCGCTCCAACGTGTTGCACGCGCTGATGGCCAATTCGAAGGACGCGCTCGGCACCTCCGCGTCGGACACAATGCTTCCGGTGGTCCCCTTGTTCCATGCCAACAGCTGGGGCATCGCCTTCTCCGCGCCGTCGATGGGCACCAAGCTCGTGATGCCGGGCCCGAAGCTCGACGGCGCCTCGGTGTACGAGTTGCTGTCGACCGAGAAGGTCACGCACACCGCCGGCGTGCCGACGGTGTGGCTGATGCTGCTGCAATACATGGCCGCCAACAACGTCAAGCTGCCGGATCTGCAGATGGTGATTTGCGGCGGGTCGGCGATGCCACGCTCGATGATCCAGGCGTTCCTCGACATGGGCAGCCAGGTGCGCCACGCCTGGGGCATGACCGAGATGAGCCCGCTCGGCACGCTGGCGACGCTGAAGCCGCCGTTCACCGAGCGCACCGGCGAGGAGCGGCTCGACATCCTGCAGACCCAGGGCTATCCGCCGTTCGGCGTCGAGATGAAGATCACCGACGATGCCGGCAAGGAGCTGCCGTGGGACGGCAAGACGTTCGGCCGTCTCAAGGTCTCGGGCCCGGCGATCGCCAAGGCCTATTTCCGGATCGACAGCAACATCCTCGACGATGCCGGTTATTTCGACACCGGCGACGTCTCGACGATGGACGAGCACGGCTACATGCGGATCACCGACCGCTCCAAGGACGTGATCAAGTCCGGCGGCGAATGGATATCTTCGATCGATCTCGAGAACCTCGCGGTCGGCCATCCGGCGGTCGCGGAAGCCGCCGTGATCGGCGTCCATCACCCCAAATGGGATGAGCGGCCGCTGCTGATCGTGCAACTCAAGCAGGGCCAGAGTGCCACGCGCGAGGACATCCTGAAGTTCATGGACGGCAAGATCGCCAAATGGTGGATGCCCGACGACGTCGCCTTCGTCGACGGCATTCCCCACACCGCGACCGGCAAGATCCTGAAGACGGCGCTGCGCGACCAGTTCAAGGACTACACGTTCCCGACCGCCGCGGCGTGAAAACAAACGCTCGTCATGCCCGGGCTTGACCCGGGCATCCACGACTTCATCGTGCGGCAAGACATGGATGGCCGGGTCATAGGCGAGCGCAAGCGACGCCGTCCTTCGGACGGCTATGCCCGGCCATGACGATTCGGGGTAAAGCCCAAATCCCTTGAATTCGCCGCAGGTCCGTGGTCTCACACGACTGATCGCGGCGGCCGAGGTCGCCTCAGGACATCTCAACCGGCAGATTTTTCGACGATGGCGCGCAGGTTTTCCGCTCCCTACCAGCAGGACCCCGTGTCCGGTCTCGCCACCTGGTCGCGCAACCTCGCCATCTTCTCCGTCGTCGCGGTGGTCGTTTCGATCCTGATCGTCCGCTTCGGGTTCCTGGAGGTCAAGCCGGCGCTGGCGACCTTCTTCGGCGCGCTGGGCCTGGCCGGCCTGTCGATCCTGCTCGGGCTGGCCGCCTTTGCCGCGATCTGGCAGAACGGCACCCGCGGCATGGGCCGGATCCTGCTCGCGCTGCTGATCGACGCGGCGATCCTCGCCTACCCGGCCTACCTCATCTATCAGTACCGCAAGCTGCCGCGGATCTACGACGTCACCACCGACGCGATCGACCCGCCGAAATTCGAGGCGCTGGCGCGGCTGCGCACCGGGGAAGGCACCAATCCTGCCGCCTATGCCGGCCTCTATTCGGCCGAGCGGCAGCGCGCGGCCTATCCCGATATCGAAACCGTCGAGCTCGAAACCCCGGTCGACCGCGCCTACGAGCTGACGCTGCGGCTGGTCAACCGTCGCAAATGGCTCGTCATCGACGCGCGCGCGCCGCAGCTGCCCCGCCGCATCGGCCGCATCGAGGCGGTGGCGCGGACGCCGATCATGGGTTTCCGCGAGGACGTCTCGATCAGGGTCACCCCTGACGACGAGGACTCCCGCGTCGATATCCGCTCGGCGTCGCGCTATTTCGACACCGATCTCGGCAGCAACGCCGCCCGCGTCAAGAAGCTGATCGAAGACCTCAACAGCGCGGCCGAGAACGACAATGCCAAGCCGGCGAAGAAGGCGGCGCCTGTCGCGCCAAAGGCGCCGCCGGCGAAGACGGTGAAGAAGTGACGCGGTAGCGTCATTCCGGGGCATCGCGCAGCGATGAACCCGGAATCTCGAGATTCCGGGTCTGGTGCTCGGCACCATCCCGGAATGACGAACTAGGCCATCCGATACGTCCCGCCGATCACCGGATCGCCGTCCGTCGCCACGACGCCGCGTGCGACAAGGTCCTCCAGATGCGCCAGCACCGAATAGCCGGCGGCATTGGCGAGCCGCGGATCGAGCCCGATATAGATCGCCCGCACCATGGTCGGAATGTCGGCCTCGCCCTTGCCGAGACGATGCAGGATCGACGCCTCGCGCGCCCGGCGATGCCGCGCCAGGAAGCGGACGTAGCGCGGGCCCTCCGGAATCTCCGGGCCGTGGCCGGAGAAATACAGCTGCTCGGGCCGCTGTTCCAGCCGCTCCAGCGAGGCCATGTAATCGATCATCGAGCCGTCCGGCGGCGCCACGATCGAGGTCGACCAGCCCATCACATGGTCGCCGACGAAATTCATGCTGCGCTCGGCCCAGGCGAACGCCAGATGGTTGGCGGTGTGGCCGGGGGTCGCGACCGCCTCCAGCGCAAAGCCCGCGCCCTCGATGACGTCGCCGTGCTTGACCTGCACATCGGGCCGGAAATCGCGGTCGGCGCCGGATTCCGGATTGTGCTTTTCGCTCTCGAAGCGCGGGCGCGAGGCGCGGTGCGGTCCCTCGGCATAAACCGGCGCGCCGGTCGCGGCCTTGATCCGTGGCGTGTTCGGCGAATGGTCCCGATGGGTATGGGTGACCAGGATATGCGTCACGGTCTCGCCCTTGACCGCATCGAGCAGCGCCTTGGCATGCGCCTCGTCGTCGGGACCGGGATCGATGATCGCGACCTTCCCCTCGCCGACGATGTAGCTGACCGTGCCCGTGAAGGTGAACGGGCTCGGATTGTTGCAGAGGACACGGCGAACGCCGGGGCGGACCTGTTCGACCACGCCGGGCTTCAGCGGAAAGTCGCGGTTGAACGGGATGTCGTCGTTGTCGGCCATGGGGATTTTCTCTGCATCGTCATTCCGGGATGGCCCGCAGGGCCAGACCCGGAATCTCGAAAGAAGGGAAAGGAACGCGGCGCGAGATTCCGGGTTCGCGCCGTCCAAGTCGGCTGTTGCCGACTTAGACATTTAAAATCTGCCGAACTCGGGTAAACCTGAGTTCGGTTGGCGCGCCCCGGAATGACGAGCAAGCGCCCTTACGAGAACGCCTGGATGCCGGTGATCGCGCGGCCGAGGATCAGCGCATGGACGTCGTGCGTGCCCTCATAGGTGTTCACCGTCTCGAGGTTCGCGGCGTGGCGCATCACGTGATACTCGATCTGGATGCCGTTGCCGCCGTGCATGTCGCGCGCCATGCGGGCGATGTCGAGCGACTTGCCGCAATTGTTGCGCTTGACGATCGAGATCATCTCAGGCGCCATCTTGCCCTCGTCCATCAGGCGGCCGACGCGCAACGAGGCCTGCAGGCCGAGCGCGATCTCGGTCTCCATGTCGGCGAGCTTCTTCTGCACCAGCTGGGTGGCGGCGAGCGGCCGGCCAAACTGCTTGCGGTCGAGCGTGTATTGCCGCGCGCGGTGCATGCAGTCCTCGGCAGCGCCCAATGCGCCCCAGGAGATGCCGTAGCGGGCGCGATTGAGGCAGCCGAACGGGCCCTTGAGGCCGGAGACGTTAGGCAGCAGCGCGCTTTCCGGCACCACCACATTGTCGAGCACGATCTCGCCGGTGATCGAGGCGCGCAGCGACAGCTTGCCGCCGACCTTCGGCGCCGACAGGCCCTTCATGCCCTTCTCGAGGATGAAGCCGCGGATCTGGTTGTCGTGCGCCGCCGACTTGGCCCACACCACGAACACGTCGGCGATCGGCGCGTTCGAGATCCACATCTTGGCGCCGTTGAGCTTGTAGCCGTCAGCGACCTTCTCCGCGCGGGTCTTCATGCCGCCGGGATCGGAACCGGCGTCCGGCTCGGTCAGGCCGAAGCAGCCGACCCATTCCCCGGTCGCAAGCTTGGGCAGATATTTCTTGCGCTGGTTTTCGTCGCCATAGGCGTAGATCGGATACATCACCAGCGACGACTGCACCGAGTTCATCGAGCGATAGCCGCTATCGACGCGCTCGATCTCGCGCGCCACGAGGCCATAGGCCACGTAGCTCGCATTGGCGCAGCCATACTCCTCGGGCAGCGTCACGCCGATCAGGCCGAGCTCGCCCATTTCGTTGAAGATCTCGCGGTCGGTTTTCTCTTCCAGATAGGCCTTGGTGACCCGCGGCAGCAGCTTGTCCTGCGCATAGGCTCGCGCAGTGTCGCGGATCAGGCGTTCGTCTTCGGTGAGCTGGTCGTCGAGCAGGAACGGATCATCCCACTGGAAGCTGGCGGCAGCCGGCTTGTCCTTGGCCTGGGGGCGCACGCTCATGAAACATCCTTTCGCATCGTCTATCGGAAATTGGCGGATAAATTAAAGCGCTATGCTGCGAAGCGCAATTGGTGATCCTCTCACCGTCATTCCGGGGCGATGCGCAGCATCGAACCCGGAATCTCGAGATTCCGGGTTCGCGCTATCGCGCGCCCCGGAATGACTGACGTTAGGTCTCCAGCTTCTCGTTCGACACGATCTCGATGCCGAAACCTGACAATCCCTTGTAGTCATGCACCGACGAAGTCAGGTGCCGGATCGAGGTGACGCCGAGATCACGCAGGATCTGTGCGCCGACGCCGACCTCGCGCCACTGCCTGTGGCGATCGGCCTCCGCCGTCTTCTGCTCGCCAACCGGCTCGACCGGAACACCGGCGGCACCATCGCGCAGATATACCAGCACGCCGCGGCCGGCATCCTTGAAATGCCGCAGCACGGCTTCCATGCGCGCCGGCCCGGTGAACAGGTCTTTCACGATGTTGGGCTTGTGCAGCCGCGTCAGCACGTCCCGGCCGTCGCCGATGCCGTTATAGACGAAGGCGGCATGCATGATCTCATCGAACGGCGAGCGATAGGCGTAGCCCTGCAGCGGGCCGATCGGGCTTTCGGTGGTGAAGGTCGCGACCCGTTCGATCAGCTTCTCGCGCGCCTGGCGATAGGCGATCATGTCCGCGATCGTGACATGCTTGAGCTTGTGGGCGGCGGCGAATTTGGCGACCTGCTCGCCCTTCATCACGGTTCCATCGTCGTTCATCAGCTCGCTGATGACGCCTACCGGCGGCAGGCCGGAGAGCCGGCACAGATCGACCGCCGCCTCGGTGTGGCCGGAGCGCAGCAGCACGCCGCCGTCGCGCGCGATCAGCGGGAAGATGTGGCCGGGACGCGCGAAATCATTGGCGCCGGCATTGGGATTGGCGAGCGCGCGGCAGCAGGAGGCGCGTTCCTCGGCCGAGATGCCGGTGCCACCATCGGGCTTGTAGTCGATCGAGACCGTGAAGGCGGTGGTGTGGTTGGACTCGTTGTGCGCCACCATCGGGTCGAGCCGCAGCCGGCGGGCATCCTCGGTGGTGATCGGCGCGCAGACGATGCCGGAGGTGTGGCGGATGATGAAAGCCATCTTCTCCGCCGTACAGAACGACGCCGCGACGATCAAATCGCCCTCGCCTTCCCGGTCGTCATCGTCGGTGACGACAACGAGTTCACCCTTCGCAAAGGCTTGCAGCACTTCCTGGATCGTATCGGCCATTGTCCTGACATCTCGCTATATGCAGGCAGTGGATTAGCCGGGTTCCGATGTCAGCGCCAGTATCATTATGCAACCCGCCATGCATCCGGCAGGGATACCAGGAGGGGAGATTTCACCTCTCCCAAAGGGAGAGGTCGGATCGCATCGCTCGATGCGATCCGGGTGAGGGGTTCAGCCCTCTCGTGGGACTCGAGCCCCCTCACCCGCTGCGCAAATCGACCTCTCCCCGATGGGGAGAGGTGATGGACAGCCTTGAGACCGGCGTTACGGCAGCACCTCGCGCCGGTCGCTGAGCTGGACGTCCAGCTCGGCGCGCTTGTCGTCGAGCAGGCCGGCGTCGGCCGCCTCGATCACGGAATAGAGCTCGCCGGCGTCGCTGAGCCGGGTCACCGTCACGTAGTCGGCGCCGGCGCTGTAGAGGTCGTCGACGCCGGTCAGGAGGTCCGCGGTGGCAACGATCCGCGCGGTCGGATTGAGGGCGCGGACGTGGCGCACCAGCTTCTCATTGTCGGCGCCGACCAAGAGGAAATCCGGCACGCTCAGGATGATGATCTCGGCCTTGCCGATGCCGGCATGAACCAGGGTGTCGACATTGCTGATGTCGCCATAGATCACATGCATGCCGCGGTCGGACAGCGTGCGGAACACCAGCGGGTTGAAATCGATGACGCTGATCTGCTCGAGTAGCGACTGGTTCTGCCGCTCGATCTGGCTGATCAGCGCGCTCGCCGCGCGGAAAAAGCCGAGGATAACGATGCGCCGGATCTCGCCATGTCCGCCCTCGTGCCCGGCCTCGCCGCGGCCCTGGCCTTCCTGATCGAGGTCGCGCAGCCCGATCCGCTTCAACGGACCGATCAGGCCGCGCACGATCTGGTCGCTGCGCCCCATCGCGAAGGTCGAGAGCACCGCCAGCACGACGAAGGCGAACGAGGCCGCACTCGCGGTTTCGGTTCCGATGTGGTTGGCGGCGACGCCGGTCTGGATCACGACCAGCGAGAACTCGGAGATCTGCGCCAGGTTGATCGCCGGCAGCAGGCTGGCACGCAGGCCCTGCTTCATCAGATAGAGCGGCGTGAACGTCGTGATCAGGCGGCTCGCCACCGTGAAGGCCGCGATGACGAGCGCAAGCCAGATCACCGAGAGGCCCGGAATCGGGATCGTCATGCCGAGCGCGACAAAGAACAGCGTGATGAAGAAATCCCGCAGCGTCGTGACCTTGGCGGTGACGTCGAGCGCATAGGGAAAGGTCGAGATCGAGACGCCGGCGACCAGCGAGCCCATCTCGCGCGACAGATGCAGCCGCTCGGCGATCTCGCCGATCAGGAAGCACCAGGCGAGCGCGCCGAGCAGCACGAGCTCGGGCCGCCGCGCGATCTGGTGGAACAGGCGCGGCAGCACGTAGCGGCTCAGCACCAGCGCGGTCGCGACCAGCACCGCGACGCGGGCAATCGACAACAGCACGACGCTGATCTGCAGATTGTCGAGGCTCGGCTGCACCGCCAGGAACAGGATCGCGAAGATGTCCTGCAGCACCAACACGCCGAGCGTGATACGGCCCGGCAGCGTATCCAGTTCGCGCTTCTCGTAGAGCACCTTGACGATGATCACGGTCGACGACAGCGCGCAGGCGACGCAGAGATAGATCGCGTCGAACTTGCCGCCACCGACCGCAAGCCCGATAGCGGCAAAGAACGCCACGCCGATCAGGCAGCCGCCGATCAGCTCGCCGGCTCCCGCGAACAGGATGACCTTGCCGGCACGGATGATCTTCTTGAGGTCGATTTCCAGCCCGATCATGAACAGCATGAAGATCAGGCCGAGCTCGGAGATGACGCTGATCGATTCCTGGGACTTGACCCAGCCCATGCCGAATGGACCAATGAAAAAGCCGGCGATAAGGTAGGCCAGTATCAGCGGTTGCCGGGAGAAGTGGGCGAGCAGCCCAATCCCCCAGGCAAACAGGATACAGAGCGTGATATCGGGAATCAGTTCATGCATGCGTCAAAGACTTCCTGTTGCCGCAACCTAGAGGGCCGGGCGTGAGGATCAACCGAGCAATGTGTCACATCCGCGCAGGCGGCATTTTTCTCGCAGTTTTGCTCTGCCTGCTCACCGTGCGCATGTCAGAGGCGCTAGCACAATCCTCGGCAAGTATTGAACAAAATTTCGCGAACTCGTTGACGACGGTGCCATCGGAGGGCCTCACCGCCTCCGGTGCATTCTACGTGCCGGTGTATTCCAGCGTGTCGATGAGCCAGGGCAAGCTCAGGGCCGATTTTTCGGTGACGCTCAGCGTGCACAACGCCTCCGAGACGAAGCCGCTGGTGCTGAAGCGGATCGCCTATTTCGACACATCAGGCAAGATGGTGGAGAGCTACCTTAAATCGCCGGTCGCGCTAAAACCGTTTGCGACCGTCGAGGTCGCGATCGCCACGACCGATACCCGCGGCGGCACCGGCGCGAATTTCGTGGTCGATTGGGCGGCCGCCGGCGAGATCGCGGAACCGGCGGTCGAGGCCTTGATGGTCGGCAGTGTCGGCGCAGGGCACTACGCCTTCATCAGCCAGGGCCGGCCGATCCGGCCGGTCGGCAAGAACTAACCTCATGGAAGGCCGCTTGCCGCGGCCTTCTCAACGATAACAACACGGAGCGAAACGTCCATGTCCACCTCAGCCCAGTTCGACTTTACACCGCTACTCGCGGCCGGCCTGCCTGCCCCGGCCGCACGCTGGACCGGGCTCGCCAAATACAGCTTCGTCGGCGGCAACAACGATCCCGACCAGGTCCCGGTCGACGGGCTGCTGGAGGCGGTCAACGCCGTGCTGAAGCGCGAGGGCAGGAATCTGGCGACCTACAATCTCGCGCACGGGCCGCAGGGCTATCTGCCGCTGCGCCAGTTCCTGACCGAGAAGCTGAAGCGCGACGCCGGAATTGCCTGCACGCCGGACGAGATCATGATCGTCTCCGGCTCGCTGCAGGCGCTCGATCTGATCAATCACACCTTGCTCGCCAAGGGCGATACCGTGCTGATCGAGCAGGAAACCTATCAGGGTTCGCTGAACCGGCTGACACGGCTTGGCGTCAATGCGGTCGGCATTCCCCTCGATGGCGAGGGCATAAGGATCGATGCGCTGGCTGCGGCACTCGCCGATCACAAGCGGCGCGGCATCACGCTGAAATACATCTACACCATCCCGACGGTACAGAACCCGACCGGCTCGATCCTTCCCGAGAGCCGCCGCGCCGAGATGCTGAAACTGTCAAGGGAATACGGCGTGCCGATCTTCGAGGACGATTGCTATGCCGATTTGATCTGGAGCGGCGAACGGCCGCCTGCGATCTATGCGATGAGCAAGCATGGCGGCGTGATCCATATCGGCTCGTTCTCGAAGTCGATCGCGCCTGCGCTGCGCGTCGGCTTCATCGTCGCGCCCTGGGAGATCATGTCGCGAATGCTGCCGCTGAAGACCGACGCCGGCTCCGGTGCACTGGAGCAGATGGTGCTCGCGGAATATTGCGCGCCGCATTTTTCGACCCACGTGCCGCGCCTGACCAAGGGCCTGCGCGCCAAGCTCGATACGCTGATGGAGGCGTTGAACGAGCAGTTCGGCACCGCGGCCGAATTCGAGGCGCCCAAGGGCGGCATATTCCTCTGGGTCAAGCTGCCCGACAATGTCGACACGCTGAAGCTCTATCAGGCGGCGCTTGCCGCCGGCGTCTCGATCAATCCGGGACCGGAATGGTCGACCAGCAAGGCCCATTCCGGCAGCCGGCTCCGCCTCTGCTTCGCCAGCCCCTCGCACGAGCAGATCCGCGAGGGCGTTGCCGCGCTGGCCGAGGTGTGCCGCAAGGAGTTCGGCGTGCCGGCGCGCAGCAGCAACGTGGAGAAGCGCGGCTAGATCATGATGACTTTGCGCTGAAGCGAGTTGCGGACTCCGCTTCACCTCGCCCCGCGTGCGGGGAGAGGTCGGAACGCATCGTCAGATGCGTTCCGGGTGAGGGGGAGCCTCCGCAACCTCAGCTATCACCGGATATGCGGAGGCAGCCCCTCACCCCAACCCTCTCCCCGTAAGAACGGGGCGAGGGAGCGCAGCGCGCTTGCGGTCGCCATTCGATCTGATCTCATCATGCTCTACCGATCTGCGCGCCTACCTCACCGAGAACGGCGCCTGATAGGGCCGGCCGAACGGCACGCCGTTGACCACGGTCTGCACCGGCTTCAGCAGCAGATTGCCGTCGCGCTTGTTGTTGCGGGTATCGACGAAGGAGACCGGGCCTTCGACGAGATCCATGATCGCGACGTCGCCGGGCGCGCCACGCTGCAGCGTGCCGACCTTCGGGGTCCGGTTGATGATCCGCGCCGGCGCCGAGGTCGCCATCGCCACCACCTGATCCAGCGACGAGCCCATCGCCAGGAACTTGCTCATCACGTTCGGCAGGAACGGAATGCCGGGCGAGTTGCCCGAGAAGACGTGGATGTCGGAGGAGATCGTATCGGGCGCGCAGCCGGCGGGGATCGCGACTTCGGCCACCGTGAAATCGAAGCTGCCGCCGCCATGGCCAACGTCGAACAGCACGCCGCGCTGCTTGGCCGCGAGCGCCGCCGGCAACAGCTTGCCCTCCTGGACGATATTGGTGAAAGCGCCGGACATGTTCGGCGCGCCGGAATAGGCGTGGGTCAGGATATCGCCCGGCCGCAGCAGATCGAGGATGTCGGACATCAGCTCCCTGGTCTCGACGCCGCCGATATGTACCATCATCCGCGCCGGCCAGCCGCACATCTCGCAGGCCTGGATGCCGCGCTTCAGCGGCTCGAGGCCGTGCTTGAAGATGACGTTTTCCGACATCCGCACCTTGACCCCGATCAGGAAGTCGGGGTTCTCGGCCAGCGCCATCGCGCAGGCTTCGACCTGGGCGTTGTCGATGTTGTAGAGCTCGGCCACCGGGAATGCCGACAGGCCGTTGTTGGCGATGTGGACGAAGGCGTAGATCCGCGCCCGCGATTGCGCGACGATGAAGCGCCGCAGCGCCGCGAGGTTGTTGACGCCGGCGTCGCCCGCCGAGACGACCGTCGTGGTGCCCTGGAATTGCACCAGCTCGTCGGCGGGAATGCCGATCGCCGATCCGTACGGGTAGACGTGGCAGTGCAGATCGACCAGACCCGGCATCACGAGCTTGCCCGACGCGTCAATGGTCCTGGCGGCGCGAGCAGCCGGGATCTCGTCTTCGATCGCCTCGATGATGCCCCAGCGGATGCCGATGTCGCGCTTGCCGCGCAGCGACTGGCTGGGATCGATGACATCGCCGTTCTTGATCACGAGGTCGAACTTGTCGTCCGGCCCCATCGCCGCAGCGGCCGGCCTCGCGATGGCTGCGGCAGCGGCCGATCCCGTCACTTTCAAAAAATCCCGGCGTGAAAATTCGCTCATGGCAACGTCCCCCCGAACATTGATTTTTATGGCGCGATGATGCGTCGGACGCAGCGGTTAGGCAAGGCCGGGAAAGCCGCCCGTGCGCTCGCTCATCGGTTGTGCGCACCAACACGCGACGGCAGCAGCGTTCGAGGCAGTTGCTGAACAAGCGTTCAGAAAACTCCTCTGATTCCTGCGGAACGTTTCAATCTCCGTACGGTTTTCTCTTCGCTTATTTGAGGAGGATGAGATGAAAAAGATTGGCTTTGTTCTCGCGGCGGTTGGTGCGCTTGCGGTGGCCGTTCCGTCGATCGCGAGCGCCGAGACGGTCGTGATCAGACATGGCGGTCATCATCACTGGGACCGCGGCTGGGGCGCACGCGCCGAAATGCGCCATGACCGTGGCTGGCATCGCGGTTGGCATCATGGCTGGCATCACGGCCATGACCGGACGGTGATCATCAAGCGTCATCACTACTAAGGACCGACACAACGGAAAATGGCTCCTCACGGAGCCATTTTCTTTTCTGCTTCCTCAGGGCCAGCGGCCTCAATCCCACGCCGGCGCAAACCCCGGATTGACGCAGCGCATGTCCTTGGGCAGCGCCGCAATCGCCTTGCGGTCCGCGTCGTCGAGCTTGACCTTCAGTGCGTCGAGATTGGCCTTTTGGCTTTCGGCGCGCGAGGCTTTCGGAATGGCCGCCACGCCATCCTGATCGAGCAGCCATTTCAGCGCCACCTGTGCTGCGGTCGCATCATGCTTGCTGCAGATTTTCGCCAGCGTCTCGTCGGTGGCGAAGCGGCCCTGGGCGAGCGGACAATAGGCCACCAGCGGGATCGATTTCGCGGCGAGATATTTGCGCACCGGCGTCTGGTCCAGCATCGCGTGATATTCGATCTGGTTGCAGGCGATCGGCGCCTTGATGTCCTCGACCACGGTCTTGAGCAGCGCGGTGGTGAAATTGGCGACGCCGATCGCGCGGGTCCGGCCTTCCTCCCTCAGCTTCATCAGCGTCTCGAAGATGGCAGGCAGCTTCATGCTCCGCGACGGCCAGTGCACCAGATAGAGATCGACGTGATCGAGCCGCAGCTTCTTCAGGCTGGCGTCGAACGCTGTCCGGATCGCATCCGGCGCCAGGTTCTCGTGCCAGACCTTGGTGGTCACGTGCAGGTCCGTGCGCGCGACATTCGAGGCAGCGATCGCCGCCCCGATCGCCTCTTCATTGCCGTACATCTCGGCTGTGTCGATATGCCGATAGCCGAGCCCAAGCGCGCTCTCGACCGCCGCGCGGCAGGTATCGCCCTGCATGCGGAAGGTGCCGAGCCCGAGCTGCGGAAGGCTGATGCCCTGTGTCTGCAGATTTTCCATGGATAGCTCCTGACGCGTGGGAAGCCGATGCCATCGACGACCTCACGCCAGCAAATCGTTTCGTGGGAATGAAATTGGCAGGACTGCCGACACGCAGTCTGCCCGCAAACCGGCCCCTCGGGCAAGACGCCGGCAATCAAGATGTCGCGACGGATCAGAGACGGCGCTAGATGTGCTGCGCCATGATCTGGCCGGGCCGCGCGTCCGGCCGCGGCTCGATATCGACCGACCAGAGATCGTGGTTGTCGACGTCCTTCAGCGTCACCGTCATCACGCCGGTCTTGCCGTCGATGTCGACGCGGCCGAAGAATTGCAGCCCGAAGCACGGCGCGAGATTGTCGCCCTGTTCGGCCGAGCAGCCCTTCTGGTACATCGCCTTCGGGCCAAACGTGTTGTCGAGTTCGCCCGGCGACCAGGTGCCGGCATGCAGCGGGCCGGAGACGAACTCCCAGAACGGCTCGAACTCCTGGAACACCGCGCGATTCGGATCATAGTGATGCGCGGCGGTGTAGTGCATGTCGGCGGTGAGCCAGACCGTGTTGCGGACCCCGGCGCGCTTCATGAAGGACAACAGATCGGCGATCTCGTGCTCGCGCCGCGCAGGCGGGCCGTCGCCGAGCGCGACCGCATCGAGGCTGACGAGGCCGATCGGCAGATCCGCCGCGATCACCTTCCAGACAGCATCCGACGCCACCAGCTCCCGCTTCAGCCAGGCGAGCTGGCTCTGGCCGAGGATGCAGGCCTGGTCCGGATCGCCCTGCTTATTCCAGCTGGAATCGCGATAGGAACGCATGTCGATGATGAAGACGTCGAGCAGCGGCCCGTAGGGAATCTTGCGGTAGACGCGGCCATCGCGCTCCGGCATCAGCCCCATCGGCATGAATTCGTGGAAGGCGCGGCGTGCCCGTGCCACCAGGCGCGAGCTGCCGTCCGCCTCATAGCCGGTCGCATCGGTGGTGCCGAGCGGCGACCAGTCGTCGGCCACCTCGTGGTCGTCCCACTGCGCGAACATCGGCACCTCGGCGTGGAAGGCGCGGAAATTGTCGTCGAGCCAGTTGTATTTGTAGTTGCCGCGAAACTGATCGAGGCTCTGCGCGACGGCGGATTTCTCCTCGGTGACGATGTTGCGCCAGATCTCACCGTTGGGGAGTTTCTGCTCCGACGGCACCGTGCAATCGGCGTAGATGTGATCGCCGGAATGGATGAAGAAGTCCGGACGCTCGTCCAGCATGGTGCGGTAGCTGCGCAAGCCGCCGCGCGCGGGGTCGATGCCCCAGCCCTGCCCGACGACGTCGCCGGACCAGACGAACGAGACGGGACGCCGGTCGGCCGGCGCGGTTCGGAAATGGCCGACCCGGCTTTCGCCTGATGTGCCGTCGCGGTCCTCGAAGCGCACGCGATAGAACAGGTCCTGGCCCGGCGGCAGGCCGTCGAGCAGCAGCTTGGCGGTGAAGTCGCGCTCGGGCAGCGCATCGGCGGACACGGTGCGCAGGATGCTGGCGAAGCTTTCGACCGCGGCGCATTCGATGTGCATCCGCGCGGCGCGATCGGCGCGCGCCCAGATGACAGCGGAATCGCTTGCCACGTCGCCGGACTGGATGCCCGCAATCGCGGGCCGATCCGCGGTGCGGCTCAGATACGGTCTTGCCAGCGCGCCGAATCCCGCCAGCGCCGCGGTCGACGCCGAGCGCACCAGAAGCTGGCGCCGGGTGAGGCCACGCCGCCTCGCGGAGTTCGCAGTCGGCATCGAATAACCTTCGTCGAATCGCAACGAAGGTTTTGCCTGCGCTCCTTGACTCCGGCCTTACGGTTTCTTGACTCTCCGCCGACGGTTTTGCGACGGCGGGATGACTCGGGGGAGATGGAAATCGGAAAAGTTTGGAGTGCTAAGCACTCAGCCAAATCCGTCATCCTGAGGAGCGCGGAACGCGCGTCTCGAAGGATGAACGGCCCCCGTTCGTGGCCGATTCATCCTTCGAGACGGCCGCTTCGCGGCCTCCTCAGAGTCTGACTCATAAGTCACCCAACCTTAGCTGCAGCCGCGAGTCTGCGGGTCAGGAGCCTGATGTGTGCAATCAGCAGCCAGGCAGCTTCGGTTGCCACCGTCGCCTCGAAGTCCTTGGCGAGGCGGCGGCATCTGCCGAACCAAGCGAATGTGCGTTCAACCACCCACCGCCTCGGCAGAAGCTGGAAGCCTTTGACGCCTTGAGGCCGCTCGACGATCTCGACAGTCCATGGACCGCAGTCTGAGAGCGCGTCGAGGAGTTGATTTCCGCGGTAGATCCGGTCGGCAAAGACGTGGCGCAGCCGGGGGAAGTTCATCCGCACGTTCTTCAGCAGCGGTACGGCGCCATGGCAGTCCTGAACGTTGGCCGGATGAACATGAACCCCGAGGAGGAGGCCATTGGTATCCGTCACGATATGCCGCTTGCGGCCGTAGATGCGCTTGCCTGCATCGTAGCCGCGCGGTCCGCCAGCTTGGGTGGTCGGCGCACTTTGACTGTCGATCACGGCTGCCGTCGGCTTCGGTGTCCGTCCAAGCTTTTTTCGCGCCCGTCGGACAAGCACGCTGACAATCCTCTGCCACCGGCCTGTATCCCGCCATCTATAAAAATAGCCCTGCACCGTCGAATAGGGCGGGAACTCCTGCGGCAACGCCCGCCACTGGCAGCCGGTCGAAACGATATAGAGGATCGCTTCGATCACACGACGCAGCTCCGTCTTACGCGGCCGGCCGCGCCGGTTCGCTCGCGGCAACAGGCGTCTGATCAGCGCCCACTCCGCATCGGTCATATCGCTTGCATAACGCAGATCGTCCCGCCGATATTGCTCCCGAGTGATCTTGGTCCAGGGCATCGTGCTCTCCCTCGAATCTCTGCAAATCCGATGGAATCACACCCCACTGAGATCACTCACTCATTTTTCAGTCAGGCTCTCAGGATGACGGATTTGATATTGGTGCGAACGCGCGCGCAAGTCGGCGTGAGACCGCCGAGCCGCCTCACCGATGCCAGTTGCAGATGCCGCCGGTGCGGCACGGCCAGGTCTGGATCCGTGTGTCGCGGGCCTCCGCATCGAGCGGGTTCGAGTGCCGGCGCGCGAGCTTGGCGCGGGCGGGCACGCGCGCTTCCGCGCGCTTCTTCTCGTGCGGCGCGGTCACCCTGGTGGTCCGCACGGCCTTCTTCGGCGCGACTTTCGGCTCCTCGACCTGCGGCTCGACATTCGCATGCTGATCGGGGCCATGGTCGGTCTTCGCCTCGACCGGAACGGGCTCGAACTGCGCCGGCGGGCCAAGCGGCTTCGGCGACAACACTGCGCGTGAAAGATCGAGGCTGAAGAACTCGCTGGGGCGATACTCGTCAGCCAACGCCACGCCGCCCCAAGCCAGGCACGCGGTACAAACGGTTGCAACAAAAGCGTTTTTCAGGACCATCAAACGGCCTCCTGAAATCACTCGAACAGAACACCCATCATGTAGGAGCCCCGGCCGCGCGAATCCAGCCGCTGGTCGCGAGCAGGGTTACCGGTCAACCAAGGCGTCCGTGGAAAGTTCCCTAGTCGCCACCTGGAGCCCTTTCCGTTCCGATGCTATCGGAACGTGACTCCAGATTCTTGTTCTGACGCGTTTTCTTAACGCGAACCGGTGGCCACTTCGCTCGAAAACGCTCTGCCCTATTCGGCCGCCTGCGCCAGCGGCTGGCCGATCGCGCGCTCCAGCCGCGCGCATTCGGTGCGGTAGCGGGCGACGTTGCCCTCCTTGATGTGGCCATAACCACGCACGAGCTCCGCAGCCTTCGCCAGCGCCACGAGGCGCGGCAAGTCGAGCGGCTTCCTGCCGTCGAGGTGACGCAGGATCATCGCCGAATACTCGACCGGCAATGCGCGCTCCATCTTGCGCTCGGCGGTATAGCCGAAGATGTCGAAGGCGGTACCGCGCAGGCCCTTCAGCCTTGCGAGCATGCCGAACGCCGTGAAGATCCACGGACCGAATTCACGCTTCTGCAGCCGCCCGGTGACGGGATCGCGCTGGGCCAGCAGCGGCGGCGCCAGCAAGACCTTCAAGCCGGAATTGCCTTGGAATTGTTCCCTCAAGGCCTTGCTGAACTCGCCATCGGAATAGAGCCGCGCGACCTCGTATTCGTCCTTGTAGGCCATCAGCTTGAACAAGCCCTTTGCGAAGGCTTCGGTCAGGTCCTGCGAGCCAGGCGCGGCGGCCGCTTCGGCGGTGCGGACGCATGCGACGTCGTCGAGATAGCGCTTGGCGTAGGCCGCATCCTGATAGTCGGTGAGGAATTTGGCGCGGAACGCGATCGCCTCGTCCAGCGTCTTCTTTGCCGGCGCGGCGCCGGCGCTCTTGAAGCGTGCGGCGCTGACCACGCGTTGCAGATCATGCGCGGCGAGCCGGCCCCACGAGAACGCGGTCTTGTTCATCTCGATCGCGGCGCCGTTGAGCTCGATCGCCTTCAGGATCGCTTCCAGCGACAGCGGGATCGCGCCGCGCTGGAACGCGAAGCCGAGCATGAAGGCGTTGGTGGCGATGCTGTCGCCCATCAGCGCCGTGGCAAGCCCGGTGGCGTCGAGGATGTCGAGATCGCCAGGCGTCACCGCGCCGTTCAGCGCATCGCGCATCGAGCTGGCTTCAAAGTCGATATCGGGATCGATCACGAAGCTCGCGGTCGGCAGGAGATCGGCGTTGACGACGGCGCGGGTGACGCCGCGCTCGGCGCGGCTCAGGGCCGGCACGCTGGTGGCGACGACGAGGTCGCAGCCGAGGATCAGGTTGGCATTGCCCGGCGCGATGCGCACCGTGGTCAGCATGTCCGCCGCCGGCGCGAGCCGGACATGGCTCATGACAGCGCCGTTCTTCTGCGACAGGCCGGTGAAGTCGAGCGTCGAGCAGGCGAGCCCCTCGACATGCGCGGCCATGCCGAGCAACGCACCGATGGTGATGACGCCGGTGCCGCCGATGCCGGTGATCAGGATGTTGTAGGGATTGCTCAACGTGGCCACAGGCGGCGTCGGCAGATCGGCGAACAACGCCTTGGGATCGGCGGCGGTGCGATCGGCCTTGCGCAGCTTGGGATCCTGCACCATCACGAAGCTCGGGCAAAAGCCCTCGATGCAGGAGAAATCCTTGTTGCAGTTCGACTGGTCGATGCGGCGCTTGCGGCCAAGCTCGGTCTCCAGCGGCTGCACCGAGACGCAGTTCGACGCCACCGAGCAGTCGCCGCAACCCTCGCAGACGCGCTCGTTGATGAAGACGCGCTTGGCCGGATCGGGGAACAGCCCGCGCTTGCGGCGGCGGCGCTTCTCGGCGGCACAGGTCTGGTCGTAGATCAGGACGGTGAGGCCCTCGATCTCGCGCAGGGTGCGCTGCACGGCATCGAGTTCGCGGCGATGATGGATGGTAGCGCCGGGCGGGAAATAATTGGCGGGATATTTGTCCGGATCGTCGGAGACGATCGCAAGCTTCCTGGTGCCCTCGGCGGCGACCTGATGCGCGATCTGCGACACCGTGAAGCCGCCCTCGGCCGGCTGGCCGCCGGTCATCGCAACCGCATCGTTGTAGAGGATCTTGTAGGTGATGTTGACGCCGGCCGCGGCCGCTGCGCGCAGCGCCAGCAAGCCGGAATGGGTGTAGGTGCCGTCGCCGAGGTTCTGGAACACATGCTCTTCGCTGGTGAACGGCGCCTGCCCGATCCAGCTCACGCCCTCCGCGCCCATATGCGAGATGGTCTGGGTGTTGCGGTTCGGCACCGACAGCGCCATGCCGTGGCAGCCGATGCCAGCCATGGCGCGGCTGCCCTCGGGGATCTTGGTCGACGAGTTGTGTGGGCAGCCCGAGCAGAAATACGGCGTGCGCTGCAGCTTCGCGGTGCCCGTGCCCTCGGCGGGGCGATCGAACGCCTCGAGTTTTGCCAAACGCTGCTCCAGCAGCGGGCTGCGGTGACCGAGCCGGCGCAGCCGCGCCACCACGGCGGCGGCGACCATGGTCGGCGTCAGCTCGCCCTCGCTCGGCAGCAAGGGAGCGCCGCTCTCGTCGCGCTTGCCGACCACCGAGGGACGCTTGGAGGCGTCCATGTTGTAGAGGATGCGGACCAGCTGGTCCTCGATGAAGCCGCGCTTCTCCTCGACGACCAGCACATCCTGCAGGCCCTCGGCGAAGGCGCGCGCTCCGCGCGCTTCGAGCGGCCAGGTCAGCGCCACCTTGTAGATGCGCAGCCCGAGCGCCTGCGCATCGGCATCGGTGATGCCGAGATCGGCGAGCGCCTGGCGCAGATCGAGATAGGCCTTGCCGGTCGCCATGATGCCGAGCCGCGCCGGCTTGGAATCCAGCACGATGCGGTCGAAGCGGTTGACGCGGGCGAAGGCCGCGACCGCCTCCATCTTGGGCCCGTGCAGCCTGCGCTCGGCGTCGAGCGGCAGATCCGGCCAGCGGATCGAGAGCCCGCCCAGTGGCATCTCGAAATCGTCGGGCATGATGATCTTGATGCGATCGGGATCGCTGACGATCGAGGCCGAGCTCTCCACGGTCTCGGAGATCGCCTTGAAGCCGACCCAGCAGCCGGAATAGCGCGACAGCGCGAAGCCGAGGATGCCGAGGTCGAGATAGTCCTGCAGCGTCGCCGGATTGACCACCGGCATCAGCGCCGAGGCGAACACCTGCTCGCTCTGATGCGCCAGGGTGGAGGATTGGCAGCCATGGTCGTCGCCCGCCAGCGCGATCACGCCGCCGTTCGGCGAGGTGCCGGCAGAATTGGCGTGCTTGAGCGCATCGAGCGAACGATCGACGCCGGGGCCCTTGCCGTACCAGATGCCGAACACGCCATCGACCTTGGCGCCGGGGAACATGCCGACCTGCTGGCTGCCCCACACCGCGGTCGCCGCCAGATCCTCGTTGAGGCCGGGGACGAAGGCGATGTCATGTTCCCTGAGAAAGGATTTCGCCCGCCAGAGCGCGTGGTCGTACATGCCGAGCGGCGAGCCGCGGTAACCGGAGATGAAACCGGCGGTGTTCAGCCCGTGCGCGCGGTCGCGTTCGCGCTGCAACATGGGCAATCGGACCAGCGCCTGGGTGCCGGAGAGGAAGATTCGTTTCGTATCCAACCGGTACTTGTCGTCCAGTCCAACTTCCATCAACGCCATCAGTTTCCCCGTCAGTCAGCCACGCCGGTCCGAACCGGTCTGATTATCTTCCGAAATGATCATGCATCAGCATGCACTGATTTTGTTATGCATGAACAGCCCCGTTCCATGGCCGCAGCACATATCTCATGTTGCGCATGCGAGGCCTTGTTGCCGCTGCAAGGCTTGCCGAACCCCGGCATCTTTGAAACGGTGGCGCGCAAAGGGAGACCAAGGATGATTACAGTCGAATCCGCGTTCACGACGGAAATCGTGGAGAACGGCGATCTGCTGGTGGGTCCCTGGCGCAGCCCGAAGCAGATGCTGCAGGCCCAGACCTACGATTCCCATGCCTCGATTCACGACGATGCAACCGCGCAGAAGCTCGGCTTCCGCGGCGGCACGATCGAGGGACCGACCCATTTCAGCCAGTTCGCGCCGCTGTGCGAGCGGATCTGGGGCCGCGCCTGGTTCATGACCGGATGCCTCTCGACGCATTACCGCAACCCGGTGTTCGAAGGCGAAGAAGTGCAGGCCCAGATCGAGAAGCCGAAGCCGGGCCAGACCGTTTGCACGATCGGGATGGTCAAGCGCGACGGCACCGAGATCCTGCGCGGCACCGCCTCGATCGATGGCAACGGCAGCGAGACGGCGCTCAGCCACCGGCTCGGCGAATTGAAGCCGCTGACCGATCCCGTGATCCTCGCCGACATCAAGGTCGGCATGAAGACGCCGCGACAGGCGATCAAGATGGATTTCGACCAGAACATGGGCGATCTCTATCCGTTTTCGCTGGCCGAAAAGCTCAAGGTGATCACCGAGCCTTCGGACTATTATTCGCTGGAGCACAATCCCTGGGGCCGCGCCATCATCCCGATGGAGATGCTGAGCGTGCTGTTCCAGTACCGCGCGCGCGAGGACCGGCTGCCGGTCCGCGGCCCCGCCGTCGGGCTGTTCGCCGACCAGGAGATTCGTCTTCTGCGCGGGCCGCTCTTCCCCGGCGAGACCTATTGGGTCGAGCGCGAGGTCGTGGCGCTTTCCGGCAGCAAGCGCACCGAGAGCATGTGGGTGCGCTCGACTGTGTTCGATGCCGACAACGCCGTGGTCGCAACGATGCTGCTCAACGGCGCCAGCATGAAGGACTCCTACGCCAACTACGCCAGCGAGCACAAAGCCCTCTACGGCTGAAACAACAGCCGCCTCTTCCGCAAGCCGCCGAAAAAAGGACAACAACAATGGCCCGCCTGCCCTATCTCGAAGCCGATCAGGTCGCCCCCGAATATCGCGACATGCTCAAGCGCAACACCAATCTGCACAAGCTGCTGGTGAACTCGCCGGACATGGCGCGCGCTTTCAACGGCGTCGGCGGCTATATCCGCTTCAAGAGCAAGCTTGATCCGCGGCTGCGCGAGCTCGCGATCCTGCAGGTCGGCTGGCTCGAGCAGTCGGAATACGAATTCACCCACCATGTGAAGATCGGCAAGGAGTTCGGCGTCACCGACGAGGATATCCAGAGCCTGATCGCGGAGACCAAAGGCCAGCCGTCGAAGCTCGAGCCGATGGCGAAAGCGATCCTCAAGGGCGCCCGCGAGATGGTGCGCGGGCTCGCGATGTCGGAGGCGACCTTCGCCGAGATTAAGCGCGAGCTGTCCGACGAGCACATGACCGACCTCGTGCTGACGATTGCGTTCTACTGCGCGGTGGTGCGGGTGCTCGCCACCATGCAGATCGACAACGAGCCTCACTACAAGGAGGTACTGCAGCAGTACCCGCTACAGAGAGTGAAGTAAGATGCGCCTGCAAGATCGCGTCGCCATCGTCGTGGGTGCCGGCCAAAGCCCCGGCGAGGGCATCGGCAACGGCCGCGCCACCGCGCTGACCTTCGCGCGCGAAGGCGCCAGGGTGCTGTGCGTCGATCACAATCTGGCATCGGCGCAGGAAACCGTCGACCTGATCGCGGCCAAGGGCGGCACTTCAGTCGCCTTCAAGGCCGATGTCACCAAAAATGCCGACATCAAGGCGATGGTGGCGGATGCACATGGCCGCTGGGGCAGCGTCGACATCCTGCACAACAATGTCGGCGTCAGCCTCTCCGGCGGCGACGCCGAACTGCTGGACATAACAGAGGAGGCGTTCGATCGCTGCGTGGCGATCAATCTGAAGAGCTGCATCCTGGCCGCCAAGCATGTGATCCCGATCATGCGCACGCAGCAGCGCGGCTCGATCATCAACATCTCGTCGATGGCCGCGATCACGACCTATCCTTACGTCGCCTACAAGGCGACCAAGTCGGCGATGATCGCCTTCACCGAACAGCTCGCCTACCAGAATGCGCAATATGGCATTCGCGCAAACGTGATCCTGCCGGGATTGATGAACACGCCGATGGCGGTGGACACCCGCGCCCGCGAATTCAAGAAGAGCCGCGCCGAGGTCGAGGCCGAGCGTGACAGCAAGGTGCCCCTGCGTCACAAGATGGGCACCGGCTGGGACGTCGCCAATGCCGCGCTGTTTCTCGCCTCCGATGAAGCGAACTTCGTGACCGGTGTCACGTTGCCGGTCGATGGTGGCGCAAGCGTGCGGCGCGGTTAATCGAGACGGTTAACCCGTGTGACAATTTGGGATTAATCACTGTGACGAAATCACGCGTCATTGCGCCGCAATGATTCGAAAAAATTGAAGTATTCCAATGACACAGCGATGTGACGACGCGTCCACATAAATCGAAATCCTGACTCGTTGTGGTCGCACGAAATTCATCTGCGCTCTGTATCTCGCACGCCAAGAACTTCTGGAGTGCCTGGACCGATGAGCGAAGAATTCGAACTCAGACCCGATCAATGGGATGCGCTGAAAGCGCTGCGGGCTCCCGCAGCAAACCCTACCCGGCTGAACCGGTTTGCCGTCGAGAGCCTGATCACGCTCGGCTATGTTGCGGTGCGAGGAGACTCGTTTGAGCTGACGCCCGCGGGCCGCAAGGTGCTGGTCCGCGGTTCGTCACTGTTGCTGCTCGATATCGCAGCCTGATTCCGTTCGAAGCTGACATCAAGCTTACACACGCGGCATCATGCCGCGTGTGCTTTTCCAGGGATGGTCGTCTCGCCGTGCTGCGTCAGCGGCTTCATCCCGGTGAGGCTGCGCAGCAGCACGTAGAACACCGGCGTTAGGAACAGGCCGAACACCGTGACGCCGATCATGCCGGAGAACACCGCAACGCCCATCGCGCGCCGCATCTCCGAGCCCGCGCCGGTCGACAGCACCAGCGGCAGCACGCCCATGATGAAGGCCATCGACGTCATCAGAATCGGTCGCAGCCTTAAGCGACTCGCCTCGATCGCGGCACGGATCGGTGACCGCCCGGCGAATTCGAGCTCGCGCGCGAACTCGACGATCAGGATGGCGTTCTTGGCCGACAATCCGACCAGCACGATCAGGCCGATCTGGGTGAAGACGTTGTTGTCGCCCTTCGACAGCCAGACCCCGAACATCGCGGCCAAGAGCCCCATCGGCACGATCATGATGATCGAGAGCGGCAGCGCCAGGCTCTCATAGAGCGCGGCGAGCACCAGGAACACCAGGAGGATCGCCAGCGGAAACACCCAGATTCCGGAGTTGCCGGCGATGAACTCCTGATAGGTCAGGTCGGTCCATTCGAAAGCGAATCCGGGCGGCAGCACTTCGGCCGCGATCCGCGTCGCCGCCTCCTGGGCCTGGCCGGAGGAATAGCCCGGCGCGGCAGCCGCGTTGATGTCCGACGACAGGAAGCCGTTGTAGCGGATCGCGCGTTCCGGACCCGCGCTCTGGCGGACCTTCAGCAACGCCGACAGCGGCACCATGTCGCCCGACGACGAGCGCACCTTCAACTGCCTGATGTCGTCGGCACGCGCGCGGAACGGCGCGTCGGCCTGCACATAGACCGAGTAGGTGCGGCCGAATTTGTTGAAGTCGTTCACATAGTAGGAGCCGAGATAGATCTGCAGCGTGTTGAAGACCTCCGTGACGGGCACGCCGAGCTGGAGTGCCTTGGTGCGGTCGATATCGGCGAACAACTGCGGCACGTTGACCTGGAAGCTCGAGAACACGCCGGCAATTTCCGGCGCCTTCTGCATCGCCGCCATGAACGCCTTGGTCGCGTCGTTCAGTGCTTCATAGCCGAGGCCGGCGCGGTCCTCGATCTGCAGCTTGAAGCCGCCGATGGTGCCGAGGCCGTTGACCGGCGGCGGCGGGAACATGGCGATGAAGGCGTCCTGGATGCCGGCATATTTCTTGTTGAGCGCCGCCGCGATCGCCGGACCGCTGAGCGAGGGATCCTTGCGCTCGTCGAACGGCTTCAAGGTCGAGAACACGATGCCGGCGTTGGAGGAGTTGGTGAAGCCGGAGATCGACAGGCCGGGGAACGCCACCGAGCTTTCGACGCCGGGCTGGGTCAGCGCGATGTCGCTCATCTTGCGGATCACTTCCTCGGTGCGGTCGAGCGTCGCGCCATCGGGCAGCCGCGCAAAGCCGACCAGATACTGCTTGTCCTGGCCCGGCACGAAGCCGCTCGGCACCTGCTTGAACAGCACGCCGGTCAGGCCGATCAGCAGCACATAGAGGCCGATAACCACGGCCTTGCCGTAGATCACCTTGGTGACGGTGCGGCCGTAGTTCTCGGAGGACTTGGTGAAGACCTTGTTGAAGCCGCGGAAGAACCAGCCAAGCGACCTTTCCATGATCCGGGTCAGCCAGTCCTTCGGCTCGTGATGCCCCTTCAGCAGCAGCGCCGACAGCGCCGGCGACAACGTCAGCGAGTTGATCGCTGAGATCACGGTCGAGATCGCGATGGTCAGCGCGAACTGCTTGTAGAACTGTCCGGTGAGGCCGGAGATGAAGGCCAGCGGCACGAACACCGCGATCAGGACCAGCGCGATCGCTATGATCGGGCCGGACACTTCGCGCATCGCCTGGTTGGTGGCATCGCGCGGCGACAAGCCGGACTCGATGTTGCGCTCGACGTTCTCGACCACGACGATGGCGTCGTCGACCACGATGCCGATCGCCAGCACCAGGCCGAACAGACTGAGCGCGTTGATCGAGAAGCCGAACACATGCATCACCGCGAAGGTGCCGACGATCGACACCGGGACCGCGATCAATGGGATGATCGAGGCGCGCCAGGTCTGCAGGAACAGGATCACGACCAGCACGACGAGGGCGACCGCCTCGAGCAGCGTGTGGATGACAGCCTCGATCGACGAACGCACGAATTGGGTCGGATCGTAGACGATCTGGTAGGACACGCCTTCCGGCATGTTCTTCTTGATCTCGGCCATCGTGGCACGGACATGGTCGGAGATCTCCAGCGCATTCGACCCCGGCGCCTGGAAGATCGGGATCGCGACCGCCTGCTTGTTGTCGAGCAGCGAGCGCAGGCCGTATTCGGAGGCGCCGAGCTCGACCCGCGCGACGTCGCGCAGCCGCACCACCTCGCCTGCCGAACCCGTCTTCACCACGATGTCGCCGAACTGCTCCTCGGTCGAGAGCCGTCCCTCGGCGTTGACGGAGAGCTGGAGGTCGATGCCCTTGACGCTGGGCGAGGAGCCGACCACGCCGGCGGCGGCCTCGACGTTCTGGGCCTGGATCGCGCGCACGACGTCGCTCGCGGTCAGCGAATGCTCGGCGGCCTTCTGCGGGTCGACCCAGACCCGCATCGAATAGTCGCCGGCGCCATAGAGCTGGACGTCGCCGACGCCGTCGATCCGCGCCAGCCGGTCCTTGACGTTGAGCACCGCGTAGTTGCGCAGATACGTCATGTCATAGCGGTTGTTCGGGGACAGCAGATGCACGACCATGGTGAGGTCGGGCGAGCTCTTTTTGGTGATGATGCCGAGCTGGCGCACCACGGCCGGCAGGCGCGGCTCGGCCTGCTGCACGCGGTTCTGCACCAGTTGGGTCGCCTTGTCGGGGTCGGTGCCGAGCCGGAACGTCACCGTCAGCGTCATCGCGCCGTCGGTGGTCGCCTGGCTCGACATATAGAGCATGCCTTCGACGCCGTTGATCTGCTCCTCGATCGGGGTCGCGACCGTCTCGGCGATCACCTTCGGATTGGCGCCGGGATAGGTCGCGCGCACCACGACCGACGGCGGCACCACGTCGGGATATTCCGAGATCGGCATCGCCAGCAGCGAGATCAGGCCGGCCAGGAAGATCAGGATCGAAAGCACGCCGGCGAAGATCGGCCGGTCGATAAAGAATTTTGAGAGATTCATGGCTCCGCCCCCGCGTGCAGCGCCTAGCGCTGCACGACGTGCTGGTTGGTTTCAGTGGATGCCTGCTGCATGCCGCGCGCGCCCATTTCGGCGACTTCCATCTTCAGGAGTGCGCCGGGACGCACGCGCTGCAGGCCGTTGACGACGATGCGGTCGCCGGATTTCAGGCCGGCGGTGACGATCCGCAGGCCATCGACCGCGCCGCCGAGCGTGACGGAGCGATAGACCGCGCGGCTGTCGTCGCCGACCAGCATGACGAACTTCTTGTCCTGGTCGGTGCCGACGGCGCGCTCGTCGATCAGCACCAGCGTCTGCTGCTTGGGCTGGCCCATGCGCACGCGGGCGAATTGCCCCGGGATCAATCGGCCGTCATCGTTCTTGAACACGGCGCGGACTCGGATGGTGCCGCTCTGCCCGTTGACCTGGTTGTCGATGAGCTGGATGTGCCCCTTGGCGCTGAGGCCGCCCGACGTCACCATGTCGACCGGAATCTGGTCGAGATTGCCGCGCTTGCCGGAGGCATCCGCGATCGAGTTCAGCGCGCGCAGCACGACTTCCTCGTCGGCGTCGAAGCTCGCATAGATCGGATTGACCGAGACCAGCGAGGTCAGGACCGGCGAGGATGTGCCGGCGGCGACGAGATTGCCGACGGTGACCTCGATCCTGCCGACCCGGCCGTCGACCGGCGCCCGCACCTCGGTGTAGTCGAGATTGAGTTTGGCCGTCTGCAGCGCGGCCTCGGCGGCCTTGACGTTGGCGACTGCCTCGCGATTGGCATTGTCGCGCTGGTCGAAATCGCGCCTGGTCACGATGTTGTTGCCAACCAGCTGCGCGCCGCGCTCGACTTCGCTCGTGGTGAACACGACGCGGGCCTTGGCGGCCTCGAGCTGCGCCTGGGCGCGATCGACCTCGGCGGCGTAGGGCGCGGGGTCGATCTTGAACAGGATGTCGCCGGACTTCACCAGCGCGCCCTCGGTGAAGTTGGTCGAAAGGATCGCGCCCGCCACCCGCGGCCGGAGCTGAACCCGGTCGACGGCTTCGAGCCGGCCCGAGAAGTCATCGAACAGCGTGGTCGGCCGCGGCTGGATCACGGCAACGGTGACCGGGACCGCCGGCTCGGGAGCCGCGGCAGTCGCGGTCGCCTGTGCGGCATGAAAATAGTGGCCGGTCGCGATCGAACCGGCCACCGCGAGGGCGCCAAGGATCACGATACCGCCGACGACACGTCGGAAGCGGCCGGAACGGGGATTTTGGATTGACGAAGGCATTCACGCGCTCCAGATATCTGTAGTGTTCGCTACAGATGTGGAGCTGGACGCCGGTTCGCAAGATACTTATGTATCGAGCACTATGAATTTCTTATCTCATTCATGGGGAAATGGGAAGTCGCGGAAAAACATCACGTGCAACAAGAGGATAAGCCAGGGACAATCCGTCATAGAAACGGCACCCGGCTTACGGAGCAACGAAAAATGGGAATGGGACGCCCCCGCGCTTTCGACGCGGACGCCGCTTTGGACCAGGCCATGGATGTGTTCTGGCGCCATGGTTACGAGGGCGCGACGATCGCGCAGCTCACCGAGGCGATGAATATCAATCCGCCCAGCCTCTATGCCGCCTTTGGCAGCAAGGAGGGTCTGCTGAAGGCCGCGCTCGACCGCTACACCGAGAAGCGCGACGCCTGGATGGAAAAGGTTTTGGGCGCCTCCACCGCCCGAGAGGTGGCCGAACGATTTCTGATGGAGCACGCGGACGCCCAGACCGATCCCGCCAACCCGCCCGGCTGCCTGCTGGTCCAGGGCGGCCTTGCCTGCGGCACCGGCTCGGAGAATGTTCCATTTGAACTGGCAGCGCGCCGCACCCGAACGGAGGACCAATTGCACGAGCGTTTTGTCCGCGCGAAGGCCGAACGCGACCTGGGCGAAAGCGCCGATCCGGCCACCCTTGCCCGCTATCTCTCCGCGGTGACATCAGGCATGTGCGTGATGGCTTCCTCGGGCGCCGACCGCAACGCGCTGCGCGAGATTGCAGCGGTGTCGCTGAAGGCGTTTGATGAGCAGGCGAAGGGGTAGAGCGGTTGAAGGGGTAGAGCGGTTCACGTCAAGCGCCTGCGGCCCCAACGACGTTGGGAGTGACCGGCGATGAAGCATTGGACCGGCTGGCTGCCGGGTCTCACCACGCTGCGTCGATATCAAGCGGCGTGGCTTCCACACGACATCGTCGCCGGGCTGGTGCTCGCGACCATGCTGGTCCCGGTCGGCATCGCCTATGCGGAGGCGTCCGGCCTGCCCGGCATCTACGGGCTCTATGCGACGATCATCCCGCTGCTCGTCTACGCCCTGCTCGGGCCGAGCCGCATCCTTGTCCTTGGGCCGGACTCGGCGCTTGCGGCCATCATCCTCGGCGTCGTCGTTCCGCTGTCTGGCGGCGATCCGATGCGTGCGGCAACCCTGGCCGCCATGATGGCGGTCGTCTCCGGGACGATATGCATCGTCGCGGGTATCGCGCGGCTGGGATTCCTGACCGAGCTTCTCTCCAAGCCGATCCGCTACGGCTACATGAACGGCATTGCCCTGACCGTGCTGATCAGCCAGCTGCCAAAGCTGTTCGGCTTTTCCATTGAAGGCGATGGACCTCTGCGCAGCCTCTGGGCGGTCATCGGAGCAATCGTCGACGGAAAGACGAATTGGGCGACCCTCGGGATCGGCCTTGCGACGCTGGCGGTGATCCTGCTGCTCGCCCGGAACAAGCGGTTGCCCAGCATTCTCATTGCCGTCGTCGCCGCGACGGTCGTCACCGGGGTTCTCGATCTCGGGGCCCGCTTCGGCGTGACGGTCCTGGGTTCGCTTCCCCAGGGCTTACCAGGATTCGCCATTCCCCGGATCGGCTATGGCGACATCGTGCAGGTGCTGATCGGCGGCAGCGCCGTCGCGCTGGTGTCGTTCGCCGATACCAGCGTCCTGTCGCGCGCCTATGCAGGACGATTGGGCGATCGCGTTGATCCCAACCAGGAGATGGTGGGGCTCGGCGCGGCCAATCTGGCGGCCGGCTTCTTTCAGGGTTTTCCGATCAGCAGCAGCGGATCGCGAACGCCCGTTGCGGAAGCTGCCGGAGCGCGCACGCAATTGACCAGCGTCATCGGCGCGCTGGCTATCGCCTTCCTGCTGCTGATAGCGCCGAATTTGCTGCAGCACTTGCCCAACGCCGCGTTGGCCGCCGTCGTCATCGCCGCTGCGCTCGGCCTGTTTGAGATCGGCGACCTCAGGCGAATCTACCGCATTCAGCAGTGGGAGTTCTGGCTATCGATGGTCTGCTTCGTCGGCGTGGCCGTGCTGGGGGTGATTCCCGGAATAGGCCTCGCCATCGTGCTCGCCATCGTCGAATTCCTGTGGGACGGCTGGCGGCCGCATTCCGCCGTGCTGGGCCGCGCCTCCGGCGTGAAGGGCTATCACGACATCACGCGATATCCGGACGCACGCCAGATCCCCGGACTGGTGCTGTTCCGGTGGGATGCGCCGCTGTTCTTTGCCAATGCCGAGTTCTTCAAGGAACGTGCGCTGGATGCGGTGGCGAAATCTCCGACGCCGGTGCGCTGGCTGGTGGTCACGGCCGAGCCCGTCACCAGCGTGGACGTGACCGCGGGCGATATTCTCGCCGAGTTGGACGAGGCGTTGCACGCACAGAAGATCGAGCTGTGCTTTGCCGAGCTCAAGGACCCCGTCAAGGACAAGCTGAAGAAATTCGGCCTGCTGGCGCAACTCGGCGAGAATAACTTCTTCCCCACCATCGGCGTTGCCGTTGCGCGCTACCTCGAGATCAATGCTGACGTGACCTGGGAGGACTGGGAAGACCGGGCTGAAGCCTAAGGCGCGATGGGTTCAATCGTCAGCGCGCTATAAGCGCTTTTGTTTGAGCATGATCTCCGCGCAAACGCTTCGCGTTTGTCGCAGGGAAAACCGCTTCGCACTTTTCCGGATCATGCTTCCCAGCCGTCCGGGCGCATCACCACATCGTCTGTCGCGCGCGCTCCGGCCATTCCCGATCGTATTTTTCGCCGCCGACCGTGTGCTCGCTCATCTCGGCGAGGATCTGGCCCGGCGTCGGCAAGACCTTCGGATCGACCCGCTTGTCCGGATTCCAGAGATCGGAGCGCACGATCGCGCGCGCACACTGGAAATAGATCTCCTCCACATGCATTACGATCACCGTGCGCGGTGCCTTGCCTTCCATCATGAAGGAGGCGAGCAGCTCCGGTTCGGCCGTGACATAAGCGCGGCCGTTGACGCGCAGCGTGCTGCCTGAGCCCGGAATCAGGAACAGCAAACCGACGCGGGGATCGCGAACGATGTTGCGCAGCGAATCGCAGCGATTGTTGCCTCGGCGATCCGGCATCATCAGCGTCTTCGCATCATGGATGCGCACGAAGCCCGGCAGGTCGCCGCGCGGCGAGCAATCGAGCCCTTCGGGGCCTGCGGTCGCAAGCGACACGAACGGCGACTGCTCGATGAGCACACGATAGAGCGGCGTCACGTGATCGGCGACCTTCACGGTCGACGCGTCGTTCGGGAAGCCGTAGATCGCCTCAAGCTGCTCGACCGTTTCGATCACCGACATTCGTGCTTCTCTCCTCTGCTTCCTTTTCGACGCGTTTTCTTCACGCGAACCGGTATCCACCTCGCTGGAAAACGCTCTATTCGTCCCAGCGTTCGCCCTTGATGATGCGGACAAGCTGTCGCGCATGATAGTCGGCGGTGCCGGAATTGACGATGGTGAAATCGGGCGTCGACGTGCTCTCGTCGACGGTGCGGGCCAGCCGCCGCTCGATAAGACCGTCGCTGCTGCGCGCCCGCATTGCGAGCCGCGCGGCCAGCACATCGGGCGGCGCCGTGACCAGCACCACGACAGCGTTGGCATAGTTGCGGCGCGCCGCGGCGATCACGGTGCGCGAGACGTTCGCGATCACGGTGCGTCCGGCGCCGATATCGTCGTTGATCGACCGCGACAGCGCGTAGCGATGGCCGTGCGCTTCCCAGTGCATGGCGTAGTCGCCGGCGGCTACCGCGCGCTGGAAGCTCTCCGCGCTGACCTCCTCATTGTCCTCCGACGCCGAGGCCTGGCGGGTGATCAGCCGGCGCGGAAACACGACATCGCGATCATCGCCACAGGCCGCTTTGGCGAACCCCAGCAGCGTATCCTTGCCGGCGCCGCTCGGGCCGACCACCAGGATCAGCCGGCCGGGGCCGATTCCGGCGCGCCGGTCGGCGACGACGGATGCAACGGTCATGCGACCCTCCCTCCTTCGCGCCAGACGCTGCGCACGACAGGCAGATCGCGCGCGACATGCACGCGGATCAGGTCAGCGCGCCGGCCGACCGCGATCTCGCCGCGGTCGGTGAGCCCGACCGCTTCGGCCGGCGTCTTGGTCACGGTGCGCACGGCGGAAGCAAGATCGATCGCCGGCACATGCCGCGGCAATTGCAGCGCCGCCATCAGCAGGCTGGACGGGATGTAGTCCGACGACAGGATATCGAGCATGCCCTCATTGGCGAGATCGACGGCCGCAATGTTGCCGGAGTGCGAGCCGCCGCGCACCACGTTCGGCGCGCCCATCAGGATGTCGATGCCGGCGGCGTGCAAGCCGCGCGCAGCTTCCATCGTGGTCGGGAACTCCGCGACCGCGACCTTGTCGCTGACGGCGTCGACCACGTTCTCGTCGGTGGTGTCGTCATGGCTCGCCAGCGGGATCCTGTATTCATGCGCCAGCGCGACGATCGCGCGGGTGTTCGCCACCGCATATTCCTTCTGATAGGCGAAGCGCCGCGCGAACAGCACGTCGAGCTGGGCGTCGGTCATGCCGCCGCCCTTGCCGCGATAGTAATCGCGCAGCTTCACCTCGTCGCGGAACTGGCGCTGGCCCGGCGTGTGGTCCATCAGCGACATCAGCCGCACGTCCGGCCGGTCGATCAGTTCCTTGGCCTCGGCGACCACGTCCGGCATCGGGACCTCGCAGCGCAGATGCAGGAAGTGATCGGCGCGCAGCAGATTCTCCTCGCGCGCCGCCGCGATCGCCGCCGCCAGCACGCCGGCGCGACCGTCGACATCCTCGGCGCCGTCCTCGCGCCAGACCCGCAGCGAATCCAGCACCGTGGTGATGCCTGAGGTCGCGAGCTGCCCGTCATAGGAGATCACGGCCGCGACCGGATTCCAGAACACCTTCGGCCGCGGCACATAGTGCATCTCGAGATGGTCGGTGTGCAGCTCGATCAGCCCGGGCATCAGGAGGTCGCCGCCGGCATCCTCGGCGGCCTCGGGTGCCCTGCCCTCGCCGAACTCGGCGATCTTTCCATCAGCGATCGCGACCCAGCCCTGCTCGATCACGCGATCGGCGAGGACCAGCCGGGCGTTGCCGATGATGGTGTCTTGCTTGGCGGTCATTTCAAACGGTCCTTCAGGCAGCAGCCGCGAACGAGGTCACATCGACGATGCGGTCGGCAATCAGATGACGGATTTCGTCGTCATGGACAATGGCGACCATCGCGACGCCCTTGGTTTTCTTCTCCGCGATCAGCTCGACCACCACGGCGCGATTCGCCGCATCGAGCGAAGCGGTCGGCTCGTCCAGCAGCAGGATCGGCAGGTCCACGATGAAGCCGCGTGCGATGTTGACGCGCTGCTGCTCGCCGCCGGAGAAGGTCGAGGGCGGCAAGGTCCACAGCCGCTCCGGAATGTTGAGCCGGCGCAGCAGCTGGCCGGCGCGCGCGCGGGCCTCCTCGCGCGCCACGCCGTTGACGATCAAAGGCTCGGCGACGACGTCGATCGTCGCCACCCGCGGCACGGCGCGCAGGAACTGGCTGACATAGCCAATGGTCGAGCGGCGGATGCTCAGCACCTGGCGCGGCTCGGCGGTGGCAAGGTCGACAACCTTGCCGTGATGGCGGATGCCGATCCGGCCGCTGTCGCAGCGATAGTTGCCGAAGATCATCTTCAGGATGGAGGATTTGCCGGCGCCCGACGGGCCCGACAGCACCACGCACTCACCCGGATCGGCGTGGAACGAGACGCCGCGCACCACAGGCAGTTCGACGCCGCCCTGCAGATGCATGGTGAAGGTCTTCTCGGCGTTGGCAAGTTCGATCATCGCGGTCATTGGCACGCTCATGGCGGAAGAATCGAGGAAACGAGCAGCTGCGTATAGGGCTCACGCGGATCGTCGAGCACCTGGTCGGTGAGGCCGGTCTCGATGACGCGGCCGCCCTTCATCACCATCACGCGATGCGAAAGCAACCGCGCCACCGCCAGATCGTGGGTCACGACGATCGCGGCAAGCCCGAGCTCGCTGACGAGGTTGCGCATCAGGTCGAGCAGGCGGGCCTGCACCGAGACGTCGAGGCCGCCGGTCGGCTCGTCCATGAACACCAGCCGCGGCTCGGTGACGAGGTTGCGGGCGATCTGCAGCCGCTGCCGCATGCCGCCGGAATAGGTCTTTGGCGCATCGTCGATGCGGCCGGTATCGATCTCGACCCGCTCCAGCCAGGTCGACGCGGTGTCACGGATGCGGCCGTAATGATTCCAGCCGACCGCCATCAGCCGCTCGCCGACATTGGCGCCGGCCGAGACGCCCATGCGCAGCCCCTGCGCCGGGTCCTGGTGCACGAAGCCCCAGTCGGTGCGAAACAGGAAGCGCCGCTCGGCCTCGCCGAGTTCAGCGAGATCGCGCAGCACGCCGTCGCGCATCCGGTAGCACACCCGGCCCGCGCTCGGCGCGAGCTGCGCCGAGAGCAGCTGCAGCAGCGTCGACTTGCCCGAGCCGGACTCGCCGACGATCGCCAGCACCTCGCCGGGATAGAGCGCGAACGAGACGTCGCGGCAGGCCGCAAGCCGGCCGTAATTCTTGGCAAGCCCCTCGGCCACCAGCAACGGCTCGTCGTTGTCGAGGCTCGAGAGCTCAGACATGCGCCTTCTCCTTGTGCGGCGCTGCGCTCTCGGTGCCGTGATGGCCGGCGGCCTGGCGCTGCTCGCAGAAGTCCGTGTCGGAGCAGACGAACATCCGCCCGCCCTTGTCGTCGGTGACGATCTCGTCGAGATAGGAATTGTCGGCGCCGCACAGCGCGCAGGGCGCGTTGAAGCGGTAGCGCGTGAACGGGTGATCCTCGAAGTCCAGCGACACCACGGTGGTGTAGGGCGGGATCGCGTAGATGCGCTTCTCGCGGCCGGCGCCGAACAGCTGCAGCGCCGCGCAATTGTCCATCTTCGGATTGTCGAATTTCGGCGTCGGCGACGGGTCCATCACGTAGCGCGCGTTCACCTTCACCGGATAGGCGTAGGCGGTGGCGATATGGCCGAAGCGCGCGATGTCCTCGTAGAGCTTGACGTGCATCAGCCCGTATTCGGCGAGCGCGTGCATGCGCCGCGTCTCGGTCTCGCGCGGCTCGAGGAAGCGCAGCGGTTCGGGGATCGGCACCTGATAGACCAGCACCTGCCCGGCATGCAGCGACGCCTCTGGAATGCGGTGCCGGGTCTGGATCACGGTCGCGTCGGTGGTCGAGGTCGTGGTCGCGACACCCGCGGTCTTGCCGAAGAACTTGCGGATCGAGATCGCGTTGGTGGTGTCGTCCGAGCCCTGGTCGATCACCTTCAGCACGTCGTCGGGACCGAGGATCGCGGCCGTCACCTGCACGCCGCCGGTGCCCCAGCCATAGGGCATCGGCATCTCGCGGCTCGCAAACGGCACCTGGTAGCCGGGGATCGCGATCGCCTTGAGGATCGCGCGGCGGATCATCCGCTTGGTCTGCTCGTCGAGATAGGCGAAATTGTACGTCGGCGCGTTCATTCCGCGGCCTCCTGCATTTCCACGGCCTCGTTGGCTTCCGCGAACTCCTGCCGCAGCTTGCGCAAGAGACCGAGCTCGGACTGGAAGTCGACGTAGTGTGGCAGCTTGAGATGCTCGACGAAGCCGGTCGACTGGACATTGTCGGAGTGCGACATCACGAACTCCTCGTCCTGCGCCGGCGCCGCCGCCTCCTCGCCGAGCTCACGCGCACGCAGCGCGCGATCGACCAGCGCCATCGACATGGTCTTGCGTTCGCTCTGCCCGAAGGCGAGGCCATAGCCGCGGGTGAAGCACGGCGCCTCAGTCGTCGAGCCCTTGAACTGGTTGACCATCTGACACTCGGTCAATTCGATCGAGCCGAGCGGCACGGCAAAGCCCGCGTCCTCGGCGAAGAACTCGACCTCGACCTCGCCGAAGCGGATCTCGCCGGCGAACGGGTGATTGCGACCGTAGCCGCGCTGCGTCGAGTAGCCGAGCGCGAGCAGGAAGCCCTCATCGCCGCGCGCCAGGTTCTGCAGCCGCAAATCGCGATCGGCCGGAAAGCTCAACGGCTCGCGCGTGAGGTCGCCGACCGGCGTGTCGCAATCTGCCTGCGGCGAGGATTCGATTAGACCGTCACGGCCGAGAATGTCGGTCACCCGCGGCGTGGCGGCCTGCGAGGCCTCCGCGGTCGCCGGCTGCTCCGGCACAAAGCCTTCCGCGAGCTGCGGATCGAGCAGGCGATGGGTGTAGTCGAAGGTCGGCCCCAGGATCTGGCCGCCCGGAACGTCCTTGAAGGTCGAGGAGATCCGCCGCCGCACCTGCATCTCGCCGGTGTTGACCGGCTCGGTGGCGCCAAAGCGCGGCAGCGTGGCACGGAAGGCGCGGACCAGGAAGATCGCCTCGATCATGTCGCCGCGCGCCTGCTTGATCGCGAGCGCCGCGAGCTCGCGGTCGTAGAGCGAACCTTCGGTCATCACGCGATCGACGCCGAGCGCGAGTTGCTCGGAAATCTGTGCCAGCGTCACCTCGGGCACCTCGCGGTCGCCGCGCCGCTCATGCGCGAGCAGACGATGGGCGTTCTCGATGGCGCGCTCGCCTCCCTTGACGGCTACATACATCGCTCACACTCCGCTTGCGATCAGCCGCGTGGTGCGCGGGATCGCCACAATGGCATCGTCATGGACCAGCACGACATCGATGCCGCGCGGGAACAGGGCTTCGTTGATCGCAAGCCGCTGGAACAGGTCGCGCGGCTTGATCATCGCCTGCAGCACGGCGCTGCCGTCGATGCCGGGCCCTTTCAGCTCGAAGGCCGGCCCCTGCGACAGGCTGTCGACCTGCAGGATCAGCGTGGTCGACCGGTCAGGATATTCGCTGCTGCCGAATGCGAAGCGATCGAGCGCCGGCAGGCTCGCGGCATCGCCGATCAAAGCGAAGCTCGCGATCGAGGAATCGGCCACCACCGGCGCGCTGGCGTGAAACTTCAGCCAGCGGGCGACGTCCGGCGTCGCCGACATCGCAGCGTCAAGCCAGATCGGCGTGTCGTGATCGAACAGCGTCAGCGCGATCGCGGCCGAGCCGCGCATCATGCCGGCGGGCGTTCCCACGCTCGCGGCGACGCGCTGCACGCTGCCCGGGCGCGCCATCGCATCCATCACGGAACGGAAAGTCGATTGCGCCGACAGCACCTTGTCGGCAAAGCCCGCGGGCATTTCGGCAATCGTCGTCATTGCATCATCCCTCACCGCGCACCATCGTGTAGAAATCGACCCGCGTCGCCGCGGTTTCCGCCGCCTTGCGGCCGCGTTCGGCGTTCATGGCGACGCGCAGCGGCGCGATCACCTTGACCTCCACCTCGCCGGACAGTTCCGCCGACTGCACCATGGCATCGCACAGCGCGATCATCTGCGCCTTCCGCGCGTCGCGGCCGAGCGTGTAGCCGAAGCCGACCTCGCCGGTCGCAAGCCGCACCGCCGCGCGCGACACCGTCGCCTCGCCGAGATTGAACGGCGCACCGTCGCCGCCGATCCGCCCACGCAGCATCACAAGGCCGTTTTCCGGCTCACGCAGGTTCTCATGCGCGGGCACCGCGATCGCCGCCAGCCTGCCGGCGATATCAGCAGCGGCGGCGTGCGCCAGCACCGTCATCGCGGCCTTGCGCTGGGCCTGTTTGCTGTTTGGTCCGGTCGAACTCATGGGCAAACCTTTGGGCAACCTTGCTTGCATCAAGTTGTCTATGATACTAGACAACTTGATAGCGGAGCGCCATGACTGTTTCGTGACAAACCAAAGATTTCTGGTATCACCGCGCCATGAGCATGCAGGAAAGTTCCGGCGTCGCCTTGTGGCGGCAGGTCGCCGACGGCATCGAGCGCGGCATCGCTGACGGCCGCTTCGCCGCCGGCGAAAAGCTGCCCGGCGAGATGGAGATCGCCGAGACGTACCGGGTCAACCGGCACACCGTGCGGCGGGCGCTCGCCGCATTGGCGGAGCGCGGCCTGGTGCGCGCGGAACGCGGTAGCGGCACCTATGTCGAAGCCCAGCGCCTCGCCTATCCCTTGCGCTCACGCACGCGATTTTCCGAGATCGTCGGCGCCGGCGGTCACGAGCCGCGCGGCCAGCTGATCGATGCGAGCAGCGACACCGCCAATCGCGAGATTGCGCGCGAGCTCGGCCTGAAGATCGGTGCGCCGCTGATCCGGATCGAAGCGGTGCGGCTCGCCGACCGGACGCCGATCTGCGTCTCCACCACCTGGCTGTCGGCCGAGCGGTTTCCCGATGCCGGCAGCGTGTTCGCCAACGTCCGCTCGATGACGAAGCTGCTCGGGCATTACGGCGTCAAGGACTACCACCGCGCCTCGACCCGGATCACCGCGGCGATCGTCGATGCGACCGACGCCGCGCGGCTCGACCTGCCGCTGGGACGGCCGGTGCTGGTGGTCGACGCCACCGACGTCGACATGCTGGACCAGCCGCTGGTGACCAAGCGCTCGCGCTTCGCCGCCGAGCGCGTGGAGTTTCTGGTCGAGAACGGCTGACGTGCTTCTGCTCCCTCGCCCCGCTCTTGCGGGGAGAGGGGCCGCCTCCACAAAGCGGATAAATATGAGTGCGGGGAAACACCCCTCACCCGGATTGCTGCGCAATCCGACCTCTCCCCGGGGCGAGGTAACTTTCTATACCACCGCCCTTTGCCCGATGATCGCAAAGCGCAGCTTGCTCGAGATGAAGTCGATCGCGGCAACCGCGATCAGGATCATCAGGATCAGGAACGATACTTTCTGCCATTCCAGCACGCGGATCTGTTCGGCAAGCTGCAAGCCGATGCCGCCCGCGCCGACGATGCCGATGATGGTCGCCGAACGCGTGTTCGACTCGATGAAGTAGAGCACCTGCCCGGCGATCACGGGCAACACCTGCGGCAGCAGGCCGAAGCGAATCTCGTGCAGCGCATTGCCGCCGGACGCGCGGATACCCTCGACCTGCTTGCGATCCGCGGCCTCGATCGCCTCCGAGAACAGCTTTCCGAACGCACCGAAGTCCGACACCATGATCGCCAGCACGCCGGCGAACGGACCGAGGCCGACGACGTTGATCCAGACCAGCGCCCAGATCAGCGTATCGACGCCGCGGATCGAGTCCAGGAAGCGGCGCACCGGAAAGCGGATCAGGTTCGAGGGGATGATGTTGCGCGCCGCCAGCAGGCTGACCGGGAGTGCCAAAACCGCGGCAAGCGTGGTGCCGAGCACCGCGATCGACAGCGTCTCGCCGAGCGCCTGCATGTAGAGCGGGAACGACGAGCCCGGATTCGGCGGGAGCATCAGCATGGTGATCCAGCCGAGCTGGCCGAGGCCCGCGATCAGCCTGGACGGCGAGAAATCGAGATCAACCAGTCCGAACACGAAGATCGCGAGCGCCGCCACGATCATGGCCGGCATCGCCAGCCGTGCCGATGTGGGACGTTCGAAGACGTCGGGGTACTTCGCGCGCAGTTCCGCGGTGTCCGGCCTCGGCATCTGGCTCATCGACGGGTCTCCTTGCCGAACAGCCGGCCGCGCAGCCAGCCGGTCGAGATGTCGATGATGAAGACGGTGACGATGATGGTGATGAGGATGGCGCTGACGTCGGAATAGTAGAACTTGCGGATCGCGACCACCAGCTCCTGGCCGATGCCGCCGGCGCCGACGAAGCCCATCACCGACGCCTCGCGGACGTTGATCTCGAAGCGCAGCAGCGCATAGCTGGCATAGCCGGCCGAGACCTGCGGCAGCACGGCAAAGCGCATGCAGGACAGCCAGCTCGCGCCGGTGGAGCGGATGCCCTCGACCGGCTTCATGTCGGCATTCTCGACGATCTCGGCGAACAGCTTGCCGAGCGCCCCGGTGGTGTGGATCGCGATCGCCAGCACGCCGGCCATCGGCCCGAGGCCGAACGCGATCACGAAGATCAGCGCGAACACGATGCCGGGGACGGTGCGCGCGAATTCCAGCAGGCGGCGGATCGTGAAACGTACCCATGGGCCCGGCGACGTATTCTGGGCCGCGAAGAAATTGAGCGCGAAGGCGAGCACCGCACCCGTCAGCGTGCCGACATAGCTGATCAGGATCGTCTCGCCGAGCATCTTCAGCCACTTATGCCAACCCCAGAACCATTCGGCGGGATCGGTCCAGACCCGCGCGCCGGAATCCAGCGTCAGGATGCGATCGAAATAGCTGACGAAATTGCCGAAATAGGTGAACAGCGTGCGCAGGTTCACTTCCGCGCCGAACGCCGCGATCACCAGCACCGCACAGAATGCCGCCGTTGCCAGCGCGGCCTTCAACCGCTTGCGTGCGACGGACTTGCGGTAGGCGTCCTCCAGCGTCGCCAGTTGCTGCGCTGGAAGAATGGATACGGCGGTCGCCATCGACGCGTGCCAGTCCGGTTCGGAGTTGAGTGGAGAGAAAGGGCCGGGCTATACGCCCGACCCTCGTGACGTCAGGCGTGCGATCAGCTCGCCTTCTTTCGCAAACCGTCGACGAACTTGATCAGCTCGATGGTGCCGTCCCAATCCTTGGTGGTGGCGGGATGGAAGCCCTTCTTCTGACCGTCGGACAGACGGTCGAAGGCGGCCTTGTCCTTGGTCGGGGCGTCGAAGAAGGCCTTTGCGATCGCGGCCTTCAGGTCCTCCGGAAGATCGGTGTTGTACGCATAGGGGCCGTTGATGATCAGCGCCGACTTGTGGATGATGCGGAAATCATCCTTCTTCATCGCCGAGCCGTCGGCATTCTTCAGCATGCCCTTGGTCAGCATCTGGGCGAGCGTGGAATCGTCCTCGTTGGTCCACTGGTTAGCGGCCACATCAACGGTTCCCTGCGACAGCGCCAGGACGGCGTTCTCGTGGCTGCCGGTGAACACGACCTTGCCGAAAAAGCCTTCGGCGTTCGCGATGCCCATCTTGTTCAGTTCGAAGCGCGGCACGTTGTTGCCGGACGTCGAGTTCGGATCGACCAGGCCGAGATTCTTGCCCTTCAGGTCCTCGACGGTCTTGTACGGGCTCGACGCCTTGACGAAGAACACCGAGTAATAGCCGGTCGAACCGTCGGCGTTCATATCGTTGGCGAACGCGTCGGTCTTGACGCCGGTCAAGCGCGCGCGAGAGAACGAGGCCGAGCCGTAGCTGGCGATCTGGATGTTGCCGGCGCGCTGGCCTTCGATGACGGCCGCGTAGTCGTTGGCGATGCGCAGTGTGACCTTCACGCCGAGCTCCTTCGACAGATACGCCACGAACGGCGTCCAGCGCTCGGTGACGCCGGAGGCGTTCTCGGCCGGCACCACCGCGAAGGTGAGCTCCGGATACTTTGCCTTCCAGTCCTGCGCGGAGGCCGAACCGGCAAATGCCAGCGCGGCGGCGCCAGCCAGAATGATGCGACGAGTGAACATGACTACCCCTCTTTTGTTGTAGTTGCACCTGTTGGCCGGGCAAAATGCCCGGCCTCCCAGATTGAAAAATGCGCGACGCTCAGGCCGCGGCTGCGGTGCCGAGTGCCGGCGCAGTTGCACCGTCGGGCGCGGGCAGCGGTGCTGCGCCGATGACGTCATTGGCCTCGAGGTCATAGAGCTCGCGGGCGATATGGTCGGTGAGCGCCGCGGGGGCGCCATCGAACACCACGCGACCTGCGGCCATGCCGACCAGGCGGTCGCAATAGGTCCGCGCCAGGTCGAGCGAGTGCAGATTGCAAAGCACCGTGATGCCGAAATGCTTGTTGATGCGCAGCAGCGCGTCCATCACGATCTTGGTGTTGCGCGGATCGAGCGAGGCGATCGGCTCGTCGGCGAGAATGATGTCGGGCTCCTGCACCAGCGCGCGGGCGATCGCGACGCGTTGCTGCTGGCCGCCGGAGAGCTGGTCGGCGCGCTGTGCCGCCAGCTGGGCGATGTCGAATTGCTCGAGCGCCGACAGTGCGAGCGCCCTGTCCTGCTCCGGCCAGACCTGCGCCAGCGAGCGCCATGACGGAATCTGGGCCAGTCGGCCCATCAGCACGTTGGTCAGCACATCAAGGCGGCCGACCAGATTGAACTGCTGGAAGATCATCGCCGAGCGCGCGCGCCACCGCCGCAGTTCCTTGCCGCGCAACGCGGTGACGTCGGTGCCTTCGAACAGGATACGGCCGGAGGTCGGATCGGCGAGACGGTTGATCATCCGCAGCAGCGTCGACTTGCCGGCACCGGAGCGGCCGATCACGCCGACAAAGCTGCCGGGCGCGATCGAAAAGGACGCGTTGTCGACTGCGGCTTTCGTGCCGAAACGGCACGTCAAACCTTCCACCACCAGCATGTAATGCTCCAACCGCGCCTCGTTGGGCCATCGCTATCCCCGGCGTTTTACAGTTATGTGACGACAGCGCTGCGGTGCGGCGATCGTCCACACCCCTCCCTTGTCGCTCCCTTGCCGTCATCGCAACGTCATGATGTTGTCATCAAGCATCCCGATGACGAGCGCGCATCCCCCGGAAGCCCAAGATTCTTGAAGATTTGCGGAGGCCCTGATGGCCGGAAAAACACTCTCGGTTGTGCCGACCGTCGACCCGACCGCGTCGGTCCGTGAGAGCAGGCTCGGCAAATATACCGAGGTCGGCGCGCGCACGATCCTGCTCGAAGTCAGCATGGATGACTATTCCTACGTCGTGAACGACAGCCAGATCACCTACACCTCGATCGGCAAGTTTTGCTCGATCGCGGCGATGACCCGCATCAACCCCGGCAACCACCCGATGCATCGCGCGACTCAAGCGCATTTCACCTACCGCGCCAGCGCGTATTTCCCCGGAGAGAGCGACGACACCGACTTCTTCAACTGGCGACGTGCGCATCACGTGCATATCGGCCATGACGTCTGGATCGGGCACGGTGCGATCCTGTTACCAGGACGGAACATCGGAACCGGCGCTGTCGTCGCTGCCGGCGCGATCGTGACCAAGGACGTTCCCGCATACACCATCGTTGCCGGTAATCCGGCGCGGCCCGTGAAGCGGCGCTTCTCCGAGACGATCGCCGACCGCCTCGCCGCGCTCGCATGGTGGGACTGGGATCACGAGACGCTCCGCCGCGTCCTGCCCGACTTTCGCAAGCTCGCGGTCGAGGAATTCCTCGACAAGTACGAGGCCGAGGCCGTATCCCAATCACAGAACAAACAACGGAGCGCCGCATCGTGACGGACATTTTCATCGAGGGCGGGCGCACGCTGGTTGACGGCGCCTTGGTCGAGACCTCGCTGCGGACCGCTGGTCGCGACATCGGCGCGCTCGACGCCGAGCAGGGTCGCGCCGCGCTTCACATCGATGCCAGTGGCCTGCTGGTGCTGCCCGGCATCATCGACCTGCACGGCGATGCGTTCGAGCGGCAGATGATGCCGCGCCCCGGCGTCGACTTCCCGACCGACGTGGCGCTGATCGACAGCGACCGGCAGGCGATCGCCAACGGCATCACCACCGTGTTCCACGGCACGACCTGGTCGTGGGAGCCCGGCCTGCGCAGCGCGGAGAATGCGCGCAAGCTACTCGATGCGATCGAGGCGCTGCGGCCGCAGCTCGCCGCCGACACCCGCCTCCACCTGCGTCACGAGACCCACAATCTCGAGGCCGAGGCCGAGATCATTCAATGGCTCGGTGAAGGCCGCATCGATCTGTTCGCCTTCAACGACCATAGCAACGTCAAGCCGAAGAAGCGCAACCAGCTGGCCGAGCGCTCCGGGCTCTCCGTCGAGGCCGTCAACGACATGCTCGACCGGATCGTGGCGCGCCGCCCCGAGGTGCCCGCCTCGATCGCGCGACTGGCCGCCGCCGCGCGCGCGGCCGATATCCGCATGCTGTCGCACGACGACAACAGCCCGGCGATGCGCCAGGAGTTTCGCGCGCTGGGCGCCACGATCGCCGAATTCCCTGTCAACGAGGAGACCGCGCGCGACGCTGCGGCGGCGGACGACTTCATCGTGTTCGGCGCGCCCAATGTGGTGCGCGGCGGCAGCCATACCGGCTGGACCAAGGCATCCGACATGATCGCACAGGGCCTCTGCTCGGTGCTGGCGTCGGACTATTACTATCCGGCGCAGCTGCTCGCGGCGTTCCGCCTCGTCGCCGATGGCATCCTGCCGCTCGCCAGGGCCTGGGACCTGATCTCGTCGGCGCCGGCCCGCGCGGCCGGGCTCGCCGATCGCGGCGTGCTCGCCGCGGGCCGCCGTGCCGACATCATCGTCGTCGACGACAAGGCGCCGCTGCGGCCGCGCATTATCGCCGTAATAGCGGCCGGACGGCTGGTGCATCTGGCGGACGCGAGCTGCCTCGTTCATTCACTCGCGCCGCGCAAGACGGTTGCGGCGGCGTAGCCCAGTCCCATGGCCAGCACTCCGCGCTACGCGATCTATTATGCGCCGTCACCCGACAGCGTCCTGCACCACTTCGGTTCGACACTGCTCGGTTACGATGCGGTGTCGGGCGACGACCTGCCGTTTCCCGAGGGCGTCACGCCGGACTGGCGCGAGATCACCGAAGATCCGCGCAAGTATGGATTCCACGCCACGCTGAAAGCGCCCACCGCGCTCGCCGACGGTCGAAGCGAGGCCGAGCTTCTCGATGCCTGTGCCGCCTTCGCCGGCCGCGCGCGGCGCATTCCGGTGATCGAACCGGTGGTCGATGCGATCAGCGGCTTCATCGCGGTGATCCCGGCCAACCGCTCGGACGACCTGCAGCAGCTTGCCGCCGATTGCGTCACCGAATTCGACGCGTTCCGCGCGCCGCTGACGCCGGAAGATCGCGCGCGCCGCAGGCCAGAGAAACTCACCGCGCGGCAGTGCGACTATCTCGACCGCTGGGGCTATCCCTACGTCATGGAGGAGTTCCGCTTCCACATGACGCTGACAGGGCGGCTGAGCGACGAGCGGCGCGGCCCGATCGTGGCGCAGCTGCGCATACGGTTCGCGGCGGTCGACCTCACGCGGCTCGCAATCGACCGCATCGCGCTGTTCAAGCAGACCGACAGCGGATCGCGCTTCCGCATCATCGGCAGCTGGCCATTGCGAGCTGATCGGGATTAGGCCTCACACACCGGTGTCGTCCCGGCGAAAGCCGGGACCCATAACCACCGTCGGTAGTTGTTCAAGCGAGCTGCGGTCCCAGCATCGTCCCACAACCAACATTCGTGGTTATGGGTCCCGGCTTTCGCCGGGACGACGTGGGATGGATATCGCTATTCGTCGATCCGGGTGCGGGCGATGATCTCGGCGGCGCCCTTCTCCAGCAGCTCCATGCCCACGGCGCGGCCGAGTTCGCACGGCCGATCCGCCGGTCCGCGCCGCGTCACCTCGATGAAGCCGGCGCCGGCCTCGTCGAGCACGGAGGCGCGCAGCGTCATCTCGGCTCCCGCGAGCGTGGCGTGGCCCGCGATCGGCGAATTGCAATGACCGTTGAGCACCCACAGCACCTCGCGCTCGGCCTCGGCCGCAAGCCGCGACGGCACGTTGTCGATCCCGGCAAGCCGCGCACGCGTCGCCCAGTCGGTCTCGACGCATTCCACCGCGACAATGCCCTGGCCGACCGCCGGCAGCATCTCGCCGACCGAGAAATCATGCGCGATGCGCGCGGTCATGCCGATGCGCTCCAGGCCCGAGCGCGCCATCACCAGCGCATCCGCCGGCCCCACGTCGCCGCCACCGGGCAGCCGCTGCTTGTCGCCGCGATCGAGCTTGGCCACGCGCGTGTCGGCGGCGCCGCGATAATGGATCACGGTCGCTTCCGGAAACAGCCGGCGCAGATAGGCGGCGCGGCGCACGGCGTTGGTGCCGATCATGAAACCCCTGCCGCGCGCAGCGCGGAGGGTGTCGAGCGACAGGCCGGGACGCAGCACGAGGCTGTCATTGGCGGCATCGCGCGCCAGCATCGCGGCGATGACGAGACCCGGCGTCTCCTCGTTGCCCGGCACGTCCTTCAGCGAATGCATCGCCGCCTGCAACGTGCCGGCACGCATGGCTTCGCGGATCTCGGCGACGAAGGCGCCGCCCTTGCCGCCATGGCGCAACAGCTTGCTGGTCTGGTCCTGGTCGCCGCGGGTCTCGAACTTGACGATGTCGACGGCAAGGTCCGGCGCCGAAGCGCGCAGCAGGCGCGCGACCTCATCCGTCTGCGCGAGCGCCATCGCGCTCTTGCGCGTCCCAATCCGCAAAACCTGTCCCGACACGAAAGCTCCGCTGCGCGTGATCATCAACGGCTGGGGATTAGAACAAAAAGCCAGTCAAAACAACGGTTTTTGCCTCTCTTTGGCGATGCTCAGACGAGCACCTCGACAAGCTCCACCCCGGCCGCGCGCATCGCCGCGGTGGCGACGGCAAGCGAACCGCCGAGATCGATGGCGCGGCAGCCCGCCAGCACCACCGTGGTCTCGAAACCGAGCCGGCGCGCATCGAGCGCCGAATACTGCACGCAATAGTCCGTGGCGAGCCCCGCCATCACGATGCGCTTGAGGCCGCGCTCGCGCAGATAGCCGGCGAGCCCGGTCGGCGTCTTGCGGTCGTTCTCGAAGAACGCCGAATAGGAATCGATCGCGGACCGGAAGCCCTTGCGGATCACGAGCTCGGCCCGCTCGGTGGCGAGGTCGGGATGGAACGCGGCGCCCACGCTGCCCTGGACGCAATGATCCGGCCACAGCGTCTGCGGCCCATACGGCATGGCGATCTCGGAGAACGGCGCCGCGCCCGGATGCGAGGTCGCAAACGAGCTGTGGCCCGCCGGATGCCAGTCCTGGGTCAGCACGACATGGTCGAAGCGGCCGGCCAGCCGGTTGACCACCGGCACGACGGCATCGCCGTCCGCGACCGCCAGCGCGCCGCCGGGGCAGAAATCGTTCTGCACGTCGATGACCAGCAACAGATCGTCGGGCAGGGTCTTCATCAGGTGCCGATCCGCAATGACGCGCGCAGCTTGCGCAGACAGGCGATCACCGACAGCGCGGTGATGCGGCCGGTCTTCGGATTCTCTGAGGGAATGTTCTCGATCATCATCGAGAACCGCGCGGAATCGGAATCGACCTCGATCCGATGGGTGTTGCGGGTCACGGTCGGATCCGCCCAGATCTCGACCCTTGTGCGGTCGGGGCCGATGCCGGCCAGCGACAGCGCCACCGCGACGTTGAGGTTGGCCGGAAAGCCCTTTGCGGCATCGCGCGCGCTGCCCTCGAAGATGCGCAGCGGCTCGGTGATGCCTTCGATCCGGATGTTGTTTTCGACCAGGTGCGGCGCGCCGACGAGGCCCGCGACCGGCTTGCGCGTCACCAGCCTCGCCGAATGAATGGTCCCGATCGCCGCCGCGGTCACCGCATCGAGCCCGATCAGCGCGCCGGTCGGCACGATGATCTGGCCGCCATGGGCCTTCGCGAGATCGACGAGGTCCTCGTTCTGCAGCAGCGCGCCGACGCTGAGCACGACCGCGGTCTTGCCGCGCTCGACCACCGGCGCCACGATCGAACGGACCAGTTTGCTCGGCGCGCATTCGACCACGATGTCGGCAATCTCGGCCAGCTGCTCGATCGGCACCAGCTTCGGCGCAGACTTGAGCTCCGCCACCCAGCCGCGATGCTTGTCCGGGCTGTTCGCCGACACCGCAGCCAGCGCGAGGCCCTCGATGCCCTGATCGAGCGCCTTGACGACGTCGGTGCCGATCGCGCCGAGGCCGGCGACCGCAACCCGTGTCCTTGTCTTGCTGTCAGCCATCATTTCCCGCCGGCGAGCATCTTGACCAGGCGATAGAGATACTCCTCGCCCTCGTAGAACGACTTGACGAGCACGCGCTCGTCCTTGCCATGGATACGGTTGTCGTCGACATCGGCGGCCAGCCCGGAGTGACCATAGGTCGGAATCCCCGCGTTACGCAGATAGCTGCCGTCGGTCGCGCCGGTGCTCATGACCGGAACGATCGACGCATCCGGCCAGAACTCCTTCGACAGCTTCTCGATCGAACCCATGATCTCCTCATTGAGGGGCGACGGCGGGCTCAGCACGGCCTTGCCGGTCGGAGCCACCGCGATCTCCTTGTCGGCGAGCACCCGCTCGATCGTCGCCTGCACGCCCTCGACCGGCTCGCCGGGCAGGATCCGGCAGTTCACCTTGGCGGTCGCCAGCTGCGGCAGCGCGTTGATGGCGTGGCCGCCCTCTAGCAGGGTCGCGACGCAGGTGGTGCGGAGCTGCGCATTATAGCCCGGATTCTCCGACAATCGCGCCAGCGCCGCCGGGTCGGGCTGCGGCGCCAGGATCGCCCTGATGTCGTCGGCATGCGACGTGTCGACCTCGGCGGTCTTGGTGAAATAGATCCGGGTGGTCTCGTTGAGGTTCATCGGGAAGCTGTAATTGGAGAGCCGCACGAGGCCTTCGGCGAGATGATAGATCGCGTTGTCCTTGCGCGGCAGCGACGAGTGGCCGCCGCGATCCTTCACCGTGAGCTGGTAGCCGATCGAGACCTTCTCGCTGGTCTGCACGCTGTTGCGGATCGCCTTGCCGTTCTTGAGGCCGACGCCGCCGCCTTCATTGAGCGCGAACTCGGCATCGATCAGGTCGCGGTGGTTCTTGATCAGCCACTGCATGCCGAGGCCGTTGGCATCGAGGATCTCCTCGTCGGTCTCGAGCGCCACGATGATGTCGCGATCGGGCTTGTAGCCCTCCTTCTTGTAGCGGATCAGATTGGTGATGAAGGCGGACGCCATGTATTTGTCGTCGCTGGAGCCGCGGCCGTAAAAATAGCCGTCCTGCTCGGTGAGCTTGAACGGATCGACCGACCAGTCCTCGCGGTTGGCGGGGACGACGTCGATATGGGCGACCAGGAGGATCGGCTTGCGCGCGCCGGAACCGCGCAGCCGCGCCACCAGATTGCCCTTGTGCGGCGCCGGCGAGAACACGTGCACGTCGGCCTCGGGGAAGCCCGCCGCGCGGAGCCGCGCGCCCATCGCCTCCGCCGCCTTCTGGGTATCGCCGGTCGCGGTGGTCGTGTTGATCTCGACCAGTTCCTGGTAGATGCCGCGGGCGAATTGCTGCTGCTCGGTCAGCCCCTGCGCCGCGGCGCCGGTTGCCAGCAGCGCCGGACCAAGCGCTGCCGCGAGCCGCAGCGATCGAACCGTGTTTCTAGCCTTGTGCGACATCGTACTCTCCCGGAATTCCGCCGCCTGATCGGAGACGAATTCAGACAGGCGACACGCGCTTTGGCAAGACGGCGAGCCCTTCAATTTCCGCGCGCATGCTCCGCGGTTTCGCGCACGCTATTTGCAGTCCTTATTTCGAATCCTTGGCCGCGATCACCTCGATCTCGACCAAGAATCCGGGATTGGCGAGCGCCGCGACGCCGACTACCGAGCGCGCCGGCAGGTTCGGCTGGCTGCCGCCGAAGAACTGGGTGTAGCCCTCCATGAAGGCCTTGAAGTCCATCGGCGCGGACGCGCTGTGCACCAGGAATACCTGCATCTTGACGACGTCGCCCATGCCAAGGCCCTGGCCTTCCAGCATGCCCTTGATGCGGTTGAGCACGCCGACGGTCTGCGTCTTGGTATCGCCATAGGCCTGCGGGCTCGACGGATCGGCGTCCTTGTTGATCGCCGGCGGCACCTGGCCGCTGACATAGACGGTCGTGGTGTTGCCGGTGACGGTCACGGCCTGCGCGATCGGGAATGTCGAGTTGGGAATCGGATGCCTGACGACGTCAGCCGAAGCAGCGGTCGCCATCGCCGACAGCGCGGCGCCCAGTGCGATACCGATGAATTTCATCAAACTCTCCCCGAGTGTTTTTGTCAGCGGCGGGCGTCCTGGACATCCTTGGTCGTCACCGCGTCCTCATAGTTGTTGCTGAAGTGCGTCCGCAGATAATTCACAACGGCGGCGATCTGACCATCGGTCATCATGTCGCCGAACGCCGGCATGCCGCGGCGGCCATTGATGACCAGGAAGACCGGATAGCTGCCGGCCTCGAGATTCTTGTTGCCGGCCAGCGACGGGTAGCTGCCCGCCCCGCTCGCGCCCGTCGCATCCGGCATGTGGCAGCCCTGGCACACATTGGCGAACAGCTCCTCGCCGGTCATCTCGACGAAGCGATAACCCGAAGAGAAGGTGCGCTTGCCTGCGCCACTGTTCTGCCCAAGGGCTGCCGTTGCCGACAGCAGCGCCAGGGCAGCAATGATCGATGTTGCGGTCCGCATCATCATGTCTTCACCACGCGTTCGTGCAGCCGGCAGATGACGTCGAGCGCGGACAGGATCGCGCCCTCCTGCCAGGCCGGCAGCTGCGAGGCGTGCTCGCCCGCCAGCACGATACGGCCGTCGATCTGGCAGAGATTGCGGTAATGCTGCGCACGGGCGGCCTCGGTCCATTCGCCGGCGCAGCCGAGCGTGAACGGCACGCGATGCCAGGCCACCGCGACGCCGTTCTCGAATTCGTTCCTGTACTGCGGATGGATTGCGGCGCCGAACTCGACCGCGCTGGCGACCCGCTCGGCCGGCGTCATCGCGGTGAATTCGAACGAATTGGCACCGCCATACATGTAGGCACCGAGCAGGATGCCGCGGCCGCCGCGGTTGAAGCCATAGTTCGGGTAGGCGATCTGCCGGATCGGCAGGTCCGTATAGCTGATGCCGCCATAGATCGCGTCATCCTCCTCCCAGAACCGCCGCTTGAACTGCAGGCCGATCTTCACCGAGGCGGCATAGGGCACGGAGTCGATCGCACTCTTCATCGGCGCGCTGACATCGACCGGCAACTGGCTCAGGATCGGCAACGGGATGGTGCAGATGCACCAGTCGGCGGTCGCCTGCTGCACCGTCGATGGACTGGCGGTGTCGACATAGCTCACGGTGACGCCGGAGCCGTTCTGCTGGATCTGCGTCACCTTGGCGCCATAGCGGATGAGATCGCCGACCTCGCGCGCGAACGCCTTGCCGATCATGTCCATGCCGCCGACCGGCTGGAACATGGTGGTCTGGAAATCGTAGCGCGCAAACGTCTGCAGATAGCGCCACATCCGCGACCGCAGCAGCTCCTGCAGCGGGATCGGGTCGCTGGGCAGCGGATCGCCCATCAAGCCGCCGCCGGGATCGCGCGCATAACCGCGGAACTCGGCCGACACGAGGTTGGCATTGTACTTGTAGTCGCGATCCAGCGCGCCCCAGTCGCGCAGCGACTGCAGCAGGATCTCCTGATCTTCCTTGCCGACGGTCTCGTCGAGCCGGCCCTGCTGGGTGATCTTTGCGAGCAGCTCCGAAACCCCGCCCTGGAAATCCGCCTTGATGCTGCGAAAGCGCTGCGGCTTGCCGCCGAATGCACGCGTCGCGTGCAGATAGGCGTTGTGGTTGAGCTGGATGAAGGGTTCCAGTGTCACATTGAGCCGGCGGCAGTAATCGAGCAGCGCACGGTGATGATAGGGAATCCGCCACGGCCCGGGATTGAGATAGAGCCCCTGCTCGAACTGGCTGGTCTGCCTGAAGCCGCCGAGCTCGACAAAGCTGTCGCCGCCGCGGATCGACCAGTTGCGGCCGCCGGCGCGGCTGTTGAATTCGAGGATCTGGACCTTGTAGCCGGCCTTGCGCAGCTCCAGCGCCGCCGTCATCCCGGCAAGCCCCGCGCCGAGAATCAGCACCGAGGCGCCCTTCACATCGCCCGCGAGCTTGAGCGGCCCCTTGTAGGCGGATTCGGACGCGAAGCCGAGGCTCGTCATCGCGTGATACATCGCCGAACTGCCGGCAATGGTGCCAATCAGCGCCAGCAGATCACGCCGCCTGATCACAGATTCGTTCTGCACCCGCGCTCACCCAGCCGCTGACGTCGATGGCGAAGGGAAACGGTTGACGCGATCCGTGTCAAGAAAGGGCGCGCGCTTCCACATGCACCCACACGCGCTTTTGATGCATCACGCGACCGCCACGTCACACCACGCGCTCGCGATGCACGCGCCGGCAATCCATTTCGAAGTCGAGGCCAACCACCGGCGGCCGGTCGAAATGCCAGGTCAAGCCGTTGCGAAGCGCGCCGCGGCGGCCGAGTTCGCTTTCGAGCACCGGATAGGCGTCGTGCACGGTGTACAGCTGCACCGCGGTGGTGTCCTGCCAACGGCCGCCGAACGCGCTCATCCGGCGTTCCATCTCGTCGGCCACGAATTTCGCCTTCGCCAGCAGGCCGGCCGGGCTGGTGTCGCCGAGGGCTACGGTATGATCGCGGTAATTGGCCTTGCCCTCGACCGACTCGCCGCTGCCGGCGACGACAAAGCTGGTTGGTTCGTCCTTGGCGGCCGGCACCGTGTAGCAGAAGGCGTGGAAGCTCGGCTCGCCGGGCGGATCGAGCTTCGGACAGACATTGCTGCGCGCCACCGGATTGACGCCGTCCCGCATCACGCCCCAGGCCACGAGCGTCTTGATGCAGATCTCGTTGAAGGCCCTGAACCCGTCCTCGGTGAACGGCGCCGGGGAACGCAGTTCGCAGGCGCCAAATGACGTCAGCGGACGACCCGCCGCTTTGATGATGTCGGCAATCCTTGCAAAACCCGCGCCCAACGGCACCGGTTCAGAGAACCTGACGCGCTCGATGGCAAAGCCGGGCAGCGCAGCGATGCCGCAGGAATACTGGCCGACGCCGGGCATGAAGCGGTAGCCGCCGTCGAAAGCCTCGATGGTGTTGGTCATGGTGCCTCGTGAACACGGTGATGGGGCCGTCGCGATGACGCCTCGCTTGATTTCACCACAGCTGTCGTCCCTGCGAAAGCAGGGACCCATACTCCGCAGCCGAGGTTGTTAAGGGGACTCGTCATTTCGGCGTCGTGAAACAATGACGATCGGTGGTTATGGGTCCCTGCTCCCGTGCGCAATTGCGCACTAGGCAGGGACGACACTGAACTTGTTGCACGACCACCGGTGGAAGGGCTCCCTTCCCTCTCACCGTCGTCCCGCGAGGAGCCGGGCGGTCGTCGGCCGACAGCGATCATTAGTCGGCCGGGATGAAGCGGAGTGTGCCTGCCCGGCGCGTCGGCTTGCCGGTGTCGTTCGTATGATTGACCCCGTCCATCACAGGCACCTCGGGGAAGTCGAACGGGCTTACACCATCCAGGCAGGCCACGTTGACGGCATACAGGTTCTGGTTCGATCGCCGTTGATGATGGGTGTAGATCCCGCAGCGCGAACAGAAGAAGTGCTGCACCGATCCGGTATGGAAGCGGTAGCTTGTCAACGCCTCCTCGCCGTGCAGGAACTTGATCCCGCCCATCTCCGCCATGGCAACGACGGCGCCCCGCATCCGGCAGTAAGAGCAGGTGCAGCGGCGGATCGAATTGAAGCCGTCGCTGAGCGTCACCTCGAAACGCACCGCGCCGCAATGGCACTGGCCAGCCCGAACACCCGTGTCGCCCGTCATGTTGCTGCGTCTCCTTCTGCGCCCGGTCCTGCCGGGCGGACGAGAAACGTTCTCAGCGACGTCAACGCACAGCAAGCCCGCAGTTCGCTCGGAACCGCGCAGCGACCTGCGCGACGATCATGATCTGTCGACTGAGACTGATCTCAATACGAAAGTATCTTGAGGATCGGCACCGGACAATCGATCAAAACTCGCGCATGATGCCAGAAAAACTCACGCGAAGGCTCGATGCAGATTTTGACGAGACTAGTGCGATTTGGCGACGTAAGGGCAGCCGCCTTCATCGAGCGGACGGAAGGCCTGGTCGCCCGGGACCGTCGCGAGATACTCGTAGAGGTCCCACTTGCTCTTGGACTCTTCCGGCTTCTTGATGCGCATCAGGTACATGTCGTGCACCATCCGGCCGTCCTCGCGCACGACGCCGTTCTGGGCAAAGAAATCATTGACCGGGGTCTTGCGCATCTGCGCGATCACGGTCTCCGAATCGACCGAGTTGGTGGCGGCGACTGCCTTGAAGTAGTGCCGGAGCGCCGAGTTGACGCCGGCCTGATAGGCGGTCGGCATCGCGCCGTGCCGCTTGAAGAACTCCTGGGCGAACACGCGCGTCTCCGGCGTGCGATCCCAATAGAAGGAATCGGTGAACAGCAGATCGTGCGCATGCGCGAGGCCGAGCGCGGGCACGTCGGTGAGCGTCACCTGCAGCGCGACGACCTGCATGCTGGCGCGGATGTTGAATTCGTCGGCCTGAGAGACCGCGTTGCGGAAGTCGGAACCGGCATTGGCAAGCGCCAGGATCTTTGCGCCGGAGGACTGGGCCTGCAGCAGGAAGGACGAGAAATCGGCGGTATCGAAGGGATGGCGGACCGCGCCGAGCACCTTGCCGCCGGCCGATGTCACGGCCTTGCTGGCATCGCGCTCCAGCGCCTGGCCGAACGCATAATCCGCCGTCAGGAAGAACCAGGGCGTGCCGCCGCGGGCAACCACGGCCTTCGCCGTCGCGTTCGAGGAGGCATAGGTGTCATAAGTCCACTGCACGCTCGTCGGCGAGCATTGCTTGCCGGTGAGATCGGACGAGCCCGAGCCCGAGATCAGAAACAGCTTCTTGCGTTCGCGCGTCACGGTCTGGATCGCGAGCGCCACCGCGGAATTGACGCCTTCGGCGATCACGTCGACACCCTTGTTGTCGATCCAGTTGCGCACGATGCCGGTCGCCACATCAGGCTTGTTCTGGTGATCCGCCGAAATGATCTCGATCTTGCGTCCGGCGACCGTGCCACCGATTTCCTCCGCGGCCATCTGCGCCGCGATCACCGATCCCGGGCCATTGCCGTCGGAATATTGCCCGCTCATGTCGGTGATGATGCCGACCCGCAGCACGCCATCCTCCGCTCGGGCAGCGCCGGCCGCAAATGAGAGACACACGGCAATTGCGACCAGGACATGCGAGCGTTTCGTGATGGACATTTCGTTCCCAGGGGTTTCGACGTTTCGGACGATCTCCTGAAGCAATCAGGGATCGCCGACAACCCCGTCGCCGGCATGGCGCTCTGCGATTCCGTTGAGAAATTCCGGGAGAAGGAACGCAGCCGGACCGCCGGCACGCTCGCGTTTCCCATCGCACGAACGCCGCGACGAAACTTCGCCGCGGCGCGCGTTGAATCATACGAATGGATAATGCGTGGTGGCGTCGAGATCGCCTCAGCGCCGCTGCCACAATTGTCGTGCCAGAACGCCGGCCTTGCGTTCGATCGCGTCGGCGGCGTCGAGACACATGTCCTCGCGATAGCGCGAGCCGACGATCTGCACGCCGACCGGCAATCCCTCATCGAGGCCCACCGGCACCACGGCCGCCGGCAGGCCCAGAACGTTCATCGACGAAATGAAGCGCAGGTCGTTCCAGAACAAATCCTTGACGCGCTGATCGCCGCCGAGATCGGCATTGACCTCCGGCGTCTTGCGCACGGTGGTCGGCATCACGACCAGCGGATACTGCTCGAGGAACGTCATCCAGTTCCGGATATGGCGCGAGCGCTCGGCAATCGCCTTCATGTAGCCGGCCTGGTCGAGCGGGTTGGCCAGCGCCATGAAGCCGCGGAACGTCTTCTGGAAGTCGGCGCTGGTGGTCGCCAGCATCTGGTCCTGCTGCAACACGCGGGTCTCGGTCATGATCAGGTCGCACCAGAGCTGCCAGACCTTGTTGAGGTCGGGCACCTCGACCTCACTGACCGCATAGCCGGCATCGGCGAGATGATCCGCCGCCTTGCGCTGGAGCGCAATCACGCCGCGATCGGTCGCCATGTCCTCGGGAATCTTTGCGAGCGCGACCTTGATCGGCCCGGCCGGCTTCGGCCCCGTCAGCGGCGCCGGCACATACCAGGGATCGGCCGGGTCGCGCTGCGCCATCACCTCGAGGCCGAGGCGCACGTCGGCGACGTGGCGCGCCAGCGGCCCTTGCGACGACATGAACTGCGCCATCAGCGGCCGTTCTACCGTGGCGCTGGGATTGAACGCGGGAATGCGGCCCTGGGTCGGCTTGATGGTGGCAATGCCGTTGCAATGCGCCGGCCAGCGCAGCGAGCCGCCGATGTCGTTGCCATGCGCGATGGTGCCGATGCCGGCCGCGATCGACGCGCCGGCGCCGCCCGACGATCCGCCGCAGGTCACGTCGGCATTCCAGGGATTGCGCGTCAGGCCATGCAGCGGGTTGTCGGTGAAGCCGCGCAGCGAGAACTCCGGCGTGTTGGTGAGGCCGATGATGACGGCGCCGGCCTTCCTGAGATTGGCCGTCACCGGCGAGTCGCCCGGCGCGATGTTGTCCTTGAATGCCACCACGCCGTTCGAATTGGCCTGGCCCTTGACGTCGATGTTGATCTTGATCGTGACCGGCACACCGTGCAGCGGCCCGACGGCGCCGCCTCCGCGCTTGCTCGCGGCCAGCGCCTCGTCCGCGGCCTTCGCCGCCTGCATCGCAGACGCGCCGAGATCGACCACGACGGCGTTGAGCGCCGGATTGGCTTCCTGCATGCGGTCGAGATGGGCGCGAACCACCTCCTCCGACGTCACTTCGTTGTTTCGGATCGCCGCGGCCGTGTCGACGGCGGACCAGTGCCAGATCGGTGCATTCGTCACGTGATGTTCTCCCATGATTGTTCGGTGCTTGTTGTTGGTTCAGTCTCGCGGGTCGATCGGCGTCAGCTTTGATGCACGCGCCTCGATCAGCTCGGCCACTGCGAGACAGACATCTTCCCGGAAGCGGCAGGCGATCACCTGCACGCCGACCGGCACGCCCTCGGCGGTCCCGGTCGGCACGACGACCGACGGAAAGCCGAGCGCGGGCACCGCAAGCAGCGGCCGCTGCGCGTCGAGCAGCGCGCGGACCACCGCCGCGTCTTCCTGATCCTGATCGAAACGGAACGGCAGTTGCGCCGAGACCGGCAGGATGATGACGGGATGGCGCTCCTGGAACAGCTGCCAGGCCCGCACGATCGCCAGCCGCTGCTCGAAGCAGGCGAGCACCTGATCGCCGTCGAGCTCGGGCGCGTAGGCGATATGGCACTCGAGATTGTATCGGCTCCGATCGTCGCCGAACTTGCGGATCATCGGCGCCAGGACGCGCCGCTCCTCATTGATGACGAGGCGATGCCAGAGATCGGCGGCCTCCGCGAGCCGCGGCGGCACGGTCTCCTCCACGGCAAAGCCGGCCTCCGCGAGCCAGTGCCCGGCGGCGCGCACCGCCGCGCTCACCTCCGGCGCCTCGTCGCCGAACGGCGCGGGCGCGATCGCGACGCCGATCGGACGCTTGAGCGGCGCACCTTGGAGGGGCACCGGCAGCCATGTGCCGTCGCGCGCGTCCGCCTGGGCCATCGCGGCGAGGCCGAGCCCGAGATCGGCGACCGAGCGGGCGAGCGGCCCCTGCACCGACATCATCTGCGCGGTGATCGGACGGTCGCCGGTTGCCGACGGATTGAACGCGGGGATCCGCCCCGGCGTCGGACGCAGGCCGGCGACGCCGCAGGCGTAAGCCGGATAGCGGATCGAGCCGCCGAAATCATTGCCGTGCGCGATCGCGCCCATCCCGGAGGCGACGGCCGATGCGGCGCCGCCGCTGGAGCCGCCCGGCGTCAGCCGACGGCTCCACGGATTGTAGGTCGCGCCGTGCAGATCGTTGTTGGTGAACCAGCGGTGCGAAAAGGCCGGCGTGTTGGTGCGCCCGACAATGACCGCGCCCGCCTTGCGAAGATTCGCGACCACCGGGCTGTCCTCGGTGGCGATCACGTCGCGGAAGGCCACGACGCCATTGGTGGTGGCGCAGCCGCGCTGGTCGACATTGACCTTGATCGTGACCGGCACGCCGTGCAGCACGCCGAGCTCCGCGCCTGACTTCACCGCTTCGTCCGCCGCGTCCGCGGCGGCCAGCGCTTCATCGGCGAGCACAGCGACAATGGCGTTCAATGCCGGATTGACCTCGGCGATGCGATCGAGGCTGGATCGCACGGCTTCCCGGCTGGAAATCGCGCGCGTCGCGATCGCACGCGCCAGATCGACGGCCGACCAGCTCCACAACTCATTCTCGCGCCGCGTGTCCATTGTCGTTTTCTCCAGGGCGTGATGCAGCAGTCCGCCGATGCGGTTCAATCGAGCCGCAACGGCTGATGAAACACGGGCAGATCGATGCGCCGGTCTTCCGCGGGAACGACCACCGCTTCGGCGCTCAGCACATGATCGAGCATCACGCGCCGGGCGCGCGCGGCATTGCCGGAGCGGAACGCGGCCATCAGACGCTTGTGAAACTCGATATTCTCGCAGGTGAAGCTGGATGCGAATTCCTGCACGCCGAGCTTGCCGATCAGATGCCTGATGGCCTCGTTGACGAACCGGCACACCAGGCCGAGCAGCGGGTTGGGACAGGCCTCGATCAGGATGTCGTGGAAATCGATCTCGGCGTGACGATGATGTTCCCAATCGGCATCCCCACGGGGATGATGCTCCTGGACCGCGATCGCCTTTTCCAGTGCTGCGAAATGCTCCGCCGTGAGGTGGCCGACCACGCTGAAGGCGAGCTCCGGCTCGATCAGCCGGCGGATCTGGTAGATTTGCGCGGTAGAGACCGACTGGAAGTAGAAGTAGTTGCTGAGCAGGCCGACGATCCGGTTGATCGACACCGGCGCCACCCGCGCGCCGCCGCCGGGACCGGTGGTGTTCTGCACTAGCCCCTGCACCTCCAGGGACTTGAGCGCCTCGCGGATGGTCGAGCGGCTGCAGCCGAACATCTCGATCAGCTCGCCCTCCTGCGGCAGCCGGTCGCTCGGCTGCAAGCCGGCCTGGAAGATGTGGCTGCGGATCAGGTCGGCGACGGCGTCCGAGCGCTTGCGCTTGATCGAGGCGCGGCGCGAAGGGTCGAGGCACGGGAGAGCCGATTTATCCATTTTATGATCATAAATAGGTCCGGCACGGTATGGCAAGACGTTTCCGCCGGCCGCCCGGGCTACATCGGTCAATACTCCCGTTCCAGGAAACGCAGAAATCGACGCTGCGGACTCAGGATCGATCAACATCTGATGCCTAGAATGCCACGGCAAATTCCAATGAGGCCGGCATGACAGGCGACGAAGTTCGAGATCAGGCTCAATCCGGTGGCGGCGTGGGACTGTCCGACGAAAACCTTGCGCTCCACCGAAGCGCCATCCAGAGCCGCATTACGTTTCAAGGCCTTGCGACCCGGCCATTCGAGGGGCTGTCGTGGGACTACTTCCTCGCGGATGTCGAGCTGGAAGCGCGCGCTGCGCGCATCGGGATGCGCGACACGACCATCGGGTCGTACTGCGACACCATACAGTTGCTGCCTGCGGCCGCGATCGTCCGCCTGGATGCAGCGCTTTCCGTCTACTTCCTGCCTCCCGAGCCCGAGAGCGAGGCTCACGTCGATTACCTCTTGCGACCGCTGGACGCCGCGACGGCAAAGCGGATGCGGCAGCGTCGGCATGCCGTTCACGCCATGCAGGCCGTGGCGCAACAGCAGGAAGAGGCCAGAAAAAAAGCGGCTGCGCCGGACGAAGAACTCAAGTCGCAATATTGGCCGTGTCCGCATGCGGCGCTGAGTACCGAGCCCGACGACTTCCTGCTCTGGATCAAGGATCAGACGCCCGACACCTGGCACGTCATCGTCGACAGCTGGGATCACAACAGCGACGATCGGGATAGCGTGATCGAATGGATCTTCGAGCAGCCGAACTGCGACCTCGGCACGGCCGCGCAATACTTTTTCATCGCGGCATTGGGGCTCGCCAACGAGGAGCCGGCGCAACTCAGTTCCGGCTATCGGCGCAAATGGCATCTCATGAAGCGCGTGGCCGACAACTGGCAACGCGGGCATTATCTGCGCAATGAATTGCAGCCCTCAGTTCAGCCGTCCGACGTCCAATACTACGACGAGTTGGTGGCGCGCCGGGAGGCCAGTGGTCGTCCGCTGCCGTGGACAGTGCCGGGACCGAAACTGCGCCGGTTTGGCGGACGGCAGGCGAATTCAGCGTATTTCTACGAGGACTGCCAGTTGAGGCTGGGCTTTACGGCTTGGAAACAGCAGCGCGAGCAACTCGGGTGCGGCAGGGACTTTCCGCGCTGTTGCCAAGAATGATCACGCCTCCTCAATTCGACAGGCGCTGCGCCTCGAGGCCGCGGCTGTAGCGCGACATCGCAAAGCAGAACACGAAGTAGATCACGCCGACGAACAGCGTACCCCCCGGTCGTTTGGCATCGCCCCGAGGCAAAGCGCCTACGCGGTCAAAGGGCGACCGGACGCTGTACGATGGTGATGACGAGGAGCCCGCGGAACCGAGGCGGCGTCTCGCTTAAAGCGGACTATGGTTCACGGTGTGGCGCATCTGGCGACAAAAGCCCTCCACGAACTGCGCGAGCGCCTCGAAATTGACCAGCAGCCTTTCGGCCTGCTCCCGGTCAACCGAACCAGGGGCAAACGATTCCGCCAGACGCCGCTGGCGATCTGCGCGATCCCGGCAGGCCGCGGCCCTGCTTTCGGCAAACTCCAGTTGCTCGCGTCGGCGGCCGAGCTTGTCTTCTTCCTCAAGCAGCCGCTTGTTGAGCATCGATCTCGTGTTGGTTGGAACGTCCGGGCGCTTCAGCAGATCCAGATAGTGGTCGATGTTTGCGCGCGCGGTATACTCGTTCACGTATGTGCCTCCCGCCAGTCGCAGTCTCGGTCGGCGAGGCTTGGCTTCAACACTCAGGAATTGCTCGATCTCCGCCAGGAGTTGGCGAAGCTCATCAGTCGAAAAGCCCTGCAGGGCATCGTGGACCTGGCTTCGGGTGCTTTCCGGATAGGCGGCGTTGTCTTCGGCCATTGGCGTACGGCAAAAATCAAAAAGTAAAGCCTGTCAGGCCCGCACCAAATCAACAAATCAACGGCAGCATTTGCGTTCAGTCCAGATTGAACGATGCCCGCGCGAACAATGATTTCTGTCATCGCGCGCGCTCGCGAATCCAATCGCGCTCAAGATAAGTTACGGGCGGAACATCGCCTAGTGCACTCTGTGCCAGCCGCGCCTTTGCGCCAACCATCGGCCAAGTCTTGGTTGCCGCATCGTTAAAGCCAGAACAGGCCGCTCCAGAAATCAAAGCACACGGCTGCGGATGCGAACAGGCCGGCACCGAAGGATGCAGCATGTGAGGGAGGCAAGCGACGGAGAATCCGGATCGCTCAGCCGTGCGCGCGCTGCGCCTCGAGGCCGCGGCTGTAGCGCGACATCGCAAAGCAGAACACGAAGTAGATCACGCCGACGAACACATAGACCTCGACGCTGAAGGCCTGCCAGGCCGGATCGACGATCGCGGTCTTGGCGGTGGTCAAGAGATCGAAGATGCCGATGATCAGGACCAGGCTGGTGTCCTTGAAGAAGGCGATGAAGGTGTTGACCAGCGGCGGGATGACGTGGCGGATCGCCTGCGGCAGCACGATCAGCGCGTTCTTCTCCCAGTAGGACAGCCCGAGCGCGTCGGCGGCCTCATATTGTCCGCGCGGCACCGCCTGCAGACCGCCGCGCACCACTTCCGCAAGGTAGGCGCCGGCATAGAGGATGAAGGCGATCTGGGCGCGCAGCAATTTGTCGATGTTGACGCCGTCAGGCATGAACAGCGGAAACATGACGCTCGCCATGAACAACAGGCTGATCAGCGGCACGCCGCGGATCAGCTCGACATAGAGCACGCAGAGCGAGCGGATCGCCGGCAGTTTGGAGCGGCGCCCGAGCGCGACCAGGATTCCGAGCGGGAAGCCGAACGCCAATCCGAAAGTCGCCAGGATCAGCGTCACCGGCAGCCCGCCCCAGCGGTCCTGCGTGACAAAGGACATGCCGAGAAAGCCGCCCCACATCAGGCACCCGATCGCGATCAAGGCCGCAGCCCACAGCAGGAACAGCTCCTTGCGCCAGAAGCTGCGGCGGCTCGAGATCACGAACAGCGCAATGAAGATCACGACCGCGAGCGCCGGCCGCCACTGCTCGCTGAACGGATAGGTGCCGAACAGGATGAAGCGGTACTTCTCGGGAATCACCGCCCAGCAGGCGCCGACGCCGCGCAGCGCGCGGCAGGCGCTGGTGTCGTTGCCCGAGACGATCCAGACCGCGTTGGCGATGCCCCATTGCCAGAGGCCGATGCACGCCTTGCCGAGCACGAACAGCAGCAGCAGCGTCATGATGCTCGACGTTACGGACGCGAACAGGTTGGCGCGCAGCCAGGCCACGATCTGGCCGCCGAGCGTGCGCCGCGCGCGGCGCCGGCCGATCGGCAGCGGATCCTGCGGGAGATGTGCGACCGAGCTCATGTCAGCGCTCCACCAGCGCGATCCGCGCGTTGTACCAGTTCATGAACAGGCTGATGCCGAGGCTGATGGTGAGGAACACCATCATGATCAGCGCGATCGACTCGATGGCCTGCCCGGTCTGGTTCAGCGTGGTGTTGGCGATCGAGACGATGTCCTGGTAGCCGACCGCGACCGCGAGCGACGAATTCTTGGTCAGGTTCAGATACTGGCTGGTCATCGGCGGGATGATGACGCGCAGCGCCTGCGGCAGCACGATGTGCTGCAGGACGAAGCTGCGCTTCAGCCCGAGCGCCTTGGCCGCGTCCGACTGGCCGCGCGGCACCGCCTGGATGCCGCTGCGTACGATCTCGGCGATGAACGCCGAAGTATACGTGACCAGCGCGATCAGCAGCGCGAAATATTCCGGCGCCAGGGTCAGCCCTCCGACGAAGTTGAAGCCGCGCAGCTCGGGCAGCATGACGCTCCAGCTTGCGCCCAGAAGCCACGACACCAGCGCAGGCAGCGCGATGATGAGGCCGAGCGCGTAGGGCCAGACCGGCCGCGCCTTGCCATCGAGCATCTGCTGCGCGATCAGGCGGCGCCTGACGATGAGGAAGACGATCACGCCGGCGACCAGCGCAGCGAGCGTCCAGCCATTGGCCTCATGCAGCGGCACCGACGGCAGCACCAGGCCGCGGTTGGACAGATAGACCCCGTCGACCGGCTTCCACGCCTGGCGCGCCGCCGGCAGGCCCTGCATCAGCACGTACCAGAACAACAGCTGCAACAGCAGCGGCAGGTCGCGCAGTACCTCGACATAGACGGCAGCGAGCCGCGCCAGCAGCCAGTTCGACGACAGCCGCGCGATGCCGACCAGCGTGCCGATCACGGTCGCCAGCACGATACCGATGACCGCGACGCGCAGCGTGTTGACGACGCCGACGATGAAGGCGCGCAGGTAAGTGTTCTTCGGCGTGTAGTCGATCCAGCTGTCGGCGATCGGCATGCCGGCTTCACGGCCGAGGAAGGCAAAGCCGGTCGAGATGCGCCGCACCGAGAGATTATGGACCGCGTTGGACCACAGCCAGGCGACGACGGCGACCGCGATGGCGACCACCAGGATCTGCCAGAACAGGCCTGCGACGCGGGGATCGCTGAGCGAAAGCCGCCAGGGCCGGGCGGGAGGGCGTTTCGGCGTCGATGTCGTCACAGCACAAGGACCCCAGTGAGAAGCGATCTTCTGCCATGCGCAAGAGCGTTTTCGAGCGAAGCGGATACCGGTTCGCGTGAAGAAGACGCGTCAACCTCAAATCCTGCGCGCGTCATATGTTGCACCAAATTAATATTTGTGCAACATATGTTTCATGGCCAAGGCTCAGCCGAAACCATCGCCCCTGAACGAATTGTGCAGCGCACTGCCGTCGCTGCCGATGCGCTTGCAGGAGGTCGGCCGGTTCGTCGCCGCCAATGATTACGACGCCACCACCCGCTCGATGCGCGAGCTCGCCTCCGTCGCCGGCGCCGATCCTGCCTCATTCACCCGTCTTGCCAAGGCGCTCGGCTATTCCGGCTGGGACGAATTGCGCGCCGCGCTCACCGAGGCGCGCCGGCCGGCGCAGGGCTCGCCGTTCTCCGGCCGCGCCAGGAGCCGCCGCGCCGGGCCGAATGCCGATGTCAAACTGGTGCACGACAAATTGGAAGCCGAGGCCGCGGGCCTTGCGCGGATTTCAGCGAGCGCGATCGCGGAAGCCGCGCGTGCGCTGCACTCCGCTGACAGGATCTGGATATCGGGGTTTCGCAGCTGCCGCAGCGTCGCGGAACTGCTGACCTATCAGCTTCGCCTGTTCCGCCCCGATGCCGTGCAATTGGTCGGCGGCTCCGGCCCGTTCGATCTCGACCACGGCGCCTTCCGCTCAGGCGACGCCGTGGTCGTGATCGGCTTTGCGCCCTACACCCTGGTCAGCGTCGAGACGGCGCGCGCCGCGCATCAGGCGCGTGCTGCGCTGATCGCGATCGCCGACACCATCACAGCTCCGATGGCCGAAGGCGCCGATCATCTGCTGCTGTTCGAGGCCGCCTCCTCCCCCGGCTTCTTCCCGAGCCTGACCGGCGCGATCGCAGTCGCCCAGTCGCTGGCTGCCGTCGCTTTCACGCTGGGCGGCGCCGGGGCAAAGCGCAAGCTGGAGGAGACCGAGGGCCGGCTTGCCGAGATGTCGCAATATTTTGTCGAGAAAGGATGAGTGTCATGGCAGCCAACAAGAGCCGCGTGATGCATCGCAGCCTGCGCGAGACCCCGCCGAAAGCGGTCGGCGGCGACGGCGTCTGGCTGATCGCGGAGGATGGCCACCGGATTCTGGATTCCTCCGGCGGCGCCGCGGTCTCCTGCCTCGGCCATCAGCATCCGCGGATCCTTGCCGCGATCGGCAAGCAGGCCTCGAAGATTGCCTATGCCCATACCGGCTTCTTCTCCTCCGAGCCCGCGGAAGAGCTCGCCGAGCGGCTGGTCGGCCACGAGCCCGGCGGCCTCGGCTATGTCTATTTCGTCAGCGGCGGGTCGGAGGCGATCGAGGCCTCGATCAAGCTGGCGCGGCAATATTTCATCGAGCGCGGCGAGCCGAAGCGTGCGCGCTTCATCGCGCGCCGCCAGAGCTATCACGGCAATACGCTCGGCGCGCTGTCGGCCGGCGGCAATGCCTGGCGCCGCGAGCCCTACGCGCCGCTGCTGTCGCCCTCGTTCAGCCATGTCACGCCGGCCTTCGCCTATCACGAGAAGCGCGACGATGAATCGGAGGCGGCATTCGTGGCGCGCCTTGCCGCCGAGCTCGAAGCCGAATTCCAGCGGCTCGGCCCCGATACAGTCGCGGCGTTCATCGCCGAGCCCGTGGTCGGCGCCACCGCCGGCTGCGTGCCGGCGCCGGAGGGTTACTTCAAGGCGGTGCGCGAGATCTGCAACCGCCACGGCGCGCTGTTGATCCTCGACGAGGTGATGTGCGGCATGGGCCGCACCGGCACGCTGCACGCATGGGAGCAGGAAGGCATCTCGCCCGACATCCAGGCGGTCGCCAAGGGGCTCGGCGGCGGCTATCAGCCGATCGGCGCGATGCTTGCCAGCGGCACGATTGTCGACACGGTGCGCAACGGCTCCGGCGCGTTCCAGCACGGGCACACCTATCTGGCGCATCCGCTCGCCTGCGCCGCCGCGCTCGAGGTGCAGAAGGTGATCGCTGAGGAGAAGCTGCTCGACCAGGTCAAGGAGCGCGGCCGCCAGCTCGAGCAGCGGCTCACCGAACGGTTCGGCAATCATCGCCATGTCGGCGACATCAGGGGCCGCGGCCTGTTCTGGGGGCTCGAGCTGGTCGCCGACCGTGCCACGCGGCAGCCGTTCGATCCCAAGCTGAAACTGCATCAGCGGATCAAGTCCGCCGCCTTCGCCGGCGGGCTCGGCTGCTATCCGTCGGGCGGCACCGCCGACGGCCAGCGCGGCGATCACGTGCTGCTCGCCCCGCCCTATATCGCGACTTCCGGCGACATCGACATGATCGTCGAGCGGCTAGGCGCTGCGGTAGACAGCGCGTTGAAAGACGTTGGTCATTAGGAGGAGGACAGAATGAGGAACGTATTGATCGCGGCGAGCCTGTTCGTCGCAGGACTATCAACCGCGAGCGCCGCGACGCTCGACACCGTCAAGCAGCGCGGCACGCTGGTGTGCGGCGTCTCGACCGGCTTTGCCGGATTCTCGGCGCCGGATTCGCAAGGCAACTTCAAGGGCCTCGACGTCGACTATTGCCGTGCGCTTGCCGCCGGCGTGCTCGGCGATCCCGCCAAGGTGCGCTACGTCGCGCTGACCGCGCAGAACCGCTTCACCGCGCTGCAGTCAGGCGAGATCGACGTGCTCTACCGCAACTCGACGCAGACCTTTCTGCGCGGCACCACGCTTGGGCTGCGGCAGGGACCGGTCAATTTCTACGACGGCCAGGGCTTTGTCGTGAAGAAGGACCTCGGCGTGAAGGAGCTGAAGGACCTCAAGGGCGCCACCGTGTGCGTCGCCCAGGGCACCACGCATGAAGTGACGCTCGGCGACTACGGCCGCGCCAACGGCATCGACTGGAAGCCGCTGGTGTTCGACCGCGTCGACACCATGTACCAGACCTTCTTCGGCGGCCGCTGCGATGCCATGACCCAGGATGCTTCCGCGCTCGCAGGCGCGGTCGCGACCGCAGCCCCGAAGGCCGATGACTATGTCGTGCTGCCGCAGACCATCAGCAAGGAGCCGCTCGGCCCGTTCACCCGCAACGGCGATGAAGTGTGGAGCGACATCATCACCTGGCTGCATTACGGCCTGATCGAGGCCGAAGAGCTCGGCGTCACCCAGGCCAATGCCGACGAGATGGCGAAGTCGCAGGTCCCGGCGATCCAGCGCCTGCTCGGCGCGTCGGGCGATCTCGGCTCGCGCCTCGGCCTCGACAACAAATGGCTGCTCGCCGCGATCAAGGCCGGCGGCAATTACGGCGAAATCTTCGAGCGCAATGTCGGCAAGGCCAGCCCGCTGAAGCTCGAGCGCGGCCTCAACGCCACCTGGAGCAAGGGCGGGTTGATGTACGCGATTCCGTTCAAGTGACCGAAGTTACCTCGCCCCGCCTGCGGGGAGAGGTCGGATTGCGAAGCAATCCGGGTGAGGGGGCGCCTCCGCATACCCTCCTCTCACCTGTTACGACGATAGAGCCCCTCACCCCAACCCTCTCCCCGCGAAAGAGCGGGGAGAGGGAGAGCAAGAAACATCGATGCGCATCACCCTGATTCACGCCCTGAAACACTCGATCGTGCCGATCGAAGCATCGTTCGCACGGCATTGGCCGGAGGCGCGGCTGATGAACCTGCTCGACGATAGCCTGTCGGCGGACCTCGCGCGCGACGGCAGGCTTGACGAGCGCATGACCGAGCGATTTCTGACCATGGGCCGCTATGCGGCAAGCACCGGCGCCAATGGCATCCTGTTCACCTGCTCGGCGTTCGGGCCGTGCATCGAGGCGGTGGCGCGCGCGCACGCGCCGATGCCGGTGCTGAAGCCGAACGAGGCGATGATCGAGCAGGCGGTGGCAAAGGGCAAGCGGATCGGCCTGCTCTCGACCTTCCCGCCGACGTTGGTGTCGATGCCGCCGGAATTTCCGCCACAGGTCACGCTGGTGCCGAAACTTGCCGAGGGCGCGCTGGCGGCGCTCGACCGCGGCGACCGCGCCGAGCATGACCGCATCGTCGTCGAGGCATCCAAGGAGCTGCGCGACTGCGATCTGATCGCGCTCGCGCAGTACAGCATGGCGCCGGCGGCCGAGCGCGTCGCCGAAGCCACTGGCCGCGAGGTGCTGACGACGCCTGATAGCGCGGTGCTGAAGCTAAAGGCGATGCTGGGGGTTTGATCTCCGTCATTGCGAGCCACCCGGTCGGCGCGAAGCGCCGCCGGATGACAGGCTCCGCGAAGCAATCCATCGCTCCGCTATGCGGATAATGGATTGCTTCGTCGCTTCAGCGCAAAATTGCTTCGCAATTTTGTCGCGAGCTCCTCGCAATGACGGAGCCGCCAATCTTCGTCAGGCCGCTCACCCGCCCGCGTCGTGCACGTTCAGATCGACGCCTTGCGGATCCCTAATCGTCGACACCGTGATCAGCGAGATCAGCGACAGCACCGCGATGTAGACGCCGACGCGCCAGGACTGGCCGTAGGTGCCGATGATCCATTGCGCGATCATCGGCGCGAAGGCGCCGCCGAAGATGGCGCCGAGCGCATAGCCGATCGAGACGCCGGAATAGCGCACCTTGGCCGGAAACAGCTCGGCGTAGAGCGCCGCCTGCGGGCCGTAGGACAGGCCGAGCGCGATGGTGAGCCCGACCGCGCTGACGAAGAACAGCAGCAGGTTCTTGCTGTCGATCAGGAACCACATCGGCACCGCCCACAGCACCATCAGGGTGTAGCCGATCTGGAAGCAGCGCACGCGGCCGATTTTGTCGCCGAGGATACCGCCGAGTAGCGTGAAGATGAACCAGCTGACCGCCGCGAGCGTGCCGATCAGCAGCAGCTGCTCGGACGGCATCTTCAGTGTATTGGCGCCGTAGCTGATGATGAACGCGATCAGGATGTAGCCGGCCGCATTGTTGGCCATGAAGATCAACGCGGTGCGCAGGATCTCCTTGCTGTGATTGCGCATCAGGTCGCGCAGCGGTGCAGAGGATTCCCTGTGCCGACGCTGCATCGCCTGGAACACCGGAGACTCTTCCACGGTGCGGCGGATCACGATGCCGACGACGATCAGCATGATCGACAGCAGGAACGGAATCCGCCAACCCCACTCGATCATCGCCTGCTTGCCGAGCGTCGCGGTGAGCACCCACAGCACGCCGGTCGCCAGGATCATGCCGAGCGGCGTGCCGATCTGCGGGAACGAGCCGAAGAAGCTGCGCTTGTCGACGGGCGCCGATTCCACCGCCATGAGCGCCGCGCCGCCCCACTCGCCGCCGGCCGAGAAGCCTTGCAGGATGCGCAGGAGAATAAGGAGTGCCGGCGCCCAGGCACCGATCTGTGCGTAGGTCGGCAGCAGGCCGACCAGCGCGGTCGCCGCCCCCATCAACAGCAGCGTGACGACGAGCATGTTCTTGCGCCCGAAGCGGTCGCCGAGATGGCCGCAGACGATGGCCCCTAACGGGCGGAACAGGAATGAGAGGCCGAGCGTCGCGAACGAGACGATCTGCGCCAGCAGCGGATTGTTCGCGTTCATCGGCGCGAAGAACAGCGCGCCGAACACCAGGCCCGCCGCCTGGGCGTAAACGAAGAAGTCGTACCACTCGATGGTGGTGCCGACGAGCGTTGCGGTGAGGACCTTGCGCTCCTCATCCGACAGTTCAGCGCCGCGCGAGCGCGCGGACAGTTCGATGGACATGTCGCCTCCCCAAAACCCGTTCTTGAACCTGTTCTTGGCCGCGCGGGCGTGGTCGGCGGCGATGCGCCTGTCCCGCACGGATGCTGGGCCCGGGATTAGCAGAGGTTTCCGCACCACACGAGCAAAATAGTTGCAGCCGCAACGATATTCGGCGAATTGTGCTTTTGGCCCCGGTTCCCGACCCCGTTACCTCGACCGCGATCGGCGGGCAGCTATCCCGAAACGTCAATTGTGCATCGCAACAAGGTCGCTACGATGCGAGGATTCCCAAGAGGTTGCTAAGTGTCTGACATCAATGCCGATGCCTGGGTTTCCTCAGGCCACCGCCCGATGGGCTTCCCGGAATTCGTCGTCGTCATCGCCTCGATCATGGCGCTGAACCCGCTGGCGATGGACATGATGCTGCCGGCGCTGCCGAACATCCGCTCCGCGTTCCAGATCGCCGACGCCAACCGCCCGCAGATGGTGCTGTCGATCTTCCTGGTCGGCTTCGGCGTCGGCCAGTTCGTGATGGGCCCGCTGTCGGACCGCTTCGGCCGCCGCCCGGTGCTGCTCGGCGGCATGACCGTCTACACCATCGCCGGCCTGCTCGCGATCATGGCGCCCTCGTTTGAGACGCTGCTGTTGGCGCGCGCGCTGCAAGGGCTCGGCACCGCGGCGACCCGCGTGATCGCGACCTCGATCGTGCGGGACTGCTACGCTGGACGCCGGATGGCGAGCGTGATGTCGCTGGCGATGATGGTGTTCATCGCAGTCCCCGTAATCGCGCCGTCATTCGGCCAGGCGGTGATGCTGCTGACGCATTGGCGCGGCATCTTCGTGCTGCTGATGATCTACGGCGTGATCGCGCTGGCCTGGAGTGCGATGCGGATGCCGGAAACGCTGCCGCTGGAATTGCGCAAGTCGCTGGCGATCCCGGAGGTCTTGTCCGCGTTTCGCCAGACCGTCACCAATCGCCAGACGCTCGGCTACGCGCTCGCCGCCGGCGGCGTGCAGGGCTCGCTGTTTGCCTTCGTGTTCTCCTCGCAGCAGATCTTCACCGACATCTTCAAGCTCGGGCATTACTTCCCGGTCGCCTTCGCGGCCTGCGCGGTCGGCGTCGCGATCGCCGGCTTCCTCAATTCGCGCATCGTCGGCCGCATCGGCATGCGCGTGATCTCGCACGCCGCGCTGACCGGCTTTGCCGTCGTCGCAGGCGCCCTGCTGCTGGCGGTGAAGACCGACACGCTGTCGCTGCCGCTGTTCATGGTGCTGTCGGGCCTGATGATGTTCGCGTTCGGGCTGATGATGGCGAATTTCACCGCGCTCGCGATGGAGCCGCAGGGCAAGATCGCCGGCACCGCCTCCTCGCTGTACGGCACGATCACGACGCTGCTCGGGATCGGCGTCGGCACCACGATCGGCCAGGATTACAACGGCACGCTGGCGCCGTTCGCGACCGGCTTCTTCCTCTGCACGCTGGCCGCGCTCGCCGTCGTCTTGGTAACGGAGAAGGGCCGGATGTTCCGGCCGCATCATCATCCGATTTGATTGATCCGTAGCCCGGATGCAGCGCAGCGCAATCCGGGATTCATCGTGCGGGCGACAGGATCCCGGATTACGCGGAGCTTGTCATCGGGCGCGCGTTCGCGCGACCCGTTGGCTCCATCCGGACTACGATCCTGACTTGACCCGCTGCTGTAGCCCGCATGAGCGCAGCGATATGCGGGGCAACTGTTCCCGCATATCGCTTCGCTCATCCGGGCTACAATTCTGACTGGTTACACCACTGTAGCCCGCATGAGCGGAGCGATATGCGGGGCTGCTGTTCCCGGATATCGCTTCGCTCATCCGGGCTACAATTCTGAGATCGCGTCAGGCTTCGCGAGTCCGTCCGACGCTGCTTTGCGCCCGGGCGGGCGCCACCGCACGCCGCGTCGCCGCGAATCCCTCCATCCCCAGCTGCCACTGCAGGCCCACGATCGCGCCCTTGGTCGGCTGCAGCAGCGCCAGCGCGCTGAACAGCGTGAATGGAAGCCAGATCGCCAGTTGGAGCCAGGCCGGCGGCGCGTAGTTCATCTCGAGCCACAGCAGCGCCGGCACCACGACGTGGCCGACCACGACGATCACGAGATAGGCCGGGAAATCGTCGGCGCGCTGCGGGGTGAAGTCCTCGCTGCAGACCTCACAGTGATCGGCGACCTTGAGGAAACGGCCGAACAGATGGCCGCGCCCGCAGTTCGGGCATTTCATGGTGAAGCCGCGCCACATCGCCTTTGGCAGGGAAACCGTCTCGGTCATCGTCGTTTTCCTTTGGCCGTTGTCCTTGACCCGATCTGATGATCCATACAATATGCATTCGAGCACCTACAATCAAAGACAAAGCGTCGGATTGCATGGATTGGATCCCTACAGTTTCGGAATGGCACGGCCCGATGTTCCTGCGCATCGTCGATGCGCTGGCCGCCGACATCGCGAGCGGCCGGCTGGTGCGCGGCCAGCGGCTGCCGACCCATCGCGCGCTGGCGTCAGCGCTCGATATCGATCTGACCACGGTGACTCGCGCCTATGGCGAGGCGCGGCGGCGCGGACTGCTCGACGCCCGTGTGGGCCAGGGTACGTTCGTCTCGGAGACCACCGCGCGCGCCACCTCCGACCTGCCCGCGCCCGTCAACATCGACCTGTCGATGAACCTGCCGCCGCAGCCGGTCGAGGCCAATCTCGACCTGCGCATTGCGCAGGGACTTGCGACCATTCGCTCCGAGGCCGGGTTCTCCGCCTATCTCGGCTACACGCGTCCGGGCGGCACCACTGAGGAGCGCGAGGCCGGCGCCGCGTGGCTCGCGCCGCGGGTGCCGCAGGCGGCGGCCGACCGCATCGTGATCTATCCGGGTTCGCAGGCGATCATCTTCAACACGCTGCTGGCGCTGACATCGCCGGGCGATGTCGTGGTGACGGAGGCGTTGACCTTTCCCGGCATCAAGGCCGCGGCGGCGCGGCTTGATATCCGCCTGGTCGGGGTTGCGATGGACGCCGAGGGCGCGCGGCCCGACGCGCTCGACGAGGCCTGCCGCAAGCACAAGCCGAAGGCGGTCTACCTGGTGCCGACGCAGCAAAACCCGACCACGGCGACGATGAGCGCGATCAGACGCAAGGCGGTCGCCGATGTCATCAGCAAGCGCGGCTGCGTCCTGATCGAAGACGACGTCTACGGGCCGCTCGAACCGCAGATGGCGCCGATCGCAACCCTGATTCCGGAGCGCACCTACTACGCCGCGAGCATCGCAAAATGCATCGCGCCGGCCCTGCGCGTCGCCTATCTCCTGGCGCCCGATGCCGCCGCCGAGCAGCGCATGCGCGCCGGCATGCAGGCCACCATGCAGATGCCGCCATCGCTGATGGTCGCGCTGGTCACGCAATGGCTGCGTTCCGGCGTCGCCGCCGACATCATCCGCGCCATCCGAAACGAGGCCGCGGCGCGCCAACAGCTCGCGGCCCGCTTCCTCAAAGGCGTCAGCTATGCGGCGCGGCCGGCGAGCCACCATCTCTGGATGCCGCTGCCGAAGCATTTCGACGGCACCGACCTGCTGTCGCATCTGATGCGCAACGGTCTCGCCGTGGTCGGCGAAGACGCCTTTGCGGCAGGCGATGCCGCGCCGCGCGGCCTGCGCGTGTCGCTGGGTGCGGCGCGCAACCGCGCCGAACTGAGCCAGGCGCTGCAGGTGCTGTCGAATGCGGTGCGCACGCCCGTCGGCGCTACCCAAATCGTATAATTCCGGCGATCGCCGGGAATAAACTCGCTCCAAAATGATTATGGTGCGCGGGAGCGCGCGCCGCTAAAACTCTGCGCTCAGGGCATCAGGCAGGGGCAGGCTTTTCAATGTCGTGCGGGTATGATCAGGCAGTCCACCGTGCTGTGCTGTCGCTTCGCGGAGCCGTGACCGCGATCGGTTGTCTTGCAGTTGTCATATCAGGCGCGGCGCGCGCCTCCGATGCCCCTGCCCCGGTGCCGGAAAAACTCGAACGCATCACCGCATTCTTTGACAACGAGGTTGCGACAGGAAAGATTCCGGGCGCGGTCATCCTGATCCAGCAGCACGGCAAGCCGGTCTACCTGAAGACCTTCGGCTATCGCGACGTCACGACCAAATCGCCGATGCGGCCGGACACGATGTTCGCGCTGCATTCGATGACCAAGCCGATCACCAACACCGCCGCGATGATGCTGGTCGACGAGGGCAAGCTGTCGCCGCAGGACCCGCTGTCGAAATACATTCCGGCTTTCGCCGACGTGAAGGTCGCCATCGAACCGGACGGCGGAAACGATCCGGCCAAGGTTGAGCTGGTGCCGCCGATCCGGCCGGTGACCATTGAAGATATCATGCGGCACACTTCGGGCATCACCTACGAATATATCGGCGCCGACTGGATCCAGAAGATCTACCGCGCAGGACATCTGTTCGACGGCAAATTCGACAACGAGGAATTCGTGGCGCGGCTGGCCAAGCTGCCGCTGTCGCGACAGCCCGGCACGCTGTGGCGCTACGGTCATTCCACCGACGTGCTCGGCCGGGTGATCGAGATAGTCTCGGGCAAGACGCTCTATCAGTTCGAGAAGGAGCGCCTGTTCGATCCCCTGGGGATGAAGGACACCTCATACGTGCTCGATGCCGAGACCGAAGGGACGCGGCTGGCGGAGCCGCTGCCCTCGGACACCATCCTGATCGAGGGCGAGAACGACCGGCGCGCGCATCCGGAGTGGGAATCCGGCGGCGGCGGTCTGGTGTCGACCATCCTCGACTATGCGCGCTTCGCGCAGATGCTGCTCAACGGCGGCGAGCTGGACGGCAAGCGCTATCTCAGCCCCGCAGCCTTCAAGACCATGACGACGGACCATATCGGGCCGGGCTCCGGTGTCGGCCGCGACTATTGGTACTTTCCCGGCGACGGCTTCGGCTATGGCTACGGCATCGCCGTGCGCACCGATCCCGGCATTGCCAAGCCACCACCGCCCGGCTCGATCGGCGAGTTGAAATGGGACAGCGGCAGCGGCACCTATTTCGGCGTCGATCCGAAGCTCGACATGATCTACATCATGCTCGAGCAGACCCAGAACGAGCGCCAGCGCATTACGCCCGCGTTCCGCAAGCTGGTCTACGACGCGTTCAGCCCGGATTGAGTTCCCACCGTCATTGCGAGCGCAGCGAAGCAATCCATCTCTCCGCATGGGGATAGATGGATTGTTTCGTCGCTTGCGCTCCTCGCAATGACGCGGAAACCTTCCCGCCTTACGACTTCCGCCGAACCGGTTCCTGCCTGCGCCGCGCTGCGGCCGCGATCAGGCTCGCGGTGCATTCGTCGCAGACGAACGAACACCCGTCCGTAAACAGGCCGATCCGTGCATTGAGGCCGATCGCATCGTCGTCGACGATCCCATCGATAATGCCACCGCAGCACACGCATTGATGGCGCAACGCCAATTCCCGTTCCATGACGCGCTCTCCAGCCGTCGCAGCTTCCTCTCCGCTGCTTCCCTCACGCTATATACTATCGTATATATCGTGACGACAAGGCAGGCGGGTGAACAATCCGGTCGGGAACCCTGCAGACAACAACCATCGACCGGAGACGATCGCCAAGAAAATCCTGCCTGGTCCAACCAGGTTCATTGAGGAAACGCGATCATGATAAAGAACAATGGCGACGCGGGACGTCCGCGCGCAACGGGAGAACTGCTCAAGATCCGCCGCGCATCGCTAGCGGCCATCATCCTTGCGCTCGGTGCGGCCGGCGCAGTGCGCGCCGAAACAGCTGCGGTCGGCGTTCCCGACAAGAGTTTTCCGGAGAGCGTGACCTCGACTTCCGACGGGACGCTCTACGTCGGCAGCTTCAACCATGGCGGCGTGACCAAGATCTCGGGCGGCAAGGCCGAGCAGCTGGTCAAGCCGGGCGCCGCCGACAGCCGCTCGACGCTGGGCGTGCTCGCCGACGAGAAGAGCGGCACGCTCTATGTCTGCTCCAACGACATCAGCGCTATGGGCGTGGCGGGGCCGAGCGACACCAAGGGCGCCTGGCTGAAAACCTTCGATCTCAAGAGCGGCGCGCCGAAGGGCAGCTTTGCCTTGAGCGATCCGAAATCGTTCTGCAACGACATCGTGGTCGGTGCCGACGGCACCGCCTATGTGAGCGATTCCTTTGCGCCGTTCGTCTACAGCCTGAAGGCGGGCGGCACCGCGCTGGCGACGTTCGCGACCGATCCGCAGCTCGCGCCCGCCAAGGACGGCGTCGGGCTCGACGGCATCGCGATCGGCGCCGACGGCAATCTTTATGTCACCACCTTCATTCCCGCAAAACTGTTCAAGATCGAGATGAAGGACGGCAAGGCCGGCGCCGTGACCGAGCTGAAGCCGTCGCGGCCGCTCGACCACGCCGACGCGTTGCGGGCGCATGGCGGCGGCTTCCTGCTGATCGAGGGCAACGGCAAGCTCGACAAGGTCACGGTGAAGGGCAGCGAGGCTACCATCGACACCATCAAGGATGGCCTCGCCGAGCCGGTCTCGGTGACGCAGGTCGGCGATGTCGGCTGGGTCGCCGAGGGCAAGCTGTCCTACGTGATCGGCGACAACAAGGGCAAGGACCCCGGCCCGTTCAAGCTGACGCCGGTGGCGTTGCCGAAATAGCGGCGGGCTGGGTTACGCTTCGCAGCAAACTCGGTGTATCTCCCCGGCTTGCGGGGTCGAGACGAGCGAAGCTCGCTGTTAGGTCGGGTCGCATCGATAGATGCGATCCGACTCCTCACGGCGTTCGTGCTTAAGGCCGCGCCGTACTGGATGCCTGTGCGGGGCGTGGCACCGGAGAGATGAGAGCCCGCGGCTCCTCCAACACGTCGTCCCTGCCTAGTGCGCAATTGCGCACGGGAGCAGGGACCCATACTCCGCGGCGGACCTTGTTGAAGGAATTCGTCGTTCCAGCATCGCCCAGCAATTGGCATTTGTGGTTATGGGTCCCTGCTCTCGCAGGAACGACCATGCCGGCACGATTTCTGAATAATGGAAAAGTACCACTGATTTGCCCGACGAGTCAAGTTGCCGTGTCCGCCGGCGGCCACCGGCTCCTTTGCATGGGGTTGTTTTCGATATTTTGGCAGTGCGCCCCTGCGTCTCGGCACCGATGCGGTCGCCCCGCCGTCACCACGTCATCTGCTAGATCACATAGAACCCGTGCGTGCCGTCGCGGCGCAGCTGCTCGACGAGGCCGTACTCCCAATCGAGATAGGCCTGCATCGCCTGCTCCGCGACGCCGGTGCCTTCATAGGGGCGCCGGTAGCGGTGCGCGGGATCGGGCCGCGGCACGATGCGCGGCGTGCCGACTTCGAGCCGGCCGTCATAGCCGCCCTCGAGCACATAGACCTCCCAGCCCATCTGCGCGAGCCAGGACGCCGTCATGTCGGCGCGGATGTTCTTGTTGTCGCTCAGCACGATGCGCGCGCCGCGCACGGGAGCGGCCATGTCGATTTCCTGCACCAGCTGGCCGCCGGCATAGTGGCGGAAGCCGCCAAGGTGACCGGCCGCGTATTCCTCGGCATCGCGCACGTCGAAGCGATACAGCGTACGGTGCGCGTCCTCGTCCAGCGCGGCGAGTTCATCGATCCCGATGTGACGGACGCCGGCGCGATAGGCGACGTCGCGCGCATTGTCGCCTGCGCCCTCGAACGCACCGATGCCGCCGCGCTTGCCGGCGCCGTGCTCGAGATCGTGCTTCGCCAGCGTCCAGCCGATCGTGCCGTTGCGCAACGCCCGCACCTTGTTGGGCAGTCCGGCATTGATCAGCGACTGCGTGCCGATGATCGAGCGGGTGCGGCCGGCGCAGTTGACGATGATGGTGGTGTCGGGATCCGGCGCCGCGCCGCCGGCGCGCAGCACCAGCTCGGCGCCGGGCACGCTGACCGAGCCCGGGATGTTCATGGTGGCATATTCGTCGAAGCGGCGGACATCGAGGATCGCGATGTTGGCCTTGTCCGAAATCAGCGCGGCGACCTCGTCGGCGCTCAGCGACGGCGTGTGCCTGCGCGACTCGACCAGCTCGCCGAACGCCTTGGCGTAGGAGTTGACGTCCTCGAACACCTCGTAACCGGCCGCCTTCCAGCCCCCCAAGCCGCCGGCGAGCGCGGCGACATTGCCATAGCCCAGCGCCGTCAACTGCTCCGCGGCGGCAGCGACCAGCCCCTCGCCATTGTCATAAAGGACGATCGGCACGTCCTTGCGCGGCAATCGCAGCTCGGCTTCCAGCGCGATCCGGCCGGCCGCCATGTTGGCGGCAAACAGCGGATGGCCGGTGACGAATTCCGCCTCATGCCTGACGTCGAGCAGCGCGATCTCCCGGCGCAGCAGCAGCGTTGCGCGGATGTCCTGGGGCGTGACGGAAGCAAGTGTCATGGAATGCTGGCCTGACAGAAGAAAACGGCAGGCTTGCTCTAGGCGGAAATCACGTCTCGTCAATAGCTTTAACCGGCCCGCAACCCCGATCTTCACGAGCGGGGGTCCGGGGAACGAAAGCCCGCCATCCCGCTTTGCTCAACCGGGATGCGCTTGCTACGTTCCCAATCGGCCCCGTTGGCGCCCGATCAGGCCTTCCGGACAAGAGAAGGTAGCGGGGCCAGCCTGAAGTTCTGGGAGGATGACCATGAGATCCGTCGGAAATGAACCCTTGTCGCGTCACGCCCTCGCCTTCGTGCTGGCCGGCGGACGCGGCAGCAGACTTCAGGAGCTCACCGACAAACGCGCCAAGCCCGCGGTCTATTTCGGCGGCAAGTCGCGCATCATCGATTTCGCGCTATCCAATGCGGTGAATTCAGGCATCCGCCGCATCGCGGTGGCGACCCAGTACAAGGCGCACAGCCTGATCCGGCATCTGCAAGGCGGCTGGAACTTCTTCCGGCCGGAGCGAAACGAGAGTTTCGACATCCTGCCCGCAAGCCAGCGCGTCTCCGAAACGATGTGGTATGTCGGCACGGCCGACGCGGTCTACCAGAACATCGACATCCTCGAAGCGCACGGCACCAAGTACATCCTGGTGCTCGCCGGCGACCACGTCTACAAGATGGATTATGAGATCATGCTGAAGCAGCATGTCGAAAGCGGCGCCGATGTCACGGTCGGCTGCCTTGAAATGCCGCGGGCTGAATCCAGCGCCTTCGGCATCATGCATATCGACGAGACCGGCCTGATCCAATCCTTCCTCGAGAAACCCGCCGATCCGCCGCCGATGCCCGGCAAGCCCGACAAGTCGCTGGCCAGCATGGGCATCTATGTCTTCAATTCGGAATTCCTGTTCGACGAGTTGCGCCGCGATGCCGTTGACCCGAACTCGGCCCACGATTTCGGCAAGGACATCATCCCCTATATCGTGAAGCACGGCCGGGCGATCGCGCATCAGTTCAACGATTCCTGCGTCCGCTCCGGCGACGATCCCCGCTCCTACTGGCGCGATGCCGGCACCGTCGATGCCTATTGGGGCGCCAATATCGATCTCACCGACGTGGTGCCCGAGCTCGACCTCTACGATCGATCATGGCCGATCTGGACCTATGCCGAGATCACCCCGCCCGCCAAGTTCGTGCATGACGAGGACGGACGACGCGGCCAGGCGGTGACCTCACTGGTCTCGGGTGCCTGCATCATCTCGGGCGCGTCGCTGCGCCGCTCCCTGCTGTTCACCGGCGTGCACGTCAATTCCTACGCCAATATCGAGAATGCGGTGATCATGCCCTATGTCAATGTCGGCCGCGGAGCACGGCTCCGAAACGTCGTGATCGATCGCGGGGTGAGGATTCCGGAAGGGCTCGTGGTCGGCGAGGATCCCGAATTCGACGGCAAGCGCTTCCGCACCACCGAGAACGGCATCACGCTGATCACGCAGTCGATGATCGACAGGCTGGGGACATGACGCCCATCCGCGTCCTCGCAGTCGCCTCTGAAGTCTACCCGATCGTCAAGACCGGCGGCCTCGCCGACGTGGTCGGCGCGCTGCCGGCGGCGCTGAAGCAGCACGGCGTCACGACGCGGACGCTGGTGCCCGGCTATCCCGACGTGCTCAAGGCGCTGGCTTCGGCGGAGACGCTGCTACACTGGCCGGAATTCTACGGCGGGCCGATCCGCGTGCTGGGCGGCACGCATGATGGCCTCGATCTGTTCGCGCTCGACGCGCCGCATCTCTATGCGCGGCCCGGCAATCCCTATGTCGGCCCGGACGGACGCGACTGGCCGGACAACGGCATCCGCTTTGCCGCGCTGTCGCGGATGGCGGCGGAGATCGGCCAGGGCGCGATCACCTCCTTCGTCCCCGACATCGTGCATGCGCATGACTGGCAGGCGGGCCTCGCACCCGCCCTCCTGCATTATGCCGGGCAACCGCGGCCCGGCACGGTGATGACCGTGCACAACCTCGCCTATCAGGGCCAGTTCTCGCCGGACATGCTTGCCGCGTTCGGCCTGCCGGGCGAATCCTACGCGCTCCATGGCGTCGAATATTACGGCACCATCAGCCTGTTGAAGGCCGGCTTGCAATTCGCCGACCGCATCACCACGGTGTCGCCGACCTATGCGCGGGAGATTCAAAGCGACGAGGGCGGCATGGGGCTCGGCGGCCTCTTGCGCGAACGCGCCGACGTGCTGAGCGGCATCCTCAACGGCATCGACATATCGGTGTGGAATCCGGCCACCGATCCCGACATCGCGGCGCGCTTCAGCGCAGAGCAGCCGGCGGAGCGCGCGGTGAACAAGGCAGCGCTGCAGCGGCGCTTCGGGCTCGATCCGGCGCCGGATGCGATGCTGCTCGGCGTCATCAGCCGGCTGTCATGGCAGAAGGGCCTCGACCTGCTGCTCGAGAACATTCCGACGCTGCTCGGCGAAGGCATTCAGCTTGCGCTGCTCGGCAGCGGCGATCGCGACCTGCAGGACCGCTACACCGCGCTGGCGCGCGACAATCCCGGACGGATCGCGGTCGTGATCGGCTACGACGAGGCGCTGGCGCATCTGATCCAGGCCGGCGCGGACGCGCTCGCGGTGCCGTCGCGCTTCGAGCCGTGCGGCCTCACCCAGCTGTGCGCGCTGCGCTACGGTGCGGTCCCTGTTGTCGCCAATGTCGGTGGCCTTGCCGACACTGTGCTCGACTTCGACGAAGTCGCGATCACCGGCGATGCGCCGACCGGCGTCAAGTTCGCACCCGCAACCTCGGATGCGCTTGCCCATGGCTTGCGCAAGGCAAACCTGCTGTTCAACGACAAGGTGACGTGGCGCCGGCTCCAGCAGGCCGGCATGGCCACCGATGTCTCCTGGCACAATCGCGCCGGCCGCTACGCCGCGCTCTATCGCGAGCTCGCGACGACGCGGCGCTAGAGCACGATCCCGGCAAGTGCCAAGCGGTTTTCCCGCGACAGAACGCGAAGCGTTTTGCGCCGCGATCAGTTCAGCAGATCGCAGGACGCGACGCGGTTGATGTCGGCGAGGCGCCGGTCGGGATTTCCCTTGAGATCAAGACTTGCGACGAGATCGAGCAACCGGCCATAGGCGCGGTCGGCGACCGCAACGGGCAGCGGCTCCTCGTCGAAGGTCTCGACGTAATTGCCTACGAGCCCGCTCAGCAGCCGGCAAACGCCGCGTTGCTCCGGGTCGTCCTTGCTCAGACTCTCGAGCTTTTGCTGGAAGGTCCTGAAGGTTCGCAACCCATGGGGCTGTTGCGAAAGCCAATTGTGCAAATCAGGATACAGATCGGTCATATCAGCCTCTTCAAAATGGAGAAGAAGCTACCGGCTTATACAGCCGATCATGGTTCCGCGCCATCGCGATTTTTGCATGCATCCCCTGCCCTGCCGCGCAGGCCGTGTCATTGGACCGGCACGTCCTGCGACTAGAGCCGCGCGAGGGCCGGCAAAATCCTGTAGCGCGCGATCTCGTGCGGATAGTCGCCGCGATTGGCGAGCAGCACGATGCCGAGTCTGCGCGCCGGCACCAGGCCGACATAGGCTGAGGCGTTATTGAGACCGCCCGGCTTGTCGATCACGGTGACGCCGTCCAGCCGCACATGCTCCCATGCCATCGCCTGGCCGAACTTTTCGTCGACGCGAAAACTCTCCCGCTCGGTCATCTGCAACGCCGCGCGCAATTCCGGATCGATCACCGCGCCGTCGAGGCAGGCGCCCAGCAATATGCCGAGATCGCGCGCCGATGAGAATATCTGGCCGGTGCCTGGAAAATCGTAATAGCGCTGCTGATTGCCCGGCGGACCGATCGCCGTGCCGTCGTGGGAGTAGCCCTGAACCACACGCTGCATCATCTCGGGCGCCATCCTCGCGCGGTTGTCCTCGCTGCGGTCCGGAACGAAGGTCGACGTCATTCCGAGCGGCTTGAGGATGCGGCTCCCGATCAACGTCGCGATCGGCATCTCATAGCGCCGCTCCAGCACCAGCTGCAGCAGGACATAGCCGGCATGGCTGTAGATGCGCTGCTTGCCCGGCTGCTCTCCTGCCGGCGGCGTCCATGCATTGAGCATCGCGATGAACTGATCACGGCTGAAGGTCCCGACCGGCCATGGCGGATGATCGGTCGGCAGCAGCAGCCCCGACGTATGATTGACGAGTTCGCCGATGGTGACGCGGCTGACGTAGTTGCCGTTGAGCTCGGGCAGATACTTGCTGACCGGATCGTCCAGCCGCAATTCGCCACGCTCCGTGCCGAGCGCGACCAGCGTCGCCTCGAACAGCTTGCGCAACGAGGCGAGGTTGAACAGCGTGTCCGGGGTGACCGGTCGCTTCGCTGAGTCATCAGCGAAACCGTAGTTGAAGAACGCGACCCGCCCGCCGGCATAGACCGCCGCGGCGAGGCCGCCCGGGTCGGCCGCAGTCGCGGTCGGCGCGAGTTCCGTCGTGACGATGTCCCTGATCTGCGCATCCATGTCGGAATCCGCGCGCGCCACCCCAAGCACGCTACCAGCGACCACGAACAGGACGGCCGCGATCCGAACGGTGAGCCATTGTCTCATGATGAACGAAATCGGGACGATGTTGCGATGCGACCTGCAGACTAGTCTGTTCACCATCGAGAGATGGCGACATCACGATCCTAGCGGTGGAACCCAAGCGTCCGAATTCACGATTGCGCGTCTTGCGCCGTTACCCGCCCGGCTGGGGACGGGGCGGCCCGATCGCTGTTCCGGTGGTCACTTCCGGATGCCGCGATCGCGACCGCCCTCCCACTCCAGCCACGGTGCGGGAACTGCAATCGAACTAAAAAATGCGGGACGTTTGAAAATGACGGGAGTGGGCTTCGACGAAAAGGCAAGATCGGCGCTTGCCGATCGGGCCAAGGATATTTCTGACTTCGTCACATTCCGCTCCCAACCGGGGACGTTTCTTCCTAGCAACAATTCGTCAATCGAAGGTTGCATAAGCCGATCGGATTCGATTTTCAAGACACGGTCGTCCGCGACGTTTTGTCCTGTTCCAGATGCCGGATGCGCGCGATGACTGTTTAACCATTGGTTAACCATCGATGCGCGGCGCGACACCTATTTGGCGCGCGAGCGGACGATCGACCGCGGCAACGACGCCAACAGCAGCACGAGGCAGACGCACAGAAGCACGATGTCCTTGAACAGGAACTCGCCGGCCAGGTTCCAGGCCATCGGATCGGTCGACAGGCTCCATTTGACCACCCCCGGCGTCGTGAAAAAGAACGACCACGTCACCGCGAAGGTGATGACGCCCATCAGCGCGCCGATCGCCGAGAGAAGCGGGCTGAACGCGCCGGCGACGAGCAGCGCCGCAATGCCGAACTCGGCCACCCCGAGCACATAGGCCTCGCCCCGGAGACCGAACACCGACAGCCACGAGATGAACGGGCTGTTGCTGATGAACTGCGCGATGCCTTGCGCCGACTGCAGCGTGAATTTCTGCATGCCGAACGACACGAAGATCACGACCATGACCCAGCGCAGGATCGCGAGCGCTCGATAAGACCCCTCGCCCTGTTCGGCGATGTTGAACGACAGATTCATGCGGTTGTTTCTTCCCTCGCTGCGATGTCATCATCAGCCGCTGATGCGGCGTTCGTGGCAGAACTACGCAGCGCGCCGCGCGTTCGTTACGCGGGACAGCGTCTCGGCCTTCACGATGATGTGCAGATGAGATGAGGAATAATCGCTGCGAGAGATGTCTTCGGCGCGAGGTCGCGAAGCGCGCCGCGATGGCCTCACGCGCGCTGGCGCAGCGCACGCGCGGCGTCCTTTGCCGGCACCGGCATGGTGAAGCCGTACAGGAACAGGTCCACCACCATGTCGGCGAACTCCCCTGGATCGATCCCGCCCTTCGGATCGTACCATGTGTGGCTGAAGTTCAGGATGCCGAACAGCATCATGCTGTAGATCTTCTTGGTCCGCTTGACGATCTTGCCTTCCTTGTCGAGCTTGACCAGCAGATCCGAGACCGTGTCGACCAGCTGGCGCTCCAGCGCCTTGATCGCATCCTGCTCGGTCTCGCCGAGGAACGAGAGGTCGTTGAGGATCACGCGCTGCTCATCGCTCGAACGCGCATTCAGCGCGACGATGGCCTGGATCGCGGCGCGGAACTGCTCCAGCGTCGTCGCCTTTGCGGCCATCGCGGCCTCGACGTCGGTGATCATCTCGCGGATGTGGGCGTCGAGGATCGCGAACAGGATCGCTTCCTTGGAATCGAAATAATGGTACAGCGCGCCGCGCGACAGCTTGCAGGCATCCGCAAGGTCGGCGATCGAGGCACGCATGTAGCCCTGCCGCGCGAACAGGCCGCAGGCAGTGGTGAGAATGTTCCGCTGAATCTCGTCGTAATTCTCTGAGCGCGTCCGCGCCATTGCCGTCTCTCTCGTGCACCATCGGCGCCGCCGGAATCGGGCGACTGCCTCTCTCTATACTACCGCCGCCCCACGCTCTCCTCCCCTTTGCGGGCACCATCCACCAGACTCTTCCATCGCCCGTGCGACGAGCGACCTGCGTCAAAAAATAATTTGAACGACCGGTCGGATTATATTAGGCTGCCTTCCATCAAGCAAGCGGATTGCGCATGCCGGGACCAACCCGGCGGCATCGCGGGAGGTTGCGCGTGGATTCTCAGAGGATCGATGCTGTCGTGATCGGAGCCGGCGCCGGCGGGCTGTGTGCCGCGGCGCGTCTCGCCCATGGCGGGCTGCATACGCTCGTCGTCGACGACAAGGACCGGCTCGGCGGGCGCGCCTCGACCGAGGAGATCGATGGCTTCAAGGTCAATATCGGCGCGATCGCGATCGAGTTCGGTGGCGTGTTCGAGGAAACCTTCAACACCATCGGCGCCCCGCTCGACATCCGCGCGCCGGAGCCGGCGAGTTCGTTCTTCATCGACGGCAAGGTGATCGATGTCGGCCGCGGCGGCTGGTCGCTGCTGCTCGGGCAGCTCACAAAACAGGCCTCACGCATCCTGGAGAAATTCGCCGACGCCCGCTCCGGCAATCTGCCCGACGGGCGGCAATCGACCGAGGACTGGCTGAAGGGCTACACCAGCAACGCCACCGTGCACGCGCTGTTCCGCAATCTCTGCGCGGCAATCTTCGCCTGCAACGCCGCCGAGCTGCCGGCCCGCGCCTTCCTCACCTATTTCACCAGCAAGGGCGCCTTCAAGAAATTCGGCTTCTGCCCGCAGGGCACGATCGGCGTCTGGAACAGCCTGGGCAGCGCGATCAGGCGCAACGGCGACATCTGGCTCGAAACGCCGGCGACGACGATCCACACCGCAAACGGCAAGGTCGAAGGTGTCACCGTGCTCAGGAATGGCGAGCGGGTGCGGATCGACACCGATCTCGTGATCAGCAATGCCGGGCCGAAGGCCACCGTCGCGCTTGCCGGCAGCGAGGCGTTCCCGGCGGATTATATCGCCAGGGTGAAGAACGACCTCCGCCCGGCCGCCAACATCGTCATCAATGTCGCGAGCCGCGAGCCGCTGATCAATCATCCCGGCATCGTCACCTTCGGCAAGACGCGCCGGCTCTGCAACATGGCCAACCTCTCTGCCACCTGTCCGGAATTGGCGCCGCCCGGCTGGCACCTCTATGTCGCCTATGCCGTGCCGGTGCCGGCGCTCGGTGACTTTGACTCCGATGCAGAAGTCCGGCTCGCGCTCGAGGATCTGCGCGAGCAGTTCGCGAATTTCGACCAGGCAAAAATCCTGTCGATCCGGGTGATGCGCGACGACTGGCCGGCACAACGGAGTTGCGCCGGCTACGATCTGCCGCGCGAGACCGGTATCGGTGGCCTGTGGTGCGTCGGCGATGCGGTGAAGCAATATGGCAATGGCGGCACGCAGGCCTGCGCCGAGACCGCCAAGCTCGTCACCGATGCGATCCTTGCCGCGCGCCCGCGCTTATCGGCAGGCCGGGTCTGAGCACGATGCCGACGACCATCCCGCATCCGATGCCGCAAGCAGCGCCAGTCGCCGTGCCAGAGCAGTGCCTGCTCGAATTCCGCAACATCCGGATCGTCTACGACAATGCGATCGAGGCGATCCGCGACGTCTCGATCGCGGTGCCCGAGGGCAACATCGTCGCCCTGCTCGGCTCCAACGGCGCCGGCAAATCGACGCTGCTGAAGGCGATGTCCGGCATCCTCTATACCGAGGAAGGCGTGATCGAGAACGGCAGCATCCGCTTCCGCAATGACGAGGTGCATCGCCTTGCGCCGGACGCACTGGTCCGCCGCGGCATCGTGCAGGTGCCGGAGGGCCGCCGTGTGTTCGCGGCACTGACCATCGACGAGAACCTGCAAATGGGCGGCTACACCAGGACCAGCGCCGAGGCGCGCGAGCGCCGCGACAAGGTGTTTGCGCTGTTTCCGCGGCTATATGAGCGGCGCGACCAGATCGCCGGCTACATGTCCGGTGGCGAGCAACAGATGCTCGCGATCGGCCGCGCGTTGATGACCGATCCCGTGCTGCTGGCGCTCGACGAGCCGTCGCTCGGCCTCGCGCCGCTGATCATCGACCGCATCTATGAGGTGATCGTCCGGCTGCGCGACGAACTGAAGATGACGGTGTTGCTGGTCGAACAGAACGCGCAGCGCGCACTCGACATCGCCGACTACGGCTACATCCTGGAGACCGGCCGCGTCGTGCTCGACGGCACGGCAGCGAGGCTCACCGCCAACGAGGACGTCCAGGAATTCTATCTCGGCGTCTCTTCCGCCGGCCGCAAGAGCCTGCGCGACGTCAAGCATTACAAGCGTCGCAAGCGGTGGCTGTCGTGACGGCGCTGCTCACGGTCGAGAACCTGTCAAAGCGCTTCGGCGGCCTGCAGGCGGTCGCCGATGTCAGCCTGCGCGTCGCGCCCGGCGAGATCTGCAGCGTGATCGGTCCGAACGGCGCCGGCAAGACCACGCTGTTCAACATGATCTCGGGCGTGCTGCGGCCGAGCGGCGGCCGGATCAGCTTCGACGGCATCGACCTCTCGACGATCTCGCCGTGGAAATTCGCCGCCGTCGGTATCGGCCGCACCTTCCAGAATCTCGCGCTGTTCAAGCACGGCACCGTGGTCGAGAACATCCTGACCGGCCGCCACACCCATCTGCGCTCGACCGTGCTCGATGCGGTGTGGTTTTACGGGCGTACCCGCAACGAAGAGATTGCGGCACGGCAGCGCGTCGAGCACATCATCGTATTTCTCGAGATCGAGCATATCAGGGACGCCGTGGTCGGCACGCTGTCCTACGGCCAGCAAAAGCGCGTCGAGCTCGCCCGCGCGCTCGCCTGCGAGCCGAAGCTGTTGCTGCTGGACGAGATGGTCTCCGGCATGAACCAGGAGGAGACCGAGGACATTGCGCGCTTCGTGCTCGACATCCGCGACGAGCTCGGCATCACCGTCGTGATGATCGAGCACGAGATGCGCATCGTGATGGACATCTCCGACCGCGTCCATGTGCTGAATTTCGGCCGCAAGATCGCCGAAGGCGCTCCTGGCGAAATCAAGCGCGATCCGGCGGTCGCGGAGGCCTATCTCGGCGGCCAGCGCACTGGAGCGATGGCAAAGGTGGGCGCGTGATGTCGACGCTGGACAGCCTGCGCACCGCTCATCCGCCGCTGCAAGCGAGCACGCCGCGCAACCCACCGGCAGCCGGCGCCGACGCGTTGCAGGCTACGCTTGCGGATGCCGCCATCACTATCCCGCAATTGCTACGGCAGCGCGCAGCGATGCACGGCGAGGCGCTGGCGCTGCGCGAGAAGGACTACGGCATCTGGAATCCCTATTCCTGGCGGCACTATTACGACACCGCGCGCGCGGTGGCGCTCGGCCTGCTCTCGCTCGGCATCAAGCCGGGCGACCGCATCGCCATCGCCGGCGAGAACACGCCTGAATGGTTCTATGCCGATCTCGGCGCGCAGATGATCGGCGCGGTCGCGGTCGGCATCTATCCGACCAATCCCTGGGTCGAGCTGCAATATATCGTCAAGCATTCGGGCGCCCGCATCGTCGTCACCGGCGACCAGGAGCAGACCGACAAGGTGCTCGACGCGATGGCCAATAATGGCGGCCTGCCGGACCTCGAGGCTATCGTCTGCGTCGACATGAAGGGCCTGCGGCATTACCAGCAATCGGAGCTGATGTCGTTCGCCGCATTGTGCGAGCGCGGCAAGGCCTACGCCCAGCAGAATCCGGAGGCCGACGCGACGCTCGAACGCCTGATGAATCAAGGTGCACCCGACGACGTCTGCATCCTCGTCTACACCTCGGGCACGACAGGTCCGCCCAAGGGCGCGATGCTGACCCATCGCAATCTCGTCTACGCCGCCTATGCCTACGCCAGGACCGTGGGCATTGCCGACAAGCCGTTCGAGGCGGTGAGCTACCTGCCGCTGTGCCACGTCGCCGAGCGCTGCTACGGCACCGTGACCCATCTGGTGCTCGGCGGCACCGTCTCCTTTGCCGAATCGATCGACACCGTCGCGATCAACATCCGCGAGATCGCACCGACCTTCTTCGTCGGCGTGCCGCGCATCTATGAGAAGCTGCAGCAGGGCTTTCTGTTCCGCCTCGGCGAGAGTGGCCGCCTGCGCCAGAGTTTCACCAGGGCCTGCCTCGCCGGGGGCCGCACGCTGTCCGACCGTCGACAGGCCGGCAAGGCCAATGTGCTCGACCGCGCCGCCTATGGGCTGCTCTATGTCCTGATGTTCCGCAATTTGCAGCGCCATCTCGGCTTTGCTTACAGCCGGCACCGGCTCTGCGCCGGCGCCTCGATCTCGCCGGAGACGCTGCGCTTCTTCGACATCATCGGCCGTCCGGTGTCGCAGGGCTATGGCCTCACCGAAAGTGGCGGCGTCGCCTTCATCCAGACCGCAAGCCATCACCGGATCGGCGGCTGCGGCGTGCCGCTGCCGCAGACCGAATGGAAGTGCGACACCGACGGCGAGATCCTGCTGCGCAACCCCGGCGTCTTCAAGGGCTACTTCCTCGACGAGAAGGCCTCGACCGCCTCGCTGGAGCCCGGCGGCTGGCTGCGCACCGGCGACATCATCGATGTCCTCGACAATGGCGAGATCGCCGTGGTCGACCGCAAGAAGGCGATCATCATCACCGCTGGCGGCAAGAACATCGCGCCGTCCGAGATCGAGAACGCGCTGAAGGATTCCGAATTCATCAAGGAAGCGATCGTGGTCGGCGAGGCCAAGAAGTATCTCGGCGCCATCATCCAGGTCGACTACGACAATGTCGGCCGCTGGGCGCGCGACCGGGCGCTCGCCTACACCAACTACAAATCGCTGTCGCAGCTTCCCGAAGTGAATGAGCTGGTCGAGCGCGTCGTCAACGAGACCAACAAGCGGTTCGCCCGGGTCGAGAACATCAGGCGGTTCGCCGTCCTGGAAAAGGAGCTCGACCATGACGACGGCGAGCTGACCGCCACCCAGAAGGTACGCCGCGCCATGATCGAGAAGAAGTTCGCCCGCGAGCTCGCCATCATCTACCGGGCGGAGGGCTGAATGCAGTATCTCGTCCAGCTGCTGATCTCGGGACTCGCGATCGGCGCGATCTACGGGGTGATCGCGATGGGCTTTGCGGTGATCTACAAATCCACCGGACTGGTCAATTTCGCACAGGGCGAGATGACCATGATCACCGCCTATATCGCCTGGACGATCTCGACCACGGTCAGCGGTAATGTATTGGTCGTCGCGGTGGGCGCGATTCTCGCCGCTGTCCTGCTCGGCCTGATCATCGAGCGCCTCGTGATGCGGCCGATGCTGGGCGAGCCGGTATTCGCGACCGTGATGGTCACGATCGGGCTCGCCGTGATCCTGCGCTCCGCCATCAACTTCATCTGGGACGCCTACCCGCACGGCCTCGACATCGGCATGGGCCGCGGCATCGTGCATCTCGGCGGCATCGGCGTGCGTACCGGGCAGATTGCGGTCATCGCGACGCTGCTTCTGCTGATCGCCGCGATCTGGGCGTTCTTCCGTTACAGCAAGGTCGGGGTTGCGATGCGCGCGGTCGCAGCCGACGATCGCACGGCGCTGTTGATGGGCATCAGCGCAACAAGAGTTCATGCGCTGGCCTGGGCCGCGTCTTCGGTGATCGCCGGCATCGGCGGCGTGTTCTTCGCGCTGTCCTACGACCTGTCGCCGGCGATGTTCCAGCTCGGGCTGAAGGCGTTTCCGGCCACCATCCTGGGCGGCCTCGACGCCGTGCTCGGCTCCGGCCTCGGCGGCCTCCTGATCGGCATCACCGAGAACCTTGCCGGCGGCTATATCGGCTCCGGCATGAAGGAGGTCGCGGGCTTTGCCATGATCATCATCGTGCTGATGATCCGGCCGTTCGGCATCTTCGGCGAACGTGACATCGAGAGGGTGTGATGCGCACCGGCGATTACAAGCAGAGCTATGGCGAGCTGGTTGCGCTGATCGATTCCCCGCCGGTCTGGCTATGGTCGGCCGTGTTGCTGCTGGCGCTGATCGCAGCGCCTTACGTTCTGAATTCCTACGCGCTGTCGTTCCTGATGATCATCCTGATCACGGTCACCGGCGCGCTTGGCCTCAATATTCTAACCGGCTACACCGGTCTGATCTCGCTCGGCCATGTCGGCTTCCTCGTCACCGGCGCCTATGCCTATGCGGTACTGGTCTCGAAGTACCATATGCCGCCGCTGGTCGGTTTCCTCGGCGCCGGCGCGGTGCCGGCACTGGCGAGCCTGATCGTCGGCGCGCCGTCGCTTCGGCTCAAGGGACTTTACCTCGCCATCACCACGCTCGCCTTCTCCTTCATCATCAACACCGTGATCCTGGAGATGCGCTGGCTCACCAACGGCGCACGCGGCATTCAGGTGCAGCGGCCCGAGATCCTCGGCATCAGCTTCGACGGCGATGCGGCCTTCACCTATCTCTGCCTCGGCATCGCGGGGCTGACGCTGTTCGCCACCCTCAACATCCGCCGCAGCCGGGTCGGCCGCGCCTTCGTCGCGATCAGGGACAACGACACGGCGGCGCGCGTCATGGGCATCAACCTGCATGCCTACAAGCTGTTCGCCTTCGTCACCTCGGCATTCATCACCGGCATCGCCGGCGCGCTGTACGGCATCTATCTCTCCTTCGTCAGCGTCGAGGGCTTTCCGTTCCTGCTCTCGATCGAGGCGTTGGCGATCCTGATCGTCGGCGGGCTCGGCTCCGCGCTCGGGGCGGTGCTCGGTACCATCCTGATCGTGCTGCTGCCGGAGGCGACGCGACTCGTCTTCAGCCTGTTCAGCGCGCAGATGGATGCGACCTTCACGACCGGCGCGCAGGAGCTGAAGAGCATGCTCTACGGCCTCGTCATCATCTTGTTCCTGCGCTTCCAGCCGCGGGGGCTGGTCGGCGCCTGGCACGACATCAGGCGGGCCTGGGTGCACTGGCCGCTGCGCTACTAATCAAAAAAAGACGCCACACCATGAGGAGGAGACAATGATCAAACACCTGGCGGCGGCCGCGCTGCTGCTTTCCACGGCCTGTCTTGCAATCGGCCCCGCCGCTGCCGCCGATCCCGGGATCACCGACAGCGAGATCCTCATCGGCGACGTCGAGCCGCTGACCGGCCCGCCGGCGCTGCTGGGCGTCGCCGCCTCGATCGGCCACAAGATCGCGATCGCCGAAGCCAACGCCGCCGGCGGCATCAACGGCCGCAAGATCAAATATGTGCTGGAGGACGACGGCTACGTCACAGCGCGAACCATCCAGGGCGTCAAGAAGGTGATCGACGTCGACAAGGTCTTCGCGATGCTCGGCATCTCCGGCTCGGGCCAGTCGATCGCTGTGATGCCGGTGCTGGAGAAGTCCGGTATCCCGACCGTGATCGACGTCGCGCCGGTCAAATTCCTGTGGGAGCCGGCGCGCAAGAACGTGTTCGTGGTCGGCCAATCCTACGAGGAGGGAATCATCCATCTCGTCAACTTCCTCGCCGACAGGAACCCCGGCAAGAAATGGGGCCTGATCACCCAGGACGACGATTACGGCATCACCGTGCGCGACGGCTTCGATTCCGTGGTCAAGGGCAAGAATCTGAACGTCGTCTACAGCGGCAACTACAAGAAGGGCCAGCAGGACTTCTCGTCCGACATGCTTCAGCTGAAGGATGCCGGCGCCGAGGTATTTTTGGCCGGCGGCATCATCGCCGAGAACATCGCGATGACAAAAGAGCTCGAGAAATTGAACATCAAGCCGGTGACCGGCATCTTCTGGCCCGGCCGCATCGAGCCGGTGCTGAAGCTGATGGGCCCGGCCGGCGACGGCATCTACGCGGTCGACTATGTCGAGCCGTTCGCCGGCGCGGCGGGCAAGGCGTTCCTCGAGAAGGCCAAGCCGCTGGTGTCGGAGGCCGAGTTCAAGGGCATCAACCGCTACACCATGACCGGCTATGCCGCCGCGAAGGTCTTGATCGCGGCAATCGAGCGCTGTGGCAAGCAGCCGACCTGGGCCTGCACCATCTCGGAACTGGAGAAGACCAAGAATGTCGAGACCGGCGTGATGGCGCCGATCAGCTTCGGTCCCGGCGTCCGCTTCTCGAACCAGAAGCTGCAGATCATGCAGGCCGATGCCGCGACGCTCAGCTTCAAGCCGGTGAACTAGAGAGATGAAGGTCCTGATCGTCTTTGCCCATCAGGAGGCGCAGTCGTTCAACGCTGCACTGCTGGCGCGGTCGGTGGCGGAACTGACCGCGCTCGGGCACACGGTCAGAATCTCCGATCTCTACGCCATGCGGTTCAACCCGGTGGCGACCGCCGAAGACTTTGGCGCGCGGCGGTTTCCCGACCGGCTGCAATATGACCGCGAGCAGAAATACAACCTGCAGCACGGGGCGCTCAGCGGCGATATCGCCGCCGAGATCGAGAAGCTGCTGTGGTGCGACCTCTTGATCCTGCAGTTTCCGCTGTGGTGGTTCTCCGTCCCCGCCATCATGAAAGGCTGGATCGACCGCGTGTTCGTCAATGGCGCAATTTACGGCAGCGGCCGCCGCTACGACACCGGCGGCCTTGCCGGCCGCCGCGCCATGGTCGTGACCTCGACCGCCGCCTATCCCGGCATGTGCGCGCCCGACGGGCTGGTCGGCGCGCTCGATGTGGTGCTGTGGCCGATCCAGAACGGCATGCTGGCCTATGCCGGCTGCAAGGTGCTGCCGCCGTTCGTGTCGTATTCAGTGAACTTCGTCGACGAGGCCACGCGGCGCCGCTATCTCAACGACTATGCCGAACGGCTGCGGCAGCTCGAGACCACCGAGCCGCTGTTCTTCCACCCGCTCGCGGATTTTGGCGAGGACTGGCGGCTGAAGCCGGGCATTGCGGCGCAGACGGTCGGCCAGGGCGCTCATGCCCAGAAATGACATGACCCGGACGTAGGTCTGCTCCCTCGCCCCGTTCTTACGGGGAGAGGGTTGGGGTGAGGGGCCGCATCCGCAGACGCGCTGCCAGAAACGCTCGTGGAGACTCCCCCTCACCCGGATCCCATCTCACGATGCGATCCGACCTCTCCCCGCAAGCGGGGCGAGGTAAGAAAGAGCGCCGGCGTCACATCCTTTTCGCCACTTCCTCCAGCATCACCTCGGTGGCGCCGCCGCCGATCGTCAGCACCCGCGCGTCGCGCACCATGCGCTCGATCGGGGTGCCGCGCATGAAGCCTGAGCCGCCGTGCAGTTGCAGGCAGCCATGCACGACCTCGTGCAGCACCTCGGGCGACAGCGCCTTCACCATCGAGACCTCACGCAGGCAATCCTGCCCGGCCGCCGCGAGCTCGGCGGCCTGATAGGCCAGCGCCCGCGCCGCCGCCGCCTTCGCGGCAAGCTGGGCGAGCTTCAGCCGCACGCCCTGCTGATTCCAGAGCGGGCCGCCGAATGCCTGCCGCGTCTTCACGTAATTCGTCGTCAGCTCGATCGCCTTGGCGGATTCGCCCGCGCAGATGCCGCCGATGCAGATGCGCTCGTTCTGGAAGGTCTCCATGATGCCATAGAAGCCCTTGTTCTCCTCGCCGAGCAGGTTTTCCGCCGGCACGCGCACGTCCTGGAACGCGATCTCGGCGGTGTCGGAGCAGAGCCAGCCATGCTTGTCGAGCTTGGTCGCCGTGATGCCCGGCGTGTTGCGCTCGACGATGAACAGCGAGATGCCGCGGCTGCCCTTGGCATGCGGGTCGGTCCGCGCGGCGACGATCAGGATGTCGCCATAGACCGCGTTGGTGATGAACATCTTTGCGCCGTTGATCACCCAGCTGTCGCCGTCGCGCCGCGCCCGCGTCTTGAGGCCTGCGACGTCGGAGCCCGCGTCCGGCTCGGTCACCGCGATCGAGCAGACTGTCTCGCCGCGGATGATCGCCGGCAAATATTTCTGCTTCTGTTCCGGCGTGCCGCGCAAGGAGATGTGTACCGCCGACATGTCGGTATGCACGAGGATCGACGAGGTGAAGCCGCCGAAGCTGGACCGCCCCAGCTCCTCGGCGAACACCATCGAGGCCAGCGGCCCCATGTCGGTGCCGCCATAGTCGGCCGCATGGCGCATGCCGAGAAAGCCGAGCGCGCCCATGCGGCGATAGATCTCGCGCGGGATCTTGCCGTCGCGCTCCCACGCCTCGGCATGTGGCACCACTTCCTTCTCGACGAAGCGCCGCACCTGCTCGCGCAGCATGCGGAGCTCCTCGGGCAGATTGGGCTGCTCCGAAAAGTGGAATTCGGTCTCAGTGAGCTGGCGCGGATCCGACGTCATGACGTTCATTGTGGCGCCCTCTCATGGCCGATGTGAAGATGGTTGCGCAAAAAAGCTGCCAGCGATGCGATCGCCTCTCGCGCCTGCGGAATCTCCGGGAACATCTGGAAGACGTGGATCATGCCGTCCCACACCTGGAGCTTGACGTCGACACCGGCAGCCTTCGCCCGTGCGGCCAGTTCCGTCGCATCGTCGCGCACGGTCTCGCGGTCGCCGACCTGCACCAGCAGCGGCGGCAGACGGGTGAGATCGGCATAAAGCGGCGAGGCCAGCGGATTGCTGATATCGCCGTTCTTGCCGAGATAGTTCTTCGCCAGCGCCAGGATCATCGCACGCTGGTGGATCGGATCGGCCGCGGCCCTGCTCTCATAGCTGGCGCCGCTCGCCGCGAGATCGGTCCAGGGCGACATCAGCGCGGCGGCGGCGGGCAGCGGCAGGCCACGGTCGCGCGCCGCCAGCATCGTGCACAGCACGAGATTGCCGCCGGCCGAATCCCCGGCGAAGGCGATATCCGCCGGATGCAGCCGCCCTTGATCGCGCAGATACTGATAGGCAGTCAGCGCATCCTCGAGTGCCGCGGGGAAACGATGCTCCGGGGCAAGCCGGTAATTGATCGAGAGCACGCGGCAGCCGGATGCATCGGCGATCCGTGCGGCCAGGTCGCGATGCGACGCGACCGAGCCGATGCGGAAACCGCCGCCGTGAAAATAGAGGATCACCTTGTCGCGCGATGCGCCCGTCGGCACGAGCCATTCGCCGTCGACCCCGCCGGCGGCGACCGGTTGGCGCGTCACCGGCACCGAGCAGCCGGCAAAGGCGGCGTCCCAGTCGTCGCGCATCTGCGCCACCGATGTATCGCGGGTCCAGCCGCGATAGATCGCGCGCAAACGCTCGATCGCGCGATCGACCGGCGTGATTGCGATATCGTCGTCCGCGCTGCCCATTTCAGCCGCCGATGCCCATGCCGCCGGAAACGCCGAGCGTCTCTCCGGTGATATAGGCGGCCTGGTCGGAAGCCAGGAACAGCGCGGCAGCCGCGACCTCCTCCGGCTCGCCGAGGCGGCCGAGCAGCGTTGCGCCGGTCATTGCCTGCAGGATCCTGTCGCCGCCTTTTGCCACCGCCTGCTCCAGCATCGGCGTGCGGATCGGTCCCGGCGCGATCGCGTTCGCGGTGATGCCATAGCGTGCATTTTCCCGTGCGATGCTCCGGGTGAACGAGATCACGCCGCCCTTGGCTGCGGAGTAGACCGCGCCGCCCTTTGAGCCGAGCCGCGCCGCTTCCGAGGTGACGTTGATGATGCGGCCAAAGTGCGCCGCCTGCATCGCCGGCAGCGCGGCGTGGGTGCAGGCCAAGACCGAGGTGAGATTGACCGCGATCAGCCGTGCCCAATCTTCCGCCGTGGTATCGGTGAAGAAGGCATGCTGATCGATGCCGGCATTGTTGACGACAATCTCGAACGGGCCGTCCTGCGCCATTACAGCCTGCACCGCCGTGGCATCGCTGACGTCTAATCCTGCAACGCCGGCGCCAGTCTCGCGCGCCAGCTCCGAGGCCGCGGCGACATCGAGATCGGCGATCACAACCCTGGCGCCCACGCCGGCAAAGCTGCGCGCGATCGCAGCACCGATGCCCCGCGCGCCGCCGGAGACGAAGGCGCGGCGGCCATCGAGACGTCCGAATGGCAAGCTCGCCACCTCAGCGCCCCGTGAATACAGGCTGGCGCCGCTCGATCACCGCGGCGAGCCCTTCGCGTGCATCGGCCATCCCCGAAAGTTCGGCGACGGTGCGCGCCTCTTCCGACAGGCACTGCTCGATGCTGGTGCCGGTGCCGGCCCAGACCAGCCGCTTGGTCGCCGCCAGAGCCTTCGGCGCGCCGGCCGCAAGCTCGCGGGCCAGCGCGAGCGATGCCTCGGCAAGCTCGGCATCACGCACGACCCTGGTGACGATGCCCATCTGCAACGCTTCCGCCGCCGGGATCACCGGGTTGGTCAACAGGATCGACATCGCCCGCCGCAGGCCGACCAGCCGCGACAGCGTAACGGAGACGCCGGCATCCGGCGCCATCGCCACCCGCGTCGCGCCGGCGAGGAATTTTGCCGATTCCGCCGCGATCACGATGTCGGAAGCGCAGACCAGGCCGAAACCGCCGCCGCCCGCCGCAAAGCCCTGCACCGATGATATGACCGGCGCCTCCAGACGCAGCAGCCCAGTCACCGCATTCTGCAGATAGGCGGTGGCCTGACGGATATAGTCCGGCAGCTTCTCGCCCTTGGAGGCGAAGGCGCGGACGTCGCCACCGGCGCAGAAATTGGTACCCTCGCCGCTCAGCAGCACGACGCGCAGACCGGAATGACCATGACAGACCATGATGGCGTCGCACAGCGCGCGGAGCAGCTCGACACTCATGCCGTTGGAGGCATCGGGGCGGTTGAGCCGCAGCCGCGCGATGCCGTCGGTAATATCGAGCAGAACGGGGCCCTTGTCGATCATGGCGCGTTTTCCTCTAGACCAGGAACGAAAGCGTGTAGATCGCCTTGTCGTTGTTGACGAGGATGACCTTCTTGGCGGCCATCCGCAATTCGCCATCGACATGGCGCAACCGGTATTCATTGCGCGCCGCCCACAGCGTGTCGTCGCGCAGGCTCGATTCGAAAATGAGGCTGTTGCTGGCGACCGCGATGTCGCCATCGTCAGGCTGCTCGTCCATCAATTCGATGTTGGAGATCAGCCGGCGCAAATTCGACTGCGGCGTCTGGGTGAAGTGCTTGCCGGTCATCAGCTGCCGGACGCGCAGCGCGATCCGCGAGCGGTTGTCGTAGATGATCGACATCTGCCGTTCCGGGTCGATGTCGGCGCCGTTGGCCGGTACCCAATAGACGCCGTCGTCGGTCCAGAGCTTTTCCCAGGCCTCGTATTGATGCTCGTCCTGCAGCCGCGCCTCGCGATAGAGGAAGGCGGTGATGGCGCTCATCAACGTGGCGCTGCTCTCGCGCGACAGCATCAGCTAGGCTCCATCAGCTTGCGATAATGGGTCCACATGCCGCGCGACGGCACCTCGTCGGTGACGTGGCCGACCGTGAAGCCAAGTTCGTCCTGCCGCTCGCGCTTCTCGCCGCGGCCGAGGAAGATCCACTCGGGATTGCGCGCCAGCACGCCGCGATGGCAGCGCTCGTACATTTCGGAATCGTCCGCCAGCAGGAAACCGGCCGGGCCGACCGAGCCCATGGTCTGCTGGCGCAGCCTTCGGTTCAGATCGGGCGCGCCCTTGAACTGCAGCGCGGTGACGTGCTGCACGCTGTCGTCGACGCCAAGCGGCTGGATCACGAACATCTGGATCTCGGCGATGAACAGGTTCGGGAAGATCATCACATGCGGCGTGCCATCGATCATGATCTCCCGCGCAGCGGTGTCGCCATGGGCGGCCTTCATGCGCGCCGTGTAGTCCGGCAGCCGGTCCTCGCTGGTACCGAACCAGCTCATCGGCGCATCGCGCTTGCGGAACTCGGGCCGCAGGTCGATCTCGGTATGGCCGTTGCCGTAGTCGCGCGTCAGCGCCGTCGAGGCGCCGCCATAGAGCTTGCCGATCATGCTGTCGGCGACGCCGAAGATCGAGGTGTGCACGAAGGCCGGGTGATAGCCGTCGCACTCGTTCTCCAGGATGAACTTCCAGTTCGCCTTGACGCGATGCTTGAGGAAGCCCGCCGTGATCTCGACCTCGCTCTCCGGCGAGGTGCGCACCAGCCGGTCGATGGTCTCGGCGGCGCCGCCGAGATGCTCCTTCAACGTCGGGCCATCGGCCGCGAACGAGCCGAACACGAAGCCGCGATAAGACTCGACGCGCGTCACCCGCCCGAGCGCGAGCTGCGACTTGTCCTGCCCCTCATAGCCGTCGGGGAAGGCATAACCGACCAGGCGGCCGTCATTGGCAAAAGTCCAGGAATGGAACGGACAGGTGAACGAGCGGGCATTGCCGCGGTCATAGGAGCAGACCTGGTTGCCGCGATGCGAGCAGCGGTTGAGCAGCAAATTGACCTTGCCCTGCTCGTCGCGCGTCATGATCACGGATTGCGGGCCGATCGACTTGACGACGTAGTCGTTGGCGTTCGGGACCTCGCTCTCATGCCCGACATAGACCCAGGTGCGGTACCAGATGTTCTTGAGCTCGGCCTCGAAGATGTCAGGGTCGGTGTAGAGCGATCCGTGCACCCGGTCGGGCCGGATCAGCCGCTCCCATGGCGGGACGCCGGTCATCATGTTCATCGCTCCGTCTCCCTCACCGATCGCCTGCCGCGGATGCCTTCACCGATCGTCAATAATAATCCGAACGACCGTTCGGTGAATTAATAGCACGGGCTCCGTGGGCCGGCAAGCTTCTGTCCCCGGGGCCACCAATGATTCCCGGAACACTGCGCAAAGATGCAATTCCGGGTAGCTAGCGATGCGACGGACTCAGTCCTGCGCCGCGCCACCGTCGCGTTCGCCGCCTGCGATCTGCTGCAGCATCGACTTCGGCGTCGTCGCAAGCTCGATCTTGAGCTGGTCGCAAATCGCCCGCCGCAGCAGGCGTTCGATCTCGGTCGCGGCATTGGGATTAGCCGCCCGTACGTCCTCCCCGCTCGCCCAGAGCAGAAGTTGCCCCAGCCGCCGGTCGCCATCGTCGCGCAATGCCTCGATCGCGGCAACGTCGGACGTGCCGCCCTGGATGCGCGGCGTCGAAGGAACCTCCGGATGCGCCATGCTGCCGGCCAGTCGTTCGACCGTCGCGAAAGTATCGTCCTGCAGACGCACTTGCTCGAGCAGCGGCTCGGCCTTCCAGTCGGCCGCGAGCTTCAACCCGTTCAGCGCGTAGACTGCAGAGAACACCTGCCCGCGAACGAAATCGTCGTTGCTGTTCGGCACGACATGGCTTTGCAGTGCATCGATGATGCCGTCGATCAGCCGTTCGAATGACGCGCTCATGCCGCGGCCTCCAATGCGCGCTCGAAGGCCCGCACGATCGAGGGCATCTGACTTGCCATCACCGCAAGCCGCATGTCGTTGAAACGATCGACCTCGAAGGCGCGCACCGCGCACATCTGGATCGCGGCCGCCTGATACAGCGCATAAGCCTCGTAGAAGGCGAGGCTCTTGTCCGAAACCGGAATGCCGGAGGCGCGCTGATAGAGATCGATCACCTCCGCGCGCTCGAGCACGCCATAGAGCTTCCGGCTCCTGGCGTTGAAGGTCGGCATCATCGCCCAGGCCAGATCTTCATGCGGATCGCCCAGGTGCGTGAGCTCCCAATCGAGGATGGCGGTGATCCGCCCGTTGTGCTCGATGAAGTTCCCGATCCGGTAGTCGCCGTGCACGATGGTCCGGCGCGGCGGCCGCGGACAGTTGTTCTGCAGCCAGCGTCCACCCCAGTCGAGCAGCGGATAGTAACGCGCCGTCGGCCGCGCCAGCGAGGCGCGCCAGCCGGCGATGGCGCGGACTTCGGCACGTTCTCCGCTGTGATGCCGCGATGCGAATGGCGTCGCATCCGCGTCGACCCGGTGCAGCGACGCGAGGATCTCGACGAACTGCCGGGCGACCGCGCGCTTGTGGTCCGGATCGAGTTCGCTCGCCGCCCAGGGCGCCGGCACGTCGCCCTCGATGTGCTCGCAGATGAAGAACGGAAAGCCGATCTCGGCGCCATCCTGTTCAAACGACACCAGCGCCGGAACCGGCACGCCGGAGCCGGCAAGCGACCGCAGCGCGTAGACCTGCGGCAGCACCGAGTAAGGCGCAAACAGCCCGTTCGGCGGGCCGACGCGCAGGATCAACTTGCGATCGTCTTCGGCAGCGGAGCGCGCCACGAAGGCATAGGTGATCCACGAGAAACCCGACGATTTGCGCCCGAAGCGCGTGATCTCCGTCCGGATTCCGGATATCCGCGACAGATGCTGCGCCAGTGCGGCCCGCACTGTATCGTCATCCACCGCGACCGGGCGAACAGGCTCCGGCGCGGCCGGTGCATCATCGGATCGTTTCGCAGCCTCCTGCATCAATTGACCGACCTCGTATAGCCTTGCCACTTCTCCTCGCGCAGCGCCGACTTCATGATCTTGCCGGAGCCGGTCAGCGGCAACGGCTCGAGACGGACGTCGACCGAGCGCGGACATTTGTAGCCCGCGATCAGGGTGCGGCAATGCGCGATCACCATGTCGGAATCGAGCCGCGCGCCGTCCTTCGGCACCACGATGGCGTGCACCGCCTCACCCCATCGCGGATCGGGCACCGCGATGACGGCGCACTCCTTGACGTGCTCGTGCTGGAAGATCGCGTTCTCCACCTCGCCGGAATAGACGTTCTCGCCGCCGGAAACGATCATATCCTTGAGCCGATCGACGATGTAGACAAAGCCGTCCTCGTCCATCCAGGCGCCGTCGCCGGTGTGCAGCCAGCCGTTGCGCAGCACGCGCGCGCTTTCCTCGGGCTTGCGCCAATAGCCGAGCATCACGCCGGCGCCGCGGATCGCGATCTCGCCCACCGTGCCGCGCGGCACCTCATTGCCCGCGGGATCGATGATGCGGATTTCGACGCCTGGCGCTGCCCGTCCCGCCGATTTGCGCTTGCCCGCCAGCGGCCCTTCCAGCGCGTGATACTCCCACGGCAGGATGGTCGCCAGCGCTGCGCTTTCGGTCATGCCGTAGCCCTGGTGAAAGCGCCAGCTCGGCAGCACGCGCATCAGCTTGACCAGCAGCGCGTCGGGCATCGGCGAGGCGCCATATTCGCAATCCTTGACGCTGCTCAGGTCATATGTGCCGAAGGATGGATGATTGAGCATCATGTTGAGCATGGTCGGCACAAACAGGCAGTAGTCCACTCTGTGTTCGGCGATGGTCCTCATCGCGAGCTCGGGCTCGAACTTCGGGATGGTGACGTGGGTGCCGCCCACGAGCGTGAGCGCGATCATCGGCGAGGTGCCGGCCAGATGGAACATGCCGGCCGAGTGCAGATACCGGGTATCTTCACGGAACCGGAGCGCATAGATCCAGACCAGCGATTCATAGATGATATTGGCATGTGACAGCATCACGCCCTTGGGAAACCCGGTGGTACCGCCGGTGTAGAAGATGCCCGCGAGATCGTTGTAGGCGCCGGAGGCGTCCTCGATCGGCGCATGCGCAATGAGCTCGTCATAGCTTTGCATAGCGTCGGGCACTTGTCCCTCGTCGAGATAGACCATAGCGGTGAGTGATTTTGCGCCGCGCAGCGCGGACGCAATCTCGGCAAAGGCCTTGTCGACCAGCAACAGTTTTGGCGTGGAATCGTCAATCGCATAGGCGTTTTCGGCGACCGCCCAGCGCGTGTTGAGCGGCACCGCGACCGCACCGGCCCAGGCGATGGCATAGAGCGCCTCGATATAGAGGTCGCTGTTGTGCGCGAGGATGGCGACGCGATCGCCGGCATCGACGCCGAGCCGTCGCAGCCCGCCCGCGGCACAGGCAACGCGATGGCCGATCTCCTTCCAGCTCCGCGACCGTCCGGCGTGGATGGTGCCGGGTGCGTCCTTGCGCAATTGCACCGCCGCGATCAGCGCCTGCGTCAGCTTCATGTTTCCTCCACACCGTCATGCGGCCGCGCACGCCTGCGGATGTTTCCGTCACGCATGAGGCCGATACGCCGTCCGGAAATTCCAGTTGATAATCCGGACAGACGGTCTATTATTGCATAGCCGATGCGAGGGGTAAAGCCTTTCAAGGCTTCCATCGCCGGATCAACCAGCCCCGCAAAAGAGGGCGTCATGGGAGGGGAAGATGCGGAAGCCAATCGTCACGCTTGCGGTGTGGGCGTTCGCGCTCGCCGGCGCGCTCGGAACTGCGAACGCACAGAAGGCCTATGGTCCCGGGGTCAGTGACAGCGAGATTCTGCTCGGCGCCAATGCGCCCTACAGCGGACCGGCGTCGATCTATGCGAGCTTCCCGAAAACCATGCTCGCCTATTTCACGATGCTGAACGAGAAGGGTGGCATCAACGGCCGCCATATCAACTTCCTGACCCGCGACGACGCCTATAGCCCGCCCAAGACCGTCGAGGTGACGCGCGCGCTGGTCGAGAACGACAAGGTGCTCGCGATCATGGCGCCGTTCGGCACGCCGACCAACGCCGCGATCCAGAAATATCTCAACAGCAATGGCGTTCCGCATCTGCTGGTGCAGAGTGGCGGCACCCGCTGGAACGATCCCAAGCAGTTCCCCTGGACGACGCCCTACTCGCCGACCTACGTCAACGAGTCCCGGATCATCGCGCGCTACGTGCTGCGCGAGAAGCCGGATGCCAGGATCGGCGTGCTGCTGCAGGCCGACGACATCGGCAAGGACTTTGTGCTTGGCCTGAAGGAAGGGCTCGGCGCCAAGGCCGACACCATGATCGTCAAGGAGGCGATGTATCAGTCGACCGAGCCCACGATCGATTCCCAGATCGTGAACCTGAAAGCATCAGGCGCCGATACGATCCTGATCGCCGCACAGAACAAATTCGCCTCGATGGCGATCCGCAAGATCCACGAGCTTGGTTGGAAACCGCTGATCTTCCTCGGCTCGACCGCGAATTCGATCGCCGGCGTGCTGGTGCCGGCGGGGATCGAGGCCTCGACCGGCATCCTGACCACGACATCCTACAAGACGCCGAACGATCCGGCCTGGGCCAATGACAAGGGCATGACCGACTATCTCGCCTTCGCCGCCAAATATATGCCGGGGATGGATCCGAACGACGTGATCGCGGTGACCGGCTACACCACGGCACAGCTCGGCGCGATCATCCTGCAGCGCTGCGGCGACAACCTCGCGCGGGAGAACGTGCTGAAGCAGGCCACCAGTCTCAGCGGCATCGAGCTGCCGATGCTGCTCCCGGGCATCACGATCCAGACCACGCCGCAGGACTACGCGGCGATCACCGAGCGCCGTTTCGCCCGCTTCGACGGCAAGACCTGGGTGCTGTTCGGCGACATCGTGGGCGCCGGCCCGGCCAAGGACTGATCCCGCGCCACCCGTCCGACCGAACCGGCTCACACACAAGGACAAGAACAATGCTGACAGCCCAGGACGATCTCATCGGCCACCAGACGCCGCAGCCGTTTGCCAATGCAGGCGGCGGCGATATCAGGTTCACCGAGCGCTACTGGTACACCGCGCATCCGATCGACGGCAGCGAACTGCTGATCGACATCGGGCTCGGCTATTACCCGAACCGCAACGTGATCGACGGCTTTGCCGGCATCACCATCGGCCGGCGTCAGCACAATTTCCGTGCCTCGCGCCGGCTCGGGACCCGTCCGCTGGAGACGGAAGTCGGCGGGCTCAGGATCGAGATCGTCGAGGGTAACAGCCTGCATAGGATCTCGCTCGCCGACAATCCGTCCGGCATCAGCTTCGCGCTCGAATTCAAGGCGAGCTTTCCGGCGGCGCAGGAGAAGCAGAATTTTCGCGAGCGCAACGGTGTCGTCGAGGAAGACCTCGCGCGCGTCTCGCAATTCGGCCGCTGGCGCGGCTGGATCGTCGCCGACGGCAAGCGTTACGAGATCGAGCCCAAGCTGTGGTGGGGGCAGCGCGACCGCTCCTGGGGCCTGCGATCCGAGATGCGCACCGACGAGACCAGGCCGCCGGTCGCGACCCATCGCAATTTCTTCTGGACCTGGTCGATGTTCCAGTTCCCGGAGTCGGCGCTGTCGATCTTCATCAAGGAGCGCACGCCGGGCCAACCGCATTACCTCTCGGGCACCGAGTTCCGCCGCGAGGCCGACGGATCCGTGTCGCATCGCGAAGTCACCTCGGTCGAGCACAAGATCGAATGGGCCGACGATTCGCTCGGTCAAACCATCGCGATGGCCGATTTCACCTTCGCTTTCGATCGCGGTGAGCCGCGCCATGTCAGGATGCACGGACTGCGGACCCGCTTCTATCTCAAGGCCGGCATGTATGGCGGCCTGCAAGGCTGGACCCATGGCGACGACCGCGGCGAGACCCATGCCGGGCACGACATCTGGAACCTCGACGATGCGGCGACGCGCGCCATCGCACGGACGCTGTCGGATCATGTCGTCCGGCTCGAGGGCGGCAACGAGACCGGATTTGGCATCAGCGAATACGGTGTCGCCGCCGGCTATCCGCTCTATCCCGGACCACAGAAATTCCCGGCGATGTGATCGGAATGGACGGGCAACGCAAGCGCGTCGCGGGGAGCAACGAAGCCGCGTGCGAACCATGGGACAACAAGGAAGCCGAGGCGCTGGTCTCGCTCGAGACGATCGCCCCGCTCCACTATCGCAGCCGCTTCGGCGACGGCAATCTCAACGGCCGCTCCTATGGCGGCCAGATTCTTGGCCAGGCCATGATGGCCGCAACGCTCAGCGCGCCCGAAGATCGCCCGGCGGCGATGCTGCAGCTCTTGTTCCTGCGCGGCGCCGATCCTGTCAGGCGCATCACGTTTGACGCGGAGGTTCTGCAGGACGGCAAGCGATTCTCCTCCCGCCATATCGTCGGCACGCAAGGCGACGGGCGTACCGTGCTCAGCGCGCAGGCCACATTCTGCACGCCGCAGCCGGGCCCGCGGCACGCGGTGCCGTTCGCACGATCGGAGGATCCCGAAAGCCTGCCCGATCTGAGCATGATCCCCGACGCGCTGATGGCGCAGTTGCGGCCGCTCGGCCCATATTCCCAGCACATCAAGCCCAGCATGGATTTCCGCATTCCGGAGATCGAACGCCAGCTCTCGGCCACGACGGCAGGGCCATGTCTGCGCTTCTGGATCAGATGCAGGCAACCGCTCGCCGCCGGTTCCCGTGCCCAGGCCGCGGTGTTCGCCTATCTCTCGGACTGGTGGCTCAACTTCTCCAGCGTCGGCGGCCATCTCGGCGGTCTGCAGTCGCGCGCGCCACTCTATCTGTCGAGCCTCAACCATTGCATCTGGTTTCATCGCGTATTTTCGCCCGACGCCTGGATGCATGTCGAAACCGAGAGCCCATGCGCGGATGGCGGCCGCGGGCTGTCGATCGCGCGCGTCCACGACCGTGACGGCGCGATGCTCGCCACCGCGATCCAAGAGACGCTGATGGTCCATCCAGAGGGCGATGCGTAGACGCCACGACGGTTGAGCTGATGCCGCGATCGCGGCTTAGTTGCAGTGCCGAGCTACGGCAAGTTCCACCCGGTGTTGAATCCTGGCAACACCGGCCAACAAAATGAACAAACGTTCAGCTTAGCTCGATCGCGACCACGACTGTGCCGCATCCCTGTCAAATCCTGCCTGCGGGTGGCGCAACAAAAACACTTTGGGGAAAACCTACATGCAGCAGGCACCGCTGGCCGCACGGAGTGCGGAATCGTCTGGATATGTTCTCTACTTCCAGCTCGCCAGCAACGGCACGAGGCGCGCGTGCAGTCTGACGATCCAGGCGGAAAGCGCCAACGAGGCGGCGCGGATCTTTCGCGAGAACTGGGGCACGATCGAATCCATGGCCCGCGACGGCGTGAGCACGGGAGTGGTCGGCAAGACGCCGGTCAGCCTGGCGTTGTCGTGAGGCGCATCGCGCGGCCTACGGCAAACCGTACACCTGAGATGTGACAGGACGACGGCTGCAGCCTTAGGCGACGATCGCACGGCCATTTGACGCGCAGACGCGACAAGCAGGTCACGAGGTTCAGGGCTCGCGCACACGCGCGAGCCCTGTCGTGTCTTAGAATGATTCAAATCTATTCCGGTTAGAGAGATTCAAGTCTGCTCCGGTTCTTTTCGCGCACGCCGACTGCTAGAGGCGCGCCGTGAACGAGTTCGCGTGAATCGGAAGTCCAAGAGTGCCTGTGAATGCTGATGGCCGGGTTGTCGGCGACCGTCGAAATGCCGCCGACAAGGGCCGTACCCATCTGCTGATCGGCGCAGCATTCCTGCTCGCCGATGTCGCCTCCCCGGCAACGCCGGCAAACGCCCAATCGAGCGTCCCGTTGCCGCCTGTTTCGGTCGACCAGCCGACGCCGAAGCGCAAGCCGGCTGCCGCCGCGGCAAAGCCGGCGCAGCGAACGCTGGCGGCCGCCGCGGCACGGCAGCGCAGCCGGAATGCCCAACCGGCGCCGCCGACACTATCGGAGCGCGCGGCAGCCAGCGCCGCCGTGCTGAACGAAGTCAAGCTGCACTATCGCGCGATGCCAAGCCCAACCACACTGCGCAGCGGCGCCTCGCCGCTGGACACCTCGCAGACGGTCAACGTCGTGCCGGAGCAGGTGTTGAAGGATCAGCTGCCGCGCAACCTCGATGACGCGCTCGCCAATGTCAGCGGCGTCACCCAGGCCAATACGCTGGCCGGCACCCAGGATGCGGTGATGCGCCGCGGCTTCGGCGACAACCGCGACGGCTCGATCATGCGCAACGGCATGCCGCTGGTGCAGGGTCGCAGCCTCAACGCAGCGGTCGAAAGTGTCGAGGTGCTGAAGGGCCCGGCGTCGCTGCTCTACGGCATCATGGATCCCGGCGGCATCGTCAACACGATCAGCAAGCGCCCCGAGCTCTATCAGCACGGCTCGGTGACCTTGCTCGGCTCGACTTACGCCAACAACAAGACCGGCGCCGACGGCACCATCGACATCACCGGCCCGATCGGCGATGGCGGTCTCGCCTATCGCTTTATCGGCTATGGCGTGAGCGAGGATTACTGGCGCAATTTCGGCCGCCATCGCGAAATGCTGGTCGCGCCGTCGCTGGCCTGGTACGGCGAGAACACCACCATCCAGCTCAACTACGAGCACCGCGAATTCATCACGCCGTTCGACCGCGGCACCGCATTCGATTCCGTGACCAAGGCGCCGCTGGCGATCCCGGCGACGCGCCGGCTCGACGAACCGTTCAACAACATGTGGGGAACCTCCGACCTGATGCAGGCGTCGGTCGAGCACCGGCTGAACCAGGACTGGAAGCTGTTCGCGGCCTACAGCTACAACACCGAGACCTTCAGCGCCAACCAGCTCCGCATCACCGGCGTCAACGCCAAGACCGGCGTCGAGACCCGCAGCAATGACGGCACGTGGGGCTCGCTCAGCAATGCCAGCTACGGCACCTCCTATCTGCAGGGCAACGTCTGGCTCGGCAACATTCGCAACGAGGTGCTGTTCGGCGGTGACGGCCAGTACCGCACGATCTACCGCGACGACCTGATCCGGCAGGCGACGCCGAGCTTCAACTTCTACAATCCGATCTATGGGCTGATCACGCCGGGGACGACGGTGTCCGCCGCCGACAGCGCGCAGACCGACAAGCTCGGCCAGTGGTCGCTGTTCTTCCAGGACACGCTGCATCTGACCGAGCGCTTCGCGCTGGTCGGCGGCGTACGCTACATGGATTACGACCAGCTCGCCGGCAAGGGCCGCCCGTTCATCACCAATACCAATGTCTCGGCCGACAAGGTGCTGCCGCTCGGCGGCGCCATCTTCAAGCTCACCGACCAGGTCTCGCTTTATGCGAGCTACACGCAATCGCTGAAACCCACCTCGACCATCGCGCCGCTTACCGGCGGCGTCGTGATCGGCTCCAACATCGCGCCCGAAGAGGGCACCCAATGGGAGACCGGCGTCAAGTTCGACTTCAACAAACAGATCTCCGGCACGCTTGCGCTCTACGACATCGACAAGAAGAACGTGTTGGTTTCGCAGCTCAACGCCACGACTGGTATCGTCGAGTACCGTACGGCGGGCAAGGTTCGCTCGCGTGGCGTCGAACTCGACGTCACCGGCAGGCTATCAGACAATTGGAGCATGATCGGCAGCTATGGCTATACCGACGCACGCGTAACCGAGGACCCGACGCTCGCCGGCAAGGCCCTGCAGAACGTCGCGCTGAACACCGCATCGCTCTACCTCGTCTATGATTTCGGCACCACCCTGCCCGGCCGGCTTCGCCTCGGCGGCGGCGCGCGCTATGTCGGCGACCGGCCGGGCGATGCGGCGAACAGCTTCGTGCTGCCGGCCTACACGGTCGCGGACATGTTTGCGACCTACGAGACCAAGGTCCAGTCGTTCCCGGTCATCTACCAGTTCAACGTCAAGAACCTGTTCGACACGGTCTACTACCCTTCGGCCAACAGCATCCTGACGGTCGCGATGGGCGACGCGCGGCGCTTCTCGCTCTCGGCGACGGTGAAATTCTGATGAGTGACGTTCGGCGCCCGATCAAGGCTGCACTGCTGCAGGTCCATTCCCTGGTTGGCCTCGTGCTGGCGCTGCTGTGGGCCGTGGTCGGCCTCACCGGCGCGACGATGGCCTTTGAGGATGAGATCGAGGCCAGCCTGAACAGTCAGATGATGCGCGTCGAGGCCAGCGCGACCCCGCGGCTCACGCCGGACGAGCTGATCGCGCGGCTGGCGGCGGCGGGCGATTTCGGCAAGGTCTCGGCCGTGACGATGTCGAGCGATCCATCGGCCGCGGCCCGCATCCGTTTCGCTCGCAGCGAAGGCGGCACGCGGCCGTCCTCGGTCTATGTCGACCCCTATGACGGGCACGTGCTCGGCTCGCCGCGCGGCGAGGACTTTTTCGCAACCGTCCGCAAGCTGCATCGCTGGTTGCTGCTGCCGGGCGACGGCAATGGCATCGGCCGCAAGATCACCGGGTCAGCCGCGATCTGCCTGATCGTGATGCTGATCACCGGCCTCGTGCTGCGCTGGCCGCGTCGTGCGCGCAGCGTCAAGATGTGGCTGAAGCCGAATCTGGGACTGCGCGGCCGCGGTCTGCATCGCTCGCTGCACGCCGTGATCGGGACCTGGGTGCTGCCGGTCTATCTGGTGATGACGCTGACCGGCCTGTGGTATTCGTTCGAGTGGTACAAGGCCGGCGCCAACTGGCTGTTCGCGCGGCCTCAGGCCGCGGCCAACGCGACGCAGCCCAAACCGCCGCGCGGCGGCGCGGCTGCCGAGAGCAAGGGTGAAGCCAAGACCGAAGCGAAGGCCGAGGCAAAGCCGCTTGCCTTCGATCACGTCTGGTCGACGTTCCTGCAGCAGGAGAACAACAGTTACGGAAGGGTCCTCCTGACCATGCCGGCCGGCGCGGGCACGGCCGTGCGCGTGCGGTCATGGCCGCGGGACTCGTCGCGCGAGGCCGTGCGTGACGAATTCCGTATCGATGCCCTCACCGGCCGCGTCATCGCATCGGATCGCTACGCCGACAAGACGTCTGGCGAACGCGTCCTCGCCAGCGTGCTCGACATCCACCGCGGCGCCATCCTGGGATGGCCCGGCAAGCTCGCTTTCATGCTGGCCGCCGCCATGATGCCGCTCTTTGCCGTGACCGGCCTGCTGCTCTATCTGTCCCGTCGCAGGCACCGGCGGCTGGAGCGGCCGCCGGTCGGCCACCTCGTTCCGGGCGAATGAAGCCGTTTCATCAATTTGTCGAAATCGCACGCCGCGAGCCGGGCACGTAACTCGGCGTCCGTTTCGGCCGCGAGCTCAAGCAATCCACGATAGGGATCGCCCGATATCCCGAGCACGGCAGCGAACGCAGGCTCGGTCTTGAGACCGCCCGCCCTCAATTCGCTGACGGCTCGCCGCAGCCGTCCATCATCAAGTGCAAGCAGCCGCCGTTCGACCTCGAAGTGGATCCAGCCCCGTTGCTGCTCCACCGGACGCTGATCACCGAACAGTTCGAACGGCCAGCCGTCGCACACAAAGCGGGCAATCACCGGCCGCGTCCCCGAGGTCCACCGGAAGAGGACGAAATCATCGCACGCTTGATAGTGAGCCCAAATGATGTCCGCGAATGCGTTCGGATCGGACGCATGGCAGACGATATCGATGTCGCTGCCGGGCACGGTAAGGCCGAGCGGCAGCGTTCCGACGATACGAGGATCGAACGGCTTCAGCAGCTCCATCACAGCGGAGCTGGTGACGGCGGATGCGTAGTGCCCGACACTCATCGCGTGGCATGCCCTCAAGATCGCAGCGACGCATTACCACACGCGCGTGGAACGTGCGAACCTCTGCAAGTGGGCGGGCTTGAGGGGATCGTGGCCAAAAACGTTACGGGGCGATCTCGACCGCGTCACCGTGGTCGAAAATCGCCCCGCCGCCGGCGGACAGGCCAGGCTGCTCGCGCGCCAGACCGTCCAGCCGATAGTCGAATGATCTGTTCGATCGATTAGCCGAACTGGTTCATCGTGTTGTGGGCGCCGCCCGCCTTGAGGGCAGCCTCACCGGCGAAGTACTCCTTGTGATCGTCGCCGATGTCGGAGCCCGCCATGTTCTGATGCTTGGCGCAGGCGATGCCCTGGCGGATCTCCGCGCGCTGCACGTTCTTGACGTAGCCAAGCATGCCCTGCTCGCCGAAATACTCCTTCGCGAGATTGTCGGTCGACAGCGCCGCCGTGTGATAGGTCGGCAACGTGATCAAATGGTGGAAGATGCCGGCGCGCTTGGCCGAATCCGCCTGGAAGGTACGGATGCGCTCGTCGGCTTCGATCGCCAGCGGCGTCTCGTCGTATTCCGGCTTCATCAGCTCGGCACGGTTGTACTTGCTGACATCCTTGCCGGCTTCCTTCATCGCGTCATAGACCTGCCAACGGAAGTTGATCGTCCAGTTGAACGACGGCGAGTTGTTGTACGCCAGCTTCGCGTTCGGAATGACCTTGCGGATGCGATCGACCATCGAGGCGATCTGCTCGATATGCGGCTTCTCGGTCTCGATCCACAGCAGGTCGGCGCCGTTCTGCAGCGAGGTGATGCAGTCGAGCACGCAGCGATCCGCACCGGTGCCGGGACGGAACTGGTAGAGGTTGCTGGGCAGACGCTTCGGACGCATCATCTTGCCGTTCTGGTTGATGATGACGTCGCCGTTGCGCGCATTGGCCGCCGTCACTTCCTCGCAGTCGAGGAAGCTGTTGTACTGATCGCCGAGGTCGCCGGGCTTATGGCTCACGGCGATCTGCTGGGTCAGGCCGGCGCCGAGCGAGTCGGTACGGGTCACGATGATGCCGTCTTCGACGCCGAGCTCGAGGAACGCATGGCGGCAGGCGCGGATCTTCGCGATGAACACCTCGTGCGGCACGGTCACCTTGCCGTCCTGGTGGCCGCACTGCTTCTCGTCGGAGACCTGGTTCTCGATCTGCAGGGCGCAGGCGCCCGCCTCGATCATCTTCTTGGCGAGCAGATAGGTCGCCTCGGCATTGCCGAAGCCGGCGTCGATGTCGGCGATAACGGGCACGACGTGGGTCTGGAAGTTGTCGATCTTCTCGATCAGCGCCTTTTCCTTGGCCTTGTCGCCTTCCTTGCGGGCCGCATCGAGCGCGCGGAAGATATCGTTCAACTCACGCGAATCCGCCTGACGCAGGAAGGTGTAGAGCTCCTCGATCAGGGCCGGCACCGAGGTCTTCTCGTGCATCGACTGATCCGGCAGCGGGCCGAACTCGGAGCGCAGCGCCGCGATCATCCAGCCGGAAAGATACAGATAGCGGCGGTCGGTATTGCCGAAGTGCTTCTTGACCGAGATCAGCTTCTGCTGGGCGATGAAGCCGTGCCAGCAGCCGAGCGACTGGGTGTACTTGGTGCTGTCGGCGTCATAGGCCGCCATGTCGGCGCGCATCAGCGCAGCCGTGTAACGGGCGACATCCAGACCGGTCTTGAAGCGGTTCTGCAGGCGCATCCGCGCCACGGCTTCGGCGGTGACGCCGTTCCAGGTGTCCTTGCCCTTGAGCAGCGCTTCGGCCGCCTCGATCTCGCTCTGATACGAAGCCGGTCCCTGGATGGCCCGGTCGCTGATCCCGCGCGGTTGGAAGTTCATGTCCGTGATCCCTTCGGTGACGAAATAACTGCACCGTTTGTGACGCGCGGCGTCATAGGGAGCTAGACCTGGCGCGGAAAACTTGTCATAACTTACAAGAAACCGATGTATTGTTGTAAGAATCTTACAAACCTTGGATAAGGCGATGGTAACCTCAAGCGCCCGTTCCGTTTTCATGGGCCCACGACTGCGCCGGCTGCGGCGCGACCTCGGGCTGACCCAGGCCGACATGGCCGCCGATCTCGAAATCTCGGCCCCCTATGTGGCGCTGCTGGAACGCAATCAGCGCCCGGTGACGGCCGACATGCTGCTGCGGCTTGCCCGCACCTACAAGATCGATCTGGCTGATCTCGCTGGCGATGGCGGTGCCGATCACACCGCCCGCATGCAGTCCGTCTTGAAGGAGCCGATGTTTGCCGACATCGACATCCCCGCGCTTGAGGTCAGCGACCTCGCGGTCAGCTATCCCGGAATGACCGAGGCCTTCCTGCGCCTCTACACCGCCTATCGCGAAGAGCAGCTGGCGCTTGCGGAGCGCAGGGCTCCGGACATGGCGATCGCTTCACCGGGCCAGGAGAACTTTGACGCCAACGATCCCGTTGCGGAGGTCCGACGTTTTCTCGCCGCGCGCCGCAACAATTTTGCCAGCCTCGACGATGCCGCCGAGCGGCTCGTCCACGAACCTGCCGGGCCCGCCGGATTTATCGAGCGGCTTCGGGAGCGACATAAACTCCAGGTCCGCTATCTGCCGCCGAACGTCATGCTGGGTTCGATCAGGCGACTGGACCTTCATCGCAGACAATTGCTGCTCGAGGACTCGCTCGATACCGCGGGCCTCAATTTTCAGCTGGCCAAGCAACTTGCCTATCTGGAACTGGAGGGCGAGATCGGCGCCGCCGTGGAAGCCGGCAAGTTCACGACCAAAAGCGCCGAGCTGCTGGCGCGCCGTGCGCTTGCGGCCTACGCCGCCGCCGCACTCATCATGCCGTATTCGGTGTTCGCGAAAGCGGTCGAGGCCCGCCGCTACGATCTGGAGGCGCTGGCGCGTCAATTCGGCACCAGCTTCGAGCAGGTCGCGCACCGCGTCACGACCCTGCAACGGCCGGGTCTCGAAAAGGTCCCGTTCTTCCTGATCCGGGTCGATCCGGCCGGCAACATTTCCAAGCTGCTTGACGGCGCCGGCTTCCCGTTTGCAAAGCACGGCGGTGCATGTCCGCTATGGTCAGTGCACGACATCTTCAAGACGCCGCGCCAGATCGTCACCCAATGGCTGGAACTGCCCGACGGACAGCGGTTCTTTTCGATCGCCCGCACCGTGACCGCCGGCGGCGGCGCGTTCGGCGCCATCCGCGTCGAGCGGGCGATCGCGATCGGCTGCGCCGCCGAACATGCGGGCCAGTTGATCTACACGCGCGACGGACAGGGACCGAATGCCGACGAGCCGACGCCGATCGGCGTCGCATGCCGGGTCTGCCATCGGCCGAGATGCGCGGCGCGGTCGGCGCCGCCGATCGGACGCGAGATTCTTCCGGACGATTTCAGGACCTCGAGCGTGCCGTTCGGCTTCTCGGCGGATTGACGAAGTCGATCACCCCTGCGGCCGGTTCGCGTCGTACAGCACCCGCACGCGGATCGTGCCGTCAATGGCTTTCAAATCGGCCAGGAGTCCCTCGCCCTCGCCGCCGACCACGTCGGTCTCGAGCACGACATAGCCGACTTCCGGATCGGTCTGCAGATATTGCGCCAGGATGTTGATCCCGTGCCGGGAGACCGCGTCGTTGACCTGGCGCATGACGCCGGGAACGTTGCGATGAACATGGATGAAACGGGTGCCGGTCGGTCGCGCCGGCAATTGCACCTGCGGAAAATTGACCGCGCCGAAGGTCGATCCGACATCGGAATAGTCGATCAGCTTGCGTGCAACTTCGCCGCCGATGCGATCCTGCGCTTCTTCCGTCGAACCGCCGACATGCGGCGTGAGGATGACGTTGGGGAGACCCTGCAGCGGGGAGACAAAGCGCGCCTCGTTCGACACCGGCTCGACCGGAAACACGTCGACCGCGGCACCCGCCAGCCGGCCCTCACGCAGGGCGCTCGCCAGCGCATCGAGATCGACCACGGTGCCGCGCGAGTTGTTGATCAGATAGGCCTCAGGCTTCATCAGCTGGAGCTGGGCGGCGCCAATCATGTTGGCGGTGGCCGGCGTCTCCGGGACATGCAGCGATACGACGTCGCTTGCTGCGAGCAACGCGTCGAGCGATTCGGCGGGCTCGGTATTGCCATGGCGGAGCTTGTCGGTCTGATCAAAATAGATCACGCGCATGCCCATGGCTTCGGCGAGGTTCGACAGCTGCGAGCCGATGTTGCCGTAGCCGACGATGCCGAGCGTCTTGCCGCGCACCTCGCGGCTGCCTTCGGCGGACTTGTCCCAGCCGCCGGCATGCGCGGAGACCGAACGCGGAAATATCCGGCGGAACAGCATCACGATCTCGGCGATGGTCAGCTCCGCCACGCTGCGGGTGTTGGAGTATGGCGCGTTGAAGACGGGAATCCCGAGCTTTCGCGCGGCGTCGAGATCCACTTGATTGGTGCCGACCGAAAAGCAGCCGACAACGAGCAATCGGTCGGCGGCCTCCAGGATGTCCGCGGTCAACTGGGTCCGCGAGCGAATTCCCAACATATGGATGCCCGACAGCGCCTGCCTGAGTTCTTTGGGTCCTAGCGCCTTGGGCAGACGTTGCAGCTCGGTATAGCCGTTCGCCTCGAACATCCGGACCGCGGATTCGTTCACGCCCTCCAGCAGCAGCACGCGTATTTTGGTCTTGGGAAGCGACAACATCATCGAGATCCGGATTCGTAAGGTTCGGGCAGATCCTGCCACGAGCGCAGTTTCGACGGATCGCGTGATAGCATAGAAAACGGTCGCGTCAGAAGCCGCCGTGGGCTGCCCGCTCTGCGATTCCCGATGAAGCCTCTCGATCCGCGCATCCAGGCGCGGAGCGGGAACCCGTTCAGTCAAAGATCCTGGCCAATTCGCCGGCAGAAGCCGCGTTTGCGGCTCCTGGGGCGCTCGAACGCCTGCTCCGGCTCACGGGCCGGAGCTCCATTCGTGCTCAGCGCGGCGCCGAGGGCTATTGTCTGCAGCGGCGGGTTCGCTTCCTCCCCGTTCCGGCGCCGCAAGCCTGCGGCAGTCTCACTGGCAGGGATACCGCCGGCCGTCCTTTGCCTGGAACGTATTCGACGCCGGATCGTAGGAGCGATAGCGCTGGGCGCAGGACGCCGCGTGCTGCTGGGCGGCGGCAGCTTCCTGCTGCGCGGCGGCGTTGGCTGCGCCGGCCGCGATGACGCCGCCGATGAGGCCACCGACCAGTCCGCCGACGGCAGCGCCGCCGCCATTGTCATAGCACTGCCCGTAACGGCACCAGACCTTCTCGGTCAACGACGGCACTGCCGCCGCAACGCCGGTACCGTGCTGCAACGGAGCCGAAATGGCGGAGGCCGAAAACACCACGGCACCGGTGGTCGCCATCAAAACAACTTTCACAAAGCGAGCCCTACTCATCATATCTCCTGCTTCATTGCTGTGGGCGCAGGCCGGCACCTGCGTCCCGATTCCCTCGACTTGGATGAACTCGTCTGGTTCCGGACCGGACGACACCCGGACACGCGCGGCCGGTTACAATTCGCGCGTCAGCCTGCTTCACAGATGGGCGAAGTTCATTGGCCGGCCGCGTTCACGACGCGGCAGAGGTTATCGCCGACACCTGGCGCCAACTGTCCCGGCGGCAAGCTGAAGGTCGCATCGACGCGACTACCCTTGCCGTCCTTGCGGACGACGACTTGCAGCGTTTGTGGGCGGCCGGATCCGGTGGTCTCCTGCTGGGTGGTCAGCGTGCCGAGTTTCTTGTCGACGTTCACGCCGACAAAGCCCTCCGCCAGAACGGCGCGGGACACCTTGTCGAGGGCGGCACCGGGATTGACCGACGGAAAGATCATCCAGGTCTTGTGCGTCATGCCCGTTACCATCGGAACGCCGGTGCTCTGGACGTGATCTGCGCAACCATCGGCCAGCGCAGGCATGGACGAAAGAACTGTAAGCGCGAGTACGCAAGTAATCCTTGTAAGCATGCTTTCATAACCCGTTTGAGTTGGTCGTGACGATTTAGGCCAAATGGGCTACGAGTCCATGGACGACGTCGCATTCCGGATGGAGGCGTTCGGATTGTGGCTAGAACAGTCGATCGCGCATGCTGTGCATCCGCTGCTGCTCTCGAACGTTGGCGAGGCGGATTGAATCGGAACTGTCGCGCGATGCCGGCGGGCGGATGAGATCAAATGTCAGCTTTCGCGGCTCGATTGCGCGACCTGGATATTCTGTTCGCTATTCGGATATTGAAGAAATTGTGAGAAAGGGCACGCGACCCGAAATCACCAAAGCTGTGCTAGTGTGGTGATGCGGTCTATGCGTGTGGCGGACGCCCTGAACAGCGGAAAACCGGTCTGATGGATCGGGCAATCCGCGAAACAGCAATCATCCGATGGTTGGGATTTGATGGTCGAAGACGTACTCGCTGCACCTCCCACGCGATCGGGATCTTCGTTCGAAGAACTCCTTGAAATGCTCCACCCTCACGGGATCAATGCGCATTCCTCGCCGCGGCCTGACGAATCGTTTCGCTGGCATGCGGACATAGCCATCGGCGCGGAACTTGACGTCGTGCGGGCCGATCTGTCGGCCGGTTGGGATTGGCGCTATTCTTACGAGAATTCCGCCGGAGAACTCGCAATAAGCCTGCTGAATGCCGGCCAGGCCGAAATGCTCATCGCAGGAAAGAGCATCCAGCGGACCCCCTCCGAGATCGCCATCGTCCCCCTTCCGACGATGCAAGCGCAGCGGGTCGAAGCGGTCGATGGACGATACTCAAGCGTCACGCTCACCTTGCATACGGGCGTAGTTGCCAAGGTGCTGTCTGCGACGTTCGGGAGCACGGCGCTGGAAGATCTCAACCTGACGCCGATCGTCGACTTGTCGACCGGCGTTGGACAGACCCTTCTTCAGCTTGTCCGCACGAGCACCACCGGCTTGTATGACGGGATCCTGGTACGCTCTCCGAAAGCCAGTGCGCTGCTATCCGAAGCAGCGATACAGCTCATCCTTGAGAACGTTCCTCATCGGCTGACCGACCGGTTGAGCCGCCACCCGCTGGATGCGCCGCCGCGCTACATTCGCCGTGCGGTCGAGTATATGCGGGCCAATCCGCATCTGCCGCTGACGATATCGGATATTGCCGCAACGGTTGGGGTCAGCAGCCGGTTGCTGCAATTGGGCTTTCGTAAAATCCACGGCACGACGCCGGTCGCCTATCTGCGACAAATTCGGCTGGAGGCCATCCACGACGAACTGTCGCGACCGGAGAACATGCTCCCGATCAGCGAAGTCGCGCTGAAGTGGGGTTTTACGCATATGGGCCGTTTCGCTGCGGTGTACCGCTCGGCCTTCGGCCTGTATCCGTCCGATACGGTCCGGCGCGCGCGAGGTTTCTTAAGCTAGGCAGGCGGTTGTCGAGCCAGGCTGCGGCGGATCAGCAAATAGCCGTCCCAGACGCCTTGTCGAACAAGTGCGTTCGCTCAAGATCGAGCGCGACGTCGATGACATGATCCGGTTCCGCGGCGACGCCGACCGGCATTTGCGCCGTGAACGCGAATGGGCCGACGGTCCCGATCACCAGAGTGTGCGGCCCGAGCGGCTCCACGTCTTTCACAAGGATTCGGACGGAAGAGCCTGTCGATGCGTCTTGCCGCAACACATGGTCGGGCCGGACGCCGAGCACCACGGGCTTGCCGACGCTGCCGGCATAGGCCGCCTCGCGTGACTTCGGCACTCTCAACGCAGTGCCCGACGGCTCGGTGAAAATGAGCGCGCCGTCGCGGGCGACGAGCTCGCCATGGATGAAATTCATGCTGGGCGCGCCCATGAAGCCGGCGACGAAGAGATTGCTGGGCTTCTCGTAGATCGTGATCGGATCGGCCGCTTGCTCGATGCGGCCGCGGTTCATCACCACGACGCGGTCGGCCATGGTCATGGCTTCGACCTGGTCGTGGGTGACATAGACGATCGTCTTGGCGAGACGGCGGTGCAGCGCCTTGATCTCGGTCCGCATCTCGATGCGGAGCTTGGCGTCGAGATTGGACAATGGCTCGTCGAACAGAAACACATCCGGGCTGCGCACGATGGCGCGGCCGATCGCCACGCGCTGGCGCTGCCCGCCCGAGAGCTGTTTGGGCCGGCGCTGCAGATATTGTTCGAGGTCAAGCACGCGCGCCACGTCGCTGACGGCCTTCTCGATGCTGGCGCGCGATTCGCCCCGCACCTTCATGCCGTAGCCGATGTTCTCTCCGACCGTCATATGCGGATAGAGCGCGTAGTTCTGGAACACCATCGCGCAATTGCGCAAGCCAGGACGCAATTGCGTCACGTCGCGATTGCCGATGCGGATGGTTCCGCTCGTCACCGCCTCCAGTCCTGCGATCATGCGCAACGTCGTCGTCTTGCCGCAGCCGGACGGGCCGACAAGCACGACAAACTCCTCGTCGGCCACGTTGAGGTCGAGCCCTTCAATGATCTTGTAGGGCCCGTATGCCTTGCTGACATTCTCGATCTCGACGTGCGCCATGGATTCCTTTTCCGTCCCTTCATCGACGGCAAGTAAAGTCCCGGACGATGCTCGCGCATCATCCGGGGACGTCTCACTGGAAAGCTAGTTCTTCGGCGGAAGGCCCATCGCCGCGCGATAGGCCGCGAGCTGCTTGGCCCGGCCGAACTCGTCGGTCAGCCGATTCCACTCCTTGGCCATCGCGTCGAGCGCCGCCTGCGGCGTGGTCTGGCCGGCCAGCGCCTTGCCGAGCTCGATCTCGACCACCTCGGTGTAAGAGAAGTAGCCGGGCAGACGCATGTCGAGCGCGACATTCTTGGCATTGATGGAGTCGGATTGCGCGCCGAGATATTCCTTGGCCTCTTCCGGCGAGAAGATCTTGCTCCACAGTTGCAGATTGGCAGTGTGCGACTTGCGGTAGGGATTGACGCCGCTGCCGCCGGTGATCGCCGCCTGGCCCGACACTTCAGGGCTTGTCAGTGTCTTGACGAAATCCCACGCCGCCTTCTGGTTCTTGCCGGCCTTCGGCACCGCGATCTGCCAGCCGCCGAATGCCATGAACGGGCCCGGAAGCACGCTCGGGAACTTGTCCCACTTCTTGGTCTTGGCGTTCCAGATCTCGTCCGAGCCGGGCAGCATCGCCGAACCGACCTTGCCCGAGATCTTCGACTGCTTCGGGTCGGCGGCGATGACGCCGGTGTCGCCCCAGCCGATCGATTCCGCAACCTGGCCGCCGGCTACGGCAGCGTTCACCTCGCCGAACGAGAAATTCAGCGCGTTGGGCGGCCCGAGCTTCGATGCCCTGATGTATTCCTCGAGCCCCTTCACCCAGCCCGGATTGTTGATCTGTGCGTCCATCGTCTCGGGGTCGAAGAACATCGCGCCCGGATAGTTCGGATTGTTGGTGTATGCCGCCGCATGGCTGAAGAAGAACCAGAACTGCTGACCGCCGCGGCGGAAGGCTTCCGCCGTTCCCCACAGCCCCTTGTCGGGCCGCTGGAAGAACTCCGCAATGTCGAGATACTGCTTCCAGGTCTTCGGCGGCGCGAGGTCGTAGCCGTATTTGGCCTTGAAGGCGTCCTTCTCCTTGGGATCGCTGAACAGGTCGGTGCGGTAGGTATAGGTGTGGACGTCGCCGTCCATCGACTGCGAGTAGATCTTGCCTTCCCACACCATCAGCCGTTCGCGATAGGCCGGCTCGATATCGTCCCAGTCCTTGCCGGACTGCATCTCCTTCGGCATCTCGCTGAGATAGGGCACGAAGTCCGGCAGCCAGGCCGGCGCGAAGCTGACAAGGTCGAACGTCGCGTCCGACGCCGTCAGCGATGTCGCGATCTTCGGATAGAGCTCGGACCAAGGGAATTCGACGACATTGACCTTGCCGCAGGTCTTCCTGGCCCATTCGTCCGCGCCGAGCTTGAGCGCGGAGGCGATATACGGCCCGGTCTGCGACGCCACCGTCAGGGTGACGCCAGTATAGTCCGGGCTGCAGGCAGCATTCGCCTGGCTCGCGACACAGGCCATCGCGAGCGAGGTGGTCAGCATCAGGAACGTCCGTCGCAACATCGTCTAGTCCTCCCTACAAGGTTTTTTGCTATTTGATGGCCCCGAGCAGCAGGCCCGACCGCATCATCCGGCTGAGCAGGCCCGCCATGATCATCATGGGAACGATGGCGACGAGCGCCGCAGCCGATATCGCCCACCATTCGTCGCCGCGCTGGCTGTTCTGTCCCGCCACCAGGATCGGCAGCGTCTGCCATCTGGAATTGGTCAGGAACAGCGCGAACAGAAACTCGTTCCAGACGAAGGCCAGCGTGATCATGAACGTCGCCAGCAGCCCGTTCATCGACATCGGCACCACGATGCCGAAGAAGATGCGCCAGCTCGGCACATTGTCGACCATCGCCGCCTCCTCGACCTCGATCGGCACAGCCTCGAAGAAGTCGCGCATCAGCCAGACGACGATCGGCAGCGAGAAGGCGACGTAGCACAGCGTCAGGCCGACAAAGCTGTCGATCAGCTGGAAGCCGAGCCGGCCGATCTCGCTGTAGAGCAGATACAGCGCGAAGGCAGTGACGATAGGCGGGAACATGCGCTGGCTGACGAACCAGAACAGGATGTCCTCATTGCCGAGGATCGGTCCCGGCAGCGGCAGGCGGTTGGCGGCGACGGCCACGATCAGCGCGATCGGAAAGGCCAGTAACAGGGCCTGCGGGCGGGTGAACCCGAACGTCGTGTTGAACAGCAGGTAGCCGCCGAGAGCGAGCAGGAAGAACACGACGCCCGCGCCGAAGCGAACCTTGAATTCGAAGCGCACCAGCGCATAGGCCGCCATCGCGCCGATCGCCGTGGCGATGGCCGCCGCGGACAGGCCAACGATGGTCGAGTTCAGGAAGGTCCGGAAGAACTCGCCGCGGATGCCCTGATAGAGATCGATGAAGGGCTGCAAGGTCGGCGTGAAGTCGATGAACGGCAGATAAGTCGGTCCGCCGACGACGCCGGGCGGCGTCTTGAATGCGGTCACCACCACCCAATAAAGCGGAAACACCGTGATCAGGCACCAGATGAGAACGCCGGCCGCGACCAGGCGTCGGCTCCATGGCGACAGCCCCGTCAAGCCCTGCCCGCTCATCGGCGCTTCTCCAGATGCGGCCGCAGCAGCGCCAGGTAGGTCACGCCGATGATCGTGATCGCGATCAGGAACAGGAAGCTGAGCGCCGATGTGTAGCCGAGATTGAACTTCTTGAAGCCTTCCTGATAGGCGAACAGCGTCAGCGTCTCGGTGTCGACGCCCGGCCCGCCGCCGGTCATCACGAACACCGTGTCCATGATCTTATAGCTCTCGATCAGGCGGATGAAGACGACGGCGGCCGAGATCGGCAGCATCATCGGAAAGGTGATGCCCCAGAACTGCTGCCAGGCGCTGGCATTCTCGAGCTCGGCGGCCTCGTAGACATCTTCGGGAAGCGTTTGCAGCCCGGCCAGCATCATCAGGATGACGAACGGGGTCCACTGCCAGACCTCGACCGCGATGATGCAGGCGAGTGCCCAATGTCCATTGGTAAGGAACGGCAGGTTGACCAGGCCGAACTTCGACAGGAACTGATTGAGCGGTCCCATCGTCGGATTGAAGATCATGCGCGCCACCAGCGCGACCGCGACGGGCGCCAGCAGCATCGGCAGCAGCAGGGCGACGCGGAACAGCCGCTCACCCGGCACCCGCGCATTCAGCGCCAGCGCGACGCCGAACCCGATCGCGTATTGCAACCCGACCGCGATCAGCGCAATCAGCGTCGTGGTGAAGAGCGCATTCCAGAACCGCGGCTCCTGCAACAACGCCGCATAATTGCCAAGCCAGACGACGCGCGGCGGGATCGGCGGAATCAGGCGGTAGCTGAGGAAGCTCGTGGTCAGCGAATAGATCAGCGGAAAGATCGAGATCGCCAGCACGACGAGCACCGCCGGCCAGATGAAGACATGCTTGATCGGATCATTCCGCATCATCGCAGCATCATCCCCTCAGCAGCGCTTCGATCTCCACGCGCCGCGGCATCGCGGGCGCGGTGCCCGGCCGGGTCACCGAGATTCCCGCCGTGGCCGAACCGAACCGCGCGGCCTCGAGCGGATCGACGCCGTCCGCGAGCGCCGCCGCGAAGCCGCCGACGAATGCATCGCCCGCCCCGGTGGTTTCGACGACCTTGCCGGCCGCGAAGGGCGGCACGTGCAGCGAGCGATCCCGCGCATGGAATAGCGCGCCGCGCTCGCCGAGGGTGATCAGCGCCGTCCCGGCGCCTTTGGCCAACAGGGCGTCGCCGGCGCGGCGGGCGCCGGCGAGGTCGCCCACCGCGATCCCGGTGAGCGCTTCGGCCTCGGTCTCGTTGGGAACGACATAATCGCACAGCGCAAACAGACCATCGTCGAATTGGATGGCCGGCGCCGGATTGAACACAGTGATGCTGCCGGCGGTGCGCGCGATCTCGAGCCCGCGCCGCGCTGCATCGACCGGCTGCTCGAGCTGCGTCACGAACACACGGCTGTCGCGGATCGCGTCCGCCACCGCGTCAACATCGGCCGGGCCGATACCGCCCGCTGCACCCGGCACCACGATGATGGCGTTGTCGCCGCGCGTCTCATGGACATAGATAAACGCCGCGCCGGTCGGCGCATCCGCGGTCCTGGCCACGCGCGGCCGGATTCCCTCGGCCTCCCAGGTCCTGATCGCAAGCTCGCCGAAGGCGTCGCTGCCGATCCGCGAGATGAAGCTCACGCCGGCGCCGGCCCGCGCGGCCGCGACAGCCTGGTTGGATCCCTTGCCGCCGGGCCCCATCGCGAATCCCGAACCGGCGATCGTCTCGCCGATCGCCGGCATGTTGCCGGCGCGGAACGCCAAGTCTACGACGAAGACGCCGAGGACGGCGACGCCACTCTTGCTCATCTCGTCACTCCCCGTCCGGCCCGATCACGCCCTTGCTGAACAGGAAGCAGCCGTAGAAGCGCCGCTCGCCCGTCGCGATCACGCAATAGGCCGTCTTGGCCTTCTCGTAGAAAGCGTGGCGCTCGACGCCGACCAGCGGCCAGGACCGTCCCTCCGCGCGATCGATCGCGGTCTGCACCTCGCGCTGCACGGGTGGCACTTCCTGAGCCTGGCCGACAATCTCCATGCGGATCGCTGCATCGTCGACAAACGTATCGAGCGGCATCACCGACAGCATCGCCTCGATCGCCCTAGCCGCGCTGACATTGTCGATGCGCAGCAACCGGCCGAGAACTGTCTGCCGCGCGATCGAGTCGGCTGGAAAATTGGTATCGCACACCACCAGGCGATCACCATGCCCCATCGCCCGCAGGGCATAGAGCACGTCGGCATTGAGCAGTGGATCGATGCCCTTGAGCATGTTGCGTCCCTCCCTCGTGTTCAAACTCGCCGAACTCTGACGGTTCGGATCCCCATCCGTATCACCGTAGCGTGACGCCTTTAGTCACCGTACGGAATCCAGATGTTCTTCACCTGCACGGCATGGCGGAGCAGGATCGGGCCCTCGCTCGCGGCCTTGTCGTACCAATCGAGCGCGAGGCCATGATCGACCAGCGTCCGCTTGAGATTGCCGGTCGACAGCCGCTCGGCGGCCGCTGAGGCGTCCTGCGATCCGAATGCCCAGAGCGCGTCGACATCGTCGTGCTCGGCAAGCACCTTGACCAGCTCGCTGTGATCGCCGGTGACGATGTTGACCACGCCACCCGGCACGTCCGAGGTCTCGAGGACCTGGTAGAAGTCGGTCGCGGCGAGCGGATGCCGCTCGCTCGGCACGGCGACGACCCGGTTGCCCATCGCAACCAGCGGCGCCACCAGGCTGATGAAGGCGAGCAACGGCGCCTCGTCGGGACAGGCGACGCCGACCACGCCGATCGGCTCATGCATCGCGAGCGCCACGCCGCGCAGCGGCGGCGCGTGGATGGATCCTTCGAATTTGTCGGCCCAGGCGCCATAGCTGAACAACCGCTCGATGCTCGCATCGACTTCCGTGCGCGCCTTCGCAGCCGACACGCCGGTCATGTCGGCGATGCGACGGGCGAACTCATCGCCGCGCGCGGAAAGATTCTCGGCAAGGTAATAGAGGATCTGGGCGCGATTATGCGCCGTCGCCCGCGCCCAGGACTCGGCGGAGCGCGCCGCGGCCACCGCATTGCGGATATCCTTGCGATTGCCCTCGCCTGCCTCGCCGAGGCGCCGGCCCTTCGGCGACAGCACCGGACGCGAATAATTGCCGTCCGGACGCACCTGCTTGCCACCGACAAACAGTTTTGCCGTCCGATCGATTGGCGGCACATCGAATCCGGCACTTGCGCCGGAAGCCGTCGGCAGCGGCGATGCCTTGGCCCGCGCCTTGCGCCCACTCCAGGCCTTCGGCTTGAGATACTCGTACATGCCTTCACGGCCGCCCTCGCGGCCGAATCCGGACTCGCGGTAGCCGCCGAAGCCGACGCTGGCGTCGAACAGATTGGTGGCGTTGACCCAGACCACGCCGGCCAGCAGCTTCGGCGCGATATCGAGCGCCAGCCCGATCGTCTCGCTCCACACGCTGGCGGCCAGGCCGTAGCGCGTGTTGTTGGCGAGCATCACGGCCTCGTCGGGGGTGCGGAACGTCATCGCCACCAGGACAGGGCCGAAGATCTCTTCGGTCGCAACCGTCGAGGACGGATGCACGTTCCAGAGCAAGGTCGGCGGATAGAAACATCCTTCCGCCGGGATCGCACCGGACGCCTGATATTTCTCGGCACCCTCCTTCACTCCGGTCTCGACCAGCGACTTGATCCGTTCGAGTTGCACCGGCGCGACCACCGCGCCCATGTCGATCGCCTTGTCGAGCGGCATGCCGACGCGAAGCGTCTCCATGCGGCGGATCAGGCGCCGGCGGAAAGTATCCGCGATCCCCTCCTGCAGCAGCAGCCGCGAGCCGGCGCAGCAGACCTGGCCTTGGTTGAACCAGATCGCATCCACCACGCCTTCCACCGCGCCGTCGATATCGGCATCGTCGAACACGATGAACGGCGACTTGCCGCCGAGCTCCAGCGTGAGGGACTTGCCGGTGCCTGCGGTCGACTGGCGGATCAACCGCCCGACCTCGGTCGAGCCGGTGAACGCGATCTTGTCGACGCCGGGACTTTCGACCAGCAGCGCGCCGGTGGCACCGTCGCCGGTCACGACGTTCAACACGCCCGGCGGCAGGCCGGCCTCGGCCGACAGTTCGGCGAACAGCAGCGCGGTGAGCGAGGTGAACTCCGCCGGCTTCAGCACCACCGTATTGCCCGCGGCCAGCGCCGGCGCGATCTTCCACGCCAGCATCAGCAGCGGAAAATTCCACGGAATGATCTGCCCGATCACGCCAACCGGCACCTGATCGGTGAATTCGCGCTCCTGCAGCTGCGCCCAGCCGGCGTGATAGAGGAAATGGCGCGCAGCGAGCGGCACGTCGAGATCGCGGGTTTCCCGGATCGGCTTGCCGTTGTCGATCGCCTCCAGCACGGCGAACAGCCGGGCGTGACGCTGTAGCATGCGCGCCAACGCATAGAGATGACGCGCACGGCCGTGACCGCCGAGCTTTGCCCAGGCTGTCTGCGCAGTGCGTGCGGCGCTAACCGCCGCCTCGACATCGGCAGCAGCGCCCTGCGCGATGCGCGCCAGCGTCTTGCCGGTGGCCGGCTCGGTCGTCGTGAGGTGTTTGCCGGCATGCGGCGCTGTGAACTTGCCGGCGATGAAATGCCCGAACACGACGTCATGCCGCTCCAGCCAGGCGCGTGCCTCGCCGTCCGCCTCCGGCGCGGGGCCATACTCCATGGTCTCGAAATAGCTTGCGACGCTCATCGCTGGAGTCTCATCCCACGGGGTGGCGGTTGAAGGCCGAATAGTGGCCGGTCACGTGATGCTCGAGCTGCCGCTCGATATCGGCGAGCAGGCTGGAGGCGCCGATGCGGAACAGGTCCGGCTCGAGCCAGTCGCGTCCCAGCTCCTCCTTCATCAGGAACTGATAGTTGAGCACGTCCTTTGCCGTCGAGATTCCGCCGGCCGGCTTGAAGCCGATCTGGTAGCCGGTGCGCTCCTGATAGACGCGGATCATCCGCAGCATCGCGAGCGTCACCGGCAGCGTCGCGTTGACGCCTTCCTTGCCGGTGGAGGTCTTGATGAAGTCGGCGCCGGCCATCATGCAGACCATCGACGCCTTGGCGACATTGCGCAGCGTCTTGAGATCGCCGGTGGCCAGGATCGTCTTCAGATGCGCGTCGCCGCAGGCGGCGCGGAAATCCTGCACCTCGGCGTAAAGCGCCCGCCAATCGCCGGTCAGCACATGCTCGCGCGTGATGACGATGTCGATCTCCTGCGCGCCGTCGCGGACCGACGCCTCGATCTCCTTCAGCTTCAGATCGTGGGGCACGAGACCTGCGGGAAATCCGGTCGAGACCGCAGCGACCGGGATGTCCAATCCGTCGAGCGCTTCGACGGCCGTCGCCACGAACCGATGGTAGACACAGACCGCGCCGGTATGCAGCTCGCGGCCGGCAAAGCCGAGCCGCTCGAGAAGGTCGCCGCGCACCGGCGCTTTGGCCTTGGCGCAAAGGCGCTTCACCCGTTCGGTCGTATCGTCGCCATTGAGCGTCGTCAGGTCGATGCAGGTGATCGCCTTGAGAAGCCACGCCGCCTGCGCGTCTTTCTTGACCGTGCGCCGGCCCGGCAGGCTCGCGACACGCCGTTCGGCGGCCGACAGATTGATCCTGATCTCGTCGACCCAATCCATCTCGAGCGCGCGGCCGCCGTTGCGCGGCAGCGGATGCTCGCCGCCCGGGGAAGGCGGCTGCGCGGCCAATGGGGACGGATTCTGTATGAAGACGCTCTGCGTCATGGAGGCGCCGTGCGTCCTAGCGAATCGACGAGATCGCCAGATAGACTGAATGTGTCGATCGCAACATGTGATCCTCCTCTGACCTTGCCGCGGGGTTTGCCGACTGCCTGAGGACGACATCGTCCCCGACCTTCGATCAGCCCGCCGGACTGGATGTTATTATTGTAACAAATCGACGTTGATAAACTCACAACATTGTAAGATCATTGTCAATCGGATAAGCAAGCCCGGCGATCAAAATGGCTGAAACATCGAACGCACGACCAAGCGAGACGCGCGTGCAGCGCCTGCAGAGGCTGCGCCGCGCCGTCGAATCGAGCGGCACGCTGCACCTGAAGGACGCCGCCGAGCTTCTCAAGGTTTCCGAAATGACGGTCCGGCGCGATCTCGCCGGGCCGGACGCCGCGCTGGCGCTGCTCGGCGGCTACGTCGTCAATGCGGCGTCGCCGACCGGGGTCAAGTACACGTTCGAGCAGGAGATCGATCAGCACACCCAGGACAAGCGTCTCGCCTGCCGGTCTGCCGCGGCCTCGATCAAGGAAGGCGATACGATCTTCATCGATTGCGGCACGACGATGCAGTCGCTGGCGGACTGCCTGCCGGAGGACCTGCCGCTTTCGGTGATCTGCTATTCGATGAACGTGGCGTCGATCGTGACGCGCCGGCCGGCCACGCAGGTGATGCTGATGGGCGGCCTCTACCATCCGTCGTCGCAGTCCTTTGCGTCGGACGACGGCCTGTCCTATCTGCGGCGGCTCGGCATCAACAAGGCCTTCATCTCCGCGGGCGGCGTACACTGGACCCGCGGCGCGAGCTGCTCGAATTTTCACGAGGTCGCCGTCAAGCAGGCCGTCATCGAGACCGCGATGGAGAGCATCCTGGTGATCGACGCCAGCAAGCTCGGCAGCCTCAAGTCGGCATTCTTCTCCGATATCGGCGCGTTCTCTCGCATCATCGTCGGCGGCGCGGCGTCAGCGGACATGCGCAAGCACTTCCGGAGCCTCCCCGTAGAATACGTGACCAGCGCAACCTGATCCGAGCGGGGGCCGGCACGCCCGGATCAGGCTGCTCACGATGCGCGGGCTCGCGTGACCACGCATCGCACTCCTGCGGCTCAGTTGCAGGCAGGCTTCGCCTTGTTGCAGGCGTCGGTCAGCTCCGGCGGCGGCTCCTTCTTGAACACCGTCTTGTAGGATTCCAGCACGTTGGACTGCGTCACCGGCAGCGACTGCACACCGATCCAGCCCGGCGTTTCCTTGCCGAGCAGCGCGTTCATCATGGCCATCGCTTCGGCGACACCCTGGTCATAGGGGCGCTGCGATCCGGTCGCTTTCAGCGGTCCGCCCTTGGCGATCTCGATCGCCGATTGCAGGCCGAGGTCGACGGTGGTGACCGGAATGTCGATACCCTGCGCGCGCATCGAGCTCAGCGTATCCAGCGCCGGCTGGTCCCAAACCGCGAACAGGCCCTTGATATCCGGATTGCCGGTGAGGAAGTCGCCTGCGATCTGCGACACCTTCGGCGGGTCGGTGAAGTCGACCCGCTTCATCTTGATGTCCGGGCGGTTCTTCTGCATCCACTCGCGGACGCCCTTGGTGCGCTCGTTGGTGCTGAAATAATCGACGCCGAAATTGACGAGGCCGATGGTGCCGCCCTGCGCGACGCAGGACGCCAGGATCTGGGCCGCGATCAGGCCGTTGCCCTGGCTGTCCGCGGAGATCATGGACGCATATTCCTCGGGATGCTTTAGTCCGGTCGGAATGCTGTCCATCAGCACGAGCTTGATGCCGGCCTTGGCGATCTTCTTGTAGGTCGGCGCGGTCGCGGTGAAATCGACCGGGATCGAGATGATGCCATCCGGATGCTGCTGGATGGTATTCTCGATGTCGGCGATCTGCTTGTCGACCTGATATTCGGCGGACGCGACGCCGGTGACGGTCACACCATACTTCTTCAGCGTGTCGGTGATGCCCTGGATCTGCAGTTGCGCCCAGTCGAGATTGACGGTCTGCATGGAGATGCCGACCTTGAAATGCTTCTCCCTGATCTTGGCGGCATCGGCGTCCGACAGCGCCAGCACCTCGGGCGAGGCGGCCTTCTCGCCATGGGGCCCCTGACCGACGATCGATTTCGGTCCAAGCGTCGCGAGATCGACGCCCTTGACGCAGGTTGCAGGCACTTCGGCGCGGGCCGAGGCGGCGATCGAAATGGCCGTCGCCGCGATCAACGCGGTCAGCGGCAGGGTTTGTCGCATGATCGGCTTCATTGTTTCCTCCCGTTTTGGTCGCCGATTGACCGGAGGCCGGCGACCTTGCCCCTACCCTTGCAACGCCTGACCTTGCGGCCCATGCGCTGCGCCGTCGTGCTCTAGCGTTTCGTGAAGGCGACCGCGGCCACGATGATCGCTCCCTTGATGACGAGCTGCAGCGGCGAGCTGACGCCGAGCAGCACGAGGCCGTTGTTGAGTGTGCCGATGATGAGGCTGCCGAACAGCGTCCCCAGGATGTAGCCGCGCCCGCCGAACAGGCTGCAACCACCGAGGATCACGGCGGCGATGACGTCGAGCTCCATGCCCTGCACGACGTCGGGCCGCGCAGCGTGCGAGCGCGCGGACAGCACCAGCGCCGCGAGCCCGGCCAGCGCGCCGGTCAGCACAAAGGCCGCGGTCGTCACCCACTTGGTGTTGATGCCGGAATACAGCGCCGCGGTCGGATTGCCGCCGACCGCATAGATGCGGCGGCCGAACACGTTATAGTGCAGCAGCAGGATGCCGACGATCATCGCCACCAGCGTCCAGGCGATCGGAACCGGTATGCCCAGGAACGAGCCTTCGCCGAAGATCGCAAAGTAGGTCTCGTTGGTGATGATGACAGGCTTGGTATTGGTCACCATCATCGCCAAACCGCGCGCCATGCTCAGTGAACCCAGCGTCACCAGGAACGACGGGATCGAGAGCTGCGTGGTCAGGATGCCGTTGAGCAGCCCGACCAGCGCGCCCGTGCCGAGCCCGGCAACAGCGCCGACGATCCAGCTGTTGTTGATCTGACTCATCGCGAGCGCCGCGGCCATGCCCGACAGCGCCAATGTCGATGCGACCGACAGATCGATCTGGCGCGCGATGATCACAAAGGTCATGCCGACCGCGATGATCGAGACCAGTGTGGTCTGGCGTCCGATGTTCAGGAAATTGTCGACCGACAGGAACCAGGGCGAGGACAGGCTGAACACGACCAGCAGCACCACGAAGGCGATGTACAGCATGTAGGGCCGCTCACCCCGCAGCAGATTCTGCAGCAGCTTGCGGCGTCGATCGGATCGGGTCGACGAGGCGACGAGGTTGGGCGCGGTCAGTTCGGTCATGCGGGCAGCTCTTGCAATACGCCTTGTTCGGAAGCCTGGTAGATCTGCAGCAGATGATGGAGCTCTTCGGCATCATCGATCTCCCCGCGCAGCAGCGTTCGCGCCACGCGTCCATCGACGATCACGGAGATGCGGTCGCAGAGCTCGATCAGTTCGACGAGGTCCGACGAGACCACCAGGACGCCGGTGCCGTCGCGAGCGGCATTGCGGATCACGCCGTAGATCTCCTCGCGCGCGCCGACGTCGACGCCGACCGTCGGCTCGTCGAGCAGCAGCACGCGCGGCCGCGGATCATTCCATTTTCCGAACACGACCTTCTGCTGGTTGCCGCCGGACAATGTCCTGACCAGGCTCGAAGCGCCTTGCGCCTTCACCGACAGCCTCGCCACCGCAGCCTCGGCACGCCGGGCGGCGGCGCGCTGCTGCATGAAGCCCCAGCGCGAGAAATGCGGAATCCGCGGCAAGGTGATGTTGCGCTCGATCGAATGATCCAGCACCAGGCCCTGCAGATGCCGGTCTTCCGGCACCAGCGCGACGCCATGGTCGATCGCATCGGCCGGGCTCCTCGGCAGCCATGGCCGGCCGTCGATCTGGCATGTGCCGCTGTCGACCGGCCGAAGGCCGAAGATGGTCTCCAGAATCTCGGTGCGTCCGCTGCCGATCAATCCGGCAAGGCCGTGGATCTCACCCTTCATCACGGACAGTTCGACGGCCGACAGGCGATCGTTCGACACGCGCGACAGCGACAGAACCGGCGACGGATCGAATGAACGCGCAACTGCAGGTTCGGCGCGCGACGCCGCGGGCACCAATCGATCGATGCCGATGATGGCGTTCACCAGCCGCTTCATGTCGGTCTCGGCGGTGACGAACGTCCCGGCATTGCCGCCGTCGCGCAGCACCGTGACACGCTGCGAGATCTCGAAGACCTCGTTGAGCCGATGGGTCACATAGATCACGCCGACGCCGCGGCGCGTCGCCTTGCCGATCGCATCGAACAGGATGCGAACTTCATCCGAAGTCAGGGACGATGTCGGTTCATCGAGGATCAACAGGCGCACCTCGCCCATCAGTGCCTTGGCGATCTCGGTCATCTGGCGGTAGGCGAACGGCAGCGAGCCGACTGCTGCCTTGGTATCGAGGGGAATGCCGAGCTCGCTCAGGAACGCCCCGGCCCTGGCCATCAGTTCGCGCTTGCGGACAAAGCCGAACCGCGTACGCGGCTCGCGGCCGAGCAACAGATTGTCGGCGACGCTCAGCGACTCGACGAGACTGAGGTCCTGATAGACGACGGCGATGCCTGCCTCGCGCGATCTAGCCGGACTGTCGAACGTAGCTGGTTTGCCGGCGATCTCGATCGTGCCGCTGTCGGCCGCGTGGACACCACTAAGGATCTTGATCAGCGTGGACTTGCCGGCCCCGTTCTCGCCCAGCAGCGCGTGCACCTCGCCGGCCCGGACCTCGAGGTTGACGTCGCGCAACGCCCGCACGCCGCCGAAGCGTTTGTTGATGCCACCGACCATCAACAGCGCCGTCGACGGCCGAGGCTCGGCTGCGATCGAACCGGACAATTCCAAATTTTCCTCCCGTCGACCGCGCGAGGCGTTGGTACGATGGTGACATATTGTTATTTTTGCAACTTATCTTGTTATAATTCTATCACCTCGGCCGACCTGTCAATGGGAGATCGCGCCGGCGGGCGCTCGAATTGAAGGCGGCGATCGGATGTTGCACCGCCATACGTGCGGCCGGCCTCCGCCAGGCACGATGGCAGCCGGAAGGTTGTGCTAAGCTGCAATTGCTCTCTTCATCAAAGCCAACGCCGGTGAATCACGATGAAACTGAGTGCTGCGATTGCCATCGCCCTGATCTCGTCTTGCCTGCCCGCCGCGGCGCAGCAAGCCGGTGCCGACCTCTACGCGCAACGCTGTGCGCAATGTCACGACAGCAGCAACACGGGTGTTCGCGCGCCGAGCCGCGCCACCCTGCAATCCAGATCGTTCGACGAGGTGCTTGGTGCGATCACCACCGGCCCGATGGCATCCTTCGCGCAGGGACTGACCAGCGACGAGCGGGCGGCGATCGCCTCACTCGTCACCGGAAAGGCCGCGTCGCTCGTGCCAACCGAGAGCGCAGGCCAATGCGCGCAGAACGAGACCGGCTTTCCGCAGCCGATCGATGGGCCGCGGTGGAACGGTTGGGGCACGGATATCAACAACAGCCGGTTTCAGCCGGCGGCAATGGCCGGCCTCGCGCAAGACCAGGTCCCGCGGCTGCGTCTGAAATGGGCGTTCGGATTTCCTGACACGTCGAACGCCAACGCGCAGCCGGCTGTCGTCGGCGGCTTGCTGTTCGTCGGTGGCGGCGACCGCAAGGTCCACGCCCTCGACGCCAAAAGCGGCTGCACGCGCTGGGCGTTTCCGACCGAGGCGCCGGTGCGGACGGCCATCAGCTTTGCCCCGCTGGACAACGGCCAGCCTGCCATCTTCTTTGGCGATGTGCGCGCCAACGTCTACGCCCTGAATGCCGCGACCGGCAAACTGATCTGGAAGAGCAAGGTCGACGATCATGTGGCCGCCCGGATTACCGGTGCGCCAGTGTTCTATTCCGGCGTCGTCTATGTCGGCGTTTCATCGATCGAGGAGGCTATCGGGTCTCGTCCCACCTACCAGTGCTGTACGTTTCGCGGCAGCGTCGTTGCGCTGAAGGCCGAGACCGGCGCGCAGATCTGGAAGGCCTATACGATTCCCGAGGCACCGCATCCGACACGGGCGAACGCCCTCGGGACCCAGCTGTTCGGTCCGGCCGGCGCGTCGGTCTGGTCCGCGCCGACGATCGACGTGCAGCGCCAGGCGCTCTATGTCGCGACCTCGAACAGCTATGCCGATCCGGCAACCGACACCAGCGATGCCATCCTCGCGTTCGATCTCGCGACCGGCCGAATGCTTTGGCACCAACAGGCCACACCGAAGGACAGCTTCGTCGTTGCGTGTTTCGGCACCGATCAGAGCAATTGTCCGGAAGACCGCGGCCCCGACCATGATTTCGGCCAATCACCGATCCTGGTGAGCCTGCGTAACGGACAGCGCGTGCTGGTGATCGGCCAGAAATCCGGCGTGGTCCACGCGCTCGATCCCGACCACGAGGGCAAGATCCTGTGGCAGACGCGGATCGGCAAGGGTGGCGCGTTGGGCGGGACCGAATGGGGTTCCGCCGCCGACCAGGACCGAATCTATGTCGCCAATTCGGACGTACGATTTCTCAGGGACGGTACGCGACGTCTGAATTCAAGCGAAGGTGGCGGCCTGTTCGGGCTCGATCTTGCGACCGGAAGGATCGCGATGCAGGTGGCGCCGGTGGCCTGTGGCGACCGCCCCCAGTGTAGCCCCGCTCTCTCCGCGGCGGTCACCGCCATTCCCGGCGTCGTGTTCTCGGGCGGCGTGAGCGGCTTCCTGCGCGCCTACGCGACCGATGACGCACGGCTGCTCTGGGAAATCGACACCGCCCGCGACTACGCCACGGTCAACGGCGTTGCGGCCCATGGCGGCGCCATGGACGGACCCGGCCCGGTCGTCGTCGACGGCATGCTGTACGTCAATTCCGGCTACGCGCAATGGAGCGGGCTGCCCGGCAATGTTCTGCTGGCCTTTGAAGCCGGCAACCCTTGACAGGTATTTGCGCCGGCAAGCTGAGCACTACTCGCGGCGGGCTATTCGTGCTTTGATGCCGGACAGGATCAGTCGAGAGGTCCGAAGGGAGACCGTGTGGTGATTGGCGACGTGCTACGCAACATCACGTCAGGGGCCGTTACCCTCGCGCGCTCCAATGGTCCCGAATCGCCGATATCAGGGACCGGCGTCCCGAAATCGACCGACATGGCAGCCGCGCTTCAAATCGATGCGCATGTCGTTGCGCACGAAAAACACAGAAACTATAAGTGCTTGAAAGAATGGTCGGAGTGGCAGGATTCGAACCTGCGACCCCTGCGTCCCGAACGTAAGCAGCAACCGAAAAAATCAACAAAAACAATGAAGGCCGATCCTGATTGACCACTGTTATCGCTGTTTGTTCACTGTGTTTCGGTGGTCAATCGGTGGTTGGCGAAGTCTAATCCCGGACACCAGACCCGCGCACGAGTCTGCCGGGATCACCAGCAGCACAAACGATCAAAAGCATTTGTGGGGAGATACCGGGCGAGAAGCCGGCGGCGATTTGCCTGACCGCCAATCTGAAGCCGCGCTGCGCCCTCCTAGGGCAGTGGCCGCACCAGCAGACGCCCCCGACACGGTCATCGGGCGCGTCGGGGCCGCATTCCAAGCTCGCGCCGTCGGGCGCGCTGACAACGGAAGCAAGAAAGATGACTTCCAGCGTTGCCCTCCGTTCCGCGCCTAAGCAGAACCATTAGGGATTACCCCCGCCCTCGGCTCGCCGAAAATGATAGAAAAAAACTCAGGCAATGCCCTTCGCTATCTCGCGCATTTTCATGCTGCGATGCCATACAATAACGGTAGCGGCCTTGGCGCGGGGAACGCCAAGGCCGCTCTAAACTCCCGGTCGGGGGGCAACCTATCGCGGGAGCTTATGATGACTCCCGGCATTGCCCCTTGTTCCTGGTGCGTCACCCCACCCGCAGATTTTCGGCGGATGTTTTTCCGCGATTGTCCTTCGCTTCGTAGCTGACTTTCGCGCCCTCGTTTAGGCTGCTCAGCCCAGCCCTTTCGACCGCAGAAATGTGCACAAAAACATCCTTGCCTCCGTCATCGGGCTGGATGAATCCGTAACCCTTCGTCGGGTTGAACCATTTCACAGTACCTGTAGCCACAGACAAAACTCCCTTTGGTCCTAATGCGGGAAACCTAAGCGCTGAGCGTCAGGTCCCGCAAGGATAAAGACCGAAACAGCCGTTAGCAAAGCAGCAACCAAACCGGCTCACGCTTCTCTGTGGGACGGGACCGATTGGGGAATTCGCACGGTCACGTTTCGGGAGGAACTGGCGCACGGGCCCTGGCGCCGGCTCTTCTTCCTTAACCGTGTGCTAACGAGACAACGGTCAATCGGTCCACGGGCCTGCTAGTCTACGGATACTGGGGATTTCAGGGCCCAGGGCTGGAAGAACAGGGCGCCGCCGGGATGCTGCATTTCAAGCCCGGCGGCTAGTTTCCTTGGGAGGTTAACGAGGCTGGTGTCATTCGAGCCGCAGAGAAAGCGCCGGCAGCGGCTTATTGCCCTGCTCGCAACCTGTTCGCCCCTTGAGCGGTAGAGCCGGCGTTGAGGCATCCGCGGCAGTCCGGTCCATGAAGTGGATCAGATTAACGCCTGATGACCACTCTACATAACCAACTGCTGCAAAGGCAACTGCTCCCACGATGAGAACACTGAGCACTGAAGCGGCGGCTGCTGACGGCAAGCTTTGGCTGCTGAAAAACGGCATCACGATTCTCCGCCACCGAGTCGCCACCGGTTTGTGCGTGTATTAGGCCGATTAGCGATGATCGAGTGTGAACGGCCTCACATATCACGCGCACTTGATGCCGGAGCGTTCGGCTTCACGTCATTGGCCCGTGGCACAGCCCTGCAGTTTGCTTGGTGCTGGGGATTTCAGCGTCCCAGTTCAGGAAGGAAACGCCGCCGGGCGTGTATTTTTGAGACCGGCGGCGTCATTTCCGAGACAGGTTTTAATTAGATCCAGTCGGCCACCCAATCAGGCAGACGATCCGGAAGCGGCCTGTCGAGAAGGCCGGCGACCAGCACGGCGAGCGCCACGCCTTCGATGGCACCCTCGGCGAACTCGCCTTCCCTTCCCATTCGAAAAGAAAGACCGACAAAAGCTTGTCACCTTTCGGTACGCGCTCACCGCCTGGGCCGGATTCTGATTAATGGAACAGCAACGTCGTTTGCATAAGATGCAGTTCATTCGCTGCAGGACGCTCGAAAATGACCGAGTACGTCATCAGGGTATTGGGCTTCGCCAGTAGCTCGTGTTTGCCGATCGGCGAAGCATCGCTTTTTGCGCCGACGAAGATGAGGCGGTGAAAGCCATGACTGAACATAGCGCGCGCCGCCGTCGACCACTCAAAACAATGGAAATTGCGCCAAGGGAAAACCCGCCGGCGTGAACTGGCGGGCTGAATGATTTATCTTCGTGATTCGATCACCAGGTGCCTTAATTGAGATTGCAGGCAGCCGTGTTGGTTGGAGCTAAGCTCGTCTCGCGGGAAAACGCCAATTCCGCCGCCGCTCGCACTTCGTTGGGCGATGAGGGGCGGCCAGATCCAATGGCTTTTCAGTTGCGTGGTGCGTGCTGATCGAGCGCTGATCATTGCGCGCCGTAAACAATGCGGACATTTGGCCCGTCGACTTCCGTCATGACTGTGCCCGCATAAAATTCCGGTCGCCCGACAGGAAGACGATTGGGCAATTCGTCTCTTCTGACACAGCCTACTCCTGTAGCGGGAGGATTACCCGTACCTTCCTGGTACAGCCGGTGCGCACGCTGGCCTAGGTGGCTCGCGGGCATCCCCTCTTCGGCTTGGACATATCGACCACCGCCTTGTTCGACTTGTATCGAGTGGCACGCGTTGTTTTGCAGAGCCTCCTAACGAGCGATCGAGATAATTCGTCAAAAGTATCGAAGCGCTCTATGTTTTGGGCCGCCCGAGATTCTTCGGAGACCCGAAACCAAGGGCCATTAAACAACAGCGATGCCGACGGCAGCAGAAGATAATCGAGGGGCGATTGGTTATTTTCGTCCAGTCTCAAAATAATCACCCACCCCTCTAGCCGGCGCACGCGATTACGCATCATCCAGCGTACCACTCGGCCCCCATATTTGCACCATCTGGCGACCCGAAAGCTGACGTTCTCAGCCCTATTCAACCTCAAACACTTGGCTGAGCGATCAAGTCTAGCAAACGAGCCTGCCCGCTTGAGGGCAACACGAAGACGAGCTGCATTTTGAAGATGAAATTCGACCCATTGCTTGTACGCGGCGAGTTTGTCCCAATAGTGTTGATTGCCCGTGTAGCCAATCAGTCGATAAACGTTTTTAAGCGTGCCGAAATGAACCGAAAACGAGGTGACTGAGGGCATGCCGGGGCACTCGTTGATAATCCTTGAACTTAGCTTACCCTTCTTCATCAGCAGCTTTCGAAGCCTCAGCAGCATTTCCTCCTCTGGGATTTTGATGAGCCGCCGTGCCGCCATAACCTTCTGCACGCGCAGGAACACGTTTCGCTCGACAGTAGGCTCGATGATGCCTTCCTTCCTGATCCAGAGGGACTGTGGGTTACGCGCTCTCTTTGTCTCTAGCTTTTCCGTCGTGCGATTGTAAATGAAAGTACCGATATATGCCTCGTTTCGAAGAAGATCACGTATCGCATTCTTGCACCACGGAGCGCCTCGGCTATTTACAATGCCTCGCCGATTGAGTTCGCGCGCGATACCTCTTGGCGATTTTCCACTCAAATACTGCTCGTAGATCCATCTCACGACCTTGGTCTGAGCCGGCGTTCCCCGGCAAAGTCGTACGCGATCTGACGCCAGAAATTTGCGCTCGCCCCGACCAAGAAATCCCTTTGGAGTTGAGTGTTCGTCTACGACCAGTCGCTGCAATCCATAGGGAACTGAGCCGCCCATCTTGAAGCCTAGCCCCGCCAACCGCAAAGCTCCCGCATGGACCTTACCTGAAAGCTCCCGGCTGTACTCCGCCGCCATCACCCGCTTGATATTTTTGACAATGCTCGACAGAAGGCTGCCATCATTGTCGAATTGCTCAGCGCAATAGGCTACCTTGATGCCTGCCTTCCGACAGAGGAATTCATAGTGCGCGCTCTCGTCGACGTCTTGAAACCGTCCCCAGCGACTAACATCCAGGATCAGCAGGTGACCGAAGTCAGCTTCGCCAGACTGGACGTCACGGATCAGCGCGGTCAAACCGGCTCGCTTCTCGATTTTAAGACCGCTTTCGCCATCGTCGCGGTAGGTGCGAACGAGTGTGAGCCCATGAATGGCGGCGTAAGCTGCGATAACAGCCGCTTGGTTTTCAGTCGAGTATTTCTGGAGGTCAGTGGACATTCGGACGTATTGTGCCGCCCGATGTATCTTCTGTGCTTGAGGTAGATGGTCCTTGCGCACAATGAGCGAGTTGGCCATTGCGCTCCTCCCGAAATGACGATTATCTGCATCATCTCATTCAAGCCATTGAGCGATCACAAAACTAGGACCGCAGCTCGCGCCACACAAGCGATATGGTTGCCTTTGTAGCACCAACCAGATGTGAATTTCCGCGGCTGCCGCGCGGGTTTCGAAGCATGTTCAGCAGGCGCGATCGCAGAGGATAGCGGCCCCAAAAAAGCTGCGCCGTGATTCTCGAAATATCGTGTCCTGGCCGGTCGGCCTAGCCGAACAGGAAGCCTAACAGCGGCTGCAGCGAAGGGTGCGCGCTAACGTGCCCCACGATCGAGGCCGCAAGGCCAAGGCGCCAATAGAGATAGCCCCAGAGCAAGCCGCCGCACCCATGAAGCGCCACTTCGCGAACCCAACTCAGGGGCGTCGGATCAAGAGTCATCAGATACGACAGATAATATAGGGGATAGGCCACCAAGGCAGCCCTGAGGATCGCGCCCCAGTAGCACCATAACCGCGGGCGACCGGCGGCGATCGCGAAGAGCCAGATTAACGCGGACATCACGATCAGGCGGAAGATCACCTCCTCGAATACAGCACGCGCCGAGAAAGGTATGATCAGGACCGTCGCTGAGTAACAAGCACCAGCGCGGCCTGCTCTGGCGGAATGACTGTACGGAAGGCCAGTCCATCCGCAATCGCCATGTAGGCGCCGAACACCATGCCGACTCAACGAGAGCCATCGTGATCGGCCGCCGGCAACCGTGCGGCAAATCTGTAGGCCGAGAGCGCTCCACTGCATTTCTATTTCAGCCCCCCAGCAATCGACGCTAGCAAACTCCTACAACCGCCAATTTCGTCCCAAGACGAAAAGCCGCTCGGGACCGCGTGAGCGAAGGCAGAAGCTCCGAAGTTTGCCGTTGAACTGACGCCCGGATAATTTCCGCCGTAGAACGCATGCCAGCCTCCGGTTCAGGGGATCGAAGAGAAATCGATGCCATTTGAGCCGGTTGCGGGATTGGCCGAGACATCATTATTCCAGTTGCCAGCATTGATTCTTAACCACGCATGCTGGACGTCGAGATCCCCGGCTACGCCGACAATGTCACCATTGCCCGCTTACTTTTACGCAAGCTCACGTCGGCAATAAGACCGCATAGAGCTCGAGGCGATCGACAAGTGGATACGAGAAGCAGGCCGATGAGCCTTCCCGCCCCGAGGCGATCCGCAGGCTGCTCTAGATCGCGTCGACGTCGTCAACCGCAGTGCGGCCCAAGACTGAAAGCCAACGCCAGCGCGCTCGCGACATGGCCGGCAAAGCAATCGACAAAGTTGCGGACAGCACTGCCAGTTCGGAGGAGCAAGCCGACCGCAAGCGCCGGCTCGTCAAGGGCCCCGAGGAATTCCAAAAGGTACGACGCGATCAAGACGGCGGGAGTCACGTTGGAGAACTGACGGACAAGCGGTATGTGCAGCTCAAGGAGATTCCTCCTGTCGGAGTTCCGGCGCGACATCGCGAGTACCGTGCAGCACCGCACGATCTCGACGCGACGAGTCCCTGGAGCGTATCGCACGGTCGCGAACACGCCCTCGATGGGTTAGTCTGCAAGATGCACCTTGACGCCCGCCGCGCAGCCCTGGCGATGACTCCCAATCTGGGTAATCTGCATATGCTTCGCTCGCATTCACCTATACCAATGTCTATTCGAGCCAGCCACGAAGATGATTGTCATAACGCACGCACGCAATCAATCTGGCTTTATGGATATGTACACTCAAGCTTACCCCTTATGCGAGGAGGCGCAGGAGCGCACATCTGACTTTGGTGCAGCTACCACCTTATATTCCCGTTTGATCGATGACCTCAGTCAGTTGAATTTTGCAGACGCGGATGACCGTCGGGCATTCCCTCCGACCCTACACAGCGTATTGGCAAGGCATGGGCTATTCGGGCTCACGACACCAACAGAGCACGGTGGGTTAGCCCTTCCTTTGCAAGAGGCCATCGACCTCATCTCCGCGACTGCATCCTTCGATGTCTCTGCTGCCTCTACCCTCGTGATCCATAACTTTCTGGCCCTGCCCTGCATCGAAGCGGCACCGCACATCCCTGAACAAAGGCAGGTCATGTGGGGCGCAACACGCGGCGATCTTTGCGCTTTCGCTTTAACAGAGCCTGGAGCTGGCTCTGCCCCGCGACATATAGAAGCGTCGGCCTTCATGCATGAAGATAGAGTTCGCATCTCTGGCCGCAAAATCTGGATCGGCCTCGCTGACTGGGCTCGTTGGATCGTTTGTTTTGCGCGAGCCGCTGGTCCCAATGCGAAAGGACGGGTCGTTGGCGTTCTAGTTGATAGGCAGGCTCCGGGCCTAAAGGTCACGCACGAGCATCGCACACTCGGTCTGCGCGGTATTATTCAAAACACCCTAGAGTTCCACGATGTCGAGCTGCCGAGCGCTTACGTGCTCTCTCGCGATCAAGACGGCTGGGGAGCAGCAGCATCTAGTATGAACCGCGGGCGCATCGGTGTGGCTGCTATGGGTCTTGGAGCCCTTGAGCGCGCTATTCAGGTCGCAGCCTCATATGCAAGCCGTCGTCGACTAGGCAAGCTGCGCATGATCGAGAACAGCTATATCGAGCAATCATTTGGACAGATGGTACTCCGACGGGAAGTCGTGAAGGCAATGCTGGGTGCATCCTGCCGACTTGTCTCAGCGCAGGGCGCACCGAACGTCCACCTTGCGTCAGCAACGAAGGTTTTGTCCTCGGAGTGGTGCGGCCTCGTTGCCGATCAATGCGTCCAACTGTTAGGTGGCCGCGGTTACGATGAGGGGACTCCTGTAGCTAAAATCTATCGAGACGCTCGCATTCTCCGCATCTTCGAGGGGCCGACTGAGACGCTCCTATCACATCTCGGCCGCTGCCTTCTCTCTCGAGCCACACGTGACGAAATAGCTGATCTTTTTCTGTCTCTTGATGCGGCACCATTCCACGCTGCTGCAATTGAGGAACTCTCTGGACTCAATGAGACAGATGGCGCCGTACTAATCTATGCGGGTTGGCTCACCACATTAGGACTGGCACAAGCCGTCATGTCTACTGGTTCGTTCTCGGCCTCAGACTGTCTCGCGGCTGACCTCGTCAGTTCCGAATTGAACACCCTCCGTACTCGCAAGCCGGCAAGGCTATCTTTCGAAGGCCGTACTCGCGCTAGCAGGACTCTGAATACTTTCCTTCACGACGCAGCTTCTTCCATCCGTTCACCAGTCCTTACAGACGATTACCTCAGATTGGTACAGTATGTTTGAGACCCCATGTGAACGGTTCGAGGATGCTGATCTGGAGACGATCCAACACTCGACAGCGACGAGCTTTCGGTAACACTGACCTAGCAAGATTTAGCGATTTAACTCAGCAAAGTTCATCTCATCGACAGCAAGCCGTTTTTGTCGCGGAGTCAGAACTACCACTCGAGGCTTGGGACAAACGCGCCGCATGATGCGTCGCTGAGGCGAGGCGAACTGGGATGTGTAGTCGCCTGGACAACAACAATTGAGATTGGGCACACTTAGCGACGCGCATACTTTGAGTATCGATTGAACCAAGGACGCACGGCATCCGGCTTATCGGTGCCCCTATTTGTCTAGAGAGGGCCGTGGCGTCGCATCGCTACGCGTGGGCAGTCTCGGATATTCGATCTTTGGCAGCTGCCCAGTTAACGAATTTAGAAACGCTACAATGTCGTTTTCCTCTTTATCGCTGAGCTTCGCGCCGAGCTGGGTCTCACTCATCACGCCAACCGCTTGCTTAAGGCTCCAGGCCTGGCCCGAATGGAAGTACGGTGCCCGCAACGCGACGTTGCGCAACGGCGCGGCGCGGAAAACGTATTCGTCGCTGGCTACCTTGGTAACCGCAAAACGGCCCTTGTCGGCGGATGGCAGCAGCGTTCCGTCCGGCCTTTCAACCACGCCGAACGGGAAGTAATCCTGTCCACCGACGTTGATTCCATTGTGGCAAGACGAGCATCCTTTTTCCATGAATAGCTTTAGTCCCGCCTTCTGCTGATCATCGAGAGCATGCTCATCGCCCTTCAGGTACTGATCAAACGGGGCAGCAGGTGTAATCAGAGTCGCTTCGAAAGCCTCGATCGCCTTGGCGGAATTGTCAAAGGTGACGGGCCTCGCCTCATTCGGGAACGCTTTCTGGAACATGACGACATAGTCGGTCATCGAATTCAACGTGTTGAGTACCCTGTCCGGCGTGGCATTCATTTCGACACTCGCCTGGATGGGGCCTGTGGCTTGCGCCTTGAGATCTGCCGCGCGCCCATCCCAGAACTGCGCCACATTGAACACTGCGTTATAGACGGTAGGTGCCCGACGTGGACCTCGCTGCCAGCCATGACCCACTGACGTTGGACCGGCATCTACGCCGCCCGCGCCAAGGTTATGGCACGTATTGCAGCTAATGATCCCGCTTGCCGATAGCCTCGGATCGAAGAACAGCGTCTTGCCAAGTTCGACCTTTTCGTGGGTGACTGTGTTGTCCTTTATCGCAGGGACGACCGAAGGAATCGGTTTGAAAGCCTCCCTGGCAGCGCTCATCAAATCGTCAGTTGCGCCCGCTGCTGAGGAGACCAAGATCCCAATGTCTCAGAACGCACACTTTGTAGACCAGGGAAGGCTCTCGTATCGCTGACTTCTTCATTGCTTGCATTACCAATTTCATAGATGCCGGAAACGGCCAAAAAGCTGCATGCGGCCACACTCGAGGAAAGACACAGCTCCACCAGAAGGACGCCGCAACGGCAGCTCTCGAAGCCGGCCGTCTGGGGTGCCACCGACGAACAATGAAGAGGCGGTCAACTACAGCGGTTTTGATCCAGGATCGTCAAACACCCAGCCTCATTCGCCCACCCCTGCACTTGCTGCTGGCGCAAAGACGTCTGCGTGAGATCTGGGTCGTCGAAGCTGTTGATATTGTCAAAGCAATCCATCCGATCCTCCTCTGCCAGATCTAGGCAAATCAAGCCGGACTTGTCAGTCTAGCTAGAGACCTTCCCATGCTATGGGCCTTAGCTGTCGATAAGCTGACGACCCCCGGAACAATTCACAATGTTGGCCTTGCACGGCAACTCTCGTGTAACGCCGTTCGGGTTTTTCAAGCGGGTAGACGGCAAAATTACGCGGCAACTGAGCGAGCGCAACACCGCCATTAAGAACCTCAATGCCATGATGTCCCTCAAGGGCCTTGAAGGCGAATAGCTGAGCCGCGGCTGTCACGGTGTTCGCGTAATCGGATAGTGGCAGCTTGATGGCTGAGCAGCAGCGGATGTTGAGGAACGTCGCATTGAGCCGCTTTACCGGCTGGCAGGTAAGCGGACTTCGCTCTCCTAGGTGGGCGTGCGCCGTTCGCGCTCAGCCCTATTTGCAGCCCTGAGTCGCTCTCCAATGTACTCAGAGATATCGTTCATCTCAGCCTGCAAGTCGGCTTCAGAAATATCCTGCTCTTTGGCTGCCTCGACAAGGCGCTGAGTGAGTTCGGCCACATCCTGCGACGCGCCGGGAGTCCGATACTGCTCGACGGCATGAACGCTATTCTCGATCCAGAAGTCGATAAATTCGCGAACTTCGCTCACTGTATACCCTTAAGCCAGACCAATGGCCCAGCGTTAACTCCAGTAACGGAACGGAGCAAGGCCGTCTTAGCGGCGTCGGCGTATACCAAGGTTTGGCGGACGCGAGGGAGTGACAATCGAACAGCGGATGGCCGATGATTGAACGTGATCAGAAAAACAAAAGGATTGCCGCAATCGCGATAAGCAAAGGCCGAACAGAACGCTTCCTGCGCTGAAATTAAACTCGCCCATGACACCCCTTCGCCTCGAACACATTGTGGCTTAAATAAAATAGACCATCGTCTATAACGGGTTGTCCCTCCCACACTTCAGCTCGATTAGATCAAGCTGATCGGAACCTCCGACATTCATAAAGTTCGCCCACCGCAAGTGCCATAAGAGATATCGAGGTGGCGTTGAGGGAGTTGTCAGCGCAGCCAGATGGAAAGTTATCAGCACCGCCGTCCGCTCTGCTCTCAGTAAGCCGGCTGTTGGCAGGTTCCAAGTTGAACGTGGCACGCACCCATCGGTAAGCAGCAGTCCGGCTCGCTTGTCCGAGGAAACTCAGATGTTCAGAGCGGCGAATGAAAGCGAGCGCCCCATGGAACCGGACTGTCGCGTCATAATTGCCTTGCTCGGTTACATCACGGCCCCAGGAGCACGTCAGCGGGCGATCACGAGGCGGCCAAGCCACGAGCAAGGCGGGCGGATCCAACGGCGAACCTCCAAGGGGCCGACTGAAACTGGCAGTTTTCTCGCACATTGACCTGGGTTATCTCGACGACCTCCAACCGAGAGCCTTCCATGTATATACCATGCCCGTTTCGAGATGACGACCTCGAGAACATTCGAGCGACAATCCGCTGCGCCCGATTGGCCAACCTGATCACGGCCACGTCGGGCGGGCCCCTTGCGACGCCGCTTCCCCTCTTCCTCGATGAGAGCGAAGGCGAGCACGGCACGCTGTACGGGCACCTTGCGAAGCGCAATCCGCAATGGCGCACCGCCACGATCGGAGATGCGATGGCGATCTTTACTGGCCCGGAAGCTTACGTGACGCCATCCTGGTATCCCAGTAAACGACAAGCTGAGCACGTGGTGCCGACATGGAATTACATCGCGGTCCATGCCCATGGGCCGATTGGGTTCTTCGAGGATCCCGATCGCCTGCTTGAGATCGTGACGCGCCTTACGAATATCCATGAAACGTCACGTGCGACACCTTGGGCCGTCAGCGATGCTCCCGTGGATTTCATTGCCGCCCAGTTGCGTGAAATCGTCGGCGTACGCATCCCGATCACCAGGGTCGAAAGCAAGCGCAAGATGAGCCAAAATCGCCCCATGCCTGATCGCATTGGTGTCGCCACCGGCCTAGCCGCGAGCAAACTGGCGCGGGACCAGGAAGTTGCGCCTCTTATCCTAGTTCAGGCCTGAGACGATAACATGCATGGCCGTTACCAACAGCAGCGGTCGACACATAGCGATCTTACATGTGCAGTTCTCACAGAGAACAGCGGCATCAGTCTAGCCGTTGCGCCGCTCAAGACATTTTTTTCCTCGTCGCATCAGTGGTTGCTGGCACTAGATAGGATGGGCGACAATTGAGCATTGCTCCAGTCCTCTCAGTGGAAAGTCGTTGAAGCCCCCCGACTTTCGACTTAGCGACTCAGGTAGAAGCCATTCGCCTCACTAGCCGGACAGATCACGGAGGGACTACCCCAGTATCAATTGCGCCCGAATTTCACGAGCGGATCAGTCGGCCCGCACCGGACCTTGTAGACTCGTGTCCGTATTCCGACAGAGGCACAATCTCGTGTCATGTCCAGTACAGCGCGCCTAGCACGCGTTCAGACCGTCGAAAGCCCATTCGGCCTTGATGGCCGGCTGGCATGACCATTGCTTCAAGCAAATCGATCCAGAAATAGAGCCGCCAAAGCAGCAATGCTCACGCCCTCCGCCTCCATCTCGCCTCGGAATCACAGTCCGCCCGTTGAGCGTACTGGCGCGCGTTGCTCCCCTGACAACTCTGTATGGGTCTAACCCACTAGGACCACCGGACCAACAAAACAGCCAGTCTCGAACACGAGAATATCGCACGATTACTTGTCTAGGTTCACGCATGAAATCCGCCGTTGTTTTCGACTGGAATGGTACGCTGCTCGATGATGCCAATGCCGTGCTGCAAACCATTAATGCAATTCTGAGCCGCTTCGGTCGCGCAGCCGTCGATATGCACAGGCTTCGAGAGGAGTTCGAACTCCCTCTTTCGGTTCTTTTCCGCAATCTAGACATGTCGGAAGATGAAATCGAAGTCGTGAATAGTAACGACAGCGCCATTTTCCACGATGCCTACGAATTTTTGGCGCGCAACGCGGCCTTACGCAAGGGCGCACGAAACGTTTTGCTCGCTCTTGATCAGAGATCAGTTCAAACCGTCATCGTTAGCAATCACATTGTTGAACCGATCCGCACACAAGTGCGAAGACTCGGAATCAAGACTCAAGTTAGGGATATCTTGGCATTTGAGAGCCGCGCCACCCAGTTTAGGAGCATGAGCAAGGAAGAACGGCTGCGTTTGTATATGCAGGCCAATGATCTATCCCCAGAAAGAACCGTCATCGTAGGTGACATGCCAGTTGAGACTGAGATTGCCCGCAATCTCGGTCTTATTAACGTATCAATCACGGGGGGATTTGTTTCCGAAGCGCGCCTGTGCGCCGCAGGGCCCGACTACATGATTCATGACCATCATGAATTATTACCGGTTTTGCAAAAGCATTGCATTATTCAGCGCAGTTAAGTGACCATAAGAACACAGCTGAAGATCCGCCGTTCGCCCGCTGCTGCTATCCGCTTCGTCTTCACGATCCGATGATATTCGAAGAGTGAGATCGAAAACCGAGTTCTTTTACTCGGTCGAACCGCGGATCAAGTCCGATAGCTCGTGTCAAATATCGCGATCCGCTTAGTGCCATCTGGCGCTACATGTTCGGTCTTTCGCCTGGCATGATGCTTGCTGCAGATCATTCGTTACCAAGGGGCGGGGAAGAAACTGAAAGGCCTTGGAAAAACGACATGAGCACAGCGGCTTTGATCGGTGACGTCATTCCGGGCAGCGATGTTGTGAAACGTGCAGCGCGCATCGGTGCCGAAGTCAAAAATATCGAGCTATCGGGCGATCTACCGGACCACACGATCGTCGCAATTAACAGCTTGTTGCTCGAGCACAAGGTAATCTTCTTTCGCAATCAAGGACACCTCAACGACGCCGAGCAGGAGCGCTTTGCCGCTCGTCTCGGAAAGCTAGTGCCGCATCCGATGCTCGGTGCTACCAAGGGAACGGCGTCGCTCCTCGAACTGGACTCCACTCGCGGCGGCGGTCGCGCCGATGTTTGGCATGCCGATGGGACCTTCGCCGAAGCCTATCCCAAGATTTTGGTCTTGCGAGCCGTTGTAATGCCAACGTTCGGAGGCGATACCGTGTGGTCGAACACAGCTGCCGCTTACCTTGACCTGCCGCCCCCGCTACAACGGCTTGCCGATGAGCTATGGGCTGTTCACAGCAACGTTTTCGATTACGCTGGGATCGCGCGCGTCCGTGACGTTGACAAGAAACACTTTGACGATGTGTTCACCAGCAGGATTTTTGAGACTGAGCATCCCGTCGTGCGTGTCCATCCCGAAACAGGCGAGCGGACGCTAGTGCTCGGCGTCTTGGTGAAGCACTTTATTGGGGTGCCCAAATACGACGGACAAAAGCTGTTCGAGCTGTTCCAGTCTCATATCACCGCGCCCGAAAACACTGTGCGGTGGAACTGGTTAGAGGGCGATATCGCGATATGGGATAACCGCGCGACACAGCATTACGCGGTCAACGATTACGGGGACCAGCATCGCGTCGTACGTCGGGCCACGATCGATGGAGACGTGCCCGTCAGCGTGGATGGCCGGAGAAGCGTACCGCGCATGAAGTGATCAACGACCAGCGCCCTCGCATCCGAAAGTGACAAAGCCTGGCTACCGGAGTTGTTTGGGGCCGGACGTGGGAACGCTAAACGATATCTCAACTGTCGAGAAACCTTGAGCATCACTTCCCTTCGCCAGTGGCCGGTACGTGGCCCTCACGTTTCAGTTTAGAAAACCCTCGATCCGTGGCCATAAAGCGCGCCAACATGGGGGCGATGAGCTTAGTCGGTTCGACCGCTTGACCACCTTGACGCCTAAGGGCTTCTGCATATGCAATGAGGTCACGATGCACGGCCGCCGGCAGCTCCGTACTCACTTTGACCGGCTTATCGTCTGGAAGCTCTGCTATTTTGAGCTTTGGCATGTTGTCACTTTCCATACGGCGCAAGTATGAGGTCACGATTGACCAGGACACGAACCGGAAAGCCAGGTCGCACGGTCAGGGTAGGCTGGATGCCGAGACTGCGGCGAACGACCTGCTGTCCCGTTTGATTCAGTGAGTCGGAGGCCCCGTGTCGCAATGCTTGGATAATTGCGCTGTCGTTGCTATTTGTGTCGGAGCCCGCGCCTAGTTCCGTCCCAACAGCTAGAAGCGTCGATAGTGCCGCAGCCTGGAATAGTTCTGCCCAGTGATTGTCGACTTGGTCTTCCAGACCCGCATAGCCTGCGTTATCAGTGCCAGGCTGCCGCTCAAGAACGATAGAACGTCCGTTCGGCATGATCAGCCGCGTCCAAACCAGCAGGACGCGCGACTGACCGAACGTGACCTGACTATCGTACATACCGATTAGACGCGCTCCCTGGGGCACAAGCAGAAAGCGGCCTGTCGGCGTGTCAAAAATATTCTCAGTTACCTGCGCTGTGACCGGACCTGGGAGGTCTGATCGAATCCCAGTGATTAGGGCTCCCGGAATGACCGTCCCAGCCTGCAAGATGTATGGCGAAGCCGGCCCGCTGATGCGGTCCGGGCTGACCGTGCGACGGTCCACAGAAGCGTTCGCGAAGGCAAGCTTCCGGTCCTGACCGTTCTGCGCCGATCCGTCATCGGCAGAGTTCGTCGCGCTTGGAGACGCGACGCGGTCGGTTCCAGCGGCCGCAGCGGCGGGCGCGCGCACTTCACCACCATTGTTCGCAGCGAACAAGCGGCTGATGCGGGCTGCTTCAGTCTCTTGGTCTCGGCGCTGCTGTTCTGGATCTGAGCCGATGGTTGGCGACCGCCCCTGAGCAGCAAGGATCGGCCGTCCAAGGTCCCCAGGGAGTGGCGGACCGAGCAGCGGAATCGATTGGCGTGGAGCGCCCGTGTAGTCCTTCGGCAGCGTCGCGATCCCGTCGGCCACATTATGATGGTCTGTGCTGTAAAGCTCCTCGGCCGTATGGTTTGGGGAGCGGTTACTCTGCAGCGACCACAAAACAGTTCCGCCAATCACGAGCATGATAACCGCGCTCCCGCCGGTCAGAACCTTCCGTGACAACCGTGTCACGCGCGTATGCTCTGCTCTCAAGCGGAAACTTCCGGATTGCCCGTCTCGCGCCTGCGGCTGAGTCGCCTGATCGCGATCGTTTCCGTCCTCGGTATTCATGACGACGGCCTCCCGTCTTTCCTGACAATCCTGACTTTCTGCTGGTGCTCACCGCCAAGCCGCAGTTCGGCAGCCGCGAACAGCCGATCGACGATCAGGAGGTTGCCGTAGGCGCGGTAATTGGCAAGTTCGGTCTTGCCGTCTGAACCGATGATAAAGAGCGGTGGCATCTCGCCTTGCACGATGCCCTGAGGGAATTCGACATAGACCTTGCGGCCGTCGTCATAGACGGCCAGCGGCCGCCACGGCGGGCTGTCGCCTTCAATTGCGTAGCGGGAAATGCGTTGCGCGGGCTCCGGAAGGATGGGTCTCAGAGCGACTGCACGCGATCGTTCGCGCATTGTTTCCGGATAGTACCAGGCAACCGATGGCATGTATGGCCGCTCGCGCGAGCGGAGCTCGATCAGGTAGGTGCGCCGGTCTGTATTGACCACAAGATTGGTCTCGATCGATGCGCGGGTCGGCTTGACGAGGATATGGACCCGGCGCGTATCGCCGCTTCCGCTTTCGGTATCGCCAACGACCCAGCGCACGGTATCTCCGGCGGCGATCGGCCCAGATCCGGTCAGCTGCTCTCCCTCCTCAAGCGCTATATCCGTAATCTGTCCCGGGGCGGCGTAAATCTGATAAAGCGCCCCGGGGCTGTAGGCATAGATCTGCGCTGCGTTGAAATACCCCCGCTTGCGCGGTTCGACCCGGGCTGCGCTGTTCGCCGTCTCAATCCGGCTCACGGGTTCAGGCTCTTCCTTCCCGGCCGCCTTGCCCCCGAGAGCCGGCCTCCAGAGGGGCGGAACGTGTAGCGGTTGCGACTTGTCGTCCGGAGGCGCTGGCGATGCTGGCATCGAAGGAACTTCCGCATCATAGCTGATCTGTGGCGGTATGTAGGTCGCGCACCCACCGAGCGCCGACGAACAAAACAGAAGAGCAGGTAGAAGTGCTCGCTTCGCGGCCAACAGGTCGTACCGACTCGAATTGAACCCACTGCGCACGATAAGATGCTTCGAATAAACGTCAGACGGCGTCTTGGTCACTGACTCAACTCCTTTGACCAGTTGATGGCGCGGACATAGACCCCAAGGGGATTCTTGCGCAGTCGTTCGGCATCGCGCGGCGTCTCGATCACGATCGAGAGAATTGCAGTCCAGCGCTCGGTCGAGCTCAACGAACCGTTGTCGTAGGTGCGTTGAGTCCAGGCGACCCGAAAGCTCTCCGACGACGCGCGAATGACGCTCGAGACATCCACCGAGATTTGGGCCTTCCCCAACTTGGCGAAGGGGTCATTGGTGCGCGCATAATCGTTCAGTGCAGCCGCGCCACGATCCGTCGTAAAATCATAGGCCCGGAGCCAATTCTGGCGCAGAACGATGCCGTCGGCTGGCAGGCCTCTGACGTCCTCAGTGAAGCGCGCCAGATGGTAAGCGATCTGAGCGTCAGTAGGTTGATAGCCGATGTTGGCCGGCGCAACCCTTTGGGCCTGGCCGAGATGATCCACTTCAACCACCCAGGGCGTGATCGAGCCTTGGCTCGATTGCCAAACAAGGCTACCTGCGAGACCAGCCGATAGCATTAAGCAACCGAAGGCCATCAAGCGCCAATTCTTGGCCTGCGCGCGGGCAGATCCAATGCGTTCGTCCCAAACCTGCGCTGCCTTTTGATACGGCGTAACCGGTTCGGGCATGCGCCCGTAATGAACGGAAGGTCGTTTGAACATCGAAAGTTGCCCTTGAGATCAAGTGATGGGTTTCGAGTCGTGCGGTATCCGCCTTTGAGTGGCCCGCGCAGCGGGTGGCGAGGTGCAATGGCTGCGTGTCAGCGCTCTCCTTCAGACAAATCGACGGAAGAGCCGCTGCCACCGTGATCGCCTGAGCGGACCGCGTGGCCGGCCGCCGACGCACCGTGCCGAATGGTCTCGGCAGGCTTCATGCGCCGCGCCCAATCGGGCTGCCCTTCGGCCGAAGTGCTGGTGGCCTGCGCGCCGGCTTGCCCACCTCCACCAGCCGCAGCCGTTGCACGACGCAACGGGCTCATGGCGGCCGAAGCACCGGCTTCCGCGACGCCGGCAATGCCGCCGCTGCGGTAGGCCGCTGATGCTCCGCTCATGGCAGCACCGCCACTACGCGCGGCGCCGGCAATCGCGCCGCCAGCGAGACCAGCGCCGCCCGCGGCAAGTCCCGCGCCCGCCGCAACAATGCCGCCGGCAGCAACGCCTGTTCCAATTGCGGCGCCGGCGCCGAGCTGTGGTCCGCCTGACACAAGGCCGTTTGCGATACCCGGACCGAAGATACCGAGGCCGAGCAAGGAGAGTGCCGCGAGCACCAGGGTCATCGCGTCTTCGATGGTCGGCTGGTCGCCGCCGAAGCCGGTGGTGAATTGAGAGAACAAGGTCGAGCCGATGCCGATGATGACGGCCAGGACCAGGACCTTTATCCCTGAAGAGATGACATTGCCGAGGACCCGCTCTGCTGCGAAGGCAGTCTTGCCAAACAAACCAAAGGGAATGAGCACGAAGCCGGCCAGCGTCGTGAGTTTAAATTCGATCAGCGTGACAAAGAGCTGGATCGCCAGAATGAAGAAGGCAAGCAACACCACGACCCAAGCGAACAGGAGAACGACAATCTGGACGAAATTCTCAAAGAAGCTGATGTAGCCCATGAGGTTGGAGATCGAATCGAGCAACGGTCGGCCGGCGTCGAGTCCGACTTGCGCGATCTTTCCAGGCCGCAGGAAATCGGATGCGGACAGGCTTGCACCCGATGCTTTCAGTCCAAGACCGGCAAAGCTCTCGAAGACGATACGCGCCAGGCCGTTCCAGTTGCCGATGAGGTAGGCGAAGACCCCCACGAAGAGCGTCTTCTTGACGAGGCGCGCGATGATGTCCTCGTCCGTTCCCCAACTCCAGAACAACGCTCCGAGGGTGATGTCGATCGCGGCAAGCGTCGTTGCGAGATATCCGACATCACTCCCCAGCAGCCCGAAGCCGTTGTCGATATAACGCGTGAACGTTTCCAGGAACTGGTCAATGATCCCCGTACCAGTCATGGTTTGCTCGCCTCAGGTGTAGCCAGGTTCGGAGATCCCTGCGGGATACGGCTCTGATCCTTTGGGGCAAGCGTCGAACTGGCCGAGTCATCGTGGGCGGGAGCTACAACGCTGTCTTTCTTGCCAAAGAAGCGGCGCCGGTTTTCGGCCCAAACTTGCTGGCAATGGCGATAACCCGCTGTTTCCTCCGGCGTGACGCCGCGGCAGCGTGCGAGATCGGAGGCGGTTGCATCGGTCGTCTGCCCCGCCTTCGGTGCCGGCGGAGACTCGTCTCCGCTACGCAGTTGAATCGTGCAGGCAGCGACGGCCACTAGGCCGATTGTCGTAAGCAGCGACAGCGCCTTGAATGCCTTTATGTTGGTCATCAGTGAAACATCTGCACGGTGGAGGATTGATAGCCCTGCCCCGGTGTAAGGAACCGCCTGAGTTGTTCTCGTCCTTGATCCTGAGCCGAGGCGCGTTGAGCGGCTTCAAGGCTCTGCGCCCTGCCCTGCGCCACCACGACAGCAGTAAGATCGGCGAGCTGCTGCGCGTTCAGCGCAAGGATCTGATTGCCAGCCTGCGTTGCCTGCAGCGCGCCGCTGGCACCCTGGCTTGACGTTACGAGTGCGGACGTCTGGATACGATTGGTGTCGAGGTTGCCAACGATGCCGGCCTGGACGCGCAGCGCGTCTTGCGTTGCGGCATAGGAATTCTGCCAGCGCGATTGAGCGTTGGAGATCAGCAACTGGTTCGACTGGCTGCCGGTCGCCGGCGCGTAGCTGGTCGAGAACGCACGATCGATCTGCTGGACGTCGTAGGCGATGCGCTGGGCCTGAGCAAGCAACTGCTGAGTCCGCTGGATCGAGGATTGCAGTTGCTGCAGCGACGAATACGGCAGGTTTGCCAGATTCCTTGCCTGATTGAGCAGCATCTGTGCCTCGTTCTGCAGCGAGGTGATCTGATTATTAATCTGCTGGAGCTCCCTCGCGGCCGTCAGGACATTCTGGACGTAGTTGGTGGGATCAAAGACGATCAGCGCCCGTGCGGGCAGCGTAACGCCAAGCAGCAGCGCGAAGGCGGCCGTGGTCGCCAGTAGGCCAAGAGGTCTCATAGCGATTTCTCCAGATTGACGAGATTGGGGATCAGATCTGTCGCCCATGCGACGCCACGGTGCTGGAGCCAGGCCGGCACGAAGCCGTCGGGTCCATGCTCGGCCAGGAGCTGCGCGATGGCAGCCTGGTCTGTCTTGGAAGAGGCTGCGGTGAACGCGAGCGCAACCTCCCCAAGACCGAGTTCGAACATCCGGTTGCCCCGACGCGACTGGCAGTAGTAGTCGCGCTTAGGCGTTGCCCGGCTCAGAAGCTCGATCTGGCGGTCATTGAGGCCGAAGCGGCGATAGATGGCGGTGATCTGCGGCTCGATCGCCCGTTCGTTCGGCAGCAACAGGCGCGTTGGGCAGCTTTCGATGATCGCCGGCGCGATCGCGGAACCATCGATGTCCGAGAGCGACTGGGTGGCGAAGACGACGGACGCGTTCTTCTTCCGGAGCGTCTTCAGCCATTCGCGAAGTTGGCCGGCAAAGTCCTCGTCGTCGAGGGCAAGCCAACCTTCATCGACAATCAGGAGTGTCGGCCGGCCATCGAGACGATCACCAATACGATGGAAAAGGTACGCCAGCACAGACGGCGCTGCAGTCGTTCCGATCAAACCTTCGGTCTCAAACGCCTGGACCGAGGCTTCGCCAAGGCGCTCGAATTCGGCATCAAGCAGGCGACCGGAGGGACCACCAAGACAATAAGGTTGCAGGGCACGTTTCAGAGAGTTCGATTGGAGCAGGACTGACAGGCCCGTCAGGGTGCGCTCCTCCCTCGGCGCCGAAGCGAGAGATGTCAGCGCCGACCACAGGTGATCCTTGACCTCCGGGGTGATCACGACCTTTTCCCGTGCCAGGATCGCGCCGATCCATTCCGTCGCCCATCCGCGCTCGGAAGGATCATCAATCCAGGCCAGCGGCTGCAGGGCGACGGGTTGTTCACTTCCGTCAGACAATGCGCCGCCGAGATCATGCCAATCACCGCCCATGGCGAGGGCGGCCGCGCGAATCGAACCACCGAAATCGAACGCAAAGATTTGAGAGTTCGGGTAACGCCTGAACTGTAGCGCCATCAGCGCGAGCAGCACTGACTTGCCAGCGCCTGTCGGCCCCACCACAAGGGTATGACCGACGTCGCCGACATGGAGTGAGAATCGGAACGGCGTTGATCCCTCGGTCTTGCCGAACAAAAGCGGCGGACCCTTGAAGTGCAGATCCCTCGCCTCGCCCGCCCACACAGCCGACATCGGAATCATGTGAGCGAGGTTGAGGGTCGATACAGGTGGCTGCCGCACGTTCGCATAGACATGCCCCGGCAGACTGCCGAGCCAGGCTTCGACGGCGTTCACCGTCTCGATCATGCAGGTGAAATCGCGGCCCTGAATGACCTTCTCGACCAGCCGCAGCTTTTCGTCGGCAGCATTGGGATCGCTGTCCCAGACCGTAATGGTTGCTGTGACAAAGGCTTGTCCGATCTGATTCGACCCCAGTTCCTGCAACGCCGCGTCGGCGTCGATCGCCTTGTTGTGAGCGTCGGTATCGAGCAGCGTCGACGGCTCGTTGGTCATGACCTCCTTAAGGATGGTGCCGATGGACTTTCGCTTGGCGAACCACTGGCGACGAATCCTGGTCAGAAGCTTGGTGGCGTCGCTCTTGTCGAGCATGATCGCGCGCGTCGACCAGCGATATGAGAATGCCAGACGATTCAGGTCGTCCAGGATTCCCGGGGTCGTCGCGCCCGGAAAGCCGACAATTGTCAGAACCCGAATATTGGCTGCCCCCAACATCGGCTCAAGCCCACCGGTCAGCGGCTGGTCCGCCAACAGCGCATCGATGTACATGGGAATTTCGGGCACGCGAACGCGATGACGCTTGGTCGAAATCGTCGAGTGCAGGTAGGTCAGCGTGTTCTGATCATCGAGCCAGGCGCATTCCGGCATGAACCCTTCAACGAGCTGAAGCACGCGGTTGGTTTGATCGACAAACCCGCGGAGCATCTCGCGAGCGTCGCCCCCAACCGTCCGATCGCGCCCCTCATAGAGCAGTCGCTCCGCCCTGGCCGCTCCCTCCTCTGGCGGCAGATAGAGGAAGGTCAGGAAATAGCTCGACTCGTAGTGCGCACCCGCCTCCTCGAATTGTGCCCTGCGCTCGGCGTCGACCAGCGCAGACGCGACGTCCGGAAAAGTGTTCGGTGGATATGCCCCCGCAAAATGGCGCTGCGCCTCCACGAATACGGCCCAGCCCGATCCCAGGCGACGCAAGGCATTGTTCAAACGGCCGACGACGGCGACAAGTTCGGCCGGCACCGCGCTGTCGAGATCCGGGCCGCGGAATTTCGCCGTCCGTTGGAACGAACCGTCCTTGTTCAGGATGATCCCCTCGTCGGCCAGCGCTGCCCAAGGCAGGAAGTCAGCAAGGCGAGCGTCGGAACGGCGATATTCGGCAAGATTGATCATAACCGGGCGCTCAAGTGTTGAGATGGCTGGGAATGCGCAGATGTCGGCGCACCACATCGACAAAAGCGGGATCACGCTTGGCGGCCCACACGGCAGCCATGTGCCCGATTAACCAGAGGACAAGACCCGCGATCCAGAGCCGCAGTCCGAGTCCAAGGGCTGCCGCAAGCGTGCCGTTGACGATCGCGACCGATCGCGGCGCGCCGCCCATCAGGATTGGCTCAGTGAGCGCGCGGTGAACAGGCACGACAAAACCTGCAACCTGATCGTCCATCAGATCACCACGCCGCCGCCGAAGGAGAAGAACGACAGGAAGAAGCTCGAGGCGGCAAACGCGATCGAAAGACCGAACACGATCTGGATCAGCCTACGGAAACCACCTGACGAATCCCCAAACGCGAGCGTGAGTCCGGTCACAACGATGATGATAACGGCGATGATCTTGGCGACCGGTCCTTCCACCGACTGCAGGATCTGATTGAGCGGCTGCTCCCACGGCATGTTCGAACCGGCAGCCGATGCCGGCGCCGACGCCAAGAGAACCATGCCGGAGGCGGCGAGTAGAGCGGCGTCTCGAAGAGCTCGAAATTGCTGACGCATGTCAGTCTCCTGCTGATGAGATGTTGTAGTCGCCGGCGGCACCAAGCCCGGTGACGACGGCGAGTTCGGCGAGCCGACGGTCAGCACCGCGCCCCGCAAGCACGGCAACGAGGTTGATCGTCTCTGCAATCAGCGCACGCGGAACCGTGATGACGGCTTCCTGGATGAGCTGCTCAAGCCGCCGCAGCGCACCGAGTGCGGTGCCCGCATGAATAGTGCCGATGCCACCGGGATGTCCGGTGCCCCAGGCCTTGAGCAGATCGAGTGCTTCGGCACCGCGGACCTCGCCAACCGGGATACGATCAGGACGCAGTCGCAGCGAGGAGCGCACAAGATCTGACAGCGTCGCCACGCCATCTTTGGTCCGCAGCGCCACCAGATTGGGCGCCTTGCATTGCAGTTCGCGCGTGTCTTCAATCAGAACGACTCGATCGGAGCTCTTAGCCACCTCGGCCAGTAGGGCATTCGTCAGGGTTGTCTTGCCGGTCGACGTCCCGCCCGCGACGAGAATGTTCTTCCGTGCGGCGACCGCGCTCCTCAGGAACTTAGCCTGCTCCGAGGTCATGATCTCCTTGGCGACGTAGTCGTCGAGCGTAAACACGGCGACGGCGGGCTTGCGGATAGCAAAGGCCGGAGCTGCCACGACCGGAGGCAAAAGCCCCTCGAAACGTTCTCCAGTCCCAGGCAGTTCGGCCGAAACTCGCGGCGAACCGGAATGCACCTCCGCACCTACGTGATGCGCCACCAGGCGCACGATGCGCTCCCCGTCTGCCGGCGACAGCGTCTCGCCAGTGTCAATCAGGCCACTCGACAGCCGGTCGATCCACAGCCGCCCATCCGGGTTGAGCATCACCTCGATGATCGCTTCATCTTCGAGGTAGCCGGCAACCGCTGCGCCAAGCGCGCTACGCAGCATTCGCGCGCCGCGCGAATTCGCTTCCGACTGAAAGGATTGGATCGCCAATGTCGCCCCCATCGAATGAGGACCTCCAAAGAGGGTCCTCAGATGGGGATGATTAGAAAAGGCACCGATGGACTTGGCGCAACAAGCGCTTTCGGTAATCGTAGACTGGCGTAGAAAAAGATAGACTGAGAACTGAACTTTTAGGTCTACTCAATCGTATCGCTTCGCCGCGAGTTGCTGCTCACCACTCCGCGTCGTCATCTGCGGGCAGGAGGATGACCGAATTCTCGTACAAGCCAGCTGAGTCGACAGCGTTGGAAACAATAGCTGGCATGAAGAAAGGAATTGATCTCATCCATGAAACAAAGGATCGGCGCCAGGGCAGCGCGAACCAAGCCAACGCTGCGATTTGCAGTGCTACGTTGAGACCGAACGCAACTTGATAAGCTTGGAGGGTCCTATGGCCATCATTTATGGACCATTGTTCCAGGACCAGACCCGTCGCGTATTGGGCCAGAAATGCCCAGCCAAAATGCAAGACGTTCAAGGCCCCGTTAGCGCGACCGGCAAGTTCCGGCGGATAGTAATCCGCTATCACCGCGAAGCTGACCACGGTTGCCGTTCCGACTATCGCGAGAACTGACCAGGGCAAGATGGATGGCAAAGGCACGCGCAGAACCAAGGTTAGCTCCGCTGTGATAAACAGTATTGCGACCACCGCTAATATTGTCTCGGCCCCGAGACCTCTTCGTTTAATGTAATGAACAATCGTACCGAATAGCCAGGCTCCGCCACTAAGTACAATCGACATTATGAACAGCTGTCCTACGAGGCTCGCACGATCGAGACCTTCTACGTCCATCAGCCATGGTGAGGCCCACAATCCCTGCAGAGACCAGGCCGAACCAACGCACGCCGCCGACAGCGGGGCAATACGCCAGAAACGTTTATCGCTGAAAACCGCACTAAGGTTGGCGGACATTGACGGGGTTGAAGGGACAACAGCTCGCTCGGGGACCACGACATAGATGAGCATGGCCGTCGCACCGGTAGCGGCCGCCAGGATCTCAAAGAGTTGCCGCCATCCCATCAAGGTGAGTAGATGCTCGGCGGGAGCCGTGGCGGTTACCGCCCCCAGTGATCCGAGCATCACCATGTAGCCATTAAGCAGGGCAGATCGTTCTCTGGGGAACCAAAGGACTATGGATTTCAGGCCCGCCGTCAAAGCCGCTGCCACGCCCAGCCCGATCATCGCGCGTGCGATCAAGAATGACAGGAAACCCGTGGATACCGCGAACAGTCCAGCGCCCATTGCTGCGAGCAAGAGCAGCGCACTCTGGACGCGACGCGGACCAAAGCGGTCCAGCAAAATGCCAACTGGGATCTGGACCGCCGCGAGAACAAGGAAATAGACCGACGTAAGCAACCCGAGGTCGGCCGTCCCAAGCCCGGTATCCGAACTGAGACGACTGGCAATTAAGGCGTTGATGGTTCGAAACAGATACGAAAGATAGTATCCAGCAGCAAACGGGAAAAATACGCGCCCAGTGAGACGCCATGCCTCTGAAATTTGCATGCTGGCCCTTCTTGCTCCTCAGCTCATTCGAGCCGATAGCGCGTCCAGCTTTTCATGGGCTTTTCTAAATTGCTGCGATCGTGGGCTGGCGTAGAAAAAGAAGGACCGGCGAAATAGTTTATCTACATGGTTCGATCAGGTTTCTTCGGCCGGTTCCTGACGACCGATATCTTCTGGAATCTCGCGCAGAAAGCTTTGCCCCTTTTGTAAGCGGCGCCCGAGTGCCTCGACAAATCCCTCAAACCGTTCCCGGCCCTTTGCCTGCGCTGCAGCCTGCGCATCGTTGGGTAGCGGCGGCGTGATGGTCAGCCAGAAACGGATGAACAGGGCCAAGGTCTCGGCGGTCAACCCGACGTCACGTTCCAGCCGCTGCATCTGGCGGGAAAGCCGATCCAGGCGGCGGGTAAACGCCGCCTCCCGCCTGTCCGCTCCGTCCGGCGACAGAAACGAAGCAACCGCCGCTTCCACAATCGCAGACCGGGAAAGCTTCTTGCGATCGGCGAGCTCCGAGATCTGTTTCCGCAGCTCTGGCGGGAAATAGACGTTCATCCGGTCGCGCATATTGCCTCAGAGCTCCATACCGTCATTCGGGTCCAGGGCGACTTGACGGGCGAAACCGCGCATCTGTTGGCGTATGAGCCGGGATTGACGGACCGCATCCTCGTCATCGTCTAGAACGACAGCAAATTCCTCTGCTGGTGTCGGTTCGGTCGTCTCCTTGGCGATCGCGACGTGATCGGGGAGTTCGGGCTCACGACGGAGTCCGCTGTTCGCCGTGTCTTCCTCGGCTTCCGCAGCTTTGTCAGTTGGACCTGCCGTCGCCTTCAGCGATCCGAGCGCTGACCATCCGTCTGTTCGCAATGATCGGCCGGCCGTCGCCGGATCAGGCGGCGGCAAAACCCGCTCGGTGAACCGCCGATCCTCGTAGTAGCGGACCTTCTTCGCCCGGATCGGCGGCGTACCCGCCACCATGACGATCTCGTCCATCGGCGAAAGTTGCATGACTTCCCCCGGGGTCAAGAGCGGCCTTGCTGTCTCCTGGCGCGAGACCATCAGGTGCCCCAGCCATGGGTTCAACCTATGACCGGCATAGTTCTTCATCGCTCTCATTTCGGTCGCCGTACCGAGCGCGTCGGACACACGCTTCGCTGTCCGCTCGTCATTGGTCGCGAAGCTGACTCGGACGTGGCAGTTGTCGAGGATGGCGTTGTTTGGCCCGTAGGCCTTCTCGATCTGATTGAGCGATTGCGCGATCAAGAAACTCTTGATGCCGTACCCCGCCATGAAGGCAAGCGCGGACTCGAAAAAATCGAGACGCCCGAGTGCGGGGAACTCGTCGAGCATCATCAGAACGCGATGCCGCCGGTCGCGGGCGTGCATATCCTCGGTCAGGCGCCGGCCAATCTGGTTCAGCACCAGGCGGATCAACGGCTTGGTCCGAGAGATGTCGGACGGCGGCACCACGAGGTAGAGCGTCGTCGGGTTCTGATCGGCGATCAGGTCGGCGATCCGCCAATCGCACCGGCACGTCACCCGGGCCACTACTGGATCGCGGTAGAGCCCGAGGAATGACATCGCGGTAGACAGGACGCCGGATCGCTCATTCTCGGATTTGTTGAGGAGCTCGCGGGCGGTCGATGCGACCACAGGATGGGCCCCCTGCTCGCCAAGATGCGCAGTGGTCATCATCGTTTTCAGCGTCGCCTCGATCGGCCGCTTCGGGTCGGACAGAAAGACGGCGACGCCAGCTAAAGTCTTGTCCGCCTCGGCGTAAAGGACGTGGAGGATGGCACCGACCAGGAGCGAATGACTGGTCTTCTCCCAATGGTTGCGCTTATCGAGCGAGCCTTCGGGGTCGACCAGAACATCGGCCACGTTCTGGACGTCGCGAACCTCCCATTCACCGCGCCTCACTTCGAGAAGCGGATTGTAAGCTGAGGACTTCGGGTTGGTCGGATCGAAAAGCAGGACGCGACCATGCCGCGAGCGGAACCCGGCGGTTAGTTGCCAGTTCTCCCCCTTGATGTCGTGAACGATGGCCGAGCCGGGCCAAGCCAACAGCGACGGGACGACGAGACCGACACCCTTGCCGGATCGGGTGGGTGCAAAACACAATACGTGCTCCGGTCCATCATGGCGGAGGTAGTCGCGGTCGACCTTGCCCAGCACCACACCATCCGGACCAAGAAGCCCGGCCGCTCGGACCTCCTCCAGACCAGCCCAGCGCGCCGAACCATAGGTCTCGACGTTCTTGGCTTCACGCGCGCGCCAGACTGACATACCGATCGCTGCCGCGATCGAAACGAAGGTCCCCGACACCGCGATGAAGGCTCCCTCGACAAAAACCTGTGGCGCGTAGGCGTCGTAGACGAACCACCACCAGAAGAAGACGGGCGGGTAATAGATCTTGAAGCCTGACAGTTCGAACCAGGGCCGCCCAAGCTCCGGTTGATAGGCGAGCCGCCAAGCCGTCCACTCGGTTGCTCCCCAGATGGCCAGCCAAACGATCAGGCCGACGACGACCACCTGACCCCAGAGGATTTTGGTTCCGGACATCCCGAACGCCCTTCCAAAACTGAATTGGAGAGATTGCTAGAGGCCGAGGTCGCGCTTCCGACCAAAGCCCCATTCGATGCCGCCGCCATTCTTCACGACGCCGGTGACGTGTTGGCCGAGCCTCCTTTCGAGTTCGCGCGACCAGGGCACAAGCTGGAAGCCAAGCCCATTGTCGATCATGGCGAAGCGTCCCGAGGTGAGCGTCAGCCGCTGGCGATACGTACCCGCCACATGCTCCCCGGAGTCAGGCTTAACGTACGGGAGCCGGGTCTCGGCCGAGACTTTTGCGGCCACCTCGTCCAGTTCACGCCGGCGCAGCGTGTTCAGGAGGTCGCGCTGCAAGATGATGCGTGGGCCCTGCCGCCGCGCCAGGCCCTCCCGGATCAAATGCTCGGTACGGGCTTCCAGCGCTTCGCGGGTCTCGCGGCCGAATCCGCCCATGGCGAGCGGCATGGGGTCCCGTTCAACCAGCCGATGGTCGAGCCAGGTTGCCCCTCGTGCCGTGATCTGGCTACCGAGATCGAGATCGGAGCGTGTCGCGAGAACCAAAGTCGGCCGCGGATCGCCGGCCTGACCGAAGCGTCGGACTTCGACGACGCCGCCGAGCGCCGGTGCCTCGTCGAAAGCATCGAGCCCGCGGAAGCGCACGTAATGCGCGCGCCCGTCCGTTCCGTCGATCAAGGCGTAGGCCTCGCCAGTCAGTTCGTCATGCAATCCACGGTCGACCAGACGTCCGATGATCTGGGGCGTCTCCAGTCCACCCTCGATAACGAAGTCGGCAACGCCGCGCGCTTCCCCACGCTCGGTGAAGGCGCGGTGCATGGTCTTGATGACGTCGCCGCGCATGCCGAGGTCGCGCAAGCTGCGCTCGGCTTCGAGCCCGACCATCCATTCCCCGGGTAGCTCGGATGTGGCAAGGCCCATCTTCTCCAGATGCTGAAGGCGACCGACCATCAGGCGCCGGATCTCGGGATCGGACTTGCCGGGATTCTCTGGGCGAAGATCGATGGAGCCCGTCTCATCTGCCGCCAGCCGGATCTCCCGATCGAGCCGCGTCCATCGTTCCGCGGTGACCTCCCTCTCCAGCGAATTGCGGATCTCGTGCTCCGGCTTTGGACCCAGTTCGATGGCGACCAGTTCCTCGGCGCGTGAGCGCAGGCCCTGGCTGATGTAGTCGCGGGAGATCACGAGATCCGCCCCTTCCTTATCTACGCCACGAACGAGAAGATGGACGTGAGGGTTGTCGGTATTCCAATGATCGACAGCCACCCAGTCGAGTCGCGTTCCAAAGTCGGCTTCCATCTGCTTGGCGAGGTCGCGGGTGAAGGCCTTCAGGTCGGTCATGTCGCCAGCGTCCTCCGGCGAGACGATGAACCTGAAATGATGGCGGTCGTCCTTGCACCGTTCTGCGAAAGCCGCGCCGTCAGCACGGTCGCTGCCGGCATCAAACATCTCGGCCCGCTCACCGCTCCGGGTCACTCCGTCGCGTTTCAGATAAGAGAGATGGGCGGTCAGTGGCGCCGAACGGAAGGCACGCCCTTTGTGACGAACCACGCGCGCCTTCACCACGACGCGCCGGGTCGGGCTGAACAATCTAGCGCGACTAAAGGCGAGCCGGCCGCGGCCAAACGTCGAGCGCCCATAGACCACGGAGCGTCTGCCAGCCGCAGCCTGCCCCGAAGTGTGACCGGCTTTCTTCGCGGCACGTAGCACCTGGTTGATGAAGCTCTTTTGCTTCGGCGCACGGGTACTGCGGATGCGCCCAGGCCGAATGCGCAGGTTACTGTCGCGCACGCTCACGGAAGGGCCTCCCAACGATCAAAAGCGCCTACAGTGCCGAAAACGCCTTTGATTGCATTCGTCAAAATGCAAGGCGCGGCACGCGCCCCGACCGACCGGCACGCCGGCACCCAAGCCATGTCAATGGCTTGCGGTTCGGCCGGCGAGCCCCTTTTATCTCGCCGTCCAGCTGTCGTGCTTGTGCGCTCTCCTCGCTCTTTCGCCAATTGCTCGCTGTAGCACGCCATGGCTTGCGAACCTGCCGATATGGTCATTGCGATCCTCCCGCCTTCGACCCAGGGACGAACACACCAATAGGCCGGGGGACCATGGGCGAGACATCGTGCACCGAGATTGCAGCCTTGGCGCCACTCGAAGGCATGAGCTCTGCCGATCGATCGCGCATTCTCGTCAGATCAACCCATGCGACGAACAACGTTTCAGCCGTCGATGGATGCCTGTCGGCGGTCCTCGTCGCAGGCAATTCGATGCCAAGCAGAGCTGCAAGCTTTGCCACATACGCTTGCGTCTCGGCTGGCAAAGCGTCGCCCGCAAGAAGAGCTTCATAGCGAGATGGTCCCGCGTTGTACGCCGCAAACATACCGGGCGAGCCATAGCGATCGAGCAATTCACGCAGATACGCAGCCCCAGCCAGAATGTTGTCGTGTGGATCGTAAGGATTGCTGCCTAGACTATAGCGCTTGCGAAGTTCCCCCCAGGTCGCCGGCATGATTTGCATCAGGCCAATTGCGCCCTTGGGCGATCTGGCATGCACGTCTCCCGCGCTTTCGACGCTCAGCACCGAACGTATCCATGCTGACGGGATCGCAAAGCGTTGTGCGGCTTCGTCGATGAAGCCCGCGAACGGGTGTGTGCCCTGACGGATCGCTGGAAATGCGATCGGCCCGTCCTCAGCTGAAGCAGCATTGCCCGATGCGGTCAGAAGGAGCACCAGGGGCACCACACGCGCGACGGATCGAGCCAAGCAGGCCACCGTGCTCGCGCCCGTCCAGGGTAAAGCTGCTTCGTGCCGGCCGCTCGGCCGGCCTTGACCACCCCTGCGCGCGTCGACCTTGATATCGATCGGAACGGGGGAATGGTCCCGCAATGGACCGAACAAAGGAATGGCGGCGATGTGAACACGTGGAACACGCACGCTCATTCCTCCCGTGTCCAGACTGGGAACGCACGTCCGATTACGGCGGAAGCCGGGATAAATCCAAAATATCGACCGTCCAGGGAGTCGCTGGACTGCCAGTTCATCAGAAAGAGTTCGTCTTTGCCGACGACGCGACAGCCCTGCCATTTCGGCAGCGGCCGACCACGTCCGTCGCGATCGCGGGCCTCGCCGACTGTAATGTCATCAACCGAAATCGTGAGGCCGGATCTGCAGACAGTCTGTCCGGGCAGCGCGAGCACCCGTTTAAGCATTGGGACGCCGATGGGCAGATAGCCGTTAAGGTCGAGGAAGGTCGCAAGCGGCTCTGGCGGCTGAACGGCGACCAGTTCGGTAACCTGGAAGCCCGTTGCCGGTCGTAAACGATAAAGACCGGTTGGCACGCTCGTCGATGCATTCCAGATGTAGAGAGGAAGCGGCTCCAGGGCGGTAGCCCCGACCAGCGCAGCGGCGACCCCAAACGTCGTTGTCAACGTCATCATGCGGCGTCTCATCGCGTCACTCTCCGGCGATGGAGCCATGCCTGGTGGCGGGTTTTCGTGTAGGGACGCGGGTTTTCATTGACGGATAGGCGGTTGTGGACGTGATGCCAGTGATCTGGAGCGACGTCGGCGGGATCGATGCTGAGCGCCTCGACTGCGTCGATCATCTGCAGCACGCGTTCGACCTTTGGCCAGCCGGAGAGCCGCAGCAAAATTTCTCCGCCGGGCTTCACATAGGGCACAGTCGAGCAGCGTTGTCCCGGCGCGACCGAGCGCAAGATGTCGATCCGCGAAATGATCGTACCGAAGTCGTTGGAGGTCCAACGGACAAATGCAAAGATGCTGTCAGGCGCGAATGATAGGACGCGCCGATGACGATCAATCTTCCGTTCCTCGACGATACGACCGAACCGAATGCGGTTTTCGATTCGCTTTTCGAGCCACAGCAGTTCCACTTCGGTGAGATCGCTCATGCTGCCGCTCCCCAACGATCGAGCTGGGAGCCGTATGCTTTGAGCGTCGTTAAGCACGCGTGACACTCCTGAAGGTTAGCAGGACTGGCGCCGCGGCGTTGCCAGTCACGTCTCATGCAAGTCGTGGTCTGATCCGCTAGACGAAATCCGGAGCATTTCCGGGTAATCGGGGTGCTGACTTGTGCCCCCTCGCCGGCCGCATTGCGGCGGCGGCGCCTCGCAATGATTCGCGAATGGAGCGCGCGGCGCGCGGCGTCGATCGACGGTGAAAGCGAACGGCGGACTTCTATCCAGGTCCTGACGCCTCGCTGGAGGCGACGAACATTTGCGCGGTGGATGGTGACGGCAAGCTCGTCCGGGGGACGACACTTGAGACGGCCCCTGACGCAATCGAGCTGGTCCTGGCAGAGTGAGGAATCCACCTCAAGCGCGTCGACCTGGAAACGTTCTCGTACAGCGCATGGCTGTTCACGGCGCTCGTCCAAAGGCGCCTCCCCGCGCTTTGCATCGAGACGCGCCATGCCGAGGCGGCGCTGAACGCGACCTACCGGAACGACACCAAAGATATTGCGCAGATGATGCGGACCGGCTGGTTCCGCGCAGTCCACGTCAGGCCGGAGAGCGTGCAAACGTTGCGGGCGCTGCGGGTCGGGCGGACGGCGCTGCTCGGCAAGCTGCTGGATATGGTGAACGCGATCCGCGACTCGTTGCGCACGTTCGGGCTCAAGGTCGGCGACGTATCGGCAGGCCGTCTTGAAGCCATCAAGCATTGCGCTTGTTAGCCTGACCGCCCATTCTCCAGATTCCGGCATGTGGTGGCTTTGGTGCCAACCACGCATGTCGCCGAGTTCTCCTCGACGAGCGAGCTGCCGCAAGGGAACACAAGGAGTGTAATACGGTGACCCCGACCTAGGCGTTCGCGCGGTACTACGCGCGACCGCATCTGTAGGTTCGAGAAACGAGTTGCATTGCAAGAAAGCGTGGCGCGTGGGAGAGCAAGTGCAAGAGGCATCGCTGCAGGCGTGGCCTGCTTGTTGATAAAACGTTGGGGTCAGTAGGTTAGTGAAGTGAGCGCGCTCGTAAAGCGCGGAGAAGCAAACAATTAAGCTCAATTTCGGACCTCGACAGCAGGAGGATTGGGTTCCCGATGGCACGAGGGTCGCGGTCCTCGATAGCACGAGCTGATTCACAGATTGTTCTCCGAATTTGGAATAAGACCGCGCATGCGCAGGCACGCCGTGAAGGGACCACCAAGCTTCGGTACGAAGTTCAGCCGCTCGGTACCGTTCGGATCGCGCGTGAACACAAGCTGATAGCCGGGCAATGTCTGGCGTTGGACGATCTGACAGACGGCGTCGGCCAAGTGCTTGAGCGGCGAGAGAATGCCGGACTTGGCATGGAGATCCACAAAGGTCGGGAAGCTCGAGCCGCCGTGGTGGCGCCCACCGTGCTTGCGCATGAGCGAGTAAAGGCGATGGTCGATTCCGCCTGTCAGGTTGAAATAGGGTGCGACGGATCGTCAGCACGAGCCTGTGATCAACCACACCCGTATAGAACCAATCAGGCAGGATCAGCTCGAGACCAAATGAACGCCCGTTGACATCGACCGTCTCCTTCCATTCGTTGATCCAGGAGCAACGATGCGGTCGCCATTCTGTCGGCTGGCGGATCGGAGTTTGCACTGTCATTGATTGCGGTCTGTCGAGCCCGGTCTTTAGCCGGCCATATTCCCGCGCGCTGGTGTCGCGAGCGACAAAGGTCGAAATCTCGTAACGCGTTGCAGCCATCAGGCGCGACGTTTTCAAACCGGTGTCACGGGCTTCGACGATTTGGCGCACGGCCCAGATCGGCACATCTGCATCCGAAATGGCCGCCATGCCGTGTTTCCGCATGGCTTCGACGCGAATTACGATCGTGCCGGCACAGAAATCGATTGGCACGATGCGATTTGTCTTTGCGCGTGAGAAGAAAGGATAAGCCACGAGATCCTGCGCATCGCGCGGCGCGAGATTGGCAGGATGGGCGCGAAACGGGGCAAGCTGCTCGCGCTCTGAACGGCGGCGGTGCGCCGAGGATTTGCTAATGGACATTGCTTAGCGCCGCTCTTTACCTGCATAAGGAATTGGCGCATGCCGTTTTGCGGGCAGTACGGTGCCGGTACCGGGATCGGAAGTCGATTTCTTCTTGCCCAGTTCGGCCCAGGCTGTCAGGTCAGCTACCGAGTAGACCACACGCCCACCGATCTTGTGATATTCCGGGCCGGTTCCGTACGTTCGATGTTTCTCCAAAGTGCGGCCAGACAAACTCAAAAAGCGCGCGGCTTCGGACGTTCGTAGGTAACGCGGCGTCTTACCCGCGTTCGGATCGGACATTTGAAAAGCTCCGTGATCGTCTGGAGCGCGAACGAGGTTCGCCGCGCGTCGACGGCCACCATCGCGGAGTAGCAGCGCTTAGGGGGATGCCGAAGATGACGGAGTGATTTTCGATACCCCTACGGAAGGCCTATTCGTCCTCGCGCCCGGGCCACAGAAGCTTGCGATAGAAGCCGCCCACCAGCGATTGCGCGGGCGAGCGCGCGGATAGCAGAGCTCGGGCGCTTGCCCCTGCTATTTGGACGATTGATCCCAAGCTTGAGCTTTGCGCGCGGCCGTTCATCGTGCGCCAGAGTAACTGGGCTACATATGCCCGTTAGTCGCCATCAAACGTCAACTCGGCTGCGTATGACGAACCGACTACCTGCGGCTCCCTGGACCAGATGCGGTGCTCCACCGAATCGACGCGCAGAACCGCAGTCCACTCATTGGGCGCGACGCACCTGCCCGGCCGCAAGATCGAACCGTAGCCGAGACGCTGAACTTGCGAGAAATGCGGCTGCTGCGATCAAGATCGGCCGCACTCATAGCGTCGCCGTAGCCGGTAGAATCGTTCGACAACAATAGGAACGATCGCTCGCTCAGCTCCCGTATAGCGCTGGATTCAAGGAAATCATGGCTGAAAATCCGCGTCGGAAACCCGACGATCTACTTATTACGCAGGAGGAGCGAGCGGGTTTAAGCCGCCAAAGCACTGCGATCTCTCAGCAAGCACTACCGTGCTCGGACAGATTGCTGAAGCGTCGGGATCGAACCGGGGGCCTGCTCAAGAGCGCCGCGCGGCCTGGCAATCGTAAGCCGCCTCAGTCCAGTTGCGAAGCGCCCCGCCAGGTGGCGGGGCGCAGCACTCGGCTCAACTCACTCGCCGTTCTTGCGCGGCCGCGACCACAGCAGCGTGTAGCCCTCGCCACCTTCGTCGTCGAACAGGTTGGCGTAGATCGGTGCGTTGAAGGAGGGATCGTCGAGCTTGAGCGAGAGGTAATCGCGGCCCTCCTCGGAGCGCTTCGACCAGGCGGCCCCGATCTCGGCCCGGCCCACATAGATGCGGTGGCTCGGAGCGTTGTCGTTGGAGCGGTTGGTCTCGGCGACGATACGGACGCCCCTGGCTTGCAGACTCAGGGTGACGATCTCGCCCTGGAAATCGTTGCCGACCTTCTTGAAAGAACCGATGTTAGCCATGTCACTTCTCCTGTTGTGTTTCGAGCCCGCGACCACCGCGGCCTCGATGGCGATCTAGAGGCCGGGGACGATCGGCGACGCACCCCTCGCGGGCCGGAGCGCAGCGGAGGACGCCGTTGTGGCGACTTTCTTGTCTCGCGAGGAATGGGCTTTAGCCCAGGGGAAGAAAGTCGCATCAACGGCGTTGCGGCTCAGACGATCGAGGCGAAGCCGGTCTTCGGCCAGATCAAGCCATCAAGGAGGCCACGTGCGTCCGCGTGCTGAACCGCAATCTCAAGGAGGAGACTGGCGAATCTCGGTTGAGCTGCACAAGATGTCGGAACGATTCAGCGAAGAGAAAGAAACAATCTGCCGCGAAGGGCGGTATCGTCCATGAAAGAACATCGAGAACACGCCGCGCGCCACCGCGACCACGTGGGCCGGGCCGAGATCGCCAGCCTGGTCGAAGCGCTCCGAAGAGGGCCGCGATTACCTCTCGCTCCAGGTCCCTTGACCCACATTCAATATGCCGATCCAGGCGAACCCGTTCGACGAGGACGCTGACGAAGGATCATCCCTCGCGCGCGGCGGCCGCAAGAACGGTTGAGACGGTTGCTCCACCAGCCTAGCCGGCTCGAACAGGCGGGCCTCTGCGAGCAAGAACCGTCAAGCGCGTCCACGTCGTGCCGCCAATGCAAAACGCGCCCAAACAGGCGAAGGCCTCACGCCAGGCCAGCGACGGCACCGCGATCTGGGACAGGGCGAACACCACATTGTAGCCGGCGATGGCAGCTGGAACGGCGAATATGGTCGCGATCACGAGGCGCAGAGCCAGCGATCGGGTAACAGCGAAGGCGACGTCACCGGCGGCAAGTGTCAGCGCGCCGGCCACACTTCCGACGAGCAGCGCGCCGATGACGCCGGCGCCACCGTGGAACGCTATCATCCCGCAAATGAGTGCGACGAAAAACGACAAGGCATGCACTGCCAGCACGAACATCGCCCAGCAGAACAAGCCGATGCCGAGCGCATTGAGAACAAGCCCAAGGGCGGGCATGGTGGCGGCTCCATTTGCATGGATTTGCAAGTCGCGCCTTCCACCACCACCATGGCGCAACTTCGGATATAAAGTCTGAACGAGGCGGAGTTGCGGCGCGCACAACTCCGCTTTGATGGTAGGAGACAAGAAGACTGCGCTCACGCGCCGCCGAACCTCCAAACGGGGATGCCGAAACGCTTCGCCTTGTCGGCGAGGTTGTCCTGGATCCCTGAACCCGGAAAGTGCATGACGCCGATCGGTAACAGTTCGAGCATGGCGTCATTGCGCTTGAAGGGTGCCGCCTTGGCGTGCTTCGTCCAGTCGGGCTTGAAAGCGATCTGGGGCACCTTGCGACTGGTCGCCCATTTGGAGGCGATCAGTTCGGCCCCTTTGGGCGAGCCGCCATGGAGCAGGACCATGTCGGGATGCTTGGCATGAACCTTGTCGAGGCGATCCCAGATGAGGCGATGGTCGTTGAAGTCGAGCCCGCCGGTGAGTGCGATCTTCACTCCATGCGGCAACATGACCTCGGTCTCGGAACGATGCTTGGCGGCGATGAAGTCGCGGGAGTCGATCATCGCTGCGGTGAGCGTGCGGTGGTTGACCAACGAGCCCGATCGAGGACGCCAGGACGAACCGGTGTGGACCTCAAATCGTTCGATCGCGTGGTCGCGGAAGAGTTCCAGGCAATTTCTGCGCTCGATCAGCGTGATGCCCTCCGCGGTCAGGCGCTCGAGCTCAACCGATCGCACCTCGGACCCGTTCTGCTCTCGCTGGCTCTTGTGCTGCGCTTGTTCATTGTCGTCGAGCTGGCGTTCCATGCGCTCGACGGCACGATGAAACAGGTTGACAGTCGACCAAAGGAGCTCGTCGAGGTCCGGCTCAAGCCGCGTACCGCTCAGAGTGGCAACCAAGGCGTCAAACAGATCGACGACGGCGCCGGCGATCATCTTGCCCTCGGGAAGAGGTCTTGGATCTGGCCGGTCGTCGAAGGGACGATAGCCGAAGAGCTGCAATTCGCTCAGGACGTGGTCGGTCGGAGACTGTGCCGGTTCGATGTCGTCATGGTCGGTCATGGGAAGAGGTCCTTTGCCGGGTTGGCCGCGCCCATCGCGGCCTTCGTAGCGATCACTCAGACGGCGGGCGGAACGGGCCGGCACCCGTAAGCGGCTCGTCCGCCGAAGCCCGGCAGGGCGTAGGCGGAAGCGTCAGGGCCGAAGCGGCAGCGGAGGATGGCGGAGGCCGGCTATTTTGCTTCGCGATGCAAAGCGCGCCGATCGGATCACTGGCGTACCTTCCCCATCGCCTGCGCGCGGCGGAAAATAGCCGGACGCAGCCATTGCCGGACCGGACCGCTTGCCGTCCGATCGCGCTCTAGAAGGCCGTGGTCGCGTGCTCTTCCGGCATTGGCCTAATCTACGACTGACCCATCGCGATCGATCGATGGATAGCGGCTTATTCAGCGGCCAGCGTGGGCGAATGGAGGAAGCGGTCGACGTCTTCTGGTACGAGTTGAAGCCGCAACACTGCTCGGAGGGCCTCACGGCCGAAGATGTGCAGATCTTCATTGAAGTCGCCCAGCCGAGGCGACAATGCGATCGCTTCAACGCCGGCATCTGCCGCGCGCTGGGTGAGGATAGCCTGTACGGCATCTCCGGCGGCATCGGCGTCGCGGGCGATGTAGAGGCGACGTAGCCCGGACGGCAGCAACATGGCCGAAAGGTGATTGGCCGACAACGCGGCGGTCATCGGCAAGGTCGGCAGTACGTAACGCAGCGACAGCATGGTCTCGATGCCCTCGCCGGCAGCGAGCACGTCGTCCACCCGGCCGAAACGCACGGCATTGCCGAGCAGGTCGCCCATCGCCCGTCGTGGCGTGTCGATCGGAGCTTTGCCGAGCCGGACGCGATCAAAGCCGTCTGGATCGAGCCATGTGCGATGCACGCCGGAGATCCGTCCATCGAGATCCGTGACGCGGGCTATCATCGCTGGCCATGTTTCGGTCGGCAAATGCTCGTCCGGTCGATAATAACAGCGTGGGTGGAAGCGCAAACTGTCGCCATGGTGGATGCGGGCTATTCCGCGACGCTGCAAATAAGCTTCGACCATCGTGCCGTCGATTGGGCTGGACATGGCAAAGAGGCGACGGGCGGCTTCCTGCGATCCGGCCGGCACTGCTGGACCAACGAATTCCGGGGTGGGTTGCTGTTCAGAACGAGGCAGCTTCAGAAAGCGTCTCGCCTCCCCGGTCACTTCGCGAAAGTCTCGCAAGGCCAGACTTTCGCGGATGACATCGAGGAGGTCACCATGTTCTCCGGTCGCGGCATCGCTCCACTTACCGGCGGGACCTTTCGGCGACTGCTGCAGCCGTACGAACAACGAACCGCCCGGCGCGTTGTGGACGTCGCCGACCACCCAATACCGTCCCACCCGCTTGCCATTGGAGAGATAGTGCCTGCATACCGCCTCGGCCTCTCGCGCGAGGCGGCGTGCCAATTCAGAGGCATCGCGCGGCATCACGCGGCCTCCCGCCCACCAATGCGCGCAACCGGATAGCTGTCGAGCACCTTCGACAGGATCTCGACGCCGCTTGCGTCCGCGGGCACAAACATCCGCAGCTTCCAGGAGATGATCTCGCCAAAGAGCCCATAAGCCCGCAGACGATCGCGCATGGTGTCGTTGAATCCGACAGCTCGATGCGGGCTGCGCCCATCACCCGCACACGGCGAAGCTTCAGCCCCTCCGCAAGATCGAGGACGATCTGTCCCTCCATCAGCGCGGCAAAGGCGGCGTCCGGCGCCATCGAAGGCGCATCAGCGGCAAGGACGTTCGCGACCCAGGCGGCGGAGACCTTGCGGCCGATGATGCGTTCGCCCGCATCGGTCTGGAGACGATAGACGCGGGTCGATTCGTTCGGCAGCCGCTTCCAGATGGGTAGTAGCAAGCCCGCCACGATGTGGATCGTACTTTCCGTGAACTCCGGTACCTCGGCGAGTTCCATAAGCCAGGCGGCGGCAAAGCGTTCCCGATCCGCTTCGGCCCAATGGCTTTCCGCCATCATGTCGAGGGCGACGCTGTGCTGCTCCATCGGCCGTACCAGGCGGATGCGCCGCTCGATCTCGCCATCGTCGAGCATGAAACTCGGGGCCGGAAGCTGCACGGCAGCACGGCCCGAGCGCTCATTGAGCAACAGGATCGCGTGATGGTCGGAACGGCGAGCCAGGGCGTCATCGAGACCGATGGGATGATTGCGCTGGCGCTGGACGATGGTGAGCAGCCGGGTCTCCGCACCAGTCCCGGGGTGGGTGTAGATCGTCCGCCGGTCGGTGACGACAAAACTCTCGGCGCGGAGCGTTTCCAGTCCAATGTCGTAGGTGCCGGAGCTAACCGCGCCCTCGATCCGAGCAGTCAAAAGCTGATCGAAGGCGGTGAACAGAATGTTCTGTAGGTCGATGGTGAGCGCCAGCAAGCGATTGAGGAACGTCGTGATCGGCGGCAGGTCGTCCCTCAGCCCATTGGCATCAGTCAGCTTCAGGCCGGTCGCATCCTCAAATCTCGCGAGCGAGCAGCCGTCGACCTTGCCTCGCAAGAGCAGGACATAGAGTTGACGCAAGGCATCACGCCCGTACTGGCTTTCGAGATTATCCTCTGGCCGGAACAGGCCCTGCCCTCCGGTCTGGCGCTGACCGCGCGTGATGGCACCCAGTGTGTCGAGCCGGCGGGCAATGGTGCTGAGAAAGCGCTTTTCGGCCTTCACGTCGGTCGCGATGGGACGGAACAGCGGCGGCTGCGCCTGATTGGTACGGTTGGTCCGGCCAAGCCCCTGGATCGCGGCATCGGCCTTCCAGCCGGGCTCGAGCAGGTAATGGACCCGCAACCGTCGATTCCGGGCTGACAGTTCGGCGTGGTAGCTCCTTCCCGTGCCGCCTGCATCGGAGAACACGAGGATGCGCTTGACGTCATCCATGAAGGCCGAGGTCTCGGCTAGGTTGGCCGAGCCGGCTCGGTTTTCCACCACTAGCCTGCCCCTCTTGCGAACGATGCGGCGCGAGCGACCGGTCACTTCCGCGACCATGTCCGTGCCAAAGCGCTGGATGACCTGATCCAATGCGCCGGGTACCGGCGGTAGCGATGCGAGCTTCTCGATGAGGCGGCCGCGGCGCGCAACAGCCTCCCGGCTCTCGACCGGTTGGCCGTCACGATAGACAGGCCGGGAGCAGGGGTTGCCCTCCGAGTCGGTAAAAGGCTCGTAGAGCTGAACCGGGAAGGAATGGGCGAGATAGTCGAGCACATATTCGCGAGGCGTGATGTCGACCTGGACGTCGCCCCACTCCTCGGTCGGAATCTCCGCGAGCCGACGCTCCATCAGCGCTTCGCCCGTTGACACGATCTGGATCACGGCGGCATGGCCGGCGTCGAGATCGCGCTCGATCGACCGGATCAGCGAAGGGGTCTTCATCGAGGTCAACAGATGCCCGAAGAAGCGCTGCTTGGCGCTTTCGAAGGCGGATCGCGCCGCAGATTTTGCCTGCGTGTTCAGCGTCCTGGTTTCGCCGGTTATGTTGGCGGCCCGCATCGCCGCGTCGAGATTGTTATGAATGACGCTGAACGCGCCAGCATAGGCATCGTAGATGCGAACCTGCTCCGGCGTCAGCTTGTGCTCGACCAGCTCGTACTCGACGCCCTCATAGGAAAGCGAGCGGGCGGAGTAGAGACCGAGCGCTTTAAGATCACGCGCCAGCACCTCCATGGCCGCCACCCCGCCCTCCTCGATCGCCTCGACGAACTCGGCGCGCGTGCCGAACGGAAAGTCGGCGCCGCCCCAAAGGCCGAGGCGTTGGGCATAAGCAAGGTTGTGCACCGTGGTGGCGCCCGTCGCCGACACATAGACCACGCGAGCATTCGGCAAGGCGTGCTGGAGCCTCAGCCCGGCGCGCCCCTGCTGAGAGGCCGCCTGGTCGCCGCGCTCGCCTTTGCCCCCGACCGCATTCTGCATGGCGTGGCTCTCGTCGAAGACGATCACTCCGTCGAAGTCGGAGCCCAACCATTCGACGATCTGCCTGACGCGCGAAAGCTTCTCGCCACGCTCGTCGGTGCGTAGCGTGGCATAGGTGGTAAATAGGATGCCCTCCGAAAGCCGGATCGCCGTGCCCTGGCGAAACCGCGACAGGGGCGTAACCAGCAGGCGCTCCATGCCGAGCGCCGACCAGTCGCGCTGCGCATCCTCGATCAGCTTGTCGGATTTGCTGATCCAGACCGCCCGGCGGCGGCCCTTGAGCCAATTGTCGAGCAGGATCCCGGCGACCTGCCGTCCCTTGCCCGCACCGGTGCCATCGCCCAAGAACCAGCCGCGACGGAAGCGGACCGCGTTCTGAGCGCCCTCGCAGGCGGCGGCCACGACATCAAATGTCGCGTCGACCGTCCAGAAGCCTACCAGCAACTCGCTGTGTGCTTCGCCAGCATAAATGACGCTCTCGAGCTGGGCGTCCGACAGAAGTCCATCTGTTACCACACGCGACGGCAGGTGCGGACGATAGGTCGGCTTCGGCGGCGCGACGGACGCCATCGCCGCGGACTGCACGAGTTCGGTCGGATGCGGGCACGATCCAGGAATAAGGATCGACTGCAACCCGTATGTCTCATAAAGGGCATCGGTCAGTCGGGCTTTTTCCGGCGGCGACCACTCGGCTGTCGCGTAGTCGAGCTCCAAGCCTTCTGGCGCCGCGCTTCCCGAGGTGGACGGTGAACACAGTGCAGCGGCGGCGCTCGATTTCGACTTGGCGGAATGACGGATAAGGTCGGCCGCTACCGACGTCGCGATGGGCAGCCTGGGAGGCACATGCTGGGTCACCCAGTCAAGCAAGGTCCCGACATGGCTCGCCCTGCCCAATGAAGCTGGAAAGGCCTTCGGATCAACCGCCGCCAGCTTGTCGACCACAAGCAGCCTTGTGTCCGTTTGTGTTCCATGCCTAGCGTACACGGCGCCGTCAATGGCGGCAGAAAACGCCACCCGACCGCGTTCCTGGAGACGAACAAAGGCTTCCGTCCATGCCGGATTCTCCGGCGCGAGGCTGGCGCCAACGATCGCGACAAGACGCCCGCCGTCGCAAAGCCGTGCCAAGGCCGAGGTGATGTGCCGGAGGGCCGCGTCCGGCATCGGTCGTTCGACATTCGCCAGCGCCGAGAACGGCGGGTTCATCAAGACGACGCTCGGGGCGACGCTCGCATCGAGATGGTCATCGATTTGGGCGGCGTCGAAGCGGGTGACTTTAAGATTGGCGAACAGATGATCGAGCAATGTCGCGCGCGCCTCGGCCAACTCGTTCAACACCAAGGCGCCGCCCGAAAGCTCGGCAAAGATAGCGAGCAAGTCCGTCCCCGCAGAGGGCTCGAGAACGCGATCGGCGGGCGTCACGTCCGCCGCCGTAGATGCGACAAAGCCGAGCGAAATCGGCGTCGAGAATTGTTGGAGTGCCTGGCTATGCTCGGAACGCCGCGTATGGGTCGGCAGACCGCTCGCGATCCTCGCGAGCATCGGCAGCATGGCGGCCGTCGAGCCAGCCCGGGCGCGCATGGCCGGTCCGAACTTGCGAAGGAATAGAACGGTCGCCGCCTCGCAGACGTCATAGGCGGTCTTCCAGTTCCAGGCGCCGGCCGCGTCCGAGCCGGCGAACGCCGCCGCCATGGCACTGCGCAGGACGGCGGCATCGATGCGACGGCCGCGTTCGAGCTCGGACAGGAGATTCTGTGCGGCACGGAGGGCGGCGGAGGTGAGACTTGCAGCGGCACGCATCGAGAGCGGCGCGGCGGCGGCGCCGCCGGCGAGAGATTCGGTCATGTCAGTGTCTTTCGGAGAGCGGGGATGGGGCGAGCCGGCTGGCGCTCTCTCTGGACCGTGCCGGCTCAAACCCGTCCCGGCCGCTCTTTGCCTCTCATGACCCGGCCGACCCTCACGGCGAGCCCAAAACCCTCGGCCCGCCGAACAAGGCGAAATGCACTGCCGGCACGGCGTGGGCTGACCCGCCGGCCTCACGGCGTGACCTGAGCGATGAACTCCTCGAGGAGATCGTTGGTGGACTTGCCGAGGATTTGATTGGCCGAGATCACAACGACCGCGCCGCCAAAACCATCGGCACGCATCCACTAACAAGCAAAGGAGGAAACGGCCGATACATGCTCCGGCGTCAGCGAGCGCCGCACGATGTCCTGAACGATGAATTCCCGCTCATTGGAAAGCCGAAAGCCCGGCACGAAGCCGGGCGCGGGATGAGGATTGCGATGGAAGGCGTGCGGGACGGCCTCAGGCCGTCCCGCGATAGCTTCATTCGGCGGCATCGAGCTGTGGTTCGGCGTCGTCGTCGCCCCCGTCCTCCTGCCCTTGGTTGGCGAGGAATTCGGGGAGCGGGCCAGCCTCCGCCTCCTGTTCCGTTGACGCGGCGGTGGCGTCGACAAGACGCAGGAGCTCCGGCAACCAGCCCGAACCATCGAGAAGACGCTCGGCCTCCTTGGCCATGTCGGTCTTCTTCAGGTGATCGATCAATTGCGCGGACGATTCACCTCGTGCCTCCCGCACCGCCTCCAGAATACGAGGCTTGGTGACGCGGCCGAGATAATTATCGACTGTCGGTCTCCAGCCGGATTGAACCATGTCGAGGCCGACGGCGCGTGCCAGCACATCGGCCTGGCGGAGCCGAGAGCTGAGGCCGTCGGCGGAGACACGGCCCTGATTGTAACGGTTGGCCGGCTCATGGACGGCGTTGACCGCAAATGACGCACAGTGAGCGAACAGGGATGCCTGTGCGGCACCGTCAAGGACCGTGAGCGCATCCCACAGGTCGTTCTCGCTCTTGGGCAGCTGCGCCCTCCAGGACTCGTGCCGGGCCTCAACGGCCTTGGCAGACGCGCTTTCCCTGAGCCCGGGGGCTTGAGCGGGAAAGGTCGGCGTGCGCAGTCCGATCTCCAGACACGTGCCGGACGATCCGTCACGGTAAAAGGCCGTCAGCACGAAATTGTGCAGCACCGCCTGGAACGCGATTGCCGGATTTTCTGCCAGCGCATTGCGCAATGCCAACGTACGATGCGCCGTCAGTTCGGTGATGAGCCGATCCGGCAATGGCCGTGCCACATCCTCATCGCCCTCCTCCGGCTCGCTCGATTCACCGGCGAGCGAAATCGTCGTGCGCTGAACGGACGCGCCGGGCTCCTGCCCTTGGGTCAAGGATGCATCGATACCTCGTTCGCCTTCGTCGACCACAGACGCCTCGTCCTCCGGTCGGAGATAACCCCGATTGACCGAAAGCCGCCCTTCGCCATCGATGCTGACGAAGACGCCCGCCCTGGCCATCTGGTCCGGCTCGAAGACGCCCGGCCGGTCGTTGAACGCTTCGAGCGTCTGCTCGAGTTCGCCGAGCCGCGCGTCCACCTCCTCGGGCAGTTCGTCCGCGCCTTCAAATCTCGTCTGAAGCACGTCGTATTCGGCCTGGAGAGCATCGAAGCGCGCCTGCTCCTCGGCGTTGAGAGCCTCCGGATCTGAGTCGAGCCGACGGAGGCCGTGGTCATGGCCGTAGGGAAAGCTGGCGGCGGTGACCTCGATCCACTTCCAGCCTTCGGCGGCGATCGTCTCGGCATCTGTCCGCAACTTCTCAGCCACCAGACGCTCCAGCAAAGCGACGTCCTCGAGCCAGCCGCCGCCATCTTCTTCGAACAGATCACGCAGCACCTTGCCGCCGGCCGCTTCATAGGCCGCGAGGCCGACAAATCGGACGCGCTTGTCGGATCCCCGCACCGCCCGCTCGGTCAGAAGACGCCTGATCTGATATGGTTCGTCGTAGCCCGACTTGCTGACGTTCTCCCAGACCTGTTCCTGTCGGGCGTGATCGTCGGTAACGGAGAACGCCATCAGCTGTTCGAGCGACATACCCTCGTCGGCGTAAATGTCGAGCAGCTTCGGGCAAACGGCCGCAAGCCGCAGCCGCTGCTTCACCACGTTGACCGAAACGAAGAAGATGGCGGCGATATCCTCCTCGGACCGCCCTTGCTCGTGCAGGGTGTGGAATGCCCGAAACTGGTCGAGGGGATGAAGCGCGACGCGGTGCACGTTCTCGGCGAGCGAGTCCTCTTCCGCGGTGACCTCGCTACCCATGTCACTGACGATGCAAGGGACTGGCGCCGTCTTTGCCAGACGCTTCTGCGCTATCAAAAGCTCAAGCACGCGATAACGGCGGCCGCCGGCCGGCACCTCGAACATGCCGGTTTCCTGGCCTTCACCGTCGAGTACGGGCCGGACGTTGAGACTTTGCAGCAGGGAGCGCCGAGCGATGTCCTCGGCGAGATCCTCGATCGAGATGCCGGCTTTGAGCCGCCGTACATTGTTCTGACTCAAGACGAGCTTGCTGAAGGGAATGTCGCGCGACGGCGACAGCTTGATCTTCTGAACGGCCTTTGCCATGTTAGTTTCTCCGAAAACGGGCGGCCGGGAGCCTCTCTCTCGGCCTCCAACCCGTTCGCAAACAGGCCCCCCTCCTCTCGCTCTCGCTGTTCCAACGAACGATGGCGATGATTGGCGGCTGCCGCGCTGTCGGAAAACTGGGTCGCGCCCTCGGATCTTCTTGGGTCTCGATCTCGGATGCGATCCGGATCGCCCCCTCGCTTTCGAAGCCGAGGTCGTGGAAGTGCTTCTCCATCGACGACCGGGGGACCATCACCCAGTTTGGGCTGAGACGTGGGCGACCGCTCTACCGCCCAAGCTCCGCCGCGGATCGTCGCCCGCGACGGACATGACCGTTTCCGCGAGAGGGCAGCGCGCGAACTCGCGAACCGACAAAGCGCAGACGGGCCGAGCCGGAGAGCGCAATCTCCGGCTCGGCCGAAACTACGCCACGCGGTCGAGCAACTTCTTGGCCTTGGCCTCCATGTCCAGGCGGACATCCTGGTGCGGCTTGTCGCGCGCGAGCGCGGTGATGCCTTGCACGAAATCGAAGATGCTTTCAGGCGGGCGGCCTTCCTCCACCAGCACCGCGCCGATCACCTTGCCTGCCTCGGCCCTGGAGAAGCCGCGGCGGCGCAGAAACTCGGTGCGATCCTCGTCGCTGCGTGCCACGATCCGCTCGCGGGCGGCTTTGATGCCGTTGACGAAGGGCATCGGTGAGGAGTTGGCGAAGCTTAGCAGTGCCGGGGCCGCCTCGTGAGCAAAGCGGGAGGCTGCGTATTTGGAATGACGGATGGTCATCTCCTCGAAATCTTCCACGCCCCACAGATTGCGATTTTGACAAACCGCACGAAGATAGAAGCTCGCCATGCCGAGCGTCTTCGCACCGACTTCCGAGTTCCAGCAATAGAAGCCCCGGAAATAGAGGTCGGGCGAGCCGTCCCGGAGACGACCGGCTTCGATCGGGTTCAGGTCATCGACCAGAAACAGGAAAACGTCCCTGTCCGATGCATAGAGGGTCGTCGTGTCCTTGGAAATATCGACGCGGGGATTGTAGATGCCACTTGACCAGTCGAGCACACCGGGGACCTTCCACCGTGTATCGCCTGTGCCATTGCCAGCGATGCGCTGTACGGCCTCAACCAGCTCGTGGTCGTAGATCCGGCCATAGTCGGGACCGGTGACGGCACGAAGCTCCACCCGGTTATCCTCGGTCTCGAGCGTCTTGATCTGCTCGGCCCGATTGGCGGTCAGGCCATATTGCAGGTTGATGGCTGCGAGGGCCGCGGGGAGCTGCCGCAGGTAGGCGGCCGGAGCGCCAACCTGGCTTGCAAGCTGGCCGAAGCTCCAGTGGGTCGGCGCGACTGGCCTGTCCGAGCCGGGCAGCATCAGGGCCAAGCGCTCGGGATCGGCACTTCTTGCCTCGACATGGATGAGCGCGCTTTCGACCACGCGCGTGCGGCTGCGGTCCGTGCGATCGCGCACCGTGCGGGCCAGGTCGTTGAGCGACAGATAACGTTCATCCGCCGGACGGCAGAACCACTCCGAGGACACCCGACCAACGCACTCGCCGCGGCTGACATCCACTTTGTAACCGCAGCTGGCGTTGCGGCCGGCATCAACAATCTGCGTATTCATGGGAGCAATCTCCATGACGGGCGCCGGAAGACTCTCCTCCGACCTTCAACCCATCATGGCCAGGGCCGCTCCCCTCTGCCTCTCCTATATCGTCAGTCCAACGCCCGCGGCCAAGACCCCAACCAGGACCCACGACATCCAGCCCCGCCGCAGCTTCCGTCAGGGATGGAAGCCCGCAGGGTGAAAACCCGGCGCAAGGCGGGGTTTCAGCGCCAGCCGACAGCCCGGTCCCGCAGGGAGACGGCAATAAACTCAGCCAACGCCTGCAAAGACATCTAACCGGAATCGAAGGCGGCTTGATAAAGCTGCTCGATCTTCGTGACTTCGTCTGGTGTCAACCGGGAGAATTCGTTGTCACGGGCGCCCTTTAGCAGCTGCCCTTCATCGAAGCTCCGCAAGGCGGGCTTCGCTGGGAAGATCCTGTTCGATGGTCCTCTGCACGCATGCGTACAGAAATTCCGCGTGCGGCGTTGCCTCGAAGAAGCGATAGAAGTCAGTTATCGTTCAAGATCTTAACGTTGCCGTGTGGGGTCGGCTCGCCTCAGGCGCGTGACGCGGCATGTAGATGCGCCATTTCCCTTGCATCAAGGATGCGGTGCTTTGTTCCGATAGCCGAAAGCACGCGTGGGACCGGGACAGCTGGCAGGCGTCAATCAGCGCTGCGCAGCTGGCGGCGATCGCGACCACTGGCAGCCTCAGATCATGAAAAACGCCCACCGGACCTGAAAACTTTGGTCGCATGGGCTCGATCCGTGAAAAACCTTCCCGATCGTGATTTCCGACCGCAATCTCACGAAAAAGCTTTCCCAAGGAAAAATATGCGGAAGATCCCACAAGCCACGATGCGCGACCCCGCCGGCGCCGGAAGCAGGGATGGCGCCATTTGTTGCAGGGGCGGGGCACCTCAAGCCAAAATGTAATCGTGCTACATAATCGTCGAATATGTAGCACGAAGATAACAAATGCCGACTCCTCATAATCCGCCGCCGTTCGACGAGCCATGCGCAAGCTTGGCGCTGACATCCACGACGCCCGCCGAGGCCGGCGGCTGCCGATGGCCGTCGTGGCCGAGCGCGCCTTCACGTCCCGTTCGACCCTGCAAAGAGTCGAAGCCGGCGATACCAATGTCAGCATTGGCATCTATGCCGGCGTCCTTCAGGCGCCTGGTCTGCTCGACGGTCTGAGCCAGATCGCCAACATCAGCAACGATCGCGTCGGACAGGCACTGGCCAGCGCCGAACTGCCCAAGCATGTCCATATCAAACGCAAGCCATCTTCAGGGAGCCTTTCGGACAAACACGAGAGGTCAAGTCGCCCTTCTAGGCTGCATGACATCCATTGATTGGGTCCGGCCCGCCGCGTTCGAAAGGCCCTGTTCCTTTATCGCCAGCCTCTGCCCCGACGAGCCTTGTCGGATGCACGGCACTCATACGCGCCGAAACCTGCGCTCGACCGGACGCGAATGCATCGCGCCAGATCGATCCGTGCATGCGAGTGGCCCATCCAGCGCCGAAGGGATTCTCGCTGGCGCGTGCATAAAAAAGAACCCCGCCCAAGACTGGGCGGGGCTTTGAAGGATCCGCGTCTCACTCGCCGTTCTTGCGCGGCCGCGACCACAGCAGCGTGTAGCCCTCGCCACCTTCGTCGTCGAACAGGTTCGCGTAGATCGGTGCGTTGAAGGAGGGATCGTCGAGCTTGAGCGAGAGGTAGTCGCGGCCCTCCTCGGAGCGCTTCGACCAGGCTGCGCCGATCTCGGCCCGGCCGACATAGACCCGGTGGCTCGGTGCATTCTCGCCGGAGCGGTTGGTTTCGGGGACGATCCGGACGCTCCTGGCCTGGAGCGAGAGGGTGACGATCTCGCCGGTGAGCTCGTTGTTGCCGGTCTTCTTGAAGGTGCCGATGGTCGCCATAGTGGTTCTCCTTGATCTGAAGTTTTCCGAGCCCGCACCTTGCGGCCTCGATGGTGATCGACAGGCCGGAGGCGATCGACGGCGCACCCCGAAGGGGCCTGACAGCAAAGGAGCAACTTTCTTGGCTCGCGCGAGGAATGACGGCGCAGCCGGCAGGGGAAGAAAGTTGTGACGCCGCTGTTGCGCCTTAGGCGGTCGAGGCGTCAGCCGTCCTTCGGGCAGATCACTCCATCAAGAGGCCGTTGGTGCGCTCGGCCTACAGAACTGACGTCAAGGAGAATGTGGCGAGTTCGACCGCACCGAGAGGCCGGCAAGTGAGTTCGATGGTGACACGCGCCCTCTCCCTTCAACAACGGTCGGATCTGGCGTCGTGATTACGCGTCGGCCGCGCGGCCCGTTCACATTTATTGTCGGCCGTATCTGTGATCCGCCGCTATTTGTCGATCGCTCACAACGATCGCCACGTATCTGCCCCCTGCGACATCGGTCGAGCCGCGACGCTCGCGCTGCTCTGAGTGACGCTTCAAAGACGAGGACGGCGAGCGCTCCAGCTGCGCGATCCAGTCAACCTCACTCGACGTGACGTTATCAGCCCATCGCCGAGCCTTGCCCCGCGGGTCCGGGCGCGGTCATTCGCAGGGCTCTGCATCGACAAATCCAACGAGAGCGTGGCCGCTCAAACAATGGCAGCGGCCGGGCGAGCGATCATCTTGCCGAAAACAGGCAATTCCCTATGGCCTGTGCCACGTGCGCATTCTGTCAGAATACAAGCGCGCGTCATGTCTGGAACCCGCCTCCGACTGTCTTCGAAAGCTACATTGCGTAAAAAAGACGCGAGAGTGCCCGTTCTATAGTGCTGGCCCAAATCCTGCACCGGCTCTCTGCGCCAGGAAGTTTGGCGATGGCAACAAGATGGGAGTCGAGTTTGGGCCTCGATCCGTCAATCGACAATGCGGTTGCCGCACCCGAGGTCGCTTGTGTGCACCACGCTGGGAGAACGGAAGACGTTCCTGCTTGCCACGACCTCGCGCGGCATCGGTCATGCCACCGGAAAACTGCTTTCAGAAGAGGGCCAGCGTATCTTCACTTGCACGCCGCATCCCTTCGGTGGCGGGCGATGTCGGTGGGATTCGGAGACAGACAACCATGTCCACGTAAATCTAGGCATTCGTCGGACGGCGCCGCGCGCCACCGCCAAGGTCGCGGAACGGCTTGCTGGCGCACCGCTACACCTATTGAGCCACAATGCCGGCATTTCGCCATAGACACCGGACCATACGTTGATGGTGTCATTCGAAAGCTGGATGAGGCTGCTTCATCTCAATCTGCCTAGGCCTGACCTTCCTCCCGCAAGACCTCTTTCCCGAGTTAAAGGCGGCCTCGCTAGAGCATTTTCCACATGATGTGGATCATCTGGTGTATCCAGCATGCCTAAAGTAGTTGGCACACATCTGCGGCGCAAACGACTTGACGAGTTTGCCGATGAGTTTGAGCAGGGCTTGGACCGTGCGGGTGGCGCCTTTGCGCAGCGCAGCTTTCAACCGGGAGAAGGCCTGTTCGATTGGATTGAGGTCGGGCGAGTAGGCCGGCAGATAACGCACGCGGGCGCCGACAGCCTCGATCGCCTCGCGGACACCGGCGATCTTGTGAGTGCGCAAGTTGTCCATGAAGACGATGTCGCCCTTGCGCAAGGTCGGCGCCAGGACTTGCTCGACATAAGCCAGGAACGAGGGCCCATCCATTGCACCGTCGATGACATAGGGCGCCGTGAGGCCATCGATGCGCAGCGCGGCGACAAGCGTCAGCGTCTTCCAGTGACCATGGGGCACGCCAGAGACGAGGCGCTCACCGCGAGGAGAGCGCCCATAGTGCCGGACCATCTTCGTCGTGACCGCAGTCTCGTCGATAAAGATGAGGCGCGGTGCACGCAGCTTGGGCTGCTCGGCTTTCAGCGCGGCACGCTCGGCAGCGACGTCAGGTCGATCCTGCTCGGCGGCGTGCAGTGTTTTTTTTGAAGGTGATGCTGTGACGGTCGAAGAAACGCCAGATCGAACCGATGCCGGCCTTTTGCTTTCTCTGAGAGCGCAGACGCGCGCGGATCTCCTCGAGCGTCAGGTCCGGCTCCGCGGCGATCAGCTCGATCAGCCACTGCTTGTGCTGCTCCAACGGCGAGCGGCTGTGCCCGGTGCCGGGCTTGGCCTCAACGTTTCCGGTCTTCCTCCAACGATCCATCCATCGGATCGTAGTCGAAGCGCCGAGATTGAGAATGCGCGCAGCCTCACGTGCGCTTTCGCCGGACTCAACAAGCTCAACCGCACGCACCCTGAGGTCCTTGGAGTATCCCTTCGCCATCGCATGCCCCGCATGTTGTCGCGGGCAACACCGAATCTGATTTGCGTGCCCGTGGGAATCCCCTTTGACTATTCCGATTCACCTCAACTGGAAACCGCTCTAGTGATCGTCGAATGACTCGATCAGCAACCTAGCCGCGCGCAACCGTTTCCCAGCACCGCCATTGCCTCCCGCGTCAAGGCTGACAGTTGCCTGCTCACCCTGAAGCGAGGCGTCAATACATGATCGATGAACTGGACCTACGAACCTTCACGCCACATCCGCAACGCGACGCTGTGCTCGGCGAAGTGCACGCGCGCCCTTTCACGCGCCTTGTTTCGCCCTTCAGCGTGATCCACTTCGCTTTTCTTGCACAGGGCGAGGCGGCCACAAGCGATCGCTGCCGCTTTATCGATTTTTGCGTCGAGCGCAATCTTACGCCGCCTGAGCAATCGGCGAAACTTCATCAAATTGTCATCGGGCCCGCTACGCTGGGAGCAGCATTCAGAATTTACAACATTCACCTGGATCTGGACTAACGCAAATTGTTCTGCCGCAGACCAATTTGACAAAGTTGATGGTACCGTCCGATCGCTGATCCGCGCGTTGCGTCAGACCGGGCAGTTGCTGGTCGCGATCAGGCTAGAAGTGGAGCAGGACGCCTCGCCGACCAGGCGGGCCGAACAGATTTTTGACAAGAACAGCCTGGCCATGGTTGCCACAAAGAGCGGCGCAGGCGTTGCGGCCTCAGACTTCCGCGTAGACGAAAAAGGCTTCACGAAAATCCTCGTCTGCGACCTCGGGTTGACGTCGCACGATCTCGGAGCGCTGGTGCAACGGCTCCTGGAAATCGAGACCTACCGTCCATTGGCGCTGCTTGGGCTGTCGGCGGCCCTTTTGCACCATCTGTTGATCGCATCGACCGCCGTCTTGTTGAGGCGCTCGAGAAAATGCAAAGCGGTGAGGGGCTGCAGTTCAACAACCATCTGCTTGCCGAGCTGACGGCGCTGGCCGCATCCTTCGAAAGAGGCGCGACCGGCAGCCTGTTTCGCTTCGGCGCCAGCAGGGCCTAAAACGAGCTGGTCCAATCGCGACTATCCATCATTGAAGGCAATGATGTCTCGGGCTATCCAACCTGTCGTCGTTTCTGGCGCGCCGCATGGCGCCGGCGATGCGAACCTGCGCGACTGTGGAGGATCGTCAGGCGACTCTGTCGGTCAAGCTCTCTCGTGCCGCCGATCTGTTGCGAACCCGGGTCGACGTCGAAATCGAACGACAGAACCGTGACCTGTTGCAGGCTATCAACGAGCGCGCGAGACAGCAACTTCGGCTGCAGTGCACGGTCGAAGGATTGTCGGTCGGGGCGATAGGATATTATGTGGTCAGCCTGTTTAGCTATCTAGCCAAGGGCGCGCATGATGTCGGACTGCGAGTAGAGCCCTCGTTCCTGACCGCAGCCTTCGTGCCGATCGCGCTCGGCGTGATCTGGCTGGTGAGTTACAATGTCCGAAAGCGACACCTCAAGCACGACGACGCGCCCTCGGTTACTTGCGACTAAAGCTCCTTGAGGGAATCGGTGCGTCCGTCCTGCGAAGCTCGCATGGTCGCGGTGCGACGCTGCCGCGCGGCCGGCTCCTGCGCAAGGTAATGCCCCGCCCGGACGAGCCGGGCGAGGCAGTGTAGGCCGGGTCAGTCGCCGTTGCGACGGCTGGGGCGGGACCAGATCAAGCTGAAACCCTCACCTTCCTCGTCGGCGAAGAGGTTGACGAAGATCGGGGCGGTGAAGCTCGGATCGTCGAGCTTGAGGCTCAGATAGTCGCGGCCCTCGTTGGAGCGCTTGGACCAGCCGGCCCCGATCTCAACTCGCCGACATAGACCCCGTGGCTCGGTGCGTTGTCGCCGGCGCGGTTGGTTTCGGGGACGATCCGGACGTTCCTGGCCTGGAGTGAGAGGGTGACGATTTCGCCGGTGAGCTCGTTGCTGCCGGTCTTCTTGAAGGTGCCGATGGTCGCCATGGTAGTTCTCCTTGATCTGAAGTTTTCCGAGCCCGCACCTTGCGGCCTCGATGGTGATCGACAGGCCGGAGGCGATCGACGGCGCACCCCGAAGGGGCCTGACAGCAAAGCAGCAACTTTCTTGGCTCGCGCGAGGAATGACGGCGCAGGCGGCAGGGGAAGAAAGTTGTGACGCCGCTGTTGCGCCTTAGGCGGTCGAGGCGCAGCCGCCCTTCGGGCAGATCAATCCATCGAAGAGGCCGTTTCGTGCGCTCGGCCTACAGAACTGACGTCAAGGAGAACGTGGCGATCTTCGAGTCCACCGAGAGTCCGGCAGTGAGTTCACTGGCGATCAGGCATCCTCTCCCTTCAACAACGGTCGGATCTGGCTTTTGTGATCAAGCTCGGCTGCATGCCTCACTCACGCCTGTCGTCGGCCGTATCCTTGAGACGCCACCGTTTGGTCCATGCCTTCAAAACGACTGCCACGAAGCCGGTCTCTCTGCGATGATCGGCCGAGCCTGGATGCCCGCACGACTCTCCGTTCAATTTCGACGATGAGGAGCGCGAGTACGCTGGAGGCCTTGTCCAGTCCCGCCGCAATCGATGTCACGCTATCAGTCACAGCAATAATAGCCCAGCAGGTCCGGACGCGGCCATTCCTGTGAAGCGAACAAACGCCGTGATGCTGACGGCAACGGCGCCGACGACGGCAAATATCGCCTGCCAGATCGGTGAAGGCATCGCCATCATGGCGATTCCGTGCGTGGCGCTATAACCGGCGAGGGTCGCGGGCAGGTGCATTCGGCGACTCGGAGACCTAAGCGCGCGATTTCAACTGCCCGCAGCAGATCAGTTCGTGAGGAAAAACAAATCGTTTCGCTCCGGCGAAGTCCGGCGAAGGCCGCCTTGCGCGGAGTGACGGAGATTGAAGACATAGGCGTATAACTGGGCACATGGACACGGACATTGCAATCCGCACCGTGACGATCGACGACGGACTGGCTATGTTTCATGCGGGGGCAATAACGGCGATGTAGAATCCAGAAGCCGAAAGTGGGAGACGCTTGCCAAGGCACAGCGACTGTTCGATGACTTGGTGCCGATCTATCTGGTGCAGTTTGATCTTCCATCGCAAGCCTCCCCATCGGCATCCGATCCACTCCTTCCAAAAGCCGAAAGAAGGGGCCGCTTCATCCCGGGCGATTTCATCCCGGAACGGTGGGCGATTTCATTTCGGGATCGTGAGCGATTTCGAGCGGAATCAGCATTCCGGCAGACTGTTGTCCTCGTGAACCGCCTCCGCCCCGGCAGGGTCTTCCCGGAGAAATCCCGGCACTGGCTGACGTCGGTTGAAGAACGTGCCGGATCCGGCAAAGTCTAGCCGGCCTGCAGTCAAGGCCACTTGACTACCGCGGTCCGGCCAATCGACTTGTTTCTCAGCCAGCTTGCCAACAGGATTTGAAGAGCGCGCATCTCGAACTGCGGACCGGCCGATTTGCAAAGCGGAGGCGATGTCGTCTTCGTCCTGATACCGCAGCTCACCACAGACGGTCCGCCAGGTCGCCAAGAGCCGGTCCAGCCAGCTCTACCAGCCGAAGGCCCCGCATGGGACGCGCCGAGTCGCCGGGCGCGTCCCTCAGCCAGCCGCGTTCAGCCGCTCAGACGGATTTGCAGTGCCTGCCGATCGACGACGAGGTTCTTGAGGTTCAGGTCTGGCTGCGGACTTGCGGCCAATCGACTGACCAGCGCCCGGGTGCCATCAACCACGAAGACGCCGCAGTCGTAGTCATTCCTCTGCTGGCTTATGGGAGCGTCTTGCAGATTGGCCCCGACTCGTTCAGCGAGCATTGCTGCGGGTCTGTCATTGTACCTTAGAGCGGAGTCATAGTGATAGGCAACCGACCGGCCTCGATCGCGGCGATCCACCAGCAACAACGACCAATGGGAGCCGCGGCGATTGAGGTCCGTAGCACTGGCATCATTCACCGGCAAGAACAGGAAGTCGGCTGTATCGTTACCATTCCGATCATTGACAATGCGATGGAATGCGCGGAGGGCGTCGACGTTGGTCCCCTGACCCACCTGAAAGGCTATGAGAGGATCCACGAACCGAGTCCGGGCGGCGAGATCTGGATCGTTCCCTCGCAACTGCTGCGCCAGGAGCTCGTAGTCCCGCTGGATATGCTCGTCGCCCAGCCATTGCCTGGCTCCGAGAACCCGTCCGCTGCGGTCCCCGGAAGAAGCACTCGTAGCCAAAGCGCCGATCCGAGCATCCAAAGCCGAGAATGGGCGAGGATGATGGATAAATTGAGCCTCGCGGCGCCCTGCCGCGCCCAACCTGATCGAGTACATTTCACCGTGGATAGCGATCGGCTGTGCGACAACGTACGGACTCGGCAACAGCATTCTGTTGTCCAGCACGTCGAGCAGGAAATCCGCCACCGGCTGGGAGCCATGCTGCCAGTCCTGGCCGACCAGATATCCGATATCCTCTAGCTCGCGAGGCTCGCCCGATGGCCCAATGACGAATGGCGGTCTACCGGCCGGGCTAAGCACTGGTGCCGATTGAGCATCATCACGCGTCTCCTGCGGTGTGGACGGCAGATCAACGAAAGACTCGAGACCTCGGTAGATGTCTGACGACCGAGCTGGCGCACCTGATTGCGCGCTGAAGAGCGGCGGTCTGGCGGCGGCCCTACCCGCCGGCGCAGACTGGGCATCGTCACGCACCTCCTGCGGTGTGGACGGCAGATCAACGAAAGACTCAAGACCTCGGTAGATGTCTGACGACCGAGCTAGCGCACCTGATTGCGTGCTGAAGAGCGGCGGTCTGGCGGCGGCCCTACCCGCCGGCGCAGACTGGGCATCGTCACGCACCTCCCGCGGTGTGGACGGCAGATCAACGAAAGACTCAAGACCTCGGTAGATGTCTGACGATCGAGCTGGCGCGCCTGATTGCCCAATGGAAAGCCGCGGTCTGGCCGCGGCGCTCCCCGCCGGCGCAGACAGGGCGTCATCACGTACCGCCTGCGGCGTCAATGGCAGATCAACGAAAGAGTCAAGACCGCGGTGGATGTCTGACGACCGAGCTGGCGAGCCTGATTGGCCGGCGAAGAGCGGGGGTCTGGCGGCGGCCCTAAATACCGGCGCAGACTGAGCATCATCACGTGCCTCATGCGGCATCGACGACAGATCAACCAGAGAGCCAAGACCGCGGTAGATGTCTGACGACCGAGCTGGCGCGCGTTCCGGCGCCGACCTCTCACTCGGGTCGAAGTCGGACGGCGCCCCCGGCGACCACGATGAGTTCGCCTCGGCAAGCTGCGGCTCGCGAGTTGATTGCCTTGGGAAGGCGACACCTAGCGCCCTGTTTGCCTCGACGACTTGCACGTACTGCGCAAGCCTCTGGAAGCCAATGCCAATATTCCCATTGGCTTTCGTGAACTCCTGGTAATCTTCGTCCAACGACCGTTGCTGATACAAATCGCCGTTGATTCGGCTCGCGAAGCTCTCCCTGCCGGTTGTTCGCAGCCAATCACTGAACCTTCGTTGCGCCGAAGCAGTATTGCGGATGGTCTTGGGAGCGGGCCCGGATCCGAGCTTGCTCTGCTCTTCCTCGACCAAGCCATCGATGATGTCGGCGTCGTCGTCATAAGGATGCAGCCGGGGTCGGGGCTCGCCCCCCGGGTGCTGTCGAAGCTTGTTGATACCCAAGCCAATATACGGTTGGCCAATGGCTCGCTTGAACTCCGAAATATCTTTCTCCAGTTGCTTTTTCTGCTGCTCATTGCCGTTGAGTCGGCTCGCTATGCTGTCCTTGCCCTCTCTTTTCAGCCACTCACTAAGCTTGCGCCGATTACTCGCCATCGCAATGATAGGCTTCCTCTCTTTGGGAGTTGCTGCCGGTCCAAGCCTACGCAAGGCCTCGTTAGTAGCCTCGTCAATGAGGTCGGCATCACTCTCATAAGCGCTCAAGGTACGGCGCCCCATGACGCGGGGCCCAGGTCCGAGCGTTTCGAACCCTGCCCCGTCGGGCTGAAGCCTTCGGAGATGATTGAGGGCCGTAAAGAGGCGGCCCTTGGGGTCATTCTCCTCGCAGTATGCCATCATGTCTTCGGCTATTTCATCGCTTCGAAACCGAGAAGTCAGGGACGCCTTCTGATTGGCCGTAAGCCACTCAGCAAAGGCCTTAAGAACCTGCGTATGAGGCCTGATGGTTTCGTTGGGCACCTCGTGCGCTCGGGCTGCTGCAGCGAACTGGTGAATGAGCAGCGCGTCTCCGGTACAAGAAGGCGGCGGAGGTGGCGCTGGAGGCCGAGGCAACAACTCGCCGGCGCGGAACTTCCGAAGCGCTTCCAACGCAGCACGCACTCGCTTGATGCCCCCTGCCTTCACAAATTCATCCACGTGGACGTTCAACTGATCAGGGTCTTCAACCAGACCGGCCAGCGTCAGGTTTCTGGGGTTGAGGAACTCGCTGAGCCGGCTCAGCTGCACAACCATCCTCTGAACGGTGCTGGAAGCATAACTTCCTACGGCTGCGCGCGCGAACTCGGAAATGAGGGCCGCGTCCTCTTCGGACGCACGGGCACGCTTATAGGCGTAGATTCGAAGCTCTGAAGTGACTGCATCCGACGCGATGTCGCCCAACGGCTTTTCACCGCGATTTCCTCCGAACACTTTGCCAAGCCTCGATTTAACCCGAGAAAGCAGTCCACGCCCTTTGCTATCCTTCGCGCGCGCTGCAGGATTCGATTCCGATGACGCTGCGTCGCGCACCTTACCAAACGCCCCGGCACCCAAGTCGGATGGAGATCCTGGCACAGCCGCACCAAAGTGAGCGCGAGGAATGTCAACACTGCGCCGCGTACTGCTGAACCGATTGTCCTGTGGGTCGGATTGCGGCACCATCCGCATCGAACCGCCGAGGCCGATGCGCTGGATGCTTCCATGCACCTCTGCCGGTCGAGTGTCGGGCGAACTCGGCTCGGCGGAGCTCTCCTCCGATGAGCTGAGCTGCAGATGGCTCAGCTGCTGCTCAAACCCGGCTTGGTCCGCCGGCGCGTCGTCCGACTCCTGCCTCGCACGCAGCAGCTCATGCTGCTCAGCGTACCAATTGCTCCAATAGTTCGGATCGCTATAGTTCGCTTCCAACGCTACTCTCCTTGGATCAGATGAATCTTCATGGCTGCCAGAACTATCTTCGAGCGCACTCTCGACCGAGGCGCAGAAAGCCGATGCCAGGCTTGACAACCAGAACGGTCGCCGCACGCACGTCCTGGTTCACGCATTAGCATTACTCCCACCAGCCCAGCTGGTACCTGCCGCAGAACAACTCGTTCACCCCACCCGGCAAGTCACGCCTGGAGCCAATGCGCAGCCGTGCGACGATCCCGCTCAGTGAAAGCCCGAGACACTTGTGGGCCTGCCCTCACGACGAGCCGAAAGACAGCGCAAGACAGATAGTTGCGGCACCCGAACGCAACAGCATGCGGGACATCAGGATAGAACCTGCCCGCCGCATCGTGCGAAGATGATGCCCCGATTGGTGTCCAAATGCACGTCCCGTTCCAGTTTAAATTCTTCAATTGACGTCCTTCGCATTCGGCACGAGCCGCTTCGGAGAGCATCCGCAGCAGCAAAATTTCGTGCATATCTCAGAACTCGCGACATTGACACCGTTCCTTGCGATCAAGTCCCTTCCGGGGGTCGCCCCGCTTGTACGATCAATACTGTACAACCTGACGCTACGTTGGCTTCAAGCCCTTTTGGCGATGGTCGTAATGAGGCTCGTGCGGGTTGGCGCATGAGGTCTACGTTGCGCTGTGCAAAGCGATCCATCGCTCTTGTCCGCATTTCCAAGCGAGTGCGAAGGCGCTCCATCGCATCGTCGATGATCGCGGAGATCATGAGGCGGCTTCAATTGTCGGCGCGTTTTGCAGGGCACTGATCGATCCAGCATTCATGCGTCCTCCAAACTAGTCAGCCGATTTCTTATTTGTGCCGACCATCGTCTCAAGCGCTGCAGCTTGCGATTGAACAAGATGTGCAGGGCACCGATAGATCATCTTCAACGTGGTCAAGAGGCTTCTATCGTTCGGACGCAGCTCTTTAGCGCGCTTGATGCGTGACTCGTGATCTAGCCGGGCGATTGCGTGACCCTCGCGGTCAAGCCCTTCAAAAAATATGCGAAGGCTGCCGCTATAGATCGCAACGGCCGTTGCGGGTCGCTTGCTGCTACGAGCTGCGTCCTCGATGGGGCTTGGTCTTCGGCGGGAATACTCCCTTGCTCTCCTGGGCGCCGCGCACGCTGAGAACGGCCTAACGTACCACCGGGTTCAAGATACTTCCGAAGATAACGCAAGACAGCAATGGCACCCTGGTCGTCGAATTTATTGGCGTGGGCTACCAGCGAAGCGTTATCGAGCCCAGAAATCGATTGCCCATTACGTGCGAGATTCTCCCCAAGACTCCGAAGAAACCTTGCATAACCACCGACCGTTGCCGCGCTCAGTTCCCGGCGTTCACCTGCTGACCGAATGGCGTTGTCGATGATGGAGGCGTTGCATCTGTTACGTCCTCTCTGCTTGCAGTGGCACCCCAACGAGGTGCCCTCGATTGTTTGAGCGTGGCGCCCCGCCCGGACGAGCCGGGCGAGGCAGTGTAGGCCGGGTCAGTCGCCGTTGCGACGGCTGGGGCGGGACCAGATCAAGCTGAAACCCTCACCTTCCTCGTCGGCGAAGAGGTTGGCGAAGATCGGGGCGGTGAAGCTCGGATCGTCGAGCTTGAGGCTCAGATAGTCGCGGCCCTCGTTGGAGCGCTTGGACCAGCCGGCCCCGATCTCGGCCCGGCCCACATAGATGCGGTGGCTCGGAGCGTTGTCGTTGGAGCGGTTAGTCTCGGCGACGATACGGACGCCCTTGGCTTGCAGACTCAGGGTGACGATCTCGCCCTGGAAATCGTTGCCGACCTTCTTGAAAGAACCGATGTTAGCCATGTCACTTCTCCTGTTGTGTTTCGAGCCCGCGACCACCGCGGCCTCGATGGCGATCTAAAGGCCGAGGACGATCGGCGACGCACCCCTCGCGGGCCGGAGCGCAGCGGAGGACGCCGTTGTGGCGACTTTCTTGTCTCGCGAGGAATGGGCTCTAGCCCAGGGGAAGAAAGTCGCATCAACGACGTTGCGGCTCAGACGATCGAGGCGAAGCCGGTCCTCGGCCAGATCAAGCCATCAAGGAGGCCACGTGCGTCCGCGTGCTGAACCGCAATCGTAAGGAGAAGACTGGAGAATCTCGGTCGTGCTGCACAAGATGTCGGGACGATTCAGCGAAGCGAAAGAAACAATCTGCCGAAAAGGGCGGTATCGTCCATGAAAGAACATCGAGAACACGCCGCGCGCCACCGCGACACGTGGGCCGGGCCAAGATCGCCGCAGCCTGATCGAAGCGCATTGATGAGGGCCGCGATTACTTCTCGCTCCCATCACCTTACCCCGCATTCAATATGTCGATCCAGGCGGACCCGTTCGACCAGAAAGGCACGAAGGATCATCCCTCGTGCGTGGCAGACGTGAGAATTGGTTGAGACGGTTTACTCCCGACGGGCGCGGATAGTGGCGACCTACGATGCCGCCGAGATGCGGCTTGGCCCGCGCTGCGCTGTCTTGTGCTCGTAGTCAACCGCCGCCGGTACCACGGCGTCTATTACGGCCGGGTACCACGGCGTCTCGGCAGCAATCGGTGGCGGCAACCAGCGTGCTGGCGGCGGCGGATAAATACCTGAGCCAGTAATCCTCAATTCTCGAGCGTCAGCGCCAGAACAGCGCAAGCAACAGGATGACTGGAAGCGGGATGCCCAGGAGCCACAATAGGGCGCCTCTGCCGAATGTCATGGTCAACTCCTTTCTAGGCATCAAACCTCAAACAGGTCCGCGGTTCCAACGGATTGGAACTTACGCAGGAAATTGATCTTGAATGCAAAGTTCGTATTTGAGGAGGTAAACATGGCCACACGCGCGGTACCGCACGCTTTCTTCTCTTGGTCCTGGTCACCTGTCCTGGCGGGCGTGTTTGCTTCATTGGTCATCCAAATTCTGCTGACGATGCTCGGCTTCGGCATTGGCCTGCTCGCCATCGATACTCCGACGGCCGCCTCCGCGCCTGCCAGCGCTGGCTGGCCTGCCTTCGTCTGGTGGGCCGTTTCGGGCATCATTGCAGCCTTCGTCGGCGGCGCCATCGCAGCCGCCAATTCGCCCGATCAGAGCGGTTTGGGCCGTGTCGGACATGCCTTGGGAGCGTGGGCGGTTGCGACCGTTATCGTAGTAGCGGCAGCCGCGATGATACCTGCTTCGGCTGCCAGCATCGCGGGCAACCTCGCCGGCCCAAGCTATGCGGCGAACGCCCGCATCGCATATTATTCGAACAATCCGGCGCGTGAAACCGTCGGCTCGACGAGCAGGCCGGGAACGCAAGCTCAAATGGAGGAGGCGCGCAAGCACCTCGCCTATACCATGCTTGCCAGTTTCTGCGCGCTTCTGTTGGGCGCCGGCGCTGCCTATGCCGCCGGAATGGCAACCACCGCCCGAGCTGTCGAAGATGCCACAAGACCGGTTACTTGAGAACGCTTAGCTATCTGGCTCCTGTCCGCCAGGCAAGCCGCCAGATCGCCAAGCGCAGCCACGACGTCTGATTCCTCACCGCTGAACTCGACGAGGAAAAGTCGGCGATACCAAGCCCAACACCGTGGCGCATCGCAACGGCGTCAACTGCAAGAGCGCAAGCTGAAGGAGGTACTACACATGAGACGCACGATACTAGCAATCGCGTGCATTTTGCTGGCGACACCAGGACTGGCGCAATCCGTCAGCGAGAAGACCGGCGTCAACTCCGTGCTCGGGGTCAGCCCCTCGACGTCCGATTTCGTCAAGCAGGTCGCGATATCGGACATGTTTGAGATCGAGTCCAGCAAGCTGGCGCAGCAGAAGGGCAACGCGGCGGAGAAAACGTTCGCTTCCCAGATGGTCACAGACCACACCAAGACAAGCATTGAGCTGAAGGGACTAGTGGCTCTGCACAGTGATTTTGACGGGTTGCGTCTGGCGGTCAGAGTAGCTCCGGCAGGTGTTTTGGATCAACGAGGACCTCGATACTGCGAGGGGTCCTTGGCTGCCGTCTGATGAGGCCCTCCCGTTCCAGCGTCAGCACCATCTGGTGAACCGAGGGCGGGCTAACGCGGAAGTATTCCCGCATGTCGGTTTCGGCCGGGGGTCTGCGGTGCAGGCGCGTGTAGCGGTGGATGAAGGCCAGGTACTGCCCCTGTGTGGGCGTGAAGGGTTTTGCCGAAGGACTCACGCCGGCCATCCGATTCAGTTGTTGGTGCGTGCCTCGAACACGGAGGCATGCCATGAATGTACGCTATCGGGTCGACCTCAGCCAAATCGAGCGCACGGAACTCAAGGCGCTGCTCAGCGGCGGCAAGCATGCGTCCCGTAAGCTCAAGCGCGCGCAGATTTTGCTGGCTGCCGACACCGGCGGCAGCGATGAGGAGATCGCGCGGAGCGTCGGCGTGGGCGGCTCGACCGTGTACCGGACCAAGCGCCGCTTCGTGGAAGGCAATCTGGAGCGGGCGCTGAGCGATGAGCCGCGGCCCGGAGCGGAGCGCAAACTCACGGTCAAGGAAGAAGCCTTGTTGGTGGCGACGGCCTGCGCCAGTCCGCCAGAAGGCCGGGCCCGCTGGACGCTTGAGCTGCTGGCAGGTGCGATGGTCAAGCTCACCGAACACAAGAGCCTGTCCGCATGAGACGGTTCGGCGGCGCCTGGCCGAAAATGGCCTCAAGCCCTGGCGCAGGGACATGTGGTGCATTCCGCAGATCGACGGCGAATACGTCGCCCGTATGGAGGACGTGCTCGACCTCTACGCCGAGGCGCCAGATCCCAAGCGGCCGGTGGTGTGCTTCGACGAAAGCCCGGTGCAGCTCATCGGCGAGGCGCGTCAACCGATTCCGGCCGAGCCCGGCCAGCTCGAACGTTACGATTACGAGTACCGTCGCAACGGCACGGTCAATCTCTTCGTATTCCTCGACGTGCATCGTCCCTGGCGCAAGGTCAAAGTCACTGAGCGGCGCGCGGCTGAAGACTATGCCTCCTGCATGCGCGACCTCGTCGACATCCATTATCCCGACGCCGAGATCATCCGGGTCGTCCAGGATAATTTATCGACCCACTCCGCCGGCGCCCTGTATCAGGCCTTCCCGCCCGCCGAAGCCAGGCGGATTTTGCGACGGCTCGAGTTCCACTACACGCCCAAGCACGCAAGCTGGCTCAACATGGTCGAGATCGAGATCGGCGTCCTGCGGGGCCAGTGCCTCAATCGCAGAATCGACGCCCCCAAGCGGTTGCGCCGCGAAATCGCCGCTTGGGAACGGAAGCGAAATGCCGCCCGCTCTCGCATCAAATGGATGTTCACAACAGACAAGGCCCGCACCAAAATGGGCCGCGCCTATCCCGCGCCTTCCAAAGAGTCATAATCACTGTGCAGAGCCACTAGTCTCCAGCGGCAAGTTGAAGGCCGAATTGCCCAGCGCCCTCGATTCATCGCATCAAAGCAAGCTCGACAAGCTCAAGGGTGCCAGCGGCAACGACTTCAGCTCCGAGTTCAATTCGATGCAGGTCAGCGCCCATAAGGATGCCATCGACCTGTTCGAGAGTTATGCCAAGGGCGGCGACAATGCGGATCTGAAGAATTGGGCCGGCAAGACCCTGCCGGCGCTTAAGCATCACCTTGAGATGGCGCAGGATCTCGACAAGCCCGCACCTACGGTCGGCGAGGGCAAAAAATAGCGAAAAAGGGAACCGCTGGCAGGCGGTTCCCGCTGCGCTGATGCCAAGGTGGCTCCATTGTAAAGGCTGCAGACATTTGGGGCAGCAGCTACGTCGATGCCGCCATTGGCACTGGGACATACTGTCCCGCTGGGAAGCGCGCTCATGTCACAGCGGTTTGTTGCCCACCCGCGCCGAGAGCGGCAAGCGGGGCCGAAGATCTTCCGCCACTTCCAGGCACGACGCCAAGCGGATGCAATCCGGGCGGCGCGCCGCCCAGACAGAGGAAGATGACACAGCCATTCAATGCGCGCGCCAAATGGGCTGGCCAACGAGCGGCCCGGCTGATTTCTAAGCTGCCTTGCGATTGATCGCGGCTTCCGCCAGCTTGTTTAGCGCGGCGTCGGTTTTCTTTTCCTCCTCAAGGGTCTGCTCAAGGAGCTGGACCGCCGGCTTCATGCCCAGTTGTCCAGCCCAGGCAATCAACGTGCCGTAGCGCGATATTTCGTAATGCTCGACGGCCTGAGCACCCGAGAGAAGGCCGGCATCCAGCGCCGGAGAATCTTCGAAATCCTCCATCACTTCCTCGCCCTCCTCGACCAGTCCGAGGATAGCGGGGCAGGTTTTGCCCTTGGGGGCCTGTTTCATCATTTTGAAAACTTGTTGCAGACGCTGGACTTGTCCCTCCGTCTCGCCGGCATGCTTTTCAAATGCTGCGCGCAGTTGGTCAGACTTCGCGGCCTTTGCCATTTTTGGCAACGCAACGAGTATCTTCCTTTCGGCGTAGTACATGTCCTTGAGGGTCTCCAGGAAGAGGTCTTCAAGTGTTTTATTCCGGCCCGACATGGCTTCCTCCTCAGTTGTGATGCGAGCCAACAGCGCCTTTCCTCAAAGGTTCCACGAGTGACGTGCTGAAGGTCAGCACCCCTTTCGGGTGCAGGCCATGGATGATCTGCAGCAGCCCCACGCCCTCGCACCCGGCGCCCCTTCTCGAAACAGCGTAGCTGAATGGCGTGTGGGATTTTGTCTGCGCCCCAATTGCAATAGAGCCTTGTAAATCAACCTATCGTTCCGAATGCATCCGCTGCCAGCAGGAGGGACCGATGCCGTTTTGGGAGTGACAAGCGTCGAAAGGAACTCGGCCATGAGATCACGCTTCCTCATTATGGACTGAATGAAGAAACAGTTCCAACCATCCAACGATCCTATCGGGTTCGCGAATTCGCGGAGCCGCTTGCCTGTTGCACTGTCCGCATCGATCGCATTTTCCGGCGCACGTACCAAGCCAGCACCGCGATAGTGAGCCAGGCGAGGGAGGCGCCGACGAAGACGGCGGGGATGTTGCCGCGTGGGATCAGCATCGAGAAACCAACCGCGAAGGCCAGCATGCCCAGCGCGCCGAGCGCTGCGCCAGCGGCATCGACGGCGGCCGCCATTTGCCCGCGGCGCTCGCCGGCGAGACCCGCTTTGCGCTTGCGGCGGATTTCGTGCTTCTCAATCAGCGTCGCGCTCGCGCAGAATATGGCTGGAAGGGCAAGAAAAACGCCACCGATGACTGCTCCATAGCGACTGCTGATGAGGCCGGTAAAAACGTCGCAGCGCCGCCGAGCGCGAAGCGGACAAGATATTCGTACCAACGGCCTTGCTTGAGAGATGACGGCGAAAAGCGAATCGGGCTCACGTCTGACCCCCGGTGAAGCTGAGCAACCCGAAGGCCGCGACCAGCCAAATGACCAGTGACAGCAACGTGGCCGTCAACGCTCGCAGCTTTGTGCGGACAAGCAGATGGCAGACGACGACACTGTAAATGGCAAGCGCAATCGCTCCCGCACTCATGGCCTGGGCTTGCAAGGCGGCGTAATTGACCCCGTGCTGATACACCGCGATCCCAAGCGTCGCGAGCGCGACCGAGGGTGCTGCTCCGAACAGGCCGGCGAAGCTCTTTGGACGCAGGAGATCTCCCAGCATCGCGAAGGCCGATACGACGGCGCCCCCGAGGACGAAGCGGATGACGTACTCGGTCATTTCGCTTTCTTCCAGAGCTTCGAGAGCGGCCCGCCGGCCCCATAGACCGGATCCTTACGCGGCACCGAAACCTTCGGAATGGCTTTCAGCGCCCGCTGACGGTCTTCGACGCTCGTGCACTCGTCGTATGTACCGGTCGGCGGGTATGCCCCGATGACGAGGAACTCATCGCCCGCGGAAAGGCACTGATGGCCTGTGCCGGCGGGAAGAACCGCGATGTCCCCAGCCTTCAGGGTGAAGATCTTCCCTTTGTTGCCGCCGAACCGAACGCGGCCCTTGCCGCGCGCGATGCCGAGCACCTCATGGATCCTGGAGTGATAATGCACGTAATCGTAGATGCCATCCCGCCAGCTATCTCCCCATTCGTTCGCTTCAAATAGGTCCTCGATCACGGCTGCGGCGTCCAGGTCCTCGTCGAAAGCGACCGCGTTTCGATACAGTACGAGCGGCCATCGCGGGTGATTTGGAATGAGACCGTCGTCTTTAAAGCGAACCGTAACAGGCTTTCGCGCTCGCGCGAGATCCACAGCCTTCCGCTTGCCGGGGCGCTTCAGACCGGTTGCGCGCTCCATGTATCCCTTCAGGTCTTCAAGAGTCGGCATGATCATCCTCCTTTGAAATTCCGTTCGAGTAGCCGGTCCAAAGCCGGAGGACCCGTTCGAGAATCGCCCCGAGTGCGAAGCCGGCAACGACATCGCTCGCCCAATGCGCCAGGATCGCAATGCGAGTGAGCGACAGCCCGACCGCAATCGCGCGGATCGCCCGCCGGGGACCAGCCGGCAACCCGCTGGCCGCCGGTGCCAGTCCATGTGCAGCGCGTGGCCTGAGGGAAACGCATCTTTTCGTTTGCCGGAAAGCGGGACGCCATGCACATGCCCAATCACCGTCCGGATCCGGCCGAGTTTGGTCGAATACGAGTTTTAAATCACGGGGCAGCAGCGACGCAGTGACCGTCACTGGCAGAGCATGGTTTCCTGCGCGCCGCAGCGGCACCCCACAACCGCGCGAGGCAAGCCAGCCGACGGCTGTCAGGACCAGAAGAAGCTTCTCATCTGCGCCCCAGGTCAGGGCGCGCGCCACCTGCTCCGGAGCAGGCGCCGTGTTGCCCGCTATGGAACGCGCGATGACGACATCCGGTTTAGTCGGTCGGACAGTAACTGAAACGCTTGGCCTGTGGCCCAGGCGCCTTGGCGAAAATCTAGCTATCTGGAACATGTCGCAAAGATCGGAAAGGTCAGTACCTTTCCCAACGCTCCACGCGCCGCCAAGGTCCTCTGTCAAATCCAGACTTCCAAACGGCGAAGCCTAACGGCGAATTTTGCGAGCGGGAATTCTACGCCAATAGGAACAAACGACCTACAGCGCGCCTTCGCCGCTTTTCTCCGGCTTCGGCGGAAGCCTGAGAAGGCCGCATCCGCAAGCTTTTCCGGGCTGCTGCACAAAGTGCGGCAAGTGACGCATACCAAAAGCGGAGTGAACTTCTCCCGCGGGCCCGATGGTCCCCCTGCGCGGCGAAGAGCCGACTTGAGGTCTTCCCTGCTTTCTCCCAGCGCTTGTCTTCGGCCTCGAGTGCACCCGCCTTCTCCTCGTGATCCCGTCGGGTCCTGTCCATTTCCGCCTGCGCCTTCGCGGCCCTCTCCCACCTCTCACGCACCTCGGCGCACACCTCGTTTGCCCGGTGCCGCTCGGTCTCTCACCGTCGCTACTCCTTCGAGCTCCTGCGCAGCCTTGCGGGTTTCCTTGCCGCTGATCCCAGGAGCGTTCGCTTCTTCGGGTTCGCCTAAGATCCGCTCGCCGGCGCCTCCGCCGAGATCTGCCGGCGAGGCGAGAGGCGAAGCGAAGCGGCCATTCGATCAGCAGGAACGCGAGCACGGTGCCGGGCTTCGGTCGCGGCGACCAGTCTGCGACTTCCATCTCTTTCGCGACACTCTAGTGCAGCGCCCCCCGTCCCAGGACTCGAACGCCGCTCATCAATGGCGCGGCAATCGCCGCGTCGTAGACTCCGCGCGACGCCTGATGAATCCCTCGGCATAAGACCGGTCGAACCCTCCAGTGACGAATGGCCGGTGCCGCTCCCGCGTCAGGAACGACGCCGCAATTAGACCGTTCAACATGCGTTGCGACGTTATCCCAAGTGAGGCGCCAAGGAGCGTACCTCTCGTCGAGGACGATCCGCTGATCCGCGAAGTTATCCGCAATCTCTGCAATCAGTGAACCCGATTTCCTCAAAAGTGATCGTGACACTCGCCTGTCCCACGTGGTGCGCGAAGATGATTGCGGAACGATGCTGAAAAAGCGGCCGCAGACACGGAATTAGGTCTGGCAATCAAAACTGCAGAAATCGCTTGAACCTCACGTTGCGTCAGGGCGTAGACTTGAAACTGTCGGTCACCTTTCAGCAAATTTTGGAGACGGATGTAGCACGAAATGGAGTCATCGAATACTTGTGCGATCGTGAATGCTCCTCAACGGATGCACGGTTAAGACAGGCCCTTCTTGGATCTGCATTAAGTCACGGCGACGATCTGCAAATTAGCCAAAGACTTTCCTCGCATGAGGCAACATAATTCGAGCGCGGTAAAACAACTGCGAGGTCGCGAATCTTGCTGCTGTCTCCAGCTAAACACCTAGCCTCGAGATGGCAGAGTTGACGTCTGCTGACGGGTCGGGCAGGTCACATCCATCAGCCGCGCAAGACTTCCCCTCATCGTGAGCAGAGTACCGCAAGGTCACGCGTCGATACGGATGTATTGTACCGCCACACATGAGATGGTCACTTCGCGAATTTACCCGAAATCTCCTAAACGATGACCACATACGAGAGATACTGAAGCAGCACCGTTCGTACTCTCAGAGTCGCGAACGGCGCAAGCGGGCGGCGCGGCGCCAATCATCGTTCTGTCACAAGCAAATCAATACAGGAGACATGTATGAACCTAGTGAAGACAACCGTAATCGCATGCGGCCTTTCGGCTCTCCTTGCATACCCCGTCATTGCGCAGAGTCTTGCCGCTGATGCCAAGGCTCGCAAAGGCGTGCAAACTACGAGCATTCAGAGCGGCATGAGCGACGATGAGGACTCGTCGCCAAAGCTCAGGACACCGGGCGCAAAACTGGGTAGGAAGTCGATCAAGGGCGCAAAGAAACCCCGGCGGCAACCGCAGGACAAGGAGACACTTGATGAATTCCCGACCAGCAATACGCCAATAAGTGACAAGCGGCACTGACGCGAAGCCCGGTCCGGACAAACCTTCGGTCGCGCGCCGCGGCCGGAGGTTCAGCTCACATCTAGGCCGGCTATCGACGTTGCAAATGACGGGGCACGCACGTCGATTGGGACTGCCAGATCTTGATCACTGGCTTCTTGCATGGGGACCGATACCTTGCGATCTCGTACGACCGCGTCGGGTTACTGACATGCATGTCCGGAAGCGCCCAGGCAGGTAGCTGACGTGGCCTGAAAAGGGAGCACGTCTTTTCCATCGTTCTATTTTGTTTGGCACGCTGATTGCTGAGCCGCGCATGGCTTGGTTGCTCAATGACGGCCCTCAAGCCGCTTCGTAGCGCAAGTGCGGGCGGCTTCTGCCGAGCCGCTGCACGCTTTTCCGTGGTGTCGTCCCGGGCGCCGCGCTTCTTGAGCTCATGGTCTACCTGTGAAGAGGCTCCGCAGCTGACTGTCTGGCACGCGAGTTGCTGGGAGACGTCTGGGCTTGGCTCCTCATACATTCGCGCCCCCAAGAGAGGGCTAAGCCTCCACCCAGACTAGCGCGGGTGGTCCCCCCAAGCCGCCCGCGCGTATTTGCCTCAGCCGAAGGTCTTGCGAGATCGGCCGTGCGCACCGCGGAGATCATTGTCATGATCGTGGACAGACCTTGAAGCCCCCCATCGCGGTTCTTATAAGCCAACCAGTCGCGCTCGCTTAGGTCGCCCCGCGCGAACAGGCCAAGTTGGTTTGCGGATTCGGCGCTCACCTACGACAAAGACGGGTTTGACGGCGACGCTTCTGAAATGTGATGGGCTTAGATGAGCCCGCAAAGGCGCATAATACGTCTTCAACAAACGGCGGCGGCGACCGGCTCAGTCTTACCCGCATGGGGTACGACCAAATGCCCGGCGGCGGTATTCCGCGCAGGTGGACATCATGCAACAAGTTGAGAGAGCCTTGGTTTGCTGAATCGCGATAGACTGCACAGATCAGTGAAATTACCCCTCGTCTGCTTCCCAAGGTGCGCATCTGGTCTCCGAAAGCGACATCGAACTTGCTCTTGACTTCGTCCGGGCTCGGGCCGCGGGACCAGTCGAGGGCATTTTTGGGCCCGGCTCGATGACGTGGCGGATCGACCGGGAAGCCATCACCTTTTTGGGCGCCGGTCGCGCCTTGCTGCTTCAGCTGGCGCATCCCTGGGTCGCCGCGGCCGTCCTCGAGCACTCGCGGAGCTTTGCGGATCCGATCGGTCGCTTCCATCGAACTTTTAATGTGGTGTTTACGATGGTGTTCGGCTCGCTCGACGCGGCCCTTACCGCTGCCCGGCACCTGCACCATCGCCATACCATGATCGTCGGCCGTCTGCCCGAAGCAATCGGTCGGTTCGAGAGCGGCTCGCCCTACCGCGCCAACGAGGTCGCAGCGTTGCGCTGGGTTCACGCGACGCTCGTCGACACCGCTCTGACCGTCCACGACCTGATCCTGCCGCCATTCTCCGTCGAAGAGCGCGAGCGCTATTGGGCCGAAAGCCGACTGTTTGGGGCGTTGTTCGGGCTGACGTCGAGCGACTTACCGGCGGATTGGGATGCATTTGCGGCCTACACAGCGGGGATGATGCAATCGGACACATTGTCGGTCAGCACCGCCGCGCGCGAGGCGGCCCGACAGATATTCACCGGTTCACGACCATGGTTGCGTCCGCCGCGCTGGTACCAAACCCTCAGTGCGGAGCTGCTGCCGGACCGATTGCGCACCGGCTTCGGATTTGACTTGGACGAACGCGACAGGAGGGCCGCAGAGCGTGCCGTCGCGCGGATACGACGCATCTATCCCAAAATACCGATCCTGCTTCGCTACGTCGGCCCTTACCAGGAAGCTCAAGCGCGACTGCACGGAAGGCGGCAGCTGGGCTGGACAACGCGGTGCCTTAACAGGGCCTGGATAGGGCGCCCCCAGTTGGACGACCGCTGGAACAGGTGAAGCTCTCCGACAGCCGCGGACCTTCGGATGCGGCCGACCGCCGCCTGCCGCGATCCCAACCTTACCGGATCGAAATCGGACTTCTCATCGGCGAGTCCCAACAACGGTGGGTTCGGGCGAATGCTCGCAGCTTTGAAGTTATATCCAGTCCTGAGTTCGCCCCTGACTTTGGATTTGCCCGGTTGGGCGATGGATGGCAACGGGAGCTGGCGCGGAGCGCTCCGCATAGCGCACGCCAGATCCCGTAGCGGTTGGCAGTTGAAGGCGAATTCGAGGCGTCTACCATCCGGACTGCGAGTGTGGTCGTGCATCCGGCGAGCCCTCGAGGAAGAGCCCTGCGCCGCAGATAACGGCCAGGAAGCGGAGGCTAAAGCGGATCTCGGAGCGCCACTCCCGCAACGCCGGTCACGCTGGAAACGGTGCCCGCATCGTTGCCCGCCGCGGCGCACGCAAGCGATTTTGCGGCGATCGCCAGCGGGTTTGACGGCTCTTGGACGCCAGCCTCCGCTGGGCCGCCGGCGTCGCCAATCGCAATGCTCAAGCTGGTGCTGATCGTGCTGCTGGTGATGATGATACCGGCATCCAATCGTCGGCATGTCGACGAGCTGATTATCATCATGGTGCTCTGATGATCGGCGCCGGATATGCCGAAGCCGTTGTTGCCGGACCTGGCTGCTAGACTCTCGCGGCGCTGTCTTTCCTGGCGAAAAGAGGCGCCGCGTGTCCACCACCTCCCTCGGAAGCATCCTCGATGTTCTGCGTCGAACGAGAGGTGAGTAAAATAGTTGGCCACCAAACCGACCAGTGGCGCGAATTATCAATCAGATGGTTGCCGCAGCGCCTGCTATGAGGCTCAAGCTAAATGATCTCAAAGTACCGCCGACGTTCAAAGTCGGTGACCCGATGTTGAACGGCTTCCCATTCCCAACGGCGGGAGCAAGAAAAGGCTTCAACAAACCTTTCTCCGAAGACATCAATGGCTGCCGGAGATTGTGCAAATCGGTATGTTGCCTCTGACAGACTTTGAGGAAGTCTCCCGGATGGAAGGCAGATCTCCGCGCCTGCATCGCCGACGGTCGAAGCCGGGAGCGCCGCATTTGTCTCGATACCCAACATGCCCGAGCCGATGGCGGATGCGAGAGCGAGGTATGGGTTCACGTCTGCCCCAGGCAGCCTGTATTCGAGGCGATGTGCAGACGGCCCTCCCGGGATGACCCGTACCGCGCAGGAGCGATTGTCAACTCCCCAGCTCGGGCAAATTGGTGCCCAGCAGCCAGGTACCAATCTCTTATAGCTATTGACGTTCGGCACAGCGAGCACACAGAAATCATTCATGTATTTCAGTTGTCCCGCGATGAATTGCGTCATGAGCTTCGAGACGTTGCGAGACGCGTCACCATCGTAAAAAGCGTTCTGTCCATCGGAGGACACCGAGATGTGAATATGGCCGGACTGTCCGGGCCATTTCTCGGAGACCTTGGCCATGAATGTAGCCATCATGCCTCGGGTTTGCGCCCAGGCCTTTATCATCGACTTGAATATGATTGCTCGATCGGCAGCTTCCAGGGCATCACAATGATGAAGTGACGCTTCGACCACGCCAGGTCCTGTCTCAAAGTGCAGCCCGCTGAGAGGTATTCTGGACTTCTCACAAAGCGACAGGATCTCGCCGAACAGATCCTGGTGCGCGAGAGAACGCGCAATCGAGTAGCCGAACGGGCCCCGCGTGAACGGAGCCCATTTGTCAAACGGCTTGTCCTCGATCGCATCAGCGTTCTCCTTGAACAGCATAAACTCAAACTCGAACCCGGCAGTGCAGTCGTACCCGTGGTGAGCAGACCTACGCAGGACCCTACGCAGAATGCCGCGCGGACAGACGGTCTCATGCGCGCCCATAAACTCGGCGAGGTAGAGATAGTGATCGCCGACATAGGATACTGAACGGCCGGTACTTGAGAGAATACGCAGATCGGCGTCTCCGAATGTCGACAGCGGCTTTTGCGTGAAATTCACCGGAATGACCCGGTCGGAACAATCCCAAGCAAGCACCGCTTCGGAGAACTTGATGACCTTGTCCCCACCCGAGAGATTTTCTCGGAGAACGTGTTTGCCTCGAAGAATGCCATCGAAGTCACTCACGCCGATCATCGCCGCGCCGGCTGAGTTCGCGCAACTTACCCGGCTGTCGGTCATTGGTTTACTTCCTGCGCCACCAAATCGAACACCTGGTTCATCCGCATCGCGCGCAATTGGCGATAGTCATCTTCGAGCTGGATCAAGTCGTTGTTCACAAGGTACACAATGCCTGGCGTCGACGCCAAGTCGATTGTCGGAACCAGTTCTTGACCTATCGGAACGAATGCAATGGCATCCGCGAAGCTCGGGAGCTTTCGGATTTCATCGAGTCCGGAATAACCGGTCACAACGCCGCCCATGTCGGAAATCAGCGAGACACACAGTGCATGAGCCTGCCGCTTGTAGACCCCGCGTCGCCTCATATACTCAGCAAATCCTTTGGGATCTGCGTAGCGCCAAGCCGTGAGCGTCAAATGGTTATGGCCCAAAGCCATCGTCCGAGCTTTCGCCGACATGGTTCCTTGCAGCCTCGCTCCGAAGTCGACCAAAACCGGTCCCCGAACATCGACTATGATCTCGGCATGAGCGGGCCCGTCGGCAATCCGAAGCGCCCGCAACGCACGAACAAGATAGTCCGACAGCTCCTGAACGATTGGCTCCTTACCACCCAGCAACCGCTCGAGCGAACAGACCGACGATGCTCCCTCGATAGGGACGGTGTCATAGGTCCAGGCCTCCGTGACGAAGGCATCTCCGTCGATCGAGACGGCATTTACGGTATATTGCTGGCCGTTTATCTTTTCCTGCGCAAGCGCCAGTTTATTGAACGCTCCGACCCGGTTCGTCTTGCCGACGATGGCAGTTACAGCGCGCTGAACATCAGTATCCGTCGAGCAGAAGAACACGTCCTCGGTGCCTGTGCTGTTCAGTGGCTTGATCACAATCTCATTGAAATTCTCCGCACGCTTCCAGCTTGCGATCTCTCCAGCATTGTCGGACACCACTTGCCTGATCGATCGCACACCTGCCGAGGCCAACGCTTCGCAAAGGCGCGATTTGTCGCGCCGCGCGGCTGACAAGGCGGTCCCATTTGAGGGTAGGCCCAGCCGCTCCGAGATGGAATCGGCCAACTCAACTCCGGTCTCGCACCCCGCTATGACGAACTCCAGCTCCCTGCCATGGAGAGCCTTAAGGTGATATTCGACGATCTCCTCGTACCCCATGTGCTGGGGCGGACAAATGACTTCATCATACAGATCCACATTGAAATGGGATTGGAAGATGCCTGGAATCTGTGCAGCCGACATCACATGCACTGTTCCAATTCCATACTGCTTGAATTCTTCCGGCAGAAATCGGCCAGTCGAATATGCGTCGACGATTACACACTTCCGTTCGTTCATGCGGACCTCCGGTACTGCAGGCAGACGTTGCCAACGGCGACAGCCGTAATGAGAACATTTCCAACGAACGTATGTAGCGACGGCACGATGCGGGAATCGAAGTACTGAAACAGGAACGTGACAACAGGAGCGGTGGACAGGACCATGTTGACCGTGAAGGGCTCCACGCGGCGAATGCCCTCCTGGATCAGGAGCAAAGGAATAATGATCGTGGATAGCCCAATCGTTGCGATCGCAAGCCAATGCTGCGAGATCTCGAGCGCGATGGAGGAATGGTCGACCAGTCCCAGCAGCAAAAGGATCGTGCCGTAAAACCGATGCGCCAACACTTGTCGACCGGAAAATCCGCGGTCGAACAAAAGCTTGACGAGTATGTTCGTCAGGGCGAGCGACAGGCCGGCCACGATCGCCAAGATGATACCGAAGGACGATCGAGCTCCCCATGCCACCCCAGCGTTGCCGGTTGCTGAGATCCAAATCATATAACCACCGATCGCCGCGATCGTGACGCTCACGACGATATCGGATGCCGGAGGGGCGCCCTGCCGCCTGATCAGCGCGTTCAACCACACCGTTGCGGCGGGTCCTAACGCCACCATGAAGGCGACGACGATCGCAGGCTCGGCGTATTTCAGGGCGATAAACAACCCGATCCAGCTGATCGCGGTCACGATATTGAGCGAGACAAAAACCAGGAGTGCCGACCTGGCGACCGGTGCCGTTGTTCCCTCGTGACCTGCCAGGAGATTGAATGTCAGGCACACCGCGGCAAAGGACACAAGGAGAGCGACGAACACATCTGCCTGCTGAAAATACGATGCCGCATAAACCTCGCCTGCCGCGCTCAGGACGACATAAAGCGCCACAAAGAGAACTCCCAGAGCGAAGCGTCCTGTCAATCGCCCGCCCTTCCCCTGCCGGTGGCGCGGCGCAGCGCGCCCCCCGAACCATGCTTGTGCATCGGCTCCCAGAGACTCGTCCTTCGACCTGGGCGGACCGCGCTTGGATTGAAACGTCACAATCAGCCTCTAGTGTTTCTTGGCGTGGCAATACGCAACGCACGCTTCTCCAAATGCCGTGAACAGCCGCCCGCTCAGGGGATCGGTTGAGACGTGCCATTCGGGGTGCCATTGCACGCCGATTTGCAGCGTCGGCGCGCCAACGACGGAAGCGGCTTCGACCAGACCGTCAGGCGCCCATGCCTCCGGCTTCAGCGCGCTGGCAAGCGCCTCTATGCCTTGATTATGCAGGGAGTTCACTTGCGCTTCCGCTGCGCCCGCGATCGGAAAAAGCGCACCATCGGAGCATATCCTCACGCTGTGCGCGGCATCGTACTGGCGGTCTCTTGGACGATCCGGTTTCTCGGCATGCATCAGGGCACTTCCCAGCCTCCACTCCGCAAGCGATGGATGGAGTGTGCCGCCGAAATAGACGTTGAGCTCCTGAAGCCCCCGGCAGATGCCCAGGATCGGCATTCCGAGCGCGATGGCCCTATCGATGGCTACCGCAGACAGCCTGTCCCGTGGGCGGTCGCGGATACCATGCTCAACATCCTGCTGATCGGCTCCTGGATGGGATGCAGGCGCTTTCAAGACGGCTGGGTCTAGATTCGATTCATCTCCTGTCAAGACGAGGCCGTCGAGCGCGTCCATGATCGCCCGGGCGGCCTCGCCCCCCGCATCTTCAGCGTCGATCGTCGGCAATATGACGCAGGCCACGCCCGCATGATGAAGGAGAGCCTTGACGTATTTGCGTCGTAGCCAGTCGCGATGCACGCCATCGACCAAAAGTCGGTTCGAGGTGACGCCGACCACGGCGCGGGCTTCGTCTGACCGTTGCAATGTCACGCCACCTGCCCCTTTGCATGGCCATCGGCCACCGACTGCTCATACAAGCGTCGATTTCGCTCCTTCAACTGAGTCATAACACTGGGTTGACCTTGCGGCCCCTTGACGAAGAGCCCTCCCCAGCTCGCGGCAACCTTTGCGTAACCCGGATCCTGCATCCGGATCTTCTGGGCTTTGTGCAAAAGCCAGAACGGGATGCCCGGCGACAGGTGATGCTCGAGGTGGTACTCATCCAGATTCTGTCCAAGGATGGCGCGCTCGAGGAAATTCCCTTTCCGGTTCCTGGTCAGATAGACGTTCTTCGTTTCGGTCTCGCACATCGGCGAGTGCTCGGCGAGTTCGACAAACCACCCGAGAACCTGAAACGTGGTGAGATAGGGCACGATCCAAAACAGGATCACGATGTGGATCAGCCCAAGCGCATATGACCCGCCCAGGATGCTGATCCAGAAGAGATAGAAGCCATACTTGTCGACAAGGATGCCTGAGCGGCTCTGGTCCTCGGCATCCGTGATCGAAAACCGATTGGTCCAGAGATACTTCAGATAGGCCAGTGTCGCCCCACCGAATATCGGCTTCCAGATGATATTGAAGGCGTACCGCTCGGGAGGCTGGACGTCGTAGACACCATTGGCCATGAAGAATTTCAGGTCGGGATCCTTCTCCGGGTCGCCGAGATACGGATGATGCAGATAGACATGCGAGATCCGGTAGGCCCAGTGGCGCTGGAACAGGGGATAGGCGGCGAACAGAATGCCGAGGACGTAGTTCCACGTCGTGTTCTTCGCGAGCGTACGGTGAGCCGCATCATGAGCGATCGTCGTCAGACCTCGTTGGTAGGCGCCGATCAGAAGAACGGCCACCGGGTAGAGCCACCAAGAGACGCAGACCGTCGCGAGCGTGCAAGCGGCAATTACAGCGTAATCTTTGGCGATATAGGCCACTCCCGTTACATTGTCGGGCCTCAGTTCTGAGAGTTGCTTGTTGATCTCGCGGCTGAACTGAACCGCTTCATAACGGGACGACCTCAGTTTCCAAGCGTCTGTCTGATTCATGAGAACCTCTTCCTGATCGCCTTACAAGTTGTCAGATTGCGGAAAGCGCCCTGTCCAGATCGCGCACGATGTCGTTGACGTCTTCGATGCCGACGCAAAGCCGGATCGAACCGCCAAATATGCCGGCGGCTTCGCGCTTCTCCCGCGGAACGGTGGTATGGGTTGTCGAAACAGGATGCGTCACGAGCGTCCGGGCATCTCCCACATTCGAAACGTGATACATCAGGTCGACGTTCTGGATGAACTTGCGCCCGGCCTGTTCGTCCTCCACCTCGAACATGACCATCGCGCCGTGTCCGTATGCGGGATTGAGCGTCTGGTCGACGGTTTCCCGGTCGGCTCCTTCGAACAGCCCCGGGTAGAAGACACGACGTACTTTCGGATGCGCCTTAAGAACGTCGGCCACTATCCTGGCGTTTGCGCAGTGCTGCTTCATGCGAAGGGGCAGCGTTTCAAGGCCTTGGATCAGCTGAAAGCTCGCAAAGGGGGCAATGGCCGCGCCAGTGTCGCGCAACCAGGTCATGCGTGCCTTCAGAAGAACCTCGCTTTTTCCGAGATCGTCGACGTCTTGCAACGCGTTGCGCCAGATGATCCCGCCATGCGCTTCGTCAGGACTGTTGAATAATGGAAAGCGAGAGGCTCCCCGGTAGCTGAACTTGCCGTTGTCAACGATCAGACCGCCCAGCGTCGTGCCGTGGCCGCAGATATATTTCGTGGCGGAGTAGGTCGTAATCGCCGCACCGAGATCTGACGGCCGACATACCAGCGGGGTCGTCGTATTATCCACAACCAAGGGGACGCCGTGCTTTCGGCCGATCTCAGCCAGCTGTTTGACCGGAAGCGGAATCAGACACGGGTTTGAGATCACCTCTCCGAAGAGGCATATCGTGCGGTCATCGATGGCACGTTCGAAAGTCTCCGGCCTGCGAGGATCCGCCGTCCTGACGGCGATACCAAGACGCTTTAACGTGTTGTGGAGCAGGTTCCAGGTATTGCCATAGAGGTACGGTGAGGCGACGACGTTGTCCCCCACTTCTCCGCTTGACAGGTTGACGATGGCAAGGAACGTCGCCGCTTGACCCGATGCGACCGCGAGCGAGTCGCGACCCATGTCGACCGCGGCATACCTTCTTTCCAGCGCGCGGGTCGTCGGATTGATGATCCTCGTATAGGTGAACCCATCCGCCTTGACGTTGTAGACATCCGCAATGTGATTCAGATCGCCATCGAGTTCATAGGCCGTGTTCTGATAGATCGGCACTGCGACAGCTTTGGTCACCGGATCACGTCGGTAGCCCGCGTGCAGAACAGCAGTTTCGACAGAGAACGGGAGCTGCGAGGTCCTTGCGAGCGGCGATGACGTCTCGATGCGACGCTCGCAAGCCTCCCGGGCCGACGCCGCCCCCGCGCAAGGAACCGGACCGGACCGAAAGTATGTACGAAAGGCGCACCCCAATTGCTCGATCCAACTGGGTCGGATCTCGCCAATGCAACCGACCCGAAAACTCCGCGTCGCGAGGTGCAACTTCGAGTAGATATAAAGGTTGTGGGCCGCCAAATGGCGATATAGCCCGTCAAATCCTTCCTGATCGGCGATGCCGGATGGCGCACTGAAGGCGACGCAGACCGGCGACTGCAAGTCGGCAGACAGCAGGGGAGACACTACCCCTTCGAGTTCTTGGACGAGATCGTCTCTAACCTTCTCATACCTGCGGCGCCGGGCATCGATGCCCTCCCCCTCCAGAATCTCCAAGGCCCTCGTCGTTGCCTGAACGATGTGGGTGGGCGGGGTCGATCGCCACTCACCGGAGCGCTCGAGCGAGAGCCATTGGTCTCTCACGTCGAGCACAAACGACCTCGGTTCTTGGACTGCGTTTTTTAGCAGCTCGCGAGACGCGATGACAAAAGCGACCCCTGGCGGCCCTTCAATGCACTTGTTGCTCGACGTCACCAGGACGTCTATCCCACCACAGCTCAGGTCAATATCAATCGCGCCAAAGGAGCTCATGCCATCGACGATCGTCTTGATACCACGCCGCTTCGCCTCTTCGACGATCGCGTCCAGCGGATTGACGATTCCGGTCGTCGTCTCGCAATGCACGAGACATAGGTGGGTAATGCCGGGATTTCGCCTCAGATGCTCAGCAACTTCTTGGGGGTCCAAAGGCTCGGTAGCTCGTTTGACAAGCTTCAGCGCGTCGACGCCCCACAGCCGCAGGATCTTGAAGATGCGCTCGCCATAGATGCCGTTTATGCAAACGAGCGGCTTGTCCCCCTTGGACACGAACGAGGACAGAGCAGCCTCCATTGCAAAGGAGCCGCCTCCCTGAATAGGGACTACGGAATAATCCCCGGCCTTTCCCAGCAGATTGAGCATCAGCCGCCTCATGCGGGCGGTCACTTCCTTGAACTCGCAATCGCGCGATGCGAGATCGAGCTGCATCTGGCTCCTGACCGCCAGCGAAAGCGACAACGGACCAGGCGTCAACAGAGAGCGCTGTCTTGTCACACTATTCCCCTTAAGTTGTTTTCGTCGCGAATCTGGAGGGGGGCCGCGACTTGAGTCACCTTGCGTGCAGCCCCTCGCGTCATCTGCTATTGGGCGAAGCGCCATCGGCGCAGACGCGCTTCGCTTGACAACTCATCGAAAATTCGGCCGATCACGACATGCACATCAATCCGCAGATGCACAGCGATGCCCGCACGGCGCCAAGGCCCCATCGATATCATTCAGTTTTCCTAGGAATTCGCTCTGCCGCCGCATTTGCGCACCGAGGCGGCGCGAAGCGCAACTCTTGTCCAGCCGTCCTGCATGCAACGATCCAGCGTCTTCAACATCTTGCCTAGCAAGCTAGACGTGTCGGCTGATCGGCTTACGGCCGACCTGTGCCATCCAGGCGAACGTTGAAGTTCAGATAAAAGTGCACGTCGGACCGATCGCACGCGGATGTCAATTCGCGCGTGGCGCCCGTTATGCGTGCCGCTGCTGACGCGCCGGATCCTGCGTGAGGCTTGAGACATTCGCATACTGTCACTCGCTGGAGAGTTCGGGACGTTGACGACCTTTGCCGTCTATTTTCAGATCGTACAACTTGACGTTAGGTGCGTTTCAACCCTCTTCCGAACTCTTCTCATGTGATTTTTTCTAACGTGCACATCCGCGCGGAGCGATAAGCGAAGGCTGGCAGAAGATTGCAGGGAGCGGCGGCAAGCTATGCTCAGAGTGTCCACAGTGCGACGTCAGGGGTGAGGACGTTCTGCCGCGAGGATTTGGCTCGATTCACGTCGCGCCCTCGCCGAACTCCAGATCGGGATACAAGTTATCCGCCTTTGCTACTTTCCTTGAAGGTCGATGCCTTGGAAGTGCCTGCCACCGCTCTACATGTCCGCCATCATGTCATCATTGCGTCTGAACGGGGGGTCCCCTGTCTCGTCCAGTCAGGCTCGGGCTTGCGATTGGCGGGACCTTTTGCAGCGATCAGCTCGACAACTTTTGCTGAGCCCCGGCGGAGCAAACCGCCGAGTGCGGGGCGAGCCATGCGAACAGATCGACGTCGTTGCTGTCTGCAGCAATGCTGCGATGGTTTCCCAGTGTTGTCCGCTGTCGTGGACCGGAGAGAGGCTATTCTTTCTCGTAACTATTTGGGGCCTGATCCCGCGCTCGTCGCCGAGCTCGATGCGGCCGTTGGTGGAGGAAACGCTCGAAGAAGGCGCGGCGCGCCCAATGCCCCCAAAATATGAGGCACATGCTTACGTGGGGAGAATAGTCGAATGCGATCTGACGCATTATGCGAACGGAAGGTGGTGGTGACCAAAATACTGCGTTGGGATGTCGCCGGAGACCCGGGGACGATGGAGCTCACCACCAAAGAGCTGTACGTGAGGGACTTCGAAGCCTGTACGTAACGTGCCCTAAAATGCTGGCCTAGGTACTGGGGCGGCACGCTGAGACAATCGCCAACGCTGCCTGCACCGCTTGGTCTTTCTCCTCGTAAGGAATTCTGGCCAGTCAGAACACTCCAGCCGAATTCACGCAGTAGAGCCTCTAACTGATCAGATCCGGCACTAGACCGGGTGAGTTGCACGATCTTCTGATCAGACCAGCACGACAACCTTGTGAAAACCGACACTTTTCCGATCTAGATCTCCTCAAACAATTCGTCCAGATAGCGCACCAAGCGCTCGTGCCTGGGTCTTGCCAGGGATCTTCCAGCCGCGGTTTGGAATCCCGACGCCAGCTTGAGCAATTTGGTGTCGAAATGATCGACTGCAAATTTCCTGTCGTCATGCGGACGATTTCGAGCGCGAGGATCGCCGACGTCATAAAGCGACCGCCTTAGCCGACCTGCAAGGTGAAAGCATCGGGCCACCCCAATCATTCCGATTGCGTCTAACCGATCGGCGTCTTGAACGATCTTTGCCTCTAACGTTCGAGGAGGCACGTTTGCGGAGAAGCTATGGGCCTCGATTGCATGCGCAACGGACTCGATAGCGCTTGCCGAGAAGCCTTGTTCCCTCAGCAACTTCGACGCTTTATCGGCCGCGTGCCGAGATGCTTGAAAACGAAAGGGAGAATTCTTCTCAACCGCTGCGCAGTCGTGAAGAAGGATGCTAGGAACCAGGATCGTGAGATCGCCGCCCTCGATCGCCTGTATTGTTCGCGCGTTCTTCCAAACTCGTAGAGTATGGCTAATGTCGTGCGAGGCATCGTCCTCCCGCGGAATATGGGGAATCAACTGGCTGGCAAGTTGCTCAAGCGGTGCGAAAGCACTTGCGATCGTGTTGGGGGCCATGATCGAACTTTCACTGACCGATGGGTTGCTGTCCTTCGCATCCGTAGCAACCTCGACAGGCTTGCTGCACGCTCCGCACGGCCAGGCGTGTCAACACAATTGGATCCGAATTGCCTTGTGCAGCTAGAGTTAGTACTTTTTCGGCGATGCATGCCTTCAACGATGACGTCCGCCTTGCTTCGGGCACCATCGCGACGGCATCATCCAGAACACCTCTCAACAAAGCACACAGTTTAGCTTGCGGGGTCATGATGCTAATCCACCAAGGAAGCTCTCTCCGACGTCAGCTTCGGCTCGCCCAACCAATGGTCCCTAGAAAGCCCCGTGGAATTGGAGTTCGATGCGCCGGCTTCAATGAGCGGGAGGAAGTCTTAGGCACGACCACCGAGTACAAGAAATATGATTCTGCAATGTGACAGGGTTCTAAGCTACGGATATTCGGGGTGTATCTCGCCGAGTGGAACCGTGCGTCGCGAACGTGCGTGTCCCCGCTGCGCTACTCGCAAGCGCTGCAGACGTGTACGCCGGGTTGACGACACGCCCGTTCGAAAGCCGACACCGCATGAGGTGCACAAGCGCCTCGTTTTGCTCCTCGTCGTCGTTACATGACTAACATGGCCTGTTTTTGCCAAGCTTAGGCACGGCTTGGAAAAACCTCTTTCGTGACGCAACTCGCACGAGCGGCGCACCGCCGTCGGTGCGCTTTCCTTGAGCACGACAGCCCGCACCTCTTTGAGGTCGGACCGTCTGGCACGCGAGTTGCCAGGAGTGTCGCGTGGACTTGGCTTCTCATACATTCACGCAGCCCCCGAGATGGCCAAGTTCAACAAACGCGGGCGGCCTCTCCCGGCCGCCCGCACGCCTTTCCGTCTGCGCATCGACGGTTCGCTAAATGGCTTTGGAGAAGTCCGAAGAGGCGCGCAGGAAATGGTCTCAGGGAAAGACCGCAACCAGCATTGTGCTTTCCGCTGGCAAAGCTTGAACTCCCTGCCAAAATCGTCGCCTGATCCGGTTCGTTGCAGGCCGCACTCCGCGTTCCTTCATGGACAACCAGTTAGGTGCCAGTTGCGAGAGAATATTTTGCGCGGCCGCGTCGTCATAATGTCTGCGTGACCAGCTCGAGCTGAAGCGCGGCCAGAACGCTGATGCCATCGCGGTGTTCGATGGGCTCGCCCGCAGCCTGCGCGGCTTGTACCAGGGCGGCCTCTTTGCGTTCGGTCATCAATTTGTCAACTTCGATCTGAGTTAGCAGCTTTTCACGCTCATCCGCCGGGAGCGCGGCAGCATCGTCGCTGTTGGTATCGATCAATTCGTTCACCTTTTCGGTCAAGGTGTCACGAAGGACCCAACAGAGCAGCCCAATTACATCGGGAACCTGGCCAGATGCCCTGCCCACAACCCGCGTGTCCGCACCGAGGACCATAGCCGTCAGATCGTGCTCCTGGAGGATGAGCGGCCATTTGATCTCACGCGCGTTGTCATCAATCATGGCCGAGATAGACGGCGCTCCACGTTCCGCCAGTCGTGCGATCAGAACCGCCGCGTCTTGCTTCTTTGCCTCACTGGGAAATGGCGCACTGCGAATCCGGTGCGCATCGGCTTCGAGCTCGCCAAGACGCAGGCGCAAGCGCTTGAGAGCCTCACTGATCGGCTCGTCGCGCCCTAAAATCTCCGACAGCGCGATTTGTGGGATCGAGGTAAGACGCACGCCCGACCGCAGGCCACTGCGAGCCAGAAAGGCTCGGCAGCGTGACGCCAGGCTCTCGCAGTTCCGCATACGGGCGGCAGCAGTCGCCTCACGACCGATGAGGCAACGCAACTTTTCAGCGAATCCGGCAGCTTGCAAGTTCAAGTCACGGATTTGCGCCTCCTCCTTGTCCGCGACGGGGCCGCCGGCGGTGCGGGCCAATATCAGCTGTTTGCGGCGGGTCTCGACGCGGTGAAGCTCGGCACGAGTCGAGCGCATTTCCTCATCAAGCGGCGACCACGTTGAGCGCGCGTCCCCTGCACGATCCACAATCGCCTCGAACCGCTGCCGGGCGCCCTCATCGGGCAGTAGGTCGATAGGGTCGATTTGAAAGCAACTTTTGCAACCTATGTCGTCATTCACGCGTCGTCTCGCAGCGGTTATGTGTCAGATACCCCGGTTTCGCTGGCAATGATTCGTATTAAGTAATTTTTAATGCTTCCACCGCCGATTGCCGTCAGCGCAATTCCAGCGCGATGGCCCTAGCTTGGAGCGCTGACGGTACGGCGTCCCTGGTTTCAGCGGCCCCAACCGTTCGCCCGCAGCGCTTTCGTATACGGAGCATTTGAATCTCTCACGCGTGGGCGCAGGTCGATTTACGAATCTAACCGGACCAGAAATCGGATCTAGAACGAAGCGAAATCAAGAGTGCGGTGGTTTTGTCTCCGCGCAGAGCGTCAAGCGCCAACGATCGCTGAATCCCATCGGCTTTCTATATCCGAGACCCCTGCCTCGCCCTCGGGCGGCCATACCACATCCGTTTGCGTTACGCGTACTGCGCACGGATCTCCTGTGCGGCCGCGGCGATCGAGAGGTGAGATATGGCAAATCTGCCCAACATCGCGCCCGCCGCAATGACCCACAATGTCCGAGCCGGGCGCCGGCCGGGCGATCGCGCCGGCCGTACGACAACCAGTCCTGGGCCATCGCCAACTCTGGCGACTGCATTTTGGCATCGCTGAGCTGAAATCCGAATGCAGGTACCGCGGAAACTGAGAGTTGGGCCATGAGTGAACATAGTCGGAGCCGCGATGGCCGCCGCTGAACTGCTCGTTTCCGCCCCCGATCAACGTGAGATTGGACTCGGAAACTCGGGTCGTCGAAACTGTAATATGCTAAGCGAGGTAGCTGACGAAAAGCTGACGCGCAGCACGCTAAGCGTCTGTGGCGCCGCGTTTTGGAGCCAAGCTGCCGTGATCGCCAGTACAGCGTTCTTGCGAGACAGCAGACAGGTATGGCATCGAGCTTCCGGTCGACGTCGAGAGAATACCGCGTGACAGCTGATCCTGGTGCCAGCCCCGTCTTTCGATCAAGCTCACGAGCGATCGACACTTCGTGGCCGAGTTGCGCGGTCTCGTAGTTTATGTCAGGGCGCTGGAGTATCTCGTACAGGTTTCACACTCCAAGCACTGGACTGCAGCCAGCCGATGCTGGCGATGCTTCCGCACCTGTGTTCAATTCCCCCGCGGCTTCAGCCGGGCACAGGTTTGATCGGGAGAGCGCGACGCACGCCATACGCGCAAGAAACAGCGTGAAGCGAAAAACTCAAGTTACTGGAAGCCCGACTTCTTCTCTGGCCTTTGTCCTAGCGTCGTAGATCCTGACCTGGAGCATCGGACGGCGCTTCTTGAGCTCCTGCGCTCCTGCAAAGGCCCCATCTCTGGTCGCAAATTCGGTTTTCAATTGACCGTCGATTTCGAGGACATAACCAGAAGCGGGCAATCGACGTGTGGACGCGACCATTTTGTTCCTTAGAGCATGAGTCCATTGATGTCGGTGCTTAACCCGAGTCGCCTTGGCCGGGCCAGCGGCTTGGTGAGGCCCACATCTTGCTAAACGGTGGGATACGAGGTGATAGGTTCGATAATCAGTAACCGTCAAGAATTTCGCGCGCCATCAAGACATCGATCACAGCTTGGGCCATTTGCTCAGGCGCCTGTTCCTTGGTCCTGAGATGAATTTCAGGTCTTGTCGGCGCTTCATAGGACGCATCGACGCCGGTGAATTTCTTGATCTTACCGGACTTCGCTTTTGAATAAAGACCTTTGGGATCGCGCCGCGCGCATTCTTCGCTCGGCGTATCGACAAAGACTTCGACAAACTCCTCCTTACCGACCAGACTGCGCACCATATCTCGTTCGGCCCTGTGAGGCGAGATGAACGAACAAAGCACGATCAAGCCACTGTCCGCCATCAACTTGGCAACTTCCCCGGTACGCCGAATGTTTTCCATGCGGTCGGTCTCGGAGAAGCCGAGGTCCGCGTTTAATCCGTGCCGCAGGTTGTCTCCATCCAACAGCATGGCATGCCGAGACATTGCAAACAGCTTTTGATCGACGATGTTGGCAATTGTCGACTTTCCCGCGCCGGACAGGCCGGTAAACCAAATGATGCAAGGCTTCTGGTTCTTGAGAGTGGCCCGCTCCTTGCGTCCCACTGCAAGGGGTTGCCAAGCGATGTTGGCAGCTCGCCGCAGTGGATATGCGATCATCCCGGCTGCGACCGTGCGGTTGGTATATCGGTCGATGACGATAAATGATCCGGTCTTGCGATTGACCTCGTAAGGATCGAACGCCGCGGGCAATGCGGTTGAGACATTGCAAAATCCGATCTCGTTTAAGCCAAGCGTCCTGGCTGCCAGATGCTCGCGCGTATTGACGTCGATCCGACGATTGATCGCAGTAATGCTGCCGGCTGTGGTCTGCGATCCAATGCGCAGAATGTAGTTGCGTCCGACAGCGAGTTGGTCCTCATCCATCCAGATCAGATGAGCGGCGAATTGATCGGCAAGTTCCGGTCGCTCGGTTGGGCATGCCAGGAGATCGCCGCGGCTGATGTCGATTTCGCTTTCAAGGGTAAGCGTGATTGCATCGCCCGCCTCGGCGCAAGGTAGGTCGCCGTCTTGAGTTACAATCCGGCTGACGCGCGCGGTTCGTCCGGATGCTGCGACGACGATGTCGTCTCCCACCGAGATGCTTCCTGAAGCCACGGATCCGGCGTAACCTCGGAAATCCAGGTCCGGCCGGTTCACCCACTGGACCGGAAAGCGGAAGGCCTGCCGGGAGCTATCGGAGCCGATCCCAATGCTCTCGAGCTGGCCGAGCAGGCAGGGACCATCGTGCCAGCGAGTGTTGCAAGAGCGGTTGACGACGTTGTCGCCGTACCTGGCAGAGATCGGAATCGGGACGATCGTATCGAAGCCGAGATCTGCGGCAAAGGCCACGTAGTCGGCGACGATCCGATCAAAGGTCTCTTTGCTGTAGTTGACGAGGTCGATCTTGTTCACTGCCAAGACGAGGTGGCGGATACCAAGGAGCGAACAGATGAACGAGTGCCGCTTGGTTTGGACCAGCACGCCCTTACGGGCATCGATGAGGATGATGGCGAGCTGAGCATTTGAGGCGCCAGTTGCCATGTTGCGGGTATACTGCTCATGGCCGGGTGTATCAGCCACCATGAACGAGCGCCGCTCCGTCGCAAAGAAACGATAGGCTACATCGATCGTGATGCCTTGCTCTCGTTCGGCTTCAAGCCCGTCGACGAGCAGCGCGAAATCGATCTCACGGCCGGTAGTGCCGTGCTTGGCGCTATCTCGTTCCAACGCCGTCATCTGATCCTGGTAAATCATTTTGCTGTCGTGCAGCAGCCGGCCTATCAGCGTGGATTTCCCGTCATCCACCGAACCGCATGTGATGAATCGCAGCTGATCCTTTGGCATGGCTTGGATAGATTGCGTTATTGGCTTGGCAAGCATCAAAAGTAGCCTTCCCGCTTCTTCTTCTCCATCGAAGCGGCTTCATCGGCATCGATCAGGCGGCCCTGGCGCTCCGATACTGTCGCGGTCTGCATCTCTGCGACAATGTCTTCGATCGTTGTCGCATCGGATTCAATAGCTCCGCTCAACGGATAGCATCCCAGCGTACGGAAACGGGTCATCCGCATTTGCGGCGCCTCGCCGGTCAGAAGCGGCAATCGCTTGTCGTCGATCATGATCATCGCGCCATTTCGACGCACGATCGGTCTTTGCTTTGCGAAGTAGAGCGGGACGACCGGAATCTTCTCGCGCATGACATATTCCCAGACGTCGAGCTCAGTTCAGTTCGACAGTGCAAAGACGCGCATGGTTTCGCCCCGGCGAATCCGAGTGTTGAATAGATTCCAGAGTTCCGGCCGCTGGTTACGAGGGTCCCATACGTGCCCTGCCGAGCGGAAGGACAGAATCCGCTCTTTTGCGCGGCTCTTTTCCTCATCGCGCCGGGCACCGCCAAAAGCAGCATCGAATTCGTGGAGGTCGAGCGCCTGCTTCAGGGCGTCTGTCTTCATCACCTGGGTATGAAGCGCGGAGCCGGAGTCGATCGGATTGATCCCGCGCTCAATGCCCTCCTTATTTACATGGACGATTAGGTCGAGGCCGAGCCGCTTGGCTGTGGCGTCCCGGAAGTTGATCATCTCGCGGAACTTCCAGGTCGTGTCGACGTGGAGCAGGGGAAAAGGCAACTTTGCGGGATAGAAGGCCTTGATCGCAACGTGCAGCATCACGCTCGAGTCTTTTCCGATCGAATAAAGCATGACCGGCCTTTTGAACTCGGCGACCACGTCACGCATGATTTCGATCGATTCAGCTTCGAGACGGCGCAGATGTCTGGGCAGCATATGTTCTTTTCGATGCAGAATCGCTGTTCTTTGCCGGTCTACGGCTGCAGCCCCGAGATACCGGTGGCGAAAAAACTGCTCGCCATGACGCACGGTTAAGGTCAAGTGCGAGCGCAACCAGGAGCCGCATAACCGAGGGCGTTTCACCGCTGATGCGGTCATAACCTGCGCCAGCCATCCGGCGCGGAGATCAACCCGTCGCGGGCTCAGTACTAGCTAAATAAGCCAGCGTGTTTTGATCGCAAGCATCCAGATCACCCTAAGGCATATTGAGGACCTGCTCAAGACGTTCGATCTCGCTGCGTAGAACTTTGATTGCCGCGTCGCGATTTTGAATGGCATCCAATCCCGCGGCGCGCTCAGCTTCTGAGGTCAACAGCGCGTGTTGCAACCGAGCCGCCGTTGAGTCCGCCAGCCGCAGATCCTCCTCGACGTTGGTGTCCGACAGATTTTGCGTCTGCCGCACTATGGAGCTATTGGATGCGGAACGACTGCGCAAATCCCGCCAGGTTTGGAATATCCGGCGATGGAGTTCGGTAACCTCTCCTCCCCTATCCACCACGCCGGCTTGCTGCGCATGCAGCAGCTCCTGCTCATATCCGAGCTCTATCAAAAGCTCGACCCCGATCAGGTCGGTCACCGTTTGCATCTCTTCAGCGCTCAATTGGGATTGCCATGCTTTGACAGAGCTTTCGTCGACCGCGTTTCGCTCCAGGATTTTTCGGTCTCCGAAGCTGCTGGATCGAAGATAATCTGCTTGTTCCATTCCCGCGGACGCGGCGACCGCTGGATCACAGCCAAGCGCCACCAATAGACGCCGGACTTCCTGATCGGGACGCGCCACGAGCGGTTCGTATTTTATTAGCTGCGTCCGCGGCCGAGCGCGGTGCGCGGCGAGCCTGGGAAGGCCAAGAACCAGATCGGCTAGTGACGATATAACGACAGCGGGCAGGCGGAGCATGAGATCAGCGAGAGCAGATACGCTGACCGGATAGGAGTTTTCTGCCCGCAGCGGGATACCCCACGTTGATTTCAGTGAAGCGGCGATGGCATAGGGATTGCGCATCAGAAGGATGTGTGGCGCCTCTGGATAGACAGCTTCAAGAAATTCCAGCGCCGTCCAGTAGCGTGGTGTCTTGTCTATGATGATGCGCTTGCCCGCTGCCGCCAGATACTGGCTGTACGCAGTGTCGGCAAAGGCCCGGCAGACCAACGTGCGATCTATCCGTCCCAAAAATTCGGATGTGGCAGCCTCGATCAGCGGGGATCCTGCCGGATGTCGCTGATCGACCCTGCCAAATGCCTCAAGTGCCAGCATAAACCAGGGCTCAGGCGGAGCCACAATGTCAGGATGGTGCTGGAGCAAGTGCGCCAGGAGTGTCGTCCCGGATCGCGGGAGGCCGAGAAGAAAGCAAACCGCAGGAGAACGGTCGAAACCATCGCTCATAGTTCAGACCCTCATTAAGCGTCCCCCCCGCCGCAGCACTCGTTCGATTGAGCGAGTAGCGCCGGCCGTGAGATCACGTGAGGCGGTCGCTTGCGCTGAACGCATCACCTGAGAAGATTTGCGCTTGCAATTGATCTTGAGAGCTGTTGACTTCGGCGACTTGGCGGGATCACAGAAGCATTTCGCTGTCCCCATTGCTCACACAATTAAATCGAAGTCAAAGGTCAGCTCAACTCTATGAAGATTGGCTACCGACATGGGAAGGTTGGGAAGAACTATACGGGACGTTTACTGGAAAAATGCCTGCGCCTTAGGGACGTGTTACGTCGGCCACGTAAAATGCGACGTGCGTCTCCGCGATGCTCGGCATGCCCCAGAGAAATTCGGCAGGGAACGGACAGGTCGCCAGTGAAGCAAGAAGCAGACCATAATCGCGGCTATCTCACTGGCAGGCGCAGCGATCCGACCGGCGTGCAGCATCGATCCGACGCAAGTTGCCCGTGAATGCCGCTGCTGGACTCCGAGCAGCTACGGCTTTCTTACGCACGCTACCCATCCGTCCGGACCGTACCAAGTGTTTGATTTGCTTGCTCTTACGGCGTTGTACCTACTGCCAATTCGCGCTAAGGGAAGCCGGTGAACGATGGAACCTGACCTACGATGCCGCCGGATTTGCCCGGTCTAGCCAGCGCGCTTGAAAGTGTCTCTACTGAGGGACTGGAGCCGGCCCGGCCGTTCATGTGGGAGATCAGGTCGATCAGTGCGTGTCTCGAAGAGCTTGCCAGATTCCGAGCTCATGTGCTTGGCATCACTGGGCCACAGTGGATGATCCTGATGGCAGTGGCCTACTTAGGCAAGGAAAATGGTGTCTCCGTCAACCTGGTGTCAAAGTTGATGCACGTCGACCCTTCTTTCGTCACGACGCACTCAAAGGTACTAGAGAAAAGTGGATTCCTGCGGCGTAAGCACTGCGCGAGCGATGCTCGGGTCGTGCAGATGACGCTGACGGCCAAAACTCGCAAGCGCCTATTGACTTTGGCGCCGCAACAGCAAGGACTGGACGAGCTCGCTTCTGATGAATTCGGGGTAAGCGGATCAAACGAGTTCATTACCAAGCTGGCCGCGGTCAGGCATCGTCTGGAGAAGGTTCGCCGTGAGAGCGTCTCCGGCCTTCCGAAGACCAAACGCACGACCGTCAGAAATGACGCTCCGTAGCCATGTCAACGCTTCCAGTTTTCGAGTCATTCCTGAAGCAGCGCGGACGAAGGTGGTTGTGGTCCGTTTATACGGCCGAAGGTGCCCGCGTAATGACGGGTTCAGGACGGAGCCGCTCCGCCGCCAGCTATCAAGCCAATCGCGCGCTGTTTCTGTTACTGCTGGGTGCACCGTATCGTTCCGAAGTTCGAGCGACCCGGCGGGCCCAGCCGGGTACGCTTACGCCCAAGCCGTAGCCCCCATGATCTTCGAGTAACACCCACTCGCAAGAATGCTCATCGGCCACAGCCAATGGCCCAGCGGAGACGCGTCTTGATTTAAAGAATCGACCTCAGGCCATTACGCAACTTTCTCCTTGGTCAGCCGAGAGGAGCCGATCACAGTAACAACAGCTGAATTTTGCACTTAGGCAAACCGGCCAGGAAGTGCGTATAGGCTTAGTTTCGTGATGTAGCCAGTTTATGCCGAGATGGCAGCAACTACCAGGCTCCTTTCAAGGCTTCGTCAAAGATGCCGCGCGCTGGAGGCCGACCGCAATCGTGAAGCTGTAGCGAGCACTGAGTGAAAGTAAGCGGCAAGGAGACCCCGTCTGGCGGAGGGGTGAACGATCGGCTATCGGCTGCTAAGTTTGTGAGCCGATGTGAGCTTCTATGTCTGCGCCTAGTTCTGGAACTAGAACCTTCCATATGATCGAAGCGGTCGCCGACCGTCTTGAGGGATCGCCGCGGCAGCTTCGCCGACGCTGGTCGGACGAGTTTAAGGCCCAAGTCGTGATGGAGGCGCTGGAGCCTGGCGCGAGCGTCTCGGCGATCGCCCGCCGGATCGGCATTCACCCGTCGCAGCTGTTCGCCTGGCGCCGTGACGCTCGGGCCGAGCGGCGGCGTTATCGCTCACGGCACTCGAGTTGCGAGGGTGTGGTGGCGCCTGTGGCAGGCGCGGTGATCGAGATTGCCATTGGCGAGGTGATCGTGCGCGCCGGCGTGGACGTCGACGAGGCGCAGTTGCAGCGGGTGATCCGGGCGGTCCGTTCGGCATGATCCCCTCCGGCGTGAAGGTGTTCCTGGCGAGCCATCCAGTCGACTTCCGCAAGGGTATCGATGGCCTTGTTGCGCTGGTGCGCGATGCCGGCTCAGATCCGTTCGACGGTGCGCTTTATGTGTTCCGCGCCAAAAGAGCCGACCGAATAAAGATCGTATGGTGGGATGGCTCCGGCGTGTGCCTCTATTTAAAACGGCTTGAGAAGGCGAGGTTCTGCTGGCCGCGGATCGGGCATCATCGGGTGCAGCTGAATGCTGCGCAGTTGATGGCACTGGTGGATGGGATGGACTGGAAGCGGATCCGGACCGCGGCGGTCAAGCCGCCGGAGATTGTTGGGTAAAAGCACTGCGGCGAAGTGAATCAGCGGCCTGAAAGGGCAAGAGAACCGGGGCAAAATGTGCTCTGGTCGGGTCAATGACGCCGCCCGATCTCAGCCTCCCGAATGACGTAGAGACGCTGAAGGCCATGGTGCTTGCCATGGCCGAGAAAGCGGCCCGCGCCGCTGCTCTGGAGAGCGAAGTCGCCGATCTCAAGGCCCGCAACGCCGATGCCGATGCGCGCATCGAGCGGCTGACGCAAATCCTGCAGGCCTTCGACCGCGCCCGGTTCGGCCGACGATCGGAGAAGCTCGGCTCGGCGAACGGCGACGATGAACAGCAGGCCTTCGTCTTCGAGGAGATCGAGACCGGCATCGCCGCGATCAAGGCCCAGGTCAGCAAGGGCCGTGCGCAGGCGGATGGCAAGCGTGCACCGCGTCGGCGCAAGGGCTTTGCGCCCCATCTGGAACGGATCGAAACCGTCATTGAGCCGCAAGAGCTGGCGGAGTATGCCGGCAAGCAGAAGGTGCTGATCGGCGAGGACGTGTCGGAGCGCCTGGATGTGGTGCCGGCGAAGTTCCGGGTGATCGTCACGCGCCGTCCCAAGTATGCCTTCAAGAACGCGGACGGCGTCATCCAGGCGCTGGCCCCGGCCCACATCATCGAAGGCGGCATTCCGACGGAAGCGCTTCTGGCCCACATCGCCGTCGCCAAATATGCCGATGGCCTGCCGCTCTACCGGCAGGAGGCCATCTACGCCCGCGATCAGGTCGAACTCGACCGCCAGCTGATGGCCCAATGGATGGGTAAGCTCGGCTTCGAGCTCGAGATCATTGCCGACTACATCTTCAGCGAGGTCAAGAAGGCCGAACGGGTCTTTGCCGACGAAACCACTTTGCCGACGCTCGCTCCGGGCTCCGGATCGACCAAGACGGCCTACTTATGGGCCTATGCCCGAGATGACCGAACCTTTGGCCGCAACGGTCCGCCGATGGTGGCTTATCGCTTCGAAGACAGCCGCGCCGGCGAATGCGCGGTCCGCCACCTCAATGGTTATCGCGGCATCCTGCAAGTGGATGGTTATGCCGCCTATAACAAGCTCGCGCGATCCGATCGCGGCAATGATGGCATCACATTGGCTGGCTGCCGAGTAGGCGGGGATGTTGCCATCCCCGCCCCTCACAGACCCGGACGAGCGGATTACCCGCATCCGGTTCTTCACGCGTAAGCTTCGCTCACGAGACGGCATATTGGTGGACGATCTTGGCTGTCGGCAGAGGGTGTCGCGCGAGCATGGCTCGGAAGCGCGACCACGGCAGATTGCTGTGGCGACCACGCCGCGCGAGCCATTTCTTCCATATCCGCGTGAGCTGGTGGTGATACCATCTGATCCGTCGGCCGTTGCCGGAGATGCCGTAGTAGGCGCAGTGCCCCCGGATAACCCGCGACAAGTGCGCGTGCTGTTCCCGGAACGGGCGATGCAGGTTGAGCCGACACCATTCCGTGACGGAAGCCAGCGCGCGGGCATAACGGTCTTTTGCCGTTATCTGTCGGACGACATTCTTACCCTTCCTCGATTGACCCCATACATGGGTGAAGCCAAGGAAGTTGAATGTGGTCCCCGCCGTCGCGGGATGACGCCCACCGGGGCGTTTGAACCGGAAGTCTACGAAGCGGGTCTTGGTCGGATGGAGTTGAAGCCCATACCGACCGAGCCGCTTACCCAGCACATTCAGCAATCGCTTGCCGGACAGATGATCCTCGAAGGCGATCACCGCGTCATCAGCGTATCGGACCAGTTGGCATCGCCCCTTGAGCCGCGGTCGCGCCCCCTGCTCGAACCATTCATCCAGCACATAATGCAGGTAGATGTTTGCAAGCAGTGGCGAGATCACGCCGCCTTGGGGCGTTCCACCAGTCGTGCGGCGCAGGACGCCCTTTTCGAGCACCCCCGCCTTCAGCCATTTATCAATCATCCTCCGGACGATGCCGTCCGCGACTCGCTGATCGAGGAATCGGCGCAGGTGCGTGTGGTCGATGGTGTCGAAGTATTTCGAGATATCGACGTCCACCACCCAACGCAGCCCTTGCTCCATGAACCCATTGCGCAGAGCGTGTAGGGCATCATGGGCCGATCGTCCCGGTCGGAAGCCATACGAGCACGACAAGAAGTCGGTCTCGTAGATCGGCTCCAGCAGCAGGAGAATCGCCCGCTGTGCCACCTTGTCTTCCAATGTCGGGATGCCGAGTGGCCGTTCGGTCCCATCCGCCTTCGGGATGTAGTGCCGTCGCACCGGCGGCGCGATGTAACGTCCGGATTTGATGCGCGCCAGGAGATCACAAAGATTCGCCTCCAGGTTCGCTTCATAGTCCGTCGCCATCATGCCGTCGATACCGGGCGCGCCATCCTTGCGCGTCAGGCGATAGGCCTCGAGCATCCATTCACGGTCGATCAGGTGATGCAGCGAGGTCAGCACCCGCTTGGGATTCTTCCTCGCCAGATCGGCTATCCATTGTCGTTTCGTGGACAGGTTCGTGGGACTCAGCGTTCCCTCCCGTGTTTCTCGTCAATGGGTCTTAACGCGTGGCGGCTCCCTTCCCTCGAGCGGGTCCCGGTGAGCCCAGTTCCCCGCCTTCCTCGGTACTACGAAGCCGCTACGACTTCCCGCCGCGCGCGTCCGTCGGCTTATGTCTTCACCTCGGGATTCCACATGCCTTGGTGTTTTCGTGTTCGCGTGCGCGCTCCCGATGCTCGCCAAGTCGGTCATCAGGCCTGGAGCGTTGCTATGGCCGGTGCTCCGTGCCGGCTTTCCCATGTGGGCACAACCGGGACCTCTCAGGTTTCCTGGTGTCCCATCCCGTACCTTTGCCCTGCTCAGAGACCCCGGCCGAACCGGTCAGCCTGGCCATAGCGGCTTTCCCAGTGCTGCCCCCGGATCCAACACGACGAAGGCTTCAGCACGACCGTGATTTCGAGGCTGGTCACAGGGCTTCAGTACCCGCTGTCTACGCTTCACGAGTGACGTTGCCGTCACCCATGCAAGACTCGCTTCCGGCTGGCGGGCTCCGCCTTTGCCGGGAGGGCGTCGAACCCTCTGGGTCACGTTGAAAGGTTTCAGATTACATTCTTCCTCCTTTCCAGGACTTGTCCTGACGCAAGCTGGTCACACTGCAGACGCAAGTTCTACGAGCTGCATGTTGCAGGGAGCTCAGAAGTGGCAACGGCGACGGTCGAGCGGATGGCAAGGCTCTGGCAGGTCGAGAAAACCGTGCGCGGTCAAAGCCCCGACGCTCGCGTTGCCGCGCGCCAGCAAACCTCCGCGGCGATCGTCGCAGATCTCTTCGATCTCTGGCAGCAGACCTTGCGGCGGATCTCCGGCAAATCAAAATTGGCCGAGGCGATCCGCTATGCCGTCTCGCGCCGTGCCATCTTCGAACGCTTCCTGACCGATGGACGTATCGAGCTCGACTCCAACGTCGTCGAACGCGCCATCCGGCCACAAACAATCACGAGAAAGAATAGCCTCTTCGCTGGCAGCGACGGCGGCGGACGAACCTGGGCGACCATCGCAACGCTGCTGCAGACGGCGAAAATGAACAACGTCGATCCGTTCGCCTGGCTCGCCTTAACACTTCAGCGTATCGCCAACGGCTGGCCGAGCAGCCAAATCGACGCGCTTATGCCATGGAACCACGCAGCCTGACGGCCTCAGCTTGCCGCTTACGAGTGAAATGCTCATCTCTCTGCAAATCTCAATCCTGCGCCCCCACAAAACCGCGAGCGGACCACCGATCACGGACACACGTTCTGCGCTGTGCCGGCGAAACTCCTTCGAGCGACAGGCCGTTGGTGACGCAAACGACAAGTTCTTGTCGGATCAGCTGCTGGAACTCTGCCACCTCATCAGTCCAAGGCGCTCAGGGCCTCTGGCAGGAACACACCGGGAAGCACACCAGACGTTCACGAAGAATGCAGGCTGTACTCACCGAGCACGCAGGCTTCGACACTTCACATTATAGCGCTTCACAACCTACATTCTCGGTATCAGCAGCAACGATCGCGCAATGAAATCAAGGGAAATCAGCTCTGGGCTCGAAGTTTGTTCCTTCAGAAGTTGGGCTATATTCATGGCCGGAATTACTGCGCTTTAAACAGCGACCGGTGCCGGGCCAGGCAGGATTCGAGCCGCATACCGTTCTGCGGAAATCCGCGAAGCGCAGTTGCGACACAAATGCAACAGCCAATAAGGGCGGCCCGGGAGCCGCCCTACTGACCAATCACCAGCACATTCCATAAGCTAACGCTGATGTCCCAATCCGATGCCAAGATGCAGGGCCTTCTGGCGTAGCGCACCGACAGAGCGTTTGGTCATTTTTGATATCTTTGTGACCGGCGTTCGAGCCTTTGAATGGACCTTGAGCTCTTTGATATCTGCCTTGGTCCACTCGCGCCGCTTAACGCGTTTCTTGGTTGCTTTTTTCACAATGAATGCTCCTTTTGAGAGGAGCGGCTTGTAACATAGTTTTTTCAAAGCGACGACCGTAAAAAAGAGGCAACATAGCACTCGCGCAAAGATGCAAGCTCGCTCATATGTTCAGAAGACAATATCTCAGGTATTAACGACGGCTGGCCGGTTGTAACATTTCGTGGAGGTTTGGTATCAAGAGACTTCGCCACAAGTTGACGAATGCAGCTCTCCTCATCGACGCACAGCGTTCGAAACCAAGCAGGTTATAGCAAGTCGTTGAAAACCTTTGACAAGCGAATTGCGATTAGTCCGAGAACTGCTCAGGTTCGAGGTTTGAATCGATCTTAGAGGGATCAACCATGCAAGTCCCTGTGAGACACCGTCGCGATCTCTTATAATGGTCGCTCCCGCCACAGTCGGAAAGCTGATCGTCTAGCTGCAGAGTTTCGTTTGCGCTGATCGAGGCAACCGGATCGGATCTCGTCTTCCATTGCGGATCTCGACAACCTATCGAAGTGGTACAATCCTGTCGCATGAACAGCTTTCATTTTTCTTGACGTAGCGCGAGAGCGGCAAAACCATCATTTGCACTCGCAATGATCTCTTAGAAAGAGAGATTTCGGACGACGTCGATATCGACGGCCAGCGCTTTTGGCTCCAGTCGCCACACTCGTCCAAATTCGAGCGTTCCTCGTTGTCCGACGGTCGACCTTGCTGGAGAATGCGACATCGCCGGCCCGATTGATTACGCGATCGAGATAGCGGTGATCGATGAGACTGCAGCTAATGGGACGTCGTGGGCGAGGCAGCGGCTGAAGCCGCGACTGCAGCTATCGTGGTCTCGGACACACAGCTCGCCATCGATAGCCGGACAGACCATCGAGCAGCCTTTGTTGATCATTGAGCGCATTGCTTTTCTCAACAAGCTGCTTGCTGTCCGACTTCGCGACTCGCATGTTCTCGCCAGTTGCGGCAGTGGCCGACTGGATGCGCGAGCTAGCACTCGCGCGGACAGCGCTGACGACCGCTACAACGAATGCCCTGGTCCATTTTCACTATCTGGATCGGCACAGACGGTTCGTTGGGCTCTTCATCGGTGATTGCGCGCCAAGCCGCCCCGTCGAGATCGTCATACTGACCACTCTTCAGCGACCACAGAAAGCCCAACAGGCCGAAGAAGCCGAGCGAAAGAGCTAGCGGAACCAGATAGACCAGGACTTCCATCAGGCCGCCTCGCTTCTTCGTGCCCGTAGCGCATTCAGCATGACCAGTACCGACGAACCTGACATAGCCGCAGCGGCAATCAGCGGCGTCACCAAGCCGGCGATCGCAATGGGCACAGCCAGGAGGTTATAGACGACCGCAAGCCAAAGATTCTGCCGCATCAGTCGCAGCGCCCTGCGCGAGCCTCTGACCGCCGTCATCACGGGCTCGAGACGCTCACCGAGGAAGACGACATCAGCGACTGCCTGGCTCATATGGGTGGCAGTGACAGGCGACATCGATGCATGCGCTGCAGCGAGCGCGGGCGCATCGTTCAAGCCGTCGCCGACCATCAACACCTTGTGCCCCTGGCTGGTCAGGTCTTCGATCCGAGCGACCTTGTCCGGCGGCGAGACGTTGGCGCGCCACCTTTGAATGCCGAGCGTCTCGGCGGCCCGCCGGACAGCTGGCTCACGATCCCCCGAAACGATCTCGACCATGATACCAAGGCACGCGAGGCTCGCGACGACCTCGGCTGCGTCTGGCCGTATCCGTTGCCGGACGGCAAAGACGTGCCTGACGTCGCCATGGCTGAACGCGACGACGGAGGCCTCAGGATCACGGCACAGGATCTCGTTCGCGAGGCTGTCGACACCGCAGAAGGCGGGGTGGCCAAGTCGGATTGGCGCTCCCTCATAGTAACCGTGGACCCCTCGTCCCGGCTCCTCTTCGATATCGGCGAGCGGCTCGCTTGCACCGGCAGTTCGTGCGACGGCGGCGGCGATCGGATGGCGGCTCGCCAGCGCGAGCCGGCCTGCCAATTCGATGACATGGTGGGGAATAGTAGCGAGGTTGGCGACATCGAGCTCAGGCAGCGTCAGCGTACCGGTTTTATCGAAGATCACTCGGTCCACCTGCGCAATACGCTCGATCGCATCCCCCGCATTGAGCAGCACGCCGGAACGGAATAGTGCGCCGGAGGCCACGGTCTGCACCGCGGGGATAGCCAGGCCCAGCGCGCAGGGGCAGGTGATGATCAAGACTGCGATCGCGGTGACGACCGAGTCATGGAAGGCGACGCCGGAGGCCAGCCAACCAAGCATCGTCAGCAAGGCCGTAGTGTGAACGATGGGCGCATAGAGCCGCGACGCGCGCTCGGCGAGGCGCAGATAGCGCGAGCGCGCTTGGAGGGCATGATCAAGTAGCCTGGAGATCTCGGCAAGCAGTGTGCCGTCCGAGGCCGTCGCCGCGCGGACGCGCAGGGTGCCGGATCGGACCAATGTGCCGGCGAACACCGCGCTGCCTGGAGCCGCAATCGCCGGCAAGGTCTCGCCGGTAACGAGGCTTTGATCGACCTCGGAGTGTCCCCCGATCACGCTGCCGTCGACGGTACAGCACTCGCCGGGTCGGACCAGCACGATATCTCCCGGTTTGATCGCCGCCACAGGAACGGTTCTGATTTCGGTAGGACTTATGAACTTCGCTGCAGTTTCCGCCTTTAGTGCAGCAAGGTTGCTGGCGAAGGCGCGGGTGCGCCGCCTCATGTTCTGGTCGAGATAGCGGCCTGCGAGCAGGAAGGCGATCAACATGATTGCCGCATCGAAATAGGCGTGCTCGGCATGAGCGATGGTCTCGATCACCGAAGTTGCCAAGGCGAGCAGGATCCCGATGCTGATCGGCACGTCCATATTGGCTCCGCGTGCCCGAAGCGCCGCAAAAGCGGAAGAGAAGAACGGTTGTGCACAATAGGCCGCCGCGGGCAGGACGATCAGCGCGGAGAGCCAATGAAAGAAGTCGCGCTGCTCCGGCAGCATGTCCGAGACATTTCCGGACCACACCGGGATCGACAGCATCATCACGTTCATTGCGGCAAAGGCGGCGACGCCGAGCCGTCGCAACAAGCTCTGCGCCCTTTCCGCCTCCAACGTCTCCGCACTGTCCCGCTGGAAGGGATACGCCCTATAGCCTAGTTCGGCGAGCCGCTTGACAAATAGCGCTGGATCGAGCGCTCCAGCCTTCCATTCGATCACCAGCCGGTTTTCGGTAAGGTTCACGCGTGCCGAGGTCACATCCGGAATGCTCGACAAATTGCGCTCGATCTTGCCCATGCAGCCCGCGCAACTGATGCCCTCTACCGCGAGGTCGAGTTGGACGAGGTCCGCGCCCGCCCTTTTCAGAAAGTGAGAAAAATCGATGTCTTTCTGCATGGGGCATGTACTCTCAGTTCAAGACGACGCGGTTTTTCGATACAAACATGCGGCGGCCACCGGCGTCGCCTTCGATCACGAGATCCCACTGCCCGACGGCGACGCCCGAGGCGCTGCCCCGGAAAGTTCCAACATCGGCCTGCGAGACATCAATCGCCCGATCGGCCCGGCGGTCGACCGGGCGCTCGAGCCGGGCCATGAAATTCACTCCAGCGACAGGCGCGCCTGCGCGGTCGCGCGCTTCAATCGCAAGCACAGCTTCACCGTCTGGCCGCCGGTGGATATGTACCTGAACCTGCCAACGTCGCTCGTTCTGCTGTCGTGCCGCGATGATCTCACGCTCATAGGTGAGGCTAGCGCTATAGGCGCTGTCGACCTCTGTCCCCGGCAAGGTCGTGATGGCAAAGCGCATCATTAGCATATTGGCGCCAATCACGGCCGAAAAGAAGGTGAGAAGGGCAATCAGGACGAAGCGTCCGGTGATGGGCCGCGCGACGCGAATTGATGCGGTCATGGTCAGATCCGGTCAGTGCTGGCTAGGGGAGAACGAAATGATCCATTGCGGAAGCGACCTCGCCAAGGCCAATATCGGTGACCCGAAACCTCACCGGCATCGAGTGTCCTGACTTGTCGTCAACCGGCGCTGTCAACAGTACACGCAGTTCTGTCGTAGTATCGCGAGCCAAGACGATCATCGGTCGATCCACGGTCACGGAATCGGCGCCGACGACGTGGACGGACGTTTCGGTTGGGCCATCGACGTCGATCGCGATCACGCGATCGACGCCGCGCTTGTTGAGCAAGCGCACCGTATAGCCGTTGCGAACCGAACCGTCGCTGAGCTTGACCGCCACGGGATTACGGTCGTGTAGGATGCTGAGATCGAGCAGAGTTCTCGACGATAGCCCATAAAGCATCACGGCGCAGACGACCACGATCAAGGAAGCATAGACGAGCGTGCGCGGGCGTACCGGCTTGAATAGCTCCGGCTTGCCGTCCATCCGACGCTGAATATTGATGTCGTTGTCATAACCGATCAAGCCCGTGCTGCGCCCGATCTTCCTCATGACGGCATCGCAGGCGTCGACGCACAGCCCGCACTGGATGCAGCCCAGCTGGGCGCCATTGCGGATGTCGATTCCGGTCGGGCAGACCGCCGCGCATTGATTGCAATCGATGCAGTCGCCGGCCCTTTCGCCGCGCGCGCGCAGATCGAATGATTTCTTCAATGAGCAGCGCTGCTCGCCGCGATCGTATTTGTAGGTGACATTGAGCGCCCATTCATCGGTGAGCGCGGCCTGGATGCGCGGCCAAGGACACATATAAACGCAAACCTGCTCGCGCATGTAGCCAGCCAGCAGATAGGTCGAAGCGGTCAGGATCCCGATCCAGATATAGGCAATTGCTGGCGCTTGGAACGTTGCCAGATCGCGCACCAAGGTCGGCGCGTCGGCGAAGTAGAGCACCCAGGCGCCGCCGGTCCACCAAGCGATCATCAACCAGATCGCGTGCTTCAGCACGCGCTTCGCCGCGCGCCCCATCGTCATAGGGCGTGCGGCGGCCTTCAGCCGCTCGCGACGGTCGCCCTCGAGCCAGCGCTCGACCGCATGGAACAGGTCGGTCCAGACCGTTTGCGGACAGAGATAACCACACCAAATCCGACCGCCCAGCGCGTTCATCAGGAACAGTGCAATGGCGGCAAGCACGAGCAAGCCGGTGAAGTAGTAAAGCTCCTGCGGCCAGAGCTCGATGAAGAAGAAGTAGAACCGCCGGTTCGAGAAATCGAGCAACACCGCCTGGTCGGGAGCGCCAAGGCCACGATGCCAACGCACGAATGGCAGCAGATAGTAGATGCCCAGACACACCACCATCAGCCGCCATTTGATGGTGCGGAAAGTACCGCGGACGCTCTGCGGATAGACCCTCCTACGGGCTACATAGAGTGGCCCATCCTCGTCGATCACCGGGTCATCGCGCGAAACGGTCTTGTTCACGGCAGGTTTCATGACGACCTTACATCGGACGCGGGTGACTCACGTTGATCCGGGCCAACGGCGCCGCAGGTATTGCGGCGCACCTCGCCTATTGTCCGCCGCCGAGTGAATGCACATAGACGGCAAGTGCCTTGACGGTGACGGGATCGAGCCGCCGGCTCCAAGCCGGCATGATGCCGGCGCGGCCATAGCTGATGGTCTCGACCAGCGTCTCCTCATCCGAGCCGTACAGCCAAATCCGGTCAGTCAGATTCGGCGCGCCGAGTGCCTGATTGCCCTTGGCGTTCTCGCCATGACAGACCGCGCAATTCTCGGCAAAGATCCTTGTGCCGGCCGCAGCATCGAAATCGGCTGCCGTGGTCAGGCCTGACAGCGATCGCACGTAATTCGCTACGGTGACAATCTCGGTTTTCGTGAGGATGCCGTCGCGGCCGAAGGCTAGCATTTGTCCCTCATGCGCCTTCGCATGTCCGGAACGTGCGCCGAACTGGATGGTCTGCAGGATCTGGTCGAGCGATCCGCCCCACAACCAGTCATCGTCATTGAGGTTCGGATACCCCTTGGCACCCGCGCCGCCGCTGCCATGGCAGGGCGCGCAATTGTCCGCGAACACCGTCTTGCCGCGCCCCCGGGCCAATCCCAGCAGGACCGGATCCTTCTCGATCTCGGTCAGAGACGCCTTGCCGAGCATGGCCATCTTCTCGCCGCGCAGCTTCTCAAGACTGGCAAGGTCATTGATGACGCTGGCGCGGGTCGAATAGTCAAACACGCCGGTCGTGTAGCTTGAGAGGAGTGGCCAGGCCGGATAAACGACCCAGTAGCCCATGGCCCAAAGGATCGTGGCGTAGAAGCTCAAAATCCACCAGCGCGGCAGCGGTGTGTTGAGTTCCCTTATACCATCCCATTCGTGCCCCGTCGTGGAGCGGCCAGAGATGTGATCGATATCGATGTCGTTATGCTCGGTCATGATCTGTCAGTCCCGGCGCAGCGGCATGCGCGCTGCAGAATCAAAACGCCTCTTGTTGCGGGGCCACAGCGCGTAAACGACGATGGCTACGAAGATGCCGACGAACAACGGCGTCCAGAGCGTCACGACGAAGCTTGAAGCCAGGCTCTCGATGGAAATAATGGCTTTCATCCAAGGATCCTTCAGCGCAGATTGGCTTTTTCGTCGTAGAGCTTGAAATCGATCAATGTGCCGAGCATTTGCAGGTAGGCGACAAGCGCATCGAGTTCGCTCGGATTGCCGGTCCCGCCGTCGAAATTGCGCACAGCCGCCCTCGGATAGCGCTTTTGGAACGATGCGACGTTCGGGCTGTCAGGATCGAGCTGCGTCTTCAGGTCAGCGACAGCGTTCTTGATCTGGTCCTCGGTATAGGGGACACCGACCGCCCGATTGGTGCGCAGATGTGCGACGATGTCGGCCAGGTCGATCTCCGTGTTCGCCAGCGACGGATAGCCTGGCATCACCGATTGCGGCACGATGGCGCGCGGATTGTTCAAATGCGTGACGTGCCATTCATCGGAATATTTCCCGCCAACACGCGCGAGGTCCGGGCCGGTCCGCTTCGAGCCCCATTGAAACGGGTGGTCATACATGCTCTCAGCGGCCAGCGAGTAATGTCCGTAGCGCTCGACCTCATCGCGTAGCGGCCGGATCATCTGCGAGTGACAGAGATAGCACCCCTCACGTACGTAGATGTTGCGGCCGGCAAGTTCGAGCGGCGTATAAGGCCGCACACCGTCCACCGCCTCGATCGTGCTCTTGAGGTAGAACAACGGCGTGATCTCGACCAGGCCACCGACCGCTATCACGGCAAGGATACCTGCGATCAGGATGATCGAGTTCTTCTCAAAGATCTTGTGTCGGTTCCAGAGCGACATGCGATGACCTATTCTGCGGCCTGGAGCGCTTGAGCGTCCTGGATTTGACCGGCTTCCTGTGCATTCACCGTCATCCAGAGATTGGCGGCCATGATCAGCGCGCCGATCAGGAACAGTGCGCCCCCCGCGGCACGGATGATGTAAAAAGGATGCATGGCCTCGACCGACTCGATGAACGAGTACTCGAGGAAACCAAGCGAGGTGTAAGCGCGCCACATCAGCCCCTGCAGGATTCCGGACACCCACATCGCGGAGATGTAGAGCACGATCCCGATCGAGGCGATCCAGAAGTGCCAGTTGACGAGCTTGAGGCTATATAGCTCGCGATTCCAAAGCCAGGGAATCAGACAATACAGCGCGCCGAATGATACGAAGCCGACCCAGCCCAGCGCGCCTGAATGCACGTGGCCGACCGTCCAATCCGTGTAATGACTGAGCGAATTGACGACCTTGATCGCCATGGTGGGACCTTCAAACGTCGCCATGCCGTAAAAGGCAACGGAGACCACGAGCATACGCAGCACCGGGTCGGTGCGCAGCTTGTCCCAGGCGCCCGAAAGCGTCATCAGGCCGTTGATCATGCCGCCCCAGGAGGGCATCCACAGCATGATCGAGAACGTCATGCCAAGGGTCTGCGTCCAGTCCGGCAGCGCCGTGTAGTGTAGATGGTGCGGACCAGCCCAGATGTAGAGGAAGATCAGCGCCCAGAAGTGGATGATCGACAGACGATAAGAATAGACCGGGCGCTCGGCTCTTTTTGGAATGAAGTAGTACATGATCGCGAGGAAGCCGGCGGTCAGGAAGAAGCCAACCGCGTTATGGCCGTACCACCACTGAAACATGGCATCCTGCACGCCGCCCCAGGCGATGTAGGATTTCGAACCGAACACCGACACCGGCAATGCGGGATTGTTGCCGAGGTGGAGCACTGCAATGGTGACAATAAAGGCGAGATAGAACCAGTTGGCGACGAAGATATGCGGCTCTTTCCGTTTCAACAGTGTCGCCAGGAACACAATGAGATAGGTTATCCAGACGATGGTGAGCCAGAGATCGGCGTACCACTCCGGCTCGGCATATTCCTTCGATTGGGTGATACCGAACAGATAGCCAGTGCCCGCGATCAGAATGAAGAAATTATAGCCAACGACCACAACCCATGGCGCAAGATCGCCAGCCAGGCGGGTACGGCAGGTCTTCTGCACGACGTAGAACGATGTCGCGATGAGCACGTTTCCGCCGAACGCAAATATCACAGCCGATGTGTGCAGCGGGCGCAGCCGGCCGAAGCTCGTCCAGGGCAGATCAAAATTCAGTGCAGGCCAGGCAAGCTGCGAGGCGATCAGCAAACCAATGGAAAAGCCTGCAATGCCCCAGAACATCGCAAGTACCGAGGCGAATTTGATCGGACCAAGATTGTAGTTCGGTCGGCCATTGATCTGGGCCGGCGGGAGTTGCGCCGGCCGTTCATAGTATCGGTTGAGGATGATGGCTGCAGCGATCAGACTGGCGGCAGAAGCCAGCAATGCGTGGAACGTAAAGGCAGAATCGTGCCCCATCGCCCCGGCGATATAGAAAACGAATGCAGAAACTGCGAATGCCGACATCAGGCCTGCTTCACCCATCGTGGTGGATTTCGAGGCGGAGGATGGGCTTGTCATGGCTAGGCCTTCCTTGAACGCGGGATGCTTGGGGAGATCATTTCCGGCGAGCTAAGCGATCGGGCTCATCAATCGCGAAAGCGCTGCGGGCGGCCGTCATCGACCTCACGACCGAGCGCGCGCAGGGTGTGTTCGTTGGGGCAGTCTTTCAGCGGATTTCGATGCATACCAGCTTGGAGGTCGGCGGCGCAACGTCCTTTGGCCGGACATAGGCCGCACACCCGCTGCAGATCGCGCAACACGTCACCATGGCAGGCGGCAAGCGCATGTTCGGAAAAACCAGCAAGCGCGAGGCGCTTGCGCAAGAGTTCGGAAGCGCTCGGACTCTGCGCCAGGGTTCGAAACGCGGACGTTGACAGATTAAGCTCGCGCGCGATCGCATCGATGTCCTGCGGGCTCAAGTAAGCAAGCTCGGACTTTCGAGACAGACTCGCTCGTAACCGGCCAAGCAAGCTCCTAAACCGCCAAGGACCACCGATATGTGCAGGTTGGCTGACCATGTGTCATATCCCTCGAAGCAGCCATAGCTGCAGGAGGCAGATTTGTTTTTGACCTGCATCAAATTTGACCAACGTCGGAGCAAATCATTCGATCCGGATCGCCCTGCCCGGGACGATGCTCTGCGGAGCAGCGCACCCAGCTGGCTGAGCGACGGGCCGGCAAGAGTTGCGGCAAGGTCATTTCGTATTCCTGCCCCGGGCAACAGGACGCCTGCTACATTGGCAACAACATCGCGAGCTTGTCGACGCTCGGAGCGACGTTTTACAAGATCGCGCTTGAACTCGGGGATGGAACATCGGCGCTAGCCGAGTTCAGGCTAGCCGGCCCATGAAGGAGGCAATGCAGACGGGGCTCGAAGCTCCATCGCATCGGCGAAAATGGTCCAATCGCGGACCCCCTTTTGCTTGCAGAAGTCGGTCTCCGCCTGGAGCGCAGCAGCACTCAGCGATGCAGCATCGACCTTGAACGCCGCCTGACACGCACGATGCTCGTAGCCCGTATCGTCGCAAACGGTCTTAATGAAGCGAACGTTAAATGAAGGCATGACTACCCTCTTTTTAGGTGGGTTTACTCATCCTTGCCTATTCTGCCATTCGTGCCAGGAGAGCATTTGATTTGCCTCAAGCAGCATCCCAAATTATTGGCCACAGCCAGACCTGCGCCCCCGTGATCGCAAGCAAGAAAGCGAAACGGCCCCTGTCTCGCTCCTGACGGCCCACCCTGCCGCCGCAACGGCAAAGCCAATGATCAGACTCACCGCAGCCAAGGTTTCGAAAAGGCTAAGGTTCAGGGCTTCCGCACCAAAGCCGACGGCTGCGATCAGCGCCGGCAAGGCCACCGACAATGCGAGGCGAGCAATCAATTTAACATCTCCTTCCCGCCTCTCACATCTCTACTGACAAACGTTGTCACGGTGCGGTGAGCGTGGGGTGTACTTCAACATTCGCATGATTGCGCGTCCTGCATTTTGATTTCCATCAACTCGGCTGGCGGCCTAGCGAGCCACCCGCGATGGAACATGCTTGCCCATCCTGACCACTCGCGGCGGCCGCGCCGCCGTCCGTCGTTCCAGACGCGCATCGCGCTTTTTTTGACTTGGATCAATACTTCCACGGCTAGCTGCCGATAAAAACATTATCCCAGTCATAGGTCAGACACATGGCTCACAGAACGACTTGGCGCCCCATGATCGTTTCGTGCCCAAATAGAGGCGACCGGGTTCAAGGACTGCTGCCGGACGACGCAGCCGAGCCCGCCAACGACCTGCACCAGATCACCTGCATCGCTTGCGATGGTGTCCACTTTATCGACCCGCGGACCCTCGGAGCCGAGCGCAGCTAGCCATCCGCGCGCCCCTCCAATTAATGCCATGGCCAGGAGACGACTCGCCAACAATGGATGTTCGACATGACAGGCCTCGGCAAACTTTCTCCTGCGGCGGGCACAATTGCAGGATGGTCCGGATCAGTTTGATCAAAAGCGGAAAACCGCCTCGCAGCCGCCAATCCCGATATTTGCGAGAACGTCAAGCAATGCCTTTGCCAAGAGCACCGAGGCGACGATCTCCGCAATCGAGACCGCACGCGGCGTGTGCGATATTGGGCTGCAGCTGTTCCCGCGGCTGGACAAGCGATGGCGCCCGGACTGTCTGGAAGGTGATTGAATTTGTCAGTCGGCAGCGATGAACACCGTCCAGGGCGTAATAGCAACGTGACCTGGGAGCGGATCGAGACGGCGCCCTTTGATCGGGACCTGGAGATTGGCGTGATCGAGGGTAATACCATTCATCGGCTGGTCTTCCCCTGCCGCCGGATCTTCGGCGGCTGGATCAGAGCGACGAGCGGGGAGCACGTCGCTGTGCAGCCCACGCATTGGCGCATTTGGCTCAAATAACGATCGCGCCTTCCTGCACAATATATCGACCGTAAATCGGCACGCGTCTGCCTTCGGTGGTCTCCTGCGACCAAACGATGTAAGTTCGATTGAATGAGAGGGTCTACCGGCAGATATGTCCGACCACATCTGGTATCGTTATGGCACTGCGGCGGCAGCCGCCGCGCTCGCCCTCGTGCTCCGCGCAGCGTTAAATCCGTATCTCGAGGATCGCTCATTTACGATCATCTACCTTCCGGCGATCGTTTTTGCCGCTTTCGCCGGCGGGCGCGGACCGGCGAGCTTCGCTACCCTGCTCTGCCTTGTCGTCAGCGTCGCAGTACTTGGGAAAGGCCTCATCACCGTTTCCGCGAACACGATCGATATTGCAGCCTTCGCGGTACTTGGTCCCATGCTCGGCTTCATGGGCGACCGGCTGCGGCAGGAATCGGAGCAGGCGCGGTATCGGCAGGCCCATCTGCAATCGATCCTGGACACCGTACCGGAAGCCATGATCGTGATTGACGAGAAGGGCATCATTCGCTCGTTCAGCGCCGCGGCTGTGCGTTTATTCGGCTGGATGCCGGATGACGTGGTTGGAACGAATGTATCCAAGTTGATGCCGCAGCCCTACCGATCCGAGCACGACCGCTACATTGAACGTTATCTGACCACCGGCGAGCAGCGCATCATTGGCGTCGGGCGCATTGTGGTCGGCGAGCGGAGCGACGGCTCGACCTTTCCGATGGAGCTTGCCGTCGGCGAGGCCAAAGTGCGCGGCGAACGCTTCTTCACCGGCTTCATCCGAGACCTGACCGAACGGCGGGCGCAGGAACGCAGGCTCCAGGAGTTGCAGTCTGAACTCGTCCACGTGTCTCGGTTGACCGCCATGGGTGAGATGGCATCGTCCATCGCCCATGAAATCAACCAGCCGCTCTCCGCCATCACGAATTACATGCGCGGCGCAAAAGTTCTGCTGGCGGCAGACAAGCCAAACGCCAGTCGCATCGGTGATGCACTCGAAAACGCTGTCCAACAGGCTCTGCGCGCCGGCGATATCATCAAGCGCCTGCGGGAATTTGTTGCCAAAGGCGAGACGCAGCATTCTGTGGAAAATCCGCTCACGCTTCTTGAAGAGGCTGTGGCGCTGGCCCTGCTCGGCGCCAAGGAGCAAGGCGTGCGGGTAACGATGCGCAGCGATCGCGAACTGCCGTCAATGATCGTAGACAAGATCCAGATCCAGCAAGTCGCGCTGAACCTGATACGCAATGCAATCGAGGCGATGGCTTCCTGTCCGCGCCGCGAATTGACCGTCGGAGTTAGCAAGGTCGACGGTCTCGCCAGGTTCACCGTCGCCGATACGGGTTCCGGCATCAGCCCTGATGTTGCCGACCGCATGTTCCAGCCCTTTGTCACAACAAAGGAGCACGGCATGGGTGTTGGACTATCAATCTGCCGGACAATCGTCGAATCCCATGGCGGTCACATCGTCGCGGAAGCCAATCCGGGCGGAGGCACGATCTTTCAGTTCACGCTGCCATTTGCGGAGGTCGGTGAAGAAGCATGACTGCGCGGCGCATTCTTGTGATCGACGACGACGACGCGATGCGGGATTCTTTGGCCTTTCTGCTTGATATTAGTGGTTTCTGGGTAGCAACCCACGAGACGGCGACCGAGTTTCTCAATGACATCGCGAGCGGTCCAGTCGACTGCGTCGTATCGGATATCCGCATGCCAGGCATGAGCGGCCTTGAACTGGTGCGCAAGCTGAAGGCCGATCGCATCGACTGTCCGGTCGTCCTGATAACCGGTCATGGTGACGTATCGCTGGCGGTTGAAGCGATGAAGGCGGGTGCGGTCGATTTCATCGAGAAGCCGTTCGAGGACGAGGTACTGTTGCGCGCCATCAACGCCGCTTTGGAAGCGCGGCCTATGAAGCCAGCCGATGACGCAGCGAAACTGCAGGCGGAAGCCCGCCTTGCGGACCTCTCTTTGCGCGAGCGTGACGTCCTGCGGGGACTATTGGCCGGCAAGATCAACAAGGTAATCGCGCACGATCTTGGCATCAGCCCGCGAACGGTCGAGGTTTACCGTGCCAACCTCATGGCCAAGACCAGTGTACGCAGCATGTCCGAGTTGATGCGGATCGCCATTGCCGCCGGACTCTAGCAGGGTCGCGAGCACGCGCTATAAGCGACGAGCGTTGGTGCGGCAGATCTTAGACGAATTTGTCGATAAATGATCCTCAATCGCGTGGGCGCGGAGCGCATTGCCCGGCAAAGACTTGCGCACAGGCCAGGACCACAGACCGGCAATGACGAAAATCAAGGCGGGCCCGGCGAAAGGTGCACGCGCACGTCGCGCTGGCGTCCGCCCACCCCTGTCCTCGCATGTCGCTGATTGACTTTCAGCAGCAGTTGGAGCATTGGCGCAACCGGCTCGACCGCAGCCAACCAGCGGCGCATCAGATTCCGTTGCAAGCTGGGCGCTCCTCTCGCTGCATCTGTTTTCGAACATGAATTTCGAGCAATGGACGCATCCACGATCTCCGGCCACCTCAATCCCCCTCATCTGTGCAGCAAAACTCGCTCTGCACGAATCGTGCAGGATTCATGGTTGACATGACCGATGCAACACATGCCATGCTGGCTCTACTTGGCATCGGACCTGCACGAACTGTCCGTCGCCGATTTGATCTTGCCTCGACAAATCAACGACCGTGCATGAAGCAGATCAAATGCGCGGTCAGATTTATGCTCCGATGGGCAGCAATCCTTTCACGTCCGGAGAACCGCAATGTTCGGGAATATATTGGTCCATCTTCCCACGGAGCTCCCGGTACGGGCTACGGTGAACGGTTCGATTTCCTTCGCACAGATCACGGGCGCGCACCTTGACGCTATGGCAATCGGTTACGAGAGGACCATTATTCCGCTCGCTGCACTCGGCGGGGCGGCCGTTACTTCGGTCTTTGAAATCGAGCAGGCGCATGCGCTGGAGCGAGCCGAAGCGGCGCTTCGTATCTTTGATCTGCGGGCGAGGAGCGCCGGCATTTCCTATGCAAGCCGCGCCCTCAGTGCACTTCCAGCGGAGGCACGTCGAAGCATCTGCGCCAGCGCGCGCGTGCACGACATGACGATCGTCACACAGCCCCAGAGCGGCTACGACAGCTATGACAACGTTATTCCCAAGGAGATCCTGTCCCAGGCCGGCAAGCCAGTTCTGTATCTGCCAAGCGTCTTCCACGGCGCTCTTTCGGCCAGAAGGGTCGGGATATGCTGGGACGGCAGCCGCCCTGCGGCCCGCGCGTTGCACGACGCGATGCCGCTGCTGCGCGAAGCCGGCGCGCTGACCATCATCGCGATCACTTCTGCCCACAAGATCCCGGCAGAAAGTTCCACCGAGCACTTGGAACAGTATCTTGCACGGTCAGGGCTTCCTGCAAAGGTCGTGTCGCTTCCAGCATCCAAGTCGGTGCACCGCGCACTCTTGTCGCTTGTCGCGGACGAAAGCCTCGACCTGCTGGTGATGGGCGGATACGGCCGCTGTCGGCTGCGCGAAAGGCTGCGCGGGGACCTCTCAGCAGACCTGCTTCGTGCAAACTCCGTCCCGGTCTTGATGTCACACTGAAGGCAAGAATTTTCGACGCGACATGCCGCTGGTTGCGGTCTGAACGCGGCCAGTCACCGGCGGAGGGAGGCACCGGCCGACCGCCGATCTGAAGAACAGGAGCGCCGGCTGTTTGGCTTTCGTGCACCCGCCCTCGCTCGCGAGGCGTAACCGCTGAGCATGCGCCGCCGTTTTCGAATATTGCACCTACGCTACCGATCTCGATGAGCGTGGACAATCTTGTCACCGCTCTACCCGACGATGTCCGAGCTCAAGCTGAACGACCGGTAACCCGGCATGCAGCTTTCCAATCCAGACGCAGCCCGGTCGACTTTGAGCCGTGTTCGATCAACCAAAGGGCTGCGCCGCGCGTATTCTTACGTATAAATACTTAGTGGGTTCTACTTAGGGGAAACATCCAAATTTTCCACTTCGTTGGAAACGGCCAATCTGCGTCCTATCGACGTTTCGAAGATCGAGTCCGCCATGTACGTACAGGCCGCGAGTATTCACGAGATCAGCCATCATCCGAGCAGCGTCTTGCGTGGCCAGCCTCGTACCTATGGACCGTTTGGTATGGTTGCGACCCCGATGCGGTTCGCCCGCAACAGCGAGATCTATGGCGAGGACGAAGCAGCGGAACACCTATATCAGGTGGTATCGGGTGCTGTGAGAAGCTACAGGATTATGGTGGATGGACGTCGTCAGATTGGCGCGTTTTATTTGCCCGGTGACATCTTCGGCTTTGAGGCAGGAGACAGCCATATCTCTTCGGCGGAGGCGGTCTGTGAAACGCACCTTTTGACGGTGAAGCGCAGTGCCCTCATCGATCGCGCCAGCCACGAGAGCGAGCTCACACGGCAGCTCTGGGATGCGATGGCGCTTGAACTCCGCCGCTTTCAGGAACATCTGATGCTCCTGATCAGCAGCGCTGAAGAGCGCGTCGTGACATTCCTGCTCGATATGTCACGCCGCGCGACGAAGAACGCTGCGATCGAACTGCCCATGTCGCGGCAGGATGTTGCCGATTACCTTGGTTTGACCATCGAAACAGTTTCACGCACGCTCACTCAACTTGAGCAGAATGGCGTGATCGCGCTGCCGACTTTGCGCCGAATCGAGCTACGGAGCGACAAACTGTCCAGCCGCTTTGCGCAGGATCTGGGGTAAGCTCGAGAGGCGCTGGGAAATACGCAAACCCTAAGCATCGAACGTCCGACAAATCGCACTGCACGACGGACGCCCGAACCTCTGCTTGGGCGATCCAGATGGATGCAGGATCGGCATTTACATTGTTCCTCCGTGGAGCACCGCAATGATCATCGATCTTTTGCTTCGAGAGCATCGCAACATTGACCTGCTTCTGGTCGCCCTCCAACGCGAATTGGAGATTTTTGAGCATGGGATCCGTCCAGACTATGAGGTAATTCGCGCGATTATCAGCTACTTCGAGGTTTACCCGGAGGTGTACCATCATCCTCAGGAAGACCTGATTTTCTCCAAGCTTAGAACTCGCGACCCGGACGCGGCTGCAATCGTCGGCGATCTCGCGCACGAACACCGGGAAGTCATCGACCGTCTGCATCACTTCGCTCAAGCTATCGATGGTATCCTCGCGGATCGTGAACTCGTTCGGCAAGACGTCAGCAACATCGTACGCGACTTTATAATGCGGGAGCGGCACCACATGATGTGGGAAGAACGAGACTTCTTCCCCGCCGCCGTTAAGGCTCTATCGGCTGAGGATTGGACCGAAGTCGCATCCGCCCGCACCAATGACGGGGATCCGTTATTCAGCAAGACAGCGGAAGCGACATCCGATGCGCTAAGAGCGCATATTCTAGAATTGGAGCAAGAAGCTGAAGCCGAACGGAGCTCGGTCGCGTTTTCGTCCGCAATGGCCGGCAAGCCGCCAGATGGCGCCAAAGCCGATGGACCGTAGTTGATCGCCGACGTGTCACGATGGGAAGTGGACGTCATGATCGTCCTGTTGAAATGAAGATGATAATCTTCCCGGCGCGCATACGCTGCGCACGGCCGCCGAAATCCATACACTCCGGGTCCGGCAGGTTCCATGACCTGTGCGTCGCTAGGGTAATGGCAATATGGCTTGGCCTACGCCACGCTGATCACGCGCCAAACGAACCCCACGCCGACCGATCGGAATGGATGGTTGCGGCCGCTCGTCGAGCGCTCCGGCCAGCACAGGGAATGACCTTAACCGATTGCGGCTCGGTTCGCTGACCGGATTTGATCACCAACGAACTACAGAGGCCCGCGCGGATAGATGCTGCTCATTGCGGCCGGGCGAGCGCCTCATTGCGTCCCAAAGTGCGATGCATACGCCACGGGCATGCCCTACCAATTTCGGCATGATGGCCACGATCGTCCGACGCGATATTTGAGCCAGCGCAAAGCTTATCTGCTGCGTGTCCGGTAATCTGGCCCAAGGAGGAAGAAAGGCATCCGAATGCGACCGGACTTGGCAGACTCCTACGGGCAGCACCGGCTGCCACGCTACACCAGCTATCCGACGGCCCCCCATTTCTCAGCATCGGTTTGCGAATCCGACTACCAAACGTGGCTCAAGTCGTTGGACGCCCAGCAATCCGCATCGATCTACGTTCACGTGCCGTTTTGTCGAAAGATGTGCTGGTATTGTGGCTGCCACACGTCTGTCACGAAACGCCAGGAGCCGATCGCGATCTATGCAGCGGGACTGCGGACTGAAGCTTACCTCGTTGCAGAAACGTTTGGTCGACGGCAACCGATCTCTCATATCCACTTCGGGGGCGGTACCCCGACGATCATGACACCTGAAGCATTTGCTGATCTCGTCGGTTCGTTGCGCCATTCCTTCGCTGTCCTGCCCGATGCGGAGATCGCCGTAGAGATCGATCCACGCACGTTGAGCGAGCCGATGGCCGAGGCGCTGGGCTTTTGCGGGGTCACCCGGGCGAGCCTTGGTATCCAGAGCTTCGATCCAGTTGTTCAGCACGGCATCAATCGTCTGCAGAGCTTCGGACAGACCGCGACCTCGGTCGATCGGTTACGCCGCGCCGGCGTCGGCCGGATCAATTTCGACTTGCTCTATGGCCTGCCCCGGCAGACGGTCGCTTCGTGCCTCGACACCGTCGCCAAGTGCCTCGAGCTTCATCCGGACCGGTTTTCGGCCTTTGGCTACGCGCACATTCCTTCGTTCAAGAAACATCAACGCAGGATCGATGCGTCCAGCCTACCCGACAGCGTCACGCGCCACCTCCAGGCCGAAACCATCGCGGGAGCTTTGGTGGATGCTGGATACGTTCGCGTAGGCGTCGATCACTTCGCCTTGCCGAACGACAATCTCGCCTTAGCGAGGCAGGAAGGCGGGCTGAGGCGCAACTTCCAGGGCTATACTGACGATTGCGCTGACGTCCTCATTGGTCTGGGCGCCAGCGCCATCGGCCGTATGCAACAGGGGTTTGCCGCAAACGCGGTCTCGACCAAGGACTACCTTGCTCGCATCTCCCAGGATCGGCTCGCCATCGCAAGGGGCTATCTACTGACCGATGACGATCGCTTCCACGCCGAAATCATCGAGCGAATCATGTGCGACTTTGCGGTTGATCTTTCCGAGACATCCCGTCGTTACGGCCGAGATCCGAGATTAGCCGTTGTCGATCATTCTCGTCTCGGCAGCCTTATCGCCGATGGCGTCGTGGCGATTGATGATGGCCGGCTCACTGTAGCCCAGGGCGCAGAGTTCCTGGCCCGGTGCGTCGCATCAGTCTTCGACGCTCACCTCCTTAGGTCCGGCGCTACACATAGTCATGCGGTCTAGCGACTAAGCGAAACCCAGCGTTTCAGAATCCGAGCTCAGTATCCCCGCAACTGGGCTATGCTTTAGGATGACGACCAATCACACCGCTGAAGAGCACGCCGATCGGCATCCCGTTCGCCGCTCGTCTGCCAAGCTGTACAAGATCCCAACCAAAGCTTGGAACCCGCGGACCCAAGACTGGCGTAAGCAGGGCCTGCATCAATAGCAAGCCCGCTCATTCTTTTTCCGTCGGCAGTTTCGTATAGTCGCGTTGATCTAGCCCACCGTTTCCGGCAGGAACGCCTACCAAGGTGCGCTTTGGTGCCGGCCCATGACGGCCCGACTACCGCCCACGTCGCTCAACTCGGCAACACGTTGCGAAAATACTCATCAGCGACAAACCTTAGTGTAGATTTTTAATCCCAGGCAATATCGGCGGCATACCACGGCATAATTGAGCTCCGCTGAGCTTTTGTTTTAACTGTGGTCAGATTTTCGGCGGATGCCCTCGCCGTGATCGAACCATCGGCTGTCCTCCCTCCGCCGATGGACGTCGGTGCGATGCATAGAGCGTCGCTCCTCCCGGACACACTTCGCCCGGCCGCTAAAGGCGGCCGGGCTTTTTCGTTCCCCAAGTCCCCTCACGATCACCGACTGCGCAAAGTCCCACAAGCGATCGGCTTTCTCGACGAGAGACAACAGGCCAAGGCTCAACGGTCGACGGGAGCGGATCCAGCGCGCAGCTCGCGGGCGGCAGCGACCATGTTGACCAGTGCTGGGCGAACCTCCTCCCATTTCCGCGTCTTCAGGCCGCAGTCCGGATTGACCCAGAGCTGCGAGTCCTGCAGCCGCTTGCGAGCCAACGCCATGAGTCCCGTCATCTCGCTTGTCTCGGGCACGCGAGGAGAATGGATGTCGTACACGCCCGGCCCGATTTGATTTGGATATTTGTAGTTCCGAAACGCGTCAAGCAATTCCATCTTCGAGCGCGAGGTCTCGATCGAGATGACATCGGCGTCCATTGCAGCAATCGCATCGATGATGTCGTTGAACTCCGAGTAGCACATATGGGTATGAATCTGGGTTTGATCGGCGACGCCCGATGAGCAGATGCGGAAGCAATCCCCGGCCCAGTCGAGATAGGCCGCCCACTCCGATCGACGCGGTGGCAACCCCTCGCGCAGCGCTGCTTCGTCGATCTGGATCATGGTCGCACCCGCATTCTCGAGATCCCTGACTTCGTCTCGGATCGCGAGCGCAAGTTGGCGGCAGGCCTCGCTTCTGGGAATATCATCGCGAACAAACGACCAGTTCAAAATCGTTACCGGTCCGGTCAACATCGCCTTCATCGGCTTGTTGGTTAGTGATTGCGCGTAGCGCCACCAGTCCACGGTGATCGGCTTCGGCCGCGAGACGTCGCCAAACAGGATCGGTGGCCGAACGCAGCGCGAGCCATAGGATTGTACCCAGCCGTTTTTGGTAAATGCGAAGCCGGCGAGTTGCTCGCCGAAGTACTGCACCATGTCATTGCGCTCAAACTCGCCGTGCACGAGCACGTCCAGGCCAATGTCCTCCTGCCAACGGACAACACGCGCAGTCTCCTCCTTGAGAAACTTGTCGTATTGCCCGTCGCTCATCGAGCCTCTCGCGTGCGCCGCGCGGGCATTACGCACCTCTGCGGTCTGCGGAAACGATCCGATCGTCGTGGTCGGAAACGCCGGCAGTTTGAAGCGCTTGCGTTGGATCTCGGCACGGCTGGCAAATGGGCTGACGCGCCGTCGCATGGTCTGATTGATCGCACTCATCCGGACGGCGACATTGGCGTCACGGATCTTCGGGGAAGTTCCGCGGCGGGTGGTAACGCGCTCCGATTCCGCAAGAGCGTCGGCAACATCCTGATCGCCTGCGAGTGCCCGTGCCAAGGTCGCAAGCTCGCGAATCTTCTGAACCGAGAACGCAAGCCAGCTCTTGACATCGGAGGCAAGTTCCGTTTCGAGTTCAACATCGACCGGCACGTGAAGCAGCGAACAGGATGGGGCGATCTGTACGCGATCCTTGCCGAGCTTCGCAATGGCGGGATCGAGCCGCTGGCGCAGCGCCGACAAATTCGTCCGCCACACATTGCGACCGTCTATCACGCCGAGTGACATGACGAGTTCACTTCGCCCGGCAGCAATGATCTGATCCAATAACTCCGGCGCCCGAACCAGATCGACATGCAGGCCGGCAACAGGTAGGCGCAAGGCGGTGTGAAGATTGTCGCCAAGGTGGCCAAAATAGCTGGCAACCATGATCTTGATGGCCGGCCCTTCCTTGGCGAGCCGGTCATAGGCATGCAGCAAAGATTTTTTTGCCCCCTGATCCAGATCAAGGACCATACAGGGCTCGTCAAATTGAACCCATTCTGCTCCGCGTTTGGCCAATTCCTGCAGAACCTTGATATAGATCGGTATCAGGTCATCCAGGAGTGACAGTGGCTGGATCGCGGGATCCGCACTCTTGCCTAGCTTCAAGAAAGTGGCCGGACCGATCAGGACAGGGCGCGTCTGAAAGCCAAGGGCCTTGGCTTCCTCATACTCCTCGATAGGCTTGCGAGAGGAGAGTCTGAAAGTCTGCCCCCGATGAAATTCCGGAACCATGTAGTGGTAGTTGGTATCGAACCACTTGGTCATCTCCTGCGCGGGTGCGCCATAGCCGCGAGGTCCGTGACCGCAACTCGCATCCTGACTGCCGCTTTGTGAACCGCGTGCCATGGCGAAATACGTCTTGAGAGAAGCAGGCTCGGCTTTCGAGGCATAGACTTCCGGGATAGCGCCGACCATGACACTGGTGTCGAGCACCTGATCGTATAGCGAGAAATCGTTCGACGGAATGATGGTGACACCGAGGGATTTCTGGCGCGCCCAGTTCGCCGCACGTAGGCCGGCTGCGTCCTCGAGCAATTGCTGTTCGCTGATTCTTCCGGCCCAATAGCTTTCGAGCGCGAGTTTAAGCTCGCGTCTTGGACCGATGCGCGGCGTCCCGAGCGTGGCAACCGGAAGTGAGAGAAGAGACATAGCGTTAACCCCATGTTGGGGGCAAAGGCCATGGCGGACGCAGGCAGGAGACGTCGCGCGAGCGACGGCTGCTTGGCGCACCACCGGGACACCCCGCCCGTGGACGAACATATTGTCGGGGCAGGTCTCCTGGCTCGCGGGTCATCGCCACTGTCCGGCCTTCCCGAAGCCGCGCAGGCTTCAGTGACTCTGTTGGACAGCGGCTCGCCGCTCACAGTTGCGGGGGCAGCGCCGGCATCACCGGCTTCCCTCTTAGCTCCGGATAAAACAGGAACCGGAGAACCTCGACGACTTGGATTATCGGCAAGACAACTCCGCCGTCAACCTCTCAAATTGATGCTGCGACGTCTCCTACGTGTTGACGATGCACGGCCACTCTTGATCGCGACGTTGAAGGCACTCTCCAATCACAGATATCGGGGTGACCGTCTGCGAGGCGCGTTGGCGTCGGACCGCGTGTCAGATCATGGAAGAGACGAATGCGGCCTGGGCGATGAAGGTCACGGTGCCGAGACAGGACGCTCTTCACGCGATCCAGCTTTCGAACATTCATCGAGCCTTCGCTACGTCCCCCTTTCTCCACCAACAACCAGTGTGAATAGGCGCGCTATACGCTAAATCCGGCAGCGTACTCAGCGAGCATGTTGATCTACGACCAATCCTGGTAGGCGCCATGCGGACGTTTTTGGCGATACTGCGAAAAGCAAGCATAGTGAATCACTAACGAAAAGAGTAGCTCGCAATGAAAATGGCTGTTTGGAGTGCCCTCAGCGTCTTTGCTGCTGCCGTCTTTGCGGTCGGCCTGTTCGGCTGGATAGCAAGGCCACTTATGAACCCGGCGGTCAGACAGATGTTCTCGAACGTTTTGAGCAGTTCAAGCCGAAGCTAGCTCAACCCGAGGCTTGGCCTTCTTGCCCGGTCGATACGACTGCATGGAAGCGCAGCTCCTCCAATGTTGACTACGGCGACGAACAGATAGACGCCGGTCACGATAGCGGGCCATCACGCGAGCGGCGAATGCCATCGTCCCATCGTCTGCCTGACTTTTGAACTTGCGAGCGCCAATTCCAAATCGCTCGCCGCTGATGGGCGGCTTCGCCTCGTTATTGGCCATAAAGCGCCAAGCACAACCGGCTGAGGCACTCTCGACCTTGGCAGCAGCGGCAACGACCCCGGACCACACCGGTTCGGTGGCGGCAAACCTGCACCCAATTGTCGTCTGGCTCCTGGCAGCAAGGCTTTCAAAACTGCGCTGCTCGAAGATCCAGTGCGTGACAGGAATGAGCCACGAAAGTCGCTGCGAATAGGCTTAATGGCAACATAAATAAGGTGCGCAGGTCGGAAAGTCGACAAAGGCGGCACAAATCTGGTGCGAACTGCCTGCTATTGCCTGGCACGAAGAATGCAAGTCCTCGCTTGCCCAGGCTTCTCCTCCTGGGCTGGTCCAGCATTGCAAGTTGAAGCTTTGGCTGACCACTGAAGTTAGCGGCGCGTGACATCGAGGGACAGCGCCTGCTTGCGCGGGACATCAGCAGGTGCTCGCGTCACGTTGCCGCTAACTTCTAGCGATCTCGTAGAGCACGTCGAAGATTGTCCGCTTTGGAATTGACGCGTGCATGAGAACCAGATGGGCCGGCCGCAATGAAGAGAATGTCTGGAACGCGCGTGCTTTGGTTCTGTCTCGGTCGATCGCTGATCTGCCTGGCCGGGCTGGCAGCGACAAACAGCAACGTTCGCGCCAATGACAGCGCGCTTGTCGAAAGGGTCAAGTCAACGTGGCGAGCGCAAGACGGCGAGACTATAGAACAAATCATCTCCAAGGTCTCGAAGGTGGCTCACTTCGTCCCTCGGTCGTGGGGAGTCGCTGAAGGAATTGACCGAACAGAGTATGTGTACTTTTCCTGGACCAGGCATCAAGACAACAAATCAGACGAACAGTACGCAATCACTTGGAAGATCGCGACCGACGGAACGATCAAACTTGCATCGCCATATGCCAAGCCGATTGAATTTGGCTGGCGCGCCTTTGCGCTCTCATTGATCGCCAGTGAGGTCACCGATGGCGAAAGGGACGCAAATCTTCGCTTTCTGCACGATCCTGTTAACTTCAACTTCGTAACGACCGCACAAGGCAAGCTCGGCAATCTACTGCGGCACGGCCGGTGCCATATCATTGAGCCCGTTGCGGTGGATTACGTGGCGAAACCGAAGGACAAACCGACGAAAAAGGGTGATCTTTGGCGCGTTCTGCTTTTGGTGAACTGCAAGATCCCAGGGCCCCATTATTTTACTCACAACGGCGTCATCGCTTTCGAGAAAAGCGAAGGACAAGATTGGGAGCCTCAATCTTTTTTTGCCAAACGTATCGCAGCCTTTCCTGCAGGCTCTTGGTTCGATCGCATAGAGCCAAATGAACGAGAAACAATAGAGAGGGCGCGAAAGGCCTCGGCCAATGATCGCACAGAGCAAGATCGCGGCGCAGCTCCTTGACGCTGAGCGCCTCTGAGTAGCGGCCAAAGCAAACACGCTCGGAAACGTTGACGTGTGCTGTTCTGTCTTTGCAACAGACCGGCAGCCTCTCTCGCAGCTTGTCACAGGAAAAGGCACACAGCACTGTTGCTCGCGGCCCATTGTGCGAGAAAATCGATGCTATGATCAGACGACCACGTGCCGGCTTACGAGAACCGATTTAGCCTTCCCCGCACATACGCAGTGCGCGGACGCCAATCTACGACGAGGCCAGCTCGAAATCCCATTCTGCAGCGGACTTCGCCCAGCAGGCGTGCGCGCAGCGCATCGCTTCAACGGAAAATGGCACCCGCAGGAGCGTGAGCATAGCGACGCCGAAGGCGGCACGCGGGACCGAGTGCAGCGACGAGACCGGTTAAATGGGTACCCGGGAACGGGGCAGTGATAGCGACGCCGGCATTCTTGATGGCGGCGGGCGCCTTTCCCGAGTACCCCCGGCGAGGAGCTCCGCAGCCGTGCGCAATGGATGGACCGTAGACTTGAGACGGAGGATCTAGATTTCCTCGGGCGCATTCGTCTGCGCGTCATGAATCCTGATCTGAAGCATGGGAAAGCGCTTCTTTAATTCTTCCCTACCCGCCCGGGCGCCGTCTCTCGTTGTAAACTCGGCTTCGAGTCGGCCGTCCACTTCAAGCCCGTAACAAGAGACCGGCAATTCACGGCTGGCTGCAACCATTTCGTTCCCATTGTGCAGTGAGGTGCTTGAGAACGATGCGTAATGAGTCGCCCAAACCGCACCAGGGTAAGCTGCTCGAGTGCGATGACGCATGTCGTGGATTGATGCCTCGCACTGGCTGGCGCCTGGGATGGGAATTCGTCCAACCAGGCGGCGCATGCACGATCAAGCCATCGGCTTGACATAGCTACCCTCCCAGCTACCCTGGGCCACGCGCACCTCGTGCTGAGCCTCATGGTATCTGCCCTCCGACTATTCGGGCCAGTTCAACGCAAGACCGTTGCGCACAAGCAATTCAGCAAGATCACGTCCGCGACCAAACAGGTCGTGACGGTGCCCACAATACCGGTGGAGGTTGAGCGGAACACAGTTGGTGGAGCGCTAGACGTCGCAAGCTGTTGAGAAATGATAGCGAACAAATCACGGACGAGCGCCGGCGAAATATTTCGCGGCACCAAGGCGACGGGGCCATCTTATTTCTTGTTCGACGGCCGCCACGCAGTCGGTGAGCGTGGCCGTGTGGTTATGCGCTCGAAGATCGCCAAGGTCGTCACCGACCACAGAGAGTATCCCACTTTCGAACACCTTGCAGGAGGAATTGACAGTGCTCGATTCCATGATATCGACCGCTCTTGGTTTTTACCGACGCTCACGGCGGAGCGGTAGGATCCGGTAAGACGGGATTGAGCTCCTCTTGCTCAAGCGTCTTTGCTCCGTCCCCTGCTAAATAGGCCGCGAGCACCGCAATACCGGAGTCTGGTGGACACCGCGCCGGAGCGGCCTTCCTCAGCGGCACCTGCCCCGATCTTTCGGCGATTTCGACACTCATGAGGTGGGGTCGAATCGGACGTCCGACTGCGCGCTCGATCGTGTGGAATATCCACGTCCCATCCGGATCAATGTCTGACCAGTGGAAGATCGGCGTGTTTCCAGACACCATTTGCGTAATCGCGCGCAGCGCCTGCTGGGTGGCGAGAGAGGGGTATCCGCCCACGTACATCGTCACTCCCTCTCGATCTGGATCGGCTTCGGCGACATGTCTGTTGAAGCTCGCGAAATTTTCGATGGTGAGAAGGTAGGCTGGTGGCCGCCGGAATCGGATGCGATCCGCCTCCTTGGGCGGGATGCCTAGATAGCGTGGAGAAATCTGGGACAAATCGGCGCCATCGAGATCGATCCTTCCGGCGATGAGAAGCGGTGGCGCGAAGCGCTCCAATCCGAGCGTGCGCAGCGCCTCGCGGGGCCGCGCTCCGGGCGGGAGCTCGAGGATTCCGCCAAGAAGTCGGACGACCGCGCCTTCGATGCGTTCGAGGGCTTTGCTATCGCCGACCGTTCTTCGCGAGAAGGTCCGATAATCGACATCCAAATGCCTATTCTCCAGAATTGCTTGGGCGAGGGCGAAGGCGTCGCGGAGCTTGTCCACATCGGATGAGGCGAACCCGTGCCAGCTCTTGGCTCGCCCCCAAGTTTCCGCTATCGCGGCAGCCGCTTCCACCAAGCGCCAATCCAGCGCGATGTCCGCACAGAGGCGCCTACCAGCCTCTTGGGCGATCTGAGCGGCCGGAACGCGTCCGAGATAGTGGTAGAGCGCGTCCGCGGTTTGAAGTCTGACGTGCACAATCTGATCCCGCCTGGTTCCGCGTCCCCTTGCGAGACTAACGGCGCCGACCGCCTCGGCCCGCGCGATCTGCCTCAGGAAGACGTCCGCAGCCACCACGTTGGGAAATGCGTCATAGTCGGGATGTGCGATGGGGTTGGCGGTCCCACCTTCGTAGCGATCCAGCAGATCGTTCAGTAGTCCGTTCGCCTCACTGAAACGACGCACCATGGCTACTCGGCGGCCAGACGTGCGGCAAGGTCGTCGGCGGTCATCAGGTCCGGATCGATCGCACGCAGTTCGCGCTTGGCCTTTTCCTTCAACGAGACGACCGTTGCCCTCGACTGCTCGCCGATGCGATCGACCTCCACGATGGTGTCCATATGCTCTAGCACCGCGACCCGCTTCTCGAAAGGCGCGGCAATCACAAACTGCAGGCCGAGATTCTTATAGAAGCTCATCATCTGGCGCTGGTTCTTGCCGTCCATTTTCGAGAAGACCTCGTCGAACATCGCAAGCGCGAAGCCGGCCGGCTTGCCGGCGCGACGCTCGGCACTGCCGTAGACGGCCGCAAGCGAGGCGCCGATGGCGACGTAAATTGGAACCTGTTGTTCAGCACCTGATCCGGTGCCACGGCGCTGCTCCCAACGGGTCGAGCGGCCGGTACCGACGTCTTCCATGTGGATCTCGAAGGTGTAGAAATTTCTGTAATCCTCGAACTGGGTGAAATCCTTGTCGGGATCTTCGAGCAGCGCTTCGAGTGCCAGGATCGTGTCCTTGTGGGGGAAGTCATCCGATACGTCTCCGCGGAAGAGCATGTCGAGCGCCTCGGGAGAGGTCTTGCCGATCTCGATGATCTTCAGGATCGGCTGAAATTCCACCACCTGGGTACGGTGAAAGGAGTATCGTTCATTGTGGAAGGGGTGCGCGTAGAGGCTGCGGTTCAGCGACTGGAGCTCCCGCTCCATCTTTCCGATCCGAGCCGAGAGCGCATTAATGAACTCACCTCGCAGTAACATGGACGCTTTCTCGGCCGCGTCACGCGCCTGACGTTCGTACTGCCGCAATTCGTTGGACTCTATCTCCTCGATTAACTGCGCCATCCATGGCTTGACCTCCTGAAGAGGCTCGCTCTCGATGCCGATCTGGGAGCTGACGCCGAAATCGTCGAAATAGCCGTCCAAGAACTCGCGCACCTGCCGTTCGATCCGACCGCGCTCGTCGTTCGCCGCGTCGGCGTCCTTGACGGCCTTCTCAGCCATGCTGCGATGCCGGTCGGCCTCGTTCTTGTGAGCGCGGGCATCAAGGCGCGCCCGATATATCGGCCGGCCTTTTGACGCAGAGTAGAGGGGCAGATTCTTGACGAAAAGCGACCAAGCGATCTTCAGATTGAGCTCGGAGCCGGGTACGTTTTCGCCGTCACCGAGCCTACTCTTCGCCGCCCGGACGTCGCCGTCGTGTTTGTTGAAGGCAGTCTGCTGAGTCTCGCGCTCGGCGATCCTTCGGTCCTTCAGTTGCTGCTGGGCACGTTTTTTCTGGCGAAGACCGCCGTCGCCGGCGTCGTCCAGAGCCGCGAGCTTCGCTTGAGCATCTGCCATCTTAGCCTGCACTGCGGCGAAGGCCGCAGCGCAGGTCTTCAGATCGCCCGCGGGCGCGTCGCACAGGGCTTTCAGCGCCATGAACGCGCCGTCAGCGATCTCGGCTTCCTTCGCGGCCTGGCGTAGCGATACTTCCAGCTCGTCCGCCTGCTCGTGCAGCGCGCGCAACGCGTTCGCCTGGGCAGCCTTGCCGATCTTGTGCTCCGAAGGCTCGATTGATCGATGGGTGCGGACCAGGCCATCGTCGTAGAGGCCGTCCTTCATGATGGCGCGGCCCGGCCTGTTGAACTGGTCCAGGGTGTCCGCAAGGCGCACGGAGCCATACCGGCGCATGATAAACGACAGCGCGTCCGGATCCTCCGTGCGGAAGATCGAAGGAAACGTTCCTGGCTCCGGCTTGGCCCTGAATTGCTCCAGCTTGTTAAGGCTCACCAGGGACGTGCGCCGGAACTCGCGCCGCCCTTCCTTGAAGATCGCGGTCGCATCGCCGATATGCGGCCTGTCGACGAACACCGCATCCCGATCGCGGCCAAGAAGCGCTTCAGCGGCACCCGTCCAACCCGGCTCGGCGACCTCGATCAGTTCGCACAAGACGCGTGGCGCCATGCCTTTTTGACGAAGCCGGAGACATAAGCGCTCGGTGTCCGGCTCAAGGTGCGCGCGCGCCCCTCCCGAGGCGTGCTGCCGGACCCGCTCCAGCAAGTCATCGCGCTGGGTATGTAACTGCGAGGCTTTTGCGATGACCTCCTGACGCGCTTCGTCGATCTTCGCGAGTCGTTGCCCTCCCAAGATTGTCAGGGCGTTTTCGGCCGCAACCAGTTCGTCGGAAACGGCCCCAACCGAGGCGGCACCTACAGCGGCAAGCAGCCGGTCCACGGCCGGAATGAAATCGTCGAAGCCGCGCCCGCCCATGGCACACAACGGTTGCAGGCGCCGGATGGTGTCGATGCGCGCCTTGAAATCAGCTGCAGCGCGTTGCGCGGACTGCTCCGCCACCGCGGCGGTCTGCTGCAGCGACTTCCTGCCAGTCTTGGCGTCGTGTTCGGCGATGGCCTCGGTAAGCCGTTGCAGCTCATCGTCGATCGCTCTGATGTCTTCATTCAAGAATTTCAGTTCGCCGCCCGCGGCATCGCGCTGCGCGCTCGCGAGCCGGAGCCTCACCCTGAAGTCACGGTTGATCGCGCGGGCGGCAAGCCACTCCGCGCGCTTGCCAATCCACTGCTCGCGGAACTTGGTCTCCAGTGCCTCTTCCAGCGCCGTCAGAATCACCTTCAGTTCCTTCAGTGCCTCCAGCTTGAGGCGCATCTTCCGGATCGTGTCGCTAATGTTGCGGTAGGTCTGAATCGACTCGCGCAGTTCCTTGATACCGATCGGGCTGTCCTCAAGGATGTAGTTCCGCACGAACTGCGTGGCTGTCTGGTTGTGGTCGAGCGTCATGGCGTTGACGATCGATTTCTGCAGCGCGTTGGCGTTCTGTTCGCCATACGGCGAGTGCGGCAGGAGATGGCGCATATACTCGCGGACATAATCGCTCGCCCGATCGCGGTGATTGACGAAATTACCTTCGCCGACGGCGGAGATGATTCGGGCGCGCGCGTCCTCCCATTGCGCTGGAAATAGTGCCTTTCCACGCTGTTCGATGAAGTCATTGGACGTGAGCACCGCGCCGACCGCGATGAACAGCGCGAGCACGGTCTCTCTACTGTCGGACTTCCGGGCTTCGAGCGCCATGCCGATGGTGACGGAAGGCCGCGCTCCGTCCGTGTCTTCAAAACCGAGCGCGATGTAGGTGCGCGCCTCGTCGCGCCGGCGCTGATCCTCGCCGAGCGTGCCGAGGCAGTAGTCGACGACGCTGCGCTTCGAGCTGCCGCGCGATCTTCCGCCGTCGCCGGCAACCGCGTTCAGGCGCAGGAAGCGTCGGTTGCCACCGGTGAGGACGACCTGCGCCATATCGAGGATCGTCGATTTGCCGGAGCGGTTCTCACCTAGCACGCCCACGTGAGCGGTCACTTCGATGTCGGCAACATCGAATAGGTGCCAGTTCACCATAGTCAGGTGGCGCAGTTGCATCATGCGTCATCTCCCGCGACCTGCGGAAAGCGGGCTTCCTCGCTTTTGACGTAGCGCTCGAGCCTTTGGAGCGCATCACCGCCGCTGATCAGCTTGATCATCGGCCGGATCCTGACCTCCCAGTCCTGCTGTTCGTCGTCGAAGTCACCGATCTCGACGAGACTACGCTGGGCGGCCTCACGCAGAATGTCGCGGAAGCGGGCTGCGGAGATGGCGCCGCCCCCACTATGCTGCGCCATCTCCCGGTACCGATCGAAAAGGTCGTTCAGCGTCGCGACGACCACGGCTCGGTCCTCGACAGCCCCGACGTTCACTTCCTGCTGCCAGTACGCGGCCAGCACGAGCATAACGATGGTTTCGTCGAGCTTTATCCGGGGCAGCGGCACGTCCTCGTCCATCGCGACGATCCCTGCCCACTGCGCCTCCGGATCGCGATGGACGCGATAACCGCAACTGTCGAAGAAGCCGTCGACCACGTCGCGGAAGCGGCCATCCATCATCGTGCTGTAGACCGTCCCGGTACGAGGGTCCCCGGCGAACACGAATTGTCGTCGCAGCAAGAAATGCAACGCCTTCCGAAGATCGGCCGCCTTCTCCGCGCCGGCGGAGCGCTCGATGTTGTCAAATTCGCTAAGCATGGACTGCTCTGCCTTTCGCCGTCGTACCCGATCGTCTGACCACGAAGTTCGCGCACCTGAGCCACTCGCTATCGTGCGGAGGCGTGTCGGGGCTTGGCTCCAGATCGAAGCCAGCCGCGATCTGCGCCGGCACGTCGCCGGTTAGCGCATAACGTCGGGCGCAGTCGAAGGCGAGGAAATCGTCAACGGTGCCGATCTGCATGAAGCGCGCCTCCTTGGTCGCGAACGGAGGAACCTGCCCCTCGAGGAATCTTTTGACGTCCTCGGGACGCGGCGCGATGCGAGCGATGTACTCTAGGCGAAGCTGCTTCCGCAGTTCGTAGAGCGGATCCGACGGCGGCCCGGCGAGTTCTCTTGCCTCGACAGGACGGCGCGGCTGTCTAGTCGGCGCCTGATGGTGTTCAGACCAGGGCGACCGCAGTGGCTCAACGTTCCATTCGACGGTTGCCTCGGCGTGCCTGCCCTTGCGGAGCAGAGCGTCGAGCCGCCGCACCAGGTCGCCGGCGCGCCCGACGAGTCCCTGTGTTCCACGCTCCGCGTACTTGATAGTATTTCGAACACGTGCCTCGAGCTGTCTGCGGAAGGTCTCGATCCGATCGAACATCTCGCCGATCTGCTCGAAGATGCTTTCGATGGCCAACAAATCGTCAGCCGCAGCCATCCGGCCCTCTTCGAGATCGGACGCCATGCTTGCTGCGACGTATTCCTCGGCCAGCACCTGCATCGTCTCGGACGTGTAGGAAATTCTGCGAGCAAGATCCACGATCGCGTCGCGAAAGCGGTACGGATGGTTGACGGTGAGGATGGACTCGAAATCCTTCAGCAGCAGCTGGTCGACGAACTCCTCAAAAAAGGCTTCCAGGCGGGTGCCCACGGTCTTCGATTCCATGACCGTCCGTCGGATACGCTTGAGGTCGGCCAAAATGGCCCGCAGGCTCTTGGTGAATTGATCGGCCTGATTGCGCGCCTCGCGGACGGCGAGTGCGGCCTCGCGTTGCTTGCGGTCGGTAATCTCGGGTGTGAGCTTTTCAATGGCTTCCAGATTAAGGCGGATTTGCACGATCAAGCCGCCGAACCGCTGGGAGAGGTCCTTATTGAGGCTCGCCAGACGCTGGATCACCAGCAGGGGTCCCATGGCCATGTCCACGGTCACCCGAAGTCCGTACTCCTCCTCCTCGAGCCATCCCCATGCGACGAGCCGCGTGTAAAGTTGGCGCGCCAGGCCGAGCGCCTTGTCTCCCTTCTCGGATGTGAGTGCGACGTCGACCTTGCGGATGCGGCGGCGCCGCGCTGAGATCATTTCAGGCAGCGCGCCGAAATCGTCGCCGTCGTCCCACAAGGCGGGGTTGGCCCGCATGACGTCGTAGATCGCGTGAACGACCTGCTGCGGCGCAGGGAAAGCGGGCGCGCCCGAGAAGAAGCGCTCATGAAGATCCAGCAGACATGCCGCGTAGAGATGTTTGTGGTCCCGCGAAAAGGCCAGGAACGCGTCGTCGTGCAAATGGCGAAACAATGCCAATCAGAAGCTCCATCAATCGAACATGCCCGAGCCAGATCGGAACAAGCTAATATATTGAAATTCCTATTGAATTATGACGCGAGGGACCGGAGGGTACAATTGGCGGTGGGCGGTCGTTCTGTTTATGTTCGAATATAACGTCCTGAGAACGTACTGTCGAGAGCTTCACCGCAGTCTACGTATCCGCCTCGTTCCAATGGCGGGACTTTCGAAGACCCGGCTGAGCTCGAGGACCTGCTACTTGGCGTCCCTGCCGCCATCACTTTATGAGATAACGTCGTAATATCAAATACTTGAGCCCAGCCTGGAAATACGCCTGCTCAGGTACCTAAGGCATGGATACCAATATACCCGAACAGAGCTACCCATGGCCTACAACGTTAAGGACCGCGAGACCGACCGAATCATTCGCGAACTCGCCGCACTCAAAGGCAAGCCGATCCTCGATTGCATTCGCGACGCTCGCGAACATGAAATTCAGCGTGAGCGCCTAAAGACGCCGCTCTGGGACCGGCTGCAACCGCTGCTCGATCGCATCGCCAGCGCTCCCAAAACCGGTCTGACCGCCGACAAGGCGTTTTTCGACGATCTGTCCGGTGATGTCTGATGATGATCGATGCCTCAGCCCTGGTCGCGATCTTGCTGCGCGAACCGGACGCGGCTGAGCTCGTCATGGCAATTGCCGACGCCAAGGCGCCGTTCGCCTCAGCCATCGCAGTATATGAAACGGTCTGTGCTCTCACGCGCGTCAACGCATGGGGTGCGCCGGAAGCGGAGGCCGCAGTGCGGGAATTTCTCGACGCCGCATCCATCCGCGTGTGCGCGATTGCCGACGGCATGATATTGACCGCCGCTATGGCGTTCGGTCGGTTCGGAAAGGGGCGACATCTTGGCGATTGTTTCGCCTATGCCTGCGCCAAGACCTATCGCGCGCCACTGCTGCACAAGGGTGACAACTTTCCGCGAACCGATCTCGAGCTGGTCCGCAAGCGATAAGCTATTGGCAACTTCTGTAAGATTGCATCGATGATATGGCGACCATCCGCGGTGTGGAGATGAGCACCATCGCCAAGCGCGATCTTCATCTTGAAGCGCATGTTGCGTGAACAGATGCCAGCGCGGATCCAAGTCGATAGATCGTGGGCCGCAAAGAGAGTGACCGCGAACGCGCTGTAAGCCAGGTTCATTTGCTTTGATGGCATTCGCTTTCCGGGAGCAACTCGGTTGGCTTTTCGACTACACCGACGCCGGGCGAGTTCAACGCTCCGCCGATGACTTTCCTGCTGGGGTCAAGCCCTTTGCGGTGCGCGCCTACTGAGAGAGACGGTCGAGGCCGGCATACCGCAACACTTATCCTGGAAGAAATCGCTTGAACCTCACGTCACGTCAGGGCGTAGGTTGGAAATCACAACCAAGATTTCACCAACCAACGCCGAACGATGCAACACAGGCCAAATAGCAGACATGGTGCGATCAAGCAGGCGAATGTAGCGACGCCGGATTGCACGTGGTGTTGAACGGATGGACCAAGAGAGAAAGGCCGTCGGGATGAAACACCGCGCAATGATGGCTGCATTGCTCGCTGTCATCACATCTCCGGCTTGCGCAGCGAAACTCAGCGGCCCTCCGCGCATCGTCGACGGCAATACGATTGAGATCGAGCAAACTAAAATTCGGCTCTCGGGCATCGACGCGCCAGAGACGGATCAGATTTGCCTCGACGCCCACGGTCAGAAATGGGCTTGCGGCATCGCTGCTCGCGATGAGCTTATCAAGCATTCGAACGGACGAACGTGGGATTGTCATACCACCGGGCGAGATGAGTACGGCAGGTCACTCGGGAGCTGCTTCATCGCAGGCGAGGACGTGAACGCGTGGATGGTACGCTCGGGTTGGGCACTATCATGGGGTCGAAATATCCATATCTACGCCGTCTATGAGGTTGTGGCGAGCCATGCCTATGCCGGCCTATGGTCGGGGGCGTTCATCACGCCTTGGGACTGGCGTCACCGCAACAATGGAACGATCATCATTGGCGCGAGCTCGGTACCGACCGATGCCCAGGAGCTCCTGCTCGGACCCGCTTTGGCATCGGACCCGCCCTCACCCGAGTGTCTGATAAAAGGCACTGTGGGCGGCAACGGCGAGCGCATCTATCACTTGCCCGGGCAATTCGGTTACGGACAAATCGACATGACGAAGAAGCAGGGTGAACGCTGGCTCTGCAGCGAAGCGGAGGCTGAAGCCACGGGATGGCGTAAAGCCGCGCGATAAGGCGACACACATGCATGCCGACCATTCCCCGAATATATCTTGCGCGCTCACGATAAAGCCTTCGCGCCGGTCACTTTTGCTGTCGCTGTTGGCGTTTTCGGCGGTTGGCATGCGGCTTGGCGACAACATAGTTGACGCGAAGGAAGCAAAAAGGCCACCCAAGCCGGATAATATGCTCACGCCGGATGCTGCGCTGAGGCGGCTAGTCGAAGGTAATGACCGGTTTGTCCAGGGCACATCACTAGGCGGCGATTTCAAGCGCGAGCGTCAGGCTTTAGTCGATGGACAAAATCCATATGCGGCGGTTCTGAGCTGCGCCGATTCTCGCATAGCGCCTGAACTTGCCTTCGACAGCGGGCTTGGTGACCTGTTTGTCTGCCGCCTCGCCGGCAATTTTGCCAACGATGACACCCTCGCCAGTATGGAATACGCGGTCGCTGTGCTGAACACGCCATTGATCTTGGTACTCGGGCACGATCGTTGCGGCGCGATAGACGCCACGATCAAGTCGCTCAACGACGAAAAGCCGGCGCCGGGACATATTCCATCGCTCGTCGCTGCGCTTGCGCCTGCGGTACGGGAATCCCACCAGCAAACCGGTGATGCGTTCGCCAATGCCATCCGGCAGAACGTAGTCGATAACGTCGATAAACTTAAATCGGCAGGCCCGGTTCTGAACGCGGCAGTTGAGCAGAACAGACTAAAGGTAATCGGTGGTCTGTACCGGCTCGACACCGGCAAGGTCGATCTGCTGAACTGACCCTGGCACCTTCGCAGCCGTTTGAATGCCTAACGCTGCTTCGGTTGAGTCCGCGAAATTCGCTCGTCCATCGATAAATGCACCGGATGTGATCCGCTCCACAATTGACATACAATTTCGGAATATCTTTTTGTATGCGCGAGCTCTTTATCCTCCTCGTACTCTACCTACTTATGTTGGCAACGCGCAGCCAGCACCAACATAATTTCCTGTCGTGACCGACAGTTCCATGCCTTCGGTTAACGCCATAGCCAACAGTTGACTGAAGCCGCAGATGCGCGGCAACGGATGTTGGGATCTAAGCGCTACTCTCGGCGAGGGGACAACCCTCAAAATAGCCTCGCCGGATCATCCGTCATGGCATCGAAACAGATCGGCCCGTTCAGGGTCCCCGGCTCAGCTGGGGCTGAAAATCACATATAGCAGAATTACGACCGCGACGGCTGCCCATCCGGCTGATGTAAGGAACACTGTTGCTCGCGACGGCATCGGACTGTCTCTCCTGCATCAACCAACGAAGCGAGTGCCAGTCTTGGAAACGAAGCATCGCTGGATCCGCTTTAAGACCATACCTTGCATCCGCAATAAACCGGAACTTTTCGCACGCGACAATTGCGATTACCGACTGGAACGCAGAACAGTCCTCTGCACCTTCGATGACACGCCTCGAGCCTGGCACTCAAGAATCGATGAACGTCTTGAGAATGCCATCCAAAGAGCGCTGGTAGCGCCGCGTAGCTGAGCCTTGTCAATTTGATTTCCGAAGAGCTCCGTTCAAAAAGGAGCATCTGCGTGCGTCGGCGCGGACTTTTGAAGACCGTTTTGCCGATCCCGTAATCATCTTGCGCGGCCGCATTGCACGCCCCAGGTCTCTTCGACCAACGCATCGATCATGTCGGATACATCATCCTGCCCGACGTTAAGTGTCAGCGAAATCCGCAACCGTGCCGTTCCCACAGGCACCGTTGGCGGCCGTATCCCACGGATATCAAAGCCACGCGCCTGGAGTGCAGAGGCGAGCCGCATCGTGCGAGCGTTGTCGCCCACAACATAAGGAATAATCTGTGAGTTCGAAGAACTCGCGCGACCGCACACAACGAGCTGCCGATGTGTAAAGTTGACCAGATCGATTAGACGTCGTTGCCGCTCAGGCTCCTCCTGCAGGATTAAGATCGCCTCTCGTACCGCGACGGCCATTAGGGGGGATGGCGCGGTGGCGAAAATGAATGGACGGCACCGATTGATCATGAAGTCGCGCAATACGCCGGAAGCCGTGACAAGCGCGCCCGCCGCGCCCAGCGCCTTGCCGCAGGTGTGGATTACCAAAAGATTTTCGCGCCCCTCATAGGGCGCGGTGAGCCCCCGTCCCTGCTCGCCGTAAACACCTGTGGCATGAGCCTCGTCCACAACCAGGAACGCCTCGTAGCGCTCGGCGATTGCGACCAGATCTTTAAGCGGCGCGAAGTCTCCGTCCATACTATAGAGGCTCTCCACCACGATCCAGACGCGCCCCTTGCCGCCCCTGGCTCGCCAGTCGCCAATCCTGTCTTCGATCGACTGGAGGTCATTATGTGTGCTTATCCGGAACTCGGCTCGGCCCGCTCGTGCGCCTTCATGAATGCTGGCATGTACGAGCGAATCGAGAACAAGCAAATCGCCCTGCTGCGGCAACGTCGTTAGAACAGCAAAATTTGCGATGTAACCGCCGCCGAAGAACAGCGCCGTCTGCGTTCGGAAGAACCGCGCCGCCTCCGCTTCAAGAGCTTCGTGCTCCTCACAATTACCGCGCAGGAGCCGTGACCCGCCAGCTCCGATCGGCGTGCCGGCATCGAGCGCGGTGCACAGGGCTTTCTTCATACGAGGCGCGCTTGCCAGCGCCAGATAATCGTTTGAAGCAAAATCGGTCCCTGTGCGGGGCTTGAGGCCGCGCAGCCGATCATCTTCTTTCAAGGCTTCTAGGGCTGCGACATAACCATTAAGCGGCGTATTCATTGACCAATTATCCTAACGCCTGCAGCAGGGCGCGATCAATCGAGCCTTCGTGGCACAGATCTCGGATTGTCTCACCGGGGAGCGACGGATCTGCAAGCCAATCTAAGCGCACCGGCCGAAGAGGCAGGGCGCCTTCCAGTCCATCGGTAATAGGACCCCCGTTCGGCGAACAAGCCTCATGCTCGGCTGCCTCTCGCTTCTAACCGTCGCGATCAAGGCACCAGGATCGCTCAGCGGCGCCATCAATCGCACGCCCTTGACTCGTCCCATAACGTGAATGAGCAAGCAGGACGAGCATGCCGACGCAATCCTCGACACGCTCGCCCATGCCGGTGACGCCGACGCTACTCACCTTGATACCTCACGCGGAGACATCTGCGCCCCAATTGCCCGCACCTAAAAGCCCCCTTCCAAACGTTCCGCCGAGAGAGTGAACCAGGTACGATGCGAACCATCCCGCCCTCGCGTCGCTATGTTGGCAGATCGCGCGTCCTCATGCGTGCGCAAACTTCGTACAGAGCGGACGAGCGTACGTTCGCTCGGCGAGTGTGATCGAATCGTATCATAAGCGCACGCTGCGGACCCCGGGGCTCGCGAGACGATACCCAACTTCGGCGCGCCAAATCACTGATCTCCTCGGCGCGCGTCGCGGCAGCCGCGCACAAAGTGATATGCGAATAGCCAAATTCATCGTGGACCAAACCACACCCGAACTTGGCCGGATGTGCGTCGTCCGGAAAACGGGTGCGAGCCTTGTACGAAACGGACGAATGCACATTGCTATCACCGTCGACGTGCTCAAAGTGGACCACAAGAGTACGTCCTGAACCGTCCGCGTCATGGTTATCGGACGCGAATAGTCGAGCCGTTCCGCAATGGCGGGCTCAAGTAGTAACAATTGATAGTGCTCCATGCCACTAGGCGGTACAATAATCCCTCACGTGAGGTCCGTCCCGGACATAGGAGACCGGCGACATGTACAGGTACGTCGCGCGTGCCAACATCGATCGCTATCTCAGCGTGCTCTACAGCACTGATCCTCACCCACCATGAGCGACAGACGGTCACGAAGTTGTTGCTCGGCGAGTTGGACAAGCTCCGTCATGACCCCGCGCAGCTAGAGTTTGCCGGAAAGCGAGCCGCGAACGGCCGCGAAAACGTGAACCACGCCAGGCGCCTACGCGAATCCTATGCACTCGGCGCAACAGAACGCGAAGAATCGGATAGGTTGTTGGTAGCGGTCGAAAGTCTTCAAAGCCTGCTGGATGCTTTTATCGTGGCTTGCACGAGTTCTCGGGGCAACTGAGACGGCGACTTGATCGTATAAATGACACCAAGTGCGGCACGAGATCGACTTGATCTTCGTCACATGCCTGCTTGTCCATCGCTTCTAACTCTAGCTCAAGTATGGATCTCCATGGCGGAGATCGAATTTGCTGACTGCGGCTTTGTGTCGTGAACCGCTATCCGTGGGATGAAATCCACCAAAATCGACGCTGCAAGGCCGCTTTCAAGCGTCACCTGAGACCAAATTGCATTCAAACACCGCGCTCAGTGAACATAAATGATGCGATCAAAAGCGCCTCGTTGGCGAAATGGACCAGGAGCAGCACATGGCCTGTCATTTCTACCGACTGCTTTACCGATTCCGCATGCGCGCATATGCCGAAACACTGTTTCGGCGTAGCAGGCACGAGAAGCAGGAAAGACTCTGGCTGCAGTGCAGCTTGATGAGGCTTGGGAGTGAACTACGGCAATCCGACCACTGGTCCAGCGCAGCGGGGCAGCCGGTGCAGGACGCGGCCGACGCCATCTTCAGTCCCATCTGAGGATGCGGGAAGGCGTGCTGCCGAGAACAGCGCGTTAGGCCGCAACAAGCGCCGCCGATGCCGGCGTTGCGAGAGGATGGCATCGGCATCCACAAACAACATGAAGAGGCGTGAGGAGCGCCGTCAGGAGAAAGTCATCGTGAGATGGTCGCGCCGTCGGATGGAGCCGACGCGCCGCTCGGCATCACGGCCGCTTGCCGTCAGCCTGGACTCATCACCGCATGCGCTATTCCGCGCTGGCTGCCTCTCGCTTGCCGGCACCTGTCGTGCCCGAGCCGTTCGGTTGAGCGCCCCAGCTTCGGCCTCAGCTGCGCTAGTTCAATAAAGTCGTCCGCCTGCCGGCGAAGCTCGTCTGCGATCATCGGCGGCTGGATCGCAATGGTGGAGATGACTGACGCCGCGGCGCTGCACCGCTTCAACCAACGAACTGAAGTCGCCGTCAGCAGAGAATAAGACCATCCGGTCGATATGCTCGGCGAGTTCCGTGGCATCGACCGCCAGCGCGATGTTCGTGTTACCCTTCACCTTACGCCGACCGCTGGCGTCGAGGAACTCCTTGGTTGCCTTGGTGATGACGGTGTAGCCGTTATAGTCCAGCCAGTCGATGAGCGGCCGGATCGACGAATACTCCTGATCCTCAGCAATCGCCGTGTAATGGAAGGCCCGCAGCAACGGGCCCTGCCTCCGATACTCCTCGAGCAGGCGCTTGTAGTCGATCTCGAGCCAAGCGCCTTGGAGGTAGCGGGGAGGTTGGGAGGGGCCCCGCGCACAAAGGGACAGCCGGCGGCTCCGCAAACAGCGTTGCGCCGGCAAGCGGCAATAACGCGCCCCCTCATCGGCAAAACCTCCGGTCGCGCGCTGCGGCCGGAGGTTTTGTGCGGCGCCGACGCGATCATCGTTCGCGCCTCCTGTGAGGGCGGTGACAATATTCTTCCAGCGAACCGACGGTTGAATGGCATACGTGCTCGTCGGCGGCCCGATGAAATCGAGGCCGTGATACTGCGCGCCGGCCAGGTCCCAGAAGGATCATTAGTCGGCTCAAAGCGACGGCCGGCAAGTAAGAGAAGCTCTGCAGAAGACGACAATCGTCGGATCGCGGGATGCGGCACGAACGTATGTTGCTGCCCGAATGCCCTGCATCGCGCAGGTGCACGATGATCCATCATGCACATAATTTACGCACCAATAACGAATGCGCGCTTTATGCATTGCAGGACAAATGGCCCCGCTCCGGCGGGCTTTCGGTGCCTATCCTCTGCCCTTGCATAGATCAACAATCGCTTTCGCCAGGGCGTCGGGCGATGTCGCGCCACGCGAAAGTTTAGCGAAGTCGGCGGCCTATCCTGACACTCTTCACACAAACAGGCTGAAGAGGAGAATCAGAATGCCCGCGCGTTCAAGTAGACATTGAACCGAATGTGCTTGAGCTGGCTACACAAACAATACACACGTCCGCTTTGCAGCGCGTAACCGCTCCCAAACCAGGGCCACAGCGGCGCTGCGGTTGGAAATCTTGTCCCACGTACTGCGCGAAATACGCGCACAGAGGCTCGATCCAGAACCTGATACTCCTACCGATGGCCTCCAATGCTCCACACTGACGCGAAACCAGCTGGCAAGCGATAATAATCTCGGTCAATCACTGCGCAGCGGTGTGGAGACATTGAGAAGGTCGGCGAGATCGAGTTTCGACCGTTCAGCTTCTCGCGACGCAAATCGTTTCGCGCTTAGAGATCTCGCGCTTTTGTCCGATTCGTACAAAGTTTGCAGCTGCCGGCGAGCCCACCCAATCTAACACCATGCAAGCAGTGCGCTGGGGCGAATAGGTATGGGGCAGCCTTTAGACCATCCGATCGTTAGCGTCCACTGCGGCACGATTGGAACGGCGATTCTACTGCGATTGGAGATTGCAGATATCACGCCGGTGATGGAGACCATTCCGGCTTTGCGCTGCCTTTGCTATGAGGCGCAAGGCGACGGAAGCAGTCGATCACTTTCAATCAAGCGCGATCGAAGCATCTCACAGCCACGTCAGGATCTGAAAGCGATATCGCGACAGGAACATCCTTGTGATCCCTACCAAGATCAAATCATGGTAGATCATCATGAGTTGATATGACCGATTCATCCAAAGCCCAGACGCATAGTGCCGACGGCATCACGGCCCCGCTGCGGCACGCGACCTTCAGGCGCATCTGGCTTGCGAGCCTCTTGTCTAATATCGGTATCCTGATTCAAGGCGTTGGTGCCGCCTGGGCCATGACGCAAATGACGTCGTCGGCTGACAAGGTCGCGTTGGTGCAGACTGCACTCTTACTGCCAGTGATGCTGATATCGATGCCAGCCGGGGCGATCGCGGATATGTATGACCGCCGTATCGTGGCGCTGGCCTCCCTTGGATTGGCGCTTGCCGGGGCGACCGGGTTGACGTTAGTCGCCTGGCTTGGCTTGGCCACGCCAAACCTCTTGCTGATGCTATGCCTCGTTGTCGGCAGTGGTATGGCGCTGATGGGGCCGGCCTGGCAATCGTCGGTCAGTGAACAAGTTCCGCTGGAAGCACAGCTGCCTGCGGCCATCGCGCTGAACGGCATCAGCTACAACATTGCGCGGAGCGTAGGTCCGGCAATCGGCGGGGTCGTGGTGGCAACTGCGGGTGCAGTGGCGGCATTCGCGCTCAATACGTTGCTCTATCTGCCGCTGATTATCGCGTTGTTGCTCTGGAAACGTATCAGCGCGCCCGCGCGCCTACCGCCTGAAAGATTGAGCCGGGCGATGGTGTCTGGCATACGCTATATAAGCAATTCACCGTCGATCAAGATTGTGCTGGCCCGCAGTCTGGTGACCGGCATCGTTGGCGGTGCAATCACCGCTCTAATGCCGTTGGTAGCACGCGATCTCTTGCATGGCGACGCCCAGACCTACGGCATCATGCTTGGCGCTTTTGGTCTGGGTGCGGTGGTCGGCGCATTGAATATCACCGAACTACGCCGGCGGTTGAGCGGCGAGGCGGCGATCCGCGCCTGTGCGTTGTCCATGGGCGCGGCGATGGCTGCGGTTGGGCTCAGCCGCGAACCGGTGTTGACCGCAGCAGCACTCGTCCTGGCGGGAGCCGTGTGGATGATGGTGTGGGCGGTATTCAACATTGGAGTGCAGTTGTCGGCGCCGCGCTGGGTGGCCGGACGCTCGCTTGCAGCTTATCAGGCGGCGAGCTCAGGCGGGATTGCCGTCGGCAGCTGGGGTTGGGGCCGTCTGACCGACGCGGCCGGGGTCGAAACCGCGCTGCTGGTGTCGGCCGCCCTGATGCTCGCCTCACCACTCATCGGCCATTGGCTGCCTATGCCCCGTATCGGCGCGCGGGGTGAGGAGCCTGAGCCGCTCGCCGATCCCGAGGTACGACTCGCCTTGACCGGACGCAGCGGCCCGCTCGTCGTCGAGATCGAATACCGAGTCGCACAGGAGAATGCGAGAGCTTTTCATAATGTGATGCAAGACGTGCAATTGTCGCGCCAGCGCAACGGCGCCTACGGCTGGTCGATCGCGCGGGATATTGCCGATCCGGAATTGTGGACCGAGCGCTATCACTTCCCGACCTGGCTCGACTACTTGCGCTCGCGGAACCGCTCGACGCGGTCGGAACGCACATTAGAGCAGCGGGCCATTCAGTTCCACGTCGGCCCTGCGCCGGTACGGGTCCGTCGCATGCTGGAAAGGCCGTTCGGCTCGGTACGCTCGAACGACGACACGACCGAGTGCGCGGCCGGCGAAATGGGAGCGGAGATCGCAAACCCGCCAAAGGCACTCCGTAGCCGGCCACTTCGCCCCATCAAGTGAGCCAGCTTGCGGGTTGGTTGGGCCGGACGACAGCAATCGACACGCATCACACGAAAAAACGGTACCCAACATCGACGCTCTGTACATTGCTCTCGCGAAAATCGGCGAGAGCGTCGGACCGAGAAAGCGACAATCGTGGGGAGATTTCCGGCGAAAGCGACGAAAGGTTCGGGCTTTTGTACACTCTTTTTCAAAACTCACGCTTACTGCAACTTCGGTGGCTTCGTAGTCGGCCGGCCGTACATCTCAAGCACTTTGGCCGCGTCATCGAGCTGGTCCGGCAGACAGACACTTTCTTGGGTTAGGAGCGTCAGCTTTGCCCAAGGCGCATTTCTCCGCTTTTCTTGTGCCGAACTTCAACAAAGTAAGGCTGAATGACGCCGCAAAAATGCAGCGTCACCCGGACAACGCAGAAATGGCGCAACCAAAAGTCGCATAATTTGCTTGCGAAGCTCAAAGTGACGAGCTGCCGCTCCGATCTCTTCTTAGATGGCATTCGAGGGTGATTCATGGGCAATCATGACCTTGTCTCCGGTAGCCTCCTCGCGCTGACCGCAACCAGCTTCGCGCTACTCTGCTCGAGCCTGCTCGTCTTTGCTTTCATTTGAGACCGTGCTGGTTGCCTTGCGCGCGCTATCGAGGCGATCACGCCGTCGGAGCATGAAGTGTTTGTACGCCCCCAAGGGACAATGTTCGCGCACGACCTGAACGATCGTCTCTGCTTTCGGCTCGACCGACCGCTTGGTCTAAGAGGCGGCGCTTCAGACGCGACAAGCTCTGTACGTTCCGGATTGATCTATTCCTTTCATAAACGCTCGGTTCAGTTAGTGTTCAGCAAGACAACGCCGTCATTGAGATAGTGGGCGGTATGGGATCGGACGCGCGGCGAAGATGAGACGGGACGGAGAAGTTTGCGTTATCGTTGCCTATTCGCATGCGAGCCGGCTCGTTGTCCTGCTGGAACGACATCGTCATGTACTGTTTCTGAGCGATGGACTGTCTGCCGATAGCTCCCGAACCTGGTTTCATCAAGTCAAGATGGGTCCTGCTCCCTCGTGGCGGTGCAATCGAACTGTTTGATGCGCGATCATGACTTTATCTCTGGTTGCTTCCTGGCACCAAGCGCCGCTGGGGATCGCCTTGCTCTGCTCGAGCTTACTCGCCGTTGCGTTCACCCTGTGAGGACCACCCCATGAAATCACTCAAGCTGATCGGCTTTGCACTTGGAGCATCGATTGCAATGTTCACCGCGGCGTTGGCTGAGGACATCACCATCGCCGTCGCCGGACCAATAACCGGGGGCGAGTCTGCCTTCGGGCGGCAAATGAAGAACGGCGCCGAGATGGCGGTAGAGCAAATCAATGCTTCAGGCGGCGTGCTCGGCAAGAAGCTCACCCTCGACATCGAGGACGATGCCTGCGATCCCAAGCAGGCGCGATCGGTAGCGGAAAAGGTCGCTGCCGCTAAGATCCCGTTCGTTGCTGGGCACTTTTGCTCCTCGTCATCGATCCCGGCCTCGGAAGCCTATGCGGATGGCGGTGTGCTGCAGATCACGCCGGCTTCGACCAACCCGCTATTCACCGAGCGCAAGCTATGGAACGTGGCGCGCGTCTGCGGCCGCGACGACCAGCAGGGGCAGGTTGCCGCCCGGTACATCACGAAGCACTTCAGCGGCAAGAACATCGCGATTCTGAATGACAAGACCACTTATGGTAAGGGACTCGCCGACGAGACGAAGAAGGCACTCAACAAGGCGGGCATCGCTGAGAAGATGTACGAGTCCTATAACAAGGGCGACAAGGATTTCAATGCGATTGTCTCGCGACTGAAGCATGACAGTATCGACCTCGTCTATGTCGGCGGCTACCACCAGGAAGCGGGCCTTATCCTGCGCCAGATGCGCGATCAGGGCCTGAAGACCGTACTCATGTCGGGTGACGCGTTGGCTGACAAGGAATTTGCCTCTATCACCGGCGCAGCTGGAGCAGGTACGCTCTTCACCTTCGGACCAGACCCACGCAAGAAGTCGACAGCAGCTGCGATCGTCAATAAATTCAAGGCCAAGAATATCGACCCCGAAGGCTACACGCTCTATACTTACGCTGCGGTGCAGGTCTGGATGCAGGCCGCAACCAAAGTCGGCACCATCGACCCAAAGAAGGTGATGGACACGATCAAAGCGGGCTCTTGGGACACTGTGATCGGCACACTGGAATACGACGCCAAGGGTGATATCAAGCAGCTCGACTATGTCGTTTATAGGTGGGACGACAAAGGCGGCTATAGCGAGACTAACCCGACCGCGTTCTGACGCATCTTAGTGCGAGACATCAAAGTTAGCGTCCTTAGGAGGCAGGACGGTGATTAATGTCGATCGAGTCGACTGCTCCAAGGCAGCAAGCTACGGCCGGAAGAAATTGAATGTCTGAGCTCAGCCTAATGCACGGGCCTGCGCTCGCTCTGCTTGGTTGATCGAGACGACCCTATCGCCGAAATCATTGCCAAGAGGGCCATCGAGCTTGGCGCAAGCGGGGTTGGCGATCCAGCAGAGATATCAAAGCGCGTCATCGAGCAGCTTGGTGTCCATAGACCGCCATCGGTTTAAAGCGGGCACGCACATGCGCAGTTTCGATCCTATTCCCGGTCGACTAGCCTGCCACGGGTTCAACGCTCACGGGCCTGGACTCAATGGGAACCGATAACTTGGCCCAACGCAGACGTTTTAGCGGCGGGCACGATGAGGGATCCCTTCGCCGGACTGCAGTCATCGGTTTCGGCTTATGGAGAGTTTCGACTATCGGACCGCGCGACGCGCGTTAGCTCAGGCACCCATCGTTCCACGAAGATGTTCGACTGGCAATTGCGGCCCCGCCCCATGGAAATCAAGGGCGGGGCCGCTCCCCCCTCCCCCCGGGGGACGCCGCGCTGCCGATGACAACGGAAAGTCTAACTGCGATCCCCTGTCATTTATCTCATACGCCCAAGCGGCTCACCTGCACTGTGGCTTTCGGTCCTCGGTATTTTCCGCGACGTGCCGCAAGACCAGTTGAGAAAGCTGCACAACTAGATCTTTGAGACGGGCTATTTCCTGCCTGCACCGCGCCAACTCACATTCTTCTTCCGTCACTTTCAATGCTTCATGGCGGTCCCCAGCCGCATGACTCATGTTGGACCTCAATCCGAGCAGGTAGTCACGAACGACGGCTCAAGCACATCCCACGCCCGAACTCTACTAGAAAGCCCGTATTTTTACGCGAGTAAACACTGTACGCAGCGATCCAAAGATCTCGCTACCTCGGCCTAGTGTGCCATCGCGGCTACAGATCTGAGCGTATCGTACAAAATCTCGCCTGGCATGACGGCACGCAATAAAGCTTTGTTCCTCTTCGAGTCCGGGCTTGCGCGAGGAGATCTTCAATTGCGCGGCTGATCCGCGGCCCACCAACCTAGAAACCACGCTCTATCTTGGGCCGCTTCGATCGCCGCTCCGTCGGAACCTTTCGCAGTCATATTCCATAGTTTTCGAAGGCTCCTCAGTGCGGCGGCGGTCCGCATCACGCACGCAGTTTTATCTCGCAAGATGTCCGCGCCCTCCTGGGTTGAGCGGGGACCATTCACTCGCACTCACAATTGAGAAGAATGGCGCACCGACTACGCCGCGCGATTGCGCCAACCCCATAGTGGGAATTGAGTTTGTTTGCGATACGGAAGATGTCAGCCGAGCCGACGTCAGCAAAGCGCTCCTGAACATTGACATCTTTCGCTTTGGCGACTGCGGCTGTGCGCTGACGGGATTGCGCCGTCATCAAAGGGAACCGCGCAGAATGGTCACGGCCACGCAGCTGGTGAGATAGGTGTCAATAGGTCGCGCACCCCGGCGATAGAACGGGTATTGCTTGCCGCACCAAAAGCTCATTGCCTGCGCGGCGTCGCCGTCACAGAACTTCGTCGCTGTAGTGATCTCTGCGGAGGGTACGACAAATCGTGCGGCGAAATCGCTCAAATGTTCACGTGTACAAGCCCATTCACCTAAGCAGATACGACCCCGCACCCTTGCGGATCGCGGATTACTTAGCTGCCTGTAAAAGATCGGGAGAGCGTGGATTTTCATGGTGCACGCCGCAGCTCAAGCGACTTGATTCGTACCTAGCGTCACGTTGTAGCATTTCAAAGCAGGACGCGAAGGGTACCTGGCAATCTGGCGGGGCCGCTCCGGCAGAGGCGAGACAATGACACGGTCGACGCTACTTTAGGAGGATCTTCGAAATCATGCCGATTGAATGAGCGACGATGACAGATGATCGCGGGCTGTCAGTGTTCGGCGAATATCGCCTTGGTAAAAAGGAAATCTACGCCAGACTTTTCGACATCGATCCTTTCGTGTTTGGAATTTGCGGTGAATGCTTTGCCGCAAATAACCGTCGGCAGCCCTCCCTCTGTCGACGGGAGCTGGCGCGACGAGTCTCGTTCGCCCAGACTAACTTCGGCCCGGCTCTCAAAATGAGGCCGGGCTTTTTTTGCCGCATGATGTGCGGCTTTGGTGTTCCTGCTAGCCGGCGCCTGATGAGTTGCGAAGAATTCGGGAGATCAATAGTCCCGGCGGTCTGCAAAACGCGAGCCGCACGGCCTTTTGACGACGCTTAATCAAAAAAGCTCGCGAGCACCCGCTCATCGTGCAAACACGTTTTCTCACCCACATCCGGAAGGTTAGCTGGATTGGACAACTGCCTGATCCCATAGTTCTATTCGATGGTGTCGCGGCTTCTGAAGAGCCATTAGTCATATTCATGCGGTTGCGACTTGGATAGCCTTGAATCGTACGTAGCGTCACATTGTACGATCTTGCGGTAGTTCGCAATGATACGCAGCAGTTGATCAGCTGAACGAAACCACACCGGATAGTCTTGGGTAATCGTGCAAATGCCGCGCGTTCATCGTTGGCTATGCCAGCTGTCTCAGGCAGCCAGTCACTGATGAATGGGGCTTTGATTGCGCATCGTCGATATTTGTTGCCAAAGGTGGGATTATGAGGGCCGATATCGTTGATGTATGCGTGATCGGGAGTGGTGCCAGCGGCTCGACCGTTGCATACGAGATCGCGCAGCACGGTTTGCGAGTGCTCCTCCTCGAGGAAGGTCGGGCGCTTCCTCCCGACGCCTCGCTGGCGAGCGTCCAAGATGGTATGGATACCGCGCTGGTGAAGTCTGCGGCAGGTACGTTGACGCCGTTTGGACGTCCCTGGACCGTGTGCGCGCTCGGCGGCGGAATGACTTTGTACGCCGGAATAGCCTTCCGCTATCGGACCATCGATTTTGACGCGCGAGCGCACGTGGCCGGAGACGCGCTTGACCCTACCTGGCCGATCAACTACGCCGAACTACGCCCGTTTTACGAGGAGCTAGAACGGCGCATAGGAGTGGCCCGCCTAGCCGGGGCAGACCCGTTCGAACCACCGAGCGATCCTCCCGTTCTGCCCCCGCATGATTACAGCGCGAAGGGGCGGCTGATCGCCGATGCCGGCGGACGCCTAGGCCAGCTACCTTTTCCCACCCCATTGGCTATCAACTCCGTACCCTATCGCGGCCGGCCAGCCTGCCATTGCAACGGAACTTGCAACGAGCATCTGTGTCCTACCGGCGCGCGGGCCGACGCACGCTCGCCGTTCACAGATGTCGCCCTGCCGCCCGGCGCGCTGACAGTTGCACTCGGCAGCAAGGCTGTGCGCATCGACCTGGCTAACGTCAGCCGCGCGGATTCCGTGGAATGGCTGGATACTCTCAGGCGACAACGCGCTCGGATCCGCGCACGCTGCGTGGTACTCGCCGGCAACGCAGTGCAGTCTGCCGCCCTACTGCTAAGGTCGGCTCAGCGGGCGGCGCCCAACGGCATCGGCAACGCCTCCGGCATGGTCGGCAGTGGCATCTCGTTTAAAATCAGCGGCTACGTGTCCGGTAGCACCGCAATAGATGCAATGCCCGCGCGCCCCGCCGGTGGCCCATTCTCCACCGTTGCGATCTCCGATCACTACCTGGACGAGGATGCTCCTTCGGGACTCGGCGGAATGATCTACGAAGCGAGTCGGGTTGAGCGCACGGACCGCGACGGAAAGATAACACTACGGCTGCATTTCCTGGCGGCCGACCAACCCATGCGCAACAATGCGGTCCGACTTGCCACCAGCCTGGATCGGCTGGGTTTGCCGAAGATCATTCTCGATTACTGGACCCATCCGCTGGACAAACGCCGATTAGGCTATTTGTGCCGACGTGCGTCGAACTTGCTGACGGAGGCCGGTGTGAAACAAGTCGATTATCAGGATTCCAATTATCAGTTCGGCAGCGGACATCTGCATGGCGGCTGCCGTGCCGGTGTCGATCCGACCCAATCCGTGGTCGACCGCTGGGGCCGGGTGCATGACATCGACAATGTCTATGTCGCGGATGGCGGCTTCTTTCCCTATTCCGGAGGCGTCAATCCGACATTCACCATTCAGGCGAACGCGTTACGGATCGCTCGAAGAATAGTCACGCAGCTCGCCTAAGGGCATGATTATCAAACGGAGAGGGCTCATGTCCATCGCCAGCCCGACTACCACTGTGGCCGTGATCGACGCGCACGGATCAGCACTACGCCGCGCGTTGCGCGTCACCGCGTCGGAGAAGTGGGATCTCAATAGGCGTTTTCCGGTCGTATTGACGCGCGCCTCGGGTGCGCATGCATGGGACATCAATGGAAGGCAATATGTCGATTTCACCTCCTGTAGTGGTGCTGCGCCGCTCGGAGCCGGATACGAGCCGGTCGTGGAGCACGCAGCCGCCGAGATGCGCCGTACCGGCGGCATATTGCCCGGCCCCCTGTCCGTGCACCGGGTCGAATTGGCCGAGCGGTTGGCGGAGATCTTCCCCGTCGCGGAACGTTCAATGTTCTTCCGCACGGGATCCTGTGCGACCACCGCCGCCGTCCGCCTTGCCCGCTCATTCACAGGCCTGAACCATGTGCTTACCAGCGGATATCATGGCTGGCACGACTGGCAGTTGCAGGACCGGCCCGAAATGGGGCTACCCAATCGGGATCGAGACAGCGTGGATTTCCGCTACAATCTAGACTTGCTCGACGAGCTGGCAAGTGTCCAGCGCGTCGCCGCGGTGATCATCACTCCGGAAGTCAACTTCTTCCCGCCCGAATACCATCAGGAATTACAAAGGCTGGTGCATCGGCACGGCGCCTTGCTCATACTTGACGAGGTGATGACCGGATTCCGCTACGGCATTGGCGGCTACCATATGGCGGTCGGCATCACACCCGATCTGATCACGCTAAGCAAGGGATTGGCCAATGGAATGGCGCTGTCCGCAGTCGCGGGGCGCGCGGACGTACTCGCCGCCGCGGAGAAGACATACATGGGCAACACTTACCAGCGCGAGGTTACCCCATTCGCGGCCGCACTAAGCACCCTGCACGCGCTGCGCGACGGGACCTTGCTGGCTCGGATGCGCGAGGTTGGCGATCAACTGATCAAGGGGCTTAACGAGGTCTTCGCCAGACAACAGGTCGCAGCATGGGCATTCGCCTGGCCGACTATGTTCGATGTCGTATTTGCCAACGCTGAACTTGGCCACGCCTTTTTCCAGGAGATGTGGGCGCGGGGCTTTCTTATGCAGTACGGCGGCCGCTTCATGCCGTCGGCGGCGCTATCCGGCGCCGATGTGCAGGCGGCCATCGAAGCTGCTGGAGAGGCTCTGCCGGCGGCGCTGTCCCGCATGGAAAACATCGGCAGCGACCCGGATCCAGTCGCAGCCGCTGTACGGTTCGCCAGGGACCATTTCGTGGCCACTCCGGGGGCGGTTCGGCGCTGGTTCACCGCACCCGGCTGCGGATGAGCACGCATTTTCCAACGGAGAACACGGCCATGCCGCTGCCCAATCCATTTTCCACATCCCCGGTGCTGCTCGGCGGCGAGAACCGCTCGGGCACCACATTGCTGAGCATCGTGCTGGATTCGCATCTGGATTTGGTAGTCGGGCCGGAGATAGACTTCCTCGAACCACTCAATCTCGGTCCGCACATCTTGCGCGCGATCGACCTGCTCGCGCCCGGCGATTTCCGGGTCGCGGGCATGACCAAAAACACTGTCGACCCGTTCTGGTATGACGGGATGCATTTTGTGGTCCAGTGCCGCCGATTCGGCCTCGACTTCGATGATATCCGTGAATTGGTCAGCAAGGTGATGGCCGAGACGGGCGACGATATTGTTTCGTTCGCCGCCCGATGCCGCCTTATCAACGAGATCGGCGAGTTGCGCCGAGCACGTAGTGGGGCCCAGCGCTGGGGCTTGAAACTACAGCGTAAGATCGCCCAAACCGACGACTTCGCCCGGCTGTGGCCGCGCGCACATTTCGTTCATATCGTGCGGGACGGCCGCGACGTTGCCGCCTCTCATCTGAATACCGTTCCTGATTGGGGATATCGAACGGTTGCCGACGCCGCGCGCGGTTGGCTCGAGGTGGTATCCCAGCCGCATCGAATTGCGCCGCCTGGTCGTTATCTCGAGGTGCGTTACGAGGATCTTGTAAGCAGTCCCCGTCCCACTCTGGCCCGAATTCTGGATCACCTCGGCCTGCCTTGGGATGAGGCCGTGCTACGTCACGCTGAATATGAGCACGTATTGTTCGAGCAACCGCACGGCCATCCGGCGGCCGAGGCGACGGGCAAGCCGCTGCACCAAGGCAGGATCGGTCGTTACGTCCAAGATCTGACGCGAGGCCAGATCGAGGAGTTCGAGCAGATCGCCGAAAGTGAGCTGAGCCGACTGGGATATTTGTCGGTTCGCAGCCTGTCTGGCGACGCGTGAGCCGCCCGCGCCGGTTCGTCCCGCTGCGCGGACTGCAACGAAGCTATCTTGCGTTGCTCGTCGGCCAAACTATTTCGCTGCTGGGCTCCAATGTAACCATGCTAGCGCTGCCGCTAACCGCAATCACCTGGCTGGACGCTGGCCCGACGCAAACGGGATTGCTCTTGGCCTGCGGTCGGGCGCCATACCTGGTGGTGAGTCTGTTGGCCGGGGTCATTGTGGACCGCCTCCCGCATCGGCGGATCCTTTTGACCGCCAATCTGGTGATGGCGGCGACGCTGGCCACGATTCCCTTGTTCGCCAGCCTTGGACATCTTGGACTGGTTCAATTGTACATGACAAGCATGCTGGTTGGGATCGCCGCAGTGATCGCTGACGTAGCTTATTTGGCGTGCATACCCACCGTCCTCGACCGCTCACAGCTGGTTCGGGCGCAGAGTTCATTGGAGCTCAGCCAAGCGGGCGCGATGGCGGCAGGTCCGTTCCTGGCCGGTTGGCTCGTCAACGAATTCTCCGCCCCGACCGCAATACTGGCGGACTCGGTTTCGTTTCTGCTTGCCGCCGCGTTGCTGTCGCTGGTGCCGATGCGTCGCGCTCGGTGCTCAGAGGCCGCATCGAGCGCGGTGCTCGGACAAGTAGCAGAGGGGCTGGCGAGCGTGTTCGGCAATCCGATTTTGAGGGCAGTCACGTTGGCCAGCGGCACATTCATCTTTTGGCACAACGCGTATTCTGCGGTCTTTCTGCTGCATCTGACCAAGGATCTCGGGCTCGACAGCCGGGTCGTCGGCATGGTGCTCGGCATCGGCGCGCTTGGTGGAGTGATCGGCGCGGCTATCTCACCGCGGGCGGGCCGGGCAATTGGCCTCGGCCCAATTTTAATGATCGGTTTGGCGGTGAGCGCCGGAGGAATGAGCTTGACGACCCTGCTCACCCAACCCTTGTGGGCCGCGGTTGCATGCGTGGCACTTTCCCAATTCATTCTGTGGATCGGCCAAGGGATTTACAACGTGCAGCAGGTTCCCATTCGATATGTGTTGGTGCCGCAGCACTTACAGGGCCGGGTCAATGCGAGTATCCGCAGCGTGGTGTGGGGACTGGCCTCATTGGGTGCGCTGGCTGGCGGCGCGGCCGCTGCTGCAACGAGCCTGCGTACCACATTGCTCGCGAGCAGCGTGCTTGGCACGGCCTCGATAGTGTGGATTTTGCGGTCGCCGCTGCGCCACACGCGCAGCTTGCGTCGGTGACTGCGAGGGACCCCTCATGGACATCAAAGAGTTCGGCGATCTTGATCGGCGGCCAGGCCGGCTCATGGTGTGGCGAGTCAACGTCCCCGACCCTATCAGCTGGCGGCCTGACCCGCGCCGCCCGTCCTATGTTCAAGAGGAACATCTTCGCTCTGCGGACGATGGCCGACCGGGTTGGCTTGGCGCAGCATTCGACTTGCCTGGCGAGTTCAACGCCGCCGCGCTAAGCAAAGCGATCCTCGGCTGGGTCAACCGGCACGAGGTATTACGCAGCCGCTTGACCAAGGATGGGTCAGCAATTCATCGCACAACGATTGATCCGGGCGCGGTGGCGCTTGAGAAAACCGTAGTGGGTGACCGCGTCGATGGCGACGATTTTGCTCAGCTCCTGGAAAAGCTGTTTGACGCGGAGACCACCGCCCTGCGCTGGCCGGCGTATGTCTTTGTGACGATCAGCCGGCCGACATCCACGAGCCTCCTGCTCGCCTGCGACCACTCTGTTAGCGATGCCTACTCGATGGCCTTGGTACCGTATGAGATCCGCGAATTGTACACTGCCGCGATCCATGGAATGGCCCCCCAGTTGGCAGCGGCGCACAGCTATCTGGATCACGCCGAGGCCGAACGAGAGCGGGTGACCGGCCTAACCGATGACCATCCCGCTATCGGCCACTGGCGCGAGCTGATCGCGGCGAATGGCGGTCAATTGCCCGACTTTCCGCTAACATTCGATGTGCCGGAGGGTTCCTTGCAGCGCAGCGGACAAATGTGGCTGCTCGATGCGGCTGGGGCATCCGAATTCGATCGCGGCTGCAGGGCTCAGGGCGGAAACACGGCGACGGGAATTTTCGCCTGTCTGGCGCTGGCAGGAAAGACACTAGCGAGCCAACGACAATTCCACGCCGTTGCGCCCTTTCACACCCGGTACGATCTGCGCTCGATGCGTTCGGTTGGATGGTATGTCGGGATGAGTCCGGTGAGCTTCCGGGTGGCTGATACGTTGCCTGAAATCCTGCACGCCGCCCGGCTCGAGCTCAAGCGCGCCAAGAAAACAGCTCAAGTGCCATTTTCGAAGGCGATGGAGCTGCTCGGCACCACACTGCGCGACCGCTTCATGGTATCCTACATGGACAATCGGACGGTGCCTGGGTCGGACTGCTGGCCCGACTGGCGGACGAGATTTCTGATCAGCCGCAGCTCTGATGCTTGCGAGACGTACCTATGGGTCAGTCGCTGGCAGGACGGGATTTCCGCGAATTTCCGCCACCCTGGTACAGCCACCGCGCGAAGCGCGATGGATCACTATCTTGCTGAAGTGGCTGCACAGGCCCATCTGATCGGCCGCGCTCATCCACCACGGCAACTCTCCATCGACTGACGAAGGTGGCTGAAAGTCGACCAAGAACGGCCCGAACGGCCCGGGCTACAATCAGTTTATCCGTGCTTGGGTGATCAGAAGCGAGGTCAAATCTAGGAAATTCGATCAAACCCTGCCTAGAGCGACACCTCCAGGGAGGCAGACGCAAGCATACGCCCTATCCGCTCTACGTTTTGGTTTGGACGACTTTCTCACGGGTGGCGCGAGCGATCAAGATGAGTCGCCAGCCCAAGCCAGAAATTCTCATTCCTGACAGCAACAGGCACAGTGCCGACCTGCATGTCGGGTTTACAACGCCGATCAACTGCGAGCTAGCATCCCCATATCGTGCTTTTCTGAATTGAGTTAGCGATGGCACGGTCGTTGCAAGTCTTCGTTCAATGGATGGATTCGCTTTCCGCACGGATCGGACGTTTTTTGGTCTCATGTGCTAATGCAGTTGTATTCGCAAAGTGATGACGCAGAGGTTCTCATCGACGATGCTTTCTACCAGCAACGCAGAATACGAGCTGCAGCTGACGAAGACGACCAGCTCGCTATACTCACCTCGCTGGGCGATTGACTTGGGCTGAACGGGAATGCTTCAGCATGCTTTCTCATCGGCACAACAACAGCACTAAGCGCGCAATCGAAGTGGCGAGTCTTAAGGATCTACGAGAACTGATGCAATTGCTCTGGCATTTATTCAAAGCAGTGGATCGGCTTCCTAGAGGGCCAGAGCACGCAGCAGCAGTTCAGACGATTAAGCGCTTAGAGCGTCGGCTGGCAGTGCTGGTTCATGCATCTGAGAAGGCTCGAGCTGCTGGCCGCGGGGTCGCTGACCGTGGCGAGCTCGCCGAATAAATGATTGTCAGACCATCACAAAGACCGTCGAGCGATCCTACCTATACGATCGCCAAGACTGCATGGCGACCGGAGATGTGAAAGAAATGTTCAGAGCGCACCTATCCGGACCACCGCATCGTTTTGCTCGGTAATCGGCCGTCATGCAGCGGCACGCTGGAGAGAATACGCAGCAAGCCTTCCAGAGGTGAATGAGGAGCGGATAGGTGGCAGGCGCTAAAAGCGCGTATTCCTGAGCAGTATATCACCTTCCACAGCCCGGGGATAATGGGCCGCCACTTCGAATGATGGTAATAGATCAAGAATGGCTTGCATCGACAGCTGCCCTTCGTAGAGCTCTCTGTCGCTATATTCCGTGTAGATGAATCGCGTGTTGCTCAAGGTCTGCATGCCGCCAGCGATGACGTCCGCCTCCGCGCCTTGGACATCCATCCAGATGAAATCGACCGCATTCACCTTGGCGTCGCTGCACCAATCGTCCAGCCGTCGGGTTTCAACCGAGAACGGGCGATCGAACCGAACCCAATCATACTCGGTAAGATGGTTTTTCGGCCGGCGTATTGAGCCGGAGAGATCCCATTCTTTTGCATCTCCATCCGCATTGCTTGGATGGAAATCGATCGTCCCGTTTCGATCACTGATCGCGATTTCAAGCAGCTTCACCTTCGCGAGGGAAGGACCCAACTTCTTTTTGAAGCGCGCGATCGCCCGAGGGTCCGGCTCAAAGCAGTAAAGCTGAGCTTGTGGGCACAGGGTAAGAAAATGCTGCGTATCGGTTCCGTCATTGCAACCGATATCCAGGATGACCGGATTCGGCTTCTGAAGAAGTGAGATGATATGCTGATGTACTTCTACAGACGACGACACAGGTTGTTTTTCCATTGGCGCGGAGATCGGTTGAATTCGTCTTCAAATCCGCAATCACACGCCAGACGCTTCGGCACAACGTATATCAACGTATATATTCCATATGCCGGTCTAATTCCCTTGATCAGTCAGCGCCATTGAAATGCCGTCGACACAAACCAGGGCGGCCGCATAGTTGCTCCCAGCCGAATTCGTATGAGCAGATTTGGTCTGCGGGCTGACAACGAAGATCCGTGGAAAAGCTACGAAAGAGACTGTCCGCGCTCGATTGCCGTCCATCCGTCGATCGTCCTCCGGGTTCTCGTGAATGGCCAGACCTTGCTGCGCCAGCGTGCACGATTTGGCCAATGCGCTGGCAATAAACTCGAGCTTTGACGAAACGCAATGTCAGATTCGTAACAGCTTGGCGAGCTGTGTACATGAGAGCGTTTGCTTCCGGACGAATGAACGCGCCGGCCAAGTGCGAGATTCAGCAGAACTGCAGGCGGATTGCTCCGCTCATCTCTGGCCTGGCTCTTGCAGTAATTGGGCTGTTCACAATGTGCCCATCTCTACTCGTTCAAATGCTCAGGAGGCTTGCATGAATTTCCGTCCGCTTCACGACCGCGTCGTGGTCAAGCGCATCGACGCTGAAGAGAAGACAGCTGGCGGCATCATCATTCCCGACACAGCCAAGGAAAAGCCCTCGCAGGGCGAAATCGTAGCGGTTGGCCCAGGCGGCCGTGACGAGGCCGGTAAGCTGATTCCGATCGACGTGGAGGTCGGCGATCGCGTGCTGTTCGGAAAGTGGTCAGGCACCGAGGTCAAGGTCGACGGTCAGGAGCTGTTAATCATGAAGGAGAGCGATATCATGGGCGTTCTCACCGATGTGTTTTCCAAGAAGAAAGCCGCCTAGTCCAGCGCTCCCACCGCTCAGCCCTGACGAGCGCCTTGCCGGGCGTACCGCAGGATGAGGAATTACACTGAGGAATTCGATTATGTCAGCCAAGGAAGTCAAGTTCGGCGTAGAAGCGCGAGACCGCATGTTGCGCGGTGTCGACATCCTCGCCAATGCCGTGCAGGTCACCCTCGGTCCGAAGGGCCGCAACGTGGTGCTTGAGAAGTCGTTCGGCGCTCCCCGCATCACCAAAGACGGCGTCGCCGTCGCCAAGGAAGTGGAGCTCGAAGAAAAGTTCGAGAATATGGGCGCTCAGATGGTGCGCGAGGTTGCGGCCAAGGCGGCGGACGCGGCCGGCGACGGCACCACCACGGCGACCGTGCTTGCGGCTGCGATCGTGCGCGAAGGCGCCAAGTCGGTTGCCGCCGGCATGAACCCGATGGATCTGAAGCGCGGTATCGACCTCGCGGTCGAAGCCGTCGTTGCGGACCTCCAGAAGAACTCGAAGAAGGTCACCTCGAACGAGGAGATCGCCCAGGTCGGCACCATTTCGGCCAACGGCGATGCCGAGATCGGCAAGTTCCTCGCCGACGCCATGAAGAAGGTCGGCAACGAGGGCGTGATCACGGTCGAGGAAGCCAAGTCGCTCGAGACCGAGCTCGACGTCGTCGAGGGCATGCAGTTCGACCGCGGCTACATCTCGCCCTACTTCGTCACCAACGCCGACAAGATGCGCGTTGAGATGGACGACGCCTACATCCTGATCAACGAGAAGAAGCTCTCCTCGCTGAACGAGCTGCTGCCGCTGCTCGAGGCCGTGGTGCAGACCGGCAAGCCGCTGGTCATCGTCGCCGAGGACGTCGAAGGCGAAGCTCTCGCCACTCTCGTCGTCAACCGCCTGCGTGGCGGCCTGAAGGTCGCGGCCGTCAAGGCTCCGGGCTTCGGCGATCGCCGCAAGGCCATGCTGCAGGACGTCGCGATCCTGACCGGCGGCCAGGCCATCTCGGAAGACCTCGGCATCAAGCTCGAGAACGTCACGCTGCAGATGCTCGGTCGCGCCAAGAAGGTGATGATCGACAAGGAGAACACCACGATCGTCAACGGCGCCGGCAAGAAGGCCGACATCGACGCCCGCGTTGCCCAGATCAAGGCGCAGATCGAGGAAACCACCTCGGACTACGACCGTGAGAAGCTGCAGGAGCGTCTCGCCAAGCTCGCAGGCGGCGTCGCGGTGATCCGCGTCGGCGGCGCGACCGAAGTCGAGGTGAAGGAGCGCAAGGATCGCGTTGATGACGCGATGCACGCGACCCGCGCGGCTGTCGAGGAAGGCATTCTCCCGGGCGGCGGCGTCGCCCTGCTCCGTGCCTCCGAGCAGCTCAAGGGCCTGCGCACCAAGAACGACGACCAGAAGACCGGCGTCGAGATCGTGCGCAAGGCGCTATCTTGGCCGGCTCGGCAGATCGCGATCAACGCCGGTGAAGATGGCTCGGTCGTGGTCGGTAAAGTCCTAGAGCAGGATCAGTACTCTTACGGCTTCGACGCGCAGACTGGCGAGTACAGCAACCTTGTCTCCAAGGGCATTATCGACCCGACCAAGGTCGTGCGCATCGCGGTCCAGAACGCCTCCTCCGTGGCGGCTCTCTTGATCACCACGGAAGCGATGGTTGCTGAGCTGCCGAAGAAGATCGCGCCCGGGCCCGCCATGCCTCCGGGCGGGGGCATGGGCGGCATGGACTTCTGATCGGCCTCTCAGAGGATCGACCGACGGAACCCTGGCAGCAATGCCAGGGTTTTTCGACTTCGGGCAAGCTTGCACCAGCGGCCTATTGCAGCCTGGAACTGGATTGGCGATTGGCCGCGAAAAACCCCAACGGCCGAAACCATCGCGCCATTTATATCGGCGCCTAAGTTAGTAGCCTGACTTCTTCGGGTGCCGCTCGGCGTTGAGCATAATTGAATGGGCCTCAGCATAGCGGCGGATGAACCGTCAGGTATGCTACGGAAAGTACGCTAATTGCCCCCACCTTGTGCCGGAATGCGCTTTGCCCATCAACCACTGCATATTGATGACGTCCCATGGGCACATGTTCTCTGATGGCGGATTTCGGGCCTCTCAATTCGAAGCCAACGTTCCAGATCGATCCAAGGATCTGTTGTGTCAGCATGTTATCTGGTTGAGTTGGGGACGCACAGGGCGAGGCACATGATGGGGAATGAGTTTTGACAAAGGAGCAACTTGCTCGAGACGCCGCAGAGATATTTCGATTGCTGCGTGCATTTCGATCGATCAAAAATCAAGCCGCGCGCCGCCGCGTTGTCGGGGCTGTAGAGGCAATGGCCGAAGGCCGAAGAGCCGACAAAGCTCTGAACGAAGCCGCAAGCGATGTACATTTACTGTAGCGTTCTGCCAGCCAAGCTGCGGACCTCAACACTCGGGCGAGCAACAACGAACATGGTGCTTGGCATTGTCACAGCTGTCCGACCAGCACAGTTGTGGCGGCGTGCCGAGATCCTTCTTGGGAACGCAGGGCTATCTGGCGGCGGCCAAAAGAATAAATTCGGCTCAGGCGAAGGAAGTCGCTGCGGAATACACGCTGGCTAAGAAACGGATGCGTCACGAGAGCGGTCGTTAGTCGAATCTCCTTCAGGCATGGACGATCCATCCTGCTGATCCAGCTTTAGAGAAATAGCGCCGACAAGGTTCTCTAGTCGATCCCTGATTAGTCACAACGCACCAATAAGATCACGTAAGAAGCGGCCCCAGCGAGGAGTTCAAGCTGGGGCCAAGCTAAGTCCGCCGAGCCGCTGGTCGCCACAATCAGCGGCCGTACAAGGGCTGAAAAAATACGAAATGAAAATTACCCTGGCTTGCGCTCGCATCGAGAATGAATTTGGGTTCCGGGAATAACGCGCGTGACTCTCAGCGAAGAAGCGTCACGCCCCCACTCGGAGGGTATCATGATCCCGCCCTTTCGTTTGCTCACCGGTTCCGTTTTCAAAATCCGGGCAGGATTTTCGCGTAACCATCGGTCTGGACGAACATGCTGTTAATTAATCGCATCTTCTTTGCGAAGGCGGGAAGGAGCCAAATAGGCCCACAATTGGACCGATGATGGCATCATGAAACCTGGACCTGATTTGTTGTGAGCACTGACATCCCGTGCGGATCATTGGAAGGCGATCGCTCGCGAAAGGAGGTTTGGTGCTCTCGGCCCGGAAATGAAACGCCACGAATTTACGACCGTTTGCAATTCATTTACAATCACTCGTTGTATGTAGATCAAGCTTGCGTGTCAGCTAGGGTTTTCATCGCGCGACTTAGCGGCAGCTTTCGCCGATGGTAGCCATGGATCCGGACATCTTCGCGTATTTGCTCGCTGACCGAGCGTACGACACGTTTCTTCCGCCAGTTCCTGTTGAGATCGATCGGAATGCAACGGCCTCGAGGAACGACGAGAAGGTCGTTCCGTTCGTTCAGGTAGACATCGTACATGGAAATCCTCACTCCGGCTGAACATAGGCCGAAGCTCGGACTCTTTGGTGACTTGGACGACACAGTCTCGAGAAAGCGCACAGGGCATTTGCTCTCGGTAGGCCAAAGGCTGCGCGGCACGATTTCAGCTTCATCGTAAGTAGTGGAGCTAAGCTGAAAGAAAACTCCGCGCTGGGACACCGTCTCGATCGGCGCGAGCCTCAGCTCTCGGTTTGGCACGGCTGGCCGGCAAATGACGGTAGCATTCCTTGTTGCTTGCGTGCCGCCTGACGTCGACGATCTAACATCTGTGTTCGGTATCTTGACCAGCTATTTCCTGATGACTCTTTTTGAAATGGAGGAAGTTACAGACGTCAAAATGTTGTATGTCGTTCAAGCGGAAGCCATACGCCGATATGCGATTCACGAGAAAGACCGGATCGAAAGCGAATGCCTGGAACCCGTTCGAGCAATCTAACCGAACATAGTCATCCGTGCGCACCACCTCCCGAACGGCAATGCCGCAAAGATCATAGTATTCGCGGCGAGCCAACGTTGCCGTCTCGCTCGTCGAAAAGAGCGACAAAGCTAGATCAAATGGCGTTTTACAGACCAGCGTCAGAAAGTCGATCGGCGCATCCATCGTACCAAGAAAATTAAATGGCAGTATGCAAAGCACCCTTTCCTCATATCGGCGCATTATCTCATCGACCAGCCGTGTTCTTTTGAAGAACTTTCCGGCCTCACAACGGATCACTGCTCCTCTCCTGCTCTTTAATCGGCGCACACGAGGTGGACTTATATCGATGCCAAGATAATCATTATCGTCGCTTTTGATGCCGATAAGGCGATAGCCGCTACAACCTACTTCTATGATCAACTCGTATCGGGTCGCATCCAGGAGATCGAGATAGAACAGTCTCTCGCGGCGGTGGAATCGACGCACCTCAGCGGTGAAATAGGTCGGACGCATGAGACGTATGCCTTCATCGCCTAGATAAATCGCCCGATTGATTTGCTGGGATCGGCGAGTGGAGGAGTTCACCGGTGCCTCATATCATTTCGTTCGGATGAGACGTAAAGTCTGCGGCATCGCCGTCCGATGCCTGTGGTCAATTCATCGCTCAGCATTTTCGCGGATGACGCCATATCTCCCACGGTTTGCTCGGGGCAAATGAGGTCCACCACCGTACCTGGCCGTGTCCAATTCTCGTCCAGGTCAGTTACATCAATGGTAATAATATCCATCGAAACGAACCCGACGATAGGGACGCGACTCCCACATATGAAGACATGCCCTCGATTGCCGAGCGTACGCGGAAATCCATCGGCATAACCAATAGCGGCCGCCGCGATCCGCATCCGCGTCTTCACGGTGTAGGACCTGAAATAGCCAATGGCTTCTCCGCGCTCGACTACACGGGATTGGATGATTTTCGTTCGTAGACGGACAACTTGCTTTGGTTTGAAATCGGGATCATCGGACGTCGAGAAGCCGAATATTCCCCCGCCCGCTCTTATGAGATCAAAGTGAAATTCATATCCGGCAAGCAGTCCCGCCGAATTCGATAAAGAAAGAATCGCATTCGGGAACAAATGGGCAAGTCTACGAAACCGATTTAGTTGTTCGAGGCAGACCTCGTTTCGCCACTCTGCACAAGCGAGCTGGCTCATGAACAGCACGACAGGCATTTCCGATAACCCGCTTCCATTCCCGGCGATCGTGTCCAGCTCATCAATGGAAAAGCCCAACCGAGACAGGCCCGTGTCGACATGAATTCCTGCTGGCAGCGCGCGATTCCGAAGCCGGCAATGCCGAAGCCAAGCCTCCAATTGCTCCCTGCTGTTGAGAATTGGCAGCAAATTGTGCTGCTCGGCCGCCAGTTCCATGCCTGGCATAGCGCCATGGAGCATATAGATCTTTGCGAACGATGGCACCTCATCGCGCAGGGCAATGCCTTCCTCCACATCGGCTACGAAAAAGTGCGCGCAGCCGAGCGAAGCCAGGAAGGGCGCGATCCGTGCCGCGCCAAGACCGTAGGCATCGGCCTTGACAACGGCGCCGCAAGCGCTGCGAGGCGCAAGCGCCTGGCACTTGCGATAATTGGCTTCAATGGCGCTGAGATCGACGATCATGGTCGATCTCGACGTCTCGCGGCCAGCAGCTGCAAGATCATGCTGGGGATCGGCTTCCATACCATTCGTATCTGGCATTTGTCTTCTCATCACGGCACGCCGGGAAACTATCGATGGTGAGAATACAGGGATCCTATTGCGTCTTCCGCACACGCCGGTCCGAAGCGAAACCCGTTACCTGATCCGCCGCCAATGACATACAGTCCGGCGACATCTTGAGCCGGACGAGAGAACGGGACACCATCGTCTGAATAGCAATCGCAAAACACACGCGCTGATGTCACCGCAGGCATGTCAGGGGAAAACCATTTTGCCAGGATTGCGGTGGCTCGCGCCAGATCGTCCGAACTGACCTGCAGCCCGCCGGCGTCAGGCCTCACATCCCATTCTTGCGATGTGAAGCTGAACAGCCAATACCCCTCCTCGATCATGGGAATGAGGAACGCGTAATCATCGAACAGGCCGATCATTGGACAGTTCGCGGTAGGACGCGCCGCCAAGTGAAGCGCAACGACCTTTTTTACTCGTAATCGCGGCTCGTCCGCGAGATGCGCGCGCAACGGTGATCCTTGAAGCCATGGACCGATTGCCAGAATGGCTCGCCTTGCCGAGCATTCGGTATCATCGGAGGCCTGAAGAAGGATACGGTTTGGTCCCTGCCGTATCCGTTCGATAGATGTGCCCTCGCATATCGAAATTCCCCCGGCTTTGAGCCTTTGGGCCAGATCCTGAAGAATGGAACGGACCGGGCAGTAAGACCCCCGATCCAGCATCACGGCCATATCGTCGGGAACCAAAAACCGCGGCAGCGAGGAAAGCCTCTCTGTGAGCGCGAAGGATGCTGATGGGATGGTATCGCCCACGCAATTCATCTGAGCGAGTTCTCCTGGATGACGCGTCAACCAGAACACGTCACAGTTGCGACCATCGGGCCACCGCCCATCGGGATAGAGCTCTCGCCAAATCTTCGAACCGCGATTGAACAGGCTTCTTTCCTTTTCATTACGGCCGATGTTAATCTGGATTCCTGGAGCAAACCCGCTGGCACCTGCCCCTACGGTCTCTCGTTCGAAGATGACGATTCTGTCCCGAGGATTACTACGCGCTGCAATGAAGGCGGCACTCAGGCCCATGACCCCGGCTCCAATGACCGCCAGGTCATGAATGCTGTCGGTCATCGGGCCCGCTCCCAGGCGATGGACAAAGCGCTCAGAACTTCGCCACCACGATTTTCAAGATAGTGGGTTCGATCTGGCTGCAAAAATACCATATCGCCGGCCTTGATAGCCAACTCTCCGTCATCCGTTATCACCCGCCCATGGCCGCTCGTGATGCGCCAGATCTCGCAGGACGGATGGGAATGAGGCGCCGACACCGCGAACGGATCCAGTCGGAATTCGATGAGTTCGACGGGACAAGCGGTCTCGGAATCTCGGACGGGCTGCAAGACTACGCCGGGACTATAGACCGTCATTTCACCCAGGATCATCAACTGTGCATTCTTCATCGTATACTCCGAACGACTATCGGCCGGTCCTGACGTGGCGCAGACCTGTTCGCCGGTCAGCAGGAGGCCTCGGGATCAACGCCATCCCACCTGACGGCACCGGTTGCAGGGCCGCAGTCGTAAGCTACGCGGCCGATGATCGAATTGAGGATCAGCGAAGCACGCCAAGGAACCAGGCTCAGATTTGTATCGGCGATGCCATGCTGAAAGCGTGCGCCGTTCTGGACGTACAAACGACACTTTCCGGGACCGTCAAAGCGCGCCGAGAACTGCTTGTCGACCATGATCTCTTGGGAGCCACCTGGGGCATCTAAGACCGTGAGCCGACCTGCGATCGGCTTTAGAAACGAAGGGATTTCGGTGCGATAGCCTGTCGCTAGGACGACAATGTCTGCGACAAGCTGTGAACAAGCGCCCGTCTCCTGGTGGCGCAAGCGCAAGCGAAAAGGAGAGACGCCGAGCAAGTCCTCAGCCGTCGTGGCCACGCGTATTTCTACATGCTCTGGATAGGACCGCTTATGAACTTCGCGATCGTACAGTGCATTGTAGATAGCGCGCAGCGTCGAGCCATTGACGCCGTCGCTGGCCAATATCTGTCGCTCAAGACTTTCCTTTCGGGCCGCCGCACTCTTGTCAAAGAACCAATCACCATGTTGCGGAAAGAACCATTCATTGACGAAAGGACTGTCTTCGAGGGCGAATATGTTTGCGCGGCATGTCACCCAGGTCAGAGTTCCCAACGGACCGCACGCACCACCAAGCAGGTGAAGAAATATTTCGGCCCCGCTTTGGCCGCCGCCTACGACCACAACGCGCTTGCCGGAAAGCTCACGCCGCTGCAGGAGAAGGGCACTACCGTGAAACACCTCATTTGGCGGTGCATTACGGCCCCACTCGGGGACAGACGGTACCCTGCCAACACCAACCACAATCGTACTGGTTTGGTAATTGCGGCAACCCGTTGTGATATTGAAGAGCTCGCCGCGCAATTCGACTGCGGTAACGTGCACGCCAAATCGAATGTTCGGCAGCTTCGCCGCCGCCCAGCGCAAATAGTCTTCAAATTCACTGCGGCTGACAGACGCCAGTCCCCGCACGATAGCTTGATAAAGACGCCTTTTATCATGCAAATAGGCGAGGAAGCTGTATGCGCTCGTTGGATCCGCCGGCGTGACCAGGTCTTTCAGCGGGCTGGTTTGCATGACCGAGCCTCCTATGAGCAGGCCGGGATGCCACCTGAGCGTCTCCGAACTCTCGAGGATGTTCAAGGAAACTTCCGGAATTGGAGTTGCGAGCGCTGCCAAGCTCAGATTAGCCGGACCCGCGCCGATCGCGACTACGTCATGGTTATGGCTTTGCTTGGACATCCCGTGATTCTCCGCAAGAAGCTGGTCAGTGCGCCCGGCCGGCCGAGAACACCTGTGTCGTAAGAATTACGGCATTGGCGACGACAAGCATCATCATGCTCATCAGAAGATGATCGAAGCTGCTGGCCTTCACGATTTGTGCCGCGATGCTCGGAAATCCGAATAAGCCGACGAAGTAGGAGAGCGTGAATACCTGAGACGCAATGGCCAGGGGGGTCCCATCCCGGTCGGCAAGATCGACGGCCATGCTGTTCAGCGTCGAATAGCTTAGACCGTATCCCAGCGCGAACACCATTGTTCCGATGATGTAGATCGCTGTACTGTCTACATTGACGAAAAGGATCAACAGTCCCGCAATGGTGCACATGAAGAGCACCGCGACCGCGCGTTCAATGCGGACTTTTCCAATAATCGGTGCCACCGCAAATCGCATGAAGACGGCTGTCAGCGTGAAGACAAGAAAGAACGTGTCGGCAGATTGCGCCCGCGACGCGGCGTAAAGCGTTTGGAACGTGAAAAGACCGGCGAAAACGCACCCCCCCACGCCGATCATGATGATCGGATAGCGCGTGCTCGATCTGAAGATCTCCATCACGCCTTGCAGGGTGAGACCTACATTCGGCATCCTCGGTTGAGAAGCGTGGGCGCCCCTCCTGCCTGCAAGCTCGAAAACGGTCGCGGCGACAAGACATGCGGCGGCGAACAGGGCATAAACTGCAATATAGGATCCTGCAGTCTCCGCGACGGCGCGCGCGAGAGGAGCAGCAAGTCCGATACCCAGCATTTGAGACCCTGAAAGCAGGGTAAGATACTTGATCCGAGCCTCAGACCGCACGTGCCTCAGGACTTCAAGCGGCGCCAGCATATAAAAGCCAGACCACCCAACGCCGAGAAAAAATCCGCCTGCGTAAGCGAAACGCGTCGAAGTTGACGCGGACGCGAAACATGCCATCGCGATCGTCATCATCACCGCGGCCGCGCTGATAGTTCGCGTCAAGCCCACTGAATCCGCGATCCGGCCGACGAGGAGCGAACACAGTATTGTCGCGATCGTACCGGTCGATATGACGGCGCCAGCGGTCGTGGCGCTCTGCCCAATGGACCTCAGGGCATCCACGAGGAAGAAGCTTGAGCCATAGGATGTGGCCAGGCTGATACTGCCAAGCATGAATGGGATGGAAACTTGCAACGGGACTGCACTGGGCAGTTTGTCCGCAGGAGCAATGTTTGCGGCGCGTGTCATGCTGCAATCTTCCCCGGAAGGCATCGTTCAATATCCGCAACCTCCAGCCTGCGCCCACCGATCTGCGGTGCGGTCCCGCATCGTTGGAATGAAGGCGTCGATGCGCGTGCAGCGACGGGATGTGCGCCATGACCGAGCCAGCGCCACAAGGCTCCTGCTATCTTGGGCATCAGCGGCCAAGCCAGTATGCTGAATCCCATAAGCCAAGTGTAGGCGCACTGATGGTCCGGCGCGCCATCAAGATGATCGACCCAATCGATAACCGGCCTCGACGCTTGTGATACGCGTAGATGATCGAGCGAAAGCGCGGCGCACTGTTTTTCGTAGAGCCCATCCAGCGTGGCCATCATCGCGCCATCGACGTGACATCCAGCGAGAGCCGGCATCGCGTTTATGGATTCCGTGCAGCGGTCGATGGCCGCTGATATCCTATCGAGAACTGCATTGTAACGATGGACCAGCTGTTCTGGCACCAAATCGGTTTCAGCTTCTTCCGGGCAGATTTCGGACAAGTACACTCTAAGTACATCGACGGATATATTCGGAATTCTAGCGATGTCACCTGCCCAGATCACGTGCCCGCGACTGGTCGAGAACTTCGATCCGTTCAGCCGAAGGAAGTGATTAAAGAAAATTCGATCGAACGAGCGAAACGAGTTCTGGCCTAACGCGCATCCAGTAACTCCGACAAGCATCGGAATGGTGTTATCGATACCGGTACCGCCGATGAGGAACGCATCGGACTCGCGCGCAAAAGGACTTGGCTTGCCCGCGTCCTCCGTGTCCTTTTGCCCGCAATAGAGAGAGTGAGCGTAGAGTAACGAGGAGTAGCTAAACAATATCTGCTGGGTGTCGAAATGCCGCGACTTCCAGGCCAACCCGTGGAGTCCCGGCACGGTCAGCCGCATTTGCTGTCCTTTGCGCGCGACATATCGATGTCCTATCTCCAGAAAGCCGGCTTCGATGGCAGTATCGTCCCAAGCTCGTAGAAGCAGGTCCTTTTCCGGAATTGAAAGGAACGCGGAAATATTCTCCGGCCACTCGACAATCCGCCCGCGCCTCGATAACGGATTCAACGCTTCCTCGGGCTCGAAATGATGTCCACACCGTTCGCAGAAGAAGCTACCTGCTGCGGCCAGGCAAACCGGACAGGTGGCACCGAACCAGCCTCCGATGCAGAACCGCTCTTCTCGTGGTGTGGCGGCAGAACCCGCATCGTCCATTGGTAAGTGGACCGCGGAGAAATGTAGCGAGCCCGCTGCAGATAAGGCGCCCATGAGCGCGTTGCCGACTTTCGAAAAGCGCCGCAGATTCCTGCCATACGCCGGATCATCGAAATGATCGAAAACGATACCTACCGAGGCGAGATCCTCGACGATTTTCGTATGGAAAGCGTGGGCTAAGTCGGACGGATCGACGTTCTCACGGGCCGCTCGAACAAGGACATGATTCTCGAAACCGTCGGTCGTCAGTCCCGAACGGACATGATGGCCCGCTCTCTTGAGGTGCTTCTGCACAATATCCATTCTGAGATACGGCCCCGCGGCATGGCCCAGATGTGCTCTGCCATTGGCTGTCAAGTTGACGGGAGATACGTACACATCGACGGGACGCGCATTCGCTACGTTTATCCGTGAGATCGTCGGGCTTCTTCTCATATCCGCACGAGTGACTTCTATGAACAGATATCTGGAGCGTCCAATCAAGTGCCCCGACATTGCCTCTGGAAACACCAAGGCGCACGCGGCTTGCGGGCTCGTGGACGCGATCGGGCTGCGTATTTCGAACTGCGCTTCAGACGGCGAAGACCTGCATCGTTCTGTTCGAGATTTCAGTGCAGACGACGCTCTTTCGCTGGATACTCGACGTATCGCTCCACCACAGCTAGCAACATAGGTAATCTCCTGCTGACGCTGTGAATGAAGCAAGCGGCGCGCCAACTGAAGTCGCTGTTCTGCGCGCTTTCTCAGGGCCTGAGTACGTCAGCTTTCCGACATTCGTCATGAATCGCAGACGCGGCTTCCATATTTCCGACAATGCGTTGACGGCGGCCTCGAGTGCCCTCCGGTCGACGACGTTGGGATCGAACTGCTCGGGGCCCATAGGCGCATTTGTTTGTGTTCCGGATGTGAGCGTAGCCCTGAGGCCCATTTGATTGGCGCTCGACGTCTATTTTGAGCACGTCGCGCGGTTGGGTCGCTGATGGCATCGAGGTATTCGCTTTAGCCCGGCGCACCGCCGACATCTTCCGGAGGACAGCGGCCGCCGGCCTCAAGCAAGAGGGAAAGTCCGTTGTCGTGTAGTTGAACCACTTATCGAGCTTGATCGCGAGCGTGTGGTGGCCACCCTCGGTAGGGCTCAGCGGGACAGCTTTGGCATTTTGAACAATTCCTCAGCCATTGATTAAGGCGCGGGGACATGGAGGTTCCCCGATTTTGAAGCGCGGCTCGTGTCGGATTTACCGTTCGTTCTGGTAGTGGAAGACGACGAACCGCTCCACGAAATCCTTCGCGAGGCCCCAAAAAGGCGGGCTGGGCCTTCTGACGGCCGCGTCGAAACCCAACACCGATGATGGGCTAGCGTTGCTGTCCTCCGCACGAAGAAAGTGGATGCCTTTGCCGTAATCCGATCCAGCAGCTCATTTCCGGGACATCCCAGAGCCGTTCGACCCAATCATTAATCGGTGCTGCGGTGCCGGCCGATTGGCGACGAGGTGGTCGAGATGCAGCGGCACGGGCCCGGGCCACTCTCATTGTGCGGATGTCCAACCAGGATCCGCGTAGCATCCACCACAAATACGCACAATCGGAGCCGTTCTGCTGCTGGGTCAAGCGAGCTGGCTGCAGCCGGCGCGCAGTCTCTGCGAGCTGTTCCGCAACGGTGCTGTTGCGTGATCCGGCGGAATCGTAGTCATGAGCAACCACCCGTTCATGCGCGTGGCGATCCAGCAGGAGTGGAGACCAATGGGCATTGTCACCTAGACCGTCGTCATTCAATGACAGAAACAAAAGCTGGCTGTGTCGTTGCCATTCTGGTCGGGGGATGTCCCGATCGGTGTTGAACTACGTCGGGCCGACGCTGCCGGAATGAATGTTACGCGGCCCTCGTGACGTGGGCAACGGGCTTGATCGTCATGCGATCGTAGTGAGCTTGAAGGGCCGCACGCAGAACCGACAATTGCTTATGCGCCTTCAATCGTCGAAAGCCCTTGTTGGCCTCGATCATGCCGGCCGCGACCCATCGCAAGGCCATACCGGCATCCCGCCAGCGTTTGACGTTGCGCGTGACGCGGCGAATGGTGCCCATCATGTTCTCGGCGATGTTGGTACAGGCGAGCGATCGACGAAGTTCCTTCGGCAGCTTCAACCGGACGACAGTCAGGATTTCGTCGAGGCCTTCGAGGATGCTGGCCGCGACGCCGGGCCATTGCTGGTCGAGTCGACGCGCGAGATTGCGGATCAATTTTTCAGCCTTGTCGGCGTCATCGAGCTCCCAGGCCTGGCGCAGCACCCGACGGGTGGCCGCATGATGCTGTTTCGGCAGGCGTTCCATGATGTTGCGCGCCTTGTGGATCTGGCAGCGCTGGATCGCAGCGGCCGAACCGAAGGTGCGGCGGATCGCCTTCGACAACGCTTTCGCGCCGTCGGCGATGAACAGTCTTGGCACCGTCGGGGCGAGCCCGCGCGAGACCAGGTTGTCCAGCAGGGCCTGAACCGTTGCGGCATTCTCGGTCGCCCCTTCCACCAGAGCCAGCGGATGCTTGTTGCCTTCGCCGTCAACCCCGATCGCGGCGACCAGCACGAGATCGTCGCCGAGATGCAGCCCGTCGATTTGGACCACCAGAAGGTCGAGCGCGGACAGATCGGTAGCCATGAAGTCGGCCAGCCGCGCCGCCGACAGCGCTACGAACCTCCGCGAGGCCGCCGACTTCGAAACCCCCGATCCGGGCGGTGCCGGCACGTCACCCTCGGGCAGCCGGACAGCGCGGCCGAACCGGCGCGTCGACACATTGATCAGCATCAGGTTCATCGCCCAGCGACCGAGCCAATCCTCCTGCGCCGCCGTTTCCCAGCTCGGGATCGTGACCTCGCGGCCGTCCACGCCCCGGACCCGCGGACGCTCGACCTCGATCTTGCCGCCGTGGAAACCGATTCGTCCCCGCGTTCGGCCCCAACGGTGCGCCCGCCGCGCCGCGTCGCGACCGTGGCGGCCCGCAGGCCGCCGTGACATCCGCCTCCATCATCGTGCCGAGCGCCTCGATCCCTGCCGCAAGGCAGAACCGATCGAAGCTCGCTCGCACTTCCGCAAACGCGTCGTCCACAGCCCCGATCGCCGGCCAACCAGCCGGTGTGATATCTCTCGTCATGGCGTTGCTCTCCTTTGTGGAATCAGCACCCCGAGCCTACCGGCTCAAGGTGGTCAACGCCGACCTCTTCAGAAATTCAACAGAACCCGGGACATCCCCTTCTGGTCGTGGACAATCCCCATTGAGGTTTCCTGAAGGTCATTTCGCTGCCAGCAGATGACTTTGCTTGGGCTCAACCAGCCGCGTCTGCGCAGCAAGAAACTGATCATGCCTCGCAACTGCTCGTGCAGCAGAGCGTAGTCGGCCGCGATATCGTCAGCTGGCAAATCCGTGGCGCCGTCAACGAAGCCGGCATCGGCCAGGGCTCCCGGGTACAAACCCCGATTTGAAACGTTTGACATCACAAGTCGTGCGGTGTCGACGGAAATCGAGATCCAGCACTGCGATGGATTGTCTGACGGGAGCCGTAGCAGTCTATAGTGACGTGGATCATGGCATCTCCTCCATAACCGAGCCAGATTGCCCGGCGTCTAGCCCGCCACCGGCGCAAAGATAGCCGTGCAGCTCGCTAAGACAAGCATCCGCGCTCTTGAGTTCGCGCCGGTCCTGTGGGGCAATCGTGAGATTGGCGAGCTTATACACAGGATTGCGCTGCTCCATCAGCTTTGTGATCATCTCGTCCCGGTCTGCGGTTTGTATTTTCGGACGGTTGGTGTCGTGTCGCAGGTTGCGCCTGATCACGTCCTCGTTGGTATTAAGCCAGATCGAGACCGCCTTCTCGCCGACACGACGGCGGACTTCTTCGGACATGAAGGCTCCGCCACCGGTTGCGAGCACCAGCGGCCCCCGATCGAGCAGACGGCAGATCTCATTCGCCTCGAGATCCCTGAAATGCGCCTCGCCGTCCTCCGCGAAAATCCTGGTTATGGACTTGCCAGTCTTCGCCTCGATCTCTTTATCGGAGTCGACGAACGTCAGCCCCAGCTGCTTTGCGAGTGCAGGTCCCACAGTGGATTTCCCGGCCCCCATCATGCCAACGAGCACGATCGGGCGGTTGTCGAGGGCGCCAACAATCTCTGTAGCGCGTGCCGACCTCGCTGCGCGTGTCGGCCGGGTCACGTTCGACACACGAGCAGGGCGAGCGCTAACGCGATTGCCGGCTTCGGCTTCCCAATGGGGGATCTCTGCGGCACCCTCGGGGATGACAACCCTGTTGCACGCCCCTCGCACGCGCTCCAGGAGCTGCTCGGCTATAGACTCATCCGGGGGCTCTTCGCTCCCTCGCTGCAGCCGTCTGAGCTTCTGCAGCTCCTTGTACGTCTCATGATTGTCGAGCTTGGCCTTGTAGCTGTCTGCCGTGTGAAACTCGAGCTCAAAACGGTAACCGCCAGGCGTGCCGAACACTGTCTTGATGCCAGCGAAGGTCCGCGATCGCGTCCTGAACCAGTTAGTCGTGCTGACCTCGCTATACCCGCTCTCCTCGAACGCTAGAATGGCTTTCTTGAAGGCACGTGTAAAATCCCTGTCAGAGAATTCGAAGACGTGGCGTACAGCGTTGTTGAAAAGCTGGACGCCGGCCTCAGAGCTGGCCTGGATTCCGGTGAGCTCGTCTGTCATTGAGCTTGGCGATCTAAGACGCTTAGCCAAATGGGGCATCTTCACCTCGATGCCGGCCCCCTTAAGGGCTTCGGCAACCGCCTTTGCCGTCCGCGTGATGTCCTTCTCTTCGGCTTGAGCGCGGGAAACCTCCATTTGGGCGCGCTGTGCCGCCTCCTCGCGAGTCAACGTGATTGTGGTTGCGACATCTTCGGTAGCAAGCGTTAGATCCGAGGATTCGCGCAGAATCCCCCGCTCGGCAGCGAGCTTGATCGAGGCTTGCATGATCGAAGCCGCCAGCGTCGGATTGTCCTTGAGATCCTCCAAGGCCGCATCGACATCGAAACGACCTTGGTTGAGGGTAGCCGCCAAGCTCTTGGTGTATGGAGCCGACTTCAACCCGGGTGTCTCTTGCAACAGGCGCTGAAGCTGCCTGCTCTTGATCATAAAGGCGTAAGCGCCAGTGTCGGATTTGTAGGCGTCAGTTCCGACTTTGATGCCGATGCTCAGCAGGTTTTTTGCACTTTGCACGAGGTCGTGCGGCATGTAACCATCCGGTCGGGGCTCGATGCGCGTAGGGTAACGATCGACCAGAAGCTGGACGCGGTCCCGTGGGTGAGCCGTTGCCGGATAGGTCTCGGCAAGCGGCGGAAACAGCTCGCAAAGCTCTTGGCTCATTGCGAGCTGTCTCTCACTCGCAGTAGCGGCTGTTTCGGGCAGGAGTTCGGGCGGGACTTGCTGGTCGAGACCAGCCGCCCACGCCTCGAGTTCGGTGAGAAGCAACTCGGCCGTCTCGCGCGCGACGGGATGGTGTGCCAGCTCAATGTCGTGCCGCGCCTTCTCGAGCTTGTCCCGGACGTCGTGAGCACTAACCTGTTCCTGCTCCAGCAGGCCGCGAATGTCTCGCTTGAGCTCTCGGTCAATGCCTTCGTACATGCCGAATATGGCACGTTCGGCAAACCACTGCCGGGCTTCATCTGATTGAGCCAGAAAGCCTCGCTGCAGGCCGGTATAGGTTTCCAGAACGTTCCGCGTGGCGGCGAGAATCTGGCTGGCGCGACCGAAATTATAGCGACCGTCCTCAATCGCCGGGGTATGGGATTTTGGCGGCTTGAGCGAGCGGAGGCCGCTAGCTTGCTCCTCTTGGTCGAATTGCCTGACATGCTCGTAAAGCTGCGGCCGGTCGGCAATGATAATGGCCGTATCGCCATCGAAGTCGCCGTCGAGTTTTTTCTGTTCATCAGGCGGGATGGCAACCAGGGACCCCGGAGCGAAGATCTCAGTGGCCTGCAGGATCCCGATACAATCGAGCGCGCTGTCCGCCGTTACGCGGTCCTTGCCCTTGATCCAGCTCGAATGGCACTTGACGTCCTCGGCGGACATCACCAAGCCACGGTCGGCGAAGTCGGCCGGCCACATTTCATCCGGCACCACGATCAGAAGCCCCTTGGCGAAGAAAGTCGGATCATCGACTGCCAGCTTCTCCCCCGACTTCTGGGCGACGTTGAAGCTGTATTGTATGGTCACGCACTGATCGAGAAACGCCGCAGTCGGGTCCCCGTCCGCAGCTGACCTGACGCGATCGGGGGCGAACGGGCGGAGGTTGGGCTTGTCGTAGGGCGATCGCCCGATCAGCACGCCACCACCGGTCAATGTTTCGCTCTTGAGCCTCGGCACATGCAGACAGCCATCAGCGGATGGGACGGCGACGGCGCCCGGACCATTGATATTCGCGGCTGTTACGACGCGAAACAGCTCCTCCGACGTCAGCTCTTGCTTTACCCGACTCTCAAGCCAGCTCATCGCCTTCCGCCGGGCCTCATCCGCTACTTGCTCGCTGCGCGGATAATGTTGCAAGGCCGATGCTGGCAGGGATGCTCTCCTTCCCTCGGCAAAGGCCTGCACGCGGTCAGGACCTTCCTGCTCGCTGGCGCGGCAAACAGCTGGCATAAGCTTGGCCAGCGAGGCCCGGATGAAGCCGCAGCCGTCGTGCGGTCGCAATGCAATGGGTCCGGCCGCCCCCCTCAGCTGGAAGGGATGCTCCTCGTTGGCAGGGCGGTCAGGCAGCAGCGCCAGTTTGAAGGCGCCTTCCAGCGCGGAGTCGTGGGGTGATAGACCTTTGATCGCCGGCGGCGCCGCAAAGCCTCTGCGCTGAGTATAATAATAGGCCTCTTTGAAAGGGGCCCACGCGCGCGACAGCTGCTCGAATGCTGTACCCGGCCCGGTTTCGGCATAGGGAATCGCCAGCAGCTTTCCCCCCGAAAGCTTTGCTTGCTCGTCTGGGGCGCGGGTCGCAATTTGAGACACAGTTAATCGTGGCGGCTTTAACTTGCTGCCGCCGAACAAGTCAATCCGGTATGGAATACCGTTTACATTTACCGTACGCGCCAGCATGAAGGCGCTCGGGGGTGCCGGCAATTGTACCGCGACGACGGGCAGGGCCCCCGAAGTCAGGCGATGGAAAATCGAGTACCGCGTCTCCGGCTCCGTGGCCAACGGCCGCCCATGCATGTCCACGACCGGCAACTGCATCAGTCCCGCCTCACCTTGCGGAGACCTCGGAGCGTGGTCCATGGCTCGCAATACCTGGTGCACGTCGAACACCGACGGAGGACGTTGCGCCTGGATCGCCGCCGCATCCTGCTCCATGAATAAGTCCAGCGCATCCACTGGACTATCCGCCTCGATCTGCGCAATCAGATTCCAGCTCATGCTGGACAGATCGTCTTGAATCAGGTCGCGAGCGCTTGCCAGGATCTCTCTCGTGCCGCGCTGCAGCTCTTTCTGCCTGGCCCGTAAATTTGCCCCGTTGCCCTCGACATAGGGTGACCTGAACAATCTCTCCAGCGCCGCACGGGCCTTGAGCGTCTGATAGATCGATAAAGCGGGGCTCCGGCTCGCAAGGGGCCCACGGCTCCGCTCCGCATCGCCCGCGTTCAGATGCGCCTTGATCTTTTGCTCGAGCACGGGCTGAAGGTCGTTGAGCACGTTGAGGGCCTGCCTGCGGTGCCAGCGCAGTGGCTTCTCTGGGCTGCGCGCGAGCGGCAGCAGAGCAGCACTCAGATTACCCATAGTTTCAAGGTTGTTCTCGGCGGAAAAACCAGGAGCTGAACGCAATTCAGAGAGCCGACTCAAGCCTGTCGGCGCGAGCAAACCGAGATCATCGAATAGGCCAACCTTACCCAGCGCCTTGAAAATGTTCGTGATGCTCAGAACCTCAGCCTTCAACAGGCGATCATTATCATAGTGCAGGTAGTGGGCGAGCTTGTGTAACCGATCCTTCGGCAGAGCAGCATCCGTAATCTCCCCACTCTCCTCCGCCCTCATGATCGTTCGGGACAGAGCGTTGGCGAGCATCGCCAGCTCAGGCGTGGTGAACACACTAAATCGCTGCGCTCCAGCTCCCAATTCGCGCGCGATGTCCATGGTGGACTGACAGCATATCGGCTCCCCAGGCCACTTGCTGAAGCCGTTCAGAAGGTTCGCCACTGCCTGCGGAGAGAAATTGGAGAGCTGATGCTGACGGGTTTCCTGGGCGATTGCCATTGTTGCTTTGAGACAATCCTCACTCTCCGGCCATTTGCTGAAGCCGTTCACCAGGTTCGCAAAGTTCTGACGATTGAAATCGGAGAGTGCAAACTCATCGCGCGCGCCGCGGCGGAGGACCTCACCCGCAATGGCAAACGCAGCCTTGCGACAGTCCGGCGCCTCCGGCCACTTGCTGAAGCCGTTCACCAGGTTCGTCAATCCCTGGGGGGTAAAATCAGAGAGTTCGGCGCGGCGAAGGACCTCATGCGCGATCGCGCAGGTCGCGCCGCGACAGTCCGGCGCGTCCGGCCACTTGCTGAACCCGTTCACTAGGTTTGCCAGTGCCTGCGGGGCAAAATCGAAGAGTTCGGCGCGAAGGACCTCACGCGCGATCGCAAACGTGGCCTCGGGACAGTCCGGCGCGTCCGGCCATTTGCTGAAGCCGTTCACAAGCATCGCCAAGTGCTGGTCGCTAAAATGCCGGGCACCGCGACGAAGGATCTCACCCGCGATCGCAAACGTGGCGCCGCGGCAGGCCGACGCATCCGGCCATTTGCTGAAGCCGTTCACCAGGTGCGCAAAGTCCCGATGATTGAAACCAGAGAGTGCGAACTCACCGCGCGCGCCGCGGTGAACGACCTCACCCCCGATCGCAACCGTAGCGTCGCCACAGTCCGGCGCGTCAGGCCACTTGCTGAAGCCGTTCACCAGGTTCGCAAGCTCCTGCGGAGTAAAATGAGAGAGCTGGGTGCCGCGGCGAAGGACCTCATGTGCGATCGCAGACGCGGCCTCGCGGCAGTCCCGCGCGTCCGGCCACTTGCTGAAACCGTTTACCAGATTAGCGAGGTGCTGGTGGGAAAAATGGGAGAGTTCGGCACGGCGAAGCAGCTCACCCGCGATCGCAAACGTCGCCGCGCGACATTCCGGCGCGTCCGGCCACTTGCCGAAGCCATTCACCAGGTTCCCCAGCTCCTGCGGAATAAACTGAGAGAGCCGGGCGCTGCGGCGAAGGACCTCACCCGCGATCGCAACCGTGGCGCCGCGACAGTCCGGCGCATCCGCCCACTTGCTGAGCCCGTTCACCAGGTTAGCCAGTTCCTGGTAGGTGAATTCAGAGAGCCGGACATGGCGGTCGCGGCGAAGGACCTCGCCCGCGATCGCAAACGTGGCGTCGCGCGTATCCGCCTCGTCCGGCCACTTGCTAAAGCCGTTCACCAGGTTGGCCACTTGCTGGTGAGTGAGTTTAGAGAGCGAGGCATAACGGTCGCGGCGAAGGACCTCACCCGCGATCGCAAGCGTAGCGTCACGACAGTCACGCGCGTCCGGCCATTTGCTGAAGCCGTTCACAAGCATCGCCAAGTGCTGGCTCTCAAAATGCCGGGCGCCGCGGCACAGGACCTCGCCCGCGATCGCAAGCGTAGCGTCACGACAGTCACGCGCGTCCGGCCATTTGCTGAAGCCGTTCACAAGCATCGCCAAGTGTTGGCTCTCAAAATGCCGGGCGCCGCGGCGCCGGACCTCGCCCGCGATTGCAAGCGTAGCGTCACGACAGTCCCGCGCGTCCGGCCATTTGCTGAAGCCGTTCACCAGGTTAGCCAGATTCTGGTGATTGAATTCCGAGAGCCGAGCACGGCGGTCGCGGCGGAGCACCTCACTCGCGATCGCCAATGTGGCCTCGCGCGGGTCCGCCTCGTCCGGCCACTTGCTAAAGCCGCTTACCAGAATCGCCAGTGTCTGCGGCTCAAAGCCGGACAAAGTGAACTCACGGCGGCGAAGAACCTCAGACGCGATCGCAAACGTGCCGTCGCGACAGTCTGGCGCGTCCGGCCATCTGCTGAACCCGTTCACAAGCATCGCCAAATGTTTCTGCTCAAAATCAGAGAGCTCGCTGTTGCGGCCGGCACGACGGACCACGCGAGCGATAGCTTCCGTGCCCTCACGAGTGCCCGCCTCCTGCGTCCACTTGCTGAAACCGTTCACCAACAGCGAGAGATTTTGGTCACTCGCCCCGGCAAGTACCTTGGGTTCATCGCGACAAAACTCAGCGATTCTGATGACTCCATTGCGGCATGTCTTCGACTGCTGTTGCCGACCGAATGATGTCGCGAACAGCGCAAGAGCAGCGGGCTTGAGTTCGCGCATTAATGTATTGGAAAGCTGCGACACCCGAGATGCCACCGCCTTGCAAGCTTCAAGGCCTTCCTGACCGCCAGCCTCGCGAGTCACAGCGTTGCATGCCGTGGCGTGGCCGAAGGATTCCCTGCGGCGGATATCGTCCTCGAAGTGGGTAACAAATTGGCTTCTGAACTGGGCGGCAGCCTTTTGCATAAAGGCCGCATGGATCTTCTTGTCCGCCCGCTGCAGCCGCTTGTCGTTTTCCACCACTGCACGTGAGAATTGGGCAATGTCGCGAGCGAAATAAATGGCGTCCAGAGCGGCGTTACATTGCTGTTCTGAAATCGCGGCTTGCCTGCCCTGCGGGGCGACATAATCCAGGCGCCGCCGCTTTGGCGCTGCCTCCAGGTCCGATATAGATTGCCCGTGCGAGGAAGAGGCACCTCGTGAACTCCCGGGCTGTTCGGCACGGCGGCTCTCGGCACCGGAACGCGACGCACTTTCTTCCCAATTTGGCGCGCCGCGATGCGCCAAATACCGCAAAGCTGGCTCGTCGACATGCGTATTCACGGAAGGATCGGTTGACGTGCGGCGTCGGGCATCGCTGGCCGAAGTCGGCGTTCGGGCCGAGCCCGCAGTCAGGTCCTGATTTTCAGAGCGCAAGCCCTGTAAGACAGAACTGAACTTCGAGCGATCGTTTCCGCCGCCAAGATCTGCTTCAGGGCTGGACCAGTCCATCTCTGATCCGCGGGCTTCCTTCGCTCTCCAGTCGGCTCTCGTCAAAATCAATCTCCCATGCGAGCTAGAATGCGCCGATTCCGACGGTGGCATAGAGGCCTGCGGCGTCGGCCCCAACGACTTTTGCTTCAGAGCGGAGCCCCTTGGCCGCGTTGACAGGACGTCACTCGCCACTAACCTGACGTGCGAGTCAGCTTTGTACGATTGTGCGCTCTAGCGCCGAAGATATGCCCTGGACCTGACGGAAATCTGATTAGCGTACAGCCGACTCGGGATTCATCGGAGTAGTTTCGTTGGATTGGTTAAGCCGGATGAGAGTGGTCATAGGCGGTTTGACTTGCGCATGCGCGACGCCATTAGGCTGGCCATCACCGGCTGGTGGTCTTCGACGAACGGGCATCAACCGTGTCCGCGCCATAAGTTGTTTCAGCAGACGAGCGTGTCAGGGCTTCGACGGCGTCAATCGGTGGATTCGGTCGGTCAGGATCGTCCGGCCTAGGTTCCGGGCGCCATTCACAGCGGACTCGCCGCTGATAGTCGGCTTGGTGACATCGGTTTTGGCGGCCACGATTTTGTGCCTCGCCCTCGAACTGTCACCCTGGCCGGCATCGTCGGTGTCAGGCAGGAGACCCAAGTGGCCCGGTCTCTCGACCATTCGGCCGGGAGCGGATTGAGAGCCGTGGCTGGAGACCCTGGGGATCCACCGCCGTCGATCTGGTTAAAATCCATACAGCTCTCCTTCTGTTTTGAGAACATAATCTCTTGCAGATCCGCCCGGCTTTTACTGCCACCAGTTCAGTCATAGGCCGCATCAATCGAGAGACGAGAGCCTATGCTAAGAGGCTTGGCTTTCGAAAAGCTGACGAGGGGGCAAGCCAAACGCACGCTGCAATTGTGGATCACGGCAAAGGTGACGCCGCAGATGCGCGCTTCCCGAAACGAAGTCCAGGCCGTTTGTGATTTCTCGAAGCCGAACACGCTTTCACACCAGAGGCCGTGGTGCCTGACAGTTCATCCCAAACGTGCCGGAGTGTCAGCATAGCAGCCAGGAACATTAGTAGTCCAAGGAATGCACGAGTTATCCGACGTCCGATATCTCGCGGCGAAGCAAACGGCTGGATGGGCTACCTATCGATGTCGGGCGGCCGCTATATCAACGTGCCTTCATCTTCGCGGCCGCCATGAGCTCCATTACAGCAAATTGTCGCATGCTAAAGGAGGACGCAGCTATCAGTGCGCCCCCCCACTTCAACGGGGCGCGGCCGCTCTCGATTCGGCTCGGTTCCGCGAAAACCGGGAAGGACACGGGCACGGTCGGAACGGCCGATTGAAAGCCCGATGCTCAGGTCATCCTTTGTGTGACGACCGTCGATATATCATGTCCATTCAGGTTGCTGTAGCGGTCGGCGAGGCTTTTGAACAGCTCACCCATTTGGTCCGACCGAACGGTAAACTCACCATAATTGGGATCAAAGAGCGTCGTCATTCCATTCGACGTGGACGTTGCCATAGTGTGTGCGCCACCTGCGGCGAACCGTAAGCCGAGTAAATAAATCGACGGGTCGGCGGTGACTTCGTTCACTATCTGGGCAATACGCGAAGATGAGCCAAACCTATATCGCGTCTGTTCGTCAGCTGGCTCCAAACCCGCTTCGCGCAGCATTGTGCTTTTTGCCTGAAGGTTGTGAGAACCTCCCGCCCTGTCGTTTCGCAACTCAGTCTTGATATCTTCATACCGCCGCTGCCGCACCGCCGCCGAGGCATGGTTTTCAGCGCCCGGGCGCAGCGCGCCCATTCGGGATGCAGGGCTGCTGTGCTGATTGCGGAGCCACTCCGCTGCCAAACCGACGCAGATGCCGTTGACATTGGCCCCGGGCAATTCAGCCGTCCTGTATTGAAACAGGTGACGAATCGGCCTCCCCGGAGAGGACGGATTGGAATCTGAGGACAGAGAGGACGTGCTGGGGCTCGAGGAGCCCGGGCTGTAAACGTTTGCGTCTGAGGTATGAGGCCTGCTGCAGCAGAGTCCCATTCGGTCAGACAACTCCTCAGGCGGCAAGCTCTCTCGTTGCACGCACTCGGTAAGCGCTTGCGCAAAGCTACCAGTGTCAGCGGACTGATTTGATTCGTCGGCCTGATCAGAGCGTATCGATTGGCCACCAACTCGATTATACATGATGGTTCGCCTGTCTCTTCAGCGTACGTTTAGTCTAAAGCGAGTGCGGGGAGCTCACGCCCTGCCTACGAATGATATTGCTGCAAGCTGTCGACGAGCTGACGAACTGATAAGCTTTGGAAGAGCGTCGCACTCGAGCCCGATTATTCGGCGAGCCCACGCTTCAACCGCCGCTTCCGATTTCAGACGCAGGGCAGCGGCCGACAAGCACGCAGTTCTGGCCGGAGTGGTTGCCCCCGCTGAAAACAATCATCATCCCGCCCGCAATGGCACGGGCTGCTCCAGCACATGAAACATCTCTTGCGTCCACTTTATAGAGCACTCCCGCGTGGTGTGCGGATATCAGAGGCAAGACTTCCGCACTTGCGACTGGCGGAAAGCCCCGACATGTCCGCGGCCCCCTGCCTTCCGGCGATGCAGAACCAACCCAGCGGCACCGGCTCGGATCTTTTCTTCAGGAAATCGTTGTCCTCGTCATGCCGTTGCGCTCATTCGTGAGAACAATATTGCCGCTTCGGATGGCTCTAACCCGACGATGCCCACAAAGCTTGCTGGCGGCATCGGGATGTCCCGATGGATTGGTTTCCACAGATGCAGACAATAAGTTATTGACATATTGCGAATGCGGCGGATGCAATTGCATCACGCATTCTTCTTCGTTCCAAAATAGGTCCTTTACGAAGCACATCTCCTCCCAGTTTGGACAACGCCGCGGCGTCGAGACAGCGACGTGCTCCCAGCTAGGACGAACTAATCCACTGATTTTGAGCTCACACCCGCAAGGCCCCTGCACAAGAAACAGGCCATGAGGGCCCGATCCGGGCACACTGGCGAACCGGCCGTATTTTACCCGGCCGGCCTCCAGCTTCTCTATAATCTGCGCTCGCACGCCCCCTCCTTTGCTTCCCGGTTCGCCTTGAAGTCCACATAGATGACATTGTCCGGAAGCTGATGAACTGGCGCCAGCTCAGTCCGCAGCGCAGCATTCCAGAACCACTTTTCAGCGAACCATCTGCTGAGAAAGCCGCAGATGTTCATCATTACTTGCTCCCCTACTATCGGTTTTCGGATGAGAACCAGATGAATGCTCTCACGGACGCTGAATACGGGCCCTGCACGCTCCGCTCCATGCGACACAGCCTACAGATGGATTTCCAAGCTCATCGCAACCCGATGGGCGAGCCCGCCGAACAACTCCGTCACGAAGTCGAGCCGCCTCACGCGCGCCCACCGCCGAACAGAGCCTGCCTTAGCAACAGCACATCTGCCTTTGGGCCTCTGACTCCTCAAAAACAATCGTTCATTGGCTGCCCGTTCGGATCATCGGACGATCTGCTCGAACATATGAAGCGGTCCGATAGCGGCCCATCAACTCGTGGCCGATGAATCGATTGTCATCCTGGCAGCTCTTTATGATCGCCTCTGATGCTTGCTTGTTCATCTCATTACGGCTCGCAAACCACGTGGCCAACGCGTGACAATTCCAGGGCTGCGCCTCGGCGCCGTACTGCCATGTTGTACCCGATAGATCGCAGCACCCGCTTCTCGCCGCGTGTGAAACAGTGCCAATGCGTCATCTATGTGACGATGCTCGAGCCGTATGAGCGCTAAATCGGCCGAGCTCGCATTAGAGTAAGGACGACCGGCCACCGGAAATATTGGGGCTAATACCATCAAGTTCTTTCGAGCGCTTCTTCGTAAGGTAGCCGTCAGGGAAGATGACTAGTCCATCTCATCGACTCTCAACGTCGACCATCGCCGCTCCTTCAGACTATCAAGAGATGCAAATCCTAACGCACTGTCGCCAGTATAGCGCTGGTGGCGCATTCACTCTACCGGCTAATGTTTGATTTCAGGCATCGATGTCGCAAACTCTACTACAGGCAGATAATCCATTGCACCGGAGCCGACGGACATCATTTTTTCTGTGTCAAAAGAGGGCGCAACACCTCTCCGGTCATGGCATACTGATTGCTCTGGTGACGAGACACCAAATCAACAAGACGCGTTGTATCCAGGGCCAATTCACAACGCGACGTAGGTCTTGATTCGTAACGCCCCGCCTGAGCTGACGAAGCGCGATCCAAATAACCAAGCCGGATGCCTGTCACGCGGCAAACAGCTTCTCGATTCTCGATCCTTGAAAGAACACCGCGAACTCATGAATGACACGAGACTTCTAAAGAAACGCGATTCTTCGCGTGCCAGCGCGTCGTGTGGTGAATGATGCATTGGCGCACACCAAAGCAACCCATGACGAGGCAATACGTCGCTGATTTCGGCTCTTTGCAAGCGCAAAGGCGGTGGAACCTGTGGCCGCTGGTCGGGCTGCTCTTAAATGCGCTGCTCTGGGCCGGTATCTACTGGATCACTACAGCGCTCCTTTGAGCGAACGGACGCGATGCACTGGCGACAGTCACGATGAACGAGGTGGCGCACATGCGCTTCTCGAAGCCTTTTTGGGCCCGCACTGATCCAATCAGTGCGGGGGATGGAACAGACGCGCCCTCAGTTTGACAGTTGAACTCCGTTTTTAGGCAAGCTCCAGGGCGACACTTAGCGCAACTACCTCGCACCCCGTCGGGCCTTTCCGACGCAAACGTAATAGCGGACGCAAGAGGATGACATATCGGGATCGGCGAAACCGATGAGCCCATCAACATCCTGCCACGAGTCCATCAGTATCCTGCCTGGAGTGACGTCGGCTATTACCGACCAGATCCACAACTGCGGGCGGACAAGTGCTCTGCGAACCCACGCACACGAATGGCAACAAGAATCGGGCGATCGGTGTCCACTGTGTCGCGATTAGCAGATCCCACACAGCCACCTCGTCTCCCCCCGGGATCCCGACCCACGCTGTGCAGATCTGCGCATACTGCATACAAGCCAGCAACCGGCATTGCCCGGCGCTGAGCATCATCGCCCTCATAATGAATTGCGAGCCGATCGGCGGGACCGGTCGTCGAAGCGAAGTGAGTCCTCACAACTCTTAGTCGGGCCAACTATCGTCGGCGGTTCGGCGCGCTTGCCAGTCTTGGGCCCGCCGAGCGAGCTTGTCGTATTCCATCGCGATCTTAAGAAGCCTATCTCTGGGTCTTCCGTAAGCGAGTGCTTCCGCTTTCTTTCGCGTTGCTTCAGCTCGGCCCCGCCAGTGATCGGGTTCGTAGAGTTTGCTTTTCGGATTCATGGTGGTCAGCATGCAATCCGCAGATCAAGGAAATGCGACGCTAGAACTCCGTACAATTACGTAAGACCGAGGCGCACGGCCACGGCACAATCGACAGCAGCATCCCTGGTTATGCGCTGACACTCACGCCGTCCCGGCCTCACGCAAATCCCTCGTTCAGTGATACGACCTGCCATCTTCCAACCGAGACGCTCTCTCGTAGCGTCGGTGTAGATCATCCAGAACATCTTTAGCTGGCGCCCACTAAGAGGCTTGAACCGCACGCTGCGTCAGATTGTACGATCCTCGACAATTGGGACCGTCTTCGACAATCTAGCCGCTTCCTGACAGCGATGATTGCTCACCCGGCGCGTTCTCCCCGGTTAAAAGGTCTCCTTCGCCTGATGCAAGGACGACAATCGCAGCCTCACCGACTTGAAAGGATATCATGACTGAAAGCCAACGGATCGCTTTGGCCTCGCTCCTCAACGCTACCTACGGCGCGATCGCTCTTGCTGCCATATTGACAGCTGCAATTCCCGATCCCGTGCATGCGCGCGATCAAGCGCCGACTGAAAAGGAGAAGGAGGCTTGCATGGAGGACGCGTTCCGCCATTGCAGCAACCACATACCGGATCGCGTCGCCATCATTTCATGCCTCAGATCAAAGCAAGCGAGCCTCAGCCGGCAGTGTCGATATGTGGTGTCAGGTCGCGACAGCGGCACCAAAAGCAGCGATTCGAAGTGAGGATTGATAACTGAGCGGCATTTCCGTTAGCACACCGGTCGAACGGGATCTCCAGGCCACCCCAGCAATCTGAGAGCAAATGAGCGCGGCCGATCGTGAGTGGCACTTGCGCTCGCGGTTGACGGGGGCAGCGGCGTTTCGCCCGAGCAATCGCTCTCCGCGTTGCTATAGCTCAAACGATAGAACCCTATGCTAAGTCGAGGTACGCGTTTGATCCTCGGTTCGCGTTTAGACGGCCGCATTCTTGGACGCGTATTGAGTTCGTCGGCCGACGATTTCGCGTTGATACGACGCCGAATCGAGAACTTGACCCTCACGTAGCGTCAGGTTGTAGCGTCGCCGAGTGACCCACAGCTTCACTGCTCGTTTCATTCAATGAGGCGTCTGTTCCTCGCGAACGTGCCGCTGCCGCAAAGCCGCCGCCACCGATGACATGCCTCCTCAACGAAAGTCCCGGTCGAGCGCGAGCGCCTGAGGTCTGGACAGGAATCGTGTAAAGTTCGATGGAAGCGCTCAAATCGATTATTGGCAAAGTTGCTAGCGGCGCCACTCTGAGTCGGGAGGAGTCCGCGTTCGCATTCGACGGTGTGATGTCGGGTCGCGCAAGCCCCTCGCAGATCGGCGGCTTACTGATGGGCTTGAGGGTCCGCGGCGAAACAGTCGAAGAAATCACCGGCGCGGCCTCCGCAATGCGGAAGAGAATGCCGTCCGTCGAGGCAGGATGCGACCCCATTTATATCGCCAGCACGAACGACACCTCTTTGTGTGCGGTCAACGTGTGGACCTGCGCCTCCTTCATCGTCGCGGGAGCGGGCGTTGCTGTCGCAAAGCATACCAACTGCGCTGCGTCTCTAGGTTCGGGCAATACTGCAGACGTCCTCGCGCGCATCGGCGTGAAGATCGATCTTGAGCCTGACGCCGTTATGCGTTGCGTGCGCGATGCCGGCATCGGCTTCACGTTTGCATCGGCCCACTATCCGGCAATGCAGCGCGTAGCCCAGATCCGAACCGCGCTTGGCACCCACACTATCTTCAACCTCATTGGCCCTCTGTCGAATCCGGCCAGGCTTAAGCGTCAGGTTGTTGGGGTCTGCTCTCGTGAATGGGTACAGCCTCTGGCGTACGTGTTGAAAAATCTTGGCGCCGAGTCGGTGTGGGTGGTTCATGGTTCCGGTGGACTCGATGACATAACCCTCGCCGAGCCGACCTTTGTTTCCGCGCTTGAGGCGGGTACAGTCCGCACCTTCGAAGTGAGGCCGGAGGAGGCCGGATTCCCTCGCGGCCTTAGCAAGGCACTGGATAGCGGCGATCCCGACAACCTCGCGCTGCAAAGCATACTCGATGGCGCACCAGGTCGAATTCGCGACGCCTCACTTTTTACGGCTGCGACTGCATTGATCGTGGCCGGCCGGGCTTCGACGCTGCAGGAAGGCGTAGCGATTGGGCGAGAATCGCTTGATCGCGGCGCAGCAGCCGCTCGACTTAAGCACCTGATTGCGGTTTCCAACGCGTGACCGCTGAGTCTGTCGATGTTCCAATCCTCCGACCAAGGACGACATGCACAAACGTCAGAGATCGCAACCGCTAACGTGCGTCCCTTCCGCGCGGTTCGAACAGCATGCGGCGCCTGCCCGCCAAATTATCGCAATTCCCGTCAAGTATCATGGCGTGAGAGGTACCCTTCCGCTTTGGCGAAGGAGCCAGCTGCAACACGTCGTTGCGTTCGGGCCGCATCAAAGTGCGCGCTGCGCCTCAAAGGAGATAATCGATGACGGCCCCGCAGGACATGGAAGCGCTCGGCTCCATAGCACTGATCGAACACATCATTCGAAAATTTCGGGAACTGATTGACACAGATAGTTCAATTCCGTCGGAGCTGCGGGGCGCGCTACACGCTACGCTCGACGAGCATCTTCTTGATGCAAAGAAGCGTGTCCTCTTAAAGACACATTAGCATCAGGCTGCGACCAGAGGCGAAGAGCATCAGCACGGCGCCGACAACCGGATCATCCGCATGCGCTCGCGGGAACATCCGGCCGCAATCGCCTCGCCGATTCATGAGCGATGGGCAGGCTCTTTGCCGGACAGATCGGCGCGTTTTCTCGTTGGTCGCCCCTTCAAGACAGGTGGCGGCAGCTCTCATTTCGGCCTGCTATGGCTACGCCCCGCGCGATACCGTCCCGCGCGTCACCCTGGTGGCTGACGCTGTTGAGCAGTAGCGGATCTCCATGTGTGTTCGCTTCGGACGCACAGTTCCGACATCGTGCATCAATGTCGAACGCGCCCGCAAGCACGCGGATTGACGCTATGGAAATGTAATTTTCGCAAGTATCGAAAATAGCAACAGCCACTATTCGCCCCAAAAGCGCCAGCCCACGACAATCCCTCAAGACTATTGCTTCAACACCTACCAGCTCTGGTAGCTCCGTTATGGGGAGCCGCGTAGCATCATCCACTGCGGCAACATCAAGCCCAGAGGGACATCCGACTTCCTACGGCTGCGCCCTGACGGGCGTTCACGCTGGATCCTGGCGCAATTGAGTGGAACAAGTGATGTACGTCGCATTGGAAGGCATCAGATAATGTCCAGCAACCCGTTCGAAGCAGCGATGATACTCGACGGCATCCGCCGCTGGGTCGAGGTCGAATCTCCGACGGAGCGGCCGGATCAGGTCAACAAACTTGCTGATCTCGTGGCGGAGGGCTATCGCGACTTGTCGGCTTCCGTTGAGCGCGTTGCGGGACGTGACGATCGAGGCGATCATTTGATCGCGCGTTCGTCCTGGGGCCAGGGCGTGCCAGGCATCCTGGTGCTGAGTCATCTCGACACCGTTCACCCGATGGGATTCATAAAGCGCCTGCCGTTCAAGGTCGAGGGCGATAAGGCATTTGGGCCCGGTATTTACGACATGAAGGGCGGCGCATATCTCGCTTACCATGCATTTCGGCAGATTTGCGCCGATGATGTTCGCCCGCCGCTGGGCATCACCCACATCTACGTATCCGACGAAGAGATCGGCAGCCCGACTTCGCGGGCGTTAATCGAGGCAGAAGGCCGCAAGGCCAAATATGTGCTCGTGACCGAGCCCGCGCGCGACGGCGGCAAGATCGTCACGGGCCGCAAGGGCATCGCCCGCTTCGACGTCTTTATCAGAGGCACGCCGGCCCACGCCGGCGCGCGTCCTGAAGATGGCTGCAGCGCAATCCGCGAACTCGGCAATGTGATCCAGGCTCTTGAGACGATGAACGATCTTCAGCGCGGGATCACAGTCAACGTCGGTGTGGTCCGCGGCGGCACCAGGCCGAACGTAATCCCCGAGGACGCTTATGCGGAAGTCGACATGCGGGTGCCGACCTTGGCTGACGCCCACAAGTTGGTACCGACGATCCTCGGCATTAAGTCGCGCACCAAGGGCGTCACGGTGAAGATCACGGGCGAGTTGAACCGCCCGCCCTATGAGAAGAGCAGCGCCGGCGCGGCGCTTTATCAGCACGCCAAGGAAATCGCCACCGAGCTCGGCTTCAAGCTGCACGACGTCTTTAGCGGCGGCGGCTCGGACGGCAATTTCACCGCGGCCCATACGGCGACCCTGGACGGCCTGGGTGTCGACGGCAAGGGTGCCCACACGCATTACGAGCAGCTTTACATCTCGTCGATTGAGCCGCGTGCCCGGCTCCTCTATCGCCTCTATCAGACGCTTCAATGATCTCGACCGGCGGGAATTGCGACGCCTACGGACAAAGAGCTGCCCTACTATCAGGCGCACGTTATCATACACTTCCGCCGGAAATCGGCATCGTCTCGCCGGCGCGGGACGGATGCGACTGAATCATCCAATGATAGTGCAACGGTCAGACCGAAATCCGTTGCGGCGCTGACGGGAGCCTTGGATCGCGAAAGCATGGACCCTGCAAGGGCGCTTATCGGCTGCGAACATATGCGGCGACTTTCTGATGCAGATCGCGGTGCAGAATACGCTCGAGGCCGTAGCATTCCGCACTAACCTCAGAGTATTGGCGGACTAATGCTGGCAAGCAAAAGGGCTTGAATCAGACGTAACGTTAAGTTGTACGATCTCGAAACTGGCACGAGGTCTCTTCTGCCGCCGGGATTGTGAAGGATTGCGAATGTCTGGCTTGATGAGAACCAAGTCACAGTGGTTGATCATGATCCCCATCTCAAAGAGCCAAGCGGCTGAGACAGCTGTGCAGCGAGGCCTGATCGCGTCGCGACGTCTCGCAGGCAGTCGCAGATGGCCCGGTATTCCAGAAGTGGTACTAACGGGCTGTCTCAGGCTGCCCAATCTGAGGACTCGTGAAATCAGAGGCGATCAACCTAAACCTCGCTGCCGACTTCTTGCAGGGGACCGTTGCCTCCCAAATCTCAAGACTGACGGCCGGCCACAGTACCAAAGGCAGTCAAGAAGCAGCTTTTCGCTCCATCCACGCCAGCTTCCCGCGCTGGCACGGCGTCCGCACGCACGAGAGCCCATGCGGCGGCAAGGATTTTCAAGAGATTTGAGCTGCAAGCGTCGTTCGGTCTGACCGCTGCGACTTCGGAAGAGATTGCCTGGTATTCTGGAGCAGCAAGTTGAAAGAGCCTGACGGCGCCAAGCAGGTCCTGCTAGTTGACCATATTGAAGGCCAATGCCGGGCCATTGTCGGCTTCAAAGATGACGATCCAAGATCGGCATACATGTGCGGCGAGCCAGTTTATCAAAGACCAGGCAAGAAGCAGTCATCGTGGTGCGCCTATCATTACGGACAGATGCACGCGACTGCCGTCGATCGGCACGGGGTGACTGATCGAGTGGGCGACATACCTAAACCGGTATCGATTGCTCGTAACCCATGACAGCCATTAAGACCCCCGCTGTTCTGCAGAGGCCGCGCGCTAATAGCCAGGGTCAGTCAGCCCGGAATGACGCGATCGAGACCTGTTCGATGCAATGCCGAGCTTCGGTTCAATTGCATCGGGAGAAACATTTAAGCAGACAATCATTAGGATCGCGGCACATTGGTTCAACGGAATGCGGCGCAAAGCCGCCTTACGCTCACCGCCTCTGCGCAATCCGCCGTATCGAGTTCATCGTTCTTCATATCGCGGTGTCTACTGACCGTATCAAATGCTCGGGAGATCGGCGTTGCCTCGGATCCTAATCATGAATGCCGGTACGTCACAAATGTCGGGGGACGGTCTGACAGCAGCTCAAATCTCCTTTACCGCCAACTCGGCTTCACGCTCAGCATGGTTTGCACAGGAGGGCGACCTTATAATCTCACCGGTTGCCATCCGGCCGGACTTGTTGTCCTTCATTGGCGCGACGCTCGATTTCGATGCCTCGAGCCTTTCGCTTCTTGTGCCTGAATGCGGCGGTACAGCCAGCGTTCTTGATGATTGCACGCTGCTGTCAAATATTGTTGTTGAGAGAATCAACAGCCACCTTCGGAAGAAATCGTCCTGGAGAATATATCCCTGCTATCCTAGTGAAGGCGTCGCGCGCTTGGCGGCACTGCTGCGTATTCCACAGAGCGGGAGCGAATTCGCTCTGCAGCGGGGGCCTGATCTATTGAACCGCAAGAGCCACTTCCGTCAATTGGCTACAAGTGTCGGACTTCCGTTGCCAAGCGGGTGCGTAACCACGAACTCAGACGATCTATTGCGGGCGATTACCTCGCTGAGGTCTGAGACCGGCAACGTAATCGTCAAGTTGGACAATGGAGCCGGTGGGGTCGGAAATGTTATCCTGACCGGTCACGACAGCGGTCCATTACCTGGGGCACGAGATACCAGGCAGATTTCTTGGCCGTCGTTTAATCCAGAAGCACTTTGGTCTGAGATGACCACAGCATCGTGCAAGACACTGGTCGTGGAATCGTACCACTTGGCTCGGTCTCCCTTCTATCTCGAATACGAAATCGAGGAGGACGGTTCGATCGCCTTCATCAACAGTGGAAGCATTCGTCTGCGTCGAAGCAGCGACCAATCCGAAAGGTCTCTCATTTGGACGGGACTTGAGCTGCCAAGCGATCTGAGAAACGAACAATGGCTGGCTGCCCAGACGCACGCCTACCGATTTGCGGAGCTCGCGCGAGGCCTCGGATACCGCGGAATGATCAACATCGATGCCATTTTCACGAGCGATGGGCGGCTGCTATTTAATGAGGCGAACGGGCGGTGGGGTGGAGGCTCGGTGTTACACAACATTGCCGTTCGGCTGCTGGGTTTCGACTACTCTGGATTCTACGTTATTTCATCCGTCAGAAATGTTCGATCACGCTCTCTTCAAGCGGCACATGACCTTTTCGTCAAGGAACGCTTTCTGTTCGACCGCAAGCGCAAGGATGGCGTGATCCCGCTTGCTGCTGATGAGGATGCAGGCACGGTCGAATGCCTCGCAATTGCGCGCGATCGGGCCGCATCACGCGAGCTACAGCACCGACTATTGACAATGAATTGAACGAGATCTCAACGTACCCTCATGCGTCGATTGCGAACTCGCTCGTGTAGCCACTCGCTAAGACTGGTCGCAATCGATGCACAATTTCGTTCATGGCGCACGGAGTTTGCAGTCTAGAGAGATGCCATCGCGGATAATTTCCGCGAATACGGCATCGTCGCGTGCACGTCGAAAGCCGTCCCTCGAGCGCGATCGTCGAGCGGAATGTTGTGACCACTTCCGCATCGAAGCGACCAACATCAGATCCTGCAGCCGCATGGTCTTCGAGAACGCGGCGTCAGTATCGGCCGGAATCAGTTCCTCGGCCAGGAAGGCCTTGAGCGGCAGATCGGTGAGCGCCATTTGGCCGCAAGCCGCTCGACCGAAACGTCAGCGCCGATGCCGGCGAGCTGATCGTCCGACCGCTCGAGCCGTCACCTTGGCCATCAGATCCCTGAGGTCGGCAACGCCAACGACTGTCCCTCCGATGGTTGTCCTGTAGGGCATGATCGTTGGTTATCCCTGGATCAAGGCGAGCGCTTCGGCATGAAGCCGCGGCGTTGCGGTCGCCAGGACGCGCCCTTCCGAACGAATCGAGAGCGGGCATCCCTCCCAATCGGTGATGCAGCCGCCGGCGCCCTGCACGATCGGCACCAGCGCCATGTAGTCATATGGCTGAAGCCCTGTTTCGAGAACGATGTCACAGTGTCCCGACGCAAGCAGGCCATAGATGTAGCAATCGCCGCCGAAACGGCGCATCCGCGCAGCTCGCGACAGCCGCTCGAATGGCCCCATCTCGCCGTTGCGGAACATATCAGGCGATGTAGTGTAGAAGCGCGCGTCGGCGACGCTCTCGCATGCGCTGGTCCGCGCCAATCCATCGCCGAACCGCGCCACACCGGGCTTCGCCACCCACCGCTCACCGGTAAAGGGAACGTCGATCAGGCCGCAGAACGGCTGCTGCTGATGGGTCAACGCGATCAGCGTGCCGAACAAGGGAAAGCCGCTGATAAAGCTCCTGGTGCCGTCGATCGGGTCGACGATCCAGGTGAACGCGCCGCCAGGCTTGGCTCCGATCTCCTCGCCGATGATGCCATGCTCCGGAAAGCGCGCCTCGATCCTTTCCCTGAGACGCAACTCGACCGCTCGATCGGCGATCGTCACCGGGCTCGCATCGGACTTGGCGGCGACATCCAACGGCGTGCGGAAATAGGACAGCACGATGGGCCTGACCGAATCGGCGAGCTCGGCGGCGAATGACAGATAGAAATCGGCATCGTCTGCCGTGACGGCATATTGGGCCATTACAGCGCCTTCATGAACAACGGCCATCGCGGATCGCGGATGAGAGAGTGCGTCCGCCTGCGTTTCCAAATGCTTTTTCTGCAGAAATCGAAATCCAGCTTTGAGATCCGGTCTGCAACATCGTACCTGTGCTCCACTTGATGTCCGCGAGCGCCTCGTGGACGATGGGACTGCTCTTACGCCTGCAGGAATTGAAAACCTCAACCGCATCGATGCGGCGTGTGCCTTTGCAGATCGCCATGCTCGGCTATCTCACCCGCACACGTGATCATCCTCCAAAAAACATCACCTGACCGAGTATGATCGGTGATGGGACCCCGTGGGATTCCCCAGGCACTCTTCGCGCCTGACTAACCCAGGCCCCCTGACCAAAAGCTGACGGCCGCGATCAATTCCGCGGATTCCGGACCTTTCGCGGGCGTGATCCACCACAATCAACTTAAAACGAGATGCGCCGCAAGCGTCCAACTTGTGAGGGTTTTCCAGCCGCGCAGCCAGTCTCTGTCCAAGCCCCTCCACCAATCGTCGTGACTTAGTGAACCTTGCCGCCGTTAGGTTACGGCAGCGGCTGCGAGTTCAAAACTGAAGGGCTGGCCGTCAACAATAAGGGCGACTTCGCCAACCTCGGTTGGCTTTTTGCGATTTCAGCCTCCGCAACGAGGCTGCAATCACGTCCGGAGTTATCCGCATCGGATGCGTACGTCGAACACACGTCCTCAATAGCGGCTGTCGCGTGCCATGGAAAACTGCCCCCCATATTGCCTCAGATGACAATGTTACCGAAGCGCCCCCCTGTGTCTCCTGAAGCAGCCGCGAGCGGTTTCCGGTTCCGAACGCCACGCCGTCCCGCCGACGGCCATTCGGCCAATCCGGCTCATAGACCACCAGAAGTGCTTTCGATGGTCCTTCGGTTTACGCCATCGCGTTTTGAACAGAAGTAGACCAGGGATCGGCGCTCACCAGTATGCACAGGTTTCACCTCGTGGCGGAGCTTACACGTTGTGACCAGCACGGCTCCAAATGGCGGTCGGAATACCTGCTGTTCGTAGGCGCTTGGATATACCACGAACTCCCCCCCTTCGAAGTTCTTCGCGAGTTGCACAATCACGGAGTACTCGAAATCGGGGTCGCTCGCAGCATCCAAATGGATGCCAACAAAAGAACCAGGAGGCATCCGATGCATTTGGCATCGGCGAATGACAAAATCTGATGATGCTCCCAATATTTTTTTCAGTACGAAGCTGCGGTCTTTTCTTTCGAGGAGTTCGATAATCTGCCCTGGGGCTGCACCATTCGCGTTGCTGGGAGGGCGACCCGGCGGGTCTACGCGCACGCGTTTTACGAAGACATTGTGCGAGTCGCCGGCATCTCCTTCCCGCACTTCTTCCTCCGGAATCTCAGTCTGCAGCTGATCGATCCTTGCCAGGTCATCTTGGGTGAACAAAGTCTGCGGACCGATCACCACCGTGCCCTTCACCAACAGCTCTATGCGATATTTCGTCAGATGTTCCTCTGAAAGCAGGCGGGGCTTTTCATTTGCTGCGCGCGGCATTCGTGGTCACTCCAAGGTGTGATCTTCAAGACGGTATTCCAAGCTGCCTTCATGCATTGAGCTGAGCGCTTGCTCCCATTGCTCGCCATCGAAGTCGTCTATTCTTGTGATTTCGATGGATTTTCTATCTAAACATCGAACATTGACACTGAATCCAGAAGGGTTCGATCGCGGCCTATAGAATGGCTTTACGCCGCAAAACCGACAAAACGTGTGCCGGGCGATATTCTTATTGAACTGGTAGGTAGTGAGGGATTCTTCGCCGCGCTCTACGCTGAGCTTGTCACCAGCCACGAGCAAGTGCAGAAATCCAGACATTCTACAGATTGAACAATTGCATCGAACTACCGAGACCTCTCGCGGCGCCCGGACGCGGAACTTGACGGAACCACAATGACAACGGCCGTGATGCTCGATCTCCGCTCGGCCATCTCCCTCAGATGGGGGAATTCGAAGTAGGTCGCGGCACCACTGCACGTTGAGCCGATAGGCTTGATCGAACTCGCCCATGAAGCGAACACGACGGTCGACCGGGACGAGCTCGCGGACGAGCCGGCTTGTCATCTCTCCGTGATATTTCTCTGCGGGATCGTCACCGCCGACATGGCTCCGGAAGTATTCGAGATCGCCGGCCTGCACATCAAAGATCCTGGTCAAAGTGGACCACAGTGCCTGGATCATTTCCGCAGCATGTAGCTCAAAAGCGACCATGTAGGCGCAACGGATTAGAAGATCTTTCGATGACAACCCATCATAGAGGCAATGCAGGTAGCGCTTCGTCGTGGCGCTGTAGTTAGGCTGTATTGCTCGGCCGAGTAATCGCGACGCATCTTTTCTAAGCAGGTTCGAGTGGAAGCTTTCGGTAGCCAGAATTTCAGGTAACGCCGCCTTACCGCCCTGGAGAAGTCGGCCATAACCGCCGGTCTCATCCCAACAGATGAAGTTGGCGACCACGCTGGTCAGCTCAATATCCCTGGTAACGTCCCGATTGCGATGCATTACGTCGAATATGAGGTTCTTTTGCGAGCCCGCCTGCAGGTACGGGAACGCCTGTGACATCGCCAGGTATTCAGGCAGCAGGCTCACAACCTGTTCTTCGGACATCTCCGCAGTGAACGGATGCGGGCCAAACCGAAGTCGTGCTTGCTCAGTCAAGTGCTCACAAAATATCTGCGAGGGCTGATCTTGTTTGAATTGAGATGCTTGAGAAGACCTCATTTGGACCCTGTTATGAGGAGAGAACGATCATTCGAGCGAGGCGGCAAGGGCTAGCGGCAGCGAGATCAAATAGTTCGCTGGTTCGACGTTTTTGGCCGCATCAAATCGTGGCGCCCCCCGCAATCTTCGCAGTATCGGCTTTTGCCTGATGGGCTTGGCCCGTTCATGAGTGTATCGAAGAAAAGCGCCGCCCAGTCGAAGCGGCGCCGCGCTGACTTCCGATCCACAAGCAATCCGATGCTGGAGTAACCCGCGCGCCACTCATCGCTCGCAGAGTCGTGGTGAAATACGGCGGCTGCCTGGCGCGAGGTCCTCAAAACCAAAGAGATTGCCGCCGGCTTTGGCTCGTTCTGCGTGCATTCCTTCGCCATCCTGTGTTCTTGCACGCTTGCAGCAATTGCTGTGCCAATCCGACACTGCTCCATAAGTTCCGAGCACGTTGAGAGAACCCTCGCGAGACTCCTCGTTGCAAATGTCTTGAAGCTGACAGGACCCTGCACGCCGGTCAGAAAACGGACAACGAAAACGGATATGCTTCCAATCCACGGGGCATGGGCTAATAGACCGAGAAAGACTGCTTGAGGACCGTCTCCTACCCGCCAAATGAACGCCGGGCGTCACGGCTGTTTGAACTTCATCTCAAGTCAGGTTTGGCGACCGCCGAAAATATGCCCGAAAGACAAGGCGCCTTCCGGTCGGTCGCTAATGTCTTGAACGACAAAGTCACGGCCTGATAGCAATTGGGCCGGCGTAGGGTTTGCCGCGACCGGCCTTCGACTGGGAAGGAAACTCGCGGTGTCACAAATGTTCGTTCAGCACGCCTCTGTCAAATCGCGTCTTAACGCGATCCTCCGTGCGACCAGCGGCAATTTCCTCGAGCAGTTCGGCTTTTTCCTATTTGGCTTTTATGCCACCGCCATTGGGAACGCTTTTTTCCCGCAGAGAGCGAAACCGCCTCGTTGCTTAACACGTTTGGCGTGTTCTGGCTGGGCGCCTTAATGCGTCCGGTGGGCGCGATTATGCTGGGCGCCTATATTGACAGGATTGGCCGTCGCCAAGGCCTGATCATTACCTTGTCGATCATGGCAGTCGGCACCGTGATTATCGCCTTCTGTCCGAGCCATGCGACAATCGGGATTGCCGCTCCCATTATCGTTCTAACCGGACGGCTGCTCCAGGGCTTTTCCGCCGGCGTCGAGGTCGGCGGTGTTTCAGTCTATCTGGCAGAGATCGCAACCCCAGGCAATCGTGGTTTCTACACTTAGTTCCAGTCGTCCAGCCAGCAGGTCGCGATCTTTGTCGCGGCGATCGCGGGTTACCTGCTGAACGAATCGATGCCGGTGGAGGCCGTGGCCTCCTGGGGTTGGCGAATTCCTTTCTTTCTCGGCTGTCTTATCGTCCCGCTCATCTTCTTCCTTCGTCGAACGCTGGAGGAAACTCCTGAGTTTCTGGCGATGAAAAAGCATCCCGCAGCAGGCGAGGTCATTGCCTCTGCGCTTGCGAATTGGCGCACCGTCGTCCTCGGGATGATGATGGCCATGCTGAGCACGGCGCCTTCTATTTCGTTACCGTCTACACGCCCACGTTCGGCAAGACCGTCTTGAAGCTGTCCACCCAGGATGCGCTCTTGGTGACACTCCTGGTCGCCGTGACCAACTTCATCTGGAATCCAATTGGCGGCGCCCTCTCCGACCGTATTGGCCGTAAGCCAGTTCTGCTCGCCATTGCTAGCCTTGCCTTGATGACGGCCTATCCGGCTTTGAATTGGCTGGTGAGCGCTCCCACTTTCGGCAAAATGTTGTCAGTGGCGATGATGTTCTCTTTCTACTTTGGCACCTACAGCGGAACTATGCTGGGCGCTCTGGTTGAGATCGTACCTGCGCATGTGCGCACAACCTGCTTCTCCCTGGCCTTCGCACTCGCGGCCGCCCTGTTTGGTACTTTCACTCCACTTGCCTCGACTTGGCTCATTGAACGAACTCATGACAACGCTTCGCCCGGGTTCGATGTTTGCAGCCGCACTCAGCGTGATCGCTGCACTCACGATCTATCGAGGAACTTCCAAGCCATCGAGAGCCGTGCAGCCTTTGCGCCCCGAACCGCCCGACAGCGCTTTAGGCGTGCAGGCCGCATCGCGCTAGCGTGTTGCTCTCAGTCGCTGACTGCCGGTCTTCGTTTACGACAAACTCATGCCGGGCTCTGCCACGACGCCTAGCAGTCACCTTACGGCGCGTGTAGTGTTATTGCCGCGGAATGCTTGACCGCTGAAGAGGGATTCGCAGCCGTCAGTCGGCAGCGGCCGATCGTCCTATCAGCATTTCCCGGCCGAAGCGCGGAGGCGAATTCTCGCAAACCTCCTACGTGAGGACGGCACGGCTGAATGTCGCCGCGTTTCATGTCCGACATCTTTCTCTGACAGTTTTCAACGGGTCGTATCGCTGCCAAAAGCACAGCTTTTCGCTCGTTTCGTGCTGGCCCAGATCCTGCATCGCGTCCAATTGCGAGACGAGATGAGCGGCGCCAGGATGAGAGTCATGATTGCGCTATTGATCCATTCATCGACGGTGGGATCCGACGATGGCGATTGGCGAAGTCACGCGAACGGAACCGTGCGAACGTCGGTCGTGCCGCCGGCGCTATTCCTGGAGGCAAGTCTACGCTCCACGACGCGTGCGGCAACACATCGATACCAAGCGATACTTGTGCGGGGGTCTGCTGGCAACCAACGACATTTGGCGCCGCTTGCGCGAATCGGTGCGACTTCGAGCTGACCCACCACGCCACATCGCGGGCCTGCGCAAATGCAGTTTCTGAAATGAGGTACCTACACGTGCTCGATCGACTGGATACTCACACTTTCAAGCTGCATCCGCAGCGCGACGCCGTGCTCAGCGAAGTGCATGCGCGTCCGTTTATGCAGCTTATTCCACCATTCAAGGTGATCCACTACGCGTTTCTTGCGAAGGGCGATGCGGCGGCAAGCGATCGCCGCGGCTTCGTCGCATTTTGTCGGGATCGCGACCTTCCCTCACCGCAGGCCTCAGCGAAACATCACCAGATTGATATCGGACCTGTGACGCTTCGTTGGGAACAGCATGCCGAGTTCGCCACCTTCACGTGGATAGTCAATAGTCCGGCCGATCGCCAAGCGGAGGGCGCCCCGGGCGCGGTTCACTCCCTGATGCTAGCGTTGCGGCAGGAAGGGCAATTGCTGGTCGCAATCAAGTTGGACGTAGAGCAAGACGCCTGCCCATTGACACGGGCGGAACAACTTTTCGACAAGAGCAGCCTGGCTATGGCCCGCATAAAGGGCGGAGAAAGTGTCATGGCTTCTGATTTTCGCGTTGACCAAAATGGTTTCACCAGGATTCTTGTCTGCGACCTCGGCTTGACGCCGCACAATCTCGGCGCGTTGGTGCAGCGGCTGCTTGAAGTCGAGACATATCGTCCGCTGGCGCTGCTCGGTCTATCGACAGCTCTTGAGCTCGGTCCATTCGTCGATCGCATCGATAGACGTCTTGGCGAGGTACTCGAAGAAATGCAGGGCGCGGAGGGATTGAAACTCAACAACCATCTACTTGCCGAACTGACCTCGTTGGCCGCCTCGTTTGAGCGCGGTGCGACCGGAAGCCTGTTTCGGTTCGGCGCTAGCCGAGCTTATTACGAATTGGTCCAATCCCGTTTATCTATCATCGAAGGCAGCGAGATCGCGGACTATCCGACCTGGTCGTCGTTCCTCGCGCGCCGGGTGGCACCTGCGATGCGAACTTGCGAGACGACTGCGGATCGCGAGGCAACCCTGTCGGTCAAGCTGGCGCGTGCCGCTGATCTGTTGCGAACCCGCGTTGACGTCGAAATCGAACGCCAGAATCGGGACCTGCTGCATGCTATCAATGAACGCGCTGGGCAGCAGCTTCGGCTGCAGTGCACGGTAGAGGGTTTATCAGTCGCGGCGATAGGATATTATGTGGTCAGCCTGTTTGGCTACCTTGCCAAGGGAGCGCATGATGTCGGACTTCATGTAGAGCCCTCTTATCTAACCGCAGGGTGCGTGCCGATCGCCGTCGGTGTGATCTGGCTGGTCAGCTACAATACTCGCAAGAGACATCTCAAGCACCGCGACGAGCCGTCCGCCATGCGTGAGTAGGCACTCCTTTCAGCTATTAACGGGAGAACTTAGCGACGTTAATCCCCTGGCCGCCGGACGCGCTCCCTCGTACCGTCAACAGTGCGCAAATCCGACTTTGGCCAATTGCTGCGGTAGGATCGAAGATGCTGCTGCCGTCTTCCGCAAGCTATCAGTCCGCCCGCGATACGACCGGTAGCATGACAGATTATCCCCTCTCCCAGGGCAGTGATGGACCGACGGGGTGCCGCTAAATTGCATCGCTAAGACTGGCTGTAGGCGACATTTCCGGATCGGCAGGCGAGACCGCTCAGGTTCGGCGAAGAACAATCTCGTTCTCCAGGCCAGGTGGTCCCAGCATGCCCGTGTAGTTCACACCCGAAATTGTCAAATTCGTCTCCGGCTGTGAGCGCTCGGCAGCACGTCATGCAAACGCATTCCTTCTTTGAGGTCTGGCGGCGCCCATTGGTCGCCGTGCTGCCAGCCCGTTGGGAGATCCAGCTCTGCATCGGGGACCCCGGGCACCGAGCGCACCGCGTCATATGGTGCGCCGGAGCTCGAGCCGCCTACGCCCCACAGCGGCGAAGGATCTGGTTTATTAACGCTGTCGGTTGGCGAATGTCTGGGTGAAGCAAATATCTCCAAAAGCTTCGCCGTGTCGAAGCTTTCCACTGGCGAGAGGCCAGCTTGACCCATACTCGGCCAAATCCCCTCCGGATCGACAATTTGCACCGGCGACGGAACGGCTGGATCTGGCTGATTCACACTGTCCAATGGGGATCCGACAGGCGAAACGAGCATCTCCCGAAGCGTCGCCGTGTTCAAACTTTCAGCCCGCAACTGATCCGGATCATCCGAGGCATCCCGAAGCCCCGCTGAGTTTTGGAGTGGCAGCGAGGGGACCGGTTGATCTTCCAGTAACCGCCAAAGTTCCTCCGGTTCGAAACTTAACTCCGGTGACGCGACGGCCGGATCATCCTCCGCGTGCCAAGGGGTGGCCCTACCGGAAGCGCGCTCCGCGTTGCGGTAATCACGAACCATGCCCAGCCCGCTGACAATGCTGCCGTTTCCGGGAAACCGCTCTTTGGCAAGTTTGACCAGCTCCGGATATTCCAAATTGGTCATTCGTTGGCCATCTGCGTTGAGCGCCCCAGCAAATCTGAGAAGATTTTTGACGTAGACGTTGATGGCCTTCTTGGGACGCGCGCTGGTACGAGCCGCAGCCTCAATGAGGCATTTGTCTTCGGCGGCGGGAGCCTGATCTTCACGAGGTCGGCGTGCAGCTAAGATGCCAGGCTCACGATGCTCGCGAAGCACCAGCAATGCGGCGTCCATTTCATTGTCATTACCGAACATCCCCTTGGCGTGGACTAGCAGCGCGTTGTGATCGAGCGCGGCCATCGCTTGCCCCTGAGACTCGAGCGATTTCGCCAGCCTACGAAGAACACGATCATACTTCTCGGCTGTGAGCGGTGCCCATCCCCGGCGTGCCGCAGCTGCCTGAACCGCGCCGTCGATCAGAATCTTGTCTTCCGCAGGGGGGACATAATGTCGATCTCCATCGGCCACCCTAGGCTCGCGATATTTGTGAAGCGCCCCCAAGGCGTGGCGCATTTGCTCGTCGGCGGGAAAGTACAACCAAGCGTGGTCAAGCAGGGAAGTCTGATCGAGACCGGAAATGGTCTTGCCTCGGCAGACAAGATCATTCCCAAGTTTTCGTAGAGAAAAGGCATAGTTCCGAGCCGTTTGCTCCTGCAGATTCCTGCGCACAGCGTCTGTTTCAACCGCCTCTATGAGACTCTCATCTTCGCTGGATAGCTGAGGATAGGTCGGGCGCGGAGTATCCCGGGCGACGGCGGCTTCGGCCGCCTCACCCAGTCGCTGCTCAAAATCCGTTTGCCCAGCTTCGTTCGCTTGCGCCCCCTGAGCTGCCTGCTGTCCCCCCAACAGATGATTGGAACTTCGCGGGCCCGAAGAGAATGGGTCGCAGTTTCTCGGGTCCATGGCGGTCTCATCCGTTTTAGGGAACTCAAGAAGCAGATATCACCTGCTACCCGTGACTGCTGATGAAAAGCTGACGAGCCCGAAGCCTCTGATGAGAAGCTTAGAAAGGCATTCCTTTATGTGCGTCTGTTTTCTCGCACGGTCCGCTTGACAACCGGCATAAAGCCCATCTCGAGGCGACGAAGCTTGCCTTGACCGCTCGGCAAGAGCTGATTGATGGAAGCGGCCGCGATGGCGAATGCCAAGCGGGTGATCCCGATCGCCGCGACGAGCTCGCGACGGAACCGAACGCGAACTCAACGGCACCTTCTCTGAGCGGGCAGCACCGGGCAGGTTGCACATTCTCAGTCAAGGCAGCAGGTGGGCGAGCACGGCCCGCTTTCGCATTTGGATCGGTGGTGAATTGCAGCCGGGCTCGTCAGCTTCTCGACAGCCAGCGCGAGCAGCATAAGCCGTCGAGCGTGGCGGACCGGACTACGACTAGTGTCCTGAACCAAAAGTTCATGGCATTTTATGCCTTGGCGGGCAGATTGTAAGCGCAGAAGCGTTCGATTGAGCCGAGAATGTCGTCAGCTGATTTGGTCCATCGGAACGGCATTGGGTCAGCGTTGTGATGGTCGATGAAGGAGGCAATCTCGGCCCGTAGCGCCGCCACACTGCGATAGATGCCGCGCCTAATCTTACGCTCGGTGATGAGTGCAAAGAAGCGTTCGACCTGATTGAGCCAGGATGAACTGGTTGGCGTCAGGTGGACGTGCCAGCGCGGCCTCTTTGCCAGCCAGTTGCGGATCAACGGCGTCTTGTGGGTTGCGTAATTGTCCATGACGAGGTGGACGTCCAGATCGTCTGGAACCGCAGCTTCGATCTCATCGAGAAACTTGCGGAACTCTTTGGCACGATGGCGTCCATAGCATTTGCCAATGACCCGGCCGGTTGCGACGTCGAGGGCTGTCGCGCGGCGATCAGGATGGAAGAGCGCGTCAATCAAGGTGAGAGAGTTTCGCCGGGCTCGTGACGTAGGGAGGGCGTAGCCCGACCGGAGTTACGAGCCCGGCGTCGGCGCGATCCGCGAGGGACCGCGCCGACTGGTGATCGCGGCCGGCAGGTTATGCAAGTGGTTCTTCCGCCAAGAGGAATCACTCGCTTGCCCGGCCGACACATCACAGATCACCAAATGAGGCTCTACATGAAGTACCGTCAGACCGATAGCCCGCCAGTGGCGGCGGCCAAGGCGTCATTCAGTGCGTCGACCGCCTATCGGATCGAGAGAGATCCCCGACTTCCATCGCAAAAGAAGGCTCCCCGCGGCCGGCGACGACCCGACCCGCTGAGCGACGTGTTCGATACCGAGATCGTCCCGATCCTGAAGGCGGCACCTGGCTTACGCCCGGTGGCGGTCTTCGAGGAGATGCTCCGACGTCATCCTGATCTCGGCACCGGTATCCGTCGTACCCTGGAACGTCGTATCCGTGCCTGGCGGGCGATCCACGGCGAGGAGCAGGAGGTGATCTTCCGCCAAACCCACGAGCCCGGCCAGCTCGGCCTCTCCGACTTCACCGACATGGGCGAGTTGGGTGTTACGATCGCGGACACGCCGCTGGATCATCGTCTGTATCACTTCCGTTTGGCCTATTGCGGGTTCGAGCACGCCCACGTCGTGCTTGGCGGCGAGAGCTTCGTTGCCCTGGCCGAAGGCCTGCAGAACGCTCTCTGGTCGCTCGGTGGGGCGCCGCGGGAGCATCGGACCGACAGCCTGTCGGCCGCATTCTGCAATCTCGATCGCGATGCACGGGACGATCTGACGCAGCGATACGAGGCCCTTTGTGCCCACTACGGCATGCGTCCCTCCCGCAACAATCGAGGCGTCGCCCACGAGAATGGCTCGATCGAAGGGCCCCACGGTCATCTCAAGCGAGCAATCGCGGACGCCTTGCTGCTGCGCGGAACTGTCGACTTCGACGATCTTGCTACCTATCGCGGCTTCATCGACGAGATCGTCAGCCGCCGCAACGCCCGCAACGCCAAGCGAATCGATAGCGAGCGCGTGGTGTTGCAGGAGCTGCCCGATCGCCGGACCTCGGACTACGAAGAGGTGATCGTCCGCGTGACGTCATCGGGCGGCTTCACCCTACGCAAGGTGTTCTACACGGTGCCATCGCGCCTGATCGGTCACCGGCTGCGGGCGCGGCTCTATGACGATCACCTCGACGTGTTCGTCGGTGGCACGCACCTCCTGACCTTGCCGCGCGGGCGACCGCATCCCAATGGCAAGTACGATCAGGTCGTCGATTATCGGCACGTGATCCATTCCCTGCGGCGCAAGCCAATGGCGCTTCTCAATCTGGTTTATCGAGACAGGCTGTTCCCGCGCGAGGGCTATCGGAGAACCTTCGACCGATTGCGCGAGCGCTGGCCGGACAAGAAGGCCTGCCGGATCATGGTCGATCTTCTCGCGCTCGCTCATGAGCGCGGCTGCGAGGCCGAACTCGCCGATCAGCTCACGGCCGATCTTGACGCCGGCCGACTGCCCGAACTCAACCGGCTGCGCGCTCACTTCGCTCCCGACCCCGCCCACCTGCCGAACGTCGTGGTGCAGCTCGCGCCGCTTGCCACCTATGAATGCCTCATCGGTACCGCCGAGATCGGAGGTGACGCATGAGCGTGGCCAACACCGTTGATACCGCGCGCCTCAATCTGTTGCTCAACGAGCTCCGGCTGCCAGCCATCAAGGTGCTGTGGGCGCAATTTGCCGAGCAATCCGACAAGGAAGGTTGGCCGGCGGCCCGCTTCCTCGCCACCGTTGCCGAGCACGAGATCGCCGAACGCGGTCGCCGGCGCACCGAGCGCCATCTCGTCGAGGCGCGGCTGCCAGCTGGGAAGACCTTCGACAGCTTCGACTTCGAGGCCGTGCCGATGATCTCGAAGGCGCAGGTGATGGCGCTCGCCGCCGGTGACAGCTGGCTGGGCAAGGGCGCTAATTTGCTCCTGTTCGGGCCGCCCGGCGGCGGCAAGAGCCACTTGGCGGCAGCTATCGGCCTGGCCCTCATCGAGAACGGATGGCGTGTCCTCTTCACCCGCACCACCGATCTCGTCCAGAAGCTTCAGGTGGCGCGGCGTGAGCTCAACCTCGAGGCGGCCGTCAGCCGCCTTGATCGCTTCGATCTCCTGATCCTCGATGATCTTGCCTACGTCACCAAGGACCAGGCCGAGACCAGCGTGCTGTTCGAACTCATCAGCGCACGCTACGAGCGCCGCTCGATGCTGATCACCGCCAATCAGCCCTTCGGCGAATGGAACAAGGTCTTCCCGGACCCCGCCATGACGCTCGCCGCCATCGATCGTCTCGTTCACCACGCCACCATCGTTGAGATGAACGTCGAGAGCTATCGCAGGCGCACCGCGCTCGAACGAAAACGCGGTCCGGGACGCCCGCCCTCGCACGCGACACCCAAAACTGTCGCTGATTGACGCTCCGCGACAATCAGAGCTCAACAAAACTCTTGCGCGCGACAATCTGCGCGGCAATCATCACTCCGCCGCGACACTGACTCGCCATCCAGATTGCCGCGCCTTCCCATCCAGATCGACGCGCTACAGAGGGCGGCAAACAGCGAGGTGACGCCATGGCGTTTGTAGTCGTGACTACGGCGCGCCGGCTGGCCAGGTCGCATGGGCAGCATGGGCTGGCTGCGATCCAGCGCCTGGATTTGCGACTTCTCATCGACACACAGTACGATGGCGCGCTCGGGCGGAGCTACGTAAAGGCCGACGATGTCGCGAACCTTGGCGACGAAGTCGGGGTCGGTTGAGAGCTTGAAGGTCTCCAACCGATGCGGCTGCAAGCCGAAAGCGCGCCATATACGCTGTACTGTTGAGACTGACAGCCCGCTGGCCCGCGCCATGCTGCGCGAACTCCAGTGGGTGGCCCCGGGAGGCTGGGTCTCAAGGGTGCGAACGATCACCGCCTCGATCCGGGCATCCTCAATCGTGCGTGGCGTCCCCGATCGCGGACTCGTCCCAAAGACCTTCAAGCCAATGCTCGGAGAACCGCCGCCACCATTTGCCGACCGTGTCGGGATCGACAGCCAAACGGGCCGCCACGACCTTGCTCTGCTCGCCCTCAGCACAGGCCAGGACGATCCGAGCCCGCAGTGCCAACGCCTGAGCAGTGCTTCGACGCGACGCCAACGATGTCAACTCAGCACGTTCCACCTCATCAAGCTCCAGCGGAGCAAAGCGCCGACCCATCGCCAATCCTCCCCAAATCAGGAGAGTCCGCTATCATCGAGTCGATTTGGAGTCCGCCGAACTTTTGATTCAGGACACTAGAGCATTTTCCACATGATGTGGATCATCTGGTGTATCCAGCATGCCTAGAGTAGTTGGCACACATCTGCGGCGCAAACGACTTGACGAGTTTGCCGATGAGTTTGAGCAGGGCTTGGACCGTGCGGGTGGCGCCTTTGCGCAGCGCAGCTTTCAACCGGGAGAAGGCCTGTTCGATTGGATTGAGGTCGGGCGAGTAGGCCGGCAGATAACGCACGCGGGCGCCGACAGCCTCGATCGCCTCGCGGACACCGACGATCTTGTGAGTGCGCAAGTTGTCCATGAAGACGATGTCGCCCTTGCGCAAGGTCGGCGCCAGGACTTGCTCGACATAAGCCAGGAACGAGGGCCCATCCATTGCACCGTCGATGACATAGGGCGCCGTGAGGCCATCGATGCGCAGCGCGGCGACAAGCGTCAGCGTCTTCCAGTGACCATGGGGCACGCCAGAGACGAGGCGCTCACCGCGAGGAGAGCGCCCATAGTGCCGGACCATCTTCGTCGTGACCGCAGTCTCGTCGATAAAGATGAGGCGCGGTGCACGCAGCTTGGGCTGCTCGGCTTTCAGCGCGGCACGCTCGGCAGCGACGTCAGGTCGATCCTGCTCGGCGGCGTGCAGTGTTTTTTTTGAAGGTGATGCTGTGACGGTCGAAGAAACGCCAGATCGAACCGATGCCGGCCTTTTGCTTTCTCTGAGAGCGCAGACGCGCGCGGATCTCCTCGAGCGTCAGGTCCGGCTCCGCGGCGATCAGCTCGATCAGCCACTGCTTGTGCTGCTCCAACGGCGAGCGGCTGTGCCCGGTGCCGGGCTTGGCCTCAACGTTTCCGGTCTTCCTCCAACGATCCATCCATCGGATCGTAGTCGAAGCGCCGAGATTGAGAATGCGCGCAGCCTCACGTGCGCTTTCGCCGGACTCAACAAGCTCAACCGCACGCACCCTGAGGTCCTTGGAGTATCCCTTCGCCATCGCATGCCCCGCATGTTGTCGCGGGCAACACCGAATCTGATTTGCGTGCCCGTGGGAATCCCCTTTGACTGTTCCGATTCACCTCAACTGGAAACCGCTCTAGCGTGGGACCGGCCCAGTTTCGGCCAACTCGACGCATTAGGCCGCCGGAGGCATACCTCGCGCTGAGGGCGCCGGCGTGAGGACGGCGCCAATCTCGCCTGAATCATCAGCGCCAAGCTCTCCATGCCTCCGCGCTTGTCGGAGTGAGGAGGGACGCCAGGGCGTTGACGCGTTCGGGATTTTTCTCACCAAACTCTCAAGATCAAGCATCGCGGGCTAATGCGGCAAGATCGGTCTCGAGCTTCGGCTGTTGCTTGAAGATTGCGTCAATCAATGCCTGTGCGGGCTGCTCGGCGGTCTCAACCAGCGCTGCTTTCTCGGCGCGCGCAGAGGGTGCGAACACTCGCTTCACAACGGTCGGCGAACCCTTGAGACCGCATTTGGAGACGTCCTCGACGCCGGCATCATGCGCGCTCCATTTCACAATCGGCGCACGCGCAGCCCGCAGCGCATCCGCCATTGCGCCGCGCCGAATCTGGTTGGTAGCCTCCAGCATGGTGACAAGACAGGGCAGCCTGGTATGCAGCACCTGGACACCACCTTCGGAGCGCCGTTCCGCTTCAATCGTACGCGCTGCGAGATCCAAGGATCTGACCTTGGCGACGTAGGTTAGCTGCAGCACGCCAAGTCGCTTTGCAATGCCGGGACCGACCTGCGCGGTATCGCCGTCTATGGTCTGTTTGCCGGTAAAAATGAGGTTCGGCGGCCCGTATTCCTTACCAATCTTCCGAATCGCTGTTGCCAGTGCATACGTTGTGGCTAGGGTGTCGGAACCCGCAAAGCAACGATCGGTCAGCAGAACGGCACGATCCGCGCCAAAGGTCAGCGCTTTTCGCAAAGAGTCTTCGGCCGATGGTGGCCCCATTGTAAGCACGGTTATCTCGCCGCCGAAACGATCGCGCAGCTCCAGCGCGGCCTCGAGCGCGAACAGGTCATAGGGGTTGATGATGGTAGGCACGCCCTGGCGCATGATCGTATTGGTCACGGGGTGCACGCGGATCTGCGCAGAATCCGGGACTTGTTTGATGCAGACGACAGTGTGCATGGAATTGCTCCAAAAAGTTCGACAGCTGCGAACGGAACAGCAAATGTTATACCATCGCGCCTATTTTTGGATTTCTCTAGGAATTTCGAACATTTATATGGGAGAATGCGGCCCACTCTAGCTCGCTGCTCCGGGCGAAAGAGTACCGACGCGCGTCGGAGCTGCGACAGCGCCATCCAGCTACGAATGTCGGGTGAGTGACGCCAAGACCGCTTGCGAGATCACCTCCGTCCATCAGGCGCAGGCAGAATCGCGATGCGCACGGACAGGTGGCTCCGGCGAGGTGGTCCGCCGTGGCCAAACCTCGAGGGGGCGAACGCCTTGAGTTCCTGCCGCGATCGGAAGCTTCGCCGGTCTAGAACTGGCGCGCGCCGGCGTCGGAGAGATCACCTTTTTTGATTTCGACATGGTCCAACCGGCAATAGCCTGCGGGATCTTCCCCCCTTGAGAACGGAGGCATCCTTCTGGGCTGGCGTTCGGGAGAAGATTATATCGTCGTCGATCTCTGCGGTCCCGGTCCACTCGCACTTCAACGGACGGCATTGTTTGTTGCCGGATCACAAGTGGCAGATGGCCGAGATCAAAAGCGCATTCGAAGCGAGCGACGGCGATCTCGACTATCTCGGCGACTGGCAATCGCATTCCAGATGGCGCAGCTGAGATGAGCGATCTCGGTTCGGCGACGCTCTCGCGGTTAGCTCGAATCGTGACTGCGCCGCAGATGCTAACCGTCGCTGGTAGTCAAACAGACTGGACATTCCTCGATGCTGGAAAGGGGAAATCGTCCGTCCGTTGTTTCGGCGCAGATTGATGGCCACCCCGGCAGCTCGAATCCCCCATCTAAGGTCGTGAACCCACATGCGGCTCCGCGATGTAAGTGAGCCGAGCTCCATAAGAGGCCATCCCTTGATTTATCACGACATGTGACGCACATTAAGCGACACATGTCGCGAGACCACCATGACAGCGGCCGCTGAAAAACCTGTTGGGAACGTGCCGGGCAATGACCTGCAAAAAGTGGCCGATCTGCTCGGCGGACCCCGTATCCTGTCGCGCCGCATCACAAGCGCCCTCGACGCCCATGAACTTCTGCTGGACGGACTGCCTGGATCCGCGCTGAGCCACTTCGTCCGCCCACCTCCTCTTCATTCAAACAGCTTCGCTGGAAAAAGCCTTCGGAATGAGCCTTCGCACCTTTCAGCGGCGCAAGGACGCTCCGGACAAGCCGCTCAGCCAGGAGCAAAGCGGGCGAACCTGGAAGTTTGCCGAAATTCTGGCCAAGGCCACGGACGTGTTCGGTTCGCAGGAGGAGGCCGAGCAGTGGCTCGAGCGTCCGGCCATCGGTCTTGACCAGCGCCGCCCGATTGACCTGCTCGTCACGCCGGCCGGCGTCGAACTCGTTGAACAGTACCTTACGCGCCTCGCCTACGGTGTCTATGCGTGACGTCTTCCGTAGAGCCATTGGGAGGCGGCAAGCTCATCGCCTGGCGCCTCGATCCGGCACGTTACGCGTCGACCTGGGATAGTGGCGAAGGCGCTTTCCTGGCCGGCGGCCGGTGGAACAGCATAGGCGTCCGCGTCGTCTATTGTTCTCTCGATCCGGCGACAGCGATCCTGGAAGTCGCGGTTCACAAAGGCTTCAAGACGCTCGACACAGCGCCGCACGTACTGACCGCGCATCATGTCATCGACGTGTCCGACGTTCACATCGTTCGCCCCGCCGACGTTCCGAACGCCAACTGGCTGCTGCCCGGAATCCCGGGCGCAGGACAGCAGGCGTTCGGTGATGCGCTCCTGGCCAAACACCGCGCGGTGTCCAACCACAGCTGGAATCTTCGACCCGACCAAGGCGAAAGGCGCGTACCAGTAGCACATTCAGGAAGCGTTCGCACTCGATACGCGTCTTCATCCTCGACCATCTAGGTCCTGATGGCTTCATGGCAGCGACCGCCGCACACCAACGAACGACAGTCTGGTGTTATTGCCGATAATGGCGCGTTGTCGCTTTCGAACCCACTCTAACTTGGAGACCATCGGCGAATTTATAGGCTTGTCCAGGCTCGGACAGTGGGCCGCCTTTCCGACTTGCACCACCGAGTCGATCTCTGTATTGCCACCGCCGCTCGCCCCGCATGTCACTTGTCGCCCGGATGCGGACGCGAGGCACTGCGCGCGCGTCTGGTACATGCAATCGCCGGGATATCCGACGCCTCTCCCCTGCATGCACCATGGAAATCTCGAGTTCTCGCCGGAGTAACAGTTACGTATCCCGCGATCCCAAAGGCCAACGCAGCAAACAACAGAGACACGCGCATTGGTGGCTTCTCAGTTCGACGCCCGACCGTTCCAAAGGAGCGAACGACCCGTAGTTCCCCTTAGAAGCTCATTAAAGATGGCTTGATGCTGCTGGCAGCGGACGCTGGGGTCAGCAATGAGGAGATCGCCGCGAGCGTCGGGGTTCGCGGCTCGACGGTGATCTGCCTACGCGCCGTGCATGCTTCGCCCGAGTCCACGGCCTACGATATCCGACACCTCTCAGACTTGCTCTAGGTTCTACGTTAGGCGTCACGCGCCCGCAAATCCTTTTCTCCCCAGCCTCCCTCCGGCTCGCACAGCAATCTGCCAAAGCACGATTGATCGACCTCAGAGAGGTGGCGAATCTCGTCCCAATGCCGCATTAGGCAATCAATTTGGGCAACTTTGAATTTGGAGAAAGCTAGCTCCACCACACCTTTGTCATCGGTTCTGATGGCTACTCCAGCAGGCCAGGCGTCTGTTCCACTTAGGATGCGGGTGTTTACCACCATCGGAATGACGAAGGGCGCCCCGTCATTCAAGCGGCTGGTGTCGACCATCGCTTGTCTTGATCGAGCAGAGCAAAGATTTCGTCGGCCGCGACCGGCCGACCGATGAGGTATCCTTGCACTTCGTCACAATTGGCTTTTCGCAAATAGTCGAGCTGCTCGGCGGTTTCGACGCCTTCGGCGACCACGCCGATCTGCCGGTCCTGCGTCAGTGTGATGATTGATTTTACGATCGCCGCGCTCTCTGGTCGGCTCAACATGTCTCGTATGAAGGACTGATCGATCTTGATGCGAGTGTAAGGCAGTTTCAGTAAATAGGTCAGCGACGAATATCCCGTCCCGAAATCGTCAAGTGCCACCGTCACTCCCAATTGTAGGAGTGCGTTCAGGATCGATGATGCCGGCGCGTACTTCGAGATCAGCATCGATTCGGTTATTTCGATTTCGAGACGATGAGGAGCGACTCTGGCTTGGGAGAGGGCCTGCACGATTGTCTCAAGGATGCTGACGTTATGGAACTGAGCTGCCGAAAAATTCACGGCGATCCTGAGGTCAGACGGCCAGTTCGACAGCGTCGCGCAGGCGCGTCGCACCACCCACTCACCGATTCCGTGGATCAGTCCGGTCTCTTCGGCGATTGGGATGAACTCGGTCGGGGAAATTACCCCACGGACGGGATGCCGCCAGCGCAGCAAGGCCTCAAAGCCGGTGACGCGGTCCGTTCGAATATCAAAGAATGGTTGGTAAAGAAGGAATAGCTCGTCTCTGTCGATCGCGAGCTCCAGATCCTGCTGCAACGCTCTGTGCTCGTGCGCTGATTTGTCATCGGAGATCTCATAGAAACAGATCGTTCCCGGACCCGCTTGCTTGGCGCGATAGAGCGCAATGTCGGCATTCCTCAGGAGCTCATGAGGTACGTCGCCATCGCGCGGCGCCATTGCGATGCCGATGCTGGTCGCTCCCGCGATCTCACATTTTTCGATGGCGAATGGTTCGGCGAAGGCGCCGACAAACCGCTCGGCGACTTCGAAGGCATCCTCAACCTTGGTCAGATTGGTCATAACAATGGCAAATTCATCGCCGCCGATGCGCGCAACAGTATCAGTCTGCCGTACGCATCGCTGTAGTCTCGCCGCGGTCTGCACGAGAAAGTCATCGCCAGCGGGATGGCCGAATTTGTCATTCACTTCCTTGAAGCGATCGAGGTCGAGGAGAAGAACCGCGAACTCCTCGCCCGTGCGGGCGAGCCTGTTGAGGGCACCTTCGAGGCACTCATTGAAGGCAAAACGGTTCGGCAGTTGGGTCAGCGGATCCCGTCGCCCCCTCCTTTCGGCCTCCAGTTGAGCAATCGTGCGTCTGGTAAACGCGAAGGAATTGGCGAAAACGCCGGCAGGAGTACGAAGCCATAGGCCACGACCAGAATAGCGACGAGCAGATAGGCGAAATCGTCGTTTCTGCCGAGGCAAATTGCGGTACCCACAAAGATCGGAGCCGTGAACGCAACTGCCGCCACCGGAATCGTGGCGAAGGCGAATGCGCCACCTGCAAGCATTCCAGAGCAGAGACACGTTATGACGAGCTGCCCGCCATTGGAGGCATTCGCGAAGAAAGCCACCGGCACAATTGCCCAGGCAGTTCCGAGAACCAGCGCATTCCGTACCAACCGGTGCATGGCCTGGCGCGACACGAACTGGGGCTTCGTCATCAGTCGTGATGAACGCGCTTTCAGGCCTATCGATAGCGCGCCGCAGACGACAGTCGCCGCCCAGATCAGGGCAACGTTTCTGTCTGGCGAATGCCAAAGCGCAATGGCGAGTACGGTCGCATTGCAGGCGTTGGCCATCATGATGCCCAGCGAATAGCCAAGCACGAGGGAGACCTGCTCGGCACGAATGTATCCTGCAACCGTTTCATCGGTGGCCGGCCCGCCAAATGCCGCCAATTCTCCGGCTAGGAGCTTCGAGAGCCAGGAGCTCAGATATGCTCGCATTCAGGGACCCCGCAGGACTGGTTATAACGTTTGGCGCCAGCTCCGGAAGGTCGCGGCAAATCTTTGACAAAAGATAAACTCTTGATTGTACCAGCCGCCTAGCGCCGCCTGACGGCGCGCAGGAATCATTGCTGAGGGTTTGGCCGGTTACTGCGCAACTCCGTTCGTTTCGTACAGACCTATTGCTTTGATAGATCGCTAGTTCGAGTTAACTCGCGTGATGACAGCCTCAGCGCCATCTGGATGAAACAGCGAGGTGTGAGATCGATCGGGCTCGACCAAGGTTTGGCGACGCGCGCATTCCGCGGTTGAGCCGCTTGCCCCGACGACCTTCTCTTTGCGTGGCCCTCGCAGTTCGCTGTCTTACTGCACTGCACGCCAGCCAATAAGTTTCGGCAGAGGTGCCGTTGATCCCTTTTGTTCGATCGAGCCAGCCTCCTCGACCCGTCGGTCCACGCAATCAAAACTCGACAACCCGGTTGGATGCCCGCGCAGCAAAAAGAAACGCAGGACATCTGGAGCTGATCGCCGTCAGTTGACGCCGCGATGACGCTTTCTTTCAATTTCAATGACCGCGCGCAAAACTGCCCGACATGCCTCGTCGTCGCTGACGGAGCGTCCCTTTCGTACAAGCCTGAGGCTCACCACATCCGGGCTAGGCGCTCTCGCAGGCCATCCAAGCCGACTCTTTCTTGTCGCGACAGGACACTGGCCTGGGAGCGTCGCCATGCCGAGTATATCGACCAATTCCAGGAACCGTTTGTCCGAAAAGCGCTCGTTCGGCTTCGAGCGCTAGGAGAGACCGCGCCGTGCTCGCGGCGAGCCTTATTGGGGCCGCTTCGAACACCAGCACGAAGCCGCCACCACGCTCCGGGACATCTCGGCTGGTCCGGCGCGGGTCTTATATTTGGACTAGCATTTCAGTTGCGGTCTCGCGCTAAGGAGCACCGACCTCCTATGCACACAAAACGCGAACCCCCATGAGCTAGCTCGCCGTCAGCTTGATAAACACACGCCTCACTTCATCATCGCGTCAGTCTCTGCGCGAAGGCTTGGCGCGACGCGTGAATAGAACATGTGGCCGCCCCGATAGACCACGAATTTGACCCGCCGCTCCGAGGCGAAGGGTAGCAACTGATCGAGCGCCATCTTCGAACCGAAATAGGGCGTAATAAGATCGAACAGACCGTGCCCGATCAACACGTTCATCTTCGCGTCCCTCGCGAGGATCTGGCGCAGTACCGATAGCGACTGCGGGGGCACTGCCCTTGCGGAAGCTCCAGTGCCGCCAGACCGCGCCGTTGAGCAGTGGAACCGTCCGGTCGCCAGTTGAGCCTGCGCGTCAGGACATCAACGGCCGCGCACATAAGCTTGGCCGGCTTTCTTTCCTCAAGGATCGCAAGAAGTCAAATACCCTCAGCCAAGATGACATGCTACCTAGAAAGGCAGAATGGTTGCTGCCGGAACATCGGGCGAACTGTCTATTGTTGGGCAAGGAGTTCGTCGAGCGCGCGAGTGAGTTCATCTACATCAACGTCATCGTCGCACGACTCGGTCGAGATACTTACAACGCTCTCGTCATCGCCATCCTTGGCATCCCATGATTTAGAAAGGTACAGTTCAGGTTTATTTGCACGCTGCCATTCACCATCAGCATTCCTAGTCCACTTATCGGGACGCTGGGCAGGATCAAGCACCATGTTGGCTTCATCCACCTCAACAAAACCCATCGCCGCGAGGCGGGATCGCGCTTCCAGACTGACCGGAGTGGAATTGATCAATGGTCGCTCGCCATCGCGCCGAAGTTGACATTCCAGCAGAATATCCCCCGCGTTGTCGACAAGCGGATGACTAAGCCGAAGAGCTGTGGTGGATGTGATTTCAGTTCGCCCGGGAAACAGTTCCCGCCACTTTTCGCCTTCGAATACCTCATTCATCTGAAATCCAGCTTCTGTCCTTAGAAGCCCAACGCTTTCGTTGCCTAACTCATAGCTGAAATATCGAGCGTCGTCGGTATGTCTTCTGGCCGTACCGGTGCCCTCAGCCAGACTTGCCGTACGCGCAGCTTTTGAAGATACGAAAGGCGAGTACTCTTGTGAGTTCGCCGCGATATGCTTGATTTCAGCGCCATGAAAATCCTTCATTTTGTCTTTGAATTGAGACCTTGTGATCTCGATGACAGGAGGTCGCTGAGCGAGGAAGTACGACGGTGCTGCCGCCGCAGACGAACTAGCGTTCGGATTCGGCGTCGACTGAATGTCTGCAAGCACGTCCACAAACCTCGGGGTATCTGTATCAGGTTGCGCGGCACTGTTTACTGAGTACTCGATTTCACCAATTTCCCTTGCATGCGAGAGCGATTCGATACTCGACGAGCTGATAGTCCGGTTATGCATGGTAAGTCGTACTGGAGCCATTCCGAGTCCGGCCGCAAACAACGAGCTGAGACTGTACAATATGACGCGACGCACGATTCAAGCCCCTTCGATGGTTCATTGCGTGAAAACTTGCGGCTCAACCCTGAGCTCCGTCAGTCGTCGGTGGCGGTAACCGTCGATCCTCGAGCATCTTTGATTGCTTCTCCGGCGTTTAGGATGCGCCGTTGATAGGGATCCTCCTCCCACATTCGGTCGGAGATATCCCAGATCCACTCCTCGAACGGCGAGATCGCAAATGCAACGAAGCGACGGCTATGTCCGAAGTCAAAGTTAGTGCCTACCGCGCAGGCGCGGAAGAACTCCGCCAAGCGCAGTGCTTGAGTGACTTTTTGTCCCGTCGACGATTTCTCTCTGAAAATCGTTGCGGTTTTCGCGATTTCGTAATTGAGGGGCTGACCGCTTGATACGACTCGAACAAATGCAATTCGTGCCCCATCGTCGCCACGGCGTCCAACTTTCTGGACGAACCGATGATCGCATTCTGTCCTCACGTTCAGCGAGGGTAAAATCAGGGACTCGATGGTGCGACGGGATGATCTGTGAACTTGAGGCTGGACGGCAGAACAACATGCGTCGAGCCATCATAGAGATAATGGATCGTCTTGGCGCCGGTCTCTTGAACGATATCGCAGAGCCGCGCTTTGCTGGCGTCCAAGGGCTGGTGGCCGTAATCGTTGTAGGGACCAGGTATCCCCCAACGGACCTCACCAGCGAAGAACTCGAAGAGGTGGCTATTCGTCCAGCCAAATGCCGCCTGAAGCATCAGATGTAGCCTATCAAGGAGCAGGTGACGGGTACAACAAGGCGACGCATCAAAAGCCCAAAACCTGAAACGGTTAAACGTTATACTCGGGCGCTTCGTCAACCGTAACAGCGGAAGCCTCCGGCGATCCGAAGGGCGGTGATCGCGGTCGGGCACGGGATCGGGCGGCAATTGCGAGTTGGTTTCGTTTGTTGGCCCACGGGTCGCGCCGTCTCCGAATGGCTCGAAATAGAGTGAGATTAACGGCCTGCCGGCGATTCCCTGCTGAACGCATCCAGCAATGCTATTACGTTTGCCTCATGCGACAGCTTTCGGGCGCGCAGAGCAATGAGGCCGCACGCTGCGTCATGTCAGCGTGCCGCGCGTCCAATCCGCTGTGATCCCCCGCTCAAGCCGCGTTCAGCGCCTGCGCGAGGTCCGCGATCAGATCGGACGGGTTCTCGATCCCGATCGACAGCCGGATGGTGGAATCGAGCACGCCGATCTTTTGGCGAATGTCGGCGGGAACGCCGGAATGGGTCATGGTCGCGGGCAGGCTCGCGAGCGACTCGGTGCCGCCGAGGCTCACCGCCAGCTTGAGGATTTGCAGCGCATTGAGGAATTTCACCGCCGCCTCCTTGCCGCCGACGATGTCGAACGAGAAGGTCGATCCCGCGCCCAGGCATTGTCTCGCGAACACCAGCCCCGAGGGCGAGGCCTGCTCGTGATGACCGAGATAGTGAACCCTGGCGACCTTGGGGTGGTCTCGCAGATAGCCCGCCACCAGGCACGCATTCGCATCGGCCTTTTCCATGCGCAGGCTCAGCGTCTCCAATGAGCGGTTGATCATCCAGCACGAATGCGGATCGAGCTGGGTGCCGATGGCGCCGCGCAGCGCCTTGATGCCCTTGATGATCGCCCTCGATCCGAGCGCGGCGCCCGCGATCAGGTCGGAGTGGCCGCCGACATATTTCGTCAGCGAATACAGCGACAGGTCCGCACCGTGCTCGATCGGCCGCTGAAACACCGGGCCGAGCAGCGTGTTGTCGCAGGCGATGATCGGCGTGTGTCCCTGGGCCTTGCCGATAGAATCGGCGATGCGGCGGATCATCGCGATGTCGACCAGGCCGTTGGTCGGATTGGCCGGGGTCTCGATCAGGATCATCGAAACCCGCCCCCTCCCCGTCGCCTCCTCCGCGGCCTGCCTGACGGAGGCTTCATCGATGCCGTCGGCAAAGCCGACCGCGCCGATCGACAGGCGCGCCAGCGTGTTCGTCAGCAGGGTCTCCGTGCCGCCATAGAGCGGCTGGGAGTGCAGGATGACGTCGCCGGGCCGGACGAAGGCGAGGATCGTGGTCGCGATCGCCGCCATGCCCGAGGAGAACAGTGCACAGCTGTCGGTGTGCTCGTAGACCGCGAGCCTGTCCTCGACGATCTCGCTGTTGGGGTGGTTGAAGCGCGAATAGACGAGGCCCGCCCCCATGCCTTCCGGCGGCTCACGCCGGCCGGCGACGTAATCGAAGAAGTCCTGGCCGTCTTCGGCGGTCTTGAACACGAAGGTCGAGGTCAGGAACACCGGCGGCTTGATGGCGCCCTCCGACAATTGCGGATCATAGCCATAGGTCAGCATCAGGGTTTCCGGATGCAGCATATGGTTGCCGATATGGGTCTTCGACGGGAACGGTTTTACCATGGTTGCCTCGCTGTTCCGATGCTCGCCGCGCGTTGCGGGCCGAATCGGTGGTACACTGGTGCTCACAAAATCGAGCCTGTATGCAGGTTTGCCGGCACCTGCTCCGGCAGCGGATTTCCAGACAGATCTAACTCGGCACCAGCGCTCAACTGCGTCAGTGGGTTTCGGGTAGGCTGGTTAGCTGGTTGCGCCTAACGGCGAGAGTACGGAGCATAGCGGGTAAGCCCCTCCTGCGGACTCGTCAATTGATTGTCGCTGACCTCGAGATACTGGAGCGCATCAGAGAGGATCTCCGGCAGATTCGGCAACTCATTGTAGCTGACGTCGAGAAACTGAAGCGCAGGAGGAAGGGCCTCAGGCAGGCTCGCTAGTCGGTTATCACTCGCGTTGAGATAAGCGAGCACGGCCGGAAGGGCGAGCAAGTTGGTCCGCTGGTTGTGACTGACGTTCGGCGCCCGAGGGTGGCGGGCAGGCTAGCTATCGGGCAGTCTGGTTAGCCGGTTGAAGGAAACGTCGATTTGCCTGAGGTCGGTCGAAAATCTGGGCAGACTGGTCAGGGATAACGATCCGAGATCGAGATGTTGATCTCTCTCGGAGAGATTTAATCGCGTTAAGGCTTCTTCTCGATCCTCGAGTGGGCCCACGTCCCGTTCGGCAGCCCAATTTTCAACCGTCTGGTCTTGGTCGCCCTCCGCATGAGCTGAATCTGCCGCGTCATAGCTTGTCAGCACTCCGTCCCACTGCGCCCCGGCCTCGTTTTCCTGCCCCTCTCGTTCGTTCGAAGGGACCCCATCGCCGCACAGAATCTGCCCTGCCTCAAAGGGATCCATTCCATACTCCCTTGCCAGGACCGAGTAGACTCGGTCCACTACGATACGTTGTAACCTCTGAAGCACTTACCTGTCGGTAAGCTGACGAAGAAGCTTACGATTACTCACATTTTTGAGTCAGAGTTTCGCTGCCGTTGCGATATCGATGAATCGCGATAGTCCGCGCCACACGATCAGATTCCCTGGTTGCGCATCGTTGGCGCGGGCGAGATAGCCGCCGAGCCTGGCGATCTTGATGAGATAATGCGACAATGTCTTTCGTTGGGTGCTGACTGGATCTGTCTTTAACGAGCCGATCAAGCGATTGGATTTCAGCTTTGGTCAGCGCAAATTCCGGTGAGACATTTGGCGCTGAACGATTGAGCATCGTCATCCAAAAAATGCGCCAGCTCACAATGCAGAACAGTGAGATTAGATTCGTCAATCGCTGAGTAGTCCGCAGTTGCGAGTCCTCTGCCCTCCAGCCGGATTTGAGTATCTGTGGAAGACCTCAATCTTCCATCGCAGAGAATATCATTCGAGTTTCTCGATCGCACCCCTCGCGATTGCACCGGAACATCGGTCAGGAGTTTCCATTCAATCTTCTTTCTGTTCTTTGGCGCTCCTCTTTCATCAGCGTGGATCACTGTCAAAATCAAAGCGGGATACCGCGACGGCTTGTCAGCGCTTCCCGAACGACGATCAGGAAAGCCGCGCACCGCAATTGCGCAGAGAAATTGTTGCTCCTCGGTGGCTACTACACCTCGCAAATGAGGCCGCGATGAAATTGACTGGCCGCCGAGCCAGAGCCCACGGCGGGATAGCAAGCAAGTATTTGCAGCCAGAAGCGCTAGAATAGGTTGACAGATACTGCACTTTGCGCGAGTAATGTTACTACGCACAACTACCATGGCCCGTAAGTGTGGAGTGTGCTCATGGCCGAAGTTCTCTTCCGCGCGGGAATCGTCGCGTTAGGACTTAGCCCGATCGCAATAACAGCCGTTATCCTGCTTATTTGAAGGGTTGCAGCAACCTGCCCGCGCCCCACGCGGGCTGGTAGATGGCCCCAGCAACTGCCTCCACCGGCCCCCAAATAGTTGCTGGGGCCGCTCATAAAGAGGCGGCTCGGTTGGCGGAGTCTCGGCTTAAAGGCCTCGCAGGGCGGCTTGGCGTATCGCTGCCGACCTTACGCAAGGTCGAAACGGGTGACGCTGGAATGACCTCGGGACATTCCTTACCGCTCTATGGCTTCTCGATCTGTCGCCAGACTTAATAACTGCGCTTGATCCGGCAAGGACGAAATTGGCCTGACACGCGAAATGGCCGGGGTGCCGAAACGAGCCAGACCAGCTGCGAACATGAATCTTGACCAGCTCTGTATGCTACGTCTTCGCGCACTACGCCTTCATCATCAACCACTACGAACCCGGTGATCGAATCTTCCTTATTGGCTTTAGTCGCGGTGCTTACACCGTCCGCAGCCTGGCGAACTTGCTTATGCTTTGCGGGGTACCGACCAAGACACCAACAGGTCCCCTAATGCGCTTCCGGAAGCAAGTGGACGACATCGCTACGGAGGTCGCTCGTCACGGTGGTGCTTGAGCATGGCGCCGGATATCCACGTGATCAATATGCAGCTGAACGCTTCGAGCAGGCGATTCGCGAGAAATATGGAGTGCCGGCGCTGCCGGCGTTCGCCCGCTTGGAGGCGTTCACGAGCGCCAGCGAGAAGGCAAAACAATCAGGCGCCAGCGCCGTCATCCCGGCCAGCGCCCCAAACTTGCCTATTGCACGGATGATATTTTGCTGGGGCTCAAGCGCCTGGTGGAACGCGAGGGCGCCATTTTCGCGCGATTGATCAACGACGATCCCGAGTTGCCCTGTCGGTAACCGTGGCTCACCATTTTGGCAACCTCTCAAAGGCCTATCGGTTGCTCGGTCTCGTCCGCCTGAAAGATAAGCCTGCGCGATTTGGCTTGCGACGACGATAGCTGGCGATACTACTCATGTGCGCGACGAGCCGCTCAGACATTGACCGCTTAGTTGCTTGGACCGGCACAGCGCCGAGCATACATTCAAGCGCCTCCCGCGATCTTATTCCATATACGAGGCGCTCCAAACCCTGAGGGCCCGGGGTGCCAGACTGGTATCGGCTAATTTGCTCCAGGACTTGCCCACTTCGATCCAGCGGCATTTCCGCGCTGGCAAGGTCTCCAGCATTTTTTGGGCGATGGGTGCAAGACTCGCAGCTTCGGAGTTTGGGGCAAGGCCAGCATCTTCAAGGATTTTCACAGCGGCCTCTTGGGATCGCGTCCACGCTGCTTCGGTGAACCTCCTCTCCGAGAAGTACTCAAAACAGGTGCGAAACGTCAGAGCGCGGCCGATGATCTTATGGTTTGGTAGCCCCGTCTCACTCAGCCATCGGCGCAAATGGTCACACCACTCCTGGCTGCTGAAATCGAGAAGATTGCCACCTTCGAAGATCAAAAGCGCCGCCATGCCGGCGATTTCGCATCGCACGTCTTCATCTTGTTTTTCGAACCAGTCGCGGATTGCTTGCAAGGGCGTCCTCGGCCGATTTACGGCCCATATCTTTGTCGCGCCGGTCCGATTGAACGGGACGACGTTTTCCAGTGGGGGCATGCGCGGCCAGGGCTTCCCCTTTGCGTCCCATAAGACCCAACGCTCTGCGATCGCCTTTGCTTCTTCCGGCGACCTGGTTCGCCAAAGCTCCTTGAGCGCCTCGTCGACGTAGTATGAAACATCCGCCTTCAGGCCGCATATACGCGCGATTGCTGCGAGGCGTCCGGCGTCAAGGAGCCGGGCCGCGAAGTTGTTCTCTGCGTTCATTTTCCGAGGTCTTTCGCGCCCTCTCCAGCGCGTCCCGCTCATTCTGCTCTAAACACACCACGAAACGCTATTCACGCCGTTGGAAGTTAGCGGCAACGTGACAAGACGCCCGTCGGTATCGGCCGAGCAGACGCCCTCTTGATTTATGTCACGCGCCGCTAAACTCAGCGGCCAGCCACGGCCTCAACTTGCAATGGTAGCCAAGCCTGGAGAAGCCCCTAGGCATAGCTAGGGTTTGCATTCTTCGTGCCAAGCAATAGTCGACAGTTCGCACCATGCTGTGTTGGCTTTGTCTGCTTTCCAACATACTAAGGTCTCAATCCTTGCAGTCGAGCCTGTCCGTAGCAGACTGTTGTCGATGCCGCCGTCTCCATCGAGAGCTATGCGTCCAAATTCCAGTTTTCCGCCGCTCGCTGACTTCGCGAAGGAAGTTAATTATCTAGTGCACGAAGCGTCGTACGAACCCGGTCTGGACGCCGTTGTGAGAGCCATTACACCCGCGCGGATACTGTGGGCCGCATCGCAGCGATGGCGAACGTGAAAACACTTGTTCTCAATCATTTCGTGCCTGCGGGTGATAACAACGCGGCACCCGACGTATGGAGGGAAGCGGTTCGGACGACAATGGAGGCAACATCGTTGTCGGAAGAGACCTGCGTCAGCTTACGCTGTAAGTGAGAGGCTGGAGGCATCTACACTGGCCCTTTTTCAACTCCGCATGAAGTTCGGGCTCGGGCTACGCATGCCAGCATAACAAGGGACATGAACACGGCGAATCGGGATAGGGGGAGTCTCGCGACTCTCCCACCGGGTCACCGGCGGTCGCCCGCCCCCGGTTCCCACAGAACGTGGCGTGCGGATTTCCCGCACCGACGCTCTTCGACAGTTGGTTCACAGCACTGCAAGCGCTTGCAGCTCCCGATAAGGGAGGCGCAGCTTAGGCTTCAGCAACGGTGTCCGTTCTTTGATTTGGTTGAAGGCGTCCCAAGTGAGGCGTCGTCCTGCCCAGCTGCGGCTGCGCAGCATTCCGCGCCAGTAACGCTCCACGGCCCGATAGACTTTTACGAGGCTCCGGAGATTTCCGGCGACGCCGTAATAGCCATAGTGGCCGCGCAGGACGAGGTTGATTTCATCGGCCTGGTCACTGATCTTGTAATGCCGTATTTGCCGCATCAGCTCCTGCAGAGACATAAGGCTGCGCTTTAGCCGAGATTTCTCGGTGCGCATCCCAACCTTGAAGTTGCCTTTTTGGTTTCGCGTGCAATAGAGCGTCAGCCCCAGAAAGTAGATTGTTTCCGGGCGGTTTCTACCGCGTTTGCCCGCATGTCTTTGCGCGAACCGACCAAACTCGACCAACTTGGTCTTGGTCGGCTCTAGAGTGAGGCCGAACTTCCCCAACCGAAGACGCAAGGCCTCCTGTACGCGGGTGGCGTCCGATCGATATTGGAAGCAGATCACAAAGTCGTCGATATAGCGCACCAGTCGGGCTTCGCCCCGCAACCGACCCTTCACCACGCGTTCGAACCAGAGGTCGAGAACGTAATGAAGGTAGAGGTTGCTCAAAAGCACACTGATCGATCCGCCTTGTGGCGTTCCTTGTTCGCTCGGGTGCACCGCTCCGTCTTCCAGGATGCCCGCTTTCAACCAGCGCCGGATCAAGCTGATCAGGCGCGGATCACCGACTCGATGTTCGACAAACCGGAGGACCCGATCATGATCGAGACTCCCGAAGAAGTTCTTCAAATCCGCCTCCAACACCCAGCTGATCATGCCGCCGGCGATCACCTCATTGAGGGTCGCCAAGGCATGATGGGCGCTGAGCTTCGGCCTGCCGCCGAACGAGCAGGGTAAGAAGTCCTGCTCGTAAATAGCGGCCAGCACCTCAGCCGTGCTGCGCTGGAGCGCCCGGTCGGCGACAGTTGGAACCCCGAGGGGGCGCTTCTCCGTCTTACCGGGCTTGGGGATATAGACCCGCCGAATGTTCGGCGCCCGATATCCCTGGCGATGGATGGATTGGAGCATTGGCCCTATCCAGTCCTCGAAGCTCTCCTTCGCCGCCTCCACCGTCTGTCCGTCCACCCCGGCGGCGGAGCGCTTCGGAATCTGTAATAGATTCTTTTGCACTCGGTCGCGCGTGATGTGATGGGCCAACGAGGTGAAGCGAAGATTTGTCTCGCGCCGAGCTTTCACTGCTATTTGTTCAAGTTTCGTTTCCATGGTCAGCTGATCTTCTCTTTGCATAGAAGGCCGTAACTCCCGTTGAATGGAGCCCATGTCGCCCAAGAACAATTCAACTACCGCTGACCGCTTCCCCATGTGGCCGGCTCTCCCGTCCTCGGAGTACTATCGGTCAGTCTGACTTCCACCCGGTCGTCAGACCCTTCTCACCTCAGCGGCTTGGCAGGTCTTACAAGCTTGCGCTTGAACCGGATGGATCTCCCTTGTTCACGCTGCTTCCTTTGATTGCATGCTGGCGGTACGAACCCCGGGAGCACCTCTGACCGCTCGCGTTGTCGCGGCCTGCGGTTCCGCCTTCCCCTTTGAGAGACAGGGTCGGCTACTCCGATCACGTTCGATTTCGGGGCTATTTTCCCGTTCACTTCATTCCGGCCTACAACCTCCCTGTCTACGCTTCGCAACGGCCGTTACCGGACGCCACGCAAGACTCGGTTCGCGGCTGCTCGCTAGGCTTTGCCGCGGCCGTCATCTCAGACGGCAGACTTCAACGCGCTTGCAAGGCGCAACTCCCACACCACCGTACATACGGGTCCGTATACGGCGGTTCACCGGATTAAGCGCGAACGGTTTGTTTTGCGTCCGCGCCAGAGGCTCAGATAGTGGTCTCCGTCGTGTCGGCTTCGGCCCCTTTGAGCGGCGCCGTCCGGGCTTCACCCTTTCCCGCCGCTCCAAAGGCCAGTGACCTGGATTTCAGCCGCATGGCCGGCTCGAGGCTTCCACATCCAAACGTCTTTCCAGCGTTCGGGCCTTCAGCGAAACTCGTTCCGCCTACTATGCCGTCTGCTGACTTCTCCGTCGCGATCACGGACCTTGCGGCCCGCTCAGTCCGGTCGCCCGGACACGCCGAAGATCTCCCGAGGTAAGTTCGACCGCCTTCCCTGCACGCCCGCCGGATTTACCACCCCAACCCTTGATGACTGTGGACTTTGCGATCATTGGCTCGCTCGTCCGGTTGGGTAGGCCTCGTTATCCGGTTTTTGTCCATCGGGCCGCAGGTTTGCTCCACGCTTCCTTCAGACCCCACCTCGCGATGACGCCCTTGCGCTTCGCTAACCCTTCGCCGCCATCAGGCTGGGTAAAGGACTTCCACCTCCAAGCTGTCGAACATGCTCGGCACACCAAGAAAAAACCCCGGCATTGGTGCCGGGGCTCTGTAATTCTCGTATTGTTCGATGCGGCTGGATCAGAAGTCCATGCCTCCCATGCCGCCCATGCCGCCGCCCGGGGGCATGGCCGGGCCGGCTGCGGCTTTCTTCGGCAGCTCGGCGACCATGGCCTCGGTAGTGATCAGCAGCGCCGCCACGGAGGAGGCGTTCTGGATGGCGGTGCGCACGACCTTGGTCGGGTCGATGATGCCCTTGGACACCAGGTTGCCGTACTCGCCGGTCTGCGAGTCGAAGCCGTAGGCGTACTGTTCCTTCTCGAGGATCTTGCCGACGATCACCGAACCGTCTTCACCGGCGTTGATCGCGATCTGGCGAGCGGGAGCCGACAGCGCCTTGCGCACGATTTCGACGCCGGTCTTCTGGTCGTCGTTCTTGGTGCGCAGGCCCTTGAGCTGCTCGGCGGCACGGAGCAGAGCGACGCCGCCGCCTGGGACGATGCCTTCTTCGACAGCCGCACGGGTCGCGTGCATCGCGTCATCAACGCGATCCTTGCGCTCCTTCACCTCGACTTCGGTCGCGCCGCCGACTCGGATCACCGCGACGCCGCCCGCGAGCTTGGCGAGACGCTCCTGGAGCTTCTCACGGTCGTAGTCCGAGGTGGTCTCCTCGATCTGCGCCTTGATCTGGGCAACGCGCGCCTCGATGTCGGCCTTCTTGCCGGCGCCGTTGACGATCGTGGTGTTCTCCTTGTCGATCATCACCTTCTTGGCGCGACCGAGCATGTTGAGCGTGACGTTCTCGAGCTTGATGCCGAGGTCTTCCGAGATGGCCTGGCCGCCGGTCAGGATCGCGATGTCCTGCAGCATGGCCTTGCGGCGATCGCCGAAGCCCGGAGCCTTGACGGCCGCGACCTTCAGGCCGCCACGCAGGCGGTTGACGACGAGGGTGGCGAGGGCTTCGCCTTCGACGTCCTCGGCGACGATCACCAGCGGCTTGCCGGTCTGCACCACGGCCTCCAGCAGCGGCAGCAGCTCGTTCAGCGAGGAGAGCTTCTTCTCGTTGATGAGGATGTAGGCGTCGTCCATCTCAACGCGCATCTTGTCGGCGTTGGTGACGAAGTAGGGCGAGATGTAGCCGCGGTCGAACTGCATGCCCTCGACGACGTCGAGTTCGGTCGCGAGCGACTTGGCTTCCTCGACCGTGATCACGCCCTCATTGCCGACCTTCTTCATGGCGTCGGCGAGGAACTTGCCGATCTCGGCATCGCCGTTGGCCGAAATGGTACCGACCTGGGCGATCTCCTCGTTCGAGGTGACCTTCTTCGAGTTCTTCTGGAGGTCCGCAACGACGGCTTCGACCGCGAGGTCGATACCGCGCTTCAGGTCCATCGGGTTCATGCCGGCGGCGACCGACTTGGCGCCCTCGCGGACGATCGCAGCCGCCAGCACGGTGGCGGTGGTGGTGCCGTCGCCGGCCGCGTCAGCGGACTTGGAGGCGACTTCGCGCACCATCTGGGCGCCCATGTTCTCGAACTTGTCGTCGAGCTCGATCTCCTTGGCGACGGTGACGCCGTCCTTGGTGATGCGGGGGGCGCCGAACGACTTCTCGAGCACGACGTTGCGGCCCTTCGGACCGAGGGTGACCTTCACGGCGTTGGCGAGGATGTCGACGCCGCGCAGCATGCGGTCGCGGGCGTCGACGCCGAATTTGACTTCTTTGGCTGACATATTGGTTTCCCTGAGTGTTTAGATCGGTCTCCCCCTTGGCGAGGCGCCCGGCAGGCGCTCCTCAGGGGTGAGCGGTGCGAGCGGTTGGTTAGGCGGCCTTCTTCTTGGAAGCGGGGACGTCGAGCACGCCCATGATGTCGCTTTCCTTCATGATCAGCAGGTCTTCGCCGTCGATCTTGACCTCGGTGCCCGACCACTTGCCGAACAGGACGCGGTCGCCGACCTTGACGTCGATCGGGGTCAGTTTGCCGCTCTCGTCGCGGCCGCCGGGGCCGACGGCGATGACTTCGCCTTGCGAGGGCTTTTCCTTGGCACTGTCCGGAATGATGATGCCGCCAGCAGTCTTCTCTTCAGCGTCGATGCGCTTGACCACGACGCGGTCGTGAAGCGGACGGAATTTCATGCAGTCCTCCTAAGCGTTTGCACGAGCTAGAGATTTTCAGATGTTAGCAATCGATGCCCATGAGTGCTAGTTTCGGGCCGAGCTGAGATAGGATAGGATTTTTGCGGGAGCAAGGGACTCTGGCAGAAAAAATAGGCAGCTCACGTCGAATGCGACCCAGTACATGGCGCGCGTCGGCTTCGAATATTCGACGGATGTCGGCAGCCGGCTCCCGCGAGACGGAGCTCCAGCCTTCGCGCATCGATCTGCCGCCGCCCACCCCTTCTCCAGTCGTGCTCGCGGTGAAGGATGCGGCGCCTTACCTTCCGGAGCCTCGCGACGTGATCAGATTCCTGCTTGGCCACCGAGTGACGCAAACTCACATTTCCCGCGGCTGCCCTCGCATCCCTGTCCTGTCCGCATTATTACGATTAACTCTCTGTTTGCATTGGGGATCGGGCGATTTTAAGCTTTACTCGCGTATGGAGCCCCCTTGTCGCCTAAGAACAGCTCTGACGAGGTCGCACAGGCCTTTCGTCTCTTAACAGCCTTTCGTGCGCTCTGAACTTCTGCCGACGCGTCGACGCGTCATCGAGATAGTCGAGTCTATGTCAGCGGACATCGAACCCCGGACCATTGCTCACCCATCGGTCGACCAGAGCAAGTCCTGAGAAAGGCGCGGCGGGCAATTCCTAGAGAGCTGCCATTGTGTCGCACTCGACGAACGAAAACTCTTAGTCTTGCCAAGACCCGGCGGCGGCATGGACCGCTGAAGTGATTTGCCAGATTGTAGCTGCATCGAGTTTGGCCCCGCAGGAGCCATGCTTTCAAAGGTTCAACCTGGCAGGCTTACGGCCGCCCGAGGGGCGCGAGCGAGCAAAACCTGCATGGCCGATCTCAGCCGGACGCGCCCTCCGGCTCGTCGGCACTACTATGCGGAGAGGAACCATTCGTGGCGAGGATACGTGCAGATTACAAGCGAATGTGCTGAGCCGCCTCAACGACAGTCCTACGATTCAACGACCTACTGTCGATCAGAAGGTCACACAAATCTTGCCAAAATGGGTCCCTTCGCGGAGAAACGGCTCGGTAGGCCCGAGCAACTCTCGTGCGCGCAGAGTAGAATCGGCCATTTCACCGGAAGAAGCGGAAAGACGGTCTACCACGATCGGCTCTTCAATTGGCAGTATTCGCACTTGACCGGGCTGTGAGAGGGGAACGCTTCCTTTTTCCGACCGGTTGGAAGAGAGGGCGAGGGCCGCAAGCTACCCTCTTCGTGGTTTGGGCCAACTTGTGCCTGGGCTTACGCAAATGGTGCGTCGCGTTTTCCTCGGATGTCACCATTACCGCAATGCGTTCGCGATTCTCCGGGCCCGACTTGCCCGGAAGCCATTGTTTCCAGCTCGCTTTTTTCTAGCTCTGCAGTTGGCACGACAGTTGCTGTGTTAGATTCACGATCTCTCCCCTTCGGAGATGCGCATGCAAAGTATCCTCTGGATCAAGCAGCTCTCGCTACTGTGCGTATCTCCAGTTGCACCTTCAGCGCGGGGATCATCTGCGTCATGGGTTCTTCATGTGCGCTGGACGTCTCCAACGCACCTGCGCAGGCGTCCGCCATCATGAAACGGTCACCGTGCTGCTCGACGGCCGCATCCATGAGACCATCCAAGAAAGCAGCATCAGCGAATCGCTCACGGTCCCACTCGCAAGGGGAGTAAGAAGAATGACGCTGCTGTTGGGTTCGGCGGCAAGTAGAGGATTGATGTCAGCACCGTATGGGCCGAGCGGCGCACCGCCTGGTTCACCAGCGCTCTCTCTCAACTGAATCCCGAACCGCACGTTCAGCATCTCCACGAAGGACAGGAACAGAAGCTCCGCTCTTTGACGGCACGATTGTGCCGGCACAGCTTGGAGAAGGATAACAAACTCCGGGATCAGCGTGACGCAAAGCGACGTGGGCGTCCCTAAGCTCTCATGAAGACAAAAGGTAAGAGTGCAGGCCATGGAACGGAATTTAACTCGCCGTGAAACAAGCGTCACTCCACACATTGATAGTCCTGAATGGGCCTGCAAGGCTACGATCGTGGATCTTTTTAGTTTCACCGAATGCGCAAGCCAGACGCATTCGCTCAAAGCGCTGTTCGATCTCCTGGTAAACTTTGCCACGAAGGAGGGATTCAGTGAAGTTGCCTACGGGACGCTTAATTTCGACGCGCCGCTCCAGCTTAGCGAGTGTCCACCGCCCACAGTGGCTGTGAAGTGGCCACCCGAGTGGTGCGACCGATATTTCAAACGCAAATACCATATGATCGATCCGGTGGTCCGGCGAACACCGACGCTTTCGCGACCGTTCCTTTGGGATCGTCTCGCTGATCACTATCAACTTCAGCCCGACGAGAAACGCGTACTCGACGAGGCGAGGGACGCAGGCCTGAAGCATGGGATGAGCGTGCCACTATTTGGTCCATTGGGGCAAGTATCGGTTGCGTCCTTCGCATCACCCTTCGATGACGCTGATCCTCAGGATCGCATCGGCCATCTAAACACACTAGCCTGGCACTTTCACATCGCCTATCGCGAGATTGCTCGCCCCTCTAGCAGCGGCGGTGACAAACGGGTTGCACTTTCACAACGCGAGATCACCTGTCTGCGCTGGGTGAAAGAGGGCAAATCGTCATGGGCAATCGGGAAAATCCTAGAAATCAGCGAGAATACCGTCAATTTTCATATCAAAAACGCTATGCGAAAACTGGGGGCGAGCAGACGGACCCAAGCGGCCTTTACGGCTGATCAACTCAATCTTCTCTGAATTCGTCTAATGGAGTGACTCACCGACCGGCTAAGATGCTCCGCCATAATAAATAGCTGCCTTGGCCCCGCACGTAAGGACAGCCCCTTCGACCGGATTTCCTCTGCATGATAAGAAATTGATAACAATTTCTTGCGCAAACGCGAGCTCCGCTTGTGTTTACTTCATCATCGCTTCGACCTCTGTTTGAAAAGCTTGGCGCGCGAGGCACCTCGCGAATAGAACATGTGGCCTCACGGAAAACACGACAAGTTTAAGCGCAGTGCCGAGGGGCGGCTGAAAACCCTGAAGGGTCTAACACTCTGCAATGCGGGACTCTTCTCAGAACGGTTCAGACTCAAGCCGCTCCGGGAAACGCCGGGACTAAACACCTAGCTCGCTGCTCCGGACGAAAGAATACCGACGCGCGTCGGAGCTGCGACAGCGCCATCCAGCTACGAACGCCAAGTGACTTGCGAGATCACCTCCGTTCCCAACAGGCGCGGGCAGAATCGCACGATGCTCATAACTGAAACCTCTTGCCCTGGAGCGAAGCCGACCCAATTCCCACGTGGTCCTGATGCTCCCGCGCTCAAGATGGACCGCCGTCGCACGTCGCCTTACCAAACCGGCATCGCAGGCGAGTTGATCCTGTCACGCATGGTAATCTGCCGCCGAGGCCGGACGCGCCTCCGATTCGATCTCATTGGATGCGTCCCCGAAACCCCATTGTCCTCTCACGGGACCGCGCTTCAGAACCGTTTAATCTCGATTCCGTACTTCCTCAGCGCGTAGCCGATCTGGCGCGGCGTTAGTCCGAGCAAGCGCGCGGCTTTTGCCTGCACCCAACCAGATTTTTCCATGGCCGCAATGACCCGCTCGCGATCGGCCATCTTTGCGCCACTTACGAGAACTGTGCCGGGAGGCGCCGGCGAGGCCAGTTCGCTGCCGACGGGCGGGACCAGCGCAGCCGCTTCAGACAGCGAAGTGATCGGCTTGACCGGCACGGGCACGGTCGGTGCCGGCTGGACTGTCGCCTCCTCCGATGTACTTTTCCAGAGCATCGCGGAAAGGCACTGACCATGGCAACATGCAAAGTCATTTCTCACGATCGATGGTCCGGACGACAGGGTCGCGGTGCGCTCGATACAGTTCTCGAGCTCACGGACATTGCCTGGAAAGCCGCAGTTCATCAGCACATCGATCGCACTCGCCTCCAAGGTCAGCGCGCGGCCATTCTCGTTGTTGAAATTCCTGAGAAACTCGCCGGCCAGCAGCGGAATGTCACTGCGTCTTTCGCGCAGCGGTGGCAGCAGCAAGGGAACGACGCTGATGCGATAGTAAAGGTCCGCGCGAAACTCGCTTCTTGCTACAGCCTCTTCAAGGTTCTTGTTGGTCGCAGCGATAACTCGAACATCGACTTTGATAGTCTGGTTGCTGCCGACCCGTTCGAACTCCTGCTCCTGCAGGACGCGCAGCAACTTCGCCTGGAACGGCGCTGAGATCTCGCCTATCTCGTCAAGAAACAACGTCCCTTTGTCAGCAAGCTCGAAGCGCCCCTTGCGCAAGCTGAACGCGCCAGTAAAGGCACCCTTCTCATGACCGAACAATTCGGATTCCAGCACCGTCTCGGGGAGCGCCGCGCAATTCAGCTTAACGAACGGCCGCTTGGCGCGGGAAGATGATTCGTGAATGGCCTTGGCTACAAGTTCCTTTCCGGTACCGGATTCGCCGCGCAGCAGAACCGTGCTGTTCGATTTGGCAACGACTGCGATCTTCTCGAGCAACCCGCGCAGCGCCGGGCTGTCGCCAATGATCCCGTGGATCGGCAGCTTCTTACGCTCCCTTGGCGGCTGCCTAAGCTCGAACAATTGCTTTTGCAGACGGTCCTTCTCCGTCATCAGCCGCTCGCGGTCGCAGGCGACCAAGCGATGCAGCCTCACTGCCTGTCCCACTAGGTTGGCGATCATGGCGAGCAGCCGCGCATCATAATCGAGCCGGAGGTTCGACCTATCGTCACGGACTCGGTCGACCGTCAACGTACCCACGACTTTGGGGTCAATCCGGATCGGAACTCCGATGAACGACACCGGCATATTTTCCGAAGCCCCGAGCACTTCCAGGTCAGCTGCGCTGAACGCCGATTCCGCTGCCACGTTCTCGGCGACAAGAGGCCTGTCGGTCACAACGATCTGGTCGATTGCCTTCCGCGGCAGGCGCATCCGGTAGCGTTCGTCGCTGCCTTCGCTCCAACCGGCACCCACCGTGATGTCCGGCATCCCGTCATCGTCGAACAGTGAGACGATACCATGTCGCATCTGCACGAACGATTGCAGAAGCCCCACGACGTTGGCCAACGTGACTTCGAGCCGGCAGGGAGCGGTGAGTACCTTCGATATCTCGAAGATGCCGGTCAGCGCGCTTTCGCCCAGCGGCTCGCCCGAGAGCTCGCGCTCCGTCTCCGCGTGAGAGGCAGGTCTTTCGCGCGCGGAAGCAATATGCAGCATGAGGCGGTCTCCGTTTTCTTGATCATCCTCCCTCTCAACTTGTTCAAGTTTACGAACTTCGTTTTGCATGTCATGCTCAGTCTAGGGCTACGAGTTGACGAGATGACATAGAAGCGTAACACCTTCATGGCACGACGGTAACTCTAAGGTGCCGTGATTTCACTTTTTCGGAATGGGTGCGTGACGTAGCGTGGAACAAGAGCTTCAGAGCTGAAACTCAAGACAGCTGCGTTGCCAGCTTGCTCGATTCACAGATGTTGCCCACCATTGATCGGCACCTCGGCGCCCGTGACATAGCTTGCGGCATCCGAACATAAGAAGAAGATAACCTTGGCCACTTCGTCCGGCGTTCCCACTCTGCGCAGCGGAATGTTTGGCACGAGACGCGCTTCCGTATCGGGCGACAACATGTCCGTCCTGATCTCGCCAGGCGCGATTGCATTCACGCGAATACCATGCGGCGCGTAATCGTGGGCCATTTCGCGTGTGAGGCTCGCAAGTGCAGCTTTCGACGTCGCATAAGCGCTGCCGGCAAATGGGTGCACCCGCGAACCAGCGATCGATGTCACGTTGACAATCGACCCTGATGCGGCCCTTAACTTGTCAAATAGACCCCGCGCTAGCAGGATCGGGGCTACCAGATTCAAATGGAACACCCTCATCCAGGTTTCGGTTGACGTCGACAACGAGGTCAGCCGGTCTCCATCTGGCGTCTTCGGCGAGATGCCGGCATTGTTCACTAGCGCGTGCAAAGGTGCGCCCGCCAAACGTTCCCTCACCTCAGTGATCAAGCGCGGCAGCGCTTGATGATTGCTGAGGTCGACCTGGACATGATCCTCGCGCCCGGACCCCCACGGGCACCGCTCGCCGTCGAACGGCTGCCGCGCGCAAGAAATGATGCGCCAGCCTGCCTCCGAAAACAGCTTGGCGGTGGCATGACCGATTCCACGCGACGCCCCGGTCAGCAACATCGCCTTTTGTTCACCACGATGGACGCGGGCTTTATCGGCGTGAAAGGGACAGCTCAAATGTGTCTCAGGCAGCGGACCTGCGACTAGATCGTCATTTGGTAGATCGAAGCCCACGCCCGCGTCCCCTCCTGTAGCGCCGCTGGCAAACGCGTAGCAGGATTTGGGCCACTACGATGCACGCAAAGACGCTCCGGTTTTGCGTCCTAATGTCGCGCATGCCAAACGCTTGGCGGACTCGAGACACGGCGCGTGCGCTTTACGACAGCGATAGTGCATCGCCCACAGTCCTGAGTCTACTCTGTCTACTGTTCAGACCAACACTCAGTCGCGCTCTTGTGATCGCCGAGCCGAGGGATGTAGCGGACAAACAGCGCCCGTCACTCGTCGCTACAACGATCATTCAGGATGGCGGAGATGCCGGTCGTCTTTGTGATCCGAAACCTTACGCGACACCTCAATACGCCAGGTATCTCGCATCAAGAAGCTAGACTGAGACTAGGACGCTGAATGGGCCAGCCCGATACCGTAGTCCCGAAGTGCTGGTCAGCGCGAGCGAGTGGCCGGCGGCTGCAAAGGACCTCGCCGGCTCGACGTCGGACCATTCGATAACTTAATCCGCCAGCAGCCACGAAAGCCTTTCAGCTTCGGCCCGCGCGTGTCGAAGCCGAGGCCCGATGCCCACCTGTCTAACGCGGTGGCAGTGCGCTACGGCCACTCTTGTCGAGTTCGAGCTTCAGCGGATGTCTTCCGACCGCCGCATCTTTCTTTTCTCCAGTGCAAGGGGTCGCTGGAGTGTCGGTTTTAACAAGCAGTTGCCGCGCGGAAAAATACCGGCAGCACTGCTCGATGCAAAAAGCGGCCATCAGGTCGATGAAACGGGTTACAACTTTCATGAAGCCACGAGCTCTTGTGATGGCTCCTCAATCAAGATCAATCGGCTCGGATCGTTCAAATCAAACTCTATCACGCGCGGCGCACAGAGGCGCGCATAACGTGTGAAGGCGCTCGTCGGCGGAAAACGGATCACAGTGTCGCATCGCGCAAGGAGATACATCTCGATTAGGGCGGAAACGCCGCCCTCGGCTCCGAGTGCCGCACTATGCAAAGGCCCGGCTTGAGGCGCCTGGAAGCGCTTTGGGATCGTGAAGACATCGGGAAACAGTGCTGACACCTTCTCAAGTACGAGCGCGCTGTCCGTGCACAGGAATGCCCTGATCGGTTTTGCATGCGGCAACGCCTTCGCCTTATCAATGGCATCACAGACCTGTCGCAAGGCGCGCTCCGGATCAGCCCAGTAGGGCGCATGCCCCATAATATCTTCGCCGTTGCCGTGCCGGACGTGAATGCCGATCACGCTGTACGGGTCAAAGTGCTCACGGAAGATGGCATCGATCCGCGTCCGCACTTCGGATCGCGGCTTGATACTCTGAAAGATCTCTCGTTCGGCTTCCTCATCGCAGCGCCACATCAAGCAGGCGTCACATACGACCGTATTTGCATCGCAATCTTGCTCGCTTTGAAACAGTTGATCGAGTTCGTCGCGTTCCCGGAAAATCTGCTCATCCGGCCGATAGACGCAGTCAAAGGTCGGCCTATTCCACCATGCCGGGAAGAACGGCCCCGGAAATGAGCGCTCATTGATCTGGTCGTCGCAGATCACCCTTACACCGCCAATCTCTTGAACTGGTTCGAAGAAAACCGGAAACGCGTTGGTGAATGGTTGATCGAGATAACAGGACCCGCGCCAATCGATGACCAGGTTCCGTCCGGTCCGCTGCGCAAAACGCCAAGCTGCTGCCAACGACCACAGACAGTCGCCCAACCCGGTACGTCGTCGAGAAACAACGAAGCGATCATTTTGCGCACTATCAAGCATTTGCGTTACGTCCTGAGCAAGAGATATCATCGGAAACACCTCACATGTGATCTTGGCCGATGTTATGGTCGGCAGTTGCGCTGCTCGCGATTTGCGTCGGTAGAACTTCATGGCAGCGCTATCCTCGTAGCGGGTGCTCTCAGCGTTTTGTCTCTTGTCTCTGTTCAGAACGGTTGCGCCGATATATCCGCTTTCAGCCGAATGCCTATTGTCTCCTAATTATCTGAGAACTGGTGGAGTGCTTGACCCGCTTGAGGTGCTGCTGTTCGACGTAGTGATCACACAGCTACTCCGCGCGAGAAGCGTAGTGCCACCCTGCGAGAAATTATGGGGCAGCTCGGGCGAGGTTTCACAGATCCTGTCTCCCAGACACAACATTGCGCTCTCCGTTTTGATCATCTCAGGAAGGCCAACCGCCGCTCCACCTACGTCGCCTGTACTATCACGATCCGCCATCCAAGCGGCCCAGGCACACAGCCAAGGCAACGGCGAATTCCGCCCACGCGCCGGCCACTCTATTGGAGTACCGAGCGTCGCGCACTGATCGACCGCACCGACGCACAGCTGCTTGATATCATCATTGACCATTCCGGTGGCTCCTTCGCGCCGCCTGGACCGGTGCAGCGAGCCTGTCAATTCGTCAGCGCAGGAGGCGGCGTCGAAACAATGCTGTCGACACAAAGAAGGGCAACACCGCGTATATGCAAAGCGCACCGACATGGACGGCAACGCCGCCGCTGACCGCGCGCTCAAGCATCGCTGGGCGAATGAGATCGACCGAATGTGCGAGCGGCAGCAAGCCCGCGACGTGCTGAAAGGAACTCGGCAGCTGGCTGTTCGGAAAGACCGCACCACACAGAAACACCATGGGTGTAATGATGAGCGTCTGGTAAAATACGAAGTAGTCGTAACTTGGCGCAAGAGATATGACGACCATGGCCAGGCTGGCGAAGACGAGGCCGGTAAGGGCGACCGTCGGCATCACATACAAAACGGACGGCCAGGAAGCATAACCCAGCACGGCAGCGACTATCCCGATTGCAGTTCCGGCCAGAATGGACTTAGTGGCCGCCCAGACCAATTCGCCCAGAACAATATCGCCAAGCGTGAGCTGTGTTGATAGGATTGCTTCCCAGGTGCGATTGGCGCCCATCCGGGCAAAGGTCGCATACATGGTTTCAAAGGTCGCGGATGTCATGGCGCTGGTCGCGACCATGCCCGCCGACAAAAATGCGATGTACGAGGTTCCCTCAACGCGGCCCACGATTAGCCCGAGACCAAAGCCAAGGCCAAACAGGTTAGTTATGGGATCTGCGAGGTTGCCGAGAACCGATGCAAGCGCGACTTTCCTCCATGCCAGGAAGTTTCGACGCCATACCGCGATCCAATTGTACGCGTTAGCGGGCATCAGCGCGGCAAAACTTTCACCCATCTCTCATTTCTCCATCTCGCGTCCGGTTAGCCGCAAAAACACGTCTTCGAGATTCGGCGGCCGCTGCAGAATGCGAAGGCCCGCTCGCCCGCGCAGTTGCACACGTACCTGCTCCGGATATGGTGCATAACAGAACAGCGTCTCTCCACTCACTTCGATGTTCCGCGCGTAAGGTCTGATCAACTCAGTGAGCTCATGCGGATCACCGCCATAGATTTCGATCACATCGCATCCGATATGCTCGTCGATCAAGGCTTCCGGCTTTCCTTCGGCGATCATGCGTCCACTCTCGAGCACGCACAGCCGATTACACAGGCGTTGCGCCTCTTCCATGAAGTGAGTAGTCAAGAGGATCGTCTTGCCGCGCGAAAGCAGGACACGCAGGCGTTCCCAGATCAGGTGACGGGCGTGCGGATCAAGACCAGTCGTGGGCTCGTCCATCACGAGCAGATGCGGGTCATTGATAAGAGCACGCGCCAGCGTGAGCCGCCGCTTCATGCCACCTGACAGTGCAGCGACGCGCACGTCCGCTTTGCTTTCAAGACGCGCAAACTCCAGCAGCGAAGGTACAACCGCCTCGATCTCGCTGGCGCTCATGCCGAAGTAACGGCCGAACATCCGCAGGTTCTCTCGTACAGTGAACTCCAGTTCAAGGTTATCGAATTGCGGCACTACGCCGATGCGCATACGTGCGACGCGAGCCCGCGCAGGCACAGCCGCGTCAAGCACTGTAATCTTGCCGGCATCCGGCGAGATCATACCAAGGAGCATACGCGCGATCGTGCTCTTGCCGGCTCCATTCGGCCCGAGCAGGCCGAAGCATTCTCCGCGCGCAACCGAGAACGACAGTTCGTCGACAATGATCTTGCCGCCAAATGACTTTCGTACGCCGGAAAGGTCGATTGCCGCGGTGGACATGTTCATCTTAGGCCGACAGAAGCCGTTCAGCCGACGTTGTCTTTCCTACGAGCGTTTTGGTCCAAAGCAGACCGTCGCACCACACATGCTCGACGCGTCCCCATTGGCAGGCGGCGGCGGCATCCGGGAAGAATCCTCGTCCGTTCAGGTTGGCACTCGTATTGCAAAGCAGTGGAATGCCCGTGAGCTGCTCAAATTCGACGAGGAGCTCTGCGATTTTGTGCGGAGAGTTGCGGGCGACCGTCTGCAGCCGCGCGGAGCCATCCAGATGGACGACGGCGGGGACCTTATCGCGCCATTCCGCCCGGGTCTCGTGATCGAACAGCATATAAGGATCTGGCGTGCCGGGGCTGAAGATCTCTGGCGCCCGATCCTCCAGGCAAATCGGCGCTACCGGCCGGAAGTGCTCGCGACGCTTGATGTCGTTGAGATGATCTTTCATTGTCGCCGACGTCGCTGCCGCAAGAATGCTTCTGCCACCCAATGCGCGCGGCCCAAGCTCGGCGCGTCCCGAGAGAAATATCACGGGCTTGTTGTCGGCGAGTATGGCCGCGAGTTCTCGTAGACTGCACGGCGCAGCCTCCCATTCCGACTGAATCTCGCCGGTCTGTAGCGCCGGGCCGCTGTAGACTGACCATTCGAGTGGCCCGAACCCATTTTTCGCTGCCATCGCACCGCAGGCAGCGCCGATCGCCGAGCCGCTGTCATTTGGAAACGGCGGCACCCAGACCTCATCGAACAATCCCGTCGCGCGAAGCGCACTATTCCACTTGATATTGAGCCCACACCCCCCGGCGACACACAGGTTTCTCGCGCCCGGAAGCGACGAGTGCCGCAGCAGAACCATCGCGATTTCCCGGACAAGAAGACGCTCCAGGAACACATGAAACGACGCCAGAACGTCCTCCGCACGCTTGCCCGTCACGCGCGGCGCGCTCGCCTCAAAAAATTCGTGCACAGCCGCAAGCGACGCCTCCGCATTATTGATATCGGCGCGATAGCGACGCGCCTGCTCCGTGTCGGCCGCGAAGCGCTTTTCGTAAAGGTCCTGAAACACCGTCACGATGGATTCGTCGACAGAGCCAAGCGCGATATAGGCCATCAGCTTGCCGGCGATGCCCAAGTCCCAATTGGTGCGGTTCGGCTGCCTGTAAGGCCCGAAATGAAGGCCAGCGGCAGCATAAGCATGACCGATCATCGGAAACAGGCACGCGATGAGCCGCGCACCGCGCGGCTCGACATAGTAGAGACGTGGAAAAATACAGCCATCCCACACCAGACAAAACGCGGGTTTTCCGGCGCCGGCAAAGGGGCTGGTGCTATAAGCCGACGCGACGTGGCCCGTCACGTGGGGGTAACTCTTATAGGGAAATACCTTGCCACCGAGGATCAGGCCGTAGCCGTCGACGGAATCAAGAAGGCCCTCGGCACGCCGCTCGACATATGGCGCCCCTTTCAGCGCGATCGGAACCGCCCCACTCAGGACCTGGAATTGCGACTCAATCTCCCCATCCCAGCCATCGATGACGAACTGATCAATATCTCGAGGGTCAAGGCCGTGTTCGGCCAATGCGAGCACGACTGCATCGAGGTTATCGACGGATTGGTAGCGTGGGCTGTTGGCGCGCTTCTCTTGCTCGGTGCAAAAGACAAGCTGCCCGTCCTCGACGACGGCAATTGCGCCATCGTGTGTTAACTTAATGCCGCAGATGCGCATACGAACCCCTGACCTAATGACCCAAATTTGGTTGTTCTGACGAGTTAGTCGGCTTCCGGAACAGGACAAGCAAACAGTCTTCGTTGACCGACTCAGTGTAGCAATGCAGACGCTCGACCTCGATCAGACTCTCTTTGAAGAGAGCAATCACCGTTTCCGCGCCGGCAGCATGGCCCCAGCGTCGACACGTGGCATCACGTGCCGATCCGAACACCAGAGCGCCATTTGGTGCAAGCAGACCCGCCAGATTGCGGATGGCCGCGTGCATCTCGACGACGTCCTTGAGGTAGTAGAGAACCTCGGCTACGACGATCAGATCGAACCGCTCGGCAGTCGAGAACTGCTTAATGTCGCAGGTTCTCCACCTGATATGTGACCATCTCTTGGTCCGTTGCCGCGCCCGCTCAATCGCCTGTGGCATGACATCCACCACGGTGAGCTGTTGGCAGTGGGGCGCCAGCATTTCGGTGAATGCGCCGGCGGCACATCCGACCTCGAGTGCATGAGCAACATCCCCGTTGCAACGCGAGATCCGGAGCATTTGCACATAGCGCTCCTGCTCGAACGAATTGCTATCGAGACGCCATGGATCGTCGACAGCCAACTCGCGTTCCAGTAGCTGGTAGTTGTTGTTGTCCGGCGTCATGGGCCTTCAACCTACTTGTAGGCGCTCGATCGATCGTGACCGCAAATCTCGATCGCGGCCACACTCGATGGAAGGTGCGGACGCTCGGACTTGCGAATTGCACCGGAACTCGCCCCGCTTCTTGCAGCGCCTATTGCGGCGGTCGTGTGCGGGACCGCAGCCTTCTTCTCTGCTTCGCTTGTCACGATGACCTTGCGCGACAGCCAGTCGCTATTGCTCAATGTACAGAGCGCATAGGCCTTCAGCGGCAGCAAAAGAAAGATGTTGATGGGTGTGTGGAGCGAGAAGCCGAGAAACCGCATATCGCGAGCACGGAATGCCGCCACGCTGCAACGGACCATCGTCATTGCTGCAATCGTCAGTACTGTCCACCAGGCCACTGACCCCGCGATGACAAACTGTGTGAGTGCAGCCAGCGACGACACGGCGAGAAGCAAGGGGCCGAGATTTTGTCCGACGACATCTAGCGTCAGATAGCCATCGAGCTCGGGGAGCAGACGCAATGCCAGAAACGTGTCCCGAAAGGTACTGCGGGCCCAACGAAGTTGCTGTCGCAGATATGGCCCAAGGCTGTCGGGCACCACGGTAGCCGCGATCGCGTCGGGAACATACTCGGTTCGAAATCCAGCCTTGAGCATGAGGATCGTTAGATGACGATCCTCGCCGAAATCGCTTGGCTTTCCACGGAAGAATTGCGTTTCGTATTGATCAAGCAGCATCGCGAGCGCCGAGCGCCGATACATGGCACATGGGCCACAGCAGCACATCACCGCACCGAATCGAGCTTGGGCCGCCCGCTCCTCGTTGCAGGCCAGCCAGTATTCCATATCGATCAGCTCGGTCAGCCAGGTTTCGTTGCGATTGCTGGCCACCAATTGGCCCATGGCCGCGCCGACTTCGGGGTGCTGCATCTTCAATACAAGCTTCGTTACCACGTCAGGGGCAAGTATCGTATCCGAGTCGACGTTGAGCACCAGATCGCCGGAAGAGTTGCGTATCGCTGCAATCTGCGCCTTGCGCTTTCCGACGTTCTTGGCAAGCAAAATGACGCGAAACCTCGGATCGTTCGCATAGATTGCATGTACAGGCGCCACAAGGTCGCGATTTGCGGATCCGTCGTCGACCACGTGGACCTGCAGCATTCCAGCGTAGTCTTGGCTTGCAAGCGACGCGAGGCATTCAGAGAGTGTGTCTGGATCCTCGTTGAAACACGGCACGATGACATCTACGCTGGGCAGAGCCACCTCGGCTTGTCCTAGATCGTCGTGCAGCTGCGAGGTATTGGCCGGCTGAGCGTAAAGCGCTTGCGCGCTCTTGTAGACGGTCGAGAGCAGCGCATAAGACGAAACGGCGACAGCGCTGGTTGTAGCGAGCAGGTCCATTGGGTGCCAATTTTTTCAGTGAAGTTGAGGAAGCGGATGGATTTCGAATCCGCGCAGCTGGAGTGCCGGAATCAGATATGACAGCGCCCTCACCGTCTGATCGCGCGATGTGGCATCCGTGCACGATATCGCCTCATCCGGAGGATATCCGTCGTGCAGGAGCACAATTGCACCCGGGCGAACGGCCGCCATCACTGAGTTCACGATGCTATCGACCCCGGGGCGCGACCAATCTCTTGGATCGACCGACCAATGCACAGCTGCGAGCCCTGCCTTGGCTGACGTAGCAAGCACGTCTTCGGTCCATATGCCGTAGGGGGCCCGCATGTGCCTGGGCAACGCCTGCGGACATGCCAATCGAATGGCCCTGCTCGCCGTGAGCACCTCATTGTGTACCTCCGCCGGTTCGCATCTGGACAGATCCGGATGCGTCATCGTGTGGTTTGCAACTTCGTGCCCTTCGGCGATCATTCGCCGAATGAGTTCAGGCTGGTCGGCCGCGTACGTGCCGATAACGAAGAACGTCGCCGGCACCCGATGATGGGTCAGCAAATCGAGGACGTATGGCGTGCAGAATGGGTTGGGCCCATCGTCGAAGGTCAAGTAGACCGAGCGACTTCCGTTGACGCCACCGTAGTCGCACCGCGCAGCAGATTGGCGGATGAGTTCGTTCACAGCTCGGGCCCGTTCCGATCGATAACCGTTCCAGCCGGCCACTCGCCGATTGAGCGTCCAACCGGGAACACCACCACGAGCACGTCTTCGACGCGGATCGGCGACAAATTGGGGTAGACATCTGGCTGGGTGGAACGGACACGAACGCCAGACATGAGGGTTGCTAATCCCTGCCTTCCGACCAGCCTGGTAAAATGCTTCTCAAGCGCGGGCCGGACCGTGCCAAAACCGAATGGCACCCCTAACTCATGCAGCACAGGATACATCACGCGCATCGAGTGGCTGATTCCAAGCCCCTCAAGATCGGGACGCACGGCATATAGTCCAAGTTCGGCCACGAGAAGGTCGATGCCATCTATCTTGATGAAGCGGCGTAGTAGACCGACATGAGCCGCAACGCCGCGCGCGTCGTGACCGATGATCCGGACTTCAGGCCTTGCACCGGCCCAACTCCGATTGCCTTCGAACGGCTGCGCATTGAACGCACCGGTCGGCCCGTAACTCTTACGGAAGAAGTCGGCAAGCTCGGTATGATCGGCGAGCTGCAGCTCGTTTTCCCAGCGGCGGCTCCACTGCACTTGAGTGCGCGCGGAAGGCGCTTCCGCAGTCCTGGATGCGGCAATATTCATGGCGGACTTCCCTGCGCCAGTGGCGGTGAGAGCGGAGAGCTCATCGATGGCGCGCCCAGCTGGCGCCAGATCAAGTTCGGTCCTATGCATCTTCGACACGCCTTGTACTGCGATGGATAGGCGCGCCATTTGGTCAGCCGCCGCAACTATTTGGCATCCGCAATCTGCGCACGCCGATTGGTCGCGACACTAAGGTGAGGCTGAGCGGGCCCTCAAGTGTACGCGGGTAAACCGCCGATATGGAAAGGGTTGGAACACACATACGAAGGTTTAGCGGGACCTGCCTACGATCGCAGCGCGTGCTTGTCGCACAGGGAAACGGCGCAACTCGCATGTGGCAGCAACACCCACTGCTCACGCCGATTCGGCGGCCACTCGCACGTCCAGGAGTTCTTCTTCGAGCTCGCGTGCGACCAGCAGCCATCGTGGTATGCCTAATTCATTTTCCAAACTGATGTTTGCTATCCAACATTCCGCAATTTGGTAAAATCGATTGTTTCGATAGAACACATCCATACGATGGATAGACTCACAAATGCGGTTCAAGGGACTTGATCTAAATCTTCTCGTTGCGCTCGATGCTCTAATGACCGAGCGCAACCTCACAGCGGCGGCGCGCAACATTAATCTGAGCCAGCCCGCTATGAGCGCCGCGATCGCGCGGCTGCGCAGCTACTTTCGCGATGAATTGTTTACGATGAGAGGTCGCGAGCTCGTCCCGACGCCCGGCGCTGAGGGGCTTGCAGGCCCCGTTCGCGAGGCCCTGCTGCACATCCAACTCTCGATCATCTCTCGTGAAGCGTTCGACCCGGCTCAGTCGAGCCGACGCTTCAGAGTCATTCTCTCTGATTTCATGACAATCGTGTTTTTTCGGAGGATTGTCGATCGTATCGCGCAGGAGGCGCCTACAGTGCGCTTCGAATTGCTGCCAGTTTCCGATGAGCCTGGTGAGTTGCTCCGCCGCGGCGAGGTCGACTTTCTCATTCTGCCGGAACTGTTCATGTCGAGTGCGCATCCGAAGGCGACGCTATTCGATGAGACCCTCGTGTGCGTGGGATGCCGCACGAACAAGCAGCTATCGCGGCCACTTACTTTCGAGAAATACAATTCTATGGGGCACGTTGCTGCCAAGTTCGGACGGGCGCTGAGGCCCAACCTCGAAGAATGGTTTTTGCTCGAGCACGGCTTGAAAAGACGGATCGAGGTCGTTGTGCAGGGCTTCAGCCTTATTCCGCCCATATTGCTGGATACGGGCCGTATAGGGACAATGCCGTTACGTCTTGCCAGACATTTCGAAAAGCGAATGCCCTTACGGATCGTGGAGCCACCGCTTCCCCTGCCTTCATTCACCGAGGCAGTGCAGTGGCCTGCATTCCACAATACCGATCCGGCGAGCATTTGGATGCGGCGGATCTTGCTGGAGGAGGCATCCAACATGGCATCTGGGCATCGGGAACCCACAGCGCGCAGGCGCGGCTAGCTTCGCCACAAGCCGCCCCCCGGCAGTAGAACAACCCCTACCCGATCATCGGCGGGCTGGCCGGCTGTCTCATTTCAGCGTCGCGTACAGCCACGCTGCAAAATGCGCGCGTGCGCCGGCAATGGACTGCCGGCTCGCGCACGTAATGATCTCGCAAAATGTTGTTTACTACGCCTGTCCTGCGGGCACGATCCGGCACCGTCGCGGAAGGACTCACGTCCTCGGATACAATGATATTTGATGGGGCCAATTTAACTGCTTGAATCCGACACTGCGTCAGGTTGTAGTTTCGTCTCCTGACTAACGCTGCGCTGGTGGACGTCGATGGGTCGCATCGGGCGAACTCACGAATATACGCGATAGGCACGGCACTTCGGCTGGCAACTCGACCGGGCCGAGTTGCCAGTGTGGCCCAGGATCGACGGAGCTCGATCAGGTTGGCGCCCGACGGGTCCAGAGGTAGGTCGGAGCCCGGTCGCCCTGCCGGACATTCTGCGATGATCCGCGAGCTTTCTTTTCGCGATCGCGCCAGAGGAACGAAGTTGATTCGGGCGAGCCAGTGCTGCCGCTTCAGATGCAGCCATTGCCGCTCATTGTATGCACTGTAAAGACGATCGCGTCGGATAGTTGGATATGCGTTTCAAAGGCCTGGATCTGAATCTTCTCGTTGCCCTCGATGCTCTTATGACTGAGCGCAGTCTTACCGCAGCAGCACGCAAGATCAACCTCAGCCAGCCGGCCATGAGCGCAGCCGTTGCTCGGCTGCGCTCCTACTTTCGCGATGAGATGTTTGCGATGAGGGGCCGGGAACTTGTCCCTACCGCACGCGCAGAAGGACTGGCGGGTCCCGTTCGCGAGGCTCTGATGCACATCCAACTGTCCATCATCGCTCGCGACGCGTTCAATCCGGCGCAATCGACGCGGCGATTCAGGATCGGTCTTTCTGACTTCATAACGGTCGTATTCTTCCGACATGTCGTAGAGCGCGTCGCACGAGAGGCACCCGCCGTCAGCTTCGAACTGGTGGCGCTCACGGATGAGCACGATGAGCTTCTTCGGCGTGGCGAGGTTGATTTTGTTATCCTGCCTGAACTATTCATGTCTAGCGCGCACCCACGGATAGCCCTGTTCGAGGATAGGCTGGTGTGTGTGGGCTGCAGCACGAACGGGCAGCTGCAGCGACGGCTTACATTTGATCGATATATGTCAATGAGCCACGTTGCGGTTAAGGTCGGAGTTGCGCGCAAACCTCCCATCGAGGAGTGCTTTTTGCTCGATCGCGGCCTCAACCGGCGCATCGACGTTCTCGTGCAGAACTACGGCACGATTCCGCCCATGCTGGAGGGCACGAGCCGCATAGGGACCATGCCATTCAGGCTCGTTAAGCATTTCGAAAGGATGGTGCCTCTTCGGATTGCCGAGCTTCCGCAGTCATTCCCCTCCTTCACCGAGGCGGTCCAATGGCCAGTCCTTCACAATAGCGATCCGGAGAGCATCTGGATGCGAGAGATATTGTTGCAGGAGGCGGCACGCATGACATCTGTACCTGACGAGTGCTCCATGATCTCCGCTTCGGGACAAGCGGATACTGACAGAAGCTTGGCGAGAGCTGCCTCGCGTCCATCGTAAGGACCCTTTGCAGGCTACGCGAATCTCCGCCTGCATGTTTCGACAGCTGAATTTTAGACTACTCTACCGACGCTCATTCTTTGCTCATGAACGTCCCGCGGCTTCGCTGCCTCAGCCGCCAACACGACGCTGTTGTGAGACTCTCACCTGAGGATCGCCATCGACATGCGGGCGACGGCTCAAGCCGCCTGTCGCGTGGTTTTAGAGGGCCGCGCATCAGAGACGAAGCAACACACGGCTGATGCTCACTTGAGCCAGGCCCTACACAACACTGCCTCGCCCAGCAGCCATATATAGATGAGTAAGATCAGCTCGGAGCTCGCCGTCCACTCTCAGAGCTAGTAGGGCTCCTCACGGCCGCAGCCGATTCGCTTTCGCCGAGCCGCACAGCCCTCACACCGATCCGTTACGGAGGTGGCGGGACTCGCTCGTGCGATTCTGCAGAACACCGCGCACCTGTGTTGCCTTGTCGCATCACCTTAAAGTGCATCGCACCTTCATCGCTTTGCGTCGCCAGTCTGACTTCTTTTGGCCCTACCGCGGCCAAACGTCTTGACGACGTGCGCTGCCTTGGCGCAATGACAACAAGGAGCTGATCGTTGGAACAGTACAGAGGCGTATTCGATCCGGAAGAACTTTCTGTCTTAGGAAGCCTCTTTGACGGCGCAATCACCGCGTTACCGCCATCGATGCGAACTTCTGAAAATCGCACAGCCGTTGCCAAACTCATCTTGGAGCGTGCAGAGATCGGCGAGTCTGGACTGGCACGCCTGATGAACTTGTTGATCACCATTTCCCCTCAGGGTTGATCGCCAGCCATTCTGAGGATAGTCACCATCTCTTACGCTGGAATAGAAGACGATCCAGCTAGAGCTTTGAAATAGCTTGAATCACACGTGACGTCAGGTTGTAGGCTTTGAAATTGAACAACATGAGCAAAGCTACACCACGTAGGCGTCGATGGCGCATTGGCGAACTTGCAGAGGCGACCGGAGTGACGGTACGCACGCTGCATCATTATGAGCATACGGGACTCTTAGCCGCATCAGAACGCACTGACGGCGGTCACCGGATGTACGATCGCGAAAGCGTTCAACGGGTTCATCAGATTCGAGCGCTACGTGAGCTTGGCTTCTCCCTCCACGAAATCCGGAAGGCTATGGAGGGCACGACTTCACTGATTGATCTCCTACGCAAACATTTGGAGCGGATCGAACTTCAAGTCGCTCGAGCAACCCTGTTGCGAGATCGTTTACGTGACATGACCACGGACAGTGAGATCCAGGTGAGTGTAGACGAGCTGCCTGCCACCTTGGTAGCCATGTCTCGGGTTGAGACGCGTAACCAAACCTCGCGATGCACCTGTAAGCTGGTCGCCGAGCGCGACGAGCGGTGGCGGCGGATTCGCGACGAGCTGCGCGATTGTATGGATAGAGGCGAACATCCCTGTGGTGAGCGAGCAAAGGCTGTCGCAGTTGCAGCGCGGTTGCTAATCGGCGAAATCGCCGGAGCTGATTCACGCGTTTCGACGATCCTCAAGGTCCTTGCGCGGTTGAGCGCCCCGCGCAGTCTGGCGGGTTGGGATCCCAGTCTCATGCAGTATCTCGATCTCGCCCTTGCCGGCTTGGAAGATCAGCCGTACTGACGGCATGGCCCAGGCACGCGCGGAATTGTCCCTTGGTCTTGGCCATCTAGATGAGAGCCGTTGACGCCTCGTACACCAGCTCGAGGCGCGACGGCCGAGTGCGTGGCTCAACCGAACAGATCTTCCCGCCTGGCCCCCCCGAGCCTCCCGCCGCCGCCATGGTCAGACGCATCCTCAAAAAGCGCTTGAACCGCACGTAACGTCACATTGTAAGCTCTGGTTGCGGTGTGGCCGAGCTGACGTGCACGAGTTCGCTCAGCAACCGCATCGACGTCCGGAGACAAGTCGGACCGCCAACGCAGGCGGCTCACTTCAGGTGAACATTGGAGCTCTACAATGTTGGGTAGGCGCCACGCTTTGGCTGCAAGTGCAGCGCTGCTTTTCAGCGCTCTTGCCTCGACCACGCGCGCCTCCGACGTCAATATTGCGGTGGCTGGTCCGATGAGCGGAAGCAGCGCTGCGTTTGGCGCACAAATGCGCGATGGCACGGCTGCCGCCGTCGAGGCATTGAACGCATCGGGCCAACTTCCAGATAGCAAGCTGATATTGACTGTCGTCGACGACGCATGTGACCCCAAGCAAGCCGTCGCAGTGGCGAACAAGCTTTCAGCAGAGCGCGTGCGGCTGGTCGTTGGTCATTTTTGTTCTTCTTCGTCGATTCCAGCCTCCGACGTCTACGACGAAGCGGGCATTCTTCAAATGTCACCTGGTTCGACAAATCCTAGGCTGACGGAGCGTGGTCTTAAGACGGTATTTCGAATCTGCGGCCGCGACGACCAACAGGGCCTCGTTGCAGCAGAGTACATTCGCAAAAACTACCATAACGAGACAATCGCAGTGCTCGATGACAAGAGCACGGCAGGCAAGGGCATTGCCGACGTGGTCGCGGCACAGCTTCAGAGGTCAGGTGAGACCGTCATTCGACAAAGCTATGTGGCGGGTGAAAAGGACTATGCTGCGCTGGTCTCGAGGATGAAGAACGGGGGGGTGCGGCTCGTCTATATCGGCGGATATCATACCGAAGTTGGACTGATCGTACGCCAAGCGTCAGAAGCGGGTGCGGGCCTCACCATCATGGCGAACGATCCGCTGATGACCTCTGAATTCTGGGCCATTACCAGCAGTGCCGGAAATGGCACGTTGTTCACCTTCATGGACGACCCCACCAAGAATGCCAACGCGGCCGGCATCACGGCCAGACTTAAAGCTGCCAACCTCTCCGCCGAGGGCTACACGCTTTACGCCTATGCAGCCGTCCAAGCATGGGCAGAGGGGGTGAAGCGGGCCGGCTCGTTCGATGCTCGACGGGTCGCCGACGCCCTTCGTTCGCGCCCGACCGATACCGTAGTCGGCCCAGTTCTGTTTGATTCCAAGGGAGACAACGCGGCTCCTGGGTTTCTCGTTTACCGGTGGCGCGACGGGCATGTCGAAGCTGTTGAGCAGAACTGATCGGGGCGATGCGTAGCCTCCCACAATTCACCCGAGGACACAGATGATGAGACACCCTGACGACCTTAGTGCAGCGATACTCGGGTGCTCTCTTATACTCGCGGCCTTCGGAGCATTTTTTGCGCTCGCTGCGGCTCTCGCACAGCTGCCTGACGTCGATCCGCAGGCAGATGAGTTACGACAGATGATAGACAAATAGTACCCGTGCCAACCTTCAGCGTTGCTACTCGACCTTGCCAAGCTAGTCTCGATCAGTTCGATGCTTGCCCCCTTTGGTTCGCCGGATCTTTCTCAAATAATCCTTCCATGCCTTCTGCAGCGGCTAGGCGAATGGCGGTTCAGTCACAGAACTTAGCCATGAAATTCGATTTGCAGCGACAATTTGCGCGATTGAGCGCACATGCTGACAAATGCACTTGCGCGCTCCAAACTATGGCCATTGCCGGGCCGTGCGAAACACCGCGAACTGCGCACAAGACGACCAATTGGCGTTCCAGCCAACCCACTCTCCACGCGACGCGCGCCAAACTTGTCTTCAATGAGAACTCATTGTCGCTATCCGCCGGCTTAGTCGAAGGCTTGTTGCTACCCTTGCACAGCAATGCTGTTCTGCAAGGAAAGGATCTACCTGGGGGCGAGCCGCCGCCAAGCCGCCCGGCGCCACGTACAAATCGGCGCTATTTACACGATACAGAATATTTTCAACGTCGGTGTGATCCGCCAAGCTATCGGTGTCTGCATCTTTGGGCTCCGCTTTGCCAAGGACAACCTTCGGCCTATCCGGCCTGAAAGACGGGAAGTTGCAGCAGACTTCATTGAGCTCGAACCTTCTGGAGTACCTTCCGACCCAGGTTTCGCCCTGGCGCGCGGCAGATGACCTCTTATTGGGCATTTGCTCCAGCTGGCGAGCAACTCTTGCCGCAACAAGGGCGGACAGATGAAGCGATCAAGATTCACCGAAGAGCAGATTATCGCGATATTGAAGGAGCATGAGGCTGGTGCGAAGGCGGCCGACGTAGCTCGCAGGCACAGGACCTCTGAAGCGGAGATCTACAATTGGAAAGCCAAGTTTGGCGGCATGGACATTTCTGCGGCCAAGCGATTGAACGCCCTGGAAGAGGAGAACGCGAAGCTAAAGATGCTACTGGTCGAGCACATGCTCGGTGTGGCGGCGCTCCGCGAGCTTCTGCCAAAGTAGTGATCAGGACTGCAGATCCTCATGGGACCCAATCACCTCGTGCTAGCCCAGCCACCATACCCCAATGAGCGGATCAAGAGCAGTCAAATACCGGGCAAGCCGTCTTTGAGCGCCGCGGCACCAGGCAACCCAGGACTCCTGGTCCAAAAACGGAGATGATCAAGTGAAAAGCAGCCCTCCTTCAAAACTAACGTGCGGAATCTTTGACCATTTGGACGACGACGGCCGCGATGTCGCGCGACAATACGAAGATCGCCTCAAATTGGCGGAGGTGTGCGATTCCCTGGGCTTCTACGCGTATCATCTGGCCGAGCACCATTGCACACCACATGCTAGAGGGCCGTCACCAAATCTTTTTTTATCTAGCGTCGCGCAGCGCACTCAGAGACTGCGCGTTGGGCCGCTGGTCCTGTTGCTCAATCTCTATCATCCCTTGCGCGCATTCGAAGAGATCTGCATGCTTGACCAATTGAGCGGCGGCAGACTTGAGCTCGGCATCGGACGCGGTTCGCTGCCGACTGAATGGGGCTATTTCGGCGTCAGCGCGGACGCGGCGCCAGAGCGTTATGAGGAGGCCAGCGAAATCCTGAATGCCGCGCTGAAGGGGCACACGCTATCCTATCACGGACGCTTCTTTGAGCTGAGCGAAATACCTTTGACCATGAGGCCTCATCAGCATCCACATCCGCCGACCTGGATCACGAGCAATCGGACGGAGTCGGCAGAGTGGGCTGCTGCAAATGGCGCCAATCTGGCGTGCCTGGGCCGCTCCTCAGCGGTCCGAAACATTACGGATGCGTTCCGCTCCCAGCGGGCGCGCATTGCGCCAACGGACGATCGGGAGCCGTTTCTTGGTTTGCTCCGCATGGTCGTGATCGCGCAGTCTGACCGAGATGCCCATGTAGCGGCGGAATTGGCTTACCAGCGATGGCTGGAGAGCTTCAAGTTCGTTTACGAGCTGAACGCCATTCCGACGCCACCCACCCTACCGCTGACCTTCGATGCAGCGCTCGATAGCGAATTATGCGTCGTCGGAACGCCAGCTTCCGTCCGACGACTCCTTCTTAGCCAGATGGAGGAGGCAGGTGCCAACTACCTACTTTGCCAGCTTGCCTTCGGGAACCTTCCGTTGGAAGCTTCTCTATACACCGCAACCACAATCAGATCTGAAATCATCGCTGGCTTTGGCTGACAATCACTATCCGATCTTGCCACCTCAAAGGAGCTGCGCGACAACGTTTATCTATGATCGGCCGTCCTGCAGAACGGGCGAATTCAGATCTCCTGCCTTACTCAGCAGGAGGTCCGCAGACCCATGAGGACACGGTCGCATCGATCACCCGCCATGGCGGCCGGTCTGCCGGTGTCGTCGAGGTGACGTGAACTGGCTCGGCATGACAAGCCGGCTCGATTCGCATGCGGTTGGCATTGTGCGTCATCGAAGAACAGATCCGCCACGATCGAGTATGCTATCCGCCGGTTGGATGCGTCCCATCAAAACTTTCGATTTTACCGGTTTTAACCAAATGTCCCATAGTCGATCGCAGATTTCCGGAAAACATCCTTCGCGAACCACGTGTGACAATGGAACCATTTTGCTTTGAGCATGGTTGCAGGGCAACTCCACCCGCCCGTGTCTGCCCCAACGATCCCTCCCTAGCCCGCAAACCCCGGCACGCGCCGCCCACGTTTGGTTGGATGGCAGATCGCAACGTCACGCGAGCAACCTACCGCTTAGTCGCTAACCTAATTGTCATCATGCTAAAGGCGCCCGAGAAGATCAGCTCTCACGAACTCTTATTGGCTAGGGTCCATGCGTGCGCCGGCTAGAATTCCAATAGGCGACCTGCTCTCGCAGCCAAGGCGAACCGGACCTATCGCCTCGACCCTCCTGCCCGCGCGATCAACCTGGCGCTGTGACGGCTCGCAGACGATACAGGGCCGTCAGCGATCTGACTGCCGGATTTGCAAGGCATATTTTCTCAGGCCACGACGAAGCACGGCAGTCGATGTGTGTGGCAGGACCGGCCACACAGTATCACTGCGCGCTCCCCTAAGTCGTCGTCGTGGGGGATCCTTACTGGGCTCGCCGGCTCAGTGCTGCTCGTCGCCGGCAACCCTCACTCGCGTCCTGCAAACTTGTACCGTGGTCATCTCATTTTATGCACCGCCCTCGACCGACTGCAGCAGGGTACAGCTTTCTGCAGCCGCAACTCGTTCTAGCCATGCGCCTGCAGCCCCGCTAACGGGACAAACGACGCATTCTCTTTACTCTGCCTAGCGCGCTTTTCATTACTCTGGAGCAACACCATGGAACTTGATCCTTCCAATTCACGCATAGAAGACCTGACGCACCGCATCGACCTGCAACTTGACATCGTGGCCGCCCTCGTCGGCGAGGACGGTAACGGGTTCGAGGCGGTCAGACTGCTCAATGCACACACAAACGAAATGATAAATGCGGAGCTAGCGCTCGGTCAGCTCGCCGATGCGAGGGCCAGCGGCTGCAATGGCGACGGGCAGGCGGCGCGGATACTCCGAGACCGCGGCGTCTATCATCCAGAAGACCTCCAAATTTTGGGACGCCTTTTCGATCAAGCGGTGGCGGCCTTACCTGAGGCTCTGCGCACCCCTGCCAACCAGTTGAAGATCGCCACCCTGATTCTCTCCCGTGCAGCGGAGTGAGATTCTATTTCGAGTTTTCCGTCGGTTGACGGCGCGATCAGGGTCTGATCAGAGTTGGGGCACGGCGTGCTGCGGTTTAACGTACCCAGCACCGCAGCAAGCCTCAGATTGAATTTACGTATCGTCGCGCGGAGCGCGTCGCCTCCACTGCTTTTTCCGTTTGCCACCGGATTCGAACCGATCCCGTCGCACTAAGCGATCTTGCGCGGGAGAGGACCCGTTTGCCCCTCGATCTCAACTGGGCTTTTCCTGTATCAAGTACTTCATGGCTATGTATTCTGTATGCCGCAGCCAACCCGACGGCGGATAGCGAATGAACGCAACGCATGTGGTGACGTGCGGGCAAGGCCTTCTCGTCCGATCGAGTGTTTGACGCTTGGCTCAATGGTTTGGCACTCACTTTGCGGCGGCATTGACCCTTACCCCACGATCTACACTCCACGACGTCTTGCAGGGCGACACGAACCAGATCATCACAATTGCCCTGCACCTCGTCACCACTTCTCTACTGCATTCCACAAGACGCACACTTCAAACCATCGGTTACGCGCAGGGATTGAACAGCAGAACGACGGCCACGCCGCCGACATATGTCACAAAGCGAACAAATCCTGTCCGGAATGCGTCCCGCACTTAGAAGATGACATCGTACAAAACGGGTAATGTACCAAACGGACAGCACTTGGCTTCGACCCTTCTTAGCTCGAGGTTGCGCATGCGGTGAACGGTCTTTCCTCAGCTTCGACTGTAGCGTCGTTTGGTCCGGACCGATTTTCTGATTTCTTCGAGCCACTACTGACAGCAGGCAATGCGGTAATCAGCAGAGAAGCGCGCGACAACGCATACTTGCCGTCAAATGATTCAGAATCATTCGAATTGAAGCGCGCACCACCACGTTCGGTCATCCGCGCTTCAACAAGCATCTATATAAATTCGCTCGCAGCGCCGAGATCAGCTCGACACGGGCGAGCGCGCCTACGGATCCGACCTCTTGACAGCTGGATAGATCACGGGCGCTCGGTGTTTTGAACAAATTACTTCTTTGTATTCAGGATATCGCAGGAGTTTGAGATGGCTCAGATATCATCCGAGCAAGTGCAGGCGCCAGAGGTTCTCGTAAGCACCGCATTTGATAAGGCGTGGCGCTTTGTCGAGAAAGATCCGCTCCTGGCGCACAATCACAAGGCAGTGCTTCATAGTCGCTTGCGAGCCTCCCTGGAGTGCTCGATAAGAAACGGTGAACGGAATGCCTTGCATCTGGCAAACGAGGCGATACGCAACTTGCGCGCAGAATTGGCATTTTCGACCAAACAGTAGGGTAGCTCCCACCACTATAGGAACGATGGGCTACGTGACAGCTCTCCTTCATCGAAGCGCCATGTGAGCAATCTCAATATATCGTGGTCGAAGTCCTCCTCCAGACCATTCTGCTTCGCTGAACCGCGCCCTCGACTAAAGCTGCCGGTACAAAGCTCCTGACGCTACGATACCAGTCAGCCGGGCCATGATCGTAGACCGCCGACAGCAAGATGAGTTCGTCGTCCCCGGGAATGCTTTATCAGCAGGACCTAAATTTCGACGAAATGCTTGAACAGCGATCCGCCTGTAAGTTGTGTGCAGCTTGCGCTTCGAAGCTGAGTGATGCGGATTAGGCACGTCAGACGGGCGGCATCGCATCGCAGGCCATCATCAGCAGAAGGGAGACGCTGGGCGATTCGTGGCTTTCAGTTCATTCAGCACTGCTTGGTCCGCAAATGCCTTCTCGCTGTTTGCGCCTCACCGATCGGAGCATCCTGGTCAGGTCTACGCACTACGACGGTTGCACGCTCAACAATCTGACGCGGCGTTCGATTTAACTCATTTCTTCCGAAACAATGTGGTGCTGCAGTTACAGCAATTCGCGATGATCTTGTTAAGACGCATCGCGCCGGGCGGCATCAAAAGGAACGACACTCGAATGAAGAATTTGCTGGTTCTGACTGCAAGCATCGGCGCACTCACTGCGGCCGCTCCCGCATTCAGCGCGGACTTCGCCGCGCAGCCCGTCAACATCAAGGCGGCACCGCAGCCGGTCGTAGCCACAATCAACGACTGGACCGGCTACTATATCGGTATCAATGGCGGCTGGGGATCGAGCCACAATTGCTGGGACTTCAACGGCATCACTCCCGAGGGTTGCCATAATTCGACTGGTGCTACCGTTGGCGGCCAGATCGGCTATCGCTGGCAGATCTTCAAAACGGTCTACGGCATTGAAGGTCAAGGCAACTGGGCTGACTTCAGCGGCTCCAATGTCAGCACCGCCTTCCCGGCAGACATCATTGGCACCAAGACAGATGCTTTCGGCTTGATGACCGGCCATGTCGGCTATGCGTTCGACCCCGTGCTGCTCTACGTCAAGGGCGGTGCTGCAGTGACCAGCAACACTTATCACGTCAACTCAGTGGCTACTGCGACCGAAATTGCCAGAAACAACGATGTGCGTTGGGGTGGCGCCCTCGGTGCCGGGATCGAAGTCAGCCTCACTCCGAGTTGGTCGGCTGGCGTCGAGTATGACCATTTGTTCATGCAAGGCAGCAACGTAACCTTTCCAACAGCGGTAGGCGGTGATCGCGTCCACCAGGACATCGATCTCGTCACAGCGCGGCTCAATTACAAATTCGGCCCGGCGTTTGGTCGATAGCAACCTCCACGCGCTTGCGGTAAATCGTGAGCCCCGACCGTCGGTCGGGGTTCTTTCTTCAAGCGCTCGTGTCACATCCGCCGATACCTCGCGATGTCCGACTCGAGCAGTCCGAGCCAGATCATCGGCCGGATGGCCCCTGGTTACTGGAACTCCGGGCCTGGCGGTCCAAGTCACGATCCGACACTTCGATGGTTATCGAGCTTCATAATCTGACGCTGGGTCTTAGCGTCGTGCGTGCAATTCCGATAAATATTGTCCAGCTTTAGACTTGCCGGAAGCTGCGACAACAATTCTGATAGCCGCCGGTGCTTGCTCAAACGAGTTGGGATTTCAAAGAACATTGAGGCGTATTGCCAGAACGATCGCTTGGATCCGGCTAGTGGCGCCAAGCTTTCGCATCGCATTCTTGATATGAAAATTGACTGTATTCTCGCTGATTTCCAGGATCATCCCGATTTCCCATGACGATTTTCCTTCCGCCACCCATCGCATGCAGCTGATCTCCCGCTGCGACAGTGCCACTTTTTTATCACCGCCATCGTTGCAGGGACGTGCGATCTCACCATACGCGGTGTGAAAGTGCCAGGCCAATGCATTGAGATGACCGATGCGATCCTGAGGATCAGCGTCGTCCGACGGAGATGCAAACGACACTACAGATACTCGGCCTAGCGGCCCAAACAACGGCACGCTCATGCCATGCTTCAGGCCCGCCTCTCTGGCTTCGTCCAGTACGCGTCTCTCGTCAGGTTGAAGTCGATAGTGGTCGGCCAGTTGATCCCATAAAAACGGCCTAGAAAGCATTGGCGTCCGCCGGACCACCGGATCGATGGTGTGGTACTTGCGTTTGAAGTACCGGTCGCACCAGTCTGACGGCCATTTCACGGCCACGGTCGGGGGTGGATACTCCGCCAGGCGAAGGGGCTCGACGAAGTTGAGGGCGCCGTAGGCAACTTCACTGAAGCCCTCCTCCGTGGCGCAGCTGACAAGTAGCTCGAATAGCGCTCTGAGCGAATGCGTCTGTTTTGCGCATTCAGTAAAGCTAAACAGGTCCATAGCGGGCGGCTCAGGACGACTATCCCGGTCGGTGTCGCGGCTTCCAATTGCGCTTGTTTCAGGTAGAGCCAAGTTCAATTCCATGCCCTGAATTCCTGGGTTTGCTCTTTGTAAAGTCTGGAGCGCATGCTGCCGAAGGAGTCATCCCGAATTCGATGCCCTACACCAACTGCGATGACGTGATCGTCCCCCGCCAAACAGCTAAGGTGCGGCCTATCCTTCGTTCGAGGCCGAACTGCACGACGCTCACCGTAGCGTTCACCTCATTCAATATGATCTACCCGGCTCGCAGGCGACGCGCTGCCGAGATTGAAGATCGCGGCGGGGACGGCCATGTTGATGGTCTGCGTTCGCGAGGCACAATTGACCTACTGATGCCGCCAGGGACGGAAAGTAAGAGCTCTGGTTTGGCGGGCGTGCGCGCGCTACGGCTTGAAGTCGGTCAGGCGGCTCTCCTAACGATTCAGTCGGCGGTACGAGCCACCCAGGCCGGCCCGCTGCGACATCAGCATAGATCCGATTCGATTGTGCAAGAGCGATGTCCAGCTCAAGTGAGGCTTCGCTGCCGCTTGAGCGCGAGCTCGGGCAGACCCTAGATGCTGAACTTCGCGAGCCAGGTGAGCTAGAGCACGCAACCCCGCTCGCGGGTGCTCGCTTCGACCTGCGTGGCGTCCCCGTCGATGCACTGCTCGCCGACGCAGAAGACAACGGCATCATTTTTCCTCCCCGTCTTGCGAGTCGGCATCGCTTTTCCTTGGCTGGTCCTTCGCCTGTCCACAACGTCGAGGGTTCGGGCGATGAGCAACACGCAGCAGCCGTCGCAAAAGGAAATTTGCTAGCATCAGCCGACGGCCTCTGAGAGGCTTGGTCGCGTAGGGTCGGCGCGAATAGATCGAAGGGACAAATAGCAACCGCGTCAGGGGCGCAACGGGAGATACGCGAAGCCACAAGAGCTGCTTGACGCAGCGGACACTTTGCATGCGCATCTCCAAAGGCGGGAGAGGACCTGGTGTGGGACCAGCAAGTGCCATACCAACATTTGGTTTTCAGAAACCGGCCGCGGAATCAATGACTTGAAAGAGTGGGCAGCTCTCCTTATCGCGCATTGAAGCAATCATGACATCGGGAGGACATCCGACAGACCATTTGCGCGAGCCCCGGCACCAGTTGACCTCATCAAGGAAAATATAGCTCGCACGGCAGCCGCTCCGAGACGCTCTTGGCTTCAACCCGTCAATACGCTCAGCCCAGCGTCAACATTCTGGTGGAAAACACGGCGAGTGGCCGATCAGAGATGACGAAAAAGCAGGTCAGATGACGACCTGGCAGGTGCAGCGGCTCGGAATGCAACGGTTGACGTCAAGAACGACCGAGAGCATAGCCCGTCCGACGAGGCCTTGTCCGTCGACCGGAAACTACCAAGGTCTCGCGCTACCCAGTCAACTACAAGGCTTAACGATTGATTGAGACGATCGCCACATGGCAATCGTGACTGGCTATAGGTCCGGTCGCGCGCACTCCAACTAAAACTCGGTTGCAAAGCAAACGTCCCGACAGGAAAAACAATTGCGCCTCGCCCTGGCGGGGCTGTCGCAACCAAGGCGAAGAGCTTCGCCGAGAATCGGTGAGATGTTTTCTCTGCTTCTGGCGATCATCTCACTGCTCTATACGACCGTTGGTCAGGCGGGGGGTACTGCATTCCTGGCGCTGATGGCTTTTGCTGGTCTGCCATCGACAGAGATGCGCCCAACGGCGCTTGGTCTCAACATTGTGGTCGCGACATATTCTACGTGGGTTTTCAACCGCAACAAAGTAGTTGACTGGATAATGCTGCGTCCGCTTCTGCTTTCATCGATGCCAACGGCGCTTGTCGGGGGTCTCGTGGTGCTCGGGGAACACATTTACAAGACGCTGACCGGGTTTGTCCTTCTTCTGGCAGGCGTCGTGATGATCGTTCGGCACGGACGCACCGCCGAACGCGGTTGCGAAACTCGGCTCTGGGGAACCTTGAGCATTGGAGCAGTCATCGGCCTCGTTTCCGGGCTGACAGGCGTAGGCGGCGGAGCGTTTCTCGCCCCGACGCTCATCGCACTGAATTGGGCATCACCTAAGCAGACCGCCGCGCTGTCGCCGCCTTTTATCCTGGCTAACTCCGCTCTCGGCTTCGCCGGAGTTCTTTTCACCGGCCAATTTCCGGCGCCGGATTTCGGGCTTTATGCAATCGCCGTACTGGCGGGTGCCGCGGCAGGAACAGTTATCGGCCTGAAATGGATGAGCCAGACAACCGTAAGGTTCATCCTCGTGGCGGTTCTGCTCATCGCCGGCATCCAATTGGTGCGCGCTTGAAACTCTCACGTCTTAGTTTTCACACCGGTCAGGTCGAGATTCAACTGATGCAATTGCGCGGCTCTCTCGAAGAATCGATAGCCGCTAAAGCGATCGCAAAAAACAAACGAAATGAAAGTGCAGAAGCACAGCGCAAATATGTAGGACGTTGTCCAGGTGTGAGGAAGCCAGCCGGGCTCTCCTTCGCGGTCGCCGGCGCGCGAAACCGGGTTGTGGAGAGCCGCTTGTACTCGGCGACGGGACGCCTCCGAACCAAGGCGCCCCGACGCACTTGCCGGGCTTGGAAGTGCGCCGGGCCCGCCCCAACATCATCAGTACATCCGTGACGATGCTCGCGGCAATGAGACAACCAGCGTGGCGGAATTGAGGCCCATCCATTCTTTTGACGTGGCGTCTAAAATGGTTTCATGCGCGGCTCCAAAGGACTTGAATCTCACGTAGCGTCAAGTTCTATGATCTCGCACTTGTCGGCGCCATCCAACAGCAACTTACTGTCCATGGCATCGCCAGCCGGACGCATCCTGCTCGCGGCATTTCATCCGAGAGGTGCCCCCTCGCGGGGAAGAGGAGCGACAAGCCGCTCGGCCCATCGACTGCACTGAATGGTCCCTGCGAAGTTCCTGCGCGCAGGTTGGTCGAACTAGCGGCTATCGGCCATGTGCTTGTGAGAAGTTCATCCTTCGCACGAGCATCCAAACGTGGATGTCTCTCACGCCAACCTCGGTCCCTGATAAGTTGGCAATGATATCGAGAACGTGATCGAGATGTCGCGACCAAGTTTGAGCAAGTTGACATAACGCAAAGACACAGCAGAGCGCATGGTTCAGCTTCAGGTCTGTATGAGCACGGGAACGAAGCCTTGCAGACCGCACTCCTGAACAAGTATTGCGATGCTCGCCTGCCTTGGTACACAGTCTACCCAACTGTACCGGATTTCTCCACGACCATCGGCGCCGAGACTTGTGAGACTTGGTTGAGACGGCTGCCGCCGGATGAACCCGTATCGCTCTATCTCCATGTCCCTTTCTGCCAATCGATCTGCTGGTACTGCGGCTTTCCCACGAGCCTTATTCGCAGCGAGCGGCCAATTCGCAATTATTTGGCGGCGCTACGGGAGGAGATTCGTTTGGTTGCAGACCAACTGCCGCGCGCCCTGCCCGTCCGCGACGTGCATTTCGGCGGCGGAACACCGACCAGCATTGCGCCAGTCGATTTTCTAGCTCTGATAGAACTCCTACGTCGCTATTTTGCCTTCAGTAAGTCGGCTGCCATCGCCATCGAAATCGACCCGCGCGCGTTCACGACAGAGATGGCGGAAGCCTTGGGGGCGGCCGGCGTGAACCGCGCGAGCATCGGCGTGCAAAGCTTTGACCCCGTGGTCCAAAAGGCGGTCAATCGGCTCCAAAGCGAGGCCCAGGCGGCTTCTGCAGTCGAAAGCCTTCGCCAGCATGGAATAAGCCGCATCAACTTCGACCTGCTCTTCGGACTGCCGCATCAGACGGTGCAGTCCTGCGTGGACTCGGCGAGGACGGCTGCGGCCATGCGGCCCGACCGGCTCGCGGTTTTCGGCTACGCCCACGTTCCCTCCTATATGAAACGTCAGCGCCAGATCAATGAGGCGGCGCTGCCTGACAATATTGCTCGAGCCGAGCAAGCCGCGGCCGTGGCAGATACGCTGGTCTCCGCCGGCTACCACCAAATCGGGCTCGACCATTTCGCCTTGCCAGACGACGAGCTAGTGCTGGCCCAGAAAGCTGGTCGGCTGCGCCGCAACTCGTTGGGCTATTCGGCCGATACCTGTAAAACTGTGATCGGCTTTGGTCCGTCAGCCATCGGGCGTCTCCGTGACGGCTACGTCCAGAACGAGGTCGTGACTGCTTCCTATAACCAGCACATCAGAGCAGGTCGTCTGGCTATGTCGAAAGGATACTGTCTCACTGAGGAAGATCGGCTGCGGGCTGCAATCATCGAGCGCTTGATGTGCGATTTGCAGGCCGACGTGCCGGCACTGTGTGCAGCCCACGGATTTGATCCGATCGCTTTTCTTGATTCAGCTGATCGCTTGGAAATGCTCACTGAGGACGGGATAGTGGAGATCCAGGACGGTTTCATCCGCGTCAAGCAGGAGCACCGTTTTGTCATCCGCGCTGTGGCTGCCGCATTCGATGCTCATCTCGACCGCACACCCTATTAGCAAAGCCAAGGGATGTGAGCAGATCCAAAGCGTGGCGCTCCTCGCGAACGAGTGACCGGAAGAAGCGCTGCAGGCAGACGCTTAAAGGGAAGATTTAAATTCGGTTCAAATACCGAGAGATGCGGATCGAAATAAAGGGAATCTGCTGACTAATCGAACTCTCGACAGGTACTTGGCGCCGCCACGGCAGCTGGTGGAAACTTTAAGATCCGCGTCTAAGGCATCTTTGCCCTGGCTCGGAGATATTGAGAAAACTTGGTCGCACGCCGACTAATGCGGCACCGTTTCTTTGTTGCTAGTCGTGCCCGCGGGAAGATCAGCCGCTCGCGCCTCCAAAGTCCGCAGGCGCGAACAATGCGATTAGTTTACGATACCAATCGTCGGATAAAATATTGACAAATCCGACATTTTGTATCACAATACTAGCATGCTATCCTTCCCTAAGACCCAGCAGGATCGCGCCATAACCCTACTGAAGAAGCAGGGGATGCTTCGCCTTTCTGAATTTAAGAAGGCGGGCATTACGGCGGCAACCGTATCCCGAATGAAGGAGAAGGGACTCGTCCTTCAGCTCAGCAGGGGACTGTACCAGCTTCCAGACGCCTCGTTCGACACCCATCATGTCCTGGCTGAGGCCGCCAAGCTCGTCCCAAGAGGCGTTATCTGCCTCACCTCTGCGCTGGCGTTTCACGGACTGACTGATACGATTCCATCGCTCGTTTGGATGGCCATCGGCTCAAAGGATCGGCTGCCGCGAACCGATACCCCGACCATCCAATTTGTGCGTTTCGGAGAGAAGGTTCTGACCTCTGGCATTACAGAGCACAAGATCGAAGGCGTACGGGTACGCGTCTACATTCCTGCCAAAACAGTAGTCGACCTATTTCGTTATCGCCGGAGCGCCGGAAAGCGGTATCGAAAGAGTCCCGGCCTCAATCTCGCGCTCGAGGGCCTCAGAGAAGCCCTGCGACAGCGCCAAGCGACCCCTGCCGAGATCGCCCGGTACGCAAATGAAGCTGGTACCTGGAAGGTCGTTCAGCCGTATCTTGAGGCTATGACGACCAATGCCTAAGAAGCCAACACCTCTGATCAAGAACATGGGCGCGTCGGTTCGGACGCGGTTGCTCAACCGCGCGTCGGTTCGGACGCGGTTGCTCAACCTCTCAAAGGAGCGTCGTCAGCCATTCGATCTGCTGCTCAACAATTACGTTCTCGAGCGACTCCTTTATCGCCTGAGTCAAACCAAGCACTGCGACCGTTTCATTCTGAAAGGAGAGATGCTGCTTACGAAGTGGTTCGAAGATCCGCTACGCCCGACAAGAGACCTGGACTTTCTGGCCATTGGCAAAGACGATCAAGAGGATATGGTCCGCATCTTCCAGGAGATCTGCATGGTCTCCCTTAATGATGGCGTTGTCTTTGAATCGAACAGCGTAAAGGTCCACCGTATCCGTGAAGAAACCGAATGCGGCGGGCTGCGCATTACAGCCAACGCTACGATCGAAACCGCCAAAATTCGGATCGTGATTGATATCGCCTTTGGCGACTCCGTTGAGCCGGGTCTTCAGGAAATGGATCTGCCCGTTCTCTTGGACTTCCGGGCGCCACATCTCCGGGCCTACGCCCGCGAAACGGTTATCGCCGAGAACTTTCAGGCGATGGTTATGTTGCGTCGCGCCAATAGCCGCATGAAAGACTTGTATGACGTCTTGGTTTTATCGCGCAACTTCGAATTCAAGAACGACAAACTCCCACGAGCCATCACCGCGACATTCGCTCGACGGAAGACTGAAATTCCTCCAAGTGCTCCGGATGCGCTGACAACTGCGTTTGCGGAAGACCCAACGAAAATTCAGCAGCGGAATTCATTCGTTGAAGACGTTGCTTTTCGACCCGGCACGCTCGCTGACGTGGTCAAGGACCTATCCGCATTCCTGATGCCTCACGCGTCGGCGGCACGCTCGCTCGGTAAGACAGGATTAGCGTGACTGGGCAGCCCACCGCCGCCAAACGTGGCTGGCTCCGCGCAGCAACTCGAGGCAATCGCGTCGGCTGGACTGGCGGGACCGAATTTCATGCCGCTTCTTCTTTTTCTTTGGGGGGCAAGCGCAGCTGCGCGGTGATCTCGGCCATGATTGCGACCGCGATCTCCGACGAGCGGCTGCGCGCGCAGGGCGCCAGGGACAGCGAGCGTCAAGGCTCGCCCGTCTTCTGTCCAGCGATCACTGGCGCACCTCCGACGGAAACAGGCCCCTGTGGTTTGGACCTCTCGACGTGCTTCTTGGCCGGACTCGAAGCAGCTTGTGCCGGCGACGAAGAAATAACGGAGGGATCGGAAGCGACAGGTGCTGGAATCTGCAAGGATTCAATCCGCGAAGTCAGCACCGTGATGCGATCTAAGATCCCTTTAAGATCCTTCCGCTGAGCATCGATGAGGCGACTGAGTTCCGCAATATCCTCGCTCGCCTTCTGCTGCGCCCAACGTATCTCGGTCAGGGATGTCCTGTCCTCCGGTGATAGGCCCGCCGCCGAATCGGCGAACCCGGCTGGCGGCGTCTCGACAACCCTTGCGAGGCTCCCTCCAAAATGGGCTGCTGCTGAACACAAGCCGACGAGGACAACCAGAAACATCAAACCCCAGCGAATGCGTTTTGACGTGCCGTATAATAGCGGCCGCAAATCGGAAGCGGCCGCCTGATCAATCATCTCCATTGTCCCCTACCCGACTATCCCCGTTTCGACAGGCTTGTTTCCTTGACGCGAGAGATGGCTGAAGTCACGACTCCCAGCAAAGCGCGGCCGCCGACAACGTCATTCTTCGCAAACTCGCTGCTCCGATGAAGCGGCTCATCTTGTCCCAGGCAAAGCGAACAGATGATGCGGGTTCCTGCATCATAGGGCCAGCGGTAAGAAATAGTCCTCCTCTTCACGGTTATGGTGCAGCATTTTCGCATCATTCAAGAGAACCTTGCAGGTTTTCTTACCCTGCCGGCCGTTGATGTGAACCGACGCTATTTCCCTTCAAAGTCTGCCTCTCGCCTTTCCGTGCTGCCGAGACCGGCAACTTCATGGCCGACCGCTGCTCAAGGCGCACCAACCGGCGCCCAAGCTACCTCGCCATTGGAGCGGGAAGCATTGGACATGGCCAACTACCAATTCTGGCAGGTTGATGGAGACGACGGACAGATGGCAAGCGTGGCCCACCAACGCCGTGCGTCACAGGTCTAGGAACTCGGAATGCATCCCAAATTTTCCGCGCCGACGGAGCGGGCGGACTCACCAACAGTTTGCCCACGGCCACGAAAGTAGCCCGAAACCGGATCCCTCCGATCTCCAGGGCTCAATCATGGACGTTGAGACAAGATTTTCGCGGGCACAGATTAGAGGTGACCTCGCCGGGATTACGAACCTCCTGCCCGTACGGCGTCGTGCCGCGCCTCAGAGGCCAGCGCTTCGACGCCGCTCTGGCCATTGAGGCCGGCTTTCAATCTGTTCATGGCTCGCAAGAGAGGACACGAAGTACACTGTGGGTGATTGCTTTATTGCGGTGACGACGCCTCAAACATCTTCGGCTACGGCCGCACTTGCCTGCAGCTTGCGATCAAGCGAGACGCAGCGGCGCCTTACCGCCGCACTTTCGCTCGCGGCTTGTCTGGTTGGCATGCCTGTCTTGGCACAAACTGCCGACGAGCGTGATGCCAAAAACAACGCTGCGGCACAAGTTGCCAGGAGGAAAGCGCCGACAGCCCACGACATGGCCACAAAACTCCGGGTCGGCACGGTCAATGAGCCAGTTCAACTTCGTGCCTCCGCGCTGGCATCAGCTCCCAACCTGCCTCTCATCAAGCGCGACAGCTCCGATCGAAGCGCCCAGACACGAACGCAAAAAAGGATCGATCCCTTCGCACGCTTCGATACTTTCCGAGAAAAAGGGATCTGGCTCAACATACCCGGCCCTGCCGACACGGTTGATCAGGACAAGAGCGGCGTTAGATCCGCGCTGGCAGACGTTGGCATCGGCTATATCGGCTGGACGCATAACATCTTTGCAAATAACCAGCTGCCGAATGCGGCGAGAACCAGCATCGCGAACCAGCTCTACATGGGGCAGAATCCGACGTTTGCTACGGCGAACTTCCTGATCGTCACCTATGATCTCAGCCGGCTTGGCATTCCCGATGGCCAGATTGTCGTGGGTGCCGAGCAGCAATACTGGACATGGAAGCGCCCGGGGCCGGATCGAGTGGGATTGAATACACTCGCATATTATCAAACCTTCCTCGACAGGAAGTTCGAACTCAAACTTGGCTATCTCCGAAATGCGAATGAGTTCACCGGCACGTTGTTCGCAGGCATTTCAGGATCAAATATGTTTGCCTTATTCCAAGCAGGAATGAGCACCAACGCCGCACCGACTCCCGCCGTCAACCTGAAGTACAATCTTGATGATCACCTGTACAACAAAGTCTCCATGCAGCGCTCCATCAGTCCAGACGGTTCTTATGCCGAGATAACAGAGAATCCGAGCGGCCTGAACTGGAGCACGGCCAACACAGGTATTCTTTTCGTTGATGAACTTGGCTACAAGAGCAAGGCCGCTCCCGGCGTACCTGACACGTGGCTGCGGGCGGGCGTTGGTTTCAACAGCGGCCATTACAAGAATTTAGCAGATCCGGATCAACAAAGGCAGAGCGGGAATAACTTTCATTACATCGCCGCTGACCGGCAGCTCTGGCAGAGTGACGTTGAGGGGACGCCATCTCGCGGCATCTATGGCGGATTCTCGATCATGGGAGCTCCGCCTGATCTCAATAGGATCAGCCGGTATTACGAGCTTCGTCTTTATGCGAAGGGGCCTTTTGATAGCCGACCTACTGATCTGATTAGTCTCGTCGCGAGCAACACCGCCTGGAGCAAGGTTGCAGTGGATGCGGCCTTGGCGAAAGGACAGCTTGCGCATCGCGATACAACTGCAATTACAGGAACATACATCGCGCATCTCGCTCCAGGGATATATGCAACCCTTGGACTGTCATACATCCATAATCCGACAAGCATCACACATACGGCCCAAACGGAGCACGCGTTAGATCTGTTGGTGTCTACGCTGATATTCTTCTAGTTCGTCGAGGAAGCCATTAATTCGGCGCACAACCTGATTCGTCAAAATTACGCGCCGTTTCTGTCACCGCACCGGCTGGAGGTCGCAAGGAGCGACCCGAAGGTCGGCTCTCCAACGACTAAAGAGCATCGTGACCAGATGTCGGCTAGCTTTGCTTGCGCGCGGCCTGACCCGCGAGGGCGCGGGATGAAGTTCCTAGAATGAACTGAGACAGACAGGGAATGTCGCGCGCTGACCGGCGCACCACTAGCGAGACGAGAATAATCGCTCCGCCAAGAAGTCCCGCCTCAGCCAACTTGGTTGTGAGATCTGACGGTTCTGCGTACTGCATCGAATCCATGAGACGAAATACCGTCCCCTGAATCAAGTACAGCACTAGGTGGTGTGGACTCTAAGGATTCCCTTTTAGGCGCAAATCAGATTCAAGGCTGCTTTTGGGGAGGCCGCCTTGGGTGTGATGGACCGCTTGGTATTGAGCGACGCGACATGGGAGCGGATGGCGCCGCTGATCATCGGCCGGCCTGACCAGAAGGGTTCGACCGGACGGGACAACCGGATGTTTGTGGAGGGCGTACTTTGGATCGTGCGCACTGGCTCTCCCTGGCGTGATCTTCCGGAGGTGTTTGGAGACTGGAACAGCGTGTTTCGGCGCTTCAGTCGATGGAGCATCAAGGGGGTCTGGTGGCGCATATTCGAAGCGATGTCCGGTGTGTAGCGCGTCGATCTGGATGGGAAGGCGCGGCAATCTGGATGGCGAGTCAGTGTCGCGGCGGAGTGATGATTGCCGCGCAGATTGTCGCGCGCAAGAGTTTTGTTGAGCTCTGATTGTCGCGGAGCGTCAATCAGCGACAGTTTTGGGTGTCGCGTGCGAGGGCGGGCGTCCCGGACCGCGTTTTCGTTCGAGCGCGGTGCGCCTGCGATAGCTCTCGACGTTCATCTCAACGATGGTGGCGTGGTGAACGAGACGATCGATGGCGGCGAGCGTCATGGCGGGGTCCGGGAAGACCTTGTTCCATTCGCCGAAGGGCTGATTGGCGGTGATCAGCATCGAGCGGCGCTCGTAGCGTGCGCTGATGAGTTCGAACAGCACGCTGGTCTCGGCCTGGTCCTTGGTGACGTAGGCAAGATCATCGAGGATCAGGAGATCGAAGCGATCAAGGCGGCTGACGGCCGCCTCGAGGTTGAGCTCACGCCGCGCCACCTGAAGCTTCTGGACGAGATCGGTGGTGCGGGTGAAGAGGACACGCCATCCGTTCTCGATGAGGGCCAGGCCGATAGCTGCCGCCAAGTGGCTCTTGCCGCCGCCGGGCGGCCCGAACAGGAGCAAATTAGCGCCCTTGCCCAGCCAGCTGTCACCGGCGGCGAGCGCCATCACCTGCGCCTTCGAGATCATCGGCACGGCCTCGAAGTCGAAGCTGTCGAAGGTCTTCCCAGCTGGCAGCCGCGCCTCGACGAGATGGCGCTCGGTGCGCCGGCGACCGCGTTCGGCGATCTCGTGCTCGGCAACGGTGGCGAGGAAGCGGGCCGCCGGCCAACCTTCCTTGTCGGATTGCTCGGCAAATTGCGCCCACAGCACCTTGATGGCTGGCAGCCGGAGCTCGTTGAGCAACAGATTGAGGCGCGCGGTATCAACGGTGTTGGCCACGCTCATGCGTCACCTCCGATCTCGGCGGTACCGATGAGGCATTCGTAGGTGGCAAGCGGCGCGAGCTGCACCACGACGTTCGGCAGGTGGGCGGGGTCGGGAGCGAAGTGAGCGCGCAGCCGGTTGAGTTCGGGCAGTCGGCCGGCGTCAAGATCGGCCGTGAGCTGATCGGCGAGTTCGGCCTCGCAGCCGCGCTCATGAGCGAGCGCGAGAAGATCGACCATGATCCGGCAGGCCTTCTTGTCCGGCCAGCGCTCGCGCAATCGGTCGAAGGTTCTCCGATAGCCCTCGCGCGGGAACAGCCTGTCTCGATAAACCAGATTGAGAAGCGCCATTGGCTTGCGCCGCAGGGAATGGATCACGTGCCGATAATCGACGACCTGATCGTACTTGCCATTGGGATGCGGTCGCCCGCGCGGCAAGGTCAGGAGGTGCGTGCCACCGACGAACACGTCGAGGTGATCGTCATAGAGCCGCGCCCGCAGCCGGTGACCGATCAGGCGCGATGGCACCGTGTAGAACACCTTGCGTAGGGTGAAGCCGCCCGATGACGTCACGCGGACGATCACCTCTTCGTAGTCCGAGGTCCGGCGATCGGGCAGCTCCTGCAACACCACGCGCTCGCTATCGATTCGCTTGGCGTTGCGGGCGTTGCGGCGGCTGACGATCTCGTCGATGAAGCCGCGATAGGTAGCAAGATCGTCGAAGTCGACAGTTCCGCGCAGCAGCAAGGCGTCCGCGATTGCTCGCTTGAGATGACCGTGGGGCCCTTCGATCGAGCCATTCTCGTGGGCGACGCCTCGATTGTTGCGGGAGGGACGCATGCCGTAGTGGGCACAAAGGGCCTCGTATCGCTGCGTCAGATCGTCCCGTGCATCGCGATCGAGATTGCAGAATGCGGCCGACAGGCTGTCGGTCCGATGCTCCCGCGGCGCCCCACCGAGCGACCAGAGAGCGTTCTGCAGGCCTTCGGCCAGGGCAACGAAGCTCTCGCCGCCAAGCACGACGTGGGCGTGCTCGAACCCGCAATAGGCCAAACGGAAGTGATACAGACGATGATCCAGCGGCGTGTCCGCGATCGTAACACCCAACTCGCCCATGTCGGTGAAGTCGGAGAGGCCGAGCTGGCCGGGCTCGTGGGTTTGGCGGAAGATCACCTCCTGCTCCTCGCCGTGGATCGCCCGCCAGGCACGGATACGACGTTCCAGGGTACGACGGATACCGGTGCCGAGATCAGGATGACGTCGGAGCATCTCCTCGAAGACCGCCACCGGGCGTAAGCCAGGTGCCGCCTTCAGGATCGGGACGATCTCGGTATCGAACACGTCGCTCAGCGGGTCGGGTCGTCGCCGGCCGCGGGGAGCCTTCTTTTGCGATGGAAGTCGGGGATCTCTCTCGATCCGATAGGCGGTCGACGCACTGAATGACGCCTTGGCCGCCGCCACTGGCGGGCTATCGGTCTGACGGTACTTCATGTAGAGCCTCATTTGGTGATCTGTGATGTGTCGGCCGGGCAAGCGAGTGATTCCTCTTGGCGGAAGAACCACTTGCATAACCTGCCGGCCGCGATCACCAGTCGGCGCGGTCCCTCGCGGATCGCGCCGACGCCGGGCTCGTAACTCCGGTCGGGCTACGCCCTCCCTACGTCACGAGCCCGGCGAAACTCTCTCACCTTGATTGACGCGCTCTTCCATCCTGATCGCCGCGCGACACCGGTGATCCGGACTTCGAGTATCTGATCGTCGACTCCACCATCGTCCGGGCGCACCAGCACGCCGCTGGGGCGAAAAAAGGGGGTCTGAAGATCAGGCGATCGGTCGCTCGCGCGGTGGCCTGAGCACCAAGATACATATGGCCGTTCGCGGCCTGGGATGTCCCGTACGGTTCAAGCTCACCGCAGGTCAGAAGAGCGACGTACCGCAAGCCGCCGAATTGATCGAGGGATTACCTGCCCAGGTCGTCATGGCGGATACGGCTTATGACGCCGATCACTTGCGCCAGGCGATCGCTGCCAAAGGCGCGCTCGCCGTCATCCCCAACAACCCGTCACGTGCGCTCAAATATCCGCTGGACAAGCATCTCTATGCCCAGCGTCATCTCGTCGAATGCTGCTTCTCAAAACTCAAGCAGTTCCGCCGCGTCGCAACCCGCTTCGAAAAGACCGCCCGAAATTACCTGGCCGTCGTTACTCTCGCAGCCATCGTCTTATGGATGCGATAAATGTCCACACCACCTAGTGTGCTCTGTCCTATTTCCACGGCGATAAAGCGGACCACTGGGTTTGAGCGGCCAAATCTCCCGCATTGGAGGAAAAACTCAATCATGAGCGCCGAAGCCTCTGCAGAGCCGAAAAACATCAGAAGCACATTCTTCGCCGACTGCATATCTTGGACCAGGGCGAGATTGTTGTAGACGTAAGTGTCTTTGCGCCAAGCTAGAAAACATACCAGCGCCACTATGGACAGAGTCACGGTCCAGAGCAGCCTGTAAGATCGCGTTGCTCGCCCACCAGTCTCTCGATTGCGCAGCTGAGAAGCCCAGGCAGAAGAACGGGTAAGTGTACTTTATGAGATGAAATATGGAGAATGTCAGAGGCGCAAGCACGACCAGTACGACTGATACGAATAGGGTCAAGGGCGAGCAACGATCGAAGATCGAAAGAATTTTTACGAGAAGAAAACAAACGAACGCTGCCCAGATAAACCAGTATGCGCCGGCGACATCATTTAGAAACAGCAGAATCTCGCCTGTTGCGTCAGGTGCGCCGGGAAGCACGGCAACCTTTGCTATCTCCGGAGAGCGTACCAAAACAGCATGGGCAGCAAGAGCTGCGTCGCCCGATCGCCGACGGATTGCGTCAACGACTTTCGCAACAGAGCGCGGCAAGAGAGGTATCCACTTATCGCCATAAAGAGAGGCATGTGGAACATGTAGATCCATTTGAAGCATAGCGAATCCCAGAAGCCTTCACCTCGGTAAAGGATGTATTGGATCAGGTGACCGACGATCACCAACACGATCAGCACTCCCTTGGCGAAATCCAAGGCAAGATCGCGATCGTTTTCCTCTGGCGTGCCAGGCACAGCCGATCGGGTTACATTTAGCGATGCATGAATCATTGGCCGCTGCGGCTTTGCTCCAGGGAGTTCGATCCAAGCGATGGTCGTGGAGGCAATTGCCAACTGGAGGCTGCGCTCGGATAGCTGGCTGATTGCAACGTACTGCAAGGACCCTTAATTGCGGCAAACGCCCGGCCCGAGCATGAAGGATGTCAACGTCTCTCAGAGAAGTTCGGCTTGGCCATCGCGGATAGGCTGTCGGCAAACTCGTATTGTTGGCGAGCTCCCCCACATTCTTTTTGCGATTGCGATCGTCTGCGCTCCGCGCTGTGGGCGTCGAGCACGAATAGGTTCGAACTGTTGCGCTTATTGAGCGACTGATTGATTGGCGGGCGATTTGTGAAAGCCTGAGAGATGGAGCACAAAATCCACCGAGCTTGATTGATTCTGAAAGGGGCGGCTGGACTGCTCCGGCCATGCCCCTTCCCTACTTCCAATGATAGGCCGTGCTGTTGAACGCGCGCGCAGAGCCCGCCCGGGCCTGAGATTTGCAGCCGACCTACGTCCCTCAGCCAAGCTCAGGATGAATGCGAACGCGCCGGCGCCCCTCGCTTTCGACCAACTCGCCCCGGTAAGGCACGCCGCGGATGTCGAAATAGGTCGGGCGTCCGGCCTCCGGCATGATGCGCTGGCCCTCGAGGACGCGCACAAGGTAGGGCGGAAGGAACCGTTCGCGATGCTCCCATCCGCCGCGGATCAGATACCCAAGGTCCACCGCACCTTCACGAGGCTGACTGGCTCCGACCATCTGCGGGGGCTGATGGAGCAGCTCGGATGGCCCGGGTTGGTTTAGCTGGCTTGCGCGCGGGTGATGGATCAGGCGGACATCCCGGCGCCCTCCTGGTCCGAACGTGGCCGAGTAGCGCTCATCGTTGATCATAAACTGACTTGGCCCGAACTGGTTTGGCAGCAGATTGATGTTGCCCAGGACGTCAACCAAGACGTCTTCAGCCGCCTGGGAGCCGTGGCGCCAGTCCGGCCCAACGATGGCCCCAATGTCCCGCAGTCCCTGCACGGCCCCCGAGGGTCCAGCGAACGAGGGCGTTCCGCCAAATTCGGGTGCCGGCACTGAACGTGCATCGTCACGCAAGTCATGCGGTGTAGGCGGATCCAGATCAATCAGGGGATTGAGACCGCTGTAGATGTTTGACGACCGAGGCCTGACGGACGACGGTGACCCACCTTCTTGCATATGTTGCCCGAGCCAATCCCAAGCGCCTTGGCTCAAGCTGGCTGGAGTTGCAGGAAGCCCGAGCGGTAGATCCGGCTGTGGAGCCCAGCGAGGCGCCGATGAGGCTGGTCCGTGGGCCTGCTCGCTCGTCCAATCCCACGCAGCACCGCTGGGGGAGGCTGGCATTAAGGGACGCTGCTGCGAGGGACCGGCCTGCGAAATGTGGTACGGCGCTGGCAGTGATGAGCTCGGTCCGTGGATCTGCTCGCCGAGCCAATCCCAAGCTCCCGCGCTCGGCGTGGCAGGCGTCGCCGGCAGTTCCTGCGGCAAGTGCGCGTGTGCAGCGCCTTCGCCAGCAGGCTGCCCACCGTCCTCAGGATCCAATCCGAGCGCCCTGTTCGCCTCAAGGATTTGCTGGTAGCGCCCAAGCCTGAGCAAATCGGGGTTGATTTTACTGTCCTGGGTTTCTTGCTTGTACGCCTCGACGTCCTGTGCGAGCTCTGGGGTGAAGAGCCGGTCAGCCATCGCGGGCCTGTGGTGCGATCGCAGCCAGTCACTCAGCCTCGAAAGGCGACGCGCCTGACGATCGGCTGTCTCCGGCTCGACCCTGCCTGTCGCCCTTTCCGCTGCGGCCCACATGCGGATGAGTGTTGCGTCCGCAGGATAAGGTTCCAGACGGCGGATGTCGGCGAACAAGGTGTTTCCGGCACCGACCTCCCGGAGCTTTTTCAAGGCCGCCTTGATGCGCCTGCCGCGGTCATTTGCATACGTCTCCACATCTGCATCAAGCTCAGCTTCCAGCTGATAGTTTTCCACCTCCGGATTTTCCAGTTGCGCGTTTTCCAATTCGCGGCGAATTCGATCGGCTATCGATGGCCTGCCGTTCGCACTCAGGCGCGCGCTCAAATGGCGCAGATCGGCTGCCGCATTCTTGATGGTGCCATCGCTCAGGTTGCCGGCCGCTCTGTTTCTGAAATCCGTTATGAGCGTCTCGTCCGCCGCAGGGACTGGCCCTCCGCGAGCCCGGCCCGGCTGCCTGGCATGATCCACTCGAAATTTCGTTGAGAAGACCTCAGGCTGCGTCTCCTTACGCGACGACTTTTCGCTGCTGCTCCCCCCGAGGGCTTTGCCCACTCCCGACTTGAAGCGCGACCATAGTCCGCGGCTTTTGCCACTCTTGGCCTGAACCGCGGACTCCGAATCCGGCATAGAGCAGCGCGCACTGCTGAACAGATCATCCTGCAGACTGAACTGCGGCAGTTGCGCCGAGGCTCCGAGTTGAATACGGGGAATGTCGACGATGCGGCGAGTCCCGCCGAGCGCGCTGTCCCTAAGAGCGGCATGCGGTGGTATCCGCATCGAGCCGCCGAAATCGTCCCGCCGGACCGCCCGACCGCCTCTCGCAGGAGCCCGATCTTGTGAAGCTGAGGGTACATAGCTCGCGTCAGATGAATCGAGCTGCAAATCCGCCATCTGCCGCTCAAAGTTGCCTTGCTGGCCTGCGTTGCCCCTTCGTTGCCCTGCCCGCTCCTGTTGGGCGGCGTACTGCTCCATCCAGGCTCCTGAATCGAAGAATGGGTCGACTGGATCCATCCTGCTTTCCTTCCAATGGTAGAGGTCCTGCACAAGCCGGCCGAAGTTCGAACTCCGGTCAGGCGGCAGCAGTTTCGGCGACAATCAGATCCGCGATCTGTGCGGCCGCAAGCTTTCGAAAAGCTGACGAGATCAACGTCTCGCCCCAAGCAGTCGCGATCGCGTAGGTTCTTCTGAAAGATGCAACATAAAGCCTGCCTGCTGTGGCATCGCAGCCTGCCTGCTGTTCAGCCGCCGCGGATAGTCCGCTCGAATCCAACAAAAGCTTACGTCGCCGTCGTCCATGCTGGGACGGCGTCATGGCGTCAAAACGCCTTCTTCGAGAACGTGTCTTTATGTCCTATCTTGGTGGTAGCCGGACAGCCAATCTGTGGCATCTCCGAAGAACGCGCCGAGCGACCATTTCGCGGCTTCGCTATCGGTCAGTTGATGAGAGTGAGGCTCACGGCCTGCGGGATTGGCCCCGATGCCGGAAGATTTGTATTCGGCATAGTTGGCGGCCCTCAGTTTATTGGTTTGGCCCGGAGTCCATTCGCGCCAGCCTTCCGCCATGACCGGTGCATCCATCTTCGTCGACAGGAAAATCACTGTAGCGTAAGGGCGCCAAGGCCGGCCAAGCGCAACATAGCCCGCGGCGGGATCGGCAGTCAGCCTGCAATGGTCGAAAACATAGGCGCTGTCCTCGTCCGGCGTGCCCTTGCTCTGTGCGGTATACACGACCGCTTGATTGGCCAAGCCGTGTAACTCACCTGCCGGAAATAGGCCTTGGCATTCCCAAATATGAAATCGACATGCCCCTCGATGTAGCAGCTCCGGAAGTATTGCCGCGACATTCGGCCGTTCGGCCCCTTGCTGGCAAACAGGGTGTCCTGGGCACCGAGCAGGCGGACGCGGGTGATAACGTCCCTGTCTACGGTAACCGACAGCGCCACCGCCTGCGAAGATGAATTGGCCGGATTCAGCGCGTAGTCGTTTTGGATCGTGAGATTATCGAGCCGGAAATCATCACCGGAGGCGTCCAGCGTCGCAGAATGAGCGGTTCCTCCGACATTGATCGCCCCGTCGCCATACACAATGACCGTATCGTCCGGCCTCTTGCCGGAGCCCCTAATATGAACGCCAGATTTAGAGACCTTGACCTTCTCGCGGTAAATGCCGGGCGCGATTTGGATATCCCCGCCTTGGGCCGGTAATGCGTCGATGGCTGCTTGAACGGAGTGATAGGCCGCCCTCTCGGCACGCGAGACCAAAAGTGGCTGAGCATGGGCCGTCGAGATGCAGACATATCCGGCCAGAACCGCAGCGAACAGCACAGAAACTCGCATTGGCGCGCTGCACGCTCCATGCAGTCGGTACAAAGTGCCGCGGCGATACGGCAGCTGAGTCTGGTCAATACGTTTCCTCACCGATCCGGAACTCGCGCGCGACTAACGGAAATGTCCGACCGCGCCAAACCCCGTCGGTCGTCCGCCATGAGGCGTCAGCGTCGTAGCCTTTTATTCCAGGAACTCAAAGCCGCATCAAAGGGAGATCTGACCGGCCTAAAGGTTCGGCATGCACTTACTCAATACGGTCGCGGAATGCTCTGGCACATCCCTCCCATCCGCGCGACAGCTGTCCTGTGGCTCGCCCGGGCAGAGGCGGCGACACGTCAGAATGATCGGCCGTCACATTGGCATGCTCGAGCTGCCAGGTAGCGGTGTCGGCAAACCGAACATCCTCGAGCACCACATCAAGGGCGTGCCTATCGTCGACTCCACGCATCAGCAGCGCACCATTTTCGCCATGCACATGGCGCAGAACAATCTGGCGATAGACCGGAATTCTCATGCCTTGGGCACGTGGATCGTATTTCGTGTCGAACGCGACCGGCCATCGGTTACCCCGCAGACATACGTTCTCATAAGTCACTCGCTCGACCAGGCCGCCGCGACTGACATCGCTCTTGATGCGCAGTCCAGATGTCGTTCCGTCCAGGGTCAGGTTGCGCACCAGGATGTCGCTGGCACCGGAATTCACTTCGCTGCCGATCGACATCCCGTGCCCCCAGCCGAAATAATTGTCAGTCACGGAGATGTGGCGGGCGGGGCCATTGTCGCCGGCCTTGATGGCCACGTTATCGTCACCGGTGCGGATGAAGCTGCGGGTGATGGTCACGTCCTGGCTGGCGCCGGGGTCGATGCCGTCGGTATTGCGGGCATCGGCCGGTGCATCGATCGTGAGGCCCCAGAACGTGGCACCTTCGACCCGGTTCATCGCGACATGAAAATTGGGCGCATTGCGCAAGGTGACGCCAGACACCGTGATGTCCTGCGCATGATCGATCTGGATCAAACGCGGGGCGTTTTGGTTGCCACCCTCGGCTTGCGCCCGGCGGGCCAGTTGCCACCAGGATTCAGCGTTGCCGACCATGGGTGCACCGCCCTGGCCATCGATGATGCCGTCGCCATAGATGCCGCCGCCGCGTGTCTTGGAGAAACTAATGAACGGCCGGCAACCGTCGCCCTTAGCCCCGATCCGCCCACACTGTCCGCGGCCCTTGTCGTAAGCAGCCGGTTCGGGGATCGCGAAAAGCGTTGCACCGCGTCCGATCCATAAGGTCACGCCCGATTTCATCTGGAGCGAGCCCGACCGGAACTCGCCACGCCCCAGATAAACCGCAGCACCGGCGGGGCAATTGTCGATGGCATCTTGCAGCCTGACCGTGTCGTTCTTGCCGGACGGCACCGGGCGGTCACAGACCGTGCGAGGTGCAACAGGCTCAGTGACGGTGCGGCGATCTTGCGCTTCTGCTTCGGAGCAGAGAACCATGAAGGCGACGGTGAACAATAGGACCCATTCACGAAAAGGCTTTGTCATCGACCTCGTCTCTTTGCCTCTTCGCGTGATTGTCTGACCTGGGTTGAGCGTCGGCCGATCGGCCAGCCGCTTGCTCTCACTGGCCCGCGCAAGATGACATTTATAAGACCGCAAAGGAGAGCGTGGGCCTCACTATTGTCAGCAAGACTGCACCTCTTGACGCACCGAGGCAGAGTCGAAGCACCATGTCAGGTGTCGCTTCGTGAGCGAGGGCCAATAATAAACCAAGGGAGGAGGCGCCGTGAGCTCTGGAAAACTCAGGTCCCTGAAAGGAACGCGAAGCAATCAGGCCGCTCAATGGCTATGCTCGTGATTGAATAACCGAGCCCCGGCACTGCATTTGTCCGAGATCGAACAGCGTTGTCGGCAACACTTCTAAAAGAGATAATTTCAGGCAATCCCCGTCGCTAGGACCCGGAACACGAGACTGTCTATTGCGCGCGGTGTGATCGACGTCAATGAAACTGGTTGCCAGGTCAAAAATTTATCGAATGCCTCCGAGCGAGCAGCTCAGAGAGAAGTTGCTTTCAGGTGCGACGAACCGAGCGGATGCCCACCGCTGAGCGCAACTGATACGACACGTTGCCGTGCGGCGGTGGCCCCCCTAAGGTCTGTACGCTTTGTACGGATGATCTTTTGCACCGTTAGCCGCACTGGCCGAATTTTGGATAGCGCTTTGGCTGCGGTGTGATATTGCGACTACAATGATAGAACCAATGCAAGTTCGTGATTCTTGTGCGGAATAATGCTACGAGCGCTAAACCTTCCAATTGAGTCAATTCGTACCGTTGTAGCCATTTCTGAGACGGGCAGCTTGACCAAAGCCGCGAGCAAGCTCGGGCTTAGTCAGCCTGCGGTGACCGCTCAAGTAAAACGCTTGCAAGGATTGATTGGCGGGCAACTGTTTGTCAAAACGCCCAACGGCACAACCGTCACCAGCCTTGGCGAACTCGTCCTCCGACAGGCCCGCATAATACTCGAGGCCAACGATCAGATGTTAAGGCTCGCTGGTCATGGCAACGCTACCGTACATCGGGTTGGCCTCAGCAATTTCTTTGCTCAAGGACTTTTAGAACGAGCCGGCAGCGATGACTTTTCGGATCTCTTCATTTGCGCGGATCACTCCAGCACGATCCGCAAGGGCTTGATCGAGGGCTACATAGACGTAGCCTGCATTTTCGCTACGGACGTAGATTCCGATCTTTCAAAAATTGTCCTTGAACAACGGGCATTTCCGGCCACCTGGGTTCGCTCGCACGAATTCGTTCTCCGTCCGGGTACTCCTATTCCGATCGTAACGCTTCCTGACCACGATTGGATGATCGGTCCACTGGATAGGATGGGATCCGCTTACAGGATTGTTCTTCACACCACTGACCACTTGGTGAGATTGTCAGCCGTGCGACTTGGCTTGGGCTTGACTGCATTGCCTACGTTCTGCGTGCCGGACGATTTAGTTCAATCGCCAGAATACTACTTACCAGCATTGCCTGATCTCAGGGCTGTCATTTGTGCAAGGCCGGGGCTACGAAAGGAAGTTGCGGCCAAGCTTGTGCAGAGGGTGAAGCGAATATTCGACGACCAACAGTATCAACCCAGTATACTCGTTCGGTAACAACTTCGTCGATCGCTAGAGATCTCGGCCACGGATCGACCTCAGGTCGGAATCGACCATCGTTCCCAATACACACGGACAACTTGTCGGATTCCATTGACATAGTTTGCTTGACACGTCGCCGTCCGCAGCATGCTCTCATCGTGCTCTAGCTATCGGTTGGCAACCGGCGCAGCACATCATCAGCCTCCAAATCGGCAGGTTCGTCACGGAGCAAGCGTTGGAATTCCAATGAGGGAAACGGCTCCGGATCGAAAGCGAAATCCCCTCGATCGATAGAGGCGACCACTTGGCTGTCCAGCGGATCCGCCTCCAATTGCGCGGGTTCATCATCCAGCAGTTGCCAAAGCTCCCCTGGAGGGAACTGTTCGGGATCGTAGATAACCTCCTCTAAGTTCAGCTGGACAGGGGGCAATTGGCGGCTGACCTGATCCGCCCCTGACGTGATCGGTTCGTCCTCCAGCAGTCGTCGAAGCTCGCCAGGAGGAAACTGCTTCGGATCGAAAGTGAACTCCCATGGATCGATGAAGATGGGCCGGCTGGTGATTTGATCGTCGCGCCGATCCTGAAGCTCCTGATGCAATCTTTGAAGCTCCTCTCGGCTTGCGGACACCGGCGAGTGCGTTGATTCATCATTCAGCAGTCGCCTCAGCTTCGCCGGGCGGCCAGTGAAGTCCTCAGGATCGAAATTCAGCTCGTCCGGATCGCCGGCAATCGGCTGCGGAGACCGTTGATCTCCAATCAGTTGGCGAAGTTCCTGTTGCCGCCGCAAAAGCTCTGGATTGTCCGCCATGATAAGCGGTTCGTCTGCTTCATCATCCAACCACTGCCGAAGCTCCTCTGGTACGACATCTAATGTCGGCGGCGCACTAGCCTCACCCCCAGCCTGTTGAAGCCCGCTTGCCGCCAAAGACCCTTGCTCCGAAGCTCCTGAGGCATTCGCCTCCCGATACTCACGAAGCGACCCCCAGCGAAGCAGTCATTCTTTTCCAATTTTTAGGGAAAACTTCCTGAACGTAATCGAACAGCGCACCATCACTGGTCCCAGCAAGCGTCATGTCTCGGGTCCCAAGGCTGTTCGACAATTTTCGGAGAATCGAATCATGGTGCTGGACAGTGGTCGAAGCCCAATGCTTGCTCTTGATGCCATCCGCTATGATGCTTTCAATGAGCGGCCTGTCAGCCTCGGTCGAAGCAGTAGGTATGCGCCCAGTAACAATGGCACCATCTGGGGCGTCCGGGGCACGTCTGCTAGCAGATGAACCGCCACGATGTTTTTGAAGGGCCCGCAACGCAATACCCACATGCTTGTTCGTCTTGAAGACCGAACTGGAGAGGTGGTTCAAGGCAACATCATCACTCCCTTTGAGCGACTGGCCGCGCTCCCCGAGATAATTCGCCGCCTTGTAGAGCATCTGGGTATATTTCTCGGCCGTCTCCGATGAGAGGTTCCGGCGTTTGGCAGTGCCCTTGACGACAGCGTAAATGTAGTCGCGATCCTCGATAGACACGTTGGGAGGAGGTTTACGGCCGGGCCGCCGGTCGAGCATCGCCGTAACGGCCGATCCCGCCGCTTGCAATTGCCGTTCAAAGACCTCTTGTTCCGGCCGCAGATCTCCCGAGACGTCTTGTTGTACCGGTGAAGACGCTGCCACACTGGATAGGTGACGATCGTGCGGGTCCACGCTTGCCTCACGTCCACAGTCACTTAAGCTTTCGAGAACCTGACGGAGCCGTGGTTTGTGCCAAGTGGCATTCGTCGCCCGCTCTATCGTTGGTCGCCGCAAGCCGAGCAATGGCCGCGATCAGGAGCGCGGGCAACATGGCGACCAAATTGACAAGCCTGATGCCGGAGAGATCGTTGCGAGAGGTATGCTCTTTCAGGCGTTCCAGCGCCGCTGACACGTGACGCCCACGGCGTCCAGAGCCGATTTTCCCAGCCTGCAACCTTATGAGTCCGGCAGGAAGATAGATTTCAGTTCCGGCTCGATCAACCATTTGACCACTATCGCGATGCGATCGTTGATAGCGGGCACGTTGAAGCGAGACGGAAGCCCGCGCCCAACGGAACCTCTCAACCATAAAATATTCCATCGTGCTGATTCCATGACGTGTCATTATTTCAGCAATTGTTGAAAGAGCTCGTTTTAGGATGAAAATGTTCATATTTTCGAATTCGGCCGAAAGGATATTCGTTGAGGTCCAAGATCACATAAGACGCTAGGTCTCGGGGCGGTACTGATAGTTGGCGTTCGGCGATTAGTGGCGCCGAACGAGCATCGCTTATCACGCATACAGCAGCGATATGAGCCGCAGCAATTTCTCGTCGCGACGTTTCGACATTTAATGATCGCGCATAACGCAGACCGCCGGCACACGAATTTTAGTCGCGCGGGTCGTCCACTTGGAAACGGATCCCTTGCTCCGGCAGGAGGGCGATGGCGTCCTCATCGGCAGCCCCTCAGAGGATGTCGGCATCCGCTTGCACGTCCTTGGACCAGATCGGTTCGGAACTGCCAACAGAGACCGAGTTGAATGTCCTCTATCGCATAGTGGACACGCTGCTGGCTTTACGTGACGTTCGCGTCTCGACTCGTTGGTCAGGTGGCGGGCTTCCGGCCCAAGTTCTGCGCGACATGTTGCGCTTTCCAACGGAGCGCAGGAAAGGCTTCGATGCGTTTTTTTACATCGTCGTTTACAGGAAGCGTATCGACTTCGATGCTTCCGCGGTCGTAGAGCGCGTCGAGGAAGGCCAGCTCCCTGTCATTGTGCTTGAAGAGCGGCGCCAGTCTTTCTTGACATTCCGCTAGGATCCGGTCGCACCACTTATTGGGGCTGCCCTCCGCCTCGAACATGCCGTTCTTGACCACGGACAGCAGCTTGTTGTTCAGGTCGTTGAGATCGTATTTGTAGTCCTTTAGCGACACCGTGCGCCAATCCAGATCTCGGGATGCGGCGCCGATCGCAAGCGCTCCGACCTTAACTTGGGCCCAATCGATGTTATCGCTCTGCAGTAGCCTCCAGGCGTCGTAGAGATCGCGCGAAGCCCGCCGGGCCACCAGGGCAACGATCTTGCCGGCGGCGATTTCGTGGAGGTCGACTACGCCGACATTCCTCGCTTCGTAGTCGCCAAGCTTTGCGGAATTCATCCTCTCCCAGCCGAAGAACGGCGTCCGGAAGAGATAGTTCACGTCCACTTCCAGCGTGCCTGGCCGCCGATAGGCCGAGATGTACCTGAAGCGCCACTTGCCGCCGGCGTGTTGACCGGAAGGATCGCGGCCGATTTCGTAACCCTTGCTCTGCAGGAGCGCGGGAAGGCGCGTGTTGATGATCTTGGAATCCCGCAGCATGGCTTCTCTATCCGCGGCACCGACGTAGTTCAGATCGTTGTCGACGGAAAGCCGGTCGAGTGCGAGATAGAACAAGTTGAGCGCGGTGCCGCCTTTGAGTGCGAGCAGCTTCCCGAGCTCGCGGTCATTCGCGATCTGGTGGAGCACGTCGATCAACCGGATGACGCGCTCGATCGAGGCCGGTTGGAACGAGACATCGGTGGCAATCTTTTCGAGGCGTTCGAGCGAGATCACGGCATCATCTCCGGTGACATCCCTTCGAAGGACGGGTTGAGGAAATCCGAAGGCAGGACGACGTTCCAGGCTTCAATCGCATGGCCTTTGGCGTCGCTTCCCAGCGCGGGCCGCGGTGCCGGCGGGGCGGCACGCTTCAGTTCGTCTAGTACCTGCTTGTCGACGAAGAGATCGTCTTTCCGGCTCTCAAGCCAGGCACCGCACACGCCGACGAGCGTCTGGTTGTCGCGACCGAGCGCGAACTTCGCGAATTTGCCAACGTCGAACGCCTTGACGCTGTGGAGCGCGTTTGCGAGTTCCTCGACGCCGCCGGTCAGGTCCGGGCGATCAATGCAGTCGACGAGTGTTCGCTCGACGCCGGTCGCGATAACGTCGAGACCGCGGCGATCCATCGTGATCGTGCCAGACATTTCCTCGGAGCGACGGCGCAGCGAGGCGGGTTGCGCGACGAACCTGACGGGACCAACGAGCGTTTTTATCTCGCCCGGGCGACCTCCGCTGAGGAGTTGGGTCTGAGACCTTTCCGAATAGGCGAGCCCGTGCAGTTCGAGTGCGGTGTGGTACGCGACGACACCATCGGCGCGTATGCGCGATGCGACCAAAATCCGGTCGGGATGGAAGTTCGCTGGATTCAGGTGCGGCGGGACGAAAGCATACACACCTGGCGCGACGTGGCGTATTCGTCCTGAGGCGGCGTGGTACTTAAGCAATGAGTCGGACGACGAGAGTGGCTGGCCGGGAGATACGGTTTCGCGGAACTCGGTCCGGGTGAAGACCGGATGTGAAGATAGAAACCTTTCAACCTTCCCTTTCGGTCCAACCATCGGTGCGCTCCTTAGGGTATATTATACCCCAGATATTACAACGCGCAAGGAAAAGTGCATTTCAATGCATGATTTAAGGTATATAATACCCTAAACTCTACAACAATAAGCGCGGCGGAGTTCGAACCGGAGGTGCTGTCCGTACTTAAGTCCCGGTGTCCTAGATTGAATTTGAGAGTGTCCTAGTTCGGATTAGGCGACGGAAACTGTAGCTTGGCCGTTGTTCTCGGTAGGACTACTAAGCCGCCCGATCGATGTTCTGCCCATGTCCGGCCTTTGATCCAGATTACAGGATTTAATCTTGGAGAACGAACCAGGGGAAACGGAACGTGATACGCTATCGCTATCACCGACCGAGGCTCTGCCCGTAGGCGTCGGTGGCTGAGAGACTGAGAGCGCTCCCCCCTGCATAGGTGATGGAGCGCGGCCATGCCCGACCACCTTCAATCAGCGCATCGCGAAATGCAGGTTCAACATTTGGAGCAAGCGGAACGGCACGTTGCGCAAGGCGAGAGACACATTGCCGAGCAAGAGGAACGTATAGAGCGGCTCGCCGGTCATGGTCACGACCTGAAGGAAGCTAAGAAACTGCTCGATAACTTTTACTCGTGCCAGGTACTGCACGTTTAGCACCGGGACCGCATCCTCAGAGAACTGGGAGAGTAAAGGCCGCCTCGGTTGGCGGCCAATTAGCGCGCGATAAATTTCCTAGCGTGGCACAAACTGCACTTTGGTTTGCCGAATATCCGGAGTTAGACTTCAACCCCACGCAGGGGTTGTGTCATGACCAAATGACCTACTTTGTAGGGCGACCATTGTGGTGCTGGGACTGTGCCCAATTGCTATCGCTGCGTTTGCAATATTCATGTGAGATCGAGACGCCTCAGTTGGCGGCCTCTTTCAATATGGGGGCGGTTTTTCTGTGAGGGTCACCAACGGCTTCTCAAAGAAACTAGATCACCATGCCGCAGCCGTGAGACTGTACGTGGCTCACTATAATCTCTGCCGTACATGAGGCGTTGCGCACTACGCCAGCAGTCGCGCTTGGTATTGCTGAGCGCGTGTGGACTATCGGGGATTTGCTGGATGCGGTGTTGCCGCTGGAGCCGAACCGGCCTGTCCTAGTAACGCGCAACTTCACTGTGATTGAGGGAGGTCGCGATTAAGCGACCTCACTCGTCATGAGTGGCGGCGTGATTGAACGCCCCTAGCGGCAACCACGCGAATGAACCGCGCCACATGGTACGGTGAGTAGTTGCCGCGACAACCTCCGGACCTTGCATAGGCCTATGCCACTTTTCCCGAATGGTTCCGCAAGGTCCCCGGTCCTAATTCAGCTCCGTGGACCGCCTTCTAATTATCGTCAGCCGAGCCACGACGGCCGCTTCGGTACGGCCGATCTTCTGCGCGATCTCGCGCTGCGTTAGCGCGGTCTCCCGGATCAACTGCAACAGCTTTTGCTCTTCCTCAGCGGACCATGATCCTGCCGGCATGGAACTCTCCAAAATTATTCCGTGATGAAATGTCAGTAGGAATTGCAGATTCCGTGAACCGCGTCTGCCCGGTGTTTTCCGGGTTGTCCTAATTTGTTCTTCCGAGTGTCCTAACTAGTGGCTCTGCACAGTGATTATGACTCTTTGGAAGTCGCGGGATAGGCGCGGCCCATTTTGGTGCGGGCCTTGTCTGTTATGAACATCCATTTGATGCGAGAGCGGGCGGCATTTCGCTTCCGTTCCCAAGCGGCGATTTCGCGGCGCAACCGCTTGGGGGCGTCGATTCTGCGATTGAGGCACTGGCCCCGCAGGACGCCGATCTCGATCTCGACCATGTTGAGCCAGCTTGCGTGCTTGGGCGTGTAGTGGAACTCGAGCCGCCGCAAAATCCGCCTGGCTTCGGCGGGCGGGAAGGCCTGATACAGGGCGCCGGCGGAGTGGGTCGATAAATTATCCTGGACGACCCGGATGATCTCGGCGTCGGGATAATGGATGTCGACGAGGTCGCGCATGCAGGAGGCATAGTCTTCAGCCGCGCGCCGCTCAGTGACTTTGACCTTGCGCCAGGGACGATGCACGTCGAGGAATACGAAGAGATTGACCGTGCCGTTGCGACGGTACTCGTAATCGTAACGTTCGAGCTGGCCGGGCTCGGCCGGAATCGGTTGACGCGCCTCGCCGATGAGCTGCACCGGGCTTTCGTCGAAGCACACCACCGGCCGCTTGGGATCTGGCGCCTCGGCGTAGAGGTCGAGCACGTCCTCCATACGGGCGACGTATTCGCCGTCGATCTGCGGAATGCACCACATGTCCCTGCGCCAGGGCTTGAGGCCATTTTCGGCCAGGCGCCGCCGAACCGTCTCATGCGACAGGCTCTTGTGTTCGGTGAGCTTGACCATCGCACCTGCCAGCAGCTCAAGCGTCCAGCGGGCCCGGCCTTCTGGCGGACTGGCGCAGGCCGTCGCCACCAACAAGGCTTCTTCCTTGACCGTGAGTTTGCGCTCCGCTCCGGGCCGCGGCTCATCGCTCAGCGCCCGCTCCAGATTGCCTTCCACGAAGCGGCGCTTGGTCCGGTACACGGTCGAGCCGCCCACGCCGACGCTCCGCGCGATCTCCTCATCGCTGCCGCCGGTGTCGGCAGCCAGCAAAATCTGCGCGCGCTTGAGCTTACGGGACGCATGCTTGCCGCCGCTGAGCAGCGCCTTGAGTTCCGTGCGCTCGATTTGGCTGAGGTCGACCCGATAGCGTACATTCATGGCATGCCTCCGTGTTCGAGGCACGCACCAACAACTGAATCGGATGGCCGGCGTGAGTCCTTCGGCAAAACCCTTCACGCCCACACAGGGGCAGTACCTGGCCTTCATCCACCTCTACACGCGCCTGCACCGCAGACCCCCGGCCGAAACCGACATGCGGGAATACTTCCGCGTTAGCCCGCCCTCGGTTCACCAGATGGTGCTGACGCTGGAACGGGAGGGCCTCATCAGACGGCAGCCAAGGACCCCTCGCAGTATCGAGGTCCTCGTTGATCCAAAACACCTGCCGGAGCTACTCTGACCGCCAGACGCAACCCGTCAAAATCACTGTGCAGAGCCGCTAGGATAGCACCGAACCAGATGTGCTATCAGCCGAAGGCGAACCTGGCCGGCGCTGTTCGCCGATCAGCATGAGGTCCGGATGGTCATCTTTGCGCCGGCTCCAGGGCGGTCTCGGCTCATGCTGCCTCCATCCGTCGCATCGGGACTGCGGCGTTGCGCCGGATCGGAGCGACAGCAGCGCGCAGCCACCTCCCGCGCGTTTCAGGCAGGTGCACGCTGGCCTCCCCCCGCAGCGTCGCTGCGGTAGCGTCTGGTCGAAGTCTGGTAGTACTGCGCACGGATGGCCGCCGTGGCCTCGATCAACGGTCCCCACGGCGCGGGAAAGCGTTCTTCCGCCATCACCCGGTGCAGCATGCGCGTATGGCCGGCCAGTTCGTCGTTGAGGAACTCCATCACAGGCATAGCCGGAAAACGCTGCAGCAGCAGGATCGCCGCGTTGTCGGCCTCGCCGGCCGACCTGTCCTTGTCGCGTCCGTGCAGATCGTTCTGCAAGCGCCCTATCACGGAGATGAGCCGCAGGACTTGGCGAAACGCCGGACGCGCGCGCAAGGTGGCCATGTCCAGCCCCCAAAGCAACGACAGGCAGCAGAACACGTTCGCGTAAGCGATCGAATCGATGCCGTTGTGCAGGTACTCGGCGTAGGACCAGCGTTCCGCCCCTGCCGCCTGCGCGTGTCCGGCGCGCAGCGCCGCGCAGTAGCGCCGGGTATCGACGAGAAGTTGAGCATAGTCGCGAGGATCGTAGGCGAGCGCGGCCAGCGAAGCGCGCAGCACGGCGCAGCCCTCGAATCCGGGGAGCGCGCACGGCACGCCCTGCCCCAGCGCCTGCTCTACCGCGGCGAGCTGCTCCGGCGCGATCAGGCCAAGGTCGTTGCAATCGTCGAGCCAGAACAGCAGCGCCAGTTCGCGATAGAACGCCACGATCAGCGTTTCGTCCTGCGGATCGCGGCCGGTGCGGGCGCTGGTGTCGCGCAGGTTCGCCTGGATGCGCTGCAAAATGTACTGGCCACCCCTGACCGCTTCCACGGCATGCTCGTCGGCGAAGGCGGTCAGGGAACGCCCCCACTCCAGCACCTGCTGCAGCGCGCGGGCTGTCTTCATCATTGCGCCGCTCCTGCTTCCTCGGTCAGGACGCGCTGCCCCCAACGAAGCGCCAGCAACAAGCCGGCGAGTTCGGCAACGCGCACGACGCGGGTGGGGCAATACAGTTCCTTGCCGATCCAAAGCGGCGTCTGCGGCAATGCACGCGCCGCATAGCGGGCGAGCATCCACTCCAGCGCACGCGCCACCGTCTGCGCGATGCGCCGGCGCCCTGTCGGCTCTTCGCTCCCGTCCATTACGGACAACGCGAACAACGCGTAGGCAGTTTCCTCGAATGTGGACGCGCGACCGGCGCCCCAGCCGCCATCGTCGCGCTGCGTCTGCAGCAGCGCCGCCAACGCGCGCTCGTCACGCCAAGGCTTGCCTTGCGCCAGCGCAGCGGCCGCATGCGCGGTGGGATACAGCCACGAAACGTGCCATTTTTCGTTGTCCCATAGACCGTGCCGGTTGCGATTGGCTTCGACGTAGGCGCTGGTGCCGAGGGCGGGCTTTCCCGACAGTCGCAACGCGTGCAGGGCATGGATGTTGGTCGACACCGAGGCATTGCGCTCGCCGGGGAAGGTGACGAACAGCTCGCCGGTTTCGAAATGGCGCAACGCATCGACGGCTGGGTCGCGGCCTGCAAGGCGCAGGACGCACAAGGCAACGGCGGTGTCGTCCGCATCGGCCGCGAAGTGCAGGGCCGGCCCCAGACCGCGCGCGTCCAGGCGGGCGTCGAGCTGCGCGACGATGACGCGCACAGCCTCGGCGAGCGCGGGATGCGCGAACAGCCCAGCCAGATGCAGCGTGTACAGCGACCAGCATGGCTCGAAAACATTGATCGGCCAGACGTTGGGAACGACACCTTCGATGCCGCTGCGCGTCGCCCGCGATGCCGCCTGCAGATACGCGTCGGCGCGCCCGACCTGCGGCGTGCTCCCCTGTATCACGGCGTGCGCACGCCACGCGGCGGTCGCTGTCGGACTGATGCCGATGCTGCCGTCCTGATCCGGGCATGCGGTGGTCGGCGACCTCCCCCAGGCTTCCCAGGAGTGCAGCAACGGATGGCCGCTCGGCAGCCTCGCCATTGCCCCAAGCTTGACCAGGCGCGCTTGCCGCAACGGCAACAGAGCGGGGTGGCGCGGAAACGCCACGCCGCCCGGCAAGGATGCGGCCTCGTCGCATAACTGCGGCAGGATCAGCTCCGCGCCGATCGGCGCATCTTCCGGCACCGCATGCGCGTAGGGATCGGGCTGGCGCTGGAGGAATCGGATCGCGGCCTGGACTGCGTCGGCAGCGCCGGGAAGATGATCGGCCCGCTGCAATGCCAGCAACGCCGCCCAGGTGGGCGCATGGCGGAACAGCGGGAAGTCCGCGCTTCCCCATCCGCCATCGCCCTGTTGCTGCGCGATGAGCCACGCGTATGCGTGCTGCCGACAGGCGACGTTGCCGTGGAACTGCAGAGCTCGCGCCGTGTCGTAGACGGACGGGCCGACGCTGCCGCCATCGGTCATCTCGCACAGCAGGTGGCGCAATTCGGAAAGGATCTGTTCGGACAGCGCGTTCACGCAGGATATTCCTTCTGCAGACGGTCGACGAAAGCCAGGATCCGGCAGATGCGGCCCGTAGCCAAAGGGCCGCCTAGGCTTGCACAGCGCCTCCGTGGACGCCCGTGCTTGGCGAAGAATAGCGATCTCGGACTCAGACACGGTGCAGCATGCACCGCTGCCGCCGGCCGATCGCAGCGGCAAAGGTGCCGCTCCATGCGAGCGGGCGCTTATGCGCATGGCGCGTGCTTGAACAGATACGCATCGGCCCGCTGCAGCATTTGCGCTAGCCGTTCCGAACGCGGCCCCAGCGCGGCGATGGCCTCCCCGGCATCGCGCAACAGGTCCGGTACGAACTGGCGCGCTGCCTTTAGCCCCATGATCGACGCACAGGTCGGCTTCTGCGCCGCTGCATCCTTGCCAGGAGTCTTGCCCAGCGTCGCGATATCCGCTGTCGCGTCGAGAATGTCATCGATCACCTGCAAGGCCAGCCCGAAACAGGCGCTGTAGCGATCGAGCGCATGGTACAGCGCAGCGTGGGCGGCATCCTCTGCTATGGCGCATAGCGCGCCCATGCGAACGGAGGCGCGCACCAGCGCTCCGCTCTTCATCCGGTGCATCGCCAGGACCCTGTCCAGCGCGACGTGCTTTCCAACGAGCGACAGGTCCATGGCCTGCCCGCCTGCGGCCCCCTCGGCGGACACGGCCTGCGCCAGTTCGCGCACGAGCGCGATGCGCTTGTCGGGCGGCGCATCCAGACTCGCCAGGGTCAGGAAGGCGTGCGCCTGCAGCGCATCACCGACCAGGATAGCAGTGGCTTCGCCGTACTTGATGTGCACGGTCGGAAGGCCGCGGCGAAGCACGTCATCGTCCATCGCGGGCAGGTCGTCGTGCACCAGGGTACAGGCGTGCATCATCTCGATGGCGGCACCGATGTCGTCCAGCGCGTGCGCCGGCGCGTCGGCCAGTTCGCCGGCAGCCAGACAGAGCAAGGCGCGGATGCGCTTGCCGCCTTGCAAGGTGGCGTAGCGCATCGCCGCCATCAGTTCGGTCTCACCGTCGTCTTCGGCGCAGAGAAGACCGGCCAGCGCCTGTTCGACCCGCTTTGCGCCGTCCTGCATCCAGATCTCCGGCAGCAGTCTGCCGGATGCACCGGGCGCCTGCGGGTCCAACGCGCCGAGGGCGGAAACGCCAGCTCGGCGATCCTGTAGCGTGGAATCGGTCTGCTTGTTGTTCATGTCCGCGTACCTGACAGGAGATAGCCACGCCGAGCCGCGGCGGTATTGCCGGCGTCGCACGGAAGCGCGCTGCTGCAGTAATGCGCGCGTCGCTGGCGCTGCTGCCGGGTCCTGCAACGCCAGCTCATGAGAATGCGATGCGGCTAGTCATGGACGGATGTGCGGTCGGGTAGTAGCGCCGGCCTTTTTCGACGGCGCTCAGCAACCGCGGCCGCACTCCGGCCTTGTGCATGGTCAGCGCCAAGGCAATGGAGAACTGCACCAGTTCCAGCCATGCCAAATGGTAGCCCATGCAGACGTGTGGGCCGGTACCGAACTGCAGCATGTCCGTCGGCCGGATCGGCTCGGAGCGTTGCAGCCACCTCGCCAAGCGGAACTGATCGGGCGCCTCGTGCAGCCGCGCCGAGGTCGAGAAATGCAGCAGCGGAATGCACAGATCGGTGCCCGCGGGAATGCGCCGTTGGCCGAGTCGCAATTCACGCAGTGCGCGGCGCACCAGGAGCGGCGCCGGCGGATGCAGGCGCAGCGTCTCGCGGAACAGCGCCTCGGCGACCGGACACTGCGCTAGGTCGGCGTGCCGGGTCGGTACCGCGCCCACACGTTGCGCCTCCTCGACCAGGGCGTCCCACACGAGAGGCTGCCGCGCCAGCTCGATCACCATCCATGCCATCGTCGAGGCGGTGGTGTCGTGACCACCAAGCAGCAGCAAGCGGATATTGGCAACCAGGACGTCATCGGAGAGCACATCGTCGCTGCGATCAAAGGCGCTCACCATGTCGTTGATCAACCCGGTGCGCGCGGCGTGTTCGCGCGCGGCGCGGACGAACTCGCGCAACCGCGCGTCGATCCAGTCGCGGGCGGCGCGGCCGCGCCGCAAGGGCAGCCCGGGCAGGTCGAGCGGGGGCGCTATGATCAACTGTAGCAGTTGCTGGTACTTGCGATGCCATCCTGGCAGCTCCTGCGTGGGGATACCCATAAGGCTGAAGATGAGCTTGAGCATCAGGTCGCCGGTTTCGCGTAGGATGGCTACCTCGCCGCGGTCGCGCCACGCCTGCACTCGCGCCTCGATGATGGGCGCTAACAGGTCGCCGATGCTGGCCTCGGTCAGTCCCGTTGGCAGGAACGCCGCCTGGATCGCATCGCGTGCCTGCCGGTGCGCGCCGCCGTCCTGTGCGACCAACGTTCCGCGGAACAGTTCGGGCGCGATTTCTTCAATCAGCGCCGAGGTCACGTCCTTGTGCCGGAGCAGTCCGAACGCATCCGGATCCAACCAGGTCATCATCTGTCCGACAGGGCCGAAATCCAACCAGAAGTGGCTGCCCAGAGTCCGTTCCGCGTGCCGCAGCAGGCGCGGCAGGTTGCAGACGATCGCGGGAAGATGCCCGATCATGGGGAAAGCGCCGGACACGACCGGGATGTCGTGCCGCAGCCGATGCCGACGGTTCAGCGGGTTGAGCAGCATGTCCATCAGCAGCGCCGGGACGCGTCCGCTTCGGCTGTCTTGCCGGAAGGCCGCGCGGCGCGGCTGTTGCCCCCATCGGCGTACGTCGGCACATGCGCCAGCATGCCGCCGTCGATGCACACGACCTGGCCAGTAATGAACGCAGCATCGTCGGAGAGCAGGAACGCCACCAGCGCGGCCACGTCGTCGGGGCGGCCGACGCGCGGCAGGAGCTGGTGCTGGCGCAGATGCCATTGCGTGCACTCGTCCAGTTTGGCGAGGAGACGATCGGTCATGATGAGACCCGGAGCAACCGCGTTGCAGCGGATCTGCGCATGACCGTACTGGGTAGCAAGCGAGGCCGACAGCATGTTCATCGCCGCTTTCGACGCGGCGTAGGCTGTCAGTGCGGTGTCACCGCTAAGCCCCTGGCACGACGACATGTTGATAATCGCGCCACCGCCACGGGCGATCATCCGCGGGACGGCCTGCCGGCAGCAGAGCAGCGTGCCGCGAAGATTGGTCGCCATGGTCTGATCCCAAACCGCCAGGTCCAAGTCGAGGATCGCGCGGTCGCGCGGCGTCAGATCCATGGCGCTCGCGTTGTTCACCAGCAGGTCGACCCCACCGAAGTGCCGCTCCGCCGTCGCGAACAGCGCTGCCACCGCCTGCGCATCGGCGATGTCCATGGCGAAGGCCAGCGCGTGGCCCGCTTCGGCCGCGATCTTTGCGGTGCAGGCGATGGCCGCCGAGCCATCAATGTCGGCTACCACCACGCTGCCGCCCTCGCGCGCGATAGCGATGGCGCACGCCTTGCCGATACCGGCGCCGGCGCCGGTCACTACGGCCACCTTGCCTTCAAACCGTCCCATCGTGTCTCCCTGGATTGCGTTGGTCTTTCGCGGCATGCCGCTCGGCCTCCGCCTGTGAAGGCGCAGGGTCGGCGTTGGCGCTCTCGTCGTCACCAGCGTCGCGTTCGATGAGCCGAATGGCGGCGACCGGGCACTGGCTGGCCGCGAGCCGCACGGCGGCGTGCAGCGCCTGCGGGACGGTCGTCACGCACACTTCGGCCACGCCGTCCGGTTCGCGCTGGCGAAAGGTCCCCGGCAGCGTCAGTGCGCACTGCCCGGTGGTTCCGCATAGATCCTGGTCGACCACGACGCGCATCTCAGTCCGCCTGCGCATGCAGCCGCACCGGCAGCGCGCGGAACGTCTTGAGGAACGCGGAGGGCTCCCTGGTCGGCTGCCCGGCCAATGCCAGCGTGGGGAAGCGCGCCTGGATCCGCGGCAGGCTCTCGGCCAACTGCACCCGGGCCAGTTGCGCACCGAGACAGAAGTGAATGCCGTGGCCGAAGCTCAGCATGATCTTCCCGTCGCTCGACATGCCTGGACTGGTACCGTAGAACCGCGCGGGATCGAAGCGATCGGGATCGGGGAAGGCGTCGGGGTCGCGATTGCCGGACGCGATCAGCACGCGCACATCCGCGTTCTTCGGGATCACCACGCCGCGCAATTCGATGTCATGCTGGGCGATACGCGGAATGGAGCTGAACATGGCGGGCGCATCGCAGCGCAGGACTTCCTCGACGAAGGCCTTCACCCCCACGGCGTCTTTCTGCAGCCAGTGCCGCTGTTCGGGATACGCCAGCATCGCCAGGATCGCATGGTCGATGGTCGCAGCAGTGGTGGCGAACCCGCCCAGCAGCATGCCCCACAGCATGCTGATGAGCTCCGCATCCGACAATGTGTCGGCATCGTCGTCGTGTGCGCCGACCAGCATCGACACGATGTCGCGGCGGGGATCGGTGCGCTTGCGTTGTATGAGATCACCGAAGTAGGCCTGCACCTTGGCGCTGGCCGCGTCCGCCGCGGTCAGCTGGGGATCGCTGGCGTGCGGGCTCAGGCCTTCCAGAATGGCGCCGACGCTGGCGGAGAGGGCGAACACGTCGTCCTGGGGCATGCCGAACAGTCCGGCGAAGACCAGCATGGGCAAGGCCAGCGCGAATTCCCGATGCAGGTCCACCGCCTCCCCGCGCTCCAGCGCGGGCGCCACGCCGTCCAGGCGCGCTGCGACGATGCGCGCGATGCTCGGCCGCAGCTTGTCGATCTGGCCGATGGTGAAGTCGCGCGAGATCAGCCTGCGCAGACGCGTATGGGTCGGCGGGTCCTTCATCGCCAGCGTGGACGCCAGCAGATTGAGCGACAGGCTGGTCGCGGCACGCGGGAAATAGCGCGCCAGTTCGCCCGGCGCCGGTCCCCGAAACGCATCGCCCGTGGCCTCGAGCGCCCAGCAGATGTCGGCATGGCAGCTCAACAGAAAGAGGCCTGACGCCGCGCGATGCACTGGATCGTGCTCGCGCAACCACCGCATGAACGGATACGGGTCGTGGATGCACGCTGGCGAAGCCAGTTCGGCAAAGGCGTCGCGGCATGCTGCCGTGGTTTCTTGCACGTCCATCTTGATTACCTGTTGGCCGGCTGATCTGACCGGCGCGTGCCAGGCGCGCCGGCAATTGCGAAACAAGATCGCGATCCCCGGCGGCCTCCCTGCATCACCAGAGCACCGGCAACTCCTCGAACCCGCCAGTGATGATCTCCTTGCGCAACCGCAGTTCTTCGGGCGCCACGGCCAGGCGTAGCGCGGGAAAGCGCTGGAAGATCGAACCGAACACCACCTTGAGTTCCAGCCTGGCCAGCGCCGCGCCGATGCAGGCGTGCGGCCCGCAGGAGAACGCCAGGTGCGGCTGCTCGTCGCGTCCGATGTCGAAGATTTCCGGGTCGTCGAAATGGCGCAGATCGAACGACGTCGACGGCAGGCCGACCAGTACCTTGCTCTCCGCGGGAATATGCACGCCCGCGATGGTCACATCGGTCCTCGGATAGCGCATGATGCCGTCCCAGCCGGCACCTGGCGGGTACATGCGCAGGATTTCCTCCACTGCCTTGTCCACCAGGGATGGATCGCCGACCAGGCGTTCGCGCTGTTGCGGATGGCGGAACATGGCCAGCAGGCCGAATTCGATCTGCGCAGCGGTGCTCTCGTGTCCCGCCACCAGCATGCCGGCCGCGAGGCCGAGAGCCTCTTCCTCGCTCGCCTTGCCTTGGTCGACCGCCGCGAGCAGATCCGTCAGCAGGTTGTCGCCCGGATACTGGCGCTTGTCCCGCATCTTGCCGCGAATGTAGGCGCGCAGTTCCTCCCAAGCCAGGCGCGACGCGCTGCGCGGGCCGCTTTCATGCTGGTGCGTCATCACCTCGTCGGACAGGTTGGCGAAAAAGGCGTGATCCTCGTAAAGGACGCCAATCAGGGCGCTGATGACCATGGCCGGAAGCGGAAAGGAGAGGTGGCGTCGCAGGTCGGCGGGCTGGGGCTGCGCCGCCAGCGTCTCGAACAATTGCGCGGCGATCGCCTCGACCTGCTGCGCCAGCAGCGTCAGCCTGCGGTTGCTGAAGGCCGGGGCCACGATCCGGCGTAACCGGGCATGCTCGTCGCCCTCGTGCGAGACCAGCCAACCCGGCGAACCGAGAATCACCGAATCCGGGGTGAATGCCACCGGCGGCATTCCCGCGGGCCGGAACGCCGCGTCGGACAGCACCGCCTTAGCCTCGTCATAGCCTGTCACCCACCAGCCTTCGTGTCCGGACGGGAAGCGCACGCGGTGGATCGGACCGTTGGCGCACAGCGCCAACATCTCGGGCGAGGGCGCGATGTGATCGACGCGCCACATCGGCAGCGTCGGCAGGGATGGTTCAGACATGGTGGACTTCACTCTCTAAGCGATGGAAGGGCGGAAGGTGACCGGCAGACGCCGCCGTAGACGAAGTCCTTCGCGGCGATCGTCAGCGACAGATCCTCCAGCAGCACGAGCGGCGCGAGGAAGACGCATCGCAATTCCAGGCGCGCCAGCGCACCGCTCAGGCAGAAATGCGCCCCTAGCCGAACGACAGGTGCATGTTGTGCCGCCGCATGATATCGAACCTGTCGGCATCGCCATAGATCGACTGACCGTAGGGATTGGTGAAGGAGGCTCGAGGTACCCGCCACCGACTTGTCCGCCAATATTGCCTCCGGACCAGTCGCACACTTCCGGTCGCAGTTTCACTGTGGCTCCCAAAGGAAGAACTCTAGACCGCATCCAACGCTTCCCTGCATTTTCTCGGTCCACAACCGAACGCCAAGTCATCGCCATAGCAAACCGTCGGAACAGACCAAACGCGAACAGCGACGCGCACCGTGTCCGTCCCGAAGACCATCACACTGTGATTGGTGATGATGCCAAGAACAGAGCAAATCGCGTGCCGAGCTGAATTCGCAGGCTCAGCTGGCACTTTCTAGTGGCGCGTAGTGTCAGGTTTCTGGCATTGAGTCTCAATGCCGACAACCGGCGCAGCAAGTGCCCGACAAAGGCCCGCTCTCGAGCTGAATGTGCGGGGCGGGCCTTGCGCGATATCAAGCATCCGGATTGGCTGCAGCAGGTGTGGTTCGCCGGAAACCACTCCGGTGTCGGCGGTAGTTATACGGGAAATGAAGCCCGCCTCTCCGGCATCTCGGCTGGGTTGGATGACGCATGCGGCCGAGAATTTTCCCGACCGCAAGGCGCCCAGCCGCTTCGGCATCATCGCCGCGTCGCGCCGGTCGGTTTTATCCCGATCCCGGCCTTCATCGGGATCGGGGGCCACCACGATGCAGTTGTGCCCCCAGTCCCGTCAGTTGTCGATGCAGGCCATATCCGCAGGGACCGGCTTCGTAGCAAAACTTACCTGCCGGTCATCCTTGCCAAGCTTCTTCGCCAGCTTGTCGATCTGATTGGCGCGATTGGGGATGCTCTCCAAGTTACGAACTTCCCCGCCGCGCATCCCTTCGGCCACCGCAACCGAAATCGTCGCCTTGTGCACATCCAGCCCACGAAAATGCTATCGTTCATCAGGCCCGCTGCCCATGCTTGCGGCTCGGCGCCGGACCATCCGGCGTAACCCTCGATAGGAGCTTGCCGCGGGGCGGGCCGCCCGTCACCTCAGGGGCGAACATCGGGTCTAGTACGATTTCGATGTTGTTGGTGGTGGGTGCGCAATGAGCAAACGTATACGCGTCTTCGATCGCAACCGGACCGGGAGCGAGCGACACTATGTGAAGGTAAAGGTTCACGCACCGCCGACGGCTTCGCCGGGCTTGAGCGGTCACGGGGGACGAACCGTCTCCCCCGTGGCGAACTCGGCTTGTCCCGGTGCAACTCCACAACGTTTAACGTGCCGGGAGATGCGGGTCAGCCAGCCCGAGGCTCCGAGCTGAAGTCCGTACGGCCTTGGGACGAGACTGTCGAATCCAAATGCCGGATCTGAGCATCGGACGGCGCGCTTGGAGGGATACCATTATCGCGCCCCCCGTGCGAACCAGACGACACGTGAGCCGGAACAGACAGGGACGGCGCGGCTTCCGAGGCCGGCCACATACTCCAATCAAAGTTGAACGGCATCTGCGACGATGAGGTTGACGTTGACCGGACTGTCTCCTGCCCTGTCCGTTCTGCCTCCTGGAGTTGCGCCGGCGGGACCACTCCGGACCAAGGTGGGCTTCCTTCGATCATCTCCAGCTGATTCAGACCGTGAGCATCGGGAAGGATCGGCGGCCGAGTGATCACGCGCCCCTGCTTACCGTGCTGCGCGCTCGCGTCGCCGCGGTACGTCGCGTAGTCGTGCCCGTGCGCCGCCCATGCGCGCTGCGTGATTTGATGAGCGAGGCTCGTCGTCGGCGCACCGCCCTCTGAATTGGCGCCTTCGTTCGACTGCTGCTCGACGGCGCGGCCTTGCGGATGGCCGAGCATCTTTTGGCTCTTGGCCGGCCTCAACTCTTCGATCTCATGCTGGTCGTTGAAGAGGAGCTCCTCGCCCGGCGGGAGGTCGCCGATGTGAAGCTCATCCATCAACTCATCCGCGGACCACTGGCCGTCGTGCCCTCCATTCAACGGACGAGACTGTCTAAAATCGAGTGCAGGCTCTTGGCGCGTGGATGGCTCAAGGGACGACGGACCGACTTCATCGGCCATCTCCAACAAAGACTCCGGAGTATCGCCTAGCGGGGGGAGGACTTTGGGCCAATTGAAGCCTCCCTGCGGCGCGCGTTGCTGCCAAGCGGCTTCCCATGCCCTCGGCAAGCCTGTGATCGGCGCCACTCCGCCCGTCTGCTGGCAGGCTCTGAGCCGATCGAGAGCCATGAGGAGGAGCCGTTTCCGACCCGTGTCGAACGAGGTGGCATCTTCGTCCAGCGACTTGTCACTGAGGCGGGCAGCAATTCCCGACTTGTTGTTTGCAAAAAGCCACCGGCTGAATCTGCGAAGAGGACGAGCATAATTCGTCTTCGCGGTGATCTCCTGGTACCCCGCCTTGACGAGAGCGTCTTCAAGCTCTGAAATTAGGGACATATCTTCGGGATGGAACGGAGGACGGACGAGGTCTCTCGCTCCATCACGGAGATGGTCGAGTGCGGCGCCGACCGCTCTGTGACCACCGGCATCCTTGTAGCGCTTGACGTCTTCATCCAGCGAGTCGTCTTCGTTCCACGCTTCTTCGTAAAGCCGAGCAGCAATGGCTGGCTTGTTGTGCTCACGCAGGTAGTGACTGAAATCGGTAAGAAGACTTGCATAGGTCGTTGCAGTGCTTGAATTCCCTGTGGTCGCAGCTTTGCTCTTGTACTCTTTGATGAGTGCCGTGTCCTCGGGATAAGCTGTCAGGTCCGGCCGGCCTTTTACCGGTGCGATTCCACCCATTGACTGGGAGGTTCGGAGATGAGCGAGTGCCGTGCGTACGTTGGTGGAACCACCCTTTCTTGTGAACTCCTCGGAATCATCGTCGAGCGATCCATCGTCAAGTCGAGCAGCAATGCCGGGCTTGTTGTTCTTGAACAACCAGCGGTCAAAGCTGAGAAGCCGATCTACATTGGCTTTGGCAGTGCTGTCGGCGGCGTTGCCCTTGAGAAGCGCCTCCTTGAGCCCCAGGATCAGGGGTAGATCTTCAGAATAAAGAACTTCGCCGCGACGACCTGGCAAACCCCAACCTGATTGATCCGCCTGCAGCGCCGGGTCGCGCCGGAACGCCTCATCGCCTCCAGGAGGCGGCATTACGCTGTATGCGTACCCCGCATCATGCTCATTGTTGATGAGAAATTCTTCGTCCGGCGGGAGGTTGTTTCCGTCAAGTTCAACCGGCAATTGGTCGGCCTGCTGGCTATCGCGAGGCCAGTTCAACCGAACGGATTCGTTGGAGCCTGGTGCCTGTTGGTGGCGCGCGGTTGGCTCAAAAGACGAGGATCCGGGTTCGTCTATCTCTTCCAATGGCAGATCACACTCGTGACCGGTTGCAGGAAGGACTTCTGGCCAGGTCATACCGCCCTCCGGCCCGCTGTGCTGCGCCTCTTCATTGCCAATGCGCCTCGACTCGATCAGGGCCGCGTCCTGGACGTCCGGATTAGGAGAACTATTGCGCGTGAGTTCCAGCATTCGGGTGCCCGCAGGCGACCTTAGGAGATTGTCCAATGCGGTTCCGATCGTCCTGTGACCGTCGGCATCCGCCATATAAGAGCTGGCGTCATTCACGAGCGACTCGTGACCTAGCCGGGCAGCAATTCCCGGCTTGTAGTTCTGGCGCAGGTAATGACTGAAATCGGCGAGAAAATTTGCATAGTTTGCGGCGCTAGGTCGAAGGTCAGTCGCTTTATACTCCTTGATGAGGGCCGCGTCCTCAGGATACGGATTGAGGACAACGCGGCCTGCGAACGGCGCGATTCCGCCTGCCGACTGAGATGCGCGCAGATGACCAAGCGCCGTAAGGACCATATGCTTCCGACTGTTGTCAAAGGCCGCGACATCGCGGTCCAGAGTCATGTCATTAAGCCGAGCAGCGATTCCCGGCTTGTTGTTTTTGACGAGCCAACGCCCCAATCTGAGAAGACTACCTACATTTCCCTTCGCGGTGCTTTCGCAGGCTCCGGCTTTGATCAAGGCGTTCTCAAGTCCCAGAACAAGCGACGCATCCTCGGAATAAACGGGGCTGTTGCTGCGACCTACCAAAATCCTGTTCGATTGACCCGACCACGGAGGCGAGTCGGCCGGCACGGCCGCAACGCTCCGAGCGGCCGAGACCTGCCTTAGCACGCGCCTCCCTGAACTGCCCGCTTCGCTCGGCTGTCGCTCAACGGCTATTAGTTGCCGATCTTCCAGAATCCTCTGCCTCTTCGCAGGCCTCGCATCGGGCGCGTCCTGCTCATGATTGAAGAACACCCGCTCGACTGGCACCAGAGCGCTCCCGTCGAGCGCATCCATCTCCCCGTCCCAAGTCCATTGCTGATCGTGGGGCAAGCTCAAGTCACCCGCTCCGGAATTCGCTATGTCGAAATGGTGTGCGGTTGTCTCAAGAGACGGCGAGAAGCTTCGTTCGTCTATTGTCGCCAAAGGTGGATTCTCGGGATCTTGCGCGGCAAGGATTTCCGGCCAGTTGGCAGTCTCCTCCGAGACGTCGTGCCCCGCAGAGACATCCCCGACGCGGCTCGGCTGCGCGAGAAATGACTCTTGGAGGTCAGAAATGGGTGGAATATGGCGTCGGACTTCCATCGCTCGGACGCCGGGCGGAGACGCCAGCAGATGGGCAAGTGCGGCACTCGCTTTTTGGCGACCACCGAGGCCCGCCTCCTTGTAACGTTTGGCATCTTCATCCAACGTTGCATGGCCGAGCCTCGCGGCAATGCCGGGCTTGTTGTTGTCACGCAGATAGTGGCTGAAGTCGATAAGAGCCGTTGCATATCTCCTGGCGGTCTCTGTTCGTGCTTCTTTCTTGTACGCTTTGATGAGCTCCGCGTCTTGAGGGTAAGGATTGAGGTCGACGCGGCTGGAAATGCGGACAATTCCGACAGCAGATTGGGAGGCACGCAGATGCCTGAGCGCCGTAAGCACGGCCCGCTCCCCGCATTGCCTGAACTCCTCGGCATCTTTGTCGAGCGACTTGTCATGAATCCGCGCAGCAATCCCGGGCTTATCGTGCTTAACAAGCCAACGGCCCCATCTGAGAAGACAGCGTACGTTATCCGTCACGGTGCGATCGGCGGCGCCAGCCCTGATCAGTGCCGGCCTCACCGTCTCGATGAGAGCCGCGTCTTCCGAATAAAGGGGGTCCCCGCTTCGTCCGACGAACGCCCAAGTTGATTGGCTTGGCGGCTGCGCCGAGGGATCGAGCATCGCTCCCCCGTCGTCGCCATGCGGAGGCGGGATGTATGGGGGTCCACTCGTCCGCGTCGGCCGTTGCGCCTCCGATGCCGATACATCGATTTGCGTAAGCGCCTCGGGAAGCGATGATGGGCCAGCTTCGTCCATCATGCGACCAGGCAGGTCCTGCTCGTGATTACCCGCTCGAATGACTTCTGACCAGCTGGCAGATCCCTCCAATGCGCTAGGCTGCGCAGCGATGTCCCCAGCGTGGCTCGGCTCGATGAGACCTGCCTCTTCGAGAGCAGGAACGGGATTAAGGTAATGCCTAAGTTCGATCACTCGGGCGCACGCCGACCCTTTGAGATGAGCCAGTGCGGCACGCTGCGCTTGCAAGGTCGCTACACCAATTTGCGGAGGTCGATCGATAGGCGAAGATGGGTCGGTCTCGTCCACCATGCCAGCAAGCAGATCCTGCTCATGACCTTCCACAGCGAGGATCTCTGGCCAGTTAACAGCAGCCTCCGACGCGCTGCGCTGCGCAGCTGCGACATCAACGAGCCCAGGCTCGATGAAGATTGCGCCTTCGGGATCAGGGACGGCAGCGATATGGCGTCCATGCCCCCTTGTTCGGACGCCTGTTGACGACCTTAGAAGATGAGCCAACGCGGCGCCGATCTTCGGGTTGCCACCAGTCGCCTTATAGTCCTCAGCGTCTCCATCGAGAGACTGGTCGCCAAGTCGGGCAGCAATGCCCTCCTTGCAGCTTTCACGCAGGTATTGACCGAAGCTGCGAAGAGCACCCGCATAGACCCTCGCGGTGTCCGTCGCCGCGTCATTTTTGTACTCTATAATAAGGGCCGCATCCTCCGGATAAAGAGTGAGGTCGGCGACACCCGCAATCGGCGCGGCCCCGCCCGCCGACTGCGACGTCCGCAGATGATCCAGCGCCTTAGGCGCGCGCTTGGAACCACCCTTGCTGATGAACTCGCTGACATCGTTGGTCAGCGTACTGTTATTAAGACGACCAGCAATCGGCCCCTTGTTGTTTTCGAAGAGCCAGCGAGCCAAGCTGAGAAGATGACCCGCATTGCTCTTGGCGGTCCGTTCGGCGGCCCCGCCCTTGATGAGAGCCTCCCGAACCTCCTGAATAAGGGGCACATCTTCGGAATGAACAGGCCGCTTGCCACACCCTATCAAAACCCCGCTTGAGCGCGCCGGCTGCAGCGGCAAGGCAGCCGGCACAGCCTCGCTGCTTACTCCCTGCGATGCCGTCGCGAATTGTTGCCCGCTGACGTCCATGATGGATTGCGCATCAGATGCTGATCCACCCGATTGATGGGTGAGGAGCTGCATGGGCCTGCGAGCGGGCGATCTGGTGACCTCGCTCAGCTGGCGCTCAAAGGCCGCCGAGTCGACCAGAGAGGCGTCTTGCGAGCCGACGTTGTCCGATTGTCGACGCATCGGGTTCGTTGAGGTGAAGTCCATCCGCTCTCGCTTTCGAAGATGAAGGTTGGGGCTCCGGCGTATGCTGGTCTTGAGCCGCACATCGAGGGCATTTATGGGTTCAGCCGGGTTGAACCGCGCACCAGGGTCATGGGGCCCAGCATGCCGTCGCCAAGCTCCCCAAGCAGGGGTTGCTCCGATGTTGTTCCATTGCGATCCACTTCAGCCGACTGGAAACCTACGCTGGTTTGCTAGGAGAAATAGCTGTCGGGAACCTGACGGACGCAATGCTCTTCCTAACCGCAGCGTGAGAGAGAAGCCGGCAGCGTCCCGCAAACATGCGGACCATACTCAACCCTACGGCATTGATATCGCCCAAGCTATGGCGGGCATTGTGCTGCAACGAAAAGTACTTCTTGAGCGCAACGTTCAACACTGAGCTGCTGAATATCATGACTTCATTCAGATGCAGGAACGAGACCTTGATCTCTTCATCCTCGAAGAACTTTATAGCGGTAACGGCTTCGATGACTGGTTTGTGGAAAAGTCGGGCTCAAGGGTTTCCGGTGCGAAAAAGCCGAATTTCGGTTTCTGCAAAATCCAGCGCGAAGTGGGCGAAACCGACGTGCTCGCGGTCTTCTCGGAAAATTTCGAATCCGTTGCTGTTCTTATTGACGATAAGATTGCCGCCGATTTCACAGAACGCCGGGCAAATCGTTACCATGAGTGCGTGTTGAACGAACCCGCTCCGCGGGAGGGCGAGGCCATTTATCTGAGAGGCATCTGTTTGAGAGGATTGGGCCGCAAGTCCGTTCCTCTTAATCCAGGAGTGCCTCATGGCCACGATGAGTTCGAGCCCGCTGCGCCGCCGCATGATCGAGGATATGACGCTGCGCAACTTATCACGGTCGACGCAGCAATCCTATGTGTACGCGGTTGCGAACTTTAGCCGACACTTCGGCCGATCACCTGACAAGCTCGGCCTTGAGCAGGTGCGCGCGTACCAACTGCACCTGATCGGGTTGAAGCGGTCGTGGACTCACATCAACCAAGTGACGTGCGCGTTGCGCTTTTTCTATGCGGTGACGCTCGGGCGCAAGGAGGCGATTGAGAACATTATTTCGGCCCGCGAGCCGATCAAGCAACCGCTGGTGCTGAGTGCGGAGGAAGTCGCCCGTTTCCTGGAGGCTGTACCGGCCCTGCGCGACCGCGTTGCGCTGGTGACGGCCTACGCTGCCGGGCTACGGGTCGGCGAGGTCAGCCGCCTGAAGCCCAGCGCGATCGACAGCAAGCGCATGCTGATCCTGATCACCGCCGGCAAGGGCGGCAAGGATCGTTACGTGATGCTGTCGCCGCGGCTGCTTAGCATCCTGCGATCCTACTGGTGTCTGGCCAAACCGCGCCATTGGCTGTTTCCGGGGCGCAATCCGGACGATCCGGTGAGCGTCGCCACGCTGCAAGAGGCTTGCCGCAAAGCTCGGCAACATGCCGGCCTCGATAAGCGGGTGACGGCACATGTTCTGCGGCACAGCTTTGCTACTCACCTTTACGAGCGCGGGACTGATATCCGGCTCATCCAAGTCCTTCTTGGCCATGCGCGATTGTCATCGACGGAGCGCTACACGCAAGTCGCAACCAATCTGATCGCACGGGCCAGAAGTCCGCTCGACGATCTCGACGCACGATTGAGATCTCGGCCCGAGTAGGTGCCCGGCGCACGTCCGGCGTTCGAGGTGGCGGACATCTTCCGCCAGCACGGCGACGCGTTCCGCGTCGCCCACGCCGGGCACCTCAGCCGATCCCAGCTGCGCGTGATGGGCGCCATCGAAGCGTGCCGGACTGCCGCGCTCGGTGGTCACGTCGAGTGCTGTGTCGACTGCCGGCACCAGCGGATCTCCTACAATAGCTGCCGCGACCGTCATTGCCCGAAGTGCCAGAGTACGGCAGCCCGCGAGTGGCTCAGCGCCCGCGCTGCCGACCTGTTGCCGGTCGAGTACTTCCATGTGGTGTTCACGCTGCCGGCGCCGGTGGCGGCGATCGCCTATCACAACAAGGCGACCGTCTACGCGATGCTGTTCGAGGCAGCGGCTGAGACTTTGAAGACGATTGCGGCCGACGAGCGGTACCTCGGCGCTGAGATCGGTGCGATCATGGTGCTGCACACCTGGGGCCAGACGCTGACCCATCACCCGCACGTCCACTGCATCGTGCCGGGCGGCGGGCTGTCGGCGCACGGCGATCGCTGGATCGCCTGCCGACCGGGCTTCTTTCTGCCGGTGCGCGTGCTGTCGCGTCTCTACCACCGGCTGTTCCTGGAGAAGCTGAGGGCTGCTTATCGTGCCGACAAGCTGCGTTTCTTCGGCAATCTGAAGCACCTCAGCGATCATTCAGCGTTCGATACAGTCCTTACGTCGCTGCGCCGCATCGAATGGCTGGTCTACGCCAAGCGACCTTTCGCCGGCCCCAAGCAGGTTCTAGCCTATTTGGCTCGCTACACGCACCGCGTTGCCATCTCCAATCACCGGCTTCTCGCAGTCGATAATGACGGCGCCACCTTCTCTTGGCGCGACTATCGCGACGGAGCACGGATGAAGTCGATGACGCTCGCGGCCGACGAGTTCATACGCCGGTTCTTGTTGCACGTCCTGCCCGATGGTTTCCAGCGCATCCGCCACTATGGATTTCTCGCTAACGGGCATCGCCGTGCCAAGCTCATGCTGATCCGTCGCTTGCTTGCGGCAACGCCACCTTCGATTGCTGATCAGGCGCCCGAGCAGCAGCCTGCGTGCGCAGTCGCAGACACATCCGAACGACCGCCATGCCCCTGTTGCGGAAGCCGCATGGTCGTTATCGAGATCCTTCCCGGACCTCGTCGGGGTAATCTGACGCCGGACACCTCATGAACCCAATCGCGCACGATAGTTTTCGCCGATATCACTGCTACCACGCTCTGGCCGACAGCGGGTCGGTGCTCGCCCAGCCATGCTGCAATTGCCGTTGCAAGCACGATTCCGCTCTTATTGCACACCGAGCCGGCCGAGCCGACTCGGCTGCGCACCAATCTGTGCATTTACCCATCCCCAACTGATCGCGGATCGCGCACGTCTGCGGCGCCCTCAATCCCCATAACCGCTTGAGCTCCCGGCCCGCGGCTTCGTTCAACCCGGCTTGAGCTGCGTCGCGCTCGTGCCTGGGTCGCGCATCCTCAAGCGCGACCCAGCTCAACCCTAAAAATTCCAGAGCATCGTGATCACCATTTCCAGCTGATCGTGATCGCTATTTCCAGCGATCGTGATCGGGGACAACGGGGAGGTGCGCACCGCTGACAGTCTGCAACCGGGGTAGCTCGGTCTTTTGCCTAAACCGCAGAGGATCGAGATGCCGACAGAGAGACTGTCCATGCGCCACATTCGCGAAGTTCTACGCCTGCACTTTAGCGTCGGCATGTCGCAACGCGCCGTTGCCCGCAGCCTCGGTCTGGCCAAGGGCACGGTCAGCAAGTACGTGAACCGAGCCCGCCGCGCCAGCCTGACCTGGCCTTTGCCGCCGGAGCTGGATGACGACGTCCGGCTCGAGAACCGCCTATTTCCACCGCCTTCCGATCGGCCCAACGACGAGCGTCCGCATCGGGATTGGGCGCTTGTGCATCGCGAGCTGCGGCGCCCGAACGTCACGCTGATGCTGTTGTGGGAGGAGTATTGCGACGCAAACTCCGACAGCTTCAGCTATGCGTGTTATGTTGCGGCCGGATTTATGTTGTCGCTGCTGAGCGAACCAAGGATTTCGCCAACTCTCCTCGGCTCGCTCCGCAACGTAAGAGTGTGACCTTTCGGCCTACAGGGCCTTCAAGAAGGCCATCAACGACGGGAGAGAGGGTTGTCGAGGCGGCGGCCTCAGGCTGCTGATATCGACCCTGTCTAACGCCTCTGCTTTCATCTCCAGGTCGACTTCAACATAGATGTGCGTGGTGTCTAATGACACGTGGCCCAGCCAAGCACGGATCGTGTTGATGTCGACGCCGGCGCGCAGCCTGCACGGCCGTTGTGTGCCGAACCGTATGTGGGCTCACGCGCTTCATCGCCAACGTCGGGACCGTTTCGCCCGCCATAGCGGCATATTGCGTCACGAGACGGTGTATTCCGAAGCGCGTCAAAGGTTGGTTCGTCCGCCCGAGAAAGACCCCTTCACTTTTGTTCCGGTCGGCTACAAGGCGAGTCAACGAGGTTGCCGTCGTTGACCACAGGGACAGATTCTGATCTTGTTTCCCTTGCCGAGAAGCCGCACTGACGGGGACGCCCCCAGTTGGAGATTGCCGACCGTCAATTTTGCTGCCTCATCGGCGCGAGCACCGCTGTTGTATAGGAAAAGCAGCAGAACATGGTCGCGCACCCCAAGACTCGTGCGTCGGTCAAGTTGGTTTAGCAGCGCGTCCATCTCGGCCTTTTCGAGGTATCCGATCGCTGTCTTGGCCGTCTTCTTGAACGGCACTGCCCGTATCTCGGAACACCAGGCCAAGTGGACCGGCGAACGCGTCCCGATAAAGCGCGCCAGTGAATGGATGGTCGCCAGCCGTTGGTTGCGGGTAACCTCGCTGCACTGGCGATCGCGCTCCAGGTGGTCCAGGAACTTGCGGACGACTTCCGGCGTCAACTCTTCCACGTCATGCGATCGATGGCGCAGCCTCCCTGCTTGCTGGCAAACGGCAGCAACAATGTCAGCGTGTCGCGGTAGCTGGCTTCGGTGTTGTGGGAAAGATTGCGCTCGGCGACCAGATGTTCCAGCAAGAACCGCCGGATCCACGGACCAAGCAGGCTCTTATCCTTCATGGTCGGCCTCCATCGCGTACAGAGCAAAGCGCTCGCTGGCCGCCTGGAGGAGATCCGGCGTCATCTGCAAATAGCGCTGGGTTGAACGGCTATCGATGTGGCCAAGGTAGGTTGCGAGTTGCGGAAGTAGTCGCTGCACCTCCTGGCCGGAGCGATACCATGCGATCACCCGGTGCACCGCGGCTGTGTGGCGAATATCGTGCAGCCGTGGAGGTCGAGGCTCGCCGACAGGGCAACTGAGTCCGGCGGCTCGGCGGACATGCTGAAACCAGGAGATGACCCGCACATAGTGCCAGGGTCGACTGCCGCGCGTAGTGAATAATGGAGATTCTTGTCCGCGCGGCAACCCTGATGCCTTGACAGCCGCGACCTTCAATCCGGCCCGCAGCCTGTTCACGACAAGCGTGGCAAGCGCCTCACCTTCCACGTCTTCGGCGATCATAAGCAAGGGCTTGCCGCTCTGCACGACCGCTTCCAGCAACGGCAGCATCGGTTGCAACACCGCAGCAAATTCGATGAGATTGCAGGCCGGCTGCGATCAGCGGCCGGTGCAGATGTCTGGGATCAGTTGTTCAACGGTGCGCGGCCCCTTCCTTTCGATGGGGGCGGCACGTTAAGGATCGATCAGCCGAAACGATGAAAGCCGCGAGATGGTCGCTGAATGTGTTCTTCCGGGTGGCCAAAGATTGGCTGCCATTGGAATCATCTGGAGAGAAGAGAAAGCTACGTTCACGATGAAGAGGGAGCGATGGCGATCCTCCAATGGAATGACGAGAGAAGAGCGACGTGATGGACAGCTGCACGTTCAGGAGAGCTCATTAACGGTCAGACTATTTAGTCAGAAAGCGCGGGTATACGAAGGCGCCTTGATCATTTCGGCGTCCTTTTCGCTAACGGCTTCAGCGCGAACAACTCGTACCACGAGGCGCGCTACTTGTTTGGTTATGCTTGCGACTATCACTTTTGCCTTTTCGCCATCGAGCAGAAAGCGGGCATGTTGCGACAACATGTCCTTTGCATTTGCAAATCGCCTCTGATCGGCAACGTTCAGCGCTAAATCGCGATGTTCCTGCGAGATAATTGTGGGGCGTCGGAACATGAGCTGGCGACCAATTCCGCTCTTTGGCTCGCCTAGATGTGGGAAGGCATCGACACGCGGTGTCCACAACTGAGCTGGTCACTGAGAAGCGCGGATTGAGTACGACATCGAGCAGATTGCTTTTTTTGGCGAAGGCCCAGCGCTTCAAATCTGTGATTCACCACCTCGCAATGTTGCCGCCCTGAAGAAGGCACTGGCAGCCGAGCACGTGATGCCTTTGGAGATCGCAGCTGAATGCTTGGCGCTAGGTGTCAGAAGTTGTTCTGTGTTTGAGAATGGAGTATGTGCCATGGTCCTTCTGAGCACCCGAATCCTGGAAATCACCAAGAAATTGCGGGAAGGCGTGCGATTGCTGAGGGGGTCTTTTGCATCTTGGAAAGCGGGCTGCCGTCGAGCTGTAGCGTCTTACCGAGCGAAGAAAACTCCTGCGCGCGACGTGAGAGTTAGAGCTGCGGTTGAGCAGGTTCGGAGCGGCGAAACCATCGTGTCCAGCGGAGTTGCGGCAGCCAACCGTCTCGGTTGGACGACGCAGGTCGTTGTTCGGGAGGTTTATCTAAGGTACGGTCTTTCGCGTGAGCCTTACATCGGCAAGCAGATGGTGGAACTCAAGCATGCGTCCGGTTTGCAGCTAGTGCTTGCAAACGGTGGAGCAGGTGCGGGGGTCCGCGGCGCTTGCCGGGGCCGCGCCAAGGCAAGACAAGCGCTGCGGTCCGTCAGCCAGAAACTCACTCCGGCTGAATCGCTCGGGCACAGCGTGCTGCAGGATGACGCAAGTCAAATGGCTCTTTCCGCGAACTTCGACAGTGATCTCGCCGCCTTTCGCGCTTCGGATGCTGGTCCAGTTGGTCGACTTCCATCGTCGCCTTAGGGAGCTCCCGCATGAGCCGAGCAGCGCCGGCTTCTAGATTGGTGATCCGTTGCACTTGCTGCGCACGCAAATTCTCTCGGCGCCGGCCGCACGCAGAGGCAAACTGCAGTACGCCTACTGCAGCAAAGGTGGCATCAGAGGGTGAGGCCGCGATCATTGAGCACCTTGTCTCTTAGAGCGCCCTTGATCTCACGGGCGATTTGTTTACGAACTGCGGCACCCAATTCCCGCTTGGCATCCTCGACGAGGCCAGCTTCAGCCTCTGTCAGGCCTCTGTCGGCCAGCTGTTGCTCAAGTCGGCTGTCGAACTCGTTCCCCATTGCAGCAATGAGCTGGTCCTGCGCCATGGCGTGGTCTTCGGGTGCGATGCGACGCACCACGTCGTCCCAAGGTTGCCAGTCCACCGCCAAATAATCGGCGAATTCCGCCGCCTCCCTGTTCCGGACGGATGTCTCTGCGAAATCAACGTCAGCGTCGGTGACGCCGGAGACTTCAAAGAAGCGCATGTCCGGCGCGACGTGCTGCAGTCCCAGCCGTTCGCGTAGCTTGTTTTGATAAGCAAGAAAGACCTCAATGGCGTCGATGCCTTCGACGTTGTTGCCCGAGCCTAGCGACTGAACCTTCTCGCGCGCAATTCTCTCCAGCGCGTCCAGGCGGAACATGACCCGGCCCAGATCGACGAGATCGGGAAGTCGAGCCTTGTCGTTATAGGCGCCGTTCTCGACGTCTGCGATGAGGCGTGCGGTCTGCATGCCGTTCCAGGTCAAAGTTCTGCGATCCTCGCAGCTCTGGTTGGCGTCCAGGGCCAGTTGGAAGTAGCGCGTAACCAATTGCGGGTTTTTCGCTGCCCCCCGCAGATCATTGGCCACCGACTGCCGGAATTCTTCATTCTCAGCGTTCACGGAGTCGAACAGTTTGCCAAGGAAGAGCGCGTATTCCCGGGCGCCCGGCTCTTCAGCAACGCTCTGCCAAACCGCCAGGACCTCTTGATCGCCGTCCTGTGGATTGCCCCGGAGCCAGTCTGCGACCGTTTCAATGAGAGCATCGGCCTCTTCATCGTCTGTCCCGGACCATTCACTAACGTCATTGCGTGGAAGGTAGACGGTCGGACCGACATAGCCTTCGGCGCTTAGGACTGTATCCAGGTTCGTCAGCACCTGTTCGGGCAGCGGATTTTGAGTCGCATATATCCTGCTACTGGCGCCTAGCCGCGTCAGCAGGTCCTCGGGCAGGCTCGTCAACTGGTTTTGGCTGGCGTCGAGAAGCTCCAGTGAAGCAGGGAGGGCCTCCGGCAAACGCGTTAGTTCGTTTTCGCCGACGTCGAGATACCGGAGCCTGGCAGGAAGAACCTCCGGCAGATTCGTCAACTGATTGTTGCGGGCGTAGAGAAGCCGGAGCGAAGCAGGGAGGACCTCGGGCAGGTCTACCAATTGATTGTAGTTGAGGTCGAGAAACTGCAGCGCAGCAGGTAGGACCTCAGGCAAGTTCCTCAGCCGGTTGGAGCTCGCGTCAAGACCTCTGAGCTCGGTCGGAAGCGCGGGCAGGCTGGTCAGCTCATTGCCCCTAAGGTCAAGACGCTGGAGCGAAGGAGGGAGGCTATCCGGCAGACTTGTAAGCCGATTGAAGCCTACATCCAGGACGACGATGGCGTTCGGAAGTGGAGGTAGGCTAGTAAGCCTCAACGCTCCGAGATTCAGTCTGGCGGCCTCACCCCGAGCGTTCAGTCGTCTTACAGCTTCTTCCCGATTCTCAAGCGGGCCCGTCTCCGATTCGGTAGCCCAATTCTCAAGCACCTCGTGGTCAACGTCCTCTGCATGGGCTGAGCCCCCGGAGTTTGCTGCGTAGCCTGTCAGGAATGCGTCCCACTGCGCCTCCGGTCCGCTTTGCTCGGCCTCTTGTCTGGAAGATGTAGAACGGAAGAAGCCTCCGCCGCCGGGCTGAATTTGTCTTCTCTCAAAAGGATCCATCTTACCCTCCTTACGAAACTGAGTAGACTCAGTCACGGTGGCATGCTCTAGCACCTAAGATACTTAGCTTTCGAAAAGCTGACAGACTGTCCAGCGCGGCGGCGATGGCCGCGTTCGCCTCGGCCAGCGAGAAGAAGGTCTGTCGGCGAAGCCGCCCCAGGATGTAGGTCTGGGCAAAACGCACCCCGGCTTCCACTTTTGCCTTATCCCGGGGTTTCGCCATCATCCCGTAGCTGCGATTGATTTCAGGATCGTAGAACGAAGCCCTGTGCACGCCGGACTTCAAATTGTCGGGAACGATTAGGCGTGGCACCCCGCCAAAGAACCGGAACATGCGGACATGGGCCTCGATCCAGTCCGGAAGTGTCTGCGTCCAGGTCGCCTCGGCGTAAGTATAATTTGAGGCGCCAAGCACGGCGACGAAGATTTCCGCGTCGCGCACAACCCCGGTTTCGCGATCGACGATCATGATTTCCTTGCCGGAGTAACAACAAAGACCTTGTCACCGGCCGGATGGTCCTGTCGCATCGTCGGAGACAGACGCCGCTCGAACTCCCGGAATAAATCGCAGAACCGCGAAATATGTTCACGATTACATATTAGAGAGCGTTTTTAGATTGGCGGCGCGCAGCACCCAACATGGGCACTCGCGAGGGGCACCGGTAATCTAAAAACGTGTTGGACGAAGCCGCGGGCACGCTGCTGCAGCTATGGGTGTTGAATCACTGCGCCGTTGTTTGTGAACGTCGTGATCTGGACTGGAGACAAGTCCAAAGCGGACATTATCACGAAAGTACTGGGTGGAAGCGAGATCTGGGAAGCGAAGTAGCCGAAAATGCGAAGCGCCGGAGGTTTGACGTCGGAAGAACGACAACAGGGTTCAGGCGGCGGTGGTGGTGCCTTAGGGATTGGGCGCGGCAGCAGCTCCAGCGGGCTGGTCGCCGCGCAGACTTTGTTCGTGGCTATCCGGAGCTATTGCGCGGTTGTGGACAGGCTGCGATGGCCAAGCAAGAGCTGGATGGTGCGAAGATCGGTGCCGGCCTCGAGTAGATGAACGGCGAAGGCATGCCGCAGCGAATGCGGTGTCACGGGCTTGGCAAGGCCCGCTAACCGATGCGCCTTGCTGCAGGCGTCCTGCACCGCGTTGGTCGATATCGGCTCGTTGGGGATACCGCCGGGAAACATCCACGTGCTCGGCCGGACGGCGCGCCAATAGTCGGTCAGTGTCTCCAGCAACCGTGCCGAGAGCATGACGTAACGGTCCTTCTTCCCCTTGCCTTGATCGACGCGTAGCACCATCCGCCGTCGGTCGATGGCCCCCGGCTTTAGGCGTACCGCTTCGGAAATGCGCAGACCGGCGGCGTAGCATGTTGTCAAGATCACTTGATGCTTGAGGCTCTCCACGCAGCCGAGGAAGTGCAGTACCTCTTCGGGGCTGAGGATGACGGCGAGCGTCTTGGGCGCCTTTGGACACGGAATGATAAGGTCGAAATCCCATTCGAAGCCGAGCGTGATACGGTACAAGAAACGGAGCGCTGAGACGGTCACGTGGATCGACTCGGCGCCAACTTCTTCTCGTTCGTCAGATAGACTTGGTAGGCGCGGACATCTTCCGGCCCAAGCAAAGCCGGCGACTTCGCAAAATGGCGGGCGAACTGCGAAAACTGCAGCAGATAGGAATCCTGCGTATACGGTGACAAGTTGCGGATCTGCATGTCGTTTATCATGCGTAACCGAAGCGGGGTCATTGAAGGCTCCTTGGCAAAAAAACGAAAACTGTCCGAGGGCAGCAACGCCATCTTGCTCGAAGCCAAGCCTATGAACGCTGCAAATTACGTCTCACCATGGCACGCCAAAGCAGTTACACTTGCTTCAGCCGCATTCCTTCATCCGACGATGGGCCACTCTTGCCGAGTGTTCTGCCGCGGAGCGGCTTCGTCCAATTCGCGTTATGTTGCGGCCAGATTTATGTTGTGCAAGGAGCGATAATTGCGGGGAGCGTGAACACTGTGGGCATTGTTCACGCAACATAATTCGACGTCTGGGTAGCGAACCATTTGTCCAGTGGAGGCTCGCTATGGAGTCGTCCGTGAAGATCGGCTAAGCAATTGAGCTAGAATCGCATTTGTCGTTGCGGACTGTTTTGCGATTGCAGGATTGCGCCCTTGCTGGTGAGCTTCACCTCGTCATCGGCAAGGATTTCGAAGCCATCCCCGTTACGCTTGCGGATGGCGCGATGCCTGAGCGAGCGAAGACGGATGCTCGTCTTCGCCCGGGTAACGAACAAAGCCTTGCTATCATTGATCTTCTGCCACCAGTCGAAACGGCAATAGCCCTTGTCAAACACATAGGTGGTGGCGGGCTGGATTGGGGTCTGTCGGCCGATCTCGATGTCATTGACGTTCGCGGCCGTCATCTCGACGCAGGTCGGGACATCGCTCCTTGGGTCGTAGACGACATGCAGCTTCATGCCGCGGATGCGGCCGTTCCACGTCGCCCAACTGCAGACCTTGCCGAGCGGGATCGGACTGGCGTCGATCAGACGCACCATCTCCATGCCTTCACTCCGCAGCTGGCGACGCGCCATCGCCGACAGCGCCGCAAAGGTTTGCGCGAAAATGCCGATCGGACGGCGGGCATTGGCATCGGACAACGTCGAGCGCGACAGCTTGCCGGTTCCCAAGTGATAGTGATGCTGCGAATTGGCGTTGAAGCCAGTCACCACCCCGCGCAGACTGCTGTTGCCGCTAAGCTGGGCATAGATCAGCGCCACCAGATGATCCCAGCTCCTGAACGACTTGTCGTAGGCATCCCCGTCCAGACGATCCACAACCGTCTGAAACTGCCGTCGATTGATCGGTTCAAGCAGCCTTCCAAAAATGCTACCGCGATATCGCATGCTCGGCCCTCTGTGTCTCGACAACCAGAAAAGACCGATTTGCCTCGGTCCTGCCGAGCATGCACCGCGACACAGTGAATCATTCCCCGGACACCCCTGCATGCTCCGGAGGTGGAGTGCATCGGCAAGGGTAAGGCCAGCGCTCCTTACGAGTTCGGGGTGAAGGCCTCCATCGTCACCAACAACCGCCGTGCTCCTGGGGGCCTGTTCGTGCTGCACGCCAAGGCGCTGCCCGATAACCCCTACGACGGTCACACCTTGCGGGACGCCATCGACCGCACCGAGACACTCACCGGCTGTGCGATCGAGCGCGCCTATGTCGACAAGGGATACCGCGGCCACGACGCGCAAGATCCCCGTCGCGTCTTCATCTCCGGCCAGAAGCGCGGCGTCTTCGGTGTCATCAAGCGCGAGCTGCGCCGCCGCTCCGCCATCGAGCCCATCATCGGACACCTGAAGGCCGAAGGTCACCTCGGCCGCTGCTACCTCAAGGGCCGCCCAGGAGACGCCGCCAACGTCGTCCTCTCAGCCATGGGCCACAACTTCCGCCGCATCCTCGCCTGGCTCAGGAAGCTCTTGCGCTTCATCCTGATCGCTCTTTGGCCCGCCTTCGCAACCCCAGTCGCCCTCGACCCCGCTTGACGGACGACTACCGAATTTATGCCACGTGCAATGGTGACGCGCCGAGCGCCTCCTGCCGATTGCCGATGCCGCATCTTCATGAAGGCGACGGCAGCAGAGCGCTGAATCGCCGAAGCCGCAGCGTTGGAGAGCAACTGCTGGCGGAAGACTCCATTGCTACCGATTGCGATGCTATTCGTCGCATTATTTGCGGAGAATGCGAATTCTCGAATTCTCCTAGCGGACATCTATCCGGCCATGAATAGGGCAAAGATAGAGCTGTAGTTGACATTAAATTGCTGGTATTGCTACAAAAATGAGCACTCACAAACCGGACAAAGAACCGGCCAAATCAGCGGTCCCAGACAGAGGTGAAAGCACCGGCCTGATGGAACCGATGCTTGTCTCCGAAAGCTCGGGACGCCGAACCCAGCTCGCCGACCTCTCGGTCGAACTGGCGGCAAAGTCGGCCGCTTTCAGGCACAGCCTGCCCAGGGGTGTTCTGATCTCCCTGGCTAGGCTCGTACGTTCGATGAATTGCTACTATAGCAACCTGATCGAGGGGCACGACACTCACCCGATCGATATAGAACGCGCACTCAAGCACGACTACAGCGCCGACCCCAAGAAACGCGACCTGCAAGAGGAAGCCATCGCCCATATCGCCGTCCAGGAGTGGATCGATGAGGGAGGCCTCAATGGTCGCGCGACGATGCAGGACGGCATCATCGAAGTCCATCGCCGCTTCTGCGAGTTGCTCCCGACAGACCTGCTTTGGGTCGAGAATCCGGACACCAAGGAACGTGTCGAGGTCGTCGCTGGCAAGCTGCGCGACCGCGACGTTGCGGTGGGCCGCCATGTGCCGGTCAGCCCGGGCGCCCTGCCGCGCTTCCTCACCCGCTTCGAGGAGTCGACGCAATCGTCGCCTCGGCCTGCGCCCACCACCGCCTGCTTTGGATTCACCCGTTCCTGGATGGAAATGGCCGCGTTGCGCGGCTCATGTCCTATGCCATGCAGCGGGAAACGCTCGACACCGAGGGCTTTTGGTCCATCGCGCGCGGCCTTGCCCGCAACGAGGCGACCTACAAGCAACATCTTACTGCCTGTGACATGCAGCGCCGCAACGATCTGGACGGTCGCGGCACGCTAAGTGAAGAAGCATTGGCGGAATTCGCGATCTTCTTTCTGCAGACCTGCATCGATCCGGTCACCTTCATGCAAGGGCTCGTGCAATCCGATCATCTCCGCAACCGCATCCTGATCTGGGCCGAAGAAGAAACACGGGCCGACCGCCTGCCCCAAAAATCAGGAGCCATTTTGGAAGCGATCCTCTTCCGTGGTGAACTTCCGCGCGGCGATGCCGCTGCTTTACTGCAAACAAGCGAGCGCAGCGCCCGCAGGGTTACATCGGCCCTCCTTGAAGCGGAAATTCTAACCTCCGAAAGTCCGCGGGCGCCGCTACATCTCGCCTTCCCGGCGCGGCTCGCGTCGCGTTGGATGCCGGGACTGTTTCCCAGGTAGGATTGCGCGGCAATGACAGCGAGAAATCAATTACCTCGCATGGGCCGGGCGAGCGACCCGCTAAGGCCGGTAAAACGGCTTCGCTGTCACGATCTTTACCAACTCGCTTTGCGCGAGGGAGTAATGTCGCCGTAGTGCTCACCTAGCGTCTCACTTCGCCAGTCCTCAAATCACGTCCGGGAGTGCCGCGGCGCATCATTATTAGGTGCGGCGATAAGCGATGCCAGATTTCAAGGTCATTGCTCGCCTGCATTTCGACGAACAGACCATGTTCGTCGGTGCGAATAACACGCCCAGCGGTATCAGATGTGGTCGCCAAGACAGTCTTGGGTCTCTCGGTGAGCTGGCGCCGCACAAGACCTCCATCGCCGTCCCGTAGAAGGAATGCGAGGAGAACACGTCGAGGCAGAACTTGTGCAGCGCCGATTGGAGGGCGATGGAAGGCGTGGTCGCCAGCTTGTCGCGCAGCGCCAGCGTGCGCTCCTCCGTAAGCTCGGTCAGGACGATCCGGCAGCGTCTTTATCGTATCATCATCCTTGCGATCGGCCGAGCCGTGCGGCCGATCAGCTCAATGCCAATAACTTGCTTCGACGGCGGCGTACTCATCTGCTGATGCCTTTATAAAGGAGAGAGATTTTTCTGCGGATATCGAGTCCGACTACGCGATCGTCTGGCATCGGCTTCGCGGCACACAGCGCCTCGCCGTAGGTCTGCGAACAGGATAAGCTAAGGCGCCCCGCCCCACAGGCTACCGGGCCGGAAGGCTGGCGACTGCTGACCATCCGATAGGACCTCGTGCGGCTCACCTCCAAATGTCGATGATCCAAAGTCACTTCGGCGCGCTCGGCTCGACAGCATCCCCGACGGGAGGCCGATGACGTAGGCGTGACGGAATAGATCGGAGCCAATGTCGTTCCGTCCGAGCGCCAGCAGCTACGCTGCGGCTTCGTCAGCTTTTCGAAAGCTTGCTCTGGTAGGATGTCTGCTTAGGTGATCTTGGATGTGAGGCAACGTGGACCCGCACAATTGTGACCCATCAAATGTAACATTTTGGTCGCAGGTGCAGCATGCCACCTCGGAACAGCAGCATGAGGGTTCGGCGAGACAAAAGGCGTTTGAGCCGTTCTTGGCGACGGCGCTCCCAGCCAGCACCGGTACCTGTCCTCATCAGTCTGAAGACCGGCGCCGAATTGATGACGCGACTAATAATGCTGCGGCTCGGAATGATTAAAAGCAGTATCTACCGAACGTCGCCGATCGCGGGCATGTTCTCCGCTTTCGACGTCAAGCGTTTGATCCGCGCAATCAGCAATCCTATCGCTCACGTCAACGAATTCTAATAACCGAACGATGAAGGCGCCGTTGAGCAATCTTCGCGTTTGCTGCGAGCCGGCTGCTCGCAGCGCGATTCCGCCCAAGGCCCCCTCAGAGGACGACGAAAGTTTCATTGAAATGGTGACTCGTGCCAATAGGCGCAGCGAGACCGCCCTTGACCAGCATCGCCCTGCCCTTCGCAGATTCTCCGAGGCGCTTATTCTAGAGGGCCAGACGATATCTGGACTGGACCACGACTCGCGGATCAGGTCCGCTCGGAGGCTGTTCCCGCGCGACAAAAATCTCATCTCCGCGTTAAATTTGTTTCGTGCTGCGGAGCTCTGCGCTAAATTTGGTTCGTGATGCGGAGCGCGCCTTCCGGTCCAGGCGCTTCTTCGAGCGGGCAGCTGAGCATTGCGGCCTTGACCGAGTAGTCTTCTGTAGTCATTTGCACGGCTACGGTCGGGTTGGGCGACACGGCACGTGACCACCTATTGCACTTAAGAGCATGTCGCTCTGATGGAAACTCGCTGTTGCGGTGGCGTTGGAACCTACCGTCCGACCTAGCTGGGACGATCGGCTCGCTCTGTCCGAAATCAGATGACGGGCGATATTCAGGTACGGCGCATCGGCGCCGACGAAGTGGATAAGCGTTTGGAGCGTCTCGCCGACATCCTCATTGACTGCGTCGCCACGGCCAGTCGCTCAGCTTTCTGCCACCGCTAACTCGACGACGTGCGCTGGCGTATTGGCGTAGCATCGCGGACGCGGTCGTTTGCAATGGATGCGTAGCTGCGGAAGATGGTGCAGGTCGGATTGTTGGCACAACCCACATGGTACCTGCCGCGTCAATTGCATCGCGCTCGAGTCGTCAAAATCCTGGTTGAAGGAAGTGCACGCCGTCGCAGCATCGGTCGCCGGCTGCTCGCGGCTGTCAGCGAGTTAGCACGAAAGGAGGGAAGACGTTGTTGACGCTCAGCACTACCACAGGTTCTGCTGCCGAGCGTCTTTACGCCAGCGAGGGATGGCGGCGGGAGGGTATCATACCCGGGTGTGTCCTCGCCCCTGATGTGCGAGCCAGGCGAACGATCGCCATAAACTTTCGTATCGTTTCGCACCCCCCTTGAGGTGCCCAATCTTTACCAACGTCCAATTGAGCCGCTGATCACGATCCTCTTAGCTGCATGTGCGACTGGCCACAGCGAGATCTCATTCGTCTTCGCGGGCGTCGTCAACTGATAGCTAATCAGGAGGTCGCGAATTCTATTTTTTATGGGAATGGCGGCCTTCGCCGAGACGTGGATGGAGATACTGATGGAACCATTCGAGCTTGCGTGGTGCGAGTTCGAATACCAACGCGCTCTCAGATGCCTCGAAGAGAGGGAGAACAGGGCGGACGACGCCTGATCCCAGATCGTGGAGATTCAGTCGGTTCTAATCCGTCATGCGAGAGGACCTGTGGGCCAAACTCTATGACAGCGCACGGCAACGCACGCCAAGAGCGGCGATACAGCGGTCGAAAGCTCGCCCACGGTCCCACTCAGAAGACCTCACCAAGCAGCGTAAAGGCGGCTTCGTGCACGATGCACCGATGGGTTACAAGACCGTCCGTTCGATTGCGGAAGAGGCAATTGTCGTTGCCTTCCGCAAGTTGTGAACCGCAAATTTATCGAGAAGACAGTGCTTGCACGGGCAATTTGTTGCCGTGACTTAATCAGAGCTTGGGCTTGACTGATGAGGCTGCGCGAATCTATATGCGCGTCGCAACAGAGTTCTGACCAAATTCAAAGCGACGCTCCGGATTTGAGCTTCAAGGCGCTTCTCGCCAGGTCGCCGGCTCATCCGGCAGTGCACGAGCGAGCAAAACACGCCCGTTAAAGGAAAGAAAGCAGCGGTTCAAGTGCTGACGGGCGACTTTTGTTATGCGAACATCGTGGGCGCGATGCACTTTGCCCAACGGCCAGCAACACTTCCAAGATAAGCCGGAGCGAAGGGCTACACAGTGGAGCCAGGGCTAGTCGCCTGCGTTACCTTGCACAACATCAGCCGCACGGTTTTCCCTCTGACCGATCAACGAACGCGCGAACGAGCTAGGGTATCGATTGCTTTAGGGGGTGACTGCTGATCTTGGATCTTGGAGGGCTGTCCACTTCATTCGGCCGCGAATACGCCACCCCGATTAGATTCTTAGAAATAAATAACTCGAACGAAAACGTGCGATTTGTCTTGGACACGTGTCCTGATCGCGCAAAGATATCAATTTCCACGTCCTGGAACTCAAGAAACTGGCCATCCATTGGAAAACACACCTTATATACCGCCTCTTTCAAAACGAAGAGATCCCGCCGCTTGAGCGTGTGTAGATCGTACATTCGCTGCTCATGAGGAGTGGCAATCAATTCGATCAGGTTTTCCGGCAGAGGTTCATTAGGCTCAATGTCGACGCCGAGAGCTGCAATGCTTTTCGTCCCTACAATAGCGGCGGCTGCTACTGTATCGTGGTGCGCCAAAGATCCGACCACGCCGGTTGGCCAGATCGGAACACCCGAGCGCGTCTTCAAGATCGCCATTGGTGGGAATCCCAATCGCTCAAGAAGTGTTCGGGCAGCTACTCTTGCGGCAGCGCTTTCGCGGCGGACTTTGGGAACGGCGCGTCCCATAGACATGACTTCGGAAGCGTACATTCGTCGCAGCGTTCTATCGGACGGATGCCGACCATGATGTTCTGTTGATCAATCGTAAAAATCTCCACTGTTTGGTCCCGCTAGCTTTTCGAACATCTTAGTGTCGATCAGAGGGGCGGCGGCCGCCCACATATGGACCGTTTCTGACCTGCGCCTGAATATGATCCGGAGGGAGTTAGAGTCTCGGGAGCTTTTGCAGAGAGACCGAAGTCTGGCCCACCGAGCCGCTTGCCGACTTGTGGGTTATTTGGGGCTCGAGACCGATCTTTGAACTCAGAATTTTTTCGAGAGAAAGTTCTTGTCTATTTAACAGTCCCGCTGAGCGCCCTTGAAATGGCCCGAGCCAGAACTTGCCGGTTTTCTGGATTGCTCACCATTGTCGCGTGGTTGCAATGCCGATACCGCATGATAAGTCCCAACCCTTGTTTGGCGAGTGCCTTGCGATGCAGTTGTTCGTCAGGTGGTAACCCAGGGCTGACAAGAAGCTCACTGCCATAAACTGATGTATCTCAATCGGGAGCGACGGAACTCGGCACGATTGTAGCGCCCGGTGAAATCTCGCGGCCCTTTGATACACCGAAACATCGCTGTGGAGATCGTGATCTGGAGGTAACACTCCTTTTGCTGCGCCTTTTCGAGCAACTCAGAAATGGAACATTGCTCCTTGTATCCTTCGAAAACCTCGCCGTATTCATCGCGCAAGATTCCGCAACTCTCCAGAATAAATTCTCGAGCCAAACTGATCTGTGAAGCGTTTGAAGAATCTGCAGGCGAACTAACATCGATGAACGCCATAAATGATACAACTTCGTCGATGCTCAGCAATCGCTCGACAATTGCATAAGCCAGGATTGCACCTGATGAGTATCCAGCAAAGCGGTATGGGCCCCGTGGCTGGATCTCTTTAATCGCAAGGATCGCCTCTGCGGCCATCGCCTCAAGAGTTCGTGAATAAACGTCATTGAAGGGCGGCCACGGCAGAGCGTAGACGGGGCAATCTACATCCATTTCCGCCACCAAACCGAGGACATAGGAACAATCTCCAAAACCTTTGGGGACAAAGAACAGCGGTGGCTGCGATCCGGTTGATCGAACGGAAATTATGACCTGCCACTGAACTTTCATCCAGCGGCAGTTAGAGTCTCGGTGGTTTGTACGCCAAGTGGCGCGGGTGGAGCAACGGACGATCGGCGGAGCTGGTCGGGGTTGCGCAGCCGAGCGTCCGTTGCGGTGAGAGTGGCGGCGTAGGCCGCGGGCGTGAGGTATTGCAGCGAGGAATGAGGTCGCTCGCCATTGTAGTCGGCGACCCATGCCGCGAGTTCGGTCCTGGTGTCGTTGAGATCGAAGAACAGCGTCTCATTGAGGAGCTCGTCGCGCATCCGGCCGTTAAAGCTCTCGACGAAGCCGTTCTGCATCGGTTTGCCCGGTGCGATGAAGTGCCAGTCGATGCCGGTTTCCTTGCACCAGGCGAGCATGGCGTTGCAGGTGAGCTCGGTGCCGTTGTCGGAGACGATCAGGCTGGGTTTGCCGCGGCGAGCGACAATCGTCGTCAGTTCCCGCGCCACACGCCGGCCCGAGATCGATGTGTCAGGAATGGCGCCCAGACATTCCTTGGTGACATCGTCGACGATGTTGAGGATGCGGAAGCGTCGTCCATTGGCGAACTGGTCGTGGACGAAGTCCAGCGACCAGCGCGCATTCGGCTTTGCTTCCACCAGGATCGGTGCCCGGCACCCCATGGCCTTGCGGCGAGCCCGCCGCTTGCGGACCGTCAGCCCTTCTTCCCGATAGATCCGGTAAATGCGGTTGATCCCTGATGGCTCGCCCTCCCGCCGCAGCAGGACGAACAGTCGACGGTAGCCGAACCGTCGGCGCTCGTGAGCAAGGTCGCGCAGCCGGGCACGAAGATCCGTATCCGGAGGGCGGCAAGATCGGTAACGGACCATCCTCCGATCCGCGTCGACGATCGTGCAGGCCCGTCGCTCCGACAGGCCCATCACGGCCTTCAGGTGCGCCACAGCGGCGCGCTTGGTAGCCGGCCCTACCGTTTTTGACAAAAACTCGCGCAGTGCTGCCGCGTCGAGCATCTGCTCGACCAGTACCTTCTTTCAGCTTCGCGTTCTCTTCCTCGAGCGACTTGAGCCGCTTGGCTTCGGACACTTCCATGCCGCCGAACTTGGCCTTCCAATTGTAGATCGTCGCCTCGGAGATCCCCGTGTTTGTGAGCCAGGTCTGTTGTCGTCGCTCCAGCCTCACGCTCCTTCAACACTGAGATAATCTGCTCTTTCGTGAACCTTGCTCGCTTCATCTGTCCGTCCTTGCTCAGGCCGGACTCTAACTCCATCTGGAGGTAATATTCAGGGGCAGGTCAATTACTCCGGGCTACTGGGCCGTGGCTCCACATGAATCTTTGATGCAAATTCCTTGAGAACAGGGGTTTGGAAGAGGTCGGCGGCGCTAAAGCTCAGCCCAAATTCTAATGCTCGACTGAGCATCTGCACGGCCAGCAGCGAGTGGCCGCCAAGTTCGAAGAAGTGGTCGTGGCGCCCGATGCGCTCGACACCGAGAAGCTCGGCCCAGATCCGCGCCAGCGCCGTCTCGACCGCGCCCTGCGGCGGCTCATAGGCCGCCAGCGCATAGGCTTCATCGGCCGGCGCCGGCAGCGCGTTGCGGTCGAGCTTGCCGTTCGGCGTCAGCGGCAGCGCCGCGATCGGCACGAACGACAGCCGGCACCATGTAGTCCGGCAGCCGGCTACTCAAGTGCGCGCGCAAGGCGCCCGCAAGCCCGCCTCCATCGCCCTCACCGGCCTCCGGCGCGCCGACCACATAGGCGATCAGATGCTTGTCGCCGGCGCGGCTCTGGCGCGCCACCACCACCGCCTCGCGCACGAAGGCGTGCTCGCAAAGCTTTGCTACGATCTCGCCCGGCTCGATGCGGTAGCCGCGGATCTTCACCTGGTCGTCGTTGCGGCCCAAAAACTCAAGATTGCCGTCCGGCAGATAATGCCCGAGGTCGCCGGTCCGGTACAGCCGATCACCCTCGACAAAGGGACTGGCGATGAACCGCTCGGCTGTCAGTTCAGGGCGTTCAAATAGCCCCGCGCAACCCCCGCCCCGCCAATGTAAAGCTCGCCTACCGCACCAAACGGCACAAGCGCGCCATGGCCATCCAGCAAGTACACCCGCGTGTTGGCGATTGGGCGCCCAATGTGAGGCATCTCGGGCCAACATGACGGATCAGCTGCAAGGTGGTGCTCGGAAATGACGCTGATTTCCGTGGACCCAAATTGATTGATCAATCTCGCGTTCGGGTGTGCCTCGAAGAAAACCTTAAGCAGTGCAGTGGCCTAATCGTTCGCCGGCTGTATAAAGCTCTCTTAAAGAGGGTAGCTGCACGCGCTGCGTGCTTCAGACTTCTGCAAGATGATTCAATGCCACGAATGGGAGGAAAAGCCGCTCGATCGCCTCCCGCTCTACAAACTCCAGCAAGTCGGAAAAGCGCCTCCGGGTCTCTTCCCGCAGGAGTACAAGTACTCCGCCGTCCTTCCAACAAATGAATAGTTCCTGGCAGGACACATCGAAGTTCAACGTCGCGAACTGAAGTGTACGCAGTTTTGACGTGCCAAACCCCGCCAGCGAATTCACAAGCGATCCGTGGGACATTTCGACGCCCTTGGGGATTCCCGTGGATCCTGAGGTGTAGATCACATAGGCAAGATGGCGGGATGTGAGCCCAAGCGTGCGCGGGTCAGGGTCCGAGGGCGGCCGCTCGCACCAGGCCCGGGTGCCAGTTTCCAGATCGACCACGCTGACATCGGCGAGTGCCTCGCCGCCCAATGCGGTTCGACCGGCGGCATCGCAAAGCAGCAGTTGCGGTGCTGCATCGCCGACAATCTGCCGCAGTCGCGCCGGTGGATAAGCTGGATCCAGCGGCAGATAGGCACCGCCCGCCTTCAGGATCGCCAAGACACCAACCACCATCGCCACGCTGCGTTCCAGGCAGATCGCCACCGGCTGGTCTGGCTTGACCCCGAGCTCGATCAGATGATGCGCCAGCCGGTTGGCCCGCGCATTGAGTTCGTCATAGCTCAATCTCTCCTTCTCATGGACCACCGCCACCGCCTCCGGTGCCTTTTGCACCTGCGCCTCGAACAGCTCATGGATGCGCAGCTCCGACGGATACGGCGCCTCCGTCCGATTCAACTCCTCCAGTAGATACGTGCGTTGGTCGGTCGACAGATTGTCGATGCGGCCGACCGGCTGTCCCGCATCGGCCTTGCCGTCATGTAACAAAGTTTGCAGATGCTGCGTCATGCAGTCGATCTTCGCCTTGCTCAATATGTCGAGCCTGCCGGGTCGTTGAGCTTGTGGCGCTCGGCTCCGTTAAGGGGCGGGTTGAAGATGCTGACGAGGATCAGGTCCTTGTCCCGCCCCCCGCGCAGAAGATGCTTGTCATGCTTGTCAAGCACATACAGGTCGCCCGAACGAATGGAGAAGACATTGCCGTCCATGTCCTCGACCTCGCCCTCTCCGGCGATGCAGTAGCAGGCTTCGAGATGATTGCGGTATTGCAGAAGCGAAACGGTGTTAGCGCGGACCACAGTGTGGCAGACGCTAAAACCCATGCCGTCCTTCTCCGTCAGAAGGCGGTGGCTCGTACCATTGCCCCAATCGACGAAGTGATCGGTCGCTTCAACATCGTGCAGGCTACGCACAATCATAGCGTTCGATTGCCGGATACGGTAAATTCATTGTTGCGGCAGCTGGAGGTCGTTGTACTGACCGGCAAGCGCGGCTCCCGCGCACTGCCGAAGCATCGGCTGCACCCAAAAGGCCTCCCGAGCCCTCGCCGGCGTCTAGACAAAGATATCGGCGTAAGGGTATTCCGCAGCCGCGTCGACGGCGTGCATGTACCACCTTGATGTTCCCTCTTCTTCGCGGTGCCGCCGCCTGCCTTGGTATGGTCGAGAATGCTGCTGGTGATGTTGCCGGCCAGACAAAGCGTTTCCGATCGCAGATTTGGCAAGTTGTTTCCTTCCTTCACTGTGCCTCGCGGCACGAATACAGCACCGCAGCCTCTCAGCGAACTGGAGCGAACCTCATGCCATGGTCGCACACAGATAAGAGATAGTGGCTGTTTCAGCTGGCTAGCGAGCGGAAAGGATTTGGCAAGGCAATGAAGCCAATCTGACAAACTGACAAGATATGGCCGGATGCGAGCAAGTCTGCGAGGGAGAACCGGTCGGACAGTGTCGGCTGACCTTTATCGTTGAAGATCCAACCATTGCCGGTGGCTAAGACTTCACGCTTTCTACTTGGCGCGTTCGAGCGGTGCGCGCGACGTGGAACTGTACCATCGTCGCGTCGAGCGACAGCGCGATCATCAGCAGCGACTTGTCTTCGACGAAGAGCGCTTATCCTTTTTTGATGCGAGCTTCTTCATGATTGACGCAATCCAGAGCATTGCGGCTGGCGGAATTAAGGACACACACGTTTCGCTCCTCTTCGACGGGATCTCTTACTGAGTGATTGTGCTTTCGCTCAGCTATGTTCGCTGCGCACTTAAGGAGGCGGCATGAGCCGACCGCTGCCCTCGGCGAAATCAGCTGCCGCCCTGGCATGCAGCCTCGCTGAATCGAATACCGGCAATTGTGTATGTTCGGGGCCGATGAGAAGACCAATCTCCGTGCAGCCAAGGATGAGCGCGTCGGCGCCTCGGTCGCGACCTCGCGCAATGATGTCGATAACTTCCTGGCGCGAGTGATCAGAAACCGTGCCGCGGCACAGCTCATTGAAAATGACAGCGTGGATCCGGCTGCGCTCGTGCTCCGCCGGTATGACCGGCGAAAGGTCGAACCGCTGCCGCAGGCGATCACAATAGAACGGCTGCTCCATCGTATAGCGCGTCCCAAGCAAGAGTGGTCGCTTGACGAAAGCGGCGAGCAGGGCCGCAGCGGTCACATCGACGATGTGGATGAGCGGCACACTCAACTCGGCAGCAACGATGTCGGCAATCACATGCATCGTATTGGTGCAGATCAGGATGCAGCCGGCGCCTGCATCGACCAACTGTCGGGCGATCCTCGCCAGATAAGCAGCGGCTTGCCTCCATTCTCCCGCCTCCTGAAGAGCGACGATATCGCCAAAGTCAACAGAGCGAAGCAAGATGTCTGCCGAGGCGAGACCGCCGCGGCGCTGACGGACGATTTCGTTGATTTCCTTGTAATAGATGGCCGTGCTTTCCCAGCTCATCCCTCCGATCAGCCCAATGGTTTGCTGCACTTTACGATCTCCACTTGATGTGAAGGCGACACAGGCGTGCCGCGCCTTCGGCGGCAAATAGTCGGCGTTGTTTCTCGCAATCTCAATGGAAATGCAAAATCAAAGGCCTTATCTCTGACGATGGCAAAAACTCTTCTCACCCGAGCTGCGAAGCCGGCTGAAAGGGCATGGCGTTGTGCAAACAATTCGGACAAGTTGCAGCTCGGTGCAGCAACTCCCGTCAGTGCGTTTGCCGGATCGAGCGATCTTTCGGTGTCCGCCTGTTGGCGGCACATCAAGCACAGTGGAGGACAGCGGTCTGATCGACGCATCGCCCTGATTGACCGACGCAAAAACCAACGTACCGATGACTGTGTTCATGGGTGTGCGCCGTCGCATCACTCGACGGCCGGCTTGAGGTGCGGCTCCTAGCGGGTCGGGGGGAACATCCGCGGAGCGCCTGCCGGCAATTGGGCTGGAAAACGACAGATGGTTTAGCCCGCAGCGGATCCTGCTTCCATTCGGCCCAGTCATACGAGATCACTGGGCCGGTCTTGAAGCTGGTCTCGCCGGTCCGCATCCAGTCTTCGTCCAGTTTCACAAGCAGGCGGCCACTCGCGATGCCGACGATCGCCGCCTTGTTCGGCAGATCGAGCTCGACCGGCCCCGCCGCACCGAACAGCACATACTGGCGCTCGAAGCCGTTGATCCGACGGGCGACGCCGCCGGTCACATGGATCCGACCTTCACCAAGCACCATTGGCACGATTCCGAAATCGGTGCGCTGGCCACGAAAGACTTCGCGCGCCTGATCGAGCGGCTGAGCGCGCTTGAGCTCCTTCAACTCGAAAGCGTAGCCGGCCTCGGTCGTGATCCCCTCGCCCCGATCACTAGCAACAAGGACAGTGTCACGATCGAGCCAGCTGACATGCTGCTTGCCCTCTGGCAGCTCGAATCCACCTGTAACAAAGCTTTTGGCGTCACGATCGAATTTGCGTATGGACACGGCGCCCTTGCCGCCATCGGAAAGTTGGATGAGGCAGCGGCGCCCGAAGCAGCTGCGCCCCTCGTAGACCCAATTCTTTTTCTCGGCGGCAGCGAGGGCATCAATGTCCAGGATGGTCTCCCACCGGGGATCCTCCCCGCGATAACTCTCAAGGCTGGCGCGCCGCCAGATGCCGCGCACATGGCTCTCGTCCTGCCAGAAATTTTCGAGATCTTGTCGTCCAAGCGAAACGTACGGAATCCGGTGTTTTGCCTGGAGGATGGTTAGCGCGTCCCGGTAAAAGCGATCATAGCGAGGATCCGAGTGCGGCGAGCCGAGCGTCTTTTCGTTCTCGGCCTGCGCCCAGGCCAATGCGCGCGGCCCCTCGGACTCATCGAGCCAGAGAAACGGATCGTCCGCCGGCGTCGCAGCAGACTGCCCGTGGAGCTGCACGACTGTCAGACATATGATCGAGAGCAACCAGGCGCGCAGAACGGATTTTTTCATTGTCTTATCCTCGGACGGGCACACACAGGGCGAGCTTGCAGGTTCTTGCGACTGGGCGACAGTTGTGAAATTCGTGTTGCGAGCGTGCACGCACTATGTCGCGCCGCCCGCACCTCGACTGTGCAAGCAGCATGCCGTCTGGAAAACAGCAATTTCTGACGCGTCGTACCGCATCGCCAGGTCAGCTTCCCGACATTGGGTCTGAAGCTGACAATCTGGTGTGGAAATCGGCGGCGCTGGATCGCGGCGGGGCTGCTTCTCGCTTGCGCTCGGACAGAGCGCGCAAGCTGTCAGCCGCCGGAGTGTTGGCGCGTTCGGCGCCCAGCCTTCGCTGAGTTGAACGCGCCATAGTTCGGTCTGCCGCGAAGCGACGCGCTAGCGTAAGCGAACCCTTTGGCTCGTCTTATGGTCCAGACGCAACTGGTCCTTCTGCCATCCCCACGTTCGATATGACCCAGACGCTCGCGTGCCTGTCGACACAACTTCCTTTGGCGTCACAGAGATGATCCGACACAGACCCGGGATTTACCAATTTACGCGAATACCGAGCTTTCCGTCGTAGGCGTAGGTGTTGCCTTCGAAGCGCTGCTGGTAGGAGGCGTTGGCGAACAGCGTGGTGAAGCTGTTGATCTGGCCGTTGATACCGGCGTTGAGCTCGCCCCAGCTGCCGCCGAGGCTAGAGCGGAACGGGATGAAGCCGGTGTCGGAGGAGAACTGGGTCATCGGGTTGCCGCGGAACTCGTGCCAGACGTTCGGCCGCAGCGATGCGGTGATGGTGCGGGCAAAACCGCCGACCCATTCGTCGTCCAGCGACCATGTCCGGCCGAACCGCGCGCCCACCCGTGCCGCCAGCGAATCGACATCGGCAAAGCGGATCTGGGCGGCGGCATCCTGCGCGCCGGAGAGGTCAATGTTCTGGTACACGAGCTGCGCCTGCGGCTCGATGAAGTAGCCCTGCGGCAGGTTGAAATTGCGAGCCACTCAGCGCCCGAGCCCCGACGGCGCTCGAAGTGGAAGCTGGCGAGGCGGTCCTCCGCGCGCGCCAACGAGCGCTGCGAACGCAGGCATTGCGGCGGGGTCGTCGACCTCGCCTTTGGCGAATGCCTGCGCATACTGTTCCGTCACCGCCGCATCGAACGTGATTGGCGCGCGCGTTCGTAAGCCCGCAGCGGCACGCTGCGGCCCCTCAGCAAGAGACTCCGATAGGCCGTCCCTTGAATTCCGACACGGAGCGCGACCCGCTTTGCTCACGCAAATCCGTGCCTTGGCAGGACACCTTCCCGCTTCGTGGGTCTCGGCTAGGCGCACCGGGCCGAATGATGTCCGATCTCCATCCTTTCGCCGCCGACAGATTGCTGTGCAGTGTCAAGCCGAAGTCCCGCGGCCCCTCCCCTTCGCCGGTGCCGTGGCCAGCAATCGTCGCGCTGCTGCTGTCCGGAGACATCAAGGTCGAGCTCCTTCGGATCTCGGCGAGCATCTGGTGTTCAAGGGCGGCACATCTTTGTCGAAAGCCATCGCCCCGGCGAAAACGAGGCGCGGCCGGACAAAGCTACTGCGGCCAGGATCGGTTTCATGGCTCGTCCTCCACTTCCCACCGGTGATGCTCAGGCAAGGTCCAGACTGACCGGCGCGAGACGGCAGGCTCGGAACGGGGGAACCGCCCGGTCACCTCGCTGCCGCACTTGCAACATCTAAAATGATCTCGGGCCGTGCGAGCATGTCCTTATGGGGGCCGACGGTCGCACCGCACTTCGGACAGTTCACCAGCAGATCATTCGCTTCGGAGCATGGCGAGAACTCTTGGACCTATGCCCATGGCTCAACAGCGGCGATGCAGCCGTTCCCGCTCATATTCCGGAACCCTGCTTCCCAGCGAGCCGTTGAAATCGCGCTACGCTGTTCGGAGGCACGGTGCCCAAGGCCAGTACGAAAGAGATCGCAAGGCTGCTGCGCGAGTACGCGCAGCGGAGCGCGCTGCGCGGCGATAACCCCTACCGCGCGAAAGCCTATTCCCGGGCAGCCGACAGCCTGGCTGCGCTCGCCGTCCCTATCGATCGTCTCATCGAGGAGGACAGGCTGACCGAGATCCCTGGGGTCGGCCAAGCCATCGCCGACATCGTAACCAAGCTACACCGCACCGGCACGCACCCGAGCCTGGAGAAGCTCCGGCAGGACATCCCCGCCGGTGTCCTGGAACTTTTAAGCGTGCCCGGCCTTCGACCCGAAAAGGTGCTGCGGCTCTACAGGGACGTGGGCATCACCTCGCTTGCCGAGCTGGAGCAGGCCGCAAAGGAGGACCGGATCAAGCGAGCCAAAGGGCTCGGTGCGGCATTGCAGACCAAGATCTTGCAGAACCTGTCGATCGCCAAGAGCGGCCACGGTCGGCTGCACCTGCATCGCGCGGCCCTCCTACTCGAACATGCGCAGGATTCCCTCCGCAAAGCCCGCCCCGAACTTAAGAGGTTGACCATTGCGGGCGACTTTCGGCGCGGCTGCGAGCTAATCGGAGATCTGGCCATTGTTGCGGAGGCACCGAGCAGCGGCATGGAGCCGGAATTCGTCGACACCACGGGGCTGCAGGTTCGCCTCGCCGACCGCAGGCACTTTGGGGCTGTCCTGCTGCACGCCACAGGCTCGCCCGCCCATTTGGAGCAGCTTCGCCAGCTTGCGGAAGAGAAAGGAATGCGCCTTGAACGGAACGGGCTGCACAAGCAACGCAGCGTGGTCGCTGAGAGCGAGGAAGCAATCTATCGGGCGCTGGGGCTGCCCTTCATCGAGCCCGAACTGCGCGAGGGACGCGGCGAAATCGAGCGTGCTTTGAACGGAGAACTGCCGAAGCTGGTAACCGATCAGGACTTGCGAGGGATCCTGCATTGCCACACGGAGGCCTCCGACGGAACCGAGACCCTCGAGACGATGGCGAAAGCCACGCTGAAGCGAGGTTTCGAATATTTCGGCGTCGCTGACCACTCGAAGTCGGCGCACTACGCCGGCGGCCTCTCAGTGGAGCAGATCAAGAAGCAGCATCGGGAGGCTGACCGGCTTAACAGCAAGTTCGGCAAGGATTTGCGGATCCTGAAGGGCATCGAATCCGACATCCTGGCCGACGGGTCGCTGGACTATCCGGACGATGTGCTCGACAGCTTCGATTTCATCGTCGCCAGCATCCATGGCCGCTTCAAGCTGGACAGAAAGGCACAGACGGAACGCCTGCTGCGCGCCATCGGCAATCCCTACACCACCATCATCGGGCATATGACCGGCCGCCAGCTTCAGCGCCGGCCAGGTTACGAAATCGACGTCGAAAAGGTGCTGCGCGCCTGCGCCAAACACGATGTCGCCGTCGAGATCAACGCCCATCCGTGGCGTCTCGACCTGGACTGGCGATGGCACCAGGCGGCGCTGGAGTTCGGCTGCATGATGAGCATCAATCCGGACGCGCACTCGATCCGCGAGCTCGACCACATGCACTGGGGCGTCGAGATGGCTCGCAAAGGCGGCGTACCGGCGGACCGGGTCCTGAACGCCATGACGCTGGCCGAGATAACCCGTCATCTGAAGCGGAAACGGCGAACTTTGTCCCGGGCGGCGTAGCGGCAGAGGCTGCCTGCTCACCCGCCCTATCGACTTGACCGAACGGTAAGCCGGCCGCTTGAGCACAACAGGGAGAAGAAGAGGAAGGCACCGACAGCAGTGCTGCCTCCGTGAGCTTCATTGACGCCGTTGCGAGCTTCTCGCTCTCGTCCTCGAAAGTTGCCTTATCGTATTGAACCGTGCGAGTTGCGCCCGCGCTGGGGCATTGGCGAGGAATTCGTCGCGATTTCCACGTTGAACCGATCGGACGCGGCCCGGGAAAAAGGCGCGTGGTGGCCGGCATCGAAAGCCGTCAGTACCTGAAAGTGTTCCTGTCCGGGACCGACGATACGGAAGGGCTCTGATGAATGCGCAGGGGTTTCGAGTCCCCCTCGGTAAGGAAGCCCATCAAATCACCCCAGAACATGGCCTGGGATGACTACCGCTATCCGTCCAATAGCGTCGCGCGGCGGCAAGGACGTCGCGATCGGTGGGCTAGGAACATGGCCGCGTCTTCCGGAGTTGCCATTGGCGTGACTAAATAAGGGAGGGAAGCGAGATGGGACGAGGCGTTTTGCTTTGGCTTTTGGGCGTGCCAATTCCTGTGATCATCCTGCTGTGGTTGTTCTTTGGGCACTGACTACGGCGTAATTGCCGGGCGACGTGCACCAACCCAGTCTACCGGCTCATTGGGGCCCATTTCGGGTGGCACGTCAACCGATCGAATGATCGAGCCCTGCCTTTCAAGGCCGTGCAATTAAACCGCGGCTCGAGATCGGACGATGCATCCCGTCGTGCTATCGCTGCGTCTAGCCGGACATTGTGGGAGCCCCGATAATCTTTGCAGAGAACAATGATGCGAGTTGCGCCTGTTTCTCGCATTTGCCGAGCGTGATTTTGGCCGGATAGTCCTTCATGCGCGTGATTACACCGCTCGCTGCAGCGCCCCGCGATCCCGCGAGCGTTAGCGCATGGGTGGCAGCTTGGCGCACAAGACGTCGGTCAAACTCGTCAGTGCACGCGCGTTGGCGATGCGGACCAATAAGATTTCAGCCATCGGCGGCCCACAAAGGCGGCCTGCCGCGACTGCTGCGCTCAGAGTGGCGCATTTTCGGGTGACCAGGGCTGCCCTCGCGTCTCACGCTCGGACGTCTCTGAGCCCGGCACCAGAGTGGCCTCGTCGGCCTTAGCTTCCTGGGCCGCGCCTTCTGCCTGTTTAGAAGCCTCGTCGGCCGCCGCATCGAGCGCGCGCTCGCCGATCTCCTTGGCGCCTTCGACCTGCTCCGATGCCAGATCCTGGGCGCGGTCCTTTAGGCGGTCGCTGGTCTCGCCCATGAGACGATTTTCAGCTTCAGTCGCCGGCAGCAAGGCGCCCACCAGCGCTCCGACGGCGATCCCCAGGCCGGTCAGCAGCATCGGCTGTTCACGGCAGAAATCGAGGAAGGTGCTGCCGGTCTGCAGGGTTCGTTGCCCTGCGGCCTTGGTTGATTCCGTGATGGAAGATGCCGTCCGCCGGGCTGTGTCCGCGACTGCATCGTACCCGGCTGCAGCGCTACGTTGGACGGAATCCTTCGCCGACCCGGCCGTGTCCCGCACTGCTTCGGCTGTCTCGGAAGCGGTCTGTTGAGCGGCGTCCGTCATCGAGCCCGCCATATCGCGCAGCCGGTCTCCTGTCTGTGAAGCCGCCCGCCTGGCGTCCTCGGCAGTCGACCTCAGGCCCTCGGCAGTGTCGCTGCCGACCGCAGAGGCCTTATCGCTCCATTCGGTGCCTTTTTCAGCCGCCGACTTGCCGGCCCTACCGGCCGCATCACGCACGCTGTCCGCAGTATCGCTGACGGCATCGCGAAGGCGCTCCTCCGTGCGGCGCATGAGCCCATCGGTCGACCTGCCGCCCAGCATCAGCCATGCCAGGCTTGCTCCCATGAGGACAAGCGGCATCGGATTGCGAACGGCCTGGTCTCTCAGGTTGCGGGCGAACGCCGCGCCGGCGCCGTCGATCACCCTGTCTGCGAGTTGATCTAGGACATGCCCAGGCGTCATGCAGGCGCGCAATTCATCCAGGGTGCTGGCAATCTGCGCACGTGTTTGTTCGGCCTCTTGTCAAGCTGCTCGGCGTGGCTCATGATCCTGACTCACCTGTTCCTTCGCCACCGAGGCGTCCCGTTGGAGCTGGTGGACGGTCTTGCGGGGCACGACGTTTTCGATTCTAAGGCGGCTGATGCCGACCAGAAGAAGTATGATTCCGAGTATCAGCGCGATCCCGCCCACCAGCAGGGCTGACCAGTAGGAGGCCATGCCATAGCGCTCGGAGAGCGCCGCAACGCCGGCCTGGAGCGGGATAACGAGAGCAGGTATCAGCAGCACAGCGCCGCCGACGATGAGGCCCAGGCCTCTGCCGATGCTGGCCATGTTCTCCGAGACCTCTGCGCGCGCGAGCTGCGCTTCCTTGCGCAAGAGGACCGTGAGCTGGGAGAATAGATCGCCGATGATTTCGGGGACGGAACGTGAGTGCGTGGGGGTCATGGCGTATTTCCTCCCCGTGAGGGGTCCGCCGAACTTTTCAGAAACCGCGAGATCGCAAATCCGGCGAGCGCCGCGCCACCAAACACTGCCAACGGTTCCTTCCGTCCGAAGTCGTTAAAGGTCCCGCTGAGGTCCCGTAGGCTGCTTTCGCGAAGCGCACCCGCCCCCTCTTCGATGCGGGAAGCGGCCGCGTGCGCAAATTCGGCGGCCTTGGGCATTTGCTGTTGAAGTTCGTCGGCGGCGCCGTGGACGGCTTGAGCCACCTGCTCGATCTGGCTTGCGCCTGCCTGCTTTTGCCGCCCGGCCGCGTGTTCTGCCTTTTGTTCTGCCTGCGTGGTTGCGTCTGGCATAGTCGAAATCCCTCGTGTGCAGCCGCCCTTGACCGCGCGGCCGCAGTCGCATTTGTCCCTTCCTCTTCCACAGAATCCAACATGATGACGCTTTCGATGTTCCTGGCCCGAAAGAGAAACGTGTAGGCAATCGTACTTTCTCTGTCCAATTGATCGACGGAGGGGCCTGCGACCGCCATGCTGTGAAATCCGACACTTTGTGCCGGAACTCCACCACGTCTGCGCCATGCGGGATCGAGCTGACTTGCAATCGAAGTTAAGCGGGACTTGGTGTAGCGGAAGCTCGGCGGCAGCTGGAAGAGGAACCCCCCATGCGATCGCCAAGAATATCGGCGGCCTTCCCGAAGTCCCGGATAAGCGTCTTCACGCCCTTGAACTCTTTAATGTGCGTGATGAGCTCGCAGCCCTTTACCGTATATACAAACTCTCTGCTCCCGGGCGGGCGGCGCCCTGCCTGCACGTTCGCGGGGGTAGGCCACGAGTAAAATGAGGCATCAACTCAATCGTGTCGAATGCAGGCCTGCGGCAGGAAGCGTAGAACGAGTCTCGCCATTTCCAGTAGCGCCAGCCCGAGCACCCGATATGGGCAACTTTGTCGCACTTAACGACGCCTTCGAACCGCTCGCCCGTATCTTCAGCCAGATCTTGCGCATCTTCTCGGCCCGCCCGATGTTGCTTTCGCGCGGCTTCTCCCTCCGCAGTCGCCTCCGCTCGTGCCGCTAAAGCCGGTGATTTTATTGTACGATTTGCGAGGGCAGTTACTTTCCGGAATACGTAACGCAGGAACGGTCGGTGACGGTTCCTTGTTGCCGGAAGTACCCGGACCAACTGGAATTGCACCAATGGACGTGGATGTACTTGTGGTCGGCGGCGGCCCCGCCGGATTAAGCGCCGCCTTAGTCTTGGGAAGATGCCGGCGGAACGTTTTGCTCTGCGACGATCAGCAGCAGCGCAACCGCGCCTCGCAAGAGATTCACGGGCTCCTCGGATCCAACGGCCGCTCGCCCGAGCAATTCCTGCAGAATGCGCGGGAGGAGCTTGCCGGCCATGGGACCGTCTTGATCCGCCAGAGCCGGGTCATGAAAGTCGATCCTTCCGACGGCGGATTCGGGTTTGTATGCGCCGACGGGACCAGTGGCATTGCCGCAAAAGTTCTCCTAGCGACGGGGCTTATCGACGAGCTCCCGCAGCTTGTGGGCGTCGACGCCTTTTATGGCATTTCTGTCCATCACTGCCTCTATTGCGACGGCTATGAATATGCCGGCAAACGGCTCGCCGCCTACGGCAAGGGGGACAAGGGCGCGGATCTTGCCGTAATGATGACGCACTGGGTCAAGGACGTGGTGTGCTGCAGCGATGGCACGGAAGTCAGCGGGGAAGCCGTCTACCGGCTCAGGCGACACGGAATACTATTGCGCAGGGATCGCATCCGATCGCTGGAGGGGGCGAAGGGTGCTCTTGCAAAGATCAATTTCGAGAGCGGATCGCAGCTTGCGTGCTCCGGCATGTTTTTCTCGACCGGCTGCCGCCAGGCCTCCCATCTTTCAGAGCACCTTGGCTGCAAGCGTGACGTAAAGGGCGGCGTCATCACCGACCCGGTCACGGAAGAAACCAGCGTGCCGGGGGTGTATGTCGCGGGTGACGTCTCGCGCGACGTCCTGCTCGTGGCGGCCGCCCTCGGCGAAGGCGCGAAAGCGGCGGTCGCCATCAACAAGGCCTTTCTCAGGCGCGAGGGGCTCAGCGAGTAGCGGGCTGCCTTGCCGACCACCTAGCCTGTCGTTCAGCTTTCGCCGGTACTCGTCCTCATCATTAGCGCGGCGTTCCACGAATACGATATCTTTTTCAATCGCCGAAGCTCTCTTCATGTCATGCTTCGCGCATCCTCGCTTCGCTCATGTCTGTAGAGCAAGGCCGCGACAAACAGGTCGCCACTGAGCCGCCCTCACTCTGGAGCGAGCCTGTAGATCGGGTGTGAGGTTGAGTTCCTCGAACGGCCTTTGCTACTTTTCATGGAGTGCGGCCGGTACAACTTCCGCTCTCGCGTCCGGAACAGCCGCGACTAATCTCATAACGTTGACGAGGCTTGGCTAAGGCTAGCCAAGTCTGCTTCGCCGCCGAGCGTCCTTTTTGGTCACTTCAGCGATGGTGAACGGACTTACGAATGTCTCTGCCATCAATGCCTAATCTGGCGAACTGATGCGACTGCAATAATTGGCAGGAACGAGGACGTCGAATTGGCTCTGTGTGTCGGCCGCTATAGCAGAAGCCAGGTAGTTGAAGATTCGCGAAAGCGAGCATTTGGCTTTCGCTTACCAAGGGTGTGTTGCCGGTGCAATCTGGTAAGGTAAGTAGTTGCATTTTGTTCAATGATTGCCTGCATCTATCGATATGAGAAGGGCTTGCGATGCCCACCATCGAGAAATTCCGCGAAGAGGCTGAGGCTTAAATCGCCAGGGCATCCAGACAGTGGCGGCCGGCTGCGACAAGGGTCGTATGTTCGCGCTTGCACTCTGTGATCCCCGCTTCATGAGCGATCCCTTATCGTACCCCGCGCGGCCTTGACCGCAGCCTCTTGACGATGCTGGTCGAAGGCCAATGGATCGACGACCACGCCAATCATTTGATCTGTGGCCCGTCCGGCGTCGGCAAGTGCTGGCTCGCTTCGGCGCTCGCCAACAAAGCCTGCCGCGACAATCGCTCCGTGCTCTATCAGCGCGTCCCGCGACTATTCAGTGATCTGGCCTTGGCGTGCGGCGACGGCCGCCACCCGCGTCTACTGCGCGCACTCGGCCGTGTCGATCTGCTCATCCTCGACGACTGGGGCCTGGAGCGGCTCGACGCCGCGGCTCGCCACGACCTCCTGGAGATTCTCGAGGACCGCTACGGCCGCCGCTCCACCATCGTCACCAGCCAGCTCCCCGTCGATCAATAGCACGCGGCTGATCGGCGACCCAACCTATGCTGATGCCGTCCTCGACCGGCTGGTCCACAATGCTCACAGGATCGATCTCAAGGGCGAAAGCCTGCAGCGAACCCGCAAGCCCGGCTGAATGGCCTGAGCCAGTGGCGCTGTGGACATGCCGCCGCGCTTGGACAACGCGAAGGGCATTGCCCACATGCCAACAGCAGGAGCAGCAAAAAACGAGTCCTTCGAGCCGCGATTCGAGATTGACCACGCGGCTTCGCCGATGCCAGAAACCAAACAGCCAGAACGCTTGGCGCCCGGGCGATATCAAATCGGTACACCCGGGCGAGACTCATCGGAATCCGCATCCAGGGCTGAAACAATACGAAATGAAAATTATCTGCCCTATTGTTCGGATGTCACTACTTTTCTGATTCCACTAGCTAAACGCATATGCGGTCAGGCTAGCGACGAGAACCAAGGCGCTCAGCGCGGTAACCGACGCAAATGTCCGCTCTACTCCATTCATGCGTTCCATGGTTTTAAGCTCCTCGTCAGGAAGCCGATCGTCGCATTGTGCAGCACCGGAGTCGTTAACCTTCGTGAATCGCGCGCCGTAATTTTATTGTGTCGCTTGGCTTTCTTGAGAGATCCCCTTCCAATTGCTTGACCATCGCTATTGGCCATCGACCTTCATGTCCCACAATTGCAATGCGCAGCCCATGGACGTCATCTAGAAAGACGTGATCAATCGTACCGGCTTTCCCATCGGACAAGACGACCCCCTTGCCCACCAACTCTTTTTCGGAAGCATGCAGTTCGGAGAGGATGTTTAGCGCGCGTTTGCTGCAGTCAAAATACTCGTTCATGAGTACGCAACTATCCTGATAAATGTAATCTGAAGCCGCGATCAATTTTCGCATGGATTCGAGCGACGGCCGACGATGAGCGCCAGGCTGGAAGATAAGTTTTCCTATCATGCGGGCGCCGCGTCATTAGCACATGTGAAACGCGCTTATGGAGGCCAGCCGATTTTTTCCTAGGCGCCAGACGGGCGAGGAACAATCAGCTTGGCAGCGCGTCGGTTGAGGGCCCCCAGCCGGTCCAGGCGCCCCCCGACTGCTGGAGGAAAACCCGTATCATTCGGGTTGGCGGCCCCCAGGTTGGGGCCGCTTTCAATTGGCCGGGGCGCCAGAGCCCTGAACGTGATCGCATCGATTGACAGTGAAATGGCAGCTGCCGCGGCCGGCGAGCAAATCAGCGGGCTAATTTCACAGGTAGTGATTGCAATGAATTTGGTCGGGCGCCTGATGCGAGGCCGGTAGTCTAGGACAGCAAGTTGAAAGGCCCCGCACAGAGAGGGAAAGATGGCCCTTCGCCGAGAAGCTGACCACAAGCGGAGATCTTAGCAGAGCGGCTGACAAACAAGCCGGCAGAGATTAGCAAAACCGGCTCCTGACACCTACCTTCCGGGCATGAAAATTCGAGTCCTGCTTGCCGACCCTTGGAAAGGTGGTCCCAGCCGGCCGGGGGCGCGTAAACCAAGTATCCATCTCTCGGCTATGCCCAGGCGGATCAGGCCAATGTCTGAGATCGAAGTCTACACGGGCCGCTACGAACGCGATCATGGCCCCCCGTCCGGACGTCAATGCTGGTAATTTACCCTTGTCTCGGAGACCGGAGTCTCCTCTACGAAGTCAAACTCAGCGGCCAGCTGATTTACCCCGCGACGCTGGAGCGAGCCCGAGCGACGGCGGCGCAAAGAAACGCGTAATCGTGGGGCCGTAGCCATGATCGGGGAGCAGTGACGCTGCTCGAGTCGCCATTGCGCTATTGGAACGTCAGAACCCTGCAGCTGTTTGTCTGGAACAGGTTGGGACCGCGAACGTGGCAGACGAGCTCAAATATTCGGCGCACCGACTAGTGATCATCGAGCAGCCTGGCGGCGGTTTCCTGGTCGAGATCACGCCTCTCGGGGGCGGACATACCGTCAGGACGATGACCTATCAGCGTACGCAGGAAGCGATCGCTGCCGCGAAGAGGACCATCGACAAGCATCCCCAAGACAGGCGATCTGTCAATCCGACCGGCTCTTGAAGCGGCTTCCGGCTCATTGAGAGGGACACAGCTACAACTCGGGAAAACGGTCGAGCAGCATTTGAGCCCGGTGAGAATCCATCCCCCGATGTCGATGCGGTTGCGCATTACACACCCTGCGCTAGGAAGGATCCGGCAACCGGCACTCTCATAATGCGTCCCCCCGCAACTGATCGGGACGCGGCCGGCGTTTTTGAATAAACGGCAGATGCCGCCTTTGGCTATGTTGCGCGAGCGCTGATTTTCACAACAGCGGGTCTTAATAGCACCTCCGGCATGCCCGGCTTGTTCACCGGCGAGCGGCAGTCTCATTGGCTGCTAAAATCCTGACGAGCCGTCTTCGTGAATGGAATGAGGAACCTAGTACGCCCAGAGCCGACGCATTGATCTTGCAAAGTGGCGGGTACCGCCGATAGGAAATAGCTCGCGCTCGGGGACCAATTGATGGGCGATGCAAGGACATCGCTATGAGCACCGATCATCTCGCTGCAATTGCGATAGCTATTTGTAACGCTGGTGCAGGATTGGCGGCTTCCATTCCATCAGCTCGCTAGCCTTCGATAAGCAATCCACTACGAGCGACTGGCGACGCGAATAGCCGAATACGTGGATGCTTTCGCGCCTCAATCCGGCGGCTAAACAGCCCCCCAATCGAGGTACCCACCGCCCTGCCGCGCCGACCAAACCCCAGCAGCACTTGGACGATCCAAATGGAAGAACGGCCTCAGCCCCGCGCGGAGGCCGTTTCTTTTAGGCCGACAAGCAAGTGAGGACGCCCCATCGCGATACTCCGCGTTTGGGAGGCCCTTAAACTATGCAAAAGCACGCCCAGCTTATTGCAGTCTAAAAATACCAGCGTAGTGCGGCATGGATCGCAATACCGGCAATCTGCGACCGCGAAGTTATCGAGGAACATCGCGGTCCCGCCAATTGTTATCTAAGCATCATCGGCAACTATCAATTGGGCGCCGGTGGCTGAGAGTGTCGTGCTCCCGATCATCCGCTGGCGAAGCAGGCATTTCACCGCCGCCGCTACGCACAATTCCTCCAATGCGCGGAGAACGGCCGATGGCTTCAAACATCGCGACCAGCCTGATCACAAAGCTAACTGTCTCCAACCGGCTCGACAGCGATGACATTCAGTCACTTCAGCAGCTTCCGATCCAGGAACGCCAAGTCCCGGCTCAGCACATTATTGTCGCCGATGGCAGCCGACCAAAGGAATGTTGCCTTCTCGCCGAAGGATTTGCGTACCGTGCAAAAATCACGCAGGACGGCAAGCGGCAAGTCCTCTCGTTGCACATTCCCGGCGAAATACCGGATCTGCAGAGCCTCTACCTCAACGTCATGGATCACGATTTCACGACGCTGACACCCTGCACGCTTGGCTTGATCCCTCATGAAGCGATCAAGGCCCTGTGCAAGCAGCGCCCGAATGTGACAGGTGCGCTTTGGCGCGAAACGCTCATTGACGCGGCGATTTTTAGGGAATGGATCGTCAATGTCGGCCGCAGGTCCGCGGACGAGCGTATGGCCCACCTTTTCGCCGAAATCCATCGTCGATTGAGGGCTGTCGGTCGAACGAGCGACGGTGATTTCAACTTCCCTATTACGCAATCCGATCTTGGAGATTGTCTCGGACTTTCGACGGTCCACGTCAACCGCACGCTGCAGGAACTGCGGCAACAGGGTATCATGCAAGTCGAGCGGCCACACTACCGGATTCTGGACCACGATAAATTGGAAGAACTGGCCGGATTCGATCCGACTTATCTTCACTTGCCGCCGGCCGCCTAGCTCGAACGGGAGGCGATGCGCTTGGCGGCGACGTCAATCTGATTGGGTCTTCCTCTCGCTTGATCACGATCGACCAACGGTTGGACTTGTCGAGGTCGAAATTGGGACTCGATACCGCGAGCTGTCATGACGGCCTTCTGCCAAGCACCATCGTCATTCAGCAACTCCTCCTCATCGGAATCATCAAACCGATGGTCATTCGAAATGGGGAATGCTACCTGCTGATGAATGCTCAACCGCGGGCGGAGACTCGAGTTTCGCGCGCTTCAGGTGCTGGTTCATATCTAAGCCCCGTTTCGTCAAATTGGTGCCAAGTGGATCCAAGTGCTATTGGGCACGGCAGCGGCTAGAGTTCTGGCCGTTCCTGTAAAACGACCCGTCCCCCCCGAGAGCAACGCCGGAGCAGTCCTGCATTCCATTGTGACGCCGAACAGCGGCTGGTCGATAATCCGGTGAATTCTCCGGGACTAAAAAATTCGAAATGAAACGATGCGAAGGATCGCTCCACGCCGCGGACAAATCGAGCTCGCTATTCAACTCGTGCGCTGTTGTCGTCCGGCGAAGAGACCATACACAAAGAGCACGATGATGGCACCGACCACGGCGCCGATGAGTCCGGCACCCTCTCCGGGATGGTACCATCCCAGCGCCTGGCCGAGGTAAGTGGCAACGAAGGCGCCGACGATGCCGAGAATGGTCGTAAGGATGAATCCAGAGGGTTCGTTGTCACCTGGCATGATGAATTTCGCGATCACCCCCGCAATAAAGCCGATGATGATAGTCCAAATGATGCTCATTCTCCGCCCCTCTTACATGAGGGTTATGAAGTGGGTACCCGTCCCTCAAGCGTATACTTGTCGACTGCTCGGGGTAGGTCGCGCGACAGCCTTGCGAGTATTTCTTTTTGAGAGAGCCCGGTTTCCTACTCTAGCTTGGTCAACACATCAGAACTAACTGCTTTCTGCAGTTGCGCGGGCGGAATTTACTTGTTCGGCCTCGAGCTGATCCAGGATTAGCCGCATCGCCGGGGCGGGTTTGGCTGCACTTCTCCAGCAGTTCGCCATTCCTCATTGAAGCAGCCTCCTGACTCCAGCGCCGCTTAGCATGCCCCTCAGACCAAGTAGCCCCCAAGGGGCTGTTGGGAACCGGGAGGCTCCGAAGAGCTCGGTCCGGGCGCCTTCATCGGTTCGGCCAACTTCTCGCGGTTCTGATATCCAGCGATGGCGAGCAGTCCGAGAAGTGCAGTCATGGATGGCATTCCGCGACCCATATTACGACTCCTAGTGGGGTTCGACAGCTCAAACTCAGACGACCAGGTTCTGTTCCTAAGAGACCGACATTTACTGCAGCTCTTGCACCATTCCGTCCGCTTAGGAGGCTGGATGCAGTTTTGTTAGATCGCCGAAGCGACATCTTTCGTCGCTCGGGCGCTCTGGATATTGACCATCAATTGATTCGCCATCTCCTGTAGGCGCTGTCGATCTCGGTCGGCGAACTCTCTCGGCTTGGTATCGATTACGCTGAGGCAGCCTACAACGTGGCCGGATGAAGTTCTGAGCGGAGCCCCCGCGAAGAAGCGGATGCCTCTCTCCAGCACACGAGGATCATCGGCGAAGCGGGGATCCTCGTTGACATCCTCAGAAACGAGCACATCGTCTGAAGCAACCACATGAGCGTCGAGGGAGCCCTCGTGATTGCCCTGCGGAGCTGCTTGAATGTCCTGGAGGCGGCTGTCAGCGATGGTTGGCTGAATATCATCGACAAATGACACCAGCGCGATCGGGACCTCGAAGGTCTGCGCAATCTTCCTGGACACCTCATCCACGGCTTGACGTGTTGAATTGTCCAAGCGGAGGCTGCGCAGCGCGGTAAGCTGTGCCTGCTCGGCGTCAGCCGTGACCTGAGGCGTATCGCCGCGGGCTGGCGCGCGACCTATCCATGCTTCGACCTGCTCAGTGCAGGCTTTGAGCGAGGCGAATACGGCGTGGGCCGCCATCTGGTTCTTGAGCTCTTCCGTCTGATCAGTCCCGGCGATCAAATTCCAGCAGCAGACGGCTAGCTTCACATGGGGGGCCCGCCGGCGCAGGCGACGAAAGATATAGCGGGCATAGACCTGTGGCTGCGGGTGAAAGTAGGACAGGCACACCACGTCGACCCCCTGGAGATCAAGCTGCCCCAATGCTTCCCGACTGACCACGATCGGCGGCAAGACCTTGGCGGCGATGTTGTGCTCGTGAAGTACCTGCGCGAGCATCTCCGCCGCTGCATGATCAAGCTCCGTGCGTCCTGCGAGACAGAGAACGCATGGTCGCTGCGTCCCGTGATCCGCGTCTACGTTTAAATGCGCTTTCTCGTGGATATGGTCGTCAACCTCCTGCACAACGGAGATAGCGGTATCCGCGACAAGACGCCGGTAGTTTGTGTCGATGCTGCTGCGCTGACGATCGTTCTCCGCCAAACGAAGGGCTGGAATGCCTACGTTATCGTACAACTCGCGTGAGGAGCACTCGTCGACATAGCTCTCGGCGAACTCAACCGCCTCCTCCAGGTTGCCAGCCAATAATCGCTGGTAGAGCTGCTCCTCTGGAGCGAGCACAGGGTCGCTGCCAAGAAGCACGCCCAAGAACTCCAACTGCGGAACATAGCGCCCAATGACGACAAGGCAGACAGTTAAAGGTGTCGCCAGGAACAGCCCGACAGGTCCCCACAGCATCGTCCAGAAGATGGCGGCGATAATGATTGCAAGTGACGACAACCCTGTGCTGGAGCCGTAAAGCCAAGGCTCGATAACATTGTTACTGATGAGTTCAGCCGTAACGAACAGGCCGACCACCCAAAACAGCATCGTCCAGCCGGGATCGACGGCGATCGCCAAGGCCACCGGGAATATAGCAGCCAGAAAAGGACCGAGATAGGGAATGAATCGAAGTACCGCTGCAAGTAGTCCCCAGAGAATCGCGTTCGGTACGCCGACAAAGTAGAGCGCAATGCCGATCGGCACGCCGTAACTCAGGTTAACTACGAGCTGCATCAACAGATAACGGCTGAGCCGGCCCGCGGCGTCGTTGATGGCCTGAGTGCTCTTCTGAAGGTCCCCGGCTCCTGCCAATTTAATAAAGCGATCGCGCAAGTCTTCGCGCTCGAGCAGCACGAAGATCACAAAAATGACGACGAGCCCGGACGTAGCGAGGGGCGCCAGCAACGGACCTATGACAGAGCGGATGAGCTCCAGCGGTCTTGGCTGCGGCGGCTCCATACGCACGGTGACGGGCTCCTGATGCTCCCTGCCGGTGCCAAGCCGGGACGGCGCGGCCCCCGATTTTTTCTTATTCCCCGAGATCTCTCTGCCAAGATCCTGCATCGTCGTGGTAACTGTGTCGACAATACCCCCACCTGGCGCAGAGCTTTGCAACGAGTGGATCTTCTCGGTGATGGTCGTTTGATAATCGGGGAGGTTGGTAGCCAGCTGGACCAGTTGACGTCCCACGACCAAGGCAACACCTGCAACCACGATAAAGGCAATGGAAACGGCGATGAGTACCGCTGCAACACGGGGTACTTTCCAGCGCCTTAGCCAATTAACCAAGGGCGTGAGAATGAAGCTGAGCAGAATGGCAAGAGCGAAAGGAACGAAGATTTCGCGGCCGAGATAGAGGGCTCCGATGGCCAGGACGATGCCGCCGGCCGTGAGCATTGGCGAGGACGCGCCTTGCGCGGCCGGCGTTCTTTGCGGCGGTGGGGCAGCCAGCTCGACCATAGGAGCGAGCCTTTCAATAAGGTTCAGGACAGGTCAACCGCGAGCCGACGCGTTTGGATCCAATCGCAGCACTCCGGCCGGTCGTACTGCCTGGGCCGGTAGCCTCCAGGCTCAAGCCGACTGAAGGGATAACCGTGATCCGCTCAATACCAACGATTTCTCGGGCCTCCGCCCGATCGACTCCCCTCGCCGGGGCACCTCATTCAGTCCTTGGGTCGAGCACCGCCGACAGGCGCTGCAGGAAGATTGCCTGTCCCCCAAGGATATTCACGCGCGCGGCAGGAGTGTTGAGCCACTCGGCTCGTTCGAGCTCCAGATAAATACGAAGCTTACCTGAAGGCGGGGGCCATTCCATCTCGAAGGTGTTGCTGCGAATATCCGCGGAATCTGGATCACCCGCCACAGCCCACACGTAAACGATCTTGCCCCGAGACAGATAAGCCGCCCGCTTGACGCGTGTCCGGCTTCTCGGCGAACTCGCGCCGGGCTGCAGAAAGCGGTGACTCGCCGGGCATGATGATGCCCTTCGGAATCGTCCAAGCTCCCTCGTGCTTGCGCCGCCAGAAAGGCCCGTTCGGATGCCCGAGCAGGACCTGAAAGACATTTGCGTGATGGCGGAAAGCAGAAGACCCCGCACTTTGTGGTCTAGATGAGGTTGCCGTAGACATGGATGAATCTAGAGCGGTGACTAGTCCGCTTCATACCGGCCGAAACCGCGGTCACAAACAAGATATGATGAGCCCCGCCAGAGCAGATACCGGGACAGCTTGCAAATGGAACGTAGTGTGCTCCGCACGACGTTCATCTTCTCTCGGACTCAGGCGTCCACCAGCAAAACACGTGTTCGGGACGCGACCGCTTTGGCGGTCGGCGTTGAAGATCGACCGAAGATTATCTTCGACTGATCTTGCGGGCGAGGGCGAGCACACTGCGACTGTCATTTGAGAAAGGTTAAGGTTCATGCTGTCAGTCGCCAGGACTTGCCACATCCGCAGGTGACGCTGCGCCGGAGTTCTGGCTAAGGTCTGCACGCCAAGCGACCGACGAGGCGTCGGCCGCTCCAGCAAAGTGAAAAGCCCGCTCCGGTCTCTTGTGATCACCAGGCTGCGTAGAACGGGCTGCCCCATCCGCCGTAAAAGCGCGGGCCATAATACCCCCTCCACGCGTAGGGCCGGTAATAAACCCGGGGCCGATAATACCGAGGGCCATAATAGCCATAGTAGCCCGGATAATAGCCTGGACCGTAATAGTAGGGCGAAGCTGCAGCGGCTCCAAAGGCCAGTGCACCAGCCGCAAGTCCGAGACCGATACCCGGGCCCCATCCGCCGTGCCAACCGCCACCCCGCCATCGCGCTTCCGCAGGTGCAACAGTTGCGGCAGAAATCGCGGCGACCGTCAGTGCGGCCAAAGCGATTTTTCGCATTGCATTCCTCCTTCAACAATATTGAGCGACAATGCAACTTCCACAAACCGGTTCCTAAAGCGGGCTGGACCTAAAACCAGGCACCGGAACTCCTCTGCAACGATACATTGCCGCGCGTTGCCGCCAACTGCAGCGACGGGTATTTCCTCTGCATCCGCAGGCGAAGTTCCCACGGAAGCATATCTCTGCGACAGTAAGGCGGCCTCGGGTCGGCGGGCAGACTCAACAGCTTCATGGATCAGGCCAGATATCGAATTCGCGAAAATTTCGCGCGGCTTTTTTAATCGGGCCGACATTGCGAGCGAGCAAGTGTCCCGCATGCTTCATGCTCGGCAGTCGTGTTCGTTCCACCACCGAGCTATCGCCCAGGTTTGCTCGTCCCATACTTTGGTGGGAAGGTCCGGGACGGCTATGCGGACGCTGAACGCCCCGGTCGTCATGTCGTGAAACCATTCCGTGGCAGCGAAGTCGAACCCGAAGCTTCCGGCATGACGGATCGGAAAGCCGGCCAGGCCAAGATCCCTGCTCATCTCCGACGCCGCTTGCCTTGCCTCTTCTTCGTCCAAGGGCCGCCTGCACTTGAGCAACACGTAAAGGCCATGCGCGAAATTCGTTTGCCTCACCAGATCGCCAAGCGCCTGACGGAAGAAGTGAGCAGTACGGCGGCTGTTGCGGATGATTGCAGCCACTCTCCTCGTGGTCAGCGACCGATATTCGGGGCTGCCGACATAAGGCGGGAAGTGGGCCGGTAGCGCTGCGCCGCCGAGCAGCCTGACTGCGTTGCGCATCTCATCGGGCAGGTTTCGGAGAGGCGATCGAGCCCAGAGATCGGCCTCCGCGGAGCGGACGAAGGTCGTAGAGCCCAATCGTCCATACTCGACGCCTAGCGAATCCAACTTTGTATGGCTTCGGATCATGGCCATGGGCACTCCGCACCTGCGGGCCTTCCGTAACGCGCGCGCGATCTTGCCGGAGCTACCGGCGAGACAACTGTTATCGAAGATGCAGAGGTCGAATTGCGCCCAGGGTGAGCGCAGACAGGCTTCAAAATCCTTTGCCGATGCGCAGGAATCCAGAAGAAGGATGCGGTGCGACGCGCCTGAAGCGGGCGCGCCCAGAACTTCTACGGCCGTGATGCTCTTCAGGTGCCTAGCGTACGCTTCAACGAACTCCAGGGTCTCTCCGTACGTCCCTGGCAGCGACACGATATCCGCTCGATCGAACAAGTGCGACGACGCCAAAAGCAGGGCAGATATGGAGGCCATGCCAGAAGACGTGTAGACGGTCTCCCATTCGATATCTTCGCCGAGATCATAAAAGGACGGGCCAGCCACGTCGAGATCGGCGCGCTGGTAGTCGTACCGGAAGTCGAACGGGCTATCGAAAGATTTCTTGCGATGCGACCAGGCGGTTTCGGTCGTGGTCCACTCTGTTAGATCGTGTTGAGCTCTGATGGCCGCCGTGAGCTTGAACTTGAGTGCGATCGCTTCATTGATCGACTTCGGAGTTGGCGGCGCAAAGGAGTGGTCAAGACAGGCGTCCAGCAACTGAAGCTCTTCATGCTTTCGACGCAGATAGGCTTCCATGGTCTCCATAAGCCCTTCAACGTCCGGCATTGACCTTAGCTCCTATTGCGTGAGCCGCTGCAGTGGTGGTCAATTTCGGCAGCTAATTGCGAGGTTACAGACGGCGCTATGTTTCACCTGCTCCATTGTGCGTTGCGCACGCTTCTTGTCTGGACACCATCTGGGGATGGACGCCCCATGACCGAGTGATCGTCGGCGAGCTGGATCCCAGGGCGTCGTCGATGAGCTTGCTAAGCTTAGGGTCGATGTACTCGAGATAGCAATGGTCGCGATCCGAGCTGATGGCGACGTGGTGCCGCTTCGAAGGCTCTCAAGGACCTCTCCCTCCGCCCGACGGTCATAGCCGGGACAGTGCGCCCGATCTGAAGGGAGCTGGGATGGCGTCTCGGAAGCCTGGCAGGTTCTACAGCATTGAGCTCTGGCACCATCGCCAGGACGCCCCAGCGGACCCAATCTTGATCCTCCGAAGAAGCATGATGCGGCTCGGCTATTGCAGCCCATGACAAGCCAATCACCATTCATTTTTTGTGTGTCCCAACTGCGACATGTTTATTCGGCGCTCGAGAATGCAGTTCAATCCCGGTAAACGCTTCCGGATCTTTCTAATGCCGGGGAAGTGGCAGTCAGGCTCATCGCTGGGCGCGCTGCCGGAACAGTCTGAAGCAATGATGTTTCCGCATCATGAGTATCCCCCAGGATGGTAGCCTCCCCGGCCGCGAGGAACCACTAATCGGTTGGGCGTCGGCGAGGCCTGCGCGCTCCTGTCTTGCCCTCGGCAGTGTCTTCGGCGACCACCTTAGCGCGTTCCTCGCAGCGCGTGCGCAGATCCTCAAGCTCGTCAGCGCTCAGATGCTCGATTCCGACGAAACTATTCTGCACCATGCCCGTCCGTATTAGCTCGTCCAGCTTCACCTGAATAGCAGCACTGTCGCGGTTCTGCGAGTTCTGGATCAGGAAGACCATCAGAAAGGTCACGATTGTCGTTCCGGTGTTGATGACTAGCTGCCACGTATCGGAGAACTTGAACAGAGGTCCAGTAACGGCCCAGACGACGACTACCGCGAAAGCCAGGACAAACGTCGATGCCCGGCCGGCCGCTTGGGAGGCCTGGTTTGCGATTGATGCGAACAGTCGACGGTGATGTCGTTCGCTTTGCTTCTGTGACATTCCTTTCCAACGCGCCGGCCCCGCTGAAGTTCAGCCCCATCACGCTCAGCCGTCCGTCGCGAAGGCGGCAGAGATTCGCTCTGCGCCGAACAAATAAGGTGACGCGGGTTGGCAGCCTGGCGCGTGGCCGCCATACCGAGCCAACGAGGCTACGGCTTGCACCGATATCGTCGAGCTCTTCGTTCGAACGATGAAGAAATCGGTTATCCAAGCGGCCGACTAAGCTCTAGCAGGCCGTTGAAGAACTCAGCCGCGTTCGCAAACGAAGGCTGAATCGTCGCCATTGTGGATGTAGAAGTGGCCAACGAGCCTGCCCGCAGTGCCGATCATGGCCCATCCGCGACCACAGGACGGATCATTCTCGTCGTGCCCCTCCCATGAGAACTCGGCGCAGGCCGATCCGTCGCGGGTGCCGTAGCGAGCATCCAGGAAGCCCTTGAGAGCCCCAAACGCTATTTCGCCATCGGACTTGCCACGGAAGGTGAGATGCGCCTCTCCGACAAGATCGAGGAAGTCGCTGTCCCAGTTGTCCATTTCGACGATGCGCCAGCGGCCGGCAAAGGCCTTGGCAAAGCCGGGCACCTTGGCCATCAACCGGTCTCCGCGATCAACTTGGGCAGCCGCACCAGATTGTAGGCGGCCGCAGCGAAGGTAAAGGCCCATCCGACCCGATCACGGCCACGGAATCTGGTCTTCTCTTGCCCGGCGACCGTCTTGATCCAGCCGAATGCCTCCTCAATCCGCTTGCGGATGCGCTGGCTGACAGCATAACCGCCGTGCCGGGTCGTACGCCCGTCGATCGCAGAGCTACGGCCGCCGGTATTCTGCGCAACATGCGGCGTCACGTTCATCGAGCGCAGCTCGTTGACGAAGTCTTCTGCATCGTAGGCTTTGTCGGCACCAAGCGTGATCGCTGTCGGTCGATCGGCACGAGGCTCGATCATGTGCAGCGCGGCCACCCGTTCGGCATGCCCACCGGCCTGCGTCAGGCAGGCGTCGACCAGCAAGCCGTGGCGGTTCTCCATCAGCCCGTGCCCGATGAAGCACAGCTTCGTCTCCTTGCCTTTCCCCTTGCGGTAGAGCCTGGCCTCCGGATCGGTGGTCGAAGCATGGGTGTCGTTGGAGCGCTTCTGGCCATGGAAGTTCGCTTCAGCATTGCGCCCGCCGCCTTGGGCCGGCGGCTCGCCGGAGCTATCCTTCGGTTTGACGCTCTTCATCGAGGCCCAGGCCTCGATCAGCGTGCCGTCGACCGAGAAGTGATCGCTCGACAGAAGCTTCTTCACCCTGGGCTGCGCCAGCACCGCCGCCAGGAACTTCGCCGCGATGTCGCCTTCCAGCAGCCGGTCGCGGTTCTTCGAGAATACCGAATGGTCCCAGGCTGCATCGTCGACTCCGATTCCGACGAACCAGCGGAACAGCAAATCATATTCCAACCGCTCCATCAGAAGCCGCTCCGAGCGGATCGAATAAAACGCCTGCAACAGCATCGCCCGCAGCAGCTTCTCCGGCGGGATCGACGGCCGTCCAATCGGCGAATAAAGGGCGGCGAACTCGTGCTCCAGCGCCGCCAGCGCCTCGTTCACGATCGTCCGGATCCCTCGCAGCGGATGATCACGCCGCACCCTTGCTTCCAGGTCGACGTAGCTGAACAGCTCGCCCGTTCGATTGTCGCCGCCGCGCACGCACCATCTCCGAATCTCGTCGGAGCCAATGAATCATGATCCTCGGTCGGCGGCGACCGCCTTTTTTCAACAGCCTGCTAGTTCCACGAACGGGTGCCCCTCCGGCCTAGACTTAGGTGGTAGTCAACCGACTAGACGATGCGCAGACCGCATCCCCGCGCCTAGGCTTCTCCCGGCCTTTGAGATCTATCTTCCTGCCGCCGTACTGCTCGTCATTAGGATCATGATATCACAACGTCGGTCACGGACGCGATGGCGCTTTGATTGCTTGACGCCCGCATCCGCGACGAGCCCCATGGCAGTCAGCTTGCGCTTCACTGCTTCCCCGTTCAGATAGTGATCGTGATCGCCGTATACTGTTGACTATTGCTTAGCATGTAGCCAGCCCGGGTCCTAAGTGGCCAGAGCCAGCTCACATAAGTGATTGGCTTGGACGACCAACGGTCAATCCCAAGATGAGTCGAACCGGCAAGGAGCTGTTTGCCTTCGCTTCCCAAGAAACCGACCGTAACCTGCGGCGGCCCCCAACTGCTGCGGGACAATCAGAACTGGTCTATTAACATGCGATAAGGCACGAGCGACGAAGCCAGCCTGCCTGCGGTTGAGTAACGCACTTAGCAACCAATCGAATTGACGTTCATTTGTCCTCGGCAATTAGCTAACCAAAGGACAAAAAGATGTTGCGAGTCTTTGCTATCATATCCACGGCAGCTCTGCTGAGCTCAGCACCTGTCTCGGCGCAAACGCCACCGGCGCAGAGCGAGCCAAACAATAGCGCCGTCAATCGGTCGGGTGAAAACAACTCGAACGAACCCGTGGCGGGTCGAAACAGCTTTACCGAGGGACAAGCGAAGTCACGGATCGAAGCTGCCGGTTATTCCGGCGTTTCCGACCTCAAGAAGGACGGTAATGGCGTCTGGAGAGGAAAGGCCACCAAGGGAGGCAAGCAGACCGAAGTCAGCCTGGACTTCCAGGGCAATGTGAACCCGGCGAACTAGAAAGGAAGACCAGCATGACCACTACAATTTCTCGCCTCTATGACAACTATGGCGACGCTGAGCGTGTCGTCCAGCAACTCGAGCAGAGCGGCGTCCCCTCCTCCGATATCAGCGTCATCGCAAACAATGGGGAGGGCTGGCACGGCCGGGATGGCAAAGTTGATCGGGACCGCGACGGGGTTGACGACCGAGCAGAAGGAGCAGGCGCAGGTGCGGGCATCGGCGCAGGACTGGGCGGAGCTGCAGGATTGCTCGCTGGCCTCGGCCTGCTCGCAATTCCTGGCCTCGGCCCGGTCGTCGCTGCCGGATGGCTCGTCTCCACCGCGGCCGGTGCTGCCGCGGGCGCCGCAACGGGCGGCGTCATCGGCGCCTTGACTCAAGCGGGCGTTCCGGAAGAGGAAGCCTCGCAATATGCCGAGGGCGCGTCGCGGCGGAACGCTCGTCTGTGCACGTGTCGACGAACAGGATCGTGGCCGAGCAGAAGCTGTGCTCGATCAGTCGTCAGTCGACATCAGCAAGCGCACGGCGGCATGGCAGCGGTCTGGATGGAAGGGCTTTGATCCTGCGGCGCAGCCACTCAGCAGCGAGCAGATTCAGCGCGAGCGCGAACTCTATGGCGAAGGAACCGGAATAGGTCGCTGACGCGCGAACCTCGTTTCCCAATTCGCCGACCGAAAGCCCCGACGTATGTCTCCTCAGCGTCGGGGCCTTTTCGCTGCAGTAGGAGGAACGATCTCAAACGCGTTCTGTTTTCCAGTCTGTTCTATTAAAAACAGGAAGGAAACGATCAAATGAAAATCGCAAAACTCGCCTTGGTCACTGCGTTCATGGCCGGCTCAATTGCTGCAGCCAGCGCACAGGGCGGTGGTGGTGGTGGTGGTGGTGGCAGCAGTGGCGGTGGTAGCGGCGGCGGAAACTCACCGGCGGCGACCACCGGTCAAGGCGCGTCCAGCAGCCCCAGCGCTGCGAATCCCGGCGCAACCCAGAATGACCCAAAACTGAAGGAAGGCACGACGGACAAGAGTGGCTCGATGTCGAAGGATCACATGAAGAAATAAACCGCGAGGCGGAAGTAAAGCAGCGGTCTCAGCATGCCTTACTGGGGCCGTTTCTTTTTGCTTCCCGACGACCAAGTCCGACGTGCCCGGTGGCGCCCGCGGCGTTTGCGCTCGCTGTGTCGATTGCCGGGGCGCGATCCGACGGAGCTATTGCCAAGCGTCTAATTGGCGCTTCTGGTCAGCCAAAGGTGCCCCCGACTGCCTGGAGGAAAACCCGTATCGCTCGGGTTGGCGGCCCCCTGGTTGGGGCCGTTTCAGTTCACTGCGGAAAGCGCGAGCGGTGCTTGTCCAAAGTTGATCGCAACGATTCACATAGTTCAATGCGGAGCACACCATCCTGCAAGCCAATCGGTGAACTCGCGTTTCACAGGTGGATGGTTGCAATGGAATTTATTGGACGCCCGATGCGAGGCCGGTTCCTCGTTCGGCAAAGAAGCATTGGCTGGATGGTCTACGACAGCGAACTCAAAGGACCGGCCCAGATAAAGAAAGATGGCCCCTTTGCCGAGAAGCTGACCAAGGAACAAGCCGAGATCATAGCGCAGGCGCTGACGAACCAGATTCGTGCGAGATCGGATGATCCTGCGCAATTGCGGTGCGTCAAGGCCGCTATAAACGCGCGGTGAAAATGATCGTCCGGAGGGGGACCATTGTTCATCATCGAACTCTTGAACCCTGACGCGTTCTCGGGAACAGGCAGCATCATCCTGCTCGAACTGACGGACGAGGATTCCGCGATGCGAGCCGCCCGAAAGATCGCTGCCGAGACAGGACGCCGCGTAACCGTGCGGAAAGAAGACATGCAAATCATTGGGACTATATCCGCGCCCACGCCCCATTAGATCCGAGCCGAGCGGCGAGGCCGGTCATCTAAGCCCTGTCCGTAGCGGGTGAAGATGTCGTGTTTTTGTAGCTCGTGATCTGTCGCCTTCGTTTCTGATTTGCAGGGGAGCCGGAAGGCGTGGACGGGTCCGCCGCGTTGTCATGCCATGGATAGGGCGGTCTGGTCAGCCCCGTGGGTCGGTTTCTTTGTTCGATTTGAAGCCCGTTTCTCCGTCCCGACCCGCGCCTTCTCGACGGCGGCGCGCGCAGGAGCGGTCAAGGACGCGCGCTTGCGCGCCCGCCAGGGCTTGTCCTTGACGGCTCCGAGCACGCTGCCAGGCTGAAGCGCGTCGGGGCTGATCTGCTGTCCGTTGGCGCTAAACATCGCCAACCGATGCGGTCCGAGGAACACGCTGACGGTGCCATCGGGATACTCATGGAGGCGCACCACAGCCTTGACGAAGTGAGGCCTGAGCCGGCTCTGCGGCAGCTGCAGCCGCCGACCGTTCCATGCAACGGTATTGTCGTTGGCGACGGTTCGCTCCTCGATCACGCACAGCGCCTCGCGCCAGGCCTCATGCCGATCGGCCACGAATGCCGTGCCTTCCTGTTCGGGCTTGATCGCAAACGCGGCGTTGTGCCCGGGGATGTAATGCGCCTTCAGCCACGCGTTGGCAGCCTCAACCGTCGTGATCCCGGCAAGCCGCAGCTCCTTCGGCAGCCGATCCTGCAAGGTGCCGAACACCCGCTCGGAGCGCCCGCGCGCCTGCGGCGAATAGGCTGCGATATGCTCGATCCCAAGATGCGACAAAGCCCGTCCCACCTGGGTTTGTTGCGTCTTCGAGACCTTCTCGCCAGCTTTTGGGGTCAGGAAATAATGGCTGCCGCGGTCGGTGTAGAGCGCGCAGAACAGGCCATGCTCGCCAATCACTTCGCGCAAGGCCTGGAAGGTCGAGGCCGTTCCTTCTTCCTCGACCAGCACCATCGAGTAGATCTCGCTGGTCGCATCGTCCATCGTGACGATCAGGTCCCTCGCGGGCAGGCCTTCGATCCAAACGTGGCGCGATCCGTCCTGGTGCAGCAGCATGCCCCGAAGCGGCCGCCGCGGCCGCTTCTTGCGGTGCGCCGAACGCTTCGGAGCCTTCCGCACCAGCCCCGCCGCGTGCAGCGCCAGCTTCGTCACCGTATAGCCCAGCACATAGTCGTGCCGCTTTTGCATCTGCTCGTGGAAGTGCTTCACCGTGAAGTCCGCGTACTTGTCCCGGTACAGCGCAAGCATCCGTTCCAGCGCCTCCTCCGGCGCCCGGTCAGCGGACGATCTCCTCGCCCGAGCCAACGCTGCGCTGGGGTTGCCCAAGCCCGACACGTTTCTGGGACGAAGTCACCATGAGCCGATTCCGCTTCCGAACGAGCGTGATTTCGGGATCGAATGAGCATCGGTTGATTGCTGGCGCGAGGCCTTAACTCCGAGTCTTCCTGGCGCCGAACTGAGCCGACACACGACCAGCTTGCGGCCCAGCGAGACGGTACTGAGGCCAAGGCGCCCCGGCACGAAGCGGGCCCGCGGATCGCGATCCTCGCTCCGATATCGATAGCCCGAGCCTGCCTGGCGGGCGGAACCGAGTTCCCTCGCCCGGCCTTCTCCAACGTCACATCTATCGAGGCCCATGATCTGGCGTTCGAGATCGCGGACGCCAATGCGAGGGTCTATGCGGCCATAGTGAAGGCGGCCGAACTGCTAAGCGATCCGGTACCCGACACCTTTTTGGGCCGAGCCAGGTTCAAGGTCCCCTCCCGTATGACAGCGAGCCGCCCAATTGGCGGACCCGAAGTCTAAGATCTAGCCAGCGAAATTTTTGCAACCGACAACGAACCGGATTATTAACCCGGCACCACCGGCCGAGGCTCTGCCCGTAGGCGTCGGTGGCTGAGAGACCGATCGTGCTCCCGCCTGCATAGGAAGGGAGCGCGACCATGCCGGACCACCTTCAAACAGCGCACCGCGAAATGCAGGCTCGCCACTTGGCGGAAGCCGAGCGGCACATTGCCGAAGGCGAGCGACACATTGCCGAGCAAGAGGAATTGATCGAGCACCTCGCCCATCACGGGCATGATCTAGCGGAAGCGAGGAAGCTTCTGGACAACTTCTATTCGTGTCAGGTTCTGCACGTTCAGCACCGGGATCGGATCCGAAGAGAGCTGGAAAACTAGTGGAAACTGACGGCCGGCAGTGACCTGTTGGAAAGGGCCCCAGCTGTGAAAGCTGGGGCCAAGTTTGTAGCTGGGCGTCTAGGTGCCGGTAGCGGTGCGGCACCGAACAGGGCGATCAATGCCAGTGGATGCGCTTCGTTCCTATGGAAAAAAGGCCCTGACGCATCCGGCGCTGCAGCGATGGACGCGCTGTCCTGAACGGCGCAAAGGCCGATTATCCGCAGTGCTTTTTTTGAATGGATGTTCTTGACACCGCCAAATCACGTTCTAATTCCATTTCCGCGTGGGTCATCCATTCAGCGTGCCGGTGCCCTGGACGCCAGTCGGGTCCAGGGACAAACGGGCACCGCCGTTCGTGCCCGGTGCTTCTCAGACCCATCACTAGTGTCCCGAGTCACAAGTTCGCATCATTAGATTCGGGTTAGAGTCGCATCGCTGTGGCATTGCTTTGCAGGGCAACAGCGATGGAGCATTGGATGGCGCGGCTGGCACCCCTGATCCTAACCGAGAAGGAGCGGACTGAGCTGAAGGCGTTGGCAGGCCGCCGCAAGACGGCCGAAGCCCCTGGCGTTGCGGGCCCGGATCATTCTGGCCTGTGCAGAGGGCAGCCAGAACAAGGAGGTGGCGGCGAAGCTCGGTGTGATCGAGACCACGGTCGGCAAGTGGCGCAGGCGCTTTGTGCAGGAACGCGTGGAAGGCCTGCGCGACGAGCCAAGGCCGGGAGCCCGCGGACGATCGATGATGCGCGCATCGAAGCTACCATCGTAAAGACCCTGGAAAGCCTTCCGAAGGATGCGACCCACTGGAGCTCGTGCAGCATGGCAAAGGAAAGTGGGCTGTCGGTCTCAAGCGTGCAGCGCATCTGGCAAGCCTTCGGTTTGCAGCCTCATCGGATCGAGACGTTCAAGCTCTCGACCGCCCCGGATTTCGTGGCCAAGGTGCGCGATGTGGTCGGCCTCTACGTCTCCCCGCCCCAGCATGCCGCGTCCTGTGTGTAGACGAGAAGTCCAAAATCCAGGGCTCGACCGCAGCCAGCCGATGCTGCCGATGCGCCCCGGTCAGGTGGCGCGGCGCAGCCATGACTACACGCGCCACGGCACGACCTCGCTCTTCGCGGCGCTCGACATTGCAACGGGCAAGGTTATCGGCAAATGCTTTGCCCGCCATCGCGCCTCCGAGTTTCGCAAGTTCCTCGATGAGATCGAGGCTGCCGTGCCGTGCGGTCTCGATGTCCATCTCGTCATGGACAACTACGCCACGCACAAGGCCCCACTGATCCGCAGCAGGCTCGCCAAACGGCCGCGCTGGCATGTCGATCTCACGCCGACCAGTTCGTCCTGGCTCAATCAGGTCGAGCGCTTTCTTCGCCCTCATCACCGACAAGAAGATCCGGCGCGCCGCCGATGATATCCTCGCCTCCATCGAGCGCTTCTGCCGTTACAATACTCAAGCACAACAATCGTAGTGTCGCGAATTTCTGGTTCAGGACACTAGCTAAGACGCTTGTCACAAAGGAGGAAACGAGACTTGTAATATAGACAGTCGCCGACTGGACTGGCCTTACTCTCCGAGTGCTTTGCGGATCTCGTCTCGGTGCTGAACAAACAGCGCCTGACTTGCGTTGAAGCTATCCAGTATCTTTCTAGCGTCCGTTACGTTCTGGCCCCGGTTGGCCATCCTTCCAATCCGTTGCTCTTGTTCAGCGATGCGTCGTTCGCCTTGAGCTACATGTCTTTCAGCCAGCTCCAGATGGCGAAGCTGCATATCGTGAAAGGGTGATCGAAGCGGACCAACCATGGCGGCGCCTCCGTCCTTGATGCAGGCGGGAGCGCGCTCGGTCTCTCGGCCACCGGCGCCCGCGGACTGTGCCTTGGCCGGTGATCGCGGATCATACCACGCTTTCATGCCGTCCCTCATTCATTCTACCAAGATAATATTCCTTGACCTTGGTCAAGGATCGGAACGACCGAGCGGGACATTTGATCTGTCAGAAATCGTTTAGAGAGGTGCGAAGCAAGTCAAAAACCCGGACCGCGGATTCCGCCAATTGAAGTCCGGCTGGCTCGGAAACTGAATGGTCGCAATATTGCCGACGCCTCACACCGCTCCCAAGCACTGCCGCCGAAACGGCCGAGCAATTGTTCGGCAGTCCGCCGTTGGCATCGGTTTCGCCTATCGTTGCCAATGGGCATTCGGGGGGGGCGCCAGGGGCGGCTTTCCCCAAACCAGGCATCTGATCGGATCGTGCTCCTGCTGTTGGCTGCGGCGGATATAGCAATCGTCGTTGCAGCGAAGGGTTGGCCAGTCTGACCACAAGCCGAGCGGTCCTCATATAGGAACCATTGTAGGAGCCGGAGGTTCGGCCCGAGCAACCAAGAACGCTTTCGCGCACTGGAAGCGCTGTCGGGTCGGCCCCGACTATCATATCGAGATCGACGGACACTGGTATTCCACGCCGTATCGGCTCATCCGTGAGCTCGTCGACGCGCGCATTGACGACAGGACGGTCGAGATCTTCCACAACGGCCGCAGGATCGCCAGCCACGCTCGCGCGCCCAACCGGCGGGGCCACACCACCATCACCGACCACATGCCCAGCGCCCATCGGCGCTACGGCCAATGGACGCCCGCCGGAGTGATCGCCGCCGGCGAGCGGATCGGTCCGTCGACCGCCGCCTTCTTCCAGGCCGTGATCGCGGCCCGGCCGCATCCCGAGCAAGGCTTTCGCACCTGCCTCGGCATTCTGTCGCTGGCCAAAAGCTACAGCGCCGAGCGCGTCGACGCGGCCTGCCGGCGCGGCATTCTGATCAAGGCTCGATCCCTCGCCTCGATCCGCTCCATCCTCCAGAACGGCCTGGATCGCACCTTTCTCGACGAGCCCTCCGAACCCCAACCCCTGCGCCACGGCAACATCCGCGGCCGGGATTATTTCCACTAAAGCCAAGGAGACCTGTATGCTCAACCATCCCACCCACGAACGCCTGATCGAGCTCGGCTTGAGCGGCATGGCCAAGGCCTTCGAGGAGCAGCGCCGATCACCTGATCTCGAAGCCTTGCCGTTCGAAGATCGCATCGGCCTGCTGGTCGACCGGGAAGCCGCGGAACGCGACACCAGGCGGCTCACCACGCGCCTCAAGCTGGCCGCGCTCCGCCAGAATGCCTGCGTGGAGGACGTCGATTTGCGCACGCCGCGGGGTATCGACCGGGCCGTCTTCGCCAAGCTCGTCAGCGGCGACTGGATCGATCGCCACGAGAATTTGCTCATAACCGGAGCGACCGGATTGGGCAAAAGTTGGTTAGCCTGTGCCCTCGGCCACAAGGCCTGCCGCGACAATCGCTCGGTTCTCTATCATCGCGTCCCAAGATTGTTCGAAGCGTTGGCGCTCGCGCGGGGCGATGGACGTTATGCCCGCCTGCTCAAAACCCTTGGCCGCGCCCAGCTTCTGATTTTGGACGATTGGGGATTGTCGGTGCTCACCGCCGCCGAGCGGCGCGATCTACTCGAAGTCCTCGAGGACCGCCATGGCCGCGCCTCCACCATCGTAACTAGCCAACTCCCTGTGGACACATGGCACGAAGTTATCGGAGACCCAACCTACGCCGACGCCGTCCTCGATCGCCTCGTCCATAACGCTCACCGCCTCCAGCTGGCCGGCGAAAGCATGCGAAAACGCAACGCCAAAACCATCACCCTTGACGCGCAGCCAGAACGCTGACTCTATCACCGCCTCGGCCGGAGCGGGCTGCTCACGATCGTCTGAATTCGGCGCTCATGATCGCGCGAAATCGCTGCTCACCATCAGTGAAATATGCACTTCAATCGGAGCAGATCCGTCACGTTCATCGTATTTCTTGCGGTGTCCGGGATCGTCTGGACCTGCGTCGTGGTCGTGCTCAGTGTTGGCCTGCTGCGCCGAATACGCACAGTAGACGCGCCGCTCGAACTTCGTATTCCTTTCGAGACACGAGCCGGGCAAATCATTCTCGGGCTTGGCGCTGCCACCACGTTGATCGTGCTCGTCCTATCCTTCGTGAGCTATGCCGGCCAGCGCACGCTGTTTGCTAGGGATCCGGACGCCCTGACGCTCAGGATGGTCGGCCATCAATGGTGGTGGGAAGTTCACTACGAGGCCGACAGCCCGCATAACAGCTTCGCCACGGCAAATGAAATCCGCATTCCGGTTGGCAAGCCGGTCAAGGTGAAGCTCGAATCCGCTGACGTCATCCACAGCTTCTGGGTTCCAAGCCTCACCGGCAAGATGGACCTGATCACCGGGCAAACCAACGAAATTCAGTTTACAGCCAAGAATCCTGGCATCTATCGCGGCCATTGCGCGGAATTCTGCGGCTTGCAACACGCCCATATGGCGTTTGCGGCAATCGCGCTCCGGCCCGAGGAATTCGAGCGTTGGCGCGAACACGAAAACCAGAGCGCAACCAGCCCGACTGACGCGCTAGCCAAACAGGGAGAAGAGCTGTTTCGCAGCCGCGGATGCGCGCTATGTCACACCGTTCGCGGCACCCTGGCAGGCGGCCAATTGGGTCCTGACCTCACCCATGTCGGAAGCCGAACGACGATTGCGGCCGGCACGTTGCCGCAAACAGCGGCGACGCTGGGAGCTTGGATTGCCGATCCGCAACACATCAAACCCGGCAATCTAATGCCGAGAATGCCGCTGCAATCGGGAGAGCTGATCGCGATCATTCAGTATCTGGAGCAGCTCAAGTGAGCATGGCCGCCGAGCAAAGAGAAATACGCGACGACAACCTCCACGGGCTGCAACTTGCAGCGCGGCTGCAGAGCATCTGGCGGACGCCATCGGGACTGATCGGCGCGCTGATGTCGGTGGATCACAAGATCATCGGACGCCGCTACATCGTGACGGCATTCGCCTTCCTGGTCCTCGGCGGAGTCCTCGCGATCCTGATGCGTATCCAGCTGGCCGGTGCCGAGCAGCGTCTGCTTTCGCCAGATCTGTACAATCAGGTCTTCACGATGCACGGCTCGACGATGATGTTCCTGTTCGCCGTTCCGGTGATGGAAGCCTTCGCGGTCTACCTGGTGCCGCTGATGATCGGCACCCGCAACATTGCTTTCCCGCGCCTCAACGCCTTCAGCTACTGGATGTTCTTGTTCGGTGGCTTATTCCTTTGGATCTCCTTCTTCTTCAACGTCGGGCCCGACGTCGGCTGGTTCGCCTACATACCCCTCTCCAGCCTGCAGTTCACCCCAACCAAGCATGCGGACGTCTGGGCCCAGATGATCACCTTCACGGAAGTCGCAGCGCTTGCCGTTGCCGTCGAGCTCATCGTCACGGTCTTCAAGCAGCGCGCTCCCGGAATGACGCTTGACCGTATCCCGCTGTTCGTTTGGGCGATGCTGATTACCGCTGTCCTGGTAATGTTTGCAATGCCATCGATCATGGTCGCATCCACCTCGCTCATACTTGATCGCCTGGTTAGTACCCACTTCTATGACCCCTCTTCAGGTGGCAATGTGCTGCTGTGGCAGCATTTGTTCTGGTTCTTCGGGCATCCGGAGGTCTACATCATCTTCATTCCGGCAACGGGCATGGTGTCGATGATTCTCGCCACCTTCCCGCGCAGACCCGTAATCGGCTATCCCGTGATCGTTCTCTCTCTGATCGCAACGGGATTTCTGTCGTTCGGGCTTTGGGTTCACCACATATTCGTGACCGGACTGCCCCAGCTCGGGGCCGGTCTCTTCACTGCGTCAAGCATGTTGATCGCCGTGCCAAGCGGCCTGCAGATATTCTGTTGGATCGCGACGTTGTGGGATGGCCGCCCGGTGTATCGGACGCCACTGCTGTTCGTGCTCGGATTCATCGTGATCTTCGTGATTGGCGGCCTGTCCGGCATCATGGTGGCGTCGGTCCCGATCGACACCCAGGTCCATGACACTTACTTCGTCGTCGCTCACTTCCATTATGTTCTGATCGGCGGCGCCGTTTTCCCACTTATCGGAGCGGTCTACTACTGGTTTCCCAAGATCTGGGGAAGGATGCTGAGCGAGCGGCTCGGCCGCTGGAACTTCTGGCTCGCCTTTTTTGGCTTCAATATCGCGTTTTTCCCAATGCACATTCTCGGTCTGATGAGATCGAGCGCGAGCAAGGGATGCCGCAGATGAGGCCGGCTCAGTGACCGCCTGGATGCTGGTAGGGAATCGGCATAGCCATCCCAGAGCAGCCCGTCCCAGGCGACGACACCCTCCTCCTGCTTGACGCCATAATCATGATATAGCGGCTCCCAATCAATTAACTGATCGTTGGGGCCATTGTGCACGCGACAAGGCACTTTGGAGGCGAACGTGTTCATCGGGTTCATGCGGCCTTAGGTTTGCTTTTTTGGTAAGCGTCAATCGCTCGGTTGGCGAGCATAAGCTGACGCCGTTCGCCGGCCAAGGCCATTTTGCCGACCGTCATGACGAGGAATTGGCTTGTCTCGTAGCCGTTGGTTATCTCGCCGCTGCGCTCAAGGAATTCCCAAGCGATCTGGACCGCGTTTTCAACGACAACATGTACGCTCTCACTCATGCTGTTAGAATGCTGAGCAAAAGGCGTTCGTTCCTAAAGCGGAAGGGCCCCCGCCGGATAGGGGGCCCTTCGAGAACTTGGAGGAGGAGACACTCCAAGCCCTATGGGGTCGGCGGTTGAAGTCCCGCCGAGGAGACCCAATCGTCAATGTCTGCGGCAATCTCCGCTGTGCGAGCTCGCTTGAGCAGGCTGTCCCGCTCAATACCTGCCGGCATGGTGGCCGCTCTGCGAGCCAGCTCACTGGCAAACGCAGCCAAGCGGTCTTGGAGTGATGTTGTTTGCTTCGCTCGATTTCGATTTTTCGTCATGACGCGCTCCTTGGTTTGAAAGCGGGAGCGTCGTTGCTCTCCAGATTTTTGAGCAACATAACTGGCGTCGAGATTTGCGGCGACAACCTAAGTTTATTTGCGAAATAATCCCTGAATCGCGCGCAGCAGGCCTTCGGAGGTGATGTCGCGATACCCGGTTTTCGCTTTAAAAAGAGGCCCAACCAATGTCGCCCTTGGCTTTCTGAGTGGCTTACTCAATTTGCTCTTTGGCAACGAGAATGTCCACCGCCTTGCGAATCTTATTTGATGTCGTGCGGCGGCCTTGCGGATGGCGATCTCGGCGCAGCGGCCAAGTGCCGGCCTGATCCACCATTCCGATCCGCAGCGTTCAATGTGCCTCGGCGCACTACCGCAAGCTGATGCAATCCGCCGGCCTCAGGGCGTCGATGAGCCGCAAGGGCGACTGCTATGACAATGCTCCGATGGAGAGCTACTTTCAAACGCTCAAGACGGAGCTCGTCCACCACAGGCACTATGCAACACGGGCAGAAGCCACACGGGATATCTTGCCTATATCGAGGCTTCTACAACTCGGACTCGTCGTCACTCCACCGTCGGCTTTATCAGCCCGATCGAGATGGAGCTAAAAGCAGCTTAACCCTGTACATTTTTTCGGGGGAAGATTAAGGATATTGACGTGCGGCAGGCGCCCTTCTTCAAGTAACTCCATCATTGGGGGAACCTCAAATGAAGGACATGAAGGCGCATTTGGAGAAGCTTCGTGTCGAGGCGGAAGAGTGCGAACTAATCAGCAAGCTCGCGACCAACGCGGCGAAGAAGGCCTTGTTCGCTAAGCTCGCGGCACATCACCGGACACTGGCCGAGGAGGTCGAGCGGACCATGAAGACGTCAAATTCTTAGAAACAACGTAAGCGGCAAAGAGCCCCCGTCTGGCGGAGTGGGTGAGCGATCGGCGATCGGCCGCTGAGTTTGTGAGCGGATGTGAGCTTCTAGTCTGCGTCCTTAGTTCTGGAACTAGAACCTTCCATATGATCGAAGCGGTCGCCGACCGTCTTGAGAAAGCGCCGCGGCAGCTTCGCCGACGCTGGTCGGACGTAGGGCCGCAAGTCGCGACAGAGGCGCTGGAGCTTCGCGCGAGCGTGTCGGCGATTGCCCGGCGGATCGGCATTCACCCGGCGCTGCTATTCGCGTGGCGCTGCAATGCTTGGGCGAGCAGCATTGTCGCTCCCGGCACTCGAGTTGCGCGAGTGTGGTGGCATCTGTGTCAGGCGCGGTGATCGAAATTGCTAGTAGCGAGGTGGATCGTGCGCGCCGGCGTGGACGTAGGCGAGGCGCAGTTGCAGCGGCTGATCCGGGCGGCACGTTCGGCATCCCCTCGAAGGTATACTTGGCCAGCCATCAGTTGACCTCCGCAAGGTTATCGATGGGGTTGCTGCGCTGGTACGCGAATTGTACAAAGCTCCACTTGCTACCGCCCGTATAAATTACCGGGATGGGCTCTAAATTTCCAAAGAAAATGCCCCAGCGAGGGGGTCCAGCTGGGGCCTAGTTTAGGCTTTTTGTCGGGCGCGCGTGAGCTGCCCCTAGCGGCAACCACGCGAATGGACCGCATAAGCATGGTACCGGACATAGTCGCTGGCACAACTGTATGCCCGCGCATGGGCCTATGCTTTAATTTAATTCCTGTGATGTATTCCAAGAATCGACCCCGGCACTCTTGGAGGATGCTAAGGCCCTCCTCGTTCCATTGCTTGCCGAGCCGCCGCTTCGGTAATCGGGCCAGCTCCTCTGGGCCTCAACAACTGTCCTTGATGAAGCCGACCTGCCCAACCGGTGGATGATCGAATCTAAGCGGGAGCCAGTCAATTAACTTGTGTGAATCAAAGGCAAAGGAAATCGTCCGGATGCTTAACGGTCTCGCGAATATGTTCCAGCAGATTGAGGACTGACAGCGGAGGCACGGTCTTTAGAACCACTCACGGTGCTAAATCGACGTCTAAATCGTGAGGAATGGCCTAAAGTCGCCGGCAGTCTCGGGAAGGTCGTAGGCTCGATCGTGGACAAAAAACGGAGTCGACAGCTCCAAATACGACAGAAGCATGGCGAGCTGTATCTGGCGTGGTGTCCGACATTCAGCTTCGAACAAGTGAGGCGAAGCGACAATAACGCAAAATACACTTGGCCTGAGAGGTCGCAACATTGAGCCGGTTCGCACTGTGTAGGAACTCCATGCCCGCCGCGCATCGGAATGGCTCGACGTCATGGAGTAGATGACGATCGGCGCCTCTTGCCATTGAAACTTGTCTACGTGCCGATGCGAACGCCAGGAACGCGCTCTTGCAGCTCGAAAACCTGCGCGTTGTAGCGTGCAATGATCAGCACATCGTCCAGCCGCACCGGCGCCTTGCCGATCGAGTGGCTGACCGATTCCAGCCTGCCGTCGCACTACGCCATGGTAGGAGATATCCGCCGGACGCTGATTTCCTGGAGCCCGGCGGTTTTCGTCGGCTTCAACTCCATCCGCTTCGACGAGGAGATGCTGCGCCACGCGCTCTTCCAGTGCCTGTATCCGGCGTATCTGACGAGTAATCATCGCAACTGCCGTGCCGATGCGCTCAGTCTGGTGAAGCCGCCGATGCCGTATCGCCTGCGCAGCTGGTTGTGCCGGTCAGCGAAGAAGGGCGGCGGACATTTCGCTTGCAACAGCTGGCGGCGGCGAATGGCGTCGCCCACGCTCGGGCACACGACGCGATGTCCGATGTGCTTGCGACGCTCGAACTGTGTCGATTGGTCTATCAAAGGTCTCCGGAGTTGTGGCAGCGCTTCGTGCGCTTCTCAAACAAGGCCGCCGTCGCGGATTTCGTTGAGGCCGAAGACGGCTTCGTGTTGACCGAGGTTTTCGGCGGCCAAGCCTATCATACTCGTCTGCATCGGCAGGGATCCGATCAAGCCAATGGCCGGCTTTGCTTGAGTCTCAACGAAGACATCGGCCGGCTTGCCGCGATGAGCGACCTCGAACTGCAAGTTCATCTGACGCACAAGCCGAGTCCGATCCGTCGCTTCAGGATCAATGCCGCGCCCACGCTGACGGCGTTCTACGACGCTCCCGAGCATATGCTGGATGGCGGTTCGATCGGCGCCATCGAAGACCAGGCCCGTCGCATGAAGACGGACACCGGTCTGCGCGCGCGGCTTGTGGCTGCTTACACGGCCGCACGCGAGCCCTACGCTTTGTCTCCGCACATCGAAGAGCGCATCTATAACGGCTTTCCCGGCCCTGCTGACGAGGCACGCATTGCCGCGTTCCACGATGCGCGATGGGAGGACCGCTTCGTGATCGTCCAGGGTATGGAGGACGAGCGACTGCGCTGGTTCGGGCTCCGGTTGATCTATTTCGAAGCGCGCTCGGTTCTCCCCGAGCCTGCTCGATTGGAGGTCGAGCGCTACTTGATAGATCAGATGACAGGCGACGGTTCGGGCTGCCTCACCTTCGATCAGGCGATGGTCGAGACGGAAAGGGTGCTTGGCGAGTTCGCCGGTCCAGACGATCTTCTGATCCACTATCGCACTCATCTGCAGGATCGATTTGCGCGGCTTGAGGCCTATCGGACACGGCTGGTCGCCTGAACCGACCGGTTCGGGGTGGTCTGACTTTCGCGCATCTGAAATGCGGGGAAGTCTGTGACGATCCTCCTGGTCGGTGAGAACATTGACAGGCGGCGCGCCCATGCCCAAGCGTCGGCAGGCGAGCTAATTCAGCTCGTCCGCGGGGTCTATGCCCAGGCCAATGCCGATGTCGACACGGCGGTCTTGGCCCACGCCGTGCGCATCGCACATTATCTCTACCCGGCCGCTTATCTCTCGTCCGCCTCAGCCGCACTCCTGCGGCCGACCTCTTACGGTCGGCTTTTCCTCAGCGGACGTCGCAATCAGCGCAACCGGATTCGTACTCTCGAAATCGTCCAGAACGAGGCGCCGGCACATCCATCGACGGCGCCTGCAATCGTAGGCGACGATCAGGGCGAGATCAGGATCGAGGGGTCGTCGCCGCGCCAGCGGTTCCTGGAAGCTTTCCGCCTCCGAAGCGAGCACGCCAGCGCCATCACCGACGAGCTTCGCGCGGACATGGCTGCGCGGCTGGTCGAGGAGTTTGGATCACCACAAGCGGCGGCGGACGCGCTCTGGGCTTTGGCTCGCGAGAACGGATGGTATCGCGAGGGCGAGGGCGCCGAGCGCTACCTGACGACACGCTCGGCGGTCGGCAAGCCCGCCGCGAACAAGGCGGCGCTTGAGCGGATCGTGGCCTGGCATGGCGAGCCCCTCGGCCGCCTGACGCATGACGGCTTCGAATGGCGCTGGAAGGCCGCGGCAAATGCGGCGCCGTCGCTCGTCCGCCAGACGGCGCCCGGCAAGCTGCCAGCCTGCGACCAAAGGCGGCGCCCTCGAGAAGGCTGTCGGCAAGGACGGAGGATCGGTCAAGATCCAGAAAGTCAACGGTCAATTTCAAGAAGAGTGGACTTATCCGCGTGCTGCCGATCCCAAGAAGTCGCCGGGCTAATTCGTATCCACCTCCCGGCACTTCAACGAAAGCAATCCGCATGCTTCGCACGATCGACGAAGTCATGGCCGATCTTCCACCGGCCCAGCAGGAAGAAATCGAGAGACGATGTTACGCGTTGCATCAAACTCTGCCAGTCCCGCGGCGCGACAAAGCGCCAGGCGACCCGCCTGCGGCCAAAAGCATAGGCCCTCGCTTGCCGCGCCATCGATAACCTATCGAGACTTCCTCGCTCTCGCCAACCTACCACCGCGAGGGCGTGAAGCCGTGATCGTCATCGTCACCAAATAGACGCTCCGCCTCGAAACGATCCTCGATCGCCCGCGGGGATAGGCGAGCCTCGCGCTGCGCCAAGTGCTCTGTGGTTCAAGCCAGAAACGCCAACAATCTGGGGCTCGGTTCGGCCGAAACCTCTTCGGTAAGCATGGTGATGAGACGACGTAGTCGGTCCAGTTCATCAAGTCCGGAGAGAGAAGCGCGCTCAGTCCGTTGGTGCGGCGATCCTCAATATGTTTGACGCGCGCAGCGAGTTCGCGACGACGACGCTCTTCCTCAATCCTCCGCTGCTCTACCTCCCGCCTGAGCCGTTCTTCAGTTTTCGCCGCAGCAAGTACTGCAAGGCCTACAGCTATGTCGCTGGCCATAACTCCAGCCGCTGAACCTTGGTGTCGCGGAAACTGCGGCGTGGTGCGGTGCCCCGGAAGACATACACCTGCTCGAACTCAACGAGAGCTGGCCGGTTGGATGGGTGGTCCCATTCAGGAAAACGAGGTCTGTCGGAGAATACATCGTCCCAAGATGTCGATTTCCACTGATAAGAGAAGTGACCCAGTCGGAGGGCATTTTTCCATCGAGAACTATCAATGGAAATCCCGGGTCACTTCTCGACGGAAATCAACAGTCCGTAACAGCGACGAAGAGGCGGACCATGATCAATCCTGCTGGTCCATTGTGGCAATAGGCAGAGATGCCCCCCCGGCTCCGATTAGTTGGTCGCACATCGATCTTTGGCATCACGCTTCCTCCAACCTTCGCAGACGAGCCTTGATCCCATTGCAGATGCTGTCAGCGACTTCGGCAGGAAATGCTTTCGGGAGCGACGCGGTGACCTGTTCGACTGCTACTGGCGCCTGCGTACGCAGCTCATCGAAGATCGTGGTCACGAGTCCCGCGCCAATCCCTGCCTTAGCGGCGGTCTGAACAAAATGGCGAGGCATGACGCCGTCGACGACGTAGTGGCGGCTGTCGCCGACCGCCATGGCCAGCTTCATCTTGTTACGGTTGATCTGGCCTGCGTCGAGGCTGGGCTGCGCTGAGATCACATCGTAGAGCGGGGTCATGCGGAAGCGACCGCCCGGAGAGAGAAAAACGCTGAAATTCTTGGCGTGACCATCCGTGGCACCGAGCAGCCAGAAGGCAATTGCGGCCTTCAGAAACGTCGTTTGATCTGCCTCCGGCTGATCGCTTCCCTTCAGCAGATTGAGAATAGCCGGAATGCCGGGCCCGCCATCGGATTCGTATTTCAAGGACGGCGGCACGGACCAGGCCTGGCAGCAATCCTCCTGGGGCAAACGCAGGAGACGATTGTCACCGGTCCAGCGGCGGTCGAACCGCTCGACCACGAGCACGCGGTTGCCTTCAAACTCCTCGATGGCGATGGCGGCGCTCGGAAGTCCAAGAGCGGCTGTCAGCTTGAGGCAGAAGAACTCATTCTCGACGCTGTAGGAAAGATCGATGCCGTTTGGCAGTCGGCCAATCTGCGGTTTGAGGATGTGCGTCGTGGCCGTAGTCGCCAGCGGCTTGTACCAACGCCCTTTCCAGAACAGGAGTGCGGTCTTTTCCTGGGCGCCGGCGATCGAGATCCGAAAGTCCTCGTCCTCACCAAGCCCAAGGGGGGCCGATGCAAGGTCGCCGAGAAGCCGGGCGATTTCCTTGTCGTCAACGGGTTTGCCGTCGACAGCGCCGGCGGCGCCAGGTTCGATGCCGTCCGGCAAGAATTGCAATGCGCCGACGCAGTCCCGTCCGACAGCAGCGAGTAGGTCGTAAGCGTCTATGCCCTGAGCGTGGACTCGCTCCGCCATGCGGCGGCGGATGGGCGTGCTGTCGGGCAGGAGGTTGTCGAAGACGGCGACGACAGGGGCACCGATATAGCGGTCCTCACGCAGAGGCAGAGATAGCGACACGGGCAGCGCATGCTCCCAGGCAAGCCAGGACGGATCGTACTGAAAGTCGATTGCGCCGCTGGATTGCCTGTTGAGGCGCCCGACAAGACGGCCGTTCAAGAAGACGTTGAGCGGGATATGCCGCCGCGGGCGGGCCATCAAAAGATGTCCTCGATCTCAGCCGGCTTTGCCTTTGTCCTAGGACGGATAACGAACTCCAGGTCGAGCGCTGCGAGAATGTCGCAAAGCGTTCCGAGCTGAGTCCCGGGCGCGCCATTCTCGACGGCCGAGATCGTTGCCTGCCGTAGCTTTGTCTTGTCCTTGATGCTGGTCTGGTTCAGACCAAGCTTGCGGCGTTGTCGGCGGATGGCATCTCCGATTTGCTTAGGCGTTCGGGCGATCTGATCCACGGATTACCTCTCTGGCATGCTATATACGCCCTAGAGGATAAATGTCAATATACGCCTTAGAGGATAAAAATATGCATACCTTCTAGCGTATAAAACTTATAAATACGCTTTAGCGTATAGCAGCCCTCCCAAGAGCTCTCGCTCCTCATATCCCCTGATCTCGCGATAACGACGAACGGTGTCCTGCAAGTGCGCGCGTTTACCGATTCGGTTCGAGGAGAGCACCCACAAACATGGCGCTATCTCGAGCTGACAGCTCGACCACGGCAAGGCTGTCCTCCTGGAGCTCCAGGCAAGCACTGTCAGGAATTTCATCGTTTCCGTTCATCACGTCATCACCGCTTTCGCACTCCGACACCTATACATTGACCGCCCCATCCATCCATCCGCTCCATCGAACACCGAAGCAAGACCGAAGGCGTCGCGCCTTCGCAATACTCAATGAGTACAGTGGAGTCGGACCGACCGAGAGGATTGGATTGACTACCATTTCCCGTGAGGCACTTTACGATCTTGTTTGGACAGAGCCGGTGCGCACGATTGCTCAGCGCATGGGTGTCTCCGATGTGTGGCTGAAAAAGTGCTGTGCCAAGGCTGACATTCCCGTACCGGACCGAGGCTATTGGGCAAAGCTCCGCGCCGACAAGAAGGTCATCCGCCAGAAACTGCCGCCACGGTCACCAGGAATGGCGACAGTCGTGACGATCGGAACCGGCCCGCGCTCGTATCCGTGGCCTCCCAATCCTGAGGCCGAACTTGCCGCACCGCGGCCGACTGAACCCACGTTCGCCGAATCTATCGAAGCTGTTGCTGCCAGAGTCGACCAGTCACTCGGGAAGATCCGTTTCATGCGTGACCTTGGATCGGCCCATAGTTTGATCCGCCATCTGCTCGACGAAGATGCGTTGCATCGTCTGAAACCCAGCGATGCTCCGTACAAACTCCGTTACAGCGAACCCTTCTTCGATAACCCTTTCGAACGGAGACGGCTGCGGATTTTGAACAACCTGTTCCTTGTTCTGATCAAGGCCGGCCACCAGCCTTGGCTTGGCGAACAGGCCCGCAATATCGGTGTGACAGTCGGCAGCCAGAAGATCTCGTTCACGCTTGACCACCCCAGGGCCAGGACGCAGGCCAACGGACGAATGCAGACACCGCATGAAGCTTACGAAATCCTGCGGCTGGAAATCTCAGCCACCGGGGATTCCTGGACAGATGATCACAGCGGCCGCATCGAGGATCGGCTTAGAGAAATCGTCCTGAAGCTAACAGTAGCCGGTGAAGTCCAGTACCGGCCAACGCCCACACCGCCTATGAACACGCATGCCGACGCCGTGCCGAGATGGAGCACAGGCTGGCCGAACAATGCGCTGAGGTAGCCCGACTTGCGCGCGAGAAGGCCCTCAAGGCGGAAGCGGAGGAACGCAAAACATTGCTTCGAATGGCAGCCGACCACCGTGCCGCCCAGGATATTCGCACATTTGTCAAAGCCGCGATGGCGGCCTTCGGTAAGAACAAGGCGATGGAAAGAGCCGCCACAGACTGTGGCGGCTTGGGCCTTGGGAGTCGCAGACCAAATCGATGATCGGCAAAGTGACCCTCCATCTAGTTGAGGAGCTCAATCGCTGCGATCGATCGAACCTGGTTGTGCGTCGACGATCAGGGATCTTTCAGACAAACGAGCCAGCCCTCGCAAAGCAAGAAGCACCTAGCTTTTGAGCATTTCGAGCGAATGATGTAGAGCTATCGATGACTGAACGTGCTCTGAGAACTCTCAGCGTAACGCCGATCCATCTCAGCGTCGCCACCCACATACCGGGCAAGCATTCCCCTCGAAATTCCCCGAATGTCCTCCGGCCGCCTCAGCGAGGGTACGCTGCGCAACTGGCGGTCTTATAGAATTGGTCCATCATTCATCAAGGTTGGCAAGGCCATCTTGTATCCAGTTGAGGAGTTGAACCGTTGGGACCGGTCAAACCTCGTTTCATGCAAACGAACGAGATCTTATCCGCTTGAAGCCACCGAGATCGGGATCGCAAAAATTTAGTCGCTTCCCGACCTTCACGGTCGCTTCCTTTAGCGAAGCAGCGAAGTGACATGTCCCTCCTCTGAGCAGGATGGTAACCAACATAGATGGATTCGGATCCGTGCTACAACGTGATCGTAGCATCTCGAGCGGGCCGCTGCATGACATCTCGGGTTTATCACGATCCGTAACGAGGAACGGACCCCAATCACATACCCCTCTCGAACTTAGGAAATCACTAGAAGCTTGCTTCTAAAAGAGATTCTTCCTTTAGGTATGTTGATGCACAACCATCCGGCCTCAGATGCTCCGCCCGCTAAGGCGGCTTCGCTTTCACGTCACTTTGCGAGAACGTATTGTTTCCGTGGCGCTCGCCCAGCGTCTCACTTCGCCAGACTTCGGATCGCGTTCGAGCAAGCCGCCAGCGCATCGTTATCACTTGCGGCAACGCATGCGCACATCTGCTGGCTTGTTGCGCACCAGCGTGCGGTTCGGGCCGAACCCGCCCACCGACAATATGGTGCTGCTTCCAGTTCCGACTTCTCGCGCAATGAACCATACGAGTTCACCGATCTGCGCTCACTGGCCATACTGATTTCGTGCTCTGGCCATCTACATTCGCGCGCAGCGGGCGACATACCGTTCGTGCGACGCTGCTGCGGAGCGAGGGTCATTGCTCGTGAGCCGGATCTTTCCTCGCGGTGGCTACGAGATACCGAATGGCACCAGGAGAGCCGTCTTCGCGAAGCTGGTCTGCAGCCGGCGGACCGAACTAATGCTGACCTCGCCTTTGGATCGCTGAGCTTTGCCAAGTAGCAAATTAGCCCTGCTCTTTCATGACCGAGCGCCGCCGGAAATCCTCGTGCAATAAGCTCAGCGCCGCGCGTTCGTCTTCGTGCTCTCTGCTTCTCCTTGGATGGCGATTTCAACAAGCGCTGCTGCGACCCGTGTCTCATCCGGATGCTTCGATGTCAGCCTTGAAACCATTGTCAGGAAGCTGACGCGACATGGGAATTCAGTTTGGCGCGCGGTTTTGCTTTGTCGGGTCATCATCACCAATCGTCGTGCGGTGATCTTCGGGACGACCTCGCCATGCGTTACCGCCTGTCTGGTCTACTCCGACGATTTGTCGTGTGGCGATACTTAATGAGCGGGCTCGTGACCCGGGAAAGAGAAGGCAATCTTTGATGCGAGCTGGAGTTTTTCTTTTTGGGACCATGACAATTGCGCTCGTCGCAAGCGGCGTAGCCAAGGCGCACCAGTCAGAAGCGACACTGCCAAGGGCGGTGTGGAATTGGTCGGGCGGCTATATTGGCGGACACGTCGGCGGAGGGTACGGTCGAACCTCCTTTAGCAATCCGTATGGTCCATCAATTTATGGCGGCGTCGTCGATACCCCGGCGTTCCTTGCAGGTGGTCAGATCGGCTACAACTGGCAGAATAACAGCTGGGTGTTCGGCATCGAGCTCGATGTCAGCGGCGCTGTCTCCGAGGGCACAAATACATGCCTTGCCCCTTCGGGCTTCGTCGTGAGCGCAAACTGCAAGGCAGGTCCGAGTCTCTTTGCCACCGGGACCGGTCGCGTCGGTTACGCCTTTGGAGCACTCGGGCATACGCTTGCCTATCTCAAGGCGGGCGTAGCCTGGCAAAACAATCGAGGCGACGTCGTCAACAACCTTGAAGGCGGCGGCTTGCCGCAGGAAAAAACCCATTTCGACTATGGTCGCCTCGGTGGCGTCATCGGGCTCGGCGTCGAGCGAGCCCTGACGCCTGCATGGTCGGTGAACGTTGAGTATGACTATCTGCATTTTTGGCGGACCAGGTGTCGCGACCGCTGCGACAGTCCAGTTCCCGTCTGCAATTCTGCCGCCGAACACAACCAATCTGTCCAGCAACTATCACATCGGAAAGATTGGTCTGAACTACCATTTCGACGCCGACCGGCAGGCGACGCACTGGTCCGATACGTTGCCATACGCGAAGGCACCCGTCAGCATGCCGCCCGTTCCCTACGTGACCGGCTGGTCATTCGAAGGCGGCTCCCGGCTCTGGCTCAGTCGGGGATGATTCCAATGGGACGCAGTGCCCCATGGCGGATCTCAAGATCCCAGCATGCTCTTATCGAGGCTCACTTATCACGGACTGGACGGACTTTCGGGAGAGTTATTCGGCCGCCTTGAGAGCCCCTGGGGTGTGTTCCTGAAGAGCAATATTGGCCTCGGGCAGTTCAACAAAGGAAACATGAACGATGAAGATTGGGGCGGCTCGTATGTCAACACGGTATCAGGGCAAGCAAATGGAAGGTTCACATATTACACGGCCGACGTCGGTTACGATTTCTTGCGCGGTACCGACTACAAGTTCGGCGGATTTGTAGGCTGGACCTATTACGGCCAGAGCTCGGACTCGAGGGGATGCGTGCAGATGGCAAATCCCCTTACTTCATGTCTTAGCTCGGGTGACAACAGGGTCATCGGCGGCGAGGATACTCAATGGAATGCGCCCCGGATCGGCATGAGCGCCGAAATCATGTTGACCTAGCGTTGGCGCGTGAGCGCTGATGTCGCGTACCTGCCGTGGACCGATTTCAAGGGGCGCGACTATCACCTCTTGCGCGACTTGACCACTTTTGCTGAACAACGCGGCAACGGTGGCGGCGGAGTCCAGATTGAAGGCGTGTTGTCCTACTTCATCACCAACAACATCAGCATCGACGCCGGCGCCAGAATGGGCGCCGGCCCCTTAATATGTCGGGCTCGTGCTTTGACAGCGTCGAGCGAACGAGTGAGGACCCGGTTTATCAGCATGGAGTTATTGTTTGAAGGTGCTGCGGTCTTTGCGGCGCGTCATTGCAAGCCGCAATGCGCTGAGCGCGGGCCGATTATTCTGCGGCGGCGGGCCAGCGCTGGGTACCGACGTTGTGAGGCCAGAGCGTTCAGGGCGATGCGGTGGCATACCAGCGCTAACCGGGCCGGGCTCTCAACTCCTCGACGAGCCGCCGGAGCTGTCCCGCCGGCATCTTTAGATTGCCGGTCAGCTGCGAGAATCGGCACAAGTGCATCACGGAAAAAGATCGCGGCCCGGGGGTGACTCGTAAGCGCCATCTCTCAATTTAGGACGGGCGAATGGGTGACCTCCGTACCGGCCGGTCAGCGCAATCTCGAGCTGATTTCTCTGGCTGACCAACGCGCCGTTCGTAATTGGCGGCCAGCCGCAACAAGCGCACCTTGATGAATGGGTCAGCTTGCTCGGCAAGTTCCCGCACGGTCCGCGCCCTCTCTCTACAAAACTCGTCGTCCATGACATCCTACCAGATATTGCCTCGCCGATAATGCCAGTTGAGAAGCGGGACTGCATATGAACGAGGTTACACTGCAAGATATTTTCCTAAGTGGTTGGGAAGCAAGCGCTCGCCTCATTCAGCAACGAGCGGGACGGCGTCCTTGTCCTTTCCGCCAGACGACTTTGCACGAGCAGGTCCTGTTCGGCGGAACGACCACCGTGAAGCGCTCAGAAGCGGCGAGGACACCGCCCTTCAATGCTCCGCTCCTCTGATGCCTCCAGGCTCGGCCGTGACAGGGGCCAAATCTGTCATGACATTAGCAACGGCTCACGCGCAGGGCTTTCTCCGACCGGAAAAGACAATCGTTCCGGGCCCATCAAGAGGAAATGTAGATTTGATCGATGCTGCGCGAGGACGATGGCATTTTTGCCAACTTAAGTGCCGCGCCGCCTCGTCCCCGGTGCGGGTCCCATTTAAGGCAACCCTGCTTCATGCTGTCCGTCGACTAGATCGACCTTTCCTGCGGCGTCGCCGCGAGCTCGGATGGCGACTGCGGGGAGCAATAAGTGAATTTGTTGCATCCGTGACCGCTTGCGCAACGACTTCGCTGAATGAGGGATCGATGGTCGATCGAAGCAGCTCTCTTTGATCGGCGACGGCCTTTTCGAGCGCAGACAGGAATTGCCGGCCCTCCTGCGTGATTTCCCAGCCGAGAGCGTCACGAACGACAAACCTCGCCGAAAAGATATTCAGATCCGGCGCATGTTCGGCCAACCGCTTCATGCGATCGGTCCAGTCGCGGCCGCTGTTCATCAAGATCTCCACGGCGCGTCGGACTTCGGCAACAGAGGCCCGCCCGGTGGGCTGACCGGCCAGCACTTTCAGGACGGTCAGCTGGAACGACACTTGCCGTGTCTCCGATGGGCTGTGTGGTGCAGTTCCCCTACAATGGATCAAGGCTTGGGGCGCATCGTCAACAGCATGGCGCCGTTAACCTCAACTATATTGGCTAACCCAGCGCGCCGGCGTCCTGAAATCGCTCGCCGGCTCATGCGCGAGCGGTCCTCGCGCGGGCAAAGATGTCAGCGCCGCAGGCTCGTATCGTCCATAACGGACAAATTCCCCTCGGTGAGCTCCTTCAGAATCGACAGCACAAGCTTTGCGTCGGCGGGTGCAGTAAGTTGCTGTGAGACATGCGCGGCGTACACCTCCTGGCCCGCTGGGCAGGAGTGTACGGTTCGGACCATTCATGGCACCGAGGATATTGTGTCAGGTCCACTCTGCACCAAGGCGAGCAGAATCCGGAACTGCTTGGCACCGGCGAGCAGTGCCTTGATTGAACCTGCCACGGGCTTGCGGCAAAGCCTCAGTTGGAAGCGACGGTCGTAAAGGACCGCCCGGCGCACCAGACACCAGGCATCGCCGGACAGGGGCAAGATCACAGGTTGCAGAAGGCAGCCCGGAGGCGCACGTCAATCAGCCAACCCGAAGATCCTCAGCTGACGCCTTGCCCGAGCGCCCGGCCTTGAGCTCGTAACTGACCCGAGCCCCCTCTTCGAGGGTGGTGTAACCGGCCTTTTCCACGGCACTGATGTGCACGAAGACATCGGCACTTCCGTCCTCCGGCCGAATAAAGCCATACCCTTTGTTGGAATTGAACCACTTCACAATACCCATTGCCACGGCGGCATCTCCATCAGTGAACGTTCGTGATCTAGCGAAGAGTCTCGCGGCCATCAAGATGGGCGGCAAAAAGACGCTCGTCCGCTGCGGACGTCACGCCCTCAGCCTTTTGCCCGATGACCAAAGTGCCGACACGCACACACACCTCTTTTGTACGGCGGCCGACTGCAAGACCCTGACGTCGCAGAACCTCGCTTCAGGGAAGCGGGAACCGGATGGGCGTTCAGCCCGCGGCTTAATCATCGCGCGCCACCTTGTTACATGATAGTTGCAGAGCCGACGAAGTAGGATGCGCTTCCGGAGCCGAGCTGGAGCGAATGCTGCGATCTCCCTTGCAGAACCAGGCGACGGAAAATTCCCTTACGCAGCCCGGCGCAGGATCAGCAATCCGTGTCGCCTCTGTACGAAACGTACACTCGCTCTTGCCATTACAGGCTTCTGCAAGCGCATCCGTGGTGTTGCCGCGCGCTGACATCCAGCGGCAATTGCCGCCATACGTGCCGGAGACAACAGAAATACCAGATTGCGTGATGGCATTCCCGGTCGCATCCCGCAGTGCATACGCGGCGGCCCCACCGACAAGTGCGGCAAAGCCGACGGTTCCCAATCGCACCAGGAGCCTGCGCTGTTCCGCCGAGGCTGCCTGATAGGCACCGCGAATTCGCCTGCGGGCCGGTACCTCAAAGCCGAAATGCAGCAGGATCGCGGCGCACGTCGCCAGGGCGAAAGCAAGAGCGAGCGCACCGAGGTGGCCAAGCAGTTGGCTCGCGGTTTCCCAACGCACCACCGGAAAACGCCGGAAGATGATGATGTGTATAAGATAGAGGGCAAAGCTGGCCTCCCCCAGAAAGACAAGCCACCTTGCTGACAACAGAAGTCCTGCAGTGCTGCTGGGCTGAGCCGCCGCGACAAGGATGAGCGCAACCGGGGCCGCCAGGGCGATATTGTTGCGTGCAATATCGAACAGGCTCATGGAAGCGCCAAATGGCGGCTTGTGGGCGGTAAACCAGAACACCCAACCAATCGCACAGACGCCAACAACTGCCGCGATGTCGAGCAGAGCGCGAGACGGCCTGAAATCCTGCGCCGACCACACTTCATGGAGCCTTGCCAAGCAACAGCCAAGAATGAACTCCCACACCCTGCAAAACGGCGAAAAGTAGACGATCCAGAGGATGAGCGTGTTCTTCCAGTTCGGCAGAGCCGCCTCCGTTCCATAGGCATGAAGCGCAAACAGGTTGATGCGGCCCTGCAGCATGAGCACGGCAAGGTCGATGCCAAGCTCGATTGCGACGGCTCCAATGGCGCACAAAACCACGGCGGGCACAGTTCTGATCCGCGCAAGGAGAGGACAAACGAGCGGAAAAACGAGATAGAAGAACCATTCGGTGCTCACTGACCAGGAGACGATGCCGACCTCTTCGTACTGCCAAACGGGGGCGACACCGGCGACATTTGCGAAAAACCAGCTTTGAACCATCCCGAGTTGAAACGGTACAAGGTGCGTAGAGAATCCTTCGGCCGACGCCTTGGTTCCGAGAAGCCATGGCCAGACCATCGGTCCGGTCAGCAATTCGATCAGAAACAGAACAACGAACAGAGGATAGATTCGCGCTATGCGCGCCACGAGAAAGTCCGGGATCGCTTTCCGCGGGCTGCTCACAATCGAGCTGCCATAGTTATATTGAATGACAAAACCACTCAGCGTGAAGAAGATGGACATACCGAGCAGGCCGAGTGTCCCGACGCTGATGTCAAGTCCGAGACTGGGTCCCTGCAGGAACAGACTGCCGCCGTGAGACAATGCCACCGCTGCTGCCGCGACAAACCGGATACCGGTCAGCGCGGGTATCTGCTTAACCATCGATGTCGCTCGTCATTTGCGAGGTGGGTACAAATCCTGGCGATCGATGGCACCAACGGCAGGCAGCTGGAGAGAACGCTAAAGGCAAGAACGACTGATCGCATCGCGCGAGCGTGCCATGCGATCAGCCAAACTCCTTCGGAAGCTCAAATCGGTTATCAGAGCGCTCGTGCAGCTTAGTGAGACTCCGGCTAGCGCTGAAACTCTGCATTCTGGTAGGGCTGCTCGGATCAAAGGCCGCTATTCCGACCGGCTCCGGCCCAAGCTACGGCCCTGACCAATGACTGCCATGTCTGAACCGCGCCATTGTCTCACCGGAATGCTTCCTGAATGGGCGTGGCAAGCCAATCTGCTCCCTCTGCCAAGAAGGCGGGCGCAAGGTACCCGATGAAACTCGAGTTCAAAAGCAACGCGCTGTCATTCGTGACTGGCAGCCTCACAACGGGTCGATGCGCCAGGTCACGTCCTTTGGGAGAGAGCGCGAAGGCTATCATCAACAGCCGCTAGGAGGTCCTGTGCAGGAGCGCACAAGGTTTCCATCCTCGTTATTCCTTGCGGCGAGGATCATTTACATCGCGCCACCAGCTCGCCAAGGCTGCCGCGTGATATCGCGATACCTGGACGCATCTCGAAAACAAGGGCGCAACTTTGCGTCGGCAAGCCCAGCCGATCCGAGCCGGGCGTTCAATCTTTTTGACAGCGGCTGACAAGGAATCTCACTGCGGATTGGTGCAGCAATTCACTATTCTTTCCCTGCACGACTGGCCGCGCTTTCGCTTGGGTCTGGCGTGCCAAAGAAGGAAAGGAACACGTGATGAGAAAGAAGATCGCTGAGATCAAGACCACCATCCGTACCACCACTCCGTACACGGGTACGCTCTAGGCTGGTGCGATGATGCCTTGAATGCGTCTACCTGATCAGAGCATAGCGGCATTGGAGGGTGGTCCTTTCGACCACCCTCCTTTGTGACAGTTCGGGAGAGTACAATGGTCGATTTGATCCAGCAGCGCGTGCTTCCAGCCATATCATCATCTGTCGAGCTCAGTCCGATTACGATTTTGAAGGTAGAACCGGGCATGGCTCCGGTGCCGACGATCAAATCGGCACTCGCGAGCTCCAATTCTAACTTCTCTATTACTGACGGCGACTGGCGGACCGGCGGCTATCTTGCCGGGCTGCAAGCGCTCATCGACGCCGAACTGAGGTGGGCCAAAGAGAATAAGCCAAAACTGGTTGAGGCGGCACAACAATCCTTGAAGCGGCTATTCCCTCTTCTCAACAGCGACGCCTTTACCGTGCCGAAGGATCTCACCAATACTTCGAACAAGGAGGAGCGTACCCGGTTTTATCATCATGAATATCAAAACAAGCTCCTGGTCGGACTAGCCGAATTCCTGATCAAGTGCGCCCAACAGCTCCACGAACGTCACATCATCGTCATCGACCGGGCGGCGGCCCTGTCCGGCTCGGCTAAGAATCTGATCAAACTACTCGTCAGGCTGGACGACAATGCGCGGCTGTTTCGGTTTGTCCTGATCGACTACGAACAACGCCTCTATTTTCCGGAGGCCAGCGAAGTTCATTTCGGCAGATATAGCTCGCAGGAACTCGGGCCGCTCCTGGATCAGGATCTCGCTGCGGAGAAACAGCGGCAGATCTACGAGGCAAGTGGCGGCAATCCGCTGATTGCGGCGGCATTGAGCAAATGCGCAGCTGCCGGATTGCCGCTGGTCGGCTATCTCGACCCGATCGCGACGATGGACCTCTACCTGGCCAGCCTCAATACCGGGGAACGGCACAGTCTTCTCAAATCGTACATCGAGTCCAACTGCACGACGCCTGATCTGATCGCGCAACGAAACTATGAAACTTTCGAGCAAGCGACCGCAGATTATCTGCACGAGCAGCTGCACCACGCGTGCCTAGACCGCTATCTAGCGGGCGAGGCGCCGCTCGTCATGCTTCATGCGCTATCGATACGGGACAAGTACAAGCGTCTGGAACTGCTTGCAGAACCAAGTCAGATTGTCCAAAGCATCGGCCTGTATGATCTCTGGTTTGGCTACTTCGGGGCAATTTTCGCCGATCCCGCGCTTCGCACCTACGGCTCGGGAGATGCTCCGGTGAACGCCGCCTTCATCAATGCGGCTTTTGTGCTGTATTCGCTCGGCTGCGGGCGGGTGTCGGTTCCCTATTTGGACGAGTTCTATAAAACCTTCCCGAAGAGCCGATACACGCCAACGGTTCTCTATGCCCAATCAATGACCTATGGACGTTATCAGCAGCCGGTCAACCTCACGCTGGCCGAAGAGTACGCGTTACGGAATCTGGAAACCATCGAGCGGGATTTCCGGGGGCACGACAAGTACGACTACATCAAGGTGTTTGCAGAGAACGCCTACGCTTACATCAAGGCCAAACAGCAGAAGTACGACGAAGCCCTCGCTCTTTGCGCCGAAGGCCTTGGCAAGATACTTAAGGCGTATGGCGACAAGCGCTTCAAGCTTCACCAATCCATTCTTATCTACAACACCAGTCAGGTCTATGAACTCATCAACGACCTTCCTCGGGCTGAGAAGCAGTTGCGTGAAGCCATCGCCTACGATCCCTATTATGGGGAGTATCACAATGACCTGGGGAACCTGCTTTCGAAAGTAGCCGGAAGGGACGCTGAGGCTCTCGAGGCATATGCACGTGCCATCGAGCTTTGCCCACCCTATTACGAAGCTCATCTGAACAGGGCCGCACTTCGCAACAGAATGGGAGATGCCGCGGGCGCCCTGGCCGATCTCGACAGAACACTCGTCATCAAGCCGAATGAATGGCGAGCTCACTTCGAGAAGGGCAACATCCTACTGCGGCAAGATAGGCCGAACGCTGCTCTGGAGTCCTATCTTTCGGCAGCCGAGATCAATTCCAAAAACGCCGACTTACAAAGCAATATCGGCCTTGCCTATTCCGAGCTCGGTAGGGCGAGCGTTAGCATCGCGCATTATCTTCGAGCCCTCGAACTCAACCCTCGACATGCGCTCACGCACAACAATCTCGCCATCGAGTACTTCAACGAGGGCCGGCCAGATATATCGCTGAACCACGCCACCGTCGCTGTCGAGATTGGGGGAGACCCAGACTACCTCCTCACTCGTGAGCACATCCGCACAAATCTGCAGGCTGACCTGGCTTCGCGGCGGGACCAAGCTTCTGCGTCTTCCGCCCAGTCATGAGCTTGCGGCTCATGGCATTCCTTGCCGTCAAAGCCGAGCGGCGCGTGACAGGATCGCTAAGGACATGGGTGCTGCACCTCAAAGATTCGGCGGGGGTCTAGCGAATGTTGTTGCGGCAAGCGCTGAAGGTCAGGCTCACCGGCAAGGGGAACGCGTCGGCCGGCATCTTCTGGCGATGACCGAACTCCGCGAGGAGGTTGATAGGTGGGTGAGATGTCTTTTGCCAAGCCGCCCTATTGCGAGAGGGTTCGTCGTCCCCTTGTGGTCTCATCGCACCGATGTCGCCGAACTAGACCAATGCCATTCATCTTTGGCTTTGCGTCAAGGGATATCCACTCGACGACGCCCGATCAGCTGGGTCAACGATGAGTGGGGCGAGCACACGGCAGTTCGTCTATCTCTCGCATTTGATCATCCAGATTGGCGGCTGGGCGTTCCGAATCGGCATCCTGATCGGCCTTCTGCAATCCGGCATGAGCGCCGCGGGTATAGGCATTGCGGTCACTTTTGCGCCTATCATGCTCGGGAGCCTCTTCCTGTCGCCGCTGGTCGACAGAGGCGATCCGATCTCAGCCATGATGATCGTCAATGCGGTTCGCGTATGCGCGCTGCTCGCCATCTTCGGCACCGGCGAAGCCGATTCATTTCTGAGCTATGCCGCGATGGCCGTCCTGAGCCTGGTTCAGCCCGTCTACTTATCTGCAGAGGTTTCCTTCTTCCGTCGTATTACGTCGGAAGACGGCATGATCTCGGTGCTGCGCAATATCGCCAATATCGACTGGCTGACGTACCTCTTGGGGATGTTTGCAGGTGCCATGCTGTCCGATCAATTGCACTTGCCCGGCGTTTTGGCGTTCAACATATCGGCGATCATCCTGTCCTTGATCGTGCTCCTTGGCATCAAGCAGCAGCTCGGAAGGACACCGACAGTCCTTGAGGCGCGGCCTTCGGGCACCATTCTGGACTTGGCACCACTTTATCCCGCATTCCTTGCTGTCTTTCTGCTCAATCTCGGCGCCGGCATCATCAATGTCTATCCCGCGATACGTGCCACAGCTGACGGGGTCCTCGATAAAACCGTGCTACTGACGATCGTCATGACGAACGGCGTTTTTGCCTTGCTGGGCGCGCTAGCCGTCAAGCCGATCTTCGAGCTGTTGGGCGCCTTGCCAACCATCGCTGGGGCCGCAGTGCTGCTTGCGGCGTGCCTTGCAATGATGTCACTCGACGCAGGTCTGCCTATGACAATCGTGTCCAGCAGCGCGATGCTTGGGTTTGGCCAAATATTTGCGGCCGCCGCTCACGCGCACATGGTGTCTTCAGTGGCTCCCGACCGGGCCGGTCGCCTTTCAGGGCTATTTCAATGTTGTACCTATAGCGGCGTTGCGGGAAATGGCATTGCTTTGTCGCTTTTGGGTGATCGTCTTTCCTTCGCCATGGTCGTCCTCCTATGCGCGGGGAGCGCATTTCTAGCATTTGCGGTTGCGACCTTCGCCGTGGTCAGATCGAGGGACTCTCAAACTTCAAGTCCTGGCGATCGCTAGATCAGGGGTCTACATCATGCCATGGGATCAGCTGTTCCTTTTAGAGCGCCCGTTTTCAGATCCGACCCTGCCAGGACAGCAATTCTATTGCTGGCACTGCTTGCTGCTGGACGGGTTGCTGTCCGCATTTCCAGGCTGCGCTGCGAGGCTCGACGTTCGTCGGATTTGCTGGGCGAGGCCACGAGCCGCGCTCATCGAGAGGCTTGGGCAGGATCATCAGTCCGCGCCAGTTCTCATTTTGGAGCAGGGAAGCTCTTTACCAGAGAATGCGAAGGTCGCGAACGGCCGCGCCTATGTCGACGAACCATTTGCAATCCTTCATCTTCTGGCCGCGCGCCACGGATTTCCGGCGCCTTACCCTGGAACAGTCCGCACTTTGTAGGCCCCATGATGGCCGTCAACGACTTGATGCCAGTACGGGCCTATCGGGATGCTTCGAGTAAGCGGCTTGCTCAATCTGCCGAGTTGGGACTTCGAAGGGCGATGGCTGATCGTCCCGGCTCATTATTTCTGACAGCGCCCAGCGCTCAAACTGTTTGACAGCCGCGTTATTTCGCGCGTGCCCATTGACGAACATGTAGATTGAGCGATTGACCGGCACGAAGCCAAATGGAGCGACAAGCTCTCCTTTCTCAAGGTTGCTTCTGACCAGGATTTGCGAGGATATCGCGGCTCCCAGTCCACTTTTTGCCGCCTCCATCGCCAAGGAAAATGAATTGAACAAGACCTTGCGAGATCCCTGCAAGCATATTGCACCTGCGCTGGCCCATTCGCTCCAGGCGTCCAGCCTGTCGGCCTCGTGCAACAGCGAGATAGAGCGAATATCTTTCGGGTTCTTGATCGCCTCGAGCGTGGCAGGCGCGCAGACTGGGCCAATCATCTCATTTGAAGCGTGCACCTCGCGGATAGGAAGCGGCCACTTCAGCCGGCCGCTGAGAAACAATACGTCCAACGCGCCAACAGCGAGCGCGTCAAGATCAACTTCGGTTTCAAAGAGAAGGTCAACGTCCTGATAGAGTTGGAGGAACCGACCGATACGGGGCAACAAACCGTGCGACAAAAACGTGGTTGAGCCCCCGATCACCACGGAACGTCCTGCATGGCGCCGTAGCTCGTAGCATCCTTTCTCGAGCATTGTGAACGCACTCGCACAGCTGCGCTTGAGCTGTTCGCCGTCGGATGTCAGCCGCACGCCCGAACTGTGGCGAACGAATAGTCTCCTGCCGAACCAATCCTCAAGAAGGCGCATCTGATAGCTTACCGCGCCGGTCGTCATGTTGAGCCGCTCGGCCGCCCTTGAGAAGCTTGGAAACTCGCTGACCGCCTCAAACAGATGAAGGCTTTTCAGGATCGGTAACTTGCGCATCTTTCTTTCCCGCCTCTAGCTTCGATAGCCGTCGCGCAGCCTTGCTGTGTGCTCCGATTTCCTCCAGCACGACAACCGCGATCACTGACTGCCGGGGCCGCGCATGACTGAGACCTCTCTCGGTATCGGCCTATGCGGAGAACTCGACGGACCCCGCTCCCTGCCCGGTCGGATCTGCGTCCCGAGGTACAGCTCGCTTAGATATCCATTTCGGATACATCGTTGATTGCGGCACAATTTGTCCAGAAGCTGGAACGAAGCTTGAAGTTTGGAAATCGCGATTCATGAGCCAGTCTGCCTCAGCAACACTCGCCGGCGAGGCGCCTGGCCGGCCATATTGCACGACGAGCCAAAAGTTGAGGCAGATCGAAAGACCCATGGCGATGTGGGAACTGCTTCGGTTGCCCCTTAAGTCCGTAGCGTCTTGCCCGTCGATTGGCTGTTCAGTGTATTGCGTCCCATTCCAGCTTGATGAATTCAGTCGGTTTCTCAGAACAAAGCCGCCTCGACGCATAGGTGTATTCAAGGGCCAGTCGACGCGCAACTTCGATGAAATTGGCCGCGGCGCTGTGTCCCCCATCGATGTTCTCGTAGTAGAAGTAGAGTTGGCCCAGCGCGGCGAGCTTTGCTGCGGCCTTGCGGCCGTGCGCGGGATGCACGCGATCGTCCTTGGTGGAGGTGAGAATCAAAGGAGCGGGGTAGGTCTTGCCCGGTACCAGCTTCTGATAGGGTGAGTAGGCCTCGATCGACGCGCGCTGCTCGGGAAAAGCGGGATCGCCGTACTCGCCGATCCAGGAGGCGCCTGCGCCCAATTTGGTATATCGAAGCATGTCAAACAGCGGCACCTGGATGATCGCCGCGTTGAAGAGCTCGGGACGTTGGGTAATTGCGGCGCCGACGAGCAGCCCGCCCTGGCTGCCGCCTATCACTCCGAGCCGCCACGGGCTTGTGATCTTGCGGCGGATCAGGTCCTCGGCAACGGCGATGAAATCATCCCACGTCGTCTGCTTCGTTGCCCCTTGGGCTGCTTGATGCCATTGCGGGCCAAACTCGCCGCCCCCACGCAGATTAGCAACGACATAGGCATTGCCCTGCTCCAGCCAGAGCCGTCCCACAGGTCCGAGATAGGAGGGCAAAAGCGAAGCCTGGAACCCGCCATAGCCATAAAGAAGTGTCGGAGTGGCGCCGTCAAACCTTGCGTTCTTCGGTCGCACCAGAGAATAGGGAATTGACGTGCCGTCACGCGAAGTCGCCTCGAACTGCTCTACGACATGGTTGGACGCATCAAAAGCGGTGGGGGTCGTCTTTAATTCCTCAAGCCTTTGAGTTTTGGCATCAAAATACCAGACCGACGTTGGCCTGAGATAGCTTGAGACGGCGAACATGGCGTGGTCCGCCTCGTCGGAAGCGGCTGTCACGCTGACATTGGTATGTTCCGGCAGCTGAATCGGCGTCGCCGACCAGGCTCCTTGATCGTACTTGTAAACGAACGCTCTGCTTTGAACGTTATCCAGGATCGTCAGGATCAACAGGTTCTTTGTAAAGCTTAGCCCGCTCAGGGCCTGGCGCGGCCCAGGCTGGAAGACAAGCGAGGCTTTGGCGCGCAGCGGATCCTGTTTCCATTCGTTCAGGTCATACGAAATCAGCGAGCCGGCACTGAAGCTGACATCACCGGACGGCGTCCAGGCCTCTTCAAGTTTCACAAGCAGGCGATTGCTCACGAGGCCTGCGATCTCTGCTTTCTTCGGCAGATTGAGCTTGACGGACCCATCGGGGCGGAAGAGCACGTACTCATGCTCGAAAAACCCGATCGCGCGGATGGCTCCGGTCGCATGGACATGACCTTCGCTGTCACGGAGTACCAAGGGCCCCGCCGAAACATCGGTGGGCGCGCCCCGAAAGATCTCGCGCGCCTCGCTGAGCGGCTGTCCCCGCTTAACTTCCTTCACCACAAAGGGGTAGCCGGCCTGCGTCAAAGAGCCCTCGCCCCAGTCCCGTGCAACAAGCAGGGTGTCACGATCGACCCAGCTGACGTTCTGCTTGCCCTCTGGAAGATAAAAGCCGTCCGCAACGAAGCTCTTTGTCTCGCGGTCGAACTCGCGCATGGATGCGGCATCCTTGCCGCCGTCGGAAAGGCTGATCAGGCAGAGGCGCTCGTCAGGCGGAAGGCAGCTGGCGCCTTGAAAGATCCAGTTCTTGTTCTCGGCAACCGCCAAGGCGTCCACGTCAAGGATGGTTTCCCACTGTGGGTTTTGGCGACGATAGCTCTCAAGCGTAGTGCGCCGCCAGATGCCGCGCACATGGTCCTCATCTTTCCAGAAATTCTCCGCCCCGCGACGTCCCAGGGAAACGTATGGAATTCGATCCTTTTCCTGCAAGATGGTGAGCGCCTGCTCGTAGAAACGTTGATAACGGGGATCTGATTGGAGCACGCCGAGTGTCTTCTCGTTCTCGGCGTGGGCCCAAGCCAATGCGTCTGCCCCTTCGATCTCCTCGAGCCAGAGGAATGGATCATCAGACGCTGCCATAGGCGTTCGCTCCTGTGAAAGCGCGGCGGAGGTGAAGCAGGCAATCGAAAGCAGCGCTGCGGAGAGGACTAGCGTGTTCATGGACTTGCTCCAGCTGAGGTCGAGGGCCACACTGGCTCGGCGCGTCAAGCAGGAGATGTGGAAAGTACGCAACGCATGACATGGCTCGGCTCGCGCTACCGCCTCGTGGACCATCGATTGCAAGCTGCGTGCCGCCTCAAGAGCCGCAAGTTTCAGCCGCCAGGGCTGCACGACCATGTCCGCTTGCCGACATTGGTTAAAAGCAGACAGCGCATTGTCGGCATTGTCGGTCCTGAGCGGTCAGGCAGCAGCAGGATTATCGGATCTCACCAGCCTGCAACGGAACACTCCGCGACGTTCCCGCCCGCAGTCGTAACGCTTACCTCCAAATATGAGGTTTGTTCTTCCGGGCTGGTCGGCGGACAGATTTGTCGACGGGGGTCATTGCGACAAAGAACAGCACGTTGATCAGCAGCCAGATCGCGATCAAGCAAAGGGCGGTGTGCATGGCAATCTCCAATTTCTGACTGCGCATCGTCTGCCGAGACGTTCCGCTCATCTTGCGGGCGGCTACGCGGCTCGCAAGAACCGTCTCAGACGCCAGGTCTATATTGTGCCTCTGTCCTGCTACAGAGGCGGTCATCCGCCGTGCTGTCCGCTCGCCCGGTCAATATTCCCCGGCGCCAGGCTCTTGTTCGGGACGAACACTAATCGGAGCTGTGTTCGCCGGTAGATCCCAGAGTCTGTCCTGGGTATGTATCAGTGGGGCCTCCAACGCCTCATAGGCCTTCTTCTCGTCTTCAAAGGCCGCCTCCTTCAAGGCGGCCTCCGCGGGGTCGATCTCGTTATAGGCGGCCAGCGCCTCGGCATGCCTTCGGAACAGCGGCATTTGAGCCTCGTTGGTCCAGCCGAGACCGAGACGGTGGAACTGATCAGCCGGAATGGTGACCCGGCTTTTGTCGAGCTCTCGAACATTGTCCGCCGACCAGTCGTGAATGGTAAAAGATTTGATTTTGTCCATCATCGACCGCCAGCGCGTGACGCGCTCCTCAAGCGGCATGTTTGCGGCCTTCGAAATAGCGGCTGCGATCTCTTCAGGGTGGTTCGGATCCACCAACAGCGCCTCGTTCTCGTTAAAATCTTCCGCCGCACCGGCAAACTTGGATAGAACCAGCACGCCGGGATCCTGCGGATCTTGTGCGGCAACATATTCTTTCGCCACCAGGTTCATGCCGTCGCGCAACGGTGTCACCACACCAACCTTGGCAGCGCGGTAAAGACGCGCGAGTGCAGCTTGGCTGAACGAGTCATTCGTGTAGAGGATCGGCCTCCAGTCGTCTGTGCCATGCTCGTTATTGACGTGATTGATTGCCCTCTCCACATCCCCCTTATATTTCTGGTACTCTTCGACGTCGGCGCGTGAGGACGGCGCGATCTGCAACAGCGAGATGCTGTGCGGCTCGGTCCTTAGAAGCTGATTGAAACCTTCGACCCGTTTGTCGATACCCTTGGTGTAGTCGAGCCGGTCTACGCCGATCGCGAACTTGGCGCCCTCGAAGTTTTGCAAGAGTGACGAGACTTTTTCTTGCTCCGCCGGAGAAAGATCTGCCGCAAGATACTCCGCGAACTGCTTGGGATCGATGCCGATTGGAAACTTTTGCAGTCGCGTCTGGCCGCGCTCCGTGGTCACGACGCCATCCTTGCTCTCCAGGCCGAAATGGGTTCTAAGGCCGGCCGCAAAATTGTTCAGGTCCCGGTTCGTCTGAAAGCCGAGCAGATCGTATTTCAGCATCGACTTCATAAGTTCGCGATGATTGGGCACGCGCTCGATCATGTCGGGCGCCGGCCACGGCGTATGGAGGAAAAAGCCGGTCGGCCGCTCGATGCCAAGGTCATGCAGGGCGGCCCCAAGCGGAAGCAAATGATAATCATGCACCCAGAATGCGTCGCGATCTCGGACGTCGAAGGCCGCACGCGCAATAAAGTCGTTGATGTTTCGATAGCTTTCATAATCCTCGTCCGAGCCCGACATCCGGTCCGGCAGCGAGTGTAATGCCGGCCACAACGTCGAATTGGAAAAGCCGCGATAGTAGCCAGGATAATCCTTGGCCGGCAGATCGAGCCTGGCCACCTCGCCTGCACCGGTCTTCACAAGTGGCAGGGGGTGCTCGGTCCCGTCGCCGCGGTTTTCGGATGACCCAATCCAGACCGCGCCGGAGCGTTGGACGACCGGCTCGAGCGCCGCGGCAAGCCCGCCGGTCTGAGGTTTATTGGGGTCGAACGGTGCAACGCGGTTCGAAATGACCACAAGCTTCAAATCAGGTTGCTCATTGACGGCATCGAAGCGATCCTCCATCTCATCCGAGATACTAGGATCGGAGGGACTTCCTGCGGCCTGTTGCTCCAGCGGCATCTTGTCCAGGTGCAGGTCAAAGGTCGCCTGGTCTATGGGCTCTTCTTGCTGAATGGCCTGTGATGTAGTGCCGGGACCCGATGTTGCCGCGTCGAGGGTGTCATGGATTCGAACCATATTGTAACTCCTTTTGACGATATTTTCCTTGATGCAGTTCGCAGATCGCTCCGAGATATCTCTACTTCGCCAGGTTGGCAGGTCGAGCTTTCGGGAAGCTGACCAGTCGCCCAGCCAAATGGCCGCATTGGTTCACTGCGGCGCGATTTCCGCGGATGAGGCGTCGGCACGTCGGACATGAAGGAAGACGTTGGCTTGATCGCGTTGATGAGGCACACGGGGCGTTGCCGTCATAGGCCGCCGAGGACATGGCCTCGACGCAATGGAAGACTGGGGCGCTGCAGCGACGTCGCCCTCCAGATCGTGGGCATCATCGCTTGAGTGGCGCCAGCCGCGCATCGGCTCATATGTGGGGTAGATATATGCAAGAAACGCCATCATCGACCGGCGCTATAGCGTCTGGGCCACGCCTTTCGAGGGAACCCTTCGGGATCAACCTGATGGATAATGTGCGCACGTCGCACTTACGGCTGAAAACACGTATTGCTGGCAGCATTCCTCTGGAATGACGCTGCCGGTTGTCAGATTTCCGAGAATGCCGTTTTCAACCGGATGTGGCTCTGATCTCACGGATTCGGACGCACGCGGCTGATTTTGTCGGGGGCGAACGGATGACGTGCTTCAAAGATGACGTGATAATGACCACATTCCTATTCGGAGTGTCGCCCAGGAGGTGTGCGGAGTGCCGCGAGCAGCGAACGGTCGTCGGCGAAGGTCCCAAATCATGATCTCGGCGAGTCCGTGGGCGCTACATCGCCTTTCGTGCGATAGAGAGCGGATCGTCGTAACTGATCCATATGCGGGGTTTAGCGTCATAGAGCCACGGCACCTGGGCCTCATCGCTCGGATACGAGTGAAAGCCTGCTCTTCGGATCGCCGGGCAATGATATCCCGACAATCGATGCCGTCGCTCCCTCCCCACTTCTCACTCGCCATCTCCCCCTTTTGGAACAGCCCCGTATTCTCTTGCGGAGCTTTCCCAACAGCTCGGCCGTAGAGCTACGTCGAGCGTGATCTTCCGGCGATACGCCGGCCCTAATCAAAGCGTTCACGCTTGCATCGACATTGAGATCCGGACTTGGATCGCCGGCGCAGGCGAACAGCCGAGCATTGAAGCTGGCGAAAACCGAGCCCGCGTGATAGTCGTAGGCCATGAGATGAATGCGGTCGACGAGCCGGGCCAGAGCCGGCGCCTCCAGATTGACAATTCTGGGCGGGGGCGGTGAGCTCCAGCTCCCTGCGCTCCGATGCGGAAAATTCAGTGAGCTTTCGGCGGAGTTTCGCAGTCAGGAGCGTGAAATTCGTACGGTCCTCGGGGCGTGCGAGATTTCCTGCACGTCCTCCGAGACGGGAAACTCTCAATCAACGTCCACACCATGGAACAGAGAGGGTACGGCCGAAAGAACGCCTCGATGACAGATTGCGCGAACCGCGCGAGACCGCCGTGGCAGCGGCAGCCGAAAAATATTTCGATCCGCTCCAACCGCCCAATGAATCAGGATCCGAAGCTGCCGCTTCAATTCGGCGAGCTGGGCGAAATTGCCGCTAAACGGTCTCGAGCGCGAGGTTCCGTCGCAGGCTCCTGCGTCGAAGCAGCGACCTGCAAGCTCTGCCAATCCTTCCGCCGAAACGGTGTCGAAGCATACATCAAGTGGGTCAGCTCGCGAGCCCGGGATCGTCTTGATGCTTGGACCGCCTGCCCGTGCCTTCCACGGCGCGACTTAGCCGACGATGACGAGGCTCCTGGCCGATGAGGTCCGCGCCAGCCGTGGCGAAGGTTCGACGATCACGCGCCACGGCTTGCGACCTTCTCTCTGTCGAGTGCGCCCAGCTGATAGCGCGATCACTCCATGACATGAAACCTTCTTACTGGCTAGGACGGTAAAGCGCTGAGGTCGCCGACTAAACGCGCTCTGTCGGGAGACGCAAACAATTCGGACCGTCCCGAGTACACGCCAAACGAACGAAATTGCAGCTCGAATGATTGCTCGGTGCGAAGCATACTCTTGCGACGGAGTTGAAGCACGTCGGCCGAAGATGCGCGGCCTTTGTCCATTACGTACTGATTTGTGTGTTGATTGCAACATCCTCGCTCAGAAGTTGAGCTATCGGGGACATCTCTTCGCGGCTTTAGCAAAAATAGGGTACGAGCAGGCTTCAGCCTGCGCGCTCGCGGTCGTCGCGCTGGAGGGGCCGCGACACTAGGCGGTCAGCGGTCTGGATTGCACCGCAGCTGCAGCGGCTGGCTAGCCCAAGGCGATTTCAGTAATAGCCCGTGGTGTTTCAATTTTGTTTGCTTCGGTTCCGAAGTTGGCCGAAGCGAGCTGTCTGCACCGCGGCAACATCGCCGATGTATCGGTTCCAAAACAACATTCCGGGCTGCGAAGTCCGGATGCGGTTGCAGTGATCATTAGGGAACGGGGGAACTCATGCTATGTTTTAGAGTCGGGAGCGGTTCGGGCGAGAGCGACGACGAGCTACTCGCAGTTCGAGCGAGCGACCAAGTGCGGACAAGCTGCAAGTGCAAGGCTGCAGAGAACGGCATGCCCAAGGAGCGGTTCAATCTTCCAGTGAGAACACCAAAGAAGCGGAAGCTGACCAGCGGCAATCCCGCTGACGTATCGAAATTGCGTCAATGGTTGGTCGAGGCGTCGCTGGGGAAGGCTCTTTCAGCTGTGACCGAGCTGGACGACGACGTCGAGCTGAAGGTTCGCCTCCCGGAGGCAAAAAAGGCGCTTAGCGTCACGCTTGTCAGCTGGCCAACACCTAGCCGAACCCAATCAAGATGCCGTCATCGCAGGGAACGCAGCGTGCTTGGTTGTGCTTCGGCTTCGGCTTCGCCTTGGCTGACATTTCGTCGACAACGAAAGTGCGCCCCACATCCGAGCAGCCCACGTGGATGCTCGCCCCCTGGTTCGCCGCAGAATCCGAAAGCCGCCGTCCTCACGACTTGCTCGGATATTGCAATGCAACAAGACCAACCGTAAGGCGGGGGCTTTGTCGCGGACGATTTCCTCATATTTTTCTCCTGAGGATTTCCTGCGCTGAGCGGTCATGTCGCGGTGAAATTCGTCTCAGGTTGGAGGTGGTCATGCAATACGATCGGATAGATGCCCGCATTCTTGAGATCGTGCAAAAGAATAACCGTCTGACTTCAGATGTAATTGGCGAGATGGCCGGACTTTCTCCTACCGCGTGCCAACGACGGTTGAAGAGGCTCCGCTCGGAAGGTATCATCCAGGCGGACATATCGATTGTATCGCCGAAGGCGGTCGGAAGACCTATTCAAGTGCTTGCGCTCGTGACGTTGGAGCGGGAAAGTGCCGACATCATCGATAGGTTTAAGAAAGCTATCAAGTCATCAGTCGACGTTGTCAACGGCTTCTACGTCACGGGTGATGCCGACTTCGTTCTGTACATTACCGCGACGACCATGGAGGAGTACGAGCAGTTCACACGGCGCTTCTTCTATGAAAATCGCGACATCAAGGGCTTCAAGACAATGGTCATATTGGATCGTGTAAAGGTCGGCTTTGCCGTTCCAGTTGAGCTTCCCTCGGGCGATTGATCGCACGGATGCCGGCATCTCGCCCCGGCGATCGAGGCTGACTCTTCGTGTCCCTCTTGAGCATCTCAGTCAGCACTTATGAGAAGGGCGCACCATTTTGGGGCGATGCGACATTGAACCATATCGACGAAACGCGCCCAAGGAAGCGCCCCCACAGACCGATGAACTCCGAAGGCGCCCCTCTTTGTCGTCAAGCTGCAACGTGTCTTCGCTTAAGTCACGCTGCTCCTCCTGCATGGACAATTTTCAGCCGAGGCGGCTCGACGGGAATAGCATGTAGCGCCATTCGGGCTCCGCCCGTTCGCTACCGACATAGGCCCCGATCTTACCGGAAATGCTTGTGGGCGCCGTCATCGGTTACGGTAGCGACAAGCTATGAAAGTACGCGTATGGCCCTATAGTCCGAGCCGGCGGACTCGCCTTCGTATGGATTGGCTGAAATTCGTCGAAGGTAGGCTTCCCGACGCGGGATTTCAACGTCGATGCGGCGCTGGTTGCATCAAATCAAGATGAAGATGTTGCTACGGTCAAAATCATGTTCTCGTTGCGGTCAGCGCGCAGGCTAGCAAAAGCGTCCTGCCAAGAGAGGGACCATGACCGATCGCGTACCCGCCGTCCTCGAAGCACTTGGCAAATCCGCAGATGGAGCTCTCAAGCAGCCGCCCGGCACACGGCCGATGTCTCACCGTCCTCTTATGGTACGTCCTGCGAAGCGGCCCCTTGTGAAGAATGTAATATTGGCGCGTCTTTCTGTACAACACCTTGCGGCAATAGGGGAGTGTCTTGAGCCAATTGTCCTGAAAGAGCGTATGGCTCTACAAGAGCCAACAAGGCAGCAAGCGCTGACATTTCAGTGTGTCCAGACAGGATTATGCGGGGCTCGGCACCATCGTGAACAACGGCTTGCGAGCTGGCTATGTCTTGCGAACGAAGCTGTTGACGCCCGTGTGCTGCCAGTTTCACATGATTACCTTTCCCCAGCGCTGGGACTGCGCCGCGCCGACGTAACAGAGACGTTGACCCGATTCGAAGAGCAAGGGCTGATTCGCAAGATGCGCGGCGTCTTGCAGATCGATGAATGCAAATCGCTTCAAGAAAAGACATGCTGTTGCTCCAAGCTCGTTTCAGGTGCCTTCGCCTCGTCATCGGTCCGTACTCACAACGACGAACAGGCGCGCTAGCAACTCGCGAAACGGTGATCGGTCTCTTCCGTGAACGTTACGCGCTCAGTGAGCTGAAAACGGTTGGGGAATTCTTGTGAAGATGCAGAGCACTAATTGGGCTCACGCGAGAGACAATCTTGCGTCAATGCGGCGAGGGGTAGCGATGTTCTTGGACGATGTAGCTGCAAAGATTTGCGCCTTCGACTCGGCACGTCGGCAGAGCTGGGTTACAAGATGGACAGAGATTGGAGATGCTCAGTGCCTACGTGCTGACCTGAAGATCAAGCAGATGGCCTTCGATGAGGCGACCGAAGCTTGGCTTTGTGCTTTAACTGCCTTTGAAGTTGCTAGGCGCCTCGTTGGTGACGGCGATTCGAAAAGAGACGACATTTCTGCAAAAGTGGAGGTCAACATAGAGAAGTTCGGACTGTCTCTGCGGAAAAATGTGGAGCGGGTAGAAATTGCTTGCTGCGACCAAGCGGGCTTACAAGCCTATTATTTGCCTGCCGGCAATCACGATTCACGCGCGCCAGCAGTCATTTGCATCGGCTACGAACAAGAAAGGGGAGTAACGCTGCTCGGCAGGCTGTTACCCGTAGTGGTTGGCCGAGACATGTCAGCTCTGGTTGTCTGCCACGATGACGTCGCAAGGCGGCCGGATGTCAAACCGGGTATGTTGCTGTCCTGCTGTTTGGACTATCTTGTAACTCGATCCGACGTTGATGCCGCTCGAATTGGCGTCTATGGAGAAGGCTTGTCGGCTACTCTAGCGACTGATTTCACGGCCTTCGATAGCCGCGTAGCTGCGGCGGTTTGCGACGGCGGCCTTTGGAACTGGGCGCGAATGCTGGCATCTGTCGGCTGGATGGCAAATGTTGCCGATGAAAACGATGAGGGCGTAGCGTCGAGGCTTCGCTCACGCTTGGTACGACAGTTGAAATGCCCAGTACTCGTGGTAGCTGGTGGCCGCGGTTTTGTCAGCATGTCGGAAGCGGTCAAGCTTCAAGCTGACTGCTCGGCGGAGCATGTCGATATCGATCTGGCCGTACCCTCGATAGTCCGGGTCGCAGCGGAAGAAATCGAAAATTTCGTATCTTCGGATGAGTGCATCTTTGGATGGCTGGAGCAGAAGCTCTCACAATCTGATGCGCATGGGGCGGTCCAACGGAACGCTGGTTGGCCGGCGTGTCGAGATGATGGCGAACAATATCCGAGCACCATTTTTGACGATGAGTGAATGGCAAGGCGCCGCCTGCTCGATTCGGCGATCGCCGCGCGATTGGATGGGTGGCTTTGTGGACAGCCACTGTCCGCATGAGGATGGCGATCAGCCGCTGCCTACTCCAATGGATGCTGACGTGCTGCTGGCATGCCGAAGAATTTCCGAGCAGCGGGTGCACGTCTGAGATCAAGACTGATATCTAGACTAACACTACTTTGGCAGATTGTGTTTTCGCCGCTGTTTTTCACGGATTTGCTTTCGGCAATATGGGCACTGCTGAGACGGCGGCCGAAGGATGAGATCGACGATGGCGTGACGTACGGCTGGCATGGTTGGCTGAGGCGGAGGCCCGTTGATTCTTTTTTTTCCGCCCCGCGTATGCGAGGCGACGATGTTGCAGGAAGGCGTAGGCAATCATTGTCATCAAGGCGTGGCGATGAAGACCTTGCCATGATCGCCCTTCGAAGTGATCAAGTCCAAGTTCCTCCTTCAACGGCTGATGCGCCTGCTCACAAATCCACCGTGCCTTGAAGTGGCGGCCAGCGTGCGCAGATCCGTCGCCGCCGGAAGATTGGCCAGATAGTATTTCTTCTCCCCGGACGCACGTTGCTCGCCAATGAGCCAGGCTTCGTCGCCTGGGAAATGCTGCCGACCTTTATCCCATATCCGCTGCGGAGGGCCGTCGGCGGTCCGGACACGGAGAGCAGCAAATTGGGCTTTCAGCCGACCTTTCGTCCCACGACGCCAACTCACGGCTTTCCATTTGGCGCTGGCGAGCATTTGTTCTGCGGCAATCGATAAGATATCGGGCACGTGGTGCTTTCGTGGTTTTCCGCGGACGCTGGTAATCGGCCAAATGAGCTTCACATCGACCGGATACACTTTCTGGTGCCGAGGGATGCCGACAGCCTAGGCCAGCCCGCGCTCTGTTAGCCCTTGTCGAAACGGTGCGCTGAGGCCGTATCCTGCATCCGCCAGCACACATCCAAAGCGCACGTTGGCTGCCATCGCGCGGTCAATCTCGGCTAGAGCAATCTCGGGCTTGGACCGTGCCGTTCGATGTTCGACGGCACGCGAGCGCGCTTCAAACGAGATACGTCGCTTGTCCAACTGTCTGGCAGAAAGAGACGTAACGTGACCATCACTGGCACTTCGCCGCGCGCAAGCGTTAAAGACACCAGCGTTTGGCAATTTGCCGTTTTACCGAGAGCCGACTCGTATTGAGCCGCAACACCGACCGATCGCTCACCCTTCTTCGGCAGTGAGGTGTCATCGATAACCAGCATCGCATCCCTGCCGCCGACAAGTCGGTCCGCCTGGTTGAGCGGCTCCGTCTCCAGCGGCGTCGCGTCCCAGACACCGTCCGCAATGAAATGGTGGCAACTGGTCGTAGTTGCCCGAGGCAAGGCGCTCCGCCATCGGCTGAACGCTCTTGCGATCGCCCGGACCGATCAATCCCGCAACATACAGAGGACACATCCGCTGCCGGGTCTTATGACCCAGCCGGTCCAAGAACGGCATCAGCCAAGGTTCGAGTTCGTCTTCCCATCCCGCCATGGTCAGCCCTTCCAGAGCCGACCACCCATGAATCATTGAAAAATTGATTCGGGAATCCTATAAAACGCGGCAAAATCAACAATCTGTTCGCGGTAGGGACCCCCATCACTGGGCGCCCCCCGCGCAGATCCCGGCGAGCCCAATTAAGGCACCGGGCTCCTACCTCGGGTGTTTGACGGCGAAGCGCAGCTTCGGCCATGGATGAAGGATGCGAACCTTGGGGAGCCAGTCGTCGGTGATCTGCGTTATGCGATCCCAGGTCAGACAGTTCCGCTGACTGCGCCGCCGAAGCGTACGCCTCCAGAGGTCGGTCAGATAGAACCGAAACGCATTGAGCGCTCGGCCATTCGTCGGGACAGCAAAGTACGCAAAGTGGCCGGTCACGACCTGCCTGAGCCATCTCCCCTGTGCAGGGATCGGCCAGTGCATTCGGCGCCTCAGCTCCTCCTTGATCTCGCGGAGTTTGGTTCGCATGCGGTCGCTACGGGTCTTCCGTTGAAGCTGGAAGCGCCCTTGGCGTGATTTGCCGCAGATGAATGTGAACCCCTATGGTGAAATCGCCACCCTTGATCCGCTGCGACAGCCAGAGACCGAGTGGTCTCCCGAAACCGCCTGTAGGCTTATGCCCGCCCATTTGACCAGGCTCAACGCTGCCGGTCTCCTTGATCTGAGGCCGGCAAACTGGACCATTTTTGGCTAGAGCTTTGCGCGTCGATTCCCGGGCTGGGAGGAGCGAAGGACGATGAAGGCCTCGAGGTTTTCGGACGCCCAGAAGGCGTTCATCCTGAAGCAGGGCAGTGACGCGGTTGCGGTAGGCGGAGATCTGCCGCAAGGCCTGGATCAGCCAGGCGACCTACTTCAACTGGAAGAAGAAATACGACGGGCTGCTGCCGACGGAGATGCGACGGCTGAAGCAGCTCGAGGAGGAGAACGGCAAGCTGAAGAAGCTGGTGGCGGACCTGTCGCTCGACAAGGAGATGCTGCAGGATGTGATCCGCCGATAGCTATGAAGCCTGGCCGGAAGCGCAAGCTGGTCGACGAGGTCTGTGGCGGGTGGCAGGTGTCGATCCGCAGGGCCTGTAACGCTCTCGAGTTTGACCGCTCGACCTATCACTACAAGCCCGGTCGCTCCGGCCAGGCTGCCCTCGAACAGAAGATCAAGGAGATCTGTCATGTCCGCATTCGCTACGGCTACCGTCGTGTTCACGTCCTGCTCGGCCGCGAGGGCTGGCGCCATGGGCAAAACAAGACGCGCCGCATCTATCGCGAATTGGGCCTGCAATTGCGCAATAAGACGCCCAAGCGCCGGGTCAAGGCCAAGCTGCGCGATGACCGCAGGCCGGCCACACGATCGAACGAGACCTGGGCAATGGACTTCGTCCATGACCAGCTGGCGACGGGACACAAGCTTCGCGTGCTTACGATCATCGATACCTTCTCCCGCTTCTCGCCGACCCTGGCGCCACGGTTCACCTTTCGCGGCAGCGACGTCGCGGAGGTGCTGGAAAGGGCCTGCAAGGAAGTGGGCTTCCCGGCAAGATCCGGGTCGATCAAGGCAGCGAGTTCGTGTCGCGCGATCTTGATCTGTGGGCTTACCAGCGCGGCGTCACGCTGGACTTCTCGCGGCCCGGCAAGCCAACCGACAACGCATTCATCGAGGCCTTCAATGGTTGCTTCCGGGCCGAATGCCTCAACGCCCACTGGTTCCTGTCCCTTGCGGACGCCCAGCAAAAAGTGGAGGATTGGCGCAGATACTACAATGAAGAACGGCCCCACGGGGCGATCGGCAATCGACCGCTGATTTTGCTGCAAAACCACGTCGGCGCAACCAGCCCGCCAACGTGACCAAGGCGCAAAACTCTAGTTCTGGGTGGTCCAAAGTTCGGTCTCGCTGCACAAACCACCGAGACTCTAACTGCCGCTGGATGAAAGTTCAGTGGCAGGTCATCCTCAACCCGCGGCATCCAGCCGATCGCCGTGCTGATCGCCCCCCCCAACCGCTTGGCGCCTGATTGCGGGACATCCCGCCCTCGATCGCGGCCACGACACGCTTACGGAGATCCAGAGAATAAGGCTTGCCCATCCATGCTGGCCTCCAATCCAGCCGGCATGATGAATCAGAAACTCACTGATTTGAGAATCCCAATCGATTCAACCTAACCCCGCCCCGCTTTAGTTCTCTTCTGCCAATTGCTGCTTGATGGATTCACTGGCATGTTCTTAGGTTCGAAATGCCGTGCTCACATGGAGCAAGGACACCGACTGGCATTTCATCGTTTTGCGAAAGCCGATGCAGAATAGATTCATCGAGAGGCTCAATTGGCAGGATGCGCGATGAACTGCTGAACGAGACGCTGCTCTTCGATCTCGACGAGACCCGCGCCAAGATCGCCAACTGGAGTGCCGACTACAACATTCGGCGGCCTCACGCGTCGCTGAAATACCTAGCCTCTTCGGCTTATGTCGCCCACCCCATCGCAACGGACGATCGGCTGCGCAACTCCGACGAGCTCCGCCGATCGTCCGTTGCTCCACCCGCGCCTTCAGCTCAAATTGACCTGCCATGAGTTTTCAATCCAGCGGCAGTTAGAGCCTCGGCGGTTTGTACGCCAAGTAGCGAAGAGTTCAGCTCGAACGCGATCGGCCTTAGTATCCTCAAAACGGCTTTTGGCTTCGACGAGCGAATGACTACTAATGTTGGTAGGATCGTAGCGTCCGGTTCTCAGGCAAGTAAGAGGCGTTCTGGAAAATGCATAGGCGCATAGACGCGCACGGCAAAATGTCAAAGTGGCGGGCGGGAATAGGCGATGGCGAAGTTCAGTGTAGTGACCCCTAAAGACGCAAGTTTCACGGTCTCAAGCGGCGGCTACAATTACGAGATGGAAGCGCTCAAGCCGATCGGAGCCGAGGTCATCGAGGCCCCAGCCAACGAGGCGGAATTCATCACCGCAGCGAAGACAGCGGACGCCATCTATGCCAAGGGCATGCCGATCACCAAAAGCATCATTGATGCGCTGGAGAACTGCAAAGTCATCACAATCGGCAGCGTTGGCGTCGACGGAGTCGACGTGAAGGCCGCTACCGCCCGCGGCATTCCCGTAACCAACGTTCCTGACATCTTCATCGAGGAAGTTGCCGATCACTCGATGGCTTTGCTATTAGCGGGCTCACGCCGTCTTGTCGAGCAGGACAAGATGGTGCGCGAAGGCTATTGGAGCGAAGGCCAAACGGCGCTGCTTAAGCTCCCGCGCCTAATGGGACAGATGCTCGGCTTTATTTCCTTCGGCCGAGTTGCGCGCGCGGTGGCACTGCGCGCCGCTCCGTTTGGGCTGCGCATGACGGCCTATGATCCCTTCATCGACGAGACGTTGATGTCGAATCATGGCGTGATACCAGCAACGCTCACGGAGGTGCTGTCGCAATCGGATTTCGTCTCGATGCACGCCCCTGCTCGTCCCGAACTGCGTCATATGCTTACCGAGCAACATTTCAGGCAGATGAAAAAGAACGCCATCTTCATCAACACCGGCCGTGGCGCGACCGTAAACGAGGAGTCGCTGATCAAAGCGTTGCAGGAGGGTTGGATCGCGCATGCGGCGCTTGATGTGCTCGAGAAGGAGCCGCCCTCGCAGAACAATCCGCTGCTGCACATGGACAACGTCACCCTCACGGCGCACGTCGCCTTCGCTTCTGCGCGATCCGACGGGGCGCGTAAGCGTCGGGTCGGCTTCGAATTGGCACTGGTCTTGCAGGGCAAGTGGCCCGTGAGCTGCGTCAATCCGGCGGTACTGCAAAGCACAAATCTCACGCGTTGGCAGTCCATCGGCATGAACCGCGGACCGAACAGCTAATATTCTCTCTTGGAATTCGTCGATAAGGTCTCCTGAGTTATGGAAGATTGCAATCGGAGTAGCCGTCTACATGAAGACATGTGAGTTTGCTTGTGGGCGCGAGCGAAACCGGTTTTGACCGGCACGGCAAAATCGATGAGCCCTCGGAATGAAACATCAGGAGCGCGAACAACGTTCGATCTGTTTGATCAAGAAGACGTAGGCTGGTCTGAAGTGAAAGTGCCTCGACCGGCTTGCGAGCCAAGTCCTAGCGTTCGATGTTTGTGGGATGCGTCGGTGTGGACAACTGAGCTCGATCTCCAGTTGGACCGCACTGGCTTCGATGTTACGTAGAAAGCTCATCCGTCGACAGATGGGACTCGATTCGCTCTCACGCGCTCACTGTTCGTAGCTCAGCCAAAATAGAATCTTGCGCACTATTCCAGCCTTGCAAAAAACTCAGGATCGCATTGTAGGCGCAAGCGAATTTAATGAGTTCGAACCCTAACTAGTCTAGCTAGTCAGTTCATAAACGGCAAAGAGACCCCGTCTGGCGGAGTGGGTAAGCGATCGGCTATCGGCTGCTGAGTTTGTGAGCCGATGTGAGCTTCTATGTCTGCGCCTAGTTCTGGAACTAGAACCTTCCATATGATCGAAGCGGTAGCCGAGCGTCTTGAGGGACCGCCGCGGCAGCTTCGCCGATGCTGGTCGGACGAGTTTAAGGCGCAAGTCGTGACAGAGGCGCTGGAGCCTGCGAGTGTCTCGGCGATCGCCCGGCGGATTGGCATTCACCCGTCGCAGCTGTTTGCCTGGCGCCCTGATGCTCGGGCGGAACGACATTATCGCGAGCGGCACTCGAGTTGCGGGGGTGAGGTGGCGTCTGTGGCAGGCGCGGTGATCGAAATTGCCATTGGCGAGGTGATCGTGCGTGCCGGCGTGGACGTCGACGAGACGCAGTTGCAGCGGGTGATCCGGGCGGTGCGTTCGGCATGATCCCGTCCGGCGTGAAGGTGTTCCTGGCCAGCCATCCAGTCGACTCCCGCAAGGGGATCGATGGGCTTGTCGCGCTGGTGCGCGATGCCGACTCAGATCCGTTCGACGGTGCGCTTTATGTGTTCCGGGCCAAAAGGGCCGACCGAATTAAGATCGTGTGGTGGGATGGCTCCGGCGTGTGCCTCTATTTATTAAAACGGCTTGAGAAGGTGAGGTTCTGCTGGCCGCGGATCGGACATCATCGGGTGCAGCTGAATGCTGCGCAGTTGATGGCCCTGGTCGATGGAATGGACTGGAAGCGGGTCCGGACCGCGGCGGTCAAGCCGCCGCAGATCGTTGGGTAAAAGCACTGCGGCGAAGTGAATCAGTGAGCTGAAAGGGCAAGAGAACAGGGGCAAAATGTGCTCTGGTAGGCCCAATGACGCCGCCCGATCCCAACCTCCCCAATGACGCTTCCTGGCCGACGGCCTCGAACTCGACTCCAACATCGTCGAACGCGCCATCGGGCCACAAACAATTACGAGAAAGAATAGTCTCTTCGCTGGCAGCGACGGCGGCGGACCAATCTGGGCGACTATCGCAACATTGCTGCAGACAGCGAAAATGAACAACGCCGACCCGTTCGCCTGGTTTGCCCGAACAACTTCAGTGTATCGCCAACGGCTGGCCGAGCAGCAAAACTGACGCTCTTATGCCATGGAACCACGCTACCTGACGGCATCAGCTTGCCGCTTAGGTCATTTCAAAAAGATCTCGAGTGTTGCGATATATGGCTCGACGTTCGTAGCTTTTTTCGTCGGAATAACCACGACAGGTAACCCTGTTGCGCTAGGCGCGCTTGAACGAAAGGATTTGATCTGCGGAGCTACTTCGCGAGTGGAATTAGGATCGCATTGGCTCTAGCTTCCGTGAGCGCGTGAGATCGCTTCGTACATTTAGTGGCAGGCGACTAACGTGTTGACCCCGGCTACTAGAACGAGATCCTTCGCAACCGTGTCTTTCACGGCGCGCAAGCGGCCACAGAATTCATCGACATCGGAGGAGAATGACTATAGCAATGAGCGAATTTGTCTTCGGAAATCGCTGTCCTCAAGTGCAATTACAAGCAACGTCGCGCTCACGAAGTTTGCGAGCCAGCAGACGGGCATTGTCGAAATTCCCGAAACCGCGGTTTCCGTCAACCAAGGACCGGCACTTGGCGCGAATCCACGATCGTTGTCGATCAGCTTGCGGGCTAGCCTGGGATCCCAAATCCGTGACGTGCTCACGCATAACCCTGGCACTGTGCCGTGCCAAATGAAAGGGCTCGAAAGCCACTTGGTCGCACACACGGAATCGCCCGAAGTCGGGCAGCTGCGGAGCACGCTGAAATACGCACAGCGACTAGCATGTCCAGTGGAGAGACTAGACCGGTAGCCTGGGCTTCATCGGATGATAATGCAAGCCGCCTGAGCCACTCCGACGCGGTCGTGCCGAGGCTATCTCCTGCAAAAGGATAACGGCCGCTGGACTCGGACAATTCGCTTCGACTCCGCGCATCACCGTATGTGGCACAGAGTCGACTGTCGCATTTAGTACATGCTGTTGGGCCCGCGACCCTCGAGTGAGAAATTAGTCTTTGAAGATAGAGCTCGCCGAGCTGGCATGAGCCTTGAAACGGTCTGTCATTCAGGTTGGCTTGATATGAGGAGTTACATCGGTGGATGATCGATCTCTCTCACTTCTTAAGGGGTGGCTGCTGTGCGTGTGGGTCCGCGCTCGCGCAGGCTTGCCCTCTATGGTCGACCCGGCCGAGATCGGCCTAGCATGATTCTTATGGACAAGATCACGAAATCAACGCGGCTATCGCATACCGGGAACGGACTGACGAAATGGCCGGCTGCTCATGACCTGGTTATCGAACTCAGGGAAACCGCGAAGTTAGCGTTACCGATGGCTCTGACGCAGGTTGGTCAGATCGTCATAATGACGATCGACCTTGCCTTCATCGGACGGATTGGCCCCGAGGCGCTCGCCGCAGCAGCGCTTGCTAGCAGGGTCTATCTCGTTACTTTCGCCGTTGGCGTAGGCCTGCTGGCGGCGATTGCACCGTTAGTGGCGCAGGGGTTTGGCGCGGCTAATCTCACTGTGGTACGGCGCTCATTACGTATGGGACTCTGGTCGGCGGTGCTGCTCTCGCTGCCGATCATTGTGCTCGCACTACGCGGAGAGCAGATATTGCTCGCTCTCGAGCAGGAGCCGCACACGGCGCGACTTGCCCAGCAATATCTCTTCGGACTGGCCTGGGGCGCGGCGCCGGCCCTTTGGTTTTATGCCATCCGTACTTTCATGGGCGCGGTAAATCAGCCAGAGCCGGGCTTGTGGATCACGCTCGCGGCCACGCCGGTCAACGCCCTGCTGGTCTATTTGCTGATCTATGGGAAGCTCGGCCTGCCGCGACTGGAACTGTTCGGGGCGGGTCTTGCGACCTCCCTGGTGAACTGGGGAACCTGTCTCGCCGGCTTTTGGTTCGTCAAAATGGGCCGCCCTCTGCGAGATTATCACGTACTTGTATGTCTCTGGCGTTTCGACTGGCCCTCAATGCGGCAGCTGATCGTGATCGGAGCACCACTTTCAGTCGGCTCCCTGATCACGTACGGCCTATTCTCGGCGGTAGCACTCCTAGCTGGCCTCATCAGCACCAGCGCGCTCGCAGCTCATCAGATCGCAGCTCACGTCGCAATGATTCTGTTCATGATATCGTTCGCCATCGGCACCGCGGCGGCCGTGCGCGTTGGCCAGGCAGTGGGGCGCAACGACCGCATTCACATCAGGCGGGCCGGTCTCGCCGCGATGCTGCTCGGTATCATGATCGCCTTGTTACTGACGCTTGCCGTGATCGTTGCTCGTTTTGCGATCGCCCAGTTCTTTTTAGGCGACTCGGATGGTGATGCCCAGGCGACGATCAGATTAGCTACAAAGTTGATCTTGATCGGCGCGACGTTTTTTATTACTGATGCGGCACATAGCATCGCGGCAGGCGGACTGCGCGGGCTGAAGGACACGTGGGTGCCGCTTCTGTTCGCCTGTATCGCTTATTGGCCTATTGGATTCTCGCTGAGTTACGCGCTTAGTGCGAAAATGGGCCTTGGTGTCGTTGGTATCTGGATTGGCTTGTCAGTCGGGACGACCGTCCACGCGGGACTCCTCGTCCTGCGTTTCCAGCTGCTGGCAAACCGGCGCTCTTCCAATGAAATCGCCGCAAGGACGCTGCGGGCACCTGGCAGTTAGGCCTCAGTCCCGTTGGACGGCTTCTGTGCTGAGCAGCGGTTAATGGTCGGGACCACGGTACGCACACGACGAAGACCGCTCGATTGACGCATGCGCGCGTACACGGCGAGCTCTATGATAGCGTTGCGTGAAGGTCAGGCGACCTGCTGACCGGCGGGCTTGTCGGCTTGGCGCAGGAGCTTCCATTTCTAGGGCAGCAGTTCGTGCAGACTGTTATTCGGCTTGCAATATTGACCCCCGCATTGCCTCATCGAGAATGTTATCGGAGAACTGACCGTCAGGATTGGGGCGACGATACCGAATCGGATAGGTTTCGCCAATGGCAGGACGGATCAGCATGGGTGCACGGCACGAGCTCACGGTGGCGGTGGCAGCGCGCTATCGATCAGCAGGGCGCGCAGATAAGAGGCGCATTCTCGACGAGCTTTGCGCGGTGACTGGCTGGCATCGCAAGCACGCGGTTCGGGCGCTTGCCAGTCATGTCGCAATTTCGCCGGAGGACGGCGGCAGCGAAGGCCGACCTATGGTGCCACAATCAGGGATGCGCTGGTGGCGCTGTGGAAGGCCTCGGATCGGATCTGCGGCAAGCGGCTGAAGGTAATGGTTCCGACGTTGTTGCCTTCGCTGGAGCGGCATGGCCGGCTCAAGCTCGACGAGGCCGATCGAGCGCTGCTGCTCGGCGTCAGCGCAGCCACGATTGATCGCCTGCTGGTCGAGACCAAACTCGCCGCGGCGGTCGGTACCCGCCGGCGGGTCGGGTTTTATTCGGCGGTGCGCCGTGAAGGGCCGATCCGGACGTTCAATGACTGGCACGATCCGCCGCCGGGGTTTTGCGAGGTCGACGTGGTGGCCCATGGCGGCACATCTGTAGCTGGCTCGTTCATTCAGACCGTGACGATGGTCGACGTCGCGACTGGTTGGACCGAGTGCATGCCGTTGGTGTGACGCGCGAGGGCGGAGCGCGCACAGAGCCTGTTTCCCTGGCTCATTCGCGGCGCCGACAATGACAGCGCGTTCATGAACGACGTGGTAAGTGCCCTGGTGTCGCGCGCAAAGATCGAGGTGACACGCTCGCGCGCCTACAATGAAGATGATCAGGCTTTCGTCGAGCAGAAGAACGGCGCGGTCGTTCGACGACTCGTGGGTTACGGTCGCTTCGGTGGTGTCGAGACGACGCGCGTGCTTGAACGTTTGTATGCTGCATCTCGGCTGCACACCAACTTCTTCCAACCGTCCTTCAAGCTGAAGGACAAGCGACGCGAGGGCGCGAAGGTGATCAAGCGCTATCATGTTCCAGCCACGCCCTATAAACGAGCACTGGCGCATCCGAGGCTGAGCAAGGTCATCAAACGGCGTCTTCGAGAGCTTTATCGCACGCTCGATCCCGTGGCTCTGCTGGCCGAGATGAGAGACGCCTAGGCTGAGCTCGGCACGCGCGTCGACGCCCGATCGGGCAGGCTCGCGGCAGCAACAAGCCCACCGGCGCCGACAACGACCGCAGCAGCGTTCGCGAAGGGGTTCGGCAATGACGTGCATCTAGGGGAGCAGCGCATCATCCATCGGCGCATGCGCAAGCCATACAAAAGCGCATGAGAATGCCATCAATGCTCGATCCGCACCTCACCAATATCGAGCGCTGGCTGGCGGCCGAGCCTCGTCTGACCGCGCTGGCAATTCTCTGTCGCCTCGCTGAACAATGCCCCGAACAGTTCGGCCCGGCGCAGCACACCATCGTGCAGCGCTTGTTGCGATCCCTCAGACGCAAAGCAACCGAGACGATCGTCCCGCGCACGGCTGAGGGTGCGGCAACGGCCGGTGATTCCGGGACTGGAGCCGCCGCTGGTGTGATGGGCACTCCGCCACGTCCCCAGTCCCTCCGATCCTGCGAGCAATGATGCAACCTCGGACCGGCCGACAGTCGGGGCTACATCCGTCAAGCGAAAGTAACATTGTCTCTGTCCGTGCTTGCTCCGGATGGTGGCAGCAAAACGTCCAAAGAGCATCAGCCGATTCTTGTCCTCGGCCAGCTCCAGATAACTGCGCGAACCGCTCCCGCAACTAGCGCTGGGAGTTCTGCGCATCACCTTAGAACTGAAAGCACCCCACGAAGTCAGCAGATGTGCCTCGCATCGACATAGGGGCTTGCATTTCTTCGTAAACCAAGATCGAGCGTAAAGTGTAAGTACAGATTACTGAGCACAGGCGATATCGGCCCACCTTGCGGGTCCCTTCCCTGGCTGGAAGGAAGATCCCGTCTTACAGTGCCCCGGCCTTCAGCCATTTTGATATCAGCTGAAGGATGGTCGGGTCGGCAATCCGGTGAGCCACCATTCGGCGTAACCACTGATGATCAATACGGCTGAAGTAGTTGCGGATCGGCCTCGAGCACATTGCTAATTCTTCTTGGTCACGATATGCTGGCGCAAAGCCTACAAGGCAGATCAGGGTTTCGCCCTCGTCAAAGCGTAACTGCAATCGAGGAAATCGGCTTCGAACACAGCCTCGAGAATGCGCGCGACCGCCCGCTGCAGCAGCCTGTCGGCGACAGTGGGAATCCCAATGGTCGCGTTCCGACCTTGCCCGGCCCTTCTATCGACCCGCCGAACCGGCGGCGCGATTCGCAAAGTTCCTTGAGGAACGCCGGTGTGAGCAAGTGGGCCAACGAGTGAATCGCACCTCTCGGTCCAGTTTGGCTTTCTTCGCTATCTGACCCGGTTTCGTTGACATCAGAATCCTGCCTCTGTGCGTGCGGGTAATGTTTTCCTGGGCCAGTCTTCATCTGCTTCGCTGCTTCCCCTGTACGCGGCTTTCCCGCGATTCGAGTACTACCACCGAATCCGACTTCCACTGCAGCGTGTGCCTTTCTCAGGAATGATCCATATCGTCCGGCATACTCGGCGTGCTTCCGCTGCGACCGAGACAAGAGTGGATCTCTCAGGTGCCTTGATACTTCCTCCTCCGAATGTGCTGTGCGCTCTGATCCCGCCGCAGTCTACAGCCACCTCGCGTTTGACGGTGACCTACATTTGCGTTCCAGACACTACGACTCTGTCGGCCTGCGGATTCTTATCTTTACGAGGCTGCCCCGCTTCACTTGCGTTACGGCCCGCGCGTCGCTCTGCCTACGCTTAGCTCATGTCGTTACATCCATGAGCCCAAGGCTCGATTCCCGGTTGGGCGGCTCTTCCCCTTGCCGGGACAGGAATTTCACCCGCTGGAAGCATCAGGCTTGGCCTGACGCACCATAGTGCATGAAGAGGTTGGCGAGGATCGGGCTCATCAAGCCCGCTTGTGGGTTGCCGCGGCTTCGCTCGATCGTTCCATCCTCCTGCACCATCGGCGTTGTCGGCCATCGTTCGATGTAGAGCAGCGCCCATGCACACGTCACATGTTTCCAGATGGCCGGTAGCAAGAGCTCGTGGTCGATATTGTCGAACAATCCTTTGATGTCGTACTCTAGAACCCAATCATACTTCGAACAACGCTGTCGCGTGACGCCTACAGCATCGAGAGCCGCTTTTCCGGGCCTGTAACCGCAGGAATCCGCCAGAACGATTGCCTCGAGAGCCTGCTCAATCAGTTGTTTAACGACCGTCTGTGGCACGCGGTCCGCCAACGTGCGAACCCCGAGGATCCTTTAGCCTCCACTCTTCTTCGGAATGGGGACGGTGCGAACAGGCGGCGGGAAGTAAGCGCCTAGGCTCATTCGATTCCAAATCTTATAGAGACTTCCCTTCAGGTTGGACTCGAACTGCTCAAACGTCACTCCGTCGACACCGGCTGCGACACCATTGGATTGCACCTGCAGATATGCTTCGTACACCTCTCTCTTGTCGATGTTGAACGGTTTGCCCGGCTGGTTCACCGTCGTCCTCCTGTGGTCAGTTGCGACGATGCCCAGCCCACCTGATCCGATCCCTTCGCTCCAGCCCCACTACGGGCCTTCATCGCTAATACGGATCGGTCCGTCCCAGTGCTCCGCGCCGGTAATCTCGCCTCGCGGTCTTCTCCGCTTGTGCTTCTCCCTTTCCATCGGAGCGACTGGTTCCTGCAGCTCCACACAGCGCCTGCATCCTATTCACGTCCCTCAACGCCGGTCGCCGGCCGCCCAGTCTTCAGGCTTCCGGCGGACTGATCGCAGAAGGACGGCACCTCCGGTTTCGACGACAATTTCCACGTTACGACAGTCCATCGGCAGGTTCATTTTCATCCGTCTCTCGGACGCGTTCGGGTAACCGACGCGCCACCGCTCGTTAGCGAGCTCACGGCTTGACGTGATACCCCGGCGAAGTTCCAGCTGATCGTGACCGCCCAAAATAGGGCGGGCGACCTTCGGACTTTGGCAGGTGAGGCAGTGTCGAAGTGCATGATGTAAAGAAAGTCAATTGATCACCTTGTGTGTGGGGAAGGCCCGGAACGCGTTGTTTACCTATCTAGCGGTTAGAACATCGAGCAGGATGGTCAAGGCACGTCCGATGTCGGCTCGAGAGGCGACCGAGATCTAGTGTCCTGAACCAGAAGTTCGCAACATCGGGGCTTGTTTTGCCGGGGCATTGTAACGGCAGAAGCGCTCGATGGAAGCAAGGATATCATCGGCGGATTTGGTCCATCGGAACGGTTTTGGATCGGCGTTGTGTCGTTCGATGAACGAGGCGATGTCCGCCCTGAGGGCGGCTACGCTGCGATAGACGCCGCGCCTGATCTTCTTATCGGTGAGGAGCGCGAAGAAGCGCTCGACTTGGTTGAGCCATGACGAACTGGTCGGGGTCAGGTGCACGTGCCAACGCGGCCTTTTGGCGAGCCATCTCCGGATCATTGGGGTCTTGTGCGTGACGTAATTGTCCATGACGAGATGGACGTCGAGTTCGCGCGGTACGGCAGCCTCGATCTCGTCAAGGAACTTGCGGAACTCGGCGGTGCGGTGGCGACCCGTAGCATTTGCCGATGACCCGTCCCGTCGCAATATCGAGGGCGGCGAACAACGATGTGGTGCCATGCCTTTTGTAGTCATGGCTCCTTCGGGCCGCCTGGCCGGGACGCATCGGCAGCAACGGCTGGCTGCGGTCCAGCGCCTGGATTTGGGACTTCTCATCCACACACAGAACGATGGCGTGCTCGGGTGGTGAGACGTAGAGGCCCACGACATCGCGCACTTTGGCCATGAAGTTCGGATCGGTCGAGAGCTTGAACGTCTCCATCCGGTGCGGCTGGAGCCCGAAGGCCCGCCAGATGCGTTGGACCGTCGATACCGATAGGCCGCTGGTCTTGGCCATGTCGCGGGAGCTCCAATGAGTGGCGTTCTCAGGGCAACTCTCCAACGTCCTCACGATCACGGCTTCGATGCGGGCATCGTCAATCGTGCGCGGCGCGCCGGAACGCGGCTCGTCGTGCAGCCCGGCCACACGCTGTGCCATAAAGCGCCGCCGCCACTTGCCTACGGTCTGCCGGTCCAGCCCGAGCTTGACCGCCACTTCCGTGTTCTGACCACCTTCCGCACAGGTCAGCACGATCCGGGCTCTCAGAGCCAGCGCCTGAGCCGTCTTCCGCCGCATCGTCAGCGACGTCAGTTCAGCCCGCTCATCATCACTCAATATCAGGGGGGCAAGTTGCTGGACCGCCATTGGAGACTCCGCCGCTGTTTGCCTCCATCCTTGGCACAGCGACGCGAATCTACTGCGAATCTATGATTGCGAACTTGTGACTCGGGACACTAGCCCGTCCGTCTTTATCGTACCATCTATGTTGAGCTGACGACGCCAATGTCGCGGACCGACGAATGCGTCGCGCCCACTCCAGCCAACAGATGAACGCCTATGCGTGTTTCACCCCTGTTAGGCAACCGAGCACTAATTTCGCGAGTGGCATGTCGATTGCTTGGGAGGAGCAAGGAGCCGCCGCGGTTAAATCGGTTGCAGCGGTGCCGTTCAGTATTCCCGATGAGAGTTGGGCCAGTTGATCTGGTCGATACAATGCTGACGCCACCTACGTTCGCAACTGCAGAAGCCTGCGACCCTGATCTAGCGAGCCCTCGCACTTCAACGAGCCCGACCAAGTTGATTGCAGGGTGTTCAGGCAGACCAAACCGTGTTGAGCCGTTGGCGCAAGCTCACGGATCAGCCAAGTCGGGCCATAGTACTTTGCCGAGACATTGACAGCCGCAGTACGGAGACAGACTCATGAAACTCGCGTCCGGATACAAGGCCTTTTGGGAAGGCCGTCGCAAGAATCACCCCGATGAAACTAATCCCAGCGGACTTCTTGGTCAGGGAGGAATATTCGATGCGATCGACGGCATCGTGAATGGTGACCACTCCGACCGCTTTGCAAGGCCATCGCAACGAATATGGAGGTCGTCCATTTACCCATGGAGTTTTCCGAATTCCTCGACAACAGTTGGCGCCTTAGCTTTGACGTACAAAGGGCTAATAACTATCAAGCCACCTTTTGATCTGGCTCTATATACGAGGCTTATTTGGGAGCTTCAACCACGGACGATTATAGAACTGGGTTCCTTTCAGGGTGGTAGCGCACTTTGGTTCGCTGATCAGATGTCGGTACTTTGTGAGAACCCAGGTGAAGTGCACTCGTTCGATTTGCACATCAGCCGTATCCATCAAGACGCAAAGCATCCACTTCTTACCTTCCATCAGGTAGACCTTTTGGAAGTTGAGACTCTGGACAGAAGCCTGCTGATGGGATTGTCTCATCCTTGGCTTGTGATCGACGACGCGCACGTTCAGGTATTCTCAGTATTCTCTTATCTGAGGCACTTTCTAATGTCAGGAGACTATTATGTGATTGAGGATGTTCCGATAGACGCAAATAAAGAGATTATCGACGGCTTCCAGTTGGTGGAGCAATCAGGATTCTTAGTCGATACGTATTACACCGACGCGTTTGGCACCAACCTTACTTGTGCCCCAAACGCGTGGCTCCGAAAATCCTAAGCCCGGAATCGACCGGTAAGTGGTCGGCCGGGATCGACCTATCACGTATGCTGATGGGCAGTCCTCCACTTTCCTCCAGAGTTTGGTAGGGTAGATTTCTGCTTCTTTTGCCGTACCTTTGACGATCGAGACTTCCTGCTGCGCCGCACCTTGCAAGTGGCGACGCTTCAGAACCGATGGGTTAAGACGATAAGAGATCGTGGGAGTCTTTGGAGACTGACACGCAATGGAGATTCGCAATGGAGAAAGGAGATTAGAGTTATAGCTGTTCGCGAACAATCATCATGACTGAACATCACGAGCTGTCGCGATACAATTCGAAGGCTGATGTTTTTTAGTGCGTTCACGATCGGCAATGCCGCTATTGCGCTGACGCGACCATCCATCTTTGGGTGTACGATCATCATGGGAAACCGAACGCACAGACGTCGATTTCTCGCTGAAGGAGGCGGATTTGGTCGAGACGCCCGCGACATGTCCATCGCGCCAGCGCCGCCGTCGGTCAAAAGACAGGAAGGAGAAGAAAGTGACCATTCAAGAGCCGGCCTCCAAAATCCGTGCCCCCGAACATCCGGTGAACCGGATATTCATCGATCGCTGGTCACCGCGCGGGTTCGCTCAGGACCAAATTCCGGAAGCAGTTCTGAATACCTTCTTCGAGGCAGCTCGGTGGTCGCCATCCGCCTTTAATTCCCAGCCATGGCGCTTTCTCTACGCTTTTCGCGGCCAATCAGAATTCGAAGCCCTCCTTAGCCCCCTGATCGAGTTTAACCGGGGTTGGGCGAGACACGCGGCAGCGCTAATCTATCTGCTGTCAAGAAAGGACTTCACCCCACCTGGAAAAACTGATGCGCTTTTCTCGCGCACGCATTCCCTCGACAGTGGCGCTGCCTGGGTCAACTTTGCCAACCAGGCTACGGCGGCGGGTTGGGCGGCCCACGGCATGAGCGGATTTGACGTGGAGAAAGCGCGCACCATACTCAGGGTGCCTGACAGTTTTGCGGTCGAGATTGCGATCGCTGTTGGACGCAGGGGCGACGGCGCACGCCTGCCACCCGAGTTGCTGAAGCGTGAACAACCGAGCGGCCGTTCACCGGTCGGTGATTTCGCCGCGCACGGCTTCTTTCCCGAGCGATTTAGGAGCTGACTGATGGACCTTTCTCGGAATTGCAATCTCGCAGGCGGCACTCTCCAGGCGCCGATCGCTACAGCAGATTCCGATCAAGTGCCCAGTACCCGCGGCACGCAATGGTAGCGTATTTGTCGGGTATCGCTGCATAAAGGCGGCAGCGCGCGCAGGGGCGAAGCCATGTCCACACAGGTGCAACTCATATGAATCAAAATGAACGAAGCTGTTGGTGCTCTGGAAACTCGTCGATCGCGTGCAATTGTTAACTGTTGAGGACAGGCCCCTTCCCCCCGTTGGCGAACGTTCAACGGATATATGCTGCCAGTTTATCGGACCGAAGTCGCACGCCCGCGCACGCGCGGATGCCAGGGCTGCATGCAATCCTACTGCGAAACAAAGTTGTAGGGATCGTGGTCGAGTAACGTAGGGATGGTGGTCGAGTAGCTCGGCCATTTGGCTTTGCCCTCAGATCCGGGCAGACGGCTTTCCCGCATCCGGCTCTTCCCGAGAGTAACCGCGTCATACCCGCGCCTGCGCCCATGTGCGAGTGATGCGTGGAGTTGGCAGGCGGAGCCGTGCCGGCAGGGTCTCGAACTCCGGCCAGCCCATGCGCCGACTTTTCTGGCTGCGCCATCTCAGACAACGCAACCGGTCCGACGCATATCGCGGTAGAAGCCGTTGAGCGCTGGATAATTGTGCGGCCTGCCGTAGTGGCCACGCAGAACGGCGGCGAACCACCCGTGCTGCGTTGCCAGTGGCGCGTGCATGAGCCGCCAGGCTCCTGGCGCAACGCCGCCAGCTTGCGCGTCAGGCATTTCTCTTTCGTCTTGTGCTTAACGATGAACCGGCCATCTCTGGTCCGCCCGCAGTAGTGGGTGAAGCGTAAGCGCTCAGCCGATACCCTGGCTTCGGGGTTGGATTAGATGTGCGAAGAAGCCTCCGGCTTGAACGGAGGTTTGGGATGGGATTGGACGGCGAAAAAGACGCCCATTTGGACAGCCCATCAGTTGGGCCTGGAGCAGTCAGCCGGCTTGAGGTGCTTGAGGGGCCGTCCGGGCGTCGCGTGCGTTCAGGGGCCGAACGGGCTCGGATCGTCGCCGAAAGTCTGCTGCCCGGCGCAGGTGGCGGAGGTGGCGCGCAAGCACGGGGCGACGCGCTGGCAAATTTACGATTGGCGACGACGCTTCCGACAGCGCGGCGAATTACGTCCTGCGAGGCTCCGCAGCCGCCGTTCGCGCCGTAGTCGTGAAGGGGCCGTTTGAGGAGCGTCACGTTCCGACAGTCAAGCCCGAGATTGCGATTGGCGACGTCGTCGTGCGGACTGACGCGGCGATAGTGGGGAGCAGCTATCTCGAGTGATCCGCGCGGTGCGGGCGTCACGATGATTGTCCCCGGCGCCGAGCTGAAGATTTACATCGCGACGCGGGCCGTCGACTTCCGCTGTGGGCATGATGGGCTTGCTACGAAGGTGCAGGAGATGCTTGATCTCGATCCGTTCAGCGGTGCAGCCTTTGTGTTCCGATCGAAACGGGCGGACCGGATCAAGATTTTGGTGTGGGATCGAACGGGCCTGGTGCTGGTGCACAAACGCCTCGAGGGTTGCAAGTTCGTCTGGCCAATGATTGCGAACGGCGTGATGCGGATATCGCCGGCGATGTTCGCCGCGCTGTTCGAGGACCTGGATTGGCGGTGGGTCCACCCGGAGGAAGCGCGGCGTCCACAAGTCGCTGGATAAGTGCGGCAGAATGACTCTGAGCCGAGTTGCGCATGGCGCCGGGCGGCGGAGATGTGCTCGACATGGTGCATGAGCACCGCGACGCTTCGCGACGAGAATGAACGCCTGAAGGCGCTTTTAGCGCAAACGCAGGCAGCATTGAGAGAACATCGAGCGGCGCTGGCAACGTTGGAAGAAGCGCGGCGCCGGTTGGAGATCATTCTCGGGGAACTACGCCGAGAGAAGTTCGGAGCGAAGTCCAAGAAGCTGCGGCTAGATCAATATCATTTACCGCTCGAAGACGTGGAGATCGCGCAAGGCGTCCTGAACGAGGCGCAGGAGAAGGCTGCGGCGGTCATCAGGGGCCGATCGCGTGCTTGATCGGATCGGGACCGTCATCGCAATCGGGGCTGCTTGCCTGCCCATTTGCCGTGGGTGGAGCGGACCCTCGAGCCTGCAAGCACGTTCTGTCCGTGCGGCTGCGGCGCGATGACGAAGGTAGGTGAGGACGTCAGCAAGCGCCTTGACGTGATCCCGGCACAATGGCGCGTGCTGGTCACGCGCCGCCCGAAATACATCTGCCGCCGCGGCTCCGACCCTGTTGTGCAAGCGCACGCGCCGGAGCATGTCGTGCCTGGCGGACTACCGACCGAAGCGGCGATTGCGCGGGTGATCGTCTCCAAGTTTGGCGACCATACGCCGTTTTACCATCAGGCCGAGATCTATGCGCGCCAGGGGATCCGGCTTGATCGGGCGACACTGGGCAATTGGTCAGGCCGCGCTGCTTCCATTTGCAGCCCGTTGCCGACCACAGCCGCGAGACCTGCCTCTCGGGATCTCCTCCAGCGTCTCGGTTACATCCTCGTCCAGCTTCGCTAAACGCGATCCGCCGCAGCAGGCACAGTTCTTCGGGGGCTCGATAACGACGCGCTCACGTTCGATGTCGTCCGGCCAGGGCTTGCGTACCGGCCGCGTGCGCGTGAAGGCGCGCACGCTCTGGGTTTTCGCTGCGGCGGCCCGCGCGGCAAGTCATCCTCGCTCGCCGTGGTGGCGAGTTCTTCAAGCTCCAATTCCAATTGTTTTATCAGCCGCGCCGTGCGCTCGAAGCGCTGCCCGTACAGTTCGCGCTTGAGTTTCTCGATCCGCAGCTCAAGATGCGCGATCAGCGCCTCGTTGTCCGACAGCTCCGCCGCACACTGGCAGTCACCGCCTCGGCTCGCAGCCGCGCCTCACGCTCGGCCTGCAGCGCCGCCAGGGCACTCGCAAGGTCCAATGGAAGATCGTCCGGCTTCGATATCATGAAGCCATTGAATCAGAACAAGCGGCAGATTCAAACCAAAACGGCTATCCGACCCGCGTCGGACGCTGGGTTTCTTGCGGTAGGGTCGAGGACTGGCGCGCCGCACATCCAAGAGCCTTGGATGTGTACGTTTCCAGCCCCCGCCTCATCGCACGCAGCATGCGGATTTCCCGCACTACGCGCCCCCATTCGCTTCGCATCAAGGTTTATGGGACCTATCACGCTGGGCAGCTTTCGTCAGCCGTGTTTTACCCGGTAGTCGTTGAACAGCTTCAGGGTATCGTACAGCCATGATTTACTCCACTGCTCCCAGCCGAAGCCCTTTCGTTGCCGTGCCCGCGCCAGATGGCGCCTGACCTTTTTCTCCACCCAATCTCTGATGTAGCTGAAACACCTGCCAGAGTGTCCAGCCGAAAAGTAGTTCACCCAGCCCCGGAGCTTCGGATTGATCAGGTTGATGACCCTGCCAATCGGTTGCGATCGGTGCCGACGAAATACTTCCTTCAGATCCCGCAGTAACGCCGTTCGCTTCTTCAGCTTGGGCGTGTAGTGCGGCCGCACCGCTCCCCGCAAGCTGCGGATGTAGCGAAAGTCAAAACCCAGAAAGCCGAAGCTCTTGCCTCGCCCTAGATCGACTATGCGGCTCTTCTCATCATTGATTTCAACCTGCAGCTTGTCGAACTCCTCTCGAAGTCGCTTGGTCGCAGCACCAATCAGCCAGTCATGACGTTTGTGGGCGTCGATCAAGACCACCAGATCGTCCGCGAAACGCGCGTATTCGACATTGATGTACTTGCCGCTCCGTGTGACTTCTCGCGCTCGCTCCAGCATCTTGTCAACCTCGTTGAGGTAAAGATTACTGAGCAAGGGCGAAAGCACACCGCCTTGCGGAACTCCCTTCTTGCCAGCGGCTTTCAGCATAACTCTTAGGAGATGCATGACGTCCGCGTCGTTGATCCGCTGCGCCACCTTCGCCAATAGCCGGTCATGCCGGACGTTGTCGAAATAGGCTCGCAAATCAAAATCGAGAACGCGCGTCTTCCTTTGAGCTATTGCATCTGTCACTCGCTTGATCGCATCATGCGCTGTCCGCTTAGGCCGATACCCAAACGATCCCGGTTGGAAATCCGCCTCGAAGACAGGTTCGAGTATGAGCTTGAGCGCACCTTGAACCACCCGATCACGGACCGCCGGAATCGAGAGGATGCGAACTTTATTCCCATCCTTCGGCATTTCCTGTTTCCGTGCCGGAAGTGGCCGATAGGTATGCCCGGTCAGTTCGTCCCGCAACTGCTCAAGCAGAGCGTCTACGCCTAGCGCTTCAATGGCCTCGAAGGTCACCCCGTCTATTCCCGGAGCGCCGTCTATAGCGCGACAATCAGGATGAGAGCGGCCCGTCAATCAAGATGAGACGAGGCGGCCGAGTCAGGAGATAATTGACGCTGGCCGTCGACTTGGCAAGCGTTGATTGACGCTGCGCGACAATCAAGCGGCGCTGCCAGCGTCAATCAAAGTCTTGTCGAGTTCGTTTGGGGTAGTGTGAACAGGCGGCCGGCCTGGACCGCGCTTGCGATCGAGGGCAACTTTTCGACGGTAACTTTCGACGTTCATCTCGAGGATCGTGGCGTGGTGGACCAAACGATCGATGGCAGCCAACGTCATTGCTTGGTCCGGGAAGATACGCCCCCATTCGCCAAATGGCTGATTGGCCGTGATCAGCAGCGAGCGTCGTTCGTAGCGGGCGGCGATCAACTCGAACAACACACTGGTTTCCGCCTGATCCTTGCTCACATATGTGATGTCGTCGAGGATCAGGAGGTCATAGCGATCGAGTTTGGCGATCGCGGACTCCAGCGCCAGCTCGCGCCGCGCGACCTGCAACCGTTGCACCAGATCAGTGGTTCGCGCGAAGAGAACGCGCCAACCGTTCTCGACGAGAGCCAGGCCGATCGCCGCGCCGAGATGGGTCTTGCCGCCGCCCGGTGGACCGAACAAGATAAATTGGCGCCGGCCTTCAACCAGGCGTCGCCGGCGGCGAGCGCCATCGCCTGTGCCTTTGATAGCATCGGCACGCTTTCGAAGTCGAAGGTTGCGAGCGTCTTGCCGGCGGGCAAACGCGCTTCCACCATGTGTCGCTCGATCCGACGGCGGGTGCGATCGGCGGCCTCGTGCTCGGCAAGGGCGGCGAGGAAGCGGGCGGCAGGCCACCCTTCCTTGTCCGACTGTGCGGCGAGCTTCGGCCAGATCGCCTTGACGCCCGGCAGGCGGAGCTCATTGAGAAGCAGCTCGACACGGGCAGCATCGACGGAGGTAGCGATACCGGTCATGCTGCCTCTCCCAGGTTCGAGCGGCCCGACATGACGCTGACGGAGGCGAGTTCATCGTAGACGTCGAGCGGCGCCAGCTTGACGGCGACACGCGGGATCGAGGCCGCCTCGGGCCGGAAGCGGTCGCGCAGCGCGGCAAGATCGGGTAACTGTCCGGCGTCCAGATCCATCGCGATCGCCTCGGCGAGGTCTGCTTCGCAGGCGCGCTCGTGAGCCAGCGCCAGAAGCTCGACCGTCACCTTGCAGGCGCGCCGGTCATCACCATGCTCCCGCAAGGTCTCGAACAGACGTTTGTAAGCTGCACGCGGGAAGAGTTGGTCGCGATAAACGAGATTGAGGAGCGCCATCGGCTTGCGCCGCAGGGCATGGATGACATGCCGGTAATCCACGACATGACCGCCCTGGCTCTCGGACACAGGCCGACCGCGCCGCAGCGTCACGACCGGTGTGACGCCAAGGAAGCATTCGAGCCGGTCGTCGAAGATGCGCACACGCAGGCGATGGCCGATCAATCTTGAAGGCACGGTGTAGAACACGCGCCGCAGGATGAAGCCGCCTGACGACGTCACCGGGATCACTTTCTCCTCGAAGTCGGTCGTGCGGCCTTTTGGCAGCGGCGCCAATGCCTCCTTCTCGAGCGCGATCGGCTTGGCGAGGTTGGCGTTGCGCCGGCCGACAATCTCGTCGACAAAAGCCCGGTACGCATCGAGACTGGCGAAGTCGCGCGTCCCCCGCAGCAACAGCGCATCTTCCAGTGCCCGCTTGAGATGGCCGTGCGCGCTCTCGATCGAGCCGTTCTCATGTGCGATGCCCGCATTGTTGCGCGTTGGCGCCATGCCATAGTGGCCCATCAGCCCGGCGTAGCGCTGCGTCAGATCCTCCCGTGCGTCGGCGGCCAGATTGCGGAACGCTGCCGACAGGCTGTCGCTGCGATGCTCCCGCGGCACGCCGCCAAGCGCCCACAGCGCGTTCTGCAAGCCCTCCGCCAGGGCGACGAAGCTTTCGCCGCCGAGCACGACATGGGCATGCTCGAAGCCGGAGAACGCCAACCGGAAGTGATAGAGCCGGTGACCGAGCGGCTCACCCGCGATGGTAATACCGAGCGCGCTCACGTCGGTGAAGTCGGACAGACCCAGGCGGCCGGGCTCGTGCTGCTGGCGGAAGATCACGTCCTGTTCGGGGCCGTTGAGCGCGCGCCAGGCGTTGATGCGCCGCTCCAGCGTGCGGCGGATGTTCGGGTTCAGGTCATGATGCCGTCGGCGCAGCTCGTCCAGCACGCCGATCACGCGGATGCCGGGCGCAGCCTTCAGGATCGGAACGATCTCGGCCTCCCAATACTGCGCGAGCGGATCGGACCGGCGCCGGCCCCTCGGCGTCTTCTTCTGCGATGGCGGGCGACAATCGCCCTCGATTCGATACGCGCTTGCCTTCGAGAACCCCGCCTTGGCCGCGGCGGCCTCGGGGGACAGTGTCTGTCGGTAGGTCATGTACAGCCTCATCTGGTGGTCGGTGATGTGGAGGCCAGGCAAGGCATCGATTCCCTCTTGTCGAGACGAATCAACAGCTTGCACCAGCCGCACCCGGCCGCCAGACGGGTCCAAAAACGCGCGACGCCGATGGGGACGGTCCTCCGGTCGGGCTACGCCCTCCCTTCGGTCCGCCCCCATCGGCGCAGTCTCACCTTGATTGTCGCTGAAGTCTCACCCTGATCGCCGCCGCGCAGCCGTCGTTTTCTTTGGCCATCTCATACGCCGCGCGTAGCGTTTCCACTTTGCAGACGTGAACGTATAGACCCCAGAAACGCCAGGACGGTTCAGCCTTCGCCTTGACGTATAGTCTCCTCCTCAGGTCCTGCAAATCAATGGACGCCTTTGTCATCTCGTCCTTGCCTTCCTTACGTTAGAGACGTCACAAATGGCAGGGCCCCTTCGCTCCACGGGGGTTACTCCGCTTCACAGCTACTGCGGACCCGGCCGCCACCCTCTCGTCTTCGGCCGCTTTCCCGGTGTCGCCGGTTATACAGCCTACCTTGCTCCGACGCGTGCGGATTTCCCGCACCGACGCTCTTCGACAGTTGGTTCACAGCACCGCAAGCGCCTGCAGCTCCCGATAAGGAAGGCGCAGCTTAGGCTTCAGCAACGGTGTCCGTTCTTTGATTTGGTTGAAGGCGTCCCAAGTGAGGTGGCCGCCTGCCCAGCTGCGGCTGCGCAGCATTCCGCGCCAGTAACGCTCCACGGCCCGATAAACTTTTACGAGACTCCGGAGATTTCCGGCGACGCCGTAATAGGCATAGTGGCCGCGCAGGACGACGTTGATTTCACCGGCCTGGTCACTGATTTTGTAATGCCGTATTCGCCGCATCAGCTCCTGCAGAGACATAAGGCTGCGCTTTAGCCGAGATTTCTCGGTGCGCATCCCAACCTTGAAGTTGCCTTTTTGGTTTCGCGTGCAATAGAGCGTCAGACCCAGAAAGTAGATTGTTTCCGGGCGGTTTCTGCCGCGTTTGCCCGCGTGTCTTTGCGCGAACCGACCAAACTCGACCAACTTGGTCTTGGTCGGCTCTAGAGTGAGGCCGAACTTCCCCAACCGAAGACGGAAGGCCTCCTGTACGCGGATGGCGTCCGATCGATATTGGAAGCAGATCACAAAGTCGTCGATATAGCGCACCAGTCGGGCTTCGCCCTGCAACCGACCCTTCACCACGCGTTCGAACCAGAGGTCGAGAACGTAATGAAGGTAGAGGTTGCTCAAAAGTACACTGATCGATCCGCCTTGTGGCGTTCCTGGTTCGCTCGGGTGCACCGCTCCGTCTTCCAAGACGCCCGCTTTCAACCAGCGCCGGATCAAGCTGATCAGGCGCGGATCACCGACTCGATGTTCGACAAACCGGAGGACCCAATCATGATCGAGACTCCCGAAGAAGTTCTTCAAATCCGCCTCCAACACCCAGCTGATCATGCCGCCGGCGATGACCTCATTGAGGGTCGCCAAGGCATGATGGGCGCTGAGCTTCGGCCTGCCGCCGAACGAGCAGGGCAAGAAGTCCTGCTCGTAGATGGTGGACAATACCTCAGCCGTGCTGCGCTGGAGCGCCCGGTCGGAGACAGTTGGAACCCCGAGGGGGCGCTTCTCCGTCTTACCGGGCTTGGGGATATAGACCCGCCGAATGTTCGGCGCCCGATATCCCTGGCGATGGATGGATTGGAGCATTGGCCCCATCCAGTCCTCGAAGCTCTCCTTCGCCGCCTCCACCGTCTGTCCGTCCACCCCGGCGGCGGAGCGCTTCGGAATCTGTAATAGATTCTTTTGCACTCGGTCGCGCGTGATGTGATGGGCCAACGAGGTGAAGCGAAGATTTGGCTCGCGTCGAGCTTTCACTGCTATTTGTTCAAGTTTCGTTTCCATGGTCAGCTGATCTTCTCTTAGAATAGAAGGCCGTGACTCCCGTTGAATGGAGCCCATGTCGCCCAAGAACAATCCAACTACCGCTGACCGCTTCCCCATGTGGCCGGCTCTCCCGTCCTCGGAGTACTATCGGTCAGTCTGACTTCCACCCGGTCGTCAGACCCTTCTCACCTCAGCGGCTTGGCAGGTCTTACAAAGCTTGCGCTTGAACCGGATGGATCTCCCTTGTTCACGCTGCTTCCTTTGATTGCATGCTGGCGGTACGAACCCCGGGAGCACCTCTGACCGCTCGCGTTGTCGCGGCCCGCGGTTCCGCCTTCCCCTTTGAGAGACAGGGTCGGCTACTCCGATCACGTTCGATTTCGGGGCTATTTTCCCGTTCACTTCATTCCGGCCTACAACCTCCCTGTCTACGCTTCGCAACGGCCGTTACCGGACGCCACGCAAGACTCGGTTCGCGGCTGCTCGCTAGGCTTTGCCGCGGCCGTCATCGCAGACGGCAGACTTCAACGCGCTTGCAAGGCGCAACGCTCTCCGAACCGTACGTGACGCTCTCACGTCATACAGCTCTCAACAAGTAACGAAGCAGAACTCAACCTCGCCCAATGAGCAAACAGCTTCGGCCTGCGGCGGCGGATCAATCTGAGCCATGTGGAGGCTCTGACTTTTCCATTCTTCAGCCCTTTGTATTTGCGTCGCGCCCAGCGGTTTAGAGATTCGTCGACGTATCGATACAGGTTGTGCATTTCTCACCGCCCATATCTGCCGTAGTACTGCATCCATCCACGAAGGATGGGATTCAGTTCCAAGGCGATTGCGTCGACTTCCGTCTGCGAGCGAAGCCTGAGCCGGAGCTGCCGGATCGTCATACGCATAGACTTCATCGTCGCCCTGCTGGCCGCTGGCGAGAACGTACAGAATTTTTCTTTCTTCTGATGATTTCTTGCCCTGCGCGGTCGAAAGATAAATCCCAGAAAGTCAAATGACTGACTGGCATGGCTACCCGGGCGGTTGCTGTCTTTGCAGTAGACGATCTTGGTCTTGTCGGGATGCATTTCGAGTTCGCATTCCTCAAACCTTGCTTGCAGCGCCGCCTTGATGGCTTCCGCTTCAGCCTTGGTTCGGCAATGAACGAGCCCGTCGTCTGCGTATCGACACGATGGCGACCGCGGGAAGTCCCGCCGCCAGCCATGTATCGAACGCATAATGCAAGAACAAATTGGCAAGGACAGGACTGATCACGCCGCCTTGGGGTGTGCCCCGGTCTCGAGCGGTGATCGCTCCATCTTTGCCTTGCATCGGCGCTATAAGCCAGCGTTCGATGTAGAGCAGAGCCCATTCGTCTTGCACATGCTTCCTGACGGCCTTCATGGCAGCTCGTGGCTGATATTGTCGAACAGGCCTTTGATGTCGAACTTCCAGCACCCAGTCCATCTTCCAGCACCGTTGCCGGGTGACGCCAACGGCGTCCAGCGCGGATTTTCCAGGCCGGTAGCCGTAGGAATCGGGAAGGAAGATTTCCTCGAGTGCTTGTTCAATCTGCAGCTTGAAGACCGTCTGCGCCACGCGATCTGCTACTGTCGGCACGCCTAGAATGCGTTGTCCGCCGTTCTTCTTGGGAATGGAGACAGCCCGAATGGCAGGTGGAAAGTAGCTGCCAGAAGACATTCGATTCCAGACCTTGTAAAGGTTGCCCTTCAAGTCCTTCTCAAAAGCTTCCAAGGATACCTTATCCACGCCGGCTGAGCCCGCATTGGCTTTGACCAATCGGTAGGCCTTCATCACTGTTTGCTTGTCGATATTCTACTGCTTGCGTTCGGTTACACCCATCATGTCCTCCTGCTCATCACAGTTGCATGCGGGCGGAACCAGTTGCCTCGGCCCCTTCGCTCCAGTCCCATTACAGTACCTTCATCACTGTCGGGTCGGAGGAGGCGCGCTCGATTGCTCTCGCGCTGGCCTCCGTCCGCCGCACAAACTGGACGTGCAGTTTTCCCGCATCCAGCTTTCATGAACGGGCTCTCGCGGCCTGAAGCGAAGGGATCAGTGAGACCAGCCCTACCAGCTTGAACTCCGTGCGCAGCCGTCTTGTCGGATATTCCTTCCAGGCTGCGTTCCGCCACCGCTTGGTGCGGTGCGACCAGAGCCTTCGGACGATCCAACCATCCAGTTGATGGAAGCGCTTTCTGACATGGGAGCGACAGTAGTAGTTTCCCCATCCTCGGATGATCGGGTTGATCGTCTCGATCAATTCGCCCAGACGCAGAGGCATCCGCCTCATGGTCAAGGCCCTGATCTGATCCTTGAATCGGTCCACCGACTTCTGTGTGGGAATGGCATAGAGATTCTGCCGGTTCAGTTTGGATTTGATCCGGTCGCGGGTCAGCTTGTATCGAGCTTTCCCACGCTGGATTTTAAATCCCAGGAACTCGAAGCCATGTGCGATGTGAACGATCCGGGTTTTCTCCCGGTTGAGCGTCACACCAAGCGTTTCGAGAATCCTTCCTGCTCGCGCCAAGGCGTGTTCCGCCTCCGCTCGAGTCCGACAGGTCACAACCCAGTCGTCCGCCCAGCGTGTGAGCCGGTACCCTTTTTGCCTCATCTCCTTGTCAAAGGGAGTCAGCAGGATATTGCTCAACAAAGGCGGGATGACGCCCCCTTGCGGGGTCCCCCGTGGAGTCTCGAACCGCTGACCCTTTGCCTCGTAGCCCGCCTTCAGCATCTGTTGAATGAGCTTCAACACGCCGCTGTCGGCGATTTGCTTTCCGAGGAGAGCCATGAGTTTCTCGTGATCCACGGACCCGAAGTAGTCTTTCAGGTCCGCATCCACGATCCACTCGTTTCCAGCCTCCACTTCGCGCCAGATCTTGGCCAGGGCATCGGCGGTCTTGCGACCCTTGCGATACCCAAAGCTGCTCGGATCAAAGACCTTCTCAAAGATCGGCTCCAGGCGATTTACCAGCGCCTGCTGGCAGACCCGGTCGTAGACCGAAGGTATGCCGAGAGGTCTTGTCTTGCCGGGAGCCCCTCTTTTCTGGATCTCCAGTCGTCGCACGGCTTGCGGCCGATAGGTCCTCTCTCGGAGCTCGCGATGGAGCCGCTCCAGATTCGCATCCAGCTCGGCCTCAAATTCTCCGATCGTCACCCCATCTGTGCCGCCTGCACCCTGATTGGCGCGAACGCGCTCCCACGCAAGCTTCAAGTTCTTGCGTGAGTAGACTTTGTCCACCAGAGAGTGGACCTTCTGCTTCTGACCTTCGAGCACCAGATGATCGGACAGTCTCCTGGAAGCGTGACGTTCGGGTTTTTCACAAAGGGAACTTTCCATCTTCACGCTCCTTTCTCATCCATCTCGATGCATCCTCGCTCGATCCGTTCACGAACGTCCTTCCCCGAACCACTCTCGGTTCGCCGTTTCCGGTCACGCGAGTTGTTCGTCTCGCGCTTCAGGTACTACTCCGTTCTCCGACTCCTGCATGAGCCTCGCTTTCCCACTTCGCTTGCGCTTATAGGGTTGCTTACCCGGCTTGATGGGCCGGGACCTATGCAGGTCTCCTGGGGTCACGCATGAATCTTCCGTATCGTGCCGTCAGCAAACACCTTGGTTCGATGGGTGAATGAGTAACGCCTTCGCCCCCATAGTGCGGGCTCGACCTTGCCCCATCTTTGGCCGACCTGTTCATCGTCGGGGTAGCCCCCATTGATTGCAGCCCGATACTTCTCCTCAAACCCTTCGGATTCCGGATCGCTCCGGACACCCTGTCCTCCACCGGCTTCCACCGCTGGCCGGCGAGGCATTACCCCCACCTTTGGATACGGCGCCCCTCATTCGAGCGCCGGAGGGACTTGAACCCTCCTGACTCATGCGCTGCCCAGCGCACACTACGAGCCAATCCGCCCCAGTGTCGTGCTTCGGTACTCTCGTCTCGCGGTGTGCGCCGCTTGAACTTCTCCCTTGGCATCACAACGACTGGTTCCTGCAGTTCTCTACAAGAGCCTGTATCCAGATCGCGTCCCCTAAACGCCGGTCGCCATCCGCGCAGTAATCCAAGCGCCTCACGGATTGATCTCAGGGATGGCACGCGCCCCTGATTTTGGCGACGTCTAAATAATTTTCGACGCGTCATCGGAAGATTCGCTTTCGCTTGCCTTCTGGATACTCACCTGCCCCGTAAACCCGGGACTTTTGCAACACTTGCTGATGACCGCGCCTTTTAAGCGAAGCCACAGTGTCGTGGTTTTGCACCTGCGCCTGGAACGCCGATGCAGGAGGGCCAACCTCCATCTCTCATAAAGCTATTCACCTCCTTCATGCTCTGCAGCACACCGCACCAGATCACCTTCACAAGATCGCTTCGGCGACTGCGTATTTCGCAAAAACGGGACAGCGGTTTCGCTAACTGACGGACAGCAGTTTCGCTAAATCGCGGACAGCGCACGTGCAAGCTTATCGATGAGGCGCGGGAAGCGACCATCGAGACGGGCCATGGCGAGGTCTTCGAACAAGCGCGGCATACGCAAATAAAGGACGGAATGATCGAGCCTGGCCGCCTGGCGTCCGAAGGCACATGTCAACCAGGTTTTGCCAGTCCCGGACGAGCACGCGACATAGTACCCAAGAACATCCGTTCGAAGTTGTCATTCAATATCGACATCATCCACGCGCTGGTGAGCGCGTCATTGCTTTGAGGCGCGTTATTCACGGGGCTCGCCATCACTTCGTGATCGAACAGCCCGACGGCTCTCGCGCCTTGCTGCCGGCATGGATGACTGAGAATTCCGCCGCGGCACTGCCGACGGTTGAAGTCCCTCGGCTTCCCCCGGATTCGTTGCGCGCACTTCGCGGCCTCGTTGATGCACAGCGCGTATCGTCGTCACCATCATCTGGAACGAGTCGGACGGTTGGAGGTGATGCTGGAACAGCAATGGCGACAGCTCGATCTGGCGGCGGTCACGGCAGCCACAGTCCAGCACCAGCGGCTCGATCCGCTGATTCGTTTGGAAGTCACAAGTCTGCTCAAACTTCTTCTCGACGAATGCAGCACCGCCCGCGCAAAGGTGACGGAGGCGGACAATGAATAAGATAACGTCTGATCATTTATCACGCAGCGCCTATGTCTATGTGCGGCAATCGACCCCGGACCAACTCGTCAATAATCCTGAGAGCCGTCGGCGTCAGTACGCGCTCGCAACTCGCGCACAGCTGCTTGGCTGGGAAAACGTCATCGTCATCGATGATGACCTTGGTCGCTCGGGGGGCGGCACAGCGCGTCCCGGCTTTGAGCGCTTGCTGACCGCGATCTGCACCGGAAGCGCCGGCGCTGTGCTGGCCGTCGAGGCTTCCCGCCTGGCCCGTAATGGCCGCGACTGGCACACACTTCTGGAGTTCTGCACGCTGGTGAACAGCCTGATCATTGATGAGGACGGCGTTTACGATCCAAAGCTCACCAATGACCGACTGCTGCTAGGTATGAAGGGGACGTTCAGCGAACTGGAACTAACGATCTTGCGCCAGCGCTCACAAGAAGCACTGCGCCTCAAGGCAGTACGTGGCGATCTTCACACGAGTGTGGCCGTCGGCTACGTGCGCAGCAGCGACGACAGGCTTGAGCTGGATCCGGACAGGCGGGTGCGCGAGGCGCTCCATTTGGCGTTCCGTAAGTTTGCCGAGTTTGGCAGCGTGCGCCAGGTCGCGATTTGGTTATGCGATAACGGCATCAAGATGCCGATTGTCGTGTATGGTCCACGCGGCCGAATGGTGGAGTGGCGGCCGCCACGCTACAATACGATTCACCGGCTGCTGACCAATCCGCTTTATGTTGGTCGACCCCAATAATCGTCTCGTCGCTGACACGCTTGAAGGCCAATGGAACGAGAAGCTCCGCGTGTTGGCCAAAGCTCGCGAAGATCGAGAACACGCACGAGAGCAAGATCAATTCATCCTCGATGAAGCCGTTCGCGAGCGGCTGATCGCGATGACGATCGACTTCAGTAAGCTTTGGGCAGATCCGGATACGCCGGACCGTGAACGCAAACGGCTACTCGCCCACATCATTGAGGATGTCACCCTCGTCAAAATGCCGGCGGAAGGCACCACCAAAATTCATGCCCGCTTCAAGGGCGGTAAAATCCAAACGCTCACCACGATGAGCCCAAAATCTTCCGCGCAGCAGGTGAAGACGCCGTCCGGCATCGTCGAACTAATCGACAAGCTACTCGGACACATCTATTCGGAGATCGCCGAACTCCTCAACGAGCAAGGATATCGCCCGGGAGGATCAGCGCGGCGCGGCCGCCACGATGCCCGCTTCACAGCCTTGCTAGTCGCCTATCTCGTCCATCGGTACGGCCTGCGCTCGCGCTATGACCGACTGCGAGATCGCGGAATGCTGATAAAACGAGAAGCGGCTGCGCGCCTCAACATCCACGAAACGACCCTCGCCAGGTGGGCTGAACATGGATTCGTCACCCGGCATGCCTACAATGCGCACTATTGCCTCTACGAGATTCCCGCATCGAACCCGCCGCGCAAGCAATGCAGTCGATGGAATCGTCTTGTCGATCGAGCCGCCGCCTTCAAGACTGCGATGGTGCCAAGACCCTCAACTGAAGCTGAAGGAGCTGTAGTATGAATGCACGTAGTTGGCGAACAGGCACAAACCCGTACTATCGCAGAAGATCAGCTTGATCCGGTCCGCCCGCTTGGCACGGAACACATAAACAGCACCCGAGAACGGATCGGCCTTCATGTGCTCGCGTACCAACATAGCAAGCCCTCCATTCCCTTGCGGAAGTCGACCGGCTTGGTTGACACCATTACCCGACAGCTCCGGACGGGCCGATCACCGACTTGCCTTCAGCGCACGACGATGGCCGCAATCATCGCCACGTCCGCGGCTCGGCCGACCCGGATAGTGACGCTTCGGCTTCGATCTCGATGCCCCCGACATTCGACTTGGCCTTGCGTCGCGCTGTCTTGCGCTCATGCCAACAGCCACGGCCGGCACCACGGCGTCTACCACCGCCGGTACAAACGGCGGATCGCCAGCCATCGGCGTCGGCTGCCGGCGTGCTTGCCGGCGCCAGGTGAACACGGGTCGGCCCGTGTCGCCGGGCAATCTCGGAAACGACCGCGCCTGGTACCAGCGTCTCCTCGACGATCCGCGCTTTGTCGTCCTTGGAGAGGCAACGACGGCGTCCCATCTCCGGTGTTCCACTTCCAGCCGGCGCGCCGTCACGTCCGACTTAGGTGTATGGTCAAGCACAGACACAAGCCGATCCCCTCAAAGAGATCGTGAAACTCGCCTATCCCATGTGCCGCGAGAGCTCGGCCATCCGGCGCGGCTCCAGAAAGCCCGGGAAGTAGGAGCCCTTTCGCAGCTTGGAAATGCGCAGTTCGACCGTGCCGGCGCGGGTCTCCCAGGTCCGGTCGCGGTAGCCGTTGCGCTGGGCCAGACGCTCGGGGTTCTTCTCGCCGTAGGCGGCCCCGGTCTGGCCTTCCACTTCCAGCTCCATCAGGCGCTGGGCAGCAAAGCCAATCATCTCGCGCAACAGATCGGCATCAGGGGTCTTCTCCACGAGCGTGCGGAGGTTCATCATCTCATCGGTCATCGGTTGTTCCTCGAATCAGGTTGGTGCCAGTAACCCGACCCCACCGGCTAATCGTCGGCGACCACTGCAACGCCACCAATGCGGACACGACCGTTGTAACGCGATCTGCATGACACCGCTATCGTCGCATTTGCTCGGCATAACGGCTAAGCGACACGTCGCGATCGCCTCTCTCGACGGTGCCAAGTGGCCAGCTTAGGCTTCCCGAGAAGGCTTCGCAAGAAGCATTCAGTGCTGCCTGATATATCCGTCACCCCAAGGGGGCCAATGGCGCGCAACCAGCTAGGCGAAAGGATCTTTGATCGAAGTCGATAAGTGCGCTCGGGACTTGCCTAACGACCGGCGTCGAAGAACCGCAACGTACAAACGACCTAACTGAACGCGAACTGACCTGCCCCTGAGTGTTTCCTCCAGATGGAGTTAGAGTCCGGCCTGAGCAAGGACAGACAGATGAAGCGAGCAAGGTTCACGGAAGAGCACATTATCGCAGTGTTGAAGGAATATGGGGCTGGGGCGGCGACAGCTAACCTGGCTCGCAAACACGGAGTCTCCGAAGCGACGATCTACAATTGGAAGGCCAAATTCGGCGGCATGGAAGCTTCCGAAGCCAAGCGGCTGAAGTCGCTCGAGGATGAGAACGCGAAGCTGAAGAAGCTTTTGGCCGAGCAGATGCTCGACGCGGCCGCCCTTCGCGAGCTTCTGTAAGAACGGCCCCACGGGCGATCGGCAATCGACCGCCGATTTTGCTGCAAAACCACGTCGGCGCAACCAGCCCGCCAACGTGACCAAGGCGCAAAACTCTAGTTCTGGGTGGTCCAAAGTTCGGTCTCGCCGCAAAACCACCGAGACTCTAACTGTCGCTGGATGAAAGTTCAGTGGCAGGTCACCAATAGGATGCCTGTTGCCAGTAACAAATCCTCGGATGTGCGAACCTCCTAAGCGCCAAGATTAGACAATCGGGCCAAATATCGGCTGAACGTCGATAACGGTCCGTTATTAAGACACGATCCTAGTTGCCAACTATAAGGATACTGAGTGCCAGTACCAGATTATGTTTAGATTCAGATCAATGGCCTAGGCACTTTTTCACCCACGAACACCTACACTTGCCTGCGTGAACCTGTTTAATGGCCGCTTGAGGCCAAGGTTCTCTCTTAATGTTTGTCCGGAGTAGTTGGACCTGAACTTGCCTCGTCGGCGCAATTCGGGAATGACGAGATCGACAAAGTCCTGGATTTCACCGGGAACGGTTGCCGGCAATACATTGAATCCGTCTGCCGCCTTCTGATCAAATGTATCTACCATGGCGCCGGCAACTTCGTCCGGAGTTCCAACAATCATTAGATGGCCGCGGCTGTCTCCTACTAAGCGGATCAATTGCCTCCAGGTGAACTTATGACGAGCGGCCAGATCGAGCAGCACCTTTTGACGACTCTGGAACAAATTCGTGTGAGGCAAAGTTTCTGGGACCAACGAGTCAAGATTCATTGAACGCACGTCGGTAACAAGCCCCAGCCAACGATTGGCCATCCCAATTAGAACGTCCATGGACGTATAAGATTGTAGCTTTTCAAGCTTATCGGAAGCTTCTTGCTTCGTCCTCCCAACAATTGGGATGATGCCCGGCATGACTACTACCTGATTGTCCTCTCGCCCTAGTGCACGCACCTTCTCTTTGAGATTTGCATAGCGTCGTTTACCATTCTCTAAAGAGGGTTCGGCCGTGAACACGACCTCGCTGAATTCCGCAGCGAACTGTACACCGGCATCAGAGGCGCCAGCCTGGACCAACACGGGATACCCCTGCGGCGGTCTCGCTATATTCAGCGGACCTCGGACTGATAAGTAATTCCCTCGGTGGTTAATCAAATGCAGCTTCGCGGTATCGGCGTAAATTCCACTTTTCTTGTCCCGAACGAAGGCATCGTCTTCCCAGGTGTCCCAAAGACCCTTGACAACATGCACGAATTCTCGCGCTCGAGCATAGCGCGTGTCATGATCTGGAAGTTCCTTTTCGCCAAAATTTGGGGCTTCAAACTTAAATCCGGAGGTGACAATGTTCCAAGCTGCTCGCCCGCGCGAGAGGTGATCAAGTGAAGCGAGCATGCGTGCAAGGTGGTAGGGCTGATTGTACGTCGTCGTCGCTGTCGCGACGAGCCCGATTTTTTGTGTTCTCGATGAAAGCGCCGATAAGAGCGTTATTGGCTCAAACCCATCGTTTCGGCTCACACGAGCTATATTTGCAGGCTCTTGTTCCGCTACGCTTGGGCTATCCGCGAGAAATACGAAGTGAAATGCAGCACGTTCGGCCAGTGCTGCTAGTTGAGCATAGTGGCCGACGTCAACTCCGCCATTCACTGGTACGCTCGGATCGCGCCATGCACCTTCGTGATATCCCGCCTGAACGAGGAATAGTCCCAGTTTCATTTCATCATGGCGCTGCATGTTCTATTGTACCCCCTTGCTATTGGATCACCCTCGCGCACCGCGTGCCAAATGAGGCAAGTCCGACTTGAGGCATCGCTCTGACCTAAGCGTTGCAATTTCATCAAATCTCGCCGCACCGATTCTACCTCTTTTCCAACTAACTCTCTGCCACCACCACTCGCTGCCGGGCCTCGCTTTGGCCGCGATGGACGCTGGCTAGTGCGACAATCAGGAAGCCAGACGTGCATTGAGCCCTTCGATCGGAGCCTGTCGGAAATCATCGCGCCCCCTCTCTCTGAACCTGAATTCGATGTGGCCACCTCGGGCCGAGACCGGTGCCGATCCAACGAGCACGAACGACGTTCGCTAGCCAGACTGCGCGCATTTTTTGAAATCCAATAATCCGGCACCGTCGTGGAACAGACACTCGATTCACTATGCGACCATGCCACCTCGGTGAGTTGATGAAGTGAACGCTTCGTCGCGACTTGGCAAACGAGATCTGCGACGTCGGATGCCCAGAGTGTTTTAGCGCCGACGCGCTTGGCAGACGCGCCGGAGAGACTATTATGCGCGAAGAGGCGGCTACTGGAGCAGCTTTGGGTGGGCACGATTTCTGCATAGCACGAGCCAGCCCATTGACCAGGATTATCGGCGACGACACGGTGTGGCGTGGGCGCATATCCTAAACTCCTGCAGGCACGTTGATGAGTTCGTCCGTTTGACTCTCATGGTGGCATGCTTCGACAGTCAAAACAAATACTTGAATTGCTAGTTGACTCAGCGCGATTTTTTGAGGCGATAAAGGAACGTGTTCAGTCGAACACTGGAGCGTTTTCCGCTTGACGTGAATTGAAATAGTTCGGGAATCTCTCCGGGCGTGCAACTTAGATTCGGTCGAACCGAGAGAAACGCCGAGACAGGCGACGCCCACCCCTCCTGGCCCGTTTCCTCATAGTCGCATCATCGGTATGAAGGAGCTCGGTCGCCATCACGTTGTTCCTTCACCAGCGACGCTTAGACCGCCCCAACGGAATCTGCGTGGTCGACAACGCGATCAGTAGCATTCCGGAGCGTAGCACTGGGCTTGGCAGTTTATCGGCTATCGAGGCGTTGCGCGGGGATCTCACCCTGCCGCTCCCAGAACCGTATGTGAGCCTATCGGCTCATACGGCTCCGAGCATTCAACCTCGTATGCAGAAGCTGCCAATGGACAAATAGATCCGGCGCAAAATGGATCACCTGTGAACAGTCAGTCCCTAGTCGGGAGTTGCCGCAGGGCGCTTGAACTTGCGTCCTAACCCACCGGAGGAGGAAGCTTTGATCCGGCGTAACTCGAAATAAAGCGTCGATTTGTCGCGCGCCATATAAAAACTGGCCCCCTCGGCATCGCGAGGAATTGCCCCCTCCTTTAGCCGAGGAGAGAGCGAATGAAGCAGGAACGAATCACTAGAGGCTCGTCGTGGAGTGATCCACGGGGGCAGGTGATGAAGACGCCGGATGACGTGGCGGAGATGTTGCGCCTGAGGGCGTGCGGATGGGGGCTGAAGCGCATTGCGCGCCAGCTGGGCTGCAGCCATCACACGGTGAAGGATTATATTGCGGCGGGCGGGGTGAAGCCGTTCAAGTCGCCCGAGCGGCTGAAGCGGCTCGACGGCCTTGAGGGTTGGCTGCGCGAGAGGTTCATTCGCCATCGCGGCAATGCGGACGTGGTGCGCCAGGACCTGTTGGCCGAGAAAGGCGTGACAGTCAGCCGGCGAACGCTGCAACGCGCGGTACAGCCCTATCGCCAGGCGCTGAAGGCAGAAGCGCTCGCGACGACGCGGTTCGAGACACCCCCGGGGCGACAGCTGCACATCGACTTCGGCGAGCGCCTGGCCGAGATCGGCGGGGTGAAGATCAAAGCATTCGTGTTCGTGGCGACGCTCGGGCATTCGCGGCGGCTGCATGTGCGTGCGTTCCGGGCCGAGAAGCAGGAGCACTGGTTCGCCTGGCTCGAGAGTGCATTTACGACCTTCGGCGGCGTGCCGGAGGAAGTGCTGATGGACAATCCACGCGCGCTCGTGGTGCGCCACACGCGGTGAGCCGGTCGGTTCAGTTTAACGACAAGCTCATCGCGTTCGCGAAGCATTGGGGCTTCCGTGCTCGCACCTGCGCGCCGTATCGGGCGCGCACGAAGGGCAAGATGGAGAATGGCGTCAGCTACGTGAAGAAGAACGTAACCGGTATGAGCTCCCACGTCCGCGATGATTAGCGGTCGCGTGCGTAGCGGATGGGCATCCAGTGCTGGCGCAGCGCCTCGACGACGGTTGGGATATCGAGGTAGGCGTTACGGAGGAAATCCTCGGTTTTGCGACCGTTTCGTGGCGGTCCGAGCAGCGGACGGGCCTGATCGTCGCGACAATGCAGCAGGATGGGCAGCAGCAGGCCGTGATTGACGTTGTTGACGTCGAGCAACGGCGCCCACGCCGACAGTCTGAGCCGCATCGCGGCATAGAAACCCTGGCACCAGGGATGCGCATCGATGTTGCCGCTGGGGTCGCGCCGGTGCATCGGCTCGAACCGATCGGGGGCAGTCGAGAGGGTGTTGCTGATGTCGTTGTGGCGCAGCGCGACGGCGGAGATCGCGGCGAACTCCGGCGTGCCGCCATGGTTGAAAGCGTCGGCATCGATCGCGAGCAGCGGGCAGATCCAATCGAGCGGGCTCATCGACACCGGTCCGGCCACGATCGCGGCGGTATAGCCGTCGAGCATGGGAATGCTGGTGGCGGCAGGATGGCGATCGACGCGATCCTGGAGCCATCGCTCGAGCTCCGCAAGCGACATCGCGGCTGACGCCATCGACGATCCTGCCTTATGGCGACGTGGGCTCATGCCGCTGCCTGCGGTGTGTGCCGGCGCGCCGCCTTCCAGTTCCAGGCGAGCAGCTCGTGCAGCTGATGACTCTTGGTTCGCCCGGACACGATGCGCTCCAGCACATCGGTCAGGTAGGCCTGCGGGTCGAGCTCATGGAGTTTTGCCGTGTTCACGAGCGACGCCAGGATTGCCCAGCTCTCGGCGCCGCCTTCGCTGCCGCTGAACAATGAGTTGCGTCTTCCCGTCGCAATCGGGCGCATGGAACGCTCGACTGTGTTGCTGTCAACTTCGACACGGCCGTCGCGGAGAAACAGCGTCAACCCGTCCCAGTGATTGAGTGCGTAGTTGATGGCCTCCGCCAGCTTCGATTGGGAGAAGAGCTGGCCGACCATTGCGGTCAGGCGCGTCCTGAGCGCCTCCATCAATGGAGCGGACCTGGTGCCGCGGGTGGCCAGCCGCTGCTCGGCACTGCTGCCACGGATCTCTGCTTCGATGGCATAGACCGCCTGCAGGCGCTCGATCACTTCGCGCGCGAACGGCGACTGGGTCGTCTTATACACCTCGACGAATTTGCGGCGGGCGTGGGCGAGACAAAAGGCGAGTTGGATCGCGCCGCCATGATCGCGGGCGAGCGCTTTGTAGGCGGCATAACCGTCGACCTGCAGAATGCCGGAAAAGCCCATCAACTGTCTGGCGATCTCCGCCGTGCCGCGGCCGTCGGCGAACACGTAGGCCACCGCCGGCGGCGAGGGACCGCCCCATGGCCGGTCATCCATGGCATGCGCCCAGAACTGGCAGATGCGCGGGCGATGTCGTCCGGGATCGAGCACCGGCATCGGCGTCTCGTCGCAGAACAGGCGCGGCGCGGCCTGGATCGTGCGCAGCTGAAGCGCATAGAGGCTCCTGAGCCACCAGGCCGCACGCTTCACCCAGCCGGCAAGCGTCGCCCGGTCGAGATGGACACCCTGGCCGGCCAGAATTTGCACCTGTCGGTACAGCGGCAGATACCAGGCGAACTTCGAGACTACCACGTGGCTCACGAGTGCGGTCGAAGCCATGCCGCTCTCGATCAGGCGCGGCAGCACCTTCGCCTGGATCACACCATCGGTGCAGCGGCGGCAGCCGTACTTGGGACGGACCGTCCGCAGCACCCGCAGGATCGCCGGGATGATGTCCAGCACCTCGCTGACGTCCTCGCCGATCTTGTGAAGCTGGCCCTGGCAACACGGGCATGCGGTCGCCTCCGGCTCCAGCACATGCTCGCAGCGCGGCAGGTGCTTTGGAAGCGCGCCGATGTTGCGGCGCGCCTTCTTCCGCAGTGGCTTGCCGGGCGGCTTTGCCGCAGCTGCATCGTCGTTGGCAGCTGCAGGCGGCGTGACGTCGGTCTCAAGATCGCCAAGCTCAAGCGCGAGCTGCTCGGCCACGAGCGCGGCAAGCCGCTCCGAGCGCTTCCCGAAGATCATGTCCTTGAACGTTTGCATTGCTACGCGCAGCGTCTCGTTCTCAGCGTCAAGCGCGAGCACCATCTCGGTCAGAGCTGCCGGATCGGTCGGGAGAGTGTCGGGGCGAATCGCCATGACCAGACGATACATCCGTGCGACCCATGCTCCAGTGAAATCCTCACTTCTCAGCCGACAATGGCCGGCTGCTTCACAGGCTTGGGCGACACACGCGTCCACTTGAGCCCGTCGAGTAGCATCGCAAGCTGCGTCGCACTGAGATGCACAACGCCGTCGCGGATCGGCGGCCAGGTGAAACGCCCCTGGTGCAACCACTTCGTTACCAACACCATGCCGCTGCCGTCCCACGCCAGAAGCTTCACTCTGTCCATGCGCTTGCTGCGGAACACGAAGACGTCGCCGCAATATGGGTTCGCGCGCAGTGCTTCGCTCACCAGCGCCGACAGCGTATGCACCGACTTACGAAAGTCGACCGGCTGGGCCGCCAGCACCACCTTGAGGTCTGACCGTAGAGCAATCACCGGATCCCTCGAAGCGCCGATAGCACCACCGAAAGCGTCGCCAGTTCCACCCCCGGCTCGACCCGGATGCGCGCCCCGTTCACCTCGATCTCGACCACTCCACAGACCTTGGCCGGCGGCGTGGCAATCTCCACGGGCTTCGTCTGTACCGGCGAAATACACTCGGACTTGCCAACCCTCCCGCCATCGCTCTCGGCGCCAATTTGGATAGGCACGAAGTTCTGGGCTTTGCCGGCCAGCGCCGCCGCTACCTGGCGTCGCCACACCGTGAGCAGTCCGCGAGAAACGCCATTGCGCCGCGCCACCTCGGAGATGTTCGCCCCCTCCTCAAAGCTCTCTGCCGCGATCCGGGCCTTCTCCTCGCTCGTCCACCGTCGCCGCCGGCGCTCCCCAGTGATCACCTCAACGCGGCGATAAGAGTCACCTTCCTGCCTGGCATCAAGCATGGCATTTGCCATCGCGCCACCTCCACCGATCAGCTCTTGCCAGCCTATATCGCAGACAAGCTTCGTCACTGCGAGGTGAGGCCCTCATGCCGGTTACAGAAGAACGCGATCGCGGGGCATTCCCTCGCGAGCTGGGTGGCAGTCGAGGCGCATCTCGCCGAGTGGGAGCGCGAGGTGGCGAACGTGCGTATCGCAGCGGAAGCGGCGGGCGATTACCAGGAGTTGGACGATCCGCCCCGAGAGCGGCAGATCGGTCACGCGTCGCCGATACCGGCTATGGACACGTCGAGAAACCGTTCCGCACGATGGACACAGACAACACTTCCCGACGCCCGGACCGCAATCACGGCCTTATCACCTTCGAAGTACGCACTCTCTACAACAAACCCACTCGGCACCAGATTGGAGCGCTGGAGTGCTGCATGGCGCTGATTCTCCCCAATCAAAGCGTCAGACATCCCCCAAACTGTATCAAAAGTGAGTCAGAGCCAAATTTGAACGCCGATTGACAGGCATAACGCTCGAACGGGACGCTGCGGATGATTTCTTCGCATCCACGTGTCAAAACGCATAGTGGAGAAAGAGATTCGCCACGAGCACGAAGGGATGCCGCCAGCATCGCTGGCGAGCAACCCCAACGGCATCGAGCGCCGAATTTCCGGGTCGATATCCGAATGAGTCTGGATGAAAGTGTCTCTCCAAATCCGGGCTCCAGATATCCTTTGACGACCGCTGAGCAACGCGGTCCTACACCGTAGGAATTCCTAGCGGCCTCTTCCCGCCGTCGCGCTTGTCGATCTGCACACGCTTGACCGGCGGTGGAAAGTAGCTGTCCGAAGACATTCGATTCCAGAGCTTGTACAGATTGCTCTGCAAGACCGGCCGCGCCCCGATTTGCTTTAACCCATTTGTACGTCTCCCAATCCCAGGGCTTGGAGATGTCATACGGCTTTGCTTGACCCAAAAGAGTCCTCCGTTTCCGGTTGTTCTTCCAATCAAGCGGGACAGTGCCATGCCTTCGCTCCGCCACCATTACAGTTCTTCGTCACTACTACACACGGCTCCGTCCCTGCATCGCACATTGGTACTCAGACTCTTGTGGGGCTTCCACTTGAACCATTCCCTTGGCATCGCGATACAGGTTTCCACGTTCCGCACAGAAGCCTGAGTTCAGGTAACGCTACCTCGCCTGCCGGACGCCGCCTGAGCCGTAAACAGGCATCGCTCAAACTGATCCCAAGATAACGACTGCCCCCTAGGTTTTGACTCTTCCCTACGCTTTCGATAGTTCATCGGTGGTTCGCTTGCGCTCGTCTCTTCGATCCTTACCTGAAAGAGTCTTGCTCTGCCTTTTCCGGCCTCGACCACCTCGACCATGGGCCGAAGCCCCAGCCGGTAGTTTGAACCCTGATCCTGCAACCCGAGTTCGAGGGGCTGCCTCCATCTTCTGTGCAGCAAGGCTGCTCAAAGGTGCTCTACAGCACCTCCTTCGCCGTCGTGGCGCACTGTCATCGGCGTAACGCACGACAATCATGTCGCCGCTCGCCCGCCGCTTTTGCCATGCGTCGAGCCAAAGATCGTAGACATAGTGGAGGTAGATATTCGCAAGCCGCGGTGAGATCACCGCCCCCTGCGGCGTTCCCGCCTTCACCTCGATCTTTTGGCCGTCTTCCAACGCGCCCGCCTTCAACCATTTCTGGAAAAGGCAGCGATCCTCTTGTCGCCAACTCGGTGCTCAACGAAGCGGATAGACGACGCGAAACTGCCCGACACTTGCATTATCGCGACGGGTCATGTTGCTTTCTGCCGACTGGAAGGCATCAGCGCTCCGGATGGGAAGTCTTTCGTCGTTCAATGGCTGGCCTACGCGCACCCCTGTCAACGCTTCGCTCATGGCCTCACGGCCACGCACGCATGGCTCGGGGGCGATGTGGCTTGCTACTCCTTCATCGTAAGGGACCTTCACCTCTGTCTTCACCGGTCTCCCGGCGCACCCAGTCAATGCTCTAATCAAGTAGGCAAGCTAGGCCGGGGTGATTGTCACCACGCCAGTGGCCGACGACGGCCAGAGATAGCGGCCGCGCTCCAGCCGCTTGGATAGAGCGACATGCCCAGCCCATCATACCAAAGGATCTTGATGAGCTTGCCGTTCTTGCCATGGAACACGTAGAGGTCGCCGCCGTGCGGGTCGCGCCTAAAGGCTTCCTGCACCGGCAAGGCCAGCGAGCTCATGCCGCGGCGCATATCGGTGTGGCCGCACCCGTACGGCGGGCGGAATGTGGATCACCTCGGCCGTCCATCTGCCAGTGCCGCGACTGCGGCCTTCAGCGTCGCCGCGTCGACCGAACCCGTGATCCGCATCCGAGCCCCGGCCGCAAACTCGATCTCGATCGCGCCGCCGCCGGCCGGCTGGACCAGGCGTCGGCCCCGTTTCCGCGACCACCATCGCCGGTACGAAGCCCGTTTGCTGGGCGGCATCCTTCGGCTCGGGGCAAAACGACCGTCGCCATCGGAGCAGCAATGAGCGCGAAACGCCATATCGCCGCGCCGTCGCCGCAACCTGGCGCGGCGCCTGCAAGTTCTCCAGGACGATCTTGATCTTCTCATCCTCCGACCAGCGCCGCCGGCCTGCGTCCCCTACTTCGAGCCGTTCGACTTTGGCACTGCGCCTATCACTGTCCACAAGGACAGTTCTCAACAACACGCCTCCACTCGGCAAGGCGGCCTTCACCGCACGGATACTGACATTCCGGACTCGTTGAGGCCATGCGCCAGTACTGGATGCCGACCCGTTATGACCTGCCACTGAACTTTCATCCAGCGGCAGTTAGAGTCTCGGTGGTTTGTACGCCAAGTGGCGCGGGTGGAGCAACGGACGATCGGCGGAGCTGGTCGGGGTTGCGCAGCCGAGCGTCCGTTGCGGTGAGAGTGGCGGCGTAGGCCGCGGGCGTGAGGTATTGCAGCGAGGAATGAGGTCGCTCGCCATTGTAGTCGGCGACCCATGCCGCGAGTTTGGTCCTGGTGTCGTTGAGATCGAAGAACAGCGTCTCATTGAGGAGCTCGTCGCGCATCCGGCGGTTAAAGCTCTCGACGAAGCCGTTCTGCATCGGTTTGCCCGGTGCGATGAAGTGCCAGTCGATGCCGGTTTCCTTGCACCAGGCGAGCATGGCGTTGCAGGTGAGCTCGGTGCCGTTGTCGGAGACGATCAGGCCGGGTTTGCCGCGGCGGGCGACAATCGTCGTCAGTTCCCGCGCCACACGCCGGCCCGAGATCGATGTGTCAGGAATGGCGCCCAGACATTCCTTGGTGACATCGTCGACGATGTTGAGGATGCGGAAGCGTCGTCCATTGGCGAACTGGTCGTGGACGAAGTCCAGCGACCAGCGCGCATTCGGCTTTGCTTCCACCAGGATCGGTGCCCGGCACCCCATGGCCTTGCGGCGAGCCCGACGCTTGCGGACCGTCAGCCCTTCTTCCCGATAGATCCGGTGAATGCGGTTGATCCCTGATGGCTCGCCCTCTCGTCGCAGCAGGACGAACAGTCGACGGTAGCCGAACCGTCGGCGCTCGTGAGCAAGGTCGCGCAGCCGGGCACGAAGCTCCGTATCCGCAGCGCGGCGAGATCGGTAACGGACCATCCTCCGATCCGCGTCGACGATCGTGCAGGCCCGTCGCTCCGACAGGCCCATCATGGCCTTCAGGTGCGCCACAGCGGCGCGCTTGGCGGCGTGCCCTACCATTTTTTTGACAGAAGCTCGCGCAGTGCCGCCGCATCGAGCATTTGCTCGGCCAGCAGCTTCTTCAGCTTCGCGTTCTCCTCCTCCAGCGACTTCAGCCGCTTGGCTTCGGAAGCTTCCATGCCGCCGAATTTGGCCTTCCAATTGTAGATCGTCGCCTCCGAGACTCCGTGTTTGCGAGCCAGGTCAGCTGTCGTCGCTCCGCCTTCAACACTGCGATAATCTGCTCTTCCGTAAGCGTGGCGTTGAGGCCCTTGAGAATTTTTGTACTCAGTCCTGAGAGGACCGCTAGAAGAGTCATCTTCTGCAAGGGTGCTCACAATGGACGACCATTCGGACGACATAAGACGACCGTTGTCACCGCGTATCGAAGTGTACGCAGGCGCAGGTCGAAAGCGCTGGCCGGACGATTTGAAGGCACAGATTGCCGCGGAAAGCCTTGAGCCGGGGGCGATTGTCACAGATGTCGCGCGTCGCCATGGGTGCCGGCCCCAACAGGTGCACGACTGGCGGCGCCGGGCGCGTTTGGGCCAGTTGGTGCTGCCGGCTTCGGCGGACACGCTGTCGTTCGTGCCGGTGGTATCGGAATCGGCGCTACCGGCGGCCGCAGAGCCCACCGGGTCGCCGGAAGCAGCCGTTGTGACGGTTGAACTCCAGGGGGCACGCGTGGAGGTGCGAGGGACGCCTGGCCTTGCTGTGTTGAGTGATGTGTTCTTGGCGCTTCGACGGACACGTTCATGCTGACGCCGCCCGCGAGCCTCATGATTTACGTGGCGACGCAACCTGTGGACTTCAGAAAAGGTGCGGAGGGCTTGGCGCTGTTGGCGAAGGAGACGCTGGGCCATGACCCGATGAAGGGCGTGGCGGTGGTGTTCCGTGCGAAGCGCGCCGATCGGGTGAAGATTGTCGTCTGGGATGGCAGCGGCCTTGTGATGTATTGGAAGCGGCTCGATGGCAGCGGCTTCAAATGGCCTCCTATCGTGGCCGGCGTGATGCGGATGAATGCCGCCCAGCTGTCCGCGCTTCTGGCCGGCATGGATTGGACGCGGATGCACGCGCCTCGAATCCCGCAGCCGAAAGCACTTGCGTAGGACATAAAATCTTCGCTGCATCGGGGCGCGAAGCATGGCAGACTTGGGCCAATGAGTGATTTGCCTGATGAGCTGCCGAGCGATCCAGCCGAGCTGCGTGTCTTTGCCGCGGCTCTGCTGGATCGCTGCGCCAGGCTCGAGCGGTTGCTCAAGCTTGCGAAGGATGCGCAGTTCGGTCGATCGTCGGAAAAGCTGGACGCTGATCAGCTACAGCTTGTTCTGGAGGACATCGAAGAGGCCGTCGCGGCTCTCGCAGCAGCTGAGGATCGCGCCAATCCCAGAGCCCGCGAGAAGAGAACTGCCAAGCGCAGAGCCAACCGTGGTCAGCTTCCGGAGCATTTGCCACGCATTGTCGAAACGCTGATGCCGGCTGCAACCTGCTGCCCGTGCTGCAAAGGCGATCTCGTTGAGATTGGTCACGATGAGAGCCAGAGGCTCGACGTCGTTCCGGTGCAATACAGGGTGATCGTCACCCGCCGGCCCAAGCTTGCCTGCCGCGCCTGTCATGGCGTCGTCCTCCAGCACGCTGCGCCCGAGCGATTGATCAAGGGGGGACTGCCCACCGAGCGTCTCGTCGCGCATGTAATTGACGCCAAGTATCATTGGCATTTGCCGCTCTATCGTCAGGCGCAGATGCTGGCGACCCACGGTATCGCCATCGACCGTTCCACGCTCGCCTTTTGGGTCGGCTACGCCGCCCAGGAATTGAAGCCCTTGTGGCATCGTCTGCGCCAGCTTCTGCTCGCCTCTTCGAAGCTCTGTGTCGATGAGACCCCGGCGCCGGTGCTGGATCCAGGGCGCGGCAGGACCAAAACCGGCTACTTCTGGGCGCTGTCACGCGATGACAGGCCCTGGGCCGGACCTGATCCACCTGGCGTGGTTTACGCCTATGCACCGGGCCGTGGGGCCGTTCATGGCTTGAGGCTGCTCGAGGGCTATCGCGGCATCATCCACTGCGACGGCTATCAGGCTTACAAGACCATGACCCGAGAGACGCGTGCGGACGCCCTGTCCGGGACGCTTGCCTTCTGCTGGTCGCATCTGCGGCGCCAGTTTGTGAAGATCGAGCGGGAGGCTGCGCCGGCGCCAGCTCCGGTTGCCCGCGAGGCCCTTGAGCGCATCGCCCTGCTTTACGCGGTCGAGAAGGCACTCCGCGGCCGATCTGCGGACGAGCGCCGCGCGGGGCGACAAGCGCATGCCCGGCCTCTGGCTACAGCCTTGAAGCAGTGGTTTGAGGCCAAGCTTGCTCACCTTGCGCAGAAGAGCGACACGGCGAAGGCCCTGCGTTACGCGCTGCGTCATTGGGACGGCCTAACGTTCTACCTTGATGACGGGCGCATCGAGATGGACACCAATGCGGTCGAGCGAGCGATGCGGCCAATCAAGCTCAATGCCAAGAACTCCCTTTTTGCCGGTTGCGACGAAGGTGCCGAGAATTGGGCATTGCTGGCTTCGCTCATTGAGACCTGTAAGCTCAATGGCGTCAGTGCCGAGCACTGGCTCGCTGACGTTCTCGCCAAGCTCGTCAATGGTTGGCCTGCGGCGCGACTGGACGAACTGCTTCCCTGGGCGTCGACCTATACGATGCATACACACGATCCGAGGCTGGCGGCATGAGCCTGAACACGACCGCGGTCCGGATCAAGGTAACCCTCAAGGATGTGAAGCCGGAGGTGATGCGTCGCCTTGTCGTACCCGTCACCCTGCGCCTTGATCGGCTGCATCTGACGCTTCAGGCGGCGTTTGGCTGGACGAACAGCCATCTCTTCGAGTTCCTGGCCGGCGAAGGACGTTGGGGTATACCTGATCCCGATGGAGATTTTGGCCCTCAGCCCATCGATGCCCGCAAGACGCGGCTCTCTAATATCGTTCAGGAGACCGGCGCGAAGACGATCCATTATCTCTACGACTTCGGCGACAGCTGGGATCACGTGATCAAGCTTGAAAAGTGGTTCGACAACACGACAACGGAGGGACTTCCGTTCTTGCTCGAGGCCGCCGGCCGTTGTCCTCCGGAAGATGTCGGCGGTGCGCCAGGCTATGCTGAATACCTCGACGCCATCAGCGACCCCACCCATCCGGAGCACGAACATATGCGCCTCTGGGGCCCGGAGCAGTTCGATCCCAACGTCGTCGACCGGAAGGCGCTTGAGGCCGCTGTCAATGCGTTGTCCGACATATGGAAGCCGCGCCGGCGCACCACGCGCTCAAAATAGACGTCAAGCGCCAATCAAATGGGCCTCAGAGCTACGCTTACGCTCTTCCGTGAACCTTGCTCGCTTCATCTATCCGTCCTTGCTCAGGCCGGACTCTAACTCCATCTGGAGGAAATACTCAGGGGCAGGTCAGTTACGCTCGCGCGCGCTGATCACGGAGACGTGGGAGCTCATACCGGTTAACTTTGAGATTCACGCCGCGTTTTTAGGCTTTTTTTTTGAGGTTTGCGTGCCATCGGTCGGTGCAATATGTCCAACCGTCCTGACTGCACGCACGCGGCTATCTTTCCGACCGCTCAAGCTCTCGGACCCGCAAGGTTCATAGCTATGGCAACGCTGTGGCGCTGCCGTGCAGAACTTCTCGGCTGAACGGCCTCAGCTTTATCATGGATTCAGAGGCCTTCTCTAGGAGCGCCCGGAAACTCATGTCCATGGGTGCAAGCTCACGATTTTCGAAACCACGCATTCGGAGCACAAGTAACGTTGGTCCCGAACGCGTCCGTATAATAAGTATCGACTAAAAAGCCAGCTTGCTCGATCATTTGCAAGCCATCGAAAGCCTCCTTGTTTAACAGTGAAACGATATCTTCAATCACATAGTAATCCCCCGATACAAGAACGCCGCTTAGGTAAGAAAATATCGAAAATACTTGTACGTGCGCGTCGTCGATCACAAGCCAAGGATGAGGTAATCTCATCAGCAGGCTTTTATCAAAGGCCTCTGCATCCGAAAGGTCAATCTGATGAAAGGTGAGAAGTGGATGCTTTGCATTTGCATGGATGCGTGTCGTGTGCAAGTCAAAGGAGTGAACTTCACCAGGTTTCTCGCAAAGCATCGACATCTGATCAGCAAACCACAGTCCGCTGCCGCCCTGAAAGGAACCGAGTTCTAGAATTGTCCTCGGCTGAATTTCCCAAATTAGCCTCGTATACAGAGACAGATCAAAAGGGTTCTTAATATTTACTAACCCTTTGTACGTTTGTGCCAAGGCTCCCCTGACCGTCGCAGAGTGCTGAAAACTCCATGGATCAATGGAGCATCTCCATGCTCGTGCGGTTGGCTTTGCAAAGCGGTCAGAATAGTCAGCATTCACGACACTGCTCATGGCGTCAAACATCCCTCTTTGATCGAGAAGTCCGGCCACCCCGGTTTGACCGGGATAATTTTTCTGGGCAACCTCCCAAAGAGCTTTGTATCCGTAAGCGAGTTTCATAGAGTCTACCTCCGTTTTACGCCTCGCGTTGTGTCACAATAGTACGTAGCGATGATCAGTTCCACCGCGATGGTAGGGCTGGGTGATCTAGTTTGTAGAACTGTCCGCTCGCGCCAACGCACTGCCTCGCATCCAAACTTTCCGCTGAGCGCCGCTCCACGGCGAACTTCGCGGCAACCGACACGGCATAAGCAGAGGATTGACCAGAATCGATCGGGCAAGTCTCATCTGTGACTTCCTGAGATGTGACTGCTCCAGTTTAACCCAGGCGGTCTTTGCTCCTCATCCCAGCAATCGGCGTGCCACTTGGCGAGTGCAGTGTTCGCTTACCTAGCGAGGGCGAAATACGAAGATTTGCCAGCATCCCTGCTGGAACGGCCACAACGCTTGGTCGGTTCGCGACATCTGCGTCATCAATGTACGATAAAGAACACGGGCAAGATGATCCAATGCCAGTTATGAACCGAATAGGACTTTTCGCTCTATTGTCACTAAGCGCACCGAATCGTTCGCTACTTTCGCCTTGAGCGATGCCAGTTAATCAAAAGGTTGGCGTTCGGCGCTCGCTTTCTCCCGAACCGTGGGAGAGCAGGTTCAACGGCCTGAAAAGCAAGTTCATGAGTTCGGTAGCCTGTCCAGAGGAAGGCTGCTAGATGATACTTCTACCTCTTGGTCGGCTATGCCGCTCAGGCTTCCGGCTCAGTTGCCTTGCGCGCCATATCGCGCCGGGACTAAGAGCAAGATGCTGACGCGAATCTAATGATTCGAACTTATGACCCGGGACACTAGCTAGCACGTAGCCCGATCTCGACATACAGCGCGCGCGGCTTATGCCGAGATGGCGCGATACGGCTTATTGAGCTCCGTGACAAGCAGGGCGATGGCTGCGCGGCGCTCAAGTCATTACGGGCCGTTTGCTATGCCTTTGCCGAACGAAGGAATGCAGGGTGGGCTCGACTACAACGTCGAGATCGGAAGTCGTACTACTCGGGTCGATTACCGCACGCCGCGCCGGCTCGACACGGTGCTGTCGAACAATTAGCCACTAGCCGAGATAGCCTAACACCGCGGAGGCTTGCTGATCAGCGGCCGTGCGGAACCACCAAGTCGTGGTTAGTCCAGCGTGCTAGCGCATAGGCTTGGTGGGGGACACAATTTACCACGCGCGCGTGTGGCGCTTGTTCGCTGATTTGCTCACGGCGACAACTGGTACCATCGACTGTTCCGGGTAAATGTCAATCTGGTTCTATTGGACGATCGTGATACCTGGCCGCCTCTCTGCGGCCAGCAGCGCGATTTCATTGAGTTCGTCGAGGATCGCCATGACCGCGACTCCGTCCTCATCACCAGCACAACCCGCCGTAACAACTTGGCGCAAGGTTATTGGCGAGCGCACTGTCGGTGACTGGTCTTCGATCGCATCTCCGCAACGCTTATCGGATCCGAGCTCGGCAGCCCGCCTGTGCGCAAGCGTCAGCCGAGAGGCGCTCGCAGCGGGGACCATCCGGTCGAATATGGACGGCCTCCGCCGCGCTTGACATCTTGACATCGAGCTAAAACGTTTCGATCAGAAATGCACCTAACGGTATCATAGCACCTATCGCGATGATCCGAACGGACGGTTGCAATCCGTCGTAGCGGATGGTTACGAGTGTCGGAACGCGCACAGGTGCGGCCTCGGATGCCAACCTCCTAGCGATCGGCCGCAGGGGTCGTTATCGTGCGGGCTTGAACCGTTCTGTCGGAGACTCTGTGGTCATCGTGCCACGCTGGTGTAGGTCGGCAACCTCGTTCGTCCAAGCTCAGAGACCTCAGGCTTCCCAGTTAGGGAGAGCCAGCCTGCGACGGTCTTTCGAGGCACAGCGATGGAGCATTCGATGGCGGAACTGGCATCCCTGATCCTAAAGCAACGAGGAGCGAGCTGAGCTGAAGGCGTTGGCCGGCCGTCGCAAGACGGCCCAAGCCCTGGCGTTGAGCGCCCGGATCATTTTGGCCTGTGCAGAAGGCAGCCAGAACAAGGAGGTGGCGGCGAAGCTCGGTGTGATCGAGACCACGGTCGGCAAGTGGCGTCGGCGCTTTGTGCAGGATCGCGTGGAAGGCCTGCGCGACGAGCCAAGGCCCGGAGCACCGCGGACGATCGATGACGCGCGCATCGAAGCTACCATCGTACGGACCCTGGAAAGCCTCCCGAAGGATGCGACCCACTGGAGCTCGCGCGGCATGGCGAAGGAAGCGGCCTGTCGGTCTCAAGCGTGCAGCGCATCTGGCTTAGGCGGGGATGTTGCCATCCCCGCCCCTCACAGACCCGGACGAGCGGATTACCCGCATCCGGTTCTTCACGCGTAAGCTTCGCTCACGAGACGGCATATTGGTGGACGATCTTGGCTGTCGGCAGCGGATGTCGCGCGAGCATGGCCCGGAAGCGTGACCACGGCAGATTGCTGCCGCGCGAGCCATTTTCTTCCATATCCGCGTGAGCTGGTGGTGATACCATCTGATCCGTCGGCCGTTGCCGGAGATGCCGTAGTAGGCGCAGTGCCCCCGGATAACCCGCGACAAGTGCGCGTGCTGTTCCCGGAACGGGCGATGCAGGTTGAGCCGACACCATTCCGTTACGGAAGCCAGCGCGCGGGCATAACGGTCTTTTGCCGTTATTTGTCGGACGACATTCTTACCCTTCCTCGATTGACCCCATACATGGGTGAAGCCAAGGAAGTTGAATGTGGTCCGCGCCGTCGCGGGATGACGCCCACCGGGGCGTTTAAACCGGAAGTCTACGAAGCGGGTCTTGATCGGATGGAGTTGAAGCCCGTACCGACTGAGCCGCTTACCCAGCACATTCAGCAATCGCTTGCCGGACAGACGGTCCTCGAAGGCGATCACCGCGTCATCAGTGCGTGTTTCGGCAATTTCCGGACAGCAATTTCGCTAATTCGCGGACAGCGATTTCAGTAATTCCGGGACAGGGATTCCGCTAAATCGCGGACAGTTGCGGGAGGTTGGTTTTCGGGAGCGCCGTTCAGGCAATGTTCTCTCTCAAGCTGAGTTTGAGAGGGGCAATGCCGAGACGGAAGCAAGCGAAACGAACCACTGTGAAGGACCTACGATCGATCCTGAGGCTGACGTACGAGCAGGACCTGTCGGTTCGGGAGATCTCGGAACGGCTGCAGATCAGCAAGAGTTCGGTTGCCACCTACCTGCTGCGAGCGCGTGAAGCGGGTTTGAGCTGGCCGCTGCCGCCGATTTACGAGAGCGAGGCGGCCTTGCAGCGAGCCTTGTTCCGGCGGGTCGGGCGCCCCCCGCAGGACTTGAGCGAGCCAGAGTGGCCACGGGTGGCGCAGGAGCTCAAGCGCAAGGGCGTGACGCTGACGCTGCTGTGGCAGGAATACCGGACGGCGCATCCCGACGGCTATGGTTACACGTGGTTCTGCGAGAAGTTCGACGCCTATCGGCGCCGGGCGAACCCGACCTTCCGTCATCGCCACGCGGCGGGTGCAGTGATGCAGACCGACTATGCCGGTCCGACGGTGGAGGTGATCGATCCGCAAACCGGCGAGATCCGTCAGGCGCAGATATTTGTCGCGGTGCTCGGGGCCTCGTCGCTGACCTTCGCTATGGGGAGCTTCGGTCAGCGACTACCAGATTGGATCGAAGGCCAGACCCGAGCCTTGTCGTACTTCGGCGGAGTTCCCAAGGCGATCGTCTGCGACAATCTGAAGGCCGGGGTCGTCAAGGCGTTGTGGTTCGAGCCGACGCTCAACCAAACCTTTGCCGCCATGGCCGAGCACTACGACACGACGATTTTGCCGACCCGCAGCCGCAAGCCGCGCGACAAGGGCAAGGTTGAAGGCGCGGTGCTGATTGTTGAGCGCTGGATTCTGGCACGGCTGCGCCATCGGCGGTTCTTCAACCTGACCGATCTCAATACTGCGATCGGCGGTCTGCTGGAGGAGCTGAACCATCGGCCGATGCGCCATATCGGCAAATCCCGCCGGCAGCTGTTCGAGGAGATCGAGCGCGCTGCGTTGACGCCGCTGCCGGGCGAGCCGTTCGAATACGCCGAGTGGAAAACGGCGAAGGTCCACCCCGATTATCGCGTCGAAGTCGACAAGACCTTTTACTCGGTGCCGCACCGGCTGATCGGCCGTCGGGTGGACATCCGGCTCACCTATCGAGCCGTCGAGATCTTCCAGGATCACACGCGTGTTGCCAGCCATGTGCGCCGCTCTCAGCGCAGCGGCCATGTCACCGTGAACGAGCACATGCCCAAGGCCCATCAGCGTTATGCCAATATGACGCCGGCGAGCTTGATCAAGATGGCAGCGCGGATCGGCGTCAACACCGCCACTCTGGTCGAGCGGATGATGCGTGAGCGCCCGCATCCCGAGCAGGGTTATCGCTCCGCCATGGGGATCATCGCCCTGGCACGGCGCTACGAGCGCGATCGGCTCGAAGCGGCCTGCGAGCGGGCACTCGTCATCAACGCGATCAGCTACTCCTCGGTGAGCGCGATCCTCAAATCCGGGCTCGACCGCGCGAGCCCTGCTGCCGCACCCGTCAAAGCCACCCCCTCGCACGCCAACATCCGTGGTGGGGGCTATTATCAATGAAGGAAAGGAACATCGCGATGCTGACCCACCCGACCCTCGAGCAGATGCAGGCGCTCGGCCTTGCCGGAATGGCGGCCGCTTACCGGCAACTAGCCGAACAGGACAATGCCGCCGATCTCAGCCGGGATGAGTGGCTCGGCCTGATGCTCGATCGCGAAGCCGCCATGCGTGCCGACCGGCGCCTGACCAATCGGCTGGCCGCAGCCAAGCTGCGCTTCGTCGACGCCTGTATCGAAGACGTCGACTTCGCTTCCCGCCGCGGCCTTGACCGGCGCAACACCCTGCAGCTGGCGCAAGGCGCCTGGCTGAAAGCCCATGAGAACTTCATCATCACCGGCCTGACGGGGACTGGCAAAACCTGGTTGGCATGTGCCTTCGGACGCCAGGCGGCCAGGCTCGATCATTCCGTCCTTTATTTGCGTATGCCGCGCTTGTTCGAAGACCTCGCCATGGCCCGTCTCGATGGTCGCTTCCCGCGCCTCATCGATAAGCTTGCACGTGTCCAGTTGCTCATCCTCGACGATTGGGGCACCCACACCCTCAATGACCAGCAGCGCCTTGATCTCCTCGAAATCTTCGAAGAGCGCTACAGGCGCAAATCGACCTTGATTACCGCTCAGCTGCCCGTTGCCCAATGGCACGACATGATCGGCGAGCCAACCATCGCAGATGTTATCCTCGACCGGATCATCCACAACTCCCACCGTATCGCCCTCGAAGGCGACAGCATGCGAAGGAAAAAAGCCGCGCGCCCCTTGACCGACGTCGAAAACAGCGAAACGAATATCAACTGACTTCAACAACCAGGCAACCAAAAGCCAGCGCCGCCACGCTGTCCGCGATTTAGCGAAACTGCTGTCCGTCAGTTAGCGAAACCGCTGTCCCGTTTTTGCGAAATACGCAGTCATCAGCGTATCGGACCAGTTGGCATCTCCCTTGAGCCGCGGTCGCGCCACCTGCTCGAACCATTCATCCAGCACATAATGCAGGTAGATGTTTGCTAGCAGTGGCGAGATCACGCCGCCTTGGGGCGTTCCACTAGTCGTGCGGCGCAGGACGCCCTTTTCGAGCACCCCCGCCTTCAGCCATTTATCAATCATCCTCCGGACGATGCCGTCCGCGACTCGCTGATCGAGGAATCGGCGCAGGTGCGTGTGGTCGATGGTGTCGAAGTATTTCGAGATATCGACGTCCACCACCCAACGCAGCCCTTGCTCCATGAACCCATTGCGCAGAGCGTGTAGGGCATCATGGGCCGATCGTCCCGGTCGGAAGCCATACGAGCACGACAAGAAGTCGGTCTCGTAGATCGGCTCCAGCAGCAGGAGAATCGCCCGCTGTGCCACCTTGTCTTCCAATGTCGGGATGCCGAGTGGCCGTTCGGTCCCATCCGCCTTCGGGATGTAGTGCCGTCGCACCGGCGGCGCGATGTAACGTCCGGATTTGATGCGCGCCAGGAGATCACAAAGATTCGCCTCCAGGTTCGCTTCATAGTCCGTCGCCATCATGCCGTCGATACCGGGCGCGCCATCCTTGCGCGTCAGGCGATAGGCCTCGAGCATCCATTCACGGTCGATCAGGTGATGCAGCGAGGTCAGCACCCGCTTGGGATTCTTCCTCGCCAGATCGGCTATCCATTGTCGTTTCGTGGACAGGTTCGTGGGACTCAGCGTTCCCTCCCGTGTTTCTCGTCAATGGGTCTTAACGCGTGGCGGCTCCCTTCCCTCGAGCGGGTCCCGGTGAGCCCAGTTCCCCGCCTTCCTCGGTACTACGAAGCCGCTACGACTTCCCGCCGCGCGCGTCCGTCGGCTTATGTCTTCACCTCGGGATTCCACATGCCTTGGTGTTTTCGTGTTCGCGTGCGCGCTCCCGATGCTCGCCAAGTCGGTCATCAGGCCTGGAGCGTTGCTATGGCCGGTGCTCCGTGCCGGCTTTCCCATGTGGGCACAAACGGGACCTCTCAGGTTTCCTGGTGGCCCATCCCGTACCTTTGCCCTGCTCAGAGACCCCGGCCGAACCGGTCAGCCTGGCCATAGCGGCTTTCCCAGTGCTGCCCCCGGATCCAACACGACGAAGGCTTCAGCACGACCGTGATTTCGAGGCTGGTCACAGGGCTTCAGTACCCGCTGTCTACGCTTCACGAGTGACGTTGCCGTCACCCATGCAAGACTCGCTTCCGGCTGGCGGGCTCCGCCTTTGCCGGGAGGGCGTCGAACCCTCTGGGACACGTTGAAAGGTTTCAGATCACATTCTTCCTCGTTTCCAGGACTTGTCCTGACGCAAGCTGGGTGCACATGCGGCGCAACTTCTACGAACTCGCGACAGCCGGCCCCGCTCCGATCGCAAGCGAGGCGCTCAAACACATTGCCGCATTCTACGCGATCGAGAAGGAGATTCGCGGCCGCAGCGCGGAGGAACGTCGCCTCGTGCGGCAGCAGAAGAGCCGACCACTGGCCGATGCCTTCGAAGTTTGGCTGCGCGCCAAGCTGGCTCTCATCAGCCAGAAGATCAAGCTCGCCGAGGCCATCCGCTACGCCCTCTCGCGCTGGAAAGGCTTAACGCGCTTCATCGATGACGGCCGCATTGAGCTCGACAACAACACCGTCGAACGATCAATCCGCGGTATCAAGCTCAGCCGCAAGAACGCGCTGTTTGCCGGATCCGACGGTGGTGCCGAACACTGGGCTGTCGTCGCCTCTCTTGTCGAGACCTGCAAGCTCAACGACGTCGACCCGCTTGCCTATCTCACCGACGTCCTGGCCAGGATCGTCAACGGGCATCCCAACCGCGACATCGACCAGCTATTGCCCTGGGCCTACCGCGCTCAACCCCTTAAAGCCGTGGCCTGAGAACGACGCTTACGATTTCGTGGCCCAGGTGCGCGATGTGGTCAGCCTCTACGTCTCCCCGCCCCAGCATGCCGTCGTCCTGGGTGTGGACGAGAAGTCCCAAATTCAGGCGCTCGACCGCAGCCAGCCCATGTTGCCCATGCGCCCCGGTCAGCCCGCGCGGCGCAGCCATGACTACACGCGCCACGGCACGGCCTCGCTCTTCGCGGTGCTCGACTAGCGACGGGGCAAGGTCATCGGCAAATGCTTTGCCCGCCACCGCGCCGCCGAATTTCGCAAGTTCCTCGACGAGATCGAGGCTGCCGTCCCGCACGGTCTCGATGTCCATCTCGCCATGGACAACTACGCCACGCACCAGGCCCCGCTGATCCGCAACTGGCTCGCCAAACGGCCGCGCTGGCATGTCCATCTCACGCCGACCAGTTCGTCTTGGCTCAATCAGGCCGAGCGCTTCTTCGCGCTCATCACCGACAAAAAGATCCGGCGCGGCATCTATCGCAGCGTCCAGGCTCTGCGCGCCGACATTATGGACTTCATCAGTTATCACAATGCCGATCCCAAGCCATTCCAATGGACCAAATCCGCCGATGATATCCTCGCTTCCATCGAGCGCTTCTGCCGTTACAATACTCAAGCGCAAGCATCGTAATATCGCGAACTTCTGGTTCAGGACACTGGATCTCGATCCGACGCTCCGTCGAATGTGCGGTCGCGCTCTCCGATGACCCCACCACCGACTCCGAGGGCCCCCCTCGGCCACAACTGCCCTGACAAAGCCAGCGTCGGATTTGGTCCGCGTCGCCGCGAGGGCTCTTCGCCAAGTCACCAATAGAGGAACGCGACAAGTCGTATCACCGGGCTGTCGCCGCAACCAAGCGGCTCGGATAGGTCTCCAAAACAATACGGGCCTTCTCTTCCTCAGACCAACGCCGCCGCCGGCCTGTATCAACCACTTTCAGTCGATTCAACGTACTGATCGTATGGCTGTCCATACGTACAGTTCTCAACCATCAGCCCAGCCCGTCGCAGGGCGTCTGTACTCGGAGGCCTACCAACGATCGACAGGTCAAGAAAGATGTGTTCGCGGCAGACGTCGCATTGGCGCGGTCCTTGTGCCCGGAGGAGCGAGAGCTGAATGCGAAAGGTGTCAGTGGTCGTTAACGTCGCAAATGAGCAAGGTAGCGGCTTGGAAACGTCGTGCCCAAGCACCCATGCTGATCGAACTTATGGGTGGACGCCGAATTCATTGCCGCGTAGCCAGTACGCCGCGGGCTGTCCCGCTGACCTTAAGCTAGGAAAAATAACGCCACGCTGACTTCGGTTTGACCTTCCAAGAACAGTTCTCGGCTGTATTCCAAATCCACATTTGCGCGCAGGAAGCAATCTCTGTCGGTGCCGGCCAACTTGCAAGAGATGGGCGGCAGCCAGGCCTGCCATTATCACCGATCTAACACGTGCGGCCCGAGCCCAGTTATCCCTTAGGAAATGTCGTCCCAATTGGGCACTCCTTCGGAGAAGCCCTTTCTAGGGTTCATGCAGTTAAAGTGTAGGTGTAGTCGGAGTTGTACGTGCTTAGGCACTTGGCATCTATGCCTCCTTGTTTTGGCGAGCCATCCGTCCACGTTGCCTCGGGTTACGATGAATCAACGACCGGATAAAGTGCCACCCTACCGACGAACTGTGCTATCTCGCTGACCAACTTGTATGCGGCGACCGCCGCTTTCAATCAGAAACGTTAGAGTTCTCTCGACCCAGCACTCGTCCATTAACAGCGATTGAGCGTGCCTTGCTTCCAGCGCACCGATCCGAACGGTCGCTCCAGCATACGGCGGGCGCGCACCGGCTCAAGACCGATGTGGAAAGCCCCAGCTCGATGATCCAGCGCGAGCTCCGATTGCGTCCAGCGGCTGCGCTGGCGCAAATAATCGAGCCATGTCGGGCAGTGGTAGCGTTCGATCCACACCTCTGGGTCGGCGATGTCGCGCGCAATGGACCAGCCATAGGCTCCGTTGCGCTGGCGGGAGAGCTGTACGTCCAGCATCACATTATGGAAGGCGCGCGCATTCTCACGCGCGACGCGATATTCGATCTCCACCACCAGCGGCCCGCTGCGGTCGGCGATCGGGAGCCGCACCTCGGGATCAGCCAGCATCTCGGCGGACTCGCCGCGGGCGCCGATGGGCGGCACGGGTAGCCAGAGCCCAAGTAGCGATGAGATTAATATCAGCGCAGCGGAAACTAGCAGCGCCATCTCGACGCCAACAACATCGGTGAGACGGCCCCAGCCCCAGCTGCCGACAGCAATGCCGCCGGAGAGCGCGGCTTGATAAGCAGCAACCGACCGCCCCTCAACCCAACGCGGAGCCGAGAGTTGCACACCAATGTTGAGTATCGTCGACGCTATCGTCCACACGGCACCTGCCGCGACCAGCGCGGCGGCAGTCACGACCGGCTCGCGGCTCAGCGCTACCGCCGCAATCGCCACGCCCATTGAAACCCCGCAGGCGCGAACCGCTGCCTCGCTACTCACGCGCTTGCGCACCTCGGTGATGTTGAGCGCACCAAATACCGCGCCCAAGCCAAAGGCGCTGAGCATAATACCATAGGTTTGGGGGCCTCCCCGCAAGAGATCGCGTGCGACGAGCGGCATGAGAGCGATGAGTGCGCCGCCGATCACGCTGATTACTATGGTGCGGGTCAGCACGATCTTGATCGAGGGCGAATTGGTGATATATCGTACGCCTGAGACAACGGCGCGCCTCAGCTGTTCGCGAGGTAGTCGCGATGGCTCGGCCACACGCTTCCAGAAAAGCAGCGCCATCATCAGCGGCAGGTGGAGCAACGCGCTGAGTGCAAAGGCTCCGATTACGCCCGCAGTCGCAACCACAACACCGCCGATCGCGGGCCCGAAGCTGCGGGCTATATTGAAACTGATGCCATTAAGTGCAACTGCCGCCGGCAGTGCCTCGGCTGGCACCTGCTCGCCGATAGAAGCTTGCCAAGCCGGCCCCATCAATGCCAGACCACTACCCATCACGAAGCAAAGCGCGAGCAACAGGCTCGGCGTGGTAAGACCAAACCAATCGAGAGCAGTTAGAGCCGTCCCGCCGCAAAGCGCGACTGAGAGCGTAACAAGCATCACGGTGCGGCGGTCGTACATGTCAGCTATCGCCCCAGCGAGCATTGAGAGCAGCGCGACCGGTAATGACAAAGCCGTTTGCACCAGTGCGATCTTGTCAGCCGACGACGTCATCTCCGTCATGGCCCACGCAGCACCGACGCTGAGGATTAAGATGCCAAGATTAGACAATACGCTCGCCAGCCATATGACGCGGAAGGAGACAGAGCGGAGGGGCGCGGTGATTCCATCGACATTGGAGCTCTGGTCCTCGGACCGATCAGACACATGGAGTCTCGCCTCGCCTATTGCGGCTAGATTCCTTGCCGCGATCGCTTGATCGTCCGACAAAAGCTGGCTGCTATCAATTGGGAGCTTCGCCCGACCGGGGGGATGCTGCTGCCTTTCGCCCTTTGATAGCGAGTACCAAGCATCCCACGCATTGCGTACAAATTTAATCAACATAGTAGCGCTATTGCTTTGGACCGTGTTCATTGAGGTCACGGACGGTGCACCTCTGGCTCAGCCATGGTTTCGATCTCGAAATTACTGCTGTCGTGCAGATGAGCAGGGAATTGAATTGCGGCCGCTTGAGGCAAGGCTGCTAACTCTCAGCCGCTCGTCAGATGAGTGTCCAAGCTCAACTGGCAACAGCACCACAGAGTACAGCAGCGAGAGCGCTGATTTTTAGCGTTCTATGTGAGCGAGCGAGGAAAAAGCGCGCCGCGCCGACATCGACATCAGACTTTGGTCAGTCCTCAGGCGAATCCTGAATTGGCATGGCAAACCCCACCTTTACGCGGTCCACTACGACCATTGTCTTGAAGCCCCTGATATTTGGATTTTCATAGAAAAATCGTCGAGTGAACTGCTCATAATCGTCCATGGTTCGCGCGGTAAGATATAGGACAAAGTCGGCGTCGCCGGTGACGTAGAATCCACTGACGACCTCAGCAGACGATTTGATGGCCTTCTTGAATCGATCAATTATGTCGGCTCGCTCCCGCTCCAGGCTCACTAGTACAAGCATCTGAAGAGGTCTTCCCACCGCTCTGGGCGAAACGATCGAGACATCCGCCTCGATGATGCCTTCCGAACGTAGGCGTTTGAGGCGTCGTTGACATGCGGTAGCAGAAAGTCCCACCATTTCGCCGATTACCTCAGACGTTAGACGGTTGTTCTTTTGCACGATCTCAAGGATGCGGACGTCCGCTCGATCATACTGCTGCATAGTTAGCTCCAAGTGAATTGCCGCGCCAAGTGCCCGTGCGATGCAGGAAATCTTCCAAACGACAGGAGATGCGACGCAAATGTATTTGCGACATTAGTATCCTGAATGCGTGGGTCTTTCAACAAAGGGTTGCACGCAGTTTGAGAAGGTCTTTTAAGATGATCGACAGCTAATTCAGGTAACTTCGTTCGGAGGGAACTCAAATAGCTGCCCGCGTCAACATGACGGAGGACCGCTGATCGCCAAAGCCGAGCATTCAGCAAAGGTAGTCGCCAAGACGGCAATCTCGCTCCTGATTCGAAACTGAGTTTTGCTGCTTGGTGACTTTAACCAATGTCCGGGGCGATCCGTACAACGCATGAGCCGGGTTGCATACGGCATGGTTCAGCGCCCTGAAGTTTGCCGGCGCGTTGGGCAGATGAATTGCCAGAGCTTTTTCGTTAGGACTCGAAGCGAGTCTCTGTCTTGAGCCAAACATGTCTGTTTTACGAAATCTTGCAGCTTGCGAGACTGAAGCACAATGATCATCAATTTAGAAATAGTGAAAAAGGACAGAGGCGGCATCCTATACCCTTTCAAGCAGCTCAGGGATTTTGCGGCTCGCAAGGTTGGTGAGCGACGACTATCGAAACTGGTGAAGCCATACGAGGCCAGTTATGCGCAAGCCAAAGATCTGATCGATGGCCTCGCTGGCATGTACTGCCTCAACGTTGATCTATGGGCGTACTGAAGTCCCTGAAGCACTCTTGCGACAGGCTCCAAGAAACACAAAAGGAGACGTGATCAATGGCAAACAAGGTCAAGCAAGTCTGGGCATCGCGCAAGGCGGTAGTGAACGCGTGGCTCGCGATCCCCTCGGGATTCTCGGCCGAAGTGATCGCGCAATGCGGCTTCGACAGCGTCACCGTCGACATGCAGCACGGTGTGCAGGATTATCAATCGATGGTGCAGTGCTTCCAGTCGATGCACGCCCATCCGGTCACTCCGATGGTCCGCGTACCCTGGAATGAGCCCGGCATCATCGGCAAGGTGCTGGACGGCGGCGCCTATGGCGTGATCTGCCCGATGGTCAACACGCCGCAGGAAGCCAAGAACCTCGTCTCCTACGCCAAATATCCGCCGAAGGGCGTGCGCTCCAACGGCCCGATCCGCGCCGGCATGTACGGCTCGGCTGGTACCTATCAGCAGACCGCCAACGACGAGATTGTGCTGCTGCCGATGATGGAGACCAAGACCGCGGTCGAGAACATGGAAGCGATCCTCGATGTCGAAGGCATCGATGGCGTCTATATCGGCCCGTCCGATCTCGGCTTCTCCTACGGCCTGGTGCCGAAGCTCGATCGCGATGAGCCGGAGATCCTCAAGATCTACGAGAAGATCATCAAAGAGTGCGGCAAACGCGGCCTCAACCCGGGCATCCACTGCTCGGGCGCCGAAGGCGCGGTGCGCGCGATCCACATGGGCTTCAAGCTCGTGACGCTGTCGAACGAGGTCGGCCTGATGCAGGTCTACGCCAAGATGCAGGTCAACGCGACCCGCGAGAAGTCCGGCGGTGTAACATGATCCCAGCCCTCGCCAGACTATTCGCGGGTCGAGATCAGCGAAGCTGGCTCTTAGAGGCGCGGGACAAGGGCACTGTTGTGCGAGAATCGTACGATGGGAGGTGAACCACCACAATACGACGGAGTTGCATTTGGACAGTGGCGACTTCCTCGATCGCCTTCAGTCTGTCGGCCTTAATGAAGAGACCCGATCACGCTTGACGAGGTCATCGCCGATGGTACGAACATTGATGCTGATGTGGCCTGGTTCGGGAAGCCACTACCAACCACCTTTCGCACGCTCGACATCGATGCTGTCCAAATCCAGATCCCGCCGCGAGGGACCGCGCTCAAGGACATAATTTAGGGAACTTCCCGACGCGATTTATCTGTTCTGCTGCGCCAGGCAAGCTTTAAGGCTCTCTAACGGGAATTGGTGCTCGCAGGCAATAGCTCGTGCTGATGGCCTCCCACACGGGGCGACCCTGTAAGATCGAGCCGGGCAGGATAACCTAACCCGCAAAGGACGATCGCTTACGACCCCTGCTAGCCTACGTCCGCACGCACGGTTTGGTCTGCCTTGGTCGAGGCGCTTACCCGCTACATAGCCTGTGTACGGGCGCCGCTTATCGCTGCAGTCGAACAAGCTGGAGTATAGGGCATCGGCTTCTGAACTGAGGCCGTTCTGCGATCCCGTGCACATTCTCGCCTAGTATCCTGAACAAGAATCACGATGCTTGTGCTTGAGTATTGTAACGGCAGAAGCGCTCGAAGCGAGGATATCATCGGCGGATTTGGTCCATTGGAATGGCTTGGGATCGGCATTGTGATGACTGATGAAGTCCATAATGTCGGCGCGCAGAGCTCGGGACGCTGCGATAGATGCCGCGCCGGATCTTTTTGTCGGTGATGAGCGCGAAGAAGCGCTCGACCTGATTGAGCCAAGACGAACCGGTCGGCGTGAGATGGACATGCCAGCGCGGCCGTTTGGCGAGCCAGTTGTGGATCAGCGGGGCCTGGTGCGTGGCGTAGTTGTCCATGACGAGATGGACATCGAGACCGTGCGGGACGGCAGCCTCGATCTCGTCGAGGAACTTGCGAAATTCGGCGGCGCGGTGGCGGGCAAAGCATTTGCCGATGACCTTGCCCCGTCGCTAGTCGAGCACCGCGAAGAGCGAGGCCGTGCCGTGGTGCGTGTAGTCATGGCTGCGCCGCGCGGGGCTGACCGGGGCGCATGGGCAACATGGGCTGGCTGCGGTCGAGCGCCTGAATTTGGGACTTCTCGTCCACACCCAGGACGACGGCATGCTGGGGCGGGGAGACGTAGAGGCTGACCACATCGCGCACCTTGGCCACGAAATCCGGGTCGGTCGAGAGCTTGAACGTCTCCATCCGATGAGGCTGCAAACCGAAGGCTCGCCAGATGCGCTGCACGCTTGAGACCGACAGGCCGCTTCCTTCGCCATGCCGCGCGAGCTCCAGTGGGTAGATCCTTTGCCGGGATAGCGTTTTAGGCGTGGTCGCTCATTGCATCGAGGTCGCAGGATACCCTACATTTTGCAGAATTGCTTCAATCCGCAAGCTTTTTTCGCCGTCTTTATGCATTGAGACGCTTTACAGTCAGTAATCGTTCGCCGCTTGAGGCGGCGCACGAGCGAGCTCCAGTCATATTCGCCTGAGCTGGTGTGCGCTCCGAGGGGCGAGGCTCCCCCAGTACACACGTCGGTAAACGACCGCGGCAAAGTTAGGCAAGAGCATGCTTCGTTTGGCTGCCAACATTTCGCTCCTGTTCAAGGAGCTACCCTTCCTAGATCGCTTTTCCGCCGCTGCGGAGGCGGGGTTCAAACTGGTCGAGTGCCATTGCCCTTACGAGAACTCGATCGAAGTTCTGCAAGAGCGACTGAGCCAAGCCGGTCTTTCCATGGTCATGCTCAATGCGGCGTCCAGAAATCAATACTCGGGTGACTTCGGAGTTGGCGCCGTGCCGGGGCGCGAGCGGGACTTCGAGGTGGCCTTCGATCAGGCGCTGCTCTACACGTCCTCGCTTGGCGCGACGCTGATCCATTGCATGGCGGGAAAGGTGGCGGTGTCAGCGAATGCTCACCGCACTTTCGTCCACAACCTGCGGCGAAGCGCCGATAAGGCGGCGGAGAAAGGCGTAACGCTAGTCATTGAACCCCTCAGCACCCGCTTGGCGCCCAGCTACTTCCTGACGCGCTCGCAGCAGGCGGCAGACCTGATCAGCGAGGTTGAGCGCCCAAATGTGGGGCTGCTGTTCGACATTTTTCACTTGCAGATTATGGAGGGCGACATCATCACTCGGCTTAAGAAGCTCAAGCCGATCATCCGCCATGTGCAGATTGCTGCCGTACCCTCGCGCGCCGAGCCAGACGAAGGGGAGATCAACTACCGCGCCGTGTTCGATGCACTGGAGCATATCGGTTATGATGGCGTGGTCGGTTGCGAATACTTGCCGCGCGGCGGCACCCGAGAAGGGCTCATGTGGCGGAAGAAACTTGATATCGATCCCCGCTCGGTTGCCGGATATCCATAGCGACACGAAACGCGCGGGACCCACAGAAAGACAGCTCCTGCGCCACCTTCACGATGTTTTTTACGCCTACACTACTAAAAAGGTCGGATTAGCTGCACTAGCCCGACGTTATACCGCCTTCTCAGAAAGCTGCTTAGTTGGCTTAATTCGCGTCGTGCTGTACCGGCCATCAACGCTGACTGGCACGTCGCCATTGATTGCAGCTCGACGAACGACGCGATGCTGGTCGCCGTAATCGTTGGCGGCATAGTGTTGCGTCGCGCGATTGTCCCAGATCGCGACATCGCCCTCCTTCCAATTCCAGCGAACTGTATTTTCCGGCGCGATAATATGTGACTGGAACACATCGATCAGCTTTTGGGCGTCATACCTTGGGATATCAACAAAGCGCCGCACCAAATAGCCGAGCACCAGCGTCCGCTCGCCGGTCTCCGGGTGTACCCGTACGACGGGATGCTCAGTCTCATAAACCTTTGTGGTGTAGACCTCGTCGCGATATCTCTTGTCGGCCTCGCTTGGCCGGAGCATTTCGAAGTAGTCGTAGTCGTTGCTGTGAACGGCCCAGAGCTCGTCAGCAAGTCGTTGTAGCGGCACAGGCAGGTCAAGATAGGCGGTCGCGGTGTTTGACCAGACCGTATCGCCGCCCGATGATGGGATCACAACTCCGCGCAACACCATGATCTTGGGATATGCATCGACGTACGTTGTATCGGTGTGCCACATGTCGGCCCGGTGAGCGCCACGAGCTGAATCAAACTCTAGGACCGATGCCGTTCCTTCGATGACGGGCATCGTCGGATGCCGCACAAGGTTTCCCAAACGACGGGCAAAGCACTCCTGCTCGGCGTCGTCGAGGTGACTCTGGTTCCTGAAGAAAATGACCTTGCGCTCGAGTAGCAGGCTATTGATTGCAGCGATCGTTCTGTCGGGCAGATCGCCCGACAGCCTGATGTTCCTGACTTCGGCGCCGATGCGTGCTGCCCGTTTAACGATGTCGGCACGGGGAATGACATTATTGATCATGGCGAGAACTCCAAGTTTAAGTTTACCGGGCCATCCCCAGCAATCACCGTGCCAATCGTAAATAATGGACATCAAACGGTTCAACTACCGAATTAAGTAAGTTGTGCTGTTGCAACATAACGTCTATTCCAACGTATCGTATGCACCTCCGGTACGCCGTACTCAACGACCGGCCCATCGACTATTGGAACTACTAAGCCCGACCTCCTGCTTGAGTTCCTGATAATTGCGTTCGATGCGTGGCCTCGGCCGGTGTCTTTGACGGTGCATTCTTGTCAATCGAAGATGCGCTATTGGACAGGTTTTTTGCACGGCTACGCGACGAAGCAGCTCGCCAAAAAATGCTAAATGGTCAAGAGAGTCGAGAACACTAGAGCGGTTCACGAATTTACTGAATCTGGAGTGATTCCGGTTCAGCAGCGAATATGATTCAAGATGCTGGCTGGATTGGAGGCCAGCATCGATGGTCAGACCCCTTTCCAACGATCTGCGGAAGCGGGTTGTCGCGGCGGTATCGAAGGGTGAGAGTTGCCGCTCGGCGTTTTGGCGTTGCCGTCTCCTCGGTGGTGAAGTGATCGCAGTGTTATCGGGCGACCGGTTCTGTCAAGCCAGATAGATTCCATGGGGCGGTGAGCGTGGCCTTTCCGATAGGTTTGGGTTTGTACACTCGAACCATCGGAGAAGTCAGATGCAAGCATCGACCACAGGCACGCCCACCGCCAGCCATTGTGGTACAATTTTTGTTGCGATCGAACTCAGTCAGAAGACGTGGCTTGTGACGCTGCACAGCCCGGGCTGGGATCGGATGTCGCGCCACAAGCTGCAAGGAGGCGATCACGCCGAACTGCTGGCTTTGATCGAACGGAGCCGCGCCCGGGTGGCGGAGAAGCTCGGATCGGTGCCGCGTGTGGTGAGCTGCTATGAAGCCGGCTATGACGGCTTTTGGCTGCACCGGCTGCTGGAGGCGGCCGGGATTTTGAACTTCCTGTTCGACCCCGCGAGCATTGCGGTGGAGCAGCGGGCACGGCGAGCAAAGACGGACCGGATCGACGGCGAGCTATTGCTGCGCACCCTGATGACCTATTTGCGGGGTGAGCCGCGGGTGGTCCGGATCGTGCGGGTGCCGCGCGTGGAAGCGGAGGATGCCCGGCGCGCCAGCCGCGAACGCGACCGGCTGGTCACCGAGCAGACCGCCCACAGCAACCGGATCAAGGCGTTGCTGCGTCTTCGGGGGATGGCGGTCGGCAATCCGCGGCGGCGCGACTGGCTGGCCTGGCGAGCGGCAGCGCGACTGGAAGGGCGAGGCGCTGCCGCCACATCTTCTGGCCGAGATCAAGCGCGAGCACGCCCGGCTGATGCTGGTGTGTGAGCAACTCGCGGCGCTGGAGCAGACCCGGGCTGCGGACACTTCTCCGGCGGTTCCGACGCCGATGGTCGAGCGACGGGATCAATTGCAGCGGCTCAAGGCGCTCGGCCCGGCGTTCACGGCAACGCTGGTGAACGAGCTGTTCAACAAGGACTTCCGCAACCGCCGCGAGGTCGCCAGCTATTGCGGCTTGACGCCCAGTCCCTGGAAGAGCGGCGGCACCGATCGCGAGCAAGGCATCAGCAAGGCCGGCAATCAGCGCGCCCGCCACAAGGCGATCGAACCTGGCCTGGCTCTGGCTTCGCCACCAGGGCGACAGCGCGCTCAGTCGCTGGTTTCGCACCCGCACCGCCGACGCCGGCAAGCGCGCCAAACGCATCGCCATCGTCGCGCTGGCGCGCAAGCTGATCGTGGCATTGTGGCGCTACCTCACCACCGGCCTCGTTCCCGAGCAGGCAATGATCAAGGATAAAACCAACCACGTCCACCACGCGCCGCGGCTCCGCCGCGCTCCGTGCGGGATGGATGATGACCGTGCCATCCTAGGGCTTCAACCGCCGTTTCGTAGATGGGTCTCATCCTCGCTAAGCTTCCTCGCCGCAAGCATGCGGAAGGTGGGTACGGATCAAACAATCCGACCGGATATGAGGTGATGCAGTGAACTGCAGCAATCTTCGGAAGCCAATCCCTGTTCGTTGCCCGGTCGTCGCGCTGCGCTACGCATGGCTCCGCGCGCCACCCTCTTGCCGTCAACCCCCAACCCGGACTTCTCGAAGAGGCTTGACTCACAAATCCCCATATGAGGATGGGCAGGCAGCGCAAGTTTGTGTTGGATCCGCATGGCGACTTCATTAAGGAGCGGATCAGGCAGACCCCGCATTTGACGCTGCACGCGCTGAAGGACGAACTAGCGGCATGTGGCGTCGCCGTGTCGCACATTGCGGTGTGGCTGTTCATGCGCCGCGAGGGCTGCGGTTCAAAAAACGCTGTTCGCTCTTGAACGAGGCCGCGTTGATGTGGCCCGGCGGCGGCGGCGTTGGCGATCGTGGCAGGCCGGCCTTGATCCACAGCGTCTGGTCTTCATCGATGAGACCTGGATCAAGACCAACATGGCTCCGCTGCGCGGATGGGCACCGATAGGAGCTCGCCCTTCGCACCACATGGCCACTGGCGCACGATGACCTTCCTCGGCGCACTGCGTTACGATCGCCTCGCGGCCCCCCTGCCTGTTCGACGGACCGATCAAGGCGAATGCTTCCGCGCCTATATCCGAGCGCTCGTGCGGGAAAGCGAGCTGGGAAAAACTCTTCGCCTGTGAAGAACTGCAAGTACCGGTCGTGGACCCGGCGCTCACATACTTCCCCCCTCATCGAACAGCCCGTAACGTGCTTGAGCAACAATAGCCCGATCATGAAGCGGGTCTCGATCCCTAACCTGCCGCTCTGTAGAGAGGGGCGCTCTCCCCGTCGATCCAGTGCCAATCGATCTTGTCGGCAAGCAGAACCAGCTCGTGTTGATGATCTGGTCCAGCTGTGCCCGGAACAGATCGTTCGATCTCGTCGCCTTGTGCTTCTTTCGCATCGTCCTTCCGATGCTCCACAGAAGCATGGCTCAAAGCGAAAGGGAATCCACGGAACGAATTTGCAAGGTTTGCAGCGATCAAAGCCTCAAATCCCTATGATCTCAAACGCTCCCAATTCCCAAAACAGACTCCCGCTGAATTGCTTAGAGGTAGTTCACGGGCGACGATATAGGCTGCTTCAACGACGTTTGCCTCTGTACCATGCCCATTTGCGCGGTCACCCCTATTCGGTGTCTTCACCGCACGCGGTGTCAGCCGATTGTCCGATATCGAAGGCGACAAGCAATCGAAGAAAAGTTCAAGCGCTTATGCGATTGGCTGTTTTCATAAGTTCCACACCTCAGAAGGCAAGCTCTATCTCTACGTTGCAATCGATCGCACCGGCAATTTCGCTCTCGTGCAGCTGGTCAAGAAGACGGGAACGACAGCAGCCTCCGCCTTCCTCTAAGCTAGACCAATGGCCAAGTTGGTGCACGAACGGCACGATCAACGAAGCGACTGTCCAAGGCTACGAGGATCGACACGATCAGCCCAAACTTAGCTTGCTGACTTCGCCACAGCTTACCACCACGCTCGGCGGCAGACGACGCTAACGGGTCTCAACTCTACGAATATTCTGCAAATGCTGGACTTCCTAGTCAGAACGATTCAGACTTGACTCGCTCCAGCAAATGCCGCGACTAAACACGTAGTGTTTGTTAGATTTTGCTTGGCTGGTCAGTCTGACGAAGGCTTCTCCCTTTTGCGGGCTCCACCTACGAGATCATCGCCATTCCGATGATGTCCTCCCTCCCCAAATGCGCAATCTCGGCGTCAGAAAGCCCGAGAACCCCTGACAGGATCTGTCCGTTATGTTGTCCCAACGTCGGCGCCGGTGTGCGGAGCGCATAAGATTCGGCGCCCTCGCGGATTGGCATCGAGGGCTGCGGATGCAAGCCAACGAAAGCGCGTTCTACTTCCTGCAGAAACGCTCGCGACCTGAGATGGCGATCATTGAGCAGGTCAATTGGCAGGCGGGCTACGCCACCTGCAACCCCCGCGGCCTGCAACTCGGACATCGCCTCATCCGCATCGCGGGTAAGCGTCCAGGCTTCGATGCCACTTTCGATCTCGTCCTCTACGTCGCGGCGCCCGTTAGCAAATTTCAGCGATTCGTTCGCAGCCCAGTCCGGCCGCCCGATGAGGACGGCGAGCCTCTGCCACATGTCCTCGTCGGTCACGGCAACCAGGATCCAGTTGTCCTCACCCGCACAGCGGAAGCAGCCGTGCGGCACGAACTGCGGATGTCGATTACCGTATCTAACTGGCGGCGTACTGCAGATCGAATTGACAACGATCCACGGCGCAGCAAACGGCATCATGCATTCGATCTGCGCCAGGTCAATGAACTGCCCCTGCCCGGTAGCGCGGGCATGAATCAGCGCGACCAAAACTGCTGCGCAGCCGTTCAATCCGCCCACGGCGTCCCCAAATGCGATGTGGCTCATCACAGGTGTCTGGCCGGGGTTTCCGACCACGCTCGGCAACCCTGAGGCCTGTTCTAGGGTCGAGCCGTAGGCCCGGCAATTGCGATGCACGCTGTTCGTGCCAAAGGCTGACATTGACATCATGATGAGTCGAGGATTAATCGTCCTGAGCACATCGTAGCCGAGGCCAAGCTTCGGCAACACATCGACCGAATAGTTGTCGACAACAATATCGGCTTCCGCCAAAAGTCGTTTGGCAAGATCTAGACCTTGCGTGCGTTTCAAGTCGAGTGTGATGCCATACTTGTTGCGGTTCATCATGCAGAAGCGTATCGCTTTCTCGTACATCCGGCCGGCCACGAAACCAGCGGGCCGGTTAAGGCCGCGCCACCAATCTGGGTACTGGATCGCCTCGACCTTGATGACCTCGGCACCGAGATCAGCGAGCATGCGAGTGCACAGCGGACCCGCCCATCCCATCGAGAAATCGATGACGCGAATTCCTTGTAATGGCAACCCGCCGGCATCGACACTGCAAGACGACGCCGACGCAGCGCCAGTCTGGCGTCTTCGGCTGTTTGCGAAAGCCTGCTGCTCGCCAGGAGCCGGTACCCTTCCGCCCCGGTGCGGCGGCGTCAATGTCAACCGCTGCATGGATCCTGCCGTCAAGCCCACTTCTTCGCCAAGCAGGACGGGCACGATTGCGCCACGCTCCTTCTTTTCCGCATCCTGGAGCAGATCGGATATTTCGGGTACCGGGACGATTGGGATCTTGCGCTTTAGCCCTTCTGCAAACCACTGCTGCGCCGTCCGCGTCTTCAGCCTCGGGATAAACTGTCGCTCGATCCGCTCCATGTGTTGCAAACGATCTTCGTTGAGGATCAAAGCTGGATCATCACGCAATTCGAGCAGGTCGAGCATATCGCAGAAGGCGCGCCATTGTGCCGGCGCGACGGTAGTAACGCCGAGCCAACCTTTCTTGGTTGGATAAATGCCGATGGGGAAGTTCGGCCAGAAGCGGTTAATCCCAATCCGCCGCATCACGTCGCCGTGCTGAAACGCCTCGAACATGAGATACTCGCTGAGCGCGAGGCAGGCTTCAAATATGCTGAGTGACCACGACCGTCCTACCCGCGCTCGCGCAACCACCGAAGCGGCTGTGGCGATGAAGCCCCATAGTCCGGCAATAATGCCCGTCTGGAAATCCGGTGAGTACGATGGTGGGCCCTCGACCGGACCAGCTAGCTTGATGAGGCCAGCGAGCGCGCGGATCGTCGAATCGGTCGCAGCGAATCCCGCATAGGGCCCCGAGCGGCCAAACCAACTCGCTTCGAGGTAGACCAATCCGGAGTGCCGTTGCCGGATTGCACTAATATCAACGGACGGGCAATCGGCAGGATCAACGTCCCGTCCATCGACCAGAATGTCGCACGTCTCGATCAGTGCCGTCAGCCGTCGGACCGCATCGGCTCCGTCGCCGTCTATGACGATGCTTGATTTGTTGAAGTTTAGGAACGCGAACCAGGCACTCTGATCACCGGGCGTAAGTGGCGCGCTGCGCCGAAGTGGATCTCCAGTTGGTGGCTCGACTTTCTGAACGTCGGCGCCAAAATCGGCGAACAGGCGCGCGCAATAGCTGGTTGCGGCCGAGCTACCGATCTCGACGACCCGCAGATGCGAAAAAACTCCCATCGAAGACTCCATTCTTCTAATCAGTGGCTGTCCTTGCGCCGACACTCAACTAGTCCCGAACAGTTCTCGTCATGGGTATCGGCCGCTGTGCGATCACTTCCGCAAGTCTCAGACCGCAGTTAAGGTCGACACTGTTGCATTTGACTCTCAGTGTTGCATTTGACTCTCAGTGCTGATCTCCCCCGAGAATACGCCGCGAACGCACGGGTAAGTTAGCGCGCGGGCGCCGCTTGGCGACGTCGGACCGCACTGGACTAGAGAAATCTGGCGAGCAACTGTTTTCGGCGGCCTGTTCAGATAAACTAGATCATTGGTTACTTGGTCAACAGCTACCAAATCAGAGAGACCAGCGGGCGCAAGCATCGTCCGCAGCAGGAACGCCGGTGCATGCAGTCCATCCTATTCGGCTGCGCCGCACCATTAATTGACCCGTAGCGCGATGATCGATCGGAGGCAATGGTAATCCCTGTGGAGGATTGAGCGTCAGGTCGGGATGAGGTCGGGCGATCGGGCAGAACGGGACTTTGGACAATAGAAGCCAGTCATCTGGAACGTAAGCTTGTCACATTAGTGATGGGCTCGATTCTCTGTAGAGGAGAGCGCTTGTGGCGAATGCAGGTGGTAGAGGGCGGCTGATCGAGCCGTTGGTGCTGAGTCCGCGAGAGCGAGCATATTTTGAGGGGCAAGTTCGTCGTCATCGTGTAGCTCGGTCGCTATCTGAGCGGTGCCGTGCGATCTTGCGGTTTGCAGATGGCTTGCCAAGCAAGTCTGTGGCTGCCGAACTCCGCATCCATGACACACCCTTGGTAAGTGGCGCCGCCGATTCTTGAAGGATCATTGTGATGGTCTGCTTGACGAAGCTTGCCCTGGCCGCCCTCGAACCATCAACAACGATCAGGTTGCTGAGGTAATCGAGCGGACATTGCGTACGACGCCACCCGACGCGACGCACTGGTCGATCCGCTCGATGGCTGCGGAAACTGGCTTTTCTCACATCACGATCCGCCAGATGTGGACGGTGTTCGGCTTGCAGCCGCACCGTAGCGAAAGCCTCAAGCTGTCGAGCGATCCGCTGTTCGTCGATAAGGTGCGCGATATCGTAGGCCTTTACCTATCCCACCGAACCAGGCGCTTGTTCTCAGCATCGATGAGAAAAGCCGGATTCAGGCTCTCGATCGCGAGCAACCGGTCTTGCCAATGATGCCCGGTGTACCGGAACGTCGTACGCACAGCTACGTGGCATGGTACGACCAAGTCGTTTGCTGCACTCGATGTCGCTTTGGGGTTTATCATTGGCAAATGCTACAAGCGCCAAGGATTTTTTTCCGGCAAGCCTTCCGGCGGGTCAAGGAAGCACGCCGGCCGAGCAGCGGACCTGGCGTGACGGGTTCTACGCGGTCATCCAAGCGATGACGATCTCCCCTGCGGCAAGGCGAGCCGACGATCGAATGGATGTGCGTGCCGGCTAGCGTTAGCCGGTTAGCCGGGCCGGCTATTACCGGCATTGGGCAGCACCGCGCCGAAGCGACGAGCATGCGGGACGCGATCCAGCGGCTGGCGCTTGCTTATAGGCATTACGGCTATCGCCGGATCTCCGCGCAATTGCGCCGTGAGGGCTTTGCGGTGAACCACAAACGCGTGCTGCGGCCGGTGCGAGAAGATAATCTGCTGTCCTGCGGCAGCGGCCGTTTGTGCCCGTGACAACGGACTCGCGCCACCCGTGGCGGGTGATGTCGAACCTGGCCCGCGGCATGGTGCCTGATGGGGTGGACATCACCTACATCCGTCTGCAGGAGGAGTCCGCCTATCTCGCCATTGTGCTCGATGCCTTCAGTCGACGCGTGGTCGGCTGGGCCTTGGAGACGCACCCGGAGGCGCGTCTGGCGGTCGCCGCGCTCTCGATGGCGCTGGCGGCGCGCTAACCGAGGCCCGGTAGCCTGATCCACCACTCCGACCGCGGCATCCAATACGCCTGCAGCGACTACACCGAGCTCCTCCAGCAGCACTACATTACTCCCAGCATGAGCCGGGTCGGCAATCCCTACGACAATGCCAAAGCGGAGAGCTTCAAAGACCCTCAAGCAAGAGGAGGTCAACGGCCCAGCCTACCGAGATGCGCAGCATGCCAGAAATGCGATCGCCTTCATCGAGGAGGTGTACAATCGCCAGCGACTGCACTCGGCCCGGGCTTACAGCCGCCCGCCGAGTTCGAAGCAAATTTACCGCGATGCGGGGCTGCTGCGCTGCAGCCCCGCATCGCCGCCCTAACCCATCAACCCGCTCTGCCGCCTCTAGCGGCAGGCACCTGTCCCTGACAACCGATGCGAGTTTGCTAGGGACTGACGAATATTGACACCACAGCTCGGTTGAAATGTTTGCAGACGCGAGAGGCTCCCTCCCGCGACGGCACGGATTTACATCGTGGCTCGTCCTCACGCTTCGGCCACCGCGAGCGCAATTCAATGTGGACGCGATCGCGAGAGACGTTTGTGCTCACATGAAGGGTCAATGTCGCTCGCGCACAGAGCCCTCCTGGGCGACGGATGCCACCAGCGTGCCGTCGGATTTGAAGATCATTCCCCGCGTAAAACCACGGCCACGCTGTGCGCTCGGCGAATCGTGCGCGTAAAGCAGCCATTCGTCGGCGCGGAACGGGCGGTGAAACCACATTGCATGATCGAGGCTTGCGGTCATGATCTTCTTGTCGAACGGCGGGTGGCCATAGCGTGCCGTTACCGCATCCAGCAGAGAGCAATCGGAGGCATAGGCCAGCGCGCACATATGCAGCGCCGGATCATTGGGCAGCTTCGCAGCGATCTTGATCCAGATGTGAATGCGGCCGTCGTCGATTCTCTGACCAACATATCGGCCGACCTCGACCGGGCGCAACTCGATCGCATAGTAGCAACGGATGAATTCCGGCGTTTCGAAGGACGTCGGCGGCTTGGGCACCTCCATCGTGAGTTTTTCCGGCGGTGGCACATGGGTCATCTTGTCCTGGTGGTCGAGGGCGCCCTCTTCCTCGGCATGGAACGACACCATGACGGAGAAGATCGCATTGCCATGCTGGATCGCGCTGACTCGCCGTGTCGAATAGCTCTTGCCGTCGCGTAGCCGTTCGACTTGGTAGATGATCGGCACCTGTGGGTTGCCAGGCTGGATAAAACAGCCATGCAGCGAATGCGGCAGCCGGCCTTCCACTGTTCGAGATGCCGCGACCATCGCCTGCCCGATCACTTGGCCGCCGAATACACGTAGCGAACTGGTATTCGGGCTGTTGCCGCGAAACAGGTTCACTTCGATAGTTTCGAGGTCAAGGATGGCGAGTAGATCGATCAAGCTTTTGGACATTGACGTGCTTCTGGTTTTTCGGCCTCATTCCTGGGTATGGCACAGTCACGAACCCGAACGTTTCGATATTCCGGGATTAGCCTTAGCGGGCCCGGAATGGCGATATCGCCCCTTTGAGTCTTTGTTTCGTCGATCTTTCGCCGCTGCGGTCGCAGCCAAGCTCCAGTTGGTGGACGGCACTCAACAATGCTGCTGTGTCTTGCACGAAAACGAATCCTCAGCTGACTCCTTGCTCGGGACTCCAATCGTCATTTCGTGACGATCCTTTATCCTCAGCAACTAGCGTGCCATACGAATGCTATGCGAGCCTTGCTCGATGCGATACCAATCCTCCTGCTTCAGGTCGCGCCAAACCAGACGCTGCTGAGCCGCACATGAAAGGACAATGGTATCGCCCCCAACATTTGGCGACGGCGGGTTCTTCAGTGTCATCGCACTTGTGCTCACATGAAGGGTCAACGTCGCTCGCGCACAGAGCCCTCCTGGGCGACGGATGCCACCAGCGTGCCGTCGGATTTGAAGATCATTCCCCGCGTAAAACCACGGCCACGCTGTGCGCTCGGCGAATCGTGCGCGTAAAGCAGCCATTCGTCGGCGCGGAACGGGCGGTGAAACCACATTGCATGATCGAGGCTTGCCGATATCATGCGCCCGTCGAACAGCGTGCCGCCATAGCGTGCCATCACCACATCGAGCAACGAGAAATCCGACGCATAGGCCAGCGCGCACATATGCAGCGCCGGATCATTGGGCAACTTCGCAGCGGTCTTGATCCAGATGTGGATGCGGCCGTCATCGATTCTCTGACCAACATATCGGCCGACCTCGACCGGGCGCAACTCGATCGGCCGATCGGATTCGTAATAGCGGTGGATGATTTCCGGCATCTTGGGAAACTCTGGGTGCTTGGATAACGCCTCCATCGTGAGTTTTTCCGGCGGTGGCACATGGGTCATCTTGTCCTGGTGGTCGAGGGCGCCCTCTTCCTCGGCATGGAACGACACCATGACGGAGAAGATCGCATTGCCATGCTGGATCGCGCTGACTCGCCGTGTCGAATAGCTCTTGCCGTCGCGTAACCGTTCGACTTGGTAGATGATCGGCACCTGTGGGTTGCTGGGCTGGATAAAACAGCCATGCAGCGAATGCGGCAGCCGGCCTTCCACTGTTCGAGATGCCGCGACCATCGCCTGCCCGATCACTTGGCCGCCGAATACACGTAGCGAACTGGTATTCGGGCTGTTGCCGCGAAACAGGTTCACTTCGATAGTTTCGAGGTCAAGGATGGCGAGTAGATCGATCAAGCTTTTGGACATTGACGTGCTTCTGGTTTTTCGGCCTCATTCCTGGGTATGGCACAGTCACGAACCCGAACGTTTCGATATTCCGGGATTAGCCTTAGCGGGCCCGGAATGGCGATATCGCCCCTTTGAGTCTTTGTTTCGTCGATCTTTCGCCGCTGCGGTCGCAGCCAAGCTCCAGTTGGTGGACGGCACTCAACAATGCTGCTGTGTCTTGCACGAAAACGAATCCTCAGCTGACTCCTTGCTCGGGACTCCAATCGTCATTTCGTGACGATCCTTTATCCTCAGCAACTAGCGTGCCATACGAATGCTATGCGAGCCTTGCTCGATGCGATACCAATCCTCCTGCTTCAGGTCGCGCCAAACCAGACGCTGCTGAGCACGAGACCACACGCGTTCGTGATCCTTGTGCCGCGCAGTTTGCGCGCAACATGTCGCGTTGCAGGATCATTTGGTGAGTCCGGTGCTGCGAATTGACATCGCCCCGTCCTGCGCAACGTAGCGTTCGCAAGACGCTGGCCGACCGGACTGTCGTTTGGCAATGGCCATCGACTTTTGCTGTAGAGTTCGAGCCTCCGGTTCCGTGACATCCCCTTGCTGGTTTGACCGGGTCCGAGATCAAGTTGTTAGTGCAAACGCACCTATCGTCAGCATGTGATAGATAGAAAGCATTTATGTCCGGAGTCCGACACTGACAAGTCGTACTTCCAGCAACGCTTGCGCGTGACGCCTACGGCATCAAGAGCCGATTTGCCGGGTCTATAACCATAGGAATCCGCCAGAAAGATTGCGTCGAGAGCCGGTTCAATGAGTTGTTTGGCACTCAGGTATTCGGCGCGGCACAAACCACGTGGTTTGCGTCTTCGGGTCATTTCCATGCGGCCAAGGAGTTCAACTGTTCCTTGCGCACGATCCACAGAACCCACTCCGAGAATCGAACGATCTTCAGCGAATTGCTTCGCCCGTCCGTTGTCGCCTGTCGGTCGTCCCATGAATAAGGAACTCACCTGCAAGAGGCGGTTGATTTGCAGGATTATTCTACTTCTTCGGGCTCTTCGAAGCCCCCTTCTGTTTCGTACCAAGGGCCTATCACTGCAAGATCGACGATAAACCTAGCGTTTAATGGCAGATTTAGATTTGAGGCAGTATCCTCCATCAGCGAGATCGGGCACTCTTGAGGGTGCGGCGCTCGAGCAGCACGGCCAAATTCGACAAACCGACCTCCAAAAAGCAACGCATGGCCTTAAACGTCGAAAGCGCCTAATCGGTCGGATGAGCCATCGACACCACACCGGTATTGTCCCGGAAAATGTGCACTCAGTTGGTCACGGCATCGTTCCACGGAAGTTCTACATGATGATGCCATCTTGCCACTATAAGGTTGTTCGGGCGGAGCGGACATGGAGAAGCTTCAGCTTAGCACGCTCTGTCCGTTTTTGGCGACAGTAACTTTGCGCTGGTGAACCTTCGAACGAAATCGAACTGCCGTCCTTCCAGAGATCGACCGTAATGGTCTCACCAGGGAAGACCGGAGCAGAAAAGCGGGCGCGATGACGACGGTAGGCAGAGGATCGTAGTCAGCATACGTCTGCAACACGGCCCTGCAGGTCAGTCCATAGGTGCACATGCCGTGGAGTATGGGTTTGGAGAAACCGGCGCGACGAGCGAATTCCGGATCGCTATGCAACGGATTTCGATCACCGGGGATGTCCCGATCGGTGTTGAACTACGTCGGGCCGACGCTGCCGGAATGAATGTTACGCGGCCCTCGTGACGTGGGCAACGGGCTTGATCGTCATGCGATCGTAGTGAGCTTGAAGGGCCGCACGCAGAACCGACAATTGCTTATGCGCCTTCAATCGTCGAAAGCCCTTGTTGGCCTCGATCATGCCGGCCGCGACCCATCGCAAGGCCATACCGGCATCCCGCCAGCGTTTGACGTTGCGCGTGACGCGGCGAATGGTGCCCATCATGTTCTCGGCGATGTTGGTACAGGCGAGCGATCGACGAAGTTCCTTCGGCAGCTTCAACCGGACGACAGTCAGGATTTCGTCGAGGCCTTCGAGGATGCTGGCCGCGACGCCGGGCCATTGCTGGTCGAGTCGACGCGCGAGATTGCGGATCAATTTTTCAGCCTTGTCGGCGTCATCGAGCTCCCAGGCCTGGCGCAGCACTCGACGGGTGGCCGCATGATGCTGTTTCGGCAGGCGTTCCATGATGTTGCGCGCCTTGTGGATCTGGCAGCGCTGGATCGCAGCGGCCGAACCGAAGGTGCGGCGGATCGCCTTCGACAACGCTTTCGCGCCGTCGGCGATGAACAGCCTTGGCACCGTCGGGGCGAGCCCGCGCGAGACCAGGTTGTCCAGCAGGGCCTGAACCGTTGCGGCATTCTCGGTCGCCCCTTCCACCAGAGCCAGCGGATGCTTGTTGCCTTCGCCGTCAACCCCGATCGCGGCGACCAGCACGAGATCGTCGCCGAGATGCAGCCCGTCGATTTGGACCACCAGAAGGTCGAGCGCGGACAGATCGGTAGCCATGAAGTCGGCCAGCCGCGCCGCCGACAGCGCTACGAACCTCCGCGAGGCCGCCGACTTCGAAACCCCCGATCCGGGCGGTGCCGGCACGTCACCCTCGGGCAGCCGGACAGCGCGGCCGAACCGGCGCGTCGACACATTGATCAGCATCAGGTTCATCGCCCAGCGACCGAGCCAATCCTCCTGCGCCGCCGTTTCCCAGCTCGGGATCGTGACCTCGCGGCCGTCCACGCCCCGGACCCGCGGACGCTCGACCTCGATCTTGCCGCCGTGGAAACCGATTCGTCCCCGCGTTCGGCCCCAACGGTGCGCCCGCCGCGCCGCGTCGCGACCGTGGCGCGGCCCGCAGGCCGCCGTGACATCCGCCTCCATCATCGTGCCGAGCGCCTCGATCCCTGCCGCAAGGCAGAACCGATCGAAGCTCGCTCGCACTTCCGCAAACGCGTCGTCCACAGCCCCGATCGCCGGCCAACCAGCCGGTGTGATATCTCTCGTCATGGCGTTGCTCTCCTTTGTGGAATCAGCACCCCGAGCCTACCGGCTCAAGGTGGGCAACGCCGACCTCTTCAGAAATTCAACAGAACCCGGGACATCCCCCGATCACCCGACAAACGGTAGATTAGCGCTTGGTCGGACTGGACCGGAATATCGACTGAGCTGTCAGGCGTTCGGCGGGGCATCCGGTGCAGCTCGGGCATTCCTTTCGATGGTCCACCAAAACCACCATCGCCTCTTGCAAAGAGAGAAGAAAGTATCGTGGCGATCTTATCACCGTCGCAATCCTTGACGACGATTTCGTTCTGAATTATCGCGCCTTTCGCTTTGCCCTTGTCGTACACGCGTGTCCGCGGTAACGCTGGCAGCGACAGGCATCGGTTTGTGAAACGTGATGTCGCGCTCGCCATCAACGAGCATGACGCGGTTGAGATTGATGACTCCAGGTCGCGCCCCCCATACATAGACCGAAGCAAAGGTCCGAACCACCTTCAGCGGCTTGGGTTTTGCAAATGCCTCGTTGACAAATTGCAGCTCTCTTTCGTTCAGAGGATCGGCCCCCATCCCGATGCCAAGCGCATATAGCATTACCTCGCGATTACTCCACGAATAAGGAACGGCTTCGGTTTTGAGCTTGAGCACCGTTGGATAGTCAATTGACATCGCGTCTTTCATTGCCGCTATAGCCGGATTATTGGGACTAAGTCCGATGTCTATATGTTTGCTCCTATAGCTTTGCTCGATCATGGCACCATGTTAAGCTCCAAATGCCAAACGTGGCGCGACTTTACGCACGAGTTTGACGGTAAGAACCGGCACACTAGTTCAAGAGAAGGAGCACACCTGCTTACAGATCTACGCGGACTTGATCCACAATCGGAGTAGTTGCGCCTCAAGCAAAGGTCGCGCCAGCGCCATTGACGCACATTAAGCGCCCGAGTGCCCACTGAGGCCTGTGATATTAAGATTTAACTCGGGCGACGCCTCACATCGAGTCGGCGTCCACCACGAAGACATGACCTGACAGCCGCATGCCAACATCCGACACAAGGAAGAGGATCATGGCGGCGATGTCGTTCGGTCGCACCGACGTGCCCATAGACGATGCCGCGAGCAAACGGGCGCGGACCTCTTCCGACTTGACTGCCTTCTGCGCCGCTGTCTCGGCGATCACGCGCTCCATACGATCGCCCTCGACGAAGCCGGGGCAGATGACGTTGACGCGGATCTTGGAGGGGCCCAACTCCTTCGCGAGGCTTTTGGTGAGGCCGATGACACCCCATTTCGAGGCATTGTAGGGCGAACGCCGCGCGTTTCCTTCTAGCCCTGCGGTCGAGGAGATGTTGACGATCGCCCCGCCGCCCGCCTTCCGCATAAGAGGGGCGGCTAGACGGGCGAGCAGGAAGTGGCTCGTCAGGTTGACCGCCAGCGTGCGGTTCCATGCCTCTAGTGACATGGATTCGGCGAGTCCGATGGGACCTGCAATACCCGCATTGTTGATGAGAATGTCGAGCCCCCCGAGCCGCTCGACCGCACCGGCGAAGAACTGCTCCGTATCGGCCGCATGGGCAAGATCACAAGAGACCGCGCCAATCGCGGGATGACATCGTCTCATTTCTGCAATCTTCGCCTCATCCACGCCGCACACTTCCACCCGAGCCCCCGTTCCCGCCAACGTCTCGGCAATAACGCGCCCGATGCCGGACGTCGCTGCGGAGACGATGGCTCGGCGGCCAGCAAGGGAGAGGGAAACAAACATGATGCTACTCCAAGTTACATTAGGTTCGGCGGAATCAGCTACTTTAAGTTGCACACCCCCGTTGTGAAGTTCTGCTCCTCGGGAAGGATTAGAAGCTTCCACACCAAAGCCGCTGGATCTTTGGATGATGCGCATCGAAGGTAAAAGACAGAATCTGAGCTGACCGAACCAGCCTGCGTGGCGGCGGCTTGCAAGTGTCCGTTCTGAGATCTCCCGAGACTCGAGCCCCGTTTCCCGGGCACGTTTTGTGGCGTCCGTCGCTTGCCGCCCGAGAGATCGCGCTGCGCCAATCGTAGCCAGGATAGGCCCCAGGAAGCGCTGCCGAACTGGAGCCGGCGACGCCCCGGCGGCGATTTCCGAGACCTTGGCCTGCCGGTCCAGCATGCGTGTGACGGAGTCGACCGTTGAGCAAGCGCGCCATCATCACGGGGAGATCGATCGTCGGAACGGGTCTCTCAATCGCACGGTGGCGGACGGCGGGTGCCCACGTAGGACGATGCGGTGCACACATTTTCGGTCAGGCCAGCATGATCGAGACTTCGTGTTCGAGAGCTTGATGATTTCGTTTTCGGCGGCGCCGTTCATCATATAGTCGAAGAACGTAGGAGACGTGCAATGGATTAAGTGCCCTTTCTTTACCCTGTCTCCTGCCCTGATGCGCTGATTATAGCCTACGGCAAATTAATGATTGTAAGGATCGAGACAACTACCCACTCTGGGGAGGAATGTTGTATTGGCTATGCAGAAGCGCTTTTGCGATAGCTGGGTCGTGGGACTGCTCGGCGCGCAAGCACGAAGTGTTGCTCCTTGGCAAGATATTGCTCCTTGGCAAGATCAACGAGGTGATCCACGAGCGCTATTGCAGAACGGAACCGAATCCTGAGCTGCGATCTTATCCTCGATCGGCAGGTCCGAGCGAACGGTGATTTCACACGCGCCGCTATCCGCTGGCGTCCTCGTAGACGCACGACTCGACTGAACAAGGTCGCGGGTCCGGGTGAAAAGGACGCACTAGGTGGTGTGGACTCTAAGGATTCCCTTTTAGGCGCAAATCAGATTCAAGGCTGCTTTTGGGGAGGCCGCCTTGGGTGTGATGGACCGCTTGGTATTGAGCGACGCGACATGGGAGCGGATGGCGCCGCTGATCATCGGCCGGCCTGACCAGAAGGGTTCGACCGGACGGGACAACCGGATGTTTGTGGAGGGCGTACTTTGGATCGTGCGCACTGGCTCTCCCTGGCGTGATCTTCCGGAGGTGTTTGGAGACTGGAACAGCGTGTTTCGGCGCTTCAGTCGATGGAGCATCAAGGGGGTCTGGTGGCGCATATTCGAAGCGATGTCCGGTGATCCGGACTTCGAGTATCTGATCGTCGACTCCACCATCGTCCGGGCGCACCAGCACGCCGCTGGGGCGAAAAAAGGGGGTCTGAAGATCAGGCGATCGGTCGCTCGCGCGGTGGCCTGAGCACCAAGATACATATGGCCGTTCGCGGCCTGGGATGTCCCGTACGGTTCAAGCTCACCGCAGGTCAGAAGAGCGACGTACCGCAAGCCGCCGAATTGATCGAGGGATTACCTGCCCAGGTCGTCATGGCGGATACGGCTTATGACGCCGATCACTTGCGCCAGGCGATCGCTGCCAAAGGCGCGCTCGCCGTCATCCCCAACAACCCGTCACGTGCGCTCAAATATCCGCTGGACAAGCATCTCTATGCCCAGCGTCATCTCGTCGAATGCTGCTTCTCAAAACTCAAGCAGTTCCGCCGCGTCGCAACCCGCTTCGAAAAGACCGCCCGAAATTACCTGGCCGTCGTTACTCTCGCAGCCATCGTCTTATGGATGCGATAAATGTCCACACCACCTAGTCGTCCGTGAAGAATGCGGATTGACTTGAGAAATAAGCAGAATTGGTCTTGATGTAGTATTCGATTTTGCAGGAAAGCGGGGTATTGGACCTCGCTTTCTTGCGTTTTAGGTTTTGCTTTTGGGTGATTCGTGATTCCCTGACAGCGTCGTCGACATTGGGGAATGCGATGAGCAAGCCGCGGGATGATCGCCAGAAAGACCTGTTGCTTCCGGCGCTTGATCAGATCATCGACATGGGTCATCCGCTGGTGCGGTTGGCAGCGCTGATCGACTGGAACATCCTGAATGAGCGCTTCAGTTCGGTGTGCCAAGCAGGGTCGGGACAGCCGGGCTTGCCGACGCGGCTAGTCGCCGGCCTGTTCATTTTGAAGCACATGCACAACCTGTCAGATGAGGTGCTGTGCGCTCGCTGGATCGAGAAGCCCTATTACCAATACTTCTGCGGCGAGCTGAGCTTCCGCCACCGTCTGCCGTTCGATCGATCGTCGATGACGCGCTGGCGGCAGCGGCTCGGCGAGGAGCAGTTCGTTGCGCTAATCCAGGAAAGTCTGTCGGTGGCGCACAAGACAGGCGCCCTCGGCCCGAAGGACCTGAAGCGCGTGGTGGTCGATACCACGGTGCAGCCCAAGGCGGTTGCGCATCCGACCGACGCGCGGCTCCTGCATCGAGCAATCATCAAGCTGGTCGGGCTCGCCAAGCGCAACCGTGTGCCGCTACGCCAGAGCTATCTGCGCCTGGCCAAGCGCGCCGCCATCATGACCGGCCGCTATACCCACGCCCACCAGTTCAAACGCGCCCGGCGGCAGCTCAAGTTCCTGCGGACACGGCTTGGCCGGATCATCCGCGACATCCGCCGCAAGATTGATGGCGATACGGTGCTGGAAGCTCGCTTCGGCCTTGCTCGGTTTAGCGCAGCAGGTGCGCAGCCAGGATCAGCATCAGCGCGGTCCGAAGGTCTATGCGTTACATGCTCCGGAGATTGAGTGCATCGGCAAGGGTAAAGCCCGCGCGCCCTACGAGTTCGGCTGCAAGGTCAGCATCGCCACCCCTGTGACGTCTCCGAAGGGCGGCCAGTTCGTGCTCCATGCCAAGGCGCTGCATGGCAATCCCTTCGATGGGCACACGCTCGGTCCCGTAATCGCCGACATGGAGAAGCTCACCGGGGTGGAGGCTCGCGGTATCCACGTCGACAAAGGATATCGCGGTCACAACCACCCGCATCGGTTCAGGGTCTGGATCTCGGGTCAGGTCCGCCGCGTCACAGCTTCCATCCGTCGCGAGATGAAGCGTCGCGCGGCTGTCGAGCCCGTCATCGGCCACGTCAAGGCCGAGCACCGCATGGACAGAAATTATCTCAAGGGACGCCTCGGCGACCGCATCAACGCTGTTCTCGCCGCTGCCGGCTATAACTTCGGCCTGCTGCTGCGATGGCTCGCAGAGCTCTTGCGTGTCATCATCCGAGCCTTCTTCGAGACCGTCCCGGCTCGAAACACCGCTTAAGCCGGGCGCCGGCGCCAGTTCTTCACGAACGACGCACTATCCGTCCTCGACCAGGGCCAGCCCTGAGGGCTGCTGCCAAATGACTCATCCGGACGCCGGTCCGGCCAAACATCAGATTGTTCCCTTATCCGACAAGCCGTCGCCGCCGGCGAGCGCGGTCCCCCGCGCCTTGGACATCATCGGCACGGCCTCGAGCTTGAAGCCGTCGAGGTTTTCCGACTGGCGTCCCTGTTCAGCGAGTTCGTGCTAATAGCGAGGAAGCGCCCGCCAATCTTCCTTATCGGACTGTCGGCGAAATGCTGATTGCGGGCAGCCTCAGTTCGAGGCGGCCATGCTCATGCGCAATCTTTGAACTCGGCGGCACCGATAAGGCATTCATAGGTGGCGAGCGGCGCCAGATGCACCACAATACTCGGCACCTGGGCTGGATTAATTACGAGCGCTGGACTTTGAAGGTGTCCACGGTAGTAGGTAAGACCAAAGATGACGGTTGATCAACCTCTCATGCGCGGGTTGGCTACCGCATGACCGTGGTTTCCTCTTGGGGCTGGCCTCGGTCTAGGGAGCGAGCCTCGGCAATGCCGGCTGATAACACGAGGATTCCCCACCGCGCCCTGCCTGTCAACCGGCGTTCAAATTGGCCCCCAACTTTCGCTTGACGGATGTAGCCCCGACTGTCGGCCGGTCCGAGGTTGCATCATTGCTCGCAGGATCGGAGGGACTGGGGACGTGGCGGAGTGCCCATCACACCAGCGGCGGCTCCAGTCCCGGAATCACCGGCCGTTGCCGCACCCTCAGCCGTGCGCGGGACGATCGTCTCGGTTGCTTTGCGTCTGAGGGATCGCAACAAGCGCTGCACGATGGTGTGCTGCGCCGGGCCGAACTGTTCGGGGCATTGTTCAGCGAGGCGACAGAGAATTGCCAGCGCGGTCAGACGAGGCTCGGCCGCCAGCCAGCGCTCGATATTGGTGAGGTGCGGATCGAGCATTGATGGCATTCTCATGCGCTTTTGTATGGCTTGCGCATGCGCCGATGGATGATGCGCTGCTCCCCTAGATGCACGTCATTGCCGAACCCCTTCGCGAACGCTGCTGCGGTCGTTGTCGGCGCCGGTGGGCTTGTTGCTGCCGCGAGCCTGCCCGATCGGGCGTCGACGCGCGTGCCGAGCTCAGCCTAGGCGTCTCTCATCTCGGCCAGCAGAGCCACGGGATCGAGCGTGCGATAAAGCTCTCGAAGACGCCGTTTGATGACCTTGCTCAGCCTCGGATGCGCCAGTGCTCGTTTATAGGGCGTGGCTGGAACATGATAGCGCTTGATCACCTTCGCGCCCTCGCGTCGCTTGTCCTTCAGCTTGAAGGACGGTTGGAAGAAGTTGGTGTGCAGCCGAGATGCAGCATACAAACGTTCAAGCACGCGCGTCGTCTCGACACCACCGAAGCGACCGTAACCCACGAGTCGTCGAACGACCGCGCCGTTCTTCTGCTCGACGAAAGCCTGATCATCTTCATTGTAGGCGCGCGAGCGTGTCACCTCGATCTTTGCGCGCGACACCAGGGCACTTACCACGTCGTTCATGAACGCGCTGTCATTGTCGGCGCCGCGAATGAGCCAGGGAAACAGGCTCTGTGCGCGCTCCGCCCTCGCTGCGTCACACCAACGGCATGCACTCGGTCCAACCAGTCGCGACGTCGACCATCGTCACGGTCTGAATGAACGAGCCAGCTACAGATGTGCCGCCATGGGCCACCACGTCGACCTCGCAAAACCCCGGCGGCGGATCGTGCCAGTCATTGAACGTCCGGATCGGCCCTTCACGGCGCACCGCCGAATAAACCCGACCCGCCGGCGTTCCTAGTCGCGAGCACGGTAGAGATAGGGGCTGAAGCAGATCGCTGCGATTGCTTTTCGGCGGGATATTGGTCCACGCGTCCTTCTTCATGGCAAGCTCTCTGATCGCATCGCCTCATCAAGAATGTTATCGGAGAACTGACCGTCAGGATTGGGGCGACGATACCGAATCGGATAGGTTTCGCCAATGGCAGGACAGATCAGCATGGGTGCACGGCACGAGCTCACGGCGGCGGTGGCAGCGCGCTATCGATCAGCAGGGCGCGCAGATAAGGGGCGCATTCTCGACGAGCTTTGCGCGGTGACCGGCTGGCATCGCAAGCACGCGGTTCGGGCGCTTGCCAGTCATGTCGCAATTTCGCCGAGGCCCGGCGGCAGCGAAGGCCGACCTATGGTGCCACAATCAGGGATGCGTTGGTGGCGCTGTGGAAGGCCTCGGATCGGATCTGCGGCAAGCGGCTGAAGGTAATGATTCCGACGTTGTTGACCGTTGTCACCGCGTATCGAAGTGTACGCAGGCTCAGGTCGAAAGCGCTGGCCGGACGATCTAAAGGCACAGATTGCCGCCGAAAGCCTTGCCGGGGGCGATTGTCACATATGTCGCCCGTCGACCATGGGTGCCGGCCTCAGCAGGTGCACGACTGGCGGCGCCGGGCGCGTTTGGGCCAGTTGATGCTGCCGGCTTCGGCGGACACGCTGTCGTTCGTGCCGGTTGTGTCGGAATCGGCGCTACCGGCGGCCGCAGAGCACGCCGGGTCGCCGGAAGCAGCCGTTGTGACGGTTGAGCTCCAGGGGGCACGAGTGGAGATGCGGGATACGCCTGAGATGCGGGATACGCCTGGCCTTGCTGTGTTGAGTGATGTATTCTTGGCGCTTCGACGGACCGTTCATGCTGATGCCGCTCGCGTGGCGAACGCAGCCTGGGGACTTCAGAAAAGGAGCGGAGGGCTTGGCGCTTTTGGCGAAGGAGACGCTGGGCCATGACCCGATCAAGGGCGTGGCGGTGGTGTTCCGTGCGAAGCGCGCCGACCGGGTGAAGATTGTCCTATGGGATGGCAGCGGCCTTGTGATGTATTGGAAGCGGGTCGATGGTTGCGGCTTCAAATGGCCTCCCATCGTGGCTGGCGTAATGTGGATGAATGCCGCGCAGCTGTCCTTGCTTCTGGCCGGCATGGATTGGACGCGGATGCACGCGCACCGAATCCTGCAGCCGAAAGCGCTTGCGTAAAGATACAAATCTTCGCTGCATCGAGGCGCGAAGCATGGCAGACTCGTGCTAATGAGTAATTTGCCTGATGAGCTGCCGAGCGATCCAGCCGAGTTGCGTGTCTTTACCGCGGCTCTTCTGGATCGCTGCGCCAGGCTCGAGCGGTGCTCAAGCTTGAGCGCAGTTCGGTCGATCCTTGGAAAAGCTTGACGCTGATCAGCTACAGCTTGTTCTGGAGGATATCGATCAGGCCGTCGCGGCTCTTGATGCAGCCGACGATCGTGCCAATCCCAAAAAATGCGAGAAGAGAGCTGCCGAGCGCAGCGCCAATCGCGGACAGTTGCCGGAGCATTTGCCACGCATCGTTGAAACACTGATGCCAACTGCAATTTGCTGCCCGTCCTGCGCAGGCGACTTTTTGAGATTGGTCACGATGAGAGCCAGAGGTTGGACGTCGTACCGGCGCAGTATCGCGCCATCGTCATCCGCCGACCCAAACTGGCCTGCCGCTCTGTCACGGCGTCGTCCTCCAGTACGCCGCTCCCGAGCGATTGATCAGAGGAGGATTGCCCACCGAGCGACTGGTCGCGCATGTGATCGACGCCAAGTATCATTGGCATTTGCCTCTCTACCGCCAGGCGCAGATGCCTGCCGACGCACGGAATAGCGCTGAACCGCTCCACGCTCGCCTTCTGGATCGGCAACAGGATCAAAACAATGTACGGTAAGACCACGCGTTCTTCCACACCCGGTTGGCAAAGCGCTACGACAGGCTCGCCGCCAACTACCTTGCCTTCGTTCAACTCGCGTCGGGCTATGGCTGCGCCTCAACGAGTCCGCATCCTAGTCCAGGATTAGACGCAGATATAGAAGCTCAAATCGGCTCGCAAACTCTGCAGCCGGTAGCCGATTGCTCGCCCACTCCGCCTAACAGGGTCTCTTTGCCGCTTACCCTGAAGTCAATGTGCGACCGCGAACGCTTTGGCGAATGAGCTGCAATTGATAGGCCGGACCTACTCAAACTCAGCCGGTCTGCGCAGTACTGGAAAAGCGCTCAATTTTCCGAGATGGATGACGCGCCTACTGGCATGCGCGTAGCTCTGACTTGAGAGAATACTACCAGCACTGGCAGGTTCATTGTTCACTGCTTTTAGGTAAGTGCTGCAGCCGTTCTGGAACACACGCCCATTCCGTTCGCTTCTGCACAGCTTGCGCGCTGGAGAAGCATTCGTCAACGCTTGCAAGGAGACAACCACGGGCGGACTTGATTAGCAGGCCACGTAAAATGCAGTCTCCGAAGCCTTCGAAACAAACATCTATTCGGTCTCACGTTTCCGGTTCAGTCGAGCGTTCCGGCTCTACAGGTTAGCGGAGGGCAGTTGAAGCGTCAGTGACTTCCGGTGCTGGCTGACCATCAGAACAAAGCAGTAACTACTGAGTCTCTAGCATCGATGGGCGCTGGGGTTTGATTTGCCAAATGACAGGAATCCTAAAACTCCGACACGCAAAGCACTTGAGAAAGATTGATTGTCGAATCAGCGACCATTGATCGGGTGGGATGCGTGTACCCGCGGTCAATCATGAGACGCTAAATAATTCTGGAATGTTTAGTCGAAGCACCGAAACTGACAATGAGCGCGTGATCTGATCCCAAGGAAGGAAATACCATGGCCTACGAGACCATTAAATATGAGGTTGCCGAGCAGATCCTCACCATCACCTTGAACCGGCCGGAAAAGCTCAATGCTTGTACTGTCCTCATGGAACGCGAATTGATCGACGCCTTCGGTCGCGCCGATAAGGATGACGACGTCCGCGCCATCATCGTAACTGGCGAAGGCCGCGCATTTTGCGCCGGCGCCGATCTTTCGCGGGGAGCCGATACTTTTGATACCGACGCGAAGATCGGCCAGGTGAAACGACTGCCCAATGGCAGGGTGGATTACAGCGATCTGAGCGTCAGCGAGAGCGGCGGTCACCTCACATTGCGGATATTCAAATGCCTAAAGCCCATTATCGCCGCCGTGAACGGGCCGGCTGTCGGCATGGGAGTGACCATGCAACTCGCGATGGACATCCGCATTGCGTCTGAAGCCGCGCTCTTCGGTTTTGTATTCTCTCAGCGTGGCATTGTGCCGGAGGAAGCCTCAAGCTGGTTCTTGCCCCGCATCGTAGGGATCGCGCAAGCACTCGAGTGGTGCTACACGGGCCGCATCTTTCCGGCGCTAGAGGCGCTTGCGGGAAGGCTAGTCAGCAAAGTCGTACCGCCTAATCAATTGTTGCCGACGGCTCGCACTCTGGCGCGCGATATCGTCGAGAAGGCGGCCCCGGTGTCGAATGCGCTGATCCGGCAGATGATGTGGCGCATGCTCGGCGCTGACGATCCCATGGAAGCCCACAAGATAGACAGCCGCAGCTTTTATACGCGCGGACGTTCCGTCGACGCCAAGGAGGGCGTGATGGCGTTCCTGGAGAAACGGCCTGCGGTGTTCAAGAACAAAGTGTCCGTCGACATGCCGGATTTTTTTCCGTGGTGGACGGAACGGGAGTATAAATAATCATTTAACCCTTTATACGAAGCCCGGAACCATACCGTGTCTCCTTGAGGCTGGTGTGTACGAGGTGAAAGTCAGTCAATCCCCTGTGCAGTGACGCGGAGCGCAACCTCATTGTTGGAGCGTGATGCCGTGAGGAATCAGAGCGCGCGTAGTGCCGAGCCCTGAACCTCGTCCGAATTGATTGACAGCTGGGTAGGTTTCAAGAGCCGGGAGGCGTCGGATGGAACGATGTGAACGCGAAGAAAGTGCCTTGGCGTAAGACCGATGTCAGCTATGCGCGTCGTTGCGCCAGCTTCATTCCTATTGCCTGTCGCGCGGCAGCTTCCGACCTGATGCCGGAGTGCGCATCCCTGCGCGACTAGAGCGGTTTCCAGTTGAGGTGAATCGGAACAGTCAAAGGGGATTCCCACGGGCACGCAAATCAGATTCGGTGTTGCCCGCGACAACATGCGGGGCATGCGATGGCGAAGGGATACTCCAAGGACCTCAGGGTGCGTGCGGTTGAGCTTGTTGAGTCCGGCGAAAGCGCACGTGAGGCTGCGCGCATTCTCAATCTCGGCGCTTCGACTACGATCCGATGGATGGATCGTTGGAGGAAGACCGGAAACGTTGAGGCCAAGCCCGGCACCGGGCACAGCCGCTCGCCGTTGGAGCAGCACAAGCAGTGGCTGATCGAGCTGATCGCCGCGGAGCCGGACCTGACGCTCGAGGAGATCCGCGCGCGTCTGCGCTCTCAGAGAAAGCAAAAGGCCGGCATCGGTTCGATCTGGCGTTTCTTCGACCGTCACAGCATCACCTTCAAAAAAAAACACTGCACGCCGCCGAGCAGGATCGACCTGACGTCGCTGCCGAGCGTGCCGCGCTGAAAGCCGAGCAGCCCAAGCTGCGTGCACCGCGCCTCATCTTTATCGACGAGACTGCGGTCACGACGAAGATGGTCCGGCACTATGGGCGCTCTCCTCGCGGTGAGCGCCTCGTCTCTGGCGTGCCCCATGGTCACTGGAAGACGCTGACGCTTGTCGCCGCGCTGCGCATCGATGGCCTCACGGCGCCCTATGTCATCGACGGTGCAATGGATGGGCCCTCGTTCCTGGCTTATGTCGAGCAAGTCCTGGCGCCGACCTTGCGCAAGGGCGACATCGTCTTCATGGACAACTTGCGCACTCACAAGATCGCCGGTGTCCGCGAGGCGATCGAGGCTGTCGGCGCCCGCGTGCGTTATCTGCCGGCCTACTCGCCCGACCTCAATCCAATCGAACAGGCCTTCTCCCGGTTGAAAGCTGCGCTGCGCAAAGGCGCCACCCGCACGGTCCAAGCCCTGCTCAAACTCATCGGCAAACTCGTCAAGTCGTTTGCGCCGCAGATGTGTGCCAACTACTTTAGGCATGCTGGATACACCAGATGATCCACATCATGTGGAAAATGCTCCTATCTGCGCCAACGTGAGCGGCTTGGTAATATGCCGGCGTCCATATATCCACCATATGGAGAACGCTATGTCGTCTCGGTATCGCCCGCACAATCGGCAGGCTCCATTCTGATCGCGGCCAATACGCCTCAGCGGATCAGCGAGCTGGCGCAATAACGCTTTGCCAAGTCGTGCCCCGGGGAGAGCCTGGCACCCACGCCGGGATCTGGCGCTGCGCTATGCCGAAGGCTCCGCACCGGTTCCCGCCGCTCCCACACCCGCACAACCGGGCAAATCCAAACGACCGGCGAGAACTCAGGACTGGAAGTGTGGGCAAGGTCAACGCCGCCACGCAATCCCAAGCTGCCAAACCACTCCGATCTCCGGACAGCGCTTGCTCCATGCGGCGTCGAATTTCTCAAGGCGTGTGAGCGCGATATCGGCGTTCTCGCCGCATTAGATTGCCCTGATGTCCCGCAGGATCGCCTCGCGCCTTCCAGGACACGAAAACCAGTTGTTCCTGATTATTGGCGCACGATGCGGGTTTGAACGATCGTCTGCCGGACCGTCGAGGCATGCAACGGGCATCGCCAGATTGCCCCAATCGCAATCACATTGCTACAACAACGTAATTGTTCTCAACCGAAACGCTAAAAGTCTCTGCAACAAAGGGCCCTTTGCTAAGCTCAGAGCCAGATTGAACTTTGACTTCGAAGGCCTTTGTCTTCACTGACTCCGGGCTGCAATATGATTGACCTGAGCGAATATCAAACTCCCAACCATGCCATGGACATTTGATGATTTCGCCAAGGCGCGAATATTTAAAGCAGTTTGGCGCGTCCGATTGAAGCAAGCCTGTAAGTAATCCATGACTTAGGCGCGCTCCCGAGTGAGGACATCGGTCAAGCAGTGCGAAAAACTGCCCATCTAAATTGAAAACAACAATCGGGCGGCCCCGCACAGTTGTCGCGAACCGGCCACCGCTCGGAATATCTGTTACGACCGCGACGACATGCTTAGCCATCACGCGGCTCCAGCCCGTACACCTTGGCTGCATTTGCAAAGTAGATTCGGTGACGCTCTGCTTCTGAGAGGGCGCACTTGAAAGCTTGACTAGGATCGTCCCAATCCCAGTGTGGATAATCCGACGCGAACAGAAACCGATCCTCACCAAACCAGGATATCACGTCATGGATATCATTCACCCTCTCGGGCTCGTCCATGGGCTGAGTTGTCAGGTAGACGGCCCGCTTCACGTATTCTGAGGGGAGCATCTTAAGATGTGGTACTTCATCTCGCATGCGGATCCATTGACGATCCGCGCGCCAACACCAAGCGTTGATCCACGCGAATCCACCTTCAACGAGCACCACTTTCAGTGTTGGAAAGCGCTCAAAAACGCCCTCGAATACGAAGCTGGTTAGAAGCTCGCGGAGTTCGAAGGTAGTCCAGTGCTGAAATTCTTGATAGAAGGAAGGCCATCCCGCTCCGCCGGCCGCGTCTCCACTATTGTGAAATCCCAAGGGCAAACCAAGTCGCACAGCCGCTTCGTAGATCGGCCAGTAGCGTCTGCGGCCGAGTGGCTCTGTGACGCCACTGGAGAGGGAGAGCTGAACGAAGTCGCTGTTGCCAGCCCAACGCTCAAGCTCCGCAACTGAACCTTGGGGATCCTCGCCATTAACAAGCAAGCTCCCCTTTAGCCGTCGATCCTTTCGCGTCCATTCATTGTGTTGCCAGTCGTTGGCGGCACTGCACAGCGCCGTTCCGAAATCCATGTTCGTGTCCTTCATTCCCCATGGATGCAACAGAAACAGGATGCCATATTCGACCCCGCAGGGATCCAGATACTGCTCTTGCATGAACGACAGTGAAGATCCCGGTACGCCGCCATCCGGCGGCCAAGCGTCTCGCATGGAAAAGGCTGGCGTCGCTTTCGGGTATCTAGGTGCGTCAACCCAAGGTTGGCGATAACGCATTCCGAAATTATCGAGATGCGTTTTCCATTGCTGGCTCAGGTAAGGGTGCAAATCCTTGTGTGACCGTAACCGCGGGTGGATATCGCAATCGATAATCTTTTGCCGGGTCTTTCTGGTGGATTGGAATGCGCCCCGCTCGAGTGGCTTATTCATCGCTGGAGCTCCCGCAGACGAGGATAGGTCTTCAAGGGATTGTCGACGCAGATTTTCTGAGCCAAGCTGGCCGAGATGCCTCCCGGCAACGCTCGGATACCATCGAAGTGATAGTGTGGGTAATCGGTGGAAAAGAGAATCATCTCATCAGAGTGGAATTGGTCGAATACTCGTTCCAAGACACCGAGCGCTAGTGGCGCATCGGTCGGCTGGAGCGTAAAACGAAAATTATCGCGAATAATATCGGCCGGCGACTTGTCGACCCATGGCGTCTCAAAGCGGAGCCCCCGCCAATATTTCTGAGCGCGCCACATGAAATTCGGGAGCCAGAGAAAGCCCGCTTCAGAACAGACGAAGCGCAGCTCCGGAAATTTCGTAAATACGCCGTGAGCAATGATGCTCAGTATTTGTGATTGAAAAATATTGGGATGATCGACGTATTCGGCAACGAAATATGATTGCCACCCAAGAGACGATGGCGCGTGTCTATAGTTGCTACCGCAATGAATCCCGATCGGCAATTTATGCTTGTGTGCCGCCTCATAGATTGGCCAATAGAATTGTTTTCCAAGGGGCAATTCCGTAGCGGCAAGCATTAGAACTTGGACAAAACGACCATTCGGAGCAAGCCTTTCGATCTCTTGAGCGGCCGCGCTAGGATTCTGAGGCGTAACGACAATGGAAGCATGCAGACGCTTGTCATACAGCAGCCACTCTTTTGCAATCCACTCATTTAGAGCTCTGGCAAATGCAACTGCCATTCCTTCATCGTGGATGGCTTGAACTCCATACAGCGGATTCAATATTGCCGCTCGCGTCTCAAATGGTGCAACTCCATGCTTGATCAGGTCTTCGGGCCGTGAGCCCGCCCGTCTATCTGGGGGGCGCCAGTCTGGCCTGCATAATGCTGGAACGCTGGGAGGAAAGCTGCAGCTGTCTAGGTTAGTGCTGTCCATTCCGCGCTCGACGACCTGCCTCTTCCAATGCTCGTCCATGTACGGAAGGAGCGAGCTCAGGTTCGGTACCGTAGGGTGAATGTCGCAGTCTATGCAACCCACATCCGGCACATCCTGCCCGTCTGAAAAAGTCGCGATATAATCGATGCATTCCGATTCCATTTGGCCACCAGCGCTCGTATTGAACGGTTTCGTACTTGATAGGTTTACGGAACAAAGATCTCGAGCCGGTCACCTCGGACGCGAGTTTTGAAAGCCCTTAGATTGCAGGTAACAGGATCGCCGAGAGCGCACCCCGTCCTCACGTCGAACTGGCCCGCATGTAAGGGACATTCAATAATGTTTCCCTCTAACCATCCATCGGTTAAGATCGCAAACGCATGCGTACAGACGTTTTCTGTGGCGAAGAACTGGCCTTCGATGTTGTAGATTGCGATCCGCAGATCGCCCACAGCGACCGCGGCCATATCACCGGGCGCCAAGTCCGCGATAGTCAAAACTGCTGCCCACCTGCCGGCCGGCTCCTCCGCCACCGACATTTCCGAAAGCTGCGAGCTTCTCGACGGAACCGAACTCATATTCATCCGATCTGTGTCACGCGTCTAGTACAATCTAATGGAGCTTCGAAGGCTAAAGGCTGCGAATACCAATTCATGATTGCAGGAATTCTGCAGAATGGGCGATGTCCTACACCGATTTTGATTGGCTGGCCGACCGCCTCCACATTGATCGCCAGCGCCTGCACGTTGCCCGCAATTTCCATCCTGCAGCTTGCGTCATTCATCGCCAAGACCTTGCGATGGAGCTGGTCGTTCTCGCCGATGGACTGCGCAACCTAGGCATTCTGCGGCCGCTCGTACAGCTCGGCGAGCTGCTGCACCCGACGCGCTGCTGGCGCTTACCATAGGCGCCAAGCCGGACCGCCCGCTTGATTCTGGCCTCGATCTCGGTCTTGCCTAGCGCGCTGGGAAGGTGAGGTTATATGCGCAAAGAGCGCGTAATTTTGGAACACCGTGCCAATGTCACGCTAGTCGGGGGCTTTGCACAAGTGACGAAATGATCCTCTTTTCCGGAAATTCGCGAGAGAGGATCATGGCGGAGCGACAGATCGGCGCTTTACTGATGGCTTGGTGAGTGACGCAGGGCGTGCCATCGCCGCGCTGCAGCAGGTTGTCGGACTGGTCGACTGGGGTGCCGTGGATAGTCTGCTGAGCGACTTGCGTAGCGGCTCGATGGGAGCTCCCGCTACCCCTCGCTGGCGCTGTTCATGGCGCTGTTGCTGCAGCAATGGAATGGACTGTCAGACTCTAGAGGCCTTAGTTGACCGACTGTCGTTCAGGCTTTCCAGGGCTTCTCCCTCAGCGATCCGGTACCGGATCATCGACATTGTGGCACTTCCGCGAGCAGTAGCGGATCGGCAGAACGGGCATTTGCGTTCATCACCGCGCATCGCGAAGTCCGGATTTGTCCTAAAGCGCGCCATGCTGATTGACGCTGATCCGTTCCTCTGCCAAGCATTCCGCCGCCTCCAGATGTCGACGGCAGGCCTGGAAGCAACCTAGCCCGCTGGAAGCACCTTAGCCCGGATTTCTCACGCCATTTGATCGAGTGCTGCGGCAAGTTGACGTCGGCGATACCACAACTGGCGCCGGGGCATAACTTCTCGCCCGCTGCGGCGGGTTGGCCGGGTTGTTCGGGGATCATAAGACTCTCCTGTGGGCCGAGGGTTCAGAGAGCCGCACCGTCGAGCGCGGCCCATGCGGAGCGAAAGACGTCGGTATAGGGAAACGCCGATGCCATCGAGAACTTGATCCGGCGGACGGCGATGCGGACATAGGCGCCGATTTTGAACAGCTTTAGGCGGATGGTGCCGCATGTGGCGTCGGCGAAGCGGGTCGTGGCAAGGGCGGTGCGGCGCAGCGCGCTGATCAGGACATAGGCCATTGAGGACAGCCAAAGCCGCAACTGGTTGGCGCGCATGGTGCGGGTGGAGGTCCTGGCGAACAGATCGAGCTGACATTCCTTGATGCGATTTTCCATCTCGCCGCGGGCGCAATAGAGCTTCTCGTAGAGCGCGCGGGCCTGATGCTGGTCGGCCTGCAAGCGAGGTGACGACGAAGTGCCGATTGGCCCGGGCTTCCAACATGGCCAGGTCGATCGCCGACCTGATAGATTTCTTCTTGCACCGGGGCTTTGTCGCGCTATCACTCTCGGCGACGGACGGGATCATCCACTCGGCCTTGCCGACGACGCGACGATGCCGGCTCCAGCTCTTGCGCGTTCTGTATTGGAAGTCCTTGAAGCGCTGGGCTGGCCTACCGCTCTGGCGGTTTTCCTCGGCGGCCTCGGGCGAGCTCGGCCACGATCTCGGCAATCCGCCTGCTATTCTTGGCCAAGTCGAGTGACATCGTTCTGTTCGCACCATGAACCCCGAATCCGCCCGCAGCAGAATGCGTACCTTGGGCAAGCCCGCGGATCTGCGCAAACACCCTCTTCAACCGAGCCCGCGCTAGCGTCGATATTGGACCGGCGCAGCTTGGCGCAAAGAAGGCGCCGCCCGCAAAAAATATACAGCGGCAGGTAACAATAAGACTTGTAGTAGCCATGAAAGAAGCGCCCTTCCTGCTCACAATGCAACGGATCATCGGTGGCATTCGAGGTCGAGGGTGACCTGGCGGGGCGCGTCCGATGCACATCGAGAAACAGATCGACGAATAGCCGGTCTACCGCCGCCGCATCATAGCTGATCTTGTGATAGCGCGATGGTTCCGGCTTCGACAATTCCAGCCGGTGCAACGTCGACTTGCCGGCTACTGCGGCGCAGTCCGCGCGCCGCCCCTCAAGCTTCCCCGCCTGCACCGCCATCAATGGATCGTGGCGCCGCGTCCAGACGCTCGTTCTCACGGACATCGCCACCGGCTGGACGGAATGCGCGCCACTTGTGGTGCGCGAACAGAGGTTGTTGAGCACGGTTCTGACCGAACTTCGTAAATGGCGCGTTCCTGGCTCTGGACACCGACAACGACTCTGTGTTCATGAAGACCTTGAAGGTGTATTGCGAACAGGCTGGTATCGTCTTCACGCGCTGTCGCCCCGATCACAAGAACGACCAGGCCTTTGTCGAGCAGAAGAACGGCGCGGTGATCCGACGAATGGTCGGCCACCGTCGATTCGAGGGGCTCGAAGCGGCTGCTGTGCTGGCTCGGCTTTACCGTTCGGCCCACTTGTTCGTGAACTGTTTCCAGCCGTCGTTTAAATTGATACGAAAGGAGCGCGACGGAGCGCGGGTTCACAAACGTACAGTCCCCCGCGACCCCGCATCAGCGGCTGGTTGCCGAAGCAAGAACACCTGATGCCGTCTGTGCCCACCTCGCCGGCCCGGATCCGGTGCGCTTTACTGCGCGATATCCAAGCCGCGCAGTTGGCCAGTCTCACCGACGCCGCCTAGTAGCCATCCAACTGCGGCGCCGTCGATTGAACAGTTCTTGTCGAGCTTGCGAATAGCATGGAAAGAAGGAGCGGGACGCCCGACCGACAGGCCAATTGCGAAGCCGAAGCGTGAGCGACGACGCCCTGATCCGCTCGTCAAGGCTGCGCCACAGTTGCGCGAATGGTTCGAGGCCGAGCCGTGGCGAACCGGCAGCGCACTCCTCCAAGCGTCAGGCAGAATGCCCCGGGGTCTACCCGAGCAAAGTACTCCCAACTCTTCACGTCGTCTCAAATCGTGGCGCAGCGAGCAAGCAAGCGCACTGTTGTTTAGATCCCGGAAAAACGCAGCACAAACCGACGTGATCGACACATCACCGGAATGCCCGCCGCTGCTTGACGAAGGAACGGCGGTGTGAAGTAGACCGGTGATCGACTGTGCTCAAGGCCTGGCGCGTTGCGCCACTGCCGTCGGCGGCTGTCGGCCTTGACGACGCCCGATCACCGGTCTGTTGGCTTTGCAAGCGCTCGCTCGAGGACCGAGCGCGACATCCGCGCGACCGGCTTCCTTCGCTCCCTGACTAGGGAGCAACATAGATGAGGCAACAACAGGTCTATCGGGAACATCGCTACACGCGGCAATACGCGCTTCCATCCTGTTTGCCGCGCGGCACGATAAAGCCTACGTACCCAGATTCGTCGGGAGAGACTAAGAAAGCTCGGCAGTCACGACGGGATCGCGCGGCGAGGCAATCGCTGGCATCAGACGCATCGATGGATGGTTCGCCGTAACAAGCTCATCTCCCGCGTCCGTGCGCCAATAGAGCCGATATTCGCGTACTGAAGAATAGTTATCGCTTCGCCCGCCCTCGCTATCGGGGTCTCGCCCGCAATGCAACAGCATCTAGCTCGCGCTTGCCGCTATGATTCTCAAGCGGTGGCCCATCCTCATATGGGGATTTGTGAGTCAAGCCTCTTCGAGAAGTCCGGGTTGGGGGTTGACGGCAAGAGGGTGGCGCGCGGAGCCATGCGTAGCGCAGCGCGACGACCGGGCAACGAACAGGGATTGGCTTCCGAAGATTGCTGCAGTTCACTGCATCACCTCATATCCGGTCGGATTGTTTGATCCGTACCCACCTTCCGCATGCTTGCGGCGAGGAAGCTTAGCGAGGATGAGACCCATCTACGAAACGGCGGTTGAAGCCCTAGGATGGCACGGTCATCATCCATCCCGCACGGAGCGCGGCGGAGCCGCGGCGCGTGGTGGACGTGGTTGGTTTTATCCTTGATCATTGCCTGCTCGGGAACGAGGCCGGTGGTGAGGTAGCGCCACAACGCCACGATCAGCTTGCGCGCCAGCGCGACGATGGCGATGCGTTTGGCGCGCTTGCCGGCGTCGGCGGTGCGGGTGCGAAACCAGCGACTGAGCGCGCTGTCGCCCTGGTGGCGAAGCCAGAGCCAGGCCAGGTTCGATCGCCTTGTGGCGGGCGCGCTGATTGCCGGCCTTGCTGATGCCTTGCTCGCGATCGGTGCCGCCGCTCTTCCAGGGACTGGGCGTCAAGCCGCAATAGCTGGCGACCTCGCGGCGGTTGCGGAAGTCCTTGTTGAACAGCTCGTTCACCAGCGTTGCCGTGAACGCCGGGCCGAGCGCCTTGAGCCGCTGCAATTGATCCCGTCGCTCGACCATCGGCGTCGGAACCGCCGGAGAAGTGTCCGCAGCCTGGGTCTGCTCCAGCGCCGCGAGTTGCTCACACACCAGCATCAGCCGGGCGTGCTCGCGCTTGATCTCGGCCAGAAGATGCGGCGGCAGCGCCTCGCCCTTCCAGTCGCGCTGCCGCTCGCCAGGCCAGCCAGTCGCGCCGCCGCGGATTGCCGACCGCCATCCCCCGAAGACGCAGCAACGCCTTGATCCGGTTGCTGTGGGCGGTCTGCTCGGTGACCAGCCGGTCGCGTTCGCGGCTGGCGCGCCGGGCATCCTCCGCTTCCACGCGCGGCACCCGCACGATCCGGACCACCCGCGGCTCACCCCGCAAATAGGCCATCAGGGTGCGCAGCAATAGCTCGCCGTCGATCCGGTCCGTCTTTGCTCGCCGTGCCCGCTGCTCCACCGCAATGCTCGCGGGGTCGAACAGGAAGTTCAAAATCCCGGCCGCCTCCAGCAGCCGGTGCAGCCAAAAGCCGTCATAGCCGGCTTCATAGCAGCTCACCACACGCGGCGCCGATCCGAGCTTCTCCGCCACCCGGGCGCGGCTCCGTTCGATCAAAGCCAGCAGTTCGGCGTGATCGCCTCCTTGCAGCTTGTGGCGCGACATCCGATCCCAGCCCGGGCTGTGCAGCGTCACAAGCCACGTCTTCTGACTGAGTTCGATCGCAACAAAAATTGTACCACAATGGCTGGCGGTGGGCGTGCCTGTGGTCGATGCTTGCATCTGACTTCTCCGATGGTTCGAGTGTACAAACCCAAACCTATCGGAAAGGCCACGCTCACCGCCCCATGGAATCTACACCCAGCCTGACGCCGAGAGCCGCCAGGCACACCCGCCGGCCCATCGTCGATTCGATCACCACGCCTCCAACTTTTGCAAAGCTCTCGCTAGCTAATGCGGGGTATGTCGCCGAACATCTCGCCAACGACGATGTCGTGACCTAAGGACGCTAGCCAACAATGACAGCCTTGGTCCCGATAGATCCTGAGAGTCTGACTCATAAATCACCCAACCTTAGCTGCAGCCGCGAGTCTGCGGGTCAGGAGCCTGATGTGTGCAATCAGCAGCCAGGCAGCTTCGGTTGCCACCGTCGCCTCGAAGTCCTTGGCGAGGCGGCGGCATCTGCCGAACCAAGCGAATGTGCGTTCAACCACCCACCGCCTCGGCAGAAGCTGGAAGCCTTTGACGCCTTGAGGCCGCTCGACGATCTCGACAGTCCATGGACCGCAGTCTGAGAGCGCGTCGAGGAGTTGATTTCCGCGGTAGATCCGGTCGGCAAAGACGTGGCGCAGCCGGGGGAAGTTCATCCGCACGTTCTTCAGCAGCGGTACGGCGCCATGGCAGTCCTGAACGTTGGCCGGATGAACATGAACCCCAAGGAGGAGGCCATTGGTATCCGTCACGATATGCCGCTTGCGGCCGTAGATGCGCTTGCCTGCATCGTAGCCGCGCGGTCCGCCAGCTTGCGTGGTTGGCGCACTTTGACTGTCGATCACGGCTGCCGTCGGCTTCGGTGTCCGTCCAAGCTTTTTTCGCGCCCGTCGGACAAGCACGCTGACAATCCTCTGCCACCGGCCTGTATCCCGCCATCTATAAAAATAGCCCTGCACCGTCGAATAGGGCGGGAACTCCTGCGGCAACGCCCGCCACTGGCAGCCGGTCGAAACGATATAGAGGATCGCTTCGATCACACGACGCAGCTCCGTCTTACGCGGCCGGCCGCGCCGGTTCGCTCGCGGCAACAGGCGTCTGATCACCGCCCACTCCGCATCGGTCATATCGCTTGCATAACGCAGATCGTCCCGCCGATATTGCTCCCGAGTGATCTTGGTCCAGGGCATCGTGCTCTCCCTCGAATCTTTGCAAATCCGATGGAATCACACCCCACTGAGATCACTCACCCATTTTTCAGTCAGGCTCTGAGGTCTGTCGCACGATCTGCGACGGTCTAGCGCTGCTTCCACTTTGCGACAGTCTTCTGGTTGATCCCGTAGCGCTTGGCGAGTGCTCTCAGGCTCTCTTGACTATTTTGTATTGCTCGACGGACTGCCTCCGTCGTGGTGGCGCAGCCGTGTAAAGCCTGTCCCATAGCGCATCCTTCGAATCGTGCGACAAGAATGCACCATCAAAACTTGGGACTGTTGAAGAACTCAGCCGCGTTCGCAAACGAAGGCTGAGTCGTCGCCATTGTGGAGTGTAGAAGTGGCCAACGAGCCTGCCCGCGGTGCCGATCATGGCCCATCCGCGACCACAGGACGGATCATTCTCGTCGTGCCCCCTCCCACGAGAACTCGGCGCAGGCCGATCCGTCGCGGCTGCCGTAGCGCACGTCAAGGAAGCCCTTCAGAGCCCCAAAAGGCGATTTCGCCATCGGACTTGCCGCCGAAGGTGAGATGCGCCTCTTCGACAAGGTCGACGAAGTCGCTGTCCCAGTTGTCCATTTCGACGATGCGCCAGTGGCCGGCAAAGGCCTTGGCGAAGCTGGGCACCTTGGCCATCAGCCAGCCTCCGCGATCAACTTGGGCAGCCGCACCAGATTGTAGGCGGCCGCAGCGAAGGTAAAGGCCCATCCGACCCGATCACGGCCACGGAAGCTGGTCTTCTCTTGCCCGGCGACCGTCTTGATCCAGCCGAATGCCTCCTCGATCCGCTTGCGGATGCGCTGGCTGACGGCATAACCGCCGTGCCGTGTCGTACGCCCGTCGATCGCAGAGCTGCGGCCGCTGGTGTTCTGCGTAACATGCGGCGTCACGTTCATCGAGCGCAGCTCGTTGACGAAGTCTTCTGCATCGTAGGCTTTGTCGGCGCCAAGCGTGATCGCGGCCACCCGTTCGGCATGCCCGTTCGCCTGCGTCAGGCAGGCGTCGACCAGCAGGCCGTTGCGGTTCTCCATCAGCCCATGCCCGATGAAGCACAGCTTCGTCTCCTTGCCTTTCCCCTTGCGGTACAGCCTGGCATCCGGATCGGTGGTCGAAGCATGGGTGTCGTTGGAGCGTTTCTGGCCGTGGAAGTCCGCTTCGGCATTGCGCCCGCCGCCTTGGGCCGGCGGCTCGCCGGAGCCATCCTTCGGTTTGACGCTCTTCATCGAGGCCCAGGCCTCGATCAGCGTGCCGTCGACCGAGAAGTGATCGCTCGACAGAAGCCCCTTCACCCTGGGCTGCGCCAGCACCGCCGCGAGGAACTTGGCCGCGATGTCGCCTTCCAGCAGCCGGTCGCGGTTCTTCGAGAACACCGAATGGTTCCAGGCTGCATCGTCGACGCCGATTCCGACGAACCAGCGGAACAGCAAATCATATTCCAGCCGCTCCATCAGAAGCCGCTCCGAGCGGATCGAATAAAACACCTGCAACAGCATCGCCCGCAGCAGCTTCTCCGGCGGAATCGACGGCCGCCCAATCGGCGAATAAAGCGCGGCGAGCTCGCGTTCCAGCGCCGCCAGCGCCTCGTTCACGATCGTCCGGATCGCTCGCAGCGGATGATCACGCCGCACTCGTGCTTCCAGATCGACGTAGCTGAACAGCTCGCCCGTCCGATTGTCGTCGCCGCGCACGCACCGTCTCCGAATCTCGTCGGAGCCAATGAATCATGGTCGCCGCTCGCAGGCGAGCGCCTTTTTCAACAGCCTGCTAGTAGACCAAAGCATTTTTCACTTAATGTGGTCATGCTCTGGTATCCGGCATGTCGAAAGTAGTTGGCGCACTGGTCTGACACAATGTCTGATGAGCTTGCCGATCAGTTTCATCACCGCCTTGACGGCGCGTGCCGTGCCTTTCCGTACCGCGGATTTCAGCTTCGAGAATGCCCATTTGGATCGGGTCGAGATCCGGTGAGTAGGCAAGCAGATAGCAGAGCTCGGCCGCCAACCACTTCAATCGCCTCGCGAATGCCGTCGATCTTGTGGGTGCGCAGATTGTCAAGACGAGGCCGCTCTTGCGCAGCGTCGGCGCGAGGAACTCCTCGACTCAAGCAAGGCATGATGCCCCATCCATCGCCTAATCCCGGACCATCCACGTCGTAACCACCGGGTGAGTGGGCGGGGATTTTCACCCCCGGCCTCTCGCAAAACGGTCCGTGAATCTCTCGATTCATACCGGTCCCGGCCAGGTGAACGTGGTCGTTCCGAACACCTGCCAGCACACGAACAGCTCTCCTCGAAACCGTCCTTAACTCTCCGGTTGGCATATCGTTCTTCGCTTGTCTCAGCTCCTGTAGTCCGCACCTTCCTTGCGCTCGAGCACGCGCTTGAGCGCGTCGAAATGGAGCTCGCAGGACTTTCGCGCCGGCTTGGGGTTGTTCATCAGGTAGCTGTCGCTCTGTTGCGAGTTGGTCAGCTTGACGACTGCCGGATCGATCATGTGCAGTTCACGCTGCGTCCACATCGCGTACACCTGTACCTGGCAGGCGCGCTCAAGGTAGTACAGCCGGTCGTAGGCCTCACCGACTGTCTCGCCCGTGACTAGGACGCCGTGGTTAGCCATGAACAGGATGGACTTGTCACGCAGCAGCTTCGCGAGGCGCTCGCCTTCCTCGGGCTCGTGCACGAAGCCCGGGTAGCGGTCGTCGTAGGCGATCTTATTCATCATGCAGACTTCAGTCTGGCCGATCGGCAAAAGGCGTTGGTCCTGGAGCCGGGTGAGCGCGCTGGCATACGGCATGTGAGTGTGGAAGATCACGGCCGCCTTGGGATTGAGACGGTGAATGGGCGCGTGGATGCAAACCGAACTGCGCTCGATGTCACCCTCGCCGCTCAAGATCTTGCCCTCATAGCTCACCTCCAGGAACGAACTGGCGGTGGCCTCCGACCAATGCATGCCGAACGGGATCAGCAGGAAACGGTCGGACTTGCCCGGCACCACCATGGTCAAGTGATTGAAGATGCCTTCACTCATGTCATGCATGACGGCTAGACGGTGGGCGGCCGCGAGATCCACCCTTGCCTGCCATTCGGCAGATTTTTGGGGTCCTGCGTCGGTGGCGAGGACCGAGTTCAGATCTTTAGCTGGCATTGAATTCTCTCCTTTTGAAAACATGCTGTGATCCTCACGCCGCCGTCGCAAGCATCCAACGGCGCCGGCGTCGGCGCACTCCGGGCCATTCGTGGCGGAGTTCACTGCAAAATCTATCTCTCGGCCAAGGTGAACGGTAGCGTCCGCGGTGAGGTGGTTAGATACCCCCCCGAAGAACACATGCAGGTGCGCAATTCGATGGGCAGCGGCCATGCTGACACGTCGATCCCATGCTGTGGGAGTTAGCTACGCTCCGTCTTCATCTCATATAGAGACATGACGAAGCCCGCTCGATTGAAATTCTTCAAAGGCCATCGCTAGTGCCGGGAGGAGCCCTAAGATGAGCGCTGGTAGCTGTTGCCTGACGGTTCTCTGAAAGTCAGTTCGCAGGACTGTCGCGCCAGTAAGTTCCATGCTGATCAGTAACGTCACAGAACGCATACCTTGTAAAACTGCTCTGTGCGCGATCGTATCGCCCCCCCCATTACGAGTTGCGTTGATTTTTAGTTGCTTATCGTGGAATCTATGCGTTTATGGCCATAGCAGCGCTGCATCTCTGCGCGAGGAAGAAAAGCCTCCATCCGAAATGCTGCTCTGCGATCAATCGCCAAGTTAGCGGCATCGTGCTTGAGTATGAATTCAGAACATCAGTCGGTTACATCAACTGCCGCTCAAACTTCGTTGTACGGCCGCCGCTGACCACATTCGGGCCTTGACGGCAGCACACCGGATTCAAGCCTGCTGTACCTCGCTGCCCGTCCGACGCGGAAATTCTGTGCAGACAGCCGGGACCGAGTCCGCCGTGCGGACCTTTCCATCTCGGGCGGAAATCGTGACATGATCGGCCATGTACTTACAGCCGCTGGACGTCCGATATCTTTGTGGAATGTGTCAATTCGTCGCACCGATCGGATTTCCGAACGCCGAATGAGAACGTCTTCGAGCTGTGATGCTGGATGGGCCATTCTTCGCACGAGCGCGGCGTGGTCGGCTTTGACGAAGTCCCCCAGAGGCCACATTGTGGTTACGGCATCCACCGCGAGCTTCGGCAGGGCACCCGGAAAGGCTGCAAACACCACCGCAAGCATGGAGTTACCGGTCTTGTCCGTTGCCGCATCGGAACGTGCGGAGCATGACCTTACTGTGAACACGGTCGCGCCGGGCTGGATGGATACCGGGATGTTGAGTAGTCAACTGGAAATTCTGGCGGCCACCATGAGCGTCAGTAGCGACGAGGTCATTGCATGTTTCCGCGCGGCGCAGCCAGCCGGATGTTCGTGAGATCGCCGCAACGATTGGCTTTCTCGTGAGCTCCCAGGTGCTTTGGTAATCAATGGCGCGTGCGCCCCTCGTCAATAGTTTCTGCGCGCAAATATAGGCTCTCCCCGAGTGTTCATTGTTCAGCGATCCAGGCTGGCAAGCTCTGGGCAAAGTCTAATTGCATAAATACAGCGGCCCATAGGATTCCTGAGTGAGGCCGCTTTGCCGATAGTTATCGGATCAAGGTAATCAAGCCGGGTACCTTCATTCCACAGGTCGAGTTATGATGACATCAGTGGACGCGCCCCGAAACATCTTGATAAGCTTTTCGTAGAGCTCAAACCCGTTCGATGAGGCTCCGGTTTCTGGCCGCAGACGTGAATCTGGACATTGCAGCCCCTGCTTTCGCAGCTTCCAGTGCCGCCTCAGCAATTTGTGAGGGAGTTTTGGCGGAACTCCCGACCATGACTGCACATGTGGCAGTGACAGCGCATCGCGATCGGTAGAATCTAAAGCTGATTTTGCAGAATTCCTGCAATCACCCCCCTTCTTTGCGGTCTTTAGGCTTCAGCTCCCGCTATTTTGCTTGGCGACACGAGCTGGCAGGTATAGGGAGGCACCATGAAAAATGCGCCGCGATCGTCATCGACAGCCCGAGTAAATCGCGATCAGTTGGAGTGCGTGCACGGTCAAATGAGCTTTGCTCGACGCTCACCCGACGAGCGTCCGGCAGTTGCTCCACCAACTGGGTATGACATTTCCTTTGTCGACCACGATGTTACTATTCGCGACGCGCGTCCTATCGCAGACGAGCTATCGCTCGACGAGGAGGGCTTCGCTCTCATTCAGCACAAGATGGCTTGTGCAAACGAGCGCGAGCCGGATATCTTCAAAAAGAAGTATCTGGAGGAAATGGTCCCGTTCATCAAGGACTATTTCAATGCATCGTGGGTCACGACTACAGACCTAGGTGGTGTCAATATTCGCTCTCTCGGTGGAAAGTCCTCTTTTCGCGGCGGCGCGGTACCGGAAGGAGCCAGCCCGACGGGCAAGCATTCAGTAAGAAACTTTGGAGCTGGATTTGCCCATTGTGATTACGCGCCGATCGCCGGCCCTCAGGTTGCCGCGCATGACAACCAACTGCGGGGGATTGAGTACCGAGCGTATTCTCGATTGATGATCATTCAAGCTTGGCGTGCTCTTTCGCCGCCTCCGCAGGATTTCCCTCTGGCATTCTGCGATGGCTCATCGATTTTAGATACTGATCTTGTCGAGGCGCCGCAGAGAAGGTATGGCACTACTATTGGGGTTTGGATTCCTCACTATAGTCCTTCTCACCGTTGGTACTACTTTCCTGAAATGACGCAGGACGAGTTCATTCTGTTTAAGGGCTATGATTCCAAGGCGCATTCTAAACCGAGGTCCGTGCACGCGACGTTTGACAGTCGCTACGCATACCCCAATGCCAATCCCCGCGAAAGTGTCGAGGCGCGGTTCTACGTGTACTACGACTACGACTGAGTGGCCGACGCGACCGCGCAGCAATACGCGGTCAGCGAGGATCTGCTGCCACGATCCGGCTGACGTGGTAGATCTTGTCCGGCCTAGGTGCGGCATAAGCGATTCGAAACAGCGCCGCGGAAGGCGAACAGCTAGACCTTCAATATGTGATCGACTCACTGCAGGGGAGCGGCCGACTCTGCGTGACGCTTGATTTCGAAATTATAACCACTTGTTTGCAACCTTTCTGCAATCTTGTGGGTTTGACGAGCGGATCTGGGTCGTCGCTCTCCCTTCGGTTTCGCAATTAGTCGGACGTTCCGCTCCTTCTTTCGAAGCTGTTCGCAAGCTCGGCAAAAACTATTCAATCGGCGGCGCCATAATTGGCCGCCTTGCCGGAGAGGCGTCGGGGAGACTGGCTAGCCTCTCCTGCACAGTTCGGACATCGCGTAGTAAGGCGACCGTATCCAGGCCGGCATAGACCTCATTGACGCGCGCGCGGACGACATCAGGTCTTCTTGTTTCGGCAACCAGCCGCTGATGTGGATCGCGGGGGCTGTATGTTTTGCGGGTCGCGCTCCTTTCTTATCAATTTGAACGACGGCTGGAAAAAGTTCACGAACAAGCATAACCGACGCGAGGCTCCCCCCTAGGTATCCCTCGGCTAGCGCGCGATACAGCCCGGCACGAGCGGATCGGTGGAAGTGGAACGATGGCAAATGCCATGCTTGATGCCAGACAGGAAGGCGATTCCAATCGTCGCGTCGAGTGATCACCGGTCTGCAGTGTGACCAGCAGCCAGCCAAGGTAACGCCATCATTGCCGCGATCGGATCGCGCCAGCTTGTTATAGGCGGCGTATCCATCAACCTGCAGGATGCCGCGATAACCATTGAGGTGCCGGACCGCGCATTCGCCGGAGCGGCTGTCTTCGAAGCGACAAGCCACCATCGGGGGACCGTCGCGGCCAAGGGTTCGGTCATCCCTGGCATGGCTGGCCAGGAACACCTTCACGCCGGACGGGATCATGCCGAACGCACCGCCCGGATCACCCGCTGCAACTGCGTCTCGTCGACGTCCACGCCGGCACGCACGATCACCTCGCCAATGGCAATTTCGATCACCGCGCCTGCCACAGACGCCACCTCACCCCCGCAACTCGAGTGCCGCTCGCGATAATGTCGTTCCGCCCGAGCATCAGGGCGCCAGGCAAACAGCTGCGACGGGTGAATGCCAATCCGCCGGGCGATCGCCGAGACACTCGCAGGCTCCAGCGCCTCTGTCACGACTTGCGCCTTAAACTCGTCCGACCAGCATCGGCGAAGCTGCCGCGGCGGTCCCTCAAGACGCTCGGCTACCGCTTCGATCATATGGAAGGTTCTAGTTTCAGAACTAGGCGCAGACATAGAAGCTCACATCGGCTCACAAACTCAGCAGCCGATAGCCGATCGCTCACCCCCTGCGCCAGACGGGTCTCCTTGCCGCTTACCCTGCAAAGCTCCTTGCGCCACCTGAACAACTGGCTCACATGAAGCCCGGCCATGCGAGCCGCCTCAGAAACACCGGCGCTGGGCTCGAGCGATGCTGCAACAAGCCGTTCTTTCTCATCCTGCGACCACCGGCGCCGACGCTCGACCGAGCGGAGTTCCCAAGGCGATCGTCTGCGACAATCTGAAGGCCGGGGTCGTCAAGGCGTTGTGGTTCGAGCCGACGCTCAACCAAACCTTTGCCGCCATGGCCGAGCACTACGACACGACGATTTTGCCGACCCGCAGCCGCAAGCCGCGCGACAAGGGCAAGGTTGAAGGCGCGGTGCTGATTGTTGAGCGCTGGATCCTGGCACGGCTGCGCCATCGGCGCTTCTTCAACCTGACCGATCTCAATACTGCGATCGGCGGTCTGCTGGAGGAGTTGAACCATCGGCCGATGCGCCATATCGGCAAATCCCGCCGGCAGCTGTTCGAGGAGATCGAGCGCGCTGCGTTGACGCCGCTGCCGGGCGAGCCGTTCGAATACGCCGAGTGGAAAACGGCGAAGGTCCACCCCGATTATCGCGTCGAAGTCGACAAGACCTTTTACTCGGTGCCGCACCGGCTGATCGGCCGTCGGGTGGACATCCGGCTCACCTATCGAGCCGTCGAGATCTTCCAGGATCACACGCGTGTTGCCAGCCATGTGCGCCGCTCTCAGCGCAGCGGCCATGTCACCGTGAACGAGCACATGCCCAAGGCCCATCAGCGTTATGCCAATATGACGCCGGCGAGCTTGATCAAGATGGCAGCGCGGATCGGCGTCAACGCCGCCACTCTGGTCGAGCGGATGATGCGTGAGCGCCCACATCCCGAGCAGGGGATCATCGCCCTGGCGCGGCGCTACGAGCGCGATCGGCTCGAAGCGGCCTGCGAGCGGGCACTCGTCATCAACGCGATCAGCTACTCCTCGGTGAGCGCGATCCTCAAATCCGGGCTCGACCGCGCGAGCCCTGCTGCCGCCTCCGTCAAAGCCACCCCCTCGCACGCCAACATCCGTGGTGGGGGCTATTATCAATGAAGGAAAGGAACATCGCGATGCTGACCCACCCGACCCTCGAGCAGATGCAGGCGCTCGGCCTTGCCGGAATGGCGGCCGCCTACCGGCAATTGGCCGAACAGGACAATGCCGCCGATCTCAGCCGCGACGAGTGGCTCGGCCTGATGCTCGATCGCGAAGCCGCCATGCGTGCCGACCGGCGCCTGACCAATCGGCTGGCCGCAGCCAAGCTGCGCTTCGTCGACGCCTGTATCGAAGACGTCGACTTCGCGTCCCGCCGCGGCCTTGACCGGCGCAACACCCTGCAGCTGGCGCAAGGCGCCTGGCTGAAAGCCCATGAGAACTTCATCATCACCGGCCTGACCGGGCTGGTGGCATGATGCACATCTCGCTATGTCATTGATAATCGAAGCTTCGTTGCCGCGGATCTTGTGATACTGCGCGACCATTGGTCACCGCATGACGGACTTCCTGCCGATTCAGGTCAATCTCCCGGATCACATACGGTGCGCCTACGCAACTCTGTTTGGCCGGCAGGATACCATCCTTGATTAGTCGCACCACCGTCATCTTGCTGAGACCCAAACGGCTTGCAGCCTCGTGCAGGATCAGCTCTCCACGCTCGGCGCGTTCGCCATCTCGGTAGACAGGGATGTTGTGGTCGTTGCGGAAGACGCAAACGCGTTGCTGGGTCCACGTGTTGCCTTTGGCCGTGCGTGTGCCAAGCCGATTAAGAACGGACGCAATGCTCCCGTCCGGCAGCAAACGAGCCAGATCACGGATCAGCTGTTCAGTTGAAGCATCGGTCTTCCACCGATGCTGTCCGGCCCGGTTCTTCACAACTTCGAGCGCAGCGTGGTCGCCCCCCTTCCAGTGCAATTTTAGGTGCAATATTCGTGGCTCGACGGTGACGATGATCTCTTCGAGAACCGCTCTCAATATCCGCTTTCGTGTCGCAACCGAGGCTGCCGGATGGCTCCACAGGCGCTCCACGTCTGTCCCTAGTCCAAGAATCTCTGCGCGTTCTGCGTCGGTTAGAGTGGGCGGCTGTTTGTCGCGGGCAATGCGAAGATCATCTTCGAGGCGCGCCACTTCCGCAAGCCGTTCATTCCACCGCCGCTCGATATCTCCAGCGACCAGGCGGTTTTCTGGATCAACCGCATCATATTGTCGGTGTGCGCGAGCCGCTTCATAGCGTGCCTGCTCGAGCGCAAGCTCTATGTGCTGCAGCCGCTCTCGGCCGGCGCGCTCGCGGTGCGCGATTGCTTGCAGAGCAGCGTCAAGGCCGAGAGGCGCAATCACCGATAATACCTCGGCCGACACAGCTGCATCGATTCGCACATTGCCAAACGCAATGCACTTCGTTCGTCTTCCGTGATTAACGCTGGCATCGTTGCAAAGGTAGCGCGCAACACCTCGCAGCCCATTATGCTGCACTTTGAGCTTGCGACCGCAACGTCCACAACGCAACAGGCCGACCAGCAATCCACCGCCATTGCGCACCGATCCCGGCACCATCGCGCCCTTCATGTTAGCGTTCCCGTTGATGCTCCGTTGATTGTTCTCGTAATCCTGCCAGGAGATGTAGCCGTCGTGATGATCACGAATCAGAACTTCCCAGTCTTTCTGCGTTCGCCGTACATTACGGGTGACCAGCTTGCGGCCGGCTTCGATTCGAACCTGCGAGCCGGTCCGACCAAATACGTAAGCGCCAGCATAGATCGGATTGGTCAGCAGCCGGTGAATCGTATTGTAGCGTGGCAGCCGCCACTCCACCATTCGGCCGCGTGGACCATACACGACAATCGGCATCTTGATGCCGTTATCGCATAACCAAATCGCGACCTGGCGCACGCTGCCAAACTCGGCAAACTTACGGAACGCCAAATGGAGCGCCTCGCGCACCCGTCTGTCCGGATCCAGCTCAAGCCTGTCGTCGCTGCTGCGCACGTAGCCGACGGCCACACTCGTGTGAAGATCGCCACGTACTGCCTTGAGGCGCAGTGCTTCTTGTGAGCGCTGGCGCAAGATCGTTAGTTCCAGTTCGCTGAACGTCCCCTTCATACCTAGAGCACGCTGTTTTTATACGGAAACATAGCCTGAGTTTTTGAGATAGTTGGCGCACTCTTGTGCAGAAAAGAGGTCGAGGAGTTCGCCGACCTTGCGCCAGGTTGCCTCGACATCGCGCGGTTCTGCGGCTCGCATCAGATGTTTGAGCTTGGCGAAGACCTGTTCGATCGGATTGAGATCGGGACTGTAGGGCGGCAGGAAGAGCAGGTGCGCTCCGGTGGCGCGGATCGCATTGCGAGCGGACTTGCCCTTGTGACTGCCAAGATTGTCGAGGATGACGACCTCACCTTTTGCCAGAGTTGGGGCCAACACCTTCTCGACATAGAGGGTGAAGAGTTCGCCATTGATGGGGCCGTCGATGACCCAAGGTGCGCTGATCTAGTCGTGCCGCAGCGCTGCGATGAAAGTCATGGTCTTCCAGTGACCGAAAGGCGCGGATGCTTGGAGCCGCTGTCCACTCGGTCCCCAACCGCGCAGCCAGGTCTCGTCGATAAAGATCAGGCGTGAAGCGTCAATCTTGCCTTGATGGGCCTTCCAGCGTGTCCGCTTACGGGCGATGTCGGGGCGATCTTGTTCGACTGGCAGGATCGTTTTTTTTGAAGCTCAGCCCTTCGGCATGCACAAACGTCCACACCGCCCGCACATCGGTCTTGATCCCGCGCGCCGCCAGTTCCTGTGTCAGCTTCCGCAAAGTGAATGGTCCCGAGAGAACGCGCTTGCGCAGCCAATCAGCATTGGCACCGGACAGAACCGGCTTCTTGTGACCGCCGATCTTGCCGGGCGAAACGCCCCCAGTCTCCCGTCTCAGATTCTTCCACTTCGTTACACAGGACGGGCTGATCTGAAGCGCCTCTGCAATCGAACGAACTGTCTCTCCTGCATCAGCTCGCGCCAGAGCCCGTTCACGAAGGTCTTCTGAATAGGGTCGCGTCATCCATGCTGGCCCCCGTTCTCCAGCACGGAGTTTGAATCAGAAATCGCTCCCGCTGGGAATCCCGATTCTGCGAAAAAACAACATGCTCTAGCAGCAGTCGGTCATTGGTGAGCTTTGGATCGTAAACGCCGTCCTCATCAATGATCAGGCTGTTCACCAGCGTGCAGAACTCCAGAAGTGTGTGCCAGTCGCGGCCATTACGGGCCAGGCGGGAAGCCTCGACGGCCAGCACAGCGCCGGCGCTTCCGGTGCAGATCGCGGTCAGCAAGCGCTCAAAGCCGGGACGCGCTGTGCCGCCCCCCGAGCGACCAAGGTCATCATCGATGACGATGACGTTTTCCCAGCCAAGCAGCTGTGCGCGAGTTGCGAGCGCGTACTGACGCCGACGGCTCTCAGGATTATTGACGAGTTGGTCCGGGGTCGATTGCCGCACATAGACATAGGCGCTGCGTGATAAATGATCAGACGTTATCTTATTCATTGTCCGCCTCCGTCACCTTTGCGCGGGCGGTGCTGCATTCGTCGAGAAGAAGTTTGAGCAGACTTGTGACTTCCAAACGAATCAGCGGATCGAGCCGCTGGTGCTGGACTGTGGCTGCCGTGACCGCCGCCAGATCGAGCTGTCGCCATTGCTGTTCCAGCATCACCTCCAACCGTCCGACTCGTTCCAGATGATGGTGACGACGATACGCGCTGTGCATCAACGAGGCCGCGAAGTGCGCGCAACGAATCCGGGGGAAGCCGAGGGACTTCAACCGTCGGCAGTGCCGCGGCGGAATTCTCAGTCATCCATGCCGGCAGCAAGGCGCGAGAGCCGTCGGGCTGTTCGATCACGAAGTGATGGCGAGCCCCGTGAATAACGCGCCTCAAAGCAATGACGCGCTCACCAGCGCGTGGATGATGTCGATATTGAATGACAACTTCGAACGGATGTTCTTGGGTACTATGTCGCGTGCTCGTCCGGGACTGGCAAAACCTGGTTGACATGTGCCTTCGGACGCCAGGCGGCCAGGCTCGATCATTCCGTCCTTTATTTGCGTATGCCGCGCTTGTTCGAAGACCTCGCCATGGCCCGTCTCGATGGTCGCTTCCCGCGCCTCATCGACAAGCTCGCACGGGTCCAGTTGCTCATCCTCGACGACTGGGGCACCCACACCCTCAATGATCAGCAGCGCCTTGATCTCCTCGAAATCTTCGAAGAGCGCTACAGGCGCAAATCGACCTTGATTACCGCTCAGCTGCCCGTTGCCCAATGGCACGACATGATCGGCGAGCCAACCATCGCAGATGCTATCCTCGACCGGATCATCCACAACTCCCACCGTATCGCCCTCGAAGGCGACAGCATGCGAAGGAAAAAAGCCGCGCGCCCCTTGACCGACGTCGAAAACAGCGAAACGAATACCAACTGACTTCAACAACCAGGCAACCAAAAGCCAGCGCCGCCACGCTGTCCGCGATTTAGCTAGCGAAACTGCTGTCCGTCAGTTAGCGAAACCACTGTCCCGTTTTTGCGAAATACGCACCGTCGCCAGCTGGTCATGGACGAAGTCCATTGCCCAGGTCTCGTTCGATCGTGTGGCCGGCCTGCGGTCATCGCGCAGCTTGGCCTTGACCCGGCGCTTGGGCGTCTTGTTGCGCAATTGCAGGCCCAATTCGCGATAGATGCGGCGCGTCTTGTTTTGCCCATGGCGCCAGCCCTCGTGGCGGAGCAGGACGTGAACACGACGGTAGCCGTAGCGAATGCGGACATGACAGATCTCCTTGATCTTCTGTTCGAGGGCAGCCTGGCCGGAGCGACGGGGCTGTAGTGACAGGTCGAGCGGTCAAACTCGAGAGCGTCACAGGCCCTGCGGATCGACACCTGCCACTCGCCACAGACCTCGTCGACCAGCTTGCTGCTTCCGGCCAGGCTTCATAGCTATCGGCGGATCACATCCTGCAGCATCTCCTTGTCGAGCGACAGGTCCGCCACCAGCTTCTTCAGCTTGCCGTTCTCCTCCTCGAGCTGCTTCAGCCGTCGCATCTCCGTCGGCAGCAGCCCGTCGTATTTCTTCTTCCAGTTGAAGTAGGTCGCCTGGCTGATCCAGGCCTTGCGGCAGATCTCCGCCTACCGCAACCGCGTCACTGCCCTGCTTCAGGATGAACGCCTTCTGGGCGTCCGAAAACCTCGAGGCCTTCATCGTCCTTCGCTCCTCCCAGCCCGGGAATCGACGCGCAAAGCTCTAGCCAAAAATGGTCCAGTTTGCCGGCCTCAGATCAGTTTGTACGCCAAGTGGCGCGGGTGGAGCAACGGACGATCGGCGGAGCTGGTCGGGGCTGCGCAGCCGAGCGTCCGTTGCGGTGAGAGTGGCGGCGTAGGCCGCGGGCGTGAGGTATTGCAGCGACGAATGAGGGCGCTCGCCATTGTAGTCGGCGACCCATGCCGCGAGTTTGGTCCTGGTGTCGTTGAGATCGAAGAACAGCGTCTCATTGAGGAGCTCGTCGCGCATCCGGCCGTTAAAGCTCTCGACGAAGCCGTTCTGCATCGGTTTGCCCGGTGCGATGAAGTGCCAGTCGATGCCGGTTTCCTTGCACCAGGCGAGCATGGCGTTGCAGGTGAGCTCGGTGCCGTTGTCGGAGACGATCAGGCCGGGTTTGCCGCGGCGGGCGACATCGTCGTCAGTTCCCGCGCCACACGCCGGCCCGAGATCGATGTGTCAGGAATGGCGCCCAGACATTCCTTGGTGACATCGTCGACGATGTTGAGGATGCGGAAGCGTCGTCCATTGGCGAACTGGTCGTGGACGAAGTCCAGCGACCAGCGCGCATTCGGCTTTGCTTCCACCAGGATCGGTGCCCGGCACCCCATGGCCTTGCGGCGAGCCCGACGCTTGCGGACCGTCAGCCCTTCTTCCCGATAGATCCGGTGAATGCGGTTGATCCCTGATGGCTCGCCCTCCCGTCGCAGCAGGACGAACAGTCGACGGTAGCCGAACCGTCGGCGCTCGTGAGCAAGGTCGCGCAGCCGGGCACGAAGATCCGTATCCCGGAGTGCGGCAAGATCGGTAACGGACCATCCTCCGATCCGCGTCGACGATCGTGCAGGCCCGTCGCTCCGACAGGCCCATCATGGCCTTCAGGTGCGCCACAGCGGCGCGCTTGGCGGCGTGCCCTACCATTTTTTTGACAGAAGCTCGCGAAGGGCGGCCGCGTCGAGCATCTGCTCGGCCAAAAGCTTCTTCAGCTTCGCGTTCTCATCCTCGAGCGACTTCAGCCGCTTGGCTTCGGAAGCTTCCATGCCGCCGAATTTGGCCTTCCAATTGTAGATCGTCGCTTCGGAGACTCCGTGTTGCGAGCCAGGTCAGCTGTCGTCGCCCCAGCCCTATGCTCATTCAACACTGCGATAATCTGCTCTTCCGTGAACCTTGCTCGCTTCATCTGTCCGTCCTTGCTCAGGCCGGACTCTGGAGGAAATACTCAGGGGCAGGTCAAAAGAATCACAAGCGATTCTGGCGACTCAAGTTTATCGGCTCACTGCACCTCAAAAAATGTCGGCAATCGTAAGCCTCAACGGAGGGATACCGACAATGACACGGTCGATCCGTGGCACCAAGCTCACTTGCAAAAACACGCACTGTTTGCTGTACTGGCGGCGGCGCCGAACGCTGCGTAGTCAGCGCACCGCTAATCGAGACCTGCAAGATCTCTTGAGCCGGTTGGCGGTCATGGTAGGTAGCCTAATCGATCGTGAATAATGGGCACCTCTTCGAATAGTAGTGCCCTACAACGGTTGTCATCTTGATCGGCAAGCTCAGCAAGACGTTTGCGCCAGACCCAACGGATACCAGAGCACGACCCGCAACAAATAGAAGACGGCCAGCTTCTAGTCCGATTGGCCCAAAATCATGATCTGCAGAAGCTGCAGCCCACTCACGTCGCCACTCCTCAAAAGCACTTTGATTCTAGAATATGTCAAGGCCTCTTCATTTAACATGTCCTCACCTGAGTAGGTAGTGTCTCGATCTATTCTTAGCACTGTATCTGTCAGACGGCAGGCTCGGCGCACAGGCTAAGATGTAGCACATCAGAAGGTGCGGAAATGATAGGCGTAGTCAATCCGTTGCAAGTTTCACGCTTCCTTAGCGTGTATGACGAGCTTGCCATCCAAAAAGGTATCAAGCTTTCAATGGGGTTCGATTTCCACAAGTATGTCTCGATCACTCGGTCTCTTCCAACCAAGAAGCCAACGTATCCAAATTTTCGGCCAGATCGCTCGCCAATTAAACTGGGCGAGGGATATTGGATGGTGGGCATCGACAAGTATAACGAGGTCGCGCTCGTAGAAGCTGCTCGACTCTATGACCTTTCCCACAGCAACCTTGCAGAACATCTACAATCCTTGAGGGCGTTTTATGCTGATCCTAGCAAACATGCGCATCCTCAGGACCGTTGTACTTGCACGGCACCTAGCGCGAAGAAAATTAGCGGGAAAGTGGCCTATCACGGGGATTTTTGGTTGCGTAAAGACTTTAGAGGAAAGGGCCTGCCAAAGATAATGGCTGCCTTACTACGCGGCTTGTCTTTTACCATGTGGGCTCCCGACTTCATATGTGGACTTGCAGGGCGCTGGACACTGGATAAGGGCGTTCTTGCTCAATACGAGCATACTCATCATGAACTCGGCGGCTCGATGTTACAACTGGTCGAAGAAGATATTCTGGATGACGACTTGCTTGTTTGGCTAACCGGAGAGGAGTTGAGGGCCCTTATTGATCTTACAACAGAACCGAACCTCATTTGACTTTCAGGCTCTCGCCAGCATGGATTCCCCGTACCCAACAATGCTGTGCGGCCCAGATTGCCGGCAGTGTCCCGCGACGCACACCGCGGCATGATGATGTCCCGCAGCGATGCTGAAATCACGAATCGGTTGTTGCGTCTGTCAGCGGGAAGGCGTGTTCGGATAGTCGAGAAGGTTACTTGGGTAAGGGCGCCTAGTTAGTCCTTTATCCCACCTTCATGCTTGGGCGTCCCCTGATCGGCTCGCTGCCACGGGTACCCTCGCTGAATGGCAAGCGCTCCCGAGCGAAGCCTTCGGGCATGCGCCTCGGCCACTTTCAGAAGTAACAACTAGGTCGATGGATGCCGTGAGCAAGAGGTTTAAAGGCTTTAATGTGGATGTAAACGGGCCTGCTGGGCAGAAGTCTAAAGCTAACTTTGCTCGCGCGCAGTTAGTTTTTCCTGATGGCACGTCCCGAATAACCATCGAGCGGGATCCGGTCCCACTCTATATCGATCGCGGAGCGGGTAGCTATGTGTTTGATGTCGATGGCCGCAGGTTTCTCGATCTCAATTGCAACTTCACCACGTTGATCCATGGCCATTCCTTCGCGCCCGTGGTGGAAGCCTTAACACATCAACTCGAGCGCGGCAGCTGCTTCGCGAATCCCACGGAGAGCGAGATCGAGCTCGCCGAACTACTCTGCGGCCGGATTCCGCAGGTTGAGCGTGTTCGCTTCGTCAATACAGGGACTGAGGCCATACTGTTTGCAATCAAGGCTGCCCGGGCCTTCACGGGACGTTCTAAAATCGCGAAGGTCGAAGGCGCCTATCACGGCGCCTACGACTGGGCGGAGGTGAGTCTGGCGGCGACGCCGGATAACTGGGGTGATCCCAACGCACCCATCTCAACGGCCGTTTATCGTGGGACGCCGGTAAGCGTGCTCGATGAAGTGGTTGTACTCCGCTTCAATGACTTTGAAGGTGTACGCCGATTATTGTCATTGCATGCGCATCAGCTTGCCGCCGTTGTCTTTGATCCAATGCCAAGCCGAGGCGGTCTAATTGCGCCGAAGCCTGAATTCATTGCTGCGATTCAGGAAACTGCCCGTAAAATGGGCATTCTGGTTATTGCTGACGAAGTGCTGAATCTCAGGCAGAGTTTCCTAGGGGCTTCCGCTCGCTATGGGCTCATTCCGGACCTCCTCACGATGGGCAAGATCATTGGCGGCGGTTTGCCTATTGGAGCAATCGGTGGGCGTGCGGACGTGATGAAAACATTTGATGCGTCAGCGGGCAGGCCGATTCTTCCGCAAGGCGGCACATTTTCAGCCAATCCTCTCTCCATGACAGCAGGGCTTTCTGCCATGCGGCATCTGGATCATGCGGCCTTTGCATATCTGGAGATGCTCGGCAACATGGTCAGAGGTGGGATTGACCAGGCCATCTCAACCCGGCGAGCGCCGCTGTGCGTGACCGGAGCCACTTCACTCTTTCGAATTCATCCGATGGCACAAATTCCCAATGACTACCGTGAGGCTCAACCCGCTCCCGCTGGGGCAACTCTAATGAAGCATCTTACGTCCTTTTTTGCGGCGAACGGCATCATCCTTCCACATGGTGCTGTCGCTTCAATCTCTACGCCGATGGTTCGCGGCGACATCGACATGATCGTCGATGTGTTTGCAGGTTTTCTTGATAGCCATCAAGACATGCTGGGCGAGATCGAGGTGCGCACCTGACGAAAACAACGGGCACGCTATCGGCGGCACACCCGCTCTCCAGCACTGCGGGCCCTTCGATTTGGTAGCTGCACAAGCGGCATGGACGGTGGCTTAGTTGGTTTGAACCAAGGGCCTGATCGGCTGACGGTATATTGTTCAGGCATCATCAAGCAGCCTGTCTGCTCATTTACGCAATCGGCACTGCAGCTTGGCAGATGTAATGGAGAATGAAATGCAACCGCGAAGCGAACTCTCCAGTGTTGGCCAGGCGAGGCGGCTGTTTCGAAATACGGGCTACGTCATCAACGAGAGCCGGAAGTATTTTGATGCGGCCCATTCGGCTGGTCTCATGGCGGTGCACGGACGTTCCACGACGGGCCGCGCTTTTGCTCTAGGAACCGGCTCGTTTGAAGGGCGATCCCGAGTGATTGATTTTGTGCGATGCTCCTACCTGGGTCTGGACAACCATCCGGTAGTGGTCGCAGGCGCGATAGAGGCCATTCAGGCACATTGCTCATTGCACTGGTCCTGCGCACGAACGCGACTCAACTTCGACCTTCTAGCAGAGCTTGAGGCAACTTTGTCGAACATGTTTTGTGCGCGCGTCATCGCCTTTTCCACAGTAATGCTCGCTAATCTCGGGGCGATGCCCCTCCTTGCTTCCGGTCAATTGACAGGCGGGAGCAAACCGGTCGTCGTGTTCGATCGCATTGCGCACGTCTCTCTTGCCTATCACAAGCCAGTAGTCGCTGATGAAACGCGAGTAGAAACGATTGCGCACAACGACATCGACTCGTTGGAACGCTTGTGCCGCGAACATCCGGTGGTCGTCTATGTGTGCGATGGTGTCTACTCGATGGGAGGAACCTCGCCGGTCAAGGAACTACGGCAGCTTCAGGAACGTTATGGGCTCTTTCTGTATATTGACGATGCTCACGGTATATCGTTGTTTGGGCACCAGGGCGAAGGATTTGCTCGATCTCAGTTTCCACAAGTGCTGGATGACCGCACGATTATTGCGGCTTCGCTGGGCAAAGGATTCGGCGCATCAGGCGGCATATTGATGCTCGGAACGGCCGACCAGGAGGCTCTGTTTCGACGCTACTCCATTCCGTATGCGTTTTCGGTTGCTCCGAATTTGGCGGCGGTTGGCGCCGCGCTTGGCTCGTGCAAGATTCATCGCTCGGTAGAGCTCAGGGATCGGCAAGGACGGTTGGCTCAACGGATTCAGGTCTTCGACCGTCGTGTGGCGACCGCCGAGCAAGGTAATTCACTTCCGATCAGAATGATCTCCATCGGATCGGAAGCCAAGGCGATTGCGATCGCTGCAGAGCTTCTCAACGCTGGGTTCTATACTTCAGTTACATTCTTTCCGACTGTTGCGCGGGGAAAAGCAGGGATTCGTGTGTGCATTACAGCCGACCATGAGGTCGGCGACATAAAGCAACTGTGCGATTGCATCTTGGATAGAGTACCTAGCGCGACTGCCAAGGCCCATATGGCGTCAGCCATCCCTTGATGGTAGCAGCTGTTGAGTGAAATTAATCTCCATGAGGTGGCCTAGTCCGACTATTGCCGTTGCACAACGAGGACCGTGGGGTGTCAATCCTCGATCCATCAGTCGGCCTTCAACGCATCTACGGATTGTTGAAGCGGGCTTGGGCGCGCGCGAGGACGCTCGCTACCATACCAATGCGCGATGTCCTGTCCCAGCTCATTCTGGTCGCCGGATCTTCCGCCGCGCGGACCTGTTGTCCTTAGCCCAGGTTACATCACTAGCCATCTGGAGACAACCAGCCTCAGGAATTCGTTATCGCGTTCTTAAAGAAGCGCACAAGCGCATGCTCGACAAGATTCACGAGGATAAGTTGCAACCTCAAATACTGCTATCGGCTAACGGCCATCTCACCACGCCGCCTATTCCAAGATTCTCATCCGAAAGAATTCCGCCCAATTGTGAAATTTGCTGAACCGCCGCTGGAGCAGATATCCCATGACGCTGCTGGTTGACAACTAATGCTACAATCGAAAAAGATCGGAGCCCAAGCCGACCGACACATTGCACTCGTGACCGGAGGGGCACGAGGAATTGGGCTTGCGATCACACGTCGGCTCTTGGCCGACGGCTATCAAGTCGCTTTTGTGGCGACTAGAGCGGAGCATGTGGAACGGGCAATTCAAATTCTAAGCTGTCCGGCGAATCGTCTCTATGCCGAGGCGGTCGATGTAACGCGAGACGACGAGGTGCGAGGATTTGTTGATCGGATTCGGACCCGTTGGGGCGAGATTGCCATTTTGGTGAACAATGCAGGCATATCCCCCAAGCGCGTGGACCAGGATGCACCCTGGCTATCGCAGACGTCCCTCGAGGAGTGGGCGCGGGTCATCGACGTCAACCTCAAGGGCCCCTTCATTCTCTTACGGCTATTGGCGCCGGCGATGATTGCAAGAGGCTTCGGACGCGTTATCAATGTCAGTTCGCTTGCAGGCCGTGCCATGCCAATGATCGCCGGTCCGCACTATGCCGCATCGAAAGCAGGATTGGTCGGATTAACTCGGGCTGCTGCGCGTGATCTCGCTCCACACGGCATTACTGTTAATTGTATTGCACCTGGGCGTGTTCTCAGTGATCTGACTGGACCGCCCGAGGCCGCAGCCAACCGTACCGCTCTTGGTCGTATTCCGGTCGGCCGTTTCGGAACAGCCGAAGAGGTGGCCTACGTCGCAGGCTTTCTGGCTTCGCCGATGGCGGGTTTTATCACCGGTGCAACGATCGATATCACCGGCGGCGAGTTCGCAGCCTAAGCTTATCGATACCGGATTTTGGCGCGATAACATACTTCGCGCTTGACGGGCGCATTGTAGATTTGCCGTAAGATGGACATGAATCTACTTTAACGTGCGTCTCCTCAACTCGGGCTACGACACCCTCTAGAAAGTCGAAAACATATTCCGCTAAAGCCTTCGCCGTGTAAGACTCGGCAGGGACCGGGGCCGGGAAAGCCGCTATGGCCTGCCGACCGGTTCGGCCGGTCGCCATTCCCTTGCGAAAAGCTGCATCTGATCTGGTGCTGGGGACCGCTTCTACAACCCAGTCGACGTCGTTAACGGCCTCGAGATCGAGACTCGCACTGGAGGGCCAGGGGCGGCTTGCCGAACTTCTGACCCCGGATGGATTTCATCGTCCTGACGAAAAGATATTTACTCTTTGCTCGGGCCGCCGGCCAGCGGCTGATCTATCTCGTCGGCAAGCTCTACCAATGTGCCTCGGTCATCGTCACTACCATCTTGTGTTTGGCGAATGACTCAGCGCGTTCGATGACGCTAGAATAAGACGAAACTGCGCTGTTTGATCGATCGACGACCATTTCGACATCGTCAAGACCGGCAATAACAACTGACGATTCAAAACCGCGACGTTGATCACGTAGTCCGCGCTCGTCTCCGCGATCCCGGCCAGTTCCGACGAGCCGAGCGCTACCGCCAAACCACGCCGCGCGAAGGGGGCAATATTGGCCCTAACGCAATTTTGGTGCAGTTCCGATTATTCTGCGCCGATTAGTCTGGCTTGGAGCAGATCGATTTTCCCGCGACCGTACATTTGACGCCTAACGAGCTTGAGGCGCGTAATCTGACCTTCAGTCTGCCCGTTGGACCGGGGCGAAGTGATAGCGGCCCGCACTGCCGCCTCATCCTCGGCGACGCCGTTGGCGAACGAAGCTACAAGACTTGCGCGGGCTCGCTCGATCCAGGGGTAAGTCCCACCTCAACCTTGCGCCGGACCATCAAGTGGAATTCAGCGATGATCTCGCGCGCCTCGACCAACGTTGGTGCGCCAGATCGATCGCCGTGACCGTGACCGTCTCCCCTTTCGTAAGCAAGTCACGCCCGATTGTCATGAGACGCGCGATCGTCCTGGCCGACGGGATCTGCTGAAGGGTTTGCGCGTCGGTTTCTCGGCTCTTCGCCTGCGGGTCGCCCACTCGCTGATGACGCGGAGCGAGCCACGAAAGCCATGCGCTATTAAACGGCGCCAAAGTTCAGCTCCATTGCGGCAGCCGGACGCGCCCATTGATCGTCGAGCCATGGCAAGTGCAGATCCAACGAGCTTTGCCTGGTTCGGAAGACGTCGTGATGTTTCCGCGGACCACCTGTCGCACCAGCTTCCTGCTATGGCCGGTCTGACGCACGATCTGCTTGATAGGTATGCCGTTCTTCGACAGAGCCAGGATAGCCGCGTTAGTCTCCTCGCGGCGTAGATAGCCCTCATATTGGAAGCGCTCGGCGGCTGTGAGCAGCTTGTGATCGATCGTGGTCGCACCGATGACGATGCGTATCTGGCGCATCGATTTGCGCACGGCATCGAGGAAGGCCCGACTGGCGTTCTCCATCAGATGCCAACGATCGGCGACCTGTACCGCGTGCGGCAGCGCTTTTGCCGTGGCTTCGCCATATCCTCCACCACGATCGCGGGCGACAATCGCGATCGTGGGATGAGCAGAGAGCCAGGCTTGGGCGGTAGCTGGTTCACGATCCGGTAGCAGGGTGACCACCCGGTGCCTTTCCAGGTTGCAGACGATGCTGGCGTATCGGTGATTGCGACGCGTCATCAATACCGATAACCCTGAGCGGGTCAGCTGGGGGACGGCTGCGGCGCCGAACTACCCGAAGAAGCCAATCTTTGCTCACTGGCAGCATTAGCCGCTTTGCAAAGCCTGCTGCCGGTCGACCGCCAAGCGCCAGACCGAGATGATGGACGATGGAGCCAGTCTTGCCGTCCGTCGCGCCGATGGCGCCAGTACCCCTTCGACGAAGCGCTCGATGAAGATCTGGCGCCTGCATAGGATGGCATCGCAGCGGAAGCGGCGGGCGATTACCAGGAGTTGGACGATCCGCCCCGAGAGCGGCAGATCGGTCACGCGTCGCCGATACCGGCTATGGACACGTCGAGAAACCGTTCCGCACGATGGACACAGACAACACTTCCCGACGCCCGGACCGCAATCACGGCCTTATCACCTTCGAAGTACGCACTCTCTACAACAAACCCACTCGGCACCAGATTGGAGCGCTGGAGTGCCTGCTGCATGGCGCTGATTCTCCCCAATCAAAGCGTCAGACATCCCCCAAACTGCATCAAAAGTGAGTCAGAGCCAATATTGGACGCCGATGAGGGCGCGAATTTGAACGCCGATTGACACTCTCGGATCCCCCTTTCGAAATTCTTCCGCGTCACCGAGCCAACCTTCAGCCCAAAGCCACGCAAAATCCCGCGGATAGTCAACTCCATGTCGATCAGCCGCCCGAGAAGCTGTTTGCATGCGATCAGTAGGGCCCGGATCTCCTGCGCATCGACCGACTCTGCGTATACCGGCCGGAACCATCCATCTGGATCAACTGTGCATCCCGCGCATCCTTGCGATCAGTCTTCACCGTCATCGCTGACAATGTGGCCTTCACATGCCGCGTTTCGAGCAGAACCGTCTTGAAGCCTGCTCTTTTCAGGCTCGGATGCAGCCATTGCGAGAGCGGCCCCGCTTCCAGCCCGATCCGCTTTACTGCAAAGCCAAGCCTCTCAAAAAATTCGACTAAGGCGCCGGGTTCCTACCTTCGCTTTCTTCAGGATCTTACCTGCGCATCCACAACGCATACGCTCGACAGTTCCAATGACACGTCAATTCCGGCAGAGTTCTCCACGGCTGTCCTCCGTCTCCAGATGCTTGGGGCTGACTCAAGTCGTGCCCCTTTCATCATCTATCGGGGACAACCACCATCATCACCCCTTGCTCAGAGCAGCCCCATTGGGGCATCTAGTTCTGCGATCGGAGGGGCACCTGTCTCAGCTCCTGTAGTCCGCGCCTCCCTTGCGCTCCATCGCGTCGAAATGAGCTCGCTGGATGTGTTCACGTCGCGTACACCTGCACCTGACAGGCACGCTCTAAGTAGTACAGCCGGTCGTAGGCCTCACCTACCGTCTCGCCGGTGACCAGCACGCCGTGGTTGGCCATGAACAGAGTTGATTTGTCGTGCAGAAGCTTCGCAAGGCGCCCGCCTTCCTCGGGCTCGTGCGCGAAGCTTGGGTAATGGTCGTCATCGGCGATTCTGTCCATCATGCTAACTTCAGTCTGACCGATCGGAAATATGCGCTGGTTTTGGACTCGGGTGAGCGCGTTGGCATACGGCATGTGGGTATGGAAGATCACAGCCGCCTTCGGACTGAGGCGGCGAATGGCGGCGTGGATGCAGACCGAGCAGCGCTCCATGTCACCCTCGCCGCTCAAGGTCGTGACCTCATAGCTCACCTCCAGGAACGAGCTGGCGGTGGGCTCCGACTAATGCATGCCGAATGGGATCAGTAAGAACCGAGACTTGCCCGGCCACCACCATGGTCAAGTAGTTGAAAATGCCTCACTCAGATCGTGCAAGACTGCTAGCCAATGGGCCGCCGCAAGATCGACCCTCGCCCGCCATTCGGCAGATTTTCACGGAACTGGATCGGTACCGAGGACAGATCTTTAATTGGCATTTAAATTCTCTCCTTTGAATGGTCGTATCCACTGATGCTGCAATTGGCGATCCTCGTGGCCCTGCCCTCGAGCCTCTGTCACGGCTATCTCAACAAATTCGCGAGCCGCACTGTGTACTCCTCTGCCATCCGTAGCGGCGGTTCATGCGTACCGGCGTCGCAAACGTCTGGGCCGGCGCGGCCGACGACCCGATGCGGTTGGATAAGAGAGACGAGTTGTACTCACATTGGGGGCGGCCACGAAAAATTCGAGCCTGCTACGAGATGCCCGCCGTGTCACCAAACAGACTGAAGTCCTCGCTACTCATTCCCGTACCCTGGAATGTTCCTGCAATATGATGCTCGCACCAATTGTAAAGACCCAATGCGCACCCTTCGATAAAGCATGCTATGTTCTTAAATACTTACTCGTCGAACCGAGTTTTGGGTTCGCCGCTGAGTAGCCGCTTCAATGCATCAAAATGAAGATCGAAATGCGCACGGCCACCATATTTCAACTCCTTGTAGTTTAGCGGAGCTCCCATTTTCAAGGCGATCTCGTCTGAAATGGGCCTTAACTTTTTTCCTGTCCACATCGCGTAGAGCTGCGTTTGGCATGCACGCTCCAAATAGTACATGCGATCATACGCTTCGCCCACGGTGCGGCCAAGCACAACGATGCCGTGATTTCCCATGAACAGGATCGATTTGCCGCCTAGAACTTTGCCCAACCGATCGCCTTCTCCCGGGGTACTCCCGAATCCCGAATATCTGACATCATACGCTATGTCGTGAATGAAGCTCGCTTCTGTCTGCCCAATCGGCAATAGCCGCGAATCTTCTAAGCGAGTGAGCGCGCTCGCGTAGGGCGCATGTATGTGGAAGACATAGGGAGCATCCGGCCGCATCCGATGGATCGGCACGTGGATGCCGTAGGATGACCGCTCCACCTCACCCCGCCCTTTGATGACCCTCTTGTTGAAATCGACCGAGAGGAAGCAGCTCGCGGTAGCCTCCGACCAGTGCATGCCGAAGGGCAAACACAAGTACTGATCGGGATGATCCGGTACTATCGCCGTCAGGTGATTGAATATTCCTTCGGAGAATCCCTGAAGATGGGCGAGTCGATGGGCAGCTGCCATGTCAACCCGTTGATCCCATTCCGCTTGTGAGAATTGGCTGCGTTCCGTCTTTGGCTCATACATAGACATGACGATCCTCAATCGGGGGGAGTTTTAGGACAAGCGTTGCCGCTGTCGTCGGAGGATTCTCATAAGGTCAGCGTGATGACTAACGACGCCCTAAAGCCCGCGTTTGTTGGCGTTGTCACAGGCCAGATACCGTGTAAAGCTGCTGTTTACAAGATCTTCTCCCCCCCCAAATCCGAGAGGCGTCGATTTTCAGAGCCCATCGCGGATTCTAAGCAATTGAGGGTCCAGAAGTGCTGCATTTATTTCTGCGGCAGAGAAGGCAAATGCGGATTCCGCTCGATGTCGCCCGCTATTCCGAGATGATGTCGGCCGGGTGACGAGCCCTCTTTTGGCTCCCATACGGTCGTCCCTTTCGGCGTTGCGAAGGAAGACCCTGGATGCCGACGGAGAGGCTTGCGACGGTCTGTGCGCGATGTGATCAGGATAAAACCTGCGGGGCTGCCGAGCCGCGAGATTGCGCGGCGGTGGGAGCAGCCGCCTCGTCGGTGCGGCTGACGATCCGGCCGGTTCGAGGCCGCGGGCCTGACTTAGCCGCTGCCGCACGATATGATCGACGCAGTCTTGGAAGCGCGGCTGTTCGCCAAGTCCGGCACCAGCAACCAGCACGGGCATCGGCGCCTCGCCGAGCCCGACTGGGCAGCCGTGCACCGCGAGCTCAAGCGCAAGCACATGACGCTGTCGATCCTGTGGGAGGAGTACATTGCCGCCGAGCCCGGCGGGTACCGGCGCTCGCGCTTCTGCGAGCTCTACCGCGCCTGGGAGGGCCGCCTGTCGGTCACGATGCGGCACCGCCGCCGGCGCGGCCGCGCAAGCCTCGCGATAAGGCCAAGGTCGAGCAAGCCGTGCTCGTCGTCGAGCGCTGGCTGCTCGGTCGCCCGCGCCATCGCACCTTCCACAGCCTCGCCGAGGTCAACGCGGCGATCGGCGAGCTGCTAAGTATCCCTCCGTTGAGGGCCGCCTTGTTTGACGAACGCGATCGCTGCAGGTCCTAGGGGTAATCCTAGGAGAAGCGCTATGACGATTTCGAGGGCGGAGGTGATCACGTCGTTCGAGCGGCGGCGCCGCTGGTCGCAAGATGAGAAGGAACGGCTTGTTGCAGCGTCGCTGGAGCCCGGCGCCAATGTTTCCGAGGTGGCTCGCGTGGCCGGGCTTCATGTGAGCCAGCTGTTCAGGTGGCGCAAGGAGCTTTGCAGGCACGGCGAAGCGAGCATAGCGCCGTTTGTTCCGGTCGAGATTGGGGTCGTCCGCGCCACTGCGGGAGGTGGCCGAAGCGCCGTTGACGACGACGACGCGTCGACGCAAGAGCCACGGCATCATCGAGATTGATCTTGGTACCGGGCACATCCGGGTCGATGGCGACGTTGATGGAGACGCGCTACGTCGTGTTCTCGATGCTTTGGTCCGCCGATGATCCCAGTTCCCACGGGCGCGCGAGTGTGGCTCGCGACAGGCTACACGGACATGCGCCGAGGCTTTCCGTCGTTGGCACTCCAGGTGCAGGAGGTGCTGCGCAAGGACCCGCTCAGCGGTCATCTGTTCGTCTTCGGGGGTCGCCGAAGCGATCTTGTGAAGGTGATCTGGCACGATGGCCAGGGAGCATGCCTGTTCACCAAGAGACTCGAGAGAGGAAAGTTCGTCTGGCCATCGGTTGCGGGTGAAGCTGTGACGATCTCGCCGGCTCAGATGAGCTACCTGTTGTCCGGAATCGATTGGCGTAACCCTCAAGAAACCCATCGGCCGACGCGGGTCGGATAGCCGCTTTTACGATTTGAATCTGCTGCTCGATCTGATTCAATGGCTTCATGACATCGAAGCCGGACGATCTTCTTTCTGACCTCGCGAGCGCCTACCTTGCGCTGCTGGCCGAGCGAGAGATGTTGCAGGCTGAGCGCGATGTCGCCGTCGCGGATGCCGCCAGTGCGCGGGCGGAGCTGTCGGACAACGAAGCGCTGATCGCACATCTTGAGCTGCGGATCGAGAAGCTCAAGCGCGAACTGCACGGGCAGCGATCCGAGCGCTCGGCACGGCTGCTCGAGCAGTTGGAGTTGGAGCTCGAGGAACTCGTAACCACGGCGAGCGAGGATGAGCTTGCCGCTCAGGCGGCGGCGGCGAAGACGCAGAACGTCCGTCCCTTCACGCGTAAGCGGCCGGTGCGCAAGCCTTGGCCGGACGATATCGAACACGAGCGCGTCGTTGAAGCTCCAACGACCTGCGCCTGCTGCGGTGGATCACGGCTGGCGAAGATCGGCGAGGATGTGACCAAGACGCTGGAGGAGATCCCGCGCCGCTTCAAGGTCATAGAGACGGTACGCGAGAAGTTCACCTGCCGCGATTGCGAGACGATCAGTCGTTCCATGCCACGCCGCGCGGCTTCATCGGTCCACAATTGCTGGCGACCATCCTGTTCGACAGTAGGGTCGAGGACTGGCGCGCCGCTCGACCAAATTTTCGATCGCACACGTTTCCAGCCCCCGCCACATCGCACGCAGCATGCGGATTTCCCGCACTACGCGCTCCCATTTGCTTCGCACCAAGGCTTATTTGACCTATCGTGCTGGAGCGGCTTTCGCCTTGCCAGTACTCGCCCGGTAGCCATTAAACAGCTTCAAGGTATCGTACAGCCACGACCTACTCCACTGCTTCCAGCCGAAGCCTTTTCGTTTCCGAGCCTTCGCCAGATGGCGTCTGACCTTCTTCTCTACCCAGTTTCTGATGTAGGCGAAACATTTACCGGAATCGCCCATCGCGAAGTAGTTTACCCACCCTCGGAGCTTCGGATTGATCAGGCTTATCACCCGGCCAATCGGTTGCGACCGGTGGCGGCGAAACACTTCCTTGAGCCCCCGCAGAAGCGCCGTCCGCTTTTTGAGCTTGGGCGTGTAATACGGCCGCATCACTCCGCGCAGACTGCGGAGGTAGCGGAAGTCGAATCCCAGAAAGCCCAAGCTCTCGCCTCGTTCCAGATCGACTATGCGGCTCTTCTCATCATTCACTTCAACCTGCAGTTTGGTGAACTCTTCCCGTAATCGCTTGTCTATGGCACCGAGCAGCCAGTCATGTCGCTTGTGGGCGTCGATCAAGACCACCAGATCGTCAGCGAATCGTGCATATTCGACGTTGGTGTACTTGCCGCGACGAGTTACCTCACGCGCTCGCTCCAGCATCTTATCCACCTCGTTGAGGTAGAGATTACTGAGCAAGGGTGAAATTACCCCGCCCTGTGGAACCCCCTTCTTGCCAGATGCTTTCAGCATCAGCCGCAGCAGATGCAGAATTTCCTTGTCGTCGATTCGCAGAGCCACCTTCTCTAGCATCCGATCGTGCCGGATGTTGTCGAAATAGGCGCGCAAATCAACGTCGAGAATCCGCGTCTTCCGCTCGGCTACCGCCTGGGCAACTCGCTTGATCGCTTCATGTGCCGTACGCTTGGGCCGATATCCAAACGATCCCGGTTGGAAATCCGCCTCGAATACAGGTTCGAGTACGAGCTTGAGCGCGCCTTGCACCACTCTGTCGCGAATAGCCGGAAGCGACAGAACGCGGACCTTGGAGCCCCCGTCCTTCGGTATTTCCCGCTTCCTTGATGGGAGTGGCTGATAGCTGCGCCCGATCAGTTCGTCCCGTAATTGTTCGAGTAGCGACTCCACGCCTCGCGCTTCGATGGCTTCGAACGTCACTCCGTCTATTCCCGGAGCGCCGTCGTTTTCTTTCGCCATCTCATACGCTGCGCGCAGCGTCTCCATCTTACACACGTGGACGTATAGACCCCAGAAACGCCAAGACGGTTCAGCCTTCGCCTTGACGTATAGCCTCCGCCTCAGGTCCTGCAAATCGATGGACGCCTTTGTCATCTCGTCCTTGCCTTCCTTACGTTGGAGACATCACAAATGGCAGGGTCCCTTCGCTCCACGGGTGTTACCCCGCTTCAGCGCTACTGCGGACCCGGCCGCCACCTTCTCATCTTCGGCCGATTTCCCGGGGGCGCCGGTTATACGGCCTACCTTCTTCCGGCGATTTCTCTCCGGGATGAGGAAGGCTTCTCCAGTTGCTTTGCATGTCCTTGTCACCGTGCTGTCGCTTTCACCCCGCCGAAATGATCCGTCGCATCAGTTAGCATTCGTCGGATCATGCTGCCTTCGCCCCTAAACTGCGGGCTCGGCTTTCGGTTCTGAGCATTTTCGAGGCCACAGCGCGTTCTCTTTTGATACGGCCCGGTGACTCGTGAGCTCCCCAAGGGAGTCTTTGTCGATAGGCTTCAGAAATTCGGTTTCTCTCCTTTCTGCTATCCACACTACGGGGAGCTAACTTTTTCCCCGGCAGGACTAACTCCTGCTGAACATGCCAGCCTTCGCTGGACGCACAGTTCGGCATGCATATCCCGCTCAACCGCCAAAGCGCGCGCTTCAAGAGCGAGAGGATCGACCTGTCGTTGTCGACGCTGGCGGACCAGGTCGGCCACGGGACCTTCGCGGTCATGCCGCTCTTCCACCTGATCGAACGCCATGTGCTCGCTGCCGAGCGCCTTCATGGCGATGACACTACCATCCGGATCCTGGCGAAGGGCAAGTGCACGACCGGACGGATCTGGACGTATGTACGGGATGATCGGCCCTTTGCCGGGCCTGCGCCGCCTGCGGCGGTCTATTACGCCTCGGGTGACCGACGAGGCGAGCATCCCCAGAAGCATCTGGCCGCCTTCGCCGGCATCCTGCAAGCCGATTGCTACAACGGCTTCGAGCCGCTGTTCGATCCGCAGAAGAAGACACTACCAATTACGCCGGCGTATTGCTTTGCCCATGCCCGGCGAGGCTTCTTCGAGCTGGCTGACATCGAGAAAAATGCTCGGGAGGGCAAGAAGGGTAAACCGGTCTCCCCGATCGCACTGGAGGCGGTCAAGCGGCTGGACGCGTTGTTCGAGATCGAGCGCGCCATCAACGGCTGTGACGCTGACGACCGGCGCGCCGTCCGCCAGGAACAGAGCAAGCCGCTTCTCGACGACATGCACGCCTGGCTGCTGCGCGAGCGCGAAACCCTCTCGCGCTCGTCCGAGGTCCTGAAGCCGATCAACTACATGCTCAGGCGCTGGGAGGGCTTCGCCCGCTTCCTCGACGACGGCAGGATCTGCTTGACCAACAATTGCGCTGAACGCGCATTGAGAGGCATCGCCTTGGGACGGCGCAACTGGACCTTCGCCGGCAGCCAGCGTGGGGCCAACCGTGCCGCCATCATGCTGACGATGATCACGACGTGTCGTCTCAATGACGTCGATCCAAAGGCCTGGCTTGCCGACGTCCTCACCCGTATCGCCGATCTTCCCACTTCGCGTCTGCACGAACTGCTGCCCTGGGAATGGAAGCTTCTGCGCCAGGCTGCAGAGCCCTCCGATCAGCGGGCCGCCTGATCTTCACCCAACGCCATCATAGCGCTCTCGAGACCCGCGCGCAGTGCGTCAATCGGGCGGCCCTCGTCGTGTGCGTACGCTGCTAACGCGGCTGAATGAGGAGCGGCCGATCCGGCGGCGGCGTGACCGCCGCAGGCTGCTCGAGGAGGATCGACCGGCCGGCGCTCAAACCCTTGCCGGAAAGCCCCCTAAGTGCATGCTGAGTTGCGGATCCGCCGCGTCAGCAGATTACCACGTCGAGGTGGAGAAGCATTGCTACAGCGTCCCGCACCGCTTCGCGGGCGCCGAGGTCGAGGTGCGGCTTACCGCCCGCATCGTCGAGATCCTCGACAAGGGCGAGCGGATCGCCGCGCATCCGCGCTAACGGCTGGCGCCGCGGCCGCTCGGCAATCGACATCGGTGCGTGCACCTACGGTTCGGTCAAATCGATCCTGGCCAACAATCTCGATCGGCGTCCCGCTCCCAAGCGCTCCGCGGGCGGCGCGCCGATCCTGCATGCCGACATCCGCGGACCACGATACTACAATTACGAGACCACCCCTTGCGCACCACCCGACCCTCGACCGCCTCAACGCCCTCGGCCTCCACGGCATGGCCAAGGCCTTCGTCGACATCGAAGCAACCGGCGAGGCCGCGAGTCTCGGCCACGCCGAATGGCTCGCGCTGCTGCTCGAACGTGAAGCCTCGCTGCGCCACAACAAGCGGCTTGCCACCCGCCTGCTCGACGCCAAAAGTTGCGCCAGCAGGCGTATGTTGAAGACGTCGACTACCACATCCCGCTCGACCGCGCGCTGTTCGCCAAACTTGTCGAGGCCGCTGGATCGACGACCAAACCAACCTGTTGATCTGCGGACCGGCCGTCGTCGGCAAGAGCTGGCTCCGCCTCGGCGCTCGGCCACAAGGCCTGCCGCGACAATCGCTGCGTCCTCTACCAGCGCGTCCCGCGCCTGTTGACGGATGAATTGCGGGCAGTTCACCTATCCGTCCGCCTTCGGATTGGAATTTAACTCCTTGCGGAGGAAGCAGTGGCAGGTCAGAGCCCGTTCGGCTCGGTGGCAATATTGCGGACGGCGCCATTGAGAAGAAACAGCGCGTGTTGCTTGATTGATGGCTCTGGAATGTTCACATCCTGACTGGTGGCGACTGAGAACGAGCGGCAGATCTCAACGGCCAAGAGCGGCTCAACTTGTCAAACACTATGCGACGCCACGCTCACATACTCGAAAAATGGATTGGAAGCTAAAAAAAGCGCTCCGGCGGGCATGCCGGAGGCATTTTGGAGGTCAGGCGAGATTTAGCGATCGAGTCTTTTCGCTTTGGTTTGGCAGCGTGTCACCAGTTGCGCTGAGCGTGGAGCAGCATCGTCAGGCTATTTTGATTCTTCAGCTCATACGCAGCGCCTGGCTTTGCAATACCCGACTGCAGCGGCAGCGTCACGGTGCTTCCGCTCGCGTACTTCTGGTCCAGCATTGTGTAATTGATTTCGGCCAAGAAGGTCAGGCCCTTGACGGGGGTCCAGGAGGTGTATGTACCGACACTCGAATAGTTGAAGTCTGGGTTACAGCCGGCGACCCCGTTCGACAAAGCGAGTCCTGTGACTACAGCATTGCAGATGTAGCCCTTGGCTGTGCCGTTGTAACGAACAGCGGCCCATCCACCGTAGATGGTGGTGGCCCAGTGCGGATTCCAGTTGTGAGTGTAGCCACCGTTAAAACCGAAGGTGGTGGTCAACTCCTGGCCGGAGCCCGTCACGAACACTGAGTCAGAAAGACCGGCAACTCCGATGCTCTGGTAAACACCCGCCAAGTTCGTACCGCCGTACATCGCGAAGGTGCTGCCAAAATAGCTATTGAAGTTATAACGGCTTGCACCTTTCGTATACACGCCGGCCATATTGATTGTGTCGCCCGGGCCAGTCGGGATATTCTTGATTGATAATGCCAGCAGACCAGCCCAGCCCCATTTGTCATCCGGATGACCGGTGAGCTCGGTTGCACCATAGTAAGCCGAATGGTTGTCGTGAGCGGCAAGCGACGCTTGGAAGAGGCCCCAGGACTGGTCAACACGAAGCATGGCAATGAAGTCTGGAGCGCGCGTTCCGCCAATGTCATTGGCACCGTACGAACCAGAGGCGATACCGGCGGGCGACGCAGCGCTCACGTTCCAGATGTTGGTTGTGTAGCTGACGACTTGATCCTGGGCCGAGAAGGAGGCCGTGATGCCCTGGCCGAAATCGGCGGTGTAGGTGAGTTGGTTCACGGGGTCCCAGCCGCTGCCGCCTACCACGTCGTACCAGTTGGCCGGATAGTCGGCCCATGGCGGGGAGAACTGCGATTGCGCCTTACCGATTGTGAAACCAGCGAACTGGATAAAGGCGTAGTAGACAGCGAGCGTACCGCCAGCGACAGCGCCCGGATTGGCGTTGTTCGGCGCCTGAGCGCCGCCGATTGACTGGTAAACGGTAGACCCGTTTCCTTGCCCGCTGTAGCTCCCCGTTGTCCATCTGTAGCCGGCCAAAAAGTAGGTGCGGAGCAGACCATACTCGGTCGCAGTGCGAGTATCGATGCCCAGATTCGCCTGAGCTCGCCACGTATAGTTGTTGCTAAGGCGGTTTTGCGCGCCACCCGCACCGAAGTCGGCGGTGCCAGCGATAACATTTGACCGCACGGTGATCCAGTTTCGCGCATAACCGCTAAGCTTGATGCAAGTCTCGGTGCCCGGGATGTAGTAGAATCCGGCGCCATAGAGCGAGCACACCTTTACGTACTCGATAGGTTTCGCCTTCATCGGAAGATCGGCCGAGTGCGCCCCGCCCCCCGCAAACATCGCCACAGAGCAGAGGATAAGAATCTTTGTCAGCTTCATTGATGAACCTCCAAGCTGGAAATATCGTTTCGTCCTTCCAAGGTCCGCCTCGACTAGCTCGCCGACGGGCGGGTTCTCGACGGAACACGTCGAGGCGCCCCCCTCGCCGTCGACTAGAATTTAATTGTCACAATCAATTGTTTCAATCAATCATTTTGATTGCGTGTTTTTCTTGCGAAATGTCGTAATTTGGCAACACTCGAGTTTGTTTCCGCGAAAAAGCGGGGTTTCTCACCCGGATTTGTTATCGGTAAAGCTTACTAAAGGCTTCACAATTAGTTCAGGCGGTGAGCGGATACTAAAGCGGGCCGGAAACATTATAAATTTTAATTGCACAACTTAATTTTATCCAGAAGACGCCTAGGTTGGTGAAGTGTCCGAAACGGATATGTGCAATCTAGCTAACGAGAAAGCGCCCGTGGTTGGGCAAGAGATGGAAAGACCAGCATGGCCGAAAAAGAACAAGCTATTAGAGCTGTTACGGACTTCATCTGGAACATTGTCGAGATTCACTCTCAACTCGAGGCAATACACAAAACTTGGGGTGAGCTGTTAGGAATGACCGAACCACAGTGGTTAATCCTGATGGCCATTGACGAACTTGACCAAGGTCGCGGCGTTTCGGGAATTGCAGTTGCGAACAAACTAAGAATTCACCCCGCCTTTGTTACTAACCAGACAAAAAAACTCGAAAACATGCGGTTCCTGACTCGCGTAACATCGCCTGATGACGCAAGGTTTCTGCAGATCTCGCTGACAGAAAAGGCGCGGGCGGAAATCACGAATCTGTCGGATAAGAGACAAGCCCTCCACTCGACCATGTTTGGCGGGCTGGATGAGGAGTCGCTTGATTATCTCAATAGGCGGCTAACCTCGATCGCCAAGAATAGCCGGCTCGCATCGCAAAAATTGAATTTAGGCGCGTTGTAGGCACGAAGCGATGATGCTTACCCACGAAGAGCACAAATTCGTAAGCCGTGATCGCTAGGTAGTCGCCTGTGAACAAGCCTGTAAGCGATTGAGCGGGAGTCTGTTTTTGGGATTTGACGGCGTTTGAGATTGCAGGGATTTGAGGCTTGATGGCCGCAAACCTTGCAAATTCGTTTTGTGGATTCCTCTCCGCTGTGAACCGTGCTTCTGTGGTGCACCGGAGGGATGATGCGGCCGAAGAAGCACAAGACGACGGGATCGAACGATCTGTTCCGGGCACGGCTGGACCAGATCATCAACATGAAGCACGAGCTCGTTCTGCTTGCCGGCAAGATCGACTGGGACTGGATCGACGGCGAGATCGCCCCGCTCTACAGCGAGAACGGCAGGCCGGGGATCGAGACCCGCTTCATGATCGGGCTGCTGTTGCTCAAGCACATTTACGGGCTGTCCGATGAGGGGGTGTGCGAGCGCTGGGTGCACGATCCGTACTTCCAGTTCTTCACCGGCGAAGAGTTTTTCCGGCACGTTTTCCCGCACGAGCGCTCGGACCTGAGCCATTGGCGCAAGCGGCTCGGCGACAAGCTGGAGCAGTTGTTGGCCGAGAGCCTTCGGGTGGCGCACGAGACCGGTGCGTTACGCAGCCAGGACCTCAAGCGGGTCACGGTCGACACCACAGTGCAACCAAAGGCCATCAGCTTCCCGACCGACGCCAAACTGCTGCATGCAGCGATCCGGGGGCTGAACCGCCTGGCGAGGAAGCACGGGGTCAAGCTGCGGCAATCCTATTGTCGCGTGGCCAAAAGCGCGGCGATGATGGCGGGCCGTTACGCTCATGCCAAACAGTTCAACCGGCATCAGCGGCAGCTGCGTATCCTGCGCAGCCGGCTGGGGCGGATCATCCGCGACATCCGCCGCAAGATCGAGGGCGAGGCGACGCTGGAGGAGGCGTTCGCCCTCCCGCTTGGCCGGGCCTCGCAGATCCGCTCGCAGCAGCAGCGCCAGCGCGGTTTCAAGCTTTATTCTTTCCATGCCCCGGAGGTGGAGTGCATCGGCAAGGGCAAGGCCGCCGCACCTTATGAGTTCGGCGTAAAGGCCTCCATCGTCACCAACAATCGCCGCGCCCCCGGTGGCCTGTTCGTGCTGCATGCCAGGTCGCTGCCCGACAACCCTTACGACGGTCACACGTTGCGGGATGTTATGGACCGCACCGAGACACTCACCGGCTGTGCGATCGAGCGGGCCTACGTCGACAAGGGCTACCGCGGCCACGACGCGCAAAATCCCCGCCGCGTCTTCATCTCCGGCCAGAAGCGCGGTGTTTTCGGCGCCATCAAGCGTGAGCTGCGCCGCCGCTCCGCCATTGAGCCCATCATCGGACACCTCAAAGCCGAAGGACACCTCGGCCGGTGCTACCTCAAGGGCCGCGCCGGCGATGCCGCCAACGTCGTTCTCTCCGCCGTCGGACACAACCTCCGTCGCATCCTCGCCTGGTTCAGAGAACTTTTGCGCCTGTTGTTGGTCTCGCTCTGGCGCACGCTCAACTGTCCAGCTCAGCTCAATCCGGCTTCTTAACGGTCGACTAGGTATCCCTCCTTTGAGGGCCGCCTTGTTTGACGGACGCGAGCGCTGCAGTCCTAGGAGAAGCGCTATGACGATTTCGCGGGCAGAGGTGATCACATCGGTCGAGCGGCGGCGTCGGTGGTCGCAAGATGAGAAGGAACGGCTCGTTGCAGCATCGCTCGAGCCCGGAGCCAGTGTCTCCGAGGTGGCTCGCATGGCTGGTCTTCATGTGAGCCAGCTGTTCCGGTGGCGCAAAGAGCTTTGCAAGCACCGGTGAAGCGAGTATAGCGCCGTTCGTGCCGGTCGAGATTGGACCGTCCGTGCCGCCGCGGGAAGTGGCCGAAGCGCCTTTGACGATGACGGCGCGTCGACGGAAGAGCGTAAGCGGCAAGCTGAGCTTTCAATTACCCATAATTGTTGCCTCGATTGCGGCTCCAAGTTCGATGTCGGTCAGCCGCGATAGTCCGCGCCAGATCACGGTATTTCCTGGAGGCGGATCGTTGGCTCGGGCTAAATATCCTCCGAGCCGCGCGATCTTGACGACATAGTGCGAGAGCGTGCTTCGTCGAGAGCAATCACCACCCCTGTCTTTCACCAAATGATCAAGAAGCCTGATTTCGGGATCCGTCAGCGCCGTTTGCGGTACGGCATTCGGCGAGGAGCGACTGAGCATCGTCATCCAGAAGACGCGCCAACTCACAATGCATCCGATCGATATAGGAAGCAGATCACAAAGTCGTCAAAATAAGGCACCCAGTCGGGCTTCGCCCCGCAGTCGGCCCTTCACCACGCGGTCGAACAAGAGGTCGAGAACGTAATAAAGGTAGAGGTTGCTCAAAAGTACACTGATCGGTCTGCCTTGTGGCTTTCCTTGTTCGCTCGGATACATGGCTGTGTATTCCAAGACAACAGCTTTCAACCGAGCGCCGGATGAAGCTGATCAGGCGCGGATCACCCGATGTTCGATAAACCGGGGGAGTCAATCATGGTCGAGACTCCCGAAGACGTTCTTCAAATCCGCCTCCAACATCCACTGATCATGCTTCAACTTCGGCCTGCTTCTGCGATGGCTAGCAGAGCTTTTGCGCGTTCGAAACCGTCCCAAATCAAAACTCCCTTGAGCCGGCCGCCGCACTGGTTCTTCACGGAACAGCCATGATCCTGAGGCGCTCAAGCGGCCCCTGGCCGAGCGGCACGGGAGCGAGCGGCTGCGTCAGATCGTCATTAAGGAACTGCGAACGCTACCCGGCCGAGAAATTCCCGAAGAGCGGATTACACCTCCAGCACCTTCAGCAGGTCGCAGCCTGTCCGGCTTGCACTTATCGTTTACGCTTGCTGCGTAAACTGATTAAGTGGCCGCTTGAGACCGAGGTTCTCTCTTAGCGTTTTTCCGGAATATCCAGATCTGAATTTGCCTCGTCGGCGCAATTCGGGAACGATGAGATCAATAAAATCCTTCAGTCCGCCAGGAAGTGCCGCTGGGAGAACATTGAAGCCATCAGCCGCACGTTGATCAAATGTATCCACCATCGCGTTGGCAACTTGGTCCGGCGTTCCGACAACCATAAGATGGCCTTTGCTGTCCGATATAAAACGGATCAGTTGTCTCCAGGTGAATTTCTGACGCGCCGCCTGGTCGAGAAGCAGCCTCTGACGACTCCGCATGAAATTTGTCTGCGGTAATACTTCGGGTACTAATGAGTCCAGATTCATTGAACGTAGCTCGGTAACAGAACCCAGCGCGCGATCGGCCAATGCAATTTGCACGTCGATGTGCATATGCGAACGTAGCCTTTCAAGCTTTTCGGACGCCTCTTGCTGAGTCCTCCCAACGATCGGGACAATGCCCGGCATGACCAGAACCTGATCGTCTTCCCGCCCAAGAGAGCGCGCTTTCTCCTTGAGAATCGCATAGTATCGCTTACCGTTTTCCAACGAAGGTTCGGCGGTGAAAACGACCTCGCCGACTTCCGCAGCGAATGCTATTCCAGCATCGGATGCGCCAGCCTGAACCAATACGGGATACCCTTGTGGCGGCCTTGCGACATTCAGTGGGCCTCTGACTGCTAAGTGTTCCCCTCGGTGGTCGAGCAAATGCAGCTTCGAAGTGTCAACGAAAATACCACTTTGCTTGTTGCGAATAAAAGCGTCATCTTCCCACGTATCCCAAAGACCCTTGACGACTTTTACGAATTCTCTCGCTCGAACATAGCGAGCGTCATGATCTGGAAGTTCCTTTTCACCGAAATTTGGGGCTTCGAATTTAAGGGTTGACGTGACTATGTTCCAGGCAGCACGCCCCACCGATAGGTGATCAAGCGAGGCGAACATGCGTGCGAGATGATAAGGATGATTGTACGTAGTTGTCGCCGTTCCGACAAGGCCGATAAGTTGTGTTCTCGATGATAGCGCGGACAAGAGCGTGATTGGTTCGAACCCATCGTTTCGGCTTGAACGAGCTATATGTGCATCGTCTAATTCGGATACGCTTGGGGTATCAGCCAGAAATATGAAGTGAAATGCCGCCCCCTCCGCAAGCGCCGCCAGATGAGTATAATGGCCTATATCAACTCCGCAGTTCGCTAATACGTTCGGATCGCGCCATGCACCCTCGTGATATCCCGCGTCAAAGAGGAATACTCCCAGCTTCATTTCATCATTGCGTCGCATGCAGCACCTCCGTGCGAATTGGACTATCGTCGCGAACCAGTTCAGTTAGTGCAGTGTTTTCCAGTAGGCCACAGAAGTGCCGAGCCGAATTTCTTAAATCCCGGTTCCCTGTCGGCACCGAAAGCTTATTCGGCCGCATAGCTACTAGCTTTCCATCGCCCACTAAGTTGCGCACAATGGACGGCGGCCAATGTGAGTGAAACGGCCGGCTCTTTCTTGCTGAGTCACGATCAACCAGCACGGCCAGTGCCCACTCTGCGCCCACCGATATCACCTAACTCTCTCTGGGAAGCGTCGCTCGTAATGCGGTGGCCGGGAGAGCACGAGTAGGCCCGATGCCTAGATTCCCGTAAGACCGGATCGCTCCGCGATCGCGCCGGAAAGCTCATCATGCGCCTCCATGACGAAAGACAAGTCGGATAAAACTCAGCAAATGGAACTCCTGGTCGAGGCGAGCCGATGCACGATCAGGGCTGCTGACGACAAGCGAGCTTGGTCGATGTTGCATACCCGAATTCCTTAAAACGTCACTTTCCTGACCCGACACTCATCGTGGGATTAGCTGACACGTTTGTGTCGACGGGATCAATTGCTAACGTTGGTAGTTGATCAAGGCGAAAATCATTGCTCCACGCGAATACGGTGACGCAGATCAGCCGTAGACAATTACATGCGCCAGTCGCAAGAGGTCGGAAAGAGGGCGATCGTCTCCCCGATCTCTGAGCCGGGATTGAGCGTCACGTTGCCGTGCAACTCAGCTTCGCTCATTGTACCCTCGAGGCCGGGCAGGACCGGTCCTTGAAGCTTATCGATCGAACATACCATTTTTGTCCGCGAACCGGACGGGCAGATATCCAGCAAGCGATGCCAGTCGGCACCGTTCCTCACGATCCGCCCATCACGATGCCGAAACGCCCCACGCCGCTCTGCCGACTAGGCGCTGAAAAGCTCCTGCGCCACGTTGCACCTGACGTGCCTTGGGGCGCCGAGCACCATCTGGGCGCGCATATTTCCGGTGCTCTCGACTCACTGACGACTTAGCGCATCGAGGACTGGCGAATGTAGACGTAAGCTCCGCGCTCGAGGTACTGAGGTTGTATCTTTGATGGGCTCCTTCCTGGCATCTCCAGTCGGTGAGCGCGGCTGTTTCGTGAGTAGTCGACCGTTAAGAAGCCGGATTGAGCTGAGCTGGACAGTTGAGCGTGCGCCAGAGCGAGACCAACAACAGGCGCAAAAGTTCTCTGAACCAGGCGAGGATGCGACGGAGGTTGTGTCCGACGGCGGAGAGAACGACGTTGGCGGCATCGCCGGCGCGGCCCTTGAGGTAGCACCGGCCGAGGTGTCCTTCGGCTTTGAGGTGTCCGATGATGGGCTCAATGGCGGAGCGGCGGCGCAGCTCACGCTTGATGGCGCCGAAAACACCGCGCTTCTGGCCGGAGATGAAGACGCGGCGGGGATTTTGCGCGTCGTGGCCGCGGTAGCCCTTGTCGACGTAGGCCCGCTCGATCGCACAGCCGGTGAGTGTCTCGGTGCGGTCCATAACATCCCGCAACGTGTGACCGTCGTAAGGGTTGTCGGGCAGCGACCTGGCATGCAGCACGAACAGGCCACCGGGGGCGCGGCGATTGTTGGTGACGATGGAGGCCTTTACGCCGAACTCATAAGGTGCGGCGGCCTTGCCCTTGCCGATGCACTCCACCTCCGGGGCATGGAAAGAATAAAGCTTGAAACCGCGCTGGCGCTGCTGCTGCGAGCGGATCTGCGAGGCCCGGCCAAGCGGGAGGGCGAACGCCTCCTCCAGCGTCGCCTCGCCCTCGATCTTGCGGCGGATGTCGCGGATGATCCGCCCCAGCCGGCTGCGCAGGATACGCAGCTGCCGCTGATGCCGGTTGAACTGTTTGGCATGAGCGTAACGGCCCGCCATCATCGCCGCGCTTTTGGCCACGCGACAATAGGATTGCCGCAGCTTGACCCCGTGCTTCCTCGCCAGGCGGTTCAGCCCCCGGATCGCTGCATGCAGCAGTTTGGCGTCGGTCGGGAAGCTGATGGCCTTTGGTTGCACTGTGGTGTCGACCGTGACCCGCTTGAGGTCCTGGCTGCGTAACGCACCGGTCTCGTGCGCCACCCGAAGGCTCTCGGCCAACAACTGCTCCAGCTTGTCGCCGAGCCGCTTGCGCCAATGGCTCAGGTCCGAGCGCTCGTGCGGGAAAACGTGCCGGAAAAACTCTTCGCCGGTGAAGAACTGGAAGTACGGATCGTGCACCCAGCGCTCGCACACCCCCTCATCGGACAGCCCGTAAATGTGCTTGAGCAACAGCAGCCCGATCATGAAGCGGGTCTCGATCCCCGGCCTGCCGTTCTCGCTGTAGAGCGGGGCGATCTCGCCGTCGATCCAGTCCCAGTCGATCTTGCCGGCAAGCAGAACGAGCTCGTGCTTCATGTTGATGATCTGGTCCAGCCGTGCCCGGAACAGATCGTTCGATCCCGTCGTCTTGTGCTTCTTCGGCCGCATCATCCCTCCGGTGCACCACAGAAGCACGGTTCACAGCGGAGAGGAATCCACAAAACGAATTTGCAAGGTTTGCGGCCATCAAGCCTCAAATCCCTGCAATCTCAAACGCCGTCAAATCCCAAAAACAGACTCCCGCTCAATCGCTTACAGGCTTGTTCACAGGCGACTGAGTAACCGGTTCTCCTGAGACAAGCCGTGCCTTCGGGACATAAGGACCTGGCCGTGGCCCCTGTGGAGGCCGAGGCCCGGCCCTCTTTTCGAACCATTCCGTGCTCGAGCAGCCATGCCTTACGCTCGGCCTGCAGCGCCGCCAGGGCACTTACACGGTCCGATGTAAGATCGTCCGGCTTCGATGAAGCGTAAGCGTAGCTTAGCGGCCCTTTTGATTGGCGCTTGACGCCTATTTTCATCGCAGCTTGTGCCGGCGTGGCTTCCAAATTTCGGACAATGCGTTGACGGTGGCCTCGAGCGCCTTTCGGTCGACGACGTTGGGTCGAACTGTTTCGGGCCCCCACTAGCCGCATATGTTCGTGCTCTGGCTGGGCGGCGTCGCCGATGGCATCGAGGTATTCGGCATAGCCTGGCGGACCGCCGCATCTTCCAAAGGACAACGGCCGGCCTCGAGTAAGAGGGGAAGATCCTCTGTCGTTGTGTTGTCGAACCATTTTTCGAGCTTGATCACATGGTCCCAGCTGTCGCCGAAGTCATGAGATAATGGATCGTCTTGGCGCCAGTCTTGTGCACGATGTCGCAGAGGCGCGCCTTGCGGGCATCGATGAGCTGGTGGCCAAAATCACCGTCGGGATCAGGAATCCCCCAATGGACTCGCCAGCGAAGAACTCGAAGAGGTGGCCGTTTGTCCAGCCGAACGCCGCCTGAAGCGTCAGATGCAGCCGATCAAGGCGCAGGGTGACGGGTACGACAAGGCGACGCATCACCTCCGGTTTCACGTCCTTGAGGGTGACCTTGATCCGGACGGCGGTCGTGTTCAGGCTCATGCTGCCAGCCTCGGATCGTGCGCATGAATCGCATAGGTCGACGCCCAGGGAAGCAGTTCGTCCAGTCGCGCCGCAGGCCAGCCTGACGAGCTTTGCGAGGACGTCGGAGAGCCAGTGCTCGGCGCTAACGCTATTGAGCTTACAGGTCTCGATTGACGAAGCTAGTACTGCCCAACTCTCGACGCCCTGGTCGCAATCGGCAAAAAGGGAGTTCTTGGCATTGAGCTTGATCGGCCGCATCGCGCGCTCGATCGCATTCGTGTCCATCTCGATGCGCCCGTCATCAAGGTAGAGCGTCAAGCCGTTCCAAATAGCGCAAAGCCTTCGCGGTGTAGCGGCCGAGATAAGCCAACACCTACTCGGGACCACCAAACGGCGGCTTGGCATAGAACACCCATTCGCTGCGTCTGAGTTGGCCGACCCCGGTGGCGAAAGCCGTAGGCTCGGCAAGACCGACGAGGTCGGCGATAAAGCCTAGCTTGCCCACCTCGAACGCATTCTGCAGTTTCTGTAGGACCAGGCGACGAACAGGCGCGAGAGCACGCGCACCGGCAGGAAGAAGCCGGGGCGGCAAGCGATCCAGCGCGTGCCGTCGAACGAGAGGCCGCCGCCTGGCACCACGCAATGAATGTGCGGATGGTACTGGAGGGGCTGACCCCAAGTATGGAGCACCGCGGTGACACCGATTTGCGCGCCCAGTCGCCAGAAATCGGCGGCGACGGTGGCGAGCGTCTCGGGCTCGGCGCGGAACAGCACTTGTAGATGTCCGCGCGCCATGGGAGGCGTCGCAACTACCACACCATTTTCAGTGCCAGACTCTTTTGCCAGCACCTCGCCGAAATTGGCGTTTGCCAGTCCGCCGCCGCATTGCGGCATGCCGAACCGCGCCTGGTGGCTCACTTCAAAATGTGGCTGCGCAAGCACCACGGGTGTCCGATCGGTCGCGGTAGGGACGCTGGTTTCCCAGCGCTCACCGGGTCGCGGGAGGCGGTCGCCCGCCTCCCGACCGGGTCACCGGAGGCGGTCGCCCGCCCCCGGTTCCCACAGAACGTGGCGTGCGGATTTCCCGCACCGACGCTCTTCGACAGTTGGTTCACAGCACCGCAAGCGCCTGCAGCTCCCGATAAGGAAGGCGCAGCTTAGGCTTCAGCAACGGTGTCCGTTCTTTGATTTGGTTGAAGGCGTCCCAAGTGAGGTGGCCGCCTGCCCAGCTGCGGCTGCGCAGCATTCCGCGCCAGTAACGCTCCACGGCCCGATAAACTTTTACGAGACTCCGGAGATTTCCGGCGACGCCGTAATAGGCATAGTGGCCGCGCAGGACGACGTTGATTTCACCGGCCTGGTCACTGATTTTGTAATGCCGTATTCGCCGCATCAGCTCCTGCAGAGACATAAGGCTGCGCTTTAGCCGAGATTTCTCGGTGCGCATCCCAACCTTGAAGTTGCCTTTTTGGTTTCGCGTGCAATAGAGCGTCAGACCCAGAAAGTAGATTGTTTCCGGGCGGTTTCTGCCGCGTTTGCCCGCGTGTCTTTGCGCGAACCGACCAAACTCGACCAACTTGGTCTTGGTCGGCTCTAGAGTGAGGCCGAACTTCCCCAACCGAAGACGGAAGGCCTCCTGTACGCGGATGGCGTCCGATCGATATTGGAAGCAGATCACAAAGTCGTCGATATAGCGCACCAGTCGGGCTTCGCCCTGCAACCGACCCTTCACCACGCGTTCGAACCAGAGGTCGAGAACGTAATGAAGGTAGAGGTTGCTCAAAAGTACACTGATCGATCCGCCTTGTGGCGTTCCTGGTTCGCTCGGGCGCTGCCGACAGGCTGTCGCTGCGATGCTCCATGCGGAAGATTGTCAAACAGTCCTTTGATGTCGAACTCCAGGACCCAATCATATTTCCAGCACCGCTGACGCGTGACGCCCACGGCGTCCAGAGCCGATTTTCCCGGCCTGTATCCGTAAGAGTCCTGCAGGAAGATGGATTCCAGTTCCGGCTCAATCATCTGTTTGACCACCATCTGCGCGATCCGATCGCTGATAGTGGGCACACCTAAAATCCTTTCGCCGCCCGTCATCTTTGGAATAGCGACGGCGCGCACTGGAGGTGGAAAGTAGGTCCCTGACGACATCCGATTCCAGATCTTGTAGAGATTCCCTGCCAGATCTGTCTCGAACATCTCCAAGGTCTGTCCGTCCACTCCGGCCGCACCGCGATTGGATTTGACCGCCTTGTACGTTTCGTACACTCGCCGCTTCTCGATCGAGAACGGCTTGTTTGTCGCACCGTTCGAAGTCATCCTGTTTCCAGTTGGTCCAAGAGTACGACTACCTGACCCGATCCCTTTGCTCCGACCCCATTACAGGGCCCTCAACGCTCCTACGGATCGGTCCGCCCCAGTCTCTTGCATCGGTACTCTCGCCTCACGGTTGGCGCCGCTTGCGCTTCTCTCTTGGCATCAAGAGCCTGGTTCCTGCAGTTCCGCGCGAAAGCCTGTGTCCGACTCACGCCCCCTCTACGCCGGTCGCCGCCCGCCCGGTCGTCAGGCATCTGGCGGACTTGTCCCAGGATGACGAGACGGTCCTGGTTTTGACGACGCTTGGATTCATAACGACGCGTCCTCGGAGGGTTCACTTTCGTTCGTCTTTCGGACACTCACCTGCTCGGTTTGATCCGAACTTTTGATCCGACGCTCACCACCACGGCTCTTTACCGCAGCAGCTCGGACTGGATTGAGACCCGCTCCTGAAAGCCGATCTCGGGGGGCCAGCCCCCATCTTTCCCGCAGCTTCACCATCGGTCTTAGGTGGTGTGGACATTTATCGCATCCATAAGACGATGGCTGCGAGAGTAACGACGGCCAGGTAATTTCGGGCGGTCTTTTCGAAGCGGGTTGCGACGCGGCGGAACTGCTTGAGTTTTGAGAAGCAGCATTCGACGAGATGACGCTGGGCATAGAGATGCTTGTCCAGCGGATATTTGAGCGCACGTGACGGGTTGTTGGGGATGACGGCGAGCGCGCCTTTGGCAGCGATCGCCTGGCGCAAGTGATCGGCGTCATAAGCCGTATCCGCCATGACGACCTGGGCAGGTAATCCCTCGATCAATTCGGCGGCTTGCGGTACGTCGCTCTTCTGACCTGCGGTGAGCTTGAACCGTACGGGACATCCCAGGCCGCGAACGGCCATATGTATCTTGGTGCTCAGGCCACCGCGCGAGCGACCGATCGCCTGATCTTCAGACCCCCTTTTTTCGCCCCAGCGGCGTGCTGGTGCGCCCGGACGATGGTGGAGTCGACGATCAGATACTCGAAGTCCGGATCACCGGACATCGCTTCGAATATGCGCCACCAGACCCCCTTGATGCTCCATCGACTGAAGCGCCGAAACACGCTGTTCCAATCTCCAAACACCTCCGGAAGATCACGCCAGGGAGAGCCAGTGCGCACGATCCAAAGTACGCCCTCCACAAACATCCGGTTGTCCCGTCCGGTCGAACCCTTCTGGTCAGGCCGGCCGATGATCAGCGGCGCCATCCGCTCCCATGTCGCGTCGCTCAATACCAAGCGGTCCATCACACCCAAGGCGGCCTCCCCAAAAGCAGCCTTGAATCTGATTTGCGCCTAAAAGGGAATCCTTAGAGTCCACACCACCTAGTTCATGTTGAACTCCTTCCGCTGTCTGCAGCACACTCTCGTCGATGAAGACCTGCCGTTCAGCTTCGACGCGACCTTGATATTTTGTCCACTGGGCTCGCCGCCGCGCGACCTCGGATCGATCGCGTTCGCCAGCCGCCACGCTTTTTTTTGAAGCTGAGCTTCTCGGCATGCACGAAGTCCCACACCGAGTGGTAGTCGACCTTCAGGCCGCGCTCGGCAAGCTCGGCCACGAGACCGCGAATGGTGAAATCGCCACCCTTGATCCGCCGCGACAGCCAGACCGAGTGGTCTCCCGAAACCGCCTGTCGGCTTGTGCCCGCCCATTTGACCAGGCTCAACGCTGCCGGTCTCCTCAACCCGCTGCATCCAGATGATCGCCACCCCCAACCGCCTGGCTGCCTGATTGCGGGACATCCCGCGCTCGATCGCGGCCACGACACGCTTACGGAGATCCAGAGAATAAGGCTTGCCCATCCATGCTGGCCTCCAATCCAGCCAGCATGATGAATCAGAAACTCACTGATTTAGGAATCCCAATCGATTCAACCTAACCCCATCCCCCTTTAGACTAATAGTTGCAGCGTTCTGCTTCCTGGTTCGAATCGACGGTTTCCCCAGCACCGTCCTCGGCGCCACGGCGCTGCCCAGCCTACGTCTTTTCACTCGGCCCGGAGGTATTCTTCTGCGACTCTCAATCTAAGACAGGATCCGTCACGTGGTACGGATACCTCGCAGGCGCTCCGAACGCCGCCGCAGCAGTTCGACAGTGGTCAGCATTGTGACGGAGAACAGGGTCAGCACTGTGGCGGCGGCAATAATGGTTGGACTGATCTCCTCGCGAATGCCGGAAAACATGACCCTGGGCAAGGTCCGCTGCTCGACACTCGCTACGAAGAGGGCGAGCACCACTTCATCGAAGGAGGTGATGAAGGCGAAGAGCGCACCGGAGATCATGCCCGGCAGGATGAGCGGCAGGATGATCTTGAAGAAGACAGTGATCGGCGGCGCGCCAAGTCCAGCAGCTGCACGGGTCAGCGACTGGTCGAAACCCTTCAGGGTGGCGGTCACGGTGATGACGACAAAGGGCGTGGCTAGCGTCGTGTGCGCCAGGATCAGCCCCGTGTAGGTGTTGAGCAGGCCCACATCGGCATAGAAGAAATACACCGCCACCGCGGTGATCACGACCGGGACGACCATCGGCGAGATCAGCAGGCTTATCACCGCCGTGCGCCAAGGGAAGTTCGGACGACTGAGGCCGAGCGCTGCAAGCGTGCCTAACACGGTCGACAGTAGCGTGACCGACACCGCGACGACGATCGAGTTGTGCAGCGCGCCCTGCCACCGGCTGGTCAAGAAGAACTCTTCATACCATCGCAGCGACAGCCCTGGCATCGGATAGGTGAAGAAGGGCACAGAATTGAACGAGAGCGGGATGATCACGAGGATCGGCGCCATCAGAAACAGCAGCACCGCCCCGCAGATCAGCCGATGAAGATAGTACCATCCCTTTTCCATCGGAGAGACATAGGCGGGTGCGGCCATCATTCTCATCCCATCTTGATCCGGTCGACGCCGACAAGTTTGTTGAAGACATAGTAGAGCAGCAAGGTCGCGAAGAGCAGGATGACGCCGAGGGCCGAGGCCATGCCCCAGTTGAGTTCTACGTTCGCGTAGTGGGCGACGAAGGAGCCGACCATCTGGTCGCTCGGCCCCCCGACGAGTGCTGGGGTGATGTAGTAGCCTAGGCACAAAATGAACGTCAGGAGGCAGCCGGCGGCGATCCCCGGCAGGGTCTGAGGAAAGTAGACTTTCCAGAAAGCGTAGAATGGCCCGGCGCCGAGCGATCGGGCGGCGCGGACATGGCTGGGCGAAATTGTCTTCATCACGCTGTAGATCGGAAGCAGAGTAAAGGGCAGCTGGATATGGGTCATGGCTACCAGCGTGCCGACCCTATTGAAGATGAGTTGCGCCGGCTGTGATAGTATATGCAGCGCCATCAGCACGTCATTGACAACGCCGTGCTGCTGCAAAAGCACGACCCAAGCCGTGGTGCGCACCAGCAGCGAAGTCCAGAACGGCAATACGACCATGATTATCAGCAGATTGCTGTACCTGGATGGCAATATCGCCAAGAGATAGGCTACCGGGAAGCCCAGCAACAGTGTCGCGGCGGTCACGGCGACGCTGATACCAAGCGTGCGCAGGAACATGTCGCGGAAAATCGCGTTCTCGGGCGGTGAGGCGACGATCTGGCTGTCGGGGCCATACTGATAGTCGACCGAACGCAGCAGGTAGTAGGCTGTATAGCCCGAGCTTCCGCGCTTCAGCAGGCTCCAGACGTCGTGTCGCGCCCAGAGCGGACTCACTTCTGTTAGCGCCGCCTTATAGGGGCCGGCGGAAAGCGTGCTTGCCTTTCGGGCACTTGACGTGACCTGGCTGCCGACGCCGGGCAGCTCGTAGTTTATTCGCTTACCGATCGTCGCCGTGGTTTTCTGCACCCAGGCCCGCTTGAGGTCAGCGGCAAGAGCGGCATAGACGCTCTCCTCGGGCAAATTCTTGCCGTGCCATTCCCTGAGCGCTGCCATCGTCTGCGGCATTAGGCGCAGAAGCGTCTCATCGTGAACGGCGTTGAACATCATCCGGCCAATCGGCAAGATGAAGGCAATCAGAATGAACAGCAACAGCGGAAGGACGAGGGCGAAGGCCCTCAGCTTGCGCCGGCGCTCGGCCCGCTGCAGTTGAATCCGCAGCGCCATCCTGTCGGGCCTGTCGGAGATTTGGACGGCCATCGTCACTATCGACTACTCCCTTTCAGTGGCGAGGCGAATACAAGGTTACAAGGTCTCCCGTCGTTCCTTGTCTTACTTCGCGAGCCAGGCAGTAAAACGCTGGCTCAACTCGGCGCCCTTGTCCGCCCAGAAGGCGGCATCTTTCGGCAGAGCATTAGCCATATTTTGGGGCGCAGTCGGGAGATAAGGTAGCATCGCCGGGTCAATGAGCGGGATTGAGTCCTTATTGGGCGGCCCGACGGGGGTGTACCGCGTTAAGTCGGCTTGCGATTGGGGCGAGCCGGCGAATGTGAGGAACTTGTAAGCGGCGTCCAACCGAGGACTGCCCTTTGGAATCGTTAGCAGAGCCAACTCCCATACGTTGGCATCCCACACGGTCTCGAAGTGCTTGCCAGAGTTATTGACGGCGTCGTAGATGCGGGTGTACGGGGACATGGTCATAACGACCTGACCATCGGCGAGAAGTTGCGCCGCCTGGGCCAATGATTGGTACCAGATGACGTCCTTTTTGATCGTGTCGAGCTTCCTGAAAGCGCGGTCAACCCCCTCGGACGTAGTGAGGACCTTGTAGACCTCCTTGACGGGCACGCCATCTGCGATCAGTGCCCATTCGAGATCTTTGTCGGGATAACTCTTCTTCATTCCACGCTTGCCCGGGAACTTTTGGAGGTCGAAAAAATCGGCGATCGTCTTCGGGCCGTTCGGAAGTTTTTCCTTGTCGTAGGCGAAGACCGTCGTAGAAATGGCATACGGCACCCCGCAATCCGACGCATACCCGCCTATGAACTTGGCCCGGTCGAGGCCGAGCTTCGTCCAATCGATCGGCTCAAGCGAGCCGTCGGCGCACAGTTCCAACGCAGCATCGAGGGCCATGTCGACCACGTTCCAGCTCACGCTATTGGACTGAACCATGGCGCGGATTTTGGCGTACTCGCCATTGTACTCGTCCTCGGTAATCTTAATCCCGCTCTCTTTCGAAAAGGGCTCTAACATAGCCTTGCGCAGGGCCGACTGGTAGGCCCCGCCATAGGAGGTAATCGTCAGCCGATCGTCCGCAAAGGCAAGTTTCGCCGACGCAAATGCACCCACCGCCAGGCCTATGACAGCTAAGCCGCTCGCAATCCTCAATGGCTTTCTCATTGTCCAACCCCTCTCCTGCTAGGCCACCTCCAGGATCGAGGTGGCGTTGCCGAAGACCCAGCTTGCTCGCGGCAGAGCCAGGTCACCGTCAAGACGCGTCGAGCGCCCGACAATCCTCTATTTTCCATCCGACGGTGATCGATGCGCCCGGCTCGAGCTGCACCAGACCTTCCGAATTCGGTAGCTTGATCACAAAATCATCATGGCCGCACACTGAGACGCGAGTGCGCACGTGGTCACCCAGATAGATCACCTCCATAACACGCGCACCGAAGACATTGGGCAGCAAGCCCGGCATAGGGTTCAGCTGTACTCGCTCGGGCCGCAGCGACATCACGGTCGGCCGGCCGACCGCCTCGACATTGATCGCCAGCGCCTGCACATTGCCCGCACCGGCAATTTCTATCATGCAGGTCGTGCCATTCATCGCCACGACCTTGCCGTGCAGCCGGTTGTTCTCGCCGATGAACTGGGCGACGAAGGCGTTCTGTGGCCGCTCGTACAGCTCGGCGGGCCCGGCGAGTTGCTGGATCACTCCGTCATTGAACACCGCTATGCGGTCCGACATCGTTAGCGCCTCGCCCTGGTCATGCGTCACGTAGACCACAGTGACACCGAGATCCTCGTGGATATGCTTGATCTCGAGCTGCATCTGCTCGCGCAGCTGCTTGTCCAGCGCGCCGAGCGGCTCGTCCATCAGTACGAGCTTGGGATCGAAGACGAGCGCGCGGGCAAGCGCGACGCGCTGTTGCTGACCACCTGAAAGCTGAGCGGGCCGGCGCTTGCCATAGGCGCCGAGCCGGACCACGTCGAGCGCCCGCCTGATCCTGGTCTCGATGTCGGTCCTGCCGAGCTTGCGCACCTTGAGCGGGAAGGCGAGGTTTTCCTCCACGGTCATATGCGGAAAAAGCGCGTAACTCTGGAACACCATGCCGATATCGCGCTTGTGCGGAGGCATGTTGTCGATCGGGCGGCCCTCCAGAAGTATTCGCCCCTGGGTCGGCACCTCGAAGCCGGCGAGCATCATGAGGGTCGTCGTCTTGCCGGAGCCGGATGGCCCCAGCATGGTCAAAAACTCACCTCGGGCGACGTCCAGGTTGAGATTCTTAACGACCAGCGTTTCGCCGTCGTAGGTCTTCTGGACGTCGGAGAACTTCACAAAGGCATTGTTCGCGCCGGGCATCGACCCTCTCTCCGGCCCCGGCGCTCCGCGCGCTACTGTGGTGCCGCTGGCCACCAGACCACGATGTTCTTTCTTGACAGATTGCAACTTCTCGCGCGCCCCGTCGAGATTACGGGAGCACGTCTGGATGAGCCGCATGTGGTTGACCAACTGGCGCATTCCTTCCCTACTTGCGTTACCCCAGCGACCCATAGTCGTAGGAGGTTTTGTCTTTCACGAAAATATTATCGGGCTGCTAAAGCTGATTCCATCAAATGTAGCCTGCCGGTGAGCCGAAATTCTGCGTCTAATCGGGCAAATGCGAAGATTTGTGTCATCGAAGTTACCGCCGGGGACCACTGATAAATGATGCGCGAACGAAAGCGGGATCCACAAAAGCTCGCTCATCCTAGCAGTGGAGTGAGTCATCGAGCAGCCTATGATCGAAACCGCCCCGGGGCCCGACTGCCCAGCCTCGGCCCGCCTCGTAGCAAGCCACCGTCGACGCCCTACATGATATTGGAGAAGCTTTGGCGTCGCACGGAGAAGTCCCATGTCTAAGATCGGCGAGCTAAGCGTGAATTTGGGCGGTGAGGCCGCGTGGCTTTTGTGGGCCGGAATGACCTCGATGACATGAGCGAATCTGACACCGGCGACGATCTTCGGCGACTGATTTGTACGTTTCAATCGACGCCAGGTACTCTGCTTGAAGACCCTCTATGCCGACAACGAGCCCATGGTCCGAACCATCCGGTGCTGCACGGTGGCAAACACGCTCTCGATCGGATTGGTGGTCCGCAAATGGACCCAGTGCTCGGCAGGGAAGTCGTAGAACGCCAGCAGAACCTCCTGATCCTTGAGGAGGCAATCAGCAGTGCACGCCTATTTGGCACCGTATTTCTCGGCGAAGGTTTCGAGTGCAAGCTCCGCGGCGACCCGGCTCGGCGCCATCGAGATATCCTGCAGGGCTTTCTTCAGGCCACTCTGCACGGAGCTCGGGACCTTGTTGAGCACGTTGACGGTCTTGTGCTGCCAGCAGCGCTGCCGGCGCGTGCCGAGGAAGACTTCTCCAGCGCCTTCCAGAAGCCGAGAGCACCATCGCCGACCGCCAGCTCATGCGGATTCCGCTCGATGTCGCCCGGCATTCCGAGATGATCTCGCCCACCTTTCCGATTTGAAGTCGCCCACCATTCCGAGACGATCTCGCCCGCCATTCCGGGATGATGTCGCCCGGGTGACGAGGCCTCTTCTGGCTCCCATAGGGTCCGTCCTTTCGGCTTTGCGAAAGGGGACCCTGGATGCCGACGGAGAGGCTTGCGATGCGCCGTGTGCGCGATGTGATCAGGATGAAGGCGGCTGGGCTGCCGAGCCGCGAGATTGCGCGGCGGATGGGCGCGGCGCCCCCGACGGTGCGGTTGACCATCCGGCGGTTCGAGGCCGCAGGCCTGGGCTGGCCGTTGCCCGACGAACTCACGGACGCGGCCCTGGAGGCCCGCCTATTCGCCAAGACCGGCAACGGTAACCGGCAGGGTCATCGCCGCATCGCCGAGCCCGACTGGGCGGCGGTGCACCGCGAGCTCAAGCGCAAGCACATGACGCTGTCGATCCTGAGGGAGGAGTACATCGGCGCCGAGCCCGGCGGATACCGGTACTCGCGCTTCTGCGAGCTTTACCGCGCCTGGGAGGGACGCCTGTCGGTGACGATGCGCCAGGCGCACGCGGCCGGCGACAAATTGTTCGTCGATTACGCGGGCGACGGCGTGCCGGTGGTGGTCGACGGCCTCACCGGTGAGCACAGAACGGCGCAGGTCTTCGTCGCCGTGCTTGGCGCCTCGAACTTCACCTATGCGCAGGCAACGTGGACACAGGGGCTCGCCGACTAGATCAGCGCCCATGTTGGCGCCTTCGCGGCGATCGGCGGCGTCCCGGCGCTCTTGGTGCCTGACAACACCAAAGTCGCAGTCATCAAGGCGAGCCTCTACGACCCGCAGATCAATCGCACCTATGCGGAGATGGCCGCGCATTACGGCACGGCCGTCCTGCCGGCGCGGCCGCGCAAGCCGCGCGACAAGGCCAAGGTCGAGCAGGCTGTCCTCATCATCGAGCGCTGGCTGCTCGGCCGCCTGCGCCACCGTGTCTTCTACGGCCTCGCCGAGGTCAACGCGGCGATCGGCGAGTTGCTCACCAGGCTCAACGAGGAGCGGCCGATCCGGCGGCTCGGCGTGACGCGCCGCCGGTTGCTCGAGGAGGTCGACCGGCCGGCGCTCAAGCCGTTGCCGGCGAGCCCCACGTGCTCGCGGAGTGGCGTATCCGGCGCGTCAACCTCGACTACCACGTCGAGGTGGAGAAGCATTACTACAGCGTTCCGCATCGCTTCGCTCGTGCCGAGGTCGAGATGCGGTTCACCGCCCGCACTGTCGAGATCTTCCACAAGGGCGAGCGGATTGCCGCGCATCAGCGCATGAGCGGCAATCACAAGCACACCACCGTGCCGGAGCACATGGCCTCCAGCCATCGCCGCTATGCCAGCTGGACCATCGGGCGTATCCGCCAGGACGCCGCCGCGATCGGCCCGGCAACCAGCGCATTGTGCGACCTCATTCTCGACGAGCGCTCGCACCCTGAACAAGGTTTCCGCGCCTGCCTCGGCATCCTCAGGCTCGCCGCGTCCTACGGGCGCGAACGGCTGGACGCCGCGGCTGCGCGGGCGATCGACATCGGCGCGCGCACCTATGGCTCGCTCAATCCTCGCCAACAATCTCGATCGGCGTCCTGCTCACCAGCGCTCCGCGGACGATGCGCCGATCCTGCATGCCAACATCCGCGGACCGCGCTACTACAATTAGGAGACCATCCCTTGCTCACCCATCCGACCCTCGACCGCCTCAACGCCCTCGGCCTCCACGGCATGGCCCAGGCCTTCGCCGACATCGAAGCCGCCGGTGAGGCTGGCAGCCTCGGTCACGCCGAATGGCTTGCTCTGCTGCTCGAACGTGAAGCCTCGCTGCGGCACGACAAACGGCTCGCCACTCGCCTGCGCTACGCCAAGCTGCGCCAGCAGGCGTCGTCGAGGACATTGACTACCGCACCCCGCGCGGCCTCGACCGCCCACTGTTTGCCAAGCTTGTCGAGGGACGCTGGATCGACGACCACGTCAATCTCCTGATCTGCGGCCCGGCCGGCGTCGGCAAGAGCTGGCTCGCCTCGGCGCTCGGCCACAAGGCCTGCCGCGACAATCGCTCCGTGCTCTATCAACGTGTTCCGCGGCTGTTCGATGACCTCGCTCTCGCGCGCGGCGACGGCCGCCATCCACGCCTGTTGCGCGGCCTCGGCCGTGTCGATCTGCTGATCCTCGATGATTGGGGGCTCGAGCCGCTCGATGCCGGCGTCCGTCATGACCTCCTGGAAATCCTCGAAGATCGCTACGGTCACCGTTCCACCATCGTCACCAGCCAGCTCCCCGTGGACCAGTGGCATGTGCTCATTGGAGATCCCACCTATGCCGACGCCGTGCTCGATCGCCTCGTCCACAATGCCCATCGGCTCGACCGCGAGAGCCTGCGCCGAACTCGGCAATCCGCCCGAAAGACCTGAGCCCGTAACGCTGTGGACATGCCGCTTCGCTTGGACAACGCCAGGCGTTGCCCACATGCCCACAGCAACCGCAACAGAAGCAGAAGAAGTTCAAGCCGCGATTCCAGGTTGACCACGCGGCTCGCCAAATGCCAGAGAAGCTACCGCCAGAACGCCTCGTCACCGGGCGAGATCAAATCGGAAAGGTGGGCGACATCGTCTCGGAATCCCCGAGCGACTTCACATCGGTATTCGATGACAAGAAAAAGGAATCGTACATCGGCTGACCAAGATCAAGCATCCCTGGACCAACGGCCAGGGTCGAGCTCATGGATCGCACGATCAAGGAAGCGACCGTCCAAGGCTACCATTACGATCGACACGATCAGCTTGAAGCTCACCTTGCCGACTTCATCACCGCCTACAAATACGCTCGGCGGCTGAAGATCCTGAACGGCCTCACACCCTACGAATACATCTGCAAATGCCGGACTTCCCAGCCAGAGCAATTCAAACTCAACCCGCTCCAGCAAACACCGGGACTAAACACCACCGGATATGCGTCACGTATCTTGCCGTCGGCCGTCCGCATAGCGCGGCGGGAAGGTGAACCGGATCTCATGATCAGTGAGCACCGTATAAATCTTGTAGGGGACGGCCGCGACCGTTAGCTTCAACGCTCACGACCGCGCCTTCTTAAGCGAAGCCGCTTGAAGTGATTTGAGACCTACTCCTGAAAGTCGGTTCCGGGGGGCCTACCCTCATCGCTGCCACAGCTTGTGCACACAGATTTTCAGATCATCTCGATCATCCTTTCTGTGCGCTTCTGCAGCACACTATCGTCGGCGTGGATGCGTTCCGCGCTCATGACATGGATCCGGATGGCCTCAATAATGGGAGCGAGTGCTACCACGCAGGCGCCGACCCGATCCGGTTAGGGTCGAGACGTCGATCTCGATCACGGATTGATCTCAGGGATGGCACGCGCCCGTGATTTTGGCGACGTCTAAATAATTTTCGACGCGTCATCGGAAGATTCGCTTTCGCTCGCCTTCTGGATACTCGCCTGCCCCGTAAACCCAGGACTTTTGCACCACTTGCTGATGACCGCGCCTTTTAAGCGAAGCCACAGTGTCGTGGTCTTGCATCTGCGGCTGCCCTGTCACCACGCAGGTTGCGTGTCATCGGGGAGTTAGCAGTCGATTGGCGCCGGCTGGATCAGCGCATCAATGGCCTATCCGAAGAGATCGAAGCAATTGCCCGCCAAGATCAGGCATGTTCGCGCCTGATGACGGTACCTGGCATCGGGTCGATTATTTCGAGCGCCATGGTGGCCGCGATCGGCACTGGAGACGTATTCTCCAAAGGTCGCGACTTCGGCGCCTGGCTTGGACTGGTGCCCAAACAAATCTCGACGGGAGACCGAACGATCCTTGGCAAAGTCTCGAGGCGTGGCAATCGCTACTTGCGCGTTCTATTCGTGCTGGTCAGGATGGAGAACTGGGAACGTTACGGGTTCACATCCTGGATCGAAGCCGCCAAGAAGCGGCCACACCACAATGTGCTCGCAATCGCGCTCGCCAACAAACTTGCCCACATCGCCGGGGCTGTGCTGGCCAAAGGACGCGTCTTCGAGATAACCAGGATCGGCGATGCAGACGCTCGACCCGCCTAACGATCGCCCCGTGCTTGGCGCGGCCTGGCGACGTCCAGTCAGCCGTAAGCAAGAGCGACGGCCGGCCTTGACCGCCCCTGCGCGCGACGCGATCGACGTTCTGCGGGCCGGGACGAAGGACCTTTGGTCCGAACAAAGGAACGACGCAACATCAGGCGCAAGCGATGACATAGCCGCATCAACAGTCTCCAGCCGAGATCTGCGAGAAGACAAGACAAAATGGAGGACTTCCGAGCGTGTGCGGATACTGGTGACCTTAATGGCCCGTTCGAGGCCTGTTGACTAATCAGAACGCACGCGCAGATGTCCATGATGGCCCGGAGCACAAACGCTTCAATAAGAGGCCGGACACATTGATGCAAGACCGCTGCCACCAATTCGACGAATCTTCTCGCAACGCACGGCCGGACCATACATAAGGTCACACGTTCCACAAATTACCACGCGTCACGCAAGACGGCGTACGTCGAATGCATACCATGGATCTGTTGAAGAAGCACAAAAAGGAGGCGTTACTCCAGGCGGCCTGACGATACTCAGGCCCGCCAAGGCGATGCACGCCCCCCTCGGCCGCCGTCGCTCGCCAGCGCTACGCTTTTGGGCAAGCGGGCGACGGCTGGCTCCGAGGGGATGGCTCAGCCGGACCCATGATCAATTTTGTTGAACTTGACGCACAGAACTCTGCGATATCGATGTCGCGCCGGCGGTGTGGACGACATCGCGTGGGCATCCTTGCGTCTGAGGTGACGATTGGAATGCAGAGCAGCACCATCGCCACAGCGTGCGAAGTACTGAAATTGCGGAGAGAGAATCGTGCGGTGCCCATGAATCGCCTGAGGTGTTGACTGGAGGTGGGACACAGGCCGATGTAATGCGATCTATGTTTGCATTCACCCGACGCGAAGATGAGTAACCGACCGTCCGCGACTGCGACGAATTCCCAAACTCCATTCGCAATCCCTCGGAATGGGCGCCACGAGCGGGAACAGGTCGCAATGCAGGGGGTTTTTCTTCATCAAAGATCGCGGCTGGCGCGATCACGTGAATAGCGCCCGCCGGCGTAGAGACTGGCACCCTTCGTAAATGTAGGTGCTGGGACAGATCCTCTATCTGGTTGAGCCGTCCGTATGCAAGCCCGGAGGCCTCCAGCTTGTGCATCGCTTCGTCGCTCGAGATTTGCGCAAACTGCTCAACGACGATCTCATCTAAACTAGCCCTATCGCGAATCCGTTCCATGTTGCGGCGAACTCGGGCCGGCGAATGGATTCCGGTCGCTTGAGGAATCTGGTGCAGAAATTGACCCATTCGCGGTCGTTTTGAACGGAGAAGATAATGTCTTTGCCGTCCGCGCAGCAGTATGCTCCATGTGGCGCCAGAGACGGGTGATTCACGCCCACTCGCGCGGTGTAGTAGCCGCCGTAATCTAACTGAAGAAGGGGAACAGTCATCCAATCGGCAATGGCATCAAACAGTGATATTTGAATACACGTTCCTTTCCTGGTGCGCTCAGCCTGCAGGATGGCGTTGAGAGCGGTCATTCCAGCTGAAATATCACATACAGAAACGCCAACCCGCTCCGGACAATGCGCTGTTCCGGTGATGGAGCAAAGCCAAGTCTCGGCTTGCACGATCAGGTCGTACGATTTCAAATGCGACAGAGAACCGCCATCACCGAATCCGGAGATGTCACATGTTATCAGGCGGGGAAAGCGCTTTCGAAGATCGGCAGAACCGAAGCCAAGCTTTAGATTTTGAATTGAAACATCGGCCCCGGCAACCATCGCACCTAGAACGCCACGGTCTTCTTCGACCGTCAGGTCGAGGCAGACCGATTCTTTTCCGCGATTTAGCCAAACAAAATACGCGCTCTGGCCCTGAACGAGTTTGTCGTATTTTCGCGCGAAGTCGCCGTCGGGGGCGCTCAATTTTGATGACACGCGCACCAGCATCGGCAAGGCGGGAAGAAGCGTAAGGCGCTGCCACTGACTGCTCGACAGCAACGACGGTAATCCCGTCGAGTGCTTTTCTCATGCGGATGCTGCTCTGGCGTTCGGAGGGGAATTCTGGGAACGTCGGTGCTTGAGAATCGAAAGCAGTCTACTCTGCTCATTTCCGACAATGGAGATGCCCTCATCGACGCCCATCCCAGGTTTTGCGAGCATCATGTCAGCCTGCGTAGCTACTGCAATGTTGACCGCGGCCCTTGCCGATAAGTCGGTCTCGGTACAGCTCCCACCGACATATGCACCGACCCCATTTTCTTTGCAGACCAACACAGCTCTGGCAGAGTCGGCGATCGAACCGACGTCGGGCATCTTAATCTGAATTAGATGAGCCGCCTTTGCTTTGGCGAAGAGCCCGATTTCATCAAGCGTATTGCATCGTTCGTCCACCACAATCCGGGCGTCTGTGCCACGCCGGTCGAGAAGGGCGACGATCTTGGCGTACTCCTCTAGCTGAGCCTCCGTTGACCCAAAGTCCGCGGGGCATTCGATATGAAGCCGGTAACCGGGCACGTCATCCGCAAGCCGCACGATGAACTCGGCAATCTCTTGCGCGTCCATACCAATCTCGAGCCCAATCCAGCCGTAAACGTCAAAATGCAGAACGGGATGATACCCGGGTTCTCCGATTTCCCTCGTGCGCTTGGCAACCCATTTGACGAAGTTACGAAACGTCTGGCCTGAAGCGCCGAACTTTTCGCGCGAATTGATCAATCCATGTGGAAGCACCTCCACAGACTTGAGGATCATCTTATCGACGTTGATTTCTCTTGAATCGCCACTTTGGGCGTAGATCGGAACTGGCTTCTCCGGCAATGGTAAGGCAAACTCCGAGCAGATCACCTCGGCTAGTGTGGTCCGGGCAGAATGCGCAGCAGCGCGAAGCAGAGCCTGGCTCACACCATATTCGATAGCGAGGGGGAGCCGCTTGCCCTCATGATGTGCGAGGACACGATCACAAGCGCTGAGGAAATTAGAAACATCGGCAGCGAGAAGCCGCGGGATCACCACAGATCTAATGACTGTTTCGATCGTGTCGACGTGATAAACTGGATCACGGCCGCCTGCGCCGGAATATTGAACGCTCATCATGTCGCCCCATACGATCACATTGTCCGACAAGACGAGGCCGATACTGAGCGAACGTGACGGCATACGGATGGTCGTGAAACCAGGCGTCAGGGGCGACCCTAGATAGCGAAAACCATCATGAGTGGCGCCGGCCCGTATGGCAGCTTGATCGTCGTAGAAAAAGCTTCCATTTCCGGGAGCCAGAATAACATCTCTTATCATAGGAAAGATTCTCATTGCGCGTTTGCTCTAAGCTTTGTTGCCATCTGGACTGCCATTGATCTCAAGACTCCCGCAAATTCGAGGGCTCTTTGCGATGTAATAGTTTAGCTGCCCAATATCCATCCGCAGTATTTAGGCAAGCCTCAGCTTCCGCTCAACCAAACCGGTACGCATCTTAGTTTGCGAGCCATTTTCTGCTTGAGGAATAGATGCGACTGTTTGTTACGCTTTCGCCGCTCCGGAGAACGGCGCACCTTCGACAGTTTATTATTGGCTTAACCCTTGTCTGACAGCCAGTGCCTTGGTTGCGTTAACGAGTTTCAGGTTTTGGAAGACCCTCGCCCCTTCAACACCCCCCTCGTAACCGTAACCGCTCTGCTTGATGCCAGCGTTTGGTGCATCCGCAGACACGCCCTTGAGGTGATTGATGCTGACAGCACCCGCGGAAAGGCTGCGGATCATTCGCTTCTGAACCTCAGGGGAGTTAGTAAAGAAATAGGAGGCGAGGCCATATTCCGTCGCGTTCGCTTCCTCAATTGCCTCGTCGATCGTGCTGAACGGAGCAACCGTAAGGATCGGTCCAAACGGTTCTTCACGAAGCACTTGGGAATCGGGGTGGACGTTGCTTAGAATGGTGGGTGCCCAATAGAAGCCCGGCCGATTAATGCGTTTGCCACCGGTTTCGACCCTTGCTCCACGATCGACAGCATCCTTCGTCAGGCGTTCCATTGCTTCAATGCGTCTTGCGTTCGCCATTGGTCCCATGTCCGTTTCAGGGTCGTCGGGCCGGCCAACCCTGATCTTTTCTGCCGCCCGAACAAGCCTTGCCAAAAACTCCTCATAGATTGATCGCGCGACTAAAATGCGACTGGGAGCGTTGCAGCTCTGACCTGCGCATTCAAACTTGTATTCTGATATTGCGGAAACCGCCTTGGAGATGTCTGTATCTTCAAAGACAACGACAGGGGAGTGGCCGCCGAGTTCTAAAATGCAGCGCTGCAGATTGCTTGCGGCAATCTTCGCGAGTTGCTTGCCAACCGGCGTAGAGCCAGTGAAGGATAATGCACGGACAACAGGCGATCCTAGCAGGTGCCGGGAAATCATTGGAGGATTTCCGAAAACCAGACTCACAACCCCAGGCGGAATCCCCGCCTCCTTTAAGGCATCAATCATATACACCCCGGCGCTTGGGGTTTCTTCTGCCGCTTTCAGGATTACCGGGCAACCGGCCGCGATAGGGGCGGCAAGTTTCCGGGCGTTGAGGACGGCTGGATAGTTCCAGGGCGCGAATCCAGCAACTACACCAATCGCCTCCGGTACGATTATCCTTTTCTCGTCTATCGGAAACGGAGCCGATACTTCCTCGGCATGAAGACCGTTCCATTCGAGCATTTCGACAGCACGCACGTACTCGCCCGTCGCTTCGGCTAAGGTCTTGCCCTGTTCTCTCGAAAGAGCCGCAGCTGCAGCCTCGATCTTTTGCTTCAGAATTCGTGCCGCGCGCACGAGAAGCGAACCCCGTTCATTGGCCGGTGTGTTGGACCATCGCAGCAGACTTTTTTGTGCAGATCTCAAAGTATCATCGAGATCCGACGCGGACGCAACGGCTACGCGACCGAATTCCTGCTCAGTGGCAGGATTGATGATGGCAAGATCGTTGCCGCTACCGCCCGGGCGCCACGCTCCGTCGATAAAGAGTTTGTAGTTCATGCTCTCGGACATAGCCACCGCATTGCCGTTGGTGCCTCATGTTGTCTATTAGTGGTCGCTTTGCCTAAGCTAGCTCTTGAATAAGGTTCAGGGCGACCGCCCCGGCACTTGGTCTAGCCATCACGTTTAGCCGGATTGCCGCCGCCGAGACATTGATTTGTTCACGCAATGTCAAGCTCATCCTTTAAATCTTCTCACCATCGCGGACGAGCTCATCCATCACGGAGCGTACGGCACTCTCGGTGATCAAAACGATTTTGTCGATTTCAGCCTTGGTGGTCACGAGGGGCGGTGCGAAGCCGAGAATATCGCCATGCGGCATGGGGCGGGCGATCAGGCCCCGCTCGCGGGCGGCCATGGAGACGCGAGTACCGACTTTGAGCGATGGATCGAACCGCCTCTTTTTGTGGCGATCGGCGACAAACTCGATAGCCCCCATCAGACCAACCCCGCGCACTTCACCGACGATCGGTAACTGCGCGAATTTCTCCTTGAGCTGCGCTTGAAAATAGGCGCCGACTTCGCGGGCATTTCCAGGAAGGTTCTCTTTCGCGACAATGTCCAGAACGGCATTTGCCGTAGCGGCGCCGATTGGATGACCCGAATAGGTATAGCCGTGCGAAAATGCGCCGACCCTGTCAGCGCAGCCTTCGAACACTTTATAGACGTCGTCACCGATGATCGCGGCAGAAAGTGGGAAGTAGCCGGAAGTAAGGCCCTTGGCGACCGTGATCAGGTCCGGTTCGATTCCATAGAGCTGCGAACCGAACATTGAGCCAGTTCGACCGAAACCGGTGATTACTTCGTCGGCTATCAGCAGGACGTCGTGCTTCTTAAGAACGGCCTGGATGGCTTTCCAGTAGCCTTCCGGAGGCGGCGTGATACCACCCGTGCCAAGCACCGGCTCAGCGATGAACGCTCCAACGTTGTCTGGACCAAGGCGTTCGATGAGCTGATCAAGCTCAACTGCACGGCGGGCGGAGAATTCGCGTTCGCTCTCACCAGAGTTCGCCCCCCAATAATGATGCGGAACACCGGTGCGCACCACCTGCGGCAGCGGAAGATCCATGTGGTCGTGATAAAAGCTCATACTCGTCATTGAGCCAGAAATGACGCTGCAGCCGTGATAGCCGCGCTCGCGCGCTATGATCTTCTTCTTGTTCGGCTTGCCTCGAAGGTTGTTATAGTACCAGACGAGCTTTGCCTGGGTCTCATTGGCGTCCGACCCGGACATGCCATAGAACACTTTACTCATCTTTCCTGGCGCCATCTTAACGAGACGATCCGAGAGGATTGCGAGTTCGTCCGTCGTGTGAGCGGCGTAACAGTGATAGTAGGCGAGACGGTGAGCCTGACGAGAGATTGCTTCAGCCACCTCGGTACGCCCATAACCAACATTGACGCAGTACATGCCGGCAAAACCATCGATGAGATATTTACCGTGCGCGTCCTGGATGCGGATCCCCTTGCCAGTTTCGACGATCGTAGGCTCACCAAGCTTGCCGGTCGCGAAATCCTTGAGCTGTGTGAAAGGATGCAGGACACTGCTTCTGTCCTTTTCGCTAATGTCTTTGATGTTGATGGTCATTGTGCATTACTCTCTCAAGCTGCGGTGGTCGCAACGCAGGCGTATTCCGGCTCAAGGTTCTCGGCGAGATCGCGCTTCGAGGCTTCACGGACGACGCAAACAGCCTCCATCCGCCCGGGGCACCGGCGAACTTCGGGGCATTGCCCACCATCAATACCGTATTCAAGCAGGTTCGTGAGCCGCACGGACCGATCGAGGTTGCATTTCCTTCTTAGCTACGACATGACCGAGTGTCCCTTCCTTGGCGATCAGCACGTCGTCGGTCGCAAGGACAAGTACGGCAGCCGTCATGAAGCCCCCCCGAGCGGAGTTGCCGCTCGCCAAGATGCGAGCACCAGCTGCCGAATAGCTTGAAAGACCACCTCAAAGTCCCACGCGGCCCTTTGTTGAAATGTCCATGCATTCAGGATACTGACATTCCAAACATGTTTGCGTCATATCTCCTGTCGTTCGGAGGATTTCCTGCATCACCCAAGCATTTGGCGCTGCAGTTCACCTGGAGCCAATTATGCAGCAGTATGACCGAACAGACGTCCACATCCTTGAGATCGTGCAAAAGAACAATCGGCGAAATGACGGCTCTGCTACCGCGTCTCAACAATGACTGAGCGGCTCCGTTCGGAAGGCATCATCGAGGCCGACGATCGTGCCTCCAAGAGAGGTAGGGAAGACCTCTTCAGATGCTTGTGCTGGTGAGCTTGGAGCGGGAGCGTGCGGATATAATCGATCGATTCAAGAAGGCCATCAAATCACCAACTGATGTTGTCAATGGATTCTACGTCACCGGCGACGCTGACTTTGCCCTAAACATAACCGCGCGACCATGGACGATCATGAGCAGTTCACCCCGTTGTCCGAGCACTTCACAGCCACCGGACGCACCTTTGTCCAGTCCAGCCCGGCGATCAGCGCGAGCAACTGCGTATGGTTTATGGTTCAGCTGCACCCGAGTAGGCGCAACCCCGGCCAACAGAACTTTTTTTTCCTCAAGCGTCTTGGCAAACAGGCACGGCCCGCTGCCGACCCACAAAACCGCCTTGATCCGATCCGCCCAACACGCGACATTCTGCATACAGTCTTCGAAGCGCGACAATTGCATATCCGTAGCATTCCCTTTTTGGACGAACGTTTCAAGTTGCCCGTTCCGACATGTCAGTAGCTCGTGATCTGTCGCCTGTTTGTAGCTCGTGAAGTGTCGTGTTTTTGGTGCCCCGGAACAAAGGGGGCACGATGGGCACGGCATCCATTCACGAGGGTGTACGACGGATGCGGTTCTCGGATTTGCTGGAACGGACGCAGGCGAGGGAGCTGACGCAGGAGGCTGCTCGGGATCAGTGTTCGAACCTTCCAACGCTGGGCGGAGCGTTATGAGGCGGAGGGCGACGACGGGCTGGTCGACCGACGTATGGGACGGCGATCGCCACGGCTGGCTCCAGAGGAAGAACTGGAACTCGGATGCTGGGACTGTTCCGCGACAAGTACGCGGACTTCACGGTGAAGCACTTCCACGAGCAGATGCAAAAGCGGCACGACTATGTGCTGGGCTATACGGTGACGAAGCTGGCGCTGCACGCGGCGGGGCTGGTGCGGAAGGCTCCGAAGCGTTCGGCGCACCGCAAGAAGCGGCCGCGGCGGCCGCTTCGGGGCATGCTGCTGCACCAGGACGGATCGCGCCACGTTTGGATCGAAGGCCTGCCCGCGAGGGACCTGATCGTCACGATGGACGATGCGACCAGCGAGATCTACTCGATGGTGCTGGTCGAGGAAGAAGGAACGGCCTCGACCTTCCAGGCCTTGCGCGAAGTGATTGGCGAGCATGGCCTGTTCTGCGCGCTCTACACCGACCGCGGCAGCCATTATTTCCTGACCCCAAAAGCTGGCGAGAAGGTCTCGAAGACGCAACAAACCCAGGTGGGACGGGCTTTGTCGCATCTTGGGATCGAGCATATCGCAGCCTATTCGCCGCAGGCGCGCGGGCGTTCCGAGCGGGTGTTCGGCACCTTGCAGGATCGGCTGCCGAAGGAGCTGCGGCTTGCCGGGATCACGACGGTTGAGGCTGCCAACGCGTGGCTGAAGGCGCATTACATCCCCGGGCACAACGCCGCGTTTGCGATCAAGCCCGAACAGGAAGGCACGGCATTCGTGGCCGATCGGCATGAGGCCTGGCGCGAGGCGCTGTGCGTGATCGAGGAGCGAACCGTCGCCAACGATAATACCGTTGCATGGAACGGTCGGCGGCTGCAGCTGCCGCAGAGCCGGCTCAGGCCTCACTTCGTCAAGGCTGTGGTGCGCCTCCATGAGTATCCCGATGGCACCGTCAGCGTGTTCCTTGGACCGCATCGATTGGCGAGGTTTGCGCCTGACGGACAGCAGATCAGCCCCGACGCGCCTCAGCCTGGCAGCGTGCTCGGAGCCGCCCCTGGCGGGCGCGCAAGCGCGCGTCCTTGACCGCTCCTGCGCGCGCCGCCGCCGAGAAAGCGCGGGTCGGGACGGAGAAACGGCCTTCGAATCGAACAAAGAAACCGACCCACAGGACTGACCAGACGACCCTATCCATGGCATGACAACGCGGCGGACCCGTCCACGCCTTCCGGGTGCGTCCAAAACTCCAAAACGAAGGCGACAGATCACGAGCTAAAAAAACACGACATCTTCACCCGCTACGGACAGTTGCCCGTTCCGACATGGCAAGGATTTGAAAATGCATCTACACGGAGGAACGGCGTGGGCTTAGTCGTGAGGTGCTGACGACGATCTTAGTCGCTCGGCTCCGGCAGCGCTCTGAATTTGTGCGGCTTGCCCAGCAACGCTGACAACGCCTCCTGGAAATCACCGGTCGAGATGCCGCGCAGATAGAGGATCGACAGCAAGGTATCCAGGCTCTTCGTCCGGCGTGCCCACAATGGCAGGATCGCCGAGAGAAAGCGGCCCCGGTCGCGCCGCGGTCTCTCACTTTGGGGTGGGCGACCTCGACCGCGCCGATGTCGGTGGCAATCTTGCGCGCAGGGCCATAGCCGTACCGGACCATCCGGGCGCGGCCATCCGGCAGCTTCTGCTCCGCCGTTGTCTCCGGAAACGCCTTCAGTTCGATCTCAACCGCCCTGGCGAGCAGCTCCCGGCCTCTGCGCAGAATTTCTGTCAGTGGATCATCAACCTAGGACGGCTGACGAAACGACAAGATGTTGGTCGTCTTGTTCGTGGCGTATCGCTCTCCTTGAGAGGTTCTGGCAGGCTCGACACCCGTCTCGACACGCCGCCTCTCTCAACCCATCATCACCCACTTTCCCGCATTGCTCCGCCGCCCGAAGTAGTATCCCAAGAGGGCTTCGTTGATGTCCTTCGCACGCAAGTGGTTCTCGTGGACCTGAAAGCACGGTGGGCCATGACGGGCGCGACCGTCCAAGATCCGTGTCTTTTGAGCGATTCGGCCAAATGCATAGGCGCCAGCATAGAGCGGATCGTGCAAGGTCTGCATCACCGGTGATAGGCCGGCGCCTTCCAGCTGAGCTGGTAGATTTGAACGCAGAATCGCGATCTGTCGGCGCGGCGCTATGTCTACGTCTGGGCCGACGGCGTGTTTCTGCAGGCTCGCATGGAGAATCACAGCGAGTGCATACTGGTTTTGATCGGCGCGACGCCCGGGGATCGGCTTTCAGGTCGGCGTGCGCGAAGGCGCCCAGAGCTGGCGCGAACTTCTGATCGACATTCGCCGGCGCGGACTGCAGATTGCGCATGAGCTGGCGGTCGGCGATGATGCTCTCGGCTTCTGGAAGGCGCTGGAGAAGTCTTCCTCGGCACGCGCCGGCAGCGCTGCTGGCAGCACAAGACCGTCAACGTGCTCAACAAGGTCCCGAGCTCCGTGCAGAGTGGCCTGAAGAAAGCCCTGCAGGATATCTCGATGGCGCCGAGCCGGGTCGCCGCGGAGCTTGCACTTGAAACCTTCGCCGAGAAATACGGTGCCAAATAGGCGTGCACTGCTGATTGCCTCCTCAAGGATCAGGAGGTTCTGCTGGCGTTCTACGACTTCCCTGCCGAGCACTGGGTCCATTTGCGGACCACCAATCCGATCGAGAGCGTGTTTGCCACCGTGCAGCACCGGATGGTTCGGACCATGGGCTCGTTGTCGGCATAGAGGGTCTTCAAGCAGAGTACCTGGCGTCGATTGAAACGTACAAATCAGTCGCCGAAGATCGTCGCCGGTGTCAGATTCGCTCATGTCATCGAAGTCATTCCGGCCCACAAAAGCCACGCGGCCTCACCGCCCAAATTCACGCTTAGCTCCCGCTGGGCAGGCCATGAGGCGACCAACGTAACCAGCGGACAACGCAAAGCCTTCGAAAATCGACGAAGAATTGAAGAACTTCTGCGTAATGAGGGGGCGCCCAGCGCGCTTGAAGCCGAGCTATCGCAGCACGGCTGCTCGACCGCTGGCCCGTCGAGCCGGCGCCGCAGTGGACCCTTTCCGCGGCCTACCCTCCTAGCTCTTATCACGCTCACGGACAGTCATTTTAGAACGGACGCAAGATTACAATCTGCAACAGGGCGGTGGCTCCGCTCCGCGGAGCAGCACTGGCAAACATCCGTCGACCGGCGACGGTCGAGGTAACCTTTGCTGCGAACTGCCAAGTTAGGTGTTGGACGAGAGCTTACTGCGGGAGCATCAGGTGAGCCTCACATCAGTAGCGATCGGCTCAATGAGCGTGCGGCTGATTCAAACGCGGTGCATACACTGATCTCCAGCACCTGATTCTGAAAGGACCTAGTCTCATACTGTGTGAGATCAAGCTTTGCTTTGCGAGAGCCCAACACTCTTAACCTCCAGGGATTGCTCGAGTCCTCCGAACGCGCCCGATTCGCGCCAATGGCTGTTAATGGGGGCGGCGAGTCTGTCCGGAAGTTCATGGATGAACGCGGCCAGAACATATTCGTGGCGGTTGGGCCGCAGTCAATAACCACGCCCCAGATCCACGACGTTCGTCAACGCCCGCCCGCTTAGGAAGCGCTCAATGTTATCGGCGAAAATTGAGAATAATCGCTCCGTATAGTTTGTCGGACTTCCCGAAATGTGCGGTGTCGCAATAACGTTCGGCATGTCCCACAACAAGCTTTCCTTCGGCAATGGCTCCCGTTCGAATACGTCGAGCAAGGCACCGGCGATCGTGCCCGCCTCCAGCGCCTTGATCAGTTCAGCCTCCACGACGATCTGGCCGCGGGCGATGTTGATTAGAAAGGCATCGCGGCGCATTCGCGCGATCTCAGTTGCGCCGATGAGCCCCATAGTCGTTGCCGTCGCTGGCACGGCCAGCACGACGAAATCGCAAAGCGGCAGCAATTTCTCAAGGGCATCGGAAGCGAATAGCCGGTCAACACCATCGACAGGCACGGAGACATCACGCTTTGAGCCGACAACGGTCATCCCCGCACTCTTCGCGCGCCGGGCGATCGTCCCCCCGATCGAGCCCAGCCCGACGACGCCGAGCGTCTTCTCGGCCAACGGCGCGACAAAGCGCGGGCTCCATTTCCGCTCCGCCTGATCACGCAGGAGCTTACGGAAATCCCAATGCAGCATGGTTACGCCGGCCATCACAAAGTCAGCGATGATCTCGCCATGAAGGCCACGCGCATTTGTCACGGTGATGTGCCTAACCCTTTCGCGGATTGGCAGGATCGAATCGACACCGGCGTTAGTGCACTGGAACCAGCGCATTTTCTTCGCTTGCTCAAGCAAGTCAACGGGGAAGCTCGAAGCAAGGAGGGCATCTGCCTCCTTTATGCAGTTCGCGAGTTGCTCAGGGCGTGGCGCGACGATCGTGCGAACCTGGGGGAAGCGATCCGCTATAAGTCGCGCATACAATTCGGCGTCACGGAGGTTGAGGACAATGGTAAGGCGTGGCCCTTCAGCAGGCATTTTCATCTCTCCGAATTGAGCAAGATTTAGCTGACCGTGAAGCTCTGCGAGACTATCGCGATGGAGCCATTTGCGTACCTTCACAAGTGCAGCAAGCACGGAACGTCGTGATATCGATGGAATACGACGCGCGGGTCGCCCGCGCCTCGCGGTAACAATAGCTCTCGCTTGCCAAACGATCGTTCAGTTGCCGCGACTGTGAGATGCATACCGGCGGCACTGCAGCGAGCAATCCGCGGCCATCTCTTCCCAGCCTTGTTGCTTACAGCGCCTCTTTGCTCGCCGGCAACCAAGTGACTGTCGACGAGCCCGCCCTGCAGGCGACAATCACGGCGACGAACCTCCCGCAAACGTCTCACAGCGAGACCGACCAGAAACGGATTTTTGCGCCGAACGGCTTGACTAGCCACGAAAATCCTCGCGGATCAATGAATTCCGTAAGCATTCATGATATCAATGTGACACAACATATTTTCGTCCCATTTTAGGTCGTTCGGACAGTTTCCTGCAATATGTAGGCATTTTTGGCGGAATTCACTTGGAGCATGACCGCGCAATACGATCGAATAGACACCCGCATTCTCGAGACCGTACAAAAGGATAACCGCCTAACCTCCAAGGTTAGCGGCGAACTCGCCCAGCTTTTTGCTACCGCGTGTCAACGAGGGTTAAAGAGGCTTCGTTCGGAAGATACTATCAAGGCCGACGTCTCAATCGTCTCTGACCTGCCCCTGAGTATTTCCTCCAGATGGAGTTAGAGTCCGGCCTGAGCATGATCTGAGGCCGGCAAACTGGACCATTTTGGCTAGAGTTTTTCGCATCGATTCCTGGGCTGGGAGGAGCTAAGGACGATGAAGGCCTCGAGGTTTTCGGACGCCCAGAAGGCGTTTGATCTTCCCCCAAAAAAGTAGACAGGGTTAAGCTGCTTTTCGCTCCATCTCGATCGGAGTGGCATATCCGATGGCGGAATGGAGCAGGGTGCGGTTGTAGAAGCCCTCGATAATAGGCAAAGACGTCGCGCATTGCCTGGGCGCGGGTCTGGTAGTCACGATGATGGACGAGCTCGGTCTTGAGGGTGTGGAAGAAGCTCTCCATCGGGGCGTTGTCGTAACAGTCGGCCTTGCGGCTCATTGATGCGGTGATCCTGGCGGTGGTGAGGGCTTGGCGGTAAGCGTGTGAGGCATACTGCACCCCGCGATCGGAGTGATGGATCAATCCAGCTTCTGGTCGTTGCTGTTGGATCGCCATCGTCAGGGCCGACGAGGCGAGTTCCGTGCGCATGTGATCGCCCATGGCCCAGCCGACGATCTTACGGCTGAAGAGGTCCATCACAGCCGCCAGGTACACCCAGCCTTCCGCGGTCGGGAATGGAGTAAGAAGGTAACCGGCATGAGGGCCTCACCTCGCAGTGACGAAGCTTGTCTGCGATATAGGCTGGCAAGAGCTGATCGGTGGAGGTGGCGCGATGGCAAATGCCATGCTTGATGCCAGGCAGGAAGGTGACTCTTATCGCCGCGTTGAGGTGATCACTGGGGAGCGCCGGCGGCGACGGTGGACGAGCGAGGAGAAGGCCCGGATCGCGGCAGAGAGCTTTGAGGAGGGGGCGAACATCTCCGAGGTGGCGCGGCGCAATGGCGTTTCTCGCGGACTGCTCACGGTGTGGCGACGCCAGGTAGCGGCGGCGCTGGCCGGCAAAGCCCAGAACTTCGTGCCTATCCAAATTGGCGCCGAGAGCGATGGCGGGAGGGTTGGCAAGTCCGAGTGTATTTCGCCGGTACAGACGAAGCCCGTGGAGATTGCCACGCCGCCGGCCAAGGTCTGTGGAGTGGTCGAGATCGAGGTGAACGGGGCGCGCATCCGGGTCGAGCCGGGGGTGGAACTGGCGACGCTTTCGGTGGTGCTATCGGCGCTTCGAGGGATCCGGTGATTGCTCTACGGTCAGACCTCAAGGTGGTGCTGGCGGCCCAGCCGGTCGACTTTCGTAAGTCGGTGCATACGCTGTCGGCGCTGGTGAGCGAAGCACTGCGCGCGAACCCATATTGCGGCGACGTCTTCGTGTTCCGCAGCAAGCGCATGGACAGAGTGAAGCTTCTGGCGTGGGACGGCAGCGGCATGGTGTTGGTAACGAAGTGGTTGCACCAGGGGCGTTTCACCTGGCCGCCGATCCGCGACGGCGTTGTGCATCTCAGTGCGACGCAGCTTGCGATGCTACTCGACGGGCTCAAGTGGACGCGTGTGTCGCCCAAGCCTGTGAAGCAGCCGGCCATTGTCGGCTGAGAAGTGAGGATTTCACTGGAGCATGGGTCGCACGGATGTATCGTCTGGTCATGGCGATTCGCCCCGACACTCTCCCGACCGATCCGGCAGCTCTGACCGAGATGGTGCTCGCGCTTGACGCTGAGAACGAGACGCTGCGCGTAGCAATGCAAACGTTCAAGGACATGATCTTCGGGAAGCGCTCGGAGCGGCTTGCCGCGCTCGTGGCCGAGCAGCTCGCGCTTGAGCTTGGCGATCTTGAGACCGACGTCACGCCGCCTGCAGCTGCCAACGACGATGCAGCTGCGGCAAAGCCGCCCGGCAAGCCACTGCGGAAGAAGGCGCGCCGCAACATCGGCGCGCTTCCAAAGCACCTGCCGCGCTGCGAGCATGTGCTGGAGCCGGAGGCGACCGCATGCCCGTGTTGCCAGGGCCAGCTTCACAAGATCGGCGAGGACGTCAGCGAGGTGCTGGACATCATCCCGGCGATCCTGCGGGTGCTGCGGACGGTCCGTCCCAAGTACGGCTGCCGCCGCTGCACCGATGGTGTGATCCAGGCGAAGGTGCTGCCGCGCCTGATCGAGAGCGGCATGGCTTCGACCGCACTCGTGAGCCACGTGGTAGTCTCGAAGTTCGCCTGGTATCTGCCGCTGTACCGACAGGTGCAAATTCTGGCCGGCCAGGGTGTCCATCTCGACCGGGCGACGCTTGCCGGCTGGGTGAAGCGTGCGGCCTGGTGGCTCAGGAGCCTCTATGCGCTTCAGCTGCGCACGATCCAGGCCGCGCCGCGCCTGTTCTGCGACGAGACGCCGATGCCGGTGCTCGATCCCGGACGACATCGCCCGCGCATCTGCCAGTTCTGGGCGCATGCCATGGATGACCGGCCATGGGGCGGTCCCTCGCCGCCGGCGGTGGCCTACGTGTTCGCCGACGGCCGCGGCACGGCGGAGATCGCCAGACAGTTGATGGGCTTTTCCGGCATTCTGCAGGTCGACGGTTATGCCGCCTACAAAGCGCTCGCCCGCGATCATGGCGGCGCGATCCAACTCGCCTTTTGTCTCGCCCACGCCCGCCGCAAATTCGTCGAGGTGTATAAGACGACCCAGTCGCCGTTCGCGCGCGAAGTGATCGAGCGCCTGCAGGCGGTCTATGCCATCGAAGCAGAGATCCGTGGCAGCAGTGTCGGCGAGCCAGACCCGATTCGGAGCAGGCGCCGTGAAGTCGCGCATGATCAGGTTCGGTACGATCGGCAGGTCATGACGGCTGTCGGTGGTGCGAACCCGGCGTGGTGGCGCCATGATGGCTCGGATGCCATGCCGCTGCATCATCCGCTCGATCCGGCCACGGCTGGTGCCGCGTCCCTGCGACGTCAGAGCGGCATGGATTCGCCGACTGCCATAGCGCCCGCCACTGTCCTGATAGACCTGCCGGACCTCAGCCAGCAGCGTGGCATTGGCTTGTGTCCGTTCGCTCACCGGTCGCGTGCGCCAAGCGTAATAGCCGGCCGGCGAGACCTCGAGCACCTCACATATCAGACGAACCGGATACACGTTGCGGTGATCCTCGATGAAGCGGAAGCTCATGTCCGGGTTCCGGCAAAGATCGCGATCGACTTTTTTAAAATGTCGCGCTCCATGCGTAGCCGTTCGTTCTCCTGGCGCAGCCGGGCGATCTCCGCAGCCTGGTCCGCCGACATCGGCGTCGCCTGCGTGGTGGGGCGCCACGCCGCCGATGTCGGCTCCTGACCTTGTCTACCCAGCGTCGCAGCACCGAATCGCGCAGACCGAATTCCTTGGCCACCGACGGGACCGAGCGACCGCTCGACATCACGAGCTCAACGGCTTGGCGCTTATAGTCCTCCGTGAATGACCGACGTTCACAACCTTGCATTCGACCTCCTGGCTCTCCGAGCCTACTACAGGTGTCCACTCATTCGGAGGAGGTTCAGTTCATCCTGAAGCAGGGCAGTGACGCGGTTGCGGTGGCGGAGATCTGCCGCAAGGCCTGGATCAGCCAGGCGACCTACTTCAACTGGAAGAAGAAATACGACGGGCTGCTGCCGACGGAGATGCGACGGCTGAAGCAGCTCGAGGAGGAGAACGGCAAGCTGAAGAAGCTGGTGGCGGACCTGTCGCTCGACAAGGAGATGCTGCAGGATGTGATCCGCCGATAGCTATGAAGCCTGGCCGGAAGCGCAAGCTGGTCGACGAGGTCTGTGGCGGGTGGCAGGTGTCGATCCGCAGGGCCTGTAACGCTCTCGAGTTTGACCGCTCGACCTATCACTACAAGCCCGGTCGCTCCGGCCAGGCTGCCCTCGAACAGAAGATCAAGGAGATCTGTCATGTCCGCATTCGCTACGGCTACCGTCGTGTTCACGTCCTGCTCGGCCGCGAGGGCTGGCGCCATGGGCAAAACAAGACGCGCCGCATCTATCGCGAATTGGGCCTGCAATTGCGCAATAAGACGCCCAAGCGCCGGGTCAAGGCCAAGCTGCGCGATGACCGCAGGCCGGCCACACGATCGAACGAGACCTGGGCAATGGACTTCGTCCATGACCAGCTGGCGACGGGACACAAGCTTCGCGTGCTTACGATCATCGATACCTTCTCCCGCTTCTCGCCGACGCTGGCGCCACGGTTCACCTTCCGCGGCAGCGACGTCGCGGAGGTGCTGGAAAGGGCCTGCAAGGAAGTGGTCTTCCCGGCAACGATCCGGGTCGATCAAGGCAGCGAGTTCGTGTCGCGCGATCTTGATCTGTGGGCTTACCAGCGCGGCGTCACGCTGGACTTCTCGCGGCCCGGCAAGCCAACCGACAACGCATTCATCGAGGCCTTCAATGGTCGCTTCCGGGCCGAATGCCTCAACGCCCACTGGTTCCTGTCCCTTGCGGACGCCCAGCAAAAAGTGGAGGATTGGCGCAGATACTACAATGAAGAACGGCCCCACGGGGCGATCGGCAATCGACCGCCGATTTTGCTGCAAAACCACGTCGGCGCAACCAGCCCGCCAACGTGACCAAGGCGCAAAACTCTAGTTCTGGGTGGCCCAAAGTTCGGTCTCGCTGCACAAACCACCGAGACTCTGACTGCCGCTGGATGAAAGTTCAGTGGCAGGTCATCTCACCCAGGGCTATAGGAAGACCTATTCAAACGCTTGTGCTGGTGAGTTTGGAGTAGGAGCGCGCAGACATAATCGATAAGCTGAAGAAGGCCATCAAAACATCGGTTGACGTCGTCAATGGATTTTACGTCACGGACGGCGCTGACTTAGTCCTATACGTTACCGCACGTACCATGAACGATTATGAGCAGTTCACTCGACGATCCTTCCGGACATCAAGGGCTTCAACACGATGGTCATAATGGATCGGGTGAAGGCAGGCTTTGCCATTCCAAATTGAGGCTCCGTCCGAAGATTGATCAGTCTCTCACCCCGCTGATCCATGCCTTTGCGCGCTATTTCGTCCCTCAGTGCGCAGAATGCAAAAAATCCTCATTGCGACTCCTCTAGCCTGTCTCCTTGTCGGCGCTAGCATGAGTGGCTCTTATCGGATCGGCTCTCCAAAGAGATTAAGACACACGAATGTCGCGCCGACCTTTTTCCGAGTTTCTTTGCAAACCCATCACCAGCACCACAAAGTTGTTGTCAGCGTAAGCCTGTTGCGGCTTCCAAAACCTTGTGTAGCCCGGTGAAGGACAAAGGGCTCAATTCCAAGGATGCTAACCGCCGTTCAAAGAGAGAGCATGAATGCACGCCGCAAAGTCGATAGTCTAGGAGAAATGGAGGTCCGGAACGAGGCTTACTATGGTTCAGACTGCGCGGGCGATCACAAATTTCTCGATCTCGGGAATCCCGATCAGCCATCTTTCGCTGCTTGTCCACGCACTGGCTTAAGAAGGCCACAGTTCTGATACGTGCCAGGGATGCTAACATTTCAGCCGGCAAAGCTGTGGCAATTGCCGCCGTATGCGACAATATCAGTGCTAGCGGACTAACCAGCGAGTTTTCCCGTTGACAGATTTCAAGGCTGCGCCGAAACTTCCACAAACATGAACATCAACTATTTCTCTTCAATGCCCGAGTGCTTCGCGAACAATGCATTGTCGGGATAACAGTCAATGTGAAGCGATGTCGCGAAGGCAATACTAAAGAGCGGAAAAACGATTTGGAAGGTTTTTCAATCGGAGCTTGTATTTCATTATGTTGCCAAAGCAATTGCGTGCCCCATCGGCTCTGACAAGGCCATGGAAAGCGCAGGAAGTCGAGCTTTCAAGGGCCTCATACGAGGTTCCTCTAGTCGATCGTTAAGAAGCCGAATTGAGCTGAGCTGGACAGTTGAGCGTGCGCCAGAGCAAGACCAGCAACAGGCGCAAGAGTTCTCTGAACCAGGCGAGGATGCGGCGGAAATCGCGGCCGACAGCTGAGAGGATGACGTTGGCAGCATCGCCGGGGCGGCCTTTAAGATAGCACCGGCCGAGGTGTCCTTCGGCTTTGAGGTGTCCGATGAGGGCTCAATGGCGGAGCGATGGCGCAGCTCGCGCTTGATGGCGCCGAAGACGCTGCGCTTCTGGCCGGAGATGAAGACGCGGCAGGGGATTTTGCGCGTCGTGGCCGCGGTAGCCCTTGTCGACATAAGCCCGCTCGATCGCACAGCCGGTGAGTGTCTCGGTACGGTCAAGGACGTCCCGCAAGGTGTGTCCGTCGTACGGGTTGTCGGGCAGCGGCCTGGCGTGCAGCACGAACGGGCCGCCGGGAGCCCGGCGATTGTTGGTGACGATGGAGGCCTTCACCCCGAACTCGTAAGGCGCGGAGGCCTTGCCCTTGCCTATGCGCTCTACCTTCGGGGCATGGAAGGAATAAAGCTTGAAGCCGCGCTGGCGCTGCTGCGGCGAGCGGATCTGGGGGGCCCGGCTAGAGAGCACGCTGTTTTTATACGGAAACATAGCCTGAGTTTTTTTGAGATAGTTGGCGCACTCTTGTGCAGAAAAGAGGTCGAGGAGTTCGCCGACCTTGCGCCAGGTTGCCTCGACATCGCGCGGTTCTGCGGCTCGCATCAGATGTTTGAGCTTGGCGAAGACCTGTTCGATCGGATTGAGATCGGGACTGTAGGGCGGCAGGAAGAGCAGGTGCGCTACGCATTGCGAGCGGACTTGCCCTTGTGACTGCCAAGATTGTCGAGGATGACGACCTCACCTTTTGCCAGAGTTGGGGCCAACACCTTCTCGACATAGAGGGTGAAGAGTTCGCCATTGATGGGGCCGTCGATGACCCAAGGTGCGCTGATCTAGTCGTGCCGCAGCGTTGCGATGAAAGTCATGGTCTTCCAGTGACCGAAAGGCGCGGATGCTTGGAGCCGCTGTCCACTCGGTCCCCAACCGCGCAGTGGCGCCATATTGGTCTTGATCCAGGTCTCGTCGATAAAGATCAGGCGTGAAGCGTCAATCTTGCCTTGATGGGCCTTCCAGCGTGTCCGCTTACGGGCGATGTCGGGGCGATCTTGTTCGACTGGCAGGATCGTTTTTTTTGAAGCTCAGCCCTTCGGCATGCACAAACGTCCACACCGCCCGCACATCGGTCTTGATCCCGCGCGCCGCCAGTTCCTGTGTCAGCTTCCGCAAAGTGAATGGTCCCGAGAGAACGCGCTTGCGCAGCCAATCAGCATTGGCACCGGACAGAACCGGCTTCTTGTGACCGCCGATCTTGCCGGGCGAAACGCCCCCAGTCTCCCGTCTCAGATTCTTCCACTTCGTTACACAGGACGGGCTGATCTGAAGCGCCTCTGCAATCGAACGAACTGTCTCTCCTGCATCAGCTCGCGCCAGAGCCCGTTCACGAAGGTCTTCTGAATAGGGTCGCGTCATCCATGCTGGCCCCCGTTCTCCAGCACGGAGTTTGAATCAGAAATCGCTCCCGCTGGGATTGCGAAAAAACAACATGCTCTCTAGCGGCAGAGCGAACGTCTCCGCCAGTGCTGGCTGGCCCTTGGTCTTGCGGCGGATGTCGCGGATGATCCGACCCAGCCGGCTGCGCAGCTGCCGCTTGAATTGTTTGGCATGAGCGTAACGGCCCTCCATCATCGCCGCGCCTTTGGCCACGCGAGAGTAGGATTGCCGCAGCCTGACTCCCTGCTTCCTCGCCAGGCGGTTCAAGCCCCGGATCGCTGCATGCAGCAGTTTGGCGTCGGTCGGGAAGCTGATCGCCTTCGGCTGCACTGTGGCGTCGACCGTGACCCGGTTGAGGTCTTGGCTGAGCAACGCACCGGCCTCGTGCGCCACTCGAAGGCTCTCGGCCAACAACCGCTCCAGCTTGTCGCCGAGCCGCTTGCGCCAATGGCTCAGGTCCGAGCGCTCGTGCGGGAAAAAACTCTTCGCCGGTGAAGAACTGGAAGTACGGATCGCAGACCCCCTCATCGGACAGTCCATAAATGGCCTGGGCAACAACAGCCCGTCATGAAGCGGGTCTCGATCCCCGGTCTGCCATTCTCGCTGTAGAGCGGGGCGATCTCTCCGTCGATCCAGTCCCAATCGATCTTGTCGGCAAGCAGAACCAGTTCGTGCTTCATGTTGATGATCTGATCCAGCCGTGCCCGGAACAGATCGTTCGATCCCGTCGTCTGTTGACGGATAGAGCAGTAGCAATCTCACAATCGAAATCATGGTCGAGTAGGAAATGCCGCATCAAACCGACCTCGACAGTTGTCCAGACGCGGAGCACCATCGCGCTAACCGAAGGATGGCGCCGCTATTTCGAAAAGATCTCGTGTAGGATGCTGCAACGGGCATAGCTTGCCGAACCATCTCTAGTCCGGATCGATAAGCAAGTCATTGGAAGCGAAGCATGAGCCGACATGCGTCGTCAGCCTAACCTCCAGACGTCAACGGCATCACCACTCCGCTGCCCTATGCTGCCTTTCGGCGTATCTGGCTAGCGAGCATCTTGTCAAATCTCGGTATCATGATCCGAGGGGTGGGCGCGGCTTGGGCGATTGACTGAGATGACATCAAGGCGCTGGTGCAGACGACAACGTACAGTGATGCTGATCGCGCTGCCCGCTGGCCCATTGCCGACATGCATGATCGGCGCCTGTGGCACTGGTTGGGCTCTTGATCGTGCTTTGCGGCGTGACGGCGCTAACTGCTCTCCAGTGGCTGCACCTCACCACGCCAAATTTGTTGCTGGTCCTTTGTGTTGTGGTCGGTAGCGGCGTGGGCATTGATGTACCCGGCCTGGCAAAGCCTTGCGGATATATCGAGAAACAATCGACGGAACAGACGCGCCGGCACGAGAACAGGAAGAACTTTCGCCGACCGGAAATCATCGCGTGCCATCCATGGAAATACCCGCCCCGGACCAGGCAGTGCAGATGCGGATAGTGAAAACGTGCCTGGCCCCAAGTGTGAAGCACCGCGAAGAATCCGATCTGAGCGCCCAGATGCTTGGCGCCAGCCGGCGCGCAACGCCTTGCCCGCGGTCCGGAAAAGAGTGTTGTAGACGATCTCCTTGTTTTGAATGCGTGTTTCGGCAATTTCCGGACAGCAATTTCGCTAATTCGCGGACAGCGATTTCAGTAATTCCGGGACAGGGATTCCGCTAAATCGCGGACAGTTGCGGGAGGTTGGTTTTCGGGAGCGCCGTTCAGGCAATGTTCTCTCTCAAGCTGAGTTTGAGAGGGGCAATGCCGAGACGGAAGCAAGCGAAACGAACCACTGTGAAGGACCTACGATCGATCCTGAGGCTGACGTACGAGCAGGACCTGTCGGTTCGGGAGATCTCGGAACGGCTGCAGATCAGCAAGAGTTCGGTTGCCACCTACCTGCTGCGAGCGCGTGAAGCGGGTTTGAGCTGGCCGCTGCCGCCGATTTACGAGAGCGAGGCGGCCTTGCAGCGAGCCTTGTTCCGGCGGGTCGGGCGCCCCCCGCAGGACTTGAGCGAGCCAGAGTGGCCACGGGTGGCGCAGGAGCTCAAGCGCAAGGGCGTGACGCTGACGCTGCTGTGGCAGGAATACCGGACGGCGCATCCCGACGGCTATGGTTACACGTGGTTCTGCGAGAAGTTCGACGCCTATCGGCGCCGGGCGAACCCGACCTTCCGTCATCGCCACGCGGCGGGTGCAGTGATGCAGACCGACTATGCCGGTCCGACGGTGGAGGTGATCGATCCGCAAACCGGCGAGATCCGTCAGGCGCAGATATTTGTCGCGGTGCTCGGGGCCTCGTCGCTGACCTTCGCTATGGGGAGCTTCGGTCAGCGACTACCAGATTGGATCGAAGGCCAGACCCGAGCCTTGTCGTACTTCGGCGGAGTTCCCAAGGCGATCGTCTGCGACAATCTGAAGGCCGGGGTCGTCAAGGCGTTGTGGTTCGAGCCGACGCTCAACCAAACCTTTGCCGCCATGGCCGAGCACTACGACACGACGATTTTGCCGACCCGCAGCCGCAAGCCGCGCGACAAGGGCAAGGTTGAAGGCGCGGTGCTGATTGTTGAGCGCTGGATTCTGGCACGGCTGCGCCATCGGCGGTTCTTCAACCTGACCGATCTCAATACTGCGATCGGCGGTCTGCTGGAGGAGCTGAACCATCGGCCGATGCGCCATATCGGCAAATCCCGCCGGCAGCTGTTCGAGGAGATCGAGCGCGCTGCGTTGACGCCGCTGCCGGGCGAGCCGTTCGAATACGCCGAGTGGAAAACGGCGAAGGTCCACCCCGATTATCGCGTCGAAGTCGACAAGACCTTTTACTCGGTGCCGCACCGGCTGATCGGCCGTCGGGTGGACATCCGGCTCACCTATCGAGCCGTCGAGATCTTCCAGGATCACACGCGTGTTGCCAGCCATGTGCGCCGCTCTCAGCGCAGCGGCCATGTCACCGTGAACGAGCACATGCCCAAGGCCCATCAGCGTTATGCCAATATGACGCCGGCGAGCTTGATCAAGATGGCAGCGCGGATCGGCGTCAACACCGCCACTCTGGTCGAGCGGATGATGCGTGAGCGCCCGCATCCCGAGCAGGGTTATCGCTCCGCCATGGGGATCATCGCCCTGGCACGGCGCTACGAGCGCGATCGGCTCGAAGCGGCCTGCGAGCGGGCACTCGTCATCAACGCGATCAGCTACTCCTCGGTGAGCGCGATCCTCAAATCCGGGCTCGACCGCGCGAGCCCTGCTGCCGCACCCGTCAAAGCCACCCCCTCGCACGCCAACATCCGTGGTGGGGGCTATTATCAATGAAGGAAAGGAACATCGCGATGCTGACCCACCCGACCCTCGAGCAGATGCAGGCGCTCGGCCTTGCCGGAATGGCGGCCGCTTACCGGCAACTAGCCGAACAGGACAATGCCGCCGATCTCAGCCGGGATGAGTGGCTCGGCCTGATGCTCGATCGCGAAGCCGCCATGCGTGCCGACCGGCGCCTGACCAATCGGCTGGCCGCAGCCAAGCTGCGCTTCGTCGACGCCTGTATCGAAGACGTCGACTTCGCTTCCCGCCGCGGCCTTGACCGGCGCAACACCCTGCAGCTGGCGCAAGGCGCCTGGCTGAAAGCCCATGAGAACTTCATCATCACCGGCCTGACGGGGACTGGCAAAACCTGGTTGGCATGTGCCTTCGGACGCCAGGCGGCCAGGCTCGATCATTCCGTCCTTTATTTGCGTATGCCGCGCTTGTTCGAAGACCTCGCCATGGCCCGTCTCGATGGTCGCTTCCCGCGCCTCATCGATAAGCTTGCACGTGTCCAGTTGCTCATCCTCGACGATTGGGGCACCCACACCCTCAATGACCAGCAGCGCCTTGATCTCCTCGAAATCTTCGAAGAGCGCTACAGGCGCAAATCGACCTTGATTACCGCTCAGCTGCCCGTTGCCCAATGGCACGACATGATCGGCGAGCCAACCATCGCAGATGCTATCCTCGACCGGATCATCCACAACTCCCACCGTATCGCCCTCGAAGGCGACAGCATGCGAAGGAAAAAAGCCGCGCGCCCCTTGACCGACGTCGAAAACAGCGAAACGAATATCAACTGACTTCAACAACCAGGCAACCAAAAGCCAGCGCCGCCACGCTGTCCGCGATTTAGCGAAACTGCTGTCCGTCAGTTAGCGAAACCGCTGTCCCGTTTTTGCGAAATACGCATTTGAAGGGCAATGGCGGCGATGGGCTGCGTTAGGGTGAAAACCACATGGAAATACTGGGTGTCGAGAATCTCGGGTCGACGGTCCTCTGACCACTGGGCGCGAACTAGCGATTGGCATTTTTGGGCAGTGGCGATCACGGCAGCTGTTGTAGCAGACACGTTGGTGGTCGCATCGATGGCACCGCTCAACATGACACCAAGTGCCGCAGTTCGACAGAGTTCGATCGCGCTCATGACGCGACGCTGTGCGGTACATAGTCGACCGTTAAGAAGCCGGATTGAGCTGAGCTGGACAGTTGAGCGTGCGCCAGAGCGAGACCAACAACAGGCGCAAAAGTTCTCTGAACCAGGCGAGGATGCGACGGAGGTTGTGTCCGACGGCGGAGAGAACGACGTTGGCGGCATCGCCGGCGCGGCCCTTGAGGTAGCACCGGCCGAGGTGTCCTTCGGCTTTGAGGTGTCCGATGATGGGCTCAATGGCGGAGCGGCGGCGCAGCTCACGCTTGATGGCGCCGAAAACACCGCGCTTCTGGCCGGAGATGAAGACGCGGCGGGGATTTTGCGCGTCGTGGCCGCGGTAGCCCTTGTCGACGTAGGCCCGCTCGATCGCACAGCCGGTGAGTGTCTCGGTGCGGTCCATAACATCCCGCAACGTGTGACCGTCGTAAGGGTTGTCGGGCAGCGACCTGGCATGCAGCACGAACAGGCCACCGGGGGCGCGGCGATTGTTGGTGACGATGGAGGCCTTTACGCCGAACTCATAAGGTGCGGCGGCCTTGCCCTTGCCGATGCACTCCACCTCCGGGGCATGGAAAGAATAAAGCTTGAAACCGCGCTGGCGCTGCTGCTGCGAGCGGATCTGCGAGGCCCGGCCAAGCGGGAGGGCGAACGCCTCCTCCAGCGTCGCCTCGCCCTCGATCTTGCGGCGGATGTCGCGGATGATCCGCCCCAGCCGGCTGCGCAGGATACGCAGCTGCCGCTGATGCCGGTTGAACTGTTTGGCATGAGCGTAACGGCCCGCCATCATCGCCGCGCTTTTGGCCACGCGACAATAGGATTGCCGCAGCTTGACCCCGTGCTTCCTCGCCAGGCGGTTCAGCCCCCGGATCGCTGCATGCAGCAGTTTGGCGTCGGTCGGGAAGCTGATGGCCTTTGGTTGCACTGTGGTGTCGACCGTGACCCGCTTGAGGTCCTGGCTGCGTAACGCACCGGTCTCGTGCGCCACCCGAAGGCTCTCGGCCAACAACTGCTCCAGCTTGTCGCCGAGCCGCTTGCGCCAATGGCTCAGGTCCGAGCGCTCGTGCGGGAAAACGTGCCGGAAAAACTCTTCGCCGGTGAAGAACTGGAAGTACGGATCGTGCACCCAGCGCTCGCACACCCCCTCATCGGACAGCCCGTAAATGTGCTTGAGCAACAGCAGCCCGATCATGAAGCGGGTCTCGATCCCCGGCCTGCCGTTCTCGCTGTAGAGCGGGGCGATCTCGCCGTCGATCCAGTCCCAGTCGATCTTGCCGGCAAGCAGAACGAGCTCGTGCTTCATGTTGATGATCTGGTCCAGCCGTGCCCGGAACAGATCGTTCGATCCCGTCGTCTTGTGCTTCTTCGGCCGCATCATCCCTCCGGTGCACCACAGAAGCACGGTTCACAGCGGAGAGGAATCCACAAAACGAATTTGCAAGGTTTGCGGCCATCAAGCCTCAAATCCCTGCAATCTCAAACGCCGTCAAATCCCAAAAACAGACTCCCGCTCAATCGCTTACAGGCTTGTTCACAGGCGACTACATAGCGAGGCACCACAGCTCTCAGGATAGACTGCGCCGTGGCGGCGGAATATGTCCGCCACTTCCCGCCCCGAGCGGGCCATCGGTCCAAAAATCAGAAGTGTTTTGGCGGCGTTGGCTGCTGTTCTGCGGGAACTGGCTGCAGCAAGAGGTCGAGAGAGGCTGGACGTCGCGCAGACCTTGTTGGTAGCGATGCGCAAGTACTTGGCAGTGGTAGCGAAGCTGCGATAACCGAGAAGGAGCTTGAATGGTCCGCAAGTCGGTGCCGGATCCGAGGAGATCTACAGCGAATGCGCGCCGAAGCGGATGCGGCGTGACAGGTTTGGAGAGACCGGCCAAGCGATGCGCCGTTTGGCAGGCTGCTTTTACCGCGTCCTTCGTGATCGGCCGATCGTCGTGAATGCCTGGGAATAGCCACTCCTTCGCGCGAACGGCAATCCAGCAGCTACGCAGGATCTCCAGCAGCACTGGCGACAGCATCACGTACGGATCTTTGCGCCCCCTACCCTGCTCGACGTGAACAACCATGCGGGCACTGTCGATGGCGGTGGCCTTTAGGCGGACGGCCTCCGAAATGCGCAAGCCTGCCGCGTAGCAGGTGGTCAGGATCACCCGATGTTTGTTGCAATCCACGCAGCTCGGGCTTCTGTGGCTTTTTGAGAAGCGGGATGCCTGCTCCAAAGGTCCATTCTTTCTTGAGCGTGACCTTGTGAAGCGAAGTGCCGCAACAGCTGTATGTATTAAGTTGGCGGCTAGCCCGGATTTCTCACGCCATTTGATCGAGTGCTGCGGCAAGTTGACGTCGGCGATACCACAACTGGCGCCGGGGCATAACTTCTCGCCCGCTGCGGCGGGTTGGCCGGGTTGTTCGGGGATCATAAGACTCTCCTGTGGGCCGAGGGTTCAGAGAGCCGCACCGTCGAGCGCGGCCCATGCGGAGCGAAAGACGTCGGTATAGGGAAACGCCGATGCCATCGAGAACTTGATCCGGCGGACGGCGATGCGGACATAGGCGCCGATTTTGAACAGCTTTAGGCGGATGGTGCCGCATGTGGCGTCGGCGAAGCGGGTCGTGGCAAGGGCGGTGCGGCGCAGCGCGCTGATCAGGACATAGGCCATTGAGGACAGCCAAAGCCGCAACTGGTTGGCGCGCATGGTGCGGGTGGAGGTCCTGGCGAACAGATCGAGCTGACATTCCTTGATGCGATTTTCCATCTCGCCGCGGGCGCAATAGAGCTTCTCGTAGAGCGCGCGGGCCTGATGCTGGTCGGCCTGCAAGCGAGGTGACGACGAAGTGCCGATTGGCCCGGGCTTCCAACATGGCCAGGTCGATCGCCGACCTGATAGATTTCTTCTTGCACCGGGGCTTTGTCGCGCTCTCACTCTCGGCGACGGACGGGATCATCCACTCGGCCTTGCCGACGACGCGACGATGCCGGCTCCAGCTCTTGCGCGTTCTGTATTGGAAGTCCTTGAAGCGCTGGGCTGGCCTACCGCTCTGGCGGTTTTCCTCGGCGGCCTCGGGCGAGCTCGGCCACGATCTCGGCAATCCGCCTGCTATTCTTGGCCAAGTCGAGTGACGTCGTTCTGTTCGCACCATGAACCCCGAATCCGCCCGCAGCAGAATGCGTACCTTGGGCAAGCCCGCGGATCTGCGCAAACACCCTCTTCAACCGAGCCCGCGCTAGCGTCGATATTGGACCGGCGCAGCTTGGCGCAAAGAAGGCGCCGCCCGCAAAAAATATACAGCGGCAGGTAACAATAAGACTTGTAGTAGCCATGAAAGAAGCGCCCTTCCTGCTCACAATGCAACGGATCATCGGTGGCATTCGAGGTCGAGGGTGACCTGGCGGGGCGCGTCCGATGCACATCGAGAAACAGATCGACGAATAGCCGGTCTACCGCCGCCGCATCATAGCTGATCTTGTGATAGCGCGATGGTTCCGGCTTCGACAATTCCAGCCGGTGCAACGTCGACTTGCCGGCTACTGCGGCGCAGTCCGCGCGCCGCCCCTCAAGCTTCCCCGCCTGCATCGCCATCAATGGATCGTGGCGCCGCGTCTCATGGTCGTTGAGGTCCTCGTAGCCGAGCGCAATGACGAATATCTGCTATCCAACCAGCGTCGCCACTGAATGCTCGACCTGCGCTGGGGATCGCCGATCGACAAAGCACGATGCCAGCCGATCCACCATCCTGATCGCCCGATCCGTCGCGTCCCCCCCCCCCCCGCATTCGGTGTGATCGCACCACCGTCAAACGCCGCAATCATCTGGCGGCCTTCGACGGCTTCAAATCCAAACATATCCCGGATACGCTCTGTCTGCATCGGGGGTTTGAATCATCAAGAAGTCTTTCTTGCAAAACAACTTTCGCTGATTCTAAGCCCCGATGCGCTAAACTCTGTGAGAAATGCGGGCTAGGTGTTCAGTCCCTGCTAGCCGGTGTCTGGATAAAGCCGCGGTTATGCGTCGGGCTGATTAGGATCTCGTTCATGCAAACGCGCGCGGGCATGTTGGCGACGAAGGCGATGGTGCGGCCGCAATCCTCGGGCTGCAGCATTTTCGCCTGCTCGGACTCACTCGGCACCACCGGCCGCGACTTCAAAATTGGCGTGGCGACCTCGCCTGGTGAAAGGCAGCAGGCACGTAGGCCGTTGGCGCATTCGTCCATGTTGAAGGAATGGGTCAGCGCCAGCACCGCATGCTTGGTCGACGTGTAGGCGGGCCCAGGCATTTTCGAGATGTGACGCCCCGCCCATGATGCGACATTGATGATGCAGCCATCCTTCTGCTTGCGCATTGTCGGCAATACCGCGCGCATGCAATAGAGTACGCCGTTGAGGTTGACCTCGACCACCTTGTCCCAGCCTTCCGGATCCATATCAGCCCAGCTCCGCTTCGTCACGTTCATGCCGGCGTTGTTGACCAAAAGATCGATCCGGCCATGCTTCGCGACGATTGCGTCAGCGGCGGTGTTGACGTCGTATTTGTTACTGACATCAAGCGCAATTGCTTCAACCTTGCCGCCCTTCTTGGTGATGTTGGCCACCACGCGATCCAATTCCTCTTGGCGGCGGCCGGACACCACTAGCGTCCAGCCATCCGCCGCCAGGAACTCCGCGCCGGATTCGCCGATTCCGCTTCCACCGCCCGTCACCCAGGCTACGCGTTTCTCGTGTTTTGTCATGAAAGATCTCTCCGTTGCTTTTCTGAAGCATTTTCGCTTAATACAGCCGGACTTCTCCGGCTCTTTCACCCTCTTAGGGGATGTCTGTATGAACACGGCCAGGGACGCGAACCTGTTTTTCCGCTCATTCGACAAGCCTCGACGCCGCCCCCGCAGTTGCGATCGAGCACCTCGACGGCAGCCGGCTATGGCGACTTGATTGCGGCGCACCGGCCAGATAGTCACCGGCTGTTCAGGGGTGGCATAGCAGGGCGGTCTTTTACACGGGCGATACAGCACCTCCAATGCAAAATGGGACTAGCCCCGTCCAACGAACGGCATTTTCGATGCCATTACCGTCATGAACAGCACGTTGGCGTCGAGCGGTAGCATCGACATGTAGGCTATCGCATTATCGACCGCCTTGACGTCCATCCGTGGCTCGACAATCCTGCGACCGTCTGGCTGCAGTGAGCCTTCGCCCATGCGCTCGGTCATTGGCGTTGCCGCATTGCCGATATCGATCTGTCCGACTGCAATGTCGTAGGCGCGACCGTCGAGATTGGTCGCCTTGGTGAGTCCGGTCATGGCATGCTTGGTCGCAGCATAGGCTGCGGTAAACGGTTTCGGCGCATGCGCGGAAATCGAGCCGTTGTTGATGATGCGTCCGCCGCGCGGGGTCTGGTCCTTCATAATGCGGAAGGCGTGCTGCGAGCATAGGAACGCCCCAGTCAAGTTGGTGTCCACTACTTGCTGCCAGTGCGCGAGACTCAGGTCCTCAAACGGCACGGCGGGTGCGCCGAGGCCGGCATTATTGAAGAGCAGGTCGAGCCGACCATAGGTCTCGATTACTTTGGCAAACAAAGCGCCGATAGATCGTGGATCAGTCAGATCGGCTACCACGGCTAGGCTCTCGCCGCCGCTGTCCTGCCCGATTTTTTTCGTCTCCTGCAGCTTATCGAGCCGGCGGCCCGCCAGAGCCACAGTGAAGCCCACCTTCATCAGCGATAGCGCCGCGGCGCGTCCGATTCCAGTGCCTGCACCGGTGACGATTGCAATCTTCCGGGCCTCGCTCATTGCCTTCCTCTCATGTTCTGCTTCCCTATCGCGCATTCAGGTTAACAAGGTGACGATCGATTTGATCATGTATTTTTTTGTCGCCCGCTAGAGCATGGCGAAGCATGACTAGATCAACGGCTCGACAAATCGGGCGTCAGGAACTCGATCTTGAATACGAGTTGTCTTGGCCATCCCGACCAGCCCTTGGCGAAATGGCCGGAATCCAGCGAGAGAACGTGACCCTGGAACGCCGATATCTGCAAAAGCAACATGTCCTAGCATGGGCCGGAATGTGCAATCGCAGAAGTTGGGTAGAAATTTCGGCCTCCATGCTTTGGCGCGCCCGTGACGTTCTCAGTAGGTCGATGGCTCGCCGACAGGCCCGCCAAAGCTGGTCTCCAGAAAATCGAAATCGCAGCCTTCATTGGCCTGCTTGATATGGCGCGAAAACATCCAGCCATAGCCGCGCTCGAAGCGACGCTGCGGTTGTTTCCATTCGGCCCGGCGCTTTACGAGCTCCGTCTCCGGCACATCGAGATTGATGGTACGCGCGGCCACGTCGAGCGATATGCGATCACCATTCCGTACCAGAGCAAGAGGGCCACCGACATAGGACTCCGGCGCGACATGCAGAATGCAGGCTCCATAGGACGTGCCGCTCATACGCGCATCCGAGATACGCACCATGTCGCGCACGCCTTGCTTGACGAGCTTGGTCGGAATCGGGAGCATGCCCCACTCCGCCATGCCCGGTCCGCCCTGCGGGCCCGCATTGCGCAGGACCAGCACATGGTCGGCCGTGACCTCGAGATCGGGATCGTCGATTGCTTTCTTCATGGATGGATAGTCGTCGAATACCAGTGCGGTTCCAGTGTGCCTAAGGAAGCGTGGATCGCAGGCGGACGGTTTGATGACGCAGCCGTCGGGCGCAAGATTACCCTTGAGTACAGCCAGCGCGCCCTCCTTGTAGATTGGCTTATCGACTGTGCGGATGACATCATCATTATAGACCTCCGAGCCTGCGATGTTATCGCCGACCGTCTTGCCGGTTACCGTGATGCAATCAAGATGGAGATGCTCTCTAATCCGGTTCATTAGGGCACGTAGCCCGCCAGCATAGAAGAAGTCCTCCATTAAATAGACATCGCCGCTTGGCCGCACATTGGCTATCACAGGAACTTTGCGGCTCGCCATCTCGAAATCATCGAGCCCGATATCGTGGCCTGCTCGACGCGCTTGCGCGATCACATGGATGATGGCGTTTGTCGAGCAGCCCATCGCCATCGCGACCGAGATCGCGTTCTCGAAGGCCTTTCTGCTCTGGATCTGTTGCGGCGTCAGATCCTCCCAGACCATCTCAACAATACGGCGGCCACATTCAGAGGCCATGCGAATATGGTTGGCGTCCGCCGCGGGGATAGAGGATGCACTAGGCAAGGTCATTCCGATCGCCTCCGCGATACCGGTCATGGTTGACGCCGTACCCATGGTCATACAAGTGCCATAGCTGCGGGCCATTCCGGCCTGCATGTCAGTCCAGTCGCGGTCGGAAATATTTCCGGCGCGCCGCTCGTCCCAATATTTCCAGGTGTCAGACCCCGAACCGAGCGTCCTGCCCTTCCAATTGCCGCGCAACATTGGCCCGGCCGGCAGATAGATCGCGGGAATGTTCATGCTGGTGGCGCCCAGTAGCAGCGCAGGTGTGGTTTTGTCGCAGCCGCCCATTAGGACAACGCCATCTATGGGATGGCTGCGCAACAGTTCCTCGACCTCCATCGCGAGCATATTGCGATAGAGCATAGTGGTCGGCTTTAACAGCGATTCCGATAGCGACAGCGCCGGCAACTCAAACGGCAGGCCGCCGGCCATCAGCACTCCGCGCTTGACATCCTCAACGCGGCTTTTGAAATGCGTGTGGCAGGGCTGCGCATCCGACCAAGTGTTGACGATTGCAATGATAGGCCGATCCCCCCACTCCGTTGGGGCATAACCCATCTGCATCACGCGCGAGCGGTGGATGAAGGAGCGAAGGTCGTCAGGTGCAAACCAGCGCGCACTACGCAGCTGGTCGGGTGTTTTCTTTCTATTGCTCATGGTTGCCAGCCCCATTTCTAGACCTATGTGCGATTTATAGTACCTAAGAACAGGTTCTCGCTGATGATAAGGACGATTATTGCGGCGTTGCCACAAAAGCATCGTTTGAATGGCTCGAGCAGCGCTAGGCTGTGCGAGGCACTTGGCGCATCACGGGCATCAAACAGCGCAGTTGCGCAAGAGAGCATTTTTGCCCGCATTGATGTGCTGTTGCACCATTGGTTAAAAAGATCGACGGCTCCCACTAGGCAACCGCCGCCCGACCAATGTGCCTGGCTGATGTCGACCCCCTCAAATCTGACTAGCTCAAGGCGACACAACCCGAGAAGCGTTGCGTCGGCAGAACTCTCAGCTTCGACCGACGATCACCCGCTTCGGCGAGCGCGAATACTATTGGAGCTTAAGGCCGTTTTTCTCTGATATATTGGCTAGCATCGCCGAAATTCTGCTTGCTATCGCCTAAGGCGCAGCTTTTTCATCCGAGCAGACTCATCCCTTTGGTTAGGGGTGCGGATTCCGCTGGATGTCGCCCACCATTCCGAGACGATCTCGCCCGCCATTCCGGGATGATGTCGCCCGGGTGACGAGGCCTCTTCTGGCTCCCATAGGGTCCGTCCTTTCGGCTTTGCGAAAGGGGACCCTGGATGCCGACGGAGAGGCTTGCGATGCGCCGTGTGCGCGATGTGATCAGGATGAAGGCGGCTGGGCTGCCGAGCCGCGAGATTGCGCGGCGGATGGGCGCGGCGCCCCCGACGGTGCGGTTGACCATCCGGCGGTTCGAGGCCGCAGGCCTGGGCTGGCCGTTGCCCGACGAACTCACGGACGCGGCCCTGGAGGCCCGCCTATTCGCCAAGACCGGCAACGGTAACCGGCAGGGTCATCGCCGCATCGCCGAGCCCGACTGGGCGGCGGTGCACCGCGAGCTCAAGCGCAAGCACATGACGCTGTCGATCCTGAGGGAGGAGTACATCGGCGCCGAGCCCGGCGGATACCGGTACTCGCGCTTCTGCGAGCTTTACCGCGCCTGGGAGGGACGCCTGTCGGTGACGATGCGCCAGGCGCACGCGGCCGGCGACAAATTGTTCGTCGATACGCGGGCGACGGCGTGCCGGTGGTGGTCGACGGCCTCACCGGTGAGCGCAGAACGGCGCAGGTCTTCGTCGCCGTGCTTGGCGCCTCGAACTTCACCTATGCGCAGGCAACGTGGACACAGGGGCTCGCCGACTAGATCAGCGCCCATGTTGGCGCCTTCGCGGCGATCGGCGGCGTCCCGGCGCTCTTGGTGCCTGACAACACCAAAGTCGCAGTCATCAAGGCGAGCCTCTACGACCCGCAGATCAATCGCACCTATGCGGAGATGGCCGCGCATTGCGGCACGGCCGTCCTGCCGGCGCGGCCGCGCAAGCCGCGCGACAAGGCGAGCGCTTCATACTGCACCTCATTCCTTTGATGGCGCGGTGATGGCGGTGAGCTGCGCCGAGCGGGCGCCGCGCCCACCGCAGCCCTTGCGGATCGTCATGCGGCGGGACCTCCCACAGGCCACGGTTCAGACTGTCGGTATAGCATTTTATGATGAGCCCCTGGCGACCCCACGTGTGTACGGCTGTCTCGGAGACGCAGAATTTGGCGGCGATCTCGCGCGTCGTAAGCATACCACGTCGACGCAGCCGCTCATATCGGCTCGCGAGTTTGTAGGCGCCGCGAATGAAGGCAACCTTCTTCAGATTGAACGCCTTTGCCTCCCATGTACGCCAGCCGTGATTATTGAGAATCTCGGCGACCTCGCGATCGCAATGATCGTCAAGAAGACGATCAACCTCGGCGACGAGTTCAGGTTTGAACTTGCGGATCTGGGCGATGGGTAGCGGCCGGTCGAGCACCAAGGTACGCGTGGCGCCGCCCGACAGGCGGACATGGGCCGTGATCATTTGCGACTTGATCAAGGTTACGTCGTCGATGAGCAGACGCACGATGCGCTTGCGCTCGCGGGAGTCAACTCGCGGATCTTGCCAGATTCGCGGAAGCTGCTCGGCGAGGTCAAGGATGCGTCGTTGGGCTTCTGCGCTGAGTGCCGCAGACTGCTGTTTGCTCCGGCGCTCGTAGTCTTCAGCGGCATCGGCATGACGGCGCAGCTTGTCGTTCCATTCGGCCTCGAGCGAATCGGCGACGAGTCGGTTGTCGGGATCGACCTTCAGGTAGCGTCGACGCGCAAGCTCGGCTTCATAGCGCATCCGCTCGACATGCTGGCGACGCGCAGCGTCGGTCTCCGCGGCGCGCGCCTCAAGCTCGCGCTGCACCTCAAGGGTGACGGCCAGCGTCATCGGCGTCATCAGCTCGATCATCAGGCCTGCGATCGCCGCATCGACGATCTTCCCGGGAACCGCTTGGCAGGTCGCTCCCGCGCAGCGTATTACGTTCGCCTGGCACGGATAGGTTGGGACGATGCGGCCGTGCTCCTGCCTGTAGCGCACACCCATGCGTTCGCCACACGGGCCACAGACTACGCGACCTTGGAGGAGCGCCGGTCCCTCGCGCGCCGGCCCTGACCGCCGCTCGCCACCGAAGGCAAGAGCGTTGTCGGCGAGCCGCCGCTGGTTGGCCTCGAAGCGCTCCCAGTCGATGTAGCCCTGGTGCATTCCCGGCATGACGAACTGCCAATCGGCCCTGGCAACCTTGACGACACTGGTGCCACCATCGGGCCGGTGCCGTATGCACGTTCGGCCATACGCAAAAGCGCCAGCGTAGCGCGGATTGTGGAGCACCTGCAGGACGCGCGCATGGTGCGGCGCAGCCCACAGGAGGTCACCCTTGTTCGGCCCTGTCCGGAGACGGCGTGGGAACAGCAAACCTTGCTCCCGGAGGAAGCGGACTGTCTGCATCGCACTTCCGGTCTGCTCGAAGGTATCGAACACCAGACGGATTGCGTTCTGCACCTGGAGGTCGGGATCGAGGCCGATGATCCGATCGTTCCGGTAAACCAACCCGACCGGAGGGCACATCTCGAGCTCGCCGCGGCGGGCCTTGTTGAGCTGACCGCCACGCATGCGCGCTTTGAGGATGTGCAGCTCGGCCGCGCTCATCGTACCTTTGAGGCCAGAGCAGGAGGCGGTCGTTGAAGTTGGCTGGATCGGAGATACCGTCTTCGTCAAGGATGAGCGTCGCCGTCAATGCGCAAAGCTCGATGAGCCGGTGCCAGTCACCCGAGTTGCGCGCAAGGCGCGAGACCTCCAGTCCCATGACGATACCGGCCTTGCCGAGCGCCACCTCGCTCACCAGTCGCTGGAAGCCGTCGCGTGCTGTCATACTTGATCCGGACTTGCCGAGATCGCGATCGATGACGTGGACGCGTTCGGCCGGCCAGCCGGCCACAACTGCTCGGTCCCGCAACCCATATTAGCGCTGGGTACTCTCGCCGTGCTCGGCGACCTGGCGAAGGGTCGATTGGCGGACATAGAGGTAGGCGTCGCGCTTGAGATGACTTTAAGCTCAGGCATGGAAGGGCTCCATTGCGATGGCGACGAGGATGCCGGCGATGAGGCGCGTGACGTCGCTTGTTGCGGGCGACGGATCGTCCAGGGCCGAGTGCGCGAGCCGATGGTCGCGGTAGGCCTCCTCGGCATCGACCTCCTGTCCGCGTGCTCGGATCCACGCTGCCAATCCCCGTCGACGAAGAATGGCGAGACCCGGGCAGGCCGTGAACTCGGCACGCAATGCGGCGGCGCGCAGCTTCTCGTAGCTGTCTGTTGCGTCCGCAGGCGCGACAATCAGGCTGGGTTGAGTCGTTTTTTTTTTGCGCGCCAGCGCCCGCTCCAGGCTGCGCCGGTGCACCTTGACGCCGAATCGCGCCTCGATCGCATCGAGGCAGTGCGACGTGGTCAGTTCGGGCCTTGCAGCTTTGAGAGCGGCGACGAACGCAACGACCTCGGCGGAGACCTTGTGGCCGCCTTTGGGGCCTCGCCGGTTCGGCAACAGGCCGGCAAGCCCGACGGTCTGCAGGGCGCTCTGCGCCTTGTAGAAGGTCGGCCGTGTGACGCCGAATGTCTCGGCGGCCTCGCTGATCGCAACGCCGTCGACCTGGTGGCGTCGCACCATCTCGTAGCGCACCTGCACCAGGTCCTTCGCATCGAAGAATGGGTTGCTGACGAACGAGGTGTCGCGGACTGCTTCCGGATTTGGATTGAGAACGCCGTCTTGCGCCAACGCCTCGCTCTTCGGATCCCGCTTCTTCGCCGTGGCCATGCTCGGTCTCAATCTGACGTAAATATAAATACGCCTCTGTATGTTGGGTGTCAATGGAAGAGCCGACGCTACATGAGGATTTTGCACTAATAGTCGCGAGGTAATGCGCCGTACCGCGTCGACGGCATGGCATTATTATCTTTACATAGGCGGCGTATTTATATTTACGCATCGCTGGCGCCTATGCTCTCGGCAAGTCGGTCCAGCGCGTCACAAAGCGCCAACAGGTCAGCCACGCAAAAGGCTGCTCTGTCCGTAGCGATCAGCCGGAACTCATCGGGTGGATCGATATCGGTCCACGCGCTCGCGATCGTGCAAAGTCGACCGTTCTGGCCCTCATAGACCACCCGGTCTTCGCCCCAATGACGGCGCCGGTAGATCAGCTCGAACTTGCGACCGCAAAGCGGATGGAAGGGATGCGTGATCCGCACCTTTTGCCGGGCCGTACCCGCATGACCTGCAGTCGACGACTTTTGACAAGGCCAAGGTCGAGCAGGCTGTCCTCATCATCGAGCGCTGGCTGCTCGGCCGCCTGCGCCACCGTGTCTTCTACGGCCTCGCCGAGGTCAACGCGGCGATCGGCGAGTTGCTCACCAGGCTCAACGAGGAGCGGCCGATCCGGCGGCTCGGCGTGACGCGCCGCCGGTTGCTCGAGGAGGTCGACCGGCCGGCGCTCAAGCCGTTGCCGGCGAGCCCCACGTGCTCGCGGAGTGGCGTATCCGGCGCGTCAACCTCGACTACCACGTCGAGGTGGAGAAGCATTACTACAGCGTTCCGCATCGCTTCGCTCGTGCCGAGGTCGAGATGCGGTTCACCGCCCGCACTGTCGAGATCTTCCACAAGGGCGAGCGGATTGCCGCGCATCAGCGCATGAGCGGCAATCACAAGCACACCACCGTGCCGGAGCACATGGCCTCCAGCCATCGCCGCTATGCCAGCTGGACCATCGTGCGCATCCGCCAGGACGCCGCCGCGATCGGCCCGGCGACCAGCGCGTTGCGATCTCATTCTCGACGAGCGCTTCGATCTCTCCGGCGAAAGCTTGCGTCGAACCCTGCCATCCGCCCGAAAGGCCTGAGCCCGTGGCGCTGTGGACATGCCGCTGCGCTTGGACAACGCCCAGGGCGTTGCCCACATGCCCACAACAACCGCAGAAGAAGAAAAACAGATCCGGGCCGCGATTCCAGATTGACCACGCGGCTTGCCCGATACATGAGAACCAACCGGCCAGAACGCCTCGCCCCGGGCGAGATCAAATCGAAGAGGTGGGCGACATCGTCGGAATCCGCACCGGTTGACGTGATCGGCCCCATAGCGCGACACCAGTTCCAGCACCGGCTTCAGATCGTCGACATCGGTTGGGTAGCATTGCGTCTGCCAGATCATGTTATGGACGTGCAGGAACTCGGTGACTTCCCGCATGAATACCGGATCGATGAACCGAACGCCCGCGCCGTCGAAGCCGGCGTCGCGGATCATCGCAAGCTGCGCCTCCAGTGGCCATTCCGCTTCACCCGGCCGCCGTCGCTCCATCGCCCAAAACGACTGTAGGATGCGGAGTTGCTGCGTCATTACTTTACACTCGCGATGCCGTTGTGGATGCCGCGGGCATTGCGCGGTCAAACGTGTGGTCGATCGTGACGCTCTCGTCGAGGGTCTGGGACTACCAACACGTAGCGACCAGCTTCCAGACCATGCCAGTGCTGCAGGGACGAGTGGCCCAGGTCCGCCGGCAAGCAGCGGGCTCAGTTTGCGCGCGATTGCGAATCCGCCACCTCGCCTCGGTGGAAACAGCGACTGTTTACGCTTTCATGTGCATGTTAGCGAAGTCATTCCAGTGTCAAGCTGAATCGTGCGTTGCTCGATTCGTCTTGTGCGAGAGCAATCTCTCTTCGAATCCCCCTTCAAATGCGCGACTCCTCCCCCGTGCCGTCGCGAAATTCCGGGATTATTAAGCTGTCGAGGGCGTGCAAATTGTGCGTACCGGTCAAGAGAATTTCTCCGAACGGATTCTGCGATGTAGCGGCGCGGACATCTCTGCGGAAGCGAACGGTAAGTCCCAACAGTTTTGCCCACGTCCGCTAGCCGCTGTCGCGGAGTACCAGTTCGAACCCAATGTCGACTCGACGCTCGCCAGAGCGGTCAAGTGTTAGCACCGCAGCAGTGCGCCCAATTTTGTGACCGTGGACACTAATGGTGCTAAGAGATGGTGAGATCAGTCGTCCCATTTCAAGGTTGCCGAGTCCAATCACGGCAACGGGCTGTTTGTGCGCTGGGCCATCGTGCAAAAGGCCAGCTTTGCGCAAACCTGCCATGAACCCAATGGCATAAGCATCGCTCGAGGCGAAGGCAGCATCGACATCAGGCAAATTCGCATGTGCGGCGTCACCAGCCCTCGCATTTCGTTCAAGAATTAAGAGCCGTGGTTCTTGGAGCCCATTCGCCAAAATTTCGTCACGGAAACCACTCCAGCGAAGCGTGCTTCTCCGCTCATTCCCTCCGATAAACGCCATTCGCCGCCGCCCTTGTGCGATGAGGTGCCGTGCAACCGCACGGCCGGCCTTGTAATTGTCAAATCCTACTACGGCATCGATAGGACTTGCGGGCAATTCCCAAGTTTCGACGATGGGAATTCGCGCATGGCGCAGCAGCCGCTGGCCATACTGTGTCACCGGCGATCCCACCATTATGATCGCTTCAGGTCGCCGAGACAAAAGAGCGAGAAGCATGCGATCCTCGCGTGCTGCGTCATAGCGGGATTCGGCAAGGATCACCGAGTAACCAAGAGGCTCCAACTCGTCTGTCAGGCCCTGAACGGTATCGGCAAAAGTAGAGTTGGCAATAGTTGGCACCAAAGCACCAACAGATCTGGTTCGCGCGCTGGCTAGTGACCCCGCGACTAGGTTGGGCACGTAGCCCAGTTCCCGCATCGCATGTTCAACTTTGACGCGGGTTTCAGGCGCTACCCGCTCAGGCGTTCGCAGCACCCGACTGACAGTCACCGACGAAACGCCCACACGCTTTGCCACGGCTGACAAAGTTGGCACTGTCTCGTCTTCACCCAGCGGTGCGATCATGGTGAATCTTTACCGATATCTCTCTTGCTAATCAACAAGGGTTGCGCTAACAATGCCATGAAAGCGCTTACATCGAGGGCAAAACGATGGTTCCAGATAGTAACCGACTGCAAGGCGTTAGTGCCAGCGGCGATCTTGAAGGGTTCGAGAGCCCGGAAGCTGCTCCGGCGCCGGCTTTCAAAGCTGAGCCTTGGGTGCCACCTAGCCTGGTCGGCGTTATTATCGAAAAAAAGAAGATGAAGAGCCTAATGAGGCGAAGCGATGCGAGACCGCTTCTTCAACTTTTCCTTTGCGTCTCGTCTATCGCGCTCTACGGATGGCTCTATTATCTGTCGTGGGGTACGCGCTGGGTCATTCCGACGATCATTCTGTTCGGCGGGACCCTCTCGCTATTTGCTTATTCGGCAAGCCACGAATGCGCTCACGGGACCGCCTTTAAGACTCGTTGGTTGAACGAGGTGGTCTTCTGGTTCTCTTCGCTTATATACGGGCAAGAGCCGATGTATCGGCGTTACAGTCATGCCGAACATCACACCTACACTTGGTTCTGGGAAAAGGACGCTCAGATGTCATTCACTGTGCGTCAAAAGGTCGATCTTTGGACGTACATCCGCTGGTATTTGGGCATCGAATATCGGTTTGTGTTTGTCGCGGTGCGGAACGCTTTTGGGAAATTTTCGGAGAAAACCCGAAGATTTACTCCTGCGAGCGAGCTGTGGCCAATGCGTCGTAATTCGATTGTTTTCGTCACGGTCTGGGTTGCGCTCGCGGCATTGTCGATTTATTTCCAGTCGATGCTGGTGGTTTGGTTTTACGTGATCCCGAAAATTGTGGGCGATGTCATTAGCAGGAGCTTTGTGGCAACCCAGCATTTTGAGATGGGCGAGGATGATCTTGACCTGACGCACTCCACGCGTTCGATTAAGAACAACTGGTTTTATGGTCTCTACTACTGGAACATGTCTTATCATGTTGAGCATCATTTTGCCCCGACGGTTCCATTTCACAAACTTCCGGCCCTGAATGCAGAGGTCAAGACCAGGTTGCCCGAGCCTAGAGGCGTCATTCCACTAACGATCGACATTTATAAGGCTATGCGGAACAGGCATTTGAGCATCGAGACTGATGCTCTGGAAGTGCCAGCCCCCCACTAACCGGAGGGAATCCATTGCAAGACGCTTGGGTACGAGTGTGTGCTACTGACGATGTGGACTCTGAAGATGTCCTCGGGTTCGAGTATGATGGCGCAAGGTACGCGATCTACAACACTCCCAAAGGTTTTTTTGCCACGGATGGCATTTGCACCCACGAAGTTGCTCACCTTGAGGACGGGCTCGTGATCGGGACCGTAATCGAGTGCCCCCTACATCAAGGGCGGTTCGACGTTACAACCGGCAAGGCGCTATCTGCGCCCGTCACAGTTAATCTCAAGATATATCCTACGAAGGTCGAGGATGGGCATATCTACATCCGAATCTGACTCCTTGTTCATCTTCGCAGAGATATTCAATTCTCCGCAGAGTTGCCTTCGTCTATTGCGCGACTGCGCGAATAATTCAGGCTTGAAATATGGATAACGTTGTTATCGCAGGCGCGGGGCTCGCTGGGTTTTCAGTTGCTAGACGACTACGAGAGCTAAATTTCTCTGGAAATATTGCCCTTTACGGCGACGAAGGCGTCTTGCCTTACGACCGGCCTCCTTTGTCAAAGAAATATTTGACTGGTGCATTCGGCGCTGCAAGCCTCCTACTTAGATCTCGCGAGTACTATGAGCAGCAGGGTATTCAAGTCCGGAGCAATCAACCGATTCTCGAAATTGATCGTGCGCGCGAGCGCGTGCTTTTCGAGGGTGGTGACGCACCCTATGATGCACTTGTGCTCGCAACGGGAGCAGAAGCGCGCAAGCTGCCCGCTGAAATGACGCGCGGACTTTCTGGTGTCTTCACCCTGCGAAATCTCATTGATGCAGACTCCATTTTCCAAACTTTTGCTAAGGCGCAGTCGGTCGCGATTATCGGCGGCGGGTATCTAGGTCTTGAGATTGCGGCCACTGCAGCGCAGCGTGGACTGCACGTCACCATCATCGAAGCTGCGTCGAGGTTATTGCAGCGCGTCGCAGGGCATCCAACCGCAGATTATATCCGCAAGTTGCATCAAGCCAACGGCGTTATTGTCCGCGAAGGTGTAAAGCCAGATCGATTTCGTGGCCTAGATGCCGTTGAGGGCGTATTATTGTCTGATGGCAGCGAAGTTGCCGCTGACTGCGTTGTGGTTGGCGTTGGTATTACTCCCCGCACAGAGTTGGCGAATGCGGCTGGCCTCGCAGTTGCGAACGGGATAGTGACGGACAGCATGTGCCGGACGTCTGATCCAAAGATCTGGGCGGCAGGGGATTGTGCATCTTTCCCGATGGGGGGCCGGCAGGTTCGCTTAGAAAGCGTTGGGAATGCCATTGAGATGGCCGAGTGTGTCGCCGAAAATATCATGGGGACCGACCGCGAGTATGTAGCACGTCCATGGTTCTGGTCTGATCAATACGATACTTGCTTACAGATTGTGGGGCTGGGTCACGAGCATGATGTGATAGTCGTTCGAGGCGGTGGATCGGACCAAGCCTTGTCTCATTGGTATTTTGGGGGTGACAAGCTGTTGGCTGCCGATGTCATAAACGATCCGAAAACTTATATGATTGCGAAACGCCTGATTGAAAGCGGCCGCTCACCCACTCGCCAAATGATTGGCGACGCCACAACAAATCTGAAGGCCTTAATCAAGGGCTAAGTTAAGTTTTGGCCGGCCGCGAATACGGGAGAGTGTAACACGGATATCGTCGGCGCAGTTCGCCTCCTTGTTCGAAGATCTGGATGCATCGCGCGGGAAGAGCCGATCACGGTAGGCGAGGCTCGCCAGATGCGCTGCACGCTTGAGACCGACAGGCCGTTTTCTGTCAATCGGCGTTCAAATTGGGCTCTGACGCAATTTTGGTGCAGTTCCGATTATTCTGCGCCGATTAGTCTGGCTTGGAGCAGATCGATTTTCCCGCGACCGTACATTTGACGCCTAACGAGCTTGAGGCGCGTAATCTGACCTTCAGTCTGCCCGTTGGACCGGGGCGAAGTGATAGCGGCCCGCACTGCCGCCTCATCCTCGGCGACGCCGTTGGCGAACGAAGCTACAAGACTTGCGCGGGCTCGCTCGATCCAGGGGTAAGTCCCACCTCAACCTTGCGCCGGACCATCAAGTGGAATTCAGCGATGATCTCGCGCGCCTCGACCAACGTTGGTGCGCCAGATCGATCGCCGTGACCGTGACCGTCTCCCCTTTCGTAAGCAAGTCACGCCCGATTGTCATGAGACGCGCGATCGTCCTGGCCGACGGGATCTGCTGAAGGGTTTGCGCGTCGGTTTCTCGGCTCTTCGCCTGCGGGTCGCCCACTCGCTGATGACGCGGAGCGAGCCACGAAAGCCATGCGCTATTAAACGGCGCCAAAGTTCAGCTCCATTGCGGCAGCCGGACGCGCCCATTGATCGTCGAGCCATGGCAAGTGCAGATCCAACGAGCTTTGCCTGGTTCGGAAGACGTCGTGATGTTTCCGCGGACCACCTGTCGCACCAGCTTCCTGCTATGGCCGGTCTGACGCACGATCTGCTTGATAGGTATGCCGTTCTTCGACAGAGCCAGGATAGCCGCGTTAGTCTCCTCGCGGCGTAGATAGCCCTCATATTGGAAGCGCTCGGCGGCTGTGAGCAGCTTGTGATCGATCGTGGTCGCACCGATGACGATGCGTATCTGGCGCATCGATTTGCGCACGGCATCGAGGAAGGCCCGACTGGCGTTCTCCATCAGATGCCAACGATCGGCGACCTGTACCGCGTGCGGCAGCGCTTTTGCCGTGGCTTCGCCATATCCTCCACCACGATCGCGGGCGACAATCGCGATCGTGGGATGAGCAGAGAGCCAGGCTTGGGCGGTAGCTGGTTCACGATCCGGTAGCAGGGTGACCACCCGGTGCCTTTCCAGGTTGCAGACGATGCTGGCGTATCGGTGATTGCGACGCGTCATCAATACCGATAACCCTGAGCGGGTCAGCTGGGGGACGGCTGCGGCGCCGAACTACCCGAAGAAGCCAATCTTTGCTCACTGGCAGCATTAGCCGCTTTGCAAAGCCTGCTGCCGGTCGACCGCCAAGCGCCAGACCGAGATGATGGACGATGGAGCCAGTCTTGCCGTCCGTCGCGCCGATGGCGCCAGTACCCCTTCGACGAAGCGCTCGATGAAGATCTGGCGCCTGCATAGGATGGCATCGCAGCGGAAGCGGCGGGCGATTACCAGGAGTTGGACGATCCGCCCCGAGAGCGGCAGATCGGTCACGCGTCGCCGATACCGGCTATGGACACGTCGAGAAACCGTTCCGCACGATGGACACAGACAACACTTCCCGACGCCCGGACCGCAATCACGGCCTTATCACCTTCGAAGTACGCACTCTCTACAACAAACCCACTCGGCACCAGATTGGAGCGCTGGAGTGCCTGCTGCATGGCGCTGATTCTCCCCAATCAAAGCGTCAGACATCCCCCAAACTGCATCAAAAGTGAGTCAGAGCCAATATTGCAAGCCGAAGGACATCACCTTCACGCCGGAGGGAATCATGCCGAACGGACCGCCCGGATCACCCGCTGCCAAGTGCGCTTCGTCGACATCCACGCCGGCGCGCACGATCACCTCGCCAATGGCAATTTCGATCACCGCGCCTGCCACAGACGCCACCACAACCCCGCAACTCGAGTGCCGCGAGCGACAATGCTGCTCGGCCCGAGCATCGCGGCGCCAGGCGGACAGCTGCGACGGGTGAATGCCGATCCGCCGGGCGATCGCCGATACGCTCGCGCCAGGCTCCAGCGCCTCTGTCACAACTTGCGCCTTAAACTCGTCCGACCAGCGTCGGCGAAGCTGCCGCGGCGCTCCCTCAAGATGGTCGGCGACCGCTTCGATCACATGGAAAGTTCTAGTTCCAGAACTAGGCGCAGACATAGAAGCTCACATCGGCTCACAAACTCAGCAGCCGATAGCCGATCCCTCCGCCAGACGGGGTTTCTTTGCCACTTACGATCAATCTCGATGATGCCCTGGCTCCTCCCTCAACGCGCCGTCGTCAATGGCGCTTCGGCCACATGCCGCGGCGGCACAAACGGTCCAATTTCGACCGGCACTAACGGCGCTGTACTCGTATCACCGTGCTTCCCAAGCTCTTTGCGCCACCTGAACAGCTGGCTCACATGAAGACCGGCCATGCGAGCTACCTCGGAAACAGTGGCTCCGGGCTCGAGCGCAAATAGCCGCTCCTTCTCATCTTGCGACCACCGACGCCGCCGCTCGACCGATATGATCACCTCTGCCCGCGAAATCGTCATGGCGCTTCTCCTAGGATTACCCCTAAGGTCTAGGATGGCACGGTCATCATCCATCCCGCACGGAGCGCGGCGGAGCCGCGGCGCGTGGTGGACGTGGTTGGTTTTATCCTTGATCATTGCCTGCTCGGGAACGAGGCCGGTGGTGAGGTAGCGCCACAACGCCACGATCAGCTTGCGCGCCAGCGCGACGATGGCGATGCGTTTGGCGCGCTTGCCGGCGTCGGCGGTGCGGGTGCGAAACCAGCGACTGAGCGCGCTGTCGCCCTGGTGGCGAAGCCAGAGCCAGGCCAGGTTCGATCGCCTTGTGGCGGGCGCGCTGATTGCCGGCCTTGCTGATGCCTTGCTCGCGATCGGTGCCGCCGCTCTTCCAGGGACTGGGCGTCAAGCCGCAATAGCTGGCGACCTCGCGGCGGTTGCGGAAGTCCTTGTTGAACAGCTCGTTCACCAGCGTTGCCGTGAACGCCGGGCCGAGCGCCTTGAGCCGCTGCAATTGATCCCGTCGCTCGACCATCGGCGTCGGAACCGCCGGAGAAGTGTCCGCAGCCCGGGTCTGCTCCAGCGCCGCGAGTTGCTCGCGCACCAGCATCAGCCGGGCGTGCTCGCGCTTGATCTCGGCCAGAAGATGTGGCGGCAGCGCCTCGCCCTTCCAGTCGCGCTGCCGCTCGCCAGGCCAGCCAGTCGCGCCGCCGCGGATTGCCGACCGCCATCCCCCGAAGACGCAGCAACGCCTTGATCCGGTTGCTGTGGGCGGTCTGCTCGGTGACCAGCCGGTCGCGTTCGCGGCTGGCGCGCCGGGCATCCTCCGCTTCCACGCGCGGCACCCGCACGATCCGGACCACCCGCGGCTCACCCCGCAAATAGGTCATCAGGGTGCGCAGCAATAGCTCGCCGTCGATCCGGTCCGTCTTTGCTCGCCGTGCCCGCTGCTCCACCGCAATGCTCGCGGGGTCGAACAGGAAGTTCAAAATCCCGGCCGCCTCCAGCAGCCGGTGCAGCCAAAAGCCGTCATAGCCGGCTTCATAGCAGCTCACCACACGCGGCACCGATCCGAGCTTCTCCGCCACCCGGGCGCGGCTCCGTTCGATCAAAGCCAGCAGTTCGGCGTGATCGCCTCCTTGCAGCTTGTGGCGCGACATCCGATCCCAGCCCGGGCTGTGCAGCGTCACAAGCCACGTCTTCTGACTGAGTTCGATCGCAACAAAAATTGTACCACAATGGCTGGCGGTGGGCGTGCCTGTGGTCGATGCTTGCATCTGACTTCTCCGATGGTTCGAGTGTACAAACCCAAACCTATCGGAAAGGCCACGCTCACCGCCCCATGGAATCTACGATGTCACGCGGAAACGTCGCGCTCTGCGAAATAGTGGGCCGAAGAGCCTGCAGCTACCAAGTTAGACCTGCTGCCCATCGCGGACGAGCTCATCCATCACGGAGCGTACGGCACTCTCGGTGATCAAAACGATTTTGTCGATTTCAGCCTTGGTGGTCACGAGGGGCGGTGCGAAGCCGAGAATATCGCCATGCGGCATGGGGCGGGCGATCAGGCCCCGCTCGCGGGCGGCCATGGAGACGCGAGTACCGACTTTGAGCGATGGATCGAACCGCCTCTTTTTGTGGCGATCGGCGACAAACTCGATAGCCCCCATCAGACCAACCCCGCGCACTTCACCGACGATCGGTAACTGCGCGAATTTCTCCTTGAGCTGCGCTTGAAAATAGGCGCCGACTTCGCGGGCATTTCCAGGAAGGTTCTCTTTCGCGACAATGTCCAGAACGGCATTTGCCGTAGCGGCGCCGATTGGATGACCCGAATAGGTATAGCCGTGCGAAAATGCGCCGACCCTGTCAGCGCAGCCTTCGAACACTTTATAGACGTCGTCACCGATGATCGCGGCAGAAAGTGGGAAGTAGCCGGAAGTAAGGCCCTTGGCGACCGTGATCAGGTCCGGTTCGATTCCATAGAGCTGCGAACCGAACATTGAGCCAGTTCGACCGAAACCGGTGATTACTTCGTCGGCTATCAGCAGGACGTCGTGCTTCTTAAGAACGGCCTGGATGGCTTTCCAGTAGCCTTCCGGAGGCGGCGTGATACCACCCGTGCCAAGCACCGGCTCAGCGATGAACGCTCCAACGTTGTCTGGACCAAGGCGTTCGATGAGCTGATCAAGCTCAACTGCACGGCGGGCGGAGAATTCGCGTTCGCTCTCACCAGAGTTCGCCCCCCAATAATGATGCGGAACACCGGTGCGCACCACCTGCGGCAGCGGAAGATCCATGTGGTCGTGATAAAAGCTCATACTCGTCATTGAGCCAGAAATGACGCTGCAGCCGTGATAGCCGCGCTCGCGCGCTATGATCTTCTTCTTGTTCGGCTTGCCTCGAAGGTTGTTATAGTACCAGACGAGCTTTGCCTGGGTCTCATTGGCGTCCGACCCGGACATGCCATAGAACACTTTACTCATCTTTCCTGGCGCCATCTTAACGAGACGATCCGAGAGGATTGCGAGTTCGTCCGTCGTGTGAGCGGCGTAACAGTGATAGTAGGCGAGACGGTGAGCCTGACGAGAGATTGCTTCAGCCACCTCGGTACGCCCATAACCAACATTGACGCAGTACATGCCGGCAAAACCATCGATGAGATATTTACCGTGCGCGTCCTGGATGCGGATCCCCTTGCCAGTTTCGACGATCGTAGGCTCACCAAGCTTGCCGGTCGCGAAATCCTTGAGCTGTGTGAAAGGATGCAGGACACTGCTTCTGTCCTTTTCGCTAATGTCTTTGATGTTGATGGTCATTGTGCATTACTCTCTCAAGCTGCGGGGATCTTAAAGCAGACAAATTTGGGTTCGATTACTGTGGGCCCACACGGCCGAGATCAGATTGTTTCCATCTGCCGAAGGGGCGGGCATGATTGTGAACTTCCGCGCACTCACCACCATCACCTCGGAAAGCACGCCCAGGGTCGCGATCGTTAATCCAGACCAGCCGTTCAGTGGTGGCGCTATATTCATGCTTGCGACAAACTGAGCACATAGTAGAAATCCAATAGCCTCTGCGGCAGAGCTACTCTCTGATCAAGCCCGTTAGAGTGATATTCCGAACGAATTGCTCGCCGCGGGGCCGTCTTACCAGGCCGCTACCAACGCCACCTTGCATTTGCTCGCCGCCCCGATGTGCCGCAAGCGCGGCAAACAGCCGATGCCGACTAAGTCAGAATGCCAGATCCTAAAGTTCAAGCAGCCGATCGTGCTGAGCGGCTCAACGTCCTACGCCAAGTAGCCGTAAATGTCGTCCGCCGGCGACGCATTCCCCTGGAGCTCCACGACCGACTTGTCGAGCACCTTTCGCGTGAGATGCTCGGACGTACCGAACATGTATGCTGGCTTGTTACAATCATTTCTTTGCAATCCAGTGATTTCTAACAGGCTGGCGCGATAACGGCGCGCAGATTGGTCTGGCAACTATGCCCGAGCCTTGAATCCGAATGCCCCTAAGTCGAGCGCATTATGGCCGAAAATCTGCGCCGGATCTGCATAATGCGGAGCTTCTATGCGTTGACGGGCCCGGTGATCCGGCTGGGCACGTGAATTTTTGGTTCTCCAGCATCACATCTCTTGTCGCTTCGTCGAGGGATCTGCGAAATCGAAGGCCGGGCGGAAATTCGCGTGCTCGGTTATAGCTACGTGGCATTCGATGGATCGAACGGAGCAATTCCTACTCGCCGTCGGTAAAAGTCGTAGAAGGTCCTTGGCGCGCGCGCCATGACGACTGAGCTTCGCTGCCGATGCAGCAAGCACGCGCAGCGTCGCGGGCTTACTGTCGCGTACCTGCAGAGGTCTGGCTGTCAAATCGCTCGCCGCGTTGCTCACGAAAAGGACCGCGAGCGGCGCGTGCGCGCCACTGCCAACTCTTTCTTCGTGTATCCGGCGCACCTATCCAGCACTAATTTGGCAGATTCGTCGGTTTAGTGACCGGTAAGGGAAGCGGCTTTCGGACGGCCAAACAGGGCGAACGCGAAGTCGGATTGCGCTCAGGAATAACGAGCCAGCGAAACCGATTGAGACCAGTCTGACTTCATCACCGCACGCTTTTCTGACCTCACCGTTGACGGTCGCTGCCATCTCTGCTTCGGCGATTCCATCCCGCCGCGACTGTTGAAATGCGCGCACGGCCACATCGGCCACCGCCATCGCCTCGCGCATTGCGTTAATTTCTAACTTGTTCTTCACGGCCATCACCGATGAGACCAGACGCATCGACGACCTTCATATCCGGAAGGCGCGCCTGAAGTGCACTCAGGTTTCAGCAGCCGAGTTCAAAACCCACCTTGCTCCCGGCCAATCCCAGCCGCCCAAGAGTATCGGCACACGTTTTTGGCAAAGTCTGGCTGACCCGATATAACCAACGATGTCGTCGATGCAGCTTTCCGCACGAACGCCATTCAGCTCGTATTCGCGGATTACATATGTCGGGCCCTTCCCGGCACGAGGATCAACGGAAACGGCATGAAGTGCGCGCCCTCCCAACGAATCCGCTGAGATACCGGAGATGACCGTGGGCGGAGACCTGTGCATCGAGATCGGCTCGCGCCACGACTTCAAGCACCTTCTTCTGCCGCCGCTCGTACTCTGATTTCCGGAACGGGTGACCTTGCCCCCCTCCTGGACTTTAACCCAGACTGAAGTTCGCTCTGGCCCATATGAGGACCAGAGCATGAGGCGCAGCCACTTTTACGGAAGAGCAGATCATCCGGATTTTGAAGGAGCACGATGCCGGCGTGTCGGTGCCGATCTGCGCCGGAAGCACGGCGTCACCGACGCCAGCGTCTACAAATGGAAAGCCAGGTTTGGCGGGATAGAAGTCTCAGAGGCCAAGCGGCTGAGGACCTGGAGGACGAGAACACGCAGCTGAAGCGGCTTTTGGCCGATGCCATGCTGGACAATGCGGCCTTGAAGGACCTCCTGGGAAAGAAATGGTGACGCCCGCGGGGAAGCGGAAGGCTGTCGCGCATCTCGTGGAGGCCCACAGGAGAGCGAACGGCGGGCGTGTAAAGCCGCTATTGCCGCATGACCATTACATATCGGACGACCCGGGCGGATGATGCTGCCCCACGCCAACGCATGAGGGCGATCGCTGAGGTGCGCCGTCGCTTCGGCTATCGGCGCCTGCATGTTCTGCTCAAGCTGGAGGGCTATCTAGTCAACCAGAAGAAGCCGTTCCGGCTCTATCGGCCAGAGAGGCTCATGGACCGTCGCCGTGGGAGTCGCAAGCGGGCGCTCGGGACCAGGGCGCCGATGGTGGTGCCGATAGCGCCGAATGACCGCTGGTCGCTCGACTTCGTCTCGGATCAGCTCACCGATGGCCGCTGCTTCCGCATCCTGACCGTGGTCGACGAGTGCACGCGGGAGTGCCTGGCGTTGGTGGCCAACACCTCGCTGTCCGATACCCTGGCTTCGGGGTTGGATTAGATGTGCGAAGAAGCCTCCGGCTTGAACGGAGGTTTGGGATGGGATTGGACGGCGAAAAAGACGCCCATTTGGACAGCCCATCAGTTGGGCCTGGAGCAGTCAGCCGGCTTGAGGTGCTTGAGGGGCCGTCCGGGCGTCGCGTGCGTTCAGGGGCCGAACGGGCTCGGATCGTCGCCGAAAGTCTGCTGCCCGGCGCAGGTGGCGGAGGTGGCGCGCAAGCACGGGGCGACGCGCTGGCAAATTTACGATTGGCGACGACGCTTCCGACAGCGCGGCGAATTACGTCCTGCGAGGCTCCGCAGCCGCCGTTCGCGCCGTAGTCGTGAAGGGGCCGTTTGAGGAGCGTCACGTTCCGACAGTCAAGCCCGAGATTGCGATTGGCGACGTCGTCGTGCGGACTGACGCGGCGATAGTGGGGAGCAGCTATCTCGAGTGATCCGCGCGGTGCGGGCGTCACGATGATTGTCCCCGGCGCCGAGCTGAAGATTTACATCGCGACGCGGGCCGTCGACTTCCGCTGTGGGCATGATGGGCTTGCTACGAAGGTGCAGGAGATGCTTGATCTCGATCCGTTCAGCGGTGCAGCCTTTGTGTTCCGATCGAAACGGGCGGACCGGATCAAGATTTTGGTGTGGGATCGAACGGGCCTGGTGCTGGTGCACAAACGCCTCGAGGGTTGCAAGTTCGTCTGGCCAATGATTGCGAACGGCGTGATGCGGATATCGCCGGCGATGTTCGCCGCGCTGTTCGAGGACCTGGATTGGCGGTGGGTCCACCCGGAGGAAGCGCGGCGTCCACAAGTCGCTGGATAAGTGCGGCAGAATGACTCTGAGCCGAGTTGCGCATGGCGCCGGCGGCGGAGACAGTGATCCCGGCACAATGGCGCGTGCTGGTCACGCGCCGCCCGAAATACATCTGCCGCCGCTGCTCCGACCCTGTTGTGCAAGCGCACGCGCCGGAGCATGTCGTGCCTGGCGGACTACCGACCGAAGCGGCGATTGCGCAGGTGATCGTCTCCAAGTTTGGCGACCATACGCCGTTTTACCATCAGGCCGAGATCTATGCGCGCCAGGGGATCCGGCTTGATCGGGCGAGACTGGGCAATTGGTCAGGCCGCGCATCTGCAGCCCGTTGCCGACCACATGCACCGTCATCTGGCAGCGGCGGATCGCCTGTTCATGGATGAAACCACGGCGCCGGTGCTCGATCCCGAGCGAGGTCAAACGAAGAAGGGCTACTTCTGGGCGATCGTCTCCGACGATCGCGGCCATAGCGGCCCAAGTCGGCCGATCGTGCTGTTCCGATATGCCCCCGGTCGCAGCGGCGCCTTCGCTGAGCAGTTCCTGGACGGCTTCAACGGATGCTTCCTGCAATGATCGGCTGACCGAAGTCGCCCGACCGCAAGGGCCGTGGACCTCGTACATTGCTGGAGCCATTTGCGCTGGCGTTTCGTCAAATTGGCCCGCAACAGTAAATCGCCGATCGCCGAGGCCGCCGTCTGGCACGTCGCACAGCTCTACGCCATCGAAGCCATGGTACGCGGTTCATCGCCGGATATCAGGCTGGCCGCGCGCAAGAAACACTCGCTGCGCTCGTCGAGGCGTTGAAGCCGTGATTCGAGAAACAGCTGTCGATGATCTCCAGCGGCTCGACGCTCGCTGATGACATCCGCTACGCGCTCAATCATTGGCAGGGCTGACGCGCTTGCTCGATCACGGGCGTCTCGAGCTCGACACCAATCCGGTTGAAAACGCGATCCGGCCAATCTGCTCGACCAGAAAAAACGCGCTCTTCGCCGGTCATGAGGTCGGAGCCGAAAACTGGGCCTTGCTCGCATCCATCGTGGCGACCTGTAAGCTCAACGACGTCAACCCGTCGCCTACATCGCCGAAACGCTCACGGCGATCATTCCCGGCCATCCCCAAAGCGAAATCGACGACCTCATGCCATGGCGGTTCCGCAAAACGTCAAGCCAGCATCAATAGGGTTGCGGCTAAGCGCTCACACTTCACTCGCAACTCGGATGGAAAACACCATCGGAGTTCGCCTTTACCTGCGACCGGTGACGGGATCTGGCTCTGCACTATGCCGACGGCTCGGCACCAGCTCCGTCTCTACCACCGCCCATCCGGGTAAATCCACCAGCCAGAGCGAACTCAGGATTGGATAAAACTTGGGGGCGAGGTCACGGGGCACCGGTCAAAGGAATTGGCTCGATCGTGGTCATATGCAAGCTTCTTTTAGTTTACTATCGTTTTAGCCGATCAATTTGCCGGCAATCACATGCTCCTTCCGCCATGATCCTAAGCTACCGGTGCAGCTATCTTAGGTTTGTTCATGCGCCGAAAACGGACATCTGAAACGATAGTTCGTCGAAACGTTGCGCTTCGCAGCTGCACTGATGTGTTCGCCAACAAAGGGCCGCGGAATCGCGTATGAGATGATTGAGCGGAATTGCTCTGAGGAATACCGGTACCTCGGAGTGAGAGACTCTTCGATAGCGGACTAATCACAAGACGAAAGTCCCTCGATCGCCTGTCGATGCACCAGGTGCGTTCTCCAAACAACCATCTCCTTCCAATCTGACTTTTGTGGATAAAAGTGGAGTTTGGTGGCATTCCGGATCTGCCGACCGAGTTCGGAATCAGCCGCCTCCGGTAGATGCTTGAAGAGCCAGTGTTCATCGCGCACTATTGCTGGGTTAGTGTACGTTCCAAATTCGAGTGCAACGTACGTGTGCCGGTCCCCTAAGGCACGCTGCCAAAATTCGTCTTGTGTACCGTGCAAGATGACCGAGGACGAGGTTCCCAGGTCCGGCGACGTAACGGAGGGGCCAAAGATTTTCGCTGCTCGCTCATACCCCTTTACTCCGGATGGCTGCTCGCATTGCAGCTCCCCGTATCCGTAGGGACCGAGCCCGGTGTGGTAGTCGATGATGATGACTTTGTCGCGTGCCGCTACATCAAAATCGTCGGCTATTTTCTCGAGCGCTCGCCTAGCTTCGGTAGGCTCGGTTCCGCCGTAAAACAGGCCACCTGGTCTAATGTATTGACCACGCGTTCTCGCTGATCTGTAACCAAGCTCGCCGTGCTGCGCGCGATATGCTGCGATCGCAGCTTCTGCGCGTCGCATCCCCTCCCTCGTCCTGTCTGAAGGAACGAGATGATCTGCCAACTCCTCATACTCGGGATTGGGCGGCGCGGGCCTGGAAAAGTCGACGAAGTTCCGATTGAGGTCGCACCCCTCGGCAGTCGTCCTGCGATCCCAAGCAAAACCGTGGCAATTTAGCGCATGGATGAACAGCACTGCAGTCGAGCGCGGAAGCTTTTGGTGGAATTCGGCCTGAAGAAACACAAGTTGCGCCGCGGACCCGCAATAGCCTTCGGGACCATGCGTACCAGAAACCAAGACTAAGAGCCCCTTGGCATCTGGGTTGCCGAAATATGCTGCATCGGTGAACAGAGCCTCACCAGATGGTCCTTTTGTGCTGCACAGGTATGGTTTCGCCGCAGGCACCAAAGCCAAGAATTTGCGTCTAGCTTCCAAGTAAGTGTCAGAAAAGACCACAGGAGCAATTTGCTTTGCGATGTCAATGTTCATTCTACTCAACCTCTCCGTTCACTTCGTCTCCAGATTCGAGGACAGGCACCGAAGTAACGCGGCGACGCGACCGCCCGTCGCAAAGATGGCTAGTGTCCCGAGTCACAAATTCGCATCATTAGATTCGCGTCAGAGTCGCATCGCTGTGCCATTGTCTTTCGAGGCACAGCGATGGAGCATTCGATGGCGGAACTGGCATCCCTGATCCTAAAGCAACGAGGAGCGAGCTGAGCTGAAGGCGTTGGCCGGCCGTCGCAAGACGGCCCAAGCCCTGGCGTTGAGCGCCCGGATCATTTTGGCCTGTGCAGAAGGCAGCCAGAACAAGGAGGTGGCGGCGAAGCTCGGTGTGATCGAGACCACGGTCGGCAAGTGGCGTCGGCGCTTTGTGCAGGATCGCGTGGAAGGCCTGCGCGACGAGCCAAGGCCCGGAGCACCGCGGACGATCGATGACGCGCGCATCGAAGCTACCATCGTACGGACCCTGGAAAGCCTCCCGAAGGATCCGACCCACTGGAGCTCGCGCGGCATGGCGAAGGAAGCGGCCTGTCGGTCTCAAGCGTGCAGCGCATCTGGCGAGCCTTCGGTTTGCAGCCTCATCGGATGGAGACGTTCAAGCTCTCGACCGACCCGGATTTCGTGGCCAAGGTGCGCGATGTGGTCAGCCTCTACGTCTCCCCGCCCCAGCATGCCGTCGTCCTGGGTGTGGACGAGAAGTCCCAAATTCAGGCGCTCGACCGCAGCCAGCCCATGTTGCCCATGCGCCCCGGTCAGCCCGCGCGGCGCAGCCATGACTACACGCGCCACGGCACGGCCTCGCTCTTCGCGGTGCTCGACTAGCGACGGGGCAAGGTCATCGGCAAATGCTTTGCCCGCCACCGCGCCGCCGAATTTCGCAAGTTCCTCGACGAGATCGAGGCTGCCGTCCCGCACGGTCTCGATGTCCATCTCGCCATGGACAACTACGCCACGCACCAGGCCCCGCTGATCCGCAACTGGCTCGCCAAACGGCCGCGCTGGCATGTCCATCTCACGCCGACCAGTTCGTCTTGGCTCAATCAGGCCGAGCGCTTCTTCGCGCTCATCACCGACAAAAAGATCCGGCGCGGCATCTATCGCAGCGTCCAGGCTCTGCGCGCCGACATTATGGACTTCATCAGTTATCACAATGCCGATCCCAAGCCATTCCAATGGACCAAATCCGCCGATGATATCCTCGCTTCCATCGAGCGCTTCTGCCGTTACAATACTCAAGCGCAAGCATCGTAATATCGCGAACTTCTGGTTCAGGATTACTAGACCAAATTGCCATCCGACAGCTGGACGACGGTATCGTCATCATTCGTAACAGCTCTTTAGAGCTGAATTTCCGCCATGTAGGGCCTCGCGCTCCCGAAATTCTGCATTTGTTGCGAGGATGCGAAGTCTTCCATAAAGAAGTCTTCCATAGAACGGGCTACGTCTCAACCTACAAATGACCTCGATCGGCCGTTACACCGTGCGTGCGAGATCCGATCCCATGCAGCCACCGGCCTAGATGTCTGGTCCCGGAGTGTGGGGGAATCAGCCATTTGATCCCTCATTCCGGGAGGACCTATGGGCCAGATACTCCATGGCAGCGCCACGACCACGCACGCCATCCGACCGGCGATACAGCGATCGAAAGCTTCGCTCAAAGAATTGGCCGCCCAGCACGGCCTCAATCAGAAGACGGTCACCAAGTGGCGTAAACGCGCCTTCATCCACGATGCGCCGATGGGCCCCAAGACCGTGCGCTCGACCGCGGAAGAGGCGATGGTCGTCGCCCTCCGCAAGCACGTGTTGCTGCCTCGATGACTGTCTCTACGCACTGCAGGCAACGATCCCGCATCTCACGCGTTCGTCCTTGCACCGCTGTCTGCAACGCCACGGGATCAGCCCGCCTACCCGATCGCCGGCGACAAGCCCGCCAGGCGACCCTTCAAGCGCTACCATTGGCTAGTTCCACATCGACATCGCCGAGGTTCGCACCGAGGAAGGCAAACTCTATCTCTTCGTGGCAGTGGACCGGACCACCAAGTATGCCTTTGCGCGGCTGGTGGTTAAAGGCCACGGGTGCTGCGGCCAGGGCTTTCCTCGACGAGTTGGCGGCAGCTGTCCCTTGCCAAATCCACACTGTGCTGACCGACAACGGTATCCAGTTCGTCGACCTGCCCAAGAATCGCGATGGCGCCATCCCAAGCTGGCGCGGCCACCCCTTCGACCGAGCCTAGGACATGGCATCGAACATCGCCCGACCAAAGCCAATGACCCTTGGACTAACGGCCAGGTCGAGAGAATGAACCGCACGCTTAAGGAGGCGACCGTCTAGCACTACGAGACCCGTCGCCAACTGGAAGATCACCTCGCTGCCTTCCTTGACGCCTACAAACTTCGCCAGACGCCTTAAGACTCTATATTTGGGCCGCCGGGTCGCGAGGATCCGGAACTGCGCCGGGACCAGGTCCAGGCGCTCGCTTCTATCCTCGTCGATCCGGTGTAACTCGCCCTGGCAGCAGGGACAGGTCTTGTCCTCAATGTCGACGATGACCTCGATCCGCGGCAGGTGCGCCGGCAGGGCGCCGCGGTTGCCGCGACGCTTGCGAGTTCGCGCGTCACGGCCTTCAGGTGCACTGACGTCTTGTGCCTCGCCGTACGCCGCGACTTGCTCGACGTCTTCGAGGCCCAGCAGCATCTGATCTTCAGGCAGCGTCTCTGCCCGCCGGCCAAACCGATGCCGCTGCAATTCCTTGATGATCTGACGCAGCCGCTCGCTCTCGCACCGCTCGGCGAGCAGCATCGCTTCAGCGTCTCAGGATCGTCAGGCAGGGCGTCACTCACACCCAATTCAGAGCATATTCGCCGCCATCTGGCGACACGTCCCACGCTCTTGATTCACTTCGCCGCAGTGCCGCTAACAACTATCCCGCTTGCGTTGGCGCCGGCGTCTCCCGCGCCTCATGCACAAGCCGCCAGTCGAGTCCTTCCAGCAGCGCAGACAATTGCGCCGCCGACAGACGCATCACGGCGTCCTCGACCTTCGGCCAGCGGAAGATCCCATCCTCGAGCCTTTTGGTGAAGAGACACAGATCCGTTCCGTCCCAGAACACTAGCTTGATCCGATCCGCCTGCTTGGCCCGGAACACATAGACAGCTCCCGAGAATGGGTCTGCCCGCATGATCTCGCGCACCAGGGTCGCAAGCCCTTCCATCCCCTTGCGGAAGTCTACCGGTTTGGTCGCCACCATCACCCGGACCGCACCCGACGGACCAATCACCGGTTCGCCTTCAGTGCCTGGACGATCGACGCAATCATCGTCGGGTCCTCACCACGACCGGCCCGGATCGTGATTCCGTCGACTTCGATCTCGATGATCCCGCTATCTGCCTTGCCCACCGCTTTGCGCCGCAGTCGGCGTCGGTACCGCTGCGTCCACTACCGCCGGCACAAACTGTACTTCGTGAGCTTCGGAATGACCGCCTGCGGCTTCTCGCAACTGACGTCGCCAGCCAAACAGCTGCTGCGGCGACAATCCATGCCGTTGGGTCACGGAACACACCGAGTCGCCACTCGCCACGATCTCCGCAACGATCCGCGCCTTGTCCTCGTCGCTCCACTCCCGCCGACGGCCAGTTCCGGTGAAGACCTCAAGCCGTCGCACCGGCACCGTGATAGCACTATGCACTGTGTCCATTCTAAGCCTAACGGTCCAAACCGATCCGCAGACTCGCAGATCACCCCGTCTTCCGGTAGGTGGCCGCGGAACAGCGCTTACGGTTCTGTGACATGGCGCGCTCCTTGTCTTCGGTTCCCCCGTGCCAGCATTCGCTGCTGGCTTGGCGGCAGCACGGCCGGACCATCACAGGCTAGGGGCGAAGTGAGCGCGGAGCCACCTGATGTCGAGTAGTCGGCCGGCGCAAGGTCGTCAGGCGTTCGTCGAGTTCGGCCTTGCACCCCGCCTACGGGGCAAGTGTAAGCCGATCGACCGTGATCTGGCAGGCCTTCTTGTCGGGCAAGCGTTTGCGGCAGGTGAAGGCTCGGGGGTAAACCTCGCGCGGAAACGGCTCTCCTACCCGATGCCGAGCCGACATTCCGAACGGGCAGTTGACAAAGATGACATATGGCTAAAAGGCGTTGCGCCAAAAATGCACAATCGACGAGTCAGCTTAACAAAACAGCTCCTTCGAATTGAGTTTTTCTTCGTCAGCAATGAGAAAAGAGTCGACGTTGCAGCACGGCCTAGTGTCCTGCTCTGACAACGGTTATCCGCGTTTCACAACGCCGAGAATTTCACGGGCCTCGGCCGGTGTGGCGACGCTGGCGCCAATGCGCTCGATGATTCCAACGGCATTCTCGACGAGTTGGGCGTTGGATGCAAGCACGCCACGTCGAAGATAGATGTTGTCTTCCAATCCAACTCGAACGTGCCCGCCCATTGTCAACAGCTGTGCGACCGCAGGCATTTCGCCGGCACCACAGCCGAATCCACCCCAGATGGCCCCTGAGGGCAAAATCTCTCGCATCGCTTGCACAATAATTGGCACAGCGGGAGCGCCATACCCTGTGCCGAGGCAGAATTGAAAAAGCGGGGGAGCATCAATTTTACTCTCCGATATCAGGTTCTTGGCGGTTTCAATGTGCCCCAGCTCGAAGCATTCGAGCTCAGGCTTGACCCCCGCTTCTCGCATAAGCGTCGCCATCTCTCGCAGATCGGACATGCGCGCAACATACATGCTCTCTCCGAAAATCATGGTGCCGCAATCTAGCAGGCTGTTGAAAAAAGGCGGTCGCCGCCGACCGAGGATCATGATTCATTGGCTCCGACGAGATTCGGAGATGGTGCGTGCGCGGCGGCGACAATCGAACGGGCGAGCTGTTCAGCTACGTCGACCTGGAAGCAAGGGTGCGGCGTGATCATCCGCTGCGAGGGATCCGGACGATCGTGAACGAGGCGCTGGCGGCGCTGGAGCACGAGTTCGCCGCCCTTTATTCGCCGATTGGACGGCCGTCGATCCCGCCGGAGAAGCTGCTGCGGGCGATGCTGTTGCAGGCGTTTTATTCGATCCGCTCGGAGCGACTTCTGATGGAGCGGTTGGAATATGATTTGCTGTTCCGCTGGTTCGTCGGAATCGGCGTCGACGATGCAGCCTGGGACCATTCGGTATTCTCGAAGAACCGCGACCGGCTGCTGGAAGGCGACATCGCGGCGAAGTTCCTGGCGGCGGTGCTGGCGCAGCCCAGGGTGAAGAAGCTTCTGTCGAGCGATCACTTCTCGGTCGACGGCACGCTGATCGAGGCCTGGGCCTCGATGAAGAGCGTCAAACCGAAGGATAGCTCCGGCGAGCCGCCGGCCCAAGGCGGCGGGCGCAATGCTGAAGCGAACTTCCATGGCCAGAAGCGCTCCAACGACACCCATGCTTCGACCACCGATCCGGAGGCCAGGCTCTACCGCAAGGGGAAAGGCAAGGAGACGAAGCTGTGCTTCATCGGGCACGGGCTGATGGAGAACCGCCACGGCTTGCTGGTCGACGCCTGCCTGACGCAGGCCGGTGGGCATGCCGAACGGGTGGCCGCGCTGCACATGATCGAGCCTCGTGCCGATCGACCGACAGCGATCACGCTTGGTGCCGACAAAGCCTACGATGCAGAAGACTTCGTCAACGAGCTGCGCTCGATGAACGTGACGCCGCATGTTGCGCAGAATACCGGCGGCCGTAGCTCTGCGATCGACGGGCGTACGACCCGGCACGGCGGTTATGCTGTCAGCCAGCGCATCCGCAAGCGGATTGAGGAGGCATTCGGCTGGATCAAGACGGTCGCCGGGCAAGAGAAGACCAGATTCCGTGGCCGTGATCGGGTCGGATGGGCCTTTACCTTCGCTGCGGCCGCCTACAATCTGGTGCGGCTGCCCAAGTTGATCGCGGAGACCGGTTGATGGCCAAGGTGCCCGGCTTTGCCAAGGCCTTTGCCGGCCGCTGGCGCATCGTCGAAATGGACAACTGGGACAGCGACTTCCTCGATCTTGTCGGAGAGGCGCATCTCACCTTCCGTGGCAAGTCCGATGGCGAAATAGCGTTTGGGGCTCTCAAGGGCTTCCTGGATGCTCGCTACGGCACCCGCGACGGATCGGCCTGCGCCGAGTTCTCATGGGAGAGGCACGACGAGAATGATCCGTCCTGTGGTCGCGGATGGGCCATGATCGGCACTGCGGGCAGGCTCGTTAGCCACTTCTACATCCACAATGGCGACGATTCAGCCTTCGTTTGCGAACGCGGCTGAGTTCTTCAACGGCCTGCTAGGGTCGCAAGCTCTGGTTGAAGTTTGATTGCGTGAATACAGCGCTCGATAGGATTTTTGAGTGTGGTCGCCTTGCCTATATTTATTGGGTCAAGGGAAGCAAGCGTCAGGCTCCCATCCATTCCGCATGTCAAGTTGACGATGACGTCGGTCGCTGCGTCCCGAAGCTTCTTGACGACCTGTTCATAGAGCTCAAATCGGTTTGACGGGACTCCGGTTTCTGGCTCGCGGACGTGAATGTGGACAATCGCAGCCCCTGCTTTCGCTGCTTCCAGTGCAGCCTCTGCAATTTGTGCCGGCGTCTTGGGAATGTTTGGATGCTTCGCAAGGATCGCGGAACTACCACCTGTGACTGCGCACGTGACCATGACCTTTCGAGACATCAAGAACTCCTCTGTTGATATCGCCAGCTTTAAACGATCAGTGTTTTGGCTGCTATGCGATAGTTGGCGGCGGCGAGCGTATGCTAATCCGCGAACGTCTGTTGCCGCCCGTTACGCGCGTCATCAAGTGCGACGCGAATTGGATACTTTCCGACCACTGATCTCGAGCCCATGGCGGGATCGCCGGTGGTAGTCATGGTGTTCCTTTGATCGTTTGAAGTATCAACTAGAAACAGCGCGCGCACCAACTTGGGTAGAACGTTTCGGCTTCAGCGCCAGCGCCCCTCCTCAGTGTCGTAGGTGCCGGCAAGCGGATCGCTCACGGACATGAGCTCATGTTTGAGCACTTTATTGCTGGTGGTGGCCCTAGGAAGCGCCCGAGTGAAGGCGATGTACCGCGGCACCTTGAACGCGGCGAGGTGTGCACGAGCATGCTCGAGAATGCGCGTCACGGCCAGATTGTCTGGCGTGACGCCTTCACTGAATTCAACGTAAATCTTGACCTCTTCGCCGCGCTTCGCATCGCTAACGGGCACAGCGGCCACATCCGTAATCTCAGGAATCTCGCGGATGACCGCCTCTAACTCGCGTGCAGCGATGTTCTCGCTCGAGCGGCGAATCATATCCTTTGTGCGCCCCACCAGCCAATGAAAACCGAGTTCATCGCAACGCATCAGATCACCGGTCTTGAACCATTCGCCTTCAAACAAGGCTGCATTGGCGTTCGGGTTATTCCAATAGCCCTTGAAGATCCCGCGTCCCCTCACCCACAGCTCGCCAACGTCGCCGATCGGTGTGGGGCTGCCATCCTCATTCATCAGCCGCAGCGTGCGAAAGGGCGCGCGCATTCCCACCGAACTCGAGTCAGCCAGCTCGTCGAACCAGTTCGTCATTCGTGTGCCGAAGCCGATTTCCGTCATCCCGTACGCTTCCTCGGTGCGCACTCGAAAACGGTTCCGGAACTGGCGTACGGTCTCAGGACTCCAGCCCCAATTCAGGACCTGCTTCAGGCATGTCGTACCGTCTGTGTTGGCGGCCTCCGCCTCCCGCGCTACCAGCTGGGGAAATTGGCACCACTCGATCCGGTGTCGCTTAACCCAACCGACAAAGCGCGTCGAGCTAAGTTGCGGAGCTAGGAAGAGCGTTCCGCCCTGTCGATATGCCTTCAGAAGATGCGCTGGCGGATCGACATAGAAGAAGGGCTGTGCGGAAAGATATCTCTTGTACGGCCGCTCCCAACACACCCCCTGATAAGAGTACATACCCCAGTAGTCATGTGTCAACATGCAGCCTTTCGGAAAGCCCGTTGTTCCCGAGGTATATTGAATGTTCAACAGGTCGTCGGGGCGGATATCCTCCTCCACCGGAGAATCGTCGACGCCCTCGAGCAATTCTTGGAGAGACGTGGCTGTCCCTTGGGAAGGTTGTCCGATAAGAATTACTCGTTCCTTGGCGAGATCTCGTGGCCAAGCCTCCATGACCGAGAACACTGACCATGCGGCCCCGTCGATGACGGCGAACTTGGCCTGTGTATCGCTGAGAACGTATTCAATCTCCCTCGGCGTGTAGCGCATGTTGATCGGGACCATCACCGCACCTAGCTTCGCAATCGCGAACCATAGAAGCGGGAATTCGATGCGGTTGGGCAGCATCACGCCAATGCGATCACCCTTATGTACGCCGAGTGTACGCAGCGCTTGTGCATATTTGTTCGACCATCGGTCCATCTCGGAGTAAGTCGCACGCTCGCCGCGATCGAAGATGTCGATTGCGATTGTTGAGCTGTGAGTTCTAGCGCGCCTTGAAACAAGCTGTCCGATCGTGATCGTCTCATATTCGGACTCCAGTGCCTCGATCGCGCGCAGCACATTCGCGACGCGCTCTTGGAGCTGGGTTTGTGTCACTTTTAGAGAGGGCATTATTAAAACCGTGCTCAGGAGGCTAAAGAAACATTTACTGACGGACGAAACATCTTCACCTAACAGTTGACGCAGCTGCCGATCACCTAAACCGGCAGTCAGCTTAGGTCCGTCCAGCATGCGCGTGACGGAGACAACCATCGGCCAGGCTCGCCTCCAAGGAAGCTAACTCAAACGTCTTTATGAGCTGCGTAGCCTCTACGTCGGATTGGTACATCATCAAAGGGGGACGAAACACTACCTACTCTGGTGAGTCCTCATCGTATTGTCCAATTTAAAGAAGCGGCATTGGCACCTATCTAGCATTGATAATCCACAAGAGCGCTTTTAGTGGGCAGCGGGATCGATGGCACTAGAGCGTGCGGTCGATGATGTTGCGCGCCAAAGGGACGAGTTGGTAACTCTTTATCGGCCCGCCATGTACGATCGAGGAAATCAAGCAAGCCTTCCGTCACGATCATCGTCGCTTTCTGGATGGACCTAAAACTACCCGGCGCAGTAGCAGACCGCATCATCGATTCCCGCACGGTGGCCACATCGTCGTGGTCCAGCCTCAGCGCCTCGCGTCCGACCGCCGCCTCCCGCTCGTCTATGCGAACGAAAGACGATCGGGGTCCCTGCCTTCACTTCCGTTCTCAGCGTCGATTGGATCGACACGAACCTTGGTGCTTCGATCACCGCCGCAACCTGTCATCACCACACTGCAGACCACGCGCTACGCCATTATCAATGACGCCGGCATTCAATCAGCGCGATCATCTGTCACAGAATCGCTTCTCCCGCGACGAGCATGTTAACGCCTTAACTGTAGCCAGAGGGGTCGCACGGTTCGTGCGTTTAGCTTCAGGTCCACCACAGAACAAGATCCGGCCGCGCAAACCCGAAGAAGCAGTTCAGCAGAAGGCGGCGCTTTCCGTTGCCGGATTGCCGGGTGACGCCGTGAATGAAACCGCCATCGATCAGAGCGATGTCTCCCGTCTTGAGCTCGAAGTCATGCCAAGGGAATGCTTCAAGATAGCCTGTCGAATAGGGATAGCCTGTCGTCTCCAAGCCCTGAGACTTTCGCTCAGAGACCGTTGGCTTGTGGCCCCAGATCCGCAGATTACCACCTTCCTCGGGCATGCTAGTATAGAAGTTGAGTGCCACGACGGTGTTGTGAGCCACTGCTGGAAGCTCACAATCGCTCCCGGCACATAGAACTTGAGCCACGTCATCGTGGGGCTCCAAGGCGTACATACCAGTACCGGACCAACAGAGAGCGCGGCAAACATTAGCTTGGCCGTGTGATGAACGGGCCAACTGCAATTCAATTCCCTGATTGCGAAGGTCGCGCTTCAACCCATCGAACAAACTACGGACCGGATCAATCAACTTGCCAAAGACGGCGTCGATGAACGGCCGTGCATCTTCGGACTGTGCGAAATAGCTGGCTGCATTCTTCCTGTAGTGAGATGCGCCGACATATTGTCCGGGAACGCCGTCTTTTCGTTCCTTAAGACCAGGATTGCGAAGAAAGTTTGCGGTGATTTCCTCGGCTACTTCGACACTGAAGCCTTGCTTAATGTGCAGGCCCGTGACCTCACCTTTCAAGACTGAAATGATTTCCGCAGTACTGATAGAGCCGGTTCGTTCTCTGATCGCAAGAGGTACGACGGTTGGCGCTTTAGATATTTGGGCAGTCGCCATTAGCTTGCTCCTGTAGTGCATTCTCGAGAATGGTGATGGCATGACTGAGTTCGTCATCAGTGATGGTTATTGGTGGGAGGATTTTGATGACGTCGCGATTTGGCCCTGACGATTCGATCAATAGGCCGTTTTCGAAGGCGATATCGTGCGCACGACCGACCACGTTCTGCGAACGGCACTTGAGGCCAGCCATCAGACCACGGCCGCGCTTTTGCTCAATGACTTTGGGAAATTTCTCAACGAGGCGATCAAGATGTGCTTGCAGTTCGACTAGTGTCCGCGCAACACTTCCAGTGAACTGCCTGTCGGACCACAATTTGCACATGGCGGCTGCAGTGACGAAGGCAAGATTATTGCCTCTAAACGTACCGCTATGCTCCCCAGGCTTCCAAATGTCCAAGTCGGGGCGAATCAGAACAATGGATAACGGATTACCTGAACCGCTCAGGGACTTCGAAAGGCACACGATGTCAGGTTCGATTTTCGCGAATTCAAACGAGAAGAAATCGCCCGTTCGTCCCGCACCCGCCTGAATGTCGTCGACGATCAAAACAACGTCGTGCTTTCGGCAGATTCGTTGCATTTCTATGAGCCAAGCTGCGGATGCGCTGTTCATGCCCCCTTCTGCCTGGATGGTCTCCAGAATTATTGCGGCCGGCTTTTCTATCCCGCTGCCTTGGTCACCCAGTACGTAGTCGATGTAACTTGCGGAATCAAAAGATCGATCAGGATAGCCTTCATAGGGAACGCGGATCACATCGTGGCGAGCAACCCCGCCCAGATCCCTGGTCGACGCCGACCCAGATACCGCCAGGGACCCAAGCGACATGCCATGGAACGCATTTGTGAAGGCCATGACGCCCGAGCGGCCAGTATATTTTCGCGCCAATGCAAGCGCGGCCTCGTTGGCATTTGTCCCGGTGGGTCCAGGAAACTGTATCTTGTAATAGAGGCCCCTGGGTTTCAGGATCGAATCGACAAACACCTCGATGAATTCACGCTTTGCAGCTGTATACATATCAAGCGACAATAGAATGTTTCCACCGGCGAGATATTCAATTGCTGGCGCGATAAGATTCGGATTGTTGTGTCCGTAGTTGAGCGCGCCGGACCCCACAAAGAAATCTATGTAAGGCTTGCCGGCCTCGTCCCAGATTGTGGCCCCAAGGCCTCTCGTAAAGACCGTTGGAAATGACCGCCCATAGCGACGAACGTTTGATTCATGAGCCGAGAAAGCGTCGGTTTTCATTTAAGAGTCCATCTGCGGGTAGACATTGGGTTCAGTAGATGGCGATTTGACGCGACTGGTTGGTGATAGATGTTCTTCACCCAGACTCGGATCGGCCGGTCGTGCCGGCACAATCCGGCTGATGATTGAATCGAAACAGCTGTAGCGCGTGTCTCCGCAAATGGGGGTCGACGGTGCGGCTCGCCATCGCAGCATCCATGGGCTCCTTGACAAGTTGTACGTCGATCACACTTCTGTTCGTCTGTGCAGACTGCGGATAACACCAGGTTCAGGACGTACGGCTTGTGTTGCGTGACGTATGTCTCGAAATGACTGCGCTTACTTACCCATGAAAGGCAAACAACGAAGCTACTAAAGCTGGTAGTCTTATGTCCCCCGCGCCCGGCCGACTTCTAACAGGCCGGCGCCGCGCCTACTGCGGAAAACCCAAGCCTTCTCGGTGTTTCGATTTAGCCTTCCGAGTTGTGGGCGAGCTTCGATTTCCTCCGCTGAGGTGCTTGCGCCGTCGGCTCTCAATCGTCGATAAGACGGTACAGCTACTGTCCTATCCCGATAATTCGTGAGCAAAGTCGATGCGGCCTCTCGACGATTGCGTCTGCCATGGCATCGGAAGGGCTGGCAGGTAGCGTTGTATGCTGAGACGAAGTGCCGATTTTTCGGACGAGTTGCTTAACATTGAAAAAGGCGCCGCGACTGATCGTCTTATCAGTGATCAACGCAAACGCTCCACGATCCCCTCCGCGATCGCCGTAATTGGCATCGATATCGGCAAAAACTTGTACCACGTCGTGGACCACGATGCGCGCGTCGCCATCGTTCTGCGGCAAAAGTGGTCGCGCGGCCAAGTGGAAGTGCGTATTTCGCAAAAACGGGACAGCGGTTTCGCTAACTGACGGACAGCAGTTTCGCTAAATCGCGGACAGCGTGGCGGCGCTGGCTTTTGGTTGCCTGGTTGTTGAAGTCAGTTGATATTCGTTTCGCTGTTTTCGACGTCGGTCAAGGGGCGCGCGGCTTTTTTCCTTCGCATGCTGTCGCCTTCGAGGGCGATACGGTGGGAGTTGTGGATGATCCGGTCGAGGATAGCATCTGCGATGGTTGGCTCGCCGATCATGTCGTGCCATTGGGCAACGGGCAGCTGAGCGGTAATCAAGGTCGATTTGCGCCTGTAGCGCTCTTCGAAGATTTCGAGGAGATCAAGGCGCTGCTGGTCATTGAGGGTGTGGGTGCCCCAATCGTCGAGGATGAGCAACTGGACACGTGCAAGCTTATCGATGAGGCGCGGGAAGCGACCATCGAGACGGGCCATGGCGAGGTCTTCGAACAAGCGCGGCATACGCAAATAAAGGACGGAATGATCGAGCCTGGCCGCCTGGCGTCCGAAGGCACATGCCAACCAGGTTTTGCCAGTCCCCGTCAGGCCGGTGATGATGAAGTTCTCATGGGCTTTCAGCCAGGCGCCTTGCGCCAGCTGCAGGGTGTTGCGCCGGTCAAGGCCGCGGCGGGAAGCGAAGTCGACGTCTTCGATACAGGCGTCGACGAAGCGCAGCTTGGCTGCGGCCAGCCGATTGGTCAGGCGCCGGTCGGCACGCATGGCGGCTTCGCGATCGAGCATCAGGCCGAGCCACTCATCCCGGCTGAGATCGGCGGCATTGTCCTGTTCGGCTAGTTGCCGGTAAGCGGCCGCCATTCCGGCAAGGCCGAGCGCCTGCATCTGCTCGAGGGTCGGGTGGGTCAGCATCGCGATGTTCCTTTCCTTCATTGATAATAGCCCCCACCACGGATGTTGGCGTGCGAGGGGGTGGCTTTGACGGGTGCGGCAGCAGGGCTCGCGCGGTCGAGCCCGGATTTGAGGATCGCGCTCACCGAGGAGTAGCTGATCGCGTTGATGACGAGTGCCCGCTCGCAGGCCGCTTCGAGCCGATCGCGCTCGTAGCGCCGTGCCAGGGCGATGATCCCCATGGCGGAGCGATAACCCTGCTCGGGATGCGGGCGCTCACGCATCATCCGCTCGACCAGAGTGGCGGTGTTGACGCCGATCCGCGCTGCCATCTTGATCAAGCTCGCCGGCGTCATATTGGCATAACGCTGATGGGCCTTGGGCATGTGCTCGTTCACGGTGACATGGCCGCCGCGCTGAGAGCGGCGCACATGGCTGGCGACACGCGTGTGATCCTGGAAGATCTCGACGGCTCGATAGGTGAGCCGGACGTCCACCCGACGGCCGATCAGCCGGTGCGGCACCGAGTAAAAGGTCTTGTCGACTTCGACGTGATAATCGGGGTGGACCTTCGCCGTTTTCCACTCGGCGTATTCGAACGGCTCGCCCGGCAGCGGCGTCAACGCAGCGCGCTCGATCTCCTCGAACAGCTGCCGGCGGGATTTGCCGATATGGCGCATCGGCCGATGGTTCAGCTCCTCCAGCAGACCGCCGATCGCAGTATTGAGATCGGTCAGGTTGAAGAACCGCCGATGGCGCAGCCGTGCCAGAATCCAGCGCTCAACAATCAGCACCGCGCCTTCAACCTTGCCCTTGTCGCGCGGCTTGCGGCTGCGGGTCGGCAAAATCGTCGTGTCGTAGTGCTCGGCCATGGCGGCAAAGGTTTGGTTGAGCGTCGGCTCGAACCACAACGCCTTGACGACCCCGGCCTTCAGATTGTCGCAGACGATCGCCTTGGGAACTCCGCCGAAGTACGACAAGGCTCGGGTCTGGCCTTCGATCCAATCTGGTAGTCGCTGACCGAAGCTCCCCATAGCGAAGGTCAGCGACGAGGCCCCGAGCACCGCGACAAATATCTGCGCCTGACGGATCTCGCCGGTTTGCGGATCGATCACCTCCACCGTCGGACCGGCATAGTCGGTCTGCATCACTGCACCCGCCGCGTGGCGATGACGGAAGGTCGGGTTCGCCCGGCGCCGATAGGCGTCGAACTTCTCGCAGAACCACGTGTAACCATAGCCGTCGGGATGCGCCGTCCGGTATTCCTGCCACAGCAGCGTCAGCGTCACGCCCTTGCGCTTGAGCTCCTGCGCCACCCGTGGCCACTCTGGCTCGCTCAAGTCCTGCGGGGGGCGCCCGACCCGCCGGAACAAGGCTCGCTGCAAGGCCGCCTCGCTCTCGTAAATCGGCGGCAGCGGCCAGCTCAAACCCGCTTCACGCGCTCGCAGCAGGTAGGTGGCAACCGAACTCTTGCTGATCTGCAGCCGTTCCGAGATCTCCCGAACCGACAGGTCCTGCTCGTACGTCAGCCTCAGGATCGATCGTAGGTCCTTCACAGTGGTTCGTTTCGCTTGCTTCCGTCTCGGCATTGCCCCTCTCAAACTCAGCTTGAGAGAGAACATTGCCTGAACGGCGCTCCCGAAAACCAACCTCCCGCAACTGTCCGCGATTTAGCGGAATCCCTGTCCCGGAATTACTGAAATCGCTGTCCGCGAATTAGCGAAATTGCTGTCCGGAAATTGCCGAAACACGCAGTGGAAGGGCGGTCGCCAATATGTCGCGCTGCCTCATCGGCATGGAAGCTTGCGTCGGCGCACATCACCTGGACCGCAAACTCGCATCGCTTGGTCACGATGCCAGGCTGGTGCCGGCCAAATACGTCCGCCCTTACAGCAAGGGACAGAAGAACGACTTCAATGATGCCGAAGCGATTGCCGAGGCCGTGCAGCGCACGACGATGACGTTCGTCGCGACCAAGACCGCCGCCTTCATGCTGGAGCGCGGGATCGCCATGCGACAGGGCATCGGCTTCCTAGGCAGAACTTGCCACCATTCTTACGACGCGCACCGATGCCCTGTCACCACGCATGTTGCGCTGGGTTGTGCTGGTCAGGATAAAGAACTGGGAACGTTACGGGTTCACATCCTGGATCGAAGCCGCCAAGAAGCGGCCACACCACAATGTGCTCGCAATCACGCTCGCCAACAAACTTGCCCACATCGCCGGGGCTGTGCTGGCCAAAGGACGCGTCTTCGAGATAACCAGGATCGGCGATGCAGACGCTCGACCCGCCTAACGATCGCCCCGTGCTTGGCGCGGCCTGGCGACGTCCAGTCAGCCGTAAGCAAGAGCGACGGCCGGCCTTGACCGCCCCTGCGCGCGACGCGATCGACGTTCTGCGGGCCGGGACGAAGGACCTTTGGTCCGAACAAAGGAACGACGCAACATCAGGCGCAAGCGATGACATAGCCGCATCAACAGTCTCCAGCCGAGATCTGCGAGAAGACAAGACAAAATGGAGGACTTCCGAGCGTGTGCGGATACTGGTGACCTTAATGGCCCGTTCGAGGCCTGTTGACTAATCAGAACGCACGCGCAGATGTCCATGATGGCCCGGAGCACAAACGCTTCAATAAGAGGCCGGACACATTGATGCAAGACCGCTGCCACCAATTCGACGAATCTTCTCGCAACGCACGGCCGGACCATACATAAGGTCACACGTTCCACAAATTACCACGCGTCACGCAAGACGGCGCCCGTCGGATGCATACTAAAATAATACAGTGCTTGATGGCTTGTCGAAATTGAAGAGCAACGCATGCACACGATTATTGGTCAGTTCAGCGATCGCCCGGCACGCGCAATTTCGACGGCCGTCCTTCACGCGTCTCTCGATTGCAACGCAAGTGGCAGATGAGAAAATAAGCGAGACGGGGTGTTACCGCTGCGACGAGATGGCGCGAGATTATGAAGTCGTTCGTGAAGAACTGGCGCCGGCGCCCGGCTTAAGCGGTGTTTCGAGCCGGGACGGTCTCGAAGAAGGCTCGGATGATGACACGCAAGAGCTCTGCGAGCCATCGCAGCAGCAGGCCGAAGTTATAGCCGGCAGCGGCGAGAACAGCGTCGATGCGGTCGCCGAGGCGTCCCTTGAAATAATTTCTGTCCATGCGGTGCTCGGCCTTGACGTGGCTGATGACGGGCTCGACAGCAGCGCGACGCTTCATCTCGCGACGGATGGAAGCTGTGATGCGGCGGATCTGACCCGAGATCCAGACCCTGAACCGATGCGGGTGGTTGTGACCGCGATATCCTTTGTCGACGTGGATACCGCGAGCCTCCACCCTGGTGAGCTTCTCCATGTCGGCAATTACGGGACCGAGCGTGTGCCCATCGAAGGGGTTGCCATGCAGCGCCTTGGCACCGAGCACGAACTGGCCGCCCTTCGGAGACGTCACAGGGATGGCGATGCTGACCTTGCAGCCGAACTCGTAGGGCGCGCGGGCTTTACCCTTGCCGATGCACTCAACCTCCGGAGCATGTAACGCATAGACCTTCGGACCGCGCTGATGCTGATCCTGGCTGCGCACCTGCTGCGCTAAACCGAGCAACGGGCCGAAGCGAGCTTCCAGCACCGTATCGCCATCAATCTTGCGGCGGATGTCGCGGATGATCCGGCCAAGCCGTGTCCGCAGGAACTTGAGCTGCCGCCGGGCGCGTTTGAACTGGTGGGCGTGGGTATAGCGGCCGGTCATGATGGCGGCGCGCTTGGCCAGGCGCAGATAGCTCTGGCGTAGCGGCACACGGTTGCGCTTGGCGAGCCCGACCAGCTTGATGATTGCTCGATGCAGGAGCCGCGCGTCGGTCGGATGCGCAACCGCCTTGGGCTGCACCGTGGTATCGACCACCACGCGCTCCAGGTCCTTCGGGCCGAGGGCGCCTGTCTTGTGCGCCACCGACAGACTTTCCTGGATTAGCGCAACGAGCTGCTCCTCGCCGAGCCGCTGCCGCCAGCGCGTCATCGACGATCGATCGATCGAACGGCAGACGGTGGCGGAAGCTCAGCTCGCCGCAGAAGTATTGGTAATAGGGCTTCTCGATCCAGCGAGCGCACAGCACCTCATCTGACAGGTTGTGCATGTGCTTCAAAATGAACAGGCCGGCGACTAGCCGCGTCGGCAAGCCCGGCTGTCCCGACCCTGCTTGGCACACCGAACTGAAGCGCTCATTCAGGATGTTCCAGTCGATCAGCGCTGCCAACCGCACCAGCGGATGACCCATGTCGATGATCTGATCAAGCGCCGGAAGCAACAGGTCTTTCTGGCGATCATCCCGCGGCTTGCTCATCGCATTCCCCAATGTCGACGACGCTGTCAGGGAATCACGAATCACCCAAAAGCAAAACCTAAAACGCAAGAAAGCGAGGTCCAATACCCCGCTTTCCTGCAAAATCGAATACTACATCAAGAAATTCTGCTTATTTCTCAGGTCAATTCGCATTTCTTCACGGACGACTATGAAGTCGATTGAGCGATGTATATTCTGACACATTCAAATTCGCACCCTGCCCGTTAGCGGCAGGGCGCGAATCGGGGCGAGCCAACGAACGGGCGGACCTTTTCGCAGACGTCGTCCGCTCCCCTTGGCGCGGCCTGCCAATTCATCACGCGCGATAAAGCGTGTGTGGTATACCGCTGAAGATCTCTGCACCGCGCTCCGTCACCAACACGGTCTCGCTGCAGCCAAACAGATAGCCGCTTTCTCCGAGGAGAATGACTGGCATGTGGACGGTCATGCCGGCCTCAAGGAAGTCGGTTGCGCCCGGCTCCAAGCTCATGTTCCCGCGTTCGTTCCACGGAGCGCCGGTTTGGTATCCAACGCGGTGGTTAAGCGCATGCGGACGTGCGGATCGTTCGATAACCTTACGAGCGGCGGCGTCAATCTCTCCTGCCATAACACCCGGCTTGATCGCGGCGATCGCGGCCTCAAGGGCCTCCTCCGCCAAGGCGTGCAGGGATTCGGTCTCGGGATGGCGGCCGAGCACGGCGGCCCGGACCAGCGGCCCGACATATCCTTGCTTCATTCCGCCGACTTCGATCATGGCAGGTTCATTGCTCCTGATCGGGTGGTGCGTGAGCTTGGTGTGTGGTAGCTTTACTCGCTCTCCGAATCCGATTGAAACCAGCCTAACTTCGTCGCCGCCTGCCTTTTTGACCTCGCTTTGGATGGCTGCGGCCATTTCGGCTTCAGTGATGCCGTTCCGTAGCGACTGTTGAAACGCTCCCACGGCCACCCGGGTCATGGCCATCGCCTCGCGCATAACTCTGATCTCCAGCTCGTTCTTCACGGCCATCACCGATGGAACGAGACGAGAAGCATCGACGAGCTTCATATCCGGAAGGCGCGTCTGAACCGCACTTACATCTGCAGGTGCAAGGTTCCAACAACCGAGCTCAAAGCCTACCCTGCGGCCTGCTAGTCCCAACCTTCGAAGAACGTCCGCGCACACTTTGGCAAAGTCCGGCTGCTCGGTATACGTAATGATCTCGTCAATGCAACTTTCCGCGCGAACGCCCGTCAGCTCGTATTCGCGAACAACGTATGTCGGCGCCTGCCCCGGCACTAGGATCAACGGGAACGGCATGAAGTAGCCACCCATCCCGTCATATCCGGTAAGGTACCGGAGATGACCATGGGCAGTGACCACGATTGCGTCGAGATCAGCGCGAGCTACGGTCTCAAGCACATTCTTCTGCCGACGCTCGTACTCTGATTTCGGGAATGGTGCGCCAGTGAAAGGAATTGACTTACACGTTGCGGTCATAGACTAGCTCCTTTTGTCATTACTGATGCTGCGTTTCAATCGACCAGTTTGAGTAGGAAATCACTCGTAGCCGAGCGCACCAACGTACGTCTTGCACCAGATTCGACGTCACGGCGGAAACAAGGGTACCGAGGCCTGTTTTTATTCTGGGCCTATAGACCCGGCCGCTCGGGCTTGTTGATGCGGAGCAATTGGTCCGTCAAATGCTGTCGACTTGATTGACCTAGAATGTTCACAGATAGTGGGTATGCGTGCGCACTCACCGTTTAGTAGAGCATGCACGAAAGTGAGCTACCCCGCAGATGCGAGCGCCTCAATCGCTTGTCGGTGCACTAGGTGCGCTCTCCAAACGACCATCTCCTTCCAATCTGACTTTTGCGGGTAGAAATGGAATTTGGTCGCATTGCGAATCTGGCGCCCACGATCGGAGTCAACTGCTTCCGGTTGGCACGTGAACAGCCAATGTTCATCTGGCACGATCGACGGGTTAGTATACGTTCCAAATTCGAGAGCAACGTAGGTGTGCCTGTCCGCCAAAGTACGCTGCCAAAATTCGTCCTGTGTCCCGTGCAAAATGACCGCGGATGAGGTTCCGAGATCCGGCGACGTGACCGAAGGGCCAAAAATACTTGCTGCCCGTTGATACCCACTTACTCCGGAGGGCTGCTCACATTGCAGCTCTCCGTAGCCATAAGGACCGAGCCCTGTGTGATAGTCGATGATGATTGCGCTGTCACGGACCGCTATGTTAAAGTCGCTTACTATTTTCTCGAGGGTTCGCCTCGCTTCCGTGGGCTCCGCTCCGCCGTAACACAGACCACCCGGCCTGGTATACTGACCCCGATTTCTAGCCGATCTGTAATTCAGTTCGCCGTGGCGCGCGCGGTATGCCGCGACTGCGGCTTCTGCGCGTCGCATCCCCTCCCCCGTCCTGTCCACGGGAACAAGATGTTCTGCCAGCTCCTCATATTCAGGATTTGACGGCAACGGCTTTGAAAAATCCACAAAATTCCGATTAAGGTCGCACCCCTCTGCAGTCGCCCGACGGTCCCAGGCGAAACCATGGCAATTCAGAGCATGGATAACGAGAATACCCGTTGACGGCGGAAGGGCTTCGTGGAATCTGGCATGGAGAAATACAAGTTGCGCCGCAGATCCGCAGTAACCCTCCGGACCGTGCGTGCCCGAGATCAAGACCAAGACCTTCTTGGCATCCGGGTCGCCGTAATACGCCGCATCGGTGAACAGAGCCTCACCAGATGGCCCCTTCGTGCTGCATGGATACGGTCTCGAGGTTAACGCCGTCGCCAAGAATTTTTGCCTAGCCTCTGTGTAAGAGTCAGAAAAAACAGCACGAACAATTTGGTTTGCGACATCAAGGTTCACGCTGCTTGACCTCCACCTTCGCTTCGGCTCGGCTCGCGGATGAGACGAACAGAAGCTCCATCATGACGCGTCACCAAGGGTTAGCGAGATTGCCCCCTGCACCGTCGTACAATGGCAAAGCGATCAACTTATCAAGGGTCGGCCCGCCAAGTCGACAGATCGATTTGCCCCTAAGTGCTACCAGTCCCTGGAGACGAATTTCCGCAACTTTGGCCATTATTCGATAAATTGCATATCCTTGTCCGTAAAAACGCAGCTTTTCATACAATGGTCTCTCATTCCTAAAGCATTGAAAGGTGGCGCTAAGGTCCAATGTCAAGCAGCCGCCGACTCGAAGACTTTATTACAAGTCGTTGGATTGCATGGATTCTTAAGTCCCTGCCGCTCGTCTGCGCCTAGATTACACCTTGCAGGAACCGGACCAGAAAACGAGCGCGCGCGAATGCATGAGGTGACGAAGAACGCATGGACGGCATCAGGCGATACTTGAGGACACCGATTTAGCGCCGGGTACTGCAGTTGGACTGGAGGAAGCATTTGGGACGATCGCTTTCTCTCTGGCTTGTAGGTGCGAAGCCGGAGTCTGTCGAACTTGACAGCGGTTCTGGGTAACTTCAAAGATATCCAGTCTAGCACTACTTTGGCAGATTGTGGTTTAGCCGCCGTTTTTCACGGATTTGCTTTCGGCAATATGGGCACCGCTGAGACGGCGGCCGAAGGATGAGATCGACGATGGCATGACGTACGGCTGGCATGGCTGGCTGAGGCGGAGGCCCGTTGATTCTTTTTTTCCGCCCCGCGTATGCGAGGCGACGATGTTGCAGGAAGGCGTAGGCAATCATTGTCATCAAGGTTGGCCAGATAGTATTTTTTCTCCCGCGGACGCACGTTGCTCGCCAATGAGTGCCGCGCGGCAATCAGGATGGAAGCAGAGCGTCAATCAGGATGAGAGAGCGTCGCCGAGCTCGTGACGCAGGGAGGGCGTAGCCCGACCGGAGTTACGAGCTCGGCGACGGCGCGATCCACAAGGGACCGCGCCGTCTGGTGATCGCGGCCGGCTGGTTATGCAAGTGGTTCTTCCGCCAAGAGGAATCACTCGCTTGCCAGGCCGACACATTACCGATCACCAGATGAGGCTCTACATGAAGTACCGTCAGACCGATACCCCGCCCGTGGCCGCCGCCAAGGCGTCGTTCAGCACGTCAACCGCCTATCGGATTGAGAAGGATCCCCGCCTGCCATCGCGGAAGAAGGGAGCCCGCGGCAGTCGCCGGCCGGATCCCTTGGCCAGCGTGTTTGAGGCCGAGGTGGTGCCGATGCTGAAGGCCGCCCCCGGCGTGCGGCAGATCGCGATCTTCGAGGAGATCTTGCGACGCCACCCTGAACTCGGGACCAGAATCCGCCACATGCTGGAGCGCCGGATCCGCGCCTGGCGGGCGATCCACGGCGAGGAGCAGGAGGTGATCTTCCGCCAGACCCACGAGCCCGGCCAACTCGGCCTCTCCGACTTCACCGACATGGGTGAGCTGGGGGTGAGCATCGCTGGCATGCCGCTCGATCATCGCCTCTATCACTTCCGGTTGGCCTATTGCGGGTTCGAGCACGCCCATGTCGTGCTCGGTGGCGAGAGCTTCGTCGCCTTGGCCGAAGGGCTGCAGAATGCCCTGTGGTCGCGGCGCACCGCGGGAGCATCGGACCGACAGTCTGTCGGCCGCCTTCTGCAATCTCGATCGGAACGCGAGGGATGATCTGACGCACCGGTACGAGGATCTTTGTGCCCATTACGGCATGCGGCCCTCCCGCAACAATCGCGGCATCGCCCACGAGAACGGGGCGATCGAGAGCTCGCACGGCCATCTCAAGCGGACGATCGCCGATGCGCTGCTGTTGCGCGGCACTGCCGACTTCGATGATCTCGCCGCCTACCGCGGCTTCATCGACGAGATCGTCAGCCGCCGCAATGCCCGCAACGCCAAGCGGATCGACCACGAGCGCACCATCCTGCAGGCGTTGCCAGATCGCCGCACCTCGGACTACGAGGAGGTGATTGTCCGCGTGATGTCAAGTGGCGGCTTCACCTTGCGCAAGGTGTTCTACACCGTGCCGTCACGCCTGATCGGCCACCAGCTGCGGGTGCGCCTTTACGACGATCGTCTCGACGTGTTCGTCGGCGGCACCCATCTCGTCACCCTGTCGCGTGGACGGCCGCATCCCAACGGCAAGCACGACCAGGTCGTCGATTATCGGCATGTGATCCATTCCTTACGGCGCAAGCCGATGGCGCTGCTCAATCTCGTCTACCGTGATCGACTGTTCCCGCGCGAGGCCTATCGCCGAACCTTCGATCGCCTGCGCGAACGGCTGTCGGACAGGAAAGCCTGCCGGCTCATGGTCGATCTGCTTGCGCTGGCGCACGAGCGCGGCTGCGAGGCCGAACTCGCCGGTCAGCTCGCCGCCAACCTGGACGCCGGCCGACTGCCCGACCTCGGACAGCTGCGCGCCCACTTCGCGCCCGATCCTGCCTGCGTGCCGCAAGTCATGGTGCAGCTTGCCCCGCTCGCCAGCTATGAGTGCCTCATCGGCGCCAGCCAGATCGGAGACGCCGCATGAACACGGCCAACACAGTCGACACCGCGCGCCTCAATCTGTTGCTCAACGAGCTGCGCCTGCCCGCCATCAAGGTGCTGTGGCCACAGTTCGCCGAACAGTCCGACAAGGAAGGTTGGCCGGCGGCCCGCTTCCTCGCCATCATCGCCGAACGCGGCCGCCGTCGCATCGAGCGCCATCTCGTCGAGGCGCGGCTGCCGGCCGGAACGACCTTCGATAGCTTCGACTTCGAGGCCGTGCCGATGATCTCCAAAGCGCAGGTGACCGCGCTTGCCGCTGGCGATGGTTGGGTCGGCAAGGGCGCCAATTTGTTGCTGTTTGGGCCGCCTGGCGGTGGCAAGAGCCACTTGGCGGCAGCGATCGGCTTGGCCCTGATCGAGAACGGTTGGCGGGTCCTGTTCACCCGCACCACCGATCTCGTGCAGAAGCTCCAGGTGGCGTGGCGCGAGCTCAACCTCGAGGCCGCCATCAACCGCCTCGATCGCTTCGACCTCCTGATCCTCGATGACCTCGCCTACGTCACCAAGGATCAGGCCGAGACCAGCGTGCTGTTCGAGCTCATCAGCGCACGCTACGAGCGGCGCTCGATGTTGATCACCGCCAATCAGCCCTTCGGCGAATGGAACAGGGTCTTCCCGGACCCCGCCATGACGCTCGCCGCCATCGATCGCCTCGTTCACCACGCCACCATCATCGAAATGAACGTCGAGAGCTATCGCAGGCGCACCGCGCTCGAGCGAAAACGCGGCCCAGGACGGCCACCGTCGCACGCGACACCAAAAACAATCGCTGGTTGACGCTCCGCGACAATCAGCGCCAACAAAACTCTTGCGCGCGACAATCATCGCGGCAATCATCACCTCACCTCACCTCACCTCACCTCACCTCACCTCACCGCGACACCGACTCGCCATCCTGATTGTCGCGCGCTTCCCAGCCAGATTGTCGCGCTATACCAATGAGCCAGGCTTCGTCGCCTGGGAAATGCTGCCGACCTTTATCCCATATCCGCTGCGGAGGGCCGTCGGCGGTCCGGACACGGAGAGCAGCAAATTGGGCTTTCAGCCGACCTTTCGTCCCACGACGCCAACTCACGGCTTTCCATTTGGCGCTGGCGAGCATTTGTTCTGCGGCAATCGATAAGATATCGGGCACGTGGTGCTTTCGTGGTTTTCCGCGGACGCTGGTAATCGGCCAAATGAGCTTCACATCGACCGGATACACTTTCTGGTGCCGAGGGATGCCGACAGCCTAGGCCAGCCCGCGCTCTGTTAGCCCTTGTCGAAACGGTGCGCTGAGGCCGTATCCTGCATCCGCCAGCACACATCCAAAGCGCACGTTGGCTGCCATCGCGCGGTCAATCTCGGCTAGAGCAATCTCGGGCTTGGACCGTGCCGTTCGATGTTCGACGGCACGCGAGCGCGCTTCAAACGAGATACGTCGCTTGTCCAACTGTCTGGCAGAAAGAGACGTAACGTGACCATCACTGGCACTTCGCCGCGCGCAAGCGTTAAAGACACCAGCGTTTGGCAATTTGCCGTTTTACCGAGAGCCGACTCGTATTGAGCCGCAACACCGACCGATCGCTCACCCTTCTTCGGCAGTGAGGTGTCATCGATAACCAGCATCGCATCCCTGCCGCCGACAAGTCGGTCCGCCTGGTTGAGCGGCTCCGTCTCCAGCGGCGTCGCGTCCCAGACACCGTCCGCAATGAAATGGTGGCAACTGGTCGTAGTTGCCCGAGGCAAGGCGCTCCGCCATCGGCTGAACGCTCTTGCGATCGCCCGGACCGATCAATCCCGCAACATACAGAGGACACATCCGCTGCCGGGTCTTATGACCCAGCCGGTCCAAGAACGGCATCAGCCAAGGTTCGAGTTCGTCTTCCCATCCCGCCATGGTCAGCCCTTCCAGAGCCGACCACCCATGAATCATTGAAAAATTGATTCGGGAATCCTATAAAACGCGGCAAAATCAACAATCTGTTCGCGGTAGGGACCCCCATCACTGGGCGCCCCCCGCGCAGATCCCGGCGAGCCCAATTAAGGCACCGGGCTCCTACCTCGGGTGTTTGACGGCGAAGCGCAGCTTCGGCCATGGATGAAGGATGCGAACCTTGGGGAGCCAGTCGTCGGTGATCTGCGTTATGCGATCCCAGGTCAGACAGTTCCGCTGACTGCGCCGCCGAAGCGTACGCCTCCAGAGGTCGGTCAGATAGAACCGAAACGCATTGAGCGCTCGGCCATTCGTCGGGACAGCAAAGTACGCAAAGTGGCCGGTCACGACCTGCCTGAGCCATCTCCCCTGTGCAGGGATCGGCCAGTGCATTCGGCGCCTCAGCTCCTCCTTGATCTCGCGGAGTTTGGTTCGCATGCGGTCGCTACGGGTCTTCCGTTGAAGCTGGAAGCGCCCTTGGCGTGATTTGCCGCAGATGAATGTGAACCCCATGAACGCAAAGGTTTCCGGCTTTCCGAGTCCGCGCTGCTTACGTTGAGCCGCCGCATGGCGACCAAACTCAATCAGGCGGGTCTTGGCCGGATGGAGCGTCAGCTCGAACTCCTCCAGTCTCGCGCGCATCGCATCGAGGAAACGACGTGCGTCGTCCTCGCGCTCAAAGCCGACCACTACATCGTCCGCGTAACGCACGATGATCATGCCGCCGGAGGCCTCGCGTTGTCGCCAGCGCTTGGCCCACAGGTCGAGAGCGTAGTGTAGGTAGATGTTGCCGAGGAGCGGTGAAATCACCGAACCTTGACCCGTTCCCCTGTCATCAACGGTTACGACGCCGTCTTCGAGAATACCTGCCTTCAGCCATTTCTGGATGAGGCGGATGATGCGCTTGTCGCCGATCCTATGTTCCAAGAAGCGCACCAGCCAAGATTGACTGACTGCGCCAAAGAAATTTTGGATGTCGGCGTCAACGATCCAGTTCACCTGCCGCGTCTCGATCGCTGTGCAGAGCGCGTCCAACGCATCATGTGGCCCTCTGCCGGGCCGAAACCCGTAGGAAAAGCCACAGAAGTCTCCTTCGTAGATGGCGTTGAGCACGATGACGGTGGCGCCCTGGACGATTTTGTCCTCGAGAGCCGCGATCGCTCGGCCGCTGCTTGCCGTCTGCCTTTGGTATGTACGTCCGGCGAGACGGTTGCGGGCGGTATGTTCCTCGTTGGACCCGTTTGTGCAGATCGGCGAGCTGGGGCTCGAGATCTTCCTCGTAGTCCTGCCACGTCATGCCATCCACTCCGGGAGCGGCCCTACGCCTGAGCGCAAAGAACGCCGCCCGCAGTGTATCGACATTGATGTGGTGAAGGAGCGCGGTGAACCGGTCCTTCTTCCTCAGCCTTGCGGCTGCCCGTACGCGGTCCAGCGACTGGGTCATGCGAGCCCGGCCCTGTGTCCGGTGTATGCGCCGCTGTTCCGCGTTTCCCTTGGTCCCCAGCCTTGGCTCCACCCACTCCTCCGCCGGTAATCCGGCTTTGTTCGTCGGCTTCTCAGCTACTATGCCAGAGTCAGACTTCTCCGTGTCGTGCATCAGCGGCTACGGCTCCTCGCCTTCCCGCTGCGGACCATATCCTCGGAGGAGGAAGGTGGCCGACCCGGAGATATCCCGGTTCCCGTACAAGGAGCTTCCATGCATGCCAGGGTCTACGACCACGCCGGGCTGGACGGGTGCTCGCGTTTGCGCACTCGCCCATGTTGCCTTCCGCTCTTTGGACAGCGTCGACGCCCGGGATAACACTGTTTCGCGGCTCAATGGCTGGCCTGCATGCTCCCCTACCGACGCTTCGCCGACCCCCTCGCGGAGGCCTGCGCACGGCTCGGGGCCGATGTGGTTCGCTACACCTTCATCGCAATGGACTTTCACCATCTACTCCTTGCCGGTCTCCCGGCGCACCCAAAGTAGTGCTAAGACGCCAGCGCCGTCTGTCCATTCTTGACGACGGTAACTTGCCTGTCTCGTACATGGCCTTCGAACGAAATCGAGTTTCCGTCCTTCCAGAGATAGACCGTAAGGATCTCACCCGGAAACACCGGTGCAGACAATCGAACGCGATGACGTTGGAAGGCAGAAGGATCGTAATCCGCGTAGGTCTGCAACACTGCTCTGCAGGTCAGTCCGTAAGTACACATTCCATGAAGAATTGGCTTAGGAAAGCCAGCCTGACGAGCGAATTCAGGATCGCTATGCAAGGGATTCCGGTCACCCGACAGCCGATAGATCAACGCCTGATCGGGACGGATCGGTATTTCAATCGATCTGTCCGGCGCTCGATCGGGGACTTGGTGCGGCTCGGGCATTCCTTCCGAAGATCCACCAAAGCCGCCGTCGCCCCTCGCAAACGTCGAAGATATGATAGTGACGATCTTGTCCCCCTCGCCATCTCTGACGATGACTTCGTTCTGTATGATCGCACCCTTCTCCTTGCCTTTGTCATATACGCCGCGCACACGTGCATCCGCCGTAACGCTGGCTGCGACAGGGATCTCCTTGTGAAATGTGATGTCGCGTTCGCCATCAACGACCATGACACGATTAAGGCCGAGAACTCCAGGTCTCGCCCCCCAGACGCAGACCGAAGCAAAGGTTGGAACCACCTTCAACCGCTTCGGTGTTGAAAATGCCTCATTGACAAAATGCAGTTCCTTTTCGTTCAACGGATCGGAGCCCATGCCGATGCCGAGCGCATAGAGCATTACCTCGCGATCACTCCACGAATAGGGAACAGCTTCGGTCTTGAGATTGAGTACTGCGGGATAGTCGATTGGCACCGGTCACCTTCCCTTATTTCTAACGTCAAACGGGCGCAATAAGCAGATGTCCACTCTCGATCAGTTCGACGGCAACTTTGACTCTCCGTGATTGCCGCAATTTTCTGGCAAATTGTCGCGCTCCTTCCTTTTTGGAGCGGCACGGACGTGGCGCAGCGCAGATTTCATAGCCGACTGAGATCAGCGGCGATCCAGATCGCTTATCGCCGGCGACCGCTCGCCCGCGACATGCTTCCTCCCGGCTCACATGCGTGAGTTTGAGACAGACGCATCGTCTTATGACATCTCAAGTTCTATCCCGAAGCTAGATGGTGGACCGCCGACAATGGATTCTCTGCCAAACGGAATGTGGTGGTTCTGGCATTAGAACTCAGCGCCAATGAAATATTCCTTTCATGGCGTGCCTGTCCGCTTCGCAAATGGATATTGTTCTTGCAGACGGAACGCATCGCTCAGTTTGCGTGTCGAAATGTGCGCTGGCACCTCATTCAATTTTTCTAGCTCTCAATAGCAATGGCCGTGCCAATGCGGTGCGACGCATTAAGCTTCTAACTACAGGAAGAAGTTCTCACAGACCGCACCGCGACCGGCTGTTCAAACCCGACGGCCCTCCTTTGTCAGTAACGCAACAAGGAACGCCCCTTCTGCGACAGGCGGTCCTGGCGATTATCGCAGCAGGCTGTCGGAAAGAACTCTGCTTACCACAATGCCCGCTCCGGGGATTCTTATTGAGGGTCCAATTAGGTTGATCGCGATCGGCGCGGCGCTTCAAACAAAGGCGACGCGTGTGAGTCGCCGAGAAGGCGATCCAAATCACCATATCACCATGCGCACGAACACTAGATCCCGCGCCTTTGTGGAAACCTGCTCTTACTGCTAGGATGCCGCGCTGAAAATGGCTGCCGAAACTCTCGATCTCTCCTTCTTGCAAGCTGGTCAGAAAGCGACTCCCGCGATCGGATGCGGATCCGCCTTTGTCTCTTGAGGAAGCTTGCGAGCGCCGAAGCGATCTCACTCCGCTCGCAGGAATAAGCCTTTTCAAGGAACTTAACGCTCCCGCCAAATTCACCGCAGATTCCAAGCAACCACTCTTCCTCAACCTGGCGCTCCTCGTTCGCTGCCGACCGTACAATCATAGTGCCATAGTATCCTAGCATCTGACGCCGTCCGGCTCATAACTGTAACGACGCTGCGATCCTGATCAATGCTATGCTCCTCGTATCCACGCTCTAATCCAGGTTTCAAGATCCTTTTCCCGACGAGTTCAGACGTGCCGTCCTGCGACGCCACCAATTGGCCGGAACATCCCTCGATCTAACGAACCCGGCGTGAGGCGGCAGGCTCCGCGTGACGGGCTGCCGAGCGCTGGGCCGCTAGCGCGTAAGACCGTATGTCTGCCCATACCGACAAGGTTTGTCCTACACCTGCGCATCCGAGGGGTGCTCGGGCGGATCGAGCCGATCCTCGCAAAGGCGAGCTATGGCGGATTATAGGGAAGCATATGTCGGAACCGACGTTGCGAAGCTGCGAAACACCGTCCCGATTTCAGATGCAGGCCGGGAAGGAGCAGTTCGCTTCTTCGGCGAGGTAGATGCGGTAGATGCGTCGGCCACCAACATGAGCCGCGGCATTTGGCACGGCGAGAGGGCGCAGGATGCCAGCGCATGTGCGGGCCGTAGGCCAGCCACGTAGGCGCCGCGGCAATGGTAGCTACTGGCCGGATCGTCGCGCGATTGCGATCGTCATTGACCTGGAGGAGAAGACCTGCCCTTGCTGCCAACTGGTCAAGCACCGTCGACTCCGAGGGAGTTCACGTTTTGAGTATTGCCAGATGACTTGGAATTTCGATGAATATGAAACGTCACTTGCGTGGCCAAGCCTCGATTCCGGATGTGAGTTTTCTCGAGCAGTACCGGCAAATTGTCGGAAGCGAAAGTTTCAACGCCAAATGTCTTCTAAACATCACCGCTCCCCGCGGTGACACATAACCGCGGCGCATGCGTAGCGCCTGTCATGGTAGACTTGATCAGTGGACCACCATCATGCAGCCCTGGCCGCCTGCCGCTTTGATTCCTTGATATGTGCAGTGAGACGACCAGCGTTACCAAGCGGCGCGTCGTCATCGCTGATGAGGCGGCTCAATGTGCTATCTTGACCGCCGGAATATTTGACGGCGTGATATACAGTTGCCCGACTGTCCCAGATTGCGACGTCTCCCGACTTCCAGCTCCAGCGCACGGTGTTTTCTGGCGCGGTGAGGTAGGATTGAAGTAAGTTGAATAGCCTTTCGCTGGTAGGCTTCTGCAGGCCGACAAAGTACTGTGCGAAATGTCCGAGTACGAGCATCCGTTCGCCAGTCTCGGGATGCACACAGACGACCGGATGCGCCGCTTCATAGATTGTTCCGGTGAAAACATCGTCTAGATGCAGCCGGTCCGTCTCTTCCACGCATCCGGTCACGGCGCAATCATGGTCACTGTAGCGCGCGGCCCAGAGGTCGTCGGCCAGCATCCGTAGCGGCTCTGGAAGGTCAAGGTATGCTGCCGCAGCGCTCGACCAGACGATGTCGCCGCCGTCGGGCAGGACTGAACTTTTTGAACATGTCTCACCGACACTGACACCCATGTGCATCTGGTCGGCAGAACGGCTGCCACCAACCCACGCCATTGCGAACGGTGCTTCCCTGATCGCATGGACTGTCGAACGCGGCCTGAGCGAACCAAGTCGGACGGCAAAGCGCTGCCGCTCGGCATCATCAAGGTGCGCCTGATCACGGAAAAAGATGACCTTATGCGCGAGGAGCAATCGACTAATGGCCTGGACGGCTTCGTCTGACAACTCATCGGAGAGCCTGATGTTCTTGATCTCGCTACCAAGCCGAGTTCCGTGCTCGATGATATCCGCGCGCGGAATGATGCCGCCAATGGTCGTATTGCTCATGATCATGACCTCACTATCGTGACGCTAAACAAGACTCTAGACCCATGGTCGGCAGAACTGGCGACGGAAGCTCAGCCAACTTACTTTGGTCGCTGGCGGACCCTATTCGGCCGCGATGTCTTGCGGCAAACACGAAAGGCAAAAGCCAAGTCATTGGCGACCATCGCGTGGTTGCCACCATAACCCACTCGAAAGTCGGCTCCCATCGAGATCATTATCGAATGGACCTGCAGCAGAGCACCTCAATTCTACGCCTCTTGCGCGCTCTACTATAGATTGTCTTATTTCCGAATCCGAACCAGCGCGCAAGTAACAAGTTCTTGTTCGGAGTATCCATTATAATGTGTTCTTCGTTCATCCCGGCGTCACGCATGGACCATCTATCCGGGCGATCATGGAGCAATGAAACGGTGCGACATCTCGAGCCTGATCGTGCTTCAAGGGCCTCAGAGCGATCCGACGTTGTCGTCTGCAGTTGCGCCGTAGTCCCTGCTGGCCCATTCTACTTCGCGCAATCTTGGACGCCGAATAATGTTAGAACGCATCGGCTCAACTGGCAGATCAGAGGATCAGGGAAGTGTTCGACCGAGGGCACGAAGTTGTCCCGATACCGGGGATTCGACGGCTTACATGCCGTGCTGGCATCGGCCGCGAAGATTTGTCTGGCGAGTTCGAGGAGAATGAATCTTCGGCCGCAGCCTGTGACCTCCGGCGTCCGGTTGACGTGGACGCTTTCGATCGCCTGTCAACCAACCTTTGGCGATTTCCCGAGCAGAACTTCGGTCAGCTCTCGCAACGATCGTCTTTGAAACTCTAGCGACCGTCCAGATTGCTCTTGATGCTCGAGGCTGGCGTCTGTCCGCCTGGCCATTTCCGGTACAGTAAGCGGACACGAGTGGGCCACTTATAACGCGGCGAGTTTCTGTCCGGGAGTATCGTCTCTCAAGGCAACGGGAACGAGGCAATATTGAGCCCAATCCATAAGCACCTTATCGAATACGCAAATCCCGCGAAGACGTCGATGTGCCGTTGGATTGTTGGAGTTTTCGCGTAACTCGGCCCCAACTGCGGGGTTACGGCTGCAAATTGCCCACAAGCGTGATCGCGGAGATTCCGAAAGTTTGAGGTCGCCGATTGCAGGCTATGCCGTAGTGTCGGTGAGCTAGCGGCGGTATCCGACGGGTAGAAGCATTTAGGAAAGCCGAACAAGCAGCAAGGAGAGGTGACGTTGACGGCTCAAGACGAAGCACTTTTTCGCAGATTCCGATCAGGCAGTACCGTGACACATGCGTCCCATACGGGGGATAGCGTATCGCGTCAGTTGGCACACGCCACTTAGTCGTTCGTGAAGAACTGGCGCCGGCGCCCGGCTTAAGCGGTGTTTCGAGCCGGGACGGTCTCGAAGAAGGCTCGGATGATGACACGCAAGAGCTCTGCGAGCCATCGCAGCAGCAGGCCGAAGTTATAGCCGGCAGCGGCGAGAACAGCGTCGATGCGGTCGCCGAGGCGTCCCTTGAAATAATTTCTGTCCATGCGGTGCTCGGCCTTGACGTGGCTGATGACGGGCTCGACAGCAGCGCGACGCTTCATCTCGCGACGGATGGAAGCTGTGATGCGGCGGATCTGACCCGAGATCCAGACCCTGAACCGATGCGGGTGGTTGTGACCGCGATATCCTTTGTCGACGTGGATACCGCGAGCCTCCACCCTGGTGAGCTTCTCCATGTCGGCAATTACGGGACCGAGCGTGTGCCCATCGAAGGGGTTGCCATGCAGCGCCTTGGCACCGAGCACGAACTGGCCGCCCTTCGGAGACGTCACAGGGATGGCGATGCTGACCTTGCAGCCGAACTCGTAGGGCGCGCGGGCTTTACCCTTGCCGATGCACTCAACCTCCGGAGCATGTAACGCATAGACCTTCGGACCGCGCTGATGCTGATCCTGGCTGCGCACCTGCTGCGCTAAACCGAGCAACGGGCCGAAGCGAGCTTCCAGCACCGTATCGCCATCAATCTTGCGGCGGATGTCGCGGATGATCCGGCCAAGCCGTGTCCGCAGGAACTTGAGCTGCCGCCGGGCGCGTTTGAACTGGTGGGCGTGGGTATAGCGGCCGGTCATGATGGCGGCGCGCTTGGCCAGGCGCAGATAGCTCTGGCGTAGCGGCACACGGTTGCGCTTGGCGAGCCCGACCAGCTTGATGATTGCTCGATGCAGGAGCCGCGCGTCGGTCGGATGCGCAACCGCCTTGGGCTGCACCGTGGTATCGACCACCACGCGCTCCAGGTCCTTCGGGCCGAGGGCGCCTGTCTTGTGCGCCACCGACAGACTTTCCTGGATTAGCGCAACGAGCTGCTCCTCGCCGAGCCGCTGCCGCCAGCGCGTCATCGACGATCGATCGAACGGCAGACGGTGGCGGAAGCTCAGCTCGCCGCAGAAGTATTGGTAATAGGGCTTCTCGATCCAGCGAGCGCACAGCACCTCATCTGACAGGTTGTGCATGTGCTTCAAAATGAACAGGCCGGCGACTAGCCGCGTCGGCAAGCCCGGCTGTCCCGACCCTGCTTGGCACACCGAACTGAAGCGCTCATTCAGGATGTTCCAGTCGATCAGCGCTGCCAACCGCACCAGCGGATGACCCATGTCGATGATCTGATCAAGCGCCGGAAGCAACAGGTCTTTCTGGCGATCATCCCGCGGCTTGCTCATCGCATTCCCCAATGTCGACGACGCTGTCAGGGAATCACGAATCACCCAAAAGCAAAACCTAAAACGCAAGAAAGCGAGGTCCAATACCCCGCTTTCCTGCAAAATCGAATACTACATCAAGACCAATTCTGCTTATTTCTCAAGTCAATCCGCATTCTTCACGGACGACCACTTAAGCCGCAGCCGCACCACCCGCTCGAACCATTCATCCAGCATGGCGGGTAGATTTCGCGAGCGGTGGCGAGATCACGCCGTCTTGGGGCGCTCCATCTGTGGAGCGGTGTAGAATGCCTTTTCGAGCAACCCGTTGAAGCCACGGAAAGCGGTCCTGGATTGACCCCCATCAGGCCTGATGGATATTGTTAACCTCAAGCCGCCCAATCGTGATCTCGCGTGGTCCCCACCTCGAATCGAGGCCGAGATATGCCGTCGTCGAGTTCCGTCCCAATTCACGACATCTGCATCGGTCACCCTGTATTTAGGTTTTTGGCTGCGGTGTGGCGAGTGCACGTCGAATCATGCACGGCCGCTTTTCGTACGTAACGCACAATGGTCCGCAGGGTGTTGGGTACTACCATCATTCCCTGCTCGTCGAATCCGACGAGCCGCCGCATCTCACGGTGAGAACGCGTTCGGAACTTGAGAAACCACGGCCGGAGAAGATCATTATCAACCGACCTACAGCGTGCAGTTCCAGGCGGACACAATACATACCTAATACGGTCACGCGCTGCTCCGCGCATGCAATTCACAAAAGCAGGCTCGGAGACCTAGGCGCATGTCTGTGGGCCATCTTATGAGCCGATGATAGTTTTGCTCGATGAAAGGTACGGAGCGAACCACTCGCTGATTGAGAGGGCTATGGCGAAACACCGGAAGAAGTTCCATCTAGGCTCACGGTCAGAATTCGCAATCATAAATGATTAAGGACGCGTTGCCAGATAGATCTTACGAGGATGCCGTCTTCCAGTTTTGGCCGCATTCGACGCACAAGGTTCTCATCTGCAGACCTCCAAGCTACCATGGCCTCGCTAAACTCCGCAGCTCGAGAGCCCAACCCGCGCATGAGCCAGACCAACAGATTAATTACCGCGCGTAGGCCGCAATGTTGGCAAGCCCCGATGAGAAGGGATGCTGCGCGTTCGTCACGGACGTATGCCATCATTCAGACCTTCGTCGATCAGCTGACCGAATGCACAGACCGCCACGCTGCTCAACAGAGCATGGCGTATATAACTGCGGCGTTGAACTTGTCGTGTTTCGCATACCTTGCGCTACCGCACAGGCCGGCTAATTCCCCGACTTTAATTTCTACGTATCCATCCTCCTGGATAGCTCGCTATTTGCTGCGCAAGTACGAAACCATCGATCCCGTTGTACGTCGGGCGATTCGCCAGACGGAACCCTTTCGATGGGGACTCGGATACGAACCGCGAGATCAGTCGGACTCCGAGCGTGAACTATTCGAAGAGGCTGCCGGCTTTGGCATTCGTTGCGGACTCACGTTTCCAATCCACGATCACGGGGGCGCGATCGCGGCGCTGAGTTTCGCGACCGATGACCGTCGGACCAATTTTGAGCGCTCGATAATCGAGCAGGCCCAGAATCTGCGACTACTCGCTATGTTTTTCCATGCACAAGCAAAGCGTCTTTCGACCGCGGATCGCGTCGTCGGCGGGGTTGGGTTATCTCCTCGCGAGTTCCAATGTCTCGAATGGTCATCTCGCGGCAAATCTGCCGGGGAGATCGGGATCATTGTCGGAATATCTCGGCGGACGGCGGGCTTTCACCTGGATAACGTCCGAGCGAAGCTCGGCGTTCGCTCGCTTCGGCAAGCCGTCGCGCTTTTAGCCGAGGCCAAATCTCGAAGATAGGCGCCACGCCTCGCGATAAGCACCTGTGCGACTGTACAGGGTGCGACTGCCGCGGCTTCCTGCTTGATTTGCTAAATCAAAGCGGGGAAGTAGGAATGATCCAGCTCATCACGCCACAGTACTACATCGAGTTTACCAACGATCTTGCTGAGATGCACCGGCTGCGCCATCGCGTGTTTAAGCTGCGCCTGAATTGGAATGTCGGGGTCGACGGCGATATGGAGATCGACGAATATGACGTCCTTAGGCCAGTTTATCTGCTGCATCGCGCAACGGATGGGAGAATTCAGGGTTGTGTCCGCCTTCTGCCGTCGACTGGACCGACTATGCTCAGAGAGATTTTCCCAGTTCTCCTTGATGGACAACGTGCACCACGAAGCTCTCAGGTGTGGGAAAGCAGCCGCTTCGCTCTCGACGTTCCTCCTGATGCTCCGAAAGCGAGCGGTGGACTTGCTGCCGCCACGTACGAGCTCTTTGCAGGCATGATCGAATTTGGTCTCTCCACTGGACTGACGGACATCGTCACCGTCACTGATGCTCGCATGGACCGTATTCTGCGGCGTGCAGGATGGCCCCTTCGCTCGATTGGAATGCCGCGAACGCTCGGGAATACGACCGCATTAGCCGGCTATCTAGAGATTTCTACTGACGCTTTGGAGCGCATCCGTAAGGCCGGGCGCATCTCAGGCCCAGTGCTTTGGGCCCCCGTCATCCGAGCTGCCGCTTAGGCCTTGAGAAGCAGGCAGAAGTCTCAATAGCGCTACATTGGGGCGGCAGCGCCGCTCGCTTAAGCCTTAAAATGCATAAGTTCCGTCGACGGCGGCCGTCACTCCAAGCCGGCAAAGCTCTCGAACTGAAACACCTGAGATCTGCCGTTGCCGCGGCCGATTGCGGCAGTTTCCGTCAAGCTGCGGAGTTGCTGAGCTCGCAACAATCGAGCCTCAGCCGGAGAATCGGCGAGATTGAACACCACTTGGGCATTGCTATTTTTGAGCGCTATAGCGGAGGTGTGCGCCCCACACAGGCTGGCCGCACTATTCTACGGCTGGCAAGGACGATTGTGGAAGAATTCGACGCACTTATCGCTACCGCGAATTCAGTTCAGAATGGCGAAAGCGGCCGTCTGAGCGTCGGCTTCTGCACCTCCCTTTCGGCAGGCAATCTCCAAACCTCGCTGCTCGAATTTAAGCAGCAATATCCCCAAATCGAACTAGCGACAATCGAACGATCACGAACACGTCTGGCGGCCGCACTTCGCAACGGCGTGATCGACATGCTGATTGTACCAGGGCGCCCGCCATTGTTGGACGCCAAAGCCCTGCCGCTGTGGAGCGAGCGCGTCCTGGTTGCCTTACCTCAAGACCATGCTCTCAGTTCGCGTGAGACTGTCAATTGGATTGACCTGCGCGAGCAGACAGTTTTGTTGAGCCATTACGATCCCGGAAAAGAGTTTGAAGATCTCCTGATTTCTAAGCTTGTCTCGCCTGAGGATCGTCCCAAAATTGAACGCCACGATGTCAGCCGCGGCATCATCAAGAGTCTGATCGGCATGCGTGCCGGCATAAGCCTCGTGCTCGAATCTGACATGGGGGCTAATTTCGCGGGCTTGACCTACCGAGAGCTGCGCGATGGCACCGGCCCCAGCCGGTTCGGCTTCTCAGTTTATTGGCAAGGCGAAAATGAAAACCCGGCGTTGGCCGTCTTCCTGCAGCTAGTCTCTGAGCGCTACCCCTCGCCTCCGCTCGGACGTTAATGCGCCCGTCGAACCCTCAGAAAAGCGCCTGCCCGCAGCGGTGGAGCGCGCCGCAAACATCGGTGCAAATCAGTTGAGCTAACCCGCCTGTAGCCGACAACATGGATCCGGCGCCGGCATCGCTCGTCGATACGGCTCCGCGGTCAACCCAAGCTTTGAGATCTCGGAGCGGATAGACGGATAGACGACACGTTCACCCAGCTTGCGATACGTCAGGCCACCCGTGGCGCGTGGGTCGCGATTGACTGTGTGCTCGCACAGGCCGAGAAGGCGCGCAGCTTCATGCGTGCGTAGGGATCGCAGTGGCAAGCTAGCGTTCGGACCGATGTGTTCGGGTCTGTGCCATCGTTCGGAGCGCGGCCGAGTGGGGCGGCGTCGGCGGTCACGACGGCGGGGTAGTCGCGCTTAGGGCGTGGCGAACATTCAAGGATGTCTTTTTCGGCACCCCTAATTTAATGCTTGCGAGATGGCGGACGAAGCAGTGCGCGATAGCCGCCGCGCACAAGAGCACGCCCAGCCTTCACCAAGCGGATTGTTCGGGCACGAACGTCGTGGGTCTTCCAGCCACGCTCAGGGATGCGTTTTCCGCCAAACAACACTTCCGCGATAATGCGATATGATGCACCATCCGCGTACCCATCCAACGCTCGCAGCGCCAACGCCAGTCTTTCCCGCTGCTGCGCCGACAGCCGATGGTACGGAGGTCCCACCGGGCGACCATTAATGGCGCGCCAGAGCCGATGTGAGGCATAACCGCGAATTTCGTAGTCCGCATCGTACGGCAGTTCGGCGGAATAGAAAGCTCCTAGCTGCGGCGCCTGTTTCAGCCAAAGGTGATGCTGCACTCCCTGAATGCGCAATACGGCATGCCAACCATCCGAAGCCCGTTTGATACTGCCTGACGCAAGGTCAGCGAGCAGCAACGGCACGCCAACGACCTGCGAGGCAGACGTGCTACGTACTATTGGCACCACGCTCGGCAAAGCCTCGGGGGCCCAGAAGATGGTTTGCTCGAAGAAGGACCGCTGGGGGTCATGCGCGAAAGCAGACGCCCCATCTCCTTCGGAATTCGTCGCTCACGTTCCCGCTCCGCTTGCTAGCCTCGAGAGAAGCAATTCGGAAGTTCGGACTGCGCCTGAGCGATTCCCAAGCAAAATTTGCCCTGTCCCCTGCTTCCATCATGCGCTGATATGGTTCCGGTGAGCGCCAGTCGAGCTCCGACATGCAACTGATCCCCAATTAAATTGCAAGGCAATGTCTATAAAGCCAGCGGTTGCGAGGCAAGTCGCGAATGTCGCATCGCGTGATGCGTAGGAACGATCACCTTAAATAGAGAAGAAACCTATTCTCAATCGCGGATCTCAGACGACAAAGGCTTGCTATTCGGAGGCTCCGCCACGTAGCAAATGGCGGTAACCATGGTCTGCCATCCAATTTGCTCGCGCCAGGTGGGTATCGAATGCATGGCGGGCGCGCGCAGGTTCGTGATCTGGATCGATACGCAACACGATGCGAGCTACTTCTTTCCAGTCTGCCCCCTCAGCTGCGGCATCAAGGAGGCGCCAATAGGTCGCTAGATGCTGCTCATCGTAACTCGTAAGCACGGGATCATTCGGAGCCGAATCGGCGACGTCAGGATTGGCGATGGGCGGCTTCGGCATGTTCCTACCATTAACTTGTTGCTCAATGCTCTCAATTTCTGCAAGCATGGCCCTGCCAGCGCTGTAATGCTGCAAGTCTACCATAAGAATCGCAAAATGGCCTCATCAACGGCGTGCGCCTCGAAAGACCGTCCTACATCCCAACTCGTCTTCGGCTTGGGAGTTACATACTATAGGAGATAAACCTCCTAGTATGTAAAGACGCAACTTGCGCAGATGGACATGCGCAAGTTGGTAGGCCGGAATTTCTCCAAGCTGCGGAAGCGGAAGGGCTTCACGCAGGAGAAATTCGCCGAGGCCTCTGGCTTTACTCAGCAGTATATCAGCGGCCTGGAGAATGGCCGGCGCAATCCGACCGTAGTGACGTTGTTCGAACTCGCGAGCGCGTTAGGCGTCAGCCACGTCGCCCTCGTCCTGCCTGATGAAGAACTTTCCGAGCGCCCCAGAGCCCCGAAGTCAAATTCATAGACCCGCGTCAGATTTGGCTTCCGGTTCGGTGCCGTACCTGCGATCGAGGTGAGCCCTGGAGTAGATCAGGTGGACTTGACCGGGGATGCCGAAGTACGTCTGTGAGATCAGGAAACCTTTACTCGCGGATGGCCTTGAGTTAGCCGAGACCGGTTCTCGCTACGGCCATCTCAAAGGCGACACGCAACCAGCGTCGTGCAGACGCCGGTCGGCTGGCGAACGCAGCTGCGAGGTCACCTGCTGGCAGACGTGGTGCGGCATCGCCGTCATGATCTGCCCAGACTCGATCAAGAGCGTGGGCACGTGTTGAATTTGCCAACGACGAAATGGATGCTGGGTTGGGCCAGCGAATTCGCGCCATGTCAGGTGGAAAGGCGAGCAGCTGATGGTGGTGCCGATTCCGACGATCTCGCCCGGGTATTGAACGAACCCGCTCCGCGGGAGGGCGTGGCGAGGCCATTTATCTGAGAGGCATCTGTTTGAGAGGATTGGACCGCAAGTCCGTTCCTCTTAATACAGGAGTGCCTTATGGCCACGATGAGTTCGAGCCCGCTGCGCCGCCGCATGATCGAAGATATGACGCTGCGCAACTTATCACCGTCGACGCAGCAATCCTATGTCTACGCGGTTGCGAACTTTAGCCGACACTTCGGCCGATCACCTGACAAGCTCGGCCTTGAGCAGGTGCGCGCGTACCAACTGCACCTGATCGGGTTGAAGCGGTCGTGGACCCACATCAACCAGGTGACGTGCGCGTTGCGCTTTTTCTATGCGGTGACGCTCGGGCGCAAGGAGGCGATTGAGAACATTATTTCGGCCCGCGAGCCGATCAAGCAACCGCTGGTGCTGAGTGCGGAGGAAGTCGCCCGTTTCCTGGAGGCTGTACCGGCCCTGCGCGACCGCATTGCGCTGGTGACGGCCTACGCTGCCGGGCTACGGGTCGGCGAGGTCAGCCGCCTGACGCCCAGCGCGATCGACACCAAGCGCATGCTGATCCTGATCACGGCCGGCAAGGGCGGCAAGGGCGGCAAGGGCGGCAAGGGCGGCAAGGGCGGCAAGGGCGGCAAGGGCGGCAAGGGCGGCAAGGGCGGCAAGGGCGGCAAGGATCGCTACGTGATGCTGTCGCCGCGGCTGCTCAGCATCCTGCGATCCTATTGGTGTCTGGCCAAACCGCGCCACTGGCTGTTTCCGGGGCGCAATCCGGACGATCCGGTGAGCGTCGCCACGCTGCAGGAGGCTTGCCGCAAAGCTCGGCAACATGCCGGCCTCGATAAGCGGGTGACGGTACATGTTCTGCGGCACAGCTTTGCTACTCACCTTTACGAGCGCGGTACTGATATCCGGCTCATCCAAGTCCTTCTTGGGCATGCGCGACTGTCATCGACGGAGCGCTACACGCAAGTCGCAACCAATCTGATCGCACGGGCCAGAAGTCCGCTCGACGATCTCGACGCACGATTGAGATCTCGGCCCGAGTAAGCGCCCGGCGCACGTCCGGCGTACGAGGTGGCGGACATCTTCCGCCAGCACGGCAACGCGTTCCGCGTCGCCCACGCCGGGCACCTGAGCCGGTCCCAGCTGCGCGTGATGGGGGCCATCGAAGCGTGCCGGACTGCCGCACTCGGTGGTCACGTCGAGTGCTGTGTCGACTGCCGGCACCAGCGGATCTCCTACAATAGCTGCCGCGACCGTCATTGCCCGAAGTGCCAGAGCACGGCAGCCCGCGAGTGGCTCAGCGCCCGCGCTGCCGACCTGTTGCCGGTCGAGTACTTCCATGTGGTGTTCACGCTGCCGGCGCCGGCGGCGGCGATCGCCTATCACAACAAGGCGACCGTCTACGCGATGCTGTTCGAGGCAGCGGCTGAGACTTTGAAGACGATTGCGGCCGACAAGCGGTACCTCGGCGCTGAGATCGGTGCGATCATGGTGCCGCACACCTGGGGCCAGACGCTGACCCATCACCCGCACGTCCACTGCATCGTGCCGGGCGGCGGGCTGTCGGCGCACGGCGATCGCTGGATCGCCTGCCGACCGGGCTTCTTTCTGCCGGTGCGCGTGCTGTCGCGTCTCTACCGCCGGCTGTTCCTGGAGAAGCTGAGGGCTGCTTATCGTGCCGACAAGCTGCGTTTCTTCGGCAATCTGAAGCACCTCAGCGATCATTCAGCGTTCGATGCAGTCCTTACGTCGCTGCGCCGCATCGAATGGCTGGTCTACGCCAAGCGACCTTTCGCCGGCCCCAAGCAGGTTCTCGCCTATTTGGCTCGCTACACGCACCGCGTTGCCATCTCCAATCACCGGCTTCTCGCAGTCGATAATGACGGCGCCACCTTCTCTTGGCGCGACTATCGCGACGGAGCACGGATGAAGTCGATGACGCTCGCGGCCGACGAGTTCATACGCCGGTTCTTGTTGCACGTCCTGCCCGATGGTTTCCAGCGCATCCGCCACTATGGATTTCTCGCTAACGGGCATCGCCGTGCCAAGCTCATGCTGATCCGTCGCTTGCTTGCGGCAACGCCGCCTTCGATTGCTGATCAGGCGCCCGACCAGCAGCCTGCGTGCGCAGTCGCAGACACATCCGAACGACCACCATGCCCCTGTTGCGGAAGCCGCATGGTCGTTATCGAGATCCTTCCCGGAGCTCGTCGGGGTAATCGTAGGCCGGACACCTCATGAACCCAATCGCGCACGATAGTTCTCGCCGATGTCACTGCTACCACCGCTGTGGCCGACAGCGGGTCGGTGCTCGCCCAGCCATGCTGCAATCGCCGTTGCAAGCACGATTCCGCTGTTATTACACAGCGAGCCGGCCGCGACGACCCGACTGCGCACCACTCTGTCCATTTACCCATCCCCAACTGATCGCGGATCGCGCACGCCTGCGGCGCCCTCAATCCCCATAACCGCTTGAGCTCCCGGCCCGCGGCTTCGTTCAACCCGGCTTGAGCTGCGTCGCGCTCGTGCCTGGGTCGCGCATCCTCAAGCGCGACCCAGCTCAACCCTAAAGATTCCGATTTGATCTCGCCCAGGATTCCGAGATGATCTCGCCCACCGTTACCGATTTGATCTCGCCCCGGGGCGGGAGGCGTTCTGGCTGTCTAGTTTCTGGCATCGGCGAAGCCGCGGGGTCAATCTTGAATCGCGGCGTGAAGGGCCGATTTTCTGCTCCTGTTCGTGCTGTGGGCATGTGGGCAACGCCCTTCGCGTTGTCTAAGCGTGGCGGCATGTCCACAGCGCCACTTGCTCAGGCCTTTCGGCTGGGTTTCGGGTTCGCCGCATGCTCTCGCCATTCAGACCGACCTAGTGGGCGTTATGGACCAGGCGGTCGAGGACGGCGTCGGCTAGGTGGGGGTCGCCGATCAGCGTGCCATTGGTCGACGGGGAGCTGGCTGGTGACGATGGTAGAGCGGCGGCCGCAGCGATCCTCGAGGATCTTCAGGAGGTCGTGGCGGCCTCCTGCGTCGAGCGGCTCAAGGCCCCAGTTCGTCGAGGATGAGGAGATCGACACGGCCTAGCGCACGCAGCAGACAGGGATGGCGGCCGTCGCCGCGCGCCAAAGCGAGATCGATGAACAGCCGCGGGAAGCGCTTAAAGGATGGAGCGATTGTCGCGGCAGGGCTTGTTGCCGAGCGCCGAGGCGAGCCAGCTTTTGCCGAGGCCGGGGAGCAGGCAAGTGCCTAGCTTCTAAGCGGTCGGCCTTTACAACAATGCGTGCGAAGCGTGGAGAGCAGTCGAAAACGGCGAACTGCAACTAGGCCCGGCGTCATCTCAGCTTGTTGGCATACTGACCACGAGCCGCCCACCCTGGCAAAAAAGCCTCCGGATTCATTGAACTGGTACACTAAGGCACCGGTGCTCTCAAAGCTCGGCAATCCTGCGAAGCCCACCCTAGTCTAGCCGAATCGGCCAATGGCTAGCGACAGACTTTGCGCGTGCGAGGCCTTTTCATATGGCTCCGAGTTCGCTCGCGCTCACGGTCGGAGTCAATGCGTGAGACGATCGGCCATACGGCCATACTGGCAGTCGGTTACTTGAACGGCGGCAACGACGACAACGTTTCCCACACGACAGCGGTCAGCAGGATGAGACCGCATGCGAGCCACCACCGAGGCTCGATATGAACCTGACGGATGGAATCGCCTCCCCCTACAGCAGAAAGCATCGAACTCTGCTGCAGGGCAGACGTCTGCCACTGCAGGCAAATCTAGCCGTGCTGATAGCCAACGAATACGCGCGCCGGCTAAATCCGGCAAAGTTCGTCAGCGCATGCCGTGATGATCATCGGGACCAGCAAGGACAGGATTGTCGCAAGTCTCCGATTAATCCGCGCATGAAGCAAATGCGGACAGAGATGAGGCATAAGCGCTTGAGATTAGCTTGTAACAACAGCAGGTTTTTTGCTCGAGAGATTCGCGCTGGTCGATCTGCAAAACCCCACGCATCTTGCGGATCAGCCCTTGTTGTTCGAATCGAATTAGCGTCTCCGTAACCCCCGCCCGGCGCAATCCCAAGACGGAAGAAAGATAGTCGTGAGTAACTGGCAGCACGCAAGCGTCAACAGCGTCACTCGCTAGACAGAGCCAGCTCGCAAGCCGCTGCTCGCGATTGTGCCGAACTCCACACAGGCCTGTCTGGACGCACTGAAAGGTCAGCGCCTGAAGGTACTCAAAGAGACGCTCTCGGATGTCCGGCCTCTCCTTCATCAGCCGGCGCAAATTCTCAACCCGAATCCGGTACGCGTTTCCAGGAAAGAGCACCACAGATTGATGGGGCGAAATATGTCCACCCCACAAGAACGAAGTGCCGACGGCACCCCTATAACCTATGACGGCCGTTTCAAGCATGCTTCCCGCCGCGACGACCCTTAACGAGACGAGACCCGATTCCATGAAATAGACGTGTTCGACCGGTCTTCTCGGCTCCTGCAGAACCATACGTTCTTTCAGGACGATCGGCTCAAGGCTCCCCCCTATTGCGGCAAGATCCTCCACAGAAAGTCTCGCCAGAATCGCATTTTTGACCGAAGCCTGCTTCCTGGAACTTACCGCTAGAGGTCCGTGGAGGATCGGCTGCGTGGCGGGCCCCCGCTCGAGAGCTCTATCTCCAGAACAGTCACGCAGTTGAAGGACGGTGGTCACGTGATCGGTCACTGTCCCTCTCCTAGCATGTGGCTTCGATACCGCCCGCTCGCTGACAAGAAAATTGGTCACGGCTTTTAGCACCCGCCCTCATTCAAATTGATGCAATAAGCGCCGTGCCAACGCTTAAATTTTGCGCCAAGGGCCCACTCTGCAACGGATTTCAACCATCCAGTCAATCGGCCTAAAAGCAGGCAGAACGGCAAATCGAAGCTGATCTGCACCGCCTTTACGGCGTTGAGTTCCATTTAGCCGTCTCTACGTTAGCCGGCCAGAATGAGCGATGGCGCAGCCATTGAATAACGGCCGATGAAACCGGCAAAGTCGGCCTGGCTCCGCTCGTCGTCCTGCCAATTTGGCTGTGCGACCCCGCGGCCGGGTGTGGGAAGACGAACATATATGCAAATGGCGGATACTTCTGCTGCGGAGATGCGTCGCCTTCCCTGCGAAATCGGCAGTCATACGCACTTGGATAACGACCTAGTCAGCCTTGTTCTTGAAAGCCCCAAGCAAAGGCTGGCATGAGGCTTTTTCGTTCCCCGCGGTGGGAGGCGTTCTTGCGATCAGACGCGGGCCAGTTGTCGATGCGACGCAAGTAAGTAAAGCTCTGGACTTGAGAGTTTCTCACCAGCATACGGCGAAATGCGCAACGCACGTCGCTACCGCAAATGTGGATAAGGCCCCTGGCGGGCATGCCAGGGGCTCCTTGCAGGCGAAACTTTGAATCTATGAAGCCGTGTGCTCTTCGTTTGTTCGCAGATACTCAGAAGTTACGTTGAACGAGGAGCTGGAACGCCAGGCTGCTTTGATCCTTCAGCTGATAAGCAGCAGCCGGCTTTCCGATAGCCGATTGCTGCGGCAGCACCACAGTGCTTCCGCTCGCGTATTTTTGGTCAAGCCTGCTGTAATCGAGTTCGGCCATAAAAGTTAGATTCTTGACCGGGGTCCACGAGGTTTTCGTACCGACAACCGCATAGTTAAAGTCGGGGTTACAGCCGGCAATCCCGCTCGAAAGTGCGAGGGCCCCGACGAATGCCCGCAGATATAGCTCTTGGCCGTACTGTTATAGCGAACGGCGCCAAATCCACCGAAGATACTACTTGCCCAGCGAGAATCCCAGTTGTGGTTATAGGCACCATTGAAGCCGAAGGTCGTAGTCAGCTGCTGGCCAGCGCCTGCAACGAACACTGAATCCGAAAGACCAGCAAGTCCGACGCTCTGGTACGCACCCGCCAAGCTCGTGCCTCCGTACCTTGCGTAAGTGGCTGGTAGATAGTCATTGAAGGTGTAACGGCTTGCACCATTCGCATACACGCCCGACAGGTTAATCGAGTCACCGGGACCGGTAGGGATGTTCTTGATCGAAAGGCAAAGTTGACCAGCCCAGCCCCACTTGTCGTCCGGATGGCCTGTGAACTCAGTCGCACCATAGTAAGCGGCGTGGTTATCATGCGCAGCCAGCGACGCTTGAAAGAGGCCCCAAGCCTGGTCGATGCGAAGCATGGCGATGAAGTCTGGAGCTGCTGTACCAGCGATGTCATTGCCACCATACGCGCCAGTCGCCAGACCTGCAGGCGTCGCTGCGCTCACGTTCCAGATGGTTTGATGTATCATGTTGGACTTGATCCTGGGCCGAGAAGGAGGCTGTGATGCCTGGACCGAAGTCAGCGGTGTACGTGAACTGGTTTACCGGATCCCAAGCGCTGCTGCCCGGTAGTTCAACGAAGTTCCCGGGATACTCGCCCCAGGGCAGCGAGAACTGCGATTGTGCCTTGCCAAATGTGAAGCCAGCAAACTGGATGAAAGCGTACATGAACTGCAATGTACCGCCAGCGACAGCGCCTCCTGGAGCGCCCAGGTAAATGGTCGAGCCGTCTCCTGCTCCGCTGTAGCTCCCCGAAGTCCAGGTGAACCAAGCTTCTGCGTAGGTCCCACCAAGCCGTAGTCGGTTGCCGTGCGCGTATCAACGCTCAGAGCCTGACGAGCACGCCACGTGTAGGCATTGCTGAACCGGTTTGTTGCACCACCCACGCCAAAGTCCGGGTTGAGGCTCATACTGTTACTATTCACTTGCAGCAAAGCACGAGTGTAACCGCCCAGCTTGAGACAAGTGTCAGTTCCCGGAACGTAATAAAATCCCGCTCCGTAAAGCGCGCAGGTCTTCACGTACTCTACAGCCTTCGCCTTGACCGGAAGATCGGCGGCGTGAGCTCCGGCTAGCCCTTCCGCACTCGATTACCGCGAGCCTTGATGGCTCGTTCCGAAAATCCGGCACTCTCCAGCACTCCAAGCGATCTGATTCGAAGTCACCGCAACGCTGCCCGGAGTGCTTCGATGTCTGCGCTCCTGCCGGAGTGGCAGTTCGCGAATTAATCCATCGACGCGACATCATCAGGCCCAACCTTTTCGCCTTTGCGGCACCTCCGGCCCTTCCGCGCCATCTTATTCATCCAGAATAGTCTACCCTAGCTCACGCCGGTGGCCTTCTCGATGCCCCACGTTGCTTGCGGTAGGCTTGGTCAGTCGCGGATGCCACTGCGCTCCAACTTCGCGAGACCCGCTGGCCAGTCCCTGAAGTGAATCCGTTACGGCGATCCTTGTCATCTCTCGCGCCTAGCCGTTCCGGCTTCCAGATGTCGCGTCAATGCTCCCAGCTCCGCGTGATCTTGGTATCGGATCTGGATCGGCGTGCTTAATCCTGCTTGGTTGAGCTATTGCGTTCGCTGGCACCGCTGTTTTCGGTTGAATACCGACGATGACGTTGCTGAAGCCACATCGACGGAGCGCTGGTCAAAGCGTTCTGTCCGACTTGCCGAAGGACTTCAGCGGATGTCTCGCCTTGAGTGGCGGCTTCTAGAATTTTGGAAGCGACATGTCGTTCGGGTGCCGGTCTCGTGAGGGGGCAACTCCTTGCAAACCTCATCTAGAACGCGACGGAGACGAGCAGTCGTTTCGGAGTCGAGCATAGAAGGTCTCCTCCAATGAAGCGGCGCAATGACTACACTGCGAACGCGAGTTTCACGACATAAATATCATCACTGGCCGGCGTTACGGGCGTCGAATTGGCTTTCTGACCTGCTTTACTTACGGTTGCGCGATCATACAATAAACGGCGCCAGGTGTCATCAATCTGGTAGTCTTTGGCGAGATTGCCGATACATTCGGACAAATCGTTCGACCGTGCGATTGGTTTTCTCGGCGCCAAGCGGGACCTCGCGACTGAAGAAATGCGCTCAGATATCCGCTTGCGGCCCCTCTTCAATGATCGGCGAGTTGTTCGACGTCGGGAGCCCGACGTAGGTCCGTCGATCACGCAGATGGCCCGCGTGCGATCTGGTTCACAGACCGAGTAGATGTCTGCGCAATCAGCACGCCCAGCTCGCGCTCGGGAGCACCTGTCGAGTTATCATCACCAAAGGACATCGGACCGGCGCCATCACCCGGATCCGCGTAATGAAGTCCAGCAACTCCCACCCCAGGCGCAAAATCACATGTTCGCAGCACGGGGCGAGTGTACGTTGACGGTATCCCTCCCAAAGATCGGCTCGGTCGACACTCTGATGGCGAGCGCTCAGCTTCGAGGTGCTAACAGCTCCGTCACAGCGTCTTCAGATACTCAAGAAGGGCCCGTCGTTCGGCATCAGTCAATTCTGGACCGATGACCCCCGGCGGCAGCTTCGTTATGTCGGTTTCTTTGCCCTCGAACGAATGCCCGCGATTGCTGTTGCCAAGCAGCGATACGTTGAAGTCGGTCAGGCCGGCGGCGCAAGCGTCGTTCGCTCGCAGTTTCGTAACAAGTCCGACGTTGACTGGATCGAACGTCCGGCTGCCAACGCAGAAAGAACTCGGCCGCCGGCCCTGCGGCAATAACATGTCTTTCAGCGTCGGCACGGACCCGTTGTGCAGATACGGAGCTGTTGCCCAGACACCATCCAACGGGCGCGCCCGGTACTGAGGTTCAAGAGCGAGGACATCTTCGTCCTTGCCGCTACGGCTCGCCCGCGCTCCAACATAGACTCGCGGGTTCTGACAGTTTTTTCTCGGCCCCCACATCTGCTGCTTGGCTTGTTCGGAGGAATCGTTCGCAATGTTCCATTGATCAATCGTCTTGCCCACCACGTCCATCAGCGCAAGCACGAACAAGGGATTGGCAGCTCGATCGGCTGGAAGGCCGCAGCCCCAGGCTCTGTTCAGATCCTCGATCGGATTGAGACCGACCGAGCCGGGTAAGTGAACGCGCCGCGTCGTCAGCACGTTGGATTGTTGACGATCAGTGCCGATCACGTTCACCGGTAGCTGAACCACATTGAAATAATGGCGTCCGCCGATCTCCACCCAATTCTTCTCGCCCTTGGCCGATCGATCCGGGTTCTCCGGCTTCCAGAATGACTCTTCCGGCCACTTGGCGTCAAACGCGGGGTCATTGACCGGTCCTCGGTGGCATTCAAAGCAGTGCGAGCGATAAAGATCGCGACCTTTCTCAACGAGTTTTTCGTCTATGGCCCAGGCCGGGTCGCCTTGAAACCTGTCCTGCGCGTCCTTCCAACGGGGCGCCACAAGCCCGCTGAATTTCCTGCCGCTTGCCTCCGTCGACGAAAAGGGATCGGTACCGCGCAAAAGCTCCTCGAAACGTGCAATGTCCGATAGATGGATGGATGATTTGAAAAGCGGCCGTCCGGTCGCCGGCGCCTTCATGTTGATTTTCGCACTGACGCCGAGCGCCTCGCCGGAATTGCGAACAAGCTCGTTGAGAACAGAGGCGTCATACTGCGCCCAAAGGAAGTACGGCGTGTCCCAGATTGGCGGAAAACTCACAGGCGCGTCATTGCGCGCGAAGTTGCCCTTCAGAAGCGGATCTGGGAGCTCTCCGGTCACAGGGTCCAGAAAGTTGGTATAGAAGATCTGGTTGCCAATCCGGTTCAAGGCATCAAGCCGACCGAATCCCTCGTCGAGATTCGTCACGCCCTGCCCCGACAGAAGATTGTCGCTTGCGATCTTCTGCTTCTCGATCTTTCGAAGTGCGAGCTCCAGATCACGTCGAAGCTTCTTGCGGTCGATGCTTCGACCTTCAATGCTTTCCAGCCGGTCGGCGAAACGTTCGAAACGCCATGGCAATTTTAGCGTATAGCCCATCGACAGCCCAATGACTCGTTCAACCTCACCGAGATTGACCATTGCCGGCCCACCATCGTAGCGGATGCTAACATTCTTGTACTCGAGATGACCGGTATGACAGGCGGCGCAGGTTAGTCCGATCTGATCTTCGTAGAATGCTCCCGTCGTCGGATCGATGCCTCCCTTCAGGATTGCGAAGCCTACCGGCAAGCCATTTGGATTGTCTGGCGTACTTGGTGTCCAAGTGGAGCTCACGTCTTTCGACGCATCCTCGTGGTAGCCGTATGCAGGTGCGTTAGCGGCAAAGTCCTTCGAGCTCGGACTTGGAATGAAACCGAGGCGTCTCAGATACTCATCGTCCGTCAAGCTCGTGTAATGAGTGGACAACTCAGGACGTTCGAGAGCCAGGAACCATCGATAGGGGACAGGAATGGTCGCCGTGCCTTGAGACGTGTGGTGGAACCAGTAACGCTGCCGCGCACTCCAGTTCTGTGGCAGCCAGTATGCGCCATCGAGCTTCGATGGCGCCGGCAGCGTCGCCGGCAGCAGTTGGGCAACCAGATTTGCGCCATTCTTGATCTTGAGCGCCGTATCGCGAAGCTTCTGCGGCGCGAAATACGCCGTGATGCCTACTGACGCCGCCGCGACAAACACAATTACGAACACGATTGCAAACAAGAGACCGACGATATGAGGCCACCGCCTTAAGCGGCCACCTACCCAAGAGCTGAACGAACGTGCCCCCATAGCAACCCTCCTCGATCTCAAATGGCGTCCTCTGCTGCGCGATCGCGCTGGCCGACGATGGCCCGTACTACTTGTTCAGCAATTGGCTATTGATGAAGCTCACCACGTCAGCGGTCTCGGCTGCCGCGCGTCGCGTGATGGTCGCGGCCGCTGGGCCACCATGCAGGAATGAGGGGAACCAACCAAAATTGCGAACATTCCAGTCTTCTTTCGGTAGAACGGCTCGGTTCACGCCAGGCACCGTGAAGCCTTGCACTTTCCTTTTGAGTGGCTGCGCCGTTTCGGTGTGACAGCTCACGCAGTCCGTATTGAAGAAATGGCTCTTCTTCGGATCCGCAATGACATTGACGATCTCGAGAACGCGGCTATTGGGGACGTTGGCATCGATGAAATCGGCTGTTGAAACGCCCTTACGATCCGCGGACGGCAGAGGAGGATTCTGCAGCGCAGCGTGGCGACAAGTCACTGGATTTTCATTATTCGTGACAGGCCGCGGGACGACGTGCGTCTCGCCGACAATGCTGAACATCTGTGCGGCATGGGCACCATCGAGCGTCGGGCCAGGCACCGGTATTAGGCCGGCCTTGGGGACCCTCAGCATCGAGACGAACACCCAGGGTTCGGGCGGTGAAATCCCCATCACAGCCATGGTATTGAGACGCTGCGGCGAGAGATGCTTTTCCAAGAAAGCTTTGACTGCATCACGAAATGGCTTTGCGGAGGCACCGAGCAGTCCCGGGTGCACATTCATGTCGCCGGCAGTCGAGACCTTGGCATTGCCGAATTTTCCCGCGGCGAGTTGATCACGCATAGACGCAACGTCCCGCACGATCGCCTTGAAGGCTTCGTCATCAGGTTTGAAGCGCGGGAACGGCGCGCAACCATCAAGAGGTGGATCGGATACCAAGTTGAAACTGAAGATAAGGTGACCGGCAGTGTCATGGACCTTGAACCCTTGGGGTCCATTGGTCACCGGCTGAATGATCAGGCGGATTTGCGGCTGGCGGCCAAACTGGGCGATGACATCAGCAGATAATCCCGGTGCTCCCGGGTCGATCCGGATGCCTGCAACGAACCAGGCATCGATCTTCTTCACGGCGTCAGGCAGCTGAATGCGGCGCGCGCCCGAGTCCGGCACGCCTTCGCGTTCTGGATGTTCGGCGTTAGCGATGAAGCGTGCGAAATCCTCGTCGGACAACAGCCGCTGCGGAGCTCCAGTGGGACCGGCGAGATCGGACACCGCAATCAGCCCAGCGAGGTCTGCTGGTGTCTTGGGTGGAGGAAACAGGATAGACACGTCGTTGGCCGAAAGCGGCTTTAATGGCGTCTGGGCAATGGCCGTTCCTGTTCCGAAAGCAACGGCGAATATCAGCCCCGCTGCGGACAGTTTTGTAAACAGCCGACCAAGCTTCGACCGGCGCATTTTACTGTTTGCCATCGTCGGCAATTCCCATGTCAGATTGGAGAAACGAAAACCTATGTAGAAAAGCCGCCTTCAGCCACATCATCTCCGCACGCGGCGTGCCGCCTAGGTGGATCGGGGTGTTCACTCGCTGCCGTAGAGTTTGCTCTGCAATGCTTTGAGTTGCGTCGGATGTAACGCCTCTTCAATGCAGCCGAGAAACATCTGGCTTCTTGCATTGACACGCTCTCTTGCGGCCGGGCCGTGCTCCATGTCCGTTTGCAACGCGCGCACGGCGATCCAGTCCATCGAACGATCCTTAAGAAGCTCGAGCAGCGTTCGGTTCTGATAGGGATGAAGCCGAAAGTGAGCGAAAGCCACCTTGGCTGAAATCTTCGCGTCACGCAGGGCGTCGGGAAGTGCCAGAAGATCAAGTCCCGCCAGCTCTTCGATCTGTTGCATTTGATTTTGCGCTTCCTGATATTGCTCGCGCCCGACCAGTTGATACATTCCTCGTGGACGAAACAGCCAACCGTCATCCGTTCCGACCTTGTTTCCGAATGGGTTGCCCTCATAACCAAGAACGAAGTTGGCCAAATCCTTGGGATGATTAAGCAATGCGTCCATGCCGACGGACGCTTTGTTCGCGGCCGCGAGGTCCGCGTTGTTCTTGACTATTCGCTTCTGCCATTTGGCCGGCAGCTGCGAGACCGCGCTATAAGAGAAGTCTTCGCTGCTGCGGGTAAAATCGGCGCTGTCGTAGGAGATTGCGCCCAGGATATAGGCCAAGATCCGCGGATCGGTCTCCTCGATACGGTCCCATTCCTCGAGCAAGGCTTTGACTTGCTCGGCCTGGAACTAAGCCATATAGCTCTTTCGATATGGCGGCACAGGTGCAGGAGGCGGCGAATGGTCCTCGATCGACTGCGCCAGCTGTTGCTCGTACGTAGCGACTTTATCCTGGTATTTCTGATAGCCACGCTCCTGCAACCACTTCGTCTCATAACAGGCAAGTAGCGGCTGCGGCCTGATCTTTGGAGCGGGCCTGTATTCCCTGCTCAATTCATCGGCGTAAGCAGCCTGGGCAAGCTTGGCATCCCTCAGCGTTTCAAAGGCGGACGCCACAGATCCGTTCAAGAGATGGAACAACTTTACTTGCAGGCAATCAGCATTGCTCTGCTTGTTGCGGGATTGATCGAAATCGTCCTTCGGCACACAATCCCAGAAGCGGCCACTGCTCAGCGAGATGATATCTTCGGTTCTCTGAGATAGCGTCCAGCCAAGCGGCAGGTTGTAAAACCTGCCTGTTATGTCGATCCGTCCGAACGTTGGAAAGCGCTGCACGCTGGAAGTGAGGTCGTTCTCCGGGCGACGATCGATATTGGTCGCATGATTGAGCGCGACATAGGTTCGAGAGCTTCGCGTGCTCAAGAGCGCCCGCACCGGCTCCATGAGCTCACCGAACATGAAGGAGCCGTGGTCTCCGAATTGACCGCTCACCAGCGACAGCAGATAGATCCTAAACTTCGGCGCATCGGACGTGCCCCTGATACTGTTGAGCCGCTCAATCAGATCGAGCGCCGTCTCTATTCCGGAATTCTCGACATATCCGCCGTCCACCAGGCGCGCCTGCGAATTGGCGGTCATGCAATCATTCTTCAAAGAGACCGTCGCGGCCGGCGTCACCCACGGAAACCGCGCGCTCGTAAAGGCCGCAGCGCTAAGCGGAATTCGCAACGAGTGGCTTTTGACGGTTTGATCGGCTCCGCTGCCTGTGCGATCAACGCTCGAGAGAATACAAAGGTCCTTGTCTTTCGCGTGTAGCGGGTCGATATCGAAGGGCGAGATAACAACGCGTTTGCCGCTCCCGGCATCTGTCGTGTTCAACAACAGCGCCGGCATATTGTTGGAAGCTGTCCAATGTGACTGAAAGTCGGCTTTTAGCAGATTGGATTGATCACCGGCGCCCTTCTGGGCCTTGAGCATTCTGTCTGCAGCATTCTCCAGCGTGTATTCCAGAAAACGCGCGCGATCGAAACTGGGAATAGCGACTGGAGAAAACAGCTGGGTGAAATCGGTAAACAGAAAGCCGGCGACCAAGGGCGAAAGAAAATCCGTCTCCAAGACGCTTGCAACGCGCTGTTCGACCGGCCCAGAGGCATCGATATCCTCGGCCCGGCCGACGCCGGCCAGGAAGTCCGCGATCTTCGGGCATGTCTTTGCGTCGGGAGCGATCGTATCAAGTGGCGCATTGTCGGTATGAAGCGCAGCCGCGAAAACTGCCGAACCGACGCTCCCCCCGGAAACCCCGCTTATCGCAAACAGATGCTGCCGAAATGCCGGACAGAGATCCTGCATCCTGGCCAAAAAGCGCGCCGCATTGTTAGCTGCGTAGATACCGCCGCCCTGGGCGGCCACAATGAATACGGGATATTCTCCGAGCCTCTTGGCCTCGGCAACACGCGGTTTTTGCAGAAGCCACTCACGAAATGCTTCAACTGCAGCAAAGCGCTTTTCTTCCGGTTGGGTAGTTGATTCCTTCGAGGCGCGCAGGCCGTGACCATCGCCTCCGAGCAAGGAGGCAACCAGGAATAAACCTCCAAACACAACTGGTATGAATGGGAAACTGAACCTGATCGTCAGCAGCGCAAAGTGAGTGGTGAGAGCGACCACGCACATCGTAAAGAGCGCGATCACGCCGAACGATCCGACGAATTGCGCAAGCCGGTCCGGGAGCACAACGAACCCGGTCGTCAACAGGGCGATGACGACGATCGTGAGCGCGAGAAATCTGTATCGTGTGAAATAAGCAATGTTCGCCCGACTCGCGAGCGCAGTCGAACGACCTTTCGATCCCAACCGCCAAGCAAAGACGACAAACGAGGCGAGCAGGATCAACATCGCGAACGCGAGGATAACAAGCATGTTCCGCTCGAAGGCGAGCGCCTGGTCCTGAATGCGGAAGATGCTTCCGACTTCCTCGACCTCACCGACCTTTTCAGCCGGCCGTGAGGCGAGTTGACCTGCCATCGCGGCGGCTATCGGCAGCGCTCCGAGCACAACGGGAGCAGCTTTTATATAGAAGGCTAGGCGACCCGTGGCCGGGGGGATGTGAGGCAGGGTTGCCGCGGTAAGCTGAAAAGCGGCTGCCCAAATCGTTAGCGCAATCACCCCAAGGGCGACAAATTCCTTGAGCGTAATCAACCCGATGTCGTCAGCTGCTATCCGGTAGAGCTCCTGAATCTGATCTGGCAGGTACAGCAAAATTGAAATGACCACCGAGAGAACGGCAATCCACCGGAGGTTGCGCAACAATGTAAACAGCTGCTCGCGCACAGTCATCGCGTCAATTTCCTACTGTCTATCGGAGATCGTCCTGAGCGAGTGAAGTAGCCCAGGATTTTACGAACTCGCTCGTCGAAGGCATTGCGCCGCAGATTGCGAGAGGCTTGCCGTCAAGCCGACGAGCAACACCTATCGAGCACCGCGCTAGAAATTGAGAACTTAACCTACAGTAGTGGCGCGATTTATCGAATATTCTGTTGAACGGTCAAGAGATTTTCGTTGCAGACAGCCAAGAACACGACATCGATGTTTCCCGCTTCAATCTGTCGACTTGGCGCACTTTTTCTTCGCTCGTTCGCGCAGAACGCAAAAATCCACACCATCGACCACTCTCCCTCCAAGTTGTTGTCGACCGACATTGGTGCGTTATTGATCAGACGAGACGCATATGAGTGCGTCGCGCAGCCTCTGGCCATAAGATGTCTTCCTCGAACGCTCATGGCGATTGACGATTCGCTCGAGATCAGCAGCTTCTTGAATCTGTCCTTCGAGGTGCGATAAGTGAAACCCGTCGCGCGGCGCGCCGGCCGGAAGTGCTCAATCGCGATCCGAGCGTCAATGACGGGAACGGGTAGCGGCGGGACCATGCACTGGTCTCGATCGATCAGTTCCCGATACTTGCGATTTGTGTCGGTTGCATGAATGCATATGAGTGAGGACCTGGCGCTGGTCGCGATCACCTCGCTCTTGATAAAAAGTAACCTGACCTCTGCGCTCACGCGCGCTTGACCATTGCTCCGAAGAAGGTGCGGACGCCGCAATGCGACGCGCTCACCGGCAGTATCGTTCGAAGTCAGAAAAGCAGCCAGATATCGGACGCGGAAGTCCTGTCATCCACCTGCGTGGGGTGTTGCTTCGCTCAAAGAGCAAGGCTAGCTAGCTGTCTCGTCCAGCGTTGCGGAGCAATCAGTCATGCTGACCTCTTTTTCCCCAATTCCGGAGCTCTGAAACAGCTATGCGCTGAAACCGAATGGTTCATCGCCGGCAAGCAAGACCGGAGCCTCAGCTACATGAACGGCGAGGCTCTTTGCAGCGCAATGCGCAGGCTCTTGACGATCCCACGCACTTAAACATGACGACCGCGCACCGGGCTTGGCACTTTCGCCGGCCCAATCGATGGCTTGCAGCGGCATCCGCGATCGCCACGCCGACGGCACCGTCCCTCTAATTTGGCTATAATGACAGCATTTCCGGCGACGCAATTTGCGCCGGCACCCCTCTCGACGTACAGAACACAAGTCTCGACGTACACAACACAAGGTGCGAGCCGCGAGCGAGGAAAGTGCTGTCGATGATCGTGAGCTCGCGAAGCTTTGTACCTGTCGCCAACTGCTCATGGACGAAGTCGATCGCAGTTCGACCGTATGGCCGGCCTTCGATCATCGGGCAGCTTGGCCCTGAACCGACGCTTCGGAGTCTTGTTCTGAAATCGCTGGCCCGATTCACGGTAGACGCACCGTCAATTTGCGGTCCAGGCTTGGCCAAAGCTACCGACGATTTGGCCAATGCAGCCGACGGCGCTAATTATCGCACCGATTCTGATGAGGCTCTTGCGGCTCCGCAACGAAACCTGCCGAACATTGATCTGTTCGATCAACTTACCGATTTGCCCTCCGTCAAAGTGCAGACCGCTCTCGTCGTCCACGACCATAGAATCGGCCGCGCTCTTCTCAGCGACGACTTGGAGGTTATCGAGAATATCGGAATTGAGCGTCCGATAGACTTCAATCGCCAGGATCGCGAACCCGACGAATTCAATGGTTACACCGATCGCGGAAATCCAATTCCACATTTTCATTACATCTTCTTTGGTCCAACCCAAGAGCTCGAAAAGTATTGCATCGATCAGCTCGCATCTCGTTGGCACCCTTGCGCTTGAATTCTGGCGCGCGACGCATCAACTCGCTTGCCAACTGAGTCATCTCATACCTGCCCCTTACTTCCGCGCCCCGGGGCGCTGAACAGCTACCTTGGCGCCATGGGCGGATCGACCTGAAAAGGTATCATGCGCGCACTGGGGCAGCCTCATTGGTATCCATTTGAACAGCCCTGCCTTAGTCGCGCGGAGAGTCTCACGTCAGCTACTCCATCGAACCCATACTTCGCTAACTCAATGAACTCGTCCTTCTTGGGCTAAAGCCTTGACGAAATCTCCTTGTGCTCGGCACAATCAGATGCATGCACGATGCGAGATCGTCGCAGCTGCGGATCACTGCTCAAAATTTCCACGAGCGCTCGCTCCTCCGCGGGTTCTTTTATCTAACTCCCGGGATAGCAACAGCCGTGGCGATGAATCACGCAGTTAATAGTCGCCGTCAGCACACTGCGCCGCTACCGAAATACCAAGTTCGATTTCCACTCGTCCGTCCACAAGGCATTCACGTCCTTGTCGAAAGCTGAATGGATGAACGTGACGATATCCTTATAGCGTCGGCTAGTATGTGAGACATGGCCCTTATTCGAAAAGACATATGTATGCGCCGCGACCGCTGAGAGGAAGCGGTTCAAGTCGGCGCGCGGAGTGGAGTGTTCTTTTGGAAACCACAGATGGTGTGGCCATTTCAGATAGCCTGCAGACAGCGATCCCGGCGGCAGGGAGAGAAGCATTGTCCTCATAGTACTTGCGCTTATGTCGTCGGTCAAAAGCCAACTGGTCCCCCTATTGACGAGTTTGACCACGATCCCAGCATCGTTCGGCTCTTTGCTGTCCGACACATGATGCAGGGTGATTGTCGTATCGTTGCCGGGATAAAGCGTGAAGGTCTCAACTCCATCTCTTTCGACTACATTCTCTAGATTAATCCAAGGCGTTACGCCGTCGCGAACGAAGTGGCCGATTGAATCTGTCGATTTGTCGTTGTATCCCGCGCTCTTCAAGCGTTTTTGTAGATTGGCAATAACCCCATCGTCTGCCAAGTCTTGCATGGATTTGCCGACGATAATCTCATCAATGCGGAACCCAGCATCAATGAGAGCGTCAAGCCCACCGATATGGTCCTGATGCGAATGGGTGATGATCAATTTGATCTGCGGCTTCTCATTCCTGTAGTTCCGAACGAGAAACTTCCTCAATTGCTGGACGATGTCGCGGCTTCGTCCGGTATCGACTATGACGATGGATCCATCCTCCAGCTTAATCACGCCTGCATCACCATTTCCGTCCAGCTCGAGTATGGAAACGTCCGTGGAGCGCTCCCCTGCCCCCGCTCGCTGCACGATCTCAACATCGGGCTTTTTGCCAGGCTTCCCTGTCGGCATTCGGACAGAACTTGCAGCGAGCCGCAATCTCGCGTTAACGAGATTTTGAGCCTCGGCGCCGGCCGCGCTGAGCAACTCATCCAAAGCGCCATCACTTCCGTCTGTGATGAATACGGCCGGACCGAAGCTTGACACGAAGCGTCCTCCGAATTCCTCTCGCGGTATCTTCTTTGTATTTAGCTTTCCATGATCATCAAACCACTGGAAACAAATATGCGTATCGTTGCTCGACACCTTCACCTTGCGCGATTTACCAAATTCGTCAGCGTAGAGATGCAGTTGACGAGCCAAAGCCTGCAGCGGAGCAATCGATAAGGCTGCAGCTTGTTCGTTACGAACGAATAGCCTGCCGCCCAAAAGGCCTGCGGCTACATCCTCCCGATCCAATTCAGCCGCGCATTGCAAGTCCTGCAGAAGATCGTATTCAACCTGGCCGCTTGCCACATCAAGCGGATTAAATCGCTGGTAAGCTGCGATCCGAAGCGCCTTTGCGAAAGACTGACCGCCCTGGGTCCGGGTGGCGTAAAACGACCGCAAAATGCTCGGCCCTGAGGCGAGACCGACCTCGCTCTCAGCAGAAATTATTCGAGAAGGTTGAAGCGCCCGAGCGCGATCCAGAGCCATCAGTCTGTTGACGTTTGCAAGCATCGAAAGAGTTTCGGGCTGATCGATGTCATCCGGCAAAGCGATTTCCGTGCCGATATCAGACAACACTCGCGAAAGCTGCTCTCCCTCGGAAGCTGGAACATTGCCGCCCTTTGCAAACGTTATCCAGTCGCCACGATCGCGCGCCTTCAACGCGCGGCCTCGGGGCGCAAAATCCGCTGCCATCAGGCGGTCAACTGCGGCCCGCACTACAGGCAAATTCACTTTGGCGCCCGCCACGTCTGCACCGGACGATTGGCTTCCGAAGAAGCGCCACTCCAGCCCCTGCCTCACGTTCTCAATTCTATCGAGAGTCTCGTATGGATCTGGTGCCAATGCAACGATCGCCCTCATTACATCGAAGGCGCTGGAGACCCTCAGAACTCCCTCATTGCCCCTCCACTCCTGTGAGGCCTTGGCAACATCGTTGGCGTCGGTCCCTGCAATCGCCAAGCCCTGGACGTGGACCGCGTAGTCGTAGCGACCATCAAGCGGGGTGATCGCAATTCTAATTGGAGATCCCTCTTTGCCCTCATCGTCTTGCCCCGAGACAAAGACCCAGGGCGTTGGTCCTGAAATGGCGTCGACAAATGGCTTCTCTGCGACAAGCGGGCCCTTTTCGTACCGCTGAATTCGGACGTCACCACTGAACGCTGTAATCGGGTGACCACTGTTCGGTGCCGATCGCCCCTTGTCGATGCAATAGGCGGGCATGCTGAAGGTGGAACGTCCGTCGGTATTGGCCGTGCGGTTCAGCCCCAGGTGCCCCGACGGGAGGTCCCCGCCTCCGCCACCCCCAATCCAGTAGCTGCCGACCGGCAACCTCATTCGTTGCGGCAGGTCGTTGGCGGATGCTGACGTGGCTAAGATCGGCGACGCTACAAGGATGGACAGAAATACCGCAAGTGACCCGAAACGGGCCGTGATCCGACCGAACATATGGATTTCCTGAAATCGAGATAAAATGACAAATGGCTTAGAGTTTATGCTAGGTTGTGAGGCACGCAATAACTACTCTTGAAATGAATGCAATTGAGGGTACGCAGTTGCCCTCATCCGATACTGGATTGCCATGGCCCGCGGCTGTCTAACCAGTCAGTGTGGCAGCGGCACTCTCCCCTGTTCTTCTCTACAACGCGACAGCCGACCAAGGCTTCTGAACGCCCCAATTTAGAACGAGCCGGCCGGGTTAAGCCGAAGTGCAGCTTGACCATCTCATCATGTCGCTGAGGGAATGCGTGCTCTCTAATCCTGACAAACGACATAGCCGTGCGCATTCATTTCCGTGCAAGCCGAGAAAAACGACATCAGAAGCCAGTAGAGCTGAACGAAATATGGGTCCGCCGCGTGACCTGCCTTAACGCGCGCAAGAGCGGCTTCGACCGCACCTCGGCTGAGCGATGAGGTCACGATAAAGACCCGGCGGATTGCATCGGGAGCGGTTCGCGCACGTGCAAACTCCGTGGCGAGCTGACCTACGCTTCCGCGGAGGGTCCGCGGGATCTTGGTCGTTGCCCCGCCGTTGCTATAATTCTTTTCCCACCGGCGGATTTTTGCTCCCATCGCATCTGCCGGCAGGCTCATGCGCTGCAAATTCTTGATAGCTTGGCTGACCGAAATATGAAACGGACCGGCGCCCAGCGAAGGCGGCCCGTGCTTAGCATGATAAAAGGTGATGCGAGGTGGACTGCTCGAATTATTCAGCCCGATGAAGTCCGCCCATTCGTCGCCCAAATCGTCGCATACAAGAACTTCGTCTCCATCAGCGACACTTTTTTCGATAACTCCGAACGTTGAATCGGAATCAAACGTCGCATGTGCAGCCGTAAACTTTCCCTTCTCGTCGACAACGCCGCCGAGGAGGGCGTTCGCGCGCAAGTAACGTAGCAAAGCCACGCCACCGTCGCCGAACCCCTCATCCCTGAACAGAGTGCCGTCTATATACGCCAGCGAGGGCGAGTCGAACAATACGATGAAATAATCCTCCCGTTCAATGTAACGTCGAAGCGAGATTCGATCTGGATCTTCGCCCAGCGGACGATCCGAATCTTCAATCTCAACATCGGCGCCAAGAGGAAGGCGTAGGTCGCGCAGCGCAATCCGACTCTGATTGATCGCTATGGCACCGACCTTGCTGCTGGTAGCGCTATCGACCAGATCCAGCAGCTTACCTTGGCCGTCGACCTTTAGCACGCAGTCCAATTCCGATAACACCTGGTCGATTTCCGACTTTGAGAGAACGACATAGTTCTCGTTGCTCTTACGCACCAACCTAATATCACGTCGCTCGTGGACGGCGTCTGTCAGGCTAGCTAGGTCAACCGCAAACGCAGTCGGACTGACGCTTCCTTGGATGCTCGACAAGTCAATCGCACGGGCGAATGTACCGATGAATCTGGCTGGGGCTCCCTGAGCGTCGACCAGCTGATCAATTACGGAAGTCGCATAATCGATCAAGTCCTGGTGGCCGACACGATCGGATCGTTGACCAATCCGGCCCGTGCGAGGGGTTGTCGAATAGTGGCCGGCGTTCGATCGGACTGTGTAACCTTGTGGCACGTAACGGCTCGCCCCGGCCGGTCCCACGACGTTACTTAGATCGCTAGCCTCAAATGTCTTGGTTCGCATCACGTCTTTTGAGATCGACATGTTGCGGAGCCGGATCTTTTCGAACACGGCGTCATTACGCGCGACGGCGATGTCGACCCGCTCGGACGGCACCCGCGCGAAGTATCGCGTTGAGAATTCGGCTGGGAGATCAAGCTTTGACTTGAATATGGCGACGTGGCCTCGGTGCTCGACCAGCAGGAGGAACCCACAAATCCGCTCCCGAATGCCGGCCTCCTCGGACATGAACGCCGATGGGCGTTCGTAAAAAAAGGAAATCGCTGACCAATAGGTCGCCCCCGCCAAAATGCGGCGATGGTGGAAAACATTCTGGGAGGCGGATGGCTGCCCCGCGCGAATCCGCCGGAAAAGATCATCAACCGCGGCGTTGCTCAGCGCTCGCTTCAGACTGTGAAAATTGGCTGTCTTTGCCACGCGAAGTGCATTGATCATCTAATCCCCAGAACTATCAAATGAATTTTCTCAGTCTACTTAGCGCGGCAGATCACACGCATATCCAGCCCGGCGGGCAACACGAAGGGCCTCGAACATTTCGTTCGATCCTGATGGCAATGCTTGCCTTGATATCGCTCGCTTCAAACCGCAGCCGTGCCTACGCAAGGAGCCCAAGGCGCGGAAGGCGGTATCTGCGATGAGAACCTCGAGAAGCGGCCGGCCAATCTGGCCAAAGGCGAGCTTCGTCTCGAATAAGAAAGAGCCAAACAAGCGACGTCCTAAAAGGTCCCGCTCTACCGTTCTTCCCGGAATTGTCTTCAGCGCGAACCGCTCACTTCCTCGCATTCGCCAAGCTCTACGATCCACGAAGACAATCGTCTTCCTCTGCGCAATTTGACGCACATGCCTTGAAACGCAAACGCACGCTGAGCTGCTAAGGCACTGACGCCCCCGTGAGCCTGCCGATGCGCTCTGTTCAGCCAGTCCAGTCGATTACCACAAACCCGGCCCCCTCCACGCTTTGCAGGTCCTACCGAAAGTAGCCGAAGGCGGACGCAGCTTATCTGCATTTTTTCACACGTATTGATTGGAATCCTCGAGCAACTCATGCAATACTATCGTTGTGGTTGAATCTTACGCAGCGACGCTGCATAAGCGGTTTCATACGCCGACATAATTGATCGAGTCATATTTCAACAGCGCCGGGGCCACGGATATTTTGGCCGCGCTTGAGCCTTTGCGTCACACGTTTTCAGTGAACCATTCAGATGTCACGTCCATTCCTCAGTCTTTCTGGCTTATTCAGTCAATCACTCCCCGTGCAAGGCTCCCCACGGCTTAGATCTGCTGAACGAGATCAAACCAGCGGTTGGACGTGACCGCTCGATTTGCGATTTGACCTTGTGAGAACGCCAGCAGCTGGGACCTCAAATGGAAGAAGAACTTATTGATCCGCATAAGCAATCTATAGCCATCGAAGATGGGGTCGCCCTGTCGCTTTCAGGCGGCGGATATCGTGCCATGGTCTTCCATGTTGGAGCCCTTTATCGGCTCAACGAGATCGGCCTGTTGGGAAAGTTGAAGAGGATATCTAGTGTCTCGGGCGGGTCCATCACTGCAGGTGTGCTGGGCCTGCTCTGGGAGGAACTTCAGTTTAGCAACGGAAAAACAGTAAAGTTCGGTCTGCTCGTTGACCGAATTCGCGCAATGGCAGACACCACAGTCGACGCCGGCGCTGTCATCGGTGGGATTTTCTCTTCACTTTCGATCAGCGAAAAGGTCGCCCAGTCGTATGACGACGTACTATTCAAGGGTGCAAGGCTAAAGGACCTTCCCGATGATTCGCAAAACAAGGCTCCCCGCTTTGTGATCAATGCGACCAACGTCCAAAGCTCGGCACTCTGGCGCTTTTCAAGGCCGTACATGGGCGATTATCTCGTCGGCCTGGTCAAGGATCCAGACGTATCGCTTTGCACTGCGGTTGCAGCATCATCCGCCTTTCCGCCCATCCTCTCCCCCATGGTCCTGCCTATCGGCCAAAAGGTAGAAGCGCCGCCCGGTAGTCAGCTCAACCGTCCTCCGTTCACGACGCAGGCCGTACTCAGCGATGGCGGGGTCTATGACAATCTCGGCTTGGAAACGACCAAACGCTTCAAGACGCTGCTGGTGAGTGATGCCGGCCAAAAGATTGCGCCCGAAGAGGATCCGCATCACGATTGGGTACGCCACTCCATGCGTATCCTCGACACGATCGATAACCAGGTCCGCAGTCTTCGCAAGCGACACCTGATCGACGCTTACAAGCGCGGTGACCACACCGGCGCGTTCTGGGGAATTCGCACCTCATTTTCAGATTACCAGCTCGCGACCGACCCACTGAAATGTGCGACCAGACAGTCCGCTGCTTTGGCTGCAGTCGCCACCCGTTTGGAACGGATGCCGATCAAACTTCAAAATCAGCTCATGAATTGGGGCTACGCGATCTGCGACGCCGCACTGCGCAAGCATATCCCTCCCGGATTGCAGACGACGCTTGACATAAAGATTACTGATCCCACGGGCTTTCCGTTTCCCGACGAATACTGAGGATCAGCGAGATAGCGGCAGCGCGCACCCAGCGCAATGCCGCTTAGTCTCGCTCATTGTGAGGCAACATGATGAGACGTCCGACTATTGTTTGCGAGGAAGTTCGCGATCAGGGCGATAGCGGGAAGCAACCGCAAGCTTCGTCGCCTCCCGACATCTATACGTCATCGGAGATACCGACACCGAGCGAACGCCCGCTAAACGTCTACGCATTTGACCCCAGCGCAGGCCGGCTTGTCGGAAACTACATGACCGCCTCGGTGCGCTATGAAGCGGTTCAACCAGGTCCGATCGGCGAACGATTTGCCGTGATCGACTACGACGGGGCAAACAAGACATTTTACCAGCCGGTCGATCTAAACGATCCGAGGCTCCTGATCCGCGGGGGCCTCGCACCAAGCGAGGCAGATCCTCGCTTTCACCAGCAGATGGTCTATGCGGTGGCGAGCGAAACGCTGCAGCGGTTCGAGTTCGCGCTGGGACGTCGGATTCATTGGCGAGGCACAAAGCGCTCGGCGAGCGCCGATCCAGTTCCGCGCGGTGCGTCTCGCTGCCTCAATCTATTTCCTCACGCCATGTGCCAGGCGAATGCGTTTTATAGTCCCGAGGCACACGGAATCCTCTTCGGGTATTTCAGAGCCAGCCGCAGCAATCCGGGAAGCAATCTTCCCGGGCAGACCGTCTTCACGTGCCTGTCGCATGACATTATCGCGCACGAGACGACGCATGCGATCGTGGACGGCATACGCAGCTTCTTTACCGAACCAACCAATATCGACGTTCCGGCATTTCACGAGGCATTCGCAGATCTTGCCGCGTTGTTCTCGCACTTCTCACACAAGGAGTTCCTGCTTGACACCTTGGAAAAAACCGGCGGCCGATTGTTCGACTCGCACCTCAAACCAGAGCTGGCAATTTCGGCCGGATCGACTGGAGCGGACATTCAGGCGCAGATTGGAAAAGCCAATCCCCTCGTCGCCCTCGCGACCCAGTTTGGAGAGGCAGTCGGTTTGCGCGGCGCGCTCCGCAGCGCGCTCGGCACACCGCCCAATTCAAACGACATTAACGTCAAGACGGAACCTCACGATCGCGGGTCGATCCTGGTCGCTGCGGTGTTCGATGCGTACTTCACCATCTATATCCGCAGAACAGCGGATCTGTTTCGGATTCATCGCGCTGGTGGCGGCAATCTCGACCATGACGATCTGCCCGCGCCGCTCGCCGAACGCCTGGCAGCGGAAGCAAGTCATACGGCAGAGCAGTTTTTCGTCATTTGTGCACGAGCGCTTGACTACTGCCCGCCGGTCGACATCACCTTTGGAGATTTTTTGCGCGCCGTCCTGACTGCGGACCTTGATCTGCATCCAAACGATCCGGACGGTGTTCGCGACGCGCTGATGCAGGCATTCCGCCTGCGCGGAATCATTGCAGACGGAGCGGCTTCATTCTCTGAAGAATCCCTGTTCTGGCCGAAAGTCCGGCGCGATGCGCTCCCGACCGTCGACGGACTTCAATTCGGCGATCCGAACGGATTGACCAAGTCCGAGAAGGACAATAACGGGGACGTTCTGCGCGCCTACGCGCAGAAGTACGGTGACCTGCTCGGGTTTGATAAGAATCTCGGCAAAATCCAGGCACTTTCGTTTCATCCCATGTTTCACATGGGCGAAGACGGTCGGCTGTTTGTGGATATGGTGGCTGAATTGGTCCAAACCGTGCGAACGCCGTTCGGTGATGCTGGCTCAGGTACTTTTCCAATGCGGAACGGCGTGACGCTGCTGATCTCTCAGGACCCGCCGCAAGCGGACAAGAGGCCGCCGCCGAGAATACGGTTTGTGATTGCAAAGCTTCACAGCGCTGAGCGCGAGGATCGCGTGCGGACATACTATGCCTCGAGCGGCCGCGCGATCAGCCCCAAGATTGAAAGTGGCGAGGTCGGCGAAGCAGGAGACGACGCACGCTTCCAGCTTGATTTCGGCTTACTGCACGCCGGAGCTTAATCATGGCACCCAAGAAAAAATCCGCCCCCAAAGTTCGGAACAAGACGGCAAAGGCACCTGCCAGGAAGGGCGGCAAGGCCGCGAAGATGCCTCCGCGCGGGAAGGACACGAGCTCGCCTTCGACCGATCCTTCTTCAAACGAGAGCGCCCGAGGGCTACGGGTACGAATGTTTCGAGTTGGTTTTGGCGATTTCTTTCTCTTGACTGTGCCGGTGGCCGGCGGGGCGAGCGAGCATGTTCTGATAGACTGCGGCGTTCACGCGCAGGACCTCGGGAGCATCCGGGATGCGGTGCAGCAGATGGCTAACGATTGCGGCTCTAAGCTCGCGCTCGTCATCATGACGCATCGACATGCCGACCACATATCGGGCTTTGCGAGCTGTAGCGACATCTTCAGCGGCTTCACGGTCGAGCGTGTTTGGATGCCTTGGTTCGAGGATCCAAAGAACGACAAAGCGATGGCCTTTCAGGCGAGCCTCACTGCGATGGCGGATAATCTTTCGGCGAGATTCGCCGCGCGAGGCGGCAGTGATTCGCCGATGCTCAAGGATATGGTCGACAATATCACCGGAGGGATGGCAGCCGCCGGCGGTGGGTCAAAAAATCAAAAGGCCTTGGACGTCCTTCACAGAGGCTTCAAGAACGAGGCGGACCATGATTACTACAAGGCCGGCGACCAGCCTATCTTGCCCAAGAGTCTCACTGATGCCGGTCTATCCGCCCAGATCCTCGGTCCGCCGATTGATCCCAAGCTCATCTCGCAAATGACCAAGGTGAACCAGCAGTATTTGTCTGACGAGATCGAGACAGATGACGAAGTGGTGCGACCGTTTCCCAAGGCATTTTGCACCGACAAGAACGGCTATCCCAATGACGCTTTCAGAATTTATGACGATCAGACGATAATCCGCTTGATCGACGGCGCGCAGCCCGACGTCTTAGCGGCTCGCGCCAAGGCGGCGGATAACACCTTGAACAACCAAAGCCTCGTTGTCCTGTTCAGCTTTCGAGGAAGGCATTTGCTGTTTGCCGGTGACGCCCAGTGGGGCAACTGGGAAAACTTTCTGTACGGCGGGGCGTATGGAACCCCGGGCCATACCGAGCTGACCAAAAATGCCCAGTCGATCCTGGGGAAGATCGACTTCTACAAGGTAGGTCATCATGGCAGTGCAAATGCGACGCCCAAGGATGCGGTAGCAGCTATGAGGCTCGGCTGCGTTGGGATGTGCTCCACTCAGATCCACGCATACAACCAGGTTCCTCGAGAGCCCTTGCTGGACGCTCTGCGCGGGCGAATGGAAGGTCAACTGGCAAGGAGCGATCAAGTGGCCACGCAAGGGACGAAGGCTGAGAAGACGGCTGGCGAGCTCCCGGATCAATTCAAGATCCCGGCCACGGGCGAATTATTCATTGATTACGAGTTTAACTAGCGAGCCGGCATCCCCCATGAGACTGAACCACTTCTTCCTGCCTGAATGTGCTTTTAAGGTTCCCGGCAGAGTCTACGCGCGACTGATCGAATGGAATCGGTCAGAGTATGCGCTGTTTGATGCAGTCGACGCCGACTGGTTCGACGGTGAGAACGCCTCATCTCTGGGACCTCTGACCAGTGGCCGTTGGCTTTCGCTCTCCATGGGGGCCCCGGTTTACGCGATCGAGATCAACTCACGGCTCGGCGAAGATCTCGCGGCCCTGGAATGGCTCGACTTTTGGTCGGGCAGGCTTCCGACGTGGTTAGAGCTTCAAATATTCGAAGACGAACATGGCCCAGCTAATCTATACGGAAACATAAACGGACCAGCCGTGCGTGTGCGCTTCTCTCAAGCGGGTATCACACCGCATGTTCTAAGCAGCTTGAAGAGAGTAACCGACTTATCGCCCTACGCAAAATCAGGCGATGAACTCCGAGAAGCTCTGCCGGCCGACAGTGTCGAGAGAGTTTTCGTTTTGGATGTTGGACAAGGCGCAGCCAACGCGCTGGTTACGAAATCGAAGAAGGTATTGGCTTATATTGATCTTGGAGCGGGCGTTCTGGCGGACACCGGCACATGGCCGGCTGCAATGACCGGGATATGTCTTAAGGACGAACGTGGTGGTGCTTACTCATTGGCACTACGATCACTTTCATGCCGCCAACAAGTTTACGACAGCGCTCAACAGAACCTGGATCGCCCCTTTTCAGAGGATAGGACCCGGCCCGCAATCCGCTATGGCGAGCAGCATTGCTCAAAATGGAAACCTGTTGATCTGGAATGGAAAAGGCATTCTGAAGAAGGGAGCGATCGAGCTCGAGCGCTGCACGGGATCGACAGGGAACTTCAATCGTTCCGGGATCGCCGTATGGGTCAATGGGCCAAACCACCAGGACGATCCAATCTTGCTGCCCGGTGACGCCGGATACTCCGACATCCCGTCCTTGAAGCGCTCAGTGCGGTCGATCACGTCATTGGTCGTATCCCACCATGGCGGACGGGCTCCGGGCAAGGCGCCCGCAAAGCCAAACCTATCGACGGCCCGCGCTGCAATGTCTTTTGGAAACAAGAACAGCTATAAGCATCCGCTAGCACCGTCCATCGCAAAATTGCAGAAGGCCGGATGGCTGATCGGCTTTCCGAAGCCAGTACAGGACGATCGTCGTACTGAGGATCGAGGCTTGAAGGGTCTCGGCACAATCGATCTCCGCTGGAGTGGCTCGGCCATCGGCTCGTATCCGTGCAATTGTGGCTGCTCGATTGAGCCAACGCAGTAGGGTTCGCGACTGCCTAGTCTAAACCGTCGGGCCGCGTTCAGCGTCACCGCGCCGTTGCGGAGCGGCAGCAGGCAGCGCAGATATTCGCACGCAGGCTGAGTCGGCTGGGCGAATAAGTTTAGCGAAAAGAACCTGGATCACGAACCATCTGGCAGAACGCCGAAAAGCTGCGCAACTATATAGAAGAACGAAGCAAACCTGCCCTATGACATCGTACATCTCTACTCGTCCCTAGGCCGTAAGTCGCGGGGCACGCCCAGCACGCGACCGTTAGATCCGCACAACCTTTTTGAACATATTTGATTGCTGGGCAAGGGTGCCTTGGTTTGACTGCATATAATTTTAAACCCAAGCGCTTTCTCGAAAGGCTTTATTTTCTTGATGGCGCAAATCCCGTCGACGCCATCTGTTGTGCGGGTTTCGAGCTGAAGGCCTGGCGCTGCACTCCATTCGCGGAGCATCTGCTCGAGTGGCTTCCCGAATATGCCTTGCCTGAAGATGAGCTCGCGATCACGCATGCCAATATGTATGTGAAGCTGAAGCAGGCGGCTGTTCGGGTCTACACAAGCGAAAAGTACGCAAGGCGCGGTGAAGCCGGCGAAATCGCGCTTCACGCGATTTGCCGTGAGTATTTTAATACCACGCCAATTTCGAACCGCGTTTTTTACAAGAGCGCCTCGAATGACGTGGTGAAGGCATTCGACATGGTGCACGCCCGCTTTCCTCAAGCCGGCGGGGTTGAACTTTGGCTCGGCGAGTCAAAGCTATATTTGGACACCATGGACGCCATCACCGAGGCTCTGAAGTCGGTGACGGAACATCTGGAGCAAGGATTTCTGAAGGAGCAAAAGCTTCTTCTCGGGCCTCAAATACCAAAAACCACGCCGCGGTACGATGAGTTGATGGAGCTCTTCGAGCCTCAAACGAGCCTCGACAAATTCATTTCGTGCGGAGTGTTCGTCATCGGCATTCTCTCCAACAGCAAGGCATGCGCCGGTGCAACGCAAATCACCGACGCCTATAAGGCCGCGCTCGAAAAGGAATTCGAGGCGATTAGCGCGCGACTTGCCAGGTCCGGGCTGACCAAAAGCATACGCATGGTTCTGCTGTACGTGCCGCTAGCCGACAAGGATGGCTTTGTCACCGCATTCGATGACAAGTTGAAGGGGCTGCAATGACAGTTACCCCACAGCAGTGGCACGAGATCGAGGGCCTTCACGGTTCTGCGCTCAAGGAGCGTGTATTTTCCATCCTTCAGGAAACCGCTCGGGACATTCAAACACTTGATGTCGACGATCCCGGTGTTCTCACCGTGGTCCCTCGCCTTGCGAACCTCCTGGAAACAAGGCCGGAGCTGGCTTCCTACCGCGAGGTCTTCAGCGCCTTGGCCCGCGCCGTGGGACTATGGAACTACATCGACAAGGACGCCGCGGACTACCGCGATGCGGCAGTTGCGGACGCAGTCACTTCCGATGAACTGGATGGAATCACGTTCCATAGAGAACAGATAGCGGCATTAAACACGCTTCTATCGGGTAACAACCTCGTCTTGAGTGCGCCGACGAGCTTTGGAAAGAGCCTGTTGATTGACGCTCTTCTCGCCACCGGCCGCTATAAGCGGGTCGCCATCGTTCTCCCGACCATCGCCCTGCTTGACGAATTCCGCCGAAGAATAGAGCGACGATTTGGCGGCAAGTTCGCATTGATCATGTATCACTCGCAAGAGGCTCCTGCCGATGGAAGCGTAATTTTCCTCGGCACGCAGGAACGTCTGATCAACCGCAAGGATTTGGGCACAATCGATCTGGCAGTCGTGGACGAGTTCTACAAGCTCGACCCGACCCGCCAGGACGACCGCAGCTCGACATTGAACGCAGCGGTTTATCAACTCTTGCGACGCTCCAAGCAGTTCTTCTTTCTCGGCCCCAACATCGAGACGGTTCGCTACTCGGCAGATAACCGCTGGAAGTTCGAGTTCCTCCATACGCGCTTCTCAACGGTCGCGGTCGATACGTTCGATCTGACCCGGATCAAGAACAAGGAAGAGCGCTTGACAGCGGAGCTCAAGAGCTCAAGCAATTGGCCATCGCTTGTCTTCATTTCCTCGCCCGACCGCGCAAATCAGCTTGCGACCACGCTCACGCAAGAGAGCAGTTTCGCAAAGCTTGGCGACATGTCGGCATGGATCGACGACAATTTTGGCGAGGGCTGGGAGCTGAGCGAAGCTGTTGCCGCCGGCGTAGCCGTGCACCATGGACGTATACCGCGGTCATTGGCCTCTCAATTCGTTCGAATGTTCAACCGCGGCGAGTTACCGATCCTGATCTGCACCTCGACACTGATCGAGGGAGTGAATACAGCGGCGAAGTCCGTGCTCATCTACGACAAGCAAATCGCCCGAAAGGACTACGACTTTTTTACCTTCTCGAACATTCGCGGCCGCGCCGGCAGGCTCGGTCAGCATCACGTCGGCGCCGTGTATCTTTTCCACGCGCCACCGGACCAGGAAGCCATCGAGGTTGAACCCCCGCTCTTCGGCGATCTTGACCAGGCACCTGACGAACTCGTCGTTCACATCTCCGACGAGGACAGCTCCCCTGCCATAAGCGACCGTGTCGCGGAACTCGCCCGCACGATGGGACTGTCGTCTGATGAGCTCCGTCTTGCGTCATCCGTCGGCCTCGAAGATGCGGCAGCCCTCAAACAGCAAACCCAGATTGCGTCGCGTCAAGGGGCCCGCGTGCACTGGAGCGGATCACCAAAATACGATGACATTCTCGCCGTATGTCGAATCATTTGCGGCGTTCGGAACGCGAACGAATTTGGTGTTCGCAGTGCGGCACAGCTCGCTGTCTATTTGACAAACTTGCGTACTCACGGGACGTTGCGGGGGTTCTTTCGCTGGCACAGCAGCTCATATCGTGGCGCCCCGCGCGGCCAGGACAACGTTTTCCGTTTTCTCCGCTCCTGCGAATACGGGTTGCCGCAACTGTTCTCGGTGATTGAGCTCTTTGCCAAGCGTATTCAGCCGAAAACCAATTACGGCCTGTTTGTTGCCGAGATGCCTCGCTGGTTTCGAATGGAAGTCCTCAAGAACCTCGACGAACAGGGAGTACCGGTACAGATATCGGAGCGCTTCCTTGCGCGCAACGATACGATCGACAGTTTGCGTCGGCGATTGATCCAGGAGGCGCGCAGCAGCCGCGATCGGCTTACCCCGCTCGAGAAGCAGTGGGTGCTTGATGCACTAGCCGTTTGAGGCAGCCCGGTTCGGCCATTGGGTGCCCCACGAGCGACTTTGGCGCGCACTAACGAGCCTTTTACCGCTCACCGATACTGGCGCGACGCTCGAGCGCTAAGAGGATACATGCCGCAGCACCTCAAAGCTTGGCGTCCTCTGCTGGGATCATAGGCAGTGTAGGAAATTTCCGTGGCGCTCGGACACGCTTTTTTCGTCTCCGATCAGATCGGTCTCTCACATCAGCTGCGCCGCACGCAGCTGATGCAGCCGGCCACGGTGCGAAGATTGAAGATGCGCCAGCCGCAGAAGAAGTAACGGGCTACCGCGCCACCAAGTCGGAGAAGTGCTGCCGGGGTATGCCTGTCGTTGGACTTAGACCTGGCGATTTCGATCAGCGTCCTAATGGTCCGGGTTAGAGCCGAGCCAGTGTCCTAAGCAGTTGCTCGGCTTGTCTTTTCAATGACATCAAAATTCATGCCCTCGAGAACACATGGCGTAAAAATTGGGGCGCGCATCCGCCTATAGAGAGCGAGGCTGTTACAGCGCGCATGGTCCATGATGCACCACAAAATCTCGACTATCGGCGCGCGCAACCAAGCCGACTTGCTCGGCCGCGCCGGAGCAATCCGCCGGCTGGTCATCGCCCCTTCCAGTGGCAGTGCGGCGAAAGCCAAGGCGAATGCGCCAGCGATGCAATCAGCAATCTGCCGACGGTGCCGCCAGTTTAAGGTGAGCTCGCCAGCCGTAAGCGACCCCTCGTCAAGATCCGAGGAATTCACAGAAGGTGCGATACCGCGGAACCGGAAATGAACCCATTTCGTTATCAGCAACGAGAGCCGAAGCGGACCTGGCTTGCGTGGAGAACCGGGCTTTGTTGCGTCATATCGCCCAGACTTTCTGAATAAGCCCGCGGCTCAGGTTCCCGGATCGCCCTTCGGAGCATTCGCTGAAGCTGAACGTGCCTGCAATGCGTTCCTCGGCCACCTAATTATCGAGGGATGACGCCCCGAGGCAGGTCGAGTGCGGTCCCAAAAGGCCACGTAGTGCATGCATGCGACAAGCCTGCGATCGGACAGCTAGAGGCGCGCCTCCTCGCTCAGCGCTGCGGATATTCTTGCTGCCGCCGATGAAGGGGATCAATCGGATCCGCCAGCTGTTTGAAGAGCAGCCGAGCAGGAAAGCGGCGCCGACAGGCCCGGGAAAGCCCAAAAAGAGCGAAGTAAGGCAGGATTACTGATTGAACCTGGCCCCCCTCGGCGCATAGTCACGCAATGATCGAGCAACGACCAGCTTTCATGGCTTGTAAAAACCCCGGCTCCGGCTGGAGGATCGATATTCTGTGGGCCGACGGCGAAACCGAAGTCATCAAGGGGTTTGTCACGGAGCATGACGCGACAAAGTGGATTTCTGAGCATTCGCTGACGTGCCAAGAAAACACGAGCCAACAGCGGTAGCGGTGCGGCCGAGTTTCTGAGCTATCTCGCGCTGCGTGAGTTCGGCTCCGCGGATCATTTGGTAGCAGGCGCTGTTCTCCCTCTTCCGCCACAAGTTGGCAAGACGTTCTCCGAATTGTTTGGTTCTGGAAATGCCACGCCGCTGACGCGACGGAGGGAGGCAGAGCCAGCGGACTGCCATCAGTGGCCGGCCCCAATGAGGCCGCTCTTTCGCTTGGCGCACAGCCAGCAGCCGTTTGCAGCGGATATTGATCACGTCGCTGTGGTGCAAGAGCAGCTCCAGAGTCGACAGCAACCTCGGATCAGCGAACACGGTGCCTCATTCGGCAACGCTGCGGTTCGATGTGACCAGCATGGCGCCGGTTTCGTGGCGGCGGTAGCGTATAGAATAAAGTCAGCATCACCGGTGACGTAAAAGCCATTGACGACTTCAGCTGGCCGATTTGACGCCTTCTTAAACCTATCAATGATATCAAAACGGCCCCGCTCGATTGTCACCAGTACAAGCATTTGGACGGGTCTTCCAACGGCCTTCGGCGAAACGATCGAGATATCGGCCTCGATGACGGCCATCCGAGCGCAGCCTCTTCAATCGGCGTTGACACGCGGTTGCGGAATACCCGCTGTTTCGCCGATCACCTCGGACGTCAGACGATTGTTCTTTTGCACTATTTCGAGGATGCGACCGCCTATCCGATCATATTGCATTTCACAACAGCTCCAGCCCTGAGGTGAACTTCACCGCCAAATCCAATGCGTGGGCGAAGAGAAGCGTCCAATGGCACGAGGACATAGATGATTTTCCGCGCACCCTTTACGGGTCAATCGCGTGCAACTACTGGCTGCGGGCGTGCAATCTTCATCATAAGGCGCCGGCTTGTGGGCGCTCGTAGCTATTCCGGCCGCATTTCCGCTCCAACTCGAATTGCTTCCTATGTAAATGCAGGACTCCCCTTGCTGCCGATGCCGTTCGTGAAGTGGGCTGCGAAAGCTTCGAGCACTGCCGCTCTTAGTTCGTCAGGATGGAGCGGGCAGACCAAGTTTCGAGGTTGACGGACTCGCCATCAATTAGCTGGTCGCGGCGCTTGACCGGCAGGGCTTCAAGGGGTCGCCGCTCATGATCGATGGGTGTCGACTCCGCCTTCTTTGCTTACCTGACTGTCCGTGCATCAAGGCGCCAATCACGGGAAAGCGGCTCTGGCCGCTTAATCATACTCGATGCGCTGGGCGCGCCCACCACCGTCGCATCATTGACGGTCGGGGACGTCCACGAACTTTCAAGAGCGGTTGTCCGCCGCTCACCGCTGCGTCGTATCCTCCCTATGCGCATCCTGAAAGAACTGAAGCGCGTTGCCGCGCATGATCCGGTCAATGAGGCCGCGGGCGTCCTCGAGCGCGATCCAGCCTTCGGCGACCAATTGCGAGAGAGCTCGTGCGATTCCACGGCGCGCAACGCACGCATGGCCATAAATTGGCTCGACAGCGACATAGTCGCCGCCGAAGGTGAAGATCTTGTTGGACGGAACCGCCATCAAAAACTCCTTCAAGAAGCGAACGCCCGCCACCGGATTGATGATCCATGCCCAGCACATGTCAATCGCCGCGTTAGGATAATGTTTGGCCAATGCAATAAACTCGTGCTCATATGGGTAGCCAATATGCATGAGCACGAATCGGGTTTCGGGAAAGTCCTGCAGCAGACGGCAGACGTCAGCGGCATTGCTGCGAGTACGGGCGAGTTGCATCACGCCGTAGCCAGCCAAAACGCCGGTATGCAGTTTGACGGGCAAGCCGTACTCGCCAGCCTTGCCGACGCAATAGCGGAACAGATAGTCTTGCAGCGCCTTGAGGTCCTCAGGACCCAGGGCGTGCAAAGCGCCTATTCTGTCGGCATGGTGGGGGAATAGTCTTGCGGCATGCGCTTTGGTGACCGGCTCGAAATCGAGAGCACGCGAATAGGCAATTTGCGATTTTACAGCCACGGCTTTGGCGCCGTATGTTGCAAAATAAAAGTCAATAACCTCGAGCCATTCATCGAGCGTGGTCGGGCGTCTGCCCGTTTCGGCTTCCACCCACGCAAAGTCAGCAGCACTACACCGGCACAATTGAAGAATGCTTATGTCGTGGTCGAGCAGCCCTGGCTGCTCGGTCTCCATAAAGATGCGCTGGAGCGAATTGACGTGACAGCCTTTGATGTTTGCCAGCTCCAGAATCCGTGCGTAAAAACCTGGCTGAACAGTTTCACGGTATTTCTCGGCGATGCGGGGCAGGCTTTCGGCGGTCAGGTCCTCTTCACCGTAAATGCCACGAAACGTATGGCGCAGCGCCTGGGCGTAGCCGGTGTGGCGGATACGTTCCCAATAGGGCGCGATCAACCGATATTTTTCCTGGCTCGTAAGGTCCGGCCCCAGAAACGCTCGTAGGTCGGTCGCTGGCAGCCCTGCAACTACCAGATCCTCGGCAGCATAGGATCTGAATAGATAGGCCCAGTCGTTGCATGGCAATGTTCGTGGATGGATTGCTCCGGAAAGGCGCTGGCTTTCCTCGATCAGATGTTCGTGGGTATCGACAAACGGCGTCTCCTCGACCCATTGTGCGACTTGTCGATCGGAGTCCGTCATTGTCTCCCAGCCAATCGCAGCTCTACTCATCTTGGCCTCCTTTTAGGTAAAGACAGTCGCTTGGGTTCGCATTCGCGATCGTCGCTCGCGTTAGACCACGCTGTACGTCTGATGTCGGCCGGCGGCGCCCTCAGGGTCGCGGCTGGTCAGATCAATTATTTACGACGTCACTAGGATGAGCAACGCGCTCTTTGAGAGCGTCGGTCATGGGGAAGTTGAGATTGATGTTCTTTGGCGGGATCGTAGCCATGAACCATTTGTCGTAGATCTTCGTGAACTCGCCGGAAGCCATGAGCTTAGAGAGAACGTCGTCGACCACCTTCTTAAAGTCGGGATCATCTTTCGAGAACATCAGACCATAATAATAGATCGTACCGTAGTTGGCTTTTAGAAAGGCGAGGTCAGCGGGGTTCGAATAATCCGCCTTCATACCGGCCAATAGAATGTCGGCCTCCACCCATGCCGCCGCACGGCCGGTGGTCAGTAATAGCAATGATTCGGCATGGTCTTTGGCTTGCGCGATAGTAAGGTTGAGACCGTCATCCTGCGAAATGCCTTTGGCAATGCCGAGAGCATCGGACCCCTGAGTTACAACGACGGTCTTCCCTTTCAGATCTTTAGGCGTCTTGAGCCCGCTCGACACCTTTGCGAGCCAAGCCGTTTGGCTGGCGAAGGTTGCAACACTGAATGAGACCTGTTCCAAACGCTGCTTGCTACTGGCCGTGCCGCCGCACTCAATATCGATTGTGCCGTTCTGGATAAGCGGGATACGGTTGGACGAATTGACCGGCGTGAGCTTGATCTGAAGGTCTGGTGTGCCGAGATCGGCCTTCAGTCGATCGACGACGTGCGCACACAGATCCAGGGAAAAACCGACGGGCTTCTGGTCCCCGCCGAGGTAGGAAAAGGGGATCGACGCTTCGCGATAGCCAATGGTGATCGCCTTTTTCGACTTGATGCTGTCGAGCGTTGGCCCCGCCTGGGCCGCGGAGACGGAAAGCACGATGATCGCAGTCGCGGAACGCAGTGCAAACACTCTGGACATGGAAATTCCTTTGTTCGATGAGACTCGCCTAGTGAATGATCTGACTGAGGAACGCCTTCGCACGTTCCGTGTTCGGCGCGCGAAAGAAGGTATTCGGATCGCCCTCTTCCACGATTGAGCCGCGATCCATGAAGACCACTCGATCCGCAACTTCGCGCGCAAAACCCATTTCGTGCGTGACGCAGACCATCGTCATCCCATCCTGCGCGAGCTCAATTATGGTTTCGAGCACCTCCTTCACCATTTCCGGATCGAGGGCAGAGGTCGGCTCGTCGAAGAGCATGATCTTGGGCTGCATGCACAGGGCACGGGCTATCGCGACACGTTGCTGCTGGCCGCCCGACAACTGCGCGGGATATTTGTTAGCCTGATCATGGATCCTGACTTTCCTCAACAGCGCCATCGACCGTTCATGCGCCTCAGGCTGAGCAAGGCCCCTGACCTTCATCGGAGCCAGCATGCAATTTTCGAGCACTGAGAGATGCGGAAACAGGTTAAAGCTCTGAAAGACCATGCCGACTTCAGAGCGAACGTTGTTGATGTCGCAAATCCGGCCTGTCAGTTCGATCCCATCGACGACTATACGTCCGGAATCGTGCTTTTCGATATGATTGATGCAGCGGATGAGAGTCGATTTCCCGGAACCCGATGGTCCGCAGAGTACAATCTTTTCTCCTTTTGCGACTTTGAGGTTGAGGTCGCTCAGGGCATTGAAGCTGCCGAACCGCTTGACGAGGTGCTCGACGACAACCATCGGGAACGGGTCAGCTGGGCTAACTGTGCGCTCTTGCTGCATGCTGATCTCCAGGTTGTAGCCTCAGGGAATGACGGGCCATCGGATTATGATTGATTAGCGGCGGGCGCCCGCGATCGCGTACTTCTTTCGGAGCGAGGCGACGAATTGGGACGCGGCGCAGCTTATGATGAGATAAACAACGGCCACTGCGAGGTACATCTCGACGAGACGACCATTGAGCTGTGCAAGCTTCGAAGCCGCACCAAGGAGATCAGTGAGCGATAGAACGTAAACAAGAGACGTATCCTGAAACAGGATAATGGTCTGACTCAGTACGATCGGGCTTGCGACCCGAAACACCTGCGGAAGGACGACATGACGGTACGTATCGAATGTCGACAGGGCGAGCGCCTGGCAAGCCTCGAATTGTCCTTTGTTCACTGCGCGCAATCCGACACGGATGATTTCCGAATAGTAGGCGGCTTCGAACAGGCCGAACGTGATGAACGCTGTATAGGTGGCACCGACTGGAACCGGGCGACCGTTGCCTGACAGGTGCCCCAGAACGATGGGCACCAAGAAGAAGAACCAAAACAGGACTAGAATGAGCGGAATCGATCGCATCAGGGCGACATAGCTACGGACGAGCTGGCTCAGAATGCGGAGCTTAAAGTGCTGCACGAGGGCGAAGAGCGTTCCAAGACACATCCCAACCACGAAGGCGGCTGCCGTCAAGGAAAGCGAGAACAGCAATCCTGACCATAGATAAGGCCATGCCTGCATGATGATCGAGAAATCGAGGCTGCTCATTTCACGACCTCCATACTGCCAGGCAGGGGGCTTTCCAGCTTCATATCGTCAAAATCTGACCTGACGGCTTCCCTGCCCGGTGCGGTACCGGGAATGCGCACCGCTTTGTCGATGAGCATCATCGTCTGGTAGGCGATCAAAGCCAAAGCAAGATAGATGAGTGTGGCGGCACCGAATGCTGTGAAGGTTTGGAACGTAGCATCGCTGATTTGGCGCGCCTGAGCGGTCAGCTCCATCAAGCCGATGGTCAGAGCAACGGACGTATTCTTGTAGATGCCCATCACCTCGCTTGTCAGGCTTGGCACGATAAGGCGAAGTGCCTGCGGCAAGATGATATGGCGATAGGTTAGATAACCGCTTAGACCGAGTGCGGCGGCCGCTTCGCCTTGCCCATTGGGCAAGGCTTCGATGCCTGCACGAACCTGTTCTGCGATGCGCGCGGCGGTGTAGAGGCCCAGACACCACAAGGCCGGAAAGAAAGATCCCCAAGGCGGAGGTATCTGCTTTATCCAGTCGCCCATCGTCGTTGGAAGAAGCTCGGGCAGGACGAAGTACCAGAGAAACATCTGCACGAGAACGGGGATGTTTCGGAAGATCTCAACGTACAATCGAGCTAAGGCCCGGAAGAAGGGGTTCTGCACAGTTCGACCTATGCCGACGATAACTCCGATTGCGAATGCAATGCACCAGCCGAATAAGGCAAGCGCCAACGTCCAACCGAGACCCGAAACAAGCCAGTCGATGTAACGCTGGCCATCCACGGTCTTTTCAAGAAGAACTGTGAACATCGCGAACCTCACGATTGGGTTGCGCACGACGACCACGCTCGGCATGGTCGCTCATCGTGCGCGTTGTGCCGGTGCTAATCGACCGCGTCAGCTGAATGCACGATCCTCTCCTTCAGCGTATCGGCAAGCGAGAGGCCATTATCTTCGCGCTTTGGCTGGATCAGGCAGCGCTTTTCCTCCAACTGCTCCCATGCCTGCTCCTACGCAGCCTTGAATGACTTTTTGGCAGCCGTCGGCGAATGAGATGCACTAAGCGATCCACATCGTCGATCGTGTTGAACATGCCGAACGATATACGGATGCCGTCACGCTCGGGGGAAACGCGCACGCTATTCTCTTCGAAGTAGCTGAGCCATTCTGTCGCAGGAAGACCGACGACGTAGATGTGAGGCGATCGATGTTGCCGCTGACGCGGACCGATGAGACCGACGCCGAGTTCGTCAAGCTGGGCGAGCAGATGATTACCTAAATCGAAGCAATGGTTCTGAATGTTCTTCACCCCGATCTGCTCGATCATGTCAAGCGAGGCTCCGAGCGCATGAATTGCAGGAAGGTTGAAGTTACCTAACTCGAAGCGTCGCGCGGTGGGAGACGACGCCAAGCGGTCGGGACGAGCGATAAGGTCATGGGGAATCTCCGCCAAACTGGCAGCGGCAAGATAGGCGGGCTCCAGTTCCTTCTGCGTCTGGTCCCAATAGAGCAGTCCGAGACCTTGAGGGACGAGCAATCCCTTGTGACTTCCGGAGCCCACGAAGGTTGCTTTGATGGCCTTCGCATCGATCGGAACGACCCCAATTGCCTGCATGACGTCGACGACGAAGTAGAGCTTCTTGTCCGCGCAGAGAGCGCCGATACTCTCGATATCGAAGCGATGTCCGGCGTGGAAGGTAACGTGCGACAACGAAATCGCGCGGGTCGTGTCGTCAATGTGGGGAAGGAAAGCGTCGGCATTTACGACATCCGTCATGGGAAGGAAGTCAATCCGGACGCCCTTCTTCTTCAAATTGAGGAAAGCATAGGTGTTGTTTGGATGATCGCCATGGATCATCAAAACGCTATCACCGGCCCGCAGAGGCAACGCGTTCGCCGCAATGTTCATGCTTTCCGATGTGTTCTTCGTGAAGGCAATTTCGTCGGCCGACACCCCGAGGAAACGGGCTACTTTGGCACGCGTTTGCTCAACGCGATCGAGCCACACGCTCTTCGGTCCGGCGGTCTCCAAGCCTTCACGAAGAAAGGTTTCGATGGCGGCCATTACGGGACGGGCGAGCGGCGCCTGAAAACCGGAGTCGAGGTAGACCATCCTTTCGGCTGCAGGGAACTCCTTGCGTACAGCTTCCACGTCGTAATGACGAGACATTCCCACTCCCTTTCAAACGCGTCGCCCGTACTGCCCAAATTTCCTGGGCTTGATCGCCATCCAATCCGAGCCTGCGGATTGCACAAAAACCGATCAACGACCAGCGACGCCAATGATATGAGCAAACCAGCGCCTCGTCCAAGCCATTTTTCATATTTCAGTAGCAATAGTTCCGAAAAATGATAATTTGGTTGGCTAAGGAGATTGCGATTGGCCGACCAAAAAAAGACTGCTGGCCCCCTCGACCGAGCGTTCGCCATAGTTGGCCATGTCGCTAATCAGACAAAGGCCGTCTCGGTCATTGAGATCGCGAACGCCCTTTCGTTACCCGTTCCGACGGCGCATCGACTTGTCGGAAATCTGGAAGAACGCGGCCTTCTTCAGAAAGCGCTTGGATCGAAGCGCTACGTGGTAGGCAATCAGCTGGTGATGCTGTCCGCCAGAGTCATCGGCGCGGCTTTTCGCACGGCGCGGCGCCATGCGGTGCTGCGCGCAGTTGCTGGCGAGATCGGCGAACAGTGCGAGATCGGCGTCGTGCGCGACAACCTCGTCACTTACGTTGACAGTGTACGCGTGTCGCAACCACAGGGGCTTCAATTCAATCCCGGCGAGGCGGCTCCACTTCACTGCACCTCGACCGGAAAGATCTACATGAGCCGATTACCCAAGAGGGCGCGTGAAAAGTTATGCCGCTCACTCGCTCTGACCCAGTACACTGATAACACCGTCATCGATTGCGAGACGCTTCTGAAGATTCTCGAGGAGACGCGCCATCATGGGTGGGCCAAGACCAATGAGGAATACGTGAAAGGCGTCGTCGGCTGCGCGGTCCCTATCGTTTCTCCGGACCGGGAGCTGATAGCCTGTCTTGGCGTCTCGGTGCCCGCGGCGCGAGTCAGCTTTGCAGAGCTTGACCGGTTCATTCCTCCACTCCAAAGGGCCGCGGTGCTCCTGTCGCAAACCATCCTTCAAACCGACAGCGAGGACGAAACGCTTGAGGATACTTGAGGAAATGGATCCTTCGGCTTCGCTCTTTCTGGCCAGGAGAAAGCATGGATCTCTCGGAAACGAACGGCCTACGTCAACCCTTATGTGCGACGGGGAGCTAAGAACGACGCGGCTGACGCGGCCGCGGTCTGCGAGGCGGTCACCCGTCCCAACATGCGTTCGTTCCGATCAAGAGCATCGAGAACCAAGGCCTCCTGATGCTTCATCGTGCGAGAGGTCTACTAGTTCGGCAGCGCACCATGGCGGCTTGCGCTATTCGAACGCCCTTTGCTGAGTTCGGGATCATTGTTGGGCAAGGCCGGCAAAGGGTGGATGGCCTGGTGGCACTGCTAGATGACGAGGAACTGACTCTACCAGCCAATGCCCGCATGGCACTGCCTGGGTTTGTCACTCAACTACAGGAATTGGACCAGCAGGTCGAAGCCATCGAGCGGGAGCTCCCGGAGCTCCCGTGGACGCCCCCGATGGCGAAGTTGCTCTCGTCAATCCCTGGTATCGGCCCGATCACGGCCACAGCGATCGCCGCGACCGTTTCGGATCCAACCATGTTCCGCTCAGGGCGGGAGTTTGCGGCCTGGCTTGGCCTGACGCCTAAGCAGAATTCCGCCGGCGGGAAGGATCGGCTCGGCCGCATCACAAAGCAGGGCGACGCCTATCTCAAGCACCTGCTTGTCATCGGAGCTCGCAACGTCGTTTAGTATCCGAAGGCACGCTCACGGGTCGGACGTGGCTGGATCGAAGCTCTGCTTGAACGACGGCGACCATAGTCGTCGCTGTCGCAGTTGCCAACCAGTTGGCCCGGATCGCCTGGGGCGATGATGACCACCGGGGAATTCTATCGGCCTAAGCTCGCGGCCTGACATTCCGCGTATATTGGCCACCTTATGGTGTGAGGGCAAATGACAGCATATGGACTGCGGCGGAGCTGGGGGATCGAGCAAGCCCGAAGAGCTTTAAGCGCAGCAAGCGCGACCCGTTGATGAGGCCTCGATCCGCGATCTCCATCAGGGCCAGCGGCCATGGCTTCGGTCGCACTAACAGGCCGGACATGAACGCACCCGACCGGTATCGCTGAAATCCCTTGCATCCGCGGGGCCGTCTATCACTCTGGATGAAGGCGTTCTACATGGGCTTGCCCGGCGCGACGTAGTGCCGCCATTCGACACCGCTCTGATCGGCCCATACCACGATTGCGCTGCTGGTGAGTTCGCTGCCGTAGTCGCTGACCACCATCCTGCGCTTGCCGCGCTCGATCATCAGCCGGTCCAGTTCCCGCGCCACACGGACGCCGGAGAGCGAGGTATGGCCACCAGCGCCAGGCACTCACGGGTACAATCATTGACGACGGTCATTGCGGAGGCGGCGGCCGTCGGTCAGCTGATCCGACACAAAGTCGAGCGCATGGGTCGTTCGGCGTCATCGGAACCAGCATCGGCGCCTGATCCCGATCGCCCGCTTGCGGCCACCGCGGCGGCGCACCGTCAACCTCTCTTCCCGATAGAGCCGGAAGAGCTTTTTGTGGTTGGTCAGAGATCCCTCCCGGCAGCGCGAGCGCCGCGATCCCCAAGGTTCGGATCATGGTCGGCCTCAGGAGGAGACCGCCAATCGGGCTGGTTGGTTAAAGACATTAAATTGCAATCTCGGATCGCACGTGGCTAAAAATGGCGAAAGGCTGGCGGCGATCAGTGTGTGAGGCTGTTAAAGGCGGACGGCATCAGAATCGATGGCCCATCCGAAATTTATGGCTCCATAATATCCTGTGCCTTTAATCGCGTCCGTGGACCTCCAATCGCGCATTGCCGCCACGCTGTCTTCAAGCGCGACGGCGTACTGTCTCGGCCATTGATTGCGCGATCTTCTCGACGGCTTCACTCGAGAGGTACGGAGAGCGCCGGCAACCTCCTGCCGAGCTCGCAAGCTGTTGGTCCATTGAGCGGTAGGATCGGAGTTGAGGCAGCCGCCACGACCTCGGTCCGGCTGATGAATTCGCTCAGATTGGCATTTGAGGACCACTCCAAATAACCAACGAGTGCAAAGACAAGCGCGACGACAATGAGAATGCCGAGCATCGACGCTGTAGCTGTTCCCGACCAGCTTTCGTTGCTGACTAATGACATCATGGTCTCCAAGACCGAAGCTGCTACGCCCGCCTAAGTCATCTCGCAATCATCACGTGTGAACGGCCTCACATCTCACGCGCACTTGATGACGAGACAAGTCATAGACCAAGGCTCGCGGGAGCGAAGGGCGAGGCTTTTCGGACCTGCTGCCGCTCTGGATTGAGGATCGCAGCGACAATCTTCGGCTAGCTGATCGGGCAACTCTTCCGGGCCGATCCGGTCAGCACCGGACCAGTTCTGCCGGCCTACAGGACACAGCCACCGGATGCATGGGCCGGCTAGACTCGGGAGAGGTGATCAATTTCACGAGGCGTTTGCATGCCCATCTGCAGGGATACCACGAACGCGCTATCGAATATGACTCGGCCAGTGGCACGGGCCGTGCAGTACGTTCGTTGCTGGGAATTTTAGTGTCTCGGTTCAGGAATAAAGCGCGGAGCGTATTTTCCTGACACGAGTATCGTCTTTCCCTGGGACACTGGCGCGACTTGCACGTAGCAGGCAATGAAGGAGGAATTATTGAACCACGAATTACCTCCGCAACAGTCTAGGTTCCTCGTTCGAATGGGGACCTCCGGCTGGATGGTTTACGATCGGGAGCGCAAGGGGCCGGCGCTTTTAAGGGACCACAGCTTGGCCGAAAAGCTGTCCAAGGAACGGGCAGAACAAATAAGGCGGGCACTGGCGGATGGTACGATCAAGTGTCGATGATCTCTCGAGGTAAGCCTTCGATCCAGCGAAATGAAAGTCTAAGTCTACCTGCGTTCAGCTCCGCTCTAGGGCTTCGGCTCGCAGAATATCCCTGACCGCCACGACCGCCGCGACACTGGTCGGAAGCGACGGTTGGCATCAGGCCGATCGAATGCACATCCTGGCGGTTGGCCCGCTTCTCGTTGGACAGGCCGAGAACCGCCCTCATGTGCCGCACGAAGAGCTCGATCGCCTGGTTGGTTTGGCTGATTCTGCCGCGGATTTGGCAATGGCCGGCCGGAGCTCAAATGAATTCGGTTGGAGACCTGCGAGCGACAGAGCGACCACGGCGCTAGATGGCGGCTGCTTGCCGCAACCCATTCGCCAACGACTATAATGGAAGGCCGGCCTTTCGTAGCCCGTCAACCAGGTGCTCCAAGTCTTCGGCGCGTTTGAGAATGGACACTTGCTTCTGGGTGCCGCCAATACTGTATCTTGGATTCAGGCGCAGAACCTCGCTTGCCTCTGCACGAGCATCTTCCGTTCGTCCCAGCTGAGCGTATGTCGCGGCCAGGAATGCGTGGCCATACTGGTGATTGGGAGCCCGTCCGACCGCTTCAGCCAACCAATGTTGGGCATCGTTATACTCTTTGAGGTGGTAGTGAGCTACGCCAGCCATCAACGGCGCAAAATGCGGATGGAATGGATCAAGGCGCATTTGCAACTTGGCGATGGCAATAGCTCTGGCCGGGTCCCCTACCGAGTAGAATATTTGCGCAAGGCGGTAGTCCGCGAAATTGGGGTTTAGCGCCAGCGCTCTTTCGGCGGCGGCGGTTGCTGCATCGAAGTCACGCTTGCGGATGACGTTGTAGCCCAATTCAGCGTAGGCTTCGGGCAAGCCCGGATTGTGCGCAATCGCCGTGCGTGCCAATTTGATAGCCAGGTCAAGGATAGTGGGGCTCAAATATTCATCGTTCAAGGGATTGAGCCAAGCCACCCTGTGAGTGCTGGCCAGCATTGCATAGCAACGTGCATAGTTCGGATCGAGGGCCAGCGAATCGGCGAGATGCCCTCGCGTCCGCAACAGTTCTGCCATTTGCCAGGAGGACTGGAAGGATATCCAAGCCGCAGCTGCACGCATGTAGTGATCGTAGGCCTGCCAAGTCGCGGGCGGCTTGAGCAAGGTACGTTCGGCTTCCGCCATGTTCACATGGGCGACCAGAATTGCGGCGATCGTCCGCGCGACGTCGTCCTGGATCGTAAATACATCCTGTAACTTTTGATCATACCGCTCGGCCCAGCGATGGACGCCACTTGCAGCATCAATCAATTGCGCCGTGATCCGAACCCGGTCATTGCCCCGACGAACGCTGCCCTCCAGAACGTAGCGCACGCCGAGCTCTTGACCCACCTGACGTAAATCAACCGCTTTGCCCTTGTATCGAAAGCTCGAATTGCGGGCGATTACGAACAAGTCGGAGAAGCGAGACAATTCGGTGATAATGTCTTCAGAGATTCCATCCGCGAAGTACTCTTGCTCCGGGTCGCGACTCATGTTCTCAAAAGCCAGGACAGCGACCGAGGGCTTCTCGGGAAGTGTAAGTGGTGGTCGCGGCGGAGCATTGCCGAATGACACGCGATAGACCCGCACCGGCCGGGCAATGTTCTTCAGTTGATGCTCGCCACGATCCTCGAATTCGACGTCAAGCTTATCTTGCGTATCCTCTCGTACGCGTTTCGACACGCAGATGCCGCCCGGCTCGCAGAGCGCCTCGAGCCGAGCCGCGACATTTACCCCATCCCCGAAGATGTCGCCCTCATCTATCATGATGTCGCCGGCATTGATGCCGATGCGGAACTCGATCCTTTGCTCCATTCGCACATCGGTGTTTCGGGTGATCATGCCACGCTGTATCGCGATGGCGCATCGCATCGCGCTAACCACGCTCGCGAACTCCACCAAGATTCCATCGCCGGCGCTTCTGATGAGGCGCCCGGCATGCTTTTCAATCTCGGGGTAGATGAGTGCGGACAGATGCTCGTTCAGCCGGGCGTGCGTGCCCTCCTCATCAGCACCCATTAGGCGGCTGTAGCCAGCCACATCGGCCACGAAAATAGCACTCAGTCGCCGTTCCACGCGGTCTGCGGCCATAAAAGCTCGCCCTGATCGGATCTGACCGGTCTTTAATTAGGAGTCTATTGTCGGAAGCAGGAGGTGTCTATCGGGCTCCGAACATTGCTGTCCGTCAGGCGTTACCAGACCGCGGGAGATCTGCAATATCGTAGGTATAGATTTGCCTGCTTTGATGTCGCGCCTGCAAGATTCGCAGGTGCGATGAGCACGTCCGAAATGCGGGTCAATAATCGCAAGATTTACATGATTGCAGTTTGCGGCTTCGACCTCCTTTTGCCGGCCCGGCATCCTTCGGGCAAGTTTGGCTTGCGATTGTTCTTCCCTCTTCTCGGGCTTCCACAATAGGTTTCCCACGGGCGGCGGGATGGAGGACTGTGGGACCGGCATCTTTGCGCCGCCGTCAATATCAGCGGACGAGGTCGCCTGATGTTCCGAGACTTTCTGCCAGCTGGCGAGAGGCGCGCAAACGACAAAACGTCGGATCCGAACTTGTATGCTGTCGATGCCGAGGCACGAACGATCCATGAGAGATAATCGCCGCTCGTCAATGCATAAAGCTGCTGCCAATTCATCTTGACGTTGCCGTCCCAAGGGGTCGGCATGACGTCACTAGGGCTTAATACACTGGGCTCGAAATGAGTTGCGTTTCGCGTTCACTCCTCAAGCGCTCCACCACGTTTTCCGTAACGGAAAGCCAAAGTTTTAGCGCTGCCCGACGCCCCGACCACGGAGCCCTGCATGAATGAAGCAAGCAGACCACTGCAGTTTTGTCGGGCGCTGATGGCCCCGGGCATTAACGGCGCTTTGATCCTTTCTGGACGGTCTTGAGCGCTTGGTTGACACCCTTTAGCGATTCATTGACACCCTCCAGCTGCGCTTGCAGGGCGTCCCTGCGCTTCTGCAAGTCCTTTAAGAGTGCTTTCTTCTGCGCCGCGGTCAATTTCTCGAAGTCAATGAGATCCACTGCAAATCTACACATCGCCGCCTCCAAGTGGCAGAAACTAGATTTGACAATCCCTTGTCCGATACACGGCTGAATTGTCGACAATTTCTAGTGGATAATCAAGCTGGATGATACTCGGATCGGACGAATTTTGGGTGGCCTTGCGCGTGGTAGGGCATCGGCACAAAGCGTTGCACTTTTCTTTCACCGGCTCGGTGCGACTGACCTGATCGTTTCAAGGATCAATCAATCGGCCAAGCTGCTTGTTGGGGCGCGCGGCCGCATTGGCCAAAATTGTGATGTAATCGGCAATCCAGTTCTGAATGGTGTTTGGCGCGAACAAGTCTTCTTTGCGTCCGCATATGCCGCTCATTCCCAGCGGCGTGTCCTTGATGGTCATCGACAGCCAAGCGCGGTCGATCGGCATGGCTGAGCGTTCTTCCTGATAGCCGAATGGCAGAACCGTCAGATCGGGCGCCTGGAGCGCTCGGCGGAACGCGACCTGGAGAACGAAATAGACCTGAACGAGTGATGCTGGGCACAAGCCGGTTGCTTCCGCTAATCGGCCGGCAATGATATCGAACGGGAGCTCTTGTCTGGCATGAGCGTCCAAGACGGCCTTGCGCACCCGATCAAGGGCTTCAATAAAGGTTAGATCAGCATCAAGTTGGGTGCGGATGATCGCTGTATTCGCGAATGGACCGATCACGCGTTCTGTCCTGAGTTGAGAGCGATTGGCCATCAAGGTCGCAACGCAAATGTCGTTCCGTTCGCTCCGGAGCAATAGCAGGGTCTTGAAGCCGGCAAGCAAACTCATGAACAGAGTTACGCCCCGATCACGGCTCATGGCGTTCAGCCGCGTCAGCAGATTGTTCGAAATTTGAAATGGTTCCTGGAGAACGCGCGAGCTCAATTCTCCTGCTACGCTGCCTTTCGGAGTCACAAAGGGAGGTGAGGCTTTGTCGAGGTGCCGCGTCCAGTAAGCCAGCTGCCTGTTTGCTTCCTCGGTGCTGGACCACAAACGCTGCCAGCGAACGAAGTCTGAAAATTGAAACGATGGCTCGGGCAGCTGCGCCTTTGCGCCGGCAATCGAGCTGGCATAGATCTTCAAAAGCTCTTCCATGAAGATTGCCATCGACCAGCCATCAATGATGATGTCGTGCATGACCAGAAGTAAAACGTGGTCGCAGGCGTCGAGCCGAAAGACATAGGCCCGGAATAATGGCGCATCGTTCAGGTCGATCGGTTCCAACGAGCGCTGCTCAGCTTCCAACTTCACCCTTGCCAGCACAAGTTTCTTGGCCTGTGCGTCTGCGGTGTGCGCCAAGTCTGCATAATCCTTTACGACGAGGATCGATCCGACATCGACCTCTGGCGCGACGTGAGCGAGAGGAACCTCACTTTGCCAGATAAACGCCGTGCGCAGCATGTCGTGCCGGTGCACGAGCTCACCAAGGCTCCGCTCAAGCGCAGGAATGCTGAGTTGGCCCTGCAATCGATAAGCGAACGGCAGGTTGAACTGTGGTAATCCGGGCAGTTTTCGCTCGATGCGCAGCATACGCTCCTGAACGATGGACACCGGCTGCGGGCCATCTGCATCAGCGTGCGTGATTTCCGTAAGCGGATCGTGCCTGCGCGCTACCGGGCCGCCGCCATCTTTTGATGATGCGATACGAAGTCCAAGAGCCGCAACGGTAGGCGAACTGAAGATATCCTCGATCGACAGCGTGGTGCCGAAGTGCTCTTCCACACGCAAAATCATCTGCGTCATGGCAAGTGAATCCACCCCGAGCGCGAAGACATCCTGGTCAGCGCTGATCTGATCGATGCCCAGGATGTCCTTCCAAAAGCCGGCCAGTTGACGCTCCAATTCCGAGCGGGGGGCGACTGCCTCGCCGCCGTCCTGCAACAAGCAAGTCTTTGAAAAGCGGGCCGCAAGTTCGTTGCGCTTGATCTTCCCGCCGGCACCTTGCGGGATCTGTGGCACAATCAGGATGAGGCCCGGGACCTTGAAGGCGGCAAGGCGCGATCGGGCAAAGTCCCGCAGACTGTGCGGGCTCACATTTGCGTCCTGGCGCAGCACGATAGCGGCGGCGACGTCCGCGCCTAGTCGCTCATGGGGAACAGCGAAAACAGCGGCTTCGATCACATCCGGGTGGCTCAGCAAGGCGCCCTCTACCTCGGCGGGGGCAACCTTCTGCCCGCCCTTATGGATGATCTCCTTGATGCGACCGACGATGAACAGATACCGATCGGCGTCGAGGTATCCGAGGTCGCCGGTCCGGAACCAGCTGCCCTGAAAGGCCGACGCGGTAGCGGCGGCGTCATTATCGTATCCTCTCGTTATGGTGGGGCCTCGCAGCGCGATCTCCCCACGTTTGCCGAACGGCAAGCGGCGACCTGCACTGTCCAGTATCGCAATCTCGGGGCCGGCTGGCCGGCCGACTGAACCGCGCTTGCGCCGCTGCAAGGGATTTGCGGCGATTTGGGTGGCGGCTTCCGTCATGCCATAGGTGTCGATAACGGGAACACCAAATAACGCTTCCAGTCGCTCGAGCACCTCCGATGACAAAGAGGTCGAAGCCGAACGAACGAGCCGCAAGGAGGATCGCAGCGCACCCTGCTTGTGGCAATCCGCGGCCTCCAATATAGCGCGATGGATGGCCGGTACCGCCGTGTACCAGGTCGGTTGAAACTCCGTCAGCCAGCCGAAGAACGCTCTTGCATCGAAGCCGGCAGGACAGACTACGCTGGAGCCCGCCGCAAGCGCGGCCAGAAGTCCCGAGATCAAGCCATGCCCATGAAAGAGGGGCAGCACACTCAGCAAGCGGTCGCGAGCCTCAAGCTCCAGGGCGGCGCCAACATTGCCGGCTGACAGGCAGACGCTCGCATGGGTCAGAGGAACCGTTTTGGGCCGCGACGTACTGCCGGATGTCATCAGGATGAATGCGTCGTCAGCGCTGGACGCAAACTCATCGTCAGGCAGCCCTTGCGGCGCCCGATCGGCAACACTGAACGCGCCGGCCGCCTGGTCGGGCCGCATCGATGCGTCGATCACGGGCACGCCCTGGATGCTGGCGGCGCGTCGGCAGGCCGAATTCAAGTCAGCGTGCGTCATGAGCGCCGCCAGGTGCAATTCGCCGAAATAACGCTGGTATTCATCACAGGTGAAGCCGGGATTGAGAGGTACGCAAACCGCGCCAGCTGCGACGGTGATCGCCGCTACTGCAGCCTCTGGTCCGTCCGCCAAAACCACCGCGACCCTGTCAGTTCGGCGCACGCCGACGTTTCGCAAGCCGAAAACCACGGCCTTTGCCTGCGTCCACAGCGCACCATACGTCATCGGGAGGCGTTCCGGGGCCAGAATGGCGTGGCGCTCCGGCGCATGTTGCGCATGGTCGGCCAAGAGATCTCGAATGCAGGGAAAGACGCGTCTGCCGGCGCTCTTGCGTGCGGTACTCTTCCGCAATTCCTTGATGATGTTCGACAATGCCGGCCTCCCCTGGTCAATGTCGCTCCGTGTGCCAGCCCTATTGACGTCTTTTCCAGCGCGCCGGCCCCATCGAAGACGGGAATAAGTGGTGGCGTCGTCGGCGCTCCGCGGGAGGCGCTCGACGGGGAGCCGCTCGGCTGCGCTAGAGGCAAGTTGCCCGACAGGCAGCATCTTACAAAGCACAACCACTATAGCAGTATGCTTGGCCGCCGTCCGGCTGAGCCACGGCAGTTCCGGCGTTCGCCACCAGCCAGGCCAAGGCGAAAGCTGGAATCAAATAGACAGAACGAAGCTCCGCCGCGGCGTAACACCTTTGGCTGATCAACCGCGCTATGCTAACACGCCGAACCGAGCGTTACCGAATGAAGCACGGTTTTCGCCGATCCGGTGGTCGCCACCTGCGATCTTCGAGCGGCTCTTGCACCAAAGTCACGTGCTGGCTATTCGCGGCGACAGCTACCGGCTCCGAGCCGAGCGAAACAGGTGCCTCATCAGCCGCCCGCCGCTGACGGTCCTTCGGTCGGCTCGCCTCGGGCCTTCCCGTCGGCCGCCGACGCAACATTCAAGCGACATCACGAACCGCGGGTGGGGATAGTTCGTGACGCAAAGGGGCCAGTTCCGGACCGCGTTTGAGAGGCCTTGATGAAGCCAGATCTACTCGCAGCGGCGCCTCGTCGGTATCGTTGATGCCTTCGATGTCAAGTTCCCGGAGCTAAAACTCCGGACGGCGCGCTTGCCGCGGCCACCCGTCGAGCGGCGGTTCACAATGAGTCGAATCACCGCTAGATGCGCGCTTGCGGCGCCGGACGGGACGAAGGCTCGAAAACATCACCTCGTTCAAAGATGAATGAGAATGAATAGCGGGCCTGTGCCGTGGCCGAGGGCCGGGGCCGCGGTCGGCTCAACACGGTTGCGAATGTCAGATCGCGAGCGCAGCATCGCTATACGGCGCTGCTGGGTCCAGGACGTCAGCCAGACCGCCATGGAGGCTCCGCAGTCGAGTCCTCAAGTCTGGCAGTTTTGATGCTTCGAATGTGCCAGCGGTCGGGAGAATGCGACGCCCTCTGAAACGCGGACAATTCACCGACAAGCGGTGAACTGTCCACGTAGTTCAAGCAGACGAGCCCTAGCTCACCGACTTTGCTCAGCTATCGACAACAGTTTCACACTTGCCGCCGCGTAAGCCTTACGAACCCTCCTTCCGCCAACTCGGCATTGTAGAGCTTGCCATTGAGAGAAATGGTTGTCGGGTGGTTTGGGCTAGGCATGAGTCCTTCGTCGCGCAGCTTTTCAATTAAGGCCAATGGGGCCCATTGCTCCGGGACAACAGCGCCATGGTCCCGAGCCTCAATGAAGAACGCTCCGAAATCTGGCGCTCCCGCTCGGCCGGCTCCAAGCACTTGGGCCTCCGGCGGGTTGTGAATGAGGCGAACATGGCCAGACGGGTCCAAGGCAGCTGTGTACCGGTGTCCCCGAATATCGTAGGTCATGGTCGGCTGGTCTGCATCCGGAACAAGACCCAAATGGCTCAATGTATCAGCCATTCGCTCTGGCATAGGTCGTGCTTCGGTGCGGTGCCGGAATTCCCGCGGAGCAGCGTGCGATACATCATAGACCGTCTCCTCTGGGGCCGCAGACGACGATGAGCCGGCTTCACTGAAGAATTGCCTGAGCATATCCTGATCCGCTTCATTCAATTCCTCGAGGTCTGGGGACCCATGCGCTCCGGCACCGTTGATCGGATTCATATCCATATAGTCCTCCTCCTATGAGAATATAGGCTGCATCCGCCAGTTTCTTCGCTCGGTTCATGACCAGTCCGTTCACTGGCAGCATTGTGATCGAGAGATCGCGTTCGCATGGTCGCAAGCTTTGCTTTCGAGAAGCTGACCGTCTTCGGGAAATCACAGCAGATGCGCCCGCTTTCTCCACTCTGAAGCCCGGCAGTCTGCGACTTGACGATCTCTCTAGCTTTCCCAGAATATCTGCGGGGCTACATCTTCCCAAAAGGCGGCCGCGGACATTTGCCCTTGCAGTCTTGATCCGCCGACGTACAGCGCTTCAATCCTATGCCCGCTAGAATGCACAACGACAATCACCGTGACGCCGCCGAGTACAACCTGAAACGATGCCGTTACCAGGGCAGCAACCACGAACCGGTGTGACTATCGAGGACCACCAACTTCAACAAACTCAGTTGCTGGGTTTGCAAAGAATACAGCAAGACACGATCTCGGCTTGCCGCTCCTCTCGACGATTATGCGAAGGCAACCGGACCTTTCCTGCCTGCTGGGGGCCAAGCCTCGCGTTCAGGCGAACCGCTCGTTTGGGAGCTGGCTGCGAGAAGGCGCCTTACCATGCGCACCGCGTGTCATGACTTGAAATCATCCCGCCAGAAGGATGCTTTGAACGCAGCTTGCAGCGTATCTGCCGCCAGAGGCGCAATCCAGGGCAGCCGCCCTAGCCACCGCACCCGTCCAATCTCGCAAATGGCTCTCACCGCATCCGAATTCTTTTCGCCAACGAAAGCGATTCCAAGAATGTCGATCTGGCGCTTGCGGAGCGCCTCTATAGAGAGCAGCGAACAATTGATGCTGCCAACGGTTGTGCTCGCGCAGAACACGACTGGAAGCCGCCATTTCTCCAAGACGTCAATGTAAAGCGAGCCGCAATTGAGCGGCTCCATTAGCCCGCCGATCCCCTCGATCACGAGCGGCTGCCCTTCAGTGTCGGGCACGTCCAACGAATCCGCGTTGATGCGAACCTCGTCAACGTCCGCGGAACAGTGGGGCCAACCGGCCGTTTGCAGTCGGTACCGCTCAGGCACGATGCGATCTGGCGAAAGACTTGCAAGCCGAGCGACGCGCTCAGTGTCCGTTTCTCCTTCGAGGCCGGCTTGTATCGGCTTCCAAAACTTCGCGCCAAGTAGATTGACGAGCCCTGCGCAGAACACAGTCTTTCCAACGCCGGCGCCGGTACCCGTGACCACTATCCGCTGCTGGCTCGTCGAGCTTGACCTCTTGTCCAGCGTTGTACGCACCTCATTCTCCATTTTACAGCGACCAAAGCGGACGCCGGTCGACAGGACCGCTTACTCTTCGTAATACGTTGAACGCATGGTGCCCTCACCTCCCGGTTCGAGCAAACGGCTGCTAGCGACCCTGCTGCGTGCATCGCTCCCTCAAGGCTAACGGCAGCAAGTTATGCAAGCGCCGCGATAGGTGTCCGCTGCACCCGCTCTGAAAGACTTCTGGATACCGACTGTTAGGTTGAACCATAGACGGCTGTGGCGCGCGCCATTGCGCCCTCCCAGAGTTGCGTTTGATGCGTTGTCGCAGGTTAAGATTGTTATCGGCGCGCAAATACTGTCCAGATCGGACGGAGGCATTCACGCGCCGTCGGATGTATCCTAATAGACGCAGAACGGTACGCTTCGAGCGAAGCTGTACGATTGATGACTGGCTTCACGTGGTGTGGTCGATCGAATGAGCGCGGATTCGTTCGGCCAGGAAACAGCGATCGAGGCATATGAGCTGCAACGAGGGTGATTTTGCGTTCTAGACGTTGTGCGAGCTTCCGCCGAAGCGCGAGCAGGCTCGGCCGATGTCGCATAATCGACCAGGATGATCCTGCCAAACAAGACGTCGACGCCTCGCTGGCGGCTTCGTATGCACCGAGGCCTCTTTTTGAACGGCACCGGTCCCGGCAATGTCCGACTTTGAGGGCCTGCACCGCCTTTACAAGGGCTTAGAGCGCGCACGTCGATCACGCCTCACCTACGTAAGCCGTATCCAGAGCATTGCGCACGGCAATTGTCAGATTCCGCTGACATATATCAGGAAGGTCTGCTGCACAGTCGCGGCATCGTACAGCGTCAAAGACCGCTCCGGCTGTCGATGCGTTCGGCATTGCCTTGAGCTAGATCCCGATATAACAAGTGGTCAAGTTGCGGCGTCACGTTTACGGCCACCATGATCCGTCATATCGTCTTCTTCACAGCCAAAAAAAAAGCCGATATCGACCAAGTCGTCGAAGGTCTATCGGTTCTCACCTCAATCCCATATGCACGCCGGCTCGAGATTGCCCGCAACCGCAAGAGCGACCAGCTCGGCAATGATATTGATGTCGTTGTGTATGGTGAATTCGACAGCGAGACGGATCTCGCTGCGTACAAGACGCACGACTTGTATCGAGAAGCGATCCGATGCGTACGGCCGCTCCGGGAGTTGCGCTTTGCCGCTGACTATGAGCTGTCGAAAGACGTGCATTTCGCTGGAACAGCAGGGCTAACGCAAGTCGCTCGGCGTAGTGGACCAGCCGGCCGTGAGTAGCTTGATGATCAGCCGCATGTCTTGTACGTGCGGCACGGAAATACCCCTCCTTCGGAGGGCATCAAGCGGCGCAGGCCTCACAACCTGCCGGTTGTCGTAGCAGACAGCCATGCACGTCCGCGAGTTGCAGTGGATTGAGCCCGTCAAGGCGCTGCGATGTCTTGCGCAGCGGCCACAGCTTACCTTTCTCGACAGCGCCGCAAAGCATGAGCTGCTCGGCCGTTACTCATATCTGGCCTGCGAGCCGTTCAGCACCTACTTAGTCGCTGATGGACAGGCAAGTTGGAACGGCGAGGCAATTATAGGGGACCCATGGGAGGTTCTCCGCGACCTCCTTGCCAGATACAAAGAAGCGTATCGCCCCGATCTCCCCCCATTCCAGGGCGGCGCAGCCGGCTTCATTGCCTACGATCTAAACCGAACACTGGAGCGGCTGCCGGCACCGTCAATTGCGGGTCTACGGTTGCCGCAATCAATATTGCACTTTTACGACGTGGTGGTCAGCTTCGATCACCGGGACCAGAAGTGCTGGATCGTCTCGACCGGCTGGCCGGAGCAGGACCCCACTCGACGAGCCGAGCACGCGCGTCGTCGCGCCGACGAGTTTGCAGCACTGCTTGCCAGGCCAAAGCCGCCGCGGATCATAATACCCAGCACCGCAGGGCGATGGCATTCGAATTTTAGCCGTGACGATTTCATAGCGGCCGTTCAGCGCGTCGTCGATTTGATCCTGGCGGGAGATATATTCCAAGCGAACATCGCGCAACGCTTCAGTGCCGAAGTGTCGCCCTTGTTCGATCCGCTCACCTTTTATTGCCAGCTTCGGTCTTTGAACCCGGCCCCGTTTGCAGCTCTCCTGCACTATGACACGCTGACGATTGCGTCGAGCTCTCCTGAGCGATTTCTGAGACTTGACGGACGGCAGGTCGAAACACGACCGATCAAGGGCACAATCGCGCGCTCCGCTGATTCCGCCGAAGATCTGCACCGTGCCGAGCTCCTTCTCGCGTCCGAGAAGGATCGCGCCGAGAACATTATGATCGTCGACCTGTTGCGCAACGATCTGTCACGCGTTTGCACAGACGATTCGGTCGAAGTTTCAGCACTGTGTAACCTCGAAACCTATGCCTCAGTGCACCATCTTGTCTCGGTGGTGAGAGGCGCGCTTGCTGCAGAGCAAGACGCTGTCAGTCTACTTCGCGCCTGCTTTCCCGGCGGCTCCGTCACTGGCGCTCCAAAGGTGCGAGCAATGGAGATCATTGCGGACATCGAGAAAGTGGCGCGAGAGGTCTATTACGGGGCGATCGGCTTCATCGGATTCAATGGACACATGGACACGAACATTGCGATCCGCACCGTCGTGATCGAAGATGACCTGGCTACATTTCATGCAGGCGGTGGAATAACGGCGATGTCGAATCCGGAAGCCGAATATGAGGAGACACTTGCCAAGGCAAAACGATTGTTCGAGGCCTTTGATGCCGATCCATACGGTGCATTTTGATTGTCATCATCGACAACTACGATTCCTTCGTATTCAACATTGCGCGCTATTTCCGCAAGCTTGGGGCACAGACGCAAGTGGTCCGAAGTGATGCGATCAGCGTCACTGAACTCGCTGCGCTCCAGCCGCGCGCAATCGTCATATCTCCCGGTCCCTGCACTCCCATGGATGCCGGTATATCCACCGCGGTTGTCCGCGAACTTTCGGGTTGTGTCCCAATCCTTGGCATCTGTCTCGGCCACCAGTGTATTGGGAGCGTTTTCGGGGGACGCGTCGTGCGCGCACATCGTCCCATGCACGGCCAAGCCTCACCCATAACGCACAGCGGTCGTGGGTTGTTCGAGGAACTCCCATCTCCACTTTGTGTTGGGCGGTACCATTCTCTAGCGGTCGAACTCGATCTGTCAGAACCACAGGATCTCATGGTGACAGCCCGCTCAGATGAAGGTGAGATTATGGCTTTGTCACATCGGCATCACCCAACCTATGGCGTGCAATTCCACCCGGAGTCAGTACTTACTCAACAGGGGAACGTGTTGCTTAGGAATTTCTTGCGACTGGCGGCCAGTTTCCGACCGTGAGACCTGGGATTTCGTCGATGGCGAACCGCGCATTTCGCTTGGCAGAGTCGCACAAGATGCAACGTGAAAGCGGAAATAGCTCAGTTGGTACGATACGTACGTAACTTTCTCTTTTGGTGCCGCCTCAATTGAATTACTCGGAGCCGCGTCGGGCTAGTCGCAGCACCTCCATTCGGTAAATCAGGATCATCTTCTAGCTTCTTAGCGAAAACGTTTATTCGAGATCCGCCAAGAGATTGGCGGAGCCTAGGCGGTACTTTCGGTACCGCTGCCCTAACGGGCGTTTCCTCCCTTGACTTGGCCGCCGGTCCTGTGGGATCGGCGGTTCTCTTCGCTATCGATCAACGCTCTCATGATTGAGATCATAGATCAATCTGCGGCTCCGCGATGGGGACAAATGTCATCGGGGTCGAAAAGTATTCACGCAACATAGAAGCATAGAAGCGTGCATACCGGGCGAGTAGCGCTACACTTTTGAGGTCAATGCCAAGGCGATCGTGCAAGACCCGAACGACGTTACAACCTCTTGCGGTCTATCGGATCAAAGATCGCATTAATCGTGAACTGAAACGCAGCACGGAACATGAGAGTTGAGATAGGGGTGGTCTCCTCTCCTATCTGCCATTGACGAGATGCGGCGCAGATTAGCGCGCAGGGTACCGTGGGTTCGAAAGCTCCCTTCCGCCAGTTGCACATCTTGCACCCTCCCCCACGTCTTCCCATCATTAAAAATAGCTGCAAGCGAAGTGACGTGTCTCCTTGCGATCCCTTAGAGTGTCCGCCGAAATACGAGTCACGTCTACGTTTTTGATGTGGAGGGCTGCGTGGGCTTTGGAGGACACTTTTCAGTGGCCAAAGAGGCGGTGCTGAGTCCGATTTGGCTGACCAAGCGAGAAACAGCGGCACGCGTCCGTGGGCGAATCGAGCAGGACTTCCTGCCGCGCGGGAGCGAATTGAGTGCGCTCATTCGCGCGGTCGATTGGTCCACGACCAATTTGGGACCCATTGATAATGGCGCACATCTCAAGAGTACGGTCAGCCTTATTGCTGGGGCAAAGAAGCTTCGTCCCAGGGCAGCAATTAGGCCGTGCTCGCAATCATCAAGCACTTGCTTCCCGCTCAGAAACGAAACAAGCACGTCAAACATCACCCTCCCAACCCTAGGAGGAAATGCCGCAGTTTTTGAAGTCGCGGGCAGAGGACGCGTCCGACTCGGAACGCATGTTGCGATGGATAATCTTGACGGCATACCCGGTCCGGCCGGTCGCACCTCCTCACCCACCGCGGTGCGAATAGTCCGGGTAATCACTGGCGGGAGCTTATCGGTGCCGCCGAGAAGATTACGGACACGCACACCCAAGCTGCAGCGCCTTTCGGTCTGCCCGCCGGTTGCCACTCTGTCTTTATTCGGGAAGCTGTATCACACCTGTTGCGTGCAGTATGATTCAGATGACTCGTTTCCGCAACAACGAGCCAGCCAATGCCCGATTACCTGTTTTCGTCCGAGCGCCTAAGCAACCTTATAGACCAGCGAGGACGTGACGCTTCCAATCAAGTCAACAGCTTTGACCCCGAGGATATTCTACAGAAGCCTGGCAGCCATCATCGTCGCACATTTCTCTATCAATCTCCCCATTCTCCGGAGAGACCAAGAAGTCCTGAGCGAGCCGCGCGAAACAATGCAGGTCGCCAAGGACTACGGACGCACCATCAACGTACCTGGAATGGAAATCTCACTGACCATTCCGTTCGAGGGAGAGGGTCGGTACTTCAACTATCAACCTGACGCGTTCACGTCGCCGGCTCCCATTGGACAGGTAACATCCGGAAACAAGCTTATTCTTATCGTAAAAGGCAGGGAGCTGGTCGCCCAGCAGGTGCGCGACGCATTCGAAAATAATCTCGCCGAAATCGAAAAATATCTCGGGTGGCAGAGAAAGAGCGTTGAGCCGTTCAACGCGAGACTGAGGCAGAACGCGCTGGAAGCAATTGCAGCGCGGAAGAAGAAGCTCCTTCACGCGCGCAACATGGCCGCTTCGATTGGCCTGAACATGAAGCCGGTACTGCCCTATCCGTCGAGCCATAAGGCGCCGCAGATCCAACGCAAGCCAGCGCCCCCATCACTATCGTCGGCAAAGCGACAGGCATTCGTTTCAGAGCCGGAATTGGTCGAAGGTGATTACCAGCATATCCTCGGTATCATCGAGGCCATGGCAAAGGTGATGGAGCGCAGCCCAGAATCATTTGTCCATCTCGATGAAGAAAACATGCGGCAGCACTTCTTGATCCCCTTGAATGGCCATTATGAAGGCATAGGGACCGCTGAGGCATTTAATAGCGAGGGAAAGACCGACATTCTAATCCGCATCGAGGATCGGAACGTCTTCATCGCGGAATGTAAGTTTTGGGGCGGTCAAAAGGCGGCCCAGGAAGCTATAGACCAGTTGCTGGGATATTTGACGTGGAGAGATACGAAGTCTTGCTTGATTATGTTTAGCAGGCTCAAAGATTATTCCTACGTGCTGGGCGAGCTTTGGAAGAGCGTCGAAATACATCCAAATTTCAAAAGAGAAGAGCGCAAAGAGGGCGAAACGCGTCGTCGTTACGTGTTCCGAAGCAAGAATGATCCGGACCGCGAACTGATACTGACGGTGCTAGCTTTTAACATCCCCAAGATTTAGCCCCCGAAAATCGGCACGCCATATTTCACAAGCAGCCCACCAGCCACGGTCCCAGCAGAAAGCAGCCCGCCCCACAGAAGGGGTCGACGACCTGCAGCCGCATTGATGACGGACAGTAGGAGCAGACCACCCCAGAACTTGCCGTAGTTCTTACAAAAATCACCGTTCTGCTTGGCGATCTCAACCAAATCAGACGGCTTCTCGCTTTCGACCTTGGCGCTCTTCTTAGATTCAGGACGAGCACCACCCTCCACCCTTTCGGGTAGCTTTTTGCTCATATTCATTCCCCTCCCGAGGGAGCCTACCGAAGCTCTACTGCGAGATGGTTGCGCCTAAATATACTCTCAGCGCAATCCTGTTCCTCGTACGTTCCGAATCCCTAGATTCGAACCCCTTAAGGTTTTGAATCAGCAGCACCCGAACACGTGCAATATACCCCGAAAAGTGAGCACTTAGACATGAACGACAAGGGGCGGAACGCGAGTACCGCCCCTGTCCTATACCGTTGGATTCGCTCTCATAAGTCGCTGGCTTCAGCACCGGGTATTAATTTGCGGTGAAGGCGGCGCGCCCCTGATTTCGAAGATAGCCCGGCACGTCGCTGCTAGGATGGCGATGGTGCAGCCACGGCTCTGATGATTGGGCATTCGTCTGTGGGGTTCATTTCCATACTTTCTCTTACGTTTTGGTCAGGCGGCGCTTCGCAAGACATCTTCCTGGGCAAACACGAAGTTCTTCGTCCCTCGCCTCCAGCCCACAACGCGCCAATTATCCAATGCCTTGAGTTGCCTGCAAGAGACCAAGACAGTCCCATCAGCTTCATCGCGTCGGGATAAGTCAGCCCATCGGATGTAAATCGCATCAACGACTCGGAACGCCGCCCAACCTTTAAAATTCTCAGGGCAGCATTTGCGAAGGCAACCTCCGCCTCCGTCAGCGGGCGAATAGGCCCGCTCATGATGATCTGCGTCATCCCTTGCCGGTGCGCTCGAACATGCGCTCATCTTCCGCACGGTCGATTGGCTGCTCAGGAAGGTGCCGACCTTGCTGTAGCCGCCGCGCTTCCATCTCATCGAAGGTGAAGCCGAGCTTGTTCTTGCGACGCCGGAAGATGCGGTAGAGTGAGCCGCGCTTCACGTTCGCCATCTTGCCGACGAAGTATTTTTGGGGGGTGACGGTCTTAGTCCGCACCATTAGCACTGGCTGGCGAAGCTGTGGGGCACTCCAGTCATCCAAGCCCGCGAGCTTGCTACCGTTATGCCGCAGGCGCGACGCTGCATGGAATGAAGCCACTCTTGTTGTCGCAATGGCCGAAGTGCGCCAGGCCGAAGCCAAGGTCGAGATGCTGAAGGCCGACGCCGTTTAGTAACCCGATGGATTGGGCGCAGGAAGGTCCCTGTATTGGCTATATGAGATCAGGAACTCTCGCCAAAAGAACACGACCTTCTCAGCCACGCTCCGGAAGTCGGTCCACTCAGGACCCGTTGCCTGTATCGTTATGATCAGCAGCGACGTTGCCTCGAAATATCCCGATTCAACATAGTCGGGTTCAACGTAATCATTGCCGACCGCAGTCAGCCCAAAGTTCTCTGGCTTGAAGTGCTTACTGCCGTTGGCGATGCTGCGCATATCCGCCAGGAGTGGATTGTGCCTGCACACCCACTCTTTCAGCTGTTCTTTTGGCATGAAACCCAGCTTGGCTTGTAAGGCCTTATCTGCCGCCAGCCATTCCTTCCAGACCCATTCCGACAGATGGTATGCGGTCAGGGCAAAATTGATCGCGACACGCGCCGAGACGGGATCTTTCAAAAAGTCCTCATACTCAGCGACGAGCTTGAGATAGAAATCCCGGCAGTTTGTGATGTCGAACATGTGCCACCCGCTTGCGCGTGGCTATCTTTTAAACAAATCCGTATCCAGTGCAAATGCACCAGCCCAACTGGCGTCAGCTTCGTCTTCGCCGAGGTCCGGCCCCACCTCGCCTTCGCAGCCGCCTGCATCTCCGGCTTCTTGGCTTTGCCTGCCCGTCTTCGACAGCGTCACCGTCGAGCACTGCGGAAGTTCGCCGCCGAGTGCAAAGCCGAGCTGGCCGGGTTGATGCCGAAGGCGGCTTAACCCGGCCCCACACCACAACGGCAGCAACGATACCGACGATGACGAGCGCACCGATGATGGCCCAAAACCCCTCCGCGCTGACGCTCACTCCCCACAAGCTCACTACTAACTTATTCATAGGCACATCTTTCCCGTGGCGAGAAACGACATCTCGCAGCGATTGACAACGGTGCCTGGTGAGAGCGACAGCGCTCAGCGTTGTGGAGGAGAGTCGCAGACTCCTTCAACCGAGCAAAGCGGCCTTAAAACAAGGGGTTTTGCGAGATGGAAGAGGGGGCGCGGCAGCGCGTCGACTGACCCCTCCCCCCACGGCTTTCACGCATGCAACGCACCCGGCTTCGACGGCTTGCTGAAGAACTTTGCCGGACGTCGCATCCGGAAGCCGTATGCGGTCCGGCCTGTCCCATCGCCATAGGGTCCTTGCTCCACGAACTTTTGCAGACGGTTCACTGTTGCTCCACATCGGCTTCTGACAGTGCGAGATCTGAGCGGACCTAGGAGCTGAAGATAGTGAACCGCGATGTGACGGCAGCGCGGCGCTAGGGAAGTGTCCGGCGCTCTGAAGCGAAGCGCCGTCTGGGAAGGCCGGCTGAACCTGCAATCGATGCGGCTCGGAATCTCATTTTCCACGCCGATTTCTTCCTGACGGACTACAGGTCAATCGTGCGGGGCCCCCTTTCAAGAACGAAGCTCACAGGCACAAGTTGATGCTGCGAGGCTCGAGGTGTCGATGAGATTTGCTGTCCCGCTTGCCGCACTTCCGCACCGGCCCACCGAGATTTCGGCCGGGACCTTCCTCGCCGTGATCTGCACCGCGCTCCTTATCCTTTGCGTCACGACCCGAACGCAACTGCTGCTCCAGCCAACGCAGCATAGCTTGCGAGCGCGATGCGCAACGAGCCCAGGGCATCGGCGAGCCTTCCTACACACGGGCCTGAAACAAGGCGCACCAACATTGCAGCAGCCAGGATTGAGCCGATCTGCTGAGGCGTCAACGTTCTCGTCTCGAGAAATTTTGGCCAGAATGGCGATGCTACCCGAATGCAGCATAGAGCGCGGCGTAAAGAGCAAGGTCGGAAGCGGAATGGCGACGTCAAATTCCTCGAACTTCTCATCGGTCCACTTTCCGTCTTCTAGACGCCGGTGAAACGCAATTTCGGATTCGATCTAAATAACCGGGTCGACGCTCTTCAAGCCTTGGTATTCGCGCAGCTTATCCTGGTAATCGAAGACGGCGGTGCCCGGCGAGGAGACCTCGACGATCAAGTTCGGCTTGAAGGCCGTCATTGCGGACGCATTGAGCGGGCCACAATCCACCATGACGTCGGGATATCGGATCGTGTCCGGACCGGTCAGAACGGCCGTGTCGCTCGACGTTGAGCGACACCCTTTCTTCTTCCCGGCCGGAACGAAGGCGGACTGGACGTTGCTGCAGATGCGCGGCGGGCTTTGGCTTCGCCGCGAAAGTACGAACTGAACGAACCGTGAATTAGCCCGAGTGCAAGACGATCTTGTTATTGGCGAGCGACATGATCTTCCCAAAAATGGAAATACCATCTTCCATTTTTGGAAAATCCACGGTAGTATCCTTTCATGCTGGTGATCGGCACGGACATTGTTGAGCGCTATTTTGCCGAGCGCTCTGGTCATCAGGGCATCGATGCGGCGCGCGCTCAATACAGGGCATGGCTGGCGATTGCGGAGGCTTCGGACTGGCGGACGCCGCAACAGGTGAAGCGATCGCATCCCAAGGCGAGCATCCTGAAAGGCGGACGTGTGGTGTTCAACGTCAAGGCCAATGACTACCGCCTGATCGCCATGGTTCAATATCGTGATGGCGTGTTGATGATCCGCTTTTTCGGCAGTCATGAAGACTATGACAAGGTGGACGCGGAGACGGTGTGATGAAGGCGACATTGATAATTATCCAGAACCAGGCCGATCATGAGGCGGCCAAGGCGCTTGTCGGCAAGCTGATGCAATCTAACGAGACTGCCGATCGAGCGCGCATGGTAGCTCAGGCTCGCCTTATCGAGGCGTATGAACGCGCGCGCTGGCCGCGCAAAGCGCCGCCGTTGCCCGATTTGCTGACCTATCTTGTGGAACAACATGGTTTGACGCGCGCTGATCTTGTGCCGCTTCTGGGCACTGCGAGTCGCGTCAGTGAGGTTATGTCCGGCAAGCGCGAATTGAGCATGACGATGGTGAAGCGTCTGCGCGAACGCTTCAATATTCCGGCGGATTTGCTGATTTCCGCGAGCGGAAGTGTTGCGGCTTAGGTCAATCGGGACCATGACTTTCGATAGGGAACGTACTTTGCTCGGCAGCCGTCAACATTCCCATCGACGCGAGAAATTCAGCGCATGCGATTCCAACGACTTGCAGGGGGATTGGGGGGACGCAATTCGATCGGCGCCGCAACGCGACGTCGGCGACGAAAGATGGCTCTCCGGCAAGGACTCGGCCGACTTCCTGTGCTGCTGAGGGGTTGAAGTTGACGCCCCGCATCATCGAAGTCCCCGTCGCAGGCCCTTTGCAAGTCATGGGTGGTGGCAAAGAACAGCGGAAGGCGAATGGCGACCGGAGCCCGAGCATTTCGCTCGGGTAGCTGACCAGTCGAGAATTCAACGATAGTTACGGATAGTCGAACTTTTACTCCACGATTCGGTTTCGCAGCTTAACGCCAGAAATAGCCACCGATCTTGAATCGTTCTGAAGCAAACTTGCCGTTGCGGAAAACAGCTCGCCAAGATGCCCTTCAGCGGTTAAGACCACTTCCGCCTTTTCCTGAATCGCTCTGAACGCAATTTCTTTGCCACCCTGCCGAGCGATATCGTAGACAAAAAAGTCCGGCTCTTCGTGGTGCGATCGCGCCTGATCGATACCGCGCACGACGAGAGGAAACAAGCTCAAGCCTGCACCATTCGCAACGTCGAGCACAAAGACAAACTCCTGCGGAAAATCCTCCATACCTTCGTATTCGTAAACGTCGATGAAGGGCGGGGAGCTACCTCTCGCGTTGCGAAAAATGCCTTGGAAGGTCTTCGTGCTGAACGGTTTCCGCCTTGCGTCCTCGAAGTAGCCGAACAGCTTCCCGTTGAAACATTTTGCCAAGACATTTCCAACTCTCTCGAGGGTTCTTGAATAGTCTAACCCGTCGGCTCGCTTGCCATGCTTGGTTTGAGCGAGCTGCGAGACAGCGTGATTTAGCTCGGTGAGATGAGGTTCCTGAGTAAGGGCGAGCAGCTCTTTGGCAAAAATCCACTTGGGGCCAGTCATTGACGCGCAGCGCTTGAACATGTCCCAAAGTGGCCCGGCCGATCGCTGCCGGAGCGCCTTGAACAGCGTTCCTTGCGGCCCGCCATGAGTGCAATGCTCAGCATAAGCGACGTATGCCGCCAGTCCCAGTGCGGCCTCGAGGGCTTCCCTGCCCCAACGGTCCATTTGATCGGGCGTCGTTTCAGAGAGAAACCTGCGAAGGGGATAGGCAGTCGGATAGGGCAGAACGTCGATGAGGTCGTTCAACGTCATCCAGGTTCGGTCCATCGCCCGATCGGCGTAGACCCGAATGTCGCCGGCGTTGACGTAGCAAAGTGACGAAGTGCTGGTGCCGAAATCGAAGCCCAGGTAAGTCTCTCCGCCCGCTTCCTGGGCGGCGTAGGTCATATCGACATAAAAGGGCCTCCCCTTTACGACCGATTGTTGTCCCTGTGAACCGCGACCATAGATGAATGACGGCTCTGCCGTACCGTCTTCCCGAACCAAAAGTTCAATTCCGATGCCGCTGCCAAAGACCGCACCTTTCGGCGTCGCGATCCGGGTATCTAGATTGTGCCTAGCGCCCGCTTCTTCGGGATCGAACGAGGACCGCATGAAGAAGTATTCGAGAGACTGGCTTGGCGCCTTGCTCAATCGGACCTTCCAGCGCAGAGGTCTATTGATCAGGCTACGCAAGCTCGTTGAGGAGGGAAGAAGGACGCCCAGGTCGGTATCGATGCCCTCGAGTTCCGGACTGTCAGGCGAGAACTTCTTGACTTCGAGGCCGTGATTGTTCGGGTTCAAGCCGAGACACAGACGGTTATAGGTGATCGCGCGAAAGTCACCTTGGCCCTGAGTGTAATACCGGCGCGCGCACTCGACCGCCAATCCCTTGGAAACGATCTCCTGGAAGTTTTCACTCAGCTCCAATATCTCAGCTTGATCGAGTTGCGAGGAAAGATCCCGCTCGATCAGCGGTTTGAGCCAGCCAATGTTGGATGATCCGCCGGACAGCAATACGACGGTAATCGGCCGACCACCTAGCTCCTGCTCTGCTCGTTTGAGCACAGACTGGATCTCTGGAAGAAGCTTTTGCTTCCAGATCCTTTCCGAAAAGATCGACCTAAACTCGGTCGGCTCGAAGCGGATGGGAATCCAGGTCGACGATTCCTGCAACGGCTTCTGCGGAATGTCGACGACGCAAGCTGGAGACGACGTAAGGTTCGCGTCCAGTTTCCATGATGTGATTCCAGATGAAACGGTTAGTTTTGCCTGCTCCACAGACCGCAAGACGCGTCGGTAATTTCGCACAAAAGCTGCCTGGTCAGAGCGGACTCCAGCCAAGGTTTCGTCATCGGCATTCTTTAGCTGAGGAAAAACCTCCAAAGCTCGATTGACTGCACTTTTATCGATGGAGCGATCCATTCCGCGGAACAGCAGCTCTCGCGCGATGGCGTGATTTATCACGAATCCACCGACAGGCAGGGAGCGCGCGGCCAAGGGTTTCGAATTTCGACCACTTTGACTGATATCGCCCGCGATCGTCGTTTCGATGATGGAGGCATCGAATGTTCCTCCCCCGAAATCGAACACAAGAGCAATCTGTCTTGCGCGTTGCGCAACGAGAGGATGCTTCACGCCATAGCGATAATACTGAAAGACGGCGAACGGCTCCGGCATGAAATCGATCTCGGCGAACTTGCCGCCGAGAATGCGCCGAATGCTGCCACGGTAGTTTTTTAGCCAATCCTCGTGGTCAAGCCGGTCTGATGTTCCGATCAGGGAGAGCGGTTCGGCCACGAGGATTCGGGAAGGTGCTTCGTACCCTTGCAAGCGGATCGTATCCATCGCTTGCGCGACGACCGCATCCATGAAGTCTTTGGCAATTCCAAGGGTCGAGCGCCCCTGACCCGAAGACGAACCGCTGCGTGATTGTGCCAGTTTGATCGGATCATCGTTGCCGATCTGAACCTTGAAATCTTCGCGCAGCTCACTTACCTGATCGCTGTTCTCCAGCGCATCGAAACCGACCCACGTTTTCTTCTCTTTATAGAGAACGACAGTGGGTATCAGAGATTGTCCTTGGACCCGCACCTGTCGAACGCTGTTGATGAATAGTTCTTTGGATTGCGACATACTGAATGAGTTTGTGAGGCGGGAGGAATCGACCGGACGTAGCGAAGATCAACCCTACGTAGTGGGGATTGGAATCATCAATAAGTAGAAGGCGGCAATGACCGCGCGTAAAGCAGCCAATTTTGTGCGCCGCAAACGCCCCCGAGCGAGCAATATCGCTAAACACGGAGCGGCAGTCCGCTTAGCGCTACTCGCCAATTTTAAGGGTCGGGATGAACCCGCCGACGGAACGGTTTTGGTCATAGATATGCAGCGGCAAATCGGCCTTCGGCATCAGCACCCTTCCAACCTCAACCGCCGCCGACGTTGGGAGCGCCGGAAAAACGTTGATCGTGGCGCGTTCGCCGTGAACCGCCTTGATCCGATCGAACAGACGCCGAAGATGACGCTTGAACTCCCCGAGATCCTCGGGGCGCCGCATAATGTCGTTATGCGGGTTTTCCGCCGTCAAGGACCAGATAGCAGCATCATCACCGAGCACGGCGCGAATTCGATCATCTGTCATCGTGGCGCTTAGCGCCAGCTTGAGCGCCACTCTTGCGGCTGCCGGCCCCGAGTATTCCTCCACGCGGAAGCTTATCGCCGGTTGGTTGGGCTGCCAGCGCCAGGTCGCGGGCTCGCGATAGCGCTGGTGGACTGTGACGGGGACGATGTCTCCCAATAGATGCCCTAACTGGATGAGCAGCGGCTGCGGCGCCAAGGCAAAGACACTGAGCTGCTTGATCTCTCTCTGCTCAATGCGCTCCTTCACCTTACGAGCAAAGACGCGGCGGAGATTATCCTGCTGGACAGTCCAGTAGCTCGCTTCGTGATCAGCATACTCACACCCGGCCAACTCGATATCGATCGTTCGTCCTTCGGCGGGGTGCCTGTCGGGTGGCATGGCCATGAAGATCGAGCGGGTCGAAACGAGCGCGTCCCGCTGGCCGATATCGGCGGCAAACCGGAGTACGTGCGCGGCGCGCTCCGGCGCCATTCCGGTGACAATCGCAATTCGATCCTCGTGCTCCGCCTTCATCTCGAGAAGGATGGCCTCCGGATGATCCGCGAGATAATCGACATCCACGCCCTTGTGATGCTTCGCACAGAGCAGCATTAGGTTGTTCAGATCCTTTGCGAGCGCGGACGAGCGGACTAGGTCCCCGCGTGGTCCGTCGGCGCTATCGGCAACGATGTGAGCTATAAAGCCGAACTTCCCATCCTCGCGACCAACCATCAGGTCGCCGATCAGTTCCTCATTGCATCCCCGGTACTCGCACCGGCCTCCGGCCTTGGCCCAGAGAGCGGTCTGAATTTTGTGGGGGATTTGCGTTTTTGCCATGATGAAGTTCCGGTCCGACTCGGTATAGAGTTCACGTTTTATCCTCAGAGCTCAACCGCGCAGTTTGACAATCCACATGCGGGTCTTGGGCGTACTTGGAGGCCGCCTGTGGACCAGCAGACGCTTACCCGCGAGAGTGAAGAGTTCCTGGAAGACCTTGCCGAAGAGCTGAGCGTGCCGCCCAGCCGTTACGAGCAGGCAGAGCGAAGCTACAAGTCTCTGGGGGATTGGCTTCATCGCGATGCTTCGAGCGTTCGGCAATACGAACCGAAAGTCTACGTGCAGGGGTCCTTTCGGCTCGGCACCACGATCCGTCCTGCGAACGAGGCCGAGGAGTACGACATCGACTCAGTCTGCGAATTTCAAAAGCTGTCCAAGGCAGCGCTCAGCCAGCAGCAGTTGAAGATCCTGCTCGGCGCAGAGATCGAAGCGTATCGCAAAGCGCAAAGCATGAACAAACCGCTGCGCGAGGGCCGTCGTTGCTGGGTTCTGGATTATGCCGACGGCGCTCAGTTCCACATGGACGTGGTGCCTTCAGTCCCTAATGGTCAAAGCGCCCGCTTCCTCCTGGAAGCCCGGGGCCTCGATGCGCGCTGGACCGCCAGCGCGATCGCCATCACCGACAATGAATGCCAGACCTACACTGCGGTCACGGAGGATTGGCCGCGATCGAACCCCAAAGGCTACAGCGAGTGGTTCAAAAGCCGGATGGCCGCCGCTCTCGAACGGCGTAAGCGCATGCTGGCGGAGAGCACACGGGCCAGTGTCGAAGCGATCCCCGACTATAAGGTGCGCACGCCTTTGCAGGCAGCGATCATGATCCTCAAGCGTCACCGCGATCACAGCTTCGAGCAACGCAAAGACGAACGGCCGATATCGGTGATCATCACCACCCTCGCGGCACATTCCTACAATGGCGAGGAGACGATAGGTCAGGCTCTGGTCGCGATCCTGTCGGGCATGGACAAGCATATCCTCTGGCACAACAACCAGTATTGGATTCCGAACCCGACCGACCCGTTGGAGAATTTCGCCGACAAATGGGCAGAGCATCCGGAGCGCGCCAAGGCATTTTTCGAGTGGTTGGAGAAGGCCAGGACAGAATTCGCTCGAGCCGCCCGTTCGAGCGACAGGAACCTGATCACCGAAACCGTGGGCCGCGGTGTCGGCGGCTCCCTCGCCGACCGGGCAGCGCGCCGCCGCCGGCCTCCGACACGCCCCACGCTGCTGAAAACCGCATCGGTGGCGCCGGCGAGTGCAGGTCTGTCCTTTCCCGATAGGAGCCGCGTTCCGACGAAGCCGCAGGGGTTCGGCAGCGTAGGATGATCTGGTGGCTCGAAAATCCGGGACGGGCTCGAGCCGAGCGCCAGAGCGTCGCCGAGCTAGCCGAGCGGGTGAGCTGGCTCAAGAATTTGCGCTGGTACCTTTCGGATGGTGCCGCGCTTGCCGTCGACTTCGAGATCGACCACGGCGGCCACGGCGTTCCGCTCACGATGACCTATGCGGAATTTCACCCCAACGCTCCGCCCATCGTCGTCCCGCGCGATGGAGGTCGATTGTCGAGCCATCAATACGGTGCTGGCGGAAACCTCTGCTTGGAATTTCGCGCGGACAACTGGGAAACCACGATCACTGGAGCCATGATGATCGAAAGCGCTCATCGGCTGATCGCCGGTGAACGCGATGGCGATGGACCGGAATTGCCGTCGGCTCACTCTATCTCAATCGGTCAAAGCGTCCGCGGCTCGTACTTCCGCTTCCTGCTCACTTCGGCGATCGCAGCTCGCCTAAACGCGATCGAACCTGGCCAATCAGTCGAGATCGGCGTGGCGGAAAAGTACCATGCTGAGACGTTCACCGTCACGATCGCCGAGATCGACGGCGCCATGGACGTGCGCGCCTGGCCGCAAGGAATCCGCGAGACGATCAAGCGAGGCTATGCCATTCGACTTCCGGTCGGAACACCGTTGCCGGCTGCGACCCAAGACGGCATAGCAACCCTCCTCGGTGATCTCGGGTTCGCGACGATCCGTGAGCAGGTATTGGCCCCGACTGGCGAAATGGACCTGGTGTTAGTATCCGGAACCGACATAGCGCACTTTTATGCCTATGATAGCAGTCAGAAGCGCTACTTCGGACGCTCGCGGATCCTCGACGTCGGCGCCGGCACTCGGCTCCCGGACAGCTATGCTGTTCTCGCGGGGAAAAGCGTCGGCATCGTCGGATGCGGCTCCTTGGGGTCCAAGGTCGCCGCGATGCTGGTGCGCTCGGGGGTGCGCCAGTTCACGCTTGTCGACGACGACGTTCTGTTTGCGGCCAACATCGTCCGAAATGAGCTCGGCGCTGCAGCGGTCGGTGCCCATAAAGTCGATGCGCTCAAGGCCCGGCTCACGGACATTGCAGGAGCAATCAACATCACGGTGCGGCGCGTTGCGTTGGGTGGACAGGAAAGTGCGGATTCCACCGACTCCGTCATGTCGGCTTTGCGTGCCTGTGACCTGATTATCGACGCAACCGCCGATGCGCACTGTTTCAACTTTTGCGCCGCCGTCGCCAGGGAGAGTCTGAAACCTCTCATATGGGGAGAGGTGTTTGCCGGCGGGATTGGCGGCCTCGTGGCACGCGTTCGATCGGGTCACGAACCTGAGCCCCAGACAGCTCGCAACCAGATCAACGGCTGGTGCGAAGCGCATGGCATTCCTGCTCCGCTCGCGGGTCTTGCCGCACCCTATGCGACGGCAGCGGGAGATGGTGCGTCGCCGCTCGTGGCCGACGATGCTGAAGTTTCCATCGTCGCCGGACACCTTACGCGTTTCGCAACGGACGTTCTTGTTCGCCCTGACGAAAGCGCGTTCCCCGCGCCGGCTTATGCGATCGGCCTTAGCCGGGCTTGGCTCTTCTCCGCCCCATTCGAGACCTGGCCCATTCAGCTCACCGGCTCTAAACCTTGGAAAACGGAGCGAGACTCCGCGTCGGCCGCCGAGAGCCTCGAATTGCTTCGTGAACTCTTGCCCTCGGCATTCAATGGTCACGATCAGTCTTCCGAGTGACCACCGGGCGCGCTTCCGCAAATGCCTAAGGCGAGCCGGAAGTCGCGAGATCGGCGGTATTCTGATGGGCGAGCAAATCGCACCAGATCATTTCCGTGTCGTCGATTTTTCAGTCGACGCAACGACCGGAACGGCCGCTCATTTCGTCCGCAGCCCTGACCATCACGCTGAGGCTCTTGAAACCTTCTTCCGAAAGACGGGATCTGACTTCAGGCGCTTCAACTATCTTGGTGAATGGCATTCGCATCCGAGCTTCCCGGTAAGCCCGAGCCAGGAGGATATGGTGTCCATGCAAAGTCTGGTTGATGGGGAGAGGGACATAGACTTTTCTGCTCTGATGATCGTCAGACTGAGGTGCGTCCTCCTCCTCGAGGCAGCCGCTTACATGTTCATCCGTCGTGGACCGCCTGCCCATGTGGTACTCACCACGTGATAGCCGTATGGAGGCATCCGTTCGGGAAGCCGCCGCAAGGCCGAGGTGAGGCGCTCGCGTGCCCATGCGACCGCTTTAGCCTTGGCGTCCTTTTCGTTGTCGGTGACGCCCTGCGCTACCACATCGTCGCTGGCGTCTGTAACACACCATCTCCAGGCGTCCCGATAGTGAAACGTATCGAGACGCAACACGTCGGCGTTGAACGTATGGCCGGCCGCGCTCTTGCTCCATTCCGCTGACATCTCGCCGGTTCCAGCACTGCGGACCGGAAGCAAAACATATTAGCCCATTGAAAACTATTCGGAACCTCCCAATTAGCGAAGGAGCCTAAAAGGCTCGCCTTCAAAAGAATCTGCTTGGAAGAACCGGGACACCCTGTAGGGTTATCTCCGTGGGAAGTGATTTGAGGTGAGAACGGCCTCCTCACGCGCCTCGCTCATCCAGTGAGGCAAAGTAGCCGCAAGGTGAAGAGATCCAGGTTGGCATCTGGCAAACTTCATTGGAACTTCTAACGACTTGGGGCTCCGTCAGATGGCGGGGCCCCTAAGCGTTTGGGGCGACCTTCAGAAAGCCCTTCTGCCGCCGGTTTTCGATCTTCTAGGCTTTCACCGGATAGAAGCTCAGGACGTGGTAGCGTCCCTGCTCGTCCCGGTCGAGGTTGATCGCCACCAGAACCATGCTTTCGGCCGCGACCACGTTCCTGACGAGCTCGATTCCAGGGTTCTTGTGATCATCCCCGATATAGAGAGTGCCGGTCAAGCACAGCAGGAATTCATGGCTATTCAGATTACGGTGTGGGATCTGATGGTCGTTTCCGATTATCCAAAGCGAGACCCGGATCTGGTCTCAGGCTTCGCCCGAGCCCCCGGAGACCGTCCGGTCTGGTAGCCGAATCCTTGGGTTCTCCCCGGCCGCGTGGAGCGGCTTTATTGACTCTCACCGCGAGTCGGTCTGAAAGCATACAGACCGTCTCCCTGCCATACCGCTGCTCCCCCGAGGACGCGGCTTTTCTGGACGACTGCCGCCGGGTCTACTCGGCGGCGGTCCGGACGGCTTATGCCAATGCCGCCGACGCGGCCGGCGCCCCTTGAAGCAGAAGCCGCTGCGGGACCTGGTCAAGTCCCGGTTCGCCGGTCGCGTGCTTGACGCCTGGGCGCTCCACTGCGCCACCCTGGACGGGACGGACCTGCACAAGCGAGTGCCCGATGGGCGCATGGTGTTTGGCGGCCGTAAGAACCTGGAGCGTCGGCAGAAGGGTCTGCTTCAACCCAAGGATTGGAAGCGCATGCGGCTTCGCCCTATGACCATTCGCGGCGACAAGCAGTACGCCGGCAATCGCCACTTCAAGCTCAGCCCGAACGGACGGAGCTGCACCTTCACCATGCTCCAGGGCGGCAGGGTCAAGGCAGGCCGATGGTCCGCCGCAACTTCACGGTGCAGCTGCCGGAGATGATCGGCAATGCCGGCGAGGTGCTGCGGCAGGCGGCTGAACCCGCCGTCGCCAGGAAGATCAATCTCACCTTCTGGACATTGACGATAAGAAGCTGCACGTCACCCTCGATCCTGAAGATCTGCCCGAACATCCCGAGCGTCGGCGGGCGGCACCCCGCCTGATTACGCGGGCGGTCGGGCTCGACCTCAATCCGGGCTGGATCGGCATGGCCGCGGTCGAGAACACCGCTGATCCCGGCCAGCTCGAGCAAGCCGCTGGATTGGCCGCTGGTGGAGCTCACGGCCACGCCCGGCACTTCGCGCGAGAGCATTACCGAAATGCTGGCTCAGGTCTGCGGTCGCGCGATCGCCATGGCGCGCAGGTTCGGCGCCGCGACCATTGCCGTCGAGGGCGGGCTCGGCAAGCTGCGCAGCACCCGCCCGGCCCGCGATCTCAACCGGACCATCAACTACTGGGCCACCGCCGCAAGGCCAACCTTGCCGGTATCACCGTGGTCGAGGTCGCTGGCGTCTATTCGACCGTGATCGGCAATTTGGCGTTCGAGGCCCCCGATGCGTGTGCCTCCGCCATGGAGATCGCGCGCCGCGAGCCGCGCGCACAAAGCTCAAAGGCCTCCTCCCGGTCTTCGAGGAAGGGTGGCGCGACGGCCTGCGGAAAGGATCTCGCGCTGCCCGCCGAAGCCGAAGGTTGGGCGGAGGTCCACCGGGCCCTCACAGCGGCGAAGCTTGGCGTTCGCCGCCCGCATCCGAGGCTGATCGCAGCGGACCCCGGAGGCCGCCTGCCTGGCGGCATTGCGGTGCGACGGCTCGGCCGGCGCCGGCGACCCGGGCTCATCGCTCGGCCCGTCGGCATCGGCCAGCCCAAGCGCGACAGTTCGGGAAAACGTCAGTTGGCCGCAGGTTCAACACCGTAATCCGAATAGCCGAATTCATTTGGGTGAACACGCTCGGCGTGGACCTGGGCACCGACGCTGAAGACCACGTCCCCGAGTGCCAGCTGCATTTCCACCGCCCTGTTGATCTTTGCCACCGGCAGTCGTCCCAGCAGCAGCTCCTTGCGCTTTTCGCGCTTCGGCTTGCTGGCGCGCTCGTTCTGCCGGACCTCCCTGTTCATGCTTCGAAACGATGTCCATTCATTCCATTGCGACCAGCACACGACAGCCTCGGGCAGGATGTGAGCTGAGCCGTTCGGCGCCGCGACAACCGCTCTGACGCTGCTGGAAGTGTCCGACCGTGTAAGCCGACCAGCGTTTGAATTTCAACTGTTTCAGGTCGCCAGGTCGAATTCTTGCCGTTCCGCCCCAGGTTTCGTTCTGGACCGTATCGGTGGTGCGCTGCAAAACCAAAAAAATCTCGAGCAGGCTATTCCGCTTTCGATGCTTCCCTGCGTGCACCGGGTATGTCGCCCTTCTCAAGGCCGCTCCGGAAGAGCGCGCCGGACGGGCCGACGCAGTTCGAAAGGAACCACAATGAACGGGAAGCTCATCGGCATCGTGTGTGTCGCCGTCGCGATCAGCATGCAGGCGGCAACGGCACAGGAGTGCCGCAAGGTCTATGTCAACAACAAGCCGGTCACGATTTGCCCGAAGAAGCAGGGTCCGATGAACCTGCCGAACCCGACCGTGCCACCGAAGAAGCCGACATCGCACCGCGCGTAAATCTTGGCCGCCCGTGAGCTCATCCGCCGGCGGGCGGCCTTTTTCAAGGCACAAACCGTCCTAAATCCAATTCAAGCATCGAGTGGGTGTCCCATGCGCAAGTATCTACGTGTTCTTGTCTGCTTGCTCTGCCTCGGCCTGACGACGACGACAGCGTCCGCCCAAGCGCTTATCGTCGCTCGCGCGGTCTCAAGGGCAATCGTCCGTGATACAGCCGCGATCGTGGCGTCCCGAAATTCGCTCTCTTTTGGCAGTTCGGCCATGGAAAGAGCGATGCAAGCAACGGCATCGCAGCGCAGACTTTCCTTGCTCGACAGTACGGCGCTGAGCACATCCGTGTTCGTGGGCGGGGACATGTCGAGTACGTGGGCTCGGAGCAAAGACAACGACGTAACCGTCGTGGATCCGTTTATCAGTTCGAACGTCAAGGAGTTCTGTGCCGAAAAGGCCGACACGCCCGAGCACAATCGAGCGAGCAAAGCGTTGATCGCAGCCCTGAACACGGATGCTGACAAACGCCTACGACGCTACCCGTATCTCGGCTTGGAAGCCGATGACGTCTCAAGCGAGATGATGATGAAGATTCTGGCCAGGTGTCCCTCTCTGTCCGCCCTGCCGGATGGCAGGCTTCGGGCTTACGTGCTGAAGGCAATGAGAAACCTGCTCACCGACGAGGGGCGACGCATTCGGTGGACACCTATCGAAAGTATCGATGAGCGGGATGCCGACCCCACCCAACTTCTCTCGCAGAACGTCGAGTACAGAGACGTTATCAGCAAGCTACAGGATTCTCTCAATTCCAAGCAAAGGCAGGTACTCGAAGGCCTCGTTGCGGGTCACGATCAGAAAGCAATCGCAGCAGAGATCAACAACTCGACGAGATGGGTGCGCACGCGTCACGGCCAGATCCAAACCAAGTACCAGAACTTGAGCACTCATTAGCCCGCCTAGAGTGACGGGTTCGCACCGGCGAACCCGTCCGAACTGGACGCCATTGAGTTCTGCATGGATCTTTGTGAGCATCTATTCCGGCGTCCCTCATAATGACCTTATCGAAGAGATCCGCCTGGGCCGAATCCGAGGGACAACAAGTCAAAAATGCGATGTCCGCGCTGGGCGCGGCGTAGTTGATCTCATCGGTATCTCGGCTATTGCCGGATCGTATCGATGACACTCGTGGCCACGAAGTTTGGCGAGAGCGAAGAAAAACCTTCCAGGCAAGTAACCCGATGAGCTCAATGTCCGAACATAGATCAGTCGTTCGATGGTGACGTCACTCGCGCAACATTTTCGTATCCTTGAATAGCAATACCGTGCAGATCTGGTCGTCCGCGACCCGGAAGGTCTCTTCATAGACGTCGAAGTCGTCCGCTCCTCTCCGAGAGAACCAGGCGTCGGCGCCGATCCGTCTTGGTCCACCCTTGTCGTCCTGTTTTCCGAACAATGCCGCAAAGGCGTAGCTCTCGTGATCCAATTCATCGTTCGGGAACCAATGTTCGGGCACACTCGGTGCCCTTCGGAACCAAGCGCGCCCTTTTTGGGAATGGGACACCAGCATTATGGGAAAATGGTTCGTTTCGGCGATCTTCAATATTGTGGCCGTGAGGCTCGCGTCGAAAACTTCGGCGATTTCTCTCGCGGCCTTGAGGGTGAAGCGCGACACAGATTTCAGCATAGGCTCGAGCAGATACCGCGGCAGAAGAAGATCCGATGCGTAGTCGTCGGCGACCCTTTCGGGGTCGGTGGCTGAGCGTCGACGGTTACCGATGTCGTCCGACCGGCAGATGAGGCATCGTCCGCGGTGATGATGCCAATGCCCAAGTTCGTGCGCGATCGAAAATCGCTTTCGTCGGGGCGATGCCTTGGCGTCGACCGTGATGATCGCACGGTCGCACCGTCCCACGATCCTGGCTTCGCAAGAATGCAATTCCCGTACGTTGATGCGAACGCCAAGCTCCCAGGCGATGGCCTGGAGATCAATCTCTTCGGGTCGGTCGATCCCGAAATCTTGTAGCAGCAATTCCGGCAGTGTGAGGCGGCGGCTCACGGCTGGTCTCGATCCTCTGCTTCCCAGGCGTCGAGCTCAGCAAGATCCTCATCCAGGCTGGCGGCATCCGCCTCCGCATTCGCGCTTCCGCTTCTCGCGGCCAAAGTCATCTTCTTGTCCAGGGCGGGATCCGATCTTCGCAAAGACCGCACCCGTTGGCCATCAGTCCTTATTCCCGCGCGCGTTGTCGGAGCGCCGGCGACATGAAGCGCCGCATCGGCCTTGGCGCGGGCCAAGCGTAGCTTCCCGACCATTCCTTTCGCACGGCGGAGGCTTTCGCGCGATGCGACGACGTCGGCTTCACCGACGAGCTTAGAGATTTCCGCTTCATTCAAACCGAGAATTTCCTCGATTATTGCCTCGTCGAGACGATCGACACGCTCTTTTTCGCTCATCGCCGTGTCCTCAAAGCGGTACGCCGTCCGGGAACCCTACCTGCAATCTACGAATCCATCGTTTTCGGATAGCGGCCAACCCTTTCGTGTCCGTGCCAAGCACCTCTTCGAGGTCTTTGCCCCGCTGACCATCGGCCAGCGCCTCGACCAGAAGCTCGAGTTCGTAATCCCCAGACGCCAACCGCCCCGTTCGCTCGATCTCTTTAGTATACATGATGCCTGCCAAAGCTTGGTCTTCGGGTGACGGCGTGTTCCGGTCTGCCGGCTCCGGAGTGTCGCCGGCGCCGTACTCCGGCACGTACACGAGTTCCAGCCCGGCGTTCTCCCGCGCCCTTTTCCGGGCCCTGGGCGTTTCCGACGCTATGCTTTTGATGGTGCCGGCGAGGAATTCCACGATGCCGAATTCGATCTTGCAGGTCCGGCTCGACAGGACCCTCAGGAAGGCCTCCTGTCTCAAATCGTCTTCCGACATGTCCGTGCGAGGCGCAAAATGACGCGCCACCATCGTCAGTCGACGGTGGTCGTCGTCGCTCAATCTATCGAGCGCCGCCCGGATCTGTGCCGCGGTATAGCGGCCGGCGTCCGGGCCACACTCCTCTGAATCGTCGGACCGCATAAGGCCCCCAGTTGGGCAACCTATTCATTAATGCGTCGGCGAACCCGGATTCGGACAACAATATTTTTAAGTCCGAATCTGCGCCGGCAAGCGCATGAGGTTGTAGATGGCAGCGCGTCAGCTGTCCACGTACCCGCGGGCATTGCCCGGAAAGGTTAGTTAACATGTCTGAATCGGGGAATAAATCGGCCGAGCAGCTCGAGCGCGAAGCCGAATTCTTGAAGAAGGAGATCGAGGGCGTCGAAGACGTCATTCGGTCCGAGGAAAAGATCAAGCACGATCTCGAGAAGCACGAACTCGAGGAAGAGGCGCGTCGCGAGCGTGAGAAGCACGACCACGATCATGGTCACGGCCATTTCGTGCGGATCACCATGGTGGTCAACGGCCAGCCGGTCGTCGTCGAGGCCGAACCGCAGGAAAAGCTGGCCGAGGTCCGGCAGAAGGCCCTGAAAGAAACCCAGAATTTGGCTCAGCCGCCCGAGAACTGGGAGATCAAGGACGAAGCCGGGACCCTACTGGATCCGGAGAAGCGCGTCGCCGAATATCACTTCGGCAAAGAAGTGACCCTCTTCCTGAGCCTCAAGGCCGGGGCTGCCGGCTAACCGTGGCACAAGTCGTCGATCCAGAGGTTTCGCGCGCAAAGTTCGACCGAGAGGTCGCGGCCTACCGTCGCATGGAGGCGGCCTACCGTAAGCGGGGATGGCTGCTGCTCGATGCCGATTTTCCTGAAATCTTCGTCGTCTTCGCAGCGACGAAGATTCGCCCTGCGCCGATCGTCGCCGGGGTCGTGGTCGACTTCACTGACTACGATCTGCAGCCACCGTCGGTGCGTTTCGTTGACCCTTTCACGCGGGAAAAGATAATCGCCTCGGACCTCCAGTTTCAAATGCTGCGGCGCCAACCGATGCCGGGCGTTCCGCCGGAAACCATTGCAGCGATGGTGCAACAAGGCGCTTTGCCCGTAACGCAAATGATCCAGGCCAACAAAGCAGACGATTTTCCCTTCATCTGCTTGCCGGGTGTCCGGGAATATCACGACAATCCAGCGCACACGGGGGATTCATGGTTGCTGCACCGGGGTTCTGGCGAAGGCTCTTTGGTTTTCATTCTGGAGAAGATCTGGGTGTACGGAGTGGATCCGCTCTCGGCGTACAATCTGCAGATTCAAGCGAAAGTCGTCGGGCTCCTACCACAGGCGCAAGGAATTCCCGAATGAACCGGTTGGCCGACGTGGAGAAGGTTCTCGTCAAACGGCGAGACGCACAACTCGTCCATGCCCACCTTCGCGACGTCGGCCGCCAAGGATATGAGGGCTTAGGGCTATGGGCCGGCAGGCAGTCCGGATCGGTGTTTCAGGTGGATCAAGCGATCATACCTGCCCAGCGCCACATCCGTACCGCCGACGGCGTTTGCGTCATCACTGGTGCCGACGAACTGCATCGCATCAATGTCTGGCTCTACAAAAAAGGCTTGGTGCTGATCGCGCAGATCCACAGCCACCCCGGCCGCGCCTATCACTCTAGCACCGATGACGAATTCGCGGTCGCCACGACGGTCGGCTGCTTCTCGCTCGTCGTGCCCGATTTTGGCGCCGGACCGCTCGATATCGGTCACTTCGCGTCATATCGACTGGACGCATCCGGAAGATGGCGTGAAATTCCGGCCGCGCGCGCGGCGCGAACCATCGTGATCGAGGACTAGATAATGGCCTTTGCCAATTTCTTCGACCGCACCGTAACGGCCGCGTCACAGGTACTCTCGAACTTCAATGTCGAGTCGTACAACGCGACCCTCTCTGCGCATACGGTCGGCCTTTACTTCGATGAGCAGGCAGCCACGTCACCCGAAGGCCGTGCGACATTGGACCTGTGCGTCAGGATCCTGGCACGCCTATACCCATCGATGGTCATCTCCGGCGTCGGACGGGAAGCCCAGCCCCTCGCGAAGGAGCTGGCTGTGCTCGCGGCTGCTATCAACGACCGCATAGACTTGCCGACTGACATCTCGGGTTCGTCGGTCGCGATCGTTGTCGGCAAGAGCGGCCTGGCCGGCGAGATGACGAAAATTTTCATCGGTTCGGACGGCTGGCGGGCACGCCTCTCTCGCGGCGCACCGATCGGATCCGGATCGACTCCGAATCCGTTTGGCGCAGGCGCTGCCGCTTGTTTTGCAACTGCAAACGTGTTTCGGTTCGTGTTTGCGTCTCAGCTTGTGTGCGGCGATCTGGACCGACAGATCGACGTTTCGTTGTTCGATTACAACCACGAGAGCGGCTCAGGTCCAAACCTGCCCGACTGTATCAATCTAGGGGATGCATATCTCGCCGGTCTCGGCGCGATCGGACACGGTGCGATGTGGGCGCTTGCCCGGCTGCCCGGCCTCGTCGGAACCCTGAACACGGTAGACCACGACATCGTCGACCTATCGAACCTACAGCGCTACGTCATGGCGTTGCAGAAGGATCTCGACAAACCGAAATCCAAACTGGCGCGCAAATTGCTGAAGCGGGAAGGTCTGCGCATCACCGCGCATCCGCTGAAATGGGGCGATTTCGTCGCCAAGCGCGGGAATCGAAACTTCGAACGCGTCGCAGTCGCGCTCGACAACGCCGCAGACCGTATCAGCCTTCAAGCGTCTTTGCCGCGCTGGATCGTAAATGCATGGACCCAGGAGCTCGATCTTGGGATTTCGAGACACGGCTTCGACGACGGCAAAGCTTGTCTCGCCTGCCTCTATCTGCCCTCCGGCCTGGTCAAGAACGAAGACGAACGGGTTGCCGAGGAACTGAGGTTGCCCGAGGCGAGACAAGAGGTCCGCGACCTTCTACAGAAAGGTGAACGTGTCTCGGAGGACTTCGTGCAGCGTGTCGCGACCGCCTTCTCCATTCCTTATGCCGATCTGCAGCCGTTCGTCGGTCAGCCACTGCTCAACTTCTATCAAAGGGCGATCTGCGGCGGGATGATGATCGGTCTGACAGGCACCGGCAACGCCGGCACGGCAGTCGTTCCGATGGCGTTTCAATCGGCGCTCGCCGGCCTGGGACTGGCAGCCGATCTCGTGAAGCATGCTGCGGGCTTACCGATACCGCCGTCCACCAGTACGCGGGTCAACCTATTGCGCCCATTGGCTCCCGTTCTGGCCGATCCGCGCGCCCGCGATGCCTCCGGCAGGTGCATCTGTTGCGATCAGGACTTCCTTGCGGCTTACAGACGAAAATACGCCGGCGGCCGGACGACTAACAGGAAAAGCGGTCGATAACGATGGGTTGCAGCGATGCGATCTTCTCGAGTGGCTTTCGATGTCGCGATCTGCTTAGGTCTCTTCGAAAGCTTGCGTGTCCCTCGTCCTTTCGATGCAGCAATCTGCCGGCCGAGCGTTGGACCGTTTAGATGTGCTCATGGTCAGGAAATCGATCCGGATCTCGGGCCGCGAGGAGGATAGCGCACTCTAATCCGCGACCTTGACCCGATCGTGAGCCGGTCGAGGGCTCCCGTCATATCGCGCAATGGCGCATCACGGTCTCTGGCCGCCGCTCGCCGCGCCGCTGACGTGAGACGGCCGCGAACCGGCCAAACTCGATCAGCCGCGTCTTGTCCTCATGAAGCGTCCGGCCGAAGTTGGCCAGCCGCGCCTTGAGGGCCAAGAGCATTTCCTGCGCATCGGCCTTGCTGTCGAAGCCCACGACGAGTCGAGTCGCCCGGGGGAGTTTCACCCCCAGGCGCTCACAGATCCGGACGTGAACGTCTCCGCTCATCCGGCTCTTACCGTCCAGCCGCCGTCTTGTGCAGCATCGGCCAATGGGCCAACAGCGTGGGGGTGCGGCAAGCAATGTCCCGTACCCAGTGCTCTGCCCGTCTTCGATGTCGCCGCAGACGTTTGTATTTCGACATCGCCCATCGCGCGAGACATCGGTCGAGATGGCGTAGTGTCGGGTAAAGCGCCGATTTGTAGTACCGACCATAGTAGTTCATCCAGCCTCGAATGATCGGGTTGAACATCCTCGCCAGGTCGTCGATCCTCTTATCCACCCGGCAGCGTAGTTGCCAGGCACGGATTTCCTGTCGGATTGCCTTCGTCGCGGCATTGCTGACACCGGGGCTGAAGTTGACGAAGTGCTTTCCCCAACGGTTCTTCGACCGACGGGCACGAAACGTGTAGCCCAAAAAGTCGAATTTCTGTTCAGGATAATCACCTCGCCGGTCGTCATCCTTACAATAGACTATCTTCGTCTTGTCCGGATGAAGCTCCAGTCCGCATTCGGCAAAGCGCTTCGCAAGCGCCTCCTTCAGTTGTTGTGCCTGCCGCTCACTGTCGCAATGGCAGAGAATATCATCGGCATAACGCTCGAACGGGATGCTCGGATGATTTCTTCGCATCCACACGTCGAACGTATAGTGGAGAAAGAGATTCGCCATCAGCGGTGATACCACCGAGCCCTGCGGCGTGCCCTTCTCACGGGGTTCAAGGGTGCCGTCTTCCAGTTGAACGGGAGCTTTAAGCCACCGTTCAATGTACAACAACACCCAAGCGCAGTCCGTGTGCTTCCGAATCGCCTTGAGCAAAAGCTCATGCGATATCGAGTCAAAAGACTACTCGACAGACTACCCACCACCGCGCTCATCATCTTGGCGACTATCCCGATCAGGTAACCGTCGTTCGGTCGCGCCATCCCTTTGAGGGATCTGCGCTTAATGTGCTTGGCTGGTGTCATCGACGCGGCGAACTTCATCTGACGCTTGTACTGCCCGATGGTACCCGTGCCCTTGTACCGGCCGCGTGGACAGATCTGCCTATCGCACAACATCTACCGCGTGCAAGCCCGCAATGCGCTCGAGCGGCATTCCTGGCTTCCCACGCCGAGCTGCTGCACGCCCGGACGATCGTCGACGCTTTGCTGCGGCAATTGGATGCCGCGCATACTGTCCTGCCACCGGAATCGGAGGACGGCTATGCAGCAGCTAAGCTTTCTCGACCCACCACCTCAGCGCGGGGCCGTACCCGTATGGGAGGCCCTCGATAAAGAACAGCGCGCACATCTCGTGCTGCGACTCGCCCGACTAATCGCCCGAGCAATCGCCACTGCCGGAGATCACAACGATGAACGAACTGAGCAAGATCACCGCTGAGCACCTACGCCGATGCGCAATCGTCTACGTGCGTCAGTCCAGTACGACGCAGGTCGAGCATAATCGCGAGTCCACTGCCCGTCAGTACGAGTTAGCCGAACGCGCCGCGCGGCTTGGTTGGCGACGCGATCAGGTGAAGGTCATCGATGAGGACCTCGGTATTTCCGGTTCCGGCCTTTCCGAGCGCACCGGCTTCGCGCGTATGACCGCGGAGGTCGGCCTCGGCCAGGTGGGCATCGTGCTCGGCTTGGAAGTCTCGCGACTAGCGCGCAATAATGCTGATTGGTACCGTCTGCTCGATCTATGTGGCCTGACCCACACGCTCATCGGTGATGGAGATGGGATTTATCATCCGGGCTTGTTCAATGACCGCCTGGTGCTCGGGCTCAAAGGTACGATGTCAGAGGCAGAGCTGCATGTGCTGCGTGCGCGGCTGCTCGGTGGCATCCGCAACAAGGCCGCACGCGGAGAACTGCACCGCGGGCTGCCGGTGGGTCTGGTACGGGGCGACGCCGACGGGGAGGTGCTGTTGCATCCTGACGAGTCGGTGCAAGCCGCGATCCATGCTGTCTTCGACCGCTTTGCCGAATTCGGCTCGGCACGACGCGTATGGCTGTGGTTCCGCTCGCAAGGCCTGCGCTTTCCGCTGCACTCCTACAGCCTTGTCGATCTCCGCTGGGTCGCCCCCACTTACACAAAGATCCACCAGGTCCTCACCAACCCGTTCTATGCCGGCGTTTATGTGTATGGCCGCACCCAGCAGACATGCTATCTCGATGCGGGCGGTCGAATCCGAAAGCGCATCAGACAACGCGACCGCGAGCAGTGGCCGGTGTTCATTCGTGACCATCATGCCGGATACATCGATTGGAACACCTTCGAGGCGAACCAGAAGCGCCTGGCGCAGAACATCCGTCCTCGACCGCACCAGAGCGGGGGTGCCGTGAGAGAAGGCGCAGCACTCCTGCAAGGCCTCGCCGTATGCGGACACTGCGGTCGGCGCCTGGCCGTACACTACAGCGGCCGGTTGTCGGCGCCCGGATATCACTGCGCCGGCAAGAACATCGTCAACGGCCGGGGCGAGTACTGCCTCAACATCGGCGGTGTGCAGATCGATGCGGCTGTCGCCGAAGCGTTCCTTGCGGCTCTCGCGCCCGCAGGCTTGGAAGCCTCGCTCCAGGCGATCGAGCAATTCGACGCCGATCACGAGACGACTCTCGCGCAGTTCCGTCGCGACGTCGAGCGTGCGCGCTACAACGCGCAGCGCGCCGAGCGACGCTATCGCGCCGTGGACCCGGAGAATAGACTCGTCGCGCGTGGACTCGAAGCAGAATGGGAAAGCGCTCTGCTGGAACTGAAGACTGCCGAATCCGAACTCTCGGACCGCGAACATGCCCGACCGCGCTCGCTTACGCACGAAGAACGCGACGCGATCCTTGCACTCGGTAAAGACCTCAAGCGTATCTGGTTCGCTCCCACGACGAGCGATCGCGATCGCAAGGAGTTGCTCCGCACGTTGCTCGACGATGTCACCTTGAGAGTCGAGCGCGATAAATACAACGCTCACCTGACGCTGCGTTGGCGCGGCGGTCTCTTCTGTGAAGTTAATGTCCCATTGCCGCACTCGCATCCATCGCCGATCCGCACCGCCGACGATACGATCGATCTGCTGCGGCGACTGGCTGCACATTATCCCGACACCAAGATCGCCGGCCTCCTCAATCGCCAAGGCCGTACAACGGCCACAGGACTGTCGTTTACGGCAAATCGTGTGTCGAGCCTGCGGACGCACTGGGAGATCCCGTGCTTCGAGCCGAAACAGCAAGTGCAGGACGGCGATTGCATGACGATCGAGAAAGCAGCACGCGCTCTCGGGATCGCACCCTCTACTTTGCATCGCTGCCTCAACGATGGCTTCATTGCCGGAGAGCAGATCACACCTGGCGCGCCGTGGCGCATCCGTATCAATGACGAGTTGCGGTCGCGCTTTGTGGAGAGCGCGCCTGAAGGTTACGTGAAGATGTTCAAGGCCATGAATCTACTCGGCGTCTCGCGGCAAACCATCTTGCAACGTGTAAAGCGCGGCGAGCTCAAGGCCGTTCACGTCTATCGCGGACGGGCAAAAGGCATACGAATTCAAGTACCTGCAGTTGCTCCGGACCTCTTCGACCCTCTCAAAAAAACTGAAGGTGTAGTATGACGCAACATCCAAGTAGTCTTTCAGGTCCGCATCCACGATCCACTCGTTTCCAGCCTCCACTTCGCGCCAGATCTTGGCCAGGGCATCGGCGGTCTTGCGACCCTTGCGATACCCAAAGCTGCTCGGATCAAAGACCTTCTCAAAGATCGGCTCCAGGCGATTTACCAGCGCCTGCTGGCAGACCCGGTCGTAGACCGAAGGTATGCCGAGAGGTCTTGTCTTGCCGGGAGCCCCTCTTTTCGGGATCTCCAGTCGTCGCACGGCTTGCGGCCGATAGGTCCTCTCTCGAAGCTCGCGATGGAGCCGCTCCAGATTCGCATCCAGCTCGGCCTCAAATTCTCCGATCGTCACCCCATCTGTGCCGCCTGCACCCTGATTGGTGCGAACGCGCTCCCACGCAAGCTTCAAGTTCTTGCGTGAGTAGACTTTGTCCACCAGAGAGTGGACCTTCTGCTTCTGACCTTCGAGCACCAGATGATCGGACAGTCTCCTGGAAGCGTGACGTTCGGGTTTTTCACAAAGGGAACTTTCCATCTTCACGCTCCTTTCTCATCCATCTCGATGCATCCTCGCTCGATCCGTTCACGAACGTCCTTCCCCGAACCACTCTCGGTTCGCCGTTTCCGGTCACGCGAGTTGTTCGTCTCGCGCTTCAGGTACTACTCCGTTCTCCGACTCCTGCATGAGCCTCGCTTTCCCACTTCGCTTGCGCTTATAGGGTTGCTTACCCGGCTTGATGGGCCGGGACCTATGCAGGTCTCCTGGGGTCACGCATGAATCTTCCGTATCGTGCCGTCAGCAAACACCTTGGTTCGATGGGTGAATGAGTAACGCCTTCGCCCCCATAGTGCGGGCTCGACCTTGCCCCATCTTTGGCCGACCTGTTCATCGTCGGGGTAACCCCCATTGATTGCAGCCCGATACTTCTCCTCAAACCCTTCGGATTCCGGATCGCTCCGGACACCCTGTCCTCCACCGGCTTCCACCGCTGGCCGGCGAGGCATTACCCCCACCTTTGGATACGGCGCCCCTCATTCGAGCGCCGGAGGGACTTGAACCCTCCTGACTCATGCGCTGCCCAGCGCACACTATGGACCAGTCCGACTCCCGACCTCAGCTCGGACCGCGGCTCTGGCAGTGCCTTGCCGTTGTCCCCCACTGGAGACCAATCCAGTGGACCCGGTCGGGCCTCTCATGTTCCGATGATTGCCTTCCATGCGTGATGCGGCCATCGACCCCGACGGAGCGGCATCGTCTCGCGTAACGACGATGCTCATGCTGCCTTCGTGACTAGGGAACACACTCGGCCTCCGCGAACATGGTCTCGTGGCTGTACGCGGAGATCGACGACAAGGTGAAGGCCTTCCTCGCGCGCCCGATCGAGGATGACTGGCCGTATCTTCGCGGCCGGGTGGAAGCGACGGCGGTGGTGGCTGCGTGGCCAGCCCCGGCTGCTTATCAACCGTAACCGCGGTCCAGAGCGCGCCCCGTTTGCCGAGGGATGCGGTGGGACTGGGGTCCGGCAGCGACTTGGTTTGGCTCACCAGCCATCCCATCAGCCTTTACCCTATTGAACTGCCCACAATCTTAGCGTTAGTATGCGGCTTATTTCGACTTAAGAAGAATACTTAGATGGATAGGAGAGTGACCGATGAAAGCGAAAATGCTTGCGACGATATGCCTGCTGTTGGCCACGACTGCCACCGTCCTTCGCGCAAAACCTGCCGCTATTTTCAACTTGGAAGAATGAAGGCGGTTCTATCCTGACGATCTAGTCAACTTCCGCGATTCCTTCAGCGGCTCGTTCACCAATTTCGCGCCGGGCTTCGAGTGTCAGGCAATACCGTATACGCGACGGGCTTGGTGAAACCGAACGGTGCGGTACTGCTCACAGTCACATTCATTGACTGCAACACGGTAACAAACTGCCATGGACAGCTTCTGGGCAACCAAATTCCGACTCGCTGGAAGCTGATCTATTCCGACAAGAAGAATTTCACACAATGTACGGCAAGAACGTTTTTGTCCGCCAATAGTGCCGAAGCTTCTCATGAATTGAGACGAGCGGCCCTGCTGCCCGGTCCGCTCCGGACCCTCGCCATACACGACGGTGGCCTGTGATCGAGTATTGGATGCTTCCGAAAGGCGAAATATGGGGCTCAATTCCCCAGTGGTTGGCAGCGGCGATTGCATTTGTCGCAGCAATCATCGCAATTTCTTCTATTCATGTTCAGCGGCAGATCGCCCGCAAGCGCGCCACGATCGATTTCTTCTTGAAGGCCTCAATGGACAAAGAGTGCCTGGAAACCTACGAGACTTTCAAAGCCGAGCTCGCAAACATCAAAAGCCCGGGCGTTCATTTTGAAAGCTACATTAAGACGCCCGCGTACAAGAAGGTACGTATCTGGCTAAATATCTGCGAACTAATATCTGTTGGCATCAATCGCCGCGTTTTCGATGATCGCGTGGCATTTGATTGTTGGGGGGACTTATTACCCTGGTGCTACGACGAGAGCGAACCCCTCATCGAATGGTTTCGACAAAAGCAGGGAAGCGAGTTGTCGTATATTGACCTAGATACAGTAAGTAAGCGATGGCAGAAGCGCGCTGTTCGGGAAGACTACGCAGGCAAAGCAAAACGACGCGCAATCGAAAGAGTCAATGGACCGCTCTATTAGGCGTTCTCTGGAAGGCCAGCCTGCTAGACTGATCATTTCGACGTCGTCCATCGGGCCTAGCACGCCAACAGCGCCCACCGTGCAGTCTCCCTCCCTTAAGGCCCTTAAGGGGAGGAGAGACGTATTGATGGGAAACGTAGTGCACGGTTGCTGCACGGCGGTTGCATGATCAACCTAAGCGTCTGATAATGCTTGAAAACAACCGTCTGGAAGCGACCATGCAGCAACCGTCTCACGGTCGATCGTTGCACGGTCAGATGCACGGTCGAACAAGGTATCTCTATTTCCTGACGCACGGGCGGGCTCATCATGGATTATCACTTGGACCCTCAGCTCAGCGGACTACCGCGAGCCTACAGGGAAGACTTTCGAATAGGTGAAGAGACGCGATTCTCGATTGAGCTGCTGCAGACACTGGCTTCGCTGATCTCACCTAGTCACCGCCCGGTATATGCAAGCGAAGCTCTTGCGACAGAAGTACTTAGCTCAATATGGGAGGAGAGTGACTCTCCTGCCTTTTTTTGCCCTGGATTGCCCAGGGGTCAGGAGAGCAATCAAAATGTTGAATGAGCCAGTCGACCGGAGGCACGATGCTTCCCCCCCGCCCAAACGGGAGCCCCGCGAGCTGCAATCCACGTAATACACGCCGTCTATCCAATCCTGCGCGGACACGTAGAACTTATCGAGACCGTGCCACTGATCTCGGTCGAGCACGATCCCATGCAATGAAGCTGATGATCACCTTGGACGACAGGAATAAGCTCGCCCGCGACAATCACCAAAAAGGCTGGCACTACCACTATTGTGATTCGAAGGGGCAGCGCTCTGACACGATGCTGTCATTCGACACAAATCAGCGGGATTGTGTCGACAAAAAAGGAGCGATAAAAGACTTGCCGCTCTTTTGGGAACGGCACGATGAAGGTAAAGCGAAGTTTCGGGCCAAAGCGCAGTTGTGGGGCAACCCGAAACGGGAAAGCATTTGGTCTTCAGCTTTCCCCGAGGTGAAAAAGCACCCGCTTGACGAGTTTAGGAGGCCAAAAAATGAGGCTTTGCCGGTTTGGCCTCTGAACGCAGTTCTGAGCCTAAGGCCGCATAGCCAGTCAACCACACGCTAATTTGTAATCAGTCGCCCGATTGTCTCCCGACTTAACGATCTCACCGACTTCCACCAACTTCGCCAACGGTCGCGGGACGGCCTTGCGTTCTTTAAGCTCGGCTAGCCCGCTCCACCTCCGATCTATGTTGAGCGCCGCTATGGAACGGTCAGCGACACTAATGTTCAACACCCGACTGCAGGCGACGCGCTCGGCGCGGTTGGCCTTCATGGCCTGCTTATCCAATTCGTCGACAGCCTCCCAGAGCAGATCGAGCTCGGTGATGTCGCGGCCTATCGAATGGTTGGTAGTGCCGTGCATGTGGCTCAGTCCTCTTTGCGCTTGATGATCACGACGACAACCAAGGTCCTGCGCAGCGGGCAATGGCATCGTGGTCTGGCGCCGGCCGGGCTGCGAACAACGCCGACGAAGACGGCTTGCACCATCTCAGTGCCGATGTCATGCACCGGAATATCTGGTGCATTCACGCAATTGGCCCGATATTTGAAACCAAAGGTGATCGCCGCTAGGTCACTCAGATCGAAAGGGAACCCCGAATATGGTCACGGGCAGATTCACGGTTAGCGGCGTACCTCTAACAACACCCACAGTGAAGGTAGGTGGGCGCGACGTATTGACGTCGTCGACCGTCGTCTCTCGCGAGGATGAGGATGTTGAAATCCGCGTGCGCGACCTGACGTTTATCCTTTCGTTTAAGAACACTCCTTCCGGAGACATGAACCTGAATGCCCGAGATGGCCGACGGCGGCATCGGCAGAGCGCTGCGTTTCGCGCTAGAGAATTTCAACAATCCTCTCGGCATCGGATATCACGCGGAGGTCGGAAATCTAGTGTCCTGAACCAGAAGTTCGCAACATCGGGGCTTGTTTTGCCGGGGCATTGTAACGGCAGAAGCGCTCGATGGAAGCAAGGATATCATCGGCGGATTTGGTCCATCGGAACGGTTTTGGATCGGCGTTGTGTCGTTCGATGAACGAGGCGATGTCCGCCCTGAGGGCGGCTACGCTGCGATAGACGCCGCGCCTGATCTTCTTATCGGTGAGGAGCGCGAAGAAGCGCTCGACTTGGTTGAGCCATGACGAACTGGTCGGGGTCAGGTGCACGTGCCAACGCGGCCTTTTGGCGAGCCATCTCCGGATCATTGGGGTCTTGTGCGTGACGTAATTGTCCATGACGAGATGGACGTCGAGTTCGCGCGGTACGGCAGCCTCGATCTCGTCAAGGAACTTGCGGAACTCGGCGGTGCGGTGGCGCCCGTAGCATTTGCCGATGACCCGTCCCGTCGCAATATCGAGGGCGGCGAACAACGATGTGGTGCCATGCCTTTTGTAGTCATGGCTCCTTCGGGCCGCCTGGCCGGGACGCATCGGCAGCAACGGCTGGCTGCGGTCCAGCGCCTGGATTTGGGACTTCTCATCCACACACAGAACGATGGCGTGCTCGGGTGGTGAGACGTAGAGGCCCACGACATCGCGCACTTTGGCCACGAAGTTCGGATCGGTCGAGAGCTTGAACGTCTCCATCCGGTGCGGCTGGAGCCCGAAGGCCCGCCAGATGCGTTGGACCGTCGATACCGATAGGCCGCTGGTCTTGGCCATGTCGCGGGAGCTCCAATGAGTGGCGTTCTCAGGGCAACTCTCCAACGTCCTCACGATCACGGCTTCGATGCGGGCATCGTCAATCGTGCGCGGCGCGCCGGAACGCGGCTCGTCGTGCAGCCCGGCCACACGCTGTGCCATAAAGCGCCGCCGCCACTTGCCTACGGTCTGCCGGTCCAGCCCGAGCTTGACCGCCACTTCCGTGTTCTGACCACCTTCCGCACAGGTCAGCACGATCCGGGCTCTCAGAGCCAGCGCCTGAGCCGTCTTCCGCCGCATCGTCAGCGACGTCAGTTCAGCCCGCTCATCATCACTCAATATCAGGGGGGCAAGTTGCTGGACCGCCATTGGAGACTCCGCCGCTGTTTGCCTCCATCCTTGGCACAGCGACGCGAATCTACTGCGAATCTATGATTGCGAACTTGTGACTCGGGACACTAGACGGCCGAAGACTCCACCTGGACCTCTACGTGCTTTCTGTCGGATCTCCTAAAGTGAAGAACCGCATGATCGGCTACACGTTCAGCCTCTCGGGCGGAAACTAACGTCATGGCCGATCGCGTTGAACTGCCTAAAGACAAGCAGTTGGCTTCGATGGTCCTTGAAGCTGACAAAAACAAGCAGGAAATGGGCTTTCTCGGGAAATTCTTCGGGGCCAAGGAACATGCTGCTACTTACTTTGCTGGCATCACCATACTCGTGACGCTCATCGCGGCAGCCACGCTCGCGTACAGTGACCAGGGCCTCCGAGGTGATGCCATGAAGGCTTTCGTGGGTCTCGCGGCAACAGCCTTAGGGTATCTCTTCGGCTCAGGCACTCGCCCAAGAATTTGAGGTAAAAACTGTCGCCGCGTCACGACGGAGATCGCCCCTTCTTGGCGGAGCGCGCCGTGAGGTGCGTCGTGTGCCCCGACATGCCGAAGTCCTGGCTGACGGTGTCGATGTCGAAGGTCTGGTCGAAATACTCGAGCGAGAGAGCCATGCTGGCGGCGACTGCGGCGTCGCCGACCACGGTTGCCCTCACTTGAACTCATGCACGCCTTCTCGTTGGCCTGCGCTTTGGCATGCGCAGCAACCTGATATTGAATGATCTCGGCGTATTGGAGAACCCTCTTCTGCCTTGGATGCCAGGACTTGATGTCGACCCTGAAGCCTTGGCCGCCTGCACGTTGTGGTCGACGTTGAGGTGCAGGCAGTCTGACTTGACCGGCATCGAGTTCTGATCGACATAGATCGAGTAGGTGCCGGCTGTCGAGGCGAGAGTGGCCTAGTAAAACACTCCCTGCGAGCCGCCCCACCAACGCGCCATCACGCTCGTCGAGCTTGTGGATGACATAGGCGAAGCTGACGTTGTCGGAAAGCTTGACGAAGTCCTGCTCGAGCATCTCGTGCAGCTTGGCCGACGGGTCGTGAGCCGTGAACGCAATCCTCGGTCCGATGTAGTCGAACTTGACATTCATCGTGACAAAGTACTGCTCGCGCCGCGCGTCATGACCTCGACGGGGATCTCGTCATCGCCACCGATCTGGGCGAATGTGTCGTAGGCGCCCTCCAAGCTCATCGGAACCTTGCATTGAAAGGTCGACGTTTTGCGCGTGGTGTTCTGCTGGACCTGGCCGCGCTCAATAGGCGAGCACATCGGTCTCGGCCTCGTCCAGGAAGGCGGCAAGCTAGGGCAGCTTGGGGCGGAGCTGATCGGCGACGCGGCGCCACTGGGCCAGGCGGCGTGGGCATCGTCCTGGGCAAAGGCGGTGGCGTGGCGGAAACGACGCGCCGTACATGAACCGGTCAATCGCTTTGGCGAGTGACATTAATTCGGGAGCCATTCCAACGGAAACTGCGGGTGTTGGCCCTGAACCTCCTCAGTCGACCTGGTGGCCATGGGAGCCGTGATACTGTCAAGTCGCCATTCCTCTATTGGAACGCCAGGACCTTGCAGCTGTTTTGTCTGGAAACAGGGTCGGAACCGCGGACGTGGCAGACGAACTCGAATATTCGGCGCACCGATTAGTGGTCATCGAACAGCCTGGCGGCGGTTTCCTGGTCGAGATCACGCCTCTCGGGGGCGGCCAAACCGTTAGGACGATGACCTATCAGAGCACGCTGGAAGCGATTTCCGCAGCGAAGATCCGCAGCGAAGAGGTGCGTCGACAAACATCCTGAACACAGGCGATAGAGCCCGCTCTGCGGCACACGCCCGCCGTTTTGGACCGGCAATCGCACTTGCCGATGCGGCGGCGCTGGCGCGCCCTACCCAGAATGCAGGGGGCCGAAACCGGATGATGAACTAACGGCGCGTCCCCGGCGGCGCATCCGTAAACCACGGGCTGAGGCCTTAACGTTAAGCAGAGTCGCGAGGACCGCGCCCACGTGGCATCGTGTAATGTCAGAGATATTCGTTTTCAATTCGTCAAAGCCATTTTCAAAAGTTCAGTGATTTGAATCAATGATCGTGGAATTCGCTATCGTGAGCACGATCATGGGATCTGTGCTCGCGCTGTACGCAAGTCAGCATCGCTCGATCGTCTTGGAGACGTGCGCGGGCGCGTTGCTGATTGCCGGCCTTACTTGCGTTGGCGCGGGCCTCCCGCGTGTCTAACCCCATTGTTGCACTCGCCCCGGAGTTGCGGTTGAATACCTATTCCCATCCATATGCGATGGCAAACAACCTGCCGAATTCATTTATCTATTTTTAAAGGAGATAATGATGCTTCGATATCTCGCTTTGATTTTTTTCGCCCTTACCTGCGCAGCCAATGCTCAAACCAACCGCACCGAGTTAAAGCGTGCCGATTTGACCGGCACAAATATGGAGATTGTAGTCAGCGTCGTCGACGTACAGCCTGGAAACAATCTCATTCGCCACACGCACCATGGCGAGGAAGCCGTTTATGTTCTGGAGGGTGCAACGTTGGCACTACCTGATGGAAAAGAGGTGCCATTTCCTACGGGAGCAGCGACGATCAACATTCGCGACGTTCCCCACGGTGGATTCAAGGTGGCCGGCGACAAAACCCTGAAGATGTTGACGGTTCATATCGTCGATAAGGGCAAACCCATGATGGAGCCCGTGAAATAGACGCACTGAAAGAAAGAGACGGCCCCAGCGAGGCACATGCTGGGGCCAGTATGTAGCTGGGCGTCGCAGTGCCGGTAGCGGTGCGGCACCGAACAGGGCGACCAATGCGAGTGCTTGCGCTTCGTTCCTAAAAGAAACGCCCAGCGCCCGGGAGACGCTGAGGCCGACATTCCAAGTGGATCGTCCAAGTGCTTTCGACAGGGGCAGCACTTGTACCTCCCGGTAACCGGAATGCGCGTCGGCCGTTGTGGCAGCAAGGATTGCCGGCCCCGCAATCGCACAGACGAGTTCCCACCCCTATCGCCGGCTGCTTTGGCTCCCTGCGGGCTGGGGCAGGCTCGACGACTGGCGCCGCAACCAAGCCGATCTGCCGGGCCGGCCCGAGGCCATCCGCCGGCCGGTGTGAAGGCGAAGGTGTAGTCCCACTTGCGGCCGCGCCCCCGTTGAGATTGTATCTGACCCGCAAAACAACCAGATTCGCCGCCCAATTTCCTGGAACCAGACCACAATATTTTCGTTGACATGGCCAATAGTAAATCTGCTATAAAGTCGTCTGAGGGCAAGGAGGATGTGCCTCTCGAGTTCGTCGGCTCATCGCTTGAGGATCTTTCCGCTTTTCCCCTTCCGTGCAAGAAGGAGATCGGTTTTGCGCTCCGTGCCGCCCAGAAGGGCGGAAAAGGAGAGAATGTAAAGCCGCTGAAAGGTTTTGGCGGAGCTAACGTCCTCAATCAAGTCTAGTTTTGACGGAGATACGTTCCGGGCTGTCTACACGGTTCAGCTGAAAGGCGCCATATACGTACTCCACGCCTTTCAGAAGAAATCCACTAAAGGGAAAACGACATCCCAGAACGACAAGGACTTGATACGCACCCGGTTGAACGCGGCAATTGAGTTACACGCGGACAAGGAAATGAGCAAAGCAAGAAGCACAAAAGGCAGCGGTAATGTTTTCGCCGATATTGGCGTGCCGGATGCAGAGATGCATCTTGCTAAGGCCGACCTTGTCCTCGGCATCGCCGCGATCATTCGATCAAAAGGGCTCACACAATCACAAGCCGCGAAGACGATCGGGATTGCGCAGCCCGATGTCTCTCGACTGATGCGTGGGAACTTCGACGGCTTCTCCTATGAGCGTCTATTTAATCTACTCAACGCGCTGGGAGAGAACGTGCGTATCGTGGTTTCAGACGCCAAGCCTAAGACCAAGGCAAAACTTGAATTCGAATTTTCGTAACGTACAAAAAGCGGCCGCCATCGAGCGGCGCTTAGCATCATCGCGCCCTCCGTTACGCCCTCTCGAGAACGCGGAAGGACTCGGCGGCGCCACCATCCAGCCGGGCCGGCCGGTCGGTTTCCAACCAGCTCACCGGTCTGCCCATCGTCCTCAGCGCCTTGAAGGCAGCGCGAAGCACTGGATCGCGGAAGAGCGAAGAAGCCGGCTTTGTATTAGATTGCTTGGGCCATGCTCACTCCTTGGCTTGGGCTAGAGCCGAGCGGGTGTTCCAGCACTTGCTCGGCTTGTCCCTTTATGACGTGCCATCAAGAATAAATGACAGAAATCGCGGCGGGGGCGCCTTCCCGTACAAAACGAGCCCGTTACCGCGAATGATTCATATGCCCCGCGAGATGTTGATGATTGGCGGCGCCATCAGGGGGATCTGCCTGGCCGATCTGAGGCTATCCGCCGGCTGGTCGAGATCGGGCTTGCGGTGAAGACCAAATAACCTCTTGAACTCGCCCGCAGGTTGCTGAAGACTGTCGCTCTTTGAAAAAAGTTGTTTTTTAGGGCGATCAATATGAAAATGTTCTTGGTTCTTGCTGCGGCGCTGTCCGTGGCGTTGGTAGCCTCATCGCCATGTTTAGCGAGAGCCGGCGGCGGCGGTCATTCCTATGGTGGTGGCGCAAGATCTGCCGCAACGTTTCGTGCCACTCCTGTCATGCGCTCCGCACCTGGCTATCGGGCGCCGCCGGCGGCTCGGCTTTATGTACCCAGGCAGCAATACGCTCACCCCAGATACGTCCCGGCGATCTACACTAGGTCGACAGTGCATCGCCTAATCTCCGTGTCACGCAACCCAACCTACGCCAATCCGGTGCGTCGAGCTCCCGAACGGTTCGTAAGATTTCACGGTCGCATGATCGGAGTCCCTCCCCTGGCTGGACTAACGGCCCCTGCGATCGTGGACGTGCCCGATCTCGGCGAGGTGATTGTCCCGCTCGATATGTATACTACAGTGTACCCGCTCCTAATTTCGGATGATGAGAGCGACCGCGAGCGCGCTATCACGCAACTCAGAGAGCGCGCTGAGCGCGACCCGGCCAGTCTCGTCCAACGCTCAGCGGCAGTCTCCATACCCCCAATGAATGACCCCTGCCCAAATTGCCAAGACGACAAGGTTGAGGTTCTTCATACCTGCCGACCGATCGGCGAGTGCGACATGTCCGAAAGGTTGGTGAATAGCTCCAAGAATCCGACCTACCTCGTCCCCGAGCGTGGCTCAGATCGACGCGGATTGATCTTCTGAAATCTAAAGTACCCTAGACACACTCGTTTCATTTGGACCACCACCATATACGTCGCAGTGAATGGCTTTGGCGTTTACATCGCATATGATTGGGCGCCAAGGGTTAGTTGTGCTGGCGAGCATGCATCGTGACAATGCGATTTACGTATTGGAAGCGATTGGAAGCCGCCTCTCGCTCATCTGAAAAGCAATCCTCGAGGCGTCTCTTCAGAAGGCGCGCTTCTTTCAATCGGCGAGATGGAAGGAAAAGGTGAGAGCTAAGTGATGTAAATTCTAAGGCGTCCTGCCTCCAGGACCGTGTCGCAATCCCAGGAGGAGCTAGCGGGCAATGGACGCCCCAATTTTCACCCGTCGGAAGCCGATCATTGCGCCGGCTCTGGGGATGCGGTTGGCTGCACATCGCATTTCGTGATGAACAAAATGAATTTTGATCAGCGCTTTTGAGGGAGGAAATAATGCTTCAATCCTTCGGTTTTATTTTCTTCGTCTTTACCTGCGCCGCGGACGCCCAGACAAACCGCACCAAGCAAGTTTTATCTCCTCGACCAGCGGCTTGGAGAAACGGCCGAGCGCCTGCGGATCAGAAGCTCGTGGCATCGCACCAGGTGTGGAGCGCGACAATCTTATTCGCCTAGAGCAACAGGCTGAAACTGCAGCATACATAAACGAAAGGCTGAGTTCGCCCGGCCTAAAGCCCCTACCTGTCGGCACGTCGCGACTAAGTGGCGCCGATGATGGATACCGGCAGAGACGGCTGACGCCATGTAGGATTCCTCAACCAACGACCCCCGGCGCCGGAGGTTCGTGGCACCGAGGGCCGCTACTCCCGGCGGGCTTGGGGCTTGAGACCGGGAGCTTTGAATCGATAGCCGGTGCTCCATTTCGTTCCAAGCGCATACTGCCTGAAGGCCCGAATCTTTTCTCGCAACGACGACACGGATCAATGTTCGGGATGTTAGTACCCTCTCGGCTGGAAGGTCGCCCCTGTAAGAGCTTCAAACGGGTGGCGTTGCTTCGTCTTCGACCGCCTCAATTTGTCGCCCGCTCAATTGGAATAAATCTCCGATCCGACGTTTAAGATGCCGTTCGAGACGCAAGGTCTGTGGCGCGACGGCTGGCTCCCCCTAGGTTTCGCCATCCACCCGGAAGGGCCCATCGTGAAGACGCGCGTTTGACGGCGGCCGGTTCTTGTAAGGGCGCGCCAGCGAGCGGCGTCTTAACAGCGCCTCACCGCGAGAGCTCAACACCTCCGCGCAGCATAGCCGACCGGGACGAAACTCAGCGCCCCGGAGGCGCGTTCAGCGCGCTGTGACCCGCCGCTTTTAATTCATCTATTGAGAGTCGCCCGTTGGCCGCGGCTTCGAGGATCTTGGAAGCAACATGCGTCCTGGCGCCGATTTCAAAGACGGAAATATTCTCGCAAACTTCCTCTAGCACTGCCCTTAGCAGCGCAGTCGTTTCGGCGTCGAACATGCGTTTCCCTCCAATTGGAGATTAATGCTGAACGCCCGCCGAGCGGAGTATATTCGCTCGGCGGCACCCGCCACGCGTTCCAGTCTGGATCCTGAAATTCCAGCTCGGCGAGATTGGCACTTTTCCGCCAAGGCTTTGTGACGGCGCGTGATCCGGGCCCTCCAAGTCAATCCTCGACATCGGCAATTCGCCTGAGAACGATCACGATGGTGATGACCAACCAAATATGCCAGCAACAATCCTGGCCAGACCTGAACCGAACGCGCCGCCAACATCCCGATCGGACAACGCGAACACGGCGGCTTCAACCGCTAAACCGATCCCCAATGGAAGAGCAACGACGATCGCAAGGATTTGAGAGGTCCGATTGCCAGTCTAAGGACCATCCTTGCGCTTCCAACGCCGTTTTCAATGCCCATAAAAAAGCTACGCCGTCGGGCTCGAAATATGGTGTCCCGGCGGCGCCCTGTCACTGGGCCCCTGAAATCCCCCAGCGCGTTACGATCTAGCAGTCATCGCGCCCTGCATTTGTGAAATGGTTCACAAATCGCGCCCCGTAAAACCACGGGCGCTGCCGCAGAAATCTGCCTCACCGACATGGAATTGGCGGGGTTTGCTCTGCTGGGCAACTTCGCAACGCCAATGAGTATTGCGGCCACTGGATGAGCAAAAGAAATGCTAAAAACAGAGCGCGAGCTGGCATCAGTCCGGTCCAGCGCATTTGCATCAAGGCAAACTGAAATTGTCGAATTCGCCAGCCGCCGAATGGCAAAAGTCGGCCAGTTGACGAGCATTATTCCAGCTAGCCGAATCCGCGCATATCTGCCCAAATTTTGTCGACTGCCACGCGCATCGCAATTTTTTAAGACGGTCGGACCACCTCCTAAGCTTGCTGGCATCGGGGGCGAGCTACTGTTGCGGCGCGCGTGGTGCGCCATCTGATGCTCCCAGGGGCCAGCAAGGGCATATGCAAAAGGAGAGCGCCCCACCCTTTCGGATGGGGCGCTACGGCGGCCGGACTTGGGGTCAAGGCCAGGCTAGGCCGCCGAATCAGTTCGGCTATCATAGCGTAGCCAGGGGTGGCTGCGAGATGCTGCTTTGATGCTGATGAGCGACGCTGAATAAGATTTTCGCGACGGACGACACCGGTCCGGGGCGCCATAGCTCATCCAAGCGCATCGGCGCGATCAAAAACTCCATCATGGGCTGCCCCATCCGGGCCCATGATAATTCGTCCTCCAAGAAGTTCGAGGACTCATTGCTGACGATGTCCGTCAGCAGGAAGAACGGGACAATTGCGGCATACTGGCCAACCATTTTCGTCGCGGCGTCCCAGAACCATGTGGGGTTCAACCAAGCGTCATTTGTTCCGGTTTAACGAGCAGCTGTTGGCTGTTGCCAAGCACAGAGATCGCGTCGGTGGCGCCGAGTAGAACACCTGGCCGGTTGGCCGACCGTGAAGCACGCAAGTTGCTCGCGGATCAGGCGTTCTCAGCAGCGTCCATGGCGGCCATTGAACACATCGATCTGCCTCAATTAATCTGCCGGCGGCAAGGGCAAGAGGACAGGCTTTTACGGGCCACGACAACTCGGCGATGGTATTATGTTCGGACGGTCCGTCGCACAATGATCCTTGTAAGCTTCATTCTGGTGACGCAAGAGGCTGATACCAATACCCTCCCATGGGCCCCAGTTCGACAAGGCCTACTCCTTCCCACCGCCGGCTTAAGTGCGACTTCGCACGTACCATCTATCAATTTAGAAAAAGCCATGCGCTTGAACGATTGGTAACAGCTCGTGATAGTTGTGAATGATGTGGTCCGGCTTCGCTGCTCGCAAGCGTGCTTCGGAAACAAATCCGCCGGTGATGGATATGCTTATCAGTCCGAGGCTTCGCGCAATGTTGGTTTCCACTGGCATATCCCCGATGATGAAAGTTGACTCAGGCTTTAGATCATTCTCCTCCATGTACCGCCGAAGCCGCTCCCCTTTGCTCATCGTTTTATACTGGGTGAGACGGCTTTCAAAAGCCAGGACGTCATTGAAGTAGCTGTCGATTCCGAGCCTTCGCAATTGAGCAACAAGGGGCGCGACTATATGGTTACTCACGATGATGGACGAAGCCGCTTCTTGGCGCGCCAATTCCAGCATTATGCGCGCACCTACGCGTAACTCCGCTTTGTCGGCTAGCGGCTCGTAGGTGTCATGGAAGATTGCGCCGCCATCGCGATCTACGGCTGCGACTTCCGCTTCTGACATCCCGACATTTCGGAAAAGAATGGATAGTGGAACATCGCAATGATCCCGAAAGGTATCCAGATCGATCGTCGGGCGTCCAAAGCGCTCCAAGATAGTATTGGTCGTTTGCAGTAGCGCCTGGGCATCGTCAAGCAACGTGCCATTCCAATCAAAAACAAGAGCTGGCTTCATGATTCGGGCCTCAGGCGGCGCTATAGTGGTCGGCCATGAGATTATGCAGGTCTCTGTTTGCGCGCCTTTGCCCCGCAGGAGTTGGCATTTCGAATGTAAAGGGCGACAAATCTATTCCCTCGCTCTCCCGTGGCAGCAACGATGTGAGACGCGGGAAGGGCAAGTAGGTCACAGTTGCCGCGTTGATCGAGGCCGCGATTCTTGCTTCGATGGTTTTGAGGACGTGCGGCTCGATATCTTTGAATAGTAAGCTTTGCTTCCGCTGTTGAGCGGACAGCCTCTTCCATGTCCGCCAGAAGGCCAGTTCATCGATGGTTTCAATATTCACGCCGTAGTAATTCGGAGCCACGATAGGCGGTGAGCCGATTGCCCAATGGACAGCTTCGACGCCCGCAGCAAGAAGTATATTCGTTACGACCCGACTGGTGTCGCCACGAATGAGGGCTTCATCGGCAATGAGTATCGTGCGTTTTTCGACGTCAGTCGAAGCCAGACGGTATTTGTGAGCGATACGACGCTTGCGCTCACTACTTGGGCCGATGAGAGTTCGCTCAGTGATTTGAGTCTCGATGACTTCACGCCGTTCGGCGCTAATCCCACGTGCTACGAGAGATGCGAATAAGCCGTCAGCGTAGGGCCCTCCAGTATCAGGCATGGACGAGATGATGATTGGAGCGGCGCCCGGGTCTGCAGGAAGCTGACGCGCAACAAGGTCCCCCAGCGAGACGCCAATGCTGTAACGAGTTTCGAGGTGAGATCGCCCCTGGATCGACGTATCCGGACTTCCGAGGTAAAGCGCTTCGTAGGCGCAAAGCTTGGCGGCACGTCGAGAATCTCCGACAGAACGATCGAGGCATTCTCCGTTTTTTCCGTTCACATATTTGATGTAGCCCGGCACGATTTGGTCAGACTTGCCCTGAAGTCCGGCAAAGGCGCAATTTTCCGACGCAAAGAGCAAGGACCCATCGTCCGTCTGCATGAACTCCAAAGGACGCAGACCATACCTATTGCGGAACGCAACCAGATTTCCTTCGGCGTCCAGCAAAAGCGCACTAATAGCACCATCAATGCGCTCATCAATCTCACGAAACACGTTCTCATAGTTGACGCGCAGGCCTTGGCGCCAATAATCCCTTTCACAAATGTGTTCAACTAGCTTGAGCAAGAGTTCGGCGTCCGTCCGATCCTCGAAGGTGTGACCTTGGACAATCACTTCTGCTCTAATCTCTCGAGCATTTACTAACGCTCCGTCCAACGAAATTGTCAGTTGGCGGGAGGCGGCCCTGCGATTGGAAGTTGGTCGATCGTCACTCTCACCCTGTGTGCAAACTCGATCGCGAACATGAGCGATTGCAACATGGGGAATGAACTCCACATCCTGCTCGTCCTTGTCGATCGCACGCAGTTCGTGTGATGGCCGAGACGCGGTTTTATATCGAACGCCTTTGTTGTGCATGAAGGCGGCGATGCCGACGCCTGCCTGTCCACGAAGCGAGAGCTTCGGAAGCATGTGCTTGAGCCGATCATAAACCGTCTGATGGGAGCTGCTCCAAGGCAAGAGAAAAGCGGCAGCGATACCTGACATGCTGGCAACCTTCATGTAGCGCCCGTATCCCGAGCCCGTCACAAGGCGGATGTACTCCGCCGATCACCTGCTCTTACGCAAGCTTCGTACCATCGCCCAGCGCTCGGCAATTTGACTCGCCGATCAAACCCGCACGTATCGAGATTTGCGCTCCCGCATCCCCTGTGTGCCGGACAAATGAGCTGGCGTTTTCGCGACAATCCGTCTGAAGCGCGACGAGCTGGTATGGGAAATAACAAAGCCAACATTTCAACATTGCTGGCAGCGCGCGGCTCTGATCTTTCAGCTTTCCCCGCCTCAACGTGGGATCGGCGATGTCATCGCGGCGCTTGCCAAGACCGGCGTTTTTCGCCTTCGCGGGATGCTCATTGGCGCGATCGCCCACCAAACCTATGCCGCCATGCTTGGTGTTCGCCGCTCCGCCGGCTCGCGACAGACCGGCGACGTCGACATCGCCCAGTTCAAGATGTCTCGATGGCTGTCGACGACTCAACGCCGCCCCTTCTGGACGTGCTAAAGGAGGCCGATAAATTCCTCGTGCCGTTCCTCACGGATCTGACGGCCGGTGCATGACCAGCTACGCCTCCAAAGGCGGCTTGCACGTCGAGGGGGAAAGGAGACCGGCCGCCTCCAAAAGCTGCCCGCCCTCACGGCGGTCGGCCGCTGCGTCCTCGATTTCTTGATCGGTGACCCCGAGCCCGCGGTCATCCTGCATGCCGCCCGCATCTCCGTGCATGTCCCGCCCCGGCGCGCTATGCCGCCCACAATCTCATCATCTTGCAGGCGCTTGCAGGTTTGCAGAGCCGGACAATGACCTGCTGCAATCTGAAACCTTGCTTGCGGCCCTGGCCGAAAAGGGCCGCCATGAACTGAAACCGGCCCGGAAGGAAGCTCATGCTCGCGGACCCAAATGGCGCTAGTTGATGCTCGAAGGGCTTTGCTTGCTCGCGGCCTCCGTGCCGGACGCGGTGCTCAAGACCCATGGCGCGCCTCGCTCGCTATGACTTCAGCCGCGACGTCGTGACGTTCCAGCGAAAGGACTCCGGCGGCTTAGTCAACCGCGCAGTACCGCGAGGCGCTGGACGACCGTTTCAGTCCAATGGTGTCGAATAAGACGGGCGGGTGGAGCGCTCCTCAAGAACAGGCCCAGCATCGAGGACATTGGTCGCACCAATACCTCATCGCGCCGGTCGAGGAGCCCAGCACCGTTATGGTCAAGACTGGCGACGTCGAGGGTTTTCGGTGCGAGGAGCGCCCCAACGAAAGCGACGTCTTCGTCCTCATGCCGCGCTTGATGCCGATCGACCAGACATGCCCTCGCCGCCGACTTGGCTGGTGACCAATTGCCCCGCGCGCTCCAGCACCGGCCGCCAAGGCGCCAACACTAACTCGCGGGATCTCTCAATCAGGACGAACCCGCCACTGTTCAGCGCCAGCATACGCCAGCACAGCTATCTGCACGTTGTCATCAGGTCTCGCTTTTCATCAGGCGGTGAACATCCGGCTGCTCTATCTCAGCGCGTCGTCGAGGGTGCGAGGACAATTTAAGCTAAACTGTCCGAAAGCCGGGCAATTGCTGGTGCTCTGCGTATACGTCCGCTGTCCTAGGCGCCCCGTCGGATGTTCTACCTCTATCCGGTCTTTGACCTAGATCAAGGAATCCGATCTCGGAGAACGAACCGGGGACAGCGGAACGTGATTAAGTATCCTAGTTGAATGCATGACTTTGGAAGCACGAAATAACTTTGGAAAGCACGAATCATAAGGGTCGTCTCTGACACCGGGGAAGGACGATGCCCCATCGTAAGTACCGCGCGCTGGAGCGCGAGTGCCATCTACAGGCCGCTATCACGGGGCACAAAGAGACTAAAGACGAACTCCAAAAAATGGAGCGCGAGTACAAGGTTCTCGCTGATTGGTTAGAGGCGCGACGGCGAGCCGACCAGCAACCGCCTACCGAAGAGTAAGGTAGGCTCAGTTGCGGCTCTGTCGTCGCCGGGTGCCAGTGTTACGACATGGTTTCCTAGCGCTGAGCGCCACATGATCGGCCACAAGGGCGACCAGTACACGTTTATCGGCATGGCCGTCTGCAAGGCGATCATCAGCTAATGCACGGCAAGCACGACAATGGAGAATACGGACTTTTCGTTCAGGACCCTCGCGAGCGCGTGATCGGCGCGCCCGAGATCAGGACGGATGGCTTCCATCCGTAAAAGGTAGCGATCCGCGACGCATTCGCCGGGGCCTGACAATTTCCCCGCCATACGACATGTCCACAGGCCAGCCCAAAGAAACGGCCCCAGCGACGGACCGGGGCCAAGGTTAACTCTGTCATCGCGTCAAGCGCCGGGATCATGCAGCGCTCGTGGGACCCACTCCACGAGTGGTCCGCATCTGCATGGTACGGGCGTAGTTTTGTGGCAACCCAGAAACAGGCAGGGAACCATTAACTCTCCGGTCCGGGCGGCTCGCGCCAAAAAAAGAAACGGCCCCAGCACCCTTGGAGGTGATGCTGAGGCCGTTCCTCATTCCGCGCTTGCCGAGCCGCCGGTGAAATAATTAGGCGCCCCTCTGGGCCTTAGTAAATTGACCTTGATGAAACGGCCTACCCAGTCTCGAGATCATCGAATCAAAGCCGGAGCAGGTCAATTAACTTGCGTGAATCAAACGTAAATGAATTGCCTATTTTTTCCGGATGCTTAACTGGTGTCCTAATTCCCCTCCGCTGGGTGTCCTAGCTAGGACAGCACCAAAATAACTGACGTTTTCCCGTCGCAGAAATTCCTTCGAGCCGGGAATATGGATTTAGCGGCAAGAAGGGGAATGACCGCGATCGCCCGCCAAAACGGCGCGTACTCCCGTAGCTGCCAAAGCGCTTTGCGCGTATCCCGTGGGAAGACGGTTTCTTGGCCTCGACGAGCAGCGTGAGGCTTTGATCGATTTCGGCGTCTATTGGCGCTCGCTTGTTGGAGAAAGTCTGTTGAAAGCAGGAGTGGTGGGCAGCCGCGCAGCGGCCACCCGATCGCCGGTTTCCACTCGCCATTACGTATTCTCCGCATCTCGTGCGTAGAATACCCTTTCTTTTGCGGCGAATAGACTCCATATTCTCCGCAAAAGATACGGCGAATGACCAATATCCACGAACTTCAGGATTGGCCCCATTTCACTGGGATGCGGCGAAGCTCGCCCAAAGGCTCGCGGCTGTTCGCAATCGGCAGGGGCGCCTTACCGGTCGCATGGAAGAACTGGGCTTCAAACTAAAAACCGAAGCCAACCTCGAAGCGCTTACCGAGGAAGTGACGAAGTCGAGCGAGATCGAGGGCGAAGTTCTCAGCCGCGACCAGGTTCGTTCGTCACTCGCACGCCGCTTGGGTGTCGATATCGGCGCTCTTACGCCAGCTGAGCGCAATGTCGAAGAAATTGTCGAAATGATGGTCGACGCAACGGGCAAGTACAATGCCCCCCTTACCGCCGAACGCCTATCTGGCTGGCACGCTGCCCTGTTTCCTACAGGTCGCAGCGGCATGACCAAAATCACGGTGGGAGCCTGGCGCACCGAACAATCCGGACCTATGCAGGTCGTCTCGGGCGCGATCGGACGCGAGCGCGTACATTACGAAGCACCCAAAGCGACACTGCTACCCGATGAGATGAAATCCTTCATCGGCTGGTTCAACGGCACGCAGGACATCGATCCGGTGCTGAAGGCGGCTATTGCCCATCTGTGGTTTGTGACCATCCATCCTTTTGAGGATGGCAACGGCCGCATCGCGCGCGCGATTGCCGATCTGGCGCTAGCAGGTTCCGAAAACAGCCCACAACGATTCTACAGCATGTAGGCTCAAATTGGGCAGGAGCGCAATGCCTACTACGATATCTTGGAAGCGACGCAGAAGGGCGACCTTGAGATCACTGAGTGGCTCACTTGGTTTCTCGATTGTCTTGATCGCTCCTTTGACCGTGCCGATACAATCCTGGCACCCGTGCTCAAGAAAGCGCGCTTCTGGAAGAAACACGCGGGTCAGAAATTGAACGAGCGCCAGAAAGCAATGATCGAACGTCTGTTCGAGGGCTTTGAAGGCAAGCTTAACTCATCGAAGTGGGCCAAACTTACCAAGGTCTCGCAAGACACCGCTCTGCGCGACATCGAAGATCTGGTTGCGAAGGGGATACTCGCGAAGGACGCGGCCGGCGGTCGTAGCACGAGCTATTCGTTGGTTGAGGCCGTAGTAGAATACTAAGGCAGCCCTGGGTTGACGTGAGCTTCAATTTGAGCAGCTCGGCTCGAAGGCCTTCCAAGACCTCGCCTGCTCTCTCACCGCCGAAATGTTGAAGTGGCCTGTCCAGACGTTTTTGGGATCGAACGACCGCGGCCGTGATGGCGTTTTCCTGGGAGCGCTAAAACGGCAATACCGCACAACCGCGAAATCGACCATCCAGTGTAAGTTCACTGGCGTGCCTGGGGCGAACCTCACCCTTGCAGCGCTTCAAGAAGAACTGCCGAAGCCCGCTGTTCGCTAAGCAGGGCGCAGCCGAGCTCGTTAGTCCGCCCGGCAACTCAAGCAAAGGTCACGGCACTTCGCTAACTTCCGCTCAATCTCTTGCCTTGTCGTCGTGCATGTTTGTTAGCTGCAAAGGGCTCGGCTCTTTTTATCAGGGCTTCCTATTTTTTCTAGGGACGGTACACCGGGGCATCTGGACGATGAAAGCATGATGAGAACGGCACTAAGTAAGACCGTGCGGTTGGTCGCGATTCTGAACCTCGCCTATTTCGGAATCGAATTTGCCGTAGCCGTCTGGATCGGATCGGTTTCTCTATTCGCCGATAGCATCGACTTTCTAGAAGATGCATCGGTGAATTTCTTGATCCTGGTCGGTCTCGGCTGGACGATTCGCAATCGGGCGCGGCTCGGAATGGCGCTGGCCGGAGTTCTTCTGATACCAGCGTTGGCGACACTTTGGACGGCTTGGGAGAAATTCAGCACTCCTATCCCGCCAGAGCCCACTCCGCTGGCGCTAACAGCGGTTGGCGCCATGCTGGTTAACCTGTTTTGCGCCCTCATGCTCGCGCGTTATCGCCATCAGGGCGGAAGTCTCACCCGCGCTGCATTCTTGTCGGCTCGCAACGACGTTATGGCCAATATCGCCATTGTCGCAGCCGGGCTCGTGACCGCATTTGCGTGGAACTCAGCATGGCCAGACATCATCGTTGGCCTTGCAATCGCGGCGATCAATGCTGACGCCGCGCGCGAGGTTTTTGCCGCTGCGAGGCACGAACATGCCCAAAGCTGAATTTCAAACTGAGGCATTACCCACGGTCCTGACCAAGCGGCCTCAACATTTACCGATGGTTGCACCGCAACCGCAAGCCAGCCCACTTTGTCGTCCCCGTCTATCCGGCCAGACTATAAGCGCGGGTGAGCCGGCACTTGCCGAGCTGGACTAAGCGGGGATCAAGAATGAAATGACTTCATTCTTCTGACCGGCGTCCGCTTTTCCTACAATTGGGGCGCGCCGCTCGCATCCGAGGTGCCGAAAGCGAAATAAGAGTATGAGCGCACCGCCATAAGCCGTTGCGAGTTCATGGCGCTGATCGCTCGTGCCGCCGACCAAAGAACCGCTAACTAGCCCGCGCACGCCGCATCGCAGCTTCCAATCGCGCTTTCTCTTTATCCCACCGATTTTCTTCGGCCTGCGATCTCTTCTCAATAGCCACGACCTCCGCCTGGATGGCCGCGGCTCGTTTCGCGTGTTCCTGTTCGGCCTTGTCCAACGCAGCCTGCGCCTTGTCGACCGCCTGCTGACGGCGTTTTCTCTCCTTCTGTCGGGCGGCCTCCTCTCTCGCTCGTTCCACCTCGCGACGCCTCTGTTCTTGGTCGTAGTCGAGAGCGGCCTTTCGCTCCGCAGCCTTGTCGACAGGGCGAGAGGGAAGCTTCTTCGCCTTAGAGCCTTTCGGCTTGCGGGCAGTTTTCGTTGGCGTGCCACCGCCGAGATCGGTGGGCAGCTCGGCATGCTCCTTGAAAGATCCGTCGGATCCGACCGGACGCCTGAGCACGACGCCAGGCTTTGCGATGGTCGCGGCGATGACGTCCGGATCATCGCCTTCCTTCGCCGCGCCCTGATGCCCTGATGAAAGAGATTGCTGTCTGCGCCCCACGCTTCCAGCGCCGCTTTCATGGAAGGAGCGGCGATCGCCAGATCGAAGAAGCCCAGCGAGGTCAGGTAGGTTTTCAGTTTTCTGGCCATCGGTCTGATCAGACCTTCACGTTCGATAGTTAGCGTCGCGCACTCTGGGATTTGCCGCGCGTCTGACGGAACATGCCATGGCTTTAAGCGTTCCCTCATTCTTGAAGGACGTCCATGCATTACGCAACACGCTCTGAAAAATTGGCCCTTGAATGAGCCGGACGTCGACCCTGCCCAAGCGCTTACAGCCGATGCTGGCGACGCTCACCGACGCGCCGTTCGACGATCCCGGCTGGATTTTCGAGGATAAGTACGATGGCTTCCGGATGATAGCAGAAATCCGGCGGGGCAAGGTTTCGCTCTACAGCCGCAACGGCAAGATCATCAGCCGCAGCTATATCGAGGTCGCCAAAGCGCTGGAGGGCGTGAGGGGCGACGCCGTGATCGACGGCGAGCTCGTGGCGATCGGAAAGGACGGCGTCTCGCATTTCCAGCTGCTTCAAAACGCGCTGCGTCATGAAGCAAAGCTCCTGTATTGTGCCTTCGATCTCATGTTTCAGAACGCAATTGACTTGCGCAAACAGCCTCTTCTCGAGCGCAAGGAGCGGCTGAAAGCGATCCTGCCACATCACCGGCTGATCGCCTTCAGCCGTCACCGCAAAGCGAACGGCACGAAATTCTTCGCCGAGGCCGAGCGGAAGGGTCTGGAAGGCATCATGGCGAAGCGCGCCGACAGCGCCTATGCGTCCGGAAGCCGGACGGCGGATTGGCTGAAGATCAAGACAGCAAAGCGGCAGGAAGTGGTGATCGCGGGCTTCACAGCGCCGAGGCGCAGCAGGCCATTCTTCGGCGCCCTGGTCCTTGCCGTGCGGGAAGACGACGCATGGCGCTATATCGGACATGTCGGGACTGGATTCAGCCACAAGGTCCTGGAAGAGCTCCACGCCAAGCTCGTGAAGCTGACGACCCCGAAATCACCCTTCCCTGCCAAAGTGAAGGACGAGGCCGCCACGACCTGGGTCAGGCCCTCGTTGGTTGCCGAGGTCAAATTCGCGGAGTGGACGAGCAAGGGCGAACTGCGCCAGCCCGTCTACCTTGGGCTCAGGTCCGACAAGCGGGCCAAGGACGTCGTGCGCGAGCGCGAACGTCGGCGCAAGTAGAACTTTCGTTCGGCGAAAGCCGGCAAAAAGGTTGACGCACTCGCCTCCTCCGGTGTGAATTCCTCCGCGGTGGCACTCAGTCGCTTCCGAGGTCATGGATTTCCGGTCGCATGCCGTCAGGCGTGAGTTCGAGCGTCGCAAGCGTGATCGGCAGCTTGAAACGCCGGGGTCCCGCGCTGCCGGGATTCAGATAGAGAACGCCGCCGACCCTGTCGATCTTCGGCACGTGGGAATGCCCGGAGACGATGACGTCGATGCCGGCGCCGGGGTCGGCCTTCAGCGTCTTCAAGTCGTGCAGAACGTAGATCGATTTTCCCGCCAAGCGCACAAGGGTCGTGTCGGGGTAGTCGCGAGCCCACTCGCCACTGTCCACGTTTCCACGAATGGCTTTGACGGGCGCGATCCGGCGAAGCGCATCGACGATCTCGGGCCGCCCGATGTCACCGGCATGGATGATGTGATCGACGCCCGTCAACCCTCGTTCCGCCTCGGGCCTCAACAGGCCGTGCGTGTCCGAAATGATTCCAATCCTGAACATTATTTCCCGGCGCCCTCAACGGCGATCGCCAAAAGACGATCGAGAAACTTTATCTGAGCGGACAGCATCTTGGTCCGCGCGAACTCGATATCAAACCATTCCACGCGGTCGACTTCGGGAAAGCTCTGCCGTCGACCGCTTCTGGGCGGCCATTCGATATCGAAGGTATTGCTGGTCAGCGCCGCCGGGTCAAAATGGCCCTTGCCGGCGAATGCGATAACGCGCTTCCCTCCCCTGTCGGACTTCCTCCAGCGCCCGGAGTGGACCAATCGAAGCGCTGGGGCCGAGTTCTTCGGCAAATTCGCGTCGAGCGACGTTCTCCGGTGCATCATTGGCATCGATTTCACCTTTTGGAATGGACCGGCGCCATCATCCTTCTTACGCCAGAACGGACCACCGGGATGAACGAGCAGAACCTCGAGCCCGCGGGCGCCCTTGCGGTATGCGAGAATCCCCGCGCTCGAGGTCGATCTCCTGGAAGTTTTTTCAGCCATATCGCTCCTACTTTGCAGAGCAATCGAGAGCTGATTGCAGGCGAGGAGCACTGAAGGCGCGACGACTGACTAATTGCACAGCAAAGATCGTTCGAAACAGGCCAGTAGCGCAGCGGGCCCCGGATACACCTCGGCGCACCCGGCTTTCCTCAATTCGTGTTCTGTGAAGCCTCCGCAGAGCACGCCAATCGAGCGAACTCCCGCCTTACCAGCCGCTTCCGCATCGTACGGCATATCACCGATCGCAACGGTGCCGGCGCCATCAATCTTGAGCTTCCTGAGAACGACATTGAAGATGTCCGGCTCCGGTTTCGATTCATCTACATCGTCGGAAGAAGTTGTGAGGTCCACGAGATCGACGACGCGAGCGACGTCGAGATAATCATTGACTTCATCCTTCTTGGCCGAGGAAGCAACCGCGATCCGGACTCCAGCGTCGCGAACGCGCCGCAGCAAGTTTGGGACGGCCGAGAAGGGACGCACAAGCGGCAGATATTCCGACTTGAAACGCTTCCCACGCCACTCCTCCAGTTCCTTGCCGTGGTCCCGTTGTTCGTCGACGGACAGAAAGACGGGAATGAGCTTGTCTCCGCCTTTACCGATCTGTCCTCTAACGTTCTCAAAGCTGACATCGTGGCCAAACTTGAGCAAAGCTTCCTGCCATGCCAGCGCGTGGAGATCCACCGAGTCAAGAAGCGTGCCGTCCAGATCGAAGATAGCGGCTTTTGGCAACTCACGGTCCTCCACGTTCGGAGTGATTTAGTTTCGCATACCTGCTGGCACCAAGCGTGTTCTTCGCCACGCGACGGTTGAGATCCAGCGAGCCCACGTCCCACCATACCGTACCGCGCTCGCCGAGCGCCTGCTTAACCTTGTCCACGATCCTACCACTGTTATTTCGGCCTCGCGGTCGGCCGCCTTCCTGGCGTCGCGCGCTGCCCGCCGGGCCGCCATTAGACTGCGGACGAGATGATCTCGCGTGACCTCACGGAGATTGGATTTGCCATCCGCCAGAGCCTGTCGCGGACGACGAATAGTGGCCGTCCGGCGTCACCGGATGATACACGATACCTAAGCCGACTTTCGCTGCGGCTTGGCCGCCGGCTTCTTCGCCGCGGTCTCCTTCGGCGGCTTCTTGCCTGCGATCGGCATCAGCATTTCCTTCTGCCCAGCCGCCGCCTTGCGCGGCTTTTTTCCTGATTTCTTGGGTGCCTCTGTCGCGGTCGCCCCCTCTCTTCCGATGCTCTTTCGCAGCGCGTCCATCAGGTCCACCACGTTCTCGCCGCGGGGGCGAGCTTTCGCGGTGATTGGTTTGCCGGCGCGCTTCTGGTTGATGAGATCGATGAGGGCGGTTTCGTATTGGTCTTCGAACTTGTCCGGCTCGAAATGGCCCGCCTTCTGATTGACGATGTGTTTGGCGAGATCGAGCATGTCCTTGGTGAGTTTCACATCCTGGATATCTTCGAAATACTCATCCGCAGAACGGACCTCGTAGGGGTAGCGCAGCAGCGTGCCCATCAGTCCCTTGTCCAGCGGCTCGAGCGCGATGATGTGCTCCCGATTGGTCAGCACCACACGACCAATTGCGACCTTATTCATCTCGCGGATGGTTTCCCGAATGACGGCGAAGGCATCGTGCCCGACTTTACCGTCGGGACGCAGGTAGTAGGGGCGAATGAGATATCGCGGATCGATCTCGCTGCGGTCGACAAACTCGTCGATCTCGATGGTTCGCGTAGACTCCAGCGCGACGTTCTCGAGCTCCTCCTTGGTCACTTCGATGAAGATATCGGTATCAACCTTGTAGCCCTTGACGATGTCCTCGTTGTCGACCTCCTCGCCGGTGTCGGCGTCGACCTTGGCATACTTGATCCGATGGCCGGTCTTTCGGTTCAGCTGGTTGAACGAGACCTTTTCGGAGTCCGAGGTGGCCGGATAAAGCGCGACCGGACAGGTGACGAGGGAAAGACGCAGGAAGCCTTTCCAGTTAGCGCGGGGGGCCATGCCGGGGGAACTCCGATACTGATACCGGATTCAAGACGAACGACCCGGCTTGGTTCCGACATCGCGACCCGTCCCAAAGGAGGATTTTTCTCAGCTGCTGCTAGGACCGATCGACATTCATTGCATCCAGATCATTGCGGCAGCGAGATGGATGAAGCCGGTAAAGTTGTCAGATCGCCTGTCATAACGGGTTGCCAAGCGTCGGAAGTGTTTGAGCTGGCCAAAGCAGCGCTCGATGCGGTTGCGCTGTTTGTATGCGTCGGCGTCGTGCGGAATGATGATCCTGCGGGTGCGGTTTGACGGGATCACCGCCGTTGCGCCGATTTCCGCGATGATCGCACGCAGGGCGTTGCTGTCATAGGCCTTGTCGGCGAGCACGGCATCGCCGCTTTGGCCGTGGAGCAGTGCCGGCGCCTGGGTGATGTCATTAACTTGCCCAGCCGTGACGATGAAGCGGAGCGGACGGCCGAGCGCATCAGCCAGCATGTGGATCTTGGTGGTCAGTCCACCTCGGGAACGCCCCAGCGCCTGATCTTTGGCCCCCCTTTTCCGCTCGTCGCCTGCTGGTGGGCGCGAACGATGGTGCTGTCGATCATCAGATACTGGTTGTCGCGATCGGCGGTCAGAGCAGCGAACACGCACTCCCAGACGCCGGCATGGCACCAGCGGCTGAAGCGCTGATGCACCGTTTTCCACTTGCCGTACCGTTCCGGCAGGTCGCTCCAGTGTGCGCCCGATCGCAAAACCCACAAACATCCGTTGACGAACAGTCGATTGTCCGCAGCCGTACGTCCCGGGTCGCCAGCTTTCCCCGGCAGCAGTGGCGCAATCCTCGCCCATTGCGCCTCCGTCAGCTCATATCGTTTCGCCGCCACCATCTGCTCCGTGTCTCGAATCACGGAACTCTATGAATCAGCGATCAAACCGCTTGGGAATCCTGAATGTCGATCGGTCCTAGGTCGGACTCGACATTTGTTCTTGCTATGTTCTAATTCGGACATGACCGACCGACCCGCGAGCTGGCGCATGCCGACCGCGAAGCAGATGGAAAAATTGGCCGCTGAAGCCGACCGTCGACGAGCGCCCTCCGCTGCGGGTCCTGATGCCCCCCTCCCGGCGGAATATTGGGAATCGGTCCTCAAAGACCCTCGCGCCGGCGCGACCGTGACCCAGGCCCGACCGCGACGCCTTTCCGATATTAAGGGCCACGTGCTGCGCGTCTCCTGTCGCCGCTGCGAGCGGACCCTGGAAATCCAGACCGCCGTTGCCGTCCGCTTGTATGGCGATAATGCGCTCTGGAAGGACGTCGCGCAGCGGCTGCTCGATAACACCTGCCAGCAGCGCACGGGCGGGCATGAAGAAGACGGGTGCTGGCCAGGGTTCGAGATGCCGTAGTCGCTTAGGATTTGCCGATCCGGCCTGTTTGCCAAGGATATCTGTTCGCAAGTCTTTAGGCGTGACTCGCTGCAGAGAGGCCGCGCGACAGCAAGTTCACCCCTGCCGAGAGCTGAGTGAGAAGTGTCGCGTAGCCGACCGAACCCGGCAGGCGATAGTGAATATCTGCGCTGGCGTCGCCGTTTCCGGCGTCCAGCGTCGCACAGCAAAGGCGCGACGCGAGCCGATGACATGAGGGCGAACCCTGCAAATGTATCCGCCAAGAACTCTTTTGGATCGTCCCAGGGTTGCGCTTTCGCATCCTCGCGCAGTTCATCGATCGACGAGACATGACCGAATACGTGATGGCCGAGCTCCTGCGCACAATTGTAAGCGCGCCAGGGCAGTGGCCGTCGCGCTGAGAGGTGGATGCGCGGAGGAAGGCCGCGCTGATACATCCCTTCCATATTGATGTTGTTGAAGGGCACCACTACGCCCAGCGTCTCGCACAATCCGTAGATGCAGATCAGCCGGCCTGATCGAGCTTGGCCTTGGCCCGTGTGGCCGCGGCGGCTTGCATGCCCTCAGTCGCCAAGGCACGACGGTTGAAGCTGAACTTGGTGGTGCGCGTCACGCTCATCAGCGATCGCCTCCGCTTGGGTTCGGATCGCTGCGCATTGCGGCCAACAGTTTGAGCAGGCGTTCCAGATCATCAGGCTTGAGTTTGGAGAGTTCGCGCGCGGCAAGCTCGACCCGCGGGTCCTGGGCATTGAGCTTTTCTGGCGCCTCGCCAAGCAGAAAAGCGACGCTGACGTCATAGATCTCGGCAAGCCGAGCGAGTTCGTCAGCTGAAACGCGGCGGTTGCCGGCTTCCATTTCGGTGACGGAAGGACGATGCAGGCCCAGTATTTTTGCGACATGACCTTGTGATAGGCCCGCGAGCTTACGTGCCTGCTTGAGGCGCTCAGCAACTTGGCGGCGCTTGATTGAATCAACCTCGGTCATGCTGCTGCGGCTTTTTGCTCGCTTTGCTTCTTGAGAAGGTCGCAGATAAAGCCCGCCGTCTCGTCGATTGTTCGGGCCAGTTTGGTCGTCTCGTCGACGAAAATATTCACGTCTTTGGGAATCTCGGCCTTTATCTCGGTCGCAAGGATTCTGGTCGCGACCGGCCAGACATTACTGTCGAATTTGGGGATGTTCTCGACCGGCTTTATTGCCCCGCTAAGGGGCGGGCATTCCAGGCCGCTATCAGTCTGGATCTGACTGAGGACCTTGATCAGTGTTTCTTTAACGATAACGGGGTCCATGCTTGCCTCCTTCGGACCTCCGACATCTGGTAAGATAATCTTACGTAACGAAGGGGCGGCATAAAAGTGAAGGCCTAAAGGAGCTGAAGGCTGGTCCTTGAGCGGTGTTGTAACGTAGAGTGGAACTGACAGGAACGCAAAGGGAACAAGGATCGGCGCGGCTAGTTGGATTTTTACTAGCTGATGCTTATGCTCCCCTAGAGGCAACGGAAACGATGACCATTCGGGTCAACCAGGAGCACGTAAACGACACCGCGAAGCTGATAATTCATCGGCTTATTGCGCGGGCGATCGGTCGCGACCCTTCGTTGATCGACAGTGCGAAGATTTCGCTCGATCGTAGCGCTTCGGAGCGTTACGCGGGCTATTCATTCGTCAGCGAATGGGATGATTTGCTTCGCCTTCCGCCGTCGAAGGTACGCCGCCGGTTAACGAGCCGCGACGAGGAAATGACTCGTTTGCGTCTGTCGTCCCCGTTCGTGATTGCCGATGGGATTGACTTTAGCGACGTTGCGCTAAGGCGTCGTATCTGGCAGGCAGCGAAGCGTCTCGCCGTGAAATCGGCTGCGCATGAACCCGCGGGTGCGCGGATTGTCGCGTGACGCAGCAATCATTGTCGAACCTTTGAAGACCTTATCGAGACGGTCAGGGCGATAGCCCGGCTGTTTGAAACCGACAAGGTCTTCATTATTGGCAGTCAAAGCATTCTCCTCTCGTGGCCGGACGCTCCGGTCATCTTGAGAACATCTGGCGAAATCGACGCCTATCCTGAGAATGCTAGGTTGTGGGAGATCACTCAAAAAGAACTAGATCCGGATTTCCCTCCGGAAGCTTCCGAACAGATCAACGCGCTCTTTGGCGAAGGCTCTGATTTTCACCGGAATCACGGCTTCTATATCGATGGGGTGGACGAAAATACGGCCCGTCTTCCGTCTGACTGGAACACGAGGGCGATCTATAGGGAGGTAGAGGTCGACGATCGAACGGTTTTGGCGATTGCGCCCTGCCCTGAGGACGTGATCGTGTCCAAACTCGCGCGGTTGTCGGATAAGGACACGGAGTTCGTCGAAGCCTACCACGCCGCTCGGCCCCTCAATTCCGAACTGATTATTGAGAGAATCAAGGCAACCAGTCTAGAGCCCGAATTGCAACACCGGGCGGTTGGCTTCATGACCCATCTTACAAAGTAGCCGCATGCAACGCTACCGGCCTCGAACGGATAGTAGTTCTACGCCAAGTGGACCGCTCGGGTGATGCTTCCCTTCAACGCCGATCGAGACGACGAATAATTACTTCTGGCCGTTTGCCGCGTCGGCAAGATGGTCGATGCTCTGAAGCACGCCGAGCAGGGCATAGGCATTGAACGGCGTGCCAGCTCCGGTCTCGTAATGGCTCACGAAGTTGCCCAAAATCGACGGAGCATGATGGTTCGGCAGATCATTGATCTGCTGTGATGACATCACGCATCGGTTAGCCGCTTGGTACAGTTTCAGGGCATCGGTGATCGCCTCGATATAGGTCCAGAGCGTCCGTCTGGCTCCGCGCGTGGCATAATCGGGCGGCACGGGAACTTCGAGTTTCGAGATGAGTTGGCCGAGCTTGTATTCGAGATCGTGGCAGAGACGGAGCAACCAATATCGACCTGGCCCGCATTGAGGTGCTGTTGCGTTTGGGCTTGAGACGGTCCGCCTCCTGGGCCGATACCATCAGGCGCCCCTTCGGCGGCATCCTTGCAGTTTCTGATGATCCCAATCAGTCGTACCGTGAGCTTGTCAAAATAGTTCTCCAGGCTTGTGTCGTGACTCAAGATGAAGAAATGCAAGCCGTCAGCCGCCGTGCGTATCGCAATAACGTGCCTAACGCGTCCATCAAGGCGAACTGATGTCCTGCATCGAAGCTCGAAGCAACATCATCGAGCACCATGAATCGCGGCACGAAGCCGTGCTTTATTGCGGCGGCGAGAAAGATCGCGGCAGCCACGGCATTGGTTTCACCTTTGGAATGGACCAGGCGTTATCATCCTTCTTACGCCAAAACGGACCGCCGAGGTGAACGAGCAGACCCCGAGCGCCCTTGCGGTATGCGAGAATGCCCGCGCTCAGATCTCCTGAGAGAGTTTTTCACCGCAGGCCTATCGCTCCTATTTGCGGGGCAATCGAGAGCTGAGCAGGCGACGAGTAAAGGCGCGCCGACTGGCAAATTGCACAGCAAAGATCGTTCGAAACAGGCCAGTAGCGCAGCGGGCCCCGGATACACCTCGGCGCACCCGGCTTTCCGCAATTCGTGTTCCGTCAAGCCTCCACAGAACACGCCGACCGTGCGAACTGCCGCCCTACCAGCCGCTTCCGCATCGTATCGCGTATCACAAATCGCGCCGGCGCCCTCAATCTTAAGCTTCTTGAGAACGACATTGAAGATGTCCGGCGCCAGCTTTGTTCTTCTATGTCGTCTGAAGAAGTTGTGAGGTTCACGAGATCAACGACGCGAGCGATGCCGAGATACTCATCGACTTCATTCTTCTTGGCCGAGGAAGCAACCGCGATCCGGACTCCAGCGTCGCGAACGCGGCGTAGCAGCTTCGGGACCGCCGAGAAGGGACGCACAAGCGGCAGATCTTCCGATTTGAAACGCTTGCCACGCACCGCCGGCCGGGTTGCCAGACTGGCCTGGCCTGAACAAGCGCTCGGGGCGTCGTTCATTCTCTGCAGGATCAGTAACGGGCTGATCCGACGGCTTGTTCGGCTTGCCATTCTGCCAGCCGCTGGTCTTGATCCCGTGCGCCATCTATTTCTCTCTACTTTGGAACGTCTTCTGCCGTGCTCGTTTGAAAACACGGCAAATGAAAACCCGCCGCGGCGGTGCCGGGCGGGCCCATCTATTCACTCAAGCTGATGTTGCGAGCGAATTCGGCTACGTCGCTGCAGAAGTCAATTCCTGGTCCGGACCTGTGGAGAACGATAAGGGTGTAACATGAGCGTCATCGGTCTAGCCATTGTGCTCGTCATCGGCCTAGCCGCTGGGATGATCGTTTACCTGCTGGTGAGCAAAACCCGGCGTGGGCGCTATAGCCAAAGACAACATATCCCCGATGAACGTGACGCGAACGCTGGCCCGCAAAACCATCCATCCGCAATCGCCCACCCCGAACGCGGTGACGAGGCCCGCTCTCCTACGGCGCTCGGCAGCCGGTACACCCACCTTGAAAATGATCCGACCCACGCAACAAGCGTGGAATTGGGCAGCGTTTTGATGGACCTCAGCGAGTTGGAGACGGACCTCGCCCTGGCTCGGCAAAGCAAGGACACGGATTTAGCTCTCAAAATCCGGCTCGAGATGGACGACTTGGAAAATCGCGCTTCCGAACTAGAGAAGCAACTGGTGAATGGTCGCGATATTCGCCGGGACTAGCGCGGCCGCTACCGGAAGTACGTCATGCCGCCGACAACGATCGATAGGACAAAAGCCAATGCAGCGGCCCCAATAATCCATGGCATGTCACGGCGTTCTCTGGGAGGCATGCGGATTCTCCGGTCGCGAAACTGAGTGCAAAGCAAAGATCTCAGCACGAGGGGTGCAAGTGCCGAGACGAGTACCATCATCCCTCGTTCAACGCCACGGTTGGCACTGAAGAGGCCATCAACTGACCTGCTAGGGGATTGTTCCTATCCCCGGTGTTGCCGGATCAGCTGATCGTGCCATGCCATGGAAGCTAGCGAGCCAAAGGTACGCACTGAGGCCTGCTCGACGGCTCAGCCACGCGCCAGATAGGGTCATCGTGCGCCCATGCCACGAGCCGCCGAACGCCGCCGTGGTAATGTCCTAGCCAAGCTAGCCAGTCGGCCACGGTCTCGGCTTGGGCGATCTCACGAGCCGTCGGCACGATCCGGACGCGGGTCTCCTTGTAGCCTTAGGCCAAGACAGCATGGGGCGTCACTCGATTCCAGACCTGCGATACGCTCTGAAAGTTGAGCTCGGAGATCGCCGAGCGCGTCGAGCACTACGATCCCATGGTTGATCGCACCCTTGAGGGTGGAGTGCTGCTGCTTCGATGTCATCGGACAGCTCCCGCTTCGCGCTTGCCCTTCAGCTTAGGAACAGCACCGATCGATCCCGGTTGACTTCTGAAAAGGCGAGGAATGCTCCGGTGCCCGTTACAATGGTAGCCGCGAAGGATCTTGAGCTCATCGCGCTGCGCGAAATCCGCAGCTTCCCCGGCGCAGAGTACGTCTGCCACGTCGAGGTCGAACCGGCTGGCAGCGATTGGGCGATGACGGCAATAGCCCGCGACGGCGCCGATCTCGATCGCATCCAGTATGCCGTCAGCCTGACCACCAAGAGGCTGAAACAGCGGTATGCGGTACGGTTCGATTGGTGAGCTTGTGCGTGGCGAAAGGTCGTGGGCCGACGGGCTCCGCAATTCCGGTCGCCATCGAGCTCCAGATGTGCGCCCGGGCCTGGACGCCCTGCGCGCAAATACTTCCACGAGCCATCTGACGGCCTCAGCTCGTGGATCACAGCGGCATCGACGAGCGGATATTGCCTCTTGTTCGTGGCCGAGCAATGCCATTAGGAGCTACGCCCCGCCCCCTCCGCCGAAAAACGATACAAAAATTTGGGCAAGGCGTTCGCTGCGTCTGCTGATGAGAATGACCATTAAGAAATCAGCAACCAGCTGGGCGCACGCTCCTTTGAGGGACGGGACCGTTGGGGACGCAGTACGGTCGCGTTACGGAGGAGCTGGCGTGTAGGCCCTGACGTCGGCTCCTCTTTTAAAAGTTGTTTGAGGTGGGCAACTGCCGTCTCTCCACGTACCCGCTAACGGAAATGGCACTGGGAATTTCAGGACCCCAGCACTGGGAATGACAGGGCACCGCCGTAACAAACCATTTCGGGCCCGGCGGCGTACTTTTTTGTCGCCGCCGCTTAGAGAGTAGCCAAGTTGATCAACGGCGATCGCCTGCCTTAGTTGGCAGTGCGAGCCTTTCCGGCCGGCGAGGTCGGTGTCTGGCCGTTCCGCGCCATGGGTCCTCGACTTCGTTAATATACGCGAGAACACGGCGACGCGGGCAACGGTAGCAGGACGGGTTGCCGCGAGAGCCCTTGGGTGGTCTACCGTCTCCTCCCCGACGCACTGGATGGAGGCGCACCGCTGGTCCAGTACGCCCGCAACGGGACGCGCCCCCGCGCGCACCTTGCGGCTCTCTGATGACTTCATTGGCGCCGTAACCGCATGGGCCCCCAGCGGCCAGACGCCCCCGGCCACTCGAGGCCGCCGGCTGGTGGAGTTGGGTGTGCAGGCTAAGGTCAGATGAGTTGACCAATAGGATCGAATGCTAGCGCCACGCAATGGTCAACGTTCGAGAGCGAAGGAGCACACCAACAGGCGCAGAGAGAGAAGCCCGCAAGGTATTCAGACAGGCAGAAGCCAAGGAAGCTTTGACCGATTACGCTAAAGCGCAGAAGGCATTCCACGAGAATCGAGAACGCCTAAAGGCAGAGCGGCTGGCGCGGGAGGCCAAAGCCGCCGGCCGCACCAAGGCAGATTAAGCGTCACGGAGGACCAAGTTTGGCCCAGCCGGTGGAGGGTGAAATGGCCCTGCACTTCAGCCGCGTCAACACCGGCGATCTGGAGATATGGATCGCAAGCAGCGATGACTATTCATTCGTTATCTGCAGTGAGAGCCGAAGTGGAGCGGGATTGCACGGAGAACCGGGCTTTGTTGCGTCATACCGCCCCGGCTTTGTGAATATGCCCGTGGCTCAAGTAGCCGGATCGCCTTTTAGCACCTTCGCTGAAGCCGAGCGTGCCTGCAATGCGTTTCTGGGTCGTCTCATTATTAAGGGATGACTACCCGAGGCTGGAGCGCGGTCTTAAAGGCAAAAAAAATAGATGGATGCAGTCAAGACCGCGATTGGATGGTTGGAGCTACCCCACTGGCTCATCGCTGCGGGTGGCATTACTGGTGATCGCCGGGCTAATTGGGCTTGCGATGAATCGTAGGCAGATGGAGATGGCCCAGAATCATCCTGCCAGCGCTCCGAGTGCCAAACCGCGTCAGCAACTGCCTCCGCTACCGGATCTTCTCAAGTCACGGCCACGAAGGGATCAGCGCTCGGCGCCTACCGACGGAAATCCGCCACTTACGAGCAACGATCCTAAATAGCGGTCCGAGCGTGAGAATCACGTAAGCTGCGGCTGTCTCAGCAGAGGGGATCGATCTTTTGCAAGCCGACCCAGCGACTTTTTGAGTTGGCGATAAAGTGCGTCTTAGCCAGCTCGGGGCCGACCGGATCAGGAAAGCTTCCTCAAAGACGGGACGCGTGGTGGGCGCCGGCAAAGCAAGCAAACTAGCATTTCGAGTCCTATTTGACGGAATGAAGTCCCCGGTTAGCCTGCATCAAAGCTACCTCGAATTGGATGACAATAGGAACAATCCGAGTCATTCCTGTCCACACCCCCGACTTACGATAGACCTGCTCTGTTCCGTATCTCAACCTTATTGACGATTTGCCCACTCTTCGATTCCTGCTCCTCATTGGGCGCGCCCCCCAGGAGTACATGTTCGGCGCAACCGTCCGGCATTTGGCCGAGCGGGAAAGAGGAAGCACGGCACCTATGCCGTCAGGGACCGCGGGCTGCCGCAAGATCGAAGGCCAACTCGGTTTAAAGAACTTTTCGAATCATCAGAGTAAGCGCGAGTTTCTAGAATCCCACGGGTAAATCGCGTCGCGTCACTTTCTCCCGATCGCCAGACTTTATTCCAAGATCCGCGCAACAGGAGCCAAACGGCTATCGACAGGAATGGCCGCCGCCGGCCACTGCGCTCGTTCCCGCAGCACAGGAGTGCTCCGCAGCCCGGCAAGTCGCCCCAAAAAGCCATTCAGTTCGCCGGATGAACATGAACCAAGGCATCCACCACGACGTTATTCTCGGAAAAACGCAGTATCTGGGAAGCAGGAATTGCTTTGGATCCCGACTGGCAGCGGCAATGTTCTCGTCCAAGGATGCGAGTAAAACCAGTGAGGCGGCCCGCCGATTGCGGAGAAGGAGCAATTCCTTACTGCTGGTCTTAGTCGTTGGATTTCTGTTTTTTGGGGCCGCAGCGGGCGCTCTGTATTATGCGTTGCAGCCGGAAGTTCTCCGGATTGCAGTTGGACCGCCGGGAAGCAACGATCATAAGGTAGTTCAGGCGATGGCCGATGCTTTCGCGAGCGAAAGCCGAACTATCAGGTTATCTCCGATCGCGACAGAGGGGGCAGTCGAAGCCATCGCTCTGCTTGGTGCTGGCAAGGTCGACCTTGCGGTCGGCCGTGGTGATCTGGAGATGCCGGCCGACGCGCAGACAGTTGCCACGGTACGCAAGAACTTCGTCGTGCTGTGGTCGTCTTCCGGACTTGCGGGCCAGAGCTCCAGGAGAAGGCACGGACCGAAGATCAAGGAGATTGCCGACCTCGCAGGGCATCGCGTCGGCGTGATCGGCCGGACACCAGCGAACGCGACGCTGCTGCGGGTCATCTTGAGCGCCTCCGGCGTTGAGGTGGACAAGGTCGGGCTTTCGCACTTTGGCACGGACCACATCGATGAGCTGGCGCGCGACCTGACCATCGATGCGTTCATGGCGGTCGGTCCGCTCGACAGTAAAATCACGTCCGAGGCCATCGCCGCAACGGCCCGCGCGCGAGGTGAGCCGAAGTTTCTCCCGATCGACGCTTCGGAAGCCATCGCATTGAAGCACCCTCGTTATGAATCTGAGGAAATTCCACCCAGCGTCTTTAATGCGAAGCCGGCTTGGCCGGACGACAAGGTTGAGACGGTCAGCGTCAGCCACCTAATCGTGGCGCGAAAGACGCTGTCTGAAGCGACCGTGGCGGCCTTTTTCCGGCAGCTATTCGCCATCCGTCAGGCGATTGCCAGGCAGGTGCCTGGTGCTGCGCACATCACCAAGCCAGACACTGAGAAAGACGCCGAGCTGCCGGTACATCGCGGAGCGGCGGCCGTCATCGACGGCAACGAACGCACTTTCCTCGACAGGTACGGCGACTACTTCTGGTTCGCGCTCCTGCTTCTCTCCGGGATCGGTTCGGCCGGAGCTTGGTTGCGTCGCTATTTGAATCGGGACGAAAGGGAGGAAAATACCGGTCATCGCAATAGAATCCTGGCGATGGTCTCCAGCGCGCGGGCCGCGGAGTCAAATCAGCAACTGCTGGCTTTGCAGGGAGAGGCCGATGCCATCATCAGTGAAACCCTCGAATGTTACGATGACGGCGCGATCGAGGAGGAGGAACTCGCGGCCTTCGGCCTTGTGCTCGAATTGTTGAGGCATGCCATCGTGGAGCGGCGAGTGGAGCTGCAAAGGGCGCAGCCCGAAACAGGCTCGCGGCGGGGCGATACACCGCAGCCTCACGCCGCAAGGATGATCCGGCCGGGCGAAACCTGACACCGCGATCGGCACTGGTGTCGTCAATTAAAAGGACCGGCCAAGGGCCAGCACTAGTCAGGACTTGGGCCTGTGTCCGTGACGCACCTCGGCAACTATGGCAGACCCTGTAAGCCGGGCCGCAGTAAGGCGCCAGCCTGGAAGGCCCTTTCGGCTCCTGGAATGGCTGCGGCTGCTGTGCTCGACCGTCGTTCTGCTCGCCCGGACGGAGGGTGATTGCCGTCGGAGTTTGGCCCCGAATCCGACGATCTCGAACACTGATCTCAGGGACACTTGACGGAGATAAAATCGGACCTCGGCCGCGCCGGCTAATTCCGTAACTGTCCCTCCGACAAAAGGGTAAAGTGCCCCGGGGTCACATCCGAGGAGCAGCAACATGACCTTGCAAACCCCCGAGATAGTTTCCACCAGGATCGACTGGCGTGTCTTCACGATCGTGGGCAACACGACGCCCCCCCGAGATCCCGACGACGACGACGAAGAGGACGAAGAGCAAGACGACGAAGAGAATCGGACCGACGAACAGCCGGTTGTGCGCGAGCCGGACGAAGACTGAGCAGGATGCTTATGTTGACGTAAGCCTGCACTTCGCCCGGGACCATCCTCAATCTACGCGCGGCGCGCTCGGCCGGCGGCTTTCAAGGTCGTTCTAATTCCGAGAGCAGCGTGCAGACGTTGAACGGACCACGGTTCCTTGTTGGCGTTCACTGGTGCGTAGGAGGAGAGCATGACCCTGATATGGCTTGGTGTGTTCCTTGTTTTCGGCGGCGTACTCCAGATGGCGTATCAGCCAATCTGGCGAGGCCGATTCAGCGGTGGAAGATGGCTTCGTTCTGGGCGAGACACGCTGGAACCTGAAGGACCAGGTAGCGGCTTCGGCATCAAATCGAACTGGCCTGGACTTGTGATGGTCGCGCTTGGCGGCGCTTCCTTGCTGGCCGGAGCCGCCATCTGAGTTGGACGGCGTTGCCCGTGATCTAGTCCAGCCATGTGCTAGAGCCATGTCTCTACTTGGCCCTGGAGGCGCCGTTCAGAGGTCGAAGTCACTACTTGAAACCGGCGAGATTTCCCGTCCAAGCTCGAATTGGGATCCGTCTCGGCTCGGAGCTGGCACTGGTCTCTCGAAGCATTGCGCTGGCAGCCGACAGAGCCGGTGTCCCAAGCCCTTCAGTGAACTGGCCATATAGCGGGCTATAGGGCATTATGGGCCGATCGTTCCGGTCGGAAGCCGTACGAGCACGACAAGATGTCGGTCTCATAGATCGGCTCCAGCAGCAGCCCGCTGTGCCACCTTGTCTTCCAATGTCGGTATGCCGAGTGGCCGTTCGGTCCCATCCGCCTTCGGGATGTAGTGCCGTCGCACCGGCGGCGCGATGTAACGTCCGGATTTGATGCGCGCTAGGAGATCACCGAAATTGGTCTCCAGCGGTGGAGACCGGTATATGACAGCGGTTTCGGTCGGTCCGATCGCAACGAATAGCGTGACGAAGCTCGACAAAGATTTGAAGGAAGGGTGCACCGCGAATTTCCAACCGATCGCAACCACAAAAACAATTCCGAAGCTCGTTACAGCCGTTGCCGTTCAATCGAGGATGTGACGATGGAGGGAGGCTTCAAGTTTTTTTCTGGCGGGTCCTGCCGCGTTACAAGATAGAGCTCGCCGGCTAGCAGCGTGACGGCGGCGACCACCACGCCGAACATGGCCAGCACTAGATCGTATGGGTCATCCATCGCATTCCGACACGTCGGTTGGCTGAGCAGGGGCAGCCATCGCCTTTGGCTATCCGCGCGAGCGCTAGTGGAGAATAACAGCGGGTCAAAATGACCTTTGGCTATCCGCGACAGGCGCCGTTGTGAACGGCGGGCGATGGCTCCGCGTCATCAAACGTCGTTCGAAAAAATTCGTTCCCGATCGTGGCCGTTTACCGCCAGGGCGGGCTCGGCCCGGTGGAGAGATAGGAACCCTTGACCAATGGTGGATGCAATAGCGCGTCAAGTTCGAACATGCCCCGGCCGACGGACCAGAACGGAACCGCATAGTGGGCCCGGGTCAAATAGTCACCCGGGCATGCGACGATGTGCGACAGCTTGTCGGACCGGCCGACACGGTGATCCATAAGCTTGCCTGCTGTCTTTCGCCGCTCGCTACGCCCTAACGCCTTCAGAACTTCACCACCGTCCGGAGGCCGAAGACCGATGCGTCCTTGAGTCGGAGACCTTTCATGTTGCTGAGCGGATCCGTTGCGCCGCCGCCGGGGCGGCGCACGAACTGAAAGTTCGGCTGCAGCGTGACTCCGGCATGGACTTCGTACTGATAGACTGCCGTTAAAAGCGTCTCCGAAGTCCGAACGGGCCAGGCGGGTCCGTAGACCGCCTGAAAGTCGCGATCGAGAGCCTGCGCCCGAGGCGAGACATGTGCGTAGGCTGCCGAGATCCCCAGCTTGTCGTGGGGACGCGCATCGTAGAGACCGATGAACTCAACGCCACCATCCGCATAGTAGTCGATCAGGTTCTGGGCGGGCGGACTGTAGGATGCTCGCGCGAAGACGCCGATGCCACGCTCGTAATCTTGTCCTACGCGGAAGAGCTTCTGCTCGAAGACGGCATAAAGCCCATAGTCGCCGGCGAAAGTTGCGGGGATTCCCGTAGTGCTGGGATCAGCGAGAGATAGCCCGGACGTGTCGAACCTCTGGTCGTTGAAGTTCCCGAAGTGCCGCCAACCGCCTAGTTTCAGCTTGCCGGCCAGGCCAGGATCGCCTTTCTTGGCGTTCCACTGAAATTGGGCTTCGTACAGCGTTAGTGGCGGATCGTTGATCCGGAAATTGACGCCGTAGCGATTGCTAAGCTGCGGGTCGTCGGGCCCAGGGCCCGCCGCGTTGCCGTCGAAGACTGCTCCGACGAGCGTCAGGTTGTCGGTCACGTCGGCGCGGAAGCGAGCGCCTAGAGCGGCGAGAGGCGGCGATGGACCCCCACTGGGCATGTTCAGCGCGAATATCGCCGGCCAGCCGAGCGACGCGTTCGTGAAGACGTCGGTATATTTGGAGGTGGCAAACTCCGAGTCGGCTGCGAGCTGGCCCGCTCGCAAGGCGATCTTATCGTCGTTCCACTTCTTCTCGAACCACATTTCGTACAGACGGGTCGTCGGCAGCGCTTCGATGCCGCTAACATCGAGATAATTGAGGAGCGATCCGCGCGACAGACCTCCGCCGTCGATGCGGAACACGTTGGCATGAAAGCTTAGTCCCTGAAGGCCGACGAGTTTCTCGAAATCGAGGTCGGCGGCGAAATTGAAGCGGTCTTCGTAGACGGCGCCGGGCTTCGCGCCGCCGGATGGATTTCCGAGCACCTCTCCGATGTAGGTGACGGCGAACTTGACGCCCTGCTTTTCGAACGGATTGGGCAACACGCCGAGCGTCGTCTCCTGGACGGTGCTCTCTCCCGTGTCGGGATCGTTCGGCTTGAGATCGTCGGTCTTCTTGTCCTCCTGAGCCGCAGCGCTCCCGCAGATCAGCAACAGGAGGATCAGACTTGCCCAACCGCGCATGCGCCACGCACCTCCGTTCTTATGTTGCAGCTTTCGAACAGCGAGGCAACCGGCACGACGGCACGTGCTTGTCGACGCGGCGGACGCCTTGTGTACGAAACAGCACACAGGATGCGATCCGCAGTTGATGTTCCAAAACCATGTAGGTTCGAACGATAGCAGGACGCTGCAGCGGCCGAAGGGCATAACGATCAGAACCTCAACCAAACAAGAACCAGGGTAGTTTCCTACAGCGGCTCGATCCAGGCCCGATCACCGGCGCCTCGGATGACGGCTCGTCGGGAATCGGGATCCCCAGCCGGGCGGTGCCCAGCAGCAGCCACCGCCTTTGCTGCCCTCTTTCACCAAACCGACGGATGCGTCCGCGGCGGCGGCCAAGCTGTAGCGTGCCGACCGGCCTCGTGCCGAATGAAGAGAAGTCCACCGCCGACGTGAGTATTCGAAGGATGTAGCCTCCAGCCAATGGCTGCTGAGCCTCGCATGGCGGAGCCGATCAGTCGTCAGGCGCGTTTGCCCAGCAGCCTGCCCCTGCACCGCAGCCGTCCGCGCCGCCACCTTCGCCACGCACGAAACCGGCCCCCCGACGGCGCCGCGAGGCAAGCCAGAACAGGCCCAATCGGGGGCTATCCGTCAGGAACGGCTCCGCATTTTGGCCGTTCGACATGCGTAACAAAGCTATCGGATATGAGCTACCAGTGAGCGTACTTCTTATCGAAGACGACCCTCTGATCCGCGAATTGATCGTCGAAGCGCTGCGCGAGGCAGGCTACCACGTGATCCACGTGAGCACCGGGGGGAGGCACTGGCGTGGTGCAAGCGCCACGTTGCGGACGTGCTGGTCACCGATGTCCGGCTGCCGGGACAGCTCGATGGATGGCAGATCGCGGAGCGCTGCCGAGAGCACGATCCGGAACTGCCGGTCATTCTGCGCAACGGGCTTCTCGCCTGCCACACCCCGTCCCGTCCCCGGCAGCCGCATCGCGCATAAGCCCTTCCATCCGGACGAGATTGTTCGGATGATCAGGGAGTTCGGCGCAGAAAAGGGGGCGCGGCCGGGTTAGCCGCTCTCCTCACCGCCGAGCCTTGGCCGCGATCGCCGTAGCCTGGACCGCGATCTGATCCGTCGCTTTGATCACCACGCCCTTTCCCTCGATCATCCCTTCGGCAGGCCTAATTGCTCGACGGCCCGACCGCAGATCTCGGCGGGGTCCTTGAGGCCGGTCTGACCGATCTCGATGATCTTCTTGGCAATCAGTTCAGTCAGCGGGTCGTTGCGATCCTGCACGCCGATCGTGCGCAGGGCCTGTTCGTAGGCTCTCGAAAGCCGGGTGATCTCTTCCGGCCCCAGCGGCGAGTTTTGAAGTGTTCGGGAGATGGCCATTATTGTTTCCTGCAGAGCGCAGCATAGCACCGTGCTGAGCGAGCATGCATCTTGGCAGCCAATTTGAGCTTTCGCGGACTGGCCCCGCCTGCGTCCGAGCTGCCTGCCAGCGCAGGGCGGAAGACAGGCGGGGCGGCCAAGGCCCCCCTTTTCCGGGCTGGTCGATAAGCTGCGCGCAGGGGGAACGCTGGCGCGAGCACCGGGTTTGCCCGCCCCAAGGGGCGACCCCCGAACTGGCGCCGCCTCACAGCCTCAAGCGCCCCGAACTGGGCCTTCATCCGCCCAATAAGGGCCGCGAGGCGAAGATCCAGCCCTCGATCTCTTCCCCTAGAGGGTTATTCATCATCGCGTGCAGCGACGCAACCATGGGTGCCGAGAGGTAGCGAGCAACTCAGCGCAGGTCGATCTTGGCGAGGAGCGCCTGGATTTCGGCGCGCTCTTTCGGGACGGGGTCGGCTCCGAGCCGCGCCAGCGACTGTCCTTCTATCCCAGGAGCTTCGCAACAGCAGACATCTTGTCCCGGCAGGAACGCAATCCCGTGGAAAGGGCCGCTCTGGGAGCGGCCCTCTTGCTAGATCACCAGCTCCTTGTGCCGAAGCTGAAACCGATGCTTGGGCCGCCGCCGTAGTAGCCATAGCCGGGATCGTAGTAGCCCGGACCGCTAGAGTAGCCGTAGCTCCGGCGGACCACATAGCCGTCGTCTTCGTCGTAGTAGCGTTGGACATAGCGGGGGCCGCCGGTCCGGTAGCAGCGGCCATACTCATTGCAGACCAGTCGCACCTGCTCGATGCCCGCGACCTCCGTCGACGCGATGGCCGCAGGCGCCAGAGGGGCGGCAGTCGCCGACGACGCCATCAGGGCACCAACGAGAACTCCTAGTGAGATGGTTTTCATGGGGTGTTCTCCTTCCCTAGCCAGGTCAGTCGATCTCTTCGATGATGCGGCGCTCATGGGGCTCGACGATGTAGGTGCGGCTGTCCCGGTTGATATACCGATACTCGCGAAGGGTCGGCGCATCCCGATAGACCTCTTCGGGGAACGCTTCGATCTCCGCGTCTTCCGGCACGCGCTCTCCGGTGCGGATTTCGGTACGAACCGTGCTGCCGGTGGTGCGACGCTCGCGCTCGACCGGCCGTGCCTTGGCGTGCTTGCGGATCACCTCGCGGTCCCTATCGGTGAACGTCGTCTTGCGCTGCTCGGTGCGCGCCGGCGCGGCCGCCGTGGAGCGACCCGAGTACGGCAGCACCGCGACGATCTTGTAGCTGGAGGGCTCCACGATCACGATCTCGTCCTTCACCAGCACGAAGTCGTAGCCCCGATACTGGGGCACGATCTCGACGACGTCCGCGGGCAGCGGCTGCAGCCGTACATCGCGCGGCACGACCGTGCCGACCGACAGTGAGAAGTTCACGTTGTTGAGCGGTTGCACATTCAGGTGTGAAATCGACGTGCTGATCCGGGTCCGCTGCTGATCGTTGATGTTCACGGACGCATTCACGTTCGTGTTCGACGAGCGATCGGCCGTGTTCTGCTGGCTGTTCGGCTGCTGGGCCGTGGTGGTCGAATTGCTACCCGTCGGAGACTGCGCCTGACTGGTGCCGGAAGCCGGTGGGTTCGCGCTCTGCGTCTGATTGTTCGCAGGCGGGTTGGTCTGTGCCTGGTTCGAAGGCGGATTGGTCTGGTTGGAGGGCTGGCTGGTCTGCGCCTGGTTGGTAGAGTTGTTCGACGCGGGCGCTTGCGTGGTGTTGGTGCCCGTCCCGGAGTTGGAGGTTTGGCCCGCCGCGCTCTGGCCGGTCGCTGACGAAGGCTGCGTCTGGGCCGAATTCGTCGAAGGATTGGTTTGCGCCGATCCCGAAGCGGAGTTGGACGTCGGTGTCGACGTCGAAGACGACGGCGGTGCCGATGTGGAATCCTGCTGACGCTGCGTAGCCGACGGACTGGAGCTCGACGTGCTCGGAGAAGATTGTGCGAGAGCCGAAGTCGCGAGCGCGACTGCGGCGGTCGTAGCCAACAATAAACGCTTGTTCATCTGAAATCCTCCTAATTGGTCGCCGAACAACACCGGACGACGGGCCGGGTTCCTGCTGGAGAAGTTTCGGCAAATTAGCTGGACGGGCGCAGCCAGACGTTCTTCGAGCCGCGAGAAATTGGTCCAGCGACGCGGCGGCGTGCCCTTCCGGCTACCGGTAGAAACGGAACTTCGCGCGCGCCTCCTCGTTGGAAGTGACTACTTAGAAGCCATTGGAGGAGACACCATGAAGAAGCTGATCGTATGCGGCGCTCTCGCTGCCTTCGCCCTCGGCGCCCAGGCCGCCAGCGCCGCCGAGTTCTACATCGTTCGCGACGCGACGACCAAGAAATGCACCGTCGTCGACACCAAGCCGACGACGACCACGACGACGGTCGTGGGCGACGGCGTCTACAAGACCAAGACGGAAGCCGAGACCGCCGTGAAGACCACCAAGGTCTGCACCGAACAGTAAACGGCTATCGCGGGGCCGAGCCCGCCTCGCGAAAACGTTCTGACAGCCACTGGAGGAGAAGACGCCCGTACTGATCTTATGGGCCATTCCCGTCGCGCTCGTTGTTGGCGGGCGGCTGTTGGATAGTTCACATACACTGAGCGAACGGTCGTTCGCATGAAAGGCTCGCCCGCAATCCAGGCGAGCTTTTCTGGACCCACTGGGCGCTGGCCGCCGGGCAGAAAAAAGGGCCCCAGCATGGGGTCCTTTTTCAGTGAACTCTCGTCGTCCTAATTGTAGTCCGAGTATTTGAACTGCGGGAGTGCTTTCAACTGCTCCTTGTTGCCGCTCATGACGGCGTGGTCCGGGACCCAATCGTTCGCATTGCGGTTCGTCGTGTTAGTCGAAGCCGCCCCGGTGGTGGTGTCGGTCGAGGTGGTCGAGGTGCTGCTCGAGCTGGTCCGGACCGGCTCCTCGACGAACTTCAGCTTGTCCATCGAGACGGCGATATCGTGCTCGCCCATCCCAAGGAAGCCGCCGACGCCGATCACCACCGCGTTGATCTTGCCGCTCTTGTCGACGAGCAGTTCGTTGATGTCTCCGAGCTTCTCGTTGGCTTCGTTGTAGACCTTCAGGCCCATCAGCTTCGAGGCGCGCCAATTGCCCTTGAGCGCCATCTTCGCATCGGCCGGCTGGGCGGTGGCCGCCGGCGCGCCGCGATCGGCCGGCTGAGTGGACTGCGCGAATGCAGCGCCGCCGATTACGGCAGTGCCGAGCAGAGCGACGGCAAGAAAGCTTTTCATCGATTATCTCCTCCAACGTGAGCCGCACCTTTCAGATGCCCGGCCCCAACGTCCGCGATTGCCACTTGTTCCTGATCGCTCTTTCAGTCGGACGGGCCGTCCGCAAAAGATTCGCTCCATACTTCATAGGATCGGGACTGAGGCCACGCTGTCGACTTTCGGTGCTCACGAGCCGGACGGCAATTGCCTGGCCTTCGCAGCAGAGGCAAGCCGGCGGAAGCGCGGACCACCGGCTTCGAACAGTCTTTCGGTTGCTTCGCGCAGTCGCCGGGCTAGCTGGACCTGCGGCTGGGAGAGGAAGCACTTCGCCTCCAGTGCGCCTGTCGCGAGAAGAACAAAGTCGCCGCGGCGGAAAGAATAGTTTTCATGCGAGTCCGGCAACTCAACGAAGCCGTTCTGACGGCTGGCGAGATGTGGCTGCCCCTTTCTCCAACCCTTCGCGCCGTCCCGATCGAGCAGCTCGCGATATCGGCGTTCTTACCCCTTCGCCATCCGGCTCGCAGGAAGCGCTCCTCGCACCGGGCGCGGAGCACTGTTCTGTTGAACCGGTCCGTTCGTTCACCGCCCTGATTGCCTGCCCCTCGTTATCCACGATAAAGCCGGTGATGCCGTCCACCCCTTCGGGCACCGAGCCCGCTCGGTAGGCAATCACAGCCGTTCCGCAGGTCATCGCTTCGATCAAGGACGAACCCGAACGCCTCTGGCCACTTGATCGGAAACAGCAAGGCGGCGGCCCAAAGAACGGCTGCTTCCTGATTTCGTTCAACGAGGTATTTTGGCGGCCAAGGAACGCAATATGGAACGAGGATGCAGTTGTTGACCTAGCTTATCATCTGATTTTTATATGCCATTTTGACGACAAGACCGCAGGGCGGCGCTTTTGGTTTGGCATCGCTGTGATGTTTTCGGGTCAGCGCCTAGTCCATAGCCAAATAGCGGAAAATTAATCCTCTTCTGCCGCCAACCTCCTGGTCGGCGGCCACAGGCCAGGCCTCATGACGGACACCACCGCCCAAACAGCCCGACTGATGAAGGTGACGGAGGCAATCGTCGCCGAACTGAACCGCCAGGGTGTGGCAGAAGCCGTGGCTGACCTCGGGTTCGATCCGCTCGAGATGGCCCGCGTGGCGATCCGCGCGGCTGACGGCGACGTTGTCCCATTTCGTCGGCCGCAGACCTGAGACATGCCAAGGATGGTCTGCTAGCCTGCAAAGATGGCAAGCAATGAAGACACCAATCCCGCGCTTAGCTCCAGTGAGGACTTGGAGGATATCCAAGTTCATGCCTCGGGGGTGCTGGCAATCGACGATGACTCCGAGACTGGCATATTCACCGTGGTGACACCCGGTCGGGCACTACGAGTTCCTGATTAATCAACAAATAGCCAACGAGATCGTGCAAAAGCTCCGTGAGTTCATCCGCGGAGACAGCACTAAATCCACAAGGTGAGTGAGCCGGCGCCGCCCTTCTTGGCCCACCGTCATAGGCAGCGACCGTCATGGCTGGCGCAAGATCGCCCTGGGCGACGCGCCAGTTCGCCGCCCGCGGTCTCCTCGCCTACTACTCGGGCTATGGCTGTAGCCATTCGATCGAGCTCACGCCAGCCAAGATCGGCCAGTGGCCCGATCGCACCGGGCTCTCCCGCCTCGATCTCCATTTGCCTGTAAGCCCTGCGGTCGTCGCGGGGCCGACGTCGGGCCGCATGTTGAGGCACCCCAAAGATGGGAACAGCACGACGAGGGCGAAAGGAAAATTCCAGTGAAGTGAAACGGCGCCGAGCCAGCGGACTGAATGAGTTTTGAGGTCGTGAGTTTGCGCAGCCACGGTAGGTAGCTTGACTTCTTATTCGACGAAAGTAACAGTCAGACCGATTTTGAAAATGATTGCTGCGATTTTTGCTGTCGGAGCTCCGCTCCGGTGACCGGAGATTGACATGGCTGCAGTGCTTGCAAGATTTTTTCCCCGGGCGTCCTCAGGGTCGATCGCAGAAATCGAGTCGCTGGTCTCCGTTGCAATCTTCAGCGGTGTTGGCCTTCTGACGGGTCTGATCGTATTGCTGTTGGACCAGTATATTCCGGGCGAATGGTTCTGAGACGCCTGCCCCCGCTGTACCGCTACGTAGTCGTTAGATGATCATGGTACAGTTTTCATGTCATCACGGCGTCTCAAGAGCGTTGCTCAGCGCTACCATCATTTCAGGCGCCCTCAAATGCGAGCAGTGCGCCAAAGCCAGTCCAACATTGGGCCGGGCTCAATAGTCACTCTGACTGGAAATGGGTGGCCGCTGAATATGACGGGCATCACGCCGGTCCCGAGAAAGCGCTGGCCGGACCACCCGATGCGGGATGGCAGGATCTAGTTTGATAAGATCAGCTACCCGATGATCCACCAGGACGCGGCGCCGCCGGCGCAATACTGGGCCGGGCTAAGACGCGGTCGATGAGAAGAAGTGGCCCCGAGAGCGGCACCTTGGTCAGAATGACCCAGGCTGCTAAGGATCCTTTCGCGTGAGAGCTCAAGCCCCAGCGCGGGGGCACGTCGCTGGGGCCTCAACTTCCGTTGGTTTCCGGATGCCGCGGGGGACAGCATCGGGACTTGGTCAAAACCGCTCCAGCGGGGTCCTGTTCCTAACTGACCAAAAATAGGCCTTGGTTTCTGCTTAGAGACAACCCGCTCAGACACGGTTTTACGGTTATGCAGCCGGCTAGCGAAATTCATTTGGTCCGCGTGACAACCGATGACGGCGAAGTTCAGATTTGGCTTGCCGCGACCCCACGCGAGGAGGCCCTTGACCGAGTGCTGGACGTTGTCCCGGAAGGATGGGCGGTTGGCTTGGTTCAACGACCATTGAGCGCTGAGCACATCGCGGCGTTGGACATGACGGTCGGACAGGTCAGACGGCATCAAGTGTCCTAATTCCCGCAGCGAATTGCCTAAATTGTGCCCGGAGTTCTCCATGGGAGAGCAAAGCTCCTCCCAACTATTTCCGGGAGGGATCATTGTTCCATCATCATCGGCCGTGGGTAATCCGTGGGCGTCGGTGGCAGACAGCCCGGTAGTGCTCTCGCCTGCGTAACATAGGAGGCGAGCGCCATGAGCGAGCTCCTTGCTTTCCAAGCAAATTGATCCTCTCGACAAGCATTGCTGTGAGGAAGACGGAGCGATTGCGAAAAGAGGCCCGTGCAGGTTACCAAGCCCATCCAAGTACAGAACGCCATCTGGATTGAGCCGAAGCTGCTCACCGAGATCGAGTACCGCGCCAAATCCGCCGAGGGCAAGACGCGGCCGCCATTCTTCTGCAGCGTGCGCTGAGGATCTATGAGCGCGCCGCGCCGTAGCTGCCGCGATAATCCGCGCTGGATCAGCGCGGCACACCCGGACCCGCCATACGTTTCGAGGGGCATTTGATGTTGTCTTGCCCGACACCGCGAAGGTTCAGAACGCTGAGCATATTAAGGGCGGTTTACGATTCATCGTTTCGGCGGCGCCTCCCAAACGCGCAATCAAGCTATTGCCCCGATCAAAGCTCTGCTGCGTGCCCATCACGGAGCTGCATCATGAGCAGCCAGAGCCATTCAAGGACTAGTCTTAACATACGACAACGCGAAGATTGTTTGTCGCGCCTCTAAGTCCAAACGGCACTCCAGAGACGACCACAGCCAACTCGCCCAGCCGAATATAGCCTTCGCGCTGCGCGGTCGCCGAGGCGATCCGCGTCATCTCCTCATAGCCAGAAGGATCGCTGGACACGGCACTGTGCACCCCCCACAACAGGCTCATGCGCCGCGCCACTCTTTCATCCGGAGTAAGGGCAAGGATCGGCACCGGCGGCCGGCTGCGCGAGATCCGCGCGGCCGTCGTCCCGCCCGCCGTGAAGCCGATGATGACCTTGGCGCCAATTGTAGCGGCAAGATCTGCTCCTGCGGCCGCGACGGCATGCGAAGGGGTGCTCTCCACGTCGGCTCGAGACGCCTCGATCAGCGACCGATAGAGATGATGCCGCTCCGTGCTTTTGATGATGCGATCCATCATGGCCACCGATTCAATCGGGTAGGCCCCGCTTGCCGATTCAGCAGACAGCATCACAGCATCGGCTCCATCATAGATCGCGGTCGCGACATCTGAGGTTTCGGCCCGCGTCGGCGTCGGCCCAGCCACCATGGAATCCAACATTTGCGTTGCGACGATGACGAATTTTCCGGCACGCCGACAGGCGCGTAGGAGCTCCTTTTGCCGGCCTGGCACCTCCTCGGGCGGGATTTCGACGCCAAGATCACCACGCGCGACCATAATGCCGTCTGACAAGCTGATGATGTCGTCGATGCGATCGAGCGCCATCGGCGTCTCGATTTTGGCAATCAAACCTGCGGCCTCGCCAATCAGGGCGCGTGCCTCGATCAGGTCGGACGGCTTCTGAACAAAGGACAAGGCCACCCAGTCGACCCCAAGACCAATGCCGAACGCGAGGTCGGCGCGATCTTTCCTGCTGAGCGGAGATAGGTCGAGCATCGCCCCCGGTACGTTGACCCCCTTGTGGTCCGAGATCCGGCCTCCAACCGCCACTTGCGCAACGATTTCTGCGTCTCCTGGCTCGGTGATCCGCAAGCGCACCCGGCCATCATCAATGAGAAGCTCTTGTCCGGGATGCGCGGCTGCAAAAATCTCCGGATGAGGCAAGGGTATCGATTGCTTTGCTCCTTTGGCTCCATCGACCACAAAGCGGACCGTTTCACCAGCACGCAAAACCAGCCCGCCGTCTTCGAGGGAGCCGATGCGAAGCTTTGGGCCTTGTAGATCCTGCAGGACGCCTATCGGCCGGCCGAACTCTCGCTCGAGTTCACGGATACACATATAGACCTTGGCATGGTCTTCATGGCTTCCGTGACTAAAGTTTAGCCGAAAGACATCTGCACCGGAAAGATAGAGAGCACGTATCTTCTCAGGCTCGGCACTTGCCGGACCGACGGTTGCCACGATCTTGGCGTGACGCGAGCGATGCAACGTATCCCCCATCTGAAAGAATGAGATCGATCTAGCGATAAAGTCAAAAACCGACGCTTGCGGACTGCGTTCGACGGCAGTTGAGCACCCCAATGCCCTCCCCTCGTCAGTCGCTCAACACCATGCGATGGACGCTATCGGCAAGGTGAATCCTGCTTTGAATCGATCCATGACAACCATAGTCTCAATGCGCTTTATGTCTGGACTTTCTTCGGTAAGGCGCCGGGCAAACTGCTCGTAATCTTCCATGTCGTTCATGGTAACTAGCAAGACGACGTCGGCCAGACCAGTAACGTAAAATGCGCTCATCACTTCAGGCATCTTGCGAATTTGCCGCTTGAGGCGATCAACGGTGTCGGCACGCGCGCGCTCTAAGGAAATGAGGACCACTGCCGTCACATTCCGCCCAATTGCCTTTGGAGAAATGATGGAAACGTCGGCCTCTATGATACCCTTGGATCGAAGGCGCTTCAGCCGACGTTGCACTCCGGATGCGGATAGGCCGACCTTTGCTCCAAGTTGTTCGCTACGGAGGCGATTGTCTCGTTGGACGAGATCAAGAAGACGAAAATCGATCTTGTCGAGTTGTATCACTGTCTCGCGGCCAGCTGATGGCGATCGCGCCGGGGAAACGGACGCCTGCGCGGGTTGTCCTGACATTTTCGATTCGTCACCGCGCAGCCAAGCTGTTGAACGATCGATTTCCGCTGTCATATGCCTTGGAACACCCATTGGGACCCCAGCTCTTTGCGATACATCGAACACAGTTGGCGCGGCGATCTTCCGTCCGCCGGGCTCACCACGCTCGAACCCGGCCGCCAGGACCCACGTCCGCCGAGAGCTGCTGATGAGAAGGCCGTCGTTCTATCGATGCGCGCCCGGGCCCGAATACATATTCCCCGCGACGCACGAATGTGGTTGACGATCAAGCTCCCGAAGCGACGGCTTTTTGCTCCTGATCTGCGGAAAGCATTATTGCGTTGATGGCGCGATATGCGAATACGATGGCGGGACCGATTGTTATGCCTGCCCCGGGATACACTCCGCGCATCGGCGAAGTCATGTCGTTGCCGCACGCGTAAAGCCCCTGGATTGTATTGCCTTGTGCATCCAGGACGTTTCCGTAACTGTCGGTCGCCAATCCGGTCGCCGTGCCAAGCGTTGCCGGAACGATTGGCAACGCGACGAATGGCCCGTCTTTGATTGGTCCTAGATTTGGATTTTTTCCCACGGCCGGATCGCCGAGGGTGCGATTGAAAGCCGATTCCCCACGCATAAAGATCGGATCCCGCCCTTGGGCAGCGTGCGCGTTGTGTTCCTCGATCGTCTTTTGAAGCACAGCGGAATCTAGTCCCAGCTGCTTTGCGAGCTCCGAAATCGTTTCACCTGTCTTGATGTAGCCAAGCCGGACATATTTGCCGATGCTCAACGTCCAGGGCCATGGCAGCAGGTGTCCCATGCCCCTCAATCGCACGAAATGGTGGTCGCAGATGAAGTAAAATCGCTTATCTGCTGGATATCCGTTCTCAAACATTGCCAGGCAAATATCGTGGTACGAATTCGATTCGTTGACAAAACGTCTTCCATTTGGACCGACGGCAATGACCCCAGGACGGCCGCGGTCGAGCCAGCCGTATGGGACGACCCGCGCCCCTCTACCGCGCTTCAGAATTGAGACTGGGGTCCAGAAGCCGGCGGATGCAACATCTTTGTCGATGGCGGCCCCGAGCGCGGTTGCAAGCCCAATGCCGTCACCGTTAACATCGGTATGGGCCAAGGTAAGATCATGCTGGTGTGCACCACTGAGGTGCGTCCTCAACTGCGCGTTCCGGGCAAAGCCGCCAGTTGCGAGAACAACCCCACGCGAGGCACGCACGTGGACATCGAGGTTGATCCGCTTGACGACGGCACCGGTGACGCGCCCGCCTTCCTTGATGAGTTCGAGCGCTGGAGAAGATGGCCAAATCTCCACGCCGTACTCACGCAGGCTCACCAGCAGCCGCGCGATCAAGGCATTCCCTCCGCTGAGCTCAGTACCACGCCTGAAGCTGAGCCGATCCCGCGCATAGCGGCTCAGGCGAGTTAGGACGTGTTTGAGCGACGCAACAGATTGGAGCGGGTTGAGAAAGCTTCTCACCTCACTTGATGAGATCATCATGCCCCCGAGCACAACCCGAATGGGGTCGCCCAGCAAATCGAAATCCTTGCCTAGAAGCCGCCCATCATAAGCGGCCGGGCTCAGTGCCCGCCCCCTATCAGCGCCGCCACGTTGGCTCGAGTGATAATCAGGCGTAGAGGCCAGGGTAAATTTGACGCTCGTGCCGTTCTCGAGGGCGGTTAGCGCCGCTGGGCCGTCTTCAAGATAAGCATCAATGAATTGCGCGCGATAATGAACGCCAAGTTCGTGCTGCAGATATGTCTTCGCATTGGCGATGGTGTCAGCGATGTTAGCCGCGCGCGCTTGAGCAGAACAAGGAACCCAGATCATGCCATTCGACAGGGCCGTCGTTCCACCAAGACGTGGAGATTTCTCGCACACAATGACGCGCAGCCCGGCCTTTGCCGCATAGAGCGCCGCCGACAATCCAGCCGCGCCGCTGCCGATCACGAGGACATCTGTTTCCCAGTCCTGATCCGGCCTCGTTCCTCCTTTGGAGGTGAACGCGATCGTGTCAGGTTTAGCTCGGTCATTTGATGTGGTCATGCGGCCTCGCTGCACGTATTGCAGTGAACGTCAGTGGGTTTGCCGAAGCGGGACAGCTTTGAATTCCGCCGCCGCTGTTTTCACTGCCCGCTCAATTGGAATTCTTTCGATTGAGGATGCGCCAACAAAGCCGACACACTCGGTCGTTCGATAGACCTCGATCGTATCTTCAGGCTCCGCAATTGCCCCGCCATGACAAAGCGATAGAACGTCCGACCGGACGCTTCGCGCCGCCGCGTTGATCTCATTGATGCGCCCGATCGCCTCCTTTATGGATTGCCCGTCCTCGTGACCAACCAGGCCGCCGCGCGTTGCGCCGACATGTGGGACGATGCAGTCTGCCCCCGCACTTGCCATGGCTTTGGCGTCTTGAGCGCTTGCGACATAGGCGAGCGAAAAGATATTCTTCTTGCGCGCGAGAGCGATCAGTTCGACCTCACGTTCAAAGCCGAGGCCGATGCGGCCGCGGCGGCCACGCCAGTTGTCACCCATGGTGGAGATCGTTGGGTAGTTAATGACGCCGGAGAACCCAGCAGCCCAAAACTTGTCCAAAAGAGCATCGAGGTCGAGCCGGAGAGGATCCCAAGCCTCGATGCCGCCAACCACCGGCACGCTAGACACCACATTACGAATTTCCGCCGCAAGCTCGAGCGTGCGTGCGTTGGAATCACCAATCCGGCTCGTGGGCAGCCCCATCAGACGCGACAGGCCGGTCGAGTAGACCACCAGCATGTCGGCACCTCCAAGAACGGCACATTTGGCGACCAGGCCGCAGCTACTACCTGCCGCGAGAATTGCTTTTCGCTCCGCCACCTGTCCTTCGATCCTGGAAAGAATTTCGATTCGCTCAAACATCCGCATGGGATGAACCTCCTTGCGTGAGTTGTTCCAGGATCCATGCCGCGGCAACCTCGGCGAACTCGCCATCGTTAATGTGACAGTTCAGGTCGCGGACCCTGACGTGCGCGGGGAGATGTTCCTTGACCGCATCCAGCCAAGCCTTGTCAGCGACGGGATCGTAGAAGATGCCGCCTGGGCGGTCGTAATCGGACACCCCTTTCGCCGGCCAAAGGACAATTGCGGGTCCTTTTGCTTGCGATAGGCGTTCTGCCGTGAACCGGCCAATGCTCGCGTTCTCAGATGCAGTTGTGCGCATGAGCGTCGTGTAAGGCGTGTGGGCGTAGAACTGGCGAGCGCGAAACTGATCAGGAACGCTCGATGGCAGTCCAAAATTGACCATATCGACCGCACCGGGCGCGATCACTTGCGGAATGTTTTGCCGCGACGCTGCCTTGAGCCGATCCGGACCGGCGCTTGCGGTGCCTCCAACGATTTCGTCTGCGAGCTCCGTTGTGGTCAAATCAATGACGGCGTCGAATTCGCCAGCAGCGATCAGCTGCTCCATCTTACGGCCGCCCGCCCCGTTCGCTGGAAAGACGATGGCGTCTACGCCGGCATCGGCAAGGCGCGCTGCGCACTGGTTGGCCGCTGGCGTTGTCACGCCGAACGCAGTGATCGCAACGATCTTCTTGTCTCGTCCAAGCTTGACGGGAGCATAGCGCGTGGCCGCAATGGCCCGCCCCGCATTCTCGAGCACCCTTGTGGTAAAGGCGTTGATGCCGAAGAGATCGACCAGCGTCGGATAGAGGATGATGTCGCTGTGAGTGGCCAATTCGGCGAGTAACGCAGGCCTTGCGCTGCTCACCAGAAGTTTCGGAAAGCCATAAGGCAGCTCAGACACAACCTCGCCGAAAACCGCGCTCCCCCTGCCCCCCGCAACCCCGACAATCGCGCTGATCGTTCCTGAGCCCAGGAGGTCACCAACCCTAACGCGTGTCCTTTCAGCAATCCGCTTCAAGAGTTCGGTCGGAGCCTTCGCATCGGCTTGTTTGTCGCCGTCATCCCTCTTCGTGCCGACGTCGATCAGGATGGTCGTGCGGCCACACGCCTCGATAATGTCGGCGAGATAAGATGCCTCGCGGCCCTTGGTATCCAGCGTGGCCACGATCGCGACCGCGTCCGTAGTCGCGGATCCAGTCGCCAGTTCGGACAGGCTACCATCCCGGGCCGACCTCTGGCCGTCCGTACAATGATGAGACACGATCTTCCTCCCAGAACCATTCCTAACAACTGGTGGTCTAGACCCGGCTATACCCGGGTATAAGATCGGCGTGGCCTCCAAATGGGTAAGATTGGGTAGAAGCGGTGAGAGCGAGAGTTCCCGGCAAACTTGCCACCCGCATGTCGGACATAGCTAAAGGCGCACAATTGCAAGTCTACGCGCCCTCTTTGCGCAGCCTTCCGGAAGGCTCCCTGCTAGTCATGGCGACCCTGCCAATCCTCGACTGGAACGACTGCCTTATGCGAGACTTGCGTACCCTCGACAAGGCAACGTCCGCTCCTCATGTCTATGCAGCGATCCTCATGATCGATCCCTTCGCATGCTGGGAGGATATTGCCGAATCGTTGAAGGATGCCGGCATCACCGGTGTCGCCAATTTCCCGCCGGCATCTATGATCGAGCGGTCGGCGGCGGGCGTGCCTATTGATGCCGGACAGGAGCTCGAACTTCGGCGGATGGAATGGTTCACAAGCCTTGGTTTCAAGGCGTTGTTTGCGATCGCGAGCGATTCCGAAATTACCGCGGCGGAGACGCGACTTGGCTCCCATCTGGACGGACTCATCCATCTACCAGCAGAGGCTCTTACCCGGACGATGAGCGAACAGATGGAGCTGGTAAGCCTTGGCCAACATGGATCGTCACTACCAATGTTCGCGCTCTTGGATGGCACGGGTTCGACGCGGCCAACTGGAGCAAAGTGATGAGCGGGACTGCTCTCCAAGATCTGCAGCTTCCTGATGAGAGGTTTTTCTTGAAAAACCCACCACAACACTGGCCGCCTTTTCGTGAAAAAGCCTGGTTCGTCTGACCTTGATAAACCATTCTCACGCTGGCGCATTTGTCACATCGTTTCCGGTGCCGCCCTGTCCAAATGATCTCGTTCGCAGCCGTCACTTCTTTTCGTTGAAATGCGATTGCGCAACGGCCAGGTGTTTCAGGCACGACCATCGTTACGCTGTCCCGTCGATCTGCTTGGCTGCAATCAGCTCACTCTGTCGACTGCAATGATGAAGGTTAAAAAAACCGCTGCCGGGCTTTCTCCGGCAGCGGCTCAAGTCTCGGGAGAAAGCAGACGAGCCGGTCTGCCAGCGGACCCAAGAGATCAGAACGGAATTCTGGCCGCCGGTCGCAATTATTCAGATGATGTCGGATTGGTCACGGCGTACGAGTTCAGCATCTGGGTAGCATTGGGTAAACCGACCGCATCAGGCGCAACAGTCTTCCAAGTCTGACGCGACAGTTACCTACCTACGGCTCTAGAAACCCGATGTTTGCGGAATGTCGCGGGCACGGTTCACTTAACAGATACTCGCCGGCACTATCGGCGCGCGCGGCTGTCAGAGCGACCGACACTCGTCATCACTTTGCGCAACCGCATAGCTCGCTTCCGAAGCCAGGCCCGGACCCGCCTCGCGGCAGTGCACGTGTACGCGGGCTGCCTCTCACCGACCGGACTTTTCTGATGACGGGCCAGTAACAAGTTGGATTGGCATATCGACTGATACATCCAGAAACGGAGCTCTCGCGTCGCCATTTGCTTCTAACGGCATCAGCAGCCTGACTGCCGATGTCGACCGACCGCACCATTCCGTCAAGCGCTCGAGTGATCCGGCCGCCGATCCTTTTTTCGGCATAATGTCCGTTTCGATGGCGCGAGCCAGACGGAGGCAATTGCCGGTCCGTATCGCGACTACAACGCGCCGCTACTTAATGGAGGCTAGCCTGGATCGATCGAGAGTTATTGTAACGGATAGAACTACGATGAGCCCCGTCACCATGATTTGCAGGTATGTATGCACGCCTGCGATATTGAGGCCATTTTGCAGGACGGCGATCACCAGAACACCGGTCAGCGTTCGATGCACTCCCCCCGAGCCTCCAGATAGCGCAGTACCGCCCATCACGACCGCGGCGATCGCCTGGAGCAGCAGATCGTCTCCCATGCGCGACGTTCCCGTTGATGTCCGCGCAACAAGGAGCAGACCCGCAACTCCGCAAAGCGTTCCGCAGACAACAAAAGCGACGGCTTTGGTGCGAAGGACGTCGATCCCCGAAAGTCGAGCAGTCAGGCCACCACCGCCGATCGCAAAAAGGGCTCTTCCGAAGTGGCTTCTCGCACCGACAACGGACGCGACCACAAAAATGAGAAGTGCTAAAACTCCAGAATTCGGAATACGGCCGATCATAGAACCGGAAGCAATCCACGTCAGGTTGGGGCTTTGAAAGAACACATTGCCACCACCGCTGATCCACGTGGACACGCCGCCAAGAACCGTCATCGTGCTTAGTGTGGCAACGAAAGAGGGCAGCCGTAGTCGAAGGACGAGCGCAGCATTGACGAGGCCGCACAGAGCTCCAATGCATGCGGCAGCGACGGCTATTCCAGCTGCACCTATATTAAAGTCACGGATCAGAACCGCAGACGAAATTGCCACAAGCGTCACGATGGCTCCAACCGAAAGGTCGAGCGCTCCCATGAGAATTACAAATGTGATGCCCGTCGAGACGATCAGCAGGATCGAGGATTGCCGCATGAGATTGAAAAGATTTATCCAACTCAGAAAGCGCGGATTGATCAAAGCGAACACCGCGACCATCGCCATCAGCAGCAACAATGGCCCTACCGCATTTATGATGGGACGGTGACGGTTGTAAAACTGGGCAATCTGCACCTTTGCTTCTACACCTGATCTCGATCTCGACCCAGTCGTCTGCGGCTCATACCATGTGTTGGACAAGTTCCTGCTCCGTTGGCTTGTTATCGGCAGGCGCATTGCACAAGAACTGAATTTCTCCCTCTCGCATCACGAGGATGCGGTTTGACATTCCAATAAGCTCAGGCAAATCGTCTGCGACGAGAAGAATAGCTACGCCTTCCTCAGCCAAGTCCCTCAGGACGCCGTAGATCTCTTGTTTAGCGCCGACATCGACGCCGCGCGTGGGATTGTCGAGGACCAGCACCTGAACCTTTCGAGCCAGCCATTTAGCTATCACCACCTTCTGTTGATTCCCCCCGGAAAGGAACTGACAAAGCTGTGCTGGCCCTTTGCATCTAACGCGCAAGCGATTGATGTACTTTTCGGCGAGAAGCCGTTCTCGGGAGCGTGAAATGAAACCAGATAGGCGTGAGACAAGCGGAAGCGAGGCCAAAGACATATTTGCTTGAACCGACATGTAAGGCACGATGCCTTCGGTCTTGCGTTCTTTGGGGACAAAACCCATGCCGCGCGCCATCGCCGCTTTTCCACGTCCGCGAAGCGGCAACGCTTCGCCGCCCACTTCGATGGTGCCGTTTGGGGGAAAGGGTTCAAATCCGACGACGGCTTTGGCTACAGCCTCCTTGCCGCATCCGACAAGGCCGCCAATTCCAAGGATCTCACCTTTGCGAACCTCAAAGCTGACATTCTGGACGTTGTGGCCGCTTAGACCTTTGACTGAGACCGCGATGGGTGCCCCCTCGAGTTTCAGCTGGCGCTTCTCCATGAAGTATTCGTCGTCTCGCGTTCGGCCCACCATTGCTCGATGAAGGCTTTGTTCGGAGATCTGTTCTCCTGCGAACTCGCCAACGTTCCGCCCGTCCTTGAACACGTAGATGCGGTCGCAAAGCTCTACGTATTCCGCGAGACGGTGAGTAATAAGTATAAATGAAGCGCGACGACGGTACCGTCGAATCGACTCAAAGAGAATTTTGATCTGTCGCTCGCCGATTGCCGCTGTCGGTTCGTCGAGTAGGATGATTGGATGATCAATATGGAAATGTTCGGCCAAAACGAACGCCTTGGCAATCTCGATCATCTGCCGATCGTGAAACGCGTAGTCGCCTGTGCGACGGCGCGGATCGATGCAGTCAAGACCGAGGTCTTTGAGATGTCTTTCGCTTACGGCGATCATCGCTCGTCTGTCGACGATCCCTATCCGATTGGCGAAGTTGGCTTCTAAAGACAGAAATATATTCTCGTAGACAGCCAGGCTTGGAATAAGGGCCTGCTCCTGAAAGACCATCGAAATACCGGCCTCGACGGCCTCAGTATAGCTTGTCGGCTTGAAGCTCTTGCCGAAACGTCTCATACTTCCCGCGTTCGGTGTATGGATGCCGGCAATCATTTTGAGGGTCGTTGATTTGCCCGCTCCGTTTTCACCGGCAATTCCAACTATTTCGTTCGAAAACACATCGAGATCGATCCCTTCAACGACGCAAATGCCATTGAAGCGCTTCGACCCGTTGCGCATCGTGTAGATGGGCGTCGGCACGCCGCTCATTTCACATCCTCCGCGCTCGCACGATTGGTGTTCAGGAGAACAGCGAACAGAATGACGGTCCCTTGAATGATTGTTTGTAGATAGGGAGGCACGGCAAGAATGTTCATGCCGTCTGAAAGGATCGTTATGAAAAGAACCCCGATTATCGTCAGGCGCACGTTGCCAAACCCGCCCGTTATCGCTGTTCCGCCAACGACCACTGCGGTGATCGTGTCGAGAGTCATATAACTGCCCATTGTGACTGTTGCGGACCCCAGACGAGCGGCCAGCAAGACACCGGCAACTCCTGCAAGAAGGCCGGACAATGCAAACGCCTGGATTTTGATCGTATTGACCTTAACTCCGATGAGCGCGGCTACTTGCTCGTCGCTTCCGATTGCGAGCGTCATCCGTCCGAAACGCGTGCGATCAACTACGAGAATGGCAACACCGTAGATCACCGCCGAAACCAGTACCGCATTGGGGACCAGATTGGCCAGTGCGCCCTGGGCCATATCGATTAGGGCCGCGTGCGATACCGATAAGGACCGGCCATCTGAGATGAAAAGCACCGCTCCTGAAATCGTTGTTGCTGTTCCAAGCGTCACCAGAATTGAGGGAATTCTGAGATAGACGTAAACCAGCCCATTGATCGCGCCAAACACCAAGCCGACCAAACACGCGATGGGAACCGACCATAAACCCAGGTCTGGTGCGAGCCGAGCGACCAGCATGCCGCAAAAGCTGGCAACCGCTCCGATCGATAAGTCGATAGAGCCCATCAGGATCACGAAGGTCGCCCCGATGGATGCGATCAAGAGGACGGAACTCGATAGTTCGATTGCCCTGATATTTGCGATGGTAAAGAACGATGGAGCCGCCAAACCAAAAGATATAATCGCGATTGTAACGACGACGACTGTTATGGCGCGCCGCCATAGCTCACCATCTCTACGCCCAACCAGCGACGCTTCTAGCATTTTTGCGATCCGTCAGCGTGAGGTAAACACGATGCCCCTCTCCACGGAGAGGGGCATCCGGAGCGATCACTCGGGAATTCGCTGCTTATAGTGGCCGTTATACTCGGCCTTGAGCTGATCCACGCAACCGGAATCAACGGCGTCTTGATAAGCCTTCGGAAATTTGTATCCGGCCGGCGTGCGCGCTCCCCAGTACGTCTTCACGTCGATCGGCCACACATAGTTTTGAGCATCCCAGTCGCTGGGATGAAGAACCCGCGACATTTTCTTCCAATCAAACGGAAGCTTCTCGCCGGCGAGAAACGCTTGATACTTGTCCACATTCTGAGCGCTGATCAGCGTGGCTCCCGTGTACATCATGCGTTCACACGGGCTGGGCTTAAATCCCTTTGCGACATCGTATGCCCGCACGAGGGCAAAACCGGCTTGCCACTGTGGCGTAAAGCCCATTGTCGCAAGAATGCGGCCTTCCTTCACTAGCTTGAGGGTTTCTCGATTGCCATCGAGGCCGACGATCGGAATGCGCATACCAGCATCTTCGACGGCTTGCATCGCGCCCAGTGCAATCGAGTCATTTTGCCCGAAGACAGCATCAATCTTGGAGTGAGCCACCAACAAGTCTTCCATGACCTTGCGAGAGTCAACCTGATTCCATTTTCCTGGTTGGCGCGCGACGAGCTTGACGTTGGGATATTCGGCCAGCGCTTTATCGAAACCCGCGGTTCTGGCAATATCTGCATCTACCCCAGGAAAACCGGTAATGTGCGCGACGTTGCCTTTTCCGCCGATCTTGTCAAAAAGCAGTTTGGCAATTCTATAGCTATTTTCGACATCATCCGGCGAGAAGAAGGTTGCAAAAGCATAGTTGTCGGCCCCCGCATCCAAAGGATGGAAGCCGGGCAACGACTCCCAAACAGCAACATGCACCGCACCGACCTTCTTCGCCATCTCAACGATGGGCTTTATGTTCGCCGCAACGAGGTTCTCGCCGAACGTGATCCTGACACCCGCACCGAACTGGGCCTCATAGATTTCGATCTGCTTTGCGGCATCGCCTTTGCCCGAAAGGATGCGATAATTTAGACCTAGGGATTTTGCGGCTTGTTCGGCACCTTGCGACCAGTTGTTGAAATATTCGTTTTCTAATGTGGAAACTTCAGACAGGACATCCTCAGCGCTCGCACCACCCGCAATGCCCAGGAATGCGGCGGTAGCAAAAAGGTAAGTCGACAGTCTTCGCATTGATTGACCCTCCTCGCACTTGTTTGTTGTAGATGATTTGTCTTTCGTTCACGTTGGTCGGCAGGCGCGCACGTCTTCACAATGGAATAATTCGGAACAAACGACGTGTTTGCCTGTGTGTCAGAACAGTCATCCCGGCTTGCGAAGAGTTTCATAACCCAACGCGGACGCCGCGGTGGTCCGTTGCTGCGGGCATCATGCTCTAGTCACATCTTCTTCCAGTCTCCGATCCGCTCGAACGCATGCGCCGCCCTATAGATGGTTGCTTCCTCGAAGTGGCGACCGACGAGCATCAGGCCCACCGGCAGGCCATCCACGATTCCGCATGGCAGCGACATAGCCGGATGGTGCGTGATGTTGAACGGAGCCGTGTTGGTGAACATCTCGGTCGCACGAGTGATATAATCCTCTCGGCTGACGTCATGTGGAGGGAGTTGCGTCGCCTTCATCGGCGTCGTCGGTAGAAGAAGCAGATCGTAGTCCTTAAGGGCCCTGTCGTAAGCTGCACTTAAGCGGCGAGACACGTTGACGGCCTTGCCGTAGAATCGCGGCCCGTACGTGTTGTTTACGTAGGTGCCGAGCAACAAGAACAACTTGGCCTGCTCGGACAGGGAGTTCGCCTTCTGGCGCCACCCTCGATGAAAATCCATGAGCGACAGTGAAAAGAGGTCGGATCGGCTGGTACCAAAGCCGTCACCGAACATCATGGTTTGTGTGGCGCCCTCGGTACCGATCGGCGTCCAGATTGCGGCTCCTTGGAGGTGCATCGGTACCGAGACCGTTTCAACGGAGGCCCCAAGATCCTTGAACCGTTTGGCCGCTTCACGAACCGCTCCATTGACGCCAGCTTCCGCCCCGGGCTGTTCGAAGCCCTCCTTCAGAACGCCGATCTTCAATCCGCTGACGCTTTGACCAAGCGCTTTCGTGTACTCTTCGACTTTCGGTGCTTTGATGCGCGGATCGTAACCATCGTCTCCGGCGATTACCTCCAAGAGCAACGCATTGTCTGCGACCGTTGCGGTCATCGGGCCCGTGTGGTCGAGCGTCAGCTCGTTAGGCATGATGCCGGTATAGGGGACAAGACCCCAAGTAGGCTTCATCCCGTAGATACCGCAAAACGAGGACGGCATGCGTATTGAGCCGCCCTGGTCGCCGCCGATCGCCATATCGACTTCGCCAAGCGCCACAACAACAGCCGAGCCCGAAGACGAGCCGCCGGCAGAGTAGCCCATTCTATGAGGATTGTGCACCGGTCCGAGCGCACCGGTATGGCTACCACCGGATGTGCAAAAGCATTCGCAATGCACTTTACCTGCAATTTCGGCACCCGCATCAAGCATGCGGGTGACAATGGTTGCGTCGATATCTGGTACGAACCCTTCGAGCGTCGCCGAACCGTTCATCATTGGAACCCCGGCCAACATGACGTTATCTTTTAGAGCGACGGTCTTGCCCTTGAGTTTTCCGCTCGGCGCTCCTTCGATTCTCGCCTTGCGGTACCACGCGTTGTGCAGATTTTCCTCGGCTTTGGGTTGATAGCCCGGGATGCGTGCATATTTCACCGGAGGCAACTCGTCCGGAACGGCTTCGATGTATCTGTAAGCTTCGAGGGATCGGTTGATCAGGCCGCGGAAGGAGACGATGTCCTGGTCGGTAAGTGAAAGGCCGCATTGTGAGGCGACATCACGCAACTGGGCGGGTGTGGGCGGGACAACTGACACTGGGCGCTCCTGTACTATCCGACGGCAGACCCACTCTGCGATGGGTTCAATTCGGCAAGGCTACTCGACTGCAGGTTGGTCGAACCTGAAGCGGATCGTTCACAGTGGGTAAATTTGGGTAATTCCGCCAAGTAAGAGGCCGCCGAGAGCAGAAATTTTCGCACTCACGCCATCTGCAGCGCTTCTTTTCGGGCACGCCGCATGCTGAAAACTAATAATTGCATGTGGCGACCGCTCGGCGGAAGCAGCTAGTGCCCCCTTGCCGGCGTGCACGCACCAATCAAAAAGAAGAGCCATAGGCGGCAAGTAGCCCGCTGTCGGCCCGCATATGGGATGAAGAGCTGACGAGCTTGCTTATCCGCGCGTATTAGCTTGGTTCAGCCTTCAGGCTGGAGTAGCGGATGAGTGGTGATGAACGATTTTCCACTCGCCGTCCTGGCGGCGTAGTACGAAAGTGAATCGAGCCGGCGTGGTTACCTGGTGACCTTTCCACAGCTGTGAAAAGACATAACTTCCCACCACCAAGGAAACGTTGTGCGCCAACACCACGGAATGCCATACGTCCATTTTCACGGTAGCGCTGCCGTGAAAGTAAGTGCCTATCTCCTTGGCGCCGATATAGAGCTTAGCGCTCGATGTACCGTGAAGCATCGCGTCATCTGTGTATAGCGCAACCAGACGATCCGGTGCGTGCGTGTTGAAAGTTCGTTCCCAGAGCCCTAGGAACTCACGGATGTCCGGCAACAAGGCTTCGTTGTTCACTACAAATCTCGAGACTGGCTGATAAGTTGATGGAGCTGGGAATGCACCTTCCGCTACGCCGCTATTATCGGCAAGACCGGCTGCTTGCGATAAAGCGGCTAAGTCTCACTTTTCTTTGTCCATGCTGAGGACAAGGAGCCGGTTTGGCGGGAGTAAGTAAAGGCTGACGGTATCGCGTACGTTGTCCACCAACAATGGATCGGCAGCTTGAATACGCGACTGCAGCCAAACAGCTGGTTTATTCTGGGTGCGATTGTCTCGGCCGAAACTATCGAAATGCCGAAGGGCAATACATCCCTCGGGCGCTTTGTGGGCTCCAGGCGCAGAAAGGCCCACTTCGTCTAACTCGACTGAGTGTCGAAGCAGGGTCGTCAGCGCAACGACGGGGCCCAATCGCAAGGTATTCGCGCCCGTTGAACCTACGCGCCGCGCTGCCCGCAACACCTCAATGCATCCCCGAGCGGCCGTGGTTTCTTACGGTAATTGCCTGCTCTCCAGCGTCTGTCAACCAATCCACGCAAAAGCTGGTGCCCTGAATGTCGCGCCCGGTCGAAGAAGTGCGGATGGCCGCAGAGGCAGCCAAACAGCCGACGTCTAGTCCGCGCGTCTCCACCGCTGGCGCAATGATCTAATGCAGATGGCGCAGAGAGATCGCGCAGCCATCTCATTCTGCCGGAAAGCGGCTTTGGCGTTGCGCAAGCCTCATCGAAAGCAATCGAGAGGGAGCATCTGCAACGCACTGTCGGGATCAGGTCATTCCGTTCTGTTCGCGACAGCCGCCCGATGAGAATAGGCGCAGAAAAGCAGCACTGGCGATTGGCACGCTCTTTGAAACTAAGAAGTCGTCCCGTCCTATGACGAGCCATGCGAGAACAGACAATGTTGCAAAGACGCAACCGACCTGGCAAAGCAAGTCAAATTGGAGCTGACAAGAAGAATGAAGTGGGCCGCGCTCCTGCTACAGCTTACACTTTCCTCTGCAAGACTCCCTCCTTCACGACGGTCGAGATTGGATTGAAGCATTGAGATTCTTTCTCGATCCCGATGCACTGCTCGGTCGTGAATGCGAGGCTCGGCCCGGAAACCGCGACGGCTTTCCTTCGCATTGGCGCAAATCATGCACTGCGCTACGCGGGGCATCTAATGATCGGATCTCCGGTTGGAGCACGCCGCCGATACCGACACCGTCACGTGCTGGATGACGTGCTGATCGAGATCGAGCGTGAGCGGCGTGTGAATGATTCGATCCGCGGCGACTGCTTGCCCGCATGCCCTCGCGGTCCGATTTGATCTTCGAATAATCGAATTTCCCGCATTAAACACGGAGGCATTATGCGCATCTGCGGTATCAAGCTGACGCATGACGGAGCGATAGCCCTTATTGAGGACGGCCGGCTTATCTTTTGTATCGAGCAGGAGAAGCGGAGCAACAATCGGCGGTATCAAACGATCGAGAATCTCGATGCAATCGTGCGGGCTTTGGCGGAACACGGTCTCGACCCGCGGGAGGTTGATCAGTTCGTCATCGACGGCTGGGTTGGGACGGTGGCCTCCAAGTTCCGGATCCTCAGTGGTAGCGTTCCTATTACTCTCAAAGGGGCATCGTATATTGAACGCCATGCAGAGGGCCTTCTGACCTCGCAGGACGGTTTTGGCCTCAGGCTCCGCGGCAGGGATTTCCCTTATAGAAGCTATCCGCACGTCACGAGCCACCTCGCCGCCGCGTACTGCACCAGCCCCTTTGCCAAAGCTGGACAGGGAGCTTTCTGCCTCTTGTGGGATGGCGGCACCTTTCCACGTCTCTATCATGTAGGACGACAGGGGGCACGGTTCATCGAGTGCCTGTTCCCAGTGATTGGGCACGTCTATGCCGCCGCGGGCCTTCACTTTGGGCCGTATAAGCAGGCGAACCGCGCCAACTGGGACCTAGGCGACCCCGGCAAGATGGACCCTGGCGGTGCCGGCAAGCTCAACTTGGGTCTTGCAGGCAAGCTGATGGCTTATATCGCCCTCGGGTCTGTTGAAGAAGCCATCGTCGCGGTCTTTCAGGAGCTCTATCAACAGCGCTTTGCGGCTGACACGAAGCTTGCCACTTATCGTACCGACATCAAAAGTATGGAATCTAAGCTTGCGGCTGTGCATGGTTTCTTCGATGCTAGCGAGCGCCGGTTGGAGGCCAAGGCACCCGAAGATGTGCTCGCATCGTTTCATTGCTTCCTCGAGCGTCTGCTTGTGCGCGAAATGGCAATTGCTTTGCAGCGGCACTCGTGTTTTGCGACACGCAATTTGTGCATAGCCGGCGGCTGCGGGCTCAATATCAAGTGGAACAGTGCGCTACGTGCGGCAGGCCTGTTCGACGCTGTCTGGGTGCCCCCCTTTCCAAACGACAGTGGCTCTGCAATCGGAACCGCTTGCTCTGCAATGGCGGACAAAGGATTCGGGCCGCTGGAGTGGTCGGTCTACAGTGGTCCGGCACTGCATGGTAGCGATGTGCCGCCCGAATGGGACGCCGTGCCCTGTGGCATGCATGAACTCGCAACTATCCTCGCCAGCAACAAGCCCGTTGTTTTTCTTACCGGCCGCGCCGAACTTGGACCTCGGGCATTGGGTAGCAGAAGTATTCTGGCAGCCGCCACATCGCCGCGAATGAAGGATTATCTCAACGACATCAAACATCGAGAACACTTCCGGCCAGTGGCGCCGATATGCCTGGAAGATCGTGCGCCGGAGATTTTCACTCCCGGGACGCCGGACCCTTATATGCTTTTCGATCACCAGACGCGAGCAGAATGGCGGGACAAAATTCCCGCGGTTATACATCTCGACGGATCTGCAAGATTGCAGACGATTAGCAGGACCTCTCAGCACAAAATTGCCGAGCTTCTCGTCGAATACGAATCGCTCACAGGCATTCCGCTGCTTTGCAATACGAGCGCCAACCAACACGGACGTGGGTTCTTCCCGCATGTCGCAGCGGCCTGTGAATGGGGGCGCGTGGAACACGTGTGGTGCGATGGCATGCTGTGGACGAAAGCTCCGTAGCGAGCAATTGGCGACCGACGGCGCGTTTCACACCAAATTCACTGAGCAAATGGAGCTGGTAAGCCGTGGCCAGCACGGATCGTCAAACCAATGTTGACGCTTTTGGATGCGGCCGCTTCGAGCGGCTCGCTTGAGCAACGTGAACACTGGGATTGCTACTCTAAGATCCGCAGCTTTTTGATTTTGTTGTATAGAGTTTTTCTTGAAAGCCCCAGAGAACTAGCTGTTTTTCCGCGATGAAGTCTGTTTCGTTTCAAGCCTTCTATGATCCATTCCCGCTCGGAGAATGCATTTTTCGGCTTAGCTGGTGCCGACGCGTTCAACAGCGGCCTGAGGACGCCCGCGCTGATATGCGCATCTGGGAGCGTCACGAGTTGGTTCACGATCTGACGCAATTCCCTTAAATTGCCGGGCCAATTATGGCCAGCGAGCGCCAAAAATGCAGAATTTTCGATTGCCAGCGTTTGGGCATTCGAATCGCCCTTCGCCTCGACTGTGAAATGTTGAACCAGCTGAGGGAGGTCCTCCAGTCGGTCTGGCAAGGCAGGTAGCTTGATGTCGAGCCCCGAAAACAACCCGAGCAGCCGGGGACATAGCACCGTTTGAAGGCCCGCCCCGCGGGCGACCGTCGCAGTTGCGATAATTCGAGCACTGGAGCGCACAATCGATGCGCCGTTCAAGGGCGAGAAACTACCAGTCTCGAGGTAATCGGCAAGCCGTTCCTGCCCGTCACGCGAAAGCTGATCGAGATGCAGCAGCAACACGGTCGTATCGCTTGCACTTTCCAGCAGCGACAGTTGGCGTCTCCTGCTCTGATCGCGCTCGGCCCCAAAAAGCGCGCCGACCGTATCGATGGGCGAACCGGGTCGGCATTGAAACAGCGTTGCCCTCGCGTGCTTGCGGTCGCTGAAGGCATGGACGAGGCTCGCTATCCTCCGCTTGCCCGAGCCGGCCTCGCCCCAAACGAGCACAGGATTGGGATGGGACGCCAGGCGCTTTGTATTCTCTAGAACGCGTTTCATGATTGAGGACTGTGCGATGACGCCGTGCCTGAAGCCGCTCAACTGGAGTTGGCGCTCAAGAAGATCGACCTTCTCCCGCAATAAGTGAAGAGTCTTGAAGCCGGAGGTGACCTCAAGGACAGACATCTCCAGCGGGACGCGATCGAGGGAGGAGCCACCGATGAAGCCCTTGACACCTGTTTCGCCACAGATATCCAAGAGTTCGTCAGGCTTCGTTATCGGGCCGCCGCCGAGGAGGCAGATCACGTTTCGGTCGACGGATTGAGCCACACGCGCGACTGCGCTCGTGCGCGCGGCAAGCTCCGACAAGCTGATCGATGGGTCAGATGCGCTTTCAACCCCACGATTGAGATTGAAGTTGATGCAGATGGCCTGGATACCAGCCTCTACCATGCGCCTTGCTTCGGATTGAGTTCGAGTATAGGCGATCGTCATCAGGCCACGTTTTGCCGCCTTCACCAGCAGCTCAATTTCGCGAGCGTAACCTAGGCCGGATTTCTCAAGCAACGACCTCCTGTAGTCATCAATGTGGATGACCGAAGGGAAGTTAGTAACCCCCGAAAAACCCCATCTACTGATCCGGTCGAGCCAGCGATCGATATCGAGCTGCGGATCAAAGGTACAAGCGCCGAAGAATACTGGCAATTTCGTGCTGGGCAGGATCTCGGTCCGACCGAAGCCGGCGACGAATTCATTGCTATTGCGGATTGGAAGGATTGAGGCGGGTGAAGAGCCGCCCATCGCGCGAAATCGGCCGGCATTGAGCGCAAGCACGAAATCTGCCCCTGCTCGCTCGGCCGCTCTCGCAGCCATGCCCGATCCGATCCCCGCCCCCAGCACAAACGAACGGGAATTCCGGAAGAACTGCCTGATACCGCCTCCCTTCACCTCGACCGCCCGTGGCTATAGACCGCGTTCGCTTTTGGCGACTAACTAAAATTAGCTCCAATTTGCGGGCGCATGCAACTGCCGCAGAGCTTTTCCGTTCGTCTTGAACAGATGGCAGTCGGCGGGGAAGCCGCAAGACGAACTTTTCCGGAGTTTTTGAGCGGATCAGGCTTTGCCGCTTTTGCCACGACTGCCTCCTTTCCGGCGTTGCCATAAACGTAAGTGACGCAGCCGAGATGCTCGACGAAATCGAGATCGAGGTCGATCGCGATATCCTTCTCTGCGGACGATGAGGAGAAATCATCGGACCTTATGCCAAGCGTGATCGGCTTGCCGATCAGCGATTTGTCCGCCTCCACGGGGACACAGACCAGCGCACCCGCATCCAGTCGAACCTCCATGCCCAACTCATGCGCTGCTTCGACCTTGCCGCCTAGGAAATTCATTTTGGGCGAGCCGATGAATCCCGCGACAAACCGGGACGCCGGATTGTGGTAGAGATCATGCGGGCTCCCCACCTGCTCGACAACGCCCTCCTTGAGCACGACGATCTTGTCAGCCATGGTCATGGCTTCGATTTGGTCGTGCGTCACATAAATCATCGTGTTGCCAAGCTGCTTGTGAAGCTTGGCAATCTGAACCCGCATTTGGACGCGCAATTCCGTATCCAGGTTGGACAACGGCTCATCGAATAAAAACACCTTTGGCTCACGCACAATGGCGCGGCCAATTGCCACGCGCTGCCGCTGCCCGCCGGACAGTTGTCGAGGTTTACGACCCAGGAGGTGATCCATTTGCAACAGCGATGCAGCCTGGGCAACCCTGGCATCAATGTCGGCTTTACTAAGTTTCGCCATGCGGAGAGGAAAGGCGAGATTCTCGCGGACAGTCATATGCGGATAGAGAGCGAGCGTAGCTCTGAAACACCATGCCAAGGTTACGATCAGCCGCATCAACGTCGTTGACGACCTCGTTATCGATCAGCAGCCGTCCATCGCTAATTCGCTCCAGCCCTCCGATCATGCGCAGCAGCGTCGACTTACCCGACCCGGATGGCCCAACGAAGACGACGAATTGGCCATGGTCGATTGCGAGGTCGATATTCCGCAGTACCTGGATAGTCCCGTAGGCCTTGCTGACACCTTCTAGACGAACGTCGGCCATCACGCTCTCCTCTGTCGCGGGCTTCCAACCACGGCCGGGATCTCAATCTCCGCCAGGCTCGATACGATGAAATCTGGTCGTGCCAGGGAAGGATTCTCTCGGGGCGGAACGCCGGTCGTGACCAGCACGGTCGGAAGGCCAGCTCGCTTACCGGCCTGAATATCCGTCGCAACCTGGTCACCGATCATCAGTGTGGCGCTGCGCACCGTCCCTAGGCGGGAAAGCGCCGTTTCGATCATGTGCGGCTCGGGCTTACCAACGATCAGCGGCTTGACCTGGGTAGCAGTAGCCACAGCCGTAATTATTGCTCCTGCTCCCGGTTCGAATCCATTAGCGGTTGGCAAGAGGAGATCGGGGTTTGTGCCGATGAGGGCGGCACCGTTCAAGATCGCCTCAATCGCAATCCGCATCTTCTCATGTGTGATGTGGCGATCGAGACCCATCACCACGATCTCCGGCTCTTGGTCAGTCACGTCCAGACCTACCGCGGCGACCGCATTCACAAGCGAGGTCGCGCCGATGACATATACGCGGCTCGCGTCCGGGTACTTCGCGCGCGCGAGTTCTGCGGCCGCGATCGCGCTGGTAACCACTTCGTTCGGCACGATTGTAAGGCCAAATGCTTGCAATTTGCGGGCGACGTCCTCCGGCGTGTGGGTCGAATTGTTTGTCACGAAACAGAAGGGCAGTCCGGCCGCCCGCCAACGCGTAAATGCTTCTATGGCATCGACAATTGCGGCATCTCCGCGATAGAGGACGCCATCGAGATCCGAAATGATCCCAGCGACTGACGGCCAGTCAAGATGAGAGCTTGGGCTAGCCATTCATCAGCATCCCGCCATTCACGTGAACGATCTGTCCTGTCATGTAGGAAGCCGCAGGACTCGCGAGGAAGACGGCTAGCCCTGCGATATCCTCAGGCACTCCAACCCGTCCTAATGGGATCCGGCCACCATGGCGAGCTTCGGTCTCCTCCCGCGGGCGACCGTGCATGGGAGTATCAATGATGCCAGGCGCGATCGCATTCACGTTGATGCTGAGGGGCGCGCATTCATAGGCAAGTAGTTTGGTCATGTCGTGAACGATTGCCTTTGAAAGGCAATAGTCACCCCCGCCGGCCTGGTAGTTGAAAACTGCACCTTGCGATGACAGCGAGGAGCCCACATTGACAATGCGTCCGCCTTTGCTTTTCATGAAGCGCTCAACGACCAATTTCGAACAGCGCAGGACGGCGATCGAGTTGATCTGGATCGTACGTTCAATTTTTTCAGCGCTGCCGCTGAGCAGCGGCTGGGCAGATTTTATGCCTGCATTATTGACCAGCACGTCCAGCCGGCCAAAGTGCCTGGCGATTTCTTCGAGGACCCTACCGACGTCTTCCTCGCGCGCGACGTCCATAGCCATGGGCAGTATGCCATTGCCATAGGGCAGTCTTGGCAGAGTATCTCTGAGGTTCTCTAGATTGGCATCGGTGGCGACGACGTTCGCGCCTCCCTGGCGAAATGCATTCGCAATGGCAGAACCAATACCGCCACCTGCCCCGGTGACGAGCACCGTTCGGTCTGCAACTGAGAACTGTACGGTCATTCCAACTCCAAGATCGTTTGAGACTGTAAAAACTCGTCAACTGCCTGGGCAGTCGGCATTGAGCTTTGAGCACCGCGCCGTGTTACACATAAGGCAGCCACCGCTAGCGCCCTTCTCACTGCTTCCTCTAGAGGCAGCCGCTGAGCGAGCGACGCTGCGAATGCCCCGTTGAAGGCATCGCCTGCGGCCGTGGTATCGACGACCTTGACGGGGAACGCCCGAAGAGCAAAGGAGCGCGTGGCATCAGCGTAATATGCTCCCTGCGCCCCGAGCGTGATCAGCGCGGCACCGGGCCCGAGGTCAAGCAGCTTCCCCGCCGCGCGCGCGGCGCTATCGAAGTCGCACACCTTGATGCCCGTCAGCTCGAAAGCTTCCGTCTGGTTCGGCGTGACGAAGTCAACGTTTCTCCAGGCGGCCGGTGGCAGACCTGGCCTCACCGGGGCTGGGTTGAAAATAAGCTCGAAGCCCTTCTTAAGCTTCATCTCGAACAGCCGATTGAGCGCGGGGATCGGCATCCCCATTTCTGCGACGACGATTGTATCGCGCTCTATGAATTTGATTGCGCTCTCGATCATGTCCGGCGCCACCTTCGAATTGGCGCCTGGGTCTATGACGATCATGTTGGAGCCGTCGTCAGCGACCATAACCACGGCCAAGCCCGAGACTTCGCCTGTACAGATCGTAATTGCATCAGTGCAAACGCCGGCTTCCATGAGCGATTTTAAAAGCGACTGACCGGCATCATCATCACCGAGATGCGTGTAGAAGTGTGGTTTTAGGCCGAGGCGGGCGGCCGCGACGGCTTGGTTCGCGCCCTTTCCTCCAGGGTGACGTCTCACCGTACCCATCAGGCTTTCACCCCGTGTTGGAAGCCGCTCGACATTGAAGCACAGATCGAGATTCGTCGTTCCGAAGAACATTAATGGCCGGACGCTCATTTTACGGCACCGAAGGTTAGGCCGCGTTCAAGGTGACGCTGACCGATTACGATCAGAATGACGGGAATGATCATCGTCACGACCAGCCCTGCGGCCATGACCGGGTAGAATTGCACGCCTGGATTGAGCAGCTTGAGAAGAGCGACCGTTACCGGCGCCTTGGTCGAAGTGAGGATCAGACCTAAGGCGAAGTTGTGCCAAGCAAGCAGGAAGATGAGCAACGAGGCCCCGATCAGGCCGGGTTTCAAAAGCGGTAGCACGATGTGCAGCACCACTCGGACCGGTTTGGCGCCATCCATGGCAGCTGCCTCCTCGATGTCTTTCGGGATGTCTTCGATATAGGACCGGCTCAGCCAAACAATCATCGGCAATGTAACGACTTGGTAGACCCAGATCATCCCGATATAGGTGTCATACAATCCAATCGTCTGAAAGACGCTGAAGAGCGGGATGACGACCAAAAGGACGGGGGCAAAGCGGAAGCCCAAAATGAAGAAGGCAATGTCTTCCTTGAAAGGTATGTCTCGCCTGGCTAGGACGTAGCCGGCTGGCACTCCAATGAGCAGCGCGATGATTACGGAGCCCAGCGCAATGACGACGCTGTTCGTGACCGGCGTTAGGAAGTCGACTTTGATGGTGCCATAGCTGGTCGCTCCGGCCTGGCTGACATCAAACAGGACACGGAAATTCTCCAGCGTAGGCACGAACAGGAAGGTTGGCGGCCAAGTCATCACTTCAGCCTGCTGCTTCAGCGACATCATGGCGATCCAGACAAGTGGAAAGGCCAAGATCAATGCGCAAATGCCGACGAGCAGGTTCAGAAGCACATTGACGGAGGTGGAGCGCTTCAATCGCATGGGTTGCATCCTCAGCTTACGCGCTGCCGAACGAGGCGCCATAGCTTCACCATTGGCAAACGTTGCGATTAACACGATCATCCAATTGACGACCATAAGTGCGGCACCACGCCCAAAGGCGAGATTCTGGAACGCGGTAACGTAAGCTCGCACCGAAAGTACGGAGGTGCTATTTCCAGGGCCACCTTGCGTTGTCCCAAAAATGATGTCGAACTGATTGAGGGATTCGATCAGCCGAAACACGGCGGCGATCAGGATGTATGTCGCAATCAGCGGCAACTCGATGTGCCGGAAGGTTGCCCAGCCCTTCGCGCCATTTACACGCGCGGCCTCCTTGACCTCTTCATTGATGCCCTGAAGACCGGCGAAGATGATTAGGGCGAAGAATGGCGTATAGGTCCAAACGTCAATAAGGACGAGTGAGAACATCGCGCTGTTTGGATCTGAAATCCATGTAAATCTGCCTATGCCTGCCAGGGAGAGCAGGTAGTTCATGATTCCATTTTGCGGGTCCATCATTGTCGTCCACATGAGCGCTACGCTCATCGGAGGCAGGACGAGCGGCAGGAGAATGACGGGCCGCATCACGCGCGCCAGGAAGACGTCAGTTGCAAACAGCTTGGCAAGCGCCAGACCCAATACGGCTTGCGCAAGCACCGCCGATCCGGCGTAAACAAGAGTGGCACGAACGCTATTCCAAAAATCTCCTGTCTTGATCAATGCCGCGAAGTTGTTGAGGCCGATGAAGTGAACCAAAGGCCGGCCGAATTTGAGATCGGTCAGCGACTGAAACACGCCATAGAAAAACAAGATAAGAAAGCCAAGAAGTACGATGATAGCGGGGGTGATTGCGGCAACGCTCCACCAATCAAAGCGCGGATCTTGCACGCTGACCGCCTTGCGTTTTGGCGATGCAAGTTGACTGGTCGAAGACTGCAGCGTCACGAGCCCGCGGGATCCTCGGATGTCCATCTCAGTTCATCTTTAAAATGCAGGGCGGCGATGTTGCTCGCCGCCAGCGCGTTTCACATGGACGAGCGGATCTCGGAAGCGAGATCAGCCAGCGTGGCCTTCACGTCAGCTCCGTTGACCATTTTTTGCATAGCGACGGCCCAAGCGTTCATTGCTTCTGCAAAGCCAACACGAGCTGTAAATGCGAGTTTTGCTCTATCCTGCACGGTCTTGAACGTGTCCACGAAGTTATTGAACTCAGGCTTTGCCGCATATTCGAGCCAAGCCTTGTCACTCCAGGTAGAGGCACGCGGAGAGTTGACGAGCTTGGCAGCGACGGCTCCGTTCAGTTCGACCTGCTTTGACGTTGCCCATTGGATGAACAGCCAGGCTGCCCCCTTCTTCTTTGAAGCGGCATTCATCGCAAGAGACCAGATCCAGATGTTGGATTCGAAATTCTTGCTGTTAGGAGCGCGCAGCGGAGGCGCGAATGCGATCTTCCCCGAGCCAGGTTTGCCGGCCACGTCATTCCAAAAGCCGAACATATTGAGATCGATCGCCATCGCCGTGCGTCCCGAACTGATGCCATCGACCACCTGGTACCAATTGTCGTTCGCAAACGACGGAGCCGCGCACTTCTTGATCATGTCCACATAGTCCTTGTGGAACGCGATCGACTCCGCCGAGTCGAGGCCAGTGTCCGTCTTGCCATCCTTGAGGACGAAATCATGCACCCCATAGGACCTGACGATCGAGATCGCGGCCGTGTGGATGCTGCTCCAAAATCGCACGCCGCGCACGCCAAGGGGTGTGATCGCGGGATCCGCGCCCTTCAGTTTTTCGCAGGCCGCGGACATCTCCGGAGGAGTCGTTGGGACTTTAACGTCGTACTTGTCGAGGATGTCCTTGCGGTAGAGCAGCTGGATGTTCTCAAAGCCATGCGCAATGGCCCAGACCTGTCCACTTCCCGGCTCGATCTGCCCCTCTTTGACCTTCCAGGTCAGCGCATCTCGAAGTGCAGGAAAGAAATCCTGATAGTCGTACCCCGCCGCCGTAAGTCTCGGATCGTTCAGATAATTGTCGAGCGGCTCAAGCAATTGACCCGGCGCAAGATCCCATGCTGGTTGGATGCCCGTCCCCACCACGTCCCAGCTCGTTGACTTGGTGCTGAGCTGGATTGTCAACTTATTCCAGTAGGCATCGTCCGGATAAAGCTCGGGCGTCACTTTGATGCCCGTGAGCTTCTCGAACTCCGGCAACTGGGCTGCGACCGCGTCGGCATACGGATGAATGTCATAGGCCCAGACAATCGACGCGCCTTCAAACTGGCGCCAGTTGATCTCGTCCGCCCTGGCTTGGGTGAATATCATGCCCGTTTCAGCCAAAACCGTGCAGCAGATGAGAACGCTTCGGGCAAGGCTCATCCAATAACCGCGAAAAGCGGCGAGCTTCCTTGTCATCATTCCCTCCTAGGCTCTTTGGCCCGTAAACCCACGCGCCCTCGTCGTCCGGGGGCGCGGTGAAGGGATGCTAATCCGTCATTTTTCTGCCTTGAGCTGGTTTTCAAACCAGCGTTGGGTAACATTGGGTAAGACGCAAATTCACGCTTGGTGCCTACGACGCACCTGGTGGGTAAGACAGCATCACGGTCGGTTCCGTGAAACAGGTCCTTATCGGCGAAGCATGATCGCTTTCGTTGACTTGGGCTATCGACCCGACGAGGGTCCCGGCCTTCGGACCGGATGCGCAAGCGCTCGGCACGCTGACTTTCAAATATCTGAAAGCAGGGGCGCCGGTCGCGTGCGATCCGACCGCAGTCGATAGCTCGTCAGGACTGAGAGGGTCAGTGGCCGGAATCGGATGAGCAATGAGCTCGAGAGCCCGTCATCATCTCGGGCGTATCGAAGGTGATCCTTGCTTTCTTGATCGGCATACGATCTTGCGGTGTGCTAGCAATGTTCGGATTATCCACGCTGGCTGTCCAATAATCAGCTAGATTGCCGCCCAGAAACAAGACCTCGGTCTCCTCGCGCGGTATTCCCCCTAACCAATCTCGCAGCTCCTCATCTCCGGGAGCATGCCCACGCTCTAGAATATCGTTGATCTTTCTGATCGGCCAGGCGGTGACGCTTGGTACCGTATAAGTGTGCAGCTTCTTCGCGTTCCTTGCAATTGCGTTCGCGCCATTCTCGCTGTGGTCCTTTGAAAGGAGCAGTCGCGAGGGGGTCTGGGACAATGACACAAAAGCACTCTCTGTAACGCCTTTCGTGTGCCACGCCGCGAGACGCGCCATATCAATTTCGTCCTCCCTTTCGTCGTCCGAGCAGATAGCAGCCTTATAAACATGCGGGCTAGCCTGAGCACGCAAACCCGCTAGGGAACGCACATGCGCGATGGCACTCACCTCCTCGTCTAGAATAGGCTCACAATCGATGTCCTCGTTCTGAAAACGATGCAGCGGCAGATACGATGATGCCACCACATCGTCGAAAATGCGGTCGACTTCGACGCTGCCGGCATAAGATCCGGTGGTTCGTGGCCACTGTGCGGCTCGCTGCGCAGCGAGTTTGATCTCGTTCTTCAGCGCCTTAACGCTCGCTCCGGCTAGCGATGCGGCAAGTTCAGCGCGCCCCCTGACGAAGGATTCGGCCGGGCACCGCTCGCTTTCCTGGATGGCGCACGCTCTTCGATTGCCCCTCGTCAGGGTCGAGGGTGATCCAACCCGGCAATCGATCGAAGCGGCGGCTGAATCCGATGTTCGGTGTGACCGCAGTTCGCTCAGCTGCTGCTCAAAGTCCGCTTGATCCGGCGACGGATGTGCTGGTGAGCTGGTTTGTGCGCTTGAAGGGCCGCCCGGCTGTTGCTGCGTCCGCTGCTTCTGGGTCAAGGGTCCTAATGCGTTTGGTGGATCGATGTTCATCTGTTCCCCTCGCGCATGGGACATTCAGTTTGATCTTGGCAGGTGCGGCTTTCCAGAAGCCGACAAGTGAGGAAAGGAATGCGACCGACGGCCAACTTTTCGGGGGCTTCCCGCCTCGGCTACCGACGCTGCGAAAGAGCGTCCCACGAAACTGCGGACCGCCAGGTAATCCCGCGTCTTCGGCGCGCTTGATGAGCTTATGAGATAACGTTGCGGCTGTATAGCTCCACTGATAGTTGAACAGCCGCTGGTAGTGTGCCCGCAGCGGGTCGCGTCCCTCGGGTGAGTGTGGCAGTCGGGCTGGCCAATTTGGCTCTCTTAAGTCTCTAAGCGCGTCAGCTTGTCGACAGCTGATCCTAGTAGAGCATAATCAGAGAGCGACACTATCTGCGCGCGATTGCGAACGGACTCGAGGGGACATGGACCCATTTAACAGTATCAACTCATTCAACCAAAATCGCGCTGCTCACAACGCCGCGGAGCTACAACAGCAGCAAGCGGAGTTTGAGCCGTACTTGGATGAGGTGCCGCAGCTCGATACCAGTGCCGTCGCAAGGGTTCCTATTCCAGATCACTACTATCCTCATCTGTCTGACGAAGACCGTAGACTCACCGAGGCGTTGGAACTTGGGCACCATAGGGCCCGCGGTCCTCATCCCGAAGACGCAGTTACCAGACGCCTCGGGGACGCCGCTGCGCAGCACAACGCGCCGCGGGAAGCTTTAAGTTGGCCGAAGGAGCTGACTGCAGAACATCACGATCAGGATCCGCTGGGAGGGATGATGGGCGAAGCCATCCGAGCATCGTCTCTCATGCCAACCGCGCGCGATCACCAGGCACCGGATCCCGGAGAAGCCGTGCATCACTTCAGCTGGAGCGATAGCTACCAGCCGGCTCCTAACGAACTGACCAGGAGCTCCCCCCTTAAAAGGCACGAGGTCCTCATGGGTGAGGATTACGCGGGGCAGTTGAGGCCTGCGAAGAGGCAGAGGACGCTAGGTCAGCCGGAAGGGGATGCCATTGGGCGCCAGCTGAGCGAGTCCGGCAATTCAGTCGCTCCTGTGCTGATGGAGGACGCCGGCGCACCGTCGCCTTTCGGGCCAGCGGTCGGTTCGACGTTCGTCCTTCCTGCGGAAGGTTACGATCAGGATATGCTGTGGGCGATGATGGAAGACGCCGGCCCATCGTCGTCTCGCGAGCCAACCGCACGCCATCACCAAGACTTGGATTTAGGAGAGGCCGTTCGTTCCTTTAACTCGCGGCACGGCGACCAGCACACGCCGGCTGCCCTTGACGGTAGCAGCGTCCCGCCGAGCCAGGACAGCCGACCCACCCGTTTCGTGGTTCACAATGACCGCTACACTGCGCTGTTCGTGCCCGCGGCGGAGATGAGGCGAAGCACCCCACTCAATTCGCCAGGCGCTGGCATTCGTCTCGGCTCTCGGCCGGAAAGCGTTCCGCAGCCCAGTGCACGGCCGGCGAATCGGGCCTCGCCAGCGCTGCTTGGACGGTCGATGGATCAAGCCGCCTCGGCGTCCGCCAGGGCTGAGAGGACATCCCCGGCGGTCCGCGAGATTTATGCTGCATCATTCGCCGTTCCCGAGGATTTTTCGCACGGCACCCAACCCGCCCCGGACACGATGCTCTCGAAGCTCGGCCGCTGGGGTCTCTTGCCAGACGCGGCGCAGCCGGTAAAACAATACGACATTCGCGGCGAGCGCTACATCGCCATCGTGGGGCCTGGAGGGCCCAATGACGTTCGGCTCATCCATCAACCACGAATGGAGACGCCGACGTACACCCCCGACGCTAGGAGCCCGTCCAGATAGCTCTGGTATCGGGCTTGCTAATGGACGATAGCTTGCTCCAGCGAGTCTTGCGAGCTTGGCGACCTTGTGGGCGGTGCAGATGATCGCTACCCGTCCCGATCAACTTGCACGCATCGTCGCTCAGCGACTCATCGTTCAGCCGAACGGCCATCACCTCCTTGTTATTGGAGAGCCGGCCGCCAAAGCTGCGAAGAAAAACCTACGGTGTTCTTGACGGCACGTTTGGCGGCATTGCCCTTCGTAAGGCCCTCCTCAAGCCCCGAAACAAGGGAAGCATCCTCGGAGTAAAGAGGCTGCTTCCTGCGTCCCATTGAAACCCCGGTCGACTGAACTGGTGGCAACTGATGACGACGGGTCTGGTGGTCCGTCAGCCCAGATGCACATCCTGGTCGTAGCCTTCCGCAGTTCCTCTGGCCAACGCCGGTCTGCGGCGTCATCGATCCGCCCCGAGTCTATCAGTGCCGTATCTTCGGGATCAGCAATGGTCAGGATACCGGGCGCGATCGCCATCGCTTTAGCGCCGACCGACGACTTCCGCAGCTGAGCCAGTGCTGCGCCGACGTTGCCGCCCACACCAGTGTCCTGGTTGTAGCTCTTGACATCCAGCGCCTCCGTGGAAAGCCGGCCAGCAATGTCCTTCTTATTCTTTTGAGGGAGATAGTCGCAGAAACCTCTGAGAGCAGTGCATAGATCCTCCCAACTACGCCGCTGACGCTCGCCCAGTTCGCCGAGATGCTGATCCGACAGTTACAGCGCCGAAACGAATGCAGAGATCGAAGAAAAATCGAAATTGTGGCGGAGGCGCGATTAAACGACCCTACCAATTCTTACAGGAGATTTGCGGGACTTAGGTCAGTTAGCTTGCTGGGTGTTAGTCACTTTTGGAGATATTTCAGTGTTGATTGTTGAAACCATTTTGAAGCCAGACCACTTTGGCGGCATCGGACTTTTCTCTGCTACTCTTTTACCTAAAGGTACATTGGTTTGGATTCATAATCCAATCGTTGACATTGCCGTGACGCCTGAACAGTACGAAGCCTTACCTCCAACATTTCAAGCTTTACTTGACAAGCATGCCTATCCAAGAGACCGCGATGTGGATGATGGTGTTGTAGAGTACAATGCTGACAATGCCCGTTTCATAAATCACAGCAGTCAGCCAAACACATATCAAGACGATCATTGTCGAATCTTCGCAGCCCGTGACATACAACCGGGTGAAGAACTGACTTGCGATTACTTGTCTTTCGATCCAAGGTGCGACCTATCGTGGGTTAAAGAGCTAGCGCCGAATCTTGGTGCCGGAAGGCGCCAGGCGGCCTCGGATTGAGTTTGCGGTCAGGCGACGTTGATTCCGCCGGCGAATTTACACGGGGGAGAGTTTCGGCAGCGGTTGCCCCACCGAGACGACGCGAGTTGAAGATCATCGTGAGCGCGGTCTTGTTCGACGTCCCTTGGCGCGCACGAACGCGCTTTCGATGACGTTGGCAGCCCCCCTACGTGGAGTTCACTACATCTGCTGTGCCAACCTAAGGCTTCGTTACTGACTCGCTTTTTTACTCGCTAGTGTCCGCAACTCGTCCTGGCATCGAAACACTGGGCTGCTGTTACGATTACCCCGTTAGTCTTGGTGAGGCGCTCATGAAGAGGCAGTGGGAGCGGACGCTGCTGCCCCGAATGCCTCGATGACTTGATTGACGAGAGCAGCCCGGTTCGCGTGATCGACGTATTTGTCGATGCGCTCGGTTTGGCTGAGATAGGCTTTGAGATTGCGGATCCGGCGGCGGTTGGCCGTCGTACCATCCCTCGGTGCTCCTCAAGCTTTACATTTACGGCTATCTAAACCGGGTGCAGTCGAGCCTGCGGCTGGAACGAGAGGCCGGGCGCAATGTCGACTGATTGAGCTGCTGGTTTTTCCCTTTTGGCGCGCCAGACGGGCGAGGAACAATCAGCTTGGCAGTGCATCGGCTGAGGGCCCCAGCCGGTCCAGGCGCCCCCGACTGCTGGAGGAAAATCCGTATCGTTCGGGTTGGCGGCCCCCAGGCTGGGGCCGCTCAATTGACCGGGGCGTCGGACCCGACACCTGACCGCATCGATTAACATAGCCACGTGGCAGGGCCGAAAATTAAGCGCTGTAGTATAGTTGGCCGCTTATCGATCCGCTGTTCGTGCTTTCAGCTTGTATAGTCACGCATTGCGCACACAATGAAAGCCCTTCGCTGCTCAGCCACGCGCGGCTAGCAGAGCTGCGGCAATCCCTCTATGATAGATCCGGCGCGCCCGTAGAGATCAGCGCAGATGGAGACAACAGAGAGTAAGGCCGCCTCAGTTGTGGGGCCTGCACTCGGCCAACAAAACGGCCCCGGCGAGAGCACTGACTGGGCCGTTCTCATTCCTGTCGCCGAGCCGCCGTTGTCTGTATCGGGCGCCATCGGGCCTTACAATTATATCCTCCATGAAATCGTCTGCCCAGTGTTCGCATCATCGAATCACGTCGCGTGCTCCGTCAATCAACGTGGATCAAGCAAACGCAAATAGTTGCCGCTTTTTCCTGAGTGCCCATTCTTTGGGACACATCCGGGCAGAGCTCGCGGGCAAGGTACAGCCCCATAGATATTACCTCGGTTCCTCGACTGGTGATGTAACCCCAAAATGCGCCGGATGACACTTGAAACGGTCGGGCAAAGAGATCGGCAACATCGCATTCGAAGCCATGCGAATTGACGCGACAGCCCCTATCTCAAACGGACCGCCGAAGTTGTTGCCTGTGTGACCTGCCCCTGAGTATTTCCTCCAGATGGAGTTAGAGTCCGGCCTGAGCAAGGACGGACAGATGAAGCGAGCAAGGTTCACGGAAGAGCAGATTATCGCAGTGTTGAAGGAGCATGAGGCCGGAGCGACGACAGCCGATCTGGCTCGCAAACATGGGGTCTCGGAGGCGACGATCTAAAATTGGAAGGCCAAGTTCGGCGGCATGGAAGCTTCCGAAGCCAAGCGGCTGAAGTCGCTGGAGGAGGTATAGCGCGACGATCAGGATGAGAGTCTCACCCTGATCGCCGCCGCGCATCCGTCAGCACCGTGCTCAACAGCGTCTGTTCGCGCACGATCAGAGGAGCGCACTCCGTCCAGCCGGTAGCAATGTCGGTGAGCACGAGGGTCTGGATGAAGCTGCCGCGCGCAGATGGACCGCTATGCGCGACAAGGTCGGCCTCGACGAATCCGGGCGCCGGATCATTCCAATCTGCCGACGTCCTTATTGGAACACTGCGACGCAACGAGTGCGTCGCGTGCCGCCGATCGCTTGCGACCTAATCCTTCTCGGACCCGCACCAATGCGCGGTCGATCGTCGCAGCGCTCATTGCCAAAAGTTTGTCGCGGATCTCGGGGGCAAGGTCGAGGTGGCCACACCGTTCCATCGCCTCAATCAACCCAGGCATTAACGCCTTCAGCCGCTTCCCGCAGATCCGGTCCGACGCCTCCCAAAGGAGCACGAGCGCGTTGTGTTCTACCTCATTATACATTCGACGTCGCGCCCTTCGGCTTGGGCGCGCGTCTTCCTGACCTCGAAGTAGTCGCATCGCATGCTTGCGATGGAATCCGGTGATGTCGACGAAATCGTCTAATATCCGCGTCTTCTTCGCGCGATCCGAACGCCGATAGCGCGCGCCTCCTGCCGCCGTCAGTTCCTTCCGCGTTGCCATGCTTAGCCACCCCATCGTCGCCCCCGCTCCAAGGGAGCAATTTACGTGAGGCAACGGCTCAGCATCCGGTAACAATTAGGGCGAGACAATGCGCAACCATTGTTACGGTCGTCAAACTGAGGCGTCTCTTTTCTAATTCACCTGGGGACTCGCCGAGAGCGGCCTTCTTAGGCCGACTGGCTTGGCGAAGGCTGTCATTAAGTCATCGCCCGAGCTCTCGACAGCAATCCTGGGTTTGACCGTGTATTATAGCTCGATGCCATTCGCCCTAAGTACCCGGTGCATTACCTCACCCTTGATCTCGCGAGCGATCTCGTTGACGATGTCAGGTCCAAGCGTCCGCTCGGCATCGGCGTCGCCCATCAGCCCTGCTTCGAGGAGCCGTTGATTTAGCCGAGTTTGAAACTCGTCGTCCATCGCGTCGACGAGCCGCTGCTCCATCGCTGCATGATCTTCGGGCGCAATGCGCCTCAACACTGATTCCCAAGGCTGCCAACGGGTAGCGAGATAATCCGCAAAGCCTGTCTCTTCCTGTTCCCGGACCGTTACTATCGCTCTCTCAAGGTGGTCGCTGCTGACATGAGCGACGGTTAAAAAGCGCATGTCGGCGGCTACGTGATGCAGTTCCAGTGGCTCGCGCAACTGGTTCTGGTAGGCCAGATAGACCTCGACTTCGTCGGCCGGGAGGGTGAGATTTAGCTCATTGACCGTCTGGCGCGCTATCCCGTCCAGCGCCTCCATACGGAACATGACGCGGGCATGCTGGAGCAACTCGGGGAGCCGATCGTCGTACAGGCCATCCTCGATGTCGGCATTGAGCCGCGCGCTCTGCATCCCGTTCCATGTCAAAGTGACCCGATCCTCACAGCTTGCGCACGCATCAGAGGCCAGCTGGAAAAACAGCTCGCGCAGTCGCGGCCTCGCTGCCGCCTGCCGCAGATCCTCGCCGACGGCCTGCCGAAATTCGTCACTTTGGTTGTTCACCGTTCCGGCAAGCCGCACGAGGAATCGAGCGTAGTCTTGAGCGCCGGGCTCACCGGCGAAGCCTCGCCATGTCGCCAGGGTGGTTGGGTCTTCTCTCAGCCAGTTTTGGAGAATTTCTGGCAGGACCGCGCTCTGCGCGAAACGGATTCGAGGACCGGCATAGCCCGCAGCAGTAGTTGCTCTCGCTAGATCACTTTGGACTGGCTCTTGCAGTGGATTGTCTCTTAAATCGACCAGTGCGTTGCTCCTTAGCTGCAGCAGGCTCGCCGGTACCTCCGTCAGCTGATTGTGGCTGACATCAAGTCTTTCGAGGCCAGCCGGCAGTTCCGGCAGCCGGACCAGCTGATTGTCGTCCGCATCTAGAATTTCCATACGCGAGGGAAGAGGCTCAGGCATTTCGGTTAGCTGATTATTGCTGACGTTGAGGGTCTCAAGATTGGCTGGAAGAGCGGGTAGGCTGGTCAGCTGATTGTTTGGAGCGGAAAGATCCCGGAGCTCCGTCGGAAGGGTGGGCAGACTGGTCAGTTGATTGCGTCCAAGCAACATCAAGCGCAGTCCGGCTGGAAGGCTGGGCAAGCTGGTCAGCTGGTTGTATGTAACGTTGAGTTCTTCAAGCGTTGCCGGAAGCTGAGGCAGACTGGTCAATTGGTTACGCCCAACCCATAGCCTCTGCAGTCCGGCTGGAAGCTCGGGCAGGCTGGTTAGAAAGTTGCTCCCCGCTCTTAGTTCTTGAAGGGTCATCGGCAGGGCAGGAAGCCTGATCAGGGAGCGAAAGGTCAGGCCCATCGTCTCATCCCAACCCTGCGGCGGCCAAGGTATCGCTTGATTGGCGTGGTTCTGCGACCGGGCTTGGTTCGCCGCGGAGGGCAGCGCCTCCGTGAGAGCGTCGTCCCAATGCGCCGCGAGGGGAGAGCCGGGTTCTGAGGCTTCGGACTGGGACGTTTCGGAGTCAGAAATCGCGAAAGAGCCACCACCGTCGAGCTGTGACAAATCTCTATCCATTTATTGTCGTCTCCCGCATGACATTATCAAGGAAATGCGCTTGAGCGCCCTCCCCAAAGGTTAACTCTCATCATGGTGATCCATCGAGAAGCCAAGCGGGCCATGATGGAGCCCACTCAAGCTGTCAGAGCCGAAAACGCTGGCTGCTCTGACGCAGCGATGATGGCCAAAGATATTTTCAGGCATCTGGTTCTCACACGACTTAGTATCTTGGGTAAATCCGGCTCCTTCTCCAAGCCGAATTGGGCGGATGAGGTCAAGCCTTCTTGTCTGGATGGATATTCTCGTTCTAGGACGGCTGAGCTGTCTAAAAGCTGACTAGTCTTGCCGCTTAAAAAAAATGAGCCCTTGCGGTTCAGTTCAGCCGAGAGACCGTCATCTCCGCGTTCCTCTTTCGGTCTCCCGCTGATTCGTTCGGTAACGCGCTAGGAATGGGCTTGGACCAACAAGCATATGCGGTGATGGAGCTTCTGACCGGGAATGCAGTCGTGCTCGGGAGCCACGCCACGGCGGTGGAATCCGTCGAAGCTGGTTTGAGGCCTATAATGCAACCGACCAAAGGTAAGAGATTTCCGCGTCGTCTTCATCGCTCATGAACATCGGTCCGAATGTGATGTGGCTGCCTTCGGACGTGCCCCATAAAAAGCCGGTTCGGACGTCCAGATCAGTTTCAAGAAAACGCTATGCTCGAGCAATGAAAGACGTGAATCGGACGACAACCCACCGAGCGACGTCCGACCCATCAATTCCGCAGATCGATCTGATCGAGAGACTCAATTTTGTCACTTGCAGCGTACTCGGCAAGACGCTCGATGAAGCTTGGGGGCAAACCTTAGGGAAGCGATTATCGAATGAAAGAGACTGTGTTAGCGACAGCGAGCGCTCTTGCAACGGCAGCGGTTCCCCCTTTTGCTGCAATGGTCAGTGCCCAATCGGTTACCTGTAGCGCGGCAATCTGGGTAGGAAGTCTCCCCCTGATCGCCGCCGCGCAGACTACAATGGCGAACGCCCCCATTCCTCGCTGCAATACCTCACGCCCGCGGCCTAAGCCGCCTCTCTCACCGCAGCGGGCGCTCGGCTGCGCAACCCCGACCAGCTCCGCCGATCGCCCGTTGTTTCCACCGCGCCGCAAGGCGTACCCCCCCGAGACTCTAACTGCCGCTGGATGAAAATTCAGGGGCAGGTCATGTGAGGCTCATGAAGCGCCACAACGGTTCATAATCGAAGCACCGTCGCGAACACACAGCCTAGAAGACATCCGTTTGCCTCCGGCATGGAGGAGAACAATTTATCCAGGAGATCCTGGGTTCTCGGTATGGTGAGCGCCGTGCAATGTGCGCTCATATAGGCGTGCGGCGCTTAGCCCGGTGCCTTCTCTAACTACCGGCCCCTTTTCCTTCATCCAAGATGGCAAGATTGTATCGGTGGAGAAGACCCCGCACGCGGACCGCAGGTGCATAGGATCGATGCAAAGCATCGTGAAGGCATCGCGTTTCGCCTTGTTGCTCAACCACAGAAGCGCCTTTGTCTCCGTTCTCGTAGCAAGCGCCGCCTCTATCCACGTACGGATCTGCGGCGTAGCAATCAGGAAAACCGCCGAAACGGCGTAGGTAGCGCTCCGCTATGGATATACCATCTCAGCAGAGGACAGATCATGGCTGTCGTACGAACCGCGATGACCCTCGACCGGTTCTCACGAGTGACGATCGACCAGTTCTCTCTTGATAAGGATAGTCACACTTCTCTCCAAAGCCCGTACAGCTTCCGTCACAATGCCGAACGCATTGCGACACATCTCGAGCACTGCTGCACCGAGTTCATCAGGAATGTGAGCGGGCCGGCCAAGCTTGAGGTTGACGGATATGCCATCAATTAGCGATCGGGAGTCGTGGCGCCCTTGAAGTTGAGCGGCAGGGGCATCAAGCGGTCGCCGCTCGTGACCGATGGTGTCTGGTGTTAGCCGGATTGAAGTAAGACAGGAATCATCTTGTTGGAACCGCGCCGGCGTGAAGGCTTCCGTCATCGACATCGCATGGTCCTGCTCCAGCTTGGTTCGCGGTAGTGCGCTGGTCAGGTGATGCCGCCGAGGCACTGATGTTTGACGGGCCAGCCGCCGGTGTGTGGGCCGTCAGGACATGACTTTACTAGCCTTGATGCAGACCAGTTCCGCAGGCGTCCACTATCGAGGTGCAGACCATGGGAGCGCCACGCCTCGCTCGACCAACGTGGCGTCTAAAGTCCCGCTTCGCGGAGCCGACTGAGAAGATGGCAAATCGCGTCAACCGCAACAATCATGTCGCGGATCTCGCGAAAGAGGGTTCTGCTGCGCCACTTGAGCTTGAGCGGCCGGAGCCAAGCGTACCATCTGGCCTGTTCGGTCCGTGAGGATAACTTGCTGGGATGGCACAAGACACCGTGCCAGGATCGTGACCCATCGCGCGTCACGGACACGATTGGAAAACCAGTGCAACGTCTCGGCGAACACGTTGGTGAGTGCGAGGAGGCCGAGGGCATCGCCGCGCCTGACGACGATCGGTCCCACGGCCCGGTGAATAGCAGCCGCGGTTCAATTTCGTTGGCCTGATCAAGCGACCTCAACGACCTGCCCGGTAGTCATGAAGACCAGAAGAGCCCGCTTGGCCTTGGTCTGCTTCCGATAGTCGACGATCTGTTGCCTGTAGTGGCCGATGCTCGACGCGTCCGGCGCCACGTCGCTTTTCCAATCGACGACCGCATCGATGGCTCCGGCGTCATCGAACGCGACCGCATCGGCCTGTCCGGAGAGCAGTACCTCCTCGCCGTTGCTGCTGTCGCTTCCGAACAATGGGAGCTCGGGGACGAGACGCGGCCGCAGCTTGGCGACGTCAGGAAGGGCGAGCGTCCGCCGCACCGTAGCGGCCAGTTCAACGGCGCTGATGCCGACCTCCGCGTCAGTCGCCGGCTCTTGCCCCATCTGGCAGATCAGTTCGGCGGCTCGCGCTTCGAGCTCGGTCTGGGCGTCGCCGGCTTCTCCGGTCAGTACCTCCTCGATCAGCTTGTGGAGGATGGTACCGCGCGTCGAACTGCCGAGAACGGCGGCCGGCTCCAAGGTCGCGGCTTCGGGAGTCTCCTCGCTTTCAATCTTCGTTTCCGCTTCGTCCACCTGGTCAAGTTCTCTCCGGCTCGGGCGATGCCAGATTATGGCCTTGCACGCGTCAAATATGGCGGTCGCCTCGGCGGCGAAGGTCTCGCGGATTTGGCCGTTCTCCCGGTACATGACGCCCCTCACCTTCGCGGTCCCGACGTCCCTTGGGTTGATCGCCGGAAGATCGGCAATGCCCAAATCGACAAGTTTTGCCCAGCACTTGTCCGACAGGGTGGTGGAGTGCCTGGGCAGGATCAACAGATCGCGTGCCCGAGTCGCCGCCACGTACCAGAGACGTACGCGCTCGCGCCGCTGCTCTTCGTCGGCGCGAGCCTCGATGTCGGCATGGTCCGCCGGGCAGATACCGAGGATCGGGGTCGAGAACAGGTTCTTCGAGCGATCCTGAACCAAGCCGGTTTCGGCGTTGGGCGTGCCGGTCATGTTGATCGGGATGACGACCGGCCATTCGAGACCTTTAGCCGCGTGGACCGTGATCAGCGAGACCGCTTCCTGCTCTGCGTCGGGCCGGCCTTCGACCTGACGCACCGCTTCCTCCCAGTTTGCGCGCATGTCGCTCGCGAACGCCCGCAGGCCGCGAACATCGTAGGCCCGCGCCATGTCGAGGAAGAGATCGACGTTGGCGACCGCCCGCTCGGCGCCGGCCTTGAACCGCTGCCGGATCTGCGCACGGACGTGGAACGCCGCGATCGCATCGGCGAGGAGCGCGTATGGTATCGTGGTACGCGCTCGCTTGCGCAACGACGACAGCTTGATCAGGACATCTCGGGCGAGCGCGTGGCCCACGCTTTCTGGATCGGTCCGGATTGTCAGCATCGGCAGGCCTTGCCGGTTGGGATCCGACGGCAGTGCTTCTGAGATGTCGAGCAGTTCGGTTTCGGTGAGGCCGACCAGCGGTCCACGCAGCAGCGACCCGAATGCCAGCGTGTCGCGCGGGTCGGCGAGAGTGCGGGTCAGCCCAATGAGATCCTGGATCTCCTGTGGCCGGAAAAAGCCCTTGCCGGCCTGGGTCGAGACCGGAATTGCGAGATCCTCCAACGCCTCCTCGAAACGCCAGAGCTCGGTGCCGACGGGCGCCAATAGGCCGATGTCGCCAAAACGGCACGGTCTTGTCTCGCCGGTCTGCTGGTCGCGGACCTGCAGATTACCGACCAACCGGTCGCACAGGTCGGCTACCGCGATCGCTTCGGCGTCGCGGATCGCGGCGGCCTTGGGCTTTTCGCCTTCAACTACAACGTCCAGCGCGCACACACCTGGCTTCTCGCCGATCGCGGAATGGATCGGCGACAATTTGGAGAATCCGGGCTGCCCAGTGGCGGACAGGGGCTGCTCGAACCGAGCGTTGACAAAATCGACGATCGGCTCGACGGACCGGAAGCTGACGGTGATCTTGATCTGCGAGCCGGCGTCCACCGCCGACCGTGCGGCGATGTAGGCACTCACGTCGGCGCCCCCCTATGCTCGGCATCCAAAAGTCAGAGCTAGTGACAGGAATATCTCTGTACGAAACGCTCCAATCTGTAGCTGAGACAGCACGCTAGCTGATAGTGAGATAATTCGCTCGCTGTGTCGGTGCTCGGCGGCGCAACTGTTACAATTTGCAATTAGTGTCTGCGCGATAGGCCCGCCGAATTCTTCATGCCCGTCATCGAGCGACCGTAGCGTGCCCGCCGCGCGTACGAAACCCATCTCGCTCGTGCCAAGTGTGCAAGACATGTGGCAGCTGCTACGGAGCGGTCGGTCGGGTTAGAATTAAGATAACCCTCTACATTCCTTGGAGACCTTTGCCCCGCCACATTGTTCGCGATCGCTGCGCGAACAGACTTTGTTCGACCCGGACGAACGGGCACGGCCCCTCCGGCTAGCCAATCCCGAATGAAGTCACGACGGTACATTTCGTACGGAACGACTGTAACGCCATTACCAATTTCGACATCTCAAACCACCAACCGTCTTGCCGCGTGTCGCCGTGGGGCCGCATGGACTTGCTAGTGTCCTTCGAATTCGAAGTTCGCTAACGTGCGCCACCGCTGAATGAAGCGAAGTTCGGATCCGGAACACTCGCGCACTGGTCCAGCACAACCATGACACTCGCACCGCTGATTACCTATGCCCATGTGGGGAAGAGTTTTGCCAGCGGTCGTGACGCCGAGCGCGTCAACGCGGTCGACGATTTCTCGCTCGATATTGCCGCGGGCGAATTCCTGGCGATCGTTGGCACCTCCGGCTCCGGCAAGTCCACCTTGTTGCGGCTCGCCAACCGCCTGCTCGATGCCGACGGCGGCCGCGTCATCGTGGAGGGCGAGGACGTGCGCAACGTCGACCCGGTGGGTTTGCGCCGGCGCATGGGCTTCGTGTTCCAGAGCAGCGGGCTTTTTCCGCATATGCGCGTCGCCGACAACATCGCCGTCACACCGAGACTGCTCGGCTGGCCCGCCACCGAGATCGCCGTGCAGGTCGATCAGCTCCTCGACCTGGTACAGCTCGATCGCTTCCTCCATCGCGATCGCTTTCCGCATGAATTGTCGGGCGGCCAGCAGCAGCGTGTAGGCGTGGCGCGGGCGCTCGCCGCCCGTCCCCGTATCGTGCTGATGGACGAACCCTTTGGCGCGCTCGATCCGCTGACCCGCTACACCATGGGCGAGGAGTACCGCGCCCTGCATCGCAGGCTCGGTTTGACTACGGTAATGGTCACCCATGACATGACGGAGGCGTTGTTGCTTGCCGATCGCATCGCGGTGATGCGGGCCGGACGGGTTGTGGCGCAAGGCCAGCCAGCCGAGCTGGCAAACAACAAGGATCCCTACGTGGCGGAGCTGTTGAGCACACCCAGGCGGCAGGCCGAGCGGCTGAACGCCCTGCTCCCGGGAGCAAGCACGGAATGAGCTTCCTGTCCGACCCGCGCTGGCACGACGCGGCGGCGCATCTGCCGGACTATCTTGGCAGCCACGTTCAGGTCAGCCTGGCAGCGCTAGCGCTCGGGCTCGTGATCAGCCTCCCGCTCGCGATCCTCGCGCGCAATCATGCCGTGATCCGCGGCATCCTGCTGGGCCTCGCCAGCATCGTCCAGACCGTGCCCGGACTGGCCCTGCTGGCGCTGTTCTACCCACTTCTGCTCGCCATTGCGTCGTTGACGCTTCGCTGGTTCGGCTTCGACTTTTCCGCATTCGGATTTCTGCCCTCCATGCTGGCACTGGCGCTCTATTCCATGCTGCCGGTGCTGCGCAACACCATCACCGGCCTGAACGGCGTCGATCCCGCGTTGCTTGAGGCGGCGCGAGGGGTGGGCATGACGCCGCGGCAATCGTTGTTCACGGTGGAATTACCGTTGGCGCTGCCGGTGATCATGGCCGGCATCCGCACCTCGGCGGTATGGGTGATCGGGACGGCGACATTGTCCACGCCGATCGGGCAGACCAGCCTCGGCAATTACATTTTCGCCGGCTTGCAGACCCAAAACTGGGTGCTCGTGCTATTTGGCTGCGTCGCCTCAGCTCTGCTGGCGTTAGCGGTCGATCAACTTTTAACGCTGATCGAACGCGGATTGGGCGAGCGCAAGCGCTTCCGCACTGCGCTCGGCAGCGTCGGGATCGCCGCACTGGTCGCGGCCACATTGATCCCTTCGGTCTCGCGCGCCCCGTCGACCTACATCATCGGCGCCAAAACCTTTGCCGAGCAATATGTGCTCTCCGCGCTCATCGAGCAGCGTCTGCAGGCCGCGGGATTGCAGGCCTCGACGCGCGAAGGTCTCGGTTCCAACGTGATTTTTCAGGCGCTCGCGGCCAACGACATCGACGTCTATGTGGATTATTCCGGCACCCTGTGGGTCAACCAGTTTCACCGCAGCGAGATGCTGCCGCGTGAAGCATTGCTCGCCGAGCTGAAGAAACTCCTGGCAAAGCAGGACATCACCCTGCTCGGCGCGCTCGGTTTCGAAAACGCCTACGCCCTGGTGATGCCGCGGCAGCGCGCCGAAGCACTCGGCATTCATTCGATCACCGACCTGGCTGCGCACGCGCCGACGCTGTCGATTGCGGGCGACTACGAGTTCTTCTCGCGCCCGGAATGGACTGCCCTGCACAAGGCCTACGGACTCTCATTCCGTACGCAACGACAGATGCAGCCTGATTTCATGTATGCGGCAGTGGCGAGCGGCAACGTTGATGTCATCGCGGGCTATAGCAGCGAGGGGCGGATCAAGGAATACGACCTGGTGACGCTGGCCGATCCCAAGCACGCGGTCCCGCCCTATGATGCGGTCCTGCTACTTGCACCACGGCGCGCTCATAATACCGCGTTGCAGGACGCGCTGAAGCCACTGCTTGACCGGATCGACATTGCGACGATGCGCGAAGCCAATTTGCGCGCCAGTGGCAGCAATGCGAACTCCTCGCCCACCGCGGTGGCGCTCTGGCTTTGGCAGAGGATCAGTGGGCAGTAGACGCCGGCCCATAGCTGGCTAGGAACGCATGAACGCGGCTCGGTTGTCCAATACGCATCGGCCGCTCACGCACGCGCGGCCAACTGGGGCTCGGGGTCTCCTCAAGGCTCGAAACAGCCGAGGATTGTCATTGAACCGATCTACTTCTTTTGGAGATTGCCAGTAAAATCCGTCGTTCAGATCCGAATGTCAACGATGCGGCGCCAACTGATTCGATCCTGGCTCCCAACGACCAAGAACACGTCGTCATCTATTAGCGTCTCCTAGACGCAGACGGGGAAGGCGCCGACTGGAGAGAAGCCGCCGAGATCGTGTTGCGCATCGATCCTAAACCTGAGCCGGAGCGTGCTCCCCATGCCTATGATAACCCATCTCGCTCGCGTCAAGTGGATGGCTAAGCATTAACGGGATCTGTTGCGGAGCAGTTGGCTATGTTCGAACTAAGCAAGATTGCACGCAGATCTGGCGCGAAGAACGCAGCGATCAGGATAGCGGGCGGCATAGCCGGGATATCGATGATTGCCCAAAGGTTGTTGGGTGCGAGAGCTTTGTTGGATCTGATTGTCGCGGAGCGTCAAGCGTGGCGTCTTGGGAACTTGTGGACTTCGGCTGCACGGTGGTATGGACCGTGACCGTTGAGGTCTGCATAATGCGTCGGCCCCGTGCCGCCGAAGTCTCTCACATCACCTCACTGACGCGGATCCTTACTTTGAGGTCACGCTCCAGTTGTTGAAATTGAAGTTCATTCCCCCTGGGGATGAGGTGACCTCGACGCCGTATTGAACGCTGCCGACGTTTATATCGCCGAAGTAGCCCTTCGACTTGATCCACTCCAGGATGCTCTTGATGTCCACTGTTCCACTATTGGTCTTCGAAGTGCGCAGGAGTGAGATGACCTTGTGACCGTTAAAGCCTTCAAACACGTTCCAAGTCGCTCCGCCCACGTCGACATTGGTGTAGACCGGGATCGCTGCCCCGGAACGATCCTGACGATAATGGTAAGAAATTGGTTTGACGTTACCGCTGCCGTCCGGATTTCCAGTGTAATTCGTCCAGAGCATTATCTCATGCTGGTTTGAGCTGTCCCATATATCGTAGGCAACGTCCCAGGCACCGCTTGTCGGAACATCCTGATTGAAGTTCGAGCTCAGAGCGTTGATTGAACTGAGCGGTTTCCCGATATTGAAAGCCTCGTGCGGATAGCTCTTGATGCCAGCAGTATTAGGCTGGTTCGACCACACACTCCACTGGTTGACTGCACGCACCGAAATCGTCTGAGGCCCAGCACCCTTGCCCCACACGTCGTTGTTCCAAGAGTAGCCATCGCGTGAGAAGTTCCCGTATGGAGCGCTCGAACTCCAAATCGGAGCCTTCGCCGGTACAGGCGCGGCAGACAGTGACTTGGCTTCATTCACGGCTTGCCTAAATAGATTATGATCCTCCTGTCTGAAAACATAACCAGTTTGGGATCCTGGCGAGCCCGCATCGTTGATCCGATTGGAATTCATAATGCTCTCCTTGCTCTTATGAGTAGCAAAATCCCTCGCCGAACCACCCAGCGGGTATCCCCGGTTCGTGATCAGTTCAGTTATAGGCGGCATCGGCATCTAGAGATCAGGTTCGAATGCTAGGAAGGTTGGCTTTCGAGAAGCTGACCAGTACCCCGACACAGAGGTTTTTGATTCGTTGAAGATGGTTTGATTTGGTTGAGGGCCTCGGACAGTCGAGCGCCATTTTGCGCGAGCTTCTCGGTTGTGTACAACCACTTGACGCGATCGCGATCGGCATGGCGCCGTTCTCCGGCGCGGTGACCAGGTCGGGGAAATTGTCGACGTCCATCGAGGCATTGGCGACGAGAATGCCGATCTCGATCTCAACCATATTCAGACAGCCGGCGTATTGAGGTGACTCCAACCGGCGCAGTGTCCGTCGCGCGTCGGCGGCGGGAAAGGCCTGTTGAGCACTCCGGCCGAATGAATGAGATTGTCGAGCACTATTTGGCCTTCATCGGCGCCTAGCCTTCGTCTGCGCTTCCCTGGATCAAGCGCGAGCGGCGGAAAAGTGCGAACTAGATGCTCTTGCGCCACATGACTGGGTCGCATCCGGAGTGCGGAAGTACGGCGCCGTCCGTTCACGATGAGCTGCATCAGCCCCGCCGCGGGAGGAGGCGGAAGATGTCTGTCAGGTGCCCCTTGATCTTCCCAGCGGTACGTCGGATCAGCGGCCGCTGGAGTCCTTCGAGCCTCACCTTTGTAAAGTGACTCGTCAGGCGCGGCGGGGCGCTCCTCCCGACGAGCTCAGTGATGTCATCCCTGACAATGCGGTCGATATCAAACCAGACCGTCCGCTCGACCAGTTGCAAAGAGCGCTCGTGCGGACATACCAACGAGGCGAGAACCAGCAGGCCGGGCTCTTCCTGCCCGATCCGAATTCGGAGAGCCCCGAGCTATCAGCGGGGATCGCAGCAGAGCGGAACGCTCGCTCGTACTTTCTCCGATCTCTCCTGCATTGTCTCGGATTTTGATGCGGTTCGCCACCCGTCGTTTCGATCTCGCTCCCTACTACGAGCGGGCCCGCTGGCGGCGCGAGAGCTTGCAGCCTACCCTCATTCTCAAGGTAGTTCTGCAACGCATTGTCGACAAATTCTGCCAGCTTATGATTGTCACGCGGCAGTTGCAGGCGCTTTCCCCATGAGCGGCTCCACGATCTCCTTCGTAGAGCTACGAAGAGTTCCGAAAGGGCTCGGATCACGCCAAGTAGAAGCTATCAGTACCGGCGCGGATATGACCCGAACACGCGAATGTCCGGGCGCTTTCGAAGCAATCCGGCAAGGCTATCCGTCTGCGCATGCCCCGCGACCTCAATCAAATATCGATGGCTGTCAAGGCCCGCTTTGGCCGGTCGCTCGTAAATCGTCAGGATTTGGACTCGGGCACCAGCAAAGGAAGCAAGCAAGGAGGCAAAATCCGCATCACTTACAGTCGCGAGCAACGACGTCTTGTCGTTCTCGGTTGGCGGAGGCATATCCCTGCCTAGCACCCACCAGCGCGTCACATTGTGCGGGCCTTCTTCAATCCCAGCCACCAGCGAACCCAGCCCATAAATCGCCGCGCCAACTCTGGGGCCAATAGAAGCCCTGTCCAAGGCTTCGCTGTTGGCAACGGCTTGCGCCGCGGCGCCACTACTCGCCACCGCGGTACGTCGAACCTGCGGCAGCCGGTGATCTAACCAAGGCTTAACCTCGTCAAGGGCAACCGGATGCCCGAAGACCTCTCTAATATCCTCCAGACGCGTTCCATGACGAACAAGAAGGCTATAACCGAGCATTTTGGGATATTCGGCCACGATCCTTACATTCGGCAGGTCCAGGATCGGATCCAGATACGGGGTAGCTCCCACCAGGGACGTGGTAACGGGCAGGCAGGCGCGGTCGATCTTCCCACTTTGGTATGCTGAGAGCAATTCCTCTTGGGACATAGGGGCTAGGTCAGACGGACCGAACAGCTCAAGGCAAGCTTGGTGTGTCCATGATCCGGCTGGCCCAAGGTAGCAAGTTTTACCCGCCGTCGCAGCTGTCAAGGTGAGCACATGCAGTGCCCCACTCGCTGCCGCAACGAGCGGAGTGTGCTTAAGAACAACTGTGCGATCCGCGACAACATGGTCATGACCCACCTAGCTGGATATCACGTACTAGGCTATGCGACAGCCCCTACGGTCTGGTAGGCGCGGCGACAGAGTTTTCCGCACGTTCTTTTTGCGCCACCAGGTAGCTTCGACCACCTGTGGGGCAGCCTCGCGGCCAACCTCTATTCTCCGCCCTCGTAGAACAGTTCCAGCGGCAGGCCGACCACCGCCTTTCCGATCCAGTCGCGCGCGATGACATTGGACGGCCCCATCGCGATCGCCGCGCGGGCATCGCGATAGGCGCGCTCGATCGGGCCGCGGTGATAGCCATACCCGCCCGTCACCGTCAGCGCCGTCGCCGCGACCTTGTTGGCGACCTCGGCGGCGTGCACCTTGAACTCGGTCAGCGGGATCAGGATTTCGCTTTGCGGCTTGCCGGCGCGCCAGAGCGCATCGAGCTTGCCCGCGAGCTCGTTGCGCCACGGCCGTAGCGTCTCGACCAGCACCTTGGCCGCGCCGAGCTCCTGGCGAATCGCCTGATAGTCGGACAGGCTCTTGTTCCGGTCCTTGTGCACGAAGGTCGTGCTGTGTGCGATCGCCGCGTTCAACGCGCCGCGTGCGACGCCTTCCCAGACCGCACCGAGCCCGATCAGATAGACCGGAGAGACGCCGTCATAGATGATCTCCTTGCCCTGTCCTTCGGCGCCGAGCCGGTCGCGCTGCGGCACATGCACGTTGCTGTAGCGGATCGCCCCGGAATGATTGGCCCGCACACCGAGCGCATCCCAGGGCCGGGACTCGATGCCCTCGGCCTTGCCGTCGACAATGAAGAAGATGATATCGGCCTGGTCCTTGGCGCCAGGCGTGCGCGTCTGCACCAGGTAATAGTCGGCATGGCCCGAGCTTGTCGTGAACGACTTTTCGGCATTGACACGATAATCGTCGCCGTCGCGCGAGGCTTCGGACAGATTGTACCACCAGTGACCGCCGGTGGCGCGTTCGCTGGTCGAATAGGTGCCGAGCAGGCCGCCATTGTTCGCCTTCAGCCAGCGCTCCTTCTGGTCGGCGTTGCCGAACAGGTTGATGGTCTGGGCCGCGCCGACATGCATGACGTAGATGAGCCCGGTGGAGGCATCGGCCTGTCCGATCCGGTACGCGGCTTCAGCGAAATCCAGATGGCTGAGGCCGAGTCCGCCGAATTGCGGCTCGTTCAGCACGCCGGTCCAGCCGGCCTCCGCCAGAGCACGAAGATTCTCGCGCGGAAAGCGACTTTCGCGGTCGTTGCGGTCCGCATTCACCGTCACTGTCGCGTCGATGGCGGCATCGAGCCTGGCATAAACGTCGTCGTCGATCTTGCGTGCGAGATTGTCGTTGGCCATGGTCAGTCTCTCCGGGTTGCAATCATGCGACAGCCTCGCGTGGCCGCCTCTGGCCCTGATCGTCCCGCGACGATCCGCCGAGATAATGGGTCTTGATGTCGGCGCGCTGGCGCAGTTCGGCCGCGCGACCGGCCAGCACGCTGCGCCCGTTTTCGAGCACGACCGCGTGGTCGGCAAAGCGCAGCGCCACCGTCGAGTTCTGCTCAGCGATCAGGATCGACAGTCCCTGCTCGCCGTTCAGCTGCTGGAGCGCGCGAAAGATTCCTTCGACGACCAGCGGCGCGAGGCCCATCGACGGTTCGTCGAGCACCAGCAGCCGCGGACGCGACATCAGAGCCCGGCCGATCGCCGTCATCTGCTGCTCGCCGCCCGAGGTCAGTCCGGCCAGCGCGCGGCGATGCTGCTTGAGGCGCGGAAACAGCTGATAGGCGCGCTCGATATCCGCGGCGATTTCCGCCCGCCGCGCATCGCGCCCTATCGCGCCGGTGATGAGGTTTTCCTCCACCGTCAGCGAGGCAAAGCAATGCCGCCCCTCGAGCACCGGCACGAGCCCGGCGCGCACCAGCGTCGCCGCCGACGTGCCTGCGACATCGCGGCCATCGAACACGATCCGCCCGGCGCTGATCTGGCCGCGGCGGGCAGCGAGCAGCGCCGAGATGGCCTGCAATGTGGTCGACTTGCCTGCGCCGTTGGCGCCGAGCACAGCGACGATCTCACCGCGCCGCACGGCAAGCGAGACGTCGCTGACCGCCGCGATCGCGTGGTTGTAAGTCGCGGCCAGGCCTTCGACCGAGAGCAGGGTTTCACTCATCACGTGATCCATGGCGTTGGCGGATGCGGGAGGCCGGATCGCTCCCGCATCGCGCGCGGCTCAATTGCTGACGGCTTCGCCACCGGAGGTCCGCACTTTGATGCCGTGCTCCTTGGCATAGGCGGCCGCCGACTTCTCAATGATCGGGCGCAGGAAGGCCCAGTCCGGTGCGATCCAACCGGAGACGACCTTCCATTTGCCGCCATCCCACTGCTGGAAGGTGACGCGGCCGTCGCCTTCGTGATTGTCCCAGGTGACGTTGATCGAATGGAACAGATCCTTGGCGCCGAGCGCTTCGACCCGCGCCGGATCGAGCTGGAGATGCTCGAAGCCCCATCGCACCTCGTCTCCGGTCAAGGTGCGCTTGCCGAACTTCGCCTGCGCAATCCGGATCGCCTCGACATTGAGGATGCCGTTCACGATGCCGAGGTTGTGGTAGACGCTGCCGATCCGCTTCTTGTCGTCGAGATTGCCCTTGCCGGCGCCATAGACCGTCTTGATCACCTCCTGCAGCACCGGATACTGCTCGCCGGAGGCCTGCGTGGTGATCGCGATATAGCCCTTGGCGGCGTCGCCGGCCGGGATCACGTCCTCCTCGGAATTGGACCAGACGTTGCCGATGATGTGGTCGGCGGGGAAGCCAACCTTCAGCGCGGTCTTCAGCGCCACTGGATTCATCACGCCCCAGCCGCGCAGCACCACGTAATCGGGCTTTGCGCGGCGGATCGACAGCCATTGCGACTGCTGCTCGTTGCCGGGATGCGGCACCTCGATCTGCTCTAGGCTGAACTGGTACTTGTCGGCCAAGAGCTTGTAGATCGGGATGGTCTCCTTGCCGTAGGGCGAGCCGTGATAGAGCACGACGATCTTCTTGTCCTTCAGCTTCTCCACTCCGCCCTCGCGGCTCGCGATGTAGTTCACGATTCCCGAGGTTTCGCTGTAGGGATTGAGCAGCAGCGGAAACACATAGGGGAACACGCGGCCGTCGGTCGAATCGGTGCGGCCATGATTGATGGTGATGAGCGGCACCTTGTCCTTGGTGATGCGGTCGATCATGGCGTAGGCGATCCCGACCGAGAGCGGATTCCAGGCGGCAACGCCGGGCCGCCCCTTCAGCCGTTCATAGACCTCGACGCCGCGCTCGACCTCGTACTGGGTCTCGCCCTCGTCCCAGGTCAACTTGACGCCATTGACGCCGCCGTCGCGGATGTTGATCAGATTGAGATAGTCGATGAAGCCGCCGAAGAAGCCGGTGCCGCCGGCCGCATAGGGGCCGACCCGGTAGCTTTGCAGCGGAAAGAACTGTTCGTCGGCGCGCGCCGCCTGTGTTGCGGCCAACACGGAGGCGACCGCTGCGGCAAAGGCAACTTTCAGATATCTCGATTTGATCATCTTCAACTCTCCAGTGGCGCGAAACGTCATGTGTTGCGAATGGCGGCCGGCCGCGTGACGGCGCTCCAAAGCCGGTCCCACAGCGCGACCAGGCCGCGCGGTTCGACAATCAGGAAGGCGATGATGAGCCCGCCGAGAACGATGCGCTGGCTCATCTCCAGCACGCCCGAATCGAATACGCCGCCGAGCAAGGCCGCGCCGGCGCGTGACAGGATCAACGGAAACACCACGATAAACGCGGCGCCGAGAAACGCGCCGCGCAGCGAGGCCAGCCCGCCGATGATGATGATGAACAGGATCTGGAAGGAGCGGTCGAGATTGAAGCCGGCCGGCTCGACCGTTCGCAGATAGGCAAAGGCCCACAACACCCCGGCGATGCCGATCAGGAACGAGGAGACGGCGAAGGCCAGGAGCTTGGTGCGCAGCAGCGGCACGCCGATCACCCTGGCCGCGAGCTCGTGATCGCGCACCGCGATGAAGTTGCGGCCGCTCTGCGCGCGCAGCAGCCGCAGGGTCAGGAACGTCGCCGCCACGACGACGCTCAGCGAGAACACATAGCGCCCGGCCGGGCTGGTGAAGGCGAAACCGGCCACGCTCAGTACCGGGGCATCGATCACGCCGGACGGACTGTCGTTGGAAAACCAGCCGAACTTGGTGAGCGTCCATTGCACGAAGAACTGCGCGGCCAAGGTCGAGACCGCGAGGTAGAAGCCGCGCAGGCGCAGGCTCGGCAATCCGAACACGATTCCGATCGCGGCCGCGACGAGGCCGGCGAGCACAAGGTCAACGATCAGCGGCAGCTGCGGCAGCCGGAGGTGAAGGTTGTAGGTCGCATAGGCGCCTACCGCGAGGAATGCGGCGGAGCCCAGCGACACCTGCCCAGCATAGCCGGTGAGCACGTTGAGCCCGACCGCGGCAAGCGCCAGCGCAAGGAACGGCGTCAGCACCGCATCCAACAGGTAATCCGAGCCAGCGACCGGAATGACGCCAAAGGCGATCCCCGCTGCGGCGGCGATCGCAATGGTCTCGACGCCAGGCGCGAGCGATCCCGCCGGTGCTGCTGCGCTCATCTCCTAGACCCTTTCCACCAGCTTCTGCCCGAACAGCCCCGACGGCCGCACTAGGAGCAGCACCAGCGCCACGACATAGGCGGCCCAGGCTTCGATGCCGCCGCCGAACAGCGGCCCGACATAGACTTCGGCGAGCTTCTCGATGGCGCCGATCAGAAGACCGCCGATGATCGCACCAGCGATCGAATCGAAGCCGCCCAGCACCAGCACCGGCAATGCCTTCAACACAACCAGCGACAGCGAGAACTGCACGCCGAGACGCGCGCCCCATAACAGTCCGGCGACCAGCGCGACGATGCCGGAAGCGGTCCACACACTGGCCCAGACCCGTGGCAGCCGCAGGCCGGCGGCAAGTGCCGCGAACGGATCGTCGGCAACGGCGCGAAACGAGAGCCCGGTTCGGGTATAGCGGAAGAACAGCGCGAACAGCGCCACCAGGCTGCCCGCGGCCGCCGCGGCGAAAAGATCGAACCGGCTGATGAAGACCCCGGCGATGTCGAGCGGCACGTCACTGATCCCGATGTCGAGGCCGTGAACCTGCGTGCCCCACAACAGCTGCGCCGCGCCCTCGATCACATAGGAAAGCCCGAGCGTTGCCATGAACAGCGTAATCGGCGGCTGGTTGACGAGCGGCCGCAGCACGGTTCGCTCGACGCTTACGCCCAGCACGACCATGATCGCGAGCGTGATCAGGAACGCGACCGGAAACGATATGCCGCGCTCGATCAGGCTGACGAAGGTCAGCGCCGCGAACAGCAGCATCGCGCCTTGTGCGAAATTGAGCACGCCCGAGGTCTTGTAGATCAGCACGAAGCCGATCGCGACCAGCGAGTACATCACCCCCGACAGCAGGCCGCCAACCAGCACCTCGATCAAAAACTGATAGTCGAACATCAGACGGCGAGCTCCGTGACGTCCTGATGCGCGACGCCGAGATAGGCGTCGATCACGGCCTTGTCGGTCCTCACCTCGTCGGGCGTGCCATCGGCGATCTTGCGGCCGTTGTCGAGGACCGCGATGCGATCAGAGAGGCCCATCACGACGCCGATGTCATGCTCGATCAGCATGATGGTGGCGCCGTAGCTGTCGCGCGCATTGCGCACGTGCTCGGACAGCTCGCGCTTCTCACTCAACGTGACGCCCGCGAACGGCTCGTCCAGCAGCAGCAGCGTCGGTCGCGCGACCAGCGCCCGCGCGAGTTCGACGCGCTTCTGCAAGCCATAGGGCAAGGTTCCGGCGGCGCGCTCACGAACGTCGCCGAGGTGCAGGAAGCCAATAACATCCTCGGCGGCGGCGCGGTTCTCCGCCTCGATCCGGCGCGCCAGCGGCGAGCCGATGATCTGGCGCAGGAAACCTGCGCGGACGCGATGCGCGAGCCCCATCAGGACATTGTCGAAAACCGACAGCCCCTTGAAGATCGCAAGGTTCTGGAACGTGCGCGCGACGCCGTGCGCAGCCAATCGCGCCGTCGGCACCTGAACGAACGCACGCTCGCCAAGCCACACCTGCCCGCGGTCGGGCCGATAGAGCCCGCTAATAACGTTGAGCAACGAGCTCTTGCCGGCGCCATTGGGCCCGATCACCGCGCGGATCTCGCCCGGCGCGACCGCAAGGTCGACGTCGCGCAGCGCCGCGACGCCGCCGAATGTCAGCGCGATGTCGCTCAATGCCAGGACCGGCCGTACCGCGCGATCGGCGGCCGGCGCGAGCCCCCGTTCGGGCGCATCGACCGCCCACATTGCACGCGGCTTGCCTTGCGCTGGAGCCGCCTCCAGCGCAAGGACGTCAGCATTCGTTGCCATCGCCGTCACGTCGAAAGGCTCCCTATCATTCGGCGGCCTGGGCGTGCGCGGCGGTTTTCGCCTCCAGCGCACGGACCAGCGGAATGACCCGGCGGCCGAAATATTCGACCTCCTCCTGGAAGTGCAGGAAGCCGAGCAGCACGAGATCGACGCCGACCTCCTTGAGCGCGACGATGCGCTCGGCGATCTGTTCCGGCGTGCCGATCAGATTGGTCTTGAAGCCGTCATTGTACTGGACGAGATCCTCGAAGCTGGATTGCGCCCAATTGCCCTGGCCCTCCGGCGAAGCCTTGCCGGCATTCTTCACCTCATGTCCGAACGCATTGACCGCCTCCGGATCGGCCTTGACGATGATCTCGTCGAGCACGGCGCGGGCCTCGACCTCGCTATCGCGCCCGATGGCAAAGGCATTGACGCCGATCTTGACCGAGTGATTGTTGGCGCGCGCCTTCGCCCTGATGTCGTCGACCTGCTTCTTGATCTCCGCCACCGAATTGCCGTTGGTGAAGTACCAGTCCGACACCCGCGCGGCCATGTCGCGCGCGGCGCGCGAGCTGCCGCCCTGGAAAATCTCGGGCAATGGATGCGCAGGTTTCGGCTTCAGCGTGTAGTCGGAGAAGCGGTAGAAATCGCCACGGAACGTGAAATTGTCCTGGGTCCAGATTCCGCGCAGCGCGCGGATGAATTCCTCGGAACGGCGGTAGCGCTCGTCGTGATCGAGCCAGGGCTCGCCGATCGCGGTGAACTCGCCGCGGAACCAGCCGCTGACGATGTTGACGGCAACGCGGCCCTCGGTGAGCTGGCTGATGGTCGCGATCTGCTTGGCTGCGACCGCCGGATTCCACGGTCCGGGCAGCAGCGCCGCGATCACCTTCAGCTTAGTGGTTGCGGCGAGCAAAGCGTGGCTGAAGGCGACCGGCTCGTGCTGGAACTCGGCGCCGTAGCCGGCGGTGAAGCGGATCTGGCTCAGCGCATAGTCGAAGCCGCTCTGCTCTGCGATCTGCGCCAGGCGGCGGTTGTAGTCGATGTCCCAGCCGGTTCGCTGCTCGATCTTGCTGATGACCAAGCCGCCCGAGACGTTGGGCACCCAATAGGCGAACTTGATCGGATCATTGCTGGCGGTCATTCGAATGTCCTCATTCGGTTGCGATGTGACGACGCGCGCCACGGGAGGTGGCAGCAGGATGCATTCACGCTGCGCGGGACAGCGGGTTGGTAAATGACCGACTGACAATTTGTCAGTTCGGATGTTTTTGAAAGGTCGGAGCGGTCAGCAATTCCGATCCGCGACGCACGACCAGTGCGTCAACAGCAGATCGTGCGACACGACGTTCGCAATGCGCAGGCGTTGATTTCGTCGAAGACGTCGGTGCAAATCATTAGAATTTCCCCTCGCAAGCACCATCGGCTGACGATCAAGTGTCTCAGAGAAATTGCGGGCGAGCGAGTCCAAGCCAAACTCTTTTTTGCCCAGTCCGGGAAAGCGGTATTCTCTTCTTCAAAACGAAATGCGTGGTTTGTTCCTGCGCGGCTGAAATCACGTCGACGATGATGCGCAAGTAAGATTCGACCGCTCGAGGATTCGAGAACAAAATGAGTGCAGGAGAACTGCCTTCTCCTTACCAAACGTTTGCGCGCCCGGCGCAGCTACGTAAAAGCAGATAACGCTTGAGACATTTTCTCGGAGCGATCTTTTCTGGTCGAAATGCATCGTCGACGATCGCTGAACGCAACACCTCGGGAACGATCGCGTTCCCGAGGTCGAAAGGTGATACAGGGAGCGGCGCCTACTTCATCATCGCGCCGGGGACGATGTCCTGCACGTCGTTAACATTTGCACAGCTCGCTGGGCGCTGCGGTTCCCATGATCTGAACGAGCCGCTCCTTTTGCCGCCAGAAAAATTGCCGATCCTAAGCTGGCTCGATATCAAGCCGTCAAAATCACTGTGACCAGCCACTGGTAGTTCCAGTGTACCGACCATCACGCACGATCTTTCCGGCCCTCTAGATGAGGTCGCCAGGGCTCAATCGACACACCAAGTCGTTGACTTTTTTTCATGCGCCTGACGAGCTGCTCCCATCGGTATCGGGCGCCGCATTGTGCTTGGAACGCTGCGATTACGTTCCACAACACGGGGTCATGTTGGAAGCCATTGAGAGATACCTGGTTCACACACGAAACTGGCCTCGAGCCATACCTGATTGAAGACGAAGGCGTCTGATGATCGGAGCGGGGCTAGGATTCCATCCGCATTTTGAGAAATCGTGGATGTTTGCGCGAACGCCAGGTTGCTTGTTACCGAGTCCGTCGGCGGCGTTACTTCATCATCACTTCGACTTCCGCGCGAAAAGCTTGCCGCGAGGCGTCTCGTGAATAGAACATGTGGCCGCCCGGAAAGACCACAAGTTTGATGCGCGGAGTGGAGGCAGATGGCGGCAATTGATCGAGCACGATTTGTGATCCGAAATACGGCGTGGCGAGGTCAAACAGCCCGTGCGCGACTAGACTAGCAATTTCATGTTCCGGTCCGTTGCCAGGATTTGCCGCAGCTCCGAAACTGACTCCGGAGGGCTGCGGCCGAAATCCCAAGCCTCCATGACCTTGGGGTTGCCCAGTTCATAGGAGCCGTCCGGCCGCCAGCTTAGTTTGCGTGTGAGGAGATCGACAGTGGCGCTGGTCAGAGGCGCCACCAGCGTATCGCCAGAGGGATCGCCGGAAAGTTGGAAATCGGACTCCGGATATGGATCGAGGCCACGCACAGATGCATCATACCGGCCGATCAACTTGCGGTTCTTACGGTCGAACTCGCGGCGGAACTCGGCGACTTCGAAGCGACCGGCGAGCCTACGACTGACCGCTTGGTCGATACCAGTCAGCGCCGCGACCTTGTCAGCCAGACGCGTAGTCGCTTCCTTATCCGCCTGGCCTTTGATGAGATCGACCAGAAACTCGCCGCGTACATAGTCGTCCGTTAACAAGCGGGGTCGAGGGCGACTGGGGTTGCGAAGGCGGGCCAAAGAGCGATCAGGATGAAGCGCAAGAGCTTCCTGAGCCAGGCGAGGATGCGGCGGAAGTTGTGGCCCATGGCTGAGAGGACGACGTTGGCGGCGTCTCCTGGCGGCCCTTGAGGTAGCAGCGGCCGAGGTGACCTTCGGCCTTCAGGTGTCCGATGATGGGCTCGATGGCGGAGCGGCGGCGCAGCTCGCGCTTGATGACACCGAAGACGCCGCGCTTCTGGCCGGAGATGAAGACGCGACGGGGATCTTGCGCGTCGTGGCCGCGGTATCCCTTGTCGACATAGGCGCGCTCGATCGCACAGCCGGTGAGTGTCTCGGTGCGGTCGATGGCGTCCCGCAAGGTGTGACCGTCGTAGGGGTTATCGGGCAGCGCCTTGGCGTGCAGCACGAACAGGCCCCCAGGAGCACGGCGGTTGTTGGTGACGATGGAGGCCTTCACCCCGAACTCGTAAGGAGCGCTGGCCTTACCCTTGCCGATGCACTCCACCTCCGGAGCATGGAAGGAATACAGCTTCCAGCCGCGCTGGCGCTGCTGCTGCGAACGGATCTGCGTGGCCCGGCTGAGCGGCAGTGCGAACGCGTTCTCGAGCGCTTCCTGCCCTTCGATCTTGCGGCGGATGTCGCGGATGATCCGGCCCAGTCGGCTACGCAGGATGCGCAACTGCCGCTGATGCCGCTTGAATTGCTTGGCATGGGCGTAGCGGGAAGCCATCATTGCCGCGGCCTTGGCAATGCGAAGATAGGATTGTCGCAGCTTGACCCCGTGCTTCCTCGCCAGGCGGTTGAGCCCCTTGATCGCCGCGTGCAGCAGCTTGGCATCGGTCGGGAAGGTGATGGCCTTCGGCTGCACGGTGGTATCGACCGTGACCCGCTTGAGGTCTTGGCTGCGTAACGCGCCGGTCTCGTGCGCCACCCGCAAACTCTCGGCCAGCAACAGTTCCAGCTTGTCGCCGAGCCGCTTGCGCCAGTGGCTCAGGTCCGAGCGCTCGTGCGGGAACGCGTGCTGAAAGAACTCTTCGCCGGTGAAGTACTGGAAATACGGGTCGTGGACCCAGCGCTCGCACAGCCCCTCATCGGACAGGCCGTAAATGTGCTTGAGCAACAGCAGCCCGATCATGAAGCGGGTCGCGATGCCCGGCCGACCGTTCTCGCTATAGAGCGGCGCGATCTCGCCGTCGATCCAGTCCCAATCGACCTTGCCGGCGAGTTGAACCAGCTCGTGCTTCATATTGATGATTTGGTCCAGCCTGGCCCGGAACAGATCGCCCGATCCCGTCGTCCTGTGCTTCTTCGGTCGCATCGCCACCTCCGATGCGCCGACGGAATCATGACTGGCGATTCGACGGAATCCTGAAAATGAAATTGCAAGGTTCCGATGCCCGAAGCTTCAAAATCCTGCAATCGCAAAACAGTCCGCAACGACAAATGCGATTCTAGCTCAATTGCTTAGCCGATCTTCACGGACGACCGCCTATCTCAGTCCGTCATCACCCAGCTTCCCGCATAGCTCGTTGACGGAAGCCTCCCAATCCTTGGCGAGACGTCGGCAGCGGTTGAGCCATGCCAACGTCTCGCCAAGGATTGGGAGGCCTCCAGAGTCGAGCTTGGCTCGGGTGCGCGTCGCCGCAAAGCCTATGACGGAAGAGCGACGAAAGTTCAGGAGTGCCACTCACGCGACATAGAGCGCAGAGCTTGAATCGGACCCTGCGTCAAGTTGTACAGTCCGCGCAGACGTGCCCGCGAAAGCACTGACGAATGAAGCAACCGTTTTCTTTTGTACTATGTTCTACTTTCGGTTTGCGGGCCCTAATCGGAGTTGCGCTTGCTGTCCGTCGCTCGACTGCACCATACACGATACTGATCGCGAGCCAGCCTCTAGGTGATCGGAATGGGCACATCATTGTCAGTCTTCAATACGCCTGTCGCGTTGCCGATGGGCAATCGAAGGGCGCAGGAATCGCGGCGATCGGTCAGCAAATGGGCAGCGAAAAGGGACGTACTTGGCTCCGCTTGCGTTCACCGCGAGCTCGAAGTCTCTTGTGCCTAAAGGGGAGCATGCAATTCAAAGAGCTTCGCGTGTTTGGCGGTCGCTGATTCGGCGAACCCATTCGGTAGTCATCAGACCACGAGGATAGCGGTCGAGCCGACAAGTGGCTGTCGCACTCGTCAGGGCAGGGCATCCAGGTACATTGGATAAAGATAATGAGACGCATTGACGAGGACGACAAGTCGCCCATTTCGGAATTTGGTGCCGCTGAAGGTCGAGGCGCTGACGGTTCGAGCGCTGGACCGGCTTGTGTTCCTGGTGAAGAGGGGCGATCGTTCAGTTCCATTGTGGATCGGATGCGTTCCGAGCTTGAGGATTCAGGTCCTTCGGATTCTCGCAGCATGCAGCGCGACAGCGGTGCAGGCCGATTTGCCGCTCCCTCCGCCGGCGCACATCGGCTCCTTGGGGCCGCGCTGCAGGGCGCAATCGGTGGAAGTCGTCGTCGTTTGCGCTCCTTGCCGGAATCCGGCTCGTCGCGAACTGATGGGGAACTGCGGCATGACGATCCAGAGGCGGAAAGCTCGCTAGGACGCCCTCTCCCGTCGCACGGGGGGGGTGGACCAGAAGGGGGACGCATCCAGAATGTCCAAACCCCGGGCCTGCAACGGCCTTATGGAACGTACCATGGGAGACCAAGGCGAGATGAGGGTTTCTCGCGTCAAAGTGGCGAGGAGCTCTGGCGCGACGATCGAGAGGCTGAAAGCTCGCACGCGAGCAGACCCCCACTGGATACGCAGTCCGTGTCTGAGGGAAGTGGCAGACCAGGAAGGTGGTACGTCGCCGATGCGCCTGCGCAACCATTCCAGCCTGGGAGCTCGGAGCGAGCCCGTGGAACTTATCGTGGCGCAGCCAATCTGGAAATTACTCCATCGGCTTCGGATGGTGACCGGCAACGCGCCGATCGGACCACTGACCGCCCGCAAACAGGCAGGCTGGCGCCGTATGGCCAATCCATCTCTGACCGAAGCGGCCGAACCGGAAGGTCGCATGTCGACAATGCTGCCCTGCAGAACGTCCAAGTTGGAATACCGGAAAGGCATTCTAGACGTTCGGATGAACTAAATGCCGCCTTGAGGGAAATCGCCAGCGCTCGCGACATCAGCGTTTTCTCACGCGCAGTTGTACGTTACAGCAAGCAGCTGGGAAGGCAGGATCTATCAGACTTTCTGCAAACCGCAGCTGCCCGTTTCGATGCTCGATTTGTGCCGCAGTTGGAGGAAAATATCCGGTTCTCGTGGGGGTACGCCACGACATGCAATGTGGTGAGCCGGGAAGCTGGAGGGGAGGCCGGCACAAGAGCTTGCCAGGCCTTAGCGGTTCGGATGTCGCGCCTCGACAAGGCGCTTATGAAGCAAATTGATCCCATCGCTCTTTCTCTGTTCGCATTATCGTTCGGCCGACATTCCTCGGCGGCGAGCTGTCGCGAGGCTGCCGTCGCCATCGCCGGTGAGGTGCCGTCCCAGCTCTCGCGTTTTGACCCGCAGGCGCTTTCGAACCTGGTGAACGGTTTCAGCAAATGGCCGGGCGCGTCGGACTGTCGCGAGGCTGCCGTCGCAATCGCCGGTGAGGTGCCGTCCCAGCTCGCGCGTTTTGCTCCGCAGGCGCTTTCGAACCTGGTGAACGGCTTCAGCAAATGGCCGGACGCGGTGGGCTGTCGCGAGGCGGCCGTCGCAATCGCCGGTGAGGTGCCGTCAAAGCTCTTGCGTTTTGCCCCGCAGGAACTGGCGAACCTCGTGAACGGTTTCAGCAAATGGCCGGACGCGGCGAGCTGTCGCCACGCTGCCGTCGCAATCGCCGGTGAGGTGCCGTCTAAGCTCTTGCGTTTTGAACCGCAGCACCTGGCGAATCTGGTGAACGGTTTCAGCAAATGGCCGGACGCGGTGGAGTGTCGCGAGGCTGCCGTCGCAATTGCCGGTGAGGTGCCGGCCAAGCTCTTGCGTTTTGACCTGCAGCACCTTGCGAACCTGGTGAACGGTTTCAGCAAATGGCCGGACGCGGCGGGCTGTCGCGAGGCTGCCGTCGCAATCGCCGGTGAGGTGCCGTCGCAGCTCTCGCGTTTTGCCCCGCAGGCGCTGGCGAACCTGGTGAACAGTTTCAGCAAATGGCCGGACGCCGCGGGCTGTCGCGAGGCTGCCGTCGCAATCGCAGGTCAGGTGCCGTCCCAGCTCTTGCGTTTTGATCCGCAGGCGCTGGCGAATCTGGTGAACGGTTTCAGCAAATGGCCGGACGCGGCGGGCTGTCGCGAGGCTGCCGTCGCAATCGCAGGTCAGGTGCCGTCCCAGCTCTTGCGTTTTGACCCGCAGGCGCTGGCGAACCTGGTGAACAGTTTCAGCAAATGGCCGGACGCCGCGGGCTGTCGCGAGGCTGCCGTCGCAATCGCAGGTCAGGTGCCGTCCCAGCTCTTGCGTTTTGATCCGCAGGCGCTGGCGAATCTGGTGAACGGTTTCAGCAAATGGCCGGACGTGGTGGGCTGTCGCGAGGCTGCCGTCGCAATCGCAGGTAGGGTGCCGGCCAAGCTCTTGCGTTTTGTCCCGCAGCACCTGACGAACCTAGTGAACGGTTTCAGCAAATGGCCGGACGCGGTGGAGTGTCGCGAGGCTGCCGTCGCAATCGCGGGTCAGGTGCCATCCCAGCTCTTGCGTTTTGCCCCGCAGCACCTGGCGAACCTGGTGAACGGTTTCAGCAAATGGCCGGACGCGGCGGGCTGTCGCGAGGCTGCCGTCGCAATCGCAGGTCAGGTGCCGTCCCAGCTCTTGCGTTTTAACCCGCAGGAGCTGGCGAAGCTGGTGAACGGCTTCAGCAAATGGCCGGACGCGGTGGGCTGTCGCGAGGCTGCCGTCGCAATCGCAGGTCAGGTGCCGTCCCAGCTCTTGCGTTTTGACCCGCAGGCGCTGGCGAACCTGGCGAACGGTTTCAGCAAATGGCCCGAAGAAGCATTCACGGGCCAAGCGACGGTCGCAATCGCTCGCGAGGTCCGTCGCCGTGGCGATCAACTCTCCCATTTTACTCAGCAGGCGCTGGCGAATCTGGTGAACGGATTCAGCAAGTGGTCGGAAGACCCGGACACTTGCCAAGCCGCGGCCGTGATCGCGGGTGAGGTCGGTCGCCGCGCGCTCTCCGATTTCACGCCGCAGCAAATGGCACATCTGATAAATGGCTTCAGCAAGTGGCCCGACGACGCAGCGTGTCACCGGGCGCTGGTGGATGTCGCACGCGGACTAGGCCGCGCAGGCCAACGCTTCGGTACCTTCACGACGCCTCAGTTCGGCATGATCGCCAATGCCCTGGGGCGAAGTATCGTGAGAGGAGAGGAGGCGGGCGAGATCACAGAGACCGCTCTGCTGAAGGATCGCTTGCATCAGCTGGCCCATCACCTTCACTACGACAATGATCGGCTGGAGCAGAGCGATGTTCGGACCATCGCCAGCATTTTCAAGGCCTTGGCGAAGGCTCGACTATTCGAAGATCTTGGCTCGCTCGCCTCGACCGGGTTGGATCGGCTCAACGAATTGCATCGTGCCCCTGGTTTTGCCGCTGAGAATAACCTCGAAACCATGGGCAATCTCTGTGCCGCGCTGGTGCCGCTGGCGCGCAGCCCGCACCTGCGCTGGCACCGCAGAGTGGCTCTCCACTTGCTGAACGATCTCCAGCCGGTCGTGGAGCAAAAGATCGAGGCGCACTTCAATACAAGCGCGGCAGAGCGCATCCGTGGGCCGCGCGCGAGTCGCAATCCTGCCCTCTCGATCTATCAGATGCTCAAGGCTCGTGCAGTCCTGGCGAACATGTTCAAGCGACCGGTTATCGAGGGCAAGAAGGCCGATTTGCGGAAGAGGCAGCAAGAGCTGCGGCACGGTACCAAAGAGATCCTGGCCGGCACGCGCGACCTCATCCAGGGCGATCTTTCCAACATGAGCTGGAACCTGATCGCACAGATCGAGGCGGAGAGCCCGGTCGATGCGCTCGACACATTCGTCGAGCAAAACGCGGCAACGATCCGGGACAAATATCCTGCGTCCACATTCGATGTCCACGAGGTATTGCGAGCCATGGATCACGAGCCGAGGCCCCCACAGGGCGAAGCGGGTCTGATGCGGTTGCCGGTGGTGGACATGCAAGGACGGCCACTGGCCACAGAGTCCGAGACACGATACTCGGTTTTTCATCGGCTGACCTCAGGCGCGATCGAGGTGGTCGCCGTCCAGCTGCCGGCAAAGCCGAGCGCCCTCATGCTGGCGCGCACGCTCACCTACAAGGGGGTGCCGTACCGCATGGACCTGTTCGGCGGCAGCAAGTTGAAAGCACCAAGACCGACCGTGCTCGAAATCGCCGCCCATACTCCAGGCGGACCGGCAGCACCGTCTTCGGGGGGAAAACTGCTCGCCATTCCCTATGCCGAAACCGCGCCGGGGACGTCATTCGAGAAGCTGTTGCGGGCCTGGGCCCCGTTCAAGGAAGCCTATTGGTACACTCAGCGCAGGGGGTTTGCGGCGCCACCCGCAATCAAGGATCTGGGCCCTCACGATTACGCGCTGGAGGGCGCCTTCAAGCTGTTGCTGACGCCAGACCGCCCTACCAACGAGGAGCATCCGTTCAAATTGACTGGACCGGAAGGCCCGATTGCTTTGCGACCGCATGATGGCTGTGGCTTTATCAAGGCCTCGCTCGCCGAACGTATGCTCGCTATTCGCCGGGCCGGCCCCCAGGAAGGCCCCGATCGAATGCCGGCCTATGGTGAGGGAAGGAGATCGTCCGTTCCTGCCTCGGCGTTGCAACATTATCCGCGCAGTGAGCAGGTGGCCGACGAGGCTCGCGAAAAGGCCAAGAGCTGGCTGGACAGCAGAGGAGGGGAAAGCCTGATAGGCGAGCAGCTGTTTCGCATGGTGACGGCAGGCCACATCGATGCTCCCGGTGGCGTTGCCGTCCCGTCCAGTGATGATTACCTCCATGTGCCGAAGTGCAAGAGTGAGACGTTAACGGGAACGGGGGGCGTGCTGATCGGGCGATCTCCCTATGACAAGCCTAACCTTCGCCCACTCGCCGCCGAGCGAGTCAGGTCGGCAGCTGACGGGGATCCGACTGCGGCATTCCTCGATAGATGCGTGGCCATGCAATACAGTTTCAGTGTCGCCCAGAAGTCGCAGGAGGAGCTGGCGGCCCACGACCCGAGCTTCTTTGCCAAAGGCATTCTGATCGTGGTGCCGGATGGGATGTGGCCGGCCAACTACGCGGACCGCGGGCTGGTGATGTCGGCCGAAGACGTCAAGTGCCATTCGAGCTGGACCGAGCGCAAAGACCGTGCAAACGTAGACACGCCGGTCGACTGTGTGGGTATCCTGCAGGCGACCGAAGTGTTCGCTCCGGGGTCGTTGGTTGCAGTCCCGACCGGCGAGCAGAAAAAGCTCGACGGCGACTTCGACGGGGATACCGTCGTTATCATCGGCGATCGGCCGCAGCTGTATGAGCATGTTCGCCAGTTCGATGAGAAGGAACAAGCTCGCGGAGTTCGCTCGCTCAAGCCGCCGAAGTCGTATACCCCGGCGATCGAGGGCAACAATTACCAATTCAGTCGTGCCAGCCAGATCCTCGCGGCGACGCGGAACGCGTTGGAAATTTATAGCGGCCTGCAGCGGAGCTTTCTGGCGCAATCCCATCAAGCACGGCGTTGGTTTGCTGAGCGCGCGGTTTTTGGAACTTACGAGGGGTTTCATCACGAACTTCAGCGCGACATCCGTCAATTGCTGACCAAGGAGCAGGTGAGCGCCCAGGATGTCGAGCACATGCTCGATAGAGCGAGGCCCGAGATCAAGCTTGCAGACCATGCAGTCGCCCACGAAATTGCCGAGTTGCTCGTCAACGACCTCGAGGCGTGGGCAGCGAGCACAGCTGAGCAGATGCTGCCCGAAACATCCGAAAGCGTGAGCGACACTAAACTGACTGTGAGCCCAGCGCTTGCGGAGCTTTTCCCAAGCCTGGCGGAGACTTATCCGGCAGCCGCTCACCCACGCGACCGCATCCAGTCCTTGCTCGACCACTATCCTCCGCGCATCACTCCGCGGCCGGATGGGTACATTGCCGATGACCTCGTGCAAAGCGCGAGCAATCTTCTGAGCCTCGGGATCAAGGTCGGAACGGACGCCTTCAAGTCCGACACGAGTGTCCAGCTCTTCATGAAGAAAAGCGAATGGCTCCAGGGGCTCCTGCAGCAGACGCCAGGCCTGAAGTCCGTGCCCTATGTCAAGAGCATGGCGGCGACCCTCAACCACGGACGGTTCAATGTCGACACGACCCTGGAGGATCTGAAGGACAATCCCACATTGGCAGCTTCAATCATGGAGGCCTCTATTCATCTTGCTGCGGAGAAAGGGATTCTGCCTGGCTTTGGCCGACAGCCTGCCGAGGCTTCTGCCATCACGTTGACGCTAACTCGCGAGCAGGCTTCAGAGCGCGCCCAAATCGAGGTCGCGCGCGCCGCAGCCGAAGAGAAGGAGATCACTGTAGCAGCACGTCAGGTTGCCAAGGACCTTGAGCTGTTGGGCATCGATGTGAAGATGCCCCATCTCGACCGTCGGTTAAGATCGGAAAGCTCCCTCAGAGACCAACTCATGGAGGTGAATGATGCCCCCGAAGGCGCCTCACTGCTGATCAGCAGCGCCGTGCGCCATGTCTTCGAAGTGCCCGACAAGGATTTTGCACGTGCCTTCACGAAAGGCATTCTGGCGTTTGAGGAGCAAGGCTACGCCGAAATCAGCACAACCAACTGGTTCAGGATGAGCGCTCCGACGTTTGTCGGCATGAAGACTGTGCTCGCCACGCCGGATGGCTACCGATTCGAGGCGGAGTTCCATACGCCGGGCAGCTACAAGGCCAAAATTGCCAATCACGACACGTACAAGGAACTCCAGCGACGGCGCAGAGGCGATGCACCGGATCCCCGTAAGATGGAGCAGCTCACCCAGCGCGTGCGCGAGGTCTGCAAAGAAGTTGCGATACCGGAGGGTGTCAGAAACATTCCCCACTTTTCGATCGAAGGGGCGCGGACAGCTGGCGTCGGCGCAACCCTCGGGTTGCGATCTGCCCAACAGACCGCGACGCCCGAGCGATCACCGACTGCAAAGGAAGTTGTCGCTGCCCTCGACGGCCGGCCGATCGTGCTCGTCGGCATGCCCAGCTCCGGCAAATCCACTATCGGCCCACATCTTGCGCGAAGACTAGGGCTGCCTTTCATCGACACCGACAAAAAGATTGAGGCGATGACTCGCATGTCGATCACGGAGATTTTTGCAACCAAAGGGGAGCAGTATTTCAGGGACCTCGAGGCGAGGTCAATCGCACAGTTTCTCGAGCGGGGGCCGGTGGTGCTGGCCACCGGTGGCGGCGCGTTCATGCGTGAGGAGACGCGGCACCGCGTCGCGGAGAAGGGTGTCTCGATCTGGCTCAACACCGACGAAGGTGAGATCAGGAAACGCCTTAGTCGTGACACCGCCCGCCCGCTGTTGCAGACCGAAGACCGGAAGGACAAGATCACGCAGCTGATCAGCGAGCGCTCGCCGTTCTATCAACTTGCCGATCTCACGATCGTCCCCGGTCAAAAACGTGACAACAAGAACGCAGATCAATGTGTGGCCGCGCTGCGTGCCCACCTTTGCGGCGAAGGGGGCGCGGACCGGACACCGGCCAATGTCATGGGAGCGGCACCATGACCTCGCCGCTCACAAGGTTGATTGTCGATATCGCCCCGAGGGATCGGGCCGAACAGTCTCTTCGCCTCGAGCGGGATGATCGGCGTCGTATCCGTCGACAGCGGAAAGGTAGCGGCTTCCGGTGGCGCCCGCACCTCGGGAACTCGAACGCGGCGTAGGCTGTGAATGCTGATCGAAAAATGCCCCCCATCGGCGTCGTCGGTCCCCTTCAGGCCATTGATTTCATTGAATTGAAACGATGGGATCCCCACGCGATCATGGTTGAGACCCCACGCCGCAACACAGTCCTCGGCCGAAACTGGCCGAGGTTCATAGTAGACCGTGCTGCGGGCGAGGTTCAGGACCTTCTCGGTTTGCCGCGTCCCAAGATCGCCTACAATCTTTCGGACTATACCAAGCAGGGTATCGCGGCTGCGTTCCTGCTGAAGAACGTGATCTTCAGGAAACTGGGTGCTGAGGACTTCACCAAGACTCTTCCCGGTCGTCGGTCGTGTCCCACATAGTGGTGTATGTAGTCGTCCGTGAAGATCGGCTAAGCAATTGAGCTAGAATCGCATTTGTCGTTGCGGACTGTTTTGCGATTGCAGGATTTTGAAGCTTCGGGCATCGGAACCTTGCAATTTCATTTTCAGGATTCCGTCGAATCGCCAGTCATGATTCCGTCGGCGCATCGGAGGTGGCGATGCGACCGAAGAAGCACAGGACGACGGGATCGGGCGATCTGTTCCGGGCCAGGCTGGACCAAATCATCAATATGAAGCACGAGCTGGTTCAACTCGCCGGCAAGGTCGATTGGGACTGGATCGACGGCGAGATCGCGCCGCTCTATAGCGAGAACGGTCGGCCGGGCATCGCGACCCGCTTCATGATCGGGCTGCTGTTGCTCAAGCACATTTACGGCCTGTCCGATGAGGGGCTGTGCGAGCGCTGGGTCCACGACCCGTATTTCCAATACTTCACCGGCGAAGAGTTCTTTCAGCACGCGTTCCCGCACGAGCGCTCGGACCTGAGCCACTGGCGCAAGCGGCTCGGCGACAAGCTGGAACTGTTGCTGGCCGAGAGTTTGCGGGTGGCGCACGAGACCGGCGCGTTACGCAGCCAAGACCTCAAGCGGGTCACGGTCGATACCACCGTGCAGCCGAAGGCCATCACCTTCCCGACCGATGCCAAGCTGCTGCACGCGGCGATCAAGGGGCTCAACCGCCTGGCGAGGAAGCACGGGGTCAAGCTGCGACAATCCTATCTTCGCATTGCCAAGACCGCGGCAATGATGGCTTCCCGCTACGCCCATGCCAAGCAATTCAAGCGGCATCAGCGGCAGTTGCGCATCCTGCGTAGCCGACTGGGCCGGATCATCCGCGACATCCGCCGCAAGATCGAAGGGCAGGAAGCGCTCGAGAACGCGTTCGCACTGCCGCTCAGCCGGGCCACGCAGATCCGTTCGCAGCAGCAGCGCCAGCGCGGCTGGAAGCTGTATTCCTTCCATGCTCCGGAGGTGGAGTGCATCGGCAAGGGTAAGGCTAGCGCTCCTTACGAGTTCGGGGTGAAGGCCTCCATCGTCACCAACAACCGCCGTGCTCCTGGGGGCCTGTTCGTGCTGCACGCCAAGGCGCTGCCCGATAACCCCTACGACGGTCACACCTTGCGGGACGCCATCGACCGCACCGAGACACTCACCGGCTGTGCGATCGAGCGCGCCTATGTCGACAAGGGATACCGCGGCCACGACGCGCAAGATCCCCGTCGCGTCTTCATCTCCGGCCAGAAGCGCGGCGTCTTCGGTGTCATCAAGCGCGAGCTGCGCCGCCGCTCCGCCATCGAGCCCATCATCGGACACCTGAAGGCCGAAGGTCACCTCGGCCGCCGCTACCTCAAGGGCCGCCCAGGAGACGCCGCCAACGTCGTCCTCTCAGCCATGGGCCATAACTTCCGCCGCATCCTCGCCTGGCTCAGGAAGCTCTTGCGCTTCATCCTGATCGCTCTTTGGCCCGCCTTCGCAACCCCAGTCGCCCTCGACCCCGCTTGTTAACGGACGACTATGTAGCTGGTTAGCAAAGCCGCTCGCGACGCGCGCTCCCCAATAGCGCCGTAGCGAGCGAGCGGCTTTGCGGGTGGTCACCGATGATTCGTCGGTAAGGTTTGGGTTGCGACACCAACCTGATTCGAGGAACCACCGATGACCGACGACATGATGAACCTGCGTGCACTCGTGGAGAAGACCCCTGATGCCGATCTTTTGCGCGATATGATCGGCTTTGCCGCCCACCGGCTGATGGAGCTCGAGGTCGAGGGACTGACGGGGGCAGCCTACGGGGAGAAGAGCCAGGAGCGGCTGGCCCAACGCAATGGCTACCGCGACCGGACCTGGGAGACCCGCGCCGGCACGGTCGAGCTGCGCATCCCCAAGCTTCGCAAAGGATCCTACTTCCCGGGCTTCCTCGAACCGCGGCGGATGGCGGAGAAGGCCCTCACGGCAGTGGTGCAGGAGGCCTATGTGCAGGGCGTCTCCACCCGCTCGGTCGACGACCTGGTGCAGGCCATGGGCATGAGCGGCATCTCAAAGAGCCAAGTGTCGCGGCTGTGTACCGAGATCGACGACAAGGTGAAGGCCTTTCTAAACCGGCCGATCGAGGGCGACTGGCCCTACCTGTGGATCGACGCCACCTATGTGAAGGTGCGCCAGAACGGGCGCATCGTATCGGTCGCGGTGATCATCGCGGTCGGGGTCAACAGCGACGGCCAGCGCGAGGTTCTCGGCATGGACATCGGTCCGTCCGAGGCCGAGACGTTCTGGACCGCATTCCTGCGCAAGCTCGCCCGGCGCGGCCTGCGCGGCGTCAAGCTGGTCGTCTCCGACGCCCATGAGGGGATCAAGGCCACTGTCGGAAAGGTTCTCAACGCCAGCTGGCAGCGCTGCCGCGTGCACTTCATGCGCAACGCGCTGGCGCACGCCGGCAAGAGCGGGCGACGCGTCGTCTCCGCCTTCATTGCCACCGCTTTTGCCCAGGACGATGCTGAGGCGGCGCGGGCGCAGTGGCGGCGCATTGCCGACCAACTGCGTCCCAAATTGCCGAAACTCGCGGTCTTCCTGGATGAGGCCGAGACCGACGTGCTGGCCTATATGAGCTTCCCTGCTGCGCATCGGGCCAAGCTGCACTCGACCAATCCGCTCGAGCGCGTCAATGGCGAGATCAAGCAGCGAACCGAAGTGGTCGGCATCTTCCCAAATGAGGACGCCATCACACGCTTGGTCGGCGCAATCCTGCTCGAGCAGAACGACGAGTAGGCCGTCCAGCGCGGTCGCTACATGACGCTGGAAACCATCACGCCTTTGGGCGATGATCCCGCCGTCAGCTTCCCGGCAATCGCCAGCTGACCGATCCGGCCCCTGCCGGCGAACGCGGTCCAACCGCAATCAGCTACACCACGCCCCGGGGCACGATCCGGTGCGCGGCGGCGATCAAGGTGAGACTCCGCTCTCATCCTGATTGGGTTCTTCCGCACATTTGGTGCATCGAGAGCAACGGAAGGTCGGTCGATTTCAGGCGGCCAGAAGCACGCGTCGACGCAGTAACGGGTAACTTGCGCGACCATACATCTGTCGTTTGATGGCTTTGATCCTGCTGATCTGGCCTTCGACAGGACTGGTTGTCCAGGACGTGGTTATTGCTGCGCGGACGGCGTCGACGTCGCGCGCATGCCGTTGGCGAAGCTCTTGAGCTCGCTGTTGGCTGCTTGCGCGATCCACTCATCGAGCTCGGCGATGTCGCCGCCGCCGAGAAGGGACACAAATCGCTTCGCCAGCTCGGCTGCCGTGGCGAGTTCCGGCGCTTGCGCAAACAGGTGTCCGAGAAACAGCTTGGCTTCAGCATCGATCTGATCCAGATTCTGGCTCAAATACCAAGCACAGCGACGACGTGTAGGAGCTTTCCAGGTCGGGGGCGGTTGTGCTGCTCCTTCAAGGGCTTCACGTTCACGCCTGTTCGCGGCCCATCGCGCTATCGTCACCCGACTTCCGATATAACCCTGCTGCTGAAGCTCCCGCCAAAGCTGTGACCCACCCGGCTGCCTGAGGCTCATCGCGCTTCAAGCCATGCCTCGAAGGGCGCGAGAAGATGCGAGGGTCTATGAGGACGCGAATGCTCTGGCTCGCCGCCGGCGGCGAGCCAGCGCTGGACAGTGCGCCTGTCGATACCGAGCAGTTTGCCGATGCCGGATGTCGGACAACCTTGCGCGCGGAGGCGACAAATTTCATCCCAACGTTCGCGTCGCGCAGCTCGTCTATCCGCTCGTAATTGTGCAAGGCCCGGCGCTGGCGCGGACACGCCGGTGATCGGAGTTTTTGCGGCGGCCATGATTTGCACCGCTGCGGCTAGAGCGGTTTCCAGTTGAGGTGAATCGGAACAGTCAAAGGGGATTCCCACGGGCACGCAAATCAGATTCGGTGTTGCCCGCGACAACATGCGGGGCATGCGATGGCGAAGGGATACTCCAAGGACCTCAGGGTGCGTGCGGTTGAGCTTGTTGAGTCCGGCGAAAGCGCACGTGAGGCTGCGCGCATTCTCAATCTCGGCGCTTCGACTACGATCCGATGGATGGATCGTTGGAGGAAGACCGGAAACGTTGAGGCCAAGCCCGGCACCGGGCACAGCCGCTCGCCGTTGGAGCAGCACAAGCAGTGGCTGATCGAGCTGATCGCCGCGGAGCCGGACCTGACGCTCGAGGAGATCCGCGCGCGTCTGCGCTCTCAGAGAAAGCAAAAGGCCGGCATCGGTTCGATCTGGCGTTTCTTCGACCGTCACAGCATCACCTTCAAAAAAAACACTGCACGCCGCCGAGCAGGATCGACCTGACGTCGCTGCCGAGCGTGCCGCGCTGAAAGCCGAGCAGCCCAAGCTGCGTGCACCGCGCCTCATCTTTATCGACGAGACTGCGGTCACGACGAAGATGGTCCGGCACTATGGGCGCTCTCCTCGCGGTGAGCGCCTCGTCTCTGGCGTGCCCCATGGTCACTGGAAGACGCTGACGCTTGTCGCCGCGCTGCGCATCGATGGCCTCACGGCGCCCTATGTCATCGACGGTGCAATGGATGGGCCCTCGTTCCTGGCTTATGTCGAGCAAGTCCTGGCGCCGACCTTGCGCAAGGGCGACATCGTCTTCATGGACAACTTGCGCACTCACAAGATCGCCGGTGTCCGCGAGGCGATCGAGGCTGTCGGCGCCCGCGTGCGTTATCTGCCGGCCTACTCGCCCGACCGAACAGGCCTTCTCCCGGTTGAAAGCTGCGCTGCGCAAAGGCGCCACCCGCACGGTCCAAGCCCTGCTCAAACTCATCGGCAAACTCGTCAAGTCGTTTGCGCCGCAGATGTGTGCCAACTACTTTAGGCATGCTGGATACACCAGATGATCCACATCATGTGGAAAATGCTCTAGATTGTGACGATGGCGACCGACCGCATGACGCAAGGCGTCCCCTAAGCTATTAAGTAAGTGCCATCGGTCCGCGACCTGAACTGCGTTGGGCGCACCACAGCGTGCGCCGTCAGCATAAAGACCCGCACGATCGCGGGCCGAAATCTTGATCCCCGGCCAGCTCTTCAGCCAGCGAGCAACACTGTCGGCGTTGCGATCCGGAAGCAGATCAAGCACGCAATTGCGCTCCAGATCGCAGATAATCGTTCCATATCCTTGGCCACGACGCCAAGCCCAATCGTCGATGCCGACGACAGTCGGAGCAGCAAAATCCGGTAAAGGGGGCCGAGTGAACCATCCGCAGCAAGGTATCGCCGCTAACCGGCATGGCGAGTTTGTGCGACAGGCGCGAGCCGGGCTCTCCGCCCACAGCAAAGCCGATCGCCAATTGGCTCTCGCCGAGACGGATTGTTCGTCTCGCTCTCGGCCGTACTGTCGTCGGTAGTCGCTCGGTAAATATTCGGCGCAGGCATCCGGGGTTCGCGCATCGAAACCGTCGCGCCTGAAGACGGATTTCGACCACCTGACCCTGCCATGGCAGATCGGCTAACAGTCGCGTGTAGTGGCTGTGGACCTGACGAGTTTGGTAGCTGCAACAGGGACAGAGCACGACCGCTGCCTTCGGTCGAGTCACGAGTACCACCCTGTCAGTTTGGGGAAGTATCTGGACAATCAAAAGCTCGGGGGAAATCAGCGAGCGGAAGGCTTGGAGCAAGGCGAATCACGGCGTCGACTGCGATTCCAACCTTATCCCCTTATTCGCACTGTCCGTGAATCCCACACCCTGCACCAAATGTGCGGAAGAACCCCTGATTGTCGCGCTATAATCCGGGTAGATCTGGCGAAGAATGTCTTCCAGCTCCACGGCGCATCAACAACTGGGCATCTCAAGTTTCGAAAGAAGCTGTCTCGGCCACAGTTCAGGAAGTTCATGGCGGAGCACTTAACGGCAATGGTGGTGATGGAAGCTTGCGGCAGCGCTCACTATTGGGCACGAGAGATGGTTAAGCTCGGCCATGAAGTTAGACTGATCGCGCCGCAATACGTGAAGCCTTTCGTGAAGCGCCAAAAAAACGACGCGGCTGATGCCGAAGCAATAGTAATCGCTGCACAGCGCCCAGAGATGCGCTTCGTCGAGCCGAAATCGGAAGAGCAGCAGGCCAGAGCAATGTTGTTTCGGAGTCGGCAGCGGCTTGTTCGTCAGCATACTGATTGAGTCAACGCATTACGTGCTGCTGTTTACGAATTTGGTCATGCCGTCCCATAAGGCATCGAACAACTTAAACGCATTGCCGCAATCCTCAAGGAGCCGAACGTCGATCTGCCGGAACTAGTTCGGGAGGAATGCTGGAGTCTCATTGATCAAATTACCCAGAAGACGGAATGCCAAGACAGAGCAACTCAAGAAGTTGGCGGCGCGGACTCGAGCGGCGCGCCGGCTGCAAACAATGCCAGGAGTCGGTCCGCTGACCGCGCTGGCGATCGAGGCTTTCGCGCCCGACATGACAACTTTCAAATGTGGTCGAGACTTCGCAGCTTGGCTCGGCTTAGTCCCGCGGCAACATTCCTCCGGAGGAAAGGAAAGGCTTGGGCGCGTTTCGAGAGAGGGACAGGCGGACATTCGCCAATTACTTATCGTGGGGGCTATGTCGCGAGCGAACTGGCTGGGGCGCAAGTCGATCCCCAAAGGCTCATGGCTTGCGCAGATTCTCGTCAGGAAGCCACGCATGCTGGTGGCGATCGCCCTGGCGAACAAGAGTCGCCAGTTCCACCCCCGGCTCGCCCCGGATGCGCGCCCCGTTCACCTCGATCTCGACCACTCCACAGACCTTGGCCGGCGGCGTGGCAATCTCCACGGGCTTCGTCTGTACCGGCGAAATACACTCGGACTTGCCAACCCTCCCGCCATCGCTCTCGGCGCCAATTTGGATAGGCACGAAATTCTGGGCTTTGCCGGCCAGCGCCGCCGCTACCTGGCGTCGCCACACCGTGAGCAGTCCGCGAGAAACGCCATCGCGCCGCGCCACCTCGGAGATGTTCGCCCCCTCCTCAAAGCTCTCTGCCGCGATCCGGGCCTTCTTCTCGCTCGTCCGTCCGTCGCCGCCGGCGATCCCCAGTGATCACTCAACGCGGCGATAAGAGTCACCTTCCTGCCTGGCATGCGCATTCCAGGGATGGTGATCAGGTGTTCTAGGCGATGGTGATCACGGATTCCAGTGATCGTGATCAGGTTCGGAGACGAACACGGCTGACGGGTTTATGCGTGCTGGAAATGGCCTCCTGGTCAAGGCTGGCGGGCTGGCTTGGAGATCGTTCCGACGGTCCATGGGAGGGGCCGTGCGCGGCGCGGAGTGCCCCCACGAGCGACGGAGCGACGCGCACGGGAGGGGCTTGTGGACCGGCGGAGCGATCGTGCGCGAGGTACTCACGGCTTTTTCTTTTCGCCAGCCTGACGCCGCAGACTGTCGCCTTTGAGCTCGAGGCGGTGCGCATAGTGAATGATGCGGTCCAATATCGCATCGCCCAGGGTGGGATCGGCAATGACGTCGTGCCATTGCGACCCGGGGACCTGACTTGTGATCAACAAGGATCCCTTGTCGTAGCGATCGTCGACGATCTCAAGCAGATCACGGCGCTGGTCGGCGGTGAGCGGTTCGGGTCCCCAGTCGTCATATGTGGACGGCCTCTGATGGCAAGCACAATTTGGCACTTCGAACGACTTGGACGGCTGCGATCGTATGTCCGGCCTTTAGCGTGGATCATATCTCCGCGGGCCCTGATGAAGTCCGACAACCAAGGGGTCACATCAAGGATGCGAGCTTTGGAGCTCACACGACTGGTCGGGGTTTTCCTGGTTTTCGGTGGCGACCGTTGTCTTTCGTCATGCCTTTCTTGCACTTACCAAGCTTAGAACTCTTTGATTTGGACGCGGCTGGCGAAACTGACGCTCAGGATTTCGCGAACATCTCGGTGCGAAAGCATTCTCCGGTTCTCATCATTGCCCAGATGATCCGAGCCAGCTTGTTGGCAAGGGCAACGGTCACAAGCCGCGCCGGCTTTTTCGCCAACAGCCCGACAATCCAGTCGCGCAAGCCGCCGCGGCTTTTTCCACAACGTTTAGAAGCGATGTTGCTCCGAGAACCAGTAGCTTCCTTATATATCGATTACCCGCCTTGGTGATGCTTCCGAGAGTCGGTTTACCCCCACTCGAAATTTGCCGTGGCGTCAGCCGCAGCCAGGCAGCAAAATCCCGCCCCGAATTGAATACGCTTGGGTCCGGTACACTGGCTGCAATTACCGAGACAACAAGCTTGCCAATGCCGGGAATTTCGCCGAGCGAACGGCTCGTCTCGCTTCGCGCGTGGGCCTTGGCGATCTCCCTCTCTAGATCATCGAGCGCGCTTCCGAGCGCATCAATTTGCTGACCGAGAACCTTTGCAGCCATGACAGCGGCGTCCGGAAGAGTCGTGTCGCCTTCTGCAAGGCCTAAAAGCTCGTTGACGCGGCCGGTGCCCTTGGCGACGACAAGTCCGAATTCGGCTAGGTGGCCGCGTAGAGCGTTTACGCTCATCGTTCGCTGTTTGACGAGCAGCTCGCGCGCCTTGTGCAGCATCAGGGTCGCTTGCTGATCAGCGCTCTTGACCGGCACAAAACGCATTGCAGGTCGCGAGACTGCTTCAGAGGTGGCCTCCGCATCCACGGCATCGTTCTTACCTCGCTTGACATAGGGCTTTGTGTAGGCTGGCGGCATCAGTGACACATCATGCCCCATGGCCTTCAATTCGCGCGCCCAATAGTGCGCTGAGCCGCAAGCTTCCATGCCAACGCGGCAGGGCTCGATCTTCGAGAAAAACTCGCGCATTGTCCGGCGCGTCAGCTTGCGCTTTACGGCTGGTGCATCCTCGCTAGATAGCGCGTGAACCTGAAAATAGTTTTTGGCGAGATCAACGCCTATTCTGATAAATTTCATAGCGGACGGTCTCCCTTCTTTGTGGCGCTCTGGCGACCACGCCTTGGCACTATGATGCCGTTGAGGTGAGGCCGTCCACACCATCAAGGATGAGGAGATTGACGCGCTCGAGCGCGGTGATCAGGCGCGCCAGACGGCCTTCGCCGCGCGCCTGGGCGAGATCGGCGAACAGGCGGGATGCCCGCTTGTAGAGCACGGAGAAGCCGTTGCGGCAGGCCTTGTTGCCGAGCGCACACGCAAGCCAGGACTTGCCGGTGCCGGTTGGGCCGACGATGACCAGATGGTTGGCATCACGGATCCATTGGCAGGTGGCGAGGGTTTGGAAGAGCGAACAAGGCCGCGGGCGGTGCGATAGTCGACGTTCTCGATGGCGGCGGCTTGACGGAGTTTAGCACTGGTCAAGCGGCGCGTGAGGCGGCGGTTGTCACGGGCGGTGACCTCGCGATCGACGAGGAGGCCGAGCCAATCGGCGTGCGGCATTCCGGCCGCCTCGGGATTGTTCTGCAGTTCGGCGAGGGTATCGGCCATGGCGGCGAGGCCGAGGGCGCGCAAGCGATCGACGGTGGGGTGAATGAGCATGCTGGTCTCTCCTGATCAATTGTAGTAACTGCGGCCACGAATGTTGGCGTGGAAGAGGATGGGCGCCTCCTCGGCGGGCGGAGCGGTTCTGTCGGTGCCGTTCTTGCGGATGGCAGCGACCGATTTGTACGAACGGGCGTTGAGCAGAAGGGCACGGGCACAGGCGGCGTCGACGCGCTCCTGGCCATAGCGCTTGACCAGTCCGAGAATGCCGATGGCTGAGCGGAAGCCCTGTTCCGGATGCGGCCGCGACCGCAGGATGACATCAATGAGAGTGTCGTCGTCGGGACCGACCTTAGCGGCTTCCGAACGAATACGCTCATGGGTCCAGTCCCGATAGCGGCGATGCGAGCTCGGCATATGCTCGGAAATCGTGGTCGGGCGATGCGGCAAGGTGCTGCGCAGATGCGAGGCCACGCGCTTGCCACGGAGGAAGACCTCGACGGTTTTTTGGGTGATGCGAACCTCGAGCTCCCGATGCACGAGGTTGTGAGGAACGCTGTAGTAATGCTTGGTGATCTCGACGTGATAATCGAGGTTGACCCGGCAGCGCTTCCACTCGGCATACTGGTACGGTTCATCCGGCAAGGCAGTAAGCGCCGGACGATCAAGCTCCTCGAACAGCTCGCGCCGACTTCGCCCCCAGCTCCGGAGAGGTCGACGGTTCAGTTCGATAAGGAGGCTATGGATTGTCTCGTTAAGGGCGGCGAGCGAGAAGAAGCGGCGGTTGCGCAGACGCGCCAGAATCCATCGCCCGACGATTTGGACCCCGACCTCGACCTTGGCTCTGTCGCGCGGCCGATATGGCCGCGCCGGAACGATGGCGGTGCGGTAATGGCGGGCGAGATCGGCATAGGTCCGGTTGACCATCGGCTCGTGAAAGCAGGCCCTGATGATGCCAGCCTTGAGATTGTCGCTCACCGTCTGTCGCGCCACGCCGCCGAAATAGGCAAAGGCCACGAACGTGGGAGGCGATCCAGTCCGGCAGGCTCTGGCTGAGGCTGGCCTCGGCGTAGGTGTAGTTCGAGGCGCCGAGCACGGCGACGAAGATCTGCGTGCTGCGCACCTCGCCGGTGAGCCCGTCAACCACCTCCATGGTGTGTCCGGAATAGTCGACGAACAGCTTCTCGCCAGCGACATGGACCTGGCGCAGGGTCGGCTTGAGGCGGCCGGCCCATTCCTTGTAACGCTCGCAGAACCACGAATAGCTGAAGCTGTCGGCACTTGCGTCGCAATACTCCTCCCACAACAGCATCAGCGTAACGTTCGGGCGCCGCAGCTCGCGATGCACGAGTGCCCAATCCGGCTGCGGACGCTCGTCGCTGGGCCGATCGGATGGTGGCGGATACAGGCGGTTCTCGAGCCGGACATCGTCATCCAGCTCCGGAGGCAACGGCCAGGCCAGGCCGGCGCGGCGGGTTCGGTTGAGGTACTTGCTGACCGTGCCCGGGGCCAAGCCAAGGCTGCGGGCAATGGCGCGTTGCGACATGCCGACGCTGTAATGCAGGCGTAGAACTTCACGAATGTGGCGCATGGACAGTCTCTCGGTCGGCATCTCGATCCTCTGCGGTTTAGGCAAAAGACCAAGCTACCCGGGTTACAGACTGTCAGCGGTATGCGCCTCCTGGTTGCCCCGATCATGATCGCTGGAAATAGCGATCACGATCGGCTGGAAATGGTGATCACGATGCTCTGGAATCTTTAGGGTTGAGCTGGGTCGCGCTTGAGGATGCGCGACCCAGGCACGAGCGCGACGCAGCTCAAGCCGGGTTGAACGAAGCCGCGGGCCGGGAGGTCAAGCGGTTATGGGGATTGAGGGCGCCGCAGACGTGCGCGATCCGCGATCAGTTGGGGATGGGTAAATGGACAGATTGGTGCGCAGCCGAGTCGGCTCGGCCGGCTCGGTGTGCAATAAGAGCGGAATCGTGCTTGCAACGGCAATTGCAGCATGGCTGGGCGAGCACCGACCCGCTGTCGGCCAGAGCGGTGGTAGCAGTGATATCGGCGAAAACTATCGTGCGCGATTGGGTTCATGAGGTGTCCGGCGTCCGATTACCCCGACGAGGTCCGGGAAGGATCTCGATAACGACCATGCGGCTTCCGCAACAGGGACATGGCGGTCGTTCGGATGTGTCTGCGACTGCGCACGCAGGCTGCTGCTCGGGCGCCTGATCAGCAATCGAAGGTGGCGTTGCCGCAAGCAAGCGACGGATCAGCATGAGCTTGGCACGGCGATGCCCGTTAGCGAGAAATCCATAGTGGCGGATGCGCTGGAAACCATCGGGCAGGACGTGCAACAAGAACCGGCGTATGAACTCGTCGGCCGCGAGCGTCATCGACTTCATCCGTGCTCCGTCGCGATAGTCGCGCCAAGAGAAGGTGGCGCCGTCATTATCGACTGCGAGAAGCCGGTGATTGGAGATGGCAACGCGGTGCGTGTAGCGAGCCAAATAGGCGAGAACCTGCTTGGGGCCGGCGAAAGGTCGCTTGGCGTAGACCAGCCATTTGATGCGGCGCAGCGACGTAAGGACTGTATCGAACGCTGAATGATCGCTGAGGTGCTTCAGATTGCCGAAGAAACGCAGCTTGTCGGCACGATAAGCAGCCCTCAGCTTCTCCAGGAACAGCCGGCGGTAGAGACGCGACAGCACGCGCACCGGCAGAAAGAAGCCCGGTCGGCAGGCGATCCAGCGATCGCCGTGCGCCGACAGCCCGCCGCCCGGCACGATGCAGTGGACGTGCGGGTGATGGGTCAGCGTCTGGCCCCAGGTGTGCAGCACCATGATCGCACCGATCTCAGCGCCGAGGTACCGCTTGTCGGCCGCAATCGTCTTCAAAGTCTCAGCCGCTGCCTCGAACAGCATCGCGTAGACGGTCGCCTTGTTGTGATAGGCGATCGCCGCCACCGGCGCCGGCAGCGTGAACACCACATGGAAGTACTCGACCGGCAACAGGTCGGCAGCGCGGGCGCTGAGCCACTCGCGGGCTGCCGTACTCTGGCACTTCGGGCAATGACGGTCGCGGCAGCTATTGTAGGAGATCCGCTGGTGCCGGCAGTCGACACAGCACTCGACGTGACCACCGAGCGCGGCAGTCCGGCACGCTTCGATGGCGCCCATCACGCGCAGCTGGGATCGGCTGAGGTGCCCGGCGTGGGCGACGCGGAACGCGTGGCCGTGCTGGCGGAAGATGTCCGCCACCTCGAACGCCGGACGTGCGCCGGGCACCTACTCGGGCCGAGATCTCAATCGCGCGTCGAGATCGTCGAGCGGACTTCTGGCCCGTGCGATCAGATTGGTTGCGACTTGCGTGTAGCGCTCCGTCGATGACAGTCGCGCATGGCCAAGAAGGACTTGGATGAGCCGGATATCAGTCCCGCGCTCGTAAAGGTGAGTAGCAAAGCTGTGCCGCAGAACATGTGCCGTCACCCGCTTATCGAGGCCGGCATGTTGCCGAGCTCTGCGGCAAGCCTCTTGCAGCGTGGCGACGCTCACCGGATCGTCCGGATTGCGCCCCGGAAACAGCCAATGGCGCGGTTTGGCCAGACACCAGTAGGATCGCAGGATGCTGAGCAGCCGCGGCGACAGCATCACGTAACGATCCTTGCCGCCCTTGCCGGCGGTGATCAGGATCAGCATGCGCTTGCTGTCGATCGCGCTGGGCTTCAGGCGGCTGACCTCGCCGACCCGTAGCCCGGCAGCGTAGGCCGTCACCAGCGCAACGCGGTCGCGCAGGGCCGGTACAGCCTCCAGGAAACGGGCGACTTCCTCCGCACTCAGCACCAGCGGTGCTTGATCGGCTCGCGGGCCGAAATAATGTTCTCAATCGCCTCCTTGCGCCCGAGCGTCACCGCATAGAAAAAGCGCAACGCGCACGTCACTTGGTTGATGTGAGTCCACGACCGCTTCAACCCGATCAGGTGCAGTTGGTACGCGCGCACCTGCTCAAGGCCGAGCTTGTCAGGTGATCGGCCGAAGTGTCGGCTAAAGTTCGCAACCGCGTTGCTGCGTCGACGGTGATAAGTTGCGCAGCGTCATATCCTCGATCATGCGGCGGCGCAGCGGGCTCGAACTCATCGTGGCCATGAGGCACTCCTGGATTAAGAGGAACGGACTTGCGGCCCAATCCTCTCAAACAGATGCCTCTCAGATAAATGGCCTCGCCCTCCCGCGCAGCGGGTTCGTTCAATGGGTGATCACGATGGCCTGGAATCGGTGATCACGATCCGCTGGAACACGCACCTGGCATCAAGCATGGCATTTGCCATCGCGCCACCTCCACCGATCAGCTCTTGCCAGCCGGTATCGCAGACAAGCTTCGTCACTGCGAGGTGAGGCCCTCATGCCGGTTACCATTAAAAGGGTTCATTCCGCGCTCCGATTGAGCCATCTGAACGGCTCTCGGGACTTCCCCCCTCTTATGTTAACAGGTCGATTTTGCGACAAGCTGACGAGACCCAGGTAGCCTGTCCCGCGTTCAGCAGGAGCACCTCTGCCGCGGCGAGAATGGCCTGCTTGGCTCGGCGCGAGCGACGACCTTCTTGGCGACCGCGTTGGTGGCCGAACTAGAATCCCTTTTGCCGCTTGATGAATCCGTTTCATCAGGGTCACGAAGCCATGCGGATTTAAAAGGTGCGATCGCTGCGACAATCAACCTGGTGAGCGGCGAGATCACGGTGCCGCGCTCATGATATTGGACGGTATCCGCTCCGCGCTTGCCTCGCCGCAAAGATGGGCATGCAGCGCGACCAAGCATTGATCCGCGCTCCTGTTATTACGCTTTCCCGGGACGATGGTGAGATCGGCAAGTTGATAGAACGGTTCGCGATCGCGGATCAATTGCGTGATCTTGTCCTCCCGGTCCTCGGTCTGCAACAGCGGGCGGGTGATGTCACGAGCAAGGCGCTTCCTGATCTCACCCGCGTCGGTATTGAGCCAGATCGAGACCCCTTTCTTGGCGACGCGGTGCCGCGTCTCCTCACGCATGAACGCGCCGCCACCAGTGGCGAGCACCGTGGGTCCCCGCTCGAGACACTCCGCGATCAAACTCGCCTCGAAGTCTCTGAAGTACTGCTCCCCTTTGGTCGCAAAAATCTCCGTGATCGACATGCGAGTCATCGCCTCAATCTTTTTGTCGGTGTCGATGAAAGGCAGCCCTAGTCTTCGCGCAAGATGTGGGCCGATAGTGGATTTGCCGGAGCTGGGCATGCCGACGAGCACGATCGGCCGGCCGTCGAGGGCAGCGACAACTTCCTTTGCAGTCGGTGATCGCTCGGGCGTCGCGGTCTGTTGGGCAGATCGCAACCCGAGGGTTGCGCCGACGCCAGCTGTCCGCGCCCCTTCGATCGAAAAGTGGGGAATGTTTCTGACACCCTCCGGTATCGCAACTTCTTTGCAGACCTCGCGCACGCGCTGGGTGAGCTGCTCCATCTTACGGGGATCCGGTGCATCGCCTCTGCGCCGTCGCTGGAGTTCCTTGTACGTGTCGTGATTGGCAATTTTGGCCTTGTAGCTGCCCGGCGTATGGAACTCCGCCTCGAATCGGTAGCCATCCGGCGTGGCGAGCACAGTCTTCATGCCGACAAACGTCGGAGCGCTCATCCTGAACCAGTTGGTTGTGCTGATTTCGGCGTAGCCTTGCTCCTCAAACGCCAGAATGCCTTTCGTGAAGGCACGTGCAAAATCCTTGTCGGGCACTTCGAAGACATGGCGCACGGCGCTGCTGATCAGCAGTGAGGCGCCTTCGGGGGCATCATTCACCTCCATGAGTTGGTCTCTGAGGGAGCTTTCCGATCTTAACCGACGGTCGAGATGGGGCATCTTCACATCGATGCCCAACAGCTCAAGGTCCTTGGCAACCTGACGTGCTGCTACAGTGATCTCCTTCTCTTCGGCTGCGGCGCGCGCGACCTCGATTTGGGCGCGCTCTGAAGCCTGCTCGCGAGTTAGCGTCAACGTGATGGCAGAAGCCTCGGCAGGCTGTCGGCCAAAGCCAGGCAGAATCCCTTTCTCCGCAGCAAGATGAATAGAGGCCTCCATGATTGAAGCTGCCAATGTGGGATTGTCCTTCAGATCCTCCAGGGTCGTGTCGACATTGAACCGTCCGTGGTTGAGGGTCGCCGCCATGCTCTTGACATAGGGCACGGACTTCAGGCCTGGCGTCTGCTGCAGGAGCCCCTGGAGCCATTCGCTTTTCTTCATGAAGAGCTGGACACTCGTGTCGGACTTGAAGGCGTCCGTTCCGACCTTGATCCCGAGGCTCAGAAGATTGCTCGCGCTTTGCACGAGGTCATCGGCAATGTACCCATCCGGCCGCGGAGTGATGCGCGGAGGATAGTGGTCGAGCAAGGACTGGATGCGGTCGCGTGGGTGAGCGGCTGCCGGATAAGTCTCCGCCAGGCTTGGGAAAAGCTCCGCAAGCGCTGGGCTCACAGTCAGTTTAGTGTCGCTCACGCTTTCGGATGTTTCGGGCAGCATCTGCTCAGCTGTGCTCGCTGCCCACGCCTCGAGGTCGTTGACGAGCAACTCGGCAATTTCGTGGGCGACTGCATGGTCTGCAAGCTTGATCTCGGGCCTCGCTCTATCGAGCATGTGCTCGACATCCTGGGCGCTCACCTGCTCCTTGGTCAGCAATTGACGGATGTCGCGCTGAAGTTCGTGATGAAACCCCTCGTAAGTTCCAAAAACCGCGCGCTCAGCAAACCAACGCCGTGCTTGATGGGATTGCGCCAGAAAGCTCCGCTGCAGGCCGCTATAAATTTCCAACGCGTTCCGCGTCGCCGCGAGGATCTGGCTGGCACGACTGAATTGGTAATTGTTGCCCTCGATCGCCGGGGTATACGACTTCGGCGGCTTGAGCGAGCGAACTCCGCGAGCTTGTTCCTTCTCATCGAACTGGCGAACATGCTCATACAGCTGCGGCCGATCGCCGATGATAACGACGGTATCCCCGTCGAAGTCGCCGTCGAGCTTTTTCTGCTCGCCGGTCGGGACTGCAACCAACGACCCCGGAGCGAACACTTCGGTCGCCTGCAGGATACCCACACAGTCGACCGGCGTGTCTACGTTTGCACGGTCTTTGCGCTCGGTCCAGCTCGAATGGCACTTGACGTCTTCGGCCGACATCACCAGCCCGCGGTCCGCGTAGTTGGCCGGCCACATCCCATCCGGCACCACGATCAGAATGCCTTTGGCAAAGAAGCTCGGGTCGTGGGCCGCCAGCTCCTCCTGCGACTTCTGGGCGACACTGAAACTGTATTGCATGGCCACGCATCTATCGAGGAATGCCGCAGTCGGATCCCCGTCAGCTGCCGACCTGACTCGCTCGGCGGCGAGTGGGCGAAGGTTAGGCTTGTCATAGGGAGATCGCCCGATCAGCACGCCCCCCGTTCCCGTTAACGTCTCACTCTTGCACTTCGGCACATGGAGGTAATCATCACTGGACGGGACGGCAACGCCACCGGGAGCATCGATGTGGCCTGCCGTCACCATGCGAAACAGCTGCTCGCCTATCAGGCTTTCCCCTCCTCTGCTGTCCAGCCAGCTCTTGGCCTTTTCGCGAGCCTCGTCGGCCACCTGCTCACTGCGCGGATAATGTTGCAACGCCGAGGCAGGAACGGACGATCTCCTTCCCTCACCATAGGCCGGCATTCGATCGGGGCCTTCCTGGGGGCCGGCCCGGCGAATAGCGAGCATACGTTCGGCGAGCGAGGCCTTGATAAAGCCACAGCCATCATGCGGTCGCAAAGCAATCGGGCCTTCCGGTCCAGTCAATTTGAACGGATGCTCCTCGTTGGTAGGGCGGTCTGGCGTCAGCAACAGCTTGAAGGCGCCCTCCAGCGCGTAATCGTGAGGGCCCAGATCCTTGATTGCGGGTGGCGCCGCAAACCCCCTGCGCTGAGTGTACCAATAGGCTTCCTTGAACGGGGCCCAGGCCCGCAACAGCTTCTCGAATGACGTCCCCGGCGCGGTTTCGGCATAGGGAATGGCGAGCAGTTTTCCCCCCGAAGACGGTGCTGCCGGTCCGCCTGGAGTATGGGCGGCGATTTCGAGCACGGTCGGTCTTGGTGCTTTCAACTTGCTGCCGCCGAACAGGTCCATGCGGTACGGCACCCCCTTGTAGGTGAGCGTGCGCGCCAGCATGAGGGCGCTCGGCTTTGCCGGCAGCTGGACGGCGACCACCTCGATCGCGCCTGAGGTCAGCCGATGAAAAACCGAGTATCGTGTCTCGGACTCTGTGGCCAGTGGCCGTCCTTGCATGTCCACCACCGGCAACCGCATCAGACCCGCTTCGCCCTGTGGGGGCCTCGGCTCGTGATCCATGGCTCGCAATACCTCGTGGACATCGAATGTGGACGCAGGATATTTGTCCCGGATCGTTGCCGCGTTTTGCTCGACGAATGTGTCGAGCGCATCGACCGGGCTCTCCGCCTCGATCTGTGCGATCAGGTTCCAGCTCATGTTGGAAAGATCGCCCTGGATGAGGTCGCGCGTGCCGGCCAGGATCTCTTTGGTACCGTGCCGCAGCTCTTGCTGCCTCTTCCGCAAATCGGCCTTCTTGCCCTCGATAACCGGTCGCTTGAACATGTTCGCCAGGACTGCACGAGCCTTGAGCATCTGATAGATCGAGAGGGCAGGATTGCGACTCGCGCGCGGCCCACGGATGCGCTCTGCCGCGCTTGTATTGAAGTGCGCCTCGATCTTTTGCTCCACGACCGGCTGGAGATCGTTCAGCAAGTGGAGAGCCACTCTGCGGTGCCAGCGCAGGTGCGGGCTGCGCGCCAGCGGCACCAGCGCGGCACAGAGATTGCCCATGGTTTCGAGGTTATTCTCAGCGGCAAAACCAGGGGCACGATGCAATTCGTTGAGCCGATCCAACCCGGTCGAGGCGAGCGAGCCAAGATCTTCGAATAGTCGAGCCTTCGCCAAGGCCTTGAAAATGGTGGCGATAGTCAGAACGTCGCCTTGCTCCAGCCGATCATTGTCATAGTGCAGGTGATGGGCCAGCTGATGCAAGCGATCCTTCAGCAGAGCGGTCTCTGTGATCTCTCCCGCGTCTTCCCCTCTCGTGATACCTCGCCCCAGGGCATTGGCGATCATGTTGAACTCGGGCGTCGTGAAGGCACCGAAGCGTTGACCGCCCCGGCCTAGTCCGCGCGCGATGTCCACTACCGCCCGGTGACACGCCGGGTCGTCCGGCCACTTGCTGAAGCCATTCATCAGATATGCCATCTGCTGCGGCGTGAAATCGGAGAGCGCGCGGCGACCGACCTCACCCGCGATCACGGCTGCGGAATGGCAAATGTCCTCGTCTTCCGGCCACTTGCTGAAACCGTTCACCAGGTTCGCCAGCTCCTGCTCATTAAAACGAGCGAGCCGGCGGCCGTCGTCACAGACCTCACGGGCGATTGCGAGGACGGCCCGGCCGGCATCGTCCTGGCCCGGCCACTTGCTGAAACCGTTCACCAGGTTCGCCAGCTGCTGCTCATGAAAACGAGCGAGCTGGCGGCCGTCGTCACAGACCTCACGGGCGATTGCGAGGACGGCCCGGCCGGCATCGTCCTGGCCCGGCCACTTGCTGAAACCGTTCACCAGGTTCGCCAGCTGCTGCTCATGAAAACGAGCGAGCTGGCGGCCGTCGTCACAGACCTCACGGGCGATTGCGAGGACGGCCCGGCCGGCATCGTCCTGGCCCGGCCACTTGCTGAAACCGTTCACCAGGTTCGCCAGCTGCTGCTCATGAAAACGAGCGAGCCGGCGACCGTCGTCACAGACCTCACGGGCGATTGCGAGGACGGCCCGGCCGGCATCGTCCTGGCCCGGCCACTTGCTGAAACCGTTCACCAGGTTCGCCAGCTCCTGCTCATGAAAACGAGCGAGCCGGCGGCCGTCGTCACAGACCTCACGGGCGATTGCGAGGACGGCCCGGCCGGCATCGTCCTGGCCCGGCCACTTGCTGAAACCGTTCACCAGGTTCGCCAGGTCCTGCTCATTAAAACGAGCGAGCCGGCGGCCGTCGTCACAGACCTCACGGGCGATTGCGAGGACGGCCCGGCCGGCATCGTCCTGGCCCGGCCACTTGCTGAAACCGTTCACCAGGTTCGCCAGCTCCTGCTCATTAAAACGAGCGAGCTGGCGGCCGTCGTCACAGACCTCACGGGCGATTGCGAGGACGGCCCGGCCGGCATCGTCCTGGCCCGGCCACTTGCTGAAACCGTTCACCAGGTACGCCAGCTCCTGCTCATGAAAACGAGCGAGCTGGCGACCGTCGTCACAGACCTCACGGGCGATTGCGAGGACGGCCCGGCCGGCATCGTCCTGGCCCGGCCACTTGCTGAAACCGTTCACCAGGTTCGCCAGCTGCTGCTCATGAAAACGAGCGAGCTGGCGACCGTCGTCACAGACCTCACGGGCGACTGCGAGGACGGCCCGGCCGGCATCGTCCTGGCCCGGCCACTTGCTGAAACCGTTCACCAGGTTCGCCAGCTGCTGCTCATTAAAACGAGCGAGCTGGCGGCCGTCGTCACAGACCTCACGGGCGATTGCGAGGACGGCCCGGCCGGCATCGTCCTGGCCCGGCCACTTGCTGAAACCGTTCACCAGGTTCGCCAGCTGCTGCTCATGAAAACGAGCGAGCTGGCGGCCGTCGTCACAGACCTCACGGGCGATTGCGAGGACGGCCCGGCCGGCATCGTCCTGGCCCGGCCACTTGCTGAAACCGTTCACCAGGTTCGCCAGCTCCTGCTCATGAAAACGAGCGAGCCGGCGGCCGTCGTCACAGACCTCACGGGCGATTGCGAGGACGGCCCGGCCGGCATCGTCCTGGCCCGGCCACTTGCTGAAACCGTTCACCAGGTTCGCCAGGTCCTGCTCATTAAAACGAGCGAGCTGGCGACCGTCGTCACAGACCTCACGGGCGATTGCGAGGACGGCCCGGCCGGCATCGTCCTGGCCCGGCCACTTGCTGAAACCGTTCACCAGGTTCGCCAGGTCCTGCTCATGAAAACGAGCGAGCTGGCGGCCGCCGTCACAGACCTCGCGGGCGATTGCGAGGACGGCTTTGCGGATATCCTCCTGATCCGGCAACTTGCTGATGCCGTTCAGCAGCAGTGACAGATTTTGACTGTTCAGCTTCTGAAGTAGTCGGCCTTCTTGGTCGAGACAAAACTGGGCGATTCTGATCACCCCATTGCGGCATTCCGCCGCCCGGAGGTTCCGACCAAACGATAATGCGAAGAGCGAAAGCGCATTAGGGTCGACTTTCGTTATTAACGCATCTTCCAGCTGCGACAGCCGAGCTGCCAAGGCCCTGCAAGCTTCCACACCTGCACGACCACCGGCTTCTCGGCTCACCACGTTGCATGTTGTGGCGTACCCCCATGATCGCCCGGCGCGGATGTTTTCCTCCAGGCGCGAAACGAATTCAGTCTTGAAATCAACGGCGGCCTTTTCCAGAAACCTTTCATGGTCCTCCCGGTCCGCCTTTCGCAGCCTCTTGTCATGCTGCACCACTGCAGTTGAGAACGCACGGATGTCGCGAACGTGATCAAGGTCCCTCAGAGCTGCATTAAGTTCATCCGCACGTCTATAAGGACGCGCCAAGCTTGCAGCCCGGACGCTCTCGGCGCCTATATCTTCGATACGCTGCATTTTTGGTCCAGCACCCAGGTCAGGCACGGATTGCCTATGTCGAGAGAGCGCATCTGTCTGCGAGCTGGTAGCGGCTTGATCGCCTCGCCAGTGGTCGCCGCTTGAACGCCAGCTTGCTCCCCCAGGTACTCCGTCAAGATAGGATCCATACGGTCGTTCGGAGCTCGCACCTTGGACCCTCTGCGCGGCGACATCGTCAATGCGCTGCCTTCCTGGTCCGCCACTTCGGTCAGAGATGGATTGGCCATGCGGCGCCAGCCCGCCGGCGCGATCGGCGCGCCGACGGTCGCCATCCGAAGACGACGGGGCAACTTCCAGATTGGCTGCGCCACGATAAGTTCGATGGGCTCGCTCCGAGCTTCCAGGCTGAATTGGCTGCGCAGCGACACCGCCGATGCGCGAGCTTCCTGGCCTGTCACCCCGCTCGGAGGCGGATGGTGTATCTGGCGGGAGCCCACCTCTCTGCGAGCGCTCAGCCGTTCGGTCGGCACGCCACTGATTGCCATCAGAGTGCGCCAGGCGTGTTTCCTGATTTGCTGCGCCATTATAGGTACGATCGCTTCGTTCCGCACCTTCACGCTCGATTGGCTGCGCAGGCGCGTCGGCGACGCGCCATCTTCCTGGTCTGCTACCTCGCTCAGACACGGACGGCGTATCCGGCGGGCGTCTACCCACGTGCGAGCTTTGAGCCTCTCTATCGTCGCGCCAGAACTCTTCGCCACGCGGATGCGAGGCGCCCGCGTTTCGACCTGGTCTCCCACTGTAAATTCCATAAGGTCGCTGCGGGCCTGGGCCTAGGACACTCTGCGTGGGCACATCGTGGACGTGTCCCACTTCTGGTCCGTCTCCGCCGTGCGATGGGAGAGAGCGTCCTAGCGAGCCTTCCGCCTCTGGATCGTCGCGACGCACTTCCTTATCAGATCGCGACGAGCCGGATCCCGGCAAGGAGCCGAAACGACGACGGCTCCCACCGATTACGCCATGCAGCGCAGCCCCAAAGAGTCGATGTGCGCTGGCGGGAGGAGCGGCAAATCGGCCTGCACCGCTGGCGCGCTGCGCGCTGCGCGAGTATGAAGCATCTGAATCCTGAGGCTCAGAGCGCGTCTGCTCCACAACGGAACTGAATGATCGGCCCTCTTCGCCGGGGGCACAAGCCGATCTAGCGCTAGAACCGTCAGCGCCTTGACCTTCATCGGCACCAAATTCCGAAATGGGCGATGTGCCGCGCTCGTCAATGCGCCTCATAATCCTTCTCCAATGTAGCAGAAACTGTGCAGGCTGCCCTCACGAGCGCGATAGCCACGTGCCGGCTCGACCACTTGTCCTCGTCTTGGCTGACAGAGCTGGCTGAATGGGCGCCGGATTAGCAACGGCTGAGCGCATGATTTCGTCAATTGGATGACCCTTAGTGTCCGACCGAAAAATAAGTTGAGTGATATCAGCGAGTTCTGATTCCATTGGTGTTGCGAAGCATCAAAGGGATCGAGAATGTGGACTGATATCACCCGGGCACAGTTTGCCCGAGAGGAGCTGCGTTTGCCAAGCGGCTGGACGGATGCGGAATGGGGCGTGCTGGAGAGGTTGCTTCCTGTGCGGGCCAAGCGCGGGCGGCGCCCGAAATGGAGCTATCGTGACATCGTCGAGGCGGTGCTCTATCTGTTGCGCGGCGGGTTGCCGTGGCGCATGCTGCCGCCCACTCTGTTCCCACCAATGACCACGGTGCAGTACTATTTCTACCAATGGCGCGACAGCGGATTGTGGCAATCGATCAACCACGCACTCCTGATGTTGGCGCGCGAGGCGATCGGCCGGGAAAGCAGAACATAGTACAATAGGTACAACTTGACGCGAGGTCCGATTCAAGCCCCTCCGATCTGTATCGCGCGGATGTGTTGAGGCTGTTGAGCGATCGCACTAGGCGGCCGAGCAAGTGAGCCCTCATCGACCAACGTCCGCGTCAGTGATGGCGAAAGGTCGAAAAGATGGATGGATGTCAATCGGCCCTTTAGCTGCGGGCTGTTTTCAAGCTGCCATTCTTTCTCTCCCGTGGCACGCTGGTGGCGATTGCTCCCTCGGAGCCGGGTCGGGGTTGCGGAGACGGAGTGATCGCGGTTCGGCGAGACGATCGCCTAGCGTGACTGGATAATCGATGCGTCCTACTATGGCCCAATACTCGTCAATGCTCCGCTGTACACAAACGTTAGCGGCTGATCAATTGAGGTATTGGTCACAACAGGCCGGAACGTCAAGGCGCGGCCATCGTGTTGGTCTGCAATCTTGCCTCGCCCAACCGTCCGACAAACTCCACTTGCGCTCGGTTACCGAGATCGCGACGTGCACCACGAAGCGCGGACACTTTGAACAGCCATGCGGCTTTATCATCGTCGACGCTCGAGGCATCGACAGCGAACGTCATTTTGACAACACTTTCTTGCCCGCCTTGAACGCTTCCTGATCTTTCGGGTCGGCAAGCTCAAACCAAGAGCCGGGTGCATACGTGGCGATAAGCGTTGCAAAGAACGATTGTGCCTCCCAATCTTGCCCTTCGCGCTTCTCCAAAATGATGACTCCGTCACGGGTAAAAGAACTAGGTCCGGGAACATTGCAGTCGACCGAAAGTTCGACCCGCCACAGCCCGCCCTTCGTGGCTTGCTGCTCATCTATTTATTGTCGGCGAGTAATGCACTCCAATCGGCTCGCCGATAGTGCAGCGGCCACGCCGCAGGAGATCGCCCAATTTGCCCTGCGCGGTGGTTACGAAGTTGAAGTTGGCGGGATTATGCAGAAAGCGACGGTTCACGCCACTTTCGTCGTTTGTGACTTCGTCCGCAATGAGCGAGAGCGCGAACGCCTGCCAGCCTAGTTCCATCGGCTTTGCATAAGGTGCCACAATTTTCGTTGCGCCATCGGGCGCCACCTCCCACGTGACCGTGTACTCTTCCTTTGCTTGATGGGCCCGATGTTTAGCCCACGAAAAGATAACTCGCTCGCCCGAGTGGGTCTTTTGACCAACCTCCCATCCCCGGGGGATGAAGTGTGCTACCTTCGAGACCTTGGAAAAGATTTGCTCCGCTCTCTCACCATCCTGCGCTCGCCAGGTTGATTTGACCTTGTCGATAAGCGGATTGTCGCTCGTACGAACACCATCGCTCTTACCGGCCAGCCCACCCGGCAAAATGAACCATACGCCAAGGCCGACACAGAGGCCAAGACCGAGGCAAAACCAAAGCACGCGCCGATCGATCATTTTCGCTTCCCCGAGCAGGTGGTTCCTATATCCGTTGTTGTTCGGGGTCGGCGGCGACTTATGGAGCATGGCGACAATTCCTACGAGACCGGGTCGGGATTCAGTTCGGGATTGGAATCCGGAGGGAAAAGCGCGCCGTCGGCCCTATTTCACGCGTGGCCGATTGTTTAACTTGTCGTCCGTTAACAAGCGGGGTCGAGGGCGACTGGGGTTGCGAAGGCGGGCCAAAGAGCGATCAGGATGAAGCGCAAGAGCTTCCTGAGCCAGGCGAGGATGCGGCGGAAGTTGTGGCCCATGGCTGAGAGGACGACGTTGGCGGCGTCTCCTGGCGGCCCTTGAGGTAGCAGCGGCCGAGGTGACCTTCGGCCTTCAGGTGTCCGATGATGGGCTCGATGGCGGAGCGGCGGCGCAGCTCGCGCTTGATGACACCGAAGACGCCGCGCTTCTGGCCGGAGATGAAGACGCGACGGGATCTTGCGCGTCGTGGCCGCGGTATCCCTTGTCGACATAGGCGCGCTCGATCGCACAGCCGGTGAGTGTCTCGGTGCGGTCGATGGCGTCCCGCAAGGTGTGACCGTCGTAGGGGTTATCGGGCAGCGCCTTGGCGTGCAGCACGAACAGGCCCCCAGGAGCACGGCGGTTGTTGGTGACGATGGAGGCCTTCACCCCGAACTCGTAAGGAGCGCTAGCCTTACCCTTGCCGATGCACTCCACCTCCGGAGCATGGAAGGAATACAGCTTCCAGCCGCGCTGGCGCTGCTGCTGCGAACGGATCTGCGTGGCCCGGCTGAGCGGCAGTGCGAACGCGTTCTCGAGCGCTTCCTGCCCTTCGATCTTGCGGCGGATGTCGCGGATGATCCGGCCCAGTCGGCTACGCAGGATGCGCAACTGCCGCTGATGCCGCTTGAATTGCTTGGCATGGGCGTAGCGGGAAGCCATCATTGCCGCGGTCTTGGCAATGCGAAGATAGGATTGTCGCAGCTTGACCCCGTGCTTCCTCGCCAGGCGGTTGAGCCCCTTGATCGCCGCGTGCAGCAGCTTGGCATCGGTCGGGAAGGTGATGGCCTTCGGCTGCACGGTGGTATCGACCGTGACCCGCTTGAGGTCTTGGCTGCGTAACGCGCCGGTCTCGTGCGCCACCCGCAAACTCTCGGCCAGCAACAGTTCCAGCTTGTCGCCGAGCCGCTTGCGCCAGTGGCTCAGGTCCGAGCGCTCGTGCGGGAACGCTGCTGAAAGAACTCTTCGCCGGTGAAGTACTGGAAATACGGGTCGTGGACCCAGCGCTCGCACAGCCCCTCATCGGACAGGCCGTAAATGTGCTTGAGCAACAGCAGCCCGATCATGAAGCGGGTCGCGATGCCCGGCCGACCGTTCTCGCTATAGAGCGGCGCGATCTCGCCGTCGATCCAGTCCCTATCGACCTTGCCGGCGAGTTGAACCAGCTCGTGCTTCATATTGATGATTTGGTCCAGCCTGGCCCGGAATAGATCGCCCGATCCCGTCGTCCTGTGCTTCTTCGGTCGCATCGCCACCTCCGATGCGCCGACGGAATCATGACTGGCGATTCGACGGAATCCTGAAAATGAAATTGCAAGGTTCCGATGCCCGAAGCTTCAAAATCCTGCAATCGCAAAACAGTCCGCAACGACAAATGCGATTCTAGAGCGGTTTCCAGTTGAGGTGAATCGGAACAGTCAAAGGGGATTCCCACGGGCACGCAAATTAGATTCGGTGTTGCCCGCGACAACATGCGGGGCATGCGATGGCGAAGGGATACTCCAAGGACCTCAGGGTGCGTGCGGTTGAGCTTGTTGAGTCCGGCGAAAGCGCACGTGAGGCTGCGCGCATTCTCAATCTCGGCGCTTCGACTACGATCCGATGGATGGATCGTTGGAGGAAGACCGGAAACGTTGAGGCCAAGCCCGGCACCGGGCACAGCCGCTCGCCGTTGGAGCAGCACAAGCAGTGGCTGATCGAGCTGATCGCCGCGGAGCCGGACCTGACGCTCGAGGAGATCCGCGCGCGTCTGCGCTCTCAGAGAAAGCAAAAGGCCGGCATCGGTTCGATCTGGCGTTTCTTCGACCGTCACAGCATCACCTTCAAAAAAACACTGCACGCCGCCGAGCAGGATCGACCTGACGTCGCTGCCGAGCGTGCCGCGCTGAAAGCCGAGCAGCCCAAGCTGCGTGCACCGCGCCTCATCTTTATCGACGAGACTGCGGTCACGACGAAGATGGTCCGGCACTATGGGCGCTCTCCTCGCGGTGAGCGCCTCGTCTCTGGCGTGCCCCATGGTCACTGGAAGACGCTGACGCTTGTCGCCGCGCTGCGCATCGATGGCCTCACGGCGCCCTATGTCATCGACGGTGCAATGGATGGGCCCTCGTTCCTGGCTTATGTCGAGCAAGTCCTGGCGCCGACCTTGCGCAAGGGCGACATCGTCTTCATGGACAACTTGCGCACTCACAAGATCGCCGGTGTCCGCGAGGCGATCGAGGCTGTCGGCGCCCGCGTGCGTTATCTGCCGGCCTACTCGCCCGACCTCAATCCAATCGAACAGGCCTTCTCCCGGTTGAAAGCTGCGCTGCGCAAAGGCGCCACCCGCACGGTCCAAGCCCTGCTCAAACTCATCGGCAAACTCGTCAAGTCGTTTGCGCCGCAGATGTGTGCCAACTACTTTAGGCATGCTGGATACACCAGATGATCCACATCATGTGAAAAATGCTCTAGCTCAATTGCTTAGCCGATCTTCACGGACGACTAACTTACCGCAGGCCGATGGACGTGTTTCAAACGATCCAATATCTTTGAGCCTTCGCTGAACGATTTCGACCAAGATTGCTCCGCAAAATCCAGGTGGCACTTCAGTAGCTCAGACGGGGTTTTCGAGTCGGCAAGAGCTCTCAGAAAAGCAGCCTGGTCGTGCAGTGAGCTGGCTGCGGTTGTCTGAACAGCAATTCCGCGTCGATAAGTGGAGCTTGTGCCAGAGTTAGGCTGCCGCGCGGAACGGCAGCGGGTTGAAGTAAGCTTGATCCGGGGTGCCGCCGTCAAGGCTCGAGTGGGGACGCCGGCCATTGTAAAAGACGAGGTATCGGCCGATCGAGGCGCCGGCGTCGGACACGGTATCGTAGGCGCGCAGATAGACCTCTTCGTATTTGATGCTGCGCCATAGCCGCTCGACGAACACGTTGTCGCGCCATGCGCCCCGGCCGTCCATGGCGATGCGATGACTGGCGAGCACGCCGGTGAACGCGGCGCCCGTGAACTGCGAGCCCTGGTCGGTGTTGAAGATGTCCGGCTTGCCGTGGCGAGCGAGAGCGTCCTCCAGCGTCTCGACGCAGAATGCGGGTTCCATCGTGATCGAGACGCGCCACGACAGCACCCGGCGGCTGAACCAGTCGAGCGCCACCGCGAGATAGAGGAAGCCGCGCGCCATCGGGAGTGAAGTAAGAAGCGCGAGCGCGCTTCTCCTCCCCGGTAGGGTCGAGGACTGGCGCGCCAACAGGTCTCTCGACCGTGCCACGTTTCCAGCCCCCTCCACGTCGCACGCAGCATGCGGATTTCCCGCACTGCGCGCCCCCATTTGCTTCGCTCCAAGGCTTATGGGACCTATCATGCTGGGATTGCTTTCGTTCCGTCGCGCCGCACCCGATAGCTGTTGAACAGCCTCAGAGTGTCGTGCAACCACGGCCTACTCCACTGGTCCCAGCCGAAGCCCTGTAGTTTCCGGGCGTGCGCCAGATGGCGCCTGACCTTCTTCTCTACCCAATCTTTGATATAGCCGAAGCACTCACTGGAGTGCCCAACTGCGAAGTAGTTCACCCACCCCCGGAGCATTGGATTGATCAGGCTTATCACCCTCCCAATCGGTTGCGACCGGTGTCGGCGGAACACCTCCTTGACCGCCCGCAGCAGCGCCGTCCACTTTTTGAGCTTGGGCGTGTAATGCGGCCGCATTGCTCCGCGTAGACTGCGGAGATAGCGGAAGTCGAACCCCAGAAAGCCGAAGCTCTCACCTCGTTCCAAGTCGACAACGCGGCTCTTTTCATCATTGATCTCAACCCGCAGCTTGGCGAACTCTTCCCGTAACCGCTTAGTTACCGCTCCAATTAGCCAGTCATGTCGCTTGTAGGCATCAATCAAGACCACCAGATCGTCAGCGAATCTCGCATATTCGACGTAGGTGTACTTGCCACTGCGTGTGACTTCCCTTGCTCTTTCCAGCATCTTATCTACCTCATTGAGATAGAGATTACTGAGCAACGGCGAGATCACACCGCCCTGCGGAACGCCCTTCTTGCCAGAGGCCTTCAGCATAATCTTCAGGAGATGCATGATATCCGCGTCATCGATCCGTTGCGCCACCTTCTCTAACAGCCGATCGTGCCGGACATTGTCGAAGTAAGCTTTCAGATCAAAGTCGAGAACTCGCGTCTTCCGTTGGACTACTGCTTCAGCCACTCGCTTGATCGCATCATGTGCTGCCCGCTTGGGACGATATCCAAACGACCCCGGTTGGAAATCCGCCTCGAAGACAGGTTCGAGTATGAGCTTGAGCGCACCTTGCACCACTCTGTCGCGGATTGCAGGAATCGAGAGGATGCGGACTTTACCCCATCTTTCGGTATTTCCTGCCGTCGCGCGGGGAGTGGCTTATAGGTACGCCCGGTCAGTTCGTCCCTTAGCTGCAAGCAGCGACTCCACATCTCGCGCCTCGATGGCTTCGAACGTCACCTCGTCTATTCCCGGTGCGCCGTCGTTTTCTTTCGCCATCTCATACGCCGCGCGCAGAGTCTCCATCTTGCACACGTGGACGTATAGACCCCAGAAACGCCAGGACGGTTCAGCCTTCGCCTTGACGTATAGCCTCCGCCTCAGGTCCTGCAAATCGATGGACGCCTTTGTCATCTCGTCCTTGCCTTCCTTACGTTGGAGACGTCACAAATGGCAGGGCCCCTTTGCTCCACGGACATTACTCCGCTTCCTCGCTACTCCGAACCCAGCCGCCACCCTCTCGCCTTCGGCCGATTTCCCGGTGTCGCCGGTTATACGGCCTACCTTGCTCCGTCGATTTCTCGCCGGGACGAGGAGGGTTTCTCCAGTTGCTCAGCATGTCCTTGTCACCGTGCCGTCGCTTCCACCCCGCCGAGATAAACAGCCGTATCGGTCAGTGTTCGGCTGTTCATGCTGCCTTCGCCCTACGGTTGCGAGCTCGGCCCTCGGATTTACTCACTTTCGAGGCCACAACGCGTTCACTGTTGTTACAGCCCGGTGACTCGTGGATCTCCCTCAAGGAGACCTTGTCGATAGGCTTCAGAAGTTCTGTTTCCATCTCCTCTGCTATCCAAACTACGGGCTCTGACTTCTACCCCGGCAGGACTTCTCCTGCTGAACACGCCAGCTTTACCTGGACACACAACCGTACGTGCACCTTTCAGCGCATACGGCTCTCTGTTCAAAGCTTGGCCGATGGCCATAGCAACATCATGTCGCGAGCTTGTGCTGCATTTCACTGATTATCAAAGGTCTTCACTCAGCAGCGGGCTAGGCTCCAATAACAGCCCGTAGGCGAGCTTGCAGTGCCAGCCTACTGACACTGAGGTTGTTAAGATTCTGCACCCCTCGCTGCCCTGCAACCAACCCACTAACGAGAGCTCGCGTACCGTCCACGACAAAGACGCCGCAATCATAGCCGTTCTGCTGTTGGGCGATGCCAGCTTGCACTACGTTGTCTAGAAGACCCAGTCTACCGGCCAGATGGGTGGCAGACGTCTCGTTGAATCCTCTGCGGGAGTCGTAGTGATAGGCAATAGGCGAGCTCCGGTCACGGCGATCAAGGAACAGCAGCGACCAATGATTCCCTTGGCTATAAGGATCCGAAGGATCGGCATCGCTTACGGGCAGGAACACGAAGTCGGCTGTATCATTACCCTTGTCATCATAGACAATGCGCTGAAATGCCCGTTCAACGACGGTATCGTCGGAAGAGCGCAGCAAATTATGGACCAAAGTGGGAGACACCAACCGCGTCCGAGTGGCGATATCCAGGGCGGGGAAATCCTGAGGGTCCCTGTGCAACTCCTGCTCCTGAAGCTGGTAATCCCTCAGGATATGCTCGTCGCCCAGCCATTGCTCGTCCCCCAGCACCAGCTCGCGAGGCAAGGCTGCCGCATTCAGCGCTACGATCTGATCATCGGCGGATGTGCTCGGAAACGCCGGCACAGAATTAGCATCGTCGCCCAATTCTGACAGCGTGAACGTAGTCAGATCAACCAACGGTTCAAGTCCGCCGTAGAGATCGGACGGAGCCCTGCAGATTGACGGTGAGGCAGATTCTTGCATCTGCCGCCGCGAGAACTCCTCCCTTAACCATACCATAGCTTCATCGTCCGAAAAGGCAGGCACCGGCGGTGAAAGCCCATGCGGCAGACTAGGCTGTCGACTGTCATCGTGATGATCCAGTGCTGATCCGGCAAATAGCGACCGTAAGTAAGACGTCGGGACGAGGCCGCCCGGTAGCTCGAAGGAATTGAGATGAACCGTTCCCTCAATCGGGCCCATGTCCCGAGTCGGCGAGAGATTGCTCCCGGTTGCCGCGGCCTTGCGGTTGGGGTGCCAGTTCAGGGGATGGTCGGACTCTCCGGAATCTCTTGCTTGGGGAGGGCTCATGATTGAGCCGCGAGACGGCGATGGGGCGGTTTCGTCCATCGCTCGCCAAAGCAGATCCTGATCGTAATATTCCGCGGGAAAGACCACCGGCGAACTGAGACCTCCCTGCGGTCCACTGTGCTGCGCGGCCGCGTCCCATTGCCATGCGACCACGCGGCCGAGGGGGGCCTGCATCAGCACGCCCTCCCCCGAATTGCCGTTTTCGATCAGCATTTCCTGAATTGCGACTGCTTGCGCCCTATCCAGATTCCTTGGCCTCTTCGCTGGTCTCAGTTCGGCTGTGCCGTGCTCATCATCGATGAGAACCCCTTCACTTTGCAGGACGTCACTCTGAGGCGCACTCATCAGCTCCTGCGGAGCCCCTAGGGGGTCGCGGTGCCGGCTCGGGTCAGCCAAGAACGCTGCGAGATGATCCAGCGCATTATTGTCGCGCACATTTGACCCGAGAGCCGACGAAGGGCCGGATTGATCATCCCGCAATTCGCGAGTCTCTTCCGGAAGCTGTTGATCCGGTCGCAGAAGCGCAGAATCGTCAGCCATAACCGGCCACTCGTCGCCCTCAACGTCCAACAGCTGCCAAAGCTCTTCGGGATCAACGTCCATTACTGCAAACTCGGCGCCCCTCACCGGCGCTCTGCCGAGAGCCGCCTGCCCCGAAGCACCTTCCCCTGAGGGTTCAGCACCCTTCGTCTGACGATACTCTCCAAGGGCTTTCAGCCCACCGTCCAAGGCCATCTTCCACTTTTCGTCGCGAAACATTCTGTCAGCGCAGATACGTAGGGCCGCGTTACTGAGTGCGGAAAGCGTGTCACCGTAGAGATCTAACTCTCGAGAGAATTTGCGAAGCGCCCAATCATAAAGTCGGGCGGTCGTCGAACTCAACCTGTCGCTCTCAAGAGCGTGGCTTATGGCTCCCTTAATGAGCACTTCGTCACCATCGGCAGGAGGAAGCGATGGGCGCCCGCCAACAGATGAAGCGCCCGGAGCCCTCGGGGCACGATGGTCCCTAAGAGCCCCCACCGCGGCCCGCATAAATTTATTGCTCTTGAAGAGTTTTTTTACATGGGCAAGCAAGTCTGCATCACTACTACTGTCCAGAGATAGGCCGCGCTCCCCGAGATCATTTGCCAACCTGGTAAGATTGCGCGCGTACCCGTTAGCCACCTCGCCTTTCAGCTTCCGACTTGCAATAACGCCCTGAGCCACCTCTCTGATAAGCCCTTGGTCGCGCTCAGACACATGGGGACAGACGGCGGATGCTTTTTGGCGCTTGCGCACGGGAGCTGGATGGGGGACGTGCCCCGTCGACCGCCAGGTCCGGAGATGGTCTAGGGCCAACATCAGATCATTATTATTTCCGCTGTATTGGAAGAGATCGCCATCAGTGGTCAGTGAATTGTTGTCTAGCCGAGCAATAACGCCCGTCTTGTTATTTGCGCACAGCCAGCGGCCAAAGCTAAGAAGAGGACCTACGATTCTCTGGACAAATGATTCAGCGAGCTTGCCCTGGGTGAGCGCCTGGCTAAATTCTACAATAACAACAGCATCCTTGGAATAAAGAGGCTGCTTCCTTTTCTTGCCCGCTATTGAAACCTGAGTTACCTGAGGCGCCCGCGGGGCAGCCTCAGCAGGCATTGCTCCACCAGCTTCAAGTGAGCTTGCGACCTCGCTCGGCTGCTGCTCAAAGGCAACGCCTTGCGAATTGATTGGGGACCTCGGCCTGTTCGTTTGCCTCAACTCAGCTGTGCCATGTCTATTGATGAGACCCTTCTCGCTTGGCGGAAGCTTGCTCCGGGCGAGCGCACCCATCGACGGGTCCGGGGACTGCTGACTGTCGCTAGACACACTGGGAGGGAGAGGCCGGTCGGGTATCGCGGTGTCAGCCTGGCGTGCCTCGTGCAGTTGCTGCTCAAAGGCGCTTTGCCCGGTTTGGCCCGCTTGCTGCTCCTGCAACAAGTCGTGCTGCACCTGCAACGAAGCTGTTGCGCTGCTTTCATAGTTCGGGCGGTCCACGTTACCTTCGCATCCACAGAATCATCTAAGCAGGTTTCTTAGTCAGTTAAGTTTTCAGAAAGCTGACGAGTCAGAGACTCCGCAAAATTGAGCATTGAGCTGCTGCCGGTTTGATGGACACCGACTTAAGCCTAATCCCACCTTGCGCTCGAACTCAACCAGGCTGAGATAGCCGATGGTCGAGTGGGAGCTATGACGGAAACTGGGTGATGACGACCTGAGAAAGGCGGCGTATCGAGGCGGGTGATGAAGCCTGCCAGCAACCTCCAAAGGAGCGATACGCCGTGAACGAGACTACCAATGTATTTCCTCTGCGTCAGCCCGATCAGATCGCTGATCCACTGACGGATATTCTGCGTGCCGGAGCTCGCGAACTGATCGCCCCGGGCTGTCGAGATTGAGTTCACTACATTCCTGGAAACGACGAAGCATCTGGCGCTGCCGGATGGTCGGGCGCGCGTGGTGCGGCATGGATATGGGCCGGCGCGCGAAATTGCCACGGCATCGGCCCTGTCGTGATCGCCCGTCCGAAGGCCCGCGACCGTGCAGCAAGCGGGCCAGGCGACAGGATCCGGTTTCATTCGACGATCCTGCCGCTCTGGGCCCGCCGGGCGAAGAGCTTGGACGCGTTGATCCCCGTGCTCTATTTGCGGGGAATCTCGACCAGCGACTTCCAGGAGGCGCTTTCGGCCTTGCTCGGCAAGGACGCGCCGAACTTGTCGCCGCCGGTCATCGCTGGCCTGAAGAAGGACTGGCAGGCCGAATACGAACGTTGGCAAAAGCGCGACCTGTCGGCGCGGCGGTACGTCTATATCTGGGCGGATGGCGTCTATCTGCAGGCTCGCATGGAGGACCATGCCGAATGCATCCTGGTGTTGATAGGCGCCACGCCTGAAGGAAAGAAGGAACTCATCGGCTTCCAGGTCGGGGTACGCGAGAGCGCACAAAGTTGGCGAGAATTGCTGCCCGATCTGCGCAAGCGCGGCTTGCAGATCGGGCCTCAGCTTGCTGTCGGCGACGGCGCTCTCGGCTTCTGGCGGGCGCTCGATGAAATCTTCCCCGGCACGCAACATCAGCGATGTTGGCTGCACAAGGTGAACAACGTGCTCGACAAGGTCGCCAAGTCCGTGCAGCCGGCAATAAAGAGTGATCTGCGTGACATCTACCTGGCGCCGAACCGGGCGGCCGCTGAAACAGCGATTGATATCTTTGTCGAGAAGTACGGCGTCAAATACAAGCCCGCCGTTGAATGCCTGATCAAGGATCGCTCGGCCATGTTGGCGTTTTATGACTTCCCTGCCGAGCACTGGTCGCATCTGCGCACGTCGAATCCAATCGAGAGCGTCTTTGCGACGGTCAGGCACCGGACTGTGCGAACGAAGGGAGCGTTATCGCCACACACAGCAAAGTTGATGGTCTTCAAGCTCGTCGGCGCCGCATCTAAAACTTGGCGACGGTTGAAGGGCACAAATCAGTTGCCGAAGGTGATATCCGTGGTAAAGTTTGCGGACCGAATCGAATTCATTCCGACCGCTGAAGTCCGCGCCGCCTGATCGGACCGCGTTACCCAAAATCCGTCATAGCTCGATTGGTGGTCTCAAAATAGCTGTAGGCGCGTAAAACAGCCCGCAAATACTTGTGCGCGGCGAACCGCCCGTTGTTCTCTGACGCCTTTTCCGCTGCTTTCCTCACTTTGCGAATCTGGGCAACGACCTTCTGGGCGGACAGTCCCGACGACGCTACTGACGATTTCATGAGCACCTCCTAGATTGGCGATGCTCAAAATTAGTATCGCAAGCGATGCTTCAGGCGATGTTCGAGGCGAAAATATAAAACTTCGAGAGATTTTTCGAGCTCGGGTTTCCGAGATTTGTTGAACGAATTTGTCAGCGAGAGTGCCCGCGGAGGCGGGCATACAGTCTAGTGACTATATGCCCGCTGAGGCGATTGGGCGACGGCAGAAACGACGGCCGTCTCGGGCGCAAAAAGCACGTTACTCAAGAGCAACTGCCGTTCCAGGCCGAGCTGGATCTTACCTACGTCCGCGCGATGAAAAGCTGAACGCGGAATCCAAGCCTGCTGGTTATGGCTAGGATTGCTTATGCTCCTCTGTTCTGCGACCAGCTTCTCGCTGACGAGGGTCAGTGAAAAATTAGTTTGGCGATGGCGGGCTTGTACATGTTCTCCGAGAGAACGCTCATTGGTCAGGCGCTACTAGCAACGGCTGCTTGAGGCTGGTCAGCCGCAACATCGCCAAGGCCAATTCAGGATCGGCACGCAACAAGGATTCGATGCGGGTCGTGTCGAACTCAAGCGCTTCCGTTGGCTCGACGGCCACTGCGGTGGAAAAGCGAGGCAGGCCATCAAAAGCCGACCCTTCTCCACATAGCGCACCTTGCGGTGGCCGCAGTTGCGGCCAGCATACGGCTCGCACGGTGGCGGCTTGATACGAGCCGCTTCCTCCGCTGGGAATGATGCGATCGCTAACATCCCTGTCATCGGCTGCCGGCTTACTGACGGCCTATTTCTGGCATTCGGCGTGGTTTCGTTGGCGCGGGGATTCCGCACATGTATGCTGATGCCGTTCGCGTAGTCTGGGCCGCGGCAGAGAAAAGCACCGCGCGGCTAAAGCCAGACAACCGCCACTCAGGATATCGGCCAGGATCCCATCGCGACATTTGCTGCGTTGTAAAAAGGATGATCGCTCTCGGGGCGAGCTAGACGTCTACGAAGATTTATGAACATGCGTGTTACATCGCGCTCCTCTGTCTGACCCAGCCTCCGCACCCAAGTGAACGTGAGATTGCAGTTGCTGCAAATCAGAGCGCCAACGAGGAAGTTTTCGCAAACTAAGTGTTTGGCAAAGCGGCGGAAATCTTTATCGACGGTCAACCACGCGCTCAATCAGCTTAAGTTTCCTTTAGCTTCTCGCTGTAGCAAAGGCGGCCTCAGAGCTTCACGCCGTGATCATTGAGCACCTTGTCTCTTAGAGCGCCCTTGATCTCGCGGGCGATTTCCTTGCGAATCTCAGCACCCAATTCTCGCTTGGCATCCTCGACGAGATCAGATGCACTCCCGGCCAAGCCTTTGTCGGCGAGTTGTTGCTCCAGCCGGTTGTCGAACTCTTCCCCCATTGCATCAATGAGCTGGCCCTGCATCATGGCATATTCTTCAGGAGCGATTCGCCGCACCAGGCCGTCCCAAGGTTGCCAGTCCGTCGCCAAATAGCCGGCGAATTCCGCCGCCTCCTTGGTCAGGACGGAGGTCTCCGCACTGTCAACGTCGGCATCGGTGACGCTGGAGACTTCAAAATAGCGCATAGCGGGCGCGACGTGTTGCAGTCCTAGCCGGTCGCGCAGCTTGTTCTGATAAGCAAGATAGACCTCAACGGCGTCGATGTCTTCCACGTTGTAGGCGGACTGAAGCGAGTGAGTCTTTTCGCGCGCAATCCGCTCAAGCGCGTCCAGACGGAACATGATGCGCCCAAGATCGACGAGATCGGGAAGTCGGGCCGTATCGTCGTAGGCCCCGTTCTCGACGTCTGCGATGAGCCGCGCGGTTTGCATGCCGTTCCAAGTCAAAGTTCTCCGATCCTCGCAGCTTTGGTTGGCGTCGAGAGCCAGTTGAAAGTACTGCGCGCGCAATTGCGGGTTGGTGGCCGCCAAGCGCAGAGCGTCAGCGACCGACTGCTGGAATTGTTCATTGCCAGAATTGACCGAGTCGAACAGCTTTTCGAGAAAAAACGCGTATTCTTGGGCGCCCGGCTCTTCTGCAAAGCTCTGCCAAGTGGCCAGTACCTCTCGATCGCCCTGCTTCGGATCGCTCCTGAGCCAGGCTGCGACTGTTTCAGCGAGATCATCGGCCTGTCCATCGTCTGTCCCGGACAAATCACTTTCGTCATCGCGCGAAAGGTAGACGGTCGGACCGGTATACCCTTCGGCGCGGAGGGTTGTGTCCAGGTTCGTCAGCACCTGCTCGGGCAGGGGATTTTCACCCAGCTCTATCCTGGCACCTGCGCCCAACTGCGTCAGCAGGTCCTCAGGCAGACTCGCCAACTGGTTTTCGCTGACGTCGAGAAACCGGAGCATGGCAGGGAGAGATTCCGGCAAACCCGTCAAGCGGTTTTGGCAGACGTCGAGAAACTGGAGCGTAGCAGGCAGATCCTCCGGCAGACCCGTCAATCGATTGTGGCTGGCATAGAGAAACTGGAGCGAAGCAGGGAGAGTCTCAGGCAGGCTCGGTAACTGATTGTGGCTGACGTCGAGGAACTGGAGCGCTGTAGGCAGGACCTCGGGCAGGCTCCTCAGTCGATTTGACCTTGCATCAAGCCCTCTGAGCTCGGCCGGAAGAGCCGACAGACTAGTCAGCTGATTGCCCCTGATGTCGAGACGCTGGAGCGAAGCAGGCAGACCATCGGGCAGACTGGTCAGCCGATTGAAGGGGACCTCGAGCACGACGATTTCGGTCGGAAGTCGAGGCAGACTGGTAAGAGACAATGATTCGAGATCCAGTCTCGCGACCTCATCCCGAGCATTCACTCGCCTTAGCGCCTCTTCCCGATCCTCCAGCGGACCCACGTGCTGTTCAGCAGCCCAATTCTCAAGCGTCTGGTCTATTTCTCCGTTCGCATGAGCTGAATCCGCCGGGCTTTCTGCATAGCCTGACACAACTCCGTCCCACTGCGCCGATGCCTCATTTTCCCGGTCGGTTTGGCCGGAAGACGCGGAAAGGCTGGCACTACCCCGCTGTATCTGTCGCTCCTGAAAAGAATCCATCCCCACCCCCTTGCGAGACCGAGCATACTCAGTCCATGACGACAGGTAGGAGGGCTTAAGACATCTAGCTTTCCATAAGCTGACAGGTCCGATCGGCAAAAACTGCAACCACGCGTCGGAAACGACACTGCTGTCGTGACCTGAAACTGGGTGTGGATCCTGGCTGAGGATACGATCCATTCGTACCCGTGCGTTCTTGCAATCAGCAGCAAGCGCTGCGATCTTCCAAAACGTGCGACGTCTCTCCCCAAGTAACAAGCAGTCGGCACCGACTCATCTGAAGAGGTTGATCCGCTCAGCCGTTGGTGTGACCTACTTTGGCAACAAAGGTTGAGCGAACTGGCCAACCTGGAGCAACGCTCGTCAGCTGATCGACAGGTAAGCCTGCTAAGCTCAGAAAGCTTCCACGATGACGGTCTTCAGGACTTATCTGGTCACGAAGTGGCAGCAAGCCTGGCAATAGGATCGATCCAATTGCCTCGGAGGGCCTCGTGTGAGGCTTACCGGCTTGGCCAGGAGTCGGTAGCCCCGGAGCGTCTGCGTTCGCTCGAACGATCGCTGCGCTGCGCAACGGCCTGCTTCGCTGTCTTGAGAAGCGCCGGGCGTACTCTTTGATTTCAACAGCGAAGAAAGTTGATGAACACAGGACAGGCACAGCGAAGTGCAAACTCCTCCCTCGACACTTTTGAAGATGGGGAGCAGGAAAGCTACCTCGGCGGCTTCAACCGAGCCTTGGCAGATTGGGTCGAAGCCTTGACAGGATATCGGACCCCCGCCTCTTCGCGTGCGCGCATCCTGGAAAACTGGGCCGCCGAAGAGGGCCAGGGCGAAGCCGAGAATCGGCGACAGGGGCGCTCACGAATTAGGGCTGCGGAGAACATTGGATCGCATTTGGTAGATCTGTCATCCCTCTCCCTGACCGCTTTGCCCGACGCCCTGCCGCCCCGGCTGAGGGAACTGCGCGCCATGCACAACGAGCTGGGCAGCCTGTCCGCTCGGCTGCCCCCGGGTCTCAACGAACTTCTTGTTAGCCATAACCAGTTGACCAGTTTGCCGGACGTGCTCCCGGCGAGCCTCTATCGCCTGGAAGCGAACGATAACAGGTTGACCAGTCTGCCGGCAGATCTCCCGCCGGGGCTCGGGATCCTAAGCGCAAACAATAACCGACTCGTCAGCCTGCCCGACGCGCTCCCGACCGGCCTGACCTCGCTCGCGGTTAGCGGCAATCAGCTGACCGAGCTTCCCGTCCTCCCATCGGGGCTTATCGAAATCGATGTCAGCAGCAATCAGTTGACCAGCCTCCCTGAACCCCTTCCCGGCTGGCTTCAATCGCTCAATCTGAGCGGCAACCGGCTGACCGGCCTGCCTGAGAATCTCCTATCGAGTTTAAACTACCCGAATTTGGAGCTTGCGTTTGCCGACAACCCGCTCCCGGACGAGGTCCGCGCTCACCTGGCGGCACCGCATCTTGAACAACGGTCTCTGCACGAGGCTGCGGCGCACTGGCTCGGGAACGACCTCGCAGCGCTTGCCGAATGGCAGCACTTTGCGGATGAGCCGGGCGCTCAGAACTACGCCCGCTTCCTGGAGAGGCTAAGAGGGACCGTAAACCAGGGCAGCGACGAGTTTCGGCAGGCAGTGGCTGACGATCTGCGGCAGGCGGCGGCCGATCCGAGACTGCGCGAGCAGTTTTTCACACAGGCTTCCGAGGCCAACGCGAGCTGCGAGGATCGTATTACCCTGCACTGGAACGGCATGCGGACCGCGCGCCTCAATACTGAGGTCGAGAATGGGTCGTATGATGATCGGCTTAGCGAGCTGATCCAGCGCGCCCGCGTTGCTTTTCGCCTCGAGGCGCTGGACGGGATCGCGCGCGACAGGGTTAAATCGCTCCTCAGCGTCGACCCGAACGTAGACGATGTCGAAGTCTACCTTGCCTATCAATACCTCCTGCGCGAGCCGCTGGAGCTCAGTCACGTCGCCCCTGAGATGCGTTTCCTGTCGGTCTCTCACGTGACCCCGGATGATGCGGCGCGGGCGCTGGACCTGGTTCGGGAGCAGGAAGCGAACCAATTCACCGACTACATGGCAACCCGCTGGCAACCCTGGGAGACGGTGCTGAGGCGCATCGCTCCGGACGAATATGAAGCAATGCAAGATCGGCTCGTCGAAGCCATGGGTGAGGAGTTTCAAAGCCGCCTGGATCAGCGCTTGGCCGAGCACGGTCTGCTAGGCGACCCAGATGCCGAGCGGGTGCTCGGAGCTCAAATCCGAAACCAAATCGCTGGCGAGATCAAAGGCGAAGTCATGCACCGGCTGCTCGCAGACCGCGGGATCGAACAATAAGACTTCTCAGAGCCGCCGCGCAGATATCTCTCTGCAGCGCTGATCGGTTGTGTCAACTGACATCATCTTCGAACTGCCGCTGACCATCACCGATCGAGATTGGTCAGCGGATCAAATAACGCACGCCGACGAGCAACGTCGGGCTCGCTCACGAGTGATGAGCAAGGATCGAGCCGGCACAAATGGGGATCGAATATAGCGCGACAACCAGGATGAGAGAAGTCTCACCCTGATCGCCGCCGCGCAATCGAAGGCGCGCAGTGGCAGCATAAGAGACTTGAAGTGCTCGCAAGCGTTGGAAGGTCGAGCTATATGGACTGCCGGACGTGGCGCGATGTGGCCAGACCCGAGGACGCTAGATTGCTCAGGCCTGAGCACGGTAGAACTGAGCTAGGGACCATACGTAGCAGGCGAGCCTGCCCGCCATGACTGGCTAGCCGCACTTGCGTCAACCCAAGGACCTGGATTGCCGATGTTCTCGCAGCGAGGGCTGGGCGAGGCTGTCTCAATAGCGCGATTGGTGAATTGCTTTAGGCGCTAACCTGCCGGCCGATGCGCCGTGGCGGGAAATCCCGCCGGGAGATGTTCGAAGAGATCGAGCGCGCGCCATTGGCGCCACTCACGACGAAATCCTTATTCGAATATGCCGAACACCCGCTTATCGTGTCAAAGTCGACAAGACCTTTTACTTGGCGCCGCGCCGGCTGATCAGTCGTCAGGTGGACATCCGGCCTGCCATCGCGCGGTCGACATCTTGCAGAATCACCACGTCGCCAGCCAGGCGCGGCGAGCGCAGTCGCCATGTTACGTTGAACGAGCACACCCCAATCCCATCGGCCTCACGTCAATATGACGCCGGCCAGCTTGATCAAGATGGCAGCGCGGAATGCGTCTGCCTCGCCATGCGGGTCGAGCGGTTGATGCGCGAGCGCCCGTATTCCGAACAGTATTTTTATTTCGCCACGGGCATTATCGCTCTGGCGCGACGCTACGAGCGCAATCGGCTGGAAGCAGCCTACGAGAGCGCGCTCAATGCGATTCAACTGCGCCTCCGTGAGCGCCGTCGTCAAGGCAGGGCTCGGCCGCGCGAGCCCGCAACGCGCCCGTCGAAGCCATGCCTTTGCCGCGCCAGCATCCGTGGCGGACTAATGTCAATGAAGGAAGTGATGACCGTGATGCTGAGCCACCCGCCCCTCGACCAGATGCGACTCGGCCCTGGCCGGAACGGTGGCGGCCTACTGACCTTCCGCATCGATCAGGGGCTGGCTGCACCCGTCATAGGCGTCTGCCTACAGGATGGCGTTATCGAGCCAGATGTGCCCGAGGATATTCAGCCGAGCGCTCGTGGGAACATTGATGCCGCCGGGCCGGTGCGCCACCAAACGACAGATCGTCCGGACATGGACCCAGCACCGGCGCGGATCGAGATCGGGCGCGCCGCGCTCAAGGAACAACGAAAAGCCCCAGCACCTTCTGGGGGCCGTGGAAGCCGGGATGCTGGGGCCATCGTAGCCTCATCCAAGAGCAGCATGGATAGGCAACCGCACTGTGCATCGCCAATTCGATTCGTCAAACCCGCCCAGGATACTTGTCTTCCTGGGGGCGAATCATGCAAAAGCGCCCTAAAATCCCGCCGAAGTTTGCCCACCAGCTCGCAAGGATATGACAGGTCTTTGCCGCCGTTCGTGATCACATTCGAACGGATCGCCGTCGGCACCGGACACATTTGTCCCTCCAACTAAAGCACACCGTGCCATGGGGCTGCTTGTCACCCGAGCGCTGGTCTTCGCACTCGGTCGAATCGCTTCGTAGTGGGGGCTTGCTCGTGCGGCATCGAAAACGGATTGCCTGCGATTGTGTAGATAGAGCGCGTGTCTCTTCCCGCGCCTCGATTCTCCCAGGAGTTGGTGCCCGCGGGCCCAAGGTGCGGTTCATTCGAACACTAGGATTCGGATGCGAAGAAGACCGATGCCGTCACCACAAGCGGCACTCTGCCGAGACGCCTTGACTGGTCTCGTGTCGAGTCACCTGCGTATCCCGTGCTCCGTCTCGGTAAAAGGATAGCCTGGGTACCCGCTAAAAGCGGCACCTAACAAGGATTTGCAGAACGCAGGTGTGAGCTTGCCGCGGTGAATCACGACGTCATCGTGGCCTGTTGCAGCTCGAGCGTTCTGCCAGAGGCGATTGTAGCCGCGCTGTTCGTTGGATTTCACGTGGCAAGCGGCGAACTCGGCGTGATCCAATGTCGCCAACTGCCATGCATGGACCGGCCGCTTCGTATGGATGTGCACCCACATCGGATGTGGCACCGCACCATTGACCAGTGGCGCAGGCTGCAGCTTGATCTCGAACAACTTTCCTGGCTCGCTCTTCAACGCGCGCGGTGGCTCCAAGGGAGCCACCTCTTCGGCCGCCTGCAACCGTTCGAGGTACTTCTGCGAGGGGAACGCGTAGGTCTTCATGCAATCGATCTCGATCGAGGCCTTTCGTGCCTTCAAAGCATGTATCTGCCCCTGAACCTCCGACAACATCGCCTTGAGGCGGACTATTTTGTCGTGCACTTCCGGCACTTGCACAGGCGTGAGTAGGCCGCGTCGGCGAGGTTCGTCGAGCGCGGCTACACACGCCTCTATCTCCGCAGATTGGCTCTGCAGCCGCTCGACCACGGTGTCCACGACGTGGTCGGCATCTTCCGGCTTCATGTGGCGCGCTTGCGAAATGGCTCTTTGCTGACTGCCCAGATCGAATTGCAAGAGTTCGTCCAACCGCTCGAGCAGGCGTGTCAGTGCCTCCTTCGATGGCGGAGCCTGCCATATCGCCAAGTGTCCACTCGCCGACGATGACGTCCTCGCATGCGCCTCCTCCGCACTCGCGAGTTTCTTCGTGCCCAGATCCGAGAGCACAATAACCTTGGCGGCTCGCGCCGTGTCGGCGTCGGGCATAGCCGGCTGCGGCTCGGGCCGCCGCCCGGCTGCCGAACTCCCCGCACCTCCGGCCTGCCTGCGCTTTCCCTTCCCTTTCCTGCGCGCTGGACTGTCTTCGGCCGCCGGGGCCCTGCCGGCGGCGTCGGCCGGTATCGCAAGGCCAGCCTCCGTTGGCGGTGCAATGATGACTGGTGTCTTCGGCTGCACTGCCAGAAGGCGCATAACCTCATGGGCAGTGACCCACGCTCCTTCCACGATCTGATCCAACAGTTCCAACGGAAGCTCGGGACTTGCTCCCTTATTCCTTAGCTCGGCAACCATGTTCGGCAATGCCGACGCAAATTCCGATAGGCGCTCCATGACGCCTTCCAGAACAGCGCAGTGCGCTGCATCGAGGGCTTGCCCTTTGCTGTTCAGAACAGCGTCGCCCGTTGAGAGGAATGCCGGAATGACATCCTCCATAAAGGTTCCGAGTAGACGTGCCCGACCGTTCTCACCCAAGAGGATTTGCCTGACGGCCGGGTCGAGCGTGCTCGCCTGCGACTCAATCATGACCCGCGCGAGAGCGACCTGCGACTGCAGATGCACGCACTTCGTATACAGTGCCCAGCCGGTGTGCAGCCGTAGTGTCGCCTGCTCGGCCTGTCGTATTTGGGCCGTTGCACTTGGCAAGTTGGCAGTGGCTCCGCAGACGGACTGCATCCGTTCGGAGCGCAATGCCTTTTTTCCCCACCACTCCGTGCAGGCCAAATAGTGTTTCGCCGCACTAGAAGCCGCTCGGATCAGGTGGTCCGGCGGAGCATTGGATTGGCGCATCCGCTCGAGTATCTTTCCTGCATTCTTCCTACTCTGCTCCAAGGCGTAGATAGTCGGCGCGGCCAGCGCGTTGCATTGGTTCCCCGCATCCAGCGTCTGGTCACGAACTCGGCGAGCCTGATCGTCGGAAAGAATGCCGCGCGCCACATCTGGGGGCAGGCTCGCGTAGTAGTCCAGAACTGCTGCGCCCGCTTTGACAACCTGATCGATCAGCTCTTGCGCCTCAGACGAGCTCTGAGCGCCCATGGCAGCACTGTGGCAAGCATCAAGTTCCTCAAGCAGGCCGTCCATATTTCGTTTCGCTGCGTTGATCCCCTCACCGCTTGAGGAAATGGGGACTGCCACACCCGAACCTGAGGGCAGGCTCGCGAGCGTCGCCATTCTATCTTCAGGCGCTAAGCGCATCCGCTCCACGACGGAGTCGAAAACCCGGTTACCTTCCGCAGGGACAAACGCAGGGACAAAATTGGGCGCCGAAGGCGTACTACTCGATCCCGACGTGCTGTTGGCTCCTGTCGCCCCAACATACGGTTCGCCAGGTCGGCCAATGCCCGTCATGTCCATCTCCCATACGGTCAACAATGCGCAGCCTCCCTGGATAGACCGCCTGGCTGACGGTTGGCTGACGAAGGATGCTCTGCGGATGCACAAAGAACCCCCCGGCCGCCCGAGTTCCAATTTCATGGAAGCTGTTGTGGCGCTGGAGGCAGCAATAGGGATGACCCATGAGGCGCGGGAGGCTCGGTTGTAACGCGTGTCCGCATTCGGCGCTGCCTCGCCGTGACCAATAGAAATGCGCGCTGCCAGGCTGCGCGTGATGGCAGTGACGCCGATCCCTCAAGGACTCGGCGATGGCGGCGGCTTGTCTAGGGCATAGCCCTGCCAGTGCCTTTGCCGAATACCGAAGGCTGTCTAGCATGCCGAACCGTGGAACGGACTGGAGGACTGCGGCAAAGTAAGTACCGGAAGGATGTCGATTTTCAGACTTCTGGCAGCAGCGAACCTCTTGCTAACCGGGAAAGAGATGCCGTTGTTCGACCGAAGAGTTTACGGATCCAACGAGAAGAGTTTACCGACCCAACGATACGTAGATGTGGCTCGATGTGGAACGGTGCGTCATAACAACCTCTTCTTCTCGTGTTCGAATTGACGTTGTGCAAGTCTTTTTCAGGATAGAACCGCCGAGATGCTACCCATCTAGGCGTACTTGGAATATGCTCATAAAAATAACGCGGCGAGCGTGCCAAGCACGCCGAGCGCCAATCCGATCAGCGAACCTACCGTCGGCACGTCTCGAAACAGCAGAAGCGTGAGAATCGGTTCCACCACTAAAATTGCTCCCACCGATGTCGCGATGATGACCCAGATATTCTCAAGATACATGTAACCCAGTGCATATCCGAAGACGAGAAGGATGCCGCCGAACGCTATCAGCAGGAACATCGGCAGGAGAGTTGTCAAATCGCCGCCGTCCTTTCCGAACTGCTTTGAGGCAACCAACTCTGCAATGATCGAAAGCGCTTCTCCAAAGAAAATCGCGCCCACCGCTACAATCTTCAATGTTGAGCTCATCGCTTGACACATCGAAATTGCTGTCAAAGGTTGTTTCCAATCTGGGATCGGTCTCTGGCCTGCCTCAGACAGCAGGAAAACCCGACGCCCTCGAGCACCTCCATTCGTCGCTTGTCGCAGGCGCTCAACGTTTGCCGCAAGCCGCCCGGCTCCCGAGACGCCTCGCGCGGATCACCGCTTTCGGTCCTGCGCGGCGGAGAGTGGTCAAACAGGGAGACGAGACCGCGCAGCTGAGCGGCTGCTAGCCGGAGCATCACGACCTAAGCTGCAATCTGCGCAGGAAGAGCGGAATACCCGTGGACAAAGTTGGACGCAATTCGCTCGGGTTCGCCGACAACCTTGATCTCCAGCCGCGCCTTCAAGATTTCTTCCCAGAGGATTTTCAACTGCAGCTCTGCAAGATGTCGCCCAACGCAGCGATGGATCCCGAATCCGAACGAAAGATGTTGCCGCACGTTCTTGCGGTCGATGACGAAGCTATCGGCATTCTCGATGACCTCTTCGTCCCGGTTACCGGAAATATACCACATGACGACCTTGTCGCCCTTCCTGATATGTTTCCCACCTACGATGATATCGGCCGTGGCGTTGCGGCGCATATGTGCGATGGGCGTTTGATACCGAATAATCTCGGACACGGCGCTTGAGACCAGCTTGGGATTATCGCGTAGCTTTTGTAGCTCGGAGGGATGCTGGTTCATGAACAGAAGACCGCCGGTAATCGAATTGCGCGTTGTATCATTCCCACCCACGATCAGAAGAATTAGATTGCCAAGAAATTCGCTCGGCTCCATGTGTCGAGTTGCAGGCGAGTGCGCCATCATTGAAATCAGGTCGAGACGCGGCTCGGCATTGATGCGCTCGTTCCAAAGCCGCACGAAACACGCCAAGCACTCAGACAAGATCGCACTTCGCTTGTCCCAGCTATCGATGGGCTGGCCGATTTTCGGAATTGCAACAGCCACATCCGACCAATAGGTCAAGAGCCGCCGATCCTCAAATGGAAAGTCGAATAGCGTAGCAAGCATCTGCGTCGTCAACTCGATGGAGACCCGATCCACCCAATTGAAGTCATCATTACGTGGCAAGCCGTCCAGAATCGTTCTGACGCGACGGCGGATCAAGCTTTCGAGCTTCGTCAGGTTTTCCGGCGCGACGATCGGACTTACAGTATCACGCTGCTCGCGATGCTTAGGAGGACCCATCTTGATGAAACTTTGCGTCCAGTGCTTATCAGGCACGTCGGCGATGGTAACACCCCGCTCCGACGAGAATATCTTGTGATTGGTATCTACCTCTACGATATCGCGGTATTTCGTTAGCGACCAATATGGACCATAGAAGCTTTCTTGGCAGTAGTGGACGGGATCTTCCGTTCGCAGCCGCTCGAAGTAATCCCATATGCTATCGTCTTGAAAGCGCTTGGCTTCGCTCACATCCAGCTTGCTCAGCGGAACATTGGAGGCGTCGTCGTCGGCTCGAAAGTCCGCCAATTGCGTTTTCATGATCGTCTCCGCAGATTTTGCTCTCTCAAGAGATGAGGGATCCACAGATCGCGATCGATAGTTTCGAGCTGCCGTGGCGTGCCGGTTGCGAGCGGGTCGCTGCTCCAGCAGAGTATCGCAAAAACCGGACAGTCACCCCTACCATTTCCGGCAGGTAAGTATCGTATTGACTTCCTAACTCCGTCCGCTCCAGTGGGGCGATGAGAACCATCCGCGCTACGTAAGCGGTGCCTAATGCTCCAGCTAGTGGCTGCTCAAGCTATCAAACAGGACGCAATGCGACCGCAGCTCCCCCCTTCTTTAAGAGGCCAAAATGCGAAGTCTTCAGCTCCTAACGGCCGCACTCAATTACTTGCTTGGCGCTGGATCGTGCGGTGACCACCGCCCGCGCTGATCCTGCCCACGAAAACGGTTACCGCCCGGGAACAGCTAGTTTGTTCATCGGTATGCAACAAGGCTGCTTCATCCATCATCCTGACCAGCAACTTGCATTTGGGCGGGACGGGGAGCTCTCGCGGACGACTGCCGTCGAGGGCTGCGATGATTGATCGTCCGCGCCATCACGTTCACATCGTCGGGGCCATTCGGGAGGGCTATCGCTCCGCCTGACATAAAAAAGAGGGCCTCGGGTCCGCGCCGCCCGTCAAGAGGAAATACGAAGTCCCGATGGGGCGGGCGGGCCAGATGCTCGTTCCGCTTCGCCAGGATTGCGTAAGCGTCCCCACCGAGGTTACCGAGTCCAGCAACTATGATGCCAATGACGGCCAACGGTACCAAGTGGCGGTCGTGGCGGAGAGGAGGAGTTGACGCGCCAGATCAGCCCCACCTTGGTTGAGCATTATCGAACTCAGCGCGTTGTTAGCGTTGAGGCAGGATCTTGATCTAGGTCGTTTCGCCAAACGACCTATCCTGGATTTGCAATCCGTGAGAAGCAAGGCAAGCCGCTGCGCACCAAATGCTGCGCTCTTTCTCCAATTCTCCGGCACCTGAAAGGACCAGACAGAATGATGGCATATCCCATGGTGTTACAAAGCTTACGCGCCGTCAATCCTGGTCGCAGGGTGTTGGAGATAACCACGACCGCAGGATGCATCGTCAGATGTTCATATTGCTCCCAGGACAAGTTCGCCGATCGTCAAAGACCTGTGTCTCTAGCGAAGCATCTTGGCCTGCACGATTTCGAGCGATGTTTGACACGCGTGCCCACGGCTACCGACATCAGTTTTGCCGGCTACTCGGAGCCTTGGCTGCATCCGTCGTGCACCAGCATGGTTGAGCATGCTTACACACGCGGCCATGACATCCGAATTTTCACGACACTTGTCGGGATGAACGGGAGTGACGTCCGGCGCTTGCAAATGCTCCAATTTAGGGCTTTCGTCGTCCATGTTCCTGATGACGGCAGTTATATGAACAGACGCCTCGTTGGAAAGTCCTATCTCAACGTCATGGGCCAACTTCTCGAGGCGGACATTCCCTCAATTCGATTCGTCGTGCTGGGCACAATCCATCCCGCTCTCGCCGACATCATTCCCGCTAAAAAGCTTGAGCGCTTGCGGCCACTGAGCAGCACGCGAGGACGTCTCGATCCGGATATCATCAAACCACGACGGCCGGTCATCGGAGCCTTGACATGTCTTGGCAAACAACAATATCGCAATATCCTTCTTCCAAACGGCGATGTTACTCTGTGCTGCATGGATTTCGAGCGGCGTCATGTCTTGGGCAATCTTTTGCGCGACGAGTACGAACATCTCTTTGAAGGAACAATCTTTCGCGAAGTCGTCGATCGCATGAACGGAATGGCTGGTTTTCTGCTCTGCAGGAGGTGCGAGTTTGCCAATTCGCAGACGTCAGGACGGCGTATGGACGCCGACCAACAAGCTTGACGGCAGGGCCACGCGGCTGCGGATGTCAAGAATTCACGTAGATCGCTACATGCCGGAAATGGCCATACCGACGAGGAAACTCGCCTTGATCGGATATACAACTGCCACTAGGTGGATCAGAGACGCGCTCCAGCGAGGTGAACCAGCTGGGAGCCTGCTCTGTAGAGGGCCTCACGGGCGGCACGAAACCGCCGATGTTCAACAGGCGCCGCTGGAAGTGGTAGATCCTTTTCTGCAAGGTGGCCGAGGACGTAGGACGCCAACACACGGCCAAAGACGGTGCCGGGTGCAATCCCGCGTCCGTTATAGCCGTCGAAGGAGACGAGGTTACGGTCGAGCTTGTGAAAGCGCGGCAGGTGGTCGAAGTCATGCCGATCATCCCGAACCAACCGGTTTCGAACTCAAGCTCATCGAGCTGCGGAAACAACCTGCGAAGCGATCTGATCGCCCAGGCTCGGTGAACCAAGGCACCGATATCCTGTAAAGCGCCAACGCTGCCGAACACCAGACGGCCCGACCGATCGAAGCGAAACGAGGAAAGGACCGCGCTGGTGTCCCATGCTCCCTGCCGTTCGGGCAGATTGAGGTCCTGAGACGATCTGACAACGGCCGCGTGGCCAAATTGAAGTAAGGAAGACGGACCTGCGACCGAGGTCTGTTTCCGTAAGCGTCGGTGGCGACGACCACCCACTCAGCACGTACGGATCCCATTGCCGTGCCGACCTCCAGCACAAACCCATGTCGCTGACTGTGAGAATCTCAGTCCGAGTGAATATCCTCGCGCCCGCTGCAAGCGCAAGGCGCGCCAAACCCCGCGCATAGGCCAGCGGCTGTATTGTACCGGCGCGCTTGTCTAGCATCGCGCCAGTATAGTTGCCTCCGCCAATCTTTCTGCGGGTCTCCTCCGCGTTAAGCACGACGACCGGAGCACCGCGCTTTTGCCACTGCTCGGCACGTATCTGGATTTCCTGCAAGCCCCTATGGCCGACCGCGCAATGCAGGGTCCCCGCGCGCTCAACTTCGCAGTCGACCACATCTCTCTAGATCAGTTCAAAAACCTCTTGCGGTGCTCCACCTAGCAATTCGATGAGCCGTTCGCCAAACGGAAGGGCCAAGCGTACCCGAGAGTCGTGTCGGGCATGACCCCCATGCCCGCATTGACGAGCCCAACGTTGCGCCCAGAACCACCGAACCCAATTTCGTATGCCTCCAGCACGACGGCGCGCGCGCCAGCCTTCGCGAGGTGAATGGCTGCAGAGAGACCGGTGTATCCACCGCCGATCACGGCGACATCAGCTCTCGCATCGCCTACAAGAGGACCCGTATTCGGCGGCGCGGGTGCCGTCAGTTCCCACAAGCCGTGCGATTTGGGATTGCCGTGCATCCGACGAACTCGTTCTGTCCATCATCATGAATGATCTCGACCTACACATCGTGGCTGGCGGCAATAGAAATCAACTCCAACATTGTGCACTTGCTCTTCTAGGAGGCAAGTGCGTTGGCCAATTGCCGTGCTCCTCCCCTCTTTGTCGCCAACTTTATCTTGAGGGCACGACCACGCAGCAGCACCTCGGAGAAGGCATTTGCAGACTCCCATTGATTCCTACATTTGGCGAGCCCACGTCAGGTTTTGGAAAGCTGAGGGTACTAGCGAGAGAACACGAGGGCGACACCAGCAGACGAGAGCATGGACCGATTCAACAATATCAACCCAGCCGATACCGGACCCGCTGCGTCCGAAGCAACGGTGGAGCAACCGCAACGGCAGCAAGCCGAATTTGAGCAGCACTTGGGAGAAGCGGGTCAGGCTGGCCCTATATATCCACACCGAGAGCTTTATAATGTCTCTGACGAAGACGATCGCCTGATCCAGGCAGCGTCCAGCGCTGCTCTCGAGCGAGGGCCACCGCCGGGTTCTACCACCGTGAGCATTTATGATCGCCGACTTCGCAAATTGGCCGAGTTGCTGAAGCAGTCAGGTAAATCGATTGCTGAGCTCAATGACGATACGTTGCTCGCTTACGCCAAGAAGCTGCTGCCAACGGACAAAATCATCGCTCCAGCATTGTTTATGGTCAGCCGCTACCGCGATCCTGACGCCATCGCTACCGCAACACATTACCGTCCTTCCAAGGAAGATGAACGGCTCATCAGGGAGGCCGCTGAGGCAGGCTTCGGTCGAGCAATCGACGCGAAAACGGCCGGAAATTATGCTAGCAGTCTCCGGAAGCTAGCGGCAGCACTGCGCCCCCTGTCAATGGCTAAGATCAGCGACGAAGCGCTGCTCGGTCATGCCAACGCATTGTTTCGGGGTGACGATATACTTGTCTGCGCCTTGAACGGGCTCCGCAATTATCGCGCGATCATCGGGCCGAACAATTTGGGAGGACAGGCAGCCAGCTCGCGCCTGCCGACACAGCCAGCCGCCCATTCACCGCTGCAGGTTCTCGAGGGTCAACCCTTTGGGAACGCTGCGGATCGGAGCGCATTGGCGGCTGACGGTTTCAATGCTCCGCAGGATTGGCATGAAATGGGTTTAGCCACTTATTCTCCCATCCAAAGTGTAGCCCAGGACATGCTTTTCGATGCCGCGGAGCGGAGCGGGGAGCTTACGCCTTCCAGCTTCGATGCATCGCTGCTTTGGCAGGGAACGCGCGATGCCGCTTCCTCGCCCGTGCAAAGTTTCGCTCAGGAAGAGCTTTTCGATGCCGCAGCTCGCGAGAGCCTGCTGCCAGCCATGCCCTACGATGCATCGGCGTCTTGGCCGACAATGAGCTCCGCCGGCCACTCTAACCCGCAAAGTGTCGACGAGAATGAGCTTTTCCATGCCGTGAATCGAGAGGACGCGCCGGCAGGCACAACTTTCGATGCCCCTGAACTGTGGCCGCCGCCAAGTTCAGTCGTCGCCTCGCCCATGCAAAGCTTCGCCCAGGAAGATCTTTTCGATGCCGCGGATCGGGAGGGCTCCATGACCGCGGACCGTCTTGTTGTACCGGAGTTTTGGCGGGAAGTAGGCTCGCCTGACCACCCACCGATGCAAAGTGTCCGTGGGAAGGAGTTTTCCGATGTCCTCCCCTCACAGCCGAGCTCGCGGCCGCAGAATCCTGCCTCTGAAGAGTACCTTGCAGGGATGATGGACCAAGGCGGCGCTGCCCTCGCCACGAGGTCTCCCCCAGGCAGCGAAAGCTTTGATACTTCCTGGGCCGTTCCAGACAACTTCTCCCACGGCAATCAGTCCGCGCCGGATATGATGCTCACCAAACTTGGCCACTGGGGTCTGTTGCCCGACGCGGCAGAGCGGGTAAAGACCTACGACATTGCCGGTGAGCGCTATACGGCCGTGTTAGGACCGGGAGGGCGCAATGATGTTCAGCTTATCCATCTTCGGTCTCCCGCTGCCGGTGACACCTTCGACGTTTCATTCGCAGTGCCCAAGGACTTTTCCCATGGCACCCAGCTGGCGCCCGACATGATGCTATCTACGCTGGGCAAGTGGGACTTCTTGCCTAATGCGGAACATCCGATCATGAACTATGAGATTAGCGGCGAGCGCTACACGGCTGTGTTGGGACCGAAAGGACCTGACGACGTTCAACTCATTCATCACCCCAAGTTCGCTTTACCGGGTGACACTGCGCTTTTGGCACCGACCGGTGTCGCGCATACGTACGGCGCCCTTTTACCCGGGTTCGATCCGCCCGCGTCGCTCGAATTGCGAAAGGCGGCGGCAAACCCTCCAACGCCGTCTGCGGCGCAGGCGTCGGGCCATCAGCCGCTACGGCAAGTGCCTGAAATCGGAGAGTTGTTCCCCCGCGATTGGAGGCACGGCCCCCAAGAGGCTTCGCCTGCCGTAATCGACACGCTCCAAAATCTGGGTCTTCTGCCGAGCGAGTATGTCCCAATGACACGATTTTTAATCCACGGTCAGCCCTACACGGCCGAAAGCCTACCCAGAGGCCGCGTTCTTCTCTTTCATCGGCCACAATTTGGCTGAACGAGGTGCTCGACGCCTCGGACAGCTGCTCAAGCTGAACGATTTCAATCGCCTTGTGCATCGCATTCGGCAGCTAACTGACGCTAGGTTGAATGTCTTTGCAGGAACAGCTTGGCGGTTGCTCGCATTAAAGGTCTCGATTGGAGGCCGGGTCCACATCTGTCGAACCTGAAATGCGCCCCCCGGCGCTATAACATTTATGAGGAGCTCGATCTCGAACAACACGTCTCCCTGTCGCAGTACCTCCACGGCAAGGAGAGATCGAGATCTCCTGCTTGCCGGTGACCCCGCAACGCGCAATTTTTCGAGATCGAGCACAGCGAAGAACGGGCGCTGCGCATAGACCTAACATGTCGATTCCCGGGTTTAGGGTAGAGGACCGGCAGATAACGATTGTTAAACGACTCACAGGCAATTGGCCTGCGGCATGCAGGTATAACGGGTCAGATGCGTCCGGGTGTTGAGCCGACGTTGACCCATGTCGACGAAATCAGTTGGTTAGTTAATTGGCCATGGACAGCCAAAGAGATTTTAGCCCCCAGTCGCTAGTGATCCGGGACAGATACCATCGACGATCGCTTTGGCCTATACCGCTGCGGAATTTTAATCGAAAAGCAATGACAGCTTGTCATGTCCGATCACTTGGGCCTCCGAGCGGTCGAATCTTGAACGGGCCGCCGTCGAAGCCAATTTTCGTCCTGCTGCGCCTGTCGTGTTCGTTTGACGACGTTCTATGCCAGAAGTCGGACATCGAGCCGGGAAGCTCAGCGCATATCACGTAGTCTCCGCGTCTTCAGCAAAGGTGCCGGATGATATCTCATTGGCACGCCGATTGCTGAGGAGATGGCAGATGCGTGCCACTCGGCTGGGCCGCCAGCAGGAGTTCGCGGGCTTGATCGGCCGTGAGCCTGGCCACGAAGGTGACGGCTCCTGATTCGAGAGGACCAGACAGATCATGCGCTGCGGTCACCTGCAGAAGTGCAATCTCGCACTGCGATTCTCAATGGTGCAATGATTGCGCCCTCAAGACGAATCCGCCGCATTGCGATGCGCCAGTGTATCCACTCTTCGTCAATGGCGCGCAGTAGCATCCGTATAGGCACCAAGGAGAATTTATGAACGCTTCTCCAGAGATGATCCCGTCAGAAGCCGACGTCGAGCCTGTCAGCAGGGATAACCTCTCCTCGTTGCTCGCCGAGATCCGAAGCCGTCGAAACACGTTCGCGGTCGCGCAACAAATTCCAGGCGACATAATCGATGGCTTTAAACGAGTTGGCGTCTATCGAGCTATGGTCGCCAAGCGTTTCGGCGGCGAGGAGCAAACGCCGGCCGCGTTTTGTCAGCTGATCGAGCGCATTTCCGAGGCAGATGGCTCGGCCGGTTGGGTCGCCAGCTTCGGTGATGGGGCTTGCAATCTCGCTGCTCTTCCGGATGAAACGCTCGCCAAAGTCTACGCGAATGGACCCGATGTGGTGTACGCGGCTGCGCTTTTTCCGCTACAGTCCGCCAGACGCAGTGCCGGCGGATTTGTCGTGAACGGCGTGTGGCCATTTGCCAGCGGCTCGCCCGGGGCGGCTTTGATTGGCGTCGGCATCAGGGTGGAAGACGACCCTATCGGCGATCTTCCGCGTGTAGCCGTAGTGCCGGCCGAAAAGGTAACTATCCGCCCCAATTGGGACGTCATTGGGCTGCAGGGAACCGGCAGCCATGACTTAGTTATCGAAGATGTCGTCGTGCCGGAGGAATGGACCCTGATCCGCGGCGGCTCGCCGACAATCGACCGGCCAATCTACCGTTATCCATCAGTGACGTTCGCCGCCCAGGCGCATGCGATCGTTGGCGTCGGTATTGCGCGCTCCGCACTGAACGAGGTGATCGCTATGAGCAGGAACCGCGCCTCGATCACCGGAGCGCCTGTGATGGGAGAGCGGGGCTACATCCAACTGGAAGCGGCCAGAGCCGAGGCTATGCTGCGTTCCGCGCGGTCCTTCTTCTATGATGCTACCGAGGAGCTGTGGAACGAGGCGCTCAACGGCGCGGTAAATCCGAATACGGCGACGCTGATGCGGCTCGCCGCGACTAACGCCGCGCTCCAAAGCGCCGAGGTCTGTAAGATCGCGAGCCGTCTCGCCGGCACTGACTCGCTGTACACGACGAGCAATCTGGCGCGCGCGATGTGCGACAGCTTCGTGGTTGCTCAGCATGCGGCTTTGAACGAGGGGACATTTCAGCGTGCGGGCCAACTCCTGCTCGGAGGTGCAGTGCAGCCAGGTTTTCCTTGACGTGGTTCATCCGGGAGCATTTTCGCACGAATAGCTGCGAAGAAAAGGCCACGAGCCATCAAACGGCCAACGCCGGAACAGCGTTTCTCCGCTCGCTCCGATCTCGCTATCTTCAGGACCGGGACCCCGCTGTCGTGGCGGGTATTCGCTCGGTATCTTGAGCGACTACAACAAGCTCGAGCAACTCGATGAGCGTTGCGGAAAAGACGGCCAGAAACAATCTGGCCGTCTCTCATGATCGATATTATTCGTGTCGTGGCTTGCGAAGATGCCTGCACGGTTAAAGGATCGAGGTCTCCAAGCGCATCCCCGTCCCTGTGTTCTTTCGTTTACCAGATGAACTTTGCGCCATCCGGCAGTTCACAGATGAATTCGCCCTGGTTCACGAGTTCGGTGGTCCCGACGACAAGCTTTGAGGCCCGCACCGTGAGCTTACCTTCGCGGCTGAGGCTATGACGAATGTATTCGGTCACCGCATGTCCGGAGCTGTCCACCGTTTGGTGCGCATTGGCGAAGCTGATGCCGTTCTGCGGGGTCACCCTGAATGCATTGATGACCAGGCCGGCCTGTGTCGCCGAAGCTGGCTTGCCACCCTCCGCGGCAGCACAGCGGCTCATGTCCAGGATGAGCTTCACGTTCTTGCCGGCCTGCAGGGCATTGAGCACCTCAGTGTATTTCGGCGAGGGCTCATCGGCTCTCGCCATCGTGCTCACACTCATGGCCGAAAGCAAAGACAGCAGGATCGCCAGCCCTTTGCCAATAGACTTCATATGCTTTTCTCCCTCGATAAGTACCACAGATCACACGTGGCAAGATGCCGTGCTCGCAAACTGTTTGGTGGAAACCAGACATCAAGCGCACGCGCGCCTGCGAGAAAAACAACCTGTCGCAACCAGGCGCAAGTGGTTGAGGCGGCTATCCCTACCTCACAACCTCGTAGGTCAGGTTTGTTAAAGTGCGACATCGCTGGAACGATTTGATCAAGTAGCAGCCGCTCGGAAACCACAAACGGCAAGCGGTCACGCTGATCCAATGGAGACGAACGATCGCGACGATGCGGTTCCACGCGCGTAACGGACGATTTCCAACGAGCATTTGGACCAGCCACATCTGCCGGCTTGTCCACGTTGATACCTGGGGCTCCCTGCCACTCAGACGACAGACAACAAGGAAGCGAATCTGGCGTCGCGAATGAAAAAGCTCTTCAAGGCCCAATTTCGACCTCGTCACAAATGGCAAACCGCACAAAGCAGCGCTGATTTGTGATCCGTCGATTAGCGTCGCTTCCACCTGGCTCAGCGCTCGCCTCACTGAACTGAATTCAGCCGGTGACCGTCAAACCGACACTGGCTCACCGCCTGGTCCGTCAGCTTCTCGAAAGCTGCACCTGCAACAGTCTACACTAATAGCCGGCACTCGAGGGGAGAGAGAAATGAATATTGATCCACGGAATGCTGCAGACGCTCCCTTTGAGCTTCAGGACGTGCTGCGGCAGCCACATCGGACGGGCCGGCAGCCAGACGAGCTAAGCGCACAAACCAGCACACCGGCACACAGCTCAGACGATCAGGCAAGCTTTGAGCAGCAGCTAGATGATTTGGATCCAGATGAATTGAACTCGGTCTACCCTGCCTCCTTGGCGGCAAATAATACGACTGCTACGTCCTCGACCGCGCCGAGCGAGAGCCCCCCGGAAACCGGCCCCTATCCAGCCACATCATTTGTCAGCGCGCGCGCTCAACTTGCCGCGACGCTGACAGGCGCCACGCTTGAAGCGCTCAGAAACGAGATCGACCTCGCCACGCATCAATCAGCACGTTGGTCGCCGGCGACCGCAGTTCCCGTCGATCGGAACCTCGTATTCGACGACGTAGCAGGGTCGTCATATGTCACACTGCGGCGCTTTCAGACTCAGGACAACGATTGCAAGCCGCGCACGGAAGAAAACACGAGAGCAATCTCGCATATCCGTAACACGGCTCGGGATCATTCTTCTGTTGGAGATCCTCTGGAGCGATATACTATGGACCGGGCGCGTCAGGCCGGATGGCATATGCGCGGCAAGACAGCAGCATCTCCTTTTGTGTCGCTGGTTGAGGATCCCTCAAAACTGGTTGTTTCGCGCGACCACTGGGCGAGAGCGATCGCCAACAATGCGAACACGCTGCACACCTACACCGTCCCGAAGTCCGCGGTCTGGACGCCCGACGACGTGCTGAGCAGTATCGGGCTTGGAATGAACGTTGAGGACCAGGACAACATCGATGCGGACGTGGATCTGATGTGCTCGCTGGGCAGAACACCAACCCGAGAGACCGAACGATTGTTTCTAGGCGGCAACCTCGACGATTACCGGACGGACAGCGAGGCAAATCCGTACAAGCGCGATGGCGCTGATTAATGCATTTGCTGAGCTCCGCGCTGCAGCGGTGTGCTTATGTTCAATCACAAAGGCACTCCGCTTAAGGACGAGTTGGAGAACGCTGACAGGCTTTACGAACAATAACTTGGGCAGCCCGCGCATCGAGCTATCAAGCGGTTCAATCGGCCCCGTCCTGCTGCGAGCGAACTCGACGCCTGGAGCCCATTCAACTCGCTCTTACAACTAATTCTCTGGCGGTACTCACGGCTGACATCGATCCAACTCGCCGGGATCACATTTCTCACTGAGCTCGCGGCGTGAGCCGGTGAAAGCCGCGCCTCTACCCAGTGGCTGGCTTGGCGTGACGCAGGAGGCGCGTTCAGCCGGAATATCGGTGGACGCGACCGCATGGCCAGCGCGCTAAAAGCTGCATCACCTATGGAAGGCAAGCGGCGGCGAGCGCCGCGCCTATCCGCCGCTTGAATGCGTTCCATCAAAACAATTGATTTTTCCGATCCCGCCCGAAGCCCCCATAGTCGGCCGCAGTTTTGGAGCAGCATTCAGGAACGTGGTGTGACAGTCGACCCTCTCTTCAATCCTTTGCCAGTCAATTCGATTTGGCAACCGCGCGTCTGCACCCGCGACGTTAAGCGCTATGCGTCAGATCAGTCCACCTCGGCCGGCCATAGTCCGCCTGCCAATCGCCACGTTTGAGGCAACCAGGGCAATCTCATGCTCGCGCGCGCTATGGCTTGCCCTAACGCGCAGCGGGAACAACTAGCTCACGCTATCGCAACAGCTGAAGCTGCACCTCGCAGAATTTGGAGAGGCGAAATGCTCACAACCTTCGAGAACACAAGAGCGACAGCGACCCACGAGGCTATGACAGTGTTCAAACTGTGTCGCGACCGAGTCAAGACGCGCACAAGATGGAGGGTACTCGTAATTAAAGACACTTGATCCTCACCTGACGTCAGATTGTAGGATTTCCGACAGCTTCGCGACACCGAACCCGCGCGCGAAAACTTCCTGACAGGTAGCAAGAATTGCGAATGTCTTTCAAACTTTACGACGCTCCGCTCCGCCCCATCACGTGGGTCGATCACTGCTGTGGACGACGTGTTCTCCGTAACGTCTATGTGCAGGACAGAGAAGTCGGCGCCACCCCTGTTGCGGCCCGAGCAGCATTTAGCGGCCGAGTAGAACTCGGATTCCATTTGCCTTGGCCTGACCGCGCACCACGCAGCCTCAAATTTCCGCTTGGATTACTTTGCAGTCGATCATCGCAAGTGAAGCGATGCAACTGGCATAGCAATATCAGCCAGATGGGCCATCGCCCAGAAATGCGGCAGTCCCCTCCGTCTCTCGTTCGCTACTTTCGAGGGGATCGCCCATCGGACCCGACCGAGAGTTGGGAGCGTCGGCGTCCTGCGCGTCTATCACCGGCTTGGGAAAGGCTTTTTCAGTAGCCCGGAGGCGCATCATCGTTCATTCGTCGCGCAACGCAGCTCTGGAGACATCGCCCGGACGCGTAGCGTGAAACTGTCTTCACGCGGAACAGCTTGCCTTGTCGCGACACCATGGTTCGACAGCACAGCAAGTACTGACCGCGGGACTGGGGAAAAGTGGGGAGTTCCCAATGCCGATTTCACTAGACTATTCAACCACGACTCCATCCGCTCGCTCCTGCGCTTGGGTGTCGATGTCGATTGCGAGGTCCAGCGCTATAAAGATCGAAGGCTGCTGTGCAGTAGGTGCAAACACGGACGCGATTGACGCGCAGATGCGTCAAACTGCTGCGACGGCTTTCGCCCTCGTGAATGATTTCGAAAGTCTTCCCGGTCCAAGGGGTCTGCTCGGCATCGACGACGGCGCATGCAGCCCCTGGCGGTCCATCGCGCTTTCCAACCCGGTGACAAGGAATTCACCGGGATTGATAGCCCGTCACCATGCTCTGCTTCCTCGCCGCCGGACATTGCCGCTCATGTCGAAGCGGGCGCCGGTCAGCTTCATCGAACCTCTTGGTCAACCGTGACGCGCCTAAAGTCTTGGCGCGGATGGACGAGAGGCGATGAAATGCGAATTCTCCTGGTTGATCATCATGCGGACTTTGCCCGTGCTGTGAAGGACGCACTTCCCGATTGCGGGTTTGCCGTTGACGTGACACGCACACTGGACGAGGCGTCGGCCGCGCTGGATTGCGCGAACTACCACATTCTTTTGCTCGAATTGGTTTTGCCCGATGGAGACGGCTTGGACTGGCTGAAGCAGCTCCGGCGCGAGGGTTATTCAATGCCGGCCATCATGATGAGCAGCCTCAACGACCTCGGGCGGCGGATTGCGATCTTTAACGCGGGTGCGGACGACTTCCTCCCCAAACCCGTGTCGACCGAAGAACTCATCGCGCGCATGCGAGCCATTCTGCGGCGGTCAACGCAAATGACGGCGCCGGTCGTGACATTCGGCAATCTGCATTTCGATCCGATCGCGAGGCAAGTCGCGGTCGGCGGTCGGATACTGAGGATTGCCCGCCGCGAAGTGTGCATTCTCGAACATTTGCTCAACCGTGCCGGTCGTACCGTGCCACGCGCATCTCTGGAGGATAGCCTTTATGCGTTCGACGACGAGGTCTCGACCAATGCGCTGGAAGTCGGCATCTATCGCTTGCGTACGCATTTGAGCCAGTCGGGTGCGACGCTCAGGATCAAGACGGCGCGCGGCGTCGGTTACACCCTTGAACTCATTGGCGCAGCGTCGGCTGCTTAGCCGATTCAACTTGAAAGCAATAACCCCTTGAATTTCGATAACAATGCTGCGCGCGCTGATGAGCCGTCGATGGTAGCTGGGGCGACGCGCTCTGCCGTTTTGCATCGCCTCTGCTACGTCCTGTGCGGACTTGCTCTGCTATTTCCGCTTGCTGCGGCAGCCCAAGCCAAGCGGGATGGCAAAGCAGAACCGCCGCATAGCGCGCCCGGCAGCACCTCCGGCACGCTGAACCTGATTTCCTCACAGGGCAAGACGATCCATCTGACCGCTGCGGCGGCGAGCATCTTTGTTGCCGACCCGACGATTGCGGATTATCAGGCGCCGTCAAATACGACAATCTTCGTGTTTGGCAAGAAATCAGGACGCACCAGCCTGTTCGCCCTCAATGAGAACGGAGAAGCTCTCGCCGAGCTGCGCGTTGTCGTCACACAGCCGATCGAGGATCTGCGCGCCGCGCTGAAAGCTGAGGTCGGCGACTATCCGATCCAGGTTAGCTATACCCCGCGCGGAGCGATCTTAAGCGGTACCGCGCCCAATGCCGAGGTCGTCGAGATAGCCAAGAAGGTCACCGAGCAGTTTCTCGGGGCGGGTGCGCTCGTCGTCAACAAGATCCAGGTGGCCGGCTCGCTGCAGGTGAATCTCAGCGTACGGGTCGCAGAAGTGTCCCGCAGTGCCGTCAAGGATCTCAATATCCACTTCACGGCCTCCAGCCCAAACGGCGCTTTCCTTATCAGCGGCAAGGATGGCGGATCCGCCGCGGCGAACGGCGGCGGCACGATCGGTATCGGATTCAGCGCGGGCAATACCAATCTGAGCGCTGTTCTCGACGCGCTCGCCAGCGAGCACCTCGCCTCGATCCTGGCTGAGCCGAATCTGACGGCGATGTCCGGCGAGTCTGCGAGTTTCCTGGCCGGCGGCGAATTCCCCATTCCTGTGATGCAGGATAATCGGCAGGTGTCGGTCCAATTCCGCCAGTTCGGCGTGAGCCTCGAATTCGTCCCGACAGTGCTCAACAATAATCAGATCAATGTCCGTGTGAAGCCCGAAGTCAGCGAACTGTCGAGCGAAGGCCAAGTCAAGATCAATGGCATGGAAGTCCCTGCGCTTTCGACGCGACGAGCTAGCACCGTGGTCGAACTCGCCAGCGGTCAGAGCTTTGCCATCGGCGGACTGATCAGGCGCAACTTCAACAACGACATTGGCGAGTTTCCCTGGCTCGGCGACGTGCCGATCCTTGGCGCGCTGTTTCGCTCCTCATCGTTTCAAAAGCGCGAGACCGAGCTGGTTATTATTGTCACGCCTTACATCGTCCGGCCCGGATCGAACCCGACCCGGATGAGTGCACCGACCGACCGCATAGCACCGCCCTCAGACACGGGCCGCATCTTGACGAACACGCTGGCGCGGCCGCCAAAAGACCGCGATGCGCCCCGCACGAGCGCACCAGGATTGACCGGCAGCGCTGGATTTATCATCGAATGAGGATCGTCAAATGACGTTGCGACATTTGTGCCATTTGATCGTTGTTGCGGCAACATTGAGCGGATGCGCAAACAGTGCTTCGATCCGTCCCGGGCCGGCTGAACAGGCGATCCAAGTGGAGCAGAAGAACAGTGTTTTGTTCCTACAGAGCCTTCGTGGCTCCGAAAGGCACCGGCTGCGGAGTTTCATTGCGAGTGCAAGTGGCGGCCGGCGGGACGCACTCCATGTCGATGTCACCGGCACGCCCCGGCTCATTGCACAGGTGGCCCACGAGGCCCGTGCCATGGGCGTTGCCCCCTATAATATTCGCCTGTCCGCCTCACCTCTCGATCTGCCCTCCCGTTTCGGGGTAAGGATCGAGGCGATCACATTTGAAGCCCAGCCTCCTGTCTGTCCGTCGCTTTCCATCGTCGGGCCTGCGGTCAACGATAATTCGTTCGACCCGACGCTTGGCTGCTCGACCAGAAGCAATCTGGCAGTCATGGTCAACGATCCGCTCGACTTACTGGACAATCGCTCGGTCATGACGAGTAATGGCGATCGCGCCGCCATTCCGGTTGCCAGCTATGGCACGTTTGGCCCGGGCAACAAGAGCAACGGAGAAGGTGGACAGAGCAATGGGGCCGCGTCGGAAGCTCCCGCGGCGGCAACGAGGGACGTACAGCCTCCTCGGTGATGGGCGTTGCATCGCCGCCGCCTGATCAAAATGATCTAGCGATTTCCCGTGCCGATTGAATCGCAGGTCGGATTTTTGTTCTGGCGCGCTTTCTTCCGCGAACCGGTACACAACTTCGCTCGAAAGCCGTCTAGTCTAGAGACTTTTCCGTTCCGATTGAATCGGAACGGAGCTGTAGATTCTTGTTTGACGCATTTCCTTCGCGCGAACCGGCGTCCACCTCGCTGGAAACCGCTCTAGACCAGCCCGGCAGCGTAAAGGGCTTTTGCGACCGACTCGAAATATTGCGACGGAACCGGGTTGCCGAGTCTTGCTTTGCCGAGCAGCTGATGTGTCAGGACGTCGTCATCCACTATCTTGAGGCGCAGCGCGCGCGCCTCGCCTAGCAACTTGGAAGCAGCTTCGCCCTCACCCCGACAGACCAGAACCGGCACGCCGGTTTCGCCGCGAACATAGCGCAGCCCAATCAAGGCTGCGGACCCCCTTAGTATCAAGTTGGCGCGATTGACGCCAAGCGGAGCCTCGTTCGCCGACACTTGGCGCAGACGCCTGCGTTCACTCTTCACCTGCGGATTGCCTTGCTGCTCCTTGTTCTCGCGCTTAGCCTCGGTTTCGGTCATGCGCAGCTCCTGCATGAACAACCAGCGCTGGATCAGAAGGTCGGCCAACCCGCCGACGAGGAACGCCCCGGCAGCAATCCCGGCCAGCAGCTTGACCTCTGTGAAGACTATTCCGAGGCAGCCCATGCCACAGACCGGCAAATACACCAGTGCCTTCCAGCTTGCGGTCACGGTAAGGAAAAAGCACGTCCCGAGGAGCACCACCTTAACCAGCGTCTTGCCAAGCTCGACGGCCGAACGTTTGGATGCAAGCCGCGTCAAGCCTTTGATCGGATCCAGTTTCTCAAGCTTCGGTTTGAGCGGCTCCAACGCAAACATGAAACCGCCATTGGCCACGACATTGGCCAGAAGGGCTGCTGCGACGGCAGCCGCGAGCAAAGGCCCGACCGTTGCCATCGAAAGTTCCAGCAACCCGTTGAGCGCCTGCGGAACCGCGCTCGTGAAGGGCTGCTCCTGCAGTTTGTCGATCAGCTGGACCGTTTCATGCCACTTGTCTTCGATCGCACCCGCTCTCCACCACAGACAGGAAAAGCCGGCGCACGCGCTGACCCCGCTCACCAGATCGGAGCTGCGCGCGCTCTGCCCTTTCTTGCGCGCATCGCGCAGCTTCTTGGGGGTCGGGGGAAGCTTCTTCTCCTCGCTCGTGCCGCTCATTTCAAGAGCTTCTTGAAGGACTCGAGCACGTTGTTCGGCGTGAGGATTTCAGCTCCTGCGTATTCGAGGAGGTAGACGGTATAGCTGACCATGATGACACCGAAGGCAACATTCTTGATCGTGGGCGAAAGATCGTTCAGCTTGAGTTGCGATGCAAAGCGGCCGAGCATCATGACCGACACGTCGATCAGCAGCAGCAGGGCCAGCACCGGCCCGGCGACCAATAGCGTCGTCAGCATGATATGATCGAGAAGAGCGAGGCATTCCATTGCTCCCAGTGCCGTCACCGCAGGCAGGAACTGATGCACGGGCCAGATCAGATAGCTGCCATAAAGGCTGCTCACCATGGTCTGCAGGCCGCCGACCAGAACGAAGATCGTGACCGCAGTGACGCCGAGAAAAAGCCCGGTCCCCGACGCTTGGCTGTGCGTCGCAGGATCTTCTGCTGCGACCTGGCTGGAGATTCCTCGTTGCGTATCGATGATGTCGCCGACTGCCTGGATGCTCCATAGGGGAATGCTGAGCAGGATACCGAGCAGAAGGCCGACGAACACCTCCTTCAAACCGAGCATGGTTACGCTGACCATACGCGTGTTCGGATCTAGCGCCTCCAGTCCCAGCTTGATCTGCGCCAGACACGGTAGCCCGATCGCGATCGTCAGACTTCCGCGGATCAGGCCACTGATGCGCGGCCGGGTGAAGACGGGAAGCACAAGCATGATGCCCAAGGCGCGGGCCGCGCTCAGGCCGGTTGCTGCGATAAGTTCGATTCCGCCCTCGACGAGGGCATGCGCATCTGTGGGTGACAGGCCGGCCATCCAAGCCCTGCTAGTATCTTGCGGTGAGTGCAGGAAACTCGCTGAAAATGCGTTCGGCCTGCTCGATGAGCGGAGCGCTGAGGACCGGAGAGAACCCGGCGAGTACGGCGACGACGACGAGAAGCTTCACCGTCAGGGGTAAGGTTTGATCTTGGAGCTGGGTTGCCGCCTGGATGAGGCCGATGATCAATCCCGAGATCAGGGCTGCCAGGAGCGGCGGCAGAACCCAGATCATGAAAAGCACGAGCGATTCGCTCAGGTACTTGAGGATGCTGGCTTCGTTCATTATCAACCTCCCGGCGTCGTGTAGCTCAAAACCAGCCCGTGCATGAGACGTGACCAGCCATCAATGGTAACGAACAAAAAGAGCTTGAAGGGAACAGATATCACTGTCGGCGACACCATCGACATGCCCATGGCCATCAAAATCGTCGTGACGATCAGGTCGATGGTGATAAAGGGAAGATAAAGAAGAAAGCCGATTTCGAAGCCGCGCTTGAGCTCCGAGATCAAGAACGACGGCACAAGAATCACAAAATCATCAGCCGTGGCGCTGCCGCGCATCTCCTCCGACCAGACATGTTCGGTCGATGACAGGAAAAACCGGCGCTGCTCTTCATTGGTGAACTTCTTCAAATGCGCGCGCAGCGGCTCCTGCCCCTCCTTGGCGGCTGTTACCCAGTCATCAAATGTTTGGTAGCGGAGTTGCGGATCCGTCAGGCGGTTGTAGGTCTGCTCAAACACCGGCGCGCTGATGAAGACGGTCAGGATCAGTGCCGCCCCATACAGGACGATATTGGGCGGTATCGATTGAGTCCCGAGCGCGTTGCGCACCAGGAAAAGCACAACGGAGACCTTTATGAAGGCGGTCGTCGTCACGACGGCGAAGGCGAGCAGGCCAAGACCGACCGTGATCGCCAGAAGCGCGAGGATGCTGGGTTGAATCTCAGTCATTGACCGCCAACCTGCCACGTAATCTGACGGCAAGTTCGTCGCCGACCCGCACGATATCGCCACGGCCGATGCGCTGCCCGTTGGCAAGGATATCAACTGGGCCGTCAAGCGACCGGCCGAGTTCGAACACATGGCCTTCGTTGATGCTCCGCAAGGTTCCAATCGGCATCGGCCAGCGGCCGCATTCGAATACGAGTGTGATCTCGAGGCTGTCGATATCGGCCTCGGAGGGAGGCTGCTGGGCTTGGGATTGTGTCGTCATGTGTCCACTTTTCGAGGGGTGAGATTGCGAGCGGAATGGTCCCCGCAGGACCAGTCGGTCGCCGGCAACCTCCGCAGGGGCCCACAAAGTGCCGGCAGTGAGGATGATCTGGCCACGAGCAAGGTAAATTGCGTCCGGCAGCAGCGCATCGCCTTGCTGGGCTTGACGAACAAGGCCGATTGTAATGCGGAGCGAGCCAACCTCGCCTGCAACGATCACAGGGAGTTCAGGGCGAAGCTTAGGCGTCTGTCGCGGCAATCGGCCAAGCAATTCACCTAGGACGCCGAAAGCTGGCGGAACCAGACCGTCAAGAGACGAGAATAGGAGCAGGCGAACCTTGCTCGTGAGCGGCCCATAGGCGACATCGAACTCAAGGAATGGACCTGATTTCGCCGCTTCATCGGTGCGGAGAAGCTGCAAATGCCGCTGCGTCAGCTGCTCCAGAGAAGAGAGCAACGGGTCTAGCGCGAGTTCAAGGACCAGCGAACGCGTTGGCTCGGAAGGTAAGGTCAGGCCATTCTGCACCGTCGCAATCAGCGCTTCGGCAAACGACCTGGGCAAGGACAGGACGAGCGTTTCGCCGCCTGCGTCAAAGACGCAGTCAAGCATCGATGTCTCAGGTGGCTCGACCTGCCAGACAAGCCTGACCATGCGCAGCGATAGCGGCTTATCGCCGAAACGGCTTTGCAGAGGTCCGCGGAAAGCTGCGATCTCATTGAGCCAAGAGACCACAGCACGAGATAGGGTCAGCTGTGGCCTGAATGGTACGGGCCCACCCAGCCTCTGTGTCGCAGGCGGCGCCTGCCCATCGCAGCACACCGGCAAAGGAGAATTGGCCATCAGCTCGGCTCGCCTCCCGCTTGGACGGGGGCGCCTCTGCGGTAGCGAAGCAACACCTCATCATCGGCTTCGATTTCCGCCGCGGCTTCAACATGAGCATTGGTGATGCGCTCAACATTACGCTCGATCTCTTGCCATTTGTGGCACGCAGCGGAACGTTTGGCCCATAGCGTCCGCGCCTCACGGACCGCCGCCTCGGCCTGATCCTGAGCGGTGTGCGCCTTGTCAAGAAGTAGCTGCGCCGCCGCGATATCCTCTGTGAGCCGCCCAATGATAAGATGATGGCGGCGCTCGAGCTCGCTGACGGATATCGCATCGGCCGATAACATCTCCCGATAAAGCTCGGCTTCGACCCTTGCGCGGTGTCTTTCGGTATTGGCAAGCTGCTCGGAAGCCTGTTCGACGGCTTCACCTGCGATGCGGCGCTTGGCTTCCATGTCGGACAGTTCACGAAGGGCGCTTCGCTCCCTCATGTCCTTCACCGCCCGCAATTTCGACGCATGAGCGGTGTTCAGGCGGTCAAACGTGACATCCATGCGATCGTCTCCTCAAATTTGCACGCCTCGTCCTGGCCTTGACGCAGGAACGTCCGCAACTCCTCAATCGAGGCGATCGCCCGGTCGGTCAGCGGATCAGCGCCTTGCTTATATTCGCCGACCTTGATCAAAAACTCGGCCTCGGCGTAGCGCGAGAGCTGATCACGAAAGAAGGATGCCGCCTTGCGATGCGGCACAGACACGACCGCATCCATGACGCGGCTTCGGCTCGACAGCACGTCGATGGCCGGAAAATGCTCCCGCGAAGCCAGCGCACGCGAAAGAATGATGTGTCCGTCGAGAATGCCGCGCGATTCTTCGGCGATTGGATCGCCCGTGCCGTCACCTTCGACTAGCACGGTATAAAAGGCCGTGATGGAGCCCTGCTCGCCCATGCCGGCCCGCTCCAACAGACCCGGCAGCAGAGCAAAGACGGAGGGCGGAAATCCGCGCCGGGTCGGAGGCTCTCCCGCGGCAAGGCCGATCTCGCGCATCGCACGACTAAAGCGCGTCAAGGAATCCATCATCAGAACGACGCGCAGCCCCTGATCACGAAAGTATTCGGCCAGCGCCGTCGCCATATGGGCGCATTGTGCCCGCTCCATCGCCGAACGGTCGGAGGTTTCCACGACGACGACCGAACGGCGGAGTGCCTCGCCAAGATGACGTTCGATGAATTCACGTACCTCTCTGCCACGTTCGCCGATCAGCGCGACAATCGTGACGTCGGCGGCTGCGCCTTTGACGATTTGCGACATCAGCGTCGACTTGCCGCAACCGGCGTCCCCATAGATTCCGATCCGCTGGCCTTCACCACATGTCAGAAGCCCATCTAGGACACGAACGCCGAGTGGGAAAGGCTGCTCGATACCTCGCCGTTTCATGGGGTTGGGCGCCTTGCCGCGCAGCGGGCGCACTTCGCCAGCCTTTATTGGCCCCTTACCATCGAGTGGACGACCGAAACTGTCGATCACGCGGCCGAGCAAATCGGGGCCGACCGGAACTTCCTGCATTCGCCCAGTCGTGACGACCTCGGCACGGTTGGACAAGCCGACCATGTCACCGATCGGTGTGAGCAACACCCCGTCCGGCAACAAGCCGATCACCTCCGCCTCGAGCGACCACCCGCTGCGGGGGTCCTGCAGCAGGCATAGCTCCCCAACCCGGGCTTCCGGCAAGACGGCATGGAGCAGCGTACCGATAGCCTTCGTGATCCGGCCGCGGACGGCACGCGTGTCGATATGCTTGGCGGAAGATCTCAAGGAAGACAGTGCGGCGTGGACAGCCTCTTCTTCAGCCGCAGCACCATGGGTCGATCGTTGCGCGGTCACGGTCCACCTTCCTGCGACGGCAAGCCAAACCCCACACGAAGCGCACGGAGCTGCGCGGCAAGTCCGAGATCGACATTGCCAAACTCGCTCCACAAGACACATTGGTCCGCCGTGAGCGCCGGATCCGGCTCGATCCTGACCTTGGGCCGGCCCTCCTGTCCGTTGTAGGCTGCGAATTCATTGGCAAGCAGATCGGCTTTCAGGGGGGACACGTGAAGGCAGACTTCCGTGTTCTTGTACTTTTGCTCAATCGCGTGACGAACGCTGCGCACCAGCATCTCGCCCGGATCAAAGGCGCCGAGCAAATCTCGCACGATCTCGATGACCAGCTCGGGCAATTCTTGTTCTAGAACGGCCTTTCGCTGCGCGAGTTCGCAAGCAGCCTGCGCAATCAGGCGTGCGATTTCCTCTGCGCCCGTTTTTACCCCCTCCGCATGGCCGCGCGCCCGTTCCCGCTCAAAAGCTTTGCGTCCCCAGCCGCGAACACGCTGCAGATGCCGCTCAGCAGTGGCCCGCGCGTGCACGGCGTCATGCCAGATCTCGAGCTCGGCTGCCGGGATCAGGGGCCCAAGCGGACGGATCTGTGGGGCCACAGGCAATGCTGGGAAGTCGACTGTCATACCGTGGCAGCCTCCGTCCCCAAATGGGCCACAACCAAGGAAAGCAGCGGGCCTGAAGCACGATGGTGCTCAGCCGCCGGATTGTCCGCGGCCGTCCCACGAGGCAAGCGTAGAAGCACGCGGATACGCTCAATCGCTGGAGCCCGGTCGAGCCAGGCGCCCAGACAGGCATGTCCATCGCGTTCAATCTGTCGCGACAGGTGTTCCGGATCGGCAATGAGTGCTGTTGCAACCGCACTGGGTAAATGCCGGATGGCGAAGGCATGCGCTTCGGCACCGATCATCTCGACCAAGATCGAAAGATCGCGCTTTGAAACCAGCTTCAGGACGGAATGAGCATGCCAGATACCGCCGGCGAGCAGCGCAGCCCGACGCGGATCATGCCCGAGCAGAAGGTCGTCGTTCCAGCCAGCTCCGCTCACATCCACGTCGCTGCCGAGCAGCAGCTCGGCCAGCCTTGGCTGCAACCTGGAACTCTGCTGCAGTCGGAGTAATGTGGCGGGCGACAGCAGCGGATCGAGACACGCGGCAAAACGGCTCGGATGGATCGAGGCAATAAGCTCGCGCAGCCGTTCTGAAGCCAGCGTGATCGAACGATTGGGTTCGGTGGGTGATATCGATGACGACATGAGCGTCCTGGTTATGTCGCATCGGAGGTGATCTTTTTGCCAGCAGCCTGGACAGCGGTCACATTCGAACGCCTGCCGAACATGGTAAGTTTGCGCGATGATTGACCGAACTGACGAAGACGCGCGCCAAGCAACAGATAAGATGCAATGACGAATGCGGCGCTTGCGCCCCCGACCCCAAGCGCAAGCCACGGCGTTGAAGCCGGCCTTGTTGATTGAGACGAAGCGGCTGCCGACTGCGCCGGCTGCTCAAGCGGCGCTCGCTCAACCGGCACAAAGACCACAGCCACCTTGTCGTAAGACAGCCCTTCGATGCTGTTGGCGACGAGCATCTTGATCTGAGGCAACAGCGCCGAGAGCTTGGCGTTCGAACCATGTCGGATGAAAACCGACGCCGACGATGGGGTGGCGTCTTGCCGCAGAAGATCGTTCTTCGGCAGAACCACGTGCACCCGCGCCGAAAGGACGCCATCGATGTCGCTAATGGTGCGCGACAATTCTTCGCTGAGGGCATAAACGTAACGGGCGCGCTCCTCGATCGGGGAGGCAACGAGGCCCGATCCCTTGAATACCTCGCCGAGATTCTTGAAAGATTGACGCGGCAGCCCCTCAACATTGAGCAGGTCAATCGAATATGCAAGCTGCCTTTCCTCGACCTGGATCGTGCTGGTTCCATCCTTGGCGACAACGCGAACAGCATCGACACCCTTGCCAAGGAGAAGCGCAAGCATCTCATTGGCCTCACGCTCCTGAATCTTGCTGTAGAGATCAGCCTTGCAGCCGATCAACGGAACAAGAAGCGGCAGAGCAAGGCAAATGCGAAGCCGCCGCCACCATTGACGGCGGCCGCAACCCCCACTGTGCATCACACCAGGCATCAGCTCCACTCAGCCCGCCGATAGCAGCTTGTTCAACGAGGAGCTCACGGCGCTGGTGCTCTTGGAGACGAGGGAAACCTGAACGACGTCCCGGTAGACATCCCGTAGATTTACCATCATCGAATCGAAATCCGCAGCCACCGGTTTAACCGCCGCATGCGCGCTGATGTCGACCGGCGGCAACAGCGGCCGCGCGGCGGGGCCGGCTTGTACGGCACTCGCAGCAGAAGACGCGCCACCGACCGCGGGAGCAACGGCATGGCTGTGGTACATGGTGGAAAGAGTTTGAAGAACGCGATCGCCCGGCGGCACCGCCAGCGTGTTCGTGCGCTGCACCTCCAGTACCGGCGAAACGACTGCAGCTCTGTCCGCGACTGGTGAGGCAGGCCCCTGACTTGAGACCGCTTGCGCAAGAGACTGCTCAAAGTGTGCCTGCTCGACGGGAGCTGCCGGCGAACAGGCATTGGAAAGGCAGTCGGCTGAATTGGGAGAGATCGGCGTTGCGCCTAACATCATATAAGGAGTCATTGTGCTCGCTGGTGAGACCAAGCGTTCTCGACGGATGAACAGATCAAAATCTGTAGATTGGTGAGCTGACGAAAACCTGACGAAGATGGAGGTTATTACGCCATCTAATGATCACGTTTGGCTTCCAAGCTGGAACGAAATTCCAGGTTTAATTCTCAGGTGGAAGGCCTTCGGGAATGCTCGTTCGATCCACGATGGCGCAAAGTTTGAAGAGCAGTCTCTATGCCGGAGCTCTCATTTGTCTTGCAATGGTGAGCGCGTTTGGCGCGCCCCTGTCGCTGCCTTCGACTCCTTATAGCTATACGGTTCTCGATCAGGACCTTGCTGCCGCGCTGCAGGAGTTCGGCAACAATCTCAATATCAGGGTCAATGTCAGCACTGAAGTGAAGGGCCGGATTCGCGGGCGAATGCCGGACCTGCCGCCGCGCGACTTCCTCGAGCGTCTGACCAACCTGTACAATCTTCAATGGTACTACGACGGCCTCGTGCTTTACATATCCGCAGCCCACGAGGCGCAGAGCCGGCTGATTGTGTTGAACCCGATCAGCTTCGATGCGTTCAAGACCGCGCTCGAGGCGCTCAACATCTCCGATGAGCGCTATATCGTGAAGCCGGCGCCGGGGGATGGTCTTGTCCTGGCTTCGGGTCCGCCACGCTTCATCGCGCTGGTGGACCAGACGCTGAAGGGTCTTGTGGCGGAGGAGCAGGCGCGGCGCAATCCCGCCATCGCCGAAAGGCCGCCGCGGGATTCCGTTTTGATGTTGTTTCGTGGTTCCTCCAGCGTGGTTATTCGGGATGGGCGCCCGGAAGGGCATTATGCGTCCGACGCGCCGCGTCAGGACGGCACCGTGCGTGGAGCTGACACAGGCCAGAAATGACCTAATTGATGCGAGGCAGCTTGAGCCGAAGTCGATCCAATCTGCATCGGCTCAAGTCCTTCTGATCGTCAGCTTTTCGAAAGCTAATGCTCCCATGGGCGTGCGGACGCTGGACGGCGGGGCCTCCTACCGACCGCAACGGATGTGGGCAACCAGCCACCCTTGACGCGAGCGGAAGCTGGCAAGCGCCATCTTTGACGGAAGCTCGGGGCCTCAAATATCGATGAGAGCCTTCGAACCGGCTGCGTCAGAGCCGCAGGGCATGTCTCGCTCGATCCGCTCCATCATCGAAAAGGAGTAACAGGATGGATTTCAATGCAATCGGTCCAGCGAATACGAGGCCAGAGCCCGACTTACCAGAACCGTCTATGGACGCGACCGGCTTTGAGCAGCGGCTCAGTGGCGCGCAAGCTGGTGCTCTGCCACAGCACGCAGCCCCGCCGGTCCTGCAGGGAGGCGCCTATTCGCCATATTTGGACGCAGGTCATCCTTATTCACCGTACTTGGATGCTGGTCACCCCTATTCTCCGTACCTGGATTTAGCGCATCCCTGGCTGGACTTGGATCGGGAAAATGATCCGTTTACGCCAAGCGCGGAGCACGTCGCGCCAGAACCGGAAAGCCCGCAATATCTCCCCCAGCAGACGATCGCTCAGGCGATCGAGGCACATCCTGGTGTCGATCAGGATCTGATATGGCAGAATGTGGCCGGCCCTTCACACGCTGGGCCATCGTACGCTGGACCACTGCTGGAGGGACCGTCCCATGCCGGGCCATCGCACGCCGGTCCCACCCACGCTCGGCCATTGCAAGCGGGCCCCTCTCAGGCTGGTCCGTCCGAAACTGCACCACCAGAACTTTCCGAGTTCCGGATGCTGAACGGACGTCTCGCCAAGGATTACTGGGTTTTCACTGGCCAAACGGCCACAGCCGCTCAGATCGATATGCTTGAGCGCAGCGGAGTGAAGCCGAGCAAGGACCACCCCACAAAGGTTTTTACCTTTCTCGGCGTGCCTCACACAGCCGAATGGAGAGAAGAGGGCTTCATTCGTCTTACACCGTCGCTGGACCAAACCCTTTGGCCTGAAGAGCCGGCTGAAAATAGATCTTTGGACTCCGACTCTGAGGAAGATCCGCGTATCCGCTAGGGACGGGCCGTACCTTGGCTGGGCCACGTCCTGGAAGCGGATAGATTAAAAATTGCGACGGCAGCAGCAGTTGGTACGGGCCCGCAGCCGGCAAATATTGCCATTCACCTGGTTTAAGCCCACTTGATCATTACAGAATCGGTCAAGTCAGAATAGCTGCACGCTCGAGATGAACGATCGCAGCCGTCCTCCTGTCGTTTTAGTCTCTCCGTCCCGCTGTGCCGACGCCACGAAGTCGGCAGCCTTGATCATCAACGCGATCGTCACATGCACAATCGCCCTTGATGATTAGCTCCAGCATGACTACGTCCGGCCGAAAGCTGCCCACACCCCGTCTTCGCCATCCCAGCTGCCGCGGCTCGCCGCCTTGGAGTATTCCGTGGCGCGCTGCTCGAAGAAATTGGCGTGCTCGACACCGTTGAGAATCTCCACGAGCCATGGCAGCGGATGTGCCTTGAGCCGGATGAACCCGCCCTCCTTAGCCTCGAAGAAGCCGAATACCGGGGCAATCCGCAGCTGGGTCAGTCGCCAGTCGGCGACGTAGCGGACGTAGGCATGGATCTGCTCGGGATTCATACCCTCGATCTCGCCGAGGCCAAAGGCGAGGTCGACGAAGTTCTCCTCCAGCTTCACCATGGTCTTGGCGACGTCGATGATATCGTCACGGACGGAGCGCGTCACCGCGCCAGTTTCGCGGTGCCATTCGTGAAACAGCTTTATGATGCCCTCACAATGCAGGCTCTCGTCGCGCACTGACCAGCTTACGATCTGTCCCATACCGTTCATCTTGTTGTGGCGCGGAAAGTTGAGCAGCATCGCGAAGCTCGCGAACAACGCCATGCCTTCGGTGAAGGCGCCGAACATCGCCAACGTCCGGGCGACATCGGCCACGGTGCCGACGCCGAACTCGTGCATGTAGTCGGCCTTCGCGCGCATCTCGGCATAGCCGCGGAATGCCTCGAACTCGGTTTTGGGCATACCGAGCGTTTTGAGCAGTAGCGCATAGGCATCGATGTGGACCGTCTCCATGTTGGTGAAAGCTGCAATCATCATCTGGACGGTGAGCGGCTGGAAAATCGGGATGTAGCGCTTAAGATAGTTGTCGCCGACCTCGATGTCCGATTGAGTGAAGAAACGGAAGATCTGGGTGAGCAGCGCACGTTCGTTGTCGGTGACGCGGTCCGACGCCCAGTCCTTGAGGTCTGCGCCGAGCGGCACCTCCTCCCCCATCCAATGGGTCTGCTGCTGGCGCTTCCAGAACTCGTAAGCCCAGGCGTAGCGATCAACGTCGTAGCTGCCGGTCGAGTCGAGGAGGCCGACGCGCTGCTTGCCGATCAGCGTACGCGGATCGACGGACGAGGGATCGATCACTGACATGCGAGGCACTCCTCATAGTCGGTGCGCTGCTGCGATGGTTGCGGGGGCGCAGCCTTGTCGCCATCGGCGATGGCGCCGGCGAACGCCGCGCGCGAAATAGATTTTGAACGGCAGTAGTAGAGGCTCTTCACCCCCCGCTTCCATGCCGTCCAGTGCAGCATGTGAAGATCCCATTTATCGACGTCAGCCGGCAGATAGAGGTTGACCGACTGGCTCTGGCAGACGAACGCGGCGCGGTCGGCGGCAAGTTCGACGATCCAGCGCTGGTCGATCTCGAAGGCGGTGCGAAAGACCGCTTTCTCGATTTCCGAGAGGATGTCGAGATGGGCGACCGAACCCTCGGCGGCGATGATGGACTGCCAGATCGCCGAAGTATTGGCGCCCTTGGCGGCCAGCAGCTTGGCGAGATGCCGATTACGCACCGAGATGGCGCCGGACAAGGTCTTATGGGTGTAGATGTTGGCCGGGATGGGTTCTACACAAGCGCTGGTGCCGCCGCAGATAATGCTTATCGAGGCGGTCGGCGCGATCGCGATCTTATGGCTGAAGCGGGCCATCACGCCTCGTTCCAGGGCATCCGGGCACGGCCCCCGCTCGCGCGCGAGCGTCACGGATGCCGCATCAGCATCGCGACGGATTTTCCGGAACATGTTCAGATTGAACGACTTGGCCACGACGCTTTCCATCGGAATGCTCTTGGCCTGCAGGAACGAGTGGAAGCCCATGACGCCAAGGCCGACGGAACGCTCACGCAAGGCGGCGTAGCGGGCACGCTTCATGACGCCCGGCGCCACCGTGATGAAGTGGGTCAGCACGTTGTCGAGGAAGCGCATGACGTCCTCGATGAAGCCAGGCTCCTCGTTCCACTGGTCCCAGGTCTCGAGGTTGAGCGACGACAGGCAGCACACGGCGGTACGCTCCTCGTCGCGATGATCGATGCCGGTCGGCAGGGTAATTTCGCTGCACAGGTTGGACGTTGAGACCTTGAGGCCGAGCTCGCGCTGGTGCTTGGGGAGCGCGCGGTTCACTGTATCGATGAACAAGAGATAAGGCTCCCCCGTCTGCAGCCGGTTCTCCAGGATGCGTTGCCACAGCTGGCGGGCGTCGATTTCGCGGATAACCTCCTTGGTCTTCGGACTGCGCAGAGCGAACGCAGTGCCGGCGCCTACGGCACGCATGAACTCATCGGTGACGTTGATGCCGTGATGCAGGTTGAGACTCTTGCGGTTGAAGTCGCCGGACGCCTTGCGGATCTCGAGGAACTCCTCGATCTCGGGATGGTGGATATCGAGATAGACCGCAGCCGAGCCGCGCCGTAACGAGCCCTGGCTGATCGCCAACGTCAGGCCGTCCATGACGTGGATGAACGGGATGATGCCTGAGGTAACGCCGCCCTTCACCTGCTCGCCGATCGAGCGAACATTGCCCCAGTAGGTGCCGATGCCGCCACCGTTAGAGGCAAGCCATACGTTCTCGTTCCAGGTGCCCACGATGCCTTCGAGCGAGTCCGACACCGAGTTAAGGAAGCAGGAAATCGGCAGGCCGCGCGTCGTGCCGCCGTTGGAGAGCACCGGTGTGGCTGGCATGAACCACAGCCGAGACATCGCATCGTAGAGACGTTGGGCATGCGCAACATCATCCGCGAAGGCGCAAGACACCCGCGCGAACATGTCCTGGATCATTTCGCCGGCGAGCAGATAACGGTCGCTCAGCGTCAGCTTGCCGAACGGCGTCAACAGGTCGTCGCGCGTCCGATCGAGCTTGAGATCGGCCGGCTTTGGCGATGGCGCAAGGGGGTACGGCAGCGGGGCCGGCGACGGCGGCGGCACAAGACACAACTCAGGCGCGCTGGGCTCTGCCTGCAATGGCTGCGACCTCACGCGCGCCGGCTCCTCAATGAGATGACCATGCTGATCGAAATCGTAAGACGGCGACATCGGCAACCCCGCGATGTTAGGCGGGGGGGACTGCGCGGATGACTTGCGAGGAAACCGGTCAAACGTCTCCGGCTGCAAGCGACCCAACGGGGCACCCCGCCCGAGGACTTTCGTTCAGTCGCGGCAGGTCTCCTGGCTCGCGGGTCGCCGCGGCTGTCGGCCTTCCCGGCGCTGTGCTGCGCCAGTGACCATGATGACAACCGCTCGCCGCTTACAGTTGCGGGGGCAGCCCCGGAGTAGCCGTTCGGCGCACCGGGTTCCCTCTTAGCTTCCGACCTACAAAATGTTGGGGCCAGAAGACCGTGACTGGCTAGACATAGGCACTACTCGCCGGGATTCGTCAACTGGGGAGATCCAGATTGAAACGCAAAAACATACCGAAGCCCGGACGACTTTGTCGCCGCTGTCGGCTTCTGCTGCAGGTGATTGGATATGCCGTTGGGCTGCATTACCGGTTTCCGTCAAGCCTGCGCAAAGGTCGAGGGAATTCCTGGCTCGCACGTCGCATTGATGGAATCTAAGAAACGGCGCGTCAGTAGAGGAGCAATTCGGCCAGACGCTTGATTTGATTCGCAGCGCTCCTGCTCGCCGCGACCAATGGCATCTGGACGAATTCGTTATCCACTCGCGGGCGAACAACATCGGCTCTGGCGCGCCGTCGACCGGAATGGCCTTGCATCCAGCCCCGAACCGAATCGCGCTGCACAGTGGTCCCACGCCTGTCACGGCTCCAGCGCGACCTGCAAGCCCTCCTTACTTTCAACATGAACGTAACGGGGTCCGATCGGCCGTCCCCTGCCGCTGGCGACAGTGACAATGTCTTCCAAAGGCATGGCGCGCGCATCCGCCTCGGGGCGAGACAAGATCAGATCGGCGTGAAACAGCCCTTCCGATTCGAGGCCGGTGGCATCCACGCCAAGGGCCGCCAAGCTGGCCAAACAGCTCTCAAATTCTTCAGCATCGCGAAAGCGACGCTGGATAAACGTTGCGCCGGCAAGACGTTCTGTCACAAGACCACGGTTTGCGAACGTCGCGGCGAGCGATTCAAATGGGAACATTCGTAGCACGAAGGAGATGATCCATGGTTGCTTCTCTGCCGCATCGAGAATCTCGCCGAACGTCTTCTCGGTAACGTAGCCGATGCATCCGGTCGACATGATAACATCCACGGAGCGGAGAATGCGCGCGCTGTCCATCGATAGCGCCTCCTTTTCAAGGTCAGCGACAATGCCCTGCTCTAAAAGGCCAACATTCTTCGCATAGCTGACCGCCGCTGCCGACACATCGAGGCCGATAAAGCGTGCCAACCCGACATCAGGCCAGGCTGCATAGAAACTGCGATCGAGACTCACCAATGTCTCAGAGCTGATCGCTCTCATCTCACGCCGGGCGTAGCGGTGACGCAAGCCCGCGAAGGTCAGCGGAAAGCGATGCACCGCTGCATTGATACCGTACGAACAACCAACATCGAGCACGACGGGCTTGAGGCCGGTGGCCGAAGCTTTCGCTGCCAGTATTTGGCGCACAACCGGCTCAGCCACGTCCGGTATCATATAATCCAGGTCTCCGAGGACCGAGAAATATGCCCTCGGATCATCCGAAGCATAAATATCGTGGAATGCAGCTTTAGACCGATTGATGCGCGAGAAATCTATCCGCAACGCAATGTCTCCTCTCATTTGCAAGCAGCTCGACGGCTGTTGCCTTCGTACCCGCCTGCACTTTGGTTATATAGGGTGTAGGCCCTTACATCCGCCGATGCGGTAGCAGAAGTGGCAAGTGAACAAGCGCATCACCCCCTCTGCGCGTCGCGGCGCGAGCGATCCTGCTGTTGTGCGAAGAAACCATCAGCCCGCTCAGCCCACCGATAGAAGCTTATTCAGAGATAAGCTGACGGCGCCGGCGCCCTTGGAGATGAGCGAAACCTGAATGACGCGATCGCCAACACCCCACAGGTTCGTCAAGGCCGAATCGAAATGATCCCTACCTTCCGGTTTACCTGCCGGATGCCAGGCGGCAGGCCCACGAAGCTGCACCTTGCTTCGAAGCTGCCTGCGCAAGACTATCATGAAACTGGTCCCGCACCGATAAACAGCCGCTGGAGAACCATTCAGCCGGGTTGAGAGAGATCGAGGCAACGGCAGGCAACATGAGAAGAACCGTTTTGTCACGTGATGAGATTGGCACCTTCGTGAGCGCGAATGGGCCAGCACCCTAGAAACGCAAGCTGACCGAAAGCTGACGAGCCTTCGTCACCTGATGATCATCGAGCGCGAAACCAGTGCCCCATCTTGAGATGCTCCGGAGATCTTGCGAGATCGTTAGACCAAATCAACGAATGCTGCGGATCGGCAGACGGGAATTGCACCAGGCCAAGTCAACGCAACCATACAAAGCTGACACCGGCATTGAAAATCCGTCCGGCCTTACTGGCAAGGCCATGTCATCAATCGTGTCGAAATCGTCTGAGCGCCGTCAGCTTCTCGAAAGCTTGTCCGTCCTAGCATACGGCGTGAAGACGGCGGTGTCCCCATGGATGGTCGCGGAACTGAGCGCTGGAGGCGCACCGAGCAACAGGATGCAAGTGGTAGGACCTGTTGAACTCTGCCGCTCAACACTCCTTGTTCGTCGCGATCTCGGGCCGCAACTAGGTGACCGTCTTGTGGTGCACCCTTAAATCGGAGAACGTATAATGTCAGTCGACCTATCGCCAACCGCCAATTCAACTGTGGCTTTACCCGGAATGCCCGCCCCGCCCTCTTCGGCGCAGGACTTTTCCAGCTTTCAGGCGATGTTGGTCAGCCTCGCGTCGAAGGACGCGACTAGCGATCATTCCGCACCGCAGGAGCCGGTGCCGACAGACGCAGCCCAGCAACTGACAGAGGAACTCACGCGGGAGACGCGGAGTATTCTTCCACCAGAGATTAGGGCGGCACTGGATGGATATCAGGATGACCCACAGCCGTCCTGTGCTGCGAGCAGCCCAATCATTGCGGAGGCACCCGTACAAAGCTCAAGGATCACCTGGAATGGTGGCACGCTGACTAATGCGGAACTGCAGATTGTCTCTGTCCTGAACCGCCACAAGGACAAATGTCCGCTTGATTGGAAGTCCCTGGGAGATTTGGCCAACGATCCCTCGACACCGCCGGATCTAAAGGCGGCGATCGAAGCGCTGCAACAGGACCCGGAGCTCTTTTATGCGATCGGTTCGCAAGGCGACGGCCGCTGTGGCGGCAAGATCAAGGTGGGCGATCTCTGCGGCTTTTCCGATCACCACCCCCAAGTTGCCGCGTTCCAAGAGCAGCGGGCGCGGACCTACGAGCAGAACTACATACCATCCGACGGGACCGGAAATGGTGAGCCATCGGTCATGACCCTGACCGATGCCATGCGCGAGCTCTACCGCTATTCCGATAACCTGCCCAAGAACTTGAGCCTTGCGGATTTCAGACACATCGTGGACGGCAACGCCGACATTGGCAAATGCCCCCCACAGGTCCTCGCGGCGGCTCAATATTTTCTCGACCACCCGGATCAATGGAAGCAGTTATACGGCGGCTCGATCGATAAGGTCCACAAAGAGGACTTTTTGCAGGTCGCTTCATCATCGATGAGTCTCAGCCGACCCGAGCTGAGCACACTAGACACGATTAACAACAACCAGGACGCCTTCTTTGGAAATGGCGTTCTGACCCGGGAAAAGCTCGCGAGTATGGTGGACGACAAGAATCTTTCTCCCGAGGTACGAAAAGCGGCCTCCCAGCTGCTCTCGGATCCTGTGCTGTTTGGGTTGATGAACAACGCGATTACCGGCTACAAAACCCACCACAAGTTTTTCGACTTCGGCGGCGGCCACACGGTTGATTCCGGAAACATCAGCGGAAATGATTTCAAGCAGTTCTTCAATAACATGTCTGGTGCGAACCGCGCTGCTCCGCAGTTGAAGACGCATGCCGCTCAAACGCCTGCCGAACAGGAGGCTACCGCGGACATGATGGATGGCGTGGCAGACCAGCCCGACATCAAGTCTCCCAAGAAGAACGGTGGCGCCCTCATGCATGCACTTGATGACGTGCTGAAGGTCGGCTCGAAGCTGCTCGACTGGACAGCGACGGCCGTTGGTGTACTCGGCTTTATTCCAGGGCTGGGTGAGCTGGCCGATCTTGCTTCAATGGTGATGGAGGCCGAGGCGCAAGCTGCAAATCTTCTGCACACCGCGATCACCGGTGGCAACATAAAACAGGCGCTGGCGGAAGCCGGGCTCAGTCTCGCGGCGCAGGCCGTGGGCTGCATCGCCGGCCCCGAGGTCAAGATAGCGATACGGGAAGGCTTGGTGAAGCAGGCAATTCAAGAAGCGGCGACGGCCGGCATCAACCTGCCGGTGTCGATGGCTCAGTCCTACGCGGAGAACTATCTGGATAACCTCAAGGCACGGATTGAATCCGAGCGCACGCAAGCTGCAGGTGCCTACGCCTAGTCGTAGCGGCGCTATCGACACAGGGTGAAGCTGGAACGAAAGGCTAGCTTGCGAGGCCACCGCGCGCACAGTCGTCCGCGCGGTGCAGCTTCCGCAAGCTCCGCCGACATTCGATGCTTACACCGACGAGCGTATTTGGCGATAGCTAAACCGGCGCATTTGTCGGCTGTACTCGAGCGACCGACCGACATTCTCACATCGCGTATGCCAACGCGAAGATCTCGCCGTACTGATGGATCTCGCCGTACTGATGGCGCCACCCGTCGCGAGCTGTCAACTTTACGCCGCCACCAACCGGGCGGAGCTGCAAACCTCACCAGTTTACGCCGTCGGATCGAGACCACATGAGTGATTCGTGAGGCTCAAGGTCCTTGTCTCCGACGCCTCCCGATCGTGTCCGATAAAGTGGACCGATTTTTATGGGTTTGCCACGAGCGGAACTGGAGGATCGCGCTTCGTTTCTGACGCGTATAAGCACCTTTAACCTGCCGCCCTGGAGCGGGGATGGAGACAAGTCGCTGAGTCGCTCGAGGCAAATAAATTGCCGAACGAGTTGCGAGTATTCCTCCCCTCAGATTGGGCTACATCAATGATCAAGCCCATTTTATCCGTCCTGGCGCTTACATTCCGCTCACCAAAGCTGCGCTTGAATGATCAGCGGGCTGCCTGATCAAGTGCCACATCAGCGAGGTTCTTGTACCAACTCTCTGATCTGCAGCTTTCGCCGGCCTAGTGCCGACATATGAGGCCACCTGAGCAGAAGCAGCGTCAATGAGCTCACTGTATTTTCTGCGGCTCGTCAGCTTGTCGAAAGCTAACGCTTGCATAGTAAACATGATGGAGACTCCTTCCACCGCACGAACGAAGTTTGAAGTAGGAGACACCCGATGCGTATTTCCAGCACAAGCGGCGCTGGGCACCTTGATACCGACCTCCATGCGGCTGGCGGCGCCAAAAAGGGATCCCGGAGCCCTGGTGAGCACGATGATCATGGTCGATCGACTGGTGCAGGAGCTCCCGTAGATGGCGGCACGTCTAGTCCAGACGCTGGCTCGCAAGCCGCCGCTATGCAGCAAGCGTTCAACGTCGCTCTCGGCTCCGTCGTTTTCCAACTTGCAAGTAGTGCAATGGGCAAGTTCGACGATACCATGGCCGAGACAGAGGAGGATTCCTGACCTCGCATGTTGCGGTGTCAGGAAAATGAGAGCCGCAAGTCGCGGCAATGTTCGAACAAACAGGAGAGACAATATGGCTGATAAGGTTGGTGCGTCCCATTCCTCGACTGCAGGTGGCGCAGCTGGTACTGCTGCTGCAGCCGCGGGTTCCACCGCAGCTGAAGTTGCCGGAGAAGCGGCATTCAACAGGCAACTCGCCGCACTGACTGCCACCAGCACGAAGGCTGCTGAAAGGGATGTGGAACTTCGCGTCGTCACGACAGAGCTCTCGACCGTCAAGAAGGTGGCCGACGAGCGGGTGCAGTAACGGATGAAGCGGGACGCCGTTATGTCCTTCCCGCTTTTGCGGGCCGCATAATCTGTGAAGTCGCAACAGACCGTACGGCTTGCCGTACGGTCTCGTTCTTCATTCAGGAGGCGACCGTGAATGAACCAGCTTCCCCGCTTTTCGAAGTGTTGTCGGGGTCTTATTCCGGGCTGACCGGCAAGGCGGGGGGCGGCTCGTGCTTGATTGGCAGCAGCCTCGATGCTGATTTGGTCTTCGTCGAGCAAGGCCTCGAACCGCACCATCTTCGCGTCAGCTGGCATGTCAGCTCGATCGAGATCGAGGCCCTTGCCGCAGACGTCGCGATCGAGGGCCGCGACTCTATTTCGCCAAATGAGATCGTTGTTCTCCCTCTTCCTGCCGTCATCCGTATGGGCGCGATGTCCATTCGCTTGTCGATCGATGGCTCTCAACAAGCCGGCTCTACCGGTCGCCGGCATGTACCGATTACCGTGCTCGCCTTGGTCCTTATCAGCTCTGCCGCAGTTAGCACTGTCTCAACGGGCCTTCTCCAGTCCGACGGCGCCGCAGTACCGAGCACTTCGTCCTCCGCCGCGGACATTGGCCCCAAAGTCGCGCTCGCCGCCCCTGATGCTCCGGCCGCCGACGCAGCTGCTCGACGGCTGCAAGGGGAAGTTGATGCAGCGGGCCTGCTCGGTATCAAAGTCGGTTCTGGGCCGGGCGTTGTGACGGCCGATGGCACCATTACGCCTGCCTCGCTCGCTAAATGGCGGGAAGTCCAGCAGCGATTCGATGTCGACAGCAATGGTGGTTATACGCTCGTCAGCGCGGTCGCCATCAAGGATGAGAAGACGCCCCCCGCGATTGCCGTCCAGGCGGTTTGGCGCGGAAACGACCCTTACCTGGTCATTTCTGGTCAAAAGTATTTCGTGGGCGCGATCTTGAGCAATGGATGGACCGTAAAGGAGATCGAGGACGGACGTGTGCTGCTGACACGCAATGGCCAGCTTGCTGCTCTATCTTATTAAAGTTTTAGCCCTCGGGCAACGAAGGAACGTTTCATGACTAGGCTGCCGCAGCGGTCCGTAGAGCTTGGCACCGCCTTTCAGGGAATCAACAACGAGCATCATGCACCTGCCGTCGCCCCGGCCACACCTCAGGCCAGTGGCATCGGCATCGACAAGGTCCATGGAAAAGGCGGTAACGCTCACACGTCAGTTGTCCAGGACCGCGCGGCGCAGGAGCGGTTGGCTGCCAATACGATCGATAACGCGCTCGAACTCAAGTCAATCGATCCAATCTCGCGGATCAATCCCACCGATGCCACCGAGCACGCAGATAAGATCGGAACGAATTCGGAACTTGCATGGCTGAACGGCCCCAATCTCGCGGATAGCCTGCTCTCCTTCGTCACGCCCCGCCTGCGTCATTCGCATGTTGTGCGTCCAGAGCAACACGGCCTTCTCCTCGAGCGCCTGGCCGATGCGCTGTCAGCCGCGCCAGAGGGCTCGGTGGCACGCGAAGGGGCCGCGCTTCTGCGGCTGGAACTACGGCGGTTAATCCTGCTCCGGCAGAATCACAACGGCTTGATCCAAGGTTAGCAATGCCAGATCCGCGCGGAGTGCAACACTTCACACCTACCCAGTCCTCAAATGTTTTCAAAACCGATGGGGTGGTGCCGATCTCTGGGCCCGAGCGCGATTTGCTCTGCGCGCTTACCTATGTCCACCTTGCGTGCGGGCAGAGCGCACACAGCCTGGCTCTTTTACGGCCCGTGGTTCACGAACATTCTCAAGACGTCGAGCTGCTTCGTATCCTCGCCTATGCTCTCATCTCAGAGCGCCTCGGCGAGGAAGCGCTATCGGTATTGGACAGGCTGGACGTGCTTGATGATCAGCCATCGTCGCGCCCGCCATTGCTCCTGCTACGCAGCCATGCTCTGCGTCAGGCTGGCCGCATAGTCGAGGCGCAGGCCACCTTCAAGCGCTATGTTTCATTGCGGGGCAGCACGGCTCCGGTCAAACGATAAGGCTTTGCATGGCCAGGAACCTACGAAATCTCGTCGCCCGCGCACCGTCTCACCCGGATTTGATGGTCGCGTTGATGCTGCTTCTGGCGATCGGAATGATGATCATGCCGATGCCAATCGTGGTGCTCGATATGCTGATCGGCTTCAATCTCGGCTTTGCCATATTGCTGCTGATGGTCGCCCTCTATCTCAATACGCCGCTCGACTTTTCGTCGCTGCCGGGCGTCATCCTTATCTCCACAGTCTTTCGTCTAGCACTTACCGTTGCAACGACGCGGCTGATACTCGCCGAAGGCGATGCCGGCAGCATCATCCATACGTTTGGCGATTTCGTCATATCGGGCAACATCGCCGTCGGAATTGTCATATTCCTCATCGTGACCATGGTACAGTTCATGGTTCTCGCTAAGGGGGCCGAACGCGTCGCAGAGGTATCGGCGCGCTTCACGCTCGACGCCCTGCCCGGCAAGCAGATGGCTATCGACGCGGAGCTGCGCAACGGCCACATCGATCAGCACGAAGCCCGCAGCCGGCGCAGCGCGCTGGAGCGAGAAAGCCAACTTCACGGCGCCATGGACGGCGCTATGAAATTTGTGAAGGGCGACGCTATCGCCGGCCTCATCGTCATCTGCATCAACATGCTGGGCGGCATCACGATCGGTTCGCTTTCTAAGGGCATGTCCCTTGAGGAGGCGATGCATCAATACACCATCCTGACTATAGGCGATGCACTCATTTCGCAGATTCCGGCCCTGCTACTCTCAATTACAGCGGCGACCATCGTCACTCGCGTCAACGGTCCCTCTAGGCTTAATCTTGGCGCCGATATCGTCAACCAGCTTACTGCCAGCACACAAGCGCTACGGCTGGCCGCCTGCGTCCTCGTTGTGATGGGGCTTGTTCCGGGCTTCCCTTTGCCACCCTTCGTCATTTTGGCCGCACTCTTCTGTGCGGCGAGCTTTCTCAAGGTTGGTATGCAGGATGGCAAAGCGGACATCAAGACAGGCGCCAGTTCGACCGGTGCGGCTCCCACTTCCGCACAGGGTCAGAAGCAACCCGTGCCTGCGGAAGCACTTCCGATCACGCTCTTGCTGGCGCCGAACCTGACACAAGCGATCGACAAAGCAGACCTTGAGCAGGGCATCGCACGGGTTTCGGCACTGGTCTCATCTGATCTTGGCATCGCGATTCCGCGCATTCCAACCCAAGTCGACCAGCAGTTGGCGGATTCGCAATTCAGGGTGGATGTCGAGGGAGTGCCCGTCGAAGCGGACAGCCTTAAGCCGACACAACTCTTGCTCAACGACGACGCGGTAAACATTGAATTGAGCGGAATCCCCTTTCGGCAGGACCCAGACACGAACCGGATCTGGATCGAACAAGCTCATGCTCCTGCTCTCAAAGCAGCCGGAATAGGGCATCACCGTGCAAGCGATGTGATCGCCTTGCGGGTCCAGTCGACGTTGAGGCGCTATGCTCAACGCCTGGTGGGCATTCAAGAAACCCGTCAGCTGCTCGGACGGATGGAGCAAGAATATGCTGATCTCGTGAAGGAGGTGCTGCGCACGACGCCGATCCCCCGCATCGCGGACGTTCTGCGCCGCTTGCTGGACGAGGGCATCCCGATCCGCAACACTCGCCTAGTCCTGGAGGCGCTCGCAGAATGGAGCGAACGGGAGCAGAATGCCGTGCTGCTGACCGAATATGTCCGCTCCGGTCTGAAGCGCCAGATTTGTCATCGCTATGCCAACGCCCATCGTGTTGTCGCTGCCTTTATCGTCGAGCGCGAAACCGAGGATATCGTGCGTGGTGCCGTGCGCGAAACCGCTGTCGGCCCCTATCTTGTTTTGGAAGATCGGCAAAGCGAGATGCTGCTTTCACAATTCCATCAGATCCATGCGAGCCTCGCGCGGAGTCAGAGCCAGCCAGTCATTCTTGGCTCGATGGATATCCGGCGCTTCGTCCGCGGCTTCCTCACCCGTAACGGAATCGATCTGCCCGTTCTCTCGTATCAGGATCTTGCCGCGGACTTCACGGTCCAGCCGATTGGCTCCGTCAAACTTTCCGCTGGCAAGGACAGGACCCCCATAGGAGAGCATCGCGATCCTCTCCGTGCGGCCGGCTGACGAGTACAGCTGTGGGCGTGAGATAACTTATGAAGTCGTATGAAATCGACATTCTGCGGTGCCGGCGTAGCTTTCGTCCGCACGCGAGCTCAGCCTTTCTCCCAGTTCTCGCCGTTTTGCTGCTCGCAGGCTGCGCTAACCTGGACCACCCGGGTCTTTCATCGCAGCAGACGCCTACAGCAGAGTTGGTCGGCGTTGCGAAGATCAATCCCGCCATGCGAGAGCGAATCGCTCACGCCCTCGTTCGAGACGCTGGCGAGCGGCATTTGTGCGATGCGCTGAAGCAAAGACCAGACAACGCCGATGCCGCGATTCCTCTGACGCGGGAACTGCTGGCTCGTAAATGCCCGGGCGAGGCGATTGAGGTGCTTGATACCGTCTTGTTGGCGTCACCCGGCGACCTGCGCGCACTGAACGCCAAAGCCGTCGTCCTCGATCACCAAAGCCGCCACCAGGAGGCCCAGGCGCTATACCGCCAAGCTCTCGCGGCCGACCCGGCAAATCCGATGTTGCGCAACAATCTCGCGCTATCGCTCGCACTTGACAGCAAGACAGAGCCAGAGAGCGTCAGCCCCCAATCGCAGACCGACGGCCGACAGGCGTTGGCCCGATCGAGATAGTCCAGCGAGCAAGAGCGGACCATGAATGCTTGATGCCTGCCCCCACCGCCTGCTTACGGTGAACCGACTATTCGCCGCGCCGCGCGAGGACGGCCTTCATGGAAAGTGATGTCTTTGGTGGAATGGCAATCATGCCCCATAATCGCATCAGTGACCCATCATGCAACAGTGCTCAAGTGTTTCCGAGGCCGATGAAAATGAGACAGCGCGCTGAAGGGCGATTCTTGTGCACGAAGACAGCCATGTCATTGTCTCGGATCAAGGGATTGCATCGGCGAGACTTGCCAGCAAGTTGGAACTCGCCGCGCGTCCTCCTCCTTCGCGTGCACGGTCGTGAGACGATCTGCAATCAAGCGTGCGCAACGAATCCATTTGCATCTCTTCGTTCGGTCTTGAAATGGCATAGCCGAATGGTGCGCGGGACTTCGCGCACCCCAGGAACGGCTGTTGCGATGTTGCGAAACAATCTCGTGCTGTCGCTTGCGCTAGAAGGGAAGACGGAGACCGACGCTCGCCCACAACCGCAGAGCGACGGCAGGCACGCCGTGGCCCGATCACGATGGCGCGGCCAGCGCTTGATGCCTGTGCGGCGGCTTGTCGACACTAGGCTGACTGTAAGCCGCCGCTAAGACTCAGGAAGAGACAATATGTGGTCGATAGGTACACGAATCGACAGGCACACCATAGCGGTTCAGCCGTCACCCTATCTTCCAGGTGTTTACGAGGCCGCTACCTTGCGATGGCCGGGAACCAGTCAAGCCTGCAGTCCGACATTAGTGAGAGCTTTCGCGGTTTCAATTGAATAGATAAAATCCTCCGTGACCCGCTGCTTGGCGCCTTTCACCCAGGCCTGAAGAACGCCGATCTGGTCGGGCGCCGAAGTCGTGGAGGAGACTTCCTTGAAGAACTCCGTCAATTGTGTCGATTCGGTTTGAAGGCGCTCCTGCCAGTGCCAATAGGCCTCTGAGTACTTTTTCAAAAGCTCGTTTTGCGTTCCGATGACTCGCTTGGTGAAGTCCTGAAACGCGCCGGCTGCAATGCCGATGTCATTGTTTATTCCATTCTCTTTCGTCATCATCATCTCCTTTGTCGTTGTATATGGACGACGACGCCTGAGCAGAACCCCCGCCTGTCATTCGTGGTCACCAATTGGCACGTCTGTGCTCTCGCCTACAATTGCGGGGCCAATCTGGTCCCTTTGCTCGACGAGCAAACGACGTGCCATAAAAGATCCCTGAGAGGCTGCCGTCCACGAACAGGAAAGACACGTGCTTGATATAGCGCTCCGGACGCCCTGCTACTGCGGCGTCGCCGTCGAGACATGAAAGTATCAAATCGGACACGGCAGAGCGACAGCAGTGGAGGGCGAATGGCAGCTCTCGTGCCGAACAGCGATGACGATCGACGGGGAGCAATTGCTCATCGTTCCGATGTTCGGATCTATTCAACCGCTGACCAGCATCCTAGCACAATACGCTGCTTGGGCGCGTGCCCCATTGCTCGAAGCTGCGCGACAGAAAACTGGTAGCGATTCAAGATATAGCGCGCCCGAGCAGCCGGCCGACGGTGGCCTAGCGATGCTATGCGTATTGATAGCGAACGGTTCAGTGGGCTTCGCGGAGACGGCGTTCGAGCCAATCAGCGGTCATCATGAGCGTATCGGCTTGCTTCGCACTGCGATGAGCTTGTACTGGCTGTTTAAAGGGGACACTGGTACGCCGGGAAGTGTATGCCCGGAATAGCCCCTACCAAAACTAGGAGGCGACGACGTGCCTGTATGTAGCTAATATGGTTCTTGGGTTCGGGAGGTCAAGCAGACGACTTGTCCGCCAGAGCGCTCGCGACGAGGGGACTCGGATGATCACGCCGGTTCGACGGAACTGGAATCCAAAAGAATTGTTCAACGCTCTTACGCCTGCGATGTTCACCGCCGAACCATCGGCCATACGCGCACGCTGGGATAAATTGTGGCCTGATCTGTATACGGAGTATGACGCCCGATATCTGAAACAAGAACTAGCCGACCGAAACCTCATCGCTACCGATGAAGCTGCGGCATTTCTCGACGCCTGGGCGATCGATGAAGAGCGCCACACCGATGGCTTCATCCGCATCATTGAACTTGTCGCTCATGGAGCCGAGAGGGATCTTCGAGAGAGATTGGACGCTCGACCGCATGATTTTGGTCCGATCACTGAGCACCTAACGGACGAATTCTCCCTCATGGTTATGATCGCATTTGACGAGATGTGCACTTGCCGCGCCTACGCAGCAGAAAAGCCGTTTTATGACGGCCTTGGGAACACTAAATTTCATCATTGGCTGCGGGAGATCATTGCCGACGAGGCGGTTCACTCGATGAACGCTGTTAACGTCATCCGCGCGCGCTATCGCGACCGCATTGGGCAAGTCGGCCCAATTCTCGATAACCTAATCCGCGCGAGCGCAAATCTACGCTATTCTGGCACCTTCGTCCTGGACTACTTCGGCACAGTGTACTCCAAGGAGCTCATCGCAAATTCTCGGCTCGCAACCATGAGAAATATTGCCAAGCCACTTGCGGTGTAGAGCGAGATTCTACCAGCGAGCCCTCGCGAACGTTTATTCGGCATCATCGCAGCTCAATCCGTCCTTCCCTGTAAGTTGCTAATTGGCGCCAACCGTTGTGGGCTTTCGTGCGCAACGTCGTGCCCACGACATGCCGGCGCTTGATGTTTGGCCAGAACAACCGGGCCGGGTTTGTTTTGCGTCCGGTTGGCGCGTCGTTCGGCCTTGCGCGGGCCATCGGGCAATTGGCCCGGCCTTTGCTCTATTGCTTGCCAAACAGTGTGCAGCTTCCCGCTTTGTCGGTCTGTCCGCCACAGCACGTGAATCTCTATTGAATGGAAGGCGATGCCATGTAGAACGGGCGTTCGGTCACCACCACGGCGGGAGGTATCACCACTGACGCGATCGGTTCGATGACGCGCACCGCCCTGGCGATCGAACACAGAACAGATGATAGCACGGATGGTAACCTATACTTTCCCGAGGAGGAGAGCGTCTTCGCCCAGAACACGGTCACGTCAGATCGACCGGCTAGCTTTGTGCTTCATAACGGCCTGCAGGTGGTGGTGATTCCGGATCATCGGATACCCGTTGTGACTCAGATGATCTGGTATAAGGTCGAGGCCGCCGATGAGCCGCCGGGCAAATCGGGGCTGGCGCATTTCCTCGAACACCTAATGTTCAAGGGCACCTCCAAACATCCGGCGGATGAGTTTTCCCAGACCGTGTTGCGCGTCGGCGGCAACCAAAAATGCGTTCACCGGAACCGACTATACCAGCTATTTCCAGCATGTGCCGCGCGAGCACCTCGGCAAAGATAATGGAACTTGAAGCTGACCGCATGACTGGTCTCATGCTAAAAGATGAGAACGTGCTGTCCGAGCGCAACGTCGTGCTTGAGGAATTCAATATGCGGGTCGCAAACGATCCGGGTGCGCGGCTCGCCGAGCAGATGATGGCGGCGCTTTACCTCAACCATCCCTACGGCCGTCCTGTGATCGGTTGGCGGCAGGAGATCGAAAAGCTCCAGCGCGAGGATGCGCTCGCGTTCTATAAGCGTTTCTACGCACCGAACAACGCCATCCCGATCATCGCGGGCGACGTCGAAGCCACTGAGATCCACGCGATGGTGGAGAAGAATTTTGGCGACATCCCCCCGTAGCCGTCGATCCCCGCTCAACGCCTGCGACCGCAGGAGCCGACCCCGGCCGCGCTGCGCGCCGTGACGCTGGCCGATCCCCGCGTCGAGCAGCCAGCCTTGCACCGCTGCTATCTCGTACCGTCGGCTCGCACCGCGGCCGCCGGGGAGAGCGCAGCGCTCGAGGTGCTGGTGAAACTGATGGGCAGTGGCGTCAACTCATATCTCTATCGCGCGCTGGTAATCGATAAGCAGCTCGCGGTCAGTACATCGGCGGGCTACCACGCTACCGCATTCGACCCCTCGCAATTCGGGATTTCCGTCACACCAAAACCTGGCGTCGAGTTCGCCCGGATTGAGCGCGCCGCCGACGAGATGATCGCCGACATTGCGCATCATCCGGCGACTCCCGAAGATCTCGAGCGGGTCAAGACCTGGCTGATTGCGCAAGCAATCTACGCCCAAGACAATCACGAAATGGTCGCGAGCTGGTATGGCCGCGGCCTGACGACGGGACGAAGCATCGACGATATCCGAGGCTGGCCGGACGGCATCCGCGCCGTCGGCGCCCAGCAGGTGCAGGAGGCCGCGCGCAAATGGCTCGACAAGAGACGCTCGGTGACGGGTTATCTCATCAAAGAGTCAGCGCCACAGCACGGGGAGAAGCTGCAGTGACCTATTCTTGCACACGACGTGAGGTTCTCCTCGGCGGCGCGTCGCTCTCAATCGCGATGCTCACCTCGCCACCTTCGCTTGCCGCCATCACGACCACGATCCAGCGTTTGGTCTCGTCTTGCGGTATAGAAGTCTGGTTCGTCCGAGATTCCACCGTCCCGTTGATCGCGATGGAATTCGCTTTCGGGGGCGGCGCGACTCAAGATCCCACCGACAAACCCGGGGTTGGCCACATGGTTGCTGGCCTGCTCAACGAAGGTTCCGGCGATCTCAACTTCAAGGCCTTTCATGAGCGACTCGACCGCCGCGCCATCGAGCTAAGCTTTGGATCGACCCAAGATCACTTCTGCGGTGGCTTGCGCACCCTCGAGGACAACGGGGACGAGGCCTTCGACCTTCTAAGGATGGCGCTAACCTCGCCCCGCTTCGACCCCGCCGATGTCGAACGAATCCGCGCCGGCGTACTTGCGCGCCTTCGGCATTACTCGACCGATCCATCATCACTCGCCGGTCGCAAGCTCCTAGAGGTCGCCTTCAACGATCATCCTTATGCCCGCCCAACCGCAGGCTCGGTCGAAAGCGTGCCGAAGATCGAAGTCGCGGATCTCAAGAGCCATGTCCGACGCGTGATCGCAAGAGACACGCTCAAGATCGCGGTGGTCGGCAACGTCGATCCAGAGGTACTCTGCAAGCTTCTCGACAAGACCTTTGGCGGCTTGCCGGCCAAGGCGGACTCGACGCCGGTACCCGACGTGGTCGTGGCAAAGCCGCCGCAGCGCGCATTCATTCCGTTCGATGTGCCGCAGACAGTCATGGCTTTCGGCGGTCCGGCGTTCGCCGCGGCGAGCCCGATTTCATGGCCGCCTATGTCGTCAACCACATCCTCGGCGGTGCAGGTCTGAGGTCGCGGCTGTTCCGCGAAGTCCGCGAGAAGCGCGAGCTAGCCTATTTCGTACGTGAGCACCTGGTCTGGAGGACTCATTCGGCCATGTTCGTCGGCAAATGCGCGACCCGAGCCGATCGCGCCGGCGAGACGGTCGAACAGATCGAGAAGCAAGCCCGCCACATCGCCGAGGTAGGGCCGACCCAGCAGGAACTCGATGACGCAAAGTGTTACCTGAAGGGCTCGCAAATGCTGGCGCTCAACTCATCATCAAAACTTGCGCGCACGCTGCTGCAGCATCAGCTTGACAAGCTACCGATCAACTATTTCGAAAAGCACAACGCCGTCGTCGACGCAGCGACTGTGGGGCCAGGGCCTGCTCACCATTATCGTCGGCCGCGCCCGCCTTGGCGAAGCCCAGTCGTCCCCTGTCCCATCGGTCGCGACGCCGCCGCCACACACCGAGCAGCTAAGCGCCACGCCATCACCCACCTTACCGAAAAAACCCAATTAGCTTGTAGGTAACCCGGCTCGTAACCACGAGGCTCACTCTCCAATTCTCCTTCCGGTCGAGAACTGGCACTTGGCAACCGCGGGGGATCGGGCTCAACTCTCGGACTCACGGCTGAGCAGCACAAATGAGCGCTCACCGATTGCCTTGTTACCAATCTTTCACTTCTCGCTCAAGCAGCGATCCCCGGCACCCGGAAGTCCTCACAGCGCTAGAAATCGCATCTTTTGGAGGCTCCGGGACGAAGACGCAGGAGCTATGAAGTCGACGCTTCCTGTTTCCCCTCCTTACTCGATCTGCCGCGATAAGTATCCGCCTTTAGGCGTCTTACAGTTGTGCTCAGCTGGTGTTACCGTCGAGGAATAGCGTTATGTACCGTGGCGCCAGCGGATCGACACCTGCCCTACAGCGCAACCTCTAGAGGGTAAACTAAAGGGTCGGTGGCCCCATGGAGGACGTGGAGGCGAGTGTGAAGAAGCTTCATGCCGAAGCCGGATATGCGGTAGCAAAAAGTGCGACTGACGAGAAGAAGCGCGATCTGTACGAGCATCTCGGCGCCCGTTTTGCAGCTTGCCGACCAAATCGAAGAGGCCATGGCCAAACGGTCAGAGTGATCGGTCGATAAACGGTGCTGTCGGTATTAATAAGGGCCGATCCGGTCAGCGCAATTTCGACATCAGATGCACAGATCAGCCGGTGCAGGTCGTAGAGTGTACGCCGTGAAAGCCTCCTCACGTCGGGCGTGCGCGAGGCGGGCGCCCCTTAAGCCACTCAAGCAGCTTCACACTCTTGCGCCAGCGCTCCACGGCGACCGGATCACGATGGACAATCGTCAGATAGGCGCGCGCGGTCTGATCAGGAGCATATCGCCTTTGCTCCCAGATCTCGCAGTCTGGCCAATCTTACAGAGCAGCGCGGGGCAAATTCCTCCTGCGTTAGTCCGACCTTCTTCCGAATTGCCTTCACATCCATCGTTGTGCGGCATGCTCTAGGGCCAACGCAACCCATTCGCGACGCTCTTCACACATACGACGCGTCAGGTCGCCGAGATCAAGCGCGGTGTAGCGAATCCGAGCGCTGAAAGACTGCCAAAACTCGCACGCGCATTCGGCTCCAGCTCGAATTCGTGCCAATTACGCCAACCACGTCCGCATTGCCAAGCTGAGCGCGCGGCCCGGAGCCTCGGCTCTGTTGACCTATTTGACGTCGGGAAGCGATGTCCGACCGACGTTCTCCAGGTGCTTTGGAGGCGAGCCTGATGGCAGTCTTCCATTGGCGATCCTCACTTTACGCGCAGGCGTCACGTGGGCCGCTGTGACCCCAACAAGCATCTCGGACGCGGCCGCACGCAGCGGTCGGCCGCCGCCTTCTTCACGGGAGCAACTTCGGCTCGCTGGGTGCTAAAGTGGCTACGCTTCCACTCCAGCGCTCAAACCTGCCGCGTGTCTTTCAATAGACCGATGGCTCGATACTTTCATTGTCATCCTCGAACTGACTAGCCACGTCACCTGCCGAAGACGACAGTAATGATTGTCAAGTTAAATGTTTGATGATCGACCAGGTCATCACAGCCTGCGACCCGACGGGCCGAACGCGTCTACGCAGCCGCGCCGCACTGCCTCGATCCTGCTTCCACCAAGTCTACAATCTGATGTTACGTGAGCTTCAAGTCATGTCATGCTGGTCAAAGAGCTGGAACTGTGCAGTTGATGGTGATCGCGATGGCCATCACCTGCGCAGAGGCGACTCTTCGACTAATTGCTCTTTCAGCTCCTCACAAACCTCACGTGAAGCACGATCACGGGTGATTAGCTGCTGTTCTCGACTGCATCGCCGCTGCAATCAAAAACGCTCTGATGGCTTGACGTTGGTAAACTTCATCAGTTGCGCCGCTCTCGGATCGAAGAATCTATTGCCCCTTCTTTCTGCCATGTTCACACCCAAAACAGAGACTCGCCGTTTGCGCACTTCGCGCGGCGATAGCGAGTGTCTCAGGAGAATTCCATGGTGAAGCCAGTTGTGATTGTGGTGGGCGCAGACAAAGGAGGAGTTGGCAAGACGACCGTGTCACGGACGCTCCTTGACTACTTCAATGTCAATAACGTGCAAACACGCGCATTCGACACGGAATCGCCGCGGGGAACGCTGAAGCGCTTCTATCCCGCAATCACCGAGATCGTCGATATGACGACGACTGCGGACCAGATGAAGATCTTCGATACCCTAAATTCAGGACTGTCCGTCACTGTCATCGACGCTCGGGCCGGCTTGCTATCCACAGCGTTGGCCTCCTTGCGCGACATCGGCTTTTTGGATTCGGCCCGGTCCGGCCAGATCACCTTCGCCGTATTCCATATCCTGGGATCATCCATCGCTTCGCTGGACGAGATCGCCGAGACCGCAACTTTCATGGGCGGCGCAAAGTACTATCTGGTCAAGAACTTCATCAACGACACTCAGTTCTTCCAGTGGGACCAATCGACCTATAGTTCCTATTTTCATCGTATCAAGCATGCGACCGAATTGACCATACCGAAGCTCAACGAGATGGCCTATGAGCAGGTCGAAGTCGCTTCTGTCCCTTTCGTAGACTTCGTCGCCAATAAGGGGCGGAACGATGAGCCGGCGAACAACTCCTTCGTGCTGCGCGGCTATGTACGGCACTGGTTGGCAAATGTCTGGAGCGAATTTGATCGCATCAACCTGACGGAATTGGCCGGCGCCAAGTCAGCAGTCCGGAGTGCCGAGAAGTAATCGCATTATCGACGAGCGACGGGTTGAGCCCAAGCACGAAGCGAGATTGATCTGCTGGCTATGTTAGCGACACCCATCTACATCATCTGCTCTCCTAGCCCGCAGGTCGGCAAAACCCTCGTCGCTCGCCTTGTGAGCGAGTACTTGCTGCTGAAAAATGGCACGGCGCTCTCCTTCGATGTCAATCTGAAGGAGCCGTCGTTGCTCGATTACCTTCCTAACATCACGGAGACCGCAGATGTGATCGATACTTATGGCAAGATGCAGCTGATGGACCCGCTGATCATTCACGATCGGGTAGCCAAGGTGATCGACCTCGGCTTCCACGCCTTCGACGAGTTTTTCAAGATGTGCGAGGAGATCGGCTTTATGAAAGAGACTGCGCGCTGCCATGTCGTGCCTATCATCCTCTTCGTTGCGGGCGCTGACCGCATCTCCTTTCGTGGCTATGAAATGCTGCGGCGGCAGATTCCTCCGGCGTCGCTGGTCACCGTCCACAATGAATTCGTGCTGTGCGGAGGATTACCTGAAGCGATGGACACAGAGCGGGTGCTTCGAATTCCCGCGCTGCCCCTGTTTCTAAAGAGATATATAGACCGACTTAGCTTTTCTTTTACCGGATATCTGCGCAACGAAAAGGACTGGTCCTCCGAGCTGCATCAGTGGATCCGACGAAATTACACCATGTTTCGCGATTTGGAATCGAGCGTGATGCTGCGGGGGCCTTATCGATCTCGGGCGACGAATATCGAGAGCCTGCGGCGCGCCAGGGTAACTTGAAGTTCCCGCTCGCCATCTATGTCGATAGGGTGCGTGATCGAATGCAATTGCGATAAGGATTCCATCTCGATTATGCGGTCGTCCGTGAAGATCCGGTGCAGCGCCCGGCTCAAGCGATGTTGTGACCCGGGACGGTTTCGACGAGGGCGCGGATGACGCGCAAAAGCTCTGCCAGCCATCGGAGGAGCAGTCCGAAGTTGTCGCCGGCGGCGGCAAGGACGACGTTGATGCGGTCGTCGAGGGCGACCTTTGAGATGGTTGCGCTCCGTGCGATGTTCGCCCTTGACGTAGCTGATAACGGGCTCGATAGCCGCGCGACGCTTCATCTCGCAACGAATGGAAGCGGTGACGCGGCGGACCTGGCCCGAGATCCAGACCCTGAGCCGATGCGGGTGCTTGTGACCATGATGCCACTTTGTCGCGTGGATGCGGCGAGTCTCCACGCCGGTGAGCTTCTCCATGTCGGCAATGACAAGGCCGAGCGTGCGCCCGTCGAAGAGATTGCCATGCAATGCCTTGGCAAGGAGGAGGAACTGTCTGCCCTTCGGAGACGTCAAAGGGTGGCGATACTAACCCTGCAGCCGACTCGTAAGGAGCGCGGGCTTTGCCCTTGCCGTTGCGCTCTACCTCCGGCGCATGTAACGCATAGATCTTTGGACCGCGCTGATGCTGATCCTGGCTGCGCACCCCGCTGCACTAAGCCGAAGCAGTGGGCCCAAGCGAGCTTACAGCATTGTATCATCACCAATCTTGCAGATGAGCGTGAGTATAGCAGTCGATCATGATGGCTGCGCGCTTAGCGAGGCGTAGATAGCTCTGGCGCAACAGCACACAAATGTGCTTGGCGCCGCCCGCACGCATCGTCGCGCGCTCTTGGCTGCTTGAGAACTCCGGACAACCTGTCTAATCCTGATCGCTCATACGGCACCAATATGCGGAAGACCCTGATTGCCTGGCTCCGCCTACCTAGATTGCCCCGCCGTAGTGACACCCGCCGATAGGAAGAATCGAACTGGCAGGCCCTGGAATTGAATGCGGCTTCACAGTTGGAGGCCGCGCTCAGTAAGCACCTGGCGCATTAGCCCGCCCTTGATCTCGCTGGCGATCTCATTTGAGATGTCGGGTCCGAGCAACCGCTCGGCGTCCTCGTCGCCGATCAGTTGAAGTTCGGCTTGCAGCGATTCGACCTTCTTGCGGGCAATCCCCTCCAGCGCGTCCAGGCGGAACATGACCCGGCCCAGATCGATCAGATCGGCAAGGCGACCGTCATTATCATAGACGCCATTCTTGACGTCCTCGATCATGCGTGCGTTTTGCATCGCGTTCCAGGTCAACGTGACCCGATCTTCGCACGTTTCACTGGCGTCAAGGGCCAGGTCGAAATACTGCTCGCGCAAGTTGCTGTTCTCCGCGGCCTGCCGCAGATCATTAATCACCGTCCGCCGGAACTCCTGATCGCTAGAGCTCACTGTTCTCGACAGCCGGTCGAGGAACCGCGCGTATTCCGGGGCTCCCCGTTCTTGTTCGAAGCACTGCCAGGCGGCCATTACCGATGGCTCGGCCTCGAGCCAGTCCGCGACAACCTCTTGCAGAGACCGCGGCTGGACTTCCACAGCTCCTTCGGCGATCGAGAAAAAGACCTGCGGACCCGCATAACCTGCGGCATGTATCGCTGTCGCCAGGCCGGCCTGCATGCCGCGCGGCAATCAGGATGGAAGCAAAGCGTCAATCAGGATGAGAGAGCGTCGCCGAGCTCGTGACGCAGGGAGGGCGTAGCCCGACCGGAGTTACGAGCTCGGCGACGGCGCGATCCACAAGGGACCGCGCCGTCTGGTGATCGCGGCCGGCTGGTTATGCAAGTGGTTCTTCCGCCAAGAGGAATCACTCGCTTGCCAGGCCGTCACATTACCGATCACCAGATGAGGCTCTACATGAAGTACCGTCAGACCGATACCCCGCCCGTGGCCGCCGCCAAGGCGTCGTTCAGCACGTCAACCGCCTACCGGATTGAGAAGGATCCTCGCCTGCCATCGCGGAAGAAGGGAGCCCGCGGCAGCCGCCGGCCAGATCCCTTGGCCGGCGTGTTTGAGGCCGAGGTGGTGCCGATGCTGAAGGCCGCCCCCGGCGTGCGGCCGATTGCGATCTTCGAGGAGATCTTGCGACGCCATCCTGAACTCGGGAGCGGAATCCGCCGCACGCTGGAGCGCCGGATCCGCGCCTGGCGGGCGATCCACGGCGAGGAGCAGGAGGTGATCTTCCGCCAGATCCACGAGCCCGGCCAGGTCGGCCTCTCCGACTTCACCGACATGGGTGAGCTCGGGGTCAGCATCGCTGGCATGCCGCTCGATCATCGCCTCTATCACTTCCGGTTGGCCTATTGCGGATTCGAGCACGCCCATGTCGTGCTCGGTGGCGAGAGCTTCGTCGCATTGGCCGAAGGGCTGCAGAATGCCCTGTGGTCGCTCGGCGGCGCGCCGCGGGAGCATCGGACCGACAGCCTGTCGGCCGCCTTCTGCAATCTCGACCGCAATGCGCGGGACGATCTGACCCGGCGGTACGAGGACCTCTGCGCCCATTACGGCATGCGGCCCTCTCGCAACAATCGCGGCATCGCCCACGAGAACGGGGCGATCGAGAGCTCGCATGGCCATCTCAAGCGGACGATCGCCGATGCGCTGCTGTTGCGCGGCACTGCCGACTTCGATGATCTCGCCGCCTACCGCGGCTTCATCGACGAGATCGTCAGCCGCCGCAATGCCCGCAACGCCAAGCGGATCGACCACGAGCGCGCCACCCTGCAGGCGTTGCCAGATCGCCGCACCTCGGACTACGAGGAGGTGATTGTCCGCGTAACGTCAAGCGGCGGCTTCACCTTGCGCAAGGTGTTCTACACCGTGCCGTCACGCCTGATCGGCCACCAGCTGCGGGTGCGCCTTTACGACGATCGTCTCGACGTGTTCGTCGGCGGCACCCATCTCGTCACCCTGCCGCGTGGGCGGCCGCATCCCAACGGCAAGCACGACCAGGTCGTCGATTATCGGCACGTGATCCATTCCTTGCGGCGGAAGCCAATGGCGCTGCTCAATCTGGTCTACCGCGATCGGCTGTTCCCGCGCGAGGCCTATCGGAGAACCTTCGATCGCCTGCGCGAACGGCTGTCGGACAGGAAAGCCTGCCGGCTCATGGTCGATCTGCTGGCGCTGGCGCACGAGCGCGGCTGCGAGGCCGAACTCGCCGGTCAGCTCGCCGCCGACCTTAACGCTGGCCAACTGCCCGACCTTGGACGGCTGTGCGCCCACTTCGCGCCCGATCCTGCCTGCGTGCCGCAGGTCATGGTGCAGCTTGCCCCGCTCGCCAGCTATGAGTGCCTCGTCGGCGCCAGCCAGATCGGAGACGCCGCATGAACACGGCCAACACCGTCGACACCGCGCGCCTCAATCTGTTGCTCAACGAGCTGCGGCTGCCCGCCATCAAGGTGCTGTGGCCACAGTTCGCCGAACAGTCCGACAAGGAAGGTTGGCCAGCGGCCCGCTTCCTCGCCGTCATCGCCGAGCACGAGATCGCCGAACGCGGCCGCCGTCGCATCGAGCGCCATCTCGTCGAGGCGCGGCTGCCGGCCGGAAAGACCTTCGACAGCTTCGACTTCGAGGCCGTGCCGATGATCTCCAAGGCGCAGGTGACCGCGCTCGCCGCTGGCGATGGCTGGGTCGGCAAGGGCGCCAATTTGCTGCTGTTCGGTCCGCCCGGCGGCGGCAAGAGCCACTTGGCGGCAGCGATCGGCCTCGCCCTGATCGAGAACGGATGGCGGGTCCTGTTCACCCGCACCACCGATCTCGTGCAGAAGCTCCAGGTGGCGCGGCGCGAGCTCAACCTCGAGGCCGCCATCAACCGCCTCGATCGCTTCGATCTCCTGATCCTCGATGACCTCGCCTACGTCACCAAGGACCAGGCCGAGACCAGCGTGCTGTTCGAGCTCATCAGCGCGCGCTACGAAAGGCGCTCGATGCTGATCACCGCCAATCAGCCCTTCGGCGAATGGAATAGGGTCTTCCCGGACCCCGCCATGACGCTCGCCGCCATCGATCGCCTCGTTCACCACGCCACCATCATCGAAATGAACGTCGAGAGCTATCGCAGGCGCACCGCGCTCGAGCGAAAACGCGGCCCAGGGCGGCCACCGTCGCACGCGACACCAAAAATACTCGCTGATTGACGCTCCGCGTCAATCAGAGCCAACAAAACTCTTGCGCGCGACAATCATCGCGGCAATCATCACCTCGCTTGCGACACCGACTCGCCATCCTGATTGTCGCGCGCTTCCCAGCCAGATTGTCGCGCTATAGGCCTGCACCCAATCGGGGAGCGGGTTATTCTCCAGATCAACACTCGAGTCATGACTTAGCTGTGTCAGGCAGGGTCTCGGGTACGCTGGTTAGCTGGTTGTTGCTGGCGCCGAGCCATAGCAGTTCAGGAGGCACCGTTTCGGGCAGACTGGTCAGCTCGTTATGGCTAGCGCTGACGCTGGAGCCCGGCTGGAAGCTCGGGCAGACTGCTCAGGCGGTTGCCGCTAGCGTCCAGTTCCTCAAGCGTCGCCGGAAGGCGATCAGGCAGACTGGCCAGCTGATTGTTATCGACGTTCAGGCGCCGCAACCCGGGCGGTAACTGTGCCGGCAGGTTGGTCAGCCCGTTGCTGATGACATATAGCCGTCGCAGGCCAGCAGGCAGCTCAGGTAGGTTGGTCAAGCGATTATTGCTGGCATAGAGCCGCCGGAGACCAGCCGGAAGGTCCGCGGGAAGGCTGTTCAGTTGATTGTCATCGACGTTCAGGCGACGCAGCCCGGCCAGGATCGGTCCAGACAAGGAGGTCAGGGACAGCGATGACAGATCCAGGGCCTCATTGAGGTCGCCCGTCTGCCGCCAATCCATCGTTCGACTTACCGCCTGTTGACGATTCTCATGTTGCCCCTGCCCGTCTTCGGCAGCCCAGTCCGCCAAGGTCTCATGCTGCCGGCTGGATGCCTCATTGGCGAATGCCAGCGCATCCGTCAGGGCTTCGCGCCACTGCATCGTGGCCAGAGACCCCGGCTCGGACGTTTCCGAATCGGAAGTTTCGGAAGGAGAGCCTGAGCCAAGTTGTTCTGTATTCATCGACGCCGTTTCTTCCTGTCCAAATGAAGCGAATGCGTGCGGAGCCGCACCTTTAAGCTGTCAGGCCTTACCATGGTTGGCGTGCTCATCAGCTGATGACAAAGCCGGCGATCAAAGCGCGGTCACGACCCGCGATCGGCACAAACGTCCAGCCGGTCTTTTCGGCCGGGCGACTATGTCTTCCTGGATGACGAACTCCCACCTATTCCGACATCGGGCGGCGAGGACCGATCCTCGCCAGATCGACTCACGTTTCCGCAGGCTTCGGCCAACGAAAGCTGACCACTGGCTCTTGCCGGAAGGCCTTTTCGGTTGAACAATTGAACAGCTGCATCTGCAGATGCGATGGAATTCCTTAGACCTCGACCTCAATGTAGTAGATCCGCGCCGCGACCGACAAACTCGAGCACCGAATGCGCCTCGTTGATCTCACGTGAGACGCGCTTCAATATCCGGATTGCCACCTCTTCCGTCGCGATCAGCCCCGCTTTCTCGCAGGCCAAGCCGAAATGATGCATCACCTGTTCATAGGAAGGCGCGACACGATTCTGCAACAAGCTGATCGTCAATGATGAGAGCATCTGCTCGACGATATCCTTCTCAGCCTGGACCAAGAACTACATCCTCCTGATTTTTTTTCGGTTCTGTGAACTGTAGACGCCGCCGACGGCATCACGAGAGCATCTCTGCGTAGATTGTCGTATTGCGACGTCGCCGCATCATGCGCGTCGAACACGGCTAGGAAGAGATTTCTTTGGTCGATTGCCTCTTTTGGTTGGCCCACTTCTCCCCCGTACGAGGCTGGGTCGCTTCACTTTGTATGAGTTGCAGCTCCCCGATGATCTTCGCTATCGCCTCATGGCCCGTAGCGCCTTGCGGCCATCTGCTGAAGTCATCCAACAGACTCTCCGATTCCGGCTTGGTAAAGTCAAAGAACCGAACACCGCGGCCAAGGACCTCATTAACGATCGCAATCGTGGCTTGCCGAGCCGCGCTCTCCTGCGGCCATCTGTTGAAACCGATCACCAGGCCCCTGAGGTCCTGGGTGGTAAAGTCTGAGAGCCCCGTCCTCCGCCCGGCGCGGCGAAGGACTTCGCCCGCGAGTACAACGGTCACTTGACCACAGGGCAGCTCCTCCGGCCAATTGCTGAAGCCGTTCACTAAGTTCGCTAGTCCCTGTTGTGAAAACTCGCAGAGCTGAGTGGCACGGCGCAGAACCTCACGAGCGAGTGCGACTACTGCGCGGCAAAACGCCGGCTCTTCCGGCCACTTGCTAAAACCGTTCACCAGGTTCGTCAGCCCCTGCTGAGTAAGATCGGGGAGTTGGGCTGCACGCCAAAGTACCTCACCAGCGATCGCGACTGTCGCCTTACGACATGTCGCATCGTCAGGCCACTTGCAAAACCCGTTCACCAGGTTCGCCAGTCCCTGTTGACTATAATGAGGAAGCTGGTCAGCACGGCGCAGCAGCTCACTTGCAATCGCGACTGTGGCCTGACGAGAGACTGCCTCATCCGGCCATTTACTGAAGCCATTCACCAAATTTGCTAGATCTTGCTCGCTAAGCTCAGGAAATTGGGTGACCCGTCCAAGGACTTCGCCTGCGATCGCAATCGTGACTTGACCACAGGCCAGCTCTTCCGGCCACTTGCTGAAGCCGTTCACCAGGATGGCTAATCCCTGCTGAGGAAATTCGCAGAGCCTGCCGGAACGACGCAGAATTTCGCGTGCAAGCACGGCTGCCGCCTTGCATGAGGCCGCCTCATCCGGCCATTTGCTGAATCCGTTGACCAGGCTCACCAATCCTTGCTGTGTAAAGTCAGAGAGCTGGTGATGGCGGCCTGAGCGCCGAATGACATCGCCCGCGATTGCAACCGCCGCCTGGCGAAAATCTGCTTCTTCCGGCCATTTACTGAAGCCGTTTATCAGCGCCGCCAGGCTTAGGTTGTTCAACTCTTGAAGCGGCCTGCTTTCGTCGCGACAGAACTTAGCTATTCTGATTGCCCCTTTGCGACATTCCGCTCTGTTGGAGTGCCGACCGAATGATGCTGCAAATATGGAAAGCGCCCTTATTCCGATTTTCCCAATCAGCGCATGTTCAAGCAGCGACAGACGACAAGCTATTCTCTCGCAAGCGTCCCGGCCGGCCTGACCTCCCGCCTTTCGGCTCACCGCATTGCACGTCGTGGCATAGCCCCACGACTTCCCGGCACGGATGCTTTCCTCGAAATTTGGCAGGAACCTAGATTGAAACTCAAGGGCTGCCTGTTGCAAAAAGACTGGATGGTCCGTCTTGCGCAGCTGCCTATCGCGCGCAACCACCACAGTTGAGAATTCAACGATGTCGCGAGCACGATCGATTTCGGTTAGCGCCGCGGTCAGATTGGCTTGAGCAGACATGGGATCTTCCGAGCTTTCGCCGCAGCGCCTTGTGCGGCCACGAGCTCAATGCGACCGGTTTTCGCTTCTGGCTGATAGTAACCGCCTATGCAGTTTAGGCATCTGCTTGCGACAGCGGGGCGGTTCACCGAAGGCGCTCTCACTGCGCAACGAGAAATGCGGTTGCAACCGCTGTCAGCAATTTTACGCACATCATTCCATTACCTCGTGGCATATCGCGACTCCGGTGTTGCAGCGCAACTGATAACGGCGAACACGGCATCATCCCAGCCGATCGATGCACCTACTCGCCCCTGGCCGCGAGTGAGACAATCGGCACAGGAAGCTCGCCTGCCGGATGATATTGACTCACTCGACGGTCACCCCAGCCTGCCTTTGTCTTTACGGCTTTACATCCTACAACCTGACGCAGCGTGGGGTTCAAGCCATTAAATGTTGGCTTGCACTTTGCACGACCCACGATCGCAATGACTATCAGTGGAAGCCTTATTCAGCTCAAACGACTTCAACTGAGATTCTTCATCTGAGATCCCAAGCTCGCTCTTGCATTTCGTCGATCGATTCGCGCGCATGATATCGCGGTAGAACTCGTCTTTTCTATGGGGGACAATACTTGCGCCACGCCATTTCCATGATGTCGGTGAGCGCGCGTCCCTTCCCATTGAGAAGACGATTACGATCGTCCGCCGACAAGCGCGGGAACGGCAAGCGCAATGAAGCTGCGAGATAGCGTACGCCGCTCGAGGTCAACATCGCTATGCTTGCAGTCGCGAGCTCCCGCTCTGATCCCCTGCGGAGCGCAGGAATTCCGCAACTCGCACGATTGTAACGCAGAAAAACCGCAACGATCCGCGGCAAATTCCGGTCGCGCACTTAGCGCAAAGTGATATCGCTTGATAGGAGCCTTGAATACATCGAATCGTTCGCCACATGCGCCGGGCAATGACGGCAAGTCGCACGTTCAGGCGCAGTCCATCGCATGAACGCGGATGCAGCGACTGCGAAGTGCTGAGGCGTACGCGTTGTAATTCCAATGCCAACTGAACCTGCATTTGTGATGACTTCGATTGATGATAGATTAAGTGAAATCAGATGGGTGCGAAACGAGATCTGGCGCTGTCGTAGGCTGCTTAAAGCGGAGCTGCCTCGCGAGGAGAGTGAGGCCGTTGAGAAGCGTCTGCTCGAACAGCTTTTTGCCTTCGAAAGGCTCCTGACGACCGCATTTCCTCTGGTCTTGAGTTCTGGGGTGCACTTAACGAGAACCAGTCCCATCAGTTCTAGCGAATCCATTGAACCGCTCGTTGAGGAGCCCGCAACGGCACCAACCGGTTCCTTCGGAAGCACGATCGGCGCCTAATCCAAGCGGCTTCCCGCGCTCAAGAAGCCCTCCGTTTTCACTCCCGATGCAGGACGATTGGGAGGTTGTTGGCCCCTCGTTTTTTCGATCCGCCCTTTCTCTGCGCCGCGATTGGCATCACCCGGCGACATTCGACACGCAGGAGCTTGAAATTATCCCTCAGGCAAAACATGGCCGCGTCCACATCGCCACGCCCTGTAAAGCGGTCACAGAAGCGCATCACGTCCGGTCTGCAAGACGTCAAGATCTCTTCTGATCTTAGTTCGCGGGCACGAGCGTATCCCGCGCACCACGCAGCTGCGATCGCAATCGAAAAAAGGGCGGTTACATGGCGAGGTACAGGGTAAGTCCAATCCCCTCGTTGTTTCTGTTTCAACAAACCTCTCTTGAGCTGCATACCCTTCACTGTTCCTCCCCGCGAGTATCATCTGTCTGGGAAAAGCAAGTCGCCGCATCAGCGGGAGCGGTCTTCCACTGCGCACTTGGCATCATTGTTGCGGTACTAACGAATCATCGGTGCATCGCACGCACCAAGCTCTCTCGCCAAGCCAACATGGCTGGCAGCATTTGCAGCGCACGCAGCCCACTTTAGGTAATGCGTTAGTTCTTGTGACATTCGCGACGTTAGTTCCCAACATGACATTTCTGCAAAGGCGCCCGATCTTGCTTTGTGCTGCCTACAACCTGCCGCTACGGTAGATTCAAGCATTTTAATCGTCGGGCACGTTCCAACACGTTTCAGGATGAGCATATCCATATTCTTATGGAAGACACTAAGGCGGGCGCTCATCATTCATTGGCAAGGCGGCGACCATACCCAGTTGACGGTCAAAAAGAACAAGATCGGACAGACCCGCTGGACGGTCGAAGCCGATGTCCTCGATCTCGTTCGCGTATTGGCGAGGCAATTATCGGACACAGCAATCGCTGCGATCCTCAATCGGTCCGGCAAGCTGACTGCACATGGTGCGAGTTGGACACGATCCCACGTCTGCAGTCTCCGGAACACCAACAGCATTCCTGTCTACCGCGAAGGTGAACGAGCCGAGCGCGCCGAAGTGACGTTGGATGAGGCCGCCGACATTCTGAGGGTGAGCCGCACGACGGCCTATCGGATGGTCAGCAGTGGCACCCTTCCGGCCCGGCAGCTGTGCGCCGGGGCGCCCTGGATTATCCGGCTCGCCGACCTGCAGCGAGACGCTGTGTGCCGCGAAGCCGATGCCAGACGATCGCATCGTCCGATATCTCGAGATCCGCAACAGAATCTCCTTCCTTTATAAGGGCATCACCAGATGAGCAGTATGACGCGCCAACGTCGCTGCCGGCGAAGAGGCTATTCTTTCTCGTGATTGTTTGTGGCCGGATGGCGCGCTCGACGATGTTGGAGTCGAGCTCGATACGTCCATCGGTCAGGAAGCGTTCGAAGATGGCACGGCGCGAGACGGCATAGCGGATCGCCTCGGCCAATTTTGATTTGCCGGAGATCCGCCGCAAGGTCTGCTGCCAGAGATCGAAGAGATCTGCGACGATCGCCGCGGAGGCTTGCTGGCGCGCGGCAACGCGAGCGTCGGGGCTTTGACCGCGCACGGTTTTCTCGATCTGCCAGAGCTTCGCCATCCGCTCGACCGTCGCCGTTGCCCCTTCTGAGCTCCCCGCAACATGCAGCTCGTAGAACTTGCGTCTGCAGTGTGACCAGCAGCCAGCCAATGTGATGCCATCATTGCCGCGATCGGATCGCGCGAGCTTGTTATAGGCGGCATAGCCATCCAAGGCCTTCGACCGCGCGCGGTTCGGCCGACCATCGGAAAAGCTCGACTCTGCGAATGGCGACGTTGAACAGCAAGCCTTTGCCTTCGAGGAGATCGAGGACCGGCATCGCTGCGATCAAGGCCCGGGTCAGCAAGGGCCGTGCGCAAGCGGATAGCAAGCGTGCACCGCGTCGGCGCAAGGGCTTTGCGCCCCATCTGGAACGGGTCGAGATCGTCATTGAGCCGGAAGAGCTGGCTGAGCATGCCGGCAAGCAGAAAGTGCTGATCGGCGAGGACGTGTCGGAGCGTCTGGATGTGGTGCCGGTCAAGTTCCATGTGATCGTCACGCGCCGTCCCAAGTATGCGTTCAAGAACGCGGACGGCGTGATCCAGGCGCCGGCCCCGGCCCATATCATCGAAGGAGGCATTCCGACCCGCTTGAGGTCTTGGCTGCGTAACGCGCCGGTCTCGTGCGCCACCCGCAAACTCTCGGCCAGCAACAGTTCCAGCTTGTCGCCGAGCCGCTTGCGCCAGTGGCTCAGGTCCGAGCGCTCGTGCGGGAACGCGTGCTGAAAAAACTCTTCGCCGGTGAAGTACTGGAAATACGGGTCGTGGACCCAGCGCTCGCACAGCCCCTCATCGGACAGGCCGTAAATGTGCTTGAGCAACAGCAGCCCGATCATGAAGCGGGTCGCGATGCCCGGCCGACCGTTCTCGCTATAGAGCGGCGCGATCTCGCCGTCGATCCAGTCCCAATCGACCTTGCCGGCGAGTTGAACCAGCTCGTGCTTCATATTGATGATTTGGTCCAGCCTGGCCCGGAACAGATCGCCCGATCCCGTCGTCCTGTGCTTCTTCGGTCGCATCGCCACCTCCGATGCGCCGACGGAATCATGACTGGCGATTCGACGGAATCCTGAAAATGAAATTGCAAGGTTCCGATGCCCGAAGCTTCAAAATCCTGCAATCGCAAAACAGTCCGCAACGACAAATGCGATTCTAGCTCAATTGCTTAGCCGATCTTCACGGACGACTCCTTAACCGAGCCAGATTGCCCAGCGTCTAGCCTGCCACCGGCGCAGAGATAGCCGTGCAGTTCGCTAAGACAAGCATCGGCGCTCTTGAGTTCCCGCCGGGCCTGTGGGGCAATCGTGAGATTGGCGAGCTTATACACAGGATTGCGCTGCTCCATCAGGTCTGTGATCATCTCGTCCCGGTCTGCGGTTTGTATTTTCGGACGGTTGGTGTCGTGTCGCAGGTTGCGCCTGATCACGTCCTCGTTGGTATTAAGCCAGATCGAGACCGCTTTCTCGCCGACACGACGCCGGACTTCTTCGGTCATGAAGGCTCCACCACCGGTTGCGAGCACCAGCGGCCCCCGATCGAGCAGCCGGCTGATCTCGTTCGCCTCGAGATCCCTGAAATGCGCCTCGCCGTCCTCCGCGAAAATCTTGGTTATGGACTTGCCAGCCTTCGCCTCGATCTCTTTATCGGAGTCGACGAACGTCAGCCCCAGCTGCTTTGCGAGTGCACGTCCCACACCGGATTTCCCGGCCCCCATCATACCAACGAGCACGATCGGGCGGTTGTCGAGGGCGCCAACAATCTCTGTTGCGCGAGGCGACCGCGCTGCGCGTGTCGGCCGGGCCACGTTCGACACACGAGCATGGCTAGCGCCAACGCTGTTGCCGGCTTCGGCTTCCCAATGGGGGATCTGTGTGGCCCCCTCGGGGATGACAACCTTGTTGCACGCCCGTCGCACGCGCTCCAGGAGTTGCTCGGCTATAGACTCATCCGGGGGCTCCTCGCTCCCTCGCTGCAGCCGTCTGAGCTTCTGCAGCTCCTTGTACGTGTCATGATTGTCGAGCTTGGCCTTGTAGCTGTCTGCCGTGTGAAACTCGAGCTCAAAACGGTAACCGCCAGGCGTGCCGAACACTGTCTTGATGCCAGCGAAGGTCCGCGATCGCGTCCTGAACCAGTTAGTCGTGCTGACCTCGCTATACCCGCTCTCCTCGAACGCTAGAATGGCTTTCTTGAAGGCACGTGTAAAATCCCTGTCAGAGAATTCGAAGACGTGGCGTACAGCGTTGTTGAAAAGCTGGACGCCGGCCTCAGAGCTGGCCTGGATTCCGGTGAGCTCGTCTGTCATTGAGCTTGGCGATCTAAGACGCTTAGCCAAATGGGGCATCTTCACCTCGATGCCGGCCCCCTTAAGGGCTTCGGCAACCGACATTGCCGTCCGCGTGATGTCCTTCTCTTCGGCTTGAGCGCGGGACGCCTCCATTTGGGCGCGCTGTGCCGCCGCCTCGCGAGTCAACGTGATTGTGGTGGCGACATCTTCGGCAGCAAGCGTTGGAGCCGAGGGTTCGCGCAGAATCCCCCGCTCGGCAGCAAGCTTGATCGAGGCTTGCATGACCGACGCCGCGAGCGTCGGATTGTCATTGAGATCCTCCAAGGCCGCATCGACATCGAAACGACCGTGGTTGAGGATAGCCGCCAAGCTCTTGGTGTATGGAGCCGATTTTAACCCGGGTGTCTGTTGCAACAGGCGCTGAAGGTGCCTGCTCTTGATCATAAAGGTGTAAACGCCAGTGTCGGATTTGTAGGCGTCAGTTCCGACCTTGGTGCCGATGCTCAGCAGATTTTTTGCACTTTGCACGAGGTCGTGCGGCATGTAACCATCCGGTCGGGGCTCGATGCGCGTAGGGTAACGATCGACCAGAAGCTGGACGCGGTCCCGTGGGTGAGCCGTTGCCGGATAGGTCTCGGCAAGCGGCGGAAACAGCTCGCAAAGCTCTTGGCTCATTGCGAGCTGTCTCTCACTCGCAGTGGCGGCTGTTTCGGGCAGGAGTTGAGGCGGAACTTGCTCGTCGAGACCAGCCGCCCACGCCTCGAGTTCGGTGAGAAGCAACTCGGCCGCCTCGAGCGCGACGGGATGGTGTGCCAGCTCAATGTCGTGCCGCGCCTTCTCGAGCTTGTCCCGGACGTCGTGAGCACTAACCTGTTCCTGCTCCAGCAGGCCGCGAATGTCTCGCTTGAGCTCTCGGTCAATGCCTTCGTACGTGCCGAATATGGCACGTTCGGCAAACCACTGCCGGGCTTCATCTGATTGAGCCAGAAAGCCTCGCTGCAGGCCGGTATAAGTTTCCAGAACGTTCCGCGTGGCGGCGAGAATCTGGCTGGCGCGACCGAAATTATAGCGACCGTCCTCAATCGCCGGGGTATGGGATTTTGGCGGCTTGAGCGAGCGGAGGCCGCGAGCTTGCTCCTCTTGGTCGAATTGCCTGACATGCTCGTAAAGCTGCGGCCGGTCGGCAATGATAATGGCCGTATCGCCATCGAAGTCGCCGTCGAGTTTTTTCTGTTCATCAGGCGGGATGGCAACCAGGGACCCCGGAGCGAAGATCTCAGTGGCCTGCAGGATCCCGATACAATCGAGCGCGCTGTCCGCCGTTACGCGGTCCTTGCCCTTGATCCAGCTCGAATGGCACTTGACGTCCTCGGCGGACATCACCAAGCCACGGTCGGCGAAGTCGGCCGGCCACATTTCATCCGGCACCACGATCAGAAGCCCCTTGGCGAAGAAAGTCGGATCATCGACTGCCAGCTTCTCCCCCGACTTCTGGGCGACGTTGAAGCTGTATTGTATGGTCACGCACTGATCGAGAAACGCCGCAGTCGGGTCCCCGTCCGCAGCTGACCTGACGCGATCGGGGGCGAACGGGCGGAGGTTGGGCTTGTCGTAGGGCGATCGCCCGATCAGCACGCCACCACCGGTCAATGTTTCGCTCTTGAGCCTCGGCACATGCAGACAGCCATCAGCGGATGGGACGGCGACGGCGCCCGGACCATTGATATTCGCGGCTGTTACGACGCGAAACAGCTCCTCCGACGTCAGCTCTTGCTTTACCCGACTCTCAAGCCAGCTCATCGCCTTCCGCCGGGCCTCATCCGCTACTTGCTCGCTGCGCGGATAATGTTGCAAGGCCGACGCTGGCAGGGATGCTCTCCTTCCCTCGGCAAAGGCCTGCACGCGGTCAGGACCTTCCTGCTCGCCGGCGCGGCAAACAGCTGGCATAAGCTTGGCCAGCGAGGCCCGGATGAAGCCGCAGCCGTCGTGCGGTCGCAATGCAATGGGTCCGGCCGCCCCCCTCAGCTGGAAGGGATGCTCCTCGTTGGCAGGGCGGTCAGGCAGCAGCGCCAGTTTGAAGGCGCCTTCCAGCGCGGAGTCGTGGGGTGATAGACCTTTGATCGCCGGCGGCGCCGCAAAGCCTCTGCGCTGAGTATAATAATAGGCCTCTTTGAAAGGGGCCCACGCGCGCGACAGCTGCTCGAATGCTGTACCCGGCCCGGTTTCGGCATAGGGAATCGCCAGCAGCTTTCCCCCCGAAAGCTTTGCTTGCTCGTCTGGGGCGCGGGTCGCAATTTGAGACACAGTTAATCGTGGCGGCTTTAACTTGCTGCCGCCGAACAAGTCAATCCGGTATGGAATACCGTTTACATTTACCGTACGCGCCAGCATGAAGGCGCTCGGGGGTGCCGGCAATTGTACCGCGACGACGGGCAGGGCCCCCGAAGTCAGGCGATGGAAAATCGAGTACCGCGTCTCCGGCTCCGTGGCCAACGGCCGCCCATGCATGTCCACGACCGGCAACTGCATCAGTCCCGCCTCACCTTGCGGAGACCTCGGGGCGTGGTCCATGGCTCGCAATACCTGGTGCACGTCGAACACCGACGGAGGACGTTGCGCCTGGATCGCCGCCGCATCCTGCTCCATGAATAAGTCCAGCGCATCCACTGGACTATCCGCCTCGATCTGCGCAATCAGATTCCAGCTCATGCTGGACAGATCGTCTTGAATCAGGTCGCGAGCGCCAGCCAGGATCTCTCTCGTGCCGCACTGCAGCTCTTTCTGCCTGATCCGTAAATCGGGCCTGTCGCCCTCGACATAGGGTGACCTGAACAATCTCTCCAGCACCGCACGAGCCTTGAGCGTCTGATAGATCGATAAAGCGGGGCGGCGGCTCGCAATGGGCCCACGGCTCCGCTCCGCACCGCCCGCGTTCAGATGCGCCTTGATCTTTTGCTCGAGCAAGGGCTGAAGATCGTTAAGCACGTTGAGGGCCTGCCTGCGGTGCCAGCGCAGTGGCTTCTCTGGGCTGCGCGCGAGCGGCAGCAGAGCAGCACTCAGATTACCCATGGTTTCGAGGTTATTCTCGGCGGCAAAACCAGGAGCTGAATGCAATTCAGAGAGCCGACTCAAGCCTGTCGGCGCGAGCAAACCGAGATCATCGAATAGGCCAGCCTTACCCAGAGCCTTGAAAATGTTCGTGATGTTCAGAACCTCAGCCGTCAAGAGGCGATCATCATCATACTGCAGGTAGTGGGCGAGCTTGTGCAACCGATCCTTCGGCAGAGCGGCATCCGTAATCTCCCCACTCTCCTCCGCCCTCCTGATCGTTCGGGACAGAGCGTTGGCGAGCATAGCCAGCTCAGGCGTGGTGAACACACCAAATCGCTGTGCTCCAGCCCCCAATTCGCGCGCGATGTCCATGATGGACTGACAGCACATCGCGTCAGGCCACTTGCTGAAGCCGTTCAGAAGGTGCACCACGTCCTGCGGAGAGAACTTAGAGCGCTGACGCTGACGGGTTTCCCCGGCGATTACTATCGCGGCTTTGCGACAATCCTCACTCTCTGGCCATTTGCTGAAGCCGTTCAACAGGTTTGCCAATCCCTGGGGGGCCAAATCAGAGAGTTCGGCGCGAAGGACCTCACGCGCGATCGCAAACGTGACCTCGCGACAGTCCCGCGCGTCGGGCCATTTGCTGAAGCCGTTCACCAGGTTCGACAGGCTTTGGTGCGTAAACTCTGAGAGTCTGGCGTGACGAAGGACCTTACGCGCGATCGCAAGCGTCGCGTCGCGGGAGTCCTGCGCGTCCGGCAATTTGCTGAAGCCGTTCACCAGCATCGCAAGGTCCTGACGGTCGAAATCAGAGAGTCCGAACTCACTGCGCGCGTCGCGGCGAACGACCTCACCCGCGATCGCAAGCGTGGCGTCGTCACAGTCCGGCGCGTCAGGCCACTTGCTGAAACCGTTCACCAGGTTCGCCAGCTCCTGCGGAGTAAAATCAGAGAACTGGGTACCCCGGCTAACGACCTCGCGCACGATCGCAAGCGTAGCGTCACGACAATCCCGCGCGTCCGGCCATTTACTGAAGCCGTTCACAAGCATCGCCAGGTGCTGGTTGTCAAAATGCCGGGCGCCGCGGCGAAGGACCTCACCCCCGATCGCAACCGTGGCGCCGCGCGGGTCCTGTCCGTCCGGCCACTTGGCGAAACCGTTGACCAGATTTGCCAGTTCCTGCGGTTTGAAATGGAAGAGCTCGACGCGGCGAATGACCTCACGTGCAATCGCAAGCGTAGCATCGCGACACTTCGGCTCGTCCCGCCACTTGCTGAAGCCGTTCGCCAAGTTAGCCAGATTCTGGCGAGTGAATTTAGAGAGCCAGGCATGGCGGTCCCGGCGAAGGACCTCACTCGCGATCGCCAAAGTCGCCTCGCCCGACTCCGTTCCGTCCGGCCACTTGCTCAAGCCGTTCACAAGATTCGCCAGTATCTCCGTGGCAAAATCGGATAGTCCGAACTCACCGCGGACGGCGCGGTGAACGACCTCAGACGCGATCGCAAAACTGCCCTCGCGACAGAGGCGCGCGTCCGGCCATTTGCTGAACCCGTTCACAAGCATCCCCAAATGTTTCTGATCAAAATCAGAGAGCTCGCAGCTGTGACCGGCACGACGGACCACGCGGGCAATAGCTTCCGTGCCTTCACGAGTTTCCGCCTCGCGCGTCCACTTGCTGAAACCGTTCACCAGCAGCGAGATATTTTGGCTATTCGTCGCGCCAAGTACCTTGGGTTCATCACGACAAAACTCGGCAATTCTGATGACTCCATTGCGGCATGTCTTCGACTGCTGATGCCGACCGAATGCTGCCGCGAACAGCGAAAGAGCAGCGGGCTTAAGTTCGCGCAGTAACGAATTGGAAAGCTGCGACACCCGAGATGCCACCGCTTTGCAAGCTTCGAGGCCTTCCTGACCGCCGGCCTCGCGGCTCACAACGTTGCATGCCGTGGCGTAGCCCCAGGATTCCCCGCGGCGGATATCGTCCTCGAAGTGGGTGACAAATTGGCTCCTGAACTGGGCGGCAGCCTTTTGCACAAAGACCGCACGGATCTTCTCGTCCTCCCGCTGCAGCCGCTTGTCATTTTCCACCACTGCACGTGAAAATTCGACAATGTCGCGAGCGAAATAAATGGCGTCCAGAGCGGCGTTACATTGCTGTTGTGAAATCGCAGCTTGCGCGCCCTGCGGGGCGACAAAATCCAGGCGCCGCCGTTTTGGCCCTGCCTCGAGGTCCGATACAGATTGCCTGTACGAGGAAGAGGCACCTCGTGAACTCCTGGACTGATCGGCACAGCGGCTCTCGGCACCGGAACGCGACGAACTTTCTTCGCAATTTGGCGCGCCGCGATGCGCCAAATACCGCAAAGCTGGCTCGTCGACATGCGTATTCACGGAAGGTTCGGTTGACGTACGGCGTTGGGCATCGCTGGCCGAAGTCGGCCTTCCGGCCGAGCCCGCAGCCAGGTCCTGATTTTCAGAGCGCAAGCCCTGCAAGACAGAACTGAACTTCGAGCGATCGTTTCCGCCGCCAAGATCTGCTTCAGGACCGGACCAGTCCATCTCTGATCCGCGGGCTTCCTTCGCTCTCCAGTCGGCTCTCGTCAAAATCAATCTCCCATGCGAGCTAGAATGCGCCGATTCCGACGGTGGCATAGAGGCCTGCGGCGTCGGCCTCAACGACTTTTGCTTCAGAGCGGAGCCCCTTGGCCGCGTTGACAGGACGTCACTCGCCACTAACCTGACGTGCGAGTCAGTTTTGTACGATTGTGCGCTCTAGCGCCGAAGATATGCCCTGGACCTGACGGAAATCTGATTAGCGTACAGCCGACTCGGGATTCATCGGAGTAGTTTCATTGGATTGGTTAAGCCGGATGAGAGTGGTCATAGGCGGTTTGACTTGCGCATGCGCGACGCCATTAGGCTGGCCATCACCGGCTGGCGGTCTTCGACGAACGGGCATCAACCGTGTCCGCGCCATAGGTTGTTTCAGCAGACGAGCGTGTCAGGGCTTCGACGGCGTCAATCGGTAGATTCGGTCGGTCAGGATCGTCCGGCCTAGGTTCCGGGCGCCACTCACAGCGGACTCGCCGCTGATAGTCGGCTTGGTGACATCCGTTTTGGCGGCCACGATTTTGTGCCTCGGCCTCGAACTGTCACCCTGGCCGGCATCGTCGGTGTCAGGCAGGAGACCCAAGCGGCCCAGTCTCTCGACCATTCGGCCGGGAGCGGATTGAGAGCCGTGGGCAAACTTCTCGGGAACGGCGAATGAAACATCGTACGCCGTCTCCTCGGGCACGGCGGACGAGGATGGCCCGGGCTCATTGATGATCCGACTGAATAGATCCTGATCCTCTTGTGTCCAGTTGAACGCTGCTGGAGACCCTGGGGATCCACCGCCGTCGATCTGGTTAAAATCCATACAGCTCTCCTTCTGTTTTGAGAACATAATCTCTTGCAGATCCGCCCGGCTTTTACTGCCACCAGTTCAGTCATAGGTCGCATCAATCGAGAGACGAGAGCCTATGCTAAGAGGCTTGGCTTTCGAAAAGCTGGCGAGGGGGCAAGCCAAACGCACGCTGCAATTGTGGATCACGGCAAAGGTAATGCCGCAGATGCGCGCTTCCCGAAACGAAGTCCAGGCCGTTTGTGATTTCTCGAAGCCGAACACGCTTTCACGGGGATGTCCCGGGTTCTGTTGAATTTCTGAAGAGGTCGGCGTTGCCCACCTTGAGCCGGTAGGCTCGGGGTGCTGATTCCACAAAGGAGAGCAACGCCATGACGAGAGATATCACACCGGCTAGTTGGCCGGCGATCGGGGCTGTGGACGACGCGTTTGCGGAAGTGCGAGCGAGCTTCGATCGGTTCTGCCTTGCGGCAGGGATCGAGGCGCTCGGCACGATGATGGAGGCGGATGTCACGGCGGCCTGCGGGCCGCGCCACGGTCGCGACGCGGCGCGGCGGGCGCACCGTTGGGGCCGAACGCGGGGACGAATCGGTTTCCACGGCGGCAAGATCGAGGTCGAGCGTCCGCGGGTCCGGGGCGTGGACGGCCGCGAGGTCACGATCCCGAGCTGGGAAACGGCGGCGCAGGAGGATTGGCTCGGTCGCTGGGCGATGAACCTGATGCTGATCAATGTGTCGACGCGCCGGTTCGGCCGCGCTGTCCGGCTGCCCGAGGGTGACGTGCCGGCACCGCCCGGATCGGGGGTTTCGAAGTCGGCGGCCTCGCGGAGGTTCGTAGCGCTGTCGGCGGCGCGGCTGGCCGACTTCATGGCTACCGATCTGTCCGCGCTCGACCTTCTGGTGGTCCAAATCGACGGGCTGCATCTCGGCGACGATCTCGTGCTGGTCGCCGCGATCCGGGTTGACGGCGAAGGCAACAAGCATCCGCTGGCTCTGGTGGAGGGGCGACCGAGAATGCCGCAACGGTTCAGGCCCTGCTGGACAACCTGGTCTCGCGCGGGCTCGCCCCGACGGTGCCAAGACTGTTCATCGCCGACGGCGCGAAAGCGTTGTCGAAGGCGATCCGCCGCACCTTCGGTTCGGCCGCTGCGATCCAGCGCTGCCAGATCCACAAGGCGCGCAACATCATGGAACGCCTGCCGAAACAGCATCATGCGGCCACCCGTCGGGTGCTGCGCCAGGCCTGGGAGCTCGATGACGCCGACAAGGCTGAAAAATTGATCCGCAATCTCGCGCGTCGACTCGACCAGCAATGGCCCGGCGTCGCGGCCAGCATCCTCGAAGGCCTCGACGAAATCCTGACTGTCGTCCGGTTGAAGCTGCCGAAGGAACTTCGTCGATTGCTCGCCTGTACCAACATCGCCGAGAACATGATGGGCACCATTCGCCGCGTCACGCGCAACGTCAAACGCTGGCGGGATGCCGGTATGGCCTTGCGATGGGTCGCGGCCGGCATGATCGAGGCCAACAAGGGCTTTCGACGATTGAAGGCGCATAAGCAATTGTCGGTTCTGCGTGCGGCCCTTCAAGCTCACTACGATCGCATGACGATCAAGCCCGTTGCCCACGTCACGAGGGCCGCGTAACATTCATTCCGGCAGCGTCGGCCCGACGTAGTTCAACACCGATCGGGACATCCCCCGCTTTCACACCAGAGGCCGTGGTGCCTGACAGTTCCTCCCAAACGTGCCGGAGTGTCAGCATAGCAGCCAGGAACATTAGTCGTCCGTTAACAAGCGGGGTCGAGGGCGACTGGGGTTGCGAAGGCGGGCCAAAGAGCGATCAGGATGAAGCGCAAGAGCTTCCTGAGCCAGGCGAGGATGCGGCGGAAGTTATGGCCCATGGCTGAGAGGACGACGTTGGCGGCGTCTCCTGGGCGGCCCTTGAGGTAGCGGCGGCCGAGGTGACCTTCGGCCTTCAGGTGTCCGATGATGGGCTCGATGGCGGAGCGGCGGCGCAGCTCGCGCTTGATGACACCGAAGACGCCGCGCTTCTGGCCGGAGATGAAGACGCGACGGGGATCTTGCGCGTCGTGGCCGCGGTATCCCTTGTCGACATAGGCGCGCTCGATCGCACAGCCGGTGAGTGTCTCGGTGCGGTCGATGGCGTCCCGCAAGGTGTGACCGTCGTAGGGGTTATCGGGCAGCGCCTTGGCGTGCAGCACGAACAGGCCCCCAGGAGCACGGCGGTTGTTGGTGACGATGGAGGCCTTCACCCCGAACTCGTAAGGAGCGCTGGCCTTACCCTTGCCGATGCACTCCACCTCCGGAGCATGGAAGGAATACAGCTTCCAGCCGCGCTGGCGCTGCTGCTGCGAACGGATCTGCGTGGCCCGGCTGAGCGGCAGTGCGAACGCGTTCTCGAGCGCTTCCTGCCCTTCGATCTTGCGGCGGATGTCGCGGATGATCCGGCCCAGTCGGCTACGCAGGATGCGCAACTGCCGCTGATGCCGCTTGAATTGCTTGGCATGGGCGTAGCGGGAAGCCATCATTGCCGCGGCCTTGGCAATGCGAAGATAGGATTGTCGCAGCTTGACCCCGTGCTTCCTCGCCAGGCGGTTGAGCCCCTTGATCGCCGCGTGCAGCAGCTTGGCATCGGTCGGGAAGGTGATGGCCTTCGGCTGCACGGTGGTATCGACCGTGACCCGCTTGAGGTCTTGGCTGCGTAACGCGCCGGTCTCGTGCGCCACCCGCAAACTCTCGGCCAGCAACAGTTCCAGCTTGTCGCCGAGCCGCTTGCGCCAGTGGCTCAGGTCCGAGCGCTCGTGCGGGAACGCGTGCTGAAAGAACTCTTCGCCGGTGAAGTACTGGAAATACGGGTCGTGGACCCAGCGCTCGCACAGCCCCTCATCGGACAGGCCGTAAATGTGCTTGAGCAACAGCAGCCCGATCATGAAGCGGGTCGCGATGCCCGGCCGACCGTTCTCGCTATAGAGCGGCGCGATCTCGCCGTCGATCCCGTCCCAATCGACCTTGCCGGCGAGTTGAACCAGCTCGTGCTTCATATTGATGATTTGGTCCAGCCTGGCCCGGAACAGATCGCCCGATCCCGTCGTCCTGTGCTTCTTCGGTCGCATCGCCACCTCCGATGCGCCGACGGAATCATGACTGGCGATTCGACGGAATTCTGAAAATGAAATTGCAAGGTTCCGATGCCCGAAGCTTCAAAATCCTGCAATCGCAAAACAGTCCGCAACGACAAATGCGATTCTAGCTCAATTGCTTAGCCGATCTTCACGGACGACTAATTATTTACGTGATCGAGTACGGACCTGTGGTCCGCTAGATCGATCGTTTGGCCGTGAGCGCGAAAATCATTGCCTAGCCGACGAAGTGCCAGAGTATAACACAAAACCTTTGTACGTGGCGGGTTTTTCTGAGCCACATATTGAGCAATCACACTATCGATAAGGTTCCGGTCTTCTGGAGAAAGATTGGGATAGTTGGGGTCTAAGCCATGATACGCAAAAAGGACCCTCACCCCTGCGTTCACATGTGCGTCGTCTGGAAAGTAGGTATTTACGTGATCGAGCAGGGGCTTGTGGTCCGCTAGATCGGTCGTTTGGCCGCGACTGCGGAGATCATTCCCCAGCCGACGAAGTGCTCTGGTATAAAGCTGAACCGTTTTAGGTGCCGGGTTTGTCTGAGCCACATATTGAGCAATCGCATTATCGATCAGGTCCCGGTCTTCTCGAAAAAGATTGGGGTAGTAGTCGCGGTTTAAGCCATGCGCAAGAAGGACCCTCACCCCTGCGTTCACATGTCCGTCGTTCGGAAAGTAAGTATTTACGTGATCGAGCAGAAACTCGTGGTCCGTTAGATCTGTCGGTTGGCCGCGACCGCGGAGATCATTAACCAGTCGAAGAAGTGCCTCATTGAACCGTGCCTGGGCTTAAGTTGTTCTCCGCCGCATATTGAGAGATCAGGCTATCGATAAGCTTCCGGTCTTCCGTCAGAAGTTGCGTACGAAGAACGCTCAGCGCTCTTTTGATATGTTTATCTTTTGGCAAGTAAGTATTTGCGTGGTCGAGCAGGCGCTTGTAATCGGTCAGTTTGGCCTCTTGGCCGCGAGCGCGAAGATCATTCACCAGTCGACGAAGTGCCTGAGTATTAATCTCAACCGTTTCAGGTTTGGGGCTTTTCTGAGCCGCATATTTAGCAATCAGGCTGTCAATAGAGTTCCGGTCCTCCATAGACAGATAGGGATAAGCAGGACCCCTGCTGGCGATAGGAGCGGCTTGGCTTGCCTCGGCCAAGTGCTGCTCAAATTGTCCGGCCTCGTCCGTCTGCGGCGCTTCGGAAACCGCGTGCTGCACCTGCAACGAAGCTGCTACATTAAATGAATCAAAGTCTTGCGGGTCCATGTTAGCCTCAGGTTCAAGCTCGCCTGAGCAAGTCTCTACTCCTGCAAACTTTCGAGAAACTGACGGCCCACCGGCCAACCACTGAAGCGGCGGCGCTGGGACTAGGGTCTCCTCCGCGATCTAGCAGGGTGTTGAAGAAGTCTTTGAACGGCGCGCGATGAATGGGATGTTGTTACCGTTGAGGAGGCAGATCTCCCCTTCGAGTGAGCCGTCATCCTTTAGTTCGGCCCAACCATCACCCTCGGCTGGCTCCATTTCGTCGTTTCCTTGGCAGCCGAACTCGACGGTATCGCCGTGGCAGGCTCCAAGAATGGAGCCAGTGAGGCAATCGAAGGCAAATTCGCCGCCGGCCTCATCGAACAGAATGTAGGCGCCCGCCAAGGCCATGTGTAACCGGTATGAGCTCCCACGTCCGCGATGATTAGCGGTCGCGGGCGTAGCGGATGGGCATCCAGTGCTGGCGCAGCGCCTCGACGACGGCTGGCATATCGAGGTAGGCGTTACGGAGGAAATCCTCGGTTTTGCGACCGCTTCGTGGCGGTCCGAGCGGCGGACGGGCCTGATCGTCGCGGCAATGCAGCAGGATGGGCAGCAGCAGGCCGTGATTGACGTTGTTGACGTCGAGCAACGGCGCCCACGCCGACAGTCTGAGCCGCATCGCGGCATAGAAACCCTGGCACCAGGGATGCGCATCGATGTTGCCGCTGGGGTCGCGCCGGTGCATCGGCTCGAACCGATCGGGGGCAGTCGAGAGGGTGTTGCTGATGTCGTTGTGGCGCAGCGCGACGGCGGAGATCGCGGCGAACTCCGGCGTGCCGCCATGGTTGAAAGCGTCGGCATCGATCGCGAGCAGCGGGCAGATCCAATCGAGCGGGCTCATTGACACCGGTCCGGCCACGATCGCGGCGGTATAGCCGTCGAGCATGGGAATGCTGGTGGCGGCAGGATGGCGATCGACGCGATCCTGGAGCCATCGCTCGAGCTCCGCAAGCGACATCGCGGCTGACGCCATCGATGATCCTGCCTTATGGCGACGTGGGCTCATGCCGCTGCCTGCGGTGTGTGCCGGCGCGCCGCCTTCCAGTTCCAGGCGAGCAGCTCGTGCAGCTGATGGCTCTTGGTTCGCCCGGACACGATGCGCTCCAGCACATCGGTCAGGTAGGCCTGCGGGTCGAGCTCATGGAGTTTTGCCGTGTTCACGAGCGACGCCAGGATCGCCCAGCTCTCGGCGCCGCCTTCGCTGCCGCTGAACAATGAGTTGCGTCTTCCCATCGCAATCGGGCGCATGGAACGCTCGACTGTGTTGCTGTCAACTTCGACACGGCCGTCGCGGAGAAACAGCGTCAACCCGTCCCAGTGATTGAGTGCGTAGTTGATGGCCTCCGCCAGCTTCGATTGGGAGAAGAGCTGGCCGACCATTGCGGTCAGGCGCGTCCTGAGCGCCTCCATCAATGGAGCGGACCTGGTGCCGCGGGTGGCCAGCCGCTGCTCGGCACTGCTGCCACGGATCTCTGCTTCGATGGCATAGATCGCCTGCAGGCGCTCGATCACTTCGCGCGCGAACGGCGACTGGGTCGTCTTATACACCTCGACGAATTTGCGGCGGGCGTGGGCGAGACAAAAGGCGAGTTGGATCGCGCCGCCATGATCGCGGGCGAGCGCTTTGTAGGCGGCATAACCGTCGACCTGTAGAATGCCGGAAAAGCCCATCAACTGTCTGGCGATCTCCGCCGTGCCGCGGCCGTCGGCGAACACGTAGGCCACCGGCGGCGAGGGACCGCCCCATGGCCGGTCATCCATGGCATGCGCCCAGAACTGGCAGATGCGCGGGTGATGTCGTCCGGGATCGAGCACCGGCATCGGCGTCTCGTCGCAGAACAGGCGCGGCGCGGTCTGGATCGTGCGCAGCTGAAGCGCATAGAGGCTCCTGAGCCACCAGGCCGCACGCTTCACCCAGCCGGCAAGCGTCGCCCGGTCGAGATGGACACCCTGGCCGGCCAGAATTTGCACCTGTCGGTACAGCGGCAGATACCAGGCGAACTTCGAGACTACCACGTGGCTCGCGAGTGCGGTCGAAGCCATGCCGCTCTCGATCAGGCGCGGCAGCACCTTCGCCTGGATCACACCATCGGTGCAGCGGCGGCAGCCGTACTTGGGACGGACCGTCCGCAGCACCCGCAGGATCGCCGGGATGATGTCCAGCACCTCGCTGACGTCCTCGCCGATCTTGTGAAGCTGGCCCTGGCAACACGGGCATGCGGTCGCCTCCGGCTCCAGCACATGCTCACAGCGCGGCAGGTGCTTTGGAAGCGCGCCGATGTTGCGGCGCGCCTTCTTCCGCAGTGGCTTGCCGGGCGGCTTTGCCGCAGCTGCATCGTCGTTGGCAGCTGCAGGCGGCGTGACGTCGGTCTCAAGATCGCCAAGCTCAAGCGCGAGCTGCTCGGCCACGAGCGCGGCAAGCCGCTCCGAGCGCTTCCCGAAGATCATGTCCTTGAATGTTTGCATTGCTACGCGCAGCGTCTCGTTCTCAGCGTCAAGCGCGAGCACCATCTCGGTCAGAGCTGCCGGATCGGTCGGGAGAGTGTCGGGGCGAATCGCCATCACCAGACGATACATCCGTGCGACCCATGCTCCAGTGAAATCCTCACTTCTCAGCCGACAATGGCCGGCTGCTTCACAGGCTTGGGCGACACACGCGTCCACTCGAGCCCGTCGAGCGAGGGCACATCGAAATATCCCCTCTGGGGAGTCTGACGAATCACCTGCCATCGAGGTTACAGTGTGCGAACCGACGCATCCGTTGTTTGGCCGCACATTCCGCGTCATTCGCCGTTCAGTCCATCGCGGCGGCGGCTTCCCGCTTTCGTACGAGGTCGAATATCGAGACGGTGCCAGCCTTTTGATTCCGGTCGTGGCAACCGAACCACGGATGTCGATGGAGAGTCGGACGAAGCTGAGCGTCGAGGCACTAGTGGCTCTGCACAGTGATTATGACTCTTTGGAAGGCGCGGGATAGGCGCGGCCCATTTTGGTGCGGGCCTTGTCTGTTGTGAACATCCATTTGATGCGAGAGCGGGCGGCATTTCGCTTCCGTTCCCAAGCGGCGATTTCGCGGCGCAACCGCTTGGGGGCGTCGATTCTGCGATTGAGGCACTGGCCCCGCAGGACGCCGATCTCGATCTCGACCATGTTGAGCCAGCTTGCGTGCTTGGGCGTGTAGTGGAACTCGAGCCGTCGCAAAATCCGCCTGGCTTCGGCGGGCGGGAAGGCCTGATACAGGGCGCCGGCGGAGTGGGTCGATAAATTATCCTGGACGACCCGGATGATCTCGGCGTCGGGATAATGGATGTCGACGAGGTCGCGCATGCAGGAGGCATAGTCTTCAGCCGCGCGCCGCTCAGTGACTTTGACCTTGCGCCAGGGACGATGCACGTCGAGGAATACGAAGAGATTGACCGTGCCGTTGCGACGGTACTCGTAATCGTAACGTTCGAGCTGGCCGGGCTCGGCCGGAATCGGTTGACGCGCCTCGCCGATGAGCTGCACCGGGCTTTCGTCGAAGCACACCACCGGCCGCTTGGGATCTGGCGCCTCGGCGTAGAGGTCGAGCACGTCCTCCATACGGGCGACGTATTCGCCGTCGATCTGCGGAATGCACCACATGTCCCTGCGCCAGGGCTTGAGGCCATTTTCGGCCAGGCGCCGCCGAACCGTCTCATGCGGACAGGCTCTTGTGTTCGGTGAGCTTGACCATCGCACCTGCCAGCAGCTCAAGCGTCCAGCGGGCCCGGCCTTCTGGCGGACTGGCGCAGGCCGTCGCCACCAACAAGGCTTCTTCCTTGACCGTGAGTTTGCGCTCCGCTCCGGGCCGCGGCTCATCGCTCAGCGCCCGCTCCAGATTGCCTTCCACGAAGCGGCGCTTGGTCCGGTACACGGTCGAGCCGCCCACGCCGACGCTCCGCGCGATCTCCTCATCGCTGCCGCCGGTGTCGGCAGCCAGCAAAATCTGCGCGCGCTTGAGCTTACGGGACGCATGCTTGCCGCCGCTGAGCAGCGCCTTGAGTTCCGTGCGCTCGATTTGGCTGAGGTCGACCCGATAGCGTACATTCATGGCATGCCTCCGTGTTCGAGGCACGCACCAACAACTGAATCGGATGGCCGGCGTGAGTCCTTCGGCAAAACCCTTCACGCCCACACAGGGGCAGTACCTGGCCTTCATCCACCTCTACACGCGCCTGCACCGCAGACCCCCGGCCGAAACCGACATGCGGGAATACTTCCGCGTTAGCCCGCCCTCGGTTCACCAGATGGTGCTGACGCTGGAACGGGAGGGCCTCATCAGACGGCAGCCAAGGACCCCTCGCAGTATCGAGGTCCTCGTTGATCCAAAACACCTGCCGGAGCTACTCTGACCGCCAGACGCAACCCGTCAAAATCACTGTGCAGAGCCACTAGACGATCTGGCCACTCTGGTTGAGCAGCTCGAACACGATGCCAATCGACCCGAAAGACCTTTGGGCCACGCTGCCAACGGCACTGCAGCGCCAAATCGTCAACGAGGTCGCCGCAGTGCTGGCGGAGGCAAGTCATGAAATCCGAGCTCGTCAAGCCGATACACCTGGCGCGACGCGCGGTCGTGTACATCCGGCAGTCGACGACCCATCAGGTTGTGACCAACCAAGAAAGCCTGCGATTGCAATACGCGCTTCGCCAACGCGCGATCGAGCTCGGCTGGCACGAAGCTGGCATCGACGTCATCGACGCTGATCTCGGCATCAGTGGGGCGTCGGCGGCTCAGCGCAGCGGCTTCAAGGAACTGGTCGGACGTGTTGGGGTTAATGAGGTTGGTCTGATCCTGTCGATCGACGTCACGCGTCTCGCCCGCAACTGCTCGGATTGGTATCCGCTGCTCGATATCTGCGGGCTGCACGGCTGCCTCATTGCCGACCGTGATGGCGTCTATGATCCGGGCAGCGCGAATGGCCGATTGCTGCTCGGCCTAAAAGGGACGATATCGGAGCTTGAGCTCCATACGATACGTAGTCGATTGACGGCTGGTCTTCTCGCCAAGGCGGAGCGCGGCGAGCTTGCGCTCACTTTGCCGATCGGCCTTGTCCGTGATCCCTCTGGCGTCGTCGTCAAGGACCCGAACCTGGAGGTGCAGGAACGGCTTGAGTTGCTGTTCGAGACCTTCCTGAAACTGCGTACCGTTGCCAAGGTCATGCGTGAGTTCAACCACCGCGGTCTGGAGCTGCCGCGCCGCAATCGCCACGGGGACCTGCATTGGGCGCGGGCGACGACATCCGCGGTCGCGGCGATTCTGAAGAATCCTGCCTATGCAGGCGCGTTCGTCTACGGACGGACAAGACTGCGCAAACCCTTGGACGGAAGATCGCCGACGAAGGCGCCGAAGCCGATCGGGCAGTGGCGGATCATCGTCAAGGACCGCTATCCGGCCTATATCGCTTGGCAAAGCTACGAGAAGATCAGGGACCTTATCAGCGACAACCGAGCAGAATACATGCGCAACAAGACCAGAGGGGCTCCACGTGAGGGCGAACTACTGCTGCAAGGCATCGCATGGTGCGGAAGATGCGGTCACAAGATGTACGCTCGCTACAAGGGGGGCGCCGAGTACGTCTGCAATCACCTGCGTTCACATCAGGGGCTGCCGGCGTGCCAATACATCCGCGCTCCCCGCGTCGACGCCGCCGTGGCGCAAGCGTTCCTCACGGCGCTGGCGCCGGCCGAGATCGACGCTTCGTGCGCTCGTCGCGCTCAGCAACAGACGTACAAAGCAATACGAAGCAATGCCGAGCAGCAGCTCGAGCGCCGGCGCTACGAAGCAGCACTCGCCGAACGTCAGTTCAACCGCGTCGATCCTGACAACCGGCTCGTCGCCGCCGAGCTCGAGCGCCGTTGGGAGGCGGCTCTGAAGGAGGCCCGAGCGGCAGAGGAGGCCCTGGCCCGTTTGAAGTCTCCCCAGGCTATCGCTCAGATCACCGTCGGCTACAAGACGCTGAACGACAAAGTCGTCCACCTCTCCGGCCGTCTTCCTGCGATCTGGACGGACTCGAGCACGACCGACGCGAAACGCAAGGCGCTGTTGCGCTGTCTCATTGACAAGGTAATCCTCGATCGTGGCGAGCATGACGTCGTCAGGGTGAGGATCGTGTGGCGCGGCGGAGCCGTCACCGAGATCGAGGTAAAGATGCGTGTCAACTCAGTAGAAAATCTCACGCAGGGCGCTGAGATGCGAGAACGCGTGCTCGAGCTCGCCCGCACCAAGATGCACGACGACGAGATCGCCGCCATGTTGACGGGCGAAGGACACCGGTCACCAAAATGCCCCGACAGGGTGCTGCCGATCACTGTCCAGCGCATTCGCTTCCAGGCCGGCCTCAAGGGGCTTACCGAGCAACGCACGCGATGGCGGCATTCACCCGACTTGCTCAGCGCACAGGAACTCGCGGGCGTATTGAACATTCCGGTGAACTGGCTGTACGTTCAGATCAGGCAGGGGCGCCTTTTGATCGATCGTCATCCTTCCGGCGCGCACCTGTTCTCCAACACGTCGCGCGTAGTTGAGGCTGTTCGAAAACTCCGCAATCACGAGCTCGATCATCTAGATATCCGAATCACTGAGCCTTACGAGGAGGGGCATTCACATGGATAGTCGAGTAGCATTGCAAGCTGCGTCGCACTGAGATGCACAACGCCGTCGCGGATCGGCGGCCAGGTGAAACGCCCCTGGTGCAACCACTTCGTTACCAACACCATGCCGCTGCCGTCCCACGCCAGAAGCTTCACTCTGTCCATCCACTGCGTTTCAAAAAGCATCACTCCGTTAGATGCCGGGAAGACGGACAACTCTATCATATTGATAGTCTTCAAAAATTTTCGGGCGTCGCTCGATCACTTTCGGCACTCCTATCCGAACCGCTTCGGTGTCGAGGACTTCGACTGGTACAAGCCATGGTGCTCCCTTCATGATCTGTGTGCCTGGCAGGACGCCCTTTTCAGCCAAGGTTCGCGCCGACCCAAGGCATATGCCGAGGCGCTCGGCGGCCTTGGCGAGGCTGATGAACTTCCCATCGCTTTTGCTAGGGTCATATTCCGGTAGCCCGAGCCGTTCACGCATGTCGCGCACTCGCACGGTCGTCCAGGTGTTCTCCGTCGCTGGTTCTGCACAGCATCCGATTGAGCGAGACGGCGAGTTCTCGATCCGGCCAATGCCCAGCCAGCTTGCGAAGTGCTTCGACCGCGGGAGGGACATTGTCTTTCGGATAGCGACCGGTTTAAACCCGGGCCACCCGTACGCGTTTCAAGTTCCCGCGCGACGTGCCTCTCCGAGCACAATGGCTCTTTGGCTCTAGCTGGTTTTCCTGATCCAGATCTGTTCGATCATTACGCCCATTCGGGTCGTCGACTTCTCACACCCCCTCACCAACCCAGGCTATTCAGTGCTGCATGAAATCATGCCGTCACGGCCTGCGTCGGATGTCGATAGTCCTCCTTCCGGATGAGCATGGCCCAAATCGCCCGAGCCATCTTGTTCGCCAAGGCGATCGCCACCAGCATGCGTGGCTTCCTGACGAGAATCTGCGCAAGCCATGAGCCTTTGGGGATCGACTTGCACCCCAGCCAGTTCAATCGCGACATAGCCCCCACGATAAGTAATTGGCGAATGTCCGCCTGTCCCTCTCTCGAAACGCGCCCAAGCCTTTCCTTTCCTCCGGAGGAATGTTGCCGCGGGACTAAGCCGAGCCAAGCTGCGAAGTCTCGACCACATTTGAAAGTTGTCATGTCGGGCGCGAAAGCCTCGATCGCCAGCGCGGTCAGCGGACCGACTCCTGGCATTGTTTGCAGCCGGCGCGCCGCTCCAGTCCGCGCCGCCAACTTCTTGAGTTGCTCTGTCTTGGCATTAATCCGCTCCGTCTTCTGGGTAATTTGATCAATGAGACTCCAGCATTCCTCCCGAACTAGTTCCGGCAGATCGACGTTCGGCTCCTTGAGGATTGCGGCAATGCGTTTAAGTTGTTCGATGCCTTGTGGGACGGTATGACCAAATTCGTAAACAGCAGCACGTAATGCGTTGACTAAATCAGTACGCTGACGAACAAGCCGCTGCCGACTCCGAAACAACATTGCTCTGGCCTGCTGCTCTTCCGATTTCGGCTCGACGAAGCGCATCTCTGGGCGCTGTGCAGCGATTACTATTGCTTCGGCATCAGCCGCGTCGTTTTTTTGGCGCTTCACGAAAGGCTTCACGTATTGCGGCGCGATCAGTCTAACTTCATGGCCGAGCTTAACCATCTCTCGTGCTCAATAGTGAGCGCTGCCGCAAGCTTCCATCACCACCATTGCCGTTAAGTGCTCCGCCGTGAACTTCCTGAACTGTGGCCGAGACAGCTTCTTTCGAAACTTGAGATGCCCAGTTGTTGATGCGCCGTGGAGCTGGAAGACATTCTTCGCCAGATCTACCCCAATCACCGTATCCATCAATTTGCCGTCCTATTCGCTGTGATCAAACAACACGTTTTTGGCACATATCGATGCCATCGAGGAGGGCGGCAACCATCCCGTCTCATCGGGTGGTCGGTGATGTGCAGGCCAGGCAAGGCATCGATTCCCTCTTGCGCCCTCCCTTCGGTCCGTCCCCATCGGCGCAGTTTCATCCTGATTGTCGCCGGCTTCCCACCCAGATTGTCGCGCTATACGTGCCGCAGCGCTGCGATGAAAGTCATGGTCTTCCAGTGACCGAAAGGCGCGGATGCTTGGAGCCGCTGTCCACTCGGTCCCCAACCGCGCAGTGGCGCCATATTGGTCTTGATCCAGGTCTCGTCGATAAAGAGTCGTCCGTGAAGAATGCGGATTGACTTGAGAAATAAGCAGAATTGGTCTTGATGTAGTATTCGATTTTGCAGGAAAGCGGGGTATTGGACCTCGCTTTCTTGCGTTTTAGATTTTGCTTTTGGGTGATTCGTGATTCCCTGACAGCGTCGTCGACATTGGGGAATGCGATGAGCAAGCCGCGGGATGATCGCCAGAAAGACCTGTTGCTTCCGGCGCTTGATCAGATCATCGACATGGGTCATCCGCTGGTGCGGTTGGCAGCGCTGATCGACTGGAACATCCTGAATGAGCGCTTCAGTTCGGTGTGCCAAGCAGGGTCGGGACAGCCGGGCTTGCCGAGGCGGCTAGTCGCCGGCCTGTTCATTTGAAGCACATGCACAACCTGTCAGATGAGGTGCTGTGCGCTCGCTGGATCGAGAACCCCTATTACCAATACTTCTGCGGCGAGCTGAGCTTCCGCCACCGTCTGCCGTTCGATCGATCGTCGATGACGCGCTGGCGGCAGCGGCTCGGCGAGGAGCAGCTCGTTGCGCTAATCCAGGAAAGTCTGTCGGTGGCGCACAAGACAGGCGCCCTCGGCCCGAAGGACCTGGAGCGCGTGGTGGTCGATACCACGGTGCAGCCCAAGGCGGTTGCGCATCCGACCGACGCGCGGCTCCTGCATCGAGCAATCATCAAGCTGGTCGGGCTCGCCAAGCGCAACCGTGTGCCGCTACGCCAGAGCTATCTGCGCCTGGCCAAGCGCGCCGCCATCATGACCGGCCGCTATACCCACGCCCACCAGTTCAAACGCGCCCGGCGGCAGCTCAAGTTCCTGCGGACACGGCTTGGCCGGATCATCCGCGACATCCGCCGCAAGATTGATGGCGATACGGTGCTGGAAGCTCGCTTCGGCCCGTTGCTCGGTTTAGCGCAGCAGGTGCGCAGCCAGGATCAGCATCAGCGCGGTCCGAAGGTCTATGCGTTACATGCTCCGGAGGTTGAGTGCATCGGCAAGGGTAAAGCCCGCGCGCCCTACGAGTTCGGCTGCAAGGTCAGCATCGCCACCCCTGTGACGTCTCCGAAGGGCGGCCAGTTCGTGGTCCATGCCAAGGCGCTGCATGGCAATCCCTTCGATGGGCACACGCTCGGTCCCGTAATCGCCGACATGGAGAAGCTCACCGGGGTGGAGGCTCGCGGTATCCACGTCGACAAAGGATATCGCGGTCACAACCACCCGCATCGGTTCAGGGTCTGGATCTCGGGTCAGGTCCGCCGCGTCACAGCTTCCATCCGTCGCGAGATGAAGCGTCGCGCGGCTGTCGAGCCCGTCATCGGCCACGTCAAGGCCGAGCACCGCATGGACAGAAATTATCTCAAGGGACGCCTCGGCGACCGCATCAACGCTGTTCTCGCCGCTGCCGGCTATAACTTCGGCCTGCTGCTGCGATGGCTCGCAGAGCTCTTGCGTGTCATCATCCGAGCCTTCTTCGAGACCCTCCCGGCTCGAAACACCGCTTGAGCCGGGCGCCGGCGCCAGTTCTTCACGAACGACTAAAGATCAGGCGTGAAGCGTCAATCTTGCCTTGATGGGCCTTCCAGCGTGTCCGCTTACGGGCGATGTCGGGGCGATCTTGTTCGACTGGCAGGATCGTTTTTTTTGAAGCTCAGCCCTTCGGCATGCACAAACGTCCACACCGCCCGCACATCGGTCTTGATCCCGCGCGCCGCCAGTTCCTGTGTCAGCTTCCGCAAAGTGAATGGTCCCGAGAGAACGCGCTTACGCAGCCAATCAGCATTGGCACCGGACAGAACCGGCTTCTTGTGACCGCCGATCTTGCCGGGCGAAACGCCCCCAGTCTCCCGTTTCAGATTCTTCCACTTCGTTACACAGGACGGGCTGATCTGAAGCGCCTCTGCAATCGAACGAACTGTCTCTCCTGCATCAGCTCGCGCCAGAGCCCGTTCACGAAGGTCTTCTGAATAGGGTCGCGTCATCCATGCTGGCCGCCGTTCTCCAGCACGGAGTTTGAATCAGAAATCGCTCCCGCTGGGAATCCCGATTCTGCGAAAAAACAACATGCTCTAGAGCCGTGGATACGACGCCGATCATCCCGCTCGAGGCGAAGAGACTGTTCGGCTCGATCCCTCGGGGCGATATCGACAATCAACCTTGTGAGCGGCGAGGTCATGGTGCCGCTCCCATGACATTGGCCGGTGTCCGGTCCGCGCCCCCTTCGCCGCAAAGGTGGGCACGCAGCGCGGCCACACATTGATCTGCGTTCTTGTTGTCACGTTTTTGACCGGGGACGATCGTGAGATCGGCAAGTTGATAGAACGGCGAGCGCTCGCTGATCAGCTGCGTGATCTTGTCCTTCCGGTCTTCGGTCTGCAACAGCGGGCGGGCGGTGTCACGACTAAGGCGTTTCCTGATCTCACCTTCGTCGGTATTGAGCCAGATCGAGACACCCTTCTCCGCGACGCGGTGCCGCGTCTCCTCACGCATGAACGCGCCGCCACCGGTGGCCAGCACCACCGGCCCCCGCTCGAGAAACTCTGCGATTGACCTCGCCTCGAGGTCCCTGAAATACTGCTCCCCTTTGGTTGCAAAAATCTCCGCAATCGGCATGCGAGCCGTCGTCTCGATTTTTTTATCGGTGTCGATGAAGGGCAGCCCCAGTCGACGCGCAAGAAACGGGCCGATGGTGGATTTGCCGGAACCGGGCATGCCGACGAGCACGATCGGCCGTCCGTCGAGGGCAGCGACAACTTCCTTTGCAGTCGGTGATCGCTCGGGCGTCGCGGTCTGTTGGGCAGATCGCAACCCGAGGGTTGCGCCGACGCCAGCTGTCCGCGCCCCTTCGATCGAAAAGTGGGGAATGTTTCTGACACCCTCCGGTATCGCAACTTCTTTGCAGACCTCGCGCACGCGCTGGGCGAGCTGCTCCATCTTACGGGGATCCGGTGCATCGCCTCTGCGCCGTCGCTGGAGTTCCTTGTACGTGTCGTGATTGGCAATTTTGGCCTTGTAGCTGCCCGGCGTATGGAACTCCGCCTCGAATCGGTAGCCATCCGGCGTGGCGAGCACAGTCTTCATGCCGACAAACGTCGGAGCGCTCATCCTGAACCAGTTGGTTGTGCTGATTTCGGCGTAGCCTTGCTCCTCAAACGCCAGAATGCCTTTCGTGAAGGCACGTGCAAAATCCTTGTCGGGCACTTCGAAGACATGGCGCACGGCGCTGCTGATCAGCAGTGAGGCGCCTTCGGGGGCATCATTCACCTCCATGAGTTGGTCTCTGAGGGAGCTTTCCGATCTTAACCGACGGTCGAGATGGGGCATCTTCACATCGATGCCCAACAGCTCAAGGTCCTTGGCAACCTGACGTGCTGCTACAGTGATCTCCTTCTCTTCGGCTGCGGCGCGCGCGACCTCGATTTGGGCGCGCTCTGAAGCCTGCTCGCGAGTTAGCGTCAACGTGATGGCAGAAGCCTCGGCAGGCTGTCGGCCAAAGCCAGGCAGAATCCCTTTCTCCGCAGCAAGATGAATAGAGGCCTCCATGATTGAAGCTGCCAATGTGGGATTGTCCTTCAGATCCTCCAGGGTCGTGTCGACATTGAACCGTCCGTGGTTGAGGGTCGCCGCCATGCTCTTGACATAGGGCACGGACTTCAGGCCTGGCGTCTGCTGCAGGAGCCCCTGGAGCCATTCGCTTTTCTTCATGAAGAGCTGGACACTCGTGTCGGACTTGAAGGCGTCCGTTCCGACCTTGATCCCGAGGCTCAGAAGATTGCTCGCGCTTTGCACGAGGTCATCGGCAATGTACCCATCCGGCCGCGGAGTGATGCGCGGAGGATAGTGGTCGAGCAAGGACTGGATGCGGTCGCGTGGGTGAGCGGCTGCCGGATAAGTCTCCGCCAGGCTTGGGAAAAGCTCCGCAAGCGCTGGGCTCACAGTCAGTTTAGTGTCGCTCACGCTTTCGGATGTTTCGGGCAGCATCTGCTCAGCTGTGCTCGCTGCCCACGCCTCGAGGTCGTTGACGAGCAACTCGGCAATTTCGTGGGCGACTGCATGGTCTGCAAGCTTGATCTCGGGCCTCGCTCTATCGAGCATGTGCTCGACATCCTGGGCGCTCACCTGCTCCTTGGTCAGCAATTGACGGATGTCGCGCTGAAGTTCGTGATGAAACCCCTCGTAAGTTCCAAAAACCGCGCGCTCAGCAAACCAACGCCGTGCTTGATGGGATTGCGCCAGAAAGCTCCGCTGCAGGCCGCTATAAATTTCCAACGCGTTCCGCGTCGCCGCGAGGATCTGGCTGGCACGACTGAATTGGTAATTGTTGCCCTCGATCGCCGGGGTATACGACTTCGGCGGCTTGAGCGAGCGAACTCCGCGAGCTTGTTCCTTCTCATCGAACTGGCGAACATGCTCATACAGCTGCGGCCGATCGCCGATGATAACGACGGTATCCCCGTCGAAGTCGCCGTCGAGCTTTTTCTGCTCGCCGGTCGGGACGGCGACCAACGACCCCGGAGCGAACACTTCGGTCGCCTGCAGGATACCCACACAGTCGACCGGCGTGTCTACGTTTGCACGGTCTTTGCGCTCGGTCCAGCTCGAATGGCACTTGACGTCTTCGGCCGACATCACCAGCCCGCGGTCCGCGTAGTTGGCCGGCCACATCCCATCCGGCACCACGATCAGAATGCCTTTGGCAAAGAAGCTCGGGTCGTCGGCCGCCAGCTCCTCCTGCGACTTCTGGGCGACACTGAAACTGTATTGCATGGCCACGCATCTATCGAGGAATGCCGCAGTCGGATCCCCGTCAGCTGCCGACCTGACTCGCTCGGCGGCGAGTGGGCGCAGGTTAGGCTTGTCATAGGGAGATCGCCCGATCAGCACGCCCCCCGTTCCCGTTAACGTCTCACTCTTGCACTTCGGCACATGGAGGTAATCATCACTGGACGGGACGGCAACGCCACCGGGAGCATCGATGTGGCCTGCCGTCACCATGCGAAACAGCTGCTCGCCTATCAGGCTTTCCCCTCCTCTGCTGTCCAGCCAGCTCTTGGCCTTTTCGCGAGCCTCGTCGGCCACCTGCTCACTGCGCGGATAATGTTGCAACGCCGAGGCAGGAACGGACGATCTCCTTCCCTCACCATAGGCCGGCATTCGATCGGGGCCTTCCTGGGGGCCGGCCCGGCGAATAGCGAGCATACGTTCGGCGAGCGAGGCCTTGATAAAGCCACAGCCATCATGCGGTCGCAAAGCAATCGGGCCTTCCGGTCCAGTCAATTTGAACGGATGCTCCTCGTTGGTAGGGCGGTCTGGCGTCAGCAACAGCTTGAAGGCGCCCTCCAGCGCGTAATCGTGAGGGCCCAGATCCTTGATTGCGGGTGGCGCCGCAAACCCCCTGCGCTGAGTATACCAATAGGCTTCCTTGAACGGGGCCCAGGCCCGCAACAGCTTCTCGAATGACGTCCCCGGCGCGGTTTCGGCATAGGGAATGGCGAGCAGTTTTCCCCCCGAAGACGGTGCTGCCGGTCCGCCTGGAGTATGGGCGGCGATTTCGAGCACGGTCGGTCTTGGTGCTTTCAACTTGCTGCCGCCGAACAGGTCCATGCGGTACGGCACCCCCTTGTAGGTGAGCGTGCGCGCCAGCATGAGGGCGCTCGGCTTTGCCGGCAGCTGGACGGCGACCACCTCGATCGCGCCTGAGGTCAGCCGATGAAAGATCGAGTATCGTGTCTCGGGCTCTGTGGCCAGTGGCCGTCCTTGCATGTCCACCACCGGCAACCGCATCAGACCCGCTTCGCCCTGTGGGGGCCTCGGCTCGTGATCCATGGCTCGCAATACCTCGTGGACATCGAATGTGGACGCAGGATATTTGTCCCGGATCGTTGCCGCGTTTTGCTCGACGAATGTGTCGAGCGCATCGACCGGGCTCTCCGCCTCGATCTGTGCGATCAGGTTCCAGCTCATGTTGGAAAGATCGCCCTGGATGAGGTCGCGCGTGCCGGCCAGGATCTCTTTGGTACCGTGCCGCAGCTCTTGCTGCCTCTTGCGCAAATCTGCCTTCTTGCCCTCGATAACCGGTCGCTTGAACATGTTCGCCAGGACTGCACGAGCCTTGAGCATCTGATAGATCGAGAGGGCAGGATTGCGACTCGCGCGCGGCCCACGGATGCGCTCTGCCGCGCTCGCATCGAAGTGTGCCTCGATCTTTTGCTCCACGATCGGTTGGACATCGTTCAGCAAGTGGAGAGCCACTCTGCGGTGCCAGCGCAGGTGCGGGCTGCGCGCCAGCGGCACCAGCGCGGCACAGAGATTGCCCATGGTTTCGAGGTTATTCTCAGCGGCAAAACCAGGGGCACGATGCAATTCGTTGAGCCGATCCAACCCGGTCGAGGCGAGCGAGCCAAGATCTTCGAATAGTCGAGCCTTCGCCAAGGCCTTGAAAATGGTGGCGATAGTCAGAACATCGCTCTGCTCCAGCCGATCATTGTCGTAGTGAAGGTGATGGGCCAGCTGATGTAAGCGATCCTTCAGCAGAGCGGTCTCTATGATCTCTCCCGCGTCTTCCCCTCTCGTGATACCTCGCCCCAGGGCATTGGCGATCATGTTGAACTCGGGCGTCGTGAAGGTACCGAAGCGTTGACCGCCCCGGCCTAGTCCGCGCGCGATGTCCACTACCGCCCGGTGACACGCCGGGTCGTCCGGCCACTTGCTGAAGCCATTTATCAGATGTGCCATTTGCTGCGGCGTGAAATCGGAGAGCGCGCGGCGACCGACCTCACCCGCGACCACGGCTGCGGAATGGCAAATGTCCTCGTCTTCCGGCCACTTGCTGAAACCGTTCACCAGGTTCGCCAGCTCCTGCTCATGAAAACGAGCGAGCCGGCGGCCGTCGTCACAGACCTCACGGGCGATTGCGAGGACGGCCCGGCCGGCATCGTCCTGGCCCGGCCACTTGCTGAAACCGTTCACCAGGTTCGCCAGCTGCTGCTCATGAAAACGAGCGAGCTGGCGGCCGTCGTCACAGACCTCACGGGCGATTGCGAGGACGGCCCGGCCGGCATCGTCCTGGCCCGGCCACTTGCTGAAACCGTTCACCAGGTTCGCCAGCTCCTGCTCATGAAAACGAGCGAGCTGGCGGCCGTCGTCACAGACCTCACGGGCGATTGCGAGGACGGCCCGGCCGGCATCGTCCTGGCCCGGCCACTTGCTGAAACCGTTCACCAGGTTCGCCAGCTGCTGCTCATTAAAACGAGCGAGCTGGCGGCCATCGTCACAGACCTCACGGGCGATTGCGAGGACGGCCCGGCCGGCATCGTCCTGGCCCGGCCACTTGCTGAAACCGTTCACCAGGTTCGCCAGGTCCTGCTCATGAAAACGAGCGAGCTGGCGGCCGTCGTCACAGACCTCACGGGCGATTGCGAGGACGGCCCGGCCGGCATCGTCCTGGCCCGGCCACTTGCTGAAACCGTTCACCAGGTACGCCAGGTCCTGCTCATTAAAACGAGCGAGCTGGCGGCCATCGTCACAGACCTCACGGGCGATTGCGAGGACGGCCCGGCCGGCATCGTCCTGGCCCGGCCACTTGCTGAAACCGTTCACCAGGTTCGCCAGGTCCTGCTCATGAAAACGAGCGAGCTGGCGACCGTCGTCACAGACCTCACGGGCGATTGCGAGGACGGCCCGGCCGGCATCGTCCTGGCCCAGCCACTTGCTGAAACCGTTCACCAGGTTCGCCAGCTCCTGCTCATGAAAACGAGCGAGCCGGCGGCCGTCGTCACAGACCTCACGGGCGATTGCGAGGACGGCCCGGCCGGCATCGTCCTGGCCCGGCCACTTGCTGAAACCGTTCACCAGGTTCGCCAGCTGCTGCTCATTAAAACGAGCGAGCTGGCGGCCGTCGTCACAGACCTCACGGGCGATTGCGAGGACGGCCCGGCCGGCATCGTCCTGGCCCGGCCACTTGCTGAAACCGTTCACCAGGTTCGCCAGGTCCTGCTCATTAAAACGAGCGAGCTGGCGGCCGTCGTCACAGACCTCACGGGCGATTGCGAGGACGGCCCGGCCGGCATCGTCCTGGCCCGGCCACTTGCTGAAACCGTTCACCAGGTTCGCCAGCTCCTGCTCATTAAAACGAGCGAGCCGGCGGCCGTCGTCACAGACCTCACGGGCGATTGCGAGGACGGCCCGGCCGGCATCGTCCTGGCCCGGCCACTTGCTGAAACCGTTCACCAGGTTCGCCAGGTCCTGCTCATGAAAACGAGCGAGCTGGCGGCCGCCGTCACAGACCTCGCGGGCGATTCTGATCGCCCCATTGCGGCATTCCGCCGCCCGGAGGTTCCGACCAAACGATAATGCGAAGAGCGAAAGCGCATTAGGGTCGACTTTCGTTATTAACGCATCTTCCAGCTGCGACAGCCGAGCTGCCAAGGCCCTGCAAGCTTCCACACCTGCACGACCACCGGCCTCTCGGCTCACCACGTTGCATGTTGTGGCGTACCCCCATGATCGCCCGGCGCGGATGTTTTCCTCCAGGCGCGAAACGAATTCAGTCTTGAAATCAACGGCGGCCTTTTCCAGAAACCTTTCATGGTCCTCCCGGTCCGCCTTTCGCAGCCTCTTGTCATGCTGCACCACTGCAGTTGAGAACGCACGGATGTCGCGAACGTGATCAAGGTCCCTCAGAGCTGCATTAAGTTCATCCGCACGTCTATAAGGACGCGCCAAGCTTGCAGCCCGGACGCTCTCGGCGCCTATATCTTCGATACGCTGCATTTTTGGTCCAGCACCCAGGTCAGGCACGGATTGCCTATGTCGAGAGAGCGCATCTGTCTGCGAGCTGGTAGCGGCTTGATCGCCTCGCCAGTGGTCGCCGCTTGAACGCCAGCTTGCTCCCCCAGGTACTCCGTCAAGATAGGATCCATACGGTCGTTCGGAGCTCGCACCTTGGACCCTCTGCGCGGCGACATCGTCAATGCGCTGCCTTCCTGGTCCGCCACTTCGGTCAGAGATGGATTGGCCATGCGGCGCCAGCCCGCCGGCGCGATCGGCGCGCCGACGGTCGCCATCCGAAGACGACGGGGCAACTTCCAGATTGGCTGCGCCACGATAAGTTCGATGGGCTCGCTCCGAGCTTCCAGGCTGAATTGGCTGCGCAGCGACACCGCCGATGCGCGAGCTTCCTGGCCTGTCACCCCGCTCGGAGGCGGATGGTGTATCTGGCGGGAGCCCACCTCTCTGCGAGCGCTCAGCCGTTCGGTCGGCACGCCACTGATTGCCATCAGAGTGCGCCAGGCGTGTTTCCTGATTTGCTGCGCCATTATAGGTACGATCGCTTCGTTCCGCACCTTCACGCTCGATTGGCTGCGCAGGCGCGTCGGCGACGCGCCATCTTCCTGGTCTGCTACCTCGCTCAGACACGGACGGCGTATCCGGCGGGCGTCTACCCACGTGCGAGCTTTGAGCCTCTCTATCGTCGCGCCAGAACTCTTCGCCACGCGGATGCGAGGCGCCCGCGTTTCGACCTGGTCTCCCACTGTAAATTCCATAAGGTCGCTGCGGGCCTGGGCCTAGGACACTCTGCGTGGGCACATCGTGGACGTGTCCCACTTCTGGTCCGTCTCCGCCGTGCGATGGGAGAGAGCGTCCTAGCGAGCCTTCCGCCTCTGGATCGTCGCGACGCACTTCCTTATCAGATCGCGACGAGCCGGATCCCGGCAAGGAGCCGAAACGACGACGGCTCCCACCGATTACGCCATGCAGCGCAGCCCCAAAGAGTCGATGTGCGCTGGCGGGAGGAGCGGCAAATCGGCCTGCACCGCTGGCGCGCTGCGCGCTGCGCGAGTATGAAGCATCTGAATCCTGAGGCTCAGAGCGCGTCTGCTCCACAACGGAACTGAATGATCGGCCCTCTTCGCCGGGGGCACAAGCCGATCTAGCGCTAGAACCGTCAGCGCCTTGACCTTCATCGGCACCAAATTCCGAAATGGGCGATGTGCCGCGCTCGTCAATGCGCCTCATAATCCTTCTCCAATGTAGCAGAAACTGTGCAGGCTGCCCTCACGAGCGCGATAGCCACGTGCCGGCTCGACCACTTGTCCTCGTCTTGGCTGACAGAGCTGGCTGAATGGGCGCCGGATTAGCAACGGCTGAGCGCATGATTTCGTCAATTGGATGACCCTTAGTGTCCGACCGAAAAATAAGTATGATGGTGGATGGCTTTCAACTGGCGGATAGGCTGATCGCGGCGAGAAGTTCGCGATATTCCAGCTATCAGCGGGAGCGTTCCCCGCTTGATCCCCTTCATGCCAAAACGGCTTCGGCAAATCTCGCACCCAGGTTGAGTCCGACGACGCCAGGCCCACAAATTGTGATGAGGGCCCCGGTCGATCCGCCGCAACCGCCCCTTGCCCACTGCTCAGACGTATTTGAAGTTGCTGCCGATCGGCGACGACGTTGTCAAGGGAAAGCGCGCCTTGCGATTGGCGCTGCGCTAGGCGGTGTAGACTCTAAGGATTCCCTTTTAGGAGGAAATCAGATTCAAGGCTGCTTTTGGGAGGCAGTCTTGGGTGTGATGGATCGTCTGGTGTTGAGCGATGCGGCTTGGGAGCGGATGGCGCCGCTGATCATAGGCCGGCCTGACCAGAAGGGCTCGACCGGGCGCGACAATCGGATGTTCGTGGAAGGTGTGCTGTGGATCGTTCGCACGGGCTCTCCCTGGCGTGATCTTCCGGAAGCGTTCGGGGATTGGAACAGCGCGTTCCGGCGCTTCAGCCGATGGAGTGCCAAAGGCGTCTGGTGGCGGATCTTCGAGGCAATGTCCGACGATCCGGACTTCGAATATCTGATTGTCGATTCCACCATTGTTCGAGCCCATCAGCATGCTGCCGGGGCCAAAAAAGGGGGTCTGAAGATCAAGCGCTTGGCCGTTCGCGCGGCGGCCTGAGCACCAAGATACATATGGCCGTTCGCGGCTTGGGATGTCCGGTACGGTTCACGATCACCGCAGGCCAGAAGGGCGATGCACCGCAAGCCGCCACATTGATCGAGGGATTGCCTGCCGAGGTTTTCATGGCCGATACGGCCTATGACGCCGATCACCTGCGCCAGGACATTGCAGCCAAGGGCGAGCTCGCCGTCATCCCCAACAACCCGTCACGCGCGCTCAAGTATCCGCTCGACAAGCATCTCTATGCCCAGCGCCATCTCGTCGAATGCTGCTTCTCAAAGCTCAAGCAATTCCGCCGCGTCGCAACCCGCTTCGAAAAGACCGCCCGAAATTACCTTGCCGTCATCACCATCGCAGCCATCGTCCTATGGCTGCGATAACTGTCCACACCGCCTAGTGGCTCTGCACAGTGATTTTGACGGGTTGCGTCTGGCGGTCAGAGTAGCTCCGGCAGGTGTTTTGGATCAACGAGGACCTCGATACTGCGAGGGGTCCTTGGCTGCCGTCTGATGAGGCCCTCCCGTTCCAGCGTCAGCACCATCTGGTGAACCGAGGGCGGGCTAACGCGGAAGTATTCCCGCATGTCGGTTTCGGCCGGGGGTCTGCGGTGCAGGCGCGTGTAGAGGTGGATGAAGGCCAGGTACTGCCCCTGTGTGGGCGTGAAGGGTTTTGCCGAAGGACTCACGCCGGCCATCCGATTCAGTTGTTGGTGCGTGCCTCGAACACGGAGGCATGCCATGAATGTACGCTATCGGGTCGACCTCAGCCAAATCGAGCGCACGGAACTCAAGGCGCTGCTCAGCGGCGGCAAGCATGCGTCCCGTAAGCTCAAGCGCGCGCAGATTTTGCTGGCTGCCGACACCGGCGGCAGCGATGAGGAGATCGCGCGGAGCGTCGGCGTGGGCGGCTCGACCGTGTACCGGACCAAGCGCCGCTTCGTGGAAGGCAATCTGGAGCGGGCGCTGAGCGATGAGCCGCGGCCCGGAGCGGAGCGCAAACTCACGGTCAAGGAAGAAGCCTTGTTGGTGGCGACGGCCTACGCCAGTCCGCCAGAAGGCCGGGCCCGCTGGACGCTTGAGCTGCTGGCAGGTGCGATGGTCAAGCTCACCGAACACAAGAGCCTGTCGCATGAGACGGTTCGGCGGCGCCTGGCCGAAAATGGCCTCAAGCCCTGGCGCAGGGACATGTGGTGCATTCCGCAGATCGACGGCGAATACGTCGCCCGTATGGAGGACGTGCTCGACCTCTACGCCGAGGCGCCAGATCCCAAGCGGCCGGTGGTGTGCTTCGACGAAAGCCCGGTGCAGCTCATCGGCGAGGCGCGTCAACCGATTCCGGCCGAGCCCGGCCAGCTCGAACGTTACGATTACGAGTACCGTCGCAACGGCACGGTCAATCTCTTCGTATTCCTCGACGTGCATCGTCCCTGGCGCAAGGTCAAAGTCACTGAGCGGCGCGCGGCTGAAGACTATGCCTCCTGCATGCGCGACCTCGTCGACATCCATTATCCCGACGCCGAGATCATCCGGGTCGTCCAGGATAATTTATCGACCCACTCCGCCGGCGCCCTGTATCAGGCCTTCCCGCCCGCCGAAGCCAGGCGGATTTTGCGACGGCTCGAGTTCCACTACACGCCCAAGCACGCAAGCTGGCTCAACATGGTCGAGATCGAGATCGGCGTCCTGCGGGGCCAGTGCCTCAATCGCAGAATCGACGCCCCCAAGCGGTTGCGCCGCGAAATCGCCGCTTGGGAACGGAAGCGAAATGCCGCCCGCTCTCGCATCAAATGGATGTTCACAACAGACAAGGCCCGCACCAAAATGGGCCGCGCCTATCCCGCGCCTTCCAAAGAGTCATAATCACTGTGCAGAGCCACTAGCCGGCGCCGTCGGGTCCGCTTTGAGGGGCGAATGTCACGGTCATGGTCTCTCCAACCCATTCTCGCCGCAAGGGCCGACAGTATCGTATCATCTTCAGCTTATATCACGTCCCTCCTGCATGGCCGGTTCACGACGCGGACGTCTGAAACTCGACCATACGATGGGGCGATTCCACACGCAGGGTGGGGGCCTGGCGAGCTTTATCATGGACGAAGCCCCCGCGCACCTGCTGTTATCCGGCACGCAGATTGCTGGGTGAGGAGCAAGGAGCCGCCGCGAGAAAAGCGGCCGTGCGGACCATCTTCCGAGTCCCAATGAGGCTTTTCCGATTGATTCTATTCGACCTGGCTTTGATGCTGCTTGCACCTGAAGTCGCAGAAGCCATGAATGCAGGCCTCGGCGCACACCTGACATCGGCCACCAGCGCCATGGCGCCGTTCGAGCGGATCGCCGGCCATGAGGCGGTGTCAAGCTCTGGGGATAGCCGACGCGTCCACAGCCAAACGACGCAAGGCGCGCGAGTCCAGCCGGCGGACGAACTGAGTCCGGCCAAGCTGGCTGAGGATTCCGCGATATTGGACGCCCGCCTTGCATGTGTGATCGGTAAGCGCTTGCGGCAGCGTTCGATTGGGACGATTCTCGATGACAGGGAGATGCTCAGGATGCCAGCCGTCGTAACGCCGTCGATCTGCAATGCTGCCGCGGCACCTTTTGGCCTCCTCGGGGCGGAACCGCCGCGCTGGAGCAAAACAGACTCGATTGTCGGCGGCATGGTGTTCATCGCCTTTGCAATCATTCTCGTCGTGATTTGATGAAAAGATGCAGCATAGGCGCGCGCACGTGAGAGAAGCAAAATCGGGCTATATAGAAGTCGCCTTCAACGGCACCCCCGCAAGCATCCCTTTGGATGCGCAATTCAGCGTGCCGGCCAAGGGCGTCACGGCGATTTTCGGTCCGCCAGGGTGCGGCAAGACCACTCTCGCGCGCTGCATTGCCGGCGTGCAGCGTATGCCGACTGGATTTTGCGGTGTCAATGGTGAAATCTGGCAGGACGAAACGACGTTTCGGCCGCCTCATCTGCGTCCGATCGCATATGTATTCCAGCGACCAATTCTTTTCTCTCATTTGTCCGTCAAGCGCACCCTTCTGTACAATGCGCCAAAATCGAAAGCGTCACTGATTGACCTTGATGGCGTCATCGAGTTGCTCGACCTGGCGCCGCTGCTTGACCGTGCGCCTTCACATCTTTCTGGTGCCGAGCGACAGCGACTTGCGCTGGGCAGCGCGCTGTTGTCCCAACCTCGGCTACTTCTGCTGGACGACCCGCTCATTGTGCTCGACCGACCCGCCAAGCATGAAGTTCTGCCCTTTATCGAGCGCATGCGTGAAGAGCTCACGTTGCCTATGATCTATATCTGCCACGACATGGCTGACGTCGAGCGCTTTGCCGACCATCTCGTCACGATGAAAGATGGCATTGTGACCGCGGCCGGGCCGCTGCATGCCGTCCAGAGCGATCCAGCGCTTGCTGCTCGAGGCGAATCGGCTGTCTGCGTCGATACCGTAATCGGCGGCTATGACGGGCGCTATGGGCTGATCATCCTGCGCCTCAAAGGTGCGCGTCTGTTGATACCTGGGCCACCGCTCAGACCAGGCGCGCAGCTAAGGCTGCGCATCGCGGCCGGTGATGTCAGCATTAGGCGCGAACCACCGCGCGCAAGCTCGATCCTCAATGTTTTTCCGGCACGGATCAAAGCCTCTCTGCCGTTCGACGAAGCTGAGGTCACGTTGGTCCTGGCGCTCGAAACCGGCCGTGCGGGCGTTCCCCTTTTGGCGCGCATCACTCGCCGCTCGTTTGATGAGCTGGGGCTCAGTAACGGAATGAACGTATTCGCCGAGGTCGCGCGAGCCTTGCCGGTCTCACCCCCCGAGCGGCTGCTCATAACGCCTGCGACACCAGTAGGAGATATTCCACAGAAAAGCGCTAACACGCGAAACGAACAGAAATAGGATCACGGCCATGATCGATAACCTTGATGACGTCGATCCGACAGCTGTGGCGGCGGTTCTCTACCAGCCAGAAGATGACGCCGACGAGCTCCTTGCCGATTTCGTCCAGGATCTCGCGCGGCATGACGTACGCGTCGGCGGCATCGTCCATCGACCCTTCAGGAATGCAAACGGCACGGACGTAATGCTCGCAATCGACGTTGCCACAGGGCGAGATATCTCGATTTCCCAGCTACTCGGCAGCGGGGCGGCGTCCTGTAAACTCGATACAAACGGATTGGCCGAGGCCGCAGTTGTCGTTTCCCAGGCGCTTCGCGACAAAGTCGATCTCCTCGTGATCAGCAAATTCGCAAAACAGGAAGCGGTTGGCTGCGGCCTGCGCGCTGAATTTGTTGATGCGATCACTCGGGGTACGCCGCTCCTGACAGCTGTTCCAAGAAAATGTCTTGCCGACTGGAGAGCTTTTACCGGTGATGTTGGCACGCTGCTACTTTGCGATCGTCAAGCCGTAGAGGAATGGTGGCGCGTTGTCTCCACGCGCCCGGGGCGACGCCGCGCCTTCAGCCCTAGCTGGAGCTATTTGGGGACGATGATACCGGACAGCTTGATGACGGCTGCGAGAATATCGCCGGCGTCGATTCCGGAATCGCCGATGAGGCTCCTTCGCCGCCCACGAAAACAGCCTTAGCATCAGCAGCCGTTTCACACTGTAAGCTGCTCTGCGAGGACGCCGTGAGTCCATTTTCGGTCGGCAAGTAGCCGTTTTCGAACAGCGGTTCAATCGCTGGTCGCGAAATTCGGTTGCTAACTTGGACTGCGGCAGCCCAATCGTCACGTACGCACCCGTCCATGACCTTTCAAACGATCGAGCATCGCATCCAGACAGCATGATTGGAGGTGGGATGTGAGGGCCGTCAGACCCAAGCCGCTGGTGATCTTAGTCGCGACAATCCGATCTTGACAACGGATGGCATATAGCTTGCTTCAGCAATGACGACACCACTTACGCAAAGCACACTTGTGAGGTCAGCATGCTCGGAATTGGAAGTCAGTTGCCGCCGTTCGAAATCACAGGCGTGAAGCCCGGCTTTCAGGCGCAGGAAGAAGAAGGACACAGCGCGTTCGAGACGCTGACCGAAACGAGCTTCCCAGAAAAATGGAAGATCATCTTTTTCTACCCCAAAGATTTTACGTTCGTCTGTCCGACCGAGATTGCTGAGTTCGGCCGGCTATCCAAGGAATTCACCGATCGCGACGCTGTGGTACTGGGCGGCTCGACTGATAATGAGTTCTGCAAGCTCGCCTGGCGGCGCTCGCATGCAGACCTGCACAACTTGCCGATTTGGCAGTTTGCCGACACAAAAGGAACCTTAGTCGACGGCCTCGGCGTACGTTCACCTGAGGGCGTTGCCTATCGCTACACCTTTATCGTCGACCCCGGCAACATAATCCAACACGTCTATGCGACAAATCTGAACGTCGGGCGTAGCCCCAAGGACACGCTCCGCGTTCTGGACGCGCTGCAGACCGACGAACTCTGTCCCTGCAACCGCGAAGTCGGCGGCGAAACGCTGAAGGTTGCGTGAGGCAGCATGTCGTCGATTGAGCAGTTGAATGAGACTATTCCCGATTTCGCCAAGGACGTCAGGCTTAACCTGGCGTCCTTGCTGGCCGATGATACGCTGTCGCCGCAGCGACAATACGGCCTGCTGCTGGCGAGCGCGATTGCCACTCGCAATGCAGACTTGATTGCCGCGATCGAAGCGGCAGCAGCTGCCGTGATGACGCCCGCGGCGATCGCCGCAGCGAAATCCGCAGCCTCTGTGATGGCGATGAACAATGTCTACTACCGATTCGTTCACCTCGCGTCCAACCCGGAATACAAGACCATGCCGCCACGATTGCGCATGAACGTGATCGGCAATCCTGGCGTGGATAAATCCGATTTTGAGCTGTGGTCGCTGGCGGTCTCGGCCATAAATGGCTGCGGTGCCTGCATCGACGCTCATGAGAAGACGCTGCGGACTGAGGGCGTCAGTTCCGGAGTGATCCAGGCTGCCGTGCGCTTTGCTGCGATTGTGCAATCAGTGGCGGTTGCGATCGAGGCCGCCGGGCGCGCCCCGTCCAAGCCGACGGGCTGATTCCTTTGTGCGGTCGGATCGACACCGCTTACGGCGCCACTCCATTGCGGCACGACCAATCCTCGGCATTCAAGCGAGCATGATATCCTCAATCTGAGTCTTGCGGGCATCTCCTCGGTTGCCTCGTTTGAATTTCATCTTAAGTGCAGACGAGCCAGAATGCGCCACAAAGGCGGCGAGATCCTCCTTGTGATGGCGATCTCACCGCCGCCTTTCGCTGCACTCTCAGCCAAACTTGAACAGCACGCCGTACCCGCCGCGCGGATGGCTCCATTTGATGTCGCCGGAGGGTTCAGCGATGACGCGGCAGGTGCCGCACTCGATGCAGCCGTCGACGGCTATCTCGACTTGGCCGTTGTCGTTAAGTTCGTAGCATCGCGCAGGGCAGGCTTTCAAAAGCGCAAGTAGCTGCGGCGACGGCGTGGTGTGCGGGCGCACGGTGACGTGAGGGCGACCGACATCGACAAGATAGCGGTTGTAGTACAGCTTGTCTTCGACGCGCACTGAGGGCTCGACATTCATTCTTTGGCCTTCCATTGTTCGATTTCACACTGTTGCCGGTCAGCGCCAGGCCCTGGCAAAACGGCACGCATCCCCGAACAGACCTGTCCATGACCGCGCCTTGACGAAGGATTTCAGGGTCACCTTCTCCTTCTCAACCTTCGGCGTACCGTCGACGCGTACAAAGTTCTGAAGCGCCTTGGAGATAAGCTGCGGATAGGTAAGAAAGAAGTTTTGCGAATGGGTGTGCATCAGCGTCGGCATGTCTTTGTACTTCTTGAGGTCTTTGATGACGAAGGACTCGTCCAGCATCTTCTTGTAGAGCAACAGATTTTTTGCGGTCATCGGCTCGCGGCGCGATTTGACCTGGGCGATCGCTTCGGCCGCAATGCGGCCTGAGGTCATCGCAAGATTGGAGCCTTCGCGATGAATGGCATTGTTGAGCTGTGCCGCATCCCCCACCACCACCCAACCCTCACCGTAGAGCTGCGGGATTGCTTTGTACCCGCCTTCAGGAATGAGATGTGCCGCATATTCCTTGACTTCGGAACCTGCGATCAGCGGCGCCACGGAGGGATGCTGCTTGAAATGATCGAGCATGCCGTAGGGTGTCTGGCCGGTGCGCTGGAAATCGGCGACGAGGCAGCCGATGCCGAGCGAGATGCACTCCTTGTTGGCATAGATGAAACCCATTCCGGTCATGCCGCGGGAAATGGTACCGGCAGCCTCGATCACGACGCCTTCGTCGCCCTTAAGATTGAAACGCGCCTCGATCGTCTCGCGAGGCAAAAAGTGCATTTCCTTCACAGCGAGCGCGACATTATCGGGTGTCGGCCGCGCGCGCAGGCCCGCCCGCGTGCCGAGGAGACCATTGACCCCCTCGGCCAGCACGACGACGTCGGCGTGTATTTCGCCGTCGCGGCGATCCGTACGAACTCCGACGATCCTCTCATGGTCGTCCCGTACGAGCTCCGTGACTGTCGTCTCGCACAGCACGGTCGCGCCGGCCTCCCGCACCTTCGAGGAGAACCATTTGTCAAACTGCGCGCGTATGATCGTGTATCGGTTCGGCCGCTCCTCGTTGAAGTCATCCGATCGGTAGTGCACGCCGACATGGGAGCGATCGTCCATAATCCAGAACCGCTGTTCGACCAGATGGCGTTCGAGCGGCGCCTCCTCGCGAAACTCGGGTATCAGCTTTTCCATCATGTCGGCATAGAGGATTGCGCCCTGCACATTCTTCGATCCGGAATATTCGCCGCGCTCGAGCTGCAGCACCTTCATGCCGTGCTTGGCCATGGTCAACGCCGCTGCGTTGCCGGCCATACCGGCTCCGACAACGATCGCATCGAACCTCTCTTCAATCATCACATCATCTCCTCTAGACCGCGAGCCGGGCGCGCGAATTCGGCAAGAGCCTGGCGCGAAATGCGGCCGTCAGCGACGGGAGCAACTGCATGGCATCACTGACGATCGCGACATGAGCGAAATCGAAGATCGGTGCGTCCTTGTCGGTATTGATCGCGACGATCAGGTCCGCCCCCTCCACGCCGACCCTGTGCTGAATTGCGCCGGAAATGCCGGCGGCAATGTAGAGCTTTGGCCGGATGGTCTTGCCGGTCTGGCCGATCTGCCGGTCAGACGTCACCCATCCTTTTTGCACTAGAGGACGCGAGCAACCGTACTCGGCGCCAAGAAGAGTTGCTAGCTCTCGCACCAGCCGAAAGTTCTCGGGCGATCCCAGTCCCAAGCCGCCGGCGACGACGACATCTGCATAAGCCAGATTTGACGTTTCGGAATCGCGATCGGGAATGAACGTGAGCACTTTCGTGACGATATCGTCTTCGACAAGACCGAGCGGATGGATGATGATGCGAGCGGCGTCGCGGACGACACGCTCCGGCATCGGCATGACGCGCGGCCGGACGGTTGCCATCTGCGGACGGTAGTTCAAGGTATAAATCGTGCACAGCAACGAGCCGCCAAAGGTCGGACGCGTCGCTGCAAGCGACCCATCTGCGTCGACATCGAGCGCGGTGCAGTCGGCGGTGAGCCCCGTCGACAAGGTGGTCGCCACCGAACCTGCAAGATCGCGACCGAGTGTCGTCGCGCCCAACAGCAGGATTTCAGGCTTGTAGGTGTTGACGAGTTCGGTTAGCGCTTTGGTATAGGATTCATTTCGGTAATCCGACAAAACATTATCGCTCACGAGATAGGCCAGATCGGCGCCATAGCAAAACGATTCAAGTGCGGCGTTACGCGTCGGCTGCCCCTCCGGACCAATAACGACCGCGGCGAGGTTCACCTTCAGCCTGTCGGCAAGTCTGCGCCCCGCCCCCATCAGTTCCCAGGAGACGGGATGCACTTGGCCGCGCTCCTGCTCGACAAAAACCCAGACATGCTTGTAGGCCTTAAAGTGCTCCGGCAGTTCCTTTTTGGCCGCGGCGCGGCCGGCCGCCGGCGGCGCAGCCGTTTTGGTGACATTGCTCATGTTTTAAATTCCCCTCAATAGTGCGCGCGCCCGCGCCACAGGATTGGTTTCCAGTTCGGTTGGCTGAAGATCAGTTTTGCTCAGCAGATGGCCGGCTGCACGGTGGTTCCGCCTGCTCGGTGCGGCCCGACCGCGCAACGAGAGGCGTCGCTCGGGGCGAACGCACGGAGCGGGCCAGATTCCGAGAGGGCCTGGAGACAGGCTTCCTGTGGGCTCCGTTCGACAAGCGCCAGCGAGGCGGCCAGGCCGCTGCGATCACCCTGGTTGACCCTGTCCATGCTTGAGTACGCGGGCCCACTTGCTTCGCAAGAGCTGCACCTCGCTTTCGGTCCAGCGCTCCACATCGGCAGTAACGACCCAGGTGATCTTGCCCCCGCGCTATCGTGCGATGAGTGCTTGGCCGCCAGCGCTGGTGACTCGCGTGGGCCACCGTTGTCCACTCTTTTTGCCGCATGTTGCTATCGGCCGTGGGGTAGATGTAGATCTGCGCACAAGCGGGCACCCGCCTGATGCTGACGAAGATGTGCATACGCTCCCCAATTGAAGCGTGGACGGGCGGCTTACCCGTTGGCCGCCCTCGCGGGCTCCATAGTGGCTTTAATCGCATCAAAAGCCATCTCGCTTGGCACTGCGTGAGCGTGAGCCACGTAATGTTGCCGTACAACTCGGTAGGCAGTAGACGTAACGTGAAAGGTCTTCCTTCAGATCTCATTTCGGACGGCTACCATTTATTGCATCGATGACTGGATCGATACGACAACAGCAAGTGTCGTACCAGTTGCAAGAACCAAGTAAATCGGGCGAAATCAACGGCTTATGAGGCACTTGGAACGACTGCCAATCCCAGGACACGATCCGTTCGGACAAGGGTCGGGAATACGACAGCGTCGCGCGAGTCCTGGCGGAGAGAGTTGATGGAAGGAGACGAAGCCTGCACGAGGAGCCGTCAGCGTAAGATCATTTCAGCTCGCTCAATGGGACAAAGGCCGTCGGCTTGCCACGGTCTGCGACGGCATCCTTCAAGACCTTGAACACCCGCTGCTCGATTGGCGACGATGCCACGAAGTCGGCATAGGCCTGCTCCAGCATCGCTTTGCAACGAGCTCTGATGTCCGGCTCTGCGACACCAGCGAATTGCTCATTGGCAAAGTATTGTCCCATGCGCTTTAGGATGTGAAGGCGCGCGACATCGACGATCATAGGGTCGTAATCGACGCCCAGCAGTGAAAAAAACTCTTCCGCCGACGAAGCCTTGCTGAGCCGATCCAGGATACCGGCTGCTGGGTGCGAGTTACTCATCGAAAAATCTCCTTTGAATCAGCGGGTGAACGGTCGGCGAAAACGCGGCAGAGCCTGGTCATCGTAGTGCATGCCCCTCGCGCAACATGCGGAGGCAAGCCAGTGTTGCCGCCGATCAACGATTCCGTCCTCGCGCGCTTGGTCTTGAGTGTATCCTAGACGTTGCTGGGCGGGGCTGGTCACGCCGGGTGGGTCGCCAAGCATCCGCACACATCGCGCCAGATCGCCATCACGGTTTCGCGCTCGACCGGTAGCTTGTGCTCGACGGCATGTTGGCGTGCTTGCGACAGGATCTGTCTGGCCTGATCGGTGCTGGCGACGAGCTGTAATTCTTTGAGCAACGCGGTGATCGCCGACAGCCCGGAATGCTTGCCGATCACAAAACGGTTGCGGCGCCCAAGCAGAACCGGATCAAGCGCCTGGTAGGTGCGTTGATCCTTCAAAAGGCCATCCACATGAATGCCCGATTCATGCGTAAACACATGCTCTCCGACGATGGCCTTGTTCAGGGGAATCGCACGTGCGGCTGCGGCTGCAACCACCGCAGCGACGTTCTCGAGCTCCGACAGTATGATGCCAGTCTCGCGGCTATAGAGCTGCTTGAGCGCGACCGCGACCTCCTCGAGCGGTGCATTTCCGGCCCGCTCGCCGAGGCCGATAACGGTTACCGAGGCGTGGCTTGCGCCGGCCTTGATGGCGGAGAGCGTATTGGCGGTTGCGAGACCAAGATCATCGTGACCATGAAACTCGAGTTCGAGATCCGTGGTCGCACGCAAATTTCCAACCAGCGCGAAGGTTGTGTCCGGGTCGAGCACACTGAGCGTATCGGCAATGCGAAATCTACGCGCTCCCGCCGCTTTTGCCGCTGCTACCAGTCTGATGAGGAAATCGATGTCGGCGCGGGAGGAGTCCTCGCCGCCGACAGCGACCTCAAGTCCCTGCTCACGGGCATAACCTACTACTCGCTTCACTTGTTCCAGCGCCAGCTCGCGACGTCCGCCAAGCTTGGCCGCGATCTGCACATCGGAACTTGGGATCGATATATTGACCATGGACACCTTCGCTTCGATCGCGGCATCGATGTCCGCTTGCCGCATCCGGCACCAGCCTATGGTGGTCAGCGGAAGCTCCGCTTCGACGATTGTGCGGATAGCGGCGATCTCCTCGTTGCCCATCGCGGGCGTTCCCGCCTCGATCTCCGTCACACCCGCGCGCGCCAAAGCCTGCGCGATCGCCAGCTTTTCCTCGGTGGTGAACGCAACACCAGGCGCCTGCTCGCCGTCGCGTAATGTCGTGTCGTTGAGCACGGTTGGCCGGACGTGCGCCTGCTCGGACCAAGGCGGTTTGGCGGTGGTGGTGGCGGCCATCACGAAAGGGCTCCTCATTGTTTTCGACCTAGAGCGCTTCAGCAACCCGCATGCCAGCCCGCCATCGTTGACAACCCGTTGAAAATGATACGCTCTTCTCCTCGGCTGACCTTCGCAATTGGATTGTCGCAAACGCGACAGGTTCACGAAGCGGACGCCTCACCTTGCCTCTTGCCTCGCTGAACTCGAATGTTGACGCGATTGCACTACGGGATGCGGAAAACGTTGCGAATCCCCTCTGGCTCGGCATCGCCTTGGACCTCATAGTTGCGTCCGCATCGAATGGCGTTAGCCTCGCTCTTCAGCTCCTGCGAAGTTCGCCAAAGCCCGCGATGCGTTATCAGATGACCGGGAGATCGAGGAACCTTGTGGCAACTCAAATAGGCCAGTCGCCACTGACTTCCGGGCGAGCTGCCTGCAACAGAAGGTCGCGCCGGCGCTCGGCCATCCGACTCTCGCCGCTTTCTTCGCCGAAGCAGAGATTGAAGTCGTTACATTGTGTGCACACGGGCGTGGTGCACATGACGAGGCCTTCATCCTCGCATAGCGAGCGGTAGAAGAAGCGCTTCCAGCGCATATTGTTGATATTGCGCGCGGCGAGGGGCGCGAAGTGGCGGCTTAGTAGTCGCGAGAGTTCGCCACGATTGCGCAATCCGAGATCTTCCCACAGGTGATCTGGCTCTATGGAGCGGCGGGCGATCATCGCGGCCAGCCAGCCGCCGATATGCCCTTCCGTCGAGCGTTGCTTGAGTAAGAGATCGCGCACCATCGAGATTTCGTCATTTTCATCGCACTTAGACGCCAGGAGCTGCTCCGAGATCTTGACCTCAACCGACGGAAAATAGAGCCCCAGCAGGGCCGCCAGCTCGTGGCCGGACAGACCGGCCTTCTCGGGAAGCGCACCACCATCCATCGAGGCGGCCGCCAGGATCGACGCCAGGACATGGCAATCGAAATTGCTGTCGGTGACAATGTCGGCATCTTCAGGAGGCACGCCAATAAGCGCTCGGTAGGTTTCAATTCCTCGCTGCACATCGCTGCTCGCATCGACGGCGCAAGCAGCCATAAACGTAAGGAGGTGCGTTTCGGGCATGATGTTTTTGGGCTAAGCAGTCACGTTTGCCCCGCCCCGTTCTGGCTGGTCGAGTGCTGTTAGAGTGCCGGTCTCCCCGGATGGGGGGTGAGGGAGACCGGCATCCGTCGCGCGCCTTCAACAGGCCGCGACCCGAGACCCTTATGAGGCCGCGAGTTCGGCGGCGGTCTTGCCGATGATGGATTCGTCGACGGCCTTCATTATGCCATGCTCCATCAGCATGTCCTCGAGCTCGTCCATAGAGATCGGGGTGGGAATGATGCCCTTGCCGCCATTGTTGTGGATTTTGGTTGCAAGATTGCGATAGTGATCGGCCTGCTGCGACTCGGGCGCATACTCGAGCACCGTCATGCGCCGCAGCTCGGCATGCTGCACCACATTGTCGCGCGGCACGAAGTAGATCAACTGAGTGCCTAACTTCTTCGCCAGCGCCTCCGCCAGCTCCAGCTCCTTATCGGTCTGCCGCTCATTACAGACCAAGCCACCCAGCCGCACGCCACCCGAGTTGGCGTATTTCAGGATGCCCTTGGAGATGTTGTTTGCGGCATACATCGCCATCATTTCACCCGACATGACGATATAGATTTCCTGCGCCTTGTTCTCGCGGATTGGCATCGCGAAGCCCCCGCAAACGACGTCGCCGAGCACATCGTAGGAGACATAGTCAATGTTCTCGTAGGCGCCGTTCTCCTCCAGGAAATTGATCGAGGTGATGACACCGCGGCCGGCGCAGCCGACACCCGGCTCAGGACCACCGGATTCCACGCAGCGGATGTCCTTGTAGCCGACCTTCATTACATCCTCGAGTTCGAGATCCTCCACGCTGCCGGCGCTCGCTGCAAGACTCAAGATCGTGTCCTGCGCCTTGGCATGCAGGATCAGGCGCGTCGAATCCGCCTTAGGATCGCATCCCACAATCAGGATTTTCTGGCCCATTTCGGCCAGTGCCGCCAACGTGTTCTGGGAAGTGGTCGACTTGCCGATGCCGCCCTTTCCGTAGAACGCGATTTGTCTCAGTGAAGACATTTAGTTCTCCATCAACCGATTTGCCAAAAGTTGCGTGCTTCCTACACGCGAGCTTGTTTCTCTTTCAGAAACGGGGCACACGGGTTCAAGGGAAGGAGCGCATCGCTCGTCTTACGCGTCGGCGTGCACCCAGCCCCTCACTCAGTGTTGCTGCCGGTGAATAGCAACTGCCATGCCAACGCTATCCAGGCTCATTAAGCTTCTGATTAGGTTCTAAAAAACCAACTGTCCGTTGAGTAGCCCCAAGACGTTTTGGACGGACAGGATCTTCGCGCCTGTCAGAAAACGAACAACGGCAACACCCATCAACCGAAAAGCCGCAGCTTGGCATGACCTCATCCAATGCCCTTAAATGGAACGGGACTTGCTCCCTTTCTTGCAAGGCGGTGGTCGGCAATTTGCGAAGAGTGAAATGCAGGTCGAAGTCGGAACATCCAAGTGGCCTGGCGAGGGTGTTCGTGGGTCGAGGATGACGAAATCAATTGTGCGGCAGAACTCGCGATCCAGCTGATCAGATTGACGCATGACCTTACGGCAGCTAGAAGCACGCGGCCGCCTGCGGATCGAAGCTAACTGGGTCCTGTTTCGAGATTCGCTATGAGACATAAAAGGCCGATGCTCGTTGATAAGTTGGCGCGTCAATTTCTAGCTGGCTCGGATCTTGCTCGTTTGCGAGCCACCGCGGGAGATCACGGCCGTCGATCGCACTAACGCCAGCGCACGCACGGTACGGTGCTTACGCCACTGACGGGCGATGGTGCGCAACGGTGTCAAAATGCGCTTTCGGACGTAGCGGAATTGCCGCCGACCGTTCAGCTCGGCGCGGCCACATGAGGTACACCATGGCGACAATCCTTTTTTATCGGAAGCCAGGCTGCGTCACCAATGCGCGTCAGATGCTCGCGCTGAAGGCCGCTGGCCACGACCTGATAGCCAAGGATATATTGAAGGAGCCATGGGCTGCGGAGGACTTGCGACGCTTCTTCGGCAGTATGCCGATCGCATCCTGGTTCAACCGAGCCGCGCCTCGTATCAAGTCGGGGGACATTAATCCTGACACAATCGACGCCGCGAGTGCGCTCGCGGCGATGCTGGCAGATCCGCTCCTGATCAGACGACCGCTGATCAACGCCGACGGTGCAAGATGCGCCGGTTTCGATCATGAACTCGTGCTGTCGCTTCTTGGTCGGGATACGCAAGATGATCTTGAGGGGTGCTCCCACGAACAACAGGACACCCACTGTCCATCGTGGTGAGGAAACGATCGATCATACTACTATTGCCGCCGACCAATCCGAACAACGATCCTCCCACTCCTGTCCATTTTCAGAATGGCTGACAGTACTTCGCTGAGGATGGCCGGCGTGCGTGGCTCTTCGTAACCAGCAGCGCCCAGGCTGCTCGGCTTGAATACGACCTTTCCATCGCCCGCTTGTGTGAAACCGCCGCAGCTCGATCGCGCTTATCGCACATGATGGCTTCAGTCTGAATTTGCCGGCGCTTTACGCCGAGACGCGGCTTATTGAATAGATTCGGCTCAGACAGAACATTGAACTGAATAACGATCCAGACAGAGGACGCGAAGCTCGCGGCCGTGATCCTTATGCAACGTGGCTGCAGAATTGCGCTACGTCCGCCGCCATTTGATCAGCATCAAATCCTTCGCCGTCTGCCATGTGTGACAGAAGTCTCGCGCGACTCTTCGCGCGAACTTTGGAATGGAGAATTCGATGAGGACAACGACAATTCTGACAACGGCATCGCTGCTTGCGCTCGCGACCCCGCTGGCCAGCATCCCGGTAAAGGCCGCGGACCTGGCGCGGGCCCCGATCTACTACAAAGCACCTCAGATTGAGCCCTTCAATCCGTGGATGATCCGCCTGCGCGTGCTTGGCGTTTTGCCGGATACCGCCGGAAGCTCCGTCAATGTTGCCGGGGTGCCGGCGCTGTCCTCGCCCGCTTCCGGACTATCGATCAGCGACCAAGTGGTACCGGAGCTCGACATCACCTATTTCTTCACAAACAACGTTGCCGCCGAACTCATTCTCGGCGTGACCCGTCATCACATCAGCGGCGCGGGCACGCTAACTGGTCTAGATGTCGGCAAAGCTTGGCTATTGCCGCCAACCCTGACTCTGCAATATCACTTCACCGATTTCGGCCCGTTCAAGCCCTACATCGGCGCGGGCATCAACTACACCGTATTCTTCAACCAATCCGCAGCCAATACGTCACTCACTGGCCCTGCTGTGACGGATTTGCACATCAGCAACCAGCTTGGTGCCGCGGTCCAATTCGGCTTCGACTATATGCTTGACCGTCATTGGGGCCTCAACTTCGACGTGAAGAAGTTGTGGTTGCGACCGAATTATTCGGCGACCGTAAACAATGCAATTGCTGTCACCGGCCGCGCCAATATCGACCCATGGCTCGTCAGCGGCGGCATCACTTACAAGTTCTGACGCTAAGAACTCGCTTCAGCGAGCTCTCGGACGCGCCGCCTCGTCTGGCGCGTCTCCCCGCTGTAGTGCAGTACAAAGGCGAGCGGGATGATGTGTAAAACGACACGTCGTCTCGCCGAAGGCCGGGAGCCATTCGCAGCATTACTCTCGCTGTGAGCTTTGGACGTGGCGGTAAATGACAGAGCACAAACAGATTGAGCCAATAGCGGTCAATAAAATCCTAATCGTGTTTCCTTCTCGGCGGGAGCAGAAGCGGTCACCCTGCTTATCGGAGCCGAGACTTCAAGCCCGAACGCCCCCTTGTGAGAACGATCGCTCCTGCAACAGACTTGAGTTCGAGTTCAGGGCTCATCGGACCCGATCATGAGCAGGACTCCGGTCGAGGCTTCCCTCTCACCGGATGATCCAGATCCAGGGCCATAACGACGGTTCAGTAGTCCGCCGCTGCGCACGTACTGGAAGCGTTAGGGCGCCCGATCATCGGAGATATGCCGAGATGCCAGCTGGCTGGGCATATAAGCTGCCCATATAGACGACGCCCGGGCAAGCGGCGCTAAAACGGAGTCTTTAGCTTCGCCTCAGCACCATCACGAGGCGGTCGACACGTTTGCCCTGCTTGAGATGGGAGTCTACGATTTCATCAACGTCTTCGGGCGTGATGGCGCGATACCAGACCCCGTCTGGATAGACGACCATCAAAGGACCGGAGTTACAAAAGCCAAGGCAGCCCGCCATGGTGAAACCGACATCGGTGAGGCCTTGGGCTTCGATTGCCTTACCCATCCGATCCCAGAGGACCTGCGCCCCAGAAGCGCCGCAGCTGCCGTGCGGATGATCGGGCGGACGCTGCGTGTGGCAGGCAAAGACGTGATGCCGATAAAGTTGAGGAAGCTCGAATTCGGTTTCTGCGTTCATGCGCCTATCCTGCAATCAACGGCTTCATCTGAGAAGAGACAAGATCCGGGATCCGCCCAAAACGTCTTCTCTTCATTCGAACGCCGTATCGGCCATAACCAATTTCCACTCGTGCTTGCGAAGGCAGGCGAAATGAGCGGGCGACATATTGATGATCATCGCTGACCGATCAGCGACAGATGCTTGCCATATGAAACACCCGCCATGATCAATTTCAGCGTCGTGATCTTCTTTTCCCTCATCACTTACGCGACCATCCAATTCCCCCAAAGCAAGTTCCGCACCAGATGCGCAGCGCTTGTTTCTCCAACAATCTCATTCTTCGCTCTGAGACGACCGACAATTATGCCGAGCTCGCGACAATGTCGCCCGCCTCTGTTTCGTGCATGACAAATGTTGCATCGCGTTCGACACTCTTCCGCCTCAGCCATTCGCAGTTCGTATGTAGCGCGCCCATGTCCCCGTTATGCATCGACCTTGGCGACGCCGTCGGCTGACGAGATGGCGGTGACCGCTAGGCCATCGCATGAACGGAGGCTTGGCATTGCAATTGCTACGCCCGCTTCAGCGGTCGGCCAAAAAATCGGAAGATAGGAAAATCGGGACACAGGATCGTCATTCCTCCAGACCAAACGGTCCTGTCAGTCTGGGCCTCCCCATTTCATACAGCCCAGACGGTGCCCTCGGCGAACTTGTAGCCGCCGAGGGCATTTCCTTCTCGAAAATTCTATCCACCGGCAACAATGGCCTTGCTCGCCGTTTGGTGAGCTAGCGCCAGAAACCTCGTTGGTGCCGCCAAGATCGCGGTTGCTGTTCGGACTCCGGCAAGACCGCCAGCTTTCACTCTCAGTTCACACGTATTGACGCGGGTCCGGGACAGTACTCGTGAGTCCGATGGCTCTATTCGGCGATGCGTGTTAAAAGCGACTTGATTAGCGGCCAAGTGTTACGCCTGTTAATCAGGATGGATCGCAATATCCATGGCTTCGTCGCTGTCCTCAAACGAGTCGTACAACCGATCGTCCTCCAGTAACCTGACGCCGCACAGGCAGACGTCACCGTCGATGATGGCGAGCGCGACCGGTTCAAGCGCTTGTCCATTGCAGGGACCATCGATGCATAGCCCAGTGTCGATCTCAAATCTGGCACCGTGCCTGCCGCATCTGAGAAAGGAGCGGTCAGAGGAGAAAAACTCGCCGGAGCCGATGTTGAGCCATAAGCTGTCATGCGGACAGCGATTGACGTACCCTAAATAGTCGTCGCCGAACGTGCGAACCACAATAATTGGAAACGGGCGGCTCTCGCCGCTGTCGTCGACTCGCGACAAGCTGAAGCCCCTGGCGCCACTTCGCTCGATGGCATCGGCGGGACAGACGGCGAAAACCGCGATCTGGTCACTCATCGGATTGCCAATCATCCCTTTGCTCATCCGGGCCTCGCAGTTTCCTGCTTGAAGGCTTCGACCGTAGTCCGGGCCAGCCGGAAGGCGCCGCGGCCACGAGCGAGCGGTCGATAATTCGAGCCGACACGGGTGTTGAGCACATCAAACCACTGGTCCGGCGTGAGCTTCGCCGGACGCTCGCTGATTTGGATCACCCTCCCGTTCGGGCCGAAGCGGACGTGAATGATGACTTGTTGCGGGTCCATTGCAATTCCCTATTTAGCCGACTTTAAAGACCCGAGCCGAGACTGAGGATCTCAATTGTGAATAGCTCGGTTTCCAGCAGCTTCGCGCGTGGCCTCGAGCCGTGGATTTCAGACCGCGCCTCGCTACCTTCGAGCAGGTCTTCTTCGTGCTCACGGGCCCGCCCTTGGTCGTTCGCCTTGCTCATCTGGCGCGGTGAAGCACAACTACGATCATCGCTATTCAAATGCTCGTCCTTCCGTTTGGCGGATTATCCGCATCTCAGTAGATCGCTGCACCCGCGCCCACGTTGATCGACGCATCTTTCATGGTCTCGACAATAAACTCGATCTTGTCGTTCGAAAGATGAGTGTGAAACGGCAGTGCCAGGGCGCGATCGGCGATCTTTTCCGTAATCAGCAAATCGCCACGGCGATAGCCGAGGTCGAAATAATGGCGTTGCAAGTGCAGAGGATGGCTATAGGCGACGGATTCAATTTGGGCGGCGCGCAGATCCTCGACGATAGCGTCGCGGCCGGATCGCGTGAAGCGCGTTCCCAGATGGACGAGATAGAGCAACCAGTTAACCTCGGTCACATGAGGGCCTACGTAAGGCGGCTTAATACCTTCAAATGATTGCATATGCGCGCTGTAGAGCTGCTCCACCAGGCGACGACGCTCCAGGATTTCATCGAGACGCTGGAGCTGCGCCAGCCCCAAGGCTGCCGTGAGATCGCTCATGCCGGCCTGGTACGGTGCTGTGGCGCCGACGATCACGGAAGAGCGCTCGTCCAGGCGGTGGGCGCGATAGCGCCGCACGCCAACCGCAAGGTCGATATCGTCCGTTACCACCATTGCGCCTTCGCCGCAGCTTAGGGCCAGGGGTTGGGCAAAGTCGAAAACCGCCAGATCGCCAAACCGGCCGACCAGTTCGCCCTTGTACCGCGATCCAATTGCTTCGGTGGAATCCTCCAAAAGTGCCAGATGATGGCGCCGCGCGATCACACGCAGTTCTGACCACGGCGCGGGATGGCCGTTGGGATTACCGGCGACAATCGCCCGCGTGTTGGCCGTGATGCGCTCTTCGGCTTTCTCTGGGAGCAATGTTCCCGACCAATAGTCGATGTCGGCAAATACCGCCCGCGCACCTGCAAGACCGATCGCATGGACCGTCTCGCGAAAGGAATACGGCGAGGCAATGACCTCCTGTCCTGGCCCGACGCCGAGTGCCTTGAGCGCCAGCAGCAGCCCGATGGTGCCGCTCGATACTGCTACCGCATATTTGCGGCCAAGATAGACGGCAAACGCCTGCTCGAACGCCTCGGTGATCCGCCCATTGGAGATCTGCGGCGTGCACAGAAGCGCTTCCACGGCGGAGAGCTCGGCGAAGCTGATATCGGGATCGGACAGTGGAATGAAGGATGTATTTGCCTCCTTCCCGTCCGGGCCATCAAGCCGATGCTCTGCCAGTTCAATTCCGTTCACCCTACAGTATTCCTCTTCGCTAACACGATAGCGGTCGCCCGCTTCGGATCGGCTGTAATCTGCACGCAGTGATCCGACCCGTCGAGCAAATGCAGATCGAAACTAGGAAATTGCCGAAACGGCTGATCCGTCACATCCGACGCATCGCAGCGAACGCATGCAAGCTGCGGAAAGCGGCGCCGCAGCTCGACGAAGGGACTCGTGTCGGCGTCATCGACCGCAAGCAGTCGCTCGATTTCGATCAGTTCCTCCGCAGTGAGCGCCATCGTGACTTCTCCATGATTCGTCAACGGCAATTCGTCACTGCCAGAACAAGCGCTCGGGATCCGCGTTCAATTCGTCGATTGCTGAACTCAGGCGGTGGTAAAGGCTGTAAAACTCCCAGATACCTTGCGCGTGGTTCTTGCAAAACACTTTCCAGATTCCGCTCACGGCATCATAAAGAATCAGCGCGACATCAATGAGGCCGCCATCCTTGTCGATATTGCGCGAGCAGCATGGAGTTTCGACCAGATAGCCGCCCTTCACCGGCGTCACGTTCGGCGAGACATAGAGATAGCGATTGCGCGAGCTCAAGCCGCGCTCGATCCGCTTGCGATCCAGCTCGTTCGGGTGAGGGACCAGCCCGGTCTTTACCTTCCTCATCAGCCCGGCATTCATCGCGAAAGCCCCCTCAAAGCGCGGTGATTTCCTCTTCAAGACAGCCAATGAGCCGCCGCTCGCCAAAATCGACAGTATAGATCGGTACGTCCGCCTCCGTATGGATAGCGACCCTTACGATCTCGCCGGTTGCTCCGGCGCCGAGCACAAGACCCTCAGGCTCGGTATCGGGAAAAGAGCCGTCGTTGATGAGGTCAACTGCAGCTTTGACGCGCTGGCCCCGCCGATACTTCGGAAAGCGAACCTCAGTCATACACAGTCTCTTCCGGCAATGGCAGATCATCGATCTCCTCGCATGCGTCCACCGACTCAAGCTCCTTGCGCTTCATGCCAACGCGGCAGCCGCTTTCGAGGAACTCGACGCCGTAGATGTAGAATTGCTGCAAGAACGTGCCGATCGACACGACGTAACCGACATCTCCCTTCTTGACCAAAATCTCGCCGATCTCCTTGCCGCGATATGTGCCATCGTTGCGGATAGTGCGATTGGCGCGGACCTTTTCGCTAAAACTGAAGACCGGCGGCCCACTGAGCTCGACGACGTCGCTGTCCCGAACGATTTTATTCATGCACCACCCCCTCGTGGACACGCAGGGACGCCGCCATACCGGCGCATGCGAGGTCCCGCATCAATTCGTCCTTATCTCCATCTGCCGATTCACCCGCGGCAATGCAGCGCGCCACTGCATGGTAGACGTGTGGGCCAGGGGCACGCTGTGGAGCAGTTAGCGGCTCCGGCAACAGGCGCCGTATGTTCTCGACCCGCACCGGGGCGTCTAGGTCGTTCGCTGTGGCTAGCGGCCGCTCATTGGAGACACCGCGTGCCACGATGTGGCGGAACTCGAGCTCCTCGTCGCTCATCAATTGGCCGAGCTGCTGCGGCGCGACGCGGTGCGCCACGGCGCGACTAAGCTCGTAGGTATGGTCAGCCAGCATCAGCGTCACTCGGTCGCATCAAATGGAGTTCCAGCTCGGCTGGCAAGGCTGCGATGGCCCTCGTTTCGCCGCCGCAGAAACAGGGCATGGCCTTGCGCCGCGTTCCCGGGTACAGTTTCGTCCACATCATCCAGCGGCGGCGGGAATCCGTTCATGGAGCTCACCCTTCAGGCTGGCGCGTGGTAGCGCGGCCAGGACGTGTCGATGACGCAAGTATTCTCGACCGGACAGGCAGCAACACATTGCGGCTCGTCGAAATAGCCAACGCATTCAGTGCATTTTGCCGGCTCAATGACGAAGATCCCAGCCTTCTCCGAGATTGCAACGTTCGGGCACAATGGCTCGCAGGCTGAGCAGCTCGTGCATTGCGAGGCGATGATCTTGAATGGCACACAACCTCCTCACGCCGCAGAGTTCAGAGCTCCCTGTCGAATCGAAGCATCGCCGCGCTTCACGTGCTGGATCTCACCGCTCTTCACCTGGTCGAGATAGGACCGGAACCAGGCAATTGCCGACTTCTCGATGAACTCATGCGCGTATTGATCGACCGGCTCGATTCCAGCCTTGATCAGATTGCCTTTCGGGCCGCCGCCGATCTTAGCCACGAACACCGCGTGGCAGTCATTGATGCCGCGGACGATGGTGGACAGCCTATCCTGCTCCCCATAACCGCCCTGGCAGTAGACGTCTACACGGCGGTGGCCAACGAATTTTGTGCCGGAAGTGGAAAGTTCGTAGATTTGGAATTCCTTTGCATGTCCAAAGTGCTCGTTGATTATCCCCGAACCTTTGGTTGCGACTGCCACCAGAAGCGAGATCTCACTCGTCTCCCCAGCCAATTTCCCGAGTTCCTCGTTGTTGGCCTTGCCTTTGGCGGCACGCTCATCCTCTACCCGGTCGCGATAAGCCTGGCGCACGTCGAGGTCATATTCGACGTCCATCTTCATGACTTTGTCAGTGGTAAACTCCGCGCTGCGATCCTCTCCGAGCAGACCCACAGCATCGGCCCGGCACTGACGGCAGTGGCGCATCATGTTTATCTCCCCTTCACAAGCATCCTGCAGCGCCCTCAATTCCAGCGCTGTCGGCCCGCGCTGACCGTTGAGGCCAAATACTGTTCCGTACTCGGGTGCGGAGATCAGCGGCATGATATTGTGAAGGAAGGCGCCTCGCGACTTCACCGCCTTGTTGACTTCGACCAGGTGATGATCGTTGATATGCGGGATCATCACAGAGTTGACCTTGCACAGGATCCCCCGTTCGCTGAGCATCTCCAGGCCTTGCAGCTGACGATTAGTAAGTATCCTTGCCGCGTCGATGCCGGTGTAGCGCCTGTGGTCGAAGAAGATCCATGGATAGATCTTGGCGCCGATTTCGGGATCGATCGTGTTGATGGTGATCGTGACATGGTCAATCTTGGACTTGGCGATGATGTCAACATAATCGGGCAGGCTCAGCCCATTGGTTGAAAGACACAGCTTAATGTCCGGAGCCGCTTTGGCGACGAGTTCGAACGTCTTGAACGTCTTCTCTGGATTGGCCAATGGGTCGCCCGGACCGGCGATGCCAAGCACGGTCATCTGAGGAATGGTGGCCGCAACCGCAAGCACTTTCTTGACCGCCTGCTCAGGCGTGAGCTTCTCGCTCGCTACGCCCGGGCGCGATTCGTTGGCGCAGTCGTATTTGCGGTTGCAGTAATTGCACTGGATGTTGCAGGCTGGCGCCACAGCGACGTGCATGCGGGCGTAGTGATGATGCGCCTCTTCGCTGTAGCAGGGATGGTTCTTCACTTTTTCCCAGATCTCGGTCGGCAGATCGCCTTGTCCCGCCCGCGAGCCGCAACGCGCTTGGCCAATGTTGGACGAGGTGCGGCAGCCCTTATGCTCGGCGGCCGTCTGCACCATCTTTCCGGCACCTACCGCAGCTTCGGCATATTTCCCGCGTCCGACGACCGCGTTCATTTTCCAGTTCTCCCTGCAGGCAATCATCGGCCTCCCTGGAGTACCCCCGAGAGACCCTCAAGAAGAGCAGTAGCAACTCACATGCCATCGCGGAGACGATGACATTGCAGCTATACCCCAAAGGGTTAGGGGGAGCATCAACGCCCAGGCATGCAGGACCAGCAATGGCGCGAATGTAGGAAGCGCGACAAGTACGTCGTGCTTTTGGCGCAGAGCCCCACGGCTGTTGCGCTCATTCACGCACCAAGGTCACGCTCTCCCCGGCGCCATCTCTGTTGGCCTTAATGCGATGCGGCCACCTCACAACGGGCAATACGAGCTGGGGAATCCGGCTTCGCAACGCCGCTAATGGGTGAGCAGTATCTCGACCGCGCGAGGCAGACCAATCGCAAGCGGCATCAGGCCTTGCTCGCGCAGAAAACGGAGCTCATTGCGTGAGATCGCATCCAGATCGACGATTGCATAATGGGTATTGGCCGATCGCTTGATGACTTGCCGGGCGTAGCTACGCAACAGCTGATCGTTAAAGCGACAACCGATGAAGAGAAAGCTCTGTCCGATCCGCCTTTCCTTGATGATGTCCGGAATCGGTGTCTGGATGTCGATTTCGGTCAGCACCTCGACATAGTCGGCATCGGCAATCAGGAAGTTATTTGCCGGCTGCACGCCGCCGTGCGGCTTGTACAATACCGTCGCCCAGCTGTCCGCCACGACACTGTGGACCTCTCGGCCAACCGAGTCATAAAAGCGATACCAGCGATTCTCACCAATGCCGACGCGGCTAATACCCTGCACTTCGCCCCATCCATCGCGCTTATCCAGCGCCGCGCGCATCGCCCCATCATACCATGTGTCGATTATGATGGGCAGCGACAGAGACGCAAGATGATCGTGCAACCCGGTCGGCTCGACCGGCCGAGCGAACGCCTGCGCCATCAATGCCGTCACGGTGGAGCGATGTTTGCTGATCTCGATGTGCTGTGCCGCGGCCCATGCATTGCCCTTTGCCCGCCGCGGCAGCGCAACCTTGCTGGCGAAGAACTCAGATAACGCCTCAGGTGTCGTCGGCACATCGGGTCTGGACAATTCGACGAGGCCAGGACCAAGATAAGGAACGACGCGCGCGGCCCTGAGCCCGGCAGCGACGTCCGCGAGAATGGCCTTGGCATCGGTCCCATTGACAAAATCGATCTGTGGAGTCGCCTTCACGGATCGTCACCGTTCTCGCCCCGTTTTTTGGCGTTGATTGTCACCGGCAATCGTGTATCGCTTGCCATCTCCGGCAAGTCGAGCACCCAGCCATTCGCTATTTTGATCCAGCCGCCCCACAGCGTTTCGTGCTCGGATTCCACGATCGGTTCTTCGAGATCCTTTTTCGGCACATAGATCGATAGGCCCGCGTCCGGAGAGCGGCGGATCATGATCTTCAAGAGTTCAACTCCCTCGATTGCGGCGCATAGTTGGCCAGACTGGCAGACTCCCGCAAGTTGGCGCGCAATCGAGCCACGATTTCTGACAGCACGCACACGACCTCATCGACCTCGGCGAAGGAGGTTTCACGCGACAGAGAGAAGCGCACCGCGCCGCGCATGCTCCGCTCCGGTACCTGCATGGCGCGCAGAACATGCGAGGGCTCCATTGAGCCGGAGTTGCAAGCTGATCCCAGCGACACGGCAATGCCGGCGCGATTGAGATGATGGACGATTGCCTCGCCATCGAGATCATCGAAAGCGATATTAGCCGTGTTCGTTAGCCGGTTGCTGACATCGCCGAGCACCACGCACTCGCCATTATGCAAAATCCCCTGCTCCAGGCGGTCTCGCAACGCACCAATGCGAACTCGTTCCGGCTCGAGCCGCTCCAGCGCCAGTTCTGCCGCTTTTCCAAGACCGACGATGCCGGGAATGTTCTCAGTTCCGCCGCGGCGCCGACGTTCCTGTGATCCGCCCCAGATCAGCGGCCGGAATTTTGTTCCTTTGCGCAGATAGAGCGCACCGATCCCTTTTGGGCCATGTAGTTTATGTGCTGAAAGCGACAACATGTCGATCGCACTGTCCTTTAGGTTGACACGTACCTTTCCAACGGTCTGGACCGCATCTGTGTGGAACAGGGCGCCGGCCTCACGGGTCAATCCGGCCAGAAACTCCACCGGAAAAATCGTACCGGTCTCGTTGTTGGCCCACATGATCGAGGCCACCGCCGTACGAGGCCCGAGCGCGCAGCGAAACGCCTCGATGTCGAGCCGGCCGCGGGAATCCACCGGTACGATATGCGCCTTGACGCCTCGCGTCGCCAACTGCTCAACCAGGGAAAGGATGGCGGAGTGCTCAACCGATGTGGTGACGATCTCGTCGCGGTCCTCTTGGATCGCAAGCGCCGAGAGGATGGCGGCATTATTCGCCTCGGTCCCACCGGAGGTAAAAACGATCTCATGATCGTGGGCATTGCCCAACAGATCCTGCAAGCTACGGCGCGCCTGCTTCAGCGCGACTGCGACCTCGCCGCCAAACGTATGGCTGGATGACGCATTGCCGAATTGTTCGGTGAAGAATGGCAACATGGCTTGCACAACGGACGGATCGGTCCGCGTCGTCGCGTTGTTGTCGAGATAAATCGGCACTTGATCCCTCGCTTAATCTCACGCCTTGGCTGCGGCAGCTACCGGGAATAAGCGGACCAATTCGCAGAGCCTATTGACAAGCCACCCCTGAATGTCTTCCAGCGCCCCCTTGAAAGCTTGCAGAACGCGCAGGCACCAAGGCTGACCACGACACTGCCGCGATCGATCCGGTTCAGCCGACTGTCGCTGCCTCGTTGCAGAATGGGTCGGACATCTTCGATTACGACACGAATGGATAGTTCTCGGCCGGTCGGTCGTGGCGGCCGGTAATTGCCTCATTTGCTCTGATTCGGTCAGCATGCTTGACGTCTCTTTTTTGTTAGCTGAACGATTTTCCGCACGAGCAGCTCGAAGTGGCGTTCGGGTTATGAAAGGTGAAGCCTGGGCTCTCCAGCGCCATCACGAAATCGATGGTTGTGCCGACCAGATGCTCATGGCTCTTGTTGTCGACAAACACCCTCAGGCCGCCGCACTCGATCACTTTGTCGTCGGGCTTCGGTTGCTCTTCAAGACCCATCATGTATTTGAACCCGTTGCAGCCGCCTGCCTCGACCATAATGCGCAGCCCGCTTGCTGGCTGGGCCGATGATGAAATCGCGCTCTTGACCGCATTCACCGCGCTATCCGTCAGGTTGATCATGGCTTATCCTTCATCTGCTTCGGACCACTTGCTTATGGCAAGTCATGTGCCAGCGTGCAGAGGATTGATGATGTTTGCCTTTTCGGATCGTGCCTGTTGGCTTTGGCACTCGCGTCGAATTTCCGACAAGACTGCTTGAGGCGGCCTGGGCCCATTTACGCCTTTTCCTTCCAAGCTACGTCGAAGACTGCTGTGCGTGGACGGCAAGCAATTTGCAGTGCGTCTCGCACCGGCCAAGGCGTCGGTGAAACGCTTAGATCGAGGACGATTTTAATGACTACAATCGAGAACACCGCGCTCGGCAGACTTGAGAGGGAGGGCCGCCTGCTCAATGCCGTATTCAAAGGCGGGACCATAAAGCCTGGCCGGTTCGGCTTTCGCGGCGACATCGCACTGAAATTCCAGACCCAGGTCGCGGACGAGAAACGGCCGCCGGACTATTCGATCGAGCAGGTTTTGACGATTGCGCAGAGCGGAGAACGGGTCATTCCGGTGCTGGCCGGCTATCTGCATTCATTCGCGTATCTGGCCGACGTTGCGGGCGTGCTGGACGGCGCGTTAAGCCCAGACGGCAGCTACTTCATGTTCTGCAACAACATAGACCTGCTCGCGAAATACCGAGTCAAGCTTGGTGACGTTATCTTTCACGTCCTGCCGTGCGATGAATCCACGGTTTGGAAGGAGATGATGGACCTGGTCGGGGTCAACAAGGATGACATCAAGAAACTCGATTCAGGTGGCAAGCTCGATTACCTGCTCGATGCGGCAAAGGATCTCGATCTGTCCGATGACGAGATCTCGTACGAAGATGGACTTAAGAAGATGGCCCCTGTGAAAAACCGCAACGAAAACCGGCCCGTCTGAACAAGCTTCATTCGTTGCGGGAAGCATCGTCTTCGACAAGACTCACGCCGACGGCGCAGATATCTCCATCCAGGACTATCAACGCGATCGGCGTGAGCGTTCCACCCTTACAAGGACCTTCGACGCATTGGCCGGTGCCGAGCTCGAAGGTCGATCCGTGCTTGCCGCACATCAGTCGAACGCCGTATGGATCGAGGAATTCGTTCCGCTCCCAGTCCAGATTGACGCCGTTGTGCGGGCATTTATTGACATAGCCAAGCACGCTCCTCCCCATCGGATCACAACGATGGACCACGGCCGTCGATTACCCTCGTCATCTATGACCATAAGATGGAATCCCATGGCTCGGCAGCTTGGAATATCTTTAAAGCCGCAAATCGCGTTGACGGCATCTGGCTGCATTCGCTGCTCGCTTAATGTTAGACGTCTTTTACTGTCGCTGTGCAATCAACCATGCAGTGCAAGATCGTTGTTGACACGGTTCTACGGGTCAAGGCCAATCCACGCGAACATTTGGCTTTGCGCTGCGACATCACTACGCGGCACAGCCTTCGCCACCGTTCTGGAACTACTTGCCGGCCCATCAAACGCACTGTCGCTCGCAGAACATCAATGCCTTCCGACAGCACCGAATAAGCCAGATTGCGCACGTGAATGCCACGACAAGTGATCTTGGCATACTTTTGAATGAGTGAAGCGTCTGGATTTTGGTGTTTATGCCAAGACACGCTGATGCGATTGGGTGCAGGATTGCAACCGCGAAACCACACTTAGCCGTCGCCGGTGGTATTCGAGTTGTTCCGGCTCAAACTTCACGGTTGCGACCGCCAAGCATGTTGCAACAACTTACGATCGCAGCTCGCGGGTGCCCGCGCCTTTCGGTCCACCGGCCGGGGTATCTAGGTCCTGCCGATTCGGCGAAGCACAACGCTAGGCTACTTCCGGCAAGGACCGCAAGCCCGAGATCCAGACGAGAGGGAGCGCGAGCGAGCATGCGCTCCCTTCTGGAGGTTAAGACTTTTGCGCTAGCAATGAGGAAGGACCAGTCATTTTCGAGCCAGTCTCGTCATTCCGAATCGTCTTGCGCCAGACCCATTCTTTCCATGGCGCGCTCCAAATAGAACGCAGGATCATCGTCGGAGGATACCGTCTCGAAATTGCCGACATCATTACCATCAGAATTGGAAAGATACTTTGTAGGCTTGTCCGTTCGCTGCCACTGATCGTTCTCGTTCTTCGTCCACACCTCGGGATGCTCGTGAGGATCAAGCACCCAGTAATTGCGGCCGAAGTGGACAAAACCCATTTCCGCCAGACGTGGTTCCATGCCTTCTACGGCAGGACGTGACAAGACCAGCGGATATTTGCCGTCCATTCGCAACTGATGCTCCAGCAAAATATCCCCAGCATTCTCGACCAGCGGATGAGTAACGCGGAGATCTACCACGGACGTGACGTCGCTACGCCCAAACTGCCGCAGAAAACGTTCTCCTTTGATCGTGGCGGGGCCACCTGCCCTTAGAAGCCCGACACTTTCGTCACCCAGTTGATAGCTGTAGAATTTTGCCTGTTTGTTCGGATCATCGTAAGTGCTGGCATAGCTTCCAGCAACCGTTGCCGCGCGCTCCGCTTTCTCGGATACGAAATCCGAGTACTCTTCTGGGTTACTTGCGATTTGCATGATGTCGCTACCCAAATATCTTCTTACTCCATCCATGAAGGAAGATCGGTTAATCTCGATGATCGGAGGACTGGAAGTGAGAGTGTATCGCGTCATTGATGAGGACTCACCCGGATCCATACCCGCCACCGCCTCCGAAAAGCGGGAGCTGTCTCCCGCCTCTTCCCATTCGGCCTGGCTACCGCTTGCCGACTGATCGGACGCACCAACGATTCTGCCATACATCAGCTTCGCTCTCCTATCGGCAAAATTGCATGTTGTTGAGCTCGTGCCGCGCAAGCTCTGCGGGTGAGGATATCCAGACCAGCTGACCACAACCTGACGCACAGGCAAGGCGCCTGTCCGAAACTTTCACGCGAACGCTAAGCCACCAGCAGCGCATTGCGATTCGACGATATGTTTTCTCCTGTTGAGGAACTGCACTCCTATTGCGCTAGACTGGTCGCGCCTGAGCTGGCTCTCTGCGTCCTGCAGGTCTGATCCGACCGCTAGCACCGTTCCTAGCAAGGGATATTGTCAGCCACCAACGGCCGAGGCTTTGGCCGTGATCACGTCGGTTCGGAGCTAGAGACTAAAGCTAGAGACCAAATAAAGCGCAAGACTCGGTCGGGGACGATCAGGGAAGGGGATCTGTCCACGGTCATACCATGACCAAACGCACGCTCCTCCTGATCCCCAACCGAACAAGCGTGCCGCTGCATCGGAAACAGCATTTCGTAATTCGTTACGACCTAAAACGGTTCGCGTTACAGCCACGTTCCGGTCCGATCTTTGTTGCGGTCACTGCTCAGGAAGTTCAACGATGGCTGTATTTTTGACCGTAACGCCCTGCGGGGGAGGGATACGGCGGCGGGTCAGACAGCTTCAGCTTCGGCCGGAACGTGGGTTTGGCAGTTGGCCGGACAAACCCTACTGCAGGCGCCGCAGCCGATGCAGGCGCCCTGATCACTCAGAACCATGACTTTTTTTTCGATCTCATCGTCCTCGTCATCGTCGAGATCGACAAGTTCGCCCTCCTCGTTGATTCCTTTCAACGTCATGACGTCCCGACCGCACACTTTGAAACAGCGGCCACAGCCGATGCACTTCTTGGCATCGATCGAGATCAGGTAGTCCGGCGTCCAGTCGCGACCATCGCGCGTTGCAAACGACATGAGTCGAAACCCTCTAGATATTTTCCAGCGCCTTCAAATCCAGACTCTTGCGTTCGAGTTCGGCGTAGGCATGGTGCGCCTTCTCTGCCACCGCCATGATTGATGCCCAGTTGATAGGAAGCTCTTCCGAAAGATCGTGCAGATCCATTTTCGCTTGTAACGCTTTAGCCGACAGTTTCTTTAGTTCTGCCTTCAGTGTTTCACGATCGCTCATGAGTGCCCTCAATAGTTCGCCACGTCCGGAAATTTACGAATCAAATCGATCCCGCTCCTGACATATTTGTCTCCCTCCTGTGCGAGCATTGCGAGATTGTCGAAACCAAAGCGATGCACATCGCGCAGCTGTTTGTTCACCGCAATCAGCCGACCTCCGATCAGCACCATGCGGCCAAAGCCTTCATGATGCATCTTCAGCATCGGCTGGATCATCACGCCGGTGGCCTTCTCAATCGAGAGTGCAACCGCATTGAAGAACAGCTCCAGCCGCCACAGCGTATCGGGATCAGGATCGCCGACGATCGGCAGCGCACGCCGCTTCTCCTTGTCCAAGATATAGGGTTCGAGCAGGTCGAAATCGCTCTTTGCTTCCCACGCTCCATTGGCATCCTGAGCGCGCCATATCTTGACGAGTTCCTTGAAGAACGGCGCATCAAGGTCGCCACGCGGCTGCTCCATTTCTACGGCCTCGGTCATCTCACCTCATTCGTCGAACTCGAATGTGCGGCGTTGGTCCTTCGCCAAGGCCTTGCGGAGCCAAGGCGGCGGCGTGCCCTTCAGCACCTGCTCGAGCTTTTCGAGCAGCACAAGGATGTTCTCTGGCTTGTTCACTTTGATGGGATGGATGTTGTTGGCGACCACCCGCGCGGCGCCAGCACCGCCGATTGCGGCAACGTACAGGATTGCGCAATCCTTGATCGCTTCGATCTTCGGCGCTAACTTATCGTCGTTGCCGTCTTCCTTGAGATCTCCCTCAAACTCAACCGCCTTGAGAAACACGTGTCCGCTTGGCGCGACATCGTAGATAGCGATATTCTTTGCCCAACCAAAATGGGCATCGACCTGTCTTAGGTCTTGTGTGGCGAACGCGACCTTCATGCAATCGACCTCTCAGTCGCTCCCTCGGAGCTGCGGTTGGCGGCCGCCGCTGGCAGTGCGGCCCGACCCCGCCAGCTATCGGGCGTGGGCTGATGATTCTCCTCGCGGTCCGCGATCAGGAGATTGGCGATGTCGAAGATCAGATCGCGCGTACCACGATACCCGATGGATAATTGGTGTCCTGCGCCAAGCCGATCGAACATCGGAAAGCCGGCTCGATAGAACGGAATTTTCAGCCGAGCCGCCGCTTGCCTACCATGCGAATGCGTGATCAACAGGTCGCAACGCCTGGTTTTGGCAAGCTCTTCCAGATCCTCGAGATCGCCAATCAGCACCTCTTCGGTCTTGATCCGCTCGATCACGGCCGACTGCGTAGTCGTCACCGCCACGGCCACCTCCGCACCCATGTCGTGCAGCATACTGGACAGGTCGAACAGCAGGTCGGGCTCCGCCGCGATCGCAAGTTTGCGACCGCCGATATGGAAGTGCGTATCCAGCATTGCATCGGCCAGCTGGCCACGCTGGCGCCGATACTTCGACGGGACGGGGCGACCGCTGATCTCGCTCAAGAAAGTCATCAAGTCGTCGTTCGGATCGAGACCGCACAGCCGTTCGAACAAGCGAATGGGCACGCCAGTTTTGGCCTGCATGACCTCCGCTGCTCGCCGCATTTGCCCGCCGACCGCGATGGTCCATCCGGCACGCCCCATGCTCGCGATTTCGTCGACGCCTATGCCGCCGATGGTCGTTGCCGTAAACTCGTCGGGAATATGCCCATCGAGCGACCCCGCCAGATCAGGCAGGAACGACGGCCGCAACCCAAAATCCTCCAGGATCGTGCGGAGTTCATCAAGGTCACCGGGCGTGAGGTGACATCCTGGAAGAACATTCACCCTCGATGGATCGCGCAGGCCGCTGACGTTTGGCCTTTCCACCAGCAAATCCACAATGCGCGCCACAGCCTTCTCCCAGCCGTCCTGGAACGCACCTTTGAAATCAGGCGTGGAGACATAGACCAGCGGTAATTTCGCGAGCTGCGGATGCTTGTCGCGGATCAGCTTGAGGTAGGCATCCACATCGTCGCCGTTGGTCTCGGTGACGCCCGTCGAGCAGATTCCGATGATTTTTGGCTTGGTCCGGTTATAGATATTGAGTATCGCCTGCTCGAGATTCTCGTAGCCGCCCAGCACGGTCGCGACCTCGCTCATCGCGGTGGTCTGCAGTGGTACAGCTTCCTTGAAATGCCGCACAAAGAGGGTGAGCCCGAAGGAGGTGCAACCTTGTGAGCCGTGCAGAAGCGGCATCGCTCCACTTAGCCCCATGAAGGCAAAAGCGGCGCCGATCGGCTGACTCATCTTCAGCGGGTTAACCGCGCATGCTTTTGTCGGCACCGTGGCAATGGCCATGACACGTCCCTATTCGGCGGCTTGCAGCCCGGCAGGCGGCGAAGACGACAGAACGTCCTCGATGCGTTGCTTGCAGCAACCACCGACTGCATTGGTGTGGCCTCTGACTGCATCGACGCTGCTTAAGCCATGAGCGTAGATCGCATCCTCAATTGTGCCGAGATCGACTGTGTTGCAGAAGCAGATCTTCCTCGCGCGCCGCGCCCCCTCCGTGACTGCCGGATCGCCGGCGACCACGGCCACCGGCGGCTGCATCTGCACCATCGCCTTGGCCAAGGCCTGCCATGGCGCTGGTCGACGTAGCTGCTCCCACATCGGGTTGAAGAGCGACTTATCGATCTCCTCCACCAGCTTGACCATTCCGACATAGCCCATATAGGCGTGGCACCGCTCCTGGTTGATATCGAGCCAAGGCATCGCCGCCTTCAACGCAACGAACTGCGATTTGCCGCCCGAAAGCATGATGTCCGCCTTGGCCTCCTTCAACATCTTGTACATTTCGCGCGGCGTCATATCTTCGATCATGTGGGCATCCTGCCCCATCAGCTGCTTGATGCGTTTCTTGTCCTCCCTCGTCGATTTCTTCACACTGGTTCCGACCAGTTCGAGACCGGCCTGCTGGAGTGCCGCAACAACCGACCAGGACTTGACGCCGCCGGTGATCAACAAAGCCTTCTTGCCCTTGAATCGTGGCTTGTACGGTCCGATCGCGGCCCATGCTCTCGCTTCCTCGCGGGCGATCACAGCTTCGGTGCGTCCAAGCAAATCCTTCGGCGCGCCGCGCTCAACCAACAAGCGGGCAATCTGGCGCAGCGATTCGCTTGAATCCTGGATGCCGTAGAACGAGCCTTCGAAGAACGGAATGCCGTAGCGTTCCTCCATTTTGCGTGCGACGTTGAGCATGGCTTTCGAGCACACCAACATCGCCGCCCGTGCCCGATGGGATGAAGCGACTTCGCGATATTTGGCATCACCCGAGATGCAGGAGAGAATCCGGACTCCAAGCTCATCCAACAGAGGCTTCACTTGCCAGAGCTCTCCGGAGAGATTGTATTCTCCGATGAGGTTGACATCGTACGGTGTGGTGTAGTCCGGCTCTTGCGTTCCGATCACATAGTCGAGTAAGGCCTCGCCGGCGAGTTTGTTACCGAGGTTCTTCGAACCAACGAACCCCGGGGAATTGATCGGGATCACCGGCTTGCCGAACCTTTGAGACGCCGCCTTACAGACCGCGTCGATATCGTCGCCGATCATGGCTGGGATGCAAGTCTGATAGACGAAGACAGCGGGCGGGTCGTGCTTGTCGATGATCTCCTTGATCGCTTTGCAGAGCCGCTTCTCGCCTCCAAATACGATATCGGTTTCGCTCATATCGGTCGTGAATGCGGTGCGCCACAGACTAGAGCCGGAAGACGCCGCGCCGCGATTGTCCCACGAATTGCCTTCGCACGCGATCGGACCATGTACGAGGTGAGCGACGTCGGTAAAGGGCTGCAGCGCAATTTTTGCGCCGTCGAACGCACAGCCGCCCGCAGCGCTGCCAGGCTGCAGCTGTTTGGTGCAGCCCTTTTTGCGCTCAGCCTCCGACTTACTACCATTCTTGGCGCAGCCCGGTTCGTTGAAAATACTCTGGACCCTGGCCGCTAGCGAGCTCATTCTTTTTTCCTTTCGATCGAAATCAAATGCAAGGCCAACCATCATGGCCAACCACATGTCTCTTGCGACATCGCCGAAGTCCTCGGCGATGTCGCAGCGCATTGTCTGCCATCAACGAATGATGTCGAAGCTGTAGTCGGTTTTGCCTAGAACATTTGTTTTCTTGTCGATTTCGTCGAAGATCTTGTCGAGAATCTTCACCAGCACATTCAAGCCGCCCTGATAGCCCCATACAGGGGAGCGGTGATGGTGATGTCGATCGAAAATCGGGAATCCGATGCGAATCAATGGCGTTCCCGTGTCGCGCTCCAGATACTTGCCGTGGGTATTGCCAATCAGAAAGTCAACCGGATCGGTAAACAAGAGCGAACGCATGTGCCAGAGGTCCCGACCCGGATAGGCTTGGCAAGCCTGCCCAAATGGCGAGCTTGCAAACAGCACTTCCATTTTTTCCTGCCACGCCTTGTTGCCGTTGGTGGACAGCACATGAGTCGGTTCGGCACCGAGTTCGAGCAGAAAGGCAGCCAACCCATAGCAGAGATCCGGGTCGCCGTAGATGGCGAACTTCTTGCCATGGATATGCGCGCTGGAGTCCGCGATGGCATCAACCAAGCGGCCACGCTCTCGCGCAAGTTCCTCCGGGATCTCCTTGCCACTGATGCGCGATAACGCCACGAGAAAATCATCGGTTGCGGATACGCCGACCGGGTAATTGAAAGACACAACGTCCTGGCCATGCTGGGATACGAACGGCAGCGTTTTTTCCGTACACCATTGCTGCATGGAGATTGTCGCCTTGGCGTGAACCGCGTTAGCCGCATCTTCCAACGTGGTACCGCCGTCGTACATTCGGAACTCGCCGTCGGTCGGGGTATCGAAAACTTCAGAGTTATCGGCGAGAATCGTGTGCTTAATGTCCATCAATGCCAAGATTCGCTTGATCTCGCGAAGGTTTCCAACGGTATTGCCATCGAAACCGCCGATGATGTTGATTGCCTCGTTTGGCTCGCGCTCCAGCTTCGGCGCTGTTCCTGCCTTTCCGTCCCAAAAATGCTCCAGGATGCCCTTGAGCGCATTGTCATAGCCAGTGACGTGGCTGCCGACGAACGCCGGCGTGTGAGCGAACGGCACGTCGAACTCTGCCGGAACCGAGCCCTTTTCCTTCGATGTCTTGATGAAGGCGTTGAGGTCATCGCCGATCACCTCAGCCATGCATGTCGTCGAGACCGCAATCATCTTTGGCTTGTACATGTTGTAGCTGTTGGCGAGCCCGTCGATCATGTTGTTCAGCCCGCCGAATACAGCGGCGTCTTCCGTCATAGATGAAGACACGCAGGAGCTCGGCTCCTTGAAGTGCCGCGACAGATGGCTGCGGTAGTAGGCCACGCAGCCTTGCGAGCCGTGGACGAAAGGCAGCGTACCCTCAAAACCAACCGAGACGAATACGGCCCCAAGCGGCTGGCAGGCCTTGGCCGGATTTACCGTGAGCGCCTCCCGCGCAAAATTCTTCTCGCGGTATTCAGCCGTCTTGGTCCATTCCTTGATACGTTCGACCTCGCCAGGATCGCGGGGATTTTCGAACATCTTCTTGTCGGCCAGCATTTTTTGGTATTCTGGACCACGGAACAGTTCGACATGATCGAGCACATGTTCTGCACTCTGCGCCATTGTTAAGATCCTTTACTATCGAAATTGATGTCGCCCCAACTCTCCCCAGAGAGCGGGATCGGTTGCTCTACTCTGGAACCAAGTGCTTTTTATTCTGCAGCCAAGAGCTTCGGCTTCGCAGCTCCCTTCCAGGGAGCCTTCATCTTCTTCCAGATCGGCGAGTTGACCGCCATGTCCATGTCCCGCGCGAAGATCGCAAAGCCGTCATAGCCGTGGTATGGGCCAGAATAGTCCCAGGAATGCATCTGCCGGAACGGGACACCCATCTTTTGGAAAACGTATTTCTCCTTGATGCCCGATCCAACCAGATCGGGCTGGAGCTTTTCGACGAAGCGCTCGAACTCATAGCCATTGACGTCGTCGTAGATGAGCGTGCTGTCCTTGACGTAATGTTGAGCGGTGCGCTGATAGTCGTCGTTGTGGCCGAACTCGTATCCGGTGCCCACGACTTCCATGCCGAGATCCTCGTACGCGCCAATCACATGACGCGGACGAAGCCCGCCGACGTACAGCATCACCGTCTTGCCCTCTAGGCGGGGGCGATATTTCGCGATCACAGCGTTCACCAGCGGTTGGTATTTTTCAATCACCCGCTCGGCGCCTTCCTTGATCCTGTCGTCGAAATAGCCCGCAATCTTGCGCAGCGATTCTGCGATCTTTGACGGTCCGAAGAAGTTATACTCGCACCAGGGAATACCAAATTTCTCTTCCATGTGGCGGGAGATGTAGTTCATGGAACGGTAGCAATGCAGAATATTGAGCTTTGCCTTCGGCGTCGCTTCGAGCTCAGCGAGTGAACCATCGCCGGACCACTGCGCAATCACCCTCAGGCCCATTTCCTCCAGCAGAATTCGCGACGACCAGGCGTCGCCGCCGATATTGTAGTCTCCGATGATCGCAACATCGTAGGGGGTCGATTCGAACTTTGGTTTGTCGTCGGTCTCGAGCTTGTCGAAAATCCAATCGCGCACCGCGTCGTTGGCAATGTGGTGGCCAAGCGATTGCGACACGCCGCGAAAGCCCTCACAGCGGACGGGCACGATGGTCTTGCCGCCGTATTCCTTGGATTTTGCTCTCGATACGGCCTCGATGTCGTCCCCGATCAGTCCGATTGGGCATTCCGATTGGATTGTGATGCCGTTGTTGAGCGGAAACAGCTCTTGGATTTCGTCAAGGATTTTGATCAGTTTCTTGTCGCCACCAAATACGATGTCCTTTTCCTGGAAGTCGGAGGTGAATTGCAGGGTCACGAAACTATCGACGCCCGTCGTGCCAACGTAATAGTTACGACGCGAGCCCCACGAATACTGGCCGCAGCCAACCGGGCCATGGCTGATATGGACCATATCCTTGATCGGTCCCCAGACCACCCCCTTGGATCCTGCATAGGCACAACCTCTGATCGTCATCACACCGGGTATTGATTTGATGTTGGACTTGACCCCGCAGTCGGACTTGCCGGCCTGGTGAACGTTGAGGTGCTTGGCGCGCCGTTTCGCGGTCTTCTCCGGATAGACTTTCAGCACCTCCTCGATCAGCTCTTTGTTGCGAGCCTTGATTTCTGCAATGCTCTGGGTCGTAGCGAGACTCATGCTTATGTCCTTCAAGGGTTAGCTGTTGGAGAGCGGCTTGCTGTCCAAGACTTTTGCAACGAGCATGCCAGCCCGTCGCGTGCGCAAAAACTGGAGTAAATAAAAGCGGTTAGCGCACTTCGCCCCGTGGGGCTGATTGTTGTTGCGAACGCGACATCGCACTTTGCACGGAGACTTCTTCGTTAGCCCTGTTCGAAATGGAACAAGTGCCGGTTATGCGCGAAATTGCGTCGCACAATTCTGGAAGGCACGAAGTGCCGCCGATTGCAGTACCTAGCGATCACGCTCGCCGGGACAGCCGCTAACACGGAAAACAGGCAGGCTGAGCGGCTCCGGCATGCCAATACCATCCATGTCTGCAGAGACTACAGAAGCTTTACCCTCAGCAATGATGATGACGTCCTTGTGCATGACGTCATCGCCCCCGAGATCGACGCAAGCTGCCTACGCCTAGACGTGGCAAGCTCGCCGGTTCACGATAATAGCTGCCGCGCCTTGGTGAGCGCGCTTACGAGCGTATCAATCTCTTCGTATGTGTTATAGAGGCCGAAGGACGCACGGCACGTCGCCAGAACGCCGAAGCGCTTGAGCAGCGGCATCGCGCAATGGGCCCCCGCCCGCACCGCTACACCTGCGCGGTCGACAACGGTGGCAATATCATGCGCATGCGCACCCTTCATATCAAAGGAGATAATTGGCCCCTTATCGGCCGGTGTCCCGATCATGCGCAGGGAGTTGATGTCCCCCAGCTGCTGCTGTGCGTAGGCAAGCAACGCACTCTCGTGCTCGCGGATCTGCTCCTTGCCTATGGAATTGATGTAATCCACAGCCGCCCCGAAACCGACCGCCTCAACGATCGGTGGCGTACCCGCCTCGAACCGGTGCGGCGGATCACCATAGATGACGCCGGCACGTGACACCTCACGGATCATCTCGCCGCCGCCATTGAAGGGTGGCATCAACGCCAGATGCTCAGATTTGCCGTAAAGCAGTCCGATACCCGTCGGACCATAGAGTTTGTGGCCCGTCATCACATAGAAATCGCAATCGATATCGCAGACGTCGGCGTTCAGATGGACGCCCCCTTGCGAACCATCGATCAGCACCGGGATACCACGCGCGTGCGCGATACTCACCACATCCTTCACCGGCACAACGGTCCCGAGCACGTTCGACATCTGCGTGATGGCAACCATCTTGGTGCGTCGCGTCAGGAGCTGCTCGAATGCATCGAGCAGGAAGTTGCCGTCATCATCGACTGGCGCCCATTTGATCACTGCACCGTTCCGTTCCCTGAGAAAGTGCCACGGCACGATGTTGGAATGGTGTTCCATCATCGAGAGAATGATCTCATCCCCTGGAGTGACGCGTTCACGGCCGAAGGTCTGGGCGACCAGATTGATTGCTTCGGTAGCGCTGCGGGTGAAGATGATCTCTTCGTTTAGACGGGCGTTTACAAATCGCGCCAGCTTGGCACGGGCACCTTCATACGCCTCGGTCGCCGCGTTAGCGAGGTAGTGCAAACCGCGATGCACGTTGGCATATTCGCTGGAGTACGCCTGCATCATACGGTCAAGTACCGCCTTAGGCTTCTGCGCCGAGGCGGCATTGTCGAGATAGACCAGCGGTCTTCCATAAACTGTCATGCTCAGCGCAGGAAAGTCCGTACGCAGACGGTCAACCTCGTACCGGCCATTGTTCATCGCGGGATGCACGCTCATCACCGCGCCTGCAACCAGTGTTCAGCTTGCGCGGTCACAAAATCGCGCAGATCCTCGATACCGATTTCCTCAATCGCCTCACCCAGGAACGCTCTGATCAGCAACGCCTGCGCCTCCTTCTCGGATAGACCGCGAGCGCGCAGATAAAATACGAGAGTGTCATCCAGCGCGCCTGATGTCGATCCGTGGCCGCAAGTCACGTCGTCGGCCAAGATTTCAAGTTCGGGCTTGTTGTCGGCGCCGGCCTCTTCAGACAGAAGCAGCGCTCGCATCGTCAGCGTGGCGTCCGTCTTCTGCGCGGCAGGGCGCACGACAATCCGGCCTTGGAACACCGAATGGCCGCAATCATCTATAACCGCACGGAACTTCTCCCGGCTGGCGCAGCGGGGCACAGCGTGCTCGACGACGATTGTCGTGTCGACGTGCTGCTTGTGCCTGATGAGATTGACCCCGTTCGCCGAGAGCTTGGATCCCTCGCCGGCTAGCGTGATGAATCCCTGATAGCGACTGACCGAGCCGCCGCAGATCATGCCGAAGAGATCAAGCCTCGCCCTGGCGCCGACCGCGATGATCCCCGACGAGATATTCACCGCGTCAGCGGCATCGGCTGCCAGTCGGATATGCGAAAAGCGCGCCTCCTCACTAATCAGGGCGATTGTCGCATCGTTAGTCTGATAGCCGCTCGCGCCTTCGTTCGAGACGAAGCTTTCCAGCACGACCGCTTCTGCGCCTTGGCCGAGATGCAGATAGGAACGCGTGAAGTTGGACGCCCACGATCCGGTCGCGACGTGAACGATCTGTATCGGACGCTTTACCGCTTTGCCCTCAGCGATCGTAATCACCAAGCCATCGGTCGCCATTGCCGCGTTGAGCGAAATCATCGCATCAATCGTCGTCGAGAGTATCAGCCCGGCCATCGCGCTGTCGGCGGAATTCTCCAGGACCTCTCGGAGCGACCGCACATCGACCCCATTTTCCAGCCTACCTACGTCGGATAGCTCGGGGGCGAATATGCCATCCACCAAGACGAGCTTGACCGCCTGCTCGACTGCCGCTCGCTTAACTGACGTCCTTGCGTGCACCAGTGCAGCCGCATTCGGTTGCGGAGCGAGTGGCTGGACCTCGCCAATCAGGGCGCGCAGATCGGTGTATTTCCAAGCCTCAACGCGCCGATGCGGGAGGCCGGCGCACTTGTAGGCCTCAAATGCCCTTGCACGGATATGAGCGACGGGCCCAGAGCCAGGCAGCCGTCCATGCGCCGCGGCGAAGACATTGTCCATTGTGCGCCCAGCGGCGGCTTTGACTACAACCTGATTCATCTGGAAACCCTTTGAGCCGTCACGCCACGTCCTCGAATTGGGCGTAGCCAGAAGCCTCAAGCTCCAGTGCGAGTTCCTTGCCGCCGCTCTTTCTTACCCGCCCTTTCGACATCACGTGGACAACGTCCGGCACGATGTAGTCGAGAAGCCGCCGATAGTGGGTGATCACGATCATCGCTCGTTGCGGCGAACGCAACGCGTTGATGCCGCCCGCGACAATCCGCAGTGCATCGATGTCGAGACCGGAATCGATCTCGTCCAGGATGCACAGGCTCGGGTCGAACAGCGCCATCTGCAAAATCTCGTTGCGCTTCTTCTCACCGCCAGAAAATCCGACATTGAGGCCGCGCTTGAGCATGCCTTGCGGGATGTTGAGCGACTTAGCGACCTCGCGGACTCGTTTCGTAAAATCGGGAGTGGAGAATTCCTTTTGTGCGCGCGCCTTGCGCTGGGCGTTTAGCGCCGCGCGCAGGAAGTTCATGGTGGTTACGCCAGGGATTTCCACCGGATACTGGAAGGCAAGAAATACGCCCTTGGCAGCGCGCTCGTCTGCTTCCATCGCGAGCAGGTCGTCATCCTTGAACAGGATTTGGCCAGCGATCACCTGATAGCCGGGTTTGCCGGAGATAACGTGGCTAAGCGTAGACTTTCCGGAGCCGTTCGGCCCCATGATAGCATGCACTTCACCCACATCGACCGTAAGATCGAGGCCGCGAAGAATTTCGCAGCCCTCGATACCGGCATGCAAATCTCGGACTTCAAGTAGCGCCATTGTGATCTGATCCTGAAATGCGTGATCCGGAACGCGCGCCGCGATCAGGAGGGCTCGCGGAACGATTAATTATCCGACGGATCCCTCGAGCGAGATCGTGATCAACTTCTGCGCCTCCACCGCAAATTCCATCGGCAGTTTTTGCAGCACGTCTTTCGCGAAACCGTTGACCACGAGGCCAATGGCGTGTTGCTCGCTCAAGCCTCTTTGCGCGCAAAAGAACAGGATGTCTTCTGAGATCTTCGACGTTGTCGCTTCATGCTCGAGTATCGCCGAGGAATTCTTGGCCTCGACATAGGGCACGGTGTGCGCGCCGCATTTGTCGCCGATCAGAAGCGAGTCGCAGGCGGTGTAGTTGCGCGCGCCGGTGGCCTTGCGGTGCGCGCTGACCAGGCCGCGATAGGTGTTCTGCGACTTGCCGGCGGCGATGCCCTTGGAGATGATCCGGCTCGACGTGTTCTTGCCGAGATGGATCATCTTGGTGCCGCTGTCGACCTGCTGGAAGCCGTTCGAGATCGCGATCGAGTAGAACTCGCCGCTCGAATTGTCGCCGCGCAGGATGCAGCTCGGATATTTCCAGGTGATCGCCGAACCGGTCTCGACCTGGGTCCAGGAGATCTTCGAATTGCGACCACGGCAGTCGCCACGCTTGGTGACGAAATTGTAGATGCCGCCCTTGCCTTCCGAATTGCCCGGGTACCAGTTCTGCACCGTCGAATATTTGATCTCGGCATCGTCGAGCGTGACGAGCTCGACCACGGCGGCGTGCAGCTGGTTCTCGTCGCGCTGCGGCGCGGTGCAGCCCTCGAGATAGGAGACGTAGGAGCCCTTGTCGGCGATGATCAGCGTGCGCTCGAACTGGCCGGTGTTGCGCTCGTTGATGCGGAAATAGGTCGACAGCTCCATCGGGCAGCGCACGCCCGGCGGCACGTAGACGAACGAGCCGTCGGAGAACACAGCCGAATTCAATGTCGCGAAGTAATTGTCCGAGGTCGGCACCACGGTGCCGAGATATTTCTGCACCAGCTCGGGATGCTCGCGGATCGCCTCCGAGATCGGCATGAAGATCACGCCGGCCGCCTTCAGCTCCTTCTGGAAGGTGGTCGCAACAGAAACCGAATCGAACACGGCGTCGACCGCGATCTTGCGGTTCGGCGTCTGCTCGCCACCGGGCGGCGGCTCGACGCCCTCGAGGATCGCGACCTCGCGCAAGGGGATACCGAGCTTCTCGTAGGTCTTGAGGATTTCCGGATCGATCTCGTCGATCGAGGACAGCGTCTTCTTCGGCTTCGGCGCCGCGTAGTAGTAGATGTCCTGGTAGTCGATCTTCGGATAGTCGACGCGCGCCCAGGTCGGCTCGGTCATGGTCAGCCAGCGGCGATACGCCTCCAGGCGCCATTCCAGCATCCAGGCCGGTTCGTTCTTCTTTGCGGAGATGAAGCGGACGGTGTCTTCCGACAGCCCCTTCGGGGCCTTGTCGGACTCGATCAGCGTCTCAAACCCATATCGATACTGGTCGACGTCGATGCGCCGGACGCGCTCGACCGTCTCTTGTACAGCTACCATTGCCCCCTCCGCTCGCGCACGAACAACTCCGGCCGACGACGGTCCGCCTGCGTCCCCTCCGAGCCGATCGCGCAAGTCACAGCCAACGGGGGACGAGCGAGTGAGAAAACCAGGTGACCGATCCAGATAGACACCGCCTTCGCTGGTGTCTTCATCATGTGTGCCGGAGCCCCACTCATCGGCTAGTCTCTTATGCCGGCACGCAGGTGTTGGGCACTGGGCAAACGACAGCGCATTGCGGCGCCTCAAAATGCCCCTCACATTGGGTGCACTGGGCCGGATTGATCACGTATATGTCGTTCTTCAGGCTGATCGCGGCGTTGGGACATTCGAACTCACACGCGCCGCAGACAGTGCACTGGGACGCGATTATCTTGTAGGGCATCACTGCGATTCCATAGCAAAAGTGAGGGACCGCTTCTTGCGTTCAAGTCTTATGCCAAAGAGCCTGGGCTTGATTTGTCTCGGTTATTTTCCAAAGCACTTGTCGCCGCCTCAACGGTTGTCGCAAATGCGACAATGTGCATGACGGCAGGACGCCTTAGCTTGAGCCCATGGTCGATCCGGCGGCAGTCGACCAACGAGGTCAACCGCGTCCACCGGCTGATCTTTCAGATGGCCGCGGTAGCGCAGCTACAGATCGGCACCGTCCCCTCCGAGTGCTCCGCTACTGCGTCAGGTTCGCCAGTGCCGATCATATCGGTTCTGCTGACGGACGGCGGCGGATTTAGCGACAGCGCGCTACGATGAAGAGCCGGTGCAGTCGTCACCAATCCGATGCGCATCTCCACAGCACGACCAAAAATGTCGCACTGATCGCGCAGATAGCAGATAAAAGTCGGTTTGATGATCGCGGCCCCACCGGGCGAGCCGTTGCAGGCAATACCCAATCCTATCGGATTACCCGCAGACGTGCGTTCATATACCCTCTATTGGACGAACAGTTTGTCTCCCATGACGCGTCGGCCTTCGCTCCGCGTTCCAGGGACATGCCCGCGGCGCTCTGCAGGTTGATAGAGCCAAAAAAAAAGCCACCCCGAAGGGTGGCCCAAGTCAGGGAGGAAACGCCCGTGTGGGGCCTCTGGGATCAGGCCGCAGCCTGTTCGATCGGAGAGAAGGGGAGCCCGAGGCTCTCGGCAACCGCCTTGTAAGTGAGCCGGCCTCGATGGACATTGAGGCCCGCGCGCAGGTGCGGATTCTCGAGCACGGCGGAAAAACCCTTGTTGGCCAAAGCCAAACCAAATGGCAGAGTGGCGTTGTTCAGTGCCTGGCTCGAGGTCAACGGCACAGCGCCGGGCATATTCGCCACGCAATAATGGATGATGCCATCCACCTCGTAAGTTGGATCGGCGTGGGTGGTTGGATGCGATGTCTCAAAGCAGCCGCCCTGATCGATAGCGACATCCACGATGACCGCGCTCTTGCGCATTGAGCTCAGCATGCTCCGGCGGACCAGCTTCGGTGCGCTAGCTCCTGGAACGAGCACCGCACCAATTACCACATCGGCCGCAAATACTTCCTCCTCCACGGATTCGATGGTGGAAAACCTGGTACGAACGCGCCCTTCGAATAGCTCGTCCAACTCGCGGAGCCGGGGTATCGAACGGTCGATGATGGTGACCTCGGCGCCCAAACCGACCGCCATGCGTGCCGCGTGCGTGCCAACGACGCCGCCCCCGATCACCACGATCCGAGCCGGCTGAACACCGGGCACTCCACCGATTAGCAGCCCTCGTCCGCCTGCACTGCGCTTCAGCGCACTACCCGCCGCTTCGATCGCAAGCCGACCCGCGACCTCGCTCATCGGTGCCAACAGTGGAAGGCCCCCATGACCATCGGTTACGGTCTCATAGGCGATCGCGGTGCACCCAGATTTGAGGAGTCCCTTGGCCTGCTCCGGGTCTGGCGCCAGATGCAGGTAAGTGAAGAGGATCTGGCCCTCCCGCAGTTGGCTCCATTCGGACGGTTGAGGCTCCTTAACCTTTACGATCATCTCGCTCGATGCGAATACCTCGCCTGCAGAAGCCAGGATCGTTGCGCCGACGGCGCGATAATCGTCATCGGTTGCACCAATGCCAGCACCGGCATTGGTCTCGATCATCACGCGGTGGCGCGCTGCCACGTATTCGCGGACGGCTCCAGGGGTAAGGCCCACGCGATATTCGTGCGGCTTGATTTCCTTGGGGACCCCGACCTTCATTTGAAAACTCCCTGCCTGGAGGGGCTTTTTAATCGGAAGAGCGCAGCGATATTGCGATCCAGGCGCGTATATGGCGCAGAAATTCAGCGATCTTTCGCCAGCTACGCAGGATTTCAAACCCACAGATGCGAAGTGGATTGAATGACCTGCTCTTTGAGCTTAACCGCCATTCCCGCATGCTCGCCGCAAACGGGTGCGGTGTGTTCAACAGATCCGAGGCAATTGTTCGCCCGACAACCAGTCGACAATTCGTCCGCCGCCGAAACTGGTCGCCATTTGCACAAATTCGTGTTCGTCAGCGACCGCCTCGCCAATATCGGCTGCATCGCACCCGAGTGGATGCGCCTTCATGGCTGCAAGCACGGCGTCGGCCACATCAGGCGCGACGATCGCAACGAGCTTGCCCTCATTGGCGACATGGATCGGATCAAGCCCAAGAAGCTCGCAGGCGGCCGCAACGGCGGGCTTTATGGGAATGGCCGCTTCCTGCAGACGAAACCCGAGGCCCGATTGATGAGCAATCTCGTTGAGAGCGGCGGCAAGTCCGCCCCGCGTGGGGTCACGCATCACCCGGATGCCGCGCCCACCGGCCGTCATCATGACAGCCACCAAGTCATGCAGCGATGCGGAATCCGAGATGATCTCAACTTGAAGAGCAGCGTTCTGGCGCGCTGACATGATCGCCACTCCATGGTCGCCGAGGCTGCCGGACATCAGCACGCGGTCCCCGATCCTTGCCTTGTCGGCTGAGAGATCGAGGCCATCGGCCAGAAACCCGATGCCCGTCGTAGAGATGAACAGGCCGTCCGCCTTGCCGCGCTCGACGACCTTGGTGTCTCCAGTGATGATGTAAACGCCGGCAGCGCGCGCCGCCTCGCTCATCGACTGTGCAATCGTCCTGAGATCCGAAAACCGGAACCCCTCTTCAATGATGAAGCTGGCCGATAGATAGAGTGGACGTGCGCCGGCCATCACGACATCATTGATCGTGCCGTGCACAGCCAGTGACCCGATATTGCCTCCGGGAAAGAACAGCGGCGAAACAACATAGCCGTCGGTCGTCATTACCATCCTGCCTGCCGCAACATCGAACGCGGCCTGATCATTGCAGCGGGCAAGCCATTCATTACCGAAGGCTTGGTGAAAAATGCAGGAGATCAGTTGCGCCATGGCACGGCCTCCGGATCCGTGGGAAAGATCAACGCGTCCGTTGTCGACGTCGAGCTTGCCTTGATAGGCCTTCGCGCTCATGACATCCGCCTCACCTGGTCATCGCGAACTCGGCCATAGGTCCAATACGCGGCACAAGCGCCTTCCGAGGAAACCATGCAGGACCCGACGGGTGTTTCTGGCGTGCAGACGGTTCCAAACAGCTTGCAATCGACCGGCCGCTTGGCGCCGCGCAGGATCGCGCAGCACTCGCATGCCGGATTGTCGGCGACACGCAGCTCGTGCATCGCAAAACGCGCCTCGGCGTCAAATCCCGCGTAAGCCCGCTTCAACTTCAGCCCACTGTTGGGGACGAGCCCAAGCCCACGCCATTCGAACTGCTCACGCAATTCGAATACCTGCGAAACCTCGTCCTTGGCGCGTCGGTTGCCTTGGCGAGTCACCGCACGGCTGTACTGGTTCTCTACCTCGTAGCGGCCTTCGTTTACCTGGCGTACCAGCATCAGGATCGCCTGCATCACGTCGAGTGGCTCAAATCCCGCGATCACGATCGGCTTGCCGAATTGCTCCGCCAGGGGCTCGTAGGGCTGCGTACCGATGATCGTGCTGACATGTGCAGGACCAACGAAGCCGTCGATTGCGACCCCGCCGATATTGCGCATCTTCGGGTTCTCGAGAATGCTGTGCATCGCTGAGGGCGTAAGCACATGGTTGCAGAACACGCTAAGGCCCCTCAGCCGCTTCTTTTCGGCAATCCGGATCATCACCGCGGTCGGCGGCGTCGTGGTCTCAAATCCGATGGCAAAGAAGACCACCTCCCGGCTTGGCACCTGTTCGGCGAGCCGGATAGCGTCGAGCGTCGAATAGACCATGCGAATGTCTGCTCCGAGGGCTTTGGCTCGCATCAGGGACTGCCCCTGCGACCCCGGCACGCGCATCAGGTCGCCATAGACGCACAGAGTGACCTCCGGCCGCTCGACGAGCCGGATTGCCATGTCAATCCGGCTGGCGGGCAGAACGCAGACGGGACAACCGGGCCCGTGGATCATACGAATGTTCGCGGGCAGCAAATCCTCGAGGCCGTAGCGGGAGATCGCATGAGTGTGTCCGCCGCAGAATTCCATGAACCTGTAAGCCCGTCGCGCACCGGCTTCGGCGCCAATTGCCCGCGCGAGTCCCTGTGCGATGGTCTTGTCACGAAATTCGTCGACATACTTCATGTTCGGGGTTCCTGCCCTGCACTGCCGAGCTCCTGCAAGAGCTCCAACGTGCGCGTGGCTTCTGCTGGGTCGATCTTGGAGAGCGCATAACCGACATGCACCAGAACGCTGTCGCCAACGTCGAGCTCTTCGATGAGAGCAATCGATATTTCCAGGCTGACCCCATCGATGGACACGATCGCCATATCGTCGGGAAGAATTTTTGATACCTTTGCCGGGACCGAAAGACACATATCAGGCTACTCCTTCCAGGGCTGAAGACCGTTCAATAATCTGCAGAGCGGCAATCCACGCCTGGCCGAGGCTCAAACCTCCATCGTTGGGCGGCAGCTGCCTTGGCACCAGCGGGGTGAGGCCTGCGCTGCGGCAACCGCGCTCAATTTCATCCGCCAGCACCGCGTTCAGAAAGCAGCCGCCGCTTAGAACGATGGTATTGACGCCGGTTGTCCGTGCAGAGCGGCTGACCCAGTCAATGCAAGCGGCGGCAAAGGTGCCATGAAACAGCCCGGCTCCGTCCGCCGCGTCGATGTCGTCTGCAATCAACCGCGCAAATAACGGTCGAAGCGATAGCACGCCGCCGTCGATGGTCCAGCCGGCATCGAAAATCGCAGTCCGCCGCACCAGCGCCTCGAGCTTCATCGCGGCTTCGCCCTCATAGCTCTGCACACATGCGATTCCCAGCAGCGCTGCCGCGGCATCGAACAACCGGCCCGCGCTGGTCGTGGTGGCCCCGCCCGGCTGATCGAGCAATACCGACATGCGCTCAGCCTGCCGCTGCGCAGCAAAGCGAGGCCCGATTTCGTTACCCCGGCCGAGCGCCTGCAATATTGCGCTTGCCATACGCCACGGCTCGCGCGCCGCCCGCTCTCCACCAGGCATTTGCAAAGGCGCGAGATGCCCGATGCGTCGACACCTTGTTCCTTCGCACAGCAACAGCTCGCCACCCCAGTTACCGCCGTCGGAACCGAAGCCATGGCCGTCGAGCACCAGGGCAAGCGCCGGTCCGGCATGGCCGTGCTCAGCAATGACGGCGCCAGCGTGGGCGTGGTGATGCTGGACGGCGACAAGGGCCCGGCTGCTTGCTTCCGCAAAGCGGGTCGATGCCATATTGGGATGCAGATCATGGGCAATGACGACAGGCTCCACATCAAGGGTCGATGCGAGGTGGCGGATCGTCTCCTCGAACACACGGATGCCTTCGGCGGTATCGAGATCGCCTATATGCTGGGAGACGAAGGCTTCGTTGTCCCGCGTGATGGTGACGGTCGATTTCAGCGCGCCACCGACGGCGAGCACGACCGGCACAGACCTCGCAAGCCGGATCGGTTCGGGGACGTAGCCACGTGCGCGGCGTACGAATTGGGTCCGGCCGGCAACCACCGACAGCAAGGAGTCATCGGCACGTGTCAGGATATCGCGATCATGGGTTACGACTAGGTCTGCAATCCCTTCGAGCCGCCACAGCGCCTGCGCATTGTCGATCAGGAGCGGTTCGCCGCAAGAATTGGCGCTGGTTGCGACGATGACCGGGCACGCCCCCTCAAGCCACGCTCCCGTCGAACGAAGCGCGTGAAAGATGAGGTGATGCAGTGGCACGACCGGCAGCATGACACCAATGCGCGATAAGCCAGGAGCTATGGCGGGCGCCAGATTATTGCGCGAAGGCAGAAGGACAACGGGACGTGCTACGGATTCAAGCAGCGCAAGCTCGGCCCCATTCGCTTCTGCGATTTCGTTGACCAGCTCTGTGGAACCGACCATGACCGCGAACGGCTTTTGAAGGCGGTGCTTTCTGCTGCGCAATCGCTGCACGACGTCCTGGTTGCGTGCATCGCAGAGCAGTTGATATCCGCCGAGCCCCTTGATGGCTACGATTTGGCCGCCGGCGATCGCCGCGACAATGGCATTGATCCCATGGCTGAGCCGAGGACCGCATATCTGACACGCGATCGCCTCCGCATGAAACCTGCGGCTCGCTGGATCGGCATATTCGGCCGCGCAGGCAGCGCACAGCCTGAAAGCTTTCATGACCGTGTTGTGGCGATCATACGGAAGCTGTTCGGCGATCGTATAGCGCGGGCCGCAATGGGAACAGCTGACGAACGGATAAAGGTAATGGCGATTTTCGGGATCGAACAGCTCACTGAGGCATTGCTGGCACGTCGCGGCATCGGCGACGATCCGCGCTGATAACTTGCCACCCTCGCTCGTGCCGATCGAAAAGCCTTTTGCCGCGAGCGCCCCAGTCTGCTGAACGCAGATGTGGTCGATGTGTGCCAGTGGAGGCAGTTCGAGCGGCAATGCGGCGACAAACTCGGGCGCGCGGCGACCCTCGACTTCGATAGTGACGCCCTCGGAGCTGTTGACGACAAACCCCGCTAATCCGTACCGCGTGGCGAGGCCATAAACGTAGGGGCGAAAGCCGACCCCTTGCACGGCCCCGCTCACGCGCACGCGCAGCCGTGTTCGGTCGCAGGTGGTGGCGCTCATCGCCTCGTGTCCTCCAAGGCGCGCCTGTGATGCGCGGCCTGCTTATCGATCCAGGCGTAGAGCCCGCCAAAACCCTCGCCGGTCCGCGCCGAAACCGTGAGTACTTCGATCTTTGGATTGACGCGTCTTGCATATTCGACGGTCTTGCCCAAATCGAATTCAAGCAGCGGCGCCAGATCAACCTTGTTGATCAGCATGAGTGAAGAAGCGCCAAATGTATCCGGATATTTGAGCGGCTTGTCTTCACCTTCAGTGGTCGACAACACCACGATCTTGCAGGCCTCGCCAAGATCGAAGGCCGCGGGACAGACCAGGTTACCGACGTTCTCGATGAAGAGGATACCGCCAATGAGCGGCGGCAGGCGGCGATAAGCCTCGCCAATCATAGCAGCATCAAGATGACAACCCTTTCCGGTATTGACTTGAATGGCTGGCACGCCGGTCGCGCGAATGCGTTCGGCATCGTTCGAGGTCTGCTGGTCGCCTTCGATCACCCCGATCGGACGGCTGCGCTTGAGCTCGGACACGGCGCGGACCAATAGCGAAGTTTTGCCTGCACCGGGACTGGACACGAGATTGAACACGAGGAGTTCATCGGCCACGAATAGCGCGCGGTTATCCGCCGCGATCCTGCTATTCTTGCTAAAGATGTCGCGCTCGATCTGAACGACCCGCTCGCGGCGCATGTCCGCGACCTTCAAGCCAGCCGGGCCGGCGCTGCAGTCCAGAATCGCTTGCCCACCATCCGCCCTCCGACGGCCAGGATGATGATCGTGATCATGGCTGTGGCGAGCATGGTTTGAACGCTGCAGGTCCTGGTCGTCATGCAGATGCGCCTCATGGCGATCGCAATCGTCCTGCACATGAGGATAGTCGCGAGCGCGGCCTTGCGCATTATGAGCTTCGGAGGGCTCGGTCGAAGGAGTCCCTTCGCTGCAGCCGCATACGCCACACATCAATCGATCTCCAGTTCTTTCACTCGCATCTCTTCGCCCGCGGTGACCTGCAACTGGTAGCTGCCGCAACTAGGACAGCTTTCACCGCGCCGTGCAATCTCGACGCTCTTCGAACAGGTCATGCACCAGGCCTCGCCGGGGCGTTCGATGATTCTAAGAGCCGCGCCCTCGGCAATGGTCCGCGTTGCCACGACACCAAAGCAGAACCTGAGCGCTTGCGGCGCGACATGGCTCAAGGCCCCGATCTCCAGACAGATGCTCCGCACCAGCGAAAACGATCGGCGATGCGCTTCTTCCTCGACGATTTCGATGATGCTCTGACAAAGCGCCATTTCATGCATCGTCAACTTTTGCGAAACTTGAGCGTGAATCCGACGCAGGGATCAAGCGATTCGATCACCGCACGAACCGCTTTCTGATGCCGTCTCGCCGTCAGCACAGCGCCCTGCAGGTTACGGACAAGCGGTCCTCGTCTATGGAAATTCCATTCCGTCGGAGCAAGAAATTCGAAGCGGAATATCTGGCCCTGAGGATCAAGCTCAACCGCGTGATAGAGCCGACCCCTGGCGCATTCGACCGCGGCCGCCGCACGTCGAGGACCTAACCTGTAGCTTTCGATGATCCCAGGCTCCGCTGCGTCGATATGAGCACCGGACTTGAGCCAATCGCATAGCCGAACGATCTCTGCAATTCTGGCCTTCAGCCGCTCAACCGGACCGGATCGCCCCAGCCAGAGCCGCTCACGCGTCATTTGGCGCGCCCATGGACCTGTCTCGGGCGCACGCCCCCCAAGGTCGGGACAATGGCAAAATGTCGGGTCATCGCCGAGCAGCCGTTCAACGATGTTGCGGTCGTCGGCGACGGACAGGAACGAGTGCGCGATCCGGATGGACTTCAAGTCGACCTCGTCAAGCGCTGCAATGCAAAGCGCGGACGGGCTACCGGGCCTTGGCACGCCATCTTCATTCGGCATGCCAAGTGCAGTGAGCGCAGCAACAATCTGAGCTATCGCTTCGCGTCGAGCAGAGCCGCGAGCTGGCCGGGCGCTGCCGACAAGCATGGACAATGCCCGTATAAGGGACCGGATCGCCGCCGCACTGGCGTTCGGCGTGGGATGCGCGACAAAGAGAGCCCGCAGCAATTCTGAGATGCGTTCGGCAACGACCAGGATCATACGACGCTGTTTTGTCGCGAGGATGATCTCTTCGTCACGCGCCGCTTCGATCGCGGACAGCAATGCGACCTGCTGCGCAGCGGCACATAAGGTGAAGAGCTGCGGCAGCGCATTGAGCAACGACGATGGCGGTTTGCCGGCGAACAGCCGCGCCAGCGGCGGCCTGGCTCGCGGCAGGATCTCGACCTCGGCGATGACGTCGGCAGCAAGCAATATGGTAACATCGATTTTGTTGCGGGCGATAAGGCTCATGCGCACCGGTCCGCCATCATCTCGCGCAAGAAATGCCGGCGATTGATCAAACGAAGATGTGATGCTTGGAAATGACGTTGCGTTCGGCGGTCGTCCGGCCACACCATGGCAGGGACCGCTACTTCGGCAATGGCGCCACCCATGTCTTCGCCTGCGGAACTCGCCGAGAGCAGGAAGCAACAGGTGCTCGAGCTCAATGGCGCGATTTCGCTGAAAACAAGTTCAACGTCGCCGGATCGAACTGAGCGCAGGTTCGACCTCTGCCCAGCATGCCGTGAGCAGGTGCCGTTGCCCAGGCAGACGGCCACCTTCATGGCCCAAGGCGCGCCCATTACGCTATCGCCCCTGCCTTCCGCGCGTGCGAAACCCGATCGCGTCGACCCTGGACATGGATCGTTCAAGACCGATCGCGGGCGCATGGCTCGACCGGCGATATCCCAACAGGCTGCTACGAGCATCTCGTCGGACGCCGACAGCTCGGCGTTCTTGCGCCTGCGAAAGTCCTGTCCACGCTCAAGCATCACCTTCAGCCGACGCAAAGCCGGCCTTGGACGCACGAAAGCCGAAGCAGCTTTTAGTTTTTCGCGCGCAACGCGCTCGCGCAGCAGTCTGCGTCGCCATCGTTCTCCGGTGGTTGCGCACGATTCAGCCAAGGCCACATTGCGCGCGCGCCGGCTGTGAGAACCGACCGGACGCCAAACAGTCTCCAAGCTCTTCATGAGACGTAGGCCTTCATGATTTCCTGCAGACGTTCGGCAGAATCCTCGAAATCCTCGTCGGCAGCCAACGCAACAATCGGCGTGCCGCCGACCTCCAGCGTGTCGAGGATGATGGTGTCAATAGAGTTGAAAAACTGCACCGACCAGACGTTCCGGATCCCGGTCGCCTGCACTCGGCATGTGCCGTAGCCGCGGAAGATAAGTTGGACCGGACCGTTGCCCAGGCCTTGCTGCAGAAACGCCAGATCAACGGCGTTCATCGGCAGCAGTGTCAGATTGATGACATGCGCGCGCATGCCATGCCGCCAGACGCGGGCCCTCTCGCGTATTTCGGCGAGCACCGGCAACACGTTCATTGCGCCGTCCGGCGCCGCACCGATCACCAGATTGGTCGACGTCAGGTCTGTTGCGGCGCGTCGCACGATCTGCGGGATCGCCCCGATCTCAACGTATTCGTGCGCCGGTTCCGTCCCTATGCGCACGCGCCAGATTCCCGCAAGCACGGACTCCTGGATTTCGGCCAGAGAGCCATCTGGTAGCGCAACGAAGCCGGCGACCTCGCCTTCCCCAAGCACTTCGGCAATCAGCTTGCGCTCGGGATCACTGAGATCCGCGAGCCCATACAGTTGCGCGCGTGCGTTGCTCTTCTGGCCGCGAGCGGCAGCAGCGGCGTTCGATAACAGGGCGATGGCATTTGGACAGTTTCTTGCAAGCTCGCCGCCATCGCGCCAAGCGCGCTCGGCGAGCGCCCCCACAGCCGCGGGCCCGCTATGGATGACGTCGAGACTATCCGCATCCACAGGAAACTCGCTCATCGGCGACGCAGGGATTTCGTCTCCGTTGCGGGCCGCCGTTTTCATGACCCGACGTTCCGGTGAACGTGCCGAATGGCAATGCTGTTGGCGATCCAGGCGCTACCGGCTTGTGGTCGTACGATCGATGCCGACATGGGGGCGATCTTGTCCAAGCGGACCTGACTCTCACCGACCAGGCGCAGTGTAGCGCGCTGAGGGCATTCGGTCGGCCTCGGCGGGCCATGCAGGCCGAGCCGCCCGCCCGGTTCGCCACCGGCGCTGCGCGCGGTTACGACCTGTTGCACGGGCCGCCGGAGCGCCTTGGTCTGTTCAGAAAGCGCGGTTGCGACGTGGATCGCCCAGCGTGAATATAAGGGGCCCGCTGCCGACGGCAGCTCCACGCCTTTCTTCCCGGGATCCTGCCCGGCCAGATGAGCATCGCCGCCCGCTCTCTCAACCTCGGACAGACCAGGCCGCGCCAGATCATGCTGAGCCGGCTGGAACTTCATCAGACGCCTTTCTGATAATTTTCTGGTTCTTCTCGGCGAGGTCTTAGCAAGGCACATGCCAATCATCGTCTCGCTGTGATCGCATTCCCGACCGGAGCAGCGGCTGTAAGCGCTTTACATTTTCTCTGTAAAAGTTGCCTACGATTGCAAATCGGTTCGTGAGCAGGGGCCGGCAACACGATGTCCGCGCTCGGCACCCCGCTAGCGTAGATGGTCGGGCAATTGCGGCTCATGACCAATCAAGTCCGCAAAGAAGCGATCGCAGTCCTCGCCGTTGAGACTAGCCTCGAGCCCGTCGAGTGCTTCCGAGATTCGCCTTGCTTCATCCTCCTCCAAGGGCCGCACCGCTGTCTCGATATGGACGAGCACCTTGGCGCCGACCATCGCGCCGGAGAGCAGCATGACCGAGACACGTCGCTTTTCACCGCCATACTCGCATAGCGCCGTGACGCCGTCGGTCTCAACAATCGTCATTGGTAAGCCAAGGCACATGGATAACCGCGGCCGCTAGATCGGCTGCGCCCTTTCATAATTGACATGGTCGATATTGTTCCCCAACAGCCGTTCTGATGCAGGCAGCGGGGCGGCCCGCGGTCTTGCCGGTGCGCCCCACTGGGCCAGCAGGTTGCAGGCCAGTTCGATCGCAGGCGTGATCTGAACACGCACCGGTGCAGTCAGCGAACCGCCCCAATGCTCCATGTCCAGCGGCTGACAGCCGATCAGAGCGATCTCTCGCGGGCAGCGACCAAGCAGGTCGGCTGCATTCAAGACCTCCTGAAAGCCGGTCTGATGCAGGCTCAGCTTCTTGGCAGCGGCAAATTTCGGCACTTCGTCATCTCGCACGAGCTTCAACTGTCCGGGCGAAAGTCCATAATCGACGGCATCGAACACGATCAGGCAATCGGCCTGCTCGAGAAAACCGACGAGATAGAGCCCCTGCGTGCCACCATCGAGGATGGAGACGTTGTCATCGATGGTGTAGCGACGATAAAACTCCTCTACCACCCGCACGCCGAATCCCTCATCGGCCCACAGGATATTGCCGATGCCGAGCACCAGGATCCTTTTCTTGTTCTCCGGACTCAGCATCCGCCTCCTAGTCAATTGCGAAACTGACGCTGACCCGAAATCATCGAGGAGATGCTCCGGCCCGACATGATGTCTTCCCGGATCACCGCATAAATGTGGACCATCGCAAAGGTCACGATCACCCACAGGCCGAGATGATGCCAGGTACGGACGTCTTGACCGTTCGGCCAGATCGCGAATACCCAGTCGAACAGCTTGTACTGCCAGCTGTCACGATCGGTGCCCTGCCCGTAAAGTGCAAAGCCTGTGACGATCATGAACGTGGTGGTCTGCGTGAACATGAAGAACATCGCGAGCTGAGCCAACCGATTGTGCCCGACGTGCCTTTCGGGCTCAGCTGCCAGGAAGGCGTACCAGCGCATTTCGTCGTACACTTCGCGCCAAAAGCATCTGCGCCAGAGCGGCACGCAAAAGATCTGCATGGCATGCGGGTTTCCCATCAAGGCCCAGTAGATGCGCAGCATAAATCCGACGCCGAGCACATATCCCGCCAAGAAATGCGCAAAGCGGATATAGCCGAACAGGAAATTGTCGCTAGCCTCCCCCGGCATTGCCGGTGTCCCAGTTCCAATGAGATAACCGGTTATGCCCAGCACCAGAATGGCCACCGCATTGCCCGCGTGCCACAGTCGCACCGGCGCTTCATAAACGTAGGCGGCCCCGTGAACAGTCGGCGCTGCATCGACGACCGCAACGGCTTTCGGAGCCTTGTCCAGTATGGACCTAACGAACATTGATTGAAGCGATTTCTTGGCCGTAGGGACTGATCACGTGGGTCGAGCACGCCAAGCACGGATCAAAGGAATGGATCGTGCGCAAGATCTCCAAGGGCCGCTGCGGATCGACGACCGGGGTACCGATAAGGGAGGCTTCAAAAGCGCCAATATTGCCCTTGGGGTCGCGAGGAGACCCGTTCCACGTCGTCGGCACGACACATTGGTAATTGTCGATCTTGGTGTTCTTGATCTTGATCCAGTGGCCAAGCGCACCGCGCGGCGCTTCAGTGAAACCGTAGCCCCTGGCCTCATTAGGCCAGCCTTCCGGCTTCCAGTTGCTGACGTCGGCAGTTGCGCTATTGCCTTGCTTGATATGGACGACCAGCTTGTCCTGGAAATAGCGCATCTGATGCGCCGCCCACTGGCATTCGAGTGCCCGCGTCGCGGTACGGCCAAGCGTCGAAAACAGCGCGGTCAAGGGAAGATTGAGCCCCTTGAGCAGTCTCTCGGCCGGCTCCTTGAATTCGGCTTTGCCTTGCGCATAACCGATGATGTATCGCGCCAATGGCCCGACCTCGACGGCGTGGCCGCGCCAGCGCGGCGCTTTGATCCAGGAATACCTGCCGTCTTCGTCGAGTTCCTTGATATCTGTTCTGCTGCCTTTGACCTTTGCCCCTAGCTCAAAATTCGGTTCGGTGACGCCATCCCAGGGATGCAGGCCGCTGAACTCGCTAGGGTATTTATACCATGAATGCGCGACGAATTCCTGGATCTGCTCGGGATCGCCATGGTCGATCGGCAAAATCTCCTCAAGATTGCCGCCAAGAATGACGCCGCGCGGCAGCTTGAGACTTTTCGCGGAACAGTCGTTAGCGTTTTCGGGGATGTCGCCATAGGACATCACGCTTTTGCTAGAAAGCCCGCCGCCATGCAGCCAGTCCTTATAGAACGAGCCGATCGCTGCGATGTCGGGCAGATAGACCTGCTCGACAAACTCGATCGAACGGTCGATGACCGAGGACACCAGGTTAAGCCGCTCCATATTGATCGCGCCAACCGCACCATTTCCGTCGATGTTGATCGCGCAGGCCACGCCGCCGACCAGCCAGTTCGGATGCGGATTCTTGCCCCCATAGATGGCTTGGATCTTGACGATCTCCTTCTGGAAGTCGAGCGCTTCCAGATAATGCGCCACGGCCATCAGGTTCATTTCCGGCGGCAGCTTGTAAGCCGGATGCCCCCAATAGCCGTTCTTGAACGGACCGAGTTGCCCTGACCCGAAGAACTTGGTGAGCCTGATCTGCAAATCCTTGAAATAGCCAGGAGACGACAGCGGCCAGGGCGAGATGGACTGCGCCAGCGCCGAGGTGGACCTGGGATCAGCCTTGAGCGCGGAAACCACGTCGACCCAATCCAGCGCGTGCAGGTGATAGAAATGCACGAGATGATCATGCACAAGCAGGCACAGCTGCATGATGTTGCGGATCGAGTTGGCATTCTCCGGAATGGCGATCCCAAGCGCATTTTCAACGGCGCGCACGGAGGCGAGCGCATGGGTGCCGGTGCAGACACCGCAAATCCGCTCGGTGAACGCCCAGGCGTCGCGCGGATCTCGCCCGCGCAGGATGACTTCGATGCCACGCCACATCGTCCCGCTCGAGACCGCGTTGCGGATCACGTTGTTCGAATCGAGGTTGGCTTCGACGCGCAGGTGGCCCTCGATCCGGGTCAGCGGGTCGATCACAATTCGCTTGCCGGACCGATCGAGGTTGAACCCATTCGGTGTCTGGACGGCCACCGTCGTCCTCCCCTCAAGTTGGCTTATTTTTATGAGCTGCGCGATCCGGCTTGCGGGTCAATCGCTTCACCGCCGTGACCGCCGCATGTGCGGCTACGGTCAACCCAACCGCGCCGGCAGCGGCCATCCCGATCTGATCGGCGTTCTTCTCGATGCCGAACTGCTGGATGGCCGTGAGCCGGTCGTAGAACGAACCTTTGTCCCAAAAGCCGTCTTCGGAGCAACCGAGGCAACCGTGGCCGGATTGAATAGGGAATGAAACGCCCCCATTCCAGCGAAGCGTCGAACAGGCATTGTAGGTGGTCGGCCCCTTGCAGCCCATCTTGTACAGGCAGTAGCCCTTGCGGGCGCACTCATCGTCCCACTCCTCGACAAATTGGCCGGCGTCGAAATGCGAACGCCGATAGCACTTGTCGTGGATGCGCTGGGAATAAAACATCCTTGGGCGCCCTTGGCGATCGAGTTCAGGAAGCCTTCCGAACGTGGATATGAAGGTCACGAGGCCGGTCATGACCTCTGCGATGGGGGGACACCCGGGAACCTTGACGATCGGCTTGTTGGAGATCACCTTGTCGATAGGCACAGTACCGGTCGGATTGGGCCTGGCCGCTTGCGCGCAGCCCCAGGATGCGCAGGTCCCCCAGGCAATGACCGCCATGGACGCTTCCGCCATCCACCTGAGCCTCTCAACGAACGGCTTGCCGCCGTCAATGCAGAACATGCCTCCCTCGTTCAGCGGCGGGTTGCCTTCGACGGCAAGCACATACTTGCCTTTGTACCTGGCACGGTTTTCCTGCAGGACGGCTTCGGCCTGGTGACCAGCCGCGGCCATGATCATATCGTCGTAGTCGAGCGAAATCATCGACAACAGCACGTCTTTGATCAACGGATGCGCTGAGCGGATGAAGCTTTCGGAGCAGCAGGTACACTCGAGCCCGTGCAGCCAAATGACGGGTATACGCGGTTTGGTCTCGAGGGCATTGGCGATACTGCTTGCTGCGAGCGGACCGAGTCCGAAGCTCGCGGCCGTCAAACTGCAGAACTTGTGGAAACTGCGACGCGTGATACCCTGACGTCTGATCACGCTGTAGAAGGTTTCCTCTATCCCGCCCATGAGCCCTTCCAAGTGACGCGTCAGCCGTAACGATGCTGACGTTCAGCAGCAAGAAATAGGCCATTGCACAGCAAACATCTGACGGATACCAAGCCGTCGCTTGTGGATCTGCAGCAGGATTGGCGAGCTACGCGCAAGCTGCGCAACTGACCACTTGTCGTGCTTATGGTGTCCGGTTTGGACCGTCGATGTGAGAACTCCAACAATGCATCACAATGGCTCGCTCCTGGCGGCGACGGCGTCATACTCGCTCTTCAAGTACGGCCGCCACACCGGCCGGCACGATAATTGTCGCAGTTCGCGGCACCGTACTGATCACCGATTTCGATCAGAATGGCTCGTTCCAAGCACTGGGCCCGATCGTCCGACGCGGGTCAGCAAACGACCTTGCTGTCCTTTCAGGTTTGATGCCTGTCCGCAGCAGCAAGCATAATTTGCCAGTCATCCAAGCTGTTCATCGAGCATTTCCGACGGCAGCAAACTATCGAACTATTCCGGCATAGACGATATTTTGGACCTGTTCGCGGTAATACTTGCGGATCTCTCCGGGCGCGGCCGTGCCGACCACCACGACCAAGCGCTCCTTCGGATCACAGAAAAATTGTGTTCCGTAAGCGCCGGTCCAGGTGAACTCACCTGGACTGCCTGGAACGGCCGAGAGACCCTCGCTTATGCGCACAGCCACTCCGAGCCCGAACCCAAAGCCGGCGCGGTGCGGCTCCACATGAGCGACCTTATTTTTGATCTCTGGCCCAAGGTGGTTGGAGATCATGTGATGCACAGTCTTCGGACCGAGGATCCGCCGCCCATCGAGCTCCCCGCCGTTTAGCAGCATTTGCCCAAAGCGCACGTAGTCACCAACTGTCGCGAATGCACAGGCTCCCCCGCAGTCAAACCTCGTCTGACTTTCGAGGAGCTCGATGCTTTGTGGCTTTCCGGTCAGCGGGTCGTCTCTAAATGGACGCGCCAACCGCTTGCGTTGCGATGCCGACAAATGAAAAGTGGCATCCAGCATTCCGATCGGCTTCCACACGTTGCTGGAAAGATACTCGCCCAACGGCTGCTCGCTAACCTGCTCCACGACAGCTCCAAGCACGTCGGTCGAGAAGCCGTATTCGAACTCCGTGCCCGGTTGGTGCGCCAGCGGCAGCTTGGTAATGGCTTCGATGAAAGCCCGCTTATCGCCCTTGACCGGCGGAGCTGCGAAATCCGGATAGAGACGCGCCACCTGATCTGCGCTATCCGGTGGCGCACCATAGGTGAGCCCTGATGTGTGGCGATACAGATCGTGGACGTAAATCGGAGAACTCTGCGCTTCGTATTTCAATGAGCCGTCAGGCTGCGGCACTCCCACCTTCATCTTTGCAAATTCGGGATAGTAATCCGTCAGTTTGGCCCGCAGAGGCAGGCGACCTTGTTCCGTGAGGGTGAGGCCGGCAACCGCCACCATCGGTTTGGTCATAGATGCGAGCGCGAATATCGCATCGAGCCGCATCGACGTTCCTTTTTCAGGATCGAGCTGTCCATACGCCTTGTAGTGAATCAGCTTGCCGTCTCTGGCGATTGCAACCACTGCGCCCGGCACGCGTTTGGTTGCGTAGGCTGACAGCACCTTGGTGCGCCCAGGAACGTACAACGGAAAAGCGCGCTGACTTGCCGCCACTTGCTGCGGGCGGTCGCCCATTGCAACAAAGGCGCTATGGATCGGCTGCACCACCAAAGGGAGCGCCGAGAGGACCGACCCCACCACGATCCCCGCAAAGGTAAATGCGAGTGTGTGCTCGCCCCAGAAAGAGGCGAGAAGCCCGCCGGGTCCGTTCGGGCCGAGCAGGATGAGGACGCAGAAACCGAGCGCCGTCGGCGGCAGCACAAGCGGCAGTGCGATCATTGTCGCGACCGCCTCGCTCAAAACCGTCTTTGACCGTGCAAGCCACCACGCGAGCGGCGCGCCAATCACCAGCAGGATCATTGTCGTCACGCAGGCAAGCTCGACCGTGAGCGCAACGGATTGCCAGATCTCCGGCGAAAGGACATCCATGTGCGTCAGCCCACCAGTGAGAGCACGTCGCCATGCCCGCGCGGCGGTCGCTTGCACGCCCGGCCCGCCGAGGACTCTCGCGCGCATCGCGTTTTGATCGGATCCAGGCCCCAAGAACTGGGCGCCGTGCCTAGCTTCGGCTGCATCGCTTGCAGGATGGCGACCGCATTGGTTGTGTTTGCTTCACCTTTTCGCGCCACGATGCGCCTGGGGATCGACAACATCGTGAACGACGACGGCTTGCGGGTCTCCACGCCATTCACGACGCCTGAAGCCCAATTCGCCGCAGTCGTGAGGTGGATTTCTGGAGCCACAGGAGCATTCTCAAGAATGTCAATCGGGCGAATGCTGACGCTCGAGCGGAACGCCTGGAATGTTTCGATTTGCGTGCCTTGGCTATCGAACCTGGTGCTTGCGTTAACGCTCAACGCGTTCTCGGACCGTCTCAACGGCTTCGGCAAGATGGCACGCATATCGTCCGGCATGCGCAATCTCGTGAGGGCCACCACATTGATTCGCGTCGTTTCTGCGAGCAACTGCGGCATCGCAAACCTCATCGGAAACTCCTGTGACAGGGCCGCTCCGACCGGTCTGACGGCGGCAGCTCCTCGCGCGCCGTTCAGCAATACCCGTGCCGCTTGCGAAATGTGGTGCGCTTTGTGCCTAACGCGAGAAAAACCCACATGGACGCCAGCGTCACTGTGCAGTGGACCTAACCCGCTGTCAGGTTCCGGGCATCTTTGTTCTCAAACAGACAGCGGCGGCAGAATGAACAGGAGAGCTGGCCGCCCGACAGATATCGCGCTCTGAAATAAAATCGATGCAAATCCTCACGTGATTCCGCATCGAAGTAGTAATTGGTTTCTTTGGCGTCTCTCAAGAGCGACCGTGTATAAGCGCCGAAGCCCGCCAAAGTCCTACTGCGAGAATGGACGCCACCGAAAAACAAAGGTTTCGGAGTCCATTTCGTATTCGGACTGCGTGTTGCCGAGGACAAAGACAGGAGCTGCCGACCGTCTTCACCCGGTAATCATGCACGCACTGTTCCATGATAACGGAGCCTACCGTGGAACATGCGTTAGTTGCCGAGTTCTCGGCCAGAACCTGCTGCCCGAAAAACGTGCTGCAGCGAATCTATGGAGCGTCCGGGCGGTGTAGTATATCGACTGTAATGGTGCCGCGAGCGCGAGAGACACATGCACAGATCTTTTCGTTCCCGTGCTTTTGCTGCTCGCTGAAGAAAACGTCGCGGTGGTCGAGATCACCGTCGATTTCGACGAGATCGATGGCGCAGACGCCGCACTCGCCGCGCCGGCAATCCGAAATCACTTCGTACCCAGCCTCATTGAGCACGTCCAGCAACGAGCGATTGCGCGGAATCTCGATCTCAAGAGACCGATCTGCAAGGCGCACCCGGAAACCTTCGGTCGGCAGTGAGCCGCTCGAGCCAAAGGTCTCGTAGCGTAGGTCGGATAGTCCGCGACCTGCACCGGTCCAGGCCCGGCGGGCGGCATCGAGCATCCGGATCGGACCGCACAAGAGGGTCAAGGCATCGGGCGGCAGCGAGGCGAACAAGCCATCGAAATCGAGCCTGCGCCCTTCGCTGCCTGCATGGACAATAAGCCGCTCGTTCAGCAAAGGGGCGAGAACGTCCAAATAGACGGCTTGCTCACGGGAAGACACAGCATAATGCAGAGTGAAGTCGGCATTGCAGCGTGCCAGCGCCTGAGCCGCCCCGATCAGCGGCGTAATACCAATGCCGCCCGCAATCAGGCAATAGTGCCGGCGTGCCCAGTCAATCGGCAGCAGCGAGGCGGGCGACGTAATTGTCAACCGAGCGCCCGGCGCGAGCGACCACATGTACTGCGAGCCGCCGCGGGAGTCCTCCGCGCGCCGCACGGCGATGCGATAGCCGGCCGGGTCGGCTTCGCCAACCAAGGAATAGGATCTCGTCTCCGGGCGCCCATCGATAGTGACGGCAATATTGATATGGCTGCCGACCGGATAGGCCGTGCCATCAAAATTTTCTGGTTTGATCAGAAACTCGCGGATCGAAGGTGTCCGATCGCGCGTCGCGACGAGCGTTGCCGATGTCCAGCTTTCAATGAAGCGCATGAAGATTTCCCTTAATCGCCTGCCATCCTGATAAGCGCCAGTCCAGGCAGCAGGTCAGAATGCGTCTTATTCCTGAGCACCAAGCGGAGATTGCGCGCCGCCACTCGAGCGTGCTCGCGCATGATTGCCTCGGCGCGCGCGCCTTCGCGGTTTTCGATTGCATCGACCACGACGCGGTGTTGATCTTGCGCAATCAATAGTGTGTGGCGCGCATCCGGTAGTGTCGATTGGGTCATCACAAAGCCGCTGGGCGAGGCGAATGGTAGCGCCGACGCGCGATCAACCTGCCGGATCAAGGGCGGACTGCGCGACAATTCGGTCAACAGCGCATGAAAACGCGCATTGAGCGCGACGTAGGAGGAGAAAGCCTCGACGGAAATTGGGTCCTGCCGCACCAGGCTGTCGATCTCGTCAAGACATCCCTTTAGAGGCTCAAGATCGCGCGACGAAACACCGCGCTCGGCAGCAAAACGCGCGGCCAGACCTTCCACGGTGCCGCGCACTTCGATCGAATCCAGCACATCTCGTTCGGAGAATGCCTTCACCATGAAGCCGCCAGAAGGGATCGCTTCCAGAAGTCCTTCCTCCTCCAGCCGAACCAATGCCATTCGCACCGGACTACGCGATGCACCGCTCGTCTCCACGGCCTGCAACTCGGAGATCCGTTCGCCCGGCCGCAAGTCGCCCGACAGGATCAGATCGCGCAAGCTGAGCTGGGCGCGTACCGTCTGTGAGACGGAACGGTCATTGTCGCGCTCGACCATGCCCTACTCCGCGGCCTGACGACCGTGGTGCGGATTCTCGGCCTCGATCATGCGATCTATCAAGCGGCGGGCCCACATCGCGCCGGCATCGATGTTGAGGTTATAGAAGACCCGGTCGGGATTTTCGTCGATCGCGCGCTGCTGCGCCTCGAGAATGACCTCGTCCTCACGGAAGATGCCGGAAACGCCTTGGCGAAGTTCGGTGGTCAGGCGCTGTTCGTTCAGGCGATAATTGCGCACGAAGGCCCAGAAATAATGGCAGCTTGTTTCCGTTTCGGGCGTGATGGTGTTGAGGACAATACCATTGACGCCAGCCGATCGATCGCCTTCGGGCGCGCCGGTTCCTGCGGGCGCCACTCCGACGTCGATATTGATCGTGCACGGCGCCTCGAAACGGATAATCTGCCAGCGGTCCACCGGACCAGGTTTTTGCAATTGCTTGGCCCAAAACGGGGGCGCGGCAATTCCCTTCATCCAGCGCGTTACGGTAGCGGTCTTCTCACCATGGGTGACGTCAAACGGCGCTTCCGTGATTGCGTCATTGCCAATGCTGGCGCCATGCACAAAAGTCTCATGCGTCAGGTCCATGAGGTTGTCGACCACCAGACGATAGTCACATTTCAGGTGAATGGTGTCACCGTCGCCGGCCCAAGCGGGATCATCGCTCCAGTGCATATCCGGCACCAGGCCCGGGTCGGCTAGCGCCGGATCACCCATCCACAGCCAGACGAAGCGATCGCGCTCGACGACAGGATAGGCACGTACACACGCAGAGGGGTTGATCGTCTCCTGCGAGGGCATGAAGGTGCAGCGGCCCTGCGCGTTGTATTTCAGCCCATGATAGCCGCAGACCACGCTGTCGCCCTCAAGGCGCCCTTTTGAGAGCGGCACCAACCGATGCCAACAGGCGTCCTCCAGTGCTGCCACCTCGCCGTTGGCGCGCCGATACATCACGACGTGCCTGCCGCAGATTGTGCGCGGCAACAGTGCCTGCCTCACCTCAGTATCCCAAGCGGCCGCATACCAGACATTGGTCGGAAAGCAATGGCTCATGCGCCGATTCCTCACTTTGGGGACACCGTCTGTATACATTAATTCGAAACAGGCCGAAAAAGTGACGGATATGCGGGCTCACAGTGGAATGATTGTATACGGAAATGGCGACTTATCGATTCCGCGCGGCCATAACGAAGCATGCGGTGCGCGCACCAAAACAGCTGCCGTCTGAATTCGGACTCGCCATCGCGCACATCCCAGCTGGATCTAGCCCTTGTACCGTCGCGGCCTCGTACGGCTATCGGCGAGGTTCCTGGCCTGCATAGGGGCGCAACATCGGGCGTTTCTTAGCCGGCAACACAGTCCCTTTGCCGGGATCGGACGTCGACGACTTGGTGCCTAGATCGGCCCATGCTCTCAAGTCATCCAGTGCGTAGATGACGCGACCGCCGATGTTTCGATACGCTGGCCCCGTGCCATATGTGCGGTGCTTCTCGAGCGTGCGGCCGGATAGGCTAAGATAACGCGCAGCTTCCGGCGTACGCAGGAAGCGCGTGGATAGATCTGACATCGGATCGGGCATTTGAGAACTCCAGGTGAGAGGCTGGCCGCGAACAGCGGCACTTTGTCGTGCCATCATCATGGAGAAGCGCGTTCTCTGGAAGGATACCGAATATCGAGGAAGCAACTTTCGGCACCCCGTCCCCTGCGCCCTGCCGTCAAGCCTTCTTCTATTTAGCGCCCGCTCCAGCCTACGACATTGGTCAATCACGACTCGCGGCTGCGAAGACGCATTTGCACGGATGGATATCCACTAGGTAATCAGGCGCCTTCGCAAGGCGACGCAGAAACGCCCTGCGCAGAAATTCCGCCGAACCATCCGGTTTCACCAGATCACCACTTCTGTACTTGAGTACGCTCACCGTCGTCCGATTGCCGCAATTCATTCGAACTCGCATTGCAGCCGGAACAAGTCAGATTGGTCTCGTCCTACCTAGCAATGCGTTTAGAAAAAGAACGCTCAAAACGCCAAAGCGGAATGATCGCAGCTCCATCGCGACGCCGAGGCGCCCAAACGGCTCAGCGACCGCCCGATGCGGATACGCCTCACGTCGAGCAACCCGCTAGATGTCGCACGCTTCCATCGCATGGATGCCTCCGATCCAAACAATCAATTTTATCAATGGAGCGTACTGTCGCATCAACACCAGCGGGCGAAGCGTACCGATAACATTAGGAATTCTATGCTGAGACGTGCCTCGGGCAATTTGCCAGCAAGACGCGGCGATGCTGAGCAACCTTCGCGATCGACCTCACAAATGCCATTCGAAGATTCAAACAGCCTCGTCAGAAGAAAGGCGGCTTATCTGATAGCGTCTCGATCGTCTGGTTGGGCCTCTGGTGCAGATCTTGCTTGACGAAGCACGATAACGTAACTGAACGCCTGCCTTTGGAATGACGCGCCGGCTCTCGGAACCGTCTTCTATCGGACACGGCTAAAATGACAGCCTCGTATGATGCCGCCGCCTCTCAACGACGCAGCGGCTCGCATGCGAGTGTATTCGGGAAGGAAGCGTCATGACCACCATGGCAACTGCGGTGCCCGCGCGCGCGCCGCAGACTTGGTATAAAATTCTGTACGTTCAAGTGTTGATAGCGATCGTGCTTGGCGCCATCGTCGGCTGGCTGTGGCCGTCGGTCGCGACTAACGACTGGGTCAAGGCACTCGGTGACGGCTTCATCAAGCTGATCAAGATGGTGATCGCGCCGATCATCTTCTGCACCGTCGCATCCGGCATCGCGCATATCCAGGATGCAAAGAAAGTCGGACGCGTCGGCATCAAAGCGCTGGTCTATTTCGAGATCGCATCGAGCTTTGCCTTGGTGTTGGGCCTCGTCATGGGCAATCTGGTCCAAATCGGCCATGGTCTTGCGGTCAAACCGGACGCTGCGGCGGTCGCCAATTACGTCAAGCAGGCGGAAGCCTCGAAGACCGTCGACTTTTTTCTCAATATCATTCCCGATACCGTGGTCGGCGCCCTCGCTCGCGGCGATGTTCTGCAAGTGCTCCTGTTCGCGATCCTGTTTGGCTTTTCGCTGATGGCACTTGGGGAGCGTGGAGAACGGCTGCGCGGCATGATTGACGACGTCGCGCACGCGGTGTTCGGCGTGATCGCCATCATCATGAAAGCGGCCCCGATCGGTGCGTTCGGCGCGATGGCTTTCACGGTCGGCAAGTTCGGACCGGCGGCGCTCGGTAATCTGATCGGGCTCGTCGTACTATTCTATGCGACTGCGGCGATATTCGTGATCGTCGTGCTCGGCCTGATCGCGCGGATCGTCGGCTTTTCGATCTTCAAATTCATTATCTATATCAAGGACGAGCTTCTGATCGTGCTCGGCACTTCATCCTCGGAAAGCGCGCTGCCGCAATTGATGGAGAAGCTCGAGCGGCTGGGCTGCTCAAAACCCGTAGTTGGCCTCGTGGTGCCAACCGGCTACTCCTTCAACCTCGACGGCACCAACATTTATATGACGCTTGCGACATTGTTTATTGCCCAGGCACTCGGGGTCGATCTGACCTTTGGCCAGCAGCTCACGATCTTGCTCGTGGCAATGCTGACCTCGAAGGGAGCAAGCGGCGTGACCGGCGCAGGCTTCATCACACTTGCCGCGACATTGTCGGTGGTCAACCCGGCACTGGTGCCCGGCATGGCAATCGTATTCTCGATCGACAAGTTTATGAGCGAGGTGCGAGCCCTTACCAATATCACCGGCAATGGCATCGCCGCTGTGTTCGTGTCGTGGTGGGAAGGCGAGCTCGACGACGCTACGCTGCACGCTCGGCTCAAGCAGCCCACCGTTTCCAACGGCATCGATACACGAACATCAAGGAGGTAGACCCCGGGTCTTGTTCGTGATTTCAAGGCGCGCTCAACTGAGCGCAGCCAGCTCCGTGGTTCGTTCGCAGTTCAAATCGGCACAGCCGACTTGAACTGCGAGTTGATGTTTTTTTTGCACGAGCAGCGGTTCACACCATTGCTCCGTGTCGCGCTCCAAACCACGTCTGAGAATTCCACGCAAACGCGGAAGATGAAGTCGTTTTTCCACGAATATTTTTGGCGCGCCGTGGAGTTGAAAGCTCCCAGCCATCCAAATGCTGGCGCAAGGTTGGCGTGGGGCAACACAACACGATTCCGACAGAGCCTACCCGGCCTGACTGGCCAAGGGACTGGGTCTAGCCCACAAAATAGCTTGGTGCGTGGCCACTGAACCGGCCTCTTCCGCGCCCGCGGGTGGCGGCAATTTCCAACTCAGCCATCCGTTTATTCCGGCGCGCGTTACGGCATCACGTCGGAGCGGCTATGATCACCGTCGACCGGCTTGGTACCACCAGGCTAAGATGGATCTTATCGAACTAACGTCACGGCGCTCCACGGCTCATCGCGGTTCTTTGCGACGACGTGCCTCGTTGTTCAGCGTTAGCGTCTTTGTGGAATTCATGTAGCTGTTGTGCGCGTCATTGGAACGTGCCTTGGCGCCACGCAGCTGTGTTCGGCACGCGATGTCCACAGCCTCGGTCCCCCGCCAAGCGATTATCGGCAACGAAGGAAAACGGACATCTCCGACCCGGTTGTACGCGGGTCAGCGTGCCATATTGAAAGGTTTAGAACAACTATACCTACGTTTGTAATGCGCCTTTCTCCGGCACGTGCTGAGTTCAGCTGCAAGCAATTGACCCAGAACATTGGCGAGCGTCCCTTGGGGCCGAAAGATTGCCCCATTTTTGCCTAAATGTTATAACTCTCCCGCCGGAGAAAGGCCGGACGGTCAAAGAATGTATAACCAAGTCAATAATTTCAAACGTTCAGCCACACAGTTCACATTCGGCAGCATAACGCTGGCGGTAGTGACGTTGGCCTCCTTGTACCTTCAAACACATTTCGCTGCGACGGCGTTCGGCTATCTGCTGGTAATATTGCTGTTTTCACTGATCGGCAGCTTTATTGCATCATCCGCCCTTTCCATCTTGGCCATCGCTGCTTTGGCGTACTACTTCGCGCCGCCCGCGTTCAGTCTTGGGATCGACGACCCCCAAGTTCTTCTGGTGGTTGTCGCTTTCTTTACTGTCTCGATTGTCGGAACGCACCTGATTGGAAAGATCCGCCAGGAAAGAGAGGCCGCGCGTGAGACTGCGGCCGAACTCCGGCGCAGCACTGCCGATTTGGAAGACCGTGAAAAGCGGTGGCGCGCAATCTTTGAGCACAATCCCTCCATGTACGTCATGGTCGACGAAGCGGGTACTGTCCTCAACGTCAATACGCTCGGCGCGACACAGCTCGGCTATGCGCGCTCCGAACTGATCGGTCAATCTGTCCTGGGAGTCTTTCTGGACGAGGATCGCGCGTTCGCCCGCAAATGCATTCGGGCCTGCCTTGAAGATATCGGTCAATCGCAAACCTGGGAGGCCCAGAAAGTTCGGAAAGACGGCTCGGTGTTGTGGGTACGTGAAAACGCCAAAGCAATGCTCTGGGCCAATGAGCGGCCCGTTGTCCTCATAGCCTGCGAAGATATCACGGAACGAAAGCGGACCGAACTTGCCCTGCAGCGAAGCGAAGCACATTTGGCTCAGGCGCAGGAGTTGAGCAATACAGGCAGCTTCAGCTGGAACGTCGCCACTGGCGAGGCCTTTTGGTCAAAGGAGCTGTTTCGTATTCTACAGTTGGATCCGCAGACGGCTCCCGCGCCGGAACTGATCGTCGCGCGCACGCATCCAGACGATAGGGCCTCAGTCCAAGAGACCATCGATCAAGCGATGCGAGATCCAAAGAGCTTCGAGCATGAATACCGGTTACTGCTGCCGGATGGATCGGTGAAGCACATCCATGCGCGGGCACGCACCACGAGAACCGCGACTGGTGACATCGAGTTTGTCGGGGCAGCGACGGATATCACGGCTGCAAGACTGGCAGAACAGCAGTTGCGCCGCAGCGAAGCCTATCTGGCCGAGGCCCAGCATCTCAGTCACACGGGTAGTTGGTCCTGGGACGTCTACCGTCTCGATTTTATCTATCGCTCCGCCGAGGTCGATCGCCTGTTTGGCTTTGATCCGCAAGAGACGGTGTCGATAGAGACCATTCGGTCGCGTATCCATCCAGACGATCTGCCGCGACTTCAGGAAGTGCAGCGACTGGCTAGAGAAGACAAAGAAGGACGCTTCGAGTACGATTTTCGAATCCTTATGCCAGATGGCTCGATGAGGCATATACATTCCGTGGCCCATGTGGTGGTTGGCAGCGACGGCAATGTCAGCGAACTCATCGGAACACATATGGATGTCACTGAGCAATATGCAGCCAGGGAACGTCTGGAAAGCACACTTGCCGCGCTGCGCGAAAGCGAGCAGCGCTTTCGCGACTACGCCGAAACAGCCTCCGACTGGCTCTGGGAGACCGGGCCAGATCATCAGGTCACTCGCTTGTCCGAGCACACCAGCGCTGCGGGAATCCTGGCGACAGGATTGATGGGTATGCTTCGCTGGGACATTGCGTGCGACGTCGAAGAAGAACCTGAGAAGTGGCGGCAGCATCGGGCGAGGCTGGAGGCGCATCTGCCGTTTCGGGATCTGCTCTACCGCACTGTCAACCGGGTGGGATCTCCGATCTACGTCCGAACGAGTGGCAAGCCTTTTTTTGATATCGACGGTAATTTTCTCGGGTACCGGGGCGTCAGCACTGACATGACGGCTATCATTCGCGCAAATCAAGCCGAACAAGAGTTGCGAAAGGCACAGGCAGAGCTTGCACATGTGACGCGCGTGACCACCCTGGGAGAGTTGACAACGTCCATCGCCCACGAAATCAACCAGCCACTCGCCGCTATTATCAGCAACGCCGATGCGTGCCTCGGTTGGATGAACCGCGAAACCCCTGATCTTTCCGCCGCGCGCTCATCGGTTGAGTGGATAATCGAAGACGCAATCCGAGCAAGCGAGGTGATCCGTCGCATTCGCGCACTTGCGAAGAAAGGCGAGATCGAGATGCTGCCGCTCGACATCAATGACGTCGTTAAGGACGTCATTGCGCTTGTGACACGTGAGCTGATTAGCCACCAGGTTACGTTAAAAACCGATTTGACGGTAGCGCTACCCGCAATCCTCGGAGACCGGATTCAGCTGCAACAGGTGATTATCAATCTGGTGATGAACGGAATCGAAGCGATGGACGCAGTTACGGACCGGCCGCGTGAACTAGTGATTCAGTCATCTAGCGACGATATGGGGCACGTGCGGCTTGCCGTGACTGACAGTGGCATCGGCATCGCCGAGAATGACGTCGACCGAGTGTTAGACCCATTTTTCACGACAAAATCGAGCGGCCTTGGAATGGGGCTTTCGATCTGCCGCTCGATTGTGGAGGCTCACGGAGGGCGTCTTTCGATCGTCTGCAAGCAAGGGCCGGGGGCCACCTTTCGGTTTGACCTGCCGCTGCACAAGGAGATCGTGTCATGAGTGAACGCTCCAACTCCCAGCGCGAAGGCAGCAAGGCCGAGGCGTCGGCGCATGCGATCGTCTTCGTTGTTGAAGATGACGTCTCGATGCGTCGGTCGCTTACGAACCTTTTCCAATCCGTGGGCCTGGACGTCGTTGCATTCGGATCGGCCCGAGAAATGCTGCAGAGCAAACTTCCCGACGTTGTTAGCTGCCTGGTTCTTGATGTCCGGCTGCCAGGCTTGAGCGGCCTTGAGTTTCAGACTGAGCTAGCCAAGGCGAACGTTCATATTCCCATCATCTTCATTACCGGCCATGGCGACATTCCCATGAGCGTCAGGGCTATGAAGGGCGGAGCGGTCGATTTTCTCACCAAACCGTTTCGCGATCAGGAACTGCTGGACGCCGTAGTCGCAGCGACCGAACGCGATCGCAAAAGGCGCGAGGACGAGCAGACTATCGCGAAGCTGAAGTCTCTATTTGAAACCTTGAGCCCGCGCGAGCAGGCGGTGATGAAACTGGTCGCTACCGGATTAATGAACAAGCAGATAGCCGCCGAGCTGGGGCTCGCCGAGATTACGGTCAAGATCTACCGTGGACACGTGATGAAAAAGATGCGCGCCAGGTCGCTGGCGGATTTGATCAGAATGACTGAGACGCTGGGAATCCGCGGTAACCGCCCCGAACAAACCTAAGTATGATTTTACAATTTAACCACTCAAGCCCACTTTTCGCTCAATGGTGGCTAGTGCCTCGGCAGCCGCTAGTCCCGCGCCAGGAGAGCTTGTCTTGTCCACGCCTTTGATTTCTGTCGTTGATGACGACGCATCGGTCCGTGCGGCGACAGAAAATCTTCTGAAATCGCGTGGCTACGTCGTTCAAACGTTTGCGTCGGCCGAGGAGTTCTTGAGGTCGCCGCGGTTGAACGAGACCTCCTGTGTAATTACCGATGTGCAGATGCCGGTTATGAGTGGGTTGGACCTGCTGGCGGAAATGCGGACCCGTGGCTATGGCGTGCCATTCATTTTTATTACAGCCTTCCCCAATGACCGCGTGCGCGCCTCAGCCCTGAGCGCGGGAGCGACCGGATTCTTGGCCAAGCCCTTCGCCGGACATACGCTGATCGAGCACCTCGATGCCGCACTGAGTGAGAATGGCGACGGCGCAGACGCTTGAAACAATCAGCCGACCGCCGACTTTTGTCCGGTCTGGGCGCCTCGCACGAGAGCCGATCTTTGGCCAGCCGAGCCCGCTCCCCTGTCGTTAGATTACCGTTTGGCGCGGGCTGGGGCTCTTATTAGTTTTGTACGAGTCCTGTCGGACTGCCACTCCCGAGCTCGCCTGAGTCAATTTTAAACCCACTGAATGGTGAGATTGTATCGCGACCTCGGACCAACTTTCCAAGGTCAGGCGAAACCACTGTGAACGGCCACGGCAAAGAGATCCGATCACGTAGGCACACGGTACAACTGCTCGAAAACTTGTAGTCAGCTTCTCGTCAGACAGTCTGACTATCAAGTCCCGCTCGGCCTTGGTGGCCCTGACACTCAAGACAACTTTCTTGGATGGGAGCGCGAACGCCCATGTACAATCGACTAGATGGCTCACCCAGCTTTCCATGGATGGGTAGTTCCGACTTTGATGGAATGACACAAATTGAAGCCGGCGGTACGCAGACAGATCAAGACCGACGCTTCGAGGACGTCTTTTCCAGTTTGCAGATAGCGCCACAAACAGCCTATGCCCGTTCAACTTCGGCAGCAGCGCGGCCGTACTCACTAGCTGCCAAACCACCTGTCGTGGAGATCTCAAGCACCTCATTTCAGGAACTGTTGGAAGATTTCTATGGGGATGAAGTCCAGCATATCGCGGCCAATCCCCAGCAATACTCGCGGTCGGTGGCATTGAAGGCCGAACGAGCTGCGGACGTCGCCTATAATCATGGCAGGAAGGTCGGTTCGGACGACGCACGACATTTCAGCTATCAATTAGGAAACAAAAGCGTTGGACTTCTCCGAACGGAAGGAGGAGCTACCGTCGATGATGTGTTCAAGGAGGAAACCGCACGCGCCCGTTGGCAGGAACAGTTTCCCGGACGATCGGACATAACATCGACAATAGACTTTCGGGTTACGCATCCCCTGGTCGACAATGCAGGCGATATCTTGCTGGAGTATCAACTTCGGCTTGATGGCGATGAGCCCTTGGTCCTTTCTCACCCTGTTAATCCGGAAGCAAAAGCCCGTGCGGCAGCGTTGGGTTTTGTTGAGATAGGTGACTCGCTGATGGTCCTTGATCCTACCCAGCATCCCGACAAGTGGGGTAAGAATAGCCAAGGAGAATGGCAGCGAGAGAACAAACCTCGATTTTACCTTTCCAAAGCGGCGGAGAGCGAAGGCAGAGGCACGGAACGTTCCGAGCGTGCAGGAAATACCTCGCCGGATTGGGAGGATGATGACTTTATGTAGGGGGACGTTTGGCGCTCCGCGAGGCACGATACGTCCCCGCGAGGCTATCTGCATTCTGTATCACTTTAGTTCGTCAGTTCGGCATGCGCGAGGATTGGAGGTAGGACGAGGCATTGGTGATCCATCAGGCATATCCGTATTTCGTTCGGGCTGGTTCGGGCCTGTGGAACTGATAGGTGCCCAGCTTGCAGCGTGAGCTGGGCTACCCGAAGCTAACGCACGCGGCATTGACGATGCGGAGAGGTACGAGGGCGCCCATGCGTCAATCACGAACGGAATCGGTCTAAGTTCACCTACTGAAGCGATCCGATCGCTTCCTTCCGATAGCGGTTAGGGTCAACCAGAGTGGCTTCCAGATCGCAGTCTCGATAAGTTCGGCGGGCGCGGCGAGCAGCGAGCAGTCGTCAATAGGAGTCACGACGACACGTTATTGCATCCCCGGAACTGCCCGCAGGACAGCATATCGACGCTGCCGCGGCCATCTATTCAACTGTGACCGATTTGGCAAGATTGCGCGGCTGATCCACGTCCGTCCCCATAACGACGGCGGTATGATAGGCTAACAATTGTACCGCGACGGCATAAACCATGGGCGTAAAGCTTGCAGCCATATCTGGTAAAACAATGGTCATGAGCGTATCCACCGTCGCTTCCGAGGCGCCCCTTGCATCGGTGATCAAGATGATGTTGCCGCCTCGAGCGGCGACTTCTTGCATGTTCGAGACGGTTTTCTCGAAGACCCCGTCGTAGGGCGCGATCACCACCACGGGCACTGTCTCATCGATCAACGCAATCGGTCCATGCTTGAGTTCGCCGGCGGCGTAGCCTTCTGAGTGGATATAGGAGATTTCTTTCAGCTTGAGCGCGCCCTCCAAGGCCAGGGGCGCCGATGTGCCTCGGCCGAGATAGAGCACGTCGCTCGACTTGGCAACATCACGCGCGAGTTTCTCGATCTGCGGCTCGACCAACAGCGCTGCAGCAATCAGCCGCGGCACTTCGATAAGTTCGCGTACAAGCCTCGATTCATCGATCTCGGATAGCTTACCGCACTCTTTGGCTGCTGCGACGGCAAGGGTCGCCATCACCGCCAGCTGGCAGACGAATGCCTTGGTGGAGGCCACGCCGATTTCTGGACCCGCTAGCGTCGGCAGCACGGATTCACTCTCGCGCGCGATGGTCGACGTCGGGACATTGACCACGGATATCGTGTGTAGGCCCTGGCTCTTGGCATAGCGCAACGCGGCCAGTGTGTCGGCCGTTTCCCCGGACTGCGAGATGACGATCGCGAGATCGCCCCGGCGCAAAGGCGCCTCCCTGTAGCGGAACTCGGACGCCACGTCGACTTCGACAGGCAGGCGGGCCAGCCGTTCAAACCAGTACTTGGCAATGTAGCCAGCATAGCTCGCCGTGCCGCACGCTGTAATTGAGATGCGCTGAATAGAATTGAAGTCGAACGGTAGTGTGAGCGGCAGGACTACGCGCTCGGCTGCCATATCGAGATAATGCGCCAATGTCTGTCCGACCATGGTCGGCTGCTCGTGGATTTCCTTTGCCATGAAGTGACGATAGTTCGCCTTGTCCACCAGGAGTGACGACGCGCCAGGCTTGGATGTTTCCCGATGGACGACAGTCCCGTCTGCGCCATAGATCACGCAGACCGCGCGGGTAAGCACGGCCCAGTCGCCGTCCTCAAGGTAAGTAATGGCATCGGTCAAGGGCGCGAGTGCGATCGCGTCCGATCCTAAATACACTTCGCCAGGACCATGCCCGATCGCAAGGGGCGATCCCTTGCGCGCACCGATCAAAAGATCCTCATGGCCTTTGAACAGAAATGCCAGAGCGAAAGCTCCGCGCAGCCGTGGCAGCGAGGCTTGTACCGCATCCTGCGGCGAGTAGCCATTCTTGAGGTAGGATTCGACGAGATGCGCCACCACCTCGGTATCCGTCTCTGAGCTAAAATGAGCTCCACTCCGCTCCAGTTCGGCTCGCAGCGCGTGGAAATTTTCAATGATACCGTTGTGAACGACCGCGACATTTTCCGTCGCATGCGGATGAGCATTACTCTCGGTCGGTTTTCCATGAGTTGCCCAGCGGGTGTGACCAATGCCGCTATGACCCGACGGCGGACAATGGCGTAGCCGTTCCTCAAGGTTTCTCAACTTACCTTTAGCGCGCCGGCGCTCGATACGGAGACCCTCGAGCGTCGCTAGGCCAGCGGAGTCATAGCCACGATATTCCAGTCGCTTCAGCGAAGCGACCAATTGCCCAGCGACCGGACCACGCGCCAAGATGCCGACTATTCCACACATATTGATCGATACAGCCCAGGTTCAAAGAGTCAGGCGTTCCCACAGAGGGCCCCATGGAATCTGCCTACCCGACGGTGATAGGTATCAAGCTCTCAATTTATTGCGGCTTCATGTATCGCCGCATTCGCAAGTGCGGGCTCGGTCTATTTCAACCATCATCGCTTTCTCCGGCCACGCTCTGCTTTTGGTTGTCTCCATCGAATACAAACAGCGATGACTGCGAATGGCGTGCCTCCTTAGAGGTGAGCCCGATATGCAGGCACGGTTGGTGGCTGAGTTCGGTATCCAATCCCGATACAAACAGACTCTTCGCTCGAAGGCGACGGCAACTGTCACCATCGCGTGGTATGCCCGCTGCGAGGATAGATCGCGCAAGCGCCTAGGCTTCATGGATTGAGGAACTTTGGCCAGATCGGCAGACCATTCATTCCAGAGTGAAGCGTCATGTCCTATTTGGCTCATCATCCTGATGAGCCACTCACGACTCTTCAGCTCAAATCCCAACAAAGCGAGCGGCGACGCGGCCGATCCGGTTAGCAGCCGACGCGGGAGTACGGTCCCGACGCCTCACTGAGGATCTCCTCGAGAACCTTGCACCGGCTGTGCTCCTTCGGGCTGCTAGAAGGATGCGGCCTCACCGTGCTTTCCACATGTCTGCTACTGGTGTATCACGCAGCCGCTCTCGCGTGGATCGTCTTTGTCGTTACTCGTCGGGATATGAGACTAGACGATTGCATCGAACTCTCTATTGTACGAACGTAAGCTATCGATATCGAAACGTTCGAAGAACTATACCAACGTTTGCCATTCTTTCTTATTCGGTCTTGCGTCGGTTTACACTTATTGAAAGAAGCGCTAGGCCGACGACCCTATTGACCAGATTGCGTGCTCTGTTCGGAAGTCAAAGGTACGGGAGCTTTGTAGAATACGATATCGAGGCCCAAGCTCATTGTGTGCTTGCATGGCGTAATTCCGGTAAGGGCGTCGGCAACTGCACCTCAGCAAACCACTCCGCCGGCTATGGCGAGACTACGCGAATATAACGTGCGCAAGATAGACGAGGAACTTGGACCATCGGCGTCATCTCGTTGGAAACATCGCCCGAGCAGTATCCGGCTGCGCGTGATGGCGTTTGTCGTCCGGCTTGTTCGGTCAGGATTGTGGACATTCAACTCAATGGTCCCGCTCTCCAGTCGAGTAAATCAACGTATATAGTGCGCATTTCTATATGATGTGTATGACTAAAGCTAATGATCGTTCTCCTCTAATTGCGGGTGGTGCGCGCTTGCGCATCTAGATATCACGAGAAAGCGCTCCGCAACGCGCGTTTCAAGGAGCGCTTTCTTTCCAGCGCAACTAAGAGAGACCATGGCGGCTCAGGACTCACAACGGCGCATTGCGCTGATCACCGGCATCACCGGGCAGGACGGCGCGTATCTCGCCGAATATCTGCTTGGTCTCGGCTACACCGTGCACGGGATCAAGCGCCGGTCGTCCTCGTTCAACACCGCGCGCGTCGACCATCTCTACCAGGACCCGCATGCCGGCAACGTGCCGTTCCTGATGCACTATGGCGACATGACCGATTCGACCAATCTGATCCGCCTGGTGCAGCAGATCCGGCCGACCGAGATCTATAACCTCGCCGCCCAGAGCCACGTCCAGGTCAGTTTCGAGAGCCCGGAATACACCGCCAACGCCGATGCGATCGGCGTGCTGCGGCTCTTGGAGGCGATTCGCATCCTCGGCATGGAAAAGGAAACGCGGTTCTACCAGGCCTCGACTTCGGAGCTTTACGGGCTCGTGCAGGAGGTGCCGCAGAAGGAAACCACGCCGTTCTATCCGCGCTCGCCCTATGGCGTCGCCAAGCTCTACGGCTACTGGATCACGGTGAACTACCGCGAGGCCTATGGCATGTTCGCCAGCAACGGTATCCTGTTCAACCATGAGAGCCCGATCCGCGGCGAGACCTTCGTGACGCGCAAGATCACCCGCGCCGTTGCCCGCATCGAGGTCGGCCTCGAGAACAAGCTCTATCTCGGCAATCTCGACGCCAAGCGCGACTGGGGCCACGCCCGCGACTATGTCGAGGGCATGCACAGGATCCTGCAGGTGGACGAGCCCGGCGACTTCGTGCTCGCGACCGGCGAAACGCGGTCGGTCCGCGAGTTCGTCGAGCTGGCGTTTGCCGAGGTCGGCCGCAGCATCGAATGGCGCGGCAAGGGCGTCGAGGAGGTCGGTGTCGACAAGGCGTCCGGCAACACCCTGGTGCAGATCGATCCGACCTATTTCCGCCCGACCGAGGTCGATCTTCTGATCGGCGACGCCAGCAAGGCGCGCGCCAAGCTCGGCTGGGCGCCGAAGACGCCGTTCGCGCAGCTGGTGAAGGAAATGGTCGCCAGCGATCTCGTCGAGGCCAGGCAGGATGCGGCCAATGGCAAGCACGGCGTTTGAGCTGAAGGACAAGACGGTCTTCGTTGCCGGCCATCGCGGCATGGTCGGCTCGGCGCTGATGCGCCGGCTGGCGCGCGAGGAGGCCGATCTCCTGACGGTGTCGCGCAGCGAGGTCGATCTGCGCGACCAAACCGCGGTCAACGCATGGTTTGCCGCGAAGCGGCCGCAGGCCGTGTTCCTCGCCGCCGCCAAGGTCGGCGGCATCGTCGCCAACAACACGCTGCGGGCCGAATTCCTCTACGACAATCTGGCGATCTCGAGCAACGTGATCCAGGCAGCGCACGCCAATGGCTGTGAGAAGCTGATGTTCTTCGGCTCGTCCTGCATCTATCCGCGCCTGGCGCCGCAGCCGCTGCGCGAGGATTCGATGCTGACCGGCCCGCTGGAGCCGACCAACGAGCCCTATGCCATCGCCAAGATCGCCGGCATCAAGATGGCCGAGGCCTATCGCAGCCAGTACGGCGCCGATTTCATCAGCGTGATGCCGACCAATCTCTACGGCCCCGGCGACAATTATCACCCGGAATACAGCCACGTCGTCGCCGCGCTGATCCGCCGCTTCCACGAGGCCAAGGTCTCCGGCGCCGGCAACGTCGCGGTGTGGGGCACCGGCACGCCGCGCCGCGAATTCCTCTATGTCGACGATCTCGCCGACGCCTGCATCCATCTGATGAAGACCTATTCCTCGTCCGAACTGGTCAATATCGGCACCGGCGAGGACATCACCATTGCCGAATTCGCACTCATGGTCGCGGCCGCCGTCGGTTTTCGTGGTGAGATCAGCTTCGACACGTCGCGCCCGGACGGCACGCCGCGCAAGCTGCTCGACGTCGGCCGACTGGCGCGGCTCGGCTGGCGCGCCACCACCTCGCTGGAGGACGGCATTCAGCTAGCGTACCGGGCGTATCTCGCCGACAGCAAATGGACGGTACCTTAGTGAACTGGTAGTCCCGACAGCGGGTGCAAGCAGACCCATCCGAGCATCAGCGGACATTGGATATTCCAGCCTGGCCCAACGGCATTCATCAACAACAGCGCTCAGTTGGATGTCCGATCACCCGAGTGACTCGCATATCCTAGTTACGGCTCAGCCAACCAACTTGCAGGAAAAGAAGAATGGCCGTGATCGAGGCGTACCGTTCTACTGCTAAAGTTTTAGACCTGATCGACGCTCAGCCTCTAACGCCGTCCCCCGTCTCTCTCGACTAACGAGCCTTAACGCCCCTCTGTCATCACCATCCGTGCCGACAACGTGACGACGCACATGAGCGCACCCAACATCGCGAACGCCAAAGGCAAGCCAGTCATGTGTGCGACGAGCCCGATGCCAGCGGGACCCACCAGTATACCCGCGTAGCCAGCTGTCGTGATGACCGCGATCGCAACGCCTACCGGCATCACCTTCTGTTTGCCGGCGCGTCGACACAGTACGGGTACAACATTTGAAATGCCCAATCCAATAAGCAGGAACCCCGCCATGGCAATCAGCGCTACCGGCGCGGCGACCACAGCCAAGAAACCTATCATGATCGGCAGAGTTCCGAGCATCAATGTGGCACGGTCGCCGATTCGCTCCACAACGGCATCTCCGCCGAGGCGCCCTGCGGTCATTGCGATGGCGAAAAGCATACATCCAAGACCTCCGTGCGCCTCCGTGAGAAGATCTTCCCCAACGAGAAGCAAAGCGCTCCAATCAAGCATTGCACCTTCGACAAGAAAAGTGATAGCCGCGAGCGCCGCTATTAGCAGCACACTGCGATGGGGCAAGACAAACAATGGCCCCTGCTGTCTCAAGCTCGTTGCAGTCAACCGCGGCCAGGCCGACACTATCGCGATCATCATAAACGTCGAACAGACCAACGTCGAAGAAAGTGAACTAAGCTGAAGCGAGAGAAACAGGGTCACGGCAGCAGAGCCGGTGAATTCTCCAATGCTGTAATGGGCATGGAAACCGGACATCAACGGACGGCCGGTGGCTCGCTCCAATTCGATCGCATAGATGTTCATGGCTACATCGATCGAACCGAGTGAAACGCCGAAAGCAAACAGCGTGGCACCCAGCGCAAGAGGTGTTCCAGCGATAGCCAACCACGGCAGGATAAGCGCGAGGCCGAGTCCACCCACGAGGATAATGGGCTTGCTGCCGTACCGCGCGTTCGACACGCTGGTCAGAAGCATAGCGAGAACGGATCCTGTTCCGAGACAGAGCAGCAGAAGACCAAGCGTGCGGTCGTCTACCGCGAGCCGCTCCTTGGCAAGCGGCACCAACGGCGCCCACGCCGCGAGGCCGAATCCGGCAACGAAAAACGCAAGCCGCGTCCCAAGCAGGCTGGCAGCCCAATTGGCAGATGGTATCACTGGCACTCCTGAGAGAACGGGCTCGTAAGCGCGGCGCCCCTCACCCTGCGTGCGTGGCCTGCAAGCGGCCGCAACTCGACGATGATGAACTCATGTTGACATTTTCATCTCTGCAAATGCGATGCCATCGCAAAAGCTCGGGCCACCTCAGAAGGTGCGAGCGTCAAATAGGAGTGATCGCCAAGCAACCCGGATGCGTGTTACGGCCTATCTTTCGCGGATGAGCAACCGCAACGAGGACGTCAGCCTTTGCCTTTTTCCGACAGTCAGAGGCGTAACAGCTCAATATCCCTTTGTCACAAAGCGTACAAAGTCGTCGGGCGCGCGTCCTTGTGTGTATTTCGAGGAGAAGGCTACGGCTGGCGCGAACACGGCCGCAAGTTCCGCGACAGCACTTGTCGACTCCACCAAGCATTGCCGCTGACGCTAGCATCTTTATGAACGCTCGAGCCAGTTCCGACCATGAAGAGGCGCGGATCACAAGGTTGGTGTTCGGATCGTTCAGCTAGCAGCTTAATGCCGACTTTGCATCGCTCCTTGTACGCTCCAGATCAGCAAAATCGGAGCGTTTCACGTACCTGCCCGAAGCTACCGGACAACCTGTGTAAAGTAGGAATGCGCCCGGCTGCTCTTTGGCAGGAGATTCGATGATCGCCGCACAATGAGCGGTGTTGATATCGATGACCGACGAGACGGCGACTCGATGTGCTTGTGTCTCGAGTGTTCCTTTTTCTCGATCAGCGCCCGCGGGCAAACGATCACAAGTATTTCGAATAGCGAGTCGGCACCATCTGCCTCCGACGCTTCAGAACTGAGATTTCAAATTCCCCCGCCTCGAAACACCGGATTGTCGTGGAACAATCAGCCAGTTGTCATGCCCTTATCCTTGGCGCCGACAGGGCCACATCGGCATCGCGCGCAGTCATCGATTGGCTTTGCTTTCGGGCCATTAGGATCCAGGTCGCGCGCGCGTTCGATACTGGGGCGCCCGCCGACATCGTTCAAGCGCTTATATCCGCGGCGCGCCGAGACCGTCGCTCTGACCAGGTCGGACCGTGCGTGGTAAAGAACGAATATAGCAGGCAAACATCGATCAGTATCGTCGCCGACATCACGCTATAAGCCCAGGAGCTCCGCACTAGATCGAGCTCGATCAGCACTCGTGACAGACCGAATCCGACGATCCAGGCATCAAAGCTCATGCAGATGCGTCGGAATATCTCAGGATCAAGCCGGCGCATGGCGTAGGATCCCAGCGGGATGCCGAGCACAACGCTGGGTATAAAGGCATAGAGCAGGCTGCCGCTTTCGGAGATGAACAGGCCTAGCTTGTAATAGACGAAGGCGGTCACGCTCGACTCAACCACGCGAACCAGAGCTAGACCGGCGCGAAATTCACTTCTGACCAGGCCCTGGTTGTTAAACAACATCGCCAAAGGCGGACCGGAGATGGTCGTCACTGAATAGAGGATGCCCAGCATCGAACCGAATGGTAGACCGATCAGCCAGCTAGCTTCGATAGGGCGGCGCCAACCTGCGGCTTGTAGCAGGATCAGGGGCAGTATGATCGTGTAGGTAGCGAATTTGATCCAGCCCGGCTGCAGCGAGGCCAACGCATAGCCGCCAAGCGCAATGCCCGGCAAAAGTCCAAGCAAGATGGGAAACACTCGTCTCCAAATTGCCGGCACGCCCTTCAGATTGATGAGGACGACGTATACGTTGACGAAGACCTCGATGATAACAATGGCGGGGTTGAGAACGCGATTGGTGTAGAAAACCAGCGCAAGAGGCACAGTGAGCGACGAAAACCCGTAGCCGATGGCTCCATTTACAAAGGACGCAAAGCACGTCGTTGCGGCCAGAAAAAACATAGCTGCATCAAACTCAGGCATTTCGATAACTTTCGCACTTCGGAGGGCGTCGGAGCATGTGTCAGGGAATCAGGCCTGAACATTGGCCATCAGGACTGAGGCAGATTCTGGCCTCCCGCTTGGCAGCTCACGCTGCCTCCATCGTGGCAGCGAACGTGGTCATGTGCATCGCTTCAACGTCTGCTCCATAATCGACTTCGGTTGAGAAGCCGTGCTGTACTTTCCCACTACCTGACTGTGATCACTCAGCCAATACGACGGCGACGAGGAGCAAGTAATTCTATTTCTAGCGGCATTTGGGTAATAGCAATGCCGCCCTTTCATCAAGCGAGCATGAATTCTCTCCGCCCCGCGGCGAGTACGAAATTGAGCGTTCTGCGGCCGTGAACGTCCAGCAATTCGCCGAGGCGGGCCAGCAACGGATCGCCGACGTGTTTTTTGCCGAGCATCTGATGCTCGCCAAGCTCGGCAGCACAGGCATGAAGATCTCGAAATGAAGCCGCCCCAGGCTCCTTCGCTCACCACACCGGCGTCATGAACGATCGCATTTCTTATTGGTTTAGTCTTTCCCGCTGGCGAACGATGGATCGAAACGGGCGCAGCAACCAGGGATCATCCTTCGGGCCCCTTCCCGAAATTCGGGCCCACCAAATCACCACGGCCGGCGGACAACGCGCCAATCTAGGCCAGCAATCTCGTCAACCCGGAGTGGTTTGACATCAATGCTTGGCGAGCTGGGCATTAACGGCTCCCGCGAGGCCACCCTTGTCGTAGCCCGAACTCGCGTCGGCACGGTGATCGGATGCGATCGCAACATAGACCGCCGGCAACACGAACAGCGTGAACAGCGTGCCGACAGACATACCGGCGACGATCACGAGCCCGATCGAGAAGCGGCTCGCGGCTCCGGCTCCCGTTGCGGTCAACAAGGGTATCAGGCCCGCGACCATCGCCGCCGTAGTCATCAAGATTGGACGAAGTCGGACGCGCGCCGCCATCTCTATCGCCGAGCGACGGTCAAGTCTCTGCCTGAGTTGCAGCTCATTTGCGAACTCAACCATCAGGATGCCGTGCTTGGAAATCAAACCAACAAGCGTCAGCAATCCGACCTGGGTGTAGATGTTTATCGTCGCCCAGCCAAAGAATAGCGGTATCAAGGCGCCGACGATTGCCATCGGCACACTGATCATAATGATGATGGGATCGCGCAGACTTTCGAACTGCGCCGCAAGCACCAAGAATATGACGATCAGTGCAAATGCGAACGTGATGGCCAGTTGGTTACCCTCGTGCACATATTGTCGGGCGTCCGCAAGGAAGTCGTGGCTGAAGCCTGCAGGTAGCTTCTGTGCCTCCCCCTCCAGGAAGTCCACGGCTTGACCGATCGTGACGCCAGGCATCGGCACGGCCTGAAAGGTCGCGCAGTTGAGCTGGTTGTAGTGGGTGAGCGCGTTCGGATCAGTCGCAGTCTCGATCGAGACGACGGTAGACAGCGGAAGCATCGAGCCCGTCGCAGTCTTCAAATAATAGTTCCCGATCGCTTCTGGGGCCAGGCGTTTCTCACGCGGCACCTGCGGAATCACCTCGTAGGAGCGACCCTGCAGATTGAAGCGATTGATATAGTTTCCGCCAAGTAGGATGGCGAGCGCGTTACCGACATTCTGCATGGTGATGCCAAGATCGTTGGCCTTGGATCGATCGACCTTGATTCGCACCACCGGCTGGTTGAACTCGAGATCAGAGTCGCTGATCATGAACAGGCCGCTCTTGCGCGCGGCGTCCTTCAGTTTCGACATCTGCTCGTAGACAGATTGGAAACCGAGCGTCGAATTGATCACCATCTGCACTGGCAGACCATCCGATCCGCCCGGAAGTGCCGGCAAGCTAAAAGCAAATGCGTTGATACCTTCGATTTTGGACAGCTCGGCTTGGAGCAGGGACTTAAGAACTATCGACGATCGCTTGCGCTCGTCCCATGGCTTGAGCAACATGCCGGCCATACCCGCCTGCGAACCGCCACTACCGTTGAGCACGAAGCTCAAATCGGTCTCGGAAAACTTCCGAATCGCCTTTTCGAGCTTGGCGCCGTAATAGTCGAGATAGTCAATATTGGCGTATTTCGGCGCCTTGGTTAGTGCGAATACAATCCCTTGGTCCTCCTCCGGCGCGAGTTCCTTGGACGTGTGCACGCCGAGAAAGCCGACGAGGCCCAGCATGGTCACGGCAAACAGCCCGGTAATTGGGCGATAGTCGAGCGAGCGGTCGAGCTTGCGGCCATACCAGCGTGTCATGGCGCCGAACACACGGTTCACAAATCTAGCAAACCGTCCCTCCTCAGCGCCCCTCAGGAAGACCGAGCACATCATGGGCGATAGCGTCAAAGCGATCACGCCCGACACGATCACCGCCCCCGCCAGTGTAAACGCGAACTCGCGGAACAGCGCACCGGTGAGGCCACTAAGAAAGCCGATGGGGGCGTATACGGCGGCCAACGTAATCGTCATGGAGACAACGGGGCCAACGATCTCGCGCGCGCCTCTCGCAGCAGCCTGCGGGGGCGGCGCACCTTCTTCTAGATGGCGATGAATGTTCTCTACCACGACGATCGCGTCGTCGACCACGAGACCGATCGCGAGCACCATCGCAAGGAGGGTAAGCAGATTGAACGAAAACCCGAGCGCCAGCATCATGCTGCAGACACCGACGAGCGACAACGGAATAGTGACGACAGGAATGATGACCGACCGCAGCGAGGCCAGGAAAAGGAAGATCACCACCACTACTATCACGACCGCCTCAATGAGCGTCTTCTCGACTTCATCGATCGACGATTGAATGAATTTGGTGGAGTCGTAGGCCACTTTCATCTTCAGTGATGGCGGCAGGTTACGCTCCATTTCCGGAAACATCGCCCGAACGCCTCGCGCTATGTTTAGCGGATTGCCTTGCGGGCTCGCCCGCACGCCGATGAAGACCGCGTGCTCGCCGTTCATGGAGACGCTGACGTCTGCGGTCTGCGCGGCAAGCTCGATTGTCGCAATATCCTCCATGCGCACGAAGCCGCGGTCTTGAGCTTTGACAATCATGCGCTTGAAGTCATCGACACTCCGCAGGTCGGTGTTTGTCGTGACATCGGAGACAGTGAAATAGCCCTTGGTCTGGCCGGCCGCGGTCTGGAAGTTGTTGGCGGCGATTGCAGCCGAAACATCAGCAGGCGACACGCCGTGCCCCGCCATTTTCGCAGCATCGAGCCATAGCCGCATCGCAAAACTTTGACCGCCCAGGATGTCTGCCGCCGCGACGCCGTCTACCGTAGACACAACCGGTTGCACGACGCGCGAGAGATAATCGGAGATCGCGCTGGCCGTCAGTTCCTCGCTGGAGAAGGCGATGTACATGACAGCGGTTGCCTGACCGGTTGATTTAGTGACAACCGGATCGTTTGATTCCTTTGGGATCAAATATTTGACTGAGTTGACCTTAGACAGCACCTCGGTGAGTGCCTCATTGGGATCAAAATTGAGCTTGATGTAGGCTAGGATCGTTGAGGTACCGAGCACCGACGAGGAAGTGACGTAGTCGACGCCCTCTGCCGAAGCGACGGCCTGCTCCAGGGGAGTGGTGATGAACCCCTGGATCATGTCGGCGGATGCGCCAGGATAGGATGTCGTGATATTGACGACTGTATTGGATAGCTTGGGATACTGGCGGATCGGTAAAACGGCGGCAGCGCGAAGGCCGATCAGCAAGATCAGGAGGCTGACGACGATAGACAACACCGGACGTTTGATGAAAAGCTCGGTAAATGCCATCTCGACTCGCATTCAAAGAGGGTGGCGCAAATTCGTGGCCAAGTCGCGCTAGGCCACCGTCATCGAAGGCGACTGCGGCGAAGCCACTACTATGATGGAAGCGGAAACGGGTGCTCTAAAGACTCACATGCTTCCCAAGCAGAGAGCTCAATCCTCCGCTTCTTGCATCCTGGTTGCCTGGATTAACTCGGCCCCGCCGTTCGGATCGCGGATCGCGATCTCGAACAAGAGAGCACCTTCGCAAGATTAAGACCCATGTCCTTTTGCGGACAATCACCTGAGGTCCACCTCAAGATGTGGAGGAGCGCTCACGTGTTTCCATTTACTCTTGTCCTTAGGTCTGAATGGGACTCAACTACTTCCGACAGCGACTCAAGTCAGCTTAAAGGCTTCGCCCGTTCAATCGAATGCCTAGCTTCAACATCGAAACTAGAAACAACGTGACGGATGCACAACTCTACAAAGGTAAGCGAGTGATATCGAATGGGCTGCAAACCCTATACCAAGGTTTGTCAAAACGAACTCTGGTCGCTACCGCGCGAGACTTGTGGCGTTGCCAGACAGAAAGTTCGCGGTCCGTTTTAGCTGACTGAAGTGAGTCGGTGACTTTGCCGCAGAATGAGCGGCCTGCTAATTCTACGCACGTCGCGCGCTTACAGGACGACGCGTGATAACTGCGCCAAAGCAGGCTTGAAGGTCGAATTCAAGCTTCAGAGAACGGAAAGGAACACCTGGGGAAAAGTCCGAAGCGCGGGCGCGGAAGCGTGGCTCAACCTTGCCGGAGCGCCAGACAAATTGTAAACGATGCCGCGCCGCCACCTCAGCAGCGGGGCCTGTAGCTCAATGGTTAGAGCCGTCCGCTCATAACGGTCTGGTTGCAGGTTCGAGTCCTGCCAGGCCCACCAATTTGAACGCTCGGCCGGAATCCGCATCCCACCTCCATTTGGATCGAATGGCGGCGCGTCAAATTTCGCAATGAGATCGAAGGGTTGCCGGAAAGTGGCCGACAACTGTCCTTCCTTCCAAGTGCAGTTCGATAGTGCAAATTTCAGCAACCACCGTTTCTCAATCGCGCTGCGTTTGTCGAAAATCTCAAGCGCTCGCTGGGCTAGGTCGAGCAAACGAATGCCGTCCTCCAAGTAGGATTGATCCGCCGCCTGATGGAAGGATAGCTCGCGCAGCAACGTGGCCTGCTCTTCACGCCACTCGGCCGACGTACGGTCGAAGAAGTCGCCGTCGATGCGTCCGTCCAGCTTGTCCAAATACATCGCATGAAGGCGCTTCTGGATACGATCGTATTCGCCCTGGAGCCGGAGCCACTGCCGCGTCGTGCTCCTTCCTTTCATCGTCATGGCTATCCCGGAGCGCCTCTTTTAGCCAAAGCAGTTCATCCTCCCCAAACTTGAGCTTTTCGAGGATCGCGCGAAATTTCGCCTCCAGCACCTCCTCGCGGACATAACGCTCGCCGCAATCGCCCTTGAAGCCTGTGCAGTGGTAGTAGACGTATTTTCCCTTCTTCAGTTCACCAACGATGGCACAGCCACAATGCCCACATTTGAGAACGCCAGAAAACGCGAACTCGCGCTTCGTGCCTCTCACTTTGGCCTCACTTCGGCCGTCAAGCATTTCCTGCACCCGGACCCATAGCTCACGTGTTACCAAAGGCGCATGCTTGCCAGCGTAGACACGTTCCTTCCACACGAAGTCGCCGCTGTAGATGCGATTTCGAAGGATGTGATGTATCCGGCTCTTGCCGACCGTCGAGCCTGTCAAGCGGTTTACTAAGCCTGCCGTGCGGGCGCGCTCAGTCAAATTCTCAATGGACACGTTACCGCCCGCATACCAGCCGAAGATTTGCGCTACAATCGGCCCAAGTTTGGGATCGATTTCGATTGTCTTTCTTCCGTCAGAACCGACCACGTTCCGATAGCCGAGAGGCGCCGACGACGGCCAAATGCCCTGCTCGGCCTTTTCCTGCATGCCCTTGCGGGCCTCTTCCGAAAGGTTGTCGACGTAGTTCTTGGCCATCAGCACTTTGATGCCATGGACAAACTTCTCCGACGAGCGCGAGTCGTCAGAGAGGACAATGCCTTCCTTTACGAGGTGAATTTCTATGTCGAGATCATCCAGCGTGACCAGTCCCGAAGATTGCGGTACAGCCGATCAGTCTTTTCAACAACCACGGCTCGAACATCGGGATGCTTTTTCAGATAGGCAACCATCTCAAGGAAATTCGTACGGCCAGCCATCTTGGCTGTCTTGACGTCAACAAACTCCTTAACGATCGCGATCTGACTTGTTGCAGCATATGTCTTGAGCAATTTCTGTTGCGCTGGAATCGAGAAGCCTTCTTTGTCCTGCTCCTTTGTCGACACGCGCGCATATGCGACGGCCTTAGTGACCGCGCCCGTTACTATCTTGTGAGCCTTTTTGTCGCGCATGACCTTGCTCGCAAATCCGATTTATTGATTCTGCCTGTGAGCAGACTCGCGCGCAATTGAAATTTCGTTTTGGCCTAACGAAGTGATCAGTCTTCAGTGCGGCGGTCATCGTCGCTTAAATTGCTCACAGCGCCTGCCTGCCGCTGAGCCTCCGCGCGACGATCCTCTTCGTCCCACGCATAAAGCACTTTGAAGAAGCCGGTCATGTTTTCAATGATCTGCCGAGCATCTTCGCGGGTCAGATCGCGACCGTATTTCGGTCCCCAGAACGCGATGGTTTGATCCAGGAATTCGGGCGATGATGTCGTCGCAAAATAGGAAGTGCCGCTATTGCGCCCGTCCTCGGACCCGCCCTTAGGGGTCCGAGGCTTCCTTCCTCTCGTGCGACGTGCGCCCACGGAACCGCCGATCCTAGAGATTCTTGCTGGGCGTTTTGGTGCGGCGCTTCGCCTTCGGGCGGCGGACGCGTGCAGGCTCGGCCTCCTGTGAGAAATCCTGCGAAGCTTCTTCACCGCGAACAACGGCTGCGAGCAACTCTTCGGGAGGCGTCAGCATCAGCTTGCTCTGGATATTCCCTTCATTGTCTGTCCAGGCGAGCCGGCTCGTATAAGGCTTCGTCGGCGTGAAATTCTCCACCGGCACGAATGTTTCGACGCGGAAGCTGATTGTAGGATTCGTCGCCGAACGGTCACCAACGAGGAAGCGGAAGCCGTGATCGGCGGCCAGTTGCTCGGGCGTCTCCTCTGAGAGAACGCTGTTGCGGTCCAGAAGAACGACACGGGCCTTGAACTCGCGCTCCGACCGCAGGGGATTGGTCGGTGGGACAAACGGCTCGAACAGTGCGATCTGTTCGATCGGGATTAGGTGTTTGGCGATACGGATGACATTCTGCATGATGTGCTCCTTCTGTCGTTGAACCGACGAGCACACCGCATCGCGGTCTCTGACCGCAACGTTACGCTTGCTTGAAAGAAATTTTTTCCAACAAAGCGAGCGCGCTCGTGTCAACGCACATCGCCGAGCATCGTGTTTTTGTGTAAGCTAGAAACGCGATACCGAAGTTTTCGCTTACACGTGTGCGAGACACCGATGGTGGGACGATCGAAACGCAAGCTCTCTGAAGAGACAGACGGCGCGATAGGTTGGACGGCGGATAGTGATCAGAGCGAGGCCGCCTACGTGCTCTTCAGCGAGCTCGTCGCGACCCGTGACCGTTTGGCGGGTTTGCCGCCGCCGACCCCGCAGGACCTCGAACGGGTCGAACAGGCGATGCACGAAGTCATTTGGTACTTCATCACTCCGCCGCCAGGTGAAAGAACCGAGTTGCCTTAGCCCGAGGAGACAAAGGCCGTCCTGCTCCGATGCACCCGCGATCGGACCCTGGACCTCTACGTCGCCACCGCGGCGCTGTTGGCGCAGAAGCTCGCAGCATCGGACCGCGAGCCGTCCAGCCTGCGGGGGGAACTGGCGGCATTGCGCGACGGCCTGGACGCACTGACCTTCGATCACCGGGCAACCAAAACGAGCCTGCTGGCGATCCTGCGGGACCTGCGAAAAGACCTCGATGAACTTATCGCCTATGTCGCGGCGACACCGCCGAGCGGGTACCGGTTTGCGGTGTCGCCGGAGAAGTACAGGGCCCGAAAAAACCGATCAGAGACGCCTGACCAGTTCTTCGCACGGGTCTATGCGGCCCATGTTCCAAGGGGGCTGACCCAGGCTGATATCCGAAAAGCGGACCCGGCGTTTTACAACGTGCTCCACGTCTGGTGCTCGCGGCATGAGAAGAAATTGTCGGGTCTTGTCCCCGGGACGCGGGCGCGACGTGGCTCGTAGAGCGACTGATTTTTCTCACTTTTTTGGCCAACCCATAAGTGCGCCTTCACGAGACCAACCCGTTCCCCAACCTCTCCGCCAGTCCCCGTTTGCCGCCGTCCATCCCGTTCCGATTTACCGATCTTCCCATTTCCGACCCGCCGATTTTCCGACCCGCCACGCTGCGGCAAGCGCCGGTTCGACGCCTGCCGCCTGCGGGTTCGGATCAGTCTCCGTCCTTCTCGGGTATCGTATCCACCGGCTCGCTGCCGAAGTTCATCCATGGCTGGACGGCCATGAAGAGAGGCATGACCTGGGTGCGGCTGCCCTGCCGGTGCGTGGCGGCGATGACGGCGGCGGGCTGGCCGTTCATGAAGCAGGAGATCAGGGCGAAAGGCTCGCCGGTCTCGCTGGCGCGGGTCAGGGCATTGAACGAGACCTCCATCCACGGATCGATATGGCTGACCTCGTCCGGCGCTGCGCCGTCGTGCCCCCGGGCGATCTGCGCGGGCATTCCGGGCGGCCCACGGTGCGGTTCGGTCAACTCGCGGTAACGCTCGCGTAACCTGCTGTCGGTGGCCGTTCCCGCTCTCATGACGCGCCTCCGGCAAGGTGTTTGTGAACGGCCCGGAAGAGACGATCAAGCGGGGTCGCCTATCGCCGGTGAGCGTGACTTGGCCGATCGATTACCATCACTTCGTAAACCGGAGGCATGCCCTTGAACGCGAGATAGGCGGAGGGTAGCGGATGCCTGCCGCCTGCCTCTCGCAGCAAGGCAATCGCTTCCTTCGGCGATGGCGCTTCCACTTCGCCGACCTTGATGCCATCAGTCGAGAAGTAGAGCACAAGGAAGCTTCGCGGTGTCGCGGGCGGGTCTTCTTCCTTCGCATAGGCGCCCGCTGGCTGCTCGCTGCCATCGGGCGACTTCACCACGTTGACGGCTTCGCCAAGTCCTCGAACGGCCTCGGCGAGGTCGCCGCGCTCCCAGCAATCGAGAACGATTTGCGCGGCTGATAGCAGCGTGCCCGCATGAAGGCGGAGCCGCAGGTCTTCATCCTGCCATGCTGCCACCTCGGCCCCATCTTCGTCCTCGATGACGACCTCGTTGACGGGATGAGCCTCGCTATAGGGTTCGAATGGAAGCGAGTCGATATCATCGCCTTCGGCGATCTCGCGTGCTTTGGCGAGCGCCTGTTCGGGCGTCTCGGCGTCCACGTCGATGCTCGCGATTTCGGCGTCGGTACTGATACGTGCGGAGAATGTTTTCATGGCATCCTCCCTCAAACCGTGATGCGCTGATGAAGACGGGCGTCCTCGGCGTATGCGACAAGCGACCTGTCCGCCTCGAAGTGGATGTCGCGTTCAATGCGGAGGCCTCCGGGGCCGGTAACTTCTTCGATCTCGCGTAGGCTGACATTGCCGAGCTTGGGAAAGCCCATGCCAAGGTCGCAAAGACCGAAGGCGATATCTTCATCTTCCGGATCGAGTTCGGTGAGAAGCCATGTAGCGGCTCCCCATGGGCTGAACAGTTTGACGACGGGGTTGAAGTCTTGCTCGGCGAGGCCACTGTCGCGGAGGATGGCGTTGGCCTTTCCATTCGCGAGCAATTCGGCCCGCTGGTGATCGAGTAACAGTTTCATTTTTGTTTCCTTTCTTGGTCGTTGGTTTTCAGGCGCTGGGCGCAAGCCCGAGCTTGAAAACCAATGGCGGCATTCTTTTCGGGGCAGCGCGTTCAAGGGTTCGGAAGTCGCTCGCGACGTTTTTGGGGGCACCAGCGCGGCGAACGCCGATGCGCTTGCGCGTCGCCGTTGCGCCTGCGATGCGGGGAGCCAAAACCCTTCTGGCCCGGCCCTTGAACGCGATGGAGGGGTGTCCCCTAACGCGCGCGTCTGCGCGCATGATCCTTGGGCACGGCGATCGTTACTCGAAGGGCCGAGACGCCAAGGGCGGCTCGGTGAGCGAAGCGAATAGAGCCCGTTTCCGGCGAAGCCGGATGCCCCCTCAATTCAATGCTGTAAAGCTCTTTCCGATGCCTGTGAGGGATGGCAGATTAGCCGGATACTGCTTGTCGCTAAATTTCGCGGATGGGCGCGTTTGCGACTGACCTCATAATTTGACAGGTTTCAATCATGCCAATTCTCGTGTGCCACATCGGATGGATGGCTGCTTGCGAGGGGAAAGTCGGCCAGCCCGACGACATCGTCGGTGGTGGCGCGTGGGTCAGGAAGCACAGGGACGGCGGCGAGACGTGCAATTTCCTGGAATGCGAGGATGGCTATGTGTATGGCCACGTCGAAACGGTGAAGGGAAAGAGAGATCGGCCCATATCCATAGAGTTGCTGGGAGCCAAGCAGGATGCAGGGGGCGACCATGTCGACGTGGTCTGGACCGCGACCGATCCCAAGCGCAAGGGACGTTGGGTCGTGGGTTGGTACCGCGACGCCCGGGTTTATCGTGAACGGGAATACTTCAAGAAATCGCCGTCCGCGGAACACCGCTTGGAAAAACACAAGGAAAACTACCGCGTGCGGACGAGGGCTGAGAACGCGGTACTCATACCGCCTAAACAGCGCGACATTCAGTTGGGACGCGGCAAGGGCTGGATCGGCCAAGCGAACTGGTGGTTTCCGGAGAAGCAATCGAACGGAGCCATCAGGCGCTTCGTGGAAACAATGCGCAAGCAGCTCGATGCGAGGCCCGATCTCAACCCGGGCGGCAAGGGTGGCCCCGGCGGGAAGTGGGGCGGAAAATCCGATCCGCTTCGCAACGCGCAAGTGGAGGCAGCGGCGATACTGAAAGTGCGGGAGCACTTCGCCGGATACAAGATCGAGAGCGTCGAGAAAGACAACCTCGGTTGGGATTTGGAGGCGCGTCCCAAAGGCGCAACGACGCCGTTGCGGCTGGAAGTCAAAGGGCTGTTTGGCCAAGAGCTAAAAGTCGGATTAACCCCGCGCGAATACCGCGCGTTTCAGAAACACATCGACGGTTCGATGCCGGGGTATCGTCTTTGCGTAGTGACGGGGGCTCTATCCAGCAAGCCGAAGCTCGTCGTTTTCCGCTATGATCCGGGCGAGCAGCGTTGGGTAGATGACTGCTTACGGCGCAAGATCGCCCCTAAAATCGATCCAGTGCAGGCGGCGATCGTGAGCTTGGTCTAGCGCCGCGGCTTAGTTTCAGCGCCGCCACTCAGGGCTTGTTCTTTTTGGAGGCGCGTTTCTTAGCTTTGGCGTTTGCCTTTCCAGGATTCGCAACGGGCGCCGGCTTGTCGACCACATCGGTTTTCAGAACGGATGCCTTGAGGCGAGCGATGCGCTCCTCGATTTCCTCGGCCGATACTTCGATCCGCAATTTGTCTTGAACGAACTTCAGTCGCGCCTCGCAATCGCGAATGAGTTCGGCCCAGGATTTTATCCAGACCTTGTGGTTGGGCTTGTCGATGAACAAACCTCTTGGCCGATTTTCCTGCGTGATGCGCTGCCTGACAACGTCATCGTATTCACTGGTCACGAGATAGAAGTTCCACTGTGTCGATGTGTTGATGAAATCGGGCTGCGCAAGGATTGCGTTTACGTAATCCTCGACCTGGTCCATCTCCTTTCGACCGATCTTGATCGACGGCTTCTTGAGCTCGATCAGCAGAAACTCTCGATGATCCGGATTCTCGTTTGGGACGACCCGCCCCATGAAGGAATCGATGCGCCCGATCTTGCCGTCCGGCTTGCGCACGGGGGAGCCTTTGACCCGTTTGGTCGCGATTTCTTCGGAGACGCGGTCCATGATTTGCGTAAGGCCGGCCTCAGCCATCGTGAGGTGGAAGCCCTCACCGAACATCCACGTGTTGTCGCGCATCAGTACGTCCAGCTCGCCTCGCTCCTTGATGGTGCGACGATGCTTCGGCTCAAAAACAATCTGGCTCAGAACCTTAAGCGCGACGATGCGGTTTGCGACGAGGCTGGACGCTCCAATGATGTGACCGAGTTCAGTCTTGTCCAGAAGTTGCGAGAATTCATCCTGACGCACCTTGGGAAGATTGAAAACCGCCTTGAGGATTCGCGTCACGGACTCAGGATTGTTGCTCAAAGCTTCTTTCAGGAGCCCGAGCGCGATTTTCTTTAGGGAGTTGTCCGCCTTCTTGAAGTCCTTGGAATACGAAACGGCCGCATGGGTGGCGATATCGAATACCTGCCTCTCCCGGCGTTCGATCTCGTCGCGCGGATCGCCTTCGTATGGATAGACGCCGGCGTTCTTCAAATCCTGTATCAGCTCGCCCGATTTTTCTGCCTGGCGCTGGCGGAAATAGTCGCCGAGTTGATCGCGGATGTACTCAAGGACACGGGCAAAGTCCGGATCGGTCAGACCGTCGAATTCGAGCAGGTTCGCCTTGGCAATTTCGTTGAAGAAAGGTGAGTAAGCGTATGCCGAAAATTCAAAGCCTGGTGCCGTCACATTCGCAGCCAGAGATCCCAACACAACGCCGCTTTCCCCGCCAAAATAGATTTTTCGTCCGGTGATGCGTGGCTTCCATTCGATCACACGCAACGTCAAATCGCGCACAACGCGACCGGGGCAGACGACAGGTTGTGTCTGGAATTGATGGGAATGCTCGATTGTACGCTTCGGATCGACGGAACGGCCATCGTAGGAGATGGTGGCCTTGGGATACTGAAGAATATAGGGCGCGAAGATGGAATCGAATTCGGACCGTGCCTCGTCGCTTGTCAGCCAGTCAAACGTATCCTTGAGAGGCGCGAGTTCTACGGTGGTCCCGCTGGGCGTTTTTACAGGCACTTCCTCAGGTTCGGATACCGAGCTCGAGGAAAGCCGATCGGCGTCGATCTCGATTTTGAGCCGGTATCGTTTGCCCTTTTCCTCGTAAACGGAATTCCACACAGCGCGGCGCGCGAGGGAGTAGAACCGAAGGCGGCCTTGCCCCTCCTTGCCATGGATCGCGCGGCCAAGAACCGGGGTTCGCGGTGCGTGAAGCTTCCAGGAGTCGCCGAGACTCTCAAAATCGTGTTCGGCGCGCGCTTTGGTAATCCCTGTTCCGTTGTCGCGGATGACGATGCTTTCGAGGCCACCGAGTGCATTCCGAACCAAATCGACACTTGTAATTGCAGCATCGGCATCAAGCGCGTTCCAGACAAATTCGGAGATGGCCTTGATGAAGTCGCGCGTGCTCGCAACCTTTTCAAGGTGATCGTTTTTCGCTTTAAGAGTGAGAACTACCATGCTGCTGCTTCGGCCAAGCTTGCGGGTATCGACAGTGACACCCCTGACGACCGAGACGCCAGAGCTTAAGTGAGCGACTGAAGAGCCGTCCACGGCGACGTAGCATGGTGGTCATTGTTCGCCATCTGTTCTATCTCAACGCGCGCGGCAATACAAGAAAAGCGAATGCAAGCAGAAACTAGCACGTTAGAGGAGGCATGGCCGGATGGGTGCGGTCTCTAGAAGATCCGCACGCCTCGCTTGGCGTCTACATCGAACTCCCATATTTCGACGCCGGGCCCGATAAGATGCGCCTGATTCTTTATGTAGTGCGAGGCTAGCGTTACGCCCGACCGAGGATGCGTGTGCTTCAAGAGGAAGAGAATTTTTCGATATTCGGGCGGCGCGACGCTAAAGACGAGCATCGCTTCGTTCATGCCGCGGATTTTCGCGCTGGGCGAATTCCCGCCTTCGGTCCAGATATTGGATTTGCATTCTACGAGGATGGGTGGCTCGTCACTCCCAAGATCGAACACCTTGGTCTTCTTGACCTTGAACCCGACGGGCGCGGTGAATCCGCGCCTGAGCTTGATACCCGCGCTCTCGAAAAAGAGATGAGCGGCTTCCTCGAATTGCCGTCCTGCTTCGGTATTGCTGGTTGCGCCAACACGCTGAAAGTTATTCGGCGTGACCATGGCTCTTCGGCTTCAAGTCTTCGAGATCATGCGGGGAACAGCGATTTTACCAGTTGGTGCTCGGCGGGTAGATTCCTACGTAAAATATAGTCGTTTAGTACCCGCCCTTGCAGTTGCGCCCCGCCCAACAACGGCGTGAGCGAATGTCCGGTCCAATCAGCAGCCACAAGCGCTGATTGCGTGCCAATCACAGCGCGCACGCCCTGGCGCTCGACCAGAAGCGGAACAGCTTGTCCGTCGACGTCGGCAATGGCCGTACACCGAAAGCCGTCGAGTTGAAGCAAGCGCGCGAGCCCTTCAAGATTGGCTGCTTGGGTCGCGATAGAGAATTCGGGAGGAATTTCCCCGGTCATTGCATATCTTAGGAGTTGCGCCCCAATGAAGCGATCCAGGCGATCCTTGAGGTGTTGGTTGTGGTAGTGTCGCAGGCAGCTCTCACACGACCTGTCGCACTGGGCCGGACAGTTCTCCAGCAGATCCTGAACGTCACGAAGAATTTCGGTGAGATTGCGTCCGGCAAGCTCGGCGTATCCAGCGCCGCCCGACAAAGTATCGTAAAGATACACATCGAGATGAATCTGTCCTTCATCGTCATTTGAGGGGACGATGCGGAAGCCCGAGCCAAACTCCGACGGATCGAGATCGAGTTGAGGATGACGGCTTGCGGCAAGCCGAAGGGCCTCAGAAATCGAATAGAGAGCGTCTTCGAGTGCTCGCAATACTACCGGATCATTTGTGTCAATTGCCATTGGCGCCGCAAGTGACAAGCGGATCAGCAGAAGATCGGTGGCGAATACATGACCCAGGAACACGTTATGAAAGGTACCGTTGCAATGTCGTGGCGGTCGGGGCTGATTGAAAGCAAATTCGATTGAATATGGCCTGTCGTGCGGCGCTGCGGGCGGTTGTTCCGACGCCGCTTGGCCGCACCTGTCGCAAATCCAAAATCCCTGAAAGGTGTCGTTCTGCTGTTGTCCCTTGTTAGCCGTGACAAGTGTTCGATCCGTCGTAACGACGTAAGCAAGCCTGGCTCCCAAAGGCTGAAGCTCTGGCAGGTCATTTGTTCCGACTGGAACCGGAAACTGCGCTCCTGTGGCGTAGGTGATTTCCTGTTCGCGGTCGTCCTCGTTAAGAGGGCGTCCGCCTTCCGGGGTAAAGACCTGCGGCACGATCATACGCGTGCGCTGCAACGTTCCGCTGCATACGGGGCACTCGGTTTGAGCATTATCGGTATCCTCGAGGTCACGGACAAAGCTGCAACTGTCACAATGAACCAGTTCGTTCACATCGGCGAATAACGGCGCAGCACGGTCATGAACTGATGGAAGTACGTTGGCGACAACGCCGCCTGAACGATAGGTTTCTTTGTTGATCACGATGAGACGTCCGGGCGCATATTCGCTCAGCGCCTTGTTGATGCCTTGCTGAGGCCGTTCAACAATCTCCATCTTCCATTCCTGGGCGTTTGGTTGTCGTACGAGGCGCTCTACAAGGAAGCTTGTAAGGTCGGTCGGAAAAGCGTAGCTCGGCAGAAGGCCGCGACTGAAGAGGAATTCGAGTAGTTCCTCATCGCCGAGCGCATTGCGATCATCGTCCGCATCGTCCTCTTCATCTTCGCCTTGAGCAGGACGAGGTGGCGCGGGTTGCAATTCGCGCATAATCGCGTCGAGCTGATCGAGCAGTTCCTGCGCGACATCGCCGATCCAGGCATCAATGGTGCGGGGAGCCGTTCGCAGGGAAGCGGGTAGCCATGAGCGTATCCCTTGACGGATCGTGCCTTGTGTCGCGATGACATTTTGCTCAACCCAGAGACGGAATGCAGGAAACGAAGGACCCGCCTGTCCGTCGCCGAAGAAGAAGTCGCTGGCTTTTCCAAGCGCCCGGAATAACGCCGAAGTCGGGCCTCCGATTGCAATATTATGTTCGTCCATATAGCGGTGAAAAAACGTCTGTAAGAGATACGACGCGACATGGCGTCGCGCGATCTTCGGATTATCGATCTTGATGTCAGGATTGCGAGGTGGTCCCGCTACAATGGCGCGGGGATTTTCGTAGTAATAGGTGTCGTGGGGGCCATTCTGCGCGTAAGTCAGAACGGTTGAAACAGACGATCCCCGTCGCCCGGCCCGTCCTGCGCGTTGCTGATAGTTTTCTCTTTGGGGAGGAACGTTGCGCAGCCCGACGGCAACGAGCGAACCAATATCGACGCCGACTTCCATCGTGGTCGTGCAGCTCAAAACGTCGATGGGCCTGTCGCGTGCCTCGATGCGGATGTCGCGGAAGCGCAATTCAAATTTCTCGGTTGTTGCATGTACGCGCGTGTTATCCCGGTTCGACAATTGAGCGGTGTGCTCTTCGACAGAAATGCTTCGAAGGCGCGCATGCTGGCTTAAAGCGATACGTACGGGTTCACGCCAGAATCCCTTTCGCGCCCGAATATATTCGCTCTCGGCTGGATCTAGCGTTTCGATATTTGTCGAGGCGCACGACGTACAGCAGCCGCGTATGGCAAAAGGCATCAGTTGTGTGCAATCCCGGCATTGAAGCCAGGGCGCCCGAAGGTCGATATGGATTCGAAGTTTTCCGGGGTCAAGGAAATAGGCGCCGTTATCGTGCCGTAGAGCCAATTCACTGATAAGCGCGGCTTCGATCGCGGGCACGGCATCGGCTGTGATCCCAAGAATATTCGGCAATTGCGTACGAAGCGTTCGCTCAAACCGGCCGTCACTACCCCAATCGTTCGACCAATAGCCGGCCGCCAGTGAGCGAATGGGAGCAGGGATTTCACGGTCCAGCGCGAATTTGTCACTCAGTCCTGAAATCCAAGCCGCGGCTAACTCGTCGGCGTCCGATTCCGTCAACGTGGGGACCGCCGTTCGAAGGGCGGTGCGCAGTCGCGGCTCCGCGCGCCGCGACGGAAGCGAAACTCCGACAGAGGTGCCCGAGAGAGAATAGTAGCGCCCGCACAGCTGCTTTAAGAGGGCAATTTTGTATCGCGGGGGGCTGTCCGCAGGGGAAAACTCCGTGATTAACTCCCCGAGGTCTTCACCATCGTGATCTCTGTCGATGCGCTCAATCTCATTTTCGATGCGCCGCGCGTCGTCGCGATCGAACATCGGCAGGTTAAATTCACGTAAAACCGCGAGAACCGCGATATAAAGATGGTTGGTCGGCCTCGGTTCCCTGTTGACCGCAATCATGCGTGCTGCAGCGGCGGCAAGGACTTGGCGGAAGATATCCTGCTCAACCTCGCGCGGAATGTCCCGAGCGAGACGCGCGGCCTTCTGCCTGCCGTCGGAAAACAGCAGTACCTTTCGGCCGCCGTTGGGATAGATGCGATCCTCGCCTCGGACGGCTGGTTGCGCGTCAAGTTGCGTCTTTACGAGATTGGCGAACGGCGCTTCGCCCTTCGTCGAGTGGTCCATAATCGTGGACCGGCCATTTCGTAGCGTGTTCGACCGGCACACGGGGCACGCTGAAAATCGAACCGCACCCGTCCAGTCGATCGGGTCAGCGCGATAGGCGCGGCGAAAGCCGGTAGCGTCGTCGGGCTGCTGATGTAACACGCGACCGCTGCGAATATCGACCCAGACAGGCAGGCATCTGTCCGCCTGGTCGTGATGCGGCTCTCCGTCGAGAAGCAATTCGACCTCGGTAAGCGGCGCTTGGTGGCCTTCGCGCAGCATCCCGGAAGGCAAATGCCAAAGGAAGTCCCCTCGCGGGCCATCAAGATAGCCTCTTAGGAACGCTGTCCCGCATTCACGGTGCGTGGCCAGTTCATAGACCCGGCTTCCGCATTGGCAACGCTCGCGCCCATGAGTATGCAAGCGTCCGAGAATCGCGTGCGGGCTACGTTCGCGTGCGTGGTCGCACTGAGGATTGATGCAGGCAAAGAGGGCGGGAAGTCCACGAAAGAACATGTGCAGGCGCGTTGGCAGGAGGACACGACGGTCACGCTGACGTTGGGCAAAGGTCGCAAGAGCGATCAGCGCTGCGGTTGCCCGTTCCGCAAAAGGCGTTTCGCCGAATATGGTTCGCTCCAGGTCGGGCAAGGGCATGGCGGTGCCGGCGACCGATTCAATCATAAGCTCAACTGGCCCGAAGCCGGTAAGCTTCTCATAGAGAAAATCTGCCAAATCGCGGCTCGGCTCGGGTTGATCCCATCCGAGGGTGTGGCACAGGCCGGTTACAGCTATCCGTGCAGCGTTCGGGTCGATTGCGTGCCGTTCGAACGCCGTCAGGTCAAAGTCATGAAGCGCCCTGGCTTCGTCGGCCTGTCCTCGGCGTTCCCCATGGCGTTCCTCTCGCGTGCCACGGATGAGCTCGAAACCCCGGGGGGAGTTATCCGCAAGACCCGTCAGATCGCGACCAAACTGGGTGATGGCGCGGGCCGCCTCTTCGCCGGCTCCGAGGCTCGCGCTGGTGAGAATGAACCGTACGCGTGTGCGTGGCACGTCGAGGCGTGAAAGAAGCCGTCGAAGCAACAGCGCCACTTCGGCGCCGCCTGCGCCCCGGTACATGTGGGCTTCGTCGAGGACAAGGATGAGTTCGTTGTTCGGATCGGCGCGTAACCAGTCGCGGGTCTGCTGAAAGATGGGCCGCTCGATCGGCCGCATCAGCATATACTCAAGCATCGAATAGTTGGTGATGAGGAGCTCCGGACAACGCGCTTGCGTTTCGTGGCGCGTCATCAGCTCACGGTCGCCGGCTTGGGTCAGCAAGCGACGGTTCCAATTTCGCCTCCGTTGCGATCCTCGGCGGGTCGTGTTGGTCTGTTCTAGCGCTTGCCCAAAGAAATTGACAAGGTCCTTTTCCGGCAACTGCCCGATCTGCCGGAGTTGAGCTTCCTTTTCGGGGTCCGCCATGATCGGGAGGTAAAATTCTTCGAACAGAGGTTCGATACGCTCCGTGTCACGGCTCGACGTGCGCGGACCCGGATAGGCGGTGCGGCCTGTGTAGCTCGCAAAGCGTACGGGTAGGACCCGCCCCGCAGATATGATTTCCGACGCGCGGGCGCTGCCGAAGAGCCGCCTAATGCGCGAGAGCTGGTCATTGACCAGCGCGTTCATTGGATACAAGAGCAAAGCGCGGACACCGGGGAGTGCTGCCGACGCCGGGCGGCTTTCAGCCTCAACGGCTAGTTGGCCAATGATTGGCATGAGAAAGCTTTCCGTCTTTCCCGAACCCGTGCCGGTGGCAACGATAAGGTCAGCGTCGCGCTCAAAAAACGCTTCGAGCGCTGCGGCCTGGTGCACATAGGGACGCGGATAGAGCCCAATATCCAGCGTGGCCAACTGAGTAAGCGTGCGGGCGACAGCCGGTGGTAGTTGAAGATTGGCGTATGGCTCGCCGAGTTCGTAGACGGGAGTTGATTCAACAAAAGGCACCTGACCGACGGCGCCGGGCTCCTCCAGCAAACGTCTCCGCTCGCGGATCAGCGTTTCGTTGCGAATGTGATACTGCGCTTCGATGTAGGAGCGTAGACTTTCCGTTAAGCGGTGCGCGGTCGCATGGACGCCGTGGTCAGGGGGCGAGGAATGGTCCGTCATGGGATTTTCCGCTGTGCAATGTGAGGAGTAATTGAAAGGCGCTTTAGCGCGTGCAGAATAAAGGGCATCGCGCTGTTGCTGAATGTCAGGCGTTCAGAAGGATTGTCTGCCGCAGGGTCACTCCACCCGAGCGCGTACACACGGTTTTCGGGGTCTGGGAGTGCTGATGGGCGCTCGATGGTAAATGTCAGGTCGGATGCAATAATGGAAATTCGGCGCGGCGAGTTCATGAGTAGATCGAGTCCAAATCGCAGCCGCAAGGTCTCCTCATGCGCGATCGAGACGCTGCTGCGCAGGGAAAGCGTACCGTCTTTGAAGTCGAAACGAGCCAGAAAATGAGGACGGCTATAGGCCCGGGCAAACCCGCCTCGCGGCCGGCACAGCCGCATACCGTCGATGGCGCGACCGACGTGCCCGGCCGGTATCCAACGCCCTGTTCTCTGCTGACTACGGAGAATGTCAGGAGCGTAGAGTTCAAGTTGTTCCACAGAGAGGCCGTGCGATTGCTCCATGCGCGATTCATGGCTGGCCAGCACCTGCGCGGTCCAGGCCGATAACGGCGTCGACAATCCAAGCCATTCGTCCATCGGCTGGACAATGGCACGGTGCTCGGGCTTGGTCAGGGATTTGATGCCGGTGAACCGGGCGACCCCTGCGCAAGATATTGGAAGCCCGTAAGTCTGTCTCAATATACCAATCGGCGCCGAGCCAACGACCATGCAGTCATCGGTGCCATCCAAAGCTATGATGCGAAACGGCGTTGCGATCCACTGGCCATGACCGACGTCCGCAGCATCGCCAAGTACACGCATTGCTTCCAAGGTCGGACCGCAAATATCGGCTTCCGCCGTCTGCTGGTCAGTAGAGCTGTCACGGTTAGCGCTATATGGCCAGGTAAGATCGACCGCGCGGCGTGCGTTCGTCAAGAGACGCGTTGTGTGAATGGTCGATGCAGTAGCCGGCTCTCTCGCCAAAACGCAAGTTCCGTACAGCATGGCCCGAATATGGTCTGCGGCAACCGCCCTGACGACGGATGGCCTATTGCCAACACACTTAAGCGCATGACTGATAGCAGTTTCGGTTTGCTCGAACGAACGCTCGGAAAGGGCGATCATGATGCGTTACCCCGAACGTTTGCCTTGAACATTGCCGACAGGCGTGGATCAACCGAAGTGCCGTTTACTTTGCCCCCGTCGAGCTCGATTTCGATCTGATCCTGCGTGACGCCGAGTGTAAGCCAGTACGGCATCAGCCAGCCGTAAAAAAGCGATTGCAGAGGCGTCACGGTTTTTACGTCCGTTCGCACTAGGTGAAGCGCCCTGTAGGCAGTCGCAAATGCTCTCTCTATGGATGGATCACGCCTTGTCACGAAGGCGTTGGCAAGCCGAATTGCTTCTTCCGTATCGATGCCCGTACTTCCGATCTGAGCGAACAGAGCCTTGTCGGCTTTAGAGGAAAGTGCGCTCGGCGTTTCTTCGCCTGTAGATAATTGGCCTGCGCGCCAATCGAGGCAATTGAGATCGAAAACCGGTCCGATCTCGCAATACCCTAATTCGAATGGCAGGGAAGCAACCCCTTCGGAAATCGTTGCAATGACGGCGCTGCGTGCTGGTGCGCGATCAAACCCAGGGTCAAGGCAATCGACCAAGACCTCTCTGGTAATATCGAGGGCTGTGCGGTTTACCCCTTCAATGACGAGTGCGGGAGTGGCTAGCCGCTCTGTTTCGAACGCTTGCTCGATCGTTGCCCGTAATTGTTCTCCATCTTGGAGACCGATTGGCATTGCGATACGGACGCTAGCGGCTCCGCCAATGACCCGGGCGATTGCACGAGCCGTTTGCGTGGCGAATGAACCTTTGAGAAAGATCGCCTGCTTCGCGATCACAGTAGCCGCGCATTCTTCGCCGAAGAGCTGAGCGGCTGATTTTCGCAGACCAAGTGATAGAAGCGTGCCGGCTATCGCCCGACTGAGATCCGCGTGCGACTGTAGAGCGTTCTCTTCTATCCTGTCGGACGCGATCAACGAGTCCCACCGCAGGCCACTGGACGCGCGCTTCGGTTCCTGGTGGCGCGGCACGATAAAGTCCTTGGCTTCATACGTCGGCGCGGGCGACGGTGCTGAACTTTCCGGGCGCTGTTCGAGGCCAGCAAGACGTCTGTCAATTGCATCCAACTGATCGCTAATGGCGTGGTCCTGCGCCCGGTCGGCAGCGTCGCGCTTAACCTGATCCAGTGCAGAACCTAGCTCGGCTACGCGTCGATCCAGCACAAGCACCGTCTCTTGGATAATCTTTTGCGTGCCCTCAACCTCTGCGACTGCATTGAGTAGCGTATCAATGTCATTCAGTTTTGACTCGATGGCGCGGATTTCGGCGCGGCGCGATTCCACGGCGATTGCGAGAGCTTCAAGCCGCACATCTGTTGCAGGGTTATCGGGCGCCGCTACTTTCGGCCCGTCCTCCGCACGGCTGATCCTCGCAAGTGCTTCAACAGCGTCTTGTGCGTTCTGTGCGGACGATTGAGCCTGGGCGATACCCGCGTGAACCTTGTCCAGGCTGGCAGGAACGGCTTCTAACGAGGAGTTGATTCGATCCAGACGCTCCGATTGTTTCTTGAGTTCCGACTTAATGCGTTCGATCTCGTCTTCATCCATCTGCAATCGCTTGGGTAATTCGCTAAGCGTTGCATCGCGGTCAACTTCGGTTGCGCCTTTCGCCGTTGCAATTATGCTCCGGCTTGCCGGCGTTTCCGGAAGCGGACTGAAAGTGAACAACCTTTCGATTTGCTCGCGGCTGCAATGATTTTGCAGGGACTCATCTTTAAGTTTTTGCAGAAGACCATCGACCTGCTCCTCAATGGAACGTCGGCGATCTTCGGGGTTGGCTTGTTTCTCCGCCGCTTCCTCCAAGTGATCCATGAGTTTATGGACCGTCTTCGGGTTCTCGATATTTGCGTCAATCCACGTACGCCAGATCAAATATAAGCCGTTAAAATCTCGGTCGCTCGCATTCGCCTTGCTCAGTTTTCGCGCGAGCGCCGTTTTCTGTTTGGCGATTCCGGCTAGGCTGGTCTTGCGGAAGCCATCGACGGTGGGGAGATACTGAGCGATGCTTCGCATCGCATGGGCGGGTATTTCGTCAAAGAAAGCCTGAAGCTCCTTTTCGCCTAGCGCTTGATAACGCGCCTTCGCGTCCGGACTGGGCGAGAGACGATCACTCATCGGGCCGTCTCGTAGCGTGAGGAGTAGCGAACCAAGGACTCGAGCGCGCGCTTGTGTGCCAAGAGTTCGGCAGGCACCACGAGGCGAGAGAAGTGGTGGATCAATGCCTGATCGTCCAGCAATCCGACGGGTTTTCGATCCCTGGAAACAAATGCGCCGGATGCCTTGCACAGCCACTCGATGCGGGCCCGCAACTGGCGCTGAACGCGAAATGCCACGGCCGGAATCTCGGCTTTGTCTGCTCCGCGCGCAAAGAATGATCCAAATGGCCCAAAGTCCAGCGCAATATCCAGAGATGTGTCATGAAGTATCTCGTTGATACGTTCAATCAGCTCGGGGGAAATCGGTGCCCTGCGCACCCGCGCCGAAACCACGGGCGCAGCGATCAACGGCTCGCTGGCCCAATTCAGCGTACCTGATTTGCGCTGACGCAACTCGCCATGCAGCGCGGAATGAACATGGATGGCCGTAAGCCGGACCTTGGCCTCGCGTGTATCTGACAGAAGATGTCGTGCTCGGGCGTGATGAAGTGAGATGCTCTCCCTCGTGCCGCCCTGTTCGAATTCGAGCACGACCGAAGGCTCGATCGGACTATCTGGATGCGGCTTCGCCACAAGCGTAATGAGATGGGTGCCATCCCAAGCGAGGTGAACAGGTTTGTTCGCCGCGCTTTTAGGGTCACTGAGTTCCGCGAAATGCTGAACTGCCTCCGCCAAGGCCAAAGAGACGGACGCCGATCCAACTGTGCAGGATAGATCGCCCGGCTGCTCGGAGCCGATCGACTTCAAAGCCAGGACTACCTCGGTCGTCACGGGAATCTCAAGACTGCCGTTGTCGTCAAATCCAAACGGCGGCGGATAGACTATTGCCCAATCACGCTTGGCGCGAATAATCGGGAGATTGCAGTTAGTCGTAAGCCAATCGGCCAACTCTTCCTCAGGAGCGTGCGGCAGAGCGCCTAAGGCACAGCACCAGCCGCAGTTCTCCGCAAGCGAGTGGCTAATAAGGCCGGGCGGGAACGTGAATGAGGCGTCGGAGCGCCAAACGAAATAGTAACTCTCGCCCCAACAAAAGGCGTCGGTGAGCGGCTTCGTCTTTTGCCGGGTTGAACTGAATGCGTTGATCGCGCTGTTGTCGAGCCCGGCGACCCGCTCTTCGACCGCCGACTTGTATTTGGCGTGAACCTCTGGGCTAACCCATTTTGCGCCGAATTCGGGTGCCGTGAGATCGACGACGTAGGTTTGAGCGCCAAGCGAAAGCTTGGCTAACGTAAGCGGCCGAACATCGCCGCCGCCGAGGTCAATCGAAATTTTCCCGTGGACGTCATGGGATTTGGGAACAGTAAGACAGAGCCGCCAATTCCTCGGCCCTCGGCCGGCAACACGATCTGGTTCGAGTTCGATGCCGAGCTTGAGTGGATCGACCGAGGGTTCTGGCGTAGCAACTATGTTGTTTTGCCATGACCGCGCAAGATCGTTCGACGGGTGAAAGTCCTCGCATTCCGGCTTTCCCTGCCGGGGCATATGGGCAAAGTGTTTGTCACGCTGTTTGCCGCTTCGTAGAAACACCCCCGCTTTGCATGTAGGGCAGAAATAGTCGCGCCACGGGTTTGCCTTGTGGGCTGGTACAATTTCTCGGCTTCTTCGTTCGGTTGCAAAGTACATCTGTCCACCGCGTCGAAGCTAGCTGGCGCGAGCTTTTAGCTTAGCGGGAGCGTACTCGATGCCGGCAATCAGATCAGGGATGCGTTCCCTCTTCCACGCCTTGAATTCTGGCCGCCGCTCAGCTCGCGGCACGATCCAGCGCTCGCGGGCGAGATCGGAGATTTCCTGAACCGTCTTTAGGTTAGACGTATTCAGCTTGCCTTTGCCGGTCTTGAGTATCTCAAGTGCATTCGGACCGAAGGGGCAGATAAAAACCTCGCGCTGGATGCCATGCCGCAGCACCGACTCATTGATGTCTAACTCACCGAGCGCCTTCTTGATGGTCCGAAGGCGCCAGTTTGGTCCATCGCCGAACTGGTGATTGCCGGCGTAGGGGTCTTTTTTCAGGCGGAGGTATTTGCGGATTTCGTCGAATAGACGGTCTGTGATGTGAAAATGTCCCCATCCTACCGTGTAGCCGATAGGGTCCATGTAGACGTCGCCGCTCAATCGGAGACGATTGTAGATGGATGAGCGGCCCATTGACGATGTCGTGGTGACGGCGAGTAGTTGGGCCCGTTTTCTCTTTCCGGAAATGATACCGACTGTGTTGCCATAGAACTTCTTGAAGTCATCGAAGACCTCCTGTGACCGGACAAGGCAGGCCACGGCCTTTCCGCCAAGAAGCATGTTGTAAGGCGGCACGGCGCCAAGCACGTAGGCATCTAGGATTCCGACAAGCCGTTTCGCACGATCCTCTGCGTTCCACTGGATGAGGTTGTCACGCACCGACAGATTAAAGACCGGATCACCTAGCGCGATTAATCCGACGAGGCGTTTATGGGCCTCATCCCAAACGAGATAGCGAAGCCGGCGACCAAATCCGACCGAAACTGGCACTGACCAGGTCAGCGTGGCAAACCTGAAAAGGTCCGAATTCTTTGTACCGCTTTCCACGCGTATGAGGCGCAACTGAATCTTTGCTGGATCAATTTCATCGCCGTTCGCGAAGTGAGGAAGGGCGTGTGGCAAAGCACGCTCGACGAAGGTTTTACTGTCTTCCAAGCGCTCTGCGCGTTGGCTGCTATGAAGCTTTCGAACTACCTCTTTGCCGGAGCCCGGTAAAATGAGGGTGCCATCGTTGGCCTTCGTGAAGCCGAGCCTGGTAAAATGGGCTCGGATGCTTCGCTTGAGCAACGCTTCCGGCGTGAATGGCCGGGCCACGTTGCTTCTCTTCGCGGCTTTTGTTTTGCCGCGCTTCTTTGCTTTGATCTTGGCCATTCGCCCCTTCCCGGAATGACCGTACCGCCCCTCGCTGCAACCGGAAAGGGTATTTTGGTCTTAGATCGTCATTCTTGACAGGATCGGTAAACGGTCACTCCGGTACGCAATTTGTTCCCCGGCATTCCCTGATTTGTCCAGTGTCGAGGGGAAGCGGGAGCCGCGTTGATGCTGGAGCGCGGACGCAGGCTCGCTGAAGGAGGCACCCGATTTCGGGACAGTGATAGCGACGCCGGCATGAAATGACGGCGGGGCCCGAAAGCGAGTGCAGTCGCGAGACCGGTTAACAAGGTACCCGCGTGATGGGTAGTGATAGCGGTGCCGCGAAGCGGCAACCCATCGCGCGAGTGCCTCCGGCGAGCGACACATGCTCGCATCACAAAGTGCGCCGGCATATCCGCGTATGAACTCAGCAATCGCTTTCTAAATATCAAGAATGAGTTTCAGTCGCATCGCTTCGTGCCGGTATATCTGCTGCGTCGCAACTTTGGGGGAACTGCATATGAGGACAGTGGTAGGAACTGGCGGATGTACGGGAGTAGTTGCGGCAAACAACAATGCCTTCGGGCGCGGTGCGGACTGGCTCAGCAAGAAAGGTGCGATGGCGCTTGCCAAACATCTTGAAGAGTACTGGCACCGCCGCGGTTATCCCGCCGCCCGTTTTTGGGCTGAATCTATCGATGAGCGCTTCGCCAAGATCGGCACTTATGAGATTTACCGGATCGTCTGCAATCTCATCAACGGTCTGCCGCCCTCGTATCGATAGCGGCAAAGGGACCGGCCGGGGGAAGCCTCCGATACGCGGGCCCGCCGCTGAAGGATAAAGCGCGCTTTGCCTTTGGTTGCCGCTGCATAGCGCCCGGCCGGACGATCTTGCTAACTCATGGACCCAGTTTCAGCCCAAAAACGGGTGGAGAGATAAGCGAGGCCGAGATCAATCGCTAATGCGCCGCTCTGTCCAGAACATCACCATGGGCAGGTTGAGCACATTAGAGATATTGATCAGGGTACTTACGGTGACGCGGTTCGTGGCATTTTCGTATTTTTGAATCTGCTGGAAGCTGAGGCCAACCTCTAGCCCAAGCCGTTCTTGCGTCATCCCGCGCATGAGCCGATAGAAGCGCAGGTTCGCACCGATGATCTTGTCTATCTTGTTAACCCGCCTTTTCATCTGGCCTCCGATCCAGATCGGAATCGCGCCAGAACTGGGCCATGAACTCGATATCCTCAGGGCCACATGCCGGCAGTGTAGATCGCCGTCGTGCTCATCCGTGAATGACCGAGCCAGCTTTGGACCCTGTTCAACGGCACTCCGGCTTGCAGCGTGCCGACACCGAACGAGTGGCGCAGGCCACGCGGGCACGCCGCGCGCCCCACGATCTGCGAGAGCATCATTACGTCCTTGATGATGCGCCAGCGTCAGCGAGGCCAAAATGCGAATCGAGTTCGGCCATGAGCCAGCGCGGAATAGGGATCTCGCGCCAGACGACTGCTCGCCGCTTCAATGTCAGGACAGCGACGATGCCAGCTTCGATCTGAAAAGAGAGAGGGATGATGCTCAGCGCCTCGCTGATGCGCATACCCGTGCATGCGAGAGCCAGCGCGAGAAGCCGGTCTTTCGGTTCAAGAGCAGCCATGGCGGTGAGACAGCGACGCCGCTCCTCGCGATTGAGATATTTCCGGCCGCCTTCGGGGCCGTACAGGCTGAAACTGTACCCGCCACCGCCGCGGCCCGCCGCGAGGAACTTGACCGCGATGTCGCCTTCCAGCAGCCGGTCGCGGTTCTTCGAGAACACCGAATGGTCCCAGGCTGCATCGTCGACGCCGATTCCGACGAACCAGCGGAACAGCAAATCATATTCCAGCCGCTCCATCAGAAGCCGCTCCGAGCGGATCGAATAAAACGCCTGCAATAGCATCGCCCGCAGCAGCTTCTCCGGCGGAATCGACGGCCGCCCAATCGGCGAATAAAGCGCGGCGAGCTCGCGTTCCAGCACCGCCAGCGCCTCGTTCACGATCGTCCGGATCGCTCGCAGCGGATGATCACGCCGCACTCGTGCTTCCAGATCGACGTAGCTGAACAGCTCGCCCGTTCGATTGTCGTCGCCGCGCACGCACCGTCTCCGAATCTCGTCGGAGCCAATGAATCATGGTCGTCGCTCGCCGGCGAGCGCCTTTTTCAACAGCCTGCTAGAGTCGGGCGGCATCAAGTTCAGGCGTTAGGCCGGCAAGACTTTGGAAAGTGGTCAGGATCTAGAATCGGGCTGATCTCCTACATGTGTGCTGCGGGCTTTGACGCAGGCCGCCGTCGGCGGAGCGGAACGAAAGGCTCAATATTGGTGACCGCGCCATAGCGCCTGCCGTCTTGTGTTGCCGTCGATGACCTCATCGGCGATCTGGTGTGTACGTGTTATTCATCCCTACCAACCAGCAGCGTTCGGTCCTGATTGTCACATCCGCTCTTGCGACCCATGCCTTCCTGACCGACCTGCTCGCGGGAGCCTCTTCTGTTCCTTCACAGAGGCCCGACATTCATCGACGAGAATTTTGAGGCTGAACACGCATTGTCCCGTGCTACCATCCGATTTCTGCGCCACTGCACGCATGGGCTTCCGAATCGGACCGCGCGCCCTTGCTTGGACGAGCCAAGCACCTTCATGTTGCGATGCACAGATCGGCGGAATGGATCGCCTGTCATAGGGCATCGCGATGCCACGGCAAACAGCGCTACCGCCATCACTGGCACCACGGCTCATCAGTCGCGAGGCCGCCGCCGCGTACGTCTGCGTGTCACCCAACACCTTTGATGAGATGGTGAAGAACGGCCAAATGCCCCGAGCACGATTGCTCGGGGAGCGGCGTCGGGCTTGGGATGTCCGTCAACTTGACATCGCCATTGATGAACTGCCTTCCGATGGCAATAATACCCGCGTTGACGACACGTGGAAGGATATCGATGCCCCGCAAGCTGCCGCTTCACGTCGAGCGTAATCACGTCAAGGGCCATACGTATCTATCCTTTCGACGTGGGAAAGGACCTCGCTCTCGTCTGCCGAACGACCCCACGAGCGAAGAATTTATGGTGGCATACCAAGCCGCGTTGCTCGGCCAATTCGTACCGGTCCGAGATCGGTTTGTGCCGGCCGCGCCTGGCACTATCGCGGCGCTCATCGCCTCCTACATGAAGAGCGCCGAATACGTTGGCCTCCGTGACACGAGCAAGACGGGCTACATTGGCCGTCTTGAGACGCTCCGGATCGAACACGGTCATCGCACAGTCGCCGGGCTCTCGCGCGAGCGCATCATCACTGGCATTCTTCAACCCTATGCGAATCGCCCAGGTGCGGCACTCGATACACTGAAGAAGCTCCGGATACTGATTCGTCACGCGATCAATATCGGATGGCTGAAGCATGATCCGTCATTGGGTATCAAGCGGCCGAAGATCAAGAAAATTCGGTCGTGGACCGACGACGAAATTGAGCAATTCAAAAAATGCTGGCCGCTCGGGACCAAGCAGCGCACTGCGTTTCACCTGTTCCTCAATCTGGGTCAGCGTCGCTCCGACGTAGTCAGGATGGCGCAGACGCACATCACGCCAGAACGCAAGATCAGGATAAAGCAACAGAAGACTGGGCGCGAGCTCCTCATCCCGTTGCATCGGGACACCGTCGAAGCGCTCAACGCATATGACATGCAACGCGTCGTGATCATTACGACTGCTTATGGCAAGTCCTTCACCGTTGATGGTTTCAGTGGATGGATGCGCGACGCTATCTCGAAGGCCGGACTGCCTCTCGATTGCAAGCCGCACGGTCTACGGAAAGCCGCCGGACGTTTGCTCGCCGAAGCCGGCGCAACGGCGAAGATGATCATGTCTGTCCTCGGACACACGACGCTAGCTGAAGCTGAGCGCTATACGGAGGAGGCTGATCAGGCGGCCCTCGCTGAAGACGCGGTGATCAAGCTTGAAGGACGGAACGCGAACAGGATTTCCCAAACCGCTTCCGCAGGTTTGGGGAAAACGCCGAAAACGAAAGGGAAATCAAGTCGAAAGGTCTCAGGCTGGCGCTCCCTAGGGGAATCGAACCCCTGTTTCAGCCTTGAGAGGGCCGCGTCCTAACCGCTAGACGAAGGGAGCGTTGAGAGGCAAGGCAATAGCCTTGAAATCCGGCCGCCGCAAGATGCCTTGTGCATTGCGGCGGGGATTTTGTCACGCATGCTTTACGAACGCCCCCGGGGGCATCCGGCGCCATAGCGCTGGATTCCGGGTTCATCGCCGCGCGATGCCCTCAGGTGTGCAATCGCGCACCCGGGAAGACGAGGCCGGGCGAGATGCCGCGCGTGCCTTTGCCGAGCGCGTCGCACCTGCACGCTACAGTGGCACCGCCCGCGCGATTGCATGATGGCCACCCTGAGATGTCATGTCGTCGTCGTGCACGGCCCTGCTTTCGCCAAATGGCAATGCAAAACACTTGGCTGTGAAGTCACCCGGCGTCCGTCTCTGCTAACATCGCAGCCCTTCACCATGCTGCGCCCCGCACGGCGCCGGACAAGCGAGAGGAGTGCTTGGAACAAAGCGCAAGCGCTTGACGGCCTTGGCGCACGGCAGATTTGGCTCACGAATATCTTGGCACAACAAACATCAGCGCGGTCGCAGGCCATGGAAGACGTTCCGCACCTCGCGCCGCACAGGTCAATAGCTTAAGCAGAGCGAGGACAGACCATGATCAAACTAAAAATCAACGGCCAGGAACAGAATTGGGACGGCGACCCGGATCTTTCGCTGCTCTGGTATCTCCGTGACGAAGCAGGCCTCACGGGCACCAAGTTCGGCTGCGGCCAGGCGCTGTGCGGCGCCTGCACCGTGATCGTCGACAAGGAGGCGGTTCGCGCCTGCATCACCTCGGTGTCCGACGTCGTCGGCCGCGAGGTCACCACCATCGAGGGGCTGCATCCGACCGGCGACCATCCGGTGCAGAAGGCCTGGCGCCAGGTCAACGTGCCGCAGTGCGGCTACTGCCAGGCCGGCCAGATCATGCAGGCCGCGGCGCTGCTGGACCAGAACCCGAAGCCGAGCCACGACCAGATCCGCGAAGCCATGGCAGGCAATATCTGCCGCTGCGGCTGCTACCAGCGGATCGAGAATGCCGTCCATCTCGCATCGACGGGGGTATGACATGAATATCCGCACCAACCCCAGCAAGCTTCGCGGCTTCGAGAAGCACGTGAAGGTCGAGAACGTTTCGCGCCGCAGCATCCTCAAGGGGCTCGGCATCGCCGGCTCTTTCGTGCTCGCCGCGCCCGTGATGACGCGCCAGGCGTTCGCCTATGAAACCGGCGCCGGCAAGATGCCGCACGGCGTCGTGGTCGATCCGCGCGTGTTCGTCGCGATCGCCCCCGACGGCATCGTCACCATCCTGGCGCACCGCTCCGAGATGGGCACCGGCGTCCGCACCAGCCTGCCCTTGATCGTCGCCGAGGAAATGGAGGCCGACTGGTCGCGCGTCCATGTCCAGCAGGCGCATGGCGACGAGGTCAAGTTCGGCAACCAGGACACCGACGGCTCGCGCAGCACGCGGCATTATCTGATCCCGATGCGCCAGATCGGCGCCTCGGCGCGCTCGATGCTGGAAGCCGCCGCCGCCAAGAAATGGGGCGTGCCGGTGACCGAGGTGAAGGCGCAGAACCACGAGGTGGTGCATAGCGCGAGCGGCCGCAAGGCAGGCTTCGGCGAGCTCGCGGCCGACGCCGCGAAGGAGTCGGTGCCGAGCGTCGAGGGCCTCAAGCTGAAGGACCCCAAGGACTTCCGCTATCTCGGCAAGGGCCAGGTCTCGATCGTCGACCTGCACGACATCACCACCGGCAAGGCGCATTACGGCGCCGATGTCCGGCTGCCCGGCCTGAAATACGCCGTCATCGCGCGTCCGCCGGTCACCGGCGGCAAGCTCAAGTCGTTCGACGACAGCGCGGCCAAGAAGGTCCCGGGCGTCGAGAAGGTGATGGAGGTCAAGGGCTGGCCGTGGCCGTCCAAGTTCCAGCCGCTCGGCGGCGTGGCCGTGATCGCGCGTAACACGGGCGCCGCGATCAAGGGCCGCGACGCGCTGAAGATCGTCTGGGACGACGGCGCCAATGCCAAATACGACTCCGTCACCTATCGTGCCTCGCTCGAGGAAGCCGCGCGCAAGCCCGGCCTCGTGGTGCGGAAGGAAGGCGATGCCGATGCGGCCTTGAAGAGCGCCGACAAGGTGATCACGGGCGAATATTATCTCCCGCATCTCGCCCATGTCAGCATGGAGCCGCCGGTCGCGGTTGCCGACGTCAAGGGCGACAAGGCCACGATCTGGGCGCCGGTGCAGAGCCCCGGCGGCACCCGCGAGGACGTCGCCAAGACGCTCGGGATTCCCGAGGACAATGTCACCGTCAACGTGACGCTGCTCGGCGGCGGCTTCGGCCGCAAGTCGAAATGCGACTTCGCGCTTGAGGCGGCATTGCTGTCGAAGGAGCTCGGCGCGCCGGTCAAGGTGCAGTGGACCCGTGAGGACGACGTCCATCACGACTTCCTGCACACCGTCTCGGTGGAACGGATCGAGGCCGGTCTCGACAAGAGCGGCAAGGTGATTGCGTGGCGGCACCGCAGCGTGGCGCCGACCATCGCCTCGACCTTCGCCGCCGGTGCCAATCACGAAGCGCCGTTCGAGCTCGGCATGGGCCTGATCGACAACCCGTTCGAGATCGCCAACCTGCAGTGCGAGAATCCGGAAGCGGCCGCGTTCACGCGGATCGGCTGGTTCCGCTCGGTCTCCAACATCCCGCGCGCCTTCGCGGTGCAATCCATGGTCGCCGAAATCGCGCATGCGACGGGCCGCGACCAGAAGGAGATGCTGCTGGAGCTGATCGGAAGCCCGCGGATCGTCAACCTGTCCTCGGTGAAGGATCCCTGGAACTACGGCGAGCCCTATGACAGCTACCCGATCGACACCGCGCGCTTACGCAAGGTGGTCGAACTGGTCGCCGAGAAGGGCGAGTGGGGCCGAAAGGTGCCGAAGGGCCACGGCCTCGGCATCGCGGTGCACCGCTCCTTCGTCAGCTACATCGCGACCATCGTCGAGGTGGCGATCGACGACAAGGGCAAGTTCTCGGTGCCGCGGGTCGACACCGCGATCGATTGCGGCACTTACGTCAATCCGGAACGGATCCACTCGCAGATCGAGGGTGCCGCGATCATGGGGCTGAGTCTGGCCAAATACGGCGAGATCAGCTTCAAGGACGGCAAGGTGCAGCAGGGCAATTTCGACGACTTCCCGGTGATCCGGATGGACGAGTCGCCTGTGATCACCAACGTCTACATCGTGCCGCCCGGCGCGGACACCCCGCCGAGCGGCGTCGGCGAGCCCGGCGTGCCGCCGTTCGCGCCGGCATTGATCAACGCGATCTTTGCCGCGACCGGAAAGCGCATCCGCGCCCTTCCGATCGGCAAGCAGCTGGAGACCTGAAGCTGGAACGTCGGACGAGATAGGTCGTTCTCATCGATCCACTGGAGCAGATCGATGAGAACCCCACCTCAAACATTCGGGACGCTCGCGGCAACCCTGTCCGCGGGCGTCTTGCTTTTTGCGACACAGACGGCGCTTGCCCAGACCGCCTCGCCGCCGAACGCAACGGCGACCCGTCCGGCGCGGGTGCTGCCCGACCAGAACTCGGTTCCGAGCAGCGGCCCGCCAGCGACCACCGGCCAGACCACTGGCGAGGCCAGCCGCGATCCCACGATCAAGCAGATGAACGACGACGAGAAGCGGAAGGTCGATACCAAGGGCAAATAAAGCAAGCGCGGACCGGGAAGCGGCGGTCTCCCCATCCGCCGCTTCCCGATCGCATCGCCCCCTATCGGTGAGAAGCGTTTTCGAACGAAACGAACACCGTTTCGCTTGGAGAAAACGCGTCGTAACAAGCCGGAGCTTCGGTCCTCATTCAATCAGGACCGAAGCTCAGATCGTGCCTTACTTCTTGTCGAGCGCGAACACCCAGATCACGCCGCCTTGCGGGACGTTGTTCTCGAAGCCCTTGACCTTGCCGGCCAGTGCATCCTGGATGCGTTGCGCGTCGACGCCCCAACCCGACTGGACCGCGATGTATTGCGTTCCGTCGACCTCATAGGACATCGGCATCGCCATGATGCCGGAGTTGGTCTTCTGCTCCCACAACAGCTCGCCGGTCTTGGCGTTGAAGATGCGGAACATCCGGTCGTTGGTGCCGCCGGCGAGAACCAGGTCGCCCGCGGTCGCCGTCACCGAGCCGAACAGCTGCGAGGTCTTGAAGTCGTGCTGCCAGACCTTCTTGCCGGTGGCCGGATCCCACGCCTGCAACTCGCCGAAATGATCGGCGTTCGGTGCCGGCGTCAGTCCGATGTCCTCCGGCTTGGTGCCGAGCCAGAGCTGGCCGGGTACCAGCGGCTGCTTCTCGCCCGTGAAGCCGCCGCAGAAGTTCTCGTTGGCGGGAACGTAGACGAGCTTGGTGCTCTGGCTGTACGCCGCCGACGGCCAATCCTTGCCGCCCCACAGCGACGGACAGAACTCGACCCGCTTGCCGATCACCGGCTTGTGCTCGGGATCGACGATCGGCCGGCCGGTCTCGGCCTCGATGCCTTTCCAGACGTTGGTCTTCACGAACGGCCAGCCGGACACGTAGTTGATCTTGTCGGGCTTGTTCTCGAGCACCCAGAAGATGGCGTCGCGTCCCGGGTGGATCAGGCTCTTGAACGACCGTCCGTCACGCTGCAGGTCGACCAGCATCGGCGCATCGACCTCGTCCCAGTCCCAGGAATCGTTCTGGTGATACTGGAAGTGCTTCTTGATCTTGCCCGTCTCGGGATCGAGACCGATCACCGAGCTGGTGTAGAGGTTGTCGCCGGCGTGAGCCGAGCCCGGCCACGGCGCAGCGTTGCCGACGCCCCAGAGGATCGTCTTGTTGTCCTTGTCGTAGGTGCCGGTCATCCAGGCCGATCCGCCGCCCGACTTCCAGTCGTCGCCGCTCCAGGTCTCATGCCCGGGCTCGCCCTCGCCGGGGATGGTGAAGGTGCGCCAGAGCTCCTTGCCGCTCTCGGCATCGTAGGCGACGACATAGCCGCGCACGCCGAACTCGCCGCCGGAGCCGCCGACGATCACCTTGCCGTCGACCACCAGCGGCATCAGCGTCAGGTATTGACCTTTCTTGTAGTCCTGGACCTTGGTGTCCCAGACCACCTTGCCGGTCTTGGCATCGAGCGCGACGACGTGGTCGTCGGTGGTGGCGAAGTAGACCTTGTCCTGCCACAGGCCGACGCCACGGCTGGTCGGATGCAGCTGGAACAGATCGTCGGGAAGCTGCCGCTTGTAGCGCCAATACTCCTCGCCGGTCTTGGCGTTGAGCGCGATCACCTGGCCCATCGGGGTCGCGGCGAACATCACGCCGTTGTTGACGATCGGCGGCGCCTCATGGCCCTCGATGACGCCGGTCGAGAAAGTCCAGACCGGCTTGAGGCCCTTGACGTTGGAGGTGTTGATCTGGTTGAGCGGACTATACCCCTGTCCGTCATAGGTCCGGCGATACAGCATCCAGTTGCCGGGTTCGGGATTTTCGAGCCGCGCCGAGGTCACCGAACTGTAGTTTTCGATCGGCCCCGCGACGGCATAGGTCGAAATGAGGCACGTGAATGCGACACAACTCGACAGTAACCACTGCTTGCTTGTCATGAGATGCTACCTCCCTGCTCTGTTTTGATTTTTTCAGTTTAGGTCATGCAGAAATCCCGATGTGGCCTCATCCTCCCTGCTGAGCACCCACCTTTCCGACGAATGGCGCTGCGACCGTGATCGCGCCGTCGGCAACCGTCAGCGGCAATGCCGCGAGGCGACGTGGCGCCGGCCCGAACACGACCTGCGCATTCTGCCGCGGATCGTATTCGGAGTTGTGACAGAGGCATTTCAGGACGTTCTTGTCGCCCTGCTCTTCCTTCAACCAGGCAGTGATCGGACATCCGGCATGCGTGCAGATGACCGAGTAGCAGACGATGCCGTCAGGGGCGCGGGCGCGCGTGGCATCGTCGAGTTCGCTCGGATCGAGCTTGACCAGCACGACCTCGTTCAGCCGCGAGCCCTTGCGAACGACCGAGGTGTTCGGGTCCTGCGGCCAGGCGCGAATGGGCGGGCCGCCCAAGGTCAGATCTTCCGACTTGATGACCTGGCCGGCCTTGTCGCCTTCGGCGCGCACGAGCCGATCGGCTTTTTGCGGCCGCTCGCTGGCACCGGGCTGTTCTTCATCATCGGCGGCGGCTGGTTCGATCGCGGCGAGACAGGCGCAGCCTGCGAGCGCGGTCAACACCGCGCGGCGCGTCGGGTCGGCGCACGACCCTGCCGCATCGGATTCACCGGACTGTTCGATCGAAGCGCTGGAGTTGGCTTGCGACATGGCGCAAGCTGAACGTGCAACTCGGCCGAAAAGATGGCGGCACACCTTCTCGATGCGAGAACGCATGCGCAAAAAATACGCTGCAGCTTTGGGTTGATCGACGGCGCGGCTTCGCGATTGCTGCGATCAGGGCTCGTTGACGAAGCTCAGCCTGCCGACAGGTTTCAGCGTCTTTGCATCAAATGTGCGAATCTCTGTTGCACCGCCCACGTCAAGCGTGAGGACCAATCGTTCGCCGGCGACACCGGTGGCGACGATGCGCGCGCCTTTCGGCAGCGCAGCAGTGACGTCGGAAACGGAAACGGGGCTTCCCTCGCTGCGATAAAGGCGGTAGCCGATGGCAATCAATACGACGGCCACGGCCAGTGCCGAGGTCAGGCCCGCGATCAGCATCATGCGCCGCACCCGCGCGATCAGCGCGGCCTGGTCGGGGGTCGGTTCGGTCACAGCGGTGTCGGTCATCACAAGGCTCTATCTTTGCAAGTGTCTTCGCAACAAGTCTCTTCGAATGGCGGTCGGAAGCTGGAGGTCGTCGTCGCCGGCGACGAGGGCTCGGCCCGGCTCGACCGCGTGCTCGCGCAGCGCAGTCCCGAGCTGTCCCGGTCCCGGCTGAAGGCGCTGATCCTCGCCGGTTCCGTGACCGTCAAGGACGCCGTCGTCCGCGACCCCGCTTATCATGTCGCCAAAGGCGATACGATCATAATCGACGTGCCGGAGGCCGCGCCCGCCGAGCCGCAGGGCGAGGACATCGCGCTCGATATCGTGTTCGAGGACGACGACATCATCGTCATCGACAAGCCGAGGGGCCTCGTCGTGCATCCCGCCGCCGGCCACGCCAGCGGAACGCTGGTCAACGCGCTGATCGCCCATTGCGGCTCGAGCCTGTCCGGCATCGGCGGGGTCAAGCGGCCGGGCATCGTGCACCGCCTCGACAAGGACACCACGGGGCTGATGGTGGTCGCCAAGAACGACCACGCCCACCAGTCGCTGACCGCGCAGTTCGCCGACCATGGCCGCACCGGGCCGATGGAGCGCGGCTACATGGCGTTCGTCTGGGGTGTGCCGAACCGGCCCCACGGCACGATCGACGCGCCGATCGACCGCCACCCGCACGCCCGCGAGAAGATGGCGGTGCGCCAGGGCGGCCGCGAGGCGATCACCCATTTCGAAGTGCTCTCGAGCTTTGCCGGCCGCGACGGCAAGCCGGTCGCCTCGCTGCTGGCGTGCCGGCTCGAGACCGGGCGGACCCATCAGATCCGGGTGCACCTCGCCCATCTCGGCCATCCCCTGCTCGGCGACAGCGTGTACGGCGCCCACTTCAAGACCAAGGCCGGGCAGCTCGGCGCGGAAGGTAAGGACACACTCACTGCGCTGGGCCGGCAGGCCCTGCACGCCTATCTGCTGGCATTGGAGCACCCCCGGACCGGAGAACTTTTGCACTGGGAGGCGCCTTTGCCGGAGGATTTGCTTCTTCTGCAACGGGCGCTGGAAGCGGCGGTATGACGCACCACTTCCGGAAAAGCCGCGTTATGACAACAGGTTATACCTGCCACACGGGGACGTGACGTCAGCAATCCTTCCCTATCACGGACAGTTTGGTGTATGTTGCACCTGCGCTGAATATCCAGCGCGGAACATCGCAGCATGGCCGGCTTTAACCCAGCGGCCACCTGCCGGGCCCGCCGCTATCGGGGGCCTGAACCACTGGAGGGCGCTCAAATGGCCCGTACAGCTACGTTGCCGGTCCTCAATGGAGAATCCGGCCTCTCTCGATACCTCGCCGAGATCCGCAAGTTCCCGATGCTGGAACCCCAGCAGGAGTACATGCTCGCCAAGCGTTGGCGCGAGCATGACGATCGCGACGCGGCGCATAAGCTCGTCACCAGCCATCTCAGGCTCGTGGCCAAGATCGCCATGGGCTATCGCGGCTACGGCTTGCCGATTTCCGAGGTCGTCTCGGAAGGCAATGTCGGCCTGATGCAGGCGGTGAAGCGATTCGAGCCCGAGAAGGGCTTCCGTCTCGCCACTTACGCCATGTGGTGGATCAAGGCGTCAATACAAGAGTACATTCTGCGTTCCTGGTCGCTCGTGAAGATGGGCACCACCGCGAACCAGAAGAAGCTCTTCTTCAACCTGCGCAAGGCGAAGAGCAAGATCTCCGCCCTGGAAGAGGGTGATCTCCACCCCGACCAGGTCAAGCTGATTGCCAAGCGCCTCGGCGTGACCGATCAGGACGTGATCGACATGAACCGCCGCCTCGGCGGTGACGCGTCGCTCAACGCCCCGATCCGCGACGACGGCGAAGCCGGCGAATGGCAGGACTGGCTGGTCGACAACTCGCCCAACGCCGAAGCCCTGATGGCCGAGAGCGAGGAGTTCGATCATCGCCGCCAGGCCCTGAACGGTGCGATCGGCGTGCTCAACCCGCGCGAACGCCGCATCTTCGAGGCGCGGCGTCTGGCGGATGAGCCGATGACGCTGGAAGACCTCGCCGCCGAGTTCGGCGTGTCGCGCGAGCGCGTGCGGCAGATCGAGGTCCGCGCGTTCGAGAAGGTGCAGTCGGCCGTGAAGGGCACGATTGCCCGGCAGGAAGCCGCGCTCGAAGCCGCGCACTGATCGCGCAGCAGCGAGCCAACAGACACGAAAGCCGGCGGCAACGCCGGCTTTTTTGTTGTTTGCAAAGTGGTGCTCGGCACGCACCTCGATCCGGGGCGTGTAGCCATCAATCCGCCTGCCGACGAATGTCCGCATCAGCCTCGGGTGCGGACCCGCGAGGCGCACTCGGTCATGCCGGCTAAGGGGCCAGTTTCGGACCTTCCCGACAGGCTGCAGTGTCTTCGTGCAACGCCACCTGTTCCCCGGATGCGTCAGGTGACGTAGAATGTCACGGCCCTTGAAGCGGGACGTGCCGAAATCACCGTCCGGGCAAACGAGCAGCACTGGTGCTATCGGCAGGCACGCTCTCCTAGAGGCCGTTCTTTTTTCGGTTTCGCACCACCGTTCACCACGAACTTTGCGCGCTGCATTTGCGGCCGCTCGTTCGGTAACGTCGGGAGAAAAGCGATGAGGAAGGTCGATCGAAGGTCCGCACTGGGAATCGCGTTGGCAGCGGTTTCGACTGCCATGATCAAGCCCGCCGAGGCTCAAGCCACGGGCTACAAGGATACGGCACCTTGGCCAGGTGTCGTGTTGCGTGAATATGAAGGCGAGACACCATCCCTGATCCCAGGATTTAAGACGGTCTCAATGCGCGATGTCATTATGCAGCCGGGATCGAAGACCATGGGCCCCCCGATGATGAATGCCATGATCTGCCATATCACCGAAGGGGAGCTTCGGCTTGAACAGGAGGGAAAGACCTTTACGGGCAAGAAGAATTTTGTCTGGACCTGCAACAAGGAAACAAAAGAGCAGGCGTACAATGATGGGAATGTGGTCGCGATCATGCGGATCACGGACCTGAAGGCCTGAGGCTCTCTTTCTTCGCAAGAGATAGCAAGAGATAGATTGCAGGAGCGGATGGCGCACGCGACGGCGCGCCATCCGCGTGCAGGACCGCTTCGGGCCAGAAGGCGATATCCCTGAACTCGGATCGGGTTTCCGCTTCGTCCCCGAAAGCAGGCGTCCTGGATTTTAATGGAGTACGCGGCCCTACTCGCCCACTGCCGCGCGAGCTCATTCCGCCGAAAACCACGGAGTGTCCTATGGCTTCGCCTTCGCCGACTTCGACGGCACCTTCAAGTCACTGACGGGAAATCCGAGGGCGACGATGAACCGGCATAAACTCCAAAGCGACCCATTGATGCGCGGATATTGATACGCGGATATTTCAATCCGGGTCCTACCCGTTCCGCAGTCGGTCTCTCCGTTGGGAGATAGTCAACATGGCATCACCTGGAAAAATCCAGGAGTACGGATCGCAGGCACCGGATACGATTGCGGCGAAGTTATTCAACTTCGAAGTCGGCAAGTTCGCCATAAAGCCGGAACATTCCAATTGGCTGATCAGTGTCGTCGCTCCAAAATTGAGGAGCGGAGGAAGCCTTACAATTATAGGACTTGCAAGTCGTACCGGCAGCGACGATTTCAACATGGAATTGTCGCAGAATAGGCTGCGGGCCGTAATCGATCTGCTTCGCAAACAAGTGCCCAACAATTTCAAAGTTGCGCTCGAGGTGGCGAAAGGGGAACGCGCGGCCAAGTATGCAGGTGAAATGGATGGGGTGGAAAACGAAGCTTGGCGTGGTGTGATCATCTCGGTTTGGAATAAGCCAAATCCACCACCGCCACCGCCACCACCGCCGCCTCAACCGAAACCTCAATTTTATCCGGAGGAACGCAAATTCTTCAAACGTTGGCTTGGCTTCGGCGTCAAGTCTGGCGGACAGTTGTTAATCGGCGGCATCGAGAGCACGACCGCTTACGTCGTGAACCTGGGAGATTTGGAGACCTTTGACCTCCAGATTATTAGCAGCCGGTGGGGACTGGGTCTTGGAGGCAGCGGAGGGGCCGTTGCTGTTATCGGCTTTGGTTTCAGCGTTCCATATGAGTTGCACCGTGAACCCCTGAATGACTGGGGCGTCAATGTCGCATTTACCGAAAAGCTGATCTCGAAATCGGCACTACAATCGATCCATAACAGCAAGTACTTCATCGATGGCTTGAAAAACGGCAGGTACGTGGCACCCGCGCTGAATACGCGAAACACCTTTACGGCTATCGGCTTGCTTCAGAACGTGAGAAATGCGCTCCACACGCTGTACGGAGGATTCGAGGCAGCCAAGGGCTCGGGCGTCATTGTGCTCGACTTGCCGTTTTTAGGTGTGGGACTTGAATTGTCCGCTTTCTTGACGCGAGGAACCATGTACGTCTCGAATCCTTCCCATTGGATTGAACCGAGTTAAAGGCTCGGACGAGACTCGCCAAAGCCTTGCCGCTACCGAGGGACTTCCGGTTCACCTCGAAGACCCGGCGTTCTCGATGGTCACGCAGGCCGTCAGCGATGGTGTCCGCGGCCCCCGCGACGGAGGGGGTTCCTTTTTGCTCGCCGCCGGTGTTTGCTCTGCACGGCGGAGAACGGGCATGCGGGGATCGCTGGGGGAAAAGATCGGTGAAGGCGTCTTCGCTGATGTCCACGCCTGGGCGCCCGGTCAGGTCGTCAAATTGTCCAAGCCAGGTATCCCGCAGTGGGTCGTCCGGCACGAGATGCAAATGACCCGCGCGGTCTTCGCCGCCGGCGGCCCGGCGCCGGAGGTGCTCGGCGAAGTCACCCTGGACGGCCGCTTTGGCATCGTGCTGCCGCAGTTCGATGGGCCGACCCTGACGCAGGCTACGCGCACCGGCGCCATCACGCGTGAACAAGCGGGCGCAATCCTCGCGACGCTCTGCCTTGCCGTCCACAAGACGCGACCGCCGCCGGACGCACTCTCGCTGCGCGAGGCGATGGACGCCCGATTGCGGTTCGGCGGCAGCGTGCTTCCGGAGCGCATCACCACCGGCGTCCTCGCGCTGATCGAGCACCTCTCGCCCGATGACGTGCTGTGCCATTCCGATCTTCACCCCGGCAACGTGATCATGACGGCGCAGGGTCCGAGACTGATCGACTGGCTCGGCGCGGCTCGTGCGCCCGCCGCCTACGAGATTGCACAGTGCCATGTCCTGATTGCCGAGCTTGACCCGGAACACGCCGACGATCCGGAGCGGGCCACGGTCAATTCGGCTCTGCAGGCGGAGTATGCGCGGCTGGCCGGCATAGCCCCTGCGGCGCTGACGGCGGCGATGCAGCCCTATTTGCCGATCGTCCGCGTCTTCCTCCTGCTCGGCGGAGCCATGCCTGAGATGCGGGAGCGGCTGATCCAGCGCGTCGAGGCGGCCCTGCGCCCGGCGGGGTGATTACTCCCGGTCATCCCGCCTACGCCAAGGCTACGCCGGGCCGACATACTCGCTCGGCCGCCGAAGCTTCAGCGAAGGCGGCATGCCCGGCCATGGCCGTTCGAACAACGGCGTCGCTTCGCTCCGCCTATGACGAGTGACCATAGGGTGAGGGTCACAGCAACACGGAGGCTAAAGATGCAGGGATCGCTGGGGGAAAAGATCGGTGAAGGCGCCTACTCCGAAGCCTACGCCTGGGCGCCAGGGCAAGTCGTCAAACTGTTCAAGCCCGGCTTGCCGCGGCGGATGCCCTGGTTCGAGGTGCACATGATCCGCGCCGTCCACGCCGCCGGCGCTCCGGTGCCGGAGGTGTTCGGAGAGGTGACCCTGGACGGGCGCTTCGGCATCGTGCTGCAGCGCCTCGACGGACCGACCCTGCTGCAGCTAACCCGAACCGGCGCGGTGACGTTCGAACAGGCCGGCGCGATCGTCGCGGCTCTTGCCATGTCCATTCACAAGACGCCCCTGCCGCCGGAGGTCCTCTCCATGCGCGAGTATATGGAGGCTCAGTTGGAGCACGACGACGGCAAGCTCCCGAAGCACATCGCCACTGAAATCCTCGCGCTGATCGATCGCTTGCCGCCGGGCGACGGGCTTTGCCATACCGACCTGAGCCCCGGTAACGTGATCATGACAACGGAAGGCCCAAAGCTGGTCGACTGGGTCAGCGCGATGCGCGGGCCCGCCGTCCTCGAGCTTGGGTTCTTGCACGTGATCCTGTCCGAGCTCGGGCCGGAAGTCGCCGACAATCCGGAGCGGCCGCGCGCGACCAATGCGGCGGCGCAATCCGAATATGTTCGGCTGGCCGGCATGTCTCTCGCGGAGCTGACGGCGGCAATGGAGCCGTATTTGCCCATCGTCCGCACCTTCGCCGTTCTCGGCAACGCGGTGCCTTCGCTGCGGGAGCGGCTGATCCAGCGCATCGAAGCGACTCTGCGCTCGGAAGACTGAATGGTGACCTCTCCGCACGCTTCACAGCGCTCCGTCGCAATTCATCGAACGGCGGTTAATTGCCTGGCGTTTTCGAACCTTGCTTGGGCCTCTGAGAGGGCACTGTCGATGGCGAGTCCCAGTCAATCATTTTCAAGCAAATGAGGAGTTCGACGTAGCTTTGTACTTGCCCTGACCCTGCCATGAGTTCGCAACTTTCTCGCGGTCCCGCCGGGACAGTTAGCCAGATCGAGTTTAGCTGCTGCCGCGCAACCGCCTCGTCACTCACGCACTTGCTCGCGTCCTGGGGAAGTCCCGACGCTTTATCGTCAACGGAAACGTCCGCGCAAAGCGACTTGATGTCGAAGTTGGGAACACTGTCTGAAATTTGTACGGGCGGCTGACCAACGAGCGATAATGCCAAGAGCGCTGCCCTCATGAGATCTCCCTCCCCGTCCGGTGCGCCCAGCTGGAAGGCGGATTGAGCTGGGACTGACGCGGCTTCGGAGGCTGTAGCGGCCGCCCTCCGCCCACGACGTTACATTGCGCCTTTTTCCCAGTTTCTATCCACTACGAACCGCAATGCTGCGGCGCGCTACTACTTTTGCGCACGCGATTTGCCTGCCCGTCTGTTGGTGACGAATAGTTCGGAATGGCAATTGCCGCGGGCATTTGCCGATTTACGATGTGCTCAGTGAGACGTGATCCCTAACGCGAAAGGACGGCTGTGACCGCGGGCCCTGCATGCTGGTGCTCTTGGCCGTCGCGATGGTGTGGGGGTTGTAGCGCTGATCATCCGAGCAGAAGAGCGCCGCCGACGAAGAAAACTATCGCTAGAGCTATCAGGCTGTACTCGACGCCATCCATCCCGATCGACCATCGAACGAGGAACCAAGCAAGCCCCAGCTCAGGGGGTGAGCTGGGGCTGCCGGGGCTGGAAGGCTGTAGCGGCACAGCCTCTACTCACGACGCTACGACTTTCCCGAATTTGATCCACAAGAAACCGCTGTTGCTGCAGCGCGCTACTACCAATGCCCCACGCACGCGATCATACGGTCTCATACAGCGCACCGACGCCTGGCATGCCGCAGGTTACGGTGCGGCCACCCAGCCCATTTTGAACGGGGCTGCTTCTCAAGTTGTAGATCTGGGACAGAAGAATTGAGTTACTGGGCGTCGGCCATCTTCGATCGAGAAGCCTGCGGTTGCGCGTTGACTGCCGAGGGCCGGCTCGACGGCGACGCCGGTTCCTGCGATGAGACGGCGGCGTCGGGCAGCGCACCCGGGGATGGTCGATGGGCGGCGGGTGCCGGAAGCACGATCACTTTCGCGCCGACTTTCACCCGATCATAGAGGTCCGTGACGTCGTCATTGGTGAGCCGGATGCAGCCGGACGAAACCCGCTTCCCGATTGTATCGGGCTTGTTGGTGCCGTGAATTCTGTATTCGGTATCGCCCAGATACATCGCCCGGGCACCGAGCGGATTGCCGGGGCCGCCCGCCATGAACCGCGGCAGATAAGGCTGGCGCGAAATCATCTCTGCCGGCGGACGCCAATCCGGCCACTCTGTCTTGCGGGCCACGACCTGTTCACCGGACCATGTGAAACCTTCGCGGCCGACACCGATGCCGTAGCGCATCGCCTGCCCGCCATTCAGAACCAGATAGAGGAATGTGTTTCCGGTATCGATGACGACGGTGCCCGGCGGCTGGTGACTGACGTAGTCAACCACCTGCCGAGCAAATTTTCCGGGAGCGTCAGCGGCTTTTGGTGTTTCGATCCGGGGCGCGGGGACCGGGATCGGAACCGGAGCTGGCGCTGGAGCCTGAACCGCCGCCGCTACATGAATGGGAGTCGACGGCGCAGGACTAGATGGTGCCGGCACCTGATGCGCGGCTTGCTTCCGTATCGGTTGAACGCCCGCCGGCCGCCACAGCAAGCCGTACCCCAATGCGGCAGCGGCCACGACGCCAACTACAACTCTTCCGGCCACTGGTAGCGCGAGCGTCTCGGTCTTTCCACGTTTGGCCCGCTTACCCATACCTCTCCCCTGATCGCAATGCCCGGAAGAGGTATCCGGCAAATTTTAACAAGCTTCGAAGCGATGTCGCCCAGGCTGGAAATCGCCAAGCGTCGTTAACGCCAGCCCCTGTGCTGCAACACCCATCGTCCACATTCGATCGCCGGTTCGGGCAAAGCAAGGGCCGCCCAAAGGCGGCCCTCGCGCAAAGATGCAACATCACTTCAACGTATAGGTACCAGTCTGGTGATTGCAGTCTTGAAAGGTTCCCTCTTTGATGACCGGGAAAGGCCCTAAGGGTTGTATCGTTGCGGTCATGACCATGCCGTCGTACTTCCCAGTCCCCGCCACTGTCTCTCTGGTTACCTTTCCTTCTGACGTCGAGAAGTACGAAAGTCGCTTATCACCGTCTCCGTCAATGGACTCGCAGACCGTGGTGCCAGTAATCTTCCCACCAAGAGACGCACTAACCCCTACGCACCGGAATGTATCTTTGTCGAAAAGCCCACCCGGAGGATTGCTTCGGATAGAGCCGGTATGCTCATAGCTTCGCGCGATGTGGGTCTTGGAAAATGAGATAGTGTTGCTCGTGCCCGACCAGCACGCCGTGTAATCGAAGTTGCCTTCTTTTGGGAGCTCGGCGGCGAAAGCAGACGGTGCCAACGCAAAGACGATCAACGCTAAGGGATACCTGCATGCGCTTTCCATAGTACCCTCCGTATGGATTGGCAGAACGAACGATGCCAACGCGAGCGTGAGGGGACGCATTGATCCAGATCAATGGATGAAGACGAGGAAATGTCCGCGATGGGTCAAGGCCTGCCCTGGCCAGTCCGTAGGATAGGTAGAGCGCAGCGATACCCATCATCCCACCGCGCAGCACAAGCTTGATCGGTATCGCTTCGCTCCACCCATCCTACGAAGCGGACAAAACAGGCGCTTTTGGCTATGTCGGCCAGGGTCCAAAAGCAGACGAATTATTGCGCTTCGGCGCGGAGACGGGTTGGCCAACCGACACGGACCAACGTTTCATCCGGGTCAGAGACCGCAAATTCGTACATCCCCCACGGCTTGTCTTCGGGTGATTGCTGAAATTCGCGCGCCGCAGCATCAACACTCTCGAGGTAAAGATAAAGCCCAAAAGGGTTTCTGCCCGGCGTCAGCCATCCCTCGACCGCGTCCGTCAGATGTAGATATCCGCCCTTCCCGTTCGACAGCATGCGATAGGTGTCGGACTCTCCCGGAGCAGGCCTTTCGCTGTCCGGGCGCGCAAAGCCCAGCCGATTGTAGAACCGCTCCGACGCATCAAGGTCATTGCACGGCAGGATCGCGATCAAAGCTCCAGAAGGGCTCATCTTGGTGCACTCCAACGTCACGCAACAACTTGCGTCCGCACTTCTCAATGTCTGAAAATTTGTCACCTTTAAGGTGGGAGTTGGGGTTGGGACAGCCAGATGACCGCTTCAGAAGGCGATATCGCCGAGGTCGGGTCGGGTTGCCGCTTCGTCACGAAACGCTAGCGTCCCGGATCTTGATGAGTACCCGCCCTACTTGCCCCACTGCCGCGCCATGGTGGCGAGCGCGCAGCCCTCGCAGTAGCGGGCATCCTTGAAGTCGATCCAGTTGTGGGCGTAGACGCGCTCCGGCGGGATGCCGTAACGCGCGCGCAGCAGCTTCACCAGCACCCGCCAGGCCGCGACCTGTGCGTCGGTCGGGCCCCTCGTGACGTCGGGGTAATTGCCAGCGAACTCGACGCCGATCGACGTGTCCTTGTTCACTTGGTGATAGGTCTTGCTGTTGTCGATGTATTTGTTGTCGTTGCGATCGGCGCCGTCTGTGTGGGTCGGAACGAGGTTGTCGGAGACCGCCCAATAGACCGTGCCGTCGGTTTCGACCCAGACCATGACGCCGCGCCGGGTCGGGTTCTTGTGCTGCGCCTCGGCGCCGTATCGCGCCGAGCCCTGCGGCCCCTCGGTCTGGTGCACGATGATGTTGCGCCAGGGATGCGATCTGGTGACGTCGCCCCAGGCCGCCAGCCAGACCATCTTCAAGCCGGGAATCTCGGGCGTGCCTTGCGATCGCGCGATGGTCGCGAGATCGGGCGTTTCGGCCGATACGGCAGCGGACAGGACAAGCACAAGAAGTGCGGTGAGCAGGCGAGGCATCATCACGGAAGATCCGGTGTCGTCTCTCGTTAGCACGCTCAGGCGCGCTTGCGCAGGCTCGCCTCGACCGTCTCGGGCGCCGGCTTCGGCTCGTAGGTCGCGTAGCCGTTCTTGCCGCCCTTCTTGGCGTCGTAGAGCGCGTGGTCGGCGGCGGCGACCAGGCGATCGGGATGCAGGCCGATCTCGCGGGTCCATTGCGCGACGCCGATCGAGACCGCGATCGGAATGTCCCTGCCGGTGCACTGCTCGGCATCGGCGCGGCAGACCTCGAGCACGCGGCGCGCGATCATCGCGCCTTCGCGCAGCGTCGAGGACGGCAACACGATGCAGAACTCGTCGCCGCCGGTGCGGGCCAGCATGTCGCCCGGGCGGAGCCGCGTCTGCGCCATCAGCGTGAAATGCTGCAGGCAGGCGTCGCCGGCGGCGTGGCCATGGGTGTCGTTGATGCCCTTGAAGCCGTCGAGGTCGATCACCAGCAGCGCGAACGCCTCGCCGTTGCGGTCGGAGCGCGCGCATTCCTCGGTCAGCCGCTGCAAGAGATGGCGGCGGTTGCCGACGCCGGTGAGATCGTCGAGCAGCGCGAGGTCGGCGACCTCGTTGCGCAGCCGGTCGATCGCCATCAGCAGGAAGCCGAAATTGAGCGCCATCGACAGGAACACCATCAGCAGGATCACAAGCGACTGCCCCGCAGAGAAGCGGACGAAGGAGAACTCGCCGGGCTGCAGCAGCGCGCCGACGGCACGCAGCGCATAGATGCCGATCAGCACGGAGGCGACGATGCCGGCGAGCCGGGCACCGGGGCTGACGCGGCCGTTCTCGGACGACAGCAACAGCTTCAGCGTCAGCGCGAACGGCGTGACCTGGGCAATGGTGTAGACCAGGATGCGCATCGGCATGCTGTCATAGGCGAAGATGAAGGTGCCGAGACCGGCGAAGGCCAGCGCCGTGGTCAGCAGGGTGGCGCGCCAGGTCGCAGGCTTGTCGTAGAACCGCTCGATGCCCATCGCGGCAAGGCCGGCGGCGAACACCATCAAGGTCCCGGCCGCGAGCAGCGGCAGCAGCGAGTCCGTCAGCATCACGCGAAGCATCGCGCAGCTGGCGCCGGCGGAGGCGACGAGGGCCGACGCGGTCCAGAACCGCGCCGCGCCGAAAGCAGGATAGCTGCGCGCGACATAGGCCCAGATCAGCCCGAGCGCGAGAAAATTGATAATGAATACCGTCCAAAGCGTCGGAACGCTCAACATCGCCCCTGTTCGAGAGCCGTATCGGCCTCGCCTCTCCTGAAATGACCGTCTGCCCCCTCCGGGCGTTTCCTCAAATGACAATCCCCGTTGTCTTACGGAACAGCATGCGGCCGCGCCGCTTAACGGAGCGTCACCCACAACGTGCCAATCCGCGCCGTGGTTTTGAATTGATGAATATCTGCGCATCCGCCGTTTGCGCATCGTTAAGCATGACGGATGCGCCGACGCCGCGACGCGCGACATGCGCAACGCTTCGCGAAAAAGCTGGCGAAAACGCGTAACAGTTGTGGATAACACGATGACGACGCCGTGACAGCACGCGGCAGCAGCCTCCGAATCTGCTGAGTTTGATATCGAGGATGTTGCGAGGCTGGCCCTCCGCCAAGCATGCCTCGGAGTCGCGTTCAATCCATGAAACCCTGAGAGGATACTATGGCTAAGAAAGCGAAGAAGGCGAAGAAGGCGAAGGCGAAAAAGGCCACCAAGAAGAAGGCCGCCAAGAAGTAACGAATTCCAGCCCGGGTAGCGGCTCTTGCCCTGCCCGGGCACCCGGACCGGGACAACCGGTCGCAGCGACGTCAACCTCGAATTCACCACCCTACATCGATCGGCCCCGAACTGACGGGGCGCAAGGCAGCAGGCGCAACGCCTGCTTTTTTATTGCCTGCGTCCGGGCGTGACGGCCGCGACGTCAGCGCTCCGCCAAGGCGAGCCTGGCGCCGAGCAGGGCAAAGCCCGCGGCAAAGCTTCGCCGCAGCCAGGCCATCACCTTCGGCCGGGTGATGACGCGGTCGCGCACCGAGGCGGCGAACAGCCCGTAGACCGCGAACACCGCAAAGGTCATCGCCATGAAGACACCGCTGAGCTCGACCATCCGCGCCAGCGGGTGCGGCTCGTCGACCGCGATGAACTGCGGCAGGAAGGCCAGGAAGAAGATCGACAGCTTCGGATTGAGGATGTTGATCAGGATCGCGGTCACGATCACCCGCCGGCGCGAGCGCGGCTTGATCTCGGTGTCAACGGCAAGCGCGCCGCGCTCGCGCAGCGCCTGCCAGGCCATGTAGAGCAGATAGACGACGCCGCCCCATTTCAGCGCCGCGAACGCCACGGCGCTGGTGTGCAGGATGGCGGCGAGCCCGAGCATCGCCGCGATCATCTGCGGCACGATCCCGAGCGTGCAGCCGAACGCCGCCGCGACGCTCGCCCGCGCTCCCCGGGTCAGCGCCACCGCCAGCGTATAGAGCACGCCGGTGCCGGGCGAGGCCACCACGATCAGCGACGTCAGCAGAAAGGACCAGGTCACTTCAAATCCTCGGCGGGCGGGACAGGCGGACGGGACATCGTCCGCCAATATCACGGCGACGGGGACGGCGGAAGCGGCTGCCGGCCTCCGCCCGGCGCCAGCGTCGACACCCCGTTATGACGACCTGCGCCATCCGCGATGCGAAAGCTCCGACGCCTTCATCTCGGCGACCCGGATCACGTCCAGCGGCGCCCAGGGCTTGGCCCAGAACAAGGCGCCTTCGGGCAGGCGCTGCCGCAGCGGCTTGCCCGAGGTGACGATCACGTCGAGATCGGGTCTGTACTTCTTCGCGGCATAAGCGAGCTCGATGCCGGTCATGTTTCCGGCCAATTCGACGTCGGTCATCATCAGCACGACGTTGTCGCCGTTGCCCTGCAGCACCAGCTCGGCGGCCTCGGCGCTCTCGCAGGCGATGACGTCGAACTCGCTTTCCTCCAGCAGCAGCCCGATCATCTCGCGCTGCATCGGGTCGTCCTCAACCACCAGGGCCTTCGCACGGTAGGGCTTTGACTGTCCCATGGGTGTGGCTCCCTTGGTTTGAATGCTTCGGTTCGAGCGCGTAACATAGATTAAATGCCCAAAATCACTGGATGGTTCAGTTCCAATTTGAGAAAAGCGTGGAAATGCCGTGTTCCTCGCTTGGCAACCGCCACCCCCGTTGAGATGGAGCTCACCCGACATGACCGCGATCCCTGGATCCGCCGCTGCCGTGACCGGAGCCGCCAGCGGCATCGGCCGCGCGCTCGCGCATGAACTGGCGCTGCGCGGCTGCGATCTGGCGATCGCCGACCGCGACGAGGCCGGCCTGCAGGCCGCCGCCGCGGAGATCGCGAAAGCGAGCCCGCGCAAGGTCACCGTGCATCGGCTCGATGTCAGCGAGCCGGACCAGATCACGGCGTTCGCGGAGGCCGCCGTTACAGCGCATCCCTCGCTCAACATCGTCGTCAACAATGCCGGCGTCGCGCTGCTCGGCGAGTTCGGCGAATTCGATCAGGCGCAGATGGAATGGCTGTTCAACATCAATTTCTGGGGCGTGGTGCACGGCACCCGCGCCTTCCTGCCGCAGCTTTCGCGGCAGCGCGAGGCGCATATCGTCAACGTCTCCTCGATCTTCGGCATCATCGCCCCGCCCGGCCAGAGCGCCTATTGCGCGGCCAAGTTCGCGGTGCGCGGCTTCTCGGAAAGCCTGCGCCACGAGCTTGCGGTGGCGAACAGCCCGGTGCGCCTGTCCGTGGTGCATCCGGGCGGCGTCGCCACCAACATCGCGCGCAGCTCGCGCGCCGGCACCGGCGTCACCGACAATGCCCGCCGTGCCGAATCGATCGAGCGCTTCGACGCGCTGGCCAGGACCACGCCGACCGCGGCCGCGCAGCGCATCATCGCGGGCATCGAGAAGAACCAGCCCCGCATCCTGATCGGCAAGGACGCATACTTCATGGACCTGCTGCAACGCTTCCGCCCGGCGACCTACTGGAAAACGATGCAACGGATGATGGAGAAGACGGCGGCGCGGCGGATCGCGCGCGATGCCGCGAGGGCGAGCCAGTAGCACGATAGCGCGGAGTAACCCGCGCACCGCCGTCGTCCCGGCGAAAGCCGGGACCCATAACCACAGGATTGGGTGGGTGAGGCACGCCGGGGGCCACAGCGTCGTGCAACACGGACATTTGTGGTTATGGGTCCCGGGTCAAGCCCGGGACGACACCGGGGATGTTGCACGGCCCGCGGGTCATACCATGCCTGCGAGTCACGCCTGCGCGTCATCGCGACACGAGATTACCCGCCCAGCTGCTTCCTCACCCCGAGCGCCAGCCGGAACAGCGGATCGCTCCGCTCCGATGGATAGAGCGCGCTCTTCGCGACCTGCGGGAAATTGTCGTTCTTCCAGAACGACGCCGGCGCGAACGAGAATTTGGCGACCAGCCGCCGGCCGAAATCCATCTCGTAGGGAAAGTAGTTTTCCTTCTGCTCGGTGCCGGACATCTCCGGATACTCGCCGAGCAGATAGCCCTCCTGGATGTGCGGCCGCACCGCCGACGGCGGGCAGACGCTGGCGAGGCGCACGATCTGCAGGCCGGCCTCGGCGCTCGCGGTGATCGCGCCGCTCAGATTCGGCACGCCGAGCACATAGAGGAAGGCGGTGCCGGTCTCCGCCAGCGAGGCAAAGGAGGCGGCGATCCGAATCGAATGGGTGACGTCGAGCAGCGGCGTGGTGCAGACCTCGTAATGCTGCAGGATCGACCAGCGCAGGATGCGATGCCGCTTCAACCGCTCGAGCCCGAGCAGCTTTTCGCTGGCGTATTCGGCGATCAGAATCCGCTCGGCGCGTTGCAGCGCATCGAACCGCCCGACCAGCGTCGCCTGATCGGGATTGCCGCGGCCGCCGCGAAACAGCGTCGGCTTCAGCGACGAGTTGCGCTTGATGTTCCTGTAGTCGGCGCCCTGGCCGCGAAACAGCAGCACATGATCGCGGTTGAGGAATTGCAGCTCGGCGATCTTGGTGGCGAGCTCGAGATAGGAGCCGACGCGATGGCCCGGCCCCTCCCGCACCGCCGAGTTCTTCGCGACCTGGCATCCGCGGCGGTCGAAGAACGACCAGATTTTTTGGCTGCCGATGGTTTCCATGGAGACACCAGAATTCTCAACCGTCATTCCGGGGGAGCCCGCAGGGCTAAACCCGGAATCCATTTTTCCATGCGTGATGCGGCCCGATGGAAACAATCGTCATTGCGAGGAGCTCGGCGACAAATTGCGAAGCAATTTTGCGCTGAAGCGACGAAGCAATCCATCGTCCCGCATTTGCCGAAAGATGGATTGCTTCGCTCCGCTCGCAATGACGGACAAGGCCGCCGCGCCTTCACCGCCCCACGAGCTGATCGGCAAAATACCCGATGGTCTTGCGATAGATCACCGCCCTGTTCCACTCGCGCATCGCCTCGAAATTCGCGGTGCCCTCGCCGTAGGGCGCGCCCATCTTGAAGCCGCTGGTGTGCAGGAGGTTCGCGGTCGAGGCCAGCACGTCGGCGACCGAGTGGCGCAGGTCGACATGGCCGTCGCCGTCGAAATCGACGCCATACTTGATGTAGGACGACGGCAAGAATTGCGTCTGGCCGATCTCGCCGGCATAGGCGCCGATCATGTCGTTGAGACGGAGATCGCCGCGCTGCACGATCTTGAGCGCGGCGAGCAGCTCGCCCTGGAACAGGTCGGTGCGGCGGCAATCATGCGCCAGCGTCGCGAGCACGCGGAACACCGGCAGCTTGCCCATGTCGCCCTTGCCGAAATCGGTCTCGAGCCCCCAGATCGCGACCAGGATCTGGCGCGGCACGCCATACTGCTGCTCGATCTTCGAAAGCAGCGCGGCGTGCCGCTGCAGCATCGCGCGGCCGCCATTGATGCGCCCGGGCCCGACCCGGGTTGCGACATACTGCTCGAAGGTCTTGTTGAAGGTGTAGCGCTGCCGGCGGTCGAAGGCGAGCACCCCGCCATCCTGCTGCACGCCGCCGAGCGCCGCGGAGATCACGTCCTGCTGGATGCCGGCGCTCGCCGCCTCCTGCGAGAACGACTGGACGAAGGTCGGAAAACTGCCGCCGCAGCGCGCGGCGTAGGAGGGGGTGGCAAGCAGCAAGGCGCCGAACACAACCGCCAAACGACACCTGAGCATGCAAAAAATCCCCCTGCTTCGATTGGCCGATCATGCCATGGAGCAAACGAGGCAGTCAAAGCGTCGGCACGACACTCCATCCTCGGCGGGCAGCTACGCGCCTCCATCCATGTTCGCACGGTGAATGACCACGGCGCATCCATCAACCGATCGGCACGTAGCCGAAGCTCAATCCCTGAGCTGGCGCTCCAGCCCCACAAAATCGATCTCGGCCCAGCGCTCGGAAATCCTGCCGTCCCGAATCCGCCAGAACGTCATGCCGCGGAATTCGACGTGGCGGCCGGTCGGCGCGATGCCGCGCCATGGGCTGCGGTGCCGGCCGCGCCAGACGAAGCGGCCGGCGACGATGTCGCGCTCGGCCACCAGGCATTCCGCCACCGCCGACAGGTCGGCGAAGGTCTCGTGCATCGCGGCCGAATGCGCGATCACGTCCTCGGCGCTCAGCCGCTTGCCCACCGCATGGTCGAAGAAGTCGGGCGCCAACTGCGCGCGGATCGCCTCGGGATCGTGGCGGTTGGTCACGGCGTCGTAATGCGCGAGCACGAGCGCCTTGTTGGCGTCGATTGTGGCGTTGGACATCGGCGATCGATTCTCGAAGGAAAGGTTGTAGAAAGAGAGAGATGCGCCTCATACGCGAATCGGACGGGATGGCGCAAGTGACGATGGTCAGAAAAAGCTCAGCTTTCGGCCGTCGTTCGTTTGCGCGCTGCGCGGCTCCGCCGCCAGCCACGGCGGGCCGGCCGGCCTACCGGCGGTAACATCATCCGTTGGCTTGACTGCCGGTGGCAGCAAGCGGCGGTCGGCGGCGAGCGACGCACCGCACGGCAGCATTTGAGGACGCGAAGCATGAACGCCGAAGCCGCCGGCCGCGACCAAGAAGCACGGGCCGGGCAAGCCGCTTCCGCCACGCGGCCGGCCGCGCTGTCTTGTTCATGCAACGCCGCGCCGCTAAAGCCAGGCACGCCGGCTGCAACGCCGCCGTCATTTGGGGATGCCATCCGATGACGCGTTTGGGGATGAGGGTGTGCTGCCGATGACGATCGCCTTGGGCTTCCCCTTGGGTTTCGCACGCGCGCGCAGGGCTGCCGCATCGATCGGTGTCGTGCTCGCGCTCGGCGCTGTTTTGAGCGCAGCGATCGACACCGCCGCCGCGCAGAACCTCCCCGCCAAGCGTGCGCCGGCGCAAGGTGGCGGCAGCACGCAGGCGATCGCCGCGCAGCTGAAGAACGCCATCGCGCTGACACGCAGCGGCAAGTTCGACGCCGGCTATGCACAGCTGCTTGCAGCACTGGATGCCGCAGACAAGCTCGACGACGCCCAGTTCGTCATGGAGCAGTATTTCGACGCGACCGCGACGCTGCGCGCGGTCAAGCGCGACGATCTCGCCGAAAAACTGTTCGTGCGCGCGTTCCAGAGCAAGGCGGCGGCGCAACGGCCGCCCGGCAATGCCGACGTGCTGCTGATGTACGCGATCCTGCTGTCCGACCACGCCAGGATCGCCGAAGCCGTTCCGCTCTACATGAAGGCGATCGCGGCGTTCAACGCCTATTGGGGCGAAGGCTCCGAGGAATCGCTGATCGCAAACGACAAGCTCGCGGTCGCGCTGTCCGCCAACGGCTCGGCGGCGTCGGCGACCAATTTGGGCCGGCACAATTTCGAGCGCGCGGAGAAGGCGCTCGGGCCCGACCACCGCACCACCTGGAAGCTCGCCAACAATTATGCCGACATGCTGCGCGAGATCGGCGCGCCGGCGAAGGCGCTCGAGCTCGATCTGTTCGCGATCGAGAAGCGCGCCAGACATTATGGCGAGAACCATCTCAACACGCTGGTGACGGTCAACAACGCCGGCCAGGATTTCCTCAATCTCGGCCGCTTCGACGACGCCCGCCGCTATTTCCGCCGCCACCGCGCGATCGCGGCCGCGATGGCGCCGAAGGATCCGAGCTTTGCCGGACAGGCCGACGCCTGGCTGTTCTACACCGACATGCTCGCCGCCGGCGATGCCGCGATCGCGCCGGCCGATCTGGCGCGGCTGGAGGCGATCGTCGCCAATGAGGCGAATTTTGCGGATTTCCTGCGCATCAAATCCGCGGTGCTGGCTGCCGGCCAACGCGAGCAGCGCGGCGAGCGGGACAAGGGGATGCGGCTGCGCGAGACCGCGCTGGCGATCTCGAGCCGCGCCTTCACCGCGCAGCATCCGATCAGCTTCGAGATCAAGCTCGGCATCGCGACCGCCCTGATCGCTGATGATCCGAGCCGCGCGGTGCAGGCCTTCGCCGCGCTTGACCGCCAGATGTTCGACTGGATGAAGCGCGAGGTCGGCACATCGGGCGATCGCGCCGTCGCCGAAGCGATCCGCGCCCATGCCGACCATCTCTTGTTCGCGTTCGGCCGCTTCGCCACCGGCGCCGGCTCCGCCGTGGCGCAGCCGGCCTTTGCCGCCGCCGTGCTGCGCTGGAAGACGCTCGGCGGCGCCGACGCCACGGCGCTGCGCCAGCTCGAGACGGAGGTCGCCGGCAAGGACGAGGAGACCGCGACGCTGCTGCGGACGGCGCTCCGGCTCAACGGCGAGAAACAGGAGCTGTTCTCGTCGGGCAATATCGACGACTGGGCGAGGTCGGTGTGGGGGCGGCAGGACGCCGCCGAGAAGGCGCTGCAGAAGCGGCTCGATGCGATCGGTGCGAAGCTGCCGCAAGACCCGATCCGTCCGTCACAGCTGCTCGCGGCGCAGGAAGCCGTCGTGAACTATTTCATCACCCGGCAATGGAAGGCGGATCGCCAGGCGAATGCGCCGCTGGCGGCGACCGTGCTCTACGCGATCGTCGAGACCGCAACGAGCGAGGCGCGCGTGGTCGATCTCGGCGATCCCGGCCGGATGGTCGACACCGGCGTGCGCACCGAGATCGCGCGGCTGCGCGCGACGCGGGCCGCTGCGTCGGATCCGGACACGCACGCGCCCGACGTCAAGGGCCGCTTCCAGAACCTCCGGGCGCGGCTGTTCGCGCCGCTGGAGCCGCTGCTGAAGGACAAGACCACGCTCTATGTCGTGCCTGACGGCTTCCTGTTCGCCGTGCCGTTCGCGCTGCTGCCTGGCAGTGGCGGCGGCCTGCTGGAGGACAAGTTCACGATCCGGATGCTGACCAGCCCCGATGCGCTGATCGCGATCCATGCGCGCGAGACGCTCGATCAGCGGGGCGCGATGCTGCTCGCCGGCGGCATCGAATATGGCGAGCCGGGGCCGATGCCGCTGCCCGCGACCCGGACCGAGATCGAGGCGATCGCCAAACTCGCCCGCACCCGCGGCGCGCCGGTCGAGATGCTGACCGGACGCGGCGTCAGCGAAGGCACGCTGCGCGCGGCGATCGGCAAGGCGCGCATCGCGCATCTGGCGACGCACGGCTTCTATCGCGACGGCACGGCGTCGGGCCTCGACACGCTGTGGCAGAGCGGCATCGTGCTGTCGGGCGCCGGCGACAGCCGATTTCCGCTGCGCGACGAGAACGACGGCTATCTCTATGCCTTCGAATTGATGGATTGGGACCTGTCCGGGCTCGACCTCCTGGTGCTGTCGGCCTGCGAAACCGGTCGCGGCGACGAGAGCTTCGTCAGCGGCCTGCGCGGCCTGCCGACCGCGCTCGGCATCGCCGGTGCGCGCCGCGCGCTGCTGACGCTGTGGCCGGTCGCCGACGATGGCACCGCGAGTTTTACCGTGCGGTTCTACGAGCACCTCGCGGAGGGGCTGACCTATTCCGATGCGCTGCGCCAGACGAGGCGCGATGCGCGCGACGGCAAGGTCGCGGGCGCGGGCGACGCCAGCGTGTGGGCGGCGTTCGTGCTGTTCGAGGGCTGAGCCGTATATGTCGTTGACGTGACCGGACGGGCACCGCGAGCGCATGCCGGGCCGAACTGCGCCCGACGTTGCGCAAGGGCGGCACGCAACTCGATCGCGCAGGGCAGACCGGCGCGCGGACGCAGGCGATTTGCTTTGACAGCGGCGCCCCGATCGAGGACAAGCCGCGCATGCCGAAAAAACCCGGGACCAATCCCAAAGGCGAATTCGCCTTCTTCAACGTCTTCTATGAAGACGGCTCGCAGCGCTCCAACCGCCGCGTGCCGTCGGAGCTCATTGGCGGGCTCGACGGCGACGAGCCGGTGCGCGCCTTCCTGCGCGAGCAGGACCGCGAGATCGCCGAAAAGGGCGGCCGCCCGCCGCTCGAGATCAAGTCCATCGAGCGCGTCGGCGCGAAGAAGAAGTAGCGGCGTCCACACAACTCTATCCACGTCATTGCGAGCGCAGCGAAGCAATCTCCTCGCAATGACGTCGGAGACGGATCAAAATGAATACGGCGGGCCCAGGCCCGCCGTTGTTGTCTCGATGGATTGCCGGGTCGAGCCCGGCAATGGCAATCGGAAATATTAGTTGTCCAGGAAGCTCCGCAGCTTCCGCGACCGCGACGGGTGCTTCAGCTTGCGCAGCGCCTTGGCTTCGATCTGGCGGATGCGCTCGCGGGTGACCGAGAACTGCTGGCCGACTTCTTCCAGCGTGTGGTCGGTGTTCATGCCGATGCCGAAGCGCATGCGCAGCACGCGCTCCTCGCGCGGGGTGAGCGAGGCCAGCACGCGCGTCGTGGTCTCGCGCAGGTTGGACTGGATCGCGGCGTCGATCGGCAGGATCGCGTTCTTGTCCTCGATGAAATCGCCGAGATGCGAATCCTCTTCATCGCCCACAGGCGTTTCGAGCGACAGCGGCTCCTTGGCGATCTTGAGGACCTTGCGCACCTTCTCGAGCGGCATGCCGAGCTTCTCGGCGAGCTCTTCCGGGGTCGGCTCGCGGCCGATCTCGTTCAGCATCTGGCGCGAGGTGCGGACGATCTTGTTGATCGTCTCGATCATGTGCACGGGGATGCGGATGGTGCGGGCCTGGTCGGCGATCGAACGGGTGATCGCCTGCCGGATCCACCAGGTGGCGTAGGTCGAGAACTTGTAGCCGCGGCGATATTCGAACTTATCGACCGCCTTCATCAGGCCGATATTGCCTTCCTGGATCAGGTCGAGGAACTGCAGGCCGCGGTTGGTGTACTTCTTGGCGATCGAGATCACGAGCCGGAGGTTGGCTTCCACCATCTCCTTCTTGGCCTGACGGGCCTCGCGCTCGCCCTTCTGCACGCCGTGCACGATCTTGCGGAATTCGCCGATCTCGAGCCCGGTGAGCGCCGCCAGCGACTGGATCTCGTGGCGCAGGTCCTTGATGCGGTCCTTCTCGTGATGGACGAAGTTCTTCCAGCCCTTGGCCGACAGCTTGGAGACGCGGTTGAGCCAGCGCGGGTCGAGCTCGGAGCCCTGGTAGTTGCGCAGGAAGTCCTCGCGCGCGACGCCGTGGCTGTCGCCGAGGCGCAGCAGGCGGCCCTCGAACGAGACCAGCTTCTTGTTGATGTCGTAGAGCTGCTCGACCAGCGAATCGATGCGGGCCTGGTTGAGGCGCAGCGACTTCACCTCGACGATGATCTCGTCCTTCAGCTTCTTGTACTTGCGCTCCTGCGAGGGCGACAGCGACTCGCTCTGCAGCTGGTTGGCGATGTCCTGCTCCTGCAGGCGGCGCAGCTTCTTGTACTCGGATGCGATCTTGTCGAAGGTCTCGACCACCTTCGGCTTCAGCTCGGCCTCGATGGCGGCGAGCGACATCTGGTTCTCGAACTCGTCGTCGTCCATGTCGCCTTCGGCGGCGGCCTCGGCGGGATCCTTCTCCTCGGTGGCGGCTTCGCCACCGGCGGGCGCGGCGCGGAACGGGGTCGGCGACGGCGGCGCTGCCGGCGGCGCGACATGGGCCGGCGCACCGGCCTGCGCGTCGCCGCCATTGCCCTCAGCGGCACCCTCGGCGCCGTTGTTGCCGATCAGGTTCGGATTGATGCCGCCCTTGGACTCGGGGCCGGCGTAGGTGGCTTCGAGATCGATGATGTCGCGGAGGAAGATCTTTCCTTCGTTGAGCTCATCGCGCCAGATGATGATGGCCTGGAAGGTCAGCGGGCTTTCGCAGAGGCCCGCGATCATCGCCTCGCGGCCGGCCTCGATGCGTTTTGCAATCGCGATTTCGCCTTCGCGCGAGAGCAGCTCGACGGTGCCCATCTCGCGCAGATACATGCGCACGGGATCGTCGGTGCGCTCGCCGGGCTCCGACTTCTTGACCTCGGTGACGGCCTTCTGCGTGACCTCGACGAGCTCGTTATCGGTCTCGTCGTCGCCGTCGTCCTTCTCGTCCTCGCCTTCGCTGTCGTCGGCCTCGGTGACGTTGATGCCCATGTCTGACAGCATCGACATGATGTCTTCGATCTGTTCGGGCGACGTCGTATCAGAGGGCAGCACTTCGTTGAGCTGATCGAAGGTCACGAAGCCGCGCTTCTTGGCCTGCTTGATCATCTTCTTCACCGCGGCATCCGACAGGTCGAGCAACGGCGACGGCGCGTCAGCGGCATCCTTCTCAGGAGCATCCGCTGCCTTGTCGTCTTTTTCCTTGTCCTTAACCTGCAGCGTCTTTGCCTTGGTGGCCATTCACTAAGCTCCCGAAACGCGGTCATGCAAAATGGCGCCACGCACGCGCATCCGCACGAAATCTAGATTTACTCTCTCGACGCACAAAGGGCGGCGCAATATCTCGCCACCCCTGTCATCCGTCTCGACGGTTTCCAATCTGCAATAGCCCGTCGCGTCGTCCGTAAAAGTGGATACCGGTTTTACGATCGGAAGACGCGACAGATTTATATCTGACGCATTTTCTGACGGCGAACCGGGAACCACTTCGCCTGAAAATGCTACGGTAGCTATTAAGTTTCGCTTAACCCTGTTTTTGCAGCCAAACCATGGATTTGGCGAGTCTTTTTGCGGGTGCGGCCAGCGCCGTCCGCAGCATTTTTGTTATCAGACATTACGCTGGAACCGGCCCGATAATTCGCCGAACCCTTCAATCAGGGCTTCGGTCCCGTCGGCTTCTGCCATCCGGGCCTGGATATCCTGCAACCATGCCAGATTGGCCTCGCTGGAGTCTTCAGCCAAAGCCGCTTCCGCATCTTTTCTTTCCCTAAGTAAGGCGTGGGTTTTCTGATGCAAGGCAACGAGTTGACGCCAGGTTGATAAAACATCCTCGCGCGCCGCGCCGATCTGCGCGCCCCACACCGCCTGGGTTGTGATCGCCCGCTCAACCCTTTGAAGAATCGGGGATAATCCGCCCGCTTCGAGGTCGGCCCGCATCTTCTCGGCCTGCTCCTCGGCGTCCGGGGAATGGTGATGGTCGTGGGCAAAGGCGGCGATGATGGCGGCCCTGAGCTTGTGGGCCTCGGGATGGGCGAGCTCCAGCGCCGCCACCTCCTCGAGATGGTCGTGCAGCAGCCAGGGGTGGTTGATCAGGGATTGCAGGATAAGGGCCTCGCGGCGGGAGATCGCGCTGCGCTGGCCGCGCATGATCGGACTGTTGGCCAATTGGGGGCTGGCGGCCTGGTAGGGACCCCGTGAAATCCCGGGGGTGGCACCGAACCGGCCGCCCTGCCGGCCGTTTTGGGCAGGTCCCCGGGGGGCAAACTGGCGGGGTGATTCGCCGCCGCGGCCGCCGCCGAAATTGCCCCTTCCGTAGCCGCCGCGGCCATAACCGCCGCGGCCGCCCTCGGGCGCAAAATTGCGCTGCAGCCGCTCCTGCAGGTCCTGCCGGTAATAGCGGCGCACCACCTCGTCGCGGATGCCATTGGTGAGCTCGCCGATCCGCGCCTCCAGCGCGGCGCGGCGCTCGGGCGTATCGAAATTGCCGCCCTCGATCTCGCGCGACCAGATCATTTCGGCGAGCGGACGCGCGGCCGAGATCACGTCCTCGATCGCGCCGCGGCCGCCGGAGCGGGCGAGATCGTCGGGGTCCTGCCCTTCCGGCAGCAGCGCAATCCGCAGGCTCTTGCCCGGCTTGAGCTGCGGCAATGCAAGGTCGGCAGCACGATAAGCCGCCTTCTGGCCGGCGCGGTCGCCGTCGAAGCAGAGGATCGGCTCGTCGACCATCTTCCAAAGCAGGCCGAGCTGGTTCTCGGTCAGCGCGGTGCCGAGCGGCGCGACGGCGCCGGGAAAGCCCGACGTGACCATGGCGATGACGTCGACATAGCCCTCGACGACGATCAGCTGTGCGCCGTCATGCGCGGCCTGCCGCGCGGTGAACAGATTGTAGAGATTGTCGCCCTTGTGAAACAGCGTGGTTTCCGGCGAGTTCAGGTACTTTGCCGGAACGTCCTTCTCCAGCGCACGCCCGCCGAAGGCGATGACGCGGCCGCGGGCATCCGTGATCGGGAACATGACGCGGTCGCGGAAGCGATCGAACGGCACCGGCTTGTCCTCGCCGGACACCAGAAGCCCGGCCTCCACCATGTCGTCGGTGGAGATACCTAGTGCGCCGAGATGCTCCTTCAGCGCGAAGCGATCCGGCGGCGCATAGCCCATCCGGAACTGGAGCTGGGTCGCCGGCGAGATGGCGCGGTCGGCAAGATAGCCGCGCGCCTTGGCGCCGCCCCGCGAAGCCAGCGTGTCGGCGAAGAACTTGGTCGCCAGTTCCATCACGTCGTGCAGGGTGCGGCGGTGCTGCTCGTGTCGCGCGGCATCGGGCGTCACCGCCGGCAGCGGGACACCCGCCATCGCGGCGAGACGCTCCACCGCCTCGGGGAAAGTCACGCCCTCCGTCTTCATCAGGAAGTCGAAGATGTTGCCGTTCAGCCCGGACGAGAAGTCGAACCAGGCCTGCTTCTGGTCGTTGACGAAGAACGACGGCGTCTTCTCCTGCTGGAACGGCGACAGCCCCTTCCACTCCCGGCCGGCCTTCTTGAGCTTGACGCGCCTGCCCACGACTTCCGAGACCGGAAGCCGGGCGCGCAGCTCATCGAGGAATTCGGGCGTGAAACGCATCAGTCAGGATTTTGGGCTCGGGCGGCGAATCGCGGACAACCGGTTAGCCATATAGCGGCACGGCCCGCCATGCCGAACAATGTGGGGCTTTTCCGGGCTATTCACAGGTCTGGCCCGTCACGGCTCCGTCGAGCGGGCTACCCCCAAATCCACGGTGGAGAGCCTGTGCGGCAAGCTTGCCCCCTCCCCGCTTCCGGGATTGGATAGGCCATGTTCACGACATTCAGAGGCGGACAGAGCGGCGGCTGGCAGGTCACGTCCATCACGCGGGTGAAGGGCGAGACGCTGCCGAAGGTCGCGGCGTTGTCGATCGTTGCGAGCGAATCGATCGCCCTGCCGCTGCTGCCGGCGCAGACCTCCTGGCGGCTCGCCGGCGTCGCCAGCCATCTGCGCTACACCGAGAAGGAGGAGCGCGAGAAGCTCTTGGCCGTGCAGGCCGGGCTCGGCCGCAGCGAGGCAACGCACGCGGCGCTGATCCCGATCCGGAAATCCGCGGCGTGGTGGGAGCTCACGCAGGAGGAGCGCCGCAAGATCTTCGAGGACAAGTCGCACCACATCGAAGGCACCCTGAAATTCCTCCCCGCAATCGCCCGCCAGCTGTTTCATTCGCGCGACCTCGGCATGCCCTTCGACTTCCTGACCTGGTTCGAATTCGCCCCCGACCACGTCACCTTGTTCGACGAACTGGTCGGCATGCTGCGCGCGACCGAGGAATGGACCTATGTCGAGCGCGAGGTCGACATCCGCGTGGTGCGGGAGGATTGACTTCTCTTTCGTCGTGGCCGGCACAGCCGTCAGAAGGACGGCGTCGCTTCCGCTCGCCTATGACCCGGCAATCCATCAAAAGAATGACTCTTGCGAAGTGAGATGGATGCCCGGGTCAAGCCCGGGCATGACGAAACATGCGGTACGTCCGGGCGCTAATGCTCGAGGAATTTTCCTGACGCGATCCGCGGCAGCTCGGTGACCGGCCAGTTGTAGAGATAGGTCCACGCCTCGCGCACGCTGCCGTCGGCGAGCGTGACGGCAAGCATCTCGCGGACATATTCGGTCGGCGGCGGAAAGCCTTCGCCGCAGGCTTCGTACATGTCGAATTCACGCAGCATGGCCTCACGCTCCCGCAAGCGGAACAGCTCACCATGCACGATGTCGGCCGGATCGTCCGACACCGCGAAGCCCGGATAATGCTTCACCAGATAGAGCCGGCCGCGGCACTGCGCCGGCCCGAGGAATTCGGCATTGCCCGCGAGCAGCTTCGCCATCGGATGGTCGAAGCCGCGCATCAGCGTGCCGTAGACGAAAAGAAGATCGGGGGTCATGGGTTCAGTTGTCATTCCGGGATGGTCCGAAGGACCAGACCCGGAATCTCGAGATTCCGGGTCTGATGCTAACGCACCATCCCGGAATGACAGAAAATCCCGGGGGACGCTAGGCCGCCGCCACCTCATCGGTCACGACGACGAACTTCGTCAGCGTCATGCGGCCGAAGCTCGTGGTGAGGGCGACGTCGGCGGCGTCGCGGCCGGTCGCCATCAGGATGCGGCCGATCCGCGGCGTGTTGTGGCGGGCATCGAAGGTGTACCACTGGCCGGACAGATAGACCTCGAACCAGCCGGAGAAATCCATCGGCGCCGGGTCCGGCGGCACGCCGATGTCGCCGAGATAGCCGGTGCAGTAGCGCGCCGGAATGCCCATGCAGCGGCAGAAGGTGAGCGCCAGATGCGCGAAGTCGCGGCAGACGCCGGCGCGGCTTTCATAGACGTCGTGCGCCGACTTCATGTGATGGGCGTGCTGATAGCCGAACGTCACGTGGTGGTGCACGAAATCGGTGATCGCCTGCACCCGCGCCCAGCCCTGCGGTGTGTTGCCGAACAGCGACCAGGCGACATCGGTCAGCTTGTCGGTCTCGCAATAGCGGCTCGGCATCAAATAGAGCAGCATATCGCCGGGCAATTGATCGACCGGCAGCTGCTGTCCAGCCGGATTGACGATGTCAGGCAGCCCGGGATCGCGCACCAGCGCGCTGCCGCGGAAGGTGACGCCACCGCTGGGCGCCACCAGACGCCCGCAGACATTGCCAAAGCCGTCGCGATAGAGGCCGATCGGCACGTCCGGCTCGGTCGAAAGGCGCTCGGTGCCGACGATGTCGGCGTAGCGCGACGGATGGATCGACAGCATGATCACCATCGGGGTCGGCTGCGCCGCCGTGTAGGTGATCTCGAAGCCGACCTTGATCTGCATCGTCAGGCCGTCTCCTGCTCCGCGTTCTCGCCGACCGAGACCACCTTGATGTCGACATCCATGCCGAGAAAGGCGTCCGCCGCGCCGAGATAGACGCCGTGCAGCGGGATCGCCTGGCGCGGGTCGCGCGCCACCGCGACGCGGATCAGATCGCGCGTGCCGACGATGCCGTTGGTCGGATCGAACTCGATCCAGCCCGCGCTCGGCAGATAGACCTGCACCCAGGCATGGGTCGAGCCGCCGCCGACATAGCCGTGCGCGCTGCCGGGCGGCATGGCGAGATAGCCGGAGACGAAGCGCGCGGCGACGCCGAGCCGGCGCAGCGCCTCGATCATGAACAGCGCATAGTCGCGGCAGGTGCCGGACTGCGTGCGCAGCGTGTCGAGCGGATGCTGGGTGCCCTGCTCGTAGCGCTTGCGATAGCTGAACGCCTCGCGGATGCCGTGGGTCATGCCGCTGAGGATCTTGAAAGTCGGCGTCGGCGCCTCGACATCGAGGAAGCGCCGCGCCCAGGCCGACAGCTCGCCGTTCGGGTCGCCATATTGCGGCGTGATGAACTGCTGCAGGTCGGGGAATTCCTCATCGTCGTAGAGGAACGGATAGAAATAGGCGGGATCGTCCGGCGTCAGCGCAAACGTATCGGCCGGATTGTGCTCCACCGTCGCGGTCGAGACGAAGGACAGCATGTCGGCGCGCTCGTCGAAGGCGGCGATCGCCATGCTGTTGCCGAACACGTCGTGGATCCAGCGCAGCGACATCGGCTGTGGATCGATCACAAGTGCGCTGTCGAGCACGCGCAGATCATGGCCGTCACGGGGCCGCAGCATGATGCGGTGTTCGCCGAACGCCACCGGGCGCGCGTAGCGATAAACGGTCTTGTGATGAATAGTCAGCAGCGGCATCTTCAAACAATCATCGTGATTTCGGGCTGCATAATCTATAGAGAAAGCTGCCCGATTCCAGATCAGCATGCCGCCTGAATAGGCAAAGTTGAGGAAAAAAGCCCTTGAATTACGGAGGCGGTCCATCGTTCCTGCTCGCGAGCACCGACGCTTCACCGGTTCTTGAACACAATGCCGACGGCCGCTCGCCGTTCCTGTTCACCTGCGACCACTACGGTAGGCTGATTCCCTCTCCGCTCGGCGACCTCGGCCTGCCCCAAGACGAGCTGGTGCGGCACATCGCCTGGGACATCGGCATCGCCGGCGTCGCAACCCGGCTCTCGGAGCGGCTCGGCGCGCATTTGATCGCGCAGCGCTATTCGCGGCTCGTGATCGACTGCAATCGTCCGCCGCATGTCGCAAGCTCGATCCCGCTGATCAGCGAGGCCACCACGGTGCCGGGCAATGAAGGCCTGTCGCGCGAGGCCGCCGAGATGCGCCACGCGCAGGTCTTCGATCCCTATCACAAACGCATCGACGAGATCATCGACGCGCGTGCGCGTCGGGGCCTGCCGACGATGCTGGTGTCGCTGCACAGCTTCACGCCGATCTACGCCGGCATCGCGCGACCCTGGCACATCGGCACGCTCTACCACCGCGACACGGTACTGCCGCCGCTGCTGTTGAAGCATCTGCGCGCCGAGGGCGATCTCGTGGTCGGCGACAACGAGCCCTACGCGGTCAGCGACGAGACCGACTACACGATCCCCGTGCATGGCGAGGCACGCGGCCTGATGAACTCGGGCATCGAGATCCGCCAGGACCTGATCTCCGACCAAGCCGGCGAGACGGCGTGGGCCGAACGGCTGGCGCGCATCCTCGGCGAGATCGAGGCGACGCTGCGCACGGAAGCGCTGATCTAGCGACTGACGGTCAGCCAGGGCGTGGCCTCTAGCCCGAAGGCGGCTCGACGTGCTTTAATTGGCCGGGTTGAACTTCCAAGTTAGGGTAGTCCGTGGCGCCCGAGCGAGTGGAAAGGCGACTGGCAGCAGTGCTGGCGGCAGATGTCGCCGGCTACAGTCGCCTGATGGGAGCGGACGAGGAAGGCACGCTCGCGCGGCTCAAGGCGGCCAGAAAGAATCTCATTGATCCAACGATCGCCGCTCATCGAGGCCGCATCGTCAAAACGACCGGCGACGGCATGCTTGTCGAATTCGGCAGCGCCGTCGATGCAGTGCGCAGCTCTGTAGAGGTTCAGGGCAGGATGGCGGAGCTCAACGCATCCGCACCGCAACAGCAGCGGATCGAATTTCGCATCGGCATTCACGTCGGCGACATCATCATCGACAACGACGACATCTTCGGCGACGGCGTCAACATCGCCGCGCGGCTGGAGAACATCGCGGACCCGGGCGGCATATGCCTGTCTGACGACGCCTACCGGCAGATCCGGAGCAAGGTCGATGCAGCCTTCGAAGACATGGGCCAACAGAATCTGAAAAACATCACTGAGCCGATCCGCGCCTGGCGAATGAAGATTGGCGCCAGACCTTCGCCTGAGCGCCATCCAACTCCCGCCGAATCGCATCACGTGCGCCCGTTTTCGGGAAAGCCCTCCATCGCGGTGCTGCCGTTTCAGAACATGAGCGGCGACAACGAGCAGGAGTATTTCGCGGACGGGATCGCGGAAGACGTCCTTACGACCCTGTCAAAGATACAGGAATTGATGGTGATAGCTCGCAACTCGAGCTTCGCGTTCAAGGGGCAGAACCGGGACATTCGCGAAATCGGGCAGATCCTGGGTGCTCGTTATCTGCTGGAGGGGAGCGTTCGAAAGATCGGCAATCGCATCAGGTTGACGGCGCAGTTGATTGATGGTCGAGACGGCGGCCATCTCTGGGCGGATCGCTTTGACGGAGACCTGGACGACGTGTTCGATCTCCAGGACCGAATTACGCAAGAGATCGTCGAAGCGCTCGAGGTCCAGTTGACGGTCGGCGAACGCGCAAGGGTGTGGAGAAAGCGCTCGGGCAGTCCGCTGGCTTATGAGTATGTTTTGAAGGGACGCGCCCTGTACGTTAATTTCGCAAGGCAAACTCACGCACAGGCCCGGAAGCTTTTTGAACAGGCGCTGGAGATCAATGCCTCGTTTATGCCGGCGCTCTACTTGTTGGGTCTGACCCTGACCGACCAGGCGCGCTTCGGTTGGATCAAGGATGAAAATGAAGCGTATCAAGCCGCACTGGGCTGCGCTGATCGGGCTCTCGCCGCCGACCCGAGCTTCGGGGAAGCATACCTGGTGATCGGCTATGTTCGTACCTATCAACGTCGTCATGATGAGGCTGTGGCAGCAGGAGAAACGGCGATCAGCCTCGCTCCCAGCAGCTCTGACGCCCATCACATGGCGGGCATGTACCACGGCTACGCCGGCAATTTCCGAAAGGCCGTCCTCTACGAGGAACACGCCCAACGGCTCAGTCCGATTGAGCGCAACGAATCGATGGTGGACGAAGCGCGCGCAAGATTTCATCTCGGAGATTTCGCGGCGGCGCACGATATAGCCTCCCGCGTGCTGAGGCAGCGGCCGCTCTGGCTGACCGCGCAGTCGACACTCATAGCGGCGCTCTGGAATCTCGGCCGGCAAGATGAAGCGCGGATGATCTCAAGCGACTTGCTGGCGGGCCACCCCAATTTCAGCCTGGCCCGCTGGGCGGGGCTGCTGCCGTATCGTCGACAGGGCGACCTGGACGCATTGGTCAACCCGCTACGCATGGCGGGGCTCCCGGAGTGAAGCCCGATGCCGCACGCCAGGCACCTGCGCGGCCGCGACTGCTTGTTCGGTTGCCGGTACGGCTTCTTGCGCATCTCCGCGGATGAGACACCGCAGGGATCGGCATATTCCGATTGGACCGGCTTTGCTGATTGCCCGGCCGGTTCGAAGCGCGATCAGGCGAACCCGATCAATTCGGCTGGCGCCGCCAGATGAACACCAGATAGAGCAGCACAGGCAGGCCGAGCCCGGCCCACGAGACCGCATCCCACCAGCCGTCGCCGACCAGCGCGCTGATCAATCCGACCGTGCTCACGATCGCGATGACGAGCGGGGCGGCGAAGATCTGGGTCAATGAACGATGCGAGACCATGCTGGCGTCACGACGATAATGCGGGGTTGTCGAGGGAGGCGGCGTTGGCGATCGCGCGTTCCTGGCTCACGCCCGCCTTGCGGCGGCGCATCCACAGATACACGCCGGTCACCAGGATGAAGATGGTCAGGATGTCGAGCAGTGCCCAGACGATCTTGAGCGGCATGCCGCCATAGTCGCCGAAATGCAGCGGCTGCGAGACGAACAGGGTCGTCACATACCAGGGCATGTCCCTTGTGTCGGTCAGCTTGCCGGTTTCCGCGTCGATCAGCGCCGGTTTGAGCAGCCGCGAGGTCAGCGGCGTATCGCCATGCAGGAACACGGCGTAGTGGCTCTTGCTGCTGAACAGGGTTCCCGGGAAAGCAACGAAGCTCGGCGTCATGCCGGGCACCGCATGGGTGGCCACTTCGACCGCCGCATTCAGCGAGGTCAGCTTCGACGGCACCGGCCGGTCCCTGTACTGCGCCGTCATTTCGGCGAGCTGGCCGAACTGCCACATCTTGAGCACGAGGTCGGCCCAGGTGTTGATGACCCCGGTGAAGCCGACGACCAGCGTCCAGGCGACGAGCAGGATGCCCGCGAGATTATGGACGTCGAGCCAGCGCACGACGCGGGTCCGCTGCGCGCGATAGGCGCCGAAACGCAGTTTCCGCATCGACGGCGCGTAGACCACGATGCCGGAGATGATCGCGACGCAGAACAGGATCCCCATCAATCCGAGGAACAGCTTGCCGGGCAGGCCTGCGAACATGTCGGTGTGCAGCTTCAACATGATGTAGGTGAAGCGGCCGGTCACATCGGGCGCATCGAGATAGGCGCCGCTATGCGTATCCATCCGGATCAGCAAATTGTTGGTCGGATCGGCATCGATGGTCGGACCGACGCTGACGAACATCGCGCTCGGATCGTCGCGATCCCAGATCAGGAAGTGAGGCACCTTTCCGGGTGCCTGCGCCAACGCGTTGCCGAGCAGACGGTCCAGATTGGCCGGCGGCGTGCCTGGCGGCACGTCGGGCGGCTTGACCTGGCTGTGCAGGAGATCGTCGATCTGCTCGTGGAAGATCAGCGGCAGGCCGGTGATGCAGAGCAGCAGCATGAACAACGTGCAGATAAGGCTGGTCCATTTATGGACAGCGCCCCATCGCCGCAAGGATCTGGTCGTCGCAGTCAATTTCGTTACCTAGTTCCAGGTGTACTTCATCGTGCCCAGCACCGTGCGGCCATTGCCGAGGCCGCAATAGGGAAGCCCGGTGAGGCAGGATGCAACGTAGAAGTGATCGGTCAGGTTGGTCACGTTGACCTGTGCCTTCCAGCCCTTCAGGTCCGGCCGCAGATAAGCGAAGTCGTAGCTGACCGACGCATCGAGCAAGGCATAGGAGGGAATGACAAAGGTATTGAGGTTGTCGCCGTAGGTCTCGCCGACATAGCGCACGCCGAGGCCGAGCCCAAGGCCCGCGAGCGCGCCGTCATACCAGGTATACTTGCCCCAGACCGCGCCCTGGTCCTGCGCCGTGTTCATCATGTACTTGCCGGCATAGCCGGCGATGCTCGTCGTCACCCGCGGATCGAGATGGGTGTATCCCGCCGTGATCTCGAGCTCGCGCGTGAGATTGCCCTTCAGCTCGAGCTCGAGGCCGCGGACACGCACGGCATCGGTCTGCACGTTGAACAGCGGGTTCAACGGATCGGCGGTCAGCACGTCCTGCTGACGGATATCGAACGCTGCCGCCGTCACCATGAAGTTCGAGCCGTTCGGCTTGAACTTGACGCCGACTTCCGCGCCCTCGCCCGTCGTCGGCCTGAACGACCGGCCGGCGCTGTCGGCGCCGAGGTTGGGCGTGAACGAGGTCCCGTAGCTGACATAGGGCGCGAGGCCGATATCGAACAGGTAGCTCAGGCCGATGCGCCCGGTTTGCGCCGAGTCATCGCGCGAATAGTGGCCGGCCGGCGGATAGAACGCCATGCTGGTGAAGCCGGAGCTGACCCAGTCCTGGCGGCCGCTCATGGTCAGCGTCCAGCGATCGAGCTTGATCTGATCCTGCAGATAGGCGCCGAGCTGCGACTGCCTGTCGTCGCGCAGAATGAAAGGCACCAGCGAGCTGGCTGACGGAACGGCGGTGCCGTAGACCGGACTATAGGCATCGATCGGCGCAATCGGCGTCGTGCGATAGTCCGTGTTCGCCCACAGATCGAAGTAGTCGACGCCGGCCAGCACCTTGTGGACCAGCGGCCCGGTGGCGAAATCCGCCTGCAGCTGATTGTCGAGCGCGACATTGGCGGCGTTGGCCTTGACGTAGTTGTAGGTGCGCGCGACCAGACGATCCGTCACCATGCCCTCGGTCCGCACCGATGCGAGGTCGTTGCTGACCTGGGTGTAGCGGAGGTTTTGCCGGAACTGGAAGATGTTGTCGAAGCGATGCTCGAACGCGTAGCCGACCGCGAACTGCTCGAGATGATAGCCATCCAGCCCGGGCTCGCCGAGGTAACGGCTGTAGGGAATATGTCCGTTGGGGTTGGGCAGGAACGACACCTGTCCCGGGACGTATTGCTGGTAACCCTTGTTGTCGACCTTCTGGTACTGCGAGAGCACGGTGAAGCTGGTGTCGTAGGTCGGGCGCCAGGTGAAGCTCGGCGCGATGAACAGCTTGTTGTCCTGAACGAAGTCGGTCTGGCTGTTGCTGTCGCGGCCAAGGCCGACGATGCGGTAAAGGAACCGGCCGTCCTTGTCGGCCGGACCGCCGATATCGAAGGCGCCCTGGAAGCGATCGAACGAGCCGAACGATCCCTCGATCTCGTAATGCGGCGTCTCGGTGGGCCGCTTGCTGACCAGGTTCAACAGGCCGCCCGGATCGGATTGTCCATACAGGCCGGATGACGGCCCCTTCAGGACCTCGATGCGCTCGAGACCATAGGTCTCGATGCGCGGGACCGCGAAGGTCGTGGTGTCGGTCGGCAGCCGCAACCCGTCGAGATAGCGCGGCGCGGTGAAGCCCCGCAGCTTGAACTCGTCGAAGAACGCGTTGGCGCCAAAACTCTCGATCGTCACGCCGGGCGTGTAACGCAGCGCTTCGGTGATGTTCTGCGCACCCTGCGCCTGGATCTGATCCTGGGTGACGATCGAGATCGACTGCGGCGTCGTCAGGACCGGGCTGTCGGTCTTGGTTGCGGTGACGCTCTGGCTGGCGAGATAACCGGTGACCGGGCCGTTGCCGCGCTCTCCGCCGCCACCTGCCCCCGGTGCTGGAACGTTCTGCGCGGGCGCCCGGTTCGCGATCGATCGCGGCGTCGTACGTGCAGGACGCGCCGCGCGTCGCGCCGGCAGCGTCCGCCGCGCCTGCTGCTGTTGTTTCGGCGCCTCGACCGTCACCGGCGGCAGCGCCGATTGCGCAACGCTTTCACGCGGCGTCACCACACTCAGCGCGAACAAACCGCTGCCAGCCATGTACCCGGCCGCCAGCGCAGTGCGACGAAACATCCGACCCCCGTCAACTCACATCGCCTTCATCCTCGCCGTCACTAACACGATGAAAGACGTACGCAGCTGATCGGTGATTAGAACACATCCAGTGTTGGGCTTATCGCCGATGGTGTTGCGAGCTCGCAACGTGAACGCAGCGAAACTGCGTCAATGCGCCTCAGATTTTTCGAGCGCTTCTAAGGACGATTCTAAACTGCGTTTCGCTCCGCGATACTTCGAGTCAGTTCCGCGCACAGCGATCGAACGACGCCGTGCGCGGAAGCGATGATCGCAGTTGCGGTGCTCTCGCCGAGCTCAGCGTCAGACTTCGGTGACGTGCTCCGGATCGGCGGATGCGAGCGCCGCGGCACGCTCGGCGCGCGGCGGATAGATCCAGACGGTGTTGATCTCCCGCTTGGTCTTCTTGGCCACATCGCCGACCATCTCGACCTTGCGCTCCCAGCCGCGGGTGAACAGCGCACCGGCCTCGCCGAGGTCGAGGCAGGTGACATAGGCCTTCTGGTGATACGGCTTGGTCGCGACACCGAGCAGCTCTGCCGCGGCGTTGTTGCCTGCAAAGGCGCCCATCCGCGTCGCGTGCTGGCACGACATCAGCGCGTAATTGCCGACATCGTCGCATGCAGCGCGCGCCGCATCGCCGGTGGCGAACACGCCCGCGACCGACGGCACGCGCAGATCACGATCGACCAGCAGCCGGCCGAAATTGTCGCGTTCCGCCGGGATCTGCGTGGTCAGCGGCGCGGCGCGAATGCCCGCCGCCCAGACCACGGTCGCGGCCTCGATATGCTCGCCGCTGGAGAGCGTGACGCCGGACTTGCTGACCTCGGCGACGCCGGCACCGAAGCGGCCTTCCACGCCGAGCTTGCGCATCGCGTCCTCGATGATCGGGCGCGGGCCCTCGCCCATGTCGGGTGCAATCGCGGCGTTGCGATCGACGATGACGACGCGCGGCTTGGCGTCCTTGCCAAGGATCTCGCGCAGCCGCGCCGGCATCTCGGTCGCCGCCTCGATGCCGGTGAAGCCGCCGCCGGCAACGACGACAGTGTCGCGTGCCACTGATGCCGGCTGCCTGGCGAGGTCGTGCAGATGGCGGTCGAGCGCGATCGCATCCGCAAGATTGTCGACGCTGAAGCCATGCTCGGCGAGACCGGGTACGTTCGGACGGAACAGCCGGCTGCCGGTCGCCACCACAAGGCGATCATAAGGCAGCGTCTTGCGCGCGTCCTTGGCGGTGACGATCTGTACGGTGCGGGCCTTGGTGTCGACGGCTTCGGCGCTGCCCTGCACATAGACGACGTCGATCGCGTTGAAGACGTCGAGCAGCGGCGCGGTCAGCGTCTCCGGCTTCGGCTCGTAGAGCCGCGGGCGGACCACCAGGGTCGGCTCCGGCGCGACCAGGGCGATCTCGAGCTCCTCGGGCGAAACGCCCTTGATGTCGCGCAGGCGGGCTGCGGAGAGCGCGGCATACATGCCGGCAAAGCCGGCGCCAATGATGACAATTCGCATGGGTATCTCCTCTGGGTTGACAGTCTCTGATGTCCGCGCGTTGCCGTCGCTGCCTGCCGCTTGCGGCGAAGCCTGTCGCGATCGGCGACGCGAAGAGGTGGAAAGGCGAGCGCCTATTGCCGGGCGCAGCTCGACAGGAACGGCGTGCGCGCCCCGGGCATGCAGGCTGCGCGGCAGCCTCTCGCGCCCGACAGCGCTCCATGGTGAAGGCCGATCGGCAGCGCGGCGCTCGGGAGCCAATCGCGGTAGAGCGCCTGGGCGGCGTCGCTGATCATCACCGACGTCATGGCATCGGCGCCCTGAACGGCCTGCGCCGGCGCATCGGCATCCTCGCCGGTTGCCGACGTGAAGCGGACGGTGAGCGTAAGCCCGTACATCAGTGCAGTCGCGAGAACCCGGCGTCGCCGCGTGACTGCAAGGGAGCTACCGAAATCCTTCCAGGCCATCGCTTGTCTCCGTTGTTGGCGTGGGCGCCACGGTGATCTAGCGAATTGGCCGTATGAGTGCCCCAGAGCGATTGCCTGACCTGAAGAGCGATTGCGGCTAGAGCATTTTCGGTTCTTTGCTCGAAAACGCTCTACCGCAGACGGCGCCGCCAATCGCTCGGGGTTTCGCCGGTCAGCTTCCTGAATGCGGCCGCGAACGCGGTCTGCGAACTGTAGCCGAGCGCCGCCGCGATCGAGACCACGGATGCGTCGGTGTCGCGCAGCATGTTCATGGCCTGCTCGAGCCGGTGCTGGCGCAGCCAGGCATGCGGCGAGAGCCCGGTGCTTTCCTTGAATGCGCGGCAGAAGTGAAAGCGCGACAGGCCGGCGTCCGCCGCCAGCGCCGCGAGCGAGACGTCCGCATCGCTGTCCGAGCGCAATCGCTCGATGGCGCGGCGCAGCGCCGTCGGCGCAAGACCGCCTACGGTCACCTGCACGGTCGCAGGCACGCCGGCGTGCGCCGACAGCAGGCGCGTGGCCAAAAGATCCGTCAGTTGCTGCCGGAACAGCGCATCCAGCGCCGCGCTGCCCTCGAGTGCATCAGCGGCGCTCAGCAGCAACCGCGATGTAATCGGATCGGGATGCCCGGTGCGCTCCAGCAGATCGCCGGGAGCGGCGGTGTCGGCCTCGCCGGCGACGCGCGCCAGCGTCGCATGCGGAAGATAGAGCTGAACGACATGCACCGACTGGTGAATATCCCAGCGCGAGCTCGAGCCGGCCGGGATGATCGTCACGACCCCGGACCGGGCCGTTCCGATCGAAGCCACCCTGCCGGTGCGCCGCTCCAGCCGCTGCGAGCCTGCGGGATAGCTCATGACGACGTGGTCGACCATCGGCCTGACCACGTCGTGCAGCGCGTCATGCTTCCAATAGGCGATCGCGCCGCTCGACGGGTCGGCCGCCATGCGAAGCGGCTGCGTCTTGAGCACGCGGGCCATCTCCTGGCCGGCCGGGCAGCGCGGACCGGCCGGCGCCTCGGCCTGCCGCGCATCGGATGCGGCGGGCGAATCCCGCAAAGGATCGTGCAGGATCGGCTTACTCATCACCTGTGCTCGCGTTTGAAGGCTCATGCGCTCCCTCCTTGCGGGCCGGTCTGTCGGACCCATGAGGCGCGGAACTGCCCGCCGGACCTAAGCGCCGCGCGGTTCGAATGTCTTTCCTGAAACGGCCATGCTTTGCCCAATTCTGCGCCAAGCGCGCGGCTGCGACATTTCTGCGTCCGGCACGGTCGATTGGACCAAAGCAGTTGAATTCATTCCGGAATCGCATTGCGCTGAACGACCGGCAGCATCGTTCATGATCGCGTGAGACAACTGGACTGCGCCGCAGCAATCCCGGATAATGAGTGACGGCTTCGCAGGCTGACTGACAAGTCCCTGCCCGGCTGCACATCAATGATGGACTCAACACGCATGGCACAGGCGGGCGCCTACGGGCAGCGGCTCGGGCAATTCCTACGCCTGAGGGATACGCCGCCGGCGCTGATCACGCGCACGCTGCGCAGCGCCGAACTCGCGGTCACCGAAACCCGGGACGACAACCCGGTGCCCGGGCTGTCCGGATCGCTCACCGCCGAGGATGCCTTTCTGGTCAGCCTGAAGCTGCACGATTATCCGGACTGCGAATTGTGGGAGGGCGGCAAGTGCCTCATGAAGCGGGATATCCCGGCGGGCGCGACCTATCTTTACGATCTCAAACGCGATCCGCGCTACGTGATCGACAAGCCGTTCCACTCGCTGTTCTTCTATCTGCCGCGCTCGGCGCTCACTGATTTCGCCGAACAGACCGGCTCGCCGCGCATCGGTGAACTGTCCTGCGAAATCGGCACCGGTCACGACGATGGCGTCATTCGTCACGTCGGGGCGCTGCTGCGCGAGGGATTGCGCCGGCCGGACGAAACCAACCAGCTGTTCATCGATCACATGATGCTGGCGCTGACCGCGCACGTCACCCGGACCTATGGCGGAATACAACATCCGACCGGACCGGCCCGTGGCGGCCTCGCCGCCTGGCAGATCAACCGCGCCTGCGAAAAGCTCGAATCCGACCTCAGCGGGAAGATTTCGCTGAAGCAGATCGCGGCCGAGCTCGATCTGTCGGTCGGCCATTTTTCGCGCGCCTTCCGCATCTCCACCGGCCTGCCACCGCACCAATGGCTGCTTCAGCAGCGCCTGAAGGTGGCCAAGCAACTGATGGCGGCGCGCGACCTGTCGCTGTCCGAGATCGCGATTTCGGCCGGCTTCGCCAATCAAAGCCACTTCACGCGGGTGTTTTCCGCCGTGGTCGGCGTCAGCCCGGCGGCGTGGCGGCGCGAGATGCACCGCCCGGCGAGAAGCGAGAGCTGAACAGCGCCGCGCTCAACCGGCCGGCGCGGCTTGAACGGCGTGCTTCGCATGCCATTTGGGACCCGGTCCGCGCATGTAGTGCAGCTCGGGCCGGTAGGGATCGCGAATTCGCGCGATCAGATTCTGCAAGCCCGCCGTAATCGCGTTCCAGCTGTCGCGCAGAAGGAGCAATGATGCGTGCGGTGACAGCATGGCGCCCTCTCAGTGCGGCTTGCCGAGCACGGATGCGAAGGACAGGATCAGGATCTCCTCGCCGGCGTCGTCGCTGACATGCACGACCCAGTCGCGCCAGTCTTCCAGGCTGACCGTTGCGACCAGCGATCGCATCATGCACGTCGCCGCTTCGCAGGCCTCCGAGAGGCTGGTCACCGAGGTGCCGCGGCGATCCATCAGCACCCCGTGCGTGGTCGAGCAATGGAAAAAGACCTGGGTCATGTGCGTATCCTCGCAAGCTCCGGACCAGAAGGTCATCTTTGGAGCTCCACGTTTCTTCGACGCGACCATTCGAAAGGCGGTTCACACGGACGCGGGCCGCGCGGCGGCCTCGCGGAATGGTGATCAAGCCCCAGCACCGCCTCCTCACCAAATCGCGATTTGACAGTTTTTCTATATTTGTCAAAATCGTCAAATGGGACCGAAAACCCGCATCCTCGATGCCACCATGCTGGTGTTCCGCCGGCACGGCTTTCGCCGCTCCTCGATCGAGCAGGTCGCCGAGGCGGCCGGCCTGACGCGGCAGGCGCTCTATCACCACTTCGAATCCAAGGAAGCGCTGTTCCGTGCCGTGATCGAGCGCGTGCATGAGTCCGCGATCGCGGCCGAGGAGACCGCCCTTGCCGCGGCGGAGACCGCGGGCGGCGATCTCGGCGACATCCTCGCCGCGGGCATGACCGCACGGATGTCGACCATGATCGGCTCGCTGGACGGCTCGCCGCATCTCGAGGAGTTGTATTCCGAGCACCTCGTGCACGCGCGCGACCTCTACCAGACCTACGCCGCGCGCTATGCGGAGCGCATGGTCGCGACGATCACGCGGATCGTGCGCAAGCAGCAGCTCGCGCTGCCGCAGGACCTCTCGCCGGCCGAATTCGCGCGGCTGGTCGAGATGGCGATGTACGCAGCGAAGTCGCAATATCCGGCGATGCAGCCGTCGGATGCGTTCCTGAAGGATATGGCGATCATGGTGCGGACGCTCTGCGCCGGCGCGCTACCGAAATCGCAGAAGCCGCTCGTCAAGAAGGCGGCAATCCCCAAGAGGCCGACACGCAGGACAACTGGAGGACATCCATGAGCACGACGACCGTCAATGGCCGCGTCGAATCCCTGCCCGATGATCCCGATGCGCTCTTGATCGACATCGTGCGCGACCAGCTCAAGCTAACCGGCACCAAGCTGGTGTGCGGCGCCGGCGTCTGCGGCGCCTGCACCGTGCTGGTCGACGGCGCGCCGGTCGCAAGCTGCCTGATGCCGGCGCACGCCGCCGCCGGCAAATCGGTGACGACGGTGGAAGCCATCGGCGCGTCCGGGCTGCATCCGGTGCAGAAGGCGTTCATGGCGCATGACGCCCTGCAATGCGGCTTCTGCACGCCCGGCTTCATCGTGGAAGCGACCGCGTTCTGCGACCGCTGGCGCGCGACCAGGGGAACGGCGGTGCCGTCGCGCGAGGAGATCGGCGCGGCGCTGTCCGGTCATCTCTGCCGCTGCGGCGCCTATGACGGGATCTTCCGTGCGGTGGCGGATGCCTGCGCCGGCCGTTTCGACGGCGATCATGTCACGGCGCCCCGCATCGAGGCCCGCGACAAGGTGACGGGCGCGGCGAAATACACCGTCGACATCCATCATGACGGCCAGCTCGAAGGCCTGATCCTGCGCTCGCGCGAGGCGCATGCGCGCATCGCCACGCTCGATCTGGCGCCGGCGCGCGCGCTCCCCGGCGTTACCGCGGTGTCGCTGCTCGGCGACGACCGTGTCGTGCGCTATGTCGGCGAGCCGATTGCGGCGGTTGCCGCCCGCGATCGCAAGACGGCGCTGGCCGCGCTGGCCGCGATCAAGCTGACCAGCGAGCGCCTGCCCGCCGTGGTCGGGCTCGACGCCGGACGCAAGGATGATGCGCCCGTGGTGTTCGACAAGGCGAGCCGCAAGCGGGCCGGCAACGTCTCGGAAGCGGCCGGCGGGCCGGCGCCCTGGAAGCAGAACATCCGCGGGCCGACCGCGGTGTTCTCGACCCGCGCCAAGAAGGCCCGCAACTGGGTCGACGAGGCGCGCCAGGCCAACAACAAGCTACTCGTCGAAGCCACCTTCCGCACCGCCACGCAGCAGCATGCTTGTCTCGAGCCCCACGCCGCGGTGGCGCGCTTCGACGGCGACCGGCTGACCCTGCACGCCTCGACCCAGCAGGTGTTTCACCTGAAGGAGCAGATCGCAAAACGCTACAAGCTCGATCACGACAAGGTCCGCGTGATCGCGGAGCACGTCGGCGGCGGCTTCGGCTCGAAAGCGAGCCTCGGCACCGAGACGATCGCCGCGATCGAGCTGGCCCGCGCGGCGAAAGCGCCGGTGCGGGTCGCCTATGATCGCCAGGAAGAACTCTCGGTCGCCGGTTATCGGCCGGCCGCGGAGTTGAAGGTCGCGCTGCTGCCTTCCGAGCAAGGCGGCCTGAAGGCGCTCTCGGTCACCGCGCATGCCGATACCGGGGCCGCGACCAACTCGACCATCGCGGGACTGGCGCGGCTGATCTATCCGGCCGAGGCGAAGGATCTTTCGGACTTCGACGTCATCAGCAATCTGCCGCCCGGCGCCGCCTTCCGCGGCCCCGGCGGTCCGCCGATGGCGTTCGCGGTGGAGCAGGCGATCGACGAGGCCGCGCTGCGGCTCAACGTCGATCCGATCGCCTTGCGCAAGCGCTGGGATCCCGATCCCAACCGTCAGCGGCTCTACGATTGGGCATCCGGGCTCGAGATCTGGCGCAACCGCAAGCCGGCGCAGAACGGCCGCTATCGCCGCGGCATCGGGGTCGCCACGGGCTACTGGCTCTATCTGTGGCAGCCCAAGGTGAAGGTCGAGGTCGCGGTCAAGGGCGGCCGCATCGTCGCCAGCACGGCGACGCAGGACATCGGCACCGGCACCCGCAGCGTGCTTGCCGACGCGATCGCGCGCGAGTTCGATCTCGAACCCGGTGAGATCGATGTGCGGATCGGCGATTCCTCGCTGCCCGAAGGCCCCGGCTCCGGCGGCAGCCGCGTCACCGCCTCGGTGATGCCGCCGACGCTGCAGGCGGTGCGGAAGCTGAAGGCCGCGATGCTCGAACAGGCCACGCGAAAGCCGGCGCCCGGCTCGAACGCGCCCTGGCGCGAGCTGATCGCGCGCTCGCCCGACATCGCAATGGTGGAGACGCGCGGCGAGGACGGCAAGAACACCGCGCCCGGCATCCGCTCGCCGCTGCGCGAAGTCGGCCTGATGGGCATGGTGTTCGGCTGGATGATGCGCCGCTTCTCGAACATCGCGGTCGGCGCCGGCGTGCCAAGCTCGGTGCAGGTCATCGAGGTGGAGGTCGACACCTGGCTCGGCCATGTCCGCGTGCTCAACGTGCATACCGGCATCGCGGTCGGCAAGATCGCAGCGCCGGCGCTGGCGCGCAGCCAGGCCTGCGGCGCGGTGATCCAGGGCCTCGGCTACGCCCTCTACGAGGCGCGCGAGCTTGATCCGAAGACCGGCGACGTCCTGACCGCGGGGATGGAGGATTATCGCATCCCTGGGATCGCCGACACGCCGGAGATCGAAGTCCATTTCGACGAAGCCGGCTTCGATCACGTGCTCGGCAACAGCGTCGGCATCGGCGAGGCTTCGACGGTACCGACCTCGGCCGCCGTCGCCAACGCGATCCACAACGCGATCGGCGTCCGCCTCACCGAGATTCCGATCCGGCCCGATCGCATCGTCGCCGCGCTGAAAGGGAGGGATGCCGCATGAGTGTCGCGACTGCAGACGTCATCTGCGCGCCCGAATTCCGCGCTGCCGGCACCGATCTGTCGGAGCGCCGCCGCAGCGGCCTGTCGTGCGGCTCGATCATCGATCTCGCCGCCGGTCCCGACACGATCGGCGTTGCGTGGAATGCGGACGGCTCGGCCCGCATCGGCGCCCTGACCACGATCGCTGCGATCGCATCCGACGCGCGACTTGCCCAGGCTTACCCCGGCATCGCCGCAGCCGCGCAGGGCCTCGCCACGCCGCAGATCCGGCACATGGCGACGCTCGGCGGCAACCTCGCCCAGCGCTCGCGCTGCTGGTATTTCCGCAATCCGCAGATCGCCTGTCTCAAGAAGGGCGGCCCCGACTGCCCGGCGCGATCCGGCAACCACCTCTATCACGTCGCGTTCGATCTCGGCCCATGCGTCGCGCCGCATCCGTCGACGATGGCGATGGCGCTGCTCGCCTATGATGCGAAGGTCACCACCGATCGGCGCAGCGGCTTATCGATCTCCGAGCTGCTCGGCGACGGCAGCAACGGCGCGGCCGACAATCTGCTTGCACCGGGCGAACGCATCGAGCGGATCGAGCTTCCCGTTCCGCTGGCCGGCGAGCGCGCGCTGTACAAGCGCGCCATCAGCCGGACGCATGCGGAATGGCCGCTGGTCGAGATCTGCGTGCGTGCGGTGATCTCCGGCGGCGCGTTCCAGCAGGTCCACATCGCCGCCGGCGGCATCGCCCCGGTCCCGCTGCGTCTGACCGCGTCCGCGGCGGCGCTGCAGGGTAAGCAGATTAACGCGGCGACCATCGCGCAAGCCACCGAGCTGGCGATCTCGGGAGCCAGGCCGCTGCCGATGACCGGATACAAGCTCGAGCTGCTGACGGGCCTGGTGCGCGACGTGGTCGAGCGGATCGTGGCGTAGGATCAAGCGCCCATTCGCCGCCTCGAGACAGCGTCGCGTCTGGAATGCATAGATCCAGGAATTCCTACGCCGGTATGCCGGCCTCACACAGCACGGCGACCATGCGGTCGCCCCATTCGGCGGATCTGGTCGGAAAATTCTGCCGCGCGTAGGACGCGCGGAAATCGGGCCGCAGCTTGAGCAGCCGGCCGGCGATGACGCGCGCCTCGTCGAGGCGCCCCGAGCCAACCTCGTTCATGATCAACGCGCTGAGCGTGTGTGCGTCTTCGCCGATCACCAGCGCCTTGGCGGCGGCCGCGCGGCCCTGCTCATACTGACCGAGCATGAAATGCGCGAAACTGATTCCGTTCCACATCGACGCCCGCCCGGGATCGATCGGGCTGAGCCGGAGTCTGTGCTCAAAACTTTCGATCGCGCGTGCCGGCTGCGCGCACATGAGCGAAATCCAGCCGCGATATCCCCACGCCGCAGCATCGTTCGAATTGAGCAAGATCGCCTCTTCGATCATGGTTTCAGCGCGATCGTAGTCGTGGCCGAGATAGGCAAACATGTGAGCCGCGCGCACCAGCACGAACGGATCGTCGCTCGCCAGCACGCAGGCGAATTCGGCGATCCGCAGCGCCTCCGCCAACTCCTGCGCGCCGGGGGGCGTGCCGCGCGTGGTCTGTTTCAGCAGCGACGAATAGGCCAGCATGACCTGAGCGGCTGCATAGTTCGGATCAAGCCCGCAGGCCTTGTTGAACCACTCGCCGAGTTCAGCGTCGCCCCACTTGGAGCGATCTGCATAGGCCGCAATGCCTCTCAGAAAGAGATCGTAGCTATCGAGACGGTCGGTCGGCTTGGTTCGGGTTCGTTCGATTTCGCTCTGCTGGATCTTCGGAGCTATGATGCTGACGACATTCGCGGTGACCTGGTCCTGCAGGTCGAACACATCCCTCAGTTCGCCGTCGAACCTGTCCGCCCAGAGATGCGTACCGCTGCCGGCCTCGATCAGTTGCGCGGTGATCCGAACGCGCCCACTCGACTTGCGCACTGATCCCTCCAGCACGTATCGCACACCGAGCTCGTGCCCGACCTGCTTGATGTCGACGGACTTCCCCTTGTAGGTGAAGCTTGAATTGCGCGCGATCACAAACAGCGATCTGAAGCGCGACAGCGCGGTAATGATGTCCTCGACGACGCCGTCGGCAAAGTATTCCTGCTCCGGATCACCGCTCATATTCTGGAACGGCAGCACCGCGATGGAGGCCTTCTCGGCAATCGCGGCTGGGGAAGCCGGTGCAGTGAACGCGTGCTTCGCGATCGCGGCCGCTGCGGAGGCGCCGCCGACGCGAACTCTCCATGTCCGAATAGGCTCGGCAATATTCTTCAGGACCTGCGGCCCCTTGTCCTCGAAGGTCGCATCGACCTTGCCGCGAATGTGCCGTTGCACGTCATCGGAAATGCAGACGCCACCCGGCTCGGCAATCCCCTCCAGGCGCGCTGCGATGTTGACGCCGTCGCCAAAGATATCGTTGTCATCAAAGATGATGTCGCCGACGTGGATTCCGATTCGGAATTCGAGCCGCCGCTCCGTTGGCACGGCAGCATTCTGATCGGCCATGCGGCGCTGCACTTCGACGGCACTGCGCACCGCGTCGACGGCGCTGGCGAATTCAACGAGGATTCCGTCGCCGGTCGTCTTGACGACGCGGCCGCGATGTGCCGCCAGCGCCGGATCCAGCAACGCTCGCCTGACCGACTTCAGCTTGGCCAGAGTGCCTTCCTCGTCGATTCCCATCAGCCGGCTGTAGCCGGCGATATCGGCCGCCAGAACCGCTGCCAGACGCCGATCCATGCTATCGGTGGTCAAGGACATGCCCCCGGACGAGGGGTTAATTTTCGTCGCCGATCAAAGCACGGCTGACGGCCTCCGGGCTAGAGCAAACGTCTGCGCTGCTTACCCAGGCTGGAAATCGGCGGCATTGTCAACGACGACCTTGAGGCTGTCGCCCAGCGGGTCTATCGCGCCCGGGTCAGCGCCAGCCAGATGCCGCCGCCGATCATGAAGCCGCCCGAGATGCGCGACATCAGCCGGGTCCGCTCCTTGGAGAAGAATTTGCGGGCGCGGCCGGCCGCCAAGGCGTAGGCGGCGTCGGTCAGCACGGCGGTCGCCATGAAGGTGAGGCCGAGCAGCGCCACCTGCGGAACGTGCGGCTTGTCCATATCCATGAACTGCGGGATGAAGGCGCCGAAGAACACCAGCACCTTCGGGTTCGAGAGCAGCACCAGAAAGCCTTGCAGGAAGAAGCCGCCGCGCGGCGGCGGCGGCGTGTCGTCGGTGCTGACGCCCTCGACCGGCGAGCGGATCAGCTTGAAGCCGAGCCAGACCAGATAGGCGGCGCCGGCAAAGCGCACCCAGTCGAACCAGTAGCCCATCGTCGCCATCAGCGAGGTCAGCCCGACCGCGACGGTGCCGATCACGATCGCAAGCCCCACCTGCGCGCCCAGCACGTTGGTGAGCGCGGCGCGCGTGCCGTAGCGCAGCCCGTTGGCGATCACCATCGTGACGATCGGACCGGGCAGCAGCGCCAGCGCGATGCAGGCGGCGACGAAGGCGAAATAGGCTTGCAGGGACATGGGAGAGCTCGTTTGTTTATCGTCATTATGCACGAGAGTGGCAGACATGGAAGCGCGTCCGCTCCCTCGCCCCGCTCTTGCGGGGAGAGGGTTGGGGTGAGGGGCTCTCTCCGCCAGGCGATGCGAGTCGTTAGACCTGTACCCCCTCACCCGGATCGCATCTGGCGATGCGATCCGACCTCTCCCCGCAAGCGGGGCGAGGTGAAGAGAGATCACGCTCAACGGCGTTCCATTGCCGCGATCATCCATGCGCTGATCTCGCGCCCCTCCAGAAATTTCAACGTCGCGCCTTGCACGCGCCCAACATCGCCGCTCCCCTGCGCCACGACCGCCATCAGGTCGCAGCGATGCGACACCGCGATGCCGATCGCGATGCGCTTCCCCTTGGGCATCTCGAGATCATAGACCCTGAGCCGCCCCGGCATGTCGGCGACAGCAACGGCATCGCCCGCTTTCAGAGGGCTTTGCAGAAGTCGCCCGGGATGATTCTCTTTTGGTGAAGGATTCGCCGGAGGGTCGGATGGCGGAGCGCCAGATTGGTCAATTGAGCTTTACAGATGGGCTGATGAATGACGCGGCCAGGGCCAATGCGCCATTGCAGCGAGTGTCGGAACTGGTCGACTGGAACGCGATTGAAGCGCTGCTGAGCGGCTTGCGCAGCGGGTCGATGGGGGCGCCAGCTTACCCGTCGCTGGCGCTGTTTAAGGCGCTGTTGCTGCAGCAATGGTATGGTCTGTCGGATCCGGGACTTGAGGAAGCACTGGTGGACCGCCTGTCGTTCCGGCGCTTTCTGGGCCTGTCGCTGAGTGAGCCGGTGCCGGATCATTCCACGCTGTGGCGTTTCCGCGAACAACTGGCCAAGAGCGGGCTGGCGGAGCGCGCTTTCGCCCTGATTACGGCGCAGATCGAGAAGTCCGGCTTCGTCTTGAAGCGCGGCACATTGATCGACGCTTCGCTGATCCGCTCGGCGGTAAATCCACCCGAACCACCGGATCCCGATTTGCCCCCGGATGCGGACGGGCGGCCGGCCAGCAAACTGGTCAAAAGCGCGCACGATCCTGACGCTGCCTGGACCAAGAAGGACGGCAAATATGCCTTCGGCTACAAGATGCACGTGGCGATGGACCAAGGCAGTCGCATCATCCGGCGCCTCGCCTTTACGCCAGCCAATGTCAACGACACCGTGCCCGCCGACGGGCTGATCTGCGGCGACGAGGCAACGGTCTACGCTGACAAAGCCTACGATACCATCGCGCGACGCGTGCGGTTGAAGGAGATGGATATTCGCGACGGCATCATGCGCAGACACAACCGCTGGCTTCGCTTGGGACCTTGGGCGGTGCGTCGTAATGCGGTCATCTCGCATCGACGCGCGCCGATCGAGCCGTTGTTCGCATTGCTCAAGCGCGTCTACGGTCTGGCGCGTGCCCGCTATCGGGGCCTGATGCGCAATGCCGCAGCTTTCCAGCTCGCCGCGACTGCGATCAATCTCCAGCGATGGGCCAGGACGCCACCCCAGATCGCCTAACCAAACCAGCCATCCAGCCATCATGGCTGACCCATCCAAGCCACTAACAGGCCCAAACAACCAGCGCCCGCCCCTGTCGATTGCTCGACTTTCGCAAAGCCCTCGCTTTCAGCGGCACAAAGCTCGGGCTGATCATGTCGACGTCGGAAACGCGGTCGACCTCGTCGTCATCGGCGACGCCGCTGTCGCAATTGCAGAAGCCGAGTTTCGGCCTGAGATAAACCTCGACGTCGCCGCCGCACTCGGCCGCACCACACCGGAACGCGCGGCCGGCGGGCCAGCCGTCGCGCGGGAACGGCCAGCCGATCTCGTACCACGCGGCTGCGCGCGGCGGCGCCATCTCGTAGCCCGCAACTGCGGAGAGCCCGGCGAGCACGAGGACCATCGCCGCGATGACCGGCCATGAGCGCATCATCGCGTGCTCACGGCAGACCGGCGACGGCGCGCGCCGCGCCGGTCAATTCGAGAATATGCAGGCCGGTGTTGGCGCGGTCGACCGCGTAGATGTAGCCGCGCTCGTCGGTCTCGACATTATTGGTCTGGATCGCGACCTTGCAGCGGTCCTTGCCGTCGATGGTGACGCAGCGCTTGTCGGTCGCCGCCGTGATGGAGGGAATGAAGTAGCCGACTTCCCTGGGATGATAGGGATCGCGGATGTCGAGCGCGCGGACGCCGGCGTTGAAGAAGGCGATGAAGGCCAGCTTCTTGTAGTAGACCGGCGCCATGCTCTCGTTCGACGAATGCGAGCCGAACCGGCCGCCGCGCGCGCAGAACGCGCCGGAGGCCTCGGGCACCGTGTAGCTCGAGATCAGCATCGGCCGCGCCTCGGTGGTGACGTCGGCGAACCACACCATCTGCCGAGCCTCGCCGCATTCGTTCTGGATCGCCTCGTCGACGATCATCACGATGTCGCGGCTCTTGCCATCCTTGTCGCGGGCGAACTCGGCGATCGGCATGCCGGGCATCGGAAACACCGTATGCGCGCCGTTCATGGCGGACAGCGGCATCCGCGCGATCTCCGGGAATTTCAGATTGTCCGGCGTCGGCTCCTTCGGTCCGTTCAACAGCTTGTCGCGGTCGACGATCTGCAGGAAGCCGCCCTTGTTGGTGCCGTAGCCGAAATAGACGCGATTGCCCGTTGGCCCGGTCGAGATCGGCCCGTGCAGTTCGGTCGGCACCGCGCCGGTCGCGCCCGGCTCCTGCCCGGGCAGGCCGAAGTCCCTGATCTTCTTTGGCTGCGCGGGATCGGAGAGATCATAGACCTGCGTCATGCGCCGCGTGCGCCAGTCCGGCGCGCCCGACACCAGGAAGGCGATGCCGGTGCTGCATTCCCAAAAACTCTTGTGCGTGTCCTTCAGGCCGCCGATCCGGGTGACGAGCGCCGGATTGGCGGGATCGGCGACGTTCCAGATCTCGTGCGCCTCGCTGCCGAAGGTGCGCAGCATGTAGACTGCGTTGCGATCGCCCTTCGGCAAATCCTTGCCGTCGCAGATCCGCACCATCTGCGCGCCGCCCGATTCATACTTGCCTTCCTGTCCGGGAATGTGCCGCAGATATTTCGGATGCGCGGGATCGGTGACGTCGACGATCGAGGTGCCGTTCGGCTCGGCCTTGCCGGTCACCGGGTTGACGGGATCGGGAATGTCGTCGGTGCCGCCGTGATGACCGATATAGGCGATCCATCTGTCGCCCTGATGATGGATGGTCGGCTGATAGGCGCTGCGCGCCTGCAAATCGTTGGTTCCAACCAGCCTCATGTTGGAGGCCTCGGGCGGATCGCCGATCTTCTGCTGGGCGCTCGCACCATTCGCGAGCAGGACAAGAACCAACGTGCAGCAAACTGCCGTAACGCGACCGCCCATGCGCACCACCCAATGTTCCACACCAATCTGCGTTGGCTGCCGGCGAAGCTAGCACGGTGCTGCCGATGCCAAAACACACGCTCTTGACATGCAACCATTCGGTTGCCTATTATCCGACCCATGGATGAAGTCTTCAAAGCCCTCGCGGATGCCTCACGGCGAACGCTGCTTGACCGGCTTCACGATCAGAACGGGCAGACGCTCGGTGAGCTCTGCGACGGCCTCGACATGACGCGTCAGGCCGTCACCAAGCACCTTGTGATTCTCGAGGAGGCCAACCTCGTCACCACGATCAAGCATGGCCGCGAGAAGCTGCACTATCTCAACCCGGTTCCGATCCATCAGATCGGCGAGCGGTGGATCAGGAAGTTCGAGCGCGGGAAACTCGCCGCGCTGAGCGAGTTGAAAAGACAATTGGAGAAGCGTGATGAGTAAACCGGACTACGTCTACGTCACCTATATTGAGACCACCGCCGACAAACTGTGGCATGCGCTGACATCGAGCGACTTCACCGAACGCTTCTGGTTCGGCTATCGCATCAGTTCCGACTGGAAGGTCGGCTCGCTTTATTGTCTTACCAAGGACGGGCGACGCAGCGTGCAGGGCGAGGTGCTGATCGCAGATCCCTCGAACAAGCTCGCCTACAGCTGGGACGTCGTGAAGGAAGGCGTCGAGCGCGAGCAGGTCTCGCGCGTGACCTTCGACATCGAACCGCACGGCACGGTCGTCAAGCTGACCGTGACGCACGACAATCTCGGCCCGAAGACGCTGCGCGACATCTCCGGCGGCTGGCCGATGGTGATCGCAAGCCTGAAGAGTTTCCTGGAGACCGGGCGCGAACTGCCGGCCGACCTGCTCACCAGCGGCGCCAGGGAGGCCTACCATGCCTAAGCCCGAATTCGCCTACGTCACCTACATCGAGACCACGCCGGACAAACTGTGGGACGCGCTGACCAAGAGCGCGTTCACGCGGCAATACTGGTTCGACACCGAGCTACAATCGGACTGGAAGGTCGGCTCGCCGCTCGCGCTGGTGATGGGCGGCAAGACCACCGACACCGGTGAGATCCTCGAGGCCGACCGGCCGCGGCGTCTCGCCTACACCTTCAAGCACGTGCTCGACGAGGACATGCGCAAGGAGCCGGCAACCAAGGTGGTCTTCACGCTGGAGGCCCATGGCAAGATCGTGAAGCTGACCGTGACCCATGAGGGCTTCGGTGCGGGCAGCAAGCTGCTCGACGGCATTTCCAAGGGCTGGCCGGCGATCCTGTCGGGGCTCAAGAGCCTGCTCGAGACCGGCAAGGCGGTCACGATCCCGCCAGCCGCGCTCGGGATCGACGGCTTCGAATGACAATGAAAATCTATCGACGGGTGCGTACAGACATGAACATCGAGAAATTCAAACCGGCAATCGTCTACGCGATCTACATCGCCGCCACGCCCGAGAAGGTGTGGCAGGCTTTGACGACTGCCGAATTCAGCCGGCAGTATTTCTCCGGCAACGCGATCGAGGTCGACCTGCGGATCGGCGGCGCCTACGTCGTGCGGACGCCCGACGGCGCGCTGCACATCTCCGGCGAGGTGATCGAGTGCGATCCCCTGAAGCGGCTGACCGTCACCTTCAACGTCAACTGGCCGCAGCTGGTCGAAAAGCTCGGGCCGACGCTCGTCACCTGGGAGATCGAACCGGCAGGCGACGGCGTGAAGCTGACGCTCCTGCAATCGCATGACCGTCCGATCAGCGACGACATTCTCGCAGGCGGCCGCACCGGCTGGCCGGCGATCCTCTCCAGCCTGAAGAGCCTCGTGGAGACCGGCAAGGCCATGCTGATCCCGATGCAGCCGCCAGCGCGCATGATGGCCGCGCTGAAGGAATTGGGAATCCCGATGCCGACGTAAGGTTGGCGATACAGTCGCTCCATACTCCGCTGTCGTCCCTGCGAAAGCAGGGACCCATAACCACCGCTCTGCGTGTGAAGTTCGCTGGGGCCACGGCGTCGCACAACAACATATAGCTGTGGTTATGGGTCCCGGGTCGCGCTTCGCTTGCCCGGGACGACGGTGAGGAGGTATTACGCCCAGCCCTCGTAGCTCACGCCACGAGCAAGAGCGCAACAATCAGGTTGGCCGCAAACAGCGTCGCGTCGATGACGAAGATCCTGAGCATCGGGCCCTTCAGCACCGGCCAGTAAGCGACCCCGACGCGCCCGCCTCGCATCAGCACAGGCAAATTGTAGGCGAACTGGCTGAAGTGACACGCGGCGAAGAACAGGAACAGTGAGAGCTGCGCCTCAATAGCCTGAAAGAACGGCGGCCTTGCGACCAGGAAGTACATCGACAGCAGCCCGATCGGCAGATTGATGCCGCCGAGAAACGCGACGCTGGCCGACAAGGTCGGCGCGATCGGATTGCCACGCTCCTCGCGTGGGACCAGGATCTTCAGCGTGTTGCGCTGGGCGATGCTGAACTGGACGAATGCGGCGCCAAACCAGAGCGCGTTGAGCAGCAGGACGACATCCAAAAATCGCATGAGCTATTTTCCGTAGAATGCTTCGCTACGCACCACACGGCCGGCGCTATCGAAGTCCATGAACTCGCTGGCGCGTGTATCGCCGAGTTGCCACCACACCGTCAGGCGCGCGATCGTCTCGTCCCAGCTCCAGCTCAGGATCTTGAGGTCCGCGCTTGCGATGCTGCCATAGGCCTTGCGCCAGTAGGCGCGGATATTCTCGGCCCCCGTGACTACGGGTGAGTCTGTCAGTTTGAGCGCCAACGGGCTGCGCATCTCGGCGCCGTCGGCGAAGTGCGCGACGACGGCGTCGATATCGACGTTGCACCAGTTCGCGCACCACGCCTCGACAAAGCGTCCGGCAGCCGCCCGGTCCATGATCTGTTCGCCCATGCGACTGCCCTCCCCCGCGTGACTGCGGGGCAGACTGGCACGACGAGCCTCTCACGTCAACTATGTTGACTTGAGGAGGCTAGTTGTTGTCGGCGATTGCTCCCATCACCGCCATCCATGCGGCGGTGCCGGGCGCGCCGACACGATCGAATGCCTCACGGAGCACCTCGCGCTCGTGGTCGGACGCGCGCTGCTCGATGCGTTGCCCTGCTGCGGTCAGGTGCAGCAATTTGGAACGATGCTGCTCGGGCGACCGTTTCGCCGCCACGAGTTTACGCTCCAGCAACAGGCCAAGTGGCCGGTTCAAGGCCTGCTTGGAAATGCCGAGCACCTCGATCAGCGAGCCGATCGAGATATCGGGCCGCCGCGCAATGACGTAGAGAATGCGATGATGCGGCCGCGACAGGCCAACCGTGGCAAGATACTGATCGGCCGCCAGCGTCATCCCGCGCCAGCCGTAATACATCAGCTCCAGCGCCGCATCCAGTTCGTGGAGCTTCCTGAGCGAGGCGCGATGCAGGCCGGGGGCCTGCGAGGCAGTCTTTTGCATGTGCGTATCGTGACGGACTTGCCGGAGAGAATCTAGCCCAGCGCCCTCAGCTCCCGCCGCAGCACCTTGCCCGTCGCCGTCATCGGCAGGCTGTCGGCGAACTGCACGAAGCGCGGATACTCGTGGGCGGCGAGCTGAACCTTGACGAACTCCTGGATCTCGCGCGCCAAAGCATCGTTCGGCGCGTAGCCCGGCCGCAGCACGATCCAGGCCTTGATCGATTCGGTGCGGATCGGGTCGGGGATGCCGACCACCGCCGACATCGCGACCGCCGGATGCTTCATCAGCGTGTGCTCGATCTCGGACGGGCCGACACGATAGCCGGCGGTGGTGATGACGTCGTCCTCGCGGCTGACGTACCAGAAATAGCCGTCCTCATCCTGCACGCCGAGATCGCCGGTCAGCAGGAATTCGCCGGCATATTTCTTCGCGGTCGCTTCCGGATTGCGCCAGTACTCGATCATGGTGCAGGGGCACGGTTGGCGCACGCCGATGATGCCGCGCTGGCCCCGCGGCAGCTCCTCGCCCTTGTCGTTGACGATGCGGACGTCGAAGCCCGGCGTGGCGCGGCCCATCGAGCCCGGACGGATCGGAAACAGATTGGAATTGCTGCCGATCACGAGGTTGCATTCGGTCTGACCGAACACCTCATGGGCATCGATGCCGAAGGTGTCGCGCACCCAATCCAGCAATTCGCCGCCGAGCGACTCGCCGCCGGTGAAGATGCTGCGCAGCCTGACGCCGGAATTCTTCACATTGGCCTGCCGCATCAGCTTCAGCGCGGTCGGCGGCAGGAACACGTTGCGGATGCCGAGCTCGGCCATCATCTGCATCGCCGCCTGCGGCTCGAACTTGCGGGCGCGGTGACCGACCATCGGGATGCCGTGGTACCAGAATGCGAACAGGCCGTTGATCAGGCCGCCGATCCAGGCCCAGTCGGCCGGCGTCCACATCAGGTCGCCGGGCCGTGGCAGGAAGTTGTGGCACATCTCGACATTGGGCAGATGGCCGAGCACGACGCGATGCGCGTGCAGCGCGCCCTTCGGATTGCCCGTGGTGCCCGACGTGTAGATGATCAGCGCGGGATCGTCGGCCGAGGTGTCGACGGTCGCAAACTCAGGCGACGCCGACTTGATCGCGCTCCAGAACGGTCTCGTCCCCGCCGGCGTCTTTTCGCCGACGATATAGATGCTCTTCAACTCGGGCAGGCGATCGCGGATTTTCGCGATCTTCTCCCAGCCGACCTCATCGGTGATCACGGCCTTGGCAGCAGAATTCGACAGGCGGAATTCGAGCGCATCCTCGCCGAACAGCGCGAACAGCGGGATCGAGATCATCGCTGCGCGAAACGCCGCGAGATGCGCGACCGGCAGTTCGAGCGATTGCGACAGGAACACCGCGACGCGGTCGCCGCGCACCAGCCCGTCGTTGGTCAGCACATTGGCGAAACGGCGCGAGGCGTCCGCGACCTCGTCGAACGAGGTGCGCGTGGTGCCGCCATCCTCGTCGACATAGACCAGCGCGAGCCGCCCGGTGCCGTCGGCATGGCGGTCGCAGCACGCGGTCGCCATGTTGAAGCGCGCGGGAACGTCCCAGCGGAAGTTGCGATAGAGTTCGTCGTAAGTAGCGGCTTCCTTGAGCATGGTGTGTTTTGCTTCCGTCCCTCGTCATGGCCGGGCTTTCCCCTGCCATCCGCATTTGCTGCGGCAGATTGTAGAGACGTCGATGCCCGGGACAAGCCCGGGCTGACGAAGAATGTGATGCCCGGATAAAGAACCCCGGATGGAGCGGTCGCGCGAACGCGCGCCCGATGACAGGCTCCGCGCAATCCGGGGTTCTCATCGAGTGGACGGACTCCCCCGGATTTCGCTTCACTGCATCCGGGCTACGAACATCCTTGAGGAGAAAGCCGTCAGGCTGACGCCCGCTCCATTGCGACCTCGGCCTTGAGGCTATCGAGGTCGCGATAGATCGACGCGACCGCGAGCACGCGCCCGCCGCGCTTGTAGCGCAGCACGCAATCCCTGCCGGCAATGCTGCCGTCCACCGCGATCTCGTCCCACTGCTCGGCATGGCCGACATAGTTGATCGGCACGTCGTAATGCTGGCTCCAGAAGAACGGCACCGCGTCGAACACCTCGCGCTGCCCAAGCATATTCCGCGCGGCGGTCTGGCCCTGGCGCTCCGCCACCACCCAATGCTCGACCCGGATCGTCTCGCCGCTGTGCGGATCGGGCCAGCGCGCGATATCGCCGGCCGCGTAGATGCCGGGAACGCTGGTCTCGAGATAGGCGTCGACTGTCACGCCGCGGTCGATCGCGAGCCCGGCCGCTTCCGCCAGCGCCAGCCGCGGCTTCACGCCGACACCGACCACGACGAGATCGGCATCGAGCACAGGCCCGCTCTTCAGGCGGGCTCGCTTGCCCTCGATCGCGGTCACCGTGTCGCCGAGGTGGAATACGACACCATGCTCTTCGTGCAGCGCACGGACGAAATCGCCCATCTCCGGCCCGAGTACGCGCTCCATCGGCCGCTGTTCCAGCCCGACCACGTGAACCTCGATCTGGCGCGCGCGGAGCGAGGCCGCCACCTCGAGACCGATGAAGCTTGCACCGATCACCACCGCGCGGCGCGCTCCGCTGGCCGCGGCGATGATGGCCCGGCAATCGTCGACGGTGCGTAGCACATGAACGTGGGGCTGGTCCGCGCCCGGGATCGGCAGCCGCACCGGCTCCGCGCCGGTCGCCAGCAGCAGCCGGTCATAGGCGAGCGTTTCGCCGCCGGCGAGCACGACATTGCGGCGGCCGGTATCGATCGACTTGACCTCGGTCCTGAGTTTCAGATCGATCGCCGCGTCACGATAAAAATCGTCCGGCTTCAGCGGCAGCCAGTCTTCCGGCGCGCTGCCGGCGAGGAAGTCCTTTGACAGGTTCGGACGATCCACCGGCGGCGCGGCCTCGCCGCTCAGCATGACGATGCTGCCGCGATAGTCCCGCCGTCGCAGCATCTCGGCGGCGGCAAACCCCGCCCCGCCGCCGCCGACAATCACGATGCTGCCGGGCGCATCGACCGGGCCCTTGACGCGGAGTTTCGGCTGCGCGCGCTTCTCGCGCACGATGATGCGATCGCCCTCCCGCTCGACCTTCCAGACAGCGAGCGCGTTGAAGGCGGGCGCGGCGGTCGCTTCACCGGTGCGAATATCGAAGCAGGCGTGATGCCAGGGGCAATGGACGGTCTCGCCCTCAAGGAGGCCTTCGGCGAGCGGGCCGTGGTAATGGCTGCAATGCGCGTCGATGGCGAAGATATCCGCCCCCGAGCGCACCAGCAGCACGTCCTCGTCGCCGACATGGCCGAGCAACATCGCGCCAGAGAAGTCGGAGAGTGCCACGCCCTGTGTCAGATCGGGACCGGAAGGAGCTTGCTGATCGGCCATATCATTCCTCCATCGCCCTGTGACGCTCTAAACCGCTATGCCGAGGAATTCCTGGCGGGTTAGCGCATTGTCGCGAAAGCAACCCAGCATGCGGCTGGTCACGAGATCGGTATCCGGCTTGTGCACGCCACGGGTCGTCATGCAGTGATGCGACGCCTTGATGATGACGCCCACGCCCTGAGGCTTCAAGACGTCGTTGATGGTGTTGGCGATCTGCGCCGTCATCTTCTCCTGGATCTGCAAACGCCTGGCATAGATGTCGACCACCCGCGCCAGCTTGCTGATGCCGACCACGCGGCCGTTCGGGATGTAGGCAACCCAGGCCTGACCGATGATCGGCGCCATATGATGCTCGCAATGGCTCTCGAAGCGGATGCCCCGCAGGGCAATCATTTCGTCGTAGCCTTCGATCTCCTCGAAAGTCTTTTCCAAGATCTCCGCGGGACGTTGGTCGTAACCCGCAAAGAATTCCTCGAACGAACGCGTCACACGCGCTGGAGTTTCAAGCAAACCATCCCGCTCGGGATCGTCACCAGTCCAGCGGATGATGGTGCGGACTGCTGCCTCGACTTCGGCCCGGGTCGGCTTATCGGATTCGGTTTGAGCGGCTCTTGCACGATCCAGCGCATGCACAATCGGGTTCATCGGGGCCTTTCCTTTGCGGAGTCATCGCGAGGTCATGCCCGTCAGATGCTCCGTCAGCAGAAAGGTTCCCACAATTCGGTCCGCGGCACTTTGCGCCGCAAGCCAGCCGGGACGAACGGCTAGCCCGTCAGCGCCGCCTTCACCAGGCCGCTGGCCTTGCCGAAATCCATCTGGCCGGCGTATTTCGCCTTCAGCGCGCCGATCACCTTGCCCATGTCCTTGATGCCGGCGGCACCCGTCTCGGCGATGATCGCCGAGATCGCGGCCTTCACGTCGTCATCGGACATCTGCTTCGGCAGGTACGCCGAGATCACGGCGATCTCCTCGCGCTCCTGGGCCGCGAGCTCGGCGCGGCCGCCCTTGTCATAGAGCTCGACCGACTCCTGGCGCTGCTTGATCATCTTCTGCAGCAGGCCGAGCAGGTCGGCATCGGAGAGGGGCGGCTTGCCCTGCCCGCGCGCGTCGATGTCGGCGTTCTTGATGGTCGAATTGACCATGCGCAGCGTGGACAGCTTGCGCTCGTCCTTCGCCTTCATCGCTTCCTTGACCGCAGTATTGATGTCGTCGCGCAGCATTTCGTTGTCCTTGAGCCAGCAATCCCCTCATCTAGGCAGTTTGCACCGGCAGAACAACCTAGTTCCTCAGCCATTCGACCAGCGCATCGGCGCAGGCCTGCGGCAGTTCCAGCTGCGGCAGGTGACCGCAATTGGCGAGCACTACAAGTTTTGCGCCGGGAATGCCGTTGGCCATCTCGTCCGACAGCGAATTTGGCACGGTGTTGTCGGTATCCGACGTCAGCACCAAGGTCGGGCACTTGATCCAGGCCATGCTCGGCCGCGAATCCGGCCGGCTGAGCACCGCGTTCTGCTGGCGGATGAAAGCCTCGGCGCCGACGTCCTCGCTCATGTCGTCGACGATCCGGCGCAGGCTTGCATCGCCCTGCCGCGACGGATGCACGAAGCCCGGAAACAGCTCATCGACCACGCTGCGATATTGGCCGCTTCTAGCACGCTCGATCATGCCGCGGCGACGCGCGGTCACTTCCGGCGTATCGGCCCGCGCCTGGGTGCTCATCAGCGCCAGCTTCGCAACCCGGTCCGGCGCCTGCCGCATGATCTCGAAGGCGATGTAGCCGCCCATCGAGTGCCCGGCGAGCGCAAAGCGCGGCGGCGCCTCGGCCAGGATCCGGCGGGCGATGGCCCCCATATTGTCGTCCCTGATATGGTTGGCGACCGTCACCGGCCCGCATCGCCACAGCGCCGGAATGACGGGGGCGAAAATCCGCGGCGAGCAGATGAGGCCCGGGACGAGCAGGATCGGCATCGTATTATCCATGCGGGAGCTCCGGACGGGTCATTTTCGGCAAGCAAACGGCCGCTTCAGGGAACTTTAGATTAAAAGGCCGTTCGGGCCTGTCAAATCGGCCGGTATTGCCGTGTGAATCCGTGCCCTTTCGCTTTGACGCCGCAGGGTGCGGCGTCTATTTAAAGGGCTCATGACAACATCCGAAAACGCTCCCGCCTGGCCGGACCATAAACCGACCGCGCTCCTTGTGCTCGCCGATGGTACCGTGCTGGAAGGCTTCGGTCTCGGCGCGGAAGGCCACGCCGTCGGCGAGGTCTGCTTCAACACCGCGATGACCGGCTATGAGGAGATCCTCACCGATCCGTCCTATGCCGGCCAGATCATCACCTTCACCTTCCCGCATATCGGCAATGTCGGTACCAACGAGGAAGACATCGAGACGGTGAACATGGCGGCGACGCCCGGCGCGCGCGGCGTGATCCTGCGCTCGGCGATATCAGATCCCTCGAATTACCGCGCCACCCGCCATCTCGACCTGTGGTTGAAGGCGCGCGGCATCATCGGCCTCTCCGGCATCGACACCCGCGCGCTGACCGCGCTGATCCGCTCCAAGGGCATGCCCAATGCGGTGATCGTGCACGCCAGAAACGGCGAGTTCGACCTGCACGGCCTGAAGGAAGAAGCCCGCGAATGGCCCGGCCTCGAGGGCATGGACCTGGTGCCGATGGTCACCTCCGGCCAGCGCTTCACCTGGGACGAGACGCCCTGGGTGTGGGGCAACGGTTTCGGCCAGCAAACCGCGCCGGAATTCAACGTGGTCGCGATCGATTACGGCATCAAGCGCAACATCCTGCGCCTGCTCGCCGGCGTCGGCGCCAAGGTGACCGTGGTGCCGGCGACGACCGCCGCCGAAGACATCCTGGCGATGAAGCCGGACGGCGTGTTCCTGTCGAACGGCCCCGGCGATCCCGCCGCCACCGGCAAATATGCCGTGCCCGTGATCCAGAAGGTGATCGCGTCGGGGACGCCGACCTTCGGCATCTGCCTCGGCCATCAGATGCTTGGCCTTGCCGTCGGGGCCAAGACCATGAAGATGCATCAGGGCCATCACGGCGCCAACCATCCGGTCAAGGACGAGACCACCGGCAAGGTCGAGATCACCTCGATGAACCACGGCTTTGCCGTGGACCAGGCGACGCTGCCGAAAGGCGCGACCCAGACCCATATCTCGCTGTTCGACGGCTCCAATTGCGGCATCGCGCTTGAGGGCAAGCCGGTGTTCTCGGTGCAGTATCACCCGGAAGCCTCGCCCGGCCCGCGCGACTCGCACTATCTGTTCCAGCGCTTTGCCGATTTGATGCGGAAGAACAAGCGCGCGGCTTAGAGCCCGATCGTCATTGCCGGGCTTGACCCGGCAATCCATCCCTTGAAGAAGATGGATGCCCGGATCAAGTCCGGGCATGACGGCTATTGCGCGCGGCTGGCACCGACAGCGGCAATGCGTCTTCGCATCACATCACGGGAAATCTCGACATGACCGCCCCCGCCACCCCGAAGCCCGTCTACGGCGTCTCCTCGATGGCGGTGATGACGTCGATGCCGGGGCTCGACTTCGTGCGCGGCATCTTCGCCCGGACCCTGCCGGAGCCGCCGATCATGGAGAATGTCGAGCCGTTCGACTGCACCGCCGAGACCGGCCATGTGGTGATCCACAGCATCCCGGGCCTGCGCCACTACAACCCGATCGGCTCGGTGCATGGCGGCTACGCCGCGATCCTCTTGGATTCCGCGATGGGGCTTGCGGTGCAGACCACGCTGCCGCAGGGCTTTGGCTACACCACGCTGGAGTTCAAGATCTCCTTCGTCCGCGGCATGAGCCAGGACACCGGCAAAATCCGCACCGAGGGCCATGTGCTCAACGCCGGCCGCCGGGTTGCGACGGCGGAAGCGCGGATTACCGACGACAATGGCAAGCTGCTCGCCCATGCCACCACGACCTGCCTGGTGTTCGAGTTGCCCAAGACGACCTGAAGGCAATCGGATCTTGGCGCCAGATCTTGGCGCATTGGAGCCATGACGAAGCGCGCTGGATCGCGGCCTGCGCTCTGTGATTGAGTTTCCCTGTCCGAGATCAGGCAAACATGATCCGGCCTGGAAAGGAAACGCCGATGATTTCAGCCCATTCAGACATGACCATCCGCGACATCCGCGTGACGATGCTGCGGCTGCCCTGGGCCGACGATCCCTGGCTGAAAGGCGCGGCGCTCGGCGCGACGCGCGACATTCTGATCTGTGACGTCGAGACATCAGGCGGTGTCACCGGCATGGGCTATCTGTTCGTGTTCAAGCCGGCGATGAAGTCGATCGCGGCCTGTCTCGAGGAGTGCATCATCCCGCGCGTCATCGGCAAGGACGCCACCGCGATCGAGGCGATCTGGCGCGATCTGTGGACGGCGACGATGACCTATGGCCGCGGCGGCATCGCCGCGATGGCGATGTCGGCGCTCGACATCGCGCTGTGGGACGCGGTGGGGAAACGGGCCGGCCTGCCGCTGCATCGGCTGTGGGGGCATTATCGCTCCGAAATCCCGATCTATGGTTCCGGCTGCTTCCGGGGCGCCGGTGGCGACGGGATGATCGAGAAGGCGCTGCATTTCGTGAAGCAGGGCTACAAGGCGATCAAGATGCAGGTCGCGCATGTCCACACTCCGGCGCAGGACCTCGACAATGTGCGCCGCATGCGCGAGGCGCTCGGGCCCGACATCGACATCATGATCGACGTCAACATGGGCTGGAGCGCCGATGTCGCCATCGAGATGGGACGCAAGTTCGAGAAGTACGATATCTACTGGCTCGAGGAGCCGGTGCCGGCCGATGATTTCGCCGGCTATCAGCGCATCGCGGCGGCGCTCGACATGCGCGTCGTCGGCGGCGAGACGCATTTCACGCGCTACGACCTGCGGCCGTTCTTTCTCAATCCCTGCCTGCCGATCCTGCAACCCGACCCGATGCGCGGCGGCATGACCGACCTGCGCAAGATCGCGGCGCTTGCGGACACGTTCGGCATCACGATCGCGCCGCATCTGTTTCCCGAACTCAATGTGCACCTCTTGGCTTCGATTCCGAACGGCATCTGGTGTGAGAACATGGCGCTGATCGACGATCTCTGGGTCGACCCGCCCGAAATCGCCAACGGCATGATCACCGCGCCGGAGCGGCCCGGGCACGGGCTCAAATTCAAGGAAGACGTGCTGAAGTTCAAAATCTAGCTGGAACGGTTTGCGGACCGAGGGTTTGTTGGTTTGGAGACCACGCCACCTCGCAGCGCTGGAGAGCCACCATGTCGGTCGTCCGTACCGATATCGAACCACTGACCATCGTCTTCCAGGACGACGGCCTGGTGCCGAACAACCCGATGCCGTTCCTGGTCTACAGGGCCGCCGTCGACGTCAGCAAGAATCCTGAGGCCAGCATCGAGCAGCTGTTCGGCAACAACGGCTGGGGCGCGATGTGGCGCAACGGCGTCTACGACTTCGCGCATTACCACGCCACCGTGCACGAGGTGCTGGGCGTCGCGCGCGGCCGCGCGCGCGTGCAGTTTGGCGGCGAGCGCGGGCAAGCACTCGAGATCGCGGCCGGCGACGTCGCGATCCTGCCCGCCGGCACCGGGCATCAATGCCTGTCGGCGAGCGACGATTTCTGCGTGGTCGGCGCCTATCCGCCGGGCCCCCCGATGGATCTGCAGCGGCCGACGCCGGAGAACCACGCCAGGGCGCTGAAGACGATCCCACAGGTTGCGATCCCCGCGACCGATCCGGTGATGGGCAAGGACGGGCCGCTGGTGCGGCTGTGGAAGCGCTAGGATTCAAGATTATCGAACGGACTGTGCTTCGTTCTCCCCCTTGGGGAAGGTGACGGGATACAGGCAACCTAAATTGATTATCCGTAGCCCAATCGTTATGCGTGGGGCTCTTTTTGCGCGCTCAACGGATTCCCGAAACTATGCGGGCAGAGAATGCCCGTGATCACGGAAGGCCGCTGACGATTCGGCCTGTCGCCATATTGAGCGCTACTCGCTCCCGCTTCCTGCTCGTGCTAGAGTGCCACGCGTGGAGGTAGTGCAGCCCTTTTCAACGTTAAGCCTGCCGGCATCACTTTTCAAAGAACCTTGATTTAAGTCAGCATCGCTGCGGCGATTTATACCGCCAATGACACCTTAAGGCGCGCGATTCATCTGCGGGAGTGACAGAGCTTCCGCGTCCGCTGCTGCTCTTTTTGCGGAGGTCATACACATCACCTGACGGCATCAGATGCTCCGCGCCTCCCACAAGCAACCGCAACACATATCAGAAGAGGAAATTCGACATGTTTCGAGGAATTCTGACGCTGACATTGTCGCTCTGCATTGGCGCGGCTACCGCGCCTGCAGCGCTGGCCCAGACGGCGCCGGCAATCAACGAGCAGGAGGCACACGCGATCGCGGTGGACGCCTATATTTACTTCTACCCGCTCCTGACGATGGACATCACGCGAAAGCAGTTCACCAACGTCGAGCCCGGCAAGGACAACTTCAAGGGCCCGATGAATACCTTCGTCAACGTGCCCGAATACCCACCGGCGAATTTCAAGGGCGTGGTGCGGTCCAATTTCGATACGCTCTATTCCGTTTCATGGCTGGACATGACCAAGGAGCCGGTTGTCGTCTCCGTTCCCGATACCGATGGACGCTTCTATTTGCTCCCGATGCTGGACATGTGGTCGGATGTGTTCGCCTCGCCCGGCTGGCGCACCACGGGCACCAAAGCGGGGACCTTTCTGGTGACGGCTCCGGGATGGCGGCCTGATCTGCGCGACAGGTTTGCGGAGGAGTTCAAGCTTCCGAAGGATACCCAGCGCATCGACGCGCCGACGCCTTACGTCTGGGTCATTGGCCGCACCAAGACGGACGGCCCGCCGGACTACGATGCGGTCCACAAGATCCAGGCCGGCTACAAGGTCACGCCTCTTTCCGAGTTCGGCAAGACTCAGAAGCCGACCGAGGTCAGGATCGATCCCAGCGTCGACATGAGGACGGCGCCCAAGGTGCAGGTCGATACCATGTCGGCCGGCGTCTACTTCGCGCAGGCCGCCGAGCTGCTCAAGCTTCACCCGCCGCACATCACCGATGAACCAATCATCGCGCAGATGAAGAGGATCGGCATCGAGCCCGGCAAGAGCTTCGAAATCAGCAAGGTGGACCCGGTGCTGCAACGGGCGCTGGAGACGGCGCCGCAGGACGGGCAGAAGCTGATGGCATGGAAGGTGCCGACGCTGGCGCGCGTTGCGAACGGCTGGTCGATGAACACCGACACGATGGGCGTTTACGGCAACTACTATTTGAAGCGTGCGATCGTCGCGCAGGTCGGGCTTGGCGCCAACCTGCCGGAGGACGCCATTTATCCGCTCAATCTCGCCGACAATACCGGCAAACCGCTCGACGGCGCCAACAAGTATACGATCACCTTTGAGAAGGGCGCGGCCCCGCCGGTCAATGCCTTCTGGTCGATCACGCTTTACGACCAGGAAGGATTCCAGGTCGGCAACGTGCTGAACCGCTTCGCGGTCTCCAGCTGGATGCCGTTCAAATACAACCCGGACGGCTCGCTCGATCTCTACTTCCAGAACGAAAGTCCGGGCGCGGACAAGCAAGCCAACTGGCTCCCGGCGCCGAAGGGCGCTTTCAACCTGACCATGCGCCTTTACGGTCCGAAATCGGAGGCGCTGACCGGAAAGTGGAATCCTCCGCCGATCGTGCGATTGGAGACAGCGGTGGGTCTGTCAGCTCAGTAGGCTTCAACCGCACTGACCGCAGCCGGGCGGCCAGACCGCAAGCTTCGCGAAGCAGTCCGGAGCAAAGCAGCTCTGGATTTGCTTCCTCGCGGGTGCGGCAACGCAGCTTACGCCGCGTTGCTGCCTTCCTGGCGGCTGGCCTCGAACAGGAACCAGGTGCGGCGCTCGGTTTCGTCGATGAACGTTTCGAGCAGGCCCGCGGTGCCGGAGTCCTCCTGGTCGTCAGCCAGCTTGTGCGCCTTGCGCATCGCAGCCGCCATGTGCTTGTTGTCTTCCATCAACTCGCGCAGCATTTCGCGCGGCGGCACATAATCGTCGTCATTGTCCTTGATGGTCTGATGCCTGGCGATATCGCCGATCGACTTCAGCGTCGCGCCGCCAAGCTTGCGCACCCGCTCGGCGAGCTGGTCGGTGGTCGCGAAGATCGCCTCCGACTGCTCGTCCAGCAACAAATGGTAATCATGGAAATGCCGGCCGCTGACGTGCCAATGGAAATTCTTGGTCTTAAAATAGAGCGCGAAGGCGTCGGCCAGAAGCGTGTTGAGCGAGGTCGAGATCGTGTCCACCGCAGCCTGCGGCAGGTCGCTCGGCGTGTCGAGATCGGGCGAGATCTTGTCAGTCTTGGCTTTGCTCACGTTGGACCTTCCTGTTAGGAACCCGTATTTCGGCGCATTGAACATTGGCCGCCGGACCGCTAACGCATCATCAGCCCACCCGTTCCTGAGGCCAGGAACCCGTTCTGCCGGATACCAAACGCGATGGATGAATGGATCGATTATTACGATTCCACGCATACGATCTATGCGAGCCGACTGCACCGTGACCTGCATTTCCAGATCATCGCAAACGACATCATCGGCTACATCACGTCGCCGGATGCCGTGGTGCTCGACTATGCCTGCGGCGAGGCGCTGTCGGCGGCGAAGGTCGCCAATGCCTGCGCCCAGCTCTATCTGGCGGAGCCGGCGCCCGGCGTACGCGGCCGTCTGGTCGCGCGCTTTGCGCCCGACACCCGAATCCGTGTCCGCTCGCTCGATGATCTGAAGCACATGGACGCGGATTCGATCGACCTCGTGGTGATGAACTCGGTGGCGCAATACATGACGCCGCAGGAGCTCGATTCCGCGTTCGACGTGATCCACCGCCTGCTGAAGCCATCGGGCCGGTTCGTGCTCGGCGATATCCTGCGGCCTGAAGTCGGGATGGCGAGGGACGTCGCGGCCCTGCTGCGCTTTGCGGCGACCCACGGCTTCCTGCGCGATGCGCTGGTCGGGCTGGCTTCAACCGCGCTGTCCGACTACCGCCAGCTGCGCACCCGGATCGGACTGCAGCGCTACCGCGAGGACGAGATGATCGCCAAGCTCGGCGCCGCGGGGTTCAGCGCCCGACGCGCGCCGCGCAACATCGGGCACAATCCGTGGCGGATGACGTTCGTGGCGCACCACTGATCCTGGGTTGCGCCAGCTATTAACGTTACCCACCAGTAAACGTGGCGGCCGCTGAAATAATCAGCAATGATCCACTCGGCCCGGTGGCGGAAGCTTCGACGCGGCAGTGGTGCAACACTGTTTATCCTGGTTCAAATCCAGGCCGGGCCTCCAGCCTTCGCTGCTGACGCAGCTTCGGCTCGGCAGGCCTTCTCGTAGCGAAGGCTGCCGCGGCGTAGCCCGCAGGGCGAAGCCGGGCCGGTAGCCCCTCCCAATCCCGAGCACCCCCAACCGGGCATACGCCGAATGCGGATTTTCCCCCAGAATCGCGGTTGATTGCGCGTTTTTGGGGGTTTCGCGGGTGCGGAAACTGGTCTAAAGACCACCCGCGCGCGAGGGATCGCGCTTCCGGCGCTACAACATGTAGCGCATGGCTCGAGGGACGCGCGGGAAGCGCGCCCTTTTTTTGTGCCTAAATTCCAGTCCGCGAGAGCCGATGCCCAAAAGAACCGACATCTCCACCATCCTGATCATCGGCGCCGGTCCCATCGTGATCGGCCAAGCCTGCGAGTTCGACTATTCCGGCACGCAGGCCTGCAAGACGCTCAAGGAAGAGGGCTATCGGATCGTCCTGGTCAATTCCAACCCGGCGACGATCATGACCGACCCGGAGCTGGCGGATGCGACCTATATCGAGCCGATCACGCCCGAAATCGTCGCCAAGATCATCGAGAAGGAACGCCACGTCGTGCCCGGCGGCTTCGCGCTGCTGCCGACCATGGGCGGCCAGACCGCGCTGAACTGCGCGCTGTCGCTGCGCAAGCAGGGTACGCTGGAGAAGTTCGACGTCGAGATGATCGGCGCCACCGCCGACGCCATCGACAAGGCCGAAGACCGCCAGCTGTTCCGCGACGCCATGGAGAAGATCGGGCTGCAGACGCCGAGGTCGCGGCTCGCCAATGCGTCGGCGCTGAAGAAGTCCGACCGCGACAAGTACCTCGCCGATCAGGCCAAGCTGTCCGGCCCCGAGCTCGAAGCCTTCGAACGGCAGTGGGAAGGCGGCGAGAACGAGCGGCGCAAGCGCTACCAGCAGCAGGCCTTGGCCGAAGCGCTGATGGCGCTGTCCGACATCGGGCTGCCCGCGATCATCCGCCCCTCCTTCACGCTCGGCGGCACCGGCGGCGGCATCGCCTACAACAAGGAAGAATATCTCGACATCATCGAGCGCGGCCTCGACGCCTCGCCGACCAACGAGGTGCTGATCGAGGAATCCGTTCTCGGCTGGAAAGAGTTCGAGATGGAGGTGGTGCGCGACAAAAAGGACAATTGCATCATCATCTGCTCGATCGAGAACGTCGATCCGATGGGCGTGCACACCGGCGATTCCATCACGGTGGCGCCGGCGCTGACGCTCACCGACAAGGAATACCAGATCATGCGCGACGCATCGATTGCGGTGCTGCGCGAGATCGGGGTCGAGACCGGCGGTTCCAACGTGCAGTTCGGCATCAATCCGGACGACGGCCGCATGGTCGTGATCGAGATGAATCCGCGAGTTTCTCGTTCTTCGGCATTGGCTTCGAAGGCCACCGGCTTCCCGATCGCCAAGGTCGCCGCCAAGCTTGCGATCGGCTACACGCTCGACGAGATCGCCAACGACATCACCGGCGGCGCGACGCCGGCCTCGTTCGAGCCGACGATCGACTACGTCGTCACCAAGATTCCGCGCTTTGCGTTCGAGAAATTCCCCGGCGCCTCCTCCACGCTGACCACCTCGATGAAGTCGGTCGGCGAGGTGATGGCGATCGGTCGCACTTTCCAGGAGAGCCTGCAGAAGGCCCTGCGCGGGCTCGAGACCGGGCTGACCGGCCTCGACGAGATCGACATCGAGGGCCTCGGCCGCAGTGACGACAAGAACGCGATCCGCGCGGCGCTCGGCACGCCGACGCCGAACCGCCTGCTGCAGGTCGCGCAGGCGATGCGGCTCGGTTGGTCGAACGAGGATATCTTCAATTCCTGCAAGATCGATCCCTGGTTCCTCGCCGAACTGCGCGCCATCGTCGAGATGGAAGGCAAGGTCCGCAGCAGCGGCCTGCCGACCAATGCGTTCGCGATGCGGATGCTGAAGGCGATGGGCTTCTCGGACGCGCGGCTCGCCGTGCTCACGGAGACCACCGAGGCCGACGTCACCGCCAAGCGCCACGCGCTCGGGGTGCGCCCGGTATTCAAGCGCATCGACACCTGCGCGGCGGAGTTCGCGTCGCCGACCGCCTACATGTATTCGACCTATGAGCGGCCGTTCGCCGGCGAACTCGCCGACGAGAGCGCGCCGTCGGACCGCAAGAAGGTGATCATCCTCGGCGGCGGGCCGAACCGCATCGGCCAGGGCATCGAGTTCGACTATTGCTGCTGCCACGCCTGCTTCGCGCTCGAGGACGCCGGCTACGAGACCATCATGGTCAACTGCAACCCGGAAACGGTATCGACCGACTACGACACCGCCGACCGGCTGTATTTCGAGCCGCTGACCGCCGAGGACGTGCTCGAGATCATCGCGACCGAGCGCAAGAACGGCACGCTGCACGGCGTGATCGTGCAGTTCGGCGGCCAGACCCCGCTGAAGCTTGCCCGCGCGCTCGAAGCCGCCGAAGTGCCGATCCTCGGCACCTCGCCTGATGCGATCGACCTCGCCGAGGACCGCGACCGCTTCAAGCGCGTGCTCGACAAGCTGCGTCTCAAGCAGCCGAAGAACGGCATCGCCTATTCGGTCGAGCAGGCCCGCCTGGTCGCCGCCGATCTCGACCTGCCGCTGGTGGTGCGTCCGTCCTACGTGCTCGGCGGCCGCGCGATGCAGATCATCCGCGAGGAGAACCAGCTCAACGACTACCTGCTGGGAACGCTGCCCGAGCTGGTGCCCGCCGACATCAAGGCGCGCTACCCGAACGACAAGACCGGGCAGATCAACACCGTGCTCGGCAAGAACCCGCTGCTGTTCGACCGCTATCTGTCCGACGCGACCGAAGTCGACGTCGACTGCCTCTGCGACGGCAAGGACACCTTCATCGTCGGCATCATGGAGCACATCGAGGAAGCCGGCATCCATTCCGGCGACTCCGCCTGCTCGCTGCCGCCGCATTCGCTCGACGCCAAGACCATCGAGGAACTGGAGCGGCAGACCCGCGAGCTCGCGCTCGGGCTCGACGTGGTCGGGCTGATGAACGTGCAATACGCCATCAAGGACGGCGAGATCTACGTGCTCGAGGTCAACCCCCGCGCATCCCGCACCGTGCCGTTCGTCGCCAAGGTGATCGGCACGCCCGTCGCCAAGATCGCGGCGCGGATCATGGCCGGCGAAAAGCTCGCCGACTTCAAGCTGAAGAAGAAGAAGCTCGGCCATGTCGGCGTGAAGGAATCGGTGTTCCCGTTCGCGCGTTTCCCCGGCGTCGATACCGTGCTCGGACCGGAGATGCGTTCGACCGGCGAAGTGATGGGCATCGACCGCTCCTTCGAGGTCGCGTTCGCGAAGAGCCAGCTCGGCGGCGGCACACGCGTGCCGCGGCAGGGCACGGTGTTCGTTTCGGTGCGCGGCGACGACAAGATGCGCATCGCGGATGCGGTGCGGCTGTTGCACTCGCTCGGCTTCAAGGTGATGGCAACCTCGGGCACGCAGCGCTACCTCAGCGACAACGGCGTGCCGACGGAAAAGGTGAACAAGGTGCTCGAAGGCCGTCCGCACATCGTCGACGCCATCACCAATGGCGACGTCCAGCTGGTCTTCAATACCACCGAAGGTCCGCAGGCGCTGGCCGACAGCCGCTCGCTGCGGCGGGCTGCCCTCTTGCATAAAGTGCCATATTACACCACTCTTTCGGGCGCGGTGGCGGCCGCACGGGGAATCCGGGCCTATCGGGCCGGGGACCTTGAGGTCCGCACGCTTCAGAGTTACTTTTCCGAAAGCTGACCGCTGCCCGGGCTGAAGGCCCGAAGCGGTCAATTAGCCGAATGGCTGGAACTCACCGCGCGATTGGATGTTGTCACGGCCCTTAGCGGGGCCGAATATCACTGGGCTTCCGGGCGCGTTGGCGCCCTGATTCCTGCGTTAGCTGAACTGGATATTCGTGCACGGCCGCCGGGCGCGCGCGATGAAGGACGAAGATGATGGATAAGGTTCCGATGACCGCGGGCGGATACGCCGCGCTGACGGACGAGTTGAAGCATCGCCAATCGGTGGATCGTCCGCGCATCATCGAACACATCGCGGAAGCGCGCTCGCACGGCGATCTCTCGGAGAACGCCGAGTATCACGCCGCCAAGGAAGAGCAGTCGCACAACGAGGGCCGCATCGCCGAGCTCGAGGACAAGCTCGCGCGTGCCGACATCATCGACATTTCGAAACTGTCAGGCGACACCATCAAGTTCGGCGCGACCGTGACGCTGATCGATGAGGACACCGAGAAGAAGGCGGTGTGGCAGATCGTCGGCGAAGTCGAGGCCGACGCCAAGAAGGGCCGCATCTCGATCACCTCGCCGCTCGCGCGCGCGCTGATCGGCAAGAAGAAGGGGACCACCGTCGAGGTGATGGCGCCGGGCGGCGCCAAGGCCTACGAGATCACCAAGGTCGAGTGGCGGTAGTTACCTTCACGTGACTGGTGCAGAAAAGCCGCGTCCCGCACGCGGCTTTTTTTATGCCCCGCGTTTCTCCCCGGTCTGACAGCAATGTGAATGGAGAGCCGCTGCACGCCATGCCAGTGAGGCCGTGACATGTTTATGCAGTATAATCATGTCAGGGGACGGAGTTCGGGCCGACGATCGCGTCGCAACACGCATCGCTGCGCGTCACCGTGCCGCTGCCGCGTTCTCTCGCAACTGCCGTCGCGCGAGGAATGATTCCAGTCGCAAGGTGTTGACATCACACTCCGGTGGCGGACACCGTGTGTTTCTGCATCTTGCAACGTTCCAGTGTGTCAAACAGGGGGTAAATGACAATGGACCAGATGTTCTCCAAGCTCCAGCCGGTGACGCTCAGCCTGTTCCGGTTCATCACCGGACTGCTGCTGTTTCAGTTCGGCGTTGCCAAAATTTTCAAATTCCCACCCGGGACAATGTTCGAGAAGGTCGAGCTGTTCTCATTGATCGGCGCGGCCGGCGCCCTCGAATTGGTGCTCGGCGGGCTCCTGATGATTGGCCTTTTCTCGCGGATCGTTGCCTTCATCCTGGCGGGTGAAATGGCCTTCGCCTACTTCATCGGCCATTTCCCAAAAGGGTTCTACCCGCTGCTCAATAACGGCAGTCTGGCGATCGCGTTCTGCTTCGCCTGCCTCTACCTCGCGACCTCGGGTCCGGGTCCGATCAGCGTCGACGCTGCGATGGGGAAGAGGTAGCAGCGCTAGGCGCTTCCCACTCATTGACGACGTCATTTCCGGGATGGCGCGTTAGCATCGAGCCCGGAATGACGCGCACAGCGCGTCAGCCGACCGCCTTCAATCCCAGCGGCACCGCGGCCTCATATTTCGAATTGTGCAGCACCAGTGACGTCCTGACGTTGCGCACGTGCGGCGCCGCCGTCAGGTGGGTGACGAAATCCTGGAACGTCGCCATGTCGGGCGCGACGCATTTGAGGATGAAGTCGACTTCGCCCGACAGCATCCAGCATTCCCGCACCAGCGGCTCGGCGCGCACGAAATTCTCGAAGGCGCGGAGATCGGCGTCGGCCTGGCTCGACAGATGCACCGAGGCGAACACCGTGACGTCGTAGCCGAGGCGGCGCGGATCGAGCAGGCCGCGGTATCCCTGGATGTAGCCTTCCTCCTCCAGCGCCCTGACCCTGCGCAGGCAGGGCGGCGGCGAGATACCGACGCGTTTGGCCAGTTCCACATTGGTGATTCGGCCATCGGCCTGGATCTCGGCGAGGATTTTGAGGTCGATCTCGTCAAGGTTCTTCGACACGCGACTACAGTTCCCTAGGGGTTTGGAAGGCTTGGCGGATCCGCCGGCAACTCTCATAGCGCAGCCCGCTGGCATTGCGCAATTTTATTGCGCGTGCAGCGCACGATTTCGCGAATGTGACTTCAGTTCCGGGGAAAAATCGCTGCCATGGATTGCAAATCTTGCATAGCTTCCCAGATATCTTAGACTTGGATTTGACACTTTCAGCACCGCCGTGACCTGCTTCCGGGGTGCTTCCCACACAAGTCCCCGTCAAAGTCCCCAGCAGAGAGGGATCAGCTAATGCCCGCGCCTGTCCATGCCAAGGTCGTCATCATCGGGTCCGGCCCCGCCGGTTACACCGCAGCGATCTACGCGGCGCGCGCGATGCTCGAGCCAGTGCTGATCCAGGGCATCCAGCCGGGCGGGCAGCTCACCATCACCACCGACGTCGAGAACTATCCCGGCTTCGCCGATGTGATCCAGGGCCCCTGGCTGATGGAGCAGATGGAGAAGCAGGCGGCCCATGTCGGCACCAAGATCGTTACCGATCACGTCAACAAGCTGGAACTCGGCCAGCGCCCGTTTCGCCTGACCTGCGATTCCGGCGACGTCTATCTCGCCGAGACCGTGATCCTCGCCACCGGCGCCCAGGCGCGCTGGCTCGGACTGCCCTCGGAAGCAAAGTTCCAGGGCGGCGGGGGTGTCGGCCTGCGCGACCTGCGACGGCTTCTTCTACCGCGGCAAGGACGTCGTGGTGGTCGGCGGCGGCAACACCGCGGTCGAGGAAGCGCTGTACCTGACCAATCACGCCTCCCAGGTCACCATCGTGCATCGCCGCGATCATTTCCGCGCCGAGCGCATCCTGCAGGAGCGGCTGTTCAAGAATCCCAAGATCAAGGTGGTGTGGGATTCGGCGATCGACGAGATCTGCGGATCGGAGAACCCGAACAAGGTCACCCATGTGCGGCTGAAGAACGTCAAGACCGGCGCGCACACGAACCTCAAAACCGACGGCGTCTTCATCGCGATCGGCCATGCGCCGGCGACGGAGCTCGTCAAAGGCCAGATCAAGCTGAAACCGTCGGGCTATGTCGAGGTTGCGCCGAACTCCACCGCGACCTCGATGCCCGGCCTGTTCGCCGCGGGCGACGTGGCGGATGAAACCTTCCGGCAGGCGGTCACCGCCGCCGGCCTCGGCTGCATGGCTGCGCTCGAGGCGGAACGCTTCCTGGCTCTTCGCGCGAGCGATCGCGCAGCGGCGGAATAATCATGGCACGATCTCGCGACGGATTTACGGATATGGATTGGGACAAGCTGAAGGTCTTTCACGCAGCGGCGGAGGCTGGCAGCTTCACGCATGCCGGCGAACAGCTTGGCCTGTCGCAATCGGCGGTCTCCCGCCAGGTCAGCGCGCTGGAGCAGGAGCTCTCGGTGTCGCTGTTTCACCGCCACGCCCGCGGCCTGATCCTCACCGAACAGGGCGACCTCCTGTTCCGCACCGCGCATGACGTGTTCATGCAGCTGCAGGCGGCCCGCGCAAAGCTCACCGACAGCCGCGAGCGGCCGAGCGGCGACCTCAAGATCACGACGCCGCCGGCGCTGGGCATCAACTGGCTGATCCCGCGGCTCGACGAGTTCACCGCGCTCTATCCCGACATCCGGATCTCGCTGATCGTCACCGACGAGGATCTCGACCTCTCGATGCGCGAGGCCGACGTCGCGATCCGCACCCGCAAGCCGACCCAGCCGGACCTGATCCAGCGCAAGCTGTTCTCGATCGGCTTCCATGCCTACTGCTCGCCGGAATACATCAAGCGCTTCGGCACGCCGCGCACGCTCGATGATCTCGACTCGCACCGCATCATCATGCTCGGCGACTCGCAGGTGCCGGCGCATCTGCAGAACCGCAGCTGGCTGATCGATGCCGGCCGCAACGGCTCCGGTCCGCGCGAGCCCTACTTCAAGGTCAACAACATCCTCGGCCTCGTGCGCGCCTGCCAGCAGGGCCTCGGCATCGCCGCGCTGCCGGACTATCTGGTCGAACAGAACAACCTCGTGCAGCTGTTCGGCGAGTCCGACTCGATCGCGCTCGACACCTACTTCGTCTATCCGGAAGAGCTGAAGACGGTGGCCCGGGTGCAGGTGTTCCGCGACTTCGTGGTCAGCAAGGCGCAGCGCTGGCCGTCGTGATTAAGCCGCCCTTATAGGGCTGCTTTATAGGGATATCCGTGCTGCCCCCGGTCTCCGCATGACTGACATGCGACCTGGATAGTTGCTGCAAGCCGTCGATGGGGATCATAGTGCTTACACGCTGAGCGTTCGCGTCGCGCATATGTCCCCCTCCTCCAGTGGCGCGGAAGTTCAGTAATCCCTCTTGGAAGGTGATTGTGTCGGCCTCACGTGGCCAATACCTTAAGCCGGGCTCACTCGAGCCCGGCTTTTTTTCATCGCCGTGCCTCTTCACCTCCACGTCATGCGCAAAGCGCGCCGCACGCGCCGGTCAGCATGTGCATTGACAACAACCTCGCAGCGCAGCATCATTATCCCATGATCACGACTTCGTGCGCCGTTCTGTCGTCGAAAAAAGCTCCCCTCCCGGGGACACGAGATCGCGCGCGATAAGATCACCTTCGCATTCAAACCGATCCCGAAACCCCGCCGCCTGGACGGGGTTTTTTGTTGGTCCCGTCTCCGGCTTTGCCTTCTTAAGGAGATGGAACATGACCGATCTACATCAGCAATTGCAGGGCCTCTGGCTGCCTTTGATCACGCCATTCCGTAACGGCGAGCTCGACGTCACGTCGCTGCGGCGTCTTGTACGGCACTACGCCAATGGCCCCGTCGACGGGTTCATTCTCGGCGCAACCTCCGGCGAGGGCATGGCGCTCAGCGTGGACGAACTGGAGGGGCTGGTGAGCGTCGTGCTCGACGAGCTCAGTGCCAGCTCCCGCCATTTGCCGGTCTGTCTCGGGCTCTCCGGCGCCTCGACCGCCCGGATGAAGGAAGCGCTGGATGATACGGCCGACTGGCCGATCAACGGCTATCTGATCGCCAGCCCCTATTACATCAGGCCCTCGCAACGCGGGCTCGTGCAGCACTTCAACGCGCTCGCCGATCACGCGTCGTGGCCGATCGTGCTTTACAACATCCCCTATCGCACGGCGGTGAACCTGACCAACGAGACGCTGCTGGCGCTCGCGGACCATCCGAACATCGCCGGCATGAAGGATTGCTGCGCCGACCGCGCGCAGTCGATCGACTTCCTCAACCGCCGGCCGGCCGGCTTTCGCGTGCTGACCGGCGAGGACGCGCAAACCTTCGATGCGCTCTCGGACGGCGCCGACGGCGCGATCCTGCTGTCCGCACATCTGGAAACGAACACCTTCGCTGCGATCCGCACGCTGCTGCAGCAGGGCCAGCGCGACGCGGCGCTGGCCGCCTGGCAGAGCGTCGTCGGCCTGACGAGGCTGCTGTTCGCCGAACCGAGCCCCGCGCCGGCCAAGCACTGGCTGTGGCGACAGGGGCTGATCGACAGCCCCGAGGTGCGGCTGCCGATGGTCGCGGTGAGCGAGGATCTCGCAACCTGGCTCGATGCCGAGATAGAGCGCCGCGCGCAGCTGCTGCTGCCAGCCTGATCGCTCCGCTCCCTCTCCCCGTTCTTACGGGGAGAGGGCTGGGGTGAGGGGCTGCTTCCGCACAAAAGGCGAGAGACAGACTCGTGGAGAGTCCCCCTCACCCGGATCGCATTTTGCGATGCGATCCGACCTCTCCCCGCAAGCGGGGCGAGGTAAGAGACGCCTAGTCCAGCTTCACCTGCGAAAGCCGCAGCGCATTGCCGATCACGCTGACCGAGGACAGCGCCATCGCGGCGGCGCCGACCATCGGCGACAGCAGGATGCCGAACAGCGGATACAGCACGCCGGCCGCGATCGGCACGCCGGCGGCGTTGTAGACGAACGCGAACGCCAGGTTCTGGCGGATGTTGCGCATGGTCGCGACCGACAGCCGCCGCGCGCGCACGAGGCCCATCAGATCGCCCGTGAGCAGCGTGACGCCGGCGCTCTCGATCGCGACGTCGGTGCCGCCGCCCATCGCGATGCCGACATCGGCGGCGGCGAGCGCCGGTGCGTCATTGACGCCGTCGCCGGCCATCGCGACGGTGCGCCCCTCGCCGCGCAGCCGCTGCACCACCTCGCTCTTGCGCTCCGGCAGAACGCCGGCCTCGACGTCGTCGATGCCGAGCGTCTTCGCCACCGCCCGCGCGGTGGTCTCGTTGTCGCCGGTCAGCATCACGATACGCAGGCCCTCGGCACGCAGTGCCTGCAGCGCGCTGGTCGCGGACGGCTTCACCGGATCGGCAATCGCGATCACCCCGGCGATGCGGCCATCGACCGCGACATAGATTGCCGTCGCGCCGTCCCGCCGTGCGGCCTCGGCCGCCTCGTCGAGCGCTGCCGTCGCGATCTTCAGCTCGGCCATCAGCACCGCGTTGCCGAGCGCAACCTGCCTGCCCCCGACCGTGCCGGTCGCGCCCTTGCCGGAGGGCGAGGCGAAATTGCTGACGGCGGACGATGCGAGCTTGCGCTCCCCGGCGGCGGCGATAATCGCCTGCGCCAGCGGGTGCTCGCTGCCCTGCTCCACACTGGCGGCAACGCGCAGCAGATCGCTCTCGTTGAATCCTTCGGCGGCAATGACGCGCACGACCTTCGGCTTGCCCTCGGTGAGCGTGCCGGTCTTGTCGATGACCAGCGTATCGATCGCCTCCATCCGCTCCAGCGCCTGTGCGTCGCGGATCAGGATGCCGGAATGCGCGCCGCGGCCGACGCCGACCATGATCGACATCGGCGTCGCCAATCCTAGCGCGCACGGACAGGCGATGATCAGCACCGTGACGGCGGCGACCAGCGCGAAGGTCAGGCGCGGCTCAGGGCCGAACACCGTCCAGGCGATGAAGGCGAGCACGGCGGCGGCGATCACCGCCGGCACGAACCAGCCGGCGACACGATCGGCCAGCCGCTGGATCGGCGCGCGTGAGCGCTGCGCCTTCGCCACCATGTCGACGATCCGCGACAGCATGGTGTCGCGGCCGATCTTCTCGGCGCGCATCACGAGGCCGCCGCTCTGGTTGACCGTGCCGCCGATCACGCTCGCGCCTTCGGCCTTCGTGACCGGCATCGACTCGCCTGTGACCATGGACTCGTCGATGACCGCACTGCCCTCGATGACGACGCCGTCGACCGGCACCTTCTCGCCCGGCCGCACGCGCAGGCGGTCGCCGACCTTGATCGCGTCGATGTCGATATCCTCGTCGCCGTGTTCGGTGATGCGCCGCGCGGTCTTGGGCGCGAGACCGAGCAGCGCGCGGATCGCGCCCGAGGTCTGCGCGCGGGCGCGCAATTCCAGCACCTGGCCGAGCAGCACCAGCACCGTGATCACGGCCGCCGCCTCGAAATACACCGCGACCGCGCCGTGCATGTCGCGAAACGCGGGCGGAAACAGCTGCGGCGCCAGCGTCGCGACCACGCTGTAGACATAGGCAACGCCGGTGCCCATCGCGATCAGCGTGAACATGTTGAGATTGCGGGTGACAAGCGACTGCCAGCCGCGCACGAAGAACGGCGCGCCGGCCCACAGCACGACCGGCGTCGCCAGCACGAGCGAGACCCAGTTCGACCAGTGCTGCGGCACCAGCTGCATCAGCCCGAGATGGCTGCCCATCTCGAGCACGAACACCGGCACGGTCAGCGCGAGGCCGATCCAGAACCGCCGCGTCATGTCGATCAGTTCGGGATCGGGACCGTCGTCGAGCGAGACCTGCTCGGGCTCCAGCGCCATGCCGCAGATCGGGCAACTGCCGGGACCGACCTGGCGCACCTCGGGATGCATCGGGCAGGTGTAGATGGTGCCCGCGGGCGCCGGCGGCTCCTCCTCGCGCGGCTTGAGATACTTCTCAGGGTCGGCCTCGAAACGCTCGCTGCAGCGGCCGCTGCAGAACAGGTACTCCTCGCCCTTGTAGCTGAAGCGGTGCTTGGCGGTCGCCGGATTGACCTTCATGCCGCAGACCGGATCGATGGCGAACGACGCCTCGGCCGGCGGCGTGTCGTGATCATGCTTGCCGCCGCAGCAGGAATGCGCGGCCGCGCCATTGTGGTGATGATCCGCGTGCGAATGGTCGTGCTTTGCGTGTGCCACGAAACTCTTCCCGGCCGGTAACCCGACCTCTTGATTTAGATACCCTAGGGGGGTATATGAGACCTATGAGAGACGAGGTCAAGACATCCTGCTTAAAACGGCTCAAACGGATCGAAGGTCAGATCCGCGGATTGGCCGCCATGGTCGAGGACGACCGCTATTGCATCGACGTGGTGACGCAGATCGCGGCCGCGCGCGCGGCGCTGCGCCGCGTCGAGGAAGAGGTGCTGCGCGATCATGTGGCGCATTGCGTCGAGCATGCGATCTCGTCCGGCGACAAGGCCGACCAGCGGCGCAAGATCGCCGAGCTGATGGACGTAATCGGGCGCGCGGATCGGTGAGCTAAGCGCCACCCCCATACTCGATGTCGTCCCTGCGAAAGTGTTTGGTCCCTGCTGATTGGTTGGATGGAATCGGTGTAGAACGAGGCGTGGCTTTTATCATGGAGCGCTTCGCGTCATGGAACTGAGCCTGCATGCGAACGCCACGACGACACCGAAGACGCGTGCCTACATCCAGCGCAGCAGGAAGTCGGTCGCCCAATTGGCGGCCGAGCTGGGGGTCAGCGAGACCACAATCTATCGCTGGCGCGGTCGCAGCACGGTCGAGGATCGCTCGCATCGGCCGAAGCACCTCACGACCAGCCTGTCCGCCCTTGAGGAACGGGCGGTGTGTGAGCTGCGGACATCGCTGCAGCTGCCGCTGGACGATATCGTCGAGGTGATGCAGCGGTGCATCAATGCCAAGCTGTCCCGCAGCGCGATCCACCGCTGCCTGCAGCGCAACGGCATCAGCCGGCTTGCCAAGCCTGACAAGCCCAGGGCCGGCGTCTTCGAAAGCGCCAGCATCGGCTTCATTCATATCGACGTGAAGTATCTGCCCGCGCTGCAACGCCGCACCAGTTATGCCTTTGTCGCGATCGATCGCGCCACCCGATACGTCTTCGTCGAGATCCATTCCAGGCGAGACGGAACGACCGCGACCGGCTTCCTCGAACGCTTCCTGGCCGACTTTCCGCACGGTGTTCACACCATCCTGACCGACAACGGAGCCGAGTTCACCGACCGCTTCGCCGTCGACAAGAAGAACAAACCGGTCGGGAAGCCTTCCGGCGACCACCCCTTTGATCGGCTCTGCAAGCAGCGCGCAATCGAGCATCGCCTGACCAAGCCCTACCACCCGCAAACCAACGGCCTCGTCGAACGCTTCAACCGGCGCATCGCTGAAGCCATCGGCCGCGAACACAAACGGGGCAGCGCGCGCCGTACCTTTGTCAACCACGCCGACCGCGACGCCTTCATCGCCAAGTTCGTCCACGACTACAATCGGACCCGCCTCAAATGCCTCGGCTACCTGGCGCCAATCCAGGCCCTCGCCAATCACACGGGACCGAACACGAAAGCAGGGACCCATGACCACAGGACGTGGCGATGGAGCGAGCTGGGGCCACAGCTCGCTTCAACAACGCAACCCTGTGGTTATGGGTCCCGGGTCGCGCTTCGCTTGCCCGGGACGACGTGGGAAAGAGCGCCATCCGTACATTCAGCGTCGTCCCGGCCTTCGCCGGGACGACGTGGGGAAAAAGCTCTCTCGAAATCGATGCTCAGGTATTGAACCTGAAATGCATCACGTCGCCGTCGGCGACGACGTACTCCTTGCCTTCAAGCCGCAGCTTGCCGGCATCGCGCGCGCCGGCTTCGCCGTTGCCGGCGATGTAGTCGGCATAGGCGATGGTCTCGGCGCGGATGAAGCCCTTCTCGAAATCGGTATGGATCACGCCGGCGGCGGCGGGCGCCTTGGTGCCGCGGTCGATGGTCCAGGCGCGCGCTTCCTTCGGGCCGACGGTGAAATAGGTGATGAGATCGAGCAGCCGGTAGCCGGCGCGGATCAGCCGATCGAGGCCGGCCTCTTCCAGACCCAGCGTCTCCAGGAAGTCAGTGCGTTCTTCACGCGACAGCGTCGCGATTTCGGATTCGATCTTGGCCGAGATCACGACCGCGACCGCGCCCTCCTCCTTGGCGCGCTCGAACACCGCCTTGGAGAAATTGTTGCCGTCCTTGGCCGAGCCTTCCTCGACGTTGCAGACGTAGAGCACGGGCTTCGAGGTCAAGAGCCCGAGCATGCGGAACGCACGCTCCTCCTCCGGCTTGCGCTCCAGTCCGCGGGCAGGCTTGCCGTCGCGCAGCAACACCAGCGCGCGGATGACCAGCTCGAGCTGCTCCTTGGCTTCCTTGTCGTTGCCCTTGGCCTTCTTCGACAGGTTGTCGACGCGCTTCTCCAGGCTGTCGAGATCGGACAGCATCAGCTCGGTCTCGATGGTCTCGATGTCGGCGAGCGGCGCGATCTTGCCCTCGACATGGGTGACGTCGGAATCCTCGAAGCAGCGCACCACATGGGCGATGGCGTCGACCTCGCGGATGTTGGCGAGGAACTGGTTGCCGAGACCTTCGCCCTGCGACGCGCCGCGGACGAGGCCCGCGATGTCGACGAAGGTCAGCCGGGTCGGAATGATCTGCGCGGACTTCGCGACCGCCGCGAGCTTCTCCAGCCGCGGATCGGGCACCGCGACCTCGCCGACATTCGGCTCGATGGTGCAGAACGGATAATTCGCCGCCTGGGCGGCCGCCGTCTCGGTCAGCGCATTGAACAGCGTCGACTTGCCGACGTTAGGCAACCCGACGATCCCGCATTTGAATCCCATGTCTTCCTCAATAATCTCTGGCTCGTCATGGCGGGCTCGTGCCGATGACGAATAAGGGAGATCAAGCCGGCTTCTCGCCGCCATTCTCACCCTTGTCGAAAAATCCTTTGGCCTGCATCGTCAGATGCACCTTGTTGGCGAACGACGCGTCGTGCCCCGCAGCCAGCAGGCCGGCATTGTCGGCGACGGCCTGGCACAAGGCCTCCACCCACGCCCGGTCGCTCTTGGCGAAGTCCGACAGCACGTGGCTGTGCACGAGCTCCTTGACGCCGGGATGACCGATCCCGAGCCGCACCCGCCGGTACTCGTTGCCGATATGCGCGGAGATCGAGCGCAGGCCGTTGTGGCCGGCGATCCCGCCGCCGATCTTGACCCGCACCTTGGCCGGCGGCAGTTCGAGCTCGTCCTGGAACACGGTGATGTCGGAGGGCGCGAGCTTGAAGAAGTTCGCCGCTTCCTGCACCGCGCGCCCGGACTCGTTCATGTAGGTGGTCGGCTTCAGCAGCACGACCTTCTCGCGATCGACGACGCCCTCGGAGGTCTCGCCCTGAAAGCGACGGCGCCATGGTGCGAAACCATGACGCCGTGCAATCTCTTCGACCGCCAGGAAACCGATATTGTGCCGGTTGCTGGCGTATTTCGCGCCGGGATTACCGAGACCGACAAAAAGGCGCATGGCGCGGCATCCCGCGTCGGCGCGCCATCAGACGATCGCGCGCCGACCTGATCGGTTACTTCTTCTTGTCGCCACCGGCGGGAGCCTTGGCACCCGCGGCCGGAGCTGCAGCACCCGCAGCCGGAGCCGCCGCAGCGGCCGGAGCTGCAGCACCCGCGGCCGGAGCAGCGCCACCGGCAGCAGCCGCAGCCGCGGCCTTCTGCTCTTCGGCGTAGCCGGACGGCGGCACGAGGGTGACCAGGGTCGCGTCCTCGCGGGTCAGCGACTTCACGCCCTTGGGCAGCTTGATGTCGGTGAGATGCAGCGAGTGGCTGATCTCGAGGCTGCCGACGTCGGCTTCGATGTATTGCGGAATGTTGTCGACCGCGCATTCGAGTTCGAGCGCGTGGGTGACGATGTTCACGGTGCCGCCGCGCTTGATGCCGGGGGCGGTTTCCGCGTTCACGACGTGCAGCGGCACGCTGACGCGGATGGTGGCGCCTTCGCCGAGCCGCATGAAGTCGACATGGACCGGGAAGTCCTTCACCGGGTCGAGGTGGTAGTCGCGCGGAATCACGCGATGCTTCTTGCCCCCGAGATCGATGTCGAACAGCGTGGTGAGGAACCGGCCCGCCAGGATGCGCTGGCGCAGTTCACGGTCGTCGACCGAGATGGTGACGGGGGGCTGGTTGTCTCCGTAGATCACTCCGGGAACTCTCCCGGCGCGACGCTCTGCCCGGGCGGCCCCCTTGCCGCTCTTCGGACGCGCGGTCGCCTTCAATTCCTTGACGGTCGCCATAGCGTTAAGTCCTTGTATTTAAAAAGTTAAAGGCCGCAGCGCGGCCCATGCTCAGGTCCACAGCAAGCCTCCAGGGGTGCGGGGGCCGCGGACGTGGCGGGCTTTTAGCCCCAAAGGGCCGAAATGACAAGGAAATGAAGGGATTTTTCTTGGGTTACCGAGCGAGGATCGTAGCCCGCATGGAGCGAAGCGAAATCCGGGACCACTGCCTCCGCGGGGCCGGCCCCGGATTGCGCTTCGCTCCATCCGGGCTACGGGGCTGCGCTCCGGGCCGTTTCAGCCGGCCGTACCGCCGAGCTTGGCTTCCAGCGCCGCGATCCTCGCCTTCAGCGCCTCGTTCTCCTCGCGCGCCAGGCGGGCCATGTCCTTGACCGCGTCGAATTCCTCGCGCTTGACCACGTCGAGGTCGCGCAGGATCCGTTCCGCCTGGTTGCGCATGACCGTGTCGACCTCGCGCTTGACGCCCTGGGCGGCGCCCGCGGCGTCATTCATCAGACGGCCGATCTCATCGAAAAACCGGTTGCTGGTCTGGGTCATCTCGCAAAACTCTCCGCGTTCACTGCCTCGCGCCAAAGACAATGGCGATCTCAGCCATCCGGTTCAAGTCCGCCGCGAATGGCAGGCCTCCCGAGGCTTGCCTTGTCATGCTCCGGTTTCCTTGCAATCGTATGAACTCACAACAGAAATCGCACACATAACGCGAGCAGAAACGCCATGATCGACCAGACCGTCGAGATCCCGACCAAGGACGGCAAGACCACCACCTTCATCACCCATCCCGAGCGCGGCGGCCCCTTCCCCGTCGTCATCTTCTACATGGACGCGCCGGCGATCCGCGAGGAGCTGCGCGACATGGCGCGCCGGCTCGGCACGTCAGGCTATTATGTGATGCTGCCCAACATGTATTACCGCGCCGGCGTGATGGAGCTCGGCCCGATCAATCCCGATCCGGAATCGCCCGAGCGCAAGCGCATGTTCGAGCTGATGCACTCGCTCAACATTCCGCTGGTGATGGAAGACACCAAGGGCCTGCTCGCCTATGCCGAGACGCAGAAGGCCGCGAACACCAGCATCATCGGCACCGTCGGCTATTGCATGAGCGGCCGCTATGCGGTGAACGCAGCGACGCATTTCGGCGATCGCGTCAAGGCCGCTGCCTCGGTCTACGGCACGCATCTGGCGACCGACCAGCCCGACAGTCCGCATCTTGCCGCGCAAAAGACAAAGGCCGAACTCTATTTCGCCTGCGCCGAGACCGATATCTACGCGCCACAGGACATCATCGAGCAGGTGAAGGCCGGCATGAAGGGATCGAACAACGAGGTCGAGATCTATCCCGGCACGCATCACGGCTTTGCGTTCCCCAAGCGTCCGGTCTATGACCGCGACGCCGCCGAACGCCATTGGGAGCGGCTCCTCGCGCTTTACCGGCGCAACCTCGTGGGCTGAGCCTCAAGACGCACGATGCCGTTCCTGCTGATCGACTTTCCGGTGTTCAATCCCGTCGCGCTCTCGCTCGGGCCGATCGTGATCCGCTGGTATGCGCTGGCCTACATCGTCGGCATCGTGCTGGGCTGGATCTACGCTCGCTCGCTGATCAAGAAGGAGCGGCTGTGGGGCGGCCCGGCGCCGATCACGCTGCCGCAGCTCGACGATTTCATCCTCTGGGTCACCATCGGCATCATCGTCGGCGGCCGCACCGGCTATGTGCTGTTCTACAATTTGCCCTTCTTCATCGCGCATCCGGCCGAAATCCTCGAATTGTGGAAGGGCGGCATGTCGTTCCACGGCGGCTTCCTCGGCTGCGTCGCCGCGGTGATGCTGTTTGCCCGCCGCAACAACATCCCGATCCTGTCGCTCGGTGACATCACCACCGCGGTCGCGCCGATCGGGCTGTTCCTCGGCCGGCTCGCCAATTTCATCAACAGCGAATTATGGGGCCGTCACGCCGATCCGAGCCTGCCCTGGGCCATGATCTTCCCTAATGGCGGGCCGCTGCCGCGGCATCCGAGCCAGCTCTACGAGGCCGGGCTCGAGGGCATCGTGCTGTTTGCAGCGCTGGCGATCATGATCCGGATGGGCGCGCTCAAGCGTCCCGGCCTGATCCTCGGCAGCTTCATCACGATCTACGGCGTTGCCCGAATCATCGGCGAGCACTTCAGGGAGCCCGACCCGCAACTCGGATTCCTGTGGGGCGGACTTACCATGGGCATGCTGCTGTCGGTGCCAATGATCATCGTGGGCGTTATCATCATCACGGCCGCCGTCCGCCGCAGGGCGAACGGTCCGGCACCGAGTTCAACCTGAACAAGTTCAATCTAAAGCAAGTGCAATCCAAGGAAGGCCGTGAACGAACCCTCCCCGCTGCTGGATGAGATCAGGAAGCTGATCAAGCTGTCCGGGCCTATGCCGGTCTGGCGCTACATGGAACTGTGCCTGATGCATCCGCGGTACGGCTACTATCTGTCGCGCGATCCGCTCGGCCGCGAGGGCGATTTCACCACGGCGCCCGAGGTCAGCCAGATGTTCGGCGAACTGCTTGGGCTGTGGAGCGCCTCGATCTGGCGCGCGATCGGCTCGCCGGAGACGTTCCGCCTGATCGAGCTCGGGCCCGGCCGCGGCACCATGATGTCCGACGCGCTCCGTGCGCTACGCGTGCTGCCGCCGCTCTACCAGTCGCTCAGCATCCACCTCGTCGAGGTCAACCCGGTGCTGCGCGAGAAGCAGTACGCGACGCTGGCGGGCGTGCGCAACATCACCTGGCACGATAGCATCGACGACGTGCCCGAGGGACCGGCGGTGATCCTCGCCAACGAATATTTCGACGTGCTGCCGATCCACCAGATGGTCCGCCGCGAGACCGGCTGGCACGAGCGGACGGTCGGGATGGATGCCAATGGCAACCTGTATTTCGCTCCCGCGCCCGAGCCGACGCCGCATTTCGAGGTGCTGCTGCCGTCGCTGGTGCGCGCCGCCCCGCTCGGCGCGGTGTTCGAATGGCGGCCCGACAACGAGATCATGAAGCTCGCCACGCGGCTGCGCGACCAGGACGGCGCCGCGCTGATCATCGATTACGGCCATCTGCGCAGCGACGCCGGCGACACTTTCCAGGCGATCGCGCGCCACAGCTTCGCCGACCCGCTGAAGAACCCGGGACAGGCCGACGTGACCGCGCATGTCGATTTCCAGGCCATGGCGCGGGCCGCCGAGGATGTCGGCGCGCGCGTCCACGGTCCGGCGACGCAAGGCGACTTCCTCAAGCGTCTCGGCGTCGAGGCCCGTGCCGCCGGGCTGATGGCGAAAGCAAGCCCCGAAGTCTCCGCCGACGTTGCCGGTGCGCTGAAGCGGCTGACCGATTCCGGACGCGGCGGGATGGGCTCGATGTTCAAGGTCATGGCCATCTCCGACCCGCGCCTCACCTCGATCGCCGGATTGAGCGATCAGCCTGACGAGACCCAACCATGACATTGGGATCACCGCTGCTGTCGGCCATTCCGGGCCTGCGCCACGCCTTCTTCTCGCGCGAGGGCGGCGTGTCGGAGGGCATCTATGCCGCGCTGAATGGCGGGCTCGGCTCGCGCGACGATCCGGCCAAGGTCGCGGAGAACCGGCGGCGGATGGCGGAGCAGCTCGGCGTGCCGCTCGATCACCTCGTCAGCGTGCATCAGGTTCACTCGCCTGACGTCGTGGCCGTGACCGGTCCATGGAATGGCGCCGTGCGCCCGAAGGCGGACGCGCTTGTCACGCGCACCGAGGGCCTTGCGATTTCGGTCACGACGGCCGACTGCGGCCCGATCCTGTTCGTCGATCCCAATGCGCGGGTGATCGGCGCGGCGCATGCCGGCTGGAAGGGCGCGCTGACCGGCGTGCTGGAATCGACCATCGACGCGATGGAGAAGCTCGGCGCCGAGCGCGGCGGCATCGTCGCCGCCATCGGCCCACTGATCCGCAAGGAATCCTACGAGGTCGGCAACGAATTCGTCGAGCGCTTCATCGAGGCCGATGCGGAGAACGGCATGTTCTTCATGCCTGCCGAACGCGCCGGACACGCGATGTTCGATCTTGCCGGCTTCATCCGCATGCGGCTGGAAAATGCCGGCGTGCTGATGATCGACGATCTCGGCATCGACACCTATTCCGACGAGCGCTGCTTCAGCTACCGCCGCTCCGTGCACCGCAAGGAAGCCGATTACGGCCGGCTCGTTCACGCCATCGCGCTGGAAAGCTGACGCCGGGCACTCCCGCGATTTTTGTGCGACAAGCGTCTTGACTCTCCACCTGCTGGAGACCGGACAAGCGGCGCATGACACAACGCACCTACAGCATCGGCGAGGCGGCGCGGCTCAGCGGAATCAGCGTCCGCAAGCTCCGCTTCTATTCGGACCAGGGGTTGCTGCCGCCGGCCGGCCGCACCGCGAGCGGCTATCGCGTCTTCACCGACGACGAACTGGTTCGCCTCGACCTGATCCGTTGCCTGCGCGATGCGGGGCTCGGTCTCGATGCCATCCGTGAGGTTCTGACCAAGGAACTCTCGCTGGTCGAGGCGCTGCAGCTTCGCCTCGAGACGCTGGAAGCGGAGATCGCGGCACAGCGCCGCGTCGCCTCGGCCCTGCGGGCTGCGTTGCGTTCACCGCAACTCACCGAAGCAGATTTGAGGAGATTCCTGACCATGACGCAGCTGTCCCGCGCCGAGCGCCGCAACGTCGTCGAACGCTTTTTCGAGAAGGTGTCCGACGGCATCAACATCGACCGGAAATGGATCCGGCAGATGATCGAGACCAGCGTGCCCGAATTGCCGGACGAGCCGACGCCCGAGCAGTGCGATGCCTGGATCGAGCTTTCGGAGACGCTCAACGACCCTTCCCTCGTCACCAACATCCGCGCCAACGCGGAGGACGTCTGGAATCACCACGTGCTGGATCTCGCCGCTTGGCAAGCGGCCAACGAAACCGTGCTGGCGAGAGCCAAGGAGATTATCGCGCGCGACCTCGGCCCGACGTCGGAGGCCGGCCAGGCGCTGGCGCGCGACTGGCTGGAAACATCGGCGCGATTGCTGAAGCGAAAACCTGATCTGGAATTCCGCAACTGGATCCGCGGCAAATATGCCCTGCACGATGCCCGTGCGGCGCGCTATTGGGAGCTCGTCGCCATCATGCGCGGGCAATCGCCGGACGCGAGCCCGAACCGCGAATGGGCCTGGATCACCGCAGCCATGCGGCACCATCTCTCTGACTGAGCAGGGAAATCCGAAACCTCGTGGCGCGCCGCCCGGATCGGTTAAGCGCTGTGGCCGTCCTGCCCTAGACGTTAAGCCGTTTTAACGATATCGCAGGACGCAATGAGGGAAGCGTCGAACCGCCAGTTTCAAACTGGGACAGCCGTGCGTGCCGCGATCGCATGTTCGTGGCTCGCGGTCGCGTGCGCGCTTGGCGGCTGCGCGGCCGGCGGCAACGTGGCCGACTCCTACGCCATGGCCACGCCGGCAAGCAGCGGCGCAACCGTTGCGTTCGAATCGATCGACGGCCCGCCGCCCCAGGTGTTCGACCGCATGGTCGGCGTGCTCGACAGCGAGTCCAAGCTGCGCAGCCTGTCGATCGTGTCGCGCCAGGGCGCTGCCGCCTATCGCGTGCGCAGCTATCTGTCGGCGCAGGTGGTGCGCGGCCGCACCATGATCGCGTGGGTGTGGGACGTCTACGACAGCAACCAGCAACGCGCGCTGCGGCTCTCCGGCGAGGAGCCCGCCGGCAAGGCCGGCCGCGACGCGTGGGCCGCCGCCGACGACCTGGTGCTGCGCAAGATCGCCCAGGCCGGCCTCAGCGGCCTGTCCGGCATGATCAATGGCGGCCCGGCGGACAGCCCCGCGCCCGCCCCGGCACCGGACCTCCGCGGGCCCACGGTGGCAAGCACCCCGGCCGCCGCCGCGCCCGAGACCGTGGCGCTCGGCTATTCCGCCGACTAAACCCCGTTATCGCCCGGGGAAATGCGTTTTTTGCCCAGGAAAACGGCGGCCAAAGCCGGCTAATGGGTTGCCATCGGATGCGCCTGCCTGATATTCCCTCGCGCACCGAAAACCCGCCGGTTCTGTAAGGACTTGAGATGCTGAACGTCGTATCCAGCAAGGCGCGGGGGGAAGCATCGATGTCGGCAAAGAACGGATCAATCAAACTCGTCGCCGGCAACTCCAATCCTGCGCTGGCGCAGGACATCGCCAAGGGACTTGGCATCGAACTGACCAAGGCCGTGGTCCGGCGCTTCGCCGACATGGAGATCTTCGTCGAGATCCAGGAGAACGTCCGCGGCTCGGACATGTTCATCCTGCAGTCGACGTCGTTTCCGGCCAACGACAATCTGATGGAACTGTTGATCATCACCGACGCGCTGCGCCGCTCCTCGGCGCGCCGCATCACCGCGGTGGTGCCCTATTTCGGTTATGCCAGGCAGGATCGCAGGTCCGGCTCGCGTACGCCGATCTCGGCCAAGCTGGTCGCCAACCTGATCTCGCACGCCGGCGTCGACCGCGTCATGACGCTCGACCTTCATGCCGGCCAGATCCAGGGCTTCTTCGACATCCCGACCGACAACCTGTTCGCGGCGCCCCTGATGGTGCGCGACATCAAAGAAAAGTTCGACCTCGCCAAGGTGATGGTGGTGTCGCCCGACGTCGGCGGCGTGGCGCGTGCCCGCGGGCTCGCCAAGCGCATCAACACCCCGCTTGCGATCGTCGACAAGCGCCGCGAGCGCCCCGGCGAGTCCGAGGTGATGAACGTGATCGGCGACGTCGCCGGCTACAACTGCATCCTGGTCGACGACATCGTCGATTCCGGCGGCACTCTGGTGAATGCGGCCGAGGCGCTGATCGCGCACGGCGCGAAGGAAGTCTCGGCCTACATCACCCACGGCGTGCTGTCCGGCGGCGCCGCCGCGCGCATCGCCTCGTCGCGTCTGAAGGAACTGGTCATCACCGACTCGATCCTGCCGACGGAAGCCGTCAACAAGGCACCGAACATCCGCCAGATCTCGATCGCCGGACTGATTGCCGAAGCGATCGGCCGCACCGCGGCGGAAGAGTCGGTCTCGAGCCTGTTCGATTAAATCGATATTTGCTGTCGTCCCTGCGAAAGCAGGGACTCATAACCACAGGCCTTGTTGTTGCGAAGGCTGTGGCTCCAGCGTTGTCAATCAATTCGCATTGGTGGTTATGGGTCCCGGCTCGAGGCCGGGACGACACCGAGTATGTGGCAGCCACCCCGCTAAAACCCCGGCCGTGGAACGTGGCTCATCAGCGTCCGCGCATAGCCGCCATCGACGATGATCTCCTCACCATTGACGTATGACGAGCGGTCGCTGGCCAGGAACAGGGTCGCGTCCGCCATGTCCTGCGGTGCGCCGATCCGGCGCATCGGCACCACGGCGGTGCGCCGCTCGGTGACCCCTGGCGTGTCGTAGAAGGCCTGGCTCATCGGCGTCACGACAAGGCCGGGGCTCACCACATTGCTGCGGATGCCATGCGGCCCCCATTCGGCGGCGAGTTGCTGCGAGAGCATGACGACCGCGGCCTTGCTGACGCTGTAGGCGCCGCTCTGCCCCTGCGCATTGCTGGCAGCGATCGAGGCGACGTGGATGAGGCTGCCGCGTCCGGCCTTGCGCATCTGGTGGCCGAACGCCTGGGCGCAGATGAAATAGCCGGTGAGATTGACCGCCAGCACCGCATTCCACTCCGCGAGCGGCAGCGTGTCGAGCCCGCCCGGGCGCAGCACCGCCGCTGTGTTGACGAGGATGTCGCAAGCGCCGAGCGTGCGCGCGACGGCGTCGGCGGCTGCCGCGACATTGTCCTCGCTGGTCGTGTCGCAGGTCGCGACGAGATGACCGTCGCCGAACTCGCCAAGCTTTGCCTTGGTCTCCGCGAGGGAGCGCTCGTCGCGATCGAGCGCGGCGACCCTGGCGCCGGCCCGCGCGAAACTGACCGCGGTAGCGCGGCCGATACCGCCGCCTCCGCCGGTGACGACGGCAACGCGGCCCGACAGGCCGAGCCAGTCGGAGGAATGTTGTTCGGTCATGGGGCGCCTCCCGCGCGTTTTGGTTTTATGCCGCAAGCATAACCGAACGCGCCGCGGGCGAGAGCGATCCCGGCACGCATGCCGGAATCGCTTTTCCGCCGATGCTAGCCGGGAATCCCCGCCGCGACCTGGCCGCGCAGACGCTCGAGGCTGAGCAGCGTGTTGGCGCAGGCTTCCGCGACCTCGATCCCCTTGATGACGAAGTGCTTGCGGAAGAACTCGTAATGCACCTCGGTCTCGTGGAATTGCTGCGGCGTCAGCACCGCCGAGAACACCGGCACCTCGGTGCGCAATTGCACATCCATCAGCGCCTTGATCACGGTGTCGGCGACGAATTCGTGGCGGTAGATGCCGCCATCGACGACGAGCCCGGCCGCGACGATCGCGGTGTAGCGGCGCGTCTTCGCCAGCAGCTGGGCATGCAGCGGGATCTCGAACGAGCCCGGCACCTCGAACACGTCGACATTGGTGATATGGCGCGCCTCGATCTCCTTCAGGAAGGAGATGCGGCACTCTTCCACCACGTCGCGATGCCAGGACGACTGCACGAAGGCAACGCGCTGCGGCTTTGCGAAGTGCGGATGCTCCGGCGTCGGCGGATTGGCCGGCGTATCGGGAGCGATTTCTGCCCGGGGGGTTTGGACTTGAGAAGCTTGAACGTCTTGATCTTGCAACATCTGATTCATGGCTTTCCTCTTTCAGGACCAGAATCAGGGCACACGGACAACGACACGAGCCCACGCGAAAATCGCGTTGGCTGCCGCAACCGTTCTCTTTCATCCGGACTGTAACCGTCGGCTTCGGAATTGCACCGAATCTGCTGACCCTTCCGCCGGCTTCGCGGAGGAAGGCGCTCGCGGGCTTGGGCTCATCACCCTTACCGCCGGTGGGGATTTTCACCCCGCCCTGAGAACTCGGCACGCCCGGGATGGACGTGCCTGAGAGAAATATGACCAAAGCGCGACAGCCGGGCAAGGCCTTTGGCATGGGGAAACGGCATGTCCCCATGAGCGCGTTGCGGCTCTGCGAGGTTGATGTGAGGGCCCGACGGCTGATTCACAGGCGCGGCGAAGCGCCGGCAAATGGTTAACAAAGCGTTACGCGAACGCTTAGATTCCGATTTGTTCTCAAAATCACAGATGTGGCGGAGATCAGCTGTGGACGATGCGCGCTTTGGCTGTGGACGGACTCGGCGTGCGGTTGCGCGGATTCCGCAAATCACATCACTTCATCGGCGTCAGGTCCAGGGGCATCCGGAAGCCCGGTCAAGGAACTGCACTCGGCCACGACGCAGTATGTCGCAAGTGCCGGCTTCCGTGTGCGTATCAAGCGATCATAAGAACAAGGTCCGAGACGGCATGTCCCTCCTCGAAAGCATTATCGATTCCCGGAATAACCCGCTTGCGGTGGTCGAAGATATCGCCACCGACAACAACTGGGCGTTCGAGCGTTCCGGCGAAGACGAGGTGACGATCGTCTCCAAGGGAGACTGGATCGATTATCAGCTCTCGTTCACCTGGATGGGCGAGATCGAGGCGCTGCATCTCGCCTGCGCCTTCGACATGAAGATGCCGCAGGCGCGCCGCGCCGAGGTGCAGCGGCTGGTCGCTGCGATCAACGAACAATTGTGGGTCGGCCATTTCGATCTGTGGACCCACACCGGCATGGTGATGCATCGTCAGGCGCTGGTGCTGCCCGGCGGCCTCACCGCCTCCACCGCGCAGTGCGAGGCCATGGTGGTCAACGCGATCCACGCCTGCGAGCGCTACTACCCGGCGTTCCAGTTCGTGGTGTGGGCCGGCAAGTCGACCGCCGAAGCAATGGCCGCGGCGATGTTCGACACCGAGGGCGAGGCGTAAGCTCCACGGACTCAATCGTCATGCGCGGGCTTGACCCGCGCATCCATCCGACAAAGCTGCTTTCATTCCGATGGATTGCCGGGTCAAGCCCGGCAATGACATTTGGCAGCTTGTGGCTCGCGCTTCACTTCACTAGAACCGCCTGTGGTTATGGGTCCCGGCTTTCGCCGGGACGACACCGGGTTTGTGGAGACGCCTGTGAGCACGAGCAGCGCACTGAAAAACTCGACCGGCACCATCGCGCTCGCGGGCGCGGGCAAGATGGGCGGCGCCATGCTGACCGGCTGGCTCGCGCAGGGCCTTGCGCCTGAACGTGTCGCGGTGATCGACCCGCATCTCTCGCCGGAAATCTCCGCGCTTGCCGCAAAGGGCGTGCGGCTCAATCCGCAAGCGAAGGATCTCGGCACGGTCGACACGCTTGTCGTCGCGGTGAAGCCGCAATCGTTCCGCGACGCCGGCGCCGCGCTGAAATCCTTCGTCGGCCCCTCGACGCTCGTCGTCTCGATCATGGCCGGCACGACCATGTCAGCGCTGGAAGAGGTTGTCGGCGGCGCGGTGGTGCGCGCGATGCCGAACACGCCGGCAGCGATCAGCCGCGGCATCACCGTCGCTGTACCGTCGAAGCGCGTCACCGCCGCGCAGCGCGCGATGACCGATGCGCTGCTGAAAGCGACCGGGCTCGTCGAATGGGTCGACGATGAGAGCCTGATGGACGCGGTGACCGCGGTCTCCGGCTCGGGCCCTGCCTATGTCTTCCTGCTCGCCGAGGAGCTGGCGCGCGCCGGCGTTGCGGCCGGCCTGCCCGAGCAGCTCGCGACCACGCTGGCGCGGGCGACCGTCGCCGGCTCCGGCGAGTTGCTGCATCGCTCGGATCTGCCGTCGGCGACCCTGCGGCAGAACGTCACTTCGCCCGGCGGCACCACGGCTGCGGCGCTCGAGGTGCTGATGGCCAGTGACGGCATGCAGCCGCTGATGACCCGCGCGATTGCCGCCGCGACAAGGCGCTCAAGGGAGTTGGCGAAGTAGCGCATGCACCGTCATTGCCGGGCTTGCCCCGGCAATCCATCGAACAAGGACGCTTTCTTCCTTGATGGATGCGCGGGTCAGGCCCGCGCATGACGAGTTCGCCGGACCAACGACACAGGCCGCCTACTGCGCCGAACCCGACGTCCCGGCCAGCCGCTTGTTGAAGCTTTCGACATTGATCAGACCGCGGGCATGGCGGCCTTCGCCGAGCTTGCGCGAGCCCTCAAAGGCCTCGACCTCGAAGCGGATCACGCGGCGTTCGACCGCGATCACTTTTGAGGTCGTCCGCACGGTGGCGCCGACCAGCGCGGCGGCGAGATGGCGGATATCGACCTCGGTCCCGACCGTGACCCAGCCGGGCTGCAGCGCGGCGCGGATGGCATCGCCCGACGCCATCTCCATTTCGAGGATCATCATCGGCGTCGCATAGACCATCGGCATGCCCGGCACGAAGTGACCGACGGTGCGCTCCGGCGGCACCACGAGCATGCGCTCGGCGCTCATGCCGATCCTGATGAAATCGCGTGCGTCCATGGATGCCTTGCTCGTCATTCCGGGGCACGCGAAGCGTGAACCTCAGGTGCGCAATCGCGCATCGGGGAATCTGGAGATTTTGATCGAGATCCCCGGCTCGCGCTAATGCGCGCCCCGGGATGACGCGCTTTCGCGCGTCACTTCTTCGCCGCAGCCGCGCGCTCGACGAACGACTTGCCGCCCTTCATCTTGTGATGCAGCGGCGCTTCGTTGATCTGGATCACGACCGCGTCGGCATCGACGCCGAGATTCTTCACCAACGCCTGGGTGATGTCGCGCATCATGCCGAGCTTCTGCTCGTCGGTGCGGCCGGCGGCCATGCTCACGGTGATCTCAGGCATTGTTGTCTCCCTCTTGTTGTCGCCATGGCCGGGCTCCTCCCGGCCATTCACGTCGCCGCGCATCAAACAAGAGGTGGATGCCCGGCACAAGGCCGGGCATGACGTCACAAGCGAATGGCTATCCCCACGCCACGTCATGCCGCGCCAGGACCTCGCGGACCCTGGCGACCAGATCGGCCTCCGCGCAGGAGAACTGCGCCGGACGCGTCTCACGCCATTCCTGGTTGGAGGCGATCGCAGCGGCGGCCTTGGCGCCCTCGATCAGATCCTTGATCTGCACCTCGCCGCGCGCCTTCTCGTCCGAGCCCTGGATGATCACGCAGGGCGAGTTGCGGCGATCGGCATATTTGAGCTGGTTGCCCATGTTCTTCGGATTGCCGAGATAGAGCTCGGCGCGGATGCCGGCCTGGCGCAACTGCGCGACCATCTCCTGGTAGTCGGCGACGCGATCGCGGTCGAACACGGTGACGACGACAGGACCGAACTCGGCCTGCGTGTCGAGCTGGCCGAGCATCGTCAGCGCCGCCTGCAGGCGCGACACGCCGATCGAGAAGCCGGTTGCCGGCACCGGCTCGCCGCGGAAGCGCGAGACCAGACCATCATAGCGGCCGCCGCCACCGACCGAGCCGAACCGCACCGGGCGGCCCTTCTCGTCCTTGGTGTCGAGCAGCAGCTCAACCTCGTAGACCGGGCCGGTGTAGTATTCGAGGCCGCGAACAACGGTCGGATCGATGCGGATGCGATCCGCGCCATAGCCGGACGCCGCGACCAGCTTGGCGATCTCCTCGAGCTCGCTCACGCCGGCCTGACCAACTTCGCTCTTCGCCAGATAGGTCTCCGCCGCAGCAATCGCCTCTCGCCAATCGTCGCGCTGCTGCGTGACGGCCAGGACGATATCGGCATCCGCGGGGCTCAGGTCGGCGCCCTTGGTAAAGTCGCCCTTGCCCTCTTCGCCGCCATCCCATCGTCCGGCACCAAGCAGCTTGCGAACCTCCTCGGCGTGAAATTTGTCGAGCTTGTCGATCGCACGCAGCACCGTGAGACGGCGGCCCGCATTCTCCTCACCGCCGAGGCCGATCGCCTCGAGCACGCCGTCGAGCACCTTGCGGTTGTTCACCTTCACGACATAGGAGCCGCGCGGAATGCCGAGCGCTTCCATCGTGTCGGCCGCCATCATGCAGATCTCGGCGTCGGCCGCCGGCGTCGCCGAGCCGACGGTGTCGGCGTCGAACTGCATGAACTGGCGGAAGCGGCCGGGACCGGGCTTCTCGTTGCGGAAGACATAGCCGAACCGATACGACCGATAAGGCTTCGGCAGTGCGTCGAAGTTTTCCGCGACATAGCGCGCCAGCGGCGCGGTCAGGTCGTAGCGCAGCGAGATCCACTGCTCGTCATCGTCCTGGAACGAGAACACGCCCTCATTGGGCCGGTCCTGGTCGGGCAGGAACTTGCCGAGCGCGTCGGTGTATTCCATCGCCGGCGTCTCCACCGGCTCGAAGCCGTAGAGCTCGTAGACGGCGCGGATCTTCTCCACCATCGCCCGCGTGGCATTGATCGCGGCCGGGCCGCGATCTTCCAGCCCGCGCGGCAGGCGCGCCTTCAGTTTCTGGGGTTTCTTGGGTTTCTCGGCCATGAGCGGCCGTTTACCAGCCGGCGCGCAAGGCGGCAACCGGTGCCGCTACGCTGTCGTTCCGGGGCGCGTCGAACGACGCGAACCCGGAATCTCGAGATTCCGGGTTCGATGCTGCGCCTCGCCCCGGAATGACGTTGCGTCCGTCACTGGACGTTCCTGATCCAGTTATGCGGGTCGTTGGTGCGACCGTACTGGATGTCGACCAGCTTCTTGCGCAGGCCCATGGCGACCGGGCCGGCCACGCCGCCGCTGATCTGGAAGTCGCCGCTCGCCGAGCACACCTTGCCGATCGGCGAGATGACGGCCGCGGTGCCGCAGGCGAACGCCTCCTTCAGCTTGCCGCTGGCGGCGTCAGCGCGCCATTGCTGGATCGTATAGGGCTCCTCGCGCACGCGCGTGCCGGCATCCTTGGCAAGCGCGATGATCGAGTCGCGGGTGATGCCGGGCAGGATGGTGCCGAGCGGCGGCGTCAGCAGCGAGCCGTCGTCGAACGCGAAGAACACGTTCATGCCGCCGAGCTCCTCGATGTAGCGGCGCTCGACCGCATCGAGGAACACGACCTGGTCGCAGCCCCGTTCGATCGCCTCGGCCTGCGCGCGCAGGCTGGCGGCGTAGTTGCCGCCGCACTTGACGGCGCCGGTGCCGCCGATCGCGGCGCGGGTGTAATTCTCCGACACCCAGATCGACACCGGCGCAGGGCCGCCCTTGAAATAGGAGCCGACCGGGGAGGCGATGACCGAGAAGATGTATTCGGCCGACGGCTTCACGCCGAGGAAGACCTCGCTCGCGATCATGAAAGGCCGCAGATAGAGACTGCCCTCGCCACCCGGGATCCAGGCGCGATCGATCCGCACCAGCTGCTCGACTGCATCGATGAACAAATCCTCGGGCAACGGCGCCATCGCCATGCGCTCGGCCGAATCATGGAAGCGGCGGGCATTGGCGTCCGGCCGAAACAGGTTCACGCCGCCGTCGTCGCGCTTGTAGGCCTTGAGACCTTCGAAAATTTCCTGGGCGTAGTGCAGCACGGCGCCGGCCGGATCGAGCGGAAAATTGGCGCGGGCCTCGACGCGGGCGCTGTGCCAGCCCTTGCCCTGGCTGTAGCGGACGATCGCCATGTGATCGGTAAAGACCCGGCCGAAGCCGGGGTCCACGAGCTTCGCGGCGCGATCCTTGTCGGATGTCGCATTCGGCGAAGGCTGGATGTCAAATTTCAAAGTCATTTTTCTTGCTTTCCGCTGTCGGAACCGGCGCGATACCCGGCGCCGGCCTGTTTCCCCCGGAGCCATCAGGCTCGGCTGGCCCGAACTTCACCACCGCCGGCCGCGCCGCCGGCTTCCATCGCCAACATGCCGTTTAGACATGCTTTTGCGGAATGCTGAAGTCCAGTATGTTTGCCGAAATGCCGCTCGACAATCGCACGGTAGTCCAATTTGCGGCCCAAACCGCCTCACAGGCTCGTTCAGGCCGCCTTAAACGCTGTCGAGGACAAAACGACCTAATGTTTCGTCGTGACGGACAGTTTTGTAACATTGAACCCAAGATACGTCAATATGACTGACATAAATTTCTCAGGCATGGCTGCCAAGCCCGATTCGCAGGGAGACGACAACGCTCCTGGGGCGGGGGCGCGCGACCTGCGCTGGGACATCATCGAGCTGTTGTTCTTCGCCTACCGCGACTTTGTCGGCGATGCCGACCAGGAACTGGAGGCGTTCGGCTTCGGCCGCGCCCACCACCGCGTCATCCACTTCGTCACCCGCTATCCCGGCCTGAAGGTCGCCGACCTGCTCGACGTCCTGCGCATCACCAAGCAGTCGCTCGGGCGCGTGCTCAAGCAGCTGCTCGACGAGGGCTACATCGTGCAGAAGACCGGCAACAACGACCGCCGGCAGCGCCTGCTCTACGCCACCCCGAAGGGCGAGGCGCTGGTCGCCAAGCTCGCGGGGCTGCAGACCGACCGCATCAACCGGGCGGTCGCCGGCATCGATCCGGCCGGCGTCGAGACGGTTCGCCAATTCCTCCGCGCGATGATCGACCGCGACGATCCCGACAAGGTGCTCGAAGCGATCTTCGGCGGCGGCAGAAAAACGAGGGAGTGAGCTGGTGCAGGCTGCAACCATGATGCGCGCGCCGGTCGAGCCGGCCGACGACGCGCCGCATCTTCTGCTGGTCGACGACGACCGCCGCATTCGCGACCTGCTGTCGCGCTTTCTTTCCGGCGAAGGCTACCGGGTCACGACGGCAATGAGCGCCACCGATGCGCGCGCCAAGCTGCTCGGGCTGCATTTCGACCTGCTGATCCTCGACGTGATGATGCCCGGCGAGAACGGCTTCGACCTCGCCCGCTTCATCCGCAGCTCCTCGACGGTGCCGATCATCATGCTGACCGCCCGCCACGAGGCGGAAGCCCGCATCGAGGGCTTGCAGATCGGCGCCGACGATTATGTCGCCAAGCCGTTCGAGCCGCGCGAGCTCGTGCTCAGGATCGGCAATATCCTCAAGCGCAGCGCGCCGCCGCAGGTCGCAGTCGTCGAGCAGATCGCGTTCGGCCCCTATATTTTCCACATCGAGCGCAGCGAACTGCGTCAGGGCGAGGAGATCATCCATCTGACCGATCGCGAGCGCGAGATGCTGCGCATCCTCGCCAGCGCGCCCGGCGAGACCGTGCCGCGTGCCGAGCTGACCTCCGGCGGCACCGTCAACGAACGCGCGGTCGACGTGCAGATCAACCGCCTGCGCCGCAAGATCGAGCACGATCCCGCCAATCCGCTGTTTCTGCAGGCGGTGCGCGGCATCGGCTATCGCCTAGTGGCTTCGCCCTGAGCATGACCCAGAAAGTAGCCCGCATGAGCGAAGCGATATGCGGGGTTGGCAAGCCCCGGATATCGCTTCGCTCATCCGGGCTACGAAATCCCATCGCTCTATAAGTATCGAACATGAGCACGCTCGACTCCGGCCTGACCCTGATCCGCAACGCCTCGCAGCGCGTCTCGAAGGCGAACGGCTGGATGGGCAACGCGTTCAAGAGCTGGATGCCGACCGGCCTCTATGCGCGCGCGCTGCTGATCATGATCGTGCCGATGGTGATCCTGCAGACCGTGGTGGCGTTCGTGTTCATGGAGCGGCACTGGAACACGGTGACGCGGCGCCTGTCGGCCGCGGTGGTGTCCGATATTGCCGCGCTGATCGACGTCTACAAGAGCTACCCGCAGGACAAGGACCGCGCGCAGCTTCGCCGCATCGCCCAGAAACTGCAGCTGGTGGTCGACTTCCTTCCCGCCGGCGACATGCCGCCGCCGGGGCCGAAGCCGTTCTTCTCGCTGCTCGACCAGACGCTTTCGGTGCAGCTCGGCCGCCAGATCAGCCGCCCGTTCTGGATCGACACCGTCGGCAAATCCAATTTGGTCGAGATCCGCGTGCAGCTCGACGATTCGGTGATGCGGATCTTCGCCCAGCGCAGCGCGGCCTACGCCTCCAATTCGGAGATCTTCATCTTCTGGATGCTCGGCACCTCGACGATCCTCCTGATCGTCGCCGTGCTATTCCTGCGCAACCAGATCAAGCCGATCCTACGGCTCGCCGACGCCGCCGAAAGTTTCGGCAAGGGCCGCGAGGCGCCGAACTTCCGGCCGCGCGGCGCGCGCGAGGTGCGGCGCGCGGCGCAGGCCTTCATCGAGATGAAGGCGCGCGTCGAACGTTCGATCGAGCAGCGCACCGCGATGCTCGCCGGCGTGTCGCACGATCTGCGCACCATCCTGACCCGCTTCAAGCTCGAGCTTGCCCTGATCGGCGAAGGCCCCGAGATCGACGCGATGCGCAAGGACGTCGACGAAATGTCGATGATGCTGGAGGATTATCTCGCCTTCGCGCGCGGCGATTCCGGCGAGGTCGCGCAGCCGACCGACATGGCGTTGGCGCTGGAGGAATTGCGCAGCGACGCCGAACGCCACGGCCACACCGCAACCGTTGCATTCCACGGCCTGCCCGTCGTCACGGTGAAGCCGGCCTCGTTCAAGCGCTGTCTCGCCAACCTCGTCTCCAACGCGGCGCGCCACGCCAACACCATCTCGATCACCGGCCATCGCGACCATCGCTATCTCAACGTCACGGTCGACGACGACGGGCCGGGCATCCCCGCCGACATGCGCGAGGAAGTGTTCAAGCCGTTCCTGCGGCTCGACGATGCCCGCAACCAGGACGAAGGCGGCACCGGGCTCGGGCTTGCGATCGCCCGCGACATCGCCCGCTCGCATGGCGGCGACATCATGCTCAGCGAAAGTCCGATGGGCGGCCTGCGCGCCGTCGTGCGGGTGCCGGTGTAACCTACCAGCGGTAGGACAAGGTGCCGATGACCTGCCGCCGTTCGCCGGCATAACAGTAACCGGACTGGCAGGTCTGGTAGTGCGTGTCGAACAGATTGGTCGCGTTGACGCGCATCGTGGCGCCGAGGAAGCGCCGGTCCAGCTTGCCCAGATCGTAATCGATCACCGCATCGAACAGCGTCGTCGCTGCGTTCTGGAACGTGTTCTGGTCGTTGCCGAAGTTCGTCCCGATATAGCGCACGCCGAGACCAAGCCCGAGGCCTTCGACGGGCACGCCGGACTGGAACGTATATTTGCCGAAGGCGGCGAAGGAATTCCTCGGAATGCCGGAGAGCTCATTGCCGGTCGTATCGGGATTGCCCTGCGTGATCACGACGTTGAGATGCGTGTAGGCGGCAGTGAGATCAAATCCCTGCTTGAGCGCCAGCTTCGCCTCGAGCTCCACGCCCTTGGATTCGACCTGCCCGGTCGCTGCCTGGAACGCCATGTTGTTCGGATCGGTGCGCAGCACATTGTCCTGCGTGATGTCGAACACCGCGGCGGTCAACAGCACCGGAATGTTCGGCATCTGGTACTTGATGCCCACTTCCTTCTGCTCGCCGGTGGTCGGCTTGAACGGCAGTCCGGATGCGTCGACGCCGACCTGCGGGGCGAATGCCGTCGCGTAGCTGACATAGGGCGCAATGCCATTGTCGAAGACATAACTCAGGCCCGCACGGCCCGTGAAGGCGGTGGCCCTTTGCGTCGACGGCACGCCGTCCAGACCCGCGGTCGTGGTCTGCGACACCCAGCTCTGGCGGCCGTTGAGCGTCAGAATAAAGCCTCCGAGCTTGGCCTGCTCCTGCGCATAGACACCGACCTCGTCGGTCGACTGCTTGTTGAAGATCGAGAATGCCGGCGTCGCGATGGCCTGGGCGCCGTAGTTCATGGTCAGGAGATTGAGATCGGGCGCCGGGCCGTAACCGATCTTGTCGTTGTAGTAGGAGTGACCGTAGTCGACGCCGAACAGCACGGTATTCTTGATCGCGCCGAGCATGAACTTGGCCTCGGCCTGATTGTCGAGCGTCACCGTGTTGAAGCTGTCCAGGATCCGCCACGCGGACCGCGACGCCAGATTGGTGCTGCTGTCGATTGAATCGATCTGGGTGTATTTCGCGTCGACGTCGACCTGGTAGAAGCGGAAGTTCTGCCGCACCGTCCACACGTCGTCGACATTATGCTCGAACGCGTAGCCGATGCGATATTGCTTCTGATCCATCGCGCTGAACGCCGGATCATTCGAATAGATGTTGGTCAACTGTCCGTCAGGCGTGCGGAAATTGCCGATGCTGGCGGCGGTTCGGCTCTTTTGATATTCGCTGAGGATGGTGAAGGACGTGTCGGCGTCCGGCCGCCAGGTCAGCGCCGGCGCGATATAGGCGCGATCGTCGTCGTTGCCGGGGTACCAGGTCTTTGCGTCGCGAAGCAGGCCCGTCAGCCGGTAGTACAGCTGATCGCTGCCGGGCACCGGACCACCGACATCGAAACTGCCCTGGTAACGGTCGTAGGTGCCGCCCTGCAGCTGCACCTCACCGAATGCCGTCAACGGCGGCCGCTTGGTCGTGACATCCACGATGCCTCCCGGAGAGCCGAGGCCATAGAGGCCCGAGGCTGGTCCGCGGAGGATCGACACGCTGTCGAGACCGTAAGGTTCGATCTTGGGAATTGCGAAGTTGCCGCCGCCCTGGCGCAGGCCGTCGCGATAGATCCCTGTATAGGTCGCGTCGAAGCCACGGATGTAGAAACTATCGAACCTTGGATCATAGCCGAACGCCGTGGTCGTCACGCCGGGCGTGTAGCTGACGGCGTCCTTGAGCGTCTGAACGTTGCGATCCCTTAGCTCCTTTTGCGTCACGACCGAAAGCGACTGCGGCGTTTCGATCAGCGCTGTGCTGGTCTTGGTGCCGGCCGTGCTCGCGGTTGCGACGTACCCCGTGGTCGTACCGATCGCGCCTCCTGTGCCTTGCGACCGCGGAGCCTGGCTCCGGGCGGGCGCCGCGGCACTGCGGCGCCGGTTCGCCGCGACCGCGCGCGAAGTCCTGGTGTTCTGGCTTGAAACGACGGCACCGCGCTTCCTTGCGGCGCCAGGTTCATCCACCGTCACTGCGGGAAGTTCGCTGACATTGCTCTGCGGAGGACTTGTCTGCGCCTGAGCGCTGGCGACGTCTGCACCCATTGGCACAAGTATGACCGAACCGAGTAGCGCCGCATTGATCGCAGCCGTTGATGCGAGCAAGCCGCGCTTGCTCCGCAACGAAGCCATTCCCACCGAACAAATCCCCACATTGCCTTACGCCGACATCGATCGAGTCGCGTTTGCGACAAGGCCGGCATCGATTGGGGCGGACTTCTATCGGCGGGATGATCGAAATTCCACACGCGCAAAATAGAATCGATGGAAGCAGCAACGAAGCGCAACACTGGAGTGGTTCAAGATGCGCATCACTGGAACGATTCAAAACGACATGTTGGCGCGTCAGGCTTTCGACACGACGAATGCGATGCGCGTCGTCTCTCGCAGAGAGTCTCGAACGCGGGAGCACGCGGCGATCATTCAATGATGTTGCATCCCGTCGACGTCATCGCGCGCCAAGGAGCGCACGAACGCGGTGAACCGTCATCTCCGCGCAAAGGCCATCGCATTTCGTGGCGGCGTGCTCGTGGCCATCCTTCGAGACGCCCGCCTTCGGCGGGCTCCTCAGGATGAGGTCTTGTTCTGCGGCACAATAGTAGACCCTCATGGTGAGGAGCGCCGCTTGCGGCGCGTCTCGAACCACGAGGCCAAGCACTTGCGCGGTCGCCAAGGGGCATATGCGATAGCCCTGGGGGTGAAGGGAAGGATCGGATGGATTGCGCATCGCGTCAGCGCAAGGTTGCTCCGCATTTTCGTCGCGAGCTACTCGAAATGATGGTACGGCAAGCGGCGCAGCCTCTCAGCGTGCGAGGCGATGCATTCAGGCGCGCGGCAACAGCCGGATGCGCTGCGCGCTACTTCTGCTTGGGCAGGAGGCCCTTCAGCTTTTCCATGTCCTTGACGTTCATCTTCATGCCGCCGGGCATGATGATGTCGCCGGCCTTCTGGTCGCTCTTGCAGGCGCCGAGCCATTTCGCCTCGACGGTCATCGTGGTGTCGCGCGAGCCGGCCGCGCCGCCCTCGGCATGGGAGGTGCTCTTCACCGTGTAGGCGGAATTGAAATCGCCGACGATCTCGGCATGGCTCTGCATCGTCATGCCGGCGACGCTGCAGACGCTGTCGCTGACATAGCCGGTCGCGGTCTTCTGGATATCCTGCTTCGAGCAGACTTCCTTGGCCATCGGCGAGGCCGCCGCGCTCATCTCCTTGTCGGTGGTCTCGTCGGTGCAGTGCTGCATGGTGATTTCGGGCATCGGCCCGCCGGTGCGCACCATCTTCATCTCCCACAGACCGGCCTTGCGGATCGGCAGGTCGACGGCACTTGCGGCGCCAGCGGACAGGACAAGGCACACAGCCGAACCAAGCAAGGCAAGCTGTCGGGTCATGCGGTCGGCTCCCGGCTGAACGATCGAAAGATCCGGTGCGCGCTCAGTAGAGCGTGCGCAGCGGCCTCTGGGCTGCGCCATAGGGCACCCAGCGACAGGCGAACGAGATGTAGCCGCCCGGATAGTTCTGCATCGCAAGGAACTTGACCACCTTGCCGTAGGAGGCGCAGTGATCGACTGCGAGTTGCCGGGCGTCGCTCTGGGTCGCCAGCGTATAGGCGATGATACCGCCGGTATCATTGCCCTTGAACGGCGGTACCGGCTGCATCCAATCCGCCCGCGCCGGCACAACGGCCAGCATCCCGCAAACGGCAACCAGGCACGCGGCCAATTTCCTTCGCATCGCAGACTCCATTTCGCTTCGAGCCAACATAGAGTGCGCCGGCGACCGTGAAAAGAACGAGCCGGCTCCCCAAAGTGGACTTCTCCGCAGGTGTTGCCGCCCTGCACTTGACCTTGCCGGGGCTTCGCGGCACCGTCCGCGGCATCGGATAATCGGGTGGATTCCCATGCGCAACCTGTTCAACTCCCGCAATAAACTCGGCCGCAAGCTCGGCCTCGGCGCCGCACTCGTGGTCGGCCTGCTGGCTTTCGGGGGTACGGCCCAGGCCGCCAATCCGCTCGAAATGAACTTCTGGCTGTCCGGCCCGCGCTATGACGGCAATGTGGCCCCATGCGAGAAGGCCCTGACGGTCATCAGCACGCAATTCCAGGAAAAGGAAGCCACCTTCTGGAATTCGCCGCTCGTGATCACCGGCTTCAACGGGATTCACGAAACCGCCTTCCGCCCCTGGCAGTCCGACAATATCCCGCGCCGTTATTGCACGGGCGAGGCGATGCTGAGCGACGGCAAAGTGCGCAAGGTGCACTATTCGATCATCGAGGACGGCGGCTTTGCCAGCATCAATCAGGGCGTCGAATGGTGCGTCGCGGGGCTCGACCGCAACTGGACCTATAACCCGTCCTGCAAGGCCGCGCGGCCCTGATCTCCGACCAGATTGCTAAAGCAGGAGCCGCCGCCATTTGGACGGCGGCTTTTTGTTCTTGAAATGTTCTCGCGGCCTGCTAGGCTCTGGGCGGTCGAGTGAGGGAGCGTTTGATGCCTCGGTTGGACACGATTTCCCGATTTTTGATTTCGGTTGCCATTATTCTGTGCGGTGCGGTCGGGGCGTCGGCCCAGGATCGCCGCCAGAATGCGCCCGGTGAGTTCGATTTCTATGTGCTGTCGCTGTCGTGGTCGCCCTCGTTCTGCGAGGCGGCGAGCGAGCGCGGCAACAACGGCCGCGGCACGCAGGCGCAATGCGGCGGACGGCCCTATTCCTTCGTGGTGCACGGCCTGTGGCCGCAATATGAGCGGGGCTTTCCGGAATACTGCCAGCGGCCTTCGCCGCGACTCGCCCGCAGCATCATGAGCTCGATGCTCGACCTGATGCCGGCGCCCGGGCTGATCTACAACGAGTGGGACAAGCACGGCACCTGCTCCGGTCTCGGCGAGCGCGCCTATTTCGAAGCCATCCGCAAGGCCCGCGCCACGGTGAAGATCCCCGAGGAATTCCTGCAATTGTCGGAGCCGAAGACGGTCGCGCCCGACGAGCTGGAGACGGCATTCATCAAGGTCAATCCGGGCCTCAGCAACTCCGCGATCTCGGTGACCTGCGACAGCAAGCGGCTCAGCGAGGTGCGGATCTGCCTCAGCAAGGATCTGCAATTCCGCTCCTGCGAGGAAATCGACCGCCGCGCCTGCCGCCGCGATCAGGTGCTGATGCCGCCGGTTCGCGGCGGCTGAAACTCTGGGTCATGGCCGACAGACCCGCGCTGCGCGTCGTCGCGCAGCATGTCCCGGCCACCTGCGCCATCGCGAAACAAGCAAGATAAGGCGCAGATGCCCGGGAGCCGGCTACGCCAAGGCTTCGCCGAGCTTGGACGTTACCCCCGCCGAAGCTTTAGCGAAGGCCGGGACAAGCCCGGGCATGACGAGTACAACATGCGCACCCTTTGGGAGCGCAGCACGATCATCACATGAACTACCGTCACGCCTTTCATGCCGGCAGCTTTGCCGACGTCATCAAGCACATCGTGCTGGTGCGCATGCTCACCTATCTGCAGGACAAGCCGGCGCCGTTCCGCGTCATCGACACCCATGCCGGCGCCGGTCTCTATGATTTGACGTCGAGCGAAGCGCAGCGCGGCGGCGAATGGCTCACCGGCATCGCGCGGCTGATGCAGGCGCGGCTCTCCGACCAGGCATTGCCGCTGATCGCGCCCTATCTCGACATCGTCAGAGCATTCAATCCGAAAGGCGAGCTGAAAGCCTATCCTGGTTCGCCGTTGATCGCGCGGGCGCTGCTGCGTCCGCAAGATCGCCTCACCGCCTGCGAGATCGAACCGACGGCGCGCAAACAACTGATCGACGCCTTGCGACGCGACGCGCAAGCGCGCGTCGTCGATCTCGACGGCTGGATGGCGCTGCCCGCATTCGTGCCGCCGAACGAACGGCGCGGCCTGGTGCTGATCGATCCGCCGTTCGAAGCGAAGGACGAGTTCGAGCGGCTGGCCAGTGCTTTCACGGAAGCGTACGCGAAGTGGCCGACCGGCTCGTATCTTTTGTGGTACCCCGTAAAAACCCGGAGAGCCACCGACGAGCTAACGCGCAGTGTGGCCGCTGCAGCAGCAAGCAGCCGGCCCGCCGGCAAATGCCTGCGATTGGAATTCAGTGTGGCACCGCAAGAAGCAGGCGCAGGCCTCGTTTCCACAGGGCTTTTGCTGGTGAATCCGCCGTGGACGCTGGCGAATGAGTTGAAGATCATCCTGCCCGAACTCGAGAAGCCGCTCGGTCAAGGCGGCGCGGGACGCTTCAGACTCGAGACGCCTAAACCATGATCGACACCTCCTACTGAAAAGTTCAATTTTGAGCATAGGCAATTTGCGCGGAACCGTATTATGCTCATCCTGTTACGACTGGCTTTACGTTCCGCTTCCGCGAATGGTTGCGGCGGAGTGACAAGGCCGAAATAAAATCCAGGCGGACCGGCGGCGTGACGCCGGCCTGTTCAGGTGGCCAAGCTTCCGACAAGCGAATGTCGGTCAACCGCTACGCGGCGTGCGCGTAGCGGTGGAGCAATACGGGGGAGGAGTTTCCCGATGGCCATGACTGGGACAGTCAAGTTCTTCAACGGAGAGCGTGGCTACGGCTTCATCAAGCCTGATGATGGCGGCCGCGATGTGTTCGTTCACATCACAGCCGTCGAGCGTGCAGGATTGAAGGACCTGACTGAAGGACAACGCATTACGTTCGAGGTTGAGCCCGACAAGAAGGGCAAGGGCCCGAAGGCGGTCAACCTGGTGGTCTCATGACGAGCGCTCGCGATGCGCGGCTCGGGATGAACACCGAATGAGGCGTTGCGTGTGAGTTGACTGCCGAGCGCGGCTAGCGCTCGCTGGATGACCACCTGCATGATGCGGACGCGACTGGCGGTGCCGCATATCCCACACGTGCGGCCCACCGATTGGATTCGCGGACGCCGCGGCATGCATGCCGCCGTGCACGACGTTGAGATCATCAACACAAAGAAAAACCCGGCCGCGCAAGGCGCGGCCGGGAGTTGATGGTCGACGTTTTCTTGTTCTCAGAAGTGATAGTTGATGCCGGCGCGAACCAGGCTGAAGCTGTAGCCGTTCGACACGCCACCGGTGATCGTGAAATTGCTGTTGGCAAGGTCGACGTAGAGATACTCGATCTTGGCGCTCCAGTGCGGGGCAAAGCCCATTTCGGCGCCGGCACCGACGGTGAAGCCCGCATTGGTGTGGCTCTCCGTGATGCCGAACGTCTCGCCGCGCAGTTCGCCGAAGGCGAGACCGCCGGTCGCGTAGAACAGCACGTTGTTGACCGCATAGCCGGCGCGGCCGCGCACCGTGCCGAACCACGGGTTGGAGAACTTCCACGGCGCGAACCGGTCGTCGGCTGTGGTGCCCTGGATATCGGCCTCGATACCGAACACCCAGGGGGAGCCGTTCTGGAAGTTGTAGCCGGCCTGTACACCGCCGACGAAACCGGACGGCTTGGTCGGGTTGTTCTCGACCGAGCCCCAGCCATAGCCGACATTGCCGCCGAGATAGGGGCCGGCCCAGCTATAGGCATTGAGCGGCTGATAGACGGTATAAGGCGATCCGTAGTTGAGATCGGCCGACGCCGCCGAGGTCGTCCAGCCTGCAACGATCAGTGCCAGCGCACGCGCAACAAACCGGGGCATTGGTACTCTCCAGAACGCAACTGCCGCAGCCCGCCGGCCAGGGCCGGCGTGGTTACGGAATTCCACTTTTTTCGCTAAGGTTTATCGAGAGTTTTAAGTTAAAGGGCTGTTAAGCCCGGTTACCGGCCCGCTCATCAGTCTTAACAAGGTGTTACACACCCCTCCCGCATGCGCGCGGGGCCCCGGTAACCTCCTGCAATCGAGGTGCTTTTTGTTGGTGCCGTCAGCGCTGGCGACCGGTCGCCCAAGCACTTAGTTTACCGCCCATGGTTCACGATTCTCCCGAGCGCCCGACGCCGGCCCCCAAGGTTGACTCCAAGGCTGACCCCAAGCCACGGCGCGGTTCAAAGTCCGACCTGCCACAGGACGATCTGGCGCTCGATACAAGCGACGTCGATCCCGAAACCTCCGCCGCCGAGGAGGACGACGAGGCACGCCTGCCCGAGGCTTCGGAGGACGCCGCCGAGGCGGTCGCCGAGGGCACGCTCTCGGTCGGACATGCCGCGATCGAGAACGCGGTCCGCCTCGCCCCGACCTCGCCCGGCGTCTATCGCATGCTCAACGCCGCCAACGACGTGCTCTATGTCGGCAAGGCGAAGAACGTCAAAAAGCGGCTGTCGTCCTATGCGCGGGCCAACGCGCCGCTGCCGGCGCGCATCCTGCGTATGATCGCGGCGACCACGCAGGTCGAGATCGTCTCGACCATGACCGAGACCGAGGCGCTGCTGCTCGAAGCCAATCTGATCAAGCAGCTCCGTCCGCGCTTCAATGTGCAGCTGCGCGACGACAAGTCGTTTCCCTATATTCTGATCACCGGCGACCACTGGGCGCCGCAGATCCTCAAGCATCGCGGCGCGCAGTCGCGGCCCGGGCGCTATTTCGGGCCGTTCGCCAACGCCGGCGCGGTCAACCGCACCATCACGGCGCTGCAGCGCGCGTTCCTGATCCGCTCCTGCACCGACGGCTTCTTCGAAAGCCGCAGCCGGCCCTGCCTGCTCTATCAGATCAAGCGCTGCGCCGGCCCCTGCACGCGCGAGATCGACTTCCCCGGCTATAGCGAACTGGTGCGCGAGGCGACCGAATTCCTCTCCGGCCGCAGCCACGCCGTCAAGGAGCTGCTCGCGGCCGAGATGGAGAAGGCCTCCGGCGAGCTCGAGTTCGAAACCGCGGCGCTGTACCGCGACCGTCTCGCGGCGCTGTCGGCGATCCAGTCGCAGCAGGGCATCAATCCGCGCACGGTCGAAGAGGCCGATGTGTTCGCAATCCACCAGGAGGGCGGCTACTCCTGCGTCGAGGTGTTCTTCTTCCGCACCGGCCAGAACTGGGGCAACCGCGCCTATTTCCCGAAGGCCGAGAAGAGCTTCACGCCCGAGGAGGTGCTGTCCTCGTTCCTCGCGCAATTCTACGACGACAAGCCGCCGCCGAAGCTGATCCTGCTCTCGCACGAGATCGAGGAAAGCGCGTTGCTCGCCGACGCGCTGTCGGTCAAGGCCGGATCCAAGGTCGAGGTCACCGTGCCGAAGCGCGGCGAGAAGAAGGAGCTGATCGGCCACGCCCTCACCAACGCGCGCGAGGCGCTCGGCCGCAAGCTCGCCGATACCGCGACGCAAAGCCGGCTGCTGGAGGACATGGTCTCGACGCTCGGCCTGCCGCACACACCCAAGCGGATCGAGGTCTACGACAACAGCCACATCCAGGGCACCAACGCGGTCGGCGCGATGATCGTGGCGGGACCCGACGGGTTCATGAAGAACCAGTACCGCAAGTTCAACATCAAGTCCGAAGGGCTGACGCCGGGCGACGATTACGGAATGATGCGCGAGGTGCTGGAACGCCGCTTCAAGCGGTTGCTGAAGCCGCCGGAGGGCGAGGCCGCAGCCAAGACGAAAGCGGATGACGATTCGTTCCCGCAATGGCCCGACCTCGTCATCATCGACGGCGGCCGCGGCCAGCTCAACGCGGTCCGGGAGATCTTCCAGAATCTCGGGCTGACCGAGGTCTCGCTGATGGCGGTCGCCAAGGGTCCGGAGCGCGATGCCGGGCGCGAAACCCTGTTCATGCCCGACCGCGAGGCCATCAAGCTGGAGCCGCGGGACCCGGTGCTCTATTTCATCCAGCGGCTGCGCGACGAGGCCCACCGCTTCGTGATCGGCTCGCACCGCAAGCTGCGCAAGAAGGACATCCGCGAAGCCGGCCTGCAGGAGATCCCGGGCATCGGCCCGTCCCGCAAGCGTGCCTTGCTGCACCACTTCGGAACGCTCAAGGAGATCGAGCGGGCCTCGATCGCCGACCTCGGCAAGGTTCCCGGCGTCAGCGCCGAGAGTGCCCGCAAGATTTTCGAGTTTTTCCACGCCCAGCCGGGTTAAACCAAAGGCGAGTCATCAGGGCGTCGCCTGCGACAGGGCATCTAGGGCATGATGCGGAAAAGTGTGAGGCAGTTATCCGAAAAGATCATGCTTGAACAACGGGCTAAGGCGCTATGACGATGCAGCGCAATCTGGTCGCGCTTGACGCGTCCGCACGGTTGACCTTCTCGCTTCAGCGGTATTGGTAGAACGGATGAACATCGCCACGACCCGGGGACAGACCAAGACCATGTCCCTCCCGAATATCCTGACCTACGCCCGGATCGCCGCGATCCCGGTGGTGATCGGCTGCGTCTACTGGCAATCGATCCTGGACGGCCCGTTGTGGCTGCGCTGGGTGGCGCTGGCCGTGTTCATCGCGGCGGGGGTCACCGACTATCTCGACGGCTATTATGCCCGGATCTGGGACCAGCAGTCCGCCTTCGGCCGGATGCTCGATCCGATCGCCGACAAACTCCTGGTCGCCTCCAGCCTCTTGATGCTGGCCGCCGACAATTCGATCCATGGCTGGACGCTGTGGGCGGCGATCGTGATCCTGTGCCGTGAGATCCTGGTCTCGGGCCTGCGCGAATATCTCGCAGGGCTCAGGGTCAGCGTTCCCGTGACCAAGCTGGCGAAATGGAAGACGACGATCCAGCTGGTGGCGATCGGCTTTCTGATTGCCGGCGAAGCGGGCGAGCAGGTCTTCCCTGCCACCACCTTGATCGGCATCGTGTTGCTCTGGATGTCGGCGATCTTCACGATCTACACCGGCTGGGATTACTTCCGTGCCGGCATCCATCACCTCATCAAGGAGGATGAGGGATGAAGCTGAAATATTTCGCATGGGTGCGTGAACGCGTCGGCAAGGCTGAAGAGATCGTCGAGCCGCCGGCCGAGGTGCGCACCGTCGGCGAGCTGATCGGATGGCTTGCCGCGCGCGATGACGCCTATGCCTATGCCTTCGAGAAGCCGACGGTGATCCGCGCCGCGATCGACCACGCCCATGTCAAATCGGACGCGGCGATCGCGGGCGCCCGCGAGATCGCGTTCTTTCCGCCGATGACCGGCGGCTAAATCCCAAATGACCGTCGCAGCGACCATCCGTATCCAGCAGGCCGACTTCGACGTCGCGCAGGAGATCGCGGCCTTGAGCCGAGACCACATCGATGTCGGCGCGGTCGTCAGCTTCAGCGGCATCTGCCGCGGCAGCGAACAGGGCGAACCGATCGCGGCGCTGACGCTCGAACATTATCCTGAAATGGCGGAAGCCGAGATTGGACGCCACGCCGACGAGGCGCTGTCGCGCTGGCCGTTGCAGGGCCTCACCATCATCCATCGTTTCGGCCGTATCTCGCCGGGCGAGAACATCGTGCTGGTCGTGACCGCCTCGGCGCACCGGCAGGCCGCGTTCGAGGCCGCCGAGTTCCTGATGGACTATCTGAAGACCAGCGCACCGTTCTGGAAGCGCGAGGAAAGCACGCGCGGCGCGAGCTGGATCGAGGCGCAGGGCCATGACGACGCGGCCGCCGCGCGCTGGACCAAATCCTGATGGCCAAGCGCAGCAAAGTGCCGGCCAAACGCAGCCTCGCCGTGCCGAAAGCGCCGAAAGTCGGCGCCGGCGAGCTGCACACCCTGTTCGATTTCCTGCGCTATGCCGTGAGCCGCTTCAACGCGGCCAAGCTCGTGTTCGCGCACGGCACCACCGATCCGGTGGCCGAGGCCGCGTTCCTGATCTGCGAAACGCTGCACCTGCATCCCGACCAGTTCGAGAACTTTGCCACCGCGCGCGTCACGATTGCCGAGGGCAAGCAGATCCTCGACCTGATCGAGCGCCGGATCGCGACGCGGAAGCCGGCCGCCTATCTCGTCAACAAGGTCTATATGCGCGGCCTGCCGTTCTATGTCGACGAGCGCACCATCGTGCCGCGCTCCTTCGTCGGCGAATTGCTGGATTCGCATTTCGGCGGCGACGAGGACGGCACCTCGCTGATCGGCGATCCCGAAGAGGTCGAACGCGTGCTCGACCTCTGCACCGGCTCTGGTTGCCTTGCGATCCTGGCGGCCCGGCATTTCCCCAACGCCGCGGTCGATGCCGTCGATATTTCAAAGGACGCGCTCGAGGTCGCCGCGCGCAACGTCGCCGATCACGGCCTCGACCATCGCCTGACGCTGCATCGCGGCGACCTGTTCAAGCCGCTCGGCGACAACAGATACGATCTCATCATCTCGAACCCGCCCTATGTCGACGCCGAAGGCATGGCGGCGCTGCCGCGTGAGTGCCGTGCCGAGCCGAAGATCGCGTTCGACGGCGGCGCTGACGGGCTCGACATCGTACGTCGCCTGCTCGATGAGGCGAGGCAACATCTGACCCCGCAGGGCGGCCTGCTCTGCGAGATCGGCCGCGGCCGCGACAATCTCGAGGCCGCCTACCCGAACCTGCCGCTGCTCTGGCTCGACACCGAGGACTCCGAGGGCGAGGTGTTCTGGATCGCTGCCGCGGACCTCTGACCGGCGTGCCGCCGCCGGCTCCGGCGATTTGCGGAGCCCGATCCGGGCGAAGCGAAAATCGTGTGCAGTTCCAGCCGGTTCCGAAGATCGCTGGCCCGTCGAACCAACAATGGTGCTAAGGTCGCGGTCCGGGGACGTTCGGACAGAGGGCGCGGGCGCGCGACATGATTCGCATTTCGACGATCTTCATCGCCATCTGCATGGTGCTGGTCGCAGCCTCGCTCGGCTTCGTGCTGTATTCGGTGGCAGGCATCAGCGGATCGGAATCGGCGATCGTGGCGCTCGCCGCCCTCACCTGCCTGATCCTCTACAATGCGGTCTCGATGCGGCTGCGTGACCGCAGCGACGTCGGCGGCCAGATCGCGGATCTGTCGCGCGGCACCGCCGACCTTGCCCGCCAGGTCGCCGAGTTCGGCCGCCGGCTGGCCGCAGTCGAAGGCCGCGTCGCCTCGGCCAACTCCACCGGCGCCGACCGGATGCAGGGCATGGCCGGCGAGATCAGCGAGCTCGGCGGGCTGGTGCGGCAGCTTGCGGCATCTGTCGCGCATCACGAGGACCTGCTGGCAGCGGCTCCGGCGCTGCAGCCGGTCGCGTCCCCGCGCGACGATGTGCTGCAACCGCTTGCGGCGGCGCCGACCGTCGTGGTTGCGCCGGCGCCGCCACCCGCGGCTCCGCCGGAGGTCTCGCGCAGCCAGACCCAGCTGATCGGCGCGATCAAGCAGGCCATCGACGAGAACCGCCTCGATATCTACCTGCAGCCGATGGTGACGCTGCCGCAGCGCAAGGTGCGCTACTACGAGGCGGTGACGCGGCTGCGCGACGAGCGCGACCAGGTGCTGGCCGCCGAGGATTTCATCGAGGCGGCCGAGGCCGGCGGCCTGATCGGCCGCATCGATCACATGGTGATGCTTCGCTGCGTCCAGGTGCTGCGCCGCCTGATGATCCGCAGCAAGGATGTCGGCGTGTTCTGCAACGTCTCGGCGGCGACGCTGTCCAACCCGGCGCATTTCACCCAGTGTCTCGACTTCCTCGAGGCCAACCGCGCGCTGGCGCCGTCCTTCGTGCTCGAGTTCAAGCAGGCGACCTTCCGCAATCTCGGCCCGACCGAGAGCGAGAACCTCGCGGCGCTGGCGCAGCGCGGTTACCGGTTCTCGATCGACCATGTCAGCGACCTTCGCCTCGAGCCGCGCGAGCTCGCCGATCGCGGCGTCCGCTTCATCAAGGTGCCGGCGGCGCTGCTGCTTGACGCCAAGCAGATCGCGAGCACCGATATCCATCCTTCCGATCTGTCCGACCTGCTCGGCCGCTACGGCATCGACCTGATCGCCGAACGGATCGAGGGCGAACGCTCGGTGGTCGATCTGCTCGACTACGATGTCCGGTTCGGCCAGGGGTTCCTGTTCGCGCCGCCGCGGCCGTTGCGGCCGGAGGGGGCATCTGCTACCGCCGAGGCTCCGCAGACCAACCCCCAGGATCTTAATGGCGCCAGCACTTCAGCCCCTGTCTCCAGCCCCGCAGCTCCGCCGCGCGCAACCGGCAGCGCCGCGCTGGCGCGCCGCGCCCTCGGTCCAAACTAGCCGGCAATTCGCATCATGACCTCACTGCGTTTCGTGGAACAGCTGCGCGACCTCGTCGGCGGCGTCGATGTGGTGCTGTCGGACATCTGGGGCGTCGTGCACAACGGGCTCGAGTCCTTCCCCGAGGCCTGCGAGGCACTGCACACATTCCGCCAGCAGGGCGGCACGGTCATCCTGATCACCAACGCGCCGCGGCCGGCCGATTCCGTGCAGCGACAACTGCGCAAGCTCGGCGTCGCCGACGAGACCTATGATGCGATCGTCTCCTCGGGTGACCTGACGCGCCACTTCGTGGCCGATCATCCGGGCCAGAAGATCTTCTGGATCGGCCCCGAGCGCGACAGCTCGATCCACCGCGGCCTCGACGCCACCTTGGTGCCGCTGGAGCAGGCCGACTACATCATCTGCACCGGCCTGTTCGACGACGAGACCGAGTCGGCCGAAGATTATCGCGACACGCTGCTGAAGGCGCTCGAGCGCAAGCTCACGCTGGTCTGCGCCAATCCCGATATCGTGGTCGAGCGCGGCGACCGGCTGATCTATTGCGCCGGGGCGGTCGCCGAACTCTATCGCGAGCTCGGCGGCGAGGTGATCTTCTACGGCAAGCCGCACCGGCCGATCTATGAGCGCGCCATGGCACTGGCCACCGAGCGTCGCGGGCGTCCGACCGAGCTCAGCCGGGTGCTCGCGATCGGCGATTCCGTGCGCACCGATCTCACCGGCGCCCTTGGCTTCGGCATCGATCTCCTGTTCGTCACCCGCGGCATCCATTCCGAACAGTTCGAGGGCATCGAGCAGCTCGATGCGGCATCGATCAAGGAATTGTTCGGCCATCCGCCGCGCGCGCTGATGCGCGAGCTGAAGTGGTAGCGGCAAGCGACGCTGTCCCTCGCCCCGTTCTTCACCGGGTCGAGACGAGCGAAGCTAGCTCTTGGAGGGTTGGGTGAGCGGCTGCTTCCCCAGGCGCCGGATGCCGAGAGACCTGTGCCCCCTCACCCGGATTGCATCTCTCGATGCAATCCGACCTCTCCCCGCAAGCGGGGCGAGGTGAAGGGGCGCGCCGCCAAAATATCGAAAACAACCCCATGCAAAGTAGCGCGTGGCGCGCGGGGTTCGACAGCCAACTTGACACGTCGGGCAACTCAGCGATATTCTTCTAATATTCCGAAATCGTGCATCCGCCCCCTTCGTCCCGCAAGCGGGGCGGGTAAAGGGAAGCGTGATCAAATGCAAATGCCCGGGACAAACCCGGGCATGCGTGAATTTCAGCCGATGCGATCGATGTCGGGCGGTTATGCCGTCGCCATGTCCGGGAACACCGCCTCGATCTTGGTCTTCAGCGTGGCCGCATTGAACGGCTTGACGATGTAGTTGTTCACGCCGGCCTTCTTGGCCGCGATCACGTTCTCGGTCTTGGATTCCGCCGTGATCATGATGAAGGGCGTGGTCGCGAGGTTGGGATCGGCGCGGACTTCCTTGAGCAGGTCGTAGCCGGTCATCGGCTCCATGTTCCAGTCGGAAATCACCAGGCCATACTTCTTGCCGCGCATCTTGTTCAGCGCTGCGGAGCCGTCGGAGGCATCGTCGATATTTTCAAATCCAAGCTGCTTGAGAAGATTCCGGATGATGCGGATCATGGTGCTGTAATCATCAACCACCAGAACCGGCATGGACAAATCAACCGCCATCTTTCCCCCCAAAACACAAACGCAACTTGGCTTCTGCACAAACGCAGCTTTCCGCCAACGACTAACAGCAGCCGTTAAACAGCGCGTTAACCGGCTGAATCCGGATTGTTACGGATTTGACGCGATTTTCGTTAGCCTTGACTTCCACGCCGCCGCCGCGTCACGGTCCGGCCCGCACCAATCATGCTTAAGAATCCTTGAAGAATACCGCTCATGAGCACCGGCTTTACCGTTATCCGCGACAACACCCCCGCAAGCGCCATTCCGAAAGGCGCCGTGGTCGCGATGGGGAATTTCGATGGCGTCCATCTCGGTCACCGCGCCGTGATCGGCGCGGCGCTTGCGATGGGCAGAGCACGCGGCGTGCCCGCGCTTGCCGTGACCTTCGAGCCGCATCCGCGCAGCTTCTTCAGCCCGAACACCCCGCAATTCCGTCTCACGGACGAGACCAACAAGCTGCGGCTGCTCGCGGCCACCGGGCTCGCCGGTGCCGTCGTGATGACGTTCGACAAGGCGCGCGCCGGGACCTCGGCACAGGATTTCATTCACCATGACCTGATCGGCCGGCTCGGCATCAGCGGGATCGCAGTCGGTTACGACTTCCATTTCGGCAAGGGCCGGGTGGGCTCCCCGAGCCTCCTGGTCAGCGAAGCACCGCGGCTCGGCATCGAGGTCGATGTGCAGGCCCATGTCGACATCGAGGAGCGTCCGGTTTCCTCCAGTGCCATCCGCATGGCGCTCGCCGAAGGCGAGATCGCGGATGCGACCACGATGCTGGGCGGACCGTGGTTCGTCACCGGCAAGGTGGTCCACGGCGAGAAGCGCGGCCGAGATCTCGGTTACCCCACCGCCAATATCCGCCTCGACAAGCATTGCGGCTTGAAGCACGGCATCTACGCGGTGCGGGTCGGCAAGGGCTCGCAACGGTTCGACGGCGTCGCAAGCTTCGGGCGCCGGCCGACCTTCGACAACGGCGCGCCGCTGCTCGAGGTGTTCCTGTTCGACTTCAAGGGTGACCTGTACGACGCGGTCCTTGATGTCGCATTCATCGGTTTCATTCGCGAAGAGCTGAAATTCGACACCATCGAGGCGTTGATACGCCAGATGGATGACGACAGCGCCAAGGCGCGCGCGCTACTTGCCGCGGCGCCCGACGCGTTCCCGCAGCTCGGAGTGATTGGTTGAAGACAGAGAAAGAGAAGATGCTGGCGGGCGAGCTGTATCGCCCGGATGCCGAGCTCGCCGCCGACCATACCGCGGCGGAACAATGGATGGCGCGCTACAACGCGTCAGGCGCATCGTCCGCGGCCGAGTTGCACGCGCTGCTCGGCGAGCGCTTCCGCAAGGTCGGCAGGGATGCCGTGATCCGCCCGCCGTTCTTCTGCGATTACGGCAGCAATATCAGCCTCGGCGACGGCGTGTTCCTCAACTTCAATTGCGTGATCCTCGACGTCGTCGAGGTCGTGATCGGCGATCGGACCCAGATCGGCCCCGCGGTGCAGATCTATACCGCCGACCACCCGCGCGATGCCGAAACCCGGCGCGCCGGGCTGGAATTCGGCCGCCCGATCCGGATCGGAAGCGACGTCTGGATCGGCGGGGGTGCCATCATCCTGCCCGGCATCACGATCGGCGACGGCGCCCTGGTCGGGGCCGGCAGCGTGGTCACACGGAACGTCGCCCCCGGCGCGATCGTGGCGGGAAATCCGGCCCGGGCACGGCCGGCCTGAGCCGCGCCATGCGCGGCCCTGCGGGCCACCGGGGGCTTTGCGATTTCCCCGTCCGGCTGCTATGGAAACCCCATGTTTTCGCGGCGCATCATACGGATTAGCAGCCCGGCTTCCGCCTGAGCCTGAAGGCTCGGCGCAAGACCGGGACTTCGTCGTTTCACCCGCGATTGATCGCGTATCCGCGCCCGCACCTGCCAAATCAGAGCTTTCATGTCCGACAAGCCGCAAAAGACCGACGCCCAAAAGACTGACGTTAGGGACTATTCCAAGACCCTTTACCTGCCGCAGACGGGATTCCCGATGCGCGCCGGCCTGCCCCAGCGCGAGCCGGAAATCCTGAAATACTGGAACGAGATCGGCCTCTACGACAAGCTCCGCCGGGAAGCCGAAGGCCGTGCCAAATTCGTGCTGCATGACGGCCCGCCCTACGCCAACGGCAACATCCATATCGGGCACGCGCTGAACAAGATCCTCAAGGACGTCGTGACCAAGAGCCAGCAGATGCTCGGCTTCGACTCCAACTACGTGCCGGGTTGGGACTGCCACGGCCTGCCGATCGAATGGAAGATCGAGGAGGAGAACTACCGCTCCAAGGGCAAGCAGAAGCCCGACTTCCGGGACTCGGCGGCGATGGTCGCGTTCCGCAAGGAGTGCCGTGCCTATGCGACGCACTGGATCAACGTGCAGCGCGAGGAGTTCAAGCGGCTCGGCATCATCGGCGACTGGGATCATCCCTACCAGACGATGAGCTATCCGGCCGAGGCGCAGATCGCCCGCGAGCTGATGAAGTTCGCCGCCAACGGCACGCTCTATCGCGGCTCGAAGCCGGTGATGTGGAGCGTGGTCGAGAAGACCGCGCTGGCCGAAGCCGAGGTCGAATACGAGGACTACACCTCCGACATGGTGTGGGTGAAATTCCCGGTCACCTCGCCGGCGCATGGCGCGCTGGCCAATGCCTCGGTCGTGATCTGGACCACCACGCCGTGGACGCTGCCCGGCAACCGCGCCATCTCGTTCTCGCCGAAGATCGCCTATGGCCTCTACAAGGTGACGGATGTGCCGGCGGACAATTGGGCGAAGACCGGCGATCTCCTGATCCTGGCCGACGCGCTTGCCGCCGAGGTGTTCAAGCAGGCGCGCGTCACGTCCTATGAGAAGGTCCGCGATATTCCCGGTGACACGCTGGACGCGGTGGAATGCGCCCATCCGCTGCGCGGCTTCGGTGGCGGCTACGAATTCATCGTGCCGCTGCTCGCCGGCGAGCATGTCACCGACGACACCGGCACCGGCTTCGTGCACACCGCGCCGAGCCACGGCCGCGAGGACTTCGACGTCTGGACGGCCAACACCCGCGAGCTCGATGCGCGCGGCATCCCGACGGCGATCCCGTATACGGTCGACGAGAACGGCGCCTACACCGCACAGGCGCCGGGCTTCACCGGCAAACGCGTGCTCAACGACAAGGGCGAGAAGGGCGATGCCAACGAGGCCGTGATCAAGGCGCTGATCGAGGCCGGCAGGCTGCTCGCGCGCGGCCGCCTCAAGCACCAGTATCCGCACTCCTGGCGCTCCAAGAAGCCGGTGATCTTCCGCAACACGCCGCAATGGTTCATCGCGATGGACAAGCCCATCGCCGAGAACGGCCATGCCAGGAAGGGCGACACGCTGCGCGCCCGCGCGCTGCACGCGATCTCGGTCACGCAATGGGTGCCGCCGGCCGGCGAGAACCGCATCAACGGCATGATCGCCAACCGTCCCGACTGGGTGATCTCGCGGCAGCGCGCCTGGGGCGTGCCGATCGCCGTGTTCGTGCGGGAGAACAGCGACGGCTCGGCCGAGATCCTGCAGGACGAGGTCGTCAACCAGCGCATCACCGAGGCGTTCATGGAGGAAGGCGCCGACGCCTGGTACATGGACGGCGCCCGCGAGCGCTTCCTTGGCAGCCGCGCGTCCGAGAACTGGAAGAAGGTCGACGACATCTGCGACGTCTGGTTCGATTCCGGCTCCACGCACGCCTTCGTGCTGGAAGACCGCCAGAACTTCCCGCAGCTCGGCAACATCGTCCGCAAGGTCGATGGCGGCAACGACACCGTGATGTATCTCGAAGGCAGCGACCAGCATCGCGGCTGGTTCCACTCGTCGCTGCTGGAAAGCGCCGGCACGCGCGGCCGCGCGCCTTATGACATCGTGCTGACCCACGGCTTCACGCTCGACGAGAACGGCCGCAAGATGTCGAAGTCGCTCGGCAACACCGTCGAGCCGCAGAAGGTGATCAAGGATTCCGGCGCGGACATCCTGCGCCTGTGGGTCTGCGCCACCGACTATGCCGACGACCAGCGCATCGGCCCGGAGATCCTCAAGAACACCATCGAGACCTACCGCAAGCTGCGCAACTCGATCCGCTGGATGCTCGGCACGCTGCATCATTTCAAGCCGAGCGAGAAGGTCGCCTTTGCCGAGATGCCCGAGCTCGAGCGGCTGATGCTGCACGAGCTCGCCGGCCACACCGAGACCATCCGCAAGGCCTATGCCGACTTCGACTACAAGACCGTGGTCGCAAGCCTCGCGGCCTTCATGAACTCCGAGCTGTCGGCGTTCTACTTCGACATCCGCAAGGACACGCTGTATTGCGATCCGCCGTCCTCGGTGGCGCGCAAGGCGGCGCTGACCACGATCGATCTGCTCTGCGACGCGATACTGAAATGGCTGGCGCCGATCCTCAGCTTCACCACCGACGAAGCCTGGCGGATGTATCGGCCGAACGCCGAGCCTTCGGTGCATCTCACGTTGTTCCCTGAAGGTCTCGAGCAGTTCCGCGACGACGCGCTTGCCGCGAAGTGGGAAACGGTCCGCAACGTCCGCCGCGTCGTCACCGGCGCGCTCGAGCTCGAACGCGCCGCCAAGCGGATCGGCTCCTCGCTCGAGGCATCGCCGGTGATCTACGTCGCCGACAGGGAGATGCTGGCCACGCTGTTCGACATCGATCTCGCCGAAGTCTGCATCACTTCGAACTATGAGGTGCGCAAGGGCGAGGCGCCGGCCACAGCCTTCCGCCTCGACGCCGTGCCTGGCGTTGCCGTCGTGGTCGAGAAGGCGGTCGGCACCAAATGCGCCCGTTCGTGGAAGATCCTGCCGACGGTGGGCGAGGACGGCGAATATCCCGACGTCTCGCCGCGCGACGCGCAAGCGCTGCGCGAATGGAAGGCGCTGGAGGTCAGCATCTCCTAACTGTCCGTCGTCCCGGCGAAGGCCGGGACCCATAACCACTGCTGTCTCGAATGGACGAAGGTTGATGACCCCGAGTCATTCAAACAATACCCGACACGGCGTATGGGTCCCGGCCTTCGCCGGGACGACACCTTTGGTGGGCTGGCAATGAGCCCACCCGTGCGCGCCGGTGTGCTTGCGGCGGTGATCACCCTGATCGCCGACCAGGCCTCCAAGCTCTGGCTGCTCCATGTCCTCGACATCGTGCATCACGCCCCGGTGCGGGTGACGCCGTTCTTCGACCTGGTGCTGGCCTGGAATCCAGGGATCAGTTTCGGCTGGTTCCAGAGCGAGACCCCGGCGGCCCAGATCCTGCTGATGGTGATCAAGGCCGCGGCCGTGATCGCGCTGGCGATCTGGATGGCGCGGTCGCGGACCTGGCTCGCGACGGTGTCGCTCGGCCTGATCATCGGCGGTGCCATCGGGAACGGCATCGACCGTTTCGCCTATGGCGCGGTGGTCGATTTTGCCCTGCTTCATGCCGAGATCGGGGGAAAAACCTTCAATTGGTACATCTTCAACCTCGCCGACGTAGCCATCGTTGCTGGCGTGGCAGCCCTATTGTATGATTCCGTGGTGGGGACCCCCGCCGTAAAAGCGCCCTGATCCCGGCCGATACGAGCCGGTCAGCGGTCGACACCTGCTCAAGCGGAACTGTGCCTAAGCCAGTGATCGCTTTGGCGAATTTTGAGATGGGAATGGCGCGATGCGCAACACCAAAGCCCGCGGTTACCTGATCGAAACGTCCCGGATGCCGCTGATGCGCGGCCTGCGCCTGGCGTTCGTCGCAGCCGGGATCGGCCTTGTCATGACGGCCGGCCCGGTGCGCGCCGGCGACGATGAGGATGACGGCGACGATGGACTGACCTTCGAAGAGCGGATCGTCGACAATCTGATGACCGGGCTCGGCGCCAAGAGCGCGGCCAGCAAGGGCATCGACTACCGAGAGCGCTCGCCGCTGGTGGTGCCGCCGAAGCTGGATTTGCCCCCGCCGGCATCGACCGCCCAGGTCAACGCGCCGAACTGGCCGAAGGACCCTGATATCGCGGCGCGCAAGGCTGCGATCGCGGCGCGCAAGAAGGATGTCAAGAAAGAGCCGTGGCAGTCCGCGGTGGCGTTGACGCCGGCCGAGATCGAGGCGGGCCGCAAGCAGCAGACGGCCACCGATGGCCGCAAGGAGCCGCTGGAGCCCGGCGTGAGCACCAATCCGTCGCTGATGCCGAGCCAGCTCGGTTACACCGGCGGCCTACTCGGCATGTTCAAGGGGAACAGCAGCGAGTCCAAACCGTTCAAGGGTGAGCCGACGCGCGACTCGCTGACCGAGCCGCCGCCGGGCTACCAGACCCCGTCCTCGGGCTTTGCCTACGGCACCGGACCGATGATGCCGAAGTCGCAAGAAGGCCAATACGACGTCATGAGCGGAAAACCGGTACAGTGATCGCTTGGCCTCCGCGGGCGAAGGCTGACATGAGCAAAGCTTAATGCGGGGCGGCGGGTGTCTCTCCGCTTCGTGACCATCGGCACGGGAACGACCGTGTACGATGGCATGCTTTCGCGCCCCGGCCGTGGGTCCGGGCTTTCATAAGGACCATGATGCGCTCTCGCCGATCGATCGCCCTGTTCGCTGCCGCATTCGTTTCCACCATCCCGCTGCCGGGTGGCAGCCTCCGCGCCCAGACCACCGTCACCTCGGAACGCCCCGCCAGTTTCACGCTCGACAACGGCCTGCAGGTCGTGGTGATCCCCGACCACCGCACGCCGGTGGTCACGCAGATGATCTGGTACAAGGTCGGCTCGGCCGACGAGACGCCCGGCAAGTCCGGCCTGGCGCACTTCCTCGAGCATCTGATGTTCAAGGGCACCGCCAAGCATCCGGCCGGCGAGTTCTCGCAGACCGTGCTGCGCGTCGGCGGCAATGAGAACGCCTTCACCTCGGTCGACTACACCGGCTACTTCCAGCGCGTGCCGCGCGAGCAGCTGCCGACCATGATGGAGTTCGAGGCCGACCGCATGACCGGCCTGATCCTCAAGGACGAGAACGTGCTGCCCGAGCGCGATGTCGTCCTCGAGGAGTTCAACATGCGGGTTGCCAACAACCCGGATGCAAGACTGACCGAGCAGATCATGGCCGCGCTTTATCTCAACCATCCCTATGGCCGGCCGGTGATCGGCTGGCACCAGGAGATCGAGAAGCTCGACCGCGAGGATGCGCTCGCCTTCTACCGCCGCTTCTACGCGCCGAACAACGCGATCCTGGTCATCGCCGGCGACGTCGACGTCAAGGATATCCGCCCGCTGGTCGAGAAGAACTTCGGCCCGATCCCGGCGCAGCATGCGATCCCCGAGAAGCGGGTCAGGCCGCAGGAGCCGACACCGGCCGCGCCGCGCACCGTGACGCTGTCGGATCCGCGCGTCGAACAGCCGAGCCTGCGCCGCTATTACCTGGTGCCCTCGGCGACAACCGCCGCTTCAGGCGAGAGCCAGGCGCTCGATGTGCTCGCGCAGTTGATGGGTGGTGGCGCCAACTCCTATCTCTATCGCTCGCTGGTGATCGACAAGGGCCTCGCGATCTCGGCCGGCGCCGGCTACCAGGGCACCTCGCTCGATCCGTCACAATTCTCGATCTCGGTGACGCCGAAACCCGGCGTCGAGTTCGCGCAGATCGAGGACGCGATCGACAAGGTGATCGCCGACCTCGCGCAGAACCCGGCGCGCGCCGAGGATCTCGAACGGGTCAAGACCCAGCTCATCGCGGAGGCGATCTACGCCCAGGACAACCAGGCGACGCTGGCACGCTGGTATGGCGGCGCGCTGACCACCGGGCTCAGCATCGAGGATATCCGCAGCTGGCCGGACCGCATTCGCGCCGTCACCGCCGAGCAGGTGCGCACTGCCGCCGCCAGCTGGCTCGACAAGAAGCGGTCGGTGACCGGCTATCTGATCAAGGATACTGCGCCGAAACGCGAGGAGAAGCGCTCGTGATCTATTCCCTCACCCGCCGTGCGGCGCTGATCGGCGGCGCCTGCGCCGCGCTGCTGACGCTGACGTCGGCGCCCTCGCAGGCCGCGGCCAAGATCCAGCGGCTGGTATCGCCCGGCGGCATCGAGGCGTGGTTCGTGCAGGACGCGACCGTGCCGCTGATCGCGATGGAATATGCCTTCAGCGGCGGCGCCAGCCAGGATCCGCCCGGCAAGCCCGGCGTCGGCAATCTGGTCGCCGACCTGCTCGACGAGGGCTCCGGCGATCTCGATTCCAAAACCTACCATGAGCGGCTCGAGCGCCGCGCCATCGAGCTCAGCTTCCAGTCGAACCGCGATCAATTCCGCGGTTCGCTGCGCATGCTCAAGGACAACAAGGACGAAGCCTACGACCTGTTGCGGATGGCGCTGACCTCGCCGCACTTCGAGCCGAAGGACGTCGAACGGATCCGCGCCCAGGTGATCGCCAATCTGCGCCGCGAATCGACCAATCCGTCCTCGCTCGCCGGCCGCAAGTTCCTCGAACTCGCCTTCGGCGATCATCCCTATGCCAGGACGGCCACCGGCACGCTCGACAGCGTGCCGACCATCCAGATCCCGGATCTCAAGGACTACACCCGCCGCATCATCGCCAAGGATACGCTGCGCGTTGCCGTGGTCGGCGACGTCGATGCCGATACGCTCGGCAAGCTGCTGGACAAGACCTTTGGCGGCCTGCCGGCGAAAGCCGAATTGACGCCCATTCCTGACGTCGTGGCGACCCGGCCGCCGCAGCGCGCCTTCGTCCCGCTCGACGTGCCGCAGACCGTCGTCACCTTCGGCGGCCCCGGCATCGCCAGGCACGATCCGGACTTCATGGCGGCCTATGTGGTGAACCACATTCTCGGCGGCGGCGGACTGTCGTCGCGGCTCTACAAGGAAGTGCGCGAGAAGCGTGGGCTGGCCTACTCGATCTATGAAGCGCTGGTCTGGATGGATCACTCCGCGCTGTTCATCGGCAACACCGGCACCCGCGCCGATCGCGCCGGCGAGACCGTCGATGCGATCGAAGCGGAAGTCCGCCGCATCGCCGAGGAAGGTCCGACGCAGAAGGAGCTCGACGAGGCGAAGTCCTACCTGAAGGGGTCGCAGATGCTGGCGCTCGACACCTCCTCCAAGCTCGCGCAGGCGATGCTGCAATACCAGCTCGACAAGCTGCCGATCGATTACATCGAGAAGCGCAACGCCATCGTCGACGCGGTGACGCTCGACGATGCCAAGCGGGTCGCCAAAAAGCTCTGGGGCAACGGCCTGCTCACCGCAATCGTCGGCCGCGCCCCGCAGGCCGCGGCGCAGCCGGTGTCGGCGCCGCCGAAGGCGAACTGACGCGCTTCGGCGCGCTCTCACTTCTTCGTCCGCACCACCGCCGTGGCCACCCCTCTCCCCACCCTCCCCCGCAAGGGGGGGAGGGAGCTGGAACAGCGTGCACACCTCACACCGAGTCACCGCAAACACTACAGCCCGTTCTCGGGCCGTCAGGGACGTATAGGCGGTAGGGCTCCCTCCCCCTGCGGGTAGGGCAATCGCATATGGCCGTTTGAGGCGATCGGAGTTCCCACAAACTCGTCATGCCCGGGCTTGTCCCGGGCATCCACGTCTTCGTTTCCACGCGAAGAAAAGACGTGGATGGCCGGGACAAGCCCGGCCATGACGGCGCGGAAGAATCGGCTCATTCCATATGCGATTGCCCTGCTTTTGCGGGGGAGGGTGGGGAGAGGGGTAAGCCACACGCGGCGCTCTCAGACGTACCTAACGCTGCATCTACGCAGCTGAAGCACGCACAGCACAAACCCGCTATCCTGCGGCCTGCCGATTCTTCCCTCCACGGGTGATGTCATGCTGCGGGTGTCCCGCGACCTTGCGATCGACGAGAACGACATTGAGATCGTCTTTGTCCGCGCCTCCGGCCCGGGCGGACAGAATGTCAACAAGGTCTCGACCGCGGCGCAGCTTCGCTTCGACACCAACAAGATTGCATTGCCGGCAGACGCCGCGCAGCGGCTGGCGCGGCTCGCCGGCAGCCGCATGACCAAGGAAGGCGTGATCGTGATCCACGCCTTCCGCTTTCGCACCCAGGAACGCAATCGCGCTGATGCGATCGAGCGGCTGCTCGAGATGTTGAGGGAGGCGATGGTGCGGCCGACACCGCGGCGGCCGACCAAGCCGACGCTCGGCTCCAAGCAGCGCCGGCTCGAGGGCAAGAAGCGCCGCAGCGACATCAAGGCGGGGCGCGGCGCCCGCCGTTTCGACGATTAGATCATAATGCGTTTCCACGGAATCGCATCATGATCTCATCTCCTTGTTTGACCATGATCTTTTCGGAAAACCGGTTTCCACTTCTCCGGATCATGCTCCAGGGAACGCCGGACGCAGCGCGCGCGGCACTGCATCCGGGATCCGGTCAGCGTAACCAGAAGCGTTTTCGCGCGAAGCGGATGTCGGTTCGCGCGAAGGAACGCGTCAGAACAAGAAGCCTGAGCCTTGGTTCCGATTGATCAGAACCGCGAAGGCCCTCGTGCTTCAGTACTTCTTGGTTGCGGGCGCCATCTCGGAACCACCCGACTTCGGTGCCGTGCGTCCGCTGCCGACCGTTCCCTTGCTGCCCGACTTGGCGGCGGCGCCGCTCTTCTGCGTCGTCGCGCCAGGTTGCGCCGTCATTTCCTCATCGCCGCTGCCGGACATGCCGCCGCCCTGCTGCATGGTACCTCTGCCCTGTGCACCGCCGCGGGTATCCGGTGCAGTCGTTCCCTGTGCCAGGACGGGGCCGGCCATCGCGGCCGAGATGGCAAGGGCGAGCACGCTGGTTTTTGCAAACGTCATCCATTTCTCCTGGGACTTTAATTGACGATGGAGGAGCGGCGCAGGTGGTGCGCCGTTTGCAGCGCCGACCCTGAACCCCATCGCGCAAGACTGCATTTTCCGCAAACGGCGCACGCGAGATGCAAGCTGCGTCGTGTGGTGATCGTGCAGGGATTTCGCGGTCATTTTGCGAAATTGTCGTCCGCATATGCGGCAACCACCGGTTCCGCGCCAGATCACCGCCCAGCTTTGTTCTGCTGTGAAACAGCCCGCTACTACCAACGGCGGATTTCAGCCTCCTACAGTCACCGCACAGAGGCGGTGATGTAGATGACAAAGCTGCGCGCAAGGTGGACGTTGGGGCTGGGATTTTGCAGCGCAATGCTTGCAGTGCAAATGGCCGGCGCGCAGATGCCCCTGCTGGCCGCCAAGCCGCCCGATGGGGCGACGCTGTTCAGGCAGCAATGCGCGACCTGTCACACCACCAACATATCGGATGCCGTCCGGCAAGGCCCGTCGCTCTATAAGGTCGTCGGCCGCCACGCCGGCAAGGCCGACGGCTTCAAATATTCCGCGGGATTCAGCAAGGCCGATTTCGTCTGGGACGACGCCAGGCTCGATGCCTGGCTGACCAATCCGCAGGAGGTGATCCCGGGTGCCGTGATGGCCTACCGGCAGGCCAAGCCGGAAACCCGCGCCATGATCATCGCCTATCTGAAGGAGCTGAACTGAATGGCGAAACCCGTGCATTCGATGATCCGCGTGTTTGACGAAGGAAAAGCGCTCGACTTCTACCAGCGCGCGTTTGGCCTGGAGATCGCGGACAATCTGAGATTTCCCGATTTCGCGCTGATCTATCTGCGCCATCCCTCCTCGCCCTTCGAGGTCGAGCTCACGGTCAACTTCGATCGCAAGGAGCCCTACACGCTCGGCGACGGCTACGGCCATCTCGCCGTCATCGTCGATGACGTCGATGCCGAGCACGCGCGCTTCGAAAAGGAGAAACTGTCGCCGGGGCCGCTGCGCGACTTCAAGCATGACGGCAAGACGCTGGCGCGCTTCTTCTTCGTCTCCGATCCCGACGGCTACAAGATCGAGGTGATCCAGCGCGGCGGGCGCTTCGGCTAGAGCATGCTCGAAATAACAAGGCAATTGCACAAATAAAAATTGACGGAGGAACCCATGAGAGAAATCGATCGACGCAGCAAATATGACCGGCGTGTCTTTCTCAAAGGCGCGGCCGTGACCGCACCCGCAGTCGCGATTGCCACCTCGACGGGGCTCGGCATCACCGATGCGTGGGCCGAAGGCGCCACGACGCTGACGCCGGCCACGATGAAGACGCTGCTCAAGATGGCGCGCGACATCTATCCGCACGATTTCCTCGGCGACAGCTACTACATAGCAGCGGTCAAGCCGTGGGATGAGAAGGCCGCGAAGGATCCGGCGGTCAAGTCGCTGATCAATGACGGCGTCACGAGGCTCGATCAGGCGGCCAACGACCGCCACAAGATGCCATATGTCCAGGTCGCCTGGGAAAACGACCGCGTCGCGCTGCTGCAGCAGATCGAACAGAGCGCGTTCTTCCAGAAGATCCGCGGCGACCTCATCGTCTCCATCTACAACAACAAGGAGGTGTGGCCGCGGTTCGGCTACGAGGGCTCCTCGGCCGAGCATGGCGGCTACATCAAGCGCGGCTTCGCCGATATCGACTGGCTGCCGAAGGTCTAACGGGTCGGGAGGAAACAATGGCAAAATTCGATCTGAATGACAGCGGCGTTGTGGTGATCGTCGGCTCCGGTGCCGGCGGCGGAACGCTCGGCAATGAACTGGCGCAGAAGGGCGTCAAGGTCGTCATCCTGGAGGCCGGCCCGCGCATCGAGAACCAGGACTTCATCAACGATGAATGGGACAGCTTCACCCAGCTCGCCTGGTCCGACGCGCGTTCGACCTCGGGCAGCTGGCGCGTCCACCAGGACTTTCCGGGCCTGCCGGCCTGGATCGTGAAGGCGGTCGGCGGCTCGACCACGCACTGGGCGGGCGCCTCGCTGCGCTTCGACGAGCACGAGTTCAAGATCAAGTCGGCCTATGGCACCATTCCCGGCGCCAACCTGATCGACTGGCCGATCACGCTCGCCGAGATGGAGCCGTGGTACGCCAAGGCCGAGGACAAGATGGGCGTCACCCGCACCAACGGCATCCCAGGGCTGCCCGGCAACAATAACTTCAAGGTGATGGAAGCCGGCGCGAAGAAGCTCGGCTACAAGGAGGTGCACACCGGGCGGATGGCGATCAACAGCGAGCCGCGGGACGGCCGCGGTTCCTGCCAGCAGATCGGCTTCTGCTTCCAGGGCTGCAAGTCGGGCGCCAAATGGTCGACGCTCTACACCGAGATCCCGAAGGGCGAAGCCACCGGCAATCTCGAAGTGCGTCCCGGCAGCATGGTGATCAAGATCGAGCACGACCAGTCCGGCAAGGTCACCGGCGTGGTCTATGCCGATGCAACCGGCGCCATGCAGCGCCAGAAGGCCCGCGTGGTCGCGGTCGCCGGCAACTCGATCGAGAGCCCGCGGCTCTTGCTCAACAGCGCCTCCAGCATGTTCCCGGACGGGCTCGCCAACTCATCCGGCCAGGTCGGCCGCAACTACATGCGGCACATGACCGGCAGCGTGTATGCGAGCTTCGAGAAATCGGTGCACATGTATCGCGGCACCACGATGGCCGGCATCATCCGCGACGAGGCCAAGAACGATCCGAAGCGCGGCTTCGTCGGCGGCTACGAGATGGAGACGCTGTCGCTCGGCCTGCCCTTCATGGCCGCGTTCCTCAATCCCGGCGCCTGGGGACGCAGCTTCACCAGCGCGATCGAGGGCTATCCGCGGATGGCCGGCATGTGGCTGGTCGGCGAGGACATGCCGCAGGAGACCAACCGCATCACGCTGGATCCGAAGATCAAGGACAAGTTCGGCATGCCGGTCGCGAGCGTGCATTTCGACGATCATCCGAACGACGTCGCGATGCGCGATCACGCCTACAAGCAGGGCTCCGCGGTCTATGAGGCGGTCGGCGCCACCGTCACCTACCCGACGCCGCCCTATCCCTCGACCCACAACATGGGCACCAACCGGATGAGCGAGAAGCCGCGCGACGGCGTGGTCAACAAGTTCGGCCAGACCCACGACATCAAGAACCTGTTCGTCTCCGACGGCAGCCAGTTCACGAGCGGAGCGGCCTGCAACCCGACGCTGACGATCGTGTCGCTGGCGATCCGCCAGGCCGACCACATCGCCGGCGCGATGCAGCGCAAGGAGATCTAGACCAGACGACCATTCGAACCGAGTCCGGATTCCGCCTCACCTCGCCCCGCGTGCGGGGAGAGATCGGAGCGCATCGTTAGATGCGTTCCGGGTGAGGGGGAGTCTCCGCAAACGCAGCTGTCACCGGATACGCGGAGACGGCCCCTCACCCCAACCCTCTCCCGTAAGAACGGGGCGAGGGAGCGCAGCGCCGTCGTGGTCGCCACTGCGCTTTAGCAAGAAAATACAATTCCCCTCTCACTGAAGCGGCCTTGCCCAACTGGACAAGGCCGCTTTCTTCTTTGCGTGATGGACCGGTGCGAAATCTATTCCGCGGCATCCATGATCGCCGCCGCCCCGCGATAATCCGGTACGACCGCCGGCGCGTTCGCCTTGGCGCGGTAGATCAGGCAGGAGCAGCGCAGCAGCGACGCGAAATTGTTCACCTCGCCGTGATGATCGAGCACCTCGTTGTGCAGGGTGGTGAGGAACTTGGCCAGCGTCATGCCTTCCTTGGCCGCGATCTCCTCCAGCGTATCCCAGAACGACATTTCCAGCCGGATCGAGGTGCAATGGCCGTCGATCCGCAACGATCGGGTCTGCGATTCATAGTCGCGTTGCGGCTGATGCGCGAAAAGATGGCACATGGCGTTCCTCCGGCGAGAACTTATAGTTTTTCTAAACGATATACCTGTGCGCGCGGCCCCACAATCGGGACGTAGGGCGTAACGCGCCGGCCGCCGAAGCCAAGCGTCTTCAAGGCGATAGGCCGGACTCATCCCCAACCTGCTTGCGGCCGCCATATCGGTCCCATGCATTTGCCGGCGCGGCGACTTATAGTAACGGCCAGCCTCGAATCGCTCCTCCGAACGTCCAATCCATGCCCGTCCGCCAGCTTCCCGAACAGCTCGTCAACCGCATCGCCGCCGGCGAAGTGGTCGAACGCCCCTCGAGCGTGGTCAAAGAACTGGTCGAGAACGCGATCGACGCCGGCGCCAGCCGGATCGACGTTTTCACCGATGGCGGCGGGCGGCGCCGGATCGGTATCACCGACGATGGCGGCGGCATGACCCGCTCCGACCTCGCGCTTGCGGTCGACCGTCACGCCACCTCCAAGCTCGACGACGAAGACCTGTTGCGCATCCGCACGCTCGGCTTCCGCGGCGAGGCGCTGCCCTCGATCGGGGCGGTCGCAAAGCTCGGCATCACGACGCGTCATGCCAGCGAGCCGCATGCCTGGTCGCTGTCGGTCGAAGGCGGCGAGAAGTCGGAGGTCATGCCGGCCGCGCTCGGCCAGGGCACCCGCGTCGAGGTCAACGAACTGTTCTACGCCACGCCGGCGCGGCTGAAATTCCTCAAGACCGACCGCACCGAGGCGGAGGCGATCCGCGAGGTGGTGCGCCGCCTCGGCATGGCGCGCCCGGACATCGCCTTCACGCTGGCCGGCGAAGAGCGCGCGCCGGTCACCTGGGCCGCAGCGCTGCCCGGCGCGGCCGGCCGGCTGACCCGGCTCGGCGACATCCTGGGTGCGGATTTTCGCAGCTCCGCGATCGAGGTGCGCGCCGAGCGCGAGGGCGTCGTGGTCGAAGGCTTTGCCGCCGCGCCGTCGCTGACCCGCGCCAATGCGCTCGGGCAATATCTGTTCGTCAACGGCCGCCCGGTGCGCGACAAGCTGATCCTCGGCGCCGTGCGCGCGGCCTATTCCGACTATCTGCCACGCGACCGCCATCCCGTCGTGGCGCTGTTCGTGACCTGCGACCCCGAGGGCGTCGATGCCAATGTGCATCCGGCCAAGACCGAGGTGCGCTTCCGCAACGCCGGCCTGGTTCGCGCGCTCATCGTGCACGCCTTGAAGGAGGGCCTTGCGCGCGAAGGCAGGCGCACCGCGGCCAATACCGCCGACGGCGCCGCGCTCTCGGCCTTCCGCCCGGCCTTCACGCCGCCACGTCCGGGCAATTGGGACTGGCGCGGCTCGCCGTCCTATCCGGTTGGTCCGATGCGCGCATTCGACGGTGCGGCGGCGCCCGCCTTCGCCGAGCCCGGACAGGCCGCCTTCGACGTCGGCACGCCGACCGCCGATGTCCGCTTCGAGGCCGCGCCCGCGCCCGACCTGCTCGACCGGCCGCTCGGCGCCGCGCGCACCCAGATCCACGAGACCTACATCGTCTCGCAGACCCGCGACGGTCTCATCGTGGTCGACCAGCACGCGGCGCATGAGCGCATCGTCTATGAGAAGCTGAAGGCCTCGCTGGCGAAGAACGGCGTGCAGCGGCAGATCCTCTTGATCCCCGAGATCGTCGAGCTCGATGAGTCGACTGTCGAGAAGCTGCTCGATCGCGCCGAGGAACTGGCATCGTTCGGGCTCGCGATCGAATCCTTCGGCCCCGGCGCGGTCGCCGTGCGCGAAACGCCCTCGCTGCTCGGCAAGGCCAATGCGGCTGGGCTGTTACGCGACCTCGCCGAGCACATGGCGGAGTGGGACGAGGCGCTGCCGCTGGAGCGCCGACTGATGCACGTCGCCGCCACCATGGCCTGCCACGGCTCGGTCCGCGCCGGCCGCCGCCTCAAGCCGGAAGAGATGAACGCGCTGCTCCGCGAGATGGAAGACACGCCGAACTCCGGCCAGTGCAACCACGGCCGCCCGACCTATGTCGAATTGAAGCTGAGCGATATCGAGAAGCTGTTCGGGCGGCGGTAGTCTCCATCCCCGTCGTCCCGGGCAAACCAACGGGTCGGCGCAAAGCGCGGCCCTATGATAAACTCAGCGAAACCCATCATCTCTCCCGCGGCCCGGAAGTCGATGGGTTTCGCTGGCTCTATCCATTCTACGAATTGTTCCGCCGGGCAAACACGTCCAGCACCGTGCGAAGTTGCGCGATCCATTCGTGACCGTCCTCGAACCCGCCTGCCGCGATCCGCGTGCAGATCTGATCGAGATCTTCGCCCCCAGGTGATGCTTGATCCTTGCCGACCTGCCTCGCAATCGCGACATAGCCCTCCGTCAGCAGCACGAGGCCGGGCGCGCTCGCGACAACATAATGCTCGCGTGCTTCGCGAAACATGCTGATCGCCTCCTCATAGCGGCCAAGCGCCAGGTCAAACGCCCCCACCATCCAGACGCCCGTCGCCTCGCGCAGCGGTCCGAGCTCCAGAGTCCGCACCAGCCGGAGCGAGCGTTCTGCAAGCTCGCGTGCGGCCAGCAGATTGTCCTGATTGATCGGCTTGTCGGACACGCTCCAGCCCGGCCAGCAATCGGCCGCCGCATTGAACGTCCAGCGCTGGACCATCATGAGCGCGTCACGCGCGTCCCCATCCCGCGCGCCGCAACCGCGCTCGATCTGATCGGCGGCATCGCGCGCTGCCGCAAGCAGCGCCGCATCATCGCCAGCGCCGCGCAACGCCTTGACCTGCGTCTCCAGCTGACCGGCCAGCCCGGCAAGAGTGTCGGCCATGGTTCGCGCTCCCCTAGCGGTGATGAATCAGTATCGCGTAGGATGGGTAGAGCGCAGCGAAACCCATCATCTTTCCCGCGGCCCGGAAGTTGATGGGTTTCGCTTCGCTCTACCCATCCTACGAATTCTAGATTGCCGTGACAGCACGCAAAAACACGAACTCCGTGTCGTCATACGCGCGCCGCTCGAGCTCCTCGAAGCCCTCGGGTGCCGCGAACGCCGCGGCCTTTGCCTCCTCCACCACGAGCAGCGCGCCCGGCGTCAGCCAGCCGCCGTCGCGCAGCGAGGCGAGCGCCTTGTCGGCTAGCCCCTTGCCATAGGGCGGATCGAGAAACACCAGTGAGAACGGCTCGACCGGATGTGCCGGTCCAAGATCGGTGGCATCGCGGCGATAGACCTTGGTCGTGCCGCCGAGGCCGAGCGACTCGACATTGTTGCGCAGCAGCGCCCGCGCCTCGGCGCCATTGTCGACGAACAGCGTGAACCTGGCGCCGCGCGAGGCCGCCTCGATGCCGAGCGCGCCGGTGCCGGCAAACAGATCGAGCACGCGCGCGTCCTCAATCGGATTGTCGTAGGCGTGGATCAGAATGTTGAACACGGACTCGCGCAGGCGGTCCGCGGTCGGACGAATCTCGCGGCCCGCTGGCGAAACGAGATTGCGGCCCTTCAGCCTGCCCCCGACGACGCGCATTGACCGTTACTCGTCCCGCGGCTTGAGATCGCGCTTGCCGTGATAGCCGCGCTTGGCACGACGCGGCGGGCCGTAGCCGTTGGCCTCGTCTTCATTGCGGGCACGCGCTTCCTCGCTGCCGGTGCGCTGCACCAGCACGCGGCGGCCCTTGCGATCGTTGATGGTTTCGCGCTTGCTGGGCTTCGGCTTCCTGGCCGGTGCATCGTCGCCGTCGGCTGCGTCACGCTGCTCCGGCCGCGTGAAGTCGGCGCCTGCGATCTTGGCGATCTTCTCGCCGAGCTGCTCGCGCAGCACCCGCGTCTTGACCTCCTCGACCTTGCCCTCCTCGAGCTCGCCGAGCTGGAACGGGCCGTAGGAGATCCGGATCAGGCGGTTCACCTCGAGCCCGAGATGCGCCATCACGTTGCGCACCTCGCGGTTCTTGCCTTCGCGGATCGCGAACACCACCCACACATTGGCGCTCTGGTCGCGTTCCAATGTGGCGTCGATCGGCCCGTATTTGACGCCGTCGACCTCGACGCCACCCTTGAGCTGGTCGAGCTGGCCCTGCGTCACCTCGCCATGCGCGCGCACGCGGTAACGGCGCAGCCATCCGGTGTCGGGATGCTCCAGTGTCCGCGCCAGGCCGCCGTCATTGGTCAGCAGCAACAGGCCCTCGGTGTTGAAATCCAGCCGGCCGATCGAGATCAGCCGCGGCAGGCCCTCGGGCAGATTGTCGAACACGGTCGGCCGCCCCTCGGGATCGGCATGCGTCGTCATCAGCCCGCGCGGCTTGTGATACATGAACAGCCGCGTCCGCTCGCGCGGCGGCAACGGCTTGCCGTCGACCGCCACGACATCGTTCTCGGTGATATCGAGCGCCGGCGAGTTGATCACGCGTCCGTTGACGGTGACGCGCCCTTGCGTGACGATCTCCTCGGCATCGCGGCGCGAGGCAAGACCGGCGCGCGCCAATACCTTGGCGATGCGTTCACCTGTCTTCTTCGGCTTCGGCTCGGGACGCTCGCGCCGGTCGTCATAGGCGCGCTCGCGATAGGCGCCGCGGCCGCCGAAGGCCGGGCGCTTCGCAAAGACCTTGCTGTCGTCCTCATTGTCGCGGCGCGGCCGGTCGGAGAAGCGGCCCTCGCTGCGCGGATGCTCCTGCCAGTCGGTACGGCCTTCGGGGCGCTCACGCCGACGATCGTCGCGGCCACCATCTTCATCATGACGATCCCAGCGCGGCCGGCCGAACTTCGGACGATCACCTTGCTCACGGTCGTCGCGGGACCTCGAGAACCGCGGACGTTCGCCGCCACCGCGATCCTCGCGCGACCGCGAAAAGCGCGGGCGCTCGTCGCCGCCGCGGTCGTCGCGCGGCTTGTAGCCGTCGCGCGGCGTGCGATCCCGCTTTTGCCAGGGCTTCTCGTCGCCGCGGTCGCGGCCTTCGAAGTCGCGGTCGCGCTTGAAGCGCGGCCGATCGCCGAAATCGCGGCGCGGTGCGTCGCCGTCCTCGCGGCGGCGGAACGGGCGGCCCTCGCCCTTGTCGCGGAATGAACCCTTGTCGCGATCGCCGCGCGAAAACTTCCTGTCGTCGAATTTGCGCTCGGCACGCTCGCCGCGCGGTGCAAAGGTCCGCTTCTCGCCGTCACGCTCGCCGCGCGGCGTGTAGGGACGCTTCTCGCGATCGCCATAGGACCGCTTCTCGCCGAACTTGCGGTCGGACGACCGGCCCTCCGAACGCGCGCCGCCGCGCTGCGGACGATCGCCCGCATCAAAGTCCCGGCGCTCGCCGCGCGGTTTGAACGGGCGCTTTCCGCCACCCTCGCCGCCGCGGTCGTCGCGCTTGAAGCGCGGCCGGTCGCCGTAATCGCGGCGCGGCGCATCGCCGTCCTCGCGGCGGCGGAACGAGCGGCCCTCGCCCTTGTCGCCGAACGAGCGCTTGTCGCGATCACCACCTTTACCGCCGAAGCTGCGCTTGCCGAACGGCTTGTCCGATCCGCGGGAGCCACTGGGCCGCCCCTTCCCGGGCGCCCCCCGGTCCCGCCGGCCGCGGGAATCGTTGTTTTTGTCGCTGTCGCGGGGCATGAATGTTCTCGCCTGGAGGTTCAATTGGGGCGCAGGGCAACCGGCGATACGCGCGCCATCTGGGCGCGACTGGCGCAAAACCGGCATCCACTTCTGCTGAAGGCGACGCTACTAGCAGGTTTCTTCCGATGATACGAGGCATGTCTGCCCCTTCTTTCATGGATTTGGCGCTAAAAACCGCCGAAAATGCCGGAAAAGCTGGCGAGGTTCCGATCGGATGCGTCATCGTGCGGGGCTACGAGGTGATCGCGACCGCCGGCAACCGCACCCTGACCGATCGCGATCCGACGGCCCATGCGGAGATCCTGGCGATCCGGCAGGCCGCCGAGGCCATCGGCACCGAGCGGCTGGTCGATTGCGACCTCTACGTGACGCTGGAGCCCTGCACGATGTGCGCCGGGGCTATCTCCTTTGCCCGCATCCGCCGGCTCTATTACGGCGCCGCCGACCCCAAGGGCGGCGCGGTCGAGTCAGGCGTGCGGTTCTTCGCGCAGCCGACCTGCCACCATGTGCCGGAGATCTATGGCGCGGTCGGCGAGACCGAGTCCGCGCGCCTGCTGCGCGAGTTCTTCAGGGAGCGACGCTGACGAATTCGTAGCGCGGATGACCTGTAGCCCGGATGAAGCGCAGCGCAATCCGGGGAGATATCTCCGCGGAGACGGTCCCGGATTTCGCTCCGCTCCATCCGGGCTACGAAGCTCTCAGCTGTTGATCCCGTCATCCCCGCTCAAAGGCTTCGCCTTTGCGCGGGGATGACGGTGCGGAAGTCGAGTCACCCCGCCAGGAAAAACTCCCGCAGCAGCTTCGCCGTCGCCTCCGGATTCTCCTCGGGCAGGAAGTGCCCCGACGCCACCGGCGCGCCGCTGACATTGGTGGCCCAGGTCTTCCAGGTGTCGAGCGGTGTCGTTGCCGCGCTGGCAACCCCGGCATCGCCCCACAGCGCCAGCATCGGGACCGTGATCTTCTTGCCGGCGTCGACATCGGCCTTGTCTATCTCGTAGTCGGCATAGGCGCCGGCGCGATAGTCCTCGCACATCGCATGGATGCGCGCGGGATCGCGGAATGGCGCGAGGTAGTGCTCGAGCGCGCGCGGATCGATCGCCTCCAGCGTCTTGCTCCTGGTCTGGCTCGCCATCTTTTCCTTGAGGAAGAATTCGCCATTGTTGGAGATCAGCGTCTCCGGCAACGGATAGGGCTGCGCCAGGAACGCCCAGTGGTAGATCTTCAGCGCCGAGAGGCGATTGAGCTTCTGCCAGTAATCATAGGTCGGCGCGATATCGAGCACCGCAAGCTTCGACAGGCGACCGGGATGATCGAGCGCGAGCCGGTACGACACGCGGCCGCCGCGATCGTGGCCGGCGAGCGCGAATTGCACATGCCCGAGTTGCTCCATCACCTCGATCATGGTCTTCGCCCACGCGCGCTTGGTGTAGGGCGTATGATCCTTGTCGCTGTCGGGCATATCGGACCAGCCATAGCCCGGCAGGTCGGCGATGATCAGCGTGAACCTGTCGTCGAGTTTCGGCGCAACCGTGTGCCACATCACATGCGTCGAGGAGAAGCCGTGCAGCAGCAGCAAGGGCGGGCCCTTGCCGCCGACGCGGGCGAAGATGCGGCCCTGCGAGGTGTTGATCCATTCGGACCCATAGCCGGGAAAAAGATCAGCGAGATCAGGCATCGGTAGCTCCTTCCCTGGGGCGGCCGCGCTGCTTCAAACTTTGTTCGGCGTTGCCGCTGACTTTGACGAGGTTTATGCCATCCTCAAGTCCTGCCAACAACAACATGAAACGAGGAAGTGCCATGTCGATCGACTTCGAAATTCCCGCCGAAGCCAAGGCGATCCGCGAGAAGGTTCGCAAATTCGTCCACGACGAATGCATTCCGGCGGAAAAGGAACTCGACACCAAGCCGCTTGCCGAGGTGCTGGGACCGCTGCGGAAGAAGGCCCGCGCGCAGGGCCTGTGGTGCCCGTTCGTGCCCAAGGAGTATGGCGGTATGGGCCTCGGCCCGCTCGCCAACGCCCTGGTGCAGATGGAGCTCGGCGAGAGCATGCTCGGCGCGCTCTCGATGAACACGCAGGGACCGGACGACGCTTCGATGATGACGATCCTGGCGCACGGCACCGAGCACCAGAAGGAAAAATTCCTCAAGCCCCTGCTGAACGGCGAAAAGCGCATCTGCTTCTCGATGACCGAAAAGGCCGCCGGCGCCGATGCCACCGGCATGCAGACCACGGCGGTGAAGGACGGCAACGAGAACTACATCCTCAACGGCGAGAAATGGTTCTCCTCGTCGGCGAGCGTCGCCGACCTCGCGCTGGTCATGGCGAAGACCGATCCGAACGCGCCGCGCCACAAGCAATACTCGACCTTCATCGTCGAGTTGCCCAACCCCGGCTACCGCATCAAGCGCAACGTCGCCAACATGGCGATCGAGGGTCCGCATGACGACGTGATCCATGGCGGCCACTCCGAGATCGAGATCAAGGATCTGAAGGTGCCGGCCGACAACCTGCTCGGCGGCGAGGGCAACGGCTTCAACATGGGCCAGCACCGCCTCGCCTACGGCCGGCTGCGCCACGGCATGCACAACGTCGCCAAGGCGCAGCGCGCGCTCGACATGGCGGCCGCTCATGTCACCAAGCGCTCGACCTTCGGCCAGTTGCTGGCCGACCGCCAGGCGGTGCAGTTCATGCTCGCCGACTGCGCGAGCGAGCTGTATATCGGCCGGCTGATGCTGCTGCACATCGCCTACAAGGCCGAGAAGGGCCTCGACATCCGCCAGGAGAACTCGATCGCCAAGATCTTCCACGCCCACATGGTGCACAAGGTGATCGACACCGCGATCCAGCTGCACGGCGCGCTCGGCTTCAGCCAGGATACCCCGCTGGCGAAATGGTACACCCAGGTGCGCTCGCAGCGGCTGGTCGACGGCCCCGACGAGGTGCACAAGTGGAAGATCGGCAAGAACGTCATCAAGGCGTTCCGCGAGCACGGCACCACAGCGTCAGCGGCAGGCGGGGATCTGCTCTGACCCACTTCGTCATTCCGGGGCGGCGCAACGCGCCGAACCCGGAATCCCGAGATGAGGTGAGAAGGTGTCCACAACATCGAGATTCCGGATCGACGCGCGATGCGCGTCGTCCGGAATGACGGCGTGGGGTCGAACCTAGCCGCTCGCCGCAAACAGTTCCCATGTCCCGGGCAGTCCCTTCAGCTCGAACGCGCCGCGCTCGGCGAATTTCAACCCGGCGCCCGCGACCAGATCGGTCACCACGCGTGACACCAGCACCTCGTTCGAGCCGCACTGCGACATCACGCGCGCCGCGGCGTGGACCGCTATGCCGCCAATATCCGTCCCCCTCACCTCGATCTCGCCGGTGTGCAGGCCCGCTCGCACCGGCAGGCCGATCTGCCGCGCGGCCGAGCCGAACGCCAGCGCACAGCGTACGGCGCGGCCGGGACCGTCGAAGGTCGCCAGAATGCCGTCGCCAGTGCTCTTCACCAGATGGCCGCGATGGCGGCCGACCATCTGCTGCGCGAGTTGATCGTGATCGTCGAGCAGACGTCGCCAACGATGATCTCCCATCGTCGCGGCGCTGCGGGTCGAATCGACGATATCGGTGAACAGCACGGTCGCAAGCACACGATCGAGCTCGCCATCACCACCATCGCGATGGCCGGTGACGAATTCCTCGACATCGCCAAGCATCGCCTCGGTCTCGCCGACCCAATAGTAGTGATCGCCGCCCGGATATTCCACGTATTTCGCGCCGGGGATCGAGCGCGCGACGGCACGGCCGAGCGCCACGGGAACGCGGCCATCGCCGGTCCGATGCAGGACAAGCGTCGGAGTCTGGAGCATCGGCAGGATCGCCGTGACGTCGATCGCGCGATTGAGAACGAGCAGCGTCCGCAACGCTCCCGGACTGCTCGACAGCCGCTCGAATTTCGCGATCTGCGCGATCACTTCCGCATTCGTTGCCTGGCTCGGCGCGACGGTCTTGACCGTGTCGCCGGAACCCCAGTTCTGCACGATCTCGTCACAGCGCAGCTGCCACACATCGTCCGCCAGGCGATCCTTCGAGCGGGCAAAGCTGCCGAGCAGAACGAGATGCGAAACGCGGTCCGGATAGGTCGCTGCAAACAGCACGCTCATCGGACAGCCCTCGGAGAAGCCGAACAACACCGCCTTCGCGGAGCCGATAGCATCCATGATGGCCCGGACGTCGTCCATGCGCTGCTCGAGGGAGGGCGCGCCGGTCATCCGATCCGACAATCCCTGTCCGCGTTTGTCGAAGGTCACGACCCGGGCGAAGCGCGACAGGCGGCGCAGCACGGCGGTGTAGCCGGGCATCTCGTGCATGAACTCGATGTGCGAGAACAAGCCGGGGACAAGGATGATGTCGACAGGACCATCGCCCATCACCTGATAGGCGATGCTCGCGTCGGCGCTTTGCGCGTAGTGCGTCTCGGGCAGTCTGAAATCGGTCATTCGAAGGCCCCGGGGCGCGCCATTGTCGCCGCTGAGGCCGGATCGATCAACCCTTCTCCGCCTCCACCGCCTGCCAGGCGATGTCGCGGCGGCAGAAGCCGTCCGGCCATTTGATGCGATCGATCGCCTGATAGGCGCGGTCGCGCGCCTCGGTGACCGTCTTGCCCATCGCGCAGACGTTCAGCACCCGGCCGCCATTGGCGATGATTGCGCCATCCTTCGCCACCGTGCCGGCGTGGAAGATCTCGACGCCCTCGACCTTGGCGGCGGCGTCGAGGCCATCGATCCGCGTGCCCTTGATGTAATCGCCGGGATAGCCCTTCGCCGCCATCACCACCGTCAGCGCCGGGTCCGGATACCAGCGCAGATCGAAGTTCTTCAATTGCCCGTCGATCGAGGCGAGCAGCGCCGGCACGATGTCCGACATCATCCGCAGCATCAGCACCTGGCACTCGGGATCGCCGAAGCGGACATTGTATTCGAACAGCTTGGGGCCCTGCGCGGTCAGCATCACGCCGGCATAGAGCACGCCCTTGAACGGCGTGCCGCGGCTCTTCATCCCGGCCACCGTCGGCAGGATGATCCGCGCCATGATCTGGTCGTGCACTTCAGGCGTCACGAACGGCGTCGGCGAATAGGCGCCCATGCCGCCGGTGTTCGGCCCCTTGTCGTGATCGAACACCCGCTTGTGGTCCTGCGCCGAGGCCAGCGGAATCGCGGTCTCGCCGTCGCACAGCGCGAAGAAGCTGATCTCGCGGCCCGACAAAAACTCCTCGATCACGACCTCGGCGCCGGCCGAGCCGAACGCGCCCTCGAACATCATCGCAATCGCGGCCTCGGCCTCTGGCAGCGTCTGTGCCACCACGACGCCCTTGCCGGCCGCAAGCCCGTCGGCCTTGACCACGATCGGCGCGCCCTGGGCGCGGACATAGGCCACCGCGTCCTTTGCATTGTCGAAGCGGCGATAGGCACCGGTCGGAATGTTGAACTCGCTGCAGAGGTCCTTGGTGAAACCCTTCGAGCCCTCGAGCTGGGCGGCCTGCCGGCTCGGTCCGAACGCCTTGATGCCTTCAGCGGCGAGGTCGTCGACGATCCCGGCGGCGAGCGGCGTCTCCGGACCGACCACCACCAGATCGACCGCATTGCCCCGGCAGAATTCGATCACCGCGGCATGGTCGGCGATATCGAGCGCAACGCATTCGGCCTCGCGCGCGATCCCGGCATTGCCCGGCGCGCACCACAGTTTCGTCACCAGCGGGGATGCGACGATCTTCCACGCCAGCGCATGTTCGCGGCCGCCGGAACCGAGCAGGAGGATGTTCATCTGTGTCGCCGATCAGAGGGGTTGTAACGCCATTTCGTCCGGTTTAGCACGCTCCCGAACCGCAGCAACACGCGGTTCGATCAGATGTGGATATGTGATTCGACGCCCGAAACGCGGCGTCCGGACCTTGCACACGGGGTCGAAAACCCCGATTCTATAGATCAGATGACCGCTGCTCCGAATCTCGTCAACGCGCCCGAATTCACCGTCTCGGAACTCTCTTCCGCCCTGAAGCGGACGGTGGAGGACCGCTTCGGCCACGTCCGTGTCCGCGGCGAGATTTCGGGCTTTCGCGGCCCGCATTCCTCCGGCCACTGCTATTTCGCCCTGAAGGACGAGAGCGCCAAGATCGAGGCCGTGATCTGGAAGTTCGCCCACGCCCGGATGCGCTTCAAGCCGCAGGAGGGCCTCGAGGTCATCGCCACCGGCAAGCTGACCACCTATCCGAACTCCTCGAAGTACCAGATCGTCATCGATTCGCTGGAGCCCGCCGGCGTCGGCGCGCTGATGGCGCTGATGGAGGAGCGCAAGAAGAAGCTCGCCGCCGAGGGCCTGTTCGACGAGGCCCGCAAGCAGCTTTTGCCCTGGCTGCCCGAGGTGATCGGCGTCGTCACCTCACCGACCGGCGCCGTGATCCGCGACATCCTGCACCGGCTGGAGGACCGCTTCCCCCGCCGCGTGCTGGTCTGGCCCGTCAAGGTGCAGGGCGACGGCTCGGCCGAGCAGGTGGCGGCCGCGATCCGCGGCTTCAACGCGCTGCCGGAGGGCGGCAGGATTCCACGGCCTGATCTCTTGATCGTCGCGCGCGGCGGCGGCTCGCTGGAGGACCTCTGGTCGTTCAACGAGGAGATCGTGGTCCGCGCCGCGGCCGAGAGCCATATCCCGCTGATCTCGGCGGTGGGCCATGAGACCGACATCACGCTGATCGACTTCGTCGCCGACAAGCGCGCGCCGACGCCGACCGCCGCCGCCGAAATGGCGGTGCCGGTGCGCAGCGAGCTGTTCGTCGAGGTTGCCGCACTCGCCCGCCGCACCATGGTGTGCTGGCAGCGCGCCCAGGAGACCCGCCGCAACGAGCTGCGCGCCGCGGCGCGGGCGCTGCCGGCGGCGCACGAGCTGCTCGCGATCCCGCGGCAGCGGCTCGATCATCTCGCAGCAGGTTTGCCGCGCGGGCTGAAGGCCAATACGCACGCGCATTTCCGCCGCTTTGCCGCCAGCAGTTCGCGCCTCACCATCGGCGTGCTGCGCGGCCAGATCGCGCATGCGCGGCAGCGGCTCACCGCATCCGGCGAGCGCATCACGCTATCGGCGCGCGCGCTGCTGCATCGCCGCCGCGAGCGCTTCAGCGGGCTCGAGATCCGGCTCAAGGCCTCGAAGCTCGCCAACGCCAAGGCCCAGCGCAACGCCATCGCCCGCGACCTCGAGCGCACCCACCGCCTCGCCGAGCGCGCCCGCCGCGCGCTGGTAACGACGATGCAGCGGCTCGAGGCGCGCGTCGCCCATAGCGGACAACTGCTGTCGGCGCTGTCCTATCGCGGCGTGCTGGCGCGCGGCTTTGCGCTGGTGCGCGACGCGCAGGGCCACGCCCTGCACTCCGCCGCGGCGGTCGGCCCGAACGCCGGTCTTTCGATCGAATTCGCCGATGGCCGCGTTGCCGCCACCGCTGACGCCAATCAGCCTCCGGCAACGGTAGCGCCCGAAGGCCAGCCGAAGCCTCAGCGGCGTGAGGCGAAACCGGCGGCGCCGAAGCGCGTCACCAAGCCGGTCGACCAGGGCAGCTTGTTCTGATTTTCATTGGAGCATGATCTCTCCGGAAAACCGCTGCGCAGTTTTCCGGATCATGCTCTAGCGCGACAGCCACTCGGCGACTTGCTTCTGCGCATCCTGGCGCGCGCCGGTATCGGTGCCGACGTGACCGCGCTCGGCGATCTCGGCATCGGAGGCCGCGACCGCGTGCAGCGGCAGGTTGGGCCGGTCGAAGTCGTGATAGGCCTCGGGATAGACCACGATCCGCGCCAGTGCGCTGCGGCCGCGGGCGCCGTCGACCATCTGGTGGCAAGCCGATGACGATGTGACGTCGTCGCGCGCGCCGATCAGCACCAGCGTCGGCACCCGCGCGCTCCAGCCGAGGCCGAACGAGGCGCGGCAATCCGGATAGAACGCGACCGCCGAGCGAAAGTCCGGCTCGACGTTGCGCGACCACATCTGCGGCCGCACCGCCCACAGCAAAGCGGCGGCGCCGTTGCCCCAGCCGATCAGGCTGATGCGGCGCTTCGCCACCCATTTCTGCTGCACCAGCCACTGCCGCGCCGCGTTGATGTCGGCGACCCGCGCACGGCGGGTCTGGACCTGATGCTCCCTGATGCGGCACTGCGGACCGAGCTCGCGCGAGCCGTAGCTGTCCGGCAGCAGCACCGCATGGCCGGTCGTCAGCAATTGCTCGGCCCAGTCGCGATAGCGCGGCAGCACCGGCTCGGACCGGCCGACGAGACCGCCGCAGCCATGCAGCGCGATCACGGTCGGGAACGGGCCGTCGCCATCGGGCCGGTAGAGCTGCGCGTGCAGCGTGACGTTGCCTTCGGGGATCTCGACCTGATGCGGGGCCGGGAGTGGCGCCGCGGCCGCGGCCGGCACGGCAAGCATGGCGAGGCACATAAAAACTGACTTGAGGCGCATCCGATCCGGCCGGCTCGTTATGGCGCTGCAAACACAGCGGACCACGGCCGCAAGGATACCATGCGCCTCCGCCGCCAAATCATCACAAGTCGGTGGTTTAACGGGCGGACATGACACCCTATCTGTGATAGACGGTTTCATCGACATCCAGATGGCCTCATTGGAGGCAAGGCGGAGAGCTCAATCGTGCTGAACAAGTTCGGTCCCTCGGGCCATGGCGAAGCGCAGGTGCAATATCTCGACGGCGATTTCCGCGTGATCTCGCCCGGCACCTTTGTGCGTTGTGCCATCACCGACGTCCGGATTCCGCTCGACGAGCTGAAGTACTGGAGCGTCGACCTGCAGGAAGCCTACGCCACCCCGACCGCCGTGCTGCAGCGCCACCATCCCGGCGTCCTCAAGCCGCAGGCCTAGGCTCAAGGCCGGGTTCATTTGGAGCGTCTCCTGTCCCGCGCCCTGAACAGCTGATCGGCCACCAGGCGCCGCAGCGCGTCGCCATCATCGAATTGCAGCGTCACCGCAAACGGCACGATCGCCTGTGCCCAGGCCGGCATCCCGTCCGGACCACGCAACCGCGCGAGATCCTTTTCCGTCGTCACCAGCGTCAGTCCGTCGCCACGCGCGTCGGCAACGAGCGCTTCGATCTCCTCCTTCGTGAAGGCGTGATGATCGGCGAAAGCCTTGCTGCGCACCACGTTGACGCCGCTTGAGCGCAACGTGCTGAAGAAGCGCGCGGGATCGCCGATGCCGGCAAAGGCGAGCGCGCGTGTTCCGTTCAGCGCCGCCAGCGAAGCCTGGTCCGGCTTCAGATGCGCCGACAGCACCGGCTTGCCGCGGGACGCGAGATCGGCCGCAATCCTTTGCGCCGCGCTCCCCTCGCCGACCACGATCAGCGCGTCGGTCCGTTCCAGCTGCGGCACCAGCGGCGCGCGCAACGGTCCCGCAGGAATCACGCGGCCATTGCCGACGCCGCGCGTGCCGTCGATCACGATCAGGCAGGCATCCTTCGCCACCGAGGGATTCTGGAAGCCGTCGTCCATCAGGATCACGCTGGCGTCCTGCGCGCGCGCCAGCGCCAGGCCTGCGGCGCGATCGCGCGACACCACGACCGGCAAGCTCGCCGCCATCATCAGCGGCTCGTCGCCGACATCGGCCGCCGTGTGGCTGCCGCGATCGACCTTGACCGGGCCAGCGAGCCTGCCGCCATAGCCGCGGCTGAGCACCACCGGCCGCTCGTCAATTTCGCACAGCAATTTTGCCAGCGCCAGCACCGTCGGCGTCTTGCCGGCGCCGCCGACATGGTAATTGCCGACGCAGACCACGGGAATGCCGGCATCGACGCCGGATTGCCGCATCCGCCGTGCGGCGACCGCGCCGTAAAGCGCGGCGAGCGGTTGGAGCAGTTGCGATGTCCAAGACGACGGCCGGTGCCAGAAGGCCGGCTCACGCATTGGCGGCTCCCATCTCGAGCCGCAACTGCAACAGATAGGGCTCGAGAGCGGTCACCGTGCGCTCCAGCGCGCCACCGAGCTGTTCGACGACGCGCTCGGAGGCCGCCAGCGAATTGTCGCGGGCTGCGGAATCCGCAAGGAACTGGCCGAGCTGCTTGACCAACGCTTCCCGATCATCGGCGCGGCGCGCGCCGCCGGCGCGATCGAGCGCCTCATAGACATCGGTGAAGTTGAACACGTGCGGGCCGTGCACGATCGCCGCGCCGAGCTTGATCGCCTCAATCGGATTCTGGCCACCATGCGCAACCAGCGAGCCGCCCATGAACACGATCGGCGCGAGGCGATAGAACAGGCCGAGTTCGCCCATCGTATCGGCGACATAGATATCTGTTGTCGCGACCGGCAGATCCTCGTGCGAGCGCAGACCAGCGCGCAGGCCGGCCTCCGTCACCAGCCGCGCCACCGCCTCGCCGCGCGCGGCATGCCGCGGCACGATCACCGTGAGCAGGCCGGGGAAGAATCCGGCGAGCGACTTGTGCGCCTCGATCAGGATCTCTTCCTCGCCGGGATGGGTCGACGCCGCGACCACGATGGCGCGGCCGCGCGTCACCGACATCAGCCGCTCCAACTTGGCTGGATCCGCCGGCGGCGCCGCGACGTCGAGCTTGAGGTTGCCGGTGACGACGACGTTGTGGCTGCCGAGCGCGGCAAAGCGTTCGGCATCGGTGTTCGACTGCGCGAGGCAGATGTCGAACCGGCCGAGCAACGCGCCGATGGTGTTGGAGACCCGGCGCCAGCGCGGGAACGAGCGCTGCGACATCCGCCCGTTGATCAGCACCATCGGCAGCCGCCGCGCGGCGCTCGACAGGATCAGGTTCGGCCACAAATCGGATTCGATGAACAGCGCCAGCGACGGATGCCAGTGATCGAGGAAGCGCGTCACATAACGCGGCGAGTCGTACGGCACGTATTGATGGATGACGTCGGGCGGGAAGCGCTTGGCGACGATCGCGGCCGAGGTCACCGTGCCCGAGGTGAGCAGGATGCGCAAATTGAGCGCGCGCAGCCGCTCGATCAGCCCGGCCGCCGCCAGCACCTCGCCGACGCTGGCGCCGTGAATCCATACCAGCGGGCCCTGCGGCCTGGTATCGGCGCTCACGCCGCGCCGCTCGCCGACACGTTCGGGATCTTCCTTGCCGAGCTTGAGCCGCCGCTTGATCAGGGCAGGCGCGAGCGGCACCATCGCGGACGACAGCTTGCGGTACACACGCAACGTCATCGGTAGCGAGCTAGCCAAGCGCTGCCTCCGGCCGCCCGACCGCTGCATAGGCACGTCGGGTCGCTTCGTTGAGAAGTTCCTCCACGTGCTGCCGAAGCTTTTCCATCGTCGCGGCGTCGGCGTCGGGCGGCACATAGACCGGCTCAATACCTACCACTGCGCCGCGCCCGAATGGCAAATTGATGGTGGTCGAATCCCAGTTTTTCAACCGGATGAATCGGCTGGTGACCATCGCAAAGGGGATGATCGGCCGGCCGGTCTCCCGCGCCAGCATGATGGCCCCGAGGCCCGCCACCCGCGCCCGCTTCGGCACGTCGGCGGTGGTGGCCATGTTGCAGCCGTCTTCCAGCGCCCGAACCATCTCCAGGAAGGCGCCGACGCCGCCCTTGCGATGGAACGCGCCGGAATGATCGCCGGAACCTCTGATGGTGCCGATGCCGAGCCGCTCCACCGCGAGGGCGTTGAACTCGCCGTCGCGGTGGCGGGAGATCAGGACCTTGGCGCGGTAACTCTCCTTGGTCTTGATGAACGGCGTCATGAAGTGCTGGCCGTGCCAGAACACGAAGATCGCCGGCATCAGGGGCTCGACGATCCCGTACACGTCATGCGGCTGGTAGCTGAAGCGGTTGGTGTACCACACCAGCCGCAGATACTCGGCCGCAAGCACACCCAGCGCGCGCTGCACGAAGCCGCTGCGCAGCAGATCGCGAAAAAGTCGTTTCAATGGGAATGCTTTGTGTCCTGCTCAGGATCGAGCAACCGGTGGAGGTGAACGACGAAGTAGCGCATCTGGGCGTTGTCCACGGTCTGCTGCGCCTTCGCCTTCCAGGCCGCATAGGCGGTCGCATAGTTCGGGTAGACGCCGACGATCTCGACTTCGTCCAGGTTCTTGAAGGTGTTGTGCTCGAGATCGGTCAACTCGCCGCCGATCACGAGGTGAAGCAGCTGGGGCTGGGCATTGTCTGACATGATGGTGCTTTTCCTAACGAGATGCCCGGCAAACAAATGAAGTCGTAGTCGTCACAGGTCTGGTCGTAACACGTCTGGTCGTAACACGTCTGGTCGTCACAAGGCGGTCGCAACAGGTCTGGTCGTCACAATCGGAAACGCGGCGCGGATCGGCGAGGCCTCACGGCAAAGGACGGCTGCGAAAATGCTCGACAATGCGTGCATGACGTTCGCGTCCCGCTGCCACCAGCACCCCATGCGTCACCTCCCGGCGATTGTACTCAATCGCGTCCCCCGAGAGCGCGGTCATCTTACCACCCGCTTCCTGCACGATCAAATTCGCGGCGGCAAGATCCCAGTCGCGGCTTTGCCCGCCCGCAAAGGCCGCGTCAAGTCGACCTTGTGCTACACGGCACAACCGCAGCGCCAGCGATCCGATGCGCGGATAGAGCGTGATCTCGTCCGGCGTCGGGCTGAGCCGCTGCACCAGCGGCTTCGGTCCCGCCATCCGCGGAAAGTTGAAATCGGTGCCTGCGGTTGCATGCACCGCGCCGTCGTTCAGGGTGGCGCCCTGTCCGCGGGCGGCGAAGAAGAATTCCTCGCTGACCGGCGCATACACCGCCGCGAGCACCGGCGATGCATTTTCAACCAGCGCCACACTGACGCACCAGTCCTCGCGGCCGGCGAGATAGGCGCGGGTGCCGTCGATCGGATCGACGATCCAGGTGAAGCGCCTGCCGAGGCGGGTGTCGTTGTCGGCGCTCTCTTCCGACAGCCAGCCGTAGCCGGGCGTTGCCGAACGCAGCTGCTGCTCCAGCAGGTCGTTGACCGCGATGTCGGCCTCGGAGACCGGCGAGGACGCGCCCTTGATCCAGTTCTTCAATTCGGTGCGGAACAGCGACGATGCGAGCCGGCCCGCTTCCTGCACCGATCTGGTCAGCAAGGCGGCATCGCGCGCCTTGGTCCAGTCGTCCGTATCAGCGTCCGCCAAGCGTCAGGCCCTCGATGCGCAGCGTCGGCGAATTGACGCCGTAGCGGAATTCCAGATCGTTGGCGGCGACCAGCGACTTGAACATCGGCAGCAGATGGCCGGCGATGGTCACTTCGCTGACCGGATAGGTGATCTCGCCGTTCTCGATCCAGAAGCCGGACGCGCCGCGGCTGTAATCGCCGGTCACGCCGTTGACGCCGGAGCCGATCAGGTCGGTGACATAGAAGCCCTGCTTGATGTCGGAGATCAGCTCCTTCGGCGTCACCGCACCCGGCTCGAGATGCAGATTATACGTTCCGGGAGACGGCGAGGACGACACGCCGCGATGCGCATGACCGGTCGTAACAAGCCCGAGCTCGCGCGCGGTCGCCGAATCCAGTACCCAGGTGGTGAGCACGCCCGCATCGATCAGCGCCGTCTTCTTCACCCTGACGCCCTCGGCATCGAAGGTCTGCGAGCGCAGGCCGCGCACGCGCAACGGATCGTCGATGATGCGGATGTCCCTGGAGAACAGCTGCTCGCCGAGCTTGTCCTTCAGGAAGCTGGTCTTGCGCGCGATCGAAGCGCCGTTGATGGCGCCGACGAGATGGCCGACGATCGAGCCGGCGACCCGCGGATCGAACACCACCGGCACCTTGCAGGTCTCGACCTTGCGCGGATTGCCCCGCGCCACCGCGCGCTCGCCGGCCTTGCGGCCAACGGAAGCAGGTGAATCGAGATCGGAGGCATGCGGCGCGCTGGTGAAATCGTAGTCGCGCTCCATGCCGGTGCCCTCACCGGAAATCGCCGTCGTCGAGATGCCGTGGCTGGAGCGCAGATAAGAACCGTGGAAGCCGGTCGACGTCACCAGCACCATGCCGCCGATCCCGGTCGAGGCCGACGCGCCGCCGGACTTGGTGACACCCTTGACCGCGAGCGCCGCAGCCTCCGCTTCGATCGCGCGCTGCTCGAGTTCGGCCGTGCTCGGAACCTTGCGATCGAGCAGATCGAGATCGGGGAAATCGTGTGCGTGGAGCGCCGGATCGGCGAGACCGACATATTTGTCGTCCGGCGCTACGCGCGCCATCGCGACCGCACGCTCGGCAAGTTTGGCGACCCCGTCGCCGCTGACGTCATTGGTCGACACCACCGCCTGGCGCTGGCCGACGAACACCCGCAGGCCGACGTCATCGCCTTCGGAGCGCTCGGTTTCCTCGACGCGGCCGTCGCGCACCTCGACGCCCTGCGAGACGCCGCGCACCGCGATGGCATCGGCCGCATCGGCGCCCGCGCGCTTGGCGGCATCGACCAGGCGCTGCGCAAGGTCGCTCAGGCCCGATTGGTCAAACAGATCGGAGGTATCGCCGTGTCGCGATGCAGATGGTGAAGAGTTCACGAACGAATTCCTGCGGATTGAGGGGGGCCCGGAACGAGGTCGACAGACCCACCAGATGTGCCGGTTTCACAGGGATTTCAAGCACTTTGCACCGGCAGGCAACAAAGATTTGAGTGATCGGGGCAAGGCTTCGTCAATCATGCGGGCCAACCTCTTGTCAATCATGGCACGAGGTGAGGAGGGATTAACCAGGCTTTTTAAGGGGGAACGGACATCGCTCGGCTAGGCTCTCACACAACGACCGGGAACATAATCCCGGCGGGGAGACAGAGCTTTGAGGCGTCAAACACCAACAAGCGGAATCAATTCCGCCGGGTCGAGCTGCGCATTGCGGCTCGACCCTCTTTCCCTTCCGCTCAGCTTCCACGCGCAGGACGCGCGCGCGGATGGCGGCATGCGGCAGGTCGAGCTTCATCGCGAACATGTCGTGCTGCGCCGTGCCGTTCTCGGCATGCGGATGGCGGTCAATGTTCGCGTCAGCGACTTTCTCGGCGTCGCGGTGCGCGGCATCGACGACGCGCAGATGCTGGTGCTGGTTCACCGCGATCCCGCGCTCAGCGTTCCGCTCGGCTCCAGTTCTGACGCCGAGGAGATCAGCTCCGCCTGGCAGATGTGGAGCGACATCTTCCGTCTCCCGCAACTGACCGAGCCGGTGCCGCGGACGCCCTCCCCGCGCCGCCGTCGCCGCAACGCGATCCGCGCGCGGAGGCCGAAATTCCTGGTCCGCCGCCGCGGCGGTGTCAGCCTCAACGGCACCAGCGTACATCGCGGCGAACGCGAGATCATCGCGCGGGATTGAGTTCGGCGCACTCAGCATGAACGGGATCGCGGCCCCAGCGTCGCGCAACAATTGTGATTTGGGGTAATGGGTCCTGGCTTTCGCCAGGACGACGATGAGGATGGGACGACGATGAGGATGGGTTTCGATTCATCGTCTCACACCACGCGGTGTCATCACCCGCGCATGCGTGATTTGTCGTACCTCTCGCCGTCATTTCGAGCTGCGTAGGATGGGTAGAGCGAAGCGAAACCCATCAACTCTTGTTCTGCGGCGAGAATGACGGGTATCGCTTCGCTCGACCCATCCTGCGAAGTCATCACGCCGCGCGCAGCACCGCGTCGACGACGAGGCTCGCGAACAGGATCAAGCCGGCGTCGCGGTTGGACTTGAAGATGCGCAGGCAGAGCGCGCCATCGCTGATGTCGAGCCGCCGGATCTGCCAGGCGAGATGCAGCGCGAACGCCGCCAGCCCAATCCAGGCCGGCCAGCGCGCCCCTGCGAGTGCGAACGCCACGCCGATCAAGAGCACGGCGAGACCATAGAAGATCACGAGCGCACGATGGGTGCGTGCACCGAACAGGCGCGCGGTGGATTTGACGCCGATCAGCGCATCATCCTCGGCGTCCTGATGGGCGTAGATGGTGTCGTAGGCGATCACCCAGGCGATCGATCCGGCGTAGAGCGCAATCGCGGTCGCATCGATGCGCTCGAGCGTCACCGCAAATCCCATCAGCGCGCCGTAGGAGAAGGCAAGGCCGAGCACGACCTGCGGCCACCAGGTAATCCGCTTCATGAACGGGTAGATCGCGACGATCAGAAGCGAGGCGATGCCGGTCATCACCGCGAAGCGGTTGAACTGCAGCAGCACGAGAAGCCCGATCAGCGCCTGCAGGACCATGAAGACCACCGCCTGCGTCACCGTGACCTGCCCGGCGGGGATCGGCCGCGACCGCGTGCGTTCGACCTTGGCGTCGAGATCGCGATCGGTGATGTCGTTCCAGGTGCAGCCGGCGCCGCGCATCACAAAGGCGCCGATGAAGAACAGCAGGACCGCGAGCGGCAGCGAGCGCACATCATGCGCGACGCCGGCGGCGAGCGCCGCCGACCACCAGCACGGCATCAACAGCAGCCAGGAGCCGATCGGCCGGTCGTAGCGCGCAAGCCGCAGATAGGGCCGCGTCCAGACCGGCGCATGGGTATCCACCCAGTTGCCTGTGGAATCGGCAACGCGGGTGGAGACATCGCTCATGGGTGATCCATCAACGGGTGAGGACGTTGCCGTTCAGCGTATCGAAGGTGCTGCCGCCCTTCTTGGTCGGCGTCGCTTCCGGCAGCGAGGCGGACGAACCGAGCACGTCGCTCAAGCTCGGCCCCGCTGGCCCACGCGGCTGCGCCGCCGCCTGCTCCGCGACATTGCAGACCTTCTTCAGCAGCGCTTCGGTATTCTTGTGTCCGGCCTTGAGCTGGTCGGCGATCTGCGGCGGAATTCCGCACTTCTGTGCGTTGGTGTCGACATATTTGATCATCTTGATCTCGGCCTGGCTGTAATTGCCGATCAGCTTGCAGGCCTCCTGGGGGCTGGCGTGGCGATCGCTCGCCGCCTTGATCGCCTTGCCGCGCTTCTCCGCATCCTCGCGCAGCGGCGTGAAATTCTTCATGCAGGCGTCGGCGGCACCACCACCACCCGCACCCGGCGGGGGCGGCGACGACAGCCCGCCGCCGGCGATGGGGGCCGCGCCACTGCTCGGAAATGCCGACGGCGTGGCACCGACCCTGGCCGCCGGCGCGCCGTTGACCGGCGGGAATGCGGAATCCGAGGCGGTTCCGGCCTGGCTTGGACGCATGCCATTGACCGGCGGAAACGCGGGGTCGGACGCGGTGCCGGCCTTACCGGCCTGATTGGGCAACGGGGCCGGAAAGGCGCTCTGCGCGGCGGCTTGCCCCACGGACAGGGCGGTCGCAGCAACGGTCAGCACGATCAGACGGCGGATCATCGAGGGTGTTTCTCCGGCAAAAGGTCCAGGCAACCCCAGCGCAACAAAAACGAAGCAACGAATTTTGGGGGCGTTTTACGATTCCTGTGAGGCCTTAACAACCCGTGGATTTGGGCGACAGCGCGGCGTAGGGCCACACCGGCCATATTAAATTGTTCCCCGATTCTAAGCCTTTAGGCTACGAACGGCGGTAAAATGGACCATCAAATTTGCCTGAACAGGATTTTCGGTAAGGCCCCGGTTTGGATTCATGGGCCGACGCCGCGGGCGACCGAACAACAAAAGGGACCGCGTGCAAGCGGCCCCTTGGACTAAAGAAATGACTTGGTGACAGAAGCAATATATCGACGCTCAATATTACCTGGCTGGCGAGTTCCTGGGGAGTCCGCGGGATTACGGTGTCGCGCGGTTTGGTAAACTGGCCACACCGCACTGAAGCCGCCTCGGATATGCCTGAACTCGATTTCCGCAGCCCCCGCCTGTTTGTCGACGCCCCGCTCGGCGCCGGCGCAACCGTTCCGCTCGAACGCGATCAGAGCAACTATCTCGGCAACGTGCTGCGGCTCGGCGCCGGCGACAGCGTGCTGGTGTTCAACGGGCGTGACGGCGAATGGCGCGCCGAGATTTCCGGCCGCAAGCGGGCCGACATGCTGACGGTCGCGGCACAGACCCGCGCGCAGGACAGCCTGCCCGACGTCACCTATGTGTTCGCGCCGCTGAAGCATGCGCGGCTCGACTACATGGTGCAGAAGGCGGTCGAGATGGGCGCCGCGCGGCTCGTGCCGGTGCTGACACGCTTCACCCAGGTGTCGCGGGTCAACGGCGAGCGGATGCGCGCCAATGTGGTCGAGGCGGCCGAGCAATGCGGGATCATCTCGCTCGCCGAAGTCGCCGCCCCCCTGCCCCTCGAACGTTTCCTGGCGGGCCGCGACCCGGCGCGGCTGCTGGTGTTTTGCGACGAGGCGGCCGAGGTCGAAAGCCCGGTGCAGGCGCTGGCGGCGGCATCGGCTGCGAACGCCGGGATCGATGTCCTGATCGGTCCGGAAGGCGGCTTTGCCGAGGAGGAGCGCGCGCTGCTGCTGCGCCAGCCCGCCATCCTCCGCCTCGCCCTCGGCCCGCGCATCCTGCGCGCCGACACCGCCGCCGTCGCCGCGCTGGCGCTGGTGCAGGCGGCACTGGGGGACTGGCGAGGAAATGGGCCACACACTCCCTCCCCGTCAACCTGAGGTGCGAGCCTCTTCGGCGAGCCTCGAAGGATGTACGGCCCGGCTGGTGGCCGTCGATCCTTCGAGGCTCACTGCGCTCGCGCCTCAGAATGACGGAACCTGCAGCTCGTTTGCCAGATGAAAGCCGAGGACAAACATCTGCCCCTAGCCAAGTCGTCGCAAAATCGTTAACGAACCCAATCATTAAGCCACTTGGCCGATCCCTGTCGAAAGCATGGGCCGACCGTGCTAAGGGCTCCGCAAACACCACCCATGGAACCCGCTCTGGAACGCGATTTCGGAGCGAATTGGACGTCGAGATGACCGAAGCTGCCACACCACGATCCGCCGCCGGATCCGCCGTTTGGGCGGATGCGCTGCTGGCCTCGTTCGGGCAGGCCGGCTATCAGAGGTCCGAGCCCGCGATCCTGCAGCCGGCCGAGCCGTTCCTCGATCTCTCCGGCGAGGACATCCGCAAGAGCCTGTACCTGACGACCGACCTGAGCGGCGAGGAGCTCTGCTTGCGCCCGGACCTCACGATCCCGGTGGCGCGCGACTACCTCGCCTCTGCCCGCGCCGGCCAGCCCGCCGGCTTCAGCTATCTCGGCCCGGTGTTCCGTTACCGCGGCGGTGCGCCGAGCCAGTTCCTGCAGGCCGGCATCGAATCGTTCGGACGGCAGGACCGCGCCGCGGCCGATGCCGAGATGCTGGCGCTGGCGCTGGAGGCGACCACGGCGTTCGGGTTGAAGGACGTCGAGATCCGCACCGGCGACGTCGCGCTGTTCAACGCGCTGATCGATGCGCTCGACCTCTATCCGGTGTGGCGGCGCCGGCTGATCAAGGACTTCAACCGCAAGGTCTCGCTGACCGACGACATCGAGCAGCTGACGCTCAAGACCGCGCCGGGCCGCAACGAATATGAGGGCGTGCTCGCTGCGCTGGCCGGCTCCGACCGCAAGGCGGCGCTGGCGCTGGTCACCGATCTGATGTCGATCGCCGGCACCACTAATGTGGGCGGCCGCACGGTGGCCGAGATCGCCGACCGCTTCCTCGAGCAATCGACGCTGAAGGGCGGCGCGCTGCCGCGCGATGCGGTCGCGACCATCAAGCGCTTCCTGGCGATCGCGGGCGATCCCGACGACGCGGTCGCGCAATTGCGCGCGCTGGCTGGCGAGGCCAAGCTGAACCTTGCCGCCGCGATCGACCAGCTCGAGAGCCGGATCGGCTTCATGGCCGCGCGCGGCATCGACATCCGAAAGACCCGGTTCTCCACCGCGTTCGGCCGCGGCCTCGACTACTACACCGGCTTCGAGTTCGAGCTGCACGCCAAGGGCAACGGCGCCGAGCCGCTGGTCGCCGGCGGCCGCTATGACGGGCTGATGACGCAGCTCGGCTCGGCGAGCCCGATCCCCGCGGTCGGCTTCTCGGTCTGGATCGAGGCGATGACCCGGCATGGCGAGGCCACCTCCTTCGGAGGCGCCCAATGAGCACGCCCTTCGTCGTCGCCGTGCCCTCCAAGGGGCGGCTGCAGGAAAACGCCGAAAGCTTCTTCGCCCGCGCCGGGCTGACCTTGTCGAAGGCCGGCGGCGCCCGCGACTATCGCGGCACCATCGCCGGCGTCGACAATGTCGAGATCGCCTATCTCTCGGCGAGCGAGATCGCGGCCAATCTGGCCCGCGGCTCGGTGCATCTCGGCGTCACCGGCGAGGACCTGGTGCGCGAGAGCATTCCCGATGCCGACAAGCGCGTGCTGATGATCGAAGGCCTCGGCTTCGGCTATGCCAATGTCGTGGTCGCGGTGCCGCAGGCGTGGATCGACGTCCGCACCATGGCCGATCTCGACGACGTCGCATCGGGCTTCCGCGAGCAGCACAATCACCGCATGCGGGTGGCGACCAAATACATCAATCTGACGCGCGGCTTCTTTGCCAAACACGGCGTCGGCGACTATCGCATCGTCGAAAGCGCCGGCGCCACCGAGGGCGCGCCCGCCGCCGGAACCGCCGAACTGATCGTCGACATCACGACCACCGGGGCGACGCTTGCCGCCAACGGGCTCAAGGTGCTCGACGACGGCGTCATGCTGCGCAGCCAGGCCAATCTGGTGGCGTCGCGGGATGCCCACTGGTCGACCGGAGCCCGCGAGACCGCGCGCGTCATCCTCGACCACATCGCGGCACGCGCCCGCGCCAGCAAGTATCGCGAGGTCCGCACCCGCTTCGCCGGCTGCAACGATGCGCTGCTGTCGGAGGCGCATAACCGCTTCGGCGTGGTCGCCCCGTTCGGCGGCCCGACCTCGTCGGGCATGCTTACGCTGCACTGCCCACCGGGCAAGCTCTACGCGCTCGGCAGCTTCCTGCGCGAGCACGGCGCCGAAACCGTGTCGGTGGTGTCGCTGGACTATGTGTTCGACCGCGAGAACCCGCTGTTCGCCAGGCTCGAGGCGTTCCTGCGACAATGAGGCGGCCACGCCGTTCATGTTGGCGACAGCTACCCTGCGGTACCATATTGTGTTCGAGGGAACTCTCGTTTTGACGCGGCTTCTTCGTGCGAGGCAGAAGGCCATTTCGCTCGAAAACGCTCTAGTTCTGGAACCTGATCGATGATGCTGGGCTCTGACGTTTCCAGCCTGACCACGACCGCCAAGACCGCCGCCGGGCAGGGTCTGTCGATCGTCGTGCCCGTCTACAACGAGGCGGCCGGGCTTGCTGCGTTGCATGAGCGGCTGATCAACCTCGCCAAGACGCTGCACGCCCGCTATGGCCTCGCCTGCGAGGTGATCTATGTCGATGACGGCAGCGCGGACAACACGCTGACGATCGCGCGCGGCCTGCCCGCCGACGGGCTCGACCTGCAGGTGGTGTCGCTGTCGCGCAATTTCGGCAAGGAGGCGGCGCTGATGGCCGGCCTCGACCACGCCCGCCGCGGCGCGGTGCTGTTCATGGATGGCGACGGCCAGCATCCGCCGACGCTGGTGGAGCAACTGGTCGCGCACTGGATCGATGACGGCTACGACGTGGTCTACACGGCGAAGGCGCATCGCGACAATGAATCGGCCGCGCGGCGGCTGGCCGTGCGCGGCTTCTACGCGCTGATCAACTGGGGCGCCCGGCAGCAGATCCCGGAGGATGCCGGCGACTTCCGCCTGCTGTCGCCGCGCGCGGCCGCGGCGCTGCGGCAATTGCCGGAGCGCAACCGCTTCTTCAAGGGCCTCGCCAGCTGGATCGGCTTCCGGCAGATCCGCGTCGACTACGAGCCGGCGCCGCGCGCGCATGGCGTCACCACCTTCAATGCCGGCCGGCTGATCGGTCTGTCGATCGAGGGCCTGACCTCGTTCTCGGTGGCGCCGCTGCGCTTCGCCAGCCTGCTCGGCGCGCTGCTCGCCGGCGTGGCGTTCCTGTTCGGCCTCTCGATCCTGTGGGAAGTGCTGACCACCGGCAAGCAGGTCCCCGGCTATCCGTCGCTGATGATCGGCATGATGACGATCGGCGGCGTGCAGCTGATCATGATCGGCATCGTCGGCGAATATATCGGCAAGATCCTCTCCGAGCTGAAGGCGCGGCCGATCTACTTCGTCGCCGAGCACACCGAGAAGCACGCCGACGGCGGCGCGGCGCAAAATGCCTCCGAGCGGACCGCCGCGGAATGAACACCGATACGCCGCGCCGGATCTGGCTGTGTGCTGACGATTATGGCTTGAGCGACGGCGTCAACCGCGCGATCCGCGACCTGATCGAGCGCGGCCGCCTCAATGCGACGTCGGTGATGACGGTGACGCCGGCGATCGGCCGCGAGGCGGCGGCCGCGCTCACGGCATCGGTGGCGAGCAGCCCGCGCTGCGCGATCGGGCTGCATGTGACGCTGACCGCGCCGTTCCGGCCGCTGACGATGCATTTCCGCCCGCTCGACAGCGACATGTTCCTGCCCTTCCCGCGGCTGCTGCGCGCCGGGCTGATGCACCGGCTCGACGCCGAACTGGTCCATGCCGAGGTGCTGGCGCAGCTCGACGCCTTCCATGATCTGTTCGGCCGCGCACCCGACTTCGTCGACGGTCATCAGCACGCGCAGCTGTTCCCGCAGGTGCGCGACGGCTTCCTGCGCGCGGTGAAGGAGCGCGCGCCCGATGCCTGGGTGCGGCAGTGCGGCCGCGAAGGCCCGCTGGCGCGCCAGCTGGCGGCGCCGAAGGCGCTGGTGCTGAACGTGCTCAGCACGCAATTCCGGATCAAGGCGCAGCGAGCCGGCCTGCGGTTCAATCCGGCCTTCGCCGGCGCCTATGATTTTACGCGCGGCAATGATTTCGCGGCGCTGATGCAGGGCTTCCTCGACGGCATGCCCGAGGACGGGCTCGTGATGTGCCATCCCGGTTTCGTCGACGAAACGCTGAAGAGCCTCGACCCGCTGACGACGCAGCGCGAGACCGAGCATGCCTATCTCGCAGGCGACGATTTCCCCGCGCTGCTGGGCCTGAATAAAGTTACACTGGCCTGATAGGGTTCACGAAAAGCGGCCGGTCGTATTGTCGCATACATAAATTTAATTCTGGCCCCCACTCCTTGCGCCACAAACCCCGTCCTACATCTCGGACGCGCCGATTCGATCGGCGCGATGGAGAACGCCATGACACCGCAAGAACGCCAACTGATCGACGATCTCTTCGACCGGCTCGCCAAGCTGGAGAATGCCCCGCGCGACGGCGAGGCCATGTCCGCGATCATGCAAGGCCTGCGCAGCGCGCCGAATGCGGTCTACGCGCTGGTGCAGACCGCGCTGGTTCAGGACGAGGCGCTGAAGCGCGCCCATGACCGGATCCAGGAACTCGAGGCCGCGGTCGGCCAGCAGCAGGGAGCCCAGCAGCAGGGCGGCGGTTTCCTCGATTCGATGCGCGATGCGATCTTCGGCGGACAGGGCCAGCAACATGGTTCGGTGCCGCCGGTGCGGGCGCCCGACATGGGCGGCCGCGATCCGGGCAGCCGCCCGGTCTGGAACTCGGGCCAGGCGATGCAGCAGGCCGGCGGCGGCTATGGCCAGCCTTACGGCCAGCCCGCGCAACCCTACGGCCAGGGCTATGGCGGCCCGCAGCCGCCGGCACTCGGCGGCGCGCCGGGTGGCGGTGGCGGCTCGTTCCTCGGCACAGCGGCGGCGGCCGCGGCCGGCGTGGTCGGCGGCGGACTGTTGCTCTCCAGCATCCGCGGCATGATGGGTGGCGGCAGCCACCAGTCGCTGGCCGATTCCGGCAGCCTCGGTGGCGGGTCGCGTCCCTGGGGCGGCGACCAGTCGTCGAGCGACCTCGCGCGCGACGCCGGGGTCAACGACATCGGCTCCAACCGCGACAGCGGCTCGCGCGCCGGCGCGTTCGACCAGGCGTCGAACAACAACAACAATGAGAACAACAACAACGACGACAATTACGACAACGACCACGATTCCGACGACTTCGATAATGATGACGATGACGGCGGCTTCGACGGCGGCGGAGACGGTGACGACAGCAATTACGCGTAAGCGTGTCACCTGAAACACAAACGGCCGCTCCATAGAGCGGCCGTTTTCATTTGATCAGTCGTAGCCTGGGCAGAAGCTGTTCTCCTTCCCCCTGAAAGGGGGAAGGTCGGGATGGGGGTCAGCCACAAACGCCGCTGCTCGTGGAGAGAGATGATCCCCACCCGCTTTGCTCTGTTGAGCAAAGCGACCTCCCCTTTTCAAGGGGAGGTTGACGCATCGTGCGGCTCGCTGTCCCGGATTTCGCTTCGCTCCATCCGGACTACAACTTCACATCACGACGACCCTGGCGCCGACATTGACGCGGCCGTAGAGGTCGATGACGTCCTCATTGCGCATCCGGATGCAGCCGGACGAGACGTTGGTGCCGATCGTCCAGGGCTCGTTGGAGCCGTGGATGCGGTAGAGCGAGGAGCCGAGATACATCGCGCGGGCGCCGAGCGGATTTTCCGGGCCGCCTTCCATGTGCCGCGGCAGATCGGGACGGCGCGCCAGCATTTCCGGCGGCGGCGTCCAGGCCGGCCACTCCTTCTTCGCCGAGATCGTCTTGACGCCGGCCCAGGTGAAGCCGGGCCGGCCGACGCCGATGCCGTAGCGCAGCGCGCGGCCGTCGCCCTGCACCAGATAGAGAAACTTGTTCGGCGTATCGACGACGATGGTGCCGGCGCTTTCCTTGCCGCTATAGTCGACCAGTTGCTTCTCGTATCTCGGATCGAACGGACGCTGCGCCGGATCGCCCGCGGCCTCTTCCTGCTGCCGGAGCATCTGCTGCTGCGGATCCATCGGCGGCAGCTGACGGTTGCCGTAATAGCCGGGCTGCTGCTGATACGGCTGGGGCGAATAACCCTGCGACGACGGCGCATCGCCGAACAGGAATTCGATGAAGCCGCCGCCCATGTTGGAGCGCTGCGGCTGCACATAGGCGGTGCGCATCGGCGGCTGCGGAGCGCCCTGATTGGCATAGATGACGGCGGGCCCGGCGGGCGCTGCCGCGTCGATCGCCATGGCGTGATGGGGAACGGCAATAAGAGAAGACGCGCCGGCGAGCAGCGCAAGCGTGGTTTTCCTGAACATCGACGTACTCTGTACTGGTTTCGTCGTGACGTGATGCGCGCGGCGCCGACTTAGCGCCGTTGCACGTGGTCAATAAGCAATGAAAACCGCATCGGTTTGGTAAACGGATCGGCCGTTTCGATTCACCACATCGGCAATGGAGCGCGGTTTTCCCTGACAGCGTTTATTTTGCGTGAACGGCGTGGCGACATGGTTAATCGCCGGTATCGCCGCGCTTGCGCGCTATCCGCGCAAACGGTTCCGGCGTGAACCTGACGTTAAATCCGCTCTGTCTAGAACGGACTTCAGTGAAGGGGCGGGAATGAAATCATGTCAGTGAAGCGCAAGCGTTTTCGTGTCGAGCAGGCGATGGGCGAGGTTGTGATGCCGGAGCCGGATGTTTCGGGCGGCGCCGATCTCGGTCCGATGCATCGCGAGATCATGGCCGAGCTTCGCTCGATCCGCGCCCAGATGGCCGCAGCCCCGGCACAGCGCACCGGCGACAGCGTCGATGCCGCGGTCGCCCGCGAAGTCGCCGAGACCCACGCGCTGCTCGAGACCTACCGCGCGCAGGTCGAACAGTGCGAGAAGCTCAAGGTCGAGCTCGACCTGATCCACGACGCGATCAGCCGCACCAAGCGCGAGATCGCCGTGCTGCACGGCAAGAGCTTCAACGGCGAGGAGATGGCCAAGGTCAATGGCGAGCTTGGCGCCGTGGTCGGCGGCACCGAACAGGCCACCCAGCAGATCCTCGAGGCGGTGGAGGCGATCGACCAGGCCGCGACCGCGCTGGCCAACAACGTCACGCCCGACCAGCAGAAGCGGCTCAGCGAAGATATTCAGGAGCGCGTGGTCTCGATCTTCGAGGCCTGCAACTTCCAGGACCTCACCGGCCAACGCATCAGCAAGGTGATGCAGACGATGAAGTTCATCGAGCAGCACATCAACGAGATGATGAACATCTGGGGCGGCGTCGACGCCATCAAGTCGCACTCCCCGGCGATCGTCGACACCCGCGAGGGCGATGCCCGCCTGCTCAACGGCCCGAAGCTCGACGGCGACGCCGGCCACGCCTCGCAGGACGACATCGACGCGATGTTCAACTGAGGTTCGTCAGATCAACACGAAAAACGCCGGCCCTCGGGCCGGCGTTTTTGTTTGAGCGATGGTGCACTCCCGCGAGGATCGCCGCCTCGCCCTCCGCGCAAGCCGATCGTCGCAACGCGTCGGATCGGTCAAGGCGACTTACCAATCGCGGCATCCTTTATCCTCCGTCGCCATACAACATCGCCTACTGGCTGCCGGCTGGCTCGCCATCTCGCTCACGCTCGGAGTTGCGCACGCCGTATTCCGGCGCGGTCGCGTCACCTATCATCGGATCATCGGCGCGGGCTGCCGTATCTGCTGATCGGGCTCGGCTTCGGGACGCTATTCGTCTTCCTCGGGTTGTGGTTTCCGGATGCATTCAAGGGAATGAATCTCGAGGATGACTCAGCCCCTGCGAGCTCGGTCTATTATCTCAGCTTCGTCACGCTCACTTCTACCGGCTACGGGGACATCATCCCTGTGCACCCGCTAGCGCGCAGCCTGTGCAATGTCGAGAGCGTGATCGGCCAGCTTTACCCGGCCACGCTGCTGGCGAGGCTCGTTACGCTCGAACTGAGAGACCAGGGCTCATAAGGCTTGTATTTCACGCTGCGAACCCGGCTCGCGCTACTTCGGGCTTCGGGCGACCGAGCCTCGCTCCCTTGGCACAAACCGCCCTATCGCCTTCAAGTTTTCCGACGTAGATTAGGTGCCCGATGGAAGGGATCGTTCATGGCACCCGGGTGCTTAAAACCGAACCCGTCAGATCACGTCCTCTATGACGAGAAGAGCTTGCTGCGACATCGAGCCGCGGCACCTCCCATCGGCGCTGCAAAAGTCGGATCGGCTCGCCAACCACAACGCGCATTTCAATCGAGCAAATTGCCTCGTCAGCTCAGGCGTCGATGGGTCGAACCGTCGAGCGGTGACGTGGTGCTCCGCATCACTCTGGCCGCGAGCGCGCTCTGGCCGATCCTGCTGTTGACCGTCCTGTTGCTCGAAGCTCAGTAAGGCACGGCAGGCCCGACGGATTGTCGCCGCTGATTGTCATGGATGATTTAGAAGCGGCATTCGACCGGATGCACTACAGTACTGGCGCCCAGTCGCGACCTGAACGCCAGTAGAGTCGTTCATTCATACAAGGCGCAGACCCCTCCCTGCCAGCGCACGCATCTGCGAACGGCTCGGCGAGTTTGACGGACGGTCGTCCTTGCTACGCATACACCATTGATACGCGTCCGGCCCGGACCGCAGCCGACGGCCACCGGTATTGCCATTGTTTCCGTCTGGGGGAGCGGCGCGGGTGTCATGGCTTGCGCAGGTGCTCCAACACACAAAGCGAAGATAAAGACAGCAAACAAGCGGATCATTGTGTTCCTCCATTTAATCCTTTGAGGCACCACAGCTCCACTCCATAGCGATGGAAAGGCCCGGCCTTGACTTGCGTCAAGGCTCGCAGGCATGCGTCCCCTCACCGCAGGCATATGCTACTTGATCACCAGATGAAGTTGCCGAACCACCCATATCGCGGACGTCGCTCCGCAAAATGCGCATAAGGTGACGGCGCGTATCTCCTGGCATGGGCATACTTCCGAGGCGGCTTGGCTTCCCTCGCCTTGCGGCCCGACGATTTTGGCCGCTCGATTTCGGATTTCTGCATCTGGGCAAACGCTTCCCGCTCGCGAACGATCGGGGAAGGCCCGACAGTTTCGGCCGCGGCTGGAGCAGGAATTTCCGCGACCTGTTCAGGAACGATAGTCGGGAGACTGGTGTCGTAAACGACAAGGTCGGGCAGCTTTTCCATCGAACGGATGCGAATGGTCGGACGACTCGAGTCGGGCTGCTTTGCCAGTGGAGAATTGGGGATGGTGGCATCCAGAAGGAATAGCAGCGCGAGCAGCACTCCGCCGATATACAGGAAATACCGCGCCACTGGCATGGATCGCTCCATCCGCCATTGTGCACATCGCCAGGCTTCTTTGCCCAAGGGCACGCATCTGCGCTGAAGCATGGCTCAGCACCGCGTCAGGCGGCTACCGGCCGACGAGACCGCATTGACGTGCGCGTGGTCGACACCAGCGTCCCATTCAAGAACTTCAGGACCTTTGACATAGATCAACAGTATCGCGACAAGGATGAATCAGTCCGATCCTCCGTCTCGACAACATGCATCTTGTGCCAGCGTCGACGGTTGCAAATCCGCTGGCAGGTTTGTTGTCGCGGGTGCATATTACTGCGTGAGGGAAATTGTCATGCGTATGCCGGGAGCCAACATTGGGTGCCGGTTGCATGGGACTTCCGGAATCTGCGTGTGACCAACGTGCAGAGCCTCCTATTAAAAATTGGCAAGCAGTTCGTATCGCAATAGCAATCGCCGCAAGTGCAACAAGCGGCGCGTGGTGGAAGCGAGCGTTTGAGCTTGTGGTGAGGACAGCCAACCGCCGGTAAGCACAGCGCGAGGTCGTCTTTGAAGGTGCGACGATGAGCGCCGGGCTTCTTTCAATCGCGCTGATGGGCTGCGCCTTGCTACCGGATCACTGATTGGGGCGGAGCCACTGGAGTACTCAACACTGGAGATTGAACATGACGCAAAGAATTGTCCGAAATACTGCAATTGCGCTTTCGACTATCGCTTGTGCGACACTGTTCTCCATCACCTGGTCCGAGCGGGGCGGTCTTTCGGCGTCGGTCGAAAGTGCCCAGGCGCGTGTGGGCCGGCCGCTGACGCCCGTGAGCGTCGCCGGCGTCGCGCGTCGTCAGACCCGGCGCGCCGCGTACGGGTACGGGGTGGGCGCGGGTGTCGCCGCTACGGCAGCGGTCGCTGCGGCCGCCGCTACCGCGCCGGCCTATTCCGGCTGGGGCACAAACGATTGGACCAATTCGTATGCCGCCCAGACGGATCCCTACTTCGGCCAGCCCTACTATCCGGCACGAGCCTACCAGAGGATCAGTCCGTATTACGGATATGCCGGATGGACGGAGTACAAGGCAGCCAATGGTATCGGCTGCGAGCCCGGCACGATGACCAAGATGGCTGACGGCCGCATGTACGTCTGTCAGTGAAGCCGGCGCAACGGCAGCGCAAGAGGGCGGCTCCCTGAGCCGCCCTCTTTCACGATGAAGCAGATCAATCCCACGCGGCGACGGGTCGCGCGCGGCGTTGATCTACGTCAACATCGCCTCCCCCTTTTGCCACTGACGATACCTTGGGCCGCATCTGAAGCGGGCTCCATCACCTTCAGTTCACGTGCGATGAGGAGGATCACCATGCGTCGGACGAACATTTTTCCAACCAAGTCAGTGACGGTTGCGGGAATAGCGGCGAGCCTGATGTTGGGGTTTGCAGGCGCCGCTCTCAGTCCAGCACCGGCCAACGCCGTGATTTACTGCACGTATGTCGGTTATCCGGCAGGCTGCGTGGCGCGGGCAGGCGTTGTGCTCAGGCCTCGTCCGGTGGCGCGCGCTGCGGTCCGCCACAATGCGGGCGGCAATTTGAATGGCGGCGTCAATCGGGTTGGCGTGCGGCGATAAGGCCGTGTTTGCGGGTCTCCTTCCCTTCTCCCCTTGTGGGAGAAGGTGGCGCGGATGCAATCCGCGCCGGATATGGGGTTCTATCCGCTAGCCAGAAGAGGGGGTCACTCGCGGTGAGAGACCCCTCGCCCGGATTTCATCTGGCGATGCAATCCGGCCTCTCCCACAAGGGGAGAGGCGAACCGGCAAAGATCGGTGGAAAACTGATCGCCGGCCTTTACGCCCTCGGAGCGCAGCGGACGTAGACCATGTTGCCGTAGCGGACCCCGGCATCCTTGTCGACGAAGCGGGTGATCATGACGCGGCCGTCGAACGAGACGATCTCGCGGTCCTGCTCGCCGGGCACAGGTCCAGGCGGGCCGATATAGTTCTTGCCACTCGGGGAACCCTTCAGCCGCAGTTCCTGCGGGGTGGCCTGGTCGGCCAGATGCATGATGACGCCGCCGTTCTGGCCGGCGCCGATCACGTAAGGCTGCTTGCACTGGCCGCGCGCGGCGGCCTCGGTGCGGGCGCGATCGGCGGGATTCTGGAACGAGGCGAGACCCCAGCGGCCGACGATCTCGTCGGCACGGATGCTTGCAGGCATTTCGGGGGCGACCCCCGGCTCGGCTGGCGCCGGCTCAGGGTTCGACGACAACGACGGCAGGCTCATGCTGCCGCACGCCCCCAAGAGTGTCGTCAGCGCCGAAACAGCCGCGAACCGTGCGACCAATCGCGCGTTGAATGACCTGATCATATGCATCCCCCGACTATGTCCCGGCCGCACCCGTCCTGCAGCCAAGCGTAAAACTTAAGACGGAGCAATGACGTCTGACAAAATTACGTCATCGCTACGATTTGGTTTCTGGTCCACCATCCTATATTGGCCTCACCAAGGCCTTAACCCGTTTGCTTGACAGAAACTGCGCCAAGCCATATTTCCCGGCCCACAATTAGCACTCTCGCACCACGATTGCTAAGAGCGTCGGGCGTCCTGCCCAGCGCCGACCGGGCCGGCATCCAACGCCGGTCCCGATGAACCGGACCTGAAACCGAGCCTCCAAGAGGGAACGTCATGGCTAAATCCACCTTCCGCCCCCTGCACGACCGCGTCGTGGTCAAGCGTATCGATGCCGAGGAGAAATCCAAGGGCGGCATCATCATTCCGGACTCGGCCAAGGAGAAGCCGTCCCAGGGCGAGATCGTCGCCGTCGGCCCGGGTGGCCGCGACGAGGCCGGCAAGCTGATCCCGATCGACCTCAAGGTCGGCGACCGCGTGCTGTTCGGCAAATGGTCGGGCACCGAGGTCAAGCTCGACAACCAGGAGCTCCTGATCATGAAGGAGTCCGACATCATGGGCGTGCTGGCGTAAGCGCCATTCAACTGCGCGGCCGCACCACTCGCATCGTCATACCCGGACTTGATCCGGGCATCCATCACACTTCCGAAGAGTTCTTACCAAGGCGATGGATCGCCGGGTCAAGCCCGGCGATGACGAGCGCGGAAACGGCAAGCGCGTCTCTCAAAACTGACAGGAGTTCAAATCAATGGCTGCCAAGGACGTAAAATTCGCCGGAGATGCCCGCGACCGCATGCTGCGCGGTGTCGACGTGCTCGCCAACGCCGTGAAGGTGACGCTCGGCCCCAAGGGCCGCAACGTCGTCATCGAGAAGAGCTTCGGCGCTCCCCGCATCACCAAGGACGGCGTCACCGTCGCCAAGGAGATCGAGCTCGACGACAAGTTCGAGAACATGGGCGCGCAGATGCTGCGCGAGGTCGCTTCCAAGACCAACGACACCGCCGGTGACGGCACCACCACCGCGACCGTGCTGGCGCAGGCCATCGTCCGCGAGGGCGCCAAGTCGGTCGCCGCCGGCATGAACCCGATGGACCTCAAGCGCGGCATCGACACGGCAGTATCGGCCGTGATCAAGGACATCGAGAAGCGCGCCAAGCCGGTCGCCTCCTCGTCCGAAGTCGCCCAGGTCGGCACCATCTCGGCCAATGGCGATGCCGCGATCGGCAAGATGATCGCGCAGGCAATGCAGAAGGTCGGCAACGAGGGCGTGATCACCGTCGAGGAGAACAAGTCGCTCGAGACCGAGGTCGACATCGTCGAGGGCATGAAGTTCGACCGCGGCTACCTCAGCCCCTACTTCATCACCAACGCCGAGAAGATGACCGCCGAGCTCGAGGATGCCTACATCCTGCTGCACGAGAAGAAGCTGTCCGGTCTGCAGTCCATGCTGCCGGTGCTGGAGGCCGTGGTGCAGTCGGGCCGTCCGCTCTTGATCCTCGCCGAGGACGTCGAGGGTGAGGCGCTGGCGACCCTGGTCGTCAACCGCCTGCGCGGCGGGCTCAAGGTCGCCGCCGTCAAGGCGCCGGGCTTCGGCGATCGCCGCAAGGCGATGCTGGAGGACATCGCGATCCTGACCGGCGGTCAGCTGATCTCCGACGACCTCGGCATGAAGCTCGAGAACGTCACGGTGAACATGCTCGGCCGCGCCGGCAAGATCGTGATCGACAAGGAGAACACCACGATCGTCAAGGGCGCCGGCAAGAAGAAGGACATCGACGCCCGCGTTGGCCAGATCAAGGCGCAGATCGAGGAGACCACCTCGGACTACGACCGCGAGAAGCTGCAGGAGCGCCTCGCCAAGCTCGCCGGCGGCGTTGCGGTGATCAAGGTCGGCGGCGCGACCGAGGTCGAGGTCAAGGAGAAGAAGGACCGTGTCGAGGACGCGCTGAACGCGACCCGCGCCGCGGTGCAGGAAGGCATCGTGCCGGGCGGCGGCGTGGCGCTGCTGCGCGCCAAGAAGGCGGTCGGCCGGCTCACCAACCCGAATGCCGACGTCCAGGCCGGCATCAACATCGTGCTCAAGGCGCTCGAAGCTCCGGTCCGCCAGATCTCGGAGAACGCCGGTGTCGAGGGCTCGATCGTGGTCGGCAAGATCCTCGAGAACAAGTCGGAGACCTTCGGCTTCGACGCGCAGACCGAGGACTATGTCGACATGGTCGACAAGGGCATCATCGACCCCGCCAAGGTGGTGCGCACCGCCTTGCAGGACGCCTCCTCGGTGGCCGGTCTGCTCGTGACCACCGAGGCCATGGTCGCCGAACTGCCGAAGGATGCAGCGCCGGCAATGCCGGGCGGCGGCGGCATGGGTGGAATGGGCGGCATGGGCGGCTTCTAAGCCTCCCACATCCCCATCGAGATCGAAGGCCGCCTCCGGGCGGCCTTCTTTTTTTGCAGTTTGATTACGATCGGGATGCAAGGATCATCGCATGTCCCGCGACGCCAAATCACTGACGTTGACGCTCGTGCTGTTCTACGCGATCGGCGCCGTGCTCGCGGTCGGCGCCTATGCCCTGGACAGCATCGATGATCTTGCGGTCGTCTTGATGTTCTGGCTCAGGCAAACGCTGACGTTCGTCGTCCTCGGCGCGGGTTATGGCGTCTATTACGTCATTTCCGGTTCTGCCGGTCATCGTCCGAAAGCGCCGCTGCGGTTTCTGGACATATCGTTTCTGGCCGCTGCCGCCACGCTCGGTGTTGGCATGCTCGTGCACAGTTGAGCGATCCTTGACGCGACGGCCTGACAGTCCGTTACGCGACGCAGATGTCGGACACCGCCACCTTCTGGAACAGGTGCGGCGAGGCTACCGCCGAGGCCGGATAGGCCGAGAGCTTGGCCCTGAACTCGGGGTTCATGAAGGCGGCGCGGAAGGCGGCGGTCGATTCCCAGACCGCGTAGTTCAGATAGGCCGGGCTCTCGCCGAGCGCGCGGTGCAGCTGGGTCGAGATGAAGCCCGGCTGCCGCTTCATGATGGCGGCGTCGTCCTGCCAGGCCTTGAGAAACGTGTCCTCGTCGGCCGCATCGAGCGTGAAGAGGTTGACGAGCACGACGTTGCTGGCATCGACCGCGAGCTGGCGGTCGATCGGGAAAGCGGGGTCCAGGGGGCGCATCTGCGGCATGGTTGGCTCCGTTCGATATGGTGTTACGATGTCATTCCGTACTGATGGATACATACAGAAATTGACATTATGATGTCAATACGTTTATATGGTGACAAATGCCGAATGCAAAACGAACGCCGGCGGGCGAAGCCCTGAGCACCCTGATTCCCGACCTGTTCAGGCTCAACAGCCTGCTGTTCACATCAGGCGACCGGCTGGTGGCCGGGCTCGGGCTGACCAGCGCGCGCTGGCAGATCCTCGGTGCCATCGTCGCCACAGAGCGCCCGCAACCGGTCGCATGGCTGGCGCGCGACCTCGGCGCTGCCCGACAGAACGTGCAGCGGATCGTCAACGACCTCGAACGGGACGGGTTCGTCGCCTTCGAAACCAACCCGCATCACCGCCGCGCCCAGCTCGTCGTGCTGACCGCCAAGGGGCGGCAAAGCTTCGACGCGGCCATGCGCCTGCAGCTGCCCTGGGTGAACGGCCTCGCCGACGGGCTGTCGATGAAGGACCTCGAAACCGTGAGCCGGGTCGTGACGGTGCTGCGCGGCCGACTGGAGGGCGGCGAGGAACCTGACGAACGCACATGACCGCGATCGCGGCGCGAGGCCGCCGTTAGGCGGCCTTCTTTTTTGGCCAATGACATGGAGGTTTGCTAGTTACGACGGAACCGATTCTGCCCTTCGAGGACTTATCGTATGCGCGCGCTCCCGCTCCTGCTGCTCGGTCTTGCCGTCACCTCGGCGCCTGCCCTCGCCCAGATGAAGCTGCAATCGAAGTCGGCTCCCGCCAATGGCCCCGAGACGCGCTATTTCACCTCGATCGACGGCCTGATGGACGGCAATGCCGACGTCGTGCTGAAGGAAACCCGCCAGGGCAAGACCGTGACCGCGGCCGTGCTCGACGTCTGTTATCCCGCCGACAAGAGCTCCGACCGCAAGGACCGCTTCGTCGCCAACCTGACCGTCAGCGGCCAGACGCTTTCCGGCACCGCCCAGAGCGTCGCCGACAAGCAGCCGGTCACCATCAAGCTGAACCGCAAGCAAACCGGCGACGGTTTTGAGTTCCGCGGCCAGATCACGATCGGCCAGACCGTGACCGAGGTCGCCTCGACGGACAATTCCGATCTCAGCGAGAAGGAATTCCAGGACAACCAGGCCACCGAGGACGGCATCACGCCGCAGCCGAAGGATTTCACCGACGTTTCGCCGGAATCGATCGGTGTGCGGGTGAAGCTCGATGCGGCGGCGGATTTCCTCAAGAGCCTGAAAGGCGAGGCCGTCGAGATCGGCACCTCCAGCCTCGCGGTGACCTGCGATGCGATGCGCTCCGGCGAGCAGACCATCAACCTCACCGTCGATCCCGAGCACGCCGGCGCGCTGCTCGCCAAGGCGAAATCCGCGCCCGGCGTGACCGCTGCCGGCTGGACCAGCGGCGTGGTCGAAATGGACCGCACCATCCGCTTTGCTGCCGCCGATTGGCGCGAGGGCGACAAGATCAACAAGGACAAGCTGGCAAGCGCGATCGCGGGCGTGCTGGCGAAGACGCTTGCCGCAAAGCCCGCCTCGGCGACGTGGAACGCGAACACCGGCAAGCTCAAGCTGGTGCTGAAGCGGCCCAGCACGGTTTACCCGGCACTCGGCCTCACCCAGAATTACGAGATCACTGCCCTGGTCTCACCCGACAAGCCCGGAAGCTCTGACCGGCTGATGCTGTGGGTCTCGAGCCCCACCGTCTCGACATCGGACGACAGCGCCGGCGCCAAGCTCAATCTTTCCGACGATTCCAGCAGCGACGAGGAAGGCAGCGAGACCAGGGACGACAACGGCGCGATCGACGCGCTGCTCAAGGAGTTCAAGGGCCAGCGCTGGGACGCCGACAAGTCGGTGTGGCGGTAAGGCCGCCGCTGTCCTGAGTTAAGCCGCCTGCGTCTTCAGCGGCACGACGTTGTCGCGCACCGCCTTCGGGGTGGCGTCCGGACCGGACTGAAGCATCCCGTCGCTTCTGACGAACAATTCGGAACGAGGCTCGATCGCGGCACGATCGAGCAGCGCCCGCAGCTCGGGACGAAGTCCGTCGCCACGCAGCGCGGCGATCGCATCGAAGTTGCGCATGATGTTCTCCTGCGTTCATCGCAATCAGATTCTCGCATTCGTCTTCCGCGAGCCACCCGCTTCCCGATTCCGCGACGACGCTCGAGAAGCGGTGCTAAGCGCCATATCGACACAGCGGAATCTCGTCTGAAACTCGATCGCTCGCCCGATCTGAAATCGGGTGGTGCGAGACACGCCTCCAAATGTTCACTGCGCGCATCGAGAGAGCGCCGGTCGCGATACCGGCAACGCGCAAATGGAGACGAAGAGATGTCAGAGGAAAACAAGAACGTCGTAGGCCGGTGGTTCAAGGAGTTCTGGGGCAACCCCTGGAATCCGCGCATCATCAACGAGCTCGCCACAGCAGACATTGTCGTGCACTACCCGATGCACGAACCGAAGAAGGGCCGCGCCGCGGTCACGCAGTTCATGACCGAATTTCGCGAAGCCTTTCCGGATCTCAATTTCTGGGGCGTCGGCGATCTCGTCGCGGAAGGTGATCTCGTCGTCGGCCGCTGGGAAGGCGGCGGTACGCACACGGGACCTGCGTTCAGCGACTTCCGCCTCGGCTCACTTCCCGCGGCCTCCGGCCGCAAGATGACGTTCGCCGGCACCACCGTGCTGCGCGTGCAGGACGGACGGATCGCCGAAGAGCTCGGACAGGAAGATGCGATCACCGCCATGCTGCAGCTCGGCCTCATTCGTTTGCCCGAAAGCGACGGAGCCGCGTCGCGGCCGGGCGGCGAGCTGCCCGCCGGCTGGAACAACATGCCGGGATATCCGGAGGGGCCGCGCTGAGCACGGCCGGAGCATGGCTCCATCGACGATCGCATCATGACTACCCGAACGCGCTTGATGCGCGTTCGGGTAACGCAATCGATCGGCGCGGTGAACTTGAAGGTCTCTAAGCCGCAGGCTTGCCGGAGGCATTCCAATATTGCTGCGCCGGCATCGCATCTCCCGATGCAGTGCCGGCGCGGTCTTGCCGCCGCAATTTGCGTCAAGACGGGAAGATCAGGCACGTCGTCGTGCCGTGGGCGAGCAGCCGGCCCTGCTCGTCGGTGACCCTGCCTTCGGCGGTGCCGATGCGACGGCCGCAATTGAGCACATTGCCTTCCGCCCTGATCGGACCGGTGTCGGGCGTGATCGGACGCACTAGCGAGATCTTGAACTCGAGCGTGGTCTGGCTGGTGCCGGCATCGAGCGTCGACTGCACCGCAAGCCCCATGCAGCTGTCGAGCAGCGTCGCGGTGAGGCCGCCATGCACGGTGCCCGCCGGATTGAGATGCGCGTCGGTCGGCACCAGCGTGACGACGACGCGGCCGCGCTCGGCCTCGGTGACGTCATAACCGAGTGTCCGTGCGATGGTGTTGAGCGGCAATGCGCCGCTGGCGAGACCCTGCACGAATGCGAGGCCGCTCATCTTAAGCTTCTGTTCCGCACTGACGGTGCCGTAGCTCTTGGTCATTGCCGATCTCCATCGGGGTTTATTGCATCGTGACGGCTGGCCGCTTGCCCCGCAGCGACGCGGCGGAGCGGCCGTAGAGTTTTGCGAATGCGGCATTCATGCGCCGCGCGCTGGAAAAGCCGGCATGCTGCGCCACCAACGCAAGCGGCAGGTCGCTGCCGTCGATCAGGCGCTTTGCGCGCTGCACGCGCAGCGACAGCGCGACCTGGAGCGGCGAGGCATCGAGATGCTCGGCGAACAGACGCGACAGGTGCCGCGCGCCGACGCCGAGCCGCCCCGCCAACGCCTCGACATTGCCGCGGTCGAGCGCGCCCTCCTCGATCAGCGCCAGGGCGCGCTCGACCGTGGTCCTGGTGCCTTTCCAGGCCGGGCAGAACGGCGCCGCCTCGGGACGGCAGCGCAGGCAGGGCCTGAAGCCAGCACGCTCGGCCGACGCCGCGCTGCCATAGAACCGCACGTTGCGCGCGAGCGGCGTGCGCGCCCGGCAGACAGGGCGGCAATACACGCCCGTGGTCTTGACCGCGACGAACACGACGCCGTCCCAGGCCGGGTCGCGGCGCTGAAAGGCTGCATATTGTGCGGCGAAATCGAGCATGCGACCGCTATAGCCCCGCCCGCGCGCCGCGACGACCCGCTTTGCGCTAGGGCATGCACACATTTCTGAGGCTCCATCCGAGAGCGACGGCGCGGAAGTAATCGAGACCGTTTTTGAAGGTGATGGGGCCTGGTGGCTTGGAGGACGGATAGCCGTCCCATCCTCCAATGCGGCCGATAATCCAGGCCGCCCAGGCAAGACGATCGGACGGATGCGGGTTCTTCAGTCGTCTGTTCCTGGCTTCAAGCTGCTGATTGAGGGCGGTCAACGCATCGATCTCGCTGGGATTGAAGGCAACGTGAAGCGACTGCTGGCTCCCGTTGCGCGCTTGCAGGAGCTGGATGGTGATGATCGCGGCCTTGGCAGCGATGGCAACCAATTTGAGAAGCCGGCCGGCGGTGCCGATCTGGCTATCCTCGAGCTTGAAGCCCTGCGTCTTGAGGACGCGGAAGAACTGCTCGATGATCCAGCGCTGCTTGTACCAGGCGACAATGCGCCAGGCATCGTCTGAACTGGTGACCTCGTGAGAGGTGAGAAGACGCCAGTGCAACGGCTCGACGTTGGGATCGGCATTGATCTCGCGGACGTCAACGATGGCCAGATGCAGGCTTTTCGGCAAATGGCGCAGGAACTTGCTTTGCGGCCGGGCCAGCTCGATTGCGCCGAAGCGAAGTTCGAGGTCCATCGGACGTGCAGGCCGCCCCGCACGCGCAGGCAACTCGATGATGCGACGCTCTACCGCCGTCATGGCGTCGATCGCCGCATACAAACCCGTCGTGTCGGCCAGCTTGCGATCATGCATGCTGCGGGCGATCACGCGGTAGTCTTGCTCGGCTGCGCTGGCATAAAGAGCAAAGATGTCGCTCTCGCGGTCACCAAGCAGGGTCACCATTGCAGCACCGGTAAGCAGCGGCTTGGCCGCAAGGGCGGTGGCAATCCAGCGCTGCGATTCCTTGTCCGACAGGTCGCGGCTGTCATGCGAGACGCTCCGAGGGCCTTCACGCGTCCACACCTCGCCGCTCAAAAGTCCCAGGCAGGTGCCATTGTCCGCATCCACCGCCAGCATCGGGTGCAGCAGCACGCCGTGGTGATTGCCCTTGCCGATCTCCCCGAGCCCGCGCCGGCGTTGCGGCGTGGTGTTGAAGTGGATCTCGCTGGTGTCCTGGATCGCCAAAACATGGCGGCCTGTAACCGCCGCAGCCGTGCTTTCGCTCCAGCTTTCGATGATGCGCTCCTTCGTCACCTTGGAGTTACCGAGAAAGCGGTTGAACCGCACCTCCAGCGCGCGGTCTCCCTTGGAAAGCCGCCGAAGGCATACATCCTTGCCCGCGACCATGCGTCCGATGAGCGCCGCCCCCCTTTATCGAGACGACCATCCTCGAACCGGCCCAACGTCCAGTCAATCCGCGACAACATGCTGGCACCTCCGCCCAAGCCGAAGTGCCGTAATAGAAGTCACCGAGACCCCCGATTCTGGAATCCCCAATCTCTGACCCGAGTCAATCCGTCGCACCAGATGTGTGCATCCCCTAGCCGCTTTGCGGGGACGACGTCCGGAAACGACCGCTGGTGCGGAAGATACCCGGGCATCTACGGGGGCCTGCGACCAAAAGACTTCGTGCCGCCGCAGTTCGGTCACCGAAAATTAAGGCTCGATTTAGTTTCGAGGATCATGCTTCGCGCCATCGAACACAGGTCACGCCATGCAAGACCGCGAGCCGATCAACGCTGCGAGCATCTGGCCGACGGATGTGACGGAGGGTCATTCGCCGGCACAGACGGCGGACCTCTGGGATGTCACCGGCGAGAACCACGACGCCGCCCTGCTGCTGCGGGAGCCGTTTGCCGACCGCATCGGCACCGCGCTCTTGGCAGCGACCGCACTCGCCGCAAGCTTCGTGCTGGGATGGACCGGCGGAGCCAACTGGCACGACCTTGCAGCTCCCGCCCCGGTGCCGGTAGCCCAGAAGGAAGCGCCGGTCCCGCACATTGCGGAGGTGGCGCCGAGCCGAAAGAACGAGGGCCCACGCCGGGCTGCGTCCAACGCCGACCCCGTCGTCACCGGCAGCATTCCGAGGACCGCGCCGGCAAGCCCGCGTCCGCTCGCCTTGGGCGCCGCGCCGACGACCTTGAATGCACAGGCCGCCGCATTGGGGCCGAAGCAGGCGCCGGCGGCGGCGCCGGAGACGCGGCCGAGCACCATCCCGGGCTGGTCGGTGGTCGAAGTCCGCGACGGCACCGCCGTGCTCGAGGGGCCCGAAGGCGTCAAGATGGCCGCGCGCGGCGACGTCGTGCCCGGCCTGGGACGGGTCGATTCCATCGTGCGCTGGGGCAACCGCTGGATCGTCGCCACCGCAAGCGGACTGATCGCAACGCCCTGAGCGTTTTGTCTTGACGCGTTTCCTTGACGCGAACCGCCGTTCGCTTCGCTTAACGCTTTTAGTTGCTGTTGATCACGAAACGCAGCGACTTGCTGCCGGTGAAGGTCACCTCGTCACCGTGCCGCCGCCAGCCCGTCATGTCGCCGAGCGCCGCCAGCAGATCCTTGTCCGCCTGCGCCCGCTCCGGCGTGCAGCTGCGGTTCTCCATCGCGCCGGGAACGAAGACGATGGTGTTGCCGGCCACCGAAAACTGGCCCTTGCCGCCGTCGCACCACAGCTCGAGGATCACCTCGCCATTGTCGCCGACCTCGATCGAGGGAATCCGCTTGGAGCCCGGCATGCGCGCGGCGTCGAGCGTCATGACGAAGCCGAACGGGAACTCCTCCTCGGCCCGCGCCGGCCCCGCGCCGAGAGCCGCGGCAACCAGCGCCAACGCGGCGATGCCGCCGTTCAAACCTCGCCTCATCGAAATCATGCCAATCCTCGAAATGCGACGCGCAACTGCGGCCCCTTCTATGGGAGCAGAGCGCGATTGGCCAGATTGGCATTGCCGGAAAATGTGCTGGAAAAGCAAATCCCCGCGAGCTGTCCGCTCGCGGGGATTCCTGGTTCGCCAAATGCGTCGTGGCGCTATTTCAGCACCAGCATCGTGAACGGATAGACATAGGCCTGCAGGGTCACGAACAAACCGACCAGACACGCCAGCACGATCGAATGCAGGAACACGTAGCGCAGGATCGAGCCCTCGTGGCCGTACCAGTTGGTCGCGGTCGAGGCGACCACGATCGATTGCGCGTCGATCATCTTGCCCATCACGCCGCCCGAGGAGTTCGCCGCCGCCATCAGGATCGGCGACAGGCCGAGCTGCTCGGAGGTGATCTTCTGCAGATTGCCGAACAGCACGTTCGACGCGGTATCCGATCCGGTCAGCGCCACGCCCAGCCAGCCGAGCAAGGTGCCGAAGAAGGGATAGAGCACGCCGGTCGCCGCGAAGGCGAGGCCGAGCGTGGCGTCGACGCCGGACAGCCGGGTCAGCGTGCCGATCGCCAGCATCGCCGAGATCGTGATCAGCGAGATCGCGCAGATGCGGATGGTGCGGCCATACTCGGCGATCAGCTTGAGCGGCGAGAAGCCCATCAACAGACCCGAGATAATCGCGGCGATCAGCATGCCGGTGCCGGTGAACGACAGATAGGTGAAGCCGAACACGGCGCCTTCCGGCGTCGGCTTGGCGGCCACCGGCGGCACCTTGAAGATCAGCTTGTCGAGCTCGGGGACCGGATAGTTCCAGACGAAGTTGGCGTTCGCCCAGGCCTTGAAGGCACCGTTGCCCCAGATCAGCATCAGGATGCAGACGATGATCCACGGCAGCAGCGCGCTCCACATTTCGCCCTGGGTCAGCGGCGTCTTGTCGAGCGGAGGTGCGGCGGCCATCGTCGCCGCCGATTCATCGCGGCCGCGCAGCGCCGGCGACAGCCAGAGCTGCCGCGGCTGCCAGACCTTCAGGAACAGGATCAGGGCGCCCATCGAGATCAGCGAGGCGCCGATGTCGACGATCCAGGGATTGATGTAGTTCGAGATCACGAATTGCGGGACCGCAAACGACACGCCGGTGACCAGGATCGCCGGCCACACCTCCTTCATGCCGCGCCAGCCGGCAAACGCCCACACCACCCAGAACGGTACGATCAGCGAGAACAGCGGCAGCTGCCGGCCGACCATCGCGCCGAGGATGTAGGGGTCGAGCCCGGTGACCGAGGCGAGGCCCTGGATCGGCGTGCCGAGCGCACCGTAGGCAACGGGTGCCGTGTTGGCGATCAGCGACAGGCCGGACGCGGCGAGCGGCGAGAAGCCGAGCCCGATCAGCACCGCGCCGGTGATCGCGACCGGCGTGCCGAACCCGGAGGCGCCCTCGAAGAAGGCGCCGAACGAGAACGCGATCAACAGCAGCTGCAACCGCCGGTCCTCGGTGACGCCGCCGACCGCGCGCTTGAGCAGCTCGAACTTCCCGCACCTCACCGTGACCTGGTAGAGGAAGATGACGTTGAGCACGATCCAGCCGATCGGGAAGAACCCGGTGATCACGCCGAGCAGGGTGGCGCGGATCGACATGTTGGCCGGCATGGTGAAGACGAAGATCGTGATCAGGTTGGTCACGATCACGGCGATGATGGCCGCAATGTGCGCCTTCACCTTGCCGCTGGCGATCAGCACCAGCAGCGTGACCACGGGAATGGCGGCCGCGACCGTCGACAGCGCCGCATTGCCCAGCGGGTTGTAGATTTGATTCCAGGTGTTCATCTCGGGATCCTTCCCACATTATTATGCAGCGCGCCGGCCTGCATGCGGGCAGGCGCGACTGGTGCGATTGCGGGAGTCCGTCGGAAAATCTGCAGCCCCGGCTCGCGAATGAACGATCGGTAAGGATCGCTCACATCCTCGCGAAAAATCGAAGGTCCCCCGCCCCTCGCCGTTGTCCTCATGCTAGGATTGACTCGATTGCCGGGACAAGCCAACGCTTGCATGCCAGAACTACGACTTTAGTCGAGGACTACCCCGATTGTCCCGATTCTTCAGGCCTTTGCGGCCCCTTCCCCGGAGACGATAATCTGTGAACAACATTCGCTCGACGCTCGCGACGGTGTGGCGCATCGCCTCGCCTTATTTCAACTCCGAGGACAAATGGGCCGGCCGGGGGCTGCTTGCGGCGGTCATCGCGATCGAACTGGCGATCGTGGGCATCAACGTTCTGATCACGCAGTGGAACAACCGCTTCTACAACGCGCTGCAGGAACGCAATTGGGATTCCTTCGTCAGCGAGATCATCTATTTCTGCGTCGTCGTCGCGTTCTTCATCCTGCTGGCGGTCTACCAGCTCTACCTCAATCAATGGCTGCAGATCCGCTGGCGGCAATGGATGACCACACACTATCTCGGGGACTGGCTGCATCAGGCCAATCACTACAGGATGCAGCTGCAGGGCGACGCGGCCGACAACCCCGACCAGCGCATGACCGACGACGTCAAATTGTTCGTCGATCGCACGCTCACGCTCGGCCTCGGCCTGTTGAGCTCGGTCGTCACGCTGGCGTCTTTTCTCACCCTGCTGTGGGGCCTTTCCAATGAGGCACCGCTGCATTTGTTCGGTACGGAATATTCAGTTCCCGGCTACCTTGTCTGGTGCGCGCTGATCTATTCGGTGCTCGGCACCTTGCTGACCCATCTGATCGGCTGGCCGCTGGTCGGCATCGATTTCAAGCAGCAGCAATATGAAGCCGATTTCCGCTTCAACCTGGTGCGCGTACGGGAGAATTCCGAGCAGATCGCGCTGCTTCAGGGCGAACCGGCCGAGCGCGAGCGCCTGCGCGTTCGCTTCGGACGCGTGGTGGAGAACTGGATCGCCCTCATGAACCGGACCAAGAAAATCACCGCGTTCACGGCGAGCTATAATCAGGCCTCGGTGATCTTCCCCTATGTGCTGGTGGCGCCGGCCTACTTTGCGCAAAAGATCCAGCTCGGCGGCATGATGCAGACCGCATCGGCGTTTTCGAACGTTCAGGGCGCGTTTTCGTACTTCGTCACCATCTATCGTCAACTGGCCGAATGGCAGGCCGTGGTGAACCGCCTTGATGGATTCGAGGCAGGGATCGCGACGGCATCGAACCTTGCCAAGCGCGATGATCGAATTCATGTCACGGCGACGCCAGGCGGCGGCGCCGTCAGCCTGCAGGATCTGGTGCTGCGGCTGCCGGACGGCACGCCGCTGCTGAACGCGGACCGGTTCGGCTTCCGCAAGGGCGAGCGCACGCTCATGACCGGCCCCTCCGGCGCCGGCAAGTCGACACTGTTCCGCGCGATCGCCGGGATCTGGCCGTTCGGCGATGGCGCGGTCGAGATCCCGGCCAATGCCAGCCTGATGATGCTGCCGCAACGTCCCTATCTGCCGATCGGCTCGCTGCATGACGCCGTCGTCTATCCGGGCGAGGCCACGCAATTCGATGCGGGACGGGTCCGCGAGGTCCTCACCGCCGTCGGGCTGCCGCAGCTAGCGTCGCGGCTCGAGGAACAGGCGCACTGGAACCGGATGCTGTCGCTCGGCGAGCAGCAGCGGCTCGGCATCGCGCGGGCGCTGCTGCATGCGCCGCAGTTCCTGTTCCTGGACGAGGCGACGGCCTCGCTCGACGAGCCGTCGGAAGCCGCGCTGTACAGGCTGGTTGCCGAGAAGCTGCCCGGTACCACGGTGGTTTCGATCGGCCACCGCTCGACGCTCGACACCTTCCATCAGCGCAATGTCACGCTGGTCCGTGACGGCGACCGCTTCACCCTGCGCGACGCGGTCAAGGTTGCCGCGTCGTAGCGGCATCATGGGTCAGCCGCGGCCACGGATTGCGGCTTACTCCAGCGGCAGCCCACAGGTCTTGCGAGCGCCTTCGTTATTGTCCCCTGTGCCGATCAGACCTGGCCGGCCAAAACAAAAAGGGGCGGCAGATTGCTCTGCCGCCCCTCGATCTCCCGAAGGAGTGATTACTTCAGGTTGGACATCGCGGTCAGGTCAACCGAGAGCTTGGCGATGCCGGCCGCGCCGCACCAGTTGGAGCTCGTGCCACCCGGATTGATCGGGGTGACGGCAGTGGTTCCGCCCGCGGTGAAGTCGCTGGTGAAGGCGCTGCAATCACCCTTCGACATGTCGGTGTCGGAGTAGCGCAGATCGAGCGTGAACACCTTGTAGGTGAAGCCGATGCCGATGTTCCAGGTGTTGTAGTCGGCATACTTGATGCCGTTCGGGAACGCCGGGACGCCGTAGAAGCTGTCCGAGGTGCCGAGCCACTGCCGGCCGAACTCGCCCGACACATACATGCCGACGCCACTGCTGCCGAACACGGTGCTCGGCGCAGTGTACTTGCCGATGATCGAGGAGTAGTTGCCCCAGGCGCCGGTGTTGAGGAAGTTCGGCGAGTAGTATTCGTTGATGGTGAACGCCCAGTTGTCGTTGATGGTCCAGGTCGCCTTGCCATAGACTTCGAAGAACGAGACGTCCTTCTTCATGACCGCGAGGTTGGTGAGGGTGTTGGCCTGGCAATCGGCGCTCAGCGGATTGCCGGCGAAGTCGGCCACGGCACCGCCGCCGTAATAGCAGGTTCCACCCGGATACAGGTAACCCCAGACACCGATGTCGAAGGCGAAGGCGCCGAAGGTCGGGCGGATACCGCCGTAGACGTCGACTTCAGCCGCGGCGCGGTTGGCGAAGGAGATGCTTTCGGTCGACGTACCGACGTACAGCTGCAGGTCCTTGCTGACGTTGTAGCGCGGCTCGAAATAGGCGGTGACCGACGGATTGTGGTTGGACTGGGTGACGCCGCGGAAGATGTAGTCGCTCATGATGCCGGCGCCAAAGGCGATGTCCCACGGGTCGAACGGAGCCGGCGGCGGCGCCTTGACGGCCTTCACCGCCATGTCAGCTGCCATTGCCGAGCTCGAAATCATTGCTAGCGCCGTTGCTAACAAAGCCAGTTTCTTCATGACGATCCCCATCTAACTTTTCCAGACAGCCCAGCTCCGGTGGCCCCCCAGGGCGCGCGCTAACGGACTGCAACTAAATCGCGTGGATCAATCTGAGGCCCGTGCACGGTACCGTGAAGCCAAAAAGACATGCATGTGCCGCCTTTTTAGGCGTTCTAGCCATCTTGCCGCATGTTGACTTGCGGGTGTTGCATTTGCACCACAAGACTGCTGCTCCCGCACCGGTTGAACGGGTCATTCGGACAGGGAAACGGCAACAGTCGGCTCGGCGCGAGAGCGTTCGGTGCGAATCGCCGTGCCCGTAAAAGCACGGATTGTCGTCGCACCTACGGAAGAAGCCGCAGCGTTGCGCGCTGCGGCTTCGATCAGTTGAACCTCGGCAATGTGGCAGCGGCCTAGTGTCCTGAATCAAAAGTTCGGCGGACTCCAAATCGACTCGATGATAGCGGACTCTCCTGATTTGGGGAGGATTGGCGATGGGTCGGCGCTTTGCTCCGCTGGAGCTTGATGAGGTGGAACGTGCTGAGTTGACATCGTTGGCGTCGCGTCGAAGCACTGCTCAGGCGTTGGCGCTGCGGGCTCGGATCGTCCTGGCCTGTGCTGAGGGCGAGCAGAGCAAGGTCGTGGCGGCCCGTTTGGCTGTCGATCCCGACACGGTCGGCAAATGGCGGCGGCGGTTCTCCGAGCATCGGCTTGAAGGTCTTTGGGACGAGCCGCGATCGGGGACGCCACGCACGATTGAGGATGCCCGGATCGAGGCGGTGATCGTTCGCACCCTTGAGACCCAGCCTCCCGGGGCCACCCACTGGAGTTCGCGCAGCATGGCGCGGGCCAGCGGGCTGTCAGTCTCAACAGTACAGCGTATATGGCGCGCTTTCGGCTTGCAGCCGCATCGGTTGGAGACCTTCAAGCTCTCAACCGACCCCGACTTTGTCGCCAAGGTTCGCGACATCGTCGGCCTTTACGTAGCTCCGCCCGAGCGCGCCATCGTACTGTGTGTCGATGAGAAGTCGCAAATCCAGGCGCTGGATCGCAGCCAGCCCATGCTGCCCATGCGACCTGGCCAGCCGGCGCGCCGTAGTCACGACTACAAACGCCATGGCGTCACCTCGCTGTTTGCCGCCCTCGACGTCGCAACCGGCCGGGTCATTGGCAAATGCTATGGACGCCATCGTGCCAAAGAGTTCCGCAAGTTTCTCGATGAGATCGAAGCTGCGGTTCCAGACGATCTGGACGTCCACCTCGTCATGGACAATTACGCAACCCACAAGACGCCGTTGATCCGCAACTGGCTGGCAAAGAGGCCGCGCTGGCACGTCCACCTGACGCCAACCAGTTCATCCTGGCTCAATCAGGTCGAACGCTTCTTTGCACTCATCACCGAGCGTAAGATTAGGCGCGGCATCTATCGCAGTGTGGCGGCGCTACGGGCCGAGATTGCCTCCTTCATCGACCATCACAACGCTGACCCAATGCCGTTCCGATGGACCAAATCAGCTGACGACATTCTCGGCTCAATCGAACGCTTCTGCGCTTACAATCTGCCCGCCAAGGCATAAAATGCCATGAACTTTTGGTTCAGGACACTAGAGCATTTTCGGTTCTGATTGAATCAGAACCGAAGCTCTAGATTCTTGTTTTGACGCGTTTTCTTCACGCGAACCGGTGCCCACTTCGCTCGAAAACGCTCTAGTGGTGCTCGCCCCCGTCGGCCGATCCGGCAATCCAGCCCGGCGCCGGTTCGTGGCTCGGTGTGGCCCAGCTCGGCGCCGGCTGCGGCGCGGGCTCGGGCGCCGGAGGTGCCGCGACCGGAGCCGCCGGCTTCGGCGCGGCAGCCTTCTTCGGAGCAGCGGCCTTCTTCGGCGCGCTCTTCTTGGCGGCGGCTTTCTTGGCAGCCCTCTTGGCGGCCTTCTTCGGCGCAGCCTTCTTGGCGGCTTTCTTTGCCGTTTTCTTTGCAGCTTTCTTGGCCGACTTCTTCGCCGATTTCTTTGCAGCCTTCTTGGCGGATTTCTTCGCAGCCTTCTTGGCCGACTTCTTCGCGGACCTCTTCTTCGCCGCTACCACCTTCTTGGCCTTTTTGGCCTTCTTGCTTTTCTTCGCCTTCTTCGACTTCGCCATCGTGGTCCTCCTGTTGCCGCTATCTGAGTCCACCGGGCGCATTGAAGTGATCGCTTGCCGGACGTTGGCTGCACCTCGAAGAGAGGCACCCTCCACTTCGCTTGTCGGGCATGATGGCCGCGCGATCGCTTCGCGTCTGTGGCAAGGAAGCGCCGGTCCTTCACGTTGCGTCAGGGCAAGGCTGAGGTCCGGATCATGCTCGAGTGGCAGTCGATCAATTCAATCCTGGCCGGGGACCTCCTGTCGCCCAATCGAGAAGCTCAATCGTGTGCACCACAGGAACTGACGTACCGCCGGCAATCTGAACCATGCAGCCAATATTGCCCGCAGCGATCATGTCCGGTTTGACAAGCGCAATATTGGCGACCTTGCGATCGCGCAATCTGCTCGCAATGTCGGGCTGGAGAATGTTGTAGGTCCCCGCCGAACCGCAACACAAATGGCTCTCGGGCACATCTTTCACCACGAATCCATTCTTGGAAAGCAATTCTTTCGGAAGTTGAGTGATTTTCTGTCCATGCTGCAACGAACAAGCGGAGTGATAGGCGACGGTGACGTCGCCTTTCTGTGTTGAAGGCGCGAGCTCGAGGCCAGCGAGATACTCGGTGATATCCTTTGCCCGCGCCGAGATTCGCTTGGCCGGCTCCGCGAATGTTTTGTCCTCGCGCAGCAGGTAGCCGTAGTCTTTGACAACTGTCCCACAGCCCGAGGTCGTCACCAGGATGGCGTCGAGCCCGTTCTGGTCCGCTTCCCTTTGCCACACTGTGATGTTGGCCCGCGCGCGCGCCAGCGCGTCGCCGTCCTGTCCCATGTGATGGGTCAACGCGCCGCAGCATTGCTCGTCCTTGACCAGCACCACCTCGACGCCGTGCCTGGTCAGGACATTGATCGCGGCCTGATTGATGCGTGGCGCCAGCACCTGCTGGGCGCAGCCCTGCAGCAGCGCGACCCGGCCGCGCCGCCGGCCGATCGGCGCAAACACGGTTCCCGCAGCCGGCCCCGGTTGCGGCAGGCCGCGCGGCGCAAGCGCCAGCATCGCCTTGATCCGCCGCAGCAGACCCGGGCTCGACGCACCGACCGATGGCGTCGGCAGCAATGCGGCGAACGGACGGGCGAGCCCGGCCAGGATCATGCTGATCCGGAATAGGCCCGGCCGCGGCAGCACGAGGGCGAGTACCCACCGCAGCAGCCGCTCGGTCAGCGGTCTCTGGTAATCCCGCTCGATCCGGACCCGGGCCTGGTCGACGAGGTGCATATAGTTCACGCCCGACGGACAGGTCGTCATGCAGGCGAGGCACGACAGGCAGCGGTCGATATGCTTGACCACGTCGGCCGTCGGCGGCTTGTCCTTCTCCAGCATCTCCTTGATCAGGTAGATACGGCCGCGCGGGCTATCGAGCTCGTCGCCGAGCAGCACATAGGTCGGGCAGGTCGCGGTGCAGAAGCCGCAATGCACGCAGGCGCGCAGGATCTTGTCGGCTTCCTTGATGTCGGGATCGGCGAGCTGCGCCAGGGAAAACTCGGTCTTCATGCAGCCCCGCCTCGCATCATCCGGCCGCGGTTGAGGACGGACCTAGGATCGAAGCTCGCCCGGACCCGTTCACCGAGCGCGGCAAGCCCGGCCGCCTGCGGCTGGAACACATCGACCGCCCGGCGTACATCCTCGGCGGCGCGGATCAGGGTGGCGTGTCCGCCGATGGCCTCGACCTGGCCGCGGACCAGCGCGGCCTGGGCGTCGGCGCCCGACGGCAGCGCGGCCCAGATCAGCCCCCCGCCCCAGTCGTAGATCACGTCGCCGCCGGTGGCGCGCGACAACGCCTGGCCCAGCGCGCCGCCAGAGGCCGGCGGGCAAACGATACGCCACACCGGCCAGGCTGCGAGCGCGCCGTTCGCCGCGAACGGCACCACGTCGCGCAGCGCGCTCCAGATTGCGGCCGACGCATCGTCGGCGAGGCTGTCGACCGTTCCATAGGACGAGAGCGTCTGGCTCAGCGAGGCCGCCCGATGTGCCGCCGACGCCGAAATCCCCTCCAGCCGCACCAGCGTGACCGGATGGCCTGAGGCTGCGAGGCCGGCGAGCGCACCGCCCCCGGTCCGCAACGCCGAACCCGGAAGATGCGCGGCGCCGGAGACGTCGAAGGGCGAACCCAGCGCCGCCGTCATCGCCTTGTTGGCGGTGACGTCGTCGAGCCCGCGCAGCAGCAGCGTCCGCTCGGCTTCCGGCTTCGGCATGACCTTAAGCGTGACCTCGGTCATGACCGCGAGCGTGCCCCAGGAACCGGTCAGCAGCTTGCAGAGATCGTAGCCGGTGACGTTCTTCACCACCCGCCCGCCGGTCTTGAAGCTGTCGCCAAACCCGGACACCGCGTGCGCCCCGAGCAGATGATCCCTGATACCACCGGCCTTGATGCGGCGGGGACCGGCCAGTCCGGCGCCGATCATGCCGCCGACCGTGCCGGCGCCCGCGGTGCCGAGCAGCACAGACGTGTCCATCGGCTCGAAGGCGAATTGCTGGTTCTTGGCGTCGATCAGGGATTGCACGTCGGCGAGCGGCGCGCCGGCCTGCACGGTGATGATCAGTTCGTTCGGCTCATAGGAGGTGACCGCATTCAGCGCCGAGACGTCGAGCAGCGCATTGGTCGCCATCGGATGGCCGATGGCGCGCTTCGATCCATGTCCAATGACCTCAAGCGGCTGCTCGCTGGCAACCGCCGCGCGCACCACTTCCTCGACGTCTTTTGCGTCTCTGACCTTGAGCGTATCCACACGCTAGGCGGTAACGAAATTTCGCGCCGAAATCAAATGCGCACCGAACGAACGTCTGAATGCGGCAAGCCGACCTCGTAATCCCGACGGAAGGGCCCGGCGGCCGGGGCTTGGCGCCATCCGGCAGGCATGGAAACCGCGGTCAGGCTGCCCTACTCGGAACGTCCCGCCAGCTCAAAAATTCGCCGCGCCAGGAGAGTTTGGCCCGAGAGTTCGAAGGGCTCGTCACCTCTGTGGGCGCGCCACCGGCCGTCCCTCCATCCGAGCGCCAGCGCCTTGACCAAATCGAAGAAGCTGACCCGGCCTGATTTGACCCCCCGCTTGAGCGTGTCCGGCATGGTCGACCAGATCAGCTCACACTCGGCATCGCGCTCGATGCGTTCGCTTGCCTCGACGGATCGGTCTTGATCGTTCCATATCTGGCTGGCGCGCATCGCCGGCCCGATCCTGTCGGTCCAGCGGAACGCGTGCTGCTCCCGTTCGGCGTATCCGTGGCGTGCGAGCCACTTCATCGCCGTCGCGTATCCGGGAGGAGGTTCGAACCAGTCGCGCTGGTCCGACAGGACGTCCCGGCTGTAGCCGCCGCAGGCGATGGCGACAAAGGACTGCACGATTTGCACGATACGCGGGTCGCCGTCGCCAATCGAAGCAGCGAGGAAATCCGGCATCTCTGCCGCATTCATCGAAAACACGGCCCTTGTCACGGCGTCGTCGGCTCCGACCGGCTCGACATGCATCACGCCGACGTCGAGCAGCGCCTGCTCGGCGGCCACCCAGTCGCTCGGGCAGGTGCGCGCGATGAAGCCGCCTTTCTGGCCGGCACCATCGCAGCCGGGTCCGGCAAAGAATGCGCAGAGGCTGGCCGCCAGATGACCGCACATACGCCCTTCGAGGCCTCCGATGTCTGTGACCTTGACCATGCCGGAACTGTACGACAGGCGACTTAAGCCGCCGTTAGCGCGATGCTTCCATGCGTCGCAGCGTGGCAAGCGCCGATATCGGGAAAATCGCGTCGTGCGGTCTCTGCTGCAACACTTCGATCATTGCCGAACTGTTTTCACAACATCGACATTTCGATCATCGCCGAACTCGGTTCGCCGAACGATCCACTACCTCTCGCGTTGCGGTTCGGCCGGCAGGACGGTTGGCGCGAATCATCTGGAGGCGAACATGAAACGTTCGGAAGTTTCGACCACGACGATGATCCTCACCCGACGATCGGCCATCGGCTCGTTCGCGATCATGGCGATCGCCGGCGTCTCGCCCTGGGCCGGATCGCAAGCTCGATCGGAGCACAGCAATGGAGGAATGCCAATGAAGCACTATGCGATGAGCACGAGAACCATCAGCGACGCGATCAACACGTCAGGCCTTCTGGTTGTGGCGCAATGGGAAGCCAAGGAGGGACAGGCCGACAAGGTGGCGGAAATCCTCGACGGCTTCCTGCCCGAGGCGCAGAAGGACCCCGGCACCAAGCTGTTCCTGATCGGCCGCGGCAAGGATAATCCGGCGCAATTCCTGTTCTACGAATTGTTCCAGGACGAAGCCGCGTTCAAGGCACACCAGGACAGCGCGGCTTTCAAGACCTACATCGCGGAGCAGGCGCTGCCGCTGCTCGCCAAGCGCGAGCGGTCGCAATACGCGCTGCTGTGAAGAAAGCGGGGCGGGGAGGATGCTAGAGCGTTTTCGAGCGAAGTGGACCCGGTTCGCGTGAAGAAAACGCGTCAAGACAAGAAGCGAGAGCTTCGGTTCTGATTCAATCAGAACCGAAGCTCGTCCTTCCCGCCGGCGCGGGTCAGATCGACGCGCCGCTGTTGCCGAGCGTTGCGCGCAAGCCGGCCCGCTCGGGCGGCCTGCGCCAGAAGCCGACGATCGAGATCCGCGACAGCACCGCCGCCTCGAGGCTCTCGACCTGGGTTCGGAGCCGAAGCGCGCGTTTCTCGACGAGATGCCAGGACACGACGGCGACGCCGAAGGCGAGCGGCAGGCTGATCAGGAGGTTCAGATACCAGTGCTGGACCGGCGGGCCGAAGGTGGCGACGCATTGCTGGATGACGAAGCCGTAGAGATAAAGCCCGTAGGAGTAATCGCCTGACGAGACGATCCAGCTCCGCCGCGGATTCATCAGGCCGAGATAGCAGGCGACATAGGCGGCCGGCACGGGAGCCAGCGCGTCGCCGCGCCCGGTCGCCATGCCGGCGGCGCACAGCACCAGCGCCAGCAGGCACAGCGTGCGGTTGAACGGCACCTTGTCGCGCCAGAGGTAGAAGCCGACGCCGGCAAGGAAGCAGAACACCAGAAGGTGCGGGCGAAGCTGGATCGGCACCTCGTCCCAGCGGTAGATGTCGTAGGCGATGAGCCCGATCTGGACGATCACCATGAACCCCAGGAACGCCAGCCGGTTGAAGCAGATCGTGAGCACGGCGAGCAGCGCCAGGATGACGTAGCACCACAGCTCATACTGCACGGTCCAGAGCTGGGCGTTCACCAGATCCGGCAGCGGATTGTGCAGGAATACGCCCGGCAGCTCGTAATGAATGTCGCCGACGATATTGAGAAAATAGGCGTGGAATTTCGGATCGGCGACATATTGCGCCAACGGCAGCTCGGTGAAGACCGAGCCGATGATGATTGCCGACAGCGTGGTTTCGACCGCGAGCGCCGGCCCGATCCGCAACACGCGCAGGCCGAGGAAGGAAATCAGGCTCTTGCACCGGAGCAGGCTTGCGGTCACCAGGAAGCCGCTCAGGGCAAAGAACAGCGCAAGGATCATCGCGACGCCGATGCGCAGCGTGCTCTGGATTTCCAGCGCGCGGCCGAGCCCGAGCGTCACGTTCGTGCTGTGCAGGCCAATGATCGACGCCGCCAGCGCGATCCGCATGTAGTCGAAACCCGCGGGCCGATTGCGCGAAAGCGCCAGCTGATCGGCCAGGCTGGGCATCGATGTGCTCCCGAAGACTTGCATCTGCGGAAAATACCGAGCAACAGTCTAAGGCCGTGTAAATGGGTCCGCGCTGTAATTGCAGCGACGCGCGGGCGCCGGCCACCGCGGCAAGCATCGGTTAAGGTTATCGAATGGCTAGGGCGATCCGTCGAATTGTATCGACCGGCGCTCGCGCGTTGGTGGCCCTGGGCGCACGCTCACGCATGTTAGCTTCGGGGCCAATAGCTGACGTGGCTCCTGATGCCGTGGAAGCAGGGCTTGTTATCGTCATTCGGCAATCGTTGATTTGATCGCGGCTCCGCCGGGAGAAACCACCACGATGCACATCAAACTGACAGCCATCGCGCTGCTCGCGATCATCGCGCCGGGACAGGCGGGTGCCGCCATGCTCACCGACGCCGAGGCGACGTTCCTCGACCAGCTCGCGACCGCAGCCGCGGTGCTCGAACAACGATGCACCGGCTATGAGGCCAATGGTGCCGGCGGCGTTCAGACGGGCGCCAGACTTCTCGGCAGCCCCGACGCCGCGATGGCCATGATCAATGCCTTCGACGCGGCCATCAAGGCTCACGACGGCAATGACTACGATCCGCGCAAATTCCGCCCCGAGGTGTCCGAAGCGGCCGGCAAGACCTTCAAGCGAGTCCGGGCGGCGTTGATCAGAGACCCGGAAGGGGCCTGTGCCGCCTATGGCGATAGCGGCGCGGCGTCGGGGCTACTCAGACGGTACTAAAGCGCGATGAGATCGGGTTGAATCGTCATCGCGCTTTAGCTCTTTGTTTGACCATGATCTCCGCGCAAACGCGTTCCGCGTTTGTCGCGAGGGAAAACCGCTTCGCACTTTTCCGGATCATGCTTTAGAACCGCGGAATATCCGGGAAGGCCAGCTTGCCGGCGTGGACATGGACGCGGCCGAGTTCGGCGCAGCGGTGCAGGGTCGGAAACACCTTGCCGGGGTTGAGCAGGCCCTCGGCATCGAAGGCGCATTTCAGCCGCTGCTGCTGGTTGAGGTCGATCTCGGTGAACATGTCCGGCATCAGGTCGCGCTTCTCGATGCCGACGCCGTGCTCGCCGGTGAGCACGCCGCCGAGCTCGACGCAGCAGCGCAGGATGTCGGCGCCGAACGCCTCCGCCTTCTCGATCTCGCCCGGCTTGTTGGCATCGTAGAGGATCAAGGGGTGCAGATTGCCGTCGCCGGCGTGGAACACGTTGGCGACGCCGAGGCCGTATTTCTCGGAGAGGTCGCGGATCCGCGCCAAGGCTCTCGGCAAGGCGCCGCGCGGGATGGTGCCGTCCATGCAGAGGTAGTCCGGCGAGATGCGCCCAACCGCGGGGAACGCCGCCTTGCGGCCGGCCCAGAACAGGTTGCGCTCGGCCTCCGAGGTCGAGATCTGGCAGGAGGTCGAGCCGCAGCCTTGCGCGATCGCCTCGACCCGCTTGATCAGCTCGTCGACCTCGACCTGGGGGCCGTCGAGCTCGATGATCAAGAGCGCCTCGACGTCCAGCGGATAACCGGCGTGAACGAACGCCTCCGCGGCGTGGATCGCGGGCTTGTCCATCATCTCCATGCCGCCCGGGATGATGCCGGCACCGATGATCCGGGCGACGCATTCGCCGGCCGCCTCGACCTCGGCGAAGCCGACCATCAGCGCGCGCGCCGTCTCCGGCTTCTGCAGGATGCGCACCGTGATCTCCGTGATGACGCCGAGCAGCCCTTCCGAGCCGGTGATAATTCCCATCAAATCATAGCCGGCATTCTCGGCCGACTTGCCGCCGATGCGCAGGATCTCGCCACTCATCAGCACGATCTCGCAGCCGAGCACGTTGTTGGTGGTCATGCCGTATTTCAGGCAGTGCACGCCGCCGGAATTTTCCGCGACATTGCCGCCGATCGAGCAGGCGATCTGCGACGACGGATCGGGCGCGTAGTAGAAGCCGGCATGGGCGACCGCCTGGCTGATCGCGAGGTTGGTGACGCCGGGCTCGGTGACCACGACGCGGTTCTCGAAGTCGATCTCGCGAATCCGCTTGAACTTGCCGAGCCCGAGCAGCACGCCGTCGGCAAGCGGCAGCGCGCCGCCGGACAACGAGGTGCCGGAGCCGCGCGGCACCACCTTGATGCCTTGGCCCTGGCAATATTTGAGCACCTTTGACACCTGCTCGGTGGTATCGGGCAGCACCACGACCATCGGCGGCTGCCGATAGGCGGTCAGGCCGTCGGATTCATAGGCCAGCATCTCGGCGGCGCTGTCGATCACGCCCTCGCCCGGGACGATTGCGCGCAAGGCGGCCACGATTTCGGCGCGGCGAGCGAGGACGGCCTGGTCGGCCGCCGGCATCATGATGGACATCGTTGTTCCCTCGGCTGGGCTTTTGCCCTTCGCCGATTTGTTACGACAAATCAATCACGTCTGCACCTGTTTCAGTGCACCGGCCGAAGGTCGGATTGCCCCACCCCGCAATGGCGAGTTCTCTCTCGGACAAGCGGGCGGCCGCGAAACCTGTCAAAGTTTCGTGGCTTGTCCTGTCCAAGCCGGACATGCCACAAACGATCACTACCTCCCGGGACGAAACGAAGAGAACCCCATGAACCTAAAGACCTTGAGCGCGCTGGCGGTCGTCACATCGCTGGCTTCCGCATCCTCCGCGCTGGCGCAGGATGCCGCCGCCGGCAAGACCTCGTTCAACAAATGCCTCGCCTGCCACGCCATCGGCGAAGGCGCCAAGAACAAGGTCGGCCCCGAGCTCAACGGCCTCGACGGCCGCCATTCCGGCTCCGCGCCGGACTACAATTATTCCGATGCCAACAAGAATTCCGGCATCACCTGGAACAAGGCCACCTTCCTCGAATACATCAAGGATCCGAAGGCCAAGATCCCCGGGACCAAGATGGCCTTCGCCGGGATCAAGAACGAGAACGAAGCCAACAATCTCTGGGCCTACGTCTCGTCGTTCGACAAGGACGGCAAGCAGAAGCAGTAATCGGCGGTATCGGACGTCGTCCGCCCTGCGCGCAAGCCAGGGCGGACGTGTTACCGCGATCAGCGCGGCAGGAGATTGGTCTTGGCGAGATCGACCACCTCGTCGCCGCGGCCGCTCATCACCGCGCGCAGCACCCACAGGCTGAATCCCTTCACCTGCTCCAGCGTAATGGTCGGCGGCATCGACAGCTCCTGCGTCGCGGTCACGACGTCGAGCACGGCCGGGCCGTCATGCGCGAGCACGTCGCGGATCGCACCCTCGAGCTCGCCGGGATCCTCCACCCTGACGCCGTGAATGCCCATGGCGCGGGCCATCGCCGCGAAATCCGGATTCTTCAGATCGACCCCGGTCTCGATGAAGCCGGCGGCCTTCATCTCCAGCGCGACGAAGCCGAGCACGCTGTTGTTGAAGATCACGACCTTCACCGGCAGCTTGGCCTGGGTCAGCGTGATCAGATCCCCCATCAGCATGGCGAAGCCGCCGTCGCCGGACATCGACACCACCTGCCGGCCGGGCTGCGCCGCCTGCGCCCCGATCGCATGCGCCATCGCATTGGCCATCGAGCCATGGACCCAGGAGCCGACCAGACGGCGGCGGCCGTTCATTTTCAGATAACGCGCGGCCCAGATCGTCGGCGTGCCGACATCGGCGGTGAACACCGCATCCTCGCTCGCCTGCTCGCTGAGCAGGCGCGCCAGATATTGCGGATGGATCGGGCTCGAGCCCGGCTTGCCGCGGGCGAGATCGTCGAGGCCGGCGCGGGCATCCTTGTAATGCGCGAGGCTCGCATCGAGATGCTTGCGGTCGGTCTTCACATGGAGCTTCGGCAGCAGCGCGGCGATGGTCTCCCCGACGTCGCCGACGATGCCGAGATCGAGCTTGCAGCGGCGGCCGAGATTTTCGGGGCGGATATCAACCTGCGCGATGTTGATGCCGGTCGGGAAGAACTGCTTGTAGGGAAAATCGGTGCCCAGCATCAGCAGCACGTCGCAGCCATGCATGGCGGCATAGCCGGACGAAAAGCCGATGAAGCCGGTCATGCCGACGTCATAGGGGTTGTCGTATTCGACATATTCCTTGCCGCCGAGCGCGTGCACGATCGGGCTCTTCAGCGTCTCGGCGAGCTTGATCAAGCCGTCATGCGCGCCGGCGCAGCCGCGGCCGCAGAACAGCGTGACGCGCCGTGCGCCATTGAGCAGCGTCGCCAACGCATTCAACTCAGATTCGGCCGGACGCACCACCGGCGCCGGCGGCAGCAGGCCGGCATTCGGTGCGATGTCGCGTTTCGGCGCCGTCCGCATCGCGACGTCGCCCGGCAGCACCAATACGGCGACACCGCGCTTGCCGACCGCGGCGCGGATCGCGTTCTCCAGCATGTAGGGCAGTTGCGCCGGATCCGACACCAGTTCGCAATAATGGCTGCATTCGCGAAACAGGTCCTGCGGATGGGTCTCCTGGAAATATCCGCCGCCGATTTCAGCGGAGGGGATCTGGGCCGCGATCGCCAGCACCGGCGTGCGGCTGCGATGCGCGTCGAACAGGCCGTTAATAAGATGCAGATTGCCCGGACCGCAGGAGCCCGCGCACACCGCTAGCGCGCCCGTGATCTGGGATTCGGCGGCGGCGGCGAACGCGGCCACCTCCTCGTGACGCACATGCAGCCAATCGATCGTGCCGCGCTTGCGCAACGCCTCGGTCAGGCCGTTGAGGCTGTCGCCGACGACACCATAGATGCGTTTGACGCCGGCCTGGGCAAGGGTTTCAGCGATGAGGTCGGCAATGTTGTCGATCCGCATGAGAGGTGTCCTTTGCTGCAATCCGAAACCGCGTGGGCCGCATGATGTTCGGCGCCACGCGGCGGCGCAAGCCTTGCCGGATCACATTCGCGCGGCGCAAACGCGCGGCAGCTATTGCGCCGTCGCCACGTCCGGCACCATCAGGCCGGCCATCGTTTCGATCTCGGACGCCACAACATCGGGCGCGACGTATTGCACCATGTGGCCTGTGCCCGGCAGCACGATCAGCTTCGCGTTCGGCGCCGATGCGGCGAGCGGCCGCGAGTGGATGCCAGTCGAGACCGTCTTGTCGACGTCGCCCGAAATGATTGACAGCGGCGCCCTGATCTCGGCATAGCGCGGGGCCTGTTCGACAACGGCCGCCTTCAGCGTGACGAGGTCGCGCGCATTGCCGATGAACTCGCGCGGACGCAGCAGGAGCAATGACTCGCTGTCGCGGACGAAATCGGCCGGCACCGGCTGCGGCGCGAACACGCCGCGCGCGGCCGAATTGGCGACGAGGAAACCGAGCGGCAGCGTGATCGTGTGCGCGAGCAATGGCCCGATCAAAGGCGTCGAGATCGCATCATTGTAGCGTCCGGCGCCGCCGCGCCACGGATAGGCGACGGGCGCGAGCAGCACGAGGCCGGCGACGCGGTCCGGATGATCCAGCGCAATGCGCAGGGCGAGCGCGCCGGCCCAGGAATGCGCCACCACGATCGCCCGTTCGACGCCGAGCCTGGTCAGCGCCTCCACGATCATCCGGGCCTGGATCGCGGGCGTCGAATCCGCGACGCGCGCGCGGGTGCTCCAGCCGTGACCCGGCCGATCGATCAGGATCACCCGGCGCGCTTTGGCAACGCGATCGCCGAGCGGCTGCATCGCGCGGAGATTGGAGCTTGCACCATGCAGCATCACGACCGGCGGCCCGACCGCGTCGCGCGGGCCGAGTTCGACCACATGCAGCCGCGCCCCGGCCACATCGATCATTCGCCCCTGCGGCGGGAAGGCCCGCTGGATCAGCAGGGCGCCGAGCTGTGTCACCAGCGCCAGGGCCAGCCCTGCGGCCGCCAGCGCAATGATTGCGGTCAACATCGAGGGGATCCGAAAGGTCTTAGGCACCTGATTGGGCACCTGACAATTACGACGAAGCCGAAATCAGGTTTCGCGCGGATGTGCCCCCTGCCAGGGCATGCTCTTGTTCGCAAAGCCAATTGTCGATTATCCGGCTCGCGCCCGGCGCGGAGTTGTCCACAATGCGCCCAGCCTGTGGATAGCGGGTTCATACCTGCGTCATTAGTCATTTCATAGATTGGCGGTGGCAATTTCGCCATCAGACGCGAGGCTTCATCGAAACCGGGACGCCACTGGAACGCTTCCTGGTTTGTACACAGATCCACAGGAACCGGCGTCCGCATGACGAGTTCAACGGGAAGTAATCGGAGGAGTACCATGATTTCCGACCCTAGCGATGCGGCCATCGATCAGATCGTGGCGAGCTGCAATGGCGACCTGCGCGGCGCCCTGAAGGCACTGTTGCTGGTGAATGAGCACCTGGAGGCGGAGCTTCAGCAATTCTATGCTGCCGTAGCCCAGGACACCGCGTCCCGCGGCAAGTTCTTGCACTAGCCTCCTGCGCCGGACCGGACCGCGAGCAAGCATCAAGCTCGCGCGCAACGTGCCCATTCGCGGCCATCGCCCCACGATCGCGATCAATCGCACGCAATCAGATATCGCGGCCTTCGACCTTTTCGGTCAGCTGCTTGACGATCTGCGGCACCTTCTCGAGGTAGGGATCGACAGCCAGCGCCTTGCGGAAGGCGTCGAGCGCACGCTTGTCGTCGCCCATGTCCTGCATGATCATGCCGACGCCCGCCAGCGCGCCGAAATGGCGGGGTTCGCGGGTCAGCACCTGCTGCAGGTCTCCCAGCGAACGAACGTAATCGTTCTTCAAATAGTAGATCGTCGCGCGCCGGTTCCAGGCCTCGACATAGTCGGGCCGGAGCTTGATCACCGCGTCCAGCAGCTTCAGCGCGACATCGACATTCTGGGCGTCGATCGCTGCCTTGGCGCGCACCATCAACAGCGCCGCGGTATCGCTCGGGGTTTGCAGCCACAGCGCCCAGATCCGCGCCTCGACATGGCGGGCACTGTCCTCGTCGGGCGCGGCCTTCAGCGCGCCGAACAGGAAATCCAGCCCGCGGGTCCGGTCGGCCGGCACCTTCGGCAGCTTGGTCGGAGCCTCAGGCAGTTTTTTCTGGGCCCTGGGCGGCGGGACCACCCGCGGATCGTCCTGCGCGACGGCCGCAACAGGCATGGCCAGAAGCGCGGCGATCAGAAGCGCCAGCCGGCGGTTGGTGGGCCCCAGGAACTTGAATCCGAGCTTTAATCCCATGGCCGAAGTCTAGACGCACAACGCCGCACTGCAAAGCAGCGCGGCGTCAAAGACCTGTGAAGGAAGGATCGGAATCGGCCGGCGATCCGGGCGGGATCGGCCTTGTCGATCAGATTTGTCGGATCAACCCTGGCGCGCCTTGAAGCGGCGCTGGACCTTGTTGATCACGTAGACGCGGCCCTTGCGGCGAACCAGACGGTTGTTGCGATGGCGGCCGCGCAGCGACTTGAGCGAGTTACGGACCTTCATGGGACAATCCTGTTACTTCGAAAGGCCCGTGTTGGAGGCCGTACCTGATCAATGCCAATATTTGGCAAAATGGGATTTATCCCGATAAGCGGCCTGCCGCCCGGGACGGCCGGGTTCTAAGCCATCGGACCGTTAAATGTCAACCGAGACGGGCCGGTTTTCGGGCCTGACCCGGCTTGGAACCCGCGCCAGGCACCGCGCCACGCCATTGAGATTGCTTTGGAAACGGCAACGGCCACAATTATCCGGACCAACGACGGACCCGCCATCGCCTTTTGACGATGGCGCCACGGCCGCCGAATCGAGTTTTCGTCCTCCTCGCGCCCGCCCCCGACCGTGACCGAACCGGACTATGCGCCGGATTGAGCTCGGCGCGGGGCCATAAGCCTTCAACGCCACGGCGCTTGCGAAAATCGTTATATCATATAATTATTTTCCATCACCAATGAACACGCCGCCGGGGAAACCGAATGCCCAAGCTCAAACTGCCCGACATCGAAAAGGTCACCGCGATCGACATCCACACCCATGCCGAGGAGCCGTGCGGCATGCATGGCGACGACGGCTATGACGACTTCCAGGCGCAGATGGCCGACTACTTCAAGTCGCCGCACAAACATCCGCCGACCGTGCCGGAGACCGCGGCCTACTACCGCGCCAAGAACATCGCCGCGGTGATCTTCCCGGTCGACGCCGAGCGCGAGACCGGCTTCCGCCGCTACAACAATTACGAAATGCTCGAGGTCGCCTCCGACCATCTCGACGTGCTGATCCCGTTCGTCTCGATCGACCCGCACAAGGGCAAGCTCGGCGTCCGCGAGGCCCGCAAGCTGATCGAGGAATACGGCGTCCGCGGCTTCAAATTCCACCCGACCATGCAGGGCTTCTACGCCAACGACCGCATGGCCTATCCGCTCTATGAAGCCATCAATGACGGCGGCGCGATCGCGCTGTTCCACACCGGCCAGACCGGCGTCGGCTCCGGCATGCCGGGCGGCATGGGGATGCGGCTGAAATATTCCAACCCGATGTACATGGACGACGTCGCGGCCGATTTCCCCGACCTCAAGATCATCCTCGCGCATCCCTCCTTCCCCTGGCAGGAAGAGGCGCTGTCGGTCGCGACCCACAAGCCGAACGTCTATATCGACCTGTCCGGCTGGTCGCCGAAATACTTCCCGCCGATCCTGGTCCGCTACATCAACTCGATCCTGCAGGACAAGATGCTGTTCGGCTCCGACTGGCCGGTGATCACGCCGGACCGCTGGCTCGCCGACTTCGCCAAGCTCGACATCCGCGAGGAGATCCGGCCGAAAGTCATGAAGGCCAACGCGCGGAAGATTTTGGGGATCTAGAGCATGATCGGGAAAAGTGCGAAGCGGTTTTCCCTCGCGACAAACGCGGAACGCGTTTGCGCGGAGATCATGGTCAAACAAGGAGATGAGATCATGATGCGATTCCGTGGAAGCGCATCATGATCTAAGGGAGTATTGTCGGCGCAAGCTTCGGAGGTGGTTCATGACGAACTTCACCGGACTTGCCACCCTCTCCGCACTCCTGATCGGAAGCGCAGGGCTCTGCTGCGCGGCACGCGGCGGGCAGCCGCCCGCGTTCGTCGAATTCGAGAGCCCGCTTGCAAGTGCGCAGCCGCTGCAAGGCTATCTGCGAACACCCGATGGACCGGGCCCCTCGCCCGCCGTGGTGCTGCTGCACGGCTGCGGCGGCTTCTTCAAGCAACTCGACGAACGCTGGGGCAAGCGGCTGGCGGCCTGGGGCTATGTCACGCTCACGGTCGACCGGTTCGGGCCGCGCGGCATCACCAGCGCCTGCACGGGCGGTGCGCCGGCCGCAACCGTCCATGACGCCTATCGTGCGCTGAGCTATCTCGCGCGGCAATCGGCGGTCGATCCCGATCGCGTCGCGGTGGTCGGGTTCTCGCAAGGCGCCTGGCTCGCCCTGCTCTCGGTCGAGCGTGGCGCGATCGAACATAACGCGGCAGAGAAATTCCGCGCGGCCGTCGCGTTCTACCCGCCCTGCCTCAGCATCAAGGGCGACATGACGGTGCCGACGCTGATCATGGTCGGCGAGCTCGACGACTGGACGCCTGCCAAGGAGTGCCGGACCCTGGCCGAGGGCCGCGACGACTACGGCATCTCCCGGCAGAATAGTGCGGGACACCCGATCGAGCTGATCGTCTATCCCGGCGCCTATCACGGTTTCGACGTGCCACATTACAGCACGCCGGTGCAGATGCTGGGTCATCACCTCGAATTCAACGAGGTGGCCAGGGATCAATCCATCGACGCACTCAGGAAATTCCTGTATGCGACAATCGGCGGGCAAGAGAGATCACAATGACCATCAAGGCAATCGTCTTCGACGCCTACGGCACACTCTACGACGTCCAGTCGGTGGCCGACGTCACCGAGGATGCGTTTCCCGGCTATGGCGACATCATCACGCAGGTCTGGCGCATCAAACAGCTCGAATACTCCTGGCTGCGTTCGCTGATGCGGCGCTACCAGGATTTCGCCGTCGTAACCCGCGACTCCCTCGCCTACACGCTGCGCTGCCTCGGCCTGCAATATGACGCGGCGACCTTCGCCCGCATCATCGACAAATATCAGCATCTGGCGCTGTATCCGGATGCGGTCGGCGCGCTCGAGGCGATGAACGACAAGAAGCTCGCGATCCTGTCCAACGGCAGCCCCGACATGCTGAATGCACTGGTGCGCAATTCAGGCCTCGACCGCGTGCTCGATGCGACCATCAGCGTCGATGCCCACAAGGTGTTCAAGCCGGCGCCGGAGGCCTACACGCTGATCGAGGAGGTGCTGAAAGTACCGCCGGCGGAGGTGCTGTTCATCTCGTCCAATCCGTGGGACGCCTGCGGTGCCAAGTCGTTCGGCCTCAACGTCGCCTGGATCGAGCGGGTGACGCCGCAAGCGATGGCGCTGGCCTGCGTCGAAAGCGAGACGGTCGCCCCATTGACGATGTTCAAGGCGCTACGTACCCAGATGGACGAGCTCGGCGTCGTGCCCGATCACCGGATCCACGGTCTCTCCGAACTTCCTGCCCTGGTGTCTGCCAGATCCTGACTAGCAAGGTCCTGAACAACATGAGCCTCGAGTCCGTCCGCGCCTTCTTCGCCGAGAAGGCGCCCGAAATCTCCGTGATCGAATCTACCACGAGCTCCGCGACCGTCGTGCTGGCGGCGGAGGCCTATGGCGTCGAGCCGGCGCGGATCGCCAAGACGCTGAGCCTGCGGGTCGGCGACCGCGTGGTGCTGATCGTCGCCGCCGGGACGTCGCGGATGGACAACAAGAAGGTCAAGGCGGCGTTCGGCGGCAAGCCGAAGATGCTTGGCCTCGACGAGGTCGCCGACATCACAGGCCACGAGGTCGGCGGCGTCTGCCCGTTCGGGCTGAAGACGCCGCTGCCGGTCTATTGCGACTTATCGCTGAAGGCGTTCGATGTCGTGGTGCCGGCGGCAGGCTCGACCCACAGCGCGGTCCGCATCACGCCCGACAGGATGGCGGAGCTGACCGCGGCCGAATGGGTCGACGTCTGCGAAGTCAGACCTGGGGATTAGTCCTCATCGTCGAACGGCGGCCGCGATGGCGCCGGCTGCATCGGCTGTGGTGCGCGCGGCCGCTGCTGCATCTGCGGCTGCTGCGGCGCGCGGCCCTGCGCTTGCGGCTGCTGGGCCCGGCCCTGCGTCTGCGACTGTTGCGCGTTTGATTCGAACACGGCACGACAACTGTTGGAAAGTTGCGGCGTGTTCTGCCGCAGGCAAGCCACGATACGCTGCACGTCGGGCACTTGGTCGCTGCAGAGCCGCCACACGTCCGGTGTGCACGCCATCTGCTGTTCCCAGGTTCCCCGATACTCCTCGGCGACGGCGGCCGTTGCCGTGACAGCTCCGCCGATCGCTATGGCAAGGCTCAGGACGATCCGCTGCGATCGCATGTCGGGCTCCCGTTGTTCCAGATACTGGCCCGCGCGCGCATGTTCCCGCGCCGCGATTTGCTCCAAAGCTGCCCAATGAATGCGGCCAAGGATCGTTCGCGCGGACAACTAAAAGTGAAGAGAGTTTGTCCCGGGAGTTCCCTATTCGACCTTGCCGATCTTCTTCACCGCCGCGATCAACCGCGCGCTGTCGTCTGCAACAAATTTTGAGAACGCCGGCGCGTCCATATAGGCGACCGGACTGCCCGCAGTCTCGAAAGTCTTGATCACCTCCGGCGCCTTCACGGCATCAGCCATCGCCGCGCGCAGCCGCTCCATGATCGGCGCCGGCAGCGCTGACTGCGCGAACAGTCCCGCCCAGATGTAGAACTCGACGTCCTTGTAGCCGAGTTCCTTGAAGGTCGGCAGATCGGGGAAGCTCGCGATCCGCTCGGCGCCCCAATTGGCGAGCACGCGCATCTTGCCGTCCTCGACCTGCTGCTTGAGCGTGCCCGGCGCCGACGCCAATGCCTGCACGGTGCCGGAAAGCAGCGCGGTGAGCGCCGGGCCTGCGCCGCGGAACGGCACATGCAGCAGCTTTATTCCTGCGCTTGCCGCGAACATCTCCATCGCGACATGCAGCGTGCCGTACGGACCGGACGAGCCGTAGGGGATCTGTCCCGGGCGTTTCTTCGCGTCGTCGACGAACTCCTGCAGTGTCTGCCACGGTGCCGAGGCCGGCACCGCCAGCAGCGTCGGGTCGGCGAGCACGCGCGCGATCGGCGCGAACTGCGACACCTCATAGGCCACCGGGCGATCGAACAACCGGTCGGCCTCCGGCAGCACCGCGAGCGAGGACAGCGTCATCAGCAGCGTATAACCATCGGGCTCGGCGCGCGCGGCCTGCGCATTGCCGATCGATCCGCCTGCTCCGCCGGCGCGATTGTCGACGATCACGGGCTTGCCGAGGATGCGCTCCAGCGCGAGCGCCACCGGGCGCGCCGCTAGGTCGGCCTGGCCGCCGGCCGGAAACGGCACGATCATCGTGATGTTGCGGTTGGGATAGGCGCCTTGCGCAAACGCGGAGTTGGCGAGCGCAGTCTGCACAAGCGGCAATGCGGCGGCGGCGCGCAGCAGTTCGCGGCGATTCATCGAGAGCTTCTCCCCAATCATCTTTTTTGGCGATCGCAACCGATCGCGATGCCGCAGTCAGAGCCGCGGCTTGGTCGCATCGTGCAGGAGCGGAGCGCTGATCTCAAGCGTCCCGCGCGTCGCATCCGACGCCGACTGACCGATGGGGAAGATCGAGCCTGGTCGGGCCGAGTGCATGCTGAGATTCGATCGAATAACGACGGCGCTGTGCTCCCTCTCCCCGTTCTTGCGGGGAGAGGGTTGGGGTGAGGGGCTGTCTCCGCGTAAACGGCGACAGTTGGACTTGTGGAGGCTCCCCCTCACCCGGAACGCATCTAACGATGCGTTCCGACCTCTCCCCGCACGCGGGGCGAGGTAAAGCTGAATCCGCTGCGCGATGTGATGTAAGTCATCTTGCTCTAACGCTTGCGCGCCGCCCTGCGGGTCTTTCCGACCGACCGCTTGCTGGCCGCGCCGCGCTTGGTCGCGGTCTTCTTGCTGGCGGCCGCGCGCCGGACCGGAGCAGCCGCGGCCGGCCGCTTGCGCGCCACCGCCTTCTTCGGCGCCTTCCTGGCCGTTTCCCTCGCAGCTTTCTTGGCGGCCTTCTTCGCTGCTTGCGGACGCGCGCGGCGCGCGGTTGTCGCGCCGCGGCGCCGCGTGCTGCTGCCTCCGATCGGAACGAGGTGGTCGTCGGCATCCAGTGTGAGTTGCTGGAGCGGAAACGCCGGCAGGAAGCTCGGGTCGTTGTAGAGCTTGCTCAAACTGTCCTGATCGAACTTGCCGCCCTGCCCGCGGTCCTCGCCCGCGCCGGCGCGCCAGGCCGCTTCCCAGACCCGGGCCAGGGCCTTGGCACCATCCTGCATGCAGGCCGCGGTGGCATCCTTCAGCTTCGACCACAGCGCCTCGACCTGGCCGCTGCCCATGTGGGAGTTGAACAGGTTGACGATGGTCATCGGCGGCAGCCGCTTCACGGTCCGCTGCATCAGCGCGACCACGGCAACCGCGGCGTCGCGGCCGGTCGGGGTGCCGCCCGGGACGATCTCCGCGACGTCGCTGGTCCTGGCGTCAGGGATCATCTTGATGAGATCCTTGCCGTGGCGGCCGATCATCGTGGTCTCGTACACGCTGTGCACCTTGGCATGCGCCTTGTCGTTCGGATCGAGGCCATGGTGGAATTGCGAGATATGCAGCGGCTGGCAGGCATCGCCGATGTAATGTGCGACGATGCCCGCGGCGCAGACGAATTCCAACTTCTTGTTGGCGGCGGCATACTCGACCATCTCGTCGAAAATCTGCCAGACCCGGAACGGCAATGCACCGCGCCGGTCCTCGCCGATCCCTTCGTAATAGTCGTTCCAGACCTTCGGATCGACGTTGCGCGTCGACTCCGCGCAAAGATCGAGCAGCGTCTTGCCGTCCCTGCCGGGCTTGTCCATGTCGGCGAAATGGTTGCTTTCGTCGGTGTGCCGGGTGAAGCGCCAGACCAGGTCGGCGACATCGGCCAGCGGCGAGAACGTGCCTCGCTGATGCGGCTTGAGGTCGACGAGCAGCTTGTCGTCGAGGCCGATATTGTCGGCATTGGCGTCCATCATGGCGGCAAGCTTGGGAAGCTTCGCGGCAATCAGACCGGTCGCGTAGGCGCCGATCTTGACGTGACCCCATTCGCCCCAATACTCGGTATGGCCCGCGTTCCAGTCGCCGATCAGTTCGACATCGAGCTCACGGCACAGCGTCGACATGCAGATGCCGAGCGCGACCTGCATCGGGACCTTGCCGCTCGATCCGAACAATTCCTGGCCGCCCCATTCGAGCGCCAGGGGACTGAGGATCCGCGCGCCGCTGGCGTTCTTCTTGGCGTCCGGATCGTCGACAAACCAGACCGTGCCGGAGTCGCCCGGATAATTGTTGAGCGGCGTGTCGCCGTCGCGCGGGCCGATCACGAAATCGCTGACATATTCCACGCCGCCGACGGTCTTGTAGCGATAGAACAGGCCGAGGATCTTGCCCTTCATCAATCCGCTGGTCGCACCGAACGCGATCAGCGGCTGGTTGATGATGTCGAGACGGAAGGTGCCGACATTGAGGTCGACGACGTCGCCGACCTGGCCGACGCCGTAAACCTGTGCGGTCCAGCCCTTGACGTCATCGACGCGGATCAGGCCGGCATCGAGATTGGCCACCACGCGCGAGCCGGGCCAGCCGGGATAGACCTCGCTGAAGGCGCGCTTGCCGAGTTGCAGTGCATCGCTGATGCCGAGGCGGCGGTCGGTGTTCTTGAAGCCGGCGAAGATCTCGCGGCCGGCGGCGCCGACCACGTGACGGTTGGAGAGCGCAAACACCGTCTCGCCATTGGTGACGAGACAGCCGATCGAGCCGCGGTGGATCTTGCCCTGGATCATGGTCTGCACCGGAAAGCCGCCGCCGACCAGATCGCTCTTGAACACCGGCGGATCGACGGTGCCGGGACTGCCCTCGTTCGGATCGACCTTGACGACGCAGGTGGGCACGACGCGACCATCCGGCAGATAGAGGAACGGAGGCACCAGCTGGTCCTGCTTCTCGGGATGGTTCTTCAGCTCGGAGCGCTTCATCCAGTCGCGGACGAAGACGAGGATGCAGGGCCACGACCAGTCCTTGACCGACGAATTGAACAGCGTGCGCGGTCCGAGTGCCTGCGGCTTGGAGTGCGCCTTTCTTTCCGTCGCGTTGCGGTCGTTGTCCCGGATCAGATAGCGGCCGATCGCCGTGGCGTAGACCGATTGCAGATGTGCCAGATGCACGTGATAGGCCTCGCGGGCATCGAGCAGATCCTTCACCGACAATGACGTGAAGTCATGCTTGGTCAGATCAATCATCTGGTTCCTCCGAAAATGCGCTTTGCGGCAACACCGGTGCAGGACGCAGAAATAGACGATCGCGGCAGCCCTCGATCGTGGGTTAGTTCACATAAGCAATACAATTTAAAAGGGATGACACGAATGTGACGGGGCGGGCCGGATGTCCCTCCACCGCTCCGCGTGCGGATTTCTATTTCCGCTGCGCGCGCCCTTTGGCGAAACGCTTCGCCAGGAAATCCGCCAGCACCTCGACGCGCGCGGGCCGCGGGCCGCCGGGCGGGGTGACGAGATGCACGGCGCCCTCGGGCTGCTTCCAGCCTTTCAGGATCACCTCGACCTCGCCGCGCGCGATCGCGTCGCCGACGATGAAGTCGGGCAGATCGGCGATGCCAAGACCGGCGAGCAACGCGGGCATCACCGCCTCGCCATTATTGGCCCGGAGCTGGCCGGCGGGACGCACGCTCGCCTGCTCGCCCGACGCGTTGGTGTAGTGCCAGACGCCCTGAGTCGAGAGATAGGCGTAGCCGAAGCATTTGTGCTCGGCGAGATGCATCGGATGGGTCGGCCGGCCGTGGCGCTTCAGATAGGACGGCGCGGCCACCGTGTAGCGCGGCATGCCGCACAGCCGCCGCGCGATCAGTGAGGAGTCCGGCAGCCGCGCGATGCGCAGCCCGGCATCAAAACCCTCGCCGATCAGGTCGACCGTGGCGTCGCTCAAGTGCAGGTCGATCGACACCTCCGGATAGGCCTCCATGAATTCCGGCAGCAGCGGCGCCACCGTCTTGATGCCGAAGCTCATCGGCACTGCGAGCCGCACCAGGCCGCGCGGCGTGGTCGATTGCGCCAGCGCCTCGTTCTCGGCGGCCTCGCCATCGGCGAGCAGCCGCGCGGCGCGCTCCGACAATTTCTGGCCGGCATCGGTCAGCGCCAGCCGCCGCGAGGTGCGGTTGAACAGCCGGGCGCCGAGCCGCTCCTCCAGCCGGCTGACCGCCTTGGACACCGTCGCCTTGGACAGCGAGAGCTCGGTCGCGGCCGCCGCAAACGACCGTAATTCCACGACTTTTGCGAAGATCGCGAGCGCCTCGAAGTCCGGCAGTTTCGACATGGACCGCTTTCCTGATTGCTCAATACTGGAAACAATGAGTTTCAATAGTTTCTATTTCTATACCACAGCCGGAGGCATATCCAAGTGCCATCAAATTCAACCGATGGAGAAATCCAATGACCAAGAAGCTCTCAGGCAAGGTTGCCCTCGTCACCGGCGGTTCGCGCGGCATCGGCGCGGCCAGCGCTCGTGCACTCGCCGCGGAAGGTGCGAGCGTCGCGATCAGCTACGTCGCCTCTCCCGAGAAGGCCGAGGCCGTGGTCGCCGAATTGAAGGGCAAGGGCGTCAACGCCCGCGCCTACAAGGCTGACCAGGCCTCGTCATCCGATGTCGATCAGCTGGTGAAGACCGTCGCCAAGGATTTTGGCCGGCTCGACATCCTGGTCAACAACGCCGGTGTCGCATCGGGCGGCGCGGTCGACGACCCCAAGGCCGACACCGCGACGCTCGCCCGCCAGGAGGCGATCAACATCGACGGCGTGATCACCGCGATCCGCGCCGCCTCCAAGCTGATGGGCGAAGGCGGCCGCATCGTCACCGTCGGCTCCATGCTGGCGGACCGCGCCTCGTTCCCGGGCCTTGCCGACTACGTCGCTACCAAGGCGGCCGTCGTCGGCTACACCAAGGGCGCGGCGCGCGACCTCGGACCGCGCGGCATCACGGTGAACGTGGTCCAGCCCGGCTCGATCGACACCGACATGAACCCGAAGGACGGCGGCGAGTTTGCCGAGACGCAACGCTTGCAGCATGCGCTGCAACGCTTCGGCCGCCCGGAGGAAGTCGCAGCCGGCGTCGTGTTCCTGGCAAGCCCGGAAGCCTCGTTCGTGACCGGCACCGTGCTCAACGTCGACGGCGGCTTCGGCGCCTGATCGCAAATTTTTCTGGAGACGCCGGGCGCGCTGCGCCCGGCCCGCTCCTCAACATCGACATCAAGGGGAATGACCATGATCGAACTCAGACCATTCGCAAAGCTTGGCGGCGCCGACCACGGCTGGCTGAAGGCCAAGCACCACTTCTCGTTCGCGAGCTACTACGATCCCGATAATGTCAGCCACGGCGCGCTGCGCGTCTGGAACGACGACGAGATCGCGCCCAACTCCGGCTTCCCGGCGCATCCGCACGCCAACATGGAGATCATCACCTATGTTCGCGAAGGCGCAATCACGCACCAGGACTCGCTCGGCAACAAGGGACGCACCGAAGCCGGCGACGTCCAGGTGATGAGCGCCGGCAGCGGCATCCGTCACTCCGAGTACAATCTGGAGCCGGCGAAGACCAAGATCTTCCAGATCTGGATCGAGCCGACGACGAAGGGCGGCCACCCGACCTGGGGCTCGAAGCCATTCCCGAAGGCGGACCGCTCCGGCAAGCTCGTCACTATCGCCTCGGGTATCGACGGCGACGACGACGCGCTGCCGATCCGTGCCGATGCGCGGGTGCTCGCCACCACGCTGAAGGCCGGCGAGAGCGCGGAATACGCGGCCGACAAGGCCCGTCACCTCTATCTGGTGCCGGCGGCCGGCAGCATCGAGGTCAACGGCGTGCGCGTCAATGCCCGCGACGGCGCCGCGATCCGCGACGAGGCCAAGCTGAAGATCACCGCGCTCGAGGATGCCGAGCTCGTGCTCGTCGACGCGGCCTGATCACCACATCCACACTCGTCATGCCCGGGCTTGACCCGGGCATCCATCGGGCTTCGCAAGAGTTCTCCGTTTGATGGATTGCCGGGTCAAGCCCGGCAATGACGGGGTTCCTTAACCTCACCCTACTGCCAAACCACAAGGAGGCCATCATGGCCAAGGTTCTCGTTCTCTATTACTCTGCCTACGGTCACATCGAAGCGATGGCGAATGCCGTCGCGGAAGGCGCGCGCGAGGCCGGCGTCACCGTCGACATCAAGCGCGTCCCCGAGCTGGTGCCGGCCGAAGTCGCCAAGGCCTCGTACTACAAGCTCGACCAGGCCGCGCCGATCGCCAAGATCGACGATCTCGCCAACTACGATGCGATCATCGTCGGCACCGGCACCCGGTTCGGCCGCATGGCCTCGCAGATGGCCAACTTCCTCGACCAGGCCGGCGGCCTCTGGGCCAAGGGCGCGCTGCACGGCAAGGTCGGCGGCGCCTTCACCTCGAGCGCGACCCAGCATGGCGGCCAGGAGACCACGCTGTTCTCGATCATCACCAACCTCCTGCATTTCGGCATGACGGTGGTCGGCCTGAACTATGGCTTTGCCGGACAGATGAAGCTCGACGAGGTCACCGGCGGCGCGCCCTACGGCGCAACCACGATCACCGGCGGCGACGGCAGCCGCCAGCCGAGCGAGAACGAACTCGCCGGCGCCCGCTATCAGGGCCGCGCGATCGCGGAAACCGCGAGAAAACTTCACGGCTGATGCGATGGGGGCGGCATTCTCGTTCGCGATTGCCGCCCCTGCCTAAGTCGCGACGTCGTTCCCGGACAACGGCGCAAGAGCGATCGCTGCTGGAACGCCAACAGAAGCCAAGAAAGGCCGATAATCGACGCAATAGGCGTCCATGCCCAGGATTGCCTGACAATTGGCCGCGAATTGAGCCCTTGAGCGGCGACAAGCCGCGTGTCATCGTGCCCGTCAATATCCAGGCCGGAGCAACATGACGGTTCCCTGTCGCGTCCTAATGATCTATCCGAAGTTCGTTCAGGACTCCTTCTGGAACTATACGGAAGCTTGTGAACTCGTCGATGCGAAGTATCCGGCGGCGCCGCTCGGACTGATCACCGTCGCCGCCATGCTGCCGAAGCATTGGGATATTCGCCTCATCAACCGTAACACCGAGCCCTTGACGGACGCCGATCTCGACTCGGCCGATCTTGTCATGATCGGCGGCATGCTCAACCAGCAGCCTGATTTTCTCCACCTGATCGATCTCGCACACCGGCACGGCAAGCCGGTATGTGTCGGCGGACCTGACGTCTCCTCCAGCCCGCATCTTTACGCCGACGCGGACTTCCAGGTGATCGGTGAGGCAGAGCAAATCATTCAGCAATTCGTCGCCGCCTGGGAAAGTGGAGAGCGCAAGGGCGTGTTCGTCGCCGAGAAATTCAAGATCGACGTCACGTTAAGCCCGATGCCCCGCTATGACCTGATCAAGTTCGAGCACTATCTCTTCATTGGCGTGCAATATTCGCGTGGCTGCCCGTTCACCTGCGAGTTCTGCGATATTATCGAGCTGTATGGTCGTGTGCCGCGCACCAAGACCCCCGATCAAATTCTCGCTGAGTTGCAAGCGCTCTACGATCACGGTTATCGCGGACATGTCGATTTCGTCGACGACAACTTCATCGGGAACAAGAAAAACCTCCGCATCCTGCTGCCGCAGCTCAAAGCCTGGCTGGAGGAGCGAGACTATCCGTTCGAGTTTTCGACGGAAGCCTCGATCAATATCGCTGACGACAGCGAGCTGTTGCAGGCGATGAAGGACGCGAACTTCTTCGGGATTTTCGTCGGCATTGAGAGCCCGGATCCGGAGACCCTCGTGCAGATGAAGAAGAAGCAGAACACCCGGCGCGACATCGCCGAATGCATTCACAAGATCTATGGCTACGGCATGTTCGTCACCGCGGGTTTCATCGTCGGGTTCGATACCGAGAAAGCCTCGATGGGGCACGCGATGATCGACTTCATCGAGGAGGCGAGCATTCCAGTCTGCATGGTTGGACTGCTCTATGCACTGCCGGGCACACAGCTGACGCGGCGGCTGGCGAAGGAAGGCCGCCTGCACGAAGGCCACGATCTCATGAAAGTCGAGCAGGCGGGCGACCAATGCACGCTCGGCTGCAATTTCGACACCGTACGTCCGCTGCGTGACATCCTTGAGGACTACAAGGCCGTGATCGGGCACGTGTTCGACCCGACGGCCTATGCAGGACGGCTGTCGCGGCTCGCCGCCATGCTCGACCGGTCCGACCGGCGTCGCGACCTGCCGGATGGCGACATACGCAAGAGGCTTGGCGGCATCGAGGGCGTGCACACGATCATGCGTGCCCTGCCGGAGGTCCGCGAACCGTTCTGGAAGACCTTCGTCGAGGTCGCCAAGTCCAATCCGGGCGCGCTTCGCTACATCGTGATGTTGATGGCGCTGTATTTGCATTTCGGGCCATTCTCGAAACACGTGATCCGTGAGATTGACCGCCGGATTGCCGCCCTCGACGATATGCCGCCGGTGAGGGCCACGGAGCTTGGGCCGCGAACTAACCTACGTGCGGTTTGACGGCAAAGCGCGTTCGTGCGCTTCGCCGACCAGAGCACGTCGCGCGGAACCAGAGGATCGGTTCCCCCGAGGTCATCGCGACCAATTCGTAATAGCCGAAACACTGTACGTCGCGCAGCCCAGAGGTTTGTCATGACCAACACACAGAAGACCCGCTGGCCGGAACTGCCGACCGCGGCGTGGCGCGACAGCTGTGCCACGCTCCAGCTCTTCACCCAGATCGCCGGCAAGATCCGGCTGGCGAAGTCGCCCTGGCTCAATCACTCCTGGCACGTCACGCTCTATGTCACGGCGCGCGGGCTGACGACCTCGCCGATCCCCGACGGCGATGGCACGTTCCAGATCGACTTCGATTTCATCGATCACGTGCTCCGCATCTCGACCAGCGACGGCACCGAACGGCAATTCGCGCTGGCCGGTCAATCGGTCGCAAGCTTCTACGCGGCGGTCATGAGCAATCTGAAGGACCTCGGCATCGACGTCGCCATTGACGAGATACCGAACGAAGTCGCCGATCCGATCCGCTTTTCGCAGGATACGCAGCATGCGTCGTACGACGCGGATGCCGTGCGCCGGTTTCACCAGATCCTCGTGAACTGCGATCGCGTGTTCAAGCAATTCCGGACCGGCTTCCTCGGCAAGGCGAGCCCGGTGCATTTCTTCTGGGGCAGCTTCGATCTCGCGGTGACGCGGTTTTCCGGCAGAACCGCGCCGCGGCATCCCGGCGGCGTGCCCCATTTGCCCGATGAAGTGGCGCACGAGGCCTATTCGCACGAGGTCAGCAGCGCCGGCTTCTGGCCGGGCGGCGGCGCGATCGATTATCCCGCGTTCTATTCCTACGCCTATCCGGAACCCGCGGGCTATCGCAGCGCGCCGGTACGGCCCGACGCCGCCTTCTTCAGCGAGGCGCTTGGCGAATTCATCCTGCCCTACGACGCCGTGCGGACGGCTGCGGACCCCGACAAGGCGCTGCTCGAATTCCTGCAATCGAGCTATGAGGCCGCGGCCATCAACGCGAACTGGGACCGTGCTGCGCTGGAATGCGCACCGGGCCAGCCGGGCGTGGTCCGAGGGGTCTAGCGGCGCGCTGTGCCGGCGGCTCAATCCTCTTCGCGCGACGGGGTCGCCTTGCCGAGCGCCTGCTTCAGCCGCGCGGAGAATTTCGGATAGTGACGCAGCGCCAGCACGCCGCGGTCGCGACCAAACGCTTCGTTTGCGATTCTCGTGGATAGTCGGCGAAGGCGCATAAGTTAAATTTTCGTGTTACGCCTTTACCGCATCGTTGCATCGCCGAGCTATCTTTCGGACGACGCCCCGCGACCCCGGCCGGCTCGAACACAACAGGCAGTATATTCGTGAGCGCCCCGCAACCCGTCACGATCCCGCGACAACCACCGCACGCTGATCGGTCATGACGCGGCCATCGATCCTTGCCCTCGCGGTCAGCGCGTCCATTCTGCTGTCGGTCGCCGCGCGGGCTTGCCCCGCCTTGATCGAAGGCGTCCCGGCCGACCGGCTCGAGGCGCTGTCACGCGGCGTCAATGCCGACGGCTGGATGGCCGATCCGCGGTCGGCGCCGCCCCGCAGCCTGCTGCTCGAGCTGCGCAAGGCCGGCATGACCCACATCCGGCTGCCGGTGCCCGCCGACTTCGTCATGCCGCGCTTCGCCGCGAAAGCCGAGATCGACAGCCGCCTGCGCACCGTCAATGCCGCGCTCAAGACCCTGCTCGCGCTCGGCTATGCGGTGTCGATCGACCTGCATTCCAGCGAGCGCTTCAACGCGCTGCACAAGGACGATCCCACCAGTGCGATGATCGAAATGAAGCGCGCCTGGACCGAGCTCGCACGGGTCATGCAGCGCTATCCGTCCGACCGTGTGTTTGCGGAACTGTTGAACGAGCCGGATGTCGAGGCCGCGCAATGGCAGGGCGAAGTCCGGGAGCTGGCCGGTTTCATTCGCGGCCTGCTGCCGCAGACCACGCTGGTCACCGGGCCGGTCAACTGGCAGCGCGCGGATTCGCTGCCGGGCTTCACGCCGCTCGACGATCCGAATGTCGTCTATGCCATCCACTTCTACGATCCGATGGTGTTCACCCATCAGGCCCATTGGGATCCGGGTGAACCGCTGCACGACGTCACCGGATTGCCCTATCCGGTCCGCGCCGACGATCCCGGGGTTCAGCAGCTGCGGGATCAGCTCACCGCGCTGGACAAGCGCAAGGCGCTCGCGATGGTGGACCGCGCCATTCCCGACCGCGGCATCGACAAATGGCTCGAACCGGCGGCCGCTTGGCAACGGCAATATTCGCGGCCGATCATCATCAATGAATTCGGGGTGCTCAAGGCCGGAGCGCCGCGCGACAGCCGGCTGCGCTGGCTCGCTGGCGTGACGGCCTACGCCCGGCAACAATGCTGGGGCTGGACCCATTGGGAGCTGTCGCAAGGCTTCGGCCTCGCCGACCCGGTCACCGGCAAGGTCGACCGCGAGGCGCTGAGGGCCCTGCTCGGGACCCGCTGACCCATCTGGTTAACCGGTTCTTACACAATGCGCGGCTAGATCGACGATGCGGTGTGGCACGCCCACACGTCCGGTCACATTAGGTCAGAGCCTGTGCGAGCAGAGATAGCCCCGCGGCCGCTGTTGGCCGGCGATCTGATTCCGGCACTCGGCATCGCCGTGGCATCGATCGCATTCGCGCCGATCATGCAGGCGGCCAACGCCGGGCTCGCGATCGTCGTCGAAAGCCTGATCGGCTGCGCCATCGTGCTCGCGGTGCCGGCCTACGCGCCGTCGATCGCCATCTTCATCATCTTCTTCCAGAACCTCTTCGTCTCGATCCTGTCGTCCTATATGACGACCGAGCAGGAGATGGATTTCGTCAAGGGCTACAATTTCCTGGTCATCGCGGTGATGTGGCTGGTCACGCTGGCGCTCTACGCGCTGCACGAGCGGAAACATTCCGCCGAGATCGACCGGATCATGAAATGGGGGTCGATCACCCTCGCAACCGTAACGGCGTATTTCCTGCTCGGCGCCACGCAGGACTCGCACGCGGCCCTCGTCTATCTGCGCAACATTGCGCTGCCGCTGTTTCTGTTTCAGCTATCGCTGCTGACGGCCGCAACCTTCGAGATCCGCATCACGCCGTTCCTGGTGACGGTTGCCGCGCTGCTGATCGTCTGCGGATATGTCGAACTGCTGTTCCGCGATTTCTGGCTCTCCATCACCAACGGCTACACGTTCTGGCACTTCGACGAACTCAAGGCGAGCCGCTCCGGATCCTGGGAGGCCGAGATGCGGGCAACCGGCAGGGTGCCGGTGGATCTGATCGATCGCTTCCGTTTCAGCTTTCTCAACAGCCCGTTGTTCGAGGACCTCGGCCTCTCGTCGTTGCTGCGCATCTTCGGACCGAATATGAGCCCGATCAGCTTCGGTTACGGAATCGCCTTCTCCATCCTGTTCCTGTTCGCGGTCGGATATCGCTGGCTGGCGCTGGCTGCGATCCCGCTGCTGATTTGCTGTAGCGTAAAAGGCGCGCTCATCCTGGTCATCTTCGTGGCCCTGGCCTGGACGGCAACCTGGCTGCTCGGCGCCACCATCACCCTTGCCGTCGCGCTGGTCGGGCTCGTGCTGTACGCCATCGCGGCGATCTATATTGGACTCCAGATCGGCGACTTCCACGTGATCGGCTTCATGGGCGGGTGGGACGGCTTTCGGCAGAATCCGATCGGCCGCGGACTTGGCGTCGGCGGCAATCTCTCCGAAGGTTATTTCTCGATCGACTGGAACGCAGCGCAGGCGGCCGGCACGATGGACGGCGCGGTGGAGAGCGCCGTCGGCGTGCTGCTGTACCAGATGGGGATCGGCTCACTGGTGCCGCTTGGCTACTTCCTGGCGATGGCGCTGAAGGCCTGGCGGCTCTACGCCTCGTCGGGAATCCTCATCCAGGGGCTCGCCGCTTTCGGCACGATGGTCGTTCTGGTGAACGGCATCTTCCAGGAAGAGGCGCTGTTTGCGCCGCCGGCACTTGGGCTGTTGCTGTGCCTGACCGGACTCGTGATCGGCCACCATCTGCGCACGCAGAGTGACGATCGGAAGGTCTCTGCGACCGACAGTGCTCCTCAATGAGGAGGGGCCTCGTCGCAGTGCGACCGAGGCCCCGCTCAACCTGCGCCGTCAGAGCGGCTTGATCTGCACCTTGCGGAACTTGACCACGCCCGAACCATACTGGAGCGCGATATAGCCGTTGGCGTGCTTGGAATCCTGGGCGTCGACGGTCTTCTGGCCGTTCAGCGTCACGACGAAATGCGGCCCCTGCGCCGTGATCTCGTAGACGTTCCATTTGCCGGCCGCCTTCGGCATCGGATCGACCTTGCCGACGTCGACAATCGCGCCGGTGCCGTAGGTCGGGTCCGGCCGCTTGTCGAAGATGTTGACCTCGTAGCAGACCTTGGAGTCGATCACCTTGTTGCCTTCGCAGCGGATGAAGATGCCGCTGTTGGCATCCTCGTCGGTCCAGAACTCCGCCCTGATCTGGAAATCCTTGTATTGGGTCTTGCTGACGAGATAGGAGAGATCCTTGCCGTCGAGCTTGTCGGCGACCAGCGCGCCGTCCTTCATCGCCCAATTGGCCTTGCCGACCTCGTCCCAGTCACCCTTCTTGGAACTGTCGAGCAGCGTGACCCAGCCGTCGTCCCCCGAGGCGGCGGTGGAAAATTGCAGCGCGGCCGCACCGATCACAAGTCCCGCCGCCAGTATCGACAGATGCTTCTTCAAGGTTATCCTCCCGTCTTTTGGTTGGCGCGCAACCTATCATCGTCTGCGGCGGCGTAAATGCTTTTTCATATTGCAACTGCGTTGTGTCACGGATCGTTGTCGCAATCCTGAGGTCAGACATGCACGGCCGCGTCTTGCCGGGCGGAAGCGAGGACGACTAGCATCGCGCGGTATACGAGCGCGGCAGTCGCTCGAGAAATCCGATCTGGGAGCATACCGATGACGGCATCGAACCGGTCCTGGCGATATCTGATGATGCCGTTGGCCCTCGCCGCGACGCTGAGCGTCAGCTCCGCGGCCGAGCTCAATCCGGCCGCCGTCACCTACAAGCTGCCGGATCAGATTCCCTGGAGCCCGGTCGACGCGCGCGGCGCGCAGAATGCGGTCGTGGTCGGCGATCCCTCGAAGCCCGGCTTCTACATGGTCTACACCAAATGGACCAAGGGCAGTCACTTCAGCCGTCCGCACTTCCATCCCAACGACCGCTACATCGTGGTGCTCAAGGGTACCTGGTGGGTGGGCTCGGGTCCGAAATTCGATCCCGATCACGACACCGTGGCGATGCCGGCCGGCAGCTTCGTCACCCATTTCGGCAAGCAGGTGCACTGGGACGGCGCCAAGGACGAGGACGCCGTGCTGCTGATCATGGGCGAAGGCCCGGCCACCGCGACCGAGGTCGAGCAGAAGTAGCCGGAACCGGCTAGCAACCTTTGCATCCAGGCGGCGTTTCATCCCCTCATCATCATGACGAGGAAATGACGCATGGCAAACGCCGCTGATATTCGGGAACATATGGATGTGATCTCGTCGGACAAGAAAACGGTCGGCAAGGTCGACCACATGGAAGGCACCGACCAGATCAAGCTGACCAAGCAAAGCTCGCCTGACGGTCAGCACCATCACTTCATTCCGCTGTCCTGGGTCGACCATGTCGACCAGCACGTCCACCTCAACAAATCGGGCTCCGACGTGACGGCGCATTGGCAGCACGGCCGCCAATAGCCGCGTTGCGCGAGGTGGGAGCGATGCTATCATCCCGGCCCAAGGAAGGGCCTTCGATGCATCCCGCCGCCAAGCTGCAATTTGCCCGCATCGTCGACGAGTTCGCGCGCTGGCGCGCCATTGCGGAACCGGAACGGCCGCCCGCGCCGGCCTGGTGGTGGGGGCCGGCATTCGAGATGCGCGATGCCGCCGAACCGCTGCCATCCGCCTGGAGCCGCCAGCTCCGCCTTGCCGACGGCGCGAGCTTTGCGGAGGCTGCCGTTGTGTTGCGCCAGACGTTGGCCGGCCAGGACATCCTGCCGTGGCCCTATGATTTCTCGCGCAAGGTCGCATCAACCGATTCCGACGTTCGCGACCTGCCCGTGCAGCCGTCAGACGACAGCGCGTTTCCGCCCTAGATCCGGCCCGGCCTCGCTGGTCGCCTCGCCATCCAGCGACGGCTGCAACGGCGGCGACGCCTCTGCCTGCGACGGCTTCAACAATTCGGCGAGATCGCGCGGCGGCAGCGGCCGGCTGAACAGGAAGCCCTGCATCTCGTCGCAGGCATGGGCGCGCAGGAATTCCTGCTGCTCGGAGGTCTCGACGCCCTCGGCGACGATGGTCATGCCAAGCGCCTTGCCCATCGAGATGATCGCCTGCGCGATCGCGACGTCCTCGGAATCATTGGGCAGGTCGCGCACGAAAGAGCGGTCGATCTTGATGGTGTCGATCGGGAACTGCTTCATCAGCGACATCGATGAATAGCCGGTGCCGAAATCGTCGATCGCCAGCCGAATGCCGCGATTCTGGATCGCGTCGAGCACGCGCACCGCACGCGTCACGTTGCGCATCACCATGCTCTCGGTGACCTCGAGCTGGAGCAACGCCGGCGACATGCCGCTCTCCTCCAGCGCCGCGTCGATGTCGTCGAGCAAGTTCGGATCGCCGAACTGCCGCGGTGAAAGGTTGACCGCCATCGTCACGGCCCTGAGGCCGCGGCGCTGCCACGCCATGTTCTGCCCGCAGGCTTCCTTCAGCACCCAGCGGCCGATCGGCACGATCAGGCCGGTCTCCTCGGCGAGCGGAATGAACTGCCCCGGTGATACCTTGCCGAGTTCCGGATGGGTCCAGCGCAGCAGCGCCTCGACGCCGCTGATCTGCCCGCTCGCCATATCCACCTTGGGCTGATAGTCGAGCGAGAATTGCTTGCGCTCGAGCGCGCGGCGCAATGCGCTCTCCATCGTCAGGCGCTCGATCGACTGCGCCCTGATCTCGTTGGAGAAGAAGCGGAAGCCGTTCTTGCCGTCTTCCTTGGCGAGATACATCGCCATATCGGCATTCTTGGTCAGCGTCTGCACGTCGGAGCCGTCGGCCGGATACATCGCGATGCCGATCGAGGCCGTGGTGTGGCACTCATGCCCGCTGAGCTGCAGCGGCTGGCCGAGCGAAACCAGAAGATCGCCGGCGATGCGCTCGACGTCGTCCCGTTCGGCGGTTTCCTCGAGGATGACCACGAACTCGTCGCCGCCGAGCCGCGCCACCACGTCGCTCGCGCACAACGATCCACGCAGCCGCTCGGCGATCGCCACCAGCAGCATGTCGCCGGCGTCGTGGCCGAGCGAATCGTTGATCACCTTGAAGCGGTCGAGATCGATGAACAGCACCGCGAGCTGCCGGCGATGGCGATCCGCCGCCGAGATCGCGTGATGCAGCATCTCGTTGAACGTCTCGCGGTTCGGCAGATTGGTCAGGCTGTCGTGCGAGGCAAGATATTCGATGCGCTCGTCGGCCTTGTGTTTCTCATCGGCGCGATCGAAGCTCTCGAGCGCGAACGCCAGATTGTCGGCGAGGCGCTGCAGCAACTCGGCGAACTCCGGCGTGAACGTGTCCTTGTCGATCGCGACGAAGATCATGACCCCGACCACCTGCCCGCTGACAACAAGCGGAAACGAGGCGCTGGACTGCGTTCCATCGAGCCGCGCGCGCTCATGGAAAGCGGCGGTCTCGGGATCGGCAAAATAGTCGTTGATGATGCACGCCTTGCCGGAGCGGAACGCCCGACCGCAGGCGCCGCGCCCCTCGGGGTGCGCCTCGCTGGTCGAGAGCGTCACCTGGCGCGCGCCCTCCGCCGCCGGCCCCGCAATCGCGACGATCCGCAGATAGTCGCTTCCGGTCTGCGCCAGCGCGATCGTGGTCGAGGTGAACTTGCCGCCGGTCGCCGCCGCCGCGCAGACCAGTCGATACAATTCTGCGCGGGACTTCGCCCGCATGATCGCCTCATTGGTCGCGCTCAGCGCCGCGAACATCCGCGACAGCCGCTCCTTCTGCTCGTCGTCCCGCGCCTTCTCGTCGGCGCGATCGAAATTGGCCAGCGCAAACGACACGTTCTCGGCAAGCCGCTGCAACAGCGCCATCATCTCCGGGCTGAAGGTGCCGAACTCGCTGGAGAGAAACACCAGCGCGCCGATCGCCTCGCCGTTCTTGAGCAGCGGCAGGGCTGCGCCCGATTTGCTGCCGCTGTCGCGTACGGCCGGATAGACGTGCGATTCGGGGCCGAAATCGCTGAGATAGTCGTTGCTGATGCAGGGCCTGCGCGTGCGGATCGCAACGCCGGTCAGCGTCTGTCCCTCCGGACGCGTCGCGTCGGCCGACAGCTGAACCTCTCGGGCCCGCACCCGGTCCGGGCCCGAGGCGGCCACATTGTCCAGGAAGACCTCGCCCGGCCGCACCAGCCTGATCGTGGCCGAGACGAACTGGCCGCCGACCGCCGCGGCATCGCAGACCAGATCGAACAGTTCGCTGCGGGATTTCGCCCGCATGATCGCCTCGTTGGTCGCGCTCAGCGCCGCGAACATCCGCCGCAGCCGCTCCTTCTGCTCCTCGGTCCGCGCCTTCTCGTCGGCACGGTCGAAGCTGCCCAGCGCATAGGAGACGTTGTCGGCGAGCCGCTGCAGCAGCTCGGCGAATTCAGCCGAGAATGTGTTGCGCTTGGCAGAGATGAACAGCATCACTCCGACCGGCTCGTCGTCGACAATCAGCGGGAATGCCGCGCCCGATCGCGCATCCTCGCGGTCGATGACGTCGCGGAACGGATTGCTGGCGACGTCGCCCAGAAAATCGTTGTTGATGCAGGCGCGCCGCGAGCGGAACGCCCGGCCGCAGACGCCGCGCCCTTCGGGGCGTGCCTCGCTGCGGGAGACGTTGAGGCGGCGCGCATTTGCCGCGGTAGGCCCTGCGACCGCCATCATCTCCAGGAAATCGTCGCCGGGCTTCGCGATCAGGATGCTGGTGGAGTTGAATCCGCCGCCATGCGCCGCCGCCGCGCAGACCAGCTCGAACATCTCGAGCCGCGACCTCGCGCGCATGATCGCCTCGTTGGTCGCGCTCAGCGCCGCGAACATCCGCGACAGCCGCTCGCGCTCGGCGTCGGCCCTGGCCTTTTCGGTGGCACGGCCGAAATTGTCGAGCGCGACCGAGACATTCTCGGCGATCCCCGCGAGCAGCGCGATGATCTCCTCGTCACGCGCCCAGGAATTGCTAGTGAAGAAGATCAGGACGCCGACGCTCTTGCCGAACCGGATGAGCGGCAGCGCGACGCAGGCCATCAGGCCGCTGCCGCCGATCGGCATATGCGACGGGCTCATCGATATCGGGATATCGTGCTCGACGCAGGGCCGCTGGGTCCGGAACGCCTCGCCGCAAATCCCCTTGCCGTAGACGCTGTCCGGATCGGTCGAGAAGCGCGTCTGGGTGATCAGGTCGAGCGCCTCGCCGGTGCCGGCGACAGGCTCGAACCAGTGCGTGTCGGGTTCGGCCAGCAGCACCACCGTCGCGAAGGACTTTCCGCTGAACACCGCGGCATCGCAGACCCGCTGATAGAGATCGTGCTCGGTCTTGGCGCGAAGGATCGCCTCGTTGGTTGCGCTGATCGCACCGAACATGCGGTTGAGCCGGCGCATCGCCCGCTCGCCGCTCTTGCGCGAGGCCTCGTGGTCGAAATTATCGAGCGCAAAAGACACGTTCGCGGCCATGCGCTCCAGCAGCGAAACGGCCTCGTCGCTGAGCGAATTGATCTCGCGCCGCGTCACCATGAAGACGCCGACGCTGCGCCGGTTGCAAACCAGCGGCACCGCGGCGGCCGCCCCGACGCCTGCCGCTGCCGCGCCGCTGCGCCAAGCCGCCGAAACAGCGTCGTTGACATAGTCGTTGCGGACGCAGGCCTTCTGGTCGCGGAACGCGCGGCCGGCCACGCCTTCGCCCTCCGGGGTGTTGGCGATCGCGGAAATGGTGATGCTGCGTAGTCGCGCGACATCGTCGCCGTAGCCAGCCGCGAACCTCAAGAGACCGGTATCCGGCTCCAGCAAAAACACGGTCGCGGCCAGGAAGCTCCCGCTCGAGAACGCGGCTTCGCAGACCTTGCCGTACAATTCTTCTGGTGATTTCGCGTACAGGATCGCTTCGTTGGTGGCACTCAACGCCGCGAAGGTACGCCCGATGCTCGACTGCACGATTCCTGAAGGCCCCGGGGCCAACCCCTCCAATCTGGCGGGGAACATTGCCCGCGAGAGGCCTAAGTGGTGGTTAGCGTATCCGGCAAGTTGCACGACAAAGTAAACGGCTGACGAACGCCGGCGGCGGTTTTCCGGGATATTACGGACACCGGTGTGCCAGCCTGAGGCGGAGGGTGGCGAGGCGCGGATGGACGTCCTGCTCGCGCCGCCCGAGCAGCCAAATTCCGCATCGCGACCGCGCCCGTTCCACTCCGTGAAATCGCGGCGGCGAGCACCCTGCTGGCGGTATGGCCGCCCGGATTTTTCTGCCCTTGCTCGCCCCTCGGCGCTTTGAGAGCATGACGTCGACAACAGCAAGCACGACCCGCGCATCACGCGGGCAGACCGCGAGGAAAATCCCATGCCAATCGTCCAGGCCGACCGTCTCACGCGCATCGGCGCGGCACTCCTCAAGGGTGCCGGCGCATCGGAGGAGGAAGCCAGCGCAGTCGCCTCCGGCTGCGTCAACGCCAACCTCGCCGGCCACGACTCCCACGGCGTGATCGCAATCCCGACCTATATCGACCGCATCAAGGCCGGCCACATCGTGCCCGGCGCGAAATGGACCATCGTGCAGGAGACACCGACCACGACCGTGATCGACGGTCATTGGGGCTTCGGCTTCCACGTCAACGCCAAGGCGATGGAGATGACCATCAACAAGGCGAAGACCGCCAATGTCGCGGCCTGCACGGTGTTCCGCCAAAGCCACGTCGGACGGCTGGCGCACTACCCGATGATGGCGATGCGCGAGGGCATGATCGGGATTGCGGCCGCCGATTCCGGCCGCTCGCCGAAGCACGTGGCGCCGTTCGGCGGCCGCGAGGCCCGGCTCGGCACCAACCCGCTCTCGATCGCGGTGCCCTCCGATCTCGAGGCGCCGTTTTACCTCGATATGGCGACCTCGGCGGTCGCCGCCGGCAAGATCCAGCTCGCGGTGGCGCGTGGCGAGAGCATCCCGAAGGGCTGGATTATCGATGCCGAGGGGCGCGACACCACTGACCCGAAGGACTACCGCAAGGGCGGCGCGCTGCTGCCGCTCGGCGGCAGCGAGGGCTACAAGGGCTCGGGCCTTGCCGCGATGGTCGAGGTGCTGTGCGGCCTCCTGACCGGGCTCGGCTTCGGCGTCGAGCCGACCGGCCGACACAACGACGGCTGCTTCATGGCGGTGTTCAACGTCGCCGCATTCCGTCCGCTCATGGACTTCAGGAAGGAGGTCGCCGACTTCGCCCGCTATTTGAAATCGACGCCGCCCTCGGAAGGGAGCCGCGGCGTGTTCTATCCCGGCGAGATCGAATATCTGCGCGAGCAGCAGCGGCGCAAGGACGGCATCGAGATCGAGGATGCGACCTGGGACAAGCTCAAGGCGCTCGCCGCCGATTACAAGCTCACCGATGAGCTCGACCTTCGCTGACAGTTGCGGACACAGGAGAACGACATGACACGGCAAATGGCGCTGGTTGGCTTTTTGCAGGCGCAGAACTGCACCAACCTGCCGAGCTCCTGGCGCCACCCGGAATCGCGCGACGATTCGATGTCGGCGGACTACTATCAGGAGATCGCGCGCATCCTGGAGCGCGGCAAGTTCCACATGGCGTTCTTCGACGATCGCCTCGCGATGCCCGATCGCTACGGCAACGATCACGCCCACACCGTCGAATACGGCATCCGCTGCGTGAAGATGGACCCGATCGTGGTGCTGACCACGATGGGCATGGTCACCACCAAGCTCGGCCTCGCCTCGACCGCCTCCACCACCTATTTCGAGCCGTTCGACGTCGCCCGCCGTTTCGCCACGCTCGACCTGATGACGGGTGGCCGCGCCGCCTGGAACGTGGTGACGTCGGTCAATGACGGCGAAGCGCTCAACATGGGCCGCGAGCAGCATCTCGAGCACGACCATCGCTATGACCGCGCCGACGAGTTCATGGAGGTGGTGCTCGGCCACTGGGACGCCTGGGAAGACGGTTCGCTGCTGATCGACAAGAAGAGCGGCCGCTTCGCCGATCCGACCAAGGTGAAGCGGCTCGACCACAAGGGCGCGTTCTTCACCTCGCGCGGCCCGTTCACGGTGCCGCGCTCGCCGCAGGGCCATCCCGTCGTGATCCAGGCCGGCGCCTCCGGCCGCGGCCAGCGCTTTGCCGGGCGTTGGGGTGAGGTGATCTTCACCGCGGCGCGCAACCTCGCCAATGCCAGGCAGGGCTATGACGCGATCCGGGGCGAAGCCGCCAAGGCCGGGCGCGATCCCGACCAGATGTTCCTCTGCAATCTGATCACCCCGGTCACCGGCGCGACCAAGGCCGAGGCCGAGGACCGGATGGCGGTGATCCAGAAGCTGCCGCTCGAGATCGACGCGTTGTCGCTGCTCGCCGAAGGCCTCAACTTCGATTTCGGCGCCAAACCGATCGACGAGCCGCTGACCACCGAGGAGTTGCAGGGCATGCAAGGCATGCTCGGCATTCGCGACGGCGTGCTGCGCACCTCCGGCAAGAGCAATCCCTCGACCCGCGATTTCATCACCTTCTCCGGCCGCGGCCAGGTGCAGGACGCGATGGTCGGCGGCCCGAAGGAGATCGCCGACCGGCTGGAGGAGATGTTTGTCAATCGCGGCTGCGACGGCTTCGTCGTCGCGGCGAGCTACGTGCCGGGCTCCTATGCCGACTTCGTCAACCACGTGGTGCCCGAACTGCAGAAGCGCGGGCTGTTCCACAAGGATTACGCCGGCACGACGCTGCGCGAGAATCTCGGGCTGAAGCGCCCGGCCGCGGGCGCCTGGAAGACCCGCGCGCAGGCCGCGGAATAGAGGGACATCATCATGCGCTGGCTGAAATTTACTGCCGCAGGCACTACGTCTTGGGGCCTCGTCGAGGGCGACGCCGTCACCACCGTCAATGGCGATCCCTTCGGTGAATGGAGCAAGACGTCGAAGACGCATGCGTTGAAGGACGTCAAGATCGAGCTGCCGCTGATCCCGCGCACCTTCTACTGCGTCGGGCTGAATTATTTGAAACACCTCAAAGAAGCCGCCGACAAGGCCGGCACGGTGCCGAACGTTCCCGATCATCCCGAGATCGGCTACCGCGCGCAGAACGCGCTGATCGCCCATGACGAGAACGTCGTGATCCCCGCGAGCGCGACCGAGAAGATCCATTACGAGGGCGAGCTCGTCGTCGTGATCGGCAAGACCGCCAAGCACCTGACCGAGGCCAACGCGATGGACTGCGTGTTCGGCTACACCATCGGCAACGACGTCTCCGAACGCAGCTGGCAGAAGGCCGATCGCGGACTGTGGCGTGCCAAGAACGCCGATACCTTCAAGCCGATGGGTCCGTGGATCGAGACCGATGTCGACCTCGACCGCATGGAGACCGCGATCCGCGTCAACGGCAAGGAAACCGGCCGCTTCCACACCAACGAGATGATCTTCGGCATCGTCCCGTTCCTCGTCGAACTGACCAAATATTTCACGCTGTCGCCCGGCGACGTGATCTGGATGGGCACCGACGGCGCCTCGCCGGACCTGAAGGACGGCGACGTGGTCGAGATCGACATCACCGGCATCGGCACGCTGCGGAACAGGTTCGTGAGGGAGAAGGTGTGAGGCGGCTTGCACCACTTTAGAGCCGTCATCCTGAGGTGCTCGCGAAGCGAGCCTCGAAGGATGCACGGCCGCCGCTCCATCCTTGCGTCGAGAGCCGGGCCGTCGTGCTTCGAGGCTCGCTGCGCTCGCACCTCAGCATGACGGTGATGGACCGGGTCGCTTCTCTCTCCATTTGTCGTCCCGGCTTTCGCCGGGACGACGGCGAGTTTGTGGCGCCGCTTGTGGATCATACATCCGCATTCTCGCGACATCATTTGCCCGACGGGCCATCGTGACGTGATCACACAGCCGTTCGCATCGTGACAACACAGGGCGAAGCGCAATAAGGTCCGCGCGCACTCATCAGACAAGTCAGCCATGCCACTTTCACGCCGAACGTTGCTTCAGGGCTCCCTGCTATCGGCCGCAGGGATCGTTTGCGGGCCGTCGACCGCCCTTGCCGAGCAGCCCGCGGAGCGTCCGACGTCGGAGCAACGCAAGCAGATGGCTGACCTGGCCGCCGACTTCATGAAGGACTACGATGTACCGGGTCTTTCGATCGCGATCGCAATCAAGGGAAAGCCCGCTTATGTCGAGGCGTTCGGCGTTGCGGATCGGGAGACCGGCGAAGCATTGACCCCGCAACACCGCTTCCGGATCGCGAGCATATCGAAGCCTGTGACCTCGACCGGGATCTTCACCCTGATCGAGGCCGGCAAATTGCGGCTCGGCGACTATGTGTTCGGCGCAAGCTCCATTCTCGGCAAGGACTATCCGACGACACCCACGCTGCCAAGCTTGATGCCAGTCGGCTCGTCTCGCTCCCATGTCGAGCAGATCACGATCGAGCATCTCTTGACCCACACCACCGGAACCTGGGGAAACCAGTTTCGCGATCCGATGTTCATGAACCAGAACCTGAAGCATCGCGAACTGATCAGCTGGACGCTGGAGCATATGCCGCTCACCAGTCCGCCAGGCGAAGCCTATGCCTATTCGAACTTCGGCTATTGCATCCTCGGCCGCGTGATCGAAAAGCTGAGCGGCCAGAGCTACGAGCAATACATCAAGGACGCCGTCCTGAAGCGATGCGGCATCACCGACATGCAGATTGCCGGCAATACGCTGAGCGAGCGCGCAAGCAACGAAGTGAAATACTACAGCCAGACCGGCGATCCGTACCGGATGAACGTCGCCCGGATGGATTCGCACGGCGGCTGGATTGCGACGCCGGGCGATTTGACGACGCTGTTCGTCCATATCGACGGCTTCAAGGACACTGAGCAGCTGCTGACCGACGACAGTCTCCGCGTCATGAGCACCCCCAGCGCCATCAACCCCCGCTACGCCAAGGGCCTGTTCGTCACCGCGAACAATAATTGGTGGCACAGCGGCCTGCTGGACGGAACGACGACGATCTCGGTGCGAACCAGCGGCGAGTTCTGCTGGTCGGCGTTCACCAACACCAGATCGCGGGAAGGCATGACCCGCGCCCTCGACCTGCTGATCTGGCACATGGTCAAGACGGTGCCTGACTGGCATCCTCAGAAGCGCGCCTAGACCCTCCCGTCATTCCGAGATGACCTGAACGAGCAATGCAAATCCGGGCTCTCCTCACCGTCCAGCCCGCGGCCTGCTCTTCACGTGATCGATGAAGGCGCGCAGCTTCGGCATGATCTGGCGGTGGCCGGGATAGTAGAGGAACACGCCCGGCGTGGTCGGTGCGAATGGCTCCAGCACGCGGACGAGCTTCTTCTCCTTCACGGCGCCTGATATCAGCGGTGCGGGGACCTGCGCGAGGCCCACGCCTTCGATGGCGGCGCCGACCAGCGTCGGGAAGTCATGGCCGATGAAGGATCCCGACACGGTAAGCTCGATCGAACGGCCATTGTCGTTCAGCGACCATGGCGCGAGCCCGCCGTTCGATCGCCGCAGCCGCAGGCACGCGTGTTCGCGCAAATCGTCCGGGCGCTTGGGGCGGCCGCGGCGCGCGAGATAGTCCGGGCTACCGACGATGGCGAACGGGAACGGCTTGGTCAGGCGCACCGCGACCATGTCCGGGTTGATGAACTGGCCCATCCGGATGCCGGCATCGAAGCCGCCGGCGGCGAGGTCGACCAATTCCTCGCTGGCGGCGAGCTCGACCTCGATCTCGGGATAGGCCTTGCAGAACGACGCGATCAGCGGCTCCAGCAGGATCGGCACCACCGAGCGCGGTACGGTGAGACGCAATAGCCCGGCGGGCTTCTGCCCGAGCTCGCGCGCCGCCCCACTCGCCGCGACCAGCTCCTCGAATGCCGGTCTTGCGCGCGCCAGAAACCGTTCGCCGGCATCGGTCAGCCCGACGCTGCGGGTGGTGCGGATGAACAACACGGCGCCGAGGCGCGCCTCAAGGGCGCGCACCGCTTGGCTGATCGCCGATGGCGTGACGCCGAGCTCGGCCGCCGCGCGGCGAAAACTGCGGTGCTGGGCGACGGCCAGGAATGCCTCGACACCGTCGAGCGCGCCCTGCCGGACTGTGAAGTTCTGCTTCATGGCCTGTGAACATTATCGCGAATAGTCGCTCGCGGAAAGCCGCCCTACATCGGAGCCACAAGCAGCGGCAACGCGACCTGCGCTGCTCACGCGACATCACGACATCCGTCGTGAACGGAGACATGCGACCGATGCAAGCAATCCGTCACACAATCCTGGCTCTCACCCTCACTTTGACAGGCACCACTTCCATGACCGCCCCCTCCTTTGCCCAAGCTCAAGCACAAGCCCAAGCCACCTCCACCGTCACCACCGGCGTGATGGTCATCCTCACCGCGAAAGCCGGCGTCACCCGCGATCAGGTGATGGCCGTGATGCCGGACGAAATCCGGCAGACCGTGCAGCTCTATCTCAACGGCAAGATTCGCGAATGGTATTCGCGCTCCGACGGGCGCGGCGTGGTCTTGCTGCTCGACGCCAAGGATGCATCCGAGGCGCACGCGATCATGGAAGGCCTGCCGTTGTCCAAGCTCGATCTGATGGATCACGAGTACATCGGGGTCGGCCCGCTGCTGCCGCTCCGCCTGCTCGTCGCCAAGCCCTGAGCGTCAAGGTCCTGAACGCAAGCCAACCGAACCGATCGACAACAAGGGAATCCGCCGATGCCCCCGGGCTTCAATCTTCCATTCGTCCTCAGCGTCGCCGGCGGGTTTCTGACAAGCGCCGTCGTGGCCGTCACCTACGTCTGGCCGGCGCTCCGCGCGATGCCACGTGACAACGCGCTCCGGCTGCTCGCAGCGTTCCATGCGTTCAGGTTCCTGGGTATGAACTTCATGGTGGCCGGGTTCGTGTCGCCGCAGTTGAGCGCGGATTTCGCAAGCGAGGTCGGATGGGGCGATCTCGTCGCCGCCGTTCTCGCGCTGCTTGCGATGGCGGCGCTGTCCTGGCGGTGGGCGATCGCGATTCCGATCGTCTGGGTCTTCAACATCTGGGGCACGCTGGACCTTCTCAACGCCTATTACAACGGCGTGAAGATCGGCGATCCCGGCCTGTTCGGCGCCGGCATCTATATTCCGGCGCTCTATGTGCCGCTGCTGCTGGTCAGCCATGTCATGGTGTTCATGATTCTGTTGAAGACCAAGTCGACAGAACAGGCAGCATGACCCGTATCTTCGTAGGATGGGTAGAGCGTAGCGAAACCCATCAAGTCGAACCCGCGGCACCATGATGGGTTTCGCTTCGCTCTACCCATCCTACCGACTGGTTCGACCGTCATCCCCGCGCAAAGGCTTCGCCTTTGTCGCTGGAGGCGCGAGCCTCGCGGCGCACTTGCGCCGCTGGGCGAGCCTCGAAGGATGCACGGCCCGGCTGGTGGCCGTTCGCCCTTCGAGACGGCCGCTACGCGGCCTCCTCAGGGTGACGGGACAAAATTGAGCGCGCGGCCCCATCATCGTCGTCAGACCACATCACTTCAAAACGGCAACGCCACGCCGGTCTTGATCTCCTTCAGGATCACGTTGGTGCGGACGTGGCGGATGCCGGGGATGCGGAACATGAACTCGTCGAGGAATTTGTTGTAGGCGTCCATGTCGCGCACCACGACGCGCAGATGATAATCGGCGTCGCCGGTGGTCGCGAAGCATTCCAGCACTTCGCGGCGCTTCATCACCCGCGCGACGAACTCGTCGACGAACTTCACGTCGTGCCGCTCGAGCGAGACGTGCAGGATCGCCGAGGTCGCAAAGCCGGCGCGCTCGCGCGCCACCAGCGCCGAATAGCCCGAGATGACCCCGGACTCTTCCAGCGCACGGACCCGGCGCCAGCACGCCGAGGTCGACATCCCAACGGTTTCCGCAAGCTGCTGGTTGGTGGCGCGGCCGTCCTTCTGCAGTTCGGCGAGGATTTTCTCGTCCTGCTCTTCGACCATTGCGAGGCCCTCGATTTGGTAGATCCTACCGAACTACATCGTTCTCAGCAATATCCTGCCGATTTTTCCGCGACAAATGAATGGATAGGTAAGACCTACCACGCCCACAGGCATAGCCTTGTCGGATCAGACATCGCGAATCTCGGAGAGGTCAGTCATGGGCCAGATGCCGTTGCTCGACGCCTATCAGCTGTCCGAGCGCTACAGCCGCGACCGCGGCCGCGTCTTCCTCACCGGCACGCAAGCGATCGTCCGCATCGTGCTCGACCAGGCGCGGCGCGACCGCGCTGCCGGCCTCAACACCGCGGGCTTCATCTCCGGCTATCGCGGCTCGCCGCTCGGCGGCGTCGATCTCGAACTGTGGAAGATCGGCGAGCAGCTCAAGGACAGCCGCATCGAATTCCTGCCCGCGGTGAATGAGGACCTCGCGGCGACCGCCGTACTCGGCTCGCAGCAGGTCGAGACGCAAAGAGATCGCGAGGTCGATGGCGTGTTCGCCCTTTGGTACGGCAAGGGCCCCGGCGTCGACCGTTCCGGCGATGCGCTGAAGCACGGCAATGCCTATGGCTCCTCGCCGCGTGGCGGCGTGCTCGTCGTCGCCGGCGACGACCATGGCTGCGTGTCGTCCTCGATGCCGCATCAGTCCGACGTCGCCTTCATGAGCTGGTTCATGCCGACGCTGCATCCGGCCGATGTCGGCGAATATCTCGCATTCGGCGAGTATGGCTACGCGCTGAGCCGGTTCTCCGGCATGTGGGTCGGCTTCAAGGCGATCTCGGAGATCGTGGAATCCGGCGCCTCGGTCGAGCTTTCGCCGCCGCGCCGTTTCGTGCAACCGGATTTCGTGCCGCCGCCCGGCGGCCTGCATTATCGCTGGCCGGATCTGCCGGGCCCGCAGATCGAGGAACGGCTGGAGGCGAAGAAGCACGCGGTCTACGCGTTCGCGAAAGCCAATCCGATCGATCGCCACATCTACGACATCAAGGATGCGAGCTACGGCATCGTCACCACGGGCAAGGCGCATCTCGATCTGATGGAAGCGCTGCGGCTGGTCGGCCTCGACGAGGCGGCGTGCCGCCGCTTCGGCATCGACATCTACAAGGTCGGCATGGTGTGGCCGCTGGCGCTGCACGATGCGATGGAGTTCGTGAAGGGCAAGCGCGAGATCCTCGTGGTCGAGGAGAAGCGCGGCATCATCGAGAGCCAGTTCAAGGAGTATTTCTACGACTATCCCGGCGCCAAGCCGGACCGGATGGTCGGCAAGCATGACGAGAGCGGCGCGCGGCTGATCTCCTGGACCGGCGAATTGTCGCCGCGCATGCTCGCCGACGTGCTGGCGCGCCGGCTCGACCCGACGTTTCCGGAATTGCAACTCGCTCGCCGCGTCGCCGCGCTGGTGCCGGAACAGGACCGCATGATCGCGGTGCCGGGCGCGACCCGTACGCCGTATTTCTGCTCGGGCTGCCCGCATAACACCTCGACGAAAGTGCCCGAGGGCTCCAAGGCGCTGGCCGGCATCGGCTGCCACTTCATGGCAAGCTGGATGGACCGCGAGACCTCGTCGCTGATCCAGATGGGCGGCGAAGGCGTCAACTGGGCGGCATCGTCGAAATTCACCGGCAACAGCCACGTCTTCCAGAATCTCGGCGAAGGCACCTACTATCACTCCGGCTCGATGGCGATCCGGCAGGCGATCTCTGCGAAAGCCAACATCACCTACAAGATCCTGTTCAATGACGCGGTGGCGATGACCGGCGGCCAGCCGGTCGACGGCCCGGTCAGCGTGCAGGCGATCGCGCACTCTGTCCGCGCCGAGGGCGTCGCGCGGATCGCGCTGGTCTCCGACGATCCCGCGCATTTCTCGCCGGCCGACCTGCCCGTGGGCGTCACCATCCATCCGCGCGAGGCGATGGACGCCGTGCAGCGCGAGCTGCGCGCTGTTCCCGGCGTCACCGTGCTGATCTATCAGCAGACCTGCGCCACCGAGAAGCGGCGGCGGCGCAAGCGCGGACAGATCAAGGATCCCGCGCGCTTTGCCTTCATCAACGACCTCGTCTGCGAGGGTTGCGGCGACTGCTCGGTGGAATCCAACTGCCTCAGCGTCGAGCCGAGGGAGACGCCGTTCGGCCGCAAGCGCCGGATCAACCTCTCGACCTGCAACAAGGATTTCTCCTGCCTCAACGGCTTCTGCCCGAGCTTCGTCACCATCGAGGGCGGCAAGCGGCGGGCGAAGAGCGCGAGCGCGATCGATCCGCTGACGCGTGCAGCGGCGCTGCCGATGCCGGAGCTCGCGGCGCTCGAGCGGCCCTATGATCTCTTGGTCACGGGCGTCGGCGGCACCGGCGTCATTACAGTCGGCGCATTGATCGCGATGGCCGCGCATCTCGAGGGCCGCGGCGTCTCGGTGCTCGACTTCACTGGTTTTGCGCAGAAGTTCGGCCCGGTGCTGAGCTACCTGCGGCTGGCGGCCACACCCGACGCGCTGCATCAGGTGCGGATCGACCAGGGCGCGGCCGACGCGCTGATCGGTTGCGACCTCGTGGTGAGCTCGTCGGCAAAAGCATCCGGCACCTATCGCAAGGGGATGTGCGCTGCGGTCAATACCGCCGAGATGCCGACCGGCGACGTGGTGCGCTTCCGCGATGCCGACCTCGCCTCGCCGGTTCGCTTACGCGCCATCGAGCGGGTGATCGGGTCGGGCAACCTCACCATGATCGACGCCAACGCGCTGGGCGAGCGGCTGCTCGGCGACAGCGTCTTTGCCAACATCATCATGCTCGGCTTTGCCTGGCAGCAGGGCCTGGTGCCGGTCTCGCTGGATGCGCTGATCCGCGCGATCGAATTGAACGGCGTCGCCATCGAGCGCAACAGGCAGGCGCTGGCGTGGGGCCGGATCGCCTTCGCCGATCCGGGGTTCTTGCCGAAGGCCGACGGTGCTGCAACCGATGTGCCCGAAACGCTGGAGCAGATGATCGCGCGGCGCGCCGATTTCCTCAGGGCGTATCAGGACGAGGCCTATGCTGCGCGCTATCGGGCGACAATCGACCGCGTGCGTCGCGCCGAAGTGGCGCTCGGCAGCGAGACCTTGACCGACGCCGTGGCCCGGTCGCTGTTCAAGCTGATGGCCTACAAGGACGAATATGAGGTGGCGCGGCTGCATATGCAGAGCGGCTTCCTCGACGAGCTCAGCCAAGAATTCGACGGCGACTTCACGGTGCAATATCACCTTGCGCCACCGTTCCTCCCGGCGCAGCGCGATGCACGGGGACGGCCGAGGAAGCGCGCGTTCGGACAATGGATCCAGACGCCGCTGCGGTTGCTCGCGGGCCTGAAAGGGCTGCGCGGCACGGCGTTCGACGTGTTCGGCTACACCGCGGAGCGCCGCACCGAGCGCGAGCTGATCACCTGGTATGAGGCGCTGATCGAGACCATGCTCGGCAAGCTCGACAAGGCACGGCTGCCCGATCTCGTCGCGCTGGCAAAGGCGCCGATGGAGATCCGCGGTTATGGGCCGGTGAAGGATGCCGCGATCGAAAAGACCAGAGCGGAGGTCGCGCGGCTCACCGCGCGACTTGCCTCCGCCCCGTCAGACCAAGGCGACGGCTCAGGCCGCCGCGCGGCGCTTGGCGGGTGATATCAGGCCGACAACGACGGTCGCGAGCACCGCCACGACGATGTTGAGCAGCAACGCGCCGAGGCCGACATAGAAGCTGTAGCTGGCATCGCCGAGCGAGATGCTGGCGAGCGGCTTCAGCCCGTTGCTCCACGCCGTATACGTGCCCCAGCCGATGCCGACCGCCCAGCCGAGCAGCAGCCCTTCGGCGCGGAACCAGACGGTGAACAGCCCGAACACCAGCGCCGGCAGGGTCTGCACGATCCAGAGGCCGCCGAGCAGTTGCAGGTCGAGCGCATATTGCGTCGGCAGGAACAGGATGAAGGCGAGCGCACCGACCTTGACCACCAGCGATGTGATCTTCGCCACCGACGCCTCACCGGCGTGCGAGATGTCCGCATTGACGTAGGCCTTCCAGACGTTGCGGGTGAACAGATTGGCGGCGCCGATGCTCATCACCGCCGCCGGCACCAGCGCGCCGATCGCGATCGCCGAGAACGCAAAGCCCGCGAACCATTCCGGGAACAGCGTCTTGAACAGCATCGGCACCACGTCGTTCGGCGAAGTCACCTTGATGCCGGCGGCATAGGCCATGTAGCCGAGCAGCGCGATCAGGCCGAGCAAGAGCGTATAGGCCGGCAGCAGGATCGCATTCTTGCGGATGGTATCCGCCGACTTCGAGGCGAAGATGCCGGTCAGCGTGTGCGGATACATGAAGGCGGCGAGCGCCGAGCCCAGCGCCAGCGTCGCATAGGGCAGATACTGTCCGGGCTTCAACGTCAGGCCGGTGGCGCCGCCCTTCGCCGTGAAGGCGTCGTTGGCGGCCGAGAACACCGCGCCGTAGCCGCCGAGCTTCGCGGGCACCACGACCACGGCGGCCAGCACCACGATGTAGATCATGATGTCCTTGACGAAGGCGATCAGCGCCGGCGCGCGCAGGCCGGAGCTATAGGTATAGAGCGCGAGGATCACGAAGGCGGCGATGATCGGCAGTTCGCCGGATAGCCCCATCGCCTTGATCACGACCTCCATGCCGATCAGCTGCAACGCGATGTAGGGCATGGTCGCGACCAGGCCGGTCAGCGCCACCGCGAGCTCGAGCGCGCGCGAGCCATAGGCGCCGTGGACGACATCGGCGGCGGTGACGTAGCCGTTCGCATGCGCCTTCTTCCACAGCACCGGCATGACAGCGAATACGAAGGGATAGACGATGATGGTGTAGGGCAGCGCGAAGAAGCCGTAGGCGCCGACCGCGTAGACCAGCGCTGGCACCGCGATCACGGTGTAGGCGGTGTAGAAATCGCCGCCGACCAGGAACCAGGTGATCCAGGTGCCGAACTGGCGACCGCCGAGGCCCCATTCGTCGAGATGCTCGCTGACCGGGCCGGATTTCCAGCGCGCCGCGAAGAAGCCCATCACGGTGACGAGCGCGAAGAAGAAGATGAAGACGGAGAGCGCCACCCAGGCGATGTGATCGGTCATGGCTGTCCCCTCACCGCGGCTCGTCGGTATCGGGCCGGCGGCTGCGATAGACCAGCCAGATCAAGAGCGAGGAGATCGGCACCCAGGCGAGCTGGTACCAGTAGAAGAAGGGAAAGCCGAACAGCGACGGCTCGACGAAATTATAGAACGGCACCCACAGCAAGCCGATGAACGGCAGCAGCAACAGAATCCACATGGCCTACTCTTTGACGCAAGACACAGCTCAAGGCGGGAGGTTCCGCTGATCATGGCAACGATCCAGGAACCGGTCCGTTGCGTCTAGAATCACGGTTACGGCAATGCGACGCAAAAAGATGTGATCGTCACCTGGCGCATGCCGCCTATTCGGCCTTGATGCCGGCGTCCTTTGTCACCTTGCGCCAGCGCGCTTCCTCGCCGGCAAAGTAGCGGTCGAGCTCGGCCGGCGGTGAGGCCACCATCACGAGGCCCTCATTGACGCTGAGCTTCTTGAAGGCCTCCGCCTGCACGGCCTTTGCCGCCGATCTGTTGAGGCGATCGATGATGTCGGGCGGCGTATTCGCCGGCGCGTAGAGGCCGTACCAGGATTCGGCGACATAGCCGGAGGCGCCGGCTTCCGACACCGTCGGCAATTGCGGGAACGCGGCCGAGCGCTCAGCGGACGTCACTCCGATCGCGCGCAGCTGCCCGGCCTCGACCAGCGAGGCGCAGCTTGCCACCGTGGTGAACATTACCTGGATCTGGCCACCCAAGAGGTCGGTGATGGCAGGCGCCGCGCCCTTGTAGGGAACGGTGGTGAGATTGACCCCGGCCATGTGCTTGAACAGTTCGCCGGCGAGATGCGCCGAGGTGCCGGTGCCATAGGTGCCGTAGGACAGCTTTTGCGGATCGGCCTTCGCGGCCGCGATCAGATCGGCAATCGACTTGATCGGCGAAGCGGGATTGACCACAACGACGTTGAAGGAGCGCGCCACCAGCGCCACGGGCGCAAAATCCTTGTGCGCATCATAAGGCAGCTTGCTGTAAAGGCTCGGATTGACCGCGTTGGCGAAGGTCGCCATCAGCAGCGTGTAGCCGTCGGCTCGGCTCGTCGCGACGCTCTGCGTGCCGATGATGGTGCCGGCCCCCGGCTTGTTCTCGATGATGACGGTGACGCCGAGATCCTTCTGCATCTCCTGCGCCAGCGTCCGCGCGACGACATCGGTGCCGCCGCCCGGCGCGAACGGCACCACGATCTTGACGATGTGATCGGGATAGGCGGCGCGCGCCGGCAGTTGCAGCAGCAGGTTTGCTGCGAGCGCGAACAGGAGTGATGCGAGAAGACGAAGCGGCATGGCAAGCTCCGGCGGCAGACGCTGCCGTCTTCATACACGCGAACGCCATGCAAGGGATGCCGGGCCGTCATGACGCGCCGAAAAAGCTCTGCTAGTCCCGTCATCTGGGGTGGCGCGACGGGCCGCGAGCTTTCGGATGTCTGACTCACCGGTCGTGCAACACACACACTGTCGTCCCGGCGCAGGCCGGGATCCATAACCACAGCTGGTCATGGTTGCGCGACGGTGGAACGACGGATCCCGTTCACGACACAAGCCGCGGCGTATGGGTCCCGGCCTTCGCCGGGACGACGAACAGAGAGAGACGAACAGAGAGAAATGCGGCCAGCTCCATCACCGGAGCGCGGAGGCCGCTCAGTGCAAGCGTGCCCACCCTGCACACCGCCCATCACGAATACGGATTGATCAGCTTCTGCTGCTCGGTGGCGTGATGGACCAGCAGGTCGATGAAGGTGCGGACCTTCGCCGAGAGATGATGGCGATGCGGATAGACAGCATTCATGGTGAGCTCGACCGGCCGGTATTCGGGCAGCAGGCGGACCAGTTGTCCCGACTCCAGCTCGTCGCGAACCAGGAAGCCGGCCGCGAGGAAGACGCCGACGCCGGCCAGCGCCGCGAGCTTCAGGGTTTCGCCGCTGTTGGAGATCAGATTTCCGGAGACCCGCACCGCGGCCGGCGTGCCCTTGCGGTCGGCGAAGCGCCACTCGTCGCCATAGGGGTAATTGGCGTGACGCATGCAGTTGCGCGCGGAGAGGTCGGCCAGCAGCGTTGGCTTGCCGTGCTGCTCGATATAGCCGTGCGAGCAGCACAGCACATGGCGCCAGGTCGCGATGGTGCGTACGATTAGGCTGGAGTCCGGCGGCGGTACCATGCGCACCGCGAGATCGTAGTTCTCGTCGATCAGATCGGCATTGCGCTCGCCGATCGTGAGATCGACCTTGACCTCGGGATAGGTGGCGAGGAACTCGGCCACCGCCGGCGACAGGAACTGGACGAGATGGGTGTTGGTGAAGATGCGCAGCGTGCCGCGCGGCACCGATTGCTGGGCGCCCGCGATGTCGTCGGCCTGCTCGATGTCGGCGAGGATCTGGACGCAGCGGTCATAATACGCCTGGCCGACCTCGGTGAGGCTGACCTTGCGCGTGGTGCGGTTGAGCAGCCGGGCGCCGAGCCGGTCCTCCAGCGACTGCACGTGGTTGCTCACCATGGTGGTGGACATGTTGAGCTTGCGGCCGGCCGCGGAAAAGCCGCCGGTGTCCACAACCCGGACGAAGGCGGTCAGGCTGGTCAGGCGATCCATGCGGCAAGGTCCGGATTATCAGCGCTGGCTTGATAATGCTTCCAGTTTTATCGGGATTATCACAGCGGGGAGGACATTGCATCTAAGGGGGCGTACTGGGCGCCCTTTCTGGAAGGACGCGAATGTTCGACCCGGAGGATGCCATGTCGACCACTACTTATGTCCCTGAACAAGCAACAAAAATCGGCCTCCGCCCGTCGCGGAAAACGGTCAAGCGGGTGGCGCTCGGGCTCGCCGCGATCATCGGCGCCGCCGTGGCAGCCGACTTTGGTTACGACTACGTCACCACCGGCCGCTACCTCGAAACCACCGACGACGCCTATGTGAAGGCCGACTCCACGATCATCGCCCCGAAAGTCTCGGGTTACATCGCCAAGGTGCTGGTCACCGACAACCAGCCGGTGAAGGCCGGCCAGCTGCTGGCCGAGATCGACGACCGCGATTACCGCACCGCGCTCGGCCAGGCCAAGGCCGATGTCGACGCCGCCAGCGCCTCGGTGCGCAACCTCGATGCCCAGCTCGAGTTGCAGCAGCCGATCATCGACCAGAGCACGGCCGACGTCACCGCCGCCGAGGCCAACCTGAAATTCGCGCAGGAAGAGCAGACCCGCTACGACGGGCTGATGAAGTCCGGCTCCGGCACCATTCAGCGTGCGCAACAGACCGACGCGGCGCTGCGCGCCAACACCGCGCAATTGCAGCACGCGAAGTCGGCGCTGTCGGCGGCCCAGCGCAAGGTCGACGTGCTGACCACGCAGCGCGCCCAGGCCGCAGCGCAGGTGGACCGCGCTCGCGCGGTCGAGCAGCAGGCCGAGCTCAACCTGTCCTACGCCCGGATCACCGCGCCGGTCGACGGCACGGTCGGCGCCCGCACGCTGCGCGTCGGGCAATATGTGCAGGCCGGCACCCAGCTGATGGCGGTGGTGCCGCTGGACGCGGTCTATGTGATCGCCAATTTCAAGGAGACGCAGCTGACCCATGTGCGCAACGGCCAGCCGGTCGAGCTCACGGTCGACAGTTTTCGCGGCACCACGCTGAAGGGTCATGTCGACAGCCTGTCGCCGGCCAGCGGCCTCGAATTCGCGCTGCTGCCGCCCGACAACGCCACCGGCAATTTCACCAAGATCGTGCAGCGCGTGCCGGTCAAGATCGTGCTCGACGATCGGAGCCTCACCGGCCTCTTGCGCCCGGGCATGTCGGCGATCCCGACCGTCAACACCAAGGCGACGGTGCTGGCCGAGCGCGAGGAGAAGCGGCGGCTGGCATCAGTGACGCGGGCGAACGGCGGATAGAGACTACGGTCAACGATAAGAGTGCGAACTTTCTTCGCCTCTCCCGCCTGCGGGGGAGGCCGACGTGCGCGTAGCGCACGGCGGGTGGGGGCTCTCTCCACGACACGACTCGCGGAGAGAGCCCCCACCCCGCCCTCCCCCGCAAGCGGGAGAGGGAGCCTGACAGGCGTGCCCACCTCACGAACTGACGGCTGGCAGATGAAGGATCTGCGTCGCGCGTCGTAACAGCGCCCGATTATCAACCGCGACAGAACAATCCTTCCAGTCTTTCCCGGATTATCGAAAGTGCCCGCCTAATACATCTTGCGTGTGTGAGCCAGAGAACACGCCGATGACCGCACTTCAGCCCACAGCCGACGCAGCGAACGCCGCCGCGCTCCCCACCCCCGCAGCGCCGGCGGCGCCGGCGATCCCCACGAAAACCTGGATCGCGGTGATCGGGGCGACGCTCGGCGCGTTCATGGCGGTGCTCAATATCCAGATCGTCAACGCCTCGCTCGCCGATGTGCAGGGCGCGATCGGCGCCGGGATCGACGACGGCGGCTGGATCTCGACCTCCTATCTGATCGCCGAGATCGTGGTGATCCCGCTCTCCGGCTGGCTCGCGCAGGTGTTCTCGGTGCGCATCTATCTGCTCACCAACGCCGCCTTGTTCCTGGTGTTCTCGGCGGCGTGCGCGCTGGCACAGGACCTGCCGCAGATGATCGCGCTGCGCGCCGTGCAAGGCTTCACCGGCGGCGTGCTGATCCCGATGGCGTTCACGCTGATCATCACGTTGCTGCCGAAGGCCAAGCAGCCGATCGGGCTCGCGCTGTTCGCGCTATCGGCGACGTTCGCGCCGGCGATCGGCCCGACCATCGGCGGCTACCTCACCGAGAACTGGGGCTGGCAGTACATCTTCTATGTCAACCTGGTGCCGGGCGCCGTGATGATCGCGATGCTCTACGTCTCGCTTGACCCGAGCCCGATGAAGCTGTCGTTGATCCGCCAGGGCGATTGGCTCGGCATCATCACCATGGCGATCGGCCTCGCCGCGCTGCAGACCGTGCTGGAGGAAGGCAACAAGGACGACTGGTTCGGCTCGCCCTTCATCGTCCGCCTGTCGGTGATCGCGGCGGTCGCGCTGGTCGCCTTCCTGATCGTCGAGTTCACCGTGGAGAAGCCGCTGCTCAATTTGCGCCTGCTCGCCCGCCGCAATTTCGGCTTCGGCATGCTGGCCAACTTCCTGCTTGGCATCGCGCTGTACGGCTCGGTGTTCATCCTGCCGCAGTACCTGTCGCGCATCCAGGGCTACAATGCCGAGCAGATCGGCATGGTGCTGGCCTGGACCGGGCTGCCGCAGCTCGTGCTGATCCCGCTGGTGCCGCGGCTGATGCAGCGCTTCGACCCCCGCATCATCATCGGCGTCGGCTTCGCGCTGTTCGCCGGCTCCAACTTCATGAACATCTTCATGACCAACGACTACGCCACCGACCAGCTGTTCTGGCCCAACATCGTCCGCGCCATCGGTCAGGCGCTGGTGATGGCGCCGCTGTCGGCGGTTGCGACCGCGGGCATCGAGCTGGAGAACGCGGGCTCGGCCTCCGCGCTGTTCAACATGATGCGCAACCTCGGCGGCGCGGTCGGCATCGCCGTGCTGCAGACGCTGCTGACCAAGCGCGAGCAATATCACTCCAACGTGCTGATGCAGTCGGTCTCGCTGCTGGAACAGGCCACGCGCAACCGGATCGAGCAACTGACGCAGTATTTCATGAACCACGGCGTCGCCGACCAGGCCGCGGCCGCCCACCGCGCAATCGCGGCGATCGGCAAGGTCGTGCAGAAGCAGGCCTACATCCTCGCCTTCAGTGATACCTTCTATCTGCTCGGCGTCGCGCTGATCATCGCACTCGCGGCGACACTCTTCCTGAAGAAGCCGGGCCAGCTCGCTGGCGGCGGTGCGCACTAACCCAAACCACAACCACGGAGAACGACCCCATGAAGCCCCGTATGAACTTCTACCAGGCCGCACCCGAGACCATCAAAGCGCTGGTCGCGGTCGAAAACCAGATCGCCGCGAGCGGTCTCGAGCAATCGCTGATCGAGCTGGTCAAGACCCGCGCCTCGCAGATCAACGGCTGTGCCTATTGCATCAACATGCACACCGAAGACGCCCGCAAGCATGGCGAGACCGAGCAGCGGCTCTATTTGCTCAACGCCTGGCGCGAATCCCCGCTCTACAGCGAGCGCGAGCGCGCGGCACTGGCCTGGACCGAAGCGCTGACGCTGGTTGCGGAGACGCATGCGCCCGACGCCGACTATGAAGCCGTGCGCGCCCAATTCTCGGACAGCGAGCTGGTCAACCTGACCACGCTGATCGGCGCGATCAACGCCTGGAATCGGATCGCCATCGGCTTCCGCGCGGTGCATCCGGTGAAGGCGAAGGCGGCGGCGTGAGCAGCGCGGACGATCCATCCCCATCATCCTGAGGAGCCTGCGCAGCAGGCGTCTCGAAGGATGCACGGCCACAGACGGGCCGTCGACCCTTCGAGGGCCGCTGAAGAAGCGGCCACCTCAGGGTGACGGTGCCAAGGCGATGCGCAGACCGTAGGGTGGGTTAGCCGAAGACGTAACCCACCATTCTCTCCGCGGTGAGCAAAGTCGGTGGGTTACGCTGCGCTAACCCACCCTAGGCAGTGTCAAACCGCCGTCGCGCGGGCGAACTCGACGTAGATCTCGCGCAGGCGGTCGGTGATCGGGCCGACCTTGCCGCCTCCGACCTTCTTGCCGTCGATCGCGACCACGCCCTGCACGAACACAGAGGCGCTGGTGATGAAGGCTTCCTTGGCAGCGAGCGCTTCCTCGATCGTGAAGGCGCGCTCCTCGATGCGCAGCTGGCGTTCCTCGGCGAGCTTGACCACCGCCTTGCGGGTGCAGCCGGGCAGGATCTCGTTGCCGTTCTGCCGGGTCACGATGACATCGTCCTGGGTGACGATGAAGGACGAGGACGAGCCGCCCTCGGTGACCTTGCCGTCCTCGATCATCCAGGCTTCGCCGGCGCCGGCCGCGGCGGCCGCCTGCTTGGCCAGCACCTGCGCCAGCAGCGCCACGCTCTTGATGTCGCGCCGCTCCCAACGGATGTCGGGTACCGTGATGACGTTGATGCCGGTCTTGGCCGAGGGCGCGTTGATGATGTCCTTTTCCGAGGTGAACATCACGAGCGTCGGCTTGACGTCGGCCTTCGGGAAGGCGAAGTCGCGGCCCTTGTCGGCGCCGCGGGTAACCTCGAGATAGACCATGCCGTTGACGAGGTCGTTGCGCGCAACCAGCTCCTTCTGGATCTCCTCGATCCGCTCCAGCGTCTCCGGCAGCGCGAGCTGGATCTCGCCGACCGAACGCTTGAGCCGCGCCAGATGCGAGGCGTTGTCGATCAGCTTGCCCTCGAGCACCGCCGCCACCTCGTAGATGCCGTCGGCGAACAGGAATCCGCGGTCGAAGACCGAGACCTTGGCCTCCGAATGCGGCACGAACGAGCCGTTGACGTAAGCGATCTTTTCCACGCGAGTTCTCCTGCGGACGAAGGGGGTTTCAGGCCTTCGTATACGCAAATTGTTAACGGGGGAAAACCCTGTAGCCGCCGTCATTCCGGGGCGATGCGCAGCACCGAACCCGGAATCTCGAGATTCCCCGTACGCAATTGCGCACCTGCGGTCTGGTCCCTCGGACCATCCCGGAATGACAGCCAGGCCCTCCACGTCATTGCGAGCGAAGCGAAGCAATCCATAGCGCCGCCTACGCGGATGGATGGATTGCTTCGTCGCTTCAGCGCAAATTGCCTTGCAATTTGTCGCGAGCTCCTCGCAATGACGGAGGGGCGTCCGGCGCTCCCCGGCCTCAGTGCTGCAGGATCTTCGACAGGAACTTCTGCGCGCGGTCGCTGCGCGGCGTGCCGAAGAAGTCGGCCTTCTTGGCGTCCTCGACGATCTCGCCACGGTCCATGAAGATGACGCGGTCGGCGACCTTGTTGGCAAAGCCCATTTCATGGGTCACGACCATCATGGTCATGCCCTCGCGGGCGAGGTCCACCATGACGTCGAGCACCTCGCTGATCATCTCCGGATCGAGCGCCGAGGTCGGCTCGTCGAACAGCATGGCGATCGGGTCCATCGCCAGCGCGCGGGCGATCGCGACGCGCTGCTGCTGGCCGCCGGACAGCTCGGCGGGAAACTTCTTGGCATGATCCTTCAGCCCGACGCGCTCCAGAAGCTTCATGCCCTTGGCGGTGGCGTCCTCAGACTTGCGGCCGAGCACCTTCTCCTGTGCGAGGCGGAGATTGTCGATGATGCGCAGATGCGGAAACAGCTCGAAGTGCTGAAACACCATGCCGACGCGCGAGCGCAGCTTCGGCAGGTCGGTCTTGGGATCGTTGACCTTGACGCCGTCGAGCGTGATGTCGCCACCCTGGATCGGCTCCAGCGCGTTGACGCATTTGATCAGGGTCGACTTGCCCGAGCCGGACGGGCCGCAGACCACCACCACCTCGCCCTTGGCGACGCTGGTGGTGCAGTCCTTCAGCACCTGGAAGCTCGGCCCGTACCATTTGTTGACGTGGTTGATCTCGATCATGATGGCTCAGCTTTTTTGTTTAGGCATGACCTTGTCGGAAAACCGGTTCCCACTTTTCCGGGTCATGCCTCAGCGAACGATGGCAATGCGCGCCTGCAGGCGGCGAACGCCGTAGGACGCGATACAGGAAATGACGAAGTAGACCAGCGCGGCGAATAGATACATTTCGACCAGGCGGCCGTCGCGCTGCGCGACCTTGCTGGCGGCGCCGAGGAAATCCGGGATCGACAGCACGTAGACCAGCGAGGTGTCCTGGAACAGCACGATGGTCTGCGTCAGCAGCACCGGCAGCATGTTGCGGAACGCCTGCGGCAGCACGACGTAGCGCATCGACTGCGCATAGGTCAGGCCGAGCGCGCTGGCCGCGGCCGGCTGGCCCTTCGAGATCGACTGGATGCCGGCGCGCATGATCTCGGAGAAATACGCCGCCTCGAACGCGATGAAGGTGATCAGCGAGGAGGCGAAGGCGCCGACCGTGATCGGCCGCGACGCGCCGGTCAGCCACTGCCCGATATACGGCACCAGGAAGTAGAACCAGAAGATCACCAGCACCAGCGGCAGCGAGCGGATGAAGTCGACATAGAAGCCCGCGATGCGCCCGAGCACCTTGTAGCTCGACAGCCGCATCAGGGCGATCAGGGTGCCGAACACCAGGCCGCCGAACGCTGCGAGCGCGGTCAAGGTCAGCGTGAAGCGCATGCCCTCCAGGAACAGGTAGGGCAGCGAGCGGCGGATGACGTCGAAATCGAAACTGCCGATCATCGTCATTTGCCCGTGATGTAGCCGGGGATCGCGACATAGCGCTCGAGGAAGCGCATCGCGGTTACCACGACGAAATTGAGGAGCAGGTAGAGCACGGTTGCCGCCGTGAACGCCTCGAACACCTGGAACGAGAATTCCTGCATCGAGCGGGCCTGGCCGGTCAGTTCGATCAGGCCGATGGTGATGGCGACCGCACTGTTCTTGATGGTGTTGAGGAATTCGGAGGTCAGCGGCGGCAGGATGATGCGGAATGCCATCGGCAGCAGCACGTAGCGATAGGTCTGCACCGTGGTGAGGCCGAGCGCGGTCGCGGCCTGCTTCTGCCCGCGCGGCAGCGAGGTGATGCCGGCCTGCAATTGCACGGCGACGCGCGCCGACATGAAGAAGCCGACGCCGATCGCGGCGGTCCAGAACGGCGCATTCGGCAGTTGCTTCAGCCACAGCCCGGCCGACCGCGGCAACAATTCGGGCAGCACGAAGAACCACAGGAACAGCTGCACCAAGAGCGGCATGTTGCGGAAGAACTCGACCCAGCAGAAGCCGATCCACGACGCGGTCCGCGACGGCAGCGTGCGCAGCACGCCGATCACCGAGCCGGACACCAGCGCGATGATCCAGGCCAGCACCGACACCTTGACGGTGACCACCAGCCCCGACAGCAACAGGTCGAGATAGGTGCCGGTCCCCATCGGGTTCGGCTCAAGGAAGATGTGCCAGTTCCAATTGTAGTTCACAGGTCCCCCACGCGGCCGTGCCGGTCACGGCATTACGCCGGCATCGCGCGCGGCGTCTATGCAAATGTCCGGCCATTCTCCTCCAAAAATGGCCGGACATGCTAACTTTCAGGACCCGCTCCCAAAAGGGACGACGGGTCATACACAGCGGTCAGTTGACCAGATAGGCATCCGGATCCGGAGAGTCCGACGGCTTCGCAAACTGCTTCTTCATCTCCGGTCCAGCCGGCGAGTTGAGATTGAGGCCCTTCGGCGGGATCTTTTGGGTGAACCACTTGTCATAGATCTTCTGGCCCTCGCCGCTGGTGTAGAGCGCGGCGGTTGCGGCGTCGACGACCTTCTTGAACGGCGCGTCGTCCTTGCGCAGCATGATGCCGTAGGGCTCGGGCTTGGAGAACGCGTCCTTGGAGATCACGTAGTCATCCGGCGACTTCGAGCCGGCGACGAGGCTCGCGAGCAGGATGTCGTCCATCACGAAGGCGACCGCGCGATCGGTCTCGACCATCAGGAAGGCCTCGGCATGATCCTTGGCCGGGATGATATTGACGCTCAGCCCGCGCGCGAGGTTCGCCTCGGTGAGCTGCTTGATGTTGGTGGTGCCGGCGGTCGAGACCACCGTCTTGCCCTTCAGATCGTCGATCGAATTGATCTTGCTCGCCTTCTTGGTGACGTAGCGGCTGGCGGTCAGGAAGTGGCTGTTGGTGAAGGAGACCTGCTTCTGGCGCTCGGCATTGTTGGTGGTCGAGCCGCATTCGAGGTCGACGGTGCCGTTGGCCATCAGCGGAATACGCGTCGCCGAGGTCACCGGGTTGAGCTTGACCTCGAGCTTGTCGAGCTTCAGCTCCTTCTTCACGGCATCGACGATCTTGTAGCAGATGTCCATGGCGTAGCCGACCGGCTTCTGGTTGTCGTCGAGATAGGAGAACGGGATCGAGGAGTCGCGGTAGCCGAGCGTGATCGCGCCGGTGTCCTTGATGTTCTTCAGCGTGCCGGTCGGCTCCTGGGCTTGCGCCTGGCTCGCGCCCAGCGCGGCGGCGAGCGCGAAGCCGATCAGATAGTTGCGTGTCATACGTCTACTCCTTGCGTGGAAACGGTCGTTCTAGTGCGTGAGAATATCAGCGAGGACGGGTGCGATATAGCGGCGAAACTGTTCCGGATTCTCGCTCATCGGAAAATGACCGAGCTGCTCCATGATCGTGACGCTGGCGCCCCCTATTGCCGCTGCCGTCCGCCTCGTGTCCTCAGGCGTGCAAGAGAAATCATACTCGCCCGTAAGCAGATAGAGGTTGCATACTTTAGTCTCGATTGACGCGACCCGGCCGCGCAGGTCGCCGTCGACACGGTAGAAATACAGGTCGCCCTTGAACACGCCGGGGCCGCCCTGCTTGTAGGCCCACAGCGTTTCCATCCGCGCAGGCTCCGGGCTTTGCGGGGCGATCAGCCCGGACACCAGCGCGGCGCAGACTTCGCCGCCGTGAACGTCCGGCCGGTTCAGCCAGTTGGTGTCATACCACGGCGCCTGGAAATCGGCAGCCTCGAGCCCGATCAGCGCGCGGAACTCGGCGGCATATTCGATCGCAAGGTTAAGCACGATGCGGCCGCCGATCGAGCAGCCCATCACGACAGGCTTCTCCAGCCGCAGCGCACGGCAGAAAGCGCGGATGGTCTCGGTGTAGCGCGCTGTGGTGAGTTGGTATTCATCGCCGGTCCAGCTCATCGGCGGATTCGACTTGCCGTGCCAGGGCATATCGAAGGCAATGATGCGGAAATTTTCGGCAAATTGCGCGTCCGCGAGCAGATAGCGCCACTGCCGCGCATCCGATCCCGCGGTGTGCAGGCAGACCAGCGGAATGCCCGTGCCGTTCTCCTCGAAATAGATGCGGTGCAGTTCGCCGCCGATCTCGACGTGAACGTAGCGGCCGACCATCGGCTCGATGTGACCGTCCATGATCTTGCCGCTCATGATACGGCCGCCGCGAAATGCTGCCGCGGCAGCGCCAGCAGGTCCTTGAAGTATTGCAGATGCGCCATGAAGGGATGCAGGTCGCCTTCCAGCACCGCCTCGCCGCGCTTGGTCAGCGCCAACAGATCGTGCCAGCCGGGCTTCGGCTCGGCCTGCCAATAGGCGGCCCAGGCCTGCGGCGTCGCGCGATAGGAAAACCGCCAGGAGCGCATCAGGACCGGCGAAGGCTTAAGCTCGACGATGCGCCCGGCGCGGATCGCGGCGTGAAACGGCCGCGCCATCGGGCCGATCAGGCAGTCGCAATCGAGCAGCCGCCCGCGCGCAACCAGCCGAGGGGCCTCGTCGAGCAACGCGGGAAGGCCGGCAAACGCCCTCGTCACAGCGTCGTCGGTGGCGTCAGGCGATGGCGTCATCTGTCGGGCGGCGTTCCTGCAGCGGGCGGCGCCATGATGACGGCAAGCGCGCAATCCCGCAAGGCGCCGAGGCCTTTGGGTTCCCTTGATTATTCGCTTGACCAAACCCGGCTTGCCGGTCAGGCGCGCACACCCCGCGCCCTCCCGGCACATTGCCAGGAACGGCCAATCCGTCCGACCAAAGGCCGATTGAATTCCGCGGCTCGGCAGGTCGCGCCAAATCGCGGCAGACCAATTGTCGCAGCCGGCGCTTCGAGCGCAATTCGCGCTTCCGTTGCCCGCCCCGTTCTGTCCAATGCGCTCGGTCCCAGCATGACAGGGACGATCATTGCCAACACCGAACAAGACGCGGCCGCGATCGAACGCGGTCATAAGGGAGAGATCGAGATGTCGCACCGCAATCGCTTGATGGTCCTGCTCGCCGCCGCCGGCATGCTGGTGTCAACAGCGGCGCTCGCGCAGGACTATCCGACCAAGCCGATCACGCTGATCGTGCCATGGCCGGCGGGCGGCTCGACCGATATCTCGATGCGCGCGATCGCCGAGAGCGCCTCGAAGGTGCTGGGCCAGCCGATTGCGGTCGACAACAAGGCGGGCGGCGGCGGCACCGTGGGCCCCGCCACGATGGCCGCCGGCGCCAAGCCCGACGGCTACACCATCGCCCAGATCCCGATCACCGTGTTCCGCCTGCCCCTGATGCAGGAAGTGTCGTGGGATTCGGCGAAGGATTTCTCCTACATCATTCACCTCACCGGCTACACCTTCGGCGTCACCACCAACGCGGAGTCGCAGTTCAAGACCTGGCAGGACGTAGTCGATTTCGCCAAGAAGAACCCGGGCAAGGTGACCTATGCGACGCCCGGCACCGGCACCTCGCTGCATGTCGGCATGGAGCAGATCGCCCTGATGGCCGGGATCAAGCTGACCCAGGTGCCGTTCAAGGGCGGCGCCGAGACCAATGCGGCCGTGCTCGGCCAGCACACCATGCTGCAGGCGGATTCCACCGGCTGGCGGCCGCTGGTCGATGCCGGCAAGCTCCGCCTGTTGATGGTGTGGACCGGCGCGCGCTCGCCGAACTATCCGGACGTACCGACGCTGAAGGAGCTCGGCTACCCCATGGTCTATGACTCGCCGTTCGGCATCGCCGGCCCCAAGGGCATGGACCCCAAGATCGTCGCCAAGCTGCACGATGCCTTCAAGAAGGCGATCGAGGACCCGGCAGTGATCGCGACCCTCGCCAAATACGACATGGTGCCGAACTACAAGAACACCGAGGACTACAAGAAGTTCGTGGGGGAGGTCACCGAGTCCGAGCGCAAGGTGATCGACACGCTGGGGCTGGCGAAGAAGTAGAGAAATCGAGTTAGGCTCACCACGAGCACAGGCGTCATCCTGAGGTGCGAGCCGCACTTGCGGCTCGCCTCGAAGGATGGACACGGGCACCGCCGCCCTTCGAGGGCTACGCTGCGCTCCGCCACCTCAGGACGACGGTGATCTAAAGGCCGCTTCCCATGACAGACCAAACCAACGTCAAATTCCGCCTCAACAACTCCGAGCTCTGGGGCGGGCTGATCGGGCTCGGGCTCGGCGCCTTCGTGATCTGGTCGGGCCTCAAGCTGAAGCTCGGCACCATCAACGATCCCGGCTCCGGCTACGTGCTGTTCTACACCGGCATCCTGATGTGCGTGTTCGCGGCCTCGATCATGATCGCGGCGGTCACCGAGGGCGGCCCGACCTTCGCCTCGCGCTGGGAGAATGCGCGCTGGGGCAAGCCAGTGCTGGTCATCGTCTGCCTCACCGCGTTCGCCTTTGCGCTGGAGCCGCTCGGCTTCCTGTTGTCGGCGATCCCGCTGATGCTGTTGCTACTCCGCGTGATCGATCCGGTGCGCTGGTCGCTGGCGATCCCGCTGTCCATCCTTGCCCCGCTCGGGATGTGGTGGGTGCTGAAGCACCTGCTCGCGATCCAGCTGCCGAGCGGCATGTTCGAGATCGGTTGAGCGCCCATGGATACTCTCGTCAACGTCGCCCACGGCCTCGGCGTCGCGCTGCTGCCGATCAACCTGCTCTACTGCTTCATCGGCGTGTTCATCGGCACGCTGGTCGGCGTGCTGCCCGGCATCGGCCCGATCTCGGCGATGTCGCTGCTGCTGCCGGTGACGCTGTCCGGCACGCCGGAATCCGGCATCATCATGATGGCCGGCATCTATTACGGCTCGATGTATGGCGGATCGACCACCTCGATCCTGGTCAATATCCCCGGCGAAGCGGCTTCCGTCGTCACCTGCATCGACGGCCACCAGATGGCCAAGCAGGGCCGCGCCGGCCCCGCGCTCGGCATCTCCGCCTTCGGCTCGTTCATCGCCGGCACCTTTGCGCTGATCGCCCTGATGCTGGTGGCGCCCTCGCTCGCCAGCGTCGCGATCGCGTTCGGGCCGGCCGAATATTTCAGCCTGATGGTGCTCGGCCTGGTGGTGCTGACCTTCCTCACCCAGGGCTCGATGGCCAAGGCGCTGCTGATGGCCTGCATCGGCGTCGTGCTCGGCCTGGTCGGGCTCGACAGCATCACGGCGCAGCCGCGGCTGACCTTCGGCCGCCTCGAGCTGATCGACGGCATCGGCCTGGTGCCGGTCGTGATGGGCCTGTTCGGCGTCGCCGAGGTGCTGCTCAACACCGAGCAAGCGATCAAGCGCGACATCATCAAGACCAGGATCAACCAATTGCTGCCGAGCAAGGAGGACTGGAAGGCCAGCGCCGGACCGGTGGCGCGCGGCACGGTGCTCGGCTTCTTCCTCGGCATCCTGCCCGGCGGCGGCGCCGTGGTGGCATCGTTCGCCTCCTACGCGCTGGAGAAGCGGCTCTCGAAGCATCCGGAGCGCTTCGGCCACGGCGCGATCGAGGGCGTCGCGGGGCCGGAATCGGCCAACAATTCCGCGGCCGGCGGCGCCTTCATTCCGCTGATGACGCTCGGCATCCCACCGAACGTGGTGATGGCGCTGCTGCTCGGCGCCTTCGTGATCCACGGCCTGCAGCCCGGACCGTTGATGATCTCGCAGAACCCGACGCTGTTCTGGGGCATCGTCGCCAGCATGTATATCGGCAACCTGATGCTCTTGGTGCTCAACCTGCCGATGATCGGCATGTGGGTGCAGCTGCTGCGGCTGCCCTACAACGTGCTGTTCCCGCTGATCATCCTGTTCACGATCATCGGCGTCTATTGCTCCAGCAACAACGTGTTCGACGTCCACGTCATGATCGCGTTCGGCGTGATCGGCTATTTCATGCGCAAGCTCGGCTACGAGCCGGCGCCGCTGGTGCTCGCCTTCGTGCTCGGGCCGATGCTGGAGAACAATCTGCGCAAATCGCTGATCCTCTCGCAGGGCGACCTCATGACCTTCGTGGAGCGGCCGATCTCGGCGATCTGCCTCGCCTTCGCGCTGGTGCTGCTGGTCGGCCCGCTGCTGCCCTCGCTGCGCAAGAAGCGCGAGCTGGTGGCGCTGGATGAGGGGGCGTAGGAGAGCGAGCCCGACTTCAGCCGCGCCGGCAGCGCGCCCCCTCGCCCCGTTCTTACGGGGAGAGGGTTGGGGTGAGGGGCTGCCTCCGCAAGCACGGTGATAGCAGTATCCGCGGAGGCCCCCCTCACCCGCACGCGGGGAGAGGCAAAGTGGCAGCTCAACCGACCTTCGCCGCACGCCCGTTCTTCGGCGCCTGGGCCAGCGCGCGGGCCAGCACCTGGGCTTCCTTCTTCAGCATGTCGGCGAGCTCGCCTTCGCGGCGACGGATGCGGTCGGACGCGGCGCCGATCGAGAGCGCGGCGACCACCTCGCCGGCATCGTCGCGCACCGGCACGCCGACGCCGCCCATGCCGGGGAACGCGGCGTCGATCAGCACGGTGTGGCCGGCCTTGCGCGCCATGGCGATCCGCTCGCGCAGGAACTTTGGCGTGATGCGCGGCGATTTCGCCAGCCGCGGCACGATCACCTCGATCACAGCCTCGATCTCGGCATCCGGCAGCCAGACCAGCAGCGCCAGCGCGCCGGCGCCGACGCCGAGCGGACGGCGGCTGCCGATCTGCAAATAGTTCGGTTGCAGCGGATGGTTGCCGACCGAGCGCGCCAGATAAAGCGCCTCGACGCCGGATCGCACCGACAGCAGCGCGGTATCGGCTGAGCGCTCCGACAGCCGGAGCAGGCTCGGCTGCGCCAGCTCGGCGATGTCGACCGAACGGCGCGCGCCGACCGCCATCACCCGCGCCTCCTGGCCGAGCTCATAGGTCTTGGCGCCGGCGACGCGGCTGACGAAGCCTTCCTCAATCAGCGAGTTGAGAATGCGCAGCGCCGTCGCCTTGTTCAGCGAGGTGGAGTCGGCGATGTCGGTGAGCCGCAACGGCGAGCGCTGCGCCAGCACGCGCAGGATCGCGCAGACCTTCTGGATCGCGTTGAACTTGTCGGGTTGGCCCGGCTCCGGCAGTGGCCTCTTGCGGCTGGTCCGTGCGGTCGCAGTCGTGGAGGCGTTCATGCCCTGGCCTTCCTTGCCGTCAATTCCAAATCCTGAACCGCGCACGACGTTTAGACGCGCCCGGCGGACATCATCCTAGGACGGATGACGTGCGCCGGACACCGTATACTTTCATCAGATGAAACTTTGATTTCGACTATCTACGCTGCTGTGCAACAATAAGGATATTTGAATTTCGCATCACGAAATCTGATGCGGTTAGCATGATCCTTTCGAAAAACCGCTTCGCACTTTTTCGGATCATGCGCTACGCCAGCCGCAGCCTGCGGATCGTGAACAGCGCGCAGAGGCTGAGGATGCAGACCGCGGTGAGATAGTAGCCCGGCGCGAGCTCGCCGATCGTCGCGAAGCCGCCCATCCAGGTCATGATCGCCGGCCCCATGCCGCCGAACAAGGTGACGCCGATATTGTAGCTGAGACCGAGCCCGGTCGCACGCGTCGCCGCCGGAAACAGTTCCGACATCAGCGCGGCGAGCGGCCCGTAATACAGCGACTTCAGGACGCCGAGCCAGAGCACGCCGATCAGGATGATCATCGGCGTCGGCTTGCCGGTGAGCAGGAGGAAGGCCGGGAAGATCGACACCAGCAACAGCAGCGCGAACAGGATCATGTGGGTGGTGCGTCCGATCTTGTCGGAGACCATGCCTGCGATCGGCGCCAGCAGCGCAACCGCGGTCTGCGCGGCGAACGAGGCGATGAAGCCAACCGATGGCGCGAGGTTGAGCGTCTTCACCACATAGGTCGGCATGTAGACGATCAAATAGTTGACCGCGGTCGACACCGCGAGCGCGCCGATCGCGAGCATCGTGGCGAGCTTCTGCCGCGCGAACACTTCCCTGACCGGCGATTCCTTCTTCGCCGCCGGCGGCGGGGTCGCATCGTCGACGTGGTTGCGGATGTAGATGCCGACCGGGCCGATCAGGACGCCGAACAGGAACGGCAGCCGCCAGCCCCAGGACTGCAAATCCTCCGGGCTCATCAGCGAGGTCAGCAGTGCACCGAAGCCCGCGCCCAGCAGCCCGCTGACGCCCTGGCTCGCGAACTGCCAGCTCGCCACGAAACCGCGCCGCTCCGGCATGTGCTCGACCAGGAACGCGGTCGAGGAGCCGAACTCGCCGCCGGCGGAAAAGCCCTGCACCAGCCGCGCCAGCAGCACCGCGATCGGCGCCAGGATGCCGATGGTCTGATAGGTCGGCATCAGCGCCAGCACCAGCGTGCCCAGCGTCATCAGCACGATCGACAGCATCAGTGAGGCCTTGCGGCCGTGCCGGTCGGCATAGGCGCCGAGCACGACGCCGCCGATCGGGCGGATCAGAAACGACAGGCCGAAGCTGCCGAAGGTCAACAGCAGCGAGGTGGTCGGATCATTGGCCGGGAAGAACGCCTTGGAGAGATACACCGCGAAGTAGGCGTAGACCGAGACGTCGTACCATTCGAGCGCATTGCCGACCGAAGTCGCAACGATCAGGCGGGTGATGTTTTTCTTGGTCGTAACGTCGGCTTCGGAGTTAATCGGCGTCGATGTCGATAGTGTCATCAAATTTCCTTGGCCGTGTCGGCACTCTTCTCTCAACGCGTTGTACCCGGGCTTATCGTTCGAAGAACGGCGTTGCGTCCGCTCGCCTAAGCCCGGCCATTCACATCCTCCCCGTCATCCTGAGGAGCGGCGTCAGCCGCGTCTCGAAGGATCGACGGCCACCGGCGGGGCCGTGCATCCTTCGAGGCTCGCTCCGCTCGCACCTCCAGCGACAAAGGCGAAGCCTTTGCGCGGGGATGACGGGGAAAAAGCGCGCCCGTCCTTCGACCTTAACGCGCGGCCTCGCCGAGGTCCCAGAACAGGCCGGCCATGATGGTCAGCGCCTCCTCGGTCACCGGCAGCAGGATGTGCTCGTCGGGGGCGTGCTGCGAGCAGCCCGGATAGGAATGCGGCACCCAGATCGTCGGCAGGCCGAGGCCTTCGGAGAACACGTCGTTCGGCAGCGAGCCGCCGAAGTTCGGCAGCACCGCCGGCGCCTTGCCGGTGGTGGCGCGGATCGAGTTCGCCGCCCAGTCGATCCACGGGCTGTCCATGTCGGTGCGCGAGGCGGCAAAGCGCTGCGTGCCCGAGACCTCGACCATCGGGAAACCGTTGTTGTGCAGATAGTCCCGCACCGCGTCGATCACCTCGAGATGCCGGGTGCCGACGACGAAGCGGAGCTGCAGCACGGCGTTGGCCTTGCCGGGAATCGCGTTGGCCGGCTTTTCGATATTGCCCGACGACATCGCCAGCACCTCCAGCGTGTTCCAGGCATAGAGCCGCTCCGCCGCGGTCAGGCCCTCCTCGCCCCAATCTTCCGCCAGCGCCGGTTCGTCTGCCGACGGCTTGACCTCGACGTCGGCGAGCGCGACGCGGACGCGGTTCGAGATCGGCGGGGGTTTCAGGATCTCGAGCTTCATGCGACCCTTGCCGTCGACTAGGCTCGCGATCGCGCTCGCCAGGATCGTGGCGGGATTGGCGAGCACGCCGCCCCAATTGCCGGAATGGTTGCCGCCCTCGCGCAGATTGACGTCGAGATGGATGCGGTTGCCGCCGCGGCAGCCGAGGAAGATGGTCGGCCGCTCCGCCGACAGCCGCGGCCCGTCCGAGGCAATGAACAGGTCGGCCTTCAGCTCCTCGCGATGCGCCTCGCAGACCTCGCGCAGATCGGGCGAGCCGATCTCCTCGCCGGTCTCGATGATGAATTTGGCGTTGAAGCCGAGCTTGCCGCCGCGCGCCTGCTTCACCGCGCGCAGCGCCGCCATGTTGATCGAATGCTGGCCCTTGTTGTCGGCGGTGCCGCGGCCATAGACGCGCTCGCCCTTGACCGTGGTCTGCCACGGATTGAGCCCGTCGCGCCATTCGCCGACCATGCCGTCGACGACGTCGCCATGGCCGTAGGTCAGCACGGTCGGCCGCGAAGCGTCTTCCTGATAGTCGGCAATCAGATAGGGCCCGCGGCCGGTCGGCGACTCGATCAGGTGGGTCTTGAAATCGAGCTCGGCGAAGGCCGGTTGCAGATTCTCCACCAGATAGGCGCGCAGCGCATCGGCCTTGTCGGCATTCAGGCTCTCGGTCTGGTAGCCGACCCTGCGGTCCAGTTCCTTCAAGAACTCTCCCGATTGAAAATGCTCTCGCACCTTTGCGATTGCGTCGGCCCGTGTCGCCATGATTGTTCCTTCGTCCGGTCGCGTCTTGGCATGATCGCACCGGAACGCCATGCTTTGCGTCCCGATCATGCTTCTGGAGGGGCGCAACCTATCGGGATCGGCTCACGACCGGAAGGGCGCGAAATGCGAATGGGCCTTGCCAAAACGTGGGAAGTCGCAACAAGTTGATGCGGGACGCCCGGCATCGACCGGGCAGCAATCGAAGCGGCGCGCAAGGTTTCGACCAAGGTTTCGACAATGACAAAACAAATCCGGCTCAACGCCTTTGCCATGAACTGCGTGGCGCATCAGTCGCCGGGGCTGTGGACCCATCCGCGCGACCGCACCAAGGACTACAACAAGCTTTCCTACTGGATCGATCTGGCGAAGACGCTGGAGCGCGGCCGGTTCGACGGGCTGTTCCTCGCCGACGTGCTCGGCGTCTACGACGTCTATGCCGGCAATCCGGATGCGGCGCTGCGCAACGCGGCGCAGACCCCGGCCAACGAGCCATTGATGCTGATCCCGGCGATGGCGGCGGTGACCGAAAATCTCGGCTTCGGCGTCACCAGCAATCTCTCCTTCGAGCCGCCCTACCCGTTCGCGCGGCGGATGTCGACGCTCGATCACCTCACCGGCGGCCGGGTCGGCTGGAACGTGGTGACCGGCTATCTCGATTCCGCCGCGCGCGGCGCCGGCAAGGACAAGCAGACCGCGCATGACGACCGCTACGAACTCGCCGACGAATATATGGAGCTGGTCTACAAGCTCTGGGAAGGCAGCTGGGAGGACGACGCCGCGATCCGCGACGTCGCGCGCGGCATCTTCACCGATCCGAGCAAGGTGCATCCGGTACGCCATGACGGCAACAACTACCGGCTCAACGCGATCCACCTGTCGGAGCCGTCGCCGCAGCGCACGCCGGTGCTCTACCAGGCCGGCACTTCGCCGCGCGGCCGGCAGTTCGCCGCCGAGCACGCCGAATGCGTGTTCATGTCGGGACCGTCGGCGAAGGTGATCGGTCCGCGCGTTTCGGCGATCCGCGAGCTCGCCGCCGCGAAGGGCCGCAACCCGGCCGAGATCCTGATGTTCTCGATGATGTGCGTCGTGGTGGCGCCGACCGAGGCGGAGGCGAAGGCGAAGTACGCCGAGTATCGCCGCTATATCAGCCATGAGGGCGCACTGGCGCTGATGTCGGGCTGGACCGGCGTCGACTTCTCGACCTATTCGCTCGACCAGGAGGTGCGGCACGTGCAGAACGACGCCGGCCGCTCCGCGATGGACAACGTCACCCGCGCCGATCCCGACCGGGTCTGGACCGTGCGCGAGGTCGCCGAGCATGCCGGCATCGGCGGCGCCGGCCCGGTGGTGGTCGGAACGCCCGAGCAGGTCGCCGACAAGATCGAGCAATGGTTCGAGGACACCGACGTCGACGGCCTCAACGTCGCCTTTGCGATCTCGCCCGGCGATTTCGAGGACATCGCCGACATGCTGGTGCCGGAGCTCGTCAAGCGCGGCCGCTACAAGCGCGAGTATGCGAAGGGCACCTTGCGGGAGAAGCTGTTCGGCGCAGGGCGTGCGAGGCTCGACGCGACACATCCGGCGAGTCGGTATCGGGTGAAGAAGACGACGACGTAGCCAGCCCCGTCATTGCGAGCCACCCGGTCGGCGCGAAGCGCCGCTGGATGACAGGCTCAGCGAAGCAATCCATCCTTCCGCGTGTGTGGAACGATGGATTGCTTCGTCGCTCCGCTCGTCGCAATGACCAGGTTAAGCACAGCTCACGATCCCGTCATCCTGAGGAGCGCGAAGCGCGTCTCGAAGGATCGACGGCCACCGGCCGGGCCGTCACCCTTCGAGACGCGCTTCGCGCTCCTCAGCGTGACGGGGATGGATTGAGCACGCAGCGAAATCTCAATTCACCGAATTGCTCACCACCACCTCGATCAGCTTCGCACCCGGGCGGCTGAACGCCGACTTCATCACGCTCTTCAGCTCTTGCGGGTCGGTGATCCTGATCGCCTCGAGCCCAAGCGAGCGTGCGACGCCGGTGAAATCGACCGGCGGGTCGATGAAATCCATGCCGACATAGTTGTCGTCGCCGTGGAAGGCGAGCAGGCGCTGCTTGATGATGCGGTAGCCGCCATTGTTGACGATGACGAAGGTCAGCGGCAGCTTGTGATTGGCGGCGGTCCACAGCGACTGGATCGAATACATCGACGAGCCGTCGCCGGAATAGCACACCACCGGACGCTCTGGATTGGCGAGGCTGACGCCGACCGCGGCCGGCAGGCCCCAGCCGATGCCGCCGGATGCCAGCGCGTGATAGCCGTAGCGGTCGCGATGCGGCCTCAAGCCAATGATCTGGCGCGACGAGGTCAGGCCCTCGTCGACCAGGATCGCGTTGTCGGGCATCGCCTCCACGACCTGCAACGCCAGCCAGTCCGGATCGATCGGCGAGGTCTGGCTCGCCTTCGAGATCTGCTCGACCAGCGCCTTGCGCTTCGCCGCCCAGTTCTTCGTCGACAAGGCCGCGAGTCCCCGCCTGGCGCGCGTCTCCAGCGCGCCGTCGGCGGCCTCCTTCAACGCCGGCACTAGCGCGCGCAGCGTTTCCTTGACGTCCGCCTTCACCGCGATCTCGGCGCCGTAGTTCCTGGCAAGGTCGCTGTCGACCAGGCCGACCTGCACGACCGAGAGCCCGTCCGGCAGCGGATCGACCTCGCTGTAAACAGACATCCGCAGCGGATCGCCGCCGAGCGCGATCAACAGATCATGCGGCGCCAGCACGTCGCGCGCGACCTTCTGCAGCCGCGCGATCGCGCCCATGAAGCTCGGGCTTTCGGACAGGAAATGCGAACCATAGGGCGTCGGCGATTGCCAGGCCGGGCAGCCCAGCGTCTCGGCGAGATCGGCCGCCTCGCGCAGCGCATCGCTTTTCACGATCTCGTCGCCGACGACGATCACCGGTCGCTCCGCTTTCAGGATGCGCGCGGCCAGCGCCTTCAGCGAATCCTCCGACGGCCTCACCCGCGTGTCGATCCGGGTGGAGCGGCCGAGCTCAATGCCGGCTTCGGAATTGAGGATGTCGCCGGGCAGCGAGATGAACACCGGCCCGGTCGGCGGCGTGGTCGCGATCTTGGCGGCGCGGCGCACGATCCGCGGCAGGTCTTCGAGGCGCGTCACCTCGACCGCCCATTTCACCAGCGGCGTCGCCATCTGCACCAGCGGACCGTAGAGCACCGGTTCGGTCAGACCATGGCCCTGTTCCTGCTGACCGGCGGTCAAGATCAACGGCGTGCCGGTGAAGCTCGCATTGTAGAGCGAGCCCATCGCGTTGCCGAGGCCCGGCGCGACATGGACGTTGCAGGCGACCAGCTTGCCAGAGGCGCGGCTGAAGCCGTCGGCCATCGCGACCACCAGGCTCTCCTGCATCGCCATCACATAGGTGAGATCGGGATGGTCCTTCAGCGCGTGCATGATCGGCAATTCGGTGGTGCCGGGATTGCCGAACAGATGGGTGACGCCCTCATCCTTCAGCAGCGCCAAAAATGCCGAGCGGCCGGTAATGCGATTCTTCATGTTCCCTCCAGGCCTGTCGGCGCGTTGACCGACGGGGATCGAGGGAGATGACCAAACTTGCGCAGCTGGAGCAATCGAGCGGGCGGTCATGGCCGCATTCCGCAGGCGCGCGCCTGAGGTGAAGCACTCGCTAGAACATCCCCTCACGCTCGCTGCGCTTCTTCTTTTTCGAGCGCTGCCAGACCACGCCGGGATAGCCCTTCAGCGGCACCAGCGGCTCGCCGGTGTAGGCCCATTCCTGCAGTTCCTCGATCGCGATGTGATAGAGCGGCTGCCGGCCGGTGCGCCCGGAGAACAGCGCGCGCGGGATGTTGACCATGTGCGGCGACCGCGCGCGTTCGTAGATGATGGGCGTGCCGCAATTGGCGCAGAAGCTGCGCGCGGTCTTGCTTTTCGCGTCCTCGTAGCGCGACAGCTCGCTTTCGCCTTGCGTGATGCGGAAGCGCTTCTTCCAGCTGCCGACATAGGTCGCATAAACCGCGCCGTGCGCACGACGGCTGGTGGCGCTGTGATCATGCCAGGCCCAACGTGCCGGCACATCGATCTCGAACCGCACCTTGCCGCACAGGCATTGGCCGGCCGCGGGCTTCGCCAGCGCCACTGGCTTTGGCTTCTTGGTCGGCTCGAACTCGTCGTCCGGAAACATCGCGGTCTCCCATCAAGGCGTTGTTGCCCGGACGAGCGAAGCGATATCCGGGCTACGAAGAGTTACGCCTGCGCCAGTTCGTCGTGCACCGGATAATCCGTGTAGCCCTTCTCCTCGCCGGCATAGAAGGTGGCGCGGTTGTACTTGGTCAAGGGATAGCCGCGCTGCAGCCGGCGCGGCAGATCCGGGTTGGAGATGAAGTAGCGGCCGAACGCGATCGCGTCGGCATGACCTTCGGCGACCGCGCTCTGCGCGCTCTCACTGGTAAAATTGCCGGCCGTGATCAGCGTGCCGCTCCACATCGGGCGATACAGCACCATCGCCGACGGCACGTTCTGCCAATCGACCTCAGCACGCCCGGTGCCCGAGGCGCGCGGCTCTATGAAATGCAGATAAGCAAGCCCGAGCTTGTCCAGCGCCGTGATGGCGTGGCTGTAGAGCGGCATCGGGTCGGCCTCGCCGCTGCCGTTGGCGATGCCGTAGGGCGAGAGCCGGACGCCGACGCGGCTCGCGCCCCAGACCTCGGTCACCGCCTGCGTCACCTCCATCAGGAAGCGGACGCGGTTCTCGATCGAGCCGCCGTACCGGTCGGTGCGCAGGTTGCTGCGCGACTGCAGGAACTGCTCGATCAGATAGCCATTGGCGCCGTGAACCTCGACGCCGTCGAAGCCGGCGGCGAGCGCGTTCTTCGCGCCTTGCCGATAGGCCTCGACCATCAGGGCGACCTCGTCGGTCTCGAGCGCGCGCGGCGTCTCGTAATCGACCACCTTGCCGTCCGCCGTCATGCACTTGAATTCGGAGGGGATCGCGGCCGCCGACGGCGCCACCGGCAGCGCGCCATCGGGTTGGAACGAGGAATGCGAGACGCGGCCGACGTGCCAGAGCTGCAGGAAGATCAAGCCGCCCTTGGCGTGCACGGCGTCCACCACCTCGCGCCAGCCCGCGATCTGGGCCTCGCTATAGATGCCGGGAACACCGGGATTGCCGAAGCCGGTCGCAACCACCGGCGAGGCCTCCGCGATCAGCAGGCCGCCCGGCGTGGCGCGCTGCGCGTAATATTCGGCGTTCATCGGCCGCGGCGCGAGGCTCGGCCGCGCCGCCCGCATCCGCGTCAGCGGCGCCATCACGACGCGATGTTCGAGCTGGTAGGGACCGATCTTGAGCGGAGAGAACAGCGACGGAGGATTCATGCCTGCCCCAATTAATCTTGTGTCATTTCCCGTTGTAGTCTGGGCATGATCCGCCCGGAAAACCGGTACCCACTTTTCCGGATCATGCCCGTTATCTAACGGGTTCATCTTGTTCATGAAAGCGGGTAGTGGCAATCTGTTGCCACGAGAACAGGTCTCCCATGTCGAAATCGAGCGCCTCATCGCTCCCCTCCCTCAGCGTCCGCATCGACCTCGATGCCGAGGACCGGATCGGGCCGGGCAAGATCCTGCTGCTTGAGCGGATCAAGGAATGCGGCTCGATCTCCGCCGCCGGCCGCGCCATGGACATGAGCTACAAGCGCGCCTGGGACCTGGTCGACGAGATCAACCGCATCTGCCGGCAGGCGGCGGTGGAACGGCAGACCGGCGGCAAGAATGGCGGCGGCGCGGTGCTGACCCCGTTCGGCCTCTCCTTGGTGGCACGCTACCGCAAGATCGAGCGCGACGCGGCAAGCGCCGTGCGCAAGGACCTCGAGGCGCTGCGCAGCGACATCGGCAAGCCGAAGAAGGCTGCCGGGCGGTAAATGCAAGAACCGGCCACAGCAAGGGGCGCTTACGAAAATATCGAAAACAACCCCATGCAAAGGAGCCGGCGACGGCCGGCGTTCGACAAGGCAACTTGACGCGCCGGGCAAATCAGGGGTATTCTTCTAATATTCCGAAATCATGCGGGCGTTGGGGTGAGGGCTTCGCTCCGCGAGCACGCCGAGCATCGAGACCCGTACCCCCTCACCCGGATTGCATCTGGCGATGCAATCCGACCTCTCCCCGCAGGCGGGGAGAGGTGAAGAGAAACAGCGGGACCAGCCCTAAGCGGTCTTGATCCAGACCGCCTTGACGTTGAGATATTCCTCGACGTGCTGCTTGCCGGACTCGCGGCCGTAGCCGCTCATCTTGTAGCCGCCGAACGGCACCGCGGGGTCCATCGCCTGGTAGCAATTGACCCAGACCGAGCCGGCACGCAGCGCCTTGGCGACCTGGTGCGCCTTGCTGACATTGGTGGTCCAGACGCCCGAGCCGAGGCCGAAGGTGGTGGCGTTGGCGCGCTTGATCAGCTCGTCCGGATCCTTGAACGAGATCGCCGAGATCACCGGGCCGAAGATCTCCTCCTGCGCGATACGCATGTTGTCCTGCACATTGGCGAACACGGTCGGCTGCACGAAATAGCCCTTCGACAGCGCGCCCTCGGTGAGGCGGCCGCCGCCGGCAAGCGCCTTGGCGCCCTCCTTCTGGCCGATGTCGAGGTAGCCCGAGACGCGGTCCATCTGCTGCTGCGACACCAGGGGACCAATCTGGGTGTTGGGGTCGAGGCCGTTGCCGACCTGCAGCTTCCTGCCGAACTCGGCGACGCGGCCGACGAATTCGTCATAGACCTTCTGCTCGACGAACAGCCGCGTGCCGGCGCTGCAGATCTGGCCGGAATTGGCGAACACCGCCATCGCCGCACCGGGCACCGCGGCGTCGAGATCGGCGTCGGCGAACACGATGTCCGGCGACTTGCCGCCGAGCTCGAGCGAGACGCGCTTGAGGTTGCCGGCCGAGGCGCGGATGATCGCCTGGCCCGTGATGTGCGATCCGGTGAAGGCGACCTTGTCGACATCCGGATGCGAGGCGAGCGCGGCGCCCGCGGTCTCGCCATAGCCCGGCACGACGTTGACGACGCCGGGCGGAATGCCGGCCTCCATGCAGAGCTCGCCGATGCGCAGCGAGGTCAGCGGCGATTCCTCGGCCGGCTTCAGCACCACGGTGCAGCCGGTCGCGATCGCGGGGCCGATCTTCCAGATCGAGGCGGTCAGCGGCCCGTTCCAGGGAATGATGGCGCCGACCACGCCGATCGGCTCCTTCAGCGTGTAGGAGAAGATCTCGCCGGGCAGCGAGTTCTCGATGGTCTCGCCGTGGATCGCGGTGGCCTGGCCGGCATAGTAGCGCAGCATGCCGAGCGCGCGCAGGCGGTTGCCGCGGGTCCGGCTGATCGGTGCGCCCATATCGAGCGTGTCGAGCTGGGACAGTTCCTCGAAATTGGCTTCGACGAGCTCGGCGAGCTTGAGCAGCATGTTCTGCCGCTCGAACGGCTTCACCTTGCTCCAGGCCCCTTCGAACGCGCGGCGCGCCGCCGCGACCGCACGGTTGATGTCCTCGGCATCGCCCTCGGCGACCGACGCGAGCAACTCGCCGGTCGCGGGATTATGCGTCTCGAATTTCTTGCCGGAGGCGGCGTCGACCCATTTGCCGTCGATCAGCATCTTCTTGTAGGAGCCATCGGCATAAGGATGGCGCGTGAGCGGAATAGCCTGCGAAACAGCCATGTTTGCACTCCCTGTAAAATGTCGGCTGAGGTCTTTTGGAAGCGTTATATCCCGAATTCTACAGCGCGAACGCGAAACCGTAAAGCCGAGCCGGCGTTGATCAGGGCGGCGCGCACGAAAACCTCCCATGCGCGCGCGTGCATGGTACGATAGCGACTGAACCTCAGCCACACATGTGTCCGGAGACCACCGATGCCCCACCCCGTGATATCAGCCAATCATGTTGCCGTGATCACCGGCGGCGCCTCCGGGATCGGGCTCGCCGCCGCATTGCGGTTCGCGCAGGCCGGCATGAAGGTCTGCATCGCAGATCTCGGCGATGACCGGCTGAAGGCGGCTGCGACAAAACTGTCATCTGCGGCGTCGGGTGGCGCGGCCGATATCATGACATCAGCGGTCGACGTCAGCCGAGCCGACGAGGTGGCAAAGCTCGAAGACACGGTCGCGCAAAAGTTCGGCGGCACCGATATCCTGATGAACAATGCCGGCATCCAGCCCGGCAGCGCGATGTTCGGGCCAGCGGACAATTGGCAGCGCATCCTCGGCGTCAATCTGTGGGGCGTGATCAACGGCACGCAGGCGTTCGCGCCCAACATGATCAAGCGCGGCCGGCCGGGGCTGATCATCAACACCGGCTCCAAGCAGGGCATCACCACGCCGCCGGGCGATCCCGCCTACAACGTTTCCAAGGCCGGCGTGAAGGCATTCACCGAGGCGCTGCAGCACGAGCTGCGCAACACCGACGGCTGCAAGATCACGGCGCATCTCTTGATCCCGGGTTTTGTCTTCACCGGGCTGACCGCGCGCGGCCGCACCGAGAAGCCGGCCGGCGCCTGGACAGCGGAGCAGACCGTCGACTTCATGATCGAACGCCTCGATGCCGGCGATTTCTACATCCTCTGCCCCGATAACGACGTGCCGCGCGCGCTCGACGAACGCCGCATCCTGTGGGCCGCCGGCGACATCGTCGAAAACCGCCCGCCGCTGTCGCGCTGGCATCCGGATTACGGCGATGCGTTCGCCGCGTTCGTGAAGGGGAAGTAGACGCCGTCCGTCATTGCGAGGAGCTCGCGACAAAATTGCAAAGCAATTTTGCGCTGAAGCGACGAAGCAATCCATGGCACCGCATACGCCGAGGCATGGATTGCTTCGCCTCGCTCGCAATGACGTGAAAGCGTCGTCGAGCGCACTATCGTAGGATGGGTAGAGCGAAGCGAAACCCATCATCTCTCCTGCGGCCCGCTATTTGATGGGTATCGCTTCGCTCCACCCATCCTACAAAGCTCTCAATTCGCCCGCACCTGCATCCTTGTCACCGGCTGCGCCATCAGCGCCTCGCCGAGTTCGCTCTGCTGGGCGCGCGGAATCGAGAAGCAGACGCTGAAGCCGTCCGACGTCTTGAGCGTCATCATGCCCTGCGCCGGATCGGTCGACTGTTCGATCACCCAGGAATCCAGCGGATAGGCGTAGCGCAAGGTCTGGTCGCCGAAGCGGGTCTGCAGCGCCTTGCTGATCAGCCCGGGCAAAGTCATGACCAGCGCACCGACCTGGTTGATCGACAGGCGGATGGTTGCGGGCTCGCCCCTGCCGTCCACGAAGCCAAGCGAAATGGCGCAGCCATCGGACGCGACTTCGCAGGTGGTGAGCTCCTGGGTTTCGATCTGCATGCCGGCACTCCGGATCATCGTTATATTCCATTCAATATATCGCCAAGACGACCAGCGTCCAGCCCTTAAAACTATAGCCGCGGCAGCCATCGGCAGAGCCGCGCGCGGCATTAGAATCTATTGAAGCCTGCGGTGCCCCGATTGACGCCGGGCGGGCAACCGCGAATAAATCGGGCACAAAGCCCAGGCTGATTTTTCTTCGCGATTTTCCAGAGAATTCATTCGGTTCGGCAGTGCCGCGCGCGTGCCCTGAATGGCCGTGGCATCCGCGCCGCAGCCGTGATATACACGTGAATATAGCGAGGTCCGCGAAGGACCCGTTTGACCAGGGAGAGCAAGGCCAATGAGTGATTACAAGCTTCTCATCGACGGCAAGATGGTATCCGGCGACCAGACCATGCCGGTGCTCAATCCGGCGACCGAAGAGGTGGTGGCGCGATGCCCGCGCGCCTCCAGGGACCAGCTCGACAAGGCCGTCGCTGCCGCCAAGGCCGCCTACCCGGCCTGGGCCGCCACGCCGATCGAGGAGCGTCGCAAGCTCATCATCAAGATGGCCGAGGTGATCGAGACCAACGCCAACGAGCTCGCGCATATCCTGACCAGCGAACAGGGCAAGCCGCTCGCCGATGCCACCGGCGAGGTGATGGGCATGGCCGGCTTCTTCCGCTATCTCGGCTCGCTCGAACTGCCGATGCGCGTGATCGAGAATTCCGGCGACCGCAAGGTCGAGGCCTATCGACGTCCGCTCGGCGTGGTCGGTGCGATCATTCCCTGGAACTATCCGCTGCTGATCCTGGCGTTCAAGCTGCCGTCGGCACTGCTCGCCGGCAACACGCTGGTGGTGAAGCCTGCGCCGACCACGCCGCTGGCCTCGCTGCGCTTTGCCGAGCTGGTCAAGGACATCCTGCCGAAGGGCGTGCTCAACTTCATCGCCGACGCCAATGATCTCGGCGACCACATGACCAAGCACCCCGACATCCGCAAGATCTCCTTCACCGGCTCCTCGGCCACCGGCCAGAAGGTGATGGCGAGCGCATCGCAGACCTTGAAGCGGATCACGCTCGAGCTCGGCGGCAACGATGCCGGCATCGTGCTCGACGACGTCGATCCGAAGAAGGTCGCGCCCGGGATCTTCGAGGGCGCGTTCCAGAACTCGGGCCAGGTCTGCCTCGCCATCAAGCGGCTCTATGTGCATGAATCCGTCTATGACGAGATCTGCAACGAGCTGGTCGCGATCGCGAAGAACACCGTGGTCGACGACGGCTCCAAGCAGGGCACCAAGCTCGGCCCGCTGCAGAACAAGATGCAGTACGAAAAGGTCAAGGCGTTCCTCGACGACGCCCGCAAGAACGGCAATGTGATCGCCGGCGGCGCCGCGATGGACCGGCCCGGCTACTTCATCGAGCCGACCATCGTGCGCGACATCAAGGAAGGCTCCAAGCTGGTCGACGAGGAGCAGTTCGGCCCGGTGCTGCCTGTCATCAAGTACTCCGACAAGGACGATGTGATCCGCCGCGCCAATGCCACCACCTACGGCCTCGGCGCGTCGGTCTGGTCGTCCGACATCAAGCGGGCGCACGAGATCGCGACCCGGATCGAGGCCGGCACGGTGTGGATCAACAAGCACCTCGACATGGCCCCGAACATTCCGTTCGGCGGCGCCAAGCAGTCGGGCATCGGCACCGAATTCGCCGAGGAAGGCCTCGCCGAATTCACCCAGCTGCAGATCATCAACGGCCCGCCGGCCGCCTGATCCATCAACATGCGGCCGCGACGCCCAGGCGCCGCGGCCGCCCCTCCCCTCCACAACGAACAGAGCCCATCATGTTCGATGCCCAATGCGACCTTGCCGCCCTGGTCTATGACGCCAATGACGATCCCGATGCCGTCCTGCGCGACTTCGCTGCCGATCTGAGAGCACACGGCGCGCGCGTGGTCGGCATGGTGCAATCAGGCCAGTGTGCGGACTCCACCCTGTCGGCGGTGCTGGTGCATAGCGGCGAGACGCTGCTGCTGGCGCAACCGCCGAGCCAAACTCCTGCGAGTCCTGGCGCGACCGGCTGCAAGCTCGATCTGTCGCGGCTGCAGGCCGCGGGCATCCGCGTCGCCGACGCGCTCGCCGGAGGCGCCGATCTCGTCATCGTCAATCGATTCGGCAAGCGGGAACGCGACGGCAAGGGGCTCGGCTTTGTGATCGAGCGCGCGCTCGGCGCCGACATCCCCGTCGTGATCGCGGTGTCTCGCACGAGCTTTGCGGACTGGATCAAGTTCGCCGGCGGGATGAGCGTGAAGCTCGCCTGCGACCGCCACGCGCTCGACGCCTGGTGGCACAGCGTCTCGCTGCGCGCCGCGGCCCGGATCGCGCCGGATCACGTCACGGTCTGCGAGGCGTTCAAGTAGGCCGCTTCGTAGAGTGGGTTAGCCGAAGGCGTAACCCACCTCTTCTCCCAACGCCGCACAAATGGCGGGTTACGCTTCGCCAACCCACCCTACAAAGCTATCACCGTCATCCTGAGGAGCGCGCTCTTGCGCGCGTCTCGAAGGATGCACGGCCAGGCCGGTGGCCGTCGATCCTTCGAGACGCCGCTTCGCGGCTCCTCAGGATGACGGGATAACAGAACCGGACGCGTTAGGGGCTCGCCTACAGCGTCTCCTGCTTGTGGTCGCAGTTCTTGCAGGTGAACTTGACGCGGGACTGGCCCTTTTCCGCCTGCACCCGGTTCGGCGCACCGCATTTGCCGCAAACGGCCTCGATCCGGGTCGTGCCCTGCTTGATGACCAAGTTCCGCTTTTCCATGGTCTCGCGGATGAGGCGTTCGGCCTCCTCGCGCAGCGATTGCTTCGACATCATCTCCACCGGTCGTTGGTTAGCGGGCGGCGTCATAGCACGACCGCGTGAAGTTTTGACAGCGGGGATTGCAGCTTAATTTTCAGACAATGAGCCGGTCAACCGGCAACCGGAAATGCCGCGGTTTGATCGGTTTTGACGGCCGGCCGATGCGGAACACGTTGACGAGGCGCAGATCGGCGCCAATTTTGCCGAGATTTCGCAGCCGGTCGTTGAAGTCAGGGTGATCGGCCAGCGCCGAAATCGGGCACGCCGCGAAACCGGCGCGATCGATCTCCAGCCAGGCGCGGTAGAAATGCCGTCCGGTCGTGAGTGGATCCTCACCGAGCGGACGGCAAAACAGCACGATCGCCGATGCCGACGCAGTCTTGGCGCCGTCGGCAAGCAACGACGCGGCGAAGCCGAGACGATCGAGCGGCTTGAACAGGTTGCCGAGCACGTAACGCGCGGCGGTGGCCTCGACCACATTCATGGCCAGCGCATCACGGTTGAGGCCATCGAGCAGATAGTGCGGATGGCCGGGCGACAGCCGCATCCATGCGAGCAGCTCAGCCCGGTAGTCGTCACCGCGGACAAAGGAGAATTCGGCCCGATCGGCCCAGCCGGCGATATCAGCAATCGCCCGGCGATCGCCAATGCAGATCACATCGTCGCGCGCGGCAACGAGCTGCGCCAGCGCCGCCGCATCGTCCGGCGATGCCGCAAACTTGCCGCGCCACGACATGCGGCGTGCCACGAGGTCCGCCAGCGGATCGGGCTCGGCTCCTTGCTTGATCGCAAAAGAGCAGAGCACGGCAAACTGCGGCGACAGCGGCTGCTCGAGCGTGGTGATGCCCGTGATTGCGAAGCCATGGCGATTGAGCGCGAGGCTCATGCCCTCCAGCGCCGCGCCGTGCGACACCAGAACGTCATGCCCCGCGGGGTCGGCGACCGGCGCGCGCACGCCGGTCGCATCGACCAGCGCCAGCCGCCCGTCGCCGAGCAGGCGCCAGCGGGTCGGCTGGATGTTGTGGACGCTCGGCGCCAGCCGCGCCTCCGCGACCACCTCGCGCAGCAGATCCGGCGTCAGCGCGCTCATGCTGCGGCCAGCCGCTTGGTGAACAGATGCAGCCGGTGCAGCGGCCTTGCGCCGACCTTCTCGACCTGGCGCAGCGACGGACCGTTGATATCGGCGATCCAGGTGCCGCCCAGCGTGCGGTAGCCCGCCTCCTGCAACGCCAGCGCGGTGCGGTAGAGCATCGCGCCGTTGAGGCCGCGATTGTGCAGGTCGCGGCAGACCGACTGATAGATCAGCACCGCGCGCCTGTTCATCACGCGGTGCTGCACGAATTTGAACGGCGCTGACAGCCCGACCCGGCCGCCGATCGCCTTGATCAGCGGATTGAGGTCGGGGATCGCGATGATCGCGCCGGCGGGCCGGCCGCGGTGATAGACCACGGTCGAAATCCGGTTGTCGATGATCCACATCATGTCGCCGGCCTGGAACAGATATTCGGCGGCGGTCGGCGGCACGAACATCGGATTGTCGGCAAAGCCGTCATTGAGGATCAGCCGCGCGTCCTCCAGCCGCACCTTGAAGGCGGAACGCTTGATCGGCTGCCAGACGAAATCCGGGTCAGTGAGCACCGCGCGCTGCTTGTCGCCGAGCAATTGCTCCGGCTTGCCGCCGTCGAGCGCGATCTCGAACGTCGTCATCGGGAAGGTCGCGGCGTAGCCGGCGCGTTCGAGATGCTGTGCAATGTGCGGCGGCGACCACATCATGTCGGTGAACGGCGCATGGTCGAACCCGTCGGTCATCACGCCGATCTGCTGCATCGCCGTGAGGTTGAAGTTGCCGGTGACGCGGCTCATGCCGCGCGCCGACAGCCATTGCTCGGCGGCGCGCAGCAACGCATCGGCCACTTCGTCATCGTCGATGCAATCGAAGAAGCCGAATGCACCGTGGCGGGTGCCGTGCTTGCGGTTGGACGCGTCGTGGATCGAGGCGGCGATGCGGCCGACCGGCCGCCCATCGCGATGCGCGGAGAACAGCGCATAGCGGCCGTGGCCTTCGATGACGAACGGGTTCTTCGCCGGATCGAACATCCGGTCGAAATCGCTCCACAGCGGCGGCACGTAGAGGCTGTCGGGCCCATAGGCGTTGAGCGCGGCGTCGAATGCCGCCCTGCGGTCGCCCTCGCGGATCTCTGATGTCATTTGGCCTCCGGGGTCAACGCCAGCAGCCGGCGCACTAGCGCCAGCGCGGTTTCAGTGGCGGGATCGGCCGTGGTGACGGGCACCGCGAGCACGATCAGGTCGAGCGGATCATGCGCGAGCACGATGACATGGGAGGCGTTGTTGGCTGCGATCAGCGACACGATGCGCTCGGCCGCGGGATCGGTCGGCGCCAGTCCCCACGGCGCGTCGGACCGCCGCAGCACACGCCGTGTCGACAGGAAGTCGTGCAGCAGCGGCGGATCGTAGAGCGCGAGCTCGTGCTCGCGGAAGCGCCGCGCGCTTTCGAAGATCGGATGCCGCGCCAGCTCGGCGATCAACTGCTCGCGGGTCTGTGCCGGCGATGCGGCGACCGAATTGAGCACGCCCGGCTCCTGCGATTCGAACAGCGCCCGCAGCGCGTCCGTCATCAACCCGATGGTCAAGACGCCGGCGATCGCAACCGCGACGAACCGAACCATCTGCGCGGCGTCGACGTCGGGCGCCATGAAGGCAGCGGCGAGGCCCAAGAGGCCCGAAGAGATCAGCCGCAGCGCCATCATCGCAAGGCCGTGCCGGCGTGTCTCGGCACCGCCGCCGGCGATCAGCATCACCGTCACCGTGAGCAGCGCGCCCAGCGCGCCGAGCCGCACAGGGATATCAGGAAACAGCGTGCGGAAATCGGTCAGGATGAACGGGATCACGACCAGCGCGCCGACCGCCATGCGGCCGATGCTGCGGTTCTCCGCGGCCATCAGCGCGGCGCGATCCCGCGTCGCCAGCAGCAACGCGCAAGTGGCGAAGCCCAAGAGCTGGAACAGCGCCAGCGCGATCGCGTAAGGCATCGCCAGCCGTTGCAGTCCGAACAGGCCACCGAGACCGAGCAGGATGGCGCCCGCGAGCGCCGCGATCTTGACCGGGCGCGGCGCGTGGCGCCGCAGGATGCCTTCGGTGACGATCAGGGCGCCGAGCGGGACCAGCGAGGCCGGGATCACCGAGAGGCGGTCGAGCAGGCGGCTTCCGGTCCACCAGGCAAGACCGCGGTCGAGGAACAGGATCGCGATCACGCCGAGCGCGAGCAGCAGGCGGCGCGTCAACGGGCTCCTTGGATCGCGCCGGTAGAACGTCATCATCGCCACGGCGAGCCCGATGGCGCCGCACAGATTGACGATGGAATCGGCGATCACCCCGGAGGTCATTTGCCGCCCGTCAGGTCATCGATGGCCCGCCGCACCAGCGGGCGCATCAGGGCGGCGACGAGCGCATTGCGCGGCTTCTCGATCGCGGGCCGATGCGGGTTGAGAAACCAGCCGCGGCAATCGGTGCCCGAGGTGCGGCCGAGGATCAGCGCGACCGCCTCATAGGCCATCAGCATGCCGGTCGAGATCACCATCGGCGCAAACGACATCCGGCTGCGGCGGCCGGCGGCGACTTCGCCGGCGATGGCGAGGTCGACATAGTTGCGCGACGAGGAGTGCAGCATCACGTGCTCGATCTCGGCGCGCATCGCGGCGCGGCGGTCGTCCTCGGTGATATCGGTCCAGTCCTTGCCAAGGGTCGGAAAGCCGAGGCGCTGCTCGGGCCGCGGATCGTGCGGGCGCACCACGATCACCGACGGCAGCGGCGACATATAGGCGTCGATCACCGTTGCATCGGCGCGCTTCGCGGTCCGGTACAGATGCACGCCGGCGGCGATATCGTCCATGCCGTTGACGATGACCGGGCACTGCGCGGCGATCCCGGCCAGCTCGCTGGTCCAGTTCTCGCCAAGCACCTCGATCTCGATGGTCGGATTGATCCGTTTTGCGGCTTCGGCGGCAACCGCCGCCTTCTCGCGCCCGACCTCGTCGGCGAAGGCGAACACCTGGCGGTTGAGGTTGGAGACCTCGAAGCGATCGATGTCGGCGATCACGAATTTGCCGACGCCGGCGCGCGCCAGCGCCATGAAGGCCGCGCCGCCCATGCCGCCGACGCCGCAGACGAACACCCGCGCCTGACGCAGCAGCTGCTGCTCGTGCTCGTCGATGAAGCCGATATTGCGGCCAGTGAAGGAGTAGTAGTCGAAATTCATCGCGCGGCCCCGCTATCCTGCTTGCGCGGACGCAGCGTGCCGAAGGCGCGGCTGTCGTCCATCCAGTAGACCACCGGCAGCACCAGCCGCTGCAGCGCCAGCATCGCGGACGCCGCGAGCAGCGACGGCAGCGAGCCCGAGGGCACCTCGCTCATGAGATAGCGGCGCGCGCCAGCAAGATCGACGCGGCCGATCTGCAGCACGTCGTCGCCGCGGCCGTAATCCAGCTCGCGCTCGCAGAACTCGTTGTAGATTGCGTTGCGATGTTTCGGTGCGATCTCGAAGGTCTTCTTCAGCGCGTCCGAGCCGCCGGTATAGGCGTTGGTGATGACCGAGCGCGCCTCGTCGAAGCCGGCCTCCTCGCCGACGCCGAACACCGCGCGATGCCTTGCCATGATGCCGCGCGCCAATTGGAGATGCGCAAAGCTCTGTCGCGCGCCCGGCAGCGGCGACGGGTAGACGTCCGAGAACGTATCGCTGACCATGCCGACCACCGCCGGGACCTGGGTGACGTTGGAAATCCATTTCGGCCGCAGCCCGTCGCGGGCGAACAGCACCAGCGCGGTCAGGCCGTAGAGCACCCAGGACAGCCCCTGCCCGCGCACATCGGGATCGACCATGACGAGGCCGAGATGGGTGACCTCGGCCGGCTCGCCGTCGAGCGGCACGTCCATCACCGACAGCGCGTTGAACGCGATCGGCCGCCCGGTGTCTTCCTCCGAGATCAGCGTGACGACGGCGCGCGACAGCCGCTCGGGTTCGCCGGAGAAGATGCCATAGGTCAGGCTCTCCTCGGGCAGCGTCTTGGCGGCGACGATGCGCAGTTGCTCGACCAGCGCGTCGAGCTCGTCCCTCGGCAGCGACAGTCCGGGCGATTCGACGATGCGGGTGCGCTGGCCGGCCTGGGTGCGCAAGCTGAGATCGATGGTCGGCTGCGACAGCGCCTTCAGCCAGAAGCCGCCATGGCTGCGCAGACCGTCAAAGGCGGCGCGCGCCTTGCCAAGACTCTTGCCAAGGTTCTTGCTGCCGCGCGAAGCCGGCGTGGGATTGTCCGTGGACGCCATTTCTCTGTCCCTCGGGCGCGATCTCTGCACTCGCGCCTGTTAAAGAGCCATGAGCGCAACCTGACGCTGTTTGCCGCACGGTAAACAAGGCCTTCCGGAAACGGAACAAGTTGGCCGCAAGCGGTCGGCGGCCTATCCACACCGTCATTGCGAGGAGCGATAGCGACGAAGCAATCCATCGCTCGGCATACGCGGAAGAATGGATTGCTTCGCGCGCTCGCAATGACGGCGGGGTCGGCCAAGTCCCCGGAACGACGAAAGCGGCGGGTGAGAAACCACCCGCCGCTTCGACTTGACTTCGGCTCACCCTGCCTTGGAGACCTCCATCAGCAGGCGCTCCGCCTTGGCGTCCTCGATGCGGTTGACGAACTTGCTGCTCTCGTAATTGTCGCGCACCGTCTTGGTGAGCGTGACGCAGGTCTGGATCAGCATCACGATGCCCATCGTGAGATAGCCCTTCATCCAGAGGTCGATCGGCAGGAAGAACACGCCGACGGCGACGAGGAAGGCGGAGGCTGCAAAGGACGCGTAAGTGAAGGTAACCCAGCTGCCGCTGTGGGGTTGGATGGTCTGGTTCATGGTCGTCTCCTTGATGATAGATGGTTTGAAATTGGCTTGGTTTCAGACTTGAAGTTCAGGCTTGAGGTTTCAGGCTTGGGATTTCAGGCTGCTGGCGGGCGCCTGGCTTTCAGCCGCGCCAGCACGTCGTCGGCGGTCGATTTCATGCGCGGGCCAAAACCCTGCTCGGCGAGCTTCTCGGCGGTGGCTGATGGTCCCGAGGCGGCGTCGATCTCGACCAACGCCTCGTCGGCGGCCTGGATCTCCATCTGTCGCTCGCGCAGCCGCTTCAGCGTCGCCTCCGCTTCCGGCAGCGTCGACTCGTAGGGGCGCGCCGCCTCGATGCCACTCCGGCGCAGCGAACGCACCGCTTCCGATGCGCGGGCCAGCCGGCGGCCGCGGTCGAGCTCGGCGATGCGCGCCTCGGCGTTGCCGACATGGCGCTTCAGCCGTGTGATCTCGGAGGCGAACAGCGCGCGTGCGGTCATCGCGGCGTCGCGCTCGGCTTCGAGATTGGCGATCGCCTGCGCGGCTTCGCGGGCGAGGTCTTCCCGGCCGCCATCGAGTGCCGCCGACGCGCGCACCTCGAGATCGGCGATCCGGGCGTTGGTGGCGTCGAGCCGCCGGCCCTCCTGCTGGTCGCCGGCGATCGCCAGCGCCAGGGTCCGCTTCGAGCGGTCGACGGCGGCGGCGGCATCGCGCATCTGCTGGTCGAGGATGACCAGCGCGGTGCGGTCTTGAAGTTCCTCTTCGGCCACCGCAACGGTGCCGCGGAAAAGAGTGAAAACAGTTTTGAACATTTCATCGCTCCCTGTTATGAGCATCGCTCATGAATCTCTTGTACCACATAATGAGCATTGCTCAAGAATTATTTGAGCGACGCTCAAGACAATGGTTAACGAAGGATCAAAGATGTCCAAGGCATTGGAACGACGTGCAAAACTGCGGGAAGCGCTGATCGAGGCGGCGGAACGGGCGATTGCGGCAAAGGGTCTCGGTGGCCTGAAAACCCGCGAACTGGCCCAGGAAATCGGGGTCGCCAATGGCGGCGTCTACAATCTGGTCGAGGATGTCGACGAGCTGATCCTGCGCGTCGGCTCGCGCACGCTGGCGCGGCTCGATGCGTCGCTGTCGCTGGCCGAGATCGGCGGGGCTGCCGCGCCGCGCGAGATGCTGGTGCGGATCGCGGTCGCCTATTGCGACTTCGCCGCCGACAATCTCGAACTGTGGCGCGCGCTGTTCGAGCATCGCATGCAGCCCGGCAAGCCGGTGCCGGAATGGGCGATCACCGAGCAGATGGAATTGTTCCGCCACATCTATAAGCCGCTCGCCGCGCTGTTTCCGCAGCGTTCGCCGGCGCAGCTCGGCGTCACCGCGCGCAGCCTGTTCTCCGCCGTGCATGGCATGGTCGCGCTCGGGCTGGAGCACAAGCTGATCGCGGTGCCGATCGGCGCATTGCGCAGCGAGATCGCCACCTTGACGCGCGCGATGGTCGACGGGCTGACGGCGAAGAAGGAATAGGCCGCGTGCCCCAAAACCGCACGATGTCCCCCGCCATGCGGTCAGGCAAAGTTGCCGCAGAGCACCGTGAATTGCAGCTGTTGCCCCAGGGGGACGCAGCGGCCGAGGTCAGAAAAGGGGGAAAGCCACTTGCGGAATGACCGAACCGTAGCCATTTACCACGGATCGAGTTTCGGCCGAACGACTTGGCCTCGCCGCTGATAGCGTGCCTGACTGACGACCCTCACCCCCTGAACTTCGAATTCGCCTGCTGCGCTCGTGAGTGCGGCTCCAAACACGCATCTATAGGACGATTTTCCATGAGCATGGGAACTGTGAAGTGGTTCAACAGCCAGAAGGGTTTCGGCTTCATTCAGCCGGACCAGGGAGGCCAGGACGTTTTCGTTCATATCAGCGCAGTCGAACGCGCCGGCATGAGCACCCTCAACGAGGGACAGAAGGTCTCTTTTGAGATCGTTGCAGACCGCCGGACCGGCAAATCTGCTGCGGACAATCTGCGCGCGGTGTAAGCTGCGACAATCGGCCATGATGCTTTGACCCCGGATGAACTGGCAAAGCCTCTGGTTACGCGACCCCGCGACCGGTCACCCGGCCGCGGGGTTCTCTTTGTCAACACCGCGCGCAATGCCCGCCAGGACCAGGACTTGAACCGTCCGCCGGCGAAACGGCCTGCGCATTGAAGCAGCTGAGGTCGCGAGCGTGTCCACCAATATCGATCCAGCTCGGCAGCACGACGACATCATGTACCCGCAAGTCCTCCCGTTCCTGCTGGTCCACGTGGGGTGTCTGGCGGCGATCTGGACGGGCGTCTCATGGCAAGCGATTGCAATTTGCGTCGCCCTGTACTGGCTGCGCATGTTTGCGATCACCGCCGGCTATCATCGGTACTTCTCGCATCGGGCTTATTCAACAAGCAGGACGTTTCAATTCATCCTAGCATTCCTCGCCCAAAGCAGCGCTCAGAAAAGCGTCCTTTGGTGGGCCGCGAAACATCGACATCACCATCTTCATTCGGATACCGAGCAAGATGTGCATTCGCCGGGGCATAAGGGCTTCGTATACAGTCATCTCGGGTGGATTTTTTATCGACAGCACGATGCAACTGATCTGACGAAAGTTGCGGATTTTGCCTCGTATCCGGAGTTGATGTGGCTTCACAGATTGGAGGTCTTGCCGGCGATCGTGGTCGCAGGTCTGTGCTTCCTCATCGCCGGATGGCCCGGGCTCGTGGTCGGTTTCTTCTGGAGCACCGTGCTGCTGTATCACGCCACGTTTTGCATCAACTCCCTCGCGCATGTTCACGGGCGCAAGCGGTACGTTACGGGCGATGACTCCCGCAACAATTGGCTGCTGGCTCTGTTTACGATGGGTGAGGGTTGGCACAACAATCATCACGCCTACCAAAGCAGTGCGCGGCAAGGCTTCCGGTGGTGGGAGATTGATGTGACCTATTATGTTTTGGTGACCTTGTCCTTGCTCGGTATTGTCTGGGATCTGAAGGCGCCGCCCACGCAGGTTCTCCGCAACGAGCAGCGCTTGGGATCGCGTGTGATAAAGCGAACGGCTGAACAACTCGCTGGTCGCTTCAATCCCGAATACATCGCGCAGGCTATCAAATCGTCGGTCCACGAAACCGGATTGTCGGTGCGGGAAGCGCTTGTTCTGTTACAGCATCGCGCCGACTTGCATCTGCCCAGCATACCAACGCGCGACCGGTTGTTGGCTGAAGCCCAGGCCATGTTCGCGAAGACAAGTTCGTTGGACGACATTGTCGACCGTGCGCATGAACTCCTGGTGGAGTCGGTTTGCCTCCTGCTCGCCGTTCCACCTCGGATGGCCGGCGCAAACCCGAAACCTCAGGTGAGCCAACCGTAACATTTTGCCTTGGCCTTTTCCCAACCTCACGGCTCCATCGTGTAGGCGCGCCCGGGTTCGAGCGCGTAGATGGTCAGGAAGCGCAGCGGCCGGTCCGGATCGCAATTGCGAAACAGCGTGTGCGGAACGTCGGGTCGATCTTGCAAAGTCTCGCCCGCCCGATACTGGCGCGGCGCCTCGTCGCCATACGCCGACTCGGCAACGCCTTCGACGATGAAGACCACGCCGCCAACGGGGTGCCGGTGCAGCGGAGCGACCCCGCCGGGCGGATAGGTCACCTCGGCAACGACAAGCTCGCGATCATCGCCGGGCAAAGCGAGACGCTCAAGGGTCCTGCGGGTGACGCCGGCGAATCCGGCTTGTTGAGCTTTTGCCTGACCGTCGCTGCTTTCAGCCATTGGAACCCCTCCCTGTCACGCGCGCCTTTGCCCCGTTCAGATCAAGGCTGCGGTGACTATGGGGGCGCTTCAACGACGCAACAAGCGCCCAAGCATTTCAACACATGTCGCGCGGGCGAGGCGAAGCCCTTGCCACCCCTGCTCCCACGTTGCAGGATTCCTGCGAGAACCTTCAGCAGTGGGCCTTGCATGAAAACGAGTATCGTCACGACGCGGGCGTCGGGGATCGCCGCCCTGGCGCTCATCTTTGCATTAAATGTCACGCCGGCATCTTCGGCGCAGCCCGTGCCGGAATGTTCGATGTCGATGACATTGGCGGATTGGGGCGAGAATTCGAGCGGCGATATCGACGTCGCCTCGGGCGAAAGCTGCCAGATCCCGATCGGGATCCGCGGCACGGTGACGGACTCAGCGATCTTGCAAAAGCCGGCCTATGGCAAGCTGAAGAAGATCAACGCATCGACCTTCGAGTACAGAGCGAAGGCCAAATACAAGGGCAACGACACGTTTGCCATCAAGGCCACGGGTCAGGGGCCGAAGGCGTCCGGCACCTCGGTCATCACGGTGCGCGCGACGATCAAGTAGTCCCTCGGTCGCGCGCTGAAGCGCCGACGACATTAGTTTGCGATGGAATTGTGCTCCCTCTTCCCGTGCTTAAGAGGAGAGGGTCGGGGTGAGGGGCTGCCTCCGCGCGTACGGTAATAGCTGCGTTCGCGGAGAATCCCTCTCACCCGGAATGCATCTATCGATGCATCATAGCCGAAGCCATGCTTCGGCGTTCTTGAGAACGGCCGCCAAAGGCGGACTATGCCTCTCCCCCGCACGCGGGGGCGAGGTGAAGTGGAGTCCGCGGCTCGATTTAAGCCGGCCGCGCGCCGGTGCGGATGATCGACCCGACATGCTGGCCGCGCAGCGCCGCCGTGAGCCGGCCGGGAACGAGGCCGTTCACGACCTGCACGCGTTCGATATGCCGCGCATTGGCCATCACCTCGAGCAGCGCGGGATCGAACGGCAGCGTGCCCTTCAGCTTGGCAAGGTCGGCGAGGCTGGCCTCGCGCAGCAGCTGCGCCTTCTTCCCCTCGGGACCATTCGGATCGTCGGTGTAGACGCCGTCGACATCCTCGACGATCGTCAGCCCGGCGGCGCCGAGCGCATCGGCGATCAGGAACGCACCGGTGTCGGCGCGATGCAACGGGATGCGCGAGACCGGGAATTCATGATGGTGATAGGGCGGAAACGCGCTGCCCACCACCGCACGGGCCGCGGAGAGATGGATCGCAAGCTGGCTCGCGATGGTCGGATGCTCGATATAGGACACGCCCTCCGGCGCGAGCAGGCAGGCCAGGATATGGCCGTTCTGGCCGGCTTCGCTTGCAGCGAGCGGCGCGAGCGAGCCGACCGGCAGGCCGAGATCGAGGCCGACGCTGTAGAGATGGCGGGCGCGGATGCCGGCGCCGGTCAGGATCAGCAGGCGGTGCTCGGGCAGCAGCGAACGCAACTCGGCGACGATCGGCAGGATCGCCTCGTGGCCGCGATCCATGATGGAGCGGCCGCCGATCTTCACCACCTGCACCCAGGGCAGCAGCGGGATCGGGCGACCGCCGGCGACGGGACGGGTGAGATCGCTGTCGAGCAGGGTCTGGCGCGCGAGCGGCGAGGCGACGTGCTTGATGGTGTCGTCCATGGTCGTGTCCCTGCTCAGTTCGCGGTGATGATGGTGCCGACATGCTCGCCCGCAAGCGCACGGGTGAGGTTGCCGGGGACGAGGCCATTGACGACCTGCACCTGGCGGACATGGCGCGCGGTGGCGAGCAGATCGAGCACCGGGAATTCGAGGATCGAATCCTGCAACCCCTTGGCCTTCATCTCGGCGACCGAGATCTTCGGGATGAACGTCGCGCCCTTCGAGGTCTTGGGGTTCGCGGTGTAGAGACCGTTTTCGTCCTTCACATAGATCATCGCCTTGCAGCCGAACTGTTCGGCGACCAGGAAGCATCCGGCGTCGGTGCGATAGGGCGGGATCATGCCCTCGGCTGCCGGCCGCATCCAGAGGCCGTAGGGCGGCATGCCGCTGAAGATCACGGCGTTCACCTCGGCGAGATAAAGCGGCACGGCCGAAAGCCCGGCGCCGCTGACCGCGGAGATGCCGTGCCTGGCGAGCAGCTGGCCCAGCATCACCGCGTTCTGGTCGGCGACCGAGGCGCCGAGCTGCGACAGCACGCCGGCCGGCAGCCGCAGCCCGGCCGCGATCGAATAGAGGTGCCGGGCGCGGGTGCCCGCGCCGGTCCCGATCAGCAACTTGTGCGCCTTGCGGGCCGCGACGATCTCGTCGACCAGCGGGTAGACGGCGGCGCGGCCGCGGTCGATCACGCTCTGCCCGCCGATCTTGATCACGGTGGCATCCGGCAGGATCCGGAAGTGCGATGCCGCCTCCGCCGTCGCCAGAAGCTGCGGATCGGTCAACGATCGCTGCATCAGCAGCGCTTCAAGCTCCGCCGTCGTGTTCGCCATGAGAAACGTTCCTTATGTCCAATACGCCGGGCATTGCTTCCGTCGGCCCGCGATGTTCGATGTCTCCATCGGTGGCTCGCAAAGACCCGTGTTCGAATTGCACTGCTAACGGCAAGCCTGGCGCGTCTCAAGCCGCAACGGCAGGGATAGACCATCGCGAATGGCGCCGGCGAGTGCGTTTCCCGACACCCGCTGCGAGGCCGTTCGGAACGGGATACCTATGACGTTTTGCCGCACGCGACCCGACTGATGGGTGTGACACCCATCATAGATGCTGCATTGAAATTCTGCGATCCTGAATTTGATATTAACGATTTCTTTGGAATGCGCTGATCTCAGCCGGACGACACTAATCTCAGCCTGGCCCGCCTCACGGGCCAAAATTGATTGCCTTGCACCTTGGAAATTAGCCGGTCTCGACCGGCGCACCCACGAGGAAGCAAACCATGGCCAATTCCGCACCGGTCGTCACGATTGGTAACCACAGCCTGTTGTACAATCAGTGGCAAAAAATACAGCCATGGCTCACTTATGCCGACTCCGACGGCAATCCCGCGCAGAAATTTCAGTTCTGGGACGGCGGCACAGCTGCGAACAGCGCCTATTTCTGGACTTCCACCAACGACCATTGGGCCGCCAACACGACGATCGAAGTTTCGGCATCTGACCTGTCCGACGTGTGGGTGCGTGCCGGCGCGGTCGGCGGCACCGAGACACTGTGGGTACGCGCCTTCGACGGGACCGATTGGGGTAACTGGACGTCTTTCACGCTCACGACGATTCCAAACACTGCGCCGGTCGTCACGGTCCCCGACGTGCAGCTGCACACCAATACATGGACGCAAGCCAAGAATTGGCTGACCTACTCCGATGCCAACGGGGATGCAGCCACCAAATATCAATTCTGGGACAGCGGCACCTCCGCAACAAGCGCCTATTTCTGGACTTCCACCAATGACCATTGGGCTGCCAACACGACGATCGAAGTGGCGGCCGCCGACCTGGCCGATGTCTGGATCAAGGGTGGCTCGACAACCGGTGCCGAGACGTTCTGGGTCAGAGCGTTCGACGGAACAGACTGGAGCAACTGGGACAGCTTCACGCTGACGTCGGCCAATACTCCGCCCGTCGTGACAGCCGGTGATCATTCCATACATATCGATCAATGGGTCACCGTCGACAACTGGTTGACCAAGACCGATGCCAATGGCGATGCGATCACGAAGTACCAGTTCTGGGATAGCGGCACCGCCGCCACCAGCGCATATTTCTGGACACCCGACAATTCCCACTGGGCCGCCAACACGACGATAGACGTTTCGGCTGCGGACCTCGCCAATGTCTGGATCCATGGCGGCTCGACAACCGGTTCCGAGACGATGTGGGTAAGGGGATTCGACGGAACGGAGTGGAGCTCCTGGGACACATTCACCGTGACGTCGACGCCAAACACGATCCCCGTCGCGACCATCAACGACCAGTCGCTACACGTCAATCAATGGGTCAAACCGCAAGGCTGGCTCACTGCCACCGATGCCGAAGGTGACACGATCACCAAATACCAGTTCTGGGACGCCGGCGCGGGCGCAACCAGCGCCTATTTCTGGACACCCGACAATTCCCACTGGGCTGCCAACACGACGATCGACGTTTCAGCATCCGATCTGGCCAATGTGTGGATCAAGGGCGGCTCGACGACCGGTTCCGAGACGATGTGGGTAAGGGCATTCGACGGTACCGCCTGGAGCAATTGGGACAGCTTTAATCTGACGTCGACCAATACGGCTCCGACCGCGACGATCAACGATCAAACGCTGAACGCCGCGCAGTGGGCGCAGCTCGTCAACTGGACGACGGCATCCGACACTGACGGCGATGCAATCACCCAATACCAGTTCTGGGACGGTGGCGGGGCTGCGACCAGCGCCTATTTCTGGACGCCCGACAATTCACACTGGGCGTCCAGCACGGTCATCGACGTCTCGGCGTCCGACCTCGCCAATGTATGGGTGCGAGGTGGCACCGCGGCCGGTACCGATTCCATGTTTGTGCGCGCTTTCGACGGAACGAGCTGGAGTGCCTGGGACAGCTTCACCGTGACCAGCCTGGCAAACCACGCACCCGATGCCTCGATCAGCAATCAGACCTTGCATGTCAACGAGTGGAGCCAGATCGGCAACCTGGTGTCCTATGCTGACGCTGACGCGAATCCCGCGGCCGCCTATCAGTTTTGGGATGGCGGCGGCAACGCCAACAGCGGCTATTTCTGGACCTCTGCGAATTCCCATTGGGCAGCCAGCACCGTGATCGACGTCAATGCCGCCGACCTCGATGATATCTGGATGCGTGGCGGCGCCACCACCGGCAGTGAGACGATGTATGTGCGCGCCTATGATGGTATTGACTGGAGTGCGTGGCACGCGTTCACGCTCTCGACCATCGTCTAGCTGCCCCGGCGTGACGTCGTGCGGACATGCGCCGGCGTGTCGCGCCGGCGAATATCGGGGGGTACGACCTAACTTGGCGTGAAGATCACCTTGCCCTTGAATGCCGCCGCCTGCGCGATCGCCTGTGAAAAATCCTCCAGGCGATAGGTGCCGACCACCGGCGCGCTGATCGCACCCGATGCGACCATCGGCACCAGATGGTCATACATTCCGGCCAACGCTTCGTCCGTCGCAGTCTTGCCCCAATGACCGAGCCAGAAGCCGCGCACCGACACCTCGTTGAAGATCACGCTCAAGGCCGAGCCGGAGAACGGCTGTCCGCTCATCGCGCTGTAGATGACGAGCACTCCTTTTGGCGCGAGGCAGTTCATCAGGTTCAAGGCGGATGAGCCGCCGACCATGTCGAGCGCCAGCTGGATCGGCGCCCCACCCGTTTCCCTGGCGACGCGCTTCGCGAGATCCGGCCCGTCGAGCAGCACGATATCGCCGCCGACCGACTTGACCTCCTCCATGACCTCCTCGCGGCGGACGATGTTGACGGTCTTGAGCCCGAGCGACTTGGCGATGGCGATCACCGCGCGCGCCGTCGCCGAATTGGCGCCGTTCTGGATCACCCAGCCGCCGGGCGGCACTTTCACGAAATCGGTCAGCAAGAGATAGGCGGTGGCCGGATTGACCCCGATCATGGACAGTTGCTGGACATCGGCATTGTCAGGCAGCGCACGCTGCCATGATGCGGTGAATTTGACCCGCTCGGTCCAGGTCGGGACCGTGAAGGGAATCAGCGTGCGGTCGCCCTCCTTCAGATTCCTCACCTGCGATCCGGCGGCAACAACCCGCCCGACGCCCTCGATCCCGAGCGTGGCCGGCGGTGACGGCAGATAGCCGTAGCGCCCGGCGATGATCATGAAATCCGAATTGTTGATCGGCGCAGCCTCAACCGCGACCACGATCTCGTCGGGGCCGGGGCTGCCGACGTCCGGCACCTCGTTGAGCTTGACCACGTCCGCCGCACGTCCGAACGCAACGACCTGAACCGCTTTCATGGCGTGATCTCTCGATTTCGTTGTGTACTTCTAAGTACAGAATATGGATTGCGTCAATAGCCGGACCTGCCTTCACGGCAAGGTGAAGGCTTCACATCCGACGCGGGAGTACATAAAAGATGGATATGGCAAGGCCGCGCAGCTTCGATCCGGACGATGTCCTGGAAATCGCCCGCCAGATGTTCTGGCAGAAGGGCTTTCAGGCGACTTCGCTCGACGACATCACGGCGGCGAGCGGCGTCGCGAAACCCAGCCTCTATGCGGCGTTCGGCGACAAGAACGCGTTGTTCCTGAAGGTGCTGGACCGCTATCACGACGGCATCCTCGGCTGGGCCGAGCGCGTGCTGGCGCAGCCGGGGCCCGCGCGGGACGTCATCAGGCAGTGGCTTACCGGCTTCATTCCCTATTGCTCGGGCGAGAAGGGACAGCGCGGCTGCCTGTCGATCAATTCCGCGACCGACGGCTCGCTCGACCAGGTCGAGCTCCGCAAGAGCATCGAGCGCTACAACCGGCGGCTTGAAGAGCTGCTGCGCACGCGGCTGCGCACCGATCGCGCCCAGTTCAGGAAGGGCTTTGACCCCGACGTCACCGCCCACACCATCATGGTGGTGCATGCCGGACTGCTGGCTCTCGCGCATCAGAGGCCGGATTCGAAGCAGGTGAAGGCCGTGATCGACCAGGTGATGAGCCTGCTCGCCTGAGTTTGTCGGCACCCGGCCCTCCCGGCAGCAGCTCCGCTGCTCTCACGAATGTGATTATATTACGATTATCATCTAATTGATGTCCCGATCTCGATGACCATGTCCGGGTTGGCTGTCATGGGCTTTCCGGATTTTGGGGATCAGATGAACAATCGGTTTTGGCGTGCGGCAATCGTTGTAGTCACCGCCCTGCTGGCGAAGCCGGCGATCGGGCCGGTGCAGGCCCATGATCACGGGCATCCCGAATTGAAACGCCTGGTATGAGAGCCTGCGCAGCGTCAAGGGCCCCTGCTGCGACGGCAGCGACGCGAAGCGTGTCGATGACGCCGATTGGGACACCAAGGACGGCCACTATCGCGTCCGGCTCGAAGGCGAGTGGGTCGACGTTCCCGATGAGGCGGTCGTCGCCGGACCGAACCGTGCCGGCCGCACCATGGTCTGGCCGTATTATCTGGACGGGCACCCGAGGCCACGCTGCTTCATGCCGGGCAGCATGGGCTGAGTGCCCGCGAAAGCGCTATGCGCCCGAACCATCGGCAGGCGCGGTTCGGTCACAGCGCGAGCTGGATCCGGTCCTCGCCGTTCGCCTCCGGCTGCGCCGGCACGGCGCAGCAGATCAGCACCTCGTCATCGGCTACCTCGGCGGCGGGCTGCTTCACATAGGTCACGGCGCCTGCCAACAATCGCGTTCGGCAGGTTCCGCAATTGCCCTCCCGGCAGCTGAAGGCGGGGCTGAGGCCGCGCGCTTCCGCCAGTTCGAGCAGCGTCCCCGCCTCCGGCGTCCAGCGTGCCTCCGTCATCGATGTGGTGAAGGCGACCGGGACCGGCGTTGTCGCCGGCGGTCGGCGCGGCGGCGCTGCGGTGACGAGGTCGGGCTTCCGGACCAGCGATGAAGGACCGAAGGCTTCGGCGTGAATCCTGCCGTCGGCAATGTTGTAGCCGCGCAGGGCGTCATAGAGCGATTGGGTGAACCGCGGCGGTCCGCACAGATAGAAGTCATAGTCGTTGAACGGCAGGACGCGCGACAACAGCGCCATGTCGATCCGTCCCGCCGCGTCGTAGTCTGTGCCCTGCTCGGCGCCATCGACATCGCCGAGGACGCGGACGATCCGCACCGCGCCGCCGGCGGCATCCAGCAGCTGCTGCAATTCGTCGCCGAACGCGCGGTCCTGTTTCGCATGCGCGGCCTGAAACAGGAATGTCGGCCGGATGCCGCGGGTGCGCAACCCTTCATAGACCACGTGGCGCAGCATCGCGAGCAGCGGCGTGATGCCGACACCGCCGGCGAGCAGCACCGCGGGCCGCTTCTCGCGCGCATCGATCGTGAAGCCGCCAGCCGGAGCGCGCGCTTCGATGATGTCGCCGACATGGATGGTGTCGTGGAGATATTGCGATACGACACCGTCGCGCTTCACGCTGATCCGGTACATGCCGTCCGACGGCGCGACCGAGAGCGTGTAGGTGCGGATGACCGGCTTGTCGATACCGGGCAACGAGAGACGGATCGGCAAATGCTGTCCCGCCCGGTGCGGAAGCAGCCCCGCGCCGTCGTCCGGCTGCAAATGAAACGACCGGATCGATCGGCTCTCGTCGACGATCGTGGCGACCTTGAACGGCCGCCACTGCGTCGCGCGCTCGGCGGCACGGATCCGCTCGGCGGTCTGCGTCCAGTCACCGGTCATCAGCGAATTCGGCGACCAGCCTTCGGCCCGAAACGCCCAGCGCAGCGGCAGCGCGCTGCGCCGGCGCACCACGCGGCGGGCGCGGAAACTCCAGAGCCGCTCGGCGCCCTGAAACGCCGCGATCTCCGGCGAGTCCAGCATCACCTCGGCATCGCCGCTCAGCTGCAGCAGGTCGCCGGTCTCGAAATCGACGAACACCAGCCCGGCCTTGCCGTTGACGAGGATGTTGCCGAGCGTGTTGAAGAACAGATTGCCGGCGAAATCGGGGATCGTCAGCGTGCCGTCGTCGGCGACGCGGACGAAGCCCGCCCGGCCGCCGCGATGCGAGACGTCGACCTGGCGACGGTCCTCACGCTCGGCATAGGACGCCACGAAGAACGTGTCGGCCGCCTTGATCATGTCGCGCGCGGCCTGATCGAGCGTCGTGCTCGCCTCGATCTCTCCCGCGAACGGTTCATCCGGCGCGCGCACGAAGGCGAAATCCCGAAGCTGGATGTACTGCGGGCAATTGCCAAAGCTCTGATCGAGCTCGAAGCTGAGTGCCTTACCTGACGATGCACGCAGCAGCCCGTTGGCACGGTTGCGGCGCCGCGTGTGCAATTCGATTCCGAGCAGTCCGATCGCATCGCCCTCGCGCATCCCCTCGCTGACGGGATCGCTGCGGTCGGGCCGCGCATCGATCTCGAGGCTGCGCGGTGTCGGCGAGGAAATGAAGCCGGGCCTACCGGCCAGCAACGAAGCCCAGGCGTCGCCGCTTCGGTCCACGCTGCCGACGACGATGAAGGGAATCTGCGCGAAGAAATCGCGATGCTGGTCGGGCATGAAGTCGCGCACCGCGCGCTGGCCGACGGCCTCCATCTTCTCGGCGACGCCGACCTGCCGTTGGATCGCCTTTTCGCCGGCATGCCAGGTCGCGAGCTTGCTCTTGGTTCGTCTGTCGCTCATCGTATCGCCCTCCCCTTCGGGGGTTGGACGGGCGCGCCCGACGGCACGCCCGGTCAGTAGGTCACGCAGCCGCCAGACCGACGGGGGTCTTGGCGAAGGCGACGAAGCCCGGCAGCGCCTCGATCCGGCGCAGCCACGCGTTGACGCGCGCATAGGCGGAGAGATCGACATTGCCTTCGGGTGCGCTGGACAGATAGCTGTAGAGCGCGACATCAGCGATCGTCGGCGCCGCGCCGACCAGCCAGTCGCGCCCGGCGAGATGGGCTTCGAGCCGCTTCAGCAGAACATGCGCCCGCGCGATCACGTCGTCCGGATTGTGCTTCGCGCCGAACACGGTGATGAGCCGCGCCGCAGCGGGCCCAAACGCAAGATCGCCGGCAGCAACCGACAGCCAGCGCTGGACCGCGGCAGCGCCCCTTGCATCCTGCGGCAGCCAATCGGTGCGGCCGAGCTTGGTCGCGAGATAGACCAGGATCGCGTTGGAGTCCGGGATGATTACGCCGTCATCGTCGAGCACCGGCACCTGGCCGAACGGGTTGAGCGCGAGATATTCCGGCCGCTTCTGCGCGGCGGACTTGAGGTCGACGTCGACCAGTTCGTGCGGAATTTCCAGCAGGGACAAAAACAGCCGCGCGCGGTGCGCGTGGCCGGAGAGAGCGAAGTGATACAGCTTCATGTGCCGTTCCTGATGTGGTGGACGGGTTCATTCCCGATCGCCAGCTCAAGGTGGCCCATTGCAGCGGTTATTATAATTGCCGTCGACGGCACTTCATTATTGCATAAATCGCAATAACACCTACTTGCGTCATGGCCGGGACTGTTCCTGCCACGACGAGGCCCTCGGCGGCGCACACGGTCGCGCGAACTGCGCCAACCTAAATCTCGACGATCACGTAGTTGTCCTCGATGTGCACCGGGAACGTCTCGGCAACATACGGCCCCTTCTGCAACTCGGCGCCGCTCTCGACCGCGACCGGATAGGAGCGGATCCTGAACCGCTTGGGATCGAACCAGGACTGCCCGTTGCGCATGTCGAATTCCCAGCCGTGCCACGGACAGCGCAGCATCTCGCCGACGCGGTCGCGCTGATAGATGCCGGGCTCCGGCGAGGTCAGGCGCGCGACGCAGGCCGCCTTCTCCAGCGGCGCGCCCTCATGCGGGCAGCGATTGAGCAGCGCGAAGAACTCGCCATTGACATGGAACACGACGATGTCGCGGCCCTCGATGCCGAACACCTTGTTGCCGCCGGCCGGAATCTCACTGGTGCGCGCGACGATGTGACGGGTCATCTGTGTCCTAGAATTTGTAAACCGCGCGGGCGTTGGCATTGAAGATCTTGCGACGCTCGGCGTCCGTCAGCGGCGTCTTGAAGGCGTAGCGCGCGTCGTCATAGTCCCAATGCGGATAGTCCGACGAGAACAACAGCCGGTCGATGCCGACCCATTCGATCAGCTGCCGCAGGTGCCTGGCTTCATCCGGTTCGTCGATCGGCTGGGTCGTGAACCAGAAATGCTCCTTCACATATTCGCTCGGCCGGCGCTTCAGATGCGGCACCTCGCTGCGGAAGCGTTCGAAGTGCTGATCCATCCGCCACATCGTCGCGGGAATCCAGCCGAAGCCACCTTCGATGAACACGATCTTCAGTTTCGGGAAGCGCTCGGGAACACCTTCCAGCACCAGGCTGGTGAGGTTCGAGGCCACCGTGTGCGCGTTCGACTGATGCTCTTCGCAATAATAGGACGGCCAGCCGCCGCCGGTCGGTGCATGGCCGCCATAGCCGCCGACATGGATGCCGAGCGGCAGGTCGAGCTCTTGCGCGCGTTCATAGATCGGCCAGTAGCGGCGGCGGCCGAGCGGCTCGTTGGCACGCGGCGAGACGTTGATCTGGATGTATTCGCCTGATTTGGCGCAGCGCTCGATCTCGGCGAGGCCGAGGTCGGAGCCATCCTGCCCGACCAGGATCGAGGCCTTCAGGCGCGGATCGCGATGCGCCCAGAACGCCAGTTGCCAGTCGTTGATGGCGCGCTGGATCGCGGCGCCGAATTCCAGATTCTGCTGCGAGAAGATGAAGAGATCGAGCACCTGCAGGATCCCGAACTCGACGTCGAAGGGATCGAGATGCTGCTTGCGCATGAAATCGAGGTCGGAGCCGGGCACGCCGCCGGTCGGCGGCCAGGCATCGCGCCGCGCGATCAGCGGCGAGGAGCGCGGATACGGCGTGGTGCCGATATAGGGCGTGCGCAGGTGGCTGCCATATTCCTTCAGATGCTGCTGCCAGCGCTTCGGCAAGAACTCGTTGAGGTCGCTGTGCGCGTGAAGGCTCGGATGGATGTCGCAGTCGATGATCTTCAGCCGCGTCGCCGCGGTCTTCTCCTGGTCGAGCATCGGGCGGTCGATGACGTCACTCATGCGATCCTCCTTCTTGTTTGCGCATGATCTTGTCGGAAAACCGGCTCCCACTTTTCCAGATCATGCGCGCGAATTACGAATTCAGCTTCAAACGCGGGAACGTTTCAATCGGGTTGTCTTCGCACATCCGCTTGATGATGCTGTCGGGCAGATGCGGCGGGATCGGATCGTCGCCGTCGAACTGCCAGTGCGGATAGTCGGATGCGAACAGGAACATCTTGTCGGAGCCGATCTGATCGATGATGTCGGCGACACCTGTTGCGTCCAGCGGCGCGTCGAACGGCTGCATGGTGACGCGGAAATGGTCGCGGATGATCGCGGCGGGCTCGCGCTCCACCCACGGCACCTCGACGCGCACGCCGCGCCAGGTCTTGTTGGCGCGCCACATGAACGCCGGCAGCCAGCTGACGCCCGACTCCATCAGTACGACGGTCAATCCGGGATACTTCCCGAACACGCCCTCATAGATCAGGCTCAACGTCTGCGCCTGAAACGCCTGCGCCTCGGCGAGATAATATTCGTAGCGGTAGGACGGCCAGCCGATCGAGCTCGGCGCGCCCCGGTAGGCACTGCCGGCGTGGATCGCGATCGGAAGCTTGTATTTCTCCGCGGCCTGATAGATCGGCCAGTAATGCCGCCGGCCGAGCAGCGTCTCGCCCTGCGAGGGCACCAGCACCGAGACGAAGCGATTGTCGCCGGCCCTGCGCTCGATCTCCTCGACCGCAAGGTCGGGCGCCTGGATCGGCACCACGATCGAGGCGCGCAGCCGCGTGTCCCTGGCAAGCCACTCGGCCGCGATCCAGTCGTTGATCGCCCTGCAGAAGTCAGCGGCCATGTAGGAATCGAACACCGCCTGCGCGCCATAGACGACGTTGCAGATGGCGTGGCTGGCGCCGAGCTGGTCGAATGCGCCGCGCTGCACCATGGCAAGATCGCTGCCGGGCTTGCTGCCGTCCGCCGGCCGCCAGTCGGCGCGGCCGGACAGCGGCATCGACGGCGGATAGGAATTGAGGTCGAGCCCGTCGATGGCGCGGCTGACGACCTGTTCCTTCCAGTGATCGCTCAGATAGGGCAGCAGCGTGGTGCGCGTTCCCCCCACCGCGGGATGGATGTCGCAGTCGATGCGCGTGGCCGCCATGGCGTTCCCCGGATTGATCTTCTTGTCGTCGTTGTTGGCGGCATCGCTGCCACGGATCGGACTGTGACGCCGATGGCGCGATCGTGCAAGCGGGTCCACGCGGGGCCGCCCTGCCCTGTGCGCGCACCGCACCTCACGCGAAGTTGCGGGATCGCCTATGAATGGCGTCACCTGTTCAGGCCGCGAGATGTGCTAGCGATTCCGCGCCGCGGAAAGCGCGGGCACCGGGAGACGGGAATGAGACTGGGCCAACTGACGATCCTCGCATGTTCATTGTTACTGGCCTCGTCGGCCACATGGGCCGCACCCGCGACCACCTCGGGCTCGGTCGCGCTGGCGCTCGCCGGCGTGGTGGCGCCCTATTCGCCGTTGCCGGCCAAGGAGAAGAAGGCGGTCGCCGCGTTCCTTGGCGGCGACAGCAACGTCCCCATCACCAGGAAGATCACCGTCACCGCCGACAAGGTGGTCTGCCGCGCCAGCAATGTCGACATCACCTCGCGTTCATGCGAACTGAGCTTCGGCAGCAAGACCCACACCGTGAGGGGCAGCGAAGCCAATGCAATGTTCGCGACCGTGGCGCTGGCCGGCGTGCCGCCCGACGGCGCCGCGGGCACGATCTACGAGGCGCTGTCGAAACTGTCCTGCACGCTGGATCCGAAGGTGATCAAGGACAAGGCCGGCGGCGGCGCCGACTGCAGCTTCGAGCCAGGGAATTAGCCCCACTCAATCTCCCTGCAGGGCGACGCCCAGCCTCGCCGCGACACGGCGCGCGGTTTCCTCCCGCTGCTCCGTGATCGCGCGCACAGCCTGGCGCGACTGCTGCAGGATCTCGGGTGGCGCGGTCTCCGGCGTGCCGCTGTCGAACGGCGGCTCCGGCGCATACACCATGTAGAGCTGGATCGCGCGCGCAGCATCGTCGCCGCGCAGTTCAGCCGCGAGCCGCAATGCGCCATCGATGCCTGCCGTGACTCCGGCGGCAAAGACGAAGCTTCCGTCCACCACCACGCGTTGGTTCACGGGCGTAGCGCCGAAAAACGGCAGCAGATGAAACGACGCCCAATGCGTCGTCGCCCTGCGCCCCTTCAGCAGGCCGGCCGCTCCGCAGATCAGCGCGCCCGTGCAGACCGAGAAGATGCGGCACGCCCCCGCCGCCTGCCGGTTGATCCAGCCGAGCACCTCCGTGTCCTCCATCAGGGCTTGCTGACCGAAGCCGCCCGGCACATGCAGCACGTCGAGCGGCGGCGCATCGGCGAGCGTCGCATCCGGTGTCAGCCGCAATCCCTTGATGTCGCGGACCGGCTCGGCGGTCTTGCCGTAGATGCGGTAGGTCGAATTCGGAATCCGCGACAGCACCTCGAACGGCCCGGTCAAATCGATTTGATCGACGCCTTCGAACAGCAGCGAACCGATCCGGAGATGAACATCGTGAGCAATCATCGAACTTCCCTCGAACTTTCCTTGCGCTATGGACAAAGCGAATCTAGCGCGGCAGGTTTCGGCGATGACGCCAACCAGCCCACGTTTTTCGCCAAACCGCCGCCGCTCGATCGAAGTGCTGGCCTATCCGGCCGTGCAGTTGCTCGACGTCACCGGGCCATTGCAGGTGTTCGCGTCCGCCAACGCGCTGGCGGCCAAGGCAGGCAACGCCGAGCCATATGAAGTCCGCGTCGTTGCAAAGGATGGTTCACACGTCGAGTCATCCGCCGGTGTCGGGCTCGCGGTGCATCCGCTGCCCGCAATCGACACCGCGGTCGACACGCTGGTGATTCCGGGCGGCGACGGCGTCAACGCCGCGACGGCCGATGCCGTCCTGGTGGACTGGGTACGCGAGCGCGCCGGGCAGGCGCGCCGCACCGCATCGGTCTGCACCGGCGCATTCCTGCTCGCCGCATCGGGCGTGCTCAATGGCCGGCGTGCCGCGACCCATTGGGGATTTTGCGCAGAGCTCGCCGAGCGTTTTCCCGATGTCCGCGTCGAGCCCGATCCGATCTTCGTGCGCGACGGTTCGTTCTGGACGTCGGCCGGCGTCACCTCCGGCATCGATCTGGCGCTGGCGCTGGTGGAGGAGGATCTCGGCCGCACGGCGGCGCTTGCCGTCGCCCGCTATCTCGTCGTGTTTTTCAAACGGCCGGGCGGACAGGCGCAATTCAGCGAAATCCTGTCGCTGCAAGCAACCGACGACAGGTTCAGCGCGCTGCACGACTGGATCAGCAACCACCTGGCCGGCGACCTCTCGCTGTCGACGCTGGCTAAACAGGCCGGCATGAGCGAGCGCAGCTTCAGCCGCCATTACGCCGAAGCGACCGGCTTGACGCCGGCGCGCGCGATCGAGCGACTCCGGGTCGAGGGCGCGCGGCATCTGCTCTCGGAAACGCGCCTGCCGATCAAGCGCATCTCGCAGCGTTGCGGCTTCGGGACCGAGGAGACGATGCGCCGCAGCTTCCTGCGCCTGCTGTCGACCACGCCGCAGGATTACCGCGCCAGGTTTGCGCTCTGAAGTGCACGGCCGGCCGCGCGGTCGACGTGCAATGATTGACGCCAGGCGCGATCGCCTCAGCCGTTCCAGGCATATTCCTGCAACGCCGCCTCCAGCGGCGGATTGGTGACGCTGCCGGTGTAGTTGGTGATGGTCGAGGCCGCCACGATGGTGATCACCTCAAGCACGAGGTCCTTGTAGAACCCGGCTGCCAGGAATCGTTCGATCTCCTCTTCGTCGAGCCGCCCACGCTTTTCGATCAGCGACCGCGCCAGCGTCGAGAGCGCGCCGAGTGTCTTGTCGGCAGGCGAGCGGCCGGCACGCATCGCGTCGACATCGGCCGGATCGAGGCCAGCCTGCAAGCCGAGCGCGGAATGCAGCGCGACTGCCCAGGCGCAGCCATTGGTCACCGCGTCGGTGAGCAGCACGGTCTGGATCTGCTGCTCGGTGAAGCTGCCGCCGTGAACCTTGTCGAAGATGCCGAGGAAGCTCTGGATCAGCACGGGTGACGTCGCCATCGTCGCCGCAAGGTTCGGGATCATGCCGAACCGCGCCTCGACCTCGCGCAAAGTAGGCCTCGAGGCTTCAGGGGCAGACTCGAGCGTATGGACAGGAAAACGCGCCATCGGAAATGCCTTTCGCGGTGTTGATTGAACCCGAAGCCTCCAGGCGCGGCTGAGCTGTTGCGATCCGCGCGCGGGCAACCGGATTCGATGGAAGCTATCTAGACCCGCCCTGACGCGTGCGTTCGCCAAACTCCCCACGTTCCGCGCCATCCAGGCGGCGGTGCGGGGCTCGCTGAGCTTCAGCTCCGTCCACTGTCATTGCGAGCGAAGCGAAGCAATCCATGTTTCCGCGCAACGGATAGATGGATTGCTTCGTCGCTGTCGCTCCTCGCAATGACGGTTGCAAGTCCCGCTTAGACCCCGGCGCGGTCCTTCACCCGCCGCGTCACGATCCCGAGCAGGCGGCCGAGCGTGCCGGCGGCGGGGCCCTTCTTGCGCGCCAGCGCCAGCGGCGCGACGAGGCCGGTGGCGCGCTCGAGGCGGAGATAGGAGACGCCGGCGGTCTCGAGCCGCGCCATCGATTCCGGCACGATCGAAATGCCGAGCCCCGCCGCGACGAGGCTGAGCGTCGACACCATCCGCGTCGCCTCCTGCGCCACCTTCGGGCTGAAACCCGCGGCGCGGCAGGCGGCGATGATACTGTCGTAGAGGCCGGGCCCGGTCGGACGGCGGTAGAGGATCAGCGGCTCGTCGGCGAGCGAGGCCAGCGAAGTCCGCCGGCGGGTGTCCTTGCGGGCGCGCGGGTGATGGTCCGGCAATGCGACCACCATCTCCTCGTCGAGCAGATGCGTGATCGTGAGGTTCTCCAGCCGCTCGCCTGGCGCACGCACGAATGCGGCATCGAGCCGATCGGCCTCGACGGCTGCGATCAGCTCGCCGGTCGAGGCCTCCTCGAGCGACAGCGTGATCGCCGGCGCGCGCTCGCGCATTTCGCGCATCACGCCGGTGACGAAAGGATGGAAGGCGGCCGAAGAGGTGAAGCCGATTGCAAGCTGCCCCTCCTGGCCGCGGCTCGCGCGGCGCGCGGCCTCCACCGCAAGGTCGGCGTCGCGCAGGATCGCGCGCGCCTTGCCGACGAAGGCACGGCCGGCCGCGGTCAGCTCGACCCCGCGCGGCTGCCGGCGAAACAGCGGCGCGCCGATCGCGGCTTCCAGGGCGCGGATCTGCTGGCTCAGCGGCGGCTGCTGAATGCCGAGCCGCGCGGCGGCGCGAGTGATATGGCCTTCCTCGGCGACCGCGACGGCATAGCGGAGATGGCGCAGTTCGATCATCAGGACAATCCATATGCAATAGATATGCAAATTCGCATATCCATATATTGGATATTTGGCACGCGGCCAACTAGAGTCGGCTCAACAACAAATCAAACCGGAGCCGCCCCGCCGATGGACGCCATCCCCGCCGCGCAAACCACTAAGCATCACGCACCTGACGTCGGCGAGTTGTTCACGGGCTTCTTCATCCTCGGACTGACCGGCTTCGGCGGCGTGCTGCCGCTGGCGCGCCACATGATGGTGGAGAAGCGCGGCTGGCTCACCGGCGCGGAGTTCACCGACCTGCTCGGGCTGTGCCAGTTCCTGCCCGGCGGCAACATCATCAACATGTCGGTCGCGGTCGGGCTGAAGTTTCGCGGCATTCCCGGCGCGTTCGCGGCGATCCTCGGCCTGATCGCGGTGCCGACCGCGGTCGTGATCGGCCTTGGTGTGATCTATGGCCGCTTCGCCGACGACCCGGTCGTCCGTCATCTGTTCGGCGGTCTCGCCGCCGCGGCGGCCGGGCTCCTGATTTCCACGGCGATCAAGATCGCCTGGCCGCTGCGGCGCGATGTGCTCGGCCTCTTCATCGGCGCGCTGTGCGTGCTCGCTATTGCCGTGTTCAGATTGCCGCTGCTGCCGACCCTGTTGACGCTGGCGCCGCTCAGCATTGTCCTCAGGTCGAGGCAGGCATCATGAGCGCAACCCTCGTCACGCTCGCGCTGATCTTCGCCGAACTCTCGCTGCTCGCCTTCGGCGGCGGCAACACCATCCTGCCGGAGATGCAGCGTCAGGTGGTCGACGTCCATCACTGGATGACGGCGCAGGAATTCGGCGCGCTGTTCGCGCTGGCGCAGGCGGCACCCGGGCCGAACATGATGGTGGTGCCGCTGGTCGGCTGGCATGTCGCGGGCTTCTCCGGCGTGCTGGTGACGTCGCTCGCCAAGTTCGGGCCGTCGTCGCTGGTGACAGGCTTCGCGCTGCGGCTCTGGGAACGCTTCAAGGATCGGCCCTGGCGCCGCACCGTGCAGGCGGGGCTGGTTCCGGTCACCGCCGGGCTCGTCACGGCCAGCGCCATCGTCATCACCCACGCATCGGCCTCGAGCTGGGGCACCATCCTGATCGCGGCCGGCGTCGCGATCGCCACCACCACGACGCGCATCCATCCGCTTGTCGCGCTCGCCGCCGGCGCGGTGCTCGGCCTGTCTGGCATCGGACAGCCCTGACGCTCTGCTTGCAGCGATGGCGTCTCGTTCCACGCGGCGATGTGCGCGCTTTCGCCGCAATGGATGCGACGTCGCCAGCGGCTATGTTGATCATGCCATGATCGACACGCTCCGCATCGACACCCGTATTGCGCGCCGCGAATTGCGCGCCGGACGTCTGCACGCAGGCAATTAGCCGGCCGGCGATCGCGCGCCGTCCGGATTCCTCTACGTCACCAAATCATTTCGGTCCGTCGCGTCGCGAGATGTCCGCGCGCCGGCGCTCGTGCGCCTCCGATCAACCGCAAAGATCAACCCACATGACCCGAACCATTCAGAACAGCTTTACCGCCCCGGCATTGCCGCCGATCGTGATCACCGCGAGCGAGGCGCATCGCCTCAGCGCGCTGGCCGATTCCAGCATGGCGGTGTTTCCCCGCGTCGCCCAGTTCCTCGCACGCGAGACGGACCGCGCCCAGCTGGTCGCCGACGATGCCGATCTGCATGACGTGGTCCGCATGGGCTCGCTTGTGCGCTACCGCGACGACGAGACCGGCGACGTCAGGGAGGTCGTGCTCGTCTATCCGCACGAAGCCGACATCGCGCTGCGGCGCATCTCGGTGCTGACGCCGGTCGGTGCGGCGCTGATCGGATTGTCGGTCGGCCAGACGATCGATTTTCAGACGCCCAGCCAGCAGACGCGTTCGGTGACGGTTTTGGCCGTGACGCATGAGGGCTAGCGGCTTTACGCCGCCTGATGACACTGTCCCATCTCGATCCCGTGCCGGCGCCCACGCGCGATGCCTTCGGCGATTGCCTTCACGACGATCTCGGCATCTTCGGCGGAGAGATGGTCGAGCGGCTGCCAGGCGCGCATGATGTCGCGTGCGCGATCGAGGTCGCCGTAGATTGCAAGGAGAGGAAGCGATTTGCTCGGCATGTCCGTTGCTCCCAACCGCAGCTGGGCGAGCCTACCTCATCTGGACAGGTCGAGCCATGCGTCCGGCAACCGCGATTGCGTGCATTGCAGATCGCCGATGCATGGCGAGGGCGTTCCTGCCCCCGCCGTCAACGCATTCGGTTACTCCGCGCCGGAGCCGCCCTGCACGATCTTCTCGTTCAGCTTCTGATCGACGGTCTCGACCGTGCGGTCGATCTCGGCGCTCGGCGTGCCGAGCTGATGCGAGATCAGCTTCACCAGCAGGTCGACGCGTTCTATGAAGGGCGCGCCGGCGGCGACCGCGCGGGCCGCCGATGACGGCTTGAGCAGGCTTTCCGCGGCCTTGGCGTATTTCGCGAACGGCACCTGATCCGCGGGATCGGCGCCGAGCTTGCGCGCGATGGCGTCGACATGATCATAGATCGCCTGCGAGCGCGTCAGGTCGCTGTGCACGGCATCGCGGATCGATTGCGGCTCAGTCGGCGTGATGCAGCGATAGTTGCCGGTCAGCAGCATCGACCACTTCGCCAGCGGCACGAACAGCGAATCGAACACCTTCAGCTTCACCGGAACGTCCTGGCCGTCGAGCGTCACCGCGTCGATGTCGGCTTCCAGCTCGCGCAGCACCTTGTTGTGCTTGTCGTCGGCGAAGGCGGAGGCCTTGAAGTTGGTCGGCAGGCCGACATGCAGCACATTGGCCTTCTCCTCCGGCGGACGGAAGGCCTGCGGATCGGGCGAGCACAGCGTGACGAGGCCCGGCTCGAAGCGCTCCCACACCTGCGCGTTGGTGTAGGCCTCCTCGAGGTCCATGCCGGCGAGTGCGGGGATCCGCTTCAGATACGGCAACGGCGGCATGTTCATGATCGACAGGCAGGGCAGCTTCGCCGCCGCGATCTTGATCATCAGCACGCGAACCGTGTGGTTGGTGTATTGCGGCTCCTGCATCGCAAGGCCGACCATGTCGTAGCGCGAGACGTCGACATCGGCAGGCGTGACGGCGTCGAGCTTGCCCGGCAGATCGCGCGAGAAGATCGAGCGGTGCTCCTTCTCGTCGCGCAGCTTGATCCGCACCTCGGTGCCTTCGCGGTTGATCAGGTCGGCGGTGTTCTTCCGGCACACCAGGGACACGTTGTGACCCGCCATCAGCAGCTTGGTCCCCAGCAGGGAGCCGTAGGAGGCTCCCAAAATCAGAATGTTGCGCGCCATGCTCTCTCCAATAGCCCTCCTCACGAAAGGCTTGCTCTCCAAATCCTGTCCGAAGCTGCTGCCGAACCGATGCCCGGTCGATCTTGGCCGTCCCGCATCCACGGGCCGACGATCGCCACATCACCAGACAATCAAGATCAGCTGGTGTATGGTATGCCACCGTCTATCGCAGATCGACAAGCGGCTGCCAAGGGGATTATCTCGCGTGCGGATTTTCGTTCCGCGATCAGGAAGGGCATTCGAGCTTGCAAGTCGCCGCCGACCCGACGGATCGGGCTGAAGAAATCCTCGTCTCAGCTTCCCGGCTGTTTGCCCGCCACTCCTATGCCAACGTGACGATGGAGCAGGTCGCAGCATCGGTGCAGGCCGTGCCGGGCGCGCTGTACCACTATTTCCGCGACAAGGAAGATCTCATCTTCCACTGCTATCTGCGCGGCCTTGCGATCTATCGCCACGAAATCGAGGCGGCCGCCGAGCCCGGCATCGACGGGCTCGAGATAATCAGGCGCTTCGTGCGCGGCAGGCTGAGGCCCGAAGGCCAGCGCATGATCCTGTTCAGCGATATCGATGCGCTGGCCGCGCCCTACAGCAGCGAGGTCCATGCCAAGCGCTGGCAGAATGCCGCGCTGCTGGCGGACATCCTCGATCGGGGCGTGGCGGACGGCTCGATCGCCTGCGACGAGCCGCTGCTCACGGCGGTGGCGCTGATCTCCATCCTGGACTGGGTTCCGTTCTGGCTGTCCGAACGCGACTACTACACGCGGCAACAGGCGATCGATGCCATCGACGACATCATCACGCATGGCGTCTACCGGCGCGAGATCGCGCTTCCCAAAATGCCCGAGCCGCTCAGCCTCGCCCCTTTTCTCGAGGCTCGCACAGCGTTGAACAAGCGGGCCGCCAAGTTCGACAGGATGCTGTCGATTGCTTCCGACAGTTTCAACCGAAGGGGCGCCTCGGGCACGTCGCTCGAGAGCATCGCCGTGGATGCGGGCATGACGCGCGCCGGCATCTACTATCACTTCAGTGAAAAGGAGAGCCTGCTGCTGGCCTGCCTGCGACGCGGGCTCGCCGGCGAGGTCAGCATTCGCGAGCATCTGCAAGAGCACAGCCTTGGAGCATTCGATCACATCGTTCAGCGAATTCGCCTGCTGTTGATGCTGCACGACACGCCCTGCGGCCCAAAGGCGACCTACCACAACATCAACTATCTCAACGACGCAGACCGAAAAGCCTATGTCGGAGACGTGCTGGCGACGATCCGACAAGACCAGAACAGCTATCAGCGCTGGGTCGACGAGGGCCGTTTCCGCCGCATCGATACCTATTTCGCGGAGCGCATTCTCACCGGAATGGGCCACTGGTATCCGATCTGGTTCAAGACCAGGCGTGACTGGTCTCCAGCCGAGATCGCCGATCATTTCGCGCGGCTGTTCCTCGCGGGCCTCAAGCCGCGCCGACATCCGGGCTAAGGCGCCACGGTAGCGATCGTGGTTTCCCCTTCCCCCTGAACGGCGAAGATCGGGATGGGGGTCAGCCGCAGGCGACGCTCCAAGTGGCGACAGCCGATCCCCACCCGCTTTGCTCTAACGAGCGAAGCGACCTCCCCTTTTCAAGGGGAGGTTTGGAGACGGACGACGCCGGTTCGGAACCGCGAATAAGCGTGAGCCCCATCCAAAAGTTTACCTGTAATTCAAAACAGCGCCCGATTCCGCCGACATATGGCCTATAACATCATAATACCTTCTGCTAAAACTTGACGCAGTATTCAAAGCGAAAGTTGCGAAGGCTCGGCGATTGGGGTTATGAGACGGCCTCGATCGCTAAAGATCAAGAAACACGAGCAAGGGAGAACGCAGGATGCATAGGCTGATCGTTGCCGCCGCGGCAGCGCTGACGGTGTTGGGAGGCGCGGCGTCCGCGCAGGAATCCATCAAGATCGGCTATATCGATCCGCTCTCCGGCGGCGGCGCCAGCGTTGGCGAAGGCGGCCTGAAGACGTTTCAGTATCTCGCCGACGAGTTGAACGCCAAGGGCGGCATCCTCGGCCACAAGGTCGAGATCGTCCCGCTCGACAACAAGACCAATCCGCAGGAAAGCCTGGTGCAGGCGCAGAAGGCGGTCGACGCCGGCGTCCACTACATCACCCAGGGCAACGGCTCGTCGGTCGGTGCGGCGCTGGAAGACTTCGTCACCAAGCACAATACGCGCAACCCCGGCAAGGAAGTGCTCTACTTCAACTACGCCGCGGTCGATCCGGCGATGACCAACGAGAAGTGCAGCTACTGGCATTTCCGCTGGGATGCGAACTCGGACATCAAGATGGAAGCGCTGACCAACTACATGAAGGGCCAGCCGTCCATCAAGAAGGTCTACCTGATCAACATGGACTATTCGTTCGGCCAGTCGGTGCGCACCACGGCGCGCAAGATGCTGGGCGAAAAGCGGCCGGATATCCAGGTCGTCGGCGACGAACTGCACCCGATGCTCAAGGTCACCGACTTCTCGCCCTACATCGCCAAGATCAAGGCGTCCGGCGCCGACACTGTCGTGACCGGCAACTGGGGCCAGGACTTCGCGCTGCTGCTGAAGGCGGCGGCCGACGCCGGCCTCAAGGTCAACTGGTACACCTATTATGCCGGCGGCGCCGGCGGACCGACCGCAGTCAAGCAGGCCGGCCTCGAGGGCCAGGTGTTCCAGATCAGCGAAGGCGTCCCGAACTCCGGCAACAAGGCGGCGATGGATTTCGAGAAGGACTTCCGCGCCAAGACCGGCATTTCCGTCTGGTATCCGCGCGCGGTCAACGAGATGCGGATGTTCAAGGCGGCCGCCGAGAAGGCCAATTCGATCGATCCGGTGAAGGTCGCGGCCGCACTCGAAGGCATGAAGTTCGAAGTGTTCGACGGCGGCGAGGGCTTCATCCGCAAGGACGACCACCAGTTCTTCCAGCCGATCTACATCTCCTCGTTCGGCGCGCTGGCCGACAAGACCAAGGAGCCGTTCGACGAGGAAAACACCGGCTGGGGCTGGCGCATCGTGTCCAAGATCGACACCGCGCAGACGATGCTTCCGACCACCTGCAACATGAAGCGGCCCTGATCGGCCGCCTCTCTCCTGTCATTCCGGGTTCGGTCCTGCGGACCGCCCCGGAATGACAGGTAAGCTCCTTTCCTTCGACAGGTCTGATCACGTGAACCGTTCCAGTCTCAAGCGAGTGCGCCGTGGCTGAGCTGATCGTCATCTCGACGCTCAACGGCGTCCTGTTCGGCATGCTGCTGTTCCTGTTGTCCAGCGGGCTCACCGTCATCTTCAGCATGATGGGCGTGCTGAACTTCGCGCATGCCAGCTTCTACATGCTCGGCGCGTTCTTCGGCTTTCAGCTCACCCGCTGGATCGGATTCTGGCCGGCCCTGGTGCTGGCGCCGCTGCTGGTCGGCGCGGTCGGCATGGCGGTCGAGCGCTACGGTCTGCGCAACACCCACAAGCACGGCCACGTCGCCGAACTGCTGCTGACCTTCGGGCTTGCGTTCGCGATCGAAGAGATCGTCTCGATGATCTGGGGCAAGAGCCCGGTCGACTACCGCGTCCCGGCGGCGCTCGACTTCCCCGCCTTCACCGTGTTCTCCACCAATTACCCCGCCTACAAGATCTTCATGCTGGTGATCTCGGTTGTGATCTTCATCGCGCTGCTGGTCACCTTGAAGAAGACGCGGGTCGGCCTGATCGTGCAGGCCGCGCTGACCCATCCGAGCATGGTCGGCCATCTCGGCCACAATGTCGGACGCGTGTTCATGCTGGTGTTCGGCGTCGGCAGCGCCCTTGCGGGTCTCGCCGGCGTCATCGCCGGTCCCTCGCTGGTGACGCAGTCCGACATGGCCGCGCTGCTCGGCCCGATCCTGTTCGTCGTCATCGTGTTCGGCGGCCTCGGCTCGCTGCCCGGCGCCTTCATCGCTTCGCTCCTGATCGGCTTGATCCAGACCTTTGCAGTTGCTTTGAACGGCTCGCTCGCCAGCGTGTTCGGCCCGCTCGATCCGAGCCTCGGCCCCTCGCCGCTCACGGACATCTGGAACGTCACGATCGCGCAGATCGCGCCGATCCTGCCTTATGTGCTGCTGGTGCTGGTCCTGATCTTCCGCCCCATGGGCCTATTGGGGACGCGCGAGTCATGAGCAACGCTTCCACGCCCTCCATCGCTGCGGCCAAGCAGGAGCCCGGCAGCGCCTTGAGCTTCTATGGCGTCTGGCTGCTCGCCGCGGTCGCGCTGGTCGTGCTGCCGCTGGTGTTCGGCACCGGCGGCTCGCTGACCTCCTTCAGCCTGATCGGCATCGCGATCATCTTCGCGCTGTCCTACAACATCCTGCTCGGCCAGACCGGGCTGCTGTCGTTCGGACACGCCGTGCAGTACGGCCTCGGCGGTTTCCTCGCCGTGCATGTCATGAACGCGGTCGCGAGCCACAACTGGCCGATCCCGCTGCCGGTGATCCCGCTGGTCGGCGGCATCGGCGGCATGGCGTTCGCCCTCCTCGTCGGCTGGGTGATGACCAAGCGCGCCGGCACCGTGTTCGCGATGATCTCGCTCGGTATCGGCGAACTGGTCGCTTCGTCGTCGCTGATCCTGCGCAGCGTGTTCGGCGGCGAATCCGGCATCACCACCGACCGCACCTCGCTGATGCCGATGTTCGGCTGGACCTTCGGGCCGCAGATCCAGGTCTATTACCTGATCGCGTTCTGGGTGATGGTGTCGGCGATCGCGATGTATGCGCTGACCCGCACGCCGCTCGGGCGGATCTGCAACGCGGTGCGCGACAATCCGGAGCGCGTCGAGTTCATCGGCTACGATCCGCATGTGGTGCGCTATCTCGCCTACATGTTCGCCGGCTTCTTCGCCGGCATTGCCGGCGGGCTGGCGGCGATCAATTTCGAGATCGCCAACTCGGCCTATCTCGGCGCGACGCAATCGGGCCTCGTGCTGTTCTCCGCGTTCATCGGCGGCACCGCCTATTTCTTCGGTCCGATCCTCGGCGCCATCCTGGTGACCTATCTGCAGCTCGGGCTGACCAGCGTCACCTCGGTCTGGCAGCTTTATTTCGGCATCATCTTCATCGGCATCGTGATGTTCGCGCCCGGCGGCATCGCCGGCATCCTGATGAAGCATCGTCCGCTGATCCGCGCCGGGACCCTCGGCACCGTGATCCCGTCCTATCTGGTCGCGACGATCCCGACGCTGGCGCTGGCGCTCGGCATCATCCTGACCATCGAAACCGTTGCGCGCTTCTCGGGCGGCGATGTGATCAACCTGCTCGGCGTTCCCTTCGTCGCCACGGCGCCGACGACCTGGGCGGCCGCGGCGGTCCTGCTCGTCGGCGGCTTCCTGGTCGCGCGCATCACCTGGCGGCGTGTTGCGGAAGCCTGGGACCGCGCCGCGACGGTGGCCCGTGACCGGGGGTATCTCGCATGACCGCTGCCATCCAAGTCAACGCCGTCGAGAAGAGCTTCGGCAATGTCGCCATCATCCGCGATCTCAACCTGAGCGTCGCCAAGGGCGAGCGTCACGCCATCATCGGCCCGAACGGCGCCGGCAAGTCGACGACGTTCAACCTGATCAGCGGCCATATCAAGCCGACCTCCGGCGAGATCCGCCTCAACGGCGAGGTGACCTCGGGCTTGCGGCCCTTCGAGATCAACCGGCGCGGGCTGTCGCGCTCGTTCCAGGTCACCAACGTGTTCGCCCGCATGACGGTGTGGGAGAACGTCCGCTGCGCCGTGCTGTGGGCGACCGGCCACCGCTACGCGTTCTGGAAGAACGTCGACAATCTGCCCGAGGTGAAGCAGCGCACCGCGCAGATCCTCGACGACATCCATCTCAGCCACCGCCGCGACGTGCCGGCGGGCCTCTTGACCTATGCCGAGCAGCGCGAGCTCGAGATCGGCATCACGATCGCGGGCGGCGCCAGCGTCATCATGCTGGACGAACCGACCGCGGGCATGAGCCACGCCGAGACCGAGCGCGCCGTCGCGCTGATCCGCCGCCTCACCGAGGGGCGCACGCTCGTGATCGTCGAGCACGACATGAGCGTCGTGTTCGGCCTCGCCGACCGCATCTCGGTCTTGGTCTACGGCCACATCATCGCTTCCGGCACGCCGGAGGAGATCCGCGGCAATCCGAAGGTCAAGGAAGCCTATCTCGGCGAGGAGGTCGACTGATGCTCGAGGTCAGGAATCTTCACGCCTATTACGGCAAGAGCCACATCCTGCAGGGCGTCGATCTCGACATCGCGGCCGGCGAGGTCGTCAGCCTGCTCGGGCGCAACGGCGTCGGCCGCTCCACCACCGTCAAGGCGATCATGGGCGAGGTGCCGCCGCAGGGCACCATCCGCTTCAAGGGCCAGGATATCGCAGGTCTTCCGAGCCACAAGATCGCACGCCTCGGCCTCGGCTATGTGCCGGAGCATCGCGATATCTTCCCGAGCCTGACGGTTCGCCAGAACCTGATCCTCGGCATCAAGGACCCGCGCCGCCCCGGCAAGTGGCGGCTGCAGGAGATGCTCGACATGTTCCCGAACCTCGCCGCGCGCGCCGACACGCCGGCGGGCGTGCTGTCAGGCGGCGAGAAGCAGATGCTGACCACCTGCCGCACGCTGCTCGGCGACCCCGAATTGATGATGATCGACGAGCCGACCGAAGGCCTGGCGCCGCTGATCGTGCAGCAGGTCGGCGAGCTGATCGCGCGGATCGCGAAAGCCGGCGTTGCGATTCTCCTTGTCGAGCAGAAGCTGTCGATCGCGATGAAGATCTCCAACCGGGTCTACATCATGGGCCACGGCCGCGTGGTGTTCGAAGGCACCCCCGACCAGCTCAAGAGCAATGCCGCCGTTCGCGAGGAATGGCTCGAGGTGTGAGGCGGCGGTCGGCGAATAGACGACGCAATCGAAAGTCCGCTTAGCAGCGCCATCAGTCAGTTCGCGAACACGACCCAGACCAGCGCGACCAAGAGACTGTGGAAACAAATTATCGAAGCCAGGAATAGCCAGTCGTCCCCGGTCATGGGGCCGAAAACCACGGCCGAAGCGCGGCGACAGCGACACGCGAGCTGGGACAAGAGGTTCGACTGCATCGGACTGACCTAGCGGAGTACACTCCGCCAGGTCTTGCTAGTCTGTGCCAGCTAGTTGAGAGCTGGTGTCAGCCCATCACCGATCGCCATTCGAGCTGCGATAGGCCCTCGGCGTGAGGCCGGTCCAGCGGACGAACGCATGTGTGAAGGAAGAGACCTCGCTGTAGCCCAATAGCCATGCGATCTTGGAAATCGGCAGCTCCTCATCTTCGAGGTAATGGCGGGCAAGGGCAATTCGAAACGCCTTGAGAACGTCTGAGAAGTCCACCCCCTCCGACGACAATGCGCGAGCGAGAGTTCTCCGGCTCATGCCAAGACGACGCGCGACCGCCTCGGCATTGGCTTTGCCGTGCGGCAGTAACTGGGCGATGTGTCCTTCGACGCGTGACTGCACGCTGCTTCGTCTCGGTGCCCGGCTACGAAGCGCTTCGTCGGCATATTGAAGCAACATCCTGTTGAGATGCAAATCGGCCCCCACGACAGGCAATGCGCCGATCCGGGACGGAAACAAAAGCTCGTCGCTGTCCGCTGCAAATTCGATCTCGCATCCAAGAAGAGATCGCACATCCGACGGCGTTTCTCGTCTGGAGTGCTTCAACTTGATTTGCTTTGGGACCAGCCTGCCGTCAGTCAGTGCGCGGCAAATACGGATCAGCGCAACCAGCCAGAATTCCGCATGGTGACGATCCGACGACCGATCGATGTTGACATATTCGAACCCGATGGCGAAGCCGCGATCCAGCGAGCTTCGCAACCGCACACCCTCGTTGTTGATCGCGCAGTAGCGTCCGCCGATTTGCAAGGCGTCAACGAGATGCTCCGATGAAGCCATGACGTAGTACAGAAGCCCGATCTCGCCCAGCTCGAAGCCTTGAGCCAGATGGAGTCCGAAGCAGTCGTCCTGCAATTCCCTTGCGGCGAGTTCGAGCAGCCTGACCTGCGCTCGTGCATCGATGCGGCGCTTGCGGTCCTCGACGTCGTCGATTGCCAGGCCTGCAGCTGACACGATCGGGACCGGATCAACCTGCGCATCGCGCAGCCGGGCACATGCGAGACGCGCGATTCCCCCGGCAGAGCTCGGTATCGACGGCAAGGCGCTAGCAACGCGTGTGGCGGCTTTCATTCGGCACCGAACTGTGTTCGTGGCTCAACGTCGGGAGCTTCCGGGATCGTATTTTGACCTATGTCAAACGAGCTCATGGGTTCGAGGCATCCGGTCTGACACCATCTCGCAATTTAACGACCCAGGATCACAAGACGCAACGGACGCAAATCGTCTAGCCGATTGCTCCGCGGCCAATCCATTTCTGCCTTGAAACGACGGCAGTCGGCTTCCAATGGGCCTGCGCAGGGGCGAACTCGTCATGGGCTTGGTCAAGCATGCAAATTCGCTGGGGCAGGCGATTGGCGCCGAAGCGAACAGCTGTATGAGCTAGGTCGTGGTTGGACAAACACCTGCCCAGCATAGCGGCATTCATCGTTCAATTCATTACACGATCATTGAAGGCGAGACCGCCGGCACCTGGCGTTACTCGTTCTCCATCGGCGATCGCAACTTCTCGGGAACGGTTCAGGCGGTCCTGGGATTGCTGGCGGCACGCCGCGTGAGGATGAAGATCGATCGGATGTTAAGGCAAAACGCGTCAATTGATCATCAAGGCCGGCAGCGGGTGGAGAAAGAAGTCGAGACGCCCACTCCGCTCGTCCCACCGGCCGATCCCAAGGACTAAGCGCGGCTGTAGCCGCGCTAGCCCGGCCGGAGCAACGCCACCACGTCGCCCGCGCGCAGCGTCTGGCCGGGCTTCACCGGCACCGAGGCGATGCGGCCCGCCGCGGGTGCGTGCACGGAGATCTCCATCTTCATCGACTCGATGATGGCCAGCACGTCGCCGGCCGCGACCTTGGCGCCTTCCTCGACCAGCACCTTCCAGATGTTGCCGGGCACTTCAGAGAACGCGCCAATCTGACCGTCGGGAATCCCCGTCGCCGCGGCTGCCGCATCGATCGTTTCAGCCGGCGCCTCGTCGAGCTTCATCTCGCGCCAGCGCTGGCGCTCGGCGTCGAACGCGGCCTGCTGCGTTGCCTTGAACGTGGCGATTGACGGCTTGGCGTCGGCCAGTGTCCTGGCATAGTCGGCGTAGGAGAACTCGCCCTCTTCGATCCTGATGTCATACTGCCCGTGCGGGAACGCGGCGCGGGCGTCGAGGAGTTCATCGGCGTCGACCGGGAAGAAGCGGATCTTGTCGAAGAACCGCAGCAGCCAGGGATGGCCCGGCTCGAACACCCGCGTGGTGCGCCAGGTGTTCCAGACCTGGATGGTACGGCCGAACAGCTGGTAGCCGCCCGGCCCTTCCATGCCGTAGATGCACATATAGGCGCCGCCGATGCCGACCGCGTTTTCCGGCGTCCAGGTCCGCGCCGGGTTGTACTTCGTGGTCACCAGCCGATGCCGCGGGTCGAGCGGCGTCGCCACCGGCGCGCCGAGATAGACGTCGCCGAGGCCGAGCACGAAATAATCCGCGTCGAACACGATGCGGCGGACATCGTCCTCGCTCGCAAGTCCGTTGATGCGCCGGATGAACTCGACATTCGACGGACACCATGGCGCATCGGCGCGCACCAACTCCTGATATTTGCGCATCGCAAGCTCGGCCTCCGGATCGCGCCACGACAGCGGCAGATGCACGGTGCGGCTCGGCACCCGCATCGCGTCGACCGGCGGCAATTCGCGCTCGATCCGCCTGAGCACGTCGAGCAGCTTCGTTCGCGACAACGCGGTGCCGTCATAATGGATCTGCAGCGAGCGGATGCCGGGCGTCAGATCGATCAGGCCACTGAGCTTCGCCTCTTCCAGCGCCTGCGCCAGCAAATGCACGCGCAGCCGCAGCGCGATGTCGAGCTCCATCGGACCATACTCGACCAGCAGATTGTCGTCGCCGGCGCGGCGATAGACCACCGGAATCGGGCCGTCGTCATTCCGACCGACGATCGCCGATCCGAGCTCAGGCGCGCGCAGCACCGTGGGGCCGGCCACCGGATCGTCGCGTTTGACCGGCACGAAGCGGACGGTGTCGCCCGGCCTGAGCTGGCCGACCTTCCATAGCTCGTCGCGGGCGACCACGGCCGGACAGACGAAGCCGCCGAGGCTCGGTCCGTCGGGCCCGAGAATGATCGGCATGTCGCCGGTGAAGTCGATCGAGCCGACCGCATAGGCGTTGTCATGGATGTTCGACGGATGCAGCCCGGCCTCGCCGCCGTCGGCGCGCGCCCAGCGCGGCTTCGGCCCGATCAGCCGCACGCCGGTGCGGGCGCTGTTGAAATGCACCTCGTAGCTCGCCGCGAACAGCGTCTCGATATCCTCGTCGAGGAAGAAATCCGGCGCGCCGTGCGGGCCGTAGACGACGCCGATCTGCCACGCCGATGTGAGTTGCGGCCGCTCGTGTTCCGTGGCTCGCCGCGGCGCCGCAAGGCCCGATGGCTCGGCACCGATATGCAAGACGTCGCCGGCCTTCAGCGATCCCGTCGCATGGCCGCCGAACGCGCCGAGCGCAAACACAGCACGCGATCCGAGAATTTCGGGCACGTCGATGCCGCCGCGCACGGCGAGGTAGGTGCGCTGCCCAGGGCCCTTGATGCTGCCGATCGCGAGCGTCTGGCCGGCGCGTACCGCGAGCGGCTCGTCATACGCGACATCGGCGCCGTCGAGCGATGCCTTCATCAGCGCGCCCGAGAGCGCGACGATCGCGTCGGTGTTGAAGCGCAAGGTCGGCCCGTTGACCGTCAGCTCCAGCGCGGTCGTTACTTCCGGATTGCCGACCACGCGATTGGCGAGGCGAAGCGACCGTTCGTCCATCGGGCCGCTCGGCGGCACGCCGACATGCCAGAGATGCAGCCGGCCGGGCAGTTCCTGCACCCCGCTTTGCGCCCCCGGCGCGACCACGTCGAGGGTGCGCGGGCGATAGGCGAATTCGCCAAGCACACTGGTCGCCACCTGGCCGCTGCGGAACACGTCGGAGGCTGCGATGGCACGGAGATAATCCAGATTGGTCTCGATGCCGGCGACGACCGTATCGTCCAGCGCTTTCGAAAGCCGCGCGATCGCGGCCTCGCGCGTCTCGGCTGAAACGATGATCTTGGCCAGCATCGGATCGTAGAACGGCGACACCTCGGTGCCGGTCTCGATCCAGCCGTCGATCCGCGCATCCGGCGAAAAGCTGACCTGCGTCAGGCGGCCCGCGCTCGGGCGAAAGCCCGCGCCCGGATTCTCGGCATAGAGCCGCACCTCGATCGCAGCTCCCTTTGGCGTGAGCGCGCCCGCCTGGCCGAGCACGTCCTCGCCGGCCGCCTGCCGGATCATCCATTCGACGAGGTCGACGCCGGTGACCTGCTCGGTGACGGGATGCTCGACTTGGAGACGGGTGTTCACCTCGAGGAAGTAGAAATCCTCGCGCTCGACGTCGTAGATGAACTCCACCGTGCCGGCAGATTCATAAGACACGGCCTTGCCGAGCGACACCGCGGCCGCATGCAGCCGCCGGCGGATGTCGGCGGACAGCCCCGGCGCGGGCGTCTCCTCAAAGACCTTCTGGTTGCGCCGCTGCAGCGAGCAATCGCGTTCGCCGAGGGCCACCACGCCGCCCTTGCCGTTGCCGAAGATCTGCACCTCGATATGGCGGGCACTGGCGACGAACCGCTCGAGATAGACCCGGGCATCGCCGAAGCTTGCCCGCGCCGTGCGCTGCACCGATTCGAAGCGCTCGCGCAGTGTCGCCATGTCGTGGCACAGCTGCATCCCGATGCCGCCGCCGCCCGCCGTGCTCTTCAGCATCACCGGGAAGCCGATCGTTTCGGCCTGCTGCACCGCCTCGTCGATGGTCTCCAGCAGGCCCGAGCCCGGCAGCAGCGGCACGCCGCTGCGCTCGGCGATCTCCCGCGCCTTGTGCTTGAGACCGAAGGCGTCGAGATGCTCAGGCCGCGGCCCGATGAATTTGATGCCGTGCCCGGCGAGCCGCTCGGCAAAGCGGCGGTTCTCCGACAGGAAGCCGTAGCCGGGATGCACCGCCTGCGCACCGGTGTCAAGGCACGCCGCCATGATCGCATCGACATTGAGGTAGCTCTCCGCGGCGGGCGCAGGACCGATCCGCACCGCCTCGTCGGCGTCGAGCGCCGGCCGGGTGAAACGGTCGGCGTCGGAATAGACCGCGACCGAAGAGATGCCCATGCGGCGCAATGTTCTGCCGATCCGCCCGGCGATCTCGCCGCGGTTGGCAATCAGGACCTTGCTGAACATGCCTCACGCCTCCGGCTCGACGATCCCGACGTCGAAGATCGTGACCTGGACCGGCGTCGGGAAGAATCCGTTGCAGGGATTGTTGATCTGCGGACAGTTCGAGATCAGGCACAGCACGTCCATCTCGGCGACCAGCTCGATGGCGTCGCCGGGCCTGGAGACGCCGTCGACCACGGTGAAATTGCCGGCGGGATCGATCGGCACGTTCATGAAGAAGTTCAGATTCGGCACGATGTCGCGCTTCGACATGCCGTATTTCGCGGCTTCGATCACGAAATTCTCGCGGCAGGCGTGCTGATAGCGGGTCTGGTGCCCGAACCGCACGGTGTTGCTCTCACAGGAGCAGGCGCCCGCCGATGTGTCGTGCAGGCCGCAACTGTCTGCCGTCACGCGCAGCATCACGCGGCCTTCGTTGGACATGATCCTGGTGCCCAGCCCGACATAGGCCGAGCCCTGCGCGCGCAGCGTATCCTGGCCGCTGTAGCGCTCGCCGAAATCACTGGCGCAATAGAACAGCGTGTCGACCGCCTGCTGGCCATGGCTATCGGTGATCCGCAGCGTCTGCCCCTTGCGGATGATCGCCGACCACGGCTTGCGCGCGGGAATTTCGACATCGAGAACGATGCGGCCGGCGGTGCGAACAGGTTGCATGGTCATCGCACGGCTCCTTCCAGGGCTTCGCCGAGATACAGCGCATTGTTCTCGTAGGCGCGGGCCGCTTCCGCGGTCGCAGTCCGGCACAGATCGTCGGCCGCCGGCGCGGCCGCGCGGTAGCGCACGATCTCCACGCTCGCCTGCGGATAGATTTTGGCGGGATCGAGCGGATGCGGGCAGTTCGACAGCGCGATCAGAAGCTCCATCTCCGCGCGCAGATCGACGAAATCGCCCTGCTGCCGCCGCTGCTCCGACCAGACAAACTTGCCGTCGGCGTCGATCGCGACCGGTGCGAAGAAGCTGACGCAGGGATGCACGTCGCGGCGATCAAGGCCAAGCTTGGCTGCGGCGAGAATGAAATTGTCGCGCGTGTTGCGGAAATTGCCCTCGCCGTATCTGGCTAGGTTGGTCGCCGCGGTCGAGCCGCCGACCACGGCATCATGTGCGGCGCTGCTGTCCTCAGTGACGCCGAGCAGCGCGCGCCCCATGTCGGACAGCAGCACCCGCCCCTTCTGCAACCGCGCCGCCCACTGCACCTTGATGGTGTCGGCGTGGTTGAGCCGCTCGGTGGTGTCGGCACTGTTCCAGGCGAGCAGGCTGACGGTCGACGTCCCCGATGTGTTGACGACGCGCAGGGTGTCGCCGCGGTTCAGCCGCGTGGTCCAGTACCAGCCGGATGGGATCGTCTCGCGGTGAATGACCGTGTCGGCATCGATCGGCGCGGCGTCGCGCGCGGTCGGCGCCGGCAGCGCCCGCGGCGCGTGCTCCTGCCCCGCCGCCTTCAGCTCGTTATACCGCCGGGTATGCGCCGCGATCTCGGCCCTTTGTTCCTCTGTGAGGATCATGGTTGCTCCTTCAAGACGAGAGCGCCGGGCCGTCCCGGCTGATGCTCCTTGCCTGACCGGGTCGTCCCGGTCGGAGCTGGTTGAACTGACGACCGCAGCTCCGCACTGCGGCGCGGAAAGATCTCGAGGTCGCGCGACACCGTGGCGCCGTAGCGCTCGCGCTCCTCGGGGCGGTTGCGCTGCCGCTCCAGCGCGATCACGCGCGTCGCGAGTCCGAAGGCTTCACTGAGGTCATGCGTCACCATCACGACCGTCAGATGAGTCTCGTTCCAGAGCCGCTTCATCAGAAGGTGAATGTCGGCGCGGATTCCGGGATCGAGCGCACCGAACGGCTCGTCGAGCAGCAGGATCTTCGGCCCGCGCATGATCGCCTGCGCCAGCGCGAGCCGCTGCTGCATGCCGCCCGACAAAGCGGACGGATATTTGCTCTCCTGGCCGGCGAGCCCGACCTCGGCGAGCAGCTTCATCGCTTCGTCGGCGGCGGCGCGGCGCGCGGCACCGAACAGCCGGCCGGTGAATTTGGCGTCGCGCAGTTCGCGCCCGAGCATGACGTTCTGCAAAACCGTCAGATGCGGAAACACCGAGTAGCGCTGGAACACCACGCCACGGTCGGCGTCCGGCTCGCCAGGCAACGGCTTGCCGTCGACCAGGATCTGGCCGCGGGTCGGCTGCTCCTCGCCGAGCAGCATGCGCAGCAGCGTGGTCTTGCCGCAGCCGGACGGGCCGACCAGCGCAATGAAGGCGCGCGGCTCGACCTCCATCGTGATGCGCTCGAGCACGATGTGGTCGCCATATTCCTTCCAGACGTCGTCGAAGCGGATCGCGCTCATTCCGCCCTCACCGAAGCAAACCACGGAAACAACCTTCGCTGCATGACGCGCAGGCCGACGTCGATCAGGAACGCCAGCAGCGTGATCCAGGCGACGTAGGGGATGATGACGTCCATCGCGAGATAGCGGCGCACCAGGAAGATCCGGTAGCCGAGCCCGGAATCGGATGCGATCGCCTCGGCTGCGATCAGGAACAGCCACGCCGGCCCGAGCTGCAGGCGCAACACGTCGATCAGCCGCGGCAGGGTTTGCGGCATCGCGACGCGCAGCGCGATCTGCCAGGTCGAGGCGCCGAGCGTCTGTGCCTTGACGATCTGCTCGCGCGGCAGCTCCTGCACCTTCATGGCGAGATCGCGGATCATGCAAGGCAGCGTCCCGATCACGATCAGCGCAATCTTGGAATTCTCCCCGAGCCCCATCACGATGAACAGGATCGGCAACAGCGCCAGCGGCGGCACCATCGAGGTGACAGACACGAACGGCCCGAGCAGGGCGTTGGCGCCCGGCAACAGCCCGATCACGATCCCGAGCACGAGCGCCGCCACCGTCGAGATCGCCAGCGCCGAGCCGAGCCGCCCCAGGCTGGCGACCGTGTCGGAGGCCATCAGATAGCCGCCGGTGCGCGGGTCGACCTCGAACGCCATCTGCTTGACGGCCTGCACCATGCTCGGCAGCGCCGGCAACAGCTTGTCATTCGCGTTCTGCGCGAGCCGCGCGCTGGAGCCGGCGAAGTAGGCGATTGCGACCAATACGAACGGCAGCGCGAGCAGATAGAACCGCGTCTGCCGTCCCGGCCGTATGTTCACAAGTCGCATGGTCAGCTCCTGCTTGGGGCGACGCACTGCGCGTCAGAGCTTGGCGTCAGAGCTTGCCCTTGGCGGCCTCGTCCATGTAGGTCGGATCGAAGCGCAGCTTGACGTTCGACTTGTCGCCCAGCACCGACTTGTCGGCGAGCTCGATGCCGACCGCGTCGGCCGACTTCGCGCCCTTGCCAAGCAGGTCCTTCTCGAACAGGAACTTGCGCACCCGATCCATGGTCACGCCGACGGTCTGGCTGCGCGTGAAGGCTTCGGCGTCGGTTGCCTTGTCGAACAGTTTTGTGGTCGAGAGCTGGCTGTCGAAGCCGGCGAGGTCGGTGCCGGAGGCCTTGGCCATCGCCTCCTTGGCGGCCTTCGCCGCGGCGTCGTTCGCCGTCATTTTGGACAGCGTCTCGTACCAGATGCCGACCAGCGCCTTGGCGAAATCCGGGTTGTCCTTTGCAACCGCTGTGTTCACCACCATCAGGTCCATGATCTCGCCGGGGATTTGCGAGGAATCGAACACCTTCTTCGCGTCGGGCGAGCCGAGGATTTCGGTTACGATCGGATTCCAGGTCACCACCGCGCTGACGTCAGGCGTCTTGTAGGCGGCCGCGATATCGGCGTCGGAGGTGTTGATGACCTTGACGTCCTTCTCGCTCAGCTTGCTAGTCTCGAGTGCGCGCGCCAGCAGATAATGCGACACCGAGAACTCGACCAGATTGACCGTCTGGCCCTTGATCGCGGCGAGATCGGTCTTGTTCTTCAGGATCACCGCGTCGTTGCCGTTGGAAAAATCGCCCATCACGACCGCGGTGGTGTCGACGCCGCCGGCTGCCGGAATCGAGAGTGCGTCCATGTTGGTGATGGTGACGGCGTCATAGCCGCCGGCAGTGTACTGGTTGATCGATTCGACGTAGTCGTTGAACTGCTTGACCTCGATCGCGATGCCGTATTTGTCGGCCCATTTCTTGACGATGCCGGTGTCGGCCGCATAGCCCCACGGCATCCATCCGACATAGATCGACCAGGCGACCTTGAAGCTTTTCTTCGGCGCGGCGTCGGCCGCAGGCGCAGCCGCCAGCACGACCGCGCAGCCGATGACAACAGAGCGAAGGAAGAAAACGAATTTGTTCATTGCCGATCCCTCTTGCGAAATTCACAAAAAGGGACTGGCGAAAAGACCATCGCTCCGCCAATCCCTTGGCTGACGAGGTCTCCCGGGCTTTTATCCCGCCGTGCACCTGCGGGGATGTCTCCCCCGCAAGCGGCTGCTCTCGGACCAGCACCTTGCGTTGCAAGGTCGGAACCCTAGCGGCCAACTCGATGCGATTGATGCACGAGGCGTGCCAGCGGGCCGGCAATTGAATCTCATGAGAATTTTCCGCGCGCGCGGCGCGGCGGCGACAGTGTCTTGCTTAAAGATTGCGCAGACCTGCTCAGAATTGGTTCTGTCCTTTCGCCACCGGCATCAGCAGGATCGCACGATGGTTGATGTCGAGGGGAGTTCGATGCGCAAGCTTCTGAGCGTTCTGTGCGCCGGCCTCTGGCGCGGATTGCACGGCCGGTTCGGCCTGGTGCCGAATTCCGAACTAAAAGACTGATCGCAAGATCGCAAAAAAAGAGCCCCGCTCTGCAGCGGGGCTCCTGCACAGAGATCCTATTTCCGATCGGAGTTTTGCGCTGGCGTCTGCGGGCTCTGGCCTGAGCCTGACGACGGCGGGTTGTTGTTCTGGTTGGGCTGGCTGGACTGCGTGTCCCGGCCGGCATTTGACTGATTGCCGTTGCCCTGACCGACGGTCGACTGGTTCTGCGGTGCAGCCTGGCCCGTCGTATTCTGCTGCGGGGCCTGCTGCTGAGCGGACGGCTGATTTCCGCTCTGGCCGGTTGTCGACTGGTTCTGCGGCGAGTTCGCCTGACCCGTGGTCTGCCCGGTCGTGTTCTGCTGGGCAGGCTGCTGAGTGCCGGTCTGGCCGGTCGACTGGTTCTGCGGCGCGTTGGTCTGACCGGTCGTCTGTCCAGTCGTGTTCTGCTGGGTGCGGCTCTGGCCGACCGTCGACGATGCGCCCGCGCCCTGACCGATTCTGTCGGACAGGCCGAGTGCGGTCACCGTGCGCGTGTCGACGCTGCCGCTGGTCGTGATGCCTTCCTGACGCTGGAAGGTGATCAGCGCCTCGCGGGTCCGCGATCCCAATACGCCGTCGGCCTCGCCGACCAGCAGGCCGCGGTCGATCAGCACCTGCTGCACCTCGCGGATCTGCTGCGTGTTCAGGTCCATCATCGCAACGCTAGCGCCACCACCGCCGCCGCGATGGCTGAAGCGCGTCCGCGGTCCGACCGGGACCACGTCGACGACGCGGCGCTCGCGATCGAGGAACACGACTTCATCCTCGACGACGAAGAAACTATCGTCGCGATAATACGGGAACGCATCGATCAGCGCCGGGAAGGTTGCGACCGACACCGCGTTGAACCTCCGCGGCACCACCACGCCCGGATTGACCGCGAAGTTGATCGTACTGACATTGACGCGCGGTGCGTTACGCGCCGACAGCACCGAGCGCTGGATCGTGCTCTGCTGCTGCGCGGTCACGGTGCGCCCAGCCTCGGTCTGGACCGTGGCGTTCGACTGGGCCTGGGTCTGAGCGGTTGTCCCGGTTTGTCCCTGGGCCTGACCGGTGGTCTGTCCGGAGTTCATCCGGTTTTGCGTCGTGCCGGACTGCGGAGCGGCCGCGCCCGTGGTCTGGCCGGCTCGCGTATTCGGGGCCGCCGTTGTGCCCTGGCCGGTGGTCGTGTTGGCGCCCTTTGCCTGGCCCGTGGTCGTGCTCTGGCCGGTCGTCGTGCCCGCCTTGCCTTGAGTCTTGCCTTGAGCCTTGTCCTGAGCCGTCCCCTGACCGGTCGTGGTGCCCTGGCTGCGGTTCGCGGTGTTGGCGCGATTCTCCTGCTGCTGGCTTTGCCGCGTCGTGGCGCTGCCGCGTTCGCGGGATTCAGATCGGCCCATCTGCTCGCGCTGGTTTCGGCTCTGGCCGACGGTCTGCTCTTGCTTGCTCTGGTCTTGCTTGCTCTGGCTGCGCTGACCCTGCTCGGCGCGGCCGCTCTCGCGGGCCTGGCCGGTGGTCTGGCTGCGCTCGGCCGCACCGCGGCCCATCTGTCCTTCAGCCCTGCCGCTCTCTCGTGCGCCCTGGCTTTCTCGTGCGCCACCCTGGCCGCGACCGGCCGTCATGCCTTCGCTTCGCCCTTCGCTTCGCGATGCCCCGGGACTGCCATGCATTGCGCCGCCGGAACTGCCGGCCGGCGAGCCTGCGGAGCGGCCGTGTTCGCTACCGCCACCGCCCGCGCCGACGCTTCCGCCACCACCCATGCCGCCCCCGCCCTCGCGCATGCTCTGCGCCGAAGCGAGACTGACGCCGGCCAACAGCACGGCCGTCGTCAGCAGAAACTTGCTCTTCATCATCTTGCTCTGCATTACCGATTCCTCCTGCAGTCTAGCGGCTGGCCGGATTGCGAAGCTGGCGCCAAATGGCTGGCGCGCTCCACGCCGTGGCCGCGTTCCAACAAAGCCGGCGAGCGACACGACGCAGCGGCGCGCGCGACTCACCGGTGAACCTGCCTTGTGAGGAAACAGCGTCGCCGCCCGCACCGTTCCTAGATGCCGGCGCGACGCGACATTTCGCACCAAGGGAACTGCCGAGCGATCAAGCTGCAGGAACCGATGGCCGCGCTTTCCCGTTTTGAAATCGAGCGTGGTTTCGCCGTCACGTCGATGTTCGGCCCGTTCACGCGGATCATCATTCGCTGCGACCGGCGGAGGATCGGAACCGGTTCCGTTCGCCCTTGAACATTTGATTCCCCGTCAACGGCGGCACCACTGCGCCCACCTCGCCGCCAGGCTTGTTGCAGGCCCAGGTTCATTGCAGGCGCGCGGCCATTCGCAACCAATGCCCCCCTGCCCCGTTGACCGGCTGGGCAACTATCATCGAGGAGGATCCCATGAGGAAGACAGGCCTTGTTCTTGCAACCGTCGGTGCGCTTGGGGTGAGCGCCATCGCAGCCCCGGCGCCCGCCGAAGCACGGTGGGGACACGGCGGGTGGGGTGCCGCGCTCGCAGGCGGATTGATTGCCGGCGCAGTCGTCGGCGGCCTCGCCTCGTCAGCCTATGGCTATCCCGGCTATTCCTATGGTTACGGCTACCCCGGCTACGGCTACGGTTACGGCTATTCGCCCGCCTATTACGGGTACGGCAGCTACGCCTATGACGACGGCTATTACGCTGCGCCGTATCGTTGGGGCGGCGGTTACACCACGACATATTATAGCGGATACCGGCCGGCCTATTACGGCTATCGCTATCGCCACGTGGTGCGGCCGGCATACGCCTACTATCGCGGCGGCTATCCGCGCTGGCATCATCGCTGGCGTCATTGGTGAGATCGGCCAGACCGACGCGGCGCGGCCAGCCGGGCTGACCGGCGCCGGCAAGGGTCGACCGGGTTGAGCGGCAGCGTTACCCGGCGACCCGCAGCGCGGTCACCGCGACGCAGGCGTTGCCTAACGGAATCAGCACCACCTGCGCGCCGTTCGGCAGCGCCATCGTCGCGAGATCACCGAGCGTGCCGGTCTGTCCGTTGAGCTTGGCGAGTTCGGCGGCAACCGTCGAGCAATTCTCCGTCCGCGGCGTCACCCGCACCAGATTGCCTTCGCAGGACGATCCGACCGGCGCGGCAAACACGATGCCGGCGGCCTGCTGATTGACGGCGGGGGTGGCTTGGCTGGCCTGGTTAGGTGCGAGCGCGACCAGCGACTGCACCGAATGCGAATTGCCGGCCTTGGCGTCCCACTGCGACTGCGCGGTGTAGCTGGAGTTCATCGCGAGGCCGCGGCCGAGCGTCCCGAACAGATTGGCGCAGGTCACGATGTTGCCCTGCCGCGCGTGCTCGTCGAACACGGTCGGTTGCTGGCCCGCCTGCTGCGGCGGAACGGATGCCGCGGCAGACGGCGGCGTCGGCGCTTCCTGCGGACGCTGCTTGTGCGGCTGCGGCTTCGCGGCGGCGGCGGGCTTTTTGGCCGGCGCGGGCGTCGCCGGCTGCAGCGGCATCGGCTGCGACTGGGCCGGCTGCATCTGCTGGGCATAGCCCACGACGCCGGCCGCACTGAGCGCCGCCACGACGACCGCCGTGAAAATCAGGATGGGGGTCTTCAGTCGCATCGGCGTATTCATCTTCTCGTCCCGCACTTCGATGCGTCGCTCCGGCTTCCGGATCCGCATGCAGCCTGTTGTCTCATTTCAGCTTCGCCAGCACACCGGACAGTCCGTCCAGCGGCGCCTCCAGCACGATCGGCCCTTGCGGCAGCTGATAGGACACGCGGCACGGCGTCGCCGCACGGATGTGCCGCCTCAGCACGTTGCCGATCGCGACCGTGGCGAAGCAGAAACTGGCATCGCAGCGATCGGTCTGCGCGACGATGCGGTCCGGACTGTCGCCCAGCGCGAGCTCGATCTGCGCGCCGACCCCGGCGGCCGCGGGTATCCGCATCGCCATCAGCGGTTTGCCGTCGGCGGTCGCGATCAGCGACCAGTTGAAGGCGACCGCGCCCTGCGCGTTGACGATCGATTGCGTGACGTTGCAGACGCGGCGCTTCGATTTGAGACTCTCGTCGCAAATCAGGGTCCAGTTCTTGAACGGCTGGATCATCCGCCTGAACTCGCCGAGCGTCTCGCCCTCCGGCACCACGACGTCCGACGGCTTCACGGCGTAGGCGCCAGGCGGCGCGCCCTGCGCGGCGGCGCTCGCCGCCGCCCCGAGCCAGATCATCAAGGCCAGACACGCCAGCCGCCTCGTCGCCGTCAGGGTCAATTGAGCGTCAGGCTCACGCCGGCGCTGACGCCCCAGTCGCCGCCGGCGGTGGTTGCCGCGGCGTTGGTGCGCAGCTTGCCGTTCTCGCTGGTGTAGCCGATGCCGAAGGCGAGCGCGCCCTGGCTGCGCCAGACGCCGCCGCCCGCCGAGGCGCTCACCTTGCCGGGCCGGTCGTCATAGCGCAGTGATGCGGCGGCCATGCCGATCGCGGCCGCCCGCCAGGCGTCCTGCCGCACCTCGCCGATCTGGCCGTTGAGCTGCTGGAACGCGCTGTTGAGCTGATTGACGTTGACCGCATCGGTGCCGAGGACGCCGGGCGCCACGTTGCTGATGGTCACCGGCGCGCCGTTGCCGCTGTTCAGCGTCAGTTTGTTGGTGGTGTTGCCGGAACCGTCGGAGTCGTAGCGGATCGAGCTCGACGCAACCGCCTGGAGCTGGCTGACATTGACCGCGTCGGTCGCCGCCGAGCCGGCGGCAACATTGGTGACGCGGCGTTCGGCGCCGGACGAGCCGACCGACACTTCGCCGGTCGCAACGCCCGCGACGGTCTTGCCGACGACCGGCGTATAGGCCGCATCGCTCAGATTGGCCGTGGTGGTCGCGTTGGCGCCGAGCGCCAGCGAGTTGGCCTGCGTCGCCTTGGCGCCGGCGCCGATCGCGACCGAGTTGTCGGCCGACGCGGCCGAGCCGTTGCCCATTGAGATCGCATTGGCGCCGCTCGCGACCGACTGCGGCCCGATTGCGACGCTCTCCGCGCCGGTCGCGATGGAATCCGCCGCGGTCGAATTGGCGTGGAAATATTTCACGCCGCCACCGCCGGTCGAGATGTTGCTCACCGTGGTGTAGAGAGCGGCGAGCGAGGTGTTGGTGGCCCAGAGCTGCGAGCCGTTGATCGCGTCGGTCGAGGTCTGGGTGATCTGGCCCGCGGCCACGTTGGTGATGGTGCGCTCCGCACCGGCGCTGCCGACACTGACGGTCGAGGTCGGCGTCGTGCCGGCGAAGTTGTAGGTGGTGCCGCCGATCGAGGTGCTCGAAGTCGCGACCACAGTGGAGGTGGTCGAATTGGCACCGAGCGCGACGTCGCCGGCCTGCGCCGTCGCCTTGGCGTTCGGACCGAGCGCAACGCTTGTCGGGTTGGTGGTCTGGGATCCGGCGCCGATCGACACCGACTGGACGCCGCTGGCCTGGGCATTGGTGCCGAACGCGATCGAATCGGCGAAGTTGGACACCGAATTCTGGCCGATCGCGATGCCGCCGGGCGCGGTCTGCGCCACGGTTGCGCCGAAGCCCATGCCGATGCCGTTGTCGCCGTTGACCACGGTCGCAGGGCCCACCGCGACCGAATTGTTGCCGACCGCGAGCGAGTCGGCGAGCGTCGAGTTGGCGTGGAAGTATTTCGTCGTCGTGGTCGCGAACGACGTCAGCGCACCGGTCAGCTGGCGCACGGTGACGGCGTCGCTGTCCTGGGTGCCGTCGGCCACGTTCGTGATCTGCCGGTAGCTCGTCGCGTTGCCGACCGACACCGCGCCGAGCAGCGCTAGATCGGTGGTGTTGTAGGGGATGATGGTGCCGCCGATCGTGCCGGACGCCGGCGCGAGCGCGCGGTTGGAAATCGACCCCGAGCCGATCGCGACGCCGCCATCCACCGTCGCCTGGGTGTTGAATCCGAGCGCCGTGGCATTCGCCGCCGTCGCCGACGCGGCAACGCCGGCCGCCATCGAGTTCACGCCGGTCGCGCCGTTGTTGTTGTAGTTGGCCTGCTGGGTGCCCCCGTCGTTGACGCCATAATAATGCGTCAGGCCGTTGCTGACGACGGTCGACAGGCTGTCGATCGCGGACGTCGCGGCAAACAGCTGCGAGCCGTTGATCGCATCGGTCGAGCCGTTGCTGACCCGTCCCGCCGCGACGTTGGTGATGGTGCGCTCATTGCCGACCGAGCCGACGCTGACCGTCGAGGTTGGGGTGGTACCGGCGAAGCTGTAGGTGGTGCCGCCGATGACCATGTTGGCGGTTTGGACCGCCGTGCTGGTCTGGCTGCCGGAGCCGAGCGCGATGTCGTTGGCATTTGCGGCGGTCGCGCCGTTGCCGATCGACACCGAGCCGCTGCCGGTCGCGGTCGACACCGGGCCGATCGCAACCGAATTCGTCCCCGCGGCGGAGGAATCGGCCAGCGTCGAGTTGGCGTGGAAATACTTGATGCCGCCGCCGGTGTTGATGTTGTTGACGGTGGTGGCGAGGCCGTCGACCGCCTGGTTGGTGGCCCAGAGCTGCGATCCGTTAATCGCATCGGTCGAAGAGTTGCTGATGCGGCCCGCCGCGACATTGGTGATGGTGCGCTCCGCGCCGACCGCACCGACGCTGACAGTCGAGACCGCTGTCGTTCCGGCGAAGCTGTAGGTGGTGCCGTTGATCACCGTGTTCGGCGTGTTGACAGCGGCAGCGGTGACGCTGCCGGAGCCGAGCGCGACATCGCCGGAGCTTGCCGCCGCTGTGGCGCCGTTGCCCAATGCGATATTGCCCGCAAGACCGGCGGCGCCCGCGGTGGAGCCATTGCCGAGCGCCACGGAGCCCTGCCCGATCGCCTTGTTGTTGTTGCCGATCGCGACGGCGCCGTTGGCCTGGTTGGCGGCGGTGGCGCTCGCCGTACCGTCACTGTTGGCGATGTTGTTCGCGCCGCCGGTGAAGGCGCCGGTGCCGCTGGCATAGCTGGGATCGCCGATCGCCACGGCGCCATCGCCATAGGCGACGTTGTTCGCACCGATGGAAACCGCCTGGCCGCCGGTTGCGGTCGCGCTGGTGCCGATGGCGACCGCGTTGGCTGAGTCCGCAGTAGCGGCGGTGCCGACGGCGACTGCATTTAGGGCGAGAGCCGATGCGCCCGCTCCGAGTGCGGTCGCGCTTGGCGCTGTCGCGTTGGCCGTCACGCCAATGGCGACGGAATCATCGCCTGTAGCTACAGCCGAACGGCCACCGGCAAACGCACGGGCGCCGCTGGCGCTAGAGCCGGCACCAACCGAAGTTGAGTACGCTCCCGCCGCGCTGGCCCCAACGCCGTTCGCGATCGAACTGATGCCGGCGGATGCCGCATTGTTGCCGATCGCGATGCCGCCCGTCGCTGCACTGTTGACGACCGCGCCCGATCCGATCGCAACCGAGCCCCCGGTACTCAGAGCCTGCGCCTGATTGCCCACAGCCACGGCAAAATCTGCGGCTGCGTTGCTGGAGCTGCCTCCGGCGAATGAGTTGATCCCCGACGCGGTCGCCTGCTTGCCAAGAGCAGTCGCGCTGTCCGCCGAGGCAACGGATGCCCAGCCTCCGGCCCACGAATAGTTGGCGCTCGCCAAGGAGCTGACGCCGACCGCGGTGGCATTGCCCCCGGTGGCGCTGGCGAATGTGCCCAGGGCGCTCGTGCCGGCGCCGGTGGCATTGGCTTGAACACCGAGCGCGACCGAATTGACGCCGCTCGAGACCGTGCCCTGGCCCAGCGCCATTGCACCGCCAGTGCCTGTTGCCTTCGCGTTCAGGCCAAGCGCCACCGAGTACTGTGCAGACGCAACGGATGAACGTCCAACCGCAATGGCGTCGACCTGGGATGCTGTCACATCCGTGCCGATGCCGATGGCGCTCGTAGCGAGCGCGCCGGTTCCCGCGGCCGTACGCGACCCGAGATAGAGAGAGTTTAGCTGTGAAGCGATCGACTGAAAACCGATCGCGATGGCGTTCTGGGCGCCGGCGCTGGTGCCGGTGCCCTGGGCAACTGCATCCAGCCCGGCTGCGTTTGCTCCACTCCCGATCGCGATGGCGCGCAGGCCGCTGGCCGACGAATTGGTGTCGATCGCCACGGAATCGGTGCCGGTCGCAGTTCCACCACCAAGCTGTACGCTTCCGGCGCTCGCGGCCGAGGCGGTTACTACGACGACAGCAAATGCACCAAGCGTCACGGCAACGGCCGACGCTCGCCCGCCGCCGCCGAGCGCACCAAGTCCCAGCCGATCGCGCTTCACACCCAAAACCCGGTGCGCCAACCGCAACACCGCCAGCAACCGCCGCCGCAGCGAACGGCTGCCCGCATCGCCCGTTGCGACCCAGCTCCGGACGAAGCCGGCGCGGCCCTGACGCGTCAGCGATTCGGTTGAATTGCGTGCGATGGCCATGGTGCGTCCCCTTTGCGACATCTTGAAAAGACGTCGGGGGAGCCATGCCGCGGACTGTACCGACATGCGCGTCCCTTGGGAGCGCATGTGGAGATGTGAAGACCGCGCGACGTGCGCTCGCCTTCCGGTCCTGGCCGATGATGTGTCGAACTCAACGAGCGCATCTTGCCACCCAGCGCTCGTTCGACTGCCCCATCAATGTGCCCCGAGTCGTCATGTTGCAAAATGATAGACACAATTTTGCCAGCGTCACTCAGCAGGCCGTCCAAATAACACGCAGATCGTCTCACAAGTTGAATGATCGGCCGATACACCGTGAGGTACTTTATCGCACCTTCAACCGGTAGTTGATCGACGACGCATGCGTTCGCGCATCTCGCGCGGGCTGACGCCGAACTCGCGGCGGAAGGCGCGGGCAAAATCGGACGCCAGTTTGAAGCCGTGGCGATAGGCGATCTCCTGCACCTGCCTGTCGGCGGATGTGACAAGTTCGGCATGCGCCGCGCGCAGCCGCTTGCGCAGGATATAGCCGGCAACGCCGCCGACGCTCTCGAATGCACGGTAGAGGGCAGAACGCGAGATGCGCAATTGCTGCGCAATGCGGTCCGGCGTCAGATCGAAGTCGGCGAGATGCGTCTCTATATAAAGACGCGCACGCTCGAACAGCACCGGCTCGACCGCGCCGCGCGCGCGCTCCAGCCGATCCGAGGAGAGCTGGATGCAGGCGGCGATCATCTGCGCGGTCGCCCGCCCCGCCTGCCTCAACTCCTCCGAAGACATGAGGGTGATGCGCGCTTCGAGTCGGTCGAGATAATCCGCCAGCAACTCGATCAGATTGCCTTCGAGCAGAATGTTGCAGATACCGTCGAGCTGATCGGCCATATCGGCGAACGATCTGCGCGGCAAGCCCAGCACCAAGCCGTCATAGTCCGTGATGGTGCCGCGGAAATCCTCGTCGAGCGAGATCAGGAACATGGCGCCCGGCATGGCGTGAATCCGCCGCTCTGCGGTCTCGAAGCGGGCTTCTCCGGAGCGCACCCGGTACAGCCACCAGATATCGACGGGCGCGCCATGCGACGGTTTGATGACGCGGGCGAATGATTGCGCGGCGAATCGCCCCGACGTGAAGACGACATCGGCCATGTTGCAGGTCAGGTACTCCACCAGGAACCCGTGCGCAGGGCTATGACCTTCCGGTGGCGCAACGTCGACCAGCGAAGCCATCCGCGTTTTCCAGACCTCGAACTGCTCCGAGGGCGGATAGGGTCGTGTCGAGAACAGCCGCGGCGGCGCGGGGGCTATATCCCTGATGTCCCGCGGCTCGCGCGGCAAGGGAGCGTGTTCCAGGAGCTGCGCTGCGTGTGCCGGCGTCTTGTCGTCTTCTTGCATGTACTTTCGTGCCCCGTTGGCGCGAACGACGAACGTTGGCTCAACGGAGGCGCATTCCCAAGGTTGCGTCGCCGGCCGCTCACAGACCGGCGAATTTCGGGGAAGACAAGGAAGAGGCATTTCGGGATTCGGACATCGACGGCTTACGCCGGCCGCTCCCGATAGGGTTGACGCAGGTTCCTCTGGCAGTCGTGCTCGCACATGGCGTTCATCATTGTCGCGTCATTGCCGTGTCCCGCTCGGATGCTCCGTCACGGATCGGCTCGACTGATCTAGAGAACAATCTGCGCGAGAACCAGAGGGGCGGCAACGCGCGTCGTGCAGAAATCCAAAATTGCGTTCATGCGATGCGATCGGGCAACGCATCATCGCAGAGTCTTCGGAAAATTTTCTCGATCTCCGCGCCTGGACGAAACGCATGTCGCTGCAAAGGCGTGACCTAAGCACGGTAGATGACATATCGATTATCCCACGCATGATCGCATTGCGAGCGCTCTTGCCCAATCATGCGGCAACCCACCGCGTGCGACGTGAATGCAGCCGTACGAATCGAACACGAGCGCTGCGTGCATGCGGCGCGCACGCTGCAGCATTCACATCTGCGCGTCGAGATGACGAAAGTCACGACTGCCCGACGAATGTTTCGGCGAGCACAGCGCGCCGAGCAAGCGAAGCGCCGCAGGCGGCTCGCGCCGTCCCGCGAGGTCATGCCGAGCGCGATGCGAGAGAAAACCCTGCCGCTGCTGCTCAAGCCTGCACGCGCGCGGATTTCCTGTACTGCGCGGTTTCAGCGCGCAGCAGATCGCAGAATTGAAGTGCGAGACGGCTTCGCGGCCGCTGCGAAGGAAGCAGCAACATGGTGGCGATCTCCAGCCGCGGCACGAACGGCTTGAGGACGATTCTGGAGCTTGCAAAATCCCGGGCCACGATCGGGTCGACGATCGAGAAACCCAGTCCCTGCGCAACCAGGGCACAACGCTGCATGCTGTACTGGATCTCCGCGACCGTCTTGATCTCAACCTTGGCCTCATCGAGGATGCGTTCAAAGCGGGATCGATGCGGTGCGCTCGGGGAAGCTGCGATCATGGGCTCCCCCCGCAGGTCTTGCGCTGAGATCGATCGCTTCGAGCGCAACCGGTGCTGGCGGGGCAGGACGCAGACCGCCTCCGTTGTCATGAGGAGCTCGTCGTCGACCGCGGCAAACCCCGCCTGCGGCCGCGCCAGCCCGACGTCGCATTGTCCCGAGGCCACCAGGCTCCAGACGCGCTCGGGGCTGTGGACGGCCACGGATACGACGATGTCGGGATTCTTCCTCAGGAAGCTGCTGACGATCTGCGGCATCAACGAATAGGTGAACGCCGGAAGACATGCGATCCTGAGCGTCCCGCTGCCACGCTCGCGAATGCCGCGCGCGGCGCGCGCCAGATATTCGAGGCCGGCCTGGCTTCTCTCGACCTCGCGCAGGAATATCTCGCCTTCCGGCGTCAGCGTGACGCCGCCTCGCCCGCGTTCGAACAACGCAAAGCCGATCTCGCGCTCGAGACGTGCGATCGCGCGGCTGATGAAAGGCTGCCCCACCCGAAGGCTCAAGGCGGCCTTGGTGATTCCGTTGTGGCGCACGACCTCTCGAAACAGGTCAACATGTCTTGGATTCAGGGGCATGACCAATTTGCATATGAACTGGCGTTCCGGTCATTTGACGGCATGCGCATCGGGTGCGTCAATACGGCATGTACCCGTCGAGCAACCATGCAAGCTTCGCCACCGACCGCATCCTGTTGACCAGGATCACCGGCCCGGAGACTTCGCGCGCGCAGCAGCTTCGCGAGGCAGCCATGCTGCGGCGGCTCGATCGCGGGACATCTGACCGGCCGAATACCGCACGCCTGGCGACGGCATGGGACCAGGTCGACACCGCGGCCGCGTTCGCAATCGAGGCCGCTGGATCGGGAGACCTTCTCGGCGTTTCCGGGTTCGGCGCGATCGACCGGCACGAGAAGCGGGCGACCTTCGCTCCGATCTGGACCGTCGGACGACTGGACGAGGCCGTGCTCGTCAGTCACGTTGCACATCTGATGACGCGGTATGCGTTCGAGGTGCTCGTCGTCGAGCGGGCCGAGGTGCATCTGGACTGGCGCCGGAGGCATATGCTTGATCTCTACGCCAACCTCGGCTTCCGCTGCGAAGGCAGACTTCGCGCATATTTCGCAGCCGATGAAGAGCCGTCCGCCGATGCTGCGGTCCTCAGCGTGGTTCGCTCCGAATGGCCCTCCGTTGTGCGTCGGCAGCGCGGGGTTCTCGCTGGCGAAACGTGGCGCTACCGGCTTCCATCCGACCGCCCTCCGTAGCGGCGACAAATTCACACCTGGTGGTCGGTGTCCTCCGGCAATGATGGCGCGAGAATGCGAAGGCATGACCGACAGCGCAACACACTCGGTGTCGTCCCTGCGAAGGCACTAGGGCATGCACACATTTCTGAGGCTCCATCCGAGAGCGACGGCGCGGAAGTAATCGAGACCGTTTTTGAAGGTGATGGGGCCTGGTGGCTTGGAGGACGGATAGCCGTCCCATCCTCCAATGCGGCCGATAATCCAGGCCGCCCAGGCAAGACGATCGGACGGATGCGGGTTCTTCAGTCGTCTGTTCCTGGCTTCAAGCTGCTGATTGAGGGCGGTCAACGCATCGATCTCGCTGGGATTGAAGGCAACGTGAAGCGACTGCTGGCTCCCGTTGCGCGCTTGCAGGAGCTGGATGGTGATGATCGCGGCCTTGGCAGCGATGGCAACCAATTTGAGAAGCCGGCCGGCGGTGCCGATCTGGCTATCCTCGAGCTTGAAGCCCTGCGTCTTGAGGACGCGGAAGAACTGCTCGATGATCCAGCGCTGCTTGTACCAGGCGACAATGCGCCAGGCATCGTCTGAACTGGTGACCTCGTGAGAGGTGAGAAGACGCCAGTGCAACGGCTCGACGTTGGGATCGGCATTGATCTCGCGGACGTCAACGATGGCCAGATGCAGGCTTTTCGGCAAATGGCGCAGGAACTTGCTTTGCGGCCGGGCCAGCTCGATTGCGCCGAAGCGAAGTTCGAGGTCCATCGGACGTGCAGGCCGCCCCGCACGCGCAGGCAACTCGATGATGCGACGCTCTACCGCCGTCATGGCGTCGATCGCCGCATACAAACCCGTCGTGTCGGCCAGCTTGCGATCATGCATGCTGCGGGCGATCACGCGGTAGTCTTGCTCGGCTGCGCTGGCATAAAGAGCAAAGATGTCGCTCTCGCGGTCACCAAGCAGGGTCACCATTGCAGCACCGGTAAGCAGCGGCTTGGCCGCAAGGGCGGTGGCAATCCAGCGCTGCGATTCCTTGTCCGACAGGTCGCGGCTGTCATGCGAGACGCTCCGAGGGCCTTCACGCGTCCACACCTCGCCGCTCAAAAGTCCCAGGCAGGTGCCATTGTCCGCATCCACCGCCAGCATCGGGTGCAGCAGCACGCCGTGGTGATTGCCCTTGCCGATCTCCCCGAGCCCGCGCCGGCGTTGCGGCGTGGTGTTGAAGTGGATCTCGCTGGTGTCCTGGATCGCCAAAACATGGCGGCCTGTAACCGCCGCAGCCGTGCTTTCGCTCCAGCTTTCGATGATGCGCTCCTTCGTCACCTTGGAGTTACCGAGAAAGCGGTTGAACCGCACCTCCAGCGCGCGGTCTCCCTTGGAAAGCCGCCGAAGGCATACATCCTTGCCCGCGACCATGCGTCCGATGAGCGCCGCCCCCCTTTATCGAGACGACCATCCTCGAACCGGCCCAACGTCCAGTCAATCCGCGACAACATGCTGGCACCTCCGCCCAAGCCGAAGTGCCGTAATAGAAGTCACCGAGACCCCCGATTCTGGAATCCCCAATCTCTGACCCGAGTCAATCCGTCGCACCAGATGTGTGCATCCCCTAGTGCGAAGGCAGGGACCATAACCACGAATGCTGATTGTTGGGCATCGTTGGAACGACGAGTCCCGCCGACAACGTCCGCCGCGGCGTATGGATCCCTGCTTTCGCAGGGACGACGCCTGGAGGGAGCCGCGGCCCCTCGGTTCAAGCACTGTTGTTTCTGGAATACCGGATCACCTGCATGCACGCATGATGACACCGAGAGCTTGGCTGTTTGACTGGTTGAATCAGAAGTCGCCGCCACGTCATTCCAAAGCGTGGCTTGCCGAGCCGAAGCTCGCGGCCGCAGGCCCGCCTCCGCCCGTTGGGCTTCGGCGCGGCATCCTTCTCTCGCTTCGCGCGCGAAGGATGGTGGGTGCGACAGGGATCGAACCTGTGACCCCTACCATGTCAAGGTAGTGCTCTCCCGCTGAGCTACGCACCCAAAGCGTATTTGGATCGGGTCCCTATAACGGACGGCGGCGGGGCAGGCAAGGATACAAAGTGAAGGTTTTTTGGCGAATCAGGCCGCCAGCAACTTATTCACTTCGCTGACCAATTCCCTGAGGTGCACGGGCTTGGCCAGCACCTTGGCGTTTTTCGGCGCCTCCGAATCGGAATTGAGGGCCACCGCGGCAAAGCCGGTGATGAACATGATCTTGATATCGGGATCGAGTTCCGAGGCACGGCGCGCCAGCTCGATACCGTCCATCTCGGGCATCACGATGTCGGTGAGCAGCATTTCGAACGGCTCCTCGCGCAGCCGCTGGTAGGCCGACATGCCGTTGTCGTGCGGCGAGACCTTGAAACCCGCGTTTTCGAGCGCCTTGACCAGGAAGCGGCGCATATCGGTGTCGTCTTCGGCGAGAAGTATTTTCGGCATGGCAGGAATCGTCGAATCCGGCTTGAGGAGCAGTCCGAACAGTAAGCCCGACAGACGGTAAATTTCGGGTGAAATTTGCGTCAAGCCAGCGGCAAATGCGCGCCACCCATTTGTGGACCGAACCAGACATCGAATCAACCGGGTGCCGCATTTGCTGCTTTTAAGACGCGTTCCAGCTGAAACCACACTCTTTTCACTTGGCAGAATGATCGCGATTACCGACAATGCGTGCCCATAAATCTCCGCTTTTCCGGCAGACTCAGTTGCTGCGGGGGCGAGGCGGACGCAAGGGACGGCGCCAAGGGAATGACCGAATTTGCTGGCGAGTTGTCGCCCCCGTTCGAGATCGTTGAGCCGCAGGCCTGGCGCGCGCCGATCATCTTCAATTCCCCGCATTCGGGCTCGGTCTATCCGGCCGAATTCCTCGACGCGTCGCGAATCGATGTGGTGTCGCTGCGCCGCTCCGAAGACTCTTTCATGGACGAGCTGATCGCGGGCCTCAGTGATCGCGGCTTTCCGATCGTGCGGGTCAACTTCCCGCGCTCCTATGTCGACGTGAACCGCGAGCCCTACGAGCTCGACCCGCGCATGTTCACCGGGCGGCTCCCGAGCTTTGCCAATACGCGCTCGATGCGGGTGGCCGGCGGCCTCGGCACCATCCCGCGCGTGGTCGGCGACGGCCAGGAGATCTATCGCGAGCGGCTCGACGTCGACGAGGCGCTGCGCCGGATCGAGGTGCTCTACAAGCCCTATCACCGCGCACTGCGCCGGCTGATCAACAAGGCGCACCAGGCGTTCGGCGCGGTGATCGTGGTCGACTGCCACTCGATGCCGTCGGTCGGCGTGTCGCGCGACGAGCCGCGCCGGCCCGACGTCGTGATCGGCGACCGCTACGGCACGAGCTGTGCGCCGCTATTGCCCGACCTCGTCGAGGAGACCATGAGCTCGCTCGGCTATTCGATCGGCCGCAACAAGCCCTATGCCGGCGGCTTCATCACCGAGCATTACGGCAATCCGGCGAGCGGCCTGCACACCGTGCAGATCGAGCTCAACCGCGCGGTCTATATGGATGAGCGCCGCCGCGAGCGCGGCCCGCGCTTCGCGCAGGTGGCCGCCGACTTTGCCACCCTGGCGGATGCGCTGGCGAAAATCCCGTTCGGAGATCTCGGCCCGTTCCAGGCGGCCGCGGAGTAGCGCTCGGTTCGGCCGGGACTGCGGTTGCCAACCGAAGCCGTGAATATGGAATTCAGTCGGCGACTGGGCCTCACGCGAAACTGGATTCCGTGTTCACGCGCGGAAGCAATGAGCCAAGAAAAAAGGGCCGCTTGAATGAACAAGCGGCCCAAGTCTAGGGAGGAAACGCCCAAGGAGGGCAGCGATAGCGCGAGGCGCTACCGCACCGCAACAATATGCGACCGCGCTGCACAAAACGCAAGAACTTTCGAAACATTTCTTGGGTAATGTTGGAAAGTCTGGCGAAACTGCAACAGGCCGGCAGGAGCGGCTTTCCGTATGTAGGATCAATATCTTACAAGGAAAGCCCCGAGCGGTCGGCGCTCTGCGCATAGCTTGTATACCAGAATTCGCAACTTCGTGATCGAGACCGAGACCCCGGGGCGCTTTCGAATCCGAAGCCAAATCGAAAGTCCGGAACCGCGTCACCGGGCTGGATAACACTCCGTTAATCGTGCGCGCCGCGCCGGATTGAGCTAGGCAAGAACGCATCCGATTTCTACCGCGTCGTTTGCGCAGTTCAGGGACATGCCGTGACGGTCATCGACTTTACCGCCTTCATCGGCCGCCTTGCGACCGCATCCGGCGAAACCATCCTGCCGTTCTTCCGCACCTCGCTCTCGGTCGACAACAAGAGCTCGAACGATTTCGATCCGGTCACCGAGGCCGACCGGGCGGCGGAAGCCGTGATGCGGCGGCTGATCAAGTCGAACTTCCCCCAGCACGGCATCGTCGGCGAGGAGTTCGGCAATGAGCGCGAGGACGCCGACTATGTCTGGGTGCTCGATCCGATCGACGGCACGAAATCCTTCATCGCCGGCTTTCCGATCTGGGGCACGCTGATCGCGCTGCTGCACAAAGGTACGCCGGTATTCGGCATGATGCACCAGCCCTATATCGGCGAGCGCTTCTCCGGCGACAACGGCTCGGCGCACTACTCCGGCCCGTCGGGCGAACGGCGGCTCTCGGTGCGGCGCTGCGCCTCGCTGAAGGAAGCGACCGTCTTCACCACGAGCCCGCTGCTGATGAATCCGGATGACCGCGCCCGCTTCGGCCGTATCGAGAATACGGCGCGCCTGTCGCGCTATGGCGGCGACTGCTACTCCTATTGCATGCTCGCCGCCGGTCATCTCGACCTCGTGGTCGAGACCGAGCTGAAGCCTTACGACATTGCCGGCCTGATCCCGATCATCACCGGCGCCGGCGGCGTCGTCACCACCTGGGACGGCAAGCCGGCGCAAAGCGGCGGCCGAATCATCGCGGCCGGCGACCCGCGCGTGCACGAAGCGGCGATGAAGCTTTTGAACGCCTGAGTTCCCTGCCTGATTCTTGAGTTGCCGGGCGTCTGATCTGCGCCCATCCTGACCGCAACCAGAAAAGTCAGGGATGGGCGACATGACGATGCGCGGCAGGCTGCTGGCAGCCCTTCTCCTGCTTCTCGCGCCCGTCACGGCTTTCGCCCAGGATTTCCCGACCAAGCCGCTCCGGCTGATCGTGCCGTTCCCGCCCGGCGGGCCGAACGACATCATCGCGCGGGTGATCGGGCAGAAGATCTCGGAGCTCGCAAGGCAGCCCGTGATCGTCGACAACCGCGCCGGCCAGGGCGGCGTGCTCGGCACCGACGCGGTCGCGAAGGCGGCGCCCGACGGCTACACGGTGGCGATCGCGAGCGCCGGCGCGCTGGCGATCAGCCCCAGCATGGAGAGGGTTGCCTACGACACGCTGAAGGATCTCGCGCCGGTGACGCTGGTCGCGACCGTGCCGGAGATGCTGGTGGTCGCCGCCAACGTGCCGGCGAGGAACATGAACGAACTGGTCGCGCTCGCCAGGGCGCAGCCGGGCAAGCTGAACTTCGCCTCCTCCGGCCCCGGCAGCCTGCCGCATCTCGCCTGCGAATTGTTCAAGCTGACGGCCAAGATCGACATCGTGCACGTGCCCTATCGCGGCGCCGCGCCGGCGGTGAACGACCTGTTGGGTCAGCAGGTGCAGATGACCTTCCTCGACCTGCCGGTGATCCTGCCGCAGATCAAGGCGGGCGCGCTGCGGCCAATCGCGCTCGGTGGGCGCGAACGCGCGCCGACCGCGCCCGACGTGCCGACCACCGCCGAGGCCGGCATGCCCGACCTGGTCATCGAGAACTGGTACGGCATGGTCGCGCCCGCACGCACGCCGCCCGCGATCGTCGCAAGGCTGAACCAGCTCGCCACCGCGGCGATGGCCGATCCGATGGTCAAGCAGAAGCTCGCCGAGCAAGGCCTGACGCTGGCCGGCGACACGCCGGAGCATTTCCGCGACTTCATCGCCGCCGACATCAGGAAATGGGCGAAGGTGATCCAGGACGCCGGCGTGGTGACGACGAAATGAGCCAGCCGTCAGCGCTGCGCTTCGGCGCGCAGATAGTCCACAAGTTGCTTGGCCGCCCGCGGCAGCGCCTTGAAGCTGCGCGCGCAGATCGTCAGCCGGCGGTTGGCCCAGGCGTCGCGGATCCTTATCGTCGTGATCGGCATCGACGCCGCGCAGCGCCGCGCCGCGGTCTCCGGGATCACGGCGATGCCGACATCGGCGGCGACCATCTGGCAGATCGCGTCGAAGCCGCGCAGGCGGGCGCGGAAGCGCAGCCGCGCGCCGAGCTTTGCGGCATGCCGCGAGATATGAACCTGCAGCGCGGATGTTGCCGTGAGGCCGACGAAATCGCGGCCGACCACTTCCTGGAAGTCGATCTGGCGGCGGCCGCCGAGATCGCCGCGCCGCGACGCCACCAGCATCAAGCGGTCCTCGCTGAACAGGAAGCGCTCGACGCTGTCGGGCAGCGCGTGCTCCGCGGCGAAGCCGAGATCGGCGGCGCCGCTGGCGATCGCGGTCGCGATATCGGTGCTCTCGCGCTCCTCGACATCGACGCTGATATCGGGATGCTCGTGCAGGAAGGCCGCGAGCGCGCGCGGCAGATGCTCCGACAGGCCCGAGGTGTTGGCGAGCAGCAGCACGTTGGCGCGCACGCCGCTGGCATAGGCGGCGAGATCGCTTTGCAGCGCCTCGACATTGTGGATCACGATGCGGGCGTGGCCGAGCAAGCTCTCGCCCGCCGCAGTAAGTTCGACGCCGCGGCGGCCGCGCTTGAGCAGCGCGACGCCGAGCGCTTCCTCGAGGCCCTTGATCCGCTCGCTGGCCGAAGCCAGCGCAAGGTTCGCGCGCGCCGCGCCCTGGGTGATGCTGCGCGCATCGGAAACCGCGATGAACAATTGCAAATCGGTCAGGTCGAACCGCATGACGTTTCCCACCCCATACCTTCGGGTCGTCCGAAGGCTAACTCCGTAACCTCCAGATTGTGCCGTTCGCATCGATCGGTCAATGTGCCGCCATGGTCGACCATCTCCTGATCTTCATCGCTTTCGCCTTCCTGCTCGCCGGCTTCGTCAAGGGGACGCTCGGCCTCGGCCTGCCGACGGTCGCGATGGGGCTGCTCGCAACCACGATGGCGCCGGGCCAGGCGATTGCTATCGTGATCGTGCCGGCGATCGTCACCAATATCTGGCAGACCTTCGTCGGCCCCTATCTGCGCGACATCATCAAGCGGCTGTGGCCGTTGATGCTCGGCACCGTGGCGGGCATCTGGATCAATGCCGGGCTGCTGACCGGGCCTTACGCGGCCTACGGCACCGTGGTGCTGGGCGTGCTGCTGGTGATCTACGCGATCGTCGGCCTGAGCCGCTTCAGCTTCAAGGTCGCGCAGCGCGACGAGAAATGGATCGGCGGCATCGTCGGCGTCATCACCGGGCTGATCTCGGCGGCGACCGGCGTTCAGGTCATCCCCTCGATGCCGTTCATGCAGGCGATCGGCATGGAGAAGGACGAACTGGTGCAGGCGCTCGGCGTGTTCTTCACCACTGCGACCGTGGCGCTCGCGTTCAACCTCACGGCATCGGGCCTGCTGACGGCGGCCACCGCGCTGCCGGGCGCTGTCGCGATGGCGGCGTCGTTCACCGGCATGTTCATCGGCCAGGCGGTTCGCACACGAATGCACCCCGAAGTGTTCCGCCGCTGGTTCCTGATCTCGATGATCCTGCTCGGCATCTATCTCGCCGGCAGTGCACTGCTCAAGATCCACGGCTAGAGCGGCAAAGCCAGAGCGCCAAGGCGCGAGCTAGCGCGCCTCCAGCGTCGCGACGCGGACGCCGAGGTAGATGAAGAGCGCGCCGAGCGAGCGGTTGATCCAGGCGATCACGCCGGCCGATTGCCTGATGCGGCCGGCAGCCCGCGCCGCGAAGGCCGCAAGGCCAAGGCACCACAGCGTGCCGCCGGTGATGAAGATCAGCCCGAGCACCAGGAAGGCGAGCGTCTTGTGCGGCGAATCAGCCGCCACGAATTGCGGCAGGAAGGCCAGGAAGAACAGTGCCACCTTGGGGTTGAGGATATTGGTCAGCGCCCCCTGCCAGAACACGCGCGAGATCGAGGTCTCGCCGCCCTGCCCGGCGATCTCGGCGATCGGCTTGGCGCGCGAAAGCAGCATCTGCAGGCCGGTCAGCACCAGATAGGCCGCGCCGACCAGCTTGACGGCCAGGAACGCGGTCGACGAGGCCATCAGCAGCGCCGACAGGCCGATCGCCGCGCCCAGCACATGGACCAGGCAACCGCAACTGATTCCGATCGCCGCAGCGGCTCCGCCGCGCCATCCGAGCTGAATCGTGCGCCCGATGATATAAGCGGTATCCGGCCCCGGTGTGACGTTGAGCAGCAGCCCGGACAGGACAAACAGCCAAAGTTCGTGAATTCCCAGCATGGCAGTGAGATTAACCTATGCAAGTAACCGCCCGGAAAGGATGATCAGCCAGCCGGCGCCATCCCAGCGACACACGAATTCAGTAGAGAAACGACTGTACGATCCGTTGGTCGCATGCCAATTCCTGCTACTATGCATTATAGGTGCCTGCAAACCGGGCTTCCGCCGGACCCGGCCTGTCTTGTAAGTATCGGATTCGGTCACCTCGGCTAAGTGGCCATTCCAGGGCACAGGAGACATGGAAAGACGGCTAGCTGCCATTCTTTGCGCTGACATCGCCGGCTATTCCCGCATGATGGGTGCCGACGAGGCGGGGACGCATGCCTCGTTCAAGGCGCACCGCAGCGCGATTTACCCGATCATCCTCAACCATGGCGGCCGAATCGTCAAAAACACCGGCGACGGCTTCCTGCTGGAATTTCCGAGCATCATCGGCGCGATCGAGGCCGCCGTCGCGATGCAGACCCTGATGGCCGAGCGCAACGAACATCTGCCGGCCGACCGCGCCATGCACTTCCGGATGGGCGTCCACATGGGCGACGTCATGGCCGACGAGGACGAGGTGTTCGGCGACGACGTCAACATCGCAGTCCGTCTCGAGACGGTCGCAACGCCCGGCGGCATCGCGGTGTCGGACAAGGCCCGCACCGAAGCGGGACGGCGGCTTGCCGTCACCCTCGTCGACGCCGGCCCGCACCGCTTCAAGAACATCGCCGAGCCGGTCAATGTCTGGACCTGGGCGCCGGCCGGATCCGATGCCCAGGAGCAGGTTCCGGACGACGGCCCGCATCTGCCGGGGCAATACCGGACCGCAATCGTCGGCGTGCTGCCGTTCGACAATCTGAGCGGCGGCGCCGACGAATATTTCTCGGACGGCCTGACCGAGGACCTGATCCATGCGCTGTCGCTGCAATCCTTCTACCGCGTGCTGAGCCGCAACTCGACCTTCGCCTACAAGGGCAAGAACGTCTCGACGCGGCTGATCGCGCGCGAGATCGACGCGACCTATCTGATCCAGGGTTCGGTACGGCGCGCCGGCAACAAGATCCGCGTCTCCGCCGAGCTGATCGCGCCCGAGAAGGGCGAGCAGCTGTGGACCGGCCGCTACGACCGCGACATGGGCGACCTGTTCGCGATGCAGGACGAGATCACCGCGAATCTCTCCGCCGCCGTCGCGCAGGAGATCTATCGCGCCGAAGCATCGGCACCGGCGCGCTCGCCGAACGCCGAACTGACGGCGTGGGATCGCTTCCTGAAGGGGCTGTCGCACTACTATCAGCAGACCAAGGACGATTGCGAAACCGCGATCGCGCTGTTCAAGGAGGCGATCGAGCTCGACCCCGCGCTGTCGATCGCGCGCGCCTATCTGGCGCTGATCCAGATCCAGAGCATCCAGTTCGGCTGGATTCCGAGCACGCGCGAATTGTGGGCCTCGTCGGTCAGCCTGGCCGAGAGCAGCGTGCGGCTCGACCCGCGCTCCTCGTTCGCGTTTTCGCTGCTGGCCTATCTGCACGCGATGCAGGGCCATTACGAAGCCGCGATGGACGCCATCAAGCGGGCGATCGAGCTCAACCCCTACGACATGGGCGCGCGCGGCGTTCTGGGAATCTGCCACATGGTGATCGGCGATCATCGCAAGGCGGTCGATCTGTTCTCGACGGCGGTCCAGCGCGGCAACAGCGACCCGCGCTACCAATGGGCGGCGCTGAACGCATTCAGCCATTATCTGCTCGGGCAATATGACGCGTCGCTGTCGTGGTCGCGCGAGGGGCTGTATCTGAACCCGAACCATCTGCAGTGCCTTGCGGTGCGCACCGCAGCGCTCGCCCAGCTCGGCCGCGCCGACGAGGCCGCGCAGGCGGCCGAGGCCCTGCTCGCCAACCATCCCGAGCTGACGGTCGAGCGTCACTTGCGCAATTTCCACTGGAAGAACCCGGCCGACATCGCGCATTATCGCGACGGCCTCTTGAAAGCCGGCCTGCCGTTCGGCAAACTCGCTCTGGTTGCATCCACCTCGAAATTCGCCGTCGACTCCTGAGCGAATTCATCCACCGGTAATGGATGCTTTTTAAGCTGAAGCTTTTCAGGATGTGGTTTGATGTCCGATACGGCTGCAAGCGCGGCGCCCGCCCCGCAGATTTCCCCCGACAATCCCTGCCCGTTCCTGCGGGCGCTCGTCGCCGGCAACTATGTCGGCGGCCATATCGTGCCGCTGCCTGAACTGACCGGGACCATCGGGCGCGCAACCGGCAAGACCGGGTTCGAGGGATTCACCGCGCGGGCGAAGATCTTCATGGTGGCGCAGATCGCCAACGGCCTCGGTCCTTTCAGCCAGCTGCGCAGCCTGTTCCAGGGCGCCATTCTCGACGCGCTGCGCAACGGCCCGCTCGACAAGCACGGCGCCGGCTCGCGCATCCTCGACCAGCACGCGGTGGTCCATGAGGACGAGATCGCGCGGCTCGCGACCTTCGGCAGCGACTACAAGGCACCCGACGGCAGCGTCGAACGCGGGCTGTCGGCCGCCGAGATCAAGACGTTCATGGCGGCGAACTTCCAGCGCGCCAAGGACGAGCATCCGCCGTCCTACGGCATCCTGCACTGCTACTATCCGCTCTTGATGCTCGGCGAGTGGCCGGTGCTGCTCGACATCATGGGCAAGGGCGAAGGCAAGAACCGCTATCTCAGCGTCGCCGAGGTCAGGACGCTGTTCGTGGACAAGCGCTTTCCTGACCGGATCGTCGCGCTGCTACAGCGCTAGATTTTTGTTGGACGCGTTTTCTTCACGCGAACCGGTTTCCCCTTCGCTCGAAAACGCCATGTTTCACTTGAACAGCGGCGTGCCCGGCACGAACGCATCGAACGCCGCCCAGAATTGGCCGCGGTAGCGGTCCTGCTCCTGCAGGATCTCGTGCTTGGAGCCGGCGATCACGAGATGCGAGCCGGCGCGCAAGTGATAAGCGAACTCCTCGATCGCGGCCGTCGACACCACCTCGTCATTGCTCGCCGCCAGCATCAGGATCGGCTGGCGGATTTCCGACGGATACGACGTGCCGCGGAAGGTGCGCATCGCGGTGAACGCGGTGTCGGCCCAGGCGATCGTCGGCGCCGCGATGCCGAGCGTCGGATCTTCTTCCAGGATCGCCGAGTTGCGGGCATGGCGCACCGGATCGCTGGTCACGGGATTGCCGATGAAGGGCGCGAGGCCGACCAGTTCGTCGCTGCCGCCGGGAACATAGCGGCCGCCCTGCCCGGCCAGCCGCATGATCCGAAGCAGCGCGCTCGGGAAGAACGACACGCGGCGGCGCGGCAGGTCGATCATCGGCGCCGACAGCACCATGCGGTCGAACCAGCGCTTGCCGGCATGCGCGAGGCGCAGCATCACCGCACCGCCCATCGAATGCGCCAGCGCGAAATAGGGCGGCGGGCAATCCGGCAGCACCACCTGCTGCACGAAGGTCTCGACGTCGACCTCGTAGTCGGCGAAGTCGCGCACATAGCCCTTGCGGGGATCGCGCAGCCGCCGCGACGAGTGGCCCTGCCCGCGCCAGTCGATCATCGCCACCGCAAAGCCGCGGTCGCGCAGATCGCGCACGGTCTCGAAATATTTTTCGATCATCTCGCCGCGCCCGCCGAACACGCAGACCGTGCCCTTGCGGCCGGGCGGCGGCGCCCAGCGCGCAAAGCGCAGCTCGGCCCCGTCTGGTGTCTTGATGGTGCCACTGACAACGTCGTCCGGAACCGGGTTGGCGGGAATCGAGACGAGCGTCATGAAGGGGACCGGAGTGGTGAGACAGGGTGGAGATCAAGGACGCCGGCGCCGAAAAATGCGACGCGGTTTCCGCCTCTTGAACGCGACGTGACCCCTCCCATATCACCTTCGTGCAGGCCGCTACCAGTGCTTCGGAACCGAAACATCAGGCTGCACACATCTAAGCCCGGCCCGATGGCGGGCGGGTAACTGAAACAGTCGCTCAATGGAGGACTATTCCTATGCGTAGCTACGACCTCACTCCGTTTTATCGTTCCACCGTCGGCTTCGACCGCCTCTTCAACCTGCTCGATCAGGTGACCTCGGACGGCAGCCCCGGCTATCCCCCCTACAACATCGAGCGCACCGGCGAGAATGCTTACCGGATCAGCGTTGCAGTCTCCGGCTTCTCGCAGGCCGAGCTTTCGATCGTCGCGAAGGAGAACACGCTGACGATCAAGGGCGAGAAAACCGCCAACGAGAACTCCGGCAACGGCGCCGAAGTGCTCTATCGCGGCATCGCCTCCCGCGCCTTCGAGCGCGTCTTCCAGCTTGCCGACTTCGTGCAGGTGAAAAACGCTTCGCTCGAGAACGGTCTGCTCCACGTCGATCTCGTCCGCGAGATTCCCGAGGCCAAGAAGCCCCGCAGCATTCCGATCGGCGGGGGCGAGAAGGCTCCGCAGGTCGTTGACGGCTCGGGCGGCAAGGTCGCCGCCTAAGCAACAAACCCCGCGTCAGCAGATATTGGCTGATCGCGAAAACGCCCCGGGAAACCGGGGCGTTTTTTGTTGCCGTCAGTCCGTAGCCCGGATGAAGCGAAGCGCAATCCGGGAGGGTCGTGCCGCCGGGAACGTCCCCGGATTTCGCTCCCCATCCGGGCTACGGATCTCACTCCAATCCCTGCACCTTGGGCATTGCCTGGGTCGGCAGGATCGCGGGCGCGGGCGCCGGCGGCGGAGCACCCTGACCGACGGTCGGAGCCTCGGCTTGCTGGACGGCTTGCGGCGCAGCCTGGGCCTCAGCCGGCTTCGGGGCTGCGGCCTGCTCGGCCGTCGCGGGTGTGGCTGCCTGAGCAGGCTGCGGCGTGGCCGCCTGCGGGACGGCGGCCTGGGCCGCCGGGGCCGGAGCCTGGGCTGCCGCCGGCGCTTGGGCAGCCGCCGGAGTCTGGGTCGCCGGAACCTGAGCCGCCGGAACCTGGGCCTTGGCCCCCAGCGGGTTCCGCTTCGGCACCGGCACGCGGCTGGCAACATGCGGGATCGGGAGTGGCGGGCGCGGCACCCGGGCCTGGATCGGCCGCGGCATCGGCCCGACGGGACCATCGGTCGCGCTCATTTCCTCTTCGTAATTGTCGCCGAGCCGGGAGGCCGGCGTGAAGCGGATGATGTGCCCGTCACGGGCATCGATCACCAGCCGGCCGTCGTCGCCGCCCTGGTCGATCACCGAGATCGTGTAGACGAACCCGCGCTGCCGGGGCGCGCCAAGTGGCAGATAGCCGTTCTCGCGGAGCACGGTATAGACCTCGACCGGCGGCAACAGGCTCGGGACCCGGCCAAAGCGCGGCGGCGGCGGAACCTCGGGCATGGCGGCATAGGGCCCGTCCATGTCGGATACCCTGACCAGAAGCGGGCTGCCGATCCGGGCGGACGTCGCCAGCTGGGCCTCGGCCGAGGCTGCGCTGAGCGCGAGGGCGGCGGCAGCAACCGAACCTGTGAACAACTTCATCGCCGTAACTCCTGTCTGCCCCGCCCTGGAGCGTTTCCGCTCTCTTGCCGGCTTGCCCGGGGCAAAACTTCAGTTTCAAATTCGGCGGTCCTTGGTCCCTCCTTGGGCCAGATCACGGCGTGTTTGCTTCGAATCGGGGGCGCCTCATGCCCGCCGAGCCGTTCGATCCGAGCATGCGGGCGAGGACTTCCTCGCGCTTGTGTGATAGACAAAAATTTGGCAAGGTCTAAGTTAGGACAGTAAAGCTGTCTCAATTTCGAGGCCATCCCGGCATAGGGATTGCAACGAGACCTCGGCGCCCCGAGCTCCGAGAATGCTGCAGGCAGGGCCGTCCCTCAGGGGACGTTGAAACGCCCGTCGTCTGAATTTAGGAAAATGCGGCTCGCGGCGGACGAGCGGTGGCCCGGTGGGTGCCGCAACGTCCAAGGTGCGCCAAATATGGTGGGGCCCTTACGAAAGGGAGAGGACACATGAGCGGGTCGGAATTCGAGCGCGAAAACATCGTGGCAGGAACGCTGTCGGCGACCGCGGACTCGAAAGCCGCCGAGCCCGCGCGTGAGTTGCATACTTGGCGCCCGGAAGCCGAAGGCCTGTTTGATCCGAGCCTGGAAAAGGATTCCTGCGGCGTCGGCTTCATCGCCAACATCAAGGGCCAGAAGTCGCACCAGATCGTCTCCGACGCGCTGAACATCCTGTGCAACCTCGAGCATCGCGGCGCCGTCGGCGCCGACCCGCGCGCCGGTGACGGCGCCGGCATCCTGGTGCAGATCCCGCACGCCTTCTTCGCGCGCAAGACCGCAGAGCTCGGCTTCAAGCTGCCGCAGCCCGGCGAATACGCCATCGGCGCGCTGTTCATGCCGCGCGATGCCGCGTGGCGGAACGTGATCAAGAGCATCATCGCCGACGAGATCAAGAACGAGGGCTTCAAGCTGCTCGGCTGGCGCGATGTGCCCAGCGACAATTCCTCGCTCGGTGTCACCGTGAAGCCGACCGAGCCCTACCACATGCAGGTCTTCATCGGCCGCAATGGTGCGGCCAAGACCGAGGACGATTTCGAGCGCCACCTCTACATCCTGCGCAAGTCGATCTCGCAGGCGATCTATCAGCGCCGCGACCGCGGCATGGCGGGCTACTATCCGTGCTCGCTGTCGTGCCGCACCGTGATCTACAAGGGCATGTTCCTCGCCGACCAACTCGGCAAGTACTATCCCGACCTGCATGAGGCCGACTTCGACAGCGCGCTGGCGCTGGTGCATCAACGCTTCTCGACCAACACCTTCCCGACCTGGTCGCTGGCGCATCCGTACCGGATGATCGCCCATAACGGCGAGATCAACACGCTGCGCGGCAACGTCAACTGGATGGCGGCTCGGCAGGCGTCCGTGCATTCGGAGCTCTACGGCAAGGACATCAGCCGCCTGTGGCCGATCTCCTATGAAGGCCAGAGCGACACCGCCTGCTTCGACAACGCGCTCGAATTCCTGGTGCAGGGCGGTTACTCGCTGCCACACGCCGTGATGATGATGATTCCGGAAGCCTGGGCCGGCAATCCCCTGATGGATGAGCAGCGCCGCGCCTTCTACGAATATCATGCCGCGCTGATGGAGCCGTGGGACGGCCCGGCCGCGATCGCCTTCACCGACGGCCGCAAGATCGGCGCCACGCTCGATCGCAACGGCCTGCGCCCGGCGCGCTACCTCGTCACCAAGGACGACCGCATCGTGATGGCGTCCGAAATGGGCGTGCTGAAGATTCCGGAGGACCAGATCGTCACCAAGTGGCGGCTGCAGCCCGGCAAGATGCTGCTCGTCGACCTCGAGCAGGGCCGCCTGATTCCCGACGACGAGATCAAGGCCGACCTCGCCAAGAGCCATCCCTACAGCGACTGGCTGCATCGCACCCAGATCCAGCTCGAGGAGCTGCCGGATGCGCCGGCCAAGGGCGTGCGCTCCAACCTGCCGCTGCTCGATCGGCAGCAGGCGTTCGGCTACAGCCAGGAAGACATCGCGATCCTGATGACGCCGATGGCGGCCACCGGCGAGGAAGCCGCGGGCTCGATGGGCAACGACACGCCGATCTCGGCGCTGTCCGACAAGCCGAAGCAGCTGTTCACCTACTTCAAGCAGAACTTCGCGCAGGTGACGAACCCGCCGATCGATCCGATCCGCGAGGAAATCGTCATGAGCCTCGTCTCGATCATCGGGCCGCGGCCGAACCTGTTCGACCTGCAGGGCGTCGCCTCGACCAAGCGCCTCGAGGTGCGGCAGCCGATCCTGACCGACGCCGATCTGGAAAAGATCCGTTCGATCTCCGACGTCGCCGAGACCCATTTCAAGTCGCGCACGCTCGACACCACCTTCCACGCCGGGTTCGGCGCGGCGGGCATGGAGCAGGTGCTCGACGAGCTCTGCGCACGCGCCGAGGGCGCGGTGCGCGAGGGCATCAACATCATCATCCTGTCGGACCGCATGACCGGCACCGACCGGATTCCGATCCCGTCGCTGCTGGCCTGCGCCGCCGTGCATCATCACCTGATCCGCACCGGCCTGCGCACCTCGGTCGGCCTCGTCGTGGAATCCGGTGAGCCGCGCGAGGTGCATCACTTCGCCTGCCTCGCCGGCTACGGCGCCGAAGCGATCAACCCCTATCTCGCGTTCGAAACCATCCTCGCGATGAAGGACCGGCTGCCCGGCGCGCTCGACGACTACGAGATCGTCAAGCGCTACATCAAGTCGATCGGCAAGGGCCTGCTCAAGGTGATGTCCAAGATGGGCATCTCGACCTACCAGTCCTATTGCGGCGCGCAGATCTTCGACGCGGTCGGCCTGAAGGCGGACTTCGTCGCCAAGTATTTCGCCGGCACCCACACCCGCATCGAGGGCGTCGGCCTCGGCGAGATCGCCGAGGAGACCGTGCGGCGCCACACCGACGCGTTCGGCGACGGCCAGATCTACAAGAGCGCGCTCGATGTCGGCGGCGAATATGCCTACCGCACCCGCGGCGAGGACCACGCCTGGACCGCGGAATCGGTCTCGACGCTGCAGCATGCCGTGCGCGGCAATTCGCAGGAGCGCTACCGGGCGTTCGCCAAGATCCTCAACGAGCAGTCCGAGCGTCTCTTGACGCTGCGCGGCCTGTTCCGGATCAAGGGCGCCGAGGACGACAAGCGCAAGCCGGTCAAGCTCGAGGACGTCGAGCCGGCCAAGGACATCGTCAAGCGGTTCTCGACCGGCGCGATGTCGTTCGGCTCGATCTCGCGCGAGGCGCACACCACGCTCGCGATCGCGATGAACCGGATCGGCGGCAAGTCGAACACCGGCGAAGGCGGCGAGGAGTCCGATCGCTTCAAGCCGATGCCCAACGGCGACTCGATGCGCTCGGCGATCAAGCAGGTCGCCTCGGGCCGGTTCGGCGTGACGACGGAATACCTCGTCAACTCCGACATGATGCAGATCAAGATGGCGCAGGGCGCCAAGCCCGGCGAAGGCGGCCAGCTGCCCGGCCACAAGGTCGACGCGACGATTGCCCGCGTCCGGCATTCGACGCCGGGCGTCGGCCTGATCTCGCCGCCGCCGCATCACGACATCTACTCGATCGAAGACCTCGCTCAGCTGATCTACGACCTCAAGAACGTCAATCCGGACGGCCAGGTCTCGGTGAAGCTGGTGTCGGAGGTCGGCGTCGGCACGGTTGCCGCAGGCGTCGCCAAGGCGCGCGCCGACCATGTCACGATCGCGGGCTTCGAGGGCGGCACCGGTGCCTCGCCGCTGACCTCGATCAAGCATGCCGGCTCGCCGTGGGAGATCGGTCTTGCCGAGACCCATCAGACGCTGGTGCGCCAGCAGCTGCGCAGCCGCATCGCGGTCCAGGTCGATGGCGGCTTCCGCACCGGCCGTGACGTCGTGATCGGCGCGCTGCTCGGGGCCGACGAGTTCGGCTTCGCCACCGCCCCCCTGATCGCGGCGGGCTGCATCATGATGCGCAAGTGCCACCTCAACACCTGCCCGGTCGGCGTCGCGACCCAGGATCCGGTGCTGCGCAAGCGCTTCACCGGCCAGCCCGAGCACGTCATCAACTACTTCTTCTTCGTCGCTGAGGAAGTCCGCGAGATCATGGCGCAGCTCGGCTACAAGACGTTCGACGAGATGGTCGGCCAGGTCCAAATGCTGGACCAGACCGCGCTGGTCTCGCACTGGAAGGCCAAGGGCCTCGATTTCTCCAAGCTGTTCGTGCGGCAGAAGGAGGAGACGGGCCAGACGATCTATCACTCGGAGAGCCAGAACCACCATCTGGAAGCCGTGCTCGACCGCCGGCTGATCGAGAAGGCGCAGGCCGCGCTCGATCGCGGCGCCCCGGTCAAGATCGAGGAAGAGATCAACAACACCGACCGCTCCGCCGGCGCGATGCTGTCGGGCGCGGTGGCCAAGATCTACGGCCATGCCGGTCTTCCGCTCGACACCATCCATGTCGGCCTGAAGGGCACGGCGGGACAGGCGTTCGGCGCCTGGCTCGCCAAGGGCGTCACCTTCGAGCTCGAGGGTGAAGGCAACGACTATGTCGGCAAGGGCCTCTCGGGCGGCTGCATCATCGTCAAGCCGCCGAAGATCTCCGGCATCGTGCCGGAAGAGTCGATCATCGTCGGCAACACCGTGATGTACGGCGCGATCGCGGGCGAGTGCTACTTCCGCGGCATCGCCGGCGAGCGCTTCGCGGTGCGCAACTCCGGCGCGGTCGCGGTCGTCGAGGGCGCCGGCGATCATTGCTGCGAATACATGACCGGCGGCATCGTCGTGGTGCTCGGCAAGACCGGACGCAACTTCGCGGCCGGCATGTCCGGCGGCATCGCCTATGTGCTGGACGAGGCCGGCGACTTCGACAAGCTCTGCAATCTTTCGATGGTCGAGCTCGAGCCGGTGCTGTCGGAGGAGATGATCAACGCCGACACCTACCACCACTCCGGCGATCTCGAGGCGCATGGCCGGGTCGACGTGTTCCAGAACCTGCTCGACTCCGATGTGGAGCGGCTGCACGTCCTGATCACGCGTCACGCCAAGCTGACCGGTTCGAAGAAGGCGGCGGAGATCCTCGCCGACTGGAAGAGCTGGCTGCCGAAATTCCGCAAGGTGATGCCGGTGGAGTACCGCCGCGCGCTGAAGGAAATGAAGGCCAACGCCGACGCCGAGCCGAAGATCGCGATCGGCGCGTAAGCCTGAAAGACCCTCATGGTGAGGAGGCGCGCAGCGCCGTCTCGAACCATGAGGCCGCCACACGGGCCTCCATCCTTCGAAACGCGGCGCACGCGCCGCTCCTCAGGATGAGGGTCAAACAGAACAGACGAACACATGATGCAGGGGCATCGGGTTTCAATGGGTAAGATCACAGGTTTTCTCGAGATCGAGCGGCATGACCGCAAGTACGAGCCGGTCGCCGATCGACTCAAGAACTTCAGGGAATTCGTCATTCCGCTGAGCGAGAAGGACACGCGCGACCAGGCTGCGCGCTGCATGAATTGCGGCATCCCCTATTGCCACGGCACGGGCTCGACCGCGCCGGGCACGCCGGGCTGCCCGGTCAACAACCAGATCCCCGATTTCAACGACCTCGTCTATCAGGGCAACTGGGAAGAAGCCTCGCGCAACCTGCACTCGACCAACAATTTCCCCGAGTTCACCGGCCGCATCTGCCCGGCGCCGTGCGAGGCGTCCTGCACGCTCAACATCGACGACAACCCGGTCACCATCAAGACCATCGAATGCGCGATCGTCGACCGCGCCTGGGACAATGGCTGGCTGAAGCCGGAAATCGCCGCGCAGAAGACCGGCAAGAAGGTCGCCGTGATCGGCTCGGGTCCCGCCGGCATGGCCGCCGCGCAGCAGCTCGCGCGCGCCGGCCATGAGGTGCACGTCTACGAGAAGTTCGCCAAGGCCGGCGGCCTGCTGCGCTACGGCATTCCCGACTTCAAGATGGAGAAGGGCATCATCGATCGCCGCGTGGCGCAGATGGAAGCCGAGGGCGTCACCTTCCACTACGGCAAGGCCGTGGGCGGCTCGACGCCCGGTGCGATCGATCCGCAAGAGCTCGCCAAGCAGTATGACGCCGTGGCGCTGACCGGCGGCGCGGAAGCCCCGCGCGACCTGCCGATTCCCGGCCGCGAGCTTTCCGGCATCCACTTCGCGATGGACTTCCTGCCGCAGCAGAACCGCCGCGTCTCCGGCGAGCCGCTGAACGGTGCCGCCGACATCCTCGCCGGCGGCAAGCATGTCGTCGTGATCGGCGGCGGCGATACCGGCTCGGACTGCATCGGCACCTCGTTCCGGCAAGGCGCAAAGTCGGTGACCCAGCTCGAGATCATGCCGGCGCCGCCCGAGCACGAGAACAAGGGCGTGACCTGGCCGAACTGGCCGCTGAAGATGCGCACGTCGTCGAGCCAGGCCGAAGGCGCGGTGCGCGAATTCGCCGTGCTGACGACGAAGTTCGAAGGCGTCGACGGCAAGGTGACGAAGCTGCATTGCGTCAAGGTCGACGATAAGTTCAAGCCGCTGCCCGGCACCGAGTTCACGCTCGACGCCGAGCTCGTGCTGCTGGCGATGGGCTTCGTCCATCCGGTGCACGAGGGCCTGCTCAAGACGCTGGGCGTCGAGCTCGATCAGCGCGGCAACGTCCGCGCCTCTCTGCACGACTACCAGACCTCGCGCGCGAAGATCTTCTCAGCCGGCGACATGCGCCGCGGCCAGTCGCTCGTGGTCTGGGCGATCCGAGAAGGCCGCCTGTGCGCGCGCTCGATCGACACCTTCCTGATGGGGAAGACCGATCTGCCGGGGTAAGCGCGTCAGCCGCCACGCCACTGCAGCCACACACTGAACTGTCATCGCCCGCGAAAGCGGGCGATCCAGTATTCCAGAGACGTCAAGGCTTGAACGGACAGGCCGCGGCGTACTGGGTGCCCGCCTTCGCGGAGCACGACACCTCATTTGAGATGCGACTCGCGCATCCTCACCGCTAATTCTGCACCCGCACGCCCAGCATCACCACCGTCGACGCCGAGCTCTGTCCCGGCTGATTCGAATCCAGCCAGTTCCGGCTCAGCGTGCCCTTGATCCAGAGGCTGCGGGTCAGCTTGTAGATCAGGTCGCCCGACAACACGTAGATCTTGTCGGTGCGGTTGTCGCCCTGGTAATCGAGCGTGCCGTAGGTGAATTTGCCGATGCCGGTCAGCCAGCGGCGGAAGTCGTGATCGACCTCGACGGTGTAGGTGCGCGACAGCACGCCCGAGGTGCCGGGCAGCGTGGTCTCGCCGATCTGGGTGTCGGAATAGAACTTTGCCGTGGTCAGCGGCGTCGCGGTCCAGGTCAGCGAGGCCGTGGTGAGCAGGCCTTCGAGTCGGCTAAGCCGCGGGTCGACATAGTCGCGCATGGCATAGCCGATCGAGATCTCACCGAACAACAGCCGGGTGAACTCGAACGATGTGCCGACCTTGGCATAACCGCCCGACGAATTGCGCGCGTAACCGTTGCGGTCGAGATAGAGATCATGGAAGCGGCTGTCGCCCTCGACTTCGACAAAGGGCTTCACGGCCGGATTGAGCTCATAGCTGACACGGCCGACGCCGCCGTATTGGGTGAAGTTGCGGTCGTCGTTCGACGAAGAGGTGCCGTCGGTGAGCTTCGACCATTGATAGTCGGTGCGGTCGACGGTGCCGCCGAGCGAGACCTGCATGCGGTTGAAATTCTGGTCGATGCCGAAGGTGCCGCCGACCGTGGTGTAGATCGGATATCTGGCGAGGCCGGCCTGCACGTTCGGACTGCCGGGATTGTCGGTCGAGACCAGCAGGCGGGCCTGTCCCAGCAGATGCGTGTATTTGGAGACGTCGAGCCGGCCGTCGATATGACCGGTGAAGTTCGGACGGTCTATGTCGAGCGGCGCCGATAGCGGCGTACCATCGGCGTTCGGCGTCAGTCCGGAGCCATAGCCGGTGAAGGAGCCCCGCAAATCGGCGACGACGGCGTGACGCTCCCAGTCGGAGACCGCGAGGAATTCCGGCGCGACCATATAGAACGCCCTGCCCTGCGGCGAGTAGAGCCGGCCCGGATTGGTGTCGTAGCCGGCCATCGCCTCGACCGCGGTCTTGACCATGAACGAGCCGGCGTAGTCGCCGACCGCGCCGAACGGATCGTCGTCGATCCTGAGCCGCTTGCGCGGCGGCTGGCCGACGATGGTACCGGCCATCGCCGGCGGCAGCGGCGTCTTGTTGGCGGTCTCCGAGGGCGGGATCGACAGCCGCAGCTGCCCCGTGCCGTTCAATGGCACCGGCGTCGGCTGCGACGAGCCGGGTCCTGCCGGCGGCTTCGGTTTGGCCTGACCCGGATAGTATTTCGGCTTCTGGCGCTTGCGGTTGAGCGAGTCGTAACCCGACGTCGAGGCGCCGTTCGCCGCGGGGAGCCCGTAGGTCGGGACCTGCCCGATCCGCGTCGTCGATGTTGATGTCGATGAAGACGAGGAGGAACGGCGATCGCGATCGGCGTCGGGCAGCCTCAGGCCGTTGAGCGGATCCATGGCGTCGGCCGTGGTCCGGCGCAGCGGCGAATCCTGTGTGATCACCTGGCTCTGGCGATTGGGACTGAACAGATCGGGCGTCACGGTCTGGGCCGCAGCGAGCCCTGTGGTCACGGTCAGCGCCAGAGCGGTCACGGCCGGACATGGCAAAACCGCGCGGACAAGGCGTCCACGCCGGTTTGGGCCGCTTGCTGGCCGCCGCAACACGATGGAAAAACTCCAACGAATTCAAATACTTGTCGGACGCACTCCGCCGGGCGGCGGAAAACGTCGTTAATGGAGTTAAAACAATTATGGTTAATGAGCCGTTGAGGATCGGCCGCCGCGCGTCGCATCGCGGAATCGAACGTGCTAAGGGAGACGCCCGGGTGCAAAACCCTCCCTTGGAATCCTAAATGGCCAAACCGAAACCGCTGATGACCAAATCATCCGGCCCCGATGACGGCGCCGTTCAATCGGCGCTCCGCACCCTCGATGCCGAAGCAAGCGGCGTCGCAGCCCTCTCCGCGGCACTGAAGTCCGACCTCGGCGCGCCGTTCGCGGCCGCGTCCGAGTTGATCGGCAATGCCAAGGGACGACTGATCGTCACCGGGCTCGGCAAGTCCGGCCATATCGGGCGCAAGATCGCCGCGACCTTTGCCTCGACCGGCACGCCGGCGTTCTTCGTGCACGCCGCCGAAGCGAGTCATGGCGATCTCGGCATGATCACGATCGATGACGTGATCCTGGCGCTGTCATGGTCCGGCGAGCAGCCGGAGATGCGCAACCTGATCGCCTATGCCGCCCGCTTCGGCATTCCGCTGATCGCGATGACGGCCGACAAGGACTCGACGCTGAGCAAGGCCGCCGACGTGCAGCTGACGCTGCCGAAGGCCCGCGAGGCCTGCCCGCACAATCTGGCGCCGACCACGTCCTCGCTGATGATGCTGGCGCTCGGCGATGCGCTGGCGATCGCGCTGCTCGAGGGCCGCGGCTTCACCTCGACCGATTTCAGCGTGCTGCATCCGGGCGGCAAGCTCGGCGCGCTCCTGAAATATGCCCGCGACCTGATGCATGGCGGCGACGCGCTGCCGCTGAAGCCGCTCGGCACCAAGATGTCGGATGCGCTGGTCGAGATGACCTCCAAGGGTTTTGGCTGCGTCGGCATCGTCGACCGCCACGGCCATCTCGTCGGCATCGTCACCGACGGCGATCTGCGCCGGCAGATGCGCCCCGACCTTTTGACGCTGTCGGTCGACGAGGTCATGACCAGGACGCCGAAGACGATCAGCCGCGACACGCTGGCCGGCGAAGTGCTGGAACTGCTCAACGCCTCGAAGATCACGACGCTGATCGTGACCGACGCCAAGAAGCCGGTCGGCATCATCCATCTGCACGATCTGCTGCGCGCCGGCGTGGCGTAGCGCAAGCTTCCCCCGTCATTGCGAGCGAAGCGAAGCAATCCATCTCTCCTCTTGCGAGAAATGGATTGCTTCGTCGCTTCGCTCCTCGCAATGACGATGATTACCTCGGAAACCGCGCCGCGGTTTCCTCCAGCGGCAGGGCCAGCGCGTTGGCGAGGTAGGAGACCGTGCGGTAGAAGCCGCACAAGAGGATGATCTCCAGGATCTGGTCCTCATCGTAGTGCGCCGACAGCGCCGCGAATTCCTCCTCACTCAATGTCGCGCGGGCATGCAGCGCGTCGACTACCGCGATCATTGCCTGTTCGGCCTGCGACCAGCAGCCGGCATCGGCCGCACCGCGCACGGTGGCGTGGACCTGCTGCTCCGTCAGTTCGGCGGCCGCGCCGAACGCCGTGACGTGGACGCCCCATTCATATTCGCAGGCATTGAGCGCACAGGTGCGGTCGATCACGATCTCCCGCGCCCGCAAGGGAAGCGGCCCGCGGTCCAATAGGCTGCCGCCGCGAAACTTCTCCCAGGCGCGCGGATGGCCGGCCATCACGCGGAACAGTACCAGCGGTGGCTTGCCGCGCATGATGCGATCGAAATGCTGTTGAACGTCCGCCGGATAGGGCGGATCGAGCGGCGCGAGGCGTGACATGGGCTGATCCCGTTGCTACATTTAATGTAGCGATATGCTACAATATCTGTAGCGACTCGCAAGAGGAATTCGAAAGGAATTCGCGACATGCCGAAGCAGGGCCCAATCACAAGACCCGGCGTCCGCGGCTCGCGGACCGGCCGCCCGATCATGGCGCTGCTCGATCTATTGGGACGGCGCTGGACCTTGCGCATCATCTGGGAGCTGCGCGAGGGCGCGCTGACCTCGCGCGCGCTGCGCACGGCCTGCGACGAGGCCTCGCCGACGATCCTGCAGACGCGATTGACGGAGCTGCGCGAGGCCGGCTTCGTCGAGCTGACGGAGGATGGTTACGGCCTCACCGCGCTCGGCCGCGAGCTATTTGCGACATTCACGCCGCTCAACCGCTTCGCCGAGCGCTGGAGCAAGCAGGGCGGCAGCTAGACCTCGGCGGCCGTCAGTGTGTAGCCCGCATGAGCGGAGCGACATGCGGGACCGGTTTCCCCGGGTATCGCGGAGCCTGTCATCGGGCGCGCATGCGCGCGACCCGTTGGCTCACCCGGGCTACGGATTACTCGCCCGAAGCAGCATCCGACGCTCGGGGCCGAGTCGTCGTCGATGGCTCAGGCCAGACTAAGCGATCGCCACCGTCAGGCTGGCGCCGTCGGCGCGGACGACCTTCACCCGGCTGCCGGCCGGCGCATCGGGGCCGGCGACGCGCCACACCGTATCGTCGATCCGCACCGTGCCTGAACCGTCAACGATCGGCTTCTCCAGCGTGAATTCGCGGCCGACCAGGGCTTCGTTGCGGCGGTTGAGGAAGGGATTGGTCTTGCTTGCCGCCGTCGCGCCCTTCGCGAAATGCCGCCATGCCGGCACCGCCAGGGCGGCGAACACTGCGAACATCAGGAGCTGTATCTGCCAGGACGGCGTGAAGGCGAACGACAGCAGGCCGACCAGCAGTGCCGCGAGCCCGAGCCAGAACAGGAAAACCCCGGGCGCCGCAAGCTCCAGCGCCATCAGGATGAAGCCGAAGATCAGCCAGTTCCAGGTACCCAATGTCGAAAACATCTCGGCCATGACGTGACCTCTACCATTGCGGGCGCGACGCCGTCACGCCCTCACCGCTGCGGCGGCACCGGAGGCGGCGCCGTCGGGCCGGCCGGCGGCACCGAGCCGCCACGCCGTGCTGCGGCCGTAGCGGACGCCGCACTCTCGCCGAAGGTGGCGCGGGCGATCTCGCCGATGCCGGCCAGAGAGCCGAGCACGCTCGAGGTTTCGATCGGCAGCATCAAGACCTTCTGGTTCGGCGATTCCGCGAGCTGGCCGAACGCCTTGATGTACTTGTCGGCGATGAAATAGTTCAGCGCGGCGACGTCGCCCTTGGCGATCGATTCCGACACCATCTGGGTCGCCTTGGCCTCGGCCTCGGCGAGCCGCTCGCGCGCCTCGGCATCGCGGAAGGCGGCCTCGCGGCGGCCCTCGGCCTGCAGGATCTGGCCCTGCTTGGCGCCCTCGGCGCGCAGGATTTCGGATTGCCGCTGGCCCTCGGCCTGCAAGATGTCGGCGCGCTTGACGCGCTCGGCCTTCATCTGCCGGCCCATCGCCTCGACGAGGTCGGCCGGCGGCACGATGTCCTTGATCTCGATGCGGTTGACCTTGACGCCCCAGGGCGACACCGCGGCGTCGACCACGCGCAGCAGGCGTTCGTTGATCTCGTCGCGATGCGACAGCACCTGGTCGAGATCCATCGAGCCCATCACCGAGCGGATGTTGGTCATGGTCAGGACGGTGATCGCCTGGTTGAGATTGGCGACCTCGTAGCTCGCCTTGGCGGCATCGAACACCTGATAGAACGCGACGCCGTCCACCGTCACGGTGGCGTTGTCCTTGGTGATCACCTCCTGCTCGGGGATGTCGATCACCTGCTCCATCATGTTGATCTTGCGCCCGATGCGGTCGAAATACGGCACGATCAGATTGAGGCCGGGCGACAGCGTGCGGGTGTATTTGCCGAACCGCTCGATGGTCCAGTCAAAACCCTGCGGAACGGTCTTGATCCCGGCGAACAGCGTAACGATGACGAGAAGAACAAACGCGATCGCGAAAACGTCGAAGCCAGTCATAAAGTCCTCCAGGGCCGGCGAGACCGTCGCCAGTCACGGTCGTGCATTGGTCGGCAGGACCGCTCCGCCGGTTCAGCCGGCTGTTGTTCTCCCTAGCACATAGGAAGCTGCTGTCGGATGACCAGATGCCAACGAATGCCCGTGCCAGGTGTCACGGATCGTTAACAATCAAATCCAGCCTCCTTAGATCCAGCCTTGCAGCTCGCGCAGCACGAGCTGGCGGATCACGTCCATGCCGCCGTCACTGTCGTTGAGGCACGGGATTGCCGCAAACTGCTCGCCGCCATTGTGCCGGAAGATCTCGGCATTCTCCTGCGCGATCTCCTCCAGGGTCTCCAGGCAATCGGCGGAGAAGCCGGGCGTGACCACGGCAATGCGCCGCACGCCGTCCTTGGCCAGCTTCTCGACGGTCTTGTCGGTATAAGGCTGCAGCCACTCGGCCTTGCCGAAGCGCGACTGGAAGGTGAGGATCAGCTTGTCGGCATCGAGCCCGAGCCGCTTGCGCAGCGCATTGGTCGTGGCGATGCATTGCGCCTGATACGGATCGCCCTTGTCGACATATTCCTTCGGCATGCCGTGGAACGAGGCGACGATGATCTCGGGCTGGAACGGCAATGCCGCGAGATGCGCATTGATCGAGACCGCGAGCGCCTCGATGTAGTCGGGATCGTCGTAGTAAGGCGGCGTCACCCGCAGGATCGGCTGCGCGCGCATGCCGGCCAGCACGCGAAACGCCTCGTCGCAGACGGTCGCCGACGTCGCGGCGGAATATTGCGGATAGAGCGGCACCACCAGGAGCCGACCGCAGCCCTGCGCCGCCAGCGCCTCGATGCGCTCCTTGATCGAAGGGTTGCCGTAGCGCATCGCCCAGTCGACCACGACGTGGTCGTGATCGGCGATCGCCTCCGCCAGCTTGTCGGCCTGCGAGCGCGTGATGGTCTTCAGCGGCGACTCGTTCTTCTCGGTGTTCCAGATCTTCAGATAGTCGCGCGCCTTGCGGGCCGGACGGACCCGCAGGATGATGCCGTTGAGGATCAGCTTCCAGAGCAGGCCCTGATCCTCGATCACCCGCGGATCGGACAGGAATTCCTTGAGGTAGACCCGCACGCCGGCGGCATCCGCCGTATCGGGCGTGCCGAGATTGACCAGCAGCACGCCGACGCGTTCCGGCTTCGGCGCCCCGGCAGGCTTCGCGCTCTCGAAGGGGATCACCGTGCTCATGGCCTTGCGCTAGATATCCTTCGCCTGGGAGCTTTGGGCTTCGCGCGTTGCTCCAACCTTGTCAAGCCGAGTGCGGGTTGGCTACGTTCCCGTGCGGAATAAGGGGGAACCATGACGATCGCCGAATGGTGCGTCTTCGGGACGCTGATGCTCTCGCTGCTGACGATCGTATCGGTGAAGTGGACCGGCTTCCGTAGCTTCGACAATGCCAGACCGCGCGATCCCGACTTCTACGACGATCCGATCCGCTCGCGGGCGCTCGGCGCGCACCAGAACGGCATCGAAGCCTTCCCGTTCTTCGCCTTCGCCGTGCTGCTCGCCGAATTCCGCGTCGGCCCGCTGCGGCTGATCGACGAGCTTGCCGTGCTGTTCCTGATCGTGCGGATCGCCTACGTCTTCACTTATATCGGCAACCGCCCGACGCTGCGCTCGATCCTCTGGAGCATCGGTTTCGCGATCAACATCGCGATCTTCCTGCTGCCGGCGATCAGGGGCTATCTGACGAGTTGAGCCTGTTTCTTCTCCCTCTCCCCGTTCTTACGGGGAGAGGGCTGGGGTGAGGGGCCGTCTCCGCAAATTCGATGGAAGCGAGCGTGCGGAGACTCCCCCTCACCCGAAATTCGCGCACGCGAATTTCGACCTCTCCCCGCAAGCGGGGCGAGGTGACTTCAAAGGCACGTCGCGCGCTCGGCCGCGACGTAGCCGAACAATAGCCCGAGCCCGAACAGCAGCACGAGGCCCGCGGCGGCGAACTCCAGGCCGCGCATGATCACCATGCCGCCGCCGTCGCGCGCCGCGCTCAGCCGCTCGGCCACGCCGCGCGCCGACACCGCGACCAGCGCGATCGCCGCCACCGTGATGGCGGTGCCGAGCCCCATCACGAAGGTCGCGGCAATGCCGGCCCAGAACAGGCCCTGCGCCAGCGCGAACACCAGCACCAGGATCGCGCCCGAGCAGGGCCGGATCCCGACCGTGAGGATCGCGCCGAGCCCCCGCCGCCAGCCGCCGGGACCGGCGAGCTCGGCCGGCGTCGGCCCGTGCGAATGGCCGCAATGCTCGTCACGGACGTGCTGCGCGTCATGCCCGTGATCGTGACCGTGATCATGATGATGCCCGTGATCGTCATGCGCGTGACGGTGATGGTGATCATGGCGGTGGTCGTGGTGATCGTGATCATGGTGGTCGTGATGATGCGCGCCGGCCATCGCCAGCGCCGGCCGCGGCGCCTGCAGGGCGCGGAAGAAGCTGCCGCCCTTGACCCACACCAGCCGGGCGCCGAACGCCGCGATCAGCGCGTAGCTTGCGATCTCGATCGCCTTCTCCGCCCCGCACATCGTCTTCGCGGTCGCGTTGAGCAGCCAGGCACAGATGCCCACGATCAGAACGGCGACCACCGACTGCATCAGCGCCGAGGCGAACGACAGCACGATGCCGCGCCGCGCGGTCTCGCGATTGGCGACCATGTAGGACGAGATCACCGCCTTGCCGTGGCCGGGGCCGGCGGCATGGAAGATTCCGTAGGCAAAGGAGATCGCAAGCAGCGTCCAGACCGCCGAACCGTCGGATTTCGCGGCGCGGATGGTCTGGGAGATCTCGCGGTAAAACTCCGACTGTTTCGCCAGCAGCCAGCCGACCAGGCCGCCCTGCGGCTCCGCCGCGCGCGGCGCGCCGAACGGATTTTGCGCCAGCAGCGCATGAACGGCGCCATCAAGCAATGCTATTGCAGCGACCACGGCGGCTGTGACGACGAGGCCGCGCGTCATGCGCGAGACGGTCGGCGTCATGGGCACTCCACCGAGACCTTGTTGGCGAACATCATGCCGAAATTGCCGTTGCCGCCGTCGAGAAAGGTCTGCTCGCCGAGCTTCTGCGCGGCTGCGGTGCCGTCGCTATTCGGCCGTTCGAACTGCATCTTGCAGCCCGCCGCGGCGCCGACCAGCTTGACCGGCTCCTTCTCGGCATACTGGAAGTCGATGAAATAGGTCGGGTCGAACACTTCGAGCGCGAGCTGCCTGGCCTTGAACGGCGTCTTCACCGGCAAGGTGAAGTGCAGCGTCAGCGCCGAATCCTTGTATTCGAGGAAATAGTCGACCGGCTCGGTGAACTTCTGCTTCTTGCCGTCGCCCTTGGCGAAGGTGAAGTAGGCGTATTCCTTCAGCGATTCGACATTGGTCTGCGCCAGCGGCGCCAGCTCCTCGCGGCTGTAGGCGCCCTTCACCTTGGTCTCGATGCCCTGCAGCGCGTAGGTCGAGAACATGTCGTCAAACGTCCAGGCGTGCCGGACCCCCGTGATGTTGCCGTCGGGCGCGTAGATCAGCTCGCTCCTGGCGACGATCCAGACATGCGGATGGGCCTCGGCGGCCGCCGTGCCGAGCACGACGGACACCGCAAGCACGAGCCAGCCGATCAGCCGGTTCAACGACGGCCGCACCTCAGGCCGCCTCAGGCGTTTCGAGCAGGCCACGGCGGCGCAGCAGCGCGTCCGGCTCGGGCTCGCGGCCGCGGAAGGCGACATAGGCCTCCTCCGGATCGCGCGAGCCGCCCGACGAATAGATGTCGTCATGCAGCCGCTTGGCGGTCGCGGGATCGAAGATGTCGCCGGCCTCCTCGAAGGCGCCGAAGGCGTCGGCGTCCATCACCTCCGACCACATGTAGCTGTAGTAGCCCGACGCATAGTGGTCGCCGGAGAAGATATGGCCGAACTGGGTCGGCCGGTGCCGCAGCGAGATTTCGGCGGGCATGCCGATCTTCTCGAGCTCCTTCTGTTCGAAGGCGCGGACATCCCAGCTCGCCGCCGCCGGCTGGGTGTGGAATTCGAGGTCGACCAGCGCCGAGGAGACGAACTCCACGGTGGCAAAGCCCTGGTTGAACTTGCGCGCGGCGAGGAAGCGCTTGAGCAAATCGTCCGGGAGCGCCTCCCCGGTCTGGTAGTGGCGGGCGAAGCGCTGCAGCACCTCGGGCCGCTCCTGCCAGTGCTCATAGAGCTGCGAGGGCAGCTCGACGAAGTCGGTGAACACGCTGGTTCCGGACAGTGACGGATAGGTCACGTTGGACAGCATGCCGTGCAGGCCATGGCCGAACTCGTGGAACAGGGTCCGCGCGTCGTCGGGCGACAGCAGCGACGGCGCGCCATCGGCGCCCTTGGCGAAGTTGCAGACATTGATGACCAGCGGCGCGACGGCACCGTCGAGCTTCTGCTGGTCGCGCAGCGAGGTCATCCAGGCGCCGGAGCGCTTCGAGGGCCGCGCGAAGTAGTCGCCGTAGAACAGCGCCTTGTGCTGGCCGTCGCGGCCCTTGACCTCCCAGACCCGGACGTCCGGGTGCCACACCGGGATATCCTTGCGCTCCTCGAAGGTGACGCCGAACAGGCGGGTGGCGCAGTCGAACGCAGCCTCGATCATGTGGTCGAGCACCAGATAGGGCTTGATCGCGGAATCGTCGAAATTGGCGCGGCGCTGGCGCAGCTTCTCGGCGTAATAGCGCCAGTCCCAGGACGTCAGGGTGAAATTGCCGCCCTCCTCCGCGATCAGCGCCTGCAGCGCGTCGCGGTCGGCGAGCGCCCGTGCTCGCGCCGGCTTCCAGACCCGCTCCAAGAGGCCGCGTACGGCCTCCGGCGTCTTGGCCATGGAATCCTCGAGGCGGTAGGCGGCGTAGGTGGGGAAGCCCAGGATCTTGGCGGTCTCCTCGCGCAGCCTGAGGATCTCCACGATGGTCGCGTTGTTGTCGTTGGCGTTGCCATTGTCGCCGCGCGCCGTGAAGGCCTTGTAGACCTTCTCGCGCAGGTCGCGCCGCGACGAGCTCTGCAGGAACGGCTCGACCGAGGAGCGCGACAGCGTCACGATCGCCTTGCCTTGCATGCCGCGCTCTTCCGCCGCAGCCTTGGCAGCCGCCACAAATGTGTCGGAGAGGCCGGCGCGGTCGGCCTCGCCGAGCTCCATGAACCACTCCTGCTCGTCGCCGAGCAGATGATGGCTGAACGAGGTGCCGAGATGGGCGAGGCGCTCGTTAATCTCGGCCATGCGGGCCTTTGCCGCATCGTCGAGGCCGGCGCCGGAGCGGCGGAAGCGGGTGTAGGTACGTTCCAGCAGCCGCATCTGCTCGCCAGTCAGGCCGAGGGAGGCGCGCTTCTCGTGCAGCATGGCGATGCGGCCAAACAGCACAGCGTTCATCATGATCGGATTCCAGTGCCGCGCCATCCGGGGCGACACCTCCTTGTCGATCTCCAGGATCGCCGGGCTCGAATGCGCCGAGACCAGGTCGTAGAACACCGCCGAGACCTTCGACAGCAGCTTGCCGGAGCGCTCCAGCGCAGTGATGGTGTTGTCGAAGTCGGGCAGCGCCGGATCGTGGGTGATCGCAGTCACTTCCGCGGAATGATCGGCGAAGGCCTGCTCGAAGGCGGGCAGGAAATGCTCCGGCTTGATCTCGGCGAACGGCGGCGTCTCGAGCGGCGTCTGCCATGCCTTCAGGAGGGGGTTGGCAAGAGCCTGAGCCTTGGCGTCTGCGCTGGTTTCTGACATCGAATGTCCCGTTTTTCGCCTTGAAAATGCTGCCCAATCTATATCACGCGATACGGCATTTTTGGGCCTTTTGCGCTTGATAGATGGGCACTTTTCGGAGAGATTGCGCCCCCTGAACAGGACCTATTTCATGACCATGCAGCCCTCCACCTCAGGCAACCGCACCATCGCCTGGCCAAGCGTCATCACCGTGATCTCGGCGGCGATCCTGATCGGCGCAGAAGTGTTCGGCGCGGCGTTCGCCGGCGGCTGGGCGCTCGCGATTCTGCTCGGGCTCGACGACGTCGCCGCGCACATCCTGCAGGCGGTGCTGTTCGGCATCGGCGTGCTGATCATGATCGCCTTCATCCGCGCAGCTCAGCGCGTCGAGCCGTTCACGCGTCGCGCGTGAGTTTGAGCGATTCAAGAAAGCACTGCGGCACAAGGCTAAAACGCACACACGCTTCGTTAGTCATTCTTAACAGCCGTTCATCTTCAGCGCGTCCGACGCGTGCTGCGCGCGACATCGCAAGCACGCGTTAGGGAAATTTGCCGCTATCGCAAAAAAATTCTTGCGCCACGAAGTCAAAAGACTTATTTCCTGCCTTGCCCAATTTCGCACGTGCCTGTGGTCGTGTGTCAGTCGGTAGGTATCCGGACAAGAGGCCGGACAGCCGCCAAGGGGTGGAAGAACCGAGGGTCGCTTACGTCCATCAGGACACGAGGCGACCAGCATCTCTCTCCAGGGATGCCGTTGAAGGTCTCACCACTCTTTGCAACCGTGACTGGCAGCCGGAGGCGAACCGGCGCACCCCGCTCTCAACGGGGGACGCGACTTAAAGCAACGACGGATCGGGCTTTTTTGGTCTCTACCGGCGGTCCAACGCCGGCCCGGGCTACTGAAAAGGCTTGTCCTTCATTGCCAGGTGATCGGGCGGGAAACTCTCCCAACCAATCCACGGCAGCACAGTCTGGTTTGAGTCTCTTGGCCTCAACGCGCCTCCATCGCGCGATGTGGCCGAAGCGCTCTTACCCGACGTCACGTTGATGCGGATCCCGTCGCTGGGGCCGTTGGAGAGTGCCATGACTGAACGTATCCAGGAATTCCTGCGCCACCGCCGCCAGGATGGACTCGACACCGAGCCGTGCCTCGTCGTCGACCTCGAAGTCGTGCGCGACAATTACCAGACCTTCGCCAAGGTGCTGCCGGACAGCCGCGTGTTCTACGCGGTGAAGGCCAATCCTGCGCCCGAAGTGCTGTCGCTGCTGGCCTCGCTCGGCTCCTGCTTCGACACCGCGACAGTTGCGGAGATCGAGATGGCGCTGGCCGCCGGTGCGACGCCGGACCGCATCTCCTTTGGCAACACGATCAAGAAGGAGCGCGACATCGCGCGTGCCTTCGCGCTCGGCATTCGCCTGTTCGCGGTCGATTGCGCCGCCGAGGTCGAGAAGATCGCCCGCGCCGCCCCCGGCGCCAAGGTGTTCTGCCGCATCCTCTATGACTGCGCCGGCGCCGAGTGGCCGCTGTCGCGCAAGTTCGGCTGCGACCCGGAGATGGCGGTCGACGTGCTCGACCTCGCCAAGCGCCTGGGCCTGGAGCCGTGCGGCATCTCGTTCCATGTCGGCTCGCAGCAGCGCAAGGTGAAGGCGTGGGACCGCGCGCTCGCGATGGCGTCGACCGTGTTCCGTGACTGCGCCGAGCGCGGGATCAACCTCACCATGGTCAACATGGGCGGCGGCTTCCCGACCAAGTACCTCAAGGACGTTCCTCCGGTCCTGCAATATGGCCGGTCGATCTTCCGCGCGCTGCGCAAGCATTTCGGCAACCAGATTCCGGAGACGATCATCGAGCCGGGCCGCGGCATGGTCGGCAATGCTGGAATCATCGAGACCGAAGTCGTTCTGATCTCGAAGAAGAGCGACGAGGACGAGGTGCGCTGGGTCTATCTCGACATCGGCAAGTTCGGCGGTCTCGCCGAGACGATGGACGAGTCGATCCGCTACGCCATCCGCACCCCGCATGACGGGGCGGACATGACGCCGTGCGTGCTCGCGGGCCCGACCTGCGACAGCGCCGACGTGCTGTACGAGAAGCTGCCGTATCCGCTCCCGGTGACGCTCGAGATCGGCGACAAGCTGCTGATCGAAGGCACCGGCGCCTATACGTCGACCTACTCGTCGGTGGCGTTCAACGGCATTCCGCCGCTGAAGACCTACCACATCTGACCCGCCTCCTTTTCGAGGCCTGATAAACCGGGAGCCGGCCCCGCCGGCTCCTCCCCGATCATTTTTGATTTTCCTGAACGACGCTTGCCGCGGCGTACGACATGCCGTTGCAAGCGGGGACTGACGTGCCATGACTGCAAAACGGAACACCCCCGTTGCCCTCATCCGAGATGCCGCCCCGTTCGCGATCCGTGCGGAGCGTGGCTCGGACGTCGTCGCACGCGAAGCGCTGCTGGATGCCTGCTTTGGCTGTAATCGCCATACGCGCACCTGCCAGCGCCTGCGCGACGGACGCGCGCCCGCCGAAGGCCTGAGCCTTGCGGCCGTGCGCCAGGACGGCCGGCTGGTTGGAACCGTGCGGTCGTGGCACGTCAGCGCGGGGGGCCGCAGCGCGCTGATGCTGGGGCCGCTGGCAGTCGATGACGACTGCCGCGGCCTCGGCGTCGGCGCCGCGCTGATGCAGCGTGCGCTGGCGGTCGCCAAGGCGCGCGGCCACGGCGCCGTGATCCTGCTTGGCGATGCGCCCTACTACGCCCGCTTCGGCTTCACCGCGGCCAAGACCGGCGAGTTGTCGCTGCCGGGCACATTCGAGCGCGAGCGGCTGCTCGGCGTCGAGCTTGTCGCGGGCGCGCTGGATGGCGCCTGGGGCATGATCACGCCGACCGGCGCGCCGCTGCCCGAGGCCAAGGCATCGCGGACGCGATCCCGGACCCGGAAGGCACCGCTCGCCGTGCCGCACGCGGCGTAAGGCGGGCCGCCATGTCGGAGCACCTTCCCATCACCGATGGCGCGCGCCCGCGTTGGCGCGGCCTCGTCACCACGGTCATGCTTATTCTGATCTCGGTGATGATCGTCAGGGATATCCTGGTCCGGCGCTGGACCGGCACGCCGCCATCGCCGCCGGACGCCACGCAGCAGTCCCGCTAACGCCGCCCGCGCCAGGCCTGAACCAAGGGGTTGCGCGGGCGCCGAAAATGCCCGTAAACCCCGCGCAAAGCCATTTTCAGTCGAGGTCCAACATGTCCCGCCGCCTGATTTCCACCGGCTCGCCCTTTGAGAAGACCGCCGGCTACAGCCGTGCCGTGATCGATGGCGACTTCGCCTTCGTCGCAGGAACCACCGGCTATGACTACGCCACGATGACCATGCCGGCAGATGTCACGAGCCAGTCACGGAACTGCTTCAAGACCATCGAGGCCGCCCTCAAGGAGGGAGGCTTTGCGATGGCCGACATCGTCCGCGCGACCTACTACCTCACCGACGCCCGTGACGTGGATGCCCATTTCGCGGTCTGTGGCGAGGTCCTCGGCGACATCCGCCCGGCCGCAACGATGCTGATCGTCGCGGGGCTCTACAAGCCCGAGATGAAGGTCGAGATCGAAGTCACCGCGAAGCGTCGCACCCCCTGATCCACTCTGTCCGCCGCTAGGCACTCTCCTGGAGAAAATGATGAGCCCCGCCTCGCAGATCTACGCGAAGATCACAGGTCCCATTGTCATGATCGGCTTCGGCTCGATCGGCAAAGGCACGCTGCCTTTGATCGAGCGGCATCTCGACTACGACAAGTCGCGCGTCACCGTGATCGACCCCAAGGACGAGGGCCGCAAGGCGCATTGCGAGAAGCACAACGTCAAATTCATCCAGAAGGCCGTGACCAAGGACAATTATCGCGACCTGCTGAGCCCGCTGCTCACTGAAGGCGGCGGCCAGGGCTTTTGCGTCAATCTGTCGGTCGATACCGGCTCGACCGACATCATGGAGCTCTGCAACGAACTCGGCGCTCTCTACATCGACACCGTCAACGAGCCCTGGCTCGGCTTCTATTTCGATTCGTCGAAGGGCCCGGAAGCGCGCTCCAACTACGCGCTTCGCGAAGTGACGCTGGCCGCCAAGAAGGCGCGCCCCGCAGGCTCGACGACGGCCGTCTCCTGCTGTGGCGCCAATCCCGGCATGGTCTCATTCTTCGTCAAGCAGGCGCTGCTCAACGTCGCCGCGGATCTGAAGCTCAATGCCCCGAAGCCGAAGACCAAGGCCGAATGGGCGGACTTGATGCGACAGGCCGGCGTGAAGGGCATCCACATCGCCGAACGCGACACCCAGCGCTCCAAATCGCCGAAGGAGCCTGACGTCTTCGTCAACACCTGGTCGGTGGAAGGTTTCCTGTCGGAAGGCGTGCAGCCGTCCGAACTCGGCTGGGGCACCCATGAGAAATGGATGCCCGAGAATGCGCACACCCACGAAGCCGGCTGCGGCGCCGCCATCTATCTGATGCAGCCCGGCGCCAACACGCGCGTGCGCACCTGGTGCCCGACCCGCGGCGCGCAGTATGGCTTCCTCGTCACCCACAACGAGTCGATCTCGATCGCCGATTACTTCACGGTGCGTGACGCATCGGGCACGGCGATCTATCGGCCGACCTGCCACTATGCCTATCACCCGGCCGATGACGCCGTGCTGTCGCTGCATGAAATGTTCGGCCGCGCAGCGAAGATGCAGGAAAAGCACCACATCCTCGATGAGAACGAGATCGTCGACGGCATCGACGAGCTCGGCGTGCTGCTGTTCGGCCATGACAACAATGCCTACTGGTACGGCTCGCAGCTCTCCATCGAGGAGACCCGCAAGCTCGCGCCCTATCAGAACGCCACCGGCCTGCAGGTGACGTCCGCCGTGCTCGGCGGCATGGTGTGGGCGCTGGAAAACCCGAACGAAGGCATCGTCGAGGCCGACGAGATGGACTTCGATCGTCTCTTGGAAATTCAGCTGCCGTATCTCGGCCCGGTGAAGGGTTTCTACACCGACTGGACCCCGCTGACGGATCGTCCGGGACTGTTTCCGGAAGACATCGACACCAGCGATCCCTGGCAGTTCAAGAATATTCTGGTGCGCTGACCCGAAAGGTCATCCCGGGATGCGCGCTTCGGCGCGCAGACCCGGGATCTCGAAATTGTTGCGCGAGATTCGCAGGTGCGCGAGTGCGCACCATGGTTTATCGCTGCCCCGGAATGACTTCGTCATCTCGCCATGTAGTCGAACGCGACCGAGCCGAGGCCGAGGGTCAGGTCTGCCTTGAAATGCAGCGCCGAGACCACCTCGCGCACCGGCAGGCGGGCGACGTCGCACAGCGCGTGCGGAAACAGGCCGAGCGCGGCGGGGCCGGTCCAGGCCTCCTTCAGCGTGATGTCTTCCAGATGAAACCGCACCAGCTCGCAGATCCGCGGGCTGCCGTCGACATGCGGGATGATCTTCAGAATGAAGTTCGGCGCCGTCATCGACTTCAAGACGGTGTCGTGATCGACCCTGCGATGCTTGTAGCCCATGGTGGCGGAGGCGCAGAGCACCGAGCCGTAATGCAGCGAGCCGACCAGCACATCGCTCTCGACCTCGATCTTGGGCTTTGCGAGCTTCTTCGGAAATCCCCACAGCTCGCGGCCGCCGGCGATCGGGCCTTCGTCGTCGAGATACATCGCGTGGGTGTAGGCGCCCTCCTCGCCCCTGAAGCGCACCGGGATCACCTGCCCGGTCTCGGTGTAGTCGCCGAAGCCGGTCGAGTCCGGCATGCGGATGAACTCGTACTTCACGACAGGCTCGGCGACCTCGAGCGGCTCCGGCACCACGGCGGCGAGCGCTTCCGGGTCGGTCTTGTAGGTGATGATGAAATATTCGCGGTCGAAGAACCGGTAGGGGCCCGGCGGAAACGACGGGTTGGTGAGCGGCATCGAATAGGCGGTGCGCCGGACGTCCTCGATCTTCATGGCAGGCCCCATCTGTCGTTGGCGAGACGACAGATTATGGAGGGCGCCGGCGGCGGAGGCGAGACCGTATAATCGGCAGCGTCCGTCAAATCCGCGTCACAATGCGGGCCGCGGCGCGCTTACTTTTTCTCGATCGGCGGCGCGGTCTTCTCCGCGGGCGCGGGCGGCAGCACCGGCTTGGCGCCGGACTTCCGTGCCTCATCGTCGGGACGCGCGGGCTGCGGCGCCGGCGTGGTCGGCCGCTCGCCGCCCGGCTTCGACTCGGCCGGCGGCGCCGTCTGCTGCGGCTCGGGCGTCGGCGTCGGTTGCAGCGGCTGGGTCGCCTGCGCGATCTCCTGCGGCGGAGCGGCATTGATCGCGTGCAGCGAAAGCACCGCGATCGCAACGCCCGCTGCCACCAGCGTCGAGGCGATCAGCATGTCGATTCGCAACCTGGTCCGATCCACAGCCATCTCGTTCACCTGCGCCTTGTCCGCGGGGTCAACGATCCCGCCACGGCATGGTTCCGAAGCGGTGCCTGCGGGAACCTCGGCTCAATCCGTGGTGCTGACCTCCCAGGTCGCGTGCCGCACGCCGGGCTGATGCTGCAGGTCGACCACCACGGCATTCAACTCGTTGGGTTCGACCGCGGTCGAGACCAGCGTCGCCACGATCTCGAGGAAGTCGTCGCCGGCCTCGACCACGTCGACATCGGCAACAGGGTAGTTCGCTGCCTCCAGCTTCTCGACCAGGCGGTCGCGCATGTCGGGCAATGCCTCGGGAGTGACCGCGAGCTTGAAGTAGTAGGTCGCCTCCGAGGCCTTCTCGTTCAGCGGGATGCGGTTGATGGCGTTGACCAGCGGACGCAGCAGCGTGTTGCCGGCGATCACGAACACGGTCAGCGCCGCCGCCTGCGCCACGAGGTCGGCACCGGCGCAGGAGCCGACCGCGGCCGAGGCCCATAGCGTGGCCGCGGTGTTGAGGCCGCGCACGTCCATGCCCTGCTTCATGATGACGCCGGCGCCGAGGAAGCCGATCCCCGACACCACATAGGCGATCACCCGCACCGCGCCGTCGGCGCCGGCCAGATGCATCGCGAGGTCGACGAAGGCGGCAGCGCCGACCGCGACCAGCACATTGGTGCGCAGACCCGCGGTGCGCTGTCGGTACTGCCGCTCAGCGCCGATCAGGGTGCCGAATACAAAGGCCGTGGTCAGGCTGACCAGCGTGTCGATGAAGTCGGCGAGCTGGAACGTGGTGAGAAATCGCATGACGCTGCGGCCCCGGCGCGAGCTTCGTCTTTTGACGCGTTTTCTTCATGCGAACCGGTACTCACTTCGCTCGAAAACGCTTCGTCTGCCGCGATCTCTTACATTTCCACGATGCCCGCGTCACAATCTTCCGTGCCGAAGGCGAGCAGCGTGCCCTTGGCATTCCATCCGAGCGCCGACACCGCCGTGCCGGCGTTCCGGCGCACCAGGATCTCGGCGCCGTCCTCGAGGCGGACCATCAGCACGGTGCCGTCGGCATAGCCGACCGCCATGATGTCGTTCTTCGGATGGCAGGCGACCACGGCGACCCGCGCCGGCATCGGCGCCAGCATCGCCGGCTCCTTGCCCATCGGGCCGTCCTTGCTGGTGAACGGCCAGACGATCACGGTGTCGGCGCCCGAGGTCGCGAGCCCCTTGCCGCCGACGCTCCATGACATCGAGCGCACGCGGCCGGGATAGCCGCTCATCCGCATATGCCGGTTGTCGGCGAGCCGCCAGCCATGCATCGCGGGCTCGTGCATCGCGGTGACGAGGAATTTGTTGTCCGGGCTGAACATGACGGCGAGATGCGAGCCGGCCCATTCCAGAAACTCCGGATTGGCCGCCATGTTGGGAAACCACAAGGTCACGCCGTTGTAATGCGCGATCGCAAGCCGCAGGCCCTTCGGCGCAAAGGCTAGCCCGCCGACGGTCGACGGTACCTCGAAGGTTTTTTCCTCGCCCTTCGGATTGCGCACGAACGCGGTCTTGCCCGCCGACCATGCCAGCGTGCCGTCGCTGTGCAGGGCGACGTTGTCGATCCAGCGCCGCTTGGCGTCGGTCGCAATGACAGAGGTCTCGCCCTTGGCGTCGATCGCGATCAGCTTGCCGTCGTCACCGCCGGTGACGAGCCGCTTACCGTCGGAGGCGGCGCACAGGATGGCGCCGAAATGCGTCTGCGTCCGCGTGATCTCGCCGTCGGCGGTCGCGATCGCAACGCCCTCCTCGGAGCCGACGAAGAACGCGCGGTCGCCGAGGAAATGCACCGAGCTCACCGCCGCGCCGAGCGGCAGCGGCTTGACGCGGTCGGTGATCGAAACGATGGAAGAAGGGGCCTCGCCCGGATCGAACTCTTTCATCACGTGGTGATGCACTGCTCGAAGCCGTCGCGGATCGCCTGCTCGGGCAGTTCGCGACCGATGAACACGACGCGGCTCTCGCGCTTCTCGCCGTCCTTCCATTTCCGCTGATGGTCGCCCTCCAGCATCATGTGGACGCCCTGGAACACGTAGCGGTCGTCATCGCCGGTGAAGGCGAGGATGCCCTTCGAGCGCAGGATCTTCTGGCCCTCGGTGGCGACGAGCTGCTGCAGCCAGGGCATGAACTTGGTCGGGTCGAGCGGCTTCTCCGAACGCAGCGACAGCGATTGCATGTCCTCGTCGTGATAATGCTTCAACCCGGCATGGCCGTGCTCGTGATCATGGTGGTGGTGATTATGATCATGGTGATGATGATCGTGATCATGGTCGTGATCGTCGCCGGCCTCGAGGAAATCCGGCTCGATCTCCAGGATGCGGTCGAGATCGAACGCGCCGCGCTCCAGCACGTCGGTCAGCCCGACCTGGCAACGCTCGGTGCGGTGCAGCTTGGCATAGGGATTGATGCCGCGGATGCGGGCTTCGACCTCGGCGAGCTCGGGCTTGGAGACCAGGTCGGTCTTGTTCAGCACGATGACGTCGGCGAACGCGATCTGGTTCTTGGCTTCCGGCGCGTCCTTGAGGCGGTCACTCAGCCATTTGGCATCGGCGACGGTCACGACCGCGTCGAGCCGGGCGTTCTTCTGCACGTCCTCGTCGACGAAGAAGGTCTGCGCGACCGGCGCGGGATCGGCAAGGCCGGTGGTCTCGACGATGATGGCGTCGAACTTGCCCTTGCGCTTCATCAGGCCGTCCATGATGCGGACGAGGTCGCCGCGCACCGTGCAGCAGACGCAGCCATTGTTCATCTCGAACACTTCCTCATCGGCGCCGATAATGAGGTCGTTGTCGATGCCGATCTCGCCGAATTCGTTGACGATGACGGCGTATTTCTTGCCGTGGTTTTCCGACAGGATGCGGTTCAACAGCGTGGTCTTGCCGGCGCCGAGATAGCCCGTCAGCACGGTCACAGGAATTTTTTGCGAAGCTTCAGCCATAACAACTCCGAAGGAACTTGGGGCCGCGCTCAATCCAGGCAGGGAGGCCCCTGCCCTACTCGGCGAGCGCGCTGATCAGGGCCTTTATATTGTGCCTGACCATATCAATGTAAGTGGGTGCATCGCCCTTTTCGGCCGTCAAACCGTCCGAATACAGGGTGCCGCCGACCCGGGCGCCGGTCTCGGCCGCGATCCGCTCGATCAGGCGGGGATCGCTGATATTTTCGAGAAAAACTGCCGGAATTTTCGCAACCTTGATCTGGGCGATGATGGCGGCGATATCGCGCGCGCTGGGCTCGGAATCCGTGGACACGCTGAGCGGCGAGAAGAACGTGACGCCGTAGGCGTCGGCGAAATAGCCGAAGGCGCCATGGGTCGAGATCACCTTGCGCCGCGCCTCCGGCACTTTCGCCACCGCCTCATGCACCTCGCGGTCGAGCGCCTCGAGCTTGGCCAGATAGGCGTCGGCATTGGCCTTGAAGATGGCTGTGTGGTCGGGGGCCGCGGCGATCAGCCCGTCGCGAATATTGACGACGTAGATCTTCGCATTGGCCACGGATTGCCAGGCATGCGGATCGTCATGCCCGCCCATCTTTCGTGGCATGATCCCCTTGGTCGCCACCGCGACCGGCGCCTTGCTGCCCGAGGCCTGCAGCAGCCGCGGCATCCAGCCCTCGAAGCCGAGACCATTGATCACCACGAGCTTGGCGTCGGCGACCTTCTTGGCATCCGCCGGCGTCGGCGCGTAGACATGCGCGTCGCCGTCGGGCCCGACCAGCGCCGTCACGTCGACATTATTGCCGCCGACATTGCGCACCATGTCGGCGAGGATCGAGAAGCTCGCGACGACATTGATGCGCTCGGCGGCGCGCGCCGGTCCACTCGCCAGCAGCAGCGCCAGACCAATCAAACCGAACAATCGCCGCATCGTACTCACGCCTCGAGATGGCGGCCGGGAAACAGCTGCCGCACCAGGCCGCTGACATTACCGAACAGCAGCGACACAATATACAGCCCCGCCGCGACCAGGATGATCGCGGGGCCGGATGGAATCCGGGTCTGGTACGACAGCACCAGTCCGGCATAGCCCGACAGCATCGCGCTCACCACCGCGATGCAGATCATGGTGGTGATGTCGCGCGACCAGAACCGCGCAATGCCCGCGGGCAGGATCATCAGTCCGACTCCGAGCAGCGTGCCGAGCGCGTGGAAGCCGTTGACGAGGTTGACCACGACCAGCGCGAGGAAGGCGAGATGCGCCGGCGCGCCGGCCCGGCTCACGGTGCGCAGGAATACCGGATCGACGCATTCGATCACCAGCGGGCGATAGATGACCGCGAGCACCAGGAGCGTGAGGGTGGCGTTGAACGCGATCACCAGCAGGGTCTGGTCGTCCATCGCCAGGATGTTGCCGAACAGCACGTGCAGCAGGTCGATATTGGTGCCCTTGATCGAAACAATCGTGACGCCGAGCGCGAGCGAGACCAGATAGAAGGTCGCAAGCGAGGCATCCTCCTTCAACTCGGTGGTGCGGGCGACGAGGCCGGCGAGCAGCGCTACGGCAAAGCCCGCGATCAGGCCGCCGGTCGTCATCGCGAACAGGTTGAGCCCTGACAGCAGGAAGCCGATCGCCGCCCCCGGCAGGATCGCATGCGCCATGGCGTCGCCGACCAGGCTCATCCGCCGCAGCATCAGGAACACGCCGATCGGCGCACCGCCGAGCGACAGCGCGATCACCGCCGCCAGCGCGCGGCGCATGAACTCGAATTCGGTGAAGGGCGTGACCAGCGCGTCGGATAGCATCGGCGTCAGGCGGCCCGCGAGCGTGGATCGGCGGCGCAGGCCGCGGCGCTATCGTCGAACGCCTCGCACATCCGCATTGCGACCATCAGATTGTCCGCCGTCAGCGCCTCGGCGGTCGGTCCCCATTCGACCGGGCCGCGCGCCAGCAGCAGCGTCTCCGGGAAATTGTTGCGCACCATGTCGAGGTCATGCAGCGCCGCCAGCACGGTGCGCCCCTCGCCGTTCCACCGCTTCACCAGCGCCAGCAGGTCGGCGGTGGTCTTGGCGTCGATGGCGTTGAACGGCTCGTCGAGCACGATCAGCCGGGCGTCCTGCAACAGCACGCGCGCGAACAGCATGCGCTGGGTCTGGCCGCCGGACAGCGTGCCGATCGGGCGGTTTTCGAATCCGTTGAGGCCGACGGCGGCGAGCGCCGCCAAAATCTTCTCGCGCGCGGCCTTGCCGATGCCGCCGAAGAAGCCGGTGGAGCGCCACAACCCGGTGCCGACGAAATCGAACACCGAGATCGGGAAGCTGCGGTCGATGTCTGCAGATTGCGGCAGATAGGCGATGTCGCGATGATCCAGCCCGTCGAGATCGATCACGCCCGACAGCGGCTTGAGCACGCCGGCGATGCCGCGCAGCAGGGTCGACTTGCCGGCGCCGTTCGGGCCGATCACGGCGAGCAGCGCACCGGCCTCGACGGCGCCATTGAGATGGTGCACCGCCGGGTGGCGGTCATAACCGAGCGTGACGTCACGGAAGGTAACAAGAGCAGCCACCGGTCTCACCTCATCGCCAGCCAGACGACAGCCCACAGGCAGGCACTGACCGCGAGCGCCGCGAGCAGTCGGCCCGGCACGGGCATGCGCAGGATCGACCAGTGCGCGGCCTGCGCCGGATGCGCGTGCGGGGCGTGGCTGTGCCCGTGGGGGGCGTGGCCGTGATGGTGGTGCTCGTGGGTGTGCGTATGCGCCATGGAACGACTGTTATATTATAACATAACGCGAGTCTACAAACGAGGAACTCATGGCCGACCCGCAAAACCGGGGAGATTTGAGCTGCGGGGGGCAGGTCGTTTGTCTACCGGCTTGTCTATGTGAGCTAGACCCAGGGCTGCCAATCCCGTCACCCTGAGGTGCGAGCAGAGCGAGCCTCGAAGGGCGACGGCCCGGCTGGTGGCCGTGCATCCTTCGAGGCTCGCAAGAGCTCGCACCTCAGGATGACGGGATGTAGAGCAGATTCAAGCACGCGGTGTCATCACCCGCGCGGGCGTGCGCTGGCGGGTGATCCAGTATTCCAGAGGCAGTCGTGCTTGAGCCGAGAGGCCGCGGCGTACTGGGCGCCCGGTCGAGCCGGGCGATGACAAGCTTTAATGGTGACGCAGCTTCGCATTCTGGCGGCATGTTTCCGATTGGCACGTGCGGAAAATACCGGCGGAAGGCTTCGGCGACGGAGCGGCAGCCCTATGCGACCAGCACATAGACCAGCATGGCAGCGGTGATCGCCATCCAGACGAGCGAGAGGCGGAAATACAGCAGATCCCAATTCATGGGCGCGAGCGTACACGCCCGCGCTGACGCCAACCTTTCACCAGGTTAAGGCATCGCGGATTGATTCACTAAGCACGCCAGCGGAATGGATTGGTGGTTGGCACGCCGGAAGACACAGCTCCGGCCCTCAATTTATGAACATGGCAATCGCCACGAGGATGACCGGGCTCAGCCCCATCAGCACGACAAACACGCTGTAAAGTAGGTTGCCCATAACGCCGCCCTACGTTGGAAGGGGAAGCTATGCCGGGAGGAACTCGGCAAGCCAGTGCAGTTTGTGCCACCGGTGTTCGAGCTTTGGGAATTACCCAGTTATCTCAGGTACCTAGCTGGACACCCCGTAACACTACGGGGCGACACAGCTCAGGCAGAGAAAAGGGCGACGAGCGCCACCACCGCCAAAGCGGTAGCGACGCACCCTGCGATCATGACCCAGTCCTGACGCTTCGCCATGCCGGACACGCTCACCCGGCCGGCGCAGGTCGCGTTGACCTAGGTCAACCGGCCAAAATCATTCGTCGGCCGTCGAGGCATCACGCAACGAGGCAGCCTCACGCCTCGCGCGCGTAACTCTTCAACCTTGCCTCAAGCACCGCGATCACCTGGTCGCGGACCGGATCGCGGGAGCCTTTCAGCCAGGCGGCGGCGAGCGGCAGGCGGCAGGCGCTGCTGCCGCGCTTCAGGCGGAGCGGCACAAAGCGGACGCCGGATATCGCCATCCGTGCGGTCCAGCGCGGCACGATGGCGACGCCGAGCCTTGCTGCGACCATGTTGACGATGGTCTGCTTCTCGTCGGCGATCTCCTGGATAAGCGGCGTCAGCCCGGCCTCGAACATCTTTTTATGCGGCCAAGACGTGAATGCCCGGCGCAAGGCCGGGCATGACGCGTTGTGGGGGAAGCGATCGAGCTCGTGTGCTCTCCGGCAAGAGCCGGGCGCATCGTCACAGTGCGGGGGTCCACCTGTTGCGATGACGGTAGAGCTTTGACAGGCTGAAGTTTCCGACCTCTTGTTCGCCCTTGCGGAAAATGGCTATCGCCTTCTGAACGCTCATTTCCGAAATGATATCGGGCCGGCTCCCACAGAGCATGACGAGCTCGAAGATCAGATTGGTGAGGGCGGGCATATCGGTCCATTGCTGCGTCTGATAGGGCTCCTCCCAATGAGCCCAGGCCCAATCTTCGATCAGATAGAGACCATCGCTCTTGAGATAATGGAAGGACGCCTCGAAGCTTGCTCGCGAGAGCTCGTATTGATGCGAGGCGTCGTCGATAATCATATCTATTCGCTGGCCGGGGAATTCCGTCCTGATGATGGTCTGGACGCGCGCGGTGTCGCCTTGCGACGTATTGTAGTATAATTTGACGCGGTCCGTCAGACCGTGGTCGCGGATCAGGCCAAGCACCGCTGGGCTCGCAGGTCTGATATCGATCCCGACGAACTTGATACGTTCCTCGATCGCGGCAAGAAGCAAAGCCGAACCACCTTCGAAGATGCCGAATTCCAGGATATTGGTAACCCCGTTCTCGCGAATGAGGCTTTTGTAGCGATCAATCATCCCGCGGTTCTTGATGATCGCGATGGAATCCTTCGTCGTCCTGGCATCATTGAAGTTCTGCCTGATCAGGCCAAACTTCATGTTGTTGATCACGAAGGTATTCTCATCACTCCAGACTTCATCCATTGGGAACCCCCTGTCGATATTGACTCAATTAACTGATCGCTGTTGTTTGCCCTGTGGCGTGCAGAGCCTCTCCTGCCAGATAAGCGGTATTTTTTCTCCATCCTCCGACGGTGCTTGGCGCAATTCCTCGCCTGCAATCTGCATGCCTGGCGGACATGGCCACGCAGTTGTCATCGAATCACTGGCCGATTTGCATCCGGCGCCAGCCGTTGTAGTTGAGATCGATGACGAACCGACGGCACACGCCTTCGGATCGATCCGCGTCGGCCACACCAGCTTGAACGGCGGAAGTGTCGGGCGTCGGCCCGCCGCGTTGGCGATCACTTTGAGACGCCGCACGCCTTCAGACAGCGTCGGCTGAATCCAGCCGCCTTCGGAGCTCTCGTTCCAGGCATAGATCACAACGCTCTTGAAGCGATCGTTGCGCGGATTGTTGGCCGCCTGACTGATTGCAGCACGGATTTGCCGTGTCCATTCCTCATCGGTGGCAGGTTGACACCAGTCCGGATTCGGCTTGCGAGTTTTCAGTTCCTGAGGATCGCGCAAAGCCGGTCGATAATCCCAGCCAAGCGTCACGGTTGGTAGGAAGCCTCCAGAACCATTCTGGGCTTCGGCTTGCCAGGCTTTCTGTGCAAGAGCCGCGCAACTGGCGTACGGCAGGGATTTTCCATTCGACCCAAGGGCGGTCGCATATGTACTCGCCGCATCAAATCCTATCCTGTGAGCAACGGGCTCCGTCTCGGACAGGTTGAAGAGCAAGGCAACCAGGTAGAGATCTCGGCCGGTCGCGGCCTTGACCCGATCCCTCATATCCTTCAGGGCCGCCTTTGTACCCTCTTCACCCCCAAGCCCCTTTATCCACGGGGTCATCGTACCAAGCAGGAAGAACACAGGCGCCGAGCCGTCGCTCGCCCGCATGTAATCCGGCCCAGCTACCGCTTTGCTGATTGCATCACTCACCATCGGCACATCACGAGGGGGGAATGACAGGTTGAAATTCAGCGCGTATTTGATGCCGAGCTTGTCTGGAAGCCGAAGAAAATTTCCCAACGCCCGATTGAGCGCCACGGCTCGACTGGGATCGCGTCCCCAGGAAGAACTCTCCAGGTAGTAGCCGAAGATGAAATAATCCAAGCCTGCGGACTTCGCGTAATGCACGTCCGCATTCAGTGCTCGTTCGGTGTTTCCGGGAAAACCGAGATTTCCGTTCGGCAGACGCTCTGTGTAATACGGAGCGCGCGCGCGCAATCCAGGGTCGGCCAGGACCTGCCCATAGGGACTGTCGAGACTCCAATTGTCCCACCGAATGGCACCTAATGAGACCTTGCTCGACGAGGCCGGTGCCGCAGTTGGTGCGGCGGGCGCTGCGGGTGCCACGGCGGAAGGACTGCCCTTGCTCACCTGAGCCATGGCTGGGAATGAGGAGACTGCCGTCGCAAGCACAACAAGCAGACGGATCGAGCAGTGTCGGGCTGTCCACATCATCACTTTCCCTTGGTCCAAAGCCGCCATGATGCGGCTCGGGATTTCGGTTGTTACTCGACATGCATTCAAGAAGTAACAAAGGGCGCTTATGTGGCGGCGCACTGCAATCGTATCCGTTGAAGCGGAACATCGATGCAACAGCGTGACATCAGACTTGCCTTGGTTCTCGCGAGCATTGCGCCGCGATTCACATTAGGTCGAAGCAGAACGGGATCGGTGGAACTTTCTGCGCCATGCGTTTCAGTTGATCGAGGAACTTTCTGCCGCCGAAATGGGCACAGGCGTTACCGCGCTCCATGCCTCGCGACGACACGGTTGAAAAATCGAATGATCCTTCCATTGGTTGAAGACAGAGGCTCCGCGTTTTGCAACACAGGTCCCGAATCCATCGATCCGCAAAACGCGTGGTGGAATGGATTCCGAACTCGCGCTTCGCACGCCCCGGAATGAAGAGAGAGAGAGAGAGAGAGAGAGAGAGAGAGACGTGTTCACGCCTCGCGCGCGTAACTCTTCAACCTTGCCTCAAGCACCGCGATCACTTGGTCGCGGACCGGATCGCGGGAGCCTTTCAGCCAGGCGGCGGCGAGGGGCAGGCGGCCGGCGCTGCTGCCGCGCGTCAGGCGGAGCGGCACAAAGCGGACGCCGGGGATCGCCATCCGTGCGGTCCAGCGCGGCACGATGGCAACGCCGAGCCTTGCTGCGACCATGTTGACGATGGTCTGCTTCTCGTCGGCGATCTCCTGGATACGCGGCGTCAGCCCGGCCTCGTCGAACAGTTTTGTCGTCAGATCGTGGCTGTGCGGCCGCGAGCGGCGCTCCGGCACGATCAGGGGCTGATCCGCGATGTCGGGCAGCACGATCTGCTTGCGCCGCGCCAGCGCGTGCTTGTGCGACAGCGCCACCACGGCGGTCTCCTGCAACAGCGGGACAAACTCGATGCGGCGGTCGGGCCGCTCCGGCGGGCGCACGAAGGCGAGGTCGAGCGCGCCAGACAGCAGCTTCGGCAGCAGGCGGATGGTCTTCTCCTCGAGCAGTTGCACGGCAACATCAGGATGGGCGGCGCGGAGGTCGCGCAGCAGCGGCGGCAGCAGGCCGGCCGCCGCGCTGTCGATCGCGCCGATCCGGAAGCGGCGCGCCTGTGGCTTGCGCAGCCGACGGCGAAAGCCGTTCTCGATCGCCTCAGCGCGGCCGAGCAGCGCGCGGCCCTCGCGCAGCAGCACAGCGCCGTCCTCGGTCAGCGACACCGCGCGCGTGGTGCGCGCGAACAGCCGCACCCCGAGATCCTCCTCCAGCAGCTTGATGTGGCGGCCGAGCGCCGACGGCATCATCTGCAGGCGCTGCGCCGCGCGGCCGAAATGCAGTTCCTCGGCAGCCGCGACGAAGCAACGAAGCTGGTGCAGTTCCAAGACGTCGCTTCCTTATGCCCCGCGTTCGTCATGGCCGGGCTTGTCCCGGCCATCCATGTCTTTTCTTTGCCGCCAAGACGTGGATGCCCGGCACAGGCCGGGCATGACGCCAAGTGAGGTCGGGTCCGATTATATCATTTTTTTGTATAAACCGGCGCGGATTGAAGCGGAAGGGCGCGAGCTTCTAGGCTTCCCGGTGGCGCGCGACAGGCGCCGTCCCAACAAACAAGACGAACCCGGGAAGAAGCCCATGGAAAGCCAGCTTGGCGCGCGCGTATTGCGCAAGATCTCACTGCGCATCGTGCCGTTCATCATGCTGCTGTACTTCGTGGCCTTCATCGACCGCGTCAATATCGGCTTCGCCTCGCTGACCATGAACAAGGACATCGGCTTGTCGCCGACCGTCTATGGCTTCGGCGCCGGTATCTTCTTCTGGGGCTACTTCCTGTTCGAGGTGCCCTCCAACATCATCCTGCACAAGATCGGCGCGCGGATCTGGATCGCGCGGGTGATGATCACCTGGGGCCTGGTCTCGGCGGCGATGGCGCTGGTGCAGGGCGCGACCAGCTTCTACGTGCTGCGCTTCCTGCTCGGCGCCGCCGAAGCCGGCTTCTTCCCCGGCATCATTCTCTATCTCTCCTACTGGTTCCCGGCGCGGCAGCGCGCCGCCGTCACCGCGCTGTTCATGGCGGCGGCGCCGCTCTCAACCGTGCTCGGCTCGCCGCTCTCCGGCGCACTGCTGGAGATGGACGGAATGCTCGGCTTCAAGGGCTGGCAATGGCTGTTCGTGCTGGAGGCCGTGCCCGCCGTGCTGCTGGGCTTCGTCGTGCTGGGCTTCCTGACCGACCGGCCGGAGCAGGCCAGCTGGCTGGCCGACGACGAGCGCGCCTGGCTGGTCAAGACCATGAAGGCCGAGAACGACGGCAAGGCCACGACCGCGAGCCACAGCATCTGGCGCGGCCTCGCCGACCCGCGGGTGCTGGCGCTGGCGCTGGTCTATTTCGGCACCTCGGCCGGGCTCTACACACTTGGGGTGTGGGCGCCGCAGATCATCAAGGCGTTCGGCCTGTCGTCGATCCAGGTCGGCTTCCTCAACGCCGTACCGGCGACGGTTGCCGTCATCGCAATGGTGCTATGGGCGCGACATTCCGACCGCACCGGCGAGCGCACCTGGCACGTGGTGCTGGCCTGCCTGATGGCCGCGGCGGGACTTGCGCTCGCCGGGCTGTGGACCGGCCTTGCCGCCGTGATCGCGGCGCTGACCCTGGTCAATATAGGCATCTCCTCGTCGAAGCCGCCGCTGTGGAGCATGCCGACCATGTTCCTGTCCGGCTCGGCCGCAGCGGCCGGGATCGCCACCATCAACTCGATCGGCAATCTCGGCGGCTTCGTCGGGCCGGCAATGATCGGCTGGATCAAGGAGCGCACCGGCAGTTTCGACGGCGGTCTTTATTTCGTCGCCGGCCTCCTGGTGCTCTCGGCCGTGCTCACGCTGCTGCTGTCGCGCGCGCAGAGCGCGCCGGCACAATCCGAACCGCAACCCAATCCCGTGCGAACCCGCTAACCATCGATCGGAGAGATCCCATGCGTATCCATTCCATCGCCGCCATTCCCGCCGACGGCATCGGCCCCGAAGTGATCTCCGCGGGTGTCCGCGTGCTGGAGGCGCTGGCGAAGCGCAGCGGCGACATCAGCTTTAACGTCAAGACCTTCGACTGGGGCTCGGACTATTACAAGAAGCACGGCGTGATGATGCCGGCCGACGGGCTCGCGGAGCTGAAGAACTTCGACGCGATCTATTTCGGCGCGGTCGGCGCGCCCGATGTGCCCGACCACATCACGCTGTGGGGCCTTCGCCTGCCGATCTGCCAGGGCTTTGACCAATACGCCAATGTGCGGCCGACCAAGATCCTGCCCGGCGTCGCCTCGCCGCTGCGCAATGTCGGCGTCGGCGATCTCGACTGGGTGATCGTGCGCGAGAATTCCGAAGGCGAATATGCCGGCATGGGCGGCCGCGCGCACAAGGGCCTGCCGGAAGAGGTCGGCACCGAAGTCGCTGTCTTCACCCGGGTCGGCGTGACGCGGATCATGCGCTATGCGTTCCAGCTCGCGCAGTCGCGGCCGCGCAAATTCCTCACCGTGGTGACCAAGTCGAACGCGCAGCGCCACGGCATGGTGATGTGGGACGAGATCGCCGCCGAGGTGGCGAAGGACTTCCTCGACGTCACCTGGGACAAGATGCTGGTCGACGCCATGACGGTGCGCATGACGCTCAATCCGAAGAGCCTCGACACCATCGTCGCGACCAATCTGCATGCCGATATCCTCTCCGACCTCGCCGGCGCGCTGGCCGGCAGCCTCGGCGTGGCGCCGACCGGCAACATCGACCCGCAGCGCCGCTATCCCTCGATGTTCGAGCCGATCCACGGCTCGGCCTTCGACATCACCGGCAAGGGTATCGCCAACCCGGTCGCGACCTTCTGGACCGGTGCGCAGATGCTGGAGCATCTCGGCGAGAAGGACGCCGCGGCGCGCCTGATGGCCGCGGTCGAGAAGGTGTGCGCGGCCGGCGTGCTGACGCCCGACGTCGGCGGCAAGGCGACGACCAGGGAAGTGACCGACGCGGTGATCGACGCGATCCATGGATCGAATGTGTAAGGCGGCGACGGTCTCGTCGCATCACGCAGTGAGGCGAGCGCGCTAGTCAGACTCCCTTCCCCCTTGTGGGGGAGGGTTGGGGAGAGGGTACCACTTGCTCCGCTCTCCATGAGGATTAGCGACGCCCGCTGCGCACGCTGATCAACGATTGCCCTATCTCTCGCCGTCTCGCCCGGGGCCACCCCTCACCCCACCCTCTCCCACAAGGGGAGAGGGAGCCTGAGAGGGGTGCTCACCTCACGAAAGCGTACCCGCCTCCGCGCAATTGGTCAGCCGCGCGGGCACGCCGATGGCGGTGCAGCCGGCGGGCACATCCGTCGTCACCAGCGCGCCGGCGCCGATCCTGGCGAAATCGCCGATCGAGAGATGTCCGATCACGGTGGCGCCGGCGCTGAGCAGCACGCCGTGGCCGATCTTCGGCGCGCGGCGCGGATCATCCTGATGCCGCGCGATGGTGACGTTCTGCAAAATCGTGACCTCGTCACCGACCGAGGCCAGCGCGCCGATGATGATGCCGGTGCCGTGATCGAGGAAAACAGCGGTTCCGATCCGGGCCGACGGGTGAATGCTGATCTGCAACTGGTCCGCCGTCGCGCTTTGCATCATGAGCGCAAGGTCGGGGCGGTCCTCGCGCCACAGCCAGTTCGATACCCGCCAGGCTTGCAGCGCGACGAAGCCCTTGAAGTTGAGCAGCGGCGGCAGGAAGCCCGTGATCGCCGGATCACGGCGCACGATGGCCGTGAGATCGGTGGCCGCGGCATCGACCAGCACGGGCTCGGCCGCATAGGCTTCGCGGGCGGTCCGCGCGAACTGCGCGCGATCCTCATTCGCGCGGCTGATATGCCGGCCGATCAGAAAAGCGAGCGCACCGCCGAGGTCGCCCTGATCGAGAATGAAGGCGGCCGACGCCTCGAGGAACGGATCGGCCGCGATCGCCGCCTCCGCTTCGCGCCGGATCGCGAGCCAGAGCTCGCCGGCCGTCACTGTCGCTGATCCCGCCATGGTCTTCACCTCATCGTCCGGATCCCAAACGATAGAGTGGGCGTCACCATCCCAAAATGCAAACCGCCCGCTTGCTCATCGCAAACGGGCGGCTCGGGGCCATCAGGTTCTATGGGGGCACATCGCCTGAAGGCTAGCTATTGCCTCGCGCGATCAGCCCTGCGGCGGCTGGTCGGTCGGCGGGGTCGGACGGGTCTTGTGCTGCGCCATGAAGGCGTCGAACTCTTCCTTGTCCTTGGCGTGGCGCAGGCGATCGAGGAAGTTCTTGAACTCGACCTGCTCCTCCTCGAGACGGCGCAGCGTGTCCTGGCGGTACTCGTCGAAGGCACGGTTGCCGCTGGAGGGCGGACCGAAGCCGCCGAACGGGAAGCCGCGGCGCTCCATGCGGCTCTTCATCCGCTCCATCTTGTCCTGCATGCGCTCCATCTTGTTCGCCCAGCGATCCTGATCGTAGTGACTCCAACAGGCCATCTTTCTGCTCCCGAGTGTGAAAAAGAGAAGGGCGAGGCCGATCGGCCACCAGATCATGAAGCCGAGGATGATCCCGGCGATCTTCAGGGGATGCCACGGCGTCGCGTAGAAGTAGGGACGGTAGGGCTCTTCGACGGGGCCGCGCCAGCGATTGACATCAGCGGTGTAGGCCATTTCCTTCTCCATCACGGCATCACGCCGTTGTGAATGTAAATAACATTTACATAGGTAGCCGATCCCTTGGGAAAGTCAAGCAGCGCGGGTGACGCACCCCTCGGATTATTTTTGGCTTGGCCGTTGAACCTTATTTCGGCTTGCCCCACGGACCGGCCGGCTTGTCGTCGGCGGCCGCGGTTCCAGGCCGGCGGTCGGTCGGGAAGCCGAGGCCGCGCAGATAGATCAGCACTTCGGCCTCGAGCAGATCCTCCGGCGACATCGGCAGCTTGCGCCGCGCGGCATCGCCGCGGCCGAACAGCGAGGCGACGCCGTGCGACATCGCCCAGATGTGCAGCGCCATCATCATCGCCGGCGGACGCGGCATGCCGGGCGGCGCCAGTGCCGCAAGCCGTTCGGCAGCGGCGCGGATGATCGCGAAGGCGCGCTCGCTTGCGGCCATCAAGGTCGGATTGGAATCGACCGGCAGGCCGGATTCGAACATCGCGGAATAGAACGCGGGCTCCTCGCGGGCGAAGGCGAGATAGGCCTTGCCGACCCGCTCGAACGCCGTGACAGTGTCGGGGCGGCCGTCGTCCCAGGCCTGCGTCAACAGCGATTCGAACTGCTCGAAACCGCGCTGCGCGATGCTGGCGATCAACTCGTCGCGGTCGCGGAAGTGGCGGTACGGCGCGGCCGGGCTGACGCCGGCCATCCGCGCGGCATCGGCGAAGGTGAAGCCGGCCGGCCCCTTCTTCGAGATCAGGTCGAGTGCGGCCTGCAGCAACGCCTCTTTGAGATTGCCGTGATGATAACCGCGCTCGGCGCGGCCTTGGTCCTTGCGCCAGCTCATGTGAACGGCTTTTACATGAGCTGGCGGTAAAGGTCACTAGCGGGGCGGCGGCGCGTCAATCAAGATTAACGGACCAGTCAGTCGGGGGGCTTCCGCGCAACGCCGTCAGGCACGTTGCATGACTAGGCGGGGACGTAGGTCAACCTGATCGTGTTTTCGCCTATCCGGTCGCTTGCCACCAGGCGGAGCGGCGCGCGGGGCCCGACGAAGAATGGCTTGCCGCGCCCGAGCACGATGGGCCGGAGGTACAGTCGATACTCGTCAATCAGGCCAAGCTCGGTCAGACTCCCCGCCAGGTCCGGCCCGGCGACTTCGATCTCCCCGTCGAGCCGGGCCTTCAGCCCGCGCACCGCCGCCTCAACGTCCCCCTCGACCAGTGTCGCGTTGGGTCCGACGGATTTCAGCGAGCGCGACACGACCCACTTTGGCCGTCTCCGCCACACTGCCGCATAGTCGCGCTCCTCTGCATCCCAATCAGGAAGGTCGTCGTCCCAATAGCGCATCACCTCGTACATGCGGCGGCCGTACAACATGCCGGCCACGCTGCGCACCTGCTCGATGAAATGACGAAAGAGCCCGGTGTCCGGCACCATCGCCTGATGATCGACATAGCCGTCGAGCGACTGGTTCAGTCCGAAGACAAGCTTCGCCATGGCGCAAGACCTCCACTCCAGGGCTTTCAGATTTGCTCGGGCCGGCGTGACCTGGACACGAAGTCGGCCACTGGCGAGCGGAGGCCCTCTCCGCGAGTTACACAGTGGAGAGGACCTCCATCCGCCGCGCTGCGCGCGACGACCTCCCCCGCGAGCGGGAGAGGTTCAGGGAGCCCATGGCCCAAAACGATTGCCTATCGGCCCGGGATCGGCAGCACCGGCATGATCTCCACGGCTTCGCCCGGGAAGATCGAGAAATGCGGATGGTTCTCGAACAGCTTTGCCGCCGCTTCATGCGAGGGCGCGCGCACCACCGTGAAGCCGGTCATCAGATTGGCGATGTCGGTGACGCCGCCCTGCCCGACCTTCTTGGTCTTGCCGAGCGGTCCGCCCATCTCGACGATCACGTCATGGTGCTTCTCGACCCAGGCGCCCCAGGCCGCCATGCCCTGCTGCTCCTTGGCACGCCGTTCGGCCTCGGGCAGCGCATTCCAGGCTGCCATCCGCGAGCCGGTGCTGGCGCCGCCGAGATAGACCGCGAGAAAGGTGTTGGTGCTCATCTTGCATCTCCGTTGTGGTCGTTGCTGGTTTGACGATCGTTTGCTGACGCGATGACGCTGTGCGGCGGCATCGCTACGTGTTGCAAGGCCGGATCATGCGGTGTCAGCGCAGCGCCTTGCCCCAGCCGCCCTGCGGATGCTCGAAGGTGGCGGCCGCCTGCTGCACCTCTTCGGAGAAATCGGCCATCTCCTGCACCTGGCGGATCTCGATCATCTCGTTCGCGGTGGCCGGGCACTTCCTGGCCCATTCGATTGCCTCGGCGCGCGAGGCGACCTCGATCATCCAGAAGCCGCCGATCACTTCCTTGGCCTCGGTGAACGGGCCGTCGATCACGACCGGCACGCCGGTGTCGAACTTGACGCGCGCGCCGGCAGCCGGCGGATGCAGGCCTTCCAGCGTGATCAGTACGCCGGCGTCCTTCAGCGCCTGATTGTACCGCATCATCGCGGCGACCCGTTCGGGGTCGAGTTCGAGCTTGGCCGGCGCGGACTCGTAGCCGAGCGGGATCATCAGCATCATGAAACGCATTGGTCGGATTTCCTTGCCTGTTGAATCACTCGCAATCTTCACCCTCGTCATGCCGGGAAGCCCCACGCGGCGCCGGCCCGGAATCCATGACTTGCGACGGTGATCATGTATTCGGAGCGCATCGCCGGCGCGATATCGCGGAATGACGTCGGGTGTCATTTCTTGCCCACCTGCGCGCGCAGGCGCTCTCCCCGCTCGCGCAGCTCGGGCGTCAGCGCCTCGCCGAAATCCTCCGCGGCAAACACCTGGCGGATTTCGATCTCGGAGCCGCCGTCGAACGGCGCGCGCTTCATCCAGTCGATCGCTTCGTCGAGCGACTTGGTCTCGATCAGCCAGAAGCCGGCGACCAGATCGCTGCTCAGGCCGAACGGGCCGCGCGACACCGTGCTCTGCCCGCCGGCATATTTGACGCGGGCACCCTTGCTGGTCGGATGCAGCCCCTCGCCGGCCTGCATCACGCCGGCCTTGACCATCTCCTCGTTGAACTTGCCCATCGCCGCGAGCAGCTCGGTGCTCGGCATCACGCCGGCCTCGGTGTCCCTGTTCGCCTTCACGATCACCATGAACTTCATTGTCCTGCTCCGTTGTCTTGTTCAGCTGCCTTGCCGGTATCTCCGGTGCTCGTCTCAAGGACGACGCGGGGCTTGCCACGCCGACAGGCCAAGCGAAATTATTTCGGAGGTCATTGCATCGCGCGCCACAGCCCTCAGCGGTCCTGCCTGACAAGTTCGCCGTCCTGGTGCGACGGGCCGAAATAGACGTCGATGCGCGACACCTTGTCGCCGTCGAACACGAAGAACTCGGTGTTGCGAAAGCTCTTGCCGTCGCGGGCGACGCAGCGATAGGTGACGAAGGCCTCGACGCCGTCGACCATGATGCGCTCGATCTCGTGGCGGCCGATCCAGCCGGAGTCGCGCCAGCACTGGGCGAAATAGGTCGGCTTGTCGATGTTCTCGCCATAGGGCGTCGAGAAGCGAAAATCCTCCGCGAACGCCGCCTCGACGCTCGCGCGGTCATTGGCGAGGTAGGCGGCGAAGAGGGAGCGGATGATCTCCGCCCTGTTGCCAGCTGCAGCCATGTCGTCTCCCACACGTGTCGCCCGGGGCCCCGGAGCGACCAGCGCTCCGGAAACCCGGGCCTCAGCGAGATGACGAACGGGGTGGCGCGAAAGCGACATCCCGCCACGATTTATTTTTGGAACCGGGTCGGAGGCCGGCTTGCGTCAGGTTTCCCGCGGGAACATGCCGAAATAGGGCTCGGCCTCCTTCAGAACGCGCGCGAAGGACGGCCGCGCCATCAGCCGCTCGAGATAGGCGGCCAGATGCCGATGGCCATCTCCGAACGGCTCGACCTTGTTGCCGTAGAACATCGTCGGCGCGGCCGCGCAATCGGCCAACGAGAAATACTCGCCCATCATCCAGCCGCCACGCGCTCGTTGCTGATTCAGGATCAGTTGCTGATCCAGGATCGCATAGGAGGTGCGGAGTTGCGCCCGCGCCTCGGCGACGCCATGCGGATCCTTGCTGTCCGCGGGCCGCAGCCGGTCGCCGACGACCTTCTGCATCGGCAGGTGGACATAGAGATCGAGGAAACGATCACGCAGCCGGGTCTGCAGTGCGAGGTCCGGATCCTCGGGGATCAGCCTGACGGCACCGGGATAATGCCGGTCGAGATATTCGATGACGATGCTCGATTCCGGCACCGTCTCGCCCCGCGTCTCGTCGCGGAGCACGGGAAAGCGGCCGATCGGCGACAGCGCGAGCAGCGCCGCGCGCTCGGCAGGATCGCCGAGATTGACCATGTTCGGCGTGAACGGCGTGCCGTTCTCGTAGAGCGCAATCAGCGCCTTCCAGCAGAACGAGGACAGCGGGTGGTAATGCAGGGTAAGCGACATCGGAACTCCATCATGGAATGAGTGACCGGAGGACGAGCCCGGGACCGCCCTTCCGACATCTCGTGCGGCGATTTTTTTCGTATGGATACTTTTCGTATGGATACTTATTGCGGTCGGCGGGCGTGGAGACCCAAGCATCGAACGCGACGCACATTCATCGAGGACGCGAGACGCGCCTTGTTCCCATGCTGAAAGAGTATAGAACGGCCGACGCACCCATGTCATTGCGAGCCAACGGGTCGCGCGAAAGCGCGCCCGATGACAGGCTCCGCGAAGCAATCCACCTCGCCACACGGGAAGAATGGATTGCTTCGTCGCTATCGCTCCTCGCAATGACGGCCGAGCCAGCTGAGCGCCTCTCAGGTTGACATCACCAGGTAAAGGTCGCAGACGGTCGGGATTTCCTGCCCGAACCGATGGACCATCCGATGAATCCCGCTTCCCCCAAAGTCGCACTCGTGACCGGCGCCGCGCGTGGCATCGGGCTTGCCGCGTCGAAACGCTTTCTCGCCGACGGCTGGCGCGTCGCGCTGCTCGACATCGAGGGTGAATTGCTGCGCGCGGCGGTCGCGGCGCTGAAGCAGCCCGACGACACGCTGGCGCTGACCTGCGACGTATCGGACGCCGCTGGCGTGGCAGCCGCGATCTCTGCGATCACGGACCGGTTCGGCCGGCTCGACGCGCTGGTCAACAATGCCGGCATTGCCGTGTTCACGCCGGTGCTGGAGACCTCGGACGCCGACTGGAGCCGGATCATGGCGGTCAACCTCACCGGCCCGTTCCTGTGCACCAAGGCGGCCGCGCCTGTGATGCGCGAGCATGGCGGCGGTGCGATCGTCAACATCACCTCGATCTCGGCGGTGCGCGCCTCGACGCTGCGCTCGGCCTACGGCACCAGCAAGGCCGGCCTTGCGCATCTCACCAAGCAGCTCGCGGTCGAGCTCGCCTCGCTTGGCATCCGCGTCAACGGCGTCGCGCCCGGGCCGGTCGAGACCGCGATGGCCAAGGCCGTCCACACGCCGGAGATCCGCGCTGACTATCACGACGCCATCCCGCTCAACCGCTATGGGCTGGAGGAGGAGCTGGCGGAGGCGATCTTCTTCCTGTGCTCGGATCGCGCCAGCTACATCACCGGACAGATCCTCGCCGTCGACGGCGGCTTCGACGCCGCCGGCATCGGCCTGCCGACCCTGCGCGGCGCGCGACGGAATGGGTAACGGTTGATCGAACGAACTAATGTCACACCGCGACGGGACTGCACTCCCTCGCCCCGTTCTTACGGGGAGAGGGTTGGGGTGAGGGGCCCTCTCCGCGCGCGCAATACCAGTTAGTCTCGCGGAGACTCCCCCTCGCCCGGAACGCATCTGTCGATGCGTTCCGACCTCTCCCCGCACGCGGGGCGAGGTAAAGCAGAGTCACTGCGCTATCAGCGCTCGTTCACCGAGACCACGCGCCAGGCATTCGGCAGCCGGTCGATCCGCGTCAATGACAGCGGATCGATGACGAAGCGCAGCGCGAGCTCCGGCGCGAGATCGAGTGCAATCGCGAGCACGGCGCGGATGGTACCGGAATGCACGACCAGTACGACGTCGCCGGCCGGCAGACGCGCGAGCCCTGCCCGCGCCCGCGCGATCTGATCGGCAAAGCTTTCGCCGCGCGGCGGCCGGTTGCTGCCCGGCGACTGCCAGAACGCGCGATAGGCCGCGCCGAGCTCGGCTTCGATCTCGCTGTGACGCCGGCCGGTCCAATCGCCAAAATCCTGCTCGCGAAAGGCGTCGTCCTCCGTTGCAGTCAGGCCGAGCTTTGCTGCGGTCTCGCGGGTGCGCCGCGCCGGACTGCAGACCGCGCGAGCGTGGGCCGGCAGCCTCGCCTGCAACGACGCGAATGCCGCGGCATCGCCGAGGTCGGCGGGCGCATCCGGCGCGTGGATCACGCCGCGCGGACCGTCCACCGGCGCATGACGGATCAGCCAGAAACGCGTTTCGCGATTCATGTTCTGCTTACGCTTTCATTTTGACGCGTTTTCTTCACGCGAACCGGTCTCCACTTCGCTCGAAAACGCTCTAACCTAACCGCGCCGCGAGCAGTACCAGGATCGCGGTTTCCGCGACCTGCTCCGCACCGCCGAGCACATCGCCGGTCTGGCCGCCGATCTGCCGCTTTGCCGCGAGCACCATGACCAGTGCGCTCGCACCGGCCGCGATCGCCGCCAGCAGCGCGCTGCCGAACGGCAAGGCGAGGACTGCGATCAGCAGCGCCAGGCCGGCCGCGACCACGGCAATTGTCCCATCGGGCCTACCGGCATTGGCGGCGAGCCCGTCCTTGCGCGCATAGGGCAGGCTGATCGCGATCCATGGCAGCACGCCGCGGCCCAGCGCGTGCGCAGATATCAGGCTCTGCACCACAAATCCGTTCGGAAGTGCAGCCAGCGCCGCGAGCTTGGCGGCAAAGCTCACCACCAGCGCCAGCGCGCCATAGGTGCCGAGCCGGCTGTCGCGCATGATCTCGAGCTTGGCCGCGACATCGCGGCCGCCGCCGAACCCGTCGGCGACATCGGCGAGCCCGTCCTCATGCAGCGCGCCGGTGAGCAGCGCACCGCCGCCGAGCGCGAGCGCCGCGGCGGCGAGATCCGGCACACCGATCGCCCGCAGCAGCAGGCAAATCAGGCCGATCGCCGCCCCGATGGCGGCCCCGACCAGGGGAAACAGCCGCTGCGCCCGCGCAAAGCTCTCCGTCCGCGCGCCGTCCGGATGCGGCATCGGCAGGCGGGTCAGGAAGGCCGTCGCGGTCCGGAGATCGTCGAGCCATTGATTCATGGTGAAGGCCTGGAAATTGGGCTAAAGCGCGACGAGATCGGGCTCGATCTCATCGCGCTTTAGCTTCTTGTTAGGGCATGATCTCCGCGCAAATGCTACGCATTTGTCGCGAGGGAAAACCGCTTCACACGTTTCCGGATCATGCATTAGCTTGCGGCCCGCTCGACGAGGGAATCGCATGCAGTTCAGTACTCTAGACGACATCCGCGGCTTTTGTCGCGACCTGCCGCAGGGCGACGAGGCCAGTGCCGCGGCCGCCACGCAGCGCCAGCAGAACCTGACCAAGCCGCCGGGAAGCCTCGGCCGCCTGGAGGAGGTTGCGATCTGGCTGGCGCGCTGGCAGCGGCGCGAGCTGCCCCGGCTCGACCACGTCACGATCGCCGTGTTCGCCGGCAATCACGGCATCGCCGAGCGCGGCGTCTCAGCCTATCCCTCCGAGGTCACCGCGCAGATGGTGGCGAACTTCGCCGCCGGCGGCGCTGCGATCAACCAGATCGCCAGGCTTGCCGGTGCGGAGTTGTGCGTCGAGCCGCTCGAGCTCGCGCGCCCGACCCGCGATTTCACGACCGGACCGGCGATGGACGCTGCCGATTTCCTCGTCGCGCTCGATACCGGCTGGCGCACGGTGCCCGAGCAATGCGATCTGCTCGTGGTCGGCGAGATGGGCATCGCCAACACCACGGTCGCCGCGACGCTGTGCGCGGCATTGATGGGCGGGCGCGGCGTACGCTGGGCCGGCCGTGGCACCGGCGTCGACGATGCCGGGCTGATACGCAAGCGCACCACGATCGATGCGGCGCTCAAGCTGCATCGCGGCGTGATCGACGATCCGCTCGTCACCGCGATGTCGCTCGGCGGACGCGAGCTCGCGGCGATCGCGGGGGCCGTGCTGGCAGCGCGCGCACGCTGCATTCCGGTGCTGCTCGACGGCTTCGTGGCGACAGCGGCGGTGCTGCCGCTGGCGCGGCTTGCGCCCGATAGCCTCACGCATTGCCGCGCCGGACATGTGTCGGCCGAGCTTGGCCACCGCGAATTGCTGCGCGAGCTCGAGCTCGCCCCCTTGCTCGACCTTAACATGCGGCTCGGCGAAGGCTCCGGCGCGGGGGTTGCGATCCTTTTGTTGCGGGCGGCGCTCGCCTGTCATGGCGGCATGGCGACCTTTGCCGAGGCCGGCGTCTCCGGCGCGGACTGAGGCTCCCGGGAGAGCCGGAGGGTTCCCTCAAAAAAGCCGGTGCATAGCGTCGGCGCGGGTCGACAATCTTCGCGTGTGCAGCATGACCTCTGCGCGCTGGAGGCCTAACCTTCGCGGCGGTGGGATGCCGGCCGACGTCTCAGCCGTGCTGAACCAGATACCGGGGAGAAATCACCTCATGTCGGGCGTTCTCATCAATCTGATCATTCAGGTCATCAGCGGAGCCGTCGGCGGCAATGTCGCGGCGGGAGCGGCCAAGAACATCGATCTCGGCACGCTCGGTAACACCATCGCAGGCGCCATCGGCGGCGGCGCGGGCGGACAGCTTCTGGGCATGCTGATCCCGCTGCTCGCCAATTCCGGCGCGACGCCTGACATCGGCAGCATCATCGGCCAGGTCGCCGGCGGCGGCGTTGCCGGCGCTGTGCTCACTGTGATCGTGGGGGCGCTCAAGAACCGCGCGGCCTGAGCCACCTGCTGTCGCGACCGGGACATCGGTCTTGACGATGCCCCATTCCGGCGCGAGGCTTCCGGCTTGAGATGCGGCGGCACCTCGATCGCATCGTGGCAGGGATTGCGCGCATGAAAATACTTGTCGCGGCGGCAGCTCTCTGCGCAACGGTTAGCTGCGCGCAAGCAGATGTTCGTATCCTCGCCAGCCCCGGCGGGCAGGTCGGCCCGTTCATCGAACTGTTCGACAAGGTGCGCGAATCGGGCGAGCGCGTCGTGATCGACGGGCCCTGCCTGTCGGCCTGCACCCTGGTGCTCTCGATGGTGCCAGGCGACCGCATCTGCGTGACGCGGCGCGCCGTGCTCGGCTTCCACGCCGCGCGCTCGATCGACCAGCGCGGCCGCACCTATGCAGAGCCGGAAGCGTCCGTGGCGGTGCTGCAAGCCTATCCAGCACCGGTGCGCGGCTGGATCGCCCGCCGCGGCGGCCTGACCTCGCGCCTGCTATTGCTGCGCGGCCGCGAGCTCGCGGCGATCTATCCGCGGTGCAGGTAGCGGCAAATTTACACCGTCATTGCGAGGAGCGAAGCGACAAAGCAATCCATGTCCCCGCTTGCGGAGCGAAGGATTGCTTCGCGGAGCCTGTCATCGGGCGCGCTTACGCGCGACCCGCTGGCTCGCAATGACGTGGATAGCGCGGCACACACCATCTCCGTCAGCGCGAGCGGACGGAACGTCCGTGCCTACATCCCCTGCGGGCAGTTCACCATCCAGGGGATGCCGAACTGATCGACGCACATGCCGAAGCCGTTGGAGAAGAAGGTCTTGCCGAACGGCATCGTCACCGTGCCGCCCTCGGACAGCGCCTTGAAGCGGCGTTCGGCTTCCGCGGGATCCTCGACCTGCAACGCGACGTGGAAGCCCTGCGGCTTCTGGAAGTGGCCGGGCGGGGCGTCGGAGGCCATGATGATCTCGCCGTCGATCGCGAGGCGGGCGTGCATGATCTTGTCTTTCCAGCCGGGCGGCGTCTGCATCTCCGCACTGCCCTCGCCATAGGGAAAAGTTTCCTCGATCCGGGCGCCGAGAACCTTCTCGTAGAATTTCAGCGCGGCGCCGCAATTGCCGTCGTAGGAGAGATAGGGGTTGACCTGCATCGCATGCTCCCTTGGGTCATTCGAGCCTCGTCCCGATGGTATCGGAACGAGGGCTCTGGATTGTTACCTTGACGCGTTTTCCCGACACGAACAGGTAACCACCTCGCTCGAAAACGCGCTACTTCTCAGTCAGTTTCTTCAGATTGGCGAGACCGACCTCGAAATCCCTGCCGATCATGCGATCCAGGTTCATGAACACCTGCATCACCTTCGACATGAAGACGGCCGGACCATACATGGTCCATGTGACGCTGGTCGCATTTCCCTGCGGCAGCATTGTGAACTCGGCGGTGTTGTGGCCTTCGAACGGCTTGATGAAGTCGAGCTTGATGACGATCTTCGACGGCGCGGAGGATTGCAGGATCTCCATGCGGCCGGCGCCGACATTCTTGTTGCCGTCCCAGGCATAGGCCGCACCCTGCCCGCGCCCGGCACCGCTATAGATCCGCTTCATGGCCGGATCCCGGTTCTCGTAGGGCGACCAGAGCGTCCACTGATGGAAATCGTCGATCAATGGAAATATCCGCTCGGCCGGCGCGTTGATGCTGATCGCACGCGTGACGCGGAGCGTGCCCGGCTTGGTCGCCGCGAGGATGAGGATGACGGCGATCGCGACGCCGAGGACAATCGCGATGATGGCAATGGTCTCGAACATGTCAGTCTCCACAGGGATGGATTGAACAATACCTCACCGGCGAAATGGAAGCATTGCGCGCAGATTGCCGTCGCGCAGATAGAGCCCGCCCCACAGCATCAGGCCGAGATAGAGCCCGAACAGCGTGTGGGTGAACAGCGGGCTGCCGATTCGCACATGCGATGCGATCGCGCCGCCGAGATAGCCGGTGAGCAGGATCGCGCCGAGGATCGAGGTCGGCGGCACCGAGTAGAGCAGCGTGCAGACGATGGTGATGATGCCGAGGCTGCGCGCCAGCGCATCGCTCGCGCCGAAGCCCATCCTGTCCATGGTCTCGGTGACGACCGACAACGGCACCAGCTTGATCGCGCCGTCGAACAGCAGGAACAGGACGACCACGCCGCTCATGACGCGGCCGGCGATGCGGGCGGGCTTTGAGACTTCGGTGTCGACGATCGTCGGCATGACAGGCTCCGTAACGCTTGGTGATGCACTCTGCCTTCATGACGAACGGCGGAGTACGGGGCCGACAAGGCGGGCGAAGATTTTTTCAGAAGTCAGGCAGAGTCGATTGAGAGCTGCGACAAGCTCCCTCTCCCGCTTGCGGGCAGGGCAATCGCATATGGCTCTAGCACCGATGTTTCCGCGCCGTCATGGCCGGGCTTGTCCCGGCCATCCACGTCTTTCTGTCGCGGAAACCGAGACGTGGATGCCCGGCACAGGGCCGGGCATGACGAGTTTGTGGAGCTATCGAGCCCATATGCGATTGCCCTGCACTCGCGGGGGAGGCGCGTTGCCAAAATATCGAAAACAACCCCATGCAAAGTAGCCGGCGGTGGCCGGCGTCCGACCGGGCTACTTGACACGTCGGGCAACTCAGGGATAGTTTTCCAATATTCCGAAATCACCCAGACGCACGCTCGCCCCCGGCGGGCATATGGCATTCGCGCGCTTCTGCAAGCGACGTTTCCACGTCGTCATGGCCGACAGCCATATGCGATAGCCCTGCGCTTGCGGGGGAGGTGCAGCGAGTATGCCGGTGCGCTGTTGCTGACCGCTACTTCGCCTTCGCGTTGCGCGGCTGGCTGTCGCGCATCAGGCGGTCGATGTGCATGCGGATATGGGCGGCTTCGGCGGTGGTGTTGGCGAGCGCGATGGCGCGGTCGAAGGCGATGCGGGCGTCCTCGTTGCGGCCGAGCTGCATCAGGAAGGCGCCGCGGACGCCGAAATAGTGGAAGTAGTTGGCAAGCCGCGGCGCCAAGGGCTCGATCATCTCGAGCGCGGCTTCCGGCCCCTTTACCTTGGAGACCGCAACGGCGCGGTTGAGCGTGATCACCGGCGACGGCTGCATGACCTCGAGCGCGCCGTACAGCAGGTCGATCTGGGTCCAGTCGGTATCCTCGGGCTTTTCCGCGCGGGCATGCAGCGCCGCGATCGCCGCCTGCACCTGATAGGGCCCGCTGCGGCGGTGACGCATCGCCTTGTCGATCAGCGCGAGGCCCTCGGCGATCTGCTTCTGATTCCACAGCCTGCGGTCCTGGTCGTCGAGCAGGATCACCTGGCCATCGGCGTCGAAGCGTGCCTCGGCGCGGGCATGCTGCAACAACAGCAGCGCCGTCAGCCCCATGATCTCGGGCTCGCTCTGGAACAGCCGCAGCAGCAGGCGGGCGAGGCGAATCGCCTCCTCGCACAGCGGCGCGCGGATTTCGGCGGTGTCGCCGCTCGCCGAATAGCCCTCGTTGAAGATCAGATAGATCATCGCCGCGACCGAGGCGAGCCGCTCGCTGCGCTCGACCGCGCCAGGCGTCTCGAACGGCACGTTGGCATCGGCGACGCGCGCCTTGGCTCGCGTGATGCGCTGCTCCATCGCCGCTTCCGAGACCAGGAAGGCGCGCGCGATCTGCTTCACCGTGAGACCTGAGACGATGCGCAGCGCGAGCGCGATCTGCTGCGTCGCCGGCAGATCCTTGTGACAGCAGATGAACAGCAGCCGCAGGATGTCGTCGCGGTAATGCGAGCCGTCGAGCCGCTCTGCGATCTCGTCCTCGGCGTCGTCGAGGTCGGAGATCGCCTGGTCGTCCTCGGGCAGCGGCTGCTGCTTCTTGTTGCGGCGGACCTCGTCGATCGCGACGTTGCGGCCGACCATGATCAGCCACGCCGCGGGATCGCGCGGCGGGCCGTTCTGCGGCCAGCTCTTGAGCGCCCGCAGGCAGGCGTTCTGGAACGCCTCCTCGGCGGTGTCGAGATTGCGGAAGTAGCGCAGCAGGGCGCCGACCGCCTGGGGACGCGCGGACGTCAACGCAGCATCGATCCAGGCGGTGTCGGTCACGCTCACGCCTTGGTACCTCCCTGATTGAAGTAGCCGACCGGGCGGATCTCATAGGTGCCGCCGGGATTGGCCTCGCCGAGGTCGCGCGCGATGTCGAGCACCTCGTCGAGGTTCTTGCCCTCGACCAGATAGAAGCCGAGCAGCTGTTCCTTGGTTTCGGCGAACGGGCCGTCCAGCACCAGCGGCGGGTTTTCCTTGCGCAGCGTGGTCGCCGCGGTGGTCGGCAACAGCCGCGCCACCGGGCCGAGCTTGCCCTGCTTGGCGAGCTTGTCCTGCACGACGGACAGTTTCTGCATGACGGAGGCGTCGTGTTCCTTGCTCCAGGAGCCGACCATGTCTTCGTCATGATAGCAGAGGATGGCGTACAGCATCGAAAAGGCATCTCCGTTCATTGCAAGAACGAACAATTATGCCCGCTGCCGACAGGGGGCGCGAAAGAAATTTAGGTTCCGGATGCCGACGGTCGATTTTGATTGAGGCTCCATGGCGAGCTTCGACGGACGGGACGTTTGTCGCGGCGACGATGAACGTGCGGTTACCAATAGACGCCGTCGCGGGCGGCGATCCGGCGTGCCTTGGCTTTATCGCTCTCGCGATGGCGGATGTGGCTCCTCGGACGGGGCGCCTGCCGCCGCGGAGACTCCACGGGTTGCGCCTGAGCCTGCGATGGGGCTGGCTGGACCTCGCTCTGCGTTGGAGCAACGGCCGGTGAGCCTGAGCCGGCGTGTCAGCGTTTGCGACCACGGGCGTGGGCCGTGGCGACGGCGGCGCGGATGAAAGCCGACACCAGGATCAGTTTGCACATGGAAGTTCTCCCCTGTTGATGGCAGGAGATGAGAGCGGGCCGGACCCGCTCTGTGACATATATCACATATACGCTGGAGGTATCGGGATGAGTAAGGGCGCGCTCGCGCTGCTGATCAATGGCGGCTCGGAAAACTGGTCGTCGGCGCGCTGGAAGGCGCGGTTCGACGCGGTCTGCCCGGACCGCCGCGTGGTGCTGCTGCCGGACGGCGCGCTCGATCCCGCCGAGGTGCATTACGCCGCAGTGTGGAAGCCGAAGCCGGGCGAGCTCGCGGCATTCAAGAACCTGCGCGTTATCTTCAACCTCGGCGCCGGGGTCGACGCGCTGATGGCCGATCGCTCGCTGCCCGACGTGCCGCTGGTGCGGGTCGCGGTCTCCGATCTCACCGACCGCATGACCGAATATGTCGTGCTGCACGTGCTGATGCATCACCGCCAGGAGCTCTATCTGCGGGAGTCGCAGCGGGTGAAGCGCTGGGCGCCGGACTATCAGTGGGCGGCGAGCGCGATCACCGTCGGCGTCATGGGGCTCGGCACGCTCGGTGCCGCCTCGGCGCAGGCACTGCGCGCGCTCGGCTTCTGCGTCGTCGGCTGGAGCCGCAGCGAGAAGCGGATCGACGGCATCGCCTGCTATCACGGCGCGGACGGGCTCGACGCATTCCTGCGCGAGACCAACATCCTGGTCTGCCTGCTGCCGCTGACGCCGGACACAAGGCACGTGCTCAACCGCGACGCGTTCGCGAAGCTGAACCGCAACAGCCCGCTCGGCGCGCCCGTCATCATCAATGCCGGCCGCGGCGGCTTGCAGAACGAGGCCGACATCCTGCGCGCGCTCGATGAAGGCACGCTGGGCGCCGCCTCGCTCGACGTCTTCGAGACCGAGCCACTGCCCGAGGCGAGTCCGTTCTGGAGCCACCCGAAGGTCGTGCTGACGCCGCACAACGCCGCCGACACCGACGCCGACGAGATCTCGAAATATGTCGCGCAGCAGATCGCGCGATTCGAGGCCGGCGGCGCGCTGGAGAACCTCGTCGATCGCAAGCGGGGGTATTAGCACCGCCGTCACCCCACACAGAGCGTCGTCCCGGCGAAAGCCCATAGGCGCTAAGATAGTTTGATCATAGTCTGATAGTGGCGCTTATGTCTGGGTGGCTCGCGTAGATGTCGCCGGAGAGCGTGACTGGCTCTGCAGAGTAGAGCGATTGCGGGCTGTGGAATGATCGCTTGCCGTAGCGAAGCTACGAGCTGGCGCAGCAGACGCCACGTCACTGGGTGGGTCAGGCGGCGTCGGCCAAGCGGGGAGAGTCTTCGAGTTCGTCGACGAGCGGCTCGAGCAATAGAATGATCAGCAGATGAGCGAGGATATGGGGTCTGGCGGACCGCTCGTCGGTTCCGGGAGGTCCCTTCAGGCCAATCAGGCTTTTCAGCCGCTTGAAGCCGAGCTCAATGGTAAGCGGCAAGCTGAGGCCGTCAGGCTGCGTGGTTCCATGGCATAAGCGCGTCGATTTGGCTGCTCGGCCAGCCGTTGGCGATACGCTGAAGTGTTAAGGCGAGCCAGGCGAACGGATCGACGTTGTTCATTTTCGCCGTCTGCAGCAGCGTTGCGATGGTCGCCCAGGTTCGTCCGCCGCCGTCGCTGCCAGCGAAGAGGCTATTCTTTCTCGTGATTGTTAGTGGCCTGATGGCGCGTTCGACGACGTTGGAGTCGAGCTCGATGCGACCATCGGTCAGGAAGCGTTCGAAGATGGCACGCCGCGAGACGGCATAGCGGATCGCCTCAGCCAGTTTTGATTTGCCGGAGATCCGCCGCAAGGTCTGCTGCCAGAGATCGAAGAGATCTGCGACGATCGCCGCGGAGGCTTGCCGGCGCGCGGCAACGCGAGCGTCGGGGCTTTGACCGCGCACGGTCTTCTCGACCTGCCAGAGCCTTGCCATCCGCTCGACCGTCGCCGTTGCCACTTCCGAGCTCCCTGCAACATGCAGCTCGTAGAACTTGCGTCTGCAGTGTGACCAGCAGCCAGCCAATGTGATGCCATCATTGCCGCGATCGGATCGCGCGAGCTTGTTATAGGCGGCATAGCCATCCACTTGCAGGATGCCGCGATAACCATTGAGATGGCGGACCGCGCATTCGCCGGAGCGGCTGTCTTCGAAGCGATAAGCCACCATCGGGGGACCGCTGCGGCCAAAGGTTCGGTCATCCCGGGCATAGGCCCATAAGTAGGCCGTCTTTGTCGATCCGGAGCCCGGAGCGAGCGTCGGCAAAGTGGTTTCGTCGGCAAAGACCCGTTCGGCCTTCTTGACCTCGCTGAAGATGTAGTCGGCCACGATCTCGAGCTCGAAGCCGAGCTTGCCCATCCATTGCGCCATCAGCTGGCGGTCGAGCTCGACATGATCGCGGGCGTAGATAGCCTCCTGCCGGTAGAGCGGCAGGCCATCGGCATATTTGGCGACGGCTATCTGGGCCAGAAGCGCTTCCGTCGGAATGCCTCCTTCAATGATATGGGCCGGGGCCGGCGCCTGGATGACGCCGTCCGCGTTCTTGAAGGCATACCTGGGACGGCGCGTGACGATCACCCGGAACTTCGCCGGCACCACATCCAGGCGCTCCGACACGTCCTCGCCGATCAGCACCTTCTGCTTGCCGGCATGCTCAGCCAGCTCTTCCGGCTCAATGACGGTTTCGATCCGTTCCAGATGGGGCGCAAAGCCCTTGCGCCGACGCGGTGCACGCTTGCCATCCGCCTGCGCACGGCCCTTGCTGACCTGGGCCTTGATCGCGGCGATGCCGGTCTCGATCTCCTCGAAGACGAGGGCCTGCTGTTCATCGTCGCCGTTCGCCGAGCCGAGCTTCTCCGATCGTCGGCCGAACCGGGCGCGGTCGAAGGCCTTCAGGATTTGCGTCAGCCGCTCGATGCGCGCATCGGCATCGGCGTTGCGGGCCTTGAGATCGGCGACTTCGCTCTCCAGAGCATCGGCGCGGGCCGCTTTCTCGGCCATGGCAAGCACCATGGCTTTCAGCGTCTCTACGTCATTCGGGAGGCTGAGATCGGGCGGCGTCATTGACCCGACCAGAGCACATTTTGCCCCGGTTCTCTTGCCCTTTCAGGCCGCTGATTCACTTCGCCGCAGTGCTTTTACCCAACAATCTCCGGCGGCTTGACCGCCGCGGTCCGGACCCGCTTCCAGTCCATCCCATCCACCAGTGCCATCAACTGCGCAGCATTCAGCTGCACCCGATGATGCCCGATCCGCGGCCAGCAGAACCTCGCCTTCTCAAGCCGTTTTAAATAGAGGCACACGCCGGAGCCATCCCACCATACGATCTTTATTCGGTCGGCTCTTTTGGCGCGGAACACATAAAGCGCACCGTCGAACGGATCTGAGCCGGCATCGCGCACCAGCGCAACAAGGCCATCGATACCCTTGCGGAAGTCGACTGGATGGCTCGCCAGGAACACCTTCACGCCGGAGGGGATCATGCCGAACGGACCGCCCGGATCACCCGCTGCAACTGCGCCTCGTCGACGTCCACGCCGGCGCGCACGATCACCTCGCCAATGGCAATCTCGATCACCGCGCCTGCCACAGGCGCCACCACACCCTCGCAACTCGAGTGCCGTGAGCGATAACGCCGCCGCTCGGCCCGAGCGTCACGGCGCCAGGCGAACAGCTGCGACGGGTGAATGCCGATCCGGCGGGCGATCGCCGAGACGCTCGCGCCAGGCTCCAGCGCCTCCATCACGACTTGGGCCTTAAACTCGTCCGACCAGCGTCGGCGAAGCTGCCGCGGCGCTCCCTCAAGACGGTCGGGGACCGCTTCGATCATATGGAAGGTTCTAGTTCCAGAACTAGGCGCAGACATAGAAGCTCACATCGGCTCACAAACTTAGCAGCCGATAGCCGATCGTTCACCCCCTCCGCCAGACGGGGTCTCCTTGCTTTCAATTACCCACATTTGACGTCGGATTTGAGCGAGGCGCCGCGGGCGAAATCTTGAATCGGTAGAATCTGTTGTGATTCGTTGTTGAGCACCTGATTCGGAAGCGCGGGGTGCTCGATGGGCTTGGTGAAGGAACGTGCCGGGGCGCGTGCTCAGCGATTGACGACTGGTATCGAGACGTGGGTTGATCGGGAAGCTGCGGGATGCGAGTTTAAGGATGAGCGGCTTGGTCGCCGGTTCTGCAAATTGCTCGCACAAATCGGGAGCGACATGGGTCAAAGCATCCCGCTGGTTTGTCAGGATTGGGCCAACACGAAGGCCGCTTATCGCTTCCTCTCCAACGAACGGGTCAACGAGGCGGATATTCTTTGCGGTCATTTCGAGGCGACGCGCGGGCGCGTAGCGGCGACGGAGGGACCGATCCTCGTCCTCCATGACACGACGGAATTCAGCTTCAAGCGCGAGAAGCCGGATCTGATCGGCTTTACGGGTAAGACGGCAGGACGCACGCAGTGCGGCATCCTGATGCATTCGAGTCTCGCCGTGACGACCGAGGGGCTTCCGCTCGGACTGTCGGCAATCAAGTTCTGGACCCGCAAGAAGTTCAAGGGGACGACGGCGCTGAAGCGAAAGATCAATCCGACACGGGTGCCGATCGAGCAGAAGGAGAGCATCCGCTGGCTCGAGAATTTACGGCAATCGACCGACCTTCTCGCTGCTCCCGGGCGATGCGTTCATATTGGTGATCGCGAGAGCGACATCTATGAGCTGTTTTGCCTGGCCGAGGAGGTCGGAACGCATTTCCTGGTGCGAACCTGTGTTGATCGGCTTGCCGGGGACGGCAATCATACAATTGCCGACGAAATGGACGAGGTTACGATCAAGGGTCTACATCGGATCAAGGTCAAGGACGACAAAGGCGATCCCGACGACGCCGTTCTTGAGATCAGGTACCGCAAGATACGCGTCCTGCCGCCGATCGGCAAACAGACGAAATATCCCGCACTCACTCTGACCGTGATCCATGCTCAAGAGCGAGGAAGGCCGAAGCGGCGAAAGAAAATCGAGTGGAAGCTCCTCACCGATCTTCCGGTCCAATCGCGCAAGGACGCCATCGAGAAGATTGAATGGTACGCGTTGAGGTGGAAGATCGAGGTCTTCCATAAAATCCTCAAATCGGGCTGCAAAGCAGAGGACTCAAAATTGCGAACTGCTGAGCGTCTGGTCAATCTGGTCGCGGTCTTCTGCATTGTGAGTTGGCGCGTCTTCTGGATGACGATGCTCAATCGCTCCTCGCCGAATGCCGTACCGCAAACGGCGCTGACGGATCCCGAAATCAGGCTTCTTGATCATTTGGTGAAAGACAGGGGTGGTGATTGCTCTCGACGAAGCACGCTCTCGCACTATGTCGTCAAGATCGCGCGGCTCGGAGGATATTTAGCCCGAGCCAACGATCCGCCTCCAGGAAATACCGTGATCTGGCGCGGATTATCGCGGCTGACCGACATCGAACTTGGAGCCGCAATCGAGGCAACAATTATGGGTAATTGAAAGGTCTCCTTGCCGCTTACGCTCAATGCGCCATCGCAGCCGATAGAGGGCGAGGATATCTGCAGTCGTGAAGTCCTCTGGCCTGAGTGAGGTCACCAGGATCACCCAATCTGCGGCGTCAAGTGTTTGCCTGGAGAGCTGATGACCTCCCTTTTGTGCAGTCCGGCGCGCCTTGCGTCGCGCAGCCGCAGCAGCTTGCGCCGGCTTCTTCGCGGCAACCAGACGCACTGCGAGCGGCGGCGCACCTGACTTGCGCTTTATCCAAATCGGCCGATCGATCAGGCCACGCGCCGAGGCGTTGCGCAGTTCGGCAGTGAGGTCAACAAGATTACCTTCGGCATCGAGCCAGCGCGCGCTCTTCCAGCCGGCCCGGATCACGAAGTCCGCATCGGCATCGACGAGATGCGCCATGCGCTCCGGTTGCAGATAGGCGCGATCGGCAAGACGGATCTCACCGGCAACCGCCGGTATCCGATCCAGCGTCTCGCCCGCTCGCTGATCGGTCAGTTCGAAGTGACCAAAGCGCTCCTGCGGAAGATCGAACGCGCTATGGATACGCCACACTGCGTTCTTGTTCCTGCCGCTCGTCCCAGCCTTGGGGACCGTCGTGGCGTCAACAATACGGATCAGACGACCGCGGCTCGCCTTCGGCGCCGCGGCGGCAAGCGCCTGCTCGACCAAGATTGCCAGCCAATCTCCGCACTGACGTAAGCGATACAACAGAGCCACGTTGGAGATATCGACAAGCCCAACCGACGTGGCCCATGCCGCCGTCAACCGCAGCCCTTTCTCACCAAGGCAATAAGCCAAGATCAGGCGCAGCAAGTCGACCGCATTGCTGATCTCCCGCGGACGGACAAACGCCTTCGTCTTGCGCGCGCTAATGTTCAGAGCCTCGGCTCCGCCAAGTCGGGCGACAACGCGCGCCCAATCTTTGTTCACAAGCGATTCGTGTGCCATTCCATCTTGGAATCACAAGCGAATCCAAGGCGCAAATCCTATTTTAGCGCCTATGGGCGAAAGCCGGGACGACAAATGGAGAGGCCGCCTCTCAGCCCATCCCGGCAACGAGTTCGGCGAGCCGGTCGTAGGCGAGCTCGACGCCCTTCTCGATACCGGGATTGAGGTGACGCTGCTGACGCAGGCGTGAGCGGTCTAGGATTTGCGCGCGAAGGTGACGTGGGTCGCGTGCGGGCTCGCGACATGCGAGACGACGGCGTAGCCGAGGGCGGGCAGATCAATGCCCGCGAACAAACTCTCGCCGGCGCCGAGCACGACCGGCGGCAGCACCAGTTGCAGCTCGTCGAGCAGACGCGCCTGCAGGAATTGCCGCACCACCGAGACGCCGCCGCCGACGCGGATATCCTTGTCACCGGCAACCGCGCGCGCCCGCTCGAGCGCCGCGAGCATGCCGTCGGTCACGAAATGGAACGTGGTGCCGCCTTCCATCTCGATGTCGGGCCGTGCGTGATGGGTCAGCACGAACACCGGCGTGTGGTACGGCGGATTGTCGCCCCACCAGCCTTTCCAGGCATGATCCGGCCATGGTCCGCGGATCGGGCCGAACATGTTGCGGCCCAGGATCCAGGCGCCGATCCCCTCCATCGACTTGCGCGCGATCTCGTCGTCGAGACCGGTGGTGCCGCCATCCTGGCCGGTCATCGCGCGAAAGGTTCGCGTCTCGAAGAACCAGGCCGCGGGCAGCGCCAGGCCGCCGACGCCGAACGGATGTTCGAGGCTCTGATTCAGCGCCGCGCCAAATCCGTCGATCGAGACCGTGAATACTGAAGTCCTGACTTTTCCCATGATGTTCCGCTTCCGTGAGTGGGGAGACCTTACGGAAGACGGGCGGGAAAGCCAGCGCCCGACATTTGCCCGGCAAGAAAATTGGACGGCTATTTCGCCCCGCACAGCACGTCGATCGCACCCTTCACGATCGCCTCGAGCTCCTTGCGCGGCACGCGGGCACGGGCGCGGATCGCGATGGTATGGATGGTGGCAGAGGCCAGATGCGCCAGCGACGCCGGATCGGTCCCCTCAGGCAGTTCGCCGCGTTCCTTGGCATGGCGGAAGCAGATGCCGAACGCCTTGTCGAGCTCGGTCAGTCCCTCGACCACCATGGTGCGGATGTCCGGATCCGACACCGCCTCGGACGCCGCCGTCATCACGGTGAAGCAACCGCGCGGGCCGGACTCGCCGGAGAGATAGATGTCGAGCGCGATGCGATAGATGCGCTCGAGCCGCTCGCGCAGCGGCGCGTCGGCGCGGAAGATATCGACCATCGCGGCGCGCGCGTCGTCGCGATAGCGCTGGTAGCTCTTGATGTAGAGCTCGCGCTTGTCGCCGAACGCGCCATAAAGGCTCGGCCGGTTCATGCCGGTCGCGGCGCTCAAATCATCGAGCGAGGTCGCGGCAAAGCCGTCGCGCCGGAACAGATCCAGCGCCTTGCCGAGCGCAACATCAGGCTCATAGGCGCGCGGCCGCCCGCGGCGCTTCGGCGCGACCGGCGCCACGATCTTGGCAGCAGACGGCGGCTTCTTACTTTTTTGTACCATTTCGCATTTAATTCCTTGACGCCACTAATATTATCCAAGACAGTACAAAAATCAATAACGGCCGGATCCCCGCGCCAGACACTGGAGGCACCCATGGACCTTTATTTCTCGCCCCTCGCCTGCTCGATGGCGACCCGCGTCGCGCTCTATGAAGCGGGCCAGCCGGCCAACTATCTCGAGGTCGATCCGAAGACCAAGGCGGTGCGCAACGACGGCTCCGACTTCAACAAGGTCAACCCGCTCGGCCTGGTGCCGACGCTGCGCACCGACGACGGCGTCGTGCTGACCGAGAACGCCGCGATCCTGCAATATGTCGCCGACCAGTTTCCGCGCGCCGGCATCGGCACGGCGTCGAACGCCGAGCGTTCAAAGCTGCATCAATGGCTGTGCTTCATCGGCACCGAGCTGCACAAGGGCCTGTTCCTGCCGCTGCTCGACAAGAAGGCGCCGCCGGAGGCCAAGACCTATGCGCTGGAGAAATACGTCTCGCGGCTCGACTATCTCGAGGAGCACCTGAAGGGCCGCGACTATCTGCTCGATCATTTCAGCGTCGCCGACGCCTATCTCGTCACCGTGATCAACTGGACCATGGCAACGCCGCCGATCGAGCTCGCGAAATGGCCGGCGCTGAAGGCCTATTACGAGCGCCTGCGCGCCCGTCCCTCGGTCGCGAAGGCGATCGCGGAGGAGTTCGAACTCTACAAGGCCGAGATCGCGCGGCATAAGGCTGCGGCGTAGGGCACTCTCGTCTCCCTCTCCCCGTTCTTACGGGGAGAGGGTCGGGGTGAGGGGCTGCTTCCGCGAGTTGCGAATGCGGTGAGACCTGTCCCCCCTCACCCGGATCGCATCTTGCGATGCGATCCGACCTCTCCCCGCAAGCGGGGCGAGGTGAAGGGGTGCCGCGGTCAGCATCCTCGGCAAATCGAAAGCTTGCGCTTATCGAGCTCCCCGGCTGCAGGCTTCCCCTTCCCGCCGGGAGGGGACGGCGTCTCTAGAAACACCGGCATGAAGTATTTCCATTCATCGTAGTATTCGGCCGGCAAGGAATATGGCTGGCATAGCGTGATCGCTTGCAGCGCGCTCTTGCGATAGGCTTGGGAGTAGTCTGACACGGCCGGACTGTTCTGCGACGACACCGACGGTTGCTCCGCCAGCGAGCCCTCGGGCGTCAGCCTGATCTCGGAACCAACTTTATGTTCGCTGCCTCGTCCCCAACGGGGGCAGGTTTACGCCAACACTTGGTGACCTGAGAGCGAAACAGCGGCCCCCATTTTGCGGAATGGTCTGCGCTGCTCTGCGCAGCCGCGGGCTGGGCAAGGATGAGAGCAGTCGCGAGCAAGAGGCCTGCCAGCACTACGGCTGTAGAACGTTCAATTGGCATGTAATGGATCCGGCGGACGCGGTGAGGTTGCAATCGCCGACCAGCATAAATCAGCCCTCTTCGAGACGCGCAAACGTTTTCGATGAGTCCCCACAACGACCCGTAGCCCCGGATGGAGCGCAGCGCGATCCGGGATCGACCGCACAACAGGAGAGATCGTCCCGGATTTCGCTTCGCTCCATCCGGGCTACAAGGCTACGGAGAGCCGATCAGAACGGCTCCTGCCCCAGGCCCGGCACGTCGGCCGGACGCGGGCCCGGGGCGGGCCAATGGAAGCGGCGGTCCTTCTCCGAGATCGCGATGTCGTTGATCGAGGCCTCGCGGCGGCGCATCAGGCCGTGCTCGTCGAACTCCCACTGCTCGTTGCCGTAGGAGCGAAACCAGTTGCCGCCGGCATCGTGCCATTCGTACTGGAAGCGGACCGCGATGCGGTTGCCGTCGAACGCCCAGAGATCCTTGATCAGGCGATACTCCTGCTCCTTCTCCCATTTGCGGGTCAGGAAGGCCACGATCGCCTCGCGGCCCTGAAACACCTCGGAGCGGTTGCGCCAGCGGCTGTCCTCGGTATAGGCGCCGGCAACCCGAACCGGGTCGCGCGAATTCCAGGCGTCCTCCGCCATGCGCGCTTTCTGTGCGGCGGTCTCGCGGGTGAAGGGTGGCAGCGGCGGGCGTGACATCGGCGATCCCTCGCGGTTGAAGCATGATCCGGAAAAGTGTGAAGCGGTTTTCCGAAAAGATCATGCTCGAAATGTAAGACAAACGCGATCAATCTGATCGCGCTTTGTCAGGCGCAAATCTATCGCCGCGCCGCGCCGAGTCGATGGGTCGTTTCTTATCGCCCGATAGCTGGAGCCTATTCCGTTCCGGTTGTATCGGAACGGGGCTCCGGATTCCTGTTTTGACGCGTTTTCTTCACGCGAACTGGTACCCACTTCGCTCGAAAACGCTCTAAGACAGATCGGCCTTCATCAGCGCGCGAATAGCCTTCGGAATCGGCTGCGCGCGGCCGCCGCTGATGAAGGCGACGCGGACCTCGGCCTTCACAAGCACGTCATCGCCGCGCCGGACTTCCTGAGCGAGCATGATGGAGGCGCCCTTCACAGCGATCGGCCAGGTCACGACGTCGAGCACGTCGTCCATCCGCGCCGGCTTGAGGAAGTCGAGCGTCATCGAGCGCACGACAAAGGCGAAGCCGCCGGTCTCCTCCTGCGCTTCATCGAACAGCGCCTGCTGCTCGGCGCCCATCAGACGAAGATGATTGGTACGGCCGCGCTCCATGAAGCGCAGGTAATTGGCGTGATAGACGATGCCGGAAAAATCGGTGTCTTCGTAATAGACGCGGACCTGCATATGGTGGCGGCCGTCGCGGATCTGGCCGTCGAGAATGGGTGAGGTCATTTGCAGCCCCCGATTGCGCAAGACTTTGGTTCGTATTGCGCAAAATCGCCGGCCGACGCAAGCACGGTCGGGAAATCTTGGGATCGGCTGGCGATCTGGATCAGGCGACCTTCTGGAATACCTTGTTTCTGACGACCTCTTGGTACCGATGATCTGTTCTGACCAGGTCGTCAACGATCATCTTGACTTGAAAAGCGTCGATCTGCTCATCGGTATATTGATCGCCGATTGCCGGAATTTTCGTCGGATCGAGTGACGATCCCCTCAGACGCCATTCATAGTCGTCGAAATCCATGTAACCGCCAACCTTGAGCAGTTTGTCGCACAAGAAGTAGTTCAAAGCGTCGACTGCGACCGTGTGCGCGCCGTCGAGAAAGCAATAATCATAGATCGGAGCGCCCTCATACTGCCTGATCAGCTTCATGAGAGACCAGTTGTAGGAATCGTTGAACTTCTGGGTGTTGCCGAAATATGAGATCTTGTTGGGGTAGGCGCTGAGCTTTGTCTCCGCGCGCTGAACCGCATCGTTGAAATCGAAAAGATGCAGCTCACACTCGGGAAACAGCTGGCAGACGTTTCTTGCGGTATCCGCCATGTAGATTCCAAATTCGGCGTAACGGAACGGCTGCTCCCGGCCGAAAACGGTTTTCATGAACTCGTAGGTGCCTGTCGTCCCCTGGACACCGACGACGAGCTTCTTGGGATACCAATCCTGCATTTTGCGTAATCCCTCCCGCTACCTTAGGGTGAAGGGTACCGTCCACAGAAATATGCGGCAACTTACGATCCTTCATCGCGGCCATGTCGAAAGGCGCCACTCCGGAACCGGAACGGATACAGCGCGGTTACTTTCGACGGAACCGCCGTCGGCCCGCATCCGATGCGCAGCTCTCGCCCACGCAAAGCGTAGTCATGACACCACCGGCCCCTTTGCGCCGAGCGTGACCTGCACGATCTCGGGCGGCACGCCGAGGCGGAACGGCATGATGCTGCAGCCGAGGCCGCCGGAGACGACGACGTCGCATTTCAGCTTGATATGGCCATACGCGAGCCGCATGCCGTGCTTCACCGGTACAGCCGGCGACCAGCCGAGCAGCCGGACCTGTCCGCCATGGGTGTGGCCGGACAGCTGCAACGCGACACGCGAGGGCACGCGGAGCGCGACGTCGGGCTCATGCGCGAGCAGGATCACCGGCGCGTCGTCTGTGACCTTGGCAAGCGTCGCGTTGAGATCGTCGACGCCGATGCGCGTGACCTGGCGATAGGGCCGCGCCGCCATGAAGGCGAGCTGGTCACCGAGACCGGCGAGCCAGAACGGACGACCGTCCTTGGCGAGCCGCACCGCGTCGTTCTCGTAGACCGGAATCCCCGCCCCCTCCAGCGCGCGGCGCGCCAGCGGGATGCCGCGCCCCAAGCGCTGTACCGCCTTGTCTTCCCAGTAGTCGTGGTTGCCGAGCACGGCGTGCACGCCGAGCGGCGCCTTCAGGCCCTTCAGCACCGCGGCCCAGTCGGAGGCCGGAATGAAGCGGGTGACGTGGCGTAGCCCCGCGACATAGTCGCCGAGCAGTACGATGATGTCGGGGTTCAGGGCGTTCGTCCGCTCGACGATCTCAGCGATGCGATCGAGCGACATCCAGGGATCGCAGGCGTGGATGTCGGCGAGTGCGGCGATCTTGAGCGGAAAGTCCGCCGGCCATTGCCGCGGCGACAGATCGTAGCGCGTGAGCGCGAGGCGGACGACCGGCTCGCTCAAGCCATAGGCCGCGGTCGAGGCGGTGGCGGCGGTCAATCCACCGAACCCGCGCAGAAAATGACGACGTGAAATCATGGACGTGTGATCGGTGATGCCTGGCGCTTGTCGAAAACACTCTGGGCTATCATAGGCCCTTTGATTGGAGCGAAATTGGGCCGCGTTTGTGCAGACGGCCTGCAGGGATGCCGCAATGGTTAGTAGGCAAGGTTACCGGCAAGCGCGACGCGCTGCATCAACACGTCATTCACGTCTTTGGGAGCGGAGGGCTTTTGCTTCAGCATGAAGAACCGCTTCGCGCTCTTCCGGATCATGCGTCAGTCCTCGTCGCCATTGCCGCCGAACAGGCCGAATTGCGAGGGATCGCGGTTCGGCTCGGCGAGACCGAGATGACGGAAAGCATGCGAGGTCAGGAGCCGGCCACGCGGAGTACGCTGCAGATAGCCGCACTGGATCAGATAGGGCTCGATGATGTCCTCGATCGCATCGCGCGGCTCCGACAGCGCCGCCGCCATGGTCTCGACGCCGACCGGCCCGCCGCCATAGTTCAACGCGATGGTGGTGAGATAGCGCCGGTCCATCGCGTCTAACCCGACGCTGTCCACCTCGAGCGCGCTCAACGCCCGGTCAGCGATGCCGCGGTCGACGGAATCGGCGTCCGCCGCGGAGGCAAAGTCGCGCACCCGGCGCAGCAGGCGGCCGGCGATGCGCGGCGTGCCGCGGGCGCGGCGCGCGATCTCATTTGCGCCATCAGGACTCATGCCGATATTGAGCACGCGGGCGCCGCGGGTGACGATCTTCTCGAGCTCTTCCTCGGTGTAGAAATTGAGCCGGATCGGAATGCCGAAGCGGTCGCGCAAGGGATTGGTGAGCAGCCCCGCACGCGTCGTCGCGCCGACCAGCGTGAATTTCGACAATTCGATTTTTACAGAACGCGCCGCCGGACCTTCGCCGATGATCAGGTCGAGCTGGAAATCCTCCATCGCGGGATAGAGCACTTCCTCGACCGCCGGGCTGAGGCGATGGATCTCGTCGATGAACAGCACGTCGCGTTCTTCGAGATTGGTCAGCAGCGCCGCGAGATCGCCGGCCTTCGCAATGACAGGGCCGGAGGTGGCACGAAAGCCAACGCCGAGCTCACGCGCGACGATCTGCGCCAGCGTGGTCTTGCCGAGGCCGGGGGGACCGACGAACAGCACGTGATCGAGCGCCTCGCCGCGTTTCTTCGCAGCCTCGATGAAGATCGAGAGATTCTTGCGCGCCTGGGCCTGACCGACGAACTCCGTCAGCGACTGCGGCCGCAGCGCGGTGTCACCGACATCGTCGGAGCGGCGTTCAGGCGAGACCATGCGCGAGGGCGTATTCATGATGCGAGACTAACACGAGATTGTTCTCCCTCTCCCCGCTCTTGCGGGGAGAGGGTTGGGGTGAGGGGCTCCTTCCGCGAGCGCAATGTGTGTCGAGACCTGTACCCCCTCACCCGGATCGCATCTGCGATGCGATCCGACCTCTCCCCGCAAGCGGGGCGAGGTGAAGAACAGAGGCGCTCCAATCCACTGATCACTTCGACAGTTCCTTCAACCCCAGCCGGATCAGCTGCGCGGTCTCGGCCTTCTCACCGGCGCTGCGCGAGGCGGCGGCGATGGCGGCGGCGGCCTGCGGCTGGCCGTAGCCGAGATTGACCAGCGCCGAGATCGCGTCGGTGACCGGACGCGGCGCGCGGTTGTTGTCGATTGCGCCCGAGAGCTGCACCACCGCGGGATCGACATCGGCAAAGCCCGGCGCCTTGTCCCTCAATTCGCTGACGATGCGCTCGGCGACCTTCGGCCCGACCCCCGGCGTCCGCGCCACCGCCGCCTTGTCGCGCAGCGCGATGGCGTTGGCGAGATCGGTCGGCGGCAGCGTGCCGAGCACCGCGAGCGCGACCTTGGCGCCGACCCCCTGCACCGTCTGCAGCAGGCGAAACCATTCGCGCTCGTGATCGCTGCGAAAGCCGAACAGTTTGATCTGATCCTCGCGGACATAGGTCTCGATCGAGAGCACGGCGGCGCCGCCTGGCGACGGCAACGCCTGCAATGTGCGGCCCGCGCAGTGCACCTGATAGCCGACGCCGCCGACGTCGAGGATCACGTAATCCTCGCCATAGGAATCGATCAGGCCCTTCAGCTTGCCGATCATAGGCTCGCCACCCTGAGCCGCAGCGCGGTGCTCTGGCGGTGATGGGCGTGGGTGATCGCGACCGCGAGCGCGTCCGCGGCGTCGGCGGACGGCGGCTCGGCTTTCGGCAGCAGGATCTTCAGCATCACCTGGATCTGGTTCTTCTCGGCATGTCCGGCGCCGACCACGGTCTTCTTGACCTGGTTCGGCGCGTATTCGGCGACCGAGATACCGAACATTGCGGGCGCCAGCATGGCGACGCCGCGCGCCTGGCCGAGCTTCAGGGTGGCAACGCCGTCCTTGTTGACGAAGGTCTGCTCGACCGCCGCCTCCGCAGGCTTGTAATCGCCGAGCACGGCGGCCAGCCCCTCATGGATTGCAAGCAGCCGGCTCGCCAGCGGCAGATCGTCCGGCGGCTCGACCGAACCGCAGGCGATATAGACGAGACGATTGCCTTCGGTCTCGATCACCCCCCAGCCGGTGCGGCGGAGACCCGGATCGATACCGATGATGCGGACGGGGGAGCGAATCGGCTGGGATGTCATGGGGTAGTGATACCGCCTGCGCCGGGAGAACGAAACACAAACGGAGCCTCATACCCGGGAAAGCACAGCACCCGCAATCGTCATGCGCGGGCTTGACCCGCGCATTCATCGATCAGAGAAGCCTTTGCTTTCGATGGATTGCCGGGTCAAGCCCGGCAATGACAAAGCAAACTACCCGCCCATCTTCGCGATCAGCGCGTCGGACACCTCGAAATTGGCGAACACGTTCTGCACGTCGTCGTGCTCGTTGAGCAGGTCCATCAGCTTCAGCAGTTTTTCGCCGGTCTCGTCATCGACCGCGACGGTGTTCTGCGGTTTCCAGGTCAGCGCCGCCTTGCGCGGCTCGCCGAACTTCGCTTCCAGCGCTTTTGCGACTTCGCGGAAAGTGTCCTGCGAGGCGTAGACCTCGTGGCCGCCTTCGCTGGAGACCACGTCGTCGGCGCCGGCCTCGATCGCGGCGTCCAGCATGGCGTCGTCGGAGGCGACCTTGGCGTCGTATTCGATGATGCCGGTGCGGTCGAACATGAAGGCGACCGAGCCGGTTTCGCCGAGATTGCCGCCCGACTTGGTGAAGAAGGAGCGGATATCGGAAGCGGCGCGGTTGCGGTTGTCGGTCAGCGCCTCGACGATGACGGCGACGCCGCCGGGGCCATAACCCTCGTAGCGGATCTCGTCATAGTTCTCGCCCTCATTGCCCGCGGCCTTCTTGATGGCACGGTCGATATTGTCCTTGGGCATGTTCTCGGCGCGGGCCGCGACCACGGCGGCGCGCAGCCGCGGATTCATCGCCGGGTCCGGGGTGCCGAGCTTGGCCGCCACGGTGATTTCGCGGGCCAGCTTGCCGAAAAGCTTCGACTTCTGGGCATCCTGCCGGCCCTTGCGGTGCATGATGTTCTTGAATTGGGAATGGCCGGCCATGCGACGTCTCTTCGGAGCTTAGGGTCTGAACAGGAATGGAAAACGCGGCCTTATAGGCCCCTCACGGTCAAAATCAAAGGATCGGCGGGGCCTTCCGGCGGAGGAATACTACCGCAAGCCGGAATATGAGGCACTTGTTAACCATGATTTCATGCCCGGATGCGAGGATCGCCCCGTCCCGCCGCAACTTTCCACAGCCCCAAAGAGCCCACATGGCGTTCGGTTTGTTTCGAAAGCAAGTGCCGGAGCCGGCTGCGCCGGCCGTCGCGCCGCAGGTTCCAACCGCGGCCGCAACCCCTGAGGTCTCGGCCGAGACTGATTCGGCCAAGGATTCCTCCAAGGAGATCCTGGAATTGCTGGAACTCGAGCTCGGCGCGATGATCCGCCAGCTCGAACGCGCCGCGAGCTCGGTCGCCGACGGCGCCGAGGCGACGGCAGCCAAGCTCGCCACCATCCGCGCCCGCACCGACGCGCTGACCGGCCGCAGCAGCGATGCACAGAGCACCGCGACGACGTTCTCGCAAGCCGCCGACCGTTTCACCCACTCCGCCGAGGGCATCGGGGCACAGGTGCGCAGCGCGAGCCAGCTCGCCGACGACGCCGCGGCCGCGGCGCGCGAGGCCACCGCCAACGTCGATCGCCTGCGCGAGTCTTCAGCCGCGATCGGCAACGTCGTCAATCTGATCGCGCAGATCGCGCGGCAAACCACGCTGCTCGCGCTGAACTCGACGATCGAGGCGGCGCGCGCCGGTGCCGCCGGCAAGGGCTTTGCGGTGGTCGCAACCGAGGTCAAGGCGCTGGCGGTGCAGACCCAGAGCGCGACCGAGGAGATCACCCGCAAGATCGAGGCGTTGCAGAAGGACGCCACCGGATCGGCCGACGCGGTGCACCGCATCTCCCAGGCGATCGAAAAGATCCGCCCGGTGTTCGAGAACGTCAACGGCGCGGTCGCCGAGCAGAATGAAATCACCGGCGAGATGGGGCAGAACGCCGCCTCCGCCTCGCACTTCATCGTCTCGGTCGGCACCAGCGCCGGCGAGATCGACTCGGCAACGCGCGAAGCCGCCGCGCATGGCGACAATGTCGCCAAGGCCGGCAAGGCGGTGACTGCGTTCGCGCAGAAGCTGAAAGCGCGCTGCGCGGTGCTGCTGCGCCAGGACGAGCGCGGCGATCCGCGCAAGAACGAGCGCCTGCCTTGCAGCCTCAAGATCGAGATCACGACCACGCGCGGCATCGTCACCGCACCGGTCTACGAGATCGCGATGGACGGCATTTTGATCGGCGGCGCCGATGCCGAGAAGCTGCCGGCGCAAGAGACACTGAACGCGACATTGCCGGAGATCGGCGCGTGCCGGATCCGGATCGGCGAGCGCTCCAAGGCAGGCAGCCAGGCCCGCTTCGAGGCGGCAACGGCCGAGCTGCGCGAAAAAATCGAAGACCGGATGTGGGCGATCCACGAGGAGAACGCCGAGCTCGTCACCCGCGCGATCGAAGCCGGCAGCACGCTGAGCAAGATGTTCGAGAACGGGCTGGCGAGCGGCGCGATTACAATCGCCGACATGTTCGACACCGACTATGTCGAGATCGCAGGCACCAACCCGGTGCAGTACCGCACCAAAATGCTGGACTGGGCGGAGCGCACGCTGCCGGCGTTCCAGGACGCATTCCTCGCCAGGGACAAGCGAATGGCATTCTGCGTGATGATCGACCAGAACGGCTATCTGCCCGTCCACAACAAGCTCTACTCGCAGCCGCAGCGGCCGGGCGACGTGGCATACAACACCGCCAACAGCCGCAACCGCCGCATCTTCAACGACGCCGCGGGCCTCGCCGCCGGCCGCAACCAGCGCGCCTATCTGATCCAGACCTATGCGCGCGACATGGGAGGCGGCAACACGGTGATGATGCGCGAGATCGACGTACCGATCCGCGTGCGCGGCCGGCACTGGGGCGGGTTCCGCACCGCCTACAAGCTTTGAACGCTTCGTAGCCCGGATGCAGCGAAGCGTAATCCGGGATGCATGTTTCCACGGGCAGGAGTCCCGGATTTCGCTGCGCTGCATCCGGGCTACACAGTGCGCGCTCAGGCAAGACCGGCAGCGCGAATCACGCTTTAGGGTTGGAATGGGGAATGCTGCGGCGGCCGACAGGCCGCTGTAACGGAGGAAGCGTCGACATGTCGGCCGCGCAGCTTGCAGTTCTGGATACGTCATCGGACCGAACGCTGGCCGAGCGGCTGGTGGACCAGCTCGCCGACCGCATCGGCGGCCTCGGGGTCGAACTCGCCGACATCGCCGGCAACGTCCAGGAAGTCGCGAACCGCGTCAGCAGCCAGTCCGAGCGCTTCCATCATTTGCAGACGACGGCCGAGACGATGGTCGCCGCCAATCACGACATCGCCAACGCATCACAGGCGGTGCAAACGACCGCATCCGCCGCGGTCGGCCAGATCGCGGAGTCCCGCCATGTGGTCGAGACGGCGGTCAGCCATATCGCGGAGCTCGTCGCGGCGGTCGGACGGATCGAGGCGCGGCTCGCCGCGGTCGGCTCCGCGCTGAGCCAGGTCGCCAAGGTTTCCGGTTCGATCGAGGCGATCGCCAAGCAGACCAATCTGCTGGCGCTCAACGCCACCATCGAGGCGGCGCGCGCCGGCAATGCCGGCCGCGGCTTTGCCGTGGTCGCGAGCGAGGTCAAGAACCTTGCGGAAGCAACCCGCCAGGCGACACATCAGATTTCCGACACCGTGCGCGATCTCGACGGCCAGATCGGCAGCCTGATCGGCGAGAGCAGCGATGCCTCGTTGCGCGCCAAAAGCGCCGGCGAAGGCGCACAGCAGATTTCGGGCATCATCATGCGCGTGCAGGAAGGCTTTTCATCCGTCGGCGCCGAGATCGGCAGCGTGGCGCGCGCCGCGACCTCCAATCTCGGCCATTGCGACAGTGTGATCGCGGAGCTGAACGAGCTGGCCAAGGGCGTCGATCTCTCCTCGCGCGACCTCAAGCACGCCGACAGCCGCGTCGCGAAACTGCTCGAGCTCTCCGAGAGCCTGATCGTGACCATCGCCGACAGCGGCGTGGAGACCAGTGACACGCCGCTGATCCGCGTCGTGATCGACACCGCAAGGCAGATCTCGGAGCTGTTCGAGAATGCCGTGGCGCGCGGCGAGATCACGCTCGCGCAATTGATGGACGAGAATTATCGCGAGATCGCCGGCACCAATCCGAAGCAGTACCTGACCGACTACGTCGCGTTTACCGATCGCGTGCTGCCCGCGATCCAGGACCCGATCCAGAAGAGCGATCCGCGCATCGTGTTCTGCGTCGCCTGGGCGCGCAGCGGCTATCTGCCGACCCACAATCCGAACTACCGACAGCCTCAGGGGCCGGACCCGGTGTGGAACAACGCCAATTGCCGCAACCGCCGCCTTTTCAACGACCGCGCGGTGAGCAAGGTCGCGGCCAACACAAAACCGTTCCTGCTGCAGACCTATCGCCGCGACATGGGCGGCGGCAATTTCGTGCTGATGAAGGACCTGTCATCGCCGATCGTCGTGAACGGCCGCCACTGGGGCGCATTCCGGATGGGTTTTCGGCAGGGCTGACGGCAGCTCCGTAGCCCGGATGGAGCGAAGCGTAATCCGGGACCGGTCGTGCAACCTTTCAGAACCAAGGATTACGCTTCGCTTCATCCGGGGCTACGTTTCCTCGCTAGGTCCAAAACCCCGGCACCGCAGGCTCGAGCCGCCCGCCGGCGCGCACCGGCGCGACCTTCACCGCAAGCCCGGTTGCATCGTCGGTCTCGACCGCGATACCGCTCAGTGTCGCCACCCCGCCCGCCGGCTCGAAACGACCGGAGGGAATGCCGGTGAGGAAGCGCTGCAGCGGCTCCTCCTTCTGCATGCCGATCACCGAGTCATAGTCGCCGGTCATGCCGGCATCGCTCATATAGGCGGTGCCGCCCGGCAGCACCTGATGATCAGCGGTCGGCACATGGGTATGGGTGCCGACCACGAGGCTGACGCGGCCGTCGCAGAAGAAGCCGATGCCCTGCTTCTCGCTGGTCGCCTCGGCATGGAAATCGAGCACGATGGCGTCACAGCCCTCGCGCAGCGGGCAGGCCTCGAGCTCGCGCTCGATGGCGCTGAACGGATCGTTCGAGGACGGCTCCATGAAGACGCGGCCGATCGCGTTGAGGACCAGCGCGCGCTTGCCGCTCTTGGTATCGACCAGCGTGGCGCCGCGGCCGGGCGAATGGCGCGGAAAATTCAGCGGGCGGATCAGGCGCGGCGCGCGCTCGATGAAGACCAGCGCCTCCTTCTGATTCCAGGCGTGGTTGCCGAGCGTGATCGCATCGGCGCCGGCGTCGAGCAGCTCCTGATAGATCGCCTCGGTGATGCCGAAGCCGCCGGCGGAATTCTCGCCATTGACGACCACGAGATCGAGCGACCAGTCCCTGATCATGCCGGGAAGGTGGTCGGCGATGGCGGTGCGGCCGGTCCTGCCGACGACGTCACCAACGAAGAGAATTCGCAAGGCTAGCTACTCCGGAAATCGAACGTCTTGCGCTCCGTTAGCACAAAATCGAGCGGGACGTCGTGCGACAGCGCCGGAATCGCCTTGGTTTCCTGTGCAGCAAAGGCAAGTCCGACCCCGATCACATGCTTGGCCTTGCGCAGATGCGCGAAGGTATAGTCGTAATAACCGGCGCCGTAGCCGATGCGGTGACCGAGCTTGTCGAATGCCGCGAGCGGCACCAGCATCACGTCCGGATGCACCTCGGCGGCGGCCGGCGACGGCTCGGGAATGCCGAGCGGCCCGAGCATCAGCCGGTCCTGCGGCGACCAGCTGCGGAAGGTCAGCGACTGGCCGCGCGCATTGATGCAGGGCAGCGCGAGCCGCGCGCCCCTGTCGGCAAGCTTCTTCATCAACGGCGCCGGATCGAGCTCGCTGCGGATCGGCGCATAGCCCGAGACGATCATGCCCGGCGCGATCTCGAACGGCGCGCCGCGCTTGGCGAGCGCTTCGGCAGCCGTCGCGCGCTGCTCGTCGCTCAGCGCATCGCGCTTGGCGAGAGCAAGTGCCCGGAGCTCGGCCTTCGATGGAGATGCGTGCATGATCCATCTTCCGCTGTCGTCGTCCGCGACAACGGACGATCCATCATCCCAGAGACGCTAGCTTTCGTTAAGGCCAGGCCGCGGCGCGCTGGACGACCCGTATCGCGGGGCACAACACTGCTAGACAATTCAACCGCCGCAGCGCGACGACAAGGCAACAGCAAAAATCAGTGCGAAGCCGCAGAGGCCGTTGGAGCGCTCGATCCCGGAGTTCCCTACGAAAGTAGGTGGGCACCATATGTCCGGGTCCACGGACCCGGCCAGGGACAGTTCCCTAAAGGATCGATAAGGCCCCGGGGATATATGGCTCCTGACGCACGACGCAGCTTCGCGGGGGCTAATCTAGCCATCGTTGCCCCAATCCGCCAGCGGTAAGGAAGACGCAGCCGAGACTCATGCACTTCTCTCCACCCTCCCCTGGAGGGGGAGGGTCGGTACGCATGAAGCGTAGCGGAATGCGAACCGGGGTGGGGTGATCTCTCAACGCGGGCACTGCGCGTGTGGAAAGACCGTCACCCCACCTCGCCGCTCATTCATGAGCGTCGATCCTCCCCCTCCAGGGGAGGATAAGATCACCCGATCGCGATGCCGCCGCCGACAGTGCGGTTGAGCACCTGCGTGGTGCGCTCGATCCGCTCCGCGGCGGCGTTGAGCGCGTTGGAAACCGCGGTCTGGGTCGCGCGGGCGCGGTCGATGGCGGCGACGCGCGCATTGCGCAGCTGCTCGACCTCTTCCTCGAGGCTGCGGATGCGTGCGCTGGCGTCAACCAGTTCGTCGCAGGCGGTGAGCGCCGCCATCACCGTCAGCCGCGCATCGCCGATTTCGCCGAACTTGCCGCGCAGCGATTCCACGCGCTGCTGGAGATTTTCCGCGAGCTTTAGGAGCCGCACCTCCTGGCCCTCCTCGCAGGCCATCCGGTATTGCCGGCCATTGATGGTGACGTTGATGTGGCTCATCTGCTGTCTCCGCCGTCGAGCACGGCGCGAATGCTGCCGATTGCCGCGTCGAGTTTTTCCGCGATCTCGCGATTGGCGCGCTCGAGCTTGCGCGTCTTCACCAGCGATCCGTCGAGCTCGTCGGCAAGCCTGGAGCGATCGGCGCCGAGCGCCTGGATGCGGCTCGCCAATTCGTTCTCGTCGCGGTCGGCCTCGCGGCGCCGCTCCACCGAGCTTTCCAGCGCATCAAGCGCTGCCATCAGCCGCTTGGTCGCAGCATCGATATCGGCAAGCGGTGCCTCGGTATTGCCAGACCCGTTGGCGAGACGATCACTCATGACACGCGGCGTGGACCTTTCAAGTCGGTTGGCCTTGGTAGCCTGCGGAAGACAGGCCTGCCGCACGGCAAAACTGGCGGTTCGGCAAGCGTTTACGGGACGAAATTTACGTGGCAAGCGAGCCCAGCGCAACGGCGGCGCAGAACTATGCACCGTTGAATGAAATAGGGCGATTTCGGGCCACTTTTCCCCGTTTTGAGGTGTTTCATCGCCTTGGACTTGCGGAATTGAGGTGCTAATCCACCCCCAACCCGTAAGGCCATCCACGCGCGTATCGCGGCTGCCCGCCCCGATCCGTCCAGCAATCAGCTCCTCATTTTAGGCGGACTTTTCATCATGACGCAGGTCGATCACACCCGTATGGCCAATGCGATCCGTGGCCTTGCCATGGACGCCGTCGAGAAGGCTAATTCCGGCCATCCCGGCCTGCCGATGGGCGCCGCCGACGTCGCGACCGTCCTGTTCACAAAATTCCTGAAATTCGATGCGGCCGACACGGCGTGGCCCGATCGCGACCGCTTCGTGCTCTCGGCCGGCCATGGCTCGATGCTGCTCTATTCGTTGCTGTACCTCACCGGCAACAAGGACATGACGCTCGACCAGCTCAAGCATTTCCGCCAGCTCGGATCGCTGACACCGGGACACCCGGAGAACTTCCACACCAGGGGCATCGAGACCACCACCGGTCCGCTCGGCCAGGGCATCGCGACCGCGGTCGGCATGGCGCTCGCCGAGAAGATGCTGGCCGCCGAGTTCGGCAAGAAGATCGTCAACCACCACACCTATGTGCTCGCCTCCGACGGCGACCTGATGGAGGGCATCTCGCAGGAAGCGATCGCGCTCGCCGGTGTCTGGCGGCTCAACAAGATGATCGTGCTGTACGACGACAACGGCATCTCGATCGACGGCCCGACCTCGATCTCCGATTCCGTCGATCAGGTGAAGCGCTTCAAGTCCGCAGGTTGGGCCGCCGAATTGATCGACGGCCACGATCCGCAGGCGATCGCCGCTGCAATCACCCGCGCGCAGAAATCCAACAAGCCCTCGATGATCGCCTGCAAGACCACGATCGGTTACGGCGCGCCGCACAAGGCCGGCACCGCCAAGGCGCATGGCGAGGCGCTCGGCGCCGACGAGCTCAAGGCGGCCAAGGAGAAGCTCGGCATCTCGCTCGAGCCGTTCTCGGTGCCCGACGATGTGCTGAAGGCCTGGCGCGAGGCAGGCGCCCGCGGCGCCGCCGAGCACAAGGCTTGGGACGAGCAGTTCGCGCAGCTCGGCAGCCGCAAGCGCGCCGAGTTCGAACGCCGCGTTCGCCACGAGCGGCCGCAGTCGCTCGCCAAGGGGCTGCGCGCCTTCAAGAAGGGGCTTCTGGAAAATCCGCTCAACGTCGCGACCCGCAAATCGTCGGAAGCCGCGATCGAGGTGATTGCGGCTGCGATGCCGATGGAATTCGTCGCCGGCTCCGCCGACCTCACCGGCTCCAACAACAACAAGGCGAAGTCGGCGACGGCGTTCGGTGCCAAGACGCCGAAGGGCCGCTTCATCCATTACGGCGTCCGCGAGCACGGCATGGCGGCGTGCCTCAACGGCATCTTCCTGCATGGCGGCTTCGCGCCGAACGGCGCCACCTTCCTCGTGTTCACCGACTACGCGCGCGGCGCGATGCGGCTGTCGGCGCTGATGGGCACCGGCGTCGTCTATGTCATGACCCATGACTCGATCGGCCTCGGCGAGGACGGCCCGACGCACCAGCCGGTCGAGCATCTCTCCGCGCTCCGCGCGATGCCCAACATGCGCGTGTTCCGTCCCTGTGACGCGGTCGAGACCGCCGAGTGCTGGGAACTGGCGCTCAACCGCGTCGACGGACCGACGGTGCTGGCGCTGACCCGCCAGAACCTGCCGCAGCTCCGCACCACGGCGCCGAACGACAACCCGTGCAGCCACGGCGCCTATGAGCTGGTCGCGGCGCAGGGTGACGCAAAAGTGTCATTGTTCGCGTCGGGTTCCGAGGTCCAGATCGCGGTCGAGGCGCAGAAGCAGCTCGCCGGACGCGGCATCGCGACGCGGGTGGTCTCGGTCCCGTCGCTGGAATTGCTGCTGGCACAGCCCGCCGAGCGGCAAAATGCCATTATCGGCAACGCCCCGGTCAAGATCGCGATCGAGGCCGCGGTGCGCTGGGGCTGGGATGCCGTGATCGGCCATGACGGCGAATTCATCGGCATGCACGGATTCGGCGCCAGCGCCCCGGCGAAGGACCTTTTCCCGCATTTCGGCATTACTGCTGAAGCCGTCGTTAACGCTGCCACGAAGCGCGTCTGACGCTGGCCTGACACCTGTCGGCCAAGGTTGAGCTTGTCGCAAAAAAGGATTACCTAAGCTCCATCTTTTCCGTACGCGCCCGGCCGAACCGGGCGTTCCGCCGTAAAAACCTCGTGGGAGCGCTCCCGCGGGGCTGACAACAGCATTAGAGGAGACGAGCATGGCAATCCGCGTCGCGATCAACGGGTTTGGGCGTATCGGCCGCAACATTCTGCGCGCCATCGCCGAGTCCGGCCGCAAGGACATCGAGGTGGTCGGCATCAACGACCTCGGCCCGGTCGAGACCAACGCACACCTGCTGCGCTTCGATTCCGTGCACGGCCGCTTCCCCGGCACCGTCACGGTCGACGGCGACACGATCAGCCTCGGCGACAACAAGATCAAGGTTTCGGCCGAGCGCGATCCCTCCAAGCTGCCGTGGAAGGCGCTCGGCGTCGACGTCGCGCTGGAATGCACCGGCATCTTCACCGCGAAGGACAAGGCTTCGGCCCACCTCACCGCCGGCGCCAAGCGCGTGCTGGTGTCTGCGCCCGCCGACGGTGCTGACGCCACCATCGTCTACGGCGTCAACCACGACACGCTGACCAAGGATCACCTGGTGATCTCGAACGGCTCCTGCACCACCAACTGCCTCGCGCCGGTCGCCAAGGTCCTGAACGACACCGTCGGCATCGAGACCGGCTTCATGACCACGATCCATGCCTATACCGGCGACCAGCCGACGCTCGACACCCTGCACAAGGATCTCTATCGCGGCCGCGCTGCGGCGATGTCGATGATCCCGACCTCGACCGGTGCCGCGAAGGCGATCGGCCTCGTGCTGCCCGAGCTGAAGGGCAAGCTCGACGGCGTCTCGGTCCGCGTTCCGACCCCGAACGTTTCCGTGATCGACCTCAAGATCGTCGCCAAGCGCGCAACCGACGTCAAGGAGATCAACGAGGCGATGAAGCGTGCGTCCGAGCAGCAGCTCAAGGGCATCCTCGGCTACACCAACGCGCCGAACGTCTCGATCGACTTCAACCACGATCCGCACTCGTCGACCTTCCACATGGACCAGACCAAGGTGCAGAACGGCAACTTCGTGCGCGTGATGTCCTGGTACGACAATGAGTGGGGCTTCTCGAACCGTATGGCGGACACCGCCGTCGCGATCGGCAAGCTGGTTTAAGTTCGACTGTTCGCGATGCTCGGCTCACCGCCGGGCATCTGCGTGTTTGCCGCTCCGTCATTCCGGGATGGTCCGCAGGACCAGACCCGGAATCTCGAGATTCCCCGATGCGCAATTGCGCATCTGAGGTTCGATGCTCCGCATCGCCCCGGAATGACCCCAGGAGTTCGACACCCCCCATGACAAAATCGTTCCGCACCCTCGACGACGTCAACGTGAAGGGCAAGCGCGTGCTGCTGCGCGTCGACCTCAACGTCCCCATGGAAAATGGCCGCGTCACCGACGCCACCCGGCTCGAGCGCGTGGCCCCCACCATCACCGAAATATCCGACAAGGGCGGCAAGGTGATCCTGCTGGCCCATTTCGGCCGCCCCAAGGGACGCGATCCCAAGGAATCGCTGAAGCCGGTCGCGGAAGCGCTGTCGAAAGTGATCAAGCGCCCGGTGGCCTTCGCCGAGGACTGCATCGGCGAGCCCGCGGCCGCCGCTGTCGGGGCCCTCAAGGACGGCGACATCCTCTGCCTGGAAAACACGCGTTTCCATAAGGAGGAAGAGAAGAACGACGCCGGCTTCGTTGCAGAGCTCGCCAAGCTCGGCGACATCTGGGTCAACGACGCCTTCTCCGCCGCGCATCGCGCCCACGCCTCGACCGAAGGCCTCGGCCACAAGCTGCCGGCCTATGCCGGCCGCACCATGCAGGCCGAGCTCGACGCGCTCGGCAAGGCGCTGGAAGCGCCGACCAAGCCGGTGATCGCGATCATCGGCGGCGCCAAGGTCTCGACCAAGATCGACCTCTTGGAAAACCTCGTGAGCAAGGTCGACGCGCTGGTGATCGGCGGCGGCATGGCCAACACCTTCCTGCACGCGCAGGGCGTCGCCGTCGGCAAGTCGCTCGCCGAAAAGGATCTTGCCCCGACCGCGCTGCGGATCATGGAGAAGGCCAACGCGGCCAATTGCGCGATCATCCTCCCCGTCGACGCTGTCGTCGCCAACCAGTTTGCCGCCAACGCGCCGTCGCATGCCTATGGCCTCGATGCGATCCCGGCCGACGGCATGATCCTCGACGTCGGTCCGCAATCGATCGCGCGCATCCATGCCGCGATCGACGACGCGGCGACGCTGGTCTGGAACGGCCCGCTCGGCGCCTTCGAGCTGACGCCGTTCGACCGCGGCACCGTGGTATCGGCCAAACATGCCGCCGAACGCACCAAGGCCAGGAAGCTGATCTCGGTCGCCGGCGGCGGCGACACTGTCGCGGCGCTGAACCAGGCGGGCGTGGGCGGCGATTTTTCCTACGTCTCGACCGCGGGCGGCGCGTTTCTTGAATGGATGGAAGGCAAGCCGCTGCCGGGCGTCGAAGTTCTGAAAAACCGTTGGTCCAGAGCATGATCCGGAAAAGTGTGAAGCGGTTTTCCGAAGAGATCATGCTCAAACAAAGAGCAAAAGCGCGATGAAAATGAGCTCATCGCGCTTCACATCCGCGAACTTGCACTACAGGGAGAAATGGAATGGCTCGCATAACGTTGCGGCAACTGCTCGACCACGCGGCCGAGCATGATTACGGCGTACCTGCCTTCAACATCAACAACATGGAACAGGCGCTGTCGATCATGGCGGCAGCCTCCGAGGTCGACGCACCCGTCATCATCCAGGCTTCGCGCGGCGCGCGGTCCTACGCCAACGACGTCATGCTCAAGCATATGATGGACGCCGTCACCGAGATCTACCCGCAGATCCCGGTCTGCGTGCATCTCGACCACGGCAACGAGCCCGCCACCTGCATGACCGCGATCCAGGCCGGCTTCACCTCGGTCATGATGGACGGCTCACTGAAGGCCGACGGCAAGACCCCCGGCGACTGGGACTACAATGTCGGCGTCACCAAGACCGTGACCGGCATGGCCCATCTCGGCGGCATCTCGGTGGAAGGCGAGCTCGGCGTGCTCGGCTCGCTCGAGACCGGCATGGGCGACAAGGAAGACGGCCATGGCGCCGAGGGCAAGCTGTCGCACGACCAGCTGCTGACCAACCCGGACGAGGCCGTGAAGTTCGTCAAGGAAACCAAGGTCGACGCGCTGGCGATCGCGATGGGCACCTCGCACGGCGCCTACAAGTTCACCCGCAAGCCCGACGGCAACATCCTCGCCATGAACGTGATCGAGGAAATCCATCGCAAGCTGCCTAACACGCATCTGGTGATGCACGGCTCCTCGTCGGTGCCGCAGGAGCTGCAGGAGATCATCAACGCCAATGGCGGCAAGATGAAGCCGACCTGGGGCGTGCCGGTCGCCGAGATCCAGCGCGGCATCAAGAACGGCGTGCGCAAGATCAACATCGACACCGACAACCGGATGGCGATGACCGGCCAGATCCGCAAGGTGCTGAAGGACAATCCGGAAGAGTTCGATCCGCGCAAGTACCTGAAGCCCGCGATGGAGGCGATGACCAAGCTGTGCAAGCAGCGCCTGCAGGAGTTCAACACCGCGGGCCAGGCCAGCAAGATCAAGAAGGTGCTGACCACGGCCGAAATGGCCAAGCGTTACGCCGCGGGCCAGCTCGACCCCAAGGTCGCCTGACGTATCTCTCCCTCTCCCCGCCCTTCGCGGGGAGAGGGTTGGGGTGAGGGGCTGCTTCCACGAGCGACGAATGCGGTTAGACCTGTACCCCCTCACCCGGATTGCATCTAGCGATGCAATATAGCCGAAGCTCGACTTCGGCGTTCTTTGCCGACGGCCGCCGAAGGCGGCCTATGCCTCTCCCCGCAAGCGGGGCGAGGTGAACAGAACAAGCCAAATCTACGCGCGATCTCAGCCGCGACGAACGTTTTCTAGGCATTTGCCCGAGAACCGCCTATTTTGGTTTGCAAAGGCAATGGCTCTGGAGGACGCCCCGATGAACCTCTCCGACCTCAACAAAATCGCGCTTGCCATGGTCACCCCGGGCAAGGGCATTCTCGCCGCCGACGAATCCTCCGGCACCATCAAGAAGCGGTTCGACGCCATCAAGGTCGATTCGACCGAGGACAATCGCCGCGACTATCGCGAGATGCTGTTCCGCTCGCAGGAGGCGATGAGCAAATACATCTCCGGCGTCATCCTTTACGACGAGACGATCTGGCAGAATGCCAAGGACGGCACGCCGCTGGTCAAGCTGATCGAGCAGGCCGGCGCGATCCCCGGGATCAAGGTCGACGAGGGCACGCAGGCGCTGCCGAACTGCCCAGGCGAACTCGTCACCGTCGGCCTCGACAAGCTCGCCGAGCGGCTGAAGAAATATTACGAGCGCGGTGCGCGCTTTGCGAAGTGGCGCGCCGTGATCGATATCGGACCGCGAATCCCGACCCAGACCGCGATCCGTGCCAACGCCCATGCGCTGGCGCGCTACGCCGCGCTGTGCCAGGCCGCGCAGATCGTCCCGATCGTCGAGCCGGAAGTGCTGATGGACGGCGATCATGACATCGACCGCTGCTACGAGGTGACGCAGCGCGTGCTGAACCGCACCTTCCAGGAATTGCGGGTGCAGCGCGTCGCGCTCGAAGGCATGATCCTAAAGCCGAACATGGCGATCTCGGGCAAGAAGTGCCCGAAGCAGGCGCCGGTGCAGGAAGTCGCCGAGAAGACCATCCGCCTGCTCAAGAGCTGCGTGCCGGCCGCGGTGCCCGGCATCGCCTTCCTCTCCGGCGGCCAGAGCGACGAGGAAGCGACCGCGCATCTCGACGCCATGAACAAGATCGGCAATTTGCCCTGGCGGCTGACCTTCTCCTACGGCCGCGCGCTGCAGGCGGCGCCGCAGAAGGCGTGGTCCGGCAAGCCCGACAACGTCCCCGCGGGCCAGCGCGCCTTCTCGCATCGCGCCCGGATGAACGGGCTCGCGAGCACCGGCAATTGGGAAGCCGGCCTCGAGAAACAGGCGGCATAGTTGGCGACCAAGCCCGTTCCGCCGCGGCCGACGCCGCGCCTCTATCTGGCAACGCCGGCGGTCGATGAGCCTGCGCGGCTTGCGGCCGAGCTCACCGAGCTGCTTGCCGCGGCCGATGTCGCGGCCGTGCTGGTGCGGCTGCGCGAGAGCGATCCGCGCAGCATGATCTCCACCATCAAGGCGCTGGCGCCCGCGATCCAGAACGCCGGCGCGGCGCTGCTGATCGACGGTCATCCCGATATCGTGGCCCGCGCCGGCGCCGACGGCGCGCATCTGACCGGCGTCGCCGCGATGGAAGAGGCGGCGCCGGCGCTGAAACCCGACCGCATTGTCGGCGTCGGCGGACTCGCGACCCGCCACGATTCCATGGCCGCGGGCGAAGCCGGTGCCGACTATGTGCTGTTCGGCGAGCCCGACGCCAACGGACAGCGGCCCTCGCGCGAGGCCATCGCCGAGCGGCTGGAATGGTGGGACGAATTGTTCGAGCCGCCCTGCATCGGCTTTGCAACCTCGCGCGAGGAAGCCGAGACGTTCGCGGCGGCCGGCGCGGATTTCGTGCTGGTCGCAGACTCCATCTGGTCCGATCCGCGCGGCGCCAAGGCGGCGCTCGCCGAGATCGGCGACGCGATTGCGCGGGCGCATGCCGGCACATTCGGCAAGGCCAAGGCCGACGGAAAGGCCGAGGGATGACGCCGGAATGAAATGCCTGCGTCCGATAGGTGTTGCGCTCGGCTGCACGATGCTGGCGAGCGGCGCGATGGCGCAGCTCTCGATCACGCCGCCGGCACAGACGCCGCCCGCGAAGAAGGAGGCTCCGAAGCCGAAGGTGCATTCGCCGGTCGCGAAGAAGCCGGCGCCGAAGCCCGCCGCCTCAGCGACGCCGAAGCCTGCCGCATCTCCGACGCCCTCGCCGACCCCGACCCAGGCCGTCGACGATCCCAATGTCGACCTCGTCTACGGCGCCTATCAGCGCGGCATGTACAAGACCGCGTTCGATCTCGCGACCGCGCGCGCGCAGAACAACAACGATGCCAAGGCCATGACGATGCTGGGCGAGCTCTATGCCAATGGGCTCGGCGTCAAGCGCGACTACGTCAAGGCCGACGAGTGGTACAAGCGCGCCTCCGATGCCGGCGACCGCGAGGCGATGTTCGCGCTCGCCATGATGAAGATCGCGGGCCGCGGCGGCACGGTCGACAAGGATGCCGCGGTCAAGCTGCTGGCGTCGTCGGCCAAGCTCGGCGAGCCGAAAGCGGCCTATAATCTCGCGCTGCTCTATCTCGACGGCCAGACCCTGCCGCAGGACCTCCGCCGCTCCGCCGAGCTGTTGCGAATGGCCGCCGACGCCGGCAGCCCCGAGGCGCAATACGCGCTCGCGACCTTCTACAAGGAAGGCACCGGCGTGCCGAAGGACCTCGAGAAGGCGGCGCGGCTGCTGCAGGCGGCCTCGCTGGCCGACAATGTCGATGCCGAGGTCGAATATGCCATCGCCCTCTACAACGGCTCCGGCACCCCGCGGAACGTGCCGGCGGCGGTGGCGCTGCTGCGCAAGGCGGCCCGGCAGAACAGCGCGATCGCGCAAAACCGCCTCGCCCATGTGCTGGCGACCGGCGCCGGCGCCCCGGTGGACAAGGTCGAGGCGCTGAAATGGCACACGGTCGCCAAGACCGCCGGCAAGGGCGACCCCGATCTCGACGACATCCTCGCCGATATGAGCCCGGAAGACCGCGCCAAGGCCGAGGCAGCCGCGCGAAAATGGATCGGAAACAACGTCAAATGACGCCTTGACGGCGCCACTTCCAGAGGGCACCCAGTCCGGAGACTCGGGCGGCTAGGTCGCTCCCTCCTGATCCGTCATCCTGAGGTGCGCGAAAGCGCGTCTCGAAGGATGAACGGCCCGGTCCGGGGCCGTGCACCCTTCGAGGCTCGCTGCGCTCGCACCTCAGGATGACGGATTTGCGTGCGCCGCCTGATCGACTTTCACATTTCTCGGGTCACAAGTTCTCATCATGCTCTATTCCGCTCTCATCAATGTCATGGTCAAGGCCGCGCGCCGCGCCGGCCGCAGCCTCAAGCGCGACCTCGGCGAGATCGAACATCTCCAGGTGTCGCTGAAGGGGCCGGCAAACTTCGTCTCGCTCGCCGACAAGCGCGCCGAGGAGATGCTCTACACCGACCTCGAAAAGGCCCGGCCCGGCTACGGCTTCCTCGGCGAGGAAGGCGGCAAGCGCGAAGGCAGCGACAAGAGCCACACCTGGATCGTCGATCCCTTGGACGGCACCACCAACTTCCTGCACGGCATCCCGCAATTCGCGATCTCGATCGGGCTGAAGCGCGAGGACACCGTGATCGCCGGCGTGATCTACAATCCCGCCAATGACGAGCTCTACATCGCCGAGCGCGGCAAGGGCGCGTTCCTCAACGACCAGCGCCTGCGCGTCGCCGGCCGCCGCCAGCTCAACGAATGCGTTGTGGCCTGCGGCCTGCCGCATATCGGCCGCGGTAGTCACCAGCTGGCGCTGCAGGAGATGGCCGCGCTGCAGACCAAGGTCGCGGGCTTCCGCCGCTTCGGCGCCGCCTCGCTCGACCTCGCCTTTGTCGCTGCCGGCCGGCTCGACGGCTATTGGGAGCGCAATCTGCAGGCCTGGGACGTCGCGGCCGGCCTGCTGATGGTCCGCGAAGCCGGCGGCACCGTCTCCGGCATCCAGGGCAATGACGACCCGCTGCAGACCGGCCACATCGTCTGTGGCAACGAGTTCGTGCATGGCGAGCTGATCAAGATCCTGAAGCCGCTCGGGCAGTAACGCGACGGCGCGATTTAATCGTCATCATCCTCATCATCGTCGTCCTGCCCGTCACGAAATTCACCGCCGAGGGACAGGCCCTCGATGGTCGTGGCGCCCTTCGTCTTGATCACCCGGCGCAGCGGCACCGCGCTTTCGCTGCGCAGCGCTTCCATCAGAGGCTCCGAATGGGTGACGATCCAGATGTCGGCGCGGCGCGATGCCTTGGCGATCAGCCGGGCCAATGGCGCCAGCAGCGAGGGATGCAGGCTGGTCTCGGGCTCGTTCAGCGCGATGAACGGCGGCAGCCGATAGCCCATGAACACGGCGAGCAGGCAGATATACTTCAGCGTTCCATCGGATAGTTCGTGCGCCTTGAAGGGACGCGGCATGTCCTCCAGTTGCAACTGGAATTCACATAGCCCATTTTTTTCCCAAGCCCGCAGTTCGGCGCCCGGAAATGCGTCCTCGATCGCATCCTGCAGATCGCCGGCATCCTGCCTGATCGTGAACAGGGTTGCCAACACGGCAGCCAGATCGTGGCCATCGGCGCTCAGCGAAGGTGTCGTGATCGCGAGACACGGCTTTCGTATCGGCGACGCCGGATCGGTCCGGAAGTCGTGATAGAATCGCCAACTCAGCATTGCATTTCGGATCAGGTCGATCTCGGGACTTCCCTTACCATCCGAAAATCCGGCCAGCGCGGTTTCCGACGGCAGCACCGCATCCTTGTGCTGGCTCCAAGTGCCGTTCTCATCGCGGACACTGACGAGTGAGTTGGTGCGCTCCAACATCAGTATTGTCTTCTTGCCGTGGGTCGCCTCGATCGTTTCGGACTTGATCATCGGCTCACCGGGAAATGCCGCCACGACCGGGCTCGGGAATCCGAGCTCGATGGAATATCTGACGTGGTCGAGCCTCACGGCCAACCGCAGACGCGCATCGTCTCCGCGTCTGCGATGGCCGGACCAGAAGACGGAATTCAACCCGCCTTCGTCGGAGATCGTGCGCGTGATCCGGCCGGTCGCAGCATCCCGCAACAGCGACAGGGACTTGTAGAGATTGGATTTGCCGACGCCGTTCTCGCCGACGAACACGGACAGCGGCTGGATGGGCATGAAGAGCCGCCGGATCGAGCGATAATTCGAGATCGCAATATCGCTCGGCCGCATCGCATGCCCTCAATCCCCGGGTTGCCCAAACGCTTCCCGTTCAATCCAGAGCTGCAATCTGGATTGGTCGGCCTGCGAAAGCAAGCCGCTGATCTGAGCAGCACCGACCCCTGATATCAGTGACCGATCCTTGCCGGCGCGGGCGGGCCATATACCTCACCCTGCCCCGGCGCCTTCTCGCGGTCACCGGCCAGCACGCGCTGCACGCTGACGAAGAACACCGGCACCAGAAGCAGCGCGAGGATCACCACCGCGATCATGCCGCCCATCACTGACGTGCCGAGTGCCTGCTGGCTGGCGCCGCCGGCACCGGTCGCGATCGCCATCGGCAGCACGCCGCAGACGAAGGCAAGACCGGTCATCAGGATCGGGCGGAATCTGAGACTGCAGGCCTCGATGGTCGCCTCGACCAGCGGCTTGCCCTGCGCGCGCAGATCCTTGGCAAACTCGATGATCAGGATCGCGTCCTTGGCGGCAAGACCGATGATGGTGATCAGGCCGACGGTGAAATAGACGTCGTTTGAGAGCCCGCGCATCGTCGCCGCCACCACCGCACCGAGAATGCCGAGCGGAATGGTGAGCAGCACCGCGAGCGGAATGGTCCAGCTCTCATAGAGCGCGGCGAGCAGCAGGAACACCACCAGCACCGACAGCGCGAGCAGGAACGGCGCTTGCGAGCCCGACAGCTTCTCCTGCAGCGACTGGCCGGTCCATTCATAGCCGAAGCCACGCGGCAGCTTGTCGGCGAGCCGCTCCATTTCGGCGATCGCATCGCCCGAGGTGAAGCCCGGCCGCGCCTCGCCGGAGATGCGCACCGCCGGATAGTAGTTGAAGCCCGCGATCTGCGTCGGCCCCTTCGTCCACTCGATGGTGGCGAAGGCCGAGAACGGCACCAGCTGGCCGCGGCTGTTCTTGACGTTGTAGTTGAGAATGTCGTCCGCGTTCATGCGGCTGGTCTTGTCGGCCTGCACGATGACGCGCTGCATGCGCCCGCGGTTCGGGAAGTCGTTGATGTAGTTCGAGCCGAGATTGGTCGAGATCGTGTTGTTGATGTCCTCGAAGGTGAGGCCGAACGCGCCCGCCTTCTCGCGGTCGATCATCAGATTGACCTGCGGCGCGGGCGGCAGGCCTTCGACATAGACCTTCTGCAGGATCGGGCTGGCATTGGCCTCAGCGATCAGGCGATCGGACGCGGCGATCAGCGCCGAATAGCCCTTCTGGCCGCGGTCCTGCAGGCGGAACGAGAAGCCCGAGGAGTTGCCGAGATTGTCGATCGGCGGCGGCTGCAACGCCGAGATCCTGGCGTCGCGGATCGACGACAGGTCGCGGTTGATGTCGGCGACGATGGCGGCGGCCGAATCCTTCGGGCCGCGCTCCGACCAGTCCTTCAGCGTGATGAAGGCCTGCGCGGTGTTCATGCCCTGGCCGAGGAAGCTGAAGCCGGTGAGGAACGTGACGTTCTCGATACCGGCGCGATCCTTCAGGTACTTCTCGACCTGCTCGACCGCGGCTTCGGTCCGGGCATAGGACGACTCCGACGGCGTCTGCACGTCGGTCGTGATGAAGCCCTGGTCGTCGACCGGCAGGAAGCCGCCGGGCAACCGCACGAAGCCGTAGGCGACGCCTGCGAACAGCACCAGATAGATCAGCATCAGGCGGCCGGTGCGCTTCAGCCCGGCCTGCACCGTGCTGACATAGCCGGCGCGGCTGGTGTCGAGCACGCGGTTGAACCAGCCGAACACGCCCTTGCTGGCATGGCCGTGGCCCTTCTTGACCGGCTTGAGCAAGGTCGCGCACAGCGCCGGCGTCAGCGACAGCGCGAGCAGCGCCGAGAACGCGATCGCCGCCACCATGGTGACCGAGAACTGCCGGTAGATGATGCCGACCGAGCCGGGGAAGAACGCCATCGGCACGAACACCGCCATCAGCACCAGCGTGATGCCGATGATGGCGCCGGTGATCTGCGACATCGCTTTCTTGGTGGCTTCCTTCGGCGGCAGACCCTCCTCCGCCATGATGCGCTCGACGTTCTCGACCACGACGATGGCGTCGTCGACGAGGATGCCGACCGCCAGCACCATGCCGAACATCGTCAGCATGTTGATCGAGAAACCCGCGATCATCAGCGTGGCGCAGGCGCCGAGCAGCGCCACCGGAACCACGATGGTCGGGATGATGGTGTAGCGGATGTTCTGCAGAAACAGGAACATCACGACGAACACCAGCACGACGGCCTCGACCAGCGTCGTCAATACCTTCTTGATCGAAGCCTCGACCACCGGCGTGATGTTGTAGGGGATTTCGTAGGAGATGTTGGCCGGGAAGAAGCGCGACAGCTCCTTCATCTTGGCTTCGACCGCGCTCGCGGTCGCCAGCGCATTGCCCTTCGGCGACAGCAGCACCGAGAGGCCGGCGGTCGGCTTGCCGTCGAGGCGGGTGTTGAACTGGTAGCTGAGGCCGCCGATCTCGATCCGCGCGACGTCGCGCAGGCGGACCGTCGAGCCGTCGGCGTTGGCGCGCAGGATGATGGCGCCGAACTCGTCGGGAGAGGACAGCTGGCCCTTCACCAGCACCTGCGCGGAAATCTTCTGGGTATCGGTGCTCGGCTCGGCGCCGATGCTGCCAGAGGCGACCTGGGCGTTCTGCGACGTGATCGCCTTGTTGACGTCGTCGGCGGACAGGCCGTAGCCGACCAGCTTGGCCGGATCGATCCAGATTCGCAGGCTGCGTTCGGTCGAATACAGCGTGGCGCGGCCGACGCCGGGGATGCGGCGCACCTCGCCCAGCACGTTGCGGATCATGAAGTCGCCGAGGCCCACTTCATCCAGCGAGCCGTCGGTCGAGTTCAGCGTGATGATCTGCAGCACGGCGGACGAGGCTTCCTCGACCAGGATGCCCTGCTGGATCACGGCGCGCGGCAGCCGCGCCTCGACGCGCTTGAGGCGGTTCTGCACCTCGACCGAAGCCTGGCTGGTGTCGGTGCCCGGCTTGAAGTTGGCGATGATTTCGACCTGGCCGAGCGAATCGGAGGTCGATTCGAAGTTCAGGATGTTGGCGGCGCCGTTGAGCTCCTCCTCGATCAGCCGCGTCACGCTGTTGTAGAGGTTCTCCGGCGACGCGCCGGGATAGCTGGTCGAGATCGAGATCGAGGGCGGTGCGATGATCGGATATTGCGCGACCGCGAGGAGCGGAATCGAGATCGCGCCGATCAGACAGATGAACAGCGCGACGACCCAGGCGAAGATCGGCCTGTCGATGAAGAAGCTAGGCATGTCGGATCACCGCACTGCGTGCGCGGTCTGGTGCGAATCCGTCGGTGCTGCAGCTGCGTCGACCTCGCGCCAGGCTTGCGGCCGGACCTTGTCGCCGGCGGCGAATTTCTGGAACCCCTCGACGACGACCTTGTCGCCGGCCTTCAGGCCATCGGTCACGAACCAGGAACCACCCTGCAGCGAGCCGGTGCGCACCGGCTGCACCGCGACGTGATTGTCGGCCTTGACGACGAACACCTCGCTGCCGCCGCCGCCATTGCGCTGGATCGCCTGCTGCGGCACGGCAATCGCATCGCTGTCGATGCCCTGCTCGATCAGCACGCGCACATACATGCCCGGCAGCAGGATGCGATGCGGGTTCGGGAACTCGCCGCGCAACGTCACCTGCCCGGTATAGGCGTCGACCTTGGCGTCGGAGAACAGCAGCTTGCCCGGCAGCGGGTAGATCGAGCCGTCGTCGAGCACGAGGCGCACCTTCATCGCGTCGGGCGCGATGCGGTCGAGATCGCCGCTCTCGAAGGCACGGCGGAGCTGGTTCATCTCGGTCACCGACTGCTGGAAGTCGGCGTAGATCGGATCGAGCTGCTGGATGGTCGCAAGGCTCGCGGCGTCGTTCTGCACGACGAGCGCGCCCTCGCTGACCAGCGCCGCGCCGATGGTGCCGTCGATCGGCGCGCGGATCGTCGCATAATCCAGATTGAGCTTGGCGCGCGCAACTTCGGCCTCGCGTCCCTGCACATCGGCTTCGGCCTGCTTCAGCGTCGCGATCGCCTTTTCGTTCTCGGCTTCCGGCGCCGCGCGCTGGCTGGTCAAGGTCGCGATACGGCGGGCCTGCAGCGCGGCCTGTTCGAGCACGGCCTTGGCGCGCGCCAGCGCCGCCTCGGTCGACTGCAATTCGACTTCGAACGGGCGCGGATCGATCTGGTACAGGGGATCACCGACCTTCACCTCGCTGCCCTGATGGAACATGCGGTTGACCACGATGCCCGAGACGCGCGGGCGTACCTCGGAAACACGGGTCGGCGCGATGCGGCCCGGCAGCTCGCGCAGCATCGCGCGCGCCTGCGGCTTCACGGTGACGACACTGACGTCCGGCTCGGGTGCTTGCACGGCGGCGGTTGCGGTGTTCGGCTCGTCGCAGCCTGCAAGCAGTGGCGCCGTCACGGCCAGCATCAGAGCAATGCATGCCGATTGCGCGCGAAGTCCAGACATTGAGATAATCGCCCCTGAAAGGTTTGAACAAACGAACGGCGGTGTCACGGCGACACCGCTCGCGTTGCTGCGATGAAAATAAAATCTGCTTGCTGCGACGCAATGCGTTTTTGGGCGGCTCAATGTCACAGAATGCTATCACTATGATTTCGCGGCATCTTTTGTCTTGTCACCGCATTGTGAGCGGGTTCCATCGCAGGCTGTGGGAATGCATTAAGGTCTGCGTGAGCGGGAACCCCGCTATTTTGCCTGCGCGGAATGCCGCACCTCGCAACACCGAGACCATCGGACCGAATCACCATCGTCGCGTTCGCCTCACCGAACGACGCGTGCAAGCCGACCTCATTTCGCGATCTGCGGGTGGGGTGTGCAGTTCAGCGGATGGTGATGCGCCGAGCGGTCGGAAAGCCGTGCAAAGCGGCAACGGCCCACGAGATTCCAACTCAAGGTCCTGTTTGCTGCCCCTGGAATCGGCTTTCCTCACTCCGCCGCTGTGCCATATTGCTCGCAGATGCGGCCTTCGCGAACGGATGACCCGGCAATGCCTCCTTCCCGCTCCGACATGGAGATCGAATTGAGCAAGCTGTCCTCGCCTCGTATCTTCCTGGTGCGGATGCTGGTGTTCCTGGTGCTCTGCGGCCTGGTCGGGGTCGTGCTGTACAAGCAGATCGTCACCGCCTTCTTTGCCAATCCGGGGCTGAACGCCCTGATCGGGGCGGTGCTGCTGATCGGAATCATCCTGGCGTTCCGCCAGGTGATCCGGCTCTATCCCGAGGTCGCCTGGGTCAACAATTTCCGCATCGCCGATCCCGGCCTTGCGGTCGAGCGCCGCCCGACGCTGCTTGCCCCGATGGCCGCGATCCTCGGCGGCGAACGCTCGGGGCGGATGTCGATCTCGCAGCAGACCATGCGACATCTGCTCGATTCGATCGCAACCCGGCTCGATGAAGCCCGCGACATCTCGCGCTACATGACCGGCCTGTTGGTGTTTCTCGGCCTGCTCGGCACGTTCTGGGGCCTGATCGAGACGGTGGGCTCGGTCGGCAAGGTGATCGACGGGCTCAAGGTCGGCGGCGACTCCGGCGCGCTGTTCGATACGCTGAAGGAGGGCCTCGCCGCGCCGCTCGGCGGCATGGGCATCTCGTTCTCGTCCTCGCTGTTCGGCCTCGCCGGCTCGCTGATCCTCGGCTTCCTCGACCTGCAGTCGAGCCAGGCCCAGAACCGCTTCTACACCGACCTCGAGGACTGGCTCGCCGGCACCGTGCGCGGCATTTCCGGCGATGAAGCCGGCGTTTCCGGCAACATGCAGGGCGCGATCGACCGGCTCCGCACCGCGCTCGAGGAAGGCGGCGGCGGCCGCAGCACCACGGCCGCGATGGCCAATCTTGCCGAGGCGATCCAGGGGCTGGTTGCGCATATGCGCACCGAGCAGCAAATGATCCGGGAATGGGCCGACGGCCAGGGCGAGCAGAACCGCGAGATCAAGCGGCTGCTCGAACGCCTCGCCCGCCAGCCCGAGAAAAGCTAGCCGGGGAGCAAGCCCAAGGAGACACCCATGGCCCTCGCCCGCTCGCGCCGCAGCGAATCCGGCTTCAACTACTGGCCCGGCTTTGTCGACGCATTGTCGACGCTGGTGCTGTCGATCGTGTTCCTGCTGTCGGTGTTCCTCGTCGTGCAGTTCTTCCTGTCACAGGAGGTCACCGGCAAGGACAAGGCGCTGGAACAGCTCACCGCCAAGATCGCCCAGCTCAACGACCTGCTGTCGCTGGAGAAGCTCTCCAAGCTGACGCTCGACGACCAGGTGGCGCAGCTGCGCGCCGGCCTCGCCTCCGCGGAAGGCGAGCGCGACCGCATGAAGGGGCTCTATGAGGGGCTCGCGAGTTCCGGCAGCGACGCGCAGGGCCGCGCCAACGAGCTCAACAAGGCGCTGGAATCCGAGAAGGCCGTATCGTCGCGCGCACTGGCGCAGATCGAGCTGCTGAACCAGCAGATCAGCGCGCTGCGCCGCCAGCTCGCTGCGCTCGAAGAGGCGCTCGACGCCTCCGAGAAGCGCGACAAGGAATCGCAGAACCGCATCGCCGATCTCGGCCAGCGCCTCAATGTCGCGCTGGCGCAGCGGGTGCAGGAACTGTCGAAATACCGCTCGGAATTCTTCGGCCGGCTGCGTGCGATCCTCGGCAACCGTCCCGATATCCGCGTCGTCGGCGACCGCTTCGTGTTCCAGTCGGAAGTGTTCTTCGACACCGGCCAGGCGACGCTGCTGCCCGAGGGCAAGACCGAGCTCGAAACGGTCGCGAGCGCGCTGATCGATCTCGACAAGCAGATTCCGCCCGAGATCGCCTGGGTGCTGCGCGTCGACGGCCACACCGACGTGCGGCCGATCAACAGCCCGCTGTTCAAGTCCAACTGGGAGCTGTCCTCGGCGCGCGCGATCTCGGTGGTGCAGTACCTGGTCTCGCTCGGCGTGCCGGCGCAGCGACTGGTCGCCGCCGGCTTTGCTGAATTCCAGCCGCTGGACACCGCGCAGACCGAAGAGGCCTACAAGCGCAACCGCCGTATCGAGCTGAAGCTGACGGAACGCTAGGACGACGGCGCCTGGCCAACCAGTCGTCATTGCCGGGCTCGACTGTGTTTGCGTGAACCCGTAGGACGGGCACACGGCGCTATCCGTTCGTCGTCCTGGCGAATGCCAGGACCTATAACCACCGCATTTGATGATGAACGGGATCGCGGCCCCAGCGTCGCGCATCAATTGGGATTTGGGGTAATGGGTCCTGGCTTTCGCCAGGACGACATTGAGTGTGTGGCGAGGTCTGTGAGTCACACATCCGCATTCTCGCGACATGAATGTCCAAACTTCATGTCGAAAGATCCGCAACACCGGCGAGGCGTCGCCGCGATCGGTGGAGACCGTTCATTACACGGATATTTGCTTCGTCCTGGCGAGGCGTCCGGGAACGCATCAAATGCGGCGGACGTTATGTTGGTATCGCAATCTCGCGGGCTTGGCGGATCTCTCGTCTCCGTCGCGGCTGTGCCTGTCGCTGCAGCCTCACCGCGCCATCTCGGACCAGCGCATGTTCAAGACCAAATTTGCCATCGTCGTCGCCGCCGGCCTCGTCCTCGCACCGGCCCCGCTTCTCGCGCAGAACACCGGCGGCACCCCGCTGCCGCCCAGGCCGGGCGACCGCGCCGCGCCGTCGAACGGCGTCGGCGGCACTGCGCTCCCGACACAGTCCGGCCAGCGCGTCGCACCGTCTTCCGGCACCGGCGGCGGCAGCGCCGCACCGGCGCTTCCGGGAGGCCCGACGGGCACCACCACCGGCAATGCCGACAATCCGCAGCGACGTTGACGTGAGCCACGCTTGCGCGGGACGTCCTGGCGTGAGCCATTGAACGCGCGCCCGATCCGATCGGCGATGGCCTGCGCCGAACGTCCATTCGAACATTGATTGATGAAACGCCGCGCTAGGTCGCGCCGGCCGGCTCCGCGGCAGGTTCAACCGGCTCGACTTCGGCCGTCACGAATTTGAGCCCGTAGGTCTTGCCGCGACGCCAGACCACCTCGCAAGGGTAGCGCTTGGCGTGATCGGCGAGCAGCGTCAGCGCGAGGCGGTCATTCACCTCGAACTCGACCTCGGTGGTGATCTTGGCGCCGCCCGGCGAGATGTCGACCACGGCGCATTCGCTCTCGGTCGCGCCGTCGTCGATCGTGATCCAGGCCGCACGATTGTTGAGCTGGCGCCGCGGCTCGCGACTGACCTTGATCCGTGCTCCATTGCTCGCCATCGTCGCCGTCCTTGAAGCCATTGGTCATTGAAAGACATTGCACGCCGTGCACGTCGCTCGACGCGCCCGGCACAGAACCGCAACGGCCACAATGCCGGCCCCCCGTAAAGCCTGGCTTAGCGCGATCGCTTGAACTTTACCGGAATCTTGACGGGGCTTTTAGCGAACAGGGATTCTGCAATTCCATCAGCGGGATACCGGCCGCATGGACAGCCGCCGGCTTGACACGGAGACTGCACTGTTGGTGAAGTGGCGGCCGTGGCCTTGGCCACATCCCTGCAACAAGAGCGCTTCAAGCCGCCTTTTCCGACGGAAACGACCATGCTGATCCCCCTCGCCGACGTGCCGCGCTGGTATGCCGAACGCAAGCCCACGGATGCGATCGCCATCAGTCATGGCGCGGATGCGCTGACCTGGCTCGAGCTCGAGCGCCGCGCCAATGCACGGGCGCGCGCCTTCGCCGCCAAGGGCGTCAAGCCCGGCGACTTCGTCGCGATCGGGCTGCCCAACAGCAACGCGTTCTTCGAGACGACCTTCGCGGTGTGGAAGTGCGGCGCGACGCCGACCTCGCTGTCATGGCGGCTGCCGCGCGGCGAGGCCGCTGCCGTGCTCGAGATTCTGAGACCGTCGCTGGTGGTCGGCGGCGAGGCCGACTGGAATGCGCCGAATTCGCTGCCGGTGAATTTCGTGCCGGACGGATTCTCCGAGGAGCCGCTCGATGCGCCGGTCGCGCGCTACTGGAAGGCGATGACGAGCGGCGGCTCGACCGGGCGGCCGAAGGTGATCCTCGATCACAACCCCGCGGTGATCGAGACCACGGCCGAGGCGACGCTCGGCATTGCGCGCGACACCTCGCTGCTCAATCCGGGGCCGCTGTATCACAATGCGCCATTCATCCTCTCGCACTTTGCGCTGTTCGGGGGCGGAAGGGTCACCGGCATGGTGAAGTTCGACGCCGAGGAGACGCTGCGGCTGATCGAGCGCGAGCGCGTGCAATGGGTGAACTTCGTGCCGACCATGATGCACCGGATCTGGGCGCTGCCCGAGGAGGTGCGCAACCGCTACGACGTCTCCAGCCTGAACATCGTGTTTCACATGGCAGCGCCGATGCCGCCCTGGCTGAAGGAGAAGTGGATCGAATGGCTCGGCCCCGAGCGGATCTGGGAGCTCTATGGCGGCACCGAGCGGCAGGGCGCCTGCGTGATCTCGGGCACCGAATGGATGGCGCACAAGGGCTCGGTCGGCAAGATCGGCGAGACCGCGAAACTGCGCATCATCGGCGAGGACGGCAACGACGTCGCGCCCGGCGAGACCGGCGAAATCTATTTCCTGCCCAATGACGGCGCCGGCTCGACCTATCACTATCTCGGCGCAACGCCGAAGCGGCGGCCGGACGGCTGGGAATCGCTCGGCGACATCGGCCGGCTCGATGAAGAAGGCTATCTCTATCTCGGCGACCGGCTCGCCGACATGGTGCTGCGCGGCGGCGCCAACATCTATCCGGCCGAGGTCGAGGCCGCGGTCAGCGAGCATCCCGAGGTGCGCTCCTGCGTCGTGGTCGGACTGCCCGATCCGGAATTCGGTCAGCGCGTGCATGCAATCCTCGAGCTCGCCGACAGCGCCGATGCGCAAGCGATCGCCGACGGCATGGGCGATTTCCTGAAGGACCGGCTCAGCCGCTACAAGCATCCGGAAAGTTTCGAGCGCGTCGGCACCGCCCCGCGCGACGATTCCGGAAAGGTTCGCCGCACCATGCTGCGCGACGAGCGCGCCGCGTGGATCAAGGACAACCGCGCCTTCCGCATCATGCCGGCGCGTGCGGCAAAAACCGAATAGGTTCAATTATCTTGCGAGGGGCAGGTCTGCACGCCACATGAGCTGTGCAGGCGGCCCTGCAAGGTATATCATTCCATCTTCCCTGCCGGCAGAACCTCGGTCTACCTTGAGGTTCCAGCGCCCTGCACGCCAGGAGATCCCTTGATGCCCTCCACGACCGAATGGAAAGTGCCCGCGGCCTTTCAGCCTCGCCCCGAAGATTACCGCTACGATCTCGATCGCGCGCTGATGAGTGTGGTCGGGCTGCACTCGATCATTCCGCCGGATGCTTTCAGCGCCGAGACGCTCGGCACCGAGCGTGCCGGCAATGGCGTCCTGATCGACGACGGGCTGGTGCTGACGATCGGCTATCTGATCACTGAAGCCGCCACGGTGTGGCTGCATCTCGGCGACGGCCGCGCGGTCGAGGGCCACGCGCTCGGCTTCGATTTCGAATCCGGCTTCGGCCTGGTGCAGGCGCTCGGCCGGGTCGATCTCGAGCCGCTGCGGATCGGCTCGTCGGCGGCGACGCAGGTCGGCGACAATGTGGTGCTCGGCGGCGCCGGCGGCCGCACGCGCTCGGTCGCAAGCCAGATCGCGGCGAAGCAGGAATTCGCCGGTTACTGGGAGTATCTGCTGGACGAGGCGATCTTCACTTCTCCGTCGCATCCGAACTGGGGCGGCACCGGGCTGATCAACAACGCCGGCGAGCTGATCGGCATCGGCTCGCTGCAACTCGAACGCGAGCGCTCGGGCCACGCCGAGCATGTCAACATGATCGTGCCGATCGATCTGCTCAATCCGGTGCTGGACGATTTGCGCAAGTTCGGCCGGGTCGACAAGCCGGCGCGGCCGTGGCTCGGCATGTTCACGACCGAGATCGACAACCGCCTCGTGGTGGTCGGCGTCGCCAGCAAGGGACCGGCGGCGCGCGCCGAACTGAAGACCGGCGACGTGATCCTCGCGGTCGACGGCGACAAGGTGACGAGCCAGGCCGGCTTCTACCGCAAGCTCTGGTCGCTCGGCGCGGCCGGCGTCGACGTGCCGCTGACCATCTATCACGAGGGCGTCACCTTCGACGTCACGCTGACCTCGATCGACCGCATAAAGCTGTTGAAGGCGCCGCGGCTGCATTGAGGCAAAGGGAAGAGGCAGCGGCGATGAGCGAGGCGGTGGTTGACGACATCGTGGCCGTGCTGCCGCCGCTGTTGCAGACGCTGGAATCGCTGTCCTTCGTCGCGCGCAACCTCAATCCGCCGGACTTCGATCGCGTGATGCAGATTGCGGGCGAGCCGGAGGAGGCCTTGCAGGCGGTGCGGCCGCGGCTCGCCGATTGGCCGGAGAAATTCGCGCACATCAAGACCGCGCTGGAAGCCGCGATCGAACCGGCGCTGTCAGGCTATGCGGGACTGCGCGCGGTGCAGAACGGCGAAGGCGATCTGGTCAGCGTGTTCCGCGCGCTGCGCTATCTGCCGCGGGCGCAGGAGGCGCTCTATCCGCTGACCGAGCTGCCGCCGGTCAGCGGCTTCTTTATCGCGCCCGATCTCCGCGACGATACCGAACTGCAGGCAAAGCTCGCCGCCAAGCCCAACGCCGACACCGGCATCTTCCACGAGCGCAACGAGCCGGGCAGCCGCGGCGGCTTCTCGATGTACGTGCCGGAGTATTACACGCCCGACCGCGCCTGGCCGCTGGTGATGGCGCTGCATGGCGGCAGCGGCAATGGCCGCGGCTTCCTGTGGAACTGGCTGCGCGATGCGCGCAGCCGCGGCGCCATCCTGGTGGCGCCGACCGCGACCGGCCAGACCTGGGCGCTGATGGGCGAGGACACCGACACGCCGAACCTCAACCGCATCCTCGACCAGGTGCGTGCGCGCTGGACGATCGACGAGACGCGCATACTGCTGACCGGCATGAGCGACGGCGGCACCTTCAGCTATGTGAGCGGGCTCGACGGCGCCTCGCGCTTCACGCATCTGGCGCCCGTTGCCGCGACCTTCCATCCGCTGATGGCGGAGATCGCCGACGCGGAGCGGCTGCGCGGCTTGCCGATCTTCATCACCCACGGGCGGCTCGACTGGATGTTTCCGGTGCAGACCGCGCGGCAGACCCAAAGCCTGCTGTCGGCCGCCGGCGCCAGGGTGATTTACCGAGAGATCGACGATCTCAGCCACACCTATCCGCGCGAGATCAATGCGGAGATCATGCAGTGGATGAATGGTGGGCGAGCCGACAGCACCTGAGGGATCGTATCCCGTCATTGCGAGCGGAGCGAAGCAATCCATTGTCACCGAGCACGCGGGCAGATGGATTGCTTCGTCGCTGTCGCTCCTCGCAATGACGTTGCGGGGAGAAATTACCCGTTCACTCGCGGCTTGAGCAGGTCGGAGAAGCCGACCCGGTGCAGCATCTCGTTGCGGACGCGGTCGATCACGCCGAATGCGACTTCGGCGCCGTCTTGCGTCGGATCGATGTGGACGCGGAACGGCCGCTTGCCTAACGGCGCGTCGACGACCTTGACGATCGCGTCGGCGACCAGCGAGGCGTCGGCATCCTCGGGCACGATCGCGGCGAACGCCTTCATGATCTCCTCGCCGAAGCCGGCATAGGGACCGGCCTCATATTCGGCGACGCGGGCCTCGTCGGCGGGACGGCCGGAATGCGCGAAGTGATTGGTGCCGCCGGTGAAGGCGCCGGGCACGATGATCGAGGTCTCGATGCCCCAGCGTGTAAGCTCCCGGGCATAGATCACCGCCATCGCATCCATGCCGGCCTTGGCCGCGAAATACGGCGCCAGATAGGGCGGCGTACCGCCGGCCGAAGAGCTGCTCGACACCCAGACCACGAGTCCCCTGCCCTGCTTGCGCAGCTGCGGCAGCGCCGCGCGATTGACGCGCTGGGTCGATAGCACGTTGACGTCGTAGAGCTCGGCAAGCTGCTCGGGCGTGAACGCCTCCGCCGGGCCGAACACCATGTGGCCGGCATTGTGCATTACGACGTCGAGGCGGCCTTCCTCGGCGACGATCTGCGCAATCGCCGCATCGACCGACGCCTGCGAGCCGACATCGAGCTCGAGCGAGCGCAGGTCGACCTTGTTGTCGCGCGCGAACTCCTCGATATCGGCGACCGCGGCGGCGTTGCGGCCGGTGGTGTGGCGCATCGAGGCGTAGACGGTGTGGCCGGCCTGGGCGAGCGCGTTGGCGGTGAGGCGGCCGAAGCCGCTCGAAGCGCCGGTAATGACGATGACCTGTTTCATGACACGTATCCTTGTGAAGTCGGTTGAATGCGAGTTGGGTTGGAGATGTGCGGGCGTCAGACCAGGCCGCCATTGGCGCGGAGCGCCTGGCCGTTGATCCAGGAGCCGTCGGGGCCGGCGAGGAACGACACGGCATTGGCGATGTCATCGGGCGTGCCGAGCCGCTCCAGCGGGACCATCTTGGCAAAGCGGTCGATCAGCTCGTCCGACTTGCCGTGCAGGAACAGATCGGTCGCGGTCGGCCCGGGCGCGACCGCATTCACGGTGATGCCGCGGCCGCGCAATTCCTTGGACAGGATCGCGGTCAACGACTCGATTGCGGCCTTGGTCGCGACATAGATGCCGTAGGTCTCGAGCCTGGTGCCGACGACGCTGGTCGAGAAGTTGACGATGCGTCCGCCGTTGCGCAGCCGGCGCGCCGCCTCGCGCATGGTGTTGAAGCTGCCCTTCAGGTTGACCGCGACCTGCTGGTCGAACGCGGCATCGTCGCTGTCGGCGATCTTGCCGAGCTTCATGATGCCGGCGTTGTTGACCAGCACGTCGACGCCGCCGAAGGCGGCTTCCGCCGCGTCGAACATGCCGCGCACCGCGTTGGCATCGCTGACATCGGCCTTCGCGGTCAGTGCCCGGCCGCCGGCGGCCTCGATCCTGTCGGCCACCACCTGGGCGGACCTGGCGTCGCCGGAGTAGTTGATGACGACGGTGAAGCCGTCCCTGGCGAGGCGTTCGGCAACCGCCGCGCCGATCCCGCGCGAGGCACCCGTCACCAGAGCTACCTTGTTGGTTTGGTTGGTCATTTTCAGTCTCCCATCAGGTGATGCGGCAGCGCCGCGTTCGATGGGAGAACACTAGGCCTTGGCGCTGACCGGATAATCATGCATTTTCTGGCATCACTATTCGGAATTATCGGATAATAGATGGACCGTTTCGACGCGATGCGCGTGTTCTCCCGGGTGGTCGAGCGGCGCAGCTTTTCGCTCGCCGCCGAGGATCTGGGTCTGCCGCGCTCAACGGTAACGGACGCGGTGAGGGGGCTGGAGGCGCGACTTGGCGTGCGGCTGCTCGAGCGCACCACGCGCACGGTGCGCCCGACGCTCGACGGCGAGGCGCACTACCGCCGCTGCCTGTCGCTGATCGCGGATCTCGAAGACGCCGAGGGCGCCTTCGGCGGCGCGCGGCCGAAGGGACTGCTGCGGCTCGAGGTGCAGGGCACGCTGGCGCGGCACTTCCTGCTGCCGAACCTGCCGGGCTTCCTCGCCGAATATCCTGATATCGAGATCAACATGAGCGAGAGCGACCGCTGGGTCGATCTGATCCGCGAAGGCGTCGACTGCGTGCTGCGCTTCGGCAAGCTGCCCGATAGCGACATGATCGCGCGGCAGGTCACGATGCTGGAGCGGTTGACCTGCGCGACGCCGGATTACCTTGCGCGTTTCGGCACGCCCGTCGATCCGTTCGCGCTCGGCGGCCATCGCATGATCGGCATCCGCTCGCTGACCACGGGACGCCTGCGGCCGATGGAGTTCGTGATCGACGGCACGCTGAAGCAGTTTCCACTGCCGGCGCCGATGTCGGTGACCGGCCCCGAGAGTTATCTGGCGAGCGCGAAACTCGGCCTCGGCCTCGTGCAGGTGCCGCGCTTCCACGCCGAAACCGATCTGGCAAACGGAACGCTGGTCGCGGTGCTGCTGCAATGTCCGCCGCCATCGGTGCCGGTAAACCTGCTCTATCCGCGCAACCGCCAGCTCTCGCCGCGCGTGCGCGTGTTCATCGATTACGTGATGCGGGCGTTCGCGCGCAGTTGATCGATCGCCGGAACCACAGCGAGCCCCGCAACGTTATGCTTCCGACACCGGAGGGATTGAGCGATGCGGACCTTTTTCGGCATGATTTTGGGCGCGCTGCTGCTGACATGCGGCGTTTATGTCTATGACTCGATGCGGACGTCGAGCGGCGCCAATGGCGAGGTGGCGCAGGACACGCGCACCATCGTCAATTGGGACGTCGCAGCGCATGACTGGAACCTGCTGAAGACGCGCACCCGCGAGCAGTGGGACAAGATCGCGGCGAAGTAACGATTGTTTTCAAGCCGACACAATCATATCCGCAAAACTTGTCATGCCCGGCCTCGTGCCGGGCATCCACGTCTTTGCTTCGCTTCGACAGAAAAGACGTGGATGGCCGGGACAAGCCCGGCCATGACGAAAACCAACGAAACGAGCACTTCGCATGGACCTGTCAGCGCTCCTCAACAGCAGGGGCCAAAGGCTAATTCTGCTCGGTCTTGCGGCCCATATTGGCCTTGCGGGCGTCGGCGATCACCTGCTCGAACTGATCCATGCTGAGCACGCCCGGTACGCGGTACTTGCCGACGATGAATGACGGCGTGCCGTTGAAGCCGAACGCCAGCGCCTGCTCGTTGTTGCGGGAAAGGATCGCATCGATCGCCTTGGCGTTGGCGTCGTGATCCTTCTTCAGGCGGTCCATGTCGAGGCCGGCGCCCGAGAGCAACTCGGCGATGCGCGGCTCGGTGATGCGCGAATTGACCGAGATCATCGCCTCATGCGCGACGTCGAACTTGTTCTGGTACTTCGCCGCCAGCGCCATCCGCGCCGCGACCTTGGAGACCGGCCCGAGGATCGGCCAATCCTTCAGCACGAGGCGGACCTTGCCGTCGTCCTGCACCACCTGGCGCAGCTCCGGCGCGAGCTTGCGGCAATAGGGGCAGTTGTAATCGAACCATTCGACGATGGTGATGTCGCCCTTGGGGTTGCCTATCACCGGAATATCCGGATCGCGCAGCACCTGCTCCTCGGTCAGGACATTGTCGTCCTCGGCGCGCGCGGCGCCCGCGGCCATGAGCGCGATGCCGGCACCGATCAGGCCGAGCGCGCCGCGGCGGGTGGCACCGGCGTTGATCAGGGGCGATTTCGTCATTTGGTTCATGGCTGGCTTTCGCAAGAGCTCTGCGCCCTTCTACGTTCAGGACACATTGATGTTACGCAGCAGCATATAGATCGCCACCACGATAATCACAGTCGCAAACACGATATTAAGCGCGCCGCGCCGTTCCGACAGGTGGCGGGCGCTGCTTGTGCCGAGCAGGCCGCCCGCGATGCCGCCGGCGACGAATAGCCCCGCCAGGCCCCACGACACCAGCCCGGACCACGCATAGCTCAGGGCCGTGGTCATGCCGAACGCGGTGACGGCCACCAGCGAGGAACTGACCGCGTTCATGATCGGCATCCCGGTCGCCAGCATCAGGGCCGGCACGATCAAAAAGCCGCCGCCGATGCCGAAGAAGCCGGACATGGTTCCGGTGGCAAGTCCGAGGCCGATGATCGCGGGCATGTTGGACATCGAGATCTTGACGTCGGTCAGCCCGACCCGCGCGCGGTTCTTCAGCATCAGGCCCGCGATGACCAGCATCACCAGCGAGAACAGCGCGAGCAGCTTCTGCCCCTCCAGCATCTTGCCGAGGATGGAGCCGCCGAATGCGCCCAGCATGCCCGACAGCGCGAACACCAGCGCGCAGGACCAGATCACGGTGCCGCCACGGGCGTGGTTGGAGAGATTGACCGCGGCGTTGGCGGCGACCGCGATCGCCGAGGTGCCGATCGCGACATGCGGCTCCGGCACGCCGACCACGTAGACCATCAACGGCACGGCAAGGATCGAGCCGCCGCCGCCGACCAGGCCCAGCGAAAAACCGACCAGCATGCCCGATGCCAGCCCAAGCACGCTTTGAGTTGCGGAGAAGACCAAGGGGAACAGACTCGCGTTTGAGCCGGCGACCCTAGAAGGATTTGCTGCTCAACGCCATACCAATAGCACAAAACTGCCCTGCAGCCGGACTCTCTATATCAGCATGATCTCCGCGCAAACGCGTTGCGTTTGTCGCGAGGGAAAACCGGTTCCCACTTTTCCGGATCATGCTCAGCGCAGCAGATATGTCACAGCCAGCGGCACCAGCAGCGAGGTGACCAGCGCATTCAGGCTCATCGCGATCCCGGCGAAGACGCCGGCGACCTCGTCGACCTGGAAGGCGCGCGCGGTGCCGATGCCATGGGCGGCGATGCCCGCCGCAAAGCCGCGGGCGCGAAAGTCGGTGATGCCGGTGAAGTTCATCAGGGGCGTGACGATGATCGCCCCCATGATGCCGGTGAGGATCACCGACACTGCGGTCAGCGAGGGATCGGCATGCAGGGATTCGCTGATGCCCATCGCGACGCCGGCGGTGACCGATTTCGGCGCCAGCGACAGGATGACGTCGCGCGGCAGCCCGAACGCCTGCGCCAGCAGCACCACCGAGACGATCGCCGTCAGCGAGCCGATCGCGAGCGCAACCAGCATCGGCAGGATCGCCGCCGCGACCCGCCGGCGATTCTCGTAGAGCGGCACCGCGAGCGCCACCGTCGCCGGCCCGAGCAGGAAGTGCACGAACTGCGCACCGGCAAAATAGGTGGTGTAGGAGGTTCGGGTCAGCAGCAGGAATACGCCGATGATCCACACCGAATGCAGCACGGGATTGGCGAGCGGGTGCCGCCTTGTCTTCAGCGACACCGCGTCGGCCGCAGCATAGGTCAACAGCGTCACTGTCAGCCAGAGCAGCGGCGACTGCGAGAGATAGACCCAGAGCGAGAACGGATTGTCGTTCACGGCCTCTCCTCCTCGCGCGACAACAAACTGCTCGCCGCAACGAAGGTCGCAACCGTCGCCAGCAGGGTGACGATGACCGAAACCGCGAGGATCACCAGGACCGCGATGCCGTGCTCGGCGAGCAGATCGAGCTTCTGCACCACGCCGACGCCGGCGGGAATGAACAGCAGCGAGAGATTGGCGAGCATGCCGCGGCTCGCGCTCTCGACGCCGTCATCGCCGAGCGGCCCGCGCGCCAGCGCCGGAAAGCGGTCGCGCGCCAACAGCAGCAACAGCAGCAGCACGAGGCCAACCACCGGGCCCGGCACCGGTACCGCCAGCGCGCGCACGGCGACCTCGCCGACCAGCTGGCAGAGCAGGATCAGGCTGAGGCTGGCGATCATGGTGGGAAGCTCACGCGAGACATCCGCCTATCAGGTCGGTGTGGCAGGAGCTTGTCAATGCGCGGGTCTTGGATGCGTGCGCAGATCTTGGGCGCCGCCGCTCTCAAATCGGTCACACCTTCTCAGACCGTCATCCCCGCCTGTCGTCCCTGCGAAAGCAGGGACCCATAACCACCGCATTCGGTGATGACCGGGATCGTGGCCTCAGCCAGCGCAACAATTGAGATTCGGGGTAATGGGTCCTGGCTTTCGCCAGGACGACACGGGGTGTGTGGCGCGGCCTGCATCCACAATCGTCGTCCCTGCGAAAGCAACACGCGCTTCGACCCGCTCAGCACCACCGTCATCCTGAGGCGCGAGCTCTTGCGAGCCTCGAAGGATGCACGGCCCGGACAAGCCCGCGCACTCCTTCGTCGTAACGATGGGGCCGTCGACCCTTCGAGACGCCGCTTTGCGGCTCCTCAGGGTGACGGAGATAGAGCTCCACCCGTCGGCGGCGACTCCCGCCGCGCCAGCGCCATCAGCGTTCCGCTCATGGTCGCGACCAGCGTCTCGACGCCGTCCTGGATCGCGTAGGCGCGGCCGTCGCAGACCGTCAGTGTGCGGCCGGGCTTGACCACGACGGCGCGGAACACGAATCGCTCGCCGCGGGCCGGCGCCAGCAGATTGGTCTTGAACTCCACGGTGAGGATGTCCGAACCGGCCGGCATCAGCGTGAAGGCGGCGATGCCGCAGGCATTGTCGAGGCCCGCGGTGATGATCCCGGCATGCACGAAGCCGTTCTGCTGGCAGAATTCCGGCGCATAGGGCATCGCGAGATCGACCTCGCCGGGCTCCATGCGCGCGATCGAGATACCAAGCGTCTGCATCGCGCGCTGGCGTGCGAACGTATCGGTCGCGACCGCACGGTAATCGGGATTCTTCGGTTCGAAACGCGGCATGGCGGTCACGCGATTGCGGGCTCGGACGGCACGAGATGCGGCATCGCCGCGTAGCGGATCGCCGGCGCGAACGGCGTCGATCTGCGCGCGGCACGGTCGATATGCACGGCCGCGATCTCGCAGGTCGCGGCGATCTCGCCGGTCTCCGCATTGCGCATCTCGTGCAGGATACGGATCGACTTGTCGCGGAACTCGACCAACCGGCTCTTGACCTCGACGAGGTCGCCGGCGAGCAGCTCGCGCTTGTAGGAGATGTTCTGTTGCACGGCGGCCATGCCTCGGCTGGACTCGCGCAGGTAGCTCGGCGTCAGGCCGAGCCGCGCGAACATGTTCCAGCTCGCCTCGTCGAACTTGCCGACATACCACATGACGTTCATGTGGCCGATATGGTCGCAGTGCCAGGGATAGACCGTGCCGCGATAGGTCGCCTCGCCCTCCATCGGATCCCTCCTTCGATTTTTGATACGGTAGCGTATCAGGGACGAAGCAGGCTAGCAATACGGTACCGTATCAAAGCATGATCCGGAAAAGTGCGAAGCGGTTTTCCGAAAAGGCCATGCACAAACAAGCGATTAATGCGTGATGACGATCCCATTGCGCATAATGATGCGCGGAGATCGCATGACTGAAAGCAAAGGCGACGTCTGGGTCGCGGCCGGCTTCGCCGAACTCGCGCATAGCGGGGTCGACGGCGTGCGGGTCGAGGTGCTGGCGAAGAATCTCGGCGTCACCAAGGGCGGCTTCTACCGCCGCTTCAGGGATCGCGCTGCGCTGCTCGAGGCCATGCTGACGCGCTGGCGCGACGGCCGCATCGCATCGATCGAGAAGCACACCGCGCTCGACGGCGCCAGCGCGCGCGAGCGGCTGAAGGCGATCATCACGCTGTATTCGGAGCGCATGAACACCGAGGCGATGGCGGTCGAGCTCGCGATCCGGCAATGGGCGCGCACCGATGAGGCCGCCGCCGCCGCCGCCGCGAGCGTCGATGCCGCGCGGCTGAAGAATGTCGCCCAGCTCTATCGCGCCACCGGGCTGCCGACTGAAGAGGCCGATGCGCAGGCCTTCCTGTTCTACTGCTTCATCTTCGGCCAGAGCCTGCTGTTTCTCGAGCGCGGCCCGCGCAAGCGCGCGCAATTGCTGGCGCAGTCGGCGGACAAGCTGCTCACGGAAAACCCGTAGAGAGAGCTGCAGCCAATAGAGCCGGTGCAAACAGAAAGCGGCCGGCTTACGCCGGCCGCTCGCCAGACTCGGTCGGCTCGCTCAGGCGCCCTTCAGGCGCTTGTTGCATTCGCTGTAATAGCCACCGCCCTTCTGGATCCACTTCAGGCCGCCATTGCCGCCGGTGGCCTTGTTGGCGTTGTACTGGTCGACGCAGGTGTGCATGCGTCCCTTGCCTCCGGACTCCTTGGCGTATTTGGGATCGATGGCGTTCGGAAATACGGCGGGTCCTGCCGGCGCCGCCGGTGCCGCGGCGGGCGCCTGCTTGGCTTCCTTCGGCGCGGCCGGAGCGGGCGCGGCGGCTGCCGGCGGCGGAGCGGCGGGCGCCGCAGCCGGGGTCGCGTCGGCGCCGCACTGCGCCTTGCGGAAATCATTCCACTTCTGGCCGCCGAGGGTGCCGGCCGACTTGGCCGCCTGGTACTTGGCGCTGCATTCCTGCGCGGTCAGGGCCTGCGCCGGCGCGCTCGCCGCAAAGGCTGCAAAGCCCGACACCGCAAGCACGCACAACAATCTGGTTTGAATGGTCATCGCTGGTCTCCCGTCATCCCTGGTTTCCCGTTGGTTTCCCGTGGGGAGCATTGGCGTAAGACCATTATCCTAGCGCAACCCCGACTTGCGACAACGCGCCTGCGCGCCTGCGCGTTAAAATATTGTGGCGGCGGGACCGCTGCATGTTCATCCACGGTTCAGCATCGTCGCGCGACGTTTCGGCCCTCTTTCCCTCACGAGGTGCCCCATGAAGACGATTTCCACGCTCGCGTCCGCAACCGCCCTGGCCTCCCTGCTGCTGATGGGCGGAGCTTTCGCGCAAACGGCCGCGCCCGCCGCCAAGGACGCCGCTCCGAAGGCCGAGACCAAGGCGCCGGCCGAGAAGAAGCCGCGCACCGCCGAGTCGCTGGAATGCTCGAAGGAAGCCGACGCCAAGGGGCTGCACGGCAAGGAGCGCAAGAAATTCCGCTCCGAGTGCAAGAAGGAGAAGTCGGGCGGCGCCGCCGCTGCGCCCGCGGCGACGAAGTAAACATCCGGGCAGGTTTGATGCGATTCGCTCTTCCCATCGGGGAGGGCAGTCGCAACTGCGCTCGATCCCTCGACGAACCCGTGATGCCCGGCCTTGTGCCGGGCATCTACGTGTTGGATTGCGCGTGGGAAAGGCGTGGATGGCCGGGACACCTGCGCGAAGACGCGCTTCGCGCTTCTGCCCCGTCATGACGAATTTGTGGCGATACTGATCGCAATCCCCGGCCCGTTTCGAAGGGTGAAAATCTGTGCGCCGGGCGAGCCGGAGCGCAATGCTGCAAGCGCGAGATGCATTTGTCGCGTTCACGCGAATTTGCCATAAGGCGGCGTGACCCTGATCCGCGCTTCGATGGCAACGGCCATTCCCGACCGCAGCAAAGTCCTGAACGGGCTCGAGACCCTCGTCATCGGCACCGTCGGCGGCTTGCTGTTTCTGTGGGCAGAATTGCCGGGCGGCCTGATCTCGGGGGCGATGGTCGCGGTCGCGATCGCCGCATTGGCCGGACGGCCGCTCGCGGTGCCGGCGGTGCTGACGCAATCGGTGCTGCTGTTGCTCGGCATCTCCCTGGGCTCGCTGATGTCACAGCAATTGCTGCAGCACATGAGCTCCTATCCGCTCACCATCGGCCTGCTGGCGCTGGCGACGTTCTGCTCGACCTTCGGCTCGAGCCTCTATCTGCAACGCATCCATGGCTGGGACCAGACCTCGGCTTTCCTTGCCGGCAGCCCGGGCGCGCTGTCGCAGATCACGATCCTCGCCGCGGAAAAGGGCGCCGACGTCGCGGCGATCGCGGTGGTGCAGACCATGCGCGTGATCATCTTGACCGCGGCGCTGCCGCTGGTGCTGGCGCTGACCGGGGTGACGCATGCAGCGCCGCCGCCATTGCCGACGACGGTCGCCTCGCCGTTCGGCCTCGTCGCGCTGGTCGCCTTATCGATCGGCGTCTCGCTGCTGCTGCGCTGGATCAAATTCCCCGCCAGCTGGATGTTCGGCGCGATGCTCGCCTCCAGCCTGCTGCACGGCTCCGGGCTGGTCGATGGCGGCCTGCCGCCCTGGCTCCGCAACGTCGCGCTGGTCGGCATCGGCGCCATCATCGGCACCCGCTTCGCGCGGATGAAAACCTCGACCCTGCTCAGCCACGTCAATGCCGGGCTCGGCTCGTTTGCGATTGCCATCCTGATCTCGGCCGTGTTCGTCGCGGTGATCGGCTTCACCACCCATGTGCGGCTCGCCGATGTCGTGGTCGCCTTCGCGCCGGGCGCGATGGACGCGATGCTGGCGCTGGCGTTGACGCTGCACATCGACCCGATCTTCGTCGGCGCGCATCATCTGTCGCGCTTCCTGTTCGTCACCATCTCGACGCCGGGCATCATCCATCTGTTCGGCCGGCCGCAGGACGACGTCGACGATTAGCTCTACCAACCGTCATCCTGAGGAGCGCCACCGGGTCCGCGCGAAGCGCGGCCCGATGACAGGCTCCGCGCGTCTCGAGGGATGAACGGCCACCGGCCGGGCCGTGCATGCTTCGAGACGGCCGCTTCGCAGCCTCCTCAGCATGACGGATCGAGAGACGGGCGGGCTTTATCCGTGGAAGCGTAGGATGGGTAGAGCGCAGCGAAACCCATCGGCTTCGTTCCGCAGCAAGGATGGTGGGTTTCGCTTCGCTCTACCCACCCTACGGGCTTATGCCCGCGCGGCTCGCATCACGCCCCAGCCGGCGATCGCGGCCATCACGAGCGAGATCAGCACGTTGTAACCGGCCAGCGAGATGCCGAGGAAGCGCCACTGCACCTCGTCGCAGCGCACCACCTTGACCTTGTCGAGCTGGTCCAGCAGCGAGCCAGCCTTGCCGAAATCCACCATCGGGCCGGTGCAATCGGTCGGCCCCGGCCAGAACCCCCATTCGACACCGGCGTGATAGGTGCCGAGCCCGGCATTGGCGAGCGCGGCGAGGCCGAGGATCGCAAGGCCCGCGAGCAGCACCGGACGCGGCGCGCCGCGGGCGGCCGCGAGCGCCACCAGGGCGCCGAGCGGCACCGCGAGGTAATAGGCATAGCGCTGCTCGAGGCAGAGCGGACAGGGCGTGATCTCCAGCACGAGCTGGAAGAACCAGGCGCCGGCCAGGGTCGCCGCCGCGATCACGGCAATCGCCAGCGACGAGGTCAGCGCCGGATTGCCGGCGGCGGAAGCATGCGACGGATGGGCGGTGGCAATCGTCACGTCGGTCCTCCGGGGAGCATCGTTCGGGAGGGTCATGGGCCCTGCTCCAAGGTCGTCGATTGCGGTCGTATCGCGTGAAAATACCGCTGTCGAGGCGCGGGACAATCACATCCGCGCGGGTTGACCGTGACGGCCGCCGTCCGCCGCGGTCAGATCGCGTTCAGTCGGTGATGCGTGGGAACGCGCAGGCCCCACTGGGTCATCGCCGCCTGCAACTCATCGGAAAAGAAAAGACTCGGATTGAGCAGCCTGCGTTCATGTACGTCATCGAGATCGACGAACCGGACAATACCGTTACGCTCGCGCCTCCGTCTCGAAGTAGGTTGCCGCAGCCGCGGCCAGGCTTGGGGACAGTGGCAGCGGCTGCCGCCGCCGGGCAAACTCTTCCGTGACTGCCATACGGACGGCAACGGCCTTGCGTCGTCCTCGGGGTCACACCCACCGGAAATTCCGCTGCCGGGGTGCGGGACATCCCGCCCGCGCGGGTTGACCATGACGGGCCGCCCGCTATAGTCCGCCGCGCTTCGCGACCCCGGCCTTCCCGGCCGGGACCGTTGCGAATGCCCCTGTGGCGGAACTGGTAGACGCGCTCGACTCAAAATCGAGTTCCGCAAGGAGTGCTGGTTCGATTCCGGCCAGGGGCACCATTCAGCGCAGCCGTAGCCGACAAGCCATCCGCATGAAGGCTCGTCCCGGCGTAGCCCGAAGGGCGAAGCCGAATCCTGCCGCTGGGCGCCATTCGCGTGCGATCCAGGCCGTAAACATTCCAAAGACCTCCCCTTAGCTAGAGGGGGCCGGTTTCCTGCCGCGTCCGAGCGCGAATTGACCGACCGGGCCCTCCACGTGGAATTCAAGCCCCGTCATTTTTGCAAACAGATCGATGTTGCAGGTGCCGATTGCGCAGCCACCAAGGCCCATGTCGGTCGCCGTCAGATAGAACGTCTGGATCAGGTTGCCGACGTCCTTCAGGATCAACGAATATGCGATTGAGCTGTATTTCCAGGAGATCCGCCCAAAGCGCGCGGCGATCGTGATCAAGACCTGCGGTGGACCGGATGCGTCCATGGCAAACTCGGCCGCCGTAGAAAGCGCTTGGAGTTGTTGGGCGGAGGTGTCGATCGCGACAAGCGCGTGGCTGCCCGCGTCATAGTGGTAAAGTCCACGTGCAAGCTCCCCGCAGTTCAAGACCGCCAAGTATAGTTCCAGCTCATACGCGCCGCCTGCCGACGGATAGGGTCTTGCGCTGTAGGTGACCTCGGGACCGCCGTCAAAATCTGCGCCGATCTTCCATTCCGACAGCACGCGGGCTGTCGTGTCGAGAAACTGCGCGAGCTCGGCGAGCGTGACCGGATGCTGGTCGTCGAAATCTCGTATTGAATGGCGTTCGCGCAACAGCTTCGCGAAGTGCGAGACAGACCCCGACGTGGAGAATTTGCCGAGGTCGATCTTCTTGCCGGGCCAAGGCGGGCGCACCGCGGGTAGCGGTGGAACGACGCCCGCATGGGTGAACGCGCCGCCAACTGGATTGGTGTGCCGGCCCTCCGTGCTCCTCGTATGAAACACGAGATCGTGGAAGTCCCAGAGAACGAGATTGCCGTCGCCTTCATTCACCCGAAGGCCGTCGCCGTCTTTCGCATTGAGCCTAATCAGCATCTTGCTGTCGAGCAGCAATCCGAGCAGATCGAGGTTCGCGGAGGCCGCATGGCGGCGAAGCTCGCTGATCTTCTGAGGCCGCGACAGGGCAGCGAGGGTGGCAGCGATGGCGGGATCGAAAATCCGAAACAGCGCGCCGGCGCGCGGTGATTCCAGCACCATCTCGCTGCCGCGCCGGCGCAGATAGGCGAAGCGCGACAGCACAATGGTATCACCGTTCCCCAGCTTTGCACGTTGTGGCCAGTATTCGGCGACCTGCGGCTCGATGACCACGAGGTCTTGCTCGTCACGCGGAGAGCATAAGCGGTATTCGAGAAGTCCATGCCCTGCCAGTCGCCGCACGAGGGCATGAACCTGCCTCGCGAGGACGCCTTTGCCCGCAAAGGAGGCGAGCGGCAGGCCGCTGGTGAGATGTCCCGCACGGTCGACCGCTGCCGCACTGAATTGTCCCAGATTGATCGAGTAGCCGCCCAAGCCTGCAGCGATGCTTCCGTCCGCCTGCATGTGAAGGGAGCAACGACCGTTCAATCGGGCGACGATGACGGGTGCGATCTTCCTGAGCTTCGTTTTCCGGAAGTTGCGCAACGAGCCAGCCTTCAGGTGTGTGGAAGGAATGGCGTGAGCTCGCTTTCCAGTCGCGGACGATTCAGCAATCCGAGCTTCATCGGAACATCGTAAAGTCGGCCGGGCGCGAAGCGGCGATAGAAATGTCGCAACCCCGGAACGAGCACTCTGACGACGGGCACCTGGACATCGGGCCGCGTCTGGTCGAGCACGAGGAAATCAAATCCCGCGCCGGTGGCAATCTCGATGCAGGCATTGACCTGGTCGCGCGCGTTGTCGTGAACCTTGAGGCTCGGCGCCGACGGCACGATCGGATTGTCGCTGGGGATCAGGAACGGATAATCGTCCAGTCGCAGCGGCGTGACACCGTCCAGCGTCGGCTTCTCGCCACTTCCGCCGCCCATCATGCCAATCGACATGAACTGGGTCAGTTCGGTGAGGGAACGCAGCAGGGCTATGCGGCGATCGAAATGTGAGCCGGAACCGAATTCGATATTTTCGTGTCCGTTCTGCATCCAATGGATGATCGCCACGTAAGAGGGAATACCGAGATCGCTGGTGATGTCGAGCACCCAAAGCCTGCGCCCCGCATCGGCAAGCTGGGCTTGCAGATCCCGCACATAGGGATCTTCGAATTGCGCGAGGTCGACTTCTGCACGTTGCAGCCGGTTGTACCACCAGATCGCGTAGGCGTCGCGTTCGACCAGTTCGAGGAAGCCTTGAACGATGGCTTCCTCCCGGGTGTTGCCGGCCGCGCATCCGTTGGAATCCGTGTGGAAGCCGCCATAGAAGAAGTACAAGAGGCCCGTTGGAAGATGTTTGAAACACTTGTCCCGTAACGACCAGACCGGCGACCACTCCGTCTTGGTCGAGGGATCGAGCGGCTCAGGCACCAGATGTGAATCGTCCGGCTGCGAGGTATGTCTGTTTTGAAACTGCGCGTTGCTGAAAAGCTGTACTTCGTTGGGAAGAAGAGCGGCGCCGGGAGCGAAATCGACAAAGCGGCGCTTCGTCCTGATCTCGTCGCCCTGGAAAATACCCGAATAGCGCTCGATCGCCTCCATCAACGCGCTGGCCTCGCCCTGCTCGGCTGTGGAGCCCTTGCCGAAGCTGCCGCCGCTCAATCCGGATCTGAGCTGGTCGACGTTCCAGGCCGGCGCCGAGAAATTGTGGTAGGCGAAAAAGTTCGTGTTCATCGGCAGATCGGCCTCGATCCGCTCGAGCCGCGAGACGACGCCGGTCAGCGGACTGACGTGCTTGCGGAACCGTGCTACGGTGGCTCGCGACGTCACGGCGCGGTAACCGCCGCTGGTCATGACGAGCTTTCCGCCCTCCGCGATCTCGATCGGCGCTGCCGCCCGGCGCGGACTCTGCAGCTTCCTGCTGCCGCAGGTAGGACACTGCGGGCGTCGCGCGACGTAATGCTTGGCAATGACGGCACCGGTCAGGTCGAAGCTTGCGATGTGATCGCGCAGATCGGTACGAAATCCCGAGGCAATCGCTTTTGCAATTTCAACAGCAGCGAAGTGGATGCCGATCTGTCCGACGGCGTCGCCGACCAGGGGCGATACGGCGACCACCTGCGCCGCTCTGCGATCGAGAAATCCCTTGATCTCCCGATTGCGTATCATGCGATCGAACAGGCAAGTCCAGCAGGCGCTCTCGCCCGGCTTGAACACGGGTCCCACCAGCGGAAACACGCCGGACGGCTGCGCCAGCAGCCAGGGCGTCCCATCGCCAAAGCGCTTTCCGTTCAATTCGACGAGCCGCCGGTCAAGATAGTCGTTCGCCAGTGTGATCGTGAGCTTGGGCGACCGCTTGGTGATCCGAACACCGAGCTTGCTCAAGGCCGCGGCAAGTTCGTTGGCGCCTTTGACATCGATGGCTTCGACCCGCACGGGGCAATCGCGGAGATTCTGTTTTGCGACCTCTGGGGGCAGGCCGAGACTCGCCCAATATCCATCGACGGCGCCTGCGAACGCGTGCGGCGCTCCGCTTACGACATATCGGCGCTCCAGCAGCCGCCTGATCGCTTCCTCGATCTTGTCGGCGGGAAAATTCTTTGAGAGCTGCCGAACGATCTCTGGTGCAGCCTTACCATTTTTGCCGATCGCCGCGGCCACCGCACAATAGAGATCACCATGCAGGAAGAATTTGCGGTTCTCGGAGTAGAGGCAGACCACATCGGGAGGAATCACATAAGCGGTAAAGTTCGGCGCGAATCGCAAAATGCCCTTGCGGCTCTGCCTCGCGGTGCGGCTCTTGCCATTGACTGTCATCGGGGCGGCACGCTGATCCTGTTGCAGTCACTTCCGATCGCCGGAGCGCGGCAAACCATGGCATTGCGCGACTTGTGCGCCGCGTTCGGCCACCGGCATTCTGCGAGCAATTTGGATCACACTCGCCCACCGTCGGCAAGCTGATCAGCCAGGCGCGGCGAATGTATAACGAAAGCAAAAAATTGGCCGGGTCGTTCGGGCGCCCGGCCAATGAAATCGCGACGTGTCGACGCCCAGTCAGTGAGCGCTAGCACCAGCGGCAGCGGCCCCAGGATGCACAGCAGCCTGCGCATGAGACCAATGGCACGCCTACGCCGATCCAACCAACGCCGCAGCCGCCACATCCACCGCAACCGACACCGCAGCGGCAGCCTCTGCAGGCCCTGCATCCTCCGCACCCCCTGCAGCCTCCGCAACCTCTGGCGCCTCCGCAGCCACGGCAACCACCGCATCCCCGCGCGAGCAGCACGCGGCCTCCGACGCTTTCATCGTCGATGAGATTGAGGTGGAAGGTGGCGAGACTGACGTCGGCGAGTTCTTCCTCACTGAGCGTCGTCATATGGCCCGGCGCGAAGTTCGGCTTGTGTTGAACGTCGCCGGAGGGCACGGCGGAGGCATATGCGCTGCCCGCGAGCGAAAAAGTCAGACCGGCTAATCCCAGCGCCGGTACCGCGGCGTTGGTCGTTCGCTTCTTTCTCGAAGCTTGCTTCGCCCGCTGCATGGCCGCATCCTCCCAGTTTGGAAGAAAGGACTTCCGAAGCACGATCTTACGCCGAGCGAACGAGGCAGACAAGAATTACGGTATACACAAAATGTAATAGAGCTCGTTCTGATTGCATTCATCTTCATGAACGATATCGCGCAATTTGGTCGATTAAATCGACAATCCGCGCCCGTGGAGCGGATTGCAACGGGTGCAATTTGATGCAGTGCGCAATCGTCGGCCCGCTTGAACGGGGAAATTAGCTTGGTCGATCAACTCGGACGCTTCGCCTGGTATGAGTTGCTGACGACGGACATGCCGGCAGCAGCTGATTTTTATGGCAAGGTCATCGGCTGGGCGGTGGAAGATGCGTCGACTCCGGAATTCGCCTATACGCTGCTTACTGCAGGCGACGCCCCGGCAGTTGGACTCATGCCTCTCCCGGAAGAGGGGCTGCGATTGGGAGCGAGGCCGAGATGGGTCGGCTACATCGCCGTCGATGACGTGGATGCGAAAGCCGTGCAGATCCGCCGTCGTGGGGGCGCCATTCTGGTAACGCCGACCGCCAGCAATATTGGCCGAATTTCGGTGGTCGCCGATCCGCAAGGAGCGACGTTTGCACTGGTTTCCGGGCTGACATATGGCCAACGGCAACCCAGCGGATTGGACGAGCCTGGGCGCGTGGGCTGGCACGAGTTGCTGGCTGAAGACCGGAACAAGATCTTCCCGTTTTACGGCGAGCTTCTTGGCTGGCAGAAGGCTCACGCTGAAACCGGGCCGGCCGACCTGTACGAATTGTTTTCGGCGGCCGGCCAGACGATCGGCGGAATGCTCACCAAACTTCCGAGCGTATCGCAACCCTGCTGGCTCTATTACTTCAATGTCGACGACATCGGTGCGGCTGCCAAGCGCGTTGATGCTGGCGGGGGCCGGGTCCTCCAAGGTCCAATCGAGTTGCCCGACGGTTGCTGGATCTTGCGATGTGCCGATCCCCAAGGGGCTCTATTTGCGCTACAGGGAGCTTGGGATCAGAAAGGCACTGAGCGACCCTCCGCCTCGGAACTCAATTGGTCCGCCAGGTGGGGTGATGTCGCTTCGCAGGGCAAATTGGTCCTTCACAAGACCAAGCGATAGGTCGGAAACGTGTCGACCTTGTCCGCAGCAGAATTATACAGGTATTTGAATTAGGTAGATTGCGCATTTGTATTCTGAATGGTGCACCACGCTTCGCCTTTGCAGGCTTCGCGTGGCGCGGCCGCGAAGCCTGCAAGGGCGAAGCGTGTCCGGCGAAGCTCGAGCAACGCGAAAGCGAAGACGGACTGTTTACAATCACCACACCGCACTGACTCACGATCGGCAGCCGATCCTAGGCTAGCCGGCTCGACAACGCGTCGCTGTCCGAGAGCACAACCGCGGTGATCAAATTAGCAGCCATTGCGTGGACCAAGCCTGACGTCTTCGGCAGTGTCGCGGCCGCCTGACGGGACGTACCGGCCATATTTTGGCCATAGCCCGTTTCTTAAACGCCTGCGCGGGCCATGCCCCGCCTTCGTTATGCGTCGCCTGACCGATGCGGTCGCTTCGCAAGCCAATCGCAGATCATCGCTGCGCTTCCCCCCACAACATGGATGGTCTGCCAACAGCAAGAAGGACTTTGTAATGCGTAAACTTCTCGCCGCTGTGGCGGTTCTTTTGGCGTTCGCTTCAACTGCCGAAGCCCGCGGCCGTCACCATCACCATCGGCACTCTGCACATTCCGGTCGCCCAGCTGCGTGGTGCGGCTGGTTCATGCGCACCCAGGTCGGCAGCGATCCCGGTCCGCAATTCAATCTGGCCCGATCCTGGGCAAGCTACGGCACCAATGTCGGCGGCCCCTCGGTCGGCACCATCGTGGTTTGGCGTCACCACGTCGGCAAGATCGTGGGTCAGGAGAACGGCCAGTGGATCGTGCAGAGCGGCAACGACGGGCATGCCGTGCGCACGCGGCCGCGCTCGCTGGCTGGCGCCATCGCATTTCGAAATGCCTACGCTTCGTTCTAAAGCGCGATGAGATTGGGTCGAATCGTCATCGCGCTTTGGCCTCTTGTTTGAGCATGATCTTTTCGGAAGACCGCTGCGCACTTTTCCGGATGATGCTTTAGGGAACCTCGACGCTTCAGCTGACATGCGAGCTTGCGACAGCCGGGCGGTATACGAACCGTTCATGATCGCACCTTACGCTGCAGCAGGGTTTCGCCCTGAAGCCCTCAGACGGGCGCCGTCATCTGTGTTGACCAGATGGCGGCGCCTTTTTCAGGAGCCAATTGGCTTGCCCCAGAAGTCGAAAAAAGTTGCGACGGCCGCTCAGACTGTTTCTTACTGGTCGGCCGCTTACGTCAGTCTCTGCAATGGCGTGACGGTTTTCGCTGTGACCGGCGGCGTGCTCGGGTTTCTGCTGGTCGCCAAGCACTATCTGTGAACTTCAGCGCTTTCCGAGACTCCTCAGATACGCGCAGAACATGTCGGCCATGGCGTCGGCATAGGTCGCGATCTCGGCGGGCGTTCGCGGGCTCTCGGAAAAATCCTTGCCCACCGTGCTCAGCGTCGTCGTGATCAAATCGCCGGCCATCGCGCGCACCGCGCCGGACGCTTTCGGCGATGCCGCGCGCATGAACGCTTCGACGATGCGCTCGCCCGATGCCCGTGCCGCGCGCGCCTCGGGCGCATCGCGATAGAGCGGCGCGGCGTCGCTGAGCGCGACGCGCACCGCGGCCTCCTCGCATTCGGAGCGGATGAAGGCGTGCACCAGCGAACGCAGCCGATCCAATGGCGGCCGCTTGGCATCCTCGAGGATGTCACTCAGCAGGCTGGTGGTCTGCCGCCTGCGACAGGGCAATATGCGCGAGCTCGAAACCGTCGGCGACATCAAGTCGGCCATCAACATCTCCGACGATGCGCTGCTGAAGGAGATGTTCAAGGATTGGGGGACGTTTCAGACCCGGCTGGCGCAAGCCATCGAGAAGAAGTCGCCAAGCGACGTCAGGCAGACGCTCGAGCCCTGGCTGAAGCGCAACAAGGACTTCATGAAACAGCTGCTCGTCGAAACCCAGGGTAAGGTGGAGAAGCTGCGGCCGCTGGAGGCCCGCTAGAGCACAAGGAGCGCAGATCCGCTTCGGCCGGACCCTGCCGCTCAGATCATCGCAGCGACACGTTCGAGGCCAATCAGGCGCGCCAGCGAACGGACCTCGTTCTTCTGATCCTCGCGGAGCTGGAACAGCAGCGGCATCGCCGCCGACTTCAGCTGCTGGACCTCCTCGGAGTCCGGATCGATCGGCATGCTGCCGGATGCGAGATCGCCCTGGCGCTTGGCGTGGATCTTGCGGGCGACGGCGCGCAATGCGGTCTCGACCGCCGGCCAGTAATATTCCTGCGACGACGACAGCTTCAGCCGGTCCTTGATGCCGGCGATCTGGGCGTCGCTCAGCAGCGCGTAGCTCTTCTGCGGCGCCGGCTTGGCGGCTGCCTTGGACTTCGGCGGCGCCGGGGCGACCGGCGCGGGTGCGGGCTCGGCGATCTTCGGCTGAGCCGCATCGACGGGGTCGGTGATCTTCGGCAGGCCGACATCGGTCGGCTCGATGGAGGCATAGGCCTGGCGCACCGTGTCAGGCGCGCCCGGAATCGCGGCTTGGGCCCGCAACAGGAGCGGAGACGGATTGGCGGAAGGCTCAATCGGCTGGGGTGCCTCAAACGAGGCCGCGGCAAGCGTGCTGACCGCGAGCTTGTCCTGCTTGCTGGCACGGTTGGCGACCGGTCCAATGTCGGCCTGCGCCGCCGGCAGGCTGTCACGGCCCAAAATGGCTGTTACCGCGGCGCTGGCGAGGAGGAAGCATGTCAGCGCGGCGAGGGTGATGGCTCTGGTCAAAAACTACTCCATTGCCGGCCGGTGTCACCGCAAACTGCGCGCGAAATGCGGCGGTACCGTGCCGTGACGACGCCAAATAGGTGAAATTGTCCCGAAACGGCCGGAAAATCAGGCCGCGACGTCGAGCTCATAGGCCTCCTGGATATCGGCGACGATCTCATGCGCCGTCCAGAGCGCGCCGGGCTGGACCGTGTGCATGCTGACCGTCCAGTTGGTGCGGCGGGTGCGCGGCGTGCTGACAATGTCGAATTCGACCTGACGGCACAGCGGATGCCGCTGCAGGGCGTAAAACACCCGGGTCCGGAGCTCGTCGAGCGATGCCGGGGTCTTGGAGAGCGCCTCAAAGGCCATGTCGCATTCCCACAAACTGCCGGGCGACCAGCCGTGGCGACCCGTGACGCTATTGTTGGGACTGGCATGGTTAATGTCGCGTTAAGCGGATGGGCGGGATTTGAGTGCTGCTATTTCGCGAACCAGCGCGCTTTCGAGCAACCGGTTGGCGCGAAGGGAACGCGTCAAAGCAGCGACTCTAGAGCCGCACCCGCGCGCTCGCCGCCTCATACTCCGCGATCGTCTGCGCCACGAGTTCGTCGACGCCGAGCACCCCGGTCACCCCGGAGGTGGAATGACCGCCGCTCCAGATATCGCGCCAGCGTTTGGGGCGGCTTTCGCGGGCGCCGATGTCGATGTCCTTGCCGATGTCTATCGCGCCGCGTGCCGGCAGGTCGTCGGGATCGAGACCGGCGGCCTCGATCGAGGGCCGCAGCATGTTGGTCTGCAGGCCGGTGAACGCCGTCGTGAGCATGACGTCGTCGGCGGTGGAGTCGACCAGCATCTGCTTGTACCTGCCGTCCGCCATGCTCTCGCGCGTCGCGATGAACTTGGTGCCCATATAGGCGAGGTCGCAGCCGAGCGCCTCTGCGGCGCGGAGCGCGTGGCCGTCGCTGATGCCGCCGGCAAGCACGATCGGTCCATCGAAGAAGCCGCGCACAGCGCGGACGAACACGAACGGATTGAGCCAGCCGGTCTGGCCGCCCGCACCCGCAGTGAGCAGCACGAGCCCGTCGGCGCCGGCTGCTGCTGCGCGCTCGGCATGGCGGATCGAGGCGACGTCGGCGAACACCAGCGCGCCGGCATCGTGCAGAGGGCCAAGCACCGGCGCGGGCGAGCCGACCGAGGTGATCACAAGCTCGGGCTTGTGCCGCAGCAGCACGGCGAGATCCTGGGCCAGCCGCGTGTTGGAGCGATGCACGATCAGGTTCGGGCAGATCGGCGCCGCGGCTCTACCGCTGGCATCGGCATGCGCCTGCAGGCGGCGCGCGATGTCGCCGAGCCAGGCATCGAGCTGTTCCGTCTCACGGCAATTCACCGTCGGAAACGAACCGATCACGCCGTTGCGGCAGGCCGCTACCACCAGTTCGACACCGGAAACCAGGAACATCGGTGCTGCAATCAGCGGCAGCCGCAGGCGACCGCGAAAACGCGCGAGAGGATCGGCGGACAAGTTGTTTCTTCCCATCGTCATTGTGTTAGCGTTGCCGCCAACATTGGCACGACAAAAGCCAAAGACAAAGGCGGGAGGGACAACCAGATGAGCAATCCGCTCTATGCATTTCCGGCGGTGTGCGAACAGACCCTGCGGGCGCTGGCGCGCTATCCATCGCGCACCGCCTTCGCATGGCCGGGCGGCTCGCTCAGCTATCAGGGCGCGACCGACCTGATCGGACGCATGCAGAGCGTGTTCATGCGGCTCGGCTTTGCGCCTGGCACCCGCGTCGCGCTGCTCACCGCCAACCGCGCCGACAGTTGGTGCGCCGGCGTCGCCGCGCAATTGTCGCGGCTCGCGATCACCTGGCTGCATCCGCTGGGCTCGCTCGACGACCAGCTGTTCCAGATCGAGGATTCCGAAGCGCAGATGCTGATCGTCGACGGCATCACGTTTCGCGATCGCGGCGGCGAGCTCACGGCGAAGGCGCAGGGCCTGAAGACCGTGTTCACGCTCGGCCCGGCGGATTACGGCGCCGACCTGTTGCAGGTGGCTGGGGACGCCGGCAGCGCAAGCGCGAAGAGTTTCGCCCGCGCCGACGACATCTCGACCTTGAACTACACCGGTGGCACGACCGGCAAATCCAAGGGCGCGCTGCGCTATCACCGCGAATATGGCGGCTTCGCCGCCGCGATCCTCGCCGATTTCGAGATTCCGGAGACGCCGCGCTACCTCACCGTGGCCCCCATCAGCCATGTCGCGGGCACCAAAGTGCTGCCGACGCTGATGCGCGGCGGCACCGTGCACATGCTGAAAGGGTTCGATCCGGAGGCCGTGTTCACGACCATCGCGCGCGAGAAGATCAACTTCACGCTGTTCGTGCCGACCATGATCTATGTGATGCTGGATCATCCCGCGCTCGACAAGACCGACCTCTCCTCGCTCGAACTCCTGCTCTACGGCGCGTCCGCGATGTCGCCGAGCCGGCTGGTCGAAGGCATCGAGCGGATCGGCCCGGTGTTCTCGCAGCTTTATGGCCAGACCGAATGCTATCCGGTCTCGGTGCTGCGCAAGGCGGATCATGACCCGAAGACACCGAACCTGTTCCTGTCCTGCGGCTTCCCGATCGCCGCCTGCCAGGTCAAGATCCTCGATCAGGACGACGAGGAGGTCGCGACCGGCGAGGCCGGCGAGATCTGCGTGCGCGCCACGCATGTGATGGCCGAATACTGGAAACGGCCCGACATCACGGCGGAGACGCTGAAGAGCGGCTGGCTGCACACCGGCGACATCGCGCGCATGGACGAGCGCGGCTACATGTTCATCCTCGACCGCAAGAAGGACATGATCGTCTCCGGCGGCTTCAACATCTTCCCGCGCGAAGTCGAGGATGTCTTGTCGCAACACGCCGACGTCGCGATGGTCGCCGTGGTCGGCGTGCCCGACGACAAATGGGGCGAGGCCGTCACCGCAGTCGTGGTCGCGCGCGAGGGCGCTGCGCCCGACGCCGACGAGCTGATCGGACTGGTGAAGGCGAAGAAGGGCTCGGCGCACGCGCCGAAGCAGATCCAGTTCGTCAAGGAGCTGCCGATGACCGGCGTCGGCAAGGTCGACAAGAAGGTGCTGAAGGCGCGCTTCTGGAGCGGCCGCGACCGCATGGTGGGGTAGGATGCTCGCACGACGATTGCTGGTCCCGTCATCCTGAGAGGTTGAGACGCTTTTGCTCCGCCGTCATTGCGAGGAGCGAAGCGACGAAGCAATCCATCTCTCCGACCTGCCGGGCTATGGATTGCTTCGCTTCGCTCGCAATGACGCGGATGGAGCTGTGCGCACCGTCACCCTGAGGCGCGAGCGGAGCGAGCCTCGAAGGATGCACGGCCCCGATGTTTCAGCTTGCGCTATCTCCGCTTGCGGCAGCAGCCGGGCCGGCGCCCTTCGAGACGCCGCTTCGCGGCTCCTCAGGGTGACGGGGACAGAGTGGAAGGCGTGGCGAGACTGTCGGCGCTGGCGGCAGCAGCTTGCTGACCGGTGCCCTGCCCGAGCAACTGATCGAGCCGGTCGCGCAGCTGATCCTGGTGGTAGGGCTTGGCCAGCCGCGGCAGGTCGACCTGGGTGCCGTCGGGCAGTTCGGCATAGCCGGTGGCGAGCAGCACCAGAAGCTGCGGCCGCACCTTGCGCGCAGCGGCGGCGAGTTCGATGCCGGTCATGCCGGGCATCACGTGATCGGTCATCATCAGGTCGATCTCCTGGTCGCTCCTGAGGATTTCGAGCGCCTGCGGTCCGGAATTGACGCCGATCACGCGGTGACCGAGGTCCTCCAGCATTTCCATGGTGGACATCGCGATCAACGGATCATCGTCAACCAGCAGGATCACCGCCGAGCGCTTGACCGTCTGCGCTGCAGGCGCCGGGCTCTCGACCTCCGGCACCGCCGTTGCAACCGGCAGCACCAGTGCAGCCGTGGTGCCCTTGCCGACCGCGCTCGACAGCTCCAGCTCGCCGCCGAGCTGCACGGCGAGCCCATGCACCATCGACAGGCCGAGCCCGGTGCCCTTGCCCACCGGCTTCGACGAGAAGAACGGCTCGATCGCGCGCTTCAGCACGTCCGGCGACATGCCGGTGCCGCTGTCGATCACCGAGAGCTTCAAATAGTCGCCAGGCTGCAGCGCCGGATCATTCTTCGCCTGCCAGGCCGCGAGGCGGATCTCGATCACGCCGCCATCCGGCATCGCGTCGCGCGCATTGATCGCAAGGTTTAGCACCGCGAGCTCAAGCTGGTTGCTGTCGACGCAGGCAAGCGGCAGCCCCTCGGGAATGTCGAGCCGCAGCATGATGCGCGGTCCGAGCGAGCGCTCGAGCAGATTGCTCATATCGCGCACCAGCGCGCCGAGATCGACCGGCACCGCGCGCAGATCCTGCTGCCGCGCGAATGCCAGCAGCCGCTGCGTCAACGACGCGCCGCGCTCGGCGCCCTGCAATGCGCCGTCGACCAGCCGACGCAGGCGTGGGTCCTCCGGCAAGCGCTTGCGCAGCAGATCGAGATTGCCCATCACCGCCATCAACAGATTGTTGAAGTCGTGCGCGACGCCGCCGGTGAGCTGGCCGATCGCCTCCATCTTCTGGGCATGGCGGAGCTGTTCCTGCGCCCGCTCGCGCGCCGCGACCTCCTTCATCAGGTCGGCGGTGCGCTGCTCGACCCGCTGCTCCAGCGTCGCGGTGAGTTCGGCGAGTGCGGTGCGCTCGGCGGCAAGCTGCGCCAGCAATGCCTCGCGCTCGATCTCCGCGGTCTTGCGTGCGCTGATGTCGGAGCAAACGCCGACCAGCGAGCGGATGCCGCCGTCGGGCCGACGCACCGCACGCGCGCGCACGTCAACCCAGTGCTCGGTGCCGTCGGGCCAGATGTTGCGGTATTCGATCTGATAATCCGAGCCGGTGCGCAACGTTTGTTCGACGATCTCGCTCCGGCGCGCGCGGTCGTCGGGATGCACCGCGGCCAGGAGATCCTGATAGGTGAAGGTATCGCCCGGCCTGCGCCCGAAATATGTCTTGCAGGTCGGCGACGCCTCGAGCTCGAAATCCGGCAGGTGAAGCTCGAGCGCGCCGAGATGACCGGCATTGAGCGCGGTCTGCAGCAGACCTTCGCTCTCGGTCAGATCCTCGAGGATCTGACGGGTCTGGTATTGGCGGCGGCGGCCGCGCACCGTCGCGGCGACCAGGCTTACCAGCGTGGTCGGATGAAACGGCCGCTCGATGAAGGTGACATTGCCGAGCGCCCGGCCGAGCCGCGCGGCTTCGGGATTGCGCTCGGGTCCCCCCTTCTCGCTGATCAGTACGATAGGAAAATCCGACCATGACGGCTGCTCGTTCAGCCAGTGCGTCAGGCCGGCGAGATCGGCGGCACTGATCACCTCGTCGGCAATGATGGCAAGGCCCGCTCCGCTTGCGATCTGGCGTTCGAGCTCGGCGAGATCACCGCAGATGTTGGCGTAATAGCCAGCTTCCTTGATCAGGTGGGCAGTCTTGACGGCGTCCCGCTCGCTCGCGGCGAGGATGACCGCGCGTTCCGAGGACGGACCAGGCTTCATCGCGTCTGTCCCTGCGGCGGCCGGGCGTCGACACCGTCCGGCACATCACACAACCGCCGGACGGCCATGGCCACGATGCCGGCGGCGGGATCAATACGCATCATGGGACCCCCTAACGGGAGCGAAACTCGCACCTGCCGCCAACCGTTCCCGGGAAGCGGAGTTATTTTTGCCGCAGGGGCAGTCGCTTGGGACTGCCCCTCGGCCGTGGCCGCAGGATCAACGAGCGCGTCCTAGCGCCGCTCGATGACCAGGCTCTGGACCGCCTGGCCGAAATAGCCGCGCTGATCGGCGAGCCGCGACATTGCAAGCCCGGCGCCGTCGGGCCCGATCCAGGACTGGCCGTCGAGCAGGATCCAGTCGCCGACCGGCTCGCGCGCCAGGCTCACCGAGAGATCGGCGTTGATGAAGGTCCATTGGCTGAAATCGAGCGCCGGCGAGGTGCCGTTGGAGAAGTCCGAGGCAACCACCGCCCGCATCGCCTGCGAGACGGCGGCGCCCGCAATCAGCGGGCGGTCGACGCGGAACCAGATCGCGCCAGGTCCCATCACGCCGAAGCGGCCGCGCGCGGCCCGCATCGAGATGCATTTCACGAACGGACTGTTCGCAAGGTTGCCCGGCTCGATCATACTTTCGTCGGGGCCCGGCAGATCAACGGCAAGCGGGGTGATGTCGGGCGGCAATTCCGCCGTCTGTTGCTTGATCTTGAGCACGCTGGCCGAAACCACGAGAACGCCGTCGGCAAGCAGCCTGACGCCACAGAGCTGGATCTTGCGGCCGTCGCGCAAGATCTCGCTCGAGACGGTCAGCGGCGCCACCGGCACCGGGCGCATCAGGTCGATGGTGACGCGCGCGACGCGCATCGGCACCGGCGTCGGGAGGGCTTCGGCCGCCCACACCACCAGCGCTGCCGGTGCGGAGCCGTGCTGCATCCGCGGATCCCACGGACCCGCGGCGTCAGGACTGGTGACGACGCGGTCGCCGTCAACGCGAAAGATCGGCTCCATCAGGCGAGCGCCGGATCGACCGCGTCTTCATACTCTTTCCTGAACCGGCCAATCAGCTCGGCTGCGGGCACCACCTTGGAGATGCTGCCGACGCCCTGGCCGGAGCCCCAGATCTCCTTCCAGGCCTTCGGCTTGGCGCGCTCGCCGGTTGCATCGGTGCCGAAGCTCATCTTCGAGGGATCGGAGGTCGGCAGGTTTTCCGGATCCATGCCGGCCGCGACGATCGACGGCTTCAGATAATTGCCGTGCACGCCGGTGAACAGATTGGAGTAGACGATGTCCTCGGCGGACGAATTGGTGATCATGTCCTTGTAGCCCTCGACCGCGTTTGCCTCTTTGGTCGCGATGAAGGCCGAGCCGATATAGGCGAAGTCGGCGCCGATGATGCGCGCCGCGCGGATGGCGCGGCCGTTGGAGATGGTGCCTGACAGCGCGATCGGCCCGTCGAACCACTGCCGCGTCTCCGCCACGAACGGGAACGGCGACAGCGTACCGGCATGACCGCCGGCGCCGGCCGCGACCAGGATCAGGCCGTCGGCGCCCTTCTCGATCGCCTTGTGCGCGAACTTCTGGTTGATCACGTCGTGGAAGACGATGCCGCCCCAGCCGTGGACCGCCTGGTTGAGCTCCTCGCGCGCGCCGAGCGAGGAGATGATCATCGGCACCTTGTGCTTCTCGCAAAGCGCCATGTCGTGATCGAGCCGGTTGTTCGACTTGTGCACGATCTGGTTCACCGCGAACGGCGCCGACGGCCGCTCCGGATGCGCCTTGTCATAGGCGGCGAGCTCTTCCTTGATCCGGTACAGCCATTCGTCGAGCAGCTCCGGCGGCCGCGCGTTCAACGCCGGAAACGAGCCGACCACGCCGGCCTTGCACTGCGCGATAACGAGGTCGGGCACGGAGATGATGAACAGCGGCGCCCCGATCACGGGAAGAGACAGGCGGCCCTTGAACAGAGCAGGCATGGACATTTGAAGCGGATCCTCAAGTGTTGGTCGTTGATTGGTCTCGAATGCTGATCGTCATACCAACAAGGCAATCTTTCCAGTGTCAAGTATTGCGTTTTGGCGCTGCAAAAAAGATGACAAATCCTCATCCTGAAACCGTGTTTTCGCGGGCGCCTGGCATCCCAGACGCAAAGCCTGGCCGCCGCTATTGGCAGACCGCCCGTGTCACGAAATTTTCCGTCCTGCAGTCGTTCGGGCCGCGCTTGTGGCCCGGCAGATAGACCAGCGGCGAGCATTTCTCGGAGGCGTCGGTATCGATGCCCTTACCTTCCCGAAACCCCTTGCTCTGGCACAGCCGGTCGGCGCCGATCTTGCAGTCCGGCGCACCGTTCGAGGCCACCACGCAGGCCGCGCGTCCGGTCACCACCGTCGAGGGGCGCGCGATGTTCGACAAATCGTTGATGGTCTCGCCGGGGCTCTTCAGCGGCGGCAGCGCCGATTTCGACTTCTCGAACAGCTTTCCGATTTCGTTGATCAGCCCGGGATTCTCGCGCTCGACCGGCGCGGGCGGCAGCTCGATCTGTTGCTCCTGCGAAGGCGCGATCGGCTGCGCCGGCGACTGCACGCCAAGCGTCGGCGGCGCTGTCTGGGCCCGGCTGTGGTCGAGGGTCGTCAGTGTCATCGGCAGCGCAAGACCCGACAGCACAAGACCGGCCAGCGCAATGCGCGCCCTTGCGCGCGTGGGCCTGACAAGCGTGAGCCCGGCAGGATCGAGCAGGTCCGCAATTCCATCAGCCATCGCGCTGAGCGTAACCCGAAGCCGCGCGCAGGCAAAGCCGCAAGCGGTCGGTCGCTAGATCAGCTTGAATGCGACAACAAAGCCCAGCACCAGCACGATCGCGCCGATCGCGACCCACAGGCCGAGCCGCTTCTCGAGCTCGGCGCGGATGAAATCGCCATAGCGATTGAGCAGCACCGCGACGAAGAAGAAGCGGCCGCCACGCGCGACGATCGAGCACAGGATGAACAGCCAGATGTTGTAGCCGGCAAAGCCCGAAGTGATCGTCACGAGCTTGTAGGGGATCGGCGTCAGTCCCTTCAGCAGGATGATCACGGCGCCCCATTCGGCGTAGGAGGCGCGGAACGCGTCGACCTTGTCGGAGAGGCCGTAGAGATGGATCAGCCACTGCCCGAGCGAGTCGTAGAGCAGTGCGCCGATCGCGTAACCGAGCACGCCGCCGGCAACCGACGCCACCGTGCAGACCGCGGCGAACCACCACGCGCGCTTCGGCCGCGCCAGCGACATCGGCAGCAGCATGATGTCGGGAGGGATCGGGAAGAAGGAGCTCTCAGCGAAGGCGACGGCCGCGAGAATCCACAGCGCATAGGGCCTGTCGGCCGCGTCGACGCACCAGTCGTAAATCCGTTTCAACATGGGCGCGATGAACCATCATGGAGCGGATTTGTCCATGCCGGGATTGAGCTGAATCTGGTTGATTTACGGCTACCGTTTGCGCAGCCGGTTCTCCAGCGCGACAATTCGGCGCCGAACCACCGGGACCGGCGCGGGTTTGGGCAGCTTGACCGGCGACTTCGGCAGCTTCTCGGCGATCCCGAGCAGCCGCTCGCGCCGCTCCATCTCGCGCCAGACATCCTCCGGCTTCACGCCGGCCGACGCCCAGAGAACGGCGAGATTGTAGAACAGGTCGGCGCTTTCGCGAATGACGGCATCCGACTTGCCGCTCACGGCGTCGATCACCACTTCGATCGCTTCCTCGGCGAGCTTCTTGGCCATCTTGGCCGGGCCGCGCTGGAACAGCCGTGCCGTGCGCGACGTAGCCGGATCAAGATCCTTGGCCGCGATCACCGCCTGGTAAAGCCGCTCGATCGAATCACTCATGCTTCGAGCCTAATCGAAACGCGTCGCCAGCGTGTTAACGGCGACGACGAAAAAATCCACCGGCCCGCGGCCGGTGGATTGGATGCTTTGTGACAGTTCTGAGAACCGCCGACCGCCGTCAGTACGGCTGATACGGCAGTTGCGAGCGGCGCCCGTAATAGCCGCGGTAACCATAGTACGGTCCGCCGCCATAATAGACCGGGCCGCCACCATAGTAGACGGGACCACCGTAGTAGCCCGGGCCACCATAGTAGCCGTAGGAGTCGTAATAGTCGCGGCGGCTCTGAGCAGCGGCGATCGCGAGGCCCGTGCCGACGATCCCGGCGAACGCCGCCGCAGCCGCTGCGCCACCGCCGCCATAGTAGCGACGGCGGGCACTGATGTCGGTCGCGCCGCTCGTGCCTTGTGACGTCGTCACAGCGGTCACCTTGCCTGTCTGAGCAGAGCCTGCGAACGCCATCGTCGGCTCGACGGCCGTCAACGCCACCGCGGCAACCGTTGCCAATGTGGCTGCGCGGCCAATGGACGAAAAAACACCTTTTCGCGCAAACATTGCAGTCATCCTTTGTGGAAGCCGGCCCGACGGGCCTTGGTTAGCTAACCCACTGCCTCCAGATTAGGTTCCCCAAACCGAATGCAAGCTGAACGACCTGAGGTGAAAACATGGCAAGCCGAAGCCTGGCAGTCATCGACCGTTCACCTTGCCTGGGGCAAAATGCCTGCAAATAACGCTTGAAATTGACGCTTGCTCTGGCGCATTCGATGTCATGAAGCAGGCGCGCCGGCGCGGCACTTTGTCTCGCCTCCCGGATGTCATGATGCAGGTAAGTCGGACCACCGTTCTCCGCTGGATACTGGCCGGCATGATCGGCCTTTCGGGGGGCGTGTGGCCGGCATTGACGCCGCTGCGCGCCAGCGATCCGCCGCCGCCGCTCACCATCCAGTTCACGCTCGACCGTCCGCTTGATGCCGCCGCCGCGCCCTTCGTGATGGCGTTATCCGGCGGCCTGTTCAGCGCCGAGGGCCTTGCGGTCGGCACCAACGTCGCGACCAGCTCGGCGGATGCCATCGCGCGCGTCGCCGACGGCTCGAGCGATTTCGCCCTCGTCGACATCAACTCGCTGATCCGCTTTCGCGACAAGCCCGGTGCTGCGCCCGTCAAGGCGGTGTTCGTGCTGTTCAACCAGGCGCCTTATGCGATCATCGCGCGCAAGAGCCGCGGCATCAGGACGCTGAGCGACATGCAGGGCAAGAGCCTCGGCGTCGCCGAGGGCGATCTTTCGATCCGGCTGTGGCCCGCGGTCGCGAAGCAGAACGGCATCAAGCTGTCGAGCGTGAAGCAGAGCACAATCAGCGCCGCGGTGCGCGAGCCGATGCTCTCCGCCGGCCAGGTCGATACCGTTACCGGCTTCTCCTATCTCTCGGCGATCAATTTGCGCGATCGCGGCGTGCCCGCCGACGATCTCGCGGTGCTGCGCTTCGCCGACTATGGCTGCGAGGCCTACGGCTTTGCCGTGATCGTCAGCCCGCGCCTTGCCGCCGCGAAGCCGGATGCGGTGAAAGGATTCGTGCGCGCGGCGATCGGCGGCACCAACCTCGCGATCAAGGATCCGGCCCGCGCCGCCGGCGAGGTCGCGAGCCGGATGGATGGCGGCTCGCGCGATCTGGAGCTGGAGCGGCTGAACGCCATCATCCGCGACAACATCCTGACCAGCGAGGTGAAGCGCGACGGCATCGGCGGAATCGAGGCGGAGCGCTTCGAGCGCGCGGTCGACCAGCTCGCGGAGGACTTCAAATTCCAGAAGCGGCCGCACGCCGCCGACATCTTCGACGAGGCTTTCCTGCCGCCGATCGACGGCCGCCTGGTGAATTGAGAGCATGCGAAGCGGCACCAAATGTTCAGCGTCGTCCTGGCGAAAGCCAGGACCCATTACCCCAGCCGTTTGTTGTTGCGCGACGCTGGGGCCACTATCCCGCTCCCAATCAATTCGGTGGCTATGGGTCCCCTGAGTTCACAAACGAAGTGCAACACTTCCTTGAGGAGGTGTTGCCATGGGGCGGACTTACAAGCAGCTCTCTCTGGACGACCGATGCGAGATTGCCTGCCTATCGGCCAATGGCAGCTCGGTCCGGCAAATCGCGGCAGCTCTGGATCGCTCGCCATCAACGATCTCTCGGGAACTGAGGCGCAATCGGGGGAGCCAGGTCGGCTACAAGCCGAGCTATGCCCAGCACCAGATGCGAGCGCGGCGCTGGACGGGCGGACGCCTCGAACGGGAGCCCGGCCTGCGCCGCGCGGTGTTGCAACGCCTTCGCCGCGGCTGGTCGCCCGAGCAGGTCGCTGGCCGGCTGGCCCGCGAGTGCGGGCGCAAGGTGATCTCCCACGAGACCATCGACCGCTTCATCTATGGCCAACTCAGGCGCACCACGGACTTCAACTGGCGGCGCTATCTGCCGCGCGCCAAGAGCAAGCGCGGCTGCCGCGGCAAGCGGGGCGGCAGCCCCGCAAGCTTCATCGAAGGCCGTGTTTCCTTGGCAAATCGGCCGCTCGAAGCGGCCGACCGCAGCGTGCCCGGACACTGGGAGGCCGACCTGATGATGTTCTCGAAATACGGTCAGGCCGTGCTGACCGTGCACGAGCGCACCTCGCGGCTGCTGCTCGGCATCCGCCTTGCCAGCAAGGTCGCGCGCGGTGTCGCCCGCCATCTCGTGGGCTTCTTCGCGCCCCTTCCACAAGAGCTGCGCCAGAGCGTTACCTTCGACAACGGCACCGAGTTCGCCGGTCACCTGGCGCTGCACCGCCTCTCGATCGCGACCTTCTTCTGCGATCCCCATGCCCCCTGGCAGAAGGGTGGCATCGAGAACGCCATCGGCAGGATGCGCCGCTTTATTCCCCGCAAGACGGATCTCGTAACCCTCTCGACCGCCAGATTCCGCCAGTTCATCGCCGCCTACAACAACACCCCGCGCAAATGCCTTGACTACCGCACGCCTGCCGAGTCCTTTGCTCAAGTGTTGCACTTCGGATGTGAATCCACCTCCTGGCTTTCGCCAGGACGACGGCGTAGGGAGCCGCTCGCCACAAGCACCCTCACCCTGAGCATGACGCGCTGTCACCGCTGGCCCTGCATCGCGAACCCTGATTAAATTGCATTCCCGCCTGATCGGGCGCCCACCGCTGACGAGTGCCGCCGGCATGTCCATGCTTCGCCTCTATACCCGCGTCCTCGAACTGCTCGGCAAGGAGGCGCGGCTCGGCTGGATCCTGGCCATCGCCAACGTGCTGCTCGCCGGCGCGCAATTCGCCGAGCCGGTGCTGTTCGGCAAGATCGTCGACGTGCTGTCGGGCCGGCCGGTCACCGGGCTGTTCGCGACCTCCTCGGCATGGCCGCTGCTCGTCGCCTGGGCGGCGTTCGGCCTGTTCACGATCGGCTGCAGCGCGATCGTGGCGCTGCAGGCCGACCGGCTGGCGCACCGCCAGCGCCAGGCGGTGCTGACCGATTATTTCGAGCACATCCTGCAGCTGCCGCTGACCTTCCATTCCGGCACCCATTCCGGGCGGCTGATGAAGGTGATGCTGAACGGCACCGACGCGCTGTGGCGGCTCTGGCTCGGCTTCTTCCGCGAGCATTTCGCCGCGATCATGTCGCTGATCGTGCTGCTACCGCTTTCGCTCTACATCAACTGGCGGCTGGCGATCCTGCTGTTCGGGCTCTGCGTCGTGTTCACCGTGCTGACCACGCTGGTGGTGCGCAAGACCTACGGCATGCAGAGCGAGGTCGAGGCCTATTACAGCGACCTCTCGGCACGCGCCTCGGACGCGCTCGGCAATGTCGCGCTGGTGCAGAGCTTCGTGCGGATCGATTCCGAGGTGCAGGGCCTGCGCTACGTCGCCGACAAGCTGCTCGCGGTGCAGATGCCGGTGCTGTCATGGTGGGCGCTGGTCACCGTGATCACACGCGCCTCGACCACGATCACGGTGCTCGCGATCTTCACCGTCGGCATCGCGCTGCATAACCAGGACCTCACCACGGTCGGCGAGATCGTGATGTTCGTCTCGTTCGCCACCATGCTGATCCAGAAGCTCGAGCAGGTGGTCAGCTTCATCAACAACGTGTTCATGGAAGCGCCGCGCCTGCAGGAGTTCTTCGACGTGCTCGATGCGGTGCCGGCGGTGCGCGACCGGCCCGGCGCGGTCGATCCCGGACGGCTGTCCGGCCTCGTCGAGTTCGATGACGTCTCGTTCTCCTATGACGGCAAGCGGCCGGCGATCGAGGATCTCAGCTTCACCGCCCTGCCGGGCCAGACCATCGCGCTGGTCGGCTCGACCGGCGCCGGCAAGTCCACCGCGATCGCGCTGCTGCATCGCGCGTTCGATCCGCAATCGGGCATCATCAGGATCGACGGTATGGACATACGCGCGCTGAAGCTGACGGCGCTGCGGCGAAACATCGGCGTGGTGTTCCAGGAGGCGCTGCTGTTCAACCGCTCGCTCGCCGACAATCTGCGCGTCGGCAAGCCCGACGCCACCGATGAGGAGATGCGCACCGCTGCGGCGCGCGCGCAGGCGCTGGATTTCATCGAGCGCAGCGAAAAGAAGTTCGATACCCATGCCGGCGAACGCGGCCGCATGCTGTCCGGCGGCGAACGCCAGCGGCTGTCGATCGCGCGTGCGCTGCTGAAGGATCCGCCGATCCTGATCCTCGACGAGGCCACCAGCGCCCTCGACGCCGTCACCGAGGCCAAGGTGAATGCCGCTCTCGACGAAGTGATGAAGGGCCGTACGACCTTCGTGATCGCGCACCGCCTGTCCACCATCCGCCACGCCACCCGCATCCTGCTGTTCGACCAGGGGCGGGTGATTGAAAGCGGAACTTTCGATGAACTGGTGGCGAAAGGCGGGCGTTTTGCCGAGCTGGCGCGGGCCCAGTTCATGGTCCAGGAACAGGCGCGCGCCGGCATCGAGACACCATAATTCCCGCCTTTCCAATTGAGGCGGCTGCCGAAATTCAGCCGATTTCGTCCACGATATAATTCCCCGGCCTCTGTTCTCTGCTGGCAAGCCGGTATAGGGTTTGCATCGCCGCAATGCGGCGCCGGACACGCTTGAAACCCGTACGTCACAATCGCAAGACCTCCTTTTTTCAAGGCGGGTCTCAAAGGACCGGAACCGGATTCGTGCACCTTCCTCGCCCGTCATTGAAATGGATTCTGGCCGTCGCGATGCTCGCCATCGCCTCGCCGCAAATGGCGCAAGCCGAGGCACTGCTGGTTGTCGAGGCCGATTCCGGAAAGGTGCTGCAGGCCGACAATGCGACGATGCCGTGGTACCCGGCTTCGCTCAGCAAGATGATGACGGCCTATGTGACGCTGAAGGCGGTCAAGGACGGCCGCGTCTCGCTCGACACGCTGCTCACGGTGTCGCCGACCGCGTCGTCGCAGTCGCCATCGAAGATGGGCTTCCGGCCCGGCACCCAGGTCACCGTCGACAACGCGCTGAAGATGATGCTGGTGAAGTCGGCCAACGACATGGCCGTGGTGCTGGCCGAGGGCATCGGCGGTTCGATCGACGGCTTTGCCGGGATGATGAACCAGACCGCGCAAAGGCTCGGCATGACGCAAACGAGCTACGTCAATCCGAACGGCCTGCCCGCCGACGGCCAGATCACCTCGGCGCGCGACATGGCGATCCTCGCCCGCGCCATCATCCGCGACCTGCCGGAATACGAGTATTTCGTCCACATCCCGTCGATCCGCTTCGGCCGCCGCATCACCCAGAACTTCAACAAGCTGATCGGCCGCTATCCCGGCGCCGACGGCTTCAAGACCGGCTTCATCTGCGCCTCCGGTTACAATCTCGTGGCGTCGGCGACGCGCGACGGCAAGCGGCTGATCGCCGTGGTGCTCGGCGCCTCCTCGGGCCGCATGCGCGCGATCCGCGCCGCGCAGCTCCTGGACCGCGGCTTTGCCAACAATGGGATGGCGTGGCTGCGGCCCTCGCTCGGCACCGTCGACAATCTGGTGCCGATCGATTCCACGCCGCCGAACCTGCGCGAGGAGATGTGCGGTCCCAAGCACAAGCGGCCCGCCAGCGACGAGGACGCAGAAGACACCGTCGCCAGCGCCGGAAGCTCCAGCACCAATGGCGACGGCGGCGTCAGCTTCTTCGCCTCGGGCCTGCAGGCTGCGATGCCGACCAAGCCGGCCGACATGCTGGCGCAGCCGGCCGCGGCCTCCGAGCCGGTCGTGGTTTATACGGGGCCGACCAAGACCGGTGCTGCGTTGATCGCCGCGGTCGAGGCCGACACCGAGAAGATGCAGCCGGTCAAGCGCGCCAAGGGCAAGCACAGCCGCGTCGCAGGCAAGAAGCCCGATGCGGCCGATGACGCGAAGGCCGACACCAAGGGCGCCTCCAAGTCGGATAGCAAGCCGGCGGCCAAGCCCGCCCGTCACGCCAACGCCAAGCCGGATGCCGCAGCTGCGAAGACGGCCGCGGCGGACAAGCCCGCCGCCGCAAAGCCTGCCGGCAAGCCGGCGGCGGCAAAGCCGGCCGCCAAGCCGAAGACTGCGGCCGACAAACCCAAGGCTGCCGACAAGCCGAAAGCCGACGCCAAGCCGGCCGGTTAGCAGAGCGCCCGCCCGTCATTTCCGGCAGTCATTTCCTCTAATGCGTCGATAACGCGCAGCGGCTTGCCATTGGCCGCGGCATCGCTCAATACTGCCTGCAATAACGCGGCCAAAGGTCGGAAAACCCGGAAGCAATCCGGGACATCAGCCAAATTTGAGAGAGGGGATTGACCATCATGGAGCGCATCTGGCTCAAGCATTATCCGGCCGGCGTGCCCGCGGATATCGACGTCACGCAATATTCGTCGCTGGTCGAATTGCTGGAAGAGAGCTTCAAGAAATTCGCCGATCGCAAGGCGTTCATCTGCATGGACAAGGCGATCACCTATCGCGAGCTCGACGGGATGTCGACGGCGCTCGGTGCCTACCTGCAGAGCAAGGGCCTGCAGAAGGGCGCACGGGTCGCGCTGATGATGCCGAACGTGCTGCAATATCCGATCGCGACCGCCGCCGTGCTGCGCGCCGGCTTTGCCGTGGTCAACGTCAATCCGCTCTACACCCCGCGCGAGCTCGAGCACCAGCTCAAGGATTCCGGCGCCGAGGCGATCATCGTGCTGGAGAACTTTGCCACCACCGTGCAGAAGGTGCTTCCCAACACCGCGGTCAAGCACGTGATCGTCGGGAGCATGGGCGACCTGCTCGGCCTCAAGGGCGTGATCGTCAATCTGGTGGTGCGCCGGGTGAAGAAGATGGTGCCGGCCTGGTCGATTCCCGGCGCCGTCGGCTTCAACGAGGCGCTGTCGGCCGGCCGCGCCGCCAAGCTCAACAAACCGACGCTGACGCTCGATGACGTCGCCTTCCTGCAATATACCGGCGGCACCACCGGCGTCTCCAAGGGCGCGACCCTGCTCCACCGCAACATCCTGGCCAACGTGCTGCAGAACGACGCCTGGCTGCAGCCGGCGTTGGCGAAGCCGCCGATCGTCGAACAGATGGTCATCGTCTGCGCGCTGCCGCTCTATCACGTCTTCGCGCTCACCGCCTGCTATCTGCTGGGCATGCGGGCCGGCGGCACCAATCTGCTGATTCCGAATCCGCGCGACATGGCGGGCTTCGTCAAGGAGCTGTCGAAGTACCAGGTCAGCTTCTTCCCGGCGGTCAACACCCTCTACAATGGCCTGCTGAACACGCCCGGATTCGACAAGCTCGACTTCTCCAAGCTGAAGATCGCCAACGGCGGCGGCATGGCGACGCAAAGGCCGGTCGCCGAGAAATGGTTGAAGGTCACGGGCATCTCGTTGTCGGAAGGCTATGGCCTGTCGGAGACGTCGCCGACCCTGACGTGCAATCCTGCCACGATCGAGGAGTTCTCCGGGACGATCGGCCTTCCCGTCCCCTCGACCTGGCTCTCGATCCGCGACGATGACGGCAATGAGTTGCCGATCGGCGAGGCCGGCGAAATCTGCGCCAAGGGCCCGCAGGTGATGGCGGGCTACTGGAACAGGCCCGACGAGACTGCGCGCGTGATGACCGCGGACGGTTATTTCCGCACCGGCGACATCGGCGTGATGGACGAGAAGGGCTACACCAAGATCGTCGATCGCAAGAAGGACATGATCCTGGTCTCCGGCTTCAACGTCTATCCGAACGAGATCGAGGAAGTGATCGCAAGCCACCCGGGCGTGCTCGAATGCGCCGTGATCGGGGTGCCCGATGCGAAGTCCGGCGAAGCGGTGAAGGCCTTCGTGGTCAAGAAGGACCCGAACGTCACCGCCGAGGACATCATCAAGTTCAGCGCCACCCAGCTCACCGCCTACAAGGTGCCGAAGCAGATCGAGTTCAGGACCGACCTGCCGAAGACCAATGTCGGCAAGATCCTGCGCCGCGAGTTGCGCGACGAGAAGAAGGCCGCGGCCTAAGGCCTGAGTGGACTGACGTTCGATGTCTGACGCAAGCCTCGCGACGCCGGCTGACGTGCTTGGCTTCTGGCGGAATGCCGGCCGCGACCGCTGGTACAAGCACGACGACGCCTTCGATGCCGAGATCCGCAGCCGCTTCCTTGCCACCTGGCAGAAGGCGGCTGCCGGCGAATTGTCGTCATGGGAGGCGAGCGACGACGGCGCGCTGGCGCTGACCATCGTGCTCGACCAGTTTCCGCGAAACCTGTTTCGAGGCGACGCCAGGACCTTTTCAAGCGATGCACTGGCGCGTGAAGTGGCAAGGCGCGTCATCGACCGCGGCGTCGATGCGCGGACCGCCCCCGTGCTGCGCGAATTCCTCTATCTGCCTTTCGAGCATTCGGAGGACCTCGACGACCAGCAGCGCTGCGTGACGCTGTTCCGGCGATATGACTGCCATCCCGACAACCTGAAATATGCCGAGGACCACGCCGACATCATCCGCCGGTTCGGCCGCTTCCCGCACCGGAATCGCGTGCTGGGCCGGCAGACCACGGCCGAGGAGCAGGCCTTTCTCGACGCCGGCGGGTTTTCCGGCTGATGACGGAACGGTGACCAGAGCCTTTTTCCGTTCCGATGGAATCGAAACGGGGCTCTAGATTCTTGTTTTGACGCGTTTTCTTCACGCGAACCGGTATCCACTTCGCTCGAAAACGCTTTGGCCTTCGGCATTGCCGTTCTTCGGCGAGCCCGTATTGTGCCGTGCTGTAGCCGGGTTTAAGACAGTTCCGCTTCACCGAGGGAGAACAACGATGACGATCAATGTTGGCGACAAGCTGCCGGAAGCCAAGTTTCGCGTGATGACCGCCGAGGGTCCGCAGGTCAAAACCACCGACGATATTTTCAAGGGCAAGAAGGTCGCCCTGTTCGCGGTGCCCGGCGCCTACACCGGCACCTGTCACAAGATGCATCTGCCGAGCATCTTCCTCAACGCCTATGCCATGAAGAACAAGGGCGTCGACACCATCGCGATCGTCTCGGTCAACGACGCCTTCGTGATGAACGCCTGGAAGCGCGACACCGACCAGCGCGACGAAGCCGTTTTCCTCGCCGACGGCAATGCCGACTTCGCCAAGGCGATCGGCATGGAGCTCGACGCCTCCGGCAACGGCCTCGGCATCCGCTCCAAGCGCTACTCGATGCTGGTCGAGGACGGCGTGGTGAAGAAGCTCAACCTCGAGCCCGCCCCGGGCAAGGTCGAGGTCTCCGGCGGCGACACGCTGCTCGGTCAGCTGTAAGCCGACGCTTCTTCCCTTCTCCCCTTGTGGGAGAAGGTGGCGCGGATGCAATCCGCGCCGGATGAGGGGTCTCTATCCGCGGAGACAGACCCCTCACCCGTCCGCGATGCTGCGCATCGCGTCCACCCTCTCCCACAAGGGGAGAGGGCAAGATCGCCGAAATTTAGGGAATCGTAGGATGGGTAGAGCGCAGCGAAACCCATGCATTGAGATGATGGGTTTCGCTGCGCTCTACCCATCCTACGCACCCGGCTCGCTGCGGCCCTAATTCTTCAACTTCGCCATCGCCACGCCCTCACGCGCCAGCTCGTCGGCGCGTTCGTTCTCGGTGTGGCCGGCGTGGCCCTTGATCCAGTGCCAGCGCACCTCATGCGGCTTCAGCGCGGCATCGAGACGCTGCCACAGCTCGACATTCTTGACCGGCTTCTTGTCGGCGGTGCGCCAGCCGTTGCGCTTCCAGCCATGGATCCAGCCGGTGATGCCCTGGCGGACATACTGGCTGTCGGTGGTGAGATCGACCACACAGGGCTTCTTCAGCGCTTCCAGCGCCGAGATCGCCGCCATCAGCTCCATGCGGTTGTTGGTGGTGTGCGCCTCGCCGCCCTTCAATTCCTTCTCGACGTCGCCAAATCTGAGGATCGCGCCCCAGCCGCCCGGCCCCGGATTTCCGGAGCAGGCACCATCGGTAAAAACAGTCACATGCGGCTTTTCGCTCACGCCGCGCACCCGGCCGGCGTGACGCCGTAGTCGTTGATAGCAGCGACGCTCTGCTGGAAGCGCAGCTTGCGGACATATTCCAGCGGGTCCTTCGGCTGCACCAGCGCGCCTTCGGGCACGTTGAGGAAATCGACCAGCCGCGTCAGCAGGAAGCGCATCGCGGCACCGCGCGCGAGCAGCGGCAGCGCGGCCTCTTCCGCCGCCGACAGCGGGCGCTCGCGGCCGTAGGCGTTGAGCAATGCGCGCGCCTTGGTGACGTTGAAGGAATGATCCGGCTCGAAGCACCAGGCGTTGAGGCAGATCGCGACGTCGTAGGCCAGGATGTCGTTGCAGGCGAACGGGAAGTCGATCAGGCCCGAGAGCCTGTCGCCCAGAAAAAACACGTTGTCGGGAAACAGGTCGGCATGGATGACGCCGACCGGCAGATCGGTCGGCCAGGCGGCTTCGAGATGATCGAGCTCGCGCGCGATGAAATTGTGCAAGCCCGGCTGCACGCTGTCGGCCCGCGCGGCGGCGAGATCGAACAGCGGCCGCCAGCCGGCGACCGACAGCGGATTGTTGCGGACCAGCGGAAAATCGCGGCCGGCAACGTGCATTTTGGCCAGCGCCTCGCCGACGCCGGAGCAATGCGCCACGTTCGGCCGCCGCGGCCACACGCCCTCGAGGAAGTTGATGATCGCGGCGGGCCGGCCGGCGAGCCGGCTAGTGACCTCGCCCTTGCGGTTGCGCGCCGGCTGCGGGCACGACACGCCGCGCTCGGCGAGATGGCCCATCAGCGACAGGAAATACGGCAGGTCGTCCTCCGCCACGCGCTTCTCATAGAGCGTGAGGATGTAGGCGCCCTGGCTGGTGTGCAGCAGGAAGTTCGAATTCTCGACGCCCTCGGCGATGCCCTTGTAGGAGAGCAGTTCGCCGATGTCGTAGCTTTTGAGGAATTCCGCGAGGTCTTCGGCGGCAACGTCGGTGTAGACCGCCATATGGTCTATTCCGCCGCGGCAGCGTCAGGCCGCAGCGAACGCGGCAGCGGGAAGAACTCGTTCTCCTCCGCGGCCGAGACCGTCTCCACGTGCAGTTCGTAGCGCTCGGCGAAGGCGCCCATGATCTCCTCGACGATCACTTCCGGCGCAGAGGCGCCCGCGGTGATGCCGAGGCTCGTGATGCCTTCGAACCTGCTCCAGTCGATGTCGCTGGCGCGCTGGGCGAGCACGGCGATCGGACAGCCCTCGCGCTCGGCGACCTCGCGCAGGCGCTGCGAGTTCGACGAGTTCGGCGCGCCGACCACGATCAGGGCGTCGACCACCGGCGCCACCTTCTTGACCGCGAGCTGACGGTTGGTGGTCGCGTAGCAGATGTCTTCCTTGTGCGGACCATTGACGTTCGGGAAGCGCTGCTTGAGCAGCGTCACGATCTCCGCGGTGTCGTCGATCGACAGCGTGGTCTGGGTCACGAAGGCGAGGTTGTTGGGGTCCTTCGGAACAAAGGTCTTGGCGTCCTCGGCGGTCTCGATCAGGGTCACGGCGCCCGCCGGCAGCTGCCCCAGCGTGCCGACCACCTCGGGGTGGTGGGAATGGCCGATCAGCAGGATCTCGCGGCCGCGCTTGAAATGGATCGCCGCCTCGCGGTGGACCTTGGTCACCAGCGGGCAGGTCGCGTCCAGCGAGAAGAAATTGCGGGATTTGGCCTCGGCGGGAACCGATTTCGGAACGCCGTGGGCCGAAAACACCACCGGCGCGTTGGTATCGTCGGGAATTTCGGCCAATTCCTCGACGAAAATGGCGCCTTTGGTCTTCAGGCTGTCGACCACATACTTGTTATGGACGATTTCGTGCCGGACATAGACCGGCGCACCATAAATGGTGAGGGCACGTTCGACCGTGTCGATGGCACGGACCACCCCGGCACAAAAGCCGCGGGGGGAACAAAGCACGATTCTAAGGTCGGGTTTTTTGGCTGACATCGGGCTGTCTCGGGGCAATCTCGGGACCGAATCACCCCTCGCCGGCGGGCGGGGAACGGCCAATTTGAGTAAGGACTTGGGACTGCTTTCGGGCGCTGTCAAGGCGATTTTGCTGGCCCATTGCGCCATTCCCCCCGGAGGGCTTATATAGGCCCTATAATTCCCGTCATCGCCGATGACTACCAGCTTCGCCTCGACAGAGGTGGGCGAAGCACAAAGGAGATTTGCCATGAGCAACGCACCGCTGATGCCGAAGGCGACTGCCGTGTGGTTGGTCGACAATACCGCCCTGACCTTCGATCAGGTGGCCGATTTTACCAAAATGCACCCCCTCGAGGTCCGCGCCATCGCCGACGGCGACGCCGCCCAAGGCATCAAGGGCATGGACCCGATTTCCAACGGCCAGCTGACCCGCGAGGAGATCGAGCGCGGCGAGCGCGACCAGAACTACCGCCTCAGGCTCCAGGAGAGCAAGGTGGTGCTGCCCTCCGCCGCCAAGAAGAAGGGCCCGCGCTACACCCCGGTGTCGCGCCGCCATGAGCGTCCGAGCGCGATCCTCTGGCTGGTGCGCAACCATCCCGAGCTGAAGGACGCCCAGATCATGCGTCTGGTCGGCACCACCAAGACCACGATCGCCAGCGTGCGCGACCGCACCCACTGGAACGCCTCGACCCTGACCCCGATGGACCCGGTGACGCTCGGCCTGTGCTCGCAGATCGAGCTCGATTTCGAGGTGCAGCGCGCCGCCAAGGAGAAGCCGACCACCACGGTCTACGGCGGCGCCACGCTGCTGCCGGCCTCCGAGACCACGCGCAAGGACGAGCTGGACGATCAGCCGGTCGAGCGCCACGACGATCTCAACGTCGATGCCGTGTTCGCCAAGCTGAAGACGATCGGCGGCAAGAAGCCCGCCGACGACGAAGAGTAAGCGCGGATCGCGCAACTCGAAGCGCAGAATACGAAACGCGGCAGGGCAACCTGCCGCGTTTTTGCTTGGATGCGCATGCGATGGGCGTGACGGCGGCCGTCGGCGCGGCTCAATGCCGGTCGGGATTGTTCATCATGTATTCGCCGAGATCGCGCTGCCGCCGATCGGTGCGGGCTTCGGCGTTCTGGCGCTGCACGTCGCGGTTCTTGCGGCAGGCGACATAATCAGGCGAGCCGACCGCCACCTTGCCGCCGGCCTGGCAGTACTGGTCGTCGTCGCCCATGCTCTCCGCGATCGGCGATCGGCCGCGCTCGAGACAGCCCGCAAGCAGCGGCAGGGCGAGCAGCAAGGCGAGTGGCGCGCGTGCGGAAATGGATCGCATCCGTGGGTCCGTATCTCGTGGCATATGACAGGGAGGCCGGGATGACCCGGCAATCCATCAAAATCAAGGCCGTTTTGCTTCCGAATGCGGAAGTCTTGTTCCACAGGTGCCGACCTCAGGCGCGGGAGGTGCCAGCACTCCCTCGCCCCGCTCTTGCGGGGAGAGGGGCCGCCTCCGCAGAATGAATACAGCGAGCATGCGGAGCCTCCCCCTCACCCGGATCGCATTGCCATGCGATCCGGCCGCTCCCCGCAAGCGGGGCGAGGCAACAAGAGCTACGCCTTCCCCTTCAGCGCCTCGCCGATCTCGTCGAGCACCTTCGGGTCCTCGATCGTCGCCGGCATGGTCCAGGGCTCGCCGTCGGCGATCTTCTTGATGGTGCCGCGCAGGATCTTGCCGGAGCGGGTCTTCGGCAGCCGCGCCACCGTGATCGCGAGCTTGAACGCGGCGACCGGCCCGAGCTTGTCGCGCACCAGCGCCACGACGTCCTTCTCGACCTCGGCGGGCTGCTTGGTCACGCCGGCCTTCAGCACCAGGAAGCCGCAGGGCACCTCGCCCTTGATCGCGTCCTTGACGCCGAGCACGGCGCATTCGGCGACGTCGGGATGCGAGGCAAGAATCTCCTCCATGCCGCCGGTGGAGAGCCGGTGGCCGGCGACATTGATGATGTCGTCGGTGCGGCCCATCACCCAGACATAGCCGTCCTCATCCTTGTAGCCGGCATCCGAGGTCTTGTAGTAGCCGGGGAATTCCGAGAGATACGCGTCCCTAAAGCGATCGTCCTGCTGCCATAGCGTCGGCAGGCAGCCCGGGGGCATCGGCAGCTTGATGACGATCGAGCCCATCGTGCCGGCCCCGACCGGCTTTGCCGCCTCGTCGACGATGTCGACCTGATAGCCCGGCATCGGCACCGTGGGCGAGCCGTGCTTGACCGGCAGCTGGCCGAGCCCGACCGGATTGCCGGCGATGCACCAGCCGGTCTCGGTCTGCCACCAGTGGTCGATGACCGGCACCTTCAGCTGCTGCTCGGCCCACTCCACGGTCGGCGGATCGGCGCGCTCGCCGGCGAGGAACAGGGTGCGGAAGCTCGAGAGATCGTAATTCCGGATGAACTTGCCTTCGGGGTCTTCCTTCTTGATCGCGCGGAACGCGGTCGGCGCAGTGAAGAAGGCGACCGCCTTGTGCTCGCTTATCACGCGCCAGAACGCGCCGGCATCCGGCGTGCCGACCGGCTTGCCCTCGTACATGATGGTGGTCGCGCCGTGGATCAGCGGGCCATAGACGATGTAGGAATGGCCGACCACCCAGCCGATATCGGAGCCGCACCACCAGATCTCGCCGGGCTTCACGCCGTAGAGATTGTGCATCGACCATTTCAGCGCAACGAGATGCCCGCCATTGTCGCGCACCACGCCTTTCGGGATTCCGGTCGTGCCTGACGTGTAGAGGATGTAGAGCGGATCGGTGGCGGCTACCGGCACGCACGGCGCGGCCTTGCCGGCATCGAACGCGGCCTGGCGAAGCGTCGCCCAATCATGATCGCGGCCCGCGGTGAGCTCGCAAGCCTGCTGCGGCCGCTGCAGGATGATGCAGGTCTCGGGCTTGCTGCCGGCGAGGCGGATCGCCTCGTCGAGCAGCGGCTTGTATTGCACGATGCGCCCGGGCTCGATGCCGCAGCTCGCCGAGAAGATCAGCTTCGGCTTGGCGTCGTCGATGCGGGTCGCAAGCTCCTTGGCCGCGAAGCCGCCGAACACCACGCTGTGCACCGCGCCGATCCGCGCGCAGGCGAGCATCGCGACGACGGCCTCCGGCACCATCGGCATATAGAGGATGACGCGATCGCCCTTCGCCACGCCGAAATCCTGCATCACCGCAGCCAGCGTCTGCACCTCCTCCAACAATTCGGAATAGGTGAACTTGGTGATCGTGTTGGTGAGCGGCGAATCGTGGATCAGCGCGACCTGGCTGGCGCGGCCGCCGGCGACATGGCGATCCAGCGCGTTGTAGCAGGTGTTGACCACGGCGCCGGCGAACCAGCGCCCGTAGGCGCCCATGGAGGGATCGAAGATCTTCTTGGCCGGCTCGATCCAGTCGATCTCGCGCGCCGCTTCCGCCCAAAAGCCCTCGGGGTCCCGGAGCGAGCGGGCATACACCTCATGATACCGGCTCTGCTGGATATTCATCGCGTTTCTCCCTCGCGCGGTCGCGCGTCATTTGCCGACCATTGTCACGGGAAGTGGCGCCGTTTCAAGCCGAAATGACCGCGACCTTCGGCCGGGTCGGAGCAAAGCGTTTTCGAGCGAAGTGGGTCCCGGTTCGCGTGAAGAAAACGCGTCAAAACAAGAATCTAGAGCTCATTCCGCTTCGATCGGAACGGAGCACTAGTAGCCGTCGACGCCGTTGATCCGCTGCAGCCGCTCGCGCATCGCCTTTTCCAGATCGTAGCCCGGCTTGCCGAAGTCGGCATTGCGGCGGGCGATGAACTGATCCTGCGCGCGCTGCAGCTCGCGCGCCTGGCGCGGATTCTGCGTCTCGCGCACCGTGCGGAAGGTGGATGCGACGATTTCGCGATCGAGATCGGCAAGCGTGGGATTGGCGCAGATTGCCTTCTCCACCGGCCGGCGCGCCTTGCGGCAATCGAAGCTCGGCTTGCCGGCGACCGCCATCATGGCGCCGATCCGCTCCAGCTCCAGCGACAGCGATTTGTAGTTGGCCCTGGCGGCGGCGTGATTGGGGTCGAGCTTGACGGCAGCACCAAAATCCAGGATCGCCTTCGGCCGGTCGCCCTTGCGGCGCCACAGCTCGCCGCGCGCATTATGCGCATCGGCAAGCGATGGATCGAGCTTGAGCGCGGTGTCATAGTCTGCGATCGCGCGATCGATCATCTGCTTGCGGTCATAGGCGCCCGCCCGCGCCATCAGCGCCTTGACGCGATCGGGCCTCGTCGCCTTCTCATTGTCGATCAGCGCGCCGCAGACATCGATGATCTTGTCGTCATCGGCGGCCGCTGCCGCCGCGATGCAGGGGCCGGCGTTGGCCTGCACATCCTCGCCCGGTTCGCTGCCGGTGGCGCGCGCAACGCCCGTCATCAGCGCGCCCGACAGGCCGACACAGACCAGCATCGCGGCCAGATTTGCAGGTTCGCGTCGCATCCTGATCGCCGACAAATCGTCCCTCTTCCGCGCCCGAACCGCCGGCCTCCGATGCCCGGCGGCGCGCCATTTGCCGCAAAACCACACGCTGGATTATACGTCAATTGCGACGATCGGCTGCATCGGGGGTTCGGCTTGCTCACATTCGAATGGATCATCGGGCTGTTGCTCGCGGCGGTGGCGCTATCGGCGCTGGCGCGGCGGATCAAGGTGCCCTACCCGACCTTCCTGGCGCTCGGCGGCGTGCTGCTGACGCTGCTGCCGTGGGCCCCGACCTGGGCGCTGGAACCGAAACTGGCGCTGGCGCTGTTCGTCGCGCCGGTGCTGCTCGACGCCGCGTTCGACACTTCGCTGCGCGATCTCCGCAACAACTGGCTGCCGGTCTCGACGCTGGTGGTGGTCGCGGTCGGCGTCACCACAGCGGCGGTCGCGGTGGTCGCGCATTGGCTGCGCCCGGACATGCCATGGGCGGTTGCGATCGCACTCGGCGCCATCGTGGCACCGCCGGACGCGGCCGCAGCCACCGCGATCCTGCGCCAGGTCAACCTGCCCTACCGGATCCAGAAGATCCTCGAAGGAGAAAGCCTGCTCAACGATGCCAGCGCGCTGCTCATCTATCGCGTCGCGGTCGGCCTCGTCGCCGCCGAGCACATGAAGATCCGCGAGTTCGTGCCGTCCATCACGATTGCGCTGGTCGGCAGCCTCGCCGCCGGCTTCACGTTCGCGCAAGTCTGGATGATGATCACGCGTCGCATCACCGAGGCACCGAGCGCGATCATCACGCAGTTCGGCGGCACTTTCATGGTGTGGATCATTGCCGAGCATCTCGGGCTGTCCGGCATCCTCACCATCATCGCCTATGCGATCACCATCTCGCGCACCGCGCCGGCCCGCACATCGGCGCGGCTGCGCGTGTCGTCCTACGCGGTGTGGGAAACCGTCGTGTTCGTGCTCAACGTGCTCGCCTTCATGCTGATCGGCCTGCAGTTGCGCCCGATCTGGTCCGGGCTCGACGACGAGGTGCGGTGGAAGTATTGCAGCTTTGCCGCCGCGATCCTCGCCGTCGTGATCCTCGCCCGCATCCTCTGGGTAATGCCCTACGGCGCGCTGCTGCGCACACTGAAGACGCGCAACCTGCTGCCAGCCCACGTGGTGGACGCCGTGCCGACCTTGAAGCGCGGCTTCATCGTGTCCTGGTGCGGCATGCGCGGCATCGTCACGCTGGCGGCGGCGTTTGCGCTGCCTGAATGGTTTCCGTATCGCGATCTGATCCTGCTGACGGCGTTTGCCGTGGTGCTCGGTTCGCTCGTGATCCAGGGGTTGACGCTGCGGCCATTGATCCTGGCGTTGAATTTCGCTGACGACGATCCGGTCGGACGCGAGGCGGCCCATGCCCGCGGCGTGGTGTTTCGCGCCGCGCTCGACGAAATCGACGCCGACCCGTCGGAGGAGGCCGAGATCCTGCGGCTCGAATATCGCGCCGTGCTGCTGCGCGCCGAGAATGATCCCGACGGCGGCCTGACCTCGCGCGAGCTGCCGTCGGATCCGCTGCGCCGCCGCGCCATCGCCGCGGCGCGTCAGGCATTGCTCAATCTGCGCCGCATCGAGGCGATCGGCGACGACGCATTCCATCTGGTCGAGGAAGAGCTCGACCGCGCCGAGCTCAGCGTGGAGGCCTAAAGCGCCATGAGGTTAGGATGAATAGCCGCCGCGACAGCACTGCGCTCCCTCTCCCCGTTCTTTACGGGGAGAGGGTTGGGGTGAGGGGCTGTCTCCGCGTAACCGGCGATAGCTGCATTTGCGGAGAATCCCCTCACCCGGAATGCATCTAGCGATGCATTCCGACCTCTCCCCGCACGCGGGGCGAGGTAAAGCGAAGTTCGCTGCTCAGGCGCCCGACTTCACGCCCCCGACTTGGAGGTGATGCCGCCGTCGACCACGAGCTCGATGCCGGTAACATACTTCGATTCGTCCGACGCCAGGAACAGCGCGGCATTGGCGACGTCCCAGGCGTCGCCCATATGCCCCATCGGCACCTGCGCGTCGCGGGCGCGCCACATCGCCTCGACATCGCCCTTGGCGTAGCTCTGCGCCAGCCCGGCCGAATGCGCGACCATCGGTGTCTTCATCAGTCCGGGCAGGATCGCGTTGACGCGCACATGCTTCGAGGCGAACTCGACCGCGGTCGAGCGCGTCATCTGGTTCATCGCGGCCTTGCTCGCGTTGTAGCTGACATAGGAAATGCCGACATGGCGGATCGAGGCGATCGAGGAGATGTTGATGATCGAGCCGCCGCCCTGCTTGATCATGACGGGAATGACGTGCTTCATCGACAGATAGGCGCTCTTGAGGTTGACCGCGAAGACGCGGTCCCACTCGGCTTCCGCAACTTCCACCACGCTGCCGACCTCGGCGATGCCGACATTGTTGTCGAGCACGTCGATGCGGCCGTAGGCCTTCAGGCAGGCCGCGACCATCGCCTCGACCTCGCCGGCGCGCGAGACATCGGCGGTGAATGCGGCAGCCTTGCCGCCCTCGCCGGTGATGATGCCGACGGTCTCCTCCGCCGCGGCGCCGTTGCGATCGACGCAGAAGACGCTGGCGCCCTCGCGCGCAAAGGTGACGGCGGTCGCCTTGCCATTGCCCCAGCCGGGCCCGATCGAACCCGCGCCGACCACCATCGCAACCTTGCCCTTGAGCCGATCCATCGCCTGTTCTCCCTTGTTGTTCTTGTCGTGACCGTAGCCCGCATGAGCGAAGCGATATCCGGGGGCGCTATCCCCGCATATCGCTGCGCTCATGCGGGCTACGGATTCTTGCACACCCTCATCGTCGTGACATTAGCACCGATCGGATGCCCGATAATCTCCGATAAGGTCTGGCAGCGTCCCTCCTGGCACAGGTGCCATTCACCCGCGGCGCCGGAATTGCCGAGCACGACCTCCGCCCTTGGCATCGGCGGGGGCGACCATTGAAACCAGCCATCGACAAGGCGCGCCTCCGGCGGCGGCTCCATGCCGGCGCCGGTGCCCTTGACGCGCGCCTGTTGCAGCGTCAGCCCGGCCGGCGTGACCAGCCAGTCCTCCTGCCACGCGCTCTTCTCGATCGAATGCGTCCAGGCGAGCGTGAACGCCGCAATCGACAGCGCCTTCACGACTCCCGCGGAAGCGAGGCAGAGGCTCAAGCCGCCGCCACCGCATTGCGCGGACGCTGCCGCCATTGCCATAGCACGACAGCAGCAGCGAGCGTGAAGCCCGCTGTATCCGAGAACGGGAAATCGCCGAGCAGGCAGAGCGCGGCGCCGAACGCGACCAGGATCTCGATGAAAGTCAGCCGCGTGAACAGGAAGCCGATCGCGACGATGCCGAACAATCCGATCGCCACCAGCGCCTTGAAGGTCGCCAGCGCCACCGCGCCGTAGAAGCCGAGTTGCGCCTGCATCGGATCCCCGGTCTGCAGCATCAGCGCCGGCGAATAGACGAAGATGAACGGAATGACGTAGCCGGCAAGCGCGATCCGCATCGCCTCCCAGCCGATCTTGTCCGGGTTCTCCTTCGCGATCGGCGCCGCAGCCAGGGCCGCGAGCGCGACTGGCGGCGAGAGGTCGGCCATGATGCCGTAGTAGAACGCAAACATGTGGCTTGCGATCAGCGGCACGCCGAGCTTGGCGAGCGCAGGCGCGGCCAGCGCCGCGGTGATGATGTAGGTCGGGATCGTCGGGATGCCGGTGCCGAGCAGGATCGACAGCAGCATGGTCATGATCAGCGCCAGGAACAGGCTCTTGGCGCCGAGCCCGATGATCCAGCTGCCGAAGATGGTGCCGACGCCGGTCTGCGTCATCATGCCGATGATGGTGCCGACGATGGCGCAGGCCATGCCGACCGTCAGCGCCGACTTGGCGCTGTCGGCGAGCGAGTCGCGACAGGCTTTCAGGGTGGCGCGGCCGCCGCGGGTGATCGCCGCGATCACGATCAAACCGGCGACGACGCTCGCGACCGGAACGATCTCGATGCCGTGGCGCGACACCGCGGCGACCACCAGCGCGAGGCCGATCCAGAAGATGTAGCGCACGATGGTGTTGGAGAAGCCGAGCGTGATGCTGGCGCCGAGGATCAACGCGACCGTGAGCGCAAGTCCCATGCTGCCGGCATAGAGCGGCGTGAAGCCCTCGAACAGCATGTAGACCAGCGCCGCGAGCGGCAGCACCAGGTACCAGCGCGCCACCAGCGCTTTCCAGGCGCTCGGGATCTCCGAGCGCTTCATGCCGACGAGGCCGTGCTTGCCGGCTTCCAGATGCACCATCCAAAACGCCGAGGCGAAGTAGAGGACCGCCGGGATCACCGCGGCCTTGACAATCTCCGAATAGGGCACGCCGAGCGTCTCGGCCATGATGAAGGCGACCGCGCCCATGACGGGCGGCATGATCTGGCCGCCCATCGAAGCGGTGGCCTCGACGCCGGCGGCGAAGGCGCGGCGATAGCCGAACTTGATCATCAGGGGGATCGTGAACTGGCCGACGGTGACGACGTTGGCGACGCCCGAACCCGAGATCGTGCCCATCATGCCCGAAGCGAACACCGCGACCTTGGCGGGGCCGCCGCGGGTGCGGCCGAACAGGCCGAGCGAGACGTCGGTGAACAGCTGGATCATGCCGGCGCGTTCCAGGAATGAGCCGAACAGGATGAACAGGAAGATGTAGGTCGCCGAGACATAGATCGGCACGCCGTAGAAGCCTTCGGTGCCGAACGAGAGATGGGTGACGATCTGGTCGAAGTCATAGCCGCGGTGATTGAACGGCGACGGCAGATATTGGCCGAAGAACCAGTAGAGCAGACAGGCGCCGCACATCAGCGGCAGCGCCGCCCCCATCAGCCGCCGCGTGCCCTCGAAGATCAGGACCGCGAGCAGCGTGCCGACCGCGAGGTCCATGTTGGTCGGATCGCCATCGCGGGCGATCAGGTCGGCATAGAAGATCCACTGGTAGAGCCCGCAGAGGAACCCGGCGGCGCCGACGATCCAGCTCACCGCGCGGCCGAAATCGGTCTTGGCGGTGAAATTGCCGATCAGGCCGAAGGTCAGGAGGATCAGGAAGCCGACATGGACGCCGCGCACCACCTGGCTCGGCAGGTAGTTGAAGGCCGCGACATAGAGCTGGAACACCGCAAAGGCGAGACCGATGGCATAGGCCAAGTGCCCCCAGGCGCCTGGGCCGAAGCCTTCCGGAAAGCCGTGCTCGAAATTGTCGAATTCGACCTTGACGGGCTGCTCGCCCTCAACCTGCTGCTGCATATGATCAGTCCCCCGCCGTGCCCGCGACGTCCATAGTACCTGCGTGGCGCTTGGGCCGCGTCCCCGCACGTCATGCGCGGGCTTGACCCGCGCATCCATCGAAAAATGAGCTCTTTAGAAAGATGGATGGCCGGGTCAAGCCCGGCCATGACACCGTCATCGAAGCCGCGACCTACTTGATCAGGCCCTTCTCCTTGTAATAGCGGATCGCGCCGGGATGCAGCGGCACCGGGCTGCCGGTCGCGGCGGCCTCGAGCTTGATCTCCTTGCCCGCGGCGTGGGCGTTGGCGAGTTCCGGCAGCGATTCGTAGACCAGCTTGGTCATCTGATAGGCGAGATCGTCCGACACCGCGCTCGAGGTCACGAGGTAGTTCACGACCGCGGCGGTCGGCACGTCCTTGTCCTGGCCGGTATAGGTGTTGGCCGGGATGATCACGGAGACGAAGGGCGGGCCGATCTTGTCGACGGTCTCCTTCGGCACGGCGACCACGGTGATCTCGCTCGAGGTCGAGAGGTCCTTCAGCGAGGCGACGCCGAGGCCGGCGGACTGCAGCGTGGCGTTGAGCTGGCGGTTCTTCATCAGATCCACCGATTCGGCGAACGGCAGGTACTCGACCTTGCCGAGATCCTTGTAGCTCATGCCGGCGGCCGCGAGGATCGCGCGCGAGTTGAGCTCGGTGCCGGACTTCGGCGCACCGACCGACAGGCTCTTGCCCTTGAGATCGGCGAGTGTCTTGATGCCGCTCTCGGCGGTCGCGACGATCTGGATGTAGTTCGGATAGATCGCGCCGATGGTGCGCAGCTTGTCGAGCTTGTTCTTGAAGCCGGCTTCGGCGTCGCCTTCCCAGGCGGCTTTGAGCGAATCGCCGAGCGTGAAGGCGATCTCGCCGCGGCCCTGCTGCAGCAGCACCAGGTTCTCGACCGAGGCCTTGGTCGCCTGCACCTGGGTTTTCACGCCGGGGATCTTGTCGCCGTAGATCTTCCCCATCGCGACGCCGAGCGGATAGTAGACGCCGGAGGTGCCGCCGGTGAGCACGTTAATGAACTGCTCGGCCTGTGCGACAGGCGCGGACAAAACGCTGGCTGCCACGATCGCAGCAGCCATCAACTTGGAATTCATGAGTATTATTCTCCCCTTAAGCCGGCCGGAAATTGGCCGGACACCCCCGCCGGGTCAACCCATCCAAATGACGCATGCGCGGCGGAAATCCCCGATAGCAACACCACTTTACCTGCCGCGGGAACTCGCCGCGCGACCGGGCGACCGCTTCGAGCTGGTTGCCGCGACCCGGGCGCTGGCGGCCGCTAACGGCTCGGTATTCGCGCCGGCGATCGCCGCGGTGACACTCGGCATTGTCGGACCCAAAGCGTTCGCGGCGCGGACCGGCCGCAACGAAGCAGCGAAGATCGGCTTGCGGCCCCAGATGTCGGCTTGAGCACCGCTGTCGCCGGATTCATTGTCGTCCATGCAGGTTGCAGCGCTGCATTCCTGTTCCTTGCAGCTATCGCTTGTGCCGCGCTGATCGGCCACTGCGCGTTGATGCGGGAGACGTTGCGAACAGCAGCGACGACGTCACGCACATCTGCATTGGCATCACAAAACGGGTGATCTGATTCGCCGTCGGCGCTCCGCGCAGCACTCTGCATGATGCGATCTGATGTCCGACAATGACGCAGTTCCGCGTCGGCGTCGACGCGACAACACAGTCATTAACGCCGTCTCTCGATGACACACGCGCACAGTGTTTCTGCCGATGTGCAAAGTCGGACGCGATCGCGCTCATGAATGTCAGATGACGCATTTGTTGCAGGTGTAACAGCGGTGAGACACCGCGATTCCAGCGCCATTTGAATCGAATTGAATCCTTTAAGGTTAGCGGGGCAATCAATGTATGATCCAGAAATTTCCATGATTGCCGCCGCTCTAGGATGTACGAGTCAAGCCGGGGTAACTACGGACAAGGCGGGGCATGAATCACATCAGTCACATCGAACGCACGCGAGCCGGCTGGTTCGGACATCGCAAGCTGACCCCACGCGCATGCATTGCGGACAGCAAAAAACACCTTCGGACCTTCCTCGCCGAGGCGCTGGAAGACCTCGGCTTCATCACCAGTGAATGCAGCCAGGCGTTGGAACTCGACACCGTTCTGGACGCGGAACGGCCCGATCTCCTGGTGCTCGGCGTGTCCGTGGACGGCATCGAAGTCAGTAAAATTCTCGAGACTTTGGTGAGAAAGGACTATGGCGGCAAGGTCCTCGTCATCGGGCAGCCGGACTCGATCATCGTCAAGGCGGTCCGGCAAATCGGCGACGAGTACGGCATCGCCATGCTGCCGGCGCTGTCGACGCCGTTCAGCGCCGGGACCCTTCGCGACAGTCTTGCGTCGTTGATGCCGCTTGAACCCGCGCCGAGCCCGGCGGTGGACGTGCCCGAAGCTCTGAAGGCCGGCTGGCTCGAGCTGTGGTACCAGCAGAAAATTCATCTCCGGACGCTGGTGCCGAGCGGCGCCGAGGCGCTGATCCGGATGCGCCATCCGGCTTGGGGCGTCGTGCCGCCGGCCTACTTCATCCCGGACGAAAGCGATCCGCATTTTCATGCGCTGTCCGAGTTCGTGATCGAGCGCGCAATCGAGGACTGGCGCTATCTCCTCGAGCAGACCGGGCCGGTCAATCTCTCGATCAACCTGCCGATCTCATTCCTCGCCGACGATCGTGCCGTGCGCGAGCTCTGTTACCGGATGCCGGATCATGCGGCCTTCGCGGGCCTGCTGATCGAGATCGACAGCACCGACGTGGTCGATCATCTGGATCTGGCGATCGATGTCGCCCGGCGCGTTCGACTGCACAATATCGGCATCTCGATCGACAATGTCGGCGCGAACTGGCCGTCTTTGCTGGGACTGCCGAACTTTCCGTTCGTCCAGCTCAAGGTCGACCATCAATTCGTCACCGGCTGCGCGGATCAGCGCCTGAAGCAGACGGTGTGCCGGCGTGTCGTGGAGCTGGCCCACGAAAACGACGCGCAGGTCGTGGCCCAGGGGGTCGAGACGCGTGCGGACTTTCTCGCCGCGCACGAAATGGATTTCGATCAGGTCCAGGGCTACCTGTTCGGCAAGCCGATGGGCGTCAAGAAGTTCGCCCGCTCACGCATGCACTTCTCGGAGAAAGAGCCGGCCTCCTGAGGCGCGGCGTCGTCAAGCTCGAACGTCACGATCGACTGCGCGCAGCGCTTCGCCGCGCGCGATCAGGCGTTTTGCATTGGAATAGGTCGGCACCTCGAGCAGCGAGCCGTCAAGTTCGACGCGCCCAAAGCCCTTTGTCCGCGCCGCTTCGAACGCCGCGACGATCCTGCGCGCCTGGCGCAACTCCTCCTCGCCCGGCGTCAGGACGCCGTTGACGATCGAGGCATGCGCGGGATCGACCAGGCTCTTTGCGGCGTAACCCAGCCGCCGCGCCCAGATCGTGTCGCGTTCGACGCCTTCAGCGTCGCTCCAGGTGTAGGGACAATCGACCGCGACGACATCAGCGGCACGACATTCGACGATGAAGCGCTGCCGCGCGTAAGCCAGCTCCAGGCCGTCGCTGCCGCGCTCGGCACCAAGATCGGCGGCGAGGTCTTCCGAGGCCATCAGGCAACCGATGACGCGCCGGCTCGCCGTGGCGATCGCACCGGTCTGCACCAGACCGCGCGCGAACTCGATATTCGGCAGCAGCGACGTCGATCCCTCGGCGATACCGTAGTCGCGCTCGAACCGCGTCACCGCCTCGTCAAGCCTGACGACATGGTGCGGCTCGGCGACCTTCGGCAGCGCAACGATATCCGGACGTCCGCGCATCACGGCGGCAAGATCGTCCATGCCGTCCTGGTCCAGCGGATTGACGCGGACTGCGACCATCACGCCCTGGTCGCGCCAGGCCGCGTAGAGCTCGGCCGCCAGGGCCCGCGCCTTCGGGCGCAGCGGCGGCGGGGTAAAATCCTCGAGCTCGTGGATCAGCACGTCGGCGCCGCTGGCGGCCGCGTGCTGCAGCACGTCCTCGTTGGCGCCTTCGAGAAACAGCCAGGAGCGGCACAGCGGGGCCGGGCGCAGCTTGCGCATTACGCGGCCCGCGCCGCCGTCACTGGAACGTCATGTCGAGGCATTTCGAGATGTCGGAGCCGAGGCCGGACGAAATGGTGATGCAGCCGCGGATCTTCTGGGTGTTGACGTCGTTCGCCCAGATCGCATAGCCGCCGGGACCGAAGAACGAGTTGGTGTTCGGCGGCTCGGTCTCGGTGGCGTCGAAGGTGTAATTGCCGTCGGTCTCGAAGATGCGCGGCTTCTTGGTGCAGCCGCCGTCGGCCTGCACGTTGATGACCTCCTTGTTGTCCCGCGTCAGCGCCAGCGAGACCTGGCAGCGGAAGTATTCCGAGGTCTTGGCGTTGAACAGGTAGGCGTAGGACTTGCAGGTCGCGGTGTTGAGCTTGCCGGCGGACAGGCCGCGGCTGCAGGAGATCCGCTGATTGTTGGAGAGCCTGAACTCGTCCGCCTGCGCGACTGACGCCAGCGTCATGAACGACAGAGCGACACCGATTCCGATCTTCATGACGTGGTTCATCCTGATCATCCCAAGGTAGTGTTTCCGGCAATCAAAGCGTTTGTAAACGGTAACGCGAAAATAGTCGCCAAGCTTGATGCGGGAAATCACAAAGTCGGCGATCCGCGAGCGGTCGCGCCGATTGTCGTATTGACGCGCGAACATCGTTCGTGATTTGTTCAAAAACGTGGGGACGACGCCGTTTTCTCGGCCGGAGGTGGATCATGACGCATTTTTTGACCAAGACTTTTATTGCGACTGCGGCGTTTGCCGCGCTGACGACCTGCGCGTTCGCGCAGGGGGCTGCGCCCTGGGAGCTGAAGCCCGATATGGGCTACGCCTATGACAAGGACGGCAAGACCTGGTCCTACAAGATGGGCACCAACAACGCCGGCACGCTGCTGAAGGGCGCCAAGAAGGTGCCGAAGGGGACGCTGTTCTTCATCGGCCAGAACGGCCAGCTCTACATGCGCCCCGGGCCCTATCTCGAGGGCGACGGCAAGTTCAAGTTCGGCTCGAATTAGAGCGTTTTCGAGCGAAGTGGACGCCGGTTCGCGTAAAGAAAACGCGTCAAGAAGAGTCTAGGGCTTCGGTTCTGATTCAATCAGAACCGAAAATGCCCTAGCGGTTTTCGGCAGGCGTCAGAACGTCGCGGCCAATTCCTTCGCGCCCGGCTTGTTGCTGTTGAAATCCATCCGCTCATTGGTGACGGCAAGCAGCCTGGCCACCGTGTTGTGGCGGATGGCGACCGGGTTGCGCTCGTAGCCGGAGCGCTGGAAGAAATTCGCGGTCGGCACCTGCTCGCGCATCGCCTGCGGCATGGTCACCATGTCGAGCCCGGTGCCGTCGCCGGTCAGGTTCATCATCTCGAGCTCGGCCGCCGTCAGCGGCCGGCTGTAGCCCTTGTTGCGGGCGAAGATCACCGAGGTCAGCAGCTTGTGGGTCTGCAGCATCGGGCCGACATCGATGTCGAGCACCATGGCATGGCACGCCCAGCCCTGCGGCGTATCGGCGAGGCGCGCATGCGCCGACCAGTCGTCGGGCACGGTGCGGGTGAACGCGACCATCTTCTTCAGCACCGCGAGCTTGTGCTCCATCGCCTTGCGCGCGGGCCCCTGCGTCCTCGCAACCCGCTCGGTCAGATCCCGCACGAATTCATGGCCCTGCTCGGCCAATAGCTCGACGGTGTTGGTGGTGAGCAGCTGGTTGTAGCCCATCGCGGTGGAGATGGCGCGCTTGCCGCCGTGCTCGATGCCCGCCTGTACGTCGTAAGTGCCGGTGCCGCCGGTCTCGAACGAATAGACCCGCACCGCCTGTTCCGGCGTCAGCCCCGCGGCGCGCGCGTAGCGCGCATAGGCGCGCTTGAACTCGACCTCGCTGGCCGGCCGCTGCGGCGTGAACTGGAATTGCTCGGCCGCCGCCCTGACCAGATCGGAGGCCACCGGAAGCGTCTTGGGCGGACGCGGCGGCTTGCCTTCCTCCTCTTCCGGAGCCGGATTGACCGGCCGCTTCGGACCCTCATAGACCGGCGGCTGCTGCAGGACGTAATCGTCCAGCGAGATCTGAACGCGGTCGCGCCGCTTGGCATTGCGGCCGCGCCTCTTCTCGGCGATCGCGTTCCAATAGGCGCTCGCGTCCTGCTCGAAGGCGGCGCGCGCCTCCTGATATTCCTGCAGCTTGCGGCGATATTCCATGATCGCCTGCGGCGATGCCTGCGCCATCGCATTGGCGACGGAAGGCGGCAGCGCGCCGGCCTCGCCGGCAAATACGAACGGCGCGCCGGCGACGAGCGCGAGCGCGAAAAATCCAGGGCACAGGCGAATCAATTGCGGGCGCATGGCCTCGTTGTAGCAAGCACGGCCGCGAAGTCAGCCCGGAATTGTCCGGATCGCAGCGGCCGGATGCCGCGATCAATGCAGAATATTCGCCACAATGCGGTATTCTCCGAACGAAAGCCTTGGAGAAAGCCCTGGAGATTGCGATGAGAATGGCACTCTGGCTCGTCGCCGCCTGCGCGTTGACGCTCGCCGCATCGGCGCGCGCCGAGCGTCCGGACTGCGGAACGTTTCCGGATACGCGTTCACGCTTCACCTGTTACGAGAATGTGTCGCGGGCGCCTCAGGAACCCGAGGCCGCGGCGCATTCGCCTGGTGCGCCGGGGAAATCAATAAAGATGAACGCCCGCAAGCGGCATCACAAATAGCGGCATCGTTGCGGCCTACTTCCATGCGAATACCGGCTGCTCCAGTTCGGCGACGCGGGTGCTGCGGCCGGCCAGCACCTCGCGAAATTGATAGATCAGCGCGGCGGTCGGCGCATGGATCTGCTGGCCACCGAGGCGGAAGCGGATCACGCGGCGCGAGCTTTCCGGGATCGTGACGAAGCTGAACGCGCCATCCAGCTCGATCGCATCGAGGCCGATGCGATGGACGGAGGCGACCTCGTCCGGGTTCGGCGTGATCGCCGCATGCGCACCGGCCCAGACCACGACCGGCGTGATCAGATAGCCGGATCGCGTCGGATAATCGTCGAGCATGCCGAGCACGTCGCTCGGGCCAAGCGCGAGCCCGAGCTCCTCATGCAATTCGCGCAGCGCGGCCTCGGCCTGCGTCTCGCCGGCATCGCAGCGCCCGCCCGGCAGCGCCCATTGCGCGCTGTGGGCGCGCAGGCGCGCGCTGCGGCGGGTCAACAGGAACGCCGTACCGCTGCCGTCGTCGCCTTCGGTCAGCGCGATCGCGACCGCCGCGCGCTTCAACGTCGGCGCGGCGTCCGCCGGCGCCAGGCGTGCGAATGCGGCACAGAGCTCTGCGATATTCCGCCGGGTGGCATCGTCAAATGTGCGGGCCATTGACCTTGACTACAACACAACAGCGTTTGATGAAATGACTGCTACCACATGCCTCCTGCGATCAATCATCAGCAAGCAACGGACCCCACCTCATGACGGCCAAGGCCGCGGACAAACTCAAATCCGACGGCTGGAAGATCGCCGAAACCACGGGATTCCTGACCCTGATCGGCCCGTTGTGGGAACGGTTGAAGGACGGCGCGCTTGAACTCGCGCTGATCACCGAAGACGAGCACCACAATCGCCGCGGCCTCGTGCAGGGCGGCGTGATCATGACCTTCGCCGACCGCGCCTGCGGCATGGCCGCACGCTACGTCTCGGGCAAGCCGACGCTTGCAACCGTGCAGCTCGACACCCATTTCGTCGAGGCCGGCAAGATCGGCGAGATCCTGACGACGCGGCCGCGCGTGGTACGCTCGACCCGCAGCCTGATCTTCATCACGGCCGAGGTAACCGTCGACAAGCGCTGTATCGCGATGGCCAACGGCGTGTTCAAGATTTTGAAGAACGAGAGTTGATCCTTTGTCATTCCGGGATGGTCCGAAGGACCAGACCCGGAATCTCGAGATTCCGGGCTCGATGCTTGCGCATCGCCCCGGAATGACCGCAGGAAAGGAAAGTCCGATGCAATATCGCCAGCTCGGCCGCAGCGGCCTGAAGGTCTCGCCGATTTGCCTCGGCACCATGATGTTCGGCGGACCGACCGACGAGGCGACCTCGGCGCGGATCGTGGCGAAGGCGCGCGAGGCCGGCATCAACTTCATCGACAGCGCCGACGCCTATAATGGCGGCAAGTCCGAGGAGGTCGTCGGACGCGCGATCTCGAACAGCCGGTCGAACTGGGTGCTCGCGACAAAACTCGCCAATCCAATCGGCGACGATCCTAACCACGGCGGGCTGTCGCGTCGCTGGGTGTTCCAGGCCGCCGACGAGAGCCTGAAGCGGCTCGGCACCGACTACATCGACGTCTACTATCTGCACAAGGAAGACCACGCGACGCCGCTCGACGAGACGGTGCGCGCGATGGGCGACCTGATCCGCGCCGGTAAGGTGCGCTATTTCGGCGTCTCCAACTACCGCGCCTGGCGCGTCGCCGAGATCTGCAACATCTGCGACCGGCTCGGCATCGACCGTCCGGTCGCGAGCCAGCCCTATTACAATGCGATGAACCGGATGCCGGAGGTCGAGCATTTCCCGGCCTGCGCCTATTACGGGCTCGGCATCGTGCCCTATAGCCCGCTGGCGCGCGGCGTGCTTACCGGCAAATACGCGCCCGACGCGGCGCCACCCGCGGACACGCGTGCGGGGCGCAACGACAAGCGCATGATGCAGACCGAGTGGCGGCCGGAATCGCTCGAGCTCGCGCAGGAGATCAAGCGCCACGCCGAGAGCAAAGGCATCACCGCCGGGCAGTTCGCGGTGTCCTGGGTACTGAACTCGTCGTTCGTCAGCGCCGTGATCGCGGGGCCGCGCACCGAAGCGCAATGGGACGACTACATCCGCGCGCTCGACTATCGCTTCACCGCCGAGGACGAAGCCCTGATCGACCGCCTCGTCGTCACCGGCCATCCCTCGACGCCGGGCTTCAACGACCCCGCCTATCCGATCGAGGGGCGCCGCGCGCGGAGCGGATCGTCGCTGTAGTGGCAGCGTCACAGTTTTAGTTTTGCGCTCACTTCCGCCCGCCGTCATTGCGAGCGGAGCGAAGCAATCCATCGTGCCGCAAGCGGAGAAATGGATTGCGTCGTCGCTGACGCTCCTCGCAATGACGGTGTGTTGCACTCGCTCGGTACGGATAACCCGCTCGGCAACGCCGAAGTTACGTTTCGTAGCTTCCGAATTGCGCGAAGCCCGAGTCGGCTGCAGCATCAGGGCATGGAAATGCTGATGCTGGTGCTGCAATGACGGCATCCAATGTACTGGACTGGATCGTGGCCCTCCTCGTCTGCTGGGCGAGCCTGACCGCAATCTTTGAACCTTCGCGCGGTGCCTCGCAGTGCGACGTATCCACCGCGACGAGCAGCGCGCCGCAGGCCTCACTGGCGACCCCGACGCAGGCGGAGTTCGAGGAGATGATCCGCGACATGAAGCTGCATGATTGAACGGGATCGGCAAACCGCGAAAATCCTTCCGCATCATCTCCCAAATGAAACAGGGCGGCGCCGAAGCGCCGCCCTGCCCTGATTGCCGTTTGCTCGCCGCTTACTTCGCGAGGTCGAAGCGGTCGGCGTTCATCACCTTGGCCCAGGCCGCGACGAAGTCCTTCACGAACTGCTCCTTGGAGTCGGACTGGCCGTAGACCTCGGCGAACGCCCGCAGCTGCGAGTGCGAGCCGAAGATCAGGTCGACGCGGGTGCCGGTCCACTTCACCGCCTTGGTCTTGCGGTCGCGGCCCTCATAGACGCCCTCGCCGGCATCGCTCCACACCGTGCCCATGTCGAGCAGGTTGAGGAAGAAGTCGTTGGTGAGCGTCCCCGGCTTGCCGGTGAAGACGCCGTGCTTCGACTTCTTGGCATTGGCGCCGAGCACGCGCAGGCCGCCGACGAGGACCGTCAGTTCCGGTCCGGTCAGCCGCAGGAGCTGTGCACGGTCGACCAAGGCCTCTTCCGGCTGCAGGAACTGATGCTTGCCGCCGATATAGTTGCGGAAGCCGTCAGCCCGCGGCTCGAGCGGAGCGAACGACTCGACGTCGGTCTGGTCCTGCGTCGCATCGGTGCGGCCCGGCGTGAAGGGGACCTTCACATTGGTGCCGCCGTCCTTCGCCGCCTTCTCGATCGCAGCCGCGCCGCCGAGCACGATCAGATCGGCCAGCGAAACCTTCTTGCCGAACTCCTTCTGGATGGCTTCGAGCTTGCCCAGCACGCCCTTGAGCTGCGCGGGCTCGTTGACGTCCCAGTCCTTCTGCGGCGCGAGACGGATGCGCGCGCCGTTGGCACCGCCGCGCTTGTCGGAGCCGCGGAACGTCGAAGCCGAAGCCCAGGCGGTCGACACCAGTTCGGACACCGACAGACCCGAGGCGAGGATCTTCGCCTTGAGCGCCTCGATATCCTTGTCGTCGATCACGGCGTGATCGAGCGCCGGCACCGGGTCCTGCCAGATCAGCGTCTCCTTCGGCACCAGCGGGCCGAGGTAGCGCTGGATCGGACCCATGTCGCGGTGCGTGAGCTTGAACCAGGCGCGGGCGAAGGCGTCCGCGAACTGATCCGGATGCTCATAGAACCGGCGCGAGATCTTCTCATAGGCCGGATCGAAGCGGAGCGACAGGTCGGTGGTCAGCATGGTCGGGACATGCTTCTTCGACGGATCGAACGCGTCCGGAATGACGGCGTCCGCGCCCTTTGCCTTCCACTGCTTCGCACCCGCCGGGCTCTTCGTCAGCTCCCATTCGTACTTGAACAGGTTCTCGAAGAAGTGGTTGCTCCACTTGGTCGGGGTCTGGGTCCAGGTGACCTCGGGACCGCCGGTGATCGCGTCAGCGCCGACGCCGGTGCCGAACTTGCTCTTCCAGCCGAGACCCTGTTCCTCGATCGCGCCACCTTCCGGCTCCGGACCGATCAACGACGGATCGCCCGCACCGTGGGTCTTGCCGAAGGTGTGGCCACCGGCGATCAGCGCGACGGTCTCCTCGTCGTTCATCGCCATGCGGAAGAACGTCTCGCGGATGTCCTTCGCGGCGGCGACCGGATCCGGATTGCCATTCGGGCCTTCCGGGTTGACGTAGATCAGGCCCATCTGCACCGCGCCGAGCGGCTCGGAGAGCTGGCGCTCGCCGCTGTAGCGCTCGTCACCAAGCCAGGTGCCTTCCGGACCCCAGTACAGCTCTTCCGGCTCCCACACGTCGGCGCGGCCACCCGCAAAACCGAACGTCTTGAAACCCATCGATTCCAGCGCGACGTTGCCGGCGAGGACCATGAGATCGGCCCACGAGATCTTGCGGCCGTATTTCTGCTTGATCGGCCACAGCAGCCGGCGCGCCTTGTCGAGGTTGGCGTTGTCGGGCCAGCTGTTCAGCGGGGCGAAACGCTGCTGACCGGCGCCGGCGCCGCCGCGGCCGTCGGTGATGCGATAGGTGCCCGCCGAGTGCCAGGCCATGCGGATCATCAGGCCGCCGTAATGGCCGAAGTCGGCCGGCCACCATTCTTGCGACGTCGTCATCAGGGCCGTGAGGTCCTTGATCACGGCGTTGAGATCGAGGCTCTTGAATTCCTTGGCGTAGTCAAAACCCTTGCCCATCGGATCGGACAGGCTGGAGTTGCGATGCAGCACCTGAACGTCGAGCGTCTCCGGCCACCAGTCACGATTCGAGTGCCCGCGAGGCCCGCCTGTGAATGGGCATTTGCCCGCGCCTTCGTCGGTTTTTGCGTCCATGTTTCTTCTCCGAGGTGATGGATTCTGGAATGCGCTGGAGCTCTTCCAAGAACGATTCTACGCAACCCAATCCATCAGAGGAAATTGACTTTAGTGATCGCGTCGATAAGATTATCTGATGATAAATGTCACACTCCGGCAACTCAGGTATTTTGATGCTCTGGCCCACCACCGCCATTTCGGGCGCGCCGCGGATGCCTGCGCGGTGTCGCAGCCGGCGCTGTCGATGCAGATCCGCGAAATGGAACAGGCTGTCGGCGGCGTGCTGATCGAACGCAATGCGCGGCAGGTGACGCTGACGACCTTCGGCGAGGACCTGCTGCGCCGCGTGCGCGACATCCTGCGTTCGGTCGACGAACTCGGCGACTTCGCGCGCGCCTCGCGCGACAAGCTCGCCGGGCGGCTGCGGGTCGGCATGATCCCGACGATTGCACCATATCTGCTGCCGAAGGTGATCGAGAACCTGGCGCGGCTGCATCCCGAGCTCGACATCCATGTCCGCGAGACGCTGACGCCGAAGTTGATCAAGGAGGTCGCCGAAGGCCGGCTCGACACCGCGATCGTGGCGCTGCCGGTATCGGAACCGTCGCTGACCGAGGTCGCGCTGTTCTCGGAAAACTTCCTGCTGGTGCGGCCGGGCGAGGATGCCAAGACGCCGGTGCCGAGCGCCGAGATGCTGCGCGAGATGCGGCTGTTGCTGCTCGAGGAGGGCCACTGCTTCCGCGACCAGGCGCTGTCGTTCTGCAACATGCAATCCTCGCCGCCGCGCGAGGTGCTGGACGCGAGTTCGCTGTCGACGCTGGTGCAGATGGTCGGCGCCGGTATCGGCGTCACCCTGATCCCCGAGATGGCGGTGACGGTGGAGACCCGCTCGGCGCCGGTCACGGTCTCGCGCTTCAAGCATCCGCAGCCCTCGCGCACCATCGGCATGGTCTGGCGCAAGACCTCTCCGCTCGCCGCGCAGCTCCAGCAGATCTCCGAGGTCGTCAGCCTCGCCGCCCGCGCCCTGCGTGCGCCGAAACAGGACGGCGCCAAGGAGCCGGCGAAGCGCGCGGGGCGAAGGAAGGTGGCGTGACTGCCGAGACGCTGCGGCGAAGATGTAGTTCTCGTTTGACGCACACGTCTCGCCACCCCCACAACCGTCGTCCTGGCGAAAGCCCATAGGCGCTAAAATAGGATTTGCGCCTTGGATTCGCTTGTGATTCCAAGATGGAATGGCACACGAATCGCTTGTGAACAAAGATTGGGCGCGCGTTGTCGCCCGACTTGGCGGAGCCGAGGCTCTGAACATTAGCGCGCGCAAGACGAAGGCGTTTGTCCGTCCGCGGGAGATCAGCAATGCGGTCGACTTGCTGCGCCTGATCTTGGCTTATTGCCTTGGTGAGAAAGGGCTGCGGTTGACGGCGGCATGGGCCACGTCGGTTGGGCTTGTCGATATCTCCAACGTGGCTCTGTTGTATCGCTTACGTCAGTGCGGAGATTGGCTGGCAATCTTGGTCGAGCAGGCGCTTGCCGCCGCGGCGCCGAAGGCGAGCCGCGGTCGTCTGATCCGTATTGTTGACGCCACGACGGTCCCCAAGGCTGGGACGAGCGGCAGGAACAAGAACGCAGTGTGGCGTATCCATAGCGCGTTCGATCTTCCGCAGGAGCGCTTTGGTCACTTCGAACTGACCGATCAGCGAGCGGGCGAGACGCTGGATCGGATACCGGCGGTTGCCGGTGAGATCCGTCTTGCCGATCGCGCCTATCTGCAACCGGAGCGCATGGCGCATCTCGTCGATGCCGATGCGGACTTCGTGATCCGGGCCGGCTGGAAGAGCGCGCGCTGGCTCGATGCCGAAGGTAATCTTGTTGACCTCACTGCCGAACTGCGCAACGCCTCGGCGCGTGGCCTGATCGATCGGCCGATTTGGATAAAGCGCAAGTCAGGTGCGCCGCCGCTCGCAGTGCGTCTGGTTGCCGCGAAGAAGCCGGCGCAAGCTGCTGCGGCTGCGCGACGCAAGGCGCGCCGGACTGCACAAAAGGGAGGTCATCAGCTCTCCAGGCAAACACTTGACGCCGCAGATTGGGTGATCCTGGTGACCTCACTCAGGCCAGAGGACTTCACGACTGCAGATATCCTCGCCCTCTATCGGCTGCGATGGCGCATTGAGCTCGGCTTCAAGCGGCTGAAAAGCCTGATTGGCCTGAAGGGACCTCCCGGAACCGACGAGCGGTCCGCCAGACCCCATATCCTCGCTCATCTGCTGATCATTCTATTGCTCGAGCCGCTCGTCGACGAACTCGAAGACTCTCCCCGCTTGGCCGACGCCGCCTGACCCACCCAGTGACGTGGCGTCTGCTGCGCCAGCTCGTAGCTTCGCTACGGCAAGCGATCATTCCACAGCCCGCAATCGCTCTACTCTGCAGAGCCAGTCACGCTCTCCGGCGACATCTACGCGAGCCACCCAGACATAAGCGCCACTATCAGACTATGATCAAACTATCTTAGCGCCTATGGGCGAAAGCCAGGACCCATAACCACCGCGTTTGATTGTGAACGGGATCGTGGCTCCAGCTTCGCTCAACAACTGATGGTCAGGGTAATGGGTCCTGGTTTTCGCCATGACGACATCGAATATGTTGCGCGGTCTGCGAATCATACGTCCGCATTCTCGCGGCGAATGACAAGATGAGGCGGCCCCTACTTCTCCAGGTACTTCTTCATCTCGGCGATCAGGCCGTCGCGCAGTTCGGGGCGCTTGAGGCCGAAGGCGATGTTGGCGCGGAGGAAGCCGGGCTTGGAGCCGCAATCGTGGCGCTCGCCCTCGAACTCGACGCCGTAGAACTTCTGCGTCTTCGCAAGACCGATCATCGCATCGGTGAGCTGGATTTCGCCGCCGGCGCCGCGCTCCTGGGTGGCCAGGATGTTGAAGATCTCCGGCTGCAGGATGTAGCGGCCGGTGATCGACAGGTTGGACGGCGCGGTGCCCTGCGGCGGCTTCTCGACCATGCGGTCGACCTCGAAGATGTTGCCGGTGCGTTTGCCGACGCTGCAGATGCCGTATTGATGGGTGAGTTCGTCGGGCACCGCCTCGACCGCGATCAGGTTCGACTTGTCACCAAGCCTGCTCGCGGCGTCGATCATCTGCTTGAGGCAGCCCGGCGTGTTCAGCACCAGCTCGTCCGGCAGCACCACCGCGAACGGCTCGTTGCCGATGATATCGCGCGCGCACCACACCGCGTGGCCGAGCCCGAGCGGCGCCTGCTGCCGGGTGAAGCTCATCGCGCCGGCCTCCGGCTGGTTCTGCGCCAGGATATCCTGCTCGGTCTTCTTGCCGCGCTGCGCCAGCGTGGTGTCGAGCTCGAACATGCGGTCGAAGTGATCCTCGATGACACCCTTGTTGCGGCCGGTGACGAACACGAAATGCTCGATGCCGGCTTCCCGGGCCTCGTCGACCACGTACTGGATCAGGGGCTTGTCGACGATCGTCAGCATCTCCTTCGGCATCGCCTTGGTGGCGGGCAGCACGCGGGTACCGAGACCGGCGACGGGGAATACGGCTTTGCGGATCTTCATGGGATTATCGGAAGCCTTGAAATGGGTGGGACGGCGGCACGAAATGAATCATGCCTTTGGTACCCCGTTTTGCAGCCGCCAACAAAGGCGGATGTGTGGTGCGGCTTAATTCCGCCGTTCCCGTCAGCCAATGCGGGCCGCAACAAAATCTCGCCCTTGTTAAGTTATTGGAAACCGTGCCGGGGCCTTCTGGAACAGCACGATTTTGACAGGCACACGACAAATGCGCGCGTTGGGAACATCAAGGACCAAGCTTTTCGGCGCGAGCCTGATCGCGCTGGCCCTGCTGCTGCCCGGCAGCACGCAAGCCCAGTCGGCGGGCAACGGCCTGACCAACCTGATCGACAGCATCTTTTCCGGACCGAACGCGACGCCGCCGCAGGCCGCAACCGGACAGGACGGCGCGGCACCGCCGTGGAGCGGTGAAGACGGCGCCTCCGGCCATCCGCTGATGACCGCAGCGGCGATCCGCCAGGCCGCGTCGGACTTCCCGAACTGCGTCGCAGCGATGTGGCCAGATGCCGCACGGCGCAACATCACCCAAGAGAATTTCGAGCGCTTCACCGCCGGCCTGACGCCCGATCTGCGCATCATGGATCTGATGGATTCGCAGCCGGAGTTCACCAAGGCGATCTGGGATTATCTCGACATCCTGGTCAGCGACACCAGGCTCGCCAAGGGCCGCGAGATCCTTGCGAAATACAAGCCGCAGTTCGATGCCACCGAGAAAGCTTATGGCGTCGACCGCTACATCATCGCGGCGATCTGGGGCATCGAGTCGAACTACTCGACCCAGATGGGCGATCGCAACGTGGTGCAGTCGACCGCGACGCTCGCCTGCATCGGCCGCCGTCAGGCCTATTTCAAGGACGAGTTCCTGTCGGCGCTGGAAATCCTCAACCGCGGCGACCTCAGGCCCGAGCAGATGCGCGGTTCCTGGGCCGGCGCGTTCGGACCGACCCAGTTCATGCCGACCGCGTTCAAGCGCTATGCCGTCGATGGCGATGGCGACGGCCGCCGCGACGTCGTCGACAATCCGAGCGACCTGATCGCCTCGACCGCCAACAATCTGAAGAAGGACGGCTGGCAGACCGGCGCGAACTGGGGCTACGAGGTCGTGCTGCCGCAAGGCCTCAATTACATGCTGGCCGACCGCGCCAAGGCGATGCCGCTGTCGCAATGGGAGCATCTCGGCCTCAAGCGGCCGAACGGCCAGCCGTTCCCGCGGCCGTCCGACAAGGCCTATCTGCTGGCGCCGGCCGGCGCCGAGGGGCCGGGCTTCCTGATGCTGCCGAATTTCCGGGTGATCATGAAGTACAACCCGGCCGAGGCCTACGCGCTCGCCATCGGCCATTTCGCCGACCGCCTGCGCGGCGGCCAGCCCTTCGCGCAGCCCTGGCCGCGGCAGGAGCGGGTGCTGTCGCGCGCCGAGCGGCTGGAACTGCAGCAGCTGCTCGCCCAGCGCGGCTTCTACAAGGGCACGCCCGACGGCCAGTTCGGCGGCCAGACCCGCGAGGCGCTGCGCGGCTTCCAGGTGTCGATCGGGGCACCAGCCGACGGTTTTGCCACCGCCGAGGTGCTGGAGCGGCTGCGCGGGCGGTAGGGCTGAAGCCGGAGGGTACCCCGTAGCCCGGATGCAGCGCAGCGAAAGCCGGGGTTCTCGCCGTGCGGCTGGTCTGGTCCCGGATTACGCTTTGCTCCATCCGGGCTACGGCTGTGCGAAGCTTCTTCACCTCCCCTTGAAAAGGGGGGGTCGCTTTGCTCGAGAGAGCAAAGCGGGTGGGGATCGGGTCTCTCCACCAGCGACGGCGCGTGTGGCTGACCCCCATCCCGACCTTCCCCCTTTCAGGGGGAAGGAGAAGGCTTCTGGTCCCGGATTGCGCTTCGCTCCATCCGGGCTGGGCCATGCGCGGCCGCAAGCTCCCCGCACCTCTCCCGCTTGCGGGGGAGGTCGGATTGCATCGGAGATGCAATCCGGGTGGGGGCTCTTTCCACTTGAAGACCTCTCTCGACGTTCGACTTGCGGAAACACCCCCACCCCAGCCCTCCCCCCGCAAGCGGGAGAGGGGGCGCAGTTCCGATGCGGCCATACTCAGGCCCTCCACCCCGAAAGTAACCGTGAAATCCGATATTTGCCGCCTGCCTTGACGGCGGCCGGCGGCACCCGATTTATGGTGGAAAAGCTGCCCGCTTGCGGCCCGATTCCGCTAGTATGCTCACGTACTTCCAGATCATTTGCGACCGAACGCGATGCGAGAGCCAAAGTCCTTTTTGCGCATATTCACCGAAGCCGGTCCGCTGGTCGCGCTGACGGTGGCGCTTGCGCTGTTGATCGGGATCGCCCAGCCCGCCTCGGCGCAGTTCTTCGGCTTCCCCGGCTTCGGCGGCGGACCGCCGCAACCACAGCGCCGCGCTCCGCCGCAGCACGGCGGCGGCTGGTTCGGCGGCGATTTCTTCGCGCCGTTCCAGCAGCAGCAACCGCAATCATCGCAGCCGCAGCGGCCGCGCGAGGATTTCTCGCGCGCTCCGGCACCGGCCAAGCGCGAGGCGGCCGCCGAGCGCAACGTGCTCGTCATCGGCGACGCCATGGCCGACTGGCTCGGCTATGGCCTGGAAGATGCCTATTCCGACCAGCCCGACATGGGCGTGATCCGCAAGCACAAGACGGTCTCCGGCCTGATCCGCTATCAGCCCAAGGGCGATCCGGCGGATTGGGCCGCGGCCGCGAAGGGCATTCTCGCCACCGAGAACCCCGACGCTATTGTCGTGATGCTCGGCCTCAACGACCGCACCGCGATCCGCGAATCTGTCGTGGAGAAGAAGGTCGACAAGAAGGACGAGAAAAAGGACGCGCGCGGCAAGCCCGAAGCCAAGCCGGGCGACAAGCCCGATGCCGCCGCCAAAACTGATGGCAAGCCGGTCGAGGCCGAGCCGCCGGCCGACGACGCCGACAATGACTCGCAGGCCGCGCCGGAAAAGACCGCGCGCTCGCCCAACGGCCTCTATGAATTCCGCGACGACCGCTGGGTCGAGCTCTACGGCAAGAAGATCGAGGAGTTGATCAACGTGCTGAAGAGCAAGGGCGTGCCGGTGCTGTGGGTCGGCCTGCCCGCGATCCGCGGCCAGAAGGGCACGTCGGACATGTTGTTCCTCGACGCGCTCTATCGCGACGGCGCCGGCAAGGCCGGCATCACCTATGTCGACGTCTGGGACGGCTTTGTCGACGAGGCCGGCCGCTTCATGCAGAAGGGTCCGGATTTCGAAGGCCAGCCCCGCAAGCTGCGTACCGATGACGGCGTGTTCTTCACCAAGGCCGGCGCGCGCAAGCTCGCGCATTATGTCGAGCGCGAGGTGACGCGCCTGCTCGCGGTGCGCTCCGGGCCGATCGCGCTGCCCAGCGAACCGGCGACGCCGGATACCAGCGCCGAGCCCGGCAAGCCCGCGCCGCGGCCGCTGGCGGGCCCGGTGCTGCCGCTGGTCGCCTCCACGGTCGGCACCGATCAGTTGCTCGGCGGACCGGGCTCACGGCCCGCCGCGGTCGATGCGCTCGCCGCGCGCACGCTGGTGAAGGGTGAGGCACTGGCGCCACCCGCCGGCCGCGCCGATGATTTCGTCTGGCCGCGCCGCGAGATGGGCCGCGAGCAAGCCAAGGGCGATGTGCCGGTTGCCGCGACCACGCCCGCCGCGCCGGCGGGCGGACCGGCCAATCCGCCGCCCTCGACCACGGCGATCGCGCCCGACGGCTCGATCATCACCGCACCGAAGCCGCCAAGGCGCGTGTTCCGTCCGGCCCAGACCCAGGCCCAGCCGCAACAGCAGCCGCAGACACAGCCTTGGCTGCGCGATCTGTTCGGGTTCGGCGCGCCGCAGCAGCGCCCGTTGGTCGCTCCGCCGCCGCGCCCGCCGCGCGGTGTCGGACAGCGGGCCGCGGTGCCGGGGAGTCCGTGGCAGTAGGCCGCGCGTCTCCGAAAGAATTGACGCTACATCCACGTCATTGCGAGCCAACGGGTCGCGCGAACGCGCGCCCGATGACAGGCTCCGCGAAGCAATCCATCGATCCGCACGCGCGGACGGCTGGATTGCTTCGTCGCTTCAGCGCAAAATTGCTTTGCAATTTTGTCGCGAGCTCCTCGCAATGACGGTGGGCGAGATGGTATCAACCGTAATAGCGCCAGCGCGACGGCGGCGGGCGGCGCGGCTGGCGCGTCATCAGGAGCGCGAGTGCAAAGCCGATGCCGCCGGCGATCAGCAGCGATCCCAGCGGGTTCTCCTGCACCGCATGCGCCATCGCCTTCTGTCCGCTGCGAACGGTCTCGCCGCGATGCTCATAGGCATCCTTGGCGTAGTTGACCGCGGTGTCGGCGGCGTCGCGCGCGGCGTCCTTGGCCTGGCCGTAGAGATCCTGCACCGAGCCCGCGGCTTCGCGCGCGCGGCCCGAGGCCTGGGTCTGCGCATCGCCGGTCGCGTCGCCGACAGCACCTTCGGCCTTGCCCGCGAACTCTTTCGCCGTTCCGAAAATCCGATCCTTGTCCATCGTCACGCTCCCTGATCTGTCCGGGAGCTAACCGGGAAACGGCGCGCAGGTTCCTGCGGTTACAGGATCAGCCCACCGTCGACGACGATGGTCTGGCCGACGATGTAGGAGGCGAGCGGAGAGGCCAGGAACAGCGCGGCGCCGGCCATGTCGGCGGGCGTGCCGAGACGCTTCAGCGGAATGCGCTCGAGCGCGCCTTCGAGACGCTTCGGATTTGCCGTCGTCGCCTTGGTCATCTTGGTGTCGACGAGGCCGGGCGCAATGCCGTTGACCCGGATGCCGTTCTCCGCCCAGGCCTCGCCGAGCGTGCGCGTCAGCCCGACGGCGCCGGTCTTCGAGGCGTTGTAGGCCGGATTCCCCATGGTGGAATGATAGGCCGCGGTCGAGCTCACGATGATCAGCGAGCCCTTAGCTGCGCTCAGCATCGGCTGGAATTTGGTCGCGCAGGCCATCAGGCTCATCAGGTTGACCTCGAGCACCTTGCGAAAGCCCTCCATCTCGAATTCCCCGCGGCGGTAAATCACCGCGCCCTGCGCCAGCACCAGCACGTCGAGCTGGTCGAACGACGGCTTGAAGGCCTCGATCGCCTGCGGGTTGCTGACATCGAGCTGCGCGTAGGCGAGGCCCTCGAGATGCGAGCCCTCTTCGGTGGAATAGTCGCTCGCCTGCGCACGGGTGCCGCAGATCGCGACGCGCGCGCCCCTGGCGCGGAACGCCTGCGCGATGCCGTTGCCGATGCCGCTGGAGCCGCCGACCACCAATATCTGCTTGCCGCCGAAATCGAGCTCGTTCATCGCGCGTTCCTCTCTCGTGCTGTTGTCTTGATTGAGCATGATCCTTTTCGGAAAGCCAACCGGGAAACTTGCGTTAACGCGCTGCGCGCATGCCGATATGAGATCAGTGGTTTGACGTATCTTGCGATCGGTGCCAGCGTTGCCGTCTCTCACAACGCAGAAAATCAACGGGGGTCCGTCATGTCCGAATACAAGCAGCTCAGCCGTTCGGTGAAGGGCCTCACCGTTCTCGTCACCGGCGCCGCCAGCGGCATGGGCCGCGCCACCGCGCGGGTATTTGCCGATGAAGGCGCCAATGTCGCGGTCACCGACCTCACCGAAGAAGGCACGCAGGCGGTGGCGAAGGAGATTTCGGCAAGTGGCGGCTCGGCGAAGGCCTGGACGCTCGACGTCGGCGATCGCGACGCCATCACCAAAGTCGTCAACGACGTCGCCGCGCATTTCGGCGGGCTCGACATCATCGTCAACAATGCCGGCATCTCGGTGCGGGTGCCGATCGATGATCCCGCTTACGAGGACGCCTGGGCCAAGGGCATCGCGGTGATGCTGACGGCGCATCCGCGCATTATCCGCGCGGCACTGCCATACCTGCGCAAGTCGCGCTCGCCGCGCATCGTCAACATCGCCTCGACCGAGGCGCTCGGCGCGACCGCGCTGCACAGCCCCTACTCCGCGGCCAAGGGCGGCGTCACCAGCCTGACCCGCTCGCTCGCGGTGGAGCTGGGACGCGAAGGCATCACCGTGAACTGCATCTGCCCGGGCCCGATCCGCACCGCCATCACCGACCGCATCTCCGAGGAGCACAAGACGCTCTACGCCAAGCGCCGCACCGCGCTCGCCCGGTACGGCGATCCGGAAGAGGTTGCGCACATGACGCTGAGCCTGTGCCTGCCCGCCGCATCGTTTCTGACCGGCGCCGTGATTCCGGTCGACGGCGGGTTGATGGCGCGGAATGCCTGACCCGCGCACGGCCCGCGAGCGTTGACAGCGCGCGCGCGGCGAGTAGCCTTCCCGTCAAATGAAGCGGGAAAACCGCCCGCGACAGACGGGGAGATACACTAATGACGGTCCTGATCCGGCAGCTTCACAAGCATTTCGTCGGCGAGGTTTCCGGCGTCGATCTGCGCAAGCCGCTGACGAAGCAGGAAGCGATCGACATCGAGGCCGGCATGGACAAATACGCCGTGCTCGTGTTCCACGGCCAGGACATCTCCGACGAGCAGCAGATGGCGTTCGCGCTGAATTTCGGCGAGCGCGAAGATGCGCGCGGCGGCACGGTGACGAAGAAGCAGGACTACCGCCTCGCCTCCGGGCTGAACGACGTCAGCAATCTCGGCAAGGACGGCAAGCCGCTGCCGAAGGACCACCGCACCCATCTGTTCAACCTCGGCAACTGCCTGTGGCATTCCGACAGCTCGTTCCGGCCGATCCCGGCGAAATTCTCGCTGCTGTCGGCGCGCGTGGTGAACCCGAAGGGCGGCAACACCGAATTCGCCGACATGCGCGCCGCCTATGACGCGCTCGACGACGAGACCAAGGCCGAGATCGAGGACATGGTCTGCGAGCACTCGCTGATGTATTCGCGCGGCTCGCTCGGCTTCCTCGACTACACCGACGAGGAGAAGCAGATGTTCAAGCCGGTGCTGCAGCGCCTGGTGCGCACGCATCCGGTGCACGGCCGCAAGTCGCTGTATCTGTCCTCGCACGCCGGCGCCATCAGGGGCATGAGCATGCCGGAGGCGCGGCTGCTGCTGCGCGATCTGACCGAGCACGCGACGCAGCCCGAATTCGTCTATGTGCACAAATGGACGGTGCATGACCTCGTGATGTGGGACAACCGCCAGACCGTGCACCGCGTCCGCCGCTACGACCAGTCGCAGCCCCGCGACATGCGCCGCGCCACGGTCGCGGGCACCCAGCCGACGGTCGCGCAGGAAGCGGCGGAGTAGCGGTCGCGAACGCTGTCGTAGCCAAACCACCGCTGTCGTAGTCAAACCCGCAGCTGTCGTCCCGGGCAAGCGTAAGCGCGACCCGGGACCCATAACCACAGGGCGCCGTTGTTGCGCGACGCTGTGGCCCCAGCGCGGTGCCGCAATTGCATACGGTGGTTATGGGTCCCGGCTTTCGCCGGGACGACACCTCCTGGAGCAGGCGCAGCAGGCGGCGGAGTAACCCAAAGCAGCGCTGTCGTCCCGGGCAAGCGTAAGCGCGACCACCCATAACCACGGAGCGCCGTTGTTGCGCGACGCTGTGGCCCGAGCGCGGTGCCGCAATTGCATACGGTGGTTATGGGTCTCTGCTTTCGCAGGGACGACACCGTGAATGTGGACAAATCGTCGACGACGTCAGCGCGGCCTACGCGTGGCCCGCGTCGTTCGACAGCATGCCGGCCTCGATGCCGATCTTGCGCAAGGCGCGCGCGTATTTCTCGTCGACGTCGGTACCGAAGATCAATTCCGGATCGGCGTCGCAATGCAGCCAGCCATTGTGCTGGATCTCGTTCTCGAGTTGGCCCGGCGCCCAGCCGGCATAGCCGAGCGCGAGGATCGCGTGCTTCGGCCCGGCGCCCTTTGCGATCGCTTTCAGGATATCGACGGTCGCGGTGAGCGAGATGCCGTCGTCGATGTTCAGCGTCGCATCCTGAATGTAGAAGTCGCTGGAATGCAGCACGAAGCCGCGGCCGGTGTCGACCGGCCCGCCCTTCATCACCTTCATCATCTCGGCATTCTCGGGCAGCTGGATCTGGTCCGACTTCTCGATGATGTCGAGCTGCACCAGCAGCCCGGGGAAATCGATGCTGCCGGCGGGACGGTTGACGATGATGCCCATCGCGCCCTCGGAGGAATGCGCACACATGTAGATCACGGAGCGTTCGAAGCGCGGGTCGTTCATGACAGGCATCGCGATCAGCATCTGGCCGTCGAGATAGCCGCCTTCGGCGGCATGGGCACCGACGGCCGGGCTTCTGCCGGCGGCGGTTTTGCGAGTCTTGCCTGTTTTGCCTTCAGGGCGCATCCGCAAAGGCCTTTCCTGCTGATTTGGCATCCTGATATCGGGTGGCGGTTCTGTCAATCAACCATCGACCGCCGTGCGGCGATGCATCACAAGCAATTCAATGGTTTGCACCGAAAGTTGCAGGTAAAGACGTCTCATGATCGTCATAGTTCCCTTGCGTGCCGCATTTGGCGTTGCCGCCCTGTTTTCCGTCGCATGTATGGCAACGGAGGTCCGCGCCGACGACGCCTCGCCGTGGCAACAGGACACGCATTCGGCGGTGCGGCTGCTCGCCGGATCGCGCAGCGGCGCGGTGCTGCTTGGCGGCATTGCGTTCCAGTTGCAGGACGGCTGGAAGACCTATTGGCGGACGCCCGGCGATTCCGGCGTGCCGCCGCGGTTCGATTTCTCCAGGTCGGATAACGTCGAGGCGGTCACCGTGATGTGGCCGGCGCCGCGGCAATTCGACGACGGCGCCGGCGGCACCTCGCTCGGCTACAAGCACCAGGTGGTGCTGCCGCTGCGCATCGTGGCGAAGAATCCCGACAAGCCGCTGGTGCTGCGCGCCGACATCAACTACGCGGTGTGCGAGAAGCTGTGCGTGCCGGTGGAGGCGAAGGCCGAGCTGGCGTTCGCAAGCGTCGCATCGACCGAGGACGCCGCGCTGTCCGAAGCGCTCAACGCGGTGCCGAAGCCTGCCAATATCGGCGACCCGATCCCGTTTTCGATCCGCGACGTCAAGCGCGACGGCAAGAACAGCGTGCTGGTCGATGTCAGCGCGCCCGAGAGCCGCGACCTCAGCCTGTTCGTCGAGGGGCCGACGCCCGACTGGGCGCTGCCGGTGCCCAAGCTCGTCGAACACGCGCCGCCGGGCGTGAAGCGCTTCACCTTCGAGCTCGACGGCCTGCCGCCTGGCGCCAAGGCCGACGGCGCCGCGCTGAAGCTGACGCTGGTCGGCGGCGACAAAAGCTACGAATTCAATATCAATTTGAATTGAGCCGTAGGGTCATTCCGGGGTGAAGCAGCGCATCGAACCCGGAATCTCGAGCTCCCGGGTTCAGTGCTTTGCACTGCCCCGGGACGCCCCCGAAGAGGTGCGTCACCGAACCCAATCTTAACGTTTCGTTGATAGATCGGAGGCCATTGCCGCCACGCGGCGCTTTAGGAATTTTCCGCCTTGGCTGTGATGGAGACACAATCGGCAACCTCTGCGCCATTGGGCCGGGCCGCACGCCTGCGCGGCCTCGCAGCGCGCGCGCTCGGCGGCACCAACGAGGCGTCGGTCACCAAGCGCCTCGCCGGCATGATCTTCGCCATCCGCGTCATCAGCGCCGGCATCGCCTATCTCGCGCAGATCCTGCTGGCGCGCTGGATGAGCGGCTCGGATTACGGCATCTACGTCTATGTCTGGACTTGGGTGCTGCTGCTCGGCAGCACCATGGATTTCGGCATCGCGCCCTCCGCGCAGAAGATCATTCCGGAATACCGCGCGCGCGGCGACCTTGCGGCGCTGCGCGGCTTCCTCTCCGGCGGCCGCTGGGTGGTGCTGGCGACGTCCAGCATGGTCGCGCTGCTGCTCGCCGGCGTGATCCACCTCGCCTCGCCCTGGATCGATCCCAACGCCGTGGTGCCGCTCTATATCGGCTGCCTGACGTTGCCGCCCTTCGTCGTCGCCAACACCCAGGACGGCATCTCCCGCGCGCATGACTGGATGCAGCTCGGCCTGATGCCGCAGTTCATCATGCGGCAGGGGCTGATCATTGCGCTGACCGCCGGCGCGTTGGCGCTCGGCCTCAATCTCGGCGCCACCGCGGCGATGATCGCGAGCGCGGCCGCGGTGTACATCGCGGCGATCGGCCAGATGGTCGTGCTCAACCGCCGCCTCACTGCCCATCTCGGGGTGGGCGAGAAGACCTACGACATCAAGGGCTGGTTCGCGATCTCGCTGCCGATCATGCTGGTCGAGAGCTTCTATCTGCTGCTCGGCTACACCGACGTGCTGATGCTGCAGCAATTCCGCTCGTCCGAGGAGGTCGGCATCTATTTCGCCGTGGTGAAGACGCTGGCGCTGGTGTCGTTCGTGCACTACGCGATGGCGGCGACCACGGCGCACCGCTTCGCCGAATACAACGCGCTCGGCGACAAGGACCGGCTGTCGGCCTATGTCGCACACGCCATCAGCTGGACGTTCTGGCCCTCGCTGCTCGCGACCGTCGCCCTGCTGGCGTTTGGCAAGCCGCTGCTGTGGCTGTTCGGCCCGAAATTCGTCGACGGCTACAGCATCATGTTCGTCGCCGCGATCGGCCTCGTGGTGCGCTCGGCGATCGGGCCGGTGGAGCGGCTGTTGAACATGCTCGGCCACCAGAGCATCTGCGCGACCGCCTATGCGGTGTCGTTCCTGATGAATGTCGGGCTCTGCATCGCCCTCGTCCCCCGCTACGGCGGGATGGGCGCCGCCGCCTCGACCTCGCTGTCGCTGACCTTCGAGACGATCCTCTTGTTCTATGTCGTGCGCTCGCGCCTCGGGCTGCACGTGCTGGCGTTCGGCAAGCGGCGGACGGCGCCGTAGCATTCCGCCGGCGCGGCATCATGCGATGCATGAGCGCCGCCGGACTGGAAAACCTGCCTGACCGCATTCAGCCTTGCGCCGGTCAGGCCCGCCTGATGTCCACCTGCTTCCAAGAGTGGCCGGCAACCATACGGCGGAAGAACCACAGAACGGCCGGGCAAGCCAGGAGCATGGCGGCGCCGAAGTCGAGCGCCGCGCTCGCGGAGCCGACCGCGGTGGAGAGCTTTCCTCCGATCGCAGGTCCAGCCAGCATGCCGGCGTAAAAGACGGTGTAGAATATTCCCATTCCGATCGGCCGCGTCTTCTGCTCGAGCACGCGCGCAGGCAGGCTCATGATCGGACCGGCAGGCAGGCCGCAGAGGATTCCAAGAGCAATGACGACGGGAAGCACCGTGCCGCTGCGCGACAGCAGCAGTGTCAGGAGCGCGAAGGCGATGCAGCCCGTGACCAGGATGACCTCGCCGCGCTTGGTCCGATCGGCGAGGAAGCCGCCTAACGGCACCGAAAGGGCGGCGAGCCAGAGCACGATACTGATGGCTGATCCGGCCGCGGCGCCGGACCAGCCTTGCTCGACAAGCATCGATGGACCGAAACTGAAGATCATCGCAAAGCCGATATTGTAGAGACACCAGATCAGCCCGGCGGCAATCACGGCGCAGATCGTGTCGGCGGTCAGGCTGCTGCGCTCGCCTTCAACCGCGACGGCCGCATCCGGCGCGCGATAAACCAGAGCGATGAGGCCAAGACCGATCAGGATCACCCCGGCGACGGCAAGATTGACGGCATGGAGCCCGAGCGTGGCTCCGATTGCCGGCAACAGCATGAGAGCGACTGCGATGCCGGCCGGCCAAGAGTTGATGAAAATTGCCATCGCGGTGGCGATTTCCCGGCCGGCAAACCAGTCCGCGACCATCTTGGTCATCAGAACGTTCAGGAGGACGCCGCCGATGCCGGCAGTCAGCCGGCCTGCGATCTGCACGCTCCACGACGTCGACGTGGTCATCAGCAGTTCGCCTGCCAGCATCATCAGGAGACCGGCAAGGACCACCACCTTGTCGCCATAGCGGCGGCCGATCGCGCCGCCAGGCAAGGCAAGCAAGGCGCCCGGCGCAAAGTAGAGCCCGATCAGAACGCCGATATCGGCCAGGCTCGCGCCCAGACCCTGGCTGAGCTGTGGCGCGATGGCCGCGACGCTCTGAAACTGAAAGGCGATGGTGGCACGAGCGACGAACAGAGCAGCAAGAATGGTCCAGCGGCTTCGCATTTGGATTTTCTCCGATGCCCAGAACTATGTCGTCGGCTTGATGTTCTGGTTCAGGCGGAAGAAATTCGTCGGATCGTATTTGTTCTTGAGCGCGACAAGACGTGCGTAATTTTCGCCATAGGCGTCGCGCACCCGGTCTTCGCCCTCGTCCCCCAAGTTGTTGGCATAGACACCGCCGGTCGAATAGGGCCTGACGGCACTCCACAGCTCGCGCGCCCAACGCATGTTCGCCTCGTCACCGGCTGGATCGTCCCAGATCGCCACGGGAAAACAGTCGAACGCCGCATCACGGTTTGCGTAAGGCGAGCTCGATACCGGAACCCGTGCAATTGCGCCGCCGACATGCTGGAGAACCAGCAAGGACGCGGTGTTGGGGGCTCTCGCATAGGCGTCGAGCAGCGCGTCGATCGCGCCGCCACCGATCTCGCGCAGGAATTGCGCCTTCCAGTAATAGCGACGTCCCCGCGGAAACAGGGCATCGCCGCCTGACTGAATCTCGAGATAGGGAACGGTTGCCAGGCGCGTCTCGACGGGCGAGCCGAACTTGACGATCGGCGAAAGGGCGCGCTCACCGTCATGATGCGAGCCGACATAACAACCGGAGATATTGAAGAACCGGTCGCCCGACGGCAGCGTCACAAGGGCCGCATCGACGTTGATCTCATCGGCAGCGTTGCGGGCGAATTCGTCGTAGAACTGCATGGCCTCGCGCGCCTGATCGTAAGGATAAAGCGTTGACGCGACGGGCAACGACGTGCCGATCGCATGCAACTGGTATTCGAACGCAGTCACGATGCCGAAATTGCCGCCGCCGCCTCTCAAGCCCCAGAGCAGGTCGGGGTGTTCGGTCGCGCTGGCCCTTAAAACCCGTCCCTCGGCTGTCACCACTTCGGCGGCAATCAGGTTGTCGCAGGTCAACCCGTATTTTCGCCCGAGCTTGCCGAAGCCGCCGCCAAGCGTGAGCCCGGCGATGCCGGTGTCGCTGTTGATCCCCATGGTGGTCGCCAGGCCGTGCGCCTGCGTGGCACGATCGAATTCGCCGAGATCGAGGCCGGCCTCCGCGCGCGCGGTGCGCCTGACCGGATCGACATCGATGCGTTTCATCCGCGACAGGTCGATGACCATGCCACCGTCACAGACCGAGAGGCCGGCGACATTGTGGCCTCCGCTGCGAACGGCCACCGGGAACGTGCGGGACCTCGCGAACGTCACAGCCTCGACCACGTCCCGGGTATCCGCGCAGTAGGCGATCATGGCCGGCCGCCTGTCGACGGCGCCGTTCCAGACCTTGCGCGCCTCGTCGTAACCGGCGCTCCCGGCGAGGACCACTTGGCCCTTGAACCGTAGCTGGAAGGTCGACCGAAGTTCGGAATGCGATTTACCCATCACCTCGTCATATGCCTGCCGCTGCTCCATCCGATTTGCTCCTCGCCAGGAATGCCCATGCCATCATCCCACGGCGCGCCAAATCGTCCTGAATCCGATCGGAAAAAGTTGCAAAATTTCGCCAAAAGCGATGGCTGCAGGCGATGGCGACGCTTGCAGCCTCAAAACAAAAGCCGGCCCTGATCCAATCAGGGCCGGCTTGTTTCTTAGGCCGCCAAATCCCGCCGGAAAATTACTCCGCGGTCCAGCCGCCGTCGATCGAGTAGTTGGAGCCGGTGATCTGCGCGGCATCGTCGCTGCACAGGAACAGCGCAAGCGCCGCGACCTGATCGGAGGTCACGAATTCCTTGGTCGGCTGGGCGGCGAGCAGCACGTCCTTGATGACCTGCTCCTTGGTCATGTTGCGCGCCTTCATGGTCTCCGGGATCTGGTGCTCGACCAGCGGGGTCCAGACATAGCCCGGGCTGATGCAGTTGCAGGTGATCTTGTGCTGCGCGAGCTCCAGCGCCACCGTCTTGGTGAGGCCGGCAATGCCGTGCTTGGCCGAGACATAGGCCGACTTGAACGGCGAAGCGACCAGCGAGTGCGCCGAGGCGGTGTTGATGATGCGGCCCCAGCCGCGCTTCTTCATGCCGGGCACCGCGGCGCGGATGCCGTAGAACGCGGACGACAGATTGATCGCGATGATCGCTTCCCACTTCTCCGGCGGGAATTCCTCGATCGGCGCAACGAACTGGATGCCGGCGTTGTTGACCAGGATATCGACCGAACCGAAGGTCTTCTCGCCGAGCGCAATCATGTCGGCGATCTCGGCCGGCTTGGTCATGTCGGCCGGCGAATGCACGGCCTTGACCTTGAAGTCGGTCTCGATGCCGGAACGCTCCTTCTCGATATCGGCCGGAACGCCCATGCCGTTGAGAACGATATTGGCGCCGGCGCCGGCGAAGGCGCGCGCGATCGCCAATCCGATGCCGCTGGTCGAGCCGGTCACAACGGCGGTCTTGCCTGTCAACGTACCCATTGTCGGTCGCTCCTATTTGCTTGCGGGGGGTGTGGGTTCATCCCCCGTGAGGTCGTAAGTCACCATGGTCTCCCCGGACTGCGGCCGTTCTAGCCATTCTTTGTGACGCATCGACAAATGCACGTCGCGGACGCCCGCGCCCCAGTGCTCGACCATCGCAACATGGGAGAAGTCGTAGTCCTTCGAGGAGCTCTCGTAGTTCTTGCTCTTGTAGATCAGGTGAACCACCGTGACGGTGTTCTCCTTGGACGCCTTGCGCAGCAGCTCGACCGACGGATCGTTCTTCAGGTAATCGGGCAGCTTGCCGATCAGGTCGCGTACCGCCATGCGGGCGTTGTGGATCTGCCGGTTCTTGTCGGTGTTCATCCGCGTCCGGCTGGAATAGCGGATGTCCTTCTCGCGCTCGGCGGCCTCCAGCAACGTCTCCGGCAACGGCCCGCGCGCGCTGAACAGGTCGACCTGGAAAATCAGCAGATCGCGGTTGATCTCCTCGTCGAGCACGAAGTCGAGCGGGGTGTTGGAGGCGATGCCGCCGTCCCAGTAGTGCTCGCCCTCGATGACGACGGACGGAAAGCCCGGCGGCAGCGCGCCCGAGGCCATGATGTGCTCGGGGCCTATCTTCTTGCCGAGCTTCCTGAACTCGTAGTTGTCGAAATAGCGGAAATTGCCCGAGGTGACGCTGACCGCGCCGACCGACAGGCGCGTCTTCAGATCGTTGATGCGATCGAAATCAACCAGGCGCTCCAGCGTCTTCTTCAGGGGCCCGGTGTCGTAATAGCTCAGCGATTGCGAGCTGCCGGGCGGCCACAGCGGCGCCGGCGGAATCCGCGGCGTGAAGAAGCCGGGCACGCCGAAGGTCGCGATGATGGCGGCACTGGTCTCGTTGAACAGCGAGCGGGCGCGCTCATGGTTGGAGACCGGATTCCACGGCACCGGCGCCGACACCATCTCCCAGAATTCCTTCAGCCGCGGCACGCGCTCGGCCGGCTCGTTGCCGGCGATGATCGCGGCGTTGATGGCGCCGATCGAGATGCCGGCGATCCATTCCGGCTCGAAGCCTGCGTGACAGAGGGCCTGAAAGGCGCCGGCCTGATAGGACCCGAGCGCGCCGCCGCCTTGAAGAACCAGCACGCGCTGCGCTTGCGCCGGCGTCGAGGCAGGCGCGGTGTCGGAAGTATCCATTCGTAACCGTTCGCTCAAAAACGACTTGAGCCGCAACCGTGGCGACAGTTCGCCGCGGCGTCAATCAGCGAGATTATGGGGTTAGATCACGCGGAATTTATCGAGATCAGGTTGCCGCCAAAATGAGCGTCCAGAACACCTTGTACTTGGTGTTGGGAGCATAGACGGCGGCGATGCCCATTTTTGTGACACCGCTCTTCAGCATATTGGCCTTGTGCGGCGGTGAATCGCGCCAGCCCGAAAAGGCTTCCGCGAGCGTGTGATAGCCGGCCGAGATGTTCTCGACCGCGACGGTGGCGGGATAGCCTCCGGCCTGCAGCCGCTTGCCGAGCGGGGCCTTCACGTCATGGTCCATCTTGTTGCGCGCGGCCATCGCCTGCGACTGCTGCTCGGCGAGCTTGGTCAGGTCCGGATCGACCACCACGGTGCCAAGACCATTGTTCTGGCGGTACTGCGAAAACATGATCGCGGCCGCCTGGCTATCCAGGACAGCGCCGGGTTGGGCCATGTTGAGATACATGGTCGGTTCTTCCGGGATTTTGGTGTCCGTGCCGCAGCCGGCAAGCAGCAGAAGCCCGAACAGGGCGACCGTCGTCCGTTTCACTGTAAGAAAACCCCCAAAGATTGGCCCGCCGTTGTTGCATACCAACCGTGGCTGAATGGTGAACAGGGGCTAACTTTTGGCTGCGAAATGCCGTCATTCCGGGGCGCGAAGCGAGCCCGGAATCTCGAGATTCCGGGCTCGGTCCTACGGACCGCCCCGGAATGACGGTGGATGTGGTCAGGAACCGTCGCCCGGATGCCTACTCCTGGGCGGCAAAGATCCGGTAGCGGCGGGGCTGCAGCGAGACGATTTCGCCGGCCTGGAGCTCGCGGTCGCGGGGGGCGTCGATCTCGATCACGGTCTTGCCCTCGCTCCCGGACAGGGCCACCTCGGCGCGCTGGATCGGACCGAACGAACGGACATGCCGGATGGCGCCTTCCAGGGCGCCGGTTCCAGCCGGGCCGACCGCCATGTCGTGGCGGCGGACGAACAGCTTGGCCGCGCCCGATGCCGCGCCGAGCGCCGGAATGTTCAGGGGACGGCCGTCCAGCCGCACCGCATCGCCGGCAACGTCGACCGGCAGCACGATGGATTCGCCGATGAAGCCGTGCACGAAGGCGGTCGCCGGATTGTCATAGACCTCGCCGGGCGAGCCGATCTGCTCGATCTTGCCCTTGTCCATCACCACGACGCGGTTGGCGACCTCGAGCGCTTCTTCCTGGTCATGGGTGACGAAGATCGAGGTGACATGGATTTCGTTGTGCAGCGAGCGCAGCCATTGCCTGAGCTCCTTGCGCACCTTGGCATCGAGCGCGCCGAACGGCTCGTCGAGCAACAGGATCCGCGGCTCGATCGCGAGCGCGCGCGCCAGCGCGATGCGCTGGCGCTGGCCGCCGGACAATTGGCTGGGATAGCGATTGGCCAGCCAATCGAGCTGCACCAGGTCGAGCAACTCCTTGACGCGGGCACGGATCGTCGCCTCGTCCTTGCGGATCGCGCGCGGCTGCACGCGCAGGCCGAAGGCGACGTTCTCGAACACCGTCATGTGGCGGAACAGCGCGTAGTGCTGGAACACGAAACCGACCTGGCGCTCGCTGGCGCCGCGCGAGAGCGCGTTCTCGCCGTCGATCGCGACCTCGCCCGAGTCGGGCCAGTCCAGGCCTGCGATGATGCGCAGCAGCGTCGTCTTGCCGGAACCGGACGGACCGAGCAGGGCCAGCAACTCGCCGTCGGCGACCTTGAGGTCGACATTGTCGAGCGCGGCAAAGCTGCCGAACGTCTTTACGATATTCTTGACTTCAATCGCCATCGGGCACCTCTGCCTCGTCGAGCCGCCGCTCGAGAACGGTTTTCGCCACCAGGGTGATCAGCGCCAGCATCGCGAGCAGCGATGCGATCGCGAACGAGGCGACGAACTGGTATTCGTTGTAGAGAATTTCGACCAGCAGCGGCATCGTGTTGGTCTCGCCACGGATGTGGCCGGAGACGACCGACACCGCGCCGAACTCGCCCATCGCGCGCGCGTTGCAGAGCAGGACGCCGTACAGCAGGCCCCATTTGATGTTGGGCAGCGTGACGCGGAAGAAGGTCTGCAGGCCGGAGGCGCCGAGCGAGATCGCCGCCTCCTCTTCCTGGGTGCCCTGCTCCTGCATCAGCGGGATCAGCGCGCGCGCCACGAAGGGAAAGGTGACGAAGATCGTCGCCAGCGCGATGCCGGGTACCGCGAACAGGATGTGGACATTGTGCGCCTGCAGCCACGGCCCGAAATAGCCCTGCGCGCCGAACAGCAGCACGAAGACCAGGCCCGAAATCACCGGCGAGACCGAGAACGGCAGGTCGATCAGCGTGATAAGGAAGGTCTTGCCGGTGAACTCGAACTTCGAGATCGCCCAGGCCGCGATCACCCCGAACACGAGGTTGAGCGTGACCGAGATCGCGGCGATCAAGAGCGTCAGCTTGATGGCGGCGAGTGCCTCAGGCTCCGCCAGCGCCGCGAGATACGCGCCGACACCTTTCGAGAACGCCGACGCAAACACCACGACCAGCGGCAGCACGACGAAGACGCTGAGGAAGGTGATCGCGAGCGCGATGATGATGAAGCGGATCGGGCCGGGCTCGGTGCGCAAATTGTGCTGCGCCGTCCCCGGCTCCGCGCGCGGGATCTCGAGCCGCGGCGCCGGCGCCGCGACGCTGACATCGGTCGCGGGCGCGTAGGTCCGCAGTTGCGTGGTCGAGGTCACCAATCCCGTCTGCATCGACATCTTTAGGACCTCAATGCACGGGGATGCGGGCTTGCGCCCAGCGCTGCAGCCGGTTGATCAGGAAGATGATCAGGAACGAGGCCACCAGCATCACGACCGCGATCGCGGTGGCATCGGCGTAGCGGAATTCGGACAGCCGGATCACGATCAACAGCGGCGCGATCTCGGAGACATTGGGCAGATTGCCCGCGATGAAGATCACCGAGCCGTATTCACCGATGGCGCGGGCAAAGGCCAGCGCAAAGCCGGTGAGCAGCGCCGGAATCAAGCTCGGCAGGATGACGCGAAACACCGTGTGCCAGCGATTGGCCCCCAGGCTCGCCGCCGCTTCCTCGATCTCGGGATCGAGATCGATCAGCACCGGTTGCACCGTGCGCACCACGAACGGAATGCCGATGAAGATCATCGCGATGAAGATGCCGATCGGCGTGAACGCGACCTTGATGCCGAGCTCGGCGAGCGGCGCGCCGAGCCAGCCCTTCTGCGCGAACAGCTGCGTCAGCGCGACGCCCGCGACCGCCGTCGGCAAGGCAAACGGAATATCGACGATGGCGTCGAACAGCCGCCGGCCCGGAAAGCGGTAGCGCACCAGCGCCCAGACGATGACGGTGCCCATCACCAGATTGACGCAGGCGGCCGCAAACGAAAGCCCAAACGAAATCTTCAGGGCATTCAGGGTGCGCCGGCTGGTGATGATGCCCCAGAACTGGTCGAGGCTGAGCTCGAACGTCTTGAGGAACAGCGCGGCCAGCGGAATCAGGATGATAACGGAGAGCCATGTCAGGGTCAGTCCCATGGTGAGACCGAACCCCGGCAGGGTACTGCGCCGTGCAACCGCTGTGCTCACATATCCCCCTGATAATCCGATCAGTTCTTGTAGATCTGATCGAAGATGCCGCCCTCGGCGAAGTGCTCCTTCTGGGCCTTGGTCCAACCACCGAAAACGTCGTCGATGGTGAAAAGTTCAACCTTGGCGAAGGATTTTTCGTACTCCTTGGCGATCTCGGGATCGCGCGGCCGGTAGGAATTGCGCGCGGCGATCTCCTGGCCTTCCTTGGTGTACCAGTACTTCAGATAGGCCTCGGCCACGGCGCGGGTGCCCTTCTTGTCGGCGACCTTGTCGACCACGGCGACCGGCGGCTCGGCCAGGATCGACTGCGGCGGGGCCACGATCTCGAACTTGTCCGCGCCGAATTCGCGAAGCGCCAGAAAGGCTTCGTTCTCCCACGCAAGCAGCACGTCGCCGACGCCGCGCTCGACGAAGGTCACGGTCGAGCCGCGCGCGCCGGTGTCGAGCACCGGCACGTTCTGATAGAGATCGGCGACGAACTTCTTCGCCTTGTCCGCGGAGCCGAACTTCTTCTGCGCGTAGCCCCAGGCGGCGAGATAATTCCAGCGCGCGCCGCCCGAGGTCTTCGGGTTCGGTGTGATGACGCTGACGCCGGGTTTAATCAAATCGTCCCAATCCTTGATGCCCTTGGGATTGCCCTTGCGCACCAGGAACACGATGGTCGAGGTGTAGGGCGAGGCGTTGAGCGGCAGCCGCTTCTGCCAGTCGGCCGCGATCAGGCCCTTGCCCGCGATCGCATCGATGTCAAAGGCGAGCGCCAGCGTGACGACATCGGCCTGCAATCCGTCGATCACCGAACGCGCCTGCGAGCCGGAGCCGCCATGCGACTGCTTGATCTCGACGCTCTTGCCGGTTTCCTTCTGATAGGCCGCGGCGAACGCCTTGTTGAAATCGACATAGAGCTCGCGGGTCGGATCGTACGACACATTCAGCAGCGAATAGTCGGCCGCAAAGGCCGAGCTCGCCCACAACAATCCCGCGACCAGCGGCAGGATACGACGGATCATTTCGCTCTCCATTCAACCTGAGAAATGTCAGGGAACACGCAAGACATAACTCACGGCGAAGTGGTCTTAAGTCAACGAAACCGGTTTTCTTTGTTTTCGGCGGCGCAGCGCGCTTGTGCTACGAAGTCGCGGCACTGCGAAGGCTTTGTCGCGTCGCCAAATCGCGATGAAGGCTCATCGCGATTGGGCGCCCCCACGCAAACGCTTCGCGTTTGTCGCCAGGGATCATGCTTACGACATCTTCATCGTATGGATGCCGCATTCCGTCTTGGCCCGGCCGCGCCAGCGGCCGTCGCGCGCATCCTCGCCGGCAGCGGACCGGCTGCTGCAAGGCATACACCCGACCGACTGATATCCCGATGCGACAAGTGGATGCGGCGGCAGCTTGCCGAGCGCGTAGATCGCCTCGATCTCCTCGCGCGAGACGTTGGCGAACGGATTGAATTTCAGCCTGACGCCGTCATCCTCGACAACCCGGATGTCGGCGCGGGCGCCGCCCTGGAAGCGTTTGCGGCCGTTGATCCAGCCGGCGAACGGCTTCAGCGCACGCGCCAGCGGCTCGACCTTGCGGATGCGGCAGCAGGCGTCGGGATCGCTGAACCACAGCTCGCGGTCCGGATCCTGGCGCGACAGCGCTTCCTCATCGGGTTTGATCGAGCGCACGTCGGTGAGGCCGAGCGACTTGATCAGCGTGTCACGATAAGCCAGCGTCTCCTCGAACAGCCAGCCGGTATCGAGAAACACCACCGGGATCGCCGGATCGACATCCGCCATCACCTTGAGCAGCGCGGCGGACTCGGTGCCGAACGACGACACCAGCGCCACCTTCTCGCGGCCGAGCGTCTTGACCGCGGCCGCGATCACCTCGGCGGGTGAAGCCGTGCGCAGCGCGCGATCGAGCGCATCGGCCGCGGGCAATGCGGCCGGCGCCACCACGAGCCCTGGTGCAAGCGTGCTCACTGGCCGGCGCTCTCCGAGTGACGCAGCTGCATGCGGCGGTTGAGTGCGGTGACGCGGCCGTCGCCGGTCGGCTGGTAGAACACCGAATAGCGCTTCATGGTCGCGGCAAACGCGTCGGCGTCGGCATCCTTCTTCACCTCGAAGGCGTCGAAGCCGGCGCGCGTCATGAACACGAACTGGTCGCGCAGGATCTGCCCGGTGGCGCGCAGCTCGCCGTCATAGCCGTAGCGCTCGCGCAGCAGGCGCGCCTGGCTGTAGGCGCGGCCGTCGCGGAAGGTCGGAAACACCAGCGCGACCGAGGCCAGCCGATCGAGATGCGGCACGAGATCGTCGAGGTTGCGGTTGTTCGGCCAGATCACCCCTAGCTTGCCGGGACGGCGCAGCAGCGCCTCCGGATCGGCGAGAAAGCGCTCGGCGCTCACCAGCACCGCGCCGTCGCCCGGCAGCTCGGCGCCGTCGGCGACATGGACGAACAGATCGGTGGTGATTCTTCCCTGCTTAACGAGTGGCATAGACCCGCTCCCTGATAGGCTCGACGCCCAGACGCTTCACCGTATCGACGAACAATTCCTCGGGACGGTCGCGCAGCGCGAGATAGGCTTCGACAATGTCTTCGATCACGTCGGCGACTTCCGCATAGGGAACGGCCGGGCCGATCAGCGTGCCCAACTGCGCGTTCTCGTCGGCGCGGCCGCCGATCGTGATCTGGTAGAATTCCTCGCCGTTCTTCTCGACGCCGAGAATGCCGATGTGGCCGACATGGTGATGGCCGCAGGCATTGATGCAGCCGGAGATGTTGATGTGAAGCCGCCCGATCAGGTCGGCGGTGTCGTGGTTGGCGAAACGCCGCGTCAGCTCCTGCGCGATCGGGATCGAACGCGCGTTGGCCAGCGAGCAGTAGTCCAGCCCCGGGCACGCGATGATGTCGGTGACGAGGTTGACGTTCGGCGTCGCGAGGCCGAGGCGATCGAGCGCCTTGAACAGCTGCGGCAGGTCGCGCTTGGCGACGTGCGGCAGCGCGAGGTTCTGCTCGTGGCCGACGCGGATCTCGCCGAACGAATATTTGTCCGCGAGGTCGGCGACCGCGTCCATCTGCTCGGCAGTGGCATCGCCCGGAGGGCCACCGACCGGCTTCAGCGACAGCGTCACGATCGAATAGCCCTGCACCTTGTGCGGCGCGACCGAGTTCTTGCGCCAGCGCTCGAACAGCGGATCATGCGCGGCCTGCTTCAGCTCGTCCGGCATGTGCGGCAGCTTCTCGTAAGGCGGATAGGAGAAGCGCGAGCGGACCTCCTCGATGGCGGCGTGATCGAGCGTCAGCCCGACATCGCCCATCGCCTTCCACTCCTCCTCGACTTCCTTGGCGAACTTCTCGATGCCGAGCTCGTGCACCAGGATCTTGATGCGCGCCTTGTAGATGTTGTCGCGGCGGCCGTACTGGTTGTAGACGCGCAGGATCGCCTCGACATAGCTCAGGATGTCGCGGCCGTGGACGAACGGCTTGATGGTCTTGGCGATGAACGGCGTGCGGCCGAGGCCGCCGCCGACCAGCACCTCGAAACCGGTCTCGCCGTCGGCGTTCTTGTGCAGCCGCAACCCGATGTCGTGGATCTTGATCGCGGCGCGATCGTGCTCGGAAGCGGTGATCGCGATCTTGAACTTGCGCGGCAGGAACGAGAATTCCGGATGCAGCGTGGTGTGCTGGCGCAGGATCTCCGACCAGATCCGCGGATCCTCGATCTCGCCGGGCGCCACCCCTGCCCACTGGTCCGAGGTGACATTGCGCATGTTGTTGCCGGAGGTCTGCATCGCATGGATGCCGACTTCGGCGAGGTCGGCCAGCGCGTCGGGCAGCTCGGCGAGCTTGATCCAGTTGAACTGGATGTTCTGCCGCGTGGTGAAGTGGCCGTAGCCGCGGTCGTAGCGGCGCGCCACATGGGCGAGCCGGCGCAGCTGCTTCGACGACAGCGTGCCATAGGGGATCGCGACGCGGAACATGTAGGCGTGCAGCTGCAAATACACGCCGTTCTGCAAGCGCAGGATCTTGAATTCGTCCTCGGTGAGCTCGCCGGAAAGGCGGCGCTTCACCTGGTCGCGGAATTCCGAAACACGCTCGTTGATCAGCGTGCGGTCGAGTTCGTCATATGCATACATGATGGATGAGCCTTACGCCGGCACCTGGAGATCGATCGTGACGCCCTTGGCGCGGATATGTTCGCGAAGATTGCCCGGCTTGAGCTTGCCGCCGTCCTTGAGCTCGACCGGCGCGATGTAGGGGCCGACCGCGCCGACATCGTCGGCGGTGGCTTCGGCCAAGAGAGCGCGCGCGTCGTCGGAGGTACTGACGACAGCGGAATCGGACAGTTCGGTGGACCAGCCTTGCTTGGCGGTCCGGTACACCACGGCACCATCCCAAGTGCGGTTGGCGGTCACCACCGAGGGGCCCGTGATCCTGATTTTCTTCTGTTCAAGCGGAGAGGTCATTCGGCAGCTTTCAGCAGTTCGGAGAACATCTGGTTGGAGAAGAGTTGGGTGACGTTGGACCGGCTCCACGGCGCGGAATGCGCGACCACGTCGCCGATGATGAGAATGGCGGGACCGCCACCGACCTGTTTGACCAGTTCGGGCAGCCGCGCCAGCGTGCCGACCGCGGCCTTGGCATCCGGCCGCGTCACGCGCGCGAACACGCCGACCGGCGTCTCCGGCGAGCGGCCCGCGGCAAGCATGCCTTCGCGGATCGAGGGCGCCGCGGTCATGCCCATATAGACGACGACGGTCATCTTCTTGTCGGTCAGCACCGACCAGTCGACGACCTCGGCATCGCGCGCCTTGTGAGCGGTGAGGAAGGTGATACGCAGCGCCTCGTGCCTGAAGGTCAGCGGCACTTCGAATTGCGCGGCCGCGCCCAGACCGGCAGAGACGCCCGGAATGATGGAGTAAGCGACGCCGGCGTCACGCAGCGCCTCGATTTCCTCGCCGCCGCGACCGAAGATAAAGGGATCGCCGCCCTTCAGCCGCACCGCGCGCTGGCCGGACTGGGCCGCCTCGATCATCAATGCATTGATGGCGTCCTGGCCGATGCCGGGCTTGCCGACACGGCGGCCGACCGGGATCCGCGTCGCATCGCGCCGGATGCGGTCGAGAATTTCGGACGACACCAATTCGTCATAGAACACGACGTCGGCATCCTGCAGCGCGCGCAACGCCTTCACCGTGAGCAGATCCGGATCGCCGGGACCGGCGCCGACCAGCGTCACGTGGCCGATGGCTTTGCCTTCCGCGCTCGCGCCGGCGAATGCGGCGGGATCGGTGATCGCGTTCAGCGCCTGCTCGGCCTCGTCCTTGCGGCCGGCCAGCACCAGCGCGCCGATCGAGCCGTCGACGATGCGCTCCCAGAAGCGGCGGCGCAGCGGAAACTCCTCGATGCGGGCGTGGATCGATTTGCGGACGCCGCCGATGAAGCCGGCGAGATCGCCGATCCGCGCCGGCAGCACCGCCTCGATCTTCTCGCGGATGCGGCGCGCGACCACCGGCGACGTGCCGCCGGTGCCGACCGCGACCACGACATCGCCGCGATCGACGATCGCCGGCATGATGAAGGTGGAATGTACGAGGTCGTCCATCACGTTGACCGGCAGGCCGATCGCCTTGGCGCGCACCGACATCGCAACACCGATCTCGCCTGCGCCGGCACAGAGGACGGCGATGACATCGGAGAGATCGGAGGCGAGCGGATCGCCTTCGGCGCGCTCGATCCGCGCGGCGTCCTCCGCCGCAAGACCGGCAATGTCATGATCGCCGTCGGTCGCGTACCAGCGCACTGCGGCGCCGGCGGCTGCGAGCAGCCGCAGCTTGGCGCGCGCGAGGTCGCCCGCTCCAACGAGCAGCACCTTGCCGCTTTGCAGATCCAGAAACACCGGCAGATATCGCATCAGACACTCGCTTCCCCAACTTGGGGGTTGACTGAAATTATTTTCTATTTATCTCTCGATCAAGGCCAGCAAAGAGAAAATTATTTCTTCTCTATTGCAGCGCAACTTTAGAATTTTCAACTCCACAGGCCAAGGCCAAGAGATGCATCTTCTCGACAACGAATCCGTCGCCGCCAGGACGCGGTCCGCAGCGCTTAGCAATGCATCTTCCGTGCCGGGGATTCCCGCCAATCAGGCGCCTCCGTCGATGGATCATCTCGACGAGCTGGAGGCGCAGAGCATCTACATTCTGCGCGAAGCGTTCGCCCGGCTGAAAAAGCTCGCGTTGCTGTGGTCGCTCGGCAAGGATTCCAACGTGATGATCTGGCTGGCGCGCAAGGCGTTCTTCGGCCGCGTCCCGTTCCCGGCATTGCACGTCGACACTGGCAAGAAATTTCCGGAGATGTACGCGTTCCGCGACCGCTTCGGAAAGGAGTGGGATCTCGACCTGCGCGTCGAGCCCTGCCCGCCGATCGACAGCGTCGACCCGACCCTGCCGCCGGCCGCACGTTCCGCCGCGCGCAAGACCGAGGGCCTGAAGCTCGCGCTCAACAAGTTCGGCTTTGACGGATTGATTGCCGGCATCCGCCGCGACGAAGAGGCCACCCGCGCCAAGGAGCGCGTGTTCTCGCCGCGCGGCCTCGAAGGCGAATGGGACGTCCGCGACCAGCCGCCGGAGTTCTGGGACCAGTTCAACGCCTCGCCGCCGCAGGGCGCGCATTTGCGCATCCATCCGATCCTGCATTGGACCGAGGCCGACATCTGGGCCTACACCAAGCGCGAAGGCATTCCGATCATCCCGCTCTATCTCGCCAAGGACGGCAAGCGCTACCGCTCGCTGGGTGATGCCGACATCACCTTCCCGGTCGCCTCCACCGCCTCCAACATAGACGAGATTCTCACCGAGCTCGACGGCACCAAGGTCCCGGAGCGCGCCGGCCGCGCGCTCGACCACGAGACCGAGGATGCGTTCGAGCGGCTGCGCGTCGCCGGCTATCTCTGATCAACACTTCAAGCAACACCAAGCTTCGTGCGAGCGTTCCGATGAACATGATCCTTCCCACTGCCTCGATCTCGGCAACGCCCAACGGCACGACGCGGCCGCAGGTGCGCATCGTCATCGTCGGCCACGTCGATCACGGCAAGTCGACGCTGGTCGGGCGCCTGCTGCATGAGACCGGCAGCCTGCCGGACGGCAAGCTGGAAATGCTGAAGGCGGTGAGCGCGCGGCGCGGCATGCCGTTCGAGTGGTCGTTCCTGCTCGATGCGCTGCAGACCGAGCGCGACCAGGGCATCACCATCGACACCACCCAGATCCGCTTCCGCACCCGCTCGCGCGACGTCGTGCTGATCGACGCGCCCGGCCACGCAGAGTTCTTGCGCAACATGATCACCGGCGCCTCGCAGGCCGACGGCGCGGTGCTGATCATCGATGCGCTGGAAGGCGTGCGCGACCAGACCAGGCGGCACGGCTATCTCCTGCATCTGCTCGGCGTGAAGCAGGTCGCGGTCGTGGTCAACAAGATGGACCGCGTCGAGTTCAGCGCCGACCGCTTCAAGGAGATCAGCGACGAGATTTCCGCGCATCTGATCGGCCTCGGCGTCACGCCCACGGCGGTGATCCCGATCTCGGCGCGCGACGGCGACGGCGTTGCCGAGCGCACGGCGCGGATCGACTGGTACAAGGGACCGACCGTGGTCGAGGCGCTCGATGCGCTCGAGCCGGCACGCCCGCTGGCCGAGCTGCCGCTGCGGCTGCCGGTGCAGGCGATCTACAAGTTCGACGACCGCCGCATCGTGGCGGGCCGCATCGAGTCCGGCAGCCTGAAGGCCGGCGACGAGATCGTGATCATGCCGACCGGCAAGATCGCGCAGATCAAGACCGTCGAGAGCTGGCCGGTGACGCCGGTGGGCGCCCCGCAGGGCGCCGGCCGCTCGGTCGGCATCACGCTCGACCGCGAGCTGTTCCTCGAGCGCGGCGACATCATCGGACATTCCGGGCAAAGCCCGCGCGACACCCGCCGCATCCGCGCCCGGATCTTCTGGCTGCACGACAAGCCGCTGACCAAGGGCGAGCAGATCCTGATCCGGCTCGGCACCAAGGAAAGCCGCGCCACCGTGGTCGCGATCGAGAAGGCGGTCGATCCCGGCGCGCTGTCCAACGAAGAGAACACCGCGATCGCGCGCAACCATGTCGGCGAGATCGACATCTCGCTGGCGCAGCCGGTTGCAACCGATCCCTACACCGACAATCCGCGCACCGGCCGCCTCGTGATCGAGGTCAACGGCCGTATCGCCGGCGGCGGTCTCGTGCTGTCGGTCGACGCCGGCCGGCCGGCGGTGCCGGTCGATATCGTGCCGGTGGAGTCCGCGCTGCGGCCGGACGAGCGCTCGGCACGCTACCACCACAACGGCGCAGTGATCTGGCTGACCGGCCTGCCCGGCTCGGGCAAGTCGACCCTGGCGCGGGCGCTGGAACGGCGCCTGTTCGGCAATGGCGGCTCGCCGATCCTGCTCGATGGCGACACGCTGCGTGCCGGGCTGAACGGCGATCTCGGCTTCTCGCCGCAGGACCGCGCTGAAAACATCCGCCGCCTCGCCGAAGTCGCGACCCATCTGGCGCGCAACGGCCATATCGCCATCGTCGCCGCGGTGTCGCCATCGACCTCCGACCGTGCGGCAGCTCGCCGCATCGCCGACAGCGCGTTCCGCGAAATCTATGTCGCGACGCCGGCCGAAGTCTGCGAGACCCGCGATCCGAAGGGCCATTACGCCAAGGCCCGCTCCGGCGGATTGCCGTCTTTCACCGGCATCACCAATGACTACCAGCCGCCGACCGGCAACGAACTGACCATCGACACCTCAAACCGCTCGGTCAGCGATGCCACCGACGAGATCGAGCGGATGCTGGCCACGACTGGCATCCTGTTCGACGAACTGACCGACCTCGCGGCGAATATTTAGCTTCTCTTGCTGTCATCGCCGGCTTGTCCGGGCGATCCAGTATTCCAGAGACAGCAATTATTGAGCCGATAGGCCGCGGCGTACTGGATGCCCCGCTTGAAGCGGGGCATGACGGCGGTATTGAGGCCTATTCCGCCGCGCGGCTTTCGGCCCCGTGCCGTACCATCCCCGGCGATTGCCCGGTGACACGCTTGAACGCGCGGCTGAACGCCGCCTGTGACGCATAGCCAAGCCGCTGCGCGATCACATCGATCGGCTGGCGTTCATGCTTGATCCACTGTGTCGCGAGACGCATGCGCAGCTCGGCAAGATAGCGCAGCGGCGATTGCCCGGTCATGGCCTGGAAGCGCTCGGCGAACAGCGAACGCGAGCAACCCGCCTCCGCCGCCAATTCAGCAACAGTCCAGTTGCGGCCGGGCTCGCGATGCAGCGCGCCGATCGCGCGGCCGAGACGCGGATCACGCAAGGCCTCGAACCAGCCCATGGCGTTATCGCCGCCGCATTCGACCCAGCCACGCACGATCGACGCGGCGAGCACATCGGCGAGCCGCGCCATCACGCCGACGGAGCCGGCCCGCGGCGTGCAGGTCTCCCGCTCCATGGCCTTCAGCATCGGTTCGATTTCCGGCTGGCGCGCAAGCAAGGTGTCGGCCCGCATCACTTCCGGCATCAGCGCGATCAGCGGGCGCATGCCGCCAAGATCGAAATTCATGCAGGCGCTGAAGACCAGGACCGACTCGTCCTGCGGGCATCCTTCAGGGCAGGCCGATGTCACATCGACATTGCCGCATAGCGTCTCGGTCTTGAAACGCTCGACGTCGCAACTCGGCTCATCCGGGGCCGAGACAAGATCATGCGCGCCGCCGCGCGGCAGGAAAATCGCGTCACCGCATCCAAGGGGAAGCAGCGTCGCATCGGCATAGCGCAGAAGTGCCGTGCCATGTGCAACGAAGTGGAATTGCGCGCGTCCGTACGGCGTTTCGAACCGAAACCCGAAGGGCGCCCGCGTCTCGACCCGACGGTAGTGAACGCCCTCAAGCCGCATGCCGAGCAGCAACTCGCTCACCAGATCGACGGCGGCGTCGGTCGTATCGGCGGTGGACGATCTGGACGAATGATCAAACATTGAAGCGTTTATGGCATAGATCGTCCAAAACCTCCAGCCTATGTCTGCGGCGGTGCAACATAGATGGAAGGTTCGGCCAATGGATCAAGAAGTGGACCCCGCTCTGGCGCACGCCGATGCCGTTGCGCTGATGCCGGGCGACGCCGCGCTCAAGGTTGGTGACAAGCCGGCCTCACCGGAAAGGCCCGCTTGGGGCGCCGTCGCGGCCATGATGCTGGGCGTCACCGCACTTCTGACGGCCGAGTTCCTGCCGTCCGGTCTGTTGACGCCGATGGCGCGCGATCTCGGTGTGAGTCCGGGCCTCGCCGGTCAGGCCGTGACCGCGACCTCGCTGGCCGGGCTGGTCGGAGCATTGTTCACGCCGACACTGACGCGCAGGTTCAATCGAAAGCCGGTGCTGCTCAGCTTTTCGATTCTCCTGGTGATCTCCAATCTGCTGGTGGCGCTGGCGCCGAGCATCACGTTCCTGCTGGCGGCGCGGATCGTGCTCGGCCTTGCCATCGGCGGGTTTTGGGCGATGGCGGCAGCGACGACGATCAGGCTGGTACCGCCGTCGCTGGTTGCCCGGGCCTTGTCGATCGTGATGAGCGGCATTCCCGCCGCGATGATCATTGCCGTTCCGCTCGGCAGCTATCTCGGCGAGGTGGCGAGCTGGCGCTCCGTGTTCCTGCTCGCGACGGCATTGGGCGCAGCGGTATTCGTCATCCAGGCACTCGCTCTGCCGCGTTTGGCCCCAAGGGGAGAGGCCGGGCTCGACACCCTGATCGACATCCTGACACGGCCGGGGATCGGCGCCGGCATCTTGGCGGCAACGTTGGTCTTCACCGGACACTTCGGCTATTTCGGCTATATCCGTCCATTCCTCGAGAGCGTGACCGGGCTGGGCGCCGCCGGAGTTGCGGCGACCTTGCTTGCCTTCGGCGTCGCCAACTACCTCGGCTCGTTCGCGAGCGGGCTGATGGCCGAGCGCAAACTCAAGCTCACGCTGATCGCGATGCCGCTGGCGATCAGCGTGATCGGTCTGTTGCTCTCGGTCTTTGGCAAGGACGTCATTCCGGCTCTGGTGCTGGTCGCACTCTGGGGCTTCGCCTTCAGCGGCGTACCGGTCGCGACCACGACATGGATCACCCGCATGGTGCCCGACGAGACCGAGAGCGGGACCGGACTGACCGTGGCGTCGATCTTCCTCGGCATCACCATGGGCGCGGCCGGCGGCGGGCTGGTGCTTGATCTGATGGGCGCAGCCGCTGTGTTCGTAGCGGGCGCAATTCCCCTGGTGCTCGCTGCATTGCTCATCGCCAGCAAGGTACGCACCAGGGCGCCCTGACGGGCCTTTCCGGGCGCGGACCCTGGCGTTTGGAAAATTCGGGGTCGCCGCCCGGGTGACGGTGTAGCGTGGGGCCGGAAAGGGGGCCTTCTCAGAGCCGGGACTTTAGGGCTAAAAGGGCCGTGAACGCGGCCCTTTGGCGCGTTTTTTGCTGATTTCTTTCGAAAACAGCTCCTAAACGCCCCATTTCTTTGAGAAAGCCCATCATGACTCGTGTCGATGCCCATGGATTGAAGATCGCCCCTGTCCTGTTCGATTTCATCGCCAAGGAGGCGACGCCGAAAACCGGGATCGCCCCGGATGCGTTCTGGGCCGGACTTGCCGCCATCATCCAGAAGCTCGGACCGAAGAACCGCGAGTTGCTCGCGGTCCGCGACACGCTGCAGGCCAAGATCGACGACTGGCATCGCGCCAACAGGGGCAAGGCGTTCGACATCAACGCCTACACCGCGTTCCTCAAGGACATCGGCTACCTGCTGCCCGAGCCCGCGACCCACAAGGTCGAGACATCAAATGTCGATGAGGAAATCGGCAAGATCTGCGGCCCGCAGCTGGTGGTGCCGCTCACCAACGCCCGCTACGCGCTGAACGCCGCCAACGCGCGCTGGGGTTCGCTGTACGACGCGTTCTACGGCACCGACGCGATCCCGCACGATCCGAGCGAGGCTGGCCGTGGCTACAACAAGGCCCGCGGCGACAAGGTGATCGCGAAGGCGAAGGCGTTCCTCGATGCCGCCGTGCCGCTCGCGACCGGAAGCCACACCGACGTCACCTCCTACGCCGTGATCGCGGGCCAGCTCTCGGTCAAGCTGAAGAGCGGCAACTCGACCGCGCTGAAGAATGCCGCCCAGTTCGCCGGCTATCAGGGCGACGCCGCCCAGCCTTCCGCGATCCTGCTCGTCAACAACGGCATGCATGTCGAGGTCAAGATCGACCGCAACAACGTGATCGGCAAGGATGACCCGGCCGGCGTCGCCGACATGATCCTGGAATCGGCGGTCTCCACCATTCTCGACATGGAAGACTCGGTCGCTGCCGTCGACGCCGAGGACAAGGTGCTGGTCTATCGCAACACGCTCGGCCTGATGAACGGCACGCTGTCGGCCGATTTCGAGAAGGGCGGCAAGACGCTGACCCGCTCGCTCAATGCCGACCGCGTCTACAAGAGGCCCGACGGCAGCGAGCTGAAGCTGCACGGCCGCAGCCTGCTATTGATGCGCAATGTCGGCCACCACATGTTCACCGACGCCGTGCTCGGCGCCAAGGGTGAGGAAATCCCGGAAGGCATCCTGGATGCCGCGGTCGCCGGCCTGCTCGCGATCCACGACCTCAAGGGCAATTCCAAGGTCAAGAACAGCCGCACCGGCTCGGCCTATGTCGTCAAGCCGAAGATGCACGGCCCCGACGAGGTGACGCTGACCTGCGACCTGTTCGCCGAGGTCGAGAAGATGCTGGGCCTGCCGGAGAACACGCTGAAGGTCGGCATCATGGACGAGGAGCGCCGCACCACGGTCAACCTCAAGGCCTGCATCCAGCGCGCCTCCAAGCGCATCATGTTCATCAACACCGGCTTCCTCGACCGTACCGGCGACGAGATCCACACCTCGATGGAAGCGGGTCCGATGATCCGCAAGAACGACATGAAGGCGCAGCCGTGGATCAAGGCCTATGAGGACTGGAACGTCGACAACGGCCTGATCGACGGCCTGCCCGGCCATGCCCAGATCGGCAAGGGCATGTGGGCCGCGCCCGACAAGATGGCCGACATGCTGGCGCAGAAGATCGGCCACCCGCAGGCCGGCGCCACCACCGCCTGGGTGCCGTCGCCGACCGCGGCGACGCTGCACGCACTGCACTATCACCAGGTCAACGTGATCGCCCGGCAGCAGGAGCTCGCCAAGGGCGGGCCGCGCGCAAAGCTCTCCGACATCCTCACCATCCCGGTGTCGCAGTCGAACTGGGCGCCCGACGATGTGAAGCAGGAGATCGACAACAACTGCCAGGGCATCCTGGGCTACGTCGTGCGCTGGATCGACCAGGGCGTCGGCTGCTCCAAGGTGCCCGACATCCACGATGTCGGCCTGATGGAGGACCGCGCCACGCTGCGCATCTCGAGCCAGCACCTCGCGAACTGGCTGCATCAGGGCGTCATCAGCAGGGACCAGGTGATGGAGTCGCTGAAGCGCATGGCCGTCGTCGTCGACAAGCAGAACGCCGGCGATTCGCTCTACAAGCCGATGGCGCCCGCGTTCGATGGCGTGGCCTTCAAGGCCGCCTGCGACCTGATCTTCGAGGGCCGCACGCAGCCGAACGGCTACACCGAATACATCCTCACCGCGCGCCGCCGCGAGGCCAAGGCCGCGGGCTGATCTGCAAGCGATCGCAACGACAAGCAAAAGCCCCGGCGATAAGCCGGGGCTTTTTTGTTGGCGCCGCAAGTAACGCCGGGAAGAGCCGGACGCGATCACCTGCCGTCGCAAGGGCGCACTGCCAAATTATCGAAAACAACCCCATGCAAAGGTGCCGGCGGATACGGCGACTTGACTCGTCGGGCAAATCAGCTCTACATTTCCATTATCCCGAAATCGTGCAGACGCCCTCGCCGTGTCACCCCCCGCTCATGCATGCGCGGGTGACGACACCGAGAAGCTGTTTGACAACTTGAATCACGACCGCCGCCATTGTCGTCCTTGCCTAGTGCGCAATTGCGCACCAGGCAGGGACGACGATGAGATGGTTGCGCTTCGCTCCTCGCAATGACGGATCTAAAACACCGCCAAATACTTCAGCAGCGAGACGATGCCGATGATGATGACGACGGCGCGCGCGATCTGCTTGGCGCGGCCGTCGAGCGGCAGCATGTTGATGAGATAAAGAACGAGAATAACGACAAGGAAGGTGACGAGTACGCCGACGAGCATGCGGAGCCCCCTGATGGCATCGGTGAATGTGCTGTTCGCCCTTTGCTAACGTGCAGGAGGCAGGCCGGTTCCGCGCCAGGAACAAAGCGGCCGCCGCGGTGTGATCGACGCTACTCGCGCGCCACCACTGCCGGCCGGCCATATTTGGCGCGGATGCGATCCGGCGCCGGCGTGAAGTTGAGCTGCGCGCCGCGCCGGTCCGGACGGCTCACCGACATCAGCCCGTCCTTGCCGGCGACAATGTCGCCCTTGCGCAAGGTCGGATCGTCCTCGATTTTCACCGCGGCGAGGCCGACAGAGTCCTTGCCGTTGCAGGTGCAGCCCGAGACCAGCTCGTCGCGATAGCGGAACGCGTTCGGCAGCTCGGAATACGGCTTGCCGTCTTCCGTCGCAGCGTTGTCGATATTGCCGCCATAGACCACTTCGGTCGCGCTCGCCGGACAGAAGCTGTTGCAGCTTTCCGCCTTGCTCTGGTTGCCGGTCGCAGCAAGCGGGAAATAGCGGCCGTCGCAGGTCCGCACGCAATAGGCTTGGCCGACGTCATAGCGCGGACGGCGCTCGACCCGCGGCATCATAGGCGGGCCATCGTCGAACGGCATCCGAATCATCGGCGGGCGGCCCTGCATCAAGCCGCCGAACAGTTGCGAGAAGAAATCCTGGGCTTGCGCCGCAGGCGCAAGGGACAGGCCAAGCACTGCCGCGGTCCCGAACGCCCACCGCCTGGAGTATCGCGTCACCATCACCGGCCCTCAGTACAACATCGATCGTCAGTACAACGAGGAAGCCGGCGGGATGTTCATTGCTTGACGGCCGGACGGCAGCGTCGTCACCGCAGGCCGCGGTTGTGCCGGCCGGACCGAGATCTGCGTCGTGGTCGGGCCGATCTCGCGCGCGGCGAGGTGCGGCGCGTTCTTCGGCAGCACCACGACCCTGGTGCCGACATCGACCCGGCTGAACAGGTCGGAAACGTCTTCATTGGTCAGGCGGATGCAACCAGACGACACGAACTTGCCGATCGTCGAGGGATCGTTGGTGCCGTGGATGCGGTATTCGCTGGAGCCGAGATACATCGCGCGCGCACCGAGCGGGTTGCCCGGGCCGCCGGCCATGAAGCGCGGCAGATAGGGCTGGCGCCTGATCATCTCGGCCGGCGGATGCCAGTCCGGCCATTCGGCCTTGCGGCTGATCGTCTGTGTGCCGGCCCAGGTGAAGCCCTCGCGGCCGACGCCGACGCCGTAGCGGATCGCCCGGCCGCCGCCGAGCACGTAATAGAGCGCGGTGTTGCCGGTATCGATGATGATGGTGCCGGGCGCCTCAGTCGTATTGAGCGCGACGGTGGTCCGGCGCAGCCGCTCCGGCAGCGCGCCGTCCTCGCCGGCCCCACTCGAGGGGTCGTTCATCACCTCGTCGGCGGGAAATGCGCCCGGCTGCGACGGCGCATAGCCGAGCGCGGAAGAACGGACCTGGGCGCTGGCCGACGTGGCGACAACAAACGGCGTCGCAAACAGGACGCTGGCGAAGGCAAGGGTGCGCGCGGCGCGCGACGCAAGCCGGCGGCTGGAAACAGACTGCTGTGTCATGTGCTGCCCCTGGACGGGATGCGCATCGTGGTGATGCGATGCCGGGCCAACGCGCATGGCCGCGAGTCGGTTCCGCCGCGAATCGTCCCGAAGCTGCGACTGTCAACCCGTCACGTCTCACGAACGCGCGACGGAACTTTCCGAGGAGCGGCCCGTTGTCATCGCGCCATTCGACGCGCGGGGCGACCACGCGACGGGTTTGTTCGTCCTCACGCGGGAGGAGTTCGGTGCGCGCCTTTCCAAGTGAAGACCTGCTTGGCAAAGCGCCCGAAGGCACGCCAGTCCCCGACAGCAAGATCGAACTGCCGCCGGTTGTCAGCCGCGCCGAGGCCGTCGCTTTCGCATTGATGGCCCTGCTGGTTATCGTCATTGTCGCGGTGCTTTATTTCGCACGCGCCTTCTTCCTCCCGATCACCATGGCCTTCATCGTCGGCACCATGCTGTCGCCGGCGGCGAGCATGCTCGAACGCTATCGGATTCCGCGCGCGCTCGGCGCGGTCGTCATCGTGATCACGGTCGGCGCCGCCGTCAGCTTCATGGTCGGGCTGATTGCCTCGCCGGTGATGGAGTGGAGCTCGCGGCTGCCCGAGCTCGGCGCGATCCTGAAGGAGAAGCTGCACGTGTTCGACCGGCCGCTCGCGCTGTGGCAGGAATTGCAGACCATGGTCGGCGGCTCCGATACGCTGGCCACGCTCCAGCTGCCGAAATTCGAATGGGTGCAGCCGACGCTGGAATTCCTGTCGCCGACCTTCGCCGAATTCCTGCTGTTCATCGCGACCCTGATCCTGTTCATCGCAAGCTGGAAGGATCTGCGACGCGCACTGGTGATGGCATTCAGCGAACGCACGGCGCGGCTGCGTACGCTGCGCATCCTCAACGAGGTCGAGACCCATCTCGGCAATTATCTGCTGATGGTGACCATGATCAACGTCGGCGTCGGCATCGTCACCGGCGCGATCTGCGCGGCGACGGGCATGCCAAACCCGGCCGGGCTCGGTGCGCTCGCCGCGACGCTGAACTTCGTTCCGATCATCGGGCCGATCGCGATGTTCGTCGTGCTGGTCGCGGTCGGCATCATCGCCTCGCCGACCATCGGCGCCGGGCTGATCGCGCCGGCCTGCTTTACCGTCGTGACCTTCATGGAAGGACATTTCGTCACGCCGACGATCATCGGCCGCAGGCTGTCGCTGAACGCGCTGGCAGTCTTCCTGGCGCTGGCGTTCTGGACCTGGCTATGGGGCCCGATGGGCGCGTTCCTGTCGTCGCCGCTCCTGATCGTGGCGCTGATCGTCAAGGAGCATTTGATGCCGGTCAATTCGCCGCAGCTGCCGGAAGACTAGTGTCCCGAATCCGAAGTTCGCATCATTTGCGCACCTTCGGAGCGAACTTCGGATTCGATAAGGACACTAGCAAACTTATGATTCTAGTGTGCTTTATGAATGCGAATTCGTGAAAGTGGCTGCCGCGAAATCGCACGAACTTCGCATTCAGCACACTAGCAAGGCGTTCTCAAGCGAAGCCGGCACCGCTTGAAAGTTTCACGGCTGGAACCATGCACCGCGCGGCGCGTTTTTGTTCCAGCACGCAAGTTCTCCGGGAGCTTTTCGATGTCGAGCACGGACAGCGCATTTGGGATCAAGAACATGACGGACAAAGCGACCTACGAACGCCTTGAAAAGGATGTCACCGCCGTGAAGAACGATATCGCCGCCCTCACCGAACAGATCACCGACGCGCTGAACTCGTTTGCCAACAACGCGGGCAAGCAGGCCCGCCGCCGCTACAAGGATGCGCGCGCCAGTGCGGAAGATACACTCGACGACATGTCGGAGCGCGGCAGCGCGATGATGGGCGCGGCGCAGGATGCCGCATCCTCGATCGAGGAATCACTGGAAGATATGATCACGCAGCGGCCGCTGGCGACGGTCGGCCTTGCGCTCGGTCTCGGCTTCCTGATCGGCGTCACCTGGCGCCGCTAGGCAATCTGCGGTCTCCGGGGGATGAGCCCCATGGTGGCGATCCCGCGGAAACCACCCCTCTGGATGCGATGGCGGCGCTGGCGCGCCGCCGCCGCGTTTGTCGACGCGCTCTTCAGGGCAAGGCTCAAGGCAAGGTTCAGGGCAAGATTCAGGGCAGGGCTGGTCGATGCTTCAGCGGCTGATCAATGACGTCAAGGATTCCACCGGCAACGCGCTGCGGCTGACGTCGCTGGCCGCGGCCGCCGCGATCGCGCTGTTCATCACCATCGGCTTTCTGTGCGCGGCCGCCTTCGTCTACGTGCTGCAGCACTACGGACCGGTAGAAGCGTGCCTCGCCGGCGCCGCACTGTTCCTTGTCGTCACGCTGATCGTCGCCAGCGTCTACATCATGCGCAAGCGCGAGATGCGCCGCCGCGCCGAGAAGGCGGCAAAGGCCGCCGCGGCCAATGTGTTTGCCGATCCGGTGGTGGTCGCCACCGGCCTGCAGATCGTGCGGGCCATCGGGGCGAAGCGGCTGATCCCGATCCTGGCGATCGGCGGCCTCGCGCTTGGCCTGATGGCAAGCCGCAGCGCCGCCAGCAGCGGCGAGGCGGACGAGGAGGAATAGCCTGCATTGCCCGGTAGGGTGCAAACCGCAACCAACGATGTCATCGCCCGGCTTGACGCCGTCGATATTAGACGACTGTGCGCCCTGCTCAGGTCACGCAGCGGCCGGGTTGCAGCAGCTTAGCCACTTCGGTCAGCACGCTGACCACGGGCTCGCAGGCTACCTTGCGGGTATCGCCGGGCCGTGCCCGAGCCGGCACTGCGGGGCGATGGCGCGCCTCTTCCTTGGCCACGGGGACGCGGACCAGCACCGACGTATCGGGAAGTCGCTCGACCTTCAGCGCAACGGTCCGGCTCGGCAGGCCGGTGACTGGAACCGTGGCACGGTCGGTCTTGGCGGCGCGATTGACGGCGCTCTCCGGCGCCAGTGCGGTGGTGACCTGCTGGCGGCCGATGAGATCGTGGCCAGATGCCAGCTGGACGGCGCCAAGCGTCAGCCCAGCCGCCAGCGCAGCGAAAATTCCCATCTGAATCTTTGACATGGTGATGTCCCTCGCCCCATGGAAATTCGCTCGACGATCCCTTGGCGATCCCGGACACAACGCGAACGAAACCCGCGGGGTTCTCGCGTCCGGCCATCACTTAACCGTGTACGAAAATATTTTCGCTTGTGCGGAACGACTCAGGGGGTCTGCGAGTCTTTGGAAGAGCCGGTTATTCCCCCTGCCCCATTGACCGGCGACGTAGGGCGCGACCGTGGTGATGCCGGTCGCGCCCTGCTCTTTTTCTGGTGTGCCGCGAACGATGCGTCAGCCGGCCTGTCGCTCACCGGTCGCAATCGAAAAATCTGAAACCAAAGGCCCGGTCCTCCCACTCGCGAGAGGACCGTCCGCGTCAGGCATTGTCGTTCGATGGCATGTCCTAGGATCGAACAACCGTCACTTCATGGCATGACGGGCAACGACCGACGTGAAACTTGATTCCGGTTGTCTGGTCGTCGACGAGCATCAATTCGCTCAAGGGCTCACCGCATTTGCAGGTGACCGTTTTCTGATCGGCAAAGTACATCTGACGTCCTCCATAAGCCTGGAGATTTCTCGTCTTCGGGGCGAGCTTGTTTGCGCCGTGCTCGCCCCCTCGCTTCCGCTCCTTCTCGGTCGATCAGATCCGGGCCATCCGGATTGGTGGGTGTGACTCCAAGCGCTTATTTCGAAGCGGATTTCGCCTTCCGTGACTCCGCGGCTTCGCGCGCCTGCCGCTCGGCCTTGAGGCGCTGGAAGTTGTCGTAGAACGCCTTCTCGTTGGCGCGATGCTCCTTCATCGCCTGCGATGCATCTTGCTGACGCTGCGCATCACGGTCCTTGCGCTGCTGGGGAGTAAGATTCATGCGACCTCCGACTAAGCTCTTGAATCAACGCCGGATTCAACGCACGAGGCCGGAAAAGGTTGCACCTTGGGAAGGAACTGGATCTATTTGCGCAGGCTCGCCCAGACGCCGCCGAGGATCAAAAGACCGCCGACCAGATGGATCAGCTTCGGCGGCTCGCCGAGGATGATCCAGGACAGCAGCGCGCTCGCGATCGGTGCGACGTAGAGCACCAGCGAGCTCCGCACCGAGCCGAATCTGGCGCCGAGCCAGGCGAAGCCCGCATAGGCGATCAGGCCGGGCACGAGGCCGGCGAAGACATAGGCCTCGAACGCCCGGGTGTTGAACACCTCCGCCGGGGTGGCCCACATCTCCTGGAGCGCCGGCGGCAGCGAGCACAGCGCGCCGGCCGCCGAGAACAGGCTGACCCGCGCCAGCAGCGAGGCGCGCGGCGCGACGCGCGACTGCAGCAGCGTGTAGCCGGACCAGCCGAGCATCGCGCACACCACCAGGAGATCGCCCCAGGCCGCGCTCGATTGCGTCAGCGTTTCCAGATGACCGCCCGAGACGATCAAGAGCGCACCGCCGAGCGCCAGCGCCGTACCGAGCCATTGCAGCGGACCGATATGCTCGATGCCGAGCGCCGCCGAGATCAGCAGCACCATGATCGGCGACAGCGCGAAGATCAGCGCGATGTGGATCGCCGTGGTCGTGATGCCGGCGATGTAGACCGGGCCGCCGCACAGGAACATGCCGAGGAAGCCGGCGGCGAGGATCGGCCAGAGGTTCTGCGCCAGCGGGATCTTGCCGTCGCGGATCGCTGCGATCGCAAACGGCGCGAGGCCGATGGCGATGATGCTCCAGCGGAAGAAGGCGAGTGAGAACGGCGGCACCGAGCCGGCAAGCCCGCGCGCCAGAACCTGGTTGGAGGCTTGCCCGACCGCGACCAGGATGAAGCCGGTCAGCGCGACCGCGTCCTCCCAGCCTTTGGCGGGGCGGCTGACCTGCGCTTTCGGCAGCTCCGCATCCATGACACCGCCCCCTCAGCCGGCGCGATAAGCTCGCACGTCCGCTACTGCTCGGCCGCTTCGCGCTCCATGTCGCGGCCGGCGAGATCCTCGCCCTGCATGTTGGCGTATTCGCGCGCCATCTCGCGCATCAGGAATTTGGCGGGGACGTCGTGATAGCTGCCGTGGTCGTTGACATACTGCATGTAGGCGCGCCCTTCGCCGTCGAAGGGATGCAGCAGCGCGTCGGCGTGGCCGTCGAAATCGAGCGGCTTGACGCCGAGCTTGGCGCACAGCGTGTCGTTGAAGGTCGGGGTCGCCTTGCGCAAAGCGCCATCGACGAACACTTCGGTGAAGCCGTGCCAGGTGAACAGGTCCGAACCCATGCTCTGGCGCAGCTTCTCGGTGGTGAGATGGTTGCGCACATCGGCAAAGCCGATACGCGCCGGGATGCCGTGGACCCGGCAGGCCGCGGCATAGAGCGCCGCCTTGCCGACGCAGTAGCCGTTGCCGGCGGCGAGCACGCTGGAGGCCCGGTAGCTCTCGGGCGAGCGCATGCTGACATAGGGATTGTAGCGGATGCCGTCGCGCACCGCGGTGTAGAGCCGGCGCGCCTTGTCGCGCGCGCTGGCGTCAGACGTAACGGCGGCGCGGGCGAACGCCTCGACGGCGGGATGGTCGCTGTCGACATATTCGCCAGGGTCGGTGTAGAGGCGGCTGATCGTATCGGGGAGATGCTCGGTCATGGCGCAAGCTTAGCAAGCCATGTGGGCAGTTCAATGCAGCACGTGCAGCCCCTCCCGCAGCGCTGCCCGGCCGGAGCCCCGCTCCGATTGAATCGAAACGGGGGCCTGGATTTCAGTTTTGACACGCGTTTTCTTCACGCGAACCGGTGCCCACGTCGCTCGAAAACGCGCTAGGACCAATCCACATTCAGGATTCCCATAGCTGAATGATGCTGAATCAATGCGTTCCGGACGTTTTGATTCGGAGCGTGCTGATGGGTGTGAAGCGCTATGAGCTAAGTGATGCGCAATGGGCTCGGATTGCGCCTCTGCTGCCAGGCAAGGTGGGCGATCCCGGCCGCAGCGGTGTCGACAATCGCCTGTTCGTGAACGGGGTTTTGTGGGTTCTGCGGTCCGGCGCCTACTGGCAGCACCTGCCGGAGCGCTACGGCAAGTGGAAGAGCGTACACGCGCGTTTCACCCGCTGGGCCAAGGCTGGCGTTTGGGAGAAGGTGTTTGCCGAGCTGATCAAGGATCGCGACAACAAATACCTGATGCTCGACACCACTCTGGTTCGTGTCCACCAGCAGGCTGCGAGCGGAAAAGGGGGGCCAAAACTCAGGAACTGGGGCGTTCCCGAGGTGGTTTGACCACCAAGATCCACATGCTCTGCGACAGCCTCGGTCGGCCGCTGCGCTTCATGCTCACCGCCGGACAACGACACGACAACCTCACCGCAAAAGCCCTGCTCGAAGGCTTCAAGGCCGAGGCCGTGTTGGCCGATAAGGCCTACGACAACAATGATCTACGCACGACCATCGCGGACATGAACGCCGAAGCGGTAATCCCCTCAACCCGCTCTCGTAAGATCCCCATCCCGCATGACGAGACGATCTACAAGCTACGCAACCGCATCGAGCGTTGCTTCAACAAGCTCAAACACTTCCGCCGCTTTGCCACGCGATATGACCGACGAGCAGACTACTTCCTCGCATTCGTCCACCTCGCCGCAATCTGCATTTGGCTCCGCTGAATGTGGATTCGTCCTAGTTCTTGAAGTGTTCGTCCAACTGCGGCGGCGGGTAGCTGCGCCGCCTCGCCTTGAAATATTCACGTGCGAAATGGATGCCGATCCCGATCAGAAACGGCGGCGCAAGCGCGGCGGCGATCATCAGCGCGGTGATCGACTTCGGCGTCAGAATGTCCAGCACCATCGACGCCAGCAGCCACAGCGTGGCAGCAATCACCGCGACGTCGACGTGCTTCATTCCCCGGTCTTTCCCTTGGTTCCTGGCTTCCATCCGGGTTCCATCCTACCGGCTGGTCCGGGACGCGCCAAGGATTCCGGGCGGCAGACGGTACCTCCGGCCCTTCACTTTTTTGGAACGGCGCTTGCGCCGGCCACGTTGGTGCAGAAGTCCTGGATCCAGGATCAAATCTTGATCCGGATCAGCCGAGCACGGAGGCCGCGATGGGCAACTCCAGTGACATCCACAGCGGCGTCGACCATCCCGCCAGCCGGAACGGCGTCAACGATCCCGTCGACGGCGTCGATGTGAAGCGAACCTTCAACGACAACCAGACGCCGCACGAACGTGCGCAATGGGCCGCCGATGTGCGTGCCGACGCCTCGCCTCGGCGGGGCGAACCGTTCCTGCCCGAAGCGCTGCGACGGCCGCCAACCGCACCGCTCAATCCACGCATCGGCCGCCGCGCGACTGATTAGCGCCTAGCGAGACTGGTATATCCATTCGTCAATTTCGCCCATCCTGAGGTGCGAGCCTTGCGGCGCAATTGCGCCGCTGGGCGAGCCTCGAAGGATGTACGGCCACTAGCCTGGCCGTGCATCCTTCGAGATGCGCGTTCCGCGCTCCTCAGGATGACGGAAAAGCGACCGCTTAGCTGACCATCAAGTCGTGAACGCCCGCACCAGCAGCAGGCCGCCGAACAGCGCGAGAATCGAAAGCGCAACGGAGGCTGCCATGTAGGCGCCGGCCGGCCATAGCTCGCCGCGCTGCATCAGCACGATCGCGTCGAGCGAGAAGGTCGAGAAGGTGGTGAAGCCGCCGCAAATGCCGACGGTGAGAAACACCCGCATCGCCTGGCTGGCATTCCAGCTCAGCGCGAACGCCTCCGCGAAGACGCCGATCAGGAATGAACCCACGATGTTGATCACCAGCGTGCCCCAGGGAAAGTCCGTGCCGACCAGGCGCCCCGCGCCGATCGCCACCAGATAGCGCGCGACCGATCCCAGCGAACCGCCGATCGCGACCGCCGCCAACAACTGAACGTTCAATGCTCCACCTTTCCGGCTCGCCATTCGACGAAGCCCGCCACCAACCCAAGCACGAAGGTCGCCGCGACCAGCTCGCCCGGCGCGCCGACCAGCAGGGCGACGACACCGACGAGCCAGATCGACCCGACCAGCGACAATGCGATTGAGAGTGAACCAGGAAGACCCGTCATGCGCTGTCCCTTCTCATTCGCGGGACACGGCGGGTCGGCGGTGGCGCATGCTCCTACCGACGCTGTCGCGCCCGGTAGGAGTCATCAGCCTTGCGGCGGTTATCGGGGGACTCCATCCCCATCAACATGGGAATGGTAGGCGGGTGGAGCGGCGGGAGCAAGTGGGCCGTTCCGCCGTTTCGCTTCTCGGCTCAGCCGGCCGTCGACAGCATCGCGTTCAATTCGACGGCTGTCCGCAGTTGCTCGATGCGCGCGACGATCTGCTCGCGTTCGGCACCGCGCGGCAATTGCGCGAGCCGGCTTTCAAGTCGCACGCGGTGTTCCTCGAGGCGCTGCTCGAATGTGTGGGGTTCAGATCGCTTCCGCTTTTGAATCGTCCTCTGCATTATCGACCTTTGGCGGTTGAAGACCGGGGCTGTTGGCCCAGCGGTCCAGTTGCTCGATGACTTTCGCGTGGCTCGGACGCCGCGGTTTCGGGGCTTCCGGCTCCTCGGACAGCTTGCGGGGAAGCTTGACGTGGTTGGTCATGGCATCTCTCCAGCAGCATAACGAGATGGGTGGTCGGACCGTTCCTTTATTTTTTATCTAAGCTATTGATTTCATTTGGTAAATTTACTCAATCAACGTTTTTGTCTCAATCGATGGAACCCCATGCGAGTTTGGCGGTTTAGCGAATTACTCAACAAGCTAAGTCTGGGTGCTTTGCGATGAATGAGCTTCGCGCTGAACGGCTTCAGGTCATGCTGTCGCCGGAGGAGTTGGCAGCCCTCGACGATTTCCGCTTCAAGCACCGCATGCCGACCCGCGCTGCGGCGGTCCGCGAGCTGCTCAAGCTCGGTCTGGCCGGCGGTGGCACCGATGGGGCGGCAGGAGTGAAATCGAGCGATTACGGGGTGTTTGACCGGGGACCGGATGGGCACACCCAGAGCGATGCGCCGCAAGAGGCGCAAGAGGATTGACGACGCGTTGGCGCAGACGTGGCGGTTCAGCCTGCGGCGAACAGGTCGACAATCGCCTTCAGGCTGCACACCACGAAGGCCGACGTGAACATCGCCGTGCCGAGATCTGCGAGATAAAGCAGTTGCGCCCTCTGCTCCGCATCAAGCCGCGCGATCGCCTTGCGCATGGCCAAGCTCCCTTTTCGGGAGAACGCGATGCGCCGATGTCCGTTCCCTGCCTCGCATCAGGCCCGCTGCAGCGCCAGCGTCACGCCGCCGAGCGTCAGCGCCATGGCGCCGATCTCGCGCAGGCCCAGCGGCTCACCGAGAATGATCGCGGCCGACACCACGCCGATGACCGGCACCAGCAGCATGCCCGTTGACGCCGATGTCGGCGGCAGGCGGCGCAGCGTCTCGAACCAGGTGAGATAGCAGATGCCCATCGGCATCAGCGTCATGTAGGCAAAGCAGCCGAGGCCGAGCGGCGTGATCGCTGTATAGTTCGGATGCTCGAAGAGGATGCCGAGCAGGAGCATCACGAGACAGCCGATGCCGACCTGCCAGGCGACCACCGCGAGCGGCGGCATCGGCAGCGGCTTGCGATTCAGCACGTTGCCGAGCGCGAACAGGATGGCGCAGGCGAGCGCCAGCGCGATACCGGTGAGCTTGTCGGCGCTGAACGCAACGCCATTGCCGCCGAGCAGGAGCGCAACGCCGGCGACGCCGAGCACCAGCGCCGCAAGATCCCGCAGCGTCGGGCGGCTTTGCAGCACCGGCCAGGCGAACAGCATCGCCCAGATCGGCATGGTGTAGGCGAGCAGCGCCCCCTCGCCGACCGTGACGAATTTCATCGCGATGGTGCCAAAGCCCATCCAGGCGAAGACGTTGGTGAAGGAGGCAAACAGCAGCCGCGGGATCGCCTCGCGCGGCACGGCGAGCGATTGTCCGCGGGCCAGCGCCAGCGTGCCCAGGATCACCGCCGCGCAGGTGCCGGCAAGCCCGCGGGCGAACAGCGGCGGCCATTGCTGCAGCAACAGCTTCATCAGCGGCCAGTTCAGGGCCCAGCCGAAGGCCGTCACCACCAGGCAGAGAAAGCCCACCGTTCGATCGCGCTGCGTCGTATCCATGGGCGGCGCTTAGCAGGCGAACGCCCGGGATTCCACATCGCTTCGCGTATGAGGGGGACGTGGCCTATGCAGGGACGCGCGGCACGTGCGGACACCGCTCCGTCAGGCGAAGGTGCCGATCGTGATCCGCGGCCAGCCGTCGTTTTTCCGAGCGGCGGCAAGCCTGGCCGTCCAGGCATCGATCAGGCTTGCGATGAGCAGGCGGCCGGTGCCGCGCATGTCGGGCAGTTTCATGGTCGGCGTGCCGAGCGCGAGCGCGACCACGCCGTGGGTCGCCGCCAGCAGCGCGGTTGCGAGCCGCTGCGGCAGGCCAGGCGCCGGCTCGGCGCCATGTGCCGCCAGAAATTCCCGCACCGAGATCACGAACATTTCGTAGCTGCGGCGCGCAATCTCGGTCTCGCCGAAATAGACGCCGTCGGGAAAACGGCGGTCCTCGATCGTACCGGACATCGAGAACAGTGAGCGGAAGTGATCGGGATTGTCGGCCCAGTAATCGAGATAGGTTTCCATCACGCGCCGCAGCCGCAGATCGCTGTCGGCCGTCTCCGCGCGGACCCGCTCGAGGCGTTCGGCGACCGCCTCGAGATTCTGCTGCTTCACCGCGAGCAGCAGCAACAGCTTGGTCGGGTAATATTTGAGGACGGTGCCCTTGGAGTAGCCGATCGCGTCGGCGATCTTCTGGATCGATACGGTCTCCAGCGTGCCGGCGGCGAACTCCTTGCGCGCGGTCTTAAGGATCAGCGCCTTCAGCGCCTCCTTGTCGGCCTCCTGGCGCGCCCTGCGCTGAAAGCGCCGTGCGCCTTTGGCTCGCTCCACGATCGACATCCCCATCTGCCTCGCGCCTCCATGCCGCGCACCCGCCCCAATGGCAACCCCGCCCTTGCACTCGAGTTAATTGACTATGGTCAATTAACTAATGACAAGACGGGAGGACCCGATGAGCAGCCAAGCGAGCTCCCTTGCAGGCGAAATGGCCCGCAGCGATTTCGATCCGTTCAGCGCGTCGACGCGTGCCGATCCCTACGGCACCTATGCGGAGCTGCGTGCCGCGGCGCCGGTCATCCGCCTGACCAGATATGACATCTGGGCGGTGCCGCGTTTTGCCGAGGTCAAGACGATCTTCGGAGACCATGTCAATTTCAGCAACGCCGGCGGCGCGGGACTTGCGAACCACTTCAAGGAAAAGCCGTGGCGACCGCCGAGCATCGTGCTGGAAGCCGATCCGCCGCTGCACACGCGAACCCGCGCGGTGCTGGCGCGGATCCTCTCACCCGGCGCGATGCGGCGGCTTGCAGATGATTTCAAGTCAACGGCGACGCGGCTGATCGACGGGCTGGTCGAGCGCGGATCGTTTGACGCCATCAAGGACATCGCGGAGGTGTTTCCGGTCAGCGTGTTTCCCGACGCGCTCGGCATCGACCAGGAGGGCCGCGAGAACTTCCTGACCTATGGCGCGATGGTGTTCGCCGGCTTCGGGCCCGAGAACGACTATTTTCGCGATTTGATGCAGCAGGCGCCCCGCGTGCTGCCCTGGGTCGCGGCGCGCTGCCAGCGCGAGGCGCTGCGCCCGGGCAGCTTTGGCGCGCAGGTCTATGAGGCGGCCGACGCCGGCGAGATCAGCGCGGAGGAAGCTCCGCTGCTGGTGCGTTCGCTGCTCTCGGCCGGGCTCGACACCACGATCAGCGCGATCGGCATGGCGCTGTACACGCTTGCGCGCCATCCCGAGCAATGGTCGCTGCTTGCAGCCGATCCGTCGTTGTCGCGCGCGGCATTCGACGAGACGCTGCGCTTCGATTCACCGGCGCCGTTCGTGTTCCGCACCACGCCGCATGACACCGAGATCGCCGGCGTCAGGATCGGCAAGCACGAGAAGGTGCTGCTGCTGCTCGCCTCCGCCAACCGCGACGAGACGCGCTGGGAGCATGCCGACCAATTCGACGTCAGACGGCGGCTCTCCGGACACATGGGCTTCGGCGTCGGCATCCACGGCTGCGTCGGGCAGATGGTGGCGCGGCTGGAAGCCGAGGCCGTGATCACAGCGCTCGCCAGCCGCGTCAAACGGCTCGAGATTGCAGGCCCCACAGCTTTCCGCGACAGCTCGGGCCTGCGGGCGCTCAGCACAGTGCCGGTCCGCGTAACGCCGAAGTAACGTCGCTATCGAAGGCTTGAAAAAAACCGGCGTACCTTTCGGCACGCCGGTCTGGATTTTGCTCGCTTGCGAAAGTTCAGATCATGCCGATGCCGCGCGCGGCGTGCGGTTGCGCGAGTTGCGCTGGAAGAACAGCGCCTGGCTCGCCACCGCCGACACCATCGCCGGCTGGAACGGCTTTGAGATCAGGAATGCCGGCTCCGGCCGCTCGCCGGTCAGGAAGCGCTCGGGATAGGCGGTGATGAACACCACCGGCACCTCGAAGGTCCGCAGCAACTCGTTCACGGCATCGAGGCCCGACGAGCCGTCGGCGAGCTGGATGTCGGCGAGGATCAGGCCGGGCTTCTTGTTCTTGGCAAGCGCCACCGCATCGGAATGCGTGCGGGCAACGCCGATGACGTTGTGGCCGAGATTCTTCACCAGGCTCTCGAGGTCCATGGCGATGAAGGTCTCGTCCTCAATGATCAGGACGTCGGTGGCGATCTCGGCGGCCATCTCGCGGCCGGCGGCATCGGTGAGCTTGCGCGTCTCGGCGATATCGGTGCCGAGAATGTAGCCGACCTCCTCCTCCGAGAAGCCCTCGAGCGACAGCAGCAGGAAGGCCTGGCGCGGCAGCGGCGTGATGTTGGACAGCCGCCGCTCCGGCGGCAGCGACAGCGTCGCCACGTCGGCATTGTCGTTGTTGTTCACCGAGACCGAATTCCAGATCTGGGTGAACAGCCGAAACAGGCCGGCGCGCGGGCCGTGGGTCTGATCCAGCAATGATCCGTCCTGCAACAGGGCCTCGAGCATGGCCCCGACATAGGCGTCCCCCGACGCCTGATTTCCGGTCAGTGCGCGAGCGTAACGGCGCAACAGCGGAAGGTGTTCGGCAACGATCTGCGATCGGGACATTCCCACTCCATCCTTGTTCGTGAGGCCTGGCGGCCTGAAACCCGTTGTCTGGGGGCGGCAGAATCCAGTTCTGGGACGACCCCGGTTCCCCTGCATGGCCGACTACGCGCGAAAGCCGAAAAAGTTCCACGAAATAGTTCCAGCATTCCGGAACTTTCTGCGCAACTTTGCATTAGCTCCTAACCGACGAGGCAACGCGGCCAGCCTCTTTTTTCGAGGAAACGACTTGGAAATCAGAGACTTAACTCCCGGGGAAGCGTGGATCACATCATGAAGGAAGTAAAGAAGCAGGGCGGTCTCAACGCCGAGATTCAATCGAGAATCGGCCACCAGCTTCGCGCCATGTACGATGACGTGGTGCGACAGGGCGTACCCGACCGCTTTGCGGAGCTGATCCGCAAACTCGACGGGCCGGAGGCTGCGGCGGCGGCCGTCGCCGGGGGCGATACCGACAAGAACAATGGAGGGGACTAATGCCTCTCACGAATGAACTTCGCGACGATATCCTTGCGTCGGTCCCGAGCCTGCGCGCGTTCGCGATCTCGCTGTCCGGTAATGGTGACCGCGCCGACGATCTGGTGCAGGAGACCCTGCTGCGCGCGATTGCCAACATCGACTCGTTCCAGCCCGGCTCGAACCTCCCCGCGTGGCTGTTCACCATCCTGCGCAACCTGTTTCGCTCCGACTACCGGAAGCGGCGGCGCGAGGTCGAGGATGCCGAGGGCAATTATGCCAAGACGCTGAAGAGCCAGCCCTCGCAGGCGGCGCATCTGGAGTTCGAGGAATTCCGCGCCGCGCTCGAAAAGCTGCCGCAGGACCAGCGCGAGGCGCTGATTTTGGTCGGCGCGTCCGGCTTCTCCTACGAGGATGCCGCGGCAATCTGCGGCTGCGCGGTCGGCACCATCAAGAGCCGCGTCAACCGCGCGCGTTCGAAGCTCTCCGCGCTGCTCTATGTCGACAGCGCCGAGGATTTCGGCCCCGACAACACCGTGCGCGCCGTGATCGGCGGCAATGGCGGCTAAGCGCGACCACGGCGATAAATAGGAAAAGGCGGCCCGCGGGCCGCCTTTTTTTATGTTGGCCTGCAAGGCCCGGTGACGCTCAGCGCGCCGTCAGCTGGCCATCGCCTTCTTGACGGACGCCGGCTTGAAGCCGTTTCTCAATTCGAGGATCTTGGCTGCGATTTCGGTCACCGGGACCGGGTGACTGAACAGGAAGCCCTGCGCCTCGTTGCAGCCTTCGGCCCGCATATGATCCAGCTGCTCGACGGTCTCGATGCCCTCCGCGATCGTGGTCATGCCCAGGCTTCTGCCGAGGCTGATGACGGCGCGGACGATCGACTTCGATCCATGCGTCGCGGTCGCATCGCGCACGAAGGATTTGTCGATCTTGAGCTTGTCGAACGGGAAGCTGCGCAGATAGCTCAGCGACGAATAGCCGGTGCCGAAATCATCCAGCGCGATGCGCACTCCCTGCGCCTTCAGCTTGTGCAGCGTTGCAAGCGTCTCGTTGCTGTTCGCGAGGAACACGGACTCGGTGATTTCGAGCTCCAGCCGGCGCGGCGACAATTTTGACGTCGCGAGGGCGCCGACGACGACGTCGGTGAAGTCGGCATCGCGAAACTGGACCGCGGATACGTTGACCGCGAGCTTCATCTCGCTGGGCCAGGTCGTCGCCTGTTCGCAGGCGCGATTGAGCACCCATTCTCCCAGCGGGCCGATCAGGCCGATCTCTTCCGCGATCGGGATGAACTGGTCCGGCGGCACCAGCCCGCGCTTGGGGTGATGCCAGCGCAGCAGCGCCTCGAAGCCGCAGATGCGGTCGAGATGGAGATCGTAGAGCGGCTGGTAGAACAACGAGAACTCGTCCTTGACCATCGCCTCGCGAAGGTCGAGCTCGATCGCCCGACGCCGCTGCAGGCTGGCGTCCATCGCAGGCTCGAAGAAGCGCCAGGTGCCGCGGCCTTCCATCTTGGCGCGGTACAAGGCGACGTCGGCGTTCTTCAGCAGCTTCTCGCCGGTGGTGCCGTCGCCCGGCGACATCGAGATGCCGACGCTGCATCCGACGACGACGCGATGCCCGTTCAGCTCGTACGGCGCACCCACGCATTCCACGATGCGGCGCGCGAGGCGTTCGGCCTCGTCGCCGCCCTGGACGCCACACTGGATGACCGCGAACTCGTCGCCGCCCAAACGCGCGACGGTGTCGACCTCGCGGACGCAGGCGTTGAGCCGGTCCGCGACCGCGCACAGCAGTTCGTCGCCGACCGGATGCCCGAGCGTGTCGTTGACCTGCTTGAAATTATCGAGATCGAGGCAGAACACCGCGAAGCCGAGCCCGCGGCCGACCTGCGCAACCGCCAGCTCGATCCGCTCGGCCAACAACGTCCGGTTCGGCAGCTTGGTCAGGGCATCGTGCCGGGCCATGAACGCGATCTGCGATTCCGCCCGTTGCTGTTCGGTGACGTCCTCGCAGGTGACGAGCCAGCCGCCATCGGATGTCGGCCGTTGCGCGATCGCAATGATCCGTCCATCGCTGAGATGCTGCAGATAATTGCCGTCGTGCAGGGCCATCGAGCGCTCGCGCTCCGCCAGCAGGTCGGTGACGGTCCGCTCGCCGTGATTGCCCGCGGCGATGCTCAGGTCGAGCACCTCCTCCATGGTCATTCCGGGAACGACAAGCTCCGGCGATATATCGAAGATCTCGCAGAACCGGCGGTTGGCGACTTGCAGCCGCGCCTCGCTGTTATAGAGGCACAATCCTTGCGACATGTGCGTGAGCGCCGCGTCGAGCCGCAGATTGGTTTCATGCAGCTCGGCCTTCTGCTGCTTCAGCGCGGAGATGTCGCTGTAGACGAGGACGACGCCGCCCTCCTGCGTCTCGCTGCGGCTGACGCGCAGCCAGCGTCCATCCGCAAGCTGCGCCTCGCTCGCAAAGCCATCGATGTCACCGTCGGCAGGCGCCAGCCTGGCGGCATCGAGCGGATTCGACTGCAGGAGCTGCGGCGAGAGACGGATGAATTCACTCGCGCGCGAGTTGGCCAGCGCGACCTGGCCATCCGCGTCGAGCAGCACGACGCCCTCACGCGACGTTTCGAGCGCATCGGAAAGCCGTGCCTGGGCCGAGCGGCGTTGCGATACTTCTTGATTGACCATCCGCCGGATGTTGTCGCGCATCGTTTCCATGGCGGTCAGAAGCGTGCCAAGCTCGTCGGTCCCGCCCTTGGGGATGGTCGCGTCGAGGTCGCCGCCGGCGATGCTTCGCGCGGCCCGCGATGCGATCGCGACCGGCCCGATAATGCGGCGCGCCAGCAGCCACGAAAACAGCGCCGACAGAAACAGCGCGACGGTCAGCCCGGCCACGTTGAGCTGCAGGTCCCGCTTGATCGTCGAGAGCGCCTTTTGCCTGAACAGGAAGCCATCGCCGGCCGTATAATTGACCAGCAGCTCGACCTGCTGACTGACAATCTTGGAGTAGCGATCGACATCGCCGACCGTCGCACCCGGTGCGCGCGGATCGGCCGCCGCGCTGCCCTCCGTGGACGATCCGATCGCGCGCCGGTGCAGCGCCATCCAGGCGTCGGCGGCTTCCTGAACCTTAGCGGCGGCTTGCGCAGCGCGCGAGGATTGCGACCGATCGGCAGCAATCGCCAGGTCTTCCGAGAGCGTCTTCGCGAGCTTTTCAATCTGGCCATCGAGATTGGCGCGAATCTCCGGATCCGTGGTCAGCAGGCGTTGCGACGAGGCGACCCGCATCGCGGCGAAATCCGCACCGGCCGCGCGTGCATAGTTGATCGACATAAGGGATTCGTCGAACGTCTTGGCCACCAGATCGCCGGCATGGCGGATGCCGAGGATGGAGTACCCGCCGAGGGCGACCGCAACGGCGCTCATCGCAAGGCAAAAAATCAGAATCTGGCTGCGGATCGAACCCTTGGTCAGGGCAAGACGCGAAAGGCGGACGGTTGCGAACCGAAAGGCCGCGCCGCTCTTTACCTTGAGGTTGCCAAATAGGCTGTCCATGCCCGCGTTTCGCCGTAGTGCTCGATACTCAAGCTACGCAGAAACGCGCAGCACTGCGGAAAATAACTGTCTGCTCAAAATTGCTTTAGTAGTGACTGGAACTCATGCTGAAATCGTTAAGATCAGCTGGCGATAATCACCCTTACAGGTGATCCGGGAGCCACATTTGCAGCCCGGGATAGCCCGATATTTGGTGTTCGAGGTTCAGCGGGGGTCTCATGCAGTCAGGCTTGTTGCGCGCCTTGCGCCTGGGCCAGTTCGGCCGCCTGCCGTTTGCGGCGGCGATCGTCACTGGAGCGCTTATTGGAGCAGCTTTGGGCGCAGCCCCTTATGTCATTTCGCAGAAGGATCGTGAATTCAAACCCGCGCAGATCTCGATCAAGCGGGGTGAGGTTTTACGGTTCGTTAACGATGACGGCGAACTGCTGCATCACGCTTATTTGAGCACTGATACGTTCAGCTTCGACTCGGGTGACCAGCAGCCGGGCAGCAAGTTCGACGTCACCTTCTCGGTGCCCGGCGACTACACCGTGCTGTGCGGCATTCACCCGAAGATGAAGCTCGCCGTCCACGTCGCCAAATAGCCGCCCCAGGCGGCGGCGATCTACAGGACCGACGTCTTGAAGATCGCAGCGTGGCCGAAATAATAGACAAACAAGGTCACCGACAGCGCGGCACAGAGCGCGACCGGGGCGAGCCACGGCGCACGACGGTCGCGCGACAACACCTTGTTGTCGGCGACAATCGCTAGCAGGACAGCGATGATTGCCGAGTGTCCGATCGTGTCGATCTTGCCGAATTCGAAGCACGCGCTGATGAACATCCCCGTCAGCACGGTTGCGGCGCAGCGCCGGATCAGCGGCGTCCAGATCAAGGCAAAGGCAAGCGTGAATTCCACCATGCCGGCGGCGCGCATGTAGAACTCGTTGTCGAAGCCCAGCGTCATCGCGGAATGCTCGATCAGCAGCGGGAAGCTCCACTCCGGATAGGCCCATTTTTCGACCGAGGCCCACATCAACGTCACCGCGGCGGCGTAGCGCATCACGTCGATCGGCCGGATTCCGAACAAATCCTTGTTCAGCCCAACCAGCGCAAAATAGGCGGCAACACCGAGAAAGATCGGGTAATCGGCGAGGTGAAAGACACCGTAGTCGCGCACACCGATCCCGAACAGGACCACCATCCCCGCCGCCGACAGCGGCAGCGTGCGTCGTGACAGCATCCCGGCAGCGATCGCAAGCTGCAGCGCGCCGACATACGGCGACGTCGTCTTCAACTCGGGCGTCAGCAGGATGCCGCCCACGGCCCAGATCGAGATGAAGAAGAACCCGCACACGGCGCGCATCATCAATTCGGTGCGCAGCCGCAGTCCCTCGGTGACACGGTCCATGACCCGGATCGTGGCGTCACCCAGCGAGGTGGGCTCGATCAGGCAACCCGCAAACAGCCAGAAGATGGCGACGCCGAGCAGCAGCTCGAAATCCAGGCAAAGGACATTCTCGAGTCCGCGGGGCTGACCGGCGACATCGTAGGCACAAAACCATTTGACATGTGCCTCGGCACTGCGCGCGGCGACGACACAAAACAGAACCGCTGCAAGGCACGTGGCGAAAAAGGAGCGCACCGCCGAGACGGTATCTCGCGCCCATCCACTAAACATTGAACCAACCGCCCACACACTTAAGGACTTGTTTAACTTATATCAAATTTTAAGCTTTGCGCCTGCCGGGACACCCCGTGGTTGCATTGTGGTTAATCGTGGCGGGCGAGCCCCCGGCCTGTCCCTTAGTGCAGTCTTTACAGCCGGTTCCCTCAAATTTTAGCTAATTCCGGCACGGGAGCTCAATTCAACTGTCGTAGTGAAATCCGGACAAATCGGATCGGGAGGCCGGTACAGTGTTCGGAGCGTTGAGCGTCGTAAGTATCGGGGTTGGGTCGGCCCTCGCCTATTTGACAAGATCGTCCGCTGTGCGCGCAGCGACCCTCGAGACCTGCGCGGGCGCATTCGTGATCGTGGGGCTCGGCCTCCTGGGCGCGGCGCTGCCGCACCTGTCCTGAAACGAACCTCGTTCTGAACCGCGTTGAGCCGAGGTCAGCGCGGCAGTTTGGGGACGCCTGCCACCGGCGGGGCCGTCGCGGTCAGGGTTTGCAGGAAGGCGATAAGGTCGTTCTTCTCGTCTGCCGTCAGGGACAGCGGCTTGATGTCGGGCGATCGGCTCGGCCGATCGATCCCACCCTTGTTGTAAAGCTCGATGACATCTTCCAGCGTTGCCACCGATCCGTCGTGCATATAGGGCGCGCGGCGCGCGACGTCGCGCAATGTCGGCGTCTTGAACGCATATTTCAGCTTCGCCGAGGTCGGAAAGAAACGGCCGCGCCCGATGTCATGGCCCTTGGCGGTGCCGATATCCTGGAAGGATCCGTCGGAAAACGACGGGCCGCTGTGGCAAGCCGAGCAACGTGCCTTGCCGTTGAAAAGCTCAAAGCCGTGCTGGGCTGATTTGCTGATGGCGGTGTCGTCGCCCTTGATCCAACGGTCGAACGGAGCCTCGCCTGCGACGATGGAGCGCTCGAAGGTCGCCAATGACGCCTCGATCCTCGGCCGCGTGATCGCGCCGTCTCCGAATGCGTGGGCGAAGGCATCGACATAGCCGGGGATCGCCGAAAGTCGCGCAATCAATTCCGGCTCGGTCATGTTCAGGTTCGCCGGACTTAGGATCGGCCCGAACGCAACGGATTCCAGATCCCTGAACTTGCCGTCCCATCCCAGCGGCTCGAAGAAGGCCACATCGATCAACGTCGGCGAGCGGATCGGCAGGCCCTTGGGATCCTCACCGATGGCGCGCGAAAGGCCGTCGGCCCATGAAAGGGATGGCCTGTGGCAACTCGCGCAGGAGTGTGTCTTTGACCTCGACAGCAGCGGATCGAAGAACAGCAGTTGCCCAAGCGCGGATTTCGCCTCCGAATAGGGATTGCTGCTCGGGAACGGAACGACGTCCGGCCTCCGATAGCTGGCACGGATTGTCGCAGGGTCGCCGGGCGGCGCTGCCGGAGTCAAGGCAAGCGACAGCCCTACCGGCAAAACTGCCGCGAGCAAGGTCAGGCTGACCCAAAGCCTCATCGGGGTCCTCAGACGGTATCCTGCTCGGTATATGCCCAAGCATGTTCAACGAAGTTTTAACAATCGGTTGCGGTCTATTACTGATAGTGGGCATTGGTCACGATGACGCCGGCGCATGCTTGCGCGCGTGATTTCGATCAATCCGCGCGTCGATCCGATCACACAACCTGAGGCAGCCGCTACTTCTTCACCGGGCGCAGCGGCGCGGAGAACTGCTCGGTGCGGTCGCGCTCGGTCATGTCGACGACGGTGTCCATCGGCGCGGTCAGTTCATAGACATAGGAGACGTCGGTGAAATAGCGCTTCGCGGTGCCGCCGAGCGCCTCGGGCGCGACGCGGTCGAGCAGGATCAGGCCGAAATCACTGTCGGCTCGCCGCGTCGCCTGGCTGGTGTTGAACTCTTCCCAGCGGAAATGAAAGACCGAGTCCGCATCCTCGCCGACGACCTCCCAATTGGCGACGATGTGCGGGTGCTTGCCGACCAGCGACAGCCCTTCGTCGGAATGCGAGGCGAGCTCGAAGAACAGCAGCGACAGCGATTGGGCGGCGCGGGCGCTGACCGTGATGTCGGGACCGTTCACCGCGATCCGGTCGGCATGCGGGATCGCGCGCGATTCGAACAGGCCCTTCAGCTTGACGCCCTGCCACTGGCTCTCGCTGAGCAGCGTGACGACGTTCGACATCGCATGGATGCGCCCGATCAAGAGTTCGCGCGCGACATCGATATCGGCGCCGTGCCGCAGCGTGCGGGTCACGATCGACTGGATCACCGCGAGGATGTTCTTGACGCGATGGTTGAGCTCGTCGATCACGGCGGTCAACCGGCGCTCGAATCCGATGCGGACCTCGATCTCGCGGCTGAGGCGCAAATTGTTATAGGCGACATAGCCGAACAGGCCGCAGACGATGCCGGTCAGCGCGAGGCCGATCGCCGCGACGATGGTCGCGGTCTGCTGCGCACGCACCGTGGCGTTGCTCTTGGCGTAATAGTCGAGCGACCAGTCACGGCCGCCGAACGTCACCGTGCGCACCATCGACGGCAGCGGACCGTCCTGGCGCACCGCGCGCGAGCTGACGATGCCCTGCTCGTTGGCGGTGAACTCGTCGTTGGAGTCGCGCGGATCCTTCAACGCCACCGCGAACAGCGAGCTGTCATCGTTGGTCAGCATCAGCGACGACAGCTCATAGGAGAAGGTGATGAAGCCGGCCGGCTCGGACGCGCCCTCCTGGAACACCGGCGCGGCGAGCACGACCCCGACCGGGCCGTTCTGCCGCAACAGCGGCACCGGGTCGGAGGCCACAGGCTTGGCGTTGGCCATCGCCCGCGCCAGCATCGGGCCCACCACCGAGTGGTGGTCGAAGGCGCGGCCCGGAATGCTCAAGGTCTCCGGATTGCGCGGCTCGACGTCCATCAGCACGTTGATCGGCTTGTCGAGCGCCTTGAGGTCGAGCGCCTGGTCGTCGAAATCCCGGATGGTCGGATTGGTGAAGCCGTTGGCCTTCAGCTCGGCCTCCGCCGCGGCGAGCTCGTCCGGCTTGAGCCGCGCGATCCAGGCGGCGACGACGAAATCGGTCTTGAAGGCGTAGATCGCCGAGCGCAGCGGCTGCAGCATGTTGGCCTTCACCATCGACGGCGCCCGGAACAGCCCCGAGGCGACCCGCGCCAGCAGCTCGCGCTCGGTCAGGCGGTCCTGCACCAGGCTGGCGTGGACGTCGATCGCCCGCGCCAGCGCGATGCCGTCGATCGCGAGCTCCTGATCGTGCACCCGATAGGCGGCAAGACCGGAGAGCAGAACTCCGATCAGTGCAATCAAGGCAACGATGAAGCCCAGTCGAACCACACGCTTACTCGGCAATCAGGGGGTGGCGAAAGGGGACGGAAGTCATCTGGCTTCTGCAAGGGCGGCGACAAATCAGGATGCGATGAAAGCCCGCCGCAAAGGAATATGGAATAGCGATCATCGGTCCGCAACAGGAGCCGGTCGGCAGCATTAACGACGACGCCACCCGGCGGTCTTTGGCGGCGCCAAAGGTTGCTAATCGGCAAAGTTGGAAATTGTTCCGGCGATTGCGCAGCTTTTTTGCGGCGGGTGCGCGCACTCGCTCGTTCACCGTCACCCTGAGGAGCGCAGCACGCGCGTCTCGAAGGGTGAACGGCCCCACCCGTGGCCGTACATCCTTCGAGGCTCGCTCCGCTCGCACCTCCAGCGACAAAGGCGAAGCCTTTGCGCGGGGATGACGGGACTGGCCGACCCTGCCACAATGATTAACGTCTAGCTGGCCTAACCCGCCTTGACCTTGCCCTGCGACCGAAGGCCGCCCTTGGTCTCAATGAAGCTGATGATGCGATCGAGGCCGTCGCTCTTCTTCAGGTTGGTCATCACGAAGGGCCGCTCGCCGCGCATCCGCCTGGCGTCGGTGTCCATCTTCTCGAGTGACGCACCGACATGGGGTGCGAGATCGATCTTGTTGATCACCAGGAGGTCGGATCGCGTGATGCCGGGGCCGCCCTTGGAGGGGATCTTGTCGCCGGCGGCAACGTCGATGACGTAGATCGTCAGATCGGCCAATTCCGGCGAGAAGGTCGCCGCCAGATTGTCGCCGCCGGATTCGATCAGTACCAGATCGAGGTCGGGGAATTTTGCCCGCATGTCGGCGACCGCGGCGAGATTCATCGAAGCGTCCTCGCGGATCGCAGTATGCGGACAGCCGCCGGTCTCGACACCGGCGATGCGGTCCGGCGTCAGCGAACCGGAGCGCACCAGAAACTCGGCATCCCATTTGGTGTAGATGTCGTTGGTGATCGCGGCGATGTCGTAGCGCTCGCGCATCGACTTGCAGAGCAGGTCCATCAGCGCGGTCTTGCCGGAGCCGACCGGGCCGCCGACGCCGACACGAAGTGGGCCGTGGGAAGTGGGCATATCAACAAGTCCCTCTATTGTCGTCCCGGCGAAAGCCGGGACCCATACCGCGTGATCCCTCAACCGGGTCCAGTGGCCGACACCATCCGCAACAACCACCCCCTGTGGTTATGGGTCCCTGCTTTCGCAGGGACGACAGCGGAGGATGCATCATGACCGGAACAGCCTCGTGTATTGCGTCTCGTGACGCAGGCTTGCGAGATCGGCGCGAAAGGTCGCGCCGCCGAGATCGTCGAGCGAGGCCGCATTGGCCCGCGCCGCGGTTGCTGCCACGACCGGCTCGAGACCGGCCAGCACGCGCTGACTGTCGGTCTGCCCAAGCGGGATCAGCCGGCTGCCCGCGGAAATCCAGTTCGAGAGCACGGCATGCAGGAAGGCGTGCAGCGCCGGCGCAAGCCGAATACCGTGTGCAGCGCTGACGATGCCGACCGCGACGGGGTAGACGACAGGGCCGTTGCAAGCCGCAATCATCGCGTCGAGGCCGGGCGAATTCCACGCGGCACGGGCGATCTCGATGAAGGCGCGCCCCTGCGTCGTGGTCTCGAGCTGCCGCTCGCGCGACGGCACGAAGGCCGCGGCAAGCTCGGCGACCTGCTCCAGCCCGGCATGATTGGGCTGCAACGCCGCACGAAAACTCTGCGCGAGAAACACAGCGTCGCAAAATCCGCTGCCGTCGGAAAGCATCGCGGCGAGCCAGCCGCGCAGCGACGCGGCATCCGTGATGTCGCCGGCCTCGACCGCCCATTCGATGCCGCTGGAATAGGCGAACGCCCCCACCGGAAAGGACGGCGACAGCCATGTCATCAGCCGGTACAGCGCGGCCGCCTCGTCCTCCGCCATCCCGCCGCGCAGCGCGGCGGGATCAGGCTCATTTGTGGTCATGAGCATGGGAGTGGTCGTGGTGATGATGAGCATGCTCGCAATGCTCATCATGATGATGGTCGTGGTCATGGTCAGGCCCATGATCATGGCCATGGTGGTGGCCGTGATCATGGGCATGGCTGTGGGCATGATCGTGCCCGGTGTGACCATGCGCGTGCTCGTCGGCATGCGCATGCTCGGCATAGGCGCCGCCCTCGGGATCGAACGGCGCCTCAATCTCGATCACACGGGCCCCTAACCCCTTCACCATCGCCTCGATCACATGATCCCTGCGGATGCGCAATCCCTTCGGCATGATCTGCGTCGGCAGATGACGGTTGCCGAGATGCCAGGCGACCCGGATCAGATGATGCGGATCGCTGCCCCGGATTTCCGCCAGCGGCTCGGGAGCTGCGACCACCTCGACGAGGCGGCCGTCCTCCAGCACCAGCGCATCGCCGCCGCGCAGCGCGACGGCGTTTTCGAGATCAAGCAGGAATTCGAGCCCGCGCGTCCCTGACATCACCATCCGCCGCCGGTGCCGGTCGTCAAAACCTAGCACGACGGTATCGGCTGGCGCTTCCTTCCAGCGGTGCTGTCCCAGGACCTTGGTGGCGCGGATCATCGATGCCTCAGAGCTTCTCGACCTTGGCGTCGCTGATGATCTCGATCACCGTCGGCCCGGTCTTCATGTTAGCGGAATATTCGCGCCATACCTTCATGTGCGGCGCCCTGGCATGGCCGTTGAGATCCTCGCGGCTCTCCCAGCGCTCGACCACCACATAGAGGTTGGGATCGTTGACGCTGACATTGCCGTCATAGGAGATGCAACCCTTCTCCTTGCGGGTCTCGACCGTGCAGGCCTTGTGCCCCTTGATGAAGTCGTCCTTGTTCTCCGGCTTCATCGGCGTGGTGGCGATGACATAGATCATGGATTATCTCCCTTCTTTTTCTCGTTAGCGGACGTCGACCTTCTCGGGCGTGATCACCTCGATCTTCGGCGGCGCGGCCATGCATTTCACCGCGACCCGGCCGAACGTCTTCATGTGCTCGGCGGTGCGATGCGGCACCAGCGCCTCCGCGTTCTCCCACTGCTCGACGAACACCATCTTGCTGTGGTCGGTGACGCTCTCATGCAGATCGTAAGCGATGTTGCCGGGCTCCTTGCGGGTTTCCTTGATGCAGGCCGTCGCCGCAGCAATGAATTCGGCGCGGGTCTCGGGCTTGATGGTCAGCGTAGCAACGACGTAAATCACGGAAGTTCCTCCCGGTTTTCTGTTTTGGCTTGAGTCTTGTTTTGACGCGTTTTCTTTCCGCGAACCGGAAATCCACTTCGCTCGAAAACGCTCTGGTTACCGGGACGGGTTTTAGAACATAAAATAGCGCTGTGCCATGGGCAGCACCTCGGCCGGCGCGCAGGTCAGCAGCTCGCCGTCTGCGCGTACCTCATAGGTCTCGGGATCGACCTCGATCTCGGGCGTCGCGTCGTTGTGGATCATGCTCTTCTTGGAGATCTTGCCGCGGGTGTTCTGCACCGCATAGAGCTTCTTGGCTGTGCCGAGCTTGCGGGCGAGACCGCCGCTCGCCGCGGCCTTCGAGGTGAACACCACCGAGGATGCGGTGAGCGATTTGCCGAAGGCGGCGAACATCGGCTGGTAATGCACCGGCTGCGGCGTCGGGATCGAGGCGTTGGGATCGCCCATCGGCGCCGCCACGATCGAGCCGCCCTTGATGATGCAATCCGGCTTGACGCCGAAGAACGCCGGCGACCACAGCACGAGGTCGGCCATCTTGCCCTTCTCGACGGAGCCGATCAGCTTCGACACGCCGTGCGCAATCGCGGGGTTGATGGTGTATTTGGCGATGTAGCGCTTGACGCGGAAATTGTCGTTGTCGTTGCCCTTGTCCTGCGGCAGCGACCCGCGCTGCTTCTTCATCTTGTCGGCGGTCTGCCAGGTGCGGATGATGACCTCACCCAACCGGCCCATCGCCTGCGAGTCCGACGACATCATCGAGAGCGCGCCGAGGTCGTGCAGGATATCCTCGGCGGCGATGGTCTCCTTGCGGATCCGGCTCTCGGCGAAGGCGAGGTCTTCGGCGATCGACGGATCGAGGTGATGGCACACCATCAGCATGTCGAGATGCTCGTCGATAGTATTGCGGGTGAACGGCCGCGTCGGATTGGTCGAGGACGGCAGCACGTTCTTCAGCCCGGCAATCTTGATGATATCCGGTGCGTGGCCGCCGCCGGCACCTTCGGTGTGGAAGGCATGGATGGTGCGGCCCTTGAACGCCTTCACCGTATCCTCGACGAAGCCGGATTCGTTCAGCGTGTCCGAATGCAGCATCACCTGGACGTCGTAGTCGTCGGCCACCGAGAGACAGGTATCGATGGCAGACGGCGTGGTGCCCCAGTCCTCGTGCAGCTTCAGCGCGCAGGCGCCGCCCTTGATCATCTCGACCAGCGCCGCCGGACGCGAGGCGTTGCCCTTGCCCGAAATGCCGAGATTGACCGGGAAGGCGTCGAACGACTGGATCATCCGCCCCATGTGCCACGGACCCGGCGTGCAGGTGGTGGCGAAGGTGCCGTGCGAGGGGCCGGTGCCGCCCCCTAACATCGAGGTGACGCCAGACATCAGCGCGTGCTCGATCTGCTGCGGGCAGATGAAATGGATGTGGCTGTCGAAACCGCCGGCGGTGAGGATCTTGCCTTCGCCGGCGATCACGTCGGTGCCGGGACCGATGACGATGGTGACATTGGGCTGGATGTCGGGATTACCGGCCTTGCCGATCGCCGCGATCATGCCCTCCTTGATCGCGACGTCGGCCTTGACGATGCCCCAGTGATCGACGATCAGCGCGTTGGTGATCACGGTATCCGCCGCGCCTTGCGCGTTGGTCACCTGCGACTGCCCCATGCCGTCGCGGATCACCTTGCCGCCGCCGAACTTCACCTCCTCGCCATAGGTGGTGAGATCCTTCTCGACCTCGATGATCAGATCGGTGTCGGCAAGCCGAACCCTGTCACCGGTGGTTGGACCGAACATGTCGGCATAGACGGAACGCTTGATCTTCACGGACATGTCAGCCCCCAGTTTCAGCCAGCGCGGCCTTGGCACGCGCAATCGTGTCGTCGAAAATGCGGTCGAGCCGCGGATTGATGCCCCGGCAACCGGCAACGACCTTGTCGGCCCAGGCCGCATAGTCGGCGAGATCATCGCGCTCGTCCTTGCTCGGATGCGGCACGATCCGCGCGCCGATATTGCTGATCTTGTCGGCGATCTTGATCAGCTTTGCACCGGGAGATTTGTGCGGAGCATCCTCGATCTGCTTTTGCCGGCGGGCAGGCTTTGGCAGGCTCATGTCATCGGTGCACTCGACAACGAGATCGGCAACGCGCGCGCTGAACTTCTGCGCGAGCTCCTCGCGCGTGGTCTCGGTGTCCTCGATGGTGTCGTGCAGCCAGCCGGCAGCCACCAGTTCGGCATCGGTGCCGTTAGTGACCTGCGCGAGCAGATTCGCGACCTCGGCGAGATGGTTGATGTAAGGCTCACTCCCCCGCCCCTTGCGCGCCATCCCGTTATGACGGTGCGCGGCAAGCTCGGCAGCTTCGGAGACCATGCGGACAGCGGGAAGCATGGCGCTACAGCTTCCCCTTCACCTCGGCGCGAAAGCCGTAGATCACGCGCTTGCCGGCGAGTGCGACGAGCTGGACGTCGCGGGTCTGGCCGGGTTCGAAGCGGACGGCGGTGCCGGCGGCGATGTCGAGGCGCATGCCGCGGGCTTTCTTGCGGTCGAATTTCAGCGCCGGGTTGGTCTCGAAGAAGTGGTAATGCGAGCCGACCTGGATCGGGCGGTCGCCGGTGTTGGCGACCGAGAGCGTCACGGTCTTGCGGCCGGCATTGAGCTCGATCTCGCCGTCCTTGATGAAGAGTTCGCCGGGGATCATTCGTCTCTCCTGTCATTCCGGGGCGATGCGCAGCATCGAACCCGGAATCTCGATCAACAATCTCTGGATTCCGGGTTCGGCCGCTCCGGCCGCCCCGGAATGACGCTCGTGGCTATCGGATCGGCTCGTGCACGGTGACGAGCTTTGTCCCGTCGGCGAATGTCGCCTCGACCTGGATGTCGTGGATCATCTCCGGGATGCCATCCATCACCTGCGCGCGGGTCAGGACCTTGGCACCGGCCTGCATCAGCTCGGCGACGGTGCGCCCATCACGCGCGCCCTCGACGATGAAGTCGGTGATCAACGCCACCGCTTCCGGATGGTTCAGCTTGACGCCGCGCTCGAGCCGGCGCCGCGCCACCATGGCCGCCATCGATACCAGGAGCTTGTCCTTTTCGCGGGGAGACAAATTCATGCGAGCACTCTGATCGTTCTTGAAAGGTTTAGTTGAGCCACAGCCGCGGCAGCGGGACAGTGGAGGCGCGGCCGAGCACCGTCATCATGTCGGCCCGCAGCCGGGCCGCATCTTGGGCACAGAAGCGGGCCATTGCAAAGCCATTCCAGGCGGAGATACCGACTTCGCCGCCGAAGCTTTCCGACGCCTCGCGGATGCGCTCGACCAAGGCCTCGTCGCCCGGCACGATCAACGCCGTGCCGATCGCGCAGCCGCCGCCCGCGATCGCGGGTCGCGCGAGCTTCTCGCCGATCTCGCCGTCGAGGCGGATGGTCTCGGCAAACACCAGCCGGCCGCCACGGCGCATCCGCCAGCGGTCGACGAACTCGCCGTGGCGCATGGTCTCGCCCATCGCGGCGCGGCCGAACACCACGATCTCGCAGAGCAGGAGCGAGGCACCCTCGGCAAGGTCGATGTCGAAGCCGCGGTGAATGCGGGCATGGTCGAACAGGATGGTTTCCTGCGGCAGCCAGGCAAGATGCGCGCCTGCGGCAACGGTCAGCGCGATGTCGAGCCGTGCCGCCGCTGCCGGTGCACGGTAGACTTTCTCAGCCGCCGCGGTGGTCAGCGTCAAACGCGCGCCCTCGCCGGCCGCGACCGCGATCTCGAAGCGGTCCCCGCCGGCAATGCCGCCGGCGGTGTTGACGAACATGGCCGAGAGACCGTCGTCCTCCGGCGATGGGAAGCGGACGCGCAGCGAGCCGGACTCATGCAGGTCGCCGCGGCGGGTGGCGCCGTCTTTCAGATGCACGCCGAACCTGACAGCACCCTGGGCGCGGTTTGCCGCAAACGTCGCCGCTGCCGCGCCTGCGATCCCGGTCCGCATTCCCCCGACGCTCCCTTCGCGCGCCACAACAGGCGGCTCACATCCTGTTCACAGCGCCATCTGGCGGCTGATCTCGGCGGGATCGAGGCTTGCGCGGTCGCAGGCATATTTCACCGCACCCCGGTCCATTACGGCAAAACTGTCGCCGAGTTCGCAGGCAAAGTCGAGATATTGTTCGACCAGCACGATCGCGATGTTGCCGAGGTTGCGCAGATAGGAGATGGCGCGGCCGATATCCTTGATGATCGAGGGTTGAATGCCCTCGGTCGGCTCGTCGAGCAGCAGGAGCTTCGGCCGCATCACCAGCGCCCGGCCGATCGCGAGCTGCTGCTGCTGGCCGCCGGAAAGGTCGCCGCCGCGGCGGCCCAGCATGGTCTCCAACACCGGAAACAGCGAGAACACGTCGTCGGGAATGTTGCGGTCTTCGCGCTTGAGCGGACCGAAGCCGGTCTTCAGGTTCTCTTCCACCGTCAGCAGCGGAAAGATCTCGCGGCCCTGCGGCACGAAGCCGATGCCGCGACGCGCCCGCTCATAGGGCTTTAGCGCGGTGATGTCCTTGCCGTCGAAATTGATCGTGCCGGAGGCGATCGGATACTGGCCGACCATCGCGCGCAGCAGCGAGGTCTTGCCGACGCCGTTGCGGCCGAGCACGCAGGTGACCTTGCCCGGCTCGGCGGTCAGCGACACGCCGCGCAGCGCCTGCGCCGCACCGTAATAGAGATTGATGTTGTCGATCTTCAGCATCGCGCTAGCGCCCCAGATACACTTCGACCACGCGCTCGTTCGACGACACCTGGTCGATCGAACCTTCGGCGAGCACCGAGCCCTCATGCAGGCAGGTCACCTTGACGCCGAGCTCGCGCACGAAGGTCATGTCATGCTCGACCACCATGATGGTGTGATTCCTGTTGATCTCCTTCAGGAGCTCCGCGGTCAGATGGGTCTCGACATCGGTCATGCCGGCGACCGGCTCGTCGACCAGCAGCACCTTCGGGTCCTGCGCCAGCAACATGCCGATCTCGAGCCACTGCTTCTGGCCGTGCGACAGACTGCCGGCGAGGCGGTTGCGCGCATCGGTCAGGCGGATGGTCTCGAGCACCTTGTCGATGCGCTCGGACTCAGCCTTGCTGCCGCGCCAGAACAGCGTGCCGCACACGGAATGATCGACATTGAGCGCGAGCAGCAGATTGTCCTGCACGGTCTGGCTCTCGAACACCGTCGGCTTCTGGAATTTGCGACCGATGCCGAGCTCGGCGATACGGGTCTCGTCGAGCCGGGTCAGGTCGACGGTGCCGTCGAACAGCACCGTGCCCTCGTCGGGTTTGGTCTTGCCGGTGATGATGTCCATCATCGTGGTCTTGCCGGCGCCGTTCGGGCCGATGATGGCGCGCATCTCGCCGGGCTCGAGCGCCAGCGACAGATTGTTGATGGCGTGGAAACCGTCGAACGAGACGTGCACGCCGTCGAGGTAGAGCATGGCCGAAGTGGCGCGGGTATCCATGACGTTCATCTGCCTACTCCGCCGGGTTCGGTGCGCCGATGCCGTCTTCGCGCGCGGCACTCTCGGCGTCGGGTGAGTTGCGCCGCGCTTTCAGCGGCTTCCACCAGGCGTCGAAGGTACCGACGATGCCCTTGGGCAACAGCAGCGTGACCAGGATGAACAGCGCGCCCAGCATGAACAGCCAGTACGGTGCGAGCGGCCCCGAGGTGAAGAACGTCTTGGCGTAGTTGACGACGACGGCGCCGAGCGCCGCGCCGACCAGCGTGCCGCGGCCGCCGACCGCGACCCAGATCACCGCCTCGATCGAGTTGGCGGGCGCGAACTCGCTCGGATTGATGATGCCGACCTGCGGCACATAGAGTGCACCGGCAACGCCGGCCATGCACGCCGACAGCGTGAACACGAACAGCTTGTAGGATTCGACACGATAGCCGAGGAAACGGGTCCGGCTTTCGGCGTCACGCACGGCGATCAGGACCTTGCCGAGCTTCGAGGTCACGATCGCGCGGCAGATCAGGAACGCGATGATCAGCGCAAGGCAGCTCAGCAGGAACAGCGCCGCGCGGGTGCCTTCGGCCTGCACGTTGAAGCCGATGATGTCCTTGAAGTCGGTCAGCCCGTTATTGCCGCCGAAGCCGAAATCGTTGCGGAAGAACGCCAGCAGCAGCGCATAGGTCATCGCCTGCGTGATGATCGACAGATACACGCCGGTGACGCGCGAGCGAAAGGCGAGCCAGCCGAAGCAGAAGGCGAGCAGACCCGGCACCAGCAGCACCATCAGCGCGGCAAACCAGAACTTGTCGAAGCCGTACCAGTACCAGGGCAGCTTGCTCCAGTTCAGGAACACCATGAAGTCGGGCAGGATCGGATTGCCGTAGACGCCGCGGCTGCCGATCTGGCGCATCAGGTACATGCCCATCGCGTACCCGCCGAGCGCGAAGAACGCCCCGTGGCCGAGCGAGAGGATGCCGCAATAGCCCCAGATCAGATCGATCGAGAGCGCGAGGATGGCGTAGCAGACATATTTGCCCCACAACGCGACCAGATAGGTCGGCACCTGGAACATCGAGCCCTGCGGCAGCAGCAGGTTCGACAACGGGATCAGCACGCCGATCGCGGCGACGATCAGGACGAACGCGGTCGCGGCGCGATCGAGCGAACGGGTGAGGATGTGCGGCGTCATGCTTCCACCGCCCGACCCTTGAGCGCGAACAGGCCGCGCGGCCGCTTCTGGATGAACAGGATGATCAGCACCAGGATCGCGATCTTGCCGAGCACCGCGCCCGCGACAGGCTCGAGGAACTTGTTGGCGATGCCGAGCGTGAAGGCGCCGACCAGCGTGCCCCAGAGATTGCCGACGCCGCCGAACACCACGACCATGAAGCTGTCGATGATGTAGCTCTGGCCGAGATTCGGGCTGACATTGTCGATCTGCGACAGCGCCACGCCGGCAATGCCGGCGATCCCCGAGCCGAGACCAAAGGTCAGCGCGTCGACGCGCGAGGTGGCGATCCCCATCGAGGCCGCCATGCGGCGGTTCTGGGTCACCGCGCGCATCTCGAGTCCGAGCGCGGTGTAGCGCAGCATCGCCAGCAGGATGGCAAACACCGCGAGCGTGAAGCAGAGGATCCAGAGCCGGTTATAGGTGATGGTGATCTGGCCGAGCTCAAAGGCACCGCTCATCCAGGAGGGGTTGCCGACCTCGCGGTTGGTCGGACCGAACGCGGTGCGCACCGCCTGCTGCAACACCAGCGACAGGCCCCAAGTCGCGAGCAGCGTCTCCAGCGGACGGCCGTAGAGGAAGCGGATGATGGTGCGCTCGATCACGACACCGATCAAGCCGGCGACCAGGAAGGCGAGCGGCACCGCGATCAGCAGCGAATAGTCGAACAGCGCAGGATAGCGGCTGCGGATCACCTCCTGCACCACGAAGGTGGTGTAGGCCCCGAGCATCACCATCTCGCCATGCGCCATGTTGATGACGCCCATCACGCCGAAGGTGATGGCAAGCCCAATCGCGGCGAGCAGCAGCACCGAGCCGAGTGATAGGCCGTACCAGGCATTCTGCACCATCGACCACATCGCCAGATTGCTCTGGATCGAGGACACCGCGCTTGCGGCCGCGTTGGCAACCAGCGGCGGCTGGTCGGCGCCGAGGCCGGTGAGCAGCGCCAGCGCCTCCTGATCGCCGCGCGCCTTGACCACGGCGACGGCGTCGAGCTTGTCGCTGTCGGATGCGTCCGACTTGAACAGGATGATGGCGGCGCGCGCCTCGGCGAAGGCCTGCTTGACCGACTTGACGTTCTCCTTGGCGAGCGCAGCCTCCACCGTCGGCAGCAAATTCTCCTCGTGGCTCTTGAACACCGACTGCGCGGCGGCGAGGCGTTTGGCCGGATCCGGCGACAGCAGCGTCAGGCCGCCGAGCGCAGCCTCCACGGTGCGGCGCAGGCGGTTGTTGAGGCGGACGGCGGCGGCGTTGTCAGGCAGCTTGTCGACGGCAGCACCCGTGGCGGCGTCGACGATCTTGCCGTCGGTCCGCGTGATGAAGACCTTCTTGCTGTCGGGATCGGCCGAGAGCCGGCCGTCCTGCAGCGCGCTGATGATGGGCGAGGCCAGCGCATTGCCCGACGCGGCGACCTCACCGATCGCAGCCTCGGTGTCGGAGAACTCGTCATTGGCGAATTTGGCGACCGAATCCTCGAACGGACCAGCCAGCGCCGGCACAGCAAGGCAGCTCAGCAGCAGGATCGAGAGAAACAGCGCACGAAAACGATCAATACAATTGGCGAACACGTCAGTACCCCGGCAGGAGTGTGAGGAGAAGGCGGCGAGCTGTGCCGCCTTCTCCAGGTTCTTGGATGGTTGTGTTGTGTCGTCGATCAGGTCAGGAGCTCAGGAGCCCTGTTGTCAGGAGCCCTATTGTCAGGAGCCCTATTGTCAGGAGCCCTGGCCGCCGCACTTGTTGGTCTTGGTGTTGAAGTTGCCGCACTTCTTGCCGACCCAATCGCCGATCAGGTCCTTGGAGCCTTCGAGCTCCTTCGACCAGGCGTCGCCGGCCACCAGGCCCGGGGTCTTCCAGACCACGTCGAACTGGCCGTTGCCCTTGATCTCGCCGATGAACACCGGCTTGGTGATGTGGTGGTTCGGCAGCATCTGCGACACGCCGCCGGTCAGGTTCGGCGCCTCGATGCCGGGAAGCGCATCGATCACCTTGTCCGGATCGGTCGACTTCACCTTCTCGACCGCCTTCACCCACATGTTGAAGCCGATGTAGTGCGCTTCCATGGGATCGTTGGTCACGCGCTTCGGGTTCTTGGTGTAGGCCTGCCACTCCTTGATGAACTTCTCGTTCGCCGGGGTCTTGATCGACTCGAAGTAGTTCCAGGCGGCGAGATGGCCGAGCAGCGGCTTGGTGTCGATGCCGGCGAGCTCTTCCTCGCCGACCGAGAACGCGACCACCGGGATCTCGGTCGCCTTGATGCCCTGGTTGCCGAGCTCCTTGTAGAACGGAACGTTGGCGTCGCCGTTGATGGTGGAGACCACCGCGGTCTTCTTGCCGGCCGAGCCGAACTTCTTGATGTCGGCCACGATCGTCTGCCAGTCAGAGTGACCGAACGGCGTGTAGTTGATCATGATGTCGTCCTGGGCGACGCCCTTCGACTTCAGATAGGCTTCCAGGATCTTGTTGGTGGTGCGCGGATAGACGTAGTCGGTGCCGGCCAGCACCCAGCGCTTCACCTTCTCTTCCTTCATCAGATAGTCGACCGCCGGGATCGCCTGCTGGTTCGGCGCCGCGCCGGTGTAGAACACGTTGCGCTCGGACTCCTCGCCCTCATACTGTACCGGGTAGAACAGGATGTTGTTCAGCTCCTTGAACACCGGGAGCACGGATTTGCGCGACACCGAGGTCCAGCAGCCGAACACGACCGCGACCTTGTCCTTGGTGATCAACTCGCGGGCCTTTTCGGCGAACAGCGGCCAGTTCGAGGCGGGGTCGACCACGACGGGCTCGAGCTTCTTGCCGAGCACGCCGCCCTTCTTGTTCTGCTCGTCGATCAGGAAAAGGATCGTGTCCTTCAGCGTGGTTTCGCTGATGGCCATGGTGCCCGACAGCGAGTGAAGGATGCCAACCTTGATGGTGTCGTCGGCCGCTTGCGCGGGCGCGAGGGACGAGGACGCAGCCAGACCCAAAACCAGGCCGGCCGTCGCCGCGAGCGCGCGGCGGCGGGTCATCGTCGTTATTTTGTGAGAAAGCTGAGTAAGCATGAAATGTCGTCTCCCTGACGCAGGCGTGGAACGCTGCGAACGGCCGCTTGGCCGCCTGCGGTTAAGGGAATCGCAAGAACTGTGCCACGGTGCGCAGCCCCTGTAAGCCGATGAACCGGTTAGATAATTTCATCGGTTCCGGGCAAATACGGAAGCCGACTGCTCAATCATTGAGCCGCCAACTTGACTGCCGAAAGAGCAATCAGATTATTTTGTAGGCAAAATCGCCGCCTTGGCTAAATTTCCGGCATCGATTTGTGACAGTTTGCGCGATGGTTCAGCGAACTCCGGGCACCAAAGACGGCAATCTCATCTTGAAACCGCCCAGTTCCTGGTCCATATCCTCGCCATGCCCGCGAGAGTCGCGGTGCCTTCGCGAGCTGCGTGTTCAAGCTGCCCCAAGCGGCTTCTGGCTCGCCTTTCAGCTAACCCAGCTTGACGCCCCAGACACGCGGGTGTCCCCGAATGCCTTCACACGCTTCCGGCCGATATGGGCCGGGACGACGACGGCTTTTATGGAAAGAACCACCTTTTGACCTCCTTTCAGGATTTCGGCCTCGCCGATCCCATCGCCCGCGCGCTCCGAGAAGAAAATTATCTCACGCCGACCCCCATCCAGGCCCAGACCATCCCGCTAGCCCTTGCCGGCCGCGACGTCGTCGGCATCGCCCAGACCGGCACCGGCAAGACCGCCTCCTTCGCGCTGCCGATCCTGCACCGGCTGCTCGAGAACCGCGTGCGCCCGCAGCCCAAGAGCTGCCGCGTGCTGGTGCTCTCGCCGACCCGCGAGCTGTCCGGGCAGATCCTCGACAGTTTCAACACCTATGGCCGCCACATCCGGCTGTCCTCGACGCTCGCCATCGGCGGCGTGCCGATGGGCCGCCAGGTCCGTTCCCTGATGCAGGGCGTCGAGGTGCTGGTCGCCACCCCCGGCCGCCTGCTCGATCTCGTGCAGAGCAACGGCCTGAAGCTCAACCAGGTCGAGTTCCTGGTGCTCGATGAAGCCGACCGCATGCTCGACATGGGGTTCATCAACGACATCCGGAAAATCGTCGCCAAGCTGCCGATCCGGCGCCAGACGCTGTTCTTCTCGGCCACCATGCCCAAGGACATCGCCGAGCTCGCCGAGGCGATGCTGCGCGACCCGGCCCGCGTGGCGGTGACGCCGGTGGCCTCGACGGTGGATCGCATCGCCCAGCGCGCGATCCAGGTCGATTTCGCGGCCAAGCCGACGGTTCTCGCCCAGTTGCTGAAGCAGGAGCCGGTCAACCGCGCCCTGGTCTTCACCCGCACCAAGCACGGCGCCGACAAGGTGGTGAAAAGCCTTGCCAAGGCCGGCATCGAGGCCAATGCGATCCACGGCAACAAGTCGCAGAACCACCGCGAGCGCACGCTGGCGGCGTTCCGTTCCGGCGAGATCCGCACGCTGGTGGCGACCGATATCGCCGCCCGCGGCATCGACGTCGACGGCGTCAGCCACGTGGTGAATTTCGACCTGCCCAATATCCCGGAGACCTACGTCCACCGCATCGGCCGCACGGCGCGCGCCGGCGCCGACGGCGTCGCGATCTCGCTGATCGCCGGTGCCGAGGAGATGGGCTATCTGCGCGATATCGAGCGGCTGATCCGGATTACCGTGCCGCGGGAAGACCGCCGCACACAGGGCGGCCGCGAGGCCGCCGCGCCGGCGCAGGCCACCCACCCGCACCGGGGCGGCCGCTCTGCGCCCCGTGCGCATAATGTCCGTGGGAATGAGGCTGCTCCGGGCGCAAAAGGCCCTCGCCGCCGCCGCCGTCGAGGTGGTAATAATGGCGCGCCGCAGACGAGCCGGGGCGAGTCGCCGCGTCCGTCGCAGGCCGGCAACAGCGAAGGCATTCAGGGCGTCGCCTTCTTGCATCGCGAGAGCCGGCCGAATCCGCAATCCAACCGCAACAACCGACCGAAGCACTAGCCGTCGCTCGATCTGGAGAAACATATGGCTAAGGAAGAGCTGATCCAGTTCGAAGGACTGGTGACCGAAATCCTCCCCGACGCTCGTTACCGGGTGCAACTCGATGCCGGGCACGAGATCGTCGCCTACACCGCCGGCAAGATGAAGAAAAACCGCATCAAGACGCTGGCCGGCGACCGCGTTACGATCGAAATGTCGCCCTACGATCTCGAAAAGGGGCGCCTGATCTTCCGGCACAAGGACGAACGTCCGAGCGGCGCGCCCGGCGGCCCGCCGCGGGGCGGAGCCCAGCGCGGCGGCCAGTTCCGCCGCCGATAAGCGGGGTATTGCAACCGCTGCGGGCATGACGTCCTGATGTCCTGCGCACAATTGGCCGGCGGCTGCGCCGGCCAAAAAATCGCGCACGTCAGGATTGTTTTCAGGATTGTTTTGAAGCCTTCTATCGAATAATATCCTACCCATCGATTTTCGGCCGGACGACATTAGCCAATACCGGTACAGCCGGTTCAGACGCTGACGACCCTTCCAAAAATTCGATCTCACCACCCCGCCGATCAGCGGGTCTTGAACTTGTATATCTGAGAAGGGACTACCCACGTGAGCATGGGAACCGTGAAGTGGTTTAACGCGACCAAGGGCTACGGCTTCATCCAGCCGGATGAAGGCGGGAACGACGTGTTCGTGCACATCAGTGCAGTCGAGCGCGCCGGCCTTGGCACTCTGCGTGAAGGCCAGAAGATCTCCTACGAGATCGTGGCTGACCGCCGTTCCGGCAAATCCTCGGCCGACAATCTGCGCGCCGCCGGATAAGCCGATTTCCCGGGAGCGCGAAGCTCCAGGAAATTGTCGCTAAAGCATCAAGGGCCGCACCTTCGGGTGCGGCCCTTTTTGTCTGGATTGCCAACCGGCGTCCGCGTCGTTCGAAAGCTCTAGAGCTTTTCCCGTTCCGATGGAATCGGAACGGGGCTCTAGATTCTTGTTTTGACGCGTTTTCTCCACGCGAACCGGTATCCACTTCGCTCGAAAACGCTCTAATAGGTCGAGCAGGTCGTCGGCATCGTGGCAGACGTCGGGGCGTAGAACACGCAAACCGACTGCCGCGGCCTTGTGAAGGCGACATCGGTGAGATTGATGCCGCTCTTGGCCATCACATAGCCGACCGTCGGAACGTATTTGTAGCTGACTTCGCTGAAGATCAGATATGTGCCCGCAACCAGCAGCGCCGCCGGAACGACGCTGGTCACGACATCACCCTGGCTGCGGCTCGAGGCCGTCAATGTGGCCTGGGTGGCGCCCGTGGCCATCACCCCCGCCTTGCTCCACTGGATCCGCGCGACCTTCGAGGCATCGACGTAGATTTCCGACAAGGTGACCTTGGTCGGCGTCGGATCGTACGGCGTCATGATGCCGACGCTGGCACTGAAGAAGTTCTGCAGGTCGGCATCCACCACCTGCGTCGACTGCGAGGTCAGGTCCGACGCGGCGCGCGCCATAAGCGTGACCTTGCGGTCGACCGCGACACCGGATGAAAACTCGACGGTGCCGAAGAACAGCACCAGCATCAGCGGCAGGACGAAAGCGAACTCGACGGCGGCAAGGCCCCGGCGGTCATTGCACAGGGCCACGACGGAGCGCAGCAAGGCCGCTGCCTGGGTTTTCATGACGTTGCTCATGAGCATGTCGCCCCGGCGGTCCCGGATGGCTCGTTCTTGAATGTCGCGGTCGCGGTCAGCAGCCGCTTGCCATTGGCGAGGTTGGCGACATTGAAGCCAAGCTTGGTGACGAACAGCGGCCACTGATAGAACAGCCGGACCACCACGACGTCGCCGTCCTTGCCGGGACACCATTTCATGGCCGGAATGAATGCGTTGTTGGAATCGATTGGAGGCGCGATGTTGACGCTGCTGAAGCCCGTCGCCGCGGGGTAGCTGCGCACGTCGACCGATATGCCGTTGGCGCAATCGAACAGCGGGTTGACCTGGCCGCAGACGAAGTCCTTGAACTGCTGCTGGGTATAGCTGGCGCCCTGCGCCTGACCGGTCATGATCATGCGCGCCGAATCCTGCGTCACCGTCTCCAGCACCTGGCTCGCAAAGAAGATCATCGCCACTTCGATGATCGCAAACAGCAGTCCGAAAAACAGCGGCGCGACCATCGCGAATTCGACCGCGGTCGCGCCACGGCGGTTTCGGCGAAAGCGATGGAGGAGGCGCGCGAAAGAATGAGCGGGCAGCGGCATCAACGACCCCGGATCAACATGGCGGCAACAACTACCCAAGACTCATTGTCGAAGTATTTCGCCGGATCGAGACAGGGCGACCCGATCCGTCAGGCCTTTCTTAACCATGTCGGATGAACCGCCTGCGGCAGGCGGCTGCGCCGGCGTGTGAAACGCCGGCGCGGACACGCGCTAGTTCTGCGGCTTCGCGGCCGCGCCCGAGCCGGAGGCCTGGCTGTTGAGCGAGCCGGCCTGGTCCATGGTCGACTTGAAGTAGGTCTCGCCGTCGCCGAGGGTGATGCGGCGCTGGCAGACCGGCATGCAGCTGTAGGTCTCACGATCGACGCCGCGATAGACGGTGACAAGCTGGTCGGTCGGACCTTCGACCTGGATCTGGCGATCCACCAGCACCTGGCCGGTGCGATCGAGTGCGATGAAGTTGGTCGCGCCGTAGCCCTTGCCGGTCACGACGACAACGCCGCCATTCTGCAGGGTGACGTCGGCGATCAGCGGATTGCCGACCACGATGGTGGAGATGCCGCCGGGCAGCTTGACGAGCTTGGCCTGATCGACATTGACCGCAATCCGGTCCGGATCCGGCGCGGCCGTTGCGAATGCGGGCCACAGCAGAACGGCTGCGGCCAGCGAGATGAATCCAATGCGCGCGACGGCGCCAATACGCTGGAATTGAAACGACATACCTTACCCCGGGACGTTAACAAGCCGGCAAAAGCGATACGCAGCGGACCGGCGCCCGACGTAGGCAAATCTGACGGCAATTCATTTAAGAAGAGCAAAAATCGACCGCTGAATTGCGCGGATGTCACGACTTCTGGAACGGATCGACCAACGGCCCGGTGATCCCGCGGAAAAACGCCCCCGCGGGGACCGCCGCCTAGCCGGCACCACGCACATGCACCACCACGCGATCGTCGGCGTAGAGGCGCTGCCATCCATCGATGTGATCGAGAAACTTGGAGGCGGGCGTTGCCGGATCGAGCATCACCGCATCGATTCTGTAGGTCTTGAGCAGGTCGAGGAAGCCGTTGACGTCCTTGAGCTGGAGCGCACGGTAATACGCCATCTCGAATTTCTCGCCGTAAAGCTCGGCACGGCCGTCGACGAACACCGGCACCTGGCGCCAGATCAGATAGCCGCCGAACTGCAGATCATTGAGCACGCGCTGCACGTTGTGCGCCTTCAGCGCGTCGACGGCGGCAGCGGGCGAATGGATCGTCGGCGGCGACATGTCCCGACGCGCCGCAATGAACCAGGTCGAGGCGCAGAGCGCGGCGATGAGCACCGCGGCCGGCGTGGCCTTCAGCCGGGCCACGCTTGCGGCACGCAGGCCGAACTGGGTTGCCACCGGCGTCAGCGCGGCCAGCGGCAACAACAGGGCGAAGAGCTCGAGATTCCTGACATGGGATAGCGCCATGTGCAGCAGGCCCAGCGCCAGGGCGATCCGCGGCAGCGGCAGCTTCACCCCGCAATAGAGCGCCCCCCCGATCAGGCCGAGAATGGTCAGCTCGAATGCATCGACGTGGCTGAAACTCGCCGGCATCCACTCCGTGATGAGATGCAGCAGTTCACCGAGGCTGAGAATTCTGAGCGAGGCGAGGATCGTTCCCCAGCCATAGGGCGTCACGCAGCACGCGGCCAGCGCGCCGAGGCCGAATGCGGCCCAGCGCAGCGCCAGCGGCAATCTTTGCGCCGGCGCGGCGTTCCACAGCGCATCGAGCGCGAAGGCGCCGGCCAGCACCAGGCCAAACAGAAAGCCGCCATGCAGATTGGCCCAGAGCGCGATCAACGGCAGCAGCCAGAACGAGGGGGCCTCGCGGCGTTCGCTGGCGACCATCATGCCGTTCGCCCAGACCATCATGATCGGCAGCGCAAGCACATGCGGACGGGCCAGCAGATGCGCGCATGTCAGCACCAGCGCCGCCAGCGCGATCAGGCTGGCGTAGATCGCCGGCAGCGCGCGGCTGAGGATGGCGGTGAGCAGCGCGAAGGTGGCGGCACCGCAGGCCGCGGCCAGCACCGCAGGCCCGGTCCACCCGGCAAGGTCGTAGGCCTTCGCGAACAGGACCTGCGCCAGCCACGACGACGACACCCAAGGCTCACCCGCTTTGGTGAAGGAATAGATATCGACCGACGGCAATGCGCGGTGGTCGAGGATCCACCGGCCGACGGCAATCTGCCAGTAGGTGTCGGAATCGGCGAGCAGCCTGTCGCCGACGACCAGCAGCAACGCATAGACGCCGCACGCCATCCAGAACCAGGCCGGGACTTCGGCGAACACCGAGGCCCGCGCCTGTGGGACGGTTGCGGTCTCAGCACTCATGCACGCGCGGTCCGGTCAATGACGGAACGGATAGGCCAGCTGTCCGCCGATTTCGGCCGGCACGCCCTGCTCGGCGTCGACGCCGTAATCATCCGGAAGCTTGCCTTCGGGCATGCGGAATGTCCCGAACAGAATGTCCCAGAGCGGAAACGTGCCGGCGAAATTGGTGTCGCCACCCTCCTCGAGCGCGGTGTGATGCCAGCGATGGAACACCGGCGTGGCGATCACATATTTGAACGGGCCGAGCGTCCAGTTCAGGTTGGCGTGCACGAAGGCGGAATGGAATGTGGTGAAGGGACCGACCCACAGCATGATGTTCGGCGAGATGCCGGCCATCAACAGGATCACATCGACCGAGATCGTGCCGATCAGCAGATTGACGGGATGGAAGCGCGCCGCCGAGATCCATTCGAGATCCTCGGAGGAATGATGAATGGCGTGGTACTTCCAGAAGCCGCCGCCGTGAAACATCCGGTGCAGCCAATACAGCATGAAGTCGGAGGCGACCAGGAAGATGATCGATTGCAGCCAGAGCGGCAGCTGCGCCAGCGGGCCGTGTCCGTTCTCGTAGAACGAGATCAGCTCGTCGGCACCGTGCACATCGAACACCGCGGCCGCGCCCACCACCAGCAGCCCGATCCGCAGCACGCGGGCGAATACCGGCACGAAGAACCAGTAGCAGATGTCCGTGACCAGCTCGCGCTTCTGCCACCACGGCTTGCCGGGATTGCAGGCCCAGAAGTGGGTCAGCACCGTGAAGAACAGCGCGAGGCCGATCGTGATCGGCACCACCCTCATCATCGTCTGGCCGAGCATCTCGATGACTTCGATCGGAAGGGTGGACATGGCAGCCTCATACTACGAAAGCCCCATGGGTATAGATGTGCGCTTAAGGAGCCGTGAATAGGCGCCGGACGCCGGGTCGCAGCAACAATCTGCAATTTGAGCGGACCGTTTAATGCCAAATTTACTGTGCGCAACATCAGCGGGTTCCCGCAGAGTTTATGCGATCAAATTAACTGCGCCGAAATCGTCCAACACTAGGGTGCCGCAATGGTCACGGTGCTGAGAACGCCGGCGAGACCAAATCTAGTTCGACCAGCCACGTGTACACAGGAGTGATTTTATGAAGAACCTCGTTTCGCGCTTCGTGAAGGACGAATCGGGCGCGACCGCCATCGAGTACGGCCTGATCGCCACCGGTATCGCCATCGCGATCATCGCTGCAGTCAACGGCGTCGGCACGAAGCTCTCGGGTACCTTCAACTCGATCTCGGGCTCGCTGAAGTAAGCCGGCTTCGACGAATTCGCATCAAAGGTCCCGGCAATCCCGGGACCTTTGCTATTTGTCGGGGGCCGATCGGCAGCCTCTGTTGAAGGTGCCGGCAATCCTTTTCCGATTGTTCACCATTGGCCGCTAGCGTCGGGTCTCGACCGCAGCTCCAGCTTGACGGCATGAATTCATGATCCTCGACATCGCACGCTTGATGCTGTTTCCGGCCCTGATGGCCTTTGCGGCGGCGAGCGATCTCCTGACCATGACGATCCCGAACCGGATTTCGCTGGCGCTGGTGGCGGGCTTCTTTGTCCTGGCGCCGCTGACCGGGATGGGCGTCCACGAGATCCTCACCCATGCCGGCGCAGGCGCGCTGGTTCTGGTGGTGGCGTTCGGCATGTTCGCGATGGGCTGGGTCGGCGGCGGAGACGCCAAGGTCGCGGCCGCCGCCAGCCTGTGGTTCGGGTTCGAGCACCTGCTGCCCTATCTGGTCTTTGCCTCGCTGTTCGGCGGTGCGCTGACCGTGCTCTTGCTGCAGCTGCGGCAATGGCCGCTGCCCTACCCGCTCGCGTCCCAGGCCTGGCTCAGCCGCCTGCACGACAAGCAGACCGGAATTCCCTACGGCATCGCACTCGCCCTTGGGGCCCTCCTGATCTATCCCGAGACGGACTGGATCAAGACGATCGATCTCGCGCACTTCGCCATGCGCTGAGAAAGCAGCGGTAACCGCCCGTTAAGGCGATTTAGATACGCCTCATTAACCATGCTTTGACGAATAGCTGGTCAACTCCCATCACGGCGGCGGCAGCGTCGCGGCGTCATGTGGAAAGTGAAGCGTAATGGATAAGGCCCGCATTCTGGTCCTGGCAATTGCAGGCTGCGCCGGCCTTGCGGCGCTTTATTTGGCGAGCGGAAGCGACGACAAGCCGGCGGCTCCTCCGCCAGTTGCGCAGCTGCCGACCGTCGACATCCTGGTCGCGCGTAGCGACATCGGCCTCGGCCAGGCAGTGAAGGCCGAAGATCTGCAGTGGCAGACCTGGCCGGCGGCGACCGCCAGCGCCAGCTTCATGCGCAAGGACAGCCACGCCGACGCCATCAAGGACGTCACCGGCTCGATCGCGCGCGCCCCGTTCATCCAGGGCGAGCCGATCCGCGAGCAGAAGCTCGTCAAGGCCGACGGAAGCGGCTTCATGGCCGCGATCCTGCCGACCGGCATGCGCGCGGTATCGACTGAAATCTCTCCCGAGACCGGTGCCGGCGGCTTCATCCTGCCGAACGACCGGGTCGACGTCCTGCTGTCGAAGCGGGACAAGAATCCCGACCGCAACGGCGCCGACATCGTCAATTCCGAGGTCATCCTGACCAATATCCGCGTCCTTGCGATCGACCAGGCGCCGAAGGAGAAGGACGGCACCAACGCACTGATCGGCAAGACGGTGACGCTGGAGCTGAAGCCTGACCAGACCGAGACGCTGGCGCGCGCGCGCCAGAGCGGCGTCCTGTCGCTGGCGCTGCGCAGCATCGCCGACAACAACGGGACCGACGTCAGGACCGAGGACAACCACCAGAGACGCGGTGAGACGATCAACGTCATCCGCTTTGGCGTTGCCAACCAGGCAACGATGCAGAAGTGACCATGAGGACACAGGTGATGAAGGGCGGGGCAACTCAACGGACGATGCGGGCCTTCATGGTCCGCGCATTGTCGTTCTCGGCCGTCGCGGCGCTCACGCTCAACCCGGCACTGACGCCGGTGGTGGCGGGCGACTACCGCACCGCTCCCGCCGCGGCCGACGGCCAGATGAATGCCCGCTTCCTCTCACTCGGCGTCGGCAAATCGGTGGTGATCGATCTGCCGAGGGACATCAAGGACGTGCTGGTCGCCGATCCCAAGATCGCCAATGCCGTGGTCCGCTCGGCGCAACGCGCCTACATCATCGGCGCGACGGTCGGCCAGACCAACATCGTGTTCTTCGACGCCGCCGGCCAGCAGATCGCGGCCTATGACATCGCGGTCAAGCGCGACCTCAACGGCGTGCGCGCGGCCCTGCGCGCAGCGCTGCCGAATGCCGATATCCAGATCGAGGGTGTCGGCGAGGGCGTCATGCTGACCGGAAACGCGGCGAGCCCGATCGAAGCGCAGCAGGCTGGCGAGATCGCCACGCGGCTGGTCGGCAGCGCCGACAAGGTCGTGAACTCCATCACGGTTCGCGGCCGCGACCAGGTGATGCTGAAGGTGACAGTCGCTGAAGTCTCGCGCAGCCTGATCAAGCAGCTCGGTATCGACCTCACCGCGAACCTCAACTACGGCACCACCGTGGTGAAGTTCACCAACAACAACCCGTTCACGGCGAACAACGCACCGCTGGTGCCCGGTAACGCCCTCACCACATCGTTCGGCGCCGCTCCATCGGTGTCGGCGACGCTACGCGCCATGGAAAGCGCAGGCGTGGTGCGGACGCTCGCCGAGCCGAACCTGACTGCGATCTCCGGCGAATCGGCGACCTTCATCTCGGGCGGCGAATTTCCAATTCCGACCGGCGTGACCTGTCAGACGACGACGGGAGGCGCGATCGGGAATTGCGTTCAGACCGTCAGCTTCAAGAAATTCGGCATTTCGCTCAACTTCACGCCCGTGGTGCTGACCGAGGGACGGATCAGCCTGCGCGTGATGACGGAAGTGTCGGAAGTCTCGACCGAGAACTCGCTGACCGGCGGCGCCGGCGGAACGACGATCCCCTCGATCAAGACCCGGCGCGCCGAGACCACGCTGGAAATTCCCTCGGGCGGCTCGATGGCGATGGCCGGCCTGATCCAGGACCAGACCAAGCAGGCGATCAATGGCCTTCCCGGGCTGGCATCGCTGCCGGTGCTCGGAACGCTGTTCCGCAGCCGGGACTTCGTCAACAACCAGACCGAAATGATGGTGCTGGTGACGCCCTATGTCGTTCGCGCGGTGGCGCAGAAGGACCTGTCGCGTCCGGATGACGGCTTCGCCAACGCGTCCGATCCGCAGGCCGACCTGCTCGGCAGCATCAATCGCGTCTACGGCGTGCCCGGCCGCACCGAGCCGGCGCGGAATTACCGCGGCACTTACGGCTTCATTACGGACTGAGGCGGACGATGACACAGACCACATCCAGGACATCCGCCGGTTACCAGCGCGGCATCGCTCTCGCCGGAGCGCTCGTCAGCCTCGCGATGACGCTGGGCGCCTGCCAGCACGCCGCCGACAACAGTTTCGCGATGGTGAACGCACCGGCCGACTATCGCCAGCGCCATCCGATCGCGGTCACCGAGGCTGATCGCTCGATCGTGGTCTTCGTCGGCCGCAGCCGCGGCGGCCTGACTGCGGAGCAGCGCGCCGAGGTGATGGGGATGGCGCAGGACTGGATGCGCGAAGGGACCGGCGCCGTCACCATCGACGTTCCCGCCGACACGCCGAACGCACGGACCGCCCAGGAATCGCTGCGCGAGATCCAGGCCACGTTCGCCGCCGCCGGCGTGCCGCCGCGCGGGATCCTCGTTCGCAAATACCATCCCGAGGATCCGCGCCAGATGCCCGCGATCCGCGTGAACTATCCAAAGATGAAAGCGGTCGCCGGGCCGTGCGGTCTCTGGCCGGAAGATCTCGGCCCGTCGATCCACAACGGGTCCTACATCGAGAACAAGCAGTACTACAATTTCGGCTGCGCCAATCAGCGCAACCTCGCAGCCATGGTCGAAGACCCGACCGACCTCGTGCAGCCGCGCGCGGAGACCCCTGCCTATACGTCGCGTCGTAACATCGCCTTCGACAAGTATCGCAAGGGCACCACCACCGCCACGAGTTATCCCGAGTCCGACAGGGCCAAGCTAAGCGACACAGGAAAATGATCACCTACGCGCAGCAAAACTCCGAAGAGCAGACGGACGCCCCGCCGCAGGCCGTGGACGACCATATTGCTCCGGCGCCACGGGTTTCGGTCCAGGCGTTCTGCGAAACGGTCGAGACCGCTGCCGCCGTGCAGTCGGCGGGCGAGGATCGCCGGCTGGCCAAGGCTCACCTCAAGATCCAGATGGGCGGCATGGCGGCCGCCATCGAGGCCTATCGCTCGGCGCCGACGCCCAACGTCATCATCCTCGAGACCGAGGGCCGCGGCGACATCCTGGCCGGCCTCGATCAGCTCGCAACAGTGTGCGACGCCGGCACCCGTGTGGTCGTGATCGGCCGCGTCAACGATGTGACGCTGTATCGCGAGCTGGTGCGCCGCGGCGTCAGCGACTACGTGATCGCGCCGGCCCATGCGATCGACGTGGTGCGCGCGGTCTGCAACCTGTTCTCCGCGCCAGAAGCCAAGGCGGTCGGCCGCATCGTCGCCGTCGTCGGTGCCAAGGGCGGTGTCGGCGCCTCGACCATCGCCCACAACGTCGCCTGGGCGATTGCCCGCGATCTGGCGCTCGATTCCGTGGTCGCCGACCTCGACCTCGCCTTCGGCACCGCCGGCCTCAACTACAACCAGGATCCCGCGCAGGGCATCGCCGACGCCGTGTTCTCGCCGGACCGCGTCGATACCGCCTTCGTCGACCGCCTGCTGTCGAAATGCACCGACCATCTGAGCCTGCTGGCGGCGCCGGCGACGCTCGACAAGGTCTACGATTTCGGCGCCGAGGCGTTCGATGCGATCTTCGATACGCTGCGGACCACGATGCCCTGCATCGTGCTCGACGTGCCGCATCAATGGTCCGGCTGGACCAAGCGCGCGTTGATCGCGGCCGACGACATCCTGATCGTGGCGGCGCCCGACCTCGCCAATCTGCGCAATGCCAAGAACATGTTCGACCTGCTGAAGGCCTCGCGGCCCAACGACCGCGCGCCGCTGTACTGCCTCAACCAGGTCGGCGTGCCGAAGCGTCCCGAGATCGCGGCCGGCGAGTTCGCCAAGGCGATCGAAAGCCAGCCGATCGCCGCCATCCCGTTCGATCCGCAGATCTTCGGTTCGGCCGCCAATAACGGCCAGATGATCGCCGAGATTTCCGCCAATCACCGCGCGGTCGAGATGTTTCTGCAGATGGCGCAGCGGCTGACAGGCCGCGGCGAGACCAAGAAGCCGAGGGGGTCCTTCCTGTCGCCCCTGCTCGAAAAGCTGCGGTCCAAATAGTGGTCCGCGTGGAGTCAAGACGTCGTGTTTGGTAAGCGTAGCGGAAACGATGGGGACGTGCGGGCACCCAAGCCCGCGTTTCAGACGCCGGAGCCTGCCGGCACGCCGGCGATGTCGCGCGAGTCCGTCGCACCGGCGATCTCGTCGCCGCCGCTGGCGCCTAGCAAGCCACCGCCTGCCCCCGCCGTCGAAGCCCGCCGCTCGGACAACTACTACCAGGTCAAGGCGACGATCTTCGGCGCCCTGATCGAGGCGATCGACCTTGCCCAGCTCGCCAAGCTGGACAGCGAATCGGCGCGCGAGGAAATCCGCGACATCGTCAACGAAATCATCGCGATCAAGAACATCGTGATGTCGATCGCCGAGCAGGAGGAGCTGCTCGACGACATCTGCAACGACGTGCTCGGCTACGGCCCGCTGGAGCCGCTGCTGTCACGCGACGACATCGCCGACATCATGGTCAACGGCGCAGGCACCGTGTTCATCGAAGTCGCCGGCAAGATCCAGCGCACCGGCATCCGCTTTCGCGACAACCAGCAGCTGCTCAACATCTGCCAGCGCATCGTCAGCCAGGTCGGCCGGCGCGTCGACGAATCCTCGCCGATCTGCGACGCCCGCCTCGCCGACGGTTCGCGCGTCAACGCCATCGTGCCGCCGCTGGCGATCGACGGGCCCGCGCTCACCATCCGCAAATTCAAGAAGGACAAGCTGACGCTGGAGCAGCTGGTCAAGTTCGGCGCGATCACCCCCGAAGGGGCGACCATCCTGCAGATCATCGGCCGCGTCCGCTGCAACGTGATCATCTCCGGCGGCACCGGCTCGGGCAAGACCACGCTGCTGAACTGCCTGACCAACTATATCGAGCACGACGAACGCATCATCACCTGCGAAGACGCAGCCGAGCTTCAGCTGCAGCAGCCGCATGTGGTGCGGCTGGAAACCCGGCCGCCGAACATCGAGGGCGAGGGCCAGGTGACGATGCGCGAACTGGTCCGCAACTGCCTGCGTATGCGCCCGGAGCGCATCATCGTCGGCGAAGTCCGCGGACCCGAAGCGTTCGACCTGTTGCAGGCCATGAACACCGGCCACGACGGCTCGATGGGCACGCTGCACGCCAACAATCCGCGCGAAGCACTGTCGCGTTGCGAATCCATGATCACCATGGGCGGCTTCGCGCTTCCGTCTCGCACCATTCGCGAGATGATCTGCGCCTCGGTCGACATCATCGTGCAGGCCGCGCGCCTGCGCGACGGTTCGCGCCGCATCACCCACATCACCGAGGTGATGGGCATGGAAGGCGATACCATCATCACCCAGGATGTCTTCCTCTACGACGTGGTCGGAGAAGACGCCAACGGCAAGATCATCGGCAAGCACCGCTCGACCGGCATCGGCCGGCCGCGCTTCTGGGAACGTGCGCGCTACTACAATGAAGAGAAGCGGCTTGCGGCGGCGCTGGATGCCTCCGACGCGCCGGCGCCGGTCTAGGGGAACGCAGGATGCAGATGCAAACTCTGGCTCTCGCCTTCCTCGCCGCCACGACGGTGGGCGGCATCGCCTGGGTCTTCCTGTATCCCTACCTTTCGGGGGAGAAGAAGGCCGAGTCGCGGCGCGCGTCGGTGGCGCGCAGCGAACCCACGACGACACGAAACGCAGACCGCACGCAACGCTCCCGCCGCGAGCAGGTCGAAGGATCGTTGAAGGAGCTCGAGGCGCGGCGGCAGAAGGACAAGAGGGTCCCGCTCGGCGTGCGGATCTCGCAGGCCGGACTGGGGTGGTCGGAGCAGAAGTTCTGGATGATTTCCGGCGCTCTCGGCCTGTTCGGGTTCGGCGCGGCGTTCCTGGCCGGCGGCGGCATGCTCGGCGCGGCCGGCATCGGCTTTGCCATGGGTCTCGGCGCGCCGCGCTGGCTGCTCGGCTTCCTGAAGAAGCGGCGGGAAAAGGCGTTCCTGAAGGCGCTGCCTGACGCCGTCGACGTCATCGTGCGCGGCATCAAGGCCGGCCTGCCGCTGTTCGAATCGCTCAAGGCGGTCGTCAACGACGCGCCGGAGCCGCTGCGCAGCGAATTTCTCGCCATCATCGAGACCCAGGCAATCGGCATGCCGCTCGGCGAAGCCTGTTCCCGGCTCTACGAGCGGATGCCGCTGCCGGAGGCCAACTTCTTCGGCATCGTGATCGCGATCCAGCAGAAGTCCGGCGGCAATTTGTCGGAAGCGCTCGGCAACCTGTCGAGGGTGCTGCGCGACCGCAAGAAGATGGCCGAGAAGATCCAGGCGATGTCGATGGAAGCGAAGGCCTCCGCCGCCATCATCGGCTCACTGCCGCCGATCGTGATGATCCTCGTGTTCCTGACGACGCCGGACTACATCGCCCTGCTGTGGACGAATTCGATGGGCCAGCTCATGCTGGTCGCCTGCGCGATCTGGATGTCGATGGGCGTGCTGGTGATGAAGAAGATGATCAATTTCGATTTCTGACGGTGCAGCATGATTGATTTTCTGGTCGCCAAGCTCCACGACGTCAGGTTCATGACCATGCTGCTTGCCTTCTTCGCGGCAAGCGCGACGGTCTACACGCTGGTGATGCCGCTGCTCGCCGGCGGCGATCTCAACAAGCGCATGAAGGCGGTCGCCAGCGAGCGCGAGCGTCTGCGGCAGCGCGAGCGCGAACGTCTGTCCAAGACCGAGAAGGTGGCGCTGCGGCAGTCGCCGAAGCAGGTCGTCTCCCGGGTGGTGGACGATCTCAACCTCACCAAATGGCTGGCCCAGGAAGCGGCGCTCGAGAAGCTGGTGATGGCGGGCTATCGCGGCCACGCTCCCTACGTCACCTTCCTGTTCGCCCGCGCGGTGACGCCGATCGTGATGCTGCTCGGCGCGATCATCTATACGTTCTTCATTGCCGGCGCGAACTGGTCGCTCACGCTCAAGATCGGCATTTGCGTGGGCGCGGCCTATGCCGGCCTGCAGGCGCCGATGCTGTTCCTGAAGAACGCGATCGCCAAGCGCCAGCTCCAGATCAAGCGCGCCTTCCCGGATTCGCTCGATCTGCTGCTGATCTGCATCGAGTCGGGCATGTCGGTCGAGGTCGCGTTCCGGAAAGTGGCCAACGAGATCGCCGGGCAATCGGTCGCGCTGTCGGAGGAATTTGCGCTGACGACCGCGGAACTGTCCTATTTGCAGGATCGCAAGACCGCCTACGAGAACCTGGCGCGCCGCACCGGCCTCGAAGGCGTGAAGTCGGTGTGCATGGCCTTGCAGCAATCCGAACGCTACGGCACGCCGCTCGGCCAGAGCTTGCGCGTGATGGCGCAGGAAAACCGCGACATGCGGATGAACGAGGCCGAGAAGAAGGCCGCAGCACTGCCGCCGAAGCTGACGGTGCCGATGATCCTGTTCTTCCTGCCCTGCCTGTTCATCGTGATCCTCGGGCCGTCCTACATCAAGATCGCCACGATGCACTGAGTTGCCTCGCTTGCGCCGGCTGCCTCTCTCCTTCCCCCTGAAAGGGGGAAGGTCGGGATGGGGGTCGGCCGCAGACGCCGCTCCTCGTGGAGAGATGATCCCCACCCCGCTTTGCTCTCACGAGCAAAGCGACCTCCCCTTTTCAAGGGGAGGTTTGGAGTATGCATAGCCCAAATGACGGTCTGTCTTCTCCTTCCCTGAAAGGGGGAAGGTCGGGATGGGGGTCGGCCGCAGACGCCGGTGCGCATGGAGAGATGATCCCACCCGCTTTGCTCTCACGAGCAAAGCGACCTCCCCTTTTCAAGGGGAGGTGGAGCTGCCGCGTTTGGTTTAGTCGTCCTTGGCGACGACGGGCGCCGCTCGCGACGCGGTCCGCGGCCCGTCCTTGCGGTTCAGCATGTCGCGGAGATAGGCGACGTTGGCCGCGGCCTCATCCGACGGCAGGTCGGCCTTGACGATTGTTTCCGCCTCCGCGAAGCGGCCCTGCAGGCCGACGACCAGCGCAAGGTTCTGCCGGATCCGGGTGTCGGCGCGAGCACTGGCATAGGCCTGGCGCAGCGTCTCTTCCGCCTTCGGCAAATCCTTGGTCAGCATGTAGGACAGGCCGAGATTGGACAGCACCGACGGCTCGTCCGGAGCCAGCCTGAGCGCACTGGCGTAATAGCGCCGCGCCTCCTCGTGCCGGTTCATCTTGTCGAGCGTGGTGCCCTGCACCGACAGTATCCGCCAGTCCGGATTGTCCGGGCTGTGCGCGCGGCTCAGCACGTCGAATGCAGCCTGCGAATTGCCGTTGTCAGCCAGTGCGCGGCCGTAGGCGGCGAGCAGCGCCTTGTTGCCGGGATTGGCGATCGTGGCCTGCTCGAGCACGGCGCAGGCCTGCGAGCGCTGGCCGGTCATGCGCAGGGCCTGGCCGTAGGCGACCGCGGCGGCGACATCCTTGGGATTCTTGCGATAGCGCTCGCCATAGGCCTCGACGGCCCGGCGCGAATCATCGGGCGTGGGATCGGAGCGCGACGTGATCGATCCCGCCACGTCGGACATGGTCTGGCAACCGCCAAGCCCTGCGGCCAGGGCCGCCAGAAGGGCTGCGGAAGCGAGATGCCGGGTCAGATTGGACTGTCGACACATGGCACTGTGACTCACGAAATCGGGCGAACGGTTCCAGCCGAGCGTGCCAGCAATAGACTGTTAACCCTAACGTCTGGTTAACTGCCTGCGCCGGCAGCCAACGCTCCGGTTCCAGCCCTGCACGTCGCGTGAACCGTTGGGGCGCTACCACCCGCGGCGAAAGCCGTGTAGTAGCCCACCAACGACGCCAGAACAGCCGAGAGCCGCATGCCATCCGTGTTCGAGACCGCGCCCACGACCGCCGCCACGCCGATCACCTTCGTCACCAAGGCGACATGGGATGCGATTCAGGGCGAGCTGCCGGCGCCGGCGCGCCAGTTCGCGGCGGCCAATGGCTTTGCGGTCAAGCCCGGCAAATTGCTCGTCCTGCCGGCGGCAGACGGCGGCATCGCGCAGGTGCTGTTCGGTCTCGAGGACGCCGACCACAAGGCGCGCGATCCGTTCCGGCCCGGCGCCCTGCCCGGCCTGCTGCCGCCGGGCGTCTACCGCTTCGCCAATGCACCGCACGACACCAGACTTGCCGCGCTCGCCTTCGCGCTCGGCTGCTATCGCTTCGGCCGCTATCGCACCAACAAGGCTCCCGAAGTCCGACTGGTGCCGCCCGACGGCGTCGACACGGCGGAGATCGCCCGGATGGCGGATGCCGCGGCGCTGGCGCGCGACCTCATCAACACGCCGTCCAACGACATGGGACCGGCCGAGCTCGCCGAGGTGGCGCGCGACCTCGCGACGCGGTTCGGTGCGGCCTTCAATTGCGTCGATGGCGACGAGCTCGCGCAGAACTTCCCGCTGATCCACGCCGTCGGCATGGCGTCGACGCGGTCGCCGCGGCTGATCGAGCTGAGCTGGGGCGACCCCGCCCATCCGAAGGTGACGCTGGTCGGCAAGGGCGTCTGCTTCGACACCGGCGGGCTCGATCTCAAGCCTTCGAGCGGCATGCTCATCATGAAGAAGGACATGGGCGGTGCCGCCAATGTGCTGGCGCTGGCCCAGATGGTGATGGACGCGAAGCTCAAGCTGCGGCTGCGCGTGCTGATCCCGGCGGTCGAGAACGCGGTTGCCGGCAACGCGTTCCGCCCGCTCGACATCTTCAAGTCGCGCAAGGGCATCACCGTCGAGATCGGCAACACCGACGCCGAAGGGCGGCTGGTGCTCGCCGACGCGCTGGCGCTCGCCGACGAGGAGACGCCCGATCTTTTGGTCGATCTGGGCACGCTGACCGGCGCCGCGCGGGTGGCGCTGGGCCCGGATCTGCCGCCGTTCTACACCAATGACGAGGCGCTTGCCGGCGACGTCGCATCCTGTGCGAGGAGCGAGAACGACCCGTTGTGGCGGATGCCGCTGTGGCCGGCCTACGACGCCTGGCTCGACTCCAAGACCGCCGACATCACCAACGCACCGTCAGGCGGTTTCGCGGGCTCGATCACCTGCGCGCTGTTCCTGCAGCGCTTCGTCGAGCACGCGAGGAGCTGGCTGCACGTCGACATCTACGGCTGGACGCCGTCGGCAAAGCCCGGCCGTCCCGAAGGCGGCGAGTGCCAGGCGGCGCGCGCGATCTACAAATTGCTGAGCCAGCGCTATGCATAACCCCCGTCTGACACCGGCCCGCGACGACCTCGCGGCGAAGTATCTGGAGGGCAAGGTCCAGGCGTTGCGCTTCGTCGAAGGCGAAGTGCTCGAGGTCGGCGACGCCATCGCGCCGCTACGCCAGGCGCCGGCGAGCGATGCCGAACAGATGACGCAGGCGCTCCGGGGCGAGCGCGTCACGGTGTACGATCGCAACGGCGAAGGCTGGGCCTGGGGCCAGCTCGCCGATGACGGCTATGTCGGCTGGATTCCCGAGGCCGCGCTGGCCAAGCCCGGCGCCGCCCCGACGCACAAGGTCACGGCGCTGCGCACGCTGGCGTTTCCGGGCCCGTCGATCAAGCTGCCGCCGGTCGAGGCACTGGCGATGGGGACAAAGCTCGCCATCGTCCGCGAGGACGGTGCGTTCGCGGTGACCCGCGAGGGCTGGCATCTGCCACGCCGGCATCTCGCGCCGCTCGACACGATGGCAGGTGATTTCGTTGCGATCGCCGAGCAATTCGTCGGCTCACCCTATCTGTGGGGCGGCAAATCGAGCCTCGGGATCGATTGCTCTGGCCTGGTGCAGATCGCGCTGACCGCCGCCGGCACCGGCTGCCCGCGCGACAGCGACATGCAGCAGGAAAGCCTCGGCCGCGAATTGACGGTCGCGGAATCCAAGCAGCCGCAGCGCGGCGACCTGATGTTCTGGAAGGGCCATGTCGCCATCGTGCGCGACGCGACAACGATCGTGCACGCCAACGCGCATCACATGGCAACGGTGGTGGAGAACACGCAGGCTGCGATCGCGCGGATCAAGACCGCCGGCAGCGAAGTCCTGGCGATCAAGCGGCTTTGAGCAATATACATTCCCGTCATCCTGAGGAGCGCGAAGCGCGTCTCGAAGGATGGACGGCCCCAGTCCGGCCACGCCACCCTTCGAGGCTCGCCCAGCGGCGCAATTGCGCCGCAAGGCTCGCACCTCCAGCGACAACGGCAAAGCCGTTGCGCGGGGATGACGTGGAACGACGAAGATGCCTACGTCGCTACCGCCCCGTCGCCGGCCGCTTCGATGCGGAACGCGGCGGCGAACAGCGCGCGGGTGTAGTCGCTCTTCGGATTCTTGAACAGCTCGGAGGCCGGTCCCTCCTCCTCCACCTTGCCCGATTTCATCACGATCAGATGGCTCGCCAGCGAGGCGACCACACGCAGATCGTGCGAGATGAACATGTAGGTGAGGTCGCGCTTGCGCTGCAGGTCGCGCAACAGGTCGACCATCTGGGCCTGCAGCAGCATGTCGAGCGCGCTGGTCGGCTCGTCCAGCACGACGAAGTTCGGCTCCAGCACGACCGCGCGCGCGATCGAGATGCGCTGGCGCTGGCCGCCGGAGAATTCGTGCGGATAGCGGAAGCGCCAGTCCGGATCGAGCCCGACATCCTTCATTGCCTTGATCACCCGCGCCTCGCGCTCCTCGCGCGACAGCTGCTTCTGGTGCACCTCAAGGCCCTCGGCAATGATGTCGGCCACCGACATGCGCGGGCTGAGCGAGCCGAACGGGTCCTGGAACACGATCTGCATGTCGCGGCGGAACGGCCGCATCTGCTTGAAGCGCAGGCCCTGGATGTCGTTGCCGAGGAAAACGATCGGACCATCGGACGAAATCAGCCGGAGCAGCGCGAGCCCGAGTGTGGTCTTGCCGGAGCCGGATTCGCCGACCACGCCGAGCGTCTCGCCCTTGCGCACCGCGAGGCTGACGCCATCGACCGCCTTGATGTGGCCGACGGTCGAGCGCAACAGCCCGCGCCTGATCGGAAACCAGACCTTGAGATTGTCCGCCGACATCACGACCGCTGCGCCCGGCTGCGGCGGCGCCGGATCGGGCTTCGGCTCGGCCGCGAGCAGCGCCTGGGTATAGGCGTGCTTCGGCGCGGTGAAGACCTGCTCGACCGGCCCCTGCTCGACGATCTTGCCGTTGTTCATCACGCAGACCGTGTCGGCGATGCGGCGGACGATGCCGAGGTCGTGGGTGATGAACAACAGGCTCATGCCGAGCCGCGCGCGGATCTCGGCCAGCAGCGCCAGGATCTGCGCCTGCACGGTGACGTCAAGCGCGGTGGTCGGCTCGTCCGCGATCAACAGATCGGGCTCGTTGGCGAGCGCCATCGCGATCATCACGCGTTGGCGCTGGCCGCCGGACAATTGGTGCGGATAGCTCTTGAGCCGGGTCTCCGGCTCGGGGATGCCGACCTGGCCCAATAGCTCCAGCGTCCGCGCCCGCGCCGCCGCGCCACTGACGCCCCTGTGCAGGGACAGGATCTCGCCGATCTGGGTCTCGATGGTCTGGAGCGGATTGAGCGAGGTCATCGGCTCCTGGAAGATGATCGAGATGTCGTTGCCGCGAACCTCGCGCATCTGCTGATCGGACGCGGTCAGGAGGTCGCGGCCGCGGAAGCGGATCGCGCCTGAGGGATGCGAGGCCGTCGGATAGGGCAGCAGCTTCAGCACCGACAGCGCGCTGACGGATTTTCCCGAACCGGATTCACCGACCAGCGCGACGCACTCGCCGCGCTTGATCGAGAATGAGATGCCGTCGACCGCAAGCGAGCGGCCGAAAGCGACCGAGAGGTCGCGGACATCGAGCAAAGGCTGGTTGATCGCGTCCATGCCTCAGCCCTTCGAGAACGTCTTGCGTGGATCGAAGGCGTCGCGCGCGGCTTCGCCGATGAAGATCAGGAGCGACAGCATGATCGCGACCGAGAAGAAGCCGGTGAGGCCGAGCCACGGCGCCTGCACGTTGGCCTTGCCCTGCGACAGCAACTCGCCGAGCGAGGGCGAGCCGGGCGGCAGGCCGAAGCCGAGGAAATCCAGCGCCGTCAGCGTCATCACCGAGGACGAGACGATGAAGGGCAGGAAGGTCATGGTCGCGACCATCGCGTTCGGCAGCAGATGGCGGAACATGATCACGCCGTTGGAGACGCCAAGCGCGCGCGCCGCCTGGATGTATTCGAAATTGCGGCCGCGCAGGAACTCGGCGCGCACCAGCCCGACCAGCGAGACCCAGGAGAATAGCAGGAGGATGCCGAGCAGGATGAAGAAGCCCGGCGGCAGCACCGCCGAGATGATCAGCAGCAGATAGAGCGAGGGGATCGCGGTCCAGATCTCGATCAGCCGCTGGAAGATGAGATCGGTCCAGCCGCCGAAATAGCCCTGCACGCCGCCCGCGGCGATGCCGATGATCGAGGACAGGATGGTCAGCGTCAGGCCGAACAGCACCGAGATGCGGAAGCCGTAGATCAGCCGCGCGACCACGTCGCGGCCCTGATCGTCGGTGCCGAGCCAGTTGTATTCGAGGTCGCGGCAGCCGGTCAGGCCCTTGCGCTTCACCACGTCCTTGCACTGCTCTTCGGTCAACAGCCAGGTCGGCTTCGACGGCACCGCCGTCGGCGGGTCGAGGTTGCGGCTGTCGTAGGAGTAGCGGATCGGCGGCCAGATCATGCTGCCGCCCTTGGCGGCGATCTGCTTCTGCAAATAGGGATCGCGATAATCGGCCGCGGTCTCGAAGTCGCCGCCGAACGTGGTCTCGGCGTAGGTGAAGATCACCGGCCAGTACAGGCGGCCATCATATTTGACCATCAGCGGCTTGTCGTTGGCGATGAAATTGGCGAACAGCGACGCCACGAACAGCACGAGGAAGATCCAGAACGACCAGTAGCCGCGGCGATTGGCCTTGAAGTTCTGCCAGCGTCGCTTGTTCAGCGGCGACGGCGAAAAGGCGTGGTGCGTGGCGGGCACCGCTTCGCCGAGCGGCGATTGCGTCGTGGTCTCGACCGGCTGGGGCGCGAGCATCGTCATCAGACCTCCCGCGCTTCGAAGTCGATCCTGGGATCGATCCACATATAGGCGAGATCGGAGAGCAGATTGACCACCAGTCCGACCAGCGAGAAGATGAACAACGTCCCGAACACCACCGGATAGTCGCGGTTCAACACGCTCTCGAAGCCAAGCAGGCCGAGCCCGTCGAGCGAGAAGATGGTTTCGATCAAGAGCGAGCCGGAGAAGAACGCGTGAATGAACGCGCCCGGGAAGCCTGCGATCACGATCAGCATGGCGTTGCGGAAGATGTGGCCGTACAGCACCTGGCGCTCGCTGCAACCCTTGGCGCGCGCGGTCATCACATATTGCTTGCGTATCTCGTCGAGAAACGAATTCTTGGTCAGCAGGGTCATGGTGGCGAAGGCGCCGAGCGCCATCGACACCAGCGGCAGCGTCAGGTGCCAGAAATAGTCGATAATCTTCCAGTACCAGGGGAATTGCGCCCAGCCGTCCGAGGTCAGGCCGCGCAGCGGGAAGATGTTGAGGAATGAGCCGCCGGCAAACAGCACGATCAGGAGGATCGCGAACAGGAAGCCCGGGATCGCAAAGCCGATGATGATCACCGCCGAGGTCCAGGTATCGAACCGCGAGCCGTCCTGCACCGCCTTGCGGATGCCGAGCGGGATCGAGATAAGATAGGTCAGCAGCGTCATCCAGATGCCGAGCGACATCGAGACCGGCAGCTTCTCCTTGATCAACTGCAGCACGCTGACACTGCGGAAATAGCTGTTGCCGAAATCGAACCGCGCGAAGTTCCAGACCATCAGCGCGAACCGCTCCGGCGCCGGCTTGTCGAAGCCGAACTGCACCTCGAGCTTCTTGATGAAATCCGGGTCGAGCCCCTGCGCGCCGCGGTATTTCGAGTTGATGGCCGCGCCTGCGCCCGCGCCCTGGCCGCGCTGCGCGCCGAAATCGCCGCCGCCTCCCGACACGCGCGATGTGCCGCCGGTGTCGGCGCCGTTGATCTGCGCGATGACGCGCTCGACCGGACCGCCGGGAGCAAACTGCACGACCACGAAGGAGACGAACAGGATGCCAAGCAGCGTCGGCAGCATCAGGAAGATACGTCGGGCGATATAGGCGCTCATCGGCTACTTCGCCTGCTCGAGCTTCGCGGCCTTGGCCGCATCATACCACCAGTTGTCGGGCGCGCCGACGCCCGCATATTTCGCCGGCTTCTCCGGATGCCCGAACTGGTCCCAATAGGCGACACGGTGCTTGTTAGAATACCATTGTGGCACCCAATAGCGGCCGGCACGGAAGACGCGATCGAGCGCGCGGCAGGCAAAGGTTAAGTCCGCCCGCGTCTCGGCAGCGATAGCTTTTTCGATCAATGCGTCGATCGCCGGGTTGGCAACGCCCGCCAGATTGTAGGAGCCCTTGGTAGTCGCAGCCTGGGACGAGAAGTAAGGCCTCAGGCTGTCACCCGGCGTCGCCGACATGGATATACGCTGGGTCGTCACCTCAAAATCGAAAGCCTCAACACGCGCACGATACTGCACTGCGTCGATCTGCCTGATGTTGGCATCGATGCCAAGCGGCTTGAGATTCTTGATGAAGCTGGCGTGATGCGGCTGGAAAGTCGGCTCATCTAGCAGGAACTCGATCGTAAGCGGGTCGCCGTTAGGCAATCGCCGCTTGCCATCCTTGACGACGCATCCTGCATCGTTGAGCAACTGCGTCGCCTTTCGCAGCAATGCGCGGTCCTGTCCCGATCCATCCGACACCGGCGGCACAAAGGGCTCGCCGAACACCTCATCCGGCACTTGGCCGCGGAATGGTTCGAGCAGTTTCAATTCCTCGGGCGAAGGTAGTCCACTAGCCACCATGTCCGAATTCTGGAAAGGCGAGACGCTGCGCGCGTAAGCGTCGTACATGATGGTCTTGTTGGTCCATTCGAAATCGAAGGCATAGATTAGCGCTTCGCGAACGCGCGGGTCTTTGAACTTGTCGAGACGGGTGTTAATGAACCAACCCTGCCCACCGGACGGTGTTTCGTCCGGCAATGTCTCGCGCTTGACCCGCCCGTCCTTGATAGCCGGGAAATCGTACCGCGTCGCCCAGACACGGGACGTGAATTCCTCGCGAAACAGATAATTTTTGCCTGTGAAGCCTTCGAACGCGACATCGCGATCACGGTAGAACTCGTAGCGCACGGTGTCGAAATTGTAACTGCCGCGATTGACCGGCAAGTCGGCTGCCCACCAATCCTTGAGGCGGTTATACTCGACGTAACGATTGACCTCGAACTTGCCGACCATGTACGGCCCGGAGCCCAGCGGAACTTCGAGCGTGGACTCATCAAACTGCCGCTTCGCGTAATAGGCCTTCGAGAAGATCGGCAGACCCGCAACATAAAGCGGCACGTCGCGCGCGCGATTAGGCGCGAAGGTCACGATCACGGTGCCGTCGTCGGGCGCCTCGGCCTTCACGAAATCGCGCAGTTGCACCACGATCAACGGATGCCCCTTCTCCTTCAGCGTATTGAGCGAGAACGCGACATCCTGCGCAGTCAGTTTCGAGCCGTCGTGAAAGCGAGCCTCGGGCCGCATCGTGAAGCGGTAGGTGAGCTTGTCGGGAGAAATCGAGACCGATCTTGCGGCCAGGCCGTACATCGCGTCAGGCTCATCACCCGCGCGTGCCATCAACGAATCGAAGGTCATCTCCATGCCCTTCGCGCCTTCACCCTTGAGGATGAACGCGTTGAACGAACTGAACGTAAAGAAGGACTGGTTGTAGGCACGGGTCGAAGGGATCATTGAGAACGCCCCGCCCTTCGGCGCCTTCGGATTGACGTAGTCGAAGATCTTGAAATCCGCCGGATATTTCAGGTCGCCGAACACCGACATGCCGTGCATCTCGGTTCCGTTGTCGGCCACTGCCGGCGCAGCACGCAAGCCTGCAGCACTCAACGCACCGATGCCGAGACCGAGTGCGTGCCGACGGGAGAATAGCGCCATGCGCGGATCCTTGAGTTTTATGAACGCTTGAGCTTGGCCGCCTTGTCGGCGTCGTACCACCAAAGATTTGGGAATCCCGAAACAGCGTATTTCGGCAGCGGGTCGGGATGGCTGAAGCGATCCCAATAGACATAGCGCTGCTTGTCGTAATTGAAGTGTGGAACAAGATAGAAGTTCCAGAGCAAAACCCGATCCAGCGCCTTCGCGGCGGCGACCTGATCGGCGCGGCTGGTGGCGAAGATGATGCGTTCGATGATGGCATCGACCGCCGGATTCTTGATGCCGGGAAGATTGTTCGAGCCGGGCCGGTCGGCCGCCTGCGAACCGAAATTGTCGCGCTGCTCGTTGCCGGGCGAGATCGATTGTCCCCAGACCTGGGTCACCATCTCGAAATCGAAATCGCGCACCCGGTTCTGATACTGCACCGTGTCGACGGCGCGCAGATTAACGGTGATGCCGAGGCGCTCCAGGCTCGGCTTGTAGAACAGTGCGATCCGCTCCATGCCGGAATCGCCACTGTTGCCGAGGATCTCGACCGTGAACGGCTGGCCTGAGGAATCCACCAGTTTGCGGTCGCGGATCTCGAAGCCGGCTTCCTTCAACAGCCGCGTCGCCTCGCGCAGATTGGCGCGCACGTTTTCCGGCGTGCCTCCGACCGGATCCTTGTAGGGCGTCGTGAAGACTTCCGGCGGCACCTTGTCGCGTAGCGTCTCCAGGATCTCGAGCTCCTTGCCCTCCGGCAGGCCGGTCGCCATCAAATCGGGGATGCCGTCGAAATAGCTTGAATCGCGATGATAGTCGCCGGTCGAAAGCACGCGGTTCATCTCTTCGAAATCGAAAGCATAGTTGAAGGCGCGGCGCAGTCTGGGGTCGGCGAATTTCGGGCGCCTCAGGTTGAACACCCAGCCCTGCATCCGGCCTTGATTGCGGACGGTGAAGAGCTCCTTGAGCAGCCGCTTCTCACGCACCGGCGGAACGTCGTAGGCCGACGCCCACTCCTTCGCGCTGCGCTCGCCGTACCAATCGAACTGGTCGGCCTTCAGCGCCTCGCGCGCGACGGTGTCGTCGCGGAAATATTCGTAGCGCAGCTCGTCGAAATTGTTCTGTCCGATCGCGATCGGAATATCCTTGCCCCAGTAGTCCTTGACGCGCTCGAGCACCACCGATCGTCCGGCAACGAACTCCTTGATCCGGTAGGGACCCGAGCCAAGCGGCTGCTCCAGCGTGCTCGCGGTGATGTCACGCTTCTTGCCCTGCGCGTCGGTGCCTTCCCACCAATGCTTGGGCAGGATGACGAGCTGACCGGTGATCATCGGCAGCTCGCGGTTGCCCGGGCTGTCGAAGGTGAACTTGATGTCGCGATCGCCGACCTTCTCGGCCTTTTCGATGTGCCGGTAGTAGGCGCTGAACATCGGGCTGTTCGCCTTCCACGCCTCGAACGAGAAGATCACGTCCTCCGGCGTGACCGGCTTGCCGTCGTGCCAGCGTGAGCCGGGCCGCAGGCGGTAGATCACGTAGGAGAAATCGTCGGGGAAGGCTGCCGCCTCGGCGAGTTCGCCGTAATACGTATCGGGCTCGTCGAGCGAGGCCTCCATCAGCGAATCGTAGATGCGGGTGACGGAAGAGGCGACCGTGCCCTTCAACCCCGCAACGACCAGGTTGAAGCTGTCATAGGTGCCGGGCTGGAACAGCCGCACCACGCCGCCCTTCGGCGCGTCCGGCTTGACGTAGTCGTAGCGCTTGAAGTCGGCGGGGTATTTGATTTCGCCGTAGGTCGAGAGGCCGTGCCGCCATTTCAGCCCGTTGGGGGCTTCGTCGGCGAAGGCCGGCGTGATCGCCGACAGGCCGGGGGTGAGTCCGAGCGCCGGAGCCATTGCCGCCAGTGCGCTGCCTTGAAGGAGGTGTCGTCGGGTGATCGCCAAATTCGGTCTTCCTGCTTGCGGCCCCGCTTACATGGGACCCAATATAAGGCAACGGTTCGACAAATTACGTTGCTTTTTCCTCATGATATTGGCCCGGGAACAATATCGGTGCGGCGAAACGTCCCGATAACAACCCCGCGACAGCGGATTCCCCATGCGAAAACGGCCAGGCATTGCCTGGCCGTTTCATCCGCATGCTTGCGCGAAGCAAATCGTTACTTCGAGGCGGTCGGGAGCGGAGCCGGGTGCTCCGAGTTCGAATTCAGATAGGCGATGATGTCGGCGCGCTCGCTGTCCTTTGGCACGCCGGCAAAGCCCATCGCGGTGCCCGGGATGAAGCCTTTAGGGTTGGTCAGGAACTTGTTGAGGTCGTCGAACGACCATTCGCCGCCCTTGCCCTTCATCGCGGCCGAGAAATTGAAGCCACGGCCCTCGCCCTTCTTCTCGCCGACGACGCCGAACAGGTTCGGACCGACGCGGTTGGGACCGCCCTTCTCGAAGGTGTGGCAGGCCTGGCACTTCTTGGCGGCCGCCGCGCCCTTCTCGACGGAAGCGGTCTGCAGCAGCTTCTCGATCGGCTCGGATGCGGCCGCAGCGGCCTCGCCGCCACCGCCATGGGACTCTTCCTTCACAGCGATCTCAAAACCCGGCTTCTCCGGCAGCTTCGGCGCGAATTTCGCGCTGGCGGCAAAGCTCATCACCAGGACGACGATGCAGGTGCCGAGAATCGCACCGAGGATTTTGTTGAGTTCGAAGGAGTCCATTTTGGGTCAGGCTCCGGGCCTTGAATGTCGACTTCAGGCCGGGAATACGGCCGCGGGGAAAGACCTGGGAATCGGCCTTATCGCACCGCCCCAAGCAGGGTTGAGATATCGGTTTGCCCGCGCTCTGGCAACCCGTATAAACGCGCCGAATTCAACCTCCTCCCCGGCAATTTCCGCAGGCCGGACGGGCTCCGACACGAATGACCCAACCCCGTACCTTGGTGCTGATTCCGGCCCGCATGGCCGCCACTCGCCTTCCGGGAAAGCCGCTGCTCGAGATCGCCGGCGTGCCGATGATCGTCCATGTGCTGCGGCGGGCCGAGGCGGCGGGCATCGGCCGGGTTGCGGTTGCGACCGACACGGCCGAGATCGCTGCAGCGGTGAAGGCTGCGGGCGGCGAGGTCGTAATGACCCGTCCCGACCATCCGTCCGGCTCGGACCGGATTTATGAAGCGATGACGACCCTCGACCCCGACGGCCATGCCGAGATCGTGGTCAATCTGCAGGGCGATTTCCCGACCATCAGCCCCGAGACCATCCGCAGCGTGATGCCGGCGCTCGACGATCCCGCAGTCGACATCTCGACCCTGGCCTCGCGCATCCATACCGAGGAGGAGGATCAGGCCCCCAGCGTCGTCAAGGCGGTCGGCTCGCCGATCGGGCCGAACCGGTTGCGCGCGCTGTATTTCACCCGCGCCACCGCGCCTTATGGCGACGGGCCGCGCTACCATCATATCGGCCTCTACGCCTACCGCCGCGCCGCGCTGGAGCGGTTCGTGGCGCTGCCGCCCTCGCCGCTGGAGCAGCAGGAAAAGCTCGAGCAACTCCGCGCGCTGGAGGCCGGGATGCGGATCGACGTCACCATCGTCGATACCGTCCCGCGCGGCGTCGACACCCCGGCCGATCTCGAAACCGCCCGCAGAATACTTTCCAAAGCCTGACCGGCTGGTAAAAGGCCACCCATGACCAAGAAGCTGAAAATCGCGTTCCAGGGCGAGCCTGGCGCCAATTCCCATATCGCGATCGTCGAGGCCTATCCCGACGCCGAGCCGATGCCCTGCCCGACCTTCGAGGACGCGCTGGCCGCGATTTCCTCGGGCGAGGCCGATCTCGGCATGATCCCGATCGAGAATTCGGTCGCCGGCCGCGTCGCCGACATCCATCATCTGTTGCCCGCCTCGGGCCTGTTCATCGTCGGCGAATGGTTCTTGCCGATCCGCCATCAACTGATGGCGATCAAGGGCACCAAGCTCGCCGACATCAAGAGCGTGGAGAGCCACGTCCACGCGCTGGGCCAGTGCCGCCGCGTCATCCGCAAGCTCGGCATCAAGCCGATCGTCGCCGCCGACACCGCCGGCAGCGCCCGCGACATCTCCGAGCGCGGCGACAAGAGCGTGGCGGCGATCGCCTCCCGCCTCGCCGCCGACATCTACGGTCTCGACATTCTCGCCGAGGACATCGAGGACGAGGCCCACAACACCACCCGCTTCGTGGTGCTGGCGCGCGAGGCCAAATGGGCCACGCAGGGTTCGGGGCCGCTGGTCACGACTTTTGTCTTCCGGGTGCGTAACTTGCCCGCCGCGCTGTACAAGGCGCTGGGCGGCTTTGCCACCAACGGCGTCAACATGACCAAGCTCGAAAGCTACATGGTCGACGGCAATTTCTTCGCCACGCAATTCTATGCCGATGTCGACGGTCACCCCGATGAGCGCGGCCTCGCGTTCGCGATCGAGGAATTGAAATTCTTCTCGCGCGAATTCCGCATCGTCGGCGTCTATCCCGGCCATCCGTTCCGCGCGACCTTCAGCGAGACGCAGGATTGACGCAGTCATTCCGGGGCACGCGAAGCGTGAACCCGGAATCTCGAGATTCCGGGTTCGATGCTGCGCATCGCCCCGGAATGACGGGGTCAAGCCGCCGCCGTCTTCGCAAGCCCGAACGCCTCGGCGAGCAGGCTGTACGACTTCTTCCGCGCGGCATGGTCGTAGACCGCTGATATCACCATCAGTTCGTCGGCCTGGGTCGCCGCGATCAGCGGCTCCAGCTTCGTCATCACGGTTGCGGGGCTGCCGACGAAGAGGCGGGCGCGGTTGCGCGCGATCGAGGCGCGCTCGGCGTCGGTGTAGGGATAGGCCTCTGCCTCCTCGACGCTCGGCAGCGGCAGATACTGGCCGCGGTCGCGGCGCAACCGGTTGAGATCCATCGACAGCGCAAGCCGCTCGGCTCCAGCGTCGGTCTCCGCCGCAACAACCGCAACCGCCAGAATCGCCTGCGGCGTCGCACGCCAGCCCGACGGCTTGAAATGCGCGCGATAGTTCGTCATCGCCGCAATTGCATCGTGAGTGGCAAAATGATGCGCGAATGCAAAGCCCATCCCGACCTGGGCCGCGAGTTCGGCGGAATAGTCGCTCGAGCCGAGCAACCAGATCGGCGGCAGCGGCGAATCATCCGGCATCGCCACCACATTGTTGTAGGGATGGCCGGGCGGGAAATCGCGCGTCTCCCACAAGGTCAGCTCGTGCAGCCGCTCGAGGAAATCATCGCCTTCGCGGCGATCGAGCCGGCTGCGCAGTGCGTAGGCGGTGGCGCCGTCGGTGCCGGGCGCGCGGCCGAGGCCGAGATCGATGCGGCCGGGAAACAGCGCCTCCAGCATCTTGAAGCGCTCGGCGACGACCAGCGGCGCGTGGTTGGGCAGCATCACGCCGCCGGAACCGACACGGATATGCGACGTCACCGCCGCGATCTGCCCGATCATCAGATCGGGCGCCGGGCTCGCGACGGAAGCGAGGTTGTGGTGCTCGGCGAGCCAGTAGCGGACGTAGCCAAGGCCATCGACATGGCGTGCCAGGTCGATGCTGTTGCGGAGCGCAACAGCCGGCCTGGTGCCAGTGGTGACGACCGACAGGTCGAGGACGGACAGCGGAATCATGGCCGTCAACCTAGTGTGGCGCCACGAGGCGACAAAGGCCCCGGCCACGCAGACCAGTCCCGCGGCGGAACGCCGGCGCCGGCAGCCGCTGATTTTGGGACGATATACGACGGTTCATTGACGCACCAAGCTACCCACAATCGATTTCGATCTCCAATCACTTGCAGAATCATTATTATATCAATATTTTCAATATATTAATGCTACCGTCGCGAAACCAACGGGCTGCCCACCGAGCGTCCACGATAGTCAATTTTTGCCGAATCTGCGCCACGAATGGGCAATTTCCCATATCCAATGGGCTGTTTGATTCGACGCGTTTGGCTTATCTTGGGGCCTTCATATCCAGGCCGGACGTCTGCCCTCCAGTTGCGGAGCCTTTGCGTATCATGACCGAGACCATTTCCTCCGTGCCGAACGCACCACGTGCGCCCAAAGCGCCGAAAATCTCCTTCGAGTTCTTCCCGCCGAAGACCGAGGAGATGGAGCGCAATCTCTGGGAGACCATCAATCGCCTGGCGCCGCTGACGCCGAACTTCGTCTCGGTCACCTACGGCGCCGGCGGCTCGACCCGCGAGCGCACCCATTCGACCATCACCCGCATCCTGCGCGAGACCGATCTGCTGCCGGCCGCGCATCTGACCTGCGTCAGCGCCTCGCGCGGCGAGATCGACGACATCGTCGACCGCTATCATGAGGTCGGCGTCCGTCACATCGTCGCGCTGCGCGGCGATCCGCCCGGCGGCATCGGCACGCCCTACTTCACCCATCCGGACGGCTACCAGAGTTCGGCCGAGCTTGTCGCCGGCATCAAGCGGCGCCACGCCGACATCGAGATCTCGGTGTCCGCCTATCCCGAGAAGCATCCGGAAGCGAAGGATTTCGACGCCGACATCGACACGCTGAAGGCCAAGGTCGACGCCGGCGCGACGCGCGCGATCACTCAGGTGTTCTTCGACAACGACCTGTACCACCGCTATGTCGACCGGGTGCGCGCGCGCGGCATCGAGATTCCGATCGTGCCGGGCATCATGCCGATGCACAATTTCAAGCAGGCGCGCAATTTCGTGACGCGCGCCGGCACCAGCGTGCCGGACTGGCTCGCCGAGAAGTTCGAGGGCCTCGACAACGACGCCGAGACCCGCAAGCTGGTTGCCGCCACCGTCGCCGCCGGCCAGGTGCAGAAGCTGTTCAAGCACGGCGTCGACACCTTCCACTTCTACACCATGAACCGCGCGGACCTCGTGTTCGCGATCAGCCACCTGCTCGGCATCCGGCCGAACGGTGCCCAGAAAGCTGCCTGACACATGTCCGTTCCCGTTTCCCCCAAGCGTAACGCTTTGCTCGCGGCTGCCCGCGAGCGCATCCTGGTGCTCGACGGCGCCATGGGCACGATGATCCAGGGCCTGCAGTTCGACGAAGCCGCGTTCCGCGGCGCGCGCTTTGCGGACTTCCACCGCGACATCAAGGGCAACAACGATCTGCTGATCCTGACCCAGCCCGATGCGATCACGGACATCCACGCCGCATATCTGCGCGCCGGTGCCGACATCGTCGCGACCAACACCTTCTCCTCGACCTCGATCGCGCAGGCCGACTACGACATGTCGGACCTCGCCTATGAGCTGAACCTGCAGGGCGCCCGGCTGGCGCGCACCGCCGCCGAGCGGGTGAGCGCCGAGGACGGCAAGCCGCGCTTTGTCGCCGGCGCACTCGGCCCGACCAACCGCACCGCCTCGATCTCGCCCGACGTTTCCAATCCCGGCTATCGCGCGGTGACCTTCGACGATCTGCGCAAGGCCTATGGCGAACAGGCCAAGGGCCTGCTCGACGGCGGCGCCGACCTGCTGCTGGTCGAGACCATCTTCGACACGCTGAACGCCAAGGCGGCGCTGTACGCGATTTCCGAGATCATCGAGGAGCGCGGCATCGACGTGCCCGTGATGATTTCCGGCACCATCACCGACAAGTCCGGCCGCCTGCTCTCCGGCCAGTTGCCGGAGGCGTTCTGGCATTCGGTGCGGCACGCAAGGCCGGTCACGATCGGCTTCAACTGCGCGCTCGGCGCCGAGGATCTGCGCGCGCATATCGCCGATATCGGCCGCGTCGCCGACACGCTGGTCTGTGCATACCCGAACGCCGGCCTGCCCAACGAATTCGGCCAGTATGACGAGACGCCGGACTACATGGCGCGGCTGATCGGCGAGTTCGCGGCCTCCGGCCTCGTCAACATCGTCGGCGGCTGCTGCGGCACCACGCCCGACCATATCGCCGCGATCGCCAAGGCCGTCGCCCCGCACAAGCCGCGCGTGGTGCCCGAGATCGCACCGCGGCTCAGGCTCTCCGGCCTCGAGCCGTTCACGCTGACCGACGCGATCCCGTTCGTGAATGTCGGCGAGCGCACCAACGTCACCGGCTCGGCGCGCTTCCGCAAGCTGATCACCGCCGGCGACTACACCGCCGCGCTGCAGGTCGCGCGCGACCAGGTCGAGAACGGCGCCCAGGTCATCGACGTCAACATGGACGAGGGCCTGCTCGATTCCGAAGCGGCGATGGTGACGTTCCTCAACCTCGTCGCCGCCGAGCCCGACATCGCGCGCGTGCCCGTGATGGTCGATTCCTCGAAGTTCCACGTCATCGAGGCCGGCCTGAAATGCATCCAGGGCAAGCCGATCGTGAACTCGATCTCGCTCAAGGAAGGCGAGGAGAAGTTCATCCATGAGGCGACCGTCGCCAAGCGCCACGGCGCCGCCGTGGTGGTGATGGCGTTCGACGAGACCGGCCAAGCCGACACGTTCAAGCGCAAGACCGAGATCAGCAAGCGCGCCTACGACATCCTGGTCGGCCGGCTCGACTTCCCGCCCGAGGACATCATCTTCGATCCGAACATTTTTGCGATCGCGACCGGCCTCGAGGAGCACAACAATTACGGCGTCGACTTCATCGAGGCGGCGCGCTGGATCCGGGCGAACCTGCCGGGCGCCCACATCTCCGGCGGCGTCTCCAACCTGTCGTTCTCGTTCCGCGGCAACGAACCGGTGCGCGAGGCGATGCACTCGGTGTTCCTGTATCACGCGATCCATGCCGGCATGGACATGGGCATCGTCAATGCCGGGCAGATGATCGTCTACGACGACATCGATCCCGAGCTGCGCCAGACCTGCGAGGACGTCATCCTCAACCGCGATCCCGGCGCCTCCGAGCGGCTCTTGGCGCTGGCCGAGAAATTCCGCGGCAAGGAGAAGCAGACCAAGGAGCAAGATCTCGCCTGGCGCGAATGGCCGGTCGAGGAGCGGCTGTCCCACGCGTTGGTGCACGGCATCACCGAGTTCATCGAGCAGGACACCGAGGCCGCCCGCCAGAACGCGTCCCGTCCGCTCGACGTCATCGAGGGGCCGCTGATGGCCGGCATGAACGTGGTCGGCGACCTGTTCGGCGACGGCAAGATGTTCCTGCCGCAGGTCGTGAAGTCGGCCCGCGTGATGAAGCAGGCGGTCGCCTATCTGATGCCGTTCATGGAGGAGGAGAAGGCCCGCAATCTCGCCAACGGCATCACCGGCGGCCGCAACGCCGCGGGCAAGATAGTGCTCGCGACGGTGAAGGGCGACGTCCACGACATCGGCAAGAACATCGTCGGCATCGTGCTCCAGTGCAACAATTTCGAGGTCATCGACCTCGGCGTCATGGTGCCCGCCAACAAGATCATCGAGACCGCGAAGGCCGAGGGCGCCGACATCATCGGCCTGTCCGGCCTGATCACGCCCTCGCTCGACGAGATGAGCTTCCTCGCCGGCGAGCTGCAACGGCAGGGCATGAACCTGCCGCTCCTGATCGGCGGCGCCACCACGAGCCGCGTGCACACCGCAGTGAAGATCGACCCGAACTATCCGGGCGGCCCGGTCGTGCATGTCAATGACGCGAGCCGTGCCGTCGGCGTCGCCTCCTCGCTGCTGTCGGCCGAGAAAAAGCAGGCCTACGCCGCCGAGGTACGCGCCGAATACGCAAAAATCTCGACGGCGCATTTCCGCGCCCAGGCCGACAAGAAGCGGCTGAAGCTTGGCGAGGCCCGCGCCAACAAGGTCGCGATCGACTTTGCGGCGGCGCCGCCGAAAAAGCCGGCCTTCTTCGGGCTGAAGAGCTTCGACGCCTACGATCTTGCCGAGCTCGCCGACTACATCGACTGGACGCCGTTCTTCCAGACTTGGGAGCTGACCGGACGCTTCCCGGCGATCCTCGACGACCCCAAGGTCGGCGAAGTCGCCCGCTCGCTCTATGCCGACGCGCGCAAGATGCTGGACACCATCATCAAGGAGAAGTGGTTCACCGCCCGCGCCACCGTCGGCTTCTGGCCGGCGAACGCCGTCGGCGACGACATCGAGGTCTATGCCGACGAGACGCGGAAGCAGAAGATCGCGACCTTCCATACGCTGCGCCAGCAGCTCGAGAAGCGCGAGGGCCGCTTCAACGCCGCGCTGTCCGACTTCATCGCGCCGAAAGAAACTGGCATCGCCGACTATATCGGCGGCTTCGTCGTCACCGCGGGGATCGGCGAGGATGCGGTCGCCGACCGCTTCAAGAACGCCAATGACGACTACTCCTCGATCCTGTGCAAGGCGCTGGCCGATCGCCTGGCCGAAGCCTTCGCCGAACGCATGCACCAGCGCGTGCGCAAGGAGTTCTGGGCCTATGCGCCCGATGAGACCTGGTCGGCGGACGAACTGATCCTCGAGAAATATGACGGCATCCGCCCGGCGCCCGGCTATCCGGCGCAACCCGACCACACCGAGAAGCGGACGCTGTTCGCGCTGCTCGATGCCGAGGACACCGCCGGCGTGAAGCTGACCGAGAGCTTTGCGATGTGGCCGGGCTCGTCGGTCTCGGGCCTGTACTTCTCGCATCCCGAAAGCTTCTACTTCGGCGTCGGCAAGATCGAGCGCGACCAGGTCGAGGACTACGCCGCGCGCAAGGCCATGACGGTCGCCGAGATCGAGCGCTGGCTGGCGCCGGTCTTGAACTACATCCCCTCGCAGGACGGCGCGAAGGGATCGGCGATCGCGCCCGCCGCGACGCCCGCCAACGACGCGGAGCTGGCCTCGCATCCGCAGGGCTGCACCTGCGCCGTGCATCTCGCCTGGCGCAAGAAGAAGGTGGGGGCTGGGTAGGCCTCCTCGACACGTGTCATCGCCGGGGTTGACCCGGCGATCCATCTTCAAAAACACTTCTGAAGATTGATGGATGCCCGGGTCAAGCCCGGGCATGACGTATTGGAGTGCCGTAGCCCGGATGCAGCGAAGCGTAATCCGGGATAGACTGCGACGGAACGACGGACCGGCCCCGGATTTCGCTTGCGCTTCATCCGGGCTACGGGTCTGGATAGACCTTTCTTCCCTTCTCCCCTTGTGGGAGAAGGTGTCGCGGACAAAGTCCGCGACGGATGAGGGGTCTCTATCCCCGGAGACAGACCCCTCACCCGTCCGCGATGCCTTGCATCGCGTCCACCCTCTCCCACAAGGGGAGAGGGGAAGAAATGCGGGGTGCACTCCATGCAGTTCTTCTCGTTCTGGCGCTCGCTGGCGAGCTTTCGGGTGCGGGTCGCGCTCAACCTCAAGGGCGTCGCCGCCGACGTCGTCTTCGTCGATCTCGATGCGGACGCGCATCGCACTGATGCCTACCGCAAGATCAATCCGCAGATGGCGCTGCCGGCGCTGGTGACCGACGACGGCACGGTGCTGTTCCAGTCGCTCGCGATCATCGACTGGCTCGACGAGACTTTTCCGACGCCGCCGCTGCTGCCGGCGGATGCGCTCGGCCGCGCCCGGGTGCGCGGGCTGGCGCTGATCGTCGCCTGCGAGGGCCATCCGCTGCTGACGCCGCGGGTGCGGCGCTATCTCGACCGCGAGCTCGATCTGCGCGACAGCCAGCAGAACGCGTGGCGGCGGCACTGGACGGTCGAGACGCTGGCGGCGCTCGAGGGGCACCTCGCCGGCCACAAGGCGACCGGCCGGTTCTGTCACGGCGATGCACCCACCCTTGCCGACATCTGCCTGGTCGGCCATGTCACGGCGGCGATCAACCAGCAGATCAGCCTGTCGCCCTGGCCGACCGTGAAGCGCATCCACGAGACCGCCATGGCGCTGCCGGAATTCGCCAAGGCGCATCCGTCCGCGCAGCCGGATACGCCGGAAGCGATGCGGGCGAAGTAGTTTGCGGACGCGCTGCAAAGGACGGGCAGAGGCGCAAACGTGTGCGCGGTTCTCTCTCGACCGTCGTCCCGGCGAAGGCCGGGACCCATACGCCGCGGCGGATGTTGTGGATGGGACTCGTCGTTGCAGCACTGCTCAATAATGACCATCGGTGGTTATGGGTTCCCTGCTTTCGCAGGGACGACACCGAATGTGTGGCGTCGTCTGTGACACACTTCCGCGTTCTCGCGACATGATTTGTCCGAGCTTTGTCTTTCGCTCCGCCCTCTCTTGAACGGAGGGCGCAGGGAAAGCCGGGTGCCGATCGGCCCGCACGTGGCTCAAGCATCGGCGGCGGGCTCGCTCCCCTGCTATCCGCCGAAGTCTCTTGGCGGATGCGGGAGAGGGAGCCTGTAGGGCGTGCTCACCTCACGCTCGCCATGTTCCGACCGATGCGATCCCTGACCGTTCGCGCGATCGCCGCCGGAGCTTCGGCGGGAATCGCGAAGCACGAGCTCGCGTTGATCTCGCAGAGCACGTAGGTGTCGGCGCCATCAGCATCGCGTGGACCGTAGAGGAAATCGGCATCCCAGATCACCGGCAGCGACGTCTCATCGATCGTCAGCGCGGCCATCATTTGCGGGATCCATTCGTCCTCCATCAACCTTCGCAGTGCCTGGAATTGTGGCGCATCGGGGCCGTGCATGATGCGCGGTCCGGGTTGGGCTTCCGGAGAATCCGGGCCTTGCGGGGGCGGCGGGATCAGGGCCTTGATCAATTGATGCCCGAAGCCTGCGACCTTCGCTCCGCTGACATAGCAACGGATCATGCCCTCGGGCAGGCGCGGCTGGAACGCCTGATCAATGATGCAGCCGCCCCAGCCGAAATACGGCGCGCAGCGCGCCATGAAGTCCTCCAGCGGCATCTCCTCCGGCTGGCTGCCGCGCAGCGCATGCAGCACGCGAATCGTCGCGTCGGTGTTCGGCACCGTTTCCACCTTCCAGACGCCCTGCCCGCCATTGCCGCGGTTCTGCTTGAGCACGCGCGGACCACCCGCGCGCAAGCGCGAGGGAAATTCGGCGCGGAACGCATCGACCGTGGCGTATCGATGGGTGTCGGCGCCCCAGCCGAGGTGTCGCGTCCGGTACAGCACGTCCTTGACGCCCATCTTGAGGATGATGTCGGGATGCGCGCTGACCCATGGTCCCGCCGCCGCGACCTCGCGCAGCAGCGGATCGAGGGCGGCGCGCGTCTTGCCCTGATGGATCGGATCGACCCAGACCAGAACGCCGTCCATCGTCAGCAATTGGTCGCGAACGGCATCGGCGAATGTCTCGTCATAGACGACGGGAACGGCCTCGATGCCCGAAGCGGCGAGCGCTTCGAAGACGCGGACGAAACGGCTGTTTTGTGGGGTCGCCTCCCGGCGCGACGCGGCGTCGCCACGCGACAGGATAGCGATTTTGCCAGGACGATTTTCGGAACGAAGACGTGTGTGTGGTTGGGTGTCCATGTGAAAGCTCCACGACGGTGAGTGTCGCGCAGAGCTTGGACCGAGGTCTCACGGGGAGTCTGCCTTGTCCCCTTGAGGCAAATCTAGACCACCGCGCGCAGGTTTCAAGATGGAAGTGGAGCGAAGCGGATCTGGCCACGATCCCGGATCACGCCGTGATCCCGTGCAACCCGAGCCAGCCCGTGTAGAGGCCGACGAGCACGATCAGCGCGGCCGACACGTAGGGGGCGCGATGGGCAAAGCGGCTGAAGCCGACCCAATGACGTTCGACATGACGCAGGCTGAGCGCGGCCGCAACGCCGGCAGAGACCATGGTGAGCGCAAGCCCGATGCCGAAGCAAAGCACCAGCACGAAGCCGAGGCTGAACTGCTTGAGCTGGAGACAGAGCAGCAGCACGGTGATCGCCGCCGGACACGGAATCAGCCCGCCGGTCAGGCCGAACAGGATGATCTGCCATGTCGTGACGGTGCGTCCGGCAAAGCGCTTGCGGATATCGGCGGCGTGCGCGCGCGCATGCGCGTCGTCCTCGTCGCCGAGATTCATATGCGCATGGTCATGCTCCTCGAACAGGACTTCCGCCACGTCCGCGCGGACTGAGACGCGCACCTTGAAGGCATGCGGCTCCGGAATTTCGTCGATGCTTTCCAGATAACCACCCCTGTCGGCGAAGCGAAAGCGTTGCTCGCTGCCGTCGGGACGGATCGTCACGACATCAACGTCGCCGGCCGCCGGCAGCGCTCCGGCCTCGCTTCGCAACCGCCAGCGCGGCGGCACGCCGTCCTCGAAGACCTCGAGCGACAGCGATTGTCCGGCCAGGACAAGCTGGCGCGTTTCGTCGTGATGATGGTGGTGATCGTGATCGTGTTCGGCAGCCTGCTCGCGCCAGGTGCGCCAGGCCATCCAGGCCGCGATCGCGATGATGATCACCGCCGACGCCAGTTGCAGCCAGGCTTCGCTGCGTTCTCCGGACCATTGCTGGCCGAAATGAAGTCCGGCGAGCGCGACCAGCCAGACGATGGCGGTGTGCGAGATCGTCGCCGCCAGGCCGAGCAGCACCGCCTGCACCACCGTGCCGCGGATCGCGATGATGAAGGCCGCCATCATCGTCTTGGAGTGGCCGGGCTCGAGCCCGTGCAGCGCGCCGAGCAGGATCGCGCTGGGCACGAACAGCCACGCATGCGCGCTGCTCTGCTGGAGCAGCTGAGACAGGTCGGTCATGGCACTCACTTCAAATAGGTACGAACGACGTCGATCAGGTCCGCGGCGCCCTGCGCCTTCTCGGGATCCTTTTCCCGGGCAGGATCCACGACATGGTGGCGGATATGGTCCTCGAGCAATTCCGCGGTCAGCCCGTTGATGGCGCCGCGGACCGAAGCCACCAGCATCAGCACGTCGGCACAACCAATCTCGGACTCCAGTGCACGCTCGACGGCCTCCAGCTGGCCCTTGATGCGGCGAACCCGGCCGACGAGCTTGGACTTGTGCTTGATGGTATGCGACATCAATGTAATATAGGGGGGTACCCTATATTGGTCAACCATGCTGTCGGCCAGCCGGGCGCGCATCGAGGCATGGCGGCGGGATGTCAGCGGCGGGCGTCAGCCCATGCTGCCAGGCATGAAGCAGCGCGCCTTCGGATGACCGTCTATGTAATAGGGCCACACGATGGGTCGGCCGGACAGGTTCGGCCCGGGCACGACGGCTTCGTTCGGAACGTCAACCCACTCGCCGTCGATGCGCACCCGATAATGGCCGTTCCTGGTTTCCCAGTCGACGTCGTCGATGTGCTGCGCATCCGTGCCATCGCAGCAGGGACCCTTGCTGCTATGCAAGCCCTCGTACCAACCATTCAAGTCGGGGTGCTGGTGATCATGGGCGAGAGCGCCGCCGGTTGTTGTGATGAGCAGCATAACGACAAGAGCAACAGGCGTCGCATGCCAATAATGACTGTCCATCAATCGGCATTGCTCCAATGAATGCAGGCGGGAGCGCGACACGATCGCGGTGTCGGCATCTACCTGAGTTGGTCCCTGCCACCGCGCAACTCGGCAGCGAATTGTATGTTCCTATTCGCAACTCGCCGCAGATGGAGAGATGACCCATCGGCCAGAGTCCACGAATGCTTGTTCCAAGCTGCGCGATGAAGTTTTCGTGACTGTCGATCGGCGATTGCTGCTGGATTTGGCAAAGTCAGGTTGACAGCCCGGAAATCAGGGTTTTTGATGCGGCTACGGGGATGTGCGATCTCCCCGCGAGGCGACATGCCCAAGAATCGCGTCCTGTCACCAAGGGCGCACCATGTCGTCATACACATCGATCTCATCAGAAAAATTGTCCCGTCTCATCGGTACGGCGAAGGCGCCGACGCTCGTCGACGTTCGTCTCGATGAAGATTTCGCTGCCGATCCGCGCCTGATTCCGGGCGCGGTCCGCTATTCCCATCTCGACGTCCAGGACTGGGCTTCCCGTTTCACCGGGCAGTCCGTGGTCGTGGTCTGCCAGAAGGGACAGAAGCTTTCCGAAGGCACCGCCGCCTGGCTGCGCTGCAGCAACATCGCGGCCGAGATTCTCGAGGGCGGCCACCTCGGCTGGCGGGAAGCGGAGCTACCGACCGTTCCCGCCGACAAGATTCCGAAACGCGACGGGCGGGGCCGCACCGTCTGGGTGACGCGATCGCGGCCGAAGATCGACCGCATCGCCTGTCCATGGCTGATCCGCCGCTTCGTCGATCCCGCGGCCGTGTTCCTGTTCGTCACATCGGCGGAGGTCGAGGCGGTCGCCGAACGGTTCGACGCCACGCCGTTCGACATCGAGAACGTGTTCTGGAGCCATCGCGGTGAGCTCTGCACCTTCGACGTGATGGTCAAGGAATTCGGCCTCGCGACGCCGGCGCTGGAGCGGCTCGCGACGATGGTGCGGGCGGCCGATACCGCGCGGCTCGAGCTTTCGCCGGAGGCGCCCGGGCTGCTCGCCGCCTCGCTCGGCCTGTCGCGCATGTTCGACGACGACCTCGAGCAGTTGAGCGCCGGGCTGCTGCTCTACGACGCCTTCTACCGATGGTGCCGCGACGCGACCAAGGAGACGCACAACTGGCCGACCAGCAAGGTGAAGCCATGACCGACGTCGCAACGACAGCGAAAGCGCGCGGGCATGAACCCGCGCACGGCATCTCCTTCAACGAGGCGCTGCTGGTCTGGATACGCGTCGCCATCCTGAGCTTTGGCGGACCGGCCGGCCAGATCGCGGTGATGCATCGCATCCTGGTCGAGGAGAAGAACTGGATATCCGAGGGGCGTTTCCTGCACGCCCTCAATTACTGCATGCTGCTGCCGGGGCCGGAGGCGCAGCAGCTGGCGACCTATATCGGCTGGCTGCTGCATCGGACGCTCGGCGGCATCGTGGCCGGCGGGCTGTTCATCCTGCCCGGCATCTTCGCCATCATGGGCCTCAGCTATATCTACGCGGCGTATGGCAATGTCGGGTTTGTCGAAGCGCTGTTCTTCGGCCTGAAGGCCGCGGTGCTCGCCATCGTCATCCAGGCCGTGGTGCGGGTCGGCAAGCGCGCGCTGCGCAACCGGGTGATGATCGCGCTCGCGGCGATCGCCTTTGTCGCGATCTTCTTCTTCGCCGTGCCGTTTCCGCTGATCATCGGCGCCGCCGCGGTCACAGGGCTGGTGGGCGCACGTCTCGGCCGGAGCGAATTTGCGGCGATCGAGCATGGCGGCAAGAATTCCGCCGTGATCGACAGCATGCTCGGTGAAGCGGTGCCGGACCATGTCCGTCCCAACGCATCGCGCACTTTGCGGGTCGGCGCCATCTGGCTCGCGCTCTGGCTGGTGCCGGTGTTCGCCCTGCTGATTGCGCTCGGGCCCGGCGACGTGTTCACCCAGATCGCGATCTTCTTCAGCAAGATGGCGATGGTGACGTTCGGCGGCGCCTACGCCGTGCTCGCCTATGTCGCGCAACAGGCCGCCGACTATTATCACTGGGTCAGCCCGCGCGAGATGCTGGACGGACTCGGCATGGCCGAGACCACGCCCGGACCGCTGATCATGGTGGTGCAGTTCGTGGGCTTCATGGCCGCGTTCCGCGAAGCAAGCGGGCTGTCGCCGACGTTGGCCGCCACCCTCGGCGGGTTGCTCGCGACCTGGGTGACGTTCACGCCGTGCTTCCTGTGGATCTTCGTCGGGGCGCCCTACATCGAGGCGCTGCGCGGCAACAAGGCGCTGGCGGGCGCGCTTTCGGCGATCACCGCCGCCGTGGTCGGCGTGATCCTCAATCTGTCGATCTGGTTCGCGCTGCACACGCTGTTCCGGCAAACATTCCCTGTGCACGGGCTAGGCCTGTCGTTCGACGCGCCGGTGCCAGCTAGCCTCGACTGGCCGGCGATGGCGCTGTCGATCGCCGCCGCGATCGCGATCTTCCGCTTCAATGCGGGGATGCTCAGCGTCCTCGCCGCCTCCTGCATCACGGGCGTACTGCTGCGCCTTGTCGGTATCATCTGAGCGGAACGGCGCGCAGCTTGAGAACCTGGGGCAGCACAACACAACCAGGAGAACAACCATGCAGACACGACGACTCTCCCGTTTGATTCTCGTCCTGACGATCGCGGGCGCGGTCATGCCGGCCCATGCCCTGACGCAGGACGAACTCGTCGCAAAACTTCGCGCCGCCGGCTACGCCGAGATCAGCGAGGTCAAGTCGACGGCCGAAGGCACGACGGCGAAGGCGATGAAGAACGGCAAGCCGGTGCGGCTCGTGATCGACAGCAGCGGCCAGGTCAAGGAGCGGGACTGAGTGCCCGCGCGCGCGAAAGCCGTCAACTAATCGATGGAGTGATAATCATGATGAGAGCAATTGTGACCCTGTGCATGGCGGTGCTGGGGCCGGGCGCAACCCTGGCAGCGCCGGCCGCCCTCGATGAGCGGCAGGACGCGGCCGTTACAATGCAAGCGGCGATGGTCCACCCGCAAGCGAGCGAGACGCTGCGCGGCGTCGTCGATCGCGTCGATGAACGCAGCGACACGCTGCTCATCCGGTTATCTCCGGACCGGACCGAACCGTTCAAGGTCCAGGACGGCCTGATCTTCAATGCCGTCCGCTTCGGCGATCCCGTCGAAATCGCGGTGCAGAACATCGCCGGGTTCCGCACCATTGTCGGGCTCTCGAAGCAATAGAGCCACGATCCGAAGCATCGAAAGAGGTTCAAGGGAGCAATCCAATGCGACATACGATTTCGGCGCTGATCGGCGTCGGTGCCTGCCTCTTCGCCACCGGCGGGAGCGCGCAAAAGATCGACTGGCAAGTGTTCACCGAGCCGTTCGTCTCGTCGGCACATGCGCAGGCGATCGATTGGCAGAAGGTCGACGACATGCTGGGCAGAAAGCCCGCGGTCACCGGTGACGTGCATCGCTACGGCTTTCCGCGGAGCGATCTGACGGTGACGCTCGACGGCATCACCATCAAGCCGGCGCTGGCGCTCGGCGGCTGGGTCGCCTTCAAACCCATGCACGACGACGTCATGGCGATGGGCGACCTGGTGCTGCTCGAATCCGAAATCAACCCCGTCATGCTGAAGATGATCGGCAACGGCCTGCAGATCACGGCCGTGCACAACCATTTGCTCGGCGCGAGCCCGGCCACCTTCTACATGCACGTCGCCGGTCACGGCGACCCGGTCAAGATCGCCGCCGCGATCCGGGATGGCCTCGCCGAAAGCAAGACGCCGCTCAAGGCCGCGGCGCCGACCGCGCCGCCGCCGGCCATCGATCTCGATACTGCACAGCTCGATCAGATCATCGGCGTCAAGGGCCAGGCCAATGGCGGCGTCTATCAGTTCAACGTGCCCCGCCGCGATCCGATCACCGAACAGGGCATGGCGTTAAGCCCGGTTGGCCCGATGGGCGTCGACATCGGCATCAACTTCCAACCGACCGGCGGCGGCAAGGCGGCGATCACCGGCGATTTCGTGCTGACAAATGACGAGGTCAACCCCGTCATCATGGCGTTGCGGACGCACGGCATCGACGTCACCGCGCTGCACAGCCACATGCTGGACGAACAGCCGCGCCTGTTCTTCATGCATTTCTGGGCTAATGACGACGCCGTCAAGCTCGCCAATGGCCTGCGTGCCGCGCTCGATAAGACGGCCACGACAAAAAGTTGACCCTGGTCTCGGAGGGATCAACGATGCGAAGCCTCACGGTCATGTCCATGTGGCGCACGCTGCTCAGGAGTGCCCACGTGATGCTGCGCATTGCCGCCACGGTGCTTGCGATCGCGCTGACATCGGCTCGGCCGGCGCCGGCGGACGATGGCAAGATCGTTGTCTTTGTCTGCCTGCACGGCGTGGTGAACAGCCAGATGGCGGCGGCCTATTTCAACAAGGCTGCCCAAGAGCGCGGATTGCGGTTCAGGGCGGTCTCACGCGGCATTGACCTTTATCGGTCGGTGCCGGTTAGGGTGCAGGATGGCCTTGCACTCGATGGTCTGGAGGCGGCCAACACGCCGCAACAGCTGACCATCGACGACATGGCCGCGGCAGACCAGGTGGTGGCGTTCGATCAGATCCCCGCCGAGCGGCACGGACGGGCCGACGTGACCTACTGGTCCGGCATTCCCTTGGGTATCGATGATTATGAGTCGGCCCGGGATCAGATCGTCCGGCGCATCGACGCCCTCATTCCGACGCTGGCAGCGGCAACCGAACCGGCAGGAGACAAGACGCCCCTTCAGCTCGAAACGAAGATCCTGCTCGGCGATGTCCGCGGTCGGATTGATCACCTGGCGGTCGACCTGAAGCGGCAGCGACTGTTCGTGGCCGAGCTCGGCAATGACAGCGTCGGCGTCGTCGATCTGGCTGCGCGCAGTTTGCTTCGAACCATTACCGGATTGAGCGAACCCCAAGGCGTCGGCTATGAGCCGTCGACCGACACCCTCTACGTCGCCAACGCCCGCGACGGATCGGTGCAGCTGTACGAAGCCAACGAGTACAAGGCGGCCGGGCGAATCGAACTCGGCAGCGATGCCGACAATATCCGGGTCGACGCGGCGGCCAAGCGCGTCATCGTCGGCTATGGCGATGGTGGCCTGGCAGTCGTCGACCCATCCACGCGGTCAAAGGTTCGGAGCCTACTCCTTAAGGCACATCCGGAAAGCTTCCAGCTTCAGCCCGATAGTGGGCGCATCTTTGTCAATCTGCCTGACGCGCGAACCGTCGCGGTGGTGGACGTTGCTTCCGGGAAACAACTCACCAGCTGGCCGCTGGACAAGGGCGGTAATTTCGCGATGGCCATCGATCACGAACGAAGTCGCGTTCTCCTGGTGTATCGCAGCCCAGCCGAGCTTGCAGCCTTTTCGACCGACGGCAAGGCGATTGCAGCCACCGGCACTTGCGGCGATGCCGACGACCTCTTTGTAGATGCAAAGCGCGGACGCATTTATGTGAGCTGCGGCGCTGGATACGTCGATGTATTTGAGATTGATGGAGCGGCCTATCGACTGATCGCGCGCCGGCCGACGGCGACGGGCGCACGAACATCGCTCTTTGTGCCGGAGCTGGACCGTCTGTTTGTTGCTGTCCGCGCGGGGCCTGCCGGACCGGCAGCAATCTGGGTGTTCAAGCCAATGCCTTGAGATCGACTTTGTGGGGAGACGGCGCATGTGGAAACGCAGCCGGGGCTTTCGCAGCTGTTCGAGACGCCTTGCGCCTCGCTTCATGGTCGCTCTTGGACTGATCGCCTGGTCTGACCCCGCCTCGGCTTATCGCCCCTTCGATGGCACCGATGCCGCCGTTGCCAAGAAGGGGGAGATGGAGGTCGAGCTGCAGCCGGCCGGACGTTTGCGTGATGAGAGCGGAACAAGCCTGATCGCGCCGGCCTGGGTTCTCAACTACGGTCTGAGCGAGAGTTGGGAAGCCGTCTTCGAAGGCCAGGGACAAACGTCGCTCTCTCCGCCCGGACCGACCAGCCTGACTGCAGCCGGAGCGTTTCTCAAGCACGTGGTCGTACCCGGTAGCCTGCAGGACAAGACCGGTCCGAGCATTGCGACCGAATTTGGCGTCCTTCTTCCTGACAGTACCGGCAATTCGGGCGTTGGCGTAAGCCTGGCCGGCATTGTCTCGCAGCGCTGGGATTGGGGCACCATTCACTTGAATGCCGAGACTGCCATCACCCGCGACCATCATGGCGACGTGTTCGTGGGTGCTATTGTCGAAGGACCGATGACCTGGACGGTGCGCCCCGTCGCCGAGATATTCTACGAGAACGAGTTTGGGAAAGAGGATACGTTCTCGGGGTTGGTCGGGCTGATCTATCGTGTGCGCGACGACCTCAGCTTCGACATCGCGGTCCGGCACGCGCTCACCGGAGGCCATCCGGTAAACGAGATACGTGCGGGATTGACCTTCGGCTTTCCGCTTTCCTTCTTCGAAGGTCACGCCGCGCACCAGGCGTCGCCAATTCCGTCTCGATAGCTACTGGCGGTCCCGGTTCTCTGGATGGGCTCGCCAGTCTCGACCGACAGTCTGATGGCTGTCGTCAGGTGTTGCCTGGCCAGCGTGGTCCTTCTCGCCGCCTTGAGCCTTCCAGTCACGCCCGATCTTAACGTCCTCGGCGCGACTGCGATCCTGCTCGCGGGTTTGCTCCGACTGCTGAGGCGGCTGGGCCTGTTGGACAGGCATGGACTGTGCTTTTGCATCGCTTCCGGCGAATGCGAAGGTCATTGCGACCGCGGAGATGAACGCAACCGATATAGAATTCTTCATGGTGTTGTCCCTTCCTCTTGCTCTGCACTAACGCTCCGTCATCGCCTTTGTTCGGAAACAAACGGGCTTCTGGCCGCACGTGGTGGTCGGAACCGGGCGCTCTGCACGCGAACAGTGACGGTCAATATTTCGGCCGGTGTGAAGTAGCCCATTCGCGCGCGTGTTCGATCGGCACCCGCTGCACGGCGGCGCGAACCTTTTGCGTTGCGGGCAGATTGTCCATGCGTTCCCGCCAGCGGCAGAATGCCGGGAATTTCGGATACATCGACTGCCCTTCGGCGGTGAGGCTGAAGGCGAACGTGCTCGGCAGCAGATAGAAATCCGCAATCGAGAGCTCGTCCCCAAGCAAAAAATCCTTGCCGTGCGCAAGCTGGCGCTCGGCCACCGCAAGCCCGGTCTCGACCTTGGGTAGCGCGTGTGCCACGACCTTCTCGTCGGGGGCAATGCCGAGCTCCGCGAAAACCAGACGCTCATGCGTCACGTGATAGATCATGTAGGGGTAGTAATAGTTGTTAACAGCGCTGATCCACTGGTTCATACGCGCCCGCGCCTTGATGTCTTTCGGTGTCAACGATACGCCGCCAAAGGCTTCGTCGACATAGGCGGCAATCGCACTCGTCTCGTAGACGGTGAGATCGCCGTGTTTCAGAATTGGGACACGGTTGAACGGGTGCAGCGCCAGGTGATCGGGCTTGCCCATGACCGGTTCAAGGTCGCGGAATTGGTAAGCGACGTCCTTGTGCGTCAGGATCAAGCGGACGATGTTGACAAAACTGCTGCGTGGGAAACCGTAGACGATCGGATCGGACATCCGTTTTCTCCTTTCTGATTTGGTCTCAGCGCCAGAACGGCTTGGAGGCCTCGCGCAGCGCCTGCTCGCGCGTCAGGCCGAGATCGCGAAGCAGATGCGGGTCGTCGGCGATCGCGCGTAGCGCCATGCGCTGAAACGGCCGGTCAAGCAAGCTCCACCATCCGGGGCGCGGAGCGCCTGGCGACGTTCCTGAGCCGAATTGATGAAGTGGTGTGGCCGGGTCCGCGGCGGGCACCGGCGGGATCGACCATGTATCGGTTAAAAGGACGGACACGACAGGCTCCAAATTGCTTGAAATGCTTCAGTGGAGCTGTTCAATAATCGTGCGGGGCGGTTTGCCGCAAAGCATCGTTTCTCGTGCCTGCCCTAATTTTTCTCATGAAGTCGTGCGATGCGCCCACGCCTGCCGCCACTCAATGCCCTGAAGGCCTTCGAGGCCGCCGCGCGCCACGAGAGTTTTACGCGCGCGGCCGAAGAGCTTTGTGTCACGCAGGGTGCCGTCAGCCATCAGGTGAAAGCACTGGAAGCGGAGCTCGCAATAAAGCTCTTCAACCGCGAGCGCCAGCGCCTGATCATCACCGAGGCCGGGCGCGATTATCTCGCTGTCGTGCGCGACGCGCTCGACCGCATCGCCATCGGCACCGAGCGGCTATTGCAGCGGCAGAATACCGGCGTGCTGACCGTATCGACGTCGCCGGACTTTGCCGCGAAATGGCTCGTGCACCGGCTCGGCCACTTTGTTGAGGCGCATAGCGGCATCGACCTGCGCGTCTCCGCCACGCTGCACCACGTCGATTTCGCGCGCGAGGAAGTGGATCTCGCGGTGCGCCATGGCGACGGCAACTGGCCGGGGCTTGACGCGGTGCGGCTGAGCCCGGAGCGGCTATTTGCGGTGTGCAGCCCAAAGCTGTTGTCCGGCAAGCGGCGCCTCAACAACCCCGCTGACATCCTGAAATTTCCGCTGATCCATATGGACAGTCGCGCCGACTGGAAGAACTGGCTTCAGGATGCGGGACTTGACGATGCTGCCGCCACGCATGGCCCGGTCCTCAATCGCGCCAGCATGGTGATTGATGCCGCCATCAATGGGCAAGGCATTGCGCTCGCGCGCACCACGCTGGCGGCGTGGGACCTCATCAACGGCCATCTGGCGCGGCCGTTTCCGCAGTCGCTGCCATTGTCGAAGACCTACTGGATCCTCTGCCCGAAGGCGACCGCAAGCCTGCCGAAGATCGTGACGTTTCGCGATTGGTTGCTCTCGGAGGCCGCAAGCGACCTGCGCCGGCTTAGAAAGCTCGGCGGAACCTCTCATCGATTGAAGTGAGGGCCGGCAGGCTTCCAAATACAGGGAACGGTCCTGCGGCCCTCGGGATTGTCGTGGGACGCACCACCCACCATGCATGGAGCCCGATCATTGCTGCAGCTGTACAGGTCGGCGACCTCCGATTGGCGGAGCATCGGCGCCGAAGTGCCGCCCGAGGTCATCTGGATCGATCTGCTCGATCCCACGGAGGACGAAAAGCAGTTCGTCGAGCGCGCGCTCGACATCCGCGTCCCGTCCGAGCGATCGTTGGGCGAGATCGAGGCGTCGAGCCGCCTGATCACCGACCATGACCGACTCTATCTGAGCTCACCGGCGGTACGGCTCGACGACAACAATGAAGCCGAGATCACCAATATCGGCTTCGTGATCGGCCCAAAGGTGCTGGTCACCGTGCGGTTCGCGCAGCTGACCACCTTCGACGACGTCATGAAGCGGATCGGCACCGACAAGAGCCTGCAGAACGGCATGTGCGTGTTCACCGCGCTGCTCGAGGCCATGATCGATCGCGGCGCCGACGTGCTGGAGCATCTCGGCGCCAAGACCGACAGGCTGTCGCGGGGCGTCTTCAAGGGCGGCCTGGTGCGGAGCAAGCGTCCGGTGCGCTCCAGCCGCAGGTTGCGCGAGGCGCTGGAGAACATCGGCGAGCTCGCCGATCGCCTGGCGAAGGCGCGCGACGTGCTGCTCGGCGTCGGCCGGGTCGCGAGCTTCGCCGATGACGTCGGCAATGAATGGATCACGTCGGCATCGAAGCGCCGGCTCGAGGCTGTCACCAAGGACGTCGCCTCGCTCGGCGACTACGAGACCCGGCTGTCGGACAAAATCCAGCTGCTGCTGGACGCCGTGCTCGGCTTCATCAACATCCAGCAGAACGACCTGTTCAAGATCCTGACCATCGTGTCGGTGGTCGGCGTTCCCCCGACCATCCTGGTCGGGGTCTGGGGCATGAATTTCAAGGAGATGCCGGAGTTGAGCTGGACCTTCGGCTATCCCGTGGCCTGGGCCGCGATCATCGCCAGCGGCATCCTGCCGGTGCTCTGGTTCAAGCGGCACGGCTGGTTCGATTAAAACAAGCGAAGTTGAAACGCCGCCGCGTTATCCGCGTTGAGAACCTGCCTGCGCGTCTATAAATCTGAAGCTGCCCCACCCGCCCCCGCGGCGCTGTCATTCCGCACCGAAGAGTTCAGCCTATGCGTCCCCACATCATCTGCCACATGGGCACGTCGATCGACGGCCGGCTTCATCCCAGCCGCTTCACCAAGGCCGCCGCCGGGATTCCGGCCGACGTGCTGCGCGGCCACTACGAACGGATCCATGACGGCTTCGATGCCGATGGATGGATCATCGGCCGCGTCACCATGAACGAGATGGCCAAGGGAGCCGAGCGGCATATCGCCAACCCACTGAGGCTGCCGCGCGAGGCGCATCTCGGCAACCGCAACGGCCGCAAGCTTGCTGTCGGCATCGATCCGTCGGGCCGCGTGCATTTCGGCAAGGACAATGTCGGCGGCGATCACGCCGTCGCGGTGCTCGGCGAACAGGTGTCCGACGCGCATCTCGCCGAGCTGCGCGAGGACGGTGCGTCTTACATCTTTGCAGGCACGAAGGGCGACGATCTGCCGGGCGCGATGGCGCAGCTGGCCGCCCTGTTCGGCGCCAAGACGCTGCTGCTCGAAGGCGGCGGCGGGATCAACGGCGCCTTCCTCAAGCACGGGCTGATCGACGAGTTCAGCACATTGATCCTTCCGGCGGTCGACGGCGTCGCCGGCTCACAAAGCATCGTCGACTATCACGGCCCCGACGGCGACCGCCCCGGCGCCGGTCAGTCGCTGCGGCTCACCCATTGCGAGGCGCTGGAAGGCGGCATGGTCTGGCTGCGTCACGCCGTGGAGCGCGCGCCGGATTAAGCACGCTATGGCTTGGGATTCTCCACCCAGCCGGTCCGACATGCAGCAACGAAAAACGCGACGCCGCGCGCGACATGGGCGTCGATCTCGGGATCGAGCGCCTTCAGGTCGACCTCAAACAGCGCCCGGAGCAGCATCGGCACCGCGATGATGTCGAGGAACATCCGCGCCGTCGTCGGCAGGTGTTCGGGCGCGAAGGCCGGCAGCTTGCCGAGCTGGTCGGATTGCGTCAGGTCGCGCAGCAGGTGAATGCCGAGCTCGGTGCTGAGCGCGCGCGCCCTGCGGTTGACGTTGGCGGCGAGATCCGGGAAGCGGTGCGCTTCCGCGATGGCGAGCCGCATCAGGCCGATCCGGTCGGCATCGAAGCCCCAATGCAGCAGGGTCGAGGCAACGCTGGTGAGGCGCTCCTCGATGGTCGCGCCGACCGGCGGATCGGCCTTGAACTCGGCGATGCGTGCCAGGATGTCCCGCGTCACCACTTCCGTGAACAGCGCCCGCTTGTCGCGGAAGCGCGCATAAATCGTCCGCTTGCCGGAGCGCGCGACTTCCGCGATCTCATCGATGCTCGCGCCCTCGAACCCGCGCTGCAGAAACACCCGGCGCGCGGCGTCGAGGATGCGTGCATCGACCTCGCCGGCGAGCTCCTTCGGCGGCCGGCCGGCGCGCACCTCGACCGGCTTGGTTTTCGGTAGCCGCGGCTTCTTCAGGGTGCTGGTGGTCATCGCATCGACCCGGGTTCGATGGGCCGGTCAGGCCGGCAATATCAGGCAGTATAGCCTTATCACATCTAGTTGTAAATAGAACGATACAGTTCCGTTTCTATTGACGGCGCACCGTGGCGAGACTATTTGCCGCATAGAACGGAACGGTCCCGTTCCTTTTTGCGAAGACCTTGCAGACCTCGCCTGACAGCAGGAGCCGCCATCATGTTTGAAGACACTGTCTTGGAGCGCGACCAACCGGGGCATGAGGGTATCGAGGGGGCGTCCTCGGCTCCGGCCTCCCATGAGCCTGACCGGCCCTCGGTCACCGCACGAGCTCCGGCGCAGGAGCATCCCGCGGGCAAGCAGCCCGCCCCGCCGGCAACAATCCCGCTGGAGGTCATCGGCAAGACAACACGGCGCAGCTTTCTCCGCCGCCGTCCGGTCGTCTCCGCGATCGGCGCCGTGCTGCTCGCCGCAGCCATTGGCGGCGGCTATCTCTACATGGACTACAGCGCGCATTTCGAATCCACCGACGACGCCTTCATCGCCGCGCGTCAGTCGGCGCTGGCGCCGAAGATCTCCGGCTACATCACAGCCGTCCCGGTCACCGACAACCAGCATGTCGCGGCCGGCGACGTGATCGCCCGGCTCGACGACCGCGACTATCGCGTCGCGCTGGCGCAGGCCGAGGCGCAGGTCGCTGCCGCGCGCGCCAGCATCGAGAATGTCGATGCGCAGCTCGACGTGCAGCAGGCGCAGATTGCTGCCAACCAGGCGCAGGTCGACCAGGCGCAGGCGGCGCTGGTGTTCGCCCAGCAGCAGGCGACGCGCTACCAGCATCTGGAGCAATCCGGCTACGGCACCGTGCAGAATTCCGAGCAGTTCACCTCGCAGCTGCATCAGCAGCAGGCTGCGCTGTTGAGCGCGCAGGCGACGCTCAACCTCGCGCAGCGCCAGGTCGAGTCGCTGAAGGCGCAGCGCAAGAGCGCGGTCGCCAACCTCGCCCAGGCCGAGGCGCAGCGCGACCAGGCCAAGCTCAATCTGTCCTATACGACGGTCACCGCCGCCCAGCCGGGCCGCGTCGTCAACCTGTCGGCCGCGGTCGGCCAGTTCGCCCAGGCCGGCACCAACCTCACGATGTTCGTGCCCGACCAGACCTGGGTCACCGCGAACTTCAAGGAGATCCAGCTCGACAAGATGCGGCCGGGCGAGAAGGTGACGATGAAGATCGACGCCTATCCCGGACGCACCATCCAGGGTCATGTCGAGAGCGTGCAGCCGGGCTCCGGCACAGCGTTCTCGCTGCTGCCGGCGCAGAACGCCACCGGCAACTACGTTAAGATCGTGCAGCGCGTGCCGGTGAAGATCGTGATGGACAACCCACCGGCCGACGTCGCGCTCGGCCCGGGCATGTCCGTGGTGCCGACGGTGCGGATCAATCCCGCGCCGTCCCTCTTCGAGCGCCTTGAGAAGTCGAGCCTCGGGAGGCTGTGATGAGTGCCGCCGCCATCGATGCCAAAGGCATTCCGGCTCCGAGCGTCACCGTCAATCCCTGGCTGATCGCCATCGTGGTCGCGCTCGCGAGCTTCATGGAGGTGCTCGACACCACCATCGCCAACGTCGCGCTGCCCTATATCGCCGGCGGCATGGGCGTGAGCGAGGACGAGGCCTCCTGGGTGGTCACCACCTATCTGGTGTCCAACGCCATCATCCTGACCGCCTCCGGCTTTCTCGCCCGCACGCTCGGGCGCAAGACCTTCTTCCTGATCTGCCTCGGCATCTTCACGGTCAGCTCGATCCTGTGCGGTTTTGCGCCCAATCTGAACGCGCTGCTGCTGTTCCGTATCCTGCAGGGTCTCGGCGGCGGCGGCATGGTGCCAGTTGCGCAATCGATTCTCGCCGATGCCTTCCCGCCGGCCAAGCGCGGGCAGGCGTTCGCGGTGTTCGGCATTGCCGTCGTGGTGGCGCCGGTGGTCGGGCCGACGCTCGGCGGCTGGCTGTCCGACAACCTCTCCTGGCACTGGTGCTTCCTGATCAACGCGCCGGTCGGCGTGTTCGCGATCGCGCTGATCGCGGCCGTGCTGCAGGAGCCCGCGACCGCGAAAGCCAAGGGAGCGCAGCCCCAGGACAACAGGTTCGACTTCATCGGCTTCGGGCTGGTCGCGACCTTCCTCGGCGCGCTCGAGGTGGTGCTCGACCGCGGCCTCGAGGACGACTGGTTCGCCTCGCCCTTCATCATCGCCTTTGCAGTGATCTGCGCCGCGGCGTTCGTGCTGATGATCCCGTGGGAGATGACCCGGCGCAATCCGGTGATCGACCTGCGCATGGTCGCAACCCGGCAGTTCGGCGCCTGCTTCCTGGTGATGCTGGCAACCGGCGCCATCCTGCTCGCCACCACGCAATTCTTGCCGCAACTGGTGCAGCAGGATTTCGGCTACACCGCGACCTGGGCCGGCCTCGTGCTCTCGCCCGGCGGCGTCGTCACCATGATGATGATGTTCGCGGTCGGCCGGCTCGCCGCTAGGGTGCAGCCGAAATACCTGATCGTTGCCGGCGCGCTGGTGATCGCCGCCTCGATGTACAGCATGACCAACGTCTACGGCGATCTCGGCTTCTGGTTCATGGCGCGCTCGCGCATGCTGATCGGCGTCGGCCTGCCGCTGATCTTCGTGCCGATCATGGCGGCGTCCTATGACGGCATTCCCGCCGGGAAGACCGACCAGGCCTCCGCGCTGATCAACGCGGCGCGCAACACCGGCGGCTCGATCGGCGTCTCGATCGTGTCCAACGTGCTGACGCATCGCCAGCAATTCCACCAGAGCCGGCTGGTCGAGCAGGTGACGCCGTCGAGCCCGCAATACCAGGACACGCTGCACCAGCTCACCGACTTCTTCGTCGCCCAGGGCAGTTCGCTGGCGCAGGCGCACAGTCAGGCGATCCAGTGGATCGGACAGCAGGTGCAGACCCAGGCCTCGTTCCTGTCCTACATGGATGCGTTCTGGGTCCTGATGCTGATCTCGCTCTCTGCCATCCCGCTGGCGCTGACCTTGCGCAAGGTCAAGCTCGGCGGCCCCGCCCCCATGGGTCATTGATCCCGGCGCCGGCATGGATGGCGCTACCGCAGAATGCAGGCGTGGCTAAGCCGCGCTATCGACCGGACAGGTCCGCGCGCCACGCGCGGGCCTTCGCGGTCGTCTCCTCGACGAAACGCGTTTTGCCGTTGCGATAGGCCGCGATGTCCTCTCTCGAGGAGGCAGCAAGGGCCTGCTTGATATCCGCGTAGGCGCGGGCCGCCTCGGGGTGCGCGCGAAGATAGTCGCGAAACACCAGCAGCGTTTCCCAGCGCGGATTGGATGGCTCCATCAGGTGCAGATGATGGGTCCACGGGCCCGGAGGACCCTTGCGGAAGAACAACTCGCCGGGCAGCCACGCCGCGTATTCCGGTATGTAGTTGTAGCCGAGCGCCTCGATCGGCTTGATGCAGCATTCCCGCGCCTCCGCGAGGCCGGGGACACCGACCATCAGGTCGATGATCGGCTTCGACGGCAAGCCCGCAACCGCGGTGCTGCCGACATGCTCGATGGCCAGGGCCAGCGAGCTGAGCGCATGCTCGATCCTCGCGCGCTCCGTCTCGAACATGGCCGGCCAGTTGGGATCATACTCCAGGACAACGATTGGCCCGGCGCCGTATTTCTCCATGGCACACCCTGATTGCTTGCCGCAAAGTCCCCTTCGCGGGTCAATCAAACCATGATGCGACTAGGTTCGACCAGAGGCGCGGCGCCGGTGGCCGCGCCACCACAGGCCGAAGGCGATCGTGACCGCAGCGGCCAGCGAGAACCAGGTGATGGCGTACTGCATGTGGTCGTCCTTGAGCCGCACCTTGAGCGGTCCGGGCTTCGGCGTGCCGCTGTCGGGCACCGGCCCCTCGAGGTCGATGTAGAACGGCGCGACCTGGCCCCAGCCGAGCGCCTGCGCCATCGCGCGATGGTCGCGCACGAACCACAGCCGCTTCGCCGGATCTTCCTTCGGCGTCAGCCGGCCCGGCGGCTCGGGAAAGCGGATATAGCCCGTGAGCTCAACCGGCGCGCCGGTGACGAGGCGGCCGACGACGCGGTCCTCGAAGGCGCGATCCTGCATCGTGTTCTGGACAAAGCCGGTGTTGATCACGACGGTCTCGCCGCTGGCGAGCTTCGCCGGCAGCAACGCCCAGGTGCCGGGACCCGAAATGTCGTCGCGCACGGCGGAGCCGGAGCTGAACACCATCGCGTCAGGCTGCTTCGCATAGGTCGCGGTCAGGGTCACGCGGCGGAATTCATCCTTGGCGGAGGTCAGCGTCGGCCATGCCGACGGCGGCGGCAGCGCCTCGGTCGGCGCGGCCAGCCGCGCCTCGAGCGCTGCGATCCGCGCGTGCTTCTCGACCCGGCGCTGCAATTGCCAGAAACCGAGGGCGATAAACACCGCGATCAGGATCAACGTGAAAATGCCGAAGCCGGCCGCGTTCGGCCGGCGCGTCGTCACATCATTCATTTCGGGTCGCGCTCGATCAATTGGCCTTCGGCGGCCTTGTGGTGGAATTGCAGCGCGATCAGAAGTGCCTTCATCGATCGTAGCGGCAGGATCGTGGTAACCAGGATCAATGGCAGCCACAGCGCGGCATGCACCCAGAACGGCGGCTGGTACTTCACCTCGACGATCAGCGCCGCCGCGACCACGATGGCGCCGGCCAGCATGATCACGAAGATCGCCGGCCCGTCGCCGGAATCGATGAAGGCGAAGTCGAGGCCGCAGGCCTGGCAGCGCGGCGCCAGCGTCAGGAAGCCGGAATAGAGCTTGCCCTTGCCGCAGCGCGGGCAGCGGCAGGCGATGCCACGCAGTGCGCTCTCAGTGACGGTCGGCTGGGTATCGGTCATCGGTTCTCTTCAAAAACAAAGGGGCGGCCATTCGGCCGCCCCCTCTTAGCACGTCGGCCGGCAATTAGTGTGCGCCGTGGGCCATCGTCTCGGCACCGTGGCCCCAGACGTAGATGCAGATGAACAGGAACAGCCAGACCACGTCGACGAAGTGCCAGTACCAGGCGGCAAACTCGAAGCCGAGGTGCTGCTTCGGCGTGAAGTGGCCGGCATAGGCGCGGATCAGGCAGACCAGCAGGAAGATGGTGCCGACCAGCACGTGGAAGCCGTGGAACCCGGTCGCCATGAAGAAGGTCGCGCCATAGACGTTGCCGCCGAACGAGAACGTCGCATGGGCGTACTCATAGGCCTGCACGCAGGTGAAGAGGGCACCGAGGATCACGGTGAGGATCAGGCCCTGCTTGAGGCCCTGGCGGTCGTTCTCCAGCAGCGCATGGTGCGCCCAGGTAACGGTGGTGCCCGAGGTCAGGAGCAGCAGCGTGTTGAGCAGCGGCAGATGCCAGGGATCGAAGGTCTCGATGCCGTGCGGCGGCCAGGTACCGGGAACGGAGCAGGCGCCCATCGCCGTGCCGGCGCCGCAGCCGAACACCGCATCGCGGGTGGCATGCACCGCGTCGGCCGGGAACAGCGCCGCATTGAAGAAGGCCCAGAACCAGGCGACGAAGAACATCACCTCGGAGGCGATGAACAGGATCATGCCGTAGCGGTGGCTGATCTGCACCACGCGGGTGTGGTCGCCCTTGTACTGGGCTTCCTTGATCACGTCGCCCCACCAGCTCGCCATCGTGTAGAGCACGCCGATGGTGCCGACGCCGAACACGATCGGGGCCGCGGAGAACATGTGGTGCATCCAGCCGATCGCGCCGAACGCCATGATGAAGGCCGAGATCGAGCCGACCACCGGCCACGGGCTCGGGTCGACGAGATGATAGTCGTGATGCTTGACTTGCGCCTCAGCCATTGCCGTCTCTCCATTCGCGTGCCGCAAGGCACGTCTTAAATCTTAAATTCCAAAACTAGCCGCCCTTGCGCTGCTCCGCCTCGCCCGCCGCCACGGGCTTCGGCGCGGCGTCGCGCACGGGGAAGAAGGTGTAGGACAGGGTGATCGTCTTCAGCGTGTCGTTCTCGCTGTCCTTGGCCAGCGCGGGATCGACATAGAACACCACGGCCATCTCGCGCTTTTCGCCCGGCGCCATGGTCTGTTCGGTGAAGCAGAAGCAGTTGATCTTCTGGAAATAGGCGCCGACCGTCAGCGGCGCGACATTGTAGGACGCCTGGCCGGTGGTGGTGCGCGCCGACTGGTTGGTGACGGTGTAGTAGACCGTGACCACCTGGCCGATCTTGACGTCGATCGTGTTCTGCTCCGGCTCGAACTTCCAGGGCAGGCCCGGCGCGACGTTGGAATCGAAGCTGACCGCGATGGTACGCTCGAGCGGCGCATCCGAAGGCACCGAGGTCGCGACCTGGGTGGTGCCGTTGAAGCCGGTGGTGCGGCAGAACCAGTTGTAGAACGGCACGGCTGCGTAGGACGCGCCGACCATCAGCACCACGACGAAGCCGCAGATCGAGGCAACCACGGCGTCGCGCGTCAGCGTGCGGCGCGTGACCTTGGCGCCCTCACCCTGCTGCGGTCCCTGGTTGGCCATCTCACTCACAGCGGCCGCACCAGCACGGCCGGCCCCTTGACGAGGGTGACGGCGAAGAACAGCACGACCAGGATGCCGAGCGCGAGCGCGATGGCGATCGAGCGCTGGCGGCGGCTCTTGAGCTGCGCCTCGGTGAGGACGATGCCTTCTGGTTCGCGTTTCTCGTCCATTGATATCCCATGCGCCCCCATCTCGCCCCCCGGCTCCCTATCCGATGAAGACAGGCGCAATCGCGCGGACCACGACCCCGGCGAGGAGGACGGCAAACAGCGCGAACAGATAGAGGATCGAGAAGGCAAACAGCCGGCGCGTGGCGCGGTTGGCAGCCGTACCCTCGCGGCGCCGATAGACTTCGATGGCCAGCCACAGCATGCCGGCGCCGAGCACCAGCGAGGTGACGCCGTAGATCGCGTCGAAATAGCCGAGCGGCCACGGCGCCAGCGCGATCGCGACCAGCACGATGGTGTAGAGCAGAATCTGCAGCCGGGTCGCGTCGGGACCGGCGACCACCGGCAGCATCGGGATGCCGGCGCGGGCATAGTCGTCGCTGCGGAACAGCGCCAGCGCCCAGAAGTGCGGCGGAGTCCAGAAGAAGATGATCAGGAACAGGAGGATCGGCTCGACCGAGAGCGATCCGGTCGCGGCGGCCCAAGCCACCACCGGCGGCAAGGCACCGGCGGCGCCGCCGATCACGATGTTCTGCGCGGTCCAGCGCTTCAGCCACATCGTGTAGACCACGGCATAGAAGAAGATGGTGAAGGCAAGCAGCGCGCCCGCCACCCAGTTGACCAGGATGCCGAGCGTCATCACCGAGAAGAAGGCGAGCGTGATGCCGAACGCGGCCGCTTCGGTCTGCGTGATGCGGCCGCGCGGGATCGGCCGGTTGGCGGTGCGCGTCATCAAGGCGTCGACGTCACCCTCATAGGCCATGTTGAGCGCGCCGGAAGCACCGGCGCCGACCGCGATGCACAGGATCGAGGTGAATGCCAGCACCGGATGCACGTGCACCGGCGCGATCATCAGCCCGACCAGCGCGGTGAAGATCACCAGCGACATCACGCGCGGCTTCAACAGCGCGATGTAGTCGCCCACTTCGGCCTCGGAAATCCGGGGCAGCTCGATGGCGTTGTGATCGACAACCGACAAGATCAGGTCTCGCTTCTCTCAAAAGGCGCGGCGCACCCTTAAAGTGCGCCGCGTTGTCGTGGACTTACTGCACGCGGGGCAGCACTTCGAACTGGTGGAATGGCGGCGGCGAGGTCAGCGTCCACTCCAGCGTGGTCGCACCGGCGCCCCACGGATTGTTCGCGGCCTGCTCCTTGCGGACGAAGGCATCGATCACGCCGTAGATGAAGATCAAGACGCCGATGCCGGAGATGTACGAGCCCCAGGAGGAGATCAGGTTCCAGCCGGCGAACGCATCCGGATAGTCGACATAACGGCGCGGCATGCCCGACAGGCCGAGGAAGTGCTGCGGGAAGAACACCAGGTTGACGCCGACGAAGGTGAACCAGAAGTGCAGCTTGGCGATCCGCTCCGAGTACATGTAGCCGAACATCTTCGGGAACCAGTAGTACCAGCCGGCGAAGATGCCGAACACGGCGCCGAGCGACAGCACGTAGTGGAAGTGCGCCACCACGTAGTAGGTGTCCTGGAGCACGCGGTCGACGCCGGCATTGGCCAGCACGACGCCGGTGACGCCGCCGACGGTGAACAGGAAGATGAAGCCGATCGCCCAGATCATCGGCGCCTTGAACTCGATCGAGCCGCCCCACATCGTGGCGATCCACGAGAAGATCTTCACGCCGGTCGGCACCGCGATCACCATCGTGGCGGCGACGAAATAGGCCTGCGTCGCCGAGGACATGCCGACGGTGTACATGTGGTGCGCCCACACCACGAAGCCGATGCCGCCGATCGCGACCATGGCGTAGGCCATGCCGAGATAGCCGAACACGGGCTTGCGCGAGAAGGTGGAGACGATCTGGCTGATCATGCCGAAGGCGGGCAGGATCAGGATGTACACTTCGGGGTGACCGAAGAACCAGAACAGATGCTGGAACAGCACCGGGTCGCCGCCGCCGTCAGCCGCAAAGAAGGTGGTGCCGAAATTGCGGTCGGTCAGCAGCATGGTGATCGCACCGGCGAGCACCGGCAGCGACAGCAGCAGCAGGAACACGGTAACCAGGATCGACCACACGAACAGCGGCATCTTGTGCAGGGTCATGCCCGGCGCGCGCATGTTGAAGATCGTGGTGATGAAGTTGATGGCGCCGAGGATCGACGAGGCACCCGCGAGATGGAGCGAGAGAATCGCGAAATCGACCGCCGGTCCCGGATGGCCCGAGGTCGACAGTGGCGCATACATGGTCCAGCCCGCGCCGACGCCGTTGGCGCCCGGCTCACCCTCGACGAAGGTGGACATCACCAGCAGCGCGAACGAGGCCGGCAGCAGCCAGAACGAGATGTTGTTCATGCGCGGGAACGCCATGTCCGGCGCGCCGATCATCAGCGGCACCATCCAGTTGCCGAAGCCGCCGATCATCGCCGGCATGACCATGAAGAAGATCATGATCAGACCGTGCGAGGTCACGAACACGTTGTAGGTGTGCGTCTCGTGGAATATCTGGACGCCCGGATACATCAACTCGGCACGGATCGCGATCGACATCGCCGCGCCGATGATGCCCGCGATCACCGCAAAGATCAGGTACATCGTACCGATGTCCTTGTGGTTCGTGGAGTAGAGATAACGCCGCCATCCGGTCGGATGGTGGGCGTGATCGTCATGGGCGTGATCGTCGTGTGTCGCTGCGCCTGTCGCCATGTTCAAAATCCTGCCTTGCAGTCCCTCTTGGACCTTGCGGTCCCGTCGCCCTTATTCCATCCGCGCCGTAAGCCGTGAGGCTTACTGCGCCGCCTGACCAGCCGAGGCGTAGGAATTCGCCGGGTTGGTCGCAAACTTCTTCTTCGCGCCTTCGACCCAGGTCGCGAATTCCTGGTCGCTCACGACCCTGACCGCGATCGGCATGAAGGCATGGTCCTTGCCGCACAGTTCCGAGCACTGGCCGTAGAACACGCCGGTCTTGGTGGCCTTGAACCAGCTCTCGTTGAGGCGGCCGGGGATCGAGTCGATCTTCACGCCGAAGGCCGGCACCGCGAAGGAGTGGATCACGTCGGCGCCGGTGGTCTGGATCCGCACCACCTTGTTGACCGGGACCACCATCTCGTTGTCGACGCCGAGCAGGCGCGGCTGCTTGTCCTTGTCGAGCAGCGAGTCGAACTCGAACTTGCCGTTATCCGGATAGGCGTAGGACCAGTACCACTGCTTGCCGGTGACCTTCACCGTGAGATCCGGCTTCGGCACGTCGAGCTCCAGGAACAGCAGGCGGAACGACGGCACCGCGATGCCGACCAGGATCAGCACCGGGATCAGCGTCCAGGCCACCTCGATCAGCGTGTTGTGGGTGGTCCTGGAGGGGACCGGGTTGGCCCTGGCGTTGAACTTCACCACCACGATGATGAGCAGCGCGAGCACGAACAGCGTGATCAGGGTGATCAGCACCAGCAGGAAATTGTGAAACCAGATGATGTTTTCCATCACCGGGGTCACGCCTTCCTGCAGCGTGTGCTCCCACGGCGCCGGCTGCCCCATTTCGGCGAAGGCCGATCCCGCGGCGACAGACGCCACACCCGCCACCGCCAACCCCAGCAATTGCCTGCCCAACCGGCCAATCGACATCTTCATGCCGCTCGCGCTCCCTTGCATTATTCCCCAAAGCACCCCCGGCATGTGGCCGAAAATGCAGCACGATCCGCCCTGACAAACGGCCTTCCGGACATACCCGTCTCTGAGTCAAGGTGGGTACGGGAGCCAGATCGCTAGAACGCGTCGAAATCCAGCCTCTCAAACCATAATTCTCCGGCGCTCGCAATGCAGTAGTGGGGCCGAAAGCCATGCGCCTGCGATGAAGCTGCCGCTTGCGATTTTTCCCGCAAAATCAAGCGAAAGCACTTGGACCAATTGTCCATGCCGCTTGACAGGGGGATTACCGGATGTACCCACAGACAGGGCAGCGCACAGGAACCTGATTCGCTGCGGGCTGCCCCAATCCGGCGCGAGAATGGCTTCACGATCGCCTTCAAGGCGCCGTCATTGCGGTATCAGTCGACGCCTGAGCATGATCCGGAAGAGTGGAAACCGGTTTTCCGAAAGATCATGCTCAAACAAGAAGATGAGATCATGATTCGCTTCCGGGAAGCGCATCGTGGCGCGCGTGCTACCGGCGGCCGGACGGCCGGACCGACCGAACATCTATAAGGATCGACCCGGATGGGCGCTTCGAACATTCGTTTGACGATGGCCAGCCGGCTCGGCGGCCTCGCGATTCTGGCCCTCTGCCTCGGCCTTTCTCTTGGCCTTTCTCTTGGCCTGACCCAGCCGGCGAACGCGCAAGGCGCGGTGCGCTCGGTCCATGGCGACTGGCAGATCCGCTGCGACACTCCGCCCGGCGCCCAGGCCGAGCAATGCGCGCTGATCCAGAGCGTGGTAGCGGAGGACCGCTCCAATGCCGGCCTGACCGTGATCGTGCTGAAGACCGCCGACCAGAAGAGCCGCCTGATGCGCGTGGTCGCCCCGCTCGGCGTGCTGCTGCCCTCCGGCCTCGGCCTCAAGCTCGACAATCAGGACGTCGGCCGCGCCGGTTTTGTCAGGTGCCTGCCCAATGGCTGCGTCGCCGAGGTCGTGATGGACGACAAGCTGCTCGGCCAGCTCAAGAACGCCAAGACCGCGACCTTCATCATCTTCGAGACGCCCGAGGAAGGGATCGGCTTTCCGCTCAGCCTGAATGGCCTGGCGGAGGGGTATGACAAATTGCCCTAGGGGCGCCGAGCGGCACAGGAAAGCGTAGCCCGGATGGAGCGCAGCGCAATCCGGGGCCGCTCTCATCGCGGATGAACCAGTCCCGGATTTCGCTGCGCTTCATCCGGGCTAAGCCATCTCAGCGGACTCCCGCATAGTAGTCGAACAACGCGCTCGCCTCCGTGGACAGCCAGTCCGCCTCACCCGTCATGTAGCCTTCGACCTGTCCGGTGATGCCGATCAAAAATGAGATCGGCATGCCGTACAGCGCGAACGGCGTATCGACCTCGGCGACGTCGACGCGCGACACGAGACCGCCGGGATCGAAGCCGACCGCGAGGTGGCGCAGCTTGAGCTGCTTGACGTAGGGCGCGACCGGCGCGCGGTTGCGATCGGTGCTAACAGCGATAACCACGAGATCGCGACGACCGCTGGCGGCAAGGCGGTCCAGCATCGGCAGCTCGGTCCGGCACGCCGCGCACCAGGTGGCCCAGAAATTCACCAGCACCAGCTTGCCTTTGAACGCGGAGAGATCAAGCGCACCGCCGGTGAGCGCCGGGATCGCAACCGGCGGCACCGGGCGGGCGCCTTCGACCTGCGTGAACTGATGCCGGATGGTGCCGAATTGCGGCGGTCCCGACGCTGCGAGCACAGCTCCGGTGGGCATTGCGAGCGAGGCGCCGGCGCCAATCATGCCGGCGACGACGGCACGGCGCGTCGGTACGTGAGCTGACGTCATGACAAATTCTCCGCTTGGCTTGATCGCTGCATCGCTCAGGACCGGATGTAGGACCAGCCGGCTTCCTGCAATTCGATGATGCGCCCGGGCCCGTTCGGCACCAGGTCGACATGATCGAGCAGGACCAGCGGATGTCCCTCGGCGCGCTCCATGCCGAGCTTGGTGGCTTCGCAGACCACGAAGCGGATGTCGGGCGTGAGCCCCCTCGTCACCCGGAGCAGATCCTTCACCGGCGAGGTATCGGCGCGCAGCATGTGGACGCCAGCATTGTAGGCGACGACCTCGATCTCGAACGGCTCGTTGCGCTCCCGATAATGTTTCGGGAGGTTGAGCGCGGTCGAGATCAGCGCCCGCATCGTGGTCGGGTCGTCGCTGTTGATCGGCAGCACCAGGCGGTGCATGCGCGGCTCCGGCTTGCTGGACTCAGGTTTCTTGGGCTCGGGTTTCGAGACCGCCGCGACCGAACCGGTGAGCAGCATTGTCGCGGCGAACGGCACCGCGAAGGCCAGCACCAGCCCGGTCACGACCATCAGCTTGCGGAGAGAGACGCGCATCGCGCTCGCCTCACGGCGCGCTCGCGAGCAGGGCGAACTGGCTGCGCTTGGCGTAGGCGACGATCACACTCAATGTCAGCAGCACGAGGGCGGGCACCGGCGAGCCGCCGATCACGAAAAGATGGCTGATGGTGGCGCCAACCATGATGCAGCTCAGCAGCACGCCGCCGAACGCCGCGACCGGGGGCAGCAGGATCAGGATCGCGCCGAGCAGCTCCAGCGATCCGGTGAAATAGCGGAACCACTGACCGAGCCCGATATGCTCGAATTCCTCGACCAGCATCGGCACGCCGTAAAGCTTGGCGGCGCCCGCGGCGGCAAAGGCCAAAGCGAGCAGTCCCCTGACGACCCAGAGGCTGACGGATTTCCAGCGCGACGGCGCCGCGGCAACTGCAACTGACATAGATGACTCCCAAGTTGTTCGTAAGGCCGGACCGCGCGGCCGCCCGACCGATGGCGGCTGGCCCGCGGCTTTCGGTGGTCTAAATTCGGGAGTAAGATGAAAAGAACAAGTAGGATGCTTTTTGTGAGGTAGTATGAAAAAACTGACTATTGAGCCTGCCGAGCCTCCGGCGGCGTCCGAACCGTGCAACGGCGACCTGTCGGCGCAATTTCATCGCGCGCTGTCGGTGCTGGCCGGAAAATGGAAGGGCGACATCCTCTGGCAACTGGTCGAGCGCAAGCGGCGGTTCGGCGAGCTGCGCCAGTCGATCCCCGGCGTGACCCAGCATATGCTGACCACGCAGCTGCGCGATCTCGAGGCCAACGGCCTCGTCAAGCGCACGGTCTATCCCGAGGTGCCGCCCCGGGTTGAGTACGAGATGACGCCGTCCGCCAAGGCGCTCAAGCCGGTGTTCGATGAACTGTACCGCTGGGCACAGGAGCATGGCTTTCCGACCTCGGCGCAGGGCACCGCACAGCCGAAGCCGCAATCGGGCGATGCAGCCGAGCGCGAAAGCCCGCCGCGGAAGGCGGATCGGCGCTCAAGGTGATGACGACAAGGTGAGGACGCCGACGGGGCACTGTGATCGACAGTACAGCCGCAGGCACTCCCGGTTTGCCACCCCAACCACTATCTTTGGTGATCGCCGTCCGGGCCTGAACCGGGACCGGTACAGGTTTCCGGGTTGTAAGATGAGTTTTCCGCTCGTCTCTGCTTCAATCCCCCGAAATCCCTGCTGCGGGTTCCCCACTGGCAATCAGTTGCGCTTCAGGCAAGGATGACGAGGAATCGCCAAGCAATCGCATTGCGTCGGAGTGACCATGACCAATCCCGCCACGACCTCCCTGCTCGACCGCGCCAATCTGGACCGCGATGCCGTCCGCCGCGAGGTGTCCCGCGGCCTTGAAGGCGCCGACGACGGCGAGCTGTTCCTGGAGTTCGGGCAGACCGAGGCGCTGGTGTTCGACAACGGAAGGCTGAAGCAGGCGACCTATGACACCTCGCAGGGCTTTGGCCTGCGCGCGGTCAAGGACGACGCGGTCGGCTATGCGCATTCCTCCGACGTCTCGATCCCGGCGCTGATCCGCGCCGCGGATGCGGTCGCGGCCGTGCGCGGCGGCTATGCCGGCACTTTCGCCGCGGCGCCCGCCCACACCAACATCAAGCTCTATGGCGACGAGAACCCGCTGGACGGCCCGGCGTTCGAGGCCAAGGTCAAGCTGCTCGGCGAGATCGACGCCTATGTCAGGGACAAGGACCCGCGGGTGCGGCAGGTCTCGGCCAGCCTCACCGCGACCTGGCAGGTGGTCGAGATCCTGCGGCCCGACGGCGAGAGCTATCGCGACATCCGCCCGCTGGTGCGCGTCAACATCTCCGTCGTCGCCGGCCAGGGCGACCGCCAGGAGAGCGGCAGCAAGGGCTATGGCGGCCGCGAGGGCTATGCCCGCTTCATCGAGACCAAGGCCTGGCGCGACGCCGCCGACGGCGCGCTGCGCGAGGCGCTGGTCAATCTCGAATCGGTGCCGGCGCCCGCCGGTGAGATGGACGTGGTGCTCGGCGCCGGCTGGCCCGGCGTGATGCTGCATGAGGCCGTCGGCCACGGGCTCGAGGGCGATTTCAACCGCAAGCAGACCTCCGCCTTTGCCGGCCTGATGGGCCAGCAGGTCGCGGCCAAGGGCGTCACCGTGGTCGACGATGGCACCATGGCCTCGCGCCGCGGCTCGCTCTCGATCGACGATGAGGGCACGCCAACCAACCGCACCGTGCTGATCGAGGACGGCATTCTGGTCGGCTACATGCAGGACCGCCAGAACGCCCGGCTGATGGGCATGAAGCCGACCGGCAACGGTCGTCGGCAGAGCTATGCCCATGTGCCGATGCCGCGCATGACCAACACCTACATGCTGTCGGGCGACCGCGACCCGGCCGAGATCATCGCCTCGGTGAAGAACGGCATGTACGCCGCCAATTTCGGCGGCGGCCAGGTCGACATCACCTCGGGCAAATACGTGTTCCAGTGCACCGAGGCCTACAAGATCGAGAACGGCAAGCTCGGCGCGCCGCTGAAGGGCGCCATGCTGATCGGCAACGGACCGACCGATCTCCACAGGATCACCATGATCGGCAACGATCTTGCGCTGGATACGGGAATCGGCACCTGCGGCAAGAACGGCCAGGGCGTGCCGGTCGGCGTTGGCCAACCGACGCTCAGGATGGAACGGATTACGGTCGGAGGAACGGGCTAGTGAGCAGCGGAAACGAAGTCGTGACGGCCAAGCCGACCAGCTGGCGCGGGCAGGCCGTGCAACTGGCCGCGATCGTGGCCGTCGTGTTCCTCGCCAAGGGCGCGATCGCCGAGCCGTTCTACGTGCCGTCGGGATCGATGGAGCCGACGCTGCTGATCGGCGACGCGCTGGTCGCCTCGAAATATCCCTATGGCTACGGCGCGGCTTCGCTGCCGATCCAGATCACGCTGCCGGAAACCGGCCGCGTGTTCGGCGAGACGCCGAAGCGCGGCGACGTTGTCGTGTTCCGCTGGCCGGGCGACCGCTCGCAGGCCTGGGTCAAGCGCGTGGTCGGGCTGCCCGGCGACCGCATCCAGATGCGGCAGGGTCAGCTCTTCATCAACGATCATGCGGCGACGCTGAAGCCCGACGGCACCGGCTTCGCCGAAGACGATCGCGGCGGCGGCGAGGAGGCGTATCGCTACATCGAGACGCTGCCGAACGGCGTCAACCACGCGATCTTCAAGATTCGCGACAACGGCCGGCTCGACAACACCCAAGAGGTGACGGTGCCGCCGGGCAAACTGTTCGTGCTCGGCGACAATCGGGACAATTCCGCCGATAGCCGCGTGCCGGTGCGCGACGGCGGCGTCGGCCTCTTGCCGATCGACAATCTGATCGGCCGCGCCGACGCCGTGGTCGGCTCCTGGGACCTCGGCATCCGCAGCCAGCCGGTCTGGACCTGGCTCTCAGGCTTCCGCCTCGCGCGCTTCTTCACCTCGGTGCAGTAGACGCGTAGCCTGGATGGAGCGCTGCGCAATCCGGGATCTCCCACTCGGCAAGATGTCCCGGATTTCGCTTCGCTCCATCCGGGCTACATTCCTTGCGGGATGATAGTCGTGACCTTCGACGACATCAGGCACATCGCGCTGGCATGGCCGGAGGTCGAGGACGGCTCGTCCTATGGCACGCGGGCGCTGAAGGTGCGCAACAGGATGCTGGTGCGGCTCAAGGAGGACGGCGACAGCCTGGTGATGCCGGGCGTCCCGCCGGATGAGCGCGACATGCTGGTCGAGCATCAGCCCAAGGTGTTCTACTTCACCGATCACTACCGCGACTACCCGATGGTCCTGATCCGCCTGTCGAAGGTCAAACGCGCCACCGTCGAGCCCTTGCTGCGCCGGCACTGGCGCACGCTGGCATCGAAGAAGGCGGTCCGCGACTACGACGCGACCGCCTCGTCGTGACGCAGGACGAATTCCTCGCAGCCGCGCTGCGCAACCCGGCCAATCAGGCCATCACCGACGAGCTGTACCGCCTCGGCCTGCCCGATGCGTGGCTGGTCGCCGGCTGCCTGGTGCAGACCGTCTGGAACGTGCTGACCAGCCGGCCGCTCGATCATGGCATCAGCGACCACGACATCTTCTATTTCGATCCGGATACCTCATGGGAGGCCGAGGACGCGGTGATCCGCGAGCTGAAGGCACGGCTTGCGCATCTCGGTGTCGCGATCGAGGTGCGCAACCAGGCCCGCGTCCATCTCTGGTATCCCGACAAGCACGGCCTGCCCTACCCGGCGCTGTCGCGTTCGATCGACGGCATCGATCGCTTCCTCACCGAAAACACGCAGATCGGCATCCGCCGCACCACGCGCGGCTACGACGTCTATGCGCCGAACGGTTTCGATGATGTCGCCGGCATGATCGTGCGGCCGAACCGAACCGCGAACTTTTCGCCGGCGAACTATGCGACGAAGGCGGCGCGCTGGAAGGCGCTCTGGCCCGAGATCACGGTGCTGGCGGCGGAGTAGCCTGTCGTCGCTTCGTAGCCCGGATGAAGCGCAGCGAAATCCGGGGCAGGCCCGTCCGCGGTGAGCGCGGTCCCGGATTGCGCTTCGCTCCATCCGGGCTACGGATTCAACGCACCACGCCCGACGTGAACCCCGCCTTCCGCCGCGGCGGCTTGATCTCTTTCTTCAGGAAGCAATGCGCGTCGCGGCCGGCATAGCCGGGCCGGGCGTAGGTCCAGGCGCGGCACTTGTTGTCGGCGGTGCAGGCAGCCTGGCAGGCCTCGTCGCCGTCGCTGCTCTTCAGTTCGAAATTCTTGTAGTCGCCGCCGAGCCGGTCGATCGAGGTTTCGATAGCGCCGTTGCGCGGTTCGACCACGCCCGCGCCGCGCACCCCGGAGACGCAGCAGACGTTCTGCACCCGTGGCGGCACGGTGCTCTTCAGCCAGCACACCGCCCCATTATTGGCGTCGGTCGGATAGTTGAAGCTCCAGGCGCGGCAACGGCGGTCACGCTCGCAGGTCAGCGCGCAATCGGCCGGATCGCCCGTCGTCACCGGCGCGTTGAGATAGTCGCCGCCGGGGCGGTCGAAATTGGTCTGCGCCAATGCCGGGCGCGCGACGACCGCGGCCGCAAGGACCGCAAACATCACCACACACGCCCTAAAGTGGCGGCCTATCCCCATGAGATTGCTTTCAAATTCGCGCAGCCCCGCGCGTTTAGCGGGACGTCATTTGAACGCCATGAACCTGTACGGCGGATGAACGGCGGATGCGACACCACCGCCGTCCGCGCGCGCCTCACGCCCGGATCGGACCCAAGCGGGGATTAAAAGGCGTATTCCTGGTAGGCCGGTTCCACCGAGCCCTTCCAGGGACCGTTGAACTTCTCCAGCATCTCCTCGGCCGGCGAGCGGCCGGCCTCGATGATACGCTCGAGCGGTTCGAGGAAGCGGCTCTCGTCGCGTCCGAGATGATCGATCCGGCCGCGCCGCCGCAATCCGGCATGCGACAGGATCAGGCACTCCTTGGCGATCTCGAACAGATAGCGGTCCTTGATCCGCGACTTGAAGCCGAAACGCGGCACGTCGTCACGCAGCGCTTGCCGCTCCGGCGCGGTCCAGTGGCGGACGATGTCCCAGGCGGCATCGAGGCTGTCATTGTCGTAGAGCAGCCCGACCCAGAACGCCGGCAGCGCCGGCAGCCGGCCCCACGGCACGCCGTCGGCGCCGCGCATTTCGAGGTAACGCTTCAACCGCACCTCGGGGAAGATGGTCGAGAGGTGATTGGCCCAGTCCGACAAGGTCGGGCGCTCGCCCGGGAAGGCGGCGTTCTTGCCGGCGAAGAAATCCCGGAACGAGGAGCCGGAGACGTCGATATATTCCTCGCCGCGCTTGACGAAATACATCGGAACGTCGAGCGCGTAATCGACATAGCGCTCGAATCCCATGCCGTCCTCGAACGCGAACGGCACCATGCCGCTGCGCGCATTGTCGGTGTCGCGCCAGATCTCGGAACGGAACGACAGGAAGCCGTTGGGCTTGCCTTCGGTGAACGGCGAGTTGGCGAACAAGGCGGTCGCGATCGGCTGCAACGCCAGCGATACCCGCAGCTTCTTCACCATGTCGGCTTCGGAGGAAAAGTCGAGATTGGTCTGCACAGTGCAAGTCCGGAACATCATGTCGAGGCCGTATTTGCCGACCTTCGGCATGTAGTTTCGCATGATCTTGTAACGCCCCTTGGGCATCACGGGAATCTGCGCGCGCGACCAGGACGGCGTCATGCCGAGGCCGAGGAAGCCGATGCCGAGCGGGGTTGCGATCTCCCGCACCTGCGCCAGATGCGCCATCAATTCCGACTGCGTCTGATGCACGGTTTCGACCGGCGCGCCCGACAATTCGAACTGCCCGCCCGGCTCGAGTGAAATCGCGCCACCGCCGGTGACGTCATAGAGGCCGATGATGTTGCCGCGCTCCATGATCGGCTCCCAGCCGAGCAGGAGCTTCATACCCTCGAGCAGCGCGCCGATGCCTTTGGCGCCCTCATAGGGCACGGGCTGATGGCCCTCGAGCGTGAACGGAGTCTTCTCGTGCTCGGTGCCGATCCGGAATTCGGACTCAGGCTTCACGCCGGCTTCAAGCCACGCCACGAGTTCGTCGCGCGACTGCAGCGGCGTCATGTCGATCTGGTCACGCGCCATAGATAATCCAACTCAAGGGCGCTTCGATCGAAGGCGCGCGGTGGCAGGGACATCCGCGAGCCACAACGGCTGCGGATGATGGAATCAGCAATATCATCGGGCAGGCACGCCGTCTCGCGCAGGCGCAGCCTTGCTGTCGGCCTTGGTCTCGTTCTTGACGTCGCCTTTGGCGTCGCCGCAGGCGCAGCCGAGCCGGTCGAGCAGACCGCACAGCCTGGTCGCGTCGGCGTCGGATAATTTGGAGCCGACATGCTTGTCGATCGCGGCGGAATAGGCGTTCCACATCCGCTTCTGCAGCTCGCGTCCAGCCTCGGTGATCTCGACGAACTGGCCGCGCTTGTCGATCTTGCATTCGCGGCGGGCGGCGAGCCCCTCGTCGACCAGCTTGTCGATCAGCCGCGAGGTCGAATATTGCGGGATCAGCATCTGGCGCTCGAGCTCGACCGGGCGCAGCTCGCCCGACGGCGCGCGGGACAGCTCGAGCAAGGCGTCATACCAGGCGAGCGGCGGAAAACCGGCCTTCTTCAAATCCTGCTCGACGCAGTCCAGCACCCGGCTCGGCACCCGCATCAGGCGGATCCAGGCGGCCGTCGCCTCGCTCGATAGCTTGCGTTTCATGGTCTAGCTCATAGGGTCCCGGCACCGACTGTACCGCACTGAATGCATCTGCATCAATCTTGACTATTTCATGCAGGCGCATGTAGGCAATCCCTCTCCGGACGCCAAGAACAAGGGAAGGAATACCCCTATGAAGCTTTATTACACCCCCGGTGCCTGCTCCCTCTCCCCCCATATCGCCCTGCTCGAGGCCGGGCTGCCCTACGACCTGGTCAAGGTCGATCTCCGCGCCAAGAAGCTCGAAAACGGCGACGATTTCCTCCAGGTGAACCCCAAGGGCCAGGTGCCGGCGCTGGCGCTGGATACCGGCGAGATGGTCACCGAGGGGCCGATCATCATCCAGATGATCGCCGACAAGGCCGCCGACAAGAAGCTGGCGCCGGCGAGGGACTCCAACGAGCGCTACAAGCTGCTCGAATGGCTGAACTACACCACGACCGAGCTGCACAAGAATCTCGGCCCGATGTTCTCGCCCGTGCTCGCCGACGACGCCAAGGCCTTCTTCAAGGACCGCGCCATGGGCAAGTTCAAATATGTCGAGAGCCAGCTCGCCGGACGCGACTATTTGATGGGCAACCAGTTCACGGTCGCCGACGGCTACCTCTTCACCATGATCATGTGGGCGCAGGACCGGCTCGGCTTCGATCTCTCCGGCCTGCCGAACGTGACGGCCTACAAGGCCCGCGTGGCGGCGCGCCCGAAGGTGCAGGAGGCGCTGAAGAAGGAAGGCCTGCTCAAGGCGGCCTGAACTCGCGCCGAACAAGGCCGGCCTCGTGGCACCACGCGGCCGGCCCCTTGCCGACAATTTTCGACAGGAAGAAGCTGGCCACGACCCATCTGCTGCCGGGCATGCCGGTCGAGGTGTGTCCCGACCACCGAGCGGACGGTGCTCTCCTGTCTGATGAAGCCGCTGGTCGACCAGGTCCACCGCGCCTTCAGGGAGAAATGAACGGTGCAAACCTTCAGGACGTGCTGGAACAAAATCAATTTAATCGGCATTCTACCGATTAAGACTACTTTCGGCTGAGGGCGTGGCCGTCCTTGTTCGAGCGATCCAACTGACCGACTATGACCTGCGGCGCGCCCTCCGCTCCAACTGGTCTAAAAATGTGACGATCGCCTTTACCCTTTTATTGACCAGCACCCTGGTTGGGCTGGCAACCAGTTTGTACTTTCGGGTTTGGACATTGATGCTGGAGTCGCCGCTGGTCGCGGTGCTCGCGGCGATCGTGCTCCAATCCGACGGCTTTTCCTTTGCCACCGGCGCTCCGATCGTCGTCGCCTGTCTCGCGTTCAACCAGTTCGCCTATCTCGCCGGCGCCTTGCTCTCGCCGGAGACTGACGGCTCAATGGCGGAAGAAATTGACGGCCTGCCAGACCGCCGCGGCGAGCACAATATCCGCGGCCAGAACGAGTAGCGCGAGGCCGGCCCATGACGGGCCTTTGCCCCGCAGACGCAGCGGCTTCCGCCACCGCGACGACCGCAGGGAAAACAAGGAATCCTTCGCCGCGATCTCCGCGGCACCTTCCTTGAACGCAGAACTCATCGCACGACACCCTCACGCTGATCGTCGCCCCGGCGATCGACGAGCAAGAGTGATGCCAGCAGCGTGGTGCCAGTGGGGAACGAGCGTGGCGGGACTTTGACGCGCATGACCGTCGCGCAACAGGATCAAGTCGGATCGATGACCGGCTTGATCCTGCGCGAGTTCGCCCCAGAAGTTTACGCCGCCTGCTTCTTCGGCGGGAAGCGGCCGTAGAAGGTTTCGCCCTTGGCGGCCATCTCCTCGAGCAGCTTCGGCGGCGTGAAGCGCGAGCCGTACTTCTTCTCGAAGCTGTGGCAGAGCGCGACGAAGTTCCTGGTGCCCATGAAGTCGATGTAGGACAGCGCGCCGCCGGTGAACGGCGCGAAGCCGAAGCCGAGGATCGAGCCGACATCGGCCTCCCGCACGTCGGTGATGACGTGATCCTCGACGGTGCGCGCGGCCTCCACCGCCTGCACCACCAGGAAGCGCTGCTTCAACTCCTCGACGCTGAGCGTGTCGGGATCGAGCTGCTTGGGCTGCAGATTGGCGAGCCCCGGCCACAGGCTCTTCTGGCCCTTGCCCTTCTCGGGATAGTCGTAGAAGCCCTTGCCGTTCTTGCGGCCGAAGCGGCCCTGCTTCTCGACCATCTCGACCATCAGCTTCTTCTGCGCCTGGTCGATCGCGTTGGGGCCGAGATCGGCCTCGGTCGCCTTGGTGATCTTCAGGCCGAGATCGAGCGCGACCTCGTCCTGCAGCGACAGCGGCCCGACCGGCATGCCGGCCATCTTGGCGGTGTTCTCGATCATCGCCGGCGGCACGCCCTCGAGCAGCATCTCGTTGCCCTCGGAGATGTAACGCATCACGCAGCGGTTGGCGAAGAAGCCACGGGAGTCGTTCACCACGATGGGCGTCTTGCCGATCGCGCGGACATAGTCGAGTGCGGTCGCCAGCGCGACGTCGCCGGTGTTCTTGCCGAGGATGATCTCGACCAGCATCATCTTCTCGACCGGCGAGAAGAAGTGGATGCCGATGAACTTGCCCTGATCCTTGAACTCCTCGGCCAGCGAATTGATCGGCAGGGTCGAGGTGTTGGAGGCGAAGATCGCGCCCGACTTCAGCAGCGGCTGCGCCTTGGCATAGGTATCCGCCTTGACCTTGCGATCCTCGAACACCGCCTCGATGACGAGGTCGCAGTCCGAGATCACGTTGTAGTCTGATGTGGCCGAGATCCGCGCCAGGATGGCATCGGCCGCGTCCTGCTTCATCCGTCCCTTGGCGATCAGGCCGTCGACCACGGTCTTGGCGTGGCCCTTGCCCTTGTCGGCGCTTTCCTGGTCGCGATCGACCAGCACGACGTCGATGCCGGCCTGCGCCGAGACATAGCCGACACTGGCGCCCATGAAGCCGGCGCCGATCACGGCGAGCTTCTTGACCTTGGTCGGCGGCACGCCCGCCGGGCGGCGGGCGCCCTTGTTCAGTTCCTGCATCGACAGGAACAGCGAGCGGATCATCGCCGCCGCTTCCTTCGAGCGCAGCACCTTGGTGAAGTAGCGCGACTCGACCCGCAGCGCGGCGTCGATCGGAAGCTGCAGGCCCTCATAGACGCAGCTCATGATGGCGCGTGCGGCCGGATAATTGTCGTAGGTCTCGCGGCGATAGATCGCGTTGCCGGCCGGGAACATCTGCATGCCCATCTTGGAGAAGACGGGGCCGCCGGGCAGCTTGAAGCCCTTCTCGTCCCACGGCGCGACCGCCTTGCCGCCGCCCTTGATCCAGTCCTTCGCGGCCTTGATCAGGTCGGCTGCCGGCACCACCGCGTGAATCAGGTTGAGCGCCTTGGCGCGGGTGAGATTGACCGCCTCACCCTTGAGCAGCAATTGCATCGCGTCCGCCGGCTGCACAAGACGCGGCACGCGCTGGGTGCCGCCGGCGCCGGGGAACAGGCCGACCCTGATCTCGGGCAGGCCGAGCCGGGTCTTCGGGTTCTCGGCCGCGACGCGGTAGTGGCAGGCCAGCGTGATCTCGAAGCCGCCGCCGAGCGCAAGGCCGTTGATCGCGGCGACCCACGGCTTGCCCGAGGTCTCGATCGCGCGGAACGACTGCGACATCCGGCGGCTCTGCTCGAACAGCATCTGGTTCGCGGCTTCCTCGCCCTTCTCCTTGAAGAGCTGCGCGTAAGAGTGGTTCATGCCCTCGAGCATCGAGAGGTCGGCGCCGGCGCAGAACGCCTCCTTCGCCGAGGTGATCACGACACCCTTGATCGCAGGATCGCTGGTCGTCTGCTTGATGATCTCGCCGATCTCCTGGGTCGAGATCTCGTCGAACACGTTCATCGAACGATCAGGGATGTCCCAGGTGACGAGCGCAATGCCGTCGGCGTCGACGTCGAACTTGAAATTCTTGTAAGCCATGTTGCTCGCTCCCCTCGCCTCAGACGCGCTCGATAATGGTGGCGGTGCCCATGCCGCCGCCGATGCACAGCGTCACCAGCGCGGTTTCCTTGTTGGTGCGCTCGAGCTCGTCGAGCACGGTGCCGAGGATCATCGCGCCGGTCGCCCCTAGCGGATGGCCGAGCGCGATCGCGCCGCCATTGACGTTGATCTTTGCGTTGTCGATGTCGAACGCCTGGATGTAGCGCAGCACCACCGAGGCGAAGGCCTCGTTGAGCTCGAACAGGTCGATGTCCGACTTCTTCATGCCGGAGCGCTCGAACAGCTTTTCGGTGACGTCGACCGGGCCGGTCAGCATCATCGCGGGCTCCGAGCCGATATTGGCGAATGCGCGGATCTTCGCCCGCGGCTTCAACCCGTGCTTGGCGCCCGCCTCCTTGCTGCCGAGCAGCACGGCGCCGGCGCCGTCGACGATGCCGGAGGAATTACCGGCGTGATGCACGTAATTGACCTTCTCGACCTCGGGATGCGACTGGATCGCCACCGCGTCGAAGCCGGCCATCGCCGCCATCGCCGCGAAGGACGGCTGCAGCTGCGCCAGCGACTGCATCGTCGTGGTCGGGCGCATGTGCTCGTCCTTGGCGAGGATGGTCAGGCCGTTGACGTCCTTGACCGGCACCACCGACTTGCCGAAGCGGCCCTCGTCCCAGGCCTTGGCCGCGCGCTGCTGGCTCTGCACCGCGTAAGCGTCGACGTCGTCACGCGAGAAACCGTATTTGGTCGCGATCAGATCGGCCGAGATGCCCTGCGGCATGAAATAGGCCGGCACCGCCATCGAGGGATCCATCGGCCAGGCGCCGCCGGAGGCGCCGATGCCGACGCGGCTCATCGATTCCGCGCCGCCACCGATCACGAGCTCATGCTGGCCGCTCATGATCTGGGCTGCGGCGAAGTTCACGGCATCGAGGCCGGAGGCGCAGAAGCGGCTGATCTGCACGCCCGGCACCTTCTCGCCGAGGCCGGCGTTCAGCGCCGCGAAACGGGCGATGTCCGAGCCGGCCTCGCCGACCGGGTCGACCACGCCGAGCACGACGTCGTCGACGGAGTCCTCGGGAAGACTGTTGCGCTCCTTGAGTGACTTCAGCGGCACCGTGGCGAGCGCCAGCGCGGTGACCTCGTGCAGCGCGCCGTCGGCCTTGCCGCGGCCGCGCGGGGTACGAACGTGATCGTAGATGTATGCCTCAGGCATGACGCCCTCCTTGATATGAGGATCATAATATATACGGAAGGACACGCCGCCGCAGCAGTGCGGCGGCAATTTTCAGGGCTTTCTTGTTTGACGCGTTTTCTTCACGCGAACCGGTCTCCACTTCGCTGGAAAGCGCTTCAGAACGCTTCCGCGGCCAATTCCATCGTGGTGGCGCTGCCGCTCTGGATCCGGGCCAGATGCACGGCGGTCTCCGGCAGCAACTTCTCCATGAAGAAGCGGCCGGTGACGAGCTTGGTGTTGAGGTACGGCGTGGCGCCGGCGGCGGCCTTGTCCTGCGCCACCTTGGCCATCTTCGCCCACATGTAGCCGAGCGCGACGAGGCCGAACAATTTCATGTAGTCGGTCGCCGCGGCGCCGGCATTGTCGGGCTTGGCCAGCGCGTTCTGCATCAGCCAGCCGGTGGCCTGCTGCAGATGGCCGAGCGCGGTGGAGAGCGGGGTGATGAACGGCTTCATAGCCTCGTCGGCACCATGCTCCTTGGCGAAAGCGCCGACCTCGCCGAAGAACGCCATCGCGGCACGGCCGCCGTCGCGCGGCAGCTTGCGGCCGACCAGGTCGAGCGCCTGGATGCCGTTGGCGCCTTCATAGATCATCGCGATGCGCGCATCGCGCACGAACTGCTCCATGCCGTGCTCGGCGATGTAGCCGTGGCCGCCGAACATCTGCTGCGCCGAGACCGTGTTGGCGAACCCGGTGTCGGTCAGGACGCCCTTCAGCACCGGCGTCATCAGGCCCATGTGATCGTCCGCAGCCTGGCGATCCCCAGCGTCGTTGGAGCGGTGCGCGACGTCGCTCTTCAGCGCGGTCCATACCACCATGGCGCGCGCCGCCTCGTTGAAGGCGCGGATGGTGAGCAGCGTGCGGCGCACGTCCGGATGTACGATGATCGGATCGGCCTGCTTCTCGGGTTCCTTCACGCCGGTCAGCGAGCGGCCCTGCAGGCGCTCGCGGGCATAAGCGACCGCGTTCTGATAGGCGACCTCGGACTGCGCGAGGCCCTGCACGGCGACGCCGAGGCGAGCCTCGTTCATCATCACGAACATGCCCTGCATGCCCTTGTTCTCTTCGCCGATCAGCCAGCCGGTGGCGTTGTCGTAGTTCATCACACAGGTGGAATTGCCGTGGATGCCCATCTTGTGCTCGATCGAGCCGCAGCTGACGCCGTTGCGCTGCCCGAGCGAGCCGTCGGCATTGACCAGCACCTTCGGCACCACGAACAGCGAGACGCCCTTGATGCCGGCCGGCGCGCCTTCGATGCGCGCCAGCACCAGATGGATGATGTTCTCAGTGAGGTCGTGCTCGCCGGCGGAGATGAATATCTTGGTGCCCGTGATCTTGAAGCTGCCGTCGGCCTGGCGCACCGCCTTGGTGCGGAGCAGGCCGAGATCGGTGCCGCACTGCGGCTCGGTCAGGTTCATGGTGCCGGTCCACTGGCCGGCGACCATCTTCGGCACATAGGTCTGCTTCTGCTCGGGGGTGCCGTGCACCAGCAGCGCCGCGGTCGCGCCCATCGTCAGGCCGCCATACATCGAGAACGCCATGTTGGCGGAGATCTGGAATTCGTTGACGGCCTGCGAGAGCGTCACCGGCAGGCCCTGGCCGCCGAATTCCGTCGGCGCCGAGAGGCCGAGCCAGCCGCCTTCGGCGACCTGCTTGAAGGCATCCTTGAAGCCCTTCGGCGTGGTGACGCTGCCGTCGTCTTTGCGCTTGCAGCCTTCGAGATCGCCTGTGCGATTGAGCGGTTGCAGCACCTCTTCGCTGAGCTTGGCGGCCTCGCCGAGGATCGCCTCGCGCACATCGGCCGACGCATCGGTGAAGCCGGGAAGATTGCCGTAGCGGTCGATCTGGAAAACGTCGTTGAGCAGGAAGCTGACGTCTTCGACGGGGGCTTTGTAGGTTGGCATGCTGGTCTCCCGGCTGGCACGTGGCCGCATGTGCGACGGACGCTGCACAGCGTATCCTTGGGTTGTTGGAGCGGACCTTATCCGGTTCCGGAGGTCCGCGGCAGATGCTATCGCGACTGTGATTGCGACGTTGCGCCGCTTTGCTTCATCAACTCCTCGCCCATCATCCGATGCAGCAGGTTGATCGCCTTGAGTGGACGCACCATCACCTTGAAATGCGTGATCCGGCCGTCACCATCGAATGTGATGATGTCGACGCCATTGAGCTTGATGCCGTCGATCTCGTTCTCGAATTCGAGCACCGCGCCGGTGTCGTTCTGCCACTCGCCGAGATACTTGAAGGTCGGGCCGCCGAGCACCTTGGCGGCGCTGGTGAGATATTTGAAGGTGATGTCGCGGCCGCGCTGCGGCGTGTGCACGACCGGGCTTTCGAACACCGCGTCGGGATGCAGCAGGTCCCACAGAGCGGCGGTGTCGTGGGACTTCATGTAGGCGTACCACTTGTCGAGGCCCGGCTTGCTCATTCGGACGTCTCCTGCGGCGGGTTAAAGAAGCCTGAACATCGGCCGCGCGCGACAGGGCGGCACGCCGATCACCATATGCATATTGACGCATATGCACACTAACGCATAAAGTCAAGCGAACTTCAGAATGGCCTTTTGGGGAACTGAGATGGAGGTGGGCGTTGGCACTCGGTGACGCAATCCTCGCATGCCTCACGGAACGTCCGATGACGGGCTATGAGCTCGCCAAGACGTTCGATGCATCGATCGGCTTCTTCTGGAAGGCCGACCACCAGCAGATCTACCGGGAGCTCTCGCGGCTGCGCGACAAGGGTCACGTCCAGGGCCGCGAGGTGGTGCAGTCCGGCAAGCCCAACAAGCTGGTCTATACCCTGACCACCGAAGGCCGCGCGGCGCTGAAGCACTGGGCGGCGCGCCCGAGCGTTCCGCCCTCGATCAAGGACGACCTTCTGGTCCGGCTCTATGCGCTCGACTGCGTCGACATCGAGCCGCTGCGCAACGACCTGATGGCGCGGCTGGAGCATCACCGCGACCGCTATGAGCGCTACGAGCGCCTGCTCAACAAGCGCTTTCCCGACGGCACCGCGCCACCGGCCGACGTCGGCAAGATGCTTAGCCTGCGCCTCGGCATGCGCCATGAGCGCATGGTGGTGGAATGGTGCGAGGAGGCGCTCGACGCGCTCTCGGCCATGTCCGGCCGCAGCAATGTGCTGCCGCTCGACGACGGCAAGCGCGAAAGCAACGGCTAGAAACAAATCTCCAACCTCCCCTTGAAAAGGGGAGGTTGCTTTGCTCGAAGAACAAAGCGGGTGGGGATCATCGCTCTCCACACGCAGCAGTGTGTGCGGCAAACCCCCATCCCGACCTTCCCCCTTTCAGGGGGAAGGAGAAGAGGAGCAGCACCGCAGGGCATTGTCCTGATCCGGCGCAACAGGTTCCCGGATTCCCTAACTTTAGCGCCCGCCGGCCGCATTCCTTAACCCGTTATTTACCGTGACGGGAAAAAGTCAGCAGCTGAGGCAGACGCCCGGCGCAGAATTCGATTGTCTCTTAACGGGAATGCGCGGGGAGGCTGCGGGCGCAGGGTGTAGCGCCGGAGTCGGGACCGGACGGAATCATGAATTCGCGCGTATCGTGGAGTGTTGACGGCATCGATCCCTCCGTCCGCGACAGGGCCGAGGCGGCTGCGCGCCGCGCCGGGATGTCGCTGAACGACTGGCTCAACTCCACCGTCGGTGAACCGAGCCCGCCGGATTGGCGCATGGAGCAACGGCAGCCGATGCCGAGCCGGGAAAGCCGCGAGGTCGCCGATATCCACCAGCGGCTCGACGCCATCACCCGCCAGATCGAACAGATTGCAAAGCCTCTGACGCGCGCCGAAGCGGTGCGCGCCGAAGTGCCGCGCGGCCAGCCCGCCGTCGCGCGGCAGCTGAACGACGCGATTTCGCGCCTCGATGCCCGGCTGTCGCAAATTTCGCGGCCGCAGCCGGCGCGCGAGCCGCAGCCACAGCCGATGCGTGAGTCGCAGATGCAGCGCGAGCCGCAGATGCATGACCGGCAACTGGAGGAGAGGCTGCGCCAGGCGGAGGCGGTCGAGCGCGCCGCAGCCCAGGTCTATCGCCCCTCGCCGCCACTGAGCCCGGCCTCGTTCGATTTCGCGATCGCGGAGATCGCCGCGCGCCAGAACGAGCTCGACGTATCGGCACAACGGCAGATGCCGCCGCGCGGCACGCCGCCGATGCCGCAATCGACGCCGCCGATGGCCGCCTATGCGCCACCGCCGCCTGCCGGGCCCGACTTCTCCTCGCTCGAGCGTCAGCTGCTCAAGATCACGAGCCAGATCGAGGCGCTGCAGCGGCCCGACCATATTGAGCAGTCGATCGCGGCCTTCCGCGGCGAGCTTGCGGAAATCCGCCAGGCGATCACCGAGGCGATGCCGCGCCGGGCGATCGAGTCGATCGAGAACGAGATCCGCTCGCTGCATCACCGGATCGACGAGCTCCGCCAGGAGGGCCGCAACGGCCAGGGCCAGGCGATCGCCGGCATCGAACGCGCGCTGTCGGAAATCCGCGAGGCGCTGCGCACGCTGACGCCCGCCGAGCAGCTCACCGGCTACGACGAGGCGATCCGCAATCTCGGCGCCAAGCTCGACATGATCCTGCGCGCCAACGACGATCCGTCGACGGTGCATCAGCTCGAGAGCGCGATCGCCGCGCTGCGCGCCATCGTCTCCAACGTCGCCTCCAACGACGCGCTGCTGCAGCTCTCCGGGGACGTGCATGCGCTGGCCGCGAAGGTCGACCAGCTGTCGCAGATGTCGCGCGCCGAGACCCATGGCGATGCCTTCGCCGGGATCGAGCAGCGCATTGCCGCATTGGCCTCGACGCTGGAGACCCGCGAGCGGCCGGCCGGCTACGACAACACCGATGCCATCGAAGGCGCCCTGCGCTCGCTGTCGGAGCGGATCGACCGTCTGCAGGTCGGCAACGACAGTTCGTCGGCATTCACCCATCTCGAGCAGCGCGTCTCGTATCTGCTCGAGCGCCTGGAGTCCGCCGACCAGCGCTCCGGCAATCTCGGCCGGGTCGAGGAAGCGCTGCATGACATCATGCGGCACCTCGAGGCGCAGCACGCCCACATCGCCTCGCTCGCCGACGCCGCCCGCAACGTCAACACCTCCTCGCCGCAGCCGATGATGGACAGCGGCATCGTCGACATGGTGAAGCGCGAGCTGTCCGACATCCGCTTCAGCCAGTCGGAGACCGACCGCCGCACCCAGGATTCGCTGGAGACCGTTCACAACACGCTCGGCCATGTCGTCGATCGTCTCGCGATGATCGAGAACGATCTGCGTACGGTGCGCACCGCGCCGCCTGCTCCCGCGCCGGCCGAACCGCGGATGGAAGCTCCGCGGATGGAAATGCCGCGCGCGGCGATGTCGCAGCCGGTCGCGCAGCCCAAAGCTGAAGCGTACAAGCCTGAATCGTACAGGCCCGAATTGCCCAATCCTGCGCTGGCGCAGGAGCACTTCATGTCCGCGCCGCGCGAATTCCATGCCGCGCAGCCGGTCGAGAGCGCGCCGCCGCCGCTACCGCCGCGCGCGATCAGCGAGATCCTCGAGCCGCATGCGGCGTCCGCACGCGCCGCGATTGCGCCGGACCTGCCACCGGATCATCCGCTCGAACCGGGCACACGCCCCTCCGGTCGCGTCGCTTCGCCGTCGGAGCGGATCGCGGATTCCGAGCGCGCGATCTCTGATCTTCCCGCCGGCAAGAAGGAGCCGGTCTCGACATCGAGCTTCATCGCCGCCGCGCGCCGCGCCGCGCAGGCCGCTGCCGCGCAACCCGTCAACGAGAAGGCGGCGCGCGCCGCGAGCAAGGCTGCAGCCAAGGCCAAGGAGAAGGCCGACAAGGCCGCGAAGGCGGCTGCCGCCAAGGCCGGCACGGCCGCGGCCGGCGCGACGGCGACTGGCGCGCCGGAGGCGCAGCCTTCGACCATCACCTCCAAGATCCGTTCGCTGCTGGTCGGCGCGAGCGTGGTCGTGATCCTGCTCTCGACCGCCAAGATGGCGATGAACCTGCTCGACACCAGCTCCGCGCCGCAGGTGCCGGCGATCGAGCACAGCGAGCCGGCCACGCCGCCTATGCAGCCGCCTGCCGAGAATTCCGTCGCGCCCGCCCCGGCCGCGCCGTCCGGCGTGCCCGGACCGTCAGTGCCCGGGCCGTCGATGACCTCGCCGACCCCGCTCGGCCGCCAGTCCAACAATACTCCGGCGCCGAACACGCTCGACAGCGCGCAGGTGACGATCCCGCCGGCAATCGCGCCCGCACCGGCCGCCGCGCCTGAGCCGACCGCGGTACCAACGGCCGCCGCCAACGACGTCACCGGCACGATTCCGACCGCGCCGCCGCTCGGCGGCAAGCTCGCCATGGTCCAGATCCCCGCGGGCGAGAAGCTGCCCGATGCAATCGGTGGTCCGGCGCTGCGCAGCGCCGCGATCAAGGGCGATGCGGCCGCGGCCTATGAGGTCGGCGTCCGCTTTGCCGAGGGCAAGGGCGTGACCGCCAATGTCGACGAAGCCGCCAAATGGTATGGCCGCGCGGCGCAGGCCGGCGTGGTGCCCGCGATGTTCCGGCTCGGCACCTTCTACGAGAAGGGCCTCAGCGTGAAGCGCGACTTCGATGTGGCGCGACGCTATTACGTGCAGGCCGCCGAGCGCGGCAACGCCAAGGCGATGCACAATCTCGCCGTGCTCGACGCCGATGGCGGCGGCAAGGGCGCCGACTACAAGAGCGCCGCGCAGTGGTTCCGCAAGGCGGCCGATCGCGGCGTTGCCGACAGCCAGGTCAATCTCGGCATCCTCTATGCCCGCGGCATCGGTGTCGAACAGAACCTCGCCGAGTCCTTCAAGTGGTTCAGCCTCGCGGCCGCACAGGGCGACGCCGACGCCGGCCACAAGCGCGACGATATTGCCAAGCGGCTCGACCCGCAGTCGCTGGCCGCAGCGAAGCTGGCGATCCAGACTTTCACCGCCGAGCCGCAGCCGAGCGATGCGGTCAACGTCCCGGCGCCCGCCGGCGGCTGGGACGGCGCGGCCGCGCAGCCCGCAGCGGCGAAGCCGGTCAAGCAGCCCTCGAAGCGGACCGCGGCGCTCGCCGCTCCGGCTCACTAGGTTCGAGACGGCTGCGGCGCCTTGACGGTGCCGCTGTCCTATACCTCCGGCCTTCGGCCGTGTAGACAGGCGCGCAGTTCCGCGCCGTCGGCGCACGTTCCGGAGGGTCAGGCTTGTCTGTCGATGATCGCCAGGATGATGGAACGGGCCACCGTTCCTCGCCGACCGGTCCCCGCGTGGCGCCGCCGCGGCAGGCGCCGTCTCCATTTGCCCGGCGCCCCTCGGCCTCGCCTCCGCCGACGCCGCAACGGAACGCGGCATCGCCGCCCCGCGCCTTCCGGTTCTCGCTCTGGTCCATCATCATCTTCGTGCTGCTGCTGTCGAGCGTCGCCATCCAGGCTTACCGTGACCTGTCGACGCCGGGCGCCTGGGACTTCTGGCGCGAGACCTACATCGCGGCCAGCATGACGTCGGCGGTGATTCCCGATGTCGACATCGACGGATCGGGCCGCGGCCGGCGGGCGCTTGCGATCAGCGGCAAGATCGGCTCGGCCAGCGCGAGCTGGTTCCGCGACCGGCTCAGCGAGGCGCGTCTCGCACCAGGCGACGTCGTGCTGCTGTCGTCGCCGGGCGGCGCGCTGAACCAGGCCGCCATCATGGGCGAGGTCATCCGCACGCGCGGGCTGGTCACCGCGGTCGCCACCGCCGGCGCCTCGGGCAAGCTCCGCCCCGCGTCCTGCGCCAGCGCTTGCGTTCTGGTCTATGCCGGCGGCCAGACCCGCTATGGCATCGCAAGCTCGCGGCTCGGCGTGCATCGCTTCACGACGAGCACGCCCGTCAGCGATCCCCTCGCCGAGGCCCAACGCATCCAGGGCATGGTGCTGGGCTACATGACCAAGATGGGCGTCTCTTCCGGGATCGTCGAGGCGATGTCGCAAACCTCCGATATCCGCTGGCTGAACCCGAAAGAAGCGCTCGCGCTGAACCTGATCACCAAGCCGGTCGATCGGCCGTGAGGCGACACAGGCGTCATTAATCTGAATTATCAACCACGTCCGCAGACGGCGGCCGAGTGCGGCGAAAAATGCCCCCGGGAGCGGATTCTTTAGTCCCTCCCCCCGCCGAATTCGGTTATGCAAGAACGCGGCAATCGACCCGCGTTCGCCTGCGTCTTGCGCGCCGACCGGATTCGTTCAGCCGGAGAATGCCCGACCAGAACGACATCACGCCGTGATGCGGCCTTGTGCCGAGTTCGCGGCGAACCGACAAGAAGCGACGCGCGTGCAGCTCTATCTCCCGATCGCCGACATTCCGGTCAATGTCTTCCTCATCCTGGCGATGGGTGCGGCGGTTGGATTCGTCTCCGGCATGTTCGGCATCGGCGGCGGCTTCCTGATGACGCCGCTGCTGATCTTCGTCGGCATCGCGCCCGCGGTCGCGGTCGCCTCCGTCGCCAGCCACATCGCGGCCTCCTCGTTCTCCGGTGCCATTTCCTATTGGCGCAGACGCGCGATCGATCCGCTGCTGGCGGCGGTGCTGCTGGTCGGAGGCACGCTCGGCACCACGTTCGGGGTGTGGACCTTCACCTTCCTGCGCTCGCTCGGCCAGCTCGACCTGATGATCGCGCTGTCCTACGTCATCCTGCTGACGACGGTCGGCGGGCTGATGTTCTGGGAAGGTTTGCGCGCCATGCTGCGCGTCCGCCGCGGCGGTCCGATCGCGCTGCGCAAGCCCGGCAGCCATGGCTGGATCCACGGCCTGCCGCTGAAAGTCCGCTTCAAGCGCTCCAAGATCTATCTCTCCGTCATCCCAGTGGTCGTGGTCGGACTCGCGATCGGCTTCATCGGCGCGGTGATGGGGATCGGCGGCGGCTTCATCCTGGTGCCGCTGATGATCTATGTGCTGCGGGTGCCGACCTCGACCGTGATTGGCACCTCGATGGTGCTCACCCTCGTCACCATGGTGTTCGCGACCATGCTGCACGCTGTGACCAACCATCTGGTCGACGCCGTGCTGGCGCTGATCCTGATGGTCGGCGGCGTCACCGGCGCGCAGTTCGGCGCCCGCGCCGGGCAGAAGATCCGCGGCGAGCATCTGCGCCTGCTGCTCGGCCTGCTCGTGCTCGCGGTCGGCATCCGCTTTGCGGTGGAGCTGGTGATCCGGCCGCAGGACCTCTACAGCATCCGTGAAACCGGCGGAGCCCCGCCATGAGGCTGCGCGCGGCGCTCGCAATCATCGGCCTCGCCGCCGCCGGCCTGGCGGCCGCGCCCGCTCATGCCGAGCGGCTGATCGTGTCGGTCTCCAACCACCGCGTCACGGTGACGCCGAACTATTCCGGCGGCGAGCTCGTGCTGTTCGGCTCGGTCGAGAAGGACGACAGGACGCCGGCCAATCGCAACAATTACGATCTCGTCGTCACGGTGTCCGGCCCGCGCGCCGACATGGTCACGCGGCGCAAGGAGCGCAAGTTCGGCATCTGGATCAACACCGACTCGCGCCAGTTCCTGCAGGTGCCGGGTTATCTCGCGCTGTTCTCGAATCGCCCGTTCGACCAGATCGCCTCGCCCGAGGTGCAGCGGCGGCAGCAGCTCGGGCTCAACAACGTGCTGCTGATGCAGCGGGTCGGGCCCGACTATGCCGACGTGGTACCGAACGACCCGTTCCGCAGCGCCTTCGTGCGGCTGCGCTCCGAGCACGGGTTGTACCGTGAGGCGACCTCGGCGGTGACCTTCCTGACCCCGACCCTGTTCCGCACAGGCATTCCGCTGCCGGCGGAGGTGCCGATCGGCACCTATAATGTCGAGATCAAGCTGTTTTCCGACGGCGCGCTGGTGACCAAGGCCGAGACCGCGTTCGAGATCGTCAAGGTCGGCTTCGAGCAATTCGTCGCCACCACCGCGCGGCATAACGGCCTTGTCTACGGCCTGATCACCGCGTTCATGGCGCTGATGACCGGCTGGATGGCCTCGATCGTGTTCCGCAAGGATTGATTTAGCCAGCCCTGCTTTGCAACGCGCTTTCGAACGCGTCGCTGAGGATCGAGAGGCCAAGATCGATCTCGTCGTCGCTGATCGTCAGCGGCGGGGCGATGCGGAATACGCTGCCCATGCCGGGCAACTGAACGATGTTGGTGCTCAGTCCAAGCTGCATGCAGCGCTGGGAGACACGCGTTCCGAGCGCTTCGTCAGGCTCCTTGCTGTAACGGTCGCGCACGATCTCGATGCCCTGCATCAGCCCCCTGCCGCGCACGTCACCGATGCATTCGAGCCGGTTCTGAAGTGCGAGGAGCCCGTCCCTCAGCCGCGCGCCCGCTATCCTGGCGCGCTCGACCAATCTGTCGCGAAGGATGATCTCGATGACCTTCAGCCCGACCGCGGCCGGCATCGGGTCCGACACATGCGTCGTGTAGAACAGGAAACCGCGTTCGTGACACCGCTCTTCGATCTCGGCGGTGGTGATGACCGCAGCCAGAGGCAGCCCGGCACCGAGCGTCTTCGACAAGGTCAGGATATCAGGCACGACGCCGTCGCGCTCGAAAGCGAACATGGCGCCGGTTCTGCCGAGGCCGGTCTGCGCCTCGTCGATGATCAGCAGCATGCCGCGTGCCCGGCACAGCTCCTTCAACTCGGCAAGGTAGCCTTCAGGCAGGTCGATCAGCCCGCCGGAGCTGAGGATGGGCTCGGCGATCATGCAGGCGAGCGAGCCGGTCGATTGGCGATCGATCAGATCGATGGCGTAGGCCAGCTCGGCCCGCCAGTCGGCCGCGTTGCCGAAGCGCGGGCGATAGGGGTTCGGCGTCGGGATCGCGAGCGAGCCGACCGGCGCGGGACCATAGCCCTTGCGGCCGGCTGAATAGGTCGTTCCGGCCGCGCCAGACGTCATGCCGTGCCAGGACTGCGCGAACGCGACGGTCTCGAAGCCGCCGGTGGCGAGCTTGGCCATCTTGATCGCAGCTTCATTCGACTCGCCGCCGGTGCTGAGCAGCATGACGCGATCAAGCCCCGGCGGCAGCAGGCCCGCGAGCTGTTCGGCCAGCGCGACGACCGGGCGCGTCAGCATGCCGCTGAACAGATGGTCGAGCCGTTCGGCATGCTCGCTGATGGTCTGGACGATCTCCGGGTGACCGTGACCGAGCACGGCGCTCATCTGCCCGGACGTGAAATCCAGGATGGCCCGGCCGTCGGCGTCATAGACGAAGCACCCGGAGGCGCGCTCGATGATGACGGGAGCGAACGTCCCGCCATAGCGAATGAGGTGCCGCCGCGCGCGATCCCAAAAGGATTTGTCGTCATTTCCGGCCATGCCCGCTCCTTGTTGCTCGGTTGCAGCGATCAAAGAACCCTCGCACCGCATCTTATGCGCGCGCGAGGGCAATGACATTGCGATTTGAGATGCATTTCAGCCCTTCTTCTGCAAACAATTGCGCAAAAGATGGAGAATGCGAAAGAAATGGGAACCGCGATCGTGATTGACGAGATCGACCGAAAAATCCTTGACGTGCTGCAGGCCGAGGGGCGCATCACGAATCTCGAGCTGGCCGAGCGGATCGGCCTCTCGTCCGCCCCCTGCATGCGACGCGTTCGCACGCTCGAAGAGGCCGGCGTCATCAATTCCTATGTGGCGCTGGTGGACCCGACGCGGGTTGGACTCGGATTCGACGTGATCGTCGAGGTCCGTCTCAAGCAACAGAACAGGGAATCCTTCACGCGCTTCGAGCGGAAGGTGATCGACCTTCCGGAGGTCGTCGAATGTTGCATGATTGCCGGCGATTGGGATTACTCGCTACGGATCGTGTCCTCGGACCTCGCGCGCTATCAATCCTTCATCCTCGACCGCCTCATGCATCCGGACAGCGATATCGCGAGCTATCGCACGACGATCATCCTGCGAAAGGTCAAATCGACGACCAAGATCGATAGCTCGCTGTTCGGCAAGGGTTGAGGAGTTCGAACAAGCTACAGCAGGAAGCCGATCCCCATCGCGATCACGCTGAGCGCCATCGCGCCGGTCGAGAGCCAGCCGAGCCAGTACAGCCATCCCCTGACCACAAAGCGGTCCATCACGTCCCGGCGGCGGGCCATGAACATCAGCAGCACCATCACGGGCACCGCGAGCACGCCGTTGACAACCGCACTCCAGTACAGCGCCGCGATCGGATCGATCGGCGTGAAGTTGAGCGCAATGCCGATGCCGCCCGACAGCGCCAGCACCGAATAGAACGCGATCGCCTCCTTCGGCCTGCGCGTCAGCCCAACCCGCCATCGCCGGCCCTCGCCGACCGCATAAGCCGTCGCACCCGCGAGCACCGGAATCGCCAGAAGGCCGGTGCCGACGATGCCGAGCGCGAAGATCACCTCGGCAAACGGCCCGGCGATCGGGCGCAGCGCCTCGGCGGCCTGCGCCGAGGTCTGGATGTCGGTCTTGCCGGTGGCGTGCAGCGATGCGGCGGTGGTGACGATGATCGACAATGCGATCAGGTTCGAAAACGCCATGCCGGTGATGGTATCGGCGCGGATGCGCGAGAATTCGTGCTGGGCGCCGTAATGCCGTTCGATCAGCGGATGCTTGGTGGCGTCGACCCGCTGCTCCTCCGCCTCTTGCGAGGCCTGCCAGAAGAACAGATAGGGCGAGATCGTGGTGCCGAGGATCGCAACGATGGTCGTGAAATAGTCGGCGCTCCAACTGATGCGCGGCAGCAGCACGCCGGCCAGGGCCTCCATCCACGACACCTTGGCAAAGGCGAGCGCCGCGACATAGGCGAACAGGCTGAGCGTCAGCCATTTCAGTATCGTGACGTAGCGCCGGTAGTTCATGAAGATCTGCGCGGCCACCGAGGTCACGCCGAACAGCACCACATAGAGAATGGCCGGACCGCCGATCAGAAGCTTTGTGGCATCGGCCATGGCCGAGAGGTCGGCCGCGATATTGATGGTGTTGGCCATCGACAGCAGCGTCACCACGACGGCGAGCAGCCAGCCTGGATAATGCCGGCATACATTGCCCGCGATGCCATGCCCGGTGACGCGGCCGACCCGCGCCGAGATCTCCTGGATCGCGCTCATCAGCGGAAACGTCAGCAGCATGGTCCAGCCAATGCCGTAGCCGAGTTGCGCGCCGGCCTGGCTGTAGGTGCCGATCCCCGAAGGGTCGTCGTCGGAAGCGCCGGTGATCAGCCCGGGTCCGAGCGTCTTCAGGACACGGCTGAAACTGAACGGCTGGCGCCGAGGCTTCGCCGCCGGCGCATCGTCATGTTTGTCGAGTGGTGGGATCGTCCCTTGCCGCGTCATGTCCGGTTCCAGCCGTCTGACAACGAGCCGGATACCGGCAAGGTTCCTGAGGCAAACCTACGGCTCGATGACCGTGGCGACGCCGGGCTCGAGGATGCGCAGACGGCGGCCGAAGCCGAGCGTATCGAAGCTCGCGCGCAGGTCGTTCGCGCTTTGCCGGAAATGCGCCCAGCCGTCGGTATGAACCGGCACGATCACCGCGTCCGCAAAGGCGTGCGCGGTTTCGATCGCGTCATTGGTGTCCATGGTGAGATGGAAGGGGCCGCGGGTTTGCGCCGCGCCTGCGAACGGCAGCACCACGCCGCAGTCGAAGCGCCGCGCGACCTCGGCGACGCCGTCGAACCAGGTGGTGTCGCCGCTGACATAGACCGGACGGCCCGGTTTTGCCGGCTGCACAACGAAGCCGATGACGTCGCCGGACAATGGCTCGATCCCGGCCGGTCCGTGCCGCGCCGGCGTCGCGGTGATGGTGAGGGTCCGGCCGCCCTTCTGCAACTCGGTCGAGGCCCAGGGCGCAAAGCCCTCGGCGTTGCCGCCAAGCCGCCTGGCGCCGGCCTCCGTCGTCAGCACGCGCTTCACGCCTTTAAGGAAATCCCGGCCGGAATGGTCGAGATTGTCGGAATGCTGGTCGTGGCTCAGCAGCACCGCATCGATCGCGCCGACATCGCACACGCCGAGCGCGGGACCCGTCAGCTTCTCCAGTTTCACATGCGGCAATTGATACTCGCCGGGCGCATCGAAGGTCGGATCGGTGAGCAGGCGGAACCCGTCGATCTCGATCAGGGCGGTGGGGCCTCCGATCAGCGTGATGGTGATGCTCACGTCATACTCCTGTTGGCCGCGGCGGCTGCGGGGCGGGTCACCAGGTAAATGCCGAGCGCCACCGGAACGATCCCGAGCAGGTCGCGAAATTCGACATGCTCGCCGAGCACGAAATAGGCGAACAGCATGCCGAGCGGCGGCATCAGGAAGTGATAGGCGCTTGCGGCGGTCGCACCACACACTTTCAGGAGATGAAACCAGAGCAGATAGGCGAGGATCGAGCCGCCGAGCACGAGGAAGGCGAAGGCGCCGGCAAGCCGCATGCTGGGCACGATGTCGCTGACACTGGAGAGTATGAAGGCGAACGGCATCACCGCAAGACCGCCGGCCATGTTCTGGATGCCGTTGCCGATCCACAGGCTGCCCTTCGGTGCCAGCAGCTTGAACAGCACGGTGCCGGCGACGATCGAGGCGAGCGAGGCCAGCGTGAACAAGATGCCATGCGGGCTGTCCGATCCGACCGATATGCGATGCCAGACGATGAAGGCGACGCCGACGATGCCGAGCACGAGACCAATCACCTTGCGCGAGGTCATGCTCTCACCGAGGAACAGCGCTGCCAGCATGGCGGTGAACACCGGATTGGCCGAGACGATCAGCGCGCCAAGTCCGGCGGAGACCGTCTTCAGGCCGGTATAGCCGAGGCCGAGATAGAGCGCGTTGTTGGCGACGCCGAGCACGGCGAACACCGCCGCATCGCGCCAGGTGAGATCCCATTGGTCGCGGCGCAGCCAGGAGATGGCGAGGATCAAGACCCCGGCGAGCGAAAACCGCGCGGCGAGCAGGATCAGCGGCGGGCAGTCGGTGACGCCGATTTTGCCGGCCACGAACGCGTAGCTCCAGAGCAGGCAGAACAGGGCAATCAGCAGCGGCAGGGTGTTGAAGCGGGCGCGGGAGGCGGCCATCGAGGTAGCGGCGGACATGGGCGAATTCTCCTTCGGCCATGATCTAGGCCCGCGCCTTGATATTTGGAAATTAAATGATAGACTGGCATGCAGTGGATTTATAAATGGAGACTGCGATGCTCGACCTGGAGCTGTTGCGCAGTTTCGTCTCGGTGGTCGATGCCGGCGGCTTCACCCGCGCCGGAGAGCGCGTCCACCGCACGCAGTCGACGGTGAGCCAGCAGATCAAGCGCCTGGAGGAGGATGTCGGCCAGCCGCTGCTGATCCGCAGCGGCAAGGACGTCACCCCGACGGAAGCCGGCGAGCGGCTGTTGACCTATGCGCGGCGGCTATTGTCGCTCGCCGAAGAGGCCCGCGACGTGCTCTCGCGGCCCGGCAGCGAAGGCGCGATCCGGATTGGCATCACCGAGGATTTTGCCGCCTACAGGCTGACAAAGCTGCTCGCCACCTTCGCGCGCAGCCATCCGAATCTGCGGCTCGACGTGCGCTCCGGGCAGAGCTTGTTCCTGTACCGCGATCTCGAACGCGGCGATCTCGATCTGGCGCTGATCAAGCGCGCCGCCAATGAGAAGGGCGGCATCGCGGTCTGGCCTGAACGCGTGCACTGGGTCACCAGCAAGGGCCACCCGCGCGATACGACGGCCGGCTCGGTTCCGCTGATCGGTTTCGCCTCGGGCTGTCTCTACCGCGCCCGCGCCATCCATGCGCTGGAGAGCGCCGGCCGCAACTGGCATATGGCCTACACCTCCTCCAGCCTCGCCGGCATCCAGGCCGCGGTCGCCGCGGGCCTCGGGCTCAGCATCCTGTCGGAAATGTCGATCCAGGCGGAGCATCGCGTGCTGACCGCAAAGGACGGCTTTGCGCCGATCGACCGCACCGAGGTCGCCCTCGTCGCCGCCCCCGAAGCCAGCCCGGCGACACTCCGGCTGGCGGACAGGCTCGCGGAGTATTGCGAAAGCGTGCAGGCGAAGGCGGCTTAGGTCGAGGTCGCGCAACAATCTCTGCTGTCGTCCCTGCGAAACACGAAAGCAGGGACCCATAACCACCGCATGCAGTAGTGATGCCGCGCTGGGCCACAGCTTTGCGCAATCTCGAAGAGCGGTGGTTATGGGTCCCGGGTCGCGCGGAGCCTGTCATCGGGCGGCGCTTCGCGCCGACCCGTTGGCTTGCCCGGGACGACACTGAGTCTGTGGCAGGCGCCCGCGATCCTCAATAACACCGCGACGCGACGAACGCGTGGACGCGGTTGTCGCCGAGCACATGGGCCATGAAGCCGGGCGATCCGAAGATCCGTGTGAACGCGCCATCGCGGATGCTCAGGCCGCCGGTGTAGGCGCCGAACGCCGGCATCACCGCGCGCTCGCCGTCACAGGCGAAGCAGCGGCGCTCGATCGAGCGGCCGCGGGTCGGCACCCGCGCCTTGGGGTGCAGGTGTCCGGCGATCTCGCCGGCGGCGCCGGTCGGCTCATGGCGGAACACGATCGGACCGATCGCGACTTCGGTCGCGACCACGCCGCCGAGATCGGACGGCAGCGCCGGATCGTGATTGCCCGAGATCCAGATCCAGTTGCGCCGCAGCTGCAACGCCGCGAGCGCCTCGCGGTCCGGATTGGACAGGCGTTCATGCGCATCGCGATCGTGAAAGCTGTCGCCGAGCGCGATCACCTGCCGCGGATCGTGCCGCGCGATGACAGCGGCGAGCCGGCTCAGTGTCGCGACCGTGTCGTAGGGCGGCAGCAGCACGCCGCGGCTGGCGAAGCTCGAGCCTTTTTCCAGATGCAGGTCGGAGACCACGAGCAGGCTCTGCTGTTCCCAGAACAGCGCGCCGGAGAAATCCGCCACGAAGCCGACATCTGCCACCGTGACCCTCGAAACGCGCATGTCGTCACCGTCTCGCAAAGCTAGCGCGCTTGCCGTCACGTCCTGTTCCCCAGAGTACCAGCGTTACGTCGTCGCCTCCCGCACGAGTTCCTCGGCCGCCTCGGCCAGAAGCTCGTCGGATGCTTCGCCATAAACTGACTCGCGGCCGATTTCCAGCAGCGCGGGGACGGCAAGCGGAGAAACGTGGTCGAGATCCTTGTGGGTGATTCGGCCGTGGATGCGCGAAAGCATGTCGCTGAGGCGGCGAAGATCGAGCAGCCCCGTGGCGGCATCGCCGCGCGCGGCACGCAGCAGCACGTGATCGGCCTGATGTTTTCGCAAAACGTCATAGATCAGGTCGGTCGAGAACAGCACCTGGCGGCGCGACTTCTCCTCGTCGGTGAAGCGGCGCGCGATCAGCCCGGAGATGATGGCGCAGTTGCGGAAGGTGCGCTTCATCAGCGCCGATTCCGCAAGCCACGCCTCGAGGTCATCGCCGAGCATGTCGGGATCGAACAGCGCGTTGAGATCGAGCTTGCCGTGCCGGATCATGAAGGAGAGATCGCCGACGCCCCAGACCGCAAGCGCATACTCGTTGGCGACGAAGCCGAGCGGACGGGCGCGGGCGCGCTCCAGCCGGCGGGTCAGCAGCATGCCGAGCGTCTGATGCGCGAGCCGGCCCTCGAAGGGATAGCAGACCAGATAATGGCTGCCGCCGCGCGGAAAGGTCTCGACCAATAGCTCGCGCACCGCCGGCACACGCGAGAATTTTCGCTGCAGCGACAGCCAGTCGTGCACCTGGTCCGGCAGCGCGTTCCAGGCCCGGCTGTTGTCGAGCAGCTTGCGGACGCGTTCGGCGAGATAGGTCGAGAGTGGGAACTTGCCGCCCATATAGGACGGCACTTTTGCATCTTTATCATTGGTGCGGGAGACATAGACCTGGTCTTCAACCAAGGCCTCGTAGCGCACCACCTCACCGCCAAAGACAAAAGTGTCGCCGGGCACGAGGCCCTCGATGAAGACCTCCTCGATCTCGCCGAGCATCCGGCCGCCGCGCGCGATCGCGCCGGTCGATCCGCTACCGCCGGCGCGCGAGCGCACCAGCCGCACCTTCAGCATGGTCTCCTCGACAATGGTGCCGACGTTGAGACGATAGCTCTGCCGCACCTTGGGATTGGTGACGCGCCAGCGGCCCTGCTTGTCCTGCTTGATGCGCGCGAAACGCTCATAGGTCTTCAGTGCGTAGCCGCCGGTGGCGACGAAATCGACGACATCGTCGAAATCGGTGCGTGCGAGCGATGCATAGGGCGCTGCGGTCCGGACCTCATCATAGAGTTCATCGGACAGAAACGGCTTGCCGCAGGCGCAGCCGAGCACGTGCTGGGCCAGCACGTCGAGCGCGCCCGAGCGCAGCGGCGGCGTGTCCTGCGCATTCTCGGCGATCGCGTCGATCGCGACACGGCATTCCAGCACCTCGAAGCGGTTGGCCGGCACCAGCACGGCGCGCGAGGCCTCGTCGAAGCGGTGGTTGGCGCGGCCGATCCGCTGCATCAGCCGCGACGAACCTTTCGGCGCGCCGATATTGATGACGAGATCGACATCGCCCCAGTCGACACCGAGATCGAGCGAGGAGGTGCAGACCACGCCGCGCAGTTTTCCCGCGGCCATCGCGTCCTCGACCTTGCGGCGCTGCGCGACGTCGAGCGAGCCGTGATGCAACGCGATCGCCAGCCCGTCGTCATTCATGCGCCAGAGATCCTGGAACAGCATCTCGGCCTGGCTGCGGGTGTTGACGAACACCAGCGTGGTCTTGTTGCGCTTGATCAGTTCGTAGACCTCGGGCAGCGCATGGCGCGCGCTGTGGCCGGACCACGGCAGCCGCTCCCTGGTGTCGAGCATCTCGACCACCGGCGGTGCGGCGCCGCCGGCGGTGACGACGTCGGCGGATGCATTCTGGCCACCGGGCTGCGGCACCAGGAAGCGCGCGAGCTGCTCCGGCTCGGCGACCGTCGCCGAGAGGCCGATGGCGCGGATCTGCGGCGCGATGGTCCAGAGCCGCGCAAGTCCGAGCGACAATAGATCGCCGCGCTTGGAGGTGACGAGCGCATGCAGCTCGTCGAGCACGATGCGCTTCAGCGAAGAGAACAGGAACGGCGCGTCGTCGGATGCCAGCAGCAGCGCCAGCTGCTCCGGCGTGGTGAGCAGGATGTCCGGCGGATAGCGCCGCTGCCGCTGCCGCCGCGACACCGGCGTGTCGCCGGTGCGGGTCTCGATCCTGATCGGCAGCCCCATCTCGGCGACCGGCGTCTCCAGATTGCGCGCGATATCGACCGCGAGCGCTTTCAGCGGCGAGATGTAAAGCGTGTGCAGCCCGCCGCTGCGGCGAACACCGCGGCCGGTGGAGATAAGGGCTGGGCGAACCGTCTTCGATTCAATTTCGTCGCTTGCGAGATCGTCGGGCTCCCTCCCCCTGAAAGGGGGAGGGTTGGGGTGGGGGTCAGCCGCTCGCTCCGTGCCCGCGGCTGACCCCCACCCGTCGCGCTCGGTTGCGCTAGTGCGCCCCCGAGCGTGCCGACCTCCCCCTTTCAGGGAGAGGTAAGAGTTCTTGCCCTGCCCCTCTCCACTCAACTCCACCAGTGTCGGCAAGAACCCCGCCAGCGTCTTGCCCGCTCCGGTGGGCGCGATCAGCAGCGCGGAGCACTGCTCGCGCGCTTTCGCCAGCAGCGCGAGCTGATGCTCGCGCGGCGACCAGCCGCGTGAGGCGAACCAGTCGCGAAACCGGCGCGGCAGGAGATCGGCCGTTTCCGACGGCGGAACGGAGAAGAGATCGAGCGTCGACACGCCCAAGAGGTAGGTGGTTCAGGCGGTTTCGTCGAGGGCGGAGCGGGAATGGCGGCAGGTGGCAGGACCACCAGCGCGCTCCGTGCGCTGCGAAGCGCCTGGATGTCACCTCGCCCCGCCTGCGGGGAGAGGCATAGGCCGCCCTTGGCGGCCGTTCAAAGAAACGCCGAAGCGAAGCTTCGGCTATGTCGCATCGCCAGATGCGATCCGGGTGAGGGGGTACAGGTCTTACAACTCGCACCGCCTCGCGGAGGGAAGCCCCTCACCCCGCCCTCTCCCCGCAAGAGCGGGGCGAGGGAGACGAGAGAGCGGAGCTTACCCAACTACTCCGTCATTGGCTGGCCGGAGAGGTCCCAATCCTTGCCGTTGAAGATCGAGACGTAGAGCGTCTTCATCGGCGTGTAGTCGTCGGGCGTGTAGCTGTAATTGATGCCATCAAGGAAATAGGGCGAGTGGAAGCCGGCGAGCGTCGTGGCGTGCTTCAGCACGTTGGCGCGGGTCAGGTCGTCGCCGCAGCGGCGCAGGATTTCGCCCATCGTCGCCGCCTGGCCGTAGCCGGCGAAGGCGATGGTGTTATCGGGGTCGATGTTCGGCAGGTACTTCTTGCGCAGCTCCTCGAACGCGATCACGTCCGGATCCTTCTCGTAGCGCGGCACGCCGACTTCCTTGTTATAGCGGATCGCGACGATGTCCTTGGCGTTCTCGAGGCCCGCGGCGCTCAGGATCGAGCGACCGGTCGAGCCCGCCGACAGCAATTGCAGCGGCTTCCAGCCGAGCTCGGTCACCTTGCGGATCGACTGCGACGTCGCCTTGCCGGTGGTGATGTTGTAGAAGACGTCGGCGCCCGACTTCGAGAGATTGATGAGCTGCGAATCGACCGTCGGATCGGTGAGATCGTAGGTCTGCTCCATGATCACCTGTGCCTTGCCGCCGGCATCGGCCAGCACCTTCTTGAACGGCCCGAGGAAGTCGCGGCCGAAATCATCGTTCTGGTAGAGGATGCCGACCTTGGCGTTCGGCTTCACGCTGACGACGTGCTTGGCGAGAACGCGTGCCTCGGTCGGATAGAGCGGCAGGCCCGCCATGGTCCATTTGAAATTCTTCGGGTCGTTCCACTTCGAGGCACCGGTGTTGAGCAACAACTGCGGCACGCCCTTGGAATTGAGGTATTTGTGCACGGAGGTCTGCGGCGCGGTGCCGAGCGAGCCATACAGCGCCAGCACCTCCTCCTGCTCGACCAGACGGCGCGTCGCCTCGACGCATTTCGGCGCGCTGTAGGCGTCGTCCATGGTGAGAAATTTCACCTTGCGGCCGTTGATGCCGCCCTTGTCGTTCAGCATCTGGAAATAGGCTTCGCCGACGCGGCCGAGCACACCATAGAGCGAGCCGGGGCCGGAATGCGGCACGGTCTGGCCGAGCTTGATCTCGGTGTCGCTCGCACCCGGATCGTACTTCTTGTCGGCGGCCCGCAAAAAAGGTGCGGGCAGCACGGACGCGGCGATCACGGACAATGCAGTGGCGCCGAACTCGCGCCGTGTATGTTTTTTCATTATTTCTCTCCCTGAGACGAAAAGCTCTCTCGCATTCCGCCCTGCGCCGGGCAAGCGCGAAGTCATGACTTTGCGGCGCAATGCCGCGTCGCGGCAAATGCGTAGCGTGTAGACTCAAGTTTGGGTGCGTAACGTGAATGACTTTTCCCTTCTCCCCTTGTGGGAGAAGGTGGCTCGCATCGAAGATGCGAGCCGGATGAGGGGTCTCTATCCGCGGAGGCAGACCCCTCACCCAGCTTCGCTGCGCGAAGCGACCCTCTCCCACAGGGGGAGAGGGTGCGTCACGGCTTGACCGCGACGGCGACGAGTCCGGGTGCCGGGATATTGTCTTCATTGCGCGCCGAGAGATCGTCGAGCTGGGCCAGCGTCAGCCCCGCGGCAGCGACGGAGTCGCGCACGTAAGCTGCACTGTGGGCGTAGCGCAGTCCCTCGCCGATGATGACGCCTTCGCCGTCATGGGTCTCGGCCGTGAAGGCGAGCACGCCGCCCGCCACCAGGACGCGGCTGGCCTCGGCGAGCACCGGCGCGAGATCGGCGACATAGACCATTGCATCGGCGGCCAGGATCAATTCGGCGCTGGCCTCGCGTTTGGCCGAAACGGCCTTCAACATGTCGTCGACCTCGAGCTCGGCATAGAGGCCGGTGGCGCGCGCCTTGTCGATCATGCGCGGCGACAGGTCGATGCCGATGAAGCGATCGACATGCCGGGCGAATGCGCCGGCCGCCAGCCCGGTGCCGCAGCCGAGATCGATCGCACGCTTGAAGAAGGCCGGTTTCTTTGCGCCCGCACGCACCGACAGCACCGCCTTGAACAGCAGTGCCGGGCCGCGATAGCCGAGATCGCCGACCAGCGCGGCCTCGAAGCGCGGCGCATATTGATCGAACAGCGTCTGCACATAGCCCGGCGGCATCGAACTGACGGCCTCGACGCCGAGCTGCATCAGGTGAAGGCCGGCGCCATGCCGGTCTTCGGGATCGGCGTCGCGCGCGCCGCGGAACGCTGCGATCGCGGCCTCGCGCTGACCGAGCTCCAGGCGGATCTTGCCCAGCGTGTACCAGGCCGACGGGAATTTCGGCACAAGCTCGATCGCCTGTTCGAGCAGCTCGGCGGCAGCCGGCAGATCGCCCTTCAATTGCAGGTCGCGCGCGAACTCGTAGCGGCGGTCGGCGACGAGATCGCCGGAGGACAGAAACAGGCGGGGGGCCATTCGCTTTAAAGAACCAATCTCGGCCGGGTCCGGCCATCCATCAAAGCACGGACTTTTTCCGGAGATGGATGCACGGGTCAAGCCCGCGGATCCGGCTAAACATCGCGGATCGAGCGCCTATATAGGGGCGATGCGCCCGCAAGACATCCTGATGCCCGTCCCGGCCGGGCTTTGCTGCAAGCCCGGCGGCTTCCACATCGATCCTGTCAGGCCGGTCGAGCGGGCACTGATCACCCATGGCCATTCCGACCATGCGCGGGCGGGCCACGGCGTCGTGCTCGCGACCCAGGAAACGCTCGACATGATGCGGCTGCGCTATGGCGAGAATTTCGCCGGCTCGACGCAGGCGATCGCCTATGGCGAGGAGATCAGGCTCGGCGACGTCACGGTGACGTTTCATCCCGCCGGTCACGTATTGGGCTCCGCCCAGATTTCCGTCACCTGCAAGGACATCCGCATCGTCGCCTCCGGCGACTACAAGGATGCGCGCGACCCGACCTGCGCGCCGTTCGAGCTGGTCCCCTGCGACGTCTTCATATCAGAGGCGACGTTTGGATTGCCGGTGTTCCGCCATGGCGATGCCGCCGGCGAAGTAAACAAGCTGCTGGCGTCGGTCAAACTGTTTCCGGAGCGCGCGCATCTGGTCGGCGCCTACTCGCTCGGCAAGGCACAGCGCGTGATCGCGCTGCTGCGCGAGGCCGGTTACGACGCACCGATCTATCTGCACGGCGCGATGGAGAAGATCACCTATTACTATCAGGAGCGCGGCATTGCGCTCGGCGAGCTCCGGCCCGCGCGCGGCATGAAGAAGGCCGAGCTCGCCGGCACCATCACGCTGACGCCGCCGAGCGCGACATCCGATGTCTGGACGCGCCGCTTTCCCGATCCAGTCACCGCATTCGCCTCGGGCTGGATGCGCGTGCGCGCCCGGGCCCGCCAGGGCGGCGTCGAGCTGCCGCTGGTGATCTCGGATCATGCCGATTGGGACGGGCTGACGGCGACGATCGCCGCCACTGGCGCCGGCGAGATCTGGGTCACCCACGGCCAGGAAGATGCGCTGGTGCATTGGTGCAAGACCAGGGGCCTTGCCGCGCGACCGCTCGATCTGGTCGGCTATGGCGACGAGGACGAAGGCGAGACGACCGCACTGACCGGCGAGACCCAGCCCGCCGGCGAGGCGGAAACATGAACCGCTTTGCCGAGCTGCTCGACCGCCTCGCCTACGAGCCCGGCCGCAACAACAAGATCAAGCTGCTGGTCGCCTATTTCCGCGAGACCGAGGACCCCGACCGCGGCTACGCGCTGGCGGCACTGACCGGCGCGCTGTCGTTCAAGCACGCCAAGCCCGGCCTGATCCGCGACCTGATCACCGAACGCGCCGACCCGGTGCTGTTCGGCTACTCCTATGATTACGTCGGCGATCTTTCGGAAACAGTCGCGCTGATGTGGCCGAGGGCGGAGCTGCCGGGCCATAACAACCCGCCTCCTCCCACCCTCACCGACGTCGTCACCACGTTGCGCACGCTCGGCAAGGCCGAGCTGCCGGCGCAGCTGGCGCGCTGGCTGGATGAGCTCGACGAGACCGGGCGCTGGGCGCTCTTGAAACTCGTCACCGGCGCGATGCGGATCGGGATCTCGGCGCGGCTGGCGAAGACCGCGGCGGCGGCGCTCGGGACCAAGGACCCGCACGAGATCGAGCTGCTGTGGCCCGGCCTGTCGCCGCCCTATCTCGACCTGTTCGCCTGGCTCGAGGGCCGCGGCGACAAACCGGTCAACCGCGCCCCTGCGCCGTTCCGCCCGGTGATGCTGGCGCACGCGATCGAGGATGGCGATTTCGCCAATCTCGACGCCGCCGATTTCAGCGCGGAATGGAAATGGGACGGCATCCGGGTGCAGGCGGTGTCCGGCCGCGATGCGCGCGGCCACGTCCAGGCGCGGCTCTATTCACGCACCGGCGAGGATATCACCGGCAGCTTTCCGGATCTGGTGCCGTCGCTGCATCTGCCCGGCGCGATCGACGGCGAGTTGCTGGTGCTGCGCGACGGCCGCGTGCAGACCTTCAACGTGTTGCAACAGCGGCTGAACCGCAAGGTCGTTTCGCCGAAGCTGATCAAGGAATTTCCGATCCACCTGCGCGCCTACGACCTGCTCGGCGACGACGAGAACGATTTGCGCGAGCTGCCCTTCACCGAACGCCGCGCGCATCTCGAAGCCTTCGTCGCCAAGCTGAATGATCCGCGCATCGATCTGTCGCCGACCGTCCCGTTCGCGAGCTGGGACGAGCTGGCCGCGGCGCGTGCCGATCCCAAGAGCGCCGGCGCCGGCGACGATGCCGACGCGGTCGAAGGCGTGATGCTGAAACGGCGCGACGCGCCCTATCTGCCCGGACGGCCGAAAGGTCCGTGGTGGAAGTGGAAGCGCGATCCGCACATCATCGACGCCGTGCTGATGTATGCCCAGCGCGGCCATGGCAAGCGCTCCTCCTATTACTCCGACTATACGTTCGGGGTCTGGACCCATGGCGAGGCCGGTGACGAGCTGGTGCCGGTCGGCAAGGCCTATTTCGGCTTCACCGACGAGGAGCTGTTGCAGATCGACCGTTTCGTCCGCCGCAACACCACCGAGAAGTTCGGCCCGGTGCGGCATGTCGTGCACGAGCCGGATCAGGGGCTGGTGCTGGAGGTCGCCTTCGAGGGCTTGCAGCGCTCGCCGCGTCACAAGTCCGGCGTCGCAATGCGCTTCCCCCGGATCAGCCGCCTGCGCTGGGACAAGCCGCCGCGCGAAGCCGACCGGCTGGAGACGCTTGAACGGATGTTAATCTCCATGACAGGAAGTTAAATCCCAAGCGCGCATGACAGCCATTGATCGCGGTGCGCGGGTTTCCCATGTGCACCGCCGTGACCTATAATGCGGGCGATTCCGTTAGGCCTCGGTTCTGATGGGATCAGAATCGAGGTCTAGGTTTTGTTTTGACGCGTTTTCTTCACGCGAACCGGTGCCCACTTCGCGCGAAAACGCTATTGGAGACAGCAATGCCAAATGACATCCGGGACTTGCCGGCCGGCCGGAGTGACGGCCTGTACCGCTTTCTCGGCGGATCGCCGCTCTCTGTGGCGTTCCGGTTGATTTTGCTGTCGATTCTGGTCGGTGTCGTGCTCGCCGCGATCGGCCTCGATCCATGGAACATCCTCAACAGCATCCGCAGGCTGTTCCAGAGCATCTGGGATTTCGGCTTCGATGCGATCAACTGGGCCTGGCGCTACTTCCTGCTCGGCGCCGTCATCGTGATTCCGATCTGGCTGTTGTCGCGGCTGTTCGGCGCGCCGCGCGGCCGCTGATCTCAGGGAGTTCGCAGCCGATGCAATTGCGATTTGTCGGCTGCGGCGATGCATTCGGCTCCGGCGGCCGCTTCAACACCTGTTTCCACGTCAGCGGTGCGCGCAGCAATTTCCTGATCGATTGCGGTGCCTCATCGCTGCCGGCGATGAAGCGGCTCGAGATCGACCGCGACGCGATCGACCTGATCCTGATCACGCATTTCCATGGCGACCATTTTGCCGGCCTGCCGTTCTTCCTGCTCGACGCGCAGTTCTCCCGCCGCACCCGGCCGCTGGTGATCGCAGGGCCCGAAGGCATCGAAACGAAACTGCCTGCGGTGATGGAGGTGATGTTCGAGCATTCCTCCAAAACCAAACAACGCTTCGATCTATCCGTCGTTACGCTGGCGCCGCGCGAAACGCGCAGCTTCGGCGAGGTGACCGTGACGCCCTACCCTGTCGTGCATGGCGAGTCCGGCGGGCCGTTCCTCGCGTACCGCGTCGAGGCGGAAGGCCGCATCATCAGCTACAGCGCCGACACCGAATGGACCGACGCGCTGATCCCGGCGGCGCAGGACGCCGACCTCTTCATCGCCGAAGCCTATACCTACGACAAGATGGTCAAGAACCATCTCAGCCTGAAGACGCTGGAAGCGCATTTGCCCGCCATCAACGCCAGGCGCGTGGTGCTGACCCATATGAGCGACGACATGCTCGGCCGCATCGACGATTTGCCCTACACGGCGGCGAGCGACGGCATGGTCGTGGCGCTCTGACCAAGCAATGCCTTGCCCGCCGATCTTCCGCCATCGCATTGCTCTGAGAACAATTCCGGCATGGTCGCGCGACGGATGTCACGATAGAAACGGATATTCCTTGCAATTGTAGCCATGCACGCACCCATCCACCCGAAGATCACGACGCGTCAGGTGTTCGCCATCGCCGGCCCCGCGATGGTCGCCAACCTGACCACGCCGCTGATCGGCATCGTCTCGACCACCGCGATCGGCCGCCTCGACGCCGCCGCGCTGCTCGGCGGCGTGGCGATGGCCTCGGTGATCTTCGACTGCCTGTTCTGGCTGTTCGCCTTCCTGCGCATGAGCACGCTGGCCTTCACCGCACAGGCGCAGGGCGCCGGCGAGATCAAGGAATATGCCGCCATCCTGGTGCGCGGCTTCATCGTCGCCGGCCTGATCGGCGCGGCGCTGATCGCGCTGCAGGTGCCGCTCGCCGCGGTCACGTTCCAGCTGATGGGCGGCAGCGAAGGCGTCACGCGCGCGGCCAAAGCCTATTTCATGATCCGGATCTGGTCGGCGCCGCTGGCGCTCGCCAATTACGTCATCCTCGGCTGGCTGGTCGGCCAGGCCCGCGCCAATCTGGCGCTGGCGCTGCAGATCGTGATCAATTTGATCAACATGGCCGCGACCGTGCTGCTGGTGCAGGTCTACGGCGCCGGCATTGCCGGTGCCGCGATCGCCGCCGTGCTCGCCGAGACCGCCGGTTTCGCCGCCGGCATCGTGGTGGCGTGGCAGATCTCGCAAGGCGGCTTCGCCGTTCCCGCGGCGACGCTGTTCGACCGCGCCAAGCTGATGCGCATGCTGACGGTCAATCGCGACATCATGGTCCGCACCGCGGCGCTGATCGTCGTGTTCCTGTTCTTCACCGCCAAGGGCGCGCGCGAAGGCGACGTGACGCTGGCGGCGAATTCGGTGCTGAACAATTTCCTGCTGGTCAGCGCCTTCTTCCTCGACGGCCTCGCCAATGCCGCCCAGCAGCTGTGCGGCCGCGCCTTCGGCGCACGCGATGTACGCGGCTTTTCCGATTCGACCCGGCTGGTGCTGCTGTGGGGCATCGGCTTTGCGCTGGTCGTATCGGTGCTGTTCGCGCTGTTCGGACCGGCGCTGATCAATTTGATGACGACCAGCGACGACGTGCGCCGCTATGCGCGCGCGTTCCTGCCGTTCGTGATCCTGGCACCCCTGCCTGGCGTGTTCGCGTTCGGCTTCGACGGCATCTATGTCGGCGCGACCTGGGCGCGCGAGATGCGTAATCTGATGCTGGCCTCGCTCGCGATCTTCCTCGCCACCTGGTGGGCGCTCAGCTCGTTCGGCAACACCGGCCTGTGGATCGCGCTGCTCGGCTTCTACGTCGCGCGCGGCGGCCTGCAGGGCCTGCGCTATCCGGCGCTGCTGCGGAAGACGTTCAAGACGGCGTAAGTCCGTAGCCCGGATGGAGCGAAGCGCAATCCGGGCTACGAAGTTCTCTTCCCCTTCCCCCTGAAAGGGGGAAGGTCGGGATGGGGGTCAGCCACAGGCGACGCAGCTCATGGAGAGAGCTGATCCCCACCCGCTTTGCTCTGGCGAGCAAAGCGACCTCCCCTTTTCAAGGGGAGGTTAGGGCGCAGCCGGATTTCGCTTCATCCGGGCTACCCGCACCTACCTCACCGGCCACTCCTCGGCTGTAATCGTCGCCGCATCGGCGCCGACGATTTCCGACAGCGAGTCGCGGCCGGTGCGCAGCAGGGTCGAGGACAGATCGCGCTTGATGTCGTCGACGAGGCCAAGGCCCTTGTAGACCAGCGAGGAATAGAGCTGGATCAGGCTGGCCCCGGCACGGATCTTGGTCAGTGCGGCGCCGCCGCTATCGATGCCGCCGACGCCGATCAGCGGAAACGCGCCTTCGACACGGACATAGGTCTCGGCCACCATCCGCGTCGACAGCCGGAACAGCGGACGGCCCGACAGGCCGCCCTGCTCCTTGGCGCGATTCTCCTCGCGCAAGGTCGAGGGCCGCGCCAGCGTGGTGTTGGCGACGATCATGCCGTCGACGCGGCGCGAGCGGGCGATGTGCACGACGTCGTCGAGCTCGGCGAGGCTGAGGTCGGGCGCGATCTTGAGCAGGACCGGCGAATCGCCGGCGTTCTTGCGCACGCGCTCGCGGGTATCGATGACCCGCGCCAGCAGATCGTCGAGCGCCGCCGATTGCTGCAGATTGCGCAGGCCGGGCGTGTTCGGCGAGGAGACATTGACGGTGAAATAGCTCGCGACCGGCGCAAACGTCTCGATCAGCTTCACATAATCGGCTGCGCGGTCGGGCGAATCCTTGTTGGCCCCGACATTGACCCCGACAATGCCGCCGGCGCTGGCGCGCGCGGCGAGCCGCCGCAGCACGGCCTCCGCACCGTCATTGTTGAAGCCCATGCGGTTGATGACGGCCTCGTCGCGCTCCAGGCGAAACAGCCGCGGCCGCGGGTTGCCGCCTTGCGGCTTCGGCGTCACCGAGCCGATCTCGACAAAGCCGAAGCCGAGCCGCAGCAGCGCGTCGGGCGCCTCCGCACTCTTGTCGAAACCCGCCGCCATGCCGATCGGGTTTGGAAAGTTGAGTCCGAAGGCGCGCACCGCGAGCTTGGGGTCATCCGGCCGCTGCCGGATCGGCGGCAGCAGCTTCAGGCCCTGGATCGCCATGCGATGGGCATCCTCGGGATCGAACCAACGCAGCAGCGGCAGCGAGAAGGCGTCGAAGGCACGGATCACGGCTTGAGCTCCGGAACGTCGTGGCCACCGTCGGAGCGCGCGCGCAGGTCGAGGATCTCGGTGACGGCGCCTAGGTCGAGCTCGCCATAGAGATGCGGGAACAGCTCGTCATTGCGCGACCGCTCCCAGCGCAGGGCATCGCCCAGCGCATCGGCATCGACGGCGACCAGGAACAGGCCGGTTTGCCCGTGGTAGTGCTTGCGCGCGGTCTCGGCCACCTGGGAGGCGGTGGAAAAATGGATGAAGCCGTCGCGTTTGTCGTCGGCACTGCCCCGGTACACGCCCTGCCGTTCGGCCTCGCGCCAGGCCGAAGCGGGGGTGATTTTGTAGATCATCGGCACGGGCCGGCCTTCCCTTTTGTCCTTGAGTCCCTTGGGGTTTTATCCGGATTTGAGGGGAAATGCCCCAGACGCCATCTGGCGAGCGAGGGACCGTATCGGCGGCGGCGGCGCAACTCAAGCGGTGCCGGGACACATCGGCCGACAGATTTGCGAAAACGCCAAGTTTCAGGCAATAATTCCTACCATCCGGGATACCCTCGATGGCCAAACAGCCCAAAGCCACCCGACCGCTGACCCACGCGCAGGTCTGGGCCGCGCTCGACCGGCTCGCCGAACGCGCCGGGCTGTCGCCGTCGGGCCTTGCCAAGCAGTCCGGACTCGACCCCACCACCTTCAACAAATCCAAGCGCGTGACCGGCGACGGGCGCGAGCGCTGGCCCTCGACCGAATCGCTCTCCAAGGCGCTGGCCGCGAGCAATGCCAGCATGGAGACCTTCGTGCAGTTGCTCGGCGATGGCGCGCGCGGCGGACAGTCGGTGCCGCTGATCGGCTTCGCGCAGGCCGGCGCCGGCGGCTATTTCGACGACAGCGGCTTTCCCGCCGGCAAGGGCTGGGATGAAGTGGCGCTACCGGCGACATCAGACGAACACGCCTATGCGCTGGAGATCGAGGGCGACTCGATGAAACCGGCCTATCGCGAAGGTGACATCATCGTGGTGTCACCCGCGACCGCGATCCGCCGCGGCGACCGCGTGGTGGTGCGCACGACCGGCGGCGAGGTGATGGTGAAAGAATTGAGACGCCGCACCGCCAAGATGCTGGAACTGGCGTCGCTCAATCCGGAGCACCCCGACCGCATGCTCGATGCCGAGGAAGTCGCGTGGATCGCACGCGTGGTGTGGGCGAGCCAGTAGCCGGCTAAACCAGTAGCCACATAACCGATGTCGTCCCGGCGAAAGCCGGGACCCATAGCCACCGAAGATCATTGCTACACCACGCTGGGGCCGCAGCGCGCTTCCACAACGCGACCCTGTGGTAATGGGTCCCGGGCTTTCGCCGGGACGACGGCGGAGGTTAGAGCGCCATCCAAGCCCCTTACGTCGCGTAGTCCGGTTCCTTGCGATCCAGCATCCGCTTCAGCGCATCGAAATGCCGCTGCGCCGGGGACGGGCCGTTGTAGAGATGGTCGTCGCGGAAATCGCGCTTGGTCTTCTCCACCACATGCTGCGGCAATTGCTTGAGCGGCTGCTGCGTCCACATCGCGTAGATCTGCACCTGCGCGGCGCGTTCGATGTAATAGAGCCGGTCATAGGCATCGGCGACCGTCTCGCCGACGGTCGAGATGCCATGATTGGCCATGAACAGGATGGTCTTGTTGCCGATCACCTTGGCGAGCCGCGCGCCTTCCTCGGGATCGAGCGCGGGGCCGGTGTAGAGATCGTCATAGGCAATCGCCTCCGACAGCCCGACCTCGGTCTGGCCGATCTCCTTGATCCGCGGATCCTCGAGCCGCGTCAGCGCGCTCGCATAGGGCATGTGGGTGTGGAACACCGCCTTGGCCTGCGGCAGCGCCTTGTGGATCGGCGCATGGATGCAATAGCAGGAGCGCTCGACCTCACCCTCGCCGCGCTTCACCTCGGCATCGTCGATGCCGACCTCCATGAAGGAGGATGCTGTCACTTCCGACCAGTGCATGCCGAACGGGATCTGGTAGTAGCGGTCGGTGCGGCCGGGCACCACCAAGGTGAGATGGTTGAAAATACCTTCCGAAAAGCCGTGGATGTAGGCGAGCCGATGCGCCGCCGCGAGATCGACCCGCGCCTGCCATTCCTCGGCGCTCGAATTGTCCTGCAGCGATGTCGGCGAAACCCTGAACTGCATGCGCATGCTCCCGTCTGTGCCGGCCTCTCGGCGGAGGCCGTGCTGATTTTATGGATGCGAGTGTAGCGCAATCCGGCGCCAGGCTCCGGTGAAATTGCCGATGGCCTGCTATCCGAATTTTGCGGGCTTGGCGTCATTATGTGATGATGCGCTGCGAAGACGGCGGATCGGCGGCTTCGTTGGCTGCGGCGGAAAGCCACATGAGCGGCCTGACTTTCCAACCCAACGCAACCCACTCCGCAAAGCCCAGAGTTACGCAATGACAGGACCATCCGACCGCAAGACCATCGCCATCGTCGGTCTCGGCAGCATCGGCGGCATCATCGCCGGCCTGCTGCGCGCGGTCGACAAGCATGACGTGATCGCCTGTGTCCGGCGGCCGCTCGATCGGCTCACGGTCGAGCGGGCGGAAGGCACGGTGGAAGTGCCGCTGCGCGCCCTCACCGATCCGGCAGCGGCTACGCCGGTCGACTGGGTGTTGTTGTCGACCAAGGCGCAGGACACGGAATCGAGCGCGCCCTGGCTGCAAAGGCTGTGCGGGCCGCGGACGCGCGTCGCGGTGCTGCAGAATGGCATCGGCCACGCGGAGCGGCTGGCGTCATTGGTCGGCGCCGCCACGGTCGTTCCGACCATCGTCTATTACAACGGCGAGCGGCTGGCGCCGGATCGCGTCCGTTTCCGCCGCGCCGGCGAGCATGAATTCGCGGTTGCCGATGACACAGACGGACGCGCGTTCGAAGCGCTGCTGGATGGCACGGCGATGCGCGTGCGGCGCTCCGCCGATTTCACCACGCTGGCGTGGCGCAAGCTTCTGCTCAATGCGGTCGCCAATCCGATCACCGCGCTCACCTTGCAGCGGCAGGCGGTGTTCCGCCGCGCGGACGTCAAGGCGCTGTGCCGCGCCATCCTCGAGGAGGCCGCGAATGTCGGCCGCGCCGACGGCGCCCAGCTCGCGCCCGACGAGGCCGAGCTGATGCTGGCGACGTTGTTGACCTATCCGCCAGACGCCGGCACCTCGATGTATTTCGATCGTGTCGCGGGACGCCCGTTCGAAGCCGATGCTCTCACCGGCGCGATCGTCGCGGCCGGCGAACGGCACGGCGTGCCGACGCCGCTCAACGGCCTGCTGCTGACGCTGCTGCGCGCCACCAGCGACGGCCTGCGCGACGCGGCGCAGGCCGAGCGGCGATGAGCGCCGCGATCCCTACGACGACCGCGCCAGCGCGCCGTCGATCATGTTGACCGCGTTCTGCACGCCGTAGACCGCGACGAAGGAGCCGAAGCGCGGGCCCTTCTCCTGGCCGAGCAGCACCTGGTAGAGCATGTTGAACCAGTCGAGCGAGACGCCGGGACGGCCGTCCTTGCCCTTCTTGACCATGTCGAGGAACGGCTCGCGGCGGCCGATCTCATAGACCACGTTCTGGATGTCTTCCGCGGTCGCGTCCGCCGGCATGTTGGCGAGCGCATCGCGCAGATCCTGCAGCGCGGCGCGCTCTCCGTCGGTCGGCTCGCGGAACTGCTTGGTCGGCGCCACGAAGTCGCGATAGTAGTTGATGGCATAACCGACCATCGCATCTAACTTCGGATGAGTCTGCGGCGTCACGCCCGGCCGGTAGCGGCCGATGAAGCCCCACAGCGTCTCGGCATTCTCCGCGTTCGACGACGACACCAGCGTCAGCAGCAGCTGGAAGGTGACCGGCATGTCGGCCTGCGGCAGCTTGCCGGAATGGATGTGCCAGACCGGATTCTGCAGCTGCTGCCGCGCTTCCTGCCGCGTGAAGCCGTCGAGGAATTGCTGGTAGTCGTCGACATTGCGCGGGATGACGTCGAAATAGAGCCGCTTCGCCGCCTTGGGCTCGCGATACATGAACAGCGACAGCGATTCCGGCGAGGCGTAGCGCAGCCACTCGTCGATGGTCAGGCCGTTGCCCTTCGACTTCGAGATCTTCTGGCCCTTCTCGTCGAGGAACAGTTCGTAGTTGAAACCTTCCGGCGGCGTGCCGCCGAGCGCCGAGCAGATCTTGCCCGACAGCTTCACCGAGTCGATCAGGTCCTTGCCGGCCATTTCATAGTCGACGCCGAGCGCGTACCAGCGCATCGCCCAGTCCGGCTTCCATTGCAGCTTGCAGCGGCCGCCGGTGACAGGAACCGTGACGGTCTCCTTGGTATCGGGGTCTTCATACGAGATCGTGCCGGCCTTGGCGTCATGCGCCGTCACCGGCACGTAGAGCACAAGGCCGGTGCGCGGACAGATCGGCAGGAACGGCGAGTAGCTTGCCGCCCGCTCCTCGCGCAGCGACGGCAGCATGATCGCCATCACCTTCTCGATCCGCTCCAGCATGCGCAGCAGCGCGGCATCGAAGCGGCCGGAGGTGTAGTACTCGGTCGAGCTCGCGAACTCGTAGTCGAAGCCGAACTGGTCGAGAAAGGCGCGCAGCCGCGCATTGTTGTGCTGGCCGAAGCTCGGATGGGTACCGAACGGATCGGGCACCTTGGTCAGCGGCTTGCCGAGATGCTGCTCCAGCAGCTCCTTGTTCGGCACGTTGTCCGGCACCTTGCGCAGGCCGTCCATGTCGTCGGAGAAGGCGAGCAGGCGCGTCTTGATCTTGTCCTCGGTGAGCACGCGGAAAGCGTGGCGCACCATCGTGGTGCGCGCGACCTCGCCGAACGTGCCGATATGCGGCAGGCCCGACGGGCCGTAGCCGGTCTCGAACAGCACCTCGTCCTTGGGATTTTTCTTCAACCGCGCCACAATCGCTTTCGCCTGCTCGAACGGCCAGGCGTTGGATTGTTCGGCGAGCGCCCGCAGGTCGCTCGGGCTGGCAGAAGGATCAATCACGGACATTCCTCAGGTTCTCTCCAAAAAGGCCGCGAAAACTAACGCTTTCGCGGCAAAATGCAAAACGACGCTCCCTCGCCCCGCTCTTGCGGGGAGAGGGTTGGGGTGAGGGGCTCCATCCGCGTAACCGGCAAGAGAGGAATTCGCGGTGGGTCCCCCTCACCCGGAATTCAAGCTGCGCTTGAATTCCGACCTCTCCCCGCAAGCGGGGCGAGGTGAAGAGCACAGCATCAGAACGGGCTGACCGAGAAATAGCGCAGCCACAGATCGGTGAAGCGGCCTTTTTCCCAGATCCGGAACAGCGCCCAGTTCAGCGACTGCCGGAGCAGATCGTTGCCCTTGCGGACGGCGATGCCGACGCCCTCGCCGAAATAGCGGCTCTCGACAAAGGGGCCGCCGGCAAAGGCGCAGCATTCGGCGGAATCGGTGCCGTTGATCCAGAACGCGAGCGAGATCGCATCGCCGAAGATGAAGTCGACCTCGCCGCGGCGCAGCGCCGCGCGCAGCGTGTCGTTATCCGGATAGGAGTGGATTTCGGCGTCGGTGAACATCGCCTTGAGGTAGGCCTCGTGCGAGGTCCCGGCGATGACGCCGACCTTCTTGCCCTCGAGATATTCCGGGCGGATTTCCGGCATCGCGTTGTCACGGCGCGACACGAAGCGGGCCGGCGCGCGATAATAGGGATCGGTGAAATCGACCTTGGCGCGCAGCTGCGGCGTCACGGCCATCGACGCGATGATGGCGTCGCCCCGGTTGGTCGCCAGGGCATCGATCAGGGTCTCGAAGCGGCGCATCTGGATGGTGCAGGTGACCTTGATCTCGTCGCAGAGCGCGCGCGCCAGGTCGACGTTGAAACCGGCCGGATTGCCGTCGGGACCGGTGAAATTGAACGGCGGATAGTCGGTCTCGGTCAGAAAGCGGATCACGGTGAGGCGCGACAGGTCCGGGCGGTCCGGCCGGCGCCGCGGGTCCCAGAAACCCGGCACCGCCTGCGGCGCGGCCTCGGCGGCGGCCTTGGGCGGCAGGGTCGGGGCCGCCTGGGTTGCCGCGGGGGCCGCAGGCGCTGCCTGCGGTGCAGCCGGCGCCGAAGGTGTCGCTTGTGCGGGGGCCGCCTTGGTGGGCGGAGCCGGAGCAGGAGCCGTCTTGGCTGCCGGCGCCTGTGCGGGGGGTGTCTGTGCAATTGCAGGGTACGCCAAGGCCAGCAAGGCAGCCGCGATCATGCCCGCGGCCAGGCGAAGCTGGCGCGAACGGACGGCAAAGGGCTGGACAGGCGGATTTGGCATAACCGGCAATTTCAGGAAATTGAACGGCTTATAGCCGAATCGGCGCCTGAAGCGAGCGCCGATTGGGTTAATTCTGAACCGGAAATCGCGATCAGAGGTACCGTTTGAGATCGGCCGCCGCCTCTTCCGGCGTCCGTTTCAGATTGAACGGCGCGACGAAATGACCGTCGCGGTCCATCAGATAGATCAGCGCGGTGTGGTCCATCGTGTAGTCGCCATCCTTCAGCGGCACTTTCTTGGCGTAGACACGATAGCTCGACAGCACCTTGGCGATCGCGGCGGGATCGCCGGTCAGGCCCTTGAGGTGCGGATCGAAGCTCGACAGGTAATCCTTCATCGCGGTGGCGGTGTCGCGTTCCGGATCGACCGAGACGAAATAGGCATTCACGCGATCGGCGTCCTTGCCCATCGCCTTCAGGACCTCCGAGATCTCGAACAACGAGGTCGGGCAGATATCCGGGCAATGGGTGAATCCGAAGAAGATCAGGGTCGGCTTGCCCTGGAGGTTCTTGTCGGTAACGGTCTGGCCGGACTGGTCGGTGAGCTGGAACGATCCGCCGATCGCGGCCGGCGCGGCAACGGTGCGCAAGCCGCCGATCGCCCACAGCATGAGGAACAAGCCGACCGCCAGACTGCCCGCGAAGGCAGCGAAGATCACCAATGGGCGCGTGGTCCGGGGCATGATGCGAGGGCGTCCTTGTCAGAAGCAGGCGGAGATGCCGGCCGTGATCATTTCGAAAAACACCGCGGTCCCGTAGTGGAACCAGAGCGCGGCAGCGGCAAGCAGGGCCAATCCGCCGATACCGGCCGCACCCCACAGGATCGCAGACGCCACCCGGGTCTGTGGAGCCGTTACGAGCTCGGATCGGGTGGAGATCGGCTGAACCATGAGGCTGAGATAAGCCGGGTTCCGGCAGGCAGCAAGCGCAATGGCGGTCGCAGGCCGTCAAATGATGGCGAGCGATTCCGGTGCCGGCGCGTTCATGCCCCGGCGTCTGCCGAGGCCAATGGCCGACGAGGGTCAAACAGAGAAGCAGCCGGAGCTTAGTGCGCGGGCTTCGGCGCCGAGGCCTGGGCGTTGAGGTAGCACGGCTTGTACAGCGCCTGCAGTTGCTTGCCGCGCAGGAAGATCATGCGCCGGGTCAGGCCACCACGCCCCGAAATCCATCTGCGTACCGCCGGCGGATACATCAGGTACAGCATGTGGGTGGCTTCGGGATTGGGGACCGGGCGGCCATTATCGCCGTAGTCCCAGGCTGCGTGGAAGCCGAGGCTGGCGTGCGAGGTCACACAAATCCGGTCGTGAGGAACCTTGCCGAGCACGATCGTGCAGGCCGAGGCACACAGCCCGTCGATGATGACCGTCTCGCCTGAAGTCCGCAGGTCCTGATACCTGTCGACATAGACGCCGATCTTGCCGCCGCGATCGTCGGCGATCCTGACTACAGCTTGAGACACCCCCATTCCCGCCAGCAGGAGAACCGCAGCGAGCAACCCCGTCATCAACTTCATTTTGGCCAGCCCCAGTCGAAACCGAATCTGTTTGGTCTGTGATGCAAGACAATCGTGAGCGTGTTGCGCGCGCGGATTTTTGTCCAGACGAGCGAAGCCGGTCAAAACAAATTCAAATTGGGTGTTGCGCGCACGCTGCAGTGGGACTGGGGAAAGGTCCCAAACTGGAACAACGCGGCGCACGTGCTTGGTGCTCCGCCGCCACAGGCAAGGTCCATTTGGCGTTGACCGCACGCAATGAGGCGGTCTTGAATCTCGGCGGGACGGGGGACCTGAACATGGCTGACGATGCAGATGTGATCGTGATTGGCGCGGGGCTTGCCGGTCTCGTGGCCGCAACCGAGATCGCCGACGCAGGCAAGCGCGTCATCGTGCTCGACCAGGAAGGGGAACAAAGCATCGGCGGCCAGGCCTTCTGGTCGTTTGGCGGCCTGTTCCTGGTCGATTCGCCGGAGCAGCGCCGGCTCGGCATCAAGGATTCGGTCGAGCTCGCGCTGCAGGACTGGATGGGCACCGCGGGTTTCGATCGCGAGGAGGATTACTGGCCGCGCAAATGGGCCGAGGCCTATGTCGCATTCGCGGCCGGCGAGAAGCGCGACTGGCTGCGCGCGATGGGCCATCGCATCTTCCCGGTGGTCGGCTGGGCCGAGCGCGGCGGTTACGACGCGATGGGCCATGGCAATTCAGTGCCGCGCTTCCACGTCACCTGGGGCACCGGCCCCGGCATCGTCGAGCCGTTCGAGCGCCGTGCGCGCGAGGCCGCGAAAAGCGGACGGCTGATATTCAAGTTCCGCCACCGCGTCGATGCGCTCAGCGTCACCAACGGTGCGGTCGACGGCGTCAGCGGCGCGATCCTGGAACCGAGCTCGGTCGAGCGTGGCAAGAGTTCCTCGCGCAACGTCGTCGGCGATTTTTCCTTCCGTGCGCCTGCGGTAATCGTCGCGTCCGGCGGCATCGGCGGCAATCATGATCTGGTGCGGCAGAACTGGCCGAGGCGGCTCGGCGAGCCGCCCAAATTCATGATCTCCGGCGTGCCCGAACATGTCGACGGCCGCATGATCGGCATCACCGAGGCGGCGGGCGGCCGGCTGATCAACCGCGACCGCATGTGGCACTATGTCGAGGGCATCCGGAACTGGAACCCGATCTGGCCGCGTCACGGCATCCGGATCCTGCCGGGTCCGTCGTCGCTGTGGTTCGACGCGACGGGCAAGCGGCTGCCGGCACCGCTGTTCCCGGGCTCCGACACGCTCGGGCAACTGCACTACATCATGGGCACCGGCTACGATTATTCGTGGTTCATCCTGACCCAGAGCATCATCAAGAAGGAGTTCGCGCTGTCCGGCTCCGAGCAGAACCCCGACCTCACCGGCAAGAGCTGGCGCATGACGATCAAGCGCGCCACCAACAAGGGCGCGCCGGCGCCGGTGGAGGCGTTCAAGCAGCACGGCGCCGACTTCATCGTGCGCGACAATCTCGCCGAACTCGTCGATGCCATGAACAAGCTCGCCGGCAACGATCTGTTGCAGCTCGACGCCATCAAGGCGCAGATCGAGGCGCGCGATCGCGAGATCACCAACCCCTACGTCAAGGATGCGCAGGTGATGAACCTGCACAATGCGCGGCGCTATATCGGCGACAAATTGATCCGCACCGCCAAGCCGCACCGCATCCTCGATCCCGAGCACGGCCCGCTGATCGCGGTGAAGCTCAACATCCTCACCCGCAAGACGCTCGGCGGGTTCGAGACCGATCTCGATTCGCGCGTATTCGACAGGGATCACCAGATCATCCGCGGCCTCTACGCGGCCGGCGAAGCCGCCGGCTTCGGCGGCGGCGGCGTGCACGGCTATCGCTCGCTGGAAGGCACGTTCCTCGGCGGTTGCCTGTTCTCGGGCCGCAACGCGGGACGTGAGGCGGCGAAGGCGGTGAACTGAGGCGTGCTACTCCGAGATCCAGTCGTTGGCCCGCCGGCGTGAACCGGCGGGCTTTTCAGCGGAAGTTCCCCGAGCCGTGTTGCGATCAGGCCGTCTTGGTGAAAAGCGTCAGGATGCCGTTGGTGAGATTGACCGCGACAACTTGTGCCGAGCTCAGGCCCTTCGCCTTCAGCGCGGATACTGCTTCTTCAGATGCGTCGATGGAACCGCGAAGGTTCCGCAGGTCGTCTTCGCTTGCCTTTGCGACGACTGCCTCGACTTTCGACCGGGCGTCGGGCTTGAGTTCCTTGATGTCCACGACCTGGATGCTCCGGATGGCGGTGGGCTGATCAGATTGAGCCTGCGGCATCGCCTTCGGTTGCGTTCCCTGCACCTGCGCCCAAGCAGGTGTTCCGAGCGAGAGCGCCGCAACGATGACGGACGCCGTAGAGATGCGGATGCGCATGCGTATTCCTTGTGTTGATTACCCCCAACATCCCGCGACAACGGGCTTTCCTTGCTTAAGGTTCCGCCGGAAATCCGCTCTCTGGACTATTGCTTATGCGACCGTCGCCGGGGGGGCGGGTCAAAATATCGAAAACAACCCCATGCAAAGTACCAAGTAGCGGGCGGTGGCCGGCGTTCGAACAAGCAACTTGACACGTCGGGCAACTCAGAGGCATTCTTCTAATATTCCGAAATTGCACTCTTGCTCTAATCCGCCTCTGCGCCGAGGAAACGGACGCCGAACGTGTCTGCGTTGGCCTCGCCCCAATCGTAGAGTGCCTGCAGCATCGGCTTCAGCATCTCGCCGCGCTTGGTCAGGCAATAGCGCGAGGAGCCGCCGCCGCGCTCCTGCCTGACGAAGCCCGAGTTGCAGAGATCGCGCAGGCGCTCGGTCAACACCTTGTCGCTGAGCTGCGGGATATCGTGGCGCAATTCGCCATAGCGCATCGGCCTGACCTTGAGCCGGCTCAGGATCACCGTCTTCCATTTGCCGCTGAGCTGATCGATCGAGAACTCGACCGGGCAACCATATTTGCGCTTGGTCTTGCGGATCATTGCAACTCTCCCGCGGCACTTTCCATCTGGTTCGTTGAGAGCCGCCATCGATCCATCTAAGCACGCATTGCACGGGTTGGGCGAGTTCAGGGATCATTGCAAGGCATGACAGACGACAATTCCGCCCAGGGTCCAAGCGACAAGCAACAGCCGCGCAAGCGCATCGTCGTCAGACGCAACGGGCCTTACGAAGCGGAGCCCGGCATTCCGATCGTCGATCATCTCGGCGTGCCGATCGCAACGGAGGCCCCAATGCGGCTGTGCCGCTGCGGACAGTCGCAGACCAGGCCGTTCTGCGACGACAGCCACGTCGCGCGCGGCTTCACCGACACCAGGGATCCGCGGCGCGCACCGGACAAGCTCGACGTTTATGCCGGGCAGCAGGCGTTCGTGTTCGACAATCGTGGCACCTGCGCGCATTCCGGCTTCTGCACCGACCGGCTCACCTCGGTGTTTCATCTCGGCGAGGAGCCTTTCATCGCGCCCAGCGGGGCGCGCCTCGACGACCTCCTCAACGCGGTGCGCAGATGCCCGTCGGGCGCGCTTGGCATCGGTATCGGCCCCAAGCGTGACGCCAACCTGTCCGACGTCAGCCGGCCGCCGCAGATCGAAGTGTCGAAGGACGGCCCTTATCGCGTCACCGGCGATGTCGAACTGGTCGATGAGGATGGCGCGCCGATCACACAGAACGCGGGCGCGTCGCAAGAGCATGCCAGCCTGTGCCGCTGTGGCGCGTCGCTGAACAAGCCGTTTTGCAGCGGCATGCACTGGAGCGTCGCATTTCGCGATCCCGTTCCCGATCCGATGCGCGAGCCGACGCTGTTCGAATGGGCCGGCGGCTATCCGGCGCTGCTCGACATGACGCGCATCTTCTACAGTCGTTACGTGCCGGAAGATCCGCTGCTCGGGCCGCTGTTCGCCGAGATGTCGCCGGACCATCCGGAGCGGGTGGCGGCGTGGCTCAGCGAGGTGTTCGGCGGTCCGCGCTTCTACACCGAGCGCTATGGCGGCTATCGGCGGATGGTGTCGCAGCACATCGGCAAGGAGATCCGGCCGGAGCAGCGCGCATTGTGGGCGACCTACATGGTGCAGAGCGCCGACGATGCCGGCTTGCCGAACGATCCGGAATTCCGCGCCGCCTTCGTCGCCTATATCGAATGGGGCTCGCGGATCGCGGTGGAGAATTCCGGCGCCGGCGCGACACCGCCGCCGAACATGCCGGTGCCGCGCTGGTGGTGGGTCTGCAACGCAACGCCGGCCGCACGGTCGTCCGCAACCGCGAGCGATACGCAGGCCGCAAACGACATCAGCGTGGCACACCCCGGCCCCGGCGAGGCCGTGCAATTCGAACAACACATCCGACCGCTGTTCCGGCCGATGGACCGCAGTTCGATGCTGTTCGCCTTCGATCTCTGGAAGGAGGCGGATGTCGCCAGGCATTGCCGGCAGATTCTGGCCCGCCTTGAGGCCGGCACCATGCCGTGCGACGGCGCCTGGCCGGCCGAGCGAGTGGCGCTGTTCGCACGCTGGGCGAATGGGCAGAATCCGCCGACCTGATTGCGCCGAGCCGATCTCGGAGCAATTTCGAGCGATTTCGGTGAACGGCGCTGCAAATTGTGCAGTGGCGGCGCTCGCTCTGGCAGGTTAGACAGTGCCCGCCATTCAGTGGAGACCCAAATGAGCATTCAGCGTTTCGAAACCGGCCCGCGCATGAGCCAGGCCGTCGTGCACGGCAACACCGTCTATCTCGCCGGCGTCGTCGCCGGCAAGGCCGCGGGCGGCAGCGTCACCGACCAGACCAAGGACATCCTGTCGATCATCGACGGCCACCTCGCCAAGGCCGGCACCGACAAGTCGAAACTGCTCAGCGCGACGATCTACATCACCGACATGAAGACGTTCCCGGAAATGAACGCGGTGTGGGACGGCTGGGTCTCGCAGGGCAACACCCCGGCCCGCGCCACCGTCGAGGCCAAGCTGGCGGCGCCGCAGTACAATGTCGAGATCATGGTCGTCGCGGCGAAATAGACGCGACGCACGTCATCCAACGGATACCGGATGCCCCGGATTGCAAAGCGCAATTCGGGGCATTTTTCATCTTGCACTCACGCGCTGATCCGCGCTTGCTCGCCGGCAGCCTCACCGAGATCGGACTGAAGCCAGCGGGCAATCCGGCGCCATGAGCCGGCGAGAGCCTTGCAGCCCATGAACAGTCCGAGGTGACCACACGGCTCGGTATGGCATTGCAGCCACGCGGGCGGCGTGGCCAAGAGCCGCGCTGTCGCAAATGCCTGGTCGGGCGGAACAACGATGTCGTTCTCTGCGGCGAGCAGGAAGACGGGCTGCTTCACGGCAGCGAGATCGATCTTGCAGCCAAGCGCGAGGAAGTCGCCAGCCGCGATCCGGTTCTGGCGAAAGATCCAGTCGGTCACTTCGAGGTAGTAGGTGCCCGGCAGATCGAGCGTCTCGTCATTCCAGCGCGTGAAGCGATCGAGCAACGCCCGCGCATCCTCCGAATTGCGGTCGAGCCGCCTCTGCAGCGCCGCTTCCGCGTCACGCATGGTGAACGGGATGCTCCAGGCCTGCAGCATGTGCTTGCCGCTGATGATCCCATCCCCCTGACGGACCAGCGCCTCGAAGCCTTGCGGTGGAAGCGAGCCGACCATCCGGGAAAGCTCCGACGGCACCGAGACGTCGACCGGGCTGCCGGCAAGCACAAGCCGCCGTACCTTGCCGGGAAAGCGCGCCGCATAGAGCAACGACAGCCAGCCGCCCTGACAGAGACCTGCAAGGTCGACCGGCGGCCCGATCGTGTCGACGGCCACGTTGAGATCGGACAGAAAGGTGTCGATCGAGAAATATCGCATCTCCGGTGCCGCCGAGCGCCAATCCGTGAGATAGAGACGCGCAACGCCGGCCTTCTGCAACGCCTCCATCAGGCTGTGACCGGGGGCCAGATCCGCAATCTGCGCGCGATGCAGCGCATAGGGCGCGCAGACCAGCAGCGGCCGGCCTTCGGCCGCTCTCGAGAAATCCAGCAGGCACATCGACGGCAGCTGAAGCGCGACCGAATGGGCTGTCGTCCAGGGCAGCGCCGCCGCTTCGCCGGGCGAATCCGTGGGCTCGGGCGCACGATTGGGGTACCACTGCGAGTAGATGTCCAACGCCAATCGCGCGGCTTCAAACGGCCATAGCCAGGCGTCCTGCGCCCAGCTAGCGCTCGCACTTCGATCCGATGGATCCGTCTTTTCGGGCAAGCTCATTCACCGATTGATCGCTACCGGGATGGTCTGGCCAACGCGGGTCACCTTCACGCTGATCAAGAACCGACAAATTCAGGTCGGATCAGTTTACGCCAAACCGGCTGGAGCGGCAGCCACGCCGGGATGTCACGATCTCGCGACCCCGGCGCGGCTTGCTGCCAAGCAGCAAAAGCCGTCGTTGCAACGGACTAAAGCGCGATGAGATTGGGTTGAATCATCATCGCGCTTTAGCTCCTTGTTTGAGCATGATCTTTTCGGAAAACCGCTTCACACTTTTCCGGATCATGCTCTAGGCGGCGCGTGCCGTGCCTTTCTCCGCCTCGAGCCTGCGCGCGAACAGCCAGCGGAAATAAGTCAGCGGCGCGTCCGCGCCGATCGCGAGCAGCTGATAGTCCGGATCGGCGTCGAACACGCGCTGCTGCGCCTCGATGATATCCTTGTCCTCGTTGAACCCTTCCTCGAGGCTGTGCCGCAGCGACAGCGCAACGTTCGGATTGTCGATGTCGAAATCGTGCAGATAATTCCAGAAGAAGTGTGTGGTCGAGCGCGTCTCCGGCGTCATGAACTGCGCGTTGCGATACGACCGCGTGCCCGGAACCTGGACGCCCTTCTCGACGCCCTGCCCCGCCGGCGCAAACGTGGTGTCGAGCGTGAAGATGCCGGGCACGATCATGCGGCCAATATTGCGGCGGTCGATCTTGTCGGTTTTGTTCGAAATCACCTTCTTGTGGTAGGGCGGCGGCTCGGCGCCCATGTGCCAGCGCTCGACACGGAAACCGTCGTCCAGCTTCTCGATCGCGACCGGCTTGGTCTTGTAGGCGTATTCCTCGGAGCCGCCGAGCGTGTTGGTGTGCACGAAGGCGAGATGCGCGAAGTCGCTGAGGTTATCGACAATCAGGAGCCAATTGGCCCTGTAGTGCATGTAACCCGGCAGGCCGCGCCATCTGGGATCCTCGAGCGGCGGATAGTCGAGGATCAGTTTCGGATCGGCCTTCTCGGGATCGCCGGTCCAGATGAAGATCATGTTGTAGCGCTCGACCACGGGATAGCTGCGCACGCCGAGCTTGGCAGGGATCGCGTCCTGGCCCGGGATCTGGATGCACTTGCCGTCGGCCGCGAACTTCATGCCGTGATACATGCATCTGATGTCGTCGCCCTCGATGCGCCCCATCGAGAGCGGCGCGGCGCGATGGCAGCAGCGGTCGTCGAGCGCGACGACCTTTCCGCTGGCGCCGCGATAGATCACGATCGGCCGCTCCAGGATGGTGCGCGCCAATTTCTTGCCGTCGATCAGCTCGTGGTTCAGCGCCGCCACGTACCAGGCGTTGCGCAGGAAAATTCCGTCGTCAGCCATCTCACCCTCCCGATGCAAGATTTGGTTGCGACGAGGTTAGGTGATTGCGGTCACCGGGATAATCCGATTTGGCTGGACACACTGTACCGGTGGATGGACAATCGGCCATGGAGTGGCGCGACTGGGAGCTGTTTTGCGAGGTTGTCGAGCATGGCGGCTTCACCGCGGCTGCGCGCGTGCTCGGCCATCCCAAATCGAGCCTCAGTGCTGCGGTGCAGCGTCTCGAAGCCAATCTCGGGCTGCGGCTGATCGAGCGCACCACCCGGCACCTGCGGCTGACCGATTCCGGCGAGACCATCTATCGCAAGGTGCGCCCGCTGTTCGCGGCGCTGCACGACACCCACAGCGAGGCGCTGGCGATGTCCAGCGCGGTCGCCGGCACGCTGCGCATCAAGGCGCCGTACGAATTCGGCGCGCATCATGCGGGGCCGGTCGCCTGCGCGGTGATGGGCCGCTATCCGGAGCTTTCGATCCGGATCGACGTCGAGCACGACATCGTTAGTCCGATCGCCGAGAACTACGACATCGTGTTTGCGATGCTGGAGACGCCGCTGCCGTCGGCCGGCATCGTGATCCGCCGCGTCTTCACGCTCGAGCGCGGCCTGTTCGCGGCACCGGCACTGCTGGAGAAATTCGGCGAGCCGCGCACGCTGGATGATCTGAGAAAGCTGCCGCTGCTCACCGGCCCCAGCGATCCGCCATGGGCGATCACCGCTCCCGGCGGCGCGGTCGAGCATCTCGCGGTCGATCGCGCACGCCTGACCAGTTCGAATGCCCATGTCCGGCTGCAGGCCGCGCTCGCCGGCCATGGCGTGCTGCGGGTCACCGCCAGCTACACCCGCGCCGCCGTCGCGGCCGGCGAGTTGCGGCGGCTGCTGCCCGATCATGCCTGCGAGCCGCTCAACGTGCATGCGCTGTTGCCGGCGCGGCAATTTGTCCCGGCGAAGGTGCGCTGCTTCCTCGATGCGATGGAGGCGCATGCGCGCGGCGATCCGGAGGCCTATATCAGGCCGTAGCGGTCTTTTTTGGCCGATTACCATTTTCCCGGGAACCTGCACGGTCGGTCGGCATCCAATGGTATTATTCCGCCAACAGTGAGGGCGACCCGCCATGCGCCAGGTCCATGTAACGTCCCTGCCGCCGAACCGCTCGGACGATGCCGAGTTGGTGCAACGCGCGCTTGCCCGCGACGAGGCCGCGATCCGCGCCATCATGCAGGCGAATAATCGCCGGCTGTTCCGGCTGGCGCGCGGCATCCTGCGCAATGACAACGAGGCCGAGGACGTGGTTCAGGACGCCTATGTGCGCGCCTTTACCCATCTCGACCAGTTCCGTGGCGACTCCAGCCTCTCGACCTGGCTGTCGCGGATCGCGATGAACGAGGCGCTCGGCCGCCTGCGCCGCAGGCACAGCAGCGTCGAATGGTCCGATCTGCCGAAAGGTGCTCCTGAAGCCCAGATCATCCAGTTCCCCCTGTCGTCAACGGACGATCCGGAAAAATCCATGGCCCAGCGTGAGATCCAGCACGTCGTCGAGCACGCGATCGACGAGCTGCCCGAGGCGTTCCGCCTCGTCTTCATCACCCGCGTGATCGAGGGCATGAATGTCGAGGAGACCGCTGAGATCCTCGGCCTCAAGCCGGAAACCGTGAAGACCCGCCTGCACCGCGCCCGCACCATGCTGCGCGACAATGTCGAGCGGAAGATCGGCCCCGTCGTCATGGAGGCGTTCCCCTTCGCGGGCAAGCGCTGCGAGCGATTGACCGAGGCGGTTCTGAAACGGCTGCGCGCCACCGCCTGAATTTTTCGGGAACCTCTGCTCGTCCGCACCATCCAACTCCTGTGCAAGCAACGACGCGCCGCGCGCTACGCCCGGCTCAACAGGAGTGTCAAACCATGTTCGTTCGATTGGGTATCGCGGTCGCCGCGCTCAGCCTTCTCAACTGCGCTGCGCTGGCGCAGGGCGCAAAGCCGACCGATCCACAGATCGCACACATCGCCTATACGGCCGGTGTGATCGACATCAATGCCGCCAAGCAGGCGGAAGAGAAGGCTTCCAACAAGGAGGTCAAGGCGTTCGCCAAGGACATGGCGCGCGACCACGAGGCGGTGAACAAGCAGGCGCTCGACCTCGTCAAGAAATTGAAGGTGACGCCGGAGGACAACGACACCAGCAAGGCTCTGTCGAAGCAGGCGGCCGACAAGCTCGCCGAACTCGGCAAGCTGAAGGGCGCCGCCTATGACAAGGCCTATATCGACAACGAGGTCGCCTACCACAAGGCCGTCAACACCGCGCTGGAGACGCAGCTGATCCCCTCGGCCAGCAATCCCGAGCTGAAGGGCCTGCTGCAGACCGGCCTGAAGATCTTCCAGGGCCACCAGCAGCATGCCGAACATGTTGCGGCCGGCCTGAAGTAAGGAGGCGCGCGATGTTGCCAGGACGCTGTCTCGCAACGCTGGCTTTGCTCGCGCTCGGCGCGATGGCCGTCCCGGCGCATGCGGCCACCATCCAGATCGTGATGGAAAATCTGGTGATCTCGCCGGCCGAGGTGTCGGCCAAGGTCGGCGACACCATCGAATGGGTCAACAAGGACGTGTTGGCGCACACCGCCACCGCGAAGAACGGCGACTTCGACGTGACGATCGCGCCGAAGAAGACGATCAAGTCGGTCCTGACCAAGGCCGGCACGGTCGACTATTACTGCCGCTACCATCCCAACATGAAGGCGGTGCTGACCATCGCACCATAGCCCGCGCGATGACCTCAGAGGTAATCGATCGGCACACGCGAACCTTCGATAGTCCGGACCGCCGCACAGTCCGGCACTATCGAAGGAGAGCACCATGACCGACCATGCCACCATCGCCCGCCGCTATATCGATCTCTGGAACGAGCGAACGCCGAGCCGGCGTCGCGAGATGCTGAGCGAGAACTGGACCGCCGATGCGCGCTATATCGATCCGCTGATGAACGGCGACGGCCATGAGGGCGTCGACGCGCTGATCGCCGGCGTGCAGCAGAAGTTTCCGGACTTCCGCTTCAAGCTGATCGGGGAGCCGAACGGCTTCGGCGACCATGTCCGGTTCTCCTGGGGCCTTGGCCCTGACGGCATCGACAGCCCGATCAAGGGCACCGACTTCGCCATGCTGAAGGACGGCCGGATCAGGAGCATCACCGGCTTCCTCGACCAGGTGCCGGGCGCCTGAGGCCTTCCTCAGGCAACCGCGACCTATATCCTCTCGTCATTCCGGGGCGCTTTCCACGCCGGCGATGTCGCTGACAGAGCGTTTTCGAGCGAATGGATCCCGGTTCGCGTCAAGAAACCGCGTCAAAACAAAGAATCGAGAGCCCCCGTTCCGATTCCATCGGAACGGAAAAGGCTCTAGTCTTCCCGAAACACAGGGAGGACGCCATGAAGGCAGATTACGCCTTCGAGACTTCTGTCGTCAGCGACATCACGCCGGCGCTGCTGGCGATCGGCCGCGACAGCTTTCCGCAGGCCCTGATCGGCGCGCTGCGGCGCGTCGCCGGGGTCGGTCATTGCATGGTGTTCTCGTTCACCGGTCCGCGGACCGCCGCGAGCCTGCTCGATGTCGGCAACATCCCGACCGGGCGCGACCTCGGGATCGCCTATTCCGAGCATTTCCATCAGGCCGACCCGAACCGCGACGCGGTGTTCGAGGGACGGACGCAGGCCGCGCCGATCGTGCTGCCGAACTTTGCCCGCCGCATGTACAGCGACGGCTACCGCAAGATCTTCTTCGACGACTCCGACATCGTCGACAAGTTCGCCTCCGCGATCTGGACCGGCGACATCTGCTTCTATGTCAACTTCTACCAGATCACCGCGCAAGGCCGCTTCAGCCGCGAGCAGATCGCGCGCCTGGCCGCGGTCGCGCCGGCGTTGACGGCGGCCGTGGCGCGGCATTTCCAGCGCGACCCGGCACCGGATGTTGATCCGATCGAGCGGTTGAAGATCCTGTTTGCGACCGCCGAGCCGCTGGCAAGGCTGACCGGGCGTGAGCAGGAGGTCTGCCTGCGCATCCTCTCCGGCCTCAGCTCGGAAGCGATCGCCGCCGAGCTCGGCATCGGGCTGCACTCCGCCCTCACCTATCGCAAGCGCGCCTATGACAAGCTCGGCATCTCCTCGCAGAACGAGCTGTTCGCGATCGCGCTGCGCCTGATGGCGTCGGCGCGTCAGTTGAACTGAGCGCGCTCCAGGCGATGGTCTCCCGCTGTCCCCAGCGGTGGGGACAGACGGGCCGCGCCGCCCGGCCTATGCTCGGTCCGAAAACCCGAGGCCAAACCGAGATCACGTCGTGAGCACCGCGCCCCATTTCAATATCGACGTCCCTGCCTTCTGGCAGGATCCCCATCCGGCGCTGGCGCGCATGCGCAAGGAGGCGCCGATCGCCTTCGTGCCGCAGCTCGGCAGCACGCTGCTGTGCAGCCGCGACGACATCTTCATCTCCGAGAAGCAGATCGACGTGTTCTCATCGCACCAGCCCGAGGGGCTGATGAACAAGCTGATGGGCCACAACATGATGCGCAAGGACGGCGATGCGCACATGAACGAGCGCAAGGCGATCTTTCCGGCGATCTCGCCCAAAACGGTCAGATCGCACTGGACGGCGCAGTTCGAAGCCCACGCGACGCGCATCCTCGACGAACTGAAGCCGGACGGCGTGGTCGATTTCGTGCAGGCGTTCGCGCTGCCGTTCTCGGCCGAATGCCTGAAGTCGATCACCGGCCTCACCAACATGCGCTTCCAGGACATGAACGCGTGGTCGCAGGGCATGATCGACGGCATCGCCAATTATGTCGGCGATCCCGCGATCGAGGCGCGCTGCCATGCGGCGACCTCCGGGATCGATGCCGCGATCGACGACATGGCCCCCAGGCTGCGCAAGACGCCCGACCTCAGCCTGCTCGGCGTGATGCTGCAGACCGACATGCCGATGGAGAGCGTGCGCGCCAATATCAAGCTTGCGATCTCGGGCGGCCAGAACGAGCCGCGCGATGCGATCGCCGGCACGGTATGGGCGCTGCTGACCCATCCCGACCAGCTTGCGCTGGCGACGAGCGGCACGATCCCGTGGCTGCAGGTGTTCGAGGAATATGCGCGCTGGATCTCGCCGATCGGGATGTCGCCGCGGCGGATCGCAAAGCCCTGGACGATCAGGGACGTCGCATTCGAGACCAATGAGCGCGTGTTCCTGATGTTCGGCTCGGCGAACCGCGACGAGAAACACTTCGACAAGCCCGACGCGTTCGACGTGCGCCGCGACGCCAGCAAGAGCATCGCGTTCGGTGCCGGCCCGCATTTCTGCGCCGGCGCCTGGGCCTCGCGCGCCATGGTCGCCGACGTCGCGCTGCCTGCGATCTTCAAGCGGCTGAAGAATCTGCGCCTGGTCGAGCACCAGCCGGCGCGGATCGGCGGCTGGGCGTTCCGCGGCCTGCTGGATTTGCCGGTGACGTGGGACGCGTAGCGTGCTTTGCGCAGGTTCAGTGCACGGGACCCGGCACGACGAGGCTCAGCAATCGCGCGTCGCGTGATGGGGGGACCGTCGTGGTCCAGGCCTCGCCCGCATCGACGAGGCAGGACAAACCGTCAGGCCGCGACAAGAGGATCGTCCAGGTACCCGCCGGCGAAACGAAGACCTCCACGAGGTGGCCGCGATCGGACAATCCGCGGTGCACCTCAACCTCGCCGAAATGGTCTTTGAGGAAGGTCACGAAATCGGACCGGGAGGCGCAAGTCTGCGCTGCGCCAGCCACCGTCGACATCAACGCGGCAGCCAAGGTGAGTGCCGCCAAGCGGATACATCGCAACATGGCCCCCTCCTTGTCCGGGCAGCCATGCACGACCATCGGCGAACCAAGCTCACTGCAGCGAACTCAAGCAGGGTCGATGATCGCGTACTCCACCCAAGGTGGTGATCAGGCACGAGAATTTCAAGAGCGGCAGCGGCGGCATCATGCTTCGACAAGGTTTCGCCCGAGCCCTTCAGCCAAGCCCGCCACACCGGCTCCGCTCGCCAGATCAACGTCCATGCGCGCCGGCGATCGAGAGAGCGTCCTAAAGGCCCTGACCAGGCGTCCTCTCATCGTCCCCAGCGCAGCACAACCGGATCGAGTGTCCACGCGATCTCGATCAGCCCCGCGCGCGTCGCGGGATGCAGCGGTTGCAGCGGGTGGCGCACTGCATCGGACTTGATGACGCCGCCCTCGCGCATCAGCACCTTGCAGGCCTGCAGCCCGCATTGGCGGTTCTCGTAATTGATCAGCGGCAGCCAGCGCGCATAGGCCCCGACCGCCTCGTCGCGCCGGCCGGCGAAGAACGGATCCATGATCTGGCGGATGCCGTCGGGATAGCCGCCGCCGGTCATCGCGCCGGTGGCGCCGGCATCGAGATCGGCCATCAGCGTGATCGCCTCCTCGCCGTCCCACGGCCCCTCGATCTCGGCGCCGCCCTTCTCGATCAGGCCGCGCAGCTTGTTCGCCGCCATCGGCACCTCGATCTTGAAGTACCTGATATTGGCGAGCTCCTTTGCCATCCGCGCCAGGAAATCGACCGAGAGCGGCGTGCCCGCGACCGGCGCGTCCTGGATCATGATCGGGATGTTGATGGCATCCGACACGACCCGATAAAACTCATAGATGCCCGGCTCGCCGACGCGGAAGGTCGCGCCGTGATAGGGCGGCATGATCATCACCATCGCAGCCCCGGCAGCTTCCGCCTCGCGGCTGCGCGCCGCGCAGACCGCCGAGGAGAAATGCGTGGTGGTGACGATGACGGGAATGCGGCCGGCGACATGCTCGAGCACCGTATGCATCACGGTCTCGCGCTCGACGTCGGTCAGCACGAACTGCTCGGAGAAATTGGCGAGGATGCAGATGCCGTGGGAGCCGGCGTCGATCATGAAGTCGACGCAGCGCCGTTGGCCGTCGAGGTCGAGCTTGCCGTCGGCGTCGAAGATGGTCGGCGCCACGGGGAAGACGCCGCGATAGGGGCGCTTTGCGACTGATGTCATGATAACGACCTCCCAGGTTGTTGTCGGATTTTCTTGTCAGCTCTGGCGGAACGGCAGCGGCGGGCCGTCGAGCCGGCGCAGGCCCGGCTCGCGCCGCTCCAGCCACCAACCATACTGCTTCGGCCAGGACGCGAACACCTCGCCGCCTCCAGCGCCAAGCGCAAGCTCGGCATGCAGCGGCCAGTTCGGATCGAACAGCGCCTCGCGGCCGATCGCGACCAGGTCGGCCTGGCCGTTGGCCAGGACGTCTTCGGCCTGCTGCGGATGCAGGATGAGGCCGACCGCGATGGTCGCAATGTCGGCGGCGCGGCGGATCTCATCGGCATAGGGCACCTGAAAGCCGTAGCCGCGCGGAATCCGCGCCGCGGTCGCCGAGCCGAGCAGGCCGCCCGACGAGCAATCGATCAAATCGACACCGCGCGCCCTGGCTTCGCGGGCGAACGCGACCTGGTCCTCGAGCGTCAGGCCGCCGTCGATACCGTCAACCGAGGAGATCCGCACCGACAGCGGCCGCTCCGCGGGCCAGGCCGCGCGCACGGTCTCGATGATCTCGAGCGGATAGCGCATCCGCCCGGCGCGATCGCCGCCATAGGCATCGGTGCGGCGGTTCGACAATGGCGAGAGGAATTCGTGCAGCAGATAGCCATGCGCGCAATGCACCTCGACGAATTCGAAGCCGGCCTCCACCGCGCGCAAGGTGGCGCGCCGCCATTGCTCGCGCAGCGCGGCGAGTTCGGCCACGTCGAGCGCGTGCGGCATCAACCAGCCGTCTTCCATCGGGATCGCGCTCGGCGCCACCGTCCGCCACGGCAGATCGCCGCGGGCGCGGTCGGCCTCATCGAGAGCGGCATTGCCGTACCAGGGACGCTGCATGCTGGCCTTGCGGCCGGCATGCGCGAGCTGGATCGAGGGCACTGCGCCATTGTCCTTGAGGAAGGCGGCGATCCGTTCGAGCGGCGCGATCTGCTCGTCGTTCCAGATGCCGACGTCGCCATGGGTGATGCGGCCCTCGGCGACAACCGCCGCGGCCTCGACCATCACGAGCCCGGCGCCGCCCTGGGCGAACTTGCCGAGATGCACAAGATGCCAGTCATTGGCGAGACCGTCGGTCGCCGAATACTGGCACATCGGCGAGATCAGGATGCGGTTTCGGGAGGTCACGCCGCGAAGCGTGATCGGCTGAAACAGAAGCGGCTGCGACATCGGGACCTGCGGGACGGTGTTGGCGGGAGAAATCGTGGCGGAAAGCTAGGCGGCGCGCCCCGGGATCGCAAGCCATGCCGCGGCGCAGGCGGCAAGACCTGCACGCATGCAGCACTTGCGCAACGGCGCGATCTGCAAAACCCGCAACATTTGCCGCAGAACAATTTCCCGGCGGGTAAACACTTTCGGTCATCCCCGGGTCACGTCACGGATCGCAATTCGTCGCGGACATCCCTACATTGCCGGCATGAAGAAAATCGGATTCCTTTCATTCGGGCACTGGACGCCCTCGCCGCAGTCGCAGGCCCGCTCGGCCGCGGATGTGCTGCTGCAATCCATCGACCTCGCGGTCGCGGCCGAAGAGCTCGGCGCGGACGGCGCGTATTTTCGCGTCCATCACTTCGCCCGCCAACTGGCCTCGCCGTTCCCGCTGCTGGCGGCCGTCGGCGCCAGGACCAGCCGGATCGAAATCGGCACCGCCGTGATCGACATGCGCTACGAAAATCCGCTCTACATGATCGAGGACGCCGGCGCGGCCGACCTGATCGCGAGGGGACGCCTGCAACTCGGCATCAGCCGCGGCTCACCCGAGCAGGTGATCGATGGCTGGCGCTATTTCGGCTATCAGCCGGGCGAGGGCGAAACCGACGCCGACATGGGCCGGCGTCATGCCGAGATCTTCCTCGACATGCTGCGCGGCCAGGGATTTGCGCAGCCCAATCCACGGCCGATGTTTCCCAATCCTCCCGGCCTGCTGCGGCTCGAACCACTCTCGGAAGGCCTGCGCGAGCGCATCTGGTGGGGCGCCGGCTCGAACGCCACCGCGGTGTGGGCGGCGAAGCTCGGGATGAACCTGCAAAGCTCGACGCTGAAGAACGACGAGACCGGAGAGGCTTTCCACATCCAGCAGGCCGCCCAGATCCGGGCCTATCGTGCCGCCTGGAAGGAAGCCGGGCACACGCGCGAGCCGCGGGTCTCGGTGAGCCGCAGCATCTTCGCGCTGGTCGACGATCGCGACCGCGCCTATTTCGGCAACGGCCAGGAGCAAGACCAGATCGGCTTCATCGATGAGAGGACGCGCGCCATCTTCGGCCGCGGCTACGCCGCCGAGCCGGACAGGCTGATCGAGCAGCTCAAGACGGATGAGGCGATCGCGGAGGCCGATACCTTGCTTCTGACCGTCCCCAATCAGCTCGGCGTCGACTACAACGCGCATGTGATCGAGACGATCTTGACCCAGATCGCGCCCGCTTTGGGCTGGCGCTAAATCCATCGCGAACGTCAGCGATACTCGCCCGGCGCGCAGCCTCGTCACATCGAGCAGGACCGGGATAAGGACCCGCGCCGGCCGTCTTCTAGGGGGGCTGTTGAGAGGGAACGGCCAGGCGCGGGCTTGAACCGACCGTTCTCGCCGGAGGTCGGTCGGCTCTATTCGACCAATGCCGGAACCCGCGACATCGTTCCGGCGGAACTTCGTTCTCAAACGCGGAGAACTACGGAAACATAACTGCGCGTTGTGAGAAGAACAGGTCGAGTACGGTGCGTTAGGCGCGCACGTTGCGTGAACAGATCGCCGTAATATCCCGGGATAATAGCGAAGGCCGTCTGCGGATCCCCTGGGTCAGGAATCCCTGTCGCGATTGCGCCGGGTGAGATCGAGCCGATCGACGCGCTCGTCGATCCGCCGGTTCAGCTCCTCGTCTTCTCTTTCATTGCTGCCGCGGCGGGCGCGAACCACCAATGCACAACATCCGAGCAGAACGATCGCGAAGAACGCGTAGTACCACCATGCCATGCACTGATCTCAAATGAACGCTCGCGATACCGGCGGAAAGGTCATCGTTCAGGCCGATGAGGACGCGCCGACCTTGGCGCATAATAAGGGTTCACCAGACAGGTCGCCGGCATGCCCACAGCGCTGGTCTGGCACTGATCCAGCGACGTGAAGATGCAGTCCATGCGTTCGCCGACCAACTCACCGTAAACATGCATGCAGACGGGATAGCGCGGATCATACATTTGCGCGGATGCCGGCCTCGTCATCCAAAGCGCGCCCAGCGCAAGCAGCAGCGCTCCAAGCAATCTCACGTCACGTCTCCTGCTGTCGTCAAATACATTGCCGTGCCGACAAACTGTCCCGCGACATTTGCCTGAAGGCTGGAGCGGGCGAAGGGAATCGAACCCTCGTATGCAGCTTGGGAAGCTGCCGTTCTACCATTGAACTACGCCCGCGATCTCAATTGCTTGAGGTCGCACCTCAGGGGTGCGACCCGGCCGGACCATAGCCCGGGCGGAGGCAACGGATCAAGCGCGCATTGGAGCCGATCGCCGCACCGCCCCCGCTAGTGGCCCATCCTCACGAGCACGTCATTGATGACAAAAGCCGCGGCGGCGGATGCGTCGCAGGTGCCGCTTCGTGCATAGATGCAGGCATCGGCGATGCCGACGCGGGCACAGCTTTGCCTTGAATAATCCGCCGGCAGATCACCGGCGGCCGCGGGGCGCGCGAGGATGCGATTGAAGGCCGGCCTGGTCGCCTGCAACAGCGGCGGCAGGATCAGCTCGGCGAGCGGATCGGCGGGCTCCAGCGCATAGAGCGGTACTGGGCCGACCAATCGTTCCCGCCCTGGCAACAGCTGGAAACGAACATTGTAAAGTGCGAGGCCGCACAGCTGCGGATCGCTGCGCAGTTCGGCGGCGAGCCGCGCCGCGCCGACACCGCGCGTCCAGTAGTCGCGCATCCCCTCGCTGGCGCCGGCGAGCGTCACCGAGAGCAAGGCCCAGCCGCCGGTGACGATCGGCAATGCCCAGCGGCGCCACCCGGGTTTTGCGCGCAGCCATTGCACCCAATCGGCCGATCCCAGCGCCGCGACGATGATGAACAGTGCCACCGACAAGAAGACGAAGCGGTATTCCTTGTGGGCGATCAAGCTGTGGAAGACGAGGTTGACCAACGCCACGGCCAGCAGCAGCGGCGCATGCCGCGCGCCGCGCCAGATCGCGGCGAGCGGCAACACGATCGCCGCCGACCACACGATCAGGAAGTTGGCGAGATAGGCCGAAGGCGGCGTCACGCCGAACTCGGTCGCGCGATCGTGCAGCAGGTTTTCCTTGATGTTGCCGATCAGCCAGGCGAACGGCATGGCGCCATGCGCAAGGTCGATCGCGGCGGTGAGCATCAGCGCGGCGAGACCGCCCGCGATCATAGGAATCAGGTCTCGCCAACGCATCCAGCAGGCGCCGAGCGCAAGCACGGCGATGGCCGGCGCGTACTGAAAGCGGCAGACAAAGGCGAAAGCGAGCAACGCGCCGCCGATCGCCAGATGCCGCGGCGACGGACGGCCGGTCACCAGCAGCGCCGCCGGCACGACCAGCGCTGTCGCCAACGGCTCGCCCAATGTGTGCGGCGCGAGCAGGATCAACTCGAACCAGACTGCCGCAGCGAACGCCGCGACGATGGCATGGGTTCGCGAAATCCGTGCACCAAAGAACCAGGCGCTGACCACGATCGACAGTGACGCAGATGCGGCGACCAGGCGCGGCACCAGGAAAGCGCCCTCGCCCCCCGGCGCAATCAAGCCGCCCACCGCGACCGGCCCGGCCAGCAATGTCGGCAGGAACCAGCCGCGAATGCCTTCGCGCCACTCCCACGTCAAAATGCCGTCATGGCCGAGCATCCGCCACGCCGGCTCGAGATACTGAAAGATCTCGTCCGGATACATCACGTTGGGCCAGAGCGCGGCCGCAAGGCGCAGGACCAATGCCAGCAACAACAATGCGAACAGCGGATGAAGACGCCCGGTCGATGTCCCGGCCACGGCTGTGCTGCCGCGCGCCCCATCCGCGCCGGTGCTGGTCATCGTTCCGCCGATCGTACCGTGGAGCAGCATGCTGACGACCAGATAGCGGGCAAAGCCTTTAAGATGCGTGACTGATAAATTGGCGGGGTCACACAGAAGGGGCCGCGACATGGTTAGCTAAACGTCAAGATTCCGGATGCGCGCGCCGGCGACAATGTTAGGATCGCGCGCATGGGGCTGGTGGCGTCATGGCGGGGCGTGGGTATACCATTTTCGACACGGCGATCGGCCGATGCGGCATCGCGTGGGGCGAGCTCGGCGTGGCTGGCGTGCAGCTTCCCGAGCTGCGCGAGATCGAGACCCGCAAGCGGCTATTCAAGCTTTATCCTGACGCGCGCGAGATGCGGCCTCCCGAGGAGGTCGCTGTCGCGATCGAGGGCATCGCCGCGACCTTGCGCGGCGGCATTGGGGACCTTGCCGGCGTTGCGCTCGACATGAGCGGCATCCCGGCCTTCAACGCGCGCGTCTACCAGTTTGTCCGCACCATTCCCCGCGGCGAAACCCGGACCTATGACGAGGTGGCGAGCGCCTTGCGCGCGTCCGGCGCGGTCTATTCGGTGGCACAGGCGCTCGGCCGCAATCCCTTCATGGTCATGGTGCCCTGCCACCGCGTGCTCGAGGCGGGCAATTATGCCGACCGGATCTCGCCGAACGGCGGCAGCATCTCGAAACGGCGGCTGCTCTCGATCGAGGGCGCCCAGCCGACCACCAGCAAGACCCTTTTTGATGTGCTGCTGCCCGTTGCACGACTCCGGCCGCAAGCTTAAATCCCGGGTATGGTCCGAACCACGCTGCTGCAGCGCGATCGCATCACGGTGAACGAGTTCCGCTGCACGGCGGAACCCGGCGACAAGCCGTTCGCCGAGCAGTTCGCCTCCCACTCGGTGTCCTATGTGCGCAGCGGCAGCTTCGGCTGCCATTGCCGCGGCCGCTTTCATGAGCTGGTGGCAGGCTCGATCCTGGTCGGCCATCCCGGCGATGAATACACCTGCACGCACGACCACGTGGTCGGCGACGAATGCCTGTCGTTCTTCCTGGACCCGGAGCTGGTCGAGACCATCGGCGACCGCACGTCGGTCTGGCAGGTCGGGTCGGTGCCGCCGCTGCCGGAACTGATGGTGATCGGCGAGCTCGCGCAAACGGCGGCAGCTGGCAACAGCGACGTCGGTCTCGACGAGATCGGCCACCTCCTCACCAGCCGCCTTGTCGAGCTGGTGTCCGACCGCAAGGCAAAGCCGCTCACCGCAGGCTTGCGCGATCGCCGCCGCGCCGTCGAGGCCGCGCTGTGGATCGACGCCAATTCACACCATCAGATCGATCTCGACGATGCGGCGGAACAGGCCGGCTTGAGCACCTTCCATTTCCTGCGGCTGTTTTCCGCCGTGCTCGGCGTCACCCCGCATCAATATCTCGTGCGCTCGCGGCTGCGCCATGCGGCGCGGCGGCTTGCGGATGACGACAGCCCGGTCACCGACATTGCCTATGACGTCGGCTTCGGCGACCTGTCCAATTTCGTGCGCAGCTTCCACCGCGCTGCGGGTGCCTCGCCGCTGAAGTTCCGCCGGGCCTCGCGCGGCGACCGCAAGATTTTCCAAGAACGTCTCGCGCTGCAATAGCTAGGCTGATCCAGTCCGCGCGTCTTTCGATGCGCTTAGCGACTGGAGATTTACTCATGTACGACCATATCGGATTGCGCGTTGCCGACCTCGACGCCAGCGTGCGCTTCTACACCGCAGTGCTGGCGCCACTCGGCTTCGTGCTCTGCTCGCGCGACGACAGCGGCGCCGGCTTCGGCCCGAAGGGCGAGCCCGCGCTCTGGCTGCATCTGCACAAGGGCAAGACCCAGGGCGGCGCGCACGTTGCGTTCCGTGCCCCGAGCCACGACGCGATCAAGACATTCCATACCGAAGGCCTGAAAGCCGGCGGCAGGGACAACGGCGCGGCGGGCCATCGCAAGGATTACAGCCCGACCTATTACGCGGCGTTCCTGCTCGACCCCGACGGCAACAATGTCGAGGCGGTGTCGACCTAGCACACCACAGCTCCGCCGTCATTGCGAGCGGAGCGAAGCAATCCATCTTTCCGCCTGCTGCGGTGTGGATTGCTTCGTCGCTTCGCTCCTCGCAATGACGACACATCTGAAACCAACGAGGATTGAACGATGGCTTCCATTCACAAGGATATCCCGATCGACGCGCCGGCAGATCATGTCTGGGACGCGTTGCGCGATTTCGGCGCACTGCATACGCGGCTGGTGCCGGGCTTCGTGACCGATACGCAACTGGACGGCGACGTCCGCACTGTCACTTTCGTCAACGGCACCGTGGCGCGCGAGACGCTGGTCGATTGCGACGACAACCGACAGAGGCTGGTCTATGCGATCAGCAGCGAGCGGTTGAAGCAGCATTCCGCCTCGGTGCAGGTGTTCGCCGAGGGCGACGCGCGCTGCCGCGTGGTGTGGATCGCCGACGTGCTGCCGCACGAGGTCGCGCCCTACATGGACGCGCAAATGGACCTCGGCGCGGCGGCGATGCAGGCGGCGATGGCCAAGTCGGCGAGGGAGAAGAGCGCGGCGTGATCCGCTAGGTCATGCGACTGGCCGCGCATTTCGAACTATGACCATCACCCTGAGGAGGTCGCGAAGCGACCGTCTCGAAGGGCGACAGCCCCGCTGTTTCTACGAGCGCACGCCGAAACACCTGGGCCGTCGATCCTTCGAGACGCCGCTTCGCGGCTCCTCAGGATGACGGGTTTAATATCTACGACAGCGCCGGCTGCGCCTCGGCGACCGGTGCCGACTTGCCCCAGCGCGTCAGGATCACGCTGAGGCAGGACAGCACGCCGAGCACGCCCATCGAGGCGGCGGCGAGTGCGAAGAAGTTCTGCGCGCTCGCCTCATGCGTCGACAGCCACCAGCCGCCGGCACCGATGAAGATCAGCCGCGCGGTCTGCGCCAGCACCGGACCCAGCACCTTCGCGGCCCCCTGCGAGGAGAAATACATCGACATCGCAAGGCCGATGAAGGCGTACATCGGCGCGGCGGTCGAGAGATATTGATGGCTGGTCGCCCGCACATGTGGATCGTTGGTGAACAGATTGACCCAGAGGTCGGGGAAGACGGCGATGAAGCTGCCGACCACGCCGACCGCAAGGAACGACAACGTGCCCGCGGTCCAGGCGATGCGCCGGGCCCGCGCGACGCGCTCGGCGCCGACCGCCATGCCGATCATCGGCACCGAGGCGATGCCGACCGCGAAGGCGACCGATGTCAGCATGAATTCGAGCCGCGCGCCGATGCCGTAGCCGGCGAGCACCGCGGTGCCGAACTGCGCCAGCATGTGGGTGAAGATCGAGATCGTCAGAACCGACTGCAACGGCGAGAAGCAGGACACCGCGCCGACATTGAGGATGTCGATGAACATCGCCCATTGCACGCGCAGCCCCTTGAGTTTCGGCTTCACGCGGGCACGGCCCGAGAACAGATACCAGCCCATCACGCTGATGCTGATCGAATAGGCGATCAGCGACCCCGCGGCGACGCCGCGCATGCCGAATTGCGGCACCGGACCGAGACCGAGCCCGAGCGTGCCGCCGAGAATGATCTGCCACACCGCCGAGGACAGGATCATGGTCGACGGCAGCTTCATGTTGCCGGTGCCGCGCAGGATGCCGGCCATGGTGTTCATCAGCCAGGGCAGGATCGCGCCGCCGAAGAACACCTGCGAATAGGCGATCGCCTGCGCCAGCACATTGCCCCGGCCGCCGAGCAGTTCGAGCAGGCGCGGGCCGAAGATCAGCATGCCCAGCATGAACGTCAAACCAAAGGTCAGGCCGATCAGCAGCGCATGCATCGCCAGCGTCGAGGCGCGCTCGATCTCGCCGGCGCCGAGCGCACGCGCGATCGCGGATGCGACGCCGCCGCCCATCGCGCCGCCGGACATCGTCATGGTCAGGATCACGCAGGGAAACACCAACGCCATCGCCGCGAGCGACTCGACGCCGAGCCGGCCGATATAGGAGGTCTCCGCGATCACCACGCAGGTGCCGGCCGAGAGCGCGATCACGTTCGGCCAGGCGAGCCACAGAAGCGTGCGCAGGATCGGCCCGTCGAGCAGCGCATTGCGCGCCGGCTTGGTCACCGGCGGCGGCAGCGGCCGCTCTTGTTCGTCGACAGGAATTTCGGCGAGGCCGAGATCGGACATTTCTACTCCCACGCGCGATCTGGGGAGCCGCGCCATGGTGTTTCCCTACCATGGCGGCGGCGGAATCCACGTGCGCGGGGCGCAAGGGGGGCCTGCGCGATTGCAGGTGAACCCGGATGAACCTTGGGGCTAGCCGATCGACCAGACGAACGGCGCGCCGGCGGTGCTGTTCGGCTTCAGATGCACCGGAATATGCCGCCCGCAGCCGGCGGCCAGCCCTTCGAACAGGCCGGTCAATACGCTGGCGCAGGCCGGATGATAGTCGGCCACGTCGGCCATCAGCTTCCAGCCCTGCTGGCGGATTTCGAACTGGCCCTCGGATTCGCTGATGTCAGCGACATCATCCTGCGACTCGAAGAGCGTGCGCAGGAATGCGGCAAATTCCGTGGCACGGCCACGGCTGCCGCCGAGCGCCTGCGCGACCTCGTCATAATACTGCATGCCGATCAGTCTGCCGGTGAGATGCAGCAGATAGCTCGCATCCTCCGGGCCGAACACCTGCACGATGACCGGCGCGGCCGTCTTCACATATTCCATCGCGTAGCTGCGATAGGCCTTTTCCAGCCGCGGCTTCGGCCAGCTGTCGACCGGCAGCGCCGGCGCGGTGTTCGGATCGAATGGCGGCGCCTCGAGATGGCGCGCGAACACCAGGCGCTGGTCGAGCTCGAGCGGATGATCGTACTCGCAGTAATAGCCTTCGAGGCCGTCCTGGCCGTCGACACTCTGCTTGGTGCAGACGAAGCCGAGCCGCAAGTCCCCGAGCGCGACACCGTTGTTGGCGTGCCAGCCGCGCAGCATCGCGCGCGAGACCTCGCCGGGCACGCCGCAGATCGCCGTGCCCTTCCAGATCCAGCGCGGCGGCGGATAGCGGATCCAGGCCTTGCGGTCGGTCTCATACATGTATTCGACATGCACGCCGCCGATCCAGTTGGAGAGGTAATGATATTGCGCGGCCGCGACCGCCGGCGGCAGGCCGTCGAGGCCGAGCTTCTTCAAGCCGGGGAGAAAGCGTTCCTGCTGCTGGCGGCGAAACACGCGGAAGACGAACTCGGCGGCATCAGCCGTGCCGCGCCGCGTGACGACGGTGAGGATCAGGCCGGTGAAGAAGGCGTGATAGAGATCGGCGACACTGCGCCACTTCCGCCACTGCGTTTCGCGCGCGTCCTGCTCTCCGGTCATGTCTGCTCCCGCTGTTCTTGTTGGCGAGATAAAGCCTCGCGCGCGCAATCGTAGCCCGGATGAATCGAAGCGCAATCCGGGGCAGCTCATTGCGCGTATGCAGCGTCCCGGATTTCGCTAGCGCTTCATCCGGGCTACGGAATTAAGCGCGCGCGAAACGGAATTACACGCGAAAATGCTTGGAGAGCTTCAGGCCCTGCGCCTGATAGTTCGAGCCGATGCGCTGGCCGTAGAGCGCATCGGGACGCTCCAGCATCCGCTCATAGACGAGACGGCCGACGATCTGGCCATGCTCGAGGATGAACGGCACCTCGCGCGAGCGCACCTCCAGCACGGCGCGCGCGCCCTTGCCGCCGGCGCCGGCATAGCCGAAACCAGGATCGAAGAAGCCGGCATAGTGGACGCGGAATTCGCCGACCAGCGGATCGAACGGCACCATCTCCGCGGCGTAGTCCGGCGGCACCTGCACCGCCTCTTTCGACGCCAGGATGTAGAACTCGCCGGGATCGAGAATGAGACTGCCGTCGGGCCGGGCCTTGATCGGCTCCCAGAAGTCGTCGACGGCATAGCCGCCGCGGCGATCGACATCGACCACGCCGGTGTGGCGCTTGGCGCGGTACCCGACAAAGCCGCCCGAGCTCTCGCCGGAAAGATCGACGGAAAGCGCAACGCCATCGGAGAGATCGGCATCGTCGATATCGACCAGCCGCTCGGCGGCATGCAGCGCATCGAGCTCGTCGGCGGTCAACGTGGCCTCGCCGATCCGGAAGCGGACCTGGCTGAGCCGCGAACCCTCGCGCAGCAGCACGGGAAACGTCTTCGGGCTGATCTCGGCATAGAGCGGGCCGTGATAGCCGGCGCCGATCATGTCGAAGCGGCGGGTGCCGTCGGCGATCACACGGGTGAAGACGTCGAGCCGTCCGGTCGAGCTCTTCGGGTTGGCCGCGGCCACGATCTCCGGCGGCAGCGCCAGGCTCTCCAACAGCGGCACGATGTAGACGCAGTTGGTCTCCAGCACCGCGCCGTCGGACAGATCGATCTCGTGCAGCTTCAGCTCGTCGATCCGCTCGGCGACGGTGGCATCGGGTCCCGGCAGGAAGCTGGCACGGACCCGGTAGGCAATGTCACCGAGGCGCAGATCGAGGCTGGCCGGCTGGATCTGGCTCTCGACGAAGTCATAGGCGGGCAGAATGAGGCCGGCCTCCGCCATCTCCGCGATCATGCGGTCGGGCAGGATTCCGTTGGATTCATCTTCCAGCGTGAACGACACGATGCGGTCCCTCGGCGATCCCTTGAGATGACCCAAAAATCATACTCCAGGCGGCCATCAAGCCCCAAAATATGGGCTTTTACGGGTTATCCGATGACCGTCTTGACGGAAAGGGCGCGAGGGAATATCAGCTGCACTTATCCCGTGGTGATTTGAGCCGGCCGGCTTGCAGCCACGTTAAATAAGTCGCTAAACAGGCCGGGGACAGTGTGATCCCGGCTTGTGGAGGTTGCTCCAGGCCGGTTTTTTTGTGGCCAGTTTCCAGGGGAAATGGCCACCTCGGAGGTCACATGTCTGAATCTGAAACCACGGCCCGCTTTCGTCCCGAAACCCGCCTCGTCCATGGCGGCACGCTGCGCTCGCAATTCGGGGAGACGTCGGAAGGGCTGTTTCTCACCCAGGGCTACGTCTACGACACCGCCGAGCAATGCGAGGCGCGCTTCAAGGGCCAGGACCCCGGCTTCATCTATTCGCGCTATTCCAACCCGACCATTGCGATGTTCGAGCGCCGCATGATCGAGCTCGAGGGCGCGGAAGCCGCGCGCTCGACCGCGACCGGCATGGCCGCGGTGACCACCGCGATCCTCGCCCCGCTGAAGGCCGGCGATCATGTGGTGGCCTCGAAGGCCCTGTTCGGCTCCTGCCTCTACGTGGTGCAGGACCTGTTGCCGCGCTACGGCATCGAGACGACGCTGGTCGACGGCCTCGACCTCGACCAGTGGCAGCGCGCGTTGCGGCCGAACACCAAGACCTTCTTCCTGGAGAGCCCGACCAATCCGACGCTCGACGTGCTCGACATCGGCGCGATCGCAGAGATCGCGCATAGCGGCGGCGCCCGGCTGATCGTCGACAACGTGTTTGCGACGCCGATCTGGCAGAGCCCGCTGTCGCTCGGCGCCGACGTCGTGGTCTATTCCGCAACCAAGCATATCGACGGCCAGGGCCGCTGCCTCGGCGGCGTCATCCTGTCGTCGGAGGCCTTCATCGCCGAGCACATCCACAATTTCATGCGCCAGACCGGGCCGTCGCTGTCGCCGTTCAACGCCTGGGTGCTGCTGAAGGGGCTGGAGACGCTCGGCGTCCGCGTCCGCGCCCAGACCGAGAACGCGGCGAAGATCGCCGAGGCGCTGGCCAGGCATCCGAAGATCACGCGGCTGGTCTATCCCGGCCGTCCCGATCATCCGCAGGCCGCGACGGTGAAGAAGCAGATGGGCGCCGGCTCGACGCTGGTCGGCTTCGAGGTGAAGGACGGCAAGGCCGGCGCCTTCCGCTGTCTCAACGCCCTGAAGATCTCGCGCATCTCCAACAATCTCGGCGATGCCAAGAGCCTGGTCACGCATCCCGCGACCACGACGCATCAGCGCCTGGCGCCGGAGGCCCGCGCCGAGCTCGGCATCAGCGAAGGTTTCGTTCGCTTCTCGGCCGGGCTCGAGCATCCCGACGATCTGATCGAGGATTTCGAGCGGGCGCTGGAGCAAGTCTGAAGCAACGCGTCGTGGCCGGGCTTGCCCGGCCACGACGGCTTCTCTTGAAGATTAAGTCGCAGCCGTCGTGACGCCGCCGTCGACCACGATGGTCTGGCCGGTCATGAAGGTCGACGCGTCGGAAGCGAGATAGGCCACAGCGCCTGCGATCTCGTCGGGCTCGCCGATACGGCGGAGCGGCGTCGATGCGGTGCGGCGCTTCAGATTGTCCGGGTCCTCCCACAGCGCGCGGGCGAAATCGGTCTTCACCAGGCCCGGCGCCACGCAATTGACGCGCACGCCCTTCGGGCCCCACTCGCCGGCGAGGCTGCGGCACAGTGCGAAGTCGGCCGCCTTGGAGATGCCGTAGGCGCCGATCACGGTCGAGCCGCGCAGGCCGCCGATCGAGGAGATGATCACGACCGAGCCCTTGCCGCGCTCGGCCATCTGCGGGATCGCCAGTGCGGACAGCCAGATGTTGCTCTTGACGTTGGAGCCCATGATCTTGTCGAAGGCCTCGTCGGTGATGTCGAGCAGCGGGCCGTAATAGGGATTGACCGCGGCGTTGCAGACCAGGATGTCGATCTTGCCGTAATGCTTGATCGTCCCCGAGACCAGCGCCTCGACCTCGTTGCGGCGCGCGATGTTGCAGGGGATGACGAGCGCATCGCCGCCCGCCTTCTTGATGCCGTCGGCGACTTCCTGGCAAGCATCCGCCTTGCGCGAGGAGATCACGACCTTGGCGCCGAGTTTGGCCAGGAGCTCGGCCGAGGAGCGGCCGATGCCGCGGCTCGAGCCGGTGATGACCGCGACCTGGCCGGTGAGATCGAACGGGGTGTTTTTCATTGTTGTTGTTTCCCTGTTATTTGCACGTCATTCCGGGGCGCGACGCAGTCGCGAACCCGGAATCCAGAGGTTACGGCGCCAGATTCCGGGTTCTCGCTTCGCGAGCCCCGGAATGACGGAGATGGCTCAGGCCAACAACCCGCCGCCCTCGCTGACGCGACGGAGGTGGTAGTCGGTGTCGCCGAGCGTGTTCTCGATCATGGTCAGCCGCTTGAAGTAGTGGCCGATCTTGGCTTCCATGGTCATGCCGATGCCGCCATGGAGCTGGATCGACTGCTGGCCGACGAACTTCAGGGACTTGCCGACCTGCACCTTGGCGGCGGCAACCGCCGACGCACGCTCCTTGGCATCGTCGAAGTCAGACGCCATGGTGGCGAACATCGACATGCTGCGGGCCTGCTCAAGCGCCACGAACATGTCGGCGGCGCGGTGCTGCAGGCTCTGGAACGAGCCGATCGCAACGCCGAACTGCTTGCGGGTCTTGATGTACTCGACCGTCTCCTTCAGCGACTCGTCCATCGCGCCGACCGCTTCCGCGCACAGCGCAATGCGGGCTTCGTCGGCGACGCGTTCGATCAGAGGCAGGCCGTTCCCGGGATCGCCGATCGCGGCGTCAGCACCGACCTCGACATTGGTGAAGGTGACGTCGGCGGCGTGCAGGCCGTCCTGGGTCGGATAGCCCTTCCTGGTGACGCCCTTGGCATCCGCCGGAACCAGGAACACGCCGATGCCGGTCTTGTCGCGCTGGCCGCCCTTGGTGCGCGCGGTCACGATCAAGGTCTGGGCGTTCTCGCCGTTGAGCACGACGAACTTCTCGCCGTCGATCACGTAAGCAGCGCCCTTCTTCTTCGCCGTGGTCACGACATCGAACAAGTCGTAGCGCGAGTTCTTCTCGAGCTGGGCAAAGCCGAAGGTCTTGCTGCCGTCGATGATGCCGGGAATGCACTTGGCCTTCTGCTCGGCCGAGCCACCATGGCGCAGGAAACCGCCGGCGACCACGACGGTGGCGAGATAAGGCTCGACCACCAGTGCCTTGCCGAGCGCTTCCATCACGATCATGGTCTCGACCGCGCCGGCGCCGAAGCCGCCGTCGGTCTCCGCGAAGGGCAGACCAAGCAGGCCCTGCTCGGCGAGCTTGCTCCAGAGCGCTTTGCTCCAGCCGCCCTTCTCCTTCATGTACTTCTTGCGCGCATCGAAGTCGTAGGCATCCGCCAGCAACCCGTCGACGCTTTCCTTGAGAAGCCGCTGCTCCTCGGACAGATCAAAATCCATGTTCGTTCCCTTAACTAACTGATCGTTGTTCAAGCCGGGGCCTCTTCACCTCGCCCCGCTTGCGGGGAGAGGTCGGATCGCGAAGCGATCCGGGTGAGGGGGTACAGGTCTCTCGGCAGTCGTTGCTCGGAGAGATGCCCCTCACCCCAACCCTCTCCCCGCGAAGAGCGGGGAGAGGGAGAGGATCAAAGCCCCAGCACCGCCTTGCTGATGATGTTGCGCTGGATCTCGTTGGAGCCGCCGTAGATCGAAACCTTGCGGTTGTTGAAGTAGCTCGGCGCGATCTGCGCGGTCCAATCCATGCTCTCGTTGGAACCGGCATCGCCGTGCTCGTCATAGGGCGCGGCGAACGGACCGATGATCTCCATCAACAGCTCGGTGGTGGTCTGCTGGATCTCCGAGCCCTTGATCTTGAGCACCGAGGACGCCGGATTGGGCTTGCCCTTGCCGTGCTTGCCCTCGTCGGCGACGACGCGGAGCTGGGTGAGCTCGAGCGCCTTCAGCTCGATCTCGCAGGCCGTGAGCTTCTCGCGGAACGCCGGATCCTCGATCACCGGACGGCCGCCGGCCTCGACCTTGGAGGCCAGCGCGCGGATGCGGCGCAGCCGCTCCTTCGACACGCCGACCCGGGCGATGCCGGTGCGCTCATTGCCGAGCAGGAATTTGGCGTAATCCCAGCCCTTGTTCTCTTCGCCGATCAGGTTCTCGTAGGGCACCTCGACGTCGTCGAAGAACACCTCGTTGACCTCGTGGCCGCCGTCGATGGTCTGGATCGGACGCACGGTGACGCCCTTCGACTTCATGCTGAACACGATGAAGGAGATACCCATCTGCTTCTTCGCGGCCGGATCGGTGCGGCAGAGGCAGAAGATCATGTCGGCGTGCTGGGCGAGCGTGGTCCAGGTCTTCTGGCCGTTGATGATCCACTTGTCGCCACGGCGCTCGGCCTTGGTCTTCAGCGACGCGAGGTCCGAACCCGAGCCCGGCTCCGAGAAGCCCTGGCACCACCAGTCGTCGACATTGGCGATGCGCGGCAAATATTCCTTCTTTTGCTTCTCGTTGCCGAAGGTGTAGATCACCGGGCCGACCATGCTGACGCCGAAGGCGAGCGGCTGCGGCGCCGGATAGGACTGCAGCTCTTCGTTGAAGATGTAGTGCTGCACGGTGCTCCAGCCGGTGCCGCCATATTCCTTCGGCCAGTGGGTGACGCCCCAACCCTTCTTGTTGAGGATGCGCCACCAGGTGACCATCTCGTCCTTCGACAGATGGCGGCCTTCCTGCAGCTTGCGCCGGGTCTCCGGCGGCACGTTGTTCTTGAAGAACTCCCGCACCTCCTCGCGAAACGCTATCTCTTCCTTGGTGAAAGCGAGATCCATCGGATCCTCCTTTTGAAATTCAACTTCTTCTTTCCTCGTCGTCCCGGCGAAGGCCGGGACCCATAACCACCGGCTTTCGCGTTTGACAAAGCCGGCTGCCGCATGTGCCCAAAGAGAAGCCGCGGCGTATGGGTCCCGGCTTTCGCCGGGACGACAATCCTACCGCAGCACCTCGAACAGGCCGGCCGCGCCCATGCCGCCACCGACGCACATGGTGACGACGGCGTATTTGGCCTTGCGGCGGCGGCCCTCGATCAGCGCGTGGCCGGTGAGCCGCGCACCCGACATGCCATAGGGATGGCCGACCGAAATCGCGCCGCCATTGACGTTGATCTTCTCCGGATCGATGCCGAGCTTGTCGCGGCAGTACAGCACCTGCACCGCGAACGCCTCGTTGAGCTCCCAGAGATCGATGTCGTCGACCTTGAGGCCGTGGCGCTTCAGCAGCCGCGGCACCGCGAAAACCGGACCGATGCCCATCTCGTCCGGCTCGCAGCCGGCGGAGACGAAGCCGCGGAAGATGCCGAGCGGCTTCAGCCCGCGCCTGGCGGCTTCCTTGTCGCTCATGATCACGGAGGCGCTGGCGCCGTCCGAGAGCTGGCTGGCATTGCCGGCGGTGACGGTGAAACCCTCGCCGCGCACCGGCTTGAGGCTGGCAAGCCCTTCGGCCGTGGTCTCCGGCCGCGGACCTTCGTCCTGCGACAGCGTCACCTCCTTCATCGTGACGGCACCGGTCGCCTTGTCGGTGACCGCCATCATGGTGGTGATCGGCGCGAGCTCTTCCTTGAACTTGCCGCCCTGCTGCGCGGCCGCGGTGCGGCGCTGGCTTTCGAGCCCATACTCGTCCTGCTTCTCGCGCGAGATGTTGTAGCGCTTGGCGACGATCTCGGCGGTGTCGATCATGGGCATGTAGACCTCGCCCTTGATCTTGAGCAGCGCCGGATCCTGGGCATGGAAGGAATTCATCTTGTCGTTCTGCACCAGCGAGATCGACTCGCCGCCGCCGCCGACCGCGATCTCGACGCCGTCGAAGATCACCGAGCGCGCGGCGAGCGCAATCGCCTGCAGGCCGGAGGCGCACTGACGGTCGATCGTGGTGCCGGCGACCGTCACCGGCAGCCCGGCACGGAGCAGCGCCTTGCGCGCGATGTTGCCGCCGGTCGCTCCCTGCTGCATCGCCGCGCCCATCACCACGTCCTCGATCTCCTTCGGATCGACCTTGGCGCGCGCCACCGCTTCGCCGATCGCGTGCCCGAGCAAGGTCGCGCCCTCTGTGACGTTGAGCGCGCCGCGATAGGCCTTGCCGATCGGTGTGCGGGCGGTGGAGACGATAACGGCGTCGGTCATGAGCGGGATCCTGATGCGGTCTGTTGTTGCGTGGATTGAGGTGTCTCGGTTTGAGCAGTCTTGGGCTGCTGCTGGCGCAATTCGTGACGCGACAGCTTGCCGACCGGGGTACGCGGCAATTCGTCGACGAACTCGAGCGCTGCCGGCAGTTCGTGCTTGCCGACCTTGCCGCTGAGGAACGCACGCAGCTCGTCGATCGAGAAGGTCTTCTCGCCATCGCGCAGCTTGATGAAGGCCTTTGCGGCTTCGCCGCGGTAATCGTCGGGAATGCCGATCACGATCACCTCCTGCACGGCGGGATGGGTGTAGATCGCCTGCTCGATCATCTGCGGATAGACGTTGAAGCCGCCGGAGATGATCATGTCCTTCTTGCGGTCGACCAGATAGAAATAGCCGTCAGCGTCCATGTAGCCGATGTCGCCGGTGAGGAAGCGGTCGCCGACGAAAGCCTCCGCGGTCTCCGCCGGCCTGTTCCAGTAGCCCTTGGTGACGTTCGGGCCGCGGATGCGGATCTCGCCGACCTCGCCGACCGGCATCACCCTGGTGGAATCCTCCAGCGACACCACGTCCATCTCGATGCCGGGCAGCATCAAGCCGATCGAGCCCGGTTTCTCCGGTCCTTCCTTGGGATGGCCGGTGCCGGGCGAGCAGGTCTCGGTCATGCCCCAGCCGCTCTTCAGCTTCATGCCGACGCGGCGCTCGAAGATCTTCGCGACCTCCACCGGCAGCGGCGCGCCGCCGGAGCCGGCGACCACCAGCGAAGAAAGATCGCGCTTGTCGAGATCGGGCAGCGAGGCGATCGCGATCCACATCGTCGGCACGCCGGGAAACACCGTCGCGCGCTTGACCTCGATGTCGCGCATCACGGCCTCGACGTCGAAGCGCTGGTGCAGCGAGATCAGATGGCCGCGCCGGATCGCCGACAGCAGCACGACGGTCAGTGCGTAGATGTGAAACAGCGGCAGTACGCAGATCACGCGCTCGATCGCATTGCGTTCGAGCCGCCCGGGCTTGCCCCAGACGTCGTAGATCGACACCGCCGCGGTGAGATTGCCGTGGCTGAGCATTGCGCCCTTGGGCAGGCCCGTGGTGCCGCCGGTATATTGCAGCAGCGCGACGTCCTCGACGTCGACCGCCGGCCATTGCGACGGCCTGGTCGCGCCGTCGATGAACTGGCGGTGGGTGATGATCGCGGGATTGTCGGGCAGCGCGGTTTGCGGCGTGCCGACCTTGCCCCAATTGTCGTCCTCGCAGACGATCAGACGGTCGAGCAGACCCTTGGCGAGGAATTTCAGCGCGGTCGGCAACAGCGCCGACAAATTGCTGGTGACCAGCACCCGCGCGCCTGAATCGGACAGCTTGTGCGACAGCGCGATCTCGCCGTCGAGCGGCGACAGATGCACGACGCGGGCGCCGGCCTTCAGCGCGCCGAAGAAATTGATCGGATGGTCAGGCGAATTGCCGAGGAACAGCGCGACCGAGGTGCCCTTGCCGTAGCCGGCCCGCATGAAGGCCGCAGCGGCGGTCTCGACCAGGGCCTCCAACTCGGCGTAGCTGATCGGCCGGTCGCGGAATTCGAGCACCGGGCGCGCGCCGAACTCGGCGGCGGCGCTCGACAGCAGGTCCGGCAGCGTGCCGCGCGTGATCTCGTCGCTCCACTGCACGCCCTTGGGATAATATTGTTCGCCGGGATAGGTCATGAAAACCAGACTCTGGAAACTGTCATTCCGGGGCACGCGCAGCGTGAACCTAAGATGCGCAATTTGCGCATCGGGGAATCTCGAGATTCCGGGTCTGCGCCTTACGGCGCATCCCGGAATGACACGTGGTTACAGTCGCTCGATCACGCCGCCTTCGACGGCGCGGCGAGCGAGGCGAAGGTCTTGCCCTCGTCGGCGAGCTTCTTGAGCAGCGGTGCCGGCTCGAGCGAGGGATCGTTGGTCTCCTTGGCGTAGAAAGCCAGACGATCGGCGATGTGCTTGAGGCCGACGGTGTCGGCCCAGAACATCGGACCGCCGCGATAGATCGGCCAGCCATAGCCATAGAGCCAGACCACGTCGATATCCGACGGACGCGCCGCGATGCCCTCGGCGAGGATCTTCGCGCCTTCGTTGATCATCGGGTACATCATGCGCTCGAGGATCTCGTCGTCGCTGACGACGCGCTTCTTGCGGCCGAGGCGCGCCAGCGTCTCGTCGATCAGCTTCTCGACCTCCGGATCGGGCAGCGCCGCGCGCGAGCCCTGCTCGTACTTGTAGTAGCCCTTGCCGGTCTTCTGGCCGAAGCGGCCGGCTTCGCAGAGCGCGTCGGCGATCTCCGACTTGATGCCGCGGTCCTTGCGCGAGCGCCAGCCGATATCGAGACCGGCGAGATCGCCCATCGCGAACGGGCCCATCGGCATGCCGAACTTGGTCACCACGGCGTCGACCTGCTGCGGCAGGGCGCCTTCGAACAGCAGCTTCTCGGACTGCTTGCCGCGCTGCGCCAGCATGCGGTTGCCGACGAAGCCGTCGCAGACGCCGACCACTGCCGGCACCTTGGCGATCTTGCGGGCGATCGAGACGGCCGTGACCAGCGCGTCCGGCGCGGTCTTGTCGGCGCGCACGATCTCGCACAGCTTCATGACGTTGGCCGGCGAGAAGAAGTGCATGCCGAGCACGTCCTGCGGACGCTTGGTCGACTTCGCGATCTCGTCGATGTTGAGATAGGAGGTGTTGGAGGCCAGCACCGCGCCCGGCTTGGCGTACTGGTCGAGCTTGCCGAACACTTCCTTCTTGACCGCCATGGTCTCGAACACCGCCTCGATCACGAGATCGGCGTCGCCGATGTTCTCGATGCCGACGACACCGTTGATCAGCGCCATCCGCTTGGCGGGCGCGTCCGCCGGGATGCCGCCGCGCGCGGCGGTCGCCTCGTAGTTCTTCTGCATGATGCCCATGCCGCGCTTGAGCTGCTCCTCGCCGGTCTCGATCAGGGTGACCGGGATGCCGGCATTGGCGAACGACATCGCGATGCCGCCGCCCATGGTGCCGGCGCCGAGGATGGCGACGCGCGCCACGTTGCGGCCCTTGGTGCCCTCGGGGACACCGGAGATCTTGGCGGCCTCGCGCTCGGCGAAGAAGGCGTAGCGCTGTGCCTTGGACTGGTCGCCGTTCATCAGCTTGAGGAAGCCCTCGCGCTCCTTCTTCAGGCCCTCGTCGAACGGCAGGTCGATCGCGGCGCCGACGGCGTCGGCAGCGGCGAACGGCGCCTCGAGGCCGCGCGACTTCTTGGTCAGCGCAGCGACCGCATTGGTGAAGATCGAACGATCGGCCTTGGCCGCGGCGAGCTTGCTGTCGTCGTCGCGCAGCTTGCGCAGCGGACGCTTCTCGGCGACCACCTTGCGCGCGAATGCCTCACCGCCCGAAGCCGGACCCTCGACGATCTCCTCGATCAGGCCGGCCTTCAGCGCCGCGTCCGCGCCGATCGGATCGCCGCCGACGATCATCTTGACCGCGAGCTCGGGACCGACCGCGCGCGGCAGGCGCTGGGTGCCGCCGGCGCCGGGCAGCAGGCCGAGCTTCACCTCGGGCAGACCGAGCTTGGCGTCCTTGGTGGCGACACGGTAGTGGCAGGCCAGCGCGACCTCGAGGCCGCCGCCGAGCGCGGTGCCGTGGATGGCGGCAACGATCGGCTTCGGCGAGCTCTCCATCAGGCTCAGCACTTCGGCGAGCCCGGGCGGCTTCGGCGGCTTGCCGAATTCGGTGATGTCGGCGCCGGCGATGAAGGTACGGCCGGCGCAGGTCAGCACGATGCCCTGGACCTGCGCATCATCGATCGCGCTCTTGATGCACTCGAAGATGCCGCCGCGCACCGCGGCGCTCAGCGCATTCACAGGCGGACTGTTAACCGTGACGACGGCAATATTGTCATGACGTTCGAGCTTGACGACTTCACTCACCGGGACTCTCCCTGGATGCTTGTTCTTGGACTTGTGTTGAGTAGCTGCACGACTTGCGTTGAGCCGCTACGATTAGACCAATTTCGCACTGCGAAATTTAATTCCACATCTTGACATGGAGGGTTATTTTGAAGCACGTGCCTTGTCAACGAGCATGACAAGGGCAGGGCAAGGATAGGGATGAAGCGCGCCAGCAAGAAAGCCGCGACCGATCGCAATTTCGTCGTCGCCCTTTCCCGCGGACTGGACGTCCTGCGCGCATTCCAACCCAATGACGGGCTGCTCGGCAATCAGGAGATTGCAGCCCGCACCAAGTTACCGAAGCCAACCATTTCCCGGCTGACCTACACGCTGACCAAGCTGGGATACCTTACACCTGTACCGAAGTTCGAGAAGTACCAACTCGCGCCGTCGGCGATGGCACTCGGCTACGCCGCGCTCGCCAATCTCGGCGTTCGGCATTTGTCCGAGCCCTATCGAGAAGAAGTGATGCGCGCGACCGGCGGAGCGGTCGCCGTCGGCGGACGCGACCGCCACAGCATGATTTATTTCGGCCAGAGCCGGAACGGCCTGGCGCTCGGCGTACAACTCGACGTCGGCTCGCGGGTGCCGATCGCAACCACCGCGATGGGGCGTGCTTATATTTGGGCATTGCCGCCCGACGAGCGCGCGGCTTTACTGCGTGAGTTGCGGGACCACTACGGCAGCCGCTGGGCCAAGATGCGCGACGGCATCGAGCGCTCCGGCGAGACGGTCGCGAAGCACGGCTTCACGATGTCCGCAGGCGACTGGCAGAACGACGTCGCCGCAGTCGGCGTTGCATTGAGATTGAACGACGGAACCGGTCCTTACGCCTTCAATTGCGGCGCGCCGGCATTCCGCTTCACGGAAGACAGATTGCTCAACGACATTGGACCTCGTCTTGTCGCGATGGTAAGGAACATCGAGCAGGCGCTCGGTGGAATGGCGCCGCAATCCAAAAAAGAAGAACGCAAAAAGACCAGAGTAGGAGGGAAAGTTGCACGTTTGGCCGAGGGGATCAGATAGCCTCCATCACGTCCAGCGAAACGCATCGCAGGGCCGCTCGCACCGCTCGAAGACGGCGGGCGAGACGAGATGACGCAGGCACAGCTCGCGCAGGGGAATGATCCCCTGCTCGCGGTTCGCGACGTCAGCGTCGTGTTCGGCGGCATCATCGCACTGAACGGCGTGTCGTTCGACATGCGCCATGGACAGATCCTCGGGTTGATCGGGCCGAACGGCGCCGGCAAGACGACGCTGTTCAATTGCCTGTCGCGGCTCTATCAGCCGTCGTCCGGCGACATCCTGATGGAAGGCAAGAGCATCCTGTCGCGCCCGCCGCACCGGATCGCCGAGATCGGCATCGGCCGCACCTTCCAGAACGTCGCGCTGTTCCCCAACCTGTCCGTGATCGACAATGTGCGCGTCGGCGCGCATGCGCGCACCTCGAGCGACATCGTCAGCGACTCGCTGCGCCTCGCCTGGGTCCGCCGCGGCGAGACCGACATGAACAAGAAGGTGCACGACATCCTCGGCTATCTCGATCTCGAGGACGTCGCCCACACCGTGGTCTCGGGACTTCCGTTCGGCACCCAGAAGCGCGTCGAACTGGCGCGCGCCCTGGCCGCGGATCCGAAGATCCTGCTGCTCGACGAGCCGGCCGGCGGCCTCAATCACGAAGAAGTCTATGTGCTCGGCGACCTGATCCGCAAAATCCGCGACGACCGCAAGATCACCGTGCTGCTGGTCGAGCATCACATGGGTCTCGTGATGTCGATCGCCGACCACGTCGTCGCGCTCAATTTCGGCCGCAAGCTTGCCGAAGGCACGCCGGCCCAGGTCCAGGCCGACCCTGATGTCATCAAGGCCTATCTGGGGAGCAAGGACCAATGACCACGATGCTCAACGTCAAGGACCTGCGCGCCTATTACGGCCAGGTTCAGGCCCTGCACGGCCTCTCCTTTTCGCTCAACGAGGGCTCGCTGACCACCCTGCTCGGCGCCAACGGCGCCGGCAAGACCACCACACTGCGGGCGATCTGCAACATGGTGCGCTCCACCGGCGCGATCGAGTTCGAGGGCAAGCCGATCGGCACGCGCTCGACCGAAAACGTGGTCCGCCTCGGCATCGCCCATGTGCCGCAGGGCCGCGGCACCTTCACCAACATGACGGTGGAGGAAAACCTGCAGCTCGGCGCCATCAGCCGCCCGGACAAGAAGGCGATCGGCGCCGACATCGAACGGATGTACGAGCATTTCCCGGTGCTGAAGCAGCGCTACACCCAGCAGGCCGGCACGCTGTCCGGCGGCGAGCAGCAGATGCTCGCGGTGGCCCGCGCGCTGATGCTGCGGCCGCGCCTGATGCTGCTCGACGAGCCGTCGTTCGGCCTCGCGCCGCTGATCGTGCGCGACCTGTTCCGCATCCTCGGCAAGATCAATCGCGAGGAAAAGGTGACCATCCTGGTGGTCGAGCAGAATGCGCAGCTCGCGCTTGAGCTCGCCGACCAGGCCTACGTGATCGAAACCGGACGGATCGTGATGTCGGGCAATGCCAAGGACATCGCGAACAACGAAGACGTCCGCAAATCCTATCTCGGCTACTGAGGGAGCTGGCACAATGGAGCTTTTTGCCAACCAGGTCCTGGCCGGCATCGCCACCGGCGCGATCTATGCCTGCATGGCGCTCGCGGTGGTCATGATCTACCAGGCCATCGACCATCTGAATTTCGCCCAGGGCGAAATGGCGATGTTCTCGACCTTCGTGTCCTGGCAGCTGATGCAATGGGGCGTGCCGTATTGGGGCGCCTTCGTGCTCACCGTCGCCTTTTCGTTCGCCGCCGGCATCGTCATCGAGCGGTTGCTGTTCAAGCCGCTGGCGAAGGCGCCGATCCTGACCAACGTCGCCGGCTTCATCGCGCTCTACGCGATCATCAACTCGGTCGCCGGCCTGATCTGGGACTTCACCATCAAGCAGTATCCGACGCCGTTCGGTTCCTCACCGTTCCTCGGCAGCCAGCTGATCTCGACCCATCAGGCCGGCATGATCGGCATCACGCTGTTGATGCTGCTCCTGCTGTTCTTCTTCTTCCGCTTCACCCGGGTCGGTCTTGCGATGCGCGCCGCCGCATCGCTGCCGGAATCGGCCCGGCTGGTCGGCATCAACACCTCGTGGATGATCGCGCTGGGCTGGGGCATGGCCGCCTCGATCGGCTCGATCGCCGGCATGATGATCGCACCTGTGGTGTTCCTCGAGCCTAACATGATGCTCGGCGTGCTGATCTATGGATTTGCCGCAGCCGTGCTCGGCGGCCTGTCGAGCCCGTTCGGCGCCGTCATGGGTGGCTTCCTGGTCGGCGTCTTCGAGAACCTCGTCGGCACCTACATCCCCGGCGTCGGCAATGAACTGAAACTTCCGATCGCGCTTGCGCTGATCATCGTCGTCCTGGTCGTGAAACCGGCAGGCCTGTTCGGCCGCGCCATCGTGAAGCGAGTTTGATCATGAGCGCCGCTGAAGAAGTCGAAGTCGTCACCGAAGGCCAGGCCGTCGAGGCCGTTCCCAAGCGCGCCATGACGCTGGGCTACGGCACCTCGCTCGTCGTGCTCGCCGCGCTGATCCTGATCCCGCTGTTCGTCAAGAACTTCATCATCTTCCAGATGACGATGCTTCTGATCTACGGCCTTGCGGTGCTGGCGCTCAACATCCTGACCGGCGGCTCCGGCCAGTTCTCGCTCGGCCAGAGCGCGTTCTACGCCGTCGGCGCCTACACCTCGGCGATCCTGATGGAGCATGCGGGCATGAACTATGCCCTCACGCTGCCGATCGCCGGCATCGTCTGCTTCGGCTTCGGCTTCCTGTTCGGCCAGCCGGCGCTGCGGCTTTCCGGCGTCTATCTGGCGCTCGCGACCTTTGCGCTCGCCACCGCGATGCCGCAGCTTCTGAAGCTGGGCTATTTCGAGCACTGGACCGGCGGCGTGCAGGGTCTCGTGGTCACCAAGCCGGATGCGCCGTTCGGCCTGCCGATGGGGCAGGACATGTGGCTGTATTACTTCACGCTGGTGGTCACGATCGCGATCTATATCGCTTCGGTGAACCTGCTGCGCTCGCGCTCCGGCCGCGCCTTCATGGCGATCCGCGACAACGAGATCGCGGCCTCCGCGATGGGCGTCGACGTCGCGCTGTACAAGACGCTGGCGTTCGGCGTCTCGGCCGGCATCACCGGCGTTGCCGGCGGTCTCGGTGCCATCGCGGTGCAGTTCGTGGCGCCCGACGGCTACACCATCCAGCTCGCGATCTCGCTGTTCCTCGGCATGGTGGTCGGCGGCGTCGGCTGGCTGCCCGGCTCGATCGTAGGCTCCGCCTTCATCATCTTCGTGCCCAACATCGCCGAGGGTATTTCGAAGGGCCTTTCGGGCGCGGTGTTCGGCGTGCTGCTGTTCCTCGTCATCTTCCTCGTGCCGCACGGCGCCAGGCAGGTCGCGATCGTTGCCCAGCAACTGGCCGCAAAGTTCAAGAAAAACTGACAGCCTATAGAAGCAAACCAGGAGATATTATGCTTTCTACCGTTCGGATCGCCGCGATTTCCGCGGCGATCGTCGCTGTTGCCGCGACGTCCACTGCCGCATTCGCCCAAAAGAAATACGACACCGGCGCAAGCGATACCGAGATCAAGGTCGGCAACATCATCCCCTATTCGGGACCAGCCTCCGCCTACGGCGTGATCGGCAAGACCGAAGAAGCCTACTTCAAGATGATCAACGATCGCGGCGGCATCAACGGCCGCAAGGTCAATTTCGTCAGCTATGACGACGCCTATTCGCCGCCGAAAGCCGTCGAACAGGTGCGCAAGCTGATCGAGAGCGACGAGGTACTGCTCGTCTTCAACCCGCTCGGCACCCCGTCCAACACCGCGATCCAGAAATACCTGAATTCCAAGAAGATCCCGCAGCTGTTCGTCGCGACCGGCGCCACCAAGTGGAACGACCCGAAGAACTTCCCGTGGACCATGGGCTGGCAGCCGAGCTACCAGAGCGAAGCGCAGATCTACGCCAAGTGGCTGATGAAGGAGAAGCCCGACGCCAAGATCGCGATCCTCTATCAGAACGACGATTTCGGCAAAGACTACCTCAAGGGCACCAAGGACGGCTTTGGCGCCAAGGCGGCCTCCAGCATCATCATGGAGGAGAGCTATGAGATTTCGGAGCCGTCGATCGACGGCCACATCGTCAAGATCAAGGCCGCCAATCCCGACGTGCTGCTGATCTACACCACGCCGAAGTTCGGCGCGCAGACCATCAAGAAGACCGCCGAGCTCGGCTGGAAGCCGCTGCAGATCATCACCAACGTGTCGGCCTCGGTCGGCAGCGTGATGCAGCCGGCCGGCTTCGACAACGCGCAGGGCGTGCTGTCGGCGGCCTACGCCAAGGACGGTGCCGACGCACAGTGGAACAACGACCCCGGCATGAAGAAGTGGGCCGAGTTTCTCGACAAGTACATGCCGGGCGCCGACAAGACCGACGGCGGCTATGTGTACGGCTATGGCGCCGCACAGACGCTCGCCAAGGTGCTCGAAATGTGCGGCGACGATCTCACCCGCGCCAACGTCATGAAGCAGGCGGCGAGCCTGAAGGACTTTACGCCCGACACCCTGCTGCCCGGCGTCAAGATCAACACCTCGGCCACCGACTTCGCCCCGATCGCCCAGCTGCAGATGCAGCGTTTCAAGGGGCAGAAGTGGGAACTGTTCGGCGACATCATTTCCGGCGACGTCCCCTCCGAGTGACGTTGCACTGCGGGAATAAAACAACAGCCTCCGCGATATCCGTCGCGGGGGCTTTTTGTTGACGCCCCGCGCCGATGGTATTGAATACTCCAAACAAAGAACCCGAGGTGGGGAAACCATGACTGCCGCACGCCCGTCCCTGACGGCGCTGTTGTCCGCATTCGCTCTGATCCTGACGAGCTGCAATGTCGCGCAGGCGCAGAAGAAATACGACACCGGGGCCAGCGACACCGAGATCAAGATCGGCAACATCATGCCCTACAGCGGTCCCGCCTCGGCCTACGGCACGATCGGCAAGACCGAGGCCGCCTACTTCAGGATGATCAACGATGCCGGCGGCATCCACGGCCGCAAGATCAAGTTCATCTCCTACGATGACGGCTACTCGCCGCCCAAGACGGTGGAGCAGGCGCGCAAGCTGGTCGAGAACGACGAAGTGCTGCTGCTGTTCGGCTCGGTCGGGACCGCGACCAATGCGGCGATCCGGAAATACATGAACGAGAAGCAGGTGCCGCAGCTGTTCATCGCCTCAGGCGCCTCGAAGTGGAACGACCCGAAAGATTATCCGTGGACCATGGGCTGGCAGCCGTCCTACCAGGACGAGGCGCGGGTCTACGCAAAATACATCATGAAGCACAAGCCCGACGCCAAGGTCGCCGTGCTCTACCAGAACGACGATTTCGGCAAGGACTACCTCAAGGGCTTGAAGGACGCCTTCGGCGACAAGGCATCGATGATCGTCGCCGAGGAGGCCTACGAGACATCCGAGCCCACGGTCGACAGCCACATCATCAAGCTGAAGGCCGCCGGTGCCGACACATTCGTCAGCATCACGACGCCGAAATTCGCGGCACAGGCGATCAAGAAGGCGGCCGAGATCGCGTGGACGCCGTTGCAGATCGTCGCCAACGTCTCGGCCTCGGTCGGCGGCGTGATGCAGCCGGCGGGCTTCGAGAATTCGCAGGGTATCCTGTCGGCATCCTATCTCAAGGACGGCGCCGATCCGCAGTGGGACAAGGATCCCGGCATGGAGAAATTCCTCGCCTTCCTCAAGAAGAATTATCCCGACGCCAACAAGCTCGACGGCGCCACCTCGTTCGGCTACGCCGCCGCACAGACCATGGTGAAGGTGCTGGAGATGTGCGGTGACGACCTCACCCGCGCCAATGTCATGAAGCAGGCCGCAAGCCTGAAGGATTTCGTCCCCGGCACGCTGCTGCCGGGCATCAGCATCAACACCTCGGCCACCGATTTCGCACCGATCAAGCAACTGCGCCTGATGCGGTTCAAGGGCGAAAAGTGGGAGCTGTTCGGGGACATCATTTCGAGCAATCTGAGCAACTGATCGACACGTCGGTCTGTTCGATCCGCGCGCTCAACTCAACGGCGTCGCTTTACTCGTCCGCAATCTCTGCGGTTGGCTCCACGCACACGCGAACGCGTTGGCGGATTTTTGAGCAGCGGCCCGCCTTGAGGGTGGTCGACTAAAGACGCAGCCCCTGCGGCAATGCCGCAGGGGCTTTTCATTGAGACACCCCAGGTAAGATGATAGTTTTTACGACCAATAATGAGCCCTCGAAACAGGGGGCCGCGACACATCATCGGCAATCAGGGAGAGAAACGGCATGTCTGCAATACGACAATTGACGGCATTTGCTGCTGCGCTTGCGTTCGTCGCCGCATCCGGCAGCGCTGCGCTTGCCCAGAAGAAATACGACACCGGCGCCTCCGACACCGAGATCAAGATCGGCAACATCATGCCCTATAGCGGAGCGGCCTCAGCCTATGGCGTGATCGGCAAGACCGAGGAGGCCTATTTCCGCAAGATCAACGCCGAGGGCGGCATCAACGGCCGCAAGATCACCTTCATCAGCTACGACGACGCCTACACTCCGCCGAAGACGGTCGAGCAGGCGCGCAAGCTGGTCGAGAGCGACGAGGTACTGCTGATCTTCAATTCGCTCGGCACGCCGCCGAATTCGGCAATCCAGAAATACATGAACCAGAAGAAGGTGCCGCAGCTGTTCGTCGCCACCGGCGCCACCAAGTGGAACGACCCGCAGAATTTCCCCTGGACGATGGGCTGGCAGCCCAACTACCAGAGCGAGTCCATCATCTATGCGAAGTACATCCTGAAGAACAAGCCGGATGCCAAAATCGCGGTGCTCTACCAGAACGACGACTACGGCAAGGACTATCTGAAGGGATTCAAGGACGGGCTCGGCGCCAAGGCCGCGTCGATGATCGTCGCCGAGGACAGCTATGAGGTGACGGAGCCGACCATCGACTCCCACATCGTCAGGCTCAAGGCCTCCGGCGCCGACGTATTCTTCAACATCACGACGCCGAAGTTCGCCGCGCAGGCGATCAAGAAGAATGCCGAGCTCGGCTGGAAGCCGCTACACTTCCTCAACAACGTCTCCGGATCGATCGGCAGCGTGATCAAGCCCGCGGGCTTCGAGAACGCCCAGGACATCGTCTCGTCGCAATATTTCAAGGATCCGACCGACGCGCAGTGGAAGACCGACAAGGCGATGATCGCCTGGAACGAATTCCTCGATAAGTACTATCCGGAAGCGAACCGGGCCGATGCCTCGGTGATGTACGCCTATATCGTCTCGCAGGGCCTGGTCCACGTGCTCAAGGCCTGCGGCGACAATCTGACCCGCGAGAACATCATGAAGCAGGCGGCCAGCATTCGCGATTACGAGCCCGGCGGCCTGCTGCCCGGCGTCAAGGTCAACACCTCGGCGACCGATTTCGCGCCGCTTTCGCAACTGCAATTGATCCGCTTCAAGGGCGAGACCTGGGAGCGCTTTGGCGAAGTCTTGAGCGCCGACGTCGGCGGTTAGGCCGGGAAGGTCGACCAAAGATACCGCCCCTGCGGCGTTTGCCGCAGGGGCTTCTCATTGAGACGAACCGCCTAAAATGATAATCACTGCAGCCAAACAAAGAGCTCTCCAAGCAAGAGGGCCGAGACACATGACAAACAGGGAGAGAGACATAGATGTCCGCTACCAAAAAACTTGCGGTCCTCGGGGCCGCGCTCGCGCTCGTCGCGACATCCGGCAGCGCTGCGCTTGCCCAGAAGAAATACGACACCGGCGCCAGCGATACCGAGATCAAGATCGGCAACATCATGCCCTACAGCGGCCCGGCGTCCGCCTATGGCGTCATCGGCCGCACCGAGGCCGCCTATTTCAAGAAGGTCAACGACGCCGGCGGCATCAATGGCCGCAAGATCAACTTCATCTCCTACGATGACGCCTACTCGCCGCCGAAGGCCGTGGAACAGGCCCGCAAGCTGGTCGAGAGCGACGAGGTGCTGCTGATCTTCAACTCGCTCGGCACGCCGTCGAACTCGGCGATCCAGAAATACATGAACTCCAAGAAGGTGCCGCAGCTGTTCGTCGCCACCGGCGCCACCAAGTGGAACGACCCGAAGGACTTTCCCTGGACGATGGGCTGGCAGCCCAACTACCAGAGCGAGACCCAGATCTACGCAAAATACATCCTGAAGAACATGCCGAACGCCAAGATCGCGGTGCTCTACCAGAATGACGATTACGGCAAGGACTATCTGAAGGGCCTGAAGGACGGGCTTGGCCAGAAGGCCGCCAGCATGATCGTCGCGGAAGAAAGCTTCGAGACGTCCCAGCCGACCATCGACAGCAACATCGTCAAGCTGAAGGCGAGCAACGCCGACGTCTTCATCGACATCGCGACGCCGAAATTCGCGGCCCAGGCGATCAAGAAGGTCGCCGAGATCGGCTGGAAGCCGACCCACTTCCTCAACAACGTGTCGGCCTCGGTCGGCAGCGTGATCAAACCGGCCGGCTTCGAGAACGCACAGGATATCATCTCCGCCGCCTACCTGAAGGACGCTTCCGACAAGCAATGGGACAATGACCCGGGCATGAAGGAGTTCTACGCCTTCATGGCCAAGGACTTCCCCGAAGGCGACAAGCTCGACGGCGGCACCGTGGTCGGCTTCGGCGTGGCGCAGACGCTGGTCCAGGTGCTGAAGCAGTGCGGCGACAACCTCACCCGCGAGAACATCATGAAGCAGGCCGCAAGCCTGAAGGACTTCCGCACCGAGGTGCTGCTGCCTGGCGTCAAGATCAACACCGCGGCGAACGATTTCGCGCCGATCAGCCAGCTGCAGCTGATGAAGTTCAAGGGCGAGAAATGGGAACTGTTCGGCGAGGTCATCAGCGCCGACGTCGGCGGCTGATTTCCCGCCGCCCCTCGACCGGGAAAGGCCCCCTGCGATACCCTCGCAGGGGGCTTTTTGTTGGCGCATTTCCGGGCGAAGCGGGTACCGATTCGCGCGAAGAAAACGCGTCGGAAACCGGAATTTAAAGCCATGGCCTGCTCGCACGCCGGCCCGGGCAATGCCCGCTTACACTTTGCCCGGCAATACGCTAGGTAAACCGGCAAGACACCCGACAAGAAACCGACGCCCTTGCGCGGCGGCAACAACAAGGAGATTTCGGGAAATGCCGATGCCGATCCGACACCGTGTCGCAACCGCCCTGCTCGGCCTCGCCGTCGCCGCCGCGACCGGCAATGCTGCATGGGCGCAGAAGAAATACGACACCGGTGCGAGCGACACCGAGATCAAGATCGGCAACATCGTGCCCTATAGCGGCCCGGCGTCGGCCTACGGCGTGGTCGGCAAGGCGATGGCCGCGGTGTTCAAGAAGGTCAACGACGACGGCGGCATCAACGGACGCAAGATCACTTTCGTCTCCTATGACGACGCCTACTCGCCGCCGAAGGCCGTCGAGCAGGCCCGCAAGCTGGTCGAGAGCGACGAGGTGCTGTTCCTGTTCGGCACGCTCGGCACCGCCTCCAACACCGCGATCCAGAAATATCTCAACGCCAAGAAGGTACCGCAGCTGTTCGTCGCCACCGGCGCGACCAAGTGGAACGATCCGAAGGCCTTCCCATGGACCATGGGCTGGCTGCCCAGCTATCAGAGCGAGTCGCGGATCTACGCGAAATATCTGCTCAAGGAGAAGCCCGCCACCAAGGTCGCGGTGCTCTACCAGAACGACGACATGGGCAAGGACTACCTCAAGGGCCTGGAAGACGGCTTCGCCAGCGACCCCGCGCGCGTCGTCGCCAAGGAAAGCTATGAAGTCGCCGAGCCGACGATTGATTCCCATGTGGTGCGGCTGAAATCCTCCAATCCCGACGTCATCGTCTTCTTCACCACGCCGAAATTCGGCGCCCAGGCGATCAAGAAGCTCGGCGAGATGAATTGGAAGCCGGTGACCATCGTCTCCAACGTCTCGGCTTCCACCGCGACCGTGATGCGTCCGTCCGGCCTCGACAATGCGCAGGGCGTGATCTCGGCCGCCTACGCCAAGGACGCCAGCGATCCGCAATGGAAGGATGATGCCGGCATGAAGGCGTTCGACGACCTGCTCGCCAAATACATGTCCGACACCAACCGCGTCGATGCCTCGGCGATGACCGGCTACAACATGGCGACCACGATGGTCGAGGTGCTGCGCCGCTGCGGTGACGACCTCACCCGCGCCAATGTGATGAAGCAGGCGGCGAGCCTGAAGCAATTCGCGCAAGGCGGCCTGCTGCCCGGCGTGACGCTGTCGACCGGTCCTGCCGACTTCCAGCCGATCGAACAGCTGCAGCTGATGCAGTTCAAGGGCGAGCGCTGGCAATTGTTCGGCGACGTCATCAGCGGCGAAGTCGGCGGAAACTGACCGCGTTACATAAGGCACAACCATGACCGACCGTCGTTCTTTCCTGCGTTCGATCTTCGATGCCGCTGTGGCGGCTGCGCATCCCGATGTCGTACTGGCGTCGCGGCTGCGGCCGGTGCCGAAGGGTCGGGTGATCTGTCTCTGCGCAGGCAAGGGCGCCGCGGCGATGGCCGCGGCGGCCGAGCGGCATTATCTCGACGCGCTCGAGCTCGATCCGTCGCGGCTGGTCGGCATCGCCACCACCCGCCACGGCCATGGCGTGCCGACCCGCCGCATCAAGGTGGTCGAGGCCGGCCACCCGGTGCCCGACGAGGCCGGGCTCAAGGCGGCGGACGACACGCTGCAGCTCGCCGCGACAGCGACCCCGGACGATCTCCTGCTGGTGCTTTTGACCGGCGGCGGTTCAGCGAACTGGATCGCGCCGGTCGACGGCGTGAGCTTTACCCAGAAGCAGCAGGTCAACCGCGCACTGCTGCGCTCCGGCGCGCCGATCGGCGAGATGAACACCGTGCGCAAGCATCTCTCGCGCATCAAGGGCGGACGGCTGGCGCGCGCCGGCCAGCACGCGGCCGAGATCGTCACGCTGGCGATATCGGACGTGCCGCATGACGATCCCTCCGCGATCGCCTCCGGGCCGACGGTGCCGGATCCGACCACGCTGGCGGACGCCCGCGCACTGGTCGCCAAATACAATCTCTCCATCGACGACGCGGTCCGCCGCGCGCTCGACGATCCCGCGAACGAAAGCTGCAAGCCCGGCGATGCCGCCTTCGCGCGGGCGACATTCGAACTGCTGGCAAAGCCGAAGGCCTCGATCGACGCCGCGGTGAAGGTCGCGCGGGACGCCGGCTACGAGACCATCGCGCTCGGCGCCGATCTCGAAGGCGAGGCCCGCGAGATCGCGGCCGAGCATGCGCGGCTGGCGCTGAAGGCGCGCAGCGAAGGCAAGCGCGTTGCGATCATCTCCGGCGGCGAGCTGACGGTGACGGTGCGCGGCAATGGCCGCGGCGGCCCCAACCAGGAATACGCGCTGGCGCTGGCCGGCCTACTGAAGGATACACCCGACGTCTCGGCACTGGCCGCCGATACCGACGGCGCCGACGGCGGCGCTGGCAGCGCGACCGACCCGGCCGGCGCCGTGATCGACCAGGCGACATTCGCGAAGATGAAATCGATCGGCCTCGATCCGAAGGCCTATCTCGAGAACAACGATGCGACGGGGTTCTTCGCCCAGACCGGGGATTTGCTCCTGACCGGCCCGACGCTGACCAACGTCAATGACGTGCGGGTGATTTTGGTGGATTAGGCCGTATCCTCGACGGACCCAAGGCCAGTCTCGGGCTGCGCCCAAAGCTCCTGATAGTTACGAAACTTCGCAAGCGTCTCGTCATATCGCGTCGGCTCGAGCACCGGCAAAATGCGCTTCAACACTGAGTTGATCGGCGCGGAGGTGTGCCGAACGTATAAGTCGATCGGATCAAGCAAGTGCCTCAGGTGCAGCTTTGGATCATAGTTCAGCCCGCTGCTGCGAAACCATTTGTACCCGTTGGCGATTGCCCAGCTCACCATGTCGCGAAACACATAATGATAGAGGTGCAGGTCTAAGGCGACATCGTAGTCGAGACCTATGTACTCCGCATAGATCGCGTCACCATGTACCATGCATGCGGCAAACGCGACGATCCGCTCGTTCTGACGCCAGAGGAAGAAGCGGACCTTGTCCCCCATCCGCCGCCCCAAGTCGCAGAAGTATTGTTCCGTCAGCTTCTCGAAGTGCAGTTTCGAACGCTGATAGACTTGGAAATACAATGGATAGATCTGCGCGATCACCGGCGTCGCGTCGTTGACGACGTTCATCTCGACGGATGGAGAGGCCCGCGCTGTCGCCTCAAACTTCTTGCGGAGTTTCTTGCGGGTTGCGCTGTTGAGCGTATGATTCATATAGTCATCGAAATTGGCGTAATCGATGCAAAGCCTGGTCATGGGCAGGCTGGGGATGCGGGTGAAGCCGTGAGCGACCAAACAGTCGAGGATAGGTCGGTATCGCGCCGGAAACTCCTTGAGCACGATCAGCCGCGCCCCGAGCCTGCGAGCATGTATTGCAATCGTAGAGGCCAGCAGTTCCGCGCAGCCTCGATGGCAGGCCTCGTCCCCGTCAAGATGACCTTCCCCTGCGACGCACCCGACCATGAGCGCACGGGCGCGCATCAAACCTGGCCACATCCGGCGAATGGCGTCGATGAGTACGCCAAACCGCGGGCTCGCACCGGCCAGCAAATCCAGGTCCATTAGGAAGAATGGCTGTACAGCACAAACCTGATCAACCGCATCTTTGATGAGGAAATACCGGTAATCGAACTCGGGATGAAGGGTATCCTCGACCAACTCATAGTATCGATGATCCTTGCGCTCGCTCGCGAAGGCGAACTGCCAGCGCGGACAACGCTCCAAATCGTTCCGCACGATGACTTGGAGACGCGGCGGACATTGCATCGGCACGCGTCTCGTGAGGTCGCCGATTTGGCTCGTCAAGTGCGCTGTTGCAGCTTCCGGCACGATCTCACGCTCGCCACGGATCCCGGCCCTAGGCAGCATTTATCACGGCGCCAAAACAAAGCAGCTAACATATCCGTCAGAAACTAACTCGTTAGTCATTTGCGATTTGGCGTTGGAGCAGAACACTCCTGATACGACCCGCACGCGCGGACACTCGCCGTCCAGCGCGGCATCCGGGGAGCGGACTCATGGCAGCGGTGATTGGAGTCACGGGACTTGCGTTTGAGGCGCGGATCGCTGCAGACCTGCATACGCAGGCGATCTGCAGTGGCGATGGCAGCACGCTCGCGGAGTCTCTCGCGTCGGCAATTGCTGAGGATTGCTACGGTCTTATCAGCTTTGGCGTCGCGGGCGGCCTTTCGCCCGACCTCCCGGCAGGCGCATGCGTCGTAGCATCGACGATCGTTTCGGAAACGATTCAGCTCTTCACTGATCGGGACTGGTCGCAAGCCTTGCTTCGACTCATCCCCGGTTCGATTTATGGCCCTATTGCTGGTGTGACCACGGTCGCCATGCATCCAGAAGCGAAGCGCTCGCTGCATATGAGTACAGGCGCGCTGGCGGTCGATAACGAATCCCATGTGGCGGCGAGTGTCGCTGCAGCGCGCGGCCTCCCTATGACTGCCGTCCGCGTGATCATGGATCCGGCCGGTCGGCAGCTTCCTGCCGCCGCCCTGTCCGCAGTGCGTGCAAACGGGACGATCGATCTCGCCGCGCTGGTCCGTGCGACAATGAAACAGCCGAGCGAGTTACCGATGCTGCTTCGGACCAGTCTCGACGCACTGTCCGGATTTGCGGCGCTGCTTCGCTGCCGTCAATTGCTTGGCCCTGGATTAGGGTTGCCTTCCTTGCAAGCAGAAGAGTCGGAGCCAAGCTCAAGTATCGTAGCGGAAGATCGTATGATCGCCCTCTAGAGCGTTTTCGAGCGAAGTGGGCACCGGTTCGCGTGAAGAAAACGCGTCAAAACAAGAATCTAGAGATTCGGTTCTGATTCAATCAGAACCGAAAATGCTCTAGTCGCTTTTTTAGCCGAACGGGCTGCTATACCTGCCGACTGCGTGCGTGACCTCAACGCGCACTGAAAGTGAGGCCGGCGCGCTCCTTTAGACGCTTGCGCAAGGCCGGCCCCATCAGCGCGCCCGGCGTCCAGATGCCGCCCTCACCCTGCACGTCACGCACGACGCAGAGAGCGCTTTCGGTGATCATCTTGCTTGTCGAGCCATAGCCCGGATCGCGGTCGCCGGTGACAACGGCTTCCACCCGTCCGCCATCCGGCACCTCGCCCAGAAAGAAGATGTCGTAGAAGCCCCTCTCGCGCGCTTCCCGGGTCGGGCCTGCGCCGCGTTTGAGACCGCCGGTCCCGAACAAGGACACCACCGTGGCGAACGTCTCCGTCGTCACGCTCGCGATGTCCCCAAGTCCCGGCGCCACCATCATCTCGTCATAAACGAAGTCCCTGCCGTAGGGATGGCCCAACAGGAAGTTCGTGCGGTGCACGTTCTTGGTGTTGATCGGCGCCATCGGGAACGGCACGAGCCACGCGTGCATGCTTGTGTCATATTCGGGGACGAGGCCCGACGGCTGAGACGGCCCAGTGAAGCCCGGCGTCAACGCGAAGGGATCGGTCAGCAGCCGGATCAGGGCCGGGTCGCGCGCCGCGGCGGCCAGCGTCGCCTGAGCGCTCGCCGCGGTGCCGCCAGACATGCCACCCCTCACCTTGCGCAGACGGGCCTTCACCCGCCGCGCCGGGCGTCCGAATTTCTCGCGCGCCTTCTCCTGCAACGTGAGCACACCGAGATCGAACGGGATGGAATCGAAGCCACAGGAGAAGACGATGCGCGCGCCGGTCCGTTTTGCCTCTTCGTGATGGGCGTCGATCATAGCCCGCATCCAGCCCGGTTCGCCGCAAAGATCAACATAGGCCGTGCCGGTGGCCGCGCATGCCGCCACTAGCTCGGGACCGTGAAGCTGATAGGGCCCGACCGTGGTGACGACCACGGTCGCGCGCTCGCACATCGAACGCAGGCTGGCCGGCTCGGCGGCATCCGCCTTCACTAACGGCAAATCGTCCGGTGCGCCGATGTCGGCACGCACTTTCTGGAGTTTGTCGGTCGAGCGTCCCGCAATTGCCCAGGACGGAGCATCGTCGCCGCGATAGGATGTCGCCAGATATTCGGCGATGAGACCCCCGGTGTAACCCGTCGCGCCATAGACGATGAGGTCGAAGTCCCGCTTCACGGCGTTGATCCTCCTCGAGCCCCCGGAAGCGCTCCCTTCAGATCCGTTAGCAACGCTCGGTACGCTTCGCGGCCATTTGCGAGGGGCCGGGCAACATACGGGCCATCGCGCTTGACGGAGGATACCACAATTGCCGCCCTTCGGCGCGCAACCTCCCGGCGATTTCCGGTCCCCCCTTGAGAGCCGTCGTGAGTACGGACGCTGATCGGCGTGAGCCGAAGCAACAGCCGGCACATTTGAGCGCCTGTGGCCGCTTGCAAACGCCCTCCGACGGCCTACCATGGATTGGGGAGTTCGCGTGCAGGAGCGAAGCCATGGAACTCACCGTGGTGCCCATCGTCAAGCCGGATGAGACCAACTTCATCTTCGGCCAGTCGCATTTCATCAAGACCGTGGAAGACCTTCACGAAGCGCTGGTGGGCACGGTTCCGCGCATCCGCTTCGGGTTGGCTTTCTGCGAGGCCTCCGGCAAGCGGTTGGTGCGCTGCTCCGGTAACGACGACGCCTCGCTCGCCCTGGCACGCGACAACGCATTGGCGATCGGCGCCGGTCACACCTTCCTGATTTTCCTCGGCGACGGGTTCTTTCCCGTCAACGTGCTGCCGGCGGTGCGCGCAGTGCCGGAGGTCTGCCGCATCTATTGCTCGACGGCCAATCCAACACAGGTGATCGTCGCGCAGACGGAGCTCGGGCGCGGCGTGCTCGGCGTGGTGGATGGCGCCTCGCCGCTGGGTGTCGAAACCGACGCCGACATTGCGTGGCGGAAGGATCTGCTGCGGAACATCGGCTACAAGCTTTAGACCGCGATTGTTCGCCGCCTGGCGGCGCCCGCATGCCGGATATGTGTCAACCCAACGCGTCATTGCGAGCGGACGGGCCGTCACGCCCCCTCAAAACTCCTGCGCGAGCTTCGCCAGCATCTCCAGCAGCGCGGCGTGGTTGGCCGGACCGAGCACCTCGATCAGCCGCGCCTCGTGCTTGTTGGCGACCAGCTTCTTGGCGCGCGCCAGCACGGCGCGGCCCTTGTCGGTCAGGACGAGGATGTGGGAACGGCGGTCGTTGGTGGAGCGCATCCGCGCGCAAAGGTCGCGGCTCTCCAGCGCGTCGAGCATCGCGACAAAATTCGGCCTGAGGATGCCGAGCGTGTTGGCGATCTCTGTCTGGTTGCGGCCCGGATTCTTGTCGAGCAGAAGCAGCACCGAGAACTGCGCCGGCGTCAGCTGCAGCGGCGCGACGCAGCGCAGGAAGTCCTCGAATACCCTGAGCTGCGCGCGCTTCAACGAATAGCCGAGCAATCCGGACAGTTCGCCCAGTTGCAGCATGCTGTCGTCCCCGGCAGAATCGGCCGGTTCCCTGCGCAGGGCCCGCGACGAACGAAGGGCATCGGTGGCGGTCTTGGAAACAGTCATCGCTCCAGGCTCGCAATCCCGCTACAAGAATCCCGCACGACACTCGGGGACCTTGAGATTATATCTAATAATTGTTATGGACTATATCAAATGTCGGCAGCTTTCAACAGCCGATATCGGCCGACCTGACCGGCACGACCGGTTGAGGCGGTCCGACGCTTGAGGGGGAGCGCTCGGCCTTGAACACAACGATCATGCTGTTCCTGCTGCAGGACGGCATCACCAATGGCGCGATCTACGCACTGCTGGGGCTGGCCCTGGTGCTGGTGTTCGCGGTCACGCGGGTGATCCTGATCCCGCAGGGCGAATTCGTCACCTACGGCGCGCTGAGCTACGCCATGCTGGCGACCGGCCAGGTGCCCGGCACCGCACGGCTTGCGGTCGCGATGGGCCTCGTCGCCTTCGCCCTCGACCTGTTCTTCGCCCGCAACGCGCTGCATGCGCGGCTGGTGATCCGCTCGGTCGCGCTCAACATCGCCTTTCCCGTCGCGCTGCTCGGTCTGATCTATGCGCTGGTCGGTCCCGGCACGCCGATCGCCGTCAACATCGCGCTCGCGCTCCTGATCGTGGCGGCGATCGGGCTGTTCCTCTACCGCATCGCGTTCCAGCCGATCGCGCACACCTCCGTGCTGGTGCTGCTGATCGCCTCGGTCGGCTGCCATCTGGCGCTACAGGGCCTCGGCCTGGTGTTCTTCGGCGCCGAAGGCCTGCGCGCGCCTGCGCTGTCGAATGCCGCAGTAACCGCCGGCCCGCTGCGCTTCACCGGGCAGAGCCTTGCGGTCTACGGCCTGACGATCGGCTTCATCGTCGCCCTGTGGCTGTTCTTCGGCCACACCAAGACCGGCAAGGCGCTGCGCGCCACCGCGGTCAACCGCCTCGGCGCCCGCCTGGTCGGCATTCGCACCACGCTGTCCGGCCAGATCGCGTTCCTGCTCGCCTCCGTCATCGGCGCGATCTCCGGCATCCTGATCGTGCCGATCACCACGCTCTATTACGACACCGGTTTCCTGATCGGCCTGAAGGGCTTCATCGCCGCCATCATCGGCGGCCTGGTCAGCTATCCCCTGACCGCGGTCGCCGCCATCGTGGTCGGCATCGTCGAGGCCTTCTCGTCGTTCTACGCCAGCAATTTCAAGGAAGTCATCGTGTTCACGCTGATCCTCCCCGTGCTCGTGTTGCGCTCGCTCGCGGCGCCCGAGGTCGAAGAAGAGAAGGATTGAGCGCGATGACGCAGCGCCTTCCCCTCATCATCTTCGCGCTCGTGATGGCGGTGATTCCGCTTGTCCCGGGCATCCCGCCGTTCTGGATCGTGCTGCTCGACAATATCGGCCTCGCCGCGCTGGTCGCGATGGGTCTCGTGCTGCTCACCGGCGTCGGCGGCCTGACCTCGTTCGGCCAGGCCGCGTTCTGCGGGTTCGGCGCCTACACCACGGCGGTGCTGACCACCGCCTACGGCGTCTCGCCCTGGCTGACGCTGCCGGCTTCGCTGTTGGTCAGCGGCATCGCCGCCGTGCTGCTCGGCATCGTCACGGTGCGGCTATCCGGCCATTATCTGCCGCTCGGCACCATCGCCTGGGGCATCGGGCTGTTCTATCTGTTCAGCAAGCTCGAATTCCTCGGCCGCAACGACGGCATCTCGGGCATTCCGCCGCTGTCGATCGGCTCGTTCAAGATGCTGAGCCCGGATGCGATCTACTACGCGATCTGGGTCGCGGTGCTGCTGTCCGCGCTGCTCACCATGAACCTCTTGGACTCCCGCACCGGGCGCGCGATCCGCGCCTTGCGGCGCGGCCATGTTGCGGCGGAAGCGTTCGGCGTGCAGACGCCCCGCGCCAAGCTGTTGGTGTTCATCTATGCCGCGGTGCTGGCCGGCCTGTCCGGTTGGCTGTATGCGCATTTCCAGCGCGCCGCCAACCCGACGCCGTTCGGCGCGCAGGCCGGCATCGAGTATCTGTTCATCGCCGTGGTCGGCGGCGCGGGCTACGTCTGGGGCGGCGTGCTCGGCGCCGGCATCGTCGTGATCCTCAAGGAGGTGCTGCAGAGCTACCTGCCCTACATCTTCGGCGGCCAGAGCCAGCTCGAGACCATCGTGTTCGGCATCATGCTGGTGCTGCTGCTGCAGCTCGCGCCTCAGGGCGTCTGGCCCTGGCTGATGTCGCGGCTGCCGTTCAAGCCCGCCCGCAAGACCCTGGACACATCGGTGAAGCTGGAGCACCGTGAACGGGCGCCTGGGACGTCTCCGGTTCTTCTGCACATCGACAAGGCGCGCAAGCAGTTCGGCGGCGTGCTCGCGGTCAACGACGTCTCGTTCGACGTCAACGCCCGCGAGATCGTCGCGCTGATCGGTCCGAACGGCGCCGGCAAGAGCACGACCTTCAATTTGATCACCGGCGTCCTGACCGCAACCAGCGGCAAGATCTCCGTGCTCGGCAAGGAAGTCGAGAACGCGCCGCCCCAGGAGGTGGTCAAGCTCGGCGTTTCCAGAACCTTCCAGCACGTCAAGCTGGTGCCCGACATGACCGTGCTCGAGAACGTCGCGATCGGTGCGCATCTGCGCGGCAATTCCGGCGCGATCTCCAGCATGCTGCGGCTCGACCGCGCCGACGAGGCGAAGCTGCTGGCGGAAGCCGCGCGGCAGATCGCGCGCGTCGGCCTGTCGGACCAGATCGACCAGCTGGCGGGCTCGCTGTCGCTCGGACAGCAGCGCATCGTCGAGATCGCCCGCGCGCTGTGCGTCGATCCGATGCTGCTGCTGCTTGATGAGCCGGCCGCCGGCCTGCGCCACATGGAGAAGCAGCGGCTCGCCGCGCTGCTCCGGCAATTGCGCGACGGCGGCATGTCGGTGCTGCTGGTCGAGCACGACATGGGGTTCGTGATGGATCTCGCCGACCGCATCGTGGTGCTGGATTTCGGTACCAAGATTGCCGAGGGCACGCCGGCCGCGATCAAGCGCAACCCCGACGTGATCAAGGCCTATCTCGGAGCCGCCGCATGAGTGCGCTGCTATCGGTGACTGACGTCCACATCTCCTACGGCAAGGTCGAGGCGGTGCGCGGCGTATCGCTCGACGTCGCCCAGAACGAGATCGTCACCATCATCGGTGCCAACGGTGCCGGCAAGACCACGCTGCTCAACGCCATCATGGGCGTGCTGCCGCTGAAGGGGCGCACCAGCTTCGCCGGCGTCGACATGGCGCCGCTCGATATCGAGGACCGCGTCGCCACCGGCCTCAGCCTGGTGCCCGAGCATCGCGAATTGTTCGGCACCATGAATGTCGAGGACAATCTCGAGCTCGGCGCGTTCCGGATCGCGAAGGCCGTCGCGGCCGCCTCGCTGGAGCGGGTCTACACGCTGTTTCCGCGGCTCAAGGAGCGGCGCAAGCAGCTTGCCGGAACGCTGTCCGGCGGCGAGCAGCAGATGCTGGCGATGGGCCGCGCGCTGATGGGCGCGCCGAAGCTCTTGATGCTGGACGAGCCGAGCCTCGGCCTCGCCCCGATCATCGTCGCCGACATCTTCCGCATCGTCGGCGAGCTCCGCGCCGCCGGCGTCTCGGTGCTCCTCGTCGAGCAGAACGCCCAGGCCGCATTGCAGATCGCCGACCGCGCCTATGTCATGGAGCTCGGCGAGTTCGTGCTGTCAGGCCCCGCGACGGAGATCGCCGCCAACAAGGGCGTCGCCGCGAGCTATCTCGGCTTCCAGCACGAAGGCGAGAGTGCGATTTAGGACGCGCAACTCCATCGCGGAGAGACCGTCACCCCACCTCGCCGCGCATTACATGCGCGGCGATCCTCCCCCTCCAGGGAAGGATGAAGGCAGGTGCGCCTTCCGGGAAATGATTTCTGACCGCGCTTGCATTCGCGCAAGGATTGCGCTCCACTTCACCCTCCCCTGGAGGGGGAGGGTCGATTGCGCGCGCGATGCGCAGCATCGCGGGTGCGATCGGGGTGGGGTCAAGCCACACAAATGGTCTCAACATCAATCCGCAGAGCCGCCGCGAAGAGCTGCGCGCCAACACGACGCCGCATGAACGAATCCTGTGGCGCGCGCTGAGAGAGCTGCCAACGGACGGAACGCATTTTCGAAGGCAGGCACCGATTGGCCCTTACGTCGTCGATTTCTTCTGCCCGGCCAAGCGACTCATCGTCGAGTTGGACGGTGGACACCACAACGACGATAAAGTGGCGAAGCGCGATCGTGCGCGACAAGAGTGGCTGGAGCGGGAAGGATATCGCGTCGTCAGGTTCTGGAATTCGGAGGTCAGTGAGGATTTGAATGCCGTGCTCGAACGGATCTATGTCGAGCTCTATGGCGCTCGCGAAGCGGAAGCTGTGCCGCTGAAGCACTACCGGCGGCGATAGACCACCACCCCACCCCGCTTCACATCGCTACTTGCGATGCGAAGCGACCCTCCCCCTCCAGGGGAGGGTAAGAAAAAGCCGGCCCTTTATCAGGACCGGCTTCTTCGTTTCAGAGATTGCGTCCAGCTCACATCGCCGGGACGTATTTGCCGTCCTTGACCGTCAGCAGGATGCGCGAACGGTCGTCGAGGCCGTAGCGATCCTTTTCGGTCCAGTTGTAGACGCCCTGGGTCGCGACGATCTCCTTCTCGGAGATGAAGGCCTTGCGAATCGCCTCGCGGAATTCCGGCGTGCCGGGCTTGGCGGTCTTCAGCGCCACCGGGATGATGCGCTTCATCACCTCGAAGGCATCGTACGAGTGGCCGGCGAACTGGCTGCGGCTGTTGGCGCCGTACTTGGCTTCATAGGCCGTGTTCAGCGCGAGGCCGGGCTTCTTGGTCAGCGCGCTGTCGGGCTGGGTTTCCGGCGACATGATCGGGCCGGCCGACATGATGACGCCTTCCGCGGCCGCACCGGCGATGCGGATGAAGTCCATGCTGGCGGCGCCGTGGGTCTGGTAGATCAGACCCTTGTAGCCGCGCTCGCGCAGCGCGGTCTGCGGCAGCGCCGCAGCGGTGCCGGAAGCACCGACCAGGATGGCGTCGGGATTGGCGGCGACGAGCTTCAGCACCTGGCCGGCGACCGAGGTATCCGGACGCGCGAAGCGCTCCTCGTCGGTCATGGTCAAGCCCATCGGCACGGCCTGCGCCTTGAAGTCGTTGACCCAGAGGTCGCCGTAGGAATCCGAATAGCCGATATAGCCGACGGTCTTGATGTTGTGCGCCTTCATGTGCTCGTAGAGCACCTTGCCCATGATCGGAATCGACTGCGGCAGGTCGACCGACCACTTCATGCGCGCCTCGTTGATCGGGAACGGCGCGAGGCCGAAATGCGGGATGCCGGCCTCGTTGGCGACCGTCGACACCGCGATCGACGGCGGCGTGGTGCAGGAGCCCATGATGATGTCGGCCTTGGACTCGGTGACGAAGCGCCGCGCGTTGGTGGTCGCGGCCGTCGGATCGCCACCGTCGTCGAGCACGATCAGCTTCAGCGGTACGCCGCCGATCTCCTTCGGCACGAAATCGAGCGCGTTGCGCTCGGGAATGCCGAGCGCCGCGGCGGGCCCCGTGGTCGAGATCGAGATGCCGATGGTGATTTCATTGGTCTGCGCCAGTGCGGGCGCGCCCGGCAGCGCGATGGCTGCCGCGAGCACCGCGGCGGCGAGAGTGGCCTTCCTCATTCATTCCTCCCTGCAGTTAAGTTTTTTGGGTTTAAACCGGTTTTGCGGGCCAATTCAGCCCCTTCTTTAGAGCATGATCCGGAAAAGTGGAAACCGGTTTTCCGAGAGGATCATGCTCCGAAAGTCGAGTCATGAGGGGGTGCGAGTCAGCCCTTCATGAAGCGGTCAATAATCTCCTGCGGAAACGGCGCCGATTTCAGCTTGGCGGGATCGTCCGGGTGGCGGCCGACCAGCACCCTGGTCTCGAACGCCTCGATCGCCAACGCCTCGTCCTTGAACACGCGGTGCACCACCTCGAAGCTCGAGCGCTTGATGCTCTCGATCCGGCTCTCGATGGTAATCCAGTCGCCATGGGTCGACGGGATGTGAAATTTCGCCCGCGTGTCGACCATGGGAATGCCGACCAGGCCGTATTTGTGGACGAGGTCCTGCTTCGAGCAACCGGCGGCCTCGAACATGATCGAGGTCGAGTCGTCGAACATCGCAAAATAGCGCGGGTAATAGACGATGTTGGCGGGGTCGCAATCGCCCCACTGGATCTGCACGTCGCGCCGATTGACGAACATGGTTTATCCTCGATCGAGCATGAGCGATCCGGAAGGGCGTTCATGCTCTTCCGGATCATGCTTCAGCGCGGCGCCATCCGGAGCGCGGCATCGAGCCGCACCACTTCGCCGTTCAGATAGGGGTTGTCGATCATGTGCAGCGCCAGCGAGGCGAACTCGTCGGCCTGGCCGAGCCGGCGCGGGAACGGGATCGCGGCGGCGAGCGAATCCTGCGCTTCCTGCGGCAGGCCGGCCAGCAGGGGCGTCATGAACAGGCCGGGCGCGATGGTCAGAACGCGGATGCCGAATTGCGCGAGCTCGCGCGCGATCGGCAGCGTCATCGCGACGATGCCGCCCTTCGATGCCGAATAGGCCGCCTGCCCGATCTGGCCGTCATAGGCCGCGACCGAGGCCGTTGAGATCACGACGCCGCGCTCGCCGGTTGCGAGCGGCTCGAGCTTGGCCATGTCAGCGGTCGCAAGCCGCAACATGTTGAAGGAGCCGATCAGATTGACCTTGATCACCTTGTCGAAGTCGCCCAGCGCCATCGGCCCCTCGCGACCGATCACGCGTTTTGCCACCCCAATGCCGGCGCAGTTCACCAGCACGCGCGCGGGGCCGTGCGCCTTGGCGGCGGCGGCCACCGCGGCCTCGGCCGCCGCAGCGTCGGCGACGTCGCAGACGACGGGAATGCCGCCGATCTCCGCCGCGACGCTCTCGGCGAGCTTGGCGTTGAGATCGCAGACCGCGACCTTGGCGCCCTGCGCGGCGAGACGGCGCGCGGTCGCAGCGCCCAATCCCGATGCACCGCCGGTGACGATGGCGGCCTGGTCCTTCAACTGCATGGCTTTCTCCTGTTCGAGAACTAGACGAGTGTGATCACCGATGCCGGCGGCACCGGCGCATAAAGCGCTTCGATGATGTCCGTGCGATGCTCCAGCACCGCGCGCTGGTTGATCGAGCCCTTGTCGGTGACCTCGCCGCGATCGATCGACAGCGGCGTGTCGAGCAGGATCGCGCGCGCGATCCGGTTCGACGAGCCGGTGGCGCCGGCCAGGACGCGCGCGAAGCGCTCGCGGAAGGCCGCCCGCACCAGCGGATCATTGGCCGCGGCCGCGATGTCGCCAGAGGCGAGCTGCGGATTGATCAGGCGGCAGCCGTCGAGATCGAGGATCACGATCGCGGCGAGCTCGTCGCGGTTGAGCCCCGCGATCACGACGTCGCGCACCAGCGGCGCGCAGGTGCCGACGAAACGCGCCCGCAAGGGTCCGACGCTGACCCAGGTGCCGCTCGCCAGCTTGAAATCCTCGGCGATGCGGCCGTCGAAATCGAAACCGGCATCGAGATCACCAGCGTCGGCAGGCTTCAGCGCGTCGCCGAACTTGTAAAAGCCTTCCTCGTCGAACGCCTTGGCGGTCAGCTCGGGCTGCCGCCAGTAGCCCGGGGTCACGTTCGGGCCTTTGGCGCGGACCTCAAGCTTGCCGTTGTTCGGAACGAGCTTCGCATCATTGCCCGACACCGGAAGCCCGACATGGCCGGAGCGGCTGGTATCGGGCCGCACCGACATGAAGAACGGCGAGGTCTCGGTGGCACCGAGGCCGGTCAGGACAGGCACACGATAGCCCTTCTCCTGCACTGCGAGCGCATCGAGGCTGTTCCAGATGAACGGCGACAGCGCGGCGCCGGAGAAGAACATCGCATGCAGCCGGGCGAAGAATTTTGCCCGCAGACCGGCGTCGTCGCGCAGATAGGGCAGCAGCGATTCATAGCCTTTGGGCACGTTGAAATAGACCGTCGGCGAGATCTCGCGCAGGTTTCGCACGGTCTCCTCGATGCCGCCGGGCATCGGCTTGCCCTCGTCGAGATACATCGAGCCGCCGTTATAGAGCGTCAGCCCGACATTGTGATTGCCGCCGAAGGTGTGATTCCACGGCAGCCAGTCGACGATAACCGGCGGCTCGTCCTTGAGGAATGCGAGCGTCTCGCGCAGCATCACCTGGTTAGCGCAGATCATGCGCTGGGTGTTGATGACGGCCTTGGGATTGCCGGTCGACCCCGACGTCAGCAGAAATTTCGCGATCGTGTCCGGACCGATTGCCGCATGGGCCGCATCGAGGCGCGGGTCTTCCGGCGTCGCCAGGAGACCGGCAAGGCGCGTCACCTCACGGCCGGGCACGGTGCCGCGGCTCGCGGCGATCTCGACATCGGATCCGACATTGGCACGCAGCGCGTCGGCGAACTTGTCGGCATCGTCGACAAAGATGAGGCCCGGCGTCAGAAGCTTGATGACGAAGCTGAGCTTGCCATAGTCGCGCGACACCAGCGAATAGGCCGGCGACACCGGGCAGAACGGAACGCCGGCATAGAGCGCGCCGAGCGCCACCAGGGCATGATCGATCGAATTGCCCGACAGGATCGCAATCGGCCGCTCGGCCGACAATCCGCGCGCGATCAAGGCGGAGGCGATGCGCCTGATAGCCTCGAGCAATTGCACGTAGGTGATTTGCCGCCAGCCGCCACCGGCGGCGCGCTCGGCCATGAACACGCGGTTCGGCCCGGCCTTCGCCCAGTGGTGCAGGCGATCGGTGAGGCGAACCGGAAAATCGGCGAGGCTGAGCTTCGGTCGGAGGTAGATCGTGCCGTCGTCGCGGCGCTCGACGGTGACGTCGGGATTGCCGAACGAGATCGGGCGCAGCGGATGCGCGCTCGCAGTGGTCGCAGACGGCGCGGCGCTCATGTCGGCTTCACCTTGGCGGTCTTGCGATCAAGAAACGCGCGGATGCGCTTCTTGGCTTCCTTGTCGCTCTGCGCCACCGTCGCCATCAGCGATTCCATCAACAGGCCGGTCTGCGGATTGGCCTCGGCGATCATCGGTAGCGCCTGCAACACAGCGAAGTTGGTCAGCGGCGCATTGGCGGCGACGCGCTCGGCAAGCTCCAGCGCCTTCGGCAGCGCGCCGTCGGCCTCGGTGAGATATTGCGAGAAGCCGTAGGCGGCGCCCTCGGTCGCCGAATAGACCCGCCCGGTCAGCATCATGTCCGCCATCCTGGGCACGCCGATCAGGCGCGGCAACCGCACCGATCCGCCGCCGCCGACGAAGATGCCGCGCTGGCCCTCGGGCAGCGCGAAATAGGCCGACGGCTCGGCGACGCGGATATGCGCGGCGCAAGCCAACTCCAGTCCGCCGCCGATCACCGCGCCCTTCAGTGCGGCGATGACAGGCACGCGGCAATACTGGATGCGGTCGAACACGCGGTGCCACATCTGGGAATGCACCAGGCCCTCGGTGGCGTCGCGCTCGGTCAGTTCGGAGAGGTCGAGGCCGGACGAGAAGTGATCGCCGATGCCATGGATGACGACGGCGCCGACCGCATCCGGTATCGCGGAGAAGCAATCCCGCAGCGCCAGGATGATGCCGTCGTTCAGCGCATTGCGCTTGGCGGGACGGTTCAGCCCGACCGTCAGCACCGCCCCTCGCGTCTCGATCCTGAGCAGCGAAGCGTCTCCCTCGCCGGCAGCGTTTCCCATGGCGTTATTGTTTCCCGTTCAGAATAGTTATGTTTTATAACGATTAGCGGGAGAGTCAATATGGGCGCGCACGGCTGGTGGCCATCGCCCCTTCGAGACGGCCGCTGCGCGGCCTCCTCTGGGTGACGGTGATGAAGTTGATACGCGCCCCCACCCGTCGTCCCTGCTTTCGAAAGCAGGGACCCATAACCACAAATGATTATTGTTGGACGATGACGGAACGACGAGTCCCGTTCACGACACAGGCCGCGGAGTATGGGTCCCTGCTTTCGCAGGGACGACACCGAATGTTGGCGGATCCCGGCGGGTAAAACGAGCAAGAGTGCGAAACTAAAGCACCTGATGCACGTCGATCACGACCCGGTCGGCGTGGCGGGCGGCGGAGCCGACGAAGATGTGCTGCATCAGCCAGCGGTAGTTCTCGGCGCCGGTTTCGAATTTCGGCACGGTGCGGAAATAGATCAGCTTCGGGTCGACCGGCTCGCCGCGCTTCAGCTTCTGCAACAGCTCGACCGGCCCGAAGCGGATGCCCTTGTTCTCGACATAGACGACGGCGCCGTCGTCGGTCTCGAAGGCGTATTTCGCCTCCAGCTCGATCAGCTCGTTGGGCCGGATGATCTGGAAGTCGGCACCGAACGCCAGCACTTTGCCGTTGACCTTCTCGCCCCTCACCTCGCCGCCGACGATCGGAATGATGCGGCGGACGCCGGTGCCGATGTCACCGGCGGACGTCACCTCCGCGATCCGGGCGGTTATGGTGAAGACGTATCTGGTCTCAAGCTCGGGATTCATAGGCCTAACCAATCATGCGCTGCGGCAGCCAGGTCGCAAGCAGCGGGAACAGGATCAGGATCACCAGCCGGATCAGATCGGTGATGACGAACGGTAGCACCCCGACAAAGATCGTCGACATGTTGACGTCCTTGATGACGCTCTTGATCACGAACACGTTCATGCCGACCGGTGGATGGATCAGGCCGAGTTCGACCGTCATGACGATGATGATGCCGAACCAGATCGGATCGAAGCCGAGCGCGGTCACCACCGGAAACACGATCGGCACGGTGAGGATCACCATCGCCATCGCGTCCATCAGGCAGCCGAGCACCAGATACATCAGGAGGATCAGCGCCAGCACGCCATAGGGGCCGATGCCGAGCCCGGTGAGGAATTCGGTGACGTGCTGCGGCGTCTGGGTGATGGTGAGGAAATAGCCGAAGCAGAGCGCGCCGATCAGCACCGTGAACACGGCGGCCGCGGTGCGCGTCGCCTGCAGCAGCGATTGCAGGATGCCTTCCCTGGTCAGCTTGCCACGGAGGATACCGATGATGAAGGCGCCCACCGCGCCGACCGCGCCGGCTTCGGTCGGGACAAAGAAGCCGCCATAGAGCCCGCCGATCACGAACAGGAACAGCAGCAGCGGCGACCAGACGTCACGCAGCGCGACGAAGCGCTCGTGCCACGACGCCTTCTTTCCCGCCGGCAGGAAGCCGGGCCTCGTCACGCCGATGATGCCGATCGTGATCATGTGCATCAGGATCGCGAGCAGGCCCGGCACCACGCCCGCGATAAACAGCTTGCCGATGTCCTGCTGGGTGATGATGCCGTAGACCGCGAGCACGGTGGACGGCGGCAGCATCGCCCCGAGCGTGCCGCCGACCGCGATCACGCCGGCGGCGAAGGATTGCGGATAGCCGAAGCGGCGCATCTCGGGATAGGCGACGGCCGAGAAGGTCGCGGCGGTCGCGACCGACGAGCCCGAGATCGCGGCAAAGCCGCCGCAGGCGGCGATGGTCGCAATGCCGAGCCCGCCCTTCCAATGGCCGACAAAGGTGTTGGCGGCGCGGAACAGCTCGCGGCTGATGCCCGAGACGGACACGAAGGCGCCCATCAACAGGAACATCGGGATCACGCCGAAGGAATAATCCGTCACCGTACGCATCGTGGTCTGGCCGACCAGCTTGAGCGCCGGCGCGAAGCCGGTGAGATAGCCAAAGCCGGTGATGCCGACGAGACCCATCGCCATGCCGACGGGGACACGGAGCAGCATCAGCACGAACAGGCTGACAAAGCCGATGACGGCGACGGTCTCGGGACTGAGGTCGAGACTCATGGCCGTCTACTCCGCGGTCTTGATCTTGGCGTCATGGATATCTTCCGGATGGAAGATCAGGCGGTAGGTGCGGATCGCGATCAGCAGCACCGCGGAGACGTCGCCGATCCACGACACCAGGAAGAACGGCCAGACCGGCACGCCGAGATCCATGGTGACGATATGGCTGTTCCTGGTGTCGATCACCTTGTCGACCAGCGTGTAGGTCTGCACGCTCACCACGAACAGCAGCACCAGCGTCGCGAAGATGTCGATCCAGCGCTGGTAACGCGGCGAGGCATTGGCCCAGACCAGATCCACGGTGATGTGGGTGCCGCGATAGCTCGTCGCCGCAATGCCCCAGAAAATCAGGATGCCGAGCAGGAACTGGCCGAAATTGTAGTAGTCGGGGATCGTCACCGCGAAGAATTTGCGCATGAACACCGCGGTGAAGGTGTTGAGCGCGACGACGCCGACGAAGAAGGCCGCGACCCATTCGATCGAATCGATGAAGCGGTCCATGAAATTCTTGCGCGCCGGCTCGGGTGGGCCGGTGATAGCGCCGTCTGGGGAAACTTCGGCAGATTGCGTCATGCGTTGCTTCGATGAGCTCCCTCTCCCCCGCTCTTGCGGGGAGAGGGTTGGGGTGAGGGGCTGCTTCCACGAGTCGTGAATGCGGTGAGACCTGTACCCCCTCACCCGGATCGCATCTGACGATGCGATCCGACCTCTCCCCGCAAGCGGGGAGAGGTGAAGGGGAGCGGGATCAGATCCCTGCCTCGAACTTCTTCAGCGTGGCCTGCAGATCGGCATCGATCTTTGCCGCATCGCCGCCGGCCTTTTTCACCGCCTCGGCCCAGCTGTCGCGCAGCGGCTTGACCGCCTTCTTCCACTCGGCGAGCTGATCCGAAGTCAGCGGATAGACCTCGTGGCCTTCCAGCGCCTTCATCTTGGTGCGGCCATTGGCTTCGAAATCGGTCCAGGGGTCGGTGACCTTGGAGGCCCATTCCGGCGTGCAGTGATCGTCGATCACCTTCTTCTGGGCAGCCGACATCGAATTATATTTGGCGAGGTTCATGTTGTAGGTGAACACCGTCGAATAGAGCGGCACGTCCATGTGGTACTTCACCACCTTGTCGATGCCGAACAGGAAGATCGAGCCCCAGGGGAAGGTGATCTCGTCGGCCACGCCGCGCTCGATCGCGTCGCGCGATTCCGGCGCGGAGGCCTGCACATTGGTGCCGCCGAACATCTTGACCATCTCGCCGATGGTGCTCTGCGCGGGCCGCACCTTGACGCCGGAGAGGTCGCTCGGCAGCACGATCTTCTTCTTGCCGTGCAGCGCGCCCGGATCGTGGATGAAGGCGAAGCACAGCTTGGTGTCCTTCATCTCGGTCGGCGCATATTTGTGATACCACTCGTTCAGCGCCAGCGTGCCCTTCTTGCCGTCGGAGAAGGTGAACGGAAGCTGGCCGGCGGCCGCGATCGGGAAACGGCCGGGCTGATAGCCAGGATTGACATAGGTGACGTCGGCGATGCCGTCGCGCGCCATGTCGTAATGGTCGAACGCCTTGCCGAGTTGCTCGGACGGAAACACGGTGACCTTGATGGTGCCGCCCGATGCCTTCTCGATGTCGGCGGCCCAGGCCTGGGTCGCGGGCACCAGCGGATGCGCCGGCGGCACCCATAGCGACACTTTGAGATTGACGGTCTTGTCCTGCGCGACGGCAGGTCCCGCGGCCGGCACGATGGCGGCGGCCATCAACACCGCCAACACTGTCTTCCTCATCACGTCTCCTCCTCTCCAGGACGGGCTTCGTGCCCGGCTCATTACTTAACATGTTATCTAATTCGGACGGATATTCAAGATGAAATCCGCCGGGCGGACGCCTCGTCGCACCCTCCGCCCGGTCCCGCGCCACCGCATCTTGCGCTGCGGCGAACGCGCGGGTCCCGCGCAAATCCGCCTTGCCAAAACCGTTATATGATATAGTTGCCTTGGCAAGTTGCCGGCGCGGGCACCGGCTAAAAGCCTATCCGATCGGGAGGACAAGGTATTGCGGACAAAAGTAGCAATCATTGGTGCAGGTCCGGCCGGACTGTTGCTTGGGCAACTACTTCATACTTTCGGCGTAGACAACATCATTTTTGAGCGGCAGACCCCGGACTATGTGCTGGGGCGGATTCGCGCCGGGCTGCTCGAGGAAGGCACCGTGTCGCTGCTCGAGAGCGTCGGCGCCGCTGCCCGGCTGCACCAGGAGGGCCTCGTCCATCACGGTCTCGAACTGGCGTTCGGCGGCGCACGGCACCGCATCGACCTGCATGGTTCGACCGGCAAGACCGTGACCATCTACGGCCAGACCGAGGTCACGCTCGACCTGATGAATGCCCGCAAGGAGGCCGGCCTGACCTCGATCTACTCGGCGGCCGACGTCAAGCCGCTTGATTTCGATACCGATCATCCGCGCGTCAGCTACGTCAAGGACGGCGTCACCCACGAGATCGCCTGCGACTTCATCGCCGGCTGCGACGGCTTCCACGGCATCAGCCGCGCCAGCATGCCGGCGTCGGCGATCACCAGCTACGAACGGGTGTATCCGTTCGGCTGGCTCGGCATCCTCTCGGAGACGCCGCCGGTCTCGCCGGAGCTGATCTACAGCAACCACGAGCGCGGCTTTGCGCTGTGCACGATGCGCTCGTCCCACCGCAGCCGCTATTACGTGCAGTGCCCGCTCGACGATCATGTCGACCAATGGTCGGACGAGCGGTTCTGGGACGAATTGAAGCGGCGCCTCGACCAGAAGGCCGCCGACGAGATCGTCACCGGCCCCTCGATCGAAAAGAGCATCGCGCCGCTGCGCAGCTTCGTCGCCGAGCCGATGCGGTTCGGCCGCATGTTTCTGGCGGGCGACGCCTCGCACATCGTGCCGCCGACCGGTGCCAAGGGCCTCAACCTTGCCGCCAGCGACGTGCATTATCTGTCGCAGGCGCTGCGCGAATACTACGACGAGAAATCCTCCGCCGGCATCGATGCCTATTCGGGACGCGCGCTGGCGCGGGTCTGGAAGGCGGTGCGCTTCTCCTGGTGGATGACCTCGATGCTGCACAAATTTCCCGACGAGGGCGAATTCGCCGCGCGCATCCAGATCGCCGAGCTCGACTACCTCGTCAGCTCGAAGGCGGCGTCGACCTCGCTGGCGGAGAATTACGTGGGGCTGCCGTTCTGATCACCGACTGCCGGCTTCGTCATCCCGCGCAAAGGCTTCGCCGTTGTCTCGAGGTGCCGGCGCAGCGAGCCTCGAAGGATGCACGGCCCGGCCGGTAGCCGTCGATCCTTCGAAACGGCGCTGCGCGCCTCCTCGGGATGACGGGACGTGATGCCTGGGCTTAGGCAGCCGCAACGGCCGGCTTCGGCATCAGCCAGGCCAGCACCAGCGCGATCAGCAACAGCGCCGGGATGTCGCCCAGCAAGTGACCGCGCTCGGCCTCGTCACTGATCGCCTGCACGGCCATGATGCCGCCATGCACGACGCTCGACCACACCGCGAACCAGATCAGGCTGCGGTGCCGCAGCGGATCGCGCGCGGCGAGCAACAGGAATACGCCCAGCGTCGCATAGATGCCGACGATCATCATCGGGTAATGCGAATGGCCGTGGCCCCAGGACCAGCCGGACGGCCAGAGCTGGAACAGCGGATAGACAGCGAAAATCGCGATCAGACCGACCGCGACGAGCGCAATGCGAAGGCAGGTCAGGCGGGTCTCGGCCGACATGGTCTCTCCTCACGCCATGGACGCGGCGCGGAGCATGTCACAAACTGCGGCCGGATGCGCGTGAACTGCGTCACGGTTGGGAAGCGGCCGCGATGCTGACATTGTATCCCGCACCCGGCGCGAGCGAGCTTCAAACAGCCGTGCAAATCCCGTTTAAAACTTTGTAGGCGGTGAAACCGTCATCGACATCGCGTTCAATGGCGTCAACCCAACGTCATATGCGAGCTTCAGATGACCACCGATACGCAAGTCGTGCCCGACAATCCCCAAGACGTCCCTCAAGGCTTCGAGCCGCTGTTCCGCAAGAGCCCGCTCACCGAACCCTGGGAGCCACTTTACCAGAAGAAGACCGAGCGTGCCGTCATCATCGGCCTGCGGCTGGCGAGGCCGCATACCAACGGCCGCGGCCTGATCCATGGCGGCCTGATCGCAGCCCTTGCCGACAACGCGATGGGCTATAGCTGCGGCCAGGCGACCGGCTGGACCACCTCGTTCGTGACGATCTCGCTCGCGGTCGATTTCGTCGGCTCCGCCAATGTCGGGCAATGGCTCGCGATCGAGAGCGACGTGATCAAGACCGGCAGCACGATCTGCTTCGCGCAGAGCCTGATCAAGGCCGACGGGGTGACCATCGCGCGCGCCAACGGCACCTTCCGCGTGGTGCCGAAGAAGCCGCCGGTGAGCTAGTCGAAATACCAGTCGGTGATCTCGGTCACGAGATCGATGAAGGTCCGCACCTTGGCCGACAACAGCCGCGTCGTCGGATAGACGACGTGGATCGGCACCGCCGGCTGCTCGAACTCGGCGAGCACGATCTGGAGCCGCCGCGCCTTCAGCGATTCGGCGGCCTGGTAGGCCATCACCCGGGTCAGTCCGCCGTCCTGCTCGGCGTACTGGATGGCGGCGTCCGAGCTGTTGCTGGTGAAGCGCGGCGCAGGGGTGATGCGGACTTCGCGGCCATCCTCCATGAAGCGCCAATCCGGCGTCGCGGTCATGGCGCCGAACTGGATCGTGTCGTGGGCGGTGAGGTCCGCCGGTCGCTTCGGCTCGCCGCGACGCTTGAGATAGCCGGCCGACGCCACCACGATGCGGCGCATCCGGCCGACATGCCGCGCCACCAGCGTCGAATCCGGCAGGTGCCCGAGCCTGACCGCGAGGTCGACGCCGTCCTCGACCAGATTGATCCTGCGATCCGACAGCCGCAGGTCGACGCCGACGCCGGGATAGCGCTTCAGATAGGCGCTCACCACCGGGCTGACATGGAGCCGCCCGAAGCCGAACGGTGCCGAGATCACCAGGCGCCCTTCGGGGCGGGTGCGCTCGTTCTCCACCGCGTCCTCGGCCTCCTCGACATCGGCGAGGATCCGGCGCGCCCGCTCCAGATAGCGCGAGCCGGCGTCCGTCAGCGTCACCTGCCGCGTGGTCCGCTGCAGCAGCCGCGCGCCGAGCCGCTCCTCCAGCGCCGCGATCAGCCGCGTGATGGCGGACGGCGACAGGCCGAGCTTGCGGGCGGCGGGGGCGAACCCCTCGAGGTCCGCCACCGCGACGAAGGCCTGCATGGCGTCGATCCGGTCCATGGCACTATTGCATAATCGGCAACAGTGAAGTGTCAATGCACAAGATTGCTTACGATCTGGGAATGTCCATCTTGAGCGGCGAGGACAACCACTCAGGCGCCCGTCACGGGAGGCTCCGATGTCAGATGGTCACAGCTATGCGAGCGACGTCGCATTCAGTCCGGCGGTGAAGGCGATCCAGACCCGCAAGGGCTCACGCGCCACCTACGCCGAAGTCGAGGCACATGGCGGCTGGCGCAGCGAGATCGACGAGAACCTCGCCGGCTTCCTCGGCGAGGTGAACAGCTTCTATCTCGCGACCGCCTCGGCCGACGGCCAGCCCTACATCCAGCATCGCGGCGGACCGAAGGGTTTTATCAAGGTGCTCGACAAGCACACCATCGCGTTCGCCGACTACAGCGGCAATCGCCAGTTCATCACCCAGGGCAATCTCTCGGAGAATGCCAAGGCCTATATCTTCGTGATGGATTACGCGCACCGCCGCCGCGTCAAGCTGTGGGGCGAGGCGAAGGTGGTGGAGGACGATCCGGCGCTGACCCGCACGCTGATGCCGCAGGGCTACCGGGCGCGGCCCGAGCAGGTGATCCTGTTCAAGGTCACGGCGTGGGACACCAACTGCCCGCAGCACATTCCGCAAAAGTTCGACGCGGCCGATGTCGCGGCAGCGCTGGCCTCGCGCGACCAGCGCATCGCCGAGCTCGAGGCGGAGCTGGCCGCATTGAAGGGCCAGCCCGCCCCTGCCGCGCCGGCTTAGGCCGCCTGCTGCTGCAGCGGCGCCCAGGCGAATTCCGGATAATATTGCCGCATCATCCGGCCGACATAGGCGGTGAGATTGTCGAACTTCTCGGTGCGCTCGCGCAGCGGCGAATCGAAGAACGGGGTGAGGATTCCCGCCAGCGCGCCGAACGCGGTGGCATCGGTGCCGCACGGCGCATGGCCCATCAGATACGGCTTGTCGCCGAGCTGCACCGACAGCGCGAACAGCGAGCGGATCGCGAGATCAACGTCTTCGTCCGGTCCGTGGCGGCCAAGTCCGCTCAGCAGATAATTCTCGGCAACGCGGAACTGGGCGTCCTCGCGCATCTTGTCACGCATATGGTCGGGCGCGCCGTCGAAGAAATGCGCGGGCCCCTTGGCGAAATTGGTGTCGTCGACCCATCGCGCGCCGACCAGCGCCCAGTAGACGTGATGCTCGATCATGCGCTCGAAGGCCCAGGCCTGGGCGCGCGCCTGCAGGCTGAGCGGCGCGTCGAAATCGAAGCCGTATTTGCCCTCGATATGGGCGCGGATGAAGGTCGAATCGGCGATCGTCTCGCCGTCGTCGGCGATGAACGGCAGCTGGCCCTTGGGAGACGCCGGCGGCATCGCCTTCTCCTTGCGATAGTCGAGCCCGGCCATCTTGAGCTGGACCTCGGTTTTGGTCACGAAGGGGCTGATTTCCGGCAAGCCGAAGCCCGTGCCAAAGCCAAAAAGCGTAATCATATGAAGCTCCCGATCGCCTGTGGTCGTGAATTGAAGCTAGCTGTCCCCTGCTGCCAGCATGGTGTCAGCAGTAGTGGCATTCACTGTCGAACGGGCCGACGGGTGCGAGGCGGCGAACCGCCCCGCGAACGCGCTTGACCAGCCGTGCCCGCCCGTAGGACCAGACCGTGCTGATCGACTGTGCGATCAGCGCGACCAGGGCCCAGCGCAGGTCGCCGGAGGTGGAGTAGACCGTGACCAGCTGTTCCAGCGCAAAGCCTTGCGCCTGCCGGAAACCGAGTTCGTCAAGATTCGTCATGGACAAATTCCCTTCACTTGAGGTGTTGTCCTGATATAGCCCCCACCTGCTGCCAACATGCTGTCAGCAGTAGCCGGACGGGACCCAGAAAAGCCTGCGCACCGAGAGACGACGAGACCCGTCAAGACACTCGTCAAGACGGCTGCCAAAACCGCTACCGAGACACTCGACAAGACACGTGCCAAGAGAGCGATCGAGAGAGTTGCCATGAGACGCGCCGACCGGCTGTTTCAGATCATCCAGGTGCTCCGCCGCACCCGTAAGCCTTTGACCGCCGATGCAATCGCAGCCGAGCTCGAGACGTCGAAGCGGACGATCTATCGCGACATCGCCAGCCTGATCGAGCAGCGGGTGCCGATCCGCGGCGAGGCCGGCATGGGCTACATCCTGGAGAAGGGATTCGACCTGCCGCCCTTGATGCTGACACCCGACGAGATCGAGGCCTGCGTGCTCGGCGCACAGTGGGTGGTCGGCCACGCCGATCCGGCGCTGGCGCGCGCGGCCGAGGACCTGATGGCCAAGATCGCCGAGACCGTGCCCGACCGGCTGCGGCCGTTCGTGCTGGAGCCGGCAAGCCGGGCCCGCTCGGCCTGGAACCGGGAGCCCGACCGCATCGACATGGTCAGGACCCGCAGCCAGATCCATGAGGGCAAGAAGATCACGCTGAACTATCGCGACGAGCATGGCCGCGATAGCGAGCGCACGATCTGGCCGATCGCGGTCGGCTATCACGAGGCGGTGCGGCTGCTCGCCGCCTGGTGCGAGCTGCGCAAGGATTTCCGCAGCTTCCGCACCGACCGCGTGGTCACGGCGGTCTATCACGACGAGAAGTATCCGGAGCGGCGCGACCTGCTCAGGGCGCGCTGGCGGCGCAGCCTGGTCTGGGAAGCGCCGAGGGACACCTGATGGCCGACAACGCGACCGACACAAGCCCCTGCCCGTCCTGCGGCGCCTGCTGCAGCTATTCGGAGAACTGGCCGCGCTTCACCATCGAGGACGACGCGCAGCTCGATCTGATCCCACCGCAATTCGTCAACGCGCGGCAATCAGGCATGCGCTGCGAGGGCGATCGCTGCTCGGCGCTAGCGGGCCGGGTCGGAGAAGCAACGCGCTGCGAGGTCTATCCGGTGCGGCCGGAAGTATGCCGGACCTGCCAGCCGGGCGACGCGGAATGCGCGATGGCGCGGCGCCGGCACGGGCTGCCGCTCATCGCGAGCGCGCAGCCGATCTAACCAGACGTTACGCCGTGACCCTGTCGCTGACGTCCTCGTCGTCGAGTTCGTCATCGACGATCGGCGCGAAGGTCGTCAGCGGCTTGGTCGACAGCGTGATCGGCTTGCGGCCACCATGCGAAACGGTGGCGGCGCGGGCCGGCTCGCGCGACAGCGCGTAGAGCGTCGAGCCGACACGGCCGCCTGAATTCGCCAGCTCCCACTCGCTGCAGCTCGACGCGATCGCGACCGCGAGCGCGTGCAGATGGCTGCGGCGATAGCAGAACAGCGCGAGCCTCGCCCTGACATCGGGCGCGACATTGGCAACCAGCAACGAGAGCCCGTTCGGATTGGCGCGATACATCTGGCCGAGCAGATCGTCGGCCACCGGGCAGGCATCGTTCTCGAAGGCGTCGCGGCTTGAAAACATTTGCAAATCCCCCTCGATCGGGAAGATGCCGCGTAATCCTCTAACGAAAGGTTAACCACGGCCTCCGGTCGCTTCCGGAGGGTCTTGCCCGTTGCGCGCGAATCACATCCGCCCGCCGCAACCCGGCTGGATTCGTGGTTCAGGACGGGAGGAAAGGTGCGCGCGAGCCGCTCAGTTCGCGGCCATGTAGATCGACAGCGCGAAGCCGGTGAGGTGGTGCAGCGCCTGGTCGACCCCGATCAGGGTCCAGAACCAGGGGTGGCCGGATTCCAGCGTCACGCCGAAATGCGAGGCGCAGATGCCCTTGGCCCGATCGACGATGATGTGGATCACGAAGTCAATGAAGGCGACGTACCAGAACCGCGGCGCCACCACCAGGATCAGCGCCAGGGCGACCGCGAGATGGACCAGGCAGTGCGCCAGCAGCGGCAGCGCCCAGCCGGTCTTCTGGTCCTTGCCGATCGCCATCCAGGCGTTCTGCAGCATGAAGTCGGCGATGATGTGCTTTGCGGTGAGAAGCAACATCCATCCCACCAGGGCACCAACCGACACCGACGATGACATGGAGGGAAACAACAAGCTGACGCCCTTTTACTTCGATGAATGTGATTGCAAGAAATCCGGGTCAGGCCGTCAGCACAATTCCGCAAACAGAAGCGTGTCTCATTTATGACATCTCCGGCGCCGGAATGCACCTGCGCCTCCTCGAAAATCACATCTCGGTCCGACCGTCGATAGTGGCAATGGTCATGTGGCATCGCGGCGCAGGCCGGCCGAGATTAAGGTTACGGCCGGCGGCCGGTTTGCATTCCCCCCGGGGAGGTATATCGTCGGCAACATAGGAAATTTTCTTTCTTTTATAGCCATTTACGGATTCACCGGGCAGCGCCGCGCCGATCGGGTCGCGGCAATGGGCCGTCCCGGACGGGTGATGAGCCAGGTAATCAGCCATGAGTGCCGAAGCCCCCTCGCCTGCGCCGATGCCGCCGCCGCGCCCTCCGGTCGCCAAAACGGTCGTCAAGACCAACCGCGCGCAGATCATCGTCTTCACCCTGCTGACGCTGCTCCTGAGCGCGGTCACCGTGATCGGCGGCCGGCTCTGGCTGCGCAATTCCGAAACGCTGGTGTTCGCGGTCGGCGATGCCAAGGGCTCGGAGGCGAAATTCGCCGCCAGGCTCGCCATCGTGCTGAAGAATAATTCGTCGCGGCTGCGGCTGAAGATCGCGCCGAACCCCGACAACGCCAAGGCGCTGGCGCAATTCGATCGCCGCGACGCCTCGCTTGCCATCCTGCGTACCGACGCAAGGGTGCCGCCGCGTGCCCGCGCCATCGCGATCCTCGAGCATGACGTGGTGCTGGTGCTCAGCCCCGGCGGCAAGAAGATCAAATCGCTGAGCGAGCTCAAGAAGAAGCGGATCGCGGTCGTCGGCGACGGCGAGAACAGCGTCAATTTCGTCCGCAGCGCGCTCGAGATTGCCGACAGCCCCGACGCGGCGCAGCGGGTACAGCAGGCGCCGCCGAACACGCCTTTCGACAAGCTGTTCACCTCCGGCTTTGCCGCCGTGATCGCGATCGAGCACGCCTCGAAGATCGTGAAGGACAAGACCTACGAGCAATATGCCAAGCGCGCCGGCGGCTTCACGCTGAATGCGATCGACGCGGCCAAGGCGCTGGCGCGCAAATACCCGGCGATTTCGGAGGAGACGGTCTCGACCGGCATGCTGTCGTCCTCGCCGGCGATCCCCGATGACGAGGTCGACACCATCGGGCTGGAATGGCTGCTGGTCGCGCAATCCTCGATGTCCACGACGACAGCCGCCGAGCTCGCGCGCATCATCTATGAGAACAAGTCGGAGCTTGTGCTCGACGACGGCTTCGCCTCCAAGATCGAGCCGGCGGCGACCGACAAGGACGCATTCATCGTCGCCCATCAGGGCGCCGCCGAGTACATCAACGACGATACCAAGTCGTTCATGGATCGCTACAGCGACGTGATGTATCTCGCTGCCGCCGCGCTCAGCATCATCGGCTCGATCTTCGCCGCGATCTACACCAAGATCACCCGCGTCGCACCGGAGAAGGCCAGCGAGCTGGCGGGCAGGATCCTCGACATCGGCGAGCGCGTCGAGCACGCCACTTGCGCCGAGCATCTCGACGAATTGCAGGACGAGCTCGAGGCGATCCTGCGCGGCGCGGTGACCGGCCTGCGCGACGGCACCGTTTCCGGCGACGGAATGGACACGTTCAAGCTCGGCTACGAATTGGTCCGCGACGAGATCGCACTGCGCCGCGATCACCTCAAGCGCCACCCGGCGACGCCGGACGAGAACCTCGTGGTGGTGAAGGCGGCGAACGGGTGAAACCAAGCCGTTGGTTGCGCCACAGATACAACTGTCGTCCCTGCGATCGCGCCACATGCACCACTGTCGTCCCGGCTTTCGCCAGGACGACACCGCCTATGTTAAACGGCCGGTGAACCATACATCCGCACGCTCTCGACATGCACCGGAGCGCAGCGCTTACTACCCGACCGCCGCGTCCGTCGGCGTCGCAGCGGCGTCGAGCTGCCGTCCCTCGTGATCCATATGCAGGTAGTTCGGGTTGAACAGGCCGGCGTGCATCAGCCGCTCGAGATTGGGGACGACCAGGGTCTTTCCCTTGAGTACGATCAGGCCGCCGGCGCGCAATTCCTGCAGCGTTCGGTTGACGTGAACCTTGGAGAGCCCGGTGGCATCGGCGAGATCGCCCTGGGTCAGCGGGAAATCACAGCTGTCGCCCTGGGTCAGGCCTGCAGCACGCAGCCGGAGCCAGATCTCGCACAGCAGATGGGCCATCCGCTCCAGCGCCGTTCGCTGGCCGAGGCTCATGGTCCATTCGCGCTGGATCGCCGCGTTGACCAGGGTTTCCCACCAGAACGCGGTCACGATGCGCGGATGTCCGGCCGCGACCTTGTCGAAGAATTCGCGGGAGAGGTCGGCGATCGACACTGCCGTGACGGTACCGATCGAATGATCCATCTCGCGCAGGATGAAGACGTTCACGTCGCAAATGTCGCCGGGCAGAAAGAAGGCCACGATCTGACGCCGGCCGTCCTCGAGCTGCTTGTAGCGATAGGCCCAGCCGGACAGGATCAGATGGACGTCCTTCGGCTTCTCGCCCTCGCGGACGATGTCGACCCGCGGACCAAAATGGCGGACGCGCTCGGTAGACGCGCGATTGAGAAGGACCTGGTCTACCGGCGAAAGCCGTGCAAACTGCTCCAATTTCCGGATTAGCGACGCCAACGATTGGTCTCCCGCATGTTTAATCGGGCAACTGCAGGACCGACTTCAATTACGTATGTTACCTTGCACAGCTATTGACGTATGTTCACTAGTGTACAGACGTCCCAAGGATGCGACGGTTACATCCCGAGCATCACGCACACCTCGGCTCCCGGTGGGTACCACCGGTGAAATACGGGTCCCCCGGCTCGGGGGGACGTCTAAGGGACGTTCAGACGAACGGCACGCCGTAGTAGTCGTTCACCGCGCGCGTGGTGCCGATATCGGACCAATTCCACTCGCGCTCGCTGCCGTATTTCGGCGCGCCGCGCAGCTGGCTCTCGGTGACGCCGGTGACATAGCCGCCCAGCCTCGTGTCGTATTTGAGCGACTGCCAGGGCAGCGGATAATGGTCGTTGCCGAGACCGAGAATGCCGCCGAAGCCGAGCACGGCGTAAGACACCCGCCCGCTCTTCTTGTCGATCATCACCCGTTCGATCGAGCCGATCTTGCGCTCGTCGGAGCCATAGACCGCGGTGCCCTCGACCTTGTCGCTGCCGATCAGGTTTCCGACCTCCTTCTCGTCCATCGCCATGTCAGTTCTCCATTGATCCCTCGACGCCAACGGTCGGCCCGGGTCATCGTTCCTGCCGCATTGCCGCGATTGCTGCAGAGCGGAACGCCGTTCAGCCCGTTGGAGGATCGCCGCGGTCGTCCGATGTCATGCCGGATCCCGGCGTCTTGTCGGCATCGTTCAATTTCGGATCACGCGTCGCTTCGCGCGCATTCGACCTTCGCGGGTCGGTCTTATGCGCGGTCTGCGCGCGCTGCTTGTCGGCCGGCTGCTCCTGCCCCTTGTTGTCTTTCACGATGCCCTAATTGGAATGTGCCACTGCTTATGTCCTTCTTGTTGCCTTGGCTGCCTTGGTTGAAGACATGCGGGCCCCGGCGATCAAATTCGCCGAGGCCCGTCACCGGAGTGGTCCACCGCCTTTCGGGGAGCAAAGCAGCGAACGCACGGGTGTTACGCAGAGCACCGAAGATCGTTCCTGCGATCTTCGCGATCCCAGGTCGCGATCTCAGGTCTCGATTTTGGGTCGCGATTTCGGGCGCGCGTTTTTTTCAATTCGACCGATGTCATGGGTTAACGACGGCATCCCGGGAACAAGCCTAGTATTGCTGGTTCCAGCTCGGAGACGGCATGATCAAGAAGAAGCGCAAAAGATCGCGGCCTCCCGGATCGTTCGAAAACCGCTTGCAGAAATTCGCCGAAGATTCGCGCATTGCGGCACGCAAGCTGCCGCCGGGACGGGAACGCGAAATGCTGATGAAGAAGGCCAGACAGACCGAGACTGTGATGGAAGTCAGCGAATGGCTGACGTTCCGCAAGTAGCCGCGAGTCGCAAAGGAGAGCTGCGATGATCGAGGAACGGTTTGACTCACGCACGCTCTTCGCCATGAACGCTGCGCTTGATCGCGTTTGCGCAGACGCAGCTCACGGCGAGGAACATGACACCCGCCGCCGCGTTGCCAGATACATCATCAAATGCGCCAAGAGCGGCAGGACGACGCTTTCCGAGCTGACCGAAGCCGGACGGCAGGCGCTGGCCAAGGCTACCGCCGCGGCGTGAAAACCGGCGCAAGTGCCCTGTTGCCCTCGGCCCTCAGCAGAGGCAGCTACGCATGCGCATTGCAATCAGCATCGGCCTGCTGGCCTTTTTGGCCGCCGTCGGCGTCTACGCCTATGAAGGTCTGACTGTGGACGCTCCGGTGCCGACCTATGGCATCGTGGTGTTCACGATCGGCATTGCGCTTCTGGCCGCGGTCTGCATCGGCCTGATGGGCCTGTTGTTCTATTCCAGCCGCCGCGGCTACGACGAGCCGCCGCACATCAAGCGGTAGAGAGCGGGAATGCAACGCACTCGAGCCCGTCACCGTCATCCTGAGGAGCGCGGAACGCGCGTCTCGAAGGATCGACGGCCCGCCTGTGGCCGTGCATCCTTCGAGGCTCGCCCAGCGGCGCAAGTGCGCCGCAAGGCTCGCACCTCAGGATGACGGGTCCAGCACTGACATCTCGTTCAATGCGACTCAACTCCCGGCGCCCGGGCGCGGATCTCCGCGATCTTGCGCTTCAGCGCTGCCTGCCGCGGATCGGGCATGGTGGCTGCGCGCGCTTCCGCAATGGCGCCGGCAAGGTCGGGGAGCACGAGCACGCCGTCGAAGGTCGGCTTGGCGAGCCCGTCGATGATCACGTGCCAGTCCGCGATGCCCTGGCGGTAGGGATCGCCGTAACCCTGGATCATGGTCGCGGTCTGCACGACCGCCGGGGCGGCGCCCGGCTGCTTGGTCAGGCTGCGGTCGATCATGTGCAGCCAGCGCTCGACCCAGACGCGCTCCCTGGCATAGCGTCCCGAGAACAGCCGCCAGCGCTTCAGGCCCGCCTCGATCCTGAGCCGGCGAACGCTGAAGCGGTTGTTGGCGCTGAAGCGAATCGAGACCCGGCGACGCCGCCAGCCGAACTGATCCAGCACGCCGAGCACCGGATCGGCGACCACGGCCGGCAGGGCGTCGATCAACTCGTCCAGGCGAAACTTCTTGACGTCGTCGGCCGAGCGCGCCGCAAGGCCGCCCGCCGCACTGACTTCGCCAAGCTTGAGCTGCGCGATGCGGATCGCGTCCTCATACGCCATGCGCTCCGCCATCAGGCGGCCGATCTCGGCAAGCAGGGCGTCGTCGACGCCGCGGCGGCCGACGAAGCGCTTGAGCCGGTCGATATAGAGCTGTGCGTAGCTCGTGCTCTGATAGGCGATCAACAGATCGATGGCCTTGGTGACGGCCGGCCCGAGATGGTCCGGGCAGGCGTCGGGCAGCACCGGCGGCCCCTCGTCCTCATCGCCGATGATATCGGCAAAGAGGTAACGGAGCGAAGCCAGGAGACCGTCGTCATCCGCCACTGCGGCGCCTCCAGAACTCGTCACGGGGCTCATGCAGGTTTGGGCTCCGCGACCTGTGGGGTGGCGTGCTGCGCGAGCTGCTGCTCGAGCGTCGAGATATTCTGGAACAGGCGGGCGCTGGCGAGGCGCAGGAAGTAGAAGCCGAACGCCGGGTTCTGGACGTAGAGCTGCTCGACCTGGTCATAGGTCACCGACAGCACCATGCCGGTCTCGACGCACTCCAGCGTCTGGGTTCGCGTGTTCGACGGCGACAGCATGCCGAACTCGCCGACTAGGGCGCCGACCGGCAGCTCGATGCCGGATTCGACCAGGCGGAAGCGGCCACTGACAATGTAGAACATGCTGTCGGCCTTCTCGTCCTTGTAGAACAGGACTTCGCCCGCGGTGCATTTGCGTTCCGTCGTGAACGGCTTCAGCCATTCCATCGACAGATCGCTGTTGACCGATTTCTTCACGTTGCGGACCAGTTGCAGCATCTGGTGCAGCCGATAGGTGTTCACCGGCAGCAGCACGGCATGCAGGATCAGCGTCGCGTAATTGTGGGTCGGGACGGCGGTCGCGATCAGGATGATGTTGGTCAGGATGGCGAAGACGCGCAACGGGATCATGGTCCGCATCGACAGCGTGGCAACCACGAAGATCGATGCGAAGAAACTGCCGGCGGCGCCGGCGTGCTCCGCGAGATGTGAGGTATCCATCGGAAACCAACCAATTTCTCAAGAAGTGAATAAGATCGCCTTATTAGTCGCTTCATTCCGGCCAAGGTCGCATCGGCGAACCAGCATCCCTGATATACGGGGAAAAAGCGACGTTTTGTCCGATTTCTCACATTCGCGGGCGCAAAATCGGGCCAACATGGTTAGGCCTTTCGTCCAACTGATGGGTCTTCCGCCGCGAGCATCCCGCCATGGCCTGCGCGTTGACGGCCTCAACCGGGAGAGGCACGTTGTGACATCGGCTCTGCCGTTCGCAGGGCCTCAATTCCAGCAATTCATCGACAGGCAAGCTCCGTACCGATGTCCAAGCGGCTCGTCCTTCCGGCCTTGACGCGCTTCGTTTCCGCCACCGCCGGCCGCAACATGACCACGGCGGCCTATGTCGCCGTCGCGGCCGGTGTCGCCATGATGACGCTGCTGACGGTCGCGCCGGCCCATGACGCGGCGCCGCGCTGGGTGGATGCGCTGCTGTGGGCCTGCCTTGCCTATTTCGTATTCGAATGGCTGGTGCGGCTGCGCCACATGGGCCGGCAGGGCAAATTCTGGTTCTACGCGCTGTCCAGCGCCGGCGTGGTCGACGCGATCGGCGCGCTGGCCGTGCCGGTGGCCTTGCTGTCCGGAGTCGAGCCGAAAACCGCCTGGCTGCTCGGCGTGCTCTGGGTGCTCAAGGTGGTGCCGGGCATTCCCGGCCTGCGCCAGCTCCGGCGCGTGCTGGTCGTGGAATCCGGGCCGCTGCTCAGCGTGCTCGTGATCTTCCTGATGGTGGTGTTCCTGGCCTCCGTTGCGGAATATTTCCTGGAGCGGGACGTCCAGCCGCAGACCTTCGGCAGCGTGCCGGCGGCGCTGTGGTGGGCGGTGGTGACGCTGACCACGACCGGCTACGGCGACGTGGTGCCGATCACCCCGCTCGGCCGCGTGGTCGCCGCCATGGTGATGATCTCGGGCCTCGGCGTGTTCGGGCTGTGGACCGGTATCCTGGCGACCGGTTTTGCCGCCGAAACCCGCCGCGACAATTTCTTGCGAACCTGGGAGACCGTCAGCAAGGTGCCGTTCTTCGCGCATCTCGGCCCGGCCGCGATCGCCGACGTCACCCAAATGCTGCGGACCATGGACCTGCCGCCGCGCACCATGATCATCCGCAAGGACACCAATGGCGACTGCATGTATTTCGTCGCCGCCGGCGAGGTCGAGGTCGACCTGCCCGGGCGCAAGGTGAAGCTTGGCGAAGGCGAGTTCTTCGGCGAGATGGCGTTGCTCGGCAACACCAAGCGCGGCGCCAGCGTCTCGACCAGCAAGGTGACCAGGTTGTTGGTGCTTGACCTGGTCGATTTCCGCCTGTTGATGGCAAGGCATCCCGATCTCGCCGAGACCATCGACGCCGAGGCCAAGCGGCGCGAACGTGAGAATCAATAATGATGGAGACCAAGATGGCTGACGCGGCCGACACCGCCAGCGGACCCGTGCTCGAAATCGCGGGCGCGCGCGCAACGATCCGCCTCAACCGGCCGAAGCACCTCAACCGCCTGCAGGCCGAGGATCTCGGCGAGCTGCTGACATTGTTCGACCGGATCGAGGCCGATCCCGCGATCCGCGTGCTGGTGCTGACCGGAACCGGCCGCGCGTTCTCCGCCGGCTACGACCTCAACTCCGTCGCCGAGCGCGCGGTGAGCGCCAGCGAGCAGCAGAGCGCGGGCTCGGCGTTCGAGGTCGTGGTCAACCGCCTCGAGGATCTCAGCGTGCCGACGATCTGCCGGCTCAATGGCGGGGTCTATGGCGGCTCGACCGACCTCGCGCTCGCCTGCGACTTCCGCATCGGCGTCGATACCGCCGAGATGTTCATGCCGGCGGCGCGGCTCGGGCTGCACTATTACAAGAGCGGCATCCAGCGCTATGTCACGCGGCTCGGCGTCGATAACGCCAGGATGCTGTTCCTGACCGCGCAGAAGATATCGGCGCCCGAGATGCTGCGGATCGGCTACCTCACCGCGATGGTATCGCTCGACCTGCTCGACGAGGAAGTCGACAAGCTCGCGACGATTTTGGCGGGCAACGCGCCCAAGGCGATGGCCGGCATGAAGCGCGCAATCAACGAATTCGCCCGCGGCGAGCTCGACGAGGCCGCCGCCGACGCCCGTCACCGCGACAGCATGCGCGGCGACGAGATCAAGGAAGGCATCAAGGCCTTCGCCGAGAAGCGGGCGCCGCGGTTTTAGCGATTGGTCGCACGGCACACTCCCTTCACCCTCCCCTGGAGGGGGAGGGTCGGGTCACATGGAGCGCAGCGGAATGTGAGACGGGGTGGGGTGATCTCTCAGCACGAACGGTGCCCGAGTGGAGAGATCACCCCACCTCGGTTCGCATTGCATGCGAACCGATCCTCCCCCTCCAGGGGAGGATGAGAGCAGTGCCTCTTCACGCCCGCTTCGACCGCATCGCACGGACCTGCGCGATGTCAGGATCCGCGGCGAGTGCCTGGTAGCGCTTGCTGTCGACGGCGTAGAGCGCGATGCGCCCCTCGGCGTCGGCATGGACACCCCAGCCGAAACGCTTGCCGAGCGGCGAGGCGCGCATGCAGGCCTGGCCGCGCGAGAAGAACGTCTCGCGGGCGAGGCTGTGCGCCTTCTTCGCCGCTCTCGCATCGAGCGCACGGCCGGCCGCCGACGTCGCGAAAACCACATCGTCAGAGGTGTACTTGTAGGGCGCGCCCGCGATCATCCGGTATTGCAGCACGGCGACCGTCGGCTGGCCGCCGCGCAGCTGCGGCTCCTCGCCGCGCTGCGCCGGGCAGTCCTCCGCGACGTGGATCAGGGTGTTGAAGCAGTTGGTGCTGTGCAGGACTTTCGCCATCGGCCCGATCCGTATCACACTCCGGCGACTGCTGCATGCTGCGCCGCCATCTCGTCATCGGCCTTCGATATCCGCTGGAAAGCCGGGCGCGCGGCGATGCTCTCGGTATAGCGAACAAACACGTCCCTTTTCGGCACGATGCCGAACATCATGGTCCAGCTGAGCGCGATGCCCCAGAGGATGTCAGCCGCCGTGATCTCTTCGCCGAGCAGATAGGGCCCCTTTGCCAGCTGCGATTCCAGCGCGCCCAGCATGGTGTCGTAATCGGCATAGGGCGACTGCGTGATCGGCGCGGGCTCGCGCTTCATGAAATGGTCGATCACGGCCGGCTCGAACGATGAGCCGTAATAGGCGATCCAGCGCAGATACGGGCCGCGGCGCGGGTCGTTCAGCGCCGGCGTCAGGCCGGCCTGCGGAAACAGATCGGCGAGATAGATGAAGATCGCGACCTGCTCGGTGATCAGCGCGTCGCCGTGGCGGATCGCCGGCACCTTGCCGAGCGGATTGATGGCGAGATAGGCGTCCTTGCGCTGCTCGCCCGCCTTCATGTTCAGGACCTGCAGGTCATACGGCGCGCCGAGCTCCTCCAGCAGCACGCGGGTGCCGGTGGCGCGGCTCTGCGGCGAATAATACAGCGTGACGCGGTCGGTGGGGGCAGCGGTGGTCATGGCGGGTCTCCTTGCGCCGTCGGGGCATGGCCCCGTTATGCCCGCCTATACCTGACATCTTGTGTCAGGTATGATCCGGCCATGCGCGCGAGCCGGCTGTTTTCCATCCTCACCACCCTGCAGGCGCGGGGCCAGGTCACCGCGCCTGAGCTGGCGGAAGCCTGCGAGGTCTCGGTGCGCACGATCTATCGCGACATCGACGCGCTCGCGGCCGCCGGCGTTCCGGTTTACGCCGACCGTGGCGCCGAGGGCGGCTATCGCCTGCTCGACGGCTATCGGGTGCGGTTGAACGGCCTGTCGCAGGGCGAGGCCGAGGCGCTGTTCATGGCCGGACTTCCGGGGCCCGCCGCCGCGCTTGGCCTCGATGCCGCGATGGTGGCGGCGCAGACCAAGCTGATGGCGGCGCTGCCGGAGAACCTGCGGCCCAACGCGCGAGGGATGCAGCAGCGCTTCCATCTCGACGCGCCCGGCTGGTTCGGCGAGACCGAGGAGCCGGAGCATCTGCGCGCCATCGCCGGCGCCGTGCTGCGCGAGACCATGCTCGAGATCCGCTACCAGAGCTGGAAAGCCGAAAAGCGGCGGCGCGTGGCGCCGCTTGGCCTCGTGCTGAAGGGCGGCAGCTGGTACCTCGCCGGCCTCGTCGACGGCAATGTGCGCACCTACCGCGTCGCGCGCGTACTGGATTGCACCGCGCTGGAGACGCCGTTCGCGCGGCCGGCGGAGTTCGACCTCGCCGCCTATTGGCGCGCCTCGATCGAGCGGCTGGAGGCCGAGCTGCATCCGAACGAGGCCACGGTGCGGCTGTCGCCGCTCGGGCTGAAACTGTTCGATGCGCTGGCCCACCCTTACGTGAAGGCGCGGATGCGGCTCACTGATGGCACCGACGCCGACGGCTGGCGGCTCGCCACCATGCCGGTCGGCAAGACGGTGTGGCATGCGGCGACCGAGCTGCTGCGGCTCGGCGCCGAGGCCGAAGTGGTCGCGCCGTTAGAGTTGCGCGAGAAGATGGCCGAGCTGACGGGCGCGATGGCCGCGCGCTATGCCGACGCGCCGCCACGCCGCGCGATGGCGGGCGCTAAAGCGCGATGAGATTGGGTGAATGGAGCCGCAGGAGCAGTGCGCTCCCTCGCCCCGTTCTTACGGGGAGAGGGTCGGGGTGAGGGGCTGTCTCCGCGCATACGGTGATAGCTGCGCTTGCTGAGACTCCCCCTCACCCGGAACGCATCTAACGATGCGTTCCGACCTCTCCCCGCGCGCAGGGCGAGGTGGAGCAGAGTCTGCGGTTCGCTGCTTGCTAGTAGCGGCTGTCGGAGCTGATGACGAAGCGGTCGAAAAAATTCACCGGCAGAATTTCGAACCGATCCAGCGTCAGCGTAATCCCGGTCACGAAGTCGACGCCCTTGATCGTGCCCTCAAGATCGATCCGCCGGCCGCGACGCAGGCCGCGGGTTTCCGGATGTTGCTCGATGTCGATATAGGCATAGATCGGATTGTCGAGCCGCGAATGGCGATGCCAGCCGCGCTGCAGGAAGCTGAATTGCAGCACCGAGCCCGCGCCCCAGTCGATCGCGTCGAAGAAGCGGGTCTTCCAGGCAACGGGCCGTCCCAGATAATGCGCGGCGATGAACGCGTCGCGCTCGAGTGCAGGCAGACGGTGCAGCTGCCAGCTGATCTCCGCCGGCGTCAGGGAGGCGTTATTCGCCATTGTTGTTCTTGTCGTTTCTTCTTGTAGCTCTTCTTATCCTCGGCGGGAGGGTGAACCGACCTTCCCGCCTTGAGGAAATTATACATCAACGAATGTGACAGTATCTTCCACGGTCGCGCGCGACGTGCGGTAGCTGTTCACCTTTTGCGCGTGATCCGCATAGCCGAACGAGATACCGCAGACAACCCGGCGATCGTCGGCCAGGTTGAAATGACGACGGATCAGCCCGGAATGGCGCGCGATCGCCGCCTGCGGGATGGTGCCGAGCCCGAGCGCCTGCGCCGCCAGCATGAAGTTCGAGACATAGCCGCCGCAGTCGATCGCACCATAGATGCCGAGCGGCTCATTGGTGTGGATCACGGCAATGTGCGGCGCGCCGAAGAAATTGTAGTTTTCCAGCGCCTGTTTTGCATAGGCCGGCTTGTCGCCGCGCGCGATGCCGAGCGTGCTGTAGAGCTGGAAACCGCTTTCGCGGCGGCGCTCCAGATAGACGCCGACATATTCGCGCGGCGGCGTGAAGTCGTAATCCTCGCCGAGGCCGCGCGACGCCTCGGCATAGATCGCCTTGCGAAACCGCTCCTTGGCCTCGCCGGAGACGATCAGCACCTGCCAAGGTTGGCTGTTGCACCAGGATGCGGTGCGCTGCGCAGTCGACACAATGTGCTCGATGACCTCGCGCGGCACCTCGCGCGGCTGGAACGCGCGCACCGAGTAGCGCTCGTTGAGCAATTCCTCGAGCGCGCCGATACGGTCCTCGGTCGCGTAGCGCGGGTTCGGTGTCTTCGCGTCCATGATATATCCTCTTTTTTCGTCATTCCGGGGCACGCGAAGCGTGAACCCGGAATCTCGAGATTCCGGGTTCGATGCTTCGCATCGCCCCGGAATGACGACTAACCACCCCGCCCCTTGGTCGGGATCTTGTTGTAAGGCACGTCCTTGTCGACGCGGATGTCGCCGGGCAGGCCCAGCACGCGCTCGGCGATGATGTTGCGCAGGATCTCGTCGGTACCGCCGGCGATGCGCATCGAGGGCGACGACAGCAGCATCTGCTGGAACTGGCCGTTGGCCTGCTCCTCATCGGTGCCGGTGAGGCTGCCCGCCGCGCCCTCGAGGTCCATCGCATAGGTCGCGATGTCTTGCAGCATCAGGCCGGAGACGAGCTTGCCGATCGAGTTTTCCGGGCCCGGTCGCTCGCCCTTCGACAGCGCCGAGATGGCGCGGTAGCTGGTGTATTTCAGCCCGCTCGCCTTCACCGCCCAGCTCGCAAGTCTGGAGCGCACCGCCGGATCGTCGATCGCAAGACCGTCCTCCAGCATCAAATTGGAGCAGAACTCGAACATCTCGGGCACGCCGGTGGCGAGCCGCGCGCCGATCGACATGCGCTCGTTCATCAGCGTGGTCAGCGACACGCTCCAGCCCTCGCCGACCGCCCCTAACCGCTGGCTGTCCGGGATTACGACGTCGGTGAAATAGACCTCGTTGAACTCCTGCATGCCGTTGGCCTGCTTGATCGGCCGCACCTCGACGCCGGGGCTCTTCATGTCGAGGAAGAACATGGTGAGGCCCTTGTGCTTCGGGACATTCGGATCGGTGCGCGCGATCAACAGGCCGTAGTCGGAGTAATGCGCGCCTGACGTCCAGATCTTCTGGCCGTTGACGACCCAATTGTCGCCTTTCTTCTCGGCGCGGGTGCGCAGCCCCGCGACGTCGGAGCCGGCCGACGGCTCGGAGAACAGCTGGCACCAGATCTCCTCGCCGGAGGCGAGCTTCGGCAGATAGCGGCGCTTGGCATCCTCGCTGCCCCAGGCCATCACAGTCGGGCCGCACATGCCCTCGCCGATCTGGAACGGCTGGGTCAATTTGCCGTAGACGCCCTCTTCCTGCTGCCAGATCACGCGCTCGATCGGGGTGGCGCCGCGGCCGCCATATTCCTTCGGCCAGTGCAAGCAGGCCCAGCCGCCCTCGGCCTTCCTCTTCTGCCAGGCCTTGCCGACCTCGACCATGTCGTGCCTGGCGAGCCTGATACGGCCGAGCGACGACTTCGAGAGCTCCTCTTCGAACTCCTTCGGCGCATTGGCCGCGATCCAGTTGCGGGCGATGGCGCGGAACTCGGCTTCCTGCGGCGTGTCATCGAAATTCATGGCGGCTCCTTTGTTCTGTCATTCCGGGGCGATGCGCAGCATCGAACCCGGAATCTGGAGATTTATTGTGCGGCTCGAGGTTCCGGGTTCGCCGCTTCGCGCCGCCCCGGAACGACGGTTAAGCTCTTCCCTTGGTCGGGATCTTGTTGAAGGGAACGTCCTTGTCGACCCTGATGTCGCCGGGCAGGCCCAGCACGCGTTCGGCGATGATGTTGCGCATGATCTCGTCGGTGCCACCCTCGACGCGGGTGCCCGGCGCGCGCAGCAGCATCGCCTGGAATTTGCCGGCGACCTCGGCATCCTCAATCCCGTTCAGCGCGCCGGCCGCGCCCTGCAGATCGAGCGCGTAGGTCGCGACGTCCTGGATCATCGAGCCGGCGACCAGCTTGCCGATCGAATTCTCCGGTCCCGGACGCTCGCCCTTCGACAGCGCCGAGATCGCGCGCATGCTGGTGTATTTCAGCCCGCTCGCCTTCACGGCCCAGTTGGCGAGCTTGGAGCGCACCGCGCGGTTCTCGATCGCGGGGCCGTCCTCCAGCATCAGGCTGGTGCAGAAGTCGAACAGCTCGGGAAAGCCGGTGGCGACACCGGCGCCGATCGACATCCGCTCGTTCATCAGCGTGGTCAGCGACACGTTCCAGCCGTCATTGACATTGCCGAGCCGCTGCGAGTCCGGAATGCGCACGTCGGTGAAATAGACCTCGTTGAAGTCGGAGGCGCCGCTCGCCTGCTTGATCGGCCTGACCTCGACGCCCGGGCTCTTCATGTCCAGGAAGAACATGGTGAGGCCCTTGTGCTTGGGCACGGTCGGGTCGGTGCGGGTAAGCAAGATGCCGTAGTCGGAATAATGCGCGCCCGAGGTCCAGATCTTCTGGCCGTTGATCACCCACTCGTCACCATGCTTCTCGGCGCGGGTGCGCAGGCCGGCGACGTCGGAGCCGCCGGCCGGCTCGGAGAACAGCTGGCACCAGATCTTCTCGCCGGAGGCAAGCGGCGGCAGATATTTGCGCTTCTGCTCCTCGCCGGCGAACGCCATCATGGTCGGGCCGCACATGCCGTGGCCGATGATGAACATCGAGCTAAGGCGGCCGAACGGGCCCTCCTCCTGCTGCCAGATCACGCGCTCGATCGGCGATGAGCCGCGGCCGCCATACTCCTTCGGCCAGTGCAGGCAGGCCCAGCCGGCATCGGCCTTCTTCTTCTGCCAGGCCTTCGCGACCTCGAGAATGTTGGCGCCCTTGAGCGCAACACGGCCGAGCGAGGCCTTGCGCAGCTCGTCCTCATGTTGCTTCGGTGCATTGGCCGCGATCCAGGCTTTCGCCTCGGCGCGGAATGCGGCCTCCTGCGGGGTGTCGTCGAAATTCATGGTGGCTTTCTTTCCGTCATTCCGGGGCGATGCGCAGCATCGAACCCGGAATCTCGATTCCCAACCTCTGGATTCCGGGTTCGCGCTACGCGCGCCCCGGAATGACGAATCGTATCGTTACGCCGCGTTCTTCTTGCGCATGCGGTCGATCAGCGCGTCTTCCCAATAGGACAGGCTGCCGAGACCGAGCGCCACCGCATTGGCGCGGCGGTAGTACATGTGGCAGTCGAACTCCCAGGTGAAGCCCATGCCGCCATGCACCTGGATGTTGTTCTTGGCGCAATGCTGGAATGCCTGCGTCGCGCTGATGCGCGCGGCGGCGGCGGCTTCCGGCAATTCGCCGGCATTGGTCGAGAGCGCCCAGGCGCCGTAGTAGCAATTCGAGCGCGCCAAGGTTGCCGACACATACATATCGGCCAGCATGTGCTTGACCGCCTGGAACGAGCCGATCGGCCGGCCAAAGGCAATACGATCAAGCGCATAGTCGCGGCCCATCTCCAGCGCGCGGTCGGCGCCGCCGACCTGCTCGAACGCCGTCAACACGGCCGCGCGATCGAGCACCTGGGAGATGACGCTCCAGCCCTCGCCGGTAGCGCCGAGCGGCTCGGCCTTCGCATCCTTGAAGGTGAATTCGGCCTGGCCGCGGGTCAGGTCGATGTTGGTCAGCGACTTGATTTCGACGCCGCCGGCCTTGAGGTCGACGATGAACAGGGAGATATCGGACTCGCGTCCGCTCGAGCCGGTGCGCGCGGCGACCACGGCGAAATCGGCGATCGCGCCATCAGGCACCGGCTTCTTGACGCCGTTGAGCACGCCGCCATTGGCCGTCACCTTGATCGCCTTCGGCGACGGGTTGCCCTTGCCCTCGAACAGCGCCAGCGTGCCGATGGCTTCGCCCGCGGCGATCTTTGGCAGCCACTTCTGCTTCTGCGCGTCACTGCCTGCGATCAGGATCGCTTCGGCGGCGAGATAGACGGTGGAGGAGAACGGCACCGGCGCCAGCGCGCGGCCCATTTCCTCCGCGATCACGCAGAGCTCGAGATGGCCGGCGCCCGCACCGCCGAACTGTTCCGGGATCGCGACGCCGAGGAAGCCCATCTCGGCGAGGCCCTTCCACAGCGCCTTGTCGTAAGGCGCCTTGCCGTCGAGCACCTCGCGCACGGCCTTCGGCGGGCACTGTTCGCTGAGGAACTTCCGCGCCTCGTCGCGCATCTGCTTCTGTTCGTCGGAGAAATCGAAATTCATGGCGCTTACCTTTTTCTTGCTGTCATTCCGGGGCGATGCGCAGCATCGAACCCGGAATCTCGACGTAAGGAACCTCTGGATTCCGGGTTCACGCTTCGCGCGCCCCGGAATGACGCGTTTGCTTTCGTAGGATCAGTTCAAGATGATCACGTCGTCGCCGGGCTTGCCGGCATACAGCTTCTCGACCAGTGCGGCGCGGCGTTCGAGGCCGGCGCGCTGGTTGATGTAGCCCTTGTCGGTGAGCTCGTTGCCGTCGATCGACGGCGGCTCGACCATCAGCATCGCACGCGCGATACGCATGCTGCTGCCGGTGGTGGACGCATTGTGCGCCTGCAAACCCTTCTTCAGGCAGGCAAGCACTTCGGGATGCCGGATCACGTCCTCGTAGCTGGCATCGGCATTGCCGACGAGCTGGCGGCAGGCGTGCAGGTTCGGCCAGCACAGCAGGCTGATGAACTCACGGTCCTGCCCCGCAACCAGCGCGTCATGCACGACCGGCGTCGCGGCTGATATCGCATCGGTGCGCAGCGAGCCGACATGCACGAACGTGCCGGTGGTCAGCTTGAAATCTTCGACCACCCGGCCGGCAAAGATGATGCCTTGCAGCGGATCTTCGGGATCGACGAACACGCCGGCATCGCCGATGCAGTAGAAGCCTTCCTCGTCGAACATCTTGGCCGTGAGGTCCGCCTGGCCGAAATAGCCTGGCGTGACGTTGACGCCGCGCAGCCGCAATTCATATTTCGAGCCGCACGGCACCATCTTCAGCTCGACGCCGGGGAACGGCAGACCGATCAGGCCGACGCGCTCGGTATCCCAATAGGTGCCGGTCGAGGTCGGCGCGGTCTCGGTCGAGCCCCAGCCGGTGTAGAACACGATGCGCTCGCCCGTGGTCTTCACCGCCAGCGCCTGCATGCGGTCATAGAGATCGTCGGGCAGCCGCGCGCCGCCATAGGCCATGATCGAGAGGTTCTTGAAGAAGCTCGCGCACAGCGCCTCGTCCTTCTCCATCGCGGCGGCGAGCGCGGCATAGCCGGCCGGCACGTTGGCGTAATAGGTCGGCGACACCTCGCGCAGGTTCCTGATGGTCTCCTCGAGCTGGCCCGGCATCGGCCGGCCGTCGTCGATATAGAGCGTGCCGCCGTCGACCAGCACCGGATTGAACGCGGCGTTGCCGCCCATGGTGTGATTCCACGGCATCCAGTCGAGCACCGTCGCGATCGGTCCCTCCGTTTCACGCGGGCGCACCTGCATCATCATCGCCGCGTTGGCACACATCATCTCCTGGGTGTTGATGACGGCCTTGGGCATGCCGGTCGAGCCCGAGGTGAACAGCAGCTTGCCGACGGTCTTGGGCGTGATCTTCGCGATGGACTCGCCGACCGCAGCCGTCACCGGCGTTGCCGCGAGGTCGGCAAAGGCCGCGCTCCTGATGCCCTCGCAGGGACGCAGGACGTGGACGACCGTGATGCCGGTGAGATCGATCGCTTTGAGCGCCTTCTCGAAAGTCGGGCCGTCCTGCACCATCACGACGGCCGGCTTGATCAGGTTGAACAGGTATTTGAGCTTGAGATGATCCTGGCTCATCAGCGAATAGGCCGGCGACACCGGCGCGGCCGGCAGCCGCGCCTGCATCGCGGCCTGCGTCATCAGCGCGTGCTCGATAGAATTGCCCGAGAGGATCGCGACGGGCCGGCCGTCGCCAACGCCAAGATCGAGCAGGCCTTGCGTCAGCGCATCGACGGTGCGCTTGGCTTCACCATAGGAGACCTTGCGCCATTGCCGGTCGGGACCACCGCGTTGCGCGAGCCAGATCCGCTCCGGCGCCTGCGCCGCCCATTTGGCGAGATAGGCCGGAATATGCGTCTCGTAGGCCTGGAGCGGAATCCGCGACTTCAGGACGACGGTGCCGTCACCGCGCCGCTCGACCGCGATGTCACGTGCGAGCCAATCTACCTTGCGAAAGGCAGGTTTCGTCAGCATCGCCGCGTCTCCTTCCATTTTGCGTCTCCCGGAATTCTTGTCCTTTTGAGGATCTGTTCTCAGCGCCTGATATAGACAGGCTTTCGTTTCTCGAGAAAGGCCCTGATGCCTTCCTGGAAATCTTCCGAGCGGCTGCACAGCACCTGATTGCGATCTTCCATCGCGATCACGGCCTCGATCGAGCCGGCATCGACGCTCATGTTGATGCATTCCTTCGAGAGGCGGAGACCGACCGGCGAGGCCGTCATCATTGCCTCGACATAAGGATTGGCCGCCGCATCAAGATCGGTGGCCTCGACCACCTCGGACACCAGGCCGACCGCAAGCGCGCGGTCGGCATGGATGAAGCGCCCGGTGAGGATCAATTCGGAAGCAACCGACACGCCGACGAGGCGCGGCAGGAAATAGCTGGTGCCGATATCGCAGCCGCCGAGACCGAGCTTGATGAAGGCGCAATTCATCCGCGCGTTCTTCGCCGCGATGCGGATGTCGGCGGCAAGCGCCAACGCGAAGCCACCGCCGGCGGCCGCGCCCTGCACCAGCGCGATGATCGGCTGCGGAGCGCGCCGCATCAGCATCACGATGTCGGCGATGCGCCGCTGCGAGTCCAGCGACTCCGTGACGCCGGGCGGCTCGGTCTGTCCACCACGGCGCGCCATCGCGTGCTTGAGATCGAGCCCGGCGCAGAAATTCGCACCGGCGCCCTTCAGCACCACGACGCGGGTGTCGCGATTGCGCTGCAGGCCCTGGAAATAGACGTTGAGCGCGTCGATCAGCGAAGGGGCGAGTGCGTTGAGGCTCTCGGGGCGATTGAGCGTGACCCAATCGACCCCGTCGTGATGTTCGATCAGCAGCGGCTGAGACACGCGCATGGTCCTCCCGACCGTCGTCCCGGCCAAGCGAAGCGCGAGCCGGGACCCATAACCACAGGCTTTTGTTGTTTTGCGCGGTGTCTGCCAGCTTGCCTGTTACAGACGCCGCGGAGTATGGGTCCCGGCTCCAGCGCGCAATTGCGCGCAAGGCCGGGACGACAGCGGAATTCGCCGTTAGCGCGGCGCCATGCGGATGGCGCCGTCGAGGCGGATGGTTTCGCCGTTGAGCATCGGGTTCTCGACGATGTGGACCGCGAGATTGCCGTATTCCGAGGCATCGCCGAGGCGGGCCGGATGCGGCACCTGGGCGCCGAGGCTCTTACGCGCTTCCTCGTTCAGACCCATCAACAGCGGCGTCAGGAACAGGCCCGGCGCGATGGTGTTGACGCGGATCTTCAGGCTGGCGAGGTCGCGCGCGGCCGGCAGCGTGAGGCCGACGACGCCACCCTTCGAGGCGGAATAGGCGATCTGGCCGATCTGGCCTTCATAGGCTGCGACCGACGCGGTGTTGATCGCGACGCCGCGCTCCTCGCCGATCGGGGCCTCGGTCGCCAGCCGCTCGGCGAACAGGCGCAGCACGTTGAAGGTGCCGATCAAATTGACGTTGATGATGCGGACGAACTTTGCCAGCGGATAGACGCCGTCCTTGCCGACGATGCGCTGCGAGCCGCCGATGCCGGCGCAGTTCATCAGCACGCGCGCGATGCCGTGCGCGGCCTCGGCCTTGGCGATAGCAGCCTTGATGGCGTCCTCGTCGGTGACGTCGGCATGCAGCGCGACGCCCTTCACCTCGGCGGCGACTTTCTCAGCGTTTTCCTTGTTCTGGTCGATCACGCCGATCTTGGCGCCCTTGGCGGCCATGGCGCGCGCGGTTGCGGCACCAAGGCCGGAGCCACCGCCGGTGATGAGAACGGCAACGTCTTTCAACTGCATGGATACAACCTTTCCTTGGGCGTTTCTTCTCTAGACTTCGAACTTTGTTATCCGGCGGCGACTGCTGCCGTTTCCTTATCGGGATTGAGCACGCCGCCGAAGATCAAGGCTTCCATGTGCTTGATGTAATCGCGGCAGACCTCGTCGGTGATCGGGCCGACGCCGACCGCGCGCGACATCGCGTGACGGCCGAAGAACAGATGATCGCAGGCGCCGATCAGGCTGGTGTAGAACAACACCGGATCGATCTTGCGGAATTCGCCGGCCTTGATCCCTTCTGCGAGCAGCCGGCGGTGAAAATCCAAAAGCGGCGCGACGAAGAATTTCGACACCTCGTTCGCGGCGGCAGGCGAGCTCTCGTGCAGGAGATAATGGATCAGCCGGTTCATATAGGGGAACTGGTGATAGGCGCGGATGATGCCGCCGATATGCAGCCGCAATTTCGCGGACGGCGTGATCGGCTGGCTGATGAGATATTCGAGTTGCGATATCTCGGTGGCGGCGTCGCGCGCCAGCAGCGCCAGCAACAGCCCGTCCTTGTTGCCGAAATGATATTTCACCAGCGCGGCGTTGACGCCCGACTTCTGCGCGATGTCGGACAACGAGACCTCGATCGAGGCGCGCTCGATCATCAGCTCACTGGCCGCAACCAAAAGCTTGTCGGCGGTGGCATTTTTGCCGGCCGGAAGTTTCGTCGGTACGCTGGTATTCAACTGCGCTCTGGTCCCGCTCTGTGTCAGGGGGTCGACGGTAAATCGAGGCCGCACATAAGCCCATGGCGGGGCCGCACTCAAGAGTTAATTGATTGATTGACTAAATGCTGAGCCACCCCTTAAATCCGGCCCAACTTTCAGACCGCCCAATCCGGAAACATCAGGGAGATCAGACATGGCCGAGGCATATATCGTCGCCGCCGCTCGCACCGCGGGCGGCCGCAAGGGAGGGCGTCTCGCCGGCTGGCATCCGGCCGATCTGGCCGCGACCGTGCTCGATGCGCTGGTCGAGCGCACCGGCGCCGACCCCGCGCAGGTCGAGGACGTGATCATGGGCTGCGTGATGCAGACCGGCGAGCAGTCCACCAACATCGCGCGCAACGCGGTGATGGCCTCGAAGCTGCCGGAGAGCGTGCCGGCGACCTCGATCGACCGCCAGTGCGGTTCCTCGCAGCAGGCGCTGCACTTCGCGGCGCAGGCGGTGATGTCTGGCACGATGGACTGCGTGATCGCCGCCGGCGTGGAATCGATGACCCGCGTGCCGATGGGCCTCGCCTCCTCGCTGCCCGCCAAGAACGGCTTCGGCCACTACAAGAGCCCGGGCATCGAGGCGAAGTATCCCAACATCGTGTTCAGCCAGTTCACCGGCGCGGAGATGATGGCCGAGAAGTACGGCCTGTCGAAGGATGAGCTCGACGAATACTCCTATAACAGCCATCAGCGCGCGATCGCAGCAACGCAGGCCGGCTATTTCAAGGACGAGATCGTGCCGGTGACAATCACCCGCGCCGACGGCTCGACCGACACCCATCACATCGACGAAGGCATCCGCTTCGACGCCAGCCTCGACGGCATCAAGGGCGTCAAGCTGATCGCCGAGAACGGCAAGCTCACCGCGGCGAGCGCCAGCCAGATCTGCGACGGCGCCTCCGGCGTCATGGTCGTCAACGAGAAGGGCCTGAAGGCGCTCGGCGTCAAGCCGATGGCGCGCATCCATCACCTCACCATGATGGGCGGCGACCCCGTGATCATGCTGGAAGCGCCGCTGCCGGCAACCCAGCGCGCGCTGCAGAAGGCCGGCATGAAGATTGACGACATTGATCTCTTCGAGGTCAACGAGGCCTTCGCCTCGGTGCCGACCGCTTGGCTGAAGACCACCGGCGCCGATCCGGCCCGGCTCAACGTCAACGGCGGCGCGATCGCGCTCGGCCATCCGCTCGGCGGCAGCGGCACCAAGCTGATGACGACGCTGCTGCATGCCCTCAAGCAGCGCAACAAGCGCTACGGCCTGCAGACCATGTGCGAAGGCGGCGGCATGGCGAATGTGACGATTGTCGAGCGGCTGTAAGAAAAGTCCGCATCAGCGGCCACAACAATGATGTCGTCCCGGCGTAGGCCGGGACCCATAACCACAGCCGTTTGTGGTTAGGCGCGGCTGGGGCCACAACTCAGTCCAACAAGAAAAATTGGTGGTTATGGGTCCCCGCGTTCGCGGGGACGACCACTATTGATGCTCCGAGGAAACACAATGACCCATCCGTCGATCCACGCGCGTACCCATCCGAACAAGATCGCCTACCAGATGGCGGGCAGCGGCAAGGCGATCACCTATCGCGAGCTCGACGAGCTTTCGAACCAGGGCGCGCATCTGTTCCGCTCGCTCGGCCTGAAGGCCGGCGACCACATCGCGCTGCTGATGGAAAACCGGCTTGCCTTCATGGAGATCTGCTGGGCCGCGCAGCGCTCGGGTCTCTATTACACGGCGATCAGCCGCTACCTGACGGAAGAGGAGATCGCCTACATCATCAAGGACTGCGGCGCGAAGGTTTTCATCACCACGCCGCAATGCGCCGACAAGGCGAAGGGCCTGATCAAGGGCGAGGCGGGCGAGCCGCTGTTCTACATGATGGACGAGCCCTCACCGGGCTTCCGCTCCTACGACAAGGAAGCCGGCGCGCAGCCGACCACGCCGGTTGCCGACGAGGTCGCCGGCTACGACATGCTGTATTCCTCCGGCACCACCGGCCGGCCAAAGGGCATCAAGAAGCAGTTCGAAGGCAACCGGATCGACGTGCCGAACCCGTTCCTGCGGATTCTCACCGCAGACATGTGCGGCATGAATGCGGACAGCATCTATTTGTCGCCGGCGCCGCTCTATCACGCCGCCCCGCTACGCTTCAACATGATGGCCACCGTGCTCGGCGGCACCTCCGTCATCATGGAGCATTTCGACGCCGAAGAATTTTTGAAGCAGGTCGAGAAGCACAAGGTGACGCAGTCGCAGCTGGTGCCGACCATGTTCGTGCGCATGCTGAAGCTGCCCGACGAAGTGCGCACACGCTACAAGGTCTCGTCGCTGAAAGGCGCGATCCACGCCGCGGCGCCCTGCCCGGTCGACGTCAAGGCCAAGATGATCGAATGGTGGGGACCGATCCTGATCGAGTATTACGCCGGCTCCGAAGGCAATGGCGTCACGGTCTCGACCTCGCAGCAATGGCTGACCCACCGCGGCACGGTCGGCCGCGCGGTGGTCGGCAAGGTCAAGATCCTCGACGAGAACGACGAGGAAGCGCCGACCGGCCAGATCGGTCAGGTCTTTTTCGCCGACGCGCCGGCGTTCTCCTATCACAACGATCCGGAGAAGACGAAGAAGGCCTACAACACCAAGGGCTGGTCGACGCTCGGCGATGTCGGCTACCTCGACGAAGAGGGCTTCCTCTATCTGACCGACCGCAAGAGCTACATGATCATCTCCGGCGGCGTGAACATCTATCCGCAGGAGACCGAGGACGTCCTGATCACGCATCCGGCGGTGTCCGACGTCGCGGTGTTCGGCGTGCCGAACGAGGAGATGGGCGAAGAGGTCAAGGCCGTGGTGCAGCCGCACGACATCACCAGGGCCGGCAAGGAGCTCGAGGCCGAGCTGATCGCGTTCTGCCGGCAGCACTTGTCGCCGATCAAATGCCCCAAGAGCATCGACTTCGAGCAAGAGCTGCCGCGTACGCCGACCGGCAAACTGGTGAAGCGCCATCTGCGCGACCGCTATTGGCCGAAGGCGGCAGCGAAGGCGTGACCGCGCTTCACCCTCCCCTGGAGGGGGAGGGTCGGTTCGCATGCAGCGAAGCGAAATGCGAAACGGGGAGGGGTCAGGTCTCTCCACGAATACCTTTCGAGTGGAGAGATCCGACCCCTCCCCGCCGCTCATTTCATTCGCGTCGACCCTCCCCTTTCAGGGGAGGGTTAAGTCACACCGCATGTCAGAGACACGCTACGCTTCGTCATGTCGCGAATCTTATGCAAACCTACAAATCCTCCGCCGGTGCGCACGCGACCGATGCCACGGCACGCAAATGCAGCTGGCCGTGCTTGCCCGATGCCGTGGTGGTCCATTGCGCATCGATCTGCTGAAAATCTTCCGACAGCTTGCCGCGATGGCTGCCGTCGGTTTCGAACGCCCCGTCGCCATCGGGCGAGCGTTCGAAGATCTCGACCTCGAGATCGGACAGCCGGACGAACATCTGCACGCCGATCTTGGTCACGTGGCGACCGACCTCATATGAACCGCAGCCGCGCGCTTCCGCGTTCTGCTCGTTCAGGGCCTGCACTTTGTCGAAGGTAATGACGACGTTCTGCACCGCGTTGTCGCCGTCCCACAGGAATTCGCCGACATAGGCGCGCGGCAGTTTCTCGGTGAGCTGCCTGATGTCGGCGGCACGCACCGCCGACATCAGCACCAGACTTGCCGCCACGATCACCACGCCGAGACGCGACATCCAGCCGGGCAGCTCTGCAATCCTCGCGTGGCGCATGCGGTATGCATCCCCTGGGCAAAATTGCTATCGTTCAATAATGACCGTCAGCATACAGCCAAATGCGCTGGTTCTGCGGCGATGCCCAACAGGTGATCTGCACAATGGAAGCCCTCCCCGACGTCCCGCTGCCCTCCACCATCCGCTCGCGTTATGTCGACGGGATCAACGGCCTGCGCATGCATGTGCTGGAAGCGGGCTTTGAAACATCCGGCCGGCCCTGCCTGTTGCTGCTGCACGGCTTTCCGGAGCTGGCGTTTTCCTGGCGCAAGGTGATGCCGAAGCTCGCCGCAGCCGGCTATCACGTGATCGCGCCGGACCAGCGCGGCTATGGCCGCACCACCGGCTGGAGCGCGGAGTATGACGGCGATCTCGCGTCGTTTCGTCTCCCCAATCTGGTGCGCGATGCGCTCGGGCTGGTCGCAGCGTTCGGCTACAAGCACGTCGATGCCGTGATCGGGCACGATTTCGGCTCGTCGGTCGCGGCGTGGTGCGCGCTGATCCGGCCCGACGTGTTCCGCGCGGTGGTGATGATGAGCGCGCCATTTTCGGGACCGCCGTCGCTGCCGTTCAACACCGCGAGCGCGCCGGCAAAGCCCGCGAGCGAAGACCCCGTGCATCGCGAGCTCGCCGCGCTGCCGCGGCCGCGCAAGCATTACCAATGGTACTATTCGACGCGTCCGGCCAATGACGACATGCATCGCGCAGCGCAGGGCGTGCACGACTTCCTGCGTGCCTATTACCACCACAAAAGCGCGGACTGGAAAGACAACAAGCCGCATCCGCTGCAATCCTGGTCGGCAGGCGAACTGGCAAAACTGCCGACCTATTACGTGATGGATTTCGCCAAGGACATGGCCGCCACCGTCGCCGAGGAGATGCCGTCGCGCGAGGCGATCACTGCCAACACATGGCTGCCGGATATCGAGCTCGCTTATTACAGCGCCGAATATCAGCGCACCGGATTCCAGGGCGGGCTGCAATGGTATCGCTGCGGCACCTCGGGGGCGTTCGTCCCGGAACTGCAGACCTGGAGCGGCCGCACGATCGACCAGCCGTCCGCCTTCATTTCCGGCAAGCAGGATTGGGGCACCTACCAGCGGCCCGGCGTGTTCGAGGCGATGCAGACGAAAGCTTGCACCAACATGATCGGCTGCCATCTGGTCGACGGCGCCGGCCATTGGGTGCAGCAGGAACAGCCCGATGAGGCGAGTCGGCTGCTGCTCACATTCCTGCGAGACGCCGGCGCGCGGCGCTAGACGCTCGTTCGGCCGTCGCGTTGCATCCCGTTGATCTCAGGCGTTTTCCTCGCTCAACCCGCGCGGCTTGCCGGCGCTGCGGCAGCGAATCCGGGCCGACCCGGATTTGACCCGGCGCCAGCGCAACCCTATAGTTTAGAACTATTCTAATTCTAAACTCCGCGAACAAGGCGTTGCCGTGAAGAACTTTGCCGATCTGACCGAGCGCGAGGTGCTGGCGGTCGCGATCGCCTCCGAGGAGGAGGACAGCCGCATCTACATGACGTTCGCGGAGGATCTCGCCGAGCGCTATCCCGACACCGCCAAGATTTTCGAGGAGATGGCCGAGGAGGAGCGCGGCCATCGCCACCGGCTGCTGGAAACCTACGAGCAGCGCTTCGGGGCGCATCTGCCGCCGATCCGGCGCGAGGACGTCAAAGGCTTCCTGCGTCGCCGCCCGATCTGGCTCACCAAGAACCTGCCGCTCGACACCATCCGCAAGGAAGTCGAGACCATGGAGCTGGAGGCCGAGCGCTTCTATGCCAAAGCGGCCGAGAGGGCCGAGGATGTCGGCGTGCGCCGGCTGCTCGGCGATCTCGCCGAGGAGGAGAAGGGCCACGAGAAGCTCGCAGTGAAGCTGACCGGCGAGATCCTCAAGCCGGACGTGCGCGCGGAGGAAGACCGCACCCGGCGGCGGATGTTCGTGCTGCAATATGTGCAGCCGGGCCTTGCCGGATTGATGGACGGCTCGGTCTCGACCCTGGCGCCGCTGTTCGCCGCCGCCTTCGCCACCCATCACAACTGGCAGACCTTCCTGGTCGGGCTTGCCGCCTCGATCGGCGCCGGCATCAGCATGGGCTTTGCCGAGGCGCTGTCCGACGACGGCTCGCTGACCGCGCGCGGCTCGCCGTGGCTGCGCGGCCTGACCTGCGGATTGATGACGACGCTCGGCGGGCTCGGCCACACCATTCCCTATCTGGTGCCAGACGCCTGGCCGAACGCATTCTGGATCGCGACCGCGATCGCCGGCATCGTTGTGTTCTTCGAATTGTGGGCGATCGCCTTCATCCGCGCGCGCTACATGGACACGCCGTTCCTGCAGGCGGTGTTCCAGATCGTGCTCGGCGGCGCAATCGTGCTCGCGGTCGGCATCCTGATCGGCGCGGCGTAGCAACGGTTCAAGTCTCCCTCTCCCCGTTCTTACGGGGAGAGGGTTGGGGTGAGGGGCAATATCCACACGTGACGCAAGTGGACGTACCTGTACCCCCTCACCCGCCGCGCAAGCGCGCGGCGACCTCTCCCCGCAAGCGGGGCGAGGTAAAGCAGAGCAATTCCGATCAAACACGGCGACAACGTTACGGCTACAGCGCTTGCGGGCGGCAGCCAAACTGCCCATCATCGCGCCAACAACAAACCGGGAGCACGCCGTGGCCAAATCGCAATACAGCTTCAAGACCGCCGTCGAATTGTCGGAGGCGCTGCGCAACAAGCAGGTCTCGGCCGGCGAGCTCGCACAAGACGCGATCGGCCGCATCGAGCGCCACGACGGCAAGGTCAACGCGGTCTGCGTGCGCGATTTCGAGCGCGGCCTCGCCGCTGCGCGCGCCGCTGACGCCGCGATCGCGCGCGGCGAGCACAGGCCGCTGCTCGGCATTCCCATGACGGTGAAGGAATCCTTCAATGTCGCCGGATTGCCGACGACCTGGGGCTTCCCGCCGCAAAAGGACTTCGTCCCGACCGAGGACGCGCTGTCGATTCAGCGGGTGAAGGACGCCGGCGGCGTGATCCTCGGCAAGACCAACGTGCCGGTCGGGCTCGCCGACTGGCAGAGCTACAACGAGATCTACGGCACCACCAACAACCCCTACGACCTCGGCCGCACGCCGGGAGGCTCCTCCGGCGGATCGTCGGCGGCGCTCGCCGCGGGCTACGGCGCGCTGTCGCTCGGCTCGGACATCGGCGGCTCGCTGCGCGTCCCGGCGTTTCATTGCGGCGTCTATGCGCACAAGCCGACCTTCGCGCTGCTGCCGTCGCGCGGCCACACCGCGCCGCCGGCGCCGCCCATCATCTATGAGCGCGACCTTGCGGTGACCGGCCCGATGGCGCGCGGCGCGGCCGACCTGTCGCTGCTGCTCGACGTGATGGCCGCTCCCGATCCGCTCGATGCCGGCAAGGCCTATCGCCTCGACCTGCCGGCGGCGCGCCACGCCAGCATGAAGGATTTCCGGATCCTCGTGATCGACACCGATCCGGTGTTGCCGACCGACAAGGCGGTTCGCGGCAGCATCGACAAGCTCGCGAGCCACCTCGACAAGGCCGGCGCGAAGATATCGCGTTCGAGCCCGCTGCTGCCGGATTTCGCGGCGTCCTCGCGGCTCTATATGCGGATGCTGCTGTCGTTCCTCGCCGCGACCTTCCCGTCGGAGGTCTATGCCGGCGCCTGCGCGGCGGCGGCCGCGCTGCCCGCCGGCGACAACAGCCTGCAGGCCGAACGGCTGCGCGGCATCGCGCTCAGCCACCGCGACTGGGTGCAGGCGACAGTCGTCCGCTCGCGGCTGCGCGCGCAATGGCGCGAGCTGTTCAAATCGTTCGACGCGGTGATCTGCCCGATCATGCCGACGCCGGCCTATCCGCACGATCATGAGCCCGACCAGGAGCAGCGGCGGATATTGATCGACGGCGAGCCTTACATCTACACCGACCAGCTCGCCTGGCCCGGCATCGCGACCCTGCCCGGCCTGCCTTCGACGGCGATCCCGACCGGCTTTGCGCCCGACGGATTGCCGGTCGGCGTGCAGATCGTCGGCCCATGGCTCGAGGACCGCACGCCGCTCAAGCTCGCCGAGCTGATCGAGCACGAATTCGGCGGCTTTGTGCCGCCGAAGATGTTCGATGATTAGGTGCTGGAAAAAACCGTCATTGCGAGGAGCGAAGCGACGAAGCAATCCATATCTCAACGAGCGGCGAGATGGATTGCTTCGCTGCGCTCGCAATGACGGACAACAAAACCAGGGAGAACGCCAATGAGCAACGATCTCGAGGAGCTGACAAAGCTCAACAAGGATTACGTCGATTCGGTTCAGAACTGCGACGTCAAGCGCTTCGACGAAATTTTGGCGCAGGACTTCTACTGCACCAATCCCGACAAGAGCCTGGTCGACCGCGCTGCCTTCCTGAAGCAGACGGCGATCCCGGTGAAGATCAAGGGCCTGAAGGCCGAGGACGTCAAAATCCGCATCCTCGGCGATTTCGCCATCATCCACGCCCAGACCAGCTACACCAACGCGGACGGAGAGCCGGCGCATGGCCGCTACACCGATTGCTGGGCGCGGCAGAATGGAAAATGGCTCGCGGTATCCGCGCACGTCGCGCGTTAGTTCGAACCGTCATTGCCGGGCTTGACCCGGCAATCCATCGCCTTCGAAAGATTCATTAGAGGATGGATGCCCGGGTCAAGCCCGGGCATGACGCGTAGCGCGGAATCAGCTATCAAACATGATCACGCTGCGCAGCGTCTTGCCGGCTTTCATGTTGGCAAAGCCCTCGTTGATCTCGGAGAGCTTCAGCTTGGCCGAGATCCAGTCTTCCAGATGCAGCTTGCCGCGCATGTAGAAGTCGACGAGGCGCGGCATGTCGACGCGAAAGTGGTTGGAACCCATCGACGAGCCCTGGATGCGGCGCTCGCGCAGGAAGTCGAAGCCGTGCAGCTCGATCTTCTGGCCGAACGGGATCATGCCGACGATGGTCGCGGTGCCGCCCGCCGCCAGCATGGCAAAGGCCTGCTCGGCGGTGTCCTTGCGGCCGAGCACCTCGAAGGAGTGCTGCACGCCGCCGCCGGTGAGCTCGCGCACCTGCTGGACCACGTCGCCGCGGGCCGGATCGACGATATCGGTGGCGCCGAGCTTGGTCGCAAGCTGCAGCTTCGCCGGATTGGTATCGATCGCGATGATGCGGCCGGCGCCGGCGATCTGCGCGCCGTTGATCGCGGCCATGCCGACGCCGCCGCAGCCGATCACCGCCACCGTCTCGCCGGCGGTCACCTTCGCGGTGTTGACCACCGCGCCATAGCCGGTGATGACGCCGCAGCCGATCAGCGCGGCGAGATCGAGCGGCATCTCCTTCTTGATCTTCACGATGGCGTTCTCGTGCACCAGCATCTGCTCGGCGAACGACGACAGATTGAGGAACTGGTTGAGCTTCTCCTTCCTGCCCCATGACAGGCGGTTGGAGGCGCCGGGCAGCATCTTCACCGTGGTGTCGGTGCACAGCACGGTGCGGCCGGTGGTGCAGTTGTCGCAGGTGCCGCAGAACACCGACAGGCAGGTGACGACGTGATCGCCGGGCTTCACGTAATTGACGTCGGAGCCGACCTTCTCGACCACGCCGGCCGATTCATGGCCGAGCACCGCCGGCAACGGATGCGGATAGAGGCCTTCCATGAAGTGCAGATCGGAATGGCAGAGGCCCGCGACCGCGGTGCGGATCAAGACCTCGCGCGGCCCCGGATTGGGCACGCTGACATCCTCGATCACCAGCGGCTGATTGACTTCATGCAGGACGGCGGCCTTCATCGGGGTCTCCCTTGACGTTTTTGATTGTTTGAAAAGTTCGCTCGCGCAGCAGCCTACGCTGCGTCAAGCAATTCGCCAACCTCGGCCATGCCGACCGCGCGATCGCCGAGCAGATGCTCGGTCATCCTGCGCTGAACGGTATTTTCCGTTAGCCGGAACGGATCGCCCGGCAACACGCGATGATCGACCACCATCCGCGACAGCAACAGCCGCCGCGCATCGCCGCGCATCTCGTGGATGCGTCCGCCCTCCCACGCCAGCGCGACCGCGCTTGCGACATGGTAGATTAGGCTGGTGGCGCGTCGCGCATCGCCCTCATTGTCGATGCGGCCGGCCACCTCGCGCGCAAACGCGACCGCGCGGTCGCTGAGGTCGCGCAGCCGGTTGCGCCAGGCCTGCGGCACATTCGGGCTGTCATCGAGCCGCGCATGCAGATCCGAGGCGAGCGCATTGTCGGCGCCATGACGTCCGACCGCGCGCTTCAGCGCATCGATCGCGACGATATTGCCGGTGCCCTCCCAGATCGAGCCGAGATGCGCGTCGCGCAGCAGCCGCGGCGTGACGAATTCCTCAATGTAGCCGATGCCGCCGCGCATCTCCATCGCATCGCCGCAGACCTTTCGGGCGTCGCGAGTGGCGCGGAATTTCAGCGTCGGCGTCAGGATGCGGAGCAGCGCCGCGGCGTCCTGGCTGCCGGCCTCGGCGCGGTCGAGCGCGTCAGCGGTCAAAAAGCTCATCGACAGCGCCTGCTCGGTCGGCAGCATGATCTTCATCAACTGCCGCCGCGCTAGCGGCAGGTCGATGATGCGCTGGCCGAACACCACGCGGCCCTTCGCTACGGTGATAGCGTCGTGCCAGGCGCGGCGCATCAGCGCGGTCGATTTCACGCCGTTGGAGAGCCGCGACGAATTCACCATCTCGGCCATCTGCACGAAGCCGCGGTCGAGCTTGCCGACGGCGTAGGCGATCGCGCCGTCGAACTTGATCTCGCCCGAGGCCATCGAGCGGGTGCCGAGCTTGTCCTTCAACCGCACGATCCGGTAATGGTTCTGCGAACCGTCGTCGAGGAAACGCGGCATCAGGAACAGGCCGACGCCGCGGGTGCCCGGCCCGGCGCCTTCCGGCCGCGCCAGCAGCATCACCACCTTGGCATCGGCGTTCGAGCAGAACCACTTCTCGCCATAGAGCCGCCAGTGATCGCCCTCCTGCACGGCGCGCGTGGTCAGCGTGCCGACATCGGAGCCGCCCTCCTTCTCGGTCATGAACTGGCCGCCCTGCGTCAGCTTGCTCATGTCGGTCTGGGTCAGGCCGTCGAGATATTTCGCCTTCAATGCCTCGCTGCCGAAATTCGCCAGCAGCTTTGCACAGCCGTCGGTGACGTTGATCGGGCAGCCCATGCCGAATTCGGTCTGGTTGAACAGGAAGGTGAAGGCGTGCTTGGCCACGACGGGGTATTTGTCGGGCCAACCCATGATGCCCTTGCGGAGCGACAGCGCGTGAATGCCGAACTCGCCGAACGCGGCCTTCTCGATCTCGCGATAGGCCGGATGATATTCGATGTGCTGCACGTCGCGGCCGAACTTGTCGCGCTGGTGCAACACCGGCGTATGCCGGTCGGCAAGCCGCGCGCATTCGTCGAGATAGCCGCCGGCCAATGCACCGAGGCGGTCGAGATGCGGCTCGATATGGCGGAACAATGCATCGGGCAGATGCAGCTTCAGAAGGTCGGTCAGCGCCGGATCGGCCCGGTAGAAATTCATTCCCGTCGTGTCGGGCGCCAGCAGGCCCGGCTGGCTGGCGGCTGACGTTTTCGGATCCTGCTTGTGCGGCTGCATTGAATTCCCGGCTTCGGTGCTCATTTGTTTGGGCACGACTATCCTCCTCCGGCCGAGCAAAGGAAAGCCCAATGGATATTCCAAAATACAAGATCGCCCTGATCGTCGGCGCCGGCGAGGGCCTGAGCGCCTCGTTGACGCGGCTATTTTCGCGGGAGGGAATTCGCGTGGCACTCGGCGCCCGCAGCATCGAGAAGCTCGGCGCGCTCTGCACCGAAACCGGCGCGCGGGCCTATGCTTGCGACGCCACCAAGGCCGAGGATGTCGAACGTCTTTTTGGTCTGGTCGAGCGCGAGATTGGAACGCCTGATCTCGTGGTCTACAACGCCTCCGGCCGCTCGCGCGGGCCCTTCGTTGAACTGGTCCCTTCAGAGGTCGAGCAGGCGATCGCGGTCTCGGCGTTCGGCGGATTCCTGGTGGCGCAGGAGGCGGCGAAGCGCATGCTGCCCAACAAGAAGGGCGCAATCCTGTTCACCGGCGCCTCCGCCAGCGTGAAGGGCTATGCGCAATCGGCGCCGTTCGCGATGGGCAAGTTCGCCTTGCGCGGCCTCGCGCAGAGCATGGCGCGCGAACTGTCGCCGCAGGGTATTCACGTCGCGCATTTCGTGATCGACGGCGGCATCCGCAGCGCTGCGCGCGCCGAGCCCGCCGACCGGCCGGACTCGATGCTCGATCCCGACGCGATTGCACTGAGCTACTGGAACGTGCTGCAACAGCCGCGCAGCGCCTGGACCTGGGAGCTGGAATTGCGGCCTTGGGTTGAGAAGTTTTGAGATGACGAAGATCATGTAAGCAGCGTAGGCTGGACGAAACGCCAACGTGATCAAGATCGCGAGCAAGCTGTGAGGCGGTGCGCACGAGGCTTGGCGCCTTTTGCTCACCGCGTGAAGTAACTTTCACCGTCATTCCGGGATGGTGCGCTAGCACCAGACCCGGAATGACGAAACAAACAGACACGGGGAGCGACGACATGACCGCTGAAATCAAGATCGAGACCGGCACCGACGAACTGCTCTGCGTGATCCGCGATCGCGTCGCCGTCATCACGCTGAATCGCCCGGACGCCCGCAACTCGCTGTCGGACACACTGACGCCGGCGCTGCGCACGATGATCAAGACCTGCGGCGAGAACCCCGAGGTCGGCGTGCTGCTCGTCACCGGCGCCGGCAAGGCGTTCTGCGCCGGCGGCAACGTCAAGGGCATGGGCGCGCATCGCGACAAAAAGAAGCTCGAAATGTCCTATGAGGACAAGGTCGCGGATTTGCAGGAGCGCCAGCGCCTGCTCACCGGCTCGCTGGCCTCGGTGCGCAAGCCGACCATTGCTGCCCTTCCCGGTCCCGCGGTCGGCGCCGGCCTTGCGATCGCGATGGCCTGCGACATCCGGATCGCGGCGCAATCCGCCTTCATCTCGACCGGTTACTTGCGCGTGGCGCTGAGCGGCGATTACGGCATGGCATGGCTGTTGACGCGGCTGGTCGGCACCTCGCGCGCCCGCGAGCTGATGTTCACCTCGGAGAAGGTCGACGCCACGAGATGCGAGCAGATCGGTCTCGTCAATCGCGTGGTGCCGGACGAAACGCTGCAGGACGACGCCTTTGCGCTGGCGAAGTCCATCGCCGAAGGCCCGACGCTGGCGCTGCGCTACATGAAGGACAATCTCGACGAGGCGCTGCAGTTCGCCTTCGCCACCGCACGCGACCACGAGGCCGAGCGGCTAATCCGCCTCACCACGACGGCCGATCACAAGGAGGCCGTGCAGGCCTTCATCGAGAAGCGCAAGCCGGTGTTTCGGGGGAGTTGATCCCAGTTCAGCGTCCCGTCATTGCCGGGCTTGACCCGGCAATCCATCGAAAGAAACGCTTTCGCTCAATGGATGCGCGGGTCAAGCCCGCGCATGACGAGTAGCAGTCGCGGCACCGGTTGGGAAAAGAAAAGGGCCCGGTTCTGGAGGGGCCAGAACCGGGCCTAGTCAGTCAAACCGCAAGCGAGGACATCGCGGCCAAGCGGGAAGTGGCGGCAAGCCGCCAGCTGGCACAGGGAATGTCTTGCGGTTCGACGTGGATCTCTTTTGCAAAGCGCACCAGCTTCCAATCGCCGGCGCTCGGCATGAAGGCGTAGCCCGACTTCCGGGCGAGGCCGATCATCGTCGCATTGGAACGCAAGGTGTCGCCGAAGATGCGCTCGGCTCCGAAGGACGCCGCGCGGCATTCGAGATTCTTGAGCAGCGCCTTGCCAATGCCGTGGCCCTGCCACCGGTCATCGATCGACAGGCCGAACTCGACGCTCGACGTATCGGCATGGAAGGCGTAGCGGGCTTCGCCGACGATGGTCTCAAAGCAATCGACCGGCATCGTCGCGACCACCGTGAACCGGTCAGCCTCGCCGACATGGATGAAACGCTCGAGCTCCGTCTTCGGCAGCTCGCTCAACGCGCCCAGGAAGCGGTTGTAACGGGACCCCGCGGAGAGCGAGCGGATGTAGCTCTGCAGCTCTTCGCGGTCGCGCGGCTCGACGAAGCGCACCTTGACCTCGCTGCCGTTCTTGGCGCGCAGCACGTCAGAGTATTGCTTGAGATCGTCGAGATGCAGCGCAACCATGACACGCTCCTCGGGTGAAGAAATTAGCCGGCGCCCCTCGATCGAGGCGACGCCAGCGGTGGCGTCCTTCTCAGGCCCGCCAGAACGGCTTCTCGGTCTCGAAAACGATGTCGCTGCGGGACATGCCGATGTCGTGCAGATCGCGCTCGGTCCACTGCGACAGCTCGCGGCGGCGCTCGTAGCGCTCCCACCAGACATGCAACGTCTCGCCGACCTGGTTCAGCAGGCCCGATGCGTGATGATTTGGCGTATGATGATTTGTCATCGATTCATGGGTGAAAATGGACATCTGCGACTCCTATCGGTAACCTGTTGGCGGCAATATCGGAGCTATTTGGTCCACTCACAAACGACACTTTGTACCGTTTCGCATGAATTAAAGTCATGTATTGGAGACGCATAAGAATTGGAGACGCATAAGAGATGACCAGCCGCCTGCCTTCGCTGAATGGCCTGAGGGCGTTCGAGGCCGCCGCGCGCCATATGAGCTTCACCCTGGCGGCGTCCGAACTGAACGTGACGCAGACCGCGATCAGCCATCAGATCCGGCGGCTCGAGGAGGAGCTCGGCGTCCGTCTGTTCGTCCGCCAGAACCGCTCGCTGAGCCTGACGCCGGAGGCTACCGAATACCTTCCCGGCGTCCGCGCCGCCTTCAACGACCTCAGGCTCGCCACCGACCGCCTGCTGCGCCGGGACGACGATCACGTGCTGACCGTCTCGACGCTGGCATCGCTTGCCGCCAAATGGCTACTGCCGCGGCTGTCGGCCTTCCAGGAGGCGCATTCCGGCATCGACGTTCGCATCACCACCTCGACCAGCCTGGTCGACTTCCAGCGCGACAAGGTCGATGCGGCGATCCGCTATGGCCGCGGCCAATGGGCGGGCCTGCGTGCCGATTGGTTGATGGCGGATGAGCTGTTTCCGGTGTGCAGCCCGTCGCTGCTACAGGGAACCAGACCGCTGAAATGCCCTGAAGACCTCAGGGATCACACGCTCCTCCACACCAGCAACGCCAACAGCGACGACTGGCGGCTGTGGCTGACCGCGGCGGGGCTGCCGACCGATATTTCCAAGCAGCCCGGCGTCACCTTCGACCTGCTGTTCGTGACGATCCAGGCCGCGATCGACGGCATCGGCATCGCGATGGGCCGCACCTCCTATGTGCAGGACGACATCGCCAAGGGCCGCCTCGTGGTTCCCTTCAAGATCACGCTGCCGGCCGACGCCGGCTTCTACCTGGTTTCGCCGCAGGGACGCGCCGATACGCCAAAGCTCTCCGCGTTCCGGAGCTGGCTCGGCACAACGGCGCACGCCGCGCCTTGATGCGCCGCACGCGACGGCCGGGGCTTCGGCCCTACCAGAGCCGAAGCGCCAGATCGTTGTTTTGACGAGGTTTCTTCGCGCGAACCGGTATCCCCTTCGCTCGAAAGGCTCCCTGCGATTTCCACCTACGGCTTTTTTCCCATAGCCCCCCGCGTGATTCCGGGTTGGTCGGGCCCGATAGCCGTGCCAAATTGCCGCACATGGCAGTTAACTGCTTTGGCCGGCGAGACAATTTGCGCCGGCCGTTTTTGTCACGGGGAGGAAAGGGCGTTATGTCGCAGTCGAGTTCATCGCAAGTCCCGCAGATCAAATCGCGTCTTGGCGCCATCCTGCGCGCGACCAGCGGCAATTTCCTCGAGCAGTTCGACTTCTTCCTGTTCGGCTTCTATGCCCAGGCGATTGCAAAGGCTTTCTTCCCCTCCGAGAACGAGACCGCGGCGCTGCTCAACGCGTTCGGCGTGTTCTGGCTCGGCGCCTTGATGCGCCCGGTCGGCGCCGTCGTGCTCGGCGCGTATATCGACCGCATCGGCCGCCGCAAGGGCCTGATCGTGACGCTGTCGATCATGGCTATCGGCACCGTGGTGATCGCGCTCTGCCCGAGCTATGCGACGATCGGCATTGCGGCGCCGATCATCGTGCTGATCGCGCGCCTGCTGCAGGGCTTCTCCGCCGGCGTCGAGCTCGGCGGCGTCTCGGTCTATCTCGCGGAGATCGCCACGCCCGGCAATCGCGGCTTCTACACCTCGTTCCAGTCGGCGAGCCAGCAGGTCGCGATCTTCGTCGCCTCGATCCTCGGCTTCGTCCTCAGCGAGAGCATGCCGGCCGCGACCGTGGCCTCCTGGGGCTGGCGCATCCCGTTCTTCGTCGGCTGCCTGATCATCCCGGTGATCTTCTTCCTGCGCCGGACGCTAGAGGAGACCCCGGCGTTCCTCGCGATGAAGAAGCATCCGACCGCAAGCGAGGTGTTCGCCTCGGCGATCGCGAACTGGCGCATCGTCGTGCTCGGCATGATGATCGCGGTGCTGACCACCACCACCTTCTACTTCGTCACCGTCTACACGCCGACCTTCGGCAAGACCGTGCTGAAGCTCTCGACCCAGGATGCGCTGCTGGTGACGCTGCTGGTTGCAGTGACCAACTTCATCTGGAATCCGGTCGGCGGCGCGGTGTCGGACCGGATCGGCCGCAAGCCGGTGCTGCTGGCGATCGCCGGCCTGTCCCTCATCACGGCCTATCCGGCGCTGCACTGGCTGGTGACCAATCCGTCGTTCGGCAAGATGCTGGCGGTCGAGATGATGTTCTCGTTCTATTTCGGCGTCTACAGCGGCACCATGCTGGGCTGCCTGGTCGAGATCGTGCCGGCGCATGTCCGCACCACCTGCTTCTCGCTGGCCTTTGCACTGGCGGCCGGGCTGTTCGGCACCTTCACGCCGTTCGCCTCGACCTGGCTGATCCAGCAGACCGGCGACAAGGCTTCGCCCGGCTACTGGCTGATGTGCGCCGCAGCTCTCGGCATCGTCGCTGCGCTGATCGTCTATCGTGGCGGCCAGACCATCGAGCAGCGCGAGACGGTTGCGGCCTGATATTCCACTTCGCGGCCGGGTGGGCTCGCTGGGCATGACTTCTCCGGAAAATCGCGACACGCTTTTCCGGATCATGCTCATGCGTCCGGCCGTGTTGCTTTCCATGCCAACAACGATAACAAGAGCGCATGGTTGATCTGACGCGCAGGTTCGACGTCCTGGTGATCGGCGGCGGCAACGCCGCGCTGTGCGCGGCGATCAGCGCACGGCGCGCCGGCGCCTCGGTGCTGGTGCTGGAAGGCGCCCCGAAATTCTATCGCGGCGGCAACACCCGCCACACCCGCAACATGCGCTGCGCCCATGACGCGGCGACCGAGATCCTCACCGGTCCCTACACCGAGGAGGAGTTCTGGAAGGATTTGCTGCTGGTGACCGGCGGCCAGACCGACGAGGAACTGGCCCGCTTCATGATCCACGAGTCCAAGGACATCCTGAACTGGATCGTCGAGCAGGGCGTGCGCTGGCAGCCGTCGCTCGGCGGCACGCTGAGCCTTGGCCGCACCAACTCGTTCTTCCTCGGCGGCGGCCGCGCGATGCTGAACGCGCTCTATCGCACCGCCGAGGAGCTCGGCGTCGACATCCTCTACGATGCCGAGGTCATCGACCTCACGGTCGAGGACGGCATGTTCCTTTCGGCGCAGCTGAAGCAGCCGGTCGGCGGCAAGACCGAAGTCCGCGCCTCGACCCTGGTTGCGGCCGCCGGCGGCTTCGAGGCCAACATCGAATGGCTGAAGGAATCCTGGGGCGATGCGGCCAACAATTTCCTGATCCGCGGCACGCCCTATAATCGCGGCGCGATCCTCAAGATGCTGCTCGCCAAGGGCGTGCAGGAGATCGGCGATCCGACGCAATGCCATGCCGTGGCGATCGACGCCCGCGCGCCGAAATTCGACGGCGGCATCATCACGCGTCACGATTCGGTCGTGTTCGGCATCGTCGTCAACAAGCATGCCGAGCGCTTCTACGACGAGGGCGAGGACATCTGGCCGAAGCGCTATGCGATCTGGGGCCGGCTGGTCGCCGCGCAGCCGGACCAGATCGCCTACATCATCTTCGACTCGACCGTGGTGACGAGCTTCATGCCGACGCTGTTTCCACCGATCGCGGGCGCGACGATCGCCGAACTCGCCGGCAAGCTCGAGCTCGACGCGGCCGCGCTGGAAAAGACCATCACCGAGTTCAACGCCGCAGTGCAGCCCGGCACCTTCGACCACACCATCCTCGACGACTGCGCTACCCAAGGCATCACGCCGGCGAAGACGCATTGGGCGCGCCGGATCGAGACGCCGCCCTATCTCGCCTATCCGGTGCGGCCGGGCATCACCTTCACCTATCTCGGCACCCGCGTGAACAGGGAGGCGCGGATACTGATGAAGGACGGCAAGCCGTCCGCCAACATGTTCGCGGCCGGCGAGATCATGGCCGGCAACGTGCTCGGCAAGGGCTATGCCGCCGGCATCGGCATGACCATCGGCAGCGTGTTCGGCCGCGTCGCCGGCCGGGAAGCAGCCAAGAATGCGCGGAACTGAAGGCGGGACTGACGCGATGCACGGGACGAGGATCTTGCAGGAAGCTGACCGTCTGATGACGGTGTGCAATTCCTGCCGCTATTGCGAGGGCCTGTGCGCGGTGTTTCCCGCGATGGAGATGCGCCGCGCCTTCTCCGACGGCGATCTCAACTACCTCGCCAACCTCTGCCACGGCTGTGGCGCCTGCTACACCGACTGCCAGTTCTCGCCGCCGCACGAATTCAACGTCAATGTGCCGAAGACGCTGGCGGTCGCGCGCGCCGAATCCTATGCCGCCTATGCCTGGCCGCGCGCCTTTGCCGGCGCATTTGCGCGCAACGGCCTCGTCATCAGCCTGATCGCAGCGCTCAGCGTCGCCGCCTTCATCTTCGGCTTCGCCGCGGTCAATGATCGCGGCGTGCTCACTGGCATCCACACCGGTCCCGGCGCGTTCTACAAACTGATGCCGCACAATGCGATGGCGCTGCTGTTCGGCGCCGCCCTGCTCTACGCGATCCTGGCGCTGGTGATGGGCGTGCGCGCGTTCTGGCGCGACATCGGCGAGCCGGTCGGCATGACGACGGATGCGAAGGCGCTGTTGCAGGCGGTCCGCGACGCCGGCGAGCTGCGCTATCTCGACGGCGGCGGTGTCGGCTGCTTCAACGAGGACGACCAGCCGACCGACCGCCGCAAGCTGTATCACCACTTCACCTTCTACGGCTTCATCCTGTGCTTCGCCGCGACCTGCGTCGGCACGCTATATCACTACCTCCTGGCGCGCGAGGCACCCTATGCGTGGTGGGATTTGCCCGTCGTGCTCGGCACGCTCGGCGGCATCGGGCTCGTGGTCGGTCCGCTCGGACTCCTGTCGGAGAAATGGAAGCGCGACCGCGTGCTGGTCGACGAACAGCGCATGGGCATGGACACCGCGTTCATCCTGATGCTGTTCCTGACCAGCATCACCGGCCTCGCCTTGCTGCTGTGGCGCGAGACCGCCGCGATGGGCCCGCTGCTGGCGCTGCATCTCGGCGTGGTGTTCGCGCTGTTCATCACCATGCCCTACGGCAAATTCGTGCACGGCATCTACCGCTTTGTCGCGCTGGTGCGCTACGCGCGCGAACGGCAGATGATGGCGGAATGAATGGTGGTGGGTTAACGCAGCGTAGCCCGGCTTACGAACTCATCCTGCATCGGGCTTTGTCGCCAGGGCACAGAACCACTCATTTGTCTCGACCAGCTGAGCCTGCGTGAAGCCGGCTGCTGCCAGCTTTTCCGCCACCCCTTCCTTGGGCTGTCCGGAATAGCGCGTAAAGCCGAGCGCGATCCTGCCGCTCGGCTTCATCACGCGCCGGACCTCCCGTAGCCCGGCGACGGCGTCCGGCCAGACTTGCATCGAGTTGATCGCCAGCGCCGCATCGAAGCTGTCCGCATCGAATGGCATGCGCTCCACGGAGCCAAGCCAAAGCTCGACACGACCATCCTCGATCGCGGCCGCGTTCCGGGCGCGAGCTTGCCCGACCATCTCCTGCGACGGATCAATGCCCGCGACGCGTCCGGCCGGTACCAATGTCGACAGGCGATGAATGACGGCGCCCGGACCAAACCCAACTTCGAGCACGCTGTCATCAGGTCCGACCTCGAGGCGATCTGCGACCCACGCGCCGCAATCTGCATTGGTGCGCGCCATGATCATGCCGCCGAGCCTCCCCAGCAGGCCCCGAGGACGGCCAAACGCACGCAAGAGGATGCTTTGCATGACGCTCACCGATTGCCATCTCCGGCGAACAGGATTTCGGGACGGTCGCGGCTACAAATCCACCACCACGTAGTCACTCTCCACCGCGACCTTGATGGTCTCAGCGACATACGGTCCCTTCACCACATTGGTGCCCGGCTCGACGCTGACCGGATAGGCGCGCACGCGGAAGCGGCGCGGGTCGCAATAGGACTGGCCGGTGCGGATGTCGAACTCCCAGCCGTGCCAGGGGCAGCGCAGGATCTCGCCGAGCTTGGTGTATTCGATTTCGCCGGGGTCCGACGACGACGCGAGCCCGATCAGCGGCCCCTCACACAGCGCCGCGCCCTGATGCGGGCAGCGGTTCAGCAGGCCGAAGAACTCGCCCTTGACGTTGAAGACCGCGATCGGCCGTCCGTCGATCTCGAGAAATTTTCGCGAACCCGGCGGCAACTCGTCCACCGGGGCGATCACATGCCGCGCCATCAATCGTTCTCACGCATGATCTGATTCGAAAAACCGGTTCCCACTTTTTCGGATCATGCGATACTGTACAGCTGCTTGGCGTTGTCGAGATAGAACGCCTGGCGATTGGCATCGCTGACGCCGGCCGGCAGCACGCGCGACGGCTCGTCGTAATCCCAATGCGGGTAATCGGTCGCGAACAGCAGCCTGTCCCAGCCGATCCACTCGATGGTCTGGAACAGATGGTCGCGGCTCTCCGGATCCTCCATCGGCTGCGTCGTCCACCAGATGTGGTCGCGGATATATTCCGACGGCTTGCGCTTCAGATGCGGCACCTCGGCATGCAGCCGCGAAAACACCTTGTCGAGCCGCCAGGCCAGCGACGGCGCCCAACCGAAGCCGGCTTCGACCATCACCATCTTCAGTTTCGGGAAGCGCTCGAACACGCCCTCGAGCACGAGGCTCGCCAGCGCGGTCTGCTGGCACTGCGAATGCCCGACCATCTCCTCGATATAGTAGCTCGGCCATCCCGACGCGGTAATCGGGTTGCCGCCGAAGCCGAAGGCGTGCACACCGATCGGAAGGCCGGCTTCCTGTGCCGCCTCATAGATCGGCCAGTAACGGCGCTGGCCGAGCGGCTCGACATTGCGGCTGAGCAGCAGCACCTGGACGAAATTTGTGTCGCCCGCGCGCTTGCGGATTTCGGCGGCGGCCGACATGCCATCCTCATTGGCGACGACGACCGAGCCTTTCAGGCGGGAATCCTTGCTGGTCCATTTCTCGATCTGCCAGTCGTTGATTGCCGAACAGATCGCGCCGGCGAGATCCTGGTTGCGGATGCCCTGTCCGGTGTTGAGCGGGTTGAGCACGCCGAGCGCGACATTGTTGGGATCGAGGTGCTGCTTCTGCATGAAGGACAGCGACGAGCCCTGCGGGCCGCCTTCCGGCGGATAGGCATCGCGGCGCGACGCATTCGGCTGCGCCTTCGGATAGGGCGGGCCTCCCATCATGCCCTGATAGGCATGGACGCCGAAGGTCTCGAGATGCGCATGCCAGCGCTTTTCGAGATAAGGATACAATTCATCCTTGGTGGCGCGGGCCGGATGGATGTCGCAGTCGGCGATCGCGGTCTTGATGCTGGTCGGCGATGCGGTTTCGGGACGCTCGCGGAGCTGGATGTTCATGGCGTCATCTCCTTCACCTTGAGCCGGCCATAGGTCGCATGCGGATTATCGATCATGATCTTGCGTACCAGATCCTGCGACAACCCGTGCGGCAGCACCTCGTCACCGTCGAACTGCCAATGCGGATAATCTGACGAGAATAGGATCAATTCGTCCGACTGCATATGGTCGAACAGGCGGTTCAGCGTGTCTCCGTCCGGCGGCGCATCGACCGGCTGCAGCGAGAAGCGGATGTTGCTGCGCACAATCTCCAGCGGCGCGCGGTCGACCCACGGGGTCTCCATGCGCACGCCGCGCCAGAACTTGTGCAGCCGCCACAGGAATGGCGGCAGCCAGGTGAAGCCGGACTCCAGCATCACCATTTTCAGGTTCGGATGGCGCGCGAACACGCCCTCGACAATCAGGCTGGTGAGCTGGGTCTGGAACGCCTGCGCCTGCGCAACATAATCCTCGATGTGATAGGAGCCCCAGCCGACCGAGGTCGGCGGATTGTGATAGGCGCTGCCGGCATGGATGCCGACCGGCAGGCCGAGCCGTTCCGCCGCGGCGTAGATCGGCCAGTAGTGCCGCTTGCCAAGCGGCATGTCGCCCATCACCAGCATCAACACCTGCACGAAGCGCTTGTCCTGCGCACAGCGCTCGATCTCGGCGACCGCCTTTTCGATGCTCTGCACCGGGATCACGATCGAGCCGCGCAGGCGATCGTCCTTGTCGAGCCATTCCTTGACCAGCCAGTCGTTCAGCGCGCGGCAGAACGCATCGGCCATGTCCTCGGAGAACACCATCTGCACGCCGTAGAGCGGATTGCAGATGCCGTAGGCCGTGCCGAACTGGTCGAGCGCCTGGCGCTGCATGTCCGCAAGGCTCGAGCCCGGCTTGCCTTGCGCTGGACGCCAGTCCGGCCGCGACGAGATCGGCGAATTGGTCGGATAGGATTGCGAGATCAGGTCGGTCATGCCGCGCGTCGTCACCTGGTCGCGCCAGTAGTCGTTCATGTACGGCAGCAGGCTGGTGAGGTGAGGCACGGCGGGATGCAGATCGCAATCCACGCCGCCCGCGATCGGCGACGTCATGATGTTTCCTCCGCGCACGCTCTCACGACAAGCTTGTCGGGCGGCGCCTGGTTCTTGTCTTGCATTCAATCAGGCCATGCCGCGGCCTGCAACTCGGCAAAGGGCTGCGTGGTGTGCTAGGAGGGCAGGACGCCCCACGGGATTTTCATGGCAAGCAACGAGAAAGAAGGCCGATGAACGCGCTCACATCCATCGCCGAACAGGTCGCCGCAAAACTGATCGCGAACAAGCAGACGATTGCGGTCGCGGAATCCTCAACCGGCGGACTGATCTCCGCATCGCTGCTCGCGGTTCCCGGCGCGTCGGCCTATTTCCTCGGCGGCGGCGTGATCTACACCCGCGACGCGCGGCGCGCGCTGATGGACATTCCCGACGACGCCATGCGTGGGCTCCGCTCGGCGTCGGAACCTTACGCGCAATTGCTGGCGCGGCAGATCCGCGAGCGCCTCGCGACCGACTGGGGATTGTCGGAGACCGGTGCCGCCGGCCCGACCGGCAACCGCTACGGCGATGCCGCCGGCCACAGCTGCATGGCGGTCGCAGGCCCCCACCAGCAGGTGATCACGCTGGAGACCGCGAGCGGCGACCGGCAGGCGAACATGCAGGCATTTGCGAAGGCGGCGCTGGAGCTGTTGTTGAAGAATCTGGAACGGTGACTTCGTAGCCCGGATGAAGCGAAGCGCAATCCGGGACGACTTCATCCGCTGAGCGACTGTTCCCGGATTTCGCTGCGCTTCATCCGGGCTACAAGAGCAGCGCGCGGCTCACTTCTCGCGGAACGAGCGCATGAACTGGTCGCTCATCGGCTTCATCAGGTAGGACAGCATGGTGCGGTCGCCGGTCTGGACGAAGGCTTCCACCGGCATGCCCGGGATGATCTTCACCTCGCTGCCGAGGCGCGCGACTTCTTCCGGCGGCATCGAGACGCGGATTGTGTAATAGCTCTGCCCGGTGCGCTGGTCGGTGGTGACGTCGGCGGAGACGCGGGTGACGACGCCGTTCAGCTCCGGCGTGGTGCGCTGGTTGAAGGCGGAGAGCCGCAGAACGGTCTTCTGTCCGACCTGCAGCTTGTCGATGTCCTGCGGATTGACCTTGGCTTCGACCGACAGATCGTCGGCCTTCGGCACGATCATCATGATGGCGTCGCCCGCGGTGATGACGCCGCCGACGGTGTGCACGGTCGACTGCAGCACCACGCCGTCCTGCGGCGCGCGGATGTCGATGCGGCGGAGCTGGTCCTCTGCGGTGACCTTGCGCTCGACGAACTCGCCGATCTTGTCGTTGGTCTCGCGCAGGTCCTTCGAGACCTCCGACAACATGTCCTTGTCGACCTGGATGATCTGCAACTCGGTCTCGGTGATCTTGCCCTTGGCCTGCGCGCGCGAGGCGATGTACTGCGCGCGCTCGCCGGAGAGCCGCGCCGCGTCGCGCTCGAGCGTGGTCAGGCGCGTCAGCTGCACCAGATGCTGCTCATAGAGCTGGCGGACGCCGACCAGCTCCTGCTGCACCAGCGCGATCTCCTTGTCCTTGGCGCTCTCCTGCGCCTGCAGGCCGGAGATCTCCTCGTTGAGCTGGGTGACGCGCTCGCGCAGCTGCGCCTTCTGGCCGGTGCGGCCGTTGACGCGAACCTCGAACAGCTTGGTTTCGCTCGCCATGATGTCGCGAACGTCCGGATCCTTGGCCTGCTCGAGCAGCTGCGGCGGGAAGGTGATCTTGTCGCGGCCCTGCTGCTCGGCCTCGAGCCGGGCCGCGCGCGCATAAAGACCGTTCAGCGTCTTGACCACGATTGCGAGGCTGGCCTTCACGACGGTCTCGTCGAGGCGCACGACGATGTCCCCCGCCTTGACCACGTCGCCGTCGCGCACCCGCACCTCGCCGACGACGCCGCCGGTCGGATGCTGCACCTTCTTGACGTTGGATTCGACCACCACCGAGCCCGGCGCGATCAACGCGCCCGAGATCGGTACCGTTGCGGCCCAGCCGCCGACGCCACCGCCGAGAACCAGAACCACGGCGAGGCCGACGATCAGATGCTTGCGGATCGAGCGATGTGCGTTGCGCGGTTGATCGGTCATGACTTGGCGGCTCCCGCATCCGCGACGATCTTGATCGGCGTCGGCACCGGCGGCGCAGCACGCTGCAGCACCTGCGCAAGCACGGCCTCCTTCGGCCCGAAGGTCTGCATGCGGCCATCCTTCAGCACCAGCAGATGGTCGACGCCCTCGATGCCGATCGGCCGGTGCGCAACCACAATGACGATCGCGCCGCGCTCGCGGGCGCCGCGCACCGCACGGGTCAGCGCCTCGTCGCCTTCGCTGTCGAGATTGGAGTTCGGCTCATCCAGCACGATCAGGAACGGGTTGCCGTACAGCGCCCGCGCCAGCGCCACGCGCTGCGCCTGGCCCGCGGAGAGCGCGGTGCCCTGCTCGCCGACCTGGGTGTCGTAGCCCTCGCGCATCTTGATGATCATCTCATGCACGCCGGCCTCCTTGGCCGCCGCGATGATGCCGTCGGACTTGGCGTCGGGATCGAACCGGCAGATGTTCTGGGCGACCGTACCGGCAAACAGTTCGACGTCCTGCGGCAAATAGCCGACGTGACGGCCGAGCTGGTCCGACGACCACTGGTCGAGCGCGGCGCCGTCGAGCCGTACCTTGCCCCGCGCCGGCATCCAGACGCCGACCAGCGCCCGGATCAGCGACGACTTGCCGGAGCCGCTCGGGCCGATCACGCCGACGCCGCTGCCGGCTTCGACGGCGAAGGTGATGTCCTGCACGATGGCGCGCTGGTCGCCCGGCGCGACCATGGTCACGGCCTCGACCGAAAGCTTCTTCTCCGGCGCCTGCAACAGCGTCTGCTCGGGCCGCGCCGGAATTTGCTGCAGCAGGCGGTTGAGCCGCTGCCAGCTCTGCCGCGCGGCGACGAAGCCCTTCCAATGCGCGATCGCGAGATCGACCGGCGCCAGTGCCCGCGCGCTCAGGATCGAGCCGGCGATGATGATGCCGCCGGTGGCCTCCTGATGGATCACGAGATAGGCGCCGACCGCGAGCACGGCGGACTGCAGCATCATGCGCAGCACCTTGGCGACCGCGCCGAGCCCGCCGGTGACGTCGCTCGCACGCTGGTTGCCGGACAGATATTCCTCGTTGGCCTCGTTCCACCGCCTGTTCATGCGGCCGGCCATGCCCATCGCCACCAGCACCTCGGCGTTGCGGCGGCTGGAGGCGGCGAGATCGTTGCGCCGCGCCGCGAGCGTCATCGCTTCCTTGGCCGGCGTGCGCGACAAGTATTCGGTGATCAGCGTCAACGTCACCAGAATGATCGCGCCGATCAGCGCCGTAACGCCAAGCAGCCAGTGGAAGGCAAAGCAGATCACCATGTAGAACGGCAGCCAGGGTAGATCGAAGAACGCGCCGGGACCCATGCTGCCGAGGAAAGAGCGCACATTGTCGAGGTCGCGCAGCGGCTGCAGGCCCTCGCTGCGATTACCCGCCATCAGCGGCAGCCGCACGACGGTGTCGAACACCCGCGCATTGAGCGCTTCGTCGAGCGAGGTGCCGACGCGGCCGAGGATCCGTCCGCGCAGCAGGTCGAGCACGCCCTGTGCCATGTAGAGGACCGCGGCGATGACCACGAGGCCGACCAGGGTCGGAACGCTGCGGCTCGGCAGCACCCGGTCGTAGACTTGCAGCATGAACATCGAACCTGTCAGGTAGAGCAGGTTGATCATGCAACTGATAAGGCCGACGCCGATGAAGGCGCTGCGGCAAGCGCGCAGCGCCTCAGCCAGTTCGGATCGCCGGACAGCGGGCGCGGCTGCCATAAAAACTGATCTCTGCAAAACAAAAGAGTTACGTGATCACCACGTTGTATAGACGTTTGCGACCACCGTCCATTTTAAGTCGCGTGAACCAAAGCATGGTTCGCGGCCTCATTTTGTGATCGCACCGACAGTTGACGGAATAAATTAGGGTTAACCGGCGGCGGAACCCTGGCCTCGCGCGGGCGCGCTTCCCGGAAGCGGTACGAGAATGACCGACATCGAGACCCGGCCGATCTCGCCATCCACATCGAGCAACACCCCGCTGCCGACGCCGAGCCCGGCCTCCGGGCGCCAGCGAGCCTCGGCGCGAACGCCGATCCAGGCGCCTCGCGGTGGCCTGAACAGCTGCACCGCGAGGTTCGGATTGGGGTCGGCCACCACGTTCTGGACGGGCCGCGCGATGCCGTGGGTCCAGTCAGCCGGGCCGAGCACCCGCGCCAGCGGACCGGCGCCCGCTATGACGGCGTGATGCAAGCGAAACCAGGCGGTATCGCCGCCGGCACGGGCTTCCATCGCATCCATGAACCAGCTGCGGCCATGGACCGCGTGTGGGCTGCGCAACGGAAACACCGTGGGATCCACCTGATCGGCTGCGCTCCCGTAAAATCCCGGGACCTCGACGGCACGCTCGCGCGACAGCGTCACGCGTACCGTCGCGCAGGGTTGCTCCTCGCCGGCCGGCCAGAGCGTGTTGTCGACGACGCTGACCCGGCCGCCTTCGGTCACCACGGTAACGTGCGTGCGCAGTTCCGCCATTGGCGTCGGCCGCAGGAACCAGGCCGCCGCCGAGATCGCGGTGCCCCAGTTGCGCGCGCCGGCCATGGCCTCGACCTCGCCGGTCAGCAGGCTTGCGACCGCCCCGCCCTGAAGGCCTGTGAACGGCCCGGCCGCCAGCGCCGCGGGCTTCCAGTGATGGGGCGTGGCGAGCGGTTCGAAGATGGCCAAGGCGAATGATCCCCTGAGATGAGCAGGATTGAGCGTTTGGCCAATCTGATCCAAGAATAGGGGCCATGACAAAAGGCCATTCATCACTTCAGGTGAGCAGGATTCACCCATTGGATGCCCCCGATCCGCGGGTGATCCCGCCGCTGCCGGCGCTGCTCGCCTTCGAGCGCGCGGCCACTCAACTCAGCTTCCGGCGTGCCGCGCGAGACCTGTCGCTGAGCCCGTCGGCAATCAGCCACCAGATCCGCGGACTGGAAGAGCAGTTCGGCACCAAGCTGTTCGTCCGCGGCGCGCGCCAGGTGCGGTTGACCAACGACGGCGAGCGCTACCTTGCAAAAGTGTCGGCCGCGCTGGCGACACTGCAGGAGGCGAGCCGTGACATGCTGCGGCAACGCGGCGAGGCCAGCGGCGAGCTCTGGATCAGCTCATTGCCGTTCTTCACCAGTGCCGTGCTGCTGCCGGCGCTGCCGGAGTTCAAGCGGCGCCATCCGCAACTGATGCTGCGGATCGAGGCCACCCACCAATATGCCGACTTCAACGGATCGCGCGTCGATGTCGCGATCCGCTACGGGCGGGAACATGCCACCGGGCTGAAGGTCGAGCCGCTGGTACAGGTCAAAGGAATGCCAGTCTGCACGCCGGCACTGGTCAAGGCTGGTCTTCGGACCCCAGCGGACCTGTCGCGCGAGGTACTGATCCATGTCACGACGCAGCCGCGGGCGTGGCCGGCCTGGCTGAGGGAGGCCGGGCTGCCGAATCTCGCTCCGCGCGGACATCTGTGGCTCGACAGCGTGCCGGCGATGCTGGAGGCCGCCGAACACGGGCTCGGCGTCGCGATTGCGATCGCGCCGCTGATCAAGGCGCGGCCGGGCTTCGGCAAGCGGCTGGTGGCGCCGTTTGCGTTCGAGGCGGCGCACAGTGAGACGATTTACCTGGTCTCCCGCACCGAGCAGGCGCGGGACCGCCGCATCGCTGCGGTGCGGCGCTGGATCACGGACGCCGTGGCGCGCGCGAGCTAAACCGTGGCGGACGCCGGCTCGGCCAGGATGCACCGTGCCAGGCGGCCGGGAGCGACCTGCACACTCGGTGGCAGGCTCTCGCTGCAGCGCGGCTCAGCGAACTTGCAGCGCGGTGCAAAGGAGCAACTGGCCGGCGCATGATCGAGCGAGGGCGGGGTGCCCGGAATGGTTTCCAGCCGTTGGCCGCGCATCGCGCCGTGAATGGTCGAGGCCAGCAGGCCCTTGGCATAGGGATGCACCGGCGAGCGCACGATGTCGCGCAAGGCGCCCTGCTCCACGATCTGGCCGGCATACATCACCGCGACCCGATCGCAGATCTCGATCGCGACACCAATGTCGTGGGTGACGAAGATGACCGACATGCCGAACTCGCGCTGTAGCTCGCGCAGCAGCAGCAGGATCTGAATCTGGACGGTGGCATCGAGCGCCGTGGTCGGCTCGTCCGCGAGCAGGATCTTCGGCTTGCAGGCCAGCGCCAGCGCGATCATCGCACGCTGGCGCATGCCGCCCGACATTTCGTGCGGATAGGAGTCCAGCCGCCGCTTCGCGGAGGGGATCCGTACCACCTCGAGCATTTCGAGCGCGCGGGCCGTGGCCTCGCGCTCGCTCTTGCCCTCGTGGCGCATCACCGTCTCCGCGATCTGGCGGCCGATGGTGTAGACCGGATCGAGCGCCAGCGCCGGCTCCTGGAAGATCATCGAGACGGTCTGGCCGCGGAATGCGGACAGCGCCTCGTCGTCCATCGCCAGCACCTCTTGTCCCAGCACCTTGACGCTGCCGGAGATCTGCGTGCGTTTCTTCGGCAACAGCCGCATCAACGCGCGCAGCGTCACGCTCTTGCCCGAGCCGGACTCGCCGAGCAGCCCCAACACCTCGCCCTCGCCGAGCTGTAGGCTGAGATCGTTCACGGCATGAACCGTGCGATCGCCGGTGAAGCGGATGTTGAGGTTGTTGATCTCGACGAGGTTGGTCATGCGAGCATGGGCACCCTGGCGTGGAAATCGGTGGCGCGCTGGAAGGCGGCGCCGATCCGAAGCAGAACCGCTTCCTCGAAGGAGCGGCCGATCAGCTGCATGCCGACCGGCAGACCCGTCTTGGTGAAGCCGGAGGGAATCGAGAGCGATGGCAGACCGAGATAGTTGACCGGGCGGGTGAAGCGCGTCAGGCGCTGCAGCACCGCGTCGGCGCCCGGACCATTGCCGACATCACTCTCGGCAATCGTGGGCGCCGGCACCGGCGACGACGGCGCGATCACCGCATCGACCCCGTTGACCGCCGCGTTGTGCGCGGCGAGCGCGGGACCACGCCAGCGCATCGCCTCGAGATAGGTGACCGCCGGAATGGTCAGGCCGTTCTGCAGCCGCATCAGGACCTGCGCGCCGTAATCCTGCGGCCGCTCGATCATCCAGCGCTTGTGGAAGGCGGCAGCCTCGACCGCGAGCACCAGCTGCGATGCCGAAGAGAGCTGGCGCTGATCGGGCAGCTCGACCTTGACGATCTCGGCGCCCTCTTTCTTCAAGGTGGCGACGGTCTCGTCGAGGATACGCGCCACCTCAGGGTCGAGGTCGTCGACATAGAACGCCGTCGGGACGCCGATCTTCAGGCCCTCCAGCGACTGCTTGGTCGCGGCCATATAGTCCGGCACCGGCTGTGTCGACGCTGTCAGATCCTCGGGGTCGGCGCCGGCCATCAGGCCGAGCAGCAGCGCGCAGTCCTCCGCGGTCTGCGCCAGCGGACCGACGGTATCGAGCGACTGCGACAGCGGCATCGCACCGGCGCGGCTGATGCGGCCGACCGTCGTCTTCAGGCCGGTGACGCCGCAGAAATGCGCCGGCATGCGCACCGAGCCGCCGGTGTCGGAGCCGAGCGCCGCGAAGGTGAGCCGCGCTGCAACCGCCGAACCCGAGCCCGACGAGGAGCCGCCGGTGATGTGCTCGGTGTTCCAGGGATTGCGCACCGCGCCGTAATGCACGTTGTGGCCGGTCGGCCCATAGGCGAACTCGACCATCTGCAACGAGCCGAGCCGGACCTGTCCGGCATCCTTCAGCCGCTGCAGGGCGGTCGCAGTCGTCTTCGGCACGAAGTCGCGGCGTATCAGCGAGCCGCAGGTCACGACCTTGCCGGCGTCGTAGTACATGTCCTTGTGCGCCAGCGGCACGCCATGCAGCACACCGCGACTATTGCCCTTGGCGAGCGCGGCATCGGCCTCGGTGGCGGCGGCCAGCGCCTGCTCGGATTCGATCGCCATATAGGCGTTGAGGCGCGGCTGCCATTCCGCAACGCGATGCAGCACGGCGCGCGTCGCCTCATGCGAGGAAACTTTCTTGTCGGCGATCGCCTTGGCGACCGCGGTCAGCGTCATCAGGGCCGGATCAGAACTCATTTCGACACCTTCTCGATCTTCTGCGCGATCTGCGCCAGCAGGAAGCTCGCGGGTTCGAGATCGAAGGGCAGCGTACCGGAGATCGGTGCGAAGCCGTCGAATGCCGGCCCGATCGAATTGGCGATCCGGGTGGCGACTTCGTCGTCGGCGGGCACGTCGGCGACGTGCGCGATCACCTTGACATCCTTGGGAGTAGGTCTGGTCATGCCGCGTTTTCTCCTTTTGCTTTTGCCGGCGCGCGGCTGTGCCCCGAGCCAGGAATGGCCATGTAGCACGCCGCTTGATGGCTCATTGTATCGAGATCGCTGAGTTTTGGCGTGTCGTTTGCGCAGAGCGGCTCCGCAAACGGGCAACGGGTGTGAAACCGGCAGCCCGGCGGCGGATCGATCGGATTGGGCGGATCGCCCGAGATCGGCGGCACCTCGGTGCGCTTGTCGGGATCGGATGACGGCATCGCCGCCAGCAGCGCGCGGGTATAGGGATGCGCCGGCGCGTCCCAGACCGCATCGACCGGGCCGAGTTCGACGACCTCGCCGAGATACATCACCAGCACGCGGTCGGAGATGTAGCGGACGACGTTGAGATCGTGGCTGATGAACAGGTAGGTCAGGCCGAATTCGCGCTTCAGGTCGGCGAGCAGATTGAGCACCTGCGCCTCGACCGATTTGTCGAGCGCGGACACCGCTTCATCGAGGATCACGAGCCGCGGCGACAGCGCGAGCGCACGCGCGATATTGACGCGCTGCCGCTGGCCGCCGGACACTTCGTGCGGATAGCGGTTGGCGAAAATCTCCGGCCGCAGGCCGACCTTGCCGAGCAATTCGCGCGCCAGCGTCCGCGCCGTGTCGTCGGCCATGCCGTGGACCTTTGGCCCGAAGGCGATCGATTCCTCGATGGTGAGGCGCGGGTTGAGCGAGGCGTAGCTGTCCTGGAACACCATCTGCACGCCGCGCCGCAAATCGCGCAGCGAGAGCGACGGACCGACCTGCCGGCCGTCATAGATGATATCGCCGGCATCGCGTGCCATCAGGTGCATCAACAGCCGCGCCGTGGTCGACTTGCCGCAGCCGGATTCGCCGACGATGCCGACGGTCTCGCCCTTCATGACCGCGAAGGTGACGTCGTCGACGGCGCGCACGGTCTTGCGCGGGCTGAACAGGCCGCCGCGCACCGGGAAGTGCTTGGTCAGTCCCTTGACCTGCAGCAGCGGCTGCGCGGCGCCGCCGATGTCGGCGACCGGCTCCAGCATATCGACGGAGAGATTGGCGTCGCTCATGCTCTAATTCCTGATGTCCATGGCGCTGCGCATGCCGTCGCTGAGCAGATTGAAGCAGATCGAGACCGCGAAGATCATCGCGCCCGGCAGCGCCGCGACCCACGGATTGACGTAGATCGCGGTGCGCAGCGTGTTCAGCATCAAGCCCCATTCCGGCTCCGGCGGCTTGGTGCCGAGCCCGAGGAACGACAGACCGGCCGCGAGGATCATCGACACCGAGATCAGGCCGGTGGCGTAGACGAAGATCGGGCCGAGCACATTGCCGAGCATGTGGACGCGCATGATGGTGAAGGGCCCGGCGCCGGACGCGCGCGCCGCCTCGACGAAATCCATGTTGCGGACGCCGGTGGTGACGCTTTCGGCGACGCGGGTGATCTGCGGCACGAACACAATGGTCAGCGACACGATCGAATTGGTGATGCCGGCGCCGAGCGCGCCCGAGATCGCAATCGCCAGCAGCACCGAAGGAAAGGCGTAGAACACGTCGACGGTGCGCATGATCGCGGTGTTGAGCTTGCCGCCGACATAGCCGGCGACGAGGCCGAGCGAGGTGCCGATCACGAACGCGAAGATCACCGGCAGGATGCCGATGACCAGCGACAGCCGTCCGCCATAGATCAGCCGCGCCAGCATGTCGCGGCCGAGCTCGTCGGTACCGAGCGGATAGCCCGGCGTGCCGATATGGCGCAGGCGGCGGATCATCGAGCCCTGATAGGGATCCGCAAGATGCAGCCACGGCGCCAGCAGCGCGGAGGCAAAGATCAGCACCAGGATGATGGCGCAGGCCATGCTGACCTTGTCGCGCCTGATACGGCGGGCAACCGTCGCCCAATAGCCGCGCGCCTTGGTGGTCGGGGCAGCCTGCAACGCAGTATCGCTCATCGCGCTCATGCTCTAGCTCCGCTTGATGCGCGGATCGATCGCGGCCTGCGCGATGTCGACCAGGAGGTTGAGCAGCACGAAGAACAGCGCCAGCACCAGGATCGTGCCCTGCAGCAGCGGCAGATCGCGCTGGAAGATCGCCGAGTTCAACAGCAGGCCCGAACCCGGCCAGGAGAACACGGTCTCGATCAGGATCGAGCCGCCCAGCATGTAGCCGAGCTGCAGGCCCATCACCGCGAGCGCGGTCGGCGCCGCATTCTTGATGACGTGGCGAAACACCTCGGTCTCGCGCAGGCCTTTTGCGCGCAGCGCCTCCACGAAATCCTGGCTCAGGATGTCGCCGGTCAGCGCGCGCACCGTGCGGGTGACGATGCCCATCGGGATCACCGAGGTGGTGATCGCCGGCAGCACCAGATAACGCAGATGCTCCCAGTCCCACGCCCAGGCGCCGGAGCCGCCGGGACCTGCGCCGACCGCGGGCAGCCAGTTGAGCTGCACCGAGAAGATGATGACCAGCACCATGCCGAGCCAATAATGCGGCAGCGACACGCCGGCTATCGCCACCGAGGTCGCGACCTTGTCGACCCAGGTGTCGCGGAAATAGCCGGCGATCAGGCCGAACAGCAGGCCGAGCGTAAAGCCGATCATCGCGGCCGCAATCGCCAGCATCACGGTGTTGCCGACGGCACGCATCACCTCGGTCAGGACGGGCCGCCCGGTTGCGATCGAATTGCCGAGATCGCCATGGATCGCGCGCCACAGCCACAGGCCGAATTGCACCGGCAACGGGCGATCGAAGCCGTAGGCCGTGCGCAATTGCGCGGCGAGCTCCTGCGAGGCATCGGCGGGCAGCACCGCGACCAAGGGGTCGCCGGGCGTGATGTGCACCAAGAGGAAGCACACCAGCGCCACGCTGAGCACGATCGGAATGACGTAGACGATCCGTCTGGACGTATAGGCGAACACGTTGCGTTCTTTCTTCCTTCTCACCTTGTGGGAGAAGGTCGCGCGCCGAGCGCGCCGGATGAGGGGTTTCTATCCGCGGATACAGTCATTTCAGATCGGAGAGGAGCGCCCGCGGAGACAACCCCTCACCCGGCTTCGCTTTCGCGAAGCCACCCTCTCCCACAAGGGGAGAGGGTACACCTATTGCGCGGCTAGCGCCTCACGGCGCGACCGTGACCGGCGAGAAGTCGACGAACCAGCTCTTCGGCTGCACAAATCCCTTGATCTTCGGGCTCATCGCGCGCGGTGCGACGTCGTGGGCGACATAGAGGAAGGCCGCGTCGTCGACCGAGGCCGCATGCAGCTCGGCCAGCGCGGCGTCGCGCGCCGCCGGCTCGAAGGTCTGGCGGGCCTTCTTGACCAGCTCGTCGAACTTCGGGTTGTTGTTGAAGCCCCAATTGTTCGATACCGGCGGCGCCATGCCCGACTGCAGGAAGCGCACCAGCGCGAAGAACGGATCCATCGCCGCATAAGTGACGTTGATGGCGTTCGAGCCGTTGGCGGTCGGATCCTTGGTGCCGCGCCGCCAATTGGTGAACAGCGTGTTCCACTCGATGACGTCGAGCTGCACATCGAAGTAGCATTCGGCCAACGCCTGTTGCAGATACTCGTTCATCGGCAGCGGCAGCATCTGGCCCGAGCCCGATGCCGAGGTCTGGATCTTGACCGTCAGCTTCTTGTTCGGACCGAAGCCCGCCTCCTGCATCAGCTTCTGCGCGGCCGGCTTGTCGTACTTGATCTGGAAGGTCGGGTTGCCGCGCCAGGGATGGCCGGGCTCGAACGTGCCGGTCGCCGGCACCATCAGGCCGGCAAGCAGGCCGTCACGCAGCCCTTCGCGATCGATGCAGAGATTGGCCGCCTTGCGGACGCGGATGTCATTCCACGGCGAGCCCTCGACGCGCGAGAACTGCCACGGCCAGACATGTGGCTCCTCGTTGGAATAGAGGTTGAAACCACGCTGCTTGATCTCGGGCAGCGCGTCCGGCGCCGGCGCCTCGATCCAGTTGACCTGTCCCGACAGCAGCGCCGCCGTCCGGGCATTGGCCTCCGGCATCGGCAACAGCACCATCTTGTCAGCCTTCGGCACCCGTGCCTTGTCCCAGTAATTCTCGTTCTTCACCAACTCGAGCCGCTCGCGCGGGGTGAAGCTCGACATCTTCCAGGGGCCGGTGCCCGACGCGTCCTTGGCGAACGCGGCCCACGCGGCCTGCGACTTCGCCTTGGCGTCGGCGCCTTCGGCCTTGTCGTAGAATTTCTGCCACTTGGCCGGGCTCGCCATGAACAAATTGGTGAGGTTGATCGGCAGGAAGCTGTCCGGCTCCTTGGTGGTCAGCTCCACCGTCATGTCGTCGATCTTGCGCGCCGAGACCAGCGTCGGCATGCGCGAGGCGGTGACGCCGACCTGGCTCGCATCGTATTGCGGCGCGTCCTGCTTCAAGACCTTGTCGACATTCCAGACCACGGCGTCGGCGTTGAACGGCGAGCCGTCATGAAAGGTGACGCCGGGGCGCAGCTTGAAAATCCACTTGGTCTTGTCGGCATCGTCGACCTTCCACTCGGTGGCGAGGCCCGGAATCATCGCACTTGCCTTGTCCGACGAGGACAGGTCCCACATCGTCAGCGCGTCATACATCGTCAGACCCGTGAAGCGATTGCCCTCAAAACCCTGGTCGGGCTGGCCGAGCGTGCGCGGAATATCGGCAGCGGTCATGCCAATGCGCAGCACAGTCTCGGCGCCGGCGATCGCCGGCACGCCTGTGGCTATCGCAAGCGCCAGCATGATCGCCGTCGCATTGGTTTTCCTGTTACGCATCTGAGCAGCCCCTTCGAGTCTGGTGACGTCTTGGTGATTATTTCTTGGGCAAGCGTATGCAATGCCTGTGCCAAGGGGAATAGTTCATCAGCAAATAACCGCCGGGCGCGTCATTTCTTCCCACCTCGGGCCCGAACGGAGCGAAGATGCCTATTCTGGCATCATGCTTGCAAGATTTGGCTCCAACGTCTTTCCAACGGAGCCTTCATATGCGTGCGCGCAATTCGATCCTGATGGCGGCAATGGCGCTTGCCTTGACCGCGGGCTGGCCGGCCATGTCGGCGCAAGCCGAGTCCATTGTGCGCTACGGCATTTCGATGGCCGACATTCCGCTGACCACCGGCCAGCCCGATCGCGGCGCCGGCGCCTATCAGTTCACCGCCTACACGATCTACGATCCGCTGGTTGCCTGGGAGATGGATGTTGCCGACCGGCCGGGCAAGCTGGTGCCCGGGCTTGCGACCGAATGGAAGGTCGACGACAGCGACAAGACCAAATGGCGCTTCACGCTGCGCAAGGGCGTCAAATTCCACGACGGCAGCGACTTCAATGCCGACGCGGTGATCTGGAATCTCGACAAGGTGCTGAACGACAAGGCACCGCAATTCGACAAGCGGCAGAGCGCGCAGGTCAAGACCCGCCTGCCTTCGGTTGCGAGCTACGCCAAGGTCGACGATTTCACCATCGAGATCACCACCAAGACGGTCGACTCCTTCTTCCCCTATCAGATGCTCTGGTTCCTGGTCTCGAGCCCCGCGCAATATGAAAAGCTCGGCAAGGACTGGGACAAGTTCGCCAGCCAGCCCTCCGGCACCGGTCCGTTCAAGCTGACCAAGCTGGTACCGCGCGAACTCGCCGAACTGACGAAGAACCCGGGCTATTGGGACAAGAAGCGGCTTGCGAAGGTCGACAAGATGATCCTGATCCCGATGCCGGAAGCGCTGACCCGCACCAACGCGCTGCTGGCCGGCCAGGTCGACCTGATCGAATCGCCGGCGCCCGACGCCGTGCCGCAGCTCAAGGCCGCCGGCATGAGGATCGTCGACAACGTGACGCCGCATGTCTGGAACTATCACTTGAGCGTGCTGCCGGGCTCGCCATGGACCGACATCCGCCTGCGCAAGGCGCTCAACCTCGCGATCGACCGCGACGCGGTGGTTGGCCTGATGAACGGCCTCGCCAAGCCCGCCAAGGGCCAGGTCGATCCGTCGAGCCCGTGGTTCGGTGAGCCGACGTTCGAACTGAAATACGATCTCGCGGCCGCCAGGAAGCTGGTGGAGGAAGCCGGCTATTCGAAGGACAAGCCGCTGAAGACGACTTTCATCATCGCCCAGGGCGGCACCGGGCAGATGCTGTCGCTGCCGATGAACGAGTTCCTGCAGCAGAGCTTCAAGGAGATCGGCATCGACATCGACTTCAAGGTGGTCGAGCTCGAGACATTATATACGCACTGGCGCAAGGGCGCGGCGGACGAGATGAATGCCGGCATCACCGCCAACAACATCGCCTATGTCACGTCGGATCCGCTCTACGCCATCGTTCGGTTCTTCCACTCCGGCCAGGTGGCGCCGGTCGGCGTCAACTGGGGCGGCTACAAGAACCCGAAGGTCGATGCGCTGATCGACGAGGCCAAGCAGACCTTCGATTCCGCCAAACAGGATGCGCTGCTGGCGCAGGCACACGCGCTGATCGTCGACGATGCCGCGCTGGTGTGGGTGGTGCACGACACCAATCCGCACGCGCTGTCGCCGAAGGTGAAGACCTTCGTGCAGGCGCAGCACTGGTTCCAGGATCTGACCCAGATCGGGCTGGAATAGACATTCCATCGTCGTCCTGGCCTAGCGCGCAATTGCGCACGGGAGCCGGGACCCATACGCCGCGGCCGCCGCAATGGGCACGCGGCGAGACGATCTTCCGTCAACGACCATTCGTGGTTATGGGTCCCAGCCTTCACCGGGACGACAGCGGGCTTGCGTCGGCTATTTCGTCGTCAACGCGAATGCGCCGTTCCAGTCGTCGGGCGGCGGCTCCTTCTGGAAGGCGTGGATGCGCGCCTCGTAGAGGCGGTAGAGATATTGCAGCGTCTGCCCGTCGTCGGTCTTGCGGCCGCGTTCGATCGCGGCGAGCGCGCCGTCCCAATCGCGGCTGCGGTAGCAGGCGAGCATCTCGATGGTCAGGTTGCGCAGCCGCTGGAAGCGGCCGGAGTTCGCGACATCCTCGCGGCCGGCAATCGCATAGATCACCTCGGGCTCCTTCTTGCCCTTGACCATGATGAAGTCGAGCTCGAGGATCGCAAACTTCTCCTTCACCGCGAGCGCGGTCTTCGATCCCACGATGATCGGGAAGCCGTACTCCTTGGACTGTCCCTCGAGCCGCGAGGCCAGATTGACGCTGTCGCCGAACACCGAATAGTCGAAGCGCACATCGGAGCCCATATTACCGACCACGCAGGAGCCGGTGTTGAGACCGACACCGATGTTGAGCGGCACATAGACGTGACCGCCGTCCTTCGCTTCCTGCTCGCGCTCCCGGTTGAGGTCGTCGACGCGCTCCAGCATGTCGAGCGCCGCATCGCAGGCGTTAAGCTGGTGCTGCTTGTCATCGAGCGGCGCGTTCCAGAACGCCATGATGGCGTCGCCCATATATTTGTCGATGGTGCCCTTGCGGGCGAGGATCGCGTTGGAAAGCGGAGTAAGGAAGCGGTTCATCAGCGCCGTGAGGCCCTGCGGATTGCTCTTGTAGGTTTCCGAGATCGAGGTGAAGCCGCGCATGTCCGAGAACATGATGGTCATCTCGCGTTCCTCGCCGCCGAGCACCAGCCGCTCCGGCGACTGCGCCAGTTGCTCGACCAGCGCGGGCGACATGTACTGCACGAATTGCGACCTGATCTGGCGGCGCTGCTGCTGCTCGCGCACGAAGGCGGAGAAGATCAGCGTGAGATAGATCGCCGTGGTCGACATCAGCGGATAGGTGAAGTCGATCAGCAGCCGGTGCTGGGAATAGAAATACCAGGAGGTGCCGATCAGCACCGAGGCAAACATTCCGCCGACGGCGACCAACGTGATCGGACCGAACTTCGGCGCGAAGGCGATGACAAGGAGCCCCATGATCAGCGCGGCGAAGAACTCGATGCCGATGCCGTAATTCGGCTGCGAAACGACATCGCCGGTCAACGCGCTCTCCAGCACCTGGGCATGGACCTCGACACCGGGCATCGCCGGCGTCACCGGCGTCGTCTTGATGTCGTTCAGCCCGGTTGCTGAGGTGCCGATCACGATCAGCTTGCCGGCAATTCGGTCCGGTGAGACGCGCCCGTCCAGCACATCGACCGCCGAGACATAGATCGAGGGATCGCGGCGGGCGTAGTGGATCCAGAGTTGGCCGTGGAGATCGGTCGGGATCGCAAAGCCCTTGAGACCCAGGCTCTTGATACCGGCCTTGTCGGCCTTGATCAGGATCGTGCCGGAGCCGCTCGCCACCCGCAGCATCTCGAAGCTCAGCGACGGCATGGTGATGCCCTGCGCCACCATGATCATCGGCACGCGCCTGACGATGCCGTCGCGCTCCGGCCTGATCGTGAACAGGCCGCGCCCGGCAGCCGCCTCCTCGAGCACCGGCACGTTGCGCAGCAGCCCCGGGAACATGTACATGAAAGGCTGCGGCTCCTCACCGAGCATCGCAAGTCCGGTGACCGGAAGCTTTTCGTTGAGGTCGGCGCGGACGTTGGGCCCGCCGGATTCGCCGAGCACCACGCGCGAGTTCTTGATGGCCTCGGCCATGATGCTGTCGTTGCTCGGCAGTTGCCGCAGCCTCGCGCGCATCTCCTCATCGAGGCTGCTGAACGTATCGGCGGCGATATCGGGGTTGAGACGATCCGGCTCGGAGAACACCGCGTCGAACGCGATCACCACGGCGCCGAGCCGGGTGAGATTGGTGACGATGTCGGCGAGCCGGGTCCGTGGCCACGGCCACTGTCCGAGCCGGGGATCGGCGAGGCTCTTTTCGTCGATGTCGACGATGGTGACGGGCCGCGCGGTCTTCTGGCGCGGTTGCAGCGCCTGGAATGTGTCAAACGTCCTGACGCGAAGCTCCTGAACCGGAGCCGGATCCACGATCCGCAGCGCAGCAATGCCGATCAACAGCGCCACGCAGACCAGCCGCGCGTAGCCGAAGCGCCGTGCGAACCACCTACGTATCGCCTTCAGCCGTTTCATGCCATCTGGATATCACGCGCGCAGAATTGTTCCAATCGAGCAAGCATGCGCAGTGCACAATCAGCCGGACCAGCCCCCCGGCGGCACGGCCGGGCGTCCGTCACGTAAAATGAATAATGAAGTCGTTCTGGGACAGGCTCGCCTTCGCGACATTGTGCAATGTGATCGTGTCTGCGCTGTCGATCGTGATCAGCGTGTCCGCTGAATTGGTCGGCGATGTCGCAACATGCTGATCGAACCAGGTGCTGAAGGTGCTTGCCGAGACGACCGTGGACAGGTCGATCTGGTCCTCGCCTGGCGTGAAGTTCAGGATCGTGTCGTGGTTGAAGTTCGGCGCAAACACGAACTTGTCCTGATAACCCGACCCGAAGAACACGTCCTTGTCGCTGGTCCCGGTCAGAATCACGGGCTCGGGCCGGTCCTGTTGGACGTTGAAGATCAGGTTGACCGTATCGGTTGCGCCATGGCCATCGGTCACGGAGAGCGCGATCGTGTCGGTCGCTGGAGCTGTCTGGCCGGGGTTGTAAATGAGGCCCGGCGATCCAAGCGCGGTGTTGATGCTGGAGAGAAGCCCCTCCTGCGACGAAGGTGCAACGCTGCTGCCCGCACCGGGCGTCGTCGCCGCGGCCATGGTGAAAGTCTCGTCGGCCGTCGCATCGGCGTCCGTCACGGTCAGGCCGGAGATCGTCTCGGTCCCGTTGGGATGTTCGGTGATACTGACGTTGTCGGTGTGGATCACGGGCGCGTCGTTGGCGCCGATCACGTCGATCGTCAGCTTCGCGGTCCCGACGGCGCCATGCGCGTCGATCGTCTCCACATCGAACGTGTCGGCATAGGTGCCCTTGCCCAACGCGTTGATCGCGGCAGCATCGGGAACATAGCTGTAGGTGCCGTCCGGGTTGACGGTAAGCGAGCCGTAGAGGCCCGCGATCTGCGTGACCGCAGTGTGGTCCGAATTGAGCGCGGCATAAGTCAGCGTCGCGGTTTCGCCATGGTCGACGTCGTTGCCATGGAGCGTGCCGGTCAGCGTGCCGAACGTGTCGTTATCGGCGGTATCGGTGAGCGTGCCGGCATTGACGTCGGCGAGTATCGGCGCGTCGTTGGCGCCGTTGATCGTGATCGTCACAGGCTCGTTGATGATGCCGCCATGGTGGTCGTCGATCTGGATCGTGTAGGTCAGCGTCAGCGTCTCGCCGAGGGCGAGATAGTCGAAATTCTGGTCCGCGGCCGAGAACGTCCAGGTCGACGATCCGATTGAACCGCCGGTCCCGTCCGTCAACGTCCCCAGCGACAGCCAGTTCAGGATCGTGGCCTCGTCGGGCAGGCCCGTCGTCGCCCCGGATTCGGCGACGCCGGTGATGGTCATGGTGTGGGTGTCGCTGAGATCCACATCGGTGAAGGTCACGGTGCCGGATGCGCTGTCCAGCGTCGATGAACCGGTCGTATCGGGTTGTTCGGGGATGATGGCCGCCTGAGGTGCCGACGTGACGATCGGCGCGTCATTGCTGCCGGTAATCGTGATCGTCACCGGTTGGCTGATCACGCCGCCATGATGGTCATTGACCTCGACCGTATAGGTCAGCGTCAGTGTCTCACCGTCGGCAAGATAATCGAAATTGCGGTCGGCGGCCGAGAAGGTCCAGGCCTGGGATCCGGCGACCCCGCCGGTCGAATCGGTCAGCGTCCCCAGCGAGAGCCAGTTCAGAATCGTGGACTCGTCTTCAGGCAGGCCTGTGGTCGTTCCGGATTCCGCGACGGCGGTAATGGACACAATGTGGGTGTCGCTGAGATCGACGTCGGCAAATGTCACCGCGCCCTGGGCCACGTCGAGCTTGATCGATCCGGTCTCGCCGATCATCTCGGGGACCGTGGCGGTCGGCGGCTCCGACGTGAACGTCGGCACGTCGTTGGTGCCCGTGATGGTGATGGTGACGGGCTGGGTGACGACACCGTCGTGGTGGTCGTCGACCTGGATCAGGTAAGTCAGCGTCAACGTCTCGCCAGCAGCGAGATAGTCGAAATTCCTGTCGGCGGCCGAGAAGGTCCAGGCGCGCGATCCGGTTACGCCGCCGGTCGAATCCGTCAGCGTGCCGAGCGACATCCAGCCCAGTATCGTCGCCTGATCGGGAAGCCCCGTGGTCACGCCCGTTTCGGTGACGCCAGCCACGGTGACGCTGTGGATGTCGCTGAGATCGACATCGACGAAGGTCACGGTACCGGATGCGGTATCCGGCACAACCGAACCGGTCGTCTCCTCGGCTTCAGTGATGGCGGCCGCCTGGGTCGGCGAGGTGATCACCGGCCTGTCGTCGGTGCCGACGATCGTGATGGTGACCGGCAGCGTGATGACGCCGCCCTGATGGTCGTCGATCTCGACCGTGTAGGTCAGTGTCAGCGTCTCGCCGGTGGCGAGATAGTCGAAGCTCCTGTCGGCGGCCGAGAACGTCCAGGAGCGCGATCCCGTCACGCCATCGGTCGAATCGGTCAGCGCGCCCAGCGACAGCCAGCTCAGTACGGTGGCGTGGCTGGCAAGTCCGCCGGTGACGCCGGCCTCGGTGACGCCCGTGATGGTGACCGTATGCGTGTCGGTCAGATCCGCATCGGTAAATGTCAGCGTGCCGTGCGCCGTATCAGGCTGGGCGGAATTCGTCGTTGCTGCGAGTTCGGTGATCGAACCGGCTTGCGCCGAGGACGTCACCACTGGCGTGTCGTTGGTGCCGGTGATCGTGATCGTGAAGGTCTTGAACGTGGTCTCGTTGTTCGGTGCGAAATTGTTATCGACGCGCGCGACATAGGTCAGCGTCAGCGTTTCTCCGGCAGCGAGGAAGTCGAACGCGCTGTCGGCAAGGTTGTAGGTCCAGGTCGCCGAACCGGCATTCTTGTTGTTCGGATCGGGCTCGAGCAGCAACGGGATCTCGACGGTCTTGATGGCAGCAAGCTGCGCTGCCGTCAGCGATGAGGTCACGTCGCTGCCGTCGGCGTCCCGGTAGCTGAACGCGGAATAGTCGACCTTCGCACTCGGTATGTCACCGACATTGAGGTCCAGCCACTTGATCTGGCCCGTCGCGGTGTCGAACAGCCCGCTTTGGGTCAGCCCCGGCCGCTCGGTGAACGCCGCGTCCTGGGTCACGACCTGCGGCGGCCCCGGGATGTGGTCAATCCTGCTGTTGGGAACGCCACCGGCCTGAGGGCCGGTCGTGTTGACGAAGGTCAGCAGAATGATGATCGGCGCGCCACTGTCGCTGCTGGTGAGCTTGAAGCTGCTCGATACCGGGACGACGCTGTCCGTGAAGTTGGTGGTGAGCTTGGTGTTGGGATTGTTGTTGTCGGTGAACTTCAGCGCGAAGACGTCGGAGATCAGCTTCTGCGCATCGGTCGACAGTTGCGCCGACGAGACGAAGCTGACGCTGCCCTGACCGTTGACGATGGTCTGGGTGCCGGCCTGATCGACGGTCGCGATCGGATTGAGCGTCGTCTTGTCGAACAGGATGTAGGAGCCGGTGCTGCCATCGGGCTCGACCAGCACCTGGAATTTGGCCGGCGGCACGCCGCCGGTGCCCTGCACGTCGAAATCGATCTCGACCAGCACCGCGGTGCCGCGGATGCCCATGGTCGCGACCGGCGTATCGACCTTCATGTCGCCGTGCTTGGCGGTCGCGCCGGCCACGAAGGAGATCGTGCCCGAGACCAGACTCATCAGCGACGTATTGCTCGACCCGTTCGGGTCGTAGATCATTTCGTTCAGCACCATCTTGGCGTTCGGTCCGAGACCGAACACGGTGCCGTCGATGAAGGTGATGCCGAGCGTAGAGTCGCCGCCGGACTGCACCACGTCACCCTTGTTGACGTTATCGCCCTGGTTCAGGACGATCGCGACGCCGTTGCGGATTGCCGTGGCGTTCCCGGTCAGCTTGGTGACATGGCCGATGACCTTAGCCGGCTCCGCCGCGCCGCCGGCCTGGGCATATTGGGTGTGGCCGGTGAGTGCGTTGACGAGATCGCCGGTGAGATGCGCGCCGTCAGGCGACGCCAGCGGCGCGCGCTTCTCGCCCTTGAAATAGTCGTGCAGGACGAGTTCCCGATCGTCCTTCGCGATGACGAGGTCGAGCCCGGTCCGCTTGAAGTCGCCGGTGAACAGCAATTGCCCGTCGTCGACGATGATCGCGCCGGGCGGAGCATGCGTGGAAACACTGTCGACGTGCACATATCCACGGGCATAAGCGTCCGTGTTCGGCAACAGGCCGTCGAATTTCTCGACAAAGTTCACTGCGGATCACCGCACGAGAGTTAATATTGTTAAAATATCCGAATGATTATGCCTGCATATCATCGGATAAAGCTTGGCGAAACCACTCTGTGCTTGCGCAAGGTGGCCCTGTTGTGCGGATTGACTGGATGTGACTTGGCTCACGCTGTGAAGAGCCGTGTAGTTCGGATTCGCCTGACGGTACCATAAGGTGGGATTTAAGCCAAGATACGTACTGAGCCACGTATTCGTGGTATTGATTGGCATTTCTGTACTTGCCTCTATTTCCCCTTAGCCCAGAGCGGGCATTTGACCCCAATTTCCCGGCCAAAGCTGTGACTTAGCTTACAAATCACAGCAGTCCCGTGCGCGGACCGGCCGGGTTAACCAGAGGGCAAGGATGAGTTGCAAAGCAGTGGAAAAAGGTTCGCCGCTTCCTTTCACAAACCGGTAAAGTTTTCGGGACCCCAAGCAGGCGCCCTTTAGCCTCTTCCCCTGATTCCCCACATCTTAAGTCGATTCGAAGGGATCGTTCGCCATGCTGCCCGGCATGAAACGATCCGGTCGCGTGCGCGGTGCAATGTCCACCCGCCGAAGAGCGGACAGGGGGTGTCGGATGAGATTCTCGCTTCGCCCGCTTGCGCTGCGCGCCGTCATGCTGGGCTTCGGCCTGGCCCTGGCCGCGCCGGTTGCCGAGCTCAATGCCGCTTCGCTGCTTTCGCCCGGTCCGGCGACGCTGATCAGAAAATCGACCGAGCCGTTCGGCCTGACGACCAGCCTGCTTGCCGACGGCGGCCTGCACGACAAATGGCTCGGCGTGCAGCGCCGGCTCGCCGACGAATTGGAGCAATTGGCAGCCTGCGAGAGCGACCGCGCCAGCTGTGCGTCGCCGGCGGCGCTGCGATTCCTGGCGATCGTCGAAGCCGGACGGGCGCGTCAGGGTCGCGCCCGGCTCGGCGAGATCAACCGCGCGATCAACCTTGCGATCCGTCCGGGCAGCGATCTTGCGGCCTATGGCGAGCCCGACGTCTGGGCGACGCCGCTCTCCACCTTCGCCCGCGGCAGCGGCGATTGCGAGGACTATGCGATCGCGAAATTGGTGGCACTGCGCAAGGCCGGCGTGGCGCCGGAAGATCTGCGGATCGTCGTCCTGCATGACCTCGTCGGCGGCGAGGACCATGCGGTGGTCGCGGCGCGGCTCGACGGCCGCTGGCTGACGCTCGACAACCGCCGCATGGCGATGATCGAGGACAGCGACATCAGGAGTTTTCGGCCGACCTTCGTGATCGACCAGCACGGCGTCAGCCGCTATGTCGACGCCCCGCTCGTCGCCGAGGCCGCTTGGCGGCCGGCGGCGCGAACGAACTAAGAGCCGGCCAGACATACTTTCCCGTCATTGCGAGCGAAGCGAAGCAATCCATCCCTCCGCGGAAAGATGGATTGCTTCGTCGCTTCGCTCCTCGCAATGACGACTGAATCCAGATGAGCGACTGCCCGTCAGAACATCAGATTATCCTTCACCAGCACCCAGCGGCCGCCCTTGACCTGCTGCACTTGGGTGATGGTGTTGGCGAGATGATCCGTCTTGGAGAACTTGGTCGGCGGCGAGCTGAAGATGTCGAGGAATTTGTCGCCTGACTCCAGCGAGTCCAGCATCTTCTGGCCGGAGAGATCCTTGCCCGCCTTCTGCGCGTAGAAGGCGAAGGTCATCACCGCGTTGTAGCCGATGATCGCCTGGGTATTGGCGTCGGTGTTGAACATCTTCTTGTAGTTCACCAGCCAGTCCTTCACCTTGCCCTTGGCCGTGTCCTCGTAGGGAATCTCGAAGCCCGAGGCCGCATAGAGCCCTTCGACGGCTTCCTTGCCGAGCGCCGGCACTTCGAGCACGTTGGTCGGGGTGGCGCCGAGGAAGGTCACGTCCCAGCCGAGCTTCTTGGCCTCGTTCATCGCGCCGATGGTCTCGCGGATCACGGTGCCGAGCACGACGAGGTCGCAGCCGTCGGCCTTCATCTTGGCGACCTGCGCCGAGAAGTCGGAGGCGCCGCGCTTGTAGCTCGTGACCGATGCCGGCTGCACCTTCATCGCGCCAAGCTGCTGGGTAAAGCCGTCGAGCACGTTTTTGCCGTACTCGTCATCCTGATGCATGATGCAGGGCTTCTTGAAGTTCTTCCACTCCATCATGTATTTGAGCGCGGCGCGCGTGCTCTCGACATAGGGCAGGAGGTTGTTGAACTTCAGCCGCTCCTGCGGCTTGGCGGGATCGAACTTGAAGGTGAATTCGGCGGCCGTCAGCGGGAACAGCTGCATCACGCCCGCATCGAACAGGATGTCCTGCGCGGCGAGCACGGTCGGCGAGCCCATCGGGCCGATCATCGCGAACACCTTGTCGCGCTCGACCATCTTCTGCGACGCCAGCACCGCCTTCTTCGGATCGTAGCCGTTGTCCTCCAGGATCATCTTGATCTTGCGGCCGTTGATGCCGCCGCCGGCGTTGATTTCCTCGACCGCCATCTTCATGCCGTTGGACACCGGAACGCCCCAGACCTTGATCGGGCCGGACAAGTCCTGATGCGTTCCGATCACGATCTCGGTCGGCGAGATGCCTTCATTGGTGACCTTGGTCTGGGCTGCGGCCGGCAGACAGGTCAGCGCCAGCGCGCTCACCGCAAGGCCCAGCGCCTTCAGCGATTTCGACATTGCAGTCTCCTCCTTAACAAAGGCCCATGTTGAGCGAAGGGTCGGGCCTGCTCGCTCCCTCGCCAATTTCCTTCTCCTCGGCTATGCCACCGCGCGTTCGCCATACATGGCGGCGATCTCGGCCGCGTAGCGCTTGTTCACGAAGCTGCGCTTCAGCTTCATGGTCGGCGTCAGCTCCTCGTCCTCGGGCGTGAGCTGGCGCTCGATCAGATAGAATTTCTTGACGGTCTCGACGCGCGCGAACTTCACGTTGACCGCCTCGACCTCGCGCTGGATCAGATCCTGGATTTCGCGGGCGCGGCACAGGCTCGCGTAATTGGTGAAGGGGATGTCGTGATCCTGGGCGTATTTCTCGACATTCTCCTGGTCGATCATGATCAGGCAGGTGAGATACGGCCGCTTGTCGCCGATCACGACCGCATCCGAGACATAGGGCGAGAATTTGAGCTGGTTCTCGATCTCGGACGGCGTGATGTTCTTGCCGCCGGAGGTGATGATGATGTCCTTCATCCGGTCGGTGATCTTGACATAGCCTTCATTGTCGATCGTGCCGACGTCGCCGGTGTGCAGCCAGCCTTTGGCGTCGATCGTCTCGGCAGTCCTCTCCGGCTGGTTGAGATAGCCCATGAACAGGAAGTCGCCCTTGATCAGGATCTCGCCCTTCGGGCAGATCATCACCTCGCCCCAGGGCGCGGCCTTGCCGACCGAGCCAAGCTTGATGCGATCCGCCGGCATCATGGTCGCGACGCCGCAATTCTCGGTCTGGCCGTAGACCTCGCGCATGTCGATGCCGAGCGCGAGATACCAGCGGATCAGATCCGGCGAGATCGGTGCGGCGCCGGTCAGCGCAATCCGGCAGCGGTCGAGCCCGAGCATGCGGCGGATGTTGCGGAACACCAGCCAATAGGCCGCGCGGTTGGCGAGCCGCAGCGACAGTGGCGGCGTCTCGCCCTGCAGCCGGCACTCGGTCATCCGGTTGCCGATCGCGAGCGCGCGGGCATACATCCAGTTCTGGAACGGGGTCGCATCCTTCAGCGCGATGGTGATGCCGGAATAGAACTTCTCCCAGATCCGGGGCACCGCGAGGAACGCGGTCGGCTGCACCTCGCGAAGATTGTCCGGCACCGTCTCCGGGCTCTCGGCGAAATTCATCACCGATCCCAGCGCGAGCGAGAGGTAATAGCCGCCGACCCGCTCGGCGACGTGGCAGAGCGGCAGGAACACCAGCCGCTCCTCGCTGTCGGTCGAGGGGTAGAGATCGTTGGCGTGGCGCATCTGGTGCGTCACGCTGCGGTTGGAGTGCATCGCGCCCTTGGGCGGGCCCGTGGTGCCGGAGGTGTAGACCAGGATCGCGAGATCGGAGGCGGTGCGGCTGCCGGTCATCTCGTCCCACAGCGCCGGATTGCCCCAGGCATGATTGCGGCCGAGCGACGTGAATTCCGCGAGCGACAGCACCATCGGATCGGAGAAGCCGGAGAGGCCCTCCATGTCGAACACGACGATCTTCTCCAGCGTCGGACAGCGCGACCGGCAGGTCAGCACCTTGTCGAGCTGCTCCTCGTCCTCGACGAAGATCACTCGCGTGCGGGAATCATTGATGAGGTATTCGACCTGCGCCGCCGAATCGGTCGGATAGATGCCGGAAGAGACGCCGCCGGCGCATAGGATGCCCATGTCGGCATAGACCCATTCCGGCACCGCGTTGGCGATGATCGAGCCAACGTCGCCGGGACGGAAGCCTGTGGCATGCAGGCCGTAGGAGATGTCCTTGGAGATCTGCAGCCATTCGCGCCAGCTGGTCGGTTGCCAGATGCCGAACTTCTTCTCGCGGATCGCGGGCCTGTCGCCACGCGTTTGAACCGCGAGCAGAAAGCTCCTCGCGATCGTGTCGGCAACCGTCAGCACCGCTGGTCCGGCCATGCGCGCTCCCTCCTCTGCCGCCGGTCTCACGCGCCGGCTTGTGTTGCCGGTCTTGTTGGCGAAACTGGCCTGAAATCTAGCTCCAACTCTCTTTCAGTGCCAAACCTTCCTGGGCGCCCTTGCCAGCGCCCAGTCATTCTCAACGCCACGTCTTCTTCTTTTTCCAACGCCGCTCGCCGCGCGCACCGGCTTCCTTGGCGCCGAGGTAGAACTCCTGGATATCGGGTGAATTCATCAGACGCTCACAGGTGTCGTTCATGACGACGCGGCCGATCTCCAGCACATAGCCGTAATGCGCCGTCTCCAGCGCGATCTTGGCATTCTGCTCGACCAGCAGGATCGACATGCCCTGCTCCTCATTGACGCGGCGGATGATGGTGAAGATCTCCTTCACCAGGATCGGCGACAGCCCGAGCGACGGCTCATCGAGCAACAGCAGCGTCGGCCGGTTCATCAGCGCCCGCCCGATCGCCAGCATCTGCTGCTCGCCGCCCGAAAGCTGCCCGGCCGGCTGGCCGAGCCGCTCCCTCAGCCGTGGAAAATAGCCGTAGACGCGCTCGAGGTCCTGCGCCACACCGTCGCGGTCCTTGCGCAGATAGGCGCCCATCATCAGGTTTTCGCGCACCGACAGGAACGGAAACACCTCGCGCCCCTCCGGCACGTGGCTCAGCCCGAGCCTCACGATCCGGTCGGCCTCCATGCGCTGGATCGGCTTGCCGAGGAATTCGATCGAGCCCTTCTGCGGGTCGAGGATGCCGGAGATCGTCTTTAGGACCGTGGTCTTGCCGGCGCCGTTGGCGCCGAGCAGCGTCACGATCCGGCCGCGCGGCACCTCGAGGCTGATGCCGCGGATCGCCATGATCGGCCCGTAATAGCTTTCGATGTTGGAGAGTTTCAGGATGATGTCCGCTGTGCTCATGGCATCATCCTCATGCGCCGAGATACGCTGCGACGACGTCGGGATGGTGCTGCACCTCGGACGGCGAGCCCATCGCCAGCACGCGGCCGTAGTTCAGCGCGATGACGCGGTCGGAGACGCGGTTGACCAGCGTCATGTCGTGCTCGACCATCAGCACGGTGATGCCGAGCTCGCTCTTCATGTCGCGGATCCAGAACGACATGTCGTCGGTCTCCTCGACATTGAGGCCGGAGGACGGTTCGTCGAGCAGGATCAGCTTCGGCTCCGAGCACAGCGCCCGCGCCAGCTCGATCACCTTGCGCACGCCGTAAGGCAGTCCCGAGATCAGCTTGTCGCGGTAGGGCTCGAGATCGAGGAACTCGATCACCTGCTCGACGCGGCGGCGATGCGCCTTCTCGCCGGCACGAACGCTCGGCAGGAACAACAGTTCCTGCCACAGCCGGGTGGTGGAATGGCGATGGCGGCCGACCAGGAGATTGCTCAGCACGGTCGCGTTCTCGAACAGCTCGATGTTCTGGAAGGTGCGGGCGATGCCGAGTTTCGCGATATCGTAGGCCGGCTCCTGGGTGATGTCCTGATCCTCGAAGAAGATCTTGCCGGAGGTCGGCGGATAGATCCGCGAGATCAGGTTGAAGATCGAGCTCTTGCCGGCGCCGTTGGGCCCGATGATCGAGAGGATCTCGCCCTTCTCGACCGCGAAGCTGACCGCATCGACCGCCTTGAGGCCCCCGAAATGCAGCGACAGGTTCTCGGCGCGGAAATAGCTCATCTGTTCCGCTCCGATTTCACATAGATCTTCTGCCGCTTGAAGGTGGCGCGCTTGTAGAGCGGGAACAGCTGGAAGAAGAGCTTGATCTTGAGCCAACGGCCATAGAGTCCGAGCGGTTCAAACAGCACGAACAGCACGATGATGATGCCGTAGATCGCGCCCTTCAGTCCGTTGGCGGAGGCGAAGGCTGCGACCGCGTCCTGGATATGGCCCGCGCGCTCGGTGCCGGCGCCGAGGGTGGCAGCAATGCCGCCGATCACGCCGGGCATATCGTCCTTCAGATAGGTCAGGAACGGATCGATCATGACCAGGAAGATCGCGCCCAGCACCGCACCGTGCAGGCTGAACGTGCCGCCGATCAGGATCACGATGATGAACTCGATCGAAAGCTGCAGCGTGAACATCTCGGGCGAGATGAAGGACAGCTTGTGCGCGAACAGCACGCCGGCAAAGCCGGTGATCGCCGCCGAGATCGCGAACGACTTCACCTTATAGAGCGCGACATTGATGCCCATGCTGCGCGCCGCGGTCTCGCTGTCGCGGATCGCGACAAAGGCGCGCCCGGTCGGCGAGCGCAGCAGATTGAGCGTGCCGACGATGGTCAGCACCAGCACCGCAAGGCAGAGGTAATAGAAGGTCGGGCCGTCGCGCGACACCGTGGTGCCGAGCAGCTGCATGGTCTTGACCCGCATGCCCTCATTGCCGTTGGTGACGCTTTCCCAGCGCGCCAGGATCTCCTCAACGATGAACGCAAAGGAGATCGTCGCGATCACCAGATAGATGCCCTGCAGCCGCAAGGCCGGAAATCCGACCAGCGCGCCGACCACGCCGGTCAACAGCCCCGCGGCGAGGAAGTAGACCGGGAACGGCACGTTGAACTGCTGCAGATAGGCGGCGGTATAGGCGCCGATCGCAAGAAACGCGGCATGGCCGAGCGAGGCCTGTCCGGTGAAGCCGGTCAGGATCAAGAGCCCGACGCCGACGGTCGCGTAGATGCAGACGAAGACAAGCTGGCTCATCAGATAGCTTGAGAGCACGTAAGGCGCGATCAGCAGCACCGCCAGCAACAGGCCGTAGGAATAGATGTAGCCCGAATGCGGGAACAGCTTGATGTCGTCTTCGTAATCGGTCTTGAAGAGAAACCGCATGTGTCGCTCCTCAGACCTTCTTGCGGACGTGAAGGCCGAACAGGCCCTCGGGCTTGAGCAGCAGCACCGCGAGCAGCACGATGTAGGGCGCGACGTCCTTCCATCCCTGCGGCAAATAGAAGCCGGCCATGCTCTCGATCACGCCGATCAGGACGCCGCCGACCACGGCGCCCGGGATCGAGCCGAAGCCGCCGAGCACCGCGGCCGGAAACGCCTTCAACCCCAGCACAAGGCCGACATTGGAATGAATGAAGGTGATCGGCGCCAGCAGCACGCCGGCGCAGGTCGCGACCGCCGCCGAGATCGCCCAGACGATCGAGACCACCCGCTTGACCGGAATGCCCATGTAATAGGCAGCCAGCATGTTCTCGGAGCTGGCGCGCATCGCCGTGCCGAGCGTGGTGCGGTTGAAGAACAGATAGAGCAGCGCGCACAGGATGATGGTCGCCGCGATCACCGACAGCTTGTCGTAGGCAAGCACCAGGCTGCCGATCCGAAGGACGCCCTGGCTGAACGGCGTCTCGATCTTGAAGTCGTCGGTGCCCCAGATCATGCCGGAGACCGAGCGCAGGAAATAGCCGAGCCCGATCGTCGCCATGATGATGGAGAACTGTGGATAGCCGAGGATCGGCCGCACGACGAGCCGCTCGGCCAGCATGCCGAACAGCGCCATGCAGATCACCGCGCCGGCGAACCCGACCCAGTAATTCAGCCCGAGCATGCCGATGAAGGTGAAGGCGAAAAAGCCGCCCAGCATCATCAAATCGCCTTGCGCGAAATTGACGACCTCGGTTGCCTTGTAGACCAGCACGAAGCCGAGCGCGATCAGGCCGTAAACGCAGCCGAGCGCGATGCCGCTGACGAGCTGCTGAACAAAGTCCAGCATCGTTCCCTCCCCGATGCCCGGCGATTCTTATCCGATCGCTCGTTGCATCCCGCCTTCACGCCCTTGTGTCTGGAGCGCCGAAAGCCGCCTATGTCCGCCCCGATTGAGCCAAAAGGCCCGATCCCTGTCAACAAACCGCTGTTGTCGCTGTATCATCACATTTGCGGAGATTTGCCGCAGCACGGACTAATACGGATATCACCTTTGATTTGCCCCGTGCGATTCACTGCACCGAAACGGTTTTTGTCCAAGCTTTGCGCAACCGACGAGCGAAATTCCGGATCGCCACCACGCCATGACACCTGAACTGTCCGCACTCGCCGTGCGAGGGTTAACCAAGCGTTTTGATCGCCCGGCGGTCGACGCGCTCGATCTCACGATCCGTATCGGCGAGTTCTATGCGCTGCTCGGACCGAACGGCGCCGGCAAGACCACGACGCTGCGCATGGTGGCGGGGCTATTGCGGCCCGATGCCGGCTCGGTGTCGATCCTCGGCATCGATGCGCTCGCCGATCCGGTCGCCGCCAAGCAGATCATGGCTTGGGTGTCCGACGAGCCGATGATTTACGACAAGCTGACGCCGCTGGAATATCTCGAATTCGTCGCCGGCCTGTGGGGCATCGATCCGCGCACCTCGGAGAGCTCGGCGCGCGATCTCCTGATGTCGCTCGGGCTCGAGCCGCATCTCAACGAGCGCTGCGAAGGCTTCTCCAAGGGCATGCGCCAGAAGGTGGCGCTGGCCGGCGCGCTGGTGCACGATCCCCGCCTGATCATTCTCGACGAACCGCTGACCGGCCTCGACGCGCTGTCGGCGCGCCACGTCAAGGGACTGCTGCAGGAGCGCGTCCGCGCCGGCTGCACCGTGATCATGACGACCCACATTCTCGAAGTCGCCGAGCGGATGGCCGACCGGATCGGCGTGATCGCGGCCGGCAGGCTGATCGCCGAGGGCACGCTGGCCGAGCTGCGCGCGCAGAACGGCCGCAACGACACCACCCTCGAGGACATGTTCATCGCGCTGGTCGATACCGAAGCGGCGGCCGCGTGAGCTCGGTCGCCCACCTCACCTGGTTCGCGCGGCACGAATTCCGCCTGGCGTGGCGCGAATGGCTGGCGATGATGACCGGCGGCCGTCGCCGGCGCAATCGCGCCGTGATCGGCCTTCTGATCTTCGCGGCGATCCTGCATCTGCCGGCTTATGCCGTGGTCAACCGCTATGCCGACCTGCGGTTTCCGCTCGACCCGTCGTCGCTGATCGTGCTGACCGCGACGATCTTCCTGGCCTGGGCGCTGATGCTCTCGCAGGCGATCGAGTCGGTGACGCGCGTGTTTTACGCCCGCGCCGATCTCGATCTGATCATGTCGTCGCCGGCAAAACTCACCAACATCTTCTCGATCCGGATCGCCGCGATCGCGCTGACGGTGAGCAGCATGGCGCTGTTGCTGTCGACGCCGTTCATCGACGTGCTGGTCTATCTCGGCGGCCCGCGGTGGCTCGCCGGCTTCGGCGTCGTCCTTGCGATCGGGCTGTCGGCGGCAGCCGCCGCGATCGCCGTCACCGCGTTCCTGTTCCGCCTGATCGGGCCGAGCCGGACGCGGCTGGTGGCGCAGGTCGTCTCCGCCGTGATCGGCGCCGGCTTCGTCATCGCGCTGCAGGTCGTGGCCGTGCTGTCCTACGGCACGTTGTCGCGCTTTGCCTTCCTGACCTCGGAAACCGCGGCGCGAATTGCCCCCGCCCTCGGCAGCCTGCTGTGGTGGCCGGCGCGGGCATCGCTCGGGGACCTCGAAATCATGATGCTGCTGCTCGCCGCGGCGCTGGTGATGCTCGGCGGCGTGATGGCGATATTCGCACCGCGGTTTGCCGATACGGTCGCCAGCGTCGCCGCCAATCCGGCTGCGGTGACGCGGGGACGCGCCCGCGCGTTCCGGGCGGGCTCGCGGCAGCAGGCGCTGCGGCGCAAGGAATTCTTGCTGCTGCGCCGCGATCCGTGGCTGCTGTCGCAGACCCTGATGCAGATGCTCTATCTGCTGCCGCCGGCGCTGATGCTGTGGCGCAGCTTCTCCGGTACGTCGACCGCGATCGTGCTGATTACGCCCGTCATCGTGATGGCCGCAGGCCAGCTCGCCGGCGGGCTCGCCTGGCTGACCATCTCCGGCGAGGACGCGCCCGATCTGGTGGCGACCGCGCCGCTGCCGCCGTCACGCGTGACCCGCGCCAAGGTCGAGGTGGTCCTGATCGCGATCGCCGCAATCTTCGCCCCGCTGGTGGCCGCGCTGGCGTTTGCCTCGCCAGGGCAGGCCGCGGTCACGGCGATCGCAATCCTCATCGCGACCGCATCCGCCGCCGCGGTCCAGCTCTGGTTCCGCGCGCAGGCCAAGCGCAGCCAGTTCCGCCGGCGCCAAACCTCCTCCCGTATCGCGACCTTCGCGGAAGCCTTCTCCTCGATCGGCTGGGCCGCAACCGCGGCACTGGCCCTGACAATCCCGACGGCCGCGCTGGTCAGCGGCATTCTGACGCTGCTGACGCTTGTCATCGCCTGGAAGATCAGCCCGCGGCGCTAGCCTTCATCACCTCGATCACCGCCGCGGCAAACGCCTCGGGCGCTTCCTGCGGCAGATTGTGGCCGGCATGCGGAATCAGGCGATGGGCAAGGCGGCCGGTGTACTTTGCCGCAGAGCGACTGCCGTCGGTCGCGAACGTCACGCCGTCATCGGCGCCGTCGAGCGAGACGGCGGGGACCCTGATGACAGGCAATGTGTCGAGCCGCCGCTGCAAATCCGCATATTGCGGATCCCCATCGACAACGCCGTAGCGGTGCCGATAACTGTGGATCACCACGTCGACATAATCAGGATTGTCGAACGCGACCGCAGTCCGCTCGAAGCAGGCGTCGTCGAACGCCCAGCCCGGCGACCATTGCGACCACAGGATTTTGGCGATGCCGCGCCGGTTGGCGGCAAGCCCCGCCCGCCCCCGCTCGAGCTGGAAGTAGTACTGATACCAAAGCGGCACCTCGCGATCCGGCGGCGCCGGCACCATTGCATGCGCGATGTCCTGGATCATGTAGCCGTTGGTGCAGACGAGTCCGATGCATCTTTCCGGCCACAGCGCCGCACCGATCGATGCGGCGCGGCCGCCCCAGTCATAGCCGGCGAACACCGCGCGCGCGATGCCGAGCGCGTCCATCAGCGCCACCATGTCGGCACCGACCGCCGCCTGCTCGCCCGAGCGCGGCGTCGCCTTGTCGCGGAACGCCGTCGGTCCGTAGCCGCGCAGATAGGGCACGATGACCCGACAGCCTTGCGCCGCCAGCATGGGCGCGACGTCCACATAGGAATGGATGTCGTAGGGGAAGCCATGCATCAGCAGCACGGCCGGCCCAATGGAGGGGCCCGCTTCGTAATAGGCGATGTTGAGCACACCGGCCTCGACATGGCGCAATGGCTCGAGCCGTTTGGTCGAAGGCGCGCGCTGCGAAGAGACGGTATCAGTCACGCAGAACTCCCTGATCTCGATCGTTTGCGCGGCATCCTAGCGTGTCCCGACGCAATAATCGCCCGGCTCGTGTTGCAGCCCGCGCCATGGAGCGATGCACGGGCCTCATCATGACGGCGCGCCAATTGCGCGCTACTCTTCCGTCCGCGGATGCCGCCGCAGACGGAACAGGTCATGCTGAGATTGCTCGCCGCGCTGGTCTTGCTGGGATCATTGACCGGTCACGCCTTCGCGCAGGACGCCCAGCGCAGCGAATGCCTGGCGATGGCCAATGCGCCGCCGCGCGCCGTCCCCGTGAGCTACCGCCGCGTCGCGGACAAGAACGCGACCAAGTCCGACGAAGTCGCGATCACCTATGCCGGCCATTCGACCTACTATATCGACACGCCCGGCGGCATCCGGATCGCGACCGACTATAACGGCGTCTATCGGACCGGGCGGCTGCCCGACGTCGCGACCATGAACCGGGCCCACGCGACCCATTACACGCTGTTTCCCGACCCCAAGATTCCCCACGTGCTGCATGGCTGGGGCGAGAACGGCCAGGCCGCGCATTACGCGATGCGCATCGGCGACGTCTATATCCGCAACGTCACCACCGACATCCGCCGCTACTGGGGCGAAGACTCCGGCGGCGAGATGATCAAGGACGGCAATTCGATCTTCATCTTCGAGGTCGCCGGCCTCTGCATCGGCCATCTCGGCCACCTCCACGTCAAACTCGACGACAGCCATTTCGCCGCGATCGGCCGGCTCGACATCGTGATGGTGCCGATCGACGGCACCTATACGATGTCGCTCGACGGCATCTCCGAGATCACCAGGCGATTGCGCGCCGCCGTCGTGCTGCCGATGCACCGCTTCGCCACCCCGCTCGACGAGTTCATGCGCCTGATCGGCCAGCAGTTCGAGATCGATCGCCGCGGCGGCGAGCGCACCTTGCGGATTTCGCGCGACACCCTGCCGGCGACGCCGACGGTGATCATCCTCGATGGGGTGTGAGGCTCAACGCACTCATTCCTCCGCCGCCTGGCTGCGCCGGTAGTGCCGCCGCGATTTGGCAAGATTGCCGCAATCGCCCATCGAGCACCACCGCCGGTTCTGGGTACGGCTCTCGTCAACGAACAACCAACCGCAACCCCGCTCATCCTGGCACTGCTTCACCCTCAGCGCACGGGGCCCGGTCAGAAGGCTCACCGCCGACCATGCGATCGGCTTGAGCAGCGTCTCGGGCGCAACTTTCCCGGCTGTCGGCAGCCACCGCAGGGTGTCGCCGACAGGTCCGAGCGCAACACCGCCCAACGCGGCTTCGAGGTATCGGTTGATATCGGCCAGCGCCGTCGGATCGATCCGGCCGCCTCCGATGCGGCCGATAAAGATCCTGTAGAGCGCCTCGCGCAGACCATGCGCCGCATTCAGAAAGGCATCGGCCTCGTGCGGTGAGGCTTTCCATCGCGCCCTGAGTTGCGCGGCGATCCGGCGATCCGCCAGTTCGGCATCGACCAGCCATTTCAGGATGGAATCCGAGGTCGCGATCCGATCCTCAACCAGGTCGCGGAGACGCCATGCGACGGTATTGACGAACTTGATGCTGAGCTCTTCCCGGGACGACGCCTCAGCCGAAGGAACGCGCGGCATGGTCCAGCAACTCCTCCGGAACGCATAACCCCTTAATGGGTTGGATTTGATAACCCATTAAGGGGTTAGAATCTAGCTCGGGAGCCTCGTATGTCCAAGCGCCTTTTGATTGTCGGCGCGTTCGCCGCCATCTATCTGCTTTGGGGTTCCACCTACTTCGCGATCGCGCTCGGCTTGAAGTCGATCCCGCCGTTCCTGCTGATGGGCCTTCGCTCGCTCGGCGGCGGCCTGATCCTGATCGCGCTGAACGGGGCGGACGTCACGCGTGTTTCGCGGTGGAACTGGCTGACCGCAGCACTTTGCGGCGTGCTGTTCTTCGTCGGCTGCCATGGTGTTCTCGCTTATGCCCAGCAATCGGTTCCGTCCGGCATCGCCGCGATCATGCTGGCTACGATCCCGTTCTGGGTGTTGCTCATCGATTTCCTGTATCCGCAAACCCGGCGTCCCGCGACCATGACGCTCGCCGCATTGCTGCCCGGCCTTGCTGGTGTTGCAATCGTGGGCTGGCAATCGGCCGAACAGGGCCATTTCAGTATCCTTCCCATTCTGCTGCTGCTCGCTGCGGCGTTCTCCTGGGCGGTGGGCACGGTGCTGTCGCGCCGGACTTCGGATCATGGTTCGCCAACATTGTCGTCAGGCATGCAACTGTCGATCGGCGGCGCGGTCCTGTTTGCAATCAGTCTTGCGTCCGGTGAACTGGAAGGCTTCTCGCCGCGCGGCGTTTCGGCGCCCTCGCTCGCGGCCGTGATCTATCTCGCCATCGCCGGCAGCGTCATCGGCTTCACGGCATTTCGCTGGCTGCTAGACAATGTGTCGACGTTCATGGTCTCGACCTACATCTTCGTCAACCCGATCATCGCCGTGCTGCTCGGCACGCTGATTCTGGGCGAGCCGTTTTCCGTCACGATGTTGTTTGGAGCGCTTCTTGTCATCGCCTCGGTCATCATCACCTGGCGCGCCGAGCAGGCATCGCCGGCGTCGGCCAGGCAAGCTCAGTCGATGACATGGTCGCGACCGGCAATACGGTCGGGTTGACCGGCACGCGCAGACGTACGCATGCCTCCTCAGGCAGAGGTCAGGCAGAGGCCCGGGTTTGACGCGCTCGTGCGGCTCGTTATCCTCCCCAAAGCCGACATGGTATCGGCGGCCGACAAGAGCAAGAACAGGGAGCATCATCGATGGCCAGCACTCTGCCCGCCTCCGCCAGCGGGCTCTATGCCAATCCGCGTGAAGACTGGCTCGCCCAATACACCGAGGAGATCATCGACCCGGCCCGGCCGATCGTCGATCCGCATCACCATCTCTGGGATCGCGGGGGCTTGCGCTATCTGATCGAGGAGATGCGCGACGACATCGCGTCCGGCCACAACATCGTGGCGACCGTCTATGTCGATTGCCGGTCGATGTACCGCGGCGACGGCCCGGAGGCGTTCCGTCCGGTCGGCGAGGTCGAGTTTGCCAACGGCGTCGCGGCGATGGCGGCGAGCGGCGGCTACGGCAAGGCGGCGATCTGCGCCGGCATCGTCAGCCACGTTAACCTTCTGATCGGCGATCAGGCCAAGGCGGTGCTGGAGGCGGAGATTGCCGCCGGCAACGGCCGGTTCCGCGGCATCCGCCACTCCTCGGCCTGGGATGAAGACCCCAACGTCGCCCACATGTACGCGAACCGACCGAAGGGCATTCTGCTGGACTCCACCTTTCGTAGGGGGTTCGCCTGCCTGGCACCGCTCGGCCTCAGCTTCGATGCCTGGTTGTTCCACCCGCAGATCAGCGAGCTGACCGACCTCGCCCGCGCCTTTCCCGATACCAGGATCGTGCTCGACCATTGCGGCGGCCCGGTCGGCACCGGCCGCTTCGCCGGCAAGCGCGCGGAGACCTTTCCGGTCTGGAAGGCGTCGATCCAGGAGATCGCCAGATGCCCGAACGTCGTGGTCAAGCTCGGCGGGCTGGCGATGTGCCTGCTCGGCTACGACTTCCACCTCCGCCCCAGGCCGCCCTCGTCGGAGGAACTTGCCGCCGCCTGGCGGCCTTATGTCGAGACCTGCATCGAGGCGTTCGGTCCGGACCGTTGCATGTTCGAGAGCAACTTCCCACCTGATAAGGGGCAATGCAGCTACCAGGTCATCTTCAACACCTTTAAACGGCTTGCATCACAATATAGCGAAGCCGAAAAGACGGCGTTGTTCTTGAAGACGGCAAAGGATGTCTATCGGCTCGATATCGGGTAAACTCTCGACTCATGGATGACGGCATCACCATCCGGCCGCTTCGAGAGGCTGATGCGGAAGCGGTGGTCGAACTTTACGCAAAGGCAGCCGCGGTGGAACCGCGGCTAGGCCCTGTCACGCTGCCGCAATGGGACCAGTTCCTGAAGCTGCCGCAGAACCGCGGCGGGCGCGGCTTTCGTGTTGCCGAGCGCGATGGCGCACTCGTCGGCCTCGCCGAGTCCTCGTTGCGCGACCAGGGCGCGCATCACACCCGATTCCTCAAGATCGTCGTGGCGCCCGAGATGCGCCGCCGCCGGATTGGCCTCGCGCTGTTCGACGAGGTGCTTGCGATCGACGCCGATGCCGATCTCACCGTGCAGACGCTGGTGAGCAGCGACTGGCCGGCCGGAATGGCCTTCGTCGCGGCCTTCGGCTTCGTTCATGTCGAGTCCGAGATCGGGATGAAGTGCGTCGAGCCGCTGCAGCCGGCGCGCACGCTCGCGGCCGCGCGCGCCACCATCGAGCAGGTCAGCGACGTCAGCGCCTGCGCGGGCGAGGTCGCGCGCATCCACAATGCCGCCTATGCCTCGGACGCCGCCTTCCGCCTGTACTCGCCGGAGGAGATGGCGCAGGTCCTGACCGAAAGCGAAGTCTGGATCGCGTCTGAGGATGGACAGATGTCGGGCTTCTGCCTGACCGAGCCGGAACGGAACTCGATGTGGATCGAGTCGGTCGCCGTCGATCCGGTGCGGCAGGGACGCGGGCTCGGCCAGCTGCTGGTGTATCGCGTGCTGGCCGCACACGACGTCTCGATCGAACACCCGTGCTGGCTCAACGTCTCGAGCCGCAACGCTCCCGCGCTGAAGATCTATCGCCGGCTCGGCTTCCGGCCGCAGCACGAGACCTGCCGCTTCAGCGCGCCACGCGGCGACCTGCTCGCCGCGCGGGGGCGGAGGTTTCAGTAGAGCGCGATGACATTGGGTCGGTAGCGACGGCGACGGGATTGCGCTCCCTCGCCCCGTTCTTACGGGGAGAGGGTTGGGGTGAGGGGCCTCTCCACATATTCGGTGACAGCTGCATTCGCGGAGGCGCCCCCTCACCCGGATCGCATCTGAAGATGCGATCCGACCTCTCCCCGCACGCGGGGCGAGGTGAAGAGCGTCGGCCCCCTTACGCCCACTCGCCCTTGCGGAACACCGGCACGCTGCGACCGTCGGCATGGATGCCGTCGATGTCGGTGTCGGCGGAGCCGATCATCCAGTCGATATGGATCAGGCTCTTGTTGCCGCCCTGCTCGGCGATCTGCTGCGGCGTCAGCTTGTCGCCATTAACGAAGCATTTCGAGTAGCACTGGCCGAGCGCGATGTGCGAGGCGGCGTTCTCGTCGAAGAGCGTGTTGAAGAACAGCAGCCCGCTCTTCGAGATCGGTGAGGAATGCGGCACCAGCGCGACCTCGCCGAGGCGGCGCGCGCCCTCGTCGGTGTCGAGCACCTTCTTCAGCACTTCCTCGCCGCGCGAGGCCTTGGCCTCGACGATGCGGCCTTCCTCGAACTTGACCGAGATATTGTCGATCAGCGTGCCCTGATAGGACAGCGGCTTGGAGCTGACGACGTGGCCGCTGACGCGGCGGCAGTGCGGGGTGGTGAAGACTTCCTCGGTCGGGATGTTGGCATTGCAGACGATGCCGTTCTTGGCAGTCGACGCACCGCCCTCCCATTCATGACCGTCGGCGAGGCCGATCGTGAGGTCCATGCCGGGTCCGGAATATATCAGCGCGTGGAAGCGCTGGCCGTTCAGCCATTCGGTGCGCTCGCGGAGCTTCGCATTGTGCTGTGCCCAGGCGGCGACGGCGCCATCCTGATCGACCCGGGACGCGGAGAAGATCGCATCGGCAAGCTTGGCCACCGCGACGTCCTCGGCATCGTCGGGGAACACCTGCTTGGCCCAGGACGTGCTCGGATAGGCGATGATGTTCCAGTTGGTGTCGAAATTGACGATCTTCTCCAGTGCCGGCTGGTAGGCGATCGAATTGGCCTTGCTGGCGCGCGCCACCTTGACCGGGTCTTCGCCCGACAGCAGCATCGGATTGTCGCCGACGATCGCAAGCCGCGCGGTGTTGGCGCCGAACGCCTTCGCCATGCCCTCATAGAGCCAGCTTGCGGCGCGATCGAAACTCGCATCGTTGGCGTAGCGGTAGCGCGCCAGCGTGAGCTCCTCGTCCGAGAAGAATGGCGTCACGAGACCCGCACCGGCCTTGTAGGCATGCTCCACCACCCGCCGCACCAGCGGCATCGCTCCGGCGGGCGCCGTGAGCAGCAGATCCTGCCCCGGCTGCAGCTGCAGGCCGACCTTGATCGCGACTTCGGCGAGCCGGTCGAGCTTCACGGGATCGATCGATGCGGAAAGGTTGCGTTGATGTGCGGTCATGAAGCGCCGTGTCGTTTGAGGAACCCTCGGGATTCGTAGTCCAATTCGATCCGCATCCGCAAGGTTCCTGCCCGCCGCGCCCGATCACGCGACGGCGAGCAATTGCCTCGAATTTTACCGCTTCACCGAGGCCAGCACCCGGTCGACCATCTGCGGCGCCAGGCCGAGATAGTTTTTCGGCGCGGTGAGGCGGTCGATCGTCGCCCGATCGATCCGGCTGGCGACGCGATCATCCGCCGCCAGCGCCTCGGCCAGCGTCAGGCCCTTGTCGTTGGCGCGGCGGCAGGCGTCATAGACCACGTCATGCGCCTCCTGTCGGCCGATCGAAGGCGCAAGGCCCATCATCACGGCTTCGGCCACGATCAGCCCGCAGCTGATGTCGAGATTGTCGGCCATCCGCTGCTCGTCGACGATCAGACCGCCAAGCGCGAACCTCGCCTGGTGCAGCGCGCCCGCGGTCAGCACGAAGCTTTCCGGGATCGCCATCCATTCGGCGTGCCATGGACCGGTGGCGCGCTCGAAATCCTGCACCATCGCATCCAGCATCAGGCCGGCATGCTGGCGCACCGCCTTGGCGGCGGCGAGCATCAGCTCCGACGAGATCGGGTTGCGCTTCTGCGGCATGGTCGAGGACGCGCCGCGCCCTTTGACGAACGGCTCGTAGACCTCGGCGAACTCGGTCGACGCCATGATCATGATGTCGAGCGCGATCTTGCCGAGCGTTCCCGTGACCAGCGCGAGGAAATTCACCGCTTCCGCCAAGCCGTCGCGCGCGACATGCCAGGTCGAGACGGGCACGCCGAACCCGAGTTCCTCGCACAGCGCCTGCTGGACCTCGAAACCCTTGTCGCCGAGCGAGGCCAGCGTGCCGGCGGCGCCGGCGAACTGGCCGACCAGCACGCGCGGCTTCAGCTCCGCAAGCCGCGCGGCGTGGCGATCGAACGCGGCGAGCCAGATCGCGGTCTTGTAGCCGAACGTCACCGGCAGCGCCTGCTGCAGATGGGTGCGGCCGGCCATCGGCGTGTCGCGGTATTTTTTCGAGAGATCGGCGAGGATGCCGCGCAGCGCAGCGATGTCGTCCTCGATGATCTTCAATCCGTCGCGCAGTTGCAGCACCACGGCGGTGTCCATGACGTCCTGCGTGGTCGCGCCCCAATGGACGTAGCGGCCGGCCTCGCCGCACTGCTTGGCCATCTGATGCACCAGCGGCAGGATCGGGTAGCCGACGACGTCGGTCTCCTGCCGCAGCAGATCGAAATCGAGCGCGGCAACATCGGTACGTTTTGCGATCTCCGCGGCGGCTTCAGCGGGAATCACACCGCAGCGCGCTTCGGCCTTCGCCAGCGCGACCTCGACCTCGGCATAGCGCTCGATCAGCCGCAGGTCGGAAAACACCTCGCGCATCTCGCGCGTGCCGAAGGCATCGCGAAACAATACGGAATCGAGCACGGTGGTCGAGGTCGGGAAGGCGGACATGGGCAAATCCTGTTGCCGGTCGCAGACGGCAACGTCCCTATCACGGCAAGGGCCCGTGCCCTACCCCTCCGGCGGCGCCTCGCCGAACACCTCGGCTGCGATCTTGCTGGTCTCGATCGCGGCCGGAATGCCGCAATACATCGCGACCAGCAGCAGCACGTCCTGCACCTGCGCGGCGGTGCAGCCATTGGCCAGCGCGCCCTTGGCATGCACGCGGAACTCGGCCGGCTTGCTGCTCGCCGCGGTGATGCCGAGCATCACGAGGCTGCGGATCTGGTCGGACAGCCCGCTGCGCTCCCAGACGTCGCCGTAGACATAGGCATTGATGATGTCCTGCAGCGGCGTGCCGAAATCGCCCGCAGCGGCCATCCGCTTGGCGACATCGCCCTCGCCGAACATCTTCTGGCGCCGGCGCAGTCCGCGCGCATGGAGATCGCTGATGTCCACCATCGTCGTCTGGCTCCCCTGAATGGGCTATTTATACGGATAAATATGACGCACCTCAACATTCCAGCAGGCCTGGCGCTTGCCTTTCTAAGGTATTTGTCCGTATAAATTTGCAAAAGCAGACACGAGGGGACCGGGATGAAGTTACGGCTGGGGCTGCTCGTCGTCCTGCTTGCGACGCTTTCCATCCTGCCGGCTTTCGCCGCGGACGATTTCCCGCAACGGCCGCTCAAGATCATCGTGCCATTCCCGGCCGGCGCCGGTCCCGACAATGTCGCGCGGCTGGTCGGCCAGCATCTGCAGGACGCGTTCGGCCAGACCGTGCTGATCGAGAACCGCGCCGGCGCGCTCGGCAGCATCGGCGCCCAGGAGGTCGCCCGCAGCGCGCCCGACGGCTACACGCTGTTGATGGGCACCAACACCACCCATGCCAGCAACGTCGCGACGCTGAAGAGCCTGCCCTACGACCCGGTGAAGGATTTCGCACCTGTCATCCGCACCACCACCACGGCGATGGTGCTGCTGGTCAATCCCAAGCTCGCGGCCAGGGACCTGCCGCAGTTCCTCAGCTACGCCAAGGCCAATCCCAACCTGACCGCGGGCTACGGTTCCGGCGCATCGCAGATCTCGATCGCCCAGCTGCAATCGCGCGGCGGCCTGTCGCTGGTCGCGGCGTCGTATCGCGGCGTCCCGCAGGCGATGACCGACGTGATGGCGGGGGTGATCGATCTCACCTTCGGCGACTTCTCGGTCGCGATCCCGCAGATGCAGGGCGGCACCTTGCGCGGCATCGCCGTGACGTCGGCGACCCGCAACGAGCTGACGCCCGGCCTGCCCGCGCTCGCGGAAGCGATGCCGGGCTTCGAGGCCACGATCTGGTACGGCCTGTTCGCGCCCGCCGGCACGCCGGAACCCGTGGTCAGCAAACTCTACGCCGAGTGTGCGAAGTACCTCGCGATGCCGGAGACGAGGAAGAAGCTCGCCGATGTCGGCGTGATGGTGGCGCCGCTCGCGCCCGCCGAGTTCGGTGCCTTCGTCAGGAGCGAGGTCGTGCGCTGGTCGGCGGAGGTCAAGGCGGCCGGCATCCAGCCGCAATAAAGCGAGGCGGCGTCGCATCATGGCTCGCGAGACACCCGTTGGCATGATTGGCCTGGGGCTGATGGGATCGGCGCTCTCCGCGCGGCTGATCGACGCCGGCATCGGGGTGATCGGCTTCGACATCGACGCCGCGAAGACAGATGGCCTGCGAGCCAGCGGCGCCGAGTTCGCGGCTTTTGCCGCCGACGTGGCAGCGCGCTGCCGGACCATCGTCATCGCGGTGGATGACGCGGCCCAGGTCAAGGGATTGCTGCCGGAGCTCGCCAACGCGACGGCGCCGCCGCGCATCATCTGCACCACCACCTGCGCGCCGGGCGAGATCGCGGCAATCGCCGAATTCGCCTCCCGCTCGCGCCTCGCCTTCATCGAAGCGCCGATCTCGGGGACCAGCGCCGAGGTCCGTGCGGGCACGGCTACCGCGCTGGTCGCCGGCGATGCCGACATCATCGACGCCGCCGCGGCGACGCTCGATATCCTCTGCCCGCAGCGGATCAATGTCGGCGCGATCGGCAATGCCAGCCGCACCAAGCTCGCCATCAACCTGATCCTGCAGAACAACCGCGCCGCGCTGGCCGAGGGCATCGCCTTTGCCGAAAGCCTCGGCCTCGACGGCGCGGCGTTCCTTGCGACCGCGCGGCAATCGGCGGCATATTCCAAGGTGATGGACAGCAAGGGGCCGAAGATGCTGGCGCGGGATTTCTCGCCGCAATCGCATATCGCGCAGACCTTGAAGGATGCCGAGCTGATCCTGCAGGAGGCCGGTCGGCACGGCCTGCCCTTGCCGCTGACCTCGGTGCAGGCCGAACTGCTGCGCGCGGCGATCGCGCTTCAAGGGCCAGACAACGACAGCGCCGCGGTCATCGAGGCGATCCGGGCCGGCCGCGGCCACGGTGAGGGACAGTCATGATCAACTGTGCGATCGCGGGCCTCGGTCGATGGGGCCGCGCACTGGTCCGGGCCGCGCGCAACGAGCCGCGGCTCAGGATCGTCCGCGCGGTGGAACCCGACGCCAACGGCGCCGCCAGCTTTTGCGAGGCGCACGGCCTCTCCATCGCGGCGAGCCTGGACGATGTCCTCGCCGACCCTCGCATCGATGCCGTGCTGCTGGCGACGCCGCATTCGCTGCACAAGGGCCAGGTGATCGCGGCAGCCGGCGCCGGTAAGCAGGTGTTTTGCGAGAAGCCGCTGGCGCTTCGGCGCGCCGATGCCGCGGAGATGTTCGCGGCGTGCCGCAGCGCCGGCGTGGTGCTCGCGGTCGGGCATAACCGCCGGTTCTGGCCGTCGATGCAGGCGCTGCGCGCGATCACAGCCAGTGGCGAGCTCGGCACCATCCTGCATGTCGAGGGTCACAACAGCAACGAGAACTCGCAGAGCATCACGCAGGGCTGGCGGCTGTCGCCCGAGGAATCGCCGGGCGGCGGCCTGACCGGCGCGGGGCTGCATGTGCTCGACGGCTTCGTCAGCCTGCTTGGTCCCGCGCGCCAGGTCTATGCCCGGTTGAGTGCGCGCGAGGCCGGACCGCCGCCGCTCGACACTGCAACCTTGGCGATTGAATTTGTGAATGGCGTGAGCGCAACCCTTGCGACAATTCGCGCAACACCGTTCTATTGGCGCGTGCATGTGTTCGGAACGAAGGGATCCGCCGAGGTGCTCGACGAACAGACGATGGTGCTGCGGAAATCCGGCGAGGCGCCTGCGACGACGCGCTATCCGGCAATCGACACCCTCACCGCGGAACTATCGGCCTTTGCCGACGCCGTCGAAGGCAAGCAGCCGTTCCCGGTGCTCGAGGCAGACGTGCTGGCGACGCTCGCCGCGTTCGAGGCCGCGCTGCAGTCGATGCAATCGGCACATCCGGTCGTCTGCCATACGGCATACCAGTGATCCGCCATGTCTGAACAACCGGACCGAGCGCGATCGTCCCGCTACCGCGACATCGCCACCGGACTGCAGAAGGACATCCGGCTCGGCACCTACGCGGTCGGCAATCTGCTGCCGACCGAGACCGAGCTGATGGCGAGCTACCAGGCCAGCCGGCAGACCGTGCGCGAGGCGCTGCGCATCCTGATCGACCAGGGCCTGATCGTGCGCCGCGCCGGCCTCGGCTCGGTGGTGATCGCATCCGAGCCGCCGGTGCTGTTCACCCACAGCGTCAAGTCGCTCGGCGAGTGGCTGCGCTATTCCAACGAAACCTACCGCGACGTCGTTGCCAGCAGCGACATCGTCGCCGACCGCAAGCTGGCCGGGCTCTTGAAATGCGAGCCCGGCAAGAGCTGGTTCCTGATCGAGGCGGTGCGCCGCTCCGACCAGTTCGCAGCCCCGCTCGGCTGGGCCGAGATCTACGTGCTGCGCCGGTTCGCCGATGTCGTGACCCGGCCCGACCACGGTCGCACCCCGGTGCATGAGCAGATCGCCAGGATGTACGGCCAGGTCACCGAGCGCGCGCAGATGGAAATCTTCGTGCGGGGCATGCCGGCGCCGATCGCCAGGGCGCTCGGCGTCAAGACCGGCTCGCCGGCGCTCACCGTGGTACGCCGCTACTACGGCCAGCGCGAGGAACTGTTCGAAGTCACCATCACCACGCACCCCGAGGGGCGCTACACCTACACGATGGATATGCAGCGCTCGCTGCGGCCGAAGCTCTAGCGCACCCGGGCCAGATGGGTGCTGGCAGAGGTGTGTGCCGTCTGCGGGGTGCCGCTCACGCCCCAGATCGCGACCGCAATCAGCGCGGCCGCCCAGACATATGGCACAGCATTCAACTTCTTCATTTCCGGGATCATCCCCAACGTCTCAGCAGGACCGACTGACCTTGCGACCCAGGTTGTGAATCTCACCACCGCGGTCCTCAGCGTCTCACCAGGCAGCCGTCCTTCACAACGCTACTAAGGTTAGACCTTGTCGGTTTCAGGACGCCTTCGTGCGAATCCGGAAATGATTTCGTCGGAACCGGGCTCTCTTATCCGAATTGATGAGACGGCGGGCCGAAGGGGTCCGGCTCCATTCGAGGCAACACTTAAGAGAATTTTCTGCCCAAATTTGAATCAGACGCACAGCAAACCTTCCAAAGATGCACCCACTGAATTCTTTTTGATTGTCGCCCCGACTCCCGCCGTGCGATCAGGGCCTGTGACACTGTGATGACAAGGGCTTCTCCCGTGACTGCCGAACCGGCCAAACCGCAAGGCGACTCCCGTCGCCGCTCCAAGGAAACCCAGGACGAGGTGGCGCGGTCGCTGGAACGGGAATTGAAGCTGCTGACGGAAGAGCGCCAGGAGCGCGCGCTCCGGTTCGGCCTCGACATTGCGGGCAAGACGCCGAAGGTGGACCAATAAGGTCGCCGCCGCGCTGAGAGCCTCGGGCGCATAGTTTCCTTAGCATTGTCGATTCGCGCGGCCGTCTGCCATGGCGGTGTGCGTGTTGGCGTGCGCCGGTCGTGATTTCCTGCGATCATGCCGCCAAGATCGCTGCGCGGGCACGACGCCTTCTGCACTACTGCAACGACCAGTCCCAGCTACAACGTCCGCCGCGGCGTATGGGTCCCGGCCTTCGCCGGGACGACGCGAAGGAAGCCGAGCTTCACGTGCCCGAAATGGACAGGGACGCGGCCCGCGCTCGAGCTATTGCGCGCCCGGCGCTTCAGCGTCGGCCTTAACGTCGCGGCCGAAGCGATCCTTGCCGCTGAGCCGGGCCTTGCCGCCATCGAATGACAGCAGCCATCGGCGGTCGGTATCGCCGCCGACCAGACGCAGGTCGATCGCGAATGTCTGGTTGTCCTGCCACGTCCCCTTCAGTGCCATCACGCCGAGCGCCATTGGCTGACCGAGACGGTAGGCACCGTCGAGCCCGATCGGTCCTGCCACTGTCGTCACCGGCCTCGCCGAATCCGGCGTCGCCGTTTCGAGTTCGTAGTGCGCGGGCTGATCCGTCAGATGCAGCGTCAGTGCCCGCAAATTGAAGCCATTGGCCGGGAAGCGCCAGGTCTTGCCGGAGATGGCGGCGGCCGTCTCGGGCACGGCACCAACCGTCGACAGCTTCTCGGTTGCGATATCGCGCAACGCGCCCGCGAGCTGATTGCCGCCGACGGAGTTCACCGGCAGCGCCGTGTCGGATTTGACCGCGCCGGAAATCCCGTCGGCCATCCTGCCGAACGAGCAATAGTCGCGCGCGGTCACGACCGTGACGATGTCGAGCGCGGGAAACAGCATGACGAGCTGGCAGCGGTCGCCGACCGCCATGACAACCTGCCGCTGCGGCATCACCCAGAAGAAATTGGCGTAGCGCAACGATGAGTCGAACGAGGCGTGCATCTCCGTCGTCGCATGCCTGATGCGATCGACCCAGCCGGTCGGCAGCAAGCGCTGCCCGTCCCATTCACCGTCATGCAGATAGAGCAGGCCGATCCTGGCGGCGTCGCGCGGCGCGAGCTGAAGTCCGCCGCCGCCCTGCGTCAGTCCGGGACCGATGCTGTTCCAGTACGGCGCGGCTATCCCGAGCGGGCGAAACAGTTTGGTCACCGCGTAGTCCCGCGCGCTCATGCCGGTGAGCTTGTTGATTATGGCGGCCAACAGCTGCGCATTGCCGGTGTTGTAGTAGAACGCCTCGCCCGGCGCCTTCGCCATCGGGCGATCGAGGATGAACTGGATCGCATCAGGGCTGCGCTCCCACTCGATCAGCGAGTCCGGTCGGCCACCCTCAACGCCTTCGGTCCAGGCCATTCCCGAGGTCATGTCCAGCATGGTCTGGACCGTGATCGCCCGCTTGCGGTCGTCGAGATTGGCGATGGTGCGATCGCCGAAGAAATCCACCATGCGATGGTCGAGGCTGTCGAGCACGCCATCCCTGAGCAGCATCGCGACCAGCGTTCCGGTCACCGCCTTGGTGACGGAATTGAACAGATGCGGGATCTCCGGCGTGTAGGGCGCATAGTAGGCGTCGAGCACGATCCGGCCGTGCCGCGCGATCAGGAGGCTATCGAGACTGTGGGCCGCGCCGTCATTGACGAGCCGCGCCAGCGCGGCGGAATCCATCCCCTGCTCTTCCGGCGTCGAGGTCTGCCACTGCCAGGTCTGCCACTGCGAGGTCTGCGGTACCGGCTCGGCGGCGCCTTGCGCCTGGGCTGCGCCCGACAAAGCCGAAGCTGCAAGCACGAGCCCTGCAAGCATCGGCAGCGCCAAACGTTGAACTTGCATCGGCGTCTCATTGCGACACGGCGGAGAGCCGCACCATCCGCGATCCCTCGCTTGCTTGTCAATCGTCGCCGCGACCGCGCGCCATCAGGACGTCGGCAAAGCCGTCTAGCGCTGCCGCTGCGCGAGATAGAATCCGGCCAACACGGCGGCCAATCCGGCCGCCTGCAGCGTGGTCGGTGGCTCGCCGATCAGGAGCCATCCCAACAGCAGGGTCAGCACCGGCACGGTCGCAGGAAATACGGCTGCGCGGGCAACGCCGAGGCGCTGGATCGACACCGCGAACAGATACATCGCCGCGGGCCCGGCCAGGATGCCCTGGGCGATGGCCTGCAGCGCGTTTTCATGCAGGCCGATGGCCGCATCGCGAGCGAGCCCACCCGAGGCGGCGTACAGCGGAAACAGCGAGAGCGACAGCACGCTGATGACGCTGGCCACGGAGAACGCCGAGACACGCCAATAGCGCACCAGCGTGGCGAAGCCTGCGAACATCAAGCCGGTCGCAACGAAGATCAAATCGCCGATCACGGCGCTCGGCCCCATATGGCCGATCGACTCGCTGCCGATCACGGCAAGGCCGACGACGATGACGACAGCGCCGGCTGCCCGCGAGAGCGAGACCGCTTCCTTCAGCAAGACGACCGCGAGAAACAATCCACCCAGCGTCGCGCAGGACGGCTGGATCACGCTGCCATGCCCCAGCGGCACGAACATGAAGCCGGCATAGCTGATCAGCGACATCACCGGCCCGCCCAGCAGCATCAGCGCCATGCCGCGGCCCCAGCCGATGCCGCAGAGATCGCGGAGGCCGGCGCGCACAACGAGCGGCAGGAAGACGATGCCCGACCACAGGAAGCGATGCATCAGCAGGTCGACCGGTGTGAAACCGACCTTCAGGCCGTGTCGGGTCGCCACGAAGCCGAGCGCCCAGCACAGCGCCGCACCGAGGCCGCATGCGACCCCGAGCAGGATGGCTTTCGTATCTGGAAGAGCTGCAGCCTTGGCGATGGCCGGACGTTCGTTCATCGCGAACGACTACGTTAGTGCCGGAAGCGGATCAACCCATCGATACGCACGGCTGGTTGGCGCAAGCCTACCAGGGTCCGCTTGGATCAAGCTTTGACGTCATTCCGCGCTGCCGCGAAGTCCGCTTGCTGCAAAGGGCGAGCTCGAGGGCCGGTTCACCCTAAGGGAAGCTGGCCTTTCACAGACAAGACGTGGGACTTACTTCCGCGGTTCAACCACGGTTTTTGTCGATCCGTCCGGCGCTCCCTGCATTCCCGGCGGGCTTTGACCTTGCGGGCTTTCCGGCGGCGCACCACCTGATTTTGTTTCAAGTGGCCCGGTCCAACCTTGTGGCTGCAATTGACCTTTTTCTTCCGGTGCCGAGCGCCCGGTTGCCGTGTTCACGTCCTTGTTGGGATCGGCCTGGGCTAGCGCGAATCCACACGACAACGCCCAGCCAATCGTCGTCATCAGAATGATCCTCATTCCGACCTCCCTTGGCTAATCGTACCAAACAGGCTGGACCGGCTTCGGTTCCGTTTGCCGAAGGAGGCGACCAAAATCGGCGTCAAACGATACCCGCTATGGGTCCAGCAGCGGACGTTCGGATGTGGAGCATCAATCTTAAGCCGCGGGCGAACCGCTGCGTTGAGGAAACAGCCGAGGTGCGCCCTCAGGAAGTAACCCGTAAGCCTGGAGCACGCCGTAGACGAGCGCTGCTAGAATGATGAAACCGACGATGCGATTGAGTTTGAACACCTCGAAGCTCTTCGTTGCCAAACGCGATATTGGCTGAGATGCACCACTCACAGCAAGAGCGTTGAAGTCGCGAAGATCAACGTGGCTTTGTGCAAATGGGCCACTAACCTAAACAAGGCCTTCAGAGATCAGGCCGCGCTGTAACCGCCGTCGACCACGTGCGATGCGCCGGTCATGAACGACGCCTTGTCCGAGCACATCCAGACCACGGCTTCGGCGATTTCCTCGGGCACGCCGAGGCGACGGACCGGCACCTTGGCGATGATCTCGTCATAGCGTTCGTCCATCGTCTCCTTGGTCATCGGCGTCTTGATGTATCCGGGATTGACGCAATTCACGCGGATGCCGTCCTGGGCATATTCGATCGCGGCGGACTTGGTCAGCCCGACGACACCGTGCTTGGTCGCGACATAGTGGCCGGACGTCGCGAGGCCGACCAGGCCTGCGATCGAGGCCGTGTTGACGATGGCGCCGCCACCGCCCTGTTTGAGCATTTGCGCGACCTCGTATTTCAGGCACAGGAACACGCCCATCAGATTCACTGAGAATATCTTGGCCACCGAGGCCTGGGTGAGTTCATGAATGCGCTGGCCGGGCGGCCCGACGGAGCGCCCGGCAACGCCGGCATTGTTGAACGCACAATCGATGCGCCCGAACGCCGAAACCGTGCGGGCCACCATGTTCGCGACCTCGGCCTCGTCGGTGACGTCGCCCTGGATCGCGATCGACTGGCCGCCGGCGGCATTGATCAGCGCGACCGTCTCCTCGATGCCGTCCTTCGAGAGGTCCGACACCGCCACGCGCGCGCCTTCACGCGCCATGGCGATCGCCGTCGCCCGGCCGATGCCGGAGCCGCCGCCCGTCACCAATGCAGCCTTGCCGTCCAGAATGCCTGCCATGAGAAACTCCTCTAAAGCGCGACGCGATCGAATCGAATCGTCATCGCGCTCTTTGCTCCCTGTTTGAGCATGATCTTGCCGGAAAACCGCTTCGCACTTTTCCGGATCATGCTCTAGCGCTTGCCTTCGATTGCGATCTCGACGAGGTACGGCCGCTGCGCCGCGACGGCCTTTGCGACGGCACCGGCGATGCCGTCCGCGTTCTCGACCCTGACCGCCTCGACGCCCATGCCGGCCGCGAGATGCACGAAGTCGAGCGCGGGGCCGGTGATATCCATGTTCTGATAGGGATGCTGGGTGCCGGCTTCAAAGTTCTGGCGCCAGACGTCCACATTGTGCTTGAGGATGCGGTACTCGCGGTTCGCCAGCACCACGAACACGATCGCAAGCTTGTGGTGCGCGGCGGTCCACAGCGCCTGGATCGCGTACATCGCCGAGCCGTCGCCGGAGATCGCGACCACCGGACGATCCGGCATCGCGACCTTGACGCCGATCGCCCCGGCGAGGCCCTGGCCGATGCCGCCGCCACGACCGCCGAAATAATCGCCGAAGCCGCGATAGTCGAAGGCGCGCGCGAGATCGAGGCTCGCCGTGATGCTTTCATCGACGATGACGACATCATCGGGCAGGCCGCGACGAAGCTCCGCGGTGACACGCGGCATCGCGGTCGGCTGCCGGTCCCAGCTTTTCTCGACGCGTGCGCGATAGGCCTCCTTCTCCTTCGCCTGCAATTCGGCCAGCGCGGCATTGCGGTTCTGCGCGGCCTGCCTGAAGTCCGCGCCCGCCTTTGCACGTACCGCTTCCGACAAGACACCGACGCTGACGGCGATGTCGCCGACGATGCCGGCATCGAGCCGGTTGTTGAGCGCGAGACGCTCGGCCGAGGCTTCGATCTGCAGCACGGACGCGCCGTCAGGGATGTGACCACCAGGCGCAAACCAGATGTCCTCAAAGAACGGGCCGCCGACCAGCAGCACGAGATCGGCATCGCCGAGCGCCTTGCGCACCTGCCTTGCGTCGCCCGGAAGCGACTGACGATAGCTCGGATGGCTGGTCGGGAACGGCGCGTGATGGCGGAGCCCCTCGAACCACACGGTGGCGCCGATCGCTTCCGTGAGCACCACCAGCGCCTGCTCGCCGCCCGATCGTGCCACGTCGTCGCCAGCGATGATGGCCGGCTTTTTCGACTTCAGAAGCAGCGCGACAAACGCTTCGATGCCGGCCGGATCGGGGCGCGTCGAGCGCCACAAATTGTCCGGCGCCAGAGCATCGACCGCGGTCTCCTGTTCCATGACGTCGATCGGCAGCGACACGAACACCGGCCCCTGCGGCGCATCGGTCGCCACCTTGAACGCGCGGCGCATGATCGGCGCGATCTCGTCGGCGCGCTCGATCTGCACGCTCCACTTGGTCACCGGCGCCGCCATCGCGACGAGGTCATGGCCGAGCAGCGGATTCTTCAGCCGCATTCGCGTATCCTGCTGGCCGGCCGTCACGACCACGGGCGAACCCGCCTTCAGCGCGCCGTAGAGCGAGCCGATGCCGTTGCCGAGGCCGGGAGCGACGTGCAGGTTGGCGACGGTGACCCGCCCCGACGCCTGCGCGTAGAAGCTGGCGGCGCTGACCGCGACACCTTCATGCAGCGCCATGATGTATTCGAGTTGCGGAAAGGCCGGCAGGCTATCGAGCAGCGGCGTTTCGGTCGTGCCGGGATTGCCGAAGATATGGCGCACGCCGTGCGACACGAACGATTCCATCAGCACACGACGCCCGCGCATTCGCTCCCTCTCGATCGTTCTGATCCGTTTTGCGCATCATCGGCCGGGGAGCGCCCCGTGGCAACCGTGCGAGACGGCCAGCATCCGCGCGGCCGGCTGCGTCTTCCGCATGGCTTCAAGGCGCGGCCGCGCCAGCGAGGCCGCGGCCCTGCCACTTCCGCGGCCAAAGCAGCCACGAATGAAAAGGGCCACCGTTTTGGGTGGCCCTTTTGCTCATTTTTTGAGGTTGGCGGCAAACAGCTTTGCGGCTTCGGCCTTGGATTCCTGATCCGCCTTGGCGTCGTATCTGAGCGGCAGGTTGAACTTCTTGCCGAGCTCGGTGGCTTCGGGGTTGGTGAACGCGTGAACCGCGCCGGGATACTCGACGATGCGGTAATCGGCCTTCGCGGCGTCGAAATCCTTCTTCAGCGCATCATACTGCTCGCGCTTCACGAACGGGTCGTCCGCGCCGTTCAGGATCAGGATTTTCGCCTTGACGGTGCCCGGCGCCGGTGCGGGGGTGTTAAGACCGAGCGATGCGTGGAAGCCCGCGACGGCGGCAAGATCGGCGCCGGTGCGCGCCATGTTCAGCACCACCGCGCCGCCGAAGCAGTAACCGACGGCGCCGATCCGCTGCGGATTGACCGAGGCCTGCTTGGCGAGTTGCTCGCGCGCGGCATTGAAGCGCTGCTCCATCACCTTCGGGTTCTTCATCACCGAGCCCGAGAGCGCGCCGGCATCCTTCGGGTTGTCGGCAGTCTTGGCGTCGCCGTACATATCTGCGATGAAGGCCACGTAGCCCTGCTCCGCGAACTTCCGCGCCTCGTTGTGGATATGCGGGGTGATGCCCCACCATTCGTGCACCATGACGATGCCGGGCCGCTTGGCCTGGGTCGCGTCGTCATAGACGACGAAGCCCTTCATCGTGGTCTCGCCATCGCTATAGGTGACTGGCTCTTCCTTGACCGCTGCGTGTGCGCTCGCAACCATCGCGATGGCGCAGAGTGCTCCCACTATGTTCGTTATGATCGTTCGCATGCTGACCTCCTGCGGGTTTGGCACGAAACGACATTGGCATACCAGCGAATCCTGCGCTAGGCTTGGAAAGCGGAGCCGCTTCGCTCGCCGGCTGCGCATCATCTCCCGAGCGCGCGGGCGTCCGGCCCGCGGCCGAGCGCGCCAACATTTCTGTCGGTTGCTGATCTGTGAACGATGTTGCGTCAAGGTCAGCGCGTCGCCGTTGCTGAGCTTGTCGCGCTATCGATGAACGCAACCGGCGTGCCCTTCGCGACACCGGCCGCGACGCGCTGCGCGTCCCAGTTGGTGAGCCGGACGCAGCCGTGGGACTCCGCCTTGGAGACCTTGCCGGGATCGGGCGTGCCGTGAATGCCATAGCCTTCGCCCGAGAGGTTGATCCAGACCACACCGACCGGGTTGTTCGGACCGGGCCTGATCGTGAACGGCGTCTTCGATCTGACGCCCTTGAACGCGTATTCCGGATTGTAGCGATAGGTCGGGTTCTTGTTGATCGCTGTCACCTTCAGCGTTCCGCTCGGCGTCGGCTTCTCCGCGCTGCCGACCGTCGCAGGATAGAAGCCGAGCAGCTTGCCTGCTGCATCGAACGTGCTGAGCGCCTGCCGCGTCTTGTCGACCTCGACGCGCGCGACTTGCGGCGGTTTTCCGGCATCGGCGACGTTCGCAACCGCAATGGTCTCGCCGGCCTTGTCGAACGTCTGTCCCGGATTGAGCGCCTGAAGCAGCGCCTCGCTCATGTGGAATTTTTCGGCGAGCGCTTCGCGTGGACTGGTGTAGCCCAGCGCCGGCAAGCTCTTCATGCTCTCCATCTTCGCGGGGATCCTCTTCGCGAACGGCCCCTTCACGTCGGCGTCGACGATCGTGTAGCTGACGATCGCAGGCCCCTCGCTGGCGGCTGTGAGCCCGCTCCAGAGCTCTGGCGTCACCGCCTTGTCGAAGGACAATCCATTCGCGTCGGCAAACGCCCGGAGCGCCTTCTGCGCGTTGTCGCCCAGCTTGCCGTCGATCTCGCCGGGAGAAAAATGCGCACGGTCGAGCAGGATCTCGAGCCTGGCAACGAAGGCGTTGAGCTGACCACGGTCCGGCAACTTTGCGGGCGGCGCCGCCACGTCGTTGATCGCGGCCGCATCAAGACCGGCGGCCACCGCTGGCGGGGCCGACACGAGCAAAAGTGCGATGGCAAAGCGTGCAACGGAAAACGGTCGGAACATCGTGTATCCCAACGTGGCTACTTTCCGTAAAGCTACGGAAAGCGTCGAAGTTCCAATGCGAATAGCGGCCAAGTTCCGCGGCGGAACGGCCGATTTCGCGGCTTCGCCGCAATCGACCCGCTAAAAAGTCGTGATCCGAGGTGCATTTGCGCGCAACCCACATCACAATTCAGGTCTCTGGAAGCAAATGCGATTTGTCATCGCGGCGCTTGCCGCGTTTCTTGTCTTGATGCTCGATTTCGATCGTTCGCCAGGTTCGATCAATGGCTCAACCCAAGCCCCGACATTCTCGCGCGACGCGACATCCGACGCCGTTCCGTTTGCCGCGCGCTTTATCGAAAGTGCTGATGCCGGCGAGGCGCCCGCTGCGACGGGCGCGGACAAGACGCCCGCGCCTGCGGCGCAGCCGAGCGATGCCGCGGCCGAGCCGCAGCCGTCCGCGATCGACAAATTCTGCCACAGCCTGAAGGACGCGGCGCAGGCGAGCGAAATCCCCGTTGCGTTCTTTGCGCGGCTGATCTGGCAGGAGAGCCGCTTTCGCTCGAACGAGATCAGCCATGCCGGTGCGCAGGGCGTTGCGCAGTTCATGCCGGAGACGGCGGCCGAAGTCGGGCTCGACGATCCCTTCGATCCGCTGCAGGCGTTGCCGGCATCCGCAAGACTGCTGCGCAAGCTGCGCGACGATTTCGGCAATCTCGGCCTGGCGGCGGCCGCCTACAATGCCGGCAGCGGCCGCGTCCAGAAATGGCTCGCCCGGCAGAGCGAGCTGCCGCGCGAGACCCGCGACTATGTCCGGATCATCACCGGCACCAAGGCGGAGGACTGGGTCGAGCATGCCGAGACGCTCGCCATCCGCATCGACTTGCCGGGCGAAGCGCCGTGCGAAGGCATAGGCGGCCTCTCGAAGGCGAAGGATGTCGCCTTCGTCGCGGCGTCGCCGGCGTCCGCGGTGACGACGATCATCCGCAAGGCCGAGGCCGCGCGAGAGGCGGCAAGGTCGGTCGCCGGCCGCGCGCGCAAGCGGCTCGCGCTGCTGCTCAGAAAGAGCTCGCCGGGCGCGGCCCGGCTCGGCAAGGCGCGCCCGACCGTCGTCGCCGCCAAAACGAAATCCGGCAAGACCCGCGCCATTCACGTCGCCTCGCGCGCGCGTTCGTCGAGCTGAGGCCGCGTCACGACGCGTGCACCGCCGCAAGCGTGGGCCGGCGATATTTCCGCTCAGGAAACTGAGCGCACTGGTGTATGTTGCCGGTCGTTTTCAGATCGGTTTGCTTGCAATTTTCATTTCCCAGTGGGCGTTGTCATGACGTTGATCGATGGTTTGGGTTATCTGGCGTCGGCGCTTGTGTTGCTGACGTTCTGCATGAGTACGATGTTGAGCCTGCGCGCTGTCGCGATATTCAGCAATCTGGCATTCATCAGCTATGGATTGGGCGACCGGATCTACCCGGTGCTTATCCTGCATATCATTCTGCTGCCGCTGAACGTGGTGTTGCTGTTCCAGATGGTTCGGCTGCTTCGGAAAGCGAAGCGTGCTGCAGCGACGGACCTTTCTCCGAACTGGCTGCAGCCGTTCATGCAGCCGAAGCATCTCAAGGCGGGAGAAACGATCTTCCGGAAGGGCGACGACGCCGACCTGCTGTACATGGTCGTGTCCGGCGAGGTCAGGTTTCCCGAGATCGATCGCGGGGTATCGGCGGGTGAACTGTTCGGCGAGATCGGGCTGTTTTCGCTCGAGCGCCGCCGCACGCAAACCGCTCAAGCCGCGACCGATGTAGATCTGCTCTGGATCAGCGACAGCGCACTGAGGAAGCTGTGCGAACGCAACCCGGGACTGTCGCTGTATTTCCTGCGCTTGACGGCGACGAGGATGACGGAAAACGCGGCTCGCGCTATCGGGGTCGGCGAGGTGGCGCCCAGTCCGGCGTAAGGTGCGCCGCCTCGCTTGCCGGCGCTACGGCGCGGACGACGCCGCAAGGCTCGGCAGCGGCGCAAACTGCATCTCTGCAACGGCCGAGCCGGCGTATGCACTGGCGATCAGGATCATGACTCGAATGGCGACGAACATGGTGCCTCCTCAGTCTTGTTGTTGGTCTTTCAATGCCAGAGACTTCTTTCCCGCCGGTGAGGAAAGCTGGTTGCCGCAACCTTGAAGGCATTGGTAAGCGGGCCGTTTACGCAAGCCCATTCATGAGTTGGGAACCGTATCGGCTGATCGGCCGCAGCGCTAAACGCGCGGTTCACCGTCACCGGGCATTGTTCGCCTCAATCAAGAAGGCGCAAGCACAATGCCGATTTTCAGGACGATCCTTGTTGTCGTATCGATTTTTCTTGCCGGTTTGTACGTCTACGACAGTTGCCGCAGCGATGGGCTCGCCATGCCGGTTTCGGGAAACGGAATCCTTGCACGGCGCTGGCCGGAACCGGACGCGTTTCATCCGACGGCAGCCCCTGTTTCCGCGACCGCCGGCACCGTGACGCCGGCCGCGCGCGTTAGGGAAACGTTTGCGATGTTCATCCCCAAGGATGCGCGACGCCATCCGATGCAGCGCAGCCTTTAGAGCATGATCCGGAAAAGTGGAAACCGGTTTTCCGAAAAGATCATGCTCAAACAAGGAGATGAGATCATGATGCGATTCTGTGGAAACGCATCATGATCTAGCGGCCTCGGGTCAGCCCAGCGATGCGCCGGCCTTGGCGCGGCTTATTCCGAGCGTCACGATGCGCTGCAGAAGATCCGGATAGTCCAGCCCGTCATGCCCGGCGGCCGTCGCGAACTCCTGGCTCTTGGCGATTTCGGGGTTGGGATTGGCTTCGATGAAATACGGAACGCCATTGGTGGACAGGCGGAAGTCGATGCGCGCATAGCCATCGAGCCCCAGCGTCCGGTAGATGCGCTTCGCCAGCCGTTGGATATGGGCGGATAGTTCCGGCGTGAGATCCTCGGCCGGGCCATCGACAATCCCGACGCGCTCCTGATAGCTGGTATCGTGCTTGACCTTTTCGGTGGCGATCTGGCGCGCGGCAGGGCCGCCCATGCTGCCGAATTTCAATTCCCACACCGGCAGCACCCGCAGCCGGTTGTTGCCGAGCACGCCGACATAGAGCTCGCGTCCCTCGATGAATTGCTCGGCGATCGCGGCCGTTCCGATCCGCTCATGGATGAAGGCGACGCGCTCGGCGAGCTTCTCGTCGGTATCGACGATCGACGCCTGCGAGATACCGAGCGATCCATCGCTGCTCAGGCTCTTGACGATCAGCGGCAGCTCGAGACGCGGCGGCCGCTTGACCTTGCGGCGCATCGGAAACACCGCGAAGGCCGGCACCGGAATCCGGCGGTGGTGCACCAGCGTCTTGGACAGATCCTTGCCGCGCGCCAGGATCAGGCCGCGCGGGTTGCATCCGGTATAGGCGATCTTCATCAACTCGAGATAGCTCGCGATGTGCTGGTCGTACACGACGTCGTAGTGAAACTCCTCCAGCAGCGTGAACACGACGTGCGGCTTGAAGCCCTCGATCTCGTCGCGCACCGGCTTGATTTCCTCCTGCACGCCAAGCGGACGTACCTCATGGCCGGCCGCGCGCAGGGTGCTGACGACGTCGTATTCCGTCTTCCACTCGTTGATCTCCCGCGCGCTGTATCCATCGCTGGAGTCGGGCGGCACACAGTCCGGGTGCATCAGCACCAGAATGCGAAGCTGTTTCATAGCGCGATCCATTTCCGGCGCGACGGGCCGAACAGCGCGTGCATAGTCTTGGCGGTCAGCAGAATGGTGAAGTTTGTCACGAGCTTCTGCTCGGGGCCGACGGCACGCAGATTGAGCTCGCGGCAGCGCGAGATCATATCATCGAGCACGGCATCGAGCGTCAACTGGTTCTCGCCCGTCCAGCGCGCCACCAGCTGCCTGATCTGGGCGCGGTGCCGCCTGATGAAGGCTGCGGCCGGCGGACGCCGATAATGCCGCGGATCGGCGGAGAACAGCTTGGAGAGATCGCGGTCATAGGTCTTCGGCGGCGTGAAAGCGTAGAATGCCTGCTTCTTCCTGTAGTGCTCGGCGAGCGTTTGCTTGAGCGTATGCAGCGGATCGACCCGCTCGCGCGTCGGGAGCAGCGGCCGCTTGCCGGCGATCTCGCCCATCAGCTCGTCGACATATTCGAGCTTCTTCAGCGCGGGCCAGCCGGCATAGCGCGTCCGCCAGTTCGAGCGCGGCCGCAGCCACACCGCGAAGGTCTCGGCGAAGTCCTCATCCGGATGGCTCTGCGCGTACCAGAGCCGAAGATGCTGGACATAATTGCGGCTGGCCGGATTGGGCCGGTAGTAGCGCGGGTAGTGCTGCGACGACGGGCCGAACAGCTGCTGCCAGCGCCGGCGGCGCTGCAGCTGGTAGCCGTGCTGCACGGCGTGCCCCGCCTCGTGGCGGAGAATGGCCATGCACTCGGACCACGAGGCGCCCTCGACGTCGAGCATCATCTTCTTCTCGAGCTTCATCAGGCGGGGATGGGCGAGGTAGAACGGGATCGCGATGCCGGGCACATCTGCCGGGCTGAACCATTCGCTCGAGATCCATGTGTGCGGCCGCAACCGGATGCCGCGCTCCTCGAGCTCCTCATAGAGCGTATTCACACAATCGGCGAGCCAGGTGCCCTCGACGGCAACCCTCAGACGATTGAGCGGTTGCGCGAGCAACTGCTCGTCCGTCAGCTTTTCCCAGGCAAATTTGCGGCGCGGCATAGGCTTCCAAAGTCTAAAGCAAATCGGACTCTGGATGGTGTCATAGGTTGCCGCCGGCAACAACCGCCGGGCCTTCGCGGCGAGCCTCCGGCCAATGCCGGCATCGGGCCGGCCCGAGTGTCCGCCTTGGGCGGCGGGCAGCGCGCCGAGCCCGATTCGCCGGCTCAAGGCGACGCTCATCTGGCGTCCTAAGGCTTGACCCAGCGTTGCACGGCAGCGGCGGTGTCGGCCGGCCTGGTGTTGAAGCAGATGGCGGCATCGGGGGCGAGCCGGTGCACCAGATTGAGGATCGTCTCGAACAGCAAGAGCCGCTCCGGCGGCTCGCGCAGCCCGGCACCGATCACGACGCAGTCGTAGCGGCGCGCGTTGAGGGCCGCCGCCGTCACGGCTTCCGCCGTATCGCCGAGGTCGATCAGGCAGCTCTCGACGTCGTAGCCGAGCGTCCGCAGGCCGTCGATCTGCGCGTCGAGATAGCTGCGTACCAGTTCGGGCGTGAACTGCGGCATGACGGACAGATCGACGAAGGTAGGGTCGAGGCCGATCGCCAGCACGGATGGCTTCGTCATGGTGGCAGTTCCCGGTTCAAAAGAATTTTGTCCGAGCATGCCGCAGATTTGAGTCGAAATCACGGACACGACGACCCGAAGCTACCTTGTAGCCCGGGTGAGCGAAGCGACACCCGGGGTTGCTCGTCGCAAAGACCCGCATCTCGCTTCGCTCATGCGGGCTACATGGTTTCGCTCCGTCGAAATCGCCGAGCCGTCAGCGGCAGCCATGATCCTGCGCGGCACGCGCAGCGATTGCGGCGCGCCGCTTGAGGAACTCGCGCTCGCGCGAATTGCCGGCTAATGCGGCGGCGGCCTCGAACGCGGCATGCGCCTCCGCGAAACGGCTCAGCTTATTCAGCAGATCGCCGCGCACGCTCGGCAGCAGATGATAGGATTTCAGCGCCGGCTCATCGGTGAGGCCGTCGACGATCGCGAGTGCGGCCAGCGGCCCCTCGGCCATGCCGATCGCAACTGCGCGGTTGAGCTCGATCACGGGTGAATCCAAGAGCGCGGCGAGATCGCCGTACAGCGCGGCGATGCGGCGCCAGTCGGTCGCGTCCGGTGTTCCGGCTTCGGCGTGGCAGGCGGCGATCGCGGCCTGCAGCACATAGAAGCCGCCGGCGCCGCCGAGCTCGCGGGCGCGCGCCAGCGCGAGCTGCCCGCGGCGGATCTGCAGGCGATCCCACCGCGCACGGTTCTGGTCCATCAGCAGGATCGGCTCACCGGACGCATCGGTGCGCGCCGCCATCCGCGAGGCGTTGAACTCCATCAGCGCCAGCAGGCCGTGCGCCTCCGGCTCCGATGGTGCGATCGAGGTCAGCACGCGGCCCATGCGCAGCGCCTCGTTGCAGAGCTGCGGCCGCAGCCATTCGTCGCCGCTTGCCGCGGTATAGCCCTCGTTGAAGATGAGGTAGACGACCTCGAGCACGGAGGCGAGCCGCTCGGACAGCTCCTCGCCGCGCGGCGTCTCGTAGGCAAGGCCCGACTCCGACAATGTGCGCTTGGCGCGCACGATGCGCTGGGCGATGGTCGCCTCCGCCTGCAGGAAAGCGCGCGCGATCTCCTCGGTGGTGAGGCCGCAGATCATCCGAAGCGCCAGCGCGGCGCGCGCCTCCCGCGACAGGCGCGGATGGCAGGCGGTGAAGATCAGCCGCAGCAATTCGTCACCGATATCGTCGTCGAGCGCGGCATCGAAGTCGGGCATGGTCTCCTGCTCCCGCGCCAGGTCGTGCGCGATCACGCCGTGCTTCTCGGCCAGCATGCGATTGCGGCGCAGATGGTCGAGCGCGCGGCGTTTGGCCGTCGCCATCAGCCAGGCACCGGGCTTTTCCGGCACGCCATCGGCCGGCCAATGCTCGAGCGCGGCGACCAGCGCTTCCTGGGTCAGGTCCTCGGCGAGCGGCACGTCGCGCAGCATCCGCGACAGGCTGGTGATCAGCCGCGGCTGCTCGATGCGCCACACCGCAAGGATCGTGGCCTGGATGTCGGCGGCCGTCATCGCCGCCGACCTGGATTCTCGGCTTGACGCGTTGTCTTCACGCGAACCGGCGTCCAATTCGCTTGCGAACGCCCTGTTCGCGCGGCGCATCAGGCGCAGGCGGACACATCGACCTGACAACCGCCGTCGCCGCCCGGGGTGGCGAAGGGGCGAACCTCACAGGTTCCCTCCCAACCCGGCATATGCTCCTTGTGCAGCTGCATGAACTCGACGGCGGCGGCGACCGCCTCTTCCCTGTTGCGGAGCTCGAAGATCGCGTAGCCGCCGATCATCTCCTTGGTCTCGACGAAGGGCCCGTCGACGACGTTGAGCTTGCCGTCGGAGATGCGGACCTGGGCGCCCATCGCTACCGGCAACAGCCCGCCGGTGTCGATCATGCGGCCCGCCTTGATTTCCCGCTCGGCAAGCCTGCCCATCGCCTCCATCAGAGCGGGCGTCGGCGGGCCCGGGGGCTGCGCGGAGGTGACGATATACATGAAGCGCATCGGAAAACTCCTGTTGGGCGAGACGCGGCGATGATCGCCGCAAGACCGGCTCGCTATCGGGAACGACGATCCGGGAGGAGGTGAATCGACATGGGAAAGGGAATTTTTTTCGGGCAGAAGCAGATCGTACCGGCCCCATCGTCGTCCCTGCGAAAGCACGGACGACACGGAGCTTGTGGCAATCCCGTAGCCCGGGTGAGCGAAGCGATACCCGGGGAATGCACCGGCGAAATCCCGCATATCGCTTGCGCTCATGCGGGCTACGAAGCCAGCACCCGATCTACTGCTCCCGCAGCATGATCAGCGGGTCGGCGCTGTCGGGGACGCGGCGCCACTGAGCATTGTCGTCGGCCTCGAACTGCCAGGTCTCGCCCTTGGCCGACATCAGGATCATCTGGCCGTGATCGAGCCGCCACATGGTCGGGTTGAAGGCCGCGACCGCGGGATCGCATTTGCCTTTCAGGAACACCTGGAAATTGTCGTTGCCGGCGTCGGTGTTGGTCAGCACCAGCGTGCAGATCGCCTGGCCGTTGCCGCAGACCATCGACCAGTCGCCGATCATCTGGTCCATCGATTTGGCGAGCGAGCGCGCCGCGGCAAGGTTTTGCAGGATGTAGACGCCCTCGTTCGTGCGCATGCCTTCGAAGATGCCGGTCTCGACCTCGGTGAAATCGATCACGGTCTCGCCGGCGGCATTGTGCAGCCGCACGATGTCGCCGAGGCCCTTGATGCTCCAGCCGGTGATGTCCTTGGTGAAGGGCAGCGCGGCGGCGCAGGCGGGCTCGAGCTCGAGCTTGAAGCCTTGCGGCGCCGTATCGCCCTTCAGCGTCACGACGCAGGTCTTGCTGCGCTCGGTGGTGGCGAGCTCCCACTGCCCGATCATGTCCTTCTTCAACGTCGTGACGTCCTGCGCCGCTGCCGGACCGCACGCGGCCAGCAGCAGACACAGCACGGCGTTGAAGTGGGACAACGACATCAGCGATCCTTGACCGGCGTTTCGGCAACCGGCGTCAGCGGCGGCTTGCCGGCGAACCAGTTCTTGATATTGTCGACCACGAGCTGGTCCATCGCGTTGCGCGTCACCACCGAGGCCGAGCCGATATGCGGCAGCAGCACGACGTTCTGCATCGCCTTCAATTCGTCGGGCACGTTCGGTTCGGCCGCGAACACGTCGAGACCGGCGGCCAGGATGGTGCCGGACTTCAGCGCCGCGACCAGCGCCGGCTCGTCAACCACCGAGCCGCGCGCGACATTGATCAGCACGCCGCGGGGACCGAGCGCCTTCAAGACGTCGGCATTGATCATCTTCGCCGTCGAGGCGCCGCCCGGCACGATGACGATCAAGGTGTCGACCGCCTTCGCCATCTCGATCAGATCGGGATAGTGCTTGTAGGAGACGTCCTTGGACGGATTGCGCGAGTGATAGGACACCGGCACCCGCGAGGCTTCAAGACGGCGTCCGATCGCCTGGCCGATCCGGCCCATGCCGACGATGCCGATCTTGCGGTCGCGCAGCGAGCCGACGCTGAGCGGATAGTTCTGGGTCTGCCACAGCCCGGAGCGCACGTAGCGGTCGGCCTTGACGAATTCGCGCAACGTCGCGATCAACAGGCCCATCGCGACATCGGCGACCTCCTCGGTCAGCACGTCGGGCGTATTGGTGACCACGATATTGTGATCGCGCGCATAGGCGGAATCGACGTGGTCGTAGCCGACGCCGAAGCTGCCGACGATCTCGAGCTTCGGAAACATCGCCAGCGCGGTCTTGTCGGTCGCCATCGTGTGATAGGTGACGGCGATGCCGCGGATCTTCGCCAGCGTATCGGGCGTCAGCCGCTCGAGGTCGCCGCGGCTCTCGGCACGGTGCAGCGCGTATTGATCGGGAAAGCCGTTTTCGAGGATTGGCCGGATCGGTCCATAGATCAACAGATCGATCTTTTCGGAAGAAATCGGGGCCATCAACTGTCCTTTCCTAACGCGCTTTCATGCCAACGCCGCAGCAACAAATGCGAAACTAGCGCCAGCAACCCATAAATGACAATCCCGGCCAGCGATAGCAGCAGAAGTGCCGCGAACATGCGGGGAATATTCAGCCGGTAGCCTGATTCAGCGATCCGGAAGGCGAGGCCCGAGCCGGCGCCGGCGCTGCCCGCCGCGATCTCCGCGACCACGGCGCCGATCAGCGACAGCCCGCCGGCGATGCGCAGACCGCCGAGGATATAGGGCAGCGCCGCGGGCAGCTTCAGGAACAGCAGCGTCTGCAGCTGTGAGGCGCCATAAAGTTGAAACAATCCGGCGAGGTTGCGATCCACCGAATTGAGGCCGAGCGTCGTGTTCGACAGCACCGGAAAGAACGCCACGATCCAGGCGCAGACGATCACCGCGGTCTGCTGCTGCAGATAGATCAGGAGCAGCGGCGCTATCGCGATGACGGGCGTAACCTGCAGCACCACCGCATAGGGAAACAGCGAATACTCCAGCCATTTCGACTGGTTGAACAATAGCGCCAGCACGATGCCGCCGATTGCTGCGGCAACGAAGCCTTCGAGCGTGGTCAGGAGCGTGACGCCGAGCGATTGCGACAGGATGGGCCAGTCCGCAACCAGCGTCTTCAGCACCAACAGCGGGCTCGGCAGCACGTAAGGTTGGATGCCATAGCCGCGGACGATGGCTTCCCAGAGCAGGACGCCAGCGGCGAACACCGCAAGCGGCAGCAGAAAACGGACGAGGTCCTGCGGAGATTTCATGCGCCCGCCTGCCCTGCATACGATGGCGCCAGCGCGCTGGAGACCTCGCGGCAGAACGCGGCGTATTCGGCCGAGGTGCGGAACTCCTCGCCGCGCGGTTCCGGCGAGGTGATGCGAAACTCCGCGCCGATCCGGCCCGGGCGCGCGGTCATCACGATCACGCGCTCGGAAAGATAGACCGACTCGAACACGGAGTGCGTCACGAAGATGACGGTCTTGTGCAGGGTGCGCCACAGCGACAGCAGGTCGTTGTTGAGGCGAAACCGCGTGATCTCGTCGAGCGCCGCGAACGGCTCGTCCATCAAGAGGACATCCGGATCGGTGACCAGCGCGCGCGCCAGCGACACCCGCATCTTCATGCCGCCGGACAGTTCGCGCGGATAGGCGTCGGCGAACTCCACAAGCCCGACCTGATCCAGCGCCGCATCGATGCGCGCATCGGCGTCGGTCGCAGGCAGCCGGGCAAGCTTCAGCGGCAGGCGGACATTGTCGCGCACGGTAGCCCACGGCATCAGGGTCGGCTCCTGAAATACGAAGCCGATGCGGTGGCTGCCGCGCTGCTCCGCGCCATGATGCGAGACCTCGACCGTGCCGGCGCTTGGCGTGGCGAGACCTGCAATGAGCCGCAGCGCGGTGGACTTGCCGCAACCGGAGGGCCCGAGTAGCGAGACGAACTCGCCGCGCCTCACGTCGAGGTCGAGCGGCCCGAGTGCCCTCACGCCGCTGTCATAGGTCTTGCTGACGCCGCGCAGGCGCACAGCCGACGCTGCATCAGATCCAGACAACGCAGGCTCCGCCATCGCCCGTCCGCACCCGTCAGTTCTTCGGCCGGAGCTCGGCGCCGACCGCCTTGTTGACGAAGCGCAGCGTGTAGCCCTGGCGATAGTCGATAGCGCTCTTGACCACGCCGGCGCGCACCATCTTGTCGAAGAAGCTCGCCATCCGCTCATCGGTCATGGCGCCGATGCCGTTCTTGATGGAATCGCCGGAATCGACGATGCCGTGCTCGCGCATCTTGGCGACGCAATAGGAGAGCAGCTCGTCGTTCATGTCGGGATTGAGCTTCTTGATCATCGCATTGCCGGCCGAGTTGTCACCGTAGACGTAATGGTACCAGCCGACGATCGAGGCATCGACGAAGCGCTGCACGAGGTCAGGCTTCTTGTCGACCAGGTCGCGGCGGGTCTCAATCAGCGTCGAGTAGGAGTTGAAGCCGTAATCGGCGAGCAGCAGCACGTTCGGCTTGAAGCCGGCGGCTTTCTCGACCGCGAAGGGCTCCGAGGTGACGTAGCCCTGCATCGCGGTCTGCTTGTTCACGATGAAGGGCTGCGGGTTGAAGGTGTAGGGCTTCACCTTGTTCTCGTCGAAACCGTATTCGGACTTCAGCCACTGGAAGTAGCTGGTGATGCCCTCCTTCGAAATCAAAAGCGTGAGCGGCTTCAGATCCTCGATCTTTGCGACCTTGACCTCGGGATGGGTCAGGAAGACCTGGGGGTCCTTCTGGAACATGGCGGCGACAGCGACCAGCGGCACGTTGTTGGTGACGGCGTCGAAGGTCTGCAGCGAGTTCGCGCTCATGAAGAAGTCGAGCTTGCCCGCGATCAGCAGCATCCGGTTGTTCTCGTTGGGACCGCCCGGCACGATGGTGACGTCGAGGCCGTATTTCTTGTAGGTGCCGTCGGCGAGCGCCTGGAAGAAACCGCCATGCTCGCCCTCGGCGACCCAATTGGTGCCGAACGAGACTTTGTCGAGGGTCTGCGCCCGCGCCGGGGCAAGCGCCGCGGCGACGCAAAACGCGGCGGTCAGAAGGCTTGTGGTTAACGCTCGCAGCAAAAAGGCCGGGATCATGGTTGGACTCCGTCGATCATTATGGCCCATGATGGAAGGCGGGAAGACGTGGACCGCGCCCGGAGACGCGAACCCGTTATGATGTTAAACAAACTAGCCTGCAAATCCATCCCGTGAAACGCTTGTATTGAAACGACCGGCTTGATGACTTCTCAGCTTCCGCCCCGCGACTGGACCGCCATCCACTGGCCCGATATCGCCAGGGATACGGCCGCGCGCTGGATCGCGGTGCTGCCACTGGCCGCGACCGAGCAGCACGGGCCGCATCTGCCGCTCGGAACCGACGTCATGATCGGCGAGGCCTATCTTTCGCGGGTGCGAGAGTTGCTGCCCGCGACCACTCCCGCCACGTTCCTGCCGTTGCAGCCGGTCGGCATCTCAACCGAGCACATCGATTTTCCGGGTACCTTGACCTTGCCGACCAACGTGGCGCTGAAGAGCTGGATGGCACTCGGCGAGAGCGTGGCGCGCGCAGGCGTCAGGAAGCTCGTGATCGTGACCAGCCATGGCGGCAATTCCGCCGCGATGCAGCTGGTGGCGCAGGATCTGCGCACGCACCATCAGATGCTGGTGGTGACCACGAGCTGGTCGCGCTTCGGCGCGCCCGACGGGCTGTTCGACGCCGGCGAATTACGCCACGGCATCCATGGCGGCGCGGTCGAGACCTCGATCATGCTGGCGAAATATCCGCACGCCGTGCGCAAGGATGCGATCGCGGACTTCAAGCCGGCCAGCGTGCGGATCGAGAAGGATCATCGCTTTCTGTCGACGCAGCGGCCGGCGCCGTTCGCCTGGCAGGCGCAGGACCTCAATCCGAGCGGCGCGATCGGCGATGCGACCAAGGCCTCGGCCGAGAAGGGCGAGAAGCTGATCGAGCACGGCGCGCGCGCGTTCTGCGTGCTGCTCGCCGATGTCGACAGGTTCGATCCCGGCGTATTTCGCGGCAAATGACCGCGATTGCTTCGTCCTGACAAGCGCGACGAAACAATTCGCGAAACCATATTTCCGCCCCGATCTTCGAACCGGAACCGGACAGCCTCCGTCCAACGGGCATGCGGACCACACCGGCGCCGCCCACACAGGATGGAGTATTCCATGTCGATCAAGACCAAGTTCGCCGCCCTCGCCCTCACCGCGCTCGCCGTGACCGGCACCATCGCGTCCACGACGTCGCAGGCTGAAGCGAAGCCCTATGGCTGGGGCTGGGGCGTTGGCGCAGGTCTCGTCGGCGCCGCCGTTGTCGGCAGCGCAATCGCGGCCAGCGACGGCTATTACTACGGCGGTGGCTATCGGCGCTGCGGCTGGGTGCGCCAGTTCGACGCCTACGGCAATTACATCGGCCGCGTGCGCAGCTGCTCCTACTGATCGACGCAATTCCTAAGGTTGCGGATCCTGCGTTCGGCACGGGTCCTCATCCACCCCGTGTCGCAACCGACCCGTCCGGCGATCCCCCCGGGCGGGTCAATTCTTGAACGCAGCGATCACAGATACTTCGCGACCAGCCTGAAATCGCGCAGCACGGCTCGCCCTTTCGGCCCTGATGCCTTCAGCGTCTCCTCCAGGCTGTGACCGATGTGATCGTGGATCAGCGCCTTCTTGGCGCTCTCGATCGCGCTCTCCACCGCCTGCAATTGCTGGGCGATCTGCGCACAAGGCCGGCCCTGCTCGATCATCTCGACGATGGTGTCGAGATGGCCGTTGGCGCGCTTCAGGCGCCTGGTGATCGCAGCGTGCGGATGGTCGTCGGACATCTGGCTCTCCTATCCTCCGGGGAGGATAGCTATGATCCTCCCCGGAGGATAGCCGAATCGACTTGACAGGCCATTGTCGCGGGCGTAGTGCCCGATGGCGGGAACGTTCGTTCCGCCCCGGGGTTCTGGCCCCGGAGACAAGTCGATCCACGAGCCAGCACAGAAGGCACATGGGCAGTAGCAACTCAGGCGACAGTAGTCCGGCGATGCCGGGACTGGTGACGCCGCAACACAGCAAGACTGATCGCGCAGATCTCGCCTGCGTGGACGGGTGGTCGCGCCCAAGCTGACCACTGCTCCTCACCGGCCTGCCGCGACCAGCGGAAGTGGAGGTGAGCGATGTTCGAAAAGCTCGCAAAATTCCGGCAAGCAAGCCCGCGGCGCGTTGTCGAGCCGCGGCGCATGCCGCCGCCGGCCGCCATTCATTGCAATGACAACCTGCCGGGCTTTCGCCGCCTGGCGGGCCGCCGCCGGCGTCCAACCCCGGCCTGTCATTGGGTCCTGATCGACGGCCGCCTGGAAAGCCGTTGGATCGTCGACGACAGCGGCGGTGATCTCGATCAGCAGCGACGCGCCGCAGCGAAGCCACGGCTGTGCGCTTAGGCCGACCGTGAGGGCGGGCTTGATAACGACAGTGCTGGCCGCTCCCTCTCCCCGTTCTTGCGGGGAGAGGGTTGGGGTGAGGGGCCGTCTCCGCGCACACGGTAATAGCTGAGTTCGCGGAAGCTCCCCCTCACCCGGATCGCATCTGACGATGCGATCCGACCTCTCCCCGCACGCGGGGCGAGGTGAAGCGGCGCCCGCTGCTCGGTCGGAAGTAGTCGTCTTGGTTTAGGAGGCCGACATGGACGAAGGACCTAGTCGTCCCGTTGCGCGCCATCGCGGCGCGGCAGCGGGATCATTGAGCTGCATCAGATCTGGAAATGCCGCTGCTCACGGCAGCGGAGACGTGCGCGCCTGACGACGCCTGCGTCCCTCCCGCCGTGCCGAAAGGCGGCGAGGAGACGCGAAATGACCGAAAGCAAGACCACACAAACCGCCATTCTCGACAGCGCGCATGCCGGCGACATCCACGGCGCGCTCGGCAGCATCGCGCGCGACGACACCGCGCCGCGCGCGACCTTGCTGGCCCGGCTGAAGACGCTGCTGGCGATCGTCGGTCCCGGCCTGATCGTGATGGTCGGCGACAACGACGCCGGCGCGTTCGGCACCTACACCCAGGCCGGACAGAATTACGGCACCACGCTGCTGTGGACGCTTCTGCTGCTGATCCCGGTGCTCTACGTCAACCAGGAGATGGTGGTGCGGCTCGGCGCCGTCACCGGGGTTGGCCATGCGCGGCTGATTTTCGAGCGCTTCGGCAAGTTCTGGGGTGCCTTCAGCGTCATCGACCTCCTGGTATTGAACGCGCTGACCATCGTCACCGAGTTCATCGGCATCACGTTTGCACTTCACTTTCTCGGCGTCTCGCAGTTCTGGGGCGTGTTGGCCTCGGCTGTTATCGTGATGCTGGCGGTCTCGACCGGCGACTTCCGCCGCTTCGAACGCTTCGGAATCGTGTTGGTCGCAGGCAGCCTGCTGCTGGTACCCGTGATCCTGATGGTGCATCCGCCGGTCGGGCAGATCGCGGCGGACTTCTTCGTGCCGAAGATGCCGCAGGACGCCAAGCTCAGTGAGGTGATGCTGCTGATCGTCGCCATCGTCGGTACCACGGTGGCGCCGTGGCAATTGTTCTTCCAGCAGAGCTACATCGTCGACAAGCGGATCACGCCGCGTTTCATCCGCTATGAGCGGATGGATCTGTGCATCGGCATCGTGCTGGTGGTGGTCGGCGCCGTCGCGATGATCTCGTTCTGCGCGGCAGTGTTCGCAGGAAAGCCCGAATTCGGCAATTACACCGACGCGCTGGGGACCGCTGTGGGCCTCGAGACATATGCCGGCCGGCTGCCGGCGGTGCTGTTCGCCCTTGCGCTGCTCGATGCCTGCATCATCGGTGCTGCGGCAGTCTCCCTCGCGACCGCTTATGCGATCGGCGACGTGTTCGCGGTCAAGCACTCGCTGCACCGCAAGCCGTGGGACGCGAAGGGCTTCTACAGCGTCTATTGCGGCCTGATCGTGCTCGCGGCGGCGCTGGTGCTGACGCCGGGCACGCCGCTCGGACTATTGACCAACGCGGTGCAGACGCTGGCCGGCGTGCTGCTGCCGAGCGCGACCGTGTTCCTGCTGCTGCTGTGCAACGATCGCCACATCCTCGGGCCCTGGGTCAATTCGACCAAACTCAACCTGTTCACCGGCGCGGTGGTCGCGGGGCTGGTGATGCTGTCGGTGATCCTGACCGCCGCGGTGCTGTTCCCCGATCTCGGCGAGGCGTGGATCATCGGCATCCTCGTCGCCGGCAGCCTGCTCGCGTTGTTGGTGACGGCAGCCGTCAAGTTCTACGAGATGTCGTCGCGCCGTCACGCGTCGTTCCGCTTCAAGCGCAAGCCGCCGCGAGAGTCTTTTCATGTCGAGCGCGACAGCTGGCGGATGCCGCCGCTCGACCGGCTGCCGCCGGCGCGGCTCAGCCCGCTGAGCCGGATCTGGATGATCGTGCTGCGCGGCTATCTCGTCGTCGCCGCCGGCCTCGTGCTGCTGCGGATCGTGCAGCTCGCCACGGTGGGAGCGTGACCGCGCTCAGTCGCGGACGGCGATGGGGCGCGCTCGTGCTGCTCAGGCTGGCGAGCGCCATCCTGCGCGGCGCGGCCGCGCTCCACCGGAAACGCACAATCTCAAACGCCGGACTGCGGACGGCGCTGTCGATGGCGCGATGTATCGAACGGGCCGGCGCGCGGGTCGTGCTCGGCAGAGCATCGCAGCCGGCATTCAACACAAAGGACGAGGACAATGGGGGCATCGATTGAACGGTCGGGTCGCGACCGATTTGCCACGGACACGCGGCCGATCGCCGCCGATGTGGCCTGCCGCCTCGCGCTGTTACGTGACTGTCACGGTGGCGTGCAAATCGGAACGGTATTGGGCGCACCTCAGTTGCTATTGCGAATTATTTGCAATAAGCAACAGGGGATGCTAGGTGCTGATCTGGCTTTGGATGGGACGACACAGATCGGACCGGGGACGGCGGGCGATGATTTCAAATCTCGGGTGGCAAGCGGCCAGCAAATCTGCAGTGATGCCGGGCGAAACCGCCACTCGTTCGCGGAAAGCCGCGTCATGACCTGCGTCCGCCTCTTCCGGGTCCAGATCGCCGCCGGCGCAGCGCTCGGTGCGGCAACCTTCGGCGCGCCGGCGACCGCGGCCGATCTGGCGCTCAAATCCCCCGCCGCCAGGGCGGTCTACAGCTGGACCGGATTCTATGTCGGCGCCCATGTCGGTTATGGCGACGGCACGCTGGGTCCCGGCACCAATCCGATCCTGGAACAGGGCGTGTTCTTTCCGCCCACCATCACCGGCGGGATCGGCGGCTTCCAGGTTGGATACAACAAGGAATTCGCCAACCGCTTCGTGCTCGGCATCGAGGCGGATGCGACCTTCACCGGCCCGACCGACCTGCCGCGGCGGGTGCTCGGCCCCTTCAATTCGTCGATCGACTATGTCGGCACGCTGCGCGGCCGCGCCGGCTACTCTTTCGGCACCTGGATGCCTTACGTGACCGGCGGCTTCGCCTGGGGCCACAGCCAGGTCCGGGTCAACGATGCCGCGGGCGAGGTGATCTCGGAGCCCGGGCAGTACCAGACCGGCTGGACCGTCGGCGCCGGCGCCGAATTCGCGGTGAGCGGCAATTGGACCGCCAAGGTCGAATACGACTATGTCGACCTGTCGCGCCGCACGCTCGGCCTCAATGATTTCGGCCTGCCCGGCGTCAGCATCGACCCGCGCATCCATTTGCTGAAATTCGGCCTCAACTATCAGCTTGGCGACTCGCCATGGTCGGCAACGCCGACGCGCACCGCGCTGCCCGAATCGAGCGACTGGAGCGTGCACGGCCAGACGACGCTGCTGCCGCAGACCTATCCGTCCTTCCGCTCGCCCTATGCCGGCACCAACAGCCTTCCCGGCGCGGGGCAGTTGCAGCAGACCTGGACCACGACGGCGTTTCTCGGCGTGCGGCTCTGGGAAGGCGGCGAGTTCTACTTCAACCCGGAAACCGCGCAGGGCTTTGGCCTCAACGGCACGCTCGGCCTTGCCGGCTTCTCGAACGGCGAAGCCCAGAAGGCCGGCGCTCCGTTTCCGAAAATCCGGCCGCAGCGCTACTACTTCAAGCAGACCTTCGGCTTCGGCGGCGAGCAGGAAGACGTCGCCGACGGCCCGAACCAGATCGCCGGCAAGCGCGATATCGACCGCCTCACGCTCGTGGTCGGGCGCTTTGCGGTCGGCGATTTCTTCGACGGCAATTCCTACGCCAAGGACCCGCGCGCCGATTTCATGAACTGGGCGATGTGGGCGTCCGCCGCCTACGACTTCCCGGCCGACCTGCCCGGTTACACCCGCGGCGCCGTGGTCGAGCTCAACCGCAAGGATTGGGCGGTGCGCGCCGGCCTGTTCCAGGTGCCGAACGCACCGAACAGCGACGTTCTGGTGTTCAACACCGGCGGCGCGGTGGTCGAGTTCGAGGGCCGCTATTCGATCTTCGATCAGCCCGGCAAGCTGCGCGTCGGCGTGTTCGGCAACCGCGGCAACACCGGCAACTACGCCCAGGCGCTCGCGATCGAGGACGCCAATCCGGGGCTTGACATCAACGACGTGATGGCCGGCATCCGCAAGGACAATCTGAAATACGGCTTCTATCTGAACGGCGAGCAGCAGATCGCAAAGGATGTCGGCCTGTTCGGCCGCCTCAGCTGGAACGACGGCCGGACCGAAATCCTGTCGTTCACCGATGTCGATCGCAGCGTGTCGGGCGGCCTGTCGATCAAGGGCAGCAGGTGGGGACGGGCGAACGACACGATCGGCATCGGCGGCGCGATCAACGGGCTGTCATCAGCGCATCGCGACTACCTTGCCGCCGGCGGCCTCGGTCTGCTGATCGGCGACGGCGCGCTGAACTACAGCCCGGAGCGGATCTTCGAGACCTACTACGCCTATCAGGTGAACAAGAACCTGACGCTGACCGCGGACTATCAGTTCATCACCAACCCCGCCTACAACGCCGACCGCGGCCCGGTGCACATCTTCTCCGGCCGCATCCACGGCGAGTTCTGAACGCGCCATCTCCCAACGTCGTCCCGGCGAAAGCCGGGGTGACAGCAACTTTGCCGCGCCGTTCTTCTCAACGATGTCTCGGAGTTGGTTGGTTCGGGCAGCAAACGCCCTCTCCCCACTCAGATATATGTAGACCCCCCGGGCTTGCCGCAAGCCCGGGGTCATCCCGTAGAACGCGCGCCCAATCGAACGGAGGAGTGCGGGATGCGGAAACATGCTGTGGTGATTGCCGGCGGAGGTCCGACCGGGCTGATGCTGGCGGGCGAGTTGGCGCTGGCGGGAATAGATGTTGCGATTGTCGAGCGGCGCGCGGGGGAGGACCTGATCGGCGCGCGGGCCGGCGGCCTGCACGCGCGCACCATCGAGGTGCTCGATCAGCGCGGCATCGGCGACCGCTTCGTCGCGCTGGGAACGCGCCATCCGGCGGTGCTGTTCCACTCGCATCTGGTTCCGCTTGAGATCACCGACTTTCCGACCCGGCGCAATTTCACGCTGGGGCTGCGGCAGAACCATATCGAGCGCCTGCTCGGTGAATGGGTCGGCGAACTGGCGGTGCCGATTATCCGCGCGCGCGACGTGACCGGCTTCACGCAGGACGACGCCGGCGTCGACGTCGAACTGTCGGATGGCCAATTGCTCCGGGCACAGTATCTCGTCGGCTGCGACGGTGGCCGGAGCCTCGTCCGCAAAGCGGCAGGCATCGAATTCGCCGGATGGGATCCGACCACGAGCTGGCTGATCGCCGAGGCCGAGATGTCGGGCGAGCCGGAATGGGGCTTTCGCCAGCACGACACCGGCACCTCAGCGATCGGCAAGGCGGAAGATGGCGGGCGGGTGCGGCTGGTGCTGACCGAGCGGCAACTCGGCACCGACCGGGAGCCGACCTTGCGCGACGTCAGCGAGGCACTGGTCGCCGCGTACGGCACCGATTTCGGCATCCACAGTCCGGTCTGGATCTCGCGCTTCACCGACATGACCCGGCAGGCCGTGACCTACCGCAAACAGCGCGTGCTGCTGGCCGGCGATGCCGCCCATGTGCATCCACCGATGGGCGGCCAGGGCCTCAATATCGGCGTGCAGGACGCGGTGAACCTGGGCTGGAAGCTGGCCCAGGTGGTCAAGCAGATCGCGCCGGACAGCCTGCTCGACACCTACGAAGCCGAACGGCATCCGGTGGCGGCCCGCGTGCTGCGCAACACCATGGCGCATGTCGCGCTCAACCGCACCGATCCGCGGACCAGGGCGTTGAGCGAGATCGTCTCCGACCTGCTGCGCATGGACGAGCCGCGCAAATGCTTTGCCGTGATGATGTCCGGCCTCGATCTTCACTACGATCTTGGCGACGGCCATCCGCTGCTCGGACGCCGCATGCCCGATCTCGATCTGGCCACGGCCAACGGCCCGATGCATGTCTTCGCGCTGCTGCACCACGCGCGGCCGGTGCTGCTGAATTTCGGCGAGCCCGGCGGCATCGCCATCGCGGGATGGACCGACCGGGTTCAGCTCGTCGATGCCGCGAATCGCGGCGCATGGGAGCTTCCCGTGCACGGAACGGTTTCGGCCCCGACCGCGGTGCTGGTTCGGCCTGATGGCTACGTGGCGTGGGTTGGCGAGCGAACGCTGGCCGGCCTGAGCGAGGCGCTGACCAAATGGTTCGGCGCGTCCGCTGCTACGTAATGAGCGTAGCCCGGATGGAGCGGAGCGTAATCCGGGATCGGTCGATCCGCAGAGAGTGGTCCCGGATTGCGCTGCGATTCATCCGGGCTACGGATTTGCCGCCACTACCCCGCCGGCTGGAATGAATCCGCGCGCGCCATCGCCCAGGCGTCGCGGAAGCGGCGGTCCTGGGTGCCTTCGAGCAGTTCGCCGGGGCGCAGCGTCGGATAGAGCTCGGCGAAGGAAGAGACTTCGGTGGTCGAACTCCGCTGCGAGAAGTGGATCGGGCGCAGCTCCTTGGTGTGCTCGAGGCCGGCGGCGGCGAGCAGCTCGGTCAGCGCGTGCAGGGTCGAGTGGTGGTAGTTGTACACGCGGTCAATCTTGTCGGGCACATAGAGCGCGCGGTTGCGGATCGGGTCCTGCGAGGTGACGCCGGTCGGGCAGCGATCGGTGTGGCAGCTCAGGGACTGAATGCAGCCGAGCGCGAACATGAAGCCGCGCGCCGAATTGCACCAGTCGGCCCCGATCGCCATCGCGCGCGCCATGTCGAACGCGGTCGCGATCTTGCCGGAGGCACCGATCTTGATGCGATCGCGCGCGCCGATGCCGATCAGCGCGTTGTGGACGAAATTGACGCCCTCGCGCATCGGCATGCCGAGATGGTCCATGAACTCGAGCGGCGCGGCGCCGGTGCCGCCTTCATTGCCGTCGACCACGATGAAGTCGGGATAGAGGCCGCTCTCGTGCATCGCCTTGCAGATCGCCAGGAATTCCCAGGGATGGCCGATGCACATCTTGAAGCCGGCCGGCTTGCCGCCGGACAGCTGGCGCATCCGGGCGACGAATTCCATCATCTGCAGCGGCGTCGAGAACGCCTTGTGATAGGCCGGCGAGATGCAGTCCTCGCCCATCGGTACGCCCCGGATCTTGGAAATCTCCTCGGAAACCTTCGCCGCCGGCAGCACGCCGCCATGGCCGGGCTTGGCACCCTGGCTGATCTTGAGCTCGACCATCTTGATCTGGTCGTCGCCCGCGACGCTTGCGAAGAGATCCGGATTGAAGGTGCCGTCGCGGTTGCGGCAGCCGAAATAGCCGGAGCCGATCTCCCAGATGATGTCGCCGCCCATCTCGCGATGATAGGGGCTGACGCCGCCCTCACCGGTGTCGTGGGCGAAGCCGCCCTTCTTGGCGCCGGCATTGAGCGCCCGCACCGCGTTCGGGCTCAGCGCGCCAAAGCTCATCGCCGAGATGTTGAAGACCGAGGCCGAATACGGCTTGGTGCAGTCCGGGCCGCCGACGGTGATGCGGAATTTCTGGTCGGCCCTCGGCTTCGGCGCCACCGAGTGGTGCATCCACTCATAGCCCTCGCGATAGACGTCCTCCTGGGTGCCGAACGGCCGCTTGTCGAGCACCATCTTGGCACGCTGGTAAACCACCGCGCGGGTGTCGCGGGAGAACGGCATGCCGTCCTTCTCGCTCTCGAAGAAATATTGCCGCATCTCCGGGCGGATTTCCTCGAGCAGGAAGCGGACATGCGCCGAGATCGGGTAGTTGCGCAGCACCGCGTGGTTCTTCTGGGTGAGGTCGCGGATGCCGAGCAATGTCAGCGCGCCGAAGATGACCAGCGGGATCAGGACGATCTTGAAGACCTTGTGATCGAAAATTCCAACCAGCAGCAGGAGCACGGTGACGACGGCGCAGATCGTCAGCACGATGAAACGTGGCGAGAACGGAAGCAGCACTGTATCCATGAAATTCCTCCGGTCTGCCCAAATGACCTGTCGGCCGCGAGCCTAATCCAACTCGCGGAACAAGTGCACTACGGTTATACGGCCGAGCAGTCACAGATGTGACAACCACCCGAATGGGCGGGTGCGGATACCGGTCAAATTGAAACGAGATCGGCTTTTGCAGTGCAACGAAGGGGCTGCGGATCGGATGCGATAACCTGCCGTCGCGGGCGCACTACCAAAATATCGAAAACAACACCATGCAAAGGAGCCGGCTGCGGCCGGCGCTCGACACAGCGACTTGACACGTCGGGCAACTCACCGGCACAATTCCACTATTCCGAAATCGTGATGTGAGTCTGCGGCTCCTCCAACCTGTCGTCCCTGCCTAGTGCGCACTTGCGCACGGGAGCAGGGACCCATGACCACAAATGCCAATTGTTGGGCCACGCTGGAACGACGAGTCCCTTCAACAAGATCCGCCGCAGCGTATGGGTCGCTGCTTTCGCAGGGACGACAATGGAGATGGTTCTCGATTCGAGGCGTCGCACTACGCGGTGTCATCACCCGCGCATGTGAGTGCGCTTGCAGAGGAGATGAGGAGAGAGCACCGTTCGCCTAGTGCTCGTGCGGCTGCAATTCGTGCGGGATGTGACCCGGCTTCAGGCCGTCGCCGTCGAGCCAGGCGTTGGTGGTGTCGAGTGCCCGGGTAATGTGATCGGCAGTCCGCGAGAAATCGTAGGGCGAGCCGACCAGCGGGCAGAGCGGCGGCACCACGAAGTACTCGACATCGGGCCCGATGTTCTCGAGCTCGTTGACGAGTTGCCGCGCGATCAGGAGCGTCAGCGCGTGCAGCGCATTGGCGAGCGCGCCGACCGGCGGCGCCTGGTTGGCGCAGGCATGCCCGGTCGGCAGCACGATCAGGCGTTTGGCACCGTGCCTGACCGCGACGCGGACCGGCGTGTTGCTGGAGATCGCGCCATCGGCCAGGAAACGATCGCGGTAATGCACCGGCGTGAACGCGCCGGGGATCGCGGTCGACGCGACGATCGCCTCGGCGGTCGAACCTTCCGACAGCACCACGCTGTCGCCGCTGATGATGTCTGTGGTGACGATGTGGATCGGGATCCGCGCGTCCTCGAGATTGCGGAACGGGATGTAGTCGTCGATCAGCTTGCGGACGCCGTCATGCGGGATCAGGAAGTCGCGCCGCCACAGGAAGCTCACCAGCGTCCGCCACGTCACCGGAAACACGTCCTGCCGGTTGAGGCCGCGCCAGATCTCGGCCAGCCGTGCGACGCCCGGGACCGTCGGGTCGCCGGCATAGAACGCGCCGTTCAGTGCGCCGACGCTGGAGCCGACCACCATGTCGGCGACCACGCCATGCGCGGCCAGCGCCTGCAGCATGCCGACCTGGATCGCGCCAAAGCTGCCGCCGCCGGCAAACACAAAGGCGGTCTTCGGTGCATCCGGATCGGTGATGGACAAGGTGCTGCTCCCAGATCGCCGCTTTCGCGCAACGGCCGCGCGGCGTTGGGGGCGTTATAGCAGCGGGGGAATGGGAGACGCCACATACTCACGGGTCGTCCTGGCCTAGTGCGCAATTGCGCACGGGAGCCAGGACCCATTACCACAAATGCAAAAGGCTGGAGCCTGATGGGGCCCCAGCCTTCGACAAACAAAGAGCGGTGGTTGATGGTGTGGACGGCCCCCTACGGCATCAGTGTGCCAGAATGAGGTTGTCTAGATCTCATACAAGGGAGCCGTCCGTGAACCAGATTATCCGCATTGGGATTGATACGTCGAAGTATATTTTTGTGCTGCATGGGGTTGATGCGGCGGAGCAGGTGGTGCTGCGCAAGAAGCTGTCGCGCAAACAAGTGCTGGAGTTCTTCGCCAAATTGCCGCCGACTGTGATCGGGATGGAGGCCTGCGGGGCTTCGCAACATTGGGCGCGTCAGCTTTCCAAGCTCGGTCACGAGGTGAAGCTGATGGCACCGCAATTGGTCAAACCCTACGTGATGCGGAACAAGAATGACGGGCGGGATGCAGAAGGCCTGTGTGAAGCGATGAGCCGGCCGAGCATGCGCTTCGTGCCGGTGAAGACGGCCGAGCAGCAGGCCGCGCTGATGCTGATGGGTGTCCGCGACGGATTGATCGTCCGGCGCACCCAGCTGACCAATACGATACGCGGCCACGCGGCGGAGTATGGCCTGATCGCCCCCAAGGGACTGGACGCGATCGAACCCCTGCTGGTGCGGATTGCGCAGGACGAGACGCTTCCGGTTCTGGCGCGCGAGCTGTTTGTGGTGCTGGGCCGGGAGCGCGTCAGGCTCGAGGGTGAGTTGGAGGCGGTTGAGGCCAAGCTGATGGCCTGGCACCGCGCCGATGCCACGGGCCGGCGCTTGGCTCAGATCCCCTCGGTCGGTCCGATCGTTGCAACCGCGCTGGTGATGAAGACACCTGATCCGCGCACGTTCCGTTCTGGTCGTCATTTTGCGGCCTGGCTGGGATTGACACCCAAGGACCACTCCACCGCTGGCAAGACCAGGCTTGGCAAGATCACGCGGGCTGGCGATGAGAACTTGCGCCGTCTGCTGGTGGTCGGGGCCACAGCGGTGATCCAGCAGGCCAGGCGGGGACGCGGTCATCACTCGCGCTGGCTGCTGGCCCTGATCAAGCGCAAGCCGCCGAAGCTTGCGGCCGTGGCGCTCGCCAACAAAGTGGCCCGTATCGCCTGGAAGCTGATGGCAACGGGCGAGAGTTACGAGGCGGCACGGATGAATCCCATGACAGCCGCCGCCTAATCGATTAGCCGGCGGGCTCGCTCGCCGGCCGACCGGAGCTGCAAGAGCAGATGGAGCGATCGATCGAGCAACGATGCGAGACAGTCCGCAGGACCCATCGGCCGCCAACAGGCCGCGTGGTTGTTTGGAACTCGCATCGCGCAAACCATCTTGGCCAGCGATCCATTCGATCGCACCCAACAGGCCGGACATATGGATGCAAGCGATCCGATCTCACCAAACAGCTCTTGTGCCACGGGGGCCGTCCACATATGGGTCCTGGCTTTCGCCAGGACGACAATCTTAATGCTCGAGGCCTTAACGCTCGACGAACGCCTTCTCGATCACGAAGTGACCGGGGGTGTTGCCGCTGCCTTCCTTGAAGCCGCGCGTCTCGAACAGCTGCTTCAGCTCTTCCAGCATCGCCGGGCTGCCGCACATCATGATGCGGTCGGTCTCGATGTCGAGCGGGCCCTGATGCAGGTCGCTGAACAGCTGGTTGGAGGTGATCAGATCGGTGATGCGGCCGCGGTTGCGGAACGGCTCGCGCGTCACGGTCGGATAGTATGAGAGCTTCTCGGACAGCAGCGGCCCGAACAGTTCGTCGTCGCGCAGCTTGGCGACCAGCTCCTCGCCATAGGCGAGCTCGGAGACCTGGCGGCAGCCATGCACCAGCAGGATCTGATCGTAGCGATCATAGACCTCGGGGTCCTTGATCAGGCTGGCGAACGGCGCGAGGCCGGTGCCGGTCGACAGCAGCATCAGCCGCTTGCCGGGAATCAGGTTGTCGGTGATCAGCGTGCCGGTCGCCTTGCGGCCGACCAGGATGGTGTCGCCCTCGCGGATCTTCTGCAGCTTGGAGGTGAGCGGGCCGTCCTGCACCTTGATCGAGAAGAACTCGAGCTCTTCCTCGTGATTGGCGCTCGCCATCGAATAGGCGCGCAGCAGCGGCCTGCCGTCGACCTCGAGGCCGATCATGGCAAACTGCCCGTTCTGGAAGCGGAAACCGGAATCGCGGGTCGCCCGGAAGCTGAAAAGCGTATCGGTCCAGTGCTGAACGGAAAGAACTTTCTCTCGATAGAACGCGCTCATGGGTTTTCGTTTTCTCGACTGACCAGAATTAGAATGGTTTGATTTCTAGACGGCTCGCGACGGCGCGGAAGTGGCCGAAATCACTGAAGATCTCGCGTGTCCATTGCGCCAATGCAGGAGATAGTCAAGATCAACTGGCGTGCAATTGCGATCTCAGAATGGCAGTCGTTCGATTTCGCGCAGAGGTTCAACGACGTCATCGTTAACACGTGGCGCTGCACGTAATTTACTTGCTGAGATCGGCATCGATCTGGCAATTAATTGCTACGAAAACCGCGGTGAAGGGAAAATGATCTCGTGGTCCTGATCAGCCAGCGAATCTTCCTGGAAACCATCAAAAAATATTGTTTGGCGCACGCGATTGCCGTCGAGGTGCGGTCCGGCGGCTGGCTGGTCACCATGACCAAGGGCAACGCGCGGCGGCTCGCGATCGGCTACGACGTCGGGCTGAACAGCGCGGTCGCGCATCAGGTCGCCGACGACAAATCGGCCTGCGCGGACGTGCTGGCATCAGCCGGCGTCCCCGTCATTCCGCATACGCTGTTTTTGGGCGCGAAGCTCAGCAAGCACATCCCGGGATCGGACTCGCTGGACGCGATGCAGCGTCTGCTCGAGCAGCATCCGCAGGGGCTCGTCGTCAAACCCAATGAGGGGACCTCCGGCGAGCTCGTGTTCCGCGTGACGACGCGGGCGCAATTGGAGACCGCGGTCGCGCGCGTCCTTGCCGCACATCCAAGTCTCGCCATCTCGCCCTATGTCGAGATCGTGGACGAGGTGCGCGTCGTGCTGCTCGATGCGCGCGCGCTGATCGTCTACGGCAAGGCGCGCCCGTCGGTGACTGGCGACGGCATCCAGTCGCTGCGCGCGCTGGCGCAGGCGAGCGCGACGGCCGAGCAACTCAAGACCATCACCGAGGATTTCGATGCCGCCGCGCTCGACGCCGTTCCGTCCGCCGGCGAACGGCTTCTGCTGAACTGGCGGCACAACCTCGATGCCGGCGCGGAGCCCGTGCTGCTCGCCGATGACGCAATGCGCGAGGCCTGCGTCGCGCTCGCGATCAAGGCCGCGCAAACCGTCGGCATCCGCTTCGCCTCGATCGACGTCGTGCGCACGGATGGCGCGTGGAAAATCCTCGAGGTGAACTCCGGGGTGAAGATGGAAGCGTTGGGGCGCCGGCATCCGGCGCTGGTCGAGGCAGCGTATTCGGCGGCGCTGGACGAAGTGTTCGCGTAGCGTTTCCCTGCCCGACGACGCGGGCTCGCCGGCGCGATCCTGCACTGTGAGCGCCCGATCAGTCTTGCGGGTGCTCCTTTTCATAGGCGGCGACGATCAATTCCGATTGCTCGATCTGTGCCGTGAGACGATCGATCTCGGCTTGCGTCTCTGGGAACACGTCAGCCCCCGCCGTATTTCCGGATTGCAATTCCGCGATCAGTTCCCGGTTCTTCGCAATCTGCTCCCGGTGCCAATCGATTTCGGGATCGTCTTGCATGGGCCACCCATCGGCGAGATCTACGACGCCAGCTCTCGCAGCAGCATGGGTGGATAAACCGGCTTCTCGAAAAACTTGACGCCCTCAGGCAGCGCGCTGTCCGGGGGCCGGCCCGAGATGACCATAACGCGCACGCCCGGGTCGCAATCGACGGCCAAGCGTGCAAGCTCGACGCCATCCATTTTGCCCGTGAGCTTGATGTCCGTGACCACCAGCGACGGATGACGCATCTTGATGGCCAGCGCTGCCGTCTCGGCGTCCTCGCACTGGATGACGTCGAAATGGCCTTCTTCCAACAACAGCGCAATCATGTCGCGCTGGATCGTGTCGTCTTCGACCACAATTGCTATTTGACGAATTGGTCTCGCGTAAGCCATGGCGACCTCCGAACGATCAACCAGAGTTAACGAACGAGGATGTTTATGGTTCTGGTTCCCGCTTCATGAGGGACTGCTCCGGCAGACCTTTGCAGGTTCCGTGCGGAACAACTTTGCAGGTTTCAGCGTCATTGATGGGCGACGAGCCGGACGAGCCGAATGGTTCGGGCCTGAGCAAGTGAATTCTTGCGAGATAGTGCCAGGAGGCAGAGCTCATGAAGAACGCGGTGCAGCCGGATCAGGATCCTTGCGAACCCTACGGGACTGACGTGACGGCCGGCGCGACAGGCTATGCGTCCTCTCGACGATGGATCGAGGATCAGGCGCTTAAACGACCCGCGCTCGCCAAGCAGCCCAGGATGCAGCACGAGACGACCGATCCGCTTCGCGCTCGCCTGCCGCACGACGTCATTTCCGAAATGGAAGCAGAGCTGAAGCAACAGGTCGATCGACTTGTCGCCGAACGACATTAGCTGGTGAAGCAACGAGCTCGCAGACTTCAACAGCCGAATCTTGCCTGCCGATGATGCTCCAGAGATCGCGGCGCGTGGACACTCGAAGGAAGATCCCGCCGGATCGACGGAGCTTTGATGGGAGCGATTCTTGGGCGCGCGGTTTTCCAGGTCATGGTTGTTTTGACAGCGGTCGGCATCGTTGCCCTCGCATGCATGGCGGTTCGCGGCGGCTGACGCGGGGGCGGCGGTGCAGCCGGCACCGAAGTTCTGGCCGTCATTTTAATCGATTCGGCGCCTTGCTCATCCTGCGCAAGGGAGTACGCTTCCGTGCATTGATTGATCCGGAAACAGATTATGCGCAAACTTCTTTTGAGCTTCGTCGCACTGGCGGCGTTCGCCGCCGCCTTCAATCCTCCGGCCGCCAACGCGGTGTTTTGGCGTGGCGTCACGGCCCCGACGAATATCGACATCCACGGCTACCCAATCATCAAGGAGCCGCCTCCGAGCACGTGCCAGTTGATCCACGTGAACGGATACTGGGTCCGGCAGTGCCTGGATTTGTCGCGCCGCTATTGGCGGTGAGCGAAGTCGCGCTGGAATTCAGACCTCTCCCGCGAGGGGAGAGGCCGAAATTCGCGGCTAGTTCGACCCGCCCGGTGAATCGTCGAGCGCCTTGAAGGCCTCTTCGAGCTGCGGTGACAGCGCGACGTTCAGCTTCTCGCCGGTCGGCAGCCGGGCGACGAACCATTTGTTGTAGAGCGGGACGATGTCGCGGTTCGAGGCCAGCCTGCGGAACGCACGCTCGACCACGTCCTTCATCTGCGGCTCGCCCTTGCGGTACATGATGCCGTAGGGATCGTAGGACAGGTAGTCGCCGGTGACGCGGAATTTGTCCTGCGACTTGTGCCGCGCGATCAGGCCGTAGAGCAGGATGTCGTCGGTCGCGAACGCATCCGCCTTGCCGTCCACCAGCATCTGGTAGGACTGCTCGTGGTCCGGTGCGGTGACGATGTTGAGGCCGAGCTTTTGCTTGGCGTCGACATTGTGCATCGCCTGCTCGTTGGTGGTGCCCTTGGTTACTACCACCGTCTTGCCCTTCAGGTCGGCAACCTGGGTGACGCCGGAGGCCTTCGGCACCATCAGCTTGGTACCGGCCACGAACATCAGCGGCGAGAATGCGACCTGCCTGCCGCGCTCGGCATTCGCCGTGGTCGAGCCGCATTCCAGGTCGATCTTCTTGTCGACGACCGCCGGAATGCGGTCGTCGGAGGTGACCTTGACGTAGTCGACCTTGAGATTGGCGTCGTCGACCTCGGTCCCGATCTCCTCGACGATCGCATCGCACAGCTCGAGGCTGTAGCCGATCGGCCGGTTGGAGTGATCGAGGAACGAGAACGGCGGCGAACTTTCGCGATAGCCGATCCGCACCGTGTGCGTGGCCTTGATGTTGGCGAGCGTGGGGCTGAGCCCCTCGCCCGCCGGCTGTGCGGACGCCGGTGCGGCGAACAGGCTTGCCGCCAGCAGACAAGCTGACAGCAGGCGTGTCGACAGGAGAGGCGCCTCAGCCCGTATCGGCCTCCAGCGGGCGCGATGCATGCATCCCTCCCCTCAATGGCCGGCCATCACGGCGCCCGGCACCGCATCCTGCGGCACCGCGTCGTCGGGCCCGAGCTCGTGCTCGGCCTTCAGCTCGCCCTCCCACTTCGCGACCACGGCGGTCGCCAGCGAGTTGCCGATCACGTTGGTGGCGCTGCGGCCCATGTCGAGGAAGGTGTCGATGCCCATGATCATCAGCAGGCCCGCCTCGGGGATGTTGAACTGCGCCAGCGTCGAGGCGATCACCACCAGCGAGGCGCGCGGCACGCCGGCAACGCCCTTCGAGGTGATCATCAGCGTCGCCAGCATCGCGAGCTGCGTGCCGACCGACATCTCGATGTGGTAGGTCTGCGCGATGAAGATGCTCGCGAAGGTGCAGTACATCATCGTGCCGTCGAGATTGAAGGAATAGCCGAGCGGCAGCACGAAGGCCGAGATGCGCGAGGAGGCGCCGAACCTGTTCAGCCCCTCCAGCGTCTTCGGATAGGCCGCCTCCGACGAGGCGGTCGAGAACGCGATCATCAGCGGCTCGCGGATCAGCCGCAAGAGATGGCTGTAGCGTGGCCCGATCACGATGAACCCGACGACGACCAGGATGCCCCACAGGATCAGGAGCGAGAGATAGAAGCCGCCCATGAAGACGATGAGCTTCCAGAGCACGCCGAGGCCGTTCTTCGAGACGGTCGCCATGATCGCGGCCCACACCGCGAGCGGCGCGAACAGCATCACATAGCCGGTGACCTTGAGCATGATGTGCGCGAGGTCGTCGATCAGGCTCATGATCGGCTTGGCCCGTTCAGGCATCGCACCGAGCGCAACCGCGAAGAACACCGCGAACACGACGATCTGCAGGATCTCGTTCTGCGCCATCGCGTCCGCGATCGAGGTCGGGATCAGATGGGTGAGGAATTTTTCGATCGAGAACGCCGACACCGGCAGTCCGGTCGACTGCGCCTTGTCGGGCAGCGTGCCGGGGAAGTTGGCGCCGGGCTGCAGCAGGTTGACCATCACGAGGCCGAGCAGCAGCGAGACGAAGGAGGCGGAGACGAACCAGCCCATGGTCTTGGCAAAGATGCGGCCGAGCTTGGCGCCGCTTCCCATATGGGCGATGCCGCCGACGAGGGTCGCGAAAACCAGCGGCGCGATGATCATCTTGATCAGACGCAGGAACAGCATCGCGATCAGGTTGACGTCTGCTGCGATCTCGGCACGGCTGTCAGGAAAGTAGTTGAAGACAATCGTCCCCATCGCGATGCCAAGGACCATCGCAATCAGGATATACTGCGTAAACCTGCTGGACATTCTCTTACCCCCGTCAGTTCCCGGCGGAGGGCAAGTGTGGCAGATTTGCGCAGCTACGCAACACGCTTCGCGTCCAGCGCGACTTTGCCGAAACGTTCCCGTTGTGGAATGCCAGCGCGCGGACTAGCGTTCATGCAGCGCACAATCTGTGCAAGGCGCTGCGCGCGTCGCAGTCAATTGCATGCGAAACGACCAACGCCAAGGGAAGGCAAAGGGGGAGACACCGCCAATGAACGACACCGTCAATCGCCAGATCCTGCTTGTTGAAAAGCCGACCGGCAAGCTTGGCCCCGAGCATTTTCGTCTGACCACGGGGACGATCCCCACGCCGAAGGACGGCGAGGCGCTGGTGCGGACGCGCTACATCTCGCTCGATGCCGCCAACCGCGCCTGGATGCACGGCGCCACGTACCGCGCTGCGGTGGAAGCCAACACCGTGATGGCCGGCGGCAGCATCGCCGAGGTGATCTCGTCGAAGGATTCTAGCCTGAAGCCCGGCGATATCGTGTTCGGCGACACCGGCTGGCAGGATTATGCCGCCGTGCCCGCCAAGCATCTGGCGAAGATGCCGAAGCTCGAGCCGATGACGCATCTGCTCAGCGTCTACGGCGTTGCCGGCCTGACCGCCTATTTCGGCCTGCTCCATGTCGGCAAGCCCAGGGAAGGCGAGACCGTGGTGGTGTCGGCGGCCGCGGGCTCGGTCGGCTCGATCGTCGGCCAGATCGCCGGGATCAAGGGCTGCCGCGTCGTCGGCATCGCCGGCGGCAAGGACAAGTGCCATTGGCTGACCAGCGAGCTCGGCTTCGACGCCGCGGTCGACTACAAGGACGGCGCCACCTACAAGGCGCTGCGCGCGGCCGCGCCCAAGGGCATCGACGTCTATTTCGACAATGTCGGCGGCGACATTCTGGAAGCCTGCCTGGCGCAGATGAACAATCGCGGCCGCATCGCCTGCTGCGGCGCGATCTCGCAATATGACGGCGTCCCCTCCGCGCACGGCCCGCGCGGCGTGCCCGGCCTGATCGTGGTGAAGCGGCTGATCATGCAGGGCTTCATCGTGATGGACTACATGGACCAGCGCGACGCCGCACTCGCCGACCTGCAGTCCTGGGTCGCCTCGGGCAAACTCAAGGTGCAGGAGGACGTCATCAACGGGATAGAGAACACGCCGCAGGCGCTGATCGGCCTGCTCGCCGGCGAAAACCGCGGCAAGCGCATGGTGAAGGTGTAGGCGGGGAACATCTCCGAACCCGTCATCCCCGCGCAAAGGCTTCGCCTTTGTCGCTGGAGGAGCGCGTAGCGCGTCTCGAAGGATGTACGGCTCGGCTGGTGGCCGTCGACCCTTCGAGACGGCCGCTTCGCGGCCTCCTCAGGGTGACGGGGATGCAGCGCAATCTCTCCCCTCGTCGTCCCGGCGAAAGCCGGGAGGTGGATTCACATTCGAAGTGCAACACTTGAGCAAAGGACTCGGCAGGCGTGCGGTAGTCAAGGCATTTGCGCGGGGTGTTGTTGTAGGCGGCGATGAACTGGCGGAACCTGGCGGTCGAGAGGGTTACGAGATCCGTCTTGCGGGGAATAAAGCGGCGCATCCTGCCGATGGCGTTCTCGATGCCACCCTTCTGCCAGGGGGCATGGGGATCGCAGAAGAAGGTCGCGATCGAGAGGCGGTGCAGCGCCAGGTGACCGGCGAACTCGGTGCCGTTGTCGAAGGTAACGCTCTGGCGCAGCTCTTGTGGAAGGGGCGCGAAGAAGCCCACGAGATGGCGGGCGACACCGCGCGCGACCTTGCTGGCAAGGCGGATGCCGAGCAGCAGCCGCGAGGTGCGCTCGTGCACGGTCAGCACGGCCTGACCGTATTTCGAGAACATCATCAGGTCGGCCTCCCAGTGTCCGGGCACGCTGCGGTCGGCCGCTTCGAGCGGCCGATTTGCCAAGGATACACGGCCTTCGATGAAGCTTGCGGGGCTGCCGCCCCGCTTGCCGCGGCAGCCGCGCTTGCTCTTGGCGCGCGGCAGATAGCGCCGCCAGTTGAAGTCCGTGGTGCGCCTGAGTTGGCCATAGATGAAGCGGTAGATGGTCTCGTGGGAGATCACCTTGCGCCCGCACTCGCGGGCCAGCCGGCCAGCGACCTGCTCGGGCGACCAGCCGCGGCGAAGGCGTTGCAACACCGCGCGGCGCAGGCCGGGCTCCCGTTCGAGGCGTCCGCCCGTCCAGCGCCGCGCTCGCATCTGGTGCTGGGCATAGCTCGGCTTGTAGCCGACCTGGCTCCCCCGATTGCGCCTCAGTTCCCGCGAGATCGTTGATGGCGAGCGATCCAGAGCTGCCGCGATTTGCCGGACCGAGCTGCCATTGGCCGATAGGCAGGCAATCTCGCATCGGTCGTCCAGAGAGAGCTGCTTGTAAGTCCGCCCCATGGCAACACCTCCTCAAGGAAGTGTTGCACTTCGTTTGTGAACTCAGGGGACCCATTACCCCAAGTCTCGATTGTTGAGCGACACCGGGCCGCGATCCCGCTCATCACCGAAGACGGTGGTTGATGGTGTGGACGGCCCCCTACGGCATCAGTGTGCCAGAATGAGGTTGTCTAGATCTCATACAAGGGAGCCGTCCGTGAACCAGATTATCCGCATTGGGATTGATACGTCGAAGTATATTTTTGTGCTGCATGGGGTTGATGCGGCGGAGCAGGTGGTGCTGCGCAAGAAGCTGTCGCGCAAACAAGTGCTGGAGTTCTTCGCCAAATTGCCGCCGACTGTGATCGGGATGGAGGCCTGCGGGGCTTCGCAACATTGGGCGCGTCAGCTTTCCAAGCTCGGTCACGAGGTGAAGCTGATGGCACCGCAATTGGTCAAACCCTACGTGATGCGGAACAAGAATGACGGGCGGGATGCAGAAGGCCTGTGTGAAGCGATGAGCCGGCCGAGCATGCGCTTCGTGCCGGTGAAGACGGCCGAGCAGCAGGCCGCGCTGATGCTGATGGGTGTCCGCGACGGATTGATCGTCCGGCGCACCCAGCTGACCAATACGATACGCGGCCACGCGGCGGAGTATGGCCTGATCGCCCCCAAGGGACTGGACGCGATCGAACCACTGCTGGTGCGGATTGCGCAGGACGAGACGCTTCCGGTTCTGGCGCGCGAGCTGTTTGTGGTGCTGGGCCGGGAGCGCGTCAGGCTCGAGGGTGAGTTGGAGGCGGTTGAGGCCAAGCTGATGGCCTGGCACCGCGCCGATGCCACGGGCCGGCGCTTGGCTCAGATCCCCTCGGTCGGTCCGATCGTTGCAACCGCGCTGGTGATGAAGACACCTGATCCGCGCACGTTCCGTTCTGGTCGTCATTTTGCGGCCTGGCTGGGATTGACACCCAAGGACCACTCCACCGCTGGCAAGACCAGGCTTGGCAAGATCACGCGGGCTGGCGATGAGAACTTGCGCCGTCTGCTGGTGGTCGGGGCCACAGCGGTGATCCAGCAGGCCAGGCGGGGGACGCGGTCATCACTCGCGCTGGCTGCTGGCCCTGATCAAGCGCAAGCCGCCGAAGCTTGCGGCCGTGGCGCTCGCCAACAAAGTGGCCCGTATCGCCTGGAAGCTGATGGCAACGGGCGAGAGTTACGAGGCGGCACGGATGAATCCCATGACAGCCGCCGCCTAATCGATTAGCCGGCGGGCTCGCTCGCCGGCCGACCGGAGCTGCAAGAGCAGATGGAGCGATCGATCGAGCAACGATGCGAGACAGTCCGCAGGACCCATCGGCTGCCAACAGGCCGCGTGGTTGTTTGGAACTCGCATCGCGCAAACCATCTTGGCCAGCGATCCATTCGATCGCACCCAACAGGCCGGACATATGGATGCAAGCGATCCGATCTCACCAAACAGCTCTTGTGCCACGGGGGCCGTCCACATATGGGTCCTGGCTTTCGCCCATAGGCGCTAAGATAGTTTGATCATAGTCTGATAGTGGCGCTTATGTCTGGGTGGCTCGCGTAGATGTCGCCGGAGAGCGTGACTGGCTCTGCAGAGTAGAGCGATTGCGGGCTGTGGAATGATCGCTTGCCGTAGCGAAGCTACGAGCTGGCGCAGCAGACGCCACGTCACTGGGTGGGTCAGGCGGCGTCGGCCAAGCGGGGAGAGTCTTCGAGTTCGTCGACGAGCGGCTCGAGCAATAGAATGATCAGCAGATGAGCGAGGATATGGGGTCTGGCGGACCGCTCGTCGGTTCCGGGAGGTCCCTTCAGGCCAATCAGGCTTTTCAGCCGCTTGAAGCCGAGCTCAATGCGCCATCGCAGCCGATAGAGGGCGAGGATATCTGCAGTCGTGAAGTCCTCTGGCCTGAGTGAGGTCACCAGGATCACCCAATCTGCGGCGTCAAGTGTTTGCCTGGAGAGCTGATGACCTCCCTTTTGTGCAGTCCGGCGCGCCTTGCGTCGCGCAGCCGCAGCAGCTTGCGCCGGCTTCTTCGCGGCAACCAGACGCACTGCGAGCGGCGGCGCACCTGACTTGCGCTTTATCCAAATCGGCCGATCGATCAGGCCACGCGCCGAGGCGTTGCGCAGTTCGGCAGTGAGGTCAACAAGATTACCTTCGGCATCGAGCCAGCGCGCGCTCTTCCAGCCGGCCCGGATCACGAAGTCCGCATCGGCATCGACGAGATGCGCCATGCGCTCCGGTTGCAGATAGGCGCGATCGGCAAGACGGATCTCACCGGCAACCGCCGGTATCCGATCCAGCGTCTCGCCCGCTCGCTGATCGGTCAGTTCGAAGTGACCAAAGCGCTCCTGCGGAAGATCGAACGCGCTATGGATACGCCACACTGCGTTCTTGTTCCTGCCGCTCGTCCCAGCCTTGGGGACCGTCGTGGCGTCAACAATACGGATCAGACGACCGCGGCTCGCCTTCGGCGCCGCGGCGGCAAGCGCCTGCTCGACCAAGATTGCCAGCCAATCTCCGCACTGACGTAAGCGATACAACAGAGCCACGTTGGAGATATCGACAAGCCCAACCGACGTGGCCCATGCCGCCGTCAACCGCAGCCCTTTCTCACCAAGGCAATAAGCCAAGATCAGGCGCAGCAAGTCGACCGCATTGCTGATCTCCCGCGGACGGACAAACGCCTTCGTCTTGCGCGCGCTAATGTTCAGAGCCTCGGCTCCGCCAAGTCGGGCGACAACGCGCGCCCAATCTTTGTTCACAAGCGATTCGTGTGCCATTCCATCTTGGAATCACAAGCGAATCCAAGGCGCAAATCCTATTTTAGCGCCTATGGGCGAAAGCCAGGACGACGGCGGTGGATGCCGAGCCTCCCATCGGGTAGCTCGCAATGATGGAGGAGGCCGCAGCGGAGCTTCGCGCGCCCGCTCTACGTCCGGAATTGGCGCCGATAGAGTCCGGACTCGCGGGCCATCCTGTTGGTCAGTTCCTGGGCGCGCGATGTTTCATCCGGCGTCATCGCCGCGGTCTGCGCGACCCAGTTTTCGCGCTTCACCGGGAAGCACTGCGCAACCGGCGTGCCCTTGGGCAATACGCCGTTGAAACTGGTGTCGTGCCAGCGTGCCGGGAAATGAACCCAGCTGTCGTGAAACAGATCGCAATCGACCATGCCGGTCAGCGTGGTGAACGGCAGGTCGAACCGGTTGACCGGGTGCGTGAAGAACAGCGAGTAGCCCGGCGGCGCCTCGATGGTCCACAGATTGACGAACTTGATGACGAAGCGGTCGGGCTCGAACAGCGGCGAGCCGACCACCTGGCTTTCGTCGTGGAAGCCGACCGGCGAGCGCGGGAATTCGAGCGCGCCGCCGGCCGGAAGCTCGTTGTCCCAGGTGATCGCGCCATTCTCGACCTTGAGATCGCAGATCAGCGGCAACAGGAAACCCGATGTCATCGCATCGACGAATGGCGGGCAGCGCTTGACGGTATCCTCTTCGCGATTGCTCATCGTATTGAAGGCCTGCGTCGGCATCGCTTTGAGCCATCCGGGAAGCCCCAACGACGCAGGCATCGGCGGCGGAATCTTGCCCTCGAGCTCCGCGGGGCAGCGGAATTTGATGGTGATCGCTTCGTTATTGTTGGACACGGCTTTGGTCCTTGGTTCGTTCAGTGTCGGCGGCGCCCTTGCGCCAGTCGATGCTCGTCTAGCACGCGACGACGGGGCGGAGAAAGCAGCCGCATCGGTCGCGAAGCGAGCCGCGATATCGAGCTATAAGTTGTTATTATCATGACGGATAAGGCAAAGCCCTTAATCTCCCGGTTCGGCGCGCGCCAATGCTGCTTTTCCGCGTCCCTCCGCTCACCGGTGTGCAAGACTCTGCCGATAGGCATTGGCTTTCGACGCCCGCCGGGCGCATCATCGCCGGCGTCGCTGACGACAAGATCTGCGAGAGGTAACGGAGGTACCATGGCCGAATCGAAGGTTGAGACCGCCAACACTGCAGCTGCCGCGTCCCCCTCCGGCGAGAGCGGCGGCCCCAGCCACCTCGCGGTCGCGACCGTCCGCACCGTGCCGATCGAGCAGGCGCAGTCCCGCACCGAGCACGATCTGCTCGGCGAGGACGACGTGCCGGCCAATGCGCTGTGGGGCATTCACACCAAGCGCGCGGTGATGAACTTTCCGATCACCGGCGTGCCGGTCGGGCACTTCCCGGAATTCGTCCGCGCGCTGGCGCTGGTGAAGCAGGCCGCAGCGCGCGCCAACAAGCGGCTCGGCTATCTCGCACCCGAGAAGGCGGATGCGATCGAGGCGGCCTGCACCCAGATTGCGACCGAAAAGGTCTATGCCGAATCCTTCGTCGTCGACGCGATCCAGGGCGGTGCCGGCACGTCGACCAACATGAACGCCAATGAGGTGATCGCCAACGTCGCGCTGCGGCTGATGGGGCGCAAGCCGGGTGACTATCACGCGCTGCATCCGAACGACGACGTCAACATGGCGCAGTCGACCAACGACGCCTATCCGACCGCGCTGCGGCTCGCGGTGATCTTCGCCACCCAGCCGCTGGTGCGCGCACTGGACGATCTCGCCTACTCCCTCAAGGGCAAGGCGGTGGAGTTCGCCGACGTGTTGAAGATGGGGCGCACCCAGCTTCAGGATGCGGTGCCGATGACGCTCGGCCAGGAATTCGACGCCTTCCACGTGACCGTGAAGGAGGATGTCGCGCGCCTGAACGAGATTTCCGCGCTGTTCCGCGAGGTCAATCTCGGCGCCACCGCGATCGGCACCGGCATCAATGCCGATCCGCGCTATGCGGCGCTCGCAGTCGAGGAATTGTCGCGGCTGTCCGGCCAGCCGATGGTGCTGGCCTCCAACCTGATCGAGGCGACGTCCGATCTCGGCGCCTTCGTGCTGTTCTCCGGCGTGCTCAAGCGCGTCGCGGTCAAGCTCTCAAAGATCTGCAACGACCTGCGGCTGTTGTCGTCCGGACCGCGCACCGGCATCGGCGAAATCCGCCTGCCCGCGGTGCAGGCCGGCTCGTCGATCATGCCCGGCAAGGTCAATCCCGTCATTCCCGAGGTGGTCAACCAGGTGGCTTTCCTGGTGATCGGGCACGACCTCACGGTCACGATGTGCGCCGAAGGCGGCCAGTTGCAGCTCAACGCGTTCGAGCCGACCATCGGCTATTGCGTCTTGAGCTCGCTGCGCATGCTGACGGCGGCGGTCGATACGCTGACCAAGCGCTGTGTCGACGGCATCGAGGCCGATCGCGAGCGCTGCCGCAACCTGGTGCAGGGCTCGATCGGCCTGATCACGGCGCTGGCGCCGTCGCTCGGCTACGAGGCCTCATCGCGCGTGGCGCGCCGTGCGCTCAAGGAGAACCGCTCGGTCGCCGACATCGTGCTGGAGGAAAAACTGCTGACCGAAGCGCAGCTCAACCAGCTCCTCGAGCTCGAGGCCATGACCCGCCCGGCGCGCCGGCAGCCGGTGCCGAGGAGTTGAAGGACAGCCGCTGCATCGGCAGTCGGCTCCCTCTCCCGCTTGCGGGTAGGGCAATCGCATATGACCTTCAGCGGCTACGGAGGTAACTCGGCCTCGTGGTTCGAGACGCGCCGCAAGCGGCGCTCCTCACCATGAGTGCCGCAAAACAAGACCCGTCATCCTGAGAGCCTGACTGAAAAATGAGTGAGTGATCTCAGTGGGGTGTGATTCCATCGGATTTGCAGAGATTCGAGGGAGAGCACGATGCCCTGGACCAAGATCACTCGGGAGCAATATCGGCGGGACGATCTGCGTTATGCAAGCGATATGACCGATGCGGAGTGGGCGCTGATCAGACGCCTGTTGCCGCGAGCGAACCGGCGCGGCCGGCCGCGTAAGACGGAGCTGCGTCGTGTGATCGAAGCGATCCTCTATATCGTTTCGACCGGCTGCCAGTGGCGGGCGTTGCCGCAGGAGTTCCCGCCCTATTCGACGGTGCAGGGCTATTTTTATAGATGGCGGGATACAGGCCGGTGGCAGAGGATTGTCAGCGTGCTTGTCCGACGGGCGCGAAAAAAGCTTGGACGGACACCGAAGCCGACGGCAGCCGTGATCGACAGTCAAAGTGCGCCGACCACCCAAGCTGGCGGACCGCGCGGCTACGATGCAGGCAAGCGCATCTACGGCCGCAAGCGGCATATCGTGACGGATACCAATGGCCTCCTCCTCGGGGTTCATGTTCATCCGGCCAACGTTCAGGACTGCCATGGCGCCGTACCGCTGCTGAAGAACGTGCGGATGAACTTCCCCCGGCTGCGCCACGTCTTTGCCGACCGGATCTACCGCGGAAATCAACTCCTCGACGCGCTCTCAGACTGCGGTCCATGGACTGTCGAGATCGTCGAGCGGCCTCAAGGCGTCAAAGGCTTCCAGCTTCTGCCGAGGCGGTGGGTGGTTGAACGCACATTCGCTTGGTTCGGCAGATGCCGCCGCCTCGCCAAGGACTTCGAGGCGACGGTGGCAACCGAAGCTGCCTGGCTGCTGATTGCACACATCAGGCTCCTGACCCGCAGACTTGCCGCTGCTGGTAAGGTTGGGTGACTTATGAGTCAGACTCTGAGGAGCCGCGCAGCGGCGTCTCGAAGGATGGCCGCGAGGACGCTGCCCGACAGATTTTTCTATATGCGATTCCCCCGCAAGCGGGAGAGGGGGCGCAGTCCCTTCGGGGGCCTACAGCGTCTTGATGAACTCGATCAGGGCGCGGCGTTCATCTTCCTTCAGCTCCGGCCCGATCACGCCGGTGCGCTTCTCGTTGGAGAATTCGTGTCCGGAATTGCCGTTGCCGCGCTTGGTGGTGTCGAGCAGGAAGGCGTTCCTGATCTTGTCCTTCCAGACGTAGCCGAGATCCTTGGGATCATACTCCCGGCCGCCGAGATAGAAGGTCGCGGGACGGTCCTTCACCGGCGACAGCAGTGCGTAGATGGTCGGGACCGAGCCGTTGTGCAGATACGGCGGGGTCGCCCAGATGCCGTTGAGCGGCCGGACCTTGTAGGCGAGCGGCGCCTGGATCTCGTTCGGCCGGTAGCCGTTGATGCGCTTGCGATCTTCCGGCGGGGTCTTGTTCTGGTCGTACCAATAGTCGACGGTCTTCTCGACGAGATCGCCGAGCGCAGGACCGAAACTGCTGTCCTTGATGTTCAGATTGGCCGGCGTCTCGACGGTGCGGTGCGCGAGGCCCTCGGCTTGCGCGCTGTCGGTACCGATATGGCTGATCGGAATCATCTCGACATCGAGCAGCGGCTGGCCGGCCTCGTTCCTGGTCCAGCGCCTCTTGTCCTTGAACAGCGCAAAGGCTTCGCTCGCGGGCAGCGCCTTGCTGTCGATCGCCGGGCCGTGACAGCCCTGGCAATGCGTCTTGTAGAGCTCGCCGCCCTTCTTCGCGAGGTCCATGTTGATTGGCGGCAGGATGTTCTCCGGCCATTTCGGCGAAGCAAGTCCGCCAAAACCCTTGTCCTCGCTGGGCGGCTCGCCGGCGATCATCCGCTCCATCTCGTGCAGCACGTCGATCCGCGCGCTCGATTTGTAAAGCCCCTTGGACTCGTCGAGCAGGTTGAGCTCGGCGCTGACGCCGAGCGCCTCGCCGGCGTTGCGTACCATCGGCTGCATGATCGAGCCGTCATATTGCACCCAGCTGAACCACGGTGCGTTCCAGATTCGCGGGAAATGCACCGGCGCCGAATGCGAGGCGTAGTTGTTCGGGTTGTTCAGGTCGATCGAGAACACCTGGTTGCCGATCCGGTTCAGCGCGTCGAGCCGCGCATAGCCTTCCTCGACGCTGTTGGCGGCGACCTTGTTCTCCAGCGAATTGATGTTGGCGTATTGCTTCAGCACGAGGTCGAGCTGGCCGCGCAGCGCCATGCGTTCGTCGAGGCTGGCATCCTTGCCGAGGATCTCGTCGGCAAAGCGCGAGAAGCGGCCCGGCCAGAACCGCGTCAGCAGCAGTGAGACGCCGACGCTCTTCTGGAATTCGAACAGATTGGTGTTGGCCGGCCCACCGTCGATCACGATCTCGGTGCCGCGATAGCTGAAGCTGCCGGTGTGGCAGGCGGCGCAGGTCAGGCCGACGCCGGTCATATCCGCCTTGCTGTGCGGATTGCGCCACGGCGCGCCGTTGGCATCGGCCATCGGGCCGCCCTGCGAAAAGCCGATCGGCAGCGCATCGGGTTTGCCCGGAATCACCGTGTCGGGAATAAAGCCGAAGCGGCCGAGATAATTGGTCTCGCTGAGTCGCGGCGCCGCGGTGAACAGCGGCCAGACCGTCGGCTGCTCCAGCGCCATGAACCATTCATGGGGAATGCCGAAGGTCCGTGTGCCCTGGTCGGCGTGATAGAACCAGCGCAGCCGCTCCGCGCTGACATTCTGATCCAGCCACACCGTCTTTGCCGGCGGCTGGTAGTCGACGACCTTGACGCGGAAACCGCTCGCCACCGTCTCGATATCGTCCTTGAAATAGAGCACGCCGGCGACAATCAACAGTCCGATGACGAATATCGTCTTGCGAGGCATGCCCCGTTCCCCCAGTTCGCGGTACCCGCGCGTGATATGGATCAGATGTTAAAATTCGCCGAAAAACGAATTCGCGTTAAGCGTGTGATACTATGTGCGCCATCCTACAGTGGCGGCGCTTGGTCTAACAGCGGAAATGTTGATTGGCTGTGAGCCAGTTCACTTGCGGCGTTCCCTCCGCGGCGGCATTTGCGCGCATCGAGGCCTGCGGCTAGAAACAACGGCGCAACAATTCTTCGAGATGTCATCTTGAACACGTCAGGCGCGCAGCCGCTCACGATCACGGTCTCGAACCACGGCACGGTGTCCGCGTTGCTGTTGCGGCCGGCGCAGGCCCGTAGCGCCTATGTGTTTGCCCATGGCGCCGGCGCCGGCATGACGCATCCCTCGATGGCCGCGATTGCGGAGGGCCTGGCGGAGCGCGGCATCGCGACATTGCGCTATCAGTTTTCCTACATGGAGAAGGGCAGCAAGCGGCCCGATCCGCCCGCCGTCGCGCAGGCAACGGTGCGCGCCGCGGTGGCGGAGGCCGCGCGTCATTGCGGCGAACTGCCGCTGTTCGCCGGCGGCAAGTCGTTCGGCGGACGCATGACCTCGCAGGCACAGGCCAAGGCGCCGCTCGCCGGCGTGCGCGGGCTGGTGTTTCTCGGCTTTCCGCTGCATCCCGCCGGCAAGCCGTCGAGTGAGCGGGCCAGGCATCTCGCCGAGGTCGAGGTCCCGATGCTGTTCCTGCAGGGCACGCGCGATGCGCTGGCCGAACTCGACCTGCTCGAGCCCGTGGTGAAGGGGTTGGGTCATCGCGCGACGCTGGATCTGGTGCAGGAGGCCGACCACTCCTTCCATGTCCTCAAGCGCTCCGGCCGCAACGACCGCGAGGTGATGGCCGAGGTGCTCGATGCCTTCGCGGGCTGGGTGGCGAAGCATTCATAGGTGTGTAGCCCGGATGAGCGAAGCGACATCCGGGGTCTGCATGCCGCGGGCGAGATCGGTCCCGGATATTGCGGAGCCTGTCATCGGGCGCGCGTTCGCGCGACCCGTTGGCTCATCCGGGCTACGCTTGGCCGCGAAAGGGATGTTATTCTCCACCCATGACCAGGATCCTGATCGTCAATCCCAACACCACCGCGTCGATGACCGCGACCATCGCGACCGCCGCGCGGGCGGTGGCCGCACCGGGCACCGAGATCGTCGCCGTCACATCTGCGATGGGACCGGCCTCGATCGAAGGCTTCTATGACGAGGCCTTCGCCGTGCCCGGGCTGATCGAGGCGCTGCTGAAGACGCCCGACGTCGGTGCCGGCATCGTCGCATGCTTCGACGACACCGGGCTGGATGCCGCGCGGTCGGCTGCGCGCTATCCGGTGGTCGGCATCTGCGAGGCGGCGCTGGTCACCGCCGGACAGATCGCCAAGCGCATCGGCATCGTCACCACGCTGCCGCGCTCGATCGTGCCGCTGGAGGAACTGGTGCGCCGTTACGGCTTTGCCGACCGCGCGGTGGTCACCGCCTGCGACGTCGCGGTGCTCGATCTCGAGAAGCCGGGCTCGGGCGCCAAGGCCAAGCTGGGGGCCGAGATCGCGCGGGCACTGGACAAGGGCGCGGACGCCATCGTGCTCGGCTGCGCCGGCATGGCCGATCTTGCCCATGAGCTGTCGGTGCAATTCGGCGTGCCCGTGGTCGACGGCGTGGCCGCCGCGGTGAAGCAGGCGGAAGCGCTTGCCGGCCTCAAGCTGACGACGTCGCGCCGCGGTGCTTACGCGTCGCCCGCGGCGAAAAAATACCACGGTATGCTCGAAGGATTCGCGCCTGACCAAAAGTAGTGACTGCGTCATTGCGAGGAGCATAGCGACGAAGCAATCCATTTCTCGGCAAGTGGCGATATGGATTGCTTCGCTTCGCTCGCAATGACGGCGAGATCGTTATGACGCCACCCCGCCATAGATCCGGTCGCGCAGGCGGCGCATGCCGGACAGCCAGCGCTCGCGATTGGTGGCCTTGCGCTGCATGTATTCCTGCACCTGCGGATGCGACAGAATCAGGAAACGTTCTTCCGCCATCGCCTCGATCACCATCCGCGCCACCTCGCCCGGCTGCAGCACGCCGTCGACGCGCGCGGCGCTCGGGCCCGGCGTCGTCATGCCCGTCTGCACCGATTGCGGACAGAGCACGGAGACGCGGATGCCGCGATCGCCATACTGGATGGCGAGATGCTCGGCGAGCGCGACCGCGGCATTCTTGGTCACGCCGTAAGGCATCGAGTTCAGCGAGGCTAATAGCCCCGCGGCGGATGCGGTGTTGATGAGATAGCCGGAGCCGCGCGCGAGCATGCCGGGCACCAGCGCGCGCGCCGCGTACACGTGGCTCATCACATGCACGCGCCAACTCACGTCCCAGTCGGCATCGGACGCGGTCTCTTGTCCCTTGCGCGAGAGCCCGGCATTGGAGAAGAACACGTCGACCGGACCATATTTGTCCTCGGCGGCGGCGATCAACGCCTTGATGTCCTCCTCGAGCCCGACATCGGCGGTAACGGCAAGACCGTCGATATCGCCGGCGACGCTCGCGAGCCGATCGCGCGAGGTCTTGAGATCGGCGACCACGACGCCGCGAGCACCGGCGTCCGCATAGGCCCGCGCCACCGACTCGCCGATCCCGCTCGCGCCGCCGGTGACGACGCAGACCTTGTCCTTGACTTGCATGGTTCGATGTCCCTGCTTGTTATCGTGGTGGGTCGGATTGTCAGCCCTGATACAGGCCCTTGTCACGCGCCTTCTGGATCGCGAGCGCGGCCATCAGGTCGAGCATTGGGGTCGAAATGGCGGCCGCGCGGGCGAATGCCGCCGGTGCGCGCACCAGCACATCGATCTCGATGCCGCGCCCGAGTTCGTAGTCCTGCAGGATCGACGGCTTGTGGTCCGGCGCCGGCCCTGAGCGGGTGACGCGCTTGACCTCGGGAATATAGTGTGTCGCCACTGCATTGGCCTCGTCGAGCAGGCGCGGGATCACGTCCTGCACGTCAGGATCGTCGCGGACGCCACGCGCGGTCAGCCCGGTCAACAGGCACAGCACCGACATCGACATGTTGGTTAACAGCTTTGACCAGATCGTCTCGCGGATCTGCTCGACCTCGGGCGATTCGATCGCGGCGTCGTTGAGCGCCGCGCGCAGGCGGGCGATGCGCTCGCCCTGCCGGTCGTCGCATTCGCCGATCAAGAGACGGTTGCGGTCCGGCGACAGGTTCGCGACGACCCCTGGCGCGATCACCTCGTTGGAGGAAAAGATCACGCCGCCGATGATCCGCTCCTTCGGGACGGCGCTGCGCAAATGCCCGCCGGGATCGAGGAAGCCGAGATCGGGGATCGCGGGATGCTGCGGCGGCAGGCCGAGATCGTACCACCAGGGAATGCCGTTCTGCGCGAACACGATTGATGTGTCGCGCTGAAGCAGCGGCGGGAGCTCGGCTGCGAGCGCGCCGATGCCGGTCGCCTTCAGTGTGCTGATGACGATGTCCTGCGGCCCCAGATCGGCAGGATCGGCTGAGGCCTTCACCTTCGCGGTGACGCTGCTATCGCCGACCTTCAGCGTCAGTCCGCTGGCCCTGACCGCGTCGAGATGCGGCCCGCGCATCACGCAGGCCACATCGTGACCGGCGCGCGCGAGCCGGACCGCGAAGTGGCTGCCGACGGCGCCCGCGCCGAAAATGCAAATACGCATGAGTGGAACAATTCTCCGCAACGTGCCCCGTCAGTTTCCACAAGCGCGGGGCATCGCGCAACCCGTCATGCGCGTGGCGCGGTCGTGCGCGCCCGAAAGTGATGGATCAAGGCATCCGCTCTCGCCATAGTGCACGGCTAGTACAAGGCAACAGCAATGCCGAACAGGGAGCAACGTCATGTCGGCCAGCCCAGTCCTGTGGAGCCTCGATGCGCGCGGGGTCGCGACCGTCACGCTGAATCGTCCCGAGGTCAACAATGCTTATGACGGCGCGCTGATTGCGGGCGTGCTGGCCGCGATCGACGATCTCTCGACCAAGCCGGTGCGCGTCGTCGTGCTGAACGGCAACGGCAAGCATTTCCAAGCCGGCGCCGACCTGAAATGGATCAACGGCGTGCGGCCGAAATCGTTCGAGGAGAACGAGGCGGCGTCGCGCGCCACCTTCGAGGCGGTGCAGCGTCTCAACACGCTGCCGGTCCCGACCGTCGCGCTGGTGCAGGGCGGCTGCTTCGGCGGCGGCACCGGCGTGATCTCGGCCTGCGACATCGTGATCGCGGCCGACAATGCGCTGTTCTCGATCACCGAGGTGCGCTGGGGCCTGACCGCGGCGATCATCATCCCGCAGCTCTGCGACGCGATCGGCGTCCGCCAGGTGCGCCGCTATGCGCTGACCGGCGAACGGTTCGGCGCCGAGGATGCCCGCCGCATCGGCCTTGTCCATGAGGTGGTGCCGCTGGCCGATCTCGACAGCGCCGGCGCCAAGGTCGTCGAGCAGCTGCTCGGCAACGCGCCGGATGCGATGGCCGAGACCAAGAAGCTCGCGATGGAAAGCTCGTTCGGCGGCATGGCGGTGGACGATGCGGCCTACAAGCGCCTCGTCCAGCTGCATTCAGCCAAGCGGCAGACCGCGGAAGCTGCCGAGGGGCTTGCATCCTTCGCCGAGAAGCGCGCGGGCCGGTGGGGCGGCGCCACGTAAGCTCAGCAGCCGCGGCAGATGCCGCGCATGCTGCGATAGACCTCTTCGTCGTCGCGGCGCATCTGCTGCAGCTGATCGAACGTCTTCGATTCGCTCGACCGCGTCACCGGCGGCTCGGGCTTGCGCTTCGCCGCAAGTTCCTGCTCTTGCCGATGGTAGCAGGCCTCGCGCTCCGCCTTGGCCTCAATGAAGCGGCAGGTCTCGATCGCGGCCGCGGGCCCAGCGACGATGATGAGACCAAACGACATTGAGATCAGGAGTTTCAAGCGGGCGATCCTTTCGCGTCCTTGTCTCAGCTCGGCATGCGACCGGCAAGGCCGGCGTCGCATCACAGCGGCTGCGACAGCGATTTTTTCAATGTCTTCAGCAGCGCCTGCACCGCGGCGGCATCGATGCGGCGCTCGGGAACGGCGGCCTTGACCCACAATTCGGGGATCGGAAAGTCGGTGAGTACCGGTTGCAACGCGCCGGCGCGCAGCGCGTCCGCGACCAGATAATGCGAGAGCAGCGCAATGCCGTTGCCGGCGATCGCGCTTTGCGTCAGCACGCGGCCTTCGTTCGAAGAGAGAATCGGGCGGACCTGGATATTGATGCGGCCGCGCGGGCCCTCGAATGGCCATTCCGGTCCGGTCGGCAGGAAGCTGAGGCAGCGATGATCGACCAGGTCGCGCGGATGCTTCGGCGTGCCGTGCTTCTTCAGATAGGCCGGCGAGGCGCATACGAGACGCGGCAGCCGGCACAAGGGCTCGTCGACCACGCCGCCGAAGGAATGCGGGAAGGCGCCGATCGCGATATCAAAACCTTCGGTCACCGGATCGACCGGGCGGTCGATCATCACGATCTCGAGCTTCACGCTTCCGTTCTGCTTCTGGAAGATCGTGAAGGCATCGGCGAGCCGCGCAACCGTCAGCGAGGTCGGCGCCTTGACCCGCAGATGATCGGAGAGGTCGCGCTGCTTCTCGCCCATCCGCGACAAGAGATCGCCGACATCGGCAACCACGCCGCGGGCGCGATGCACATATTGCTGCCCGGCCTCGGTCAGCCGCAACTGGCGGGTCGAGCGGTGGAACAGCGCGGTGCCGATGCGCTCCTCGAGCTGGGTGACGCGTTTGGCGACGACGGATGTCGCGATATTGAGCTTGCGCGCCGCGGCGGAAAAGCCGCCGGCATCGGCGGTGGCGAGGAAGGCTTCGAGATTGACCAGCGTATCCATCTGCCTTGCTCGCCTTTCTCGATTCGCGAAAGCTGATTACATAATTTGGTAGATTGTACTGCAATCCGCATCAATTCATAGTTGGCCCAATCAACTTTGTTCAGGGCGGAAATGATGCGAGCGAGCACGATCGAAGAACCTGCGCGGCAGGTCCCGGTCTATGGCGAATACGACGTGGTGGTGCTGGGCGGCGGACCGGCCGGCATCGCGGCAGCGGTCGGCGCGGCACGTACCGGACGGCGGACGCTCCTGATCGAGCGTTACGGATTTCTCGGCGGCATGGGCACCGCGGCCGGCGTGACCAACTTCTGCGGACTGCACGCCAACATCTTCGGCGAGATGCACCGCGTGGTGCAGGGCATCGCCTCCGACCTCCTGGCGCGGATCGACCGGCTCGGCGGGCTGAACGCGCCGCATCTGATCCTCGGCAAGATCCTTGCGCAGGCCTACGACACCGCGGCCTACAAGATCGCGGCCGACGATCTGCTCGCACATCACAAGGTCGACATTCTGTTCCACGCGCTCGGCGCCGGCGTCGTCATGGATGGTTCGCATATCCGTGCGCTGATGGTGGAAACCAAGGCCGGCCGTCAGGCCGTGCGCGCCAGCATCTTCATCGATTGCTCCGGTGACGGCGATCTCGCGGTGTGGGCCGGTGCGCCCCATGAAGTCGGCGATAATGCCGGCGGCATGCTCTACCCCTCGATGATGTTCCGCCTCAACGGCATCGATCCGGCGAAGGCCGGCGATGCCTGGCGCACCATCCCGGCGCTGATGGCTGAGGCCGAGGCCGCCGGCACCCACACATTCCCGCGCAAGTCGGCGATCGTGCGGCCGCAGAAATCGCAGATCGAATGGCGGGTGAATTTCACCCAGGTGACGCGAAGCGATGGCGGCGCCATTTCCGGTATCAATCCTGACGACATGACGCGCGGCGAGATCGAGGGCCGCCGCCAGGCGGTCGAAGCGTTCAGGTTCCTGCGCACGGTGCCCGGCTTCGAGAATTCCTACATCGTCGATCTGCCGCCGCAGCTCGGCATCCGCGAGACGCGGCGCGTGATCGGCGGCTACATGCTGTCAGGCGAGGACGTGCTGGGCTGCGCCTCGTTCGAGGATTCGATCGGCGTCAATGGTTGGCCGAAGGAATCCCATGTGCCGGGTGATGTGATCTTCGAGTTTCCGCCGATCCCGGAGAGCCGCGGCTATAACGAGTTGCCGTACCGCATGCTGGTACCGGAGGGCGTCGACAATCTCCTGGTCGCCGGCCGCTGCGCCTCGATGACCCATGAGGGGCAATCGGCGGCGCGCGTCTCCGGTGCCTGCTTTGTGATGGGCGAGGCGGCGGGAACCGCAGCCGCACTCGCGCTGTCGGGCAATACGATTCCGCGCGACATTTCCGTCGAAAAGTTGCAACAACAGCTTGGCAAACAGGGCGCGTTCATCGGCCGCGATCAGGCCGTGCCCGAGGGATTGTAAGCGGAGGACGGCAATGAAGCGTTGGGCGCGGCTCGCACTCGCGGGTCTCCTGGTGTGGGCCGCGAGCGGCCTCGCGCGGGCCGATGATCTCCTGAAGGCGAAGATCGGCGTCTTGCGCCTGTCGTCCTCGGCGCCGGTGTTCATTGCGCAGGACAAGGGCTATTTCCGCGACGCCGGCCTCGACGTCGAGCTCAAATTCTTCGACGCGGCGCAGCCGATCGCGGTCGCGACCGCGTCGGGCGATGTCGATTTCGGCATCACCGCCGTCACCGCGGGGCTCTATAATCTCGCCGGCAAGGGCACGCTGAAGGTGATCGGCGGCATGAGCCGCGAGAAGGCCGGCTATCCCCTGATCGGCTACTTCGCCAGCAACAACGCCTATGCCGCCGGCCTCAGGACGCCGAAGGATCTGGCGGGCAAGCGCGTCGCGGTGACCCAGGTCGGCTCCAGCTTCCATTATTCGCTCGGCCTGCTCGCCGACAAATACGGCTTCAAGCTGTCAGAGGTGAAGGTGGTGCCGCTGCAGTCGCTGTCGAACGCGGCCGCGGCGCTGAAGGGCGAAACCGTCGACGCCGCGCTGCTGCCGGTCTCGACCGCGCGGACGCTGATGGATTCCAACGGCGCGAAATTGCTCGGCTGGGTCGGTGACGAGACGCCGTGGCAGTTAGGCGCTATCTTCGCATCGCCGAAGGCGCTGACCAACGCACCGCTGGTGACCAGGCTGCTCACCGCGCTCACCCGTGCCGACCACGAATATCACGACGTGATCCTGACTGCGATCAAGGACGGCGTGGCGCCGATCAACGACAAGACCAGGCCGCTGCTCGAGATCATCGCCAAATACACCAACCTGCCGGTCGCGCAGGTGGTCGGCAATTGCGCCTATATCGATCCCGACGGCAAGCTCGACGTGAAGAACCTCGACAACCAGATCAAATGGCTGCAGGGGCAGGGCTTTGTGGACAAGGGCTTTGACGCCAATGCGATCATCGCCAAGGATTACGTGAAGGCGGATTGATGTGGGACCGCGTGCACAACTCTATCCCCGTCACCCTGAGGAGCGCGCACTTGCGCGCGTCTCGAAGGGTCGACGGCCGAGCTGCTACATCCGGGCCGTCGACCCTTCGAGACGCCGCTGCGCGGCTCCTCCAGCGACAAAGGCGAAGCCTTTGCGCGGGGGTGACGGGTCTGGCAGTGAGTTCATGACGCCATGGACCTGATCGCCGACCATATCAGCCATCGCTTCGGCGCACTCGACGTGCTCGACGATGTCTCCTTCACGGTCCGCGCCGGCGAGATCGTCGCGATCGTCGGTCCGTCCGGCTGCGGCAAGAGCACCCTGCTGTCGATCCTTGGCGGCCTGCTGCGGCCGAGCAAAGGTGCCGCCGAGCTGCGCGGCGCGGCGCCGGCTGATAGCCTCAATCCGCTGACCTTCGTGTTCCAGGATTTTGCGCTGCTGCCGTGGAATACGGTCGAGGACAACGTCGCGTTTCCGCTGCTGCATACGGGTTTGAGTGCCGGCGAGCGCCGCGCCGTGATCGACGACGCGCTGCGCCGCACCGGGCTGTTGGATTTTCGCGCCGCTTATCCGAAGCAACTGTCCGGCGGCATGCGCCAGCGCGTCGGCATTGCGCGGGCACTCGCGGTTCGCCCCGCGATCCTGCTGATGGACGAGCCGCTGTCGGCGCTGGATTCGCAGACCCGCGAGCTCCTGATGGAGGATTTCGTGCGCCTGCTCGCCGACGGTGCGATGGGCGCGGTCTATGTCACGCATAATCTCGAGGAAGCGGTGCGGCTCGCTGACCGCGTCGTGGTGCTGTCGCGCCGCCCTGGCCGGATCCGGGAAATCGTGACCATCCCGATGACCCGCGCCGAGCGCGGCACGACGGATGCGCGCGGGCCGATGGCTGCGCTGCAAAGTGAGCTGTGGTCGCTGATCCGCAACGAGGCGATCGATGCCGAGCGCGAGGTCCAGCATGCTTGACCGGGCGCCGCAGCAACCGAAAGACCAATCGGCGGAGGCGACGCGCCCGGTCGCGTTTCGCGGTGCCGGCTTTATCCCCGGTGGGAGCCGCCATGCCGGCTGGATCGCGCTCGCGCTCGTGATCGCGCTCTGGCAGCTCGCCGGCAGCGCAGGCTGGGTCAATCCGCTGTTCCTGCCGGCGCCGTCGGCGATCGCGGTCGCGATCTATAAGCTCGCGATGTCGGGCGCGCTGTGGCAGCACCTGTCGTGGTCCATTATGCGGATCGGTACCGGCTGGATCATCGGCACGGCCGCCGGAGTCGTGGTCGGCTTCGCGATCGGGCTGTCGACCATGGCGCGCGGCGTCGGCATCACCTTCATCTCGGCGCTGTTTCCGATTCCGAAGATCGCGCTGCTGCCGTTGCTCATTCTGTGGCTCGGGATCGGCGAGGAGCCGAAGATCGCGACCATTGCGCTTGGCGTGTTCTTCTCGACCGCGATCTCGGTCTATAGCGGCGTCGATGCGGTGCCGCGCAACCTGATCCGGATGGCGCAAAGCTTCAACGTGCCGTTCCACGCCATCGTGCGCCGCGTGATCTGGCCGGGCGCGCTGCCCTCGATCCTCGCCGGCTTCCGCATCACCGCGTCGGTGGCGCTGCTGCTCGTGGTCAGCGCCGAGATGATCGGCGCGCAATACGGCATCGGCGCCTTCGTGCTGCAGGCCGGCAATCTGATGCAGACCGATCAGCTGCTCGCCGGCGTCGTGATCCTGTCGCTGTTCGGGCTTGCGGTGGGGAAGCTGATCAATTTGCTCGAGACGAGGTTGTTGCACTGGCGGTGAGAGCACGCTGCGGGCCACAACCCCCGCTGTCGTCCCTGCGAAAGTGTTCGGTCCCGTGTGATTGGCGAGGGCCTGGATTGGCGCCAGGTAGCCGAGGCATTTGAGGCGGGTCCGATTGTAGTCGTGGACGAACTTGGCGATGAAGGCGTCGCGGTCGGCGTGGTTGACAAAGGTACGGCGCGCGCTGCCCCGTTTGTGTTCGCGGCCGATGGCTTCAGCGATGCGCCGGTTGAAGCGTTCGACGAGGCCGTTGGTTTGCGGGTGGTAGGGCTTGGTCAGGCGATGCTCGATTGCGCGCTGCTTGCAGAGCCGATCAAAGGGGTGGTCGCCGGAAGGCTTCCCGACCGGTTTGTTCTTCTTGTCGACGGCGAAGCGGTCGGTGAACTCGGCTCCGTTGTCGGTCAGGATGGTGTGAACACCGTGCGGAAAGTCGGCCAGGAAGCGTTCGAGGAAGCCGGTCGCGGTCGTTCCGTCTCGCCTGGAATGGATCTCGACGAAGACGTATCGGGTGGCGCGATCGATCGCGACAAAGGCATAACTGGTGCGGCGTTGCAGCGCGGGCAGATACTTCACGTCGATATGAATGAAGCCGATGCTGGCGCTTTCGAAGACGCCGGCCCTGGGCTTGTCAGGCTTGGCAAGCCGGCTGATGCCGTTGCGCTGCAGGCAGCGGTGGATCGCGCTGCGGGACAGCTTGGCATTGATGCACCGCTGCATCACCTCGACGATATCGTCCAGCGGCAGCTGCAGCGATGTCCGCAGCTCACACACTGCCCGTTCCTCAAGGGCGGACAGGCTGGTCGTGAGGTGCTTCGGCCGATGCGAGCGATCCTCGACCGTGCTGCGACCGCGCCAGCGATAGATTGTGGTCTCGCTGACCCCCAGCTCGGCCGCCAATTGGGCGACCGACTTCCTGCTGCGCTGGATGTAGGCACGCGTCTTCGGTGTCGTCGTGGCGTTCGCATGCAGGCTCAGTTCCATGACGCGAAGCGCTCCATGATAAAAGCCACGCCTCGTTCTACACCGATTCCATCCAACCAATCAGCAGGGACCAAACACGAAAGCAGGGACCCATAACCACGGGGCGTGGTTGTTAAAACAGGCTGGGGCCGCAGCTTCTTTAACCAACCGAGGGCGGTGGTTATGGGTCCCGGCTTTCGCCGGGACGACGTGAGGTGGGCGCTGCGTGCCTTGCGCAGACGATCGTTACGCGTTGCCCCTGTCCTCGCGGAACAGGTCGAGCTTCTGCTGCACCGGGCGGTCGGAGAACGAGAACAGCACGGAGTCGGCATCGGCCTCGTGGGTGACCCAGTGCCAGCTCGGCACCACGAACAGGTCGCGCGGTCCCCACTCGAAGGTCTGGTCGCCGACCCTTGTGCGGCCTTTGCCCTCGATCGCGGCGAACACGGTCGCATCGGTTGCGCGATAGCGCGCGGTCTTGAAACCCTTTGGCAGCAGCTGGATGAAGGTGCCGATGGTCGGCATCGCGAAATCGCCGGTCTCGGGGTTGGAGAATTTCAGCTTCAGGCCGTGACAGGCGTCCCACTCGTCGCTGACCTTGGCCTTCTCCAGCGCCTCGCGGGTGTATTCATAGGGATAGTTGAAGATCGGCGAGGTCTTCGAGGTTCGCTTCTGGTCGATCGGCAGCAGATTGTGGCCGTAGCGCGCGAAGCTCGCGCCGGCCGGCTTGGAGATCGACTGCTGGTCCTCCTTGGCGCCTTCGGCAAACGAGCAGTCGAAGAACTGCACCATCGGGATGTCGAGCCCGTCGAGCCAGAACATCGGCTCATTGGTTTCGTTGGAATGGTCGTGCCAGGTCATCGACGGCGTGATGACGAAGTCGCCCGGCGACATCGCGGTGCGCTCGCCGTCGACGGCGGTGAAGGCGCCCTTGCCCTCGAGCACGAAGCGCAGCGCCGATTGGGCATGGCGATGGGCGGGGGCGATGTCGCCCGGCACCACCATCTGCACGCCGGCGAACAGCGAGGTCGTGATCTTGGACTGGCCGCGCAGGCCGGGATTTTCCAGCACCAGCACGCGGCGCTCGGCTTCCTTGGCCGTGATCAGCTTGCCGGCCTCGTTCATGTAGTCGCGGATCTGGTCGAACTTCCACAAGTGAGGACGGCAGGCGCTTTTCGGCTCCGGCGTGATCAGATCGTTCATCACGTTCCACAGCGCCGAGAGGTTCTGGCCGTCGATCTTCTTGTAGAATGCCTCGCGCTCCGGGGTCTTCTGCACGGCTTCCATGGCAAGCCTCCCATCATTCTTGTCGGTGCAATTTAATTGACAGTATACTGACAATATGGCTAGCGTCAATGAAGCAAGCCATGGCGTTTTCGATCGAAGTGGATACCGGTTCGCGCAAAGAAAACGCGTCAAACCAGAATAATGCAAGGGAGGTTCCGATGAAGCTGCATGGCTATTTCCGGAGCAGCGCGTCCTACCGGGTCCGGATCGCCCTCAATCTGAAGGGGCTCACCTCAGAGCATCTGCCGCATCATCTGCGCAAGGGCGAGCAGTGCGCGCCGGCCTATCTCGCGATCAATCCGCAGGGGCTGGTGCCGACCCTGGAAAGCGATGCCGGCGCGATCCTCACCCAGTCGCTCGCGATCATCGAATGGCTCGACGAGACCAATCCCAACCCGCCGCTCTTGCCGAAAGATCCGCTGCGGCGCGCAAAGGTGCGGGCGTTTGCGCAGGCGATCGCCTGTGACACGCATCCGGTGCAGAATTTGAAGGTGCTGGCGCGGCTGCGTCAGCTCGGCCTGCCCGAGGAGCAGGTGACGGAATGGGCGGCTTGGGCCAATCGCGAGGGACTGTCGGCCTGCGAGACCCTGATCGCGGCGGAGTCCGGCCCGTTCTGCTTTGGCGATGCGCCGACGTTGGCCGATCTCTGCCTGGTGCCGCAGCTCGCCAATGCGCGGCGCTTCGGCGTCGACGTTTCGGCCTATCCGCGCCTGCTCAAGGCCGAGGCCGCGGCAAAGCAAATCAAGGCGTTCGCCGACGCCGCCCCGGACAAGCAACCCGATGCCGAATAACAAACCAGCGCCCGTCACGATGGACGCGGTCTATACCGCGCCCGGCTACCTGTTCCGGCGGATGCAGCAGATCGCGGTCGCACTGTTCATCGAGGAGTGCAGGGCGTTCGACCTGACGCCGGTGCAATATGCCGCGCTGGTCACGATCTCGACCCATCCCGGCATCGATGCCACGAGGCTCTCGGCGGTGATCGCGTTCGACCGTTCCACGCTCGGCAATGTGATCGAACGGCTGCAGGCCAAGGAGTTCATCGTGCGCAAGCCGGCGCCCGAGGACAAGCGGGTCAAGCTGCTCTATCTTACCAAGGCCGGCGCGGCGGTGTTGAGCGAAATCATGCCCTCGGTCGACAAGGCGCAGGCGCGGATGCTGCAGCCGCTGAAGCCGGCCGACCGCAAGACGCTGCTGGCGCTGTTGACCCAGCTCGTCGACCTCAACAACGAGGCGTCGCGGGTGCCGCTGCGCGCCGAGGACGCGCTCGAACATCTCGGGAGGTCGGGCTGATGGCGGAGACGAGACCTGTCCTGATCGCGGGTGGCGGCATTGGCGGCCTTGCCGTGGCGCTGGGCCTCGCGCAAAAAGGCATCCGCTCGATCCTGCTGGAGAAGGCCGCCGCGCTCGGCGAGATCGGCGCCGGCATCCAACTCGGCCCGAACGCGTTCCACGCCTTCGACTATCTCGGTGTCGGCGAGGCCGCGCGCAACATGGCCGTCTATATCGATCAGCTCCGGCTGATGGATGCGCTGACCGCCGACGAGATCACCCATATCGATCTCGGCGACGCCTTTCGCGCGCGGTTCGGCAATCCCTATGCCGTGGTACATCGCGGCGATCTGCATGGCGTATTCCTGCGCGCGTGCCAGAATCACGAGCTGATTGAACTGCGCGTGTCCAGCGAGGTGGCAGGCTACGAGCAGGATGGTTCGTCGGTGACGGCAAAGCTCGCCGATGGCGAGCGGATCACCGGCCGGCTTCTGATCGGCGCCGATGGCTTGTGGTCGAATATCCGCAAGCAGGTGACGTCGGACGGCCCGCCGCGCGTCTCCGGCCACACCACCTATCGCTCGGTGATCCCGACCGAGCAGATGCCGGAGGATTTGCGCTGGAATGCGGCGACGCTGTGGGCCGGCCCGAAATGCCACATCGTGCATTATCCGCTGTCGGGCTGGAAAGTGTTCAACCTCGTCGTCACCTATCACAACAATGCGCCGGAGCCGGTCGCCGGCAAGCCGGTTTCCGAAGCCGAGGTGATGAAGGGTTTTACCCACGTCCATGAACGGGCGCAGAACATCATCCGCCACGGCACCAACTGGAAGCTCTGGGTGTTGTGCGACCGCGATCCGAACGAGCAGTGGATCGACGGCCGCGTGGTGCTGCTCGGCGACGCCGCGCATCCGATGCTGCAATATTTCGCGCAGGGTGCCTGCCAGGCGATGGAGGACGCGGTCTGCCTGTCGCACATGCTGGCCAGTCACAATGACCAGGCAGCGGCGCTCGAAGCCTACAGCGCGCAGCGCTTCCCGCGCACCGCGCGCGTACAACTGATGTCACGCGCGATCGGCGAACACGTCTACCATCCCGCAGGCGAGCACGCCCGCATCCGCAACGCGATCATGAGCGCGAAGTCGCAGGATCAGTGGTGTGATGACATCGCCTGGCTGTATGGCGGGACGGGGCTGGGCGGCTAGCTACTTACTCGTCGTCCCGGACGAGCGAAGCGCGATCCGGGACCCATAACCACCGAAGGCTGTTGTTATGGCAGGCTGGGGCCCCAGCATTCGCGCCACAAGCATTTGTGGTTATGGGTCCCGGCCTTCGCCGGGACGACATCGAATGTGTGGCGGGATGGCGGGGCAGCTAATGCTCGTCGTCCCGGACAAGCGAAGCGCGATCCGGGACCCATAACCACCGAAGGCTGTTGTTAGGGCAGGCTGGGGCCCCAGCCTTCGTGCCACACACATTTGTGGTTATGGGTCCCGGCCTCCGCCGGGACGACACTGAATGTGTAGCTGGATGGCGGGCAGCTAGCTACGTACTCGTCGTCCCGGACAAGCGAAGCGCGATCCGGGACCCATAACCACCGAAGGCTGTTGTGATGGCAGGCTGGGGCCCCAGCCTTTGCGCCGCAAATATTTGTGGTTATGGGTCCCGGCCTTCGCCGGGACGACGTTGAATGTGTGGCTGTATGGCGGGGCAGCTAATGCTCGTCGTCCTGGACAAGCGAAGCGCGATCCGGGATCCATAACCACCGATGGCTGTTGTTGTGGCAGGCTGGGGCTCCAGCCCTCGCGCCACAAGCATTTGTGGTTATGGGTCCCTGCTTTCGCCGGGACGACATTGAATTTGCGGTGGCCGCGTCCATCAACCAACGCCCTACATCCGCATCACCGCCTGCCGGTCGATCTTGCCGGTGCCGGTCTTCGGCAGCTCGTCGATGAATTTGACCTCGCGCGGATATTTGTACGGCAACAGCTTTGTCTTGACGTAATCCTGCAGCCGCCGCGTCGCTTCGGCCGTGTCGAAGCCAGCCTTGTTCATGACCACCACGGCGCGCAGCGTCATGCGCCGGTCCGGCAATTCGGCGGCGTAGACGGCGCATTCGCGGACGTCGGGGTGATCGGCGAGGCAGAGCTCGACTTCCAGCGGATAGACCCACTGGCCGGAGATCTTGATCAGATCGTCGGCGCGGCCGCGGAAGAAGTGGAAGCCGTCGCTGTCGCGCATGAAGCGGTCGCCGGTGTAGATCCAGCCGTCCTCGCGCACGGTCTCGGCGGTCTTGTCCGGCCGGTTCCAGTACAGCGGGGTCGCGGAATCGCCGCGTACCCACAGGATGCCTTCCTCATTGTCGCCGACCTCGCGGCCGTCGCTGTCGCGCAGCATGATCTCGTAGCCGGGCACGCGCAGACCGGCGGCGCCGAGCTTCTTTTGCTCCGCGCGGTTGCTGAGATAGACGTGCAGCACTTCGGTCGAGCCGAGGCCTTCGATGATCTCGAGCCCGGTGAGCCGCTTCCAGCCGTTGAAGACGTCGGCTGACAGCACTTCGGCGGCCGAGACCGCCATCCGCAGCGAGGAGAAATCGGCGGTGTCGGCGCCTTCGGCCTTGGTCAGCGAGATGTAGAGCGTCGGCAGGCCGAAGAACACGGTCGGACGATATTGCCCGATCGCCGAGAAGATCGCGGCCGGCTTCGGCTGGCCCGGCAGCAGCAGCGTCGCGGCGCCCACGGAAAATGGAAACGTGATCGAATTGCCGAAACCATAGGCGAAGAAGATCTTCGGCACCGAGAAGCAGATGTCGCCGGGCTTTAGGTTCAGCACATTGCGGGCAAAGGCGCGCTCGCTATAGGCCATGTCGTGCTGCAGATGCACGATGCCCTTGGGACGGCCGGTCGAGCCCGACGAATACATCCAGAACGCCATCTCGTTGCGGTGGGTGTCGGCCGCGTCGAGCTCGATCGGAAATCCTTGCAGCCAGTCGCCGGCGTTGCGCGCCTCGGCGACGGCGTGATCACCGGCGGCGCCGTTGACCACGACCAGCGTGCGTAGCGGCGTGTCCTTGCAGGCTTCCGGGCTGAAGCGCGCACAGAATTCCGCATCGGTGACCGCGACCTGTGCGCCGGCGTCGGACAGGTAGAATTGCAGCAGCTCGGGCGTCGTCAGCGTGTTGATCAAGAGCGGCACGAAGCCGGCACGCACCGCGCCGAAGAATGCCGCGGGATAGGCCGGGGTGTCGTCGAGAAACAGCAGGATGCGGTCGCCGCGCTGCAGTCCAAGCGACCGGAAGGCGTGGCCCCAGCGTGCGGCCTCAGCGCAGAGCTCGCGATAGGTCCGCGTGCCGGCCGGGCCGGTCAGCGCCAGGCGCTCGGCATTCCCGTTGCCGAGATTGTCGAACAGGATGCAGCTCGCATTGTAGCGCTCGGGGATCGTAAAGCCGATCTCGCGCGCACCGGGATTGTCCAGCGGAACCTGGTCGGCGATCCCAGTCATGATTGTCCCTTTGCGGCTGCGTAGCGGGCCATGAAGGCGGGCGACATCGCGCGCAGCCGCGCGTCGTCGATCCGGCCGGAACGGGTGATGTAGCTGTAGGCGAAATCCATCAGGTCGAGCGTCATGTGCGCGGGGAAGTGCTCGTACCAATCGGCGCTGGTCCGCGCCGCGGTGACGAGCTTCTTCACGATCGGCTTGCGCTCGCTCTCGTAGCGGGCAAGCGCGGCGGCGATGCCGCTTTCGGTCTCCAGCGCCTTGGTCAGCGCGATCGCATCCTCGATCGCAAGCCGCGTGCCCGAGCCGATCGAGAAATGCGCCGAATGCAGCGCATCGCCGATCAGCACCATGTTGCCGTGCGACCAGCGCTCGTTCCAGATCCACGGGAAATTGCGCCACACCGATTTGTTCGAGATCAGCCGGTGGCCGTCCAGCGTCGCGGCGAATACGTCTTCGCAAATCGCCTGCGATTGCTCGATGCTCTTGTCGGCGAAGCCGTAGGCCGCCCAGGTCGCCGCATCGCACTCGACCAGGAAAGTGCTCATGTCCTTCGCATAGCGATAGTGATGGGCGTTGAAGCTGCCGCGCTCGGTCGCCACAAAGGTCTGCGACAGCGTCGCGAAGGTTTTCGTGGTGCCGTACCAGGCGAATTTGTTGGTCGAATGCGAGACCGACGCACCGAACGCGGCCTCGAAGTCGCGGCGGACCATCGAGTTCAGCCCGTCGGCGGCAACGATCAGGTCGTAATCCCTGAGCTCGTCGACCGATTGCACCACGGTGTCGAAGCGCGGCGTGACACCCGTGCTGCGGACGCGCTCCTGCAGGATCGTCAGCAGCGCCAGCCGGCCGATCGAGGAGAACCCGACGCCGTCGATCTCGACGCTCTCGCCGCGCAGATTGAGGGTGATGTTCTTCCAGCTCTCCATCCGCGGGGCGATGGCGTCGACCGTCTCGGGGTCGTCGGCGCGCAGGAAGTCCAGCGCCTGTTCGGAGAACACCACGCCGAAGCCCCAGGTCGCGCCGGCCGCGTTCTGCTCGAACAGATCGATCTCGGCGTCGGGATGACGCTTCTTCCAGAGATAGGCGAAATAGAGCCCGCCGGGCCCTCCGCCGATCACGGCGATCCGCAACGTCTGCCTCCCAGATTGACAGTGTACTTACAATTTGGGTCCAGACTAATCGTCCTCCGGCGGGAACGCCAGAGGGAAATTGCGCGCGGCGACTAGCCGCGTGGCGCCGAAGGGTTCAGTAGCAGCGGCGGGCCTTGACCCCGTCGACCCATACCCAGCGGCAGCCGGCGGCGACGGGTTTGCGGGCGACGACCGCGCCGTTGGGGCCGGCGCAGCCGGCGCGATAGACGCCGCGCGCGCAAACGACCGCATTGGCGTCGGAGGACTCAAAGGTCATCGTCGCGGCAAAGGACAGCAGGGCCGCGGCGATCAGCAATATTGAACGCATGAAAATTCCCTCTCCCGGGTGAGGTATGCTTGGCCTGTAGGTGGCAACAAGGTGCTACGGCTCCGTGCCCGCAAATCGCCGGGCACCTGTCGTCTCACCGCCGGCGCGGCTATTTCTTTTCCGCTTCCGCCAGCACCTTCTTGCAGGCGGGCGCCAGCTTGTCGCTCTGCTTGGCGAGACAGGCGATGATGCGGCCGCCGCCGGGCGTCACGCTTTTGCAGAACTTCTCGTAGTCGCCCATGCAGGCGTCGCGTTGCGCTGTGGTCAGCTCCTGGGCGTAGACAGCGGTTGCGCCGCAAAGCAGCGCGGCGGTCAGGACAATACGCAGCATTGTTCGCTCCCTTCTCCAGTCTCTAGCGTGACGACAGGATTATCGCGCTGCGAACGGCGCCAGCACGTCGCGGCACGCCGGCGACAGCGAGCCGGCATTGGTCGCGAGGCACTGCACGATCCGCCCGCCGCCCGGTTGGACGCCGCCACAGATCGAGCGGACGTCGGCGCCGCAGGCCGAGCGCAGCACGAGCAGCTCTTCGCGCGGCCGCAGCGGCCGCAACGCGATCACGGCCGGTGCAGCCGCCGGGGCTGCCGTCGTCGCTGCAGCGCCCGGCGCGGCGGCACCGCCACCAGCGACGGCGACGGCCTTCTCGCAGGCCGGCGAAAGCTTGCCCTTGTTCTTTTCGAGACACTGCAGCGCCGCCGCGCCGCCGGTCGGCACGCCCGCGCAAACCTTGGGATAATCGGAGCGGCATGCGCTGCGGATCGCGGAGATCTGCGTGTTGGACGGCGTCCCGGCCGCCTTCGGTGCGGCGGCTTCGGTGGCGGGCTTGGCCGCTGCCGCGGGAGCAGCTTCGGTCTTGGCCGCCGCGGGCGCGGAGTCTGCCTTCGGTGCGGCGGCCGGCGCTTCGACGGCCTTCACCGCGCTGGCGCAGCCCGCGCCGAGGCTTGCCATGTTCTTCTGCAGGCATTGCAGTGAGGCTTCGCCGCCCGGCGGTACGCTGGAGCAGTGGGCGATGTAGTCGTTGCGGCATTGCGACTTGATGGCGTCGCGCTGCGCCTGGGTCGGCGCCTGCGACAAGGCCGGTGCGGTGCTCATGAATGCTGCAAGCGCAAGACATGCGGACAGCTTCGTTGCTCGTGTCAACGCATTGATCATCTGAATTAATCCTCTGGTCGCGCCGGATGTCTCCGGCTCAACTGAACTGAGTTCTGAAAAAGTCTTGTTGTAGCAACCTCGGCGAGCGGCATCATTTTCGCTTTCGAGTTCCGCTGCAAGCGGATTGTTGCTATGGATGAAGCAGGCGGATTTTTTGCCCGTCACGAGATCTTTAAATTTAGTCATTTGAATCGAGGCTCGGACATGAGGCATGCGCGCGCGTCGGCACATTTCGGTCGGAGCAGTTTTGTGCGGCTGCGAAATGCACCGCTTGCGCGCATCGTGTTCGTCGTATCCGCCTTCGCCAGTTTAAGTGCCTGCGAGCAAAACAGTTTTGTTGCACCGCCGCCGCCCAAGGTCGAGGTTGCGCCGCCGGTGCAGCGCGCCATCACACGTTATCTGGACGCAACCGGAAACACCGCGCCGATCCAGACCGTCGATCTGGTCGCGCGCGTGCAGGGCTTCCTGCAGGCGATCAACTATCAGGACGGCTCCTTCGTGAAGGCGGGGACCACGCTGTTCACGATCGAGCCGGAGACCTACAAGCTGAAGCTGGAACAGGCGCAGGCCGCAGAGGTCGGCGCGCAGGCGACGCTGAAGCAGGCCGAGCTCGACTTCAAGCGGCAGACCGACCTGGTGCAGCGGCAGGCGGTCTCGCAGGCGACCCTTGATACCTCGACGTCCACCCGGGACAACGCCCAGGCCAGCCTGCAGCAGGCCCAGGTCAACACCAGGATCGCGGCGGTCAACTACGGCTACACCAACGTGGCCGCGCCGTTCGACGGCATCGTCAGCAATCACCTGGTCTCGATCGGCGAGCTGGTCGGCGTGACGTCGCCGACGCAGCTTGCCACCATCGTGCAGCTCGATCCGATCTATGTGAATTTCAACGTCAACGAACAGGACGTGCAGCGCGTGCGGGATGAAGCGCGCCGTCGTGGTCTGTCGGTCAACGAGCTCAGGCAGTTGCCGGTCGAGGTCGGCCTGCAGACCGAGACCGGCTATCCGCACAAGGGCAAGCTTGATTACATCTCGCCGACCCTCAACCAGTCGACCGGCACGCTCGCGGTCCGCGGCGTGTTCGCAAATCCGGACCGCACTTTGCTGCCCGGCTTCTATGTCCGCGTTCGCGTGCCGTTCGACAAGCAGGACAACGCGCTGCTGGTGCCCGACGTCGCGATCGGCAGCGACCAGGCCGGCCGCTACGTGCTGGTCGTCAATGCCGAGAATGTGGTCGAGCAGCGCAAGGTGACGACCGGTCCGCTCGATGAGGGGCTGCGCGTCATCGAGAGCGGCCTGAAGCCGGATGACCGCATCGTGACCGCCGGATTGCTGCGCGCGATCCCCGGGCAGAAGGTCGATCCGCAGGTGCAGAAGGCCGACGCGGCGCCGACAGCCGCCAAATAGGACGCACGCGCCATGATCTCGAAATTCTTCATCGAGCGCCCGGTCCTTTCCAACGTCATCGCGATCCTGATGATCCTGATCGGCGGCGTGGCGTTGTACAACCTCGCGGTCGCGCAATATCCCGACGTGGTGCCGCCGACGGTGCAGGTGACGACGCGCTATCCCGGCGCCTCGGCCAAAACGGTGGTCGACACCGTGGCGCTGCCGATCGAGCAGCAGGTCAACGGCGTCGAGGACATGCTGTACATGCAGTCCTACAGCGGCGCCGACGGCACCTATACGCTGACGGTGACCTTCAAGATCGGCACCGATCTCAATTTCGCGCAGGTGCTGGTGCAGAACCGTGTCTCCAGCGCGCTGTCGCAGCTGCCGACCTCGGTGCAGAACCAGGGCGTCACGGTCCAGAAGCGGTCGACCTCGATCCTGCTGTTCGTGACGCTGACCTCGCCGAACAAAACCTATGACAGCCTGTTCCTGTCGAACTACGCCACCATCAACATCCGGGACGAGCTGTCGCGCCTGCCGGGTGTCGGCAACGTCACGGTGTTCGGCGCCGGGCAATATTCGATGCGGGTCTGGCTCGATCCGAACAAGCTGCAGGTGCGCGGGCTGGTGCCGCAGGACGTCATCCAGGCGATCCAGCAGCAGAGCCAGCAGGTCACCGCCGGCCAGGTCGGCGCGCCGCCGACGCCGGCGGGCCAGGCGTTCCAGTACACGCTGAACGTCAACGGCCGGCTCGACGACAAGAGCCAGTTCGAGGACATCATCGTCAAGACAGGCAATGTCGGCGACGTCACCCGGGTCCGCGACGTCGGCTGGGTCGAGCTCGGCGCGCAGACCTACAGCCAGATCTTCTCGCTGAACCAGAAGCCCGCGACCGGCATCGGCGTGTTCCAGTCGCCGGGCGCCAATGCCTTGCAGGTCGAGAAGGCCGTCGAGAAGAAGATGGCGGAGCTCGCCAGGCAGTTCCCGCAGGACATCAAATACGACACGCCGTTCGACACCACCAAATTCGTCAACGCCTCGATCCAGGAGGTCTACAAGACCCTGTTCGAGGCCGGCCTGCTGGTGCTGGTCGTGATCCTGGTCTTCCTGCAGGACTGGCGGGCGATGCTGGTGCCGGCAACCACCGTGCCGGTCACGATCATCGGCGCGTTCGCGGCCATGGCCGCGCTCGGCTTCACCATCAACCTGTCGACGCTGTTTGCGATCGTGCTGGCGATCGGCATCGTGGTCGACGACGCCATCGTCGTGGTCGAGGGCGCGGCGCACAATATCGAGCGCGGCATGTCGGGCCACGACGCCGCGATCAAGGCGATGGACGAATTGTTCGCGCCGATCGTCGGCATCACGCTGGTCTTGATCTCGGTGTTCCTGCCGGCGGCGTTCCTGCCCGGGCTGACCGGGCGGATGTACGCGCAATTCGCGCTGGTGATCGCCGCCACCGCGCTGCTCAGCGCCGTCAACGCCGCGACGCTGAAGCCGACACAATGCGCGCTATGGCTGCGTCCTCCCGCGCCGCCCGAGCAGCGCAATTTCTTCTATCGCGGCTTCAACGCGGTCTATGACCGGCTGGAGCGCGGCTACACACGGCTGGTCAGCGGCATCGCCGGGCATGCCAAGACCTCGGTCGCCGTTGCGCTTGTCATCATCGGGCTTGCCGGCTACGGCCTGTCGCGGGTGCCGACCGGATTCATTCCGATCGAGGACCAGGGCTATCTGCTCGCCGCGGTGCAATTGCCCGACGGCGCGGCCCTCGACCGCACCCAGCACGTGCTCGACGAGGTCACCACGATCGCCGGCAAGACCCCCGGCGTCGACCAGGTGATCAGCATCGCCGGCATCTCGGCGCTGGACAATTCCTCGAGCCTCGCCAATGCCGGCGTCGCCTATCTGATCCTGAAGGACTGGAGCGCGCGCGGGCCGGGCGAGGACCTGCGCTCGCTGGTCTACGGGCTCAACGACAAGCTCGCGGTGATCCCGGAGGCGCGCATCCTGGTGATCCCGCCGCCGCCGATCCAGGGCATCGGCAACGCCGCCGGCTTTGCCATGCAGATCGAGCTGCGCGACGGGAATGCCGACTACGGCAAGCTGCAGGCGGTCACGGGGGCGATCGTGGCCAATGCGCAGACCCAGAGCGCGCTGCAGCGGGTCCAGTCGTCGTTCCGCTCGATGGTGCCGCAGTTCGACGTCGACGTCGATCGCATCAAGACGCAGACCCTGCACGTCACCCCCGACCAGATCTTCGCGGCGCTGTCGTCCTATCTCGGCGCCAGCTACGTCAACCAGTTCACCAAGTTCGGCCGCACCTTCCAGGTCTATACCCAGGCCGAGGCACAGTACCGCCTGAGCCTGCGCGACATCGAGAATATGATGGTGCGCAACAGCAACGGCGACATGATCCCGCTCGGAACGGTCGCCAAGATCACGCCCTCGATCGGACCGTCGCTGATCAGCCTCTACAACCTCTATCCGTCCGCCTCCATCATCGGGCTGCCGGCGCAGGGTTACTCGTCCGGCCAGTCGATGGCGCTGATGGAGGAGATCGCGGCAAAGACGCTGCCGCCCGGCTCGGGTTTTGAGTGGACGGCGATGTCGTACCAGGAGAAGGAGGTCGGCAGCCAGATCTACTACGTGTTCGCGCTGGCGCTGCTCCTGGTCTATCTGGTGCTCGCCGGGCAATATGAGAGCTGGTACGCGCCGATCTCGGTGATCCTGGCCGTACCGCTGTCGCTGCTCGGCCCGACGCTGGTGCTGCTGAGCCTGAATATCGAGAACAACCTCTACACCCAGATCGGCACCATCCTGCTGATCGCGCTGTCGGCCAAGAACGCGATCCTGATCGTCGAGGTCGCGCTGGAACGTCATCTGCGCGACGGACGGTCGGTGCTGGATGCGGCGATCGACGCGGCACGCGCGAGATTCCGGCCGATCCTGATGACGTCGTTTGCCTTCATCCTCGGCGTGCTGCCGCTGGTGATCGCGACCGGCGCCGGCGCCAACGCCCGCAAGTCGATCGGCATCACCGTGTTCTCCGGCATGATCGCCTCGACCTGCCTCGCCGTGCTGTTCGTGCCGGCGTTCTTCGTCGTGGTGCAGAGTTTTGAGAACTGGCGCAAGGCGAAGAAAGGCAAGACGGCGCCGCAAGCCGCTCCACAGGCGTCGGGTACGGCGCATTAGGGCTGCGCATTCAAACCTATCAGCGTGCCCCTGAGAGGCCGTGAATGTATGACTCTCGATGACGCAACATACTCGATGTCGTCCCGGCGAAAGCCGGGACCCATAGCCACCGAAGGTCATTGTTGCACGACGCTGGGGCCACAGCTTTCTAACGACTCAACCCTGTGGTTATGGGTCCCCTGAGTTCACAAACGAAGTGCAACACTTCCTTGAGGAGGTGTTGCCATGGGGCGGACTTACAAGCAGCTCTCTCTGGACGACCGATGCGAGATTGCCTGCCTATCGGCCAATGGCAGCTCGGTCCGGCAAATCGCGGCAGCTCTGGATCGCTCGCCATCAACGATCTCGCGGGAACTGAGGCGCAATCGGGGGAGCCAGGTCGGCTACAAGCCGAGCTATGCCCAGCACCAGATGCGAGCGCGGCGCTGGACGGGCGGACGCCTCGAACGGGAGCCCGGCCTGCGCCGCGCGGTGTTGCAACGCCTTCGCCGCGGCTGGTCGCCCGAGCAGGTCGCTGGCCGGCTGGCCCGCGAGCACGGGCGCAAGGTGATCTCCCACGAGACCATCTACCGCTTCATCTATGGCCAACTCAGGCGCACCACGGACTTCAACTGGCGGCGCTATCTGCCGCGCGCCAAGAGCAAGCGCGGCTGCCGCGGCAAGCGGGGCGGCAGCCCCGCAAGCTTCATCGAAGGCCGTGTATCCTTGGCAAATCGGCCGCTCGAAGCGGCCGACCGCAGCGTGCCCGGACACTGGGAGGCCGACCTGATGATGTTCTCGAAATACGGTCAGGCCGTGCTGACCGTGCACGAGCGCACCTCGCGGCTGCTGCTCGGCATCCGCCTTGCCAGCAAGGTCGCGCGCGGTGTCGCCCGCCATCTCGTGGGCTTCTTCGCGCCCCTTCCACAAGAGCTGCGCCAGAGCGTTACCTTCGACAACGGCACCGAGTTCGCCGGTCACCTGGCGCTGCACCGCCTCTCGATCGCGACCTTCTTCTGCGATCCCCATGCCCCCTGGCAGAAGGGTGGCATCGAGAACGCCATCGGCAGGATGCGCCGCTTTATTCCCCGCAAGACGGATCTCGTAACCCTCTCGACCGCCAGGTTCCGCCAGTTCATCGCCGCCTACAACAACACCCCGCGCAAATGCCTTGACTACCGCACGCCTGCCGAGTCCTTTGCTCAAGTGTTGCACTTCGAATGTGAATCCACCTCCCGGCTTTCGCCGGGACGACAGTCTTTATGCCGCCGCCTCGATCTCCACCACGATCTTCCCCGTCGTCACCTGCTCGCCCTCGGCGACATCGATCGACGACACCGTGCCCGCGACGCCGGCGGTGTGGACATGCTCCATCTTCATCGCTTCCAGCGTCATCACCGGCTGGCCGGCCGCGACCTTGTCGCCCGGCTTCACCAGCACCGCGACGACCCGGCCGTTCATGGCGGCGCGGACCTTGCCGTCACCGCCGGCCGCCGTCGCGCTCTCCGGCGGCGCGAGGGTGAGATCGCGCACCGACAGCGTGACGCCGCGATGCAGGATATAGAGCCGGTCGCCATCGCGCAGAAATTGGGCATGCTCCATCACCCCATCGTGGTGGAAGCGGATGCTGTCTTGACCAAGCTCGTCGATCACGAAGCTGAAGCGATCGCCGTTGCGGGTCGCGATGTAGCTGCCGTCGCGCTCGCGGACAATCTCGATCTCCTGCACGCCGTGGCCGAGATCGATCCGCAGGCCGAGCGGGAATGTCGCTGCGAGCGACCGGCCGCGCTGCCATGGCGGAGCGTGGGGATTGGTGACGTAAAGCAGCAGCGCCGCAAGCGCGAGATCGCTGCCGCGATCGGGCCGGACCGCCAGCAGTGCATCGCGGTTGTCGCCGATGAAGGCCGTGGTCGCCTCGCCCCTGGCAAAGACCGGATGGCGCAAGCAGTCGATCAGAAAACCCTGGTTGGTGGTGACGCCGAAGGCCGTGAGCTGCTCCAGGGCGCAGATCAGCTTGCCGCGTGCCTCCTCGCGGGTCGTGCCATGGCTGATGACCTTGGCGATCATCGAATCGTAGAACGGCGGAATCTCCGAGCCGGACTGCAGCGCGTGCTCGACGCGGATGCCATCAGGCATCTGCCACCGCGCCATCCGGCCGGATTGCGGCATGAAATCATGCCCGGCATCCTCCGAGCAGAGCCGGACCTCGATGGCATGGCCGGAGAACTTGACGTCCTCCTGGGTCAAGCCGAGCGGCGCGCCACTGGCGACACGCAGCTGCAATTCGACCAGATCGAGCCCGGTGATCGCCTCGGTGACGGGATGCTCGACCTGCAGCCGCGTGTTCATCTCCATGAAGTAGAAATTTCCGGCGCGATCGAGCAAAAATTCCAGCGTGCCCGCACCCTCGTAGCCGATCGCCTTGACCGCCTGCACCGCGACCGCGCCCATCCGCGCGCGCAGCTCCGGCGTCACCGCCGGCGACGGCGCCTCCTCGACCAGCTTCTGGTGCCGCCGCTGCACCGAGCAATCGCGCTCGCCGAGATGGATGGCGTTGCCATGGCGGTCGCCGAACACCTGGATTTCGATGTGGCGGGGATTGACGATCGCGCGCTCCAGAATGACGGTGGGATCGCCGAACGCGCCCTGCGCCTCCGACCGCGCACTGCGCAGCCCGTCGGGAAATGCCGCCGCATCGGTGACCAGCCGCATGCCGCGGCCGCCGCCGCCGGCGACCGCCTTGATCATGACCGGAAAACCAATGGCCCTCGCTTCCGCCAGCATCACGGCATCGCTCTGGTCGGCGCCCTGATAGCCGGGCACGCAGGGCACGCCGGTCTTCTGCATGATCTCCTTGGCGCCGGCCTTGTTGCCCATCGCAAGGATCGCTTCCGGCGACGGACCGATGAACACCAGACCCGCATCGCGGCAGGCCCGCGCAAAATCCTCGTTCTCGGCGAGGAAGCCATAGCCGGGATGCACTGCGCCGGCGCCGCTCGCCTTGGCGGCGGCGATGATCGCGTCGATCTTCAGATAGGATTGCGCCGGCAGCGCCTCGCCGATCCGCACCGCCTGGTCGGCCTCGCGCACATGCAGCGCGTCACGGTCGGCGTCCGAATAGACCGCGACGACGCCATGGCCGAGCCGCCGTGCCGATCGCATGATGCGCAGCGCGATCTCGCCGCGATTGGCGATCAGGATCTTGAAGAACGGCGTCCGCTTCACGATTGCCCCGCTCATGGCCGCGCCACCGAGAACTGCATGCGCTGCGGGCTGCGGGCCTCGGCCTCGCGGCAGATCGAAAGCACCTCTGACAGCACCGTCCGCGTGTCGCGCGGATCGATCACGCCGTCGTCGAGCACCCGGGCGCTGGTCGAGAACACGTCCATCTGGCTGTCGAACACCCCGGTGATCTGCGCCTTCATCGCGTCCAGCTTCTCCTTCTCGATCGGCTTGCCGCGCCGCGCGGCGGCGGCCTCAGTCACGATCGCCATGGTTTCAGCGGCCTGCTCGCCGCCCATCACGGCGGTCTTGGCGTTGGGCCAGGAGAAGCAGAAGCGCGGGTGGAAACCGCGCCCGCACATGCCGTAATTGCCGGCGCCGAACGAGGCCCCGCAATACAGGGTGATCTGCGGCACCGTCGCCGAGGTCACCGCCTGGATCATCTTGGAGCCGTGCTTGATCATGCCGGCCTCTTCATAGGCCTTGCCCACCATGTAGCCGGTGGTGTTGTTCATGTAGAGGATCGGCGTGCGCGACTGGCAGCAGGCCTGGATGAAATGCGTCGCCTTGTTGGCGCCGGGCACGTCGAGCGGGCCATTATTGGTGATGATGCCGATCGCTTGCCCCTGGATGCGGGCTTGGCCGCAGACCGTCGCCGGACCGTAATTGGCGCCGAACTCGGTGAAGTCGGAATCGTCGACGAAGCGCGCGATTGTCTGGCGCATGTCGACGGGACGCTTGTGGTCCATCGGCATGATGCCGAGCAGTTCCTCCGCGTCGTAACGCGGCGGTTTGAACGCGGCCGGCGCCGGTGCCGGCCGGTCCCAAGGCAACTTGGCCATGATGTCGCGCGCGATGCGCAGCGCGTCGCGGTCGTCCTCGGCGAGATAATCGCCAAGGCCCGAGACCTGGGTGTGCATCTCGGCGCCGCCGAGCTCCTCCTCGGTCGCGATCTCGCCGGTGGCGGCCTTGAGCAGAGGCGGCCCGGCGAGGAAGGCGCGGGTGCGGCCGCGCACCATCACGATGTAGTCGGACAGGCCCGTCTGGTAGGCACCGCCCGCGGTCGAGGAGCCGTGGGTGACGGTAACGACGGGAAGCCCTGCCGCCGACAGCCGCGCCAGGTTGCGGAAGATGTTGCCGCCACGGACGAAGTCCTCGACGCGGTAGCGCAGCAGATTGGCGCCGGCGCTTTCGACCAGCTGCACATAGGGCAACTTGTTCTCCAGCGCGAGCTCCTGCACCCGCAGCGTCTTGTCGAGGCCGTAAGGCTGCAATGCGCCCGCGTCGATGCCCGCATCATTGGCGCTGACCATGCAGCGGATGCCGGAGACGAAGCCGATGCCGGCGACCAGTCCGCCGCCGGGCACGCTCTTGTCCGCATCCGCTACGTCGAACATGTAGCCGGCGAGCGTCGACAGCTCGAGGAAGGGCGAACCGGGATCGAGCACCAGCGCGACGCGCTCGCGCGGCAACAGCTGGCCGCGCTTGTGGAACCGGTCCTTTGCCGCGGCGGAGGCTGCGCGCGTCCGCTCCTCCAGGGCGCGCATCCGGGCGATCAGCGCCAGCATGCCGTCGCGATTGCCCTGGAAGGCGGCGCTGCCGGTGGAAATCGTGTTCTCGATGATGGCCACTAGGCGCGCTCCACAAAATGCCCACTGTATTGCTGCCGCAGCTCGACCTTGCGCAGCTTGCCGGTCGCGGTCATCGGCATCTCCTCGAGGATACGCACCAGCTTCGGCACCTGGAAGCCACCGAGATGCTTTCTGCAATGCGCCTCGATGCCGGCCTCGTCGGCCACCGCGCCGGGCTTCAGCTTGACGAAAGCGGAGACCGCCTCGCCCCATTGCGGATGCGGCAGGCCGACCACGGCGGCGTTCTGCACGGCGGGGTGCGCCAGCAACGTCTCCTCGATCTTGACGGAGGCAACGTTCTCGCCGCCCGACTTGATCATATCCTTCTTGCGGTCAAGGAACAGCACCTCGCCATTGCCGTCGATCAAGGCTAGATCGCCGGTATGGTGCCAACCGAACTTGCGCGCCTCCTCGGTCGATTTGGGGTCCTTGTAGTAGCCCATCATCACGTTGGGCCCGCGATGCACCAGCTCGCCGATCTCGCCGCGCGGAAGCAGGTTGCCATTGTCGTCCATGATCGCGGTCTCGTTGACGATCAGCGATTCGCCCCAATAGTTGCCGTAGCGGTCGAGCTGCACCTCCGGGCGGGACATCGTCGTCGCCGGATACATCTCGGTCTGGCCGCTGGACAGCACGAAGTTCGGACAGAGATCGGCCATGGCGCGCTCGAGCAACGGCTTGCCCATCGGCGCCATGGTGTAGATGCAGCAGCGCAGGCCCGACAGGTCGTAGTCGCGGCGGCGCGGATGATCGAGGATCGCCTGATACATCAAGGACAGGCCAACGAACACGGTGAGCTTGTCGCGGACGATCGCCTCCATGCAAACCACCGGATCGAAGCCGCGCATCAGCGCCATGCGGCCGCCGACCGAGAGATAGCTGAGCAGCAGCACGTGGCCGGCGCAGTGGAACAGCGGAAACTGCCCGGTGATTCCGTCATCTCGCGAGAGCTGCATCTCGATACAGTTGCTCATCACGGCCATGACAACGGCGAGGTGGCAATGCATCGCGCCCTTCGGCCGCGAGGTCGTGCCTGACGTATAGATGATCATCGCGAGGTCGCGGTCGTTGATCTCGATGTCAGGCTCGATATCGGACTGTCCCTCCAGCAGACCGTTGAACTCCTGCAATCCGGTCTTGCCGGCATTGCCGGTCAGATCGATCGCGATCATCTCCATGCCGCGCGCTTCCAGCGCGGCGCGGCGGTCGGCCTGGGCATGAAGGGCGTCATCGATGATGGCGAAACGCACCTCGGCATGGCCGAGGATGTAGTCCATATCAGCCGGTCCGAGCATGGTGTTGATGGGCACCCAGACCAGCCCGGCGCGGTGAATGCCAAACAGCGCTTTGACGAATTCGACAGAGTTGTTGCAGATGGTCGAAATCTTCTCGCCCGGCTTCAGCCCGCGCTGCACCAGATGATTGGCGAAGCGATTGGCGTCGCGCTCGAGTTCGGTGAAGGTGACCTGCCTGCTGCCGTCGGTCAGCGCGATGCGATCCGGAAACCGCCGCGCGGCGCGCTTCAACAGGTCGCCGATCGCGACCCGGCCGATACGACCCGGCCCGGTGACGCCGCCGGTTGCTGCGAGATTGTGCATGCGTTTCTCCTCCCGGGCTCCGTCATTCCGGGATGCGCGAAGCGCAGACCCGGAATCCAGAGGTGTGGCGCGAGATTCCGGGTTCACGCTTCGCGTGCCCCGGAATGACGGTCAGTGTCGCGTTCCAAAAATCTGCCGAGCTTCCGCCGGGCTCGCAATCTCGCGGCCGGCGCGGCGCGCGCAGGCGGCGAGCCCTTCGACGAGTTGCCCGTTCGACGTCACCTTGGTGCCGTCGCCGAGATAGAACGTATCCTCGAGCCCGCTGCGCAGATGGCCGCCGAGGTCGGCGGCGCGCTGGTGCAGCGGCCAGATCTCGGCGCGGCCGATCGCGGTGACCTGCCAATGCGCCTCCGGCACCTTCAGCTTCAGGAGGATCGGCAACAGCTCCGGATCGGCCGGCATGCCCGAGGCGACGCCCATCACGAAATTGTATTCGAGCGGACCGGAATACATCCCGGTCTGCCGGTACATGCCAACGCAACGCACGATGCCGACATCGAAGCACTCGAATTCGGGAATGGTGCCGGCCGCCTTCATCACGTCGAGATAGTCCTGCACCTTCTCGACCGCGTTATCGAACATCATGGGCGGCCAGGCCCAGGTGTTGTCGGCTTTCACCTTCAGATAATTCAGCGAGCCGGCGTTGCAGGCGGCGATCTCGGGCCTGGTCTCGCGCACGCAATCGAGCGCGCCCTGGTAGTTCGGGCCAGAGGTACCGGTGGTGTGGTTGATGATCACGCCGGGGCAGGCCTCGCGGATCGCCTGCTGGATCTCCTTGCTGACGCCGACATCCCACGACGGCAGGTGGCCCTTGTTCGGCTCCTGCTGCCGCAGATGGATGTGCATGATGCTGGCGCCGGCGTTGAACGCGGCCTTGGCCTCGCGCGCCATCTGTTCCGGCGTCACCGGAACGTTGTGCTGCTTCGGGTCGGTAAGCACGCCGTTCAGCGCGCAGGTGATGACGGCCTTGTCGCTCATGGGTCTCTTGTCCGCTTTGCAGCGCACATGCGCTGCTGATTTCGCCATGATGAGAACTTTGCCTTCGCGCCATCTTGCGTTGACTGGCTAAGTGGATGCGCTCACGGCACAATCCGTCGCCAGCCGGTTAACACAAGACGCGGCACAAGCGTCATGCCTAACCTTGGTTCTAAGCAGAAGCGGCGCAACAAGCCGGCATCACGGGGAGAACGTCATGGTCTCGATCAACCGGCGCACATGGCTCACCGGCGCGGCAGGCGCGGGACTTGCCGCGGTCGCGGGTCTTAAGCCGTCGCTGGCCGACGACACGCCAGGCGTCACCGCGACCGAGATCAGGATCGGCAGCACCACTTCGCTCAGCGGCCCGGTGTCCGCGCTCGGCGTGCAGGCGCGCTGCCAGGAAGCCTATTTCAAGATGCTGAACGAGCAGGGCGGCATCGCCGGCCGGCAGATCAAGTACATCTACTATGACGATGCGTTCAACCCGGCGAAGACGGTCGAGCAGGTGCGCCGACTGATCGAAAGCGACAATGTCGCCTTTCTGTTCAACATGCTCGGCACCGCGCCGAACTCGTCGGTCGTCAAATACATCAACGCCGCCAAGGTGCCGCACTTGTTCCTGTCGGTGAATGGCGACAAATGGGGCGACTACAAGACCTATCCCTGGACCATGGGCTTTGCGCCGAGCGCGCGGACCGAGGCGCAGGTGTTCGTCAAGTATGCACTGAGCCAGAACAAGAACGCGAAATTCGCGGTGCTCTACCAGAACGACGACCTCGGCAAGGATTTCGTCGCCGGAGCCAAGGACGTGCTCGGCGAGCGGTTCGCGACCGCGGCCGTGGTGGCCTCGCACGAGGTTACCGATCCCACGATCGATTCCCAGATCGTTGCGCTGCGCGGCGGCAACCCAGATGTGCTGATCTCCGGCACCACGGCAAAGTTCTGCGCGCAGTCGATCCGCAAGATCTATGAGCTCGGCTGGAAGCCGATGCACTTCATCGCCAGCGGCGCCGCCTCGATCTCCTCGACCATCGCGCCTGTCGGCCTCGACAAGTCGCAGGGCACGATCTCGTCGGCCTATGTCAAGGACGTCGCCGATCCCGCCTGGGCCAATGATCCCGGCGTGAAGAACTTCCTCGCCTTCATGGAGAAGTACTTCCCCGACGGCAATCCGAAGGAAGGCTACAACCTCTACGCCTACACGGTGGCGCAGGTGCTGAAGATCGTGCTCGAGCAGTGCAAGGGCAATTTCACGCGCGACAACATCATGGCGCAGGCCAACAACCTGAAGGACATCGAGGTGCCGACGCTGTTGCCCGGCATCCGCGTCAACACCAGCCCGACCAATCATCACCCGCTGCAGCAGCTTCAGCTGCAACGGATCGAAGGTCCGGGCTGGCTGCGGTTCGGCGAGGTGATTCAGGGCGCGAACTTGTGAACGCAGAACAACCCAAGTGTCATCCCGGCGAAAGCCGGGACCCATAACCACAGCCGTCAATTGCTTCGCGAGATCTCTGCCATCCCGCGTCACGGATAGATCACGCGGTATGGGTCCCGGCTTTCGCCGGGACGACGGATGGTTAAGTCAGCGCGCGCTCGCTCGCGGTTTGCCCGGTGCGGTAGATCGCAAGGTCCCGCGAGCCGGAGAAGATCGCGCGCGGCTTCAAGCCATAGAAGCGGCGGATCGAGTGGCTGAAATGCGTGCTATCGGGATAGCCGATATCCTGCGCGAGATGCGCGAGGTTGATGTCCTGGTTGGCGAAGTGCAGCAGATGCCGCGCGCGCTTCCAGGCGCGGAAGGAGCGGAACGAGATCCCGGTCTCCTCCTTGAACAGATGCAGGAAGCGCGAGGGCGATAGCCCGGCCTCGGCGGCGCAGCCTGCCGCGGTCACCGGCTCGCCGGAGAATTGCCCGATGCGGCCGATCGCGCGCACGACACGCGGATCGAGCACGCGCTGCGGCAGCGCGTCGCCGAAGCACATGGTGTCGAACTCGGCATTCGCGATCGCGTCGCGATGCTGCATCTCGGCGAGCGTCGCATAAGCGTTGCGAATGCGATTGGCGAACAGATGGGAGTCCGATCCTTGCAGACGGCGGGCGACGGCTTCGAGCGTGCCGTCGGGCACGCTTTCCGGCTCGATCGCGACGCAGATCGCCGAGCGATATTCGCTGGTGATGGTGTGGCGCAGGTTCGGCATCGTCACCGCGAGCTCGCCATGCGACTCGCGGCCTTCGCTGGTCGACAGATGCAAGCCGTCGCGGATCGCGACATAGACATGGAATGCACCGGGACAGCGCTCGCGCGGGCGTCCAAGCAGCCCGGCATAGAACACCCGTTCCGGCGTGATCAGCATCCGGTGACCGGATTGCTGGCTGGAGCTCTGGCACTTCGCGTCCACGATCGCGTCCATGGCGGTTCCTCCTCGCGCGGCTCTTTGGGCCGCTGCGGCGGAGCTACCATAACGCAAATTCGCACGCTGTCACTGCAACGAAACGTCGTCATTCCGGGGCGATGCGACAGCATCGAACCCGGAATCTCGAGATTCCGGGTCTGGTGCTAACGCACCATCCCGGAATGACGAGCGCTAAAGCCGCGCCCGCGGCGCAACGTTCTGTTCCTGACCGGCTTTTTGCTCCGCCGCGACCGCGCGCTGGTAACCGTCGCGCTGCTGCAGCCGCGCCCAATAGGCCGCGACATTCGGCCCGAAATCCTTGGCGAGGCCGATATTGCTGGCGAGACGGAGCGCATAACCGTTGGCGATGTCGGCCGCGGTGAAGCGTTCCGCGCAGAGGAATTCCGACTTCGCGGCGGCGGCCTCGACCGCGCGCAGGCGGCCCAGGAACCATTTTGCATAATCGCCCGAGACCTGCGGGTTGCGCCGCTCCTCCGGCTCAAGCTGGCTGTAGCGGAGCACCAGCGTCTGCGGGAAGGTCAGCGTCGCGTCGGAAAAATACATCCAGTTCAGGAACGCGCCATAGGCCGGCTCGTCGACGCCGACGATCAGCGGCGTCGGGCCGTATTTGGTGCCGAGATAATGGCAGATGCCGGAGGACTCCGTCATCCTGGTCTCGCCATCGATCATGAACGGGATGGTGCCGAGCGGATTGATGCCGAGATATTCCTTGGCGAACACGCGCGGCGGGAACGGCAGCATCTTGAGCTCATAGGGTAGCCCGAGCTCCTCCAGCATCCACAGCGGACGGAACGAGCGCGCGGCGTCGCAGTGATAGAGCGTGATCATCAGGCGTTTCCCTTTTGCTTCAGGCCAGGCAGCGTGCCCATCATCTTGCACAATACCATGAGCATGACCTCGTCGGCGCCGCCGCCGATCGAGGTCAGGCGGCTGTCGCGATAGGCGCGGCTGACCGGCGTCTCGTTGGTGAAACCCATGCCGCCCCAATATTGCAGGCAGGCATCGGTAAGCTCGCGGCCGAGCCGGCCGGCCTTCAGCTTGGCCATGGTCGCGAGCCGCGTCACGTCCTCGCCGGCCACCAGCGCCTCGCCGGCACGATAGATCAGCGAGCGCAGCAGCTCGACCTCGGTCTGCATTTCCGCGAGCTTGAAGTGCACCACCTGGTTGTCGAGGATCGAGCCGCCGAACGCCTTGCGGTTGCGAGTGTAGTCGATGGTCTCGTTGATGATGAATTCATGCGCCTTCAGGCAGGCGGCCGCACCCCACAGCCGCTCCTCCTGGAACTGGATCATCTGGTAGGTGAAGCCCCGGCCCTCCTCGCCGATCCGGTTACGCTTGGGGACCCGGACATTGTCGAAGAAGATCTGCGCCGTATCCGACGAACGCATGCCGAGCTTGTCGAGCTTGCGCGCGATCTGCACGCCCTTGGTCTTCATGGGCACACAGATCAGCGACTTGTTGCGATGGACCGGGCCGTCGCTGGTGTTGGCGAGCAGGCAGATCCAGTCGGCCTGGGTGCCGTTGGTGATCCACATCTTGCCGCCATTGATGACGTAGTCGTCGCCGTCGGCGCGCGCACTGGTCTTGATCGACGCGACGTCGGAGCCGGCGCCGGGCTCGGAGACGCCGATGCACGCGACCTGATCGCCGGCGATCGCCGGCACCAGGAATTCGCGCCGCACCTCGTCGGAGCCGAACCGCGCCAGCGCGGGCGTCGCCATGTCGGTCTGCACCCCGATCGCCATCGGCACGCCGCCGCAGGTGATAGCCCCCAACTCCTCGGCCATCATCAGCGCGTAGGAATAATCCAGGCCCTGGCCGCCGAACTCGACCGGCTTGTTGAGGCCGAGGAAGCCGAGATCGCCGAGCTTCTTGAACAGCTCATGCGCCGGGAAGATGTCGGCCTTCTCCCATTCGTCGACATGGGGATTGATCTCGGCCGCGATGAACTTTTGTAGAGCGCGGCGCGGTTCGTCGTGGTCGGCGGTGAAGAGCATGTTCTCGAACCATCCTTTGTCATTCCGGGGCGATGCGAAGCATCGAACCCGGAATCTCGATCCATTACCTCTGGATTCCGGGTTCGCGCTGGCGCGCGCCCCGGAATGACCTTTCCTTCTCACCCCCCCCTGAAAGGGGGAGGTCGGAACGCAAGCTAGCAGTCGAACGCGCGGCTTGACCCCCACCCTGCCCTCCCCCTTTCAGGGGGAGGGTTCACAATCCGCCTTTTCGCCGCGACCACATCATCACCTGACGCGATCACAACCCCATCTGCCGGCTCGCGAGGTCCTTCATGATCTCCTCGGTGCCGCCGCCGATGGCGTTGACCTTGACCTCGCGGTAGATGCGCTCGACCTTGACGCCGCGCATGAAGCCGGCGCCGCCGAAGATCTGCACCGCCTCGGAGGCGCAATGCGCCATGGTCTGGGTCGCCTGATTCTTCATCATGCAGATCTCGGCGACCGGGCTTTCGCCCTGGCCGAGCCGCCATGCCAGCATTTCCAGCATCGCCTGCGAGGCCGCGACCTTCTGTGCCATGTCGACGATCTTGTGCCTGATCACCTGGTGCTGCGCGATCGGCTTGCCGAACGTCTTGCGCTCCTTGGCATAGGCGACCGCCTCGTCGAGGCAGACGCGCGCATAGGCGGTGCAGCTCGCCGCCATGCCCATGCGCTCGCTGTTGAAGTTCTGCATGATGATCTTGAAGCCCTGGCCTTCCTCGCCGATCAGGTTCTCGACCGGCACGCGGCATTCGTCGAAGTGAAGCGTCGCGGTATCCGACGCCCACCAGCCCATCTTCTTCAGCTTGGTGCGGGACAGGCCCGGCGTATTGCCTTCGATCAGCAGCAGGCTGACGCCGCCGGGACCTTCGCCGCCGGTGCGCACCGCGACCGTCAGATAGTCGGCGCGCATGCCCGAGGTGATGAAGGTCTTCTCGCCGGAGACGACATAATGGTCGCCGTCACGCCGCGCCCTGGTGCGCAGGTTCGCGACATCGGAGCCGCCGCTCGGCTCGGTGATCGCGAGCGCGGAGATCTTCTTGCCAGCGAGCACGTCCGGCAGCACCCGGGCCTTAACCTCGGGCCGCGCGGCGCGCGCGATCGGCGGCGAGCCGATGGTGTGGCTCATCAGGCTCGAGGAGACGCCGCCGGCGCCGGCCCGCGCCAGCTCCTGCGAGGCCACGATCTTCATGAACTGGTCGGCGGCGATGCCGCCATATTCTTCCGGGAAGCCGAGGCCGAGCAGCCCGATCGCAGATGCCTTGGCATAGAGCTCGCGCGGAAACTCGCCGTCTTCGTCCCATTGATGGGCATAAGGCTCGATTTCTTTGGCAACAAAGCGCCGCATCACCTCGCGAAAGGCCTCATGCTCGCCGGTGTAGAACGGGTTTGCCATCCGCGTGCTCCGTTGATTCTTCCCTCCGACGATGTCCGGATTTCTCCCGGTTCACTTGCGTCGAGTGGCTGCCATCGGCGCCGACGCCCGATCCGGCGATTTGCCAGCCACTAAACGCAAGACAGTATCCTTATACGCCCCCTCCACTGCCAATTCATGGCATCAATTGAGCCAGGAACAGGCGGCGCAAGACTGCCGTTCCGGAGGAGGGAAATTTGCCGGTTCGTTATTACGACTGGATCGCGCATCATCGCCGGCGCACGCCGGACAAGATGGCGCTTGTCGATCTCGCCAGCGGACGCCGCTTCAACTATGCGGAGCTCGACGCCCGCGTGTCGCGGCTCGCGGCCTGGCTGCGCGATGGGCTCAAGGTTGCCAGCGGCGACCGCGTCGCGGTGCTGGCGCTGAACACGACGGATACGCTGGAGGTGCAGTTCGCCTGCTTCCGGATCGGCGCGATCTTCCTGCCGCTCAACACCCGCCTCACCGTTCCCGAGCTGCGCTACATCACCGACGACGCCGCGCCGAAGGTGATGATCCACGACGACGATCTCGCCGAGACCGCGCTTGCGGTGGCAAGGCTCTGCAATGTCGCTGCGACCGTGAGGCTCGGCCCGGGCGGCGCCTATGAGGCCGGCATCGCGGCAGCCACGCCGCTCGAACGGTTCGAGGAGGTCATGCTCGATGACATCTCGACCATCATGTACACCTCGGGGACGACGGGCCAGCCCAAGGGCGCGATCATCACGCATGGGATGACGTTCTGGAATTGCGTCAATCTCGGCGGCCCCGCCTACATCTCGCCGGCCTCGGTGCTGCTGACGGTGCTGCCGCTGTTCCACACCGGCGGGCTGAATTGCTACACCAACCCGGTGCTGCATGCCGGCGGCACTGTGCTGATCATGCGCGCCTTCGATCCCGGCGAGGCGCTGAAGCTGATCGGCGACCCGGCGCAAGGCATCAACGTATTCTTCGGCGTGCCCGCGATCTACCAGTTCATGGCGCAGCATCCCTCCTTCGCCACAGCAGACTTCAGCCGCCTCGTGATCGGCGGCGTCGGCGGCGCGCCGATGCCGGTGCCGCTGCTCAAGACCTGGGAGGCGCGCGGCGTCGCGCTGCAGCAGGGCTACGGCATGACCGAGACCTCGCCGGCGGTGATGGTGCTCGACCGCGAGGATGCCGCGCGCAAGGCCGGCTCCTCCGGCAAGCCGGTGCTGCACACTGAGGTCCGCATCGTGCGGCCCGACGGCAGCGACGCCGCAGTCGGCGAGCTCGGCGAGCTCTGGGTCAAGGGCCCGAACATCACGCCGGGCTACTGGAACAGGCCGGACGCCAATGCCTCCTCCTTCACCGACGGCTGGCTGCACACCGGCGACGCCACGCGGATCGACGAGGAAGGCTTCTACTACATCGTCGACCGCTGGAAGGACATGTACATCTCGGGCGGCGAGAACGTCTATCCGGCCGAGGTCGAGAGCGTGCTGCATCAATTGGCCGCCGTCGCCGAAGCCGCCGTGATCGGCATCCCCGACGAGCAATGGGGCGAAGTCGGCATGGCGATCATCGCCGTGAAATCCGGCCATTCGCTGACCCCGGCCGAGGTTCACGCGCATTGCCAGGCCAATCTGGCGCGGTTCAAATGCCCCCGCCTGATCGAATTCATCGAGGTCCTGCCGCGGAACGCGACAGGCAAAATTCATAAGCCGACGCTCCGGCAACAATTCAGCCGGCCGAAGCCAACCGATACCGCGGCGTGAGCCAGACGCGCGCCGCGCGTTCCGGGATTCGCCCCGACAAGGATTGCCCCGCTGCCGTCTGCCGGGACCGGCTGCGGGTTCGTTGCGTAAGTCCCCAACCAAGATCAATCGAGGAAATTGCCTTTATGAAAACAACAACACTGTCGCGGCTGGCAGCCGCCACGGCGCTCTGCCTGCTCTCCACCCAGGCCGCCTTTGCACAAAAGAAGTATGATACCGGCGCCTCCGACACCGAGATCAAGATCGGCAATGTCGAGGCCTATAGCGGTCCCGCCTCCGCCTACGGCGTCATCGGCAAGACCGAAGAAGCCTATTTCAAGATGATCAACGACCAGGGCGGCATCAACGGCCGCAAGATCAACTGGATCTCCTATGACGACGGCTACTCGCCGCCGAAGACCGTGGAGCAGATCCGCAAGCTGATCGAGAGCGACGAGGTCTTCCTGGTGTTCAACGCGCTGGGCACGCCGACCCAGACCGCGGTGCAGAAGTATCACAACGCCAAGAAGGTGCCGCAGTTGTTCCTCGCCACCGGCGCCAGCAAGTGGAACGATCCGAAGGATTTCCCGTGGACCATGGGTTTCCAGCCGAGCTATCGCGTCGAGGCGCGGATCTTCGGCAAGTACATCCTGAAGGCCAAGCCGGATGCCAAGGTCGCGATCTTCTACGCCAATGACGACTTCGGCAAGGACTACCTGGTCGGCTTGAAGGAGATCCTCGACAAGTCGAGCGTCAAGATCGTCGCCGAAGAGAGCTACGAGACCACCGAGCCCTCGATCGACTCCCACATCGTCAAGCTGAAGGACACCGGCGCCGACGTGTTCGTCAACATCTCGACGCCGAAATTCGCGGCGCAGGCGATCAAGAAGATCGCCGAGCTCAATTGGAAGCCGATGCAGGTGATGACCGACGTCTCGATCTCGATCGGCGCGGTCATGAAGCCTGCCGGGCTCGAGGCCTCGGAAGGCGTGCTGTCGGCCGGCTATCTGAAGGACGCGTCCGATCCGCAATGGAAGAACGACGAGGGCATGAAGAAGTTCATGGCCTTCGCCGAGAAGTACATGCCGGGCGCCAACCTCGCCGACGCCAATCTGGTCTATGGCTACGCCGCGGCCCAGACCATGGTGCAGGTGCTGAAGCAGGCCGGCGACAACCTGACGCGTGAGAACGTGATGAAGCAGGCCGCGAGCCTGAAGGATTTTGCGCCCGACACGCTGATCCCCGGCATCAGGATCAACACCAGCGCGACCGACTTCGCGCCGGTCGAGCAGCTCAAGATGATGCAGTTCAAGAACGGGCAGTGGGAGCTGTTCGGTGACATCATCAGCGCCGAGACCGGCGGCTAGCGCGACGCGCACCGCCACCAAACATCAGCCATCGCGAAGCCGCCCATCCGGGCGGCTTCGTTGCTTTTTGCGGATCGCGGGTGAAGCCGAGCGACGCGCAAGCTATCTCACCGTCACCCTGAGGAGCCGCGAAGCGGCGTCTCGAAGGGTCGACGGCCGGGCTCTCTCCCGAGTCGATGCATACGGGCCGTGCATCCTTCGAGGCTCGCCCAGCGGCGTAATCGCGCCGCAAGGCTCGCACCTCAGAGTCTGACTCATAAGTCACCCAACCTTACCAGCAGCGGCAAGTCTGCGGGTCAGGAGCCTGATGTGTGCAATCAGCAGCCAGGCAGCTTCGGTTGCCACCGTCGCCTCGAAGTCCTTGGCGAGGCGGCGGCATCTGCCGAACCAAGCGAATGTGCGTTCAACCACCCACCGCCTCGGCAGAAGCTGGAAGCCTTTGACGCCTTGAGGCCGCTCGACGATCTCGACAGTCCATGGACCGCAGTCTGAGAGCGCGTCGAGGAGTTGATTTCCGCGGTAGATCCGGTCGGCAAAGACGTGGCGCAGCCGGGGGAAGTTCATCCGCACGTTCTTCAGCAGCGGTACGGCGCCATGGCAGTCCTGAACGTTGGCCGGATGAACATGAACCCCGAGGAGGAGGCCATTGGTATCCGTCACGATATGCCGCTTGCGGCCGTAGATGCGCTTGCCTGCATCGTAGCCGCGCGGTCCGCCAGCTTGGGTGGTCGGCGCACTTTGACTGTCGATCACGGCTGCCGTCGGCTTCGGTGTCCGTCCAAGCTTTTTTCGCGCCCGTCGGACAAGCACGCTGACAATCCTCTGCCACCGGCCTGTATCCCGCCATCTATAAAAATAGCCCTGCACCGTCGAATAGGGCGGGAACTCCTGCGGCAACGCCCGCCACTGGCAGCCGGTCGAAACGATATAGAGGATCGCTTCGATCACACGACGCAGCTCCGTCTTACGCGGCCGGCCGCGCCGGTTCGCTCGCGGCAACAGGCGTCTGATCAGCGCCCACTCCGCATCGGTCATATCGCTTGCATAACGCAGATCGTCCCGCCGATATTGCTCCCGAGTGATCTTGGTCCAGGGCATCGTGCTCTCCCTCGAATCTCTGCAAATCCGATGGAATCACACCCCACTGAGATCACTCACTCATTTTTCAGTCAGGCTCTCAGGATGACGGACCTAACTCTGCCGTTGTCATCCCGGCAAGAAAATCGCGAACGGCTCATCGATCGTTCGACGCAAATGCTCGCGATAGGCGGCGTAGTTCGCATCATCCGCCGACACCCGGCCGAGGCTTGGCTTGGGCACGTTCTTCACCGGCAGGAACGCGATCGGCGCGGCGACCGGCGTCAGCAGCGAGCCGCGGCCGGCGAGCAGCGTCGTGATGATGCCGTACATCTCGCCGGAATTGCGCGGGCGCGACACCGTGATCACGCGATGCTGGCCATGCCTGTTTGTGACGAGGTAGACGAAGCCGGATTCGTTGGGCACCGCGACTTCGCCGTACTGCGTATAGTCGGCGTCCTGCCGCTCGCCTTCGCGGAAGCCGAGCGACGACGACGCCTCGTCCCAGGTGATCTCCGTCCGATAGGCATAGAGCGCGCCCTGCTCGCCGAACGACGGCCGCACCGTGATGTAGGTCCCTTCGATCCGCGCCACCGCGCGGCGCGAATAAGACCCGAGGCTGTCGGGTGCGATCCCGCCATTGGCGGGTGCGGCCACCGTGATCGTCTCCGGCAGCTTGCGTAAGGACACACCCAGCGCCTGCTCCAGCCGCACGGTGGTCGCCAGCGTGAACGGGCGGCGGCCGCCGAGCACCTTCTCCAGCGTCGAGAGGCTCAGCTTCGCCTGCTCGGCCAACGCCTGCCGCGAGATGCGGCGGCGCGCGATTTCCTCGCGGATGGTCTCCGCGACCTGCTGGCTCTGCTCGGCGGATAGCTGCTTGTCAGGCGTCGGCATCCAGATTCCTGCCCGGTTCCCCTTGATTCCGCGCAGTCTAGCAGACCGGACAATCCATCACCAAACCGCACAAACCCGCCTCCCGCGGCGGCGGGCCGCGCCGGACGGCGGCCAATCATTGCCGATCATTCTGCTCGCGCCAAAACCGCCGTTCTCCATGATCGCGAGGCAGCGAAAGCCTCGCTCGGGAGTGACGAAAATGACGATTTACGATGCATGTGAGAGCAGCCCGCAGATCCGCCTGTCGCGCAGGATGCGCATTGCGCTGTTCTTTCTGGTGGAAGGTGTGGCCGCGCTGGCGATCGGCTTTGCAGCCTTGTTCGTGAGCTTCGATCCGGTGTGGTCGGCCGAGCTGCCGCGACAGGCGGTGCTGCGGCCGAGCGATGCGCGTTCCGGCTCGCTGCTGTTCAAGACCGACGACGGCTATGCCGACGCGACCAGGCTCGGCATTGACGTCGACCTCACGGTGTCGGGTCCGACGGTCCGCGCCCGCGTCACGCAGATCTTCCGCAACCCGACCAAGGACTGGGTGGAGGCGACCTATGTCTATCCGCTGCCGGCGGGCGGCGCGGTCGACACGCTGAAGATGGTGGTCGGCGACCGCGTCGTGGTCGGCGACATCAAGGAGCGGCAACAGGCTCGCGCCGTCTACGAGCAGGCCAAGCAGAACGGCCAGAAGGCCGCACTGACCGAACAGGAGCGGCCCAACATCTTCACCAATTCGGTCGCCAATATCGGCCCCGGCGAAACCGTGCTGGTGCAGATCGAATATCAGGAGCCGGTGCAGCAGAACGGCAGCGAATTCTCGCTGCGGGTGCCGATGGTGGTCGGCCCGCGCTACAATCCGCGCCCGGTGGTGCAGAGCGTCGACCTTCGCGCCGACGGCAACGGCTGGGGCGCCACGTCAACCGATCCCGTGCCGGACCGCGACCGCATTGCGCGCGAAGTGCTCGATCCGGCGGAAAATGCGCCGGTCAATCCGACCAACATCACGGTGCACCTGAACGCCGGCTTCGCGCTCGGCGAGGTGAAGAGCCATTTCCACCAGGTCAGGATCGAGAGCCCCGACGGCACCACGCGCATCGTCAAGCTCGCCGAAGGCCCGGTGCCGGCCGATCGTGATTTCGAGCTGACCTGGAAGCCGGCCGCCGAGAAGGCGCCGTCGGTCGGGCTGTTCCGCGAGCATGTCGGCAATTCCGACTACCTGCTCGCCTTCGTCACCCCGCCGTCGGTCGAGCAGGCGCAACAGAAGCCGTTGCCGCGCGAAGTGATCTTCGTGATCGACAATTCCGGCTCGATGGGCGGCACCTCGATCATCCAGGCCAAGGCGAGCCTCATTTACGCGCTCGGCCGCTTGCAGCCGACCGATCGCTTCAACGTGATCCGGTTCGACGACACCATGGACACGCTGTTCCCGTCGCCGGTCGCGGCCAACAGCGCCAATATCGGCAATGCGACGGCGTTCGTCAGCGCGCTGCAGGCCCGCGGCGGCACCGAGATGGTGCCGGCGATGCGCGCGGCGCTGTCCGACACCAACCATGGCGACGCCAATTACGTCCGCCAGGTCGTGTTCCTGACCGACGGCGCCATCGGCAACGAGCAGCAATTGTTCGAGACCATCGGCGCGCTGCGCGGCCGCTCGCGCGTCTTCATGGTCGGCATCGGCTCGGCGCCGAACACCTATCTGATGACGCGCGCCGCCGAACTCGGCCGCGGCACCTTCACCCATATCGGCTCGGTCGAGCAGGTCGACGAGCGCATGCGCGGCCTGTTCGCCAAGCTGGAAAATCCCGCGGTGACTAGCCTCTCCGCGAAATTCTCCGAGGCGACGGCCGACCTGACGCCGTCGGCACTGCCTGACGTCTATCGCGACGAGCCGCTGGTGCTGGCCGCCAAGCTCGACAAGCTGGCCGGCTCAGTCGAGATCAAGGGCCGCATCGGCGACCGCTCGTGGAGCGTGACGCTGCCGCTCGCGAATGCCGCTGAGGGCAAGGGCCTGTCGAAACTATGGGCGCGCCGCAAGATCGCCGATGCCGAGGTCGCGCGCACCACGCGGCAGGAGAGCCCCGAGGACGCCGACAAGACCATCCTCGCGCTGGCGCTGGAGCATCAGCTCGTGACGCGGCTGACCAGCCTTGTCGCGGTCGACAAGACGCCGAGCCGCCCGGAAGGCGAGCCGCTGAAGTTGAGCGAACTCCCGCTCAACCTGCCCGCCGGCTGGGATTTTGCGAAGGTGTTCGGCGAGCGTCCGAGTCTGCCGGCCGTACCGGGCGAGCGGCGCGCCGACGGTGGCGACGGCAAGGTGCAGCTCGCTGCGCTGAAGCGGTCACCGGTCGCCACACAAGGTCCCGGCACGATCCAGCTGCCGAAGACCGCGACCGATGCGGAGCTGAAGATGATCGCGGGCGTGATCCTGCTCACGGTCAGTCTTCTCCTCCTGGTGTTCAACCGGCGTCAGACGTCGCCCCAATGACGTCGGATGAAAGGAGGAGGTGTCCCCCAGCCTCCTCCTTCAAGAGCGCGCGCGGCCTTCCACCCGTCCCCCAGGGGCCGCGCGCGCAACTCTTCCTCAACCCGCAATGTCATTCCGGGGCGATGCGCAGCATCGAACTATGGTGCGCGCTTGCGCACCTGAGAATCTCGAGATTCCGGGTCTGGTCCTTCGGACCATCCCGGAATGACAGCAACAGGCGCAACAATGCCCCGCTTCATCCCAGCCCTCGGCTTCGCCCTCATCGGCCTGATTCTGTTCGGCCAGGGCGCCTATATCCATGCCAAGGCGCTGCTCGCGCAGGTGCTGCTGGAGCGCGCCTTCGCGCAGAGCATCGCGACCGGCCAGCCGGTGAAGCCGTGGAACTGGGCCGATACCTGGCCGGTGGCGCGGATCGAGGTGAAGCGCCTGCACGCTTCCGCGATTGCGCTTGCCGGCAGCAGCGGCCAGGCGCTGGCGTTCGGCCCCGGCCATGTCGAACAAACTGTCGATGCCGGCGAGCGGGGCGTCGCGGTCTATTCCGCGCACCGCGACACGCATTTTCGCTTTCTGAGGGATGTCACAATCGGCGACGAGATCGACGTCACGCGCAGCGACGGCAAGATGTTTCGCTATCGGGCCGATCGCAGCTCGGTGGTCCGATTCGATCAATCCGGCATCGATCCGATGACTGACCGACATGAACTGGTGCTGTCGACCTGCTGGCCGTTCGACGCGCTGACATCGGGGTCCGAGCGTTACTTGCTGCACGCGACCTTGATCGAAACGGATTCGCGCCCGCGCGAATCGGGTTCCTGATAGGCAATCAATTTTGCGCCTGCCGGGATATTGCGCGCGGTGCCCTGACCTGCGCCAGCATGAGTTGCTACCCCCTTTCCCTCGCCATAAAAACAATGAAAAATCGCGCGCCTCACGGTGATCCGCCGTGGCCAGAGGAAACAAAGACAACAAGGATAAGGGCAGGCTCCATGGAAGCTTTCGCAAGCACCGCGTCTCATGTGTCCCACGAATGGGCGCCGCCCGCTGACGCCAGCGATATCGTCAAGAGCATCCACGCGATGCTGCATCCGCGCAACATCGTGCTGGTCGGTGCCACCGACAAGCCCGGCAATTACGCCGAACGGATCTGGAACAATCTGGTCAAATACGGCTACGCCGGCGGCCTCTATCCGATCAACGCCAAGCGCGAAGCGATCTGGGGCGTCACCTGCTACAAGGACTTCGCCAGCCTTCCCGAAAAACCCGACCATGTGCTGGTGCTGGTGCCGGCCCGGTTTGCGGTGCAGGTGATCCGCGATGCGGCCGCGGCCGGCGCACGCTCGGCGACCATCGTCACCTCCGGCTTCAGCGAATTGCAGGATGAAGAGAGCCAGCGGCTCGCGGTCGAGCTGAAGCAGGCGATCAAGGAGACCGGGCTTGCGGTCACCGGTCCGAATTGCCTCGGCAATCTCAGCGCCGGCGAGAACCTGTTCACCAATATCGACGACCGCATCGTCACCATGGAGCAGGGCGCGGTGGCGATCGCCGGCCAATCCGGCGCGATCGTGATGGCGATCCGCCAGGCGCTGGAGGATCGTGGGGTCGGCGTCGGCTACATGGTCACGACTGGCAATGAATCCGGCCTCGAGACCCCGGACCTGATGAGCTATTTCGCCGCCGATCCGAGCATCCGTGTCATCGTGGTCTATCTCGAAGGCGTCAGGAACACGAAGGTGTTCCGCGATGCCTGCAAGGCCGCGCGCGCCGCCGGCAAGCCGGTGATCGCGCTCAAGCTCGGCGCCTCCGAAGGCGGCCGCGCGGCGGCGATGGCGCATACCGGCGCGCTCGCCGGCTCGATCGAGACCTTCGATGCGATCTCGACCCGCGAAGGCGTGATCCGGGTGCGTGGGCTGGATGAACTGATCGAAACCACCGAGTGCTTCGTGCATGCCGATCCGCCGAAGGGCAATCGCCTCGCGGCGGTGTCGCTGTCGGGCGGCAAGCGCGGGCTCCTGATCGACGCGTTCTATTCCGCCGGGCTGAACTTCGCGCCGCTGAGTCCGAACGCCTCGGAGCAGCTGGCGAAGATGCTTGGCCCCGGCAGCATCGTCGGCAATCCGCTCGACGCCGGCTTTGCCGCGGTGGTCGATCCCTCCGTCTACATGAAGTCGATCAAGATCATGATCGACGATCCCGACACCGATATCGTCATCATCGATGCCGAACTGCCGAAGGCGCCGCACGAGCTGCGCGAGCGCAATTTGCGAATCGTCAACGAGATGGCGGGCGAGGCCAACAAGCCGGTGATCTATATCAGCGCGATGTCGATCGGCTTCACCGAATTCACCAAGGGACTGCGCAAGTCGCTGCCCGATATCGCGGTCATGCAGGGCCTCGACCGCGCGGTCGGCGCGATCAAGTCGCTGATCGAATATGCCGGCCTGCGCAAGGAGGTACCCGATATCGCCTCGAGCTCGAAGGCATCGGCGCGCGCGGTGCTGGAGAAGACGCTGAAGGCCGCCAACGGCGCCGCCGCGCTCGACGAGGTCGCCTCGAAGAAGCTGCTCAAGGCCTACGGCATCCCGATCTCAAAGGAAGAGGTCGCGCAGACCGCGGCCGAGGCCGTGAAGATCGCCAAGCAGATCGGCTTCCCGGTGGTCGCCAAGGTGGTCAGCCCCGACATCCTGCACAAATCCGATATCGGCGGCGTGGTGCTGAATCTCGCCAATGCGGCCGAGGTGAAGAAGGCGTTCAACGACATCACTGCGCGGGCGAAGAAGCTGAAGGGCAAGCCTAAGCTCGAGGGCATCCTGATCGCGCAGCAGGTCAAGGCCGACCTCGAGCTCGTGGTCGGCGCCTCGCTCGACGCCGAGATGGGCCCCGTCGTGCTGTTCGGCACCGGCGGCGTCGACATCGAGCTGATGAAGGACGTCGCGCTCGCCGGCGCGCCGCTCGACGCCGCCGAGGCCAAGGAGCTGATCGCCAGGACCAAGGCCGGCGTCAAGATGAAGGGCTATCGCGGCAAGCCCGCGCTGCACGAGCCGTCGGCAGTGAAGGCGCTGGTCGGGCTCTCCAACCTGATGGCGGACGCCAACGGCCGCATTGCCTCGATCGACGTCAACCCGTTCCTGATCAACAGCAAGCTCGGCGTCGCCGTCGACGGCCTGATCGTGCTGAACAACGCCGCCGCGAACAAGGCCGCGGGGCATTAGGTTCATCGCAAATTCATCACCGTCATCCTGAGGTGCGAGCGAAGCGAGCCTCGAAGGATGAATCGGCCCGGCTCTGGGCCGTTCATCCTTCGAGACGCGCTACGCGCTCCTCAGGATGACGGAACTGCGAGTGTGCGGTCTGTCCGAAGCATGCATCTTGGGGCTAAAAGCTCGCACCCCACTGCCGCGCGGTCTGCATCACCCAGTCGCGATAGAGTGTCAGCGGCGTCACGCCGGTGATGCCGCCGCAGCCGGCGGCGCCGTTCGGTCCCGTCGACCAACTCACCACGCCGACGATTGCGGGGCCGCCTTGCTTGTCCTCGAACACCGGCGCGCCGGAATCGCCGGTGCAGGCCCCGAGCCCGTCGCGCACGCCCTGCCCGACCGGATCGACGAGACGGATCTGCAACGTGCCGGGCTTGCCGCTCGCGATCAGGCCGGCGACGCGGGTGGCGCCGCCGCTTTTACCGTCACCACGCAGGGTGACGCCGACGCCCGCGATGGTGAAGCGGCCGCCGACCTGGATCGGAATGTTTGGCATGCCGAGCGCGGCCGGCGCCTTGCCTGCGGCCGGCGCCGCGAGCTGCAGCAGCGCGACATCGGCGGTCGCGACATGATTGGTCATCGCCTGCATCCGAAAACCGGGATGGATCGCAACCGTCCTGACGTCCTGCAGCTTCGGCTGCCTGTCCGCGCCATATTCAACAATCTTGTAATCGGCGCCGGGCTGCACGCAATGTGCCGCGGTCAGCACGACCTTCGGCGCGATCAGCGCGCCGGTGCAGAAATTGCCACGCGAGCCGACGATGGTGACGACGGAGCGCGCAACGCCATCCGTCGACGGCGCGCCGCCGCCGACGATGGCGAAAGCCGGAGGGCAGACCAGCGACACGAGAACGGCGAGGATCAGGCGGGATGTCTTCATCGGCGAAGCAATAGCCCGCTCCGCGCGGGTCGCCAAGCGCCGAACGAGCACCGAACAAGCGCCGGGATCGGGCTGGTCCCGGTCTGCGATCCGTGTTAGCCGCTCCTCAAGCAACGCATCATTGGGCAGGAAAGCATGATCGAGGCAGTGATCTGGGATTTCGGCGGCGTGTTGACCACCTCGCCGTTCGAGGCGTTCGCGCGCTATGAGACCGAGCGCGGCCTGCCGATCGACATCATCCGCCGCACCAACGCCGCCAACCATCTCGAGAACGCCTGGGCCAAGTTCGAGCGCGCCGAGATCGATATCGACGCATTCGACGCGCTGTTCGCCACGGAATCGAAGGCGCTCGGCGCCGAGGTGCGCGGCAAGGACGTGCTGCCGCTGCTCTCCGGCGACCTGCGCCCCGAGATGGTCGAGGCGCTGAAGCGCACCAAGGCGAAATTCAAGACCGGCTGCATCACCAACAACTTGCCGGCGAACGCGATCGGCAGCCGCAGCGGACGCACGCTCTACGTCGCCGAGGTGATGGCGCTGTTCGACCACGTCATCGAGTCCGCGAAGATCGGCCTGCGCAAGCCCGACCCGCGCATCTACCAGATGATGGTGGAGACGCTGCAGGTGAACCCGAAGAACTGCGTTTATCTCGACGATCTCGGCGTCAATTTGAAGCCGGCGCGCGAGATGGGCATGACCACGATCAAGGTCGGTAATGCCGCGCAGGCGATCGGCGAGCTTGAAGCCGCGACCGGCCTCACGCTGAGGTGAAGCGGGCTACGCGCCTGTTCATGCCGCATTCACGCGGCGGCTTCTAATTGTCGGCCTCCCCCCGGGTCACGGCGCGATCGCATCGTGACCCCTTTCCTGGTCTGAGCATGACGTTCCGGAAAACCGACGTCCACTTCTCCGGATCATGCCTCGCGGAGGCACTTCCCATGAAACGTCTTGTCGTCGCCCTTGTCTCCGCTGGTTCGCTGCTGATCCCGGTCGCAGCGCTCGCGCAGACAACACCAGCCCCCACAACAGCGCCGGTGGCAGCTCCCGCGCAACAGAGCGCGTCGACGGCGGCGCCCGTGCCCGGCGCGAAGCGCGCGGCCTGCCAGAGCGCGGCGAAGGCGCTGAAGGGTCAGGAGCGGCACGACCAGATGCAGCTCTGCATGGCGCAGGCGCATCTCGACTGCCTGAAGCAGGCCATCGACCAGAAGATCACGGGCCCTCAGCGCAAGGATTTCGTGAAGAGCTGCGCGGGTTGACGGTAGCCGGGCTACGAGATTCTTCTCCTTCCCCCTGAAAGGGGGAAGGTCGGGATGGGGGTCAGCCGCAGACGCCGGCGTTGATGGAGAGAGTAGATCCCCACCCGCTTTGCTCTGGCGAGCAAAGCGACCTCCCCTTGGGGAGGTTCGAACTACACGCTAACAAGCGTAGCCCGTATTGCGCTTGGCGGAATACCCCGGAACCATGCGCTATGCGGGCCAAACGAGCCTTGTGCTTTGTCCGCAACGGGCGCAGAACAGATCCGAGTTCAAGGCAAATTCGGAGCTGATCCTCGTGGCTGACACTAGGCCCACCGCCTCGATCGAGGCCGTGGAAAGCGGCCTCGCCGCGCAAGGCTATATTGCGAACCGGCAGATCGCGACCGCGGTCTATCTGTCGCAGCAGATCGAGAAGCCGATCCTGGTGGAGGGCCCTGCCGGCGTCGGCAAGACCGAGCTGGCGAAGGCGATCGCCGCATGGCGCGGCATGAAGATGATCCGCCTGCAATGCTATGAGGGCCTCGACGAGGCCAAGGCGCTGTATGAGTGGAAATATGCCAAGCAGCTGCTCTACACCCAGATCCTGAAGGACAAGCTCGGCGAGGTGCTCGGCGGTGCGCAGTCGCTGGCGGCTGCGCTCGACCAGCTCCACACCTTCGGCGATGTGTTCTTCTCCAAGGAATTCGTCGAGCCACGGCCGCTGTTGCAGGCGCTGGAGCAGCCGGCCGGCTGCGTGCTCCTGATCGACGAGATCGACAAGTCGGATGCCGAATTCGAATCGCTGCTGCTGGAAATCCTCTCGGACTTCCAGGTCACGATTCCCGAGCTCGGTACCGTCTCCGCGGTGGCGCCGCCGACCGTGATCCTGACCTCGAACAGCGAGCGCGATCTTGGCGACGCCTTGAAGCGGCGCTGCCTGCATCTGCACATCGGCTTCCCCGAGCAGAAGCTGGAGGAGCGCATCGTCGAGAGCCGGGTGCCCGGCATCTCGCAGACCCTGCGCAAGCAGATGGTCGGTTTCATCCACGAGATCCGCTCGCTCGACCTGAAGAAGCTGCCCTCGGTCAGCGAGGCGATCGACTGGGCGCGCGTGCTGGTGCTGCTGCAGGCGAGCGAGCTCGACCACGAGATCGTCAGGGACACGCTCAACGTGCTGCTGAAATACGAGGCCGATATCGAGGCCGCGACGCCGCAGATTTCGTCCTTCATCGCCAAGGCGTCGCGCCAGGGCGTGTTCAGCTAGACCAAGATGCGCGAGAACCTGCATCGCTTCTTTCGTGCGGCGCGGGGGGCCGGGGTCCGGGTCTCGCCCGCCGAAAGCATCGATGCGATGCGGGCGGTCGCCCAGGTCGGCTTTGCCGATCGCGACATCCTGCGCGACACCTTCCTGCTGACGCTGGCCAAGACGCAGGACGAGAAGCGCGCACTCGGCGAATGCTTCGATCTGTTCTTCAGCCAGCCCGAGCCGCAGCAGGACAACGCCGAGCAGGACAAGACCGACGACGGCAGCGAATCCGGCGCCAACCCGTCGGCCGACGAGCATGGCGATGCGTCGGGCGGCGCCGCCAGCGAGAACGTCGGGCCGCTGGCGCAGATGCTGCTGTCGCAGGATCGCTCCGCGATTTCGAGCGCGATCGCCAATGCCTCCGGCGCCGCCTCGCTGCCGGATATCCGCTACTTCACCCAGCGCGGCATCTTCCAGACCCGCATCCTCGATGCGATGGGAATCCAGCGCCTGCGCGACGACATCGACGACCAGACCACGCGCAATCCCGCGCTCGCCGAACGGCTGCAGGAGGCGCTCAACGGCCTGCGCGGTACCGTTCGCGACGCCGTCTCGCAGGCCCTGCTGCTCTACGGCCGCGAGGAAGCGGAGAATCTGCGCAACGAGATCCTGCGCAATGCGCCGCTGGCGCGGATCGAGCCGCGGCAGGTCGAGCAGATGCGCGCGCTGATCCGGCAGATCGCGCGCCGGCTGCGCGAGCGCTATTCCAAGCCGCGCAAGCGCCCGCGCCGCGGCCATCTCGACGTCCGCCGCACGCTGCGCCGCAACGCGGCCTGGGGCGGCGTCCCCTTCCTCACCGCCTGGAAGCGCAAGCATCGCGACCGGCCGAAGATCGTCGCGCTGTGCGACGTCTCGGGCTCGGTCGCCCGCGTCTCGGACTTCTTCCTGCTCCTGATCCACAGCCTGCACGAGGTGGTCGACGACGTCCGCTCATTCGCCTTCTCGGGCCACCTGATCGAGGTCAGCGACATCCTGGAATCGAAATCGCCGGAAGAGGCGATGAAGGAGATCATGTCCAAGGTCGGCTTCGGCTCGTCCGACTACGGCAATTCCTTCGCCGATTTCGAGGACAATTGGATGAGCGCGATCACGCCGCAGACCACGGTGATCGTGCTCGGCGACGCCCGCAGCAACAATCTCGATCCGCGCGCCGACATCCTGCGCCGGATCGACGAGCGCTCCAAACGGCTGGTCTGGCTCAATCCCGAGGGCCGCATGGTCTGGGGTTTTGGCGATTCCGAGATGCCGCGCTACGCGACCTTCTGCAGCGTGTTGCGGCAATGCGCGACCGCGCAGCAGCTCGAGCGCGCCGTGTCGGATATCGTCGCGACGTATCAATAGGCCGCTAGCCGCGCTTTAGATGGCAAGCGACTCGCCGTGGAACAGCCATCCGACGAATGCAGCCAATGTCAGCGCGATCGAGGCGAAGATGCCGACCAGCTTGATCGTCGTGATCGCCTTCAGGATAGAGACCGATCGCGCCGCCGCATGCGGGTCGCCGTGCAGCAGCAGCCATGCCAGGAGACAATCCTCGATCAAATCGCTGAGCAGGTACACCGCCGGCACGACCAGGCCGAGCCACGCCGCGGACGGATAGATCCGGCTGAGCCAGTGCGATGACGCCGCGCCCATCGCGCCCGCCAGCGCCAGCATGACGATCAGATCGAACGGAAACAGGATCGGAAAGACATATTTCATCCGCAGATCCGACTGCACCAGCTCGCCAAGCTGGTCGCCGGTGTAGCTCAGCGTCTTCTCCGGAAAGCGGGTTCGGAACCTGTTTGCGAACACGCGATCGGAATAGCTGCCGACCCACCAGAACAGTCCGAACGCCGCCACCACAAGTCCTAGGAGAATGGCCGTCACGAGAGCTTGAGGGCTCATGCCGACCTGTTCCTGTTGTTGCTGAGGAAGCTGCGGCAGGCAGCCGGAAAGATGATCGCGTGCACCGCGGAGTCCCTGAAAGGGAGAAAATGCCGACGCATATAGCAATGATCGACGAGCAGATTTCCATCTTTTCCGAAGTGTTGCAATGGATCTCTCACGGAAACTCCGTCATAGCCGGACATCGGCGAGCCGAAGTGACGCGCTCCTCGGTGCAGCCTTGGCCGGCCGTGGCGAGATTCAATTCGAGAGCCAACGGCAGGCAGCGTCGACGCGCGCTCGCGCTTCGGCTACCCGGCACCACCGGCGGTCACGCCGCCGCCACAGAACCGTCTTCAATTGGAGATTGAATTTTCACCACGTTCTGCCGTACATAGAGGCCGCGAATTTTCACGGCGGCCGCGAGGGCAACGGATGCCGAAGGATATTGTGATTTGTTGCGACGGCACCGGCAACGAGATCGGTGACAATATCTCCAACGTGCTGAAGCTGTTCCGCGTCGCCGACAAGAATGACCGGCAGCGGATCTACTATCATCCCGGCCTCGGCACCATCGGCCTGCAAAACGCCTGGGGCCGCTTCAAGCAGCAGATGCGCGGCTTGTTCGGGCTGGCCTTCGGCGCCGGTCTCGACCAAGACACACTCGGCGCCTACCTGTTCCTGTGCCGAACCTGGGAGCCCGGTGACCGGGTCTGGATGTTCGGCTTCAGCCGCGGTGCCTACACGGTGCGCGTGCTCGCGGCCTTCGTCCATGTGATGGGCCTGCTGCCCGTCGACCAGCTCGACCTCGCGAGCTACGCCTTCGGCACCTACAAGAAGGCCAGCTCCGACGCCCAGAAATCCGACGGCACGTTCGACTATGCTCCGTTGAAGGAGGCCTGGCATTTCAGCCAGATTGCCGGCGGCCGCAACATCGACATCGAGTTCGTCGGAGTCTGGGACACCGTGGCCTCGATCATCGTGCCGCGACAGGACAATTTCCTGTTCGACTTGCAGACGCTGCTGTTCACCCGCACCAATTCCAGCGTCAAACGGTTCCGCCAGGCGATCTCGATCGACGAGCGCAGGCGCATGTTCCGACTCAATCGCTGGATCGAGCCGCAGAAATTTCGCTCGGATCCATTCGATCCGGCAACGGAGGTGGAGCAGGACATCCGCCAGGTCTGGTTTGCCGGCGTGCACTCCGACGTCGGCGGCGGCTATCCGGAAGACCAGAGCGGGCCGTCGAAGTTTCCGCTGATCTGGATGCTCGAGCAGGCCAAGGCGGCCGGACTGCACATGGATCAGGCGCTGATCGATCATCTCGCCTGGGGGATGCCGTTGCCGCCGCACAAGCACGAATATGTGCCGCCGAGCGCGACCGCTCCGCTGCACAATTCGCTGACCGCCGCCTGGGAAATCCTGGAATGGATTCCGAAGAGCGACAAATGGAAGGAATGGCCGGAGCGGAAATCCTTCCTCGGCTTCTATCTGCCACGCGGCGAGCCGCGGCCGATTGCGGACGGCGCGACCATCCATGCCTCGGTGCTGGAGCGCATGGAGAAGGATCCAGCTTACAAGCCGATCAATATGCCGAAGACCTACAAGATCGAGCCGATGACGCCGCCCCCGGCGCCACCCGCGCCGACGGCTTGACGGCCAGAGTTGAATTTATTTGAGGCCGGGCAACGGCCTCTGCTTCACCTCGCCCCGCATGCGGGGAGAGGCATAGGCCGCCTTTGGCGGCCGTTCTCAAGAACGCCGAAGCGGAGCTTCGGCTATGACGCATCGCTAGATGCGTTCCGGGTGAGGGGAGTCTCCGCAAACGCAACTATCACGGTATGCGCGGAGAAGGCCCCTCACCCCACCCTCTAAGAGCGAGCTTCGCTCGTCTCGACCCCGTAAGCACGGGGAGAGGGAGCGTAGCGCCGTCGCATTCGACCTAATCTCGCCACGCGCTACGTATCGATCGCGTCCTTGATTCGCTTGCGGCTGAGCGGCAGCTCGCGCAGCCGCTTGCCGGTTGCGTGCGCGATGGCATTGGCAAGCGATGCGGCGGCCGGGCCCTGCCCGGTCTCGCCGCTGCCGAGGAACGGCTGGCCGGGACGGTTGATGATATGGACGGCGATGCTGTCGGGCACCGCATTGAAGCGCAGGATCGGGTAGGTCTGCCAGTCGATGCTGGTGATCCTTGTCTCATCGAAGGTGACACTTTCATAGAGAGTCCAGCTCGTCGACTGCACGATCGCGCCCTCGATCTGGTTGGTGATGCCGTCCGGATTGACGACCTGGCCGGCATCGACGGCGGCGACCGCGCGCACCAGCCGGGCCCGCCCGGTTTCGCGATCGACCTCGACCTCGGACGCGATGGCGCAATAGGCAGCGAGATTCTTGTAGCGCGCGAACGCGAAGCCGTAGCCGCGATTTCGCGGCGGCTGCTGCCCGCGCGTCCAACCGAACTCCCCCGCGGCCTTCTCGACCACCGCCCGGCCGCGCTGGTCGTCGAGATGTTTGAGACGAAACTCGACCGGATCGGCGTCGGCGAGATCGGCCAGTTCATCCATGAAGCTCTCGGTCGAGAACACGTTGTGATAGGCGCCAAGCGCGCGCATCGCGGAGATCCGCAGCGGCATCGCGGGGACGAAATGATGCATCACATGCGCGTTCGGAAAATTGTAGATCGGGATCGCGTTGCGATCGCCGCCACCCTCCGGCAGCGGCAACGGCTTTGGTGCCGGCACCGCGAATGATCGCGCCATGTGCTGGGCCGCAAGCAGCGCGCCGGCGCCGCCCGGCCGCATCGAATGGGTATTGCTCCACACCGCGAAATTCCAGTCGGCAATCTTGCCGTCGGCCGTGAGCGACGCGCTCAATTTCGTCACCATCGCCGGACCATACGGCTCCCAGCCGTGCTCCTGCTCGCGCATCCACTGCACCCGAATCGGGCGCCCTGGCAGCGCCCGGGCGATCAGCGCGGCGTCGGCCGCGGCATCGTCGGCGCCATTGTGGCCGTAGCAGCCGGAGCCTTCGACATGGATCAGGCGGACGCTGGTGGGCGTCATACCGAGCATCTCGGCGATCGCCTGCCGGTCGGGATAGACGCCCTGCGTGTGCGTCCACACCGTCATCGCGCCATCGACGAATTGCGCGACCGCGCAGGACGGCCCGATCGAGCCGTGCGACTGGTAAGGTCGCGTGTAGGTCGCTTCGAGCGACCGCGCGCCGCTCACCGTGGGATCGCTACGCTGCAAGATCGCGAAATCCTGAGAGGGCAGCGTGGTCAGCACGTTGGCCAGATCGTGCTGGTTCGGCAGCTTCGCGCTCTCCCGCCACTTCGCCGCGGCGGCCAGCGCGTGCATGGCCTTGACCGCCGAAAATTCCTTCTCCGCCACCACGGCCAGGAAGTTGCCGTCGCGCACGATTTGAATCACGCCGGGCATTTTCTTGATCGCGGCCGTGTCGCATTCCACGAGCTGCGCGCCGTAGCTCGGCGGGCGCACCACGCGCGCATGCACCATGCCGGGAAGCCGCATGTCCTGCACATAGGCGGCGCCGCCCGTGACCTTGGCCGGAATATCGACGCGTGGCACCGGCTCGCCCATCACCTTGAAGCTCGCCGGATCCTTCAGGCTCGATGTCGGTTGCGCCTGGACGTGCAACATGTCCGCGGCGACAAGCTCGCCATAGCCCAGACGCCGGCCATCGGGAGCAACGACGGCCGCATTCTCGGTTCGCAAGCCGTCGGGCGGCAAGCCGAAACGCTTTGCCGCCTCCGAAACCAGCAGCGCGCGCGCCTGCGCCGCGGCATGCAGGATCGCCGTGCCGCTGTCCTGCATCGAATGACTGCCCGATGTGTAGCCCTCATTCGCCGTGAGCTTGGTGTCGGCGGTGATCACCTTCAGCGCATCGAAGGGAATATCGAGTTGCTCGGCCGCGATCTGCTGGAACGCGGTGCGGAATCCCTGGCCGAGTTCGGCCTTGCCCGTGAAGGCCGTGACCTGGCCGTTGGCATCGATACGGATCCAGGAATCCAGATTGGGCGATTTGGCCAGGCTGCCCGGCAACGCCGGGCTCTGTGGCTTCTGCTCCTGTGCGATCGCGCCGCGCAGCGAGAAGCTGACGATCAGCGCGCCGGCGCCGGCCAGCACGCTGCGGCGGTCGAGAACCACCGGCGCGGTCATCGGACGCTCCTGTCGCTTGCGGCGTCGGCCGTATCCATCAACCTGGCGGCGCGGTGCACTGCGCGCAGGATGCGCATATGGGTGCCGCAGCGGCAGAGATTGGGCTCCAGCTCGGCGCGGATCTGCGCATCCGATGGCTTCGGGTTGCGCATCAGCAGCGCCTGCGCGCGCATCATCATCCCGGCGATGCAGTAGCCGCACTGCGCCGCCTGCTCCTCCATGAAGGCGCGCTGGATCGGCGCCGGCGCGGCCACGGTGCCGAGCCCCTCGAGCGTCGTCACCTGCTTGCCCTCGACCAGGACCAGCGGCGTGACGCAGGACAGCACCGCCTTGCCGTCGACGATCACCGTGCAGGAGCCGCATTGCCCGAGCCCGCAGCCGAACTTGGCGGCGTTGAGCGCCAGATCATTGCGCAACACATAGAGCAGCGGCGTATCCGGCTCCGCATCGACCTGATGATCCCGGCCATTGACCTTCAATGTCATCATGGCTTGCCTCGCTGTCTGGATTCCGCCGGCGCGTCGCGCGCTGCAAGCGACGTCGACTGCACCGCCCGCGCATCGCGCACCGCCTTGTCGAGATTGGCCCACGCCGGCCGCTTGCCGAACCGCTCGCGCAGATAGGCCATGAGCGCGACCATCTGCGCATCATCGATGCTGCTGGCGAAGCCCGGCATGATCGGGCTGCGCTCGCCTTCGACGGCGCCAACGCCCGACAGCACGATATTGAGGAGGTTGCGCGGGTCGGGGCTTGCGATCGCCGTGCTGAGCGCGAGATTGACGCCGCCATAGGGCAGCGCGCGGCTCCCTTCATGGCAGGAGGCACACGCCGCGGCATAGATCGCTGCGCCGGCCGAATGGGTCTGTGCCGCATCATCGGAAGACGATTGCGCGATGACGTCGGCCGGCCGTTTGCGATCCGGCGCCGGCGTACCCGAAATATCGGCCATGTACACGGCGATGGCCCGCACGTCGCTGTCGGGCACCGTCGCCAGATTGCCGACCACTTCAGCCATCGGCCCGCGCGCGGTGCCATGATCGGCCTGCCAGCCGTGGCGCAAATAGGCGTAGAGCGCGTCGGCGGTCCAGCGCACCGGGGCGTGCGAGGTGTCGTTCAGCGCGTAGGCGTGCCAATTGTCGACCTCGCCGCCGGAGAACTGCGCATTCACCCGCTCGGCGCCGAGCGCGTTGCGCGGCGTGTGGCAGGCGCCGCAATGCGCGAGCCCCTCCACCAGATAGGCGCCGCGGTTCCATTCCGCGCCCTTCGCCGAGTCCTGAGGGGCATCGCCGCTGCGCAGATACAGCAGCTTCCACCCTGCAATCAGCGGTCGATAGTTCAACGGAAACGAAAGCTGATTCGCCGGCGGCGACGCGTGGACCGGCTGTCGCGTCATCAGGAACGCATAGAGTGCCCGGTCGTCCGCATCCGAGACGTTGGTGAAATGGTCATAGGGAAAGGTCGGGTAGAGATGCTGGCCATCGCGCGCCACGCCCGAGCGCATCGCGCGGACGAACGCCTCTTCCGGCCAGCGCCCGATGCCGGTTTCGGCATCCGGCGTGATGTTGGATGAGAAGACGATGCCGAACGGCGTTGGAACCGGGAGCCCGCCGGCATAAGTCGCGCCGCCCTGCACGGTGTGGCAGGTGTTGCAATTGCCGATCGCGGCGAGTTCGCGGCCGCGTTTGACCACATCAGGGTCGAAGGTATCGGCCCGCGGCGGCGCAATGGCGGCAATCTGCGGCCGCCAGGCGACGGCAAAGGCTGCCGCCGCGCCCGCGACCAGCACGATCGCGGCAATGCCTGTGATGATCCGCAGCTGACCAGTCATGCTGAATTGAGTTTGTTGTTGGGACGTGTATTAACACCTTTCATTCCGGTATCGTTCGGCCAGAAGACCTCGATCACCGCCTGTTGACCTCAAGGAATCCTGGAAAATCCCAAAGGGATCGCGCAAGGGATCATGACCGCCCAGCCCGCCCTCGATCGCGCCTCCGCCCCGTCTCGCGATGCGCTGTCCGTGCTCAGTTCCGTGTTCGGCCTGTCGGGCTTCCGCGGCGCGCAGGAAAACATCATCCGTCACGTCACCGATGGCGGCAATTGCCTGGTGCTGATGCCGACCGGCGGCGGCAAGTCGCTGTGCTACCAATTGCCGTCGCTGCTGCGCGACGGCTGCGGCATCGTGGTATCACCTTTGATTGCGCTGATGCGCGACCAGGTCGCGGGCCTCACTGAAGCCGGCGTCAACGCCGCGGTGCTGAACTCGACGCTGTCCTATGAGGAAGCCTCCGAGGTCGAGCGGCGGCTGATCGCGGGCGATCTCGACCTGCTCTATGTGGCGCCGGAGCGGCTGCTGACGCCGCGCTGTCTCGGTTTGCTCGGCCAGGCGCAGATCGCGCTGTTTGCGATCGACGAGGCGCATTGCGTCTCGCAATGGGGCCATGACTTCCGCCCGGAATATATCGGCCTGTCCGCACTCGCCGAGCGCTTCCCCAAGGTGCCGCGCATCGCGTTGACCGCGACCGCGGACGCGCTGACCCGGAGGGAGATCGCCGAGCGGCTGCAGCTTACCGACGCACCGCAATTCGTCGCGAGCTTCGACCGGCCCAATATCCGCTACGAGATCGTCGACAAGCAGAATGCGACCACGCAGCTGAAGAACTTCATCAAGGAGCGGCATGCCGGCGACGCCGGCGTGGTCTATTGCCTGTCCCGCGCCAAGGTCGAGGATGTCGCGGCGGCGCTCAGCGAGGCCGACATTCCGGCGCTGCCCTATCATGCCGGGCTCGATGCCGGCGTGCGCGCCCGGCACCAGGACCGCTTCCTCAACGAGGATGGGCTCGTGATCGTCGCCACGATCGCCTTCGGCATGGGGATCGACAAGCCCGATGTGCGCTTCGTCGCGCATCTCGATCTGCCGAAGAGCATCGAAGCCTACTACCAGGAGACCGGGCGTGCCGGCCGCGACGGCAAGCCGTCGGCGGCATGGATGGCCTACGGCCTGTCCGACATCGTGCAGCAGCGCCGCATGATCGATGAATCGACCGGCTCCGACGCCTTCAAGCGCGTCTCGGTCGGCAAGCTCGACGCGCTGGTTGCGCTCGCTGAAACGGTGCATTGCCGCCGGCAGCGCCTGCTCGGCTATTTCGGCGAGAGCCGCGCAGAAGAAAGCTGCGGCAATTGCGACAACTGCCTGACGCCGCCGCGCGTCCGCGACGGCAAGGTGCTCGCACAAAAGCTGCTGTCCTGCGCCTACCGCACCGGGCAACGTTTCGGCGCCATGCACCTGATCGACGTGCTGGTCGGGCGGCTGACCGAACGGGTCAAGCAGTTCAACCACGACCAGCTGTCGGTGTTCGGCATAGGACGCGAGCTCAACGAGAAGCAATGGCGCGCGGTGCTGCGCCAGCTAGTGGCGATGGGCCATCTGCGTGCCGACAGCGACGCCTTCGGCGCGCTTGTTCTGACCGACAGCGCCCGCGGCGTGCTGAAGGGCGAGACCGCGGTGATGCTGCGCGAGCAGCCGGAAGGCGCGCGCAACCGCGCGGTCCGCGGCAAGTCGCGCCGCGGCGAGCTCGTGCCCGCGGCCGACAGCCCGGGTGGCGTCGCAAATCCCGCCCTGCACGCGGCGTTGCGCGCCTGGCGCTCGGACGTCGCGCGCCAGCGCGGCGTGCCGGCCTATGTCGTGCTGCACGATTCCACCATCGACGGCATCGCCGCGATGCGGCCGGACACGCTCAGCGAGCTGCGCAACATCGCAGGGATCGGCGACAAGAAGCTCGAGCATTACGGCGACGAGCTGATCCGCATCGTGAAGACGACAGGAGCGTGACCGGTCCTCTCTACGCCGAAGCGACGACAGTCGCTTTGGCCGGCGCTGAGACCGAGGGAGCCGCAGCTCAACGCTGGTCAGCGAGACAGCATTTCTTGTATTTCTTGCCGCTGCCGCACGGGCATGGGTCGTTGCGCCCGACATGGCGCAAGGGATTCCTCACGGGTTCGGTGTGGCTCCACAATGTATCGAGATCGTCCCCAAAGGGGGCATCCAGATCGTCGAAGGTCTCGTTGTAGCCGTAGTCGGTCCCTTCCATTTCCTGGACCGCATCCTTGATATAGCCGAGGCCAACTTCCTCGAATCGTGCGATTTCCTCGGGTCGCTGCTCGGCATCGACGAGCATCTCGTCGAACTCGCGGCGTTCTGTCATCCAATCGGGTATACGCCCGTCATCGAAAGCGCGATACGCCAACGGCGCCAGCTCGCGCAGCCCCAGGAGGGCAATTGCCTGCTGCCACGCGTACCAGGCATGGTTCTCGTCATCCGCCAGGTTTTGCTCGTGGAATGCTTTGAGCAGGCGCTGCATGCGCTCCCGCCCGATCATCCCATTCCATGTGAGGAAGGTGGCCGCGCCGAGAACCTGCTCGCGCGCAAATTGATCGACGGACTGATCCACGACCAGACTCAACAAGGCGTCGACATCCCCGTCAAAGACACCCGCGACAATGCGCGCCATGCTTTCGGTCAGGCAGTCACCCAACAGGTCATCAAGTTCGCTTTCGGGTCTGCGCAGCAGTCGCAGCAGGTCGCGGCAAACATCCGTGTCACGAGCTCCACCGAGGATGTAGACACCTCGGAACAGCAGCCTGGCCTCATCGTCGGACAGTTCCTCGCCGTTCCCTGCCCGGGCGACGATGGCGCGCAGCGCGGGGGCCGCTTCTTCCATTCTGATCAAGCACATTCCGACTGCGGCCGCAGGCAATTGTTCCTCGGTCGCGACGGCCTCAAGATAGTCTTCGATCGGCCCCAAATCGCCCCGCTCGAAGATAGCTTCTACTTCTTCCTTCTTCATGGGACCTCGATCTTTGCGGGCAGATGAACGGTCACGACAGAACAACTACCCGATCACCGCCTATCCTCATCCTCTCCCAGAGACAGCATAGGAGCTATTCGCTGGACGGCAATACGCTTGCTTGCGGGCCGCGCCGCCCTCGCCCTAATCTTTGCCCATCGCGTCCAACGAGACGCGGGCAAGACATAACGATATAGGGAAGAGACGGCCCATGGCTCAGGAGAGCACCGCGCGCAAGGCTGCGCGCCCTGCCGAGACCGGAACGTTCGATGCCGTGGTGATCGGCGCCGGGTTCGCCGGCATGTACATGCTGCATCGGCTGCGCGGACTCGGCTTCACCGCGCGGGTCTATGAAGCCGGCGGCGGCGTCGGCGGCACCTGGTACTGGAATCGCTATCCCGGCGCGCGTTGCGACGTCGAGAGCCTGCAATATTCCTTCTCGTTCTCCGAGGAACTCGATCAGGACTGGAGCTGGTCGGAGAAATATTCTCCGCAGCCCGAAATTCTCGCTTACGCCAATCACGTCGCCGATCGCTTCGACCTGCGCGGCCAGATCGTGTTCGACACCCGCGTCACCGCGGCGACCTTCGACGAGCAGGCAGGCGCATGGCTGATCGAGACCGACCGCGGCGACAGGGTCACTGCAAAGTTCTGCATCATGGCGGTCGGCTGCCTGTCGGCGCCGAACCGGCCGGCTTTCCCAGGCATGGCGGATTTCCGCGGGCCGATCTATCACACCGGCGAATGGCCGCATGAGGGCGTCGACTTCACCGGCCTGCGCGTCGGCGTGATCGGCACCGGCTCATCGGCGATCCAGTCGATTCCGATCATCGCGCAGCAGGCCTCCGAGCTCACCGTGTTTCAGCGCACCGCGACCTGGTCGGTGCCGGCGTGGAACGAGCGGCTGTCGGCCGAATATCTCAAGGAAGCGAAGGCGCATTATCCGGAGCTGCGCGCCAAGGCCCGTGCGCGCCCGACCGGCTTCTATTTCCAGTTCAACGCCCAGCCCGCCTTGCAGGCGAGCGAGCGGGAGCGCGAGCAGCAATACGAAGAAGCCTGGCAGCGCGGCGGCCTGCCCTTCCTCGGCGCGTTCGGCGATCTCCTGTTCGAGAAGGCCGCCAACGACACCATCGCCGATTTCGCGCGCGAGAAGATCCGCGGCATCGTCAAGGATCCCGCGACGGCCGAGCTGCTGTGCCCGCGAAACGTGTTCGGCTGCAAGCGGCTCTGCGTCGACACCAATTACTTCGAGACCTACAATCTGCCGCATGTGAAACTGGTCGACGTGTCGACGACGCCGATCGATCGCTTCACGACGGAAGGCATTGTCGTCGACGGCACCGAATACAAGTTCGACGCGATCGTCTCCGCCACCGGCTTTGCCGCCATGACCGGCTCGTTCGACAAGATCGCAATCACCGGCCGCGGCGGGCAGACGCTGGCCGAGAAATGGCGGGCGGGCCCGCGTGCCTATCTCGGCCTTGCCTCCGAGGGCTTTCCGAACCTGTTCATGATCACCGGGCCCGGCAGCCCGTCGGTGCTCGCCAGCATGATCCAGGCGATCGAGCAGCATGTCGACTGGCTGGCGGATTGCATCAGTCATATGCGCGACATCGGCGCCGGCACGATCGAGGCGGTCCGCGACGACGAAGACGCCTGGGTCGCCCATGTCAACGACGTCTCCACGGTCTCGCTGCGCTCGACCTGCAGCTCGTGGTATGTCGGCGCCAACATCCCGGGCCGTCCCCGCGTGTTCATGCCCTATATCGGCGGCTTCCCGATCTATGTGCAGAAGTGCAATGAGGTGATGAACTCGGGTTACGACGGCTTCGTGCTGCAGGGCGGGCGCAACGGCAATGCGCCGCCGCAGGTGCGCTTCACCGAGCGCTGGCAGGTGCCGCTCGACATCGAGGTGATCTCGCCGGCCGCGGTCGCCGCGAAGCGGGTTCCCGTGGTCTGAGGGCCGGCGGTATCCCCACCGGGATTGCGCATGATAGTGTCGCGTCGGTCCGCGCTTCGCATCGCGGACCGCACGGGAGACGATGGCCGACACGGCATTGCAGGGACTGGTCGAGCGGATCGGCGCGGATCACGTCGTGCGCCGGCTTGGGATCGAGGCCGCGCATGAGAAGCAGGTGTTCGGCCAGGGCACGCTGCTGTTCAATGTCGAGAACTGGAAGCTGGCGCCGCGGATCATCGAGACTGCGCTCAAGGTGACCGGCCTGCACGGCCGCGCACGGCGCAACGCCGACCAGGTTGAGGTGCGGCACAATCTGGTGACGTCGGCGCGCCTGCCGGCGGCGTTCGACGGCTTCGCCATGCTTCAGCTCAGCGATCTCCATGCCGACATCAGCCAACGCGCGATGCGGCATCTGATGGACATCGTGAGCGATATCGCCTGCGATATCTGCGTTCTCACGGGCGACTACCGCGGCAAGACCTATGGTCCGTTTGAAACGAGCCTCATGTTGATGCGGGATCTGTGCGCGCGGATCAAGCTGCCGCGCTACGGCATCCTCGGCAATCATGACAGCATCCGCATGACGCCGGCGCTGGAGGCGATGGGCATCAGGATGCTCTTCAATGAGCAGGAGCCGATCACGCGCGATGGCGCGACGATCCATCTCGCCGGCGTCGACGACGCGCATTTCTACCGCACCGACGACATCGCAAAGGCTGCCGCGGCGATCCCGCGCGACGCATTCTCGATCCTGCTGGCGCATACGCCGGAATCCTACCGCGCGGCAGCCGCGGCCGGCTTCGACCTGATGCTGAGCGGCCATACCCATGGCGGCCAGCTCTGCCTGCCCGGCGGCATCGCGATCAAGCTGGAGGCGCGGCTGCCGCGCCGGATGGGCCGGGGCGTATGGCGGTTCGGTGAACTTGCCGGCTACACATCGGCCGGCGCCGGCACCAGCCTGGCGCCGGTGCGGCTGAACTGCCCGGCCGAGATCACGGTGCATACGCTGCGGCGGCTCGGTTGAGCATACTCCGCTCGTACGTCGCAGGCGCCCATTGCCAAAATATCGAAAACAACCCCATGCAAAGGAGTCGGCGGCTGCCCGGACGTCGCAAGGAAAGACGTGTGGCCGGTAGCCAGATGCAGTCGCCCTGCCGTAAGGACGGGAAGAGGGCGTAGCGGAGGTCTCAATTGCCCTTCTTCGCACTCGCGCTCTGCTCGTTCACCGTGCAGGTGATCAGCAGCGTGTAGCCGCGCGCATTCTTGGCAATCTCGGCGGTTTCCTTCTTCATCTCCTCGCGCCACTCGGCGGTCCGGTACGCCACCGCGCTGTTGTCGAGGAAGTCGCGCAGCGCGCCGGTCTTGATCGCGAAATTGATGTTCTCCGGGATGGTCCCCGTCGCCCGCGCCATCCTGACCGCGTCGAGCTTGGCAGCCACCACGCCGACCACCGCGCCGGTGAGGTCGAACAGCGGACCGCCGCTGTTGCCCGGCTGCACGGCGGCGCTGATCTGCAGATGACGGGTATCGTTGAGGATGCCACTCAGCGAAGAGACAATGCCCGTGGTGACCGTGAAATCGGATGTCAGCAATCCGTGATAGGGATAACCGATCGCCACCACGCCGTTGCCGACCAGGATGGGGTTTTGCCTGAGGCTGACGACATCCTTGAACGGGGTCGGCGCCTGCAGCAACGCGAGATCGTTGGTCTCGTCATCGGACACCAGGCGCAGCTTGACCGGCGCCTCGCCGCTCAGGTTGCCCGTGATCTCGCTGCAGCCGCCGACGACATGGTGATTGGTGACGACGTGGCCGCTGCTGCTGACCACAAAGCCGGTCCCCGTCCCCGATCTCGCCTGCTTCGCCGGCGGCGCGCTGGGTGCTGCCGCCTGCTGCGGCGGCGCCGCCGCAGGCTTTGTCGCGACCGCGAACTCGCCGGCATTGGAGACGCCGTTCTTCTTCACCGAGACGACGCAGTTGAGCAGTGCCGGCAGCAGCTGCGCGGTCTGATTGAGGTTGAACTGAAACAATTGTCCCTGCGCGAATGCCGTCATCTGGCGCGCCTTGCGGAACTGGTTGATCAGGCTGGAATTCACCGGCATCTCAACATTCACGAGCTGGGTGCCGAGCGGCATGCCGTAGACGTTGAACGCCGGCTGGCCGTCGAAGGTCAGCGCCAGCGGAAAGGCCTCGCCCGGCGTCAGACGCCAGCTGTCATGGGCAAAGCCGAGCCGCCAGCTGCCATTCTCGGCGATCGACACCATGAAGAAGATGCCGCTTTGATACGTGGTGCCCGCCGAGCAATGGGTGAAGGCGCCATTCTTGTCGTTGGTGAAAGCACCGCCCTTCCAGTTGCCAACCGTGATCGAGCCGTAGGGACCGCGGGCGCTCGACGGAGTTGCAGACGCAAACAGCCACGCGGCCGCAACGGCCGCCCAGATCGCAACTCTCATGACGCGCACTCCCCCAGCCACAACCCATCATAGGAGGCGGCGAAATTCATCCGCAAGTGGTGCGCGGCTTGGTCTTTGGTCCTGCGGCCACGCAAGTCCGCCGCGGATGAGGCGATCGCCACACCCTCAGGTTACAGAACCTATGTTCCTATTATGTTCCTATGTCAACCGAGGTACTGGCCGTATTTAAGCCCCGTGTCCCAAGTTGAATCTTGGAGTGTCTTAATTCCGATTAAGCGAACGAAAACCGTAACTTGGCCGATGTTCTCGGCAAGACTACTGAGTCGCGGGCCAGATGTTCTGGCTTTTGCAATCCGCCAAGTGTTCTCCCTCCACAGGGCAGAAGTGTTACCGGGGTTCTCCGTGGGTGAACGGAGTTCCAGCCTCCGCTACCGTCCCGCTTAGCATTCCGCATGGAATAAGCCCGCCATCGCAGGGGTTGGAAGCTGAGGGAGGTCGAGCAAGCCATGGAAAGCGAAAGCGCGCCTTCAGGGCCGGGTGAAGCCGCATGGGAAGCGTTGACATTCGATGAGCCGGTCAACGTCGCGCTAGCCATCTGGGCGGCGCTATTGGTGGCCCACGTCATCGCGGCGTCGGTGTATTATTGGCGGGAGCAGCGCAGCCCGGAATGGTTGGCCGCTCTTGCGATTTTGGCATACTTGCCGATCTTGGTGCCGATCGTCTGTCTCGGCCTAATTCTAAAATATCTGATCCGACCGCTGATCGGACAAATAAAACTGTTCCGGCGAAGGTCCGATATCAAAGGCGTCGTTGAGTAAGGCCGCCTCAGTTGGCGGCCTCTCCGTTTATGATCTCGATCCATCGGCGCAAGCTCGATTCAAATCGCTCGCGCACTTCTGCTTCCGAGTTAGCCGTCACGCCAAATGAGAGCGGCGCGTCCCTTCCTGTGGTTGCGATCCATTCTCCGCAAGCTCGCGGCTGAATCTCCGGCACAATCCCCAGCTTGGGGCTGAAACATGGGCAAATGCAGCCCCGGTCGAAGCGCCCTCTAATACGACAGCATGACGTCGGAAGAGATGCGAGCGATGGCAGCGCAGTGTGATGATGTGGCCTTGAAGCTACTCGCTCCCGAGCGCGCCATTGTCCGGAACGTCGCAGCCCAATCGCGTATGCTGGCACACCAATCCGAGACGGCGACGTAGAGAGTGGCGATCAATCAGGCCCTCCAGCGAAACTGTTCCCCGTGACGCCCTCAAGGAAACGGCCCCAGCACTCGGGCAAGGAGGCTGAGGCCGAGGAGCGCCCGTGGGGTAGGGAAAGATTATGGACACCCCCGCGTGAGCTAGAACCTCGATGGTACGGAAGGGCATTTGCATATGTGAATGAGTGTCCTGATTTCCCCAAGCGAATGTCCTAACTGGGACAGCATCTCAACCGGGGTGCTGTCCGCATTTAGGCCCCGTGTCCCAAGTTGATTTTGGAAGTGTCCTGATTAGAAAACGGCCCCAGCGCCGGGAGAGCGCTAAGGCCAAGTTGACGTTTCCAATGAGCTACGGCAGTTCAGCCGATCAGAAGCCAGCCTAAGCTGATGATGAACGCGACGAGCGATATCCCCGCCAAGCCTATGAGGCTGAACTCGACGCCATCTAAATCGGTCCTGAACATAATGTTCAAAGCATTACACGTCGGATCGGCGGGCGCTTTAGCGTATGTCAGTCAGCGGCTGTGTCCAATTTCCAGATTCCACCGGGCATCAGATGTCCGAATTCCCCTCTCCGAGTGCCCTAACCAGGACAGCACCTCAACCGGAGCATTGCCGCCAAGGCGGACGCTACTGCGGCTCCCCGACCGAGGAGCGCGCCGGCGGATTTGGATCGCTGAACCAGTACCAGGATGCGAGGGCATGGACGCCGACGCCGATCAGGAAGATGCCGGCGTAGAGCTCGACCGCATGATTCATCGCCAGCAGGCGGGGATGCGGCGCGGCACCCTGGCCCTGGTAGGTCCAGACCCAGTGCCCCACGGCGACGATGCCAACGCCGAGCGCGGCGATGGCTCGGCCGGCCGCATTCATCATCCTCACGCGATGGTCTCCCAACTCGCCCGGCCCAGTGAAATTACCGGGCGAAGCTGACGCGGACCTGACGTGGGAAATGGAACGTAGCCCGGATGGAGCCAACGGGTCGCGCGAACGCGTGCCCGACGACAGGCTCCGCGAAATCCGGGACTTTCTATCCGCGCTGCTGAAGCCTGCCGGACTACGCTTTGCTTCATCCGGGCTACGGACTTCTCTTCCCCTTCCCCCTGAAAGGGGGAAGGTCGGGATGGGGGTCAGCTACAGGCGACGCTGCAAGCGGAGAGAGCAGATCCCCACCCGCTTTGCTCTGCGAGCAAAGCGACCTCCCCTTTTCAAGGGGAGGTAAGAATGCATAGCCCGGATGCAGCCAACGGGTCGCACGAACGCGCGCCCGATGACAGGCTCCGCGAAATCCGGGGATCTCGCGCCGCCGAGAGACCTACCCGGATTGCGCTTCGCTTCATCCGGGCTACGAAGCCACGAAATCAGAGGCCCGCCCGCCTCAGCCGTTCCTGAACGCGTAGGCGTAGCCGTTGAGCGCAGGTGCGCCGCCGAGATGGGCGTAGAGCACCTTCGATCCGGCCGGGAAATAACCCTTCTGGACCAGATCGATCATGCCCTGCATCGACTTGCCCTCATAGACGGGGTCGGTGATCATGCCCTCGAGCCGCGCGCTGAGGCGGATCGCCTCCTTGGTCTCCTCCGACGGCACGCCGTAGGCGGGATAGGCGTAGTCCTCGATCAGCACGACATCATCCTCGACAATGTCGCGGCCGAGCTCGACCAGCTTTGCGGTGTTCTGCGCGATCGACAGCACCTGCGCCTTGGTCTGCGCGGGCGTGAACGAGCCGTCGATGCCGATCACGTTGCGCGCGCGCCCATCGGCGGCGAAGCCGACCAGCATGCCGGCATGGGTCGAGCCGGTCACCGTGCAGACGATGATGTAGTCGAACTTGACGCCGAACTGGCGCTCCTGCGCGCGCACCTCCTCGGCGAAGCCGACATAGCCGAGCCCGCCAAATTTGTGCACGGAGGCGCCGGCCGGAATCGCGTAGGGCTTGCCGCCCGCCGCCTTGACCTCCTCGATCGCCTGCTCCCAGCTCTTGCGGATGCCGATGTCGAAGCCTTCGTCGACCAGCCGCACATCGGCGCCCATCACGCGCGAAAGCAGGATGTTGCCGACGCGATCATAGACCGCGTCCTCATGCGGCACCCAGCTTTCCTGCACCAGCCGGCACTTCATGCCGATCTTGGCCGCGACGGCCGCGACCATGCGGGTGTGGTTCGACTGCACGCCGCCGATCGAGACCAGCGTGTCGGCATTGGAGGCGATCGCATCGGGGATGATGTATTCAAGCTTGCGCAGCTTGTTGCCGCCATAGGCGAGCCCGGAATTGCAATCCTCGCGCTTGGCATAGAGCTCGACCTTGCCGCCGAGATGCTTTGACAGCCGATCGAGCTTCTCGATGGCGGTCGGCCCGAATGTGAGTGGATAGCGCGCGAACTTCTCCAGCATGCTGGCATCCTCTTTGGTGGTCTGAAACGGCGGCCACAGCTATCACCCCTGGCGCGAAAGGTGCTCTCTAACTCAGCTCACGTAGTTCCTGAAGATTGCTGGATTTGGCCAAGATGATATGTTTTCTTTCATGAAATTCGCCACTGATGAGAGATTCTTCCATGCCCGCCCGGCTCGACCGCATCGACCTCAAGATGTTGAGATTGCTGCAAAAGAACGGCCGGCTCAGCAATGCCGAGCTGGCCGATCAGGTCGGCGTCAGCCCCGCCACCTGCCATCGCCGGACGCAAGCGCTGTTCGACGAGGGTTATCTCAGCGGCGTCCGCGCCATGGTGGCGCCGCGCAAGCTCGGCAAGGGCACGTTGGTGATGGTCGGCGTCGTGCTCGACCGCTCGACGCCGGAAAGCTTTGCGAGCTTCGAGCAGGCGGTGGCAAAGCTGAAGTGCGTGCTCGACTGCCACCTCGTCGCCGGCGATTTCGACTACTTCCTCAAGATCCGCGCCGGCGACGTCGACGACTTCAAGCGCATCCATGGCGATCAGCTGATCGCGCTGCCCGGCGTGCGGCAGACCCGCACCTTCTTCGTCATGAAGGAGGTGGTGGACAATGCGGCGCTGGAGTTCTGAACCTGACGTGATCCCGCCGCGGGCCGAGCGCCGTGAGCCGCCAGGGCCTGCCCGAGAGAAGTAATCCCTTCATCCGACTTGATGGCCGGCGCAAACCGGCGCAGTCTCTCACTAAATCCCCGCGGGGGGCGGGGGTCGCGCGCGGATGCGCGGGGGACATCATCCGCGGATGACAATCATGAACGCCACGGCGATCCGACTGGTCATTCCGTTGCTGGCACTTGCCGCCGGCGGCACGGCGGCGCTCGTCTTCGGCATCCGCCAAACCCAGCAAATCCTGGGCGGGAGCACGCCTTTGACGGCGACGGCACCATCCGCGCCAGCGGCTCCGGCGCGAGACCAAAACAAGACCGCGCTGGCAAAGGCGCAAACCGAGACCGCGGCCCTGGCCGACGTGCTGGCAGGACCGGCGCCGGCACCAGGCGGCGACGCGGTGCCGGAGTTCGACGTCGTCAACATCGAGCCGACCGGCGAGACCGTTGTCGCCGGCCGGGCGCTACCGGGCACGACGGTGGAACTGCTGCGCAATGGCGAGGTGCACGATCGCGTCGTGGTGGACAAGTCCGGCCAGTTCGTCATGGTCCCGCGCCCGCTTCCGCCGGGAAACTATGACCTCACCCTGCGCATGACGCGCGACGGCAAGCAGGTGACCTCCAAGCAAAGCGTGGCGGTGGCGCTCGAGGCTGCGACGAGGGAGCGGCCGATGGTGGCGCTGATGGCACCGGACAAACCGGTCCGCGTGCTGTCGCAACCTGCTGCCACGGCGCCGGCGGCTGGGAAAGTGGCCATCGAGGCCGTCGAGACCGAACCGGACGGCAAGCTCCATGTGAGCGGTCAGGCAGCTCCCGGCGCGACCGTCAGGCTCTATCTCAACGGCAGCTTGATCACGTCCGCGACGGCCGACGAGGCGGGGCACCTCTCGGTCACGATCAACAAGGGCGTGACCGTCGGCAACTATCAGGTGCGGCTTGACGACGTCGACCCCACTTCCGGCAAGGTCCGCGCGCGGGCCGAGGTGCCGTTCAACGTTCCGGACACGATGACGACCGCATCGATCCCGGCATCGCCAACCTCGTCCGGCCGTGCGGATGTGGCCAAACCGCAGCTCGCCGCGGCGGCAACCGCCACCGCATCTGATGTGAAGTCCCCCTCCGCTGTGATCGTGCCGAAGATCACCACGACCACCGTCGCCCGCGGCGACAGCCTGTGGCGGATCAGCCAGCGCGCATTCGGCGCCGGACAGCGCTACGCCGTGATCTATCGGGCCAATTCGCAGCAGATCCGCAATCCCAATTTGATCTATCCCGGCCAGGTCTTCGTCGTGCCGGCAAAGTGAGACCGGCCTACCGCCAACGGTCACTTGCCGGGAGATTTCAAGAACGCCACGATCCTGGCGCGATCTTCCGCCGAGCGCACGCCGGTATACGGCTTCATGCCGTTGCCCGACACCACGGCCTCGGGATCTTCGATGAAGCGCAGCAGCGTGCTCTCATCCCAGACGATGTCGGATGATTTCATCGCCTCCGAATAAGGAAAGCTCGCAACCGATCCGGCCTTGCGGCCGACGACATTGTGCAGGTTCGGGCCAACGCGGTTGTCGCCGTCCTTGACCGTATGGCAGGTGCGGCAGGAGTTGTTGAACGCCTGCTCGCCGGACACGCCCGCATCCTGACCATGGGACGGCGATGACGCCAACGACACCAGTCCGCAAACGACGATGATGAATCCCGGCCGCATCGATCACTCCGTCGGCAATTGCGCCAGGCAAACGGGCGCGCGCAGCACCACGTCTCGGATGCCATGCCGTCAACGCAGAGGCGGCGTGAAAGGTCCGCTCGCGGCAGGCCCCACATCTGGCGCAGGTGCGTGCGCCGCACTAGATGTGCTGCCATGCCACACCCCGCCCTCGAGGATTTCGTCGCCGGCCACCAGCGCCTGTTTGTCCTGACCGGAGCCGGCTGCAGCACCAATTCCGGCATTCCTGATTATCGCGACAGCGACGGCAACTGGAAGCGGACGCGCCCGGTCACCATCCAGGCGTTCTTGGGCGAGGCGGCGACGCGGCAGCGCTACTGGGCGCGCAGCATGGTGGGCTGGCGGCGGTTCGGCCGCGCCGCGCCGAACGGCGCGCATCGCGCACTGGCCAAGCTCGAACAGCAAGGGCGCTGCGAGCTGCTGCTGACCCAGAATGTCGACCGCCTGCACCAGGCCGCCGGCAGCCAGCGGGTGATCGACCTGCACGGCCGGCTCGACGTAGTGCGCTGCCTCGGCTGCGGCGCGACGATGCCGCGCGAACAATTCCAGGACGAGCTGGTGCGGCGAAACCCCGCCTGGCTCACGCTCGATGCCGCCGACGCACCCGACGGCGACGCCGATCTCGATCTGGATTTCTCGTCGTTCGTGGTGCCGGCCTGCGAGGCCTGCGGCGGCGTGCTGAAACCCGACGTGGTGTTCTTCGGCGAGAACGTGCCGCGCGATACGGTCGCGTCGGCGCAGGCGCATCTCGAGCAGGCCGACGCCGTGCTGGTGGTCGGCTCCTCGCTGATGGTCTATTCCGGCTTTCGCTTCGTCCGGATGGCAGAGCAGCGCGGCCTGCCGATTGCCGCCGTCAATCTCGGCCGCACCCGCGCCGACGAGCTGCTCACCCTCAAGATCGAGGATAGTTGCGAGAGCGCGCTGGCTTTTTTGCTGTAGGCCGCTGCTCTCTCCACGTCATTGCGAGGAGCGATAGCGACGAAGCAATCCATCGAGCCGCCTATGCGGAAAAATGGATTGCTTCGCGGAGCCTGTCATCCGGCGGCGCCTTGCGCCGACCGGGTGGCTCGCAATGACGATGGGCCAGGTTATCGCACTACGCGCGGTGGCGCGGCGCCTTGGCCATCGGCATATTGGCGTTCCAGTGCGTCCAGCTGACGCTGGCGAGGCTGCCGAGATCCGTCGCCAGCGGGCGACGGGTGCGGCGCTCGTACTCCGCGATGCAGCGGCCCGACTCGCCGATCTTGCGCTGCAATTCGTCGATCGTCATCTGCGTCGCGCGGCCGCAATTGGCCTTGCCGAGCTGATCGGCCTCGATCGCCCTCAACGCCGCCCGCAGCTTCTTGAGCTGCGCGCGCTGCCAGGCAATGTGACTATCGCTGTCTGCCGTCATGTGGCCGCCACCATCTTCGATCGTTGCACGCCATTGGGAACCTCGATGTCGACCTCGAGCATCGAGACGAACTTGCCACGGTCCATCCGGACCACGACCTTGTCGGGGTCGACGTCGATATGCTTGGAAACCACGCTCAGGATTTCCGAGCGAAGTGTCTCCAGGAGATCTGGCGCGCCGGTCCGGCCACGCTCATGCGAAAGCAGGATCTGCAACCGCTCCCGCGCGACGGGCGCCGATGCGGCGCGGCCGCCGAACAGCCGCATTACGTTCATCATGCCGCCCTCCGTCGCAGTAGCCGATCCATCAACCCCTTGCGTTGAACCGGCACGGTCATCTCCACGGCCTCGCCCATCAGGCGGCGCACCGCATCGGTATAGGCCCGCGCCGGCGCGCTGCTTGCTGCGTTCAGCGTGACCGGGCAGCCGACATTGGAGGCGCGCAGCACGTCCTGGCTTTCCGGGACGATGCCGAGCAAGGGAGTCGCAAGGATCTCCAGGATATCGTCGATCGAGAGCATCTCGCCGCGCGCCGCGCGGCCGGCATCATAGCGGGTGACCAGAAGATGCTTCTCGACGCGCTCGCCGCGCTCGGCGCGGACCGTCTTGGAATCGAGCATGCCGATGATGCGGTCGGAGTCGCGCACCGACGACACTTCCGGATTGGTGACGATAACGGCCTCGTCGGCGTAGCGCATCGCGAGCGTCGCGCCGCGCTCGATGCCGGCCGGGCTGTCGCACAGGATCCAGTCGAACTTGGTCTTGAGGTCGGCGATCACGTGCTTGACGCCCTCTTCGCTCAGCGCGTCCTTGTCGCGGGTCTGCGACGCCGGCAGCAGCCAGAGATTCTCCAGCCGCTTGTCGCGGATCAGCGCCTGCGGCAGCTTGGCGACGCCCTGCACCACGTTGATGAGGTCGAACACCACCCGACGCTCCGCGCCCATCACCAGATCGAGGTTGCGCAGGCCGACGTCGAAATCGATGACGACGACGTTCTGACCCATTTGCGCGAGCGCCGCGCCGAGCGCGGCGGTTGAGGTCGTTTTGCCGACCCCGCCCTTTCCAGACGTCACGACCAATACCTTGGCCATTCTCTCTCTCCTTGTGGTCGGTCAGTTCAATGGTGTAATGCGCAGCATTTCGCCCTCGAGCCACGCCTGGGCGGGCCGGTTGCGCAAGCTGTCGGCGATTTCTTCCGCAGTCTGGTAGTAGCCGTCGATCGCGAGCAGCTCGGCCTCGATCCTCTGGCAGAAGATGCGGGCCGCCGAATTGCCGTTGATGCCGGCCATCGCGCGGCCGCGCAGCGTGCCGTAGACATGGATCGAGCCGCCGGCGACGATCTCGGCGCCGGAGCCGACCGAGCCGAGCACGGTGACGTCGCCCTCGGCAAACACGATCGACTGGCCGGAACGGACCGGGCTCTCCAGCAGCAGCGACGGCAACTTGGTCTTGTCCTTGTCCTTGTTTTTTTCCTGCACCTGCGGCTTCTGCGGCTCGACATGGGTGATCGCGCAGGCCCTGCCGCCGGTCAGAAGCGGCGGCATGTTGGCGCCGAGCTTCGATTCGTCGACGCCCTCGATGCCGAGGATGCGGATGTTGCGCTCACCGAGGCTGCCGATCAGATGCGCGATCGCGGTCTGGCTGAGATCGACCGCCGAGAGGTCGAGCACGATGGGCTTTCCGGTGAAGAAGCCCGGCGACTTGGCCAGCGTCGCGTCGATCTCGGCCAGCCAGGACACGACCGGCACGACCGGCGAGAAAACGAACGCAACGTAGGAACGGCCGCGCATGCGGACCTGCTGACGTGCGACCTGTTGAGTTGCGTCCATCGCCCCTGACTCGGTTGTCTTGTCGAATGGTTAACAATCGGACCGCATGGTTAATCAAAGGTTAACGCGGTCAGGGTTTTCACCGATTTGGACAGCGCTCGCCCCGGGGCCTCGAAACGCGCTTTGGCGTTTGAACAGATGTGAAATTGGGGGAGATACGGCCGCGTTTTTGAGCTGGATCAATTTTCGTCGCGCCAGACGGGGTTATCATTCCGCGAGCGTTTGCAGACGACGTCATGACCCACTCCAGCTGGATTGAGATCCTGCGGTGCCCGAAATGCCGACGCACGGGCCACGCTGAGCTGTCCGAGGTCGCCCCGCTTCGCAACCGAATTGTTCGGGTTTCGGAGGAATTCGAAGTTCGCGCCGACGAGCGCGGCGACGATTTCCAATGCCGAGCCTGCAAGCTGCCAGCCCTGCCATGACAGCGGATGCCTTAACGCGCATCTGCCGATCACGCCGAAAATCATCGTTGTAGCTATTCCGCCTTGATATTCGCCGACTTGACGATCGGCCACCATTTCTCGACCTCGGCGACTGCCTCAGGTCGATCACCCGGACGAGGTCGACGCCGCAATCAAACTCCACCTGCGGGAGTTCGCGCCAACGGCGTGAGGCGCCACTTGGCGGCGGCGAGCGGCACGAGCTTGCGTCGGACGCAGCTGAGCGCGCGATGTATTTGCTCTACGCCCGAGGGAGGCCCGCGCTTCGTCGCGGGCCTCCCGGGAACGGCTATGCCGATCAGTGGACCGAACGGTCGGTGCGGGCAGCGGCCCGCGCGGTCGTCATCTTGTTACGGGGCGTCAGAACGCTGAGCTGATGCGGCGTCGCCGAAGTGGTCGCAACAGGCGCCTGCTCGCGGGCATTGGCGGCGCCAATCACGCCGGCCTGCACCGCCGAGATCGGCAGGCCCGCAGCCTCATAGGTCGGAAGTTCCGCAGCGGACGCGGCGGTTGCGATCGCGAGAGCGGCGGCAAGGGTGGAGAGGGAAATCTTGATCACGGAAGGCTCCTCAATGGCACGTGAGAAGCAGAGTTAGTCAGCTATTATTGCAATGCAATATTAATATTGCCGCACCGCACAAATAATTGATCGCCGACGTCCCTGGCGAGCACCGGGGGCCGTCGTGAAATGCTGCTCGTTAGCTTCGGCTGTTAGGTAGTGCCGCATGCTTCCCTGACCATCCGAGAGATCTCGGCGCGACCGGTGGGCCGCAGCCGTTTCCTGCTGGTCGGCCGCCTGCCTCAGCTTCTGTAATGGCGTGATTGTATTCGCGGTGACGAGCGGCGCTCTCTGCTTCCCGCCGGCCGCTTGCCATTGTCTCGAAATCACGATGACCGAATCGCTGGCTCATTGCCGACAAGCCCGCACGAATTCGGCTGGTCTCCTCTGTCGACCCGATGCGTCGCTCGACCTTCCGAACCGATGATGGTGCAGGTCCACGTCGGGGTACCCAACAATGATGATCCGCCCTCCTAGAATAGCGGCTTGCCGTCCGCCTCACCGTGGTGCGATGACACCACTTTGATGCGTCGAGCTCGTCGCAGTCGTCGGAATGTTCGCCTCATCCGGAGACACCAATGCCGCGGTATTTTTTTCATATCCACGGCGGCCATTCAGTGCTCGATGATGTCGGCCTGGATCTTCCCGACATTTTCGCCGCACGGACGACGGCGATTGAACTGAGCGGCGAGATACTCAAGCACGACGTGACGGAGCCATTCTTGCGTCATCTTCGCTGGCATGTCGAAATCAGCGACAGCCCCGAGCCGGGCGGCCAGTCACTGTTCGTCCTTCAGTTTTCCATTGCGGCATGAATAGCAGCGAACGCAGCGCTCGCTTGCGGCGCCTCGTGGCCATCTTAAAACTTCGCGATGGAACGAAGCGTGCAAGCTTGATGTCCAGGAGGAGTACTCTGAAAGCCCCGGCGACACGCTGAGCGAAAGCTGCAATTCCCGTCCATTGTGGACGGACCAATCGCCGGCCTGCTTTGGCTCGCAGAAACCAATCACGACTCCACAATGGAGAAGAAGCTTTCTGCCGATTCGCTTTCAGGTATCACCGCCTGGTGTCTCGAATTTGTATTCGCGCCTAGACCTGACCTCGGAGGTCCCGCATGACAGCAAGGCACATCTGGTACGTCTCCTTCATTGATCAACGCGATGCTCCGCCCGACAGGCACGCACGAAGGACTGCGACATTCGTATCCGAACAGGATGCGAAGCAGTTCACAAGGAAACTGGCGGAGGACCAGCGCATCGAGAGACTTTCAGCTGGAACGATCAACCCGTACCGGCCCAAACGGGTCATCGGATCCAGAGACATTGGCCAGTGGCTTGGCAAAACCTAGCCCGCCATGGTGATCGGCAATTGAGCTTGACCCCATCGTGCAACGACGATCCATCTTTAAAACGGCCACGCCTGAAGAGTAGTTGCGAATGCGAATGATGAAACCAGGTTACTGCGCTCTTGCCGAACCACAAGGGATGACGCAAACCGTATTCCGATGCTTGGCCTGGGGTTTGATCCTAGGCCTCTTCATCGTCACCGACACACCGCTGGCATTCCGTCCGCACACGTTGATATCGGCGAACATCGATCGTTTTGCAGCTCTGTTCATTATCGGGGTCGCCTTTTCGCTCGCCTATCCGAAGCACGTGCTGCCAATCCTGCTCGTCCTTCTCGCTATAGTCGTCGGCTTCGAACTCATCCAAAGACTGCTCCCCGACAGACATGGATACGTAAAGGACATGTTCGTCAAAGGCGCCGGCTGCTGTGCAGGCGTTTTCATCGCAACTGCCTTGCGACGCTCGTTTTCTGTAATCTCCAGGCGTACAGACAGCCCGTTGGCCTAGCGGGGATGATCATCGCGCACGAAGCTCGATGAAAAACGCCGGTCCGTCGCCGCTATTCGACGGATGGAGACCCGGTCGGCCCGGAATATGAGACGGCAAGCGTAGCAAGGACGGTCCTGTTGCTGATCTCGAGCTTGCGGAAGATGTGGTGCAGATGAACCTTGATGGTACCGTCGGCCACCTTCAGACGGCGGCCAATCTCCTTGTTCGACAAGCCCTCCGACACCAAGCGCATGATCTGACGCTCGCGGTCCGTCAGCACCGCAAGATATTTCTCCGGGATCGTCGTTTGCGCATAAGGGATGGCTTCTTCGTACGAGGGCGGAGGCAATGTCTTCTGGCCGTCGGCGACTTGCCGCAACGTCTGCAAGAGCGTTTCGGGCTCCTCCTCGCTCAGAAGAACACCGCAAGCTCCCGCTGCTGCGAGCATGGCGAGATCGCGATCCTCAACCGAGGCGGCAAGAAACACGAGCCGCACACCAAGCGCCCCGGAGTTTGCGACCTCGAGCATGGCCTGCCCAGAAATGTCAGGCATCGACATGTCCAAAATGGCGATGTCGGGCGCGAGGCTCTGTATTGCCTTGAAGCAGCTCGCAATATCATTGCAGCGAGCAACAACTTTGAAATCACGCTCTGCTTCGAGCAGGCAGTTCAGACCCAATAAAACGACTGGATATCTACTGGCAATAACTACACGACTGAAATGCATTTCCGATCAACCCTCAGTCCCCCTCAGTTCAGATCGGCGCCCATGTCATTAATAAGTTACTCCAATATGAGACATTTCAGTAAGGTTTTGTTGTCGCTTGGTCCCGTGAATCTACCGCCTGGAGCGCGCCGACAAACATGATTCCACAACGCGTAATCGCGGCGACGATCCAACACACCCTCAGCGCGTACCTGTCGACCAGGACCGACAGACCACCCTCGTCAGTTTGGCGGCCCCAAATGCCTATAACCAACGGTATATAGGGATATTGGGGATTAGCATCTAACATTCTTAAATATTTTGAGAGTGGGTTAAGCGCTTTTCGTCCCAGGTTTGTTCTATCGACCGAATCTGAGGAAGCTTGTTTTTACGTCGTTCTTTTCAGCTGGGCGGGCCACCAAAAATGAACCGGGTTCAACCCTTCAACCGCTTGTATCATTGTAGCGTCCGGGAGAGTTTCCATGAGACGACGATATCCTTTTGCCATTGCACTGGTTGGTGAAAATAGTCTTCGCAAAGAAGGCCTTGCAAGAATTCTAAATTCGGAGAATTTCGTCCTAACCTCGATATACGACGCCGATGATTGGCCCAGCGACGAGGCGCTTCAGAAAGCCCCCGCCAGTCCGGCATTGTTCCTCATAGTTCATAGTGGCGATGATTTTCGCCCGACAGTCGAGCAAATCGACTCGTTCAAGCGCCGTCACGCGGAAGCACGTGTCGCAGTTGTAGCGGATCACTTTCATCTGAATGATCTGGTTGCCGCATTCCGAGCCGGCGCCACCGGATATTTCATCGACGTGATGAACTGCGACGCGTTCATCAAGTCCATCGAACTCGTCATGATGGGTGGGACGGTATTCCCGCCGGCATTCTTGGAGTCCGCTCTCGAGACCGAGAAACGCGAGGTGGACGATGCTCCTGTACCCAACGATGACGATCATGCCGTCGCAACGGCAGATGACACGCTGGCTCAGCAACTATCGCCGCGCGAAGTTTCAATTGTGCAGTGCCTGATTGAAGGCGATTCCAACAAGTGCATTGCGCGCAAGATCAAGATTGCCGAAGCCACGGTGAAGGTTCACATCAAGGCGATCCTTCGCAAGATCCGGGTTCAAAACAGAACGCAGGCAGCAATCTGGGGATTGAACCATCGATCTGCGGCTTGGTCGAGAAACAGCAGTTCGGCGCATCAGATCGTTGACGTGACCGAGCGGCTCCTCCCACCTGGCCGGGAAATTCCCAAGATTGCGAGAGCGGGCCGGCCGGCGCCACTTGGCGCGATCGACCATGCGGAGAACTACTTCGAAGTCTCCCTCGCCAACGGCCATACCCGCAAGGACATGAGCTCAAAAGTCGACGGGGCGATCCGACTGCGGAAATAGCTGAGACTCGTCCGGTCTGGCGCATCGACATCACCGCGCGGGATGATTTCCCGCGCGCGGCGAGCATTGACCACGCAGACGCGAAACGGAAGCGGAAATGATCTTGTTGACCGGCGGTGCCGGCTATATCGGGTCCCATATCGCTGTCGCGCTACTCGACGCCGGGCTCGATGTCGTCGCGGTCGACAATCTTTCCAACAGCAACAGCGCCTCCCTCGAACGGATACGAGCCATCTGCGGACGATCGGTCGTTTTCCGGCATGCCGATATCCGCAATGAAGAGGCGATCTACCAGATCCTGCGCGCCCACGACGTGACCGCGGTCATTCATCTCGCCGGGCTCAAGGCGGTGGGCGAGTCCAGCGCTCAACCCATCACCTATTACGACAACAACGTCGTGGGAACGATGCGGCTCGTGTCGGCCATGACGCGAGCATCCGTCAAGACGCTGGTCTTCAGTTCATCCGCAACCGTTTACGGGACACCCGCGTACCTGCCGCTGGACGAGAAGCATCCTGTCGCACCGATCAATCCGTACGGCCGCACAAAATACTTCATCGAAGAAATCCTGAGGGATCTTCATCGGTCCGACAAGGATTGGCGGATTGCCATCTTGCGCTACTTCAATCCGGTTGGCGCCCACGAAAGCGGACTGATCGGAGAAGATCCCCTGGATGTGCCGAACAATCTGCTGCCGATCGTGGCACAAGTGGCGATCGGACGACGTCCGACGGTGCATGTTTGGGGAAACGACTATGATACGCCTGATGGCACCGGGATCCGTGACTACATTCACGTTGTCGATCTTGCATCCGGACATCTGAGCGCGCTGCGCCAACTGAGACAGCCCGGCCTTCTGACGGTCAATCTCGGAACAGGAAGCGGCAGTAGCGTCATGGACGTGATCCGGACATTCAAGGAAGTGAGTGGCCGACCAATTCCGCATGTGATCGACCAACGCAGGGTCGGTGACGTCGCAATCTGCTATGCCGATCCAACTCTCGCGAAGAACCTGTTGGGCTGGACATCAACGCGATCGCTGACGCAGATGTGTGCCGACCATTGGCATTTTCAGATGAAGAACCCGAATGGCTATCGCGGCGCCTAGTCGGCGAGAGCCGTCTGCGCCTTCGAGAATTTCAGTCCTGTTCGAGGCCTGCTCAATCCCGCGCAAGCCAGACGACTGCTCGCATCGGCAAGCTCAAGTCGCGCCGCTGCCTGTTACGCCACCACTCACCAATGGTCGCGATCGGCAGGATGGCAGGATGACGCACCGACTATTGGCTAATCCCTAATTGCTGCCATCACTTGCTGTACAGCAAGGCATCTTCGGGAGCGGCGCGCTATGGTTGTGCGAGCCGACTTACGTTGTTCAAGGTAGGACGGAATGCTTCTGGACAACGAGACGCCTGGCGCCACCATGTGTTCCGAGAGCTTCCACGCTCGCGACCATGGGGAGTCGGAAGCCCGACTCACGATAGGCCAGGTCATCGGTCGAACTGCCAGTCGGTTTCCGAACCAGCCGGCGATCGTCTCGAGCGCTTTCGAGCCTCTGACATACAACGGTCTTGAACGCCAGTTGAACGCAATCCGCCGGCGGCTGCGCCTGGCCGGCTTCGATTGCAATACCCGGATCGGGGTCTTGATGCCGAGCGGCCCGGAGGCGGTTCTCGCCATCGTGGCAGTCGCCTGCTGTAGTGTCGCGGTGCCCCTCGACCCACGCCTCTCGCAGCCTGAGATCGAGCAGCGTCTCGACATGCTGAACCTGAGCGCGCTCGTTGTGCTGCAGGGCAGTGCCCCTGAAGCTCGCGAGGCCGCAGCCCGCAGAACGCTTGCGATCGTAGAAGCCGCGCCGATCGGACAGGGCCAGCTTGGACTCGAGATCGCCGTGCAAGTTGCTGGCTCCCCTGCCATAGACGCCGAGCCGGATCCGCACTCCCCCGCCTTCATTCTGCAGACGTCGGGCACGACCGCGCAGCCGAAGCTCATTCCGTTCAGTCATGACAATATGCTGGCGGCGGCCGAACGCCTTCAGGCCTGGTTCGGCCTCACATCCCGGGACCGATGCCTGAGCGTGTCGCCCCCGTACTATTCCCATGGGCTGAAAGTGACGGTCTTCACGCCGTTGCTGACGGGAGGCAGCATTGCGATCCCGGCGAACAGTGCGATCGTCGCACTCGATGAGTGGTTCGATGTCCTGCGGCCGACCTGGTACTCGGCAGGCCCGACGCTTCACGCCACGGTGCTCGACAAGGCACAGAGCCTCGAGAATGCGCAGGCTGCGCACACTCTACGGTTCGCCATGTCAGGCGGCGCGCCGCTCCCGAGGATCGTGCAGGAAGACCTGCAACACGCTCTCGGCGTGCCGGTGCTGGAGCATTACGGCTCCAGCGAGGCGGCGCAGATCGCCGCCAACCAACTGCCGCCCGGTCCGAACAGACCGGGCACCTGCGGGAGACCCTGGCCCGATACCGTGGCGATCGTTGGTGAAGATGGACATCCCCTGGCAGCCGGCGAGCGCGGAGAGATCTGGATTCGTGGACCGACCGTGACGTCGGGCTATCTCGATGAGCCGGAACTCAATCAAGCCGCTTTCACGAAGGGTTGGTTTCACACCGGCGATATCGGCAGCCTCGACGAAGACGGCTTCCTTTCGCTGCACGGCCGCCTGAGCGAGCTGATCAATCGCGGCGGTGAGAAGATTTCTCCCGCCGAGATCGAAGCCGCGCTATTGCGACATTCGGCCGTCGCCGAAGCTGCGGCCTTCGCGATCTCACATCCGCGCCTGGGCGAGGACGTCGCAGTCGCCATCGTCCCTCATTGCGGGGCGCAGCCGACCGCTGCGGAGCTTCGCCAGTTCCTGCAACGCGAGTTGGCCTCGTTCAAGATTCCGAGACACATTCTGACGCTCGACCATCTGCCAAAGGGGGTGACGGGAAAGGTTCAGCGGCGACGTCTGCGCGAGTTGGCCGACCGGCCACGGGGTCATCTGGCGCCGATGCCGGCGTCCGTCGCGAACGGGCCGTTGAATCTAGAAGCCGAGTTGCTGACGCTCTGGCGCAGGCTGCTCAAGAACCAGGCCGTGACCGTTGACAGCGATTTTTTTGCCAGCGGCGGAGACTCCCTTCTCGCGATGGAGATGCTGATCGAGGTCGAGCGGCTCGTCGGCTATCCCGTGCCGGAAACCATCATGTTCGGGGCAGAAACCATCCGGCAATTTGCCGCAAGGGTTTCCGCACAGACGGACACGTGGGCGACGGCGTTCTTCCAGCCCCATGAGTGTGGCACGCGGTCTCCGCTGTACTTTTTTAACGGCGACCTTGTCAGCGGCCACGCGAGTGTGCGGCGGCTGGTAGAGCTTCTGGGGCCGGATTATCCGATCATCTCGATCAATCCCCACGGTCTTCATGGGGAGCCGATTCCGGCCTCGATCGAGGCGATGGCCGCCGACCGCCTGCCGTTCATCCTGGCAAGGCAAGCGAGCGGTCCCTTTCTTCTGGGCGGCAAGTGCAATGGCGCCATGGTGGCGTTCGAAGTGGCCCGCCAGCTGATGGCAGCCGGCCACACGGTTGATTTGGTCACGATGGTGGACCCGCCGACTGTCAGTGCCCGTCCGATGCCACGGGCGATCCTGGGGCTGCTGAAGCCGCTGGTTTCCCCTTATCTCTTGCGTTGGACCTTCGAGCAAATGGTGAGACTGGAGCGATATCTGAAGCTCCCCGCGAACGGACAGACTGCGAGCGCCAAGGTCGCAATTCCGACGGCGTTGTGGGACGCTCATTCAATCGCAATGGCGCAGTATTGTCCGGCACCGCTCGAGATCCCTGTGGCCTTTTACGCGGCCGACCACGATGGCCGAGCGTGGCGGCATCTCAGCTCTCAACTGGAATTGATACAGGTGCCTGGCGGACACCCAGGCTGCCTGTTGATCGGTGCGGAACGGCTCGTGGATCACCTGCGGCGGAGATTTGAAAAACTCACCTCTGGATCGAGCGCCACGTGACAAACCGGACGTCAGCCATGGCAGGCCCTGGTGAGCGGGCGAGGGATCAAGGCCGTCGGACGCCGAAGGCTGGAGCGCGCTGCACCAGCCCTGAGCCCGGTCGATCACAACTTCACCTCGGCACAGTTGCTCGGCCGGCACAAGAGGCTAGCGTGGGTACTCAGGAAGGGTCCGCACCTCGATCAAATTCCGGATATAGTTCGCGTTATCGGGTTCCGCCGAGGCAACGGTCGGAGACGCCCAATCACGACGTGTCCGTCAGAGGGATGCCTGTGTGTGACCAGCCACCCGTCGGATCTTGCGCGAGCGTTGCAGCTTGGTCCTTCGGTCTTCCCGTCGCGGCGCGCGTTCGGTCCTCTGGCGTTGGAACGGGAAAGCATGCCTGAGACGGTTACCGATGTCAGCCTGGATGCCCTGGAGAGCATTGCGTGGCTTGAAGCCTCCTGGAAGGAGCTCGAAGCGCGAGTGACTCACTCGTTCTTCCTGTCCTGGCTCTGGATCGGCACCTGGCTACGGCATATCCCGAAGGGCGCGCAACCACACGTCCTCGTGGCCCGGTCATCAGGCAAGATCGTTGGCCTGGCGATTATTTGCCGGCGGAGAACGTGGAGTCTCGGGCCGCATGCACGGACGCGCTGGCTGCTCAATGAAACGGGAGATACCCGTTTCGACCGATTGTTCATCGAGTACAACGGTATTCTTGCAGAGCAATCCGATGCCATCATGTCGGCAGGTCTCAATGCGTTGACGTCCCGCCTGCGCCGCTCGGATCAGTTGGTGCTCTCCGGAATTGATCCGGACCTTGAGGCGACTGCCAGTCGCGCCGCAGGCCGGGCTGGGCTCGTGACCGAGGTGAAACAGGCTGATGCGGCATTGTGGGTCGATTTTGCCCCGGTCCGCCAGCGCGGGGGCGATTATCGCGCCACATTGGGCCGCAGCACGCGCCAGGCCGTGAGCCGTGCCATGCGGCTGTATGCCGAACGCGGCCCCGTTGAACTCCGCATCATGGAAACGACGACGGAGGCCCTCGCCGCGTTCGATCTGCTGAGCGACTTTCATCGGTCGCGATGGGGACGCAGGGGAGCCTTCGCCAATCCCGGCTTCCGTCCGTTTCACGAGGACCTCATTGCGCGCGGCGTCCCCACGGGGGCCGTTCGCATCTCACGGACGTTGGTTGGGAACGAGACAATTGGGGTCGTGTACAATTTCGTGCATGACGGCCGTGTCCTGAACTACCAGAGCGGCTTTCTCTATGAGAGCGACAGCCGGCTCAAGCCCGGGCTCGTCAGCCATGTGCTGGCTATTGAGGACAGCATTGCACGCGGGGAAAGCGGCTACGACTTCCTGGCTGGTGGCGGCGGGCACAAGTCCCATCTGGCCAATCGGGAGCAAGCCATGACGTGGATCGCTGTAGGCAAAGACAGTCCGGAGCGCCACATCGAGGCCAAGCTGCGCAGCGCCAAGCGGATGCTACGGACCATTGCCACGAATCTTCCAAAGAAGACTGCGGCTCTGTATTCCGTATTCGGGGCTGGTTCCTAGCCGGTCGGTTTAGGCTCCTTGGCGAGAACCAACGTCCGGTCGGCGATGTGGCCATGTCGGTGCTGCCCCTTTTTGACCGCCGACCCGGGGCAGGCGCTGACACCCGGACTGCATCCATTGACCGGCTAGCGGTCCATTCCCCTAGGAATATTCCCCCGTTTGCGCTCTTGGCGGAAGAACGCTGCGCTTGCCACCGGGTCACTCAACCCGAGCCGTACAATCCGGGCACGGGATGGGGACTGGCAAAAAATGGGTAATTACGATGGTCCATTGAGCCATGGCGGTGCGCGATTAAAATTTCAATCAGCAGTCCGCTCGAATGCCCATCGCAATACCGTTCGCAACCTACCGGCGGCAATCCGGATCGAGGCTAATAGAAAGCAAGTTGTGATGGCTTTTCGCACAGGTGCCTGTGAACAGAGCGAGTGGGAAAATAGTCGTTCCTTTGACGGGCCAGGCTATCGCAGACTTGAACGCGGGGCTCGCGGAGCCTCCACCGCCCCTTCGAGCTTTCTGGACAAAGCAGTCGAGCTGAGACCCGAGGTCATCACGCCGGTTGTCGAGAATGATGGTCTGGAGGTCCTGGCATTCATGCTCCATGTGGAGCGGGACGCCATCCGGGAGCTAAGCGCATGCCTCAACGAAGAGGAACATCGGCGCGCCGCGGGATTGAGATTGGAGCGCGATCGCCGCCGCTTCATTGTTAGCCGCGGGCAGCTGCGCCGGGTCCTCGCTTCCAGACTGGGAATTTCACCTTCAGAGATCGAGCTGGAATATGGACGGCTGGGCAAACCCCACCTCTCTCGCCGCATGCCCGCCCGCGACTTGCGCTTCAGCGTCTCGCGATCTGGAGAAGTAGCGGTCATCGCCCTCTCGATCAGGCAAGAGGTCGGGGTGGACGTCGAGGCGGTTCTCCCTGTGCCCGAAGCGGACGAGATCGCAGCGCTCTGCCTTTCCACCTCCGAATACGAGTCCTACGCCGCCCTCGATCCGGAAGACCGGCTGGAAGGCTTCCTCCAGCGCTGGACCCGGCTGGAGGCTGTCTCCAAGGCGCTGGGGTGCGGCTTGGGACAGCCGATTTCCTGGGATGAAAGGGATTGGGCTGTCCGAAGCTTCGTACCGCAACCTGGATATGTTGGGAGCGTGGTCGTCCGTAAATGAACTGTCATCCGGAGTCGAAGTCACCGCGATGGCGCACGGAACAGGAAATGTCAGCTTCATCGATGAAAAGCCCGATGTCAGCGCACGTGATGCAGTTTTCGGAGCTGCTCGCAGACCTCGCGGTCAAGGACATCAAGGTCTGGGTGGATGGCGACCGGCTGCGCTGCAACGCCCCGGCCGGCGCGCTGACGGCGGAGCTTCGCGATCAGTTGCAGGGTCGGAAAGGCGAGATCATCGCGTTTCTGAACATGGCCACGGCGGCGGCCACCCAACCGCCTGCAATCATTCCGTTGCAGTCTCGCGGCACACGCACGCCCATTTACGCCGTACCCGGTCATGTCGGGGCACCGTCCTCATTCCTGGATCTCTCGAAGCACCTGGGCGGCGATCAACCGTTCTACGCCCTCCAACCGCCTGGCTTCGATGGGCAGAGCGAGCCGATGGATCGCGTCGAAGATATCGCCGAGTACTTCGCCCGCCAGATCGTCGAATATCAGCCGAGCGGTCCGTATATCATCGTTGGCTATTGCTCGGGCGCTCCAACAGCTTTTGAACTGGCGAAAATCCTGGGACAGCGCGAGTCCGAGGTCTCATGCGTTGCGCTGTTTGGCCCGCTTCACCCCACCACCTATGGGGAATGGCCGCGCCGGCTGTATTTTATTGCCAGGGGCAAGGCGGAATCGTTCCTGCATGAGACAGCGAAGCTGCCGACATTCGGCGCCCGTCTCCGATATTTCGGCAGTCGCCTGCGCGAGCACGTCCGCGCCCTCGTACCCCTCGTTGGCAAGAGCAATGAGCCTGTCGCGACAGACCCGGTATTGGCGAGCAGGGCTCTGCTCAAATCCACGGCGATCGCGGCCTTTCAGCGGTACACTCCCACTCCGTATTCGGGTCGGGTTTGCATCATCCTTCCCAACAAAGCCTGGCTGCGATCGGGTGCCGCGCCACACCGATGGCTGCGAGTAGTGCCGCATGCCGAATTTTACTTCGGGCCCGATGACTGCAACGAAGCCTCGATGCTGATGGAACCTGACGCACCTGCCATTGCGAACCTCTATCGCCAGGCAACCCAAAAGCAGAACGATTGACGTGATTTTCGTTTTTAGTTTTCCCGACGGGAGCGTATTTCATGAACGAAGTCCTACCTAGCGCGCCGGAGGGCGTAGCGCTTCCCCTGCTGAAGGATTCCGATCATCAGGCGCTGGTTGTCGATTACAACGCCACGGCGGCACGCTATCCGTCGGACAGGACGATCATCGATCTCTTCCGCGACCAGGCGACGCGTAGTCCCGACGCTGAAGCGATCCGCTTTGGCGATGCAACGCTGACCTACCGGCAGCTCGACGAACGCTCCAACCAGATGGCCGCGTATTTGAGCTCGACCGGCGTGGGCCCGGGCCGGATTGCCGTTGTCTTCATGGAGCACTCCATTGAAGTCGTCGTTGCGATCCTGGGCGTCCTGAAGTCCGGCGCAGCCTACGTGCCGGTGGATGCGGCAACGCCGAAGGGGCGTATCACAACAATCCTGCAGGACATTTCCAACGGGACCGACGGGCGGGCGCCCGTGGCGATCACCCAATCGCGCATGCGTTCGGGCATCGCCTCGAACCTTGCCGACATTTTCGTACTCGACGCCGATCTCGAGTCGATCTCGAATCAGCCGGCCTCGGCCCGACCGTCCGCTGCGACGCCGGACGGCGCCGCCTATATCATCTTCACCTCCGGCTCGACCGGCACTCCCAAGGGCGTCGAGATCGAGCATCGGAGCCTGGTGAACTACATCTGGTGGGCCGCCCGGGTGTACAGTTCCGGCGAAAGTCTCGCATGGCCCCTTTTCTCATCCCTCGCATTCGACCTGACCGTCACAACGCTCTTTACGCCACTCATCACCGGCGGCCGCATCGTGGTCTATCTTGGTGATCCCGGAGTGCAGAGCATGGTCGTGCTGAAGGTGATCGACGACAATGCGGTGGACATCATCAAGCTGACGCCGGCGCATCTCGCGATGATCCGCGACCGCAATCTCGAGACCACAAGACTGCGCAAGTTCATCGTGGGCGGTGAGGACTTCAAGGCCGCGCTGGCTCGCGATATAACCAGCGCTATTCCCCATCCTATCGAGATCTACAACGAGTATGGACCAACCGAAGCCACGGTGGGCTGCATGATTCACCGTTTCGACACCGATCGGGATCAATCCGCATCGGTGCCGATCGGCGTTCCGGCCGCGAATGCAGGAATCTACGTCCTCAGCATAGAATATCAGCCCACCGGCCCCGGAATCATCGGTGAGATGTTCATTGCCGGCGACGGTCTCGCGAGAGGCTATTTCAATCGCCCCGATCTGACCGACGAGCGCTTCCGCACGGTCGCCGATCCCCGAGATGGGCGCTCGAAGCTGCGGCTCTATAAAACGGGCGATCTCGCCCGCTGGAACTCGGAAGGACGCCTGGAATTTCTCGGCCGCGCCGATCATCAGGTGAAGGTCGGCGGCACCCGTATCGAGCTCGGCGAGATCGAAGCACGGCTTCTCAAGCACCCGGACGTTCACGAATGCGCCGTCACCACCTCGATGACGAAAGCAGCGACACAGAAAACGACCCAGATCGGCCATGGCGAACCGTCGACGCCCGAAGACGGCATCGCACGACTTGTAGCCTACTATGTCGCGTCGAAACCCCTGACCGTGGCGGACCTGCGCGCGCACCTCGCCGAAGAACTGCTGGAGTCCATGATTCCGACCCACTACGTTCGCCTCGAGCGGATGCCGCTCACGTCCAACGGCAAGATCGACCGCTCATCGCTTCCCGAGCCGACGGCGGAAAACATCCAGCCGGCGCAGGTCTTCGCCGCCCCCGCGACAGAGACCGAGAAGGCGCTAGCCGCTCTATGGTGTCAACTCCTGAAGCTCGAGTCGATCGGACGCCACGACAACTTCTTCGAACTGGGCGGGGAGTCGCTGCTGGTGGTGCGGGCGGTGTCGCGCATGCGAAAGATCTTCGGCGTCGACGTGCAGCTTCGCAACCTCTTTGAGCGGCCGACACTGGCCGAACTGGCGGAAGTCATCGACGGAATGCGCTGGGTGGCCGATTCCAATGCCCCTTCCCTCTCGGAGGGACCGAGAGAGGAGGTCGAACTCTAGCCGGAAGGTCTCCGCCTGGTCTTGGGCGGGACAGGAGCCTTTGAGTCAGGCTCACAGCAGATCGGATGAAGATGATGGACAAAGCTTGGAACGCGGCGCGAGAGCCGGAGCTGCCCTGGATGGCGGCGGAGTATGAGCTCTTGCGGGACCAGGTCCGCCGGTTCGTCAAGGAGGAAATCAAGCCCTGCGCGGATCACTGGGAAGAGAACGGGTTCATTCCCCGTTCGATCCTGCGCCGCATGGGCGAACTCGGTTTCTTCGGCATCCGCTACCCGGCTGAGTATGGTGGCGCCGAAATGGATGCTGTCGCGTCAACGGTCTTCGCCGAGGAGCTCGGGCGCTCGACCTATGGCGGCGCCGCCGACGCGATGCTCGTGCATGCCGACATGGCTTCCTCGTACGTCTTTCACGACGGGACCAAAGCCCAGCGGGCGCGCTGGATGCCGGGCATTATCAGCGGCGAGGTGATCACCGCGATCGCCATTACGGAGCCGGATGCGGGCTCCGACGTGAAGGCCATCCGCACGCGCGCGGTGCGAGATGGCGACTCTTACGTGCTCGACGGCACGAAGCTCTACATCACAAACGGCGTCCACGCGGATCTCTACTGCGTCGCGGCCAAGACTGATCCCTCGGCCGGAAGCAACGGGATCACGATGTTCCTCGTCGAGAAGGGAACGCCAGGCTTCAGCGTCGCGCGCGAGCTGGACAAGCTCGGCTGGCGCTCCTCCGACACGGCGGAACTTGTCTTCGACGGTTGCCGCATCCCCGCCGAGAACGTGCTCGGCGCGGAGGGACAAGGCTTCTACTCAATCATGCGCAACTTGCAGAACGAACGCCTTGTCCTCGCCGCCATGGCGATAGGGATGGCCGAGGCAGCGATCGACATGACCCTCACCTACGTGAAAACCCGCCGGGCATTCGGGGGCGTCCTTTGGGACATGCAGGCGATCCGTCAGCGGCTCGCGATGCTTTCTGCGAAAGTGGAGGCAAGCCGCGGGTTTCTCTATGCCACCGCTTGGCGCATGGCGGCCGATGACGATTGCCTGCGCGAGATCTCGATGCTGAAGGCCATCTGTGGCGAGCTCGTCAACGAGGTCGCGTATGATTGCGTGCAGTTCCACGGCGCCATGGGCGTCATGCGCGAGAGCGCGATCGAGCGCGTCGCGCGTGACGCCCGCGTCCTCTCCATCGCCGGCGGCGCGACTGAAGTGATGCTTGAGGTGGTCGCGTCGATGTCATGATCCTGACGCGGCGTTGAGGCGTCGCTCTGGCGTTGCTTGCAGAAAGGCCAAGTGCCGGCGCTTCGCGCGGCGGGCCGGGCTTTGAATGGTCTCGGCATCCGGGCCGGGTCGCGGCGACCGACGCAGCATACGGCGCGCCGGATTCACCCACGAAATCCGGCAGGCGTCATTGCCGCCGAACACCGGGCGACGCTGTGTGGAATCCGAAATTCACTTGAAGGACGATTTCACTCCGCCGCTGCAACCCGTTCGCCCGATGGGGCCTTCGAACTGTTGAGGTTTTCAACTGACCGAACATGATCAATGGCCTGAACGTGGATCCCTTTCACTGCCCTTCCGGATGGGTCATTCATGCTCGCAAATTGCTGAGACCAAAGAAACGCGGTCGGCGTGGAGCATGCGATCGAAGGACCGACGGGCACAGTCAGGCAGGCTGTCGGGTTGTTGAAAATGCCATCAAAGATGGTCCTGTAGAAATAGCCTTCCTTGGACGTCGGCGTTTGCCGCGGAAAGCGCTTGCTCGCCTCTGCGAGCATCTGATCCGAGACTTTATTCTCGGCTTGATGCTTCAAGCTTTCAATCCAGCTGTACCCTACCCCGTCGGAAAACTGCTCCTTTTGACGCCACAAGATCGCTTGCGGCAACAGATCGGTAAATGCTTCCCGCAATATGCCCTTCTCGATTTTCTCGCCAGGGCACATCTTCTCGGCGGGGTTTATCGACATTGCGTAGTCCAGAAATTCCTTGTCCAGGAAGGGCACACGGGCTTCGACCCCCCACGCCGCCATTGCCTTGTTCGCGCGACAGCAATCATACTTGCTGAGCGCAAAGATCTTTCGGACAGTCTCGTCGTGGAATTCTTCTGCTGACGGCGCCATGTGGAAGTAGAGATAGCCGCCGAATACCTCGTCAGCGCCTTCTCCGGACAACACCATTTTGATGCCCATTGATTTGATTTTGCGCGCCATGAGATACATCGGCGTGCCGGCACGAATGGTGGTGACGTCAAAGGTCTCCAGGTGCCGGATCACGTCCGGCAATGCGTCCAATCCTTCCTGCACGGTAAAAACAATCTCGTGATGGACCGTGCCGATGTGAGCCGCCACGTCTCGCGCATGCCTCATGTCGGGTGAGTTTTCGAGGCCGACAGAGAACGAGTGCAGCCTCGGCCACCATGCTTCCTCGGTTTCTCCCGACTCGATCCGCTTGAAGCGGTGGCGCGCTGCAAGCGCCGCGATAAGCGACGAGTCGAGCCCGCCGGAAATAAGCACCCCGTAAGGCACATCGCACATCATCTGCTGCTTGACCGCAGCTTCGAGCGAAGATCGGAGCTCCTGCAGGGACACCTTCCTGCTTGGAAGAGTATGTGCCCATTGTGGATCATACCACTTGACGAACTTTCCGGCCTTAGCGCTGTAATGATGTCCCGGAGGAAACTCCCGGATCGTCTCGCATACGCCATCGAGGGCTTTCATTTCGCTCGCGACGTAAGTCGTGCCGTCGCTGCCCCATCCGATGTAAAGCGGAACAATGCCGATGTGGTCTCGGGCGACGAAGAAATCGCCACTGCGCTCATCGAAGAGGGCAAATGCAAAGATGCCACTCAGCATATTGCACACGGCAGGACCGTACTCATCGTAGAGATACAGGATGATTTCGCAGTCGGACTTCGTTTTCCATGCGTGCGGCAGCTTCAGCGCCGCGCGCAAACCGACATGATTGTAGATCTCTCCGTTCACGGCCAAGGCGCGACCCGCGGTCACGTCGAGAAGGGGTTGAGCGCCGTGCTCCACGTCGACGATGGAAAGGCGCTCGTGCGCGAGCACTGCGCCGTCGCTGGAATAAATGCCGCTCCAGTCCGGCCCGCGGTGCCTGACCGTCTTGGCCATCTCGAGTGCCCGGCTGCGCGCCGACTCAAGCGATTCTTTAAATCCAAAGATGCCAACGAAGCCGCACAAGGAGGTTGCCCCTTCTGTAAGTTCAGATCGCAGCGAAGCGGAACAGCGGATCGAGAACGGCAAAAGTCACAAAATATTCAAGGTTCAGATCAAGCGGAATTACCTTATGCCTAAGCGGCGACACCGTCGCATAGGCTAAAAATATACGGACAAGCGGCATCAAACTCCGTGGCTGCTCGTGTCTTCTCGACGTGCCAATCCCGATCACTCTGCCGCTTCCGGCTTTGTCACCTGCTGTCACGCCGCGAGTCTGCCGCGGTCACGTCGGTCCGGCCTATCACGACCGGAACGTTTGAACTGCTCAGCTTTCGGGGTGCCGCGTCGGGACCATCCTGATATCGCAGCGAGACCTCAATGGTGTCACCGGGCTGCAACTCGGCATCCTCGTTCACGACAATCCGTTCCGGTCCTTTCTCGCTCTTTCTAATAATAGCAATATCGGGCTTACTGCCGGCTCCCCGTGCGAGCTGCGATCGAACCATCGAAGTGTATTGAAGCTTCTCACCGACGCTCTGCAGTTTCTCGCGAATCTGATTGAGCTTTAAGCTGGTCTCTTGCAGCTCACGGAACAGATCAAGCTTCCGCTGATCGTCGAGCTTTGCCAACCGTCTGGCGTACTCGTCCTGCAATTTCTTGACCTGGAGCAATTGCGCAGAGGTTTGCAGCCTCCGGGTCGCCGACAGCAGAACCGCGCGACGCGCATCCGTCACGCGAGGGCTGATCAACGATCCCTTGCCGAACAGGTCGGTCGCCTTCTGAAGGTCCTCGACGTCGGACTGAAGTCCCTCTTCATCTTTCTTTTGCTGCTCCGATAGCACGCGGACCTCGTCGTCTCCCTGCCGAACGCTGCGCTGCAAGTACGCCTTTTCCTGCTGATAGTCGCTCTGCTTCGTCTTCAGATATTCGGCTTCCGCATTGACGATTTCCGAAACCGCCGACCGGGCTATCGGCAGGTCGGCAAGAGACGCGCTTGGATTGATCTGCGTCCCCTCCCCGAGCTCGCTCTTGATGCGCCACATCCGCGCCTGTTCCTTGGCGAGTTCTGTCCAAAGCGAACCATACTCGCTTCTCAGGTCGGCTGACTCGAGATACGGGTTGTTCATCCTGATATGCATGATGTCGTAGCCACCCGCCATGGCGATGAGCTGGCGCGCGGTGCTCGCCGGACGATAAGGGTACTCCCCCGGCTTCGACACGTCCCCGTTGACGTAGACAGGCCTGTACTCCGCCACGATCGCCGTGACCTGATCTGCATCTATCACGACCACGACCTCGCGGCCGTCCACGGTCCTCTGTCGAAAGACCTTGCTCGTCATTGCGGCCCCGACCTTGGCCCGAATCTCCTGCAACGGCAGGCCGGCGACCGGGACCATCCCGACCAGCGGCAACGAGATATTGCCATCGACCTGGACGGGCGCGCGCTGCCGCAGCTCCGGCACGCCGGCCACCGCGACCTCCAGAACATCTCCGACGCTCACTCGATATTCGGCTTTCGCCTGCGCGGAAATCGTCAGGCCAACAGCCACCAGGCCCCACCTGACGCAATGGCCTGGATGACCGCGACGGTTGTCAAGACGGAGGAAATTACGCAGCTTGGCGTGCGGCATGGCGTGCTCGATGGCTCGGTCTCACGGATTGATCGACAATCTAATCCCGCAGCGCCTCGGCTCAACTGACCATCGTAGTTACTCCCGGCTACCCATTTATTGCCAATCCGCCTCCTGACCCGAATGCTATGTTTTTGTCAGGGGGACGGACTGCGTGACGGACTGCTTGGGAGTAACCGGTGAGTTATGCGTTTTTCACCAATTCGCCGGCCCCTACCGAGCGTTCGGCGCATTCGGTCACTGGCCGCAAGGCAATTGCGGCTGACCTTGGCAAGAACAGATTGGCCGCCTTGCTGGTGCTGGCGGCAGGCGCCGAGTTCCTCCTCGTAGCCGTTGGGGCTTTTGCCGCTGCCGTCCTCTATTATCGGCTGGTCCTTGCCCTCGACTATCCGGACACTCCCAAATACATCCTTGAATCTCTTCTGATTGCCACGTTGCAACTGCTCGTATCCGTTGGGCTCCGGCAGTATTCGCGGATCCAGACGCAGCCCCGGCACATCTTCCTATGGAGCGGCGTCAGCGCCGTCTTCTTCGTATTCTCCTTCTTCATCTCAACGATATTTCTTCTCAAGATCTCGGACGGCTACTCGCGCGCGACCGTGATGGCCCAGGCGGCAAGCGTTATCGTCATGGTGCTCTTCGCGCGGGCAGTATGCTTCTCGTTGCTGCAACCTGCCATCGCATCCGGACTGATCGACGCCAGGCGCGTCATCCTCATAGGTGAACCGAGCCACTGCCTGGATTTTTCCGCACGAGTAAGCGCCACCGGAATCCGGACCATTCGCTCGTTCGAGTTGCCGACCTTTCGCAAGGGCTCTTCGGCATCGGAGCATTTCGGGGCGGTCGAAGTGCTATCCCATGTCCGCGAACTGATCGCAGAGTGCCGGCCCCTGCGAGCGGATGACATTGTCATTCTGACTTCGGAGTCGGATGTTCGGGCGGCCCTCGCGCTCGCCGGCGCCCTGTCAGAGCTCCCGGTCGACGTTCACGTCGTCCCGGTCGGTGCAATCGACCTCATGGCCGTGTCGCGCATCACGCAATTCGGCAACATGGTGACGATGCGCATCTTCCAGTCTCCCCTGACGCCGTTCCACCGGGCGATCAAACGAGCCTTCGACATCGCGGCCGCAATTGCCGGACTTGTCATCATCAGTCCCCTCTTCGTCATCATTCCAATCGCAATCAAGCTCGATTCGCCCGGGCCGGTGCTATTTCGTCAGACGCGGCACGGCTACAACAACGAGACTATTCGCGTGTTGAAATTCAGATCGATGACCGTGACGGAGGACGGCGACAATTTCAAGCAGGTGACCAGACACGATCCACGTGTGACCCGGTTGGGACGCTTCATGCGCCACACCAATATCGATGAGCTTCCACAGCTCTTCAACGTGCTGGTCGGCGATATGTCACTCGTCGGGCCTCGTCCGCACGCGACCTCGCAGAACGAGAGCTTCGCCCGGATGATTTCGTCATTCTCCCGCCGCCACAACGTCAAGCCCGGCATTACCGGCTGGGCACAGGTCAACGGCTATCGTGGCGAAACCGACACCCTGGAGAAGATGCAACGTCGTGTCGAGCATGACCTCTATTACATCGACAATTGGTCATTCCTTCTCGATCTCAAGATCATCGTCATGACCCTCTTCTCCAGAAAGGTCTATTGGAATGCCTTCTAGCGCGATGACGATTGCTGCATGCAGTCCGTACAGCAAGATCGCAAGGGCATTGCAGTCGATCCCGTTCCCGTTTGATCGGCGGAGGCTTCGGTAGGCCACCAGTAACTGCAGGTTCGAGACAATGCTGCAAACTCACAGAACTGACAATTCGGCACCTCAGGACACGATGCCGCCTGAATTTGGTTCGCCGGCCGAATTCGTGGCGGAGGGTCTCGCCTTCTTGCGCCGCCGCCTCTCGGTCATACTGCTGACGTGTTTCGTGATGTTTGGCGCCGGCTTGCTCTATCTCGTTGTCGCAGTTCCGACGTTTACGGCAACCGCGCAACTCATCGTCGACGCCAAGACGACTTCTTCCAACGACACGGCCTCGGCAACGACAGCCGTCGAAAGTCAGGTCGCAATCTTGAAGTCGGAGAGCGTCGCTCGCGCAGCGATCGCGAAGCTCGGTTTGGCGGGAGACCGGGAATTCTCCGGCGGCGCCCTGCACCACCTCAGTCGGTCGACATCCCGGTTGCTCGGCTGGAGCAGGCAGGACACGGACGTCGTCACGCGTGATGCGATGGAAGCATTCGCGCGCAAGCTCTCGGTGAAGCGCGCCGGTCTCACCTACATAGTCGATCTCGCCTTCAGCTCCGCCGACCCCGATCGGGCCGCGCAGGTCCTGGACACCGTCGTAGAGACCTACATCACGACGCAAATGGACGCGAAATACAAATGGGGCCTGCAAAACGAGAAATGGGTCAAGGAACGTGTCAACGAATTGAGCAACCAGGCGTCGACTGCCAAAAAGGCCGTAGCGGATTACAACAGGGCCAGGAATGGCATCGCGGCTCCTGCGAACACCGCCGAGGCAGGTCCACCCTCGTCGCAGTCGACCGGAACGGCGCAAGACGAACTCCGCGAACTGGAAGCCACGGCTGACGCCGCCACCAGAACGTACGACAATTTCCTCCGGATGTTGCGTTACATGGACGCCATGCAGCAGCAATCCGCGCCGGTGTTCGAGGCTCGTCTGCTCACCGGGGTGTCTCATCCCTACACGGCCAGTTCGCCGAACGCCCGTTTGATACTTGGATCAGCGATCCTCGGCGGCATGCTTCTGGGGATAGGAATAGGATTGCTGCGTGACAGGTCGGACCGGGAACGCGCGCACGCGCGCAGGTCTGCAGCCACCGCATCCGGAGGAACTGCAGTCGTCCAGGGACTCAAGGCGAACGGCGTGAAGCCCCATTTCGATGGTTCGTTCAAGGTCGAGAAACAACACACCTACAAGGAGGCCAATCCTGACTTATAGTCGCATGAATTGGCTCCCGATCGCGATACCGCAAGCTCGATTGAAACGCCCCGTACATCACCCGTCGAACAATGCTCGTCGGCGAACCGCCTTCATCGCGACGAAGGCAGCATGTTTCTCGTTACGGCCACCGGAGTGGGTAATCCAGAAGGGCCGGACGCTCTCCCCAGCCGTGGGGTTATATTCGACCCTGCGACAATGTGCCGATTTGACAATGTGTAACATTTGAACGCTCAGCCTCCGCGCAGTCCGCTCCTCCGCCCACGAGGTGCGCCGAACCGGGAATTCCGGGCAAGAGCTCGATCACAATTACTGGGCGCCGCGTGGCGTCCACCAACGTTGGCTTGAGCAATGACGAGCTTTACTCGACCGTCCGGCGGACCGGCGACCATGTTCAGCAATGTCTTCCGGCAGTCATGGCTGGCTTTGGCATACCGATGCTCGGGCGCCGTCGTCTCCCTCCTCTTCGGCGTAAGTTTTGCGCGGATGATGAACATAGAGGAATACGGTGCGCTCATGTCGTTGATGACGTTCGCGCTCGTAGCCTCCACGGTCGGCCTCATCGGTCAGCAATTTCGCGTGTTGCGGGAAATACCAAGCATCGCCGCCCGGAAAGACTACCCGGAGATCGGCTCGATTGTCGCGAAGCGGGTTCGCGTGGCATGTCTGGGCAGCGTTGCCGTGGCCGTACTCGCCCTCCTTCCGTTCGTCGCCGCTCACGGCCGCGACGGAATATTCGGAGGCTGGCAATATGCCACGAGCGTGCTCCTGATATTGCCGTTGTCCTTGATCGAAATGCAGAGCTCGCTGGGGCGCGCGCTCGGCTCGGTCAATCTCGCACTCGTGTCGAAGGATGTGCTGTGGAGATTTCTCATCATATTGTTGGGCGCCGTTCTCTTCGCGACGTCTGGCCATCCGCTGCCGGCTGAAGACGTTCTGCTGATTGCGACTGGAATCCTGATCGTGTTGATCGCCGCCCAGAACATCTACCTGCGGCATCTCGCGGAGGGGTGTAAGGTATTCACCATGGCGGTGGGGCGATCGAATGACCGGCTCCGCGACATCGTTTCCACTTCGGGACCGTTCTGGGTAACCAGCGTCACGAGCATCATGGGCGGCACGGTCGACCTCGTCGTCATCTCGGTCATGGTCGGCCCGGAAGCCGGAGGATATTACTACGCTGCCAGCCGGATCGCGCTCCTTCTCGATTTCTTCCTGGCGACCTTTTGTATTCCCGCGGCGCCCCTCATCGCACGTCTGTTCGATGAGAATCGTCATGCGGAAATCACGCGCGTCACGTCGGGAGCGTCATTGGCTGCGTTTGTCGCTGTCCTCGGCTGCGTTGCGACGTTGGCGCTTGGCGGCGACCTCGCGCTGATGGCGTTCGGAGCGACTTTCACCCGCGCCTACGGCGTCCTGATGGTCCTGGCAACCGGCATGCTGGTGTCGACATATTTCGGGATCGGCCCCATCGCCCTGAATATGACAGGCCATCAGCGCGCCGCGATGCACATCGTGGTGATCACTTGGGTGTCGGGGATCCTGGCCATGGTCGGCGCGACTTGGGCCTTCGGGACGATAGGAGCAGCGGTTGCTGGCTCCTGCGCGGGCATCGCAACCAGGGTGTGGACTGCGGCCTACATTTATTCGGCGGAAGGGATCGATATCACCGCCACCACGGCGCTCCGCGCGTTGGTTAGGCGCGCAACGAGCCGAGGAGTATCCGAACCGCGTAGCGAGGCAATACGGCCAGAAGCCAGCGGCACCATTCTTGACCTGCAGCCTGCTCGCGGCAGTCGGGACACACGTACATGAATTGGGGAGATAGTTGAATGCGTTCGCTGTCATCCGAGGACGCGACTGCTGCAATTGGATTTACGCGCGGGAGGCGGTACCTGATGGGCCGGTCTACATTCGATTACGAGGTGTCAGGAAGCCGGCTTTCCATGGGGCTGGTGAGGCTTCTGCACACCGTTGTTGCGCGGAGTACCGGGCGCGGTATGGGACTTGCCATGCGGGCGGTCAAGCCGCTTCTGCATTCCCAGCTGTCTTGCGTCCATTTCGCCGACGGTAGCCGCTTGTACTTCGAGCTGAACGACGTCTATTGGAATGCGTTCTTCATCGGCCAGCCCGGCATGACCTACGAGCCGGACATAGCGACGCTTCTGCTGCGGCTGAAGGATACCGACTATACGTTCTTCGATTGCGGTGCAAACATCGGATACTGGTCCGTTCTCGTCACGTCGGAAATGCTGGGTCGCAAGCGCGCGATTGCCGTCGAGGCTTCACGGGAGACGCTTGCAATTCTCGAGCAGAACCGTGACGCGAATGATCAGCGCTTCGAGATCTGCCGAAGGGCATTGTTCGAGTACGACGGGCGCAGCCTGTTCTTCTCCGACGACGGACCTCATTCGGCCCGGCACATCGTAACGTCGCAGAGCAGCCGTCCGTCACACACCGAACCCGTCATGTCGATAACGATCGATGCGTTGGCAATGGACCAGCAGCTGACCGACAGCGATCGGCTCGTCATCAAGCTCGACGTCGAGGGCCAGGAGGTTGCGGCCCTGAAGGGCGCTCGGCAGGCTCTGAAGCGCGACACGCTGATCATCTACGAAGATCATGGCCAGGATCGCAGCCACGCGACCACGAGGTATGTGTTCGAGGCACTTGGACTTCCGGTGTTTGCTCTTGCTGCAGACGGATCAATCACGAAGGTCAGTGACCTCGGCACACTGGATCGCCTGAAGGTGAACCCCAAAATCGGCTACAATTTCGCGACCTGCCCACCCGGATCCGGCTTCCACCGCTGGATATCAGGTATCGCCAGTCAGGCCTGATCGTGTCGGGCGCCGATCCTGGCGCACGAGATCGCCGGCGGCTCAACCTACTTCGCGTGCCCGAGCCAGAATTCGCGTGCCCTCGACTCTTCGACGCGATCGGAATGCACGATATCAGTCGCCGCGGCCGAACAGCATCTGGACCGCCGACTGGACGCCATTCATTCGCCCCTCGAACGGAATTCTCCCGTCGGAAGGACCTCCGACCGCGATGCGGGGGAGTCCAAAAGGATTCAGCTTCCGATCAGATATCTGTCCATGCCGGGTTGTGACTGCGGTCGAAAAACCGACCTCCACCGCGAGATGTTGTTCTCGATCACCGCATGCCCTGGAGTTGCCGTAGGGAAAAGCGACGTGCCGAACCGGGCGCTGAAGCAGTCTCTCCAGATAGGTGCGATTACCCGCCATTTCGGCGCGCGCTGAAGCTGCATTCAGGTACGCGAGCGCTGGATGCGATTCCGTATGCCCGCCAATCGTAGCCAGGGGGTGTCGTGCCAGGAGCTGAAGCTCCCGCTCGTTGATGAAATAGGCGTCGTTCAAGGCCTCCAGCGACAGATCGGCCTTGCTGAACGTAGGGGCGAGCATCTCGACTCGTTGGTAATCTTCATGGACCCAGTTGCTCACCTTCTCCAGGGCCGATGCTTTCTCGTCAAAATCGCGACAGCTGAATCGCATGTTCATTGCGTCGATCGCAAGACTGTCTCTCGAGCGAAATAGGTCGCGCAAGCCCAGCCACCACGGTTGCAGCGTCCGCTTCACCGCACCCGTTGGAACATATACGGTGAAGGGCGCGTTATTTCGCTCAAGGATCGGCAATGCCGTCGTGACGTTGTCCTTGTAGCCGTCGTCGAAGGTAAGCACCGCATAGCGGCGGGGTTCAGGATCCACCGCCAGCCGCTCGAGACATGCATCGAGACTGACAATCTCCCATCCTTGCTGGCGTAGCCACTTCAGGGTGTATTCAAAGAAATCAGGCGATGCACCGGTCTTCAGCTCCGAGCGCCAATCCGGCTGAATCTCGTGGAACATCAGGATAGTGGCCCTGCCGGCAAATGCCATGCGCAAAGCAGGCGCAAGTCCCGCCCAACTTGCCGCATGGAATATCGTTCGGCTGAGTAGTCGCTTCACGCGAAATCACCACCGGACAGGTTGATTGCGCGCAAGCCGACCAAGCGTCTTCGGTGCTCATGTGATTGCGTGCGCGATCTGCCCATGCTCATCTCAAATAGCCCTCGTGAACACAGCAGTGTTTCCGATGGGAAACACCCCTCCATTTATCGACAAACCGCGGCGCTCTGGCAACCACGGCGCTGGTACTCACTACTGGGTACCCCAGATTTCATCGCCTCCACTCTGAATGCGCCGCCTGCATCGAACTGCTTTCACGGTAGCTTTTCGTCAGACACAGAGTGCACCGGCCACTGGTGATGCCGGCCTTCGTGATGCGCGTGTCGAGGGCCTCAATGAAAGTACTGCTCGCCAATAAGTTTCTGTTCAACAACGGTGGCGCAGAGGCAGTGCTGCTTCAGGAAAGAATGTTCCTGACGAGCAGCGGGGCAGACGTCATTGACTTTGCGATGCAGCACGAGCGGAACATCGAGTCCCGCTACGCAAATCACTTCGTGTCTCGCCAGGAATACCGGACCGGCGGCCATCTCGCCAAAATCAAGAGCGCGCTCTCATTGATTCACTCGCGCGAAGCCGTGAGCAAACTCGCATCTCTGATCGAGGAGACCCGACCGGACCTGATGCACTGCCACAACATCTATCATCAGCTGACCCCGTCGATTGTCGGCGTCGCCAAGTCGCGCGGGATTCCGGTCGTGCTCACACTGCACGATTCGAAGCCGGTGTGTCCGGTGCACACCCGCATGCGAGAGGACCAATTGTGTTCATCGTGTCTCTCAGGCGATTTCCATCACGTGCTGATGCACCGTTGCGCTGACGGCTCGATCGCACAGAGCGCCACGCTTTACATGGAAGCGGTCATTCAGCGCTGGTTTGGCAGCTACGAGAAGGTGGATCGCTTCCTCGCGCCGAGCCGGTTCATGCGGGAGTCGGTGTTGCCTCGGTTCGCCGCGGACCGGGTACAGGTGCTCTACAACGGCGTGGATGTCAGCGGCATTTCGGCGAGCGATCGGGACAAGGGATACGTGCTTTATTGCGGCCGGCTCGCGCCGGGAAAAGGTGCGGAGACGCTGTTGCGCGCCCACGAAGCAGCGGACTGCCGGTGGCCTCTCGTCATCGCAGGCTCCGGCCCGCTGGCGGATAGTTTGAAGACGCAATTCACCCGGAATGTGCGTTTCGCGGGCCAGCTATCCGGCGAGACTTTAAACGAGACGATCGCCGAGGCTTCCGTGGTGGTTGTGCCTTCGGAGTGGTGCGAGAACTGTCCGATGTCGGTGCTGGAGGCGATGGCCTATGGCAAGGCGGTCATAGCGACCCGCGTCGGCGGCATTCCGGAGCTTGTGGACGATCAAGTGACGGGGCTTTTGTTTGAGCCCGGCAATACGGACGAGCTTCGTCAGCACCTCGACTGCCTGATGAACGACGCCGCACGCCGTGCAGGCATGGGGGCAGCAGGAAGAAGTCGCGTCGAAGCGGACTTCTCCCTCGAGAAGCATAACACCGAGCTGATGGCCGTCTACCGATCACTGGTGAGCGAGCGGCATTCATCGCATTGAGGATTGCAAATGGACCTCACCGTAATCTCCACGTTTCGTTGCAACTCGAGATGCCAGATGTGTTACATCTGGAAGAATCCGACCGATCCAAAGGAAGAGGTCACGCTCGAGACCCTCGCGAAACTTCCTGCGGGGTTCGACAATCTCAATATCTCCGGCGGAGAGCCGACCCTGCGGAAGGATCTGGCCGAGATGGTGGACCTGCTCCACCCAAAGGCCCGGATCATAGAGATCAGCTCGAACGGCCTGCATCCCGAGCGTCTCCTGCCCATCGTCAAGAAGCACCCGAAGATCAAGGTTCGTTTCAGCCTCGAGGGTGACGCGACCACCAGCGACTGCATCCGCGGCGAGAAGGACGGCTACGCCACGAAGGTCGCCGGACTTCGCATGCTGCAGGAGGCAGGCGGGCAAGACCTGGGATTCGCCTTCGTCATCCAGGACGAGAATGTGGCTCAGCTCGTTCGGACCTATGAACTGGCGCGTTCGATGGGGTTCGAACTTGCGACCTCGACGCTGCACAACGCGTGGCAGTTCTACAAGAACGACAATTATTTCTATGAACGCGTCGCGGTGGCCCGGCAAGTCGAAGGGCTTATCACTGCGATGCTCAAGAGCAACAAGCCGAAGAACTGGTTTCGCGCCTACCTGAATCTGGGCTTGATCGAAAAGATCCTCGGCCACCCGCGGTTGATCCGCTGCAGCGCGGGGACGGATTTCGCATTCATCGACCCATGGTCCGATGTGTGGGCCTGCAATGTGCGGTCGGACCTGCCGCTGGGCAATTTGGCGCGCCAGTCCTGGAGCGAGATCATGGCCAGCGACACGGCCAAGAACTCCGTCGCCAAGGTCCACGCTTGCCAACAGAACTGCTGGATGGTGACGACCGCGCGCACGGCAATGCGCTCAACGCTGATTCCGCAGGCACCGAAGATGGGACCGCTCATCTGGGTGCTGAAGAACAAGCTGAAGGTCGAGCTCGGCCGGCCGATCTGTTTCGATCAATACATTGATTATTCCAACGTCGCGCCTACTCCGCGCGTCCAGCGAACGTCATTCCTCAACGAAAAGCAAAAGGCACGGTTGGTGCGCGGGAGAGACACGGCCGACGCCCGATATCCACTCAAGGAATTTATCAATAACTAATTCGACAGGAGGGTGCAGTGAGTGCGGATCATCTGGTACTGCGGGTGATCATGCTTGGCTTGCGTGGATTTCCCAATGTGCAGGGAGGAGTGGAAGTTCACGCGGAGCACCTGTGCCCCCATCTCAAGGAACTGGGCTGCGATGTCGAGGTGATCGTTCGCTCCTCCTATATGCCACCTGATCGCGGCGACGAGTGGCACGGTGTACGCTACCAGCGGGTATGGTGTCCGAAGACCTCGGGTCTTGAGACAATCGTCCATTCGTTCCTCGGAGTGCTTGTCGCTGCATGGCAGCGGCCGGACGTGTTGCACATCCAGGCCATCGGGCCAGCCTTGATGGCGCCACTCGCGCGATTGCTGGGACTGCATGTTGTGGTGACGCACCACGGCCCGGATTACGAACGGGAGAAGTGGGGCCGATTGGCCAGGATGGCCCTGCGCGCCGGCGAGGCCTGGGGCATGCGATTTTCCGACGGCCGCATCGTCATCTCCCAGACCATCCGAAAGCTGGTGCGGGAAAAGTACGGCCTGAATTCGGACCTCATTCCAAACGGCGTCACCTTGCCCGACGTGCCGAAAAGCACTTCGGTGCTGGACAAGCTTGGGCTTACGCCGGGACGATATGTGTTGATGGTGGGCCGGCTGGTGCGGGAGAAGCGGCACACCGACCTGATTCAGGCCTTTGCCGATGCCAGGCTCACCGGATGGAAGCTCGTGTTCGTCGGCGCCTCCGAGCATCCAGACGCCTATACCGAGATGCTTGCGGCACGCGCTGGGGCGACCGCTGGGGTCATCATGGCGGGCTTCCAGTGCGGCCTCGCACTGCGGGAGCTATACGCCCACGCGGGCATTTTCGTTCTGCCATCCTCGCACGAAGGCTTGCCGATCGCGCTGCTGGAAGCTCTGAGCTTCGGTTTGCCCGTGGTGGCCAGTGACATTCCCGCTCACCTGGAGATCGGATTGAATGACGCGCACTATTTTCATGTGGGAGATGTATCAGGGCTCGCGGATCGCCTGGCATCGTTTGCACACAGTCCGTGGCCGTTGGAGTTGCGCGAGAAGACACGCAACTGGTTGGCCGAACGGGAAGACTGGCGCTCGATCGCAGAGCGCACTCTCGGATGCTATCGCAGGGCGATTGAACCTCGTCGAGGCGGTCCTCATGCGCGGTCCCGGACGGCGCCGCCCAGCACCGCCTAGCGAGCTGCGCACGCGGCGCATCGGCCAACGCGCGATTTCCGTCCCGCAGTTGAGGTATCGCCTCAAACCGATCGAACCAAAGCGACGTTCAAGATGAATATGCTTTTGCTGTATTTCCTCATCTATACGTTCTTTCGATCGATCTCCAACGGCCTCGACCGTCTGTCCGGGACGAGCTTTTCCATGATCCTGTCGCTCACCGTCATCGGGATCGGTGTTGTGGCCGCCTGGCATGCGCGACATGTCAGGATACATAAAAGACTGTTCGTGCTCTTGATAGCCATGTCCGTCTTTGTTGCCGCTTGCATCCTGTCTTTTGTCACCAATGGCTTCGGAGCCGGCAAGATCGTCAACCAGTATGCCGCCTTGTACGAGATGTTCAGGTACGTGCACCTGATCATGTTCGTCACACTACTTGCTGCCTTTTATCGTCATCCGGATTTTTGCCCGCGCCTCCATCGTGTTTATATGTGGCTGTTGTTCGTCATTTCCGCGGTGGGGCTCGGTCAATACCTGACCGGTCATGCAGAGCTCGTCACGCAATACGACAAGTTTGAACGGGTGGCGGGTCTTTCCTCGCACCCCGTACCCTACAGCCTGGAGATCGTGCTGACCTTTTTCGTTTGCGAGCTGTCGCGCCGGAAAATGCGGCTTCCCATTCAGCACGTTCACCTCGCGGTGTACTTGCTGTTTGTTGTTGCCCTGGTCCTTTCTGCTTCAAGGACCGGCGTCGCGCTGCTCGGGGTGGCCCTCAGCGTATACCTCTTCATCCAGAGGCCCGGCCTCCTTCCCGCGTTCGCGGCAGCATTCGCGATCCTCCTATGGCTGTCTCCATTTGGAGAGCTGTTTTCGGACCTGAAAACCGTTCCGGACTACATCATGAACGGCGAATATGTGGTGTGGGACTGGCAAACCGCAGTGACCTCGGTCCATTGGCGCATTCACCACTGGTACTATCTGTCCACGCTTGGGTTGGAACGAGCATGGATCGGATATGGCCCCGGTCAAACCCCGATCTACAGTCCGTTCCTTCTGCAGGCACACAATCAGTTCGTGGAGATATTCTTCGATACGGGCATGGTAGGCCTGATCTCCTTTGCCGCGTTTTGGTTCAGCCTTCCGCTGGCTGCAATGTCCGACCGGCGACGGATCATCAACACATTCGGAAAGAAATCAGCGGAAGCCGGAATTCTGCACTTCTGGGTTGCCATCTTTGTCGGCGTGACGCTGGTTGCATTGCTCGATCAAAGCTTTAACCGGGAAACAGTGGCGTTCTCGCATTTGATCGTCACCGTTTTCATCGTCCTGTCTCAGCCGGAAGCGGTCACCGCGCGAAACCCCGGATGGTCCTTCCGCCAGCTTTTGATGACTGCCGGTTCGCCGGCCGGCGCAGCATTTGGAGAACGTAACCTTGCAGTCGCGGAAGAACGGCGTTCCACCTAGATCTCGACCTGGATTGAGCCGGCGTCACGCACTTCGGGCCGCCGCCTGCGCGGCTGCGTACGGCGTGACGCGATCGTTCGGACAGCCAACCGCCGCGCCGTCCCTTGATCGCCAGTCGGACGTCGCGTTCACGTCGTCGCACGACCGCCTGCGCGGCATAAACATCCAGCAGCCTTTCGCGCATTGGCAGAAAGGTGAGCCCTGGAACATCCGCAGGGGCTGGGACAGCTGGATGCCGAAACAGCGGCTCGAAAGAATCGCTGCCAGCGGAGTCGACTTCCTGCGCATCTGTGTCGATCCAGCGCCGCTGCTCGCTGTCGAGACCAAGGCCGATTTGACCTCGGGCATCGAAACTGTCCTTCGATCGGTCGACGCCGTCCTTCAGGCCGGCATGAAGGTGCTATTCGACGTTCACGTCAGTACGGAGCACGAGGACTGGAACATTCAGACGTTGACCGATGGAATCGCAGGCCCGCATTTCCTGCGTCTTGTCGAAGTAGAGACGAGCATCGCAGCGGCATTGCAGACGAGATATGACCCCCAGTCGGTCGCGTTGGAGCTGTTCAATGAACCGCCGCCGCCGTCGGATTTCAGCTCCAAGACGGCTTGGGCGGAACAGCTCAAACATCTTTACGACGCAGTACGATCAGCCGCTCCGAAACACACGCTGCTACTTTCAGGAATGAATTACGCGAGCATCGATGGTCTGCTCTCGATCGACGTAAAGGCCTTCGACGCAAATACGATATTCGTTTTTCACTACTACGAGCCGTTCATATTCACTCTTCAGGGCGTCAATCTATCCTATAGCAAATATTTGCATCGCCTCCAGTTTCCTCCGCAACCCGGCGACCGCGCTCGGGCGATCGAGCGAGCGATAGGTCTGTTGAAATCGGATGAGCAAACCTCCGTGTTGCGAAAGGAGTACCTTGTCCAGCAGCTGATGAGCGGCGCCGATCAATATTTCAATGTCCCTCAGGATATCGAGTTCGTCCGTCGCAGAGTGGGCGAGGTCGCCGCTTGGTCCGACCAGAACAAGGTCGATCGCAAGCGCATCATGTGCGGTGAGTTCGGATGTTTTGGCGACTTCGCCGGTCGCACCGGTGCCGCGTTATCGGATCGGGCGACGTGGTTGCAGTCGGTGCGTCAGGCCGTCGAGGACAACGGATTTGGCTGGTGCGTTCACGACCTTGATGAGTCGTTTCGCATCACCAGCGACAACGGTGCATTTATCCCAGAGCTCTTGGCAGCGCTCGGTCTGCGCAAGCCATGAGACCGTAGGCTGAGCCAAGCGAAGCCGACGCGACCTTGCAGAAATCAAATATGGCGTGAAACCGACCACCGCGGCAAATGTCAGCGGAAAATCGTCCGTGTGGAGTAAATGCCGGTCAGGTATACGTGTGTATAAATCACACTTTGAAAGTTTTTTTGCCATTTTTGATTATTAACCAACCGGCTCAGCAGTCGGGGGGGCCAACTTCCAAGAAACCCACTGCTTGAAATCTCCTCGCGGTTCGAGGCTGCAATTCTTTGGAATCTGTTCGCGACTACTGAAGTTGCGAGCATGCAATATGTCGCACATCCCTGATGCGCGGCAGCGGAATTTCACGTCCTTAAATCTGGTCTGCAATGGAGAACAAAAGTGGCGCTGACCGATGTCACCTATCAAAACACGCCTGGCAACAGCGAAGGGTTTCCGCTTGGCGTTCCCACAAGCTATTCCTGGTACGGCGGGAGCACCGGCCATACAGGTAGCACCCCGCCCTCCAATTTCACCGCCGTCACAGGGTGGGGACAGGTCTATCCCCAATCCGGGGCAAGCAACGATTCTAATCCGGCCAACGTCCAGATCGCGAACTTCCAGACGTGGGTGCATCTGAAAACTGGCGGCTGGTCTCTCGTGCAAGATCAGGCGACGGACCCGATCGCCGGATCTCAGTTTCTCGCTGACTTTTCCGGAAACACGAACTCTGCCTGGAGCGTGACAAGGCAGGCGGACGGCAGTGCGATGGGCGCTGCGCCCCTCAGCGGATACAACGACCATTTCTGGCCGGGCTCGCGCGGCACCTATTCTGCCGGAACGGTCGATGGCGTCTATGTCCAGGCCGATATGAGGACCACTGATCCGAACGAGCATCTCGTTGCCGATCTGGGAGCTGATTGGTGGTCGAACTCGACGGCCGCATATGTCGACGGTTTCTCCAACAATCCCGGTGCCGGGATGAGCGATTGGGTCGCACTGACGACGAACTACAAGACCCTTTACTTCACCTCGATGACTACTGCGCAGTTGCAGGCCGATCTTCCGCCTCCGCTGAAGGGCACCTCTTCGCCGACGACGCCCACGACACCGACGACGCCGACGACGCCGACCGATCCCACGATACCGGCGCAGCCGACGACGCCGACCGACCCCACGACGCCGACAACCCCCACGACTCCAAGCGTGACCGCACCGGTGCTCGACGTCGCGGACAAGTCGCTCTGGGTGGCCGGCAGAGGCGGTCAGGTCGACCTGGGGACGACCGTTACAACGACCGACCCCAACGATAACCTCACCCTCAGTATCATGGGATTGCCGCGATACGAGACGATCACGACCGGCGACGGCACGACGCTCAGGGGCAACAACATCACCCTGACGTCCGCGCAGGTCGACAGCGGACTGACGCTGACATCGTACTACAAGGGCAATGCTCATCCGGTCGCGAACCTCACGCTGACCGCGAGCGCTATGGATCCGACCACCGGCGCTGTGATGTCGTCGGACCCGCAGACGATCCGCGTGACGGATCCCCGGCCGTCCAGCTGGACTGGCGGAAACGCAGGGAGCTGGGCAAACCACGGCTTTGCGCAGTTGCAGCAGCAGATGGGCGACACCAGCACCCTGGCGAACACAGCATCGCAGACGACCGGTTGGGCCGATCAAGGCGCGCGAGCGTCCCAGGCAAGCCAGGGCTTTGCGCTGCTGAACCAGTATCTGGCCGGTAGCACCGGTCGGGTCGACGCTGGTCAGATCGTGGCGGCGATGTCGAATGGGACCGGCTGGACGCACAACTCGTTCTTGAGCAAACCTCAAGGTTGATCCGGCTACTGCACCCGGGGGCTCTGCGCCCGGGTGCAGTACCATCAACGTGTTGGGAGTCGGAAACGGGCGGTCGATCGCGGACGGTAACGGCGAAGGGACTGCCACGCGCGGGTCCTGGTCTCGGTTGGCTTCATCGCTCGCATCTGTTTCCAAGCGATCAAAATGCGTGCTGGCGCAACAGCTTCGGGTATGCGGCAAATTTGCGCGCAACATAACGGTGCAAAAATCAAGATTTGAAACTTTTTTCGCCATTTTTGCGCATTAACGAACCGGTTCAGCAGTCGGGGGGCAGGTCTAAAATCCCACTGCTTTGAAATCCCCTCGCGGTTCGAGGCCCTAGTGCTTTGATGTTGCTTGCGCCTTTTTGGCTGCGAGCAAGCGGTATGTCGCATGCTCTGTCGATGCGCGGCATTGGAATTCCCAGTCTTTGGAAATGCATGAGAAGGAACACTAACGCGGCCGGGTAGCCGCGAAGGGTTGAGTAAGAATGGCGATCCAGAACGGAAATGCCCCCGCCGCAGATCTAGGGCTTCGCGCGCTAGCTCTGTTCCTGCGCCTCCATGGCGTGAATACTGTGCCGGACCAGCTCCGCGATCGTTGCGGGAGCGACGAGATCGGCGTCCGCGCGATGCTTCGCTGCGCGCGCGAATTCGGGGTCAAGGTCCGCTCGCGGACAATGGATTGGACCCGCCTTGCGGGTATCCAGCTGCCCGGAATCGCCTCGCTGCGTGACGGCGGATTTCTGCTGCTGGGCAAGATCGACGACCAGGTGGCGCTTGTGCTGCACCCGACCTCGCCGCATCCGAGCCGGATGACACGCGCGGAATTCGAAGCGATCTGGGATGGCGGTTTGATCTGTGCTGGATCACAGAGCCTCGCGCAGCGCGCACGTCATGCATTTGCCGGCATCCGCACGCGCTCGTTTGACCTTGGCGCCGGCCTGATGCACCGCGCCGGCGAGGGCCTGATGCGTGCCCGTGACGGCCTCACGAAGAGCTTCTTGGCGATGAGACCTGGCATCCTGATGCGCGGGCCTCGCGACGAGGCCGCAATCCATCCGGCGAACACAAACACCGAATCCCCGGCCGCCGGCGTCGAATCCGAACATGACGATGAATCCGGGCTCATTGCGCTGGCGATCTTGCTGCGTTGCCATGGCATCGCTGCCGACCCCGGCCAAATTCGCCACCGGATCGGCGCAGCGCGCCTCGGCGTTACTGAAATCCTGCGCTGCGCCAAGGATTTCGGACTCAAGGCAAAGGTGCAGAGGACGAGCTGGAACAGGCTTGCCGTCACCCCGCTGCCGGGAATTGCGGTGCTGCGCGACGGCAGCTTCCTGATCCTCGGCAAGGTTATCGACGACAAGCTTCTCGTTCAGCGCCCGCTGTCTCCGCGCCCCGAAGCAATCACCCAGGCGCAACTCGAGGCGATCTGGGACGGCGGCATCATCCTGATGGCCCGGCGCGCCAGCCTGACCGATCTCGCGCGGCGCTTCGATATCTCCTGGTTCGTCGGCGCCATGCAAAAGTATCGTCGCCTGCTCGGCGAGGTGCTGGCGGCGTCGTTCTTCCTTCAGATCTTCGCCGTTGTCTCGCCGCTGTTCTTCCAGGTGGTGATCGACAAGGTGCTCGTGCATCGAAGCATGAGCACGCTCGACGTGCTGGTCGTCGGGCTTGTCGTACTGACCGTGTTCGAGGCCGTCCTCGAGACGCTGCGCGTCTATCAGTTCGCGCATACGACAAACCGTATCGACGTCGAGCTCGGCGCCAGGCTGTTCCGTCACCTGCTGGCGCTGCCGATCGCCTATTTCCAGACCCGCCGCGTCGGCGATTCGGTGGCGCGCGTCCGCGAGCTCGAGAACATCCGCCAGTTCCTGACCAGCTCGGCGCTCACGCTGGTGATCGATCTGCTGTTCACCGTCGTCTTCCTTGCGGTGATGTTCTATTACTCGACGACGTTGACGTGGATCGTGCTGGCGTCCTTCCCGCTCTACATCGGCATCTCCGCGGGAGCCGCGCCGCTGTTCCGTCGGCGCCTCGACGAGAAATTCAATCGCGGCTCCGAGAACCAGGCCTTCCTGGTCGAGAGCGTCACCGGTATCGAGACGCTGAAGGCCATGGCGGTCGAGCCGCAGATGCAGCGCCGCTGGGAGGAGCAGCTCGCCGGCTATGTGTCCGCAAGCTTCCGCGTGCTCAGCCTGAACAACACGGCGAGCCAGGCGGTCCAGATGATCAACAAGCTGGTCATCGCCGCGACCCTTTACTTCGGCGCCCGCCTGGTGGTCAGCGGGGACCTGACTGTCGGTGAGCTCGTCGCGTTCAACATGCTGGCCGCGCGTGTCAGCGCGCCGGTTCTGCGACTCGCGCAGATCTGGCAGGACTTCCATCAGGCCCGCCTGTCGATCGATCGTCTCGGCGACATCCTCAACACCATTCCCGAGCCGAGCTTCACGCCGGCCCGCGCGGCGCTGCCACCGATCCGCGGTCAGGTCACATTCGAGCACGCGACTTTCCGCTACCGCATCGACGGCCCCGAGGTGCTGCACGACGTGTCCTTCAGCGTCGAGCCAGGCCAAGTCATCGGCATCGTGGGTTCGTCGGGTTCGGGCAAGAGCACCATCACCAAGCTGATCCAGCGTCTCTATGTCCCGGAAAGCGGGCGCGTGCTGGTCGACGGCGTCGACCTCGCGATGGTCGATCTGAGCTGGCTGCGGCGCCAGATCGGCGTCGTGTTGCAGGAGAACGTACTGTTCAACTGCACGGTTCGCGACAACATCGCGCTGGCCGATCCGGCGATGCCGATGGAGCGCGTCATCGAAGCGGCAGAGCTAGCCGGCGCTCACGACTTCATCCTCGAACTGCCGGAGGGTTACGACACCGTTGTGGGCGAGCGCGGCAGCAGCCTGTCCGGCGGGCAGCGCCAGCGAATCGCAATCGCACGTGCACTCATCACCGATCCACGCATCCTGATCCTGGACGAGGCGACCAGCGCGCTGGACTACGAAAGCGAACGCGCGATCCAACAGAACATGAGGCGGATTTCCGCCGGACGGACCGTGTTCGTCATCGCTCACCGGCTCTCGACCGTGCGCAATGCAAGCCGGATCATCACCCTCGAGCATGGCCGCATCGTCGAGGACGGCAGCCATGACGAGCTGATCCGCACCAACGGCCGTTACGCCAACCTCCATTATCTGCAGGCCGGTATCCATGACGTCCGCTAGCCGCAATGTCGTCGCGTTCCCGAGACGCGAACCTCGCCGCCGCGAGCACGAAATCGCCTTTCTGCCGGCGGCGCTCGAGATCGCCGAATCGCCGCCATCGCCGATCGGGCGCGCGATCGGGGCCTGCATCATCGCCGTGTTCTGCATCGCGCTGGTGTGGGCGACGCTCGGCAGCGTCGATATCGTCGCCAGCGCGACCGGCAAGATCGTGCCGGGCGGGCGCACCAAGCTGATCCAGCCGTTCGAGACCGGCGTGGTCCGCGCCATCCGCGTCCGCGACGGCCAGAGCGTCAAGGCCGGCGACGTCCTGATCGAGCTGGACCCGACAATGACGGAAGCCGACCAGGAGCGCCAGAAGAGCGATCTGCTTGCAGCCGAACTGGACGTCGCGCGGCTGCGCGCCGCGCTGGCCGCGGACCCGCTCGCGGCCTTCCAGCCGCCGCAAAACGCAAGTGCAGCCGAAATCGAGATGCATCGCCAGTTCCTGATCAGCCAGCGTGCCGAGCAGAGCGCAAAGCTTTCTGAAATCGAGCGCCAGCAGGGGCAGAAGGAAGCGGAACGGGCGACCACATCGGCGAGCGTCGCCAAGCTGGATGCGACGATCCCGGTGCTGAAGGAGCGCGTCGACATCCGCAAGGGTCTCGTCGAAAAGGCATTGGCGTCGAAGGTCGTCTATCTCTCGGAGTACCAGGAGCTGGTCGCCATGCAGCAGGATCTCGTCCTGCAGCAGAGCCGGCTGCGCGAAGCCGATGCGGCGATCGCGCTGCTGAAGGAGACCAAGGACAAGACTGCCGCGGAGTATCGCCGCGCGACCTATGATGCCCTTGCGAAGGCCGAGCAGAAGGCTGCGAGCGCAGCCCAGGAGGTGGTCAAGGCGGATCGGCGAACGAAGCTCCAGCGCTTGACCGCACCGGTCGACGGCGTCGTGCAGCAGCTTGCCGTTCATACGGTGGGCGGCGTGGTGACGCCCGCTCAGGCGCTGGCCGTCGTGGTCCCGAGCGAGAGCCAGCTCGAGATCGAGGCCATGCTGTCGAACCGCGACATCGGCTTCGTGCATCCCGGCCAGAAGGCGGAGATCAAGGTCGATACGTTCAACTTCACCCGGTACGGGCTGCTTCATGGCGATGTGCTCAGCGTGTCGACGGATGCCATCACGCGCGACAAGCAACAGGGCAACCCCAATGACCGGACATTGGGCGCGGCGCAGAGCAGCAGCGAGCCTAAAGGTCAGGAGCTCGAATATGCCGCGCGCGTTTCGCTCGACCGGACGCACATGCAAATCGAGGACAAGCTCGTCAAGCTCGGGCCGGGCATGGCGGTGACGGTCGAAATCAAGACCGGCACACGCAGGATCATCAGCTATCTGCTTTCGCCGCTGGCACGGTACCGGCAGGAGGCCCTGCGCGAACGGTAAAGCGAAGCCCGTCGCCGGACATTGCGGTCGGGCGGGGCGCCACTCGCGTGAGAGCGAAGGTCATCGCGGTGGTGCCCGTCGTTAGGACGATGGCGGTGAAATTGCCGGTGGATTGGCACATGCGCTATCGGCGCAGCGCTTCCAGACGCGATTTCGCCTCCTGGACTCCCGCGGCGTTGGCCTTGGCGTAGAGGTCTTGCGCCCTGCGCTCGTCACCGCGCGTGCCGTAAGTCCCCCACTTCGCAAGAATCAGGGGATCGTAGGTTTCTGCCAGCGCGAAGCTCGCCTGGGCGCTGCCCATTTCCACGGCGCGCTCGAGCACAAGCCGCGCCGCGCCTATGTCACCCTGACGCAGCAAGGAGCTCGCCCGCGCAACCAACCCTCCCGCTTCCGCCGCCTGCTCGGCAGCAAGCTGGGCAACCGCGCGAGCAGGCGCCGCTCGCGTCTGTTCGGCGGTTGGATTGGTGGCGACTTCGATGGACTTGTCCCGCGCCGTCGCACCGGTCGTCAACGCCGCGCCGTGCGCCTTGCGATCCTCGGCCTCATACGCATGGATTGCGCTCCGCGACAAAGGGAGGTGCTGTGGCTGCACGTCGATCCTGGCGCGCAATTGCCTCAATTCGGCAGCGCTGGCTTCCGCCGCCTGCTTCTGCAGCAAGGTTTCCTCGCTTGCCTTTGCCGCCCGCGCCGTCTGGGTCTCGCTGTCGCGATGCGCTGCCGCCAGATCTTGCTCCAGCCGCGCGGACCGCTCACGCTCCTTTTGCAGGTCCGCCGCAGCGCTCTTTCCCACAGCTTGCAGCCGGGACGTTTCCTTGCCCGCTTCGGTCACCAGCACGACCTTGCTCTCGACATCACGTCGCGCCGCCGCAAGATCCTGCTCCAGCCGGGCGAACCGCTCACGCTCCTTTTGCAGCTCGGCCGCACCGCTCTTCTCCGCCGCCTTCAGCCGGGACGTTTCCTTGCCCGCTTCGCTCACCAGCACGGCCTTGCTCTCGATATCACGTCGCGCTGCCGCAAGATCCTGCTCCAGCCTGGTGGACCGCTCATGCTCCTTTTGCAGCTCAGCCGCACCGCTCTTCTCCACCGCCTTCAGCCGGGACACTTCCTCGTCTGCTTTCGTCGCCAGCGCCGTCTTGGTCGCGACATCGCGCCGCGCTGCTGCAAGATCCAGCTCCAGCCGGTCAGCCCGCGCCGCTTGCAGTGAGCTCTGCAACTCAGCCGCACCGCTTTCCCTTTCCCGCTTCAGTCGGGCGGTCTCCTCGCTTGCTTTCGCCGCCAGCGCGGTCTGCGTCTCGACATCGCTGCGGGCAGCCGCAAGATCCTGCTCCAGCCGCACCAGTCGCTCACGCTCGTCCGGTGTGGCTTTGTGAGCTGCGCCGTTCTCAGCCGCCTGCCTGAGCTCCGCCGCTTCTTCACCGGCTTTGCGGGCCTGCGCCTCGAAGGCGTAGATCGTGCTTCGCGTCTGGGAAACCTCCTGTGCCAGCGCGTCGGCCCTCGCGCGCGATTCCCGCAGCTCGGCGGCCCCGGCCTCCACCGTCCGCTTCTGCCGCAGGGCTTCATCGGCCGCCTTTGCCGCCAGCGCGGTCTGGGCCTCGACATCACGCCGCGCGACCGCAAGATCCTGCTCCAGCCTTGCGGACCGCTCTCGCTCCTTTTGCAGGGAGCCCTGCGACTCGGCCGCTCCGCTTTCGCTTTGCTGTTTCAGTCGGGAAACCTCCTCGCCTGCTTTGGTCGCCAGCGCGGCCTGGGTCTCGACATTGCTGCGGGCAGCTGCAAGATCCCGCTCCAGCCGCGCGAACCGCTCACCTTCGTCGGGCGTGAATTTGCTGACCGAAGCCGTGCAGCTTGCAACCGCCTGCCTGAGCTCCGTCGCTTCGTCTCCGGATTTGCGGACTTGGGCTTCGTATGCGTAGATCGAGCTCCGTGACAGCGAGAGGTCTTGTGCCAGCGCCTCGGCTCGTTCGCGCAATTGCCTGAGCTCGGCAGCTCCGACGTCCGCTGCCTGCTTCTGCCGCAGGGCTTCTTCCTTCGTCGTTGTCGCCAACGCCATCTGGGTCTCGACATCGCGCCGCGCTGCCGCCAAATCCTGCTCCAGCTGCGCGCTCCGCTCGCGCTCCCGTAGCAGGGCCGACTGCAGCTGCGTAGCGCCGCTTTCACGCATCCCCTTCAGCCGGGAAACCTCCTCGCCTGCCTTTGCCGCCAGCGCCGTCTGAGTCTCGACGTTGCGGCGCAATGCCTCGAGATCCTGCTCGAGCCGCGCGGACCGCTCGCGCTCCCGCTGCAGATCCGCCCCACCGCCTTCCGCCGCTGCTTTCAGCCGAGACGCTTCCTCACCTGTTTTTGTCGCCAGCACAGTCTGGGTTTCGACATCACGCCGCGCTGCCGCCAGGTCCCGCTCCAGGCGCTCCGCCCGCTCACGCGTCTCTTGTAGGGAGTTCAGCAGCTCCGCTCCGTCCTGCGCGGCCTGCTTCTCTTGGACCGCCTTGCCCGCCAACGCGGCCTGGGCCTCGATATCGCGGCGCGCCGCCGCGAGACTCTGCTCCAGCGACTCGGCCCGATAGCGCTCCTGCTCGAGACGTTGCAGCAACTCGATGTCACGTCTTGCATTCGTCAGTTCGCAGGAGAGCGACTCCGCCCAGTTGTATTCCCGTTTCGAGGCCTGCCCCGTGTCGCCGACGCTCGCTTGGGCGACCTGCACCGGTCTGTCATTGCCGCCTCGACCCGGCGGCAAGGCTTCGGGAGCGCCGTTCCTTGCCGCTTCGATGAAACCGGGACTACCGGCAGCCGCCGAATGCTGCGGTTGCGTCGAAGGGCGGGCCGGATCTGGGGAAGCCCGTGTTTCCGGCGCGCACACCATTGCGAGCATGGCAGCAGTCGTCCACGACAGCGCGGACCGTCCCGCCTTGGGCAGCAGGCGGCGCGACGAATCTGCGATGTCGCAGCCGGCAACTGCCTTGTCCTTGAGGATCACCGGGCCCATCCGCAATCACCTGTCGCGTGGCGACACGATCTGTTGAGGTACGGCATTATGCGCCGTACCGCAGCGCGAAGCCTACAGCCCGCATGGAGGACCCCACCCACCCCTTTCGGGTTAGGCCACAGGTCACGGCTTCACATAGGACCAGCCCTTCTCCTGCAGTTCCATCACGCGCACGACGCCTGACTTCACCACCTCCGCCTGGCGAACAATCGGGATGTCCTTGTTCTCGGCCTTGTGCATTTTTTCCTGGGTATTGCCACAGGCCTTGAACGAGACCTCCGGCGTGCTCAGCGCCATTTCCTCGAGACGGGCTTTCACCGGCGAGGTGTCGTCGCGCAGCATGTGCAGCCCAGGCCCGAAGGTGACCACCTCGATCTTCACCCTCTCGCCGAGATCCTTGTAGTATTGCGCAACGTTGACGGCGTTGTTGAGCGCGAGATTCATGGCTGCGGGATCGTTCGTGTTCACCTGCAGGATCAGGTTGTGCGACTTGGCGTTGGATGGAAGCCGGGCGTTGGCGTTAAGAGGCGATCGTTCCCTCTTGTGGGTGGTCGCCTTGCGCGAGACATGAACCCTTTGGACCTTTTCTGAAACGTGCCGATAGTCCGCAGCGGGGTTCGTTGTTGTCGGTGTCCAGTACCGTCCGCCGCCTTGCTCCGCCGCAGCGTATGAAGCGGACAGCAGCACCGTTGCGGCTCCGATCATGGTTACCTTCGCAATTTGCTGAAACACGCGCATGGATACCTCTCCTGTTAAAGACACGTTATTGAAATCCCTAGCCGTTGGGTTTTGCGGTCGGTTGTGGCCACCTGCAGGCAGCGGTGATCTTCGCGCGCACCACATCCATGCCGCCCAACGGAAACACCGCATCCAGCGCCGGTCCGGTACGGGGTGCGAGGTGAATACTGAGACCTCCGCCGTCCGGAAGGGACTGCAGCAAGCGAATCACGTCGCCGCCGAACGCAACGCCGGTCCCGGACGCAGGCACAGCCGCCGCGACTTGCTGCGGCGGACCGTCGTTGATGCGGTAGGAAATCGCATATCCATCGCCGCGACCGGACACACGGGGTCCGGCGACGATCAGTTCGCTCCGCCCGCCATGGCAGCGAATCGAAAGCGTCATTGCGCTTTCGCCGGCACCGTCGCGCGATGACGTCGTGGCGGTGGCGACCGGTGAATAGTCGAGCGGTGAAGTCGTCAGGCTGACGACCCAGCTGTTACCCAGGTTCGCCTGGGGCAGCGCCGACGCCCGCGGTGTCTTCTCGGAGCACTCCGGCCGTTCGGAGCGTTCCTTGGCGGAGCAATCGCGGAGCTGAGCGATCTGGCGATATCCTGCCGCCTGCGCCGAAGCAATGCCGCTTGCGAGCAAGACTCCAGCCACCGCGCAGGTCGCCGCGCGTCTCATTGCGATGTATTTGCGGCGGCGCGCGGCTCGCGATCGAGCCACGCCTGCGCTGCGGGGAAGCGCGTCAGGCCGGGAACGGTCGCGGCGAGATTGATCGTCTTCCACTTTTGGTCGAAGCCCGGCTGCTGCAGCTTGTCGATCCGCGAGAACAGATACTCCACGAAGCGCGCAAGGCGCTCATAGCGGTTCGATTTGGCCGGAAAGTTGAAAGCCACCAGGGCGGTCGGCACGGCGATTGTCGTGACGCGCTCGCCCTGCTTGATGAGATTGGGATACTCCGTGGCCTCGAGCGAGGCGGGAAGATAAAAGTCTTCGAACCTCCTGTCATAGGGAACAGGCAGGAACTTGAACCCCGGGTCCCAGCGGCCGCGCACGAAGGCATCCACCGGCTTCGAGGTGATGAAGACGACCGCGGCCATCTCGCCCTTGCGCATCTGCTCGAGCGCGACCTGATGGGGGATGAAGGTTTTTTCCACATCGAGGCCCAGGCGGCTGAAGATCAGCGGCCCCGAATAGGCCGCCGCGGTGCCCAAATTATTGAAGTTCACCTTCTTGCCGGCGAGATCGCTCAGGCTTTGGATCTCGGGACGAACGAAGATATGCAGTTCGGACGGAAACAGGTTCAGCACGAAAGCCAGCCGTTGCTGGATATCCGGCACCTGGCTCCTGTATTCCTCGAGCACGTCGGAATTGATGATGGCGGCATCGATGCCGCGCAAATACAGCAGTGAGTTCACATTCTCCGTCGGCCCGCGCGTCACGACCGGCAACACATGCAGCTTGTCGCCATCGTCTACGACGCGGGCGATTTCGGCCGCGAGACGAATGGGCGCGCCCTCGAGCAGGCCCCCGGCGAGGCCGATCGTCCAGGCATTCATCGTCACCTGCGGCTTTTGCGGCGGCGGCTCACGGCGCAATTGACGCGGTGCAGCAGGTTGCGCCTGTGCATCCACGTTTGACAGCGGAACGGTCGTGAGCAGCGGAATCAGCAGCGCCAGCATGCGCAACGGGTGCAATTCCCTTTTTGCGGTCTGTCCCATGGGATCTCCGCCCTCGCCGATCGGTGATTTTGTCGTAGTTTCATGCAGTTCATCGGCGCGCGCTATTTCTCCCCATGGGGGAGCCCACTACTCCTTCCGGATTATCCATTGTGCGTGTCCTACGCCGCAGCAGCGAGGGATCGACGTCTCGTACGGTTCTGTCGCGGTTTGAAATTAGGCCGGCATCGGCGATGGCGTTTTGCCGCGTTGTTGTCGTTCTGCCGACGACGGGCGGCTTCGGTGCGGCGATTCTTTACATTCCGCCCCGACCAGGTCTCATAAACGGCTTCTGTTGTTGCCTTGGCCATGGGCGTGCATTCAGCACAACTTGCCAACCCAAGCGGGCGCAATCGTCGTTTGGCGTGCAATGAGCGGCCCGAGACATAGGTGACATTTCGTACCGGACACATGGGTTACACTTTCCGCTTTTGTTCTGCGGGAGTGTGGATGCCGTGGAAAGCGAGTTCGGTGATGGAAGAGCGCCTTCGCTTTGTCGCCCGTCTGCTGGACGGGGAGGCCATGACGGACGTCTGCCGGGAGTTCGGCGTGTCCCGCAAGACCGGCTACAAGATTTTCGATCGCTACAGGGAACAGGGCGCGGCGGCGCTATGCGATCGGTCGCGGCGACCGGTGCGCTATGCCAATCAGCTCCCCGAGCCAATCGAGGGCCTGATTGTTCGTCTCAAAGCCGAGAAACCGCACTGGGGCGCGCGCAAGATCCGTGAGCTCTTGGTCCGGCGGCTCGACGGCGATATCCGGGTTCCGGCCAAGAGCACCATCCATGCGGTTCTCGATCGCCATGGCCTGGTCAAGCGCGCAGGCGTGCCGCGCCACCGCGCGCGCGGCACGCCTCTGTCCGCGGGGGCCGGACCCAATGATCTGTGGTGCGCCGACTTCAAGGGCGAGTTCAAGCTCGGCAATGGCCGTTATTGCTACCCGCTGACCGTCACCGACCATGCCTCGCGCTTCCTGCTGTTGTGCGAAGCGCTCGATTCCACCCGCGAGGAGCCGGCCATTGCGGCCTTCGAGCGGTTGTTCCGTGAGCGCGGCATGCCGCGCGCCATTCGCTCCGACAATGGCGTGCCGTTTGCCAGTCCCAACGCCTTGTTCAATCTCTCAAAGCTCTCGGTGTGGTGGCTGCGGCTTGGCATTGCCATCGAACGCATCAAGCCCGGCCATCCGCAGCAGAACGGCCGTCACGAGCGCATGCACCTCACGCTCAAGCAGGAGACCACTCGGCCGCCAGGCTCCAACGGCTTGCAACAGCAGGAACGCTTCGACGCCTTCGTCCGCGAGTTCAATGCTGAACGCCCGCACGAGGCCCTCGATATGAAGTGCCCCGCCGAGCGCTACACCGCCTCAACGCGCGGCTATGCCGGCCTGCCGGAACTGACTTATCCGTTCCACGATCGCGAGGTGCTCGTCACCGCCTGTGGACGGCTCTGCCTGCATCGCAAGCGCATCAACCTCTCCACCGTGCTGGCTGGACAAAAACTCGGCATCAAGGAGGTCGACGACGGCATTTGGCTCGTCAGCTTCATGCACTACGACTTGGGATACTTCGACCTGGAGCAGAAAACCCTGCAACCCCTCGACAACCGGTTCGGCACGAGGCTGTCACCCATGTCTTAGGTACGACCTGTGACCCATGTCTCCGGGCTGGACACAAGGTCAAATGGCGGAGAGAGTGTCAGTCAATCCACATTGAAAGATAAAGGATTTTCGACTTTCGTCGACTAAAACCCACCAATTCAGCTACGGGAAAATGGAATTTCGTAAGCGTGAACACGTCCAGTTTGCGACCGCAACGCAAGGGACCGGCATATATCAGAAATGGATAGCGCTTCATCGGGACGGGTCAAAGCCAATTTCTCAGCTTGTCCTACCGGATCGCGCCAGACCTCTCGCTGTCACGCGATACCATTTCCAGAAGGGGCCGGGGGTCGATGACGCCTGGACAATCAACCTATCCCATGTGCCAGGCACACCACTGCGATCGCCTCGACAATGCGCTGGTCGAGACTGGCGTAAGCGCCCAGATAGGTCTGTGCATGCGCCGATTGGGCGATCTCGGGGCTCGCCGACGCCGCTACGACGGTCGTCTGGCGGATAGCCCCAGCTCCTCCTGATTGTCGCGAACGGGTGGAGCTGGTTCTGCGGTCAGCCGCTCGTGCTCGGCGACGTGATTGCATGACGCGGGGCCTACCGTGCTCGCCAGCTTGCGCCGCTCTGTTTTTGCTTCGTCCGGCCCAGATAGCTCACCATAGCGTCCCAGCGCTTCAGTTGAACGTCAAAAACAAAATGGCTCCTTGCGGAGCCCGGAAATCTCGCCAACCGTTTCGCTCCAATTCAAATCGTGCGTCTTGCCATTTCACGCCAACCTTGTGGAATAATTCAGCTATCGATCACGCAAGGTCGTCTGCGATGGAGCGCTTGCCGATGTTTATCGGCAAGTTGCTATCGCCTGTAGACAACGGGCTGAACTTTCATCAAACGCGCGAAAGTGCGGCTGAAACTGCTCGCATTGGAATAACCGAGGAATTTTGCGACGTCGGACAGGGGCTTGCTCGAGTCCCCGAGGAGCTCGGCAAGCCATACTCAAGCGAACCTCCGCAAGCATTGCGCGGTAGCTTGTTCCCATACGGCCGAGATGACGCTGCAACGTCCGCGTGCCGATCTTGCAGGCGCGGGCTGTACCATTTATGGTTGCGTCACCGTGTCGCAGCGACGCGACAATGGCCGCGCGGACCGCCTCGGACGAAGGCAAACGGACGGCTCTCATCTGTTGGTGTGGGACACGAAGTCTATGCTCCGTCTAGAGAATACCAGATGCTTGAAGGCCATGGGTATTCCGGCTCCCGTGTGGCCGACTGCCCGGGAAAATCAGGCATCTGTCGATCACGCAGCAGCTCTCGTTCGACATTGTCGAGCGCACGTAATATTGCGAGGATATGGTGAGAGAATTCATCGAAACGCAGCACTAAGGGCTCAGCTTTCCTCCATTCCGGTCGTAGTTTTGGTGTCGGTAAGCCTATGCAGCGAATTGTTGGCCGTCTGGCCATAAGCCGCCAAAAGAGCCGGCAAGACACGCATCGCAGGCCGGGAGGGGGGCTGCGAACTCTTCCATTTTTGCCGGCAACGCCGACGCTCGGGCCCAGCGAAATTCCCGCCGACATGCAGCATCCATTTTACGATCGAGAGGCAGCCCGGTGGCAAATATCCATTTGACGCGCTGCCAATTCCTCATTCCCTTCGCTGATATCCTTAGCGAAATCGGCGCGTCGACCGGTTCGTTTCTGGCAAAATTTCAGCTTCCGACATCATTGGAAGAAAAGGCCGATCATTATGTTCCGATTCTGCGAGCAATCGACTTCGCGGAAATCACCCGAAGATCACAAGGCATTCCGGATTTTGGATTCCTCGCTTCCCAACGTCTGCACTATTGTCACCTGAGCGAGAAAACCCGGACTCTGATCGGCCATGCCCCAACGCTGTTGGTCGCGCTGCAACAGGCTTGCAAATGGGCATCGATCGAGGACTCGAACTTGAAGAATTGGATCGAGCGCCACGACGGTCACGTGAAGTTTTGCAGCAGTCTCACTGGAACAAAAGGACGCCTGCATCTCGAGCATTCACAATGGCTTCAGAATATTTTCCCCATATATATCGTCCGGCAATTCGCCGGACCGGATTGGGCTCCTGCTACAATCGCGTTTGAAGCCCGGTATACGCCGAGCCCCGCGTGTCAATCATTCTGGCCAAACACGCGTTTCCTGTCGGGACAAGACGCATCGTGGATCGACGTGCCGATCTCGCTCCTCAGCCTTCCCAATCGCGCAAAGGAGCAAGTGCTCTCCTTGCAAGACGATCAGGCTGGCCCGTCAGGTCATGACATCATCGCAACGCTCAAGTTGATGTTGCCGTCCTACCTCGACCAGGGACTTCCGGCTCTCGCTCAGGTTGCGGAGATGGCTGGCGCGAGCGCGAGGAGCTTGCAACGTAAGCTCGCGTACGCCGGCATGACATACTCGGATCTGCTCGACACCATCCGGTTCGAGAATGCCAGCAAGCTCTTGCGCGACACGGATTCCAAGATCATCGAAATCGCATTCTCCTCGGGCTACACTGATCCAGCGCATTTTACGCGCGCCTTCCGCCGAATTACCGGCGTTACGCCGCGACAGTTTCGTGCGCAATCGCGGCCGGGATAAGCGCGTTCTGCCTTGGGCGCCATGCCGCCCGAATGGTTGAAGGTATCCCTTCATTCGACACGCCTTGTCATTGGCCCGACCTCACCGTCGATCGATCGGACCCGGTTTCGCCGTATGGGAGCGCCACGAGTTCGGATGGGATCGATCTCTCCTCCTTTGCGCAGAGGAGCTGGAAGCGCCGGTCTCTATCAACACAACGCTGCCGACGGTCAGGTCGGTGCGGCGCGTCTGCCAACAGCGCGCAGAACCGTCATGCTCGAAAGCACATCAGGCAAACCTAAAAATCCGGACCAAATACGTCATCGTTGAACTGGGCTGAGGCGTCATCGTTTTCCATGCTGTTGATCAGGTTTTGCTCGGGATTCGTAAAGCCGCCTGCCGAGAGCGTAGTTGCCGGCAATGCACCATAACTGGCGCGATATTTGTCCATCGCGGCCACGCTGCCGACATACGCACAGGTACATCCGGAGGGATCCGCGTAGACGTAGTAGGGACGTCCGCTCCTCTGCCGTAGCTGAAACTGATTGGGCGGGAACGACATCAGCCGATTCAACAGCTCCGGCGTGGTCGCAGCGACAGGGCTGAATCCCGATGAGATCAACAATTGACCAGTTGATTGCTGGGCGTAACCGCGAGCACCCGAGCACAACTGGACAAGAAGAGTGACCGAAACGAGGGCTGCAATACTGCCTGCAGATCGAAGACCCATTTTTTCTCCGAAGATATCTGGATGAGCTACCAATTGGAGCCGAGAGTGAAATGGAAGGCGGCTATAAATATGCCGTATACGAGCCGATCCAGACCAGGATCGACATCAACAGGCCGATGACGCCGGCGTTGTCCGCGAACACGGTGGCGGTGCCCGGCATTCCGAGCCGGAGTTGGCTACGGTCGATGGTCTTCGGGATCGAAATAGCAGCCGGATAAGCCTTCGCGCCTCCGATCGAGCCGACCCGCGCCAGCGTACCTGAGACCGCGATCTGGCCCTGCCCCACGCCTTGGGGGATAGCCATGACCGTCGCTTCGTGGATGCGGCCAGGGTCGTCGTCGAAGACGAGCTTGACCCGCGCGCCGGGCTTGATGGTCCGGAATCCGTTCGGCGGGAACATGCCGGTGATGACGATATCGTTTGCGACGATGAACGACATCACCGAGCGCGCCGGCATGGCGCGGTCGCCGACCGACAGCGCCATGATCGTAACGACACCGTCGCCGATGGCGCGGATCGTCGTCTGCTCGAGCTCCCACTTCGCATGGTCGAGCTGGGCCTGGATCTGTGCGACGGTTGTGTTGACGCCGCCGATTTCCGACTCCATCGCCAATTGTGCGCTCAGCTGTGCGGCCTTGGCCGCCTGAAGCTGAAACTCGACCGTGTCGTATTGCACCTGGACGTCCTGCAGACGAAACGCGGTCTGCGCCTCCTCGCTGACGAGCTTGCGGTAATCGGAAAGCCGCTGGGTGTGAAAGGCGAGCTGCTTGGTCAGTCCATCGACATTCGCCGTCGCCTGCTCGTAACTGGCCTTCAGTTGCTTGACCTGCTGCCGTGCCTGGGCAAGCGATGCCTCGAGCTGGTTGACCTTGTACTGGAACGGTGCCGGATCAATGCGAAACAGCACCGCGCCAGCCTTCACCGGTTCGTTTGGCTTGACCGGGATTTCGATCACCTCGCCGGAAACATTGGGCGCGACCTCCATGACGCGGGAAATCACGACTAAGCTTCCCGACGGGGTCAGGTAGTTGAACATCGCGAGGAATACCGCGAGGATGAACGCGCCGAGCAGCACGGTGACGGTGCCGGACGCCCAGCCCCATCGGACCAGCTTGAGCCTCGAGAAGACGAGCCAGACCAGGACCAAATAGAGCGTCAGGATGATGAGCACGATGATCTCCTGCATCTGTCGTGCACCGGGATTGAACACTCACAAGGGCGGTGCCATGCCCGTGCCGGCCGGATGCGTGCAATTGCGACTCTGTCGCCGCGCATCCGGCCGATAAAAATCCGATCTCTAGGACGCGCGCTTGAAGCCGGGAGGCTTCCACGTCCCTTCACCAGCTGGCAGAATCGATGGCGGCGTGGTTTTCGGCCAGTACAGTCGCATCACCACATAGATCGGGCCATCCGGCGCCGGCAGCCAGTTTGCCTCCTTGTCCGCTCCCGGAGACTTGTTCTGGACGTAGATCGTCAGCGAGCCGTCGGAACCGAGCTTCATGTGCGGCAGCATCGGCGAGTTGATCAGGTAGCGGTTGATCGGGTTCTTCACCAGTAGCTGCGTCTTGCCGTCATACATCGTCACCGACCAGAAGGCGTTGACCGGCGGCAGCTGTCCCGCCGGGAAGGTCAACGTGTAGCTCGACTTCGAACAGTCGAGTTCTTTGCCATCGACATCCACTTTGCCCAAAGGATACATGGCCTCCACCGCGTCGTTGCCATAGATGCCGGCCTTCGCGGCTGCCGCGCGCATAAGCCAGTCGCCATGGAAGAATGCGGCATCGCCGAACGACGCGCTGACGCGCCAGCCGTTGATGTCCTTGCCGAGGGTCGCAACGGCTTCGGTGACCTTGCGCTCACCCTCCTTCATTCCGAGCAGGATCTCGGCCTTGTCTTCAAGCGACAGGCTGCGGAAGTCAAAGCTCTTGCCCGGCCCCACGCCGATCCGCGCCAGCTGCTCGCGGATCCAGCGATCCTCCGGCAGCGCCGGCGCGAATTGAAGCGCGAAATCAAGGTATTCGAAGAACTCCGTGCGGACGAGGTCCTTCTCGAATTTGGGGAAAGAAAGCGCCGGTGCCGGCGAGGGCGCAGGCTGATTCAGGAAGCTGGAAAGCGGCTGCGCCTTGTAGCCGGCCTGAATCTTCTTGACGGCCTCGATATCGGCCGGGTCGAACAGCTGCGTGCGTAAGAGTCCCAGGCAAAAATCGGTGGTCGACCGGAATACCTTCTTGATGCCGGCCGGTGTCACGCCGGTCCATCGCGGGCCGACGACCATATAGCTCCCGGCATCGCTGCCGGTGGCGCGCGTGCCGGCATAGCCAAAATTATACGTGTTGAGGTCGTTCAGCTGCAGTGCGTAGTAGCGCTTGGGATCGATCGCCGGCACCGAAAAGACGAGCGGCTCGGCCCGCAGATCCAGCCATGCGAACGAATACGGCGTGTCGCTGTTGGGCGTGATCACGGCGGTATCTTCGTATGTGAAGACGCGCGCCACGTTGAACAGCGTATTGAACGGCGCCTTGTACTGCCCTGATGACTTGTCGACCGCGTACTCATACATGATGCCGTATGCCATCACGATCGGCAGGCCATAAATGAAGCCGGCCTCTGCAATGTCCTTGGCCTTGAAGAATCCCGGGCGCTCGGACCACTGGGCCAAGGCCTGGCTCGATTTGGTACCAGCAGCGGCGACGCTTGCCAGTGCGGCAGATCTCAGCAAATCGCGCTTGGTCAGCAAGTACGGGCTCTGGGTTGATCGCTTCTGCATCAAAATACTCCATTTCCACGGTGGACGAGGCTGACACGCCAAGCGTCTTCTCGTCCCCTTACCAACCTAACGAAAACGCGGCGGCCCACTATGCAGATTCGGCAATCTCCAGCCTCGTGCGAAGCAATGGTCTGCAGCCGAATTCAGTTTGTTGCCTGCGCGGGGTCTTCGACTTCGGCATGCGCCCGCCAGGCGAGCCCCGATTCGCCATTCAATTGATCGGACGGCCCCGATCTAGGTCAGAAACTGCATAGCGGATGCTGGGAAGTAGAGACTAGCCTGCCTTGCGCGGCACAAAATGGAGCGCCGCAACGCTGCCAAACAACCGTCTTGAACGAAACCAATCCCAGGAAAGAACGATGGACATCACCCGCCGTTTTGCGCTGAAGACCGGACTTGCCGCCGCTTCCACCGCACTGACCCCGTCGATCCTCCGAGCGCACGAAGGCCCAGTATTTGATATCGTTGAAGGGGCGGAAGATTTTTGGCTCGCCACCGACGCCTATGTGTTCGGTTATCCACTTGTCACAATCGAGATGACCCGCCGGGTCTTCACCAACGTGGTCAAAGCGGAGGGCACGCGCGCTCCCATGGGGCAAATCATCAGGCTGCGCCAGTATCCGGATGCCTCGTTTCGCGATGTGACAGCACCGAACGCCGATACGCTCTACACCACTGCATTTTTCGACGTCGGCAAGGAGCCATGGGTGTTGAGCATTCCCGACATGAAGGACCGGTATTTCCTGCTGCCGATGCTCGACGGCTGGACCAATGTGTTCGCCGTGCCCGGAAAACGCACAACCGGCACCGGGGCGCAGACCTATGCAATCACGGGTCCGGGCTGGAGCGGCACGCTTCCGTCCGGCGTCAAGGAATTGAAGGCCCCAACCAACATCGTCTGGTTGCTCGGCCGGATCTACTGCACGGGCACTCCGGAAGACTACGCAGCCGTCCACGCCTTGCAGGACCAGTTCAAGCTGGTGCCGCTGAGTTCCTACGGAAAGGACTACACGCCGCCCTCGGGCAAGGTCGATCCGTCCATCGACATGAAGATGGCCGTGCGCGAACAGGTCAACCGCATGGATGCGGCTGAATACTTCAGCCTGCTCGCCCAGCTGATGAAAGTGAACCCTCCCTCTGCTGCTGACGCGCCCGAACTCGCGCGGTTCGCCAAGATCGGTCTTGTCCCGGGCCAAGACTTCGATGCCAGCAAGCTGGACGCGGATTTCGTCAAGCGCATTCCCCGCGCCGCTTTCGATCGCATCATGCTCCAGCTCAAGGTCAACGACGCCATCAAGAAGGTCAACGGATGGATCTACGACACCAAGACCGGCGTCTACGGGACCGACTATCTCAACCGTGCGCTGGTCACCGCGATCGGGCTCGGCGCGAACCGCAACAGAGACGCGGTTTATCCGCTTTCGCTAAAGGATGCAGACGGTAGCGACTATCACGGCTCGAACAAATACGTCATGCGTTTTCCAAAGGGCCAATTGCCGCCGGTGAGCGGCTTCTGGTCCGTTACCATGTACGATGCCAACTACTTCTTCGTCTCCAACCCGATCAATCGGTACTCGATCAGTCCGCGACAGAACCTCAAGGTCAATCCGGACGGCTCAACGGACCTGTACATCCAGAATCAATCCCCGGGGGCCGACAAGGAGTCGAACTGGTTGCCTGCGCCGACCGGCAAGTTCATCCTGATGCTGCGCATGTATTGGCCGAACGAGGACGACCCGTCGATCCTCGACGGCACTTGGTCGATCCCGGCGGCCAAAAAAGCGACGTAAGTTTAAGCGGCGGGCAAGGGGACGCTTCGCGGCGTCCCCTTGCCCGTCACGCTACGCAGCGATTATCTTGAGCAAACGATCTCACATCGTTGTAAAAAGCTCCCCGTGACCAACGATGCGCTAAGCTTTCGTTGCGAGCGCTCGCCCTGACTCCAATGTAGGCGGCGGCGCAGGTACCGGTCGCGGAGAAAAGTAGCCATGCTGATCGACACACCGACCGCCGCGCACCTGTCGCAGGTCATTTCGCAAGTAGCGGCGCCCGCATTTCTCCTTGGCGCAGTTGCGGCCTTCGTGTCGCTTTTGATAGGGCGCATGAATCGCGTCGTCGACAGGCTACAGGCATTGCACGCTACGGCCGACGACGACCGTTCCGGAACGCACCCTGATATCCCACACCTCAGGCGTCGCGCTGTGCTTCTGAACAAGGCAATCGTTCTCGCGACGGTCAGCGCAATCGTCACCTCGCTGCTGGTGATCCTGGCGTTCGTGTGTACCTTCTTTCGATTCCAGCATGAGTACGGCGTTGCACTGCTCTTTGTTGTCGCTCTCAGCTTCTTCACGCTCTCGCTTGTAGATCTGGTGCGCGAGGCCCGCCTTTCACTGCATGACCTCAGTCATCACAAGCCCAATCCGTAGCAAGCGGCCGGCTCAGCCGGGCTCTTTCGCGTTGTAGCGCCAAGACTCGAAATCGGCTCGTTTCTGGACGGGCCGGCGCTTCCTCGAGTCGAGAGAATCATCGTCCAGTGCCGGCTGGACGCAAATGGTACACAAGGCGCATCAGCCAGAGGCTGGCCCGGCGCAAGGACGCCAGGCCAAACTCCGCGCGGTCCCGCTAGTAGCACGGGGGATAGGGATAGTACCCGCAAACCGGCGGCCGATAGTAATACGGGTGGTACGCGTAGGCAGCCGCAGCGCCAGCCGCCGCGGCGGCTCCGGCATAATACGCACCTCGATAGGCCGTGCGTCGCGCAACGCCCGCGAATGAAACCGGCGTAAACGGAAGGCCGATGATGTCGATGAAGACAGAGGCAGGACCGTCGGCGCCCTTGATGTCACCTTCGAGAATATCGACATCGAAGGCAAGGTTATCACCTTCGAGCTTGGGATTCTTCAGTGTGACAACGACATCGCGCACGGTGCTGCCGTCCTTCTGGAATACGGACACTGTGGCGTTGGGCGGATTCTTTGCAAAATTGTCGCTGCCGGTTCCCCAGTCTTCGACGATATGGCTGATCAGATCGTGACCGGCCGAGCGAACCGGCCGATCCGCAAATATGATCGCATTTGGCGCGACGCCAGTGAGGACCAGCTTGCCGGGCTGCACGTTCGCGCCCCTGGAGTTGAAGACGATCAGTGATGGAACGACCTGGGGTTTGGTGGCCCCGATCGTCTTCAGCGGCGCATGGGACGCCGTGTCTTGCGCCAAGACCATGTTTGTGGCCGCCAAAGCACCGAGAAAAGCAATCGCACGCATCGTATTCGACAGCATGATCAACTCCGGAATAGTGGATTACCTGGACCCAGGCATGATGAAACAAGAATGGAGGCCGGCCGAATTGGACGACCTCCTTTCTTCACTAGTAACCGAACTTATAGTTGAGGCGGAGCGCCAGCAGACTCGCGTCCGTCTTGGTGTTGGCGGTGATCGACGTGATGCGCCCGAGTGACGGCGTCAGGAACGTGTTGCTCTCGTTTACCCGCCACAGATAGTCGTACTCGATGCCGGCCGTCCAATTCGGAGAGAAGCCGTACTCGAAGCCGACACCCACGACGCCACCCCAGCGGGTCCGGTTCGCGAAGGCGAGGCCCGTGCCGGTCACATTGTCGATGATGGCAAAGTCCTGGCTGCCAACCGCGCCGCCGCCCTTGACGTAGAACAAGGCCTCGTTGGCCGCGTAGCCCAGTTGAGCCGTGAAGAGGCCCAGGCCGGCGAGGGTCGACTTGTAAGTACGTGTCGGGTCCTGCGCACTGATGCGCGTGTTGCGGATGTTGGCCCAGTCGCCCTGCGCTTCCAGACCGTACACCAATTGTCCGGCCTGCCAACGATAGCCAAGCTGGCCACCGATGATGCCGCCGCCCTTGCTATTGCAGCCTTCCGCGAAGACGCCGCCAATTCCATTGATTGCGGTGATATCGATGCACTGGTTGCTCCAGCCATATCCGCCGTTGATACCGAGATAGAAGCCGGACCAGTTGTACATCATGGGCGCTGCGATCGGCGCCGCCTTGTACGCCGGCCGCTGCGGAAGATCGGCGGCCTTTGCAATACCCGTGAACGCAACGGACATCACCGCCGCTGCGGTAAGTAAACTGATTTTCTTCATCGCCTGCAAGCCTCATTGAACGTGGAAAACACATGAGCCACTTGCCATCGACCTTGTCTCAGTCGGTATGCAGAAACTGTCACCGCCGACCAATTCTTAGCGGTGTTGCACCAAAAACCCACTTCGAGGTCACGGCACGTTGCCAGACCTCAATGCGCGAGACCGGCGATATGTCTCGGATGGCAACTCGCCGAACAGCGACCGGTAGTGGCCGGCAAATCTGCCGAACTCGGTGACGCCGTGTGCCGACAGGATATCGACGACTCTGACCGATGCGCCGTTGTCGCGACTGATCTCGTGATAAACCAGGTTTAGCTGCCGAAGCCTCAGATAGAGCTTTGGCGAGAAGCCGAGATAGCGCTCGAAAGCACGCAGCAAGGTGCGGTATTCCACCTTGGTCGCTTTCACGATGTCCTTGATATGGACGATGCTTTCCGACCTGGTCCCAACGAACTCAAGCGCCTCCAGAACGATTCGCTCGTACGAGAGGGTGTACTTGTTGGGCAGGAAGCTTTGGCTCAGGCGATTATCCCGGATGCAAGCCAGCTGATCCATCAGGGCGTCCTCTGCCTCCCGCGCCATCATAGGCCGGTCAGCGAAGGCAGAATCGGAGAAGGAACGCAGAGCCTGCCTCGACACCTCGATCAGCTTCGATTTGATCGGCTCTGGCAACCGGACGAGATGCTTGGCGGTCTTCGGCGAAGCCTGAGTTGTGGCCGCAGGGAGCATGTTCCTCGCGATGCTCTCCTCATTGGGCAGCGACCACGCCACCCATTCGACATGACCGGAGCGGACAAAGGTGAAGTGACAGTTCGGAGGGAAAATGACCAGGTCAGAGGCCTGGCATGGCACACCATCGAGCACGACGCGATCGTCGAAGTTGGACGACTGGACGATCAACGTCGTAAAATTCGGGTCGGTGACGCCATGCGCAATCCCGGGGCCGCCGTCGGTGCCAAACTGAAGGATCGTGCGATTCAATGCGAGAGACTTCACGCCCCAATCGTGAGAGGACGGAGCGGATTTCAGAAATGTCACCCTCGCGCCTCTAACGGCGTCGGTGTATTGCCCGAAATCATTCAATTCAAAATATCCCGCCCGTCTGAGCGGCAATTCAAGAGAAAAATAGAACAGGCTATGCCGCTCTTAGTAACAGTGCGCACAGCGGATCGGTCGGCAACGTGCGACCGATCCGCCCTCAGACAATCTACTTCATCTGGATTCCCATCATCTCCCGCTCCGCCTTGAACACGACGGCAATAGCGTCGATGATGAGCTTTTCGGGATGCGCCTTGCAGTAGACGATGACTTCGTGCTCCACGAGCTTGCCCTTGCGCAGGTCGAGGAAATGCTTCTTGGCAAGGCCGTTGTACCAGCCGCTGTACCAGGCCGTCAGCGCATCGGCGTCCTCCTGGTAGGTCCCGGCGAGTTGCGCGCATGTCAGCTTCTGAACATCGATGAATCCATTCGCGTCGACATAGGCCGACAGCGGGGTCTGGGCCCTGGCAGACACCATTGTGGCAACCAGCAGAGCTACGGAAAGCAGCAGTCTCGAACGCATTGGGGATCCCATTGTGATGAATCGGATGTAGAAAGATCTCAGACGACTTTAAGAGGCCGGGCGCCTTCGCGCGCGACTGGCATCCGAGCTGAAAAGCATCGGCTCGGATGCACGATCAGGATCAAGACAGTCCTATCGGACGTTCGAGGCGGCGCATCGTCCGTCGAACAGGACCGAATATGTGATCGATGTCCCTTGTTCAGAACCGGTAGTTGATGCCGCCACGCACGACATTCAATTCATCCGTGCTGACTCCGGTGCCGACGACTTTCGTGTAGAGATACTCGGCCTTCACGGACCAGTTCGGTGTAAAGCCGTATTCCACGCCGAAACCCGCGGAGATGCCCGGACGCCAGGACGAGGCTGAACAATCCGGCAAGACGCCAACCGTGCCGCAGGGCACGCCGGCGATGGTTGATGCGCTGGCGGTCGACTTGACGAAGGCTCCGCCGCCGGTGGCGTAGATCAGGACGTTGTTCATGGCGATACCGACCCGGGCCCTCACCGTCGCCAGCGCGCTGATGTTTGACGAGGTGTTCAGCGTGACGCCCTGTCCGATGCCGAGAATGCTCGGCGTTACGACGGAGGACCCGCTGATGTTGGCCCAGTCGAGGTCACCTTCCAGGCCGAGCACGACGTATCCCTGCTGAATCTGCCCACCAAACGTGCCGCCGATCATGCCGCCACTGATGTCAAAACCGGCTCGATCGAACCTGTTGGCGAACAGCACCATCGGGTCCTGGTTGCCCCAGCCGTACCCGGCGTTGCCGCCGACATAGAATCCCGTCCAGTTGTAGACGGCGGCAACCGGAGCCTGCGCCTTGTAGGCGGGCGCCGCCGGCAAATCCGCCGCGACCGCATAACCGCCCATCATCAGCGAAGCCGCGATCGCAACCCCAAACTTTCCAATCTTATTCATTGCCGCACCTGATTGATTGAAGAAATCGTGTAGCGGTGATCGCATCGAATGCGCGCAACCCACTATGCAGAATCTGACGCGCGCGTTCTGTTTTCCCGACTGTGGCCAAGTTGCCGCAGCGAAAGCATCGGCGCGCAGTCGGTGTTGAGCGCCAATGGTCTCTCGGTGTCAGGCGAGCAGGCTGACGAATATGCAAATTCTGACAATCCGGTGGTGTCGAGCGATGACCGGTCGCTCCTGGCCTGGTTCAACCTTGCCGAAACTCCGTCATGCTGATCGGAAGCCCTAGTTGCGTGCGAAATAGAGCGGCGTCCTGAGCGTGATCTGGTAAGCAGGCTTTGGTACCCACATGATCTGCGCCGTCACGCCAAACAGGCGGTTGTCGTTGTCGTCCATCCGGTCAAGGTCCAGTCGCACGATCGGTTGGGTAAAGGAGGAGACCGACGCGCGGCCCAAGAGCTCGGCGCCGCCGAAAACCTGCACGCCCGCGCGGCCCGTAAACTTCCAATTGTTCGGCCATTGGTAGTAACCGCCGACATAGCCCATGATATCGGAATGGATGGCCGCGAGCGGACTGCCGATGACAACCCGTGTGTCCTGCACGCCCGCGAGCAACCCACGAGTCTCGTCCTGGTCGAACGCATAGTCGAACTCGAAAATGTTCGTAAAACTCGTGGTAGCAAACGGTCCATTCGGAATCGCCTGGGTAATGGTCGATTGCCAACTCAAGGTCGGAATCGAGCCGCCGTTCTGATTGTAGAGATCGGCCTGAAATCCAAGATTCCAGCTCGTAATCGCCACGGACGACCAGCCGGTCATCGGAGTGCTGGTCGAGCTGGCCGATACGCCGGCATAGAGCGAGACGTTATCGTTCACGTCGATCGTCATTGGAAGATCGACCACGACGCTCTGGGCGCCCGGCAGCGTCGCACCGCCCGCAATTGCAGCCAGGCTGCCGGCGTTCGAGATGGCAGCGGATTGCAACGCCGCGAGCAAGGACGAATTGCCGAAGCCGACCGCCAGCGCACCGGCGGGCACCCTGGCGTAGGTGGTTCTCATGTCCAGGTAGACGTTCGGCGCGCTCGACACCCCGTTCGAGGAATCATCGTCTTCATCTCCAGCACGGGCAATTCCGCTGGAGAGGCAAATCAAGACGGCCAGCACCAATCCCGGGAAACCAACGCAATTGCGCGCGTTCAGCGCTCCAACCTTCCCCGTAACCTGCAAGACACTCTCCTCGAACGGGGTCCTTATCGGCGATGTCTGACAGTGGTGATGCGGCCAAGCTGATCGATCGAGGGAGCGACAGGCACTATCTCGGTCATCGCCCACTATGCGCCATCCGGTGAACCCGGCACATTCCGGGAAAAGATCGTTGAAACGATATCGGCAATTCGTCGGAACGGTCTATGCAAATTCTGCCAATGCACAGGCGCACCGTATCGCGGCAGGCTCCTACGGCAGATCCGGCTCCTTGGTGTCCTCGAAGAAGGCTGGCTCGCCCAACGGCGGCGCGGACGTTTCTGCAAACCAATGGTGAATGACCGCCGAAGGTATCGCCCGTCGCGGCGTGCAGGGGTTGATGGTGCCCGCAGTCACGATGTATCCTTGCTCGAACTTCTGGCGGGCAAACCTCTGGGCGTCGAGTTCGGTCGGAAAGCTCTCACTCTGTCTCGGCTGTCGTTGCGCGGATGCCTTGCGCATCCTTTTCGGCACCTCGAACGAAACATACCAGGCCTTCGTCAGGTCAATCGACACGGCGCCCTTCCGATTGGTTTTCCCTGCGGGCTCGTCTCGGCCAGCCCGCTGCAGCTATACGCTTTCGACATCACGATCTTGAGTCGCGTCCATCACGCCCGCGCTGAAAGCCCTCGACAATGGATTCTGGTAATCGATCCTGACGTTGCGCAGTCCAGCTCTGCCGTCGTGCGACATCTCGCTGTCCCGGCCCGCCGCTCGAAGCGTCTGCGAAGGGCTCTCGCCGAACAGCTTGCGATACTCAACCGAAAACCGTCCAAGCTCGAAAAAGCCGAAGCAGATCGCAATTTCCGTCACCTTTGCTGTCTCGCCGTTCACCGCGAGAAGTGCCTGCCTTGCCTGATTCAGTCGGAGCACACGAATTCGACGGCACGGCGACTGGCCGTAAACGCTCCTGAACGCCTTTCGTAGAGTACGCTGGCTCACCGAGAGCTGGTGGCATATCGCGGGGATGCGAGTCATTTCTTCGGCATCCCCCGCAGCGATGGCCTCGGCCCGCGCGACAAGAACGCGATATCGATCGCTGGCACCGCCAATCATTGGTCGGCACCTTTCGATTGCATCCAAAAAGCCGATGAAGTGAGGAAGCTACCCCGAATATGGCAACGCAACCCGTTTGCATGGCCCCCTGACGGACCGCTTCGCGCGGGCGTGCAGATCAGATCGGCAGCAGCAATGGCAATAAGAGCGGCGCAGTACATAATAATGACCTCAACGTCTGGCTTTACCTCTGCATCTCGCGTCTTTCAGCGCGAAGCGTCTTGCCATTTCGCGCCAATCATTGATGCACGGTCTTCCGGGCCGCCTTGCCGCCGAAAAACACAGCTCGAATACTGGTAATATGCTAGCGCGACGCTCGTTTGCGGGGCGACGCGAGCCGCTACCTGCGTCGTGGCCCGGCGCATTTGCGCCTACCGTGACCGCTCAGTGCAAGCCGCCCATGCGCTAACTTTTGCCGGCGCGGGCCTTGCCATTCCCTTTGGCGGCCTGCTGCTGCCGATATGCGATCGGCGGCATTTTCATCAAACGCGCAAAGCTTCGGCTGAAACTGCTCGCTCCGGTGTAGCCAAGACGTAAGGCGATGTCCGAAATGCGCTCGTTGGACTCCGCAAGGAGGCGGCAGGCCGTATCGAGGCGGACTTCGGTGACCAATTCGCTGTAACTCGTCCCCATACCAGCGAGGTGTCGCTGCAATGAGCGCACGCTCACGCCCAGTTGGCGCGCAGTGCACTGCACAGATGCGGTATCCTGACGCAGCAACACCGAAATCGCCGCGCGGACAGAGTGTCGGGATGGCGAAGAGACGGGTTTCATGTGCACGTCATGAAAGATTGCAAGCGTGATCTCCTTACTCAAACCGCTGCTTACGATCTTCTTATAATGTGATCGAACTGGTGGGCCCGTCTGGCCATGAGCCGCCTAAATTGCAATTCTGGAATCAAGATCAATTGCACACGTCCCAACCTCGCATGCGCCGCTGCAACGCGACACCCGATGCACCCGGCGAGCAAATTTCGAGATCGCTCCTCATAGTTCCGCGACGACAAAGTACGACCGTAAAAATGAACGCCGCAGGCAGGGGACGAGCAACATGAGCGGATTTCCCTAACCCGCTGCCAATTCGTGATTCCGTTTGCAGACATTCATAACGAGGTGGGAGCTCCCACCGCGACGCTCCTGTCGAAATTTGGTCTCCCGACAGCGCTGCAAGAAAAAGCCGATCATTATGTTCCGATATTGCCTGCCATATTGTTTGCACAAGCCGCGCAGAGATCGCAGGGCATCACGGATATTGGCTTTCACGCTTCGCGGCGGCTGCAGTTCTGCCACCGGAGCGATAAGCTGCGAACCATCATCAGCTACTCTCCGACGCTGTACGTCGCCCTGCAGCAAGTGTGCAAATGGGCATCGCTCGAAGACACGAACCTGTACATGTGGCTGGAGCGCTGCGATGATCGTGTAAGAATTTGCAGCAAGCTGGGCGGGACTGCCGGCATGCTCCATCTTGAACACTCACAATGGCTGCAGAACGTCTTTGTCGTCCACATCGTTCGACAGTTCGCCGGATCGGAGTGGACTCCCTCAACGATGGCCTTCGAGGCAAATTATGCGCTAGGCTCGGAGGCTCAGGCCTTCTCGCCGAATACGCGCATTCTGCCGGGCCAGGAAGCCTCCTGGATTGATGTGCCCGTGGCGCATCTCGACCTACCCAGCCTGACACGCGATACGGCAATGGAGACCGCGGTAGGCGCGGCCGCCCTCGGACAATCGCTTCCGTTTCGACAGCAGCCCCCTCCGATTGGCACGGAGGCAATTTCCCCCGGCGCAAGCCCGCTATGGAAAGCGCGCCACGCATTCGTCGCGCAATTCGGGACTGCACAAACGGCAGTCGGACGGCGGCGCGTCAATAGATCGGACGCAGTTGGAGCCCGGAGAGGCCGAGGGTCACATCGACGGCTACCGAGCCCTCCACCGAGACGGGCTGCAACGCAAATGACCGCCCCGAGCCACCGACAAGAACATTGACGCCGGCGCCTAAGCCGAGGCCGATGTCGCCTGACGCCCCGACATATTCGCCGGCGAGAGCTCCGGGCGGAGGGCCTGCCGTCGGGGCAAACACCGCCCAGGCGAGTGCGCCTCCGGCCGAAACGCCGATATCGATTCCGATGGTGTTGAGGGCACCTTCATAGAGTTGTGTCGGCAATGGTGGGTTTTGTGTAAAGCGACATGACATCGATTGATGGCCGAATATGACAAACCCGACGCTAGGGTCGAGCTTGCAAGCCAGCATGCCGATCTGGGTCCACGATGCCTGTTGGGCGCCTGCGGAGGACACAGAGCCGGACCATGCGCAGACGATGCAGAGAACAACCAGAATTCGTGCACGCATTTCGCTTCCCTATCATCTCGCAAAGACTCGTTGATCGCGGTCGGCGCTTGGTTCCGACCGCGTTCTGTTTTCGTAGATGAGCATGTGCAGAGCCGACGAGGCTATGCAAAATCGGCAATCCGAACCCGCCGTCAGGCCTTTTTGTCGCGTTAATCGGAAGCGGTTTGCGATGTTGGACGCTAGCCCTCCGTTACTTTTTGAAGACGGCGTTACTTGCGAAACCGCGCGAACGTTATTTGCAAGGACATCCCGACACCTGCCGCATGTCGGGCCGTCAGCTCAATGCGCGCCGGGCCATGCTGAAAACGTCACAATTGGACCGCTGCCGATTTTGCATAGGCGACGGGTTTTGCGCTGTCTAGGGTCCGCACCGACCAACCTGCCGGAAGCTTCCGGCCGATCGCAAGGAGAACGAGATGCGCAACAGGAAGGGCGTGCAGATTTGCTTGGCATTGCTGGCGACGGCGTTACTGCTCGACACCGGGACCGCGCTGGCGCAGAGTGCTACGCACGGAAACCTGAAGACGATCGGCACGCCTTCTGCCGCACAAGCCCAAATTGTGCCGTCGCTCATCGTTCTCAATTCGCGGGGCGCAACGTTGCAGGGCGACAGCCTTGTCCTCGCCGAACTCGATCATATTCGCCGACCGACCCGTGCGCGCTGCGGGCCATCAGCTCACGGCTGATATCATTGCGGACTGGAGCGCAGGCAAGGACAGCTTTGCCAGCGATCCTCCGAACGCGACTGTTTCAGCCTTCAACAGCAAGGACGGCTCCGTCAAGGACGCCGTCGTCGTTCTGAAGAATCCGAAGCTGGACGAGGACAAGCTGACCTTCACCGTTCAGACACTCGAGGGCGATCTCACCGGCGCGGACGGCGCAGCCTCGATCTTCATCGATATCATCGGTCGACCCTTTACACCGCTCTCCTTTGCGGGCGTCGCGCGACGCACGGCATACCGAGGCGCAATGTATGCCGGCGCTGCTGCTGTCGGAGCTGCCGCCGTCGGAGCCGCCTACGCCCGGCCCTATTGCGGCTATTATCCCTATCCTCCTTGTTACTGAACAGATCTCGCGCCGGGCGGCGCCTATCCGCCGCCCGTGCAAGGACCAGCGATCACTCTGCGTCGCAACAGCCACCCCTTTTGGCGTTCCTCCACATCAGCGCAGTTCGCGGAACCGCATCGCCGTCGCGTCCCTCTTAGCTGGGGCCGATGAGACCAAAGCGTTCCGAGCGACGTCGGCGCGCACGGGTTTGCGTGAGGAAAGCGCGTCAGGACGACAAGCCAGGAATTCCGGTCCTGCGGTCGCAACCCAAAACGAGGCGTGGTGAAAAAGTTGAAAAAGTATTGAGGGGCGAGATTCGGACAAGGACCGGCAGCGGCGCCCCGCGTTGGGCCACTATCGGGCGTGTGAAATCGCGGAAACTCGTAGTTTGGCGCGCAAAATCGTACGATTGGTAGCGGGGAGCGAATCGAACCCTGGTTCTGCAGCAAGCGATAGCCTGCGGCGGCGAGCAGAGCAGATTGGCCGTTTTCCTCGCCCCTAGTATCCCATCCGTTTTGCCGCCCTAGTATCCCATTCTACGACGAGCACGTAATCGACCTGTACCATCGGATCTGCGCGCTGTATCGAATGGGGTGAAGATATAGATACTGCAACCAGAAGTGGCGGAGAGAGTGTCAGTCAACTCCCTATGAAAACTAAGGCATTTTCGACTTTCCTAGGCCAAAACCCACCGCTTGAGCTACGGCCGGAGAATCAGGCTCGCCTTAGACAAAGCCTAATTCTGGCTGGCCACACGTTCGAATCGCCTCGGCGAGGCACTCTGGGCCAGAGCTCGCCACGTTGCTCGATTCCTACGACCAACGCATTAGGCTTCCCTTTGTCCTAGATCCAGCCAGCCAGTGAACCAGCATCTCGACGAAGAGCCGGGTTCGCACCTGTCAATCGGCGCTCAAATTTGAACGCCGATTGACGTCTAATGCACTACCGCGCCAATTCCACGTGACATGGAGGCACGTCTTGGGGTCGTGCTGCTCGAACGCAAACGGCACGGCATCGTCCTGACGCCGGCCGGGCGTGTTTTGCTGGCGCGCGGGCGAGCGCTGTTGGCGGAAACTGATCGGTTGCGGGAAGAACTCAGCCTGTTTCAAGGCGGGCTTGCAGGGCAAGTGCGCCTTTTTGCCAACACCAACGCCTACACCAGTTTCTTACCTGATCTGTTCAGCGGCTTTCTGCTTCAGCATCCGCAGATCGACATCCGTATCGCCGAGCGTACCAGCGAGGCCATCATCGGCTTGGTTGCCGACGGCACCGCCGATGTCGGAGTGGTGGCGGCGGAGACGGACCTTGGCGGCCTCGACGCCAGGCCATTCGCCACAGATCGCTACGTTGTGATCACGCCAGTCGGCCATCCCTTAACCGAATGCGCCGCGGTCGATTTCAGCCGCATCCTCGATTTTCCATTCGTCGCCGGTCCCAGCCATGGCCTCTTCACCGCGAAGGCCCAACGCCTCGGGCGCCAGATCAAGACCCGGATCAAGATGCGTGACGACGCCCAGGTCTGCCAACTCGTCTCAGAGGGCGTCGGCATCGGCATCGTGTCGCTGTTGAACGCCCGCCGCGCTGCGGGGTCGTGGTCGATCGGACAAGTTGCATTGACCGATCCCTGGACCGAGCGTCGCATGTTTGCCTGTGTTCGCGCAAAGGACTCGCTGTCGCGCCCAGCGAAGCTTTTGTTCGAGCACCTCACAAAAGTCGACGCAGTCGTGGCTCAAGCGTTATCGGATGCTCAGTGAGCAGCAGCATGATTCCGGCTTGCAGGCAAGGTCGTCGATCTGGCCATTGCCATCGTTTGCACCCTGCTTCGCAGGGCGCCGGCACAAAGACAATTCGCGGTGTTACCGCCCGGCCAGCTTCGGAGGTGGACGCATTTCACCGGTCGGACCGGGGGCCGGCCGAGACCGCCATCCTCGTCAGGACACGCCGACCAACGATAGCCTCAATGATCACAATCACCACTGCCGTTCCAAGATTCCACATCAGGTTCATGATGGTGGCGTCGAGGCGATAAAGCAACGACATGGCCGTCGAAGTCATGCCCGCAACGGCCAGTCCGGCTGCCAACGTCACCAGGGCCGGGCGCAGGCGGGCGGCGTGACGTAACATCACAAAAATCGATGCCGACAGTGGTAGGCTGACGAGAAGCACCGTGGCGAAGCACTGAAAAGCCGCGCCCATCCGCAGGCTGCCCGCGTCGTAACTGACCCAGTCTGTCAAGCAACCATAGCCAAGGGTCGCCATCCACACCGCAAGCGGCGGCAGCGGAAGCATCAGCCAGGACCGCGAACGGTCGGGCAGGCTTGCCATCAGGCAACTCAAGGCGGCCAGCGCGCCCGTCAGAAAGGAGGCCGTAGTCCCAACGACGAAAGACGGGTTGCGCAGCTGGATTGCGATGTCCGACCGAAGACCATATTCGACGGCGAGCAGGACCACGACGACAAGTGCGATCAGGAGCCAACAGGCGGCCCGGAAGAGCGGAGGACGAATGACGCGCACTGGCCGCACGGCGTTCGCCAAGCTCTGGATGAGGTCGGTGGTATCCATCTTCTAGTTGCCTCCCTCGCCCAGGAGGCGCCTGAGCGCCTTGATGCCCCGATGGGCAGAAACCTTCAAAGACGCAATCGACATTCCGCTCTGTTCGGCGGCCTCCTTCAATGACCTCTCCTGCAACTTCAAAAGCGTGATGGCCTGGCGCTGGCCCTGCGGAAGTGCCAGTAGGGCGGCGTCCACAGCTCGACCATCCAGTGCCAGCTCACTATGCTGGTCGGGGGCGGCAAAGGCTTCGTGCTCGGTTTCCAACATCACTTCTCCTGCCGCCACGCGCCCCAGGGCGCGCAAGCGATCCGCAACACGATGCCGCGCGATACCAGCCAGCCAGGGCTTGAACGGGCGTGACGGGTCGTATGTGTGCCGAACCTCATGCAGTGTCAGCAGGATATCCTGGACGGTATCTTCGGCATCGCTCGCGTTGCGATGCGCCCGGTTCGCAATCGTTCGCAGATAGGGCGTGATCCCGAGCAACAGGCGGTGATAGGCATTTGTGTCTCCACGTTGCCCCAGCACCATGAGTGCCGTCCATTCCTGCGGGTCCGCCGCACGCAAACCGGACACGTCAAAACCGCGTGGTGAGGTCGGTCAGCCAGGCAGGTGACGCGGCGACAAGCGCGGCTTCCAGTGCGTGATCCGCGCCGGTCAGGATGAGAACTGCAACGGTCACCGCGCTTCCGCCTAGCAAGAGCTTGCCCGCCTTTCCAGCATTCATCATTTTGCCCCGCCAGCGCATCATCGCCGTTCGGGAAAGCGATCCAACGATGAGCAAGGGGACACTCGTTCCCAACCCGAATGCGACCATGACGGCTGCCACGCTTACGAGATCGTGGCCCTGGGCCGCAAGCACCGACGCAGCGCCGAGCGTCGGTCCCACGCAGGGGCTCCAGACGGCGCCCAGCAGAACGCCCACCGCGAACTGCCCCTTGACACCGGTCGGGGTCACGCGGGCGATGAGCCGGCTTCCGGCATTGCTGACGCCGCCAGTGACCATCGCGAAGCGTTGCTGCAATGCGCCGCTCAGCAGGAGGACCCCCAATCCGGCCAACAGGACGGCGGAAATGTTGCGAAACACATCGCCGTCGAGGCCGATAGCGAAGCCCATCGTGGCAACGAACAAACCGATGCTGGCGAAAGACAGCACAAGGCCCGCGACCAACGCCGGGACACCTAAGCGATGCACGGCCAGCGCAGGCCCGAGCACGAGCGGCAACAGTGGCAGGACGCATGGGGACAGGGTCGAGAGTATGCCCGCGATGAATCCGAACCCCATGCTGGCGAATGGCAAGGTCACGACGATATTCCCTGGGTCTAGTCGTTCGCCTTTTCGAGGAGCGTCTTGACCGAATTGGCATCGGTATCACCGGTTGAGCGCCCCTTTTCGGCGGCACCGTGGAACACGATCAGTGTGCTTTGCTTCTGGGCGCCCATGGCCCGGACAATGTCCTTTTGAGTGTCGAAATCGACGTTGTACACGACCAGATCCTTGAACGCGGCTTCGTTCTCGAGGCTGCTCAGGATCGGCCTCTGCTTGGCACAATACGGGCACCAGGGGGCGGTGATGTGGACCAGGATCGGCTTACCCTGATGCTGGGCGGCATCGAACGCCTGCTGCGTAAACGGCACCTCTGTCGCAGCGAAAGCGGCGGAGCCGATACCCGCAGAAAGACCCAGAGCCAACACGGCCACAGCCATCATCCTCGTGAAATGCATCGCAATCTCCTGGCAGCTTATGAACGTCCCGGCAAACGCTGCCAGGCTCGTGATCTAAGGTTCCGATCTATCTGCCAAAAGGTTACAGCGTCGGTGGCCAAAATTCGTGTTGGCACGTAGCCCTCGGCTGCGCAGATGATCTCACGAGACAGCCTCGGCATTTGCTAGCGGCCACCACCGACCGGAAGGATCGCACCGGTCACATAAGAAGCGGCGGGCGACATGAGCCAAATGATGGCCGAAGCGACCTCTTCTGCGGTCCCAGCTCTTCCCATCGGAATGCCTTTTGCGAGGCGATCGAGGCGATCAGGCGCTCCAGCCGCCGCATGTAGCCCAGTCTCGATCAGTCCGGCCGCAACCGCATTGACACGAATCCCCTCACCCGCGACTTCCAGCGCCAACCCCACGGTGAGAGTATCGAGTCCGCCCTTACTCGCGGCGTAGTGGATCCACTCGCCCGCTCCGCCGAGTTTCGCAGCGATGGAAGAGACGTTGACAATATTCCCCCCTCTGCCGCCGCGCCGTGTCGAAAGGCGTCGGACGGCTTCCCTTGCGCAAAGGAATGGACCGGCGACATTGACCGCCAAAACATGGCGCAAAACGTCGTCCCGAAGGTCCTCAAGGCGCGCAAAGCCGCCTGTGACCCCAGCATTGTTGACCAAGCCGGCTAGTGGCACCTCGAGCCTATCAGCAACCCCGAACATCCTCAGAACGCCGTCTTCATTGGCGAGATCAGCCTGGATCGAATGCAAGGTGAGGCCCTCGTGCCGCTGCTCTTGCACAAAGGCGTCTGCGGCCTGCGAATCTGTTGAGAAATTGATGAGGACCGGGTGACCAGCTTGCGCGAAAGAGCGCGCCACGACCGCGCCGATGCCGCGCGAACCGCCCGTGACGATAATCAAGCCCTTGCGTGAATCCTCTCTGCTCATTGGGGGAGTGTGGACCAAGGCTCGACGGATTGGCCAATACGACTTGCGTTATTTTTCAGACGCAGTGCATATGGTCCCGACATGAGACGCAAGCTTCTTCCGTTCGACGTCGGTCACGGCGAGGAACTCGCGAAGCGCTGGCGAGATGTCCTCCTCGCGCCAAACAACTGTGAGAGGCGCCATCGGAACAGGCGGCGAGAGCGGAACGAACGTCACGCCGCGCCGCCGTTGGCCGTCAGCGGCAGCCTGGGGCACAAGCGAGACGCCCACGCCCGTAGTCAGATCGCCTTCCAAGTTAAGGGTTACGTGGAGAACTAGTTGAGGACGAGTTGCTACTTGAGTGCCACAACAACCTCAACCTCAACCGCGGCACTTCGGGGCAACTGAGCAACCCCAACACTGGTCCGCGCGTGGGCGCCGCGATCTTTGCCGAACAATTCGAAGATTAGCTGTGACGCACCGTCGGCTACGGAGCTCTGCTGGTTGAAATCGGCAGCGCTATGCACAAAGACTGTCAACTTGAGTATTTGGTCGACTCGATCCAGCGTTCCCAACTCTCCACGGAGGGCAGCCAAGGCGCGAATGAACGCGATCCGAGCTCCTCGCTTGCCCTCCTCTAAAGTTACATCCCGCCCGACTTGGCCCACGACATGGACAAAGTCTCCATCCCGTGGAAGCTGTCCGCTGACATAGGCTACCCGATCATGGACAACGACCGGCGTGTATGCCGCGCCTGCAGGTGCCGATGTTGGCAACTCGATACCGAGATCCTTAAGACGATTCTCAACGCTCATCGTATCTCTCGACGTTTGGGCCGAAGCCTTGATAAAGTAGCCAGCGACGTCAGCGCAGCACACAAATGCTGCGCTCGCGCTATCGTGATGGGCGCCCACACAGCCGAGCGCGGAACAACTATCAAGACCGCATTCGGATTTTCCCGGCGAGTGCGACCGTTGATTGGCCGCAACCTCGCCTGGCACACAGTTGTTGGACTAGAGTCTTCTGCGCGCCTCGATCCAGTGGGGGATGATCGCGGTCGCGGCGATGATCGAGAAGACAAGGATGGCTATTGCCAATACCGCCCTCCCGGTTCCGAAACAGGCGCTCACCCCCAGCGCGGCCAGCGACGCGCTTCCGATCTGGAAAAACCCCACCAGCCCGGACGCGGTGGCGGCATGTTTTGGTTCGCTGGCAATAGCGCCCGAGACAGCCAATGACAGTGACGAGCCGTTCGACAGGCTAACCAGAAACATCGGTGCGACAATGGTGGCGGCGCACATGACTGGCGAGGCCAAGGTCAACACGAAGGTCAGACCACCGAGACAAAAAAAGCATACACCACCGGCAACAATGCCATCGTAGGACAGGTGCTCGATCAGCCGCTTCGAGACGAAGTTGGCCAGAATGATCCCGCAAGTGAGCGGCAGATAAAGCCACCCGCTGACTGTTTCCGGCAAGCCGAGGCGCTCGAAAAGAAAGGGGGACTGGGTCAAGTACACGAACCAGGCGCAGTAGATCGCGCAGACCACGAGGGCGTAGCGAATAAACGCGCCGTTGCGCAACACGACGGTAAATCCGGCCAAAAAAGCGCCGTCGTGACGCTTCTTCGGACCCGTTTCGTTGAGCAGCATCAAAGTCAGACATAGCGCGATGGCACCAAACACAGCGACAAAGATAAAATCGGCCCGCCAGCCGAATGCGGCCGCAAGGTAGCCACCAATGGCAGGAGCGAGCGCGGGCGACAGCGACACCAGCGGATAGACCACGCTATATACCTTTGCGGAGGCCTTCTTGTCGCATGTGTCGGCGATGACGGCACGACCAATGACCAGCCCCGAAGCCGCGCCGACAGCCTCGACCATGCGCCAGCCTAGGAAACTCGTGAAGCCAACGGCCAAGGCGCAACCGATCGATCCAGCGATGTAAAGAAGGATGCCCGCGACGAGAACGGGCTTGCGGCCCCACCGATCCGACAGCGGACCATAACAGAGCTGCGCCGCCGCGAGCGCCATCAGATAGACCGCCACCGTCTGTGGCATTTGCCAACCCGCAATCCCAAGTTGCTGCGCCATCACGGGCATTGCGGGCAAATAGACGTCCGAGGCAATGAGGCCGAAAGCGCTCAGCGCTGCGACGACAAGAACCAGTGTGGGTCGCATGAATAGCTCCTGCGCTCGGACGCGGTTGAATTGCGCCGAAATTGACGAACGGCGTCCGCCGCCGGCAGAGCGGATTGCTAAAGAGGATTGCGACGTGCGAAAATGCATAGAAATGCAGGCAATGGCTGCAAAATCGCATTCAGTCGGTGGACATGAACTGGGACGATGTTCGAATCTTTCTCGCGATTTATCGCGCTGGCACGCTGGTTGGGGCCGGGTTGGCGCTGAGTGTCGACCAAACCACGGTAGGACGACGCCTCGCTGCGCTCGAGAAGCGCCTGGGCTCAACACTCTTCCTGCGCACCAATGCGGGCTATGTGCTGACGGCAAGTGGCGAGGAAGCCTTGCAAGCGGGCGAGGCAATGGAGCGCCTTGCGGTCTCCTTCGAACACCGTAGCGCAGGATCGGATGCGCGCGTGGCGGGTGATGTCCGGGTCACAACTACGGACTCTCTCGCGATCGACTTCGTGATTCCCGCGATCGATCGGGTCCGCATCAACCACCCGGACATCAGAGTCATTCTCACCACGACGACGAAGCTGCTCGATCTCGGTCGAAGGGAAGCGGATATCGCTGTCCGCACCCTGCGCCCGGCACAATCGGATCTGATCGTGCGCAGACTGGCCGAGTGGGAGGTTGGCCTCTACGCATCCCGGAAATATCTCGATGCACGCGGTAGACCTCGACAGAGCTCGGCGTTCGCTGGCCACGATCTGGCGATCTACCAGCCCGGCATCACGAACAGGCAGGGCGCGACGCTGGCGGGCGAGTCCATCGCGGAAGGGAAGATCGTCGCGGAATTGGATTCCAGCCTGATGCTAGCGAGCGTCGTCCGGGCGGGGCTGGCGTTAGGGGAATTACCGACCTATCACGCCCAGCGCGATCCGGATCTTGTTCGGATCTGGCCTATGCGCAAGCGAGCCGCACCCTACGAAGTGTGGCTTGTGCTGCATGCGGATCTGGCACGCACGGCTCGCGTGCGCGTCGTTGTCGAAGCGATTGCCGCGCTGTTCGAGCAGGGCTAAGCGGAAAGTAGCGGTGGTCTCGTAGCTTGGCTTGTGATGGTCGATATTGCCATGCCAACAAACGCGTATGGCGTTCGCACCGCTGCTCCGCGGCATGCCGGACGGGAGGAACTCAAGCGCCACCGATTCAGCGAACGCGATCGCCGAAGATCGGAGTTTGGCGTAGAAAATCGTAGGATTGGTAGCGGGGGAGAGACTCGAACCCCCGACCTTGGTGCTGTTCTTTAACGATCAGTCGCCGGACGACCGGTAGACTCAACGTTTTCCATAGCCGTTTCAACACCAGCCCGCCGTTGCAGACTTAAGTTTCTGCCAACGCACTCCTAGATGATGATCTTCTGATCGGTGCAGATGTCCGATTTGCGCGCCCGAATATCCAAATCTACGACGCCCACGTAGCCGACCTGTTCCAATGGGTCTGTGCGCGGTATCTCGTTGGCGTGCTTACAGAAACAAACTGGCGGAGAGAGTGTCAGTCAACTCCCTTTGAAAGACAAAGCATTTTTGACTTTCGTCCGCCAAAACCCACCAATTGAGCTACGGCCGCAAACGAGCGTTTCGCCTCCAATCTTTTCAAGAAATCATCATGGCGCATCACGCACGCGCTCAGTTTCCGCCGGCCGTGGACCGCAGGTTGATTGGCGTTTGCCTGCTCCGAATGCAAAGGTCACACGTTCGAATCGTGTCGGGTGCGCCAGTTTCCCTTAATTCTATAGGATTATCGCGTCGTCAGGCGGCCCACTGTTAATACCCTAGCGGATGGCAGCCACGATGGTCACTACAATGAGAATGATAGTAACGACCGCACCTGAAACATAAAGAATGGTTCTGATGCTGCCGCCTTTGGCGGCCTTGCCGCCGCGCAAATAGACAGCAACGTGGATCAGACGAATTGCGATATAGATCCATACGAGCGCTGCAAGTGTGACGGGGCTAATCCCCACCATCATAGCCAGCACAGCCGGAACCACAAAAGGCGGCAGCGCCTCCACCGTGTTCAAGTGAACGCGATCGATCCGGTAAAGCAAGTTGTCGTCATCCAACGGCAAGACAGGTCCAGAGAGTGCCCCAGCCCTACCTTTGGACGATCCCGAATAGACCGCCAGCCCAATTGACACGAGGCAAAGGAAGAGCACTCCGACGATGCTAAACGAGTAGGCTGCCATACAGAACTCCGCAAATTGCGATCACGTCGCATGGACACGCGAGCATCATGCCTCGCGGGCGGTGCGCTCGGCGTACCGTTTCAGATAGAGCGGCCAACCCTGATCACCCTCAACGCCGTCGCGCACGCCTTCCCAACCGTGGCCATGACGTTCGAGGTGACGGTGCTCCAGTTCCAATCGCGTCCGGCCTGGCGTCTCGGCGATGAACCGCACCTCCCACTCACTGGTCTTGTCGGGATCTGTTTCGATTTGCCAACGCGGGCTGATGTCCCAGCTTAGAACCACGCGATCTGGCGGCTCAAAAGCCAACACACGCGCCCAGCGGCATTCGCTGCCATCGACACCTCGATCATAAACGTGACCCCCAACCCGGGGTTCGAACACAGTCTCTGCGATGGGGACGGAGAGCAAATTGTGCTCGCGAGGCTTGAAGCTGCCGAAGTCTTCAGTGAAGACCTTGAACGCACGCTCGATAGGCGCCTCGACCACGATGGATTGTTTGATGGGCGCGGCCGATACACGTTTGTTCATTGCTGGTCCTCCACTGATTCTTCGACGGCCACTTTGTAGGCCGCCAGTGTGCTGCTCCAGAACCGGTCAAGCCAGGCGCGCATCTGGCCGAGCCCCGCCGGATCGATGTGATAAATGTTGCTGGCCCCCTTTGGCTCGGCACGAACCAAACGAGATTCGCGCAGCACCTTCAGATGCTGGGAGACGGCTGACTGGGAGACCGTCAGTTCTCGAGTGAGTTCAACGACAGTCCGAGGCCGCGCGCCCACCAGTTCGAAAATTCGTCTGCGAGTGGGATCGCCGAGAGCGGCCAATTGCACGCTGTCTTTAGGCATGGCTGGCCGACGTCCGATCATTAGTCATAACTAATGATTAGCGTAGACTGATGATTACGTCAAATGGAGATGTAGCCAAGCTTTCGCATGCCGATCACAGGCAGGTCATGACACGGAACTTCGCCACCCCCGAGCCGCACCGGCGACCACGGCGAGAGTGGCCTTGGCGCCGTCCGCCTCGCCCTTCTCGAAATCGCCTTCGGTCTGCGCCATCGAGTTCGTGACGTGAGCGAAGCAGACGATCGAGTTGCCGCTAGTCGTGCCGAAAGCGTAGAGCGCTGCGGCCTCCATCTCCACGGCGAGAGTCCCCAGATCGCGCGCTCGCGAGATCGCCGCTTCGGTCTCGCGATAGGGAGCATCCGTCGTCCAGGTCGAGCCGCGATGCAGTTTCTCCGGCAGCGAACGGCCCGCGCGCTCGACGCGATCCAGAAGCGACATGTCGGGTGCCGCCGCAAAAACCGAGCCAGGCAGGTAGTGATAGCTCGTCCCCTCGTCGCGCAGCGCGCGGTCGATCAGGACGAAATATGGAGTTGGTCCTATAGCATTGATCTGGCCCGCCGAGGTGACGCTGACCAGCAGCCGGCAGCCCGACGCGAAGAGCTGCTCGGCGACCAGGACGGCGAAGGGGGCGCCGACCGCGCAGCCGACAATCCCGACCTCGCCGATGCCGTCGAGATCGAAGGCCATAAGTTCGGTGTGGTAGCAGGCCCAACCTTCGTGGATCCGGCCGGCGCCGGTCCGCTTGAGGTGGCGGACGACGTCACCGTCCGGATCGAGCACGCAGATTTCGGGCACAGCGACGAGCGGCAACTGCCTCTGTCGGCGCGCCTCCCTCAACAGGGATTCAGGCCGGAACACCGAGGGCGCCTTGTGATCCTTGATGCCGACGATCGGCCACGCGGGTTCCGCGCGATGAGACTTATCATCCATGATGCACCTGACGAGTTGTCTCAAGCCGCGGATTCGACCGGCAGGCCGGCGGCTTTCCATTCGGGGTAACCGTCCTCAAGACGGCGAACGCGATAGCCGCGCGCCCTCAAGGCTGACACGGCTTCGAACGAAAGGACGCAATAGGGACCGCGACAGTAGGCGATCACCTCGCGCCCCTTCGGAAGTTCGCCGAGGCGTCGTTCCAGTTCGGCAAGCGGAACGTTGAGCGCGCCCGGTAGATGGCCCAGCGCGAACTCGTCCTCGGGGCGCACGTCGAGCAACGTTACCACTTCGTCCCGCAATCGCGCGACCAAGTCGTCACGCGAGACGGGCTCAAGCGCATCACGGGCCTGGAAGTAATCGGTCACAACACGACCGATCTCGGCGACATTCCGTTCGCCGACGCGCCCCAGCGCTTTGATCAGCGTGACCACTTCGGCGTCGCCGGCGAGACGATAGAGGATGTGTTTGCCGCGACGCTCGGTCTCGACGAGACGCGCGCGCCTCAGGATCTGCAGGTGCCGCGACGTGTTGGCGAACGTCAGATGTGCCCGAGCCGACAGCTCCTCGACGGTGCGTATCCCCTGCGCAAGGTGCTCCAGGAGCTCAAGCCGGTGGGCATGGCCAAGCGCCTGTGCCACCTGGGCAAGGTTTTCATAGATCGCCTGTTTCGGTCCCGAGCTTGACACGGCGCCCTTTCAATATATCATTCAGCAGATCGATTGAATGTTTTTAGCGTTTCTCAAGAGGGAGTGCAAGTCCATGATTCTCCGCCAGTTCTTGCATAGCGATCCGGTCGGTATCTCCTACCTTTTCCGCTGCGGCGGCAAAGCCGCCGGCGCGGTCGTCGATCCGGTCGGCGATATTCAGCCCTACCTTCAGGCCGCCGACAATGCCGGCATGCGGATACACTACGTCATCGACACCCATGTCCATGCCGATCACCTGTCGGCGGGCCGGGCACTCGCCGCTGCAGCGGGAGCCGAGTACGTGCTCTCGACGGAGGCTGGCGTATCGTTCCCGTACAAGCCAGTGAACGACGGCGATGTACTTCCGCTCGGCAACGTTTCCGCCACCGTGCTGCACACGCCCGGTCACACGCCCGAGCACATCTGCATCCTTGTGACGGACCGCACCCGCGCCAACGAGCCGTGGTTCGTCTTCACCGGACACACGCTCATGGTCGGCGATCTCGGCCGCACCGAGCTTGCGGCGAGCGCGGAGGAAGGCGCAAGGCAATTGTTCAAGAGCGTGCGAAGGCTGAAGGAGCTTCCTGACTACGTCGAGGTGCTGCCGGGCGCCTATGCGGGCTCGGTCTGCGGCCGCCGCCTGAGCGGCAAGCCATCGTCCGCGATCGGCTTCGAGAAGCGGCACAATCAGGCGTTCACGATCGAAGACGAAGCCGAGTTTGTCCGGTTCATGGTCGCCGAAATTCCGCCGGCGCCACCGGAAGCCGCGAAGATCAGGGCGGCAAACTCTGGCACGGCGGCGGCCGCGGCCTGATCTCATGACCGAGGCTGTAAGCGGTCCACAGACTGCGTCGTCTGTCCGGCTGGGGCTGAAAGAGAACTGGCCGCAGTTCGCGATGCTCGTCCTGATCAACGCCTTCGTCGGGGGAATGGTCGGAATCGAGCGGACGGTCGTGCCGCTGATCGGATCCGAGGAGTTCAAGATCAGTTCGACGACCCTCGTCGTTTCCTTCATCGTCAGCTTCGGCGTCGTGAAGGCATGCGCCAACCTAGTCTCCGGCCAGCTCGCCGACGCCTGGGGACGCAAACGTGTTCTGATCCTCGGCTGGCTTGTCGGGCTGCCGGTGCCGTTCATGATCATGTGGGCGCCGAGCTGGGGATGGGTCATCGCAGCGAACGCCCTTCTCGGCATCAACCAGGGTTTGGCCTGGTCGATGACGGTGATCATGAAAATCGATCTCGTCGGGCCGAAGTCGCGCGGGCTTGCTGTCGGACTGAACGAGTTCGCCGGCTATCTCGCGGTCGGCGTGACCGCCTTCCTCACAGGGTATCTTGCCTCGAAGTACGGACTGCGGCCGGCGCCGATCTACCTCGGCGTTGCCTATGCGGTGTTGGGCACAGTGCTGTCGATCCTGCTGGTGCAGGATACCCGGGAGCACGTCCGCCTGGAGACTGCGGCGCATGCACGTCAAGCGTCTCCGATCAGCTTCCGGGAGATATTCGTCCTCACGTCGTTCGGGGATCGCAATCTGTTCGCCGCGTCGCAGGCCGGGCTCGTCAATAATCTCAATGATGGGATGAGCTGGGGAATCTTCCCGCTGTTCTTCGCCTCGTTCGGCCTCCACGTCGATCGGATCGGCATACTGAAGGCTGTCTATCCGGCCACCTGGGGCATCCTGCAGATCGCCACGGGCCCTCTTTCCGACCGTTGGGGCCGCAAGGGCTTGATCGTGGCCGGCATGTGGGTGCAGGCCGCGGGTCTCTTCCTGACCGCAGCAACAAGCCATTTCGAATGGTGGCTGGTCGGCAGCCTTTTGCTCGGACTTGGCACGGCCATGGTGTACCCGAGCCTGATCGCCGCCGTGTCCGATGCTTCGCATCCAAGCTGGCGCGCACGCTCGCTCAGCGTCTACCGCTTCTGGCGCGATCTCGGTTACGCGATCGGGGCGCTGTCGGCCGGCATCATCGCCGACCTGTTCGGCATGACCTGGGCGATCGGAGTGATCGGCGCGCTCACTTTCCTCTCGGGGGCGATAGTGTTCGTCGCCATGGAGGGCCGGCCCGGAGCACAACAATGAACGAGACCTTTTCAGGACGCTGCCTTTGTGGGGCGGTACGCTTCGAGGCGCGAGGTCGACCGAAGGGAGTCTTCTGGTGTCACTGCGATAGCTGCCGCCGCCATTCCGGCGCCCCCGTCAGCGTGTTCGTCGGGTTCGAGAACGACGCTGTCGCGATGATCGAGGGTACCATCGCCACGTTCAAATCATCGCCAGGAACCACACGCGGCTTCTGCGCCCGCTGCGGCTCGACGCTGACCTGCGCTACGGTGCATTTTCCGACGGAGACTCACTACCACGTCGGCGCTTTCGATCGGGCGGCGGAGCTCCGACCGGGGAAACATTTCTTCGCCAGCGAGCAGCTTCCCTGGTTGCAGCTTGACCACAGCGAGCAAAGCAAATGACTGCGACGACGCGGCCGATCTATCTCGATTACAACGCGAGCACACCGCTTGATCCAGCCGTGGCGGAGGCAATGCGGCCATTTTTGGACGACGCGTTCGGCAATCCTTCTAGCGGCCATTGGGCCAGCGCGCCGGCGAAGGCCGCGCTCGATCGGGCCCGCAGCCAGGTCGCCGGCCTCCTCGGCGCAGCACCCGACGAGATCGTATTCACCAGCGGTGGCAGCGAAGCGAACAATCTGGCGATCAAGGGCACATTCTTTGCACCGAACCGCCATGGCGCGCACATCGTCACCTCGGCCATCGAGCATCCAGCCGTCCTTGCTCCGTGCCGGTTTCTCGAACGGTTCGGCGCTACTGTCACGTATGTTCCGGTGGACGCGACAGGCTTGATCGATCCAGAGGACGTGCGGCGCGCCATTACTCCGCAGACGCTGTTGATCAGCATCATGCACGCCAACAACGAAGTCGGCACCATCCAGCCGATCGCCGAAATCGGCGCGATCGCGCGAGAGCATGGAATCCGCTTCCACACCGACGCGGCTCAATCGGTCGGAAAAATTCCGACCAAGGTAGACGAACTCGGTGTCGATATGCTGACGATCGCCGGTCACAAGCTCTACGCCCCGAAGGGCGTCGGCGCGCTGTATGTCAGGCGAGGCCTCGAACTTGAGCCGTTGATCCACGGCGCCGGTCATGAATCAGGCCGACGCGCCGGAACCGAGAGCGCCCTGCTCGCAGTCGGGCTTGGGGCGGCATGTGCACTGGTCACGGACCTTGCACCCATGAACAAAGTCCAAGTCCTGCGCGATCGCTTATGGCAGGCGCTGCAAGGCGGGCTCGGTGAAGGGGTGGCGCTCAACGGACACCCCACGCATCGCTTGCCCAATACCCTCAACGTGTCGTTCGTCGGCAGAATCGGTTCGGGCATTCTCGCGCAATTGTGCGATGTCGCGGCATCGACAGGTTCGGCATGCCACTCGGGGCAGATCGAACTCTCGCCGGTTCTCGCGGCCATGCGCGTGCCCGAAAGGACTGGAATGGGTGCGATCCGCTTCAGCCTGGGAAGGCACACGACAGTCGATGAGATTGACCAAGTCGTCGCACGCCTAGCCACGATTGCGATGGTCTGATCGCTTCACCTACCGCTTTGTCGCCAGCACAAGAGCAGGTTGGTTCGCACTAACCTCCGCGAGGTGGACATCCATGCCGGCGCGTTCGAGCGCGGCGGATACGTCGGACAGCGCGGGGAATGTGTAGATTTCCGGTGGGAACGACGCGATCGCTTTCGGGTCTGCATTCGTCCGGAACAGCAGTCCGAGACGGCCGCCCGGCTTCAGCACGCGCGCGATCTCGCGCAGCGACTTCTCAATGTCCTTCCAGAAATAGAGCACGTGCACGCACACCGCCTTGTCGAACAAGGCATCAGGGAACGGCAGCGATTCCACGGTCGAAAGGACAACCTCCACACGAGCAACTTCGATGAGCGGCCGGTTTCGTTGCGCCGCGATCTCGACCATCAGTTCGGAGGAGTCCATCCCCACGATGTGCCCCCGAGGAGCCCGTGCGGCGAGTTCCGTCAGGCAGCGGCCATGACCGCATCCTATGTCGAGCACATGATCGCCTAGTTTGATGCCGAGCGCATCCATCGCGCGCAGATTCTCGCGCCAGGTTTCGCGCGCCATGATGAAAGCAACGAGCCGGCCCAAGAGGCCGTGCGCATTACGCGCCTGTTCGGCAATGAACTGAGGACGACGCATCCAGCTTACCATGGCTCGACAATCTGGGTGGCAGGGTGCCTCAAATCCGCAGGACCGGCTCGCCGGAAATGGAACACGTCTCGCCTTTTTTTAAACGCCGCGCCAGATCAATGCGTTGCGGCTAGATCGCCAAGGGCGCGGGTCCGCTCAACAGCGTCGTTCAGCGCCAGGCGCGATTCGCCGAACGCCTGCCTTGCAACGGTGGCTGTGTGCAGCACCTAGGCGGCCAAGCGGCGTTCCTTTTTGTCCGCCTCTCGGTAGTCCCCCGATGCCCTCTTCAGGAAGCGCCAAAGCAGCCTTTCGTGAATCACGATCCGAGGCATAGGCAGTCTGCTTGAACTCGACGCCGTCAAGGGGCCCTCGAATATAGCCCGAGATCGTGTCCGCAGCCATGATGAGCACCGTATCAAGTGTATGGATAAATTTGCTTGTCACCGAACCCTTGGCATGGAGAGGTCGGTACGCTCAACGAATCAATCCGTGCAATCCCTATCGGCGGGACCATCGCGTTCATCGGCGTGCTCACCGGTCCACCGCCAACCGAACTGCGCTTGCCCTTGATGTTACTGCAGCAGCGCCTGCAGGGCGTAACCGTCGGATCTGTGGAAGACCTGCAGGCGATGTGCGACGCGATCGCCATCAACGGAATGAAGCCGATCATCGACAAGACATTCCCGTTCGACCAAGTTGCTCAGGCATTCCGTCACATGGCAAGTGGCGCGCACTTCGGAAAGGTGGCCGTCGCCTTCGGATGATGGAGAAAACTGGGCGCGCGCGCGAACGCGTTGTCCCCTCCTTGCTCCCGGAAGGCGTATGGCCGCACGCAGCGCGAGCAGTGCGGCCGCTGCTCCCTCGCAAAATCCATCCTCCGAACCCACAGCCAAAACCTACGGTTTGAGCGGCGATTAGGGGTACCATCGCGGACTAGCCCAACAGCCCTTATCGCACGACCCATTGTTTTTGCTTTCGATTCGACCAATGAGATAAGGAGGAGAAAGTGTATTGGCGGAAGAAGCCTCCTCCGAACCCACGATCAAAAAGTGCAGTTTGCCGGATGATAGCTCGTTGATTTTGCTACCGATTCGGAAAATCGGATGCTGGGAGACTGTGGCATGGCGGAGAGAGTGGGATTCGAACCCACGGTACGGTTTCCCGCACACACGCTTTCCAAGCGTGCGCCTTAAGCCACTCGGCCATCTCTCCGGGAGGCCCTCTCTTGAAGGGCTGAGGCGGATTTTGCAAGGGAGCGCAGGCCGGGAGCGCGAAATTTCCACAACAGATTGAAAACATTGGGTAAATTGATAGCGACGGCAGCCGCGCGCTGCGGCCTTGCGCGCGGACGCGCGCGATTTTGGCCGGCGGTCGGTCAGGGACCGGCGCAAATCAATGGATGCATCCGATCAGCCCGCCTCTTCGTCCGGAGGCTCGCCGCAGGCGCGGGTCAGGAATCTATTGGGCCGCATCGTTCCTGGAAGAACGGATGCCGGATTCCCGCTTTCGCGAGCCCTGTCGCGAGAACGCGAAGTTATGACCACTAGCCGCGCAACACATTCAGTGTCGTCCCTGCCTAGTGCCCAATTGCGCACTAGGCAGGGACGACAGAACCGCGGATGGGCGAACTAACGCACCCACCCTGCATCGTCATGCTCGCTCAGTGATAGCGCGCGGCAAAATCCGCCGTGCGGCGCGGCCACAGGGTTGGTGGCTCCGGCAGCGCCGCGTTTCCCGCATTGTGCGTATCCTGCAGCGCCTCGATGAAATCGGCGAACCATTGCTGGATGGTGCCGCTGTTGAGCTTCTCCATCATCGCTTCCCAGCGCATCCGCCGCTCGGTCAGCGGCATCGCGAGGGCCGTCGCCAGGGTGCGCGCCATGCCGTCGATATCGTGCGGATTGACCAGCAGCGCGGCGTCGAGCTCGTTCGCCGCTCCGGCGAATTTCGACAGCACCAGCACGCCGGGGTCCGCCGGGTTTTGCGCGGCGACATATTCCTTGGCGACGAGGTTCATGCCGTCCTGCAGCGGCGTCACGACGCCGACCTGCGCGGTGCGGTAAAGGCCTGCGAGCACGCCCTGGCCAAAGCCCTTGTTGAGGTAGCGGATCGGCGTCCAGTCGACCTCGCCATGCACGCCGTTGACGTCGGTGACGAGCTTCGCCACCTCGCTCTGCAGATTGCCGTAGGCTTCGATCGCGCCGCGCGAGGGCGTTGCGATCTGCAGCAGCGACACCGAACGTTTCAGGTTCGGATGCAGCGTCCACATCTTGTCGAACGCCTTGATGCGGTTGACGAGGCCCTTGGAATAGTCAAGCCGGTCGACGCCGATCGCGAGCGTCTCGCCATTGAGGCTGCGCCGCAGCCGCGTCACGTCGGGATGCGTCATCGCCTTGGTCGCCTGCTGCGCGAACTTGCCGGGATCGATGCCGATCGGAAACACCGCGGCGCGGGTGCGGCCGAACGACGAATTGATCACGCCGTCGCGCACCTCGAAGTCGAGATCGTGCTGCACATAGCTCAGGAAGTTCTCGCAGTCCTCATCGGTCTGGAAGCCGATCAGGTCATAGGACAGCATCGCCTCGATCAGCTCGCGATGATTGGGCACGCCCGCGATCACCGCGCGCGCCGGCCATGGCGTGTGCAGGAAGAAGCCGATCGGCTGCGTGACGCCGAGATCGCGCAGCTCGGCGCCGAGTGCGAGGAAATGATAATCTTGGACCCAGAACACGGAATCCGGCTTGCGGAAGCGCAGCAACGCGCGCGCCATGAACGCGTTCACTTCGCGATAGCTCGCGTAGTCCTCGCGAGACGCACGAATCAGATCGGCGCGCGAATGCATCGCGGGCCACAGCGCCGAATTGGCAAAGCCTTCGTAATAGCCGCCATAGTGCGCGGCCGGCAGATCGAGCATCGCCAGCGCGCCCGCCCCGAGCGCTTCGACCTCTGCGAAAGGTTCCTTCAGGTTCCCGTCGCGGACGCGTCCGCTGGAACCAACCCATATTGCCCCTGTCTTTTCCACCACCGGCAACAATGCCGCAGCCAGCCCCCCCGTCATGGGTTCATTGGGTTTTCCGCGCGAGACGCGGTTCGATACGACGACGAGGTTCACCAGGTCCCCTCCTGTTGGTCAACTCGCGTATTAACAACCATTCATCAAGATGGTTCCTGATCAAGGAATCTCCCAATTGAAACCAAATTCTGGCGAACACGCACGGAACTCGCGGGAACTCGCGAAAAGAAAATTACGCGCGAGGTTGACGCCACGACGCAAAAGCACCGTATTCGATTCGGCTGCGATGAATGCGTTTCGGTTAGGACAGGCTAACGTCCCTATCAACGTCGAGCAGATGCGCGAGGAATTCGCGCACATCGCTCGGTCCGTCGAAATGTCCGGCGACGCCGGTTGCGCGACGGCCGACGGAGAACGCTAGACCGTCGAAATCGGGCATGATCGCGAACACGGTCTCGTCGGTGACGTCGTCACCGATGAAGAACGGGCGCCGTCCCTTGAACGGCTCATGCGTCATCAGCTCGAGCACGCCGGTCGCCTTGGTGAAGCCGGAATGCTTGATCTCGCAGACGCTCTTGCCCGGCAGCACCTCGATCGGCGCATTCGGCAACTCCGCGCGGATCAGCGACACCGCTTCATAGATCGCCTTCTCCGCCTGCGGCGCCAGCCGATAGTGCAGCGCCAGTGAATAGCCCTTGTCCTCGAGCAGAATGCCGGGGCTGAGCTTCGCGATCGCGGCAAGACGGCGCTTCAATTCCTTGTCGAGCGGCGGCGCGTGTGCGGCAACCGCCTCGCTGTCCGGCTGCAGCCGCATCTCGGCGCCGTGGCCGCCGATCGCAGGAAACACTTCCGGCGCGAAGATCAGGTCGATGTCATTGAGGGAGCGGCCGCTGACCAGCGCCAGCGCGCCGTGGGTGCGCTCATGCAGCTGCTTCAGCGTGGTCGACAGTTCGGGCGGCACCCAGACCTCGCGCGGCGTCGGCGCGAAATCGAGCAGGGTGCCGTCGATGTCGAGCAGCACCGCGGCCTGGCGGAGCGGCGGAATCAGCGACGCCGGCGTCGGCACGCTGTCCGTCCTGGCGTCAGGGGCGATGTCATCATCCATGGGCATCTCGGCCACGTCATGTTTCGTCATAGTCTACTCCACACATGCCAGTGGTCGCGCGACAGATTCGAGCGATTTCCGCTCGGCCGCGACGGCGTAGCGCCATGCGACCGCTGCGGCGACCATCATGAGCGCCGACCCCAGCAGGTAGCCGGCGAAGACGCTGTTGCGCGATCCGGTGTCGATCAGCACGCCGAACAGCGCCGGTCCAATCACGCCGCCAATGCCGGTGCCGATCGCATAGAAGGCGGCGATCGCGAGCGCGCGGACCTCCAGCGGAAACGTCTCGCTGACGGTAAGATAGGCGGCGCTCGCGGCCGGCGAGGCAAAGAAGAAGATCACCATCCAGGCGATGGTCTGGGTCTGCGCACTGAGCACGCCGATCGAGAACAGATAGCCGGACAGCGCCAGCAGCACGCCCGAGATGCCATAGGTCAGCGCGATCATGGTGCGGCGGCCGAGCGTATCGAACAGGCGGCCGAGCAGCAGCGGCCCGAGGAAGTTTCCGGCGGCGAAGGGGAGGATGTACCAGCCAACATTGCTGGCGGCGACACCGAAGAAGTCGGTCAGGATCAGCGCGAAGGTGAAAAAGATCGCATTGTAGAAGAACGCCTGCGCGGCCATCAGCGTGAGCCCGACCAGCGAGCGCTGCCGGTAGGTGGAGAACAGCGTCACCGCGACCTCACGCAGCGGCGTGTGATCGCGCATCCGCAGCCTGATCTTCTCGAAGTCTGCGCTCGATTGTTCGTGGCCGAGCACGGAGGTCTCGATATCGGCGACGATCTTGTGGGCCCGGTCGGGGTAGCCGTGGATCATCAGCCAGCGCGGGCTTTCCGGAATCCACATCCGCATCAACAGCACGACGAGGCCGAGCACCGCGCCGGTGAAATAGGCGATCCGCCAGCCGTGGTCCGGCGCAAGGAACGCGGGATCGAGCAGGATGATAGCGCTCAGCGCACCGATCGCCGCCCCGATCCAGAAGCTGCCGTTGATGACGAGATCGGTCCAGCCGCGATAGCGGGCCGGCACCAGTTCCTGGATGGTCGAGTTGATCGCGGTGTACTCACCGCCGATGCCGGCACCGGTGAGAAAGCGAAACAGCGCGTAGCTCGCGACATTCCACGACAGCGCGGTCGCGGCGGTCGCCGACAGATAAAGCGCGAGCGTGATGAAGAACAGCTTCTTGCGCCCGATCCGGTCGGTAAGCCAGCCGAAGCCCAGCGCGCCGAGCACGGCGCCGGCGAGATACGCGCTGCTGGCAAGACCGACATCGGCATTGGAGAAGCTCATCGTCGGGCTGTCCTTCAGCGCACCCGACAATGCACCCGCGAGCGTCACTTCCAGCCCGTCGAGGATCCAGGTGATGCCAAGCGCCAGCACGACGCGGGTGTGAAAGCGGCTCCAGCTGAGATTGTCGAGCCGGACCGGAATCGAGGTCTCGATGATGCGGTCATCGTCCGGCGTGACCGGAGCCACGGCCTCTTGCGTCGTCGCGGAACTCAATTGTGTCGGCTGCACTGTCATCAGAATCGACCAATGAGAAAAACCCCGGAACGATCTGTTCCAAGGCTCACTCACCCGGAATTGCGGCAAACGGAGTGCCCGCCACGCGACGTCAACGCCGCAGGCCGGCAAGGGTTCCCGCGATGCGGCATAGGAACCGCGATCGCGGCGAACTGTTCTCGGCTCAAAAGACACGGAGGCATCGATGGCCGCACACAAGAAAGCAACGCGCAAGACGGTAAGGACATCACCGGCACGGTCCACGAGCACGACGCGTCGCAGGCGTGGCGCAAGCAAGAGGACGGCGAAGCGCTGGTCGCAGCGGGTGACCAAGGAGAGCGACGCGCTCGACCTCAAGCACGGTGTGTTCAAGCAGACCAGCGCGAAGAAGATCGCATCATCGCTGAAGCAATCCGCCCAGCACAGCGCGCGCCGCAAGAGCGGCGCCTATCGTTCCGCGCTCTCGATGCTGACCTTCTATATCAACCGCGCCGGCAAGACGTTGCCGAAGATCGAGCGGTCGCGGCTGGAGCGCGCCAAGGTCGAGTTGAAGCACCAGTTCGGGCGGGACTAGTCGCATCATCCCGCCAACCAACAGCGTCGTCCCGGCGCAGGCCGGGACCCATACGCCGTGGCCATCGGAAAGGGCAAGCGGCTAGTTGTTGGTACGCCAACCAGCGGTGGTGGTTATGGGTCCCGGCCTGCGCCGGGACGACGATAATTGATTGGCTGGCGTAAACGTTACGCGGCGCGGATATTGGCCATAAAGCGGTCGAGCTCCTCGCGCAGCCGCGAGCTCTCGACCGACAGCGAACGGGCCGAGTTCAACACCTCCTCGGAGGCAGCTCCGGTCTCGGTGGCGCCGCGATTCACCTGGGTGACGCTGGACGCCGCTTCCTGTGTGCCCTGCGCGACGTTCTGCACGCTGCGCGCGATCTCCTGCGTTGCCGCGCTCTGCTGCTCGACGGAGCTTGCGATGTTGGTCGCGATCCCGGAGATCTGGCCGATGGTGCCGCCGATCTCCTTGATGGCGGCAACCGATTCCTGCGTCGCCGCCTGCATGCCCGAGATGTGGGTGGAGATCTCGTCGGTGGCCCTGGCGGTCTGGCTCGCCAGCGACTTCACCTCGGCGGCGACCACGGCGAAGCCGCGGCCGGCGTCGCCGGCGCGCGCGGCCTCGATGGTGGCGTTCAGCGCCAGCAGATTGGTCTGCTCGGCGATCGCGGTGATCAGCTTGACGACGTCGCCGATCTCCTGCGCAGCGCGCGAGAGCTTGCCGATCCGCGCGTCGGTCTGCTCGGCCTGACGCACGGCGGAATCGGCGATCTGGCTGGATTCCTTGGCGCGACGGCCGATCTCGTCGACGGACGCCGACAGCTCCTCGGTCGCGGAGGCGACCGACTGCATGTTGCTGGAGGCTTCCTCCGAGGCGCCGGCGACCTGGCTCGACAGGTTTTGCGTGGTCTCGGCAGTCCGCGTCAGCGTACCGGCCGCGGATTCGAGCTGCACGGCGGAGGCCGACACGTTGGAGACGATCGAGCCGACGGCGGATTCGAATTCGTCGGCAAAACGAATCAGCTCGTTGCGCCGCGCGGTCGCACTCGCCTTGTTCTGCGCTTCCTGGGTCGCGGCATCGCGTTCGGCCTTGGCGATCGCCTGGACCTTGAATTCCTCCACGGCGCCGGCCATCTCGCCGAGTTCGTCGCGGCGGCCGAGGCCCGGCAGCACGACGTCGAAATTGCCCGCCGCGAGCTCGCGCATCGCCGCACACATCGCCGCGATCGGTCGCGAAATACCCTTGCCCAGCAGGAACGCCCAGACCAGCCCGAGCACGAAGCTGCCGGCGGCGAGCATCAGGATCAGCTGCTCGGTCTCGCCGATCATGGTGTGCGATTCGTTTTCAAGTCGCTTCTGGTCGGCGAGCAGATCGGACTTCATCGCCGCCGCGCCCTGGCTGATAGCGGCCGCGGACTCCGTCATCTCGACGGTCAGTTCGTCGATCGACTTCGCGTTCGCGATCAGCTTGGCGAGCGCCTCGCGGTACTCTTCGAGCAGCGCGGTGATGTCCTTCACGCTCTGGGTGATCCGCTCGTTATTCGAGGTGATCGCCTTCACGAGATTGTCGGCGAATTTCAGCCGGGCGAGCGCGCTCGAAGCGACCGTCTTGTCGCCGTTGACGACGAAGGTATTGACGGCCCCGGTGATCGACTGGAGCTGGTCGGCCACCTTCTTGGCGCCGAACTGGATCGACTGCAGCTCGGAATCATCGGCGTTGCTCGGGAGATCGTCGAGCTTGTAGCGCATCGAGGTCGCGCTGCGGGTCAGCTTGTTCTGCGCGGTCTGTGCGCTGTCGTTCTTGATGCGGACGATCTCGGCGAAGATCTTGGTGAAGGCGCGGAATTCGCGCTCCAGCTTGGTGATCTGCTCGAGCCGGGCCGGGTTGGTGGTGCCCTTCATCGACGCCATGATGGCATCCTTCAGGCTGCCCTCGGCGGCGAGCGCGGCCTTGGCGTCGTCCTCCTTGCCGGTCGCAACGAAGTAGCGCGCCAGCGAACGGTAGGAGATCAATTCGCGATCGATGTTGCGGGCCAGATCGGCTTCCGCGACGCTCTGGCGATAGGAGCCGACGCCGGCGGAGACCCGCTCGAAGCCCATATAGGCAAAGCCCATGGTGGCTGCCGAAAGCGCCAGCGTGACGGCAAAGCCGAGCATGATCTTGGCGCGAAATCTGAGGGTTGGGATCCTGATCGACAACGATCGCTTCAGCCCCGGCATTCCAACCCCCGTCTTCATTCTGAAAACCACGCGGGGTCCGGCAGCAACCCGCCCCAGACCCCGGAGCGCAAAACTAAGGCAGAATCGATAAGGCCCGGTAAATGGGCAGCGGCCGCCGGGCCCGGCGCGATACTACCTTGGTCGGGCTAGGCGGGTGGGTAAGGTGATTGACGCGGGGGTCCGGCCCGATAGTTTAGAACCGATCAAACCTGTCCCTGCCCGGGCCAGGAGAACACACATCGGGAGGTGTCCCATGTCATCGCGTCGACCGGCGCCATTGGCGCTTGCGGCGAGCGTAGCTGCCGGCGCAATAGCCCGGCCAATGGCATTTCCCCTCACGACCTGAAAGACACGGGCAAGCCGGAACGCGAGCCATCGCGCCATTGTCCGGATGCCCTCACGACCCGCGCGGGTTCAACCGCCCGCGCCAAGAAAAGCAAAAGATTCTGGTCAGGGAGAGCGCCTTTGGCGAAGCAGAACGGTGGCACCGCCGACAGTATTGTCGTGGTGCAGGCAAAGACCGACGGGCCGCGGGAAGCAGCCGACGAGATCGCGCGCCAATTGACGGCGGCTGATCTCGCGATGCTCGTGGTGTTCGTGTCGCCGGTCTACGAGCCGCAGACATTCATTGCCGAACTGTCCAGCCGGATGCCCGACGTACCGATCTTCGGCTGCACCACGGCCGGCGAATTGTCGCCCGGCGGTTGGGACGAGGACAGCGTCGTCGCGATGGGCTTCAACGCGGCCGATTTCGTCATCGCGGCCCGGCCGCTGTTCGACCTTTCGACATTTCGGGTCGATCACGGCCGCTCGATCTGCACCGAATTGCAGAACGAATTCGCGCAACGCACCGAGCATTGCGATCACACCCATGATTCCTTCGGGCTGCTCTTCATCGACGGCATGTGCCAGCGTGAGGAGACCATCATGTCGGCGATCTATGCGTCGCTCGGCGACATCCCGGTGGTCGGCGGCTCCGCCGGCGACGGTCTGCGCTTCGAGAAATCGTGGGTCTTCCATGGCGGCGAGGCCTTTACCGATGCCGCCGTCCTGATCCTGATCCGGACCCGGCTGCCGTTCCGCCTGTTCAAGTGCGATCACTTCGAACCGACCTCGACCAAGATGGTGGTGACCGAGGCCGACATCGAGCACCGCATCGTCAAGGAATTGAATGCCGAGCCGGCGGCGCTGGAATATTCCCGCGCCGTCGGCCTCAGCGACAGCAAGCTCGAATTGTTCTCGTTCGCCGCGCATCCCGTGCTGGTTCGCGTCGGCGGCGCCTATTACGCGCGGTCGATCCAGCGCACCAACCCGGACGGATCGCTGCAATTCTTCTGCGCCATCGACGAGGGCATGGTGCTGACGGTGGCGCGCGAGCGCGACCCGATCGACGTGACGAGCCGCCTGCTCAAGGAGCTGACCGAGGATCTCGGCGAGGTCTCGATGTTCATCGGCTTCGAATGCGTGCTGCGCCGGCTCGACGTCGAGCAGCGCCAGCTGTCGCGGGAGATGTCGGAGCTCTATCGCCGCAACAAAGTGATTGGCTTTCAGACCTATGGCGAGCAGTATCGCTCCATGCATGTCAACCAGACGCTGACCGGCATCGCCATCGGCAAGCGGGCACTCGCGCCGCAATGACGGATACCAAGACCACGCGAATTGCGGCGCTCGAACGCGAGGCCGAGAAGCTGCGCAAGATCAACGCGGCGCTGATGTCGCGCGTCGAGCGCTCGACCGATCAGCAGCTCAACGCCTTCTCGCTGTTCGAGACCGCGATCGCGCTGGATCAGCAGGTGCGCGACCGCACCCAGCAGCTCAAGCAGGCGCTGCAATCGCTGGAGAAAACCAATGGTCGCCTGCTGCAGGCCAAGCAGCAGGCCGAAGCGGCGAGCTCGCTGAAATCATCCGTGCTGGTCTCGGTCACCCACGATCTGTTGCAGCCGCTGAATGCGGCGCGGCTGACGCTGTCCGCGCTGACCGAGATGGCAACCGAGTCCAAGAGCGTCGCGCTGACCGATCAGATCGACCGTTCGCTGGCGACGCTCGAGGACATGCTGCGGACGCTGCTCGACATCTCCAAGCTCGATGCGGGCGTGCTCAGGCCCGAATTCGGACCGGTCGCGATCGCCTCGCTGTTCGAGCCGCTGGAGCAGGAATTTGTCGCGACCGCCGCCAAGCGCAATCTCGGTTTCCGGATCATGCCGTCGTCCGCGGTCGTTCGCTCCGATCCGCTGATGCTGCGACGGATTCTGCAAAACCTCGTCGCCAATGCGCTGCGCTACACCCAGCGCGGCAGCGTGCTGATGGGATGCCGTGCCAGGGGCGATGACATCTGCATCGAGGTGCACGACACCGGGCCGGGCATTCCGGAAGCGCAGCGCGAAGCCATCTTCGTCGAGTTTCAGCGCGGCGAAACCAGCGCCGGCGACAAGGCCGGCATCGGGCTTGGTCTTTCGATCGTGCGCCGGTTTGCCGACTTGCTCGGACATGACATCAGGCTGAGCTCGCGCGCCGGCAAGGGCTCGGTGTTCTCGGTCACCGTGCCCCGCAGCCAGGATCCGGTTGCGATCCCGGTGCGCGAACAGGCCAGCGTCGACTATCGCTATGGCGGCATGGAGGGCGCCAAGATCCTGCTGATCGAGAACGACCTCTCGAGCGCCGAGGGGCTCGCCCATTTGCTGGAGAAATGGGGCTGCGACGTCGCGGTGACGATCTCCAAGACCGAGGCGCTCGAGCGCATCCACGCGCTCGACGGCATTCCCGACGCCATCATCGCCGATCTGCATCTCGACAATGGCGAGACTGGCATTCAGGCCGTCGATGTCATCCGCGGCGCGATCAACGCCAAGGTGCCGGCGATCATCGTGACCGCCGACTACTCGGCCAAGGCCGCCTCCGACGTATCGGCCTTCGGCCATGAGCTGTTGAAGAAGCCGATCAAGCCCGCCGAGATGCGCTCGCTGCTGTCGTTCCTGCTGGCGGCGGAGCAGTCGGGTGCGCGGTTATGAGCAGAGCGTTTTCGAGCGAAGTGGATACCGGTTCGCATGAAGAAAACGCGTCAAGACAAAAACCTGGAGCCTTTCCCGTTGCGATTCCATCGAAACGGGAAAGGCTCTAGTGTCCCGGATCCGAAGTTCGCATCATTTGCCGCACCTTCGGAGCGAACTTCGGATTCGATAAGGACACTAGCAAACTTATGATTCTAGTGTGCATTATGAATGCGAAGTTCGTGAACGTGGCTGCCGCGAAATCGCACGAACTTCGCATTCAGCACACTAGGCGCCATGCGACGACGGCGAGGCCGTCACCGGCGCGTGGTCGTGCTTGCCGAAGTCCAGCTTCGACAGCGCGATGATGGCCTCGGTGCGGCTGCGCACGCCGAGCTTGCGCAGGATCTCCGAGACATGCACCTTCACGGTGGTGACCGAGATATCGAGCTCATAGGCGATGTGCTTGTTCTGCAGGCCGCGGCAGATCATGTCGAGCACGCGAAGCTGCTGCGCGGTGAACTGGCCGAGCTGCTGCACCAGCTCGCGCGTCTCGGCCTGGGCCTTCCGCGCGGCGGCGGTATCGCGAAAGCGCGGCGGCAGGCACACCGCGCCTTCGAGAATGCCGCGCAACAGCCGCGCCAGCTCGAGCTTCGGCGTCGACTTCGGGATGTAGCCGGAAATCCCGAGCGAGATCGCGCCGCCGACGATCCGGGGATCGTCGTGCGCCGACACGATCACCAGCGCGCTGCGCGGCGCGGCGGCACGCACCCGGTAGGCGCCGAGCAGGCCCGTGGTGCCGGGCATCGACAGATCGAGCAGGATCAGATCGAGGCCGTCGCGCGCCGCGATCACATCCAGCGCACCGTCGATCGACGTCGCCTGCAGCACCTCGGCATCGGGAAACTCGGCCCCGATCACGCCGATCAGGGCGGCACGGAACAGCGGGTGATCCTCGACGATCAGCAGTCGAGGCGTACCCGCCTTGCCGAGCGGCGGCTCGTCCGCCAGGGGCGCGGTCGTGGTCAATGCTGCGCCGTCCTCCCTCGGATGCTCATAACAGCCATTGTGCGCACGACGTTATCTCAAAGCCGGATGGCAGCCTATAGGCAGGATTTCCAATGCGCCCGCCTCGCAGTGCAGCACGGCTAGTGTCCCGAATCCGAAGTTCGCATCATTTGCCGCACCTTCGGAGCGAACTTCGGATTCGATAAGGACACTAGCAAACTTATGATTCTAGTGTGCTTTATCAATGCGAAGTTCGTGAAAGTGGCTGCCGCGAAATCGCACGAACTTCGCATTCAGCACACTAGGGCGCCTTCTCCGGCTTTGCGCCCGAACAGGCCTCCGGGACCGGAAGCGGAATCTTGCCGAGCTCGATGATCGCCTTGTTGCGGCTGAACAGCTTCAGCTTGCGCAGGATCTCGGTGACATGCGCCTTCACGGTGGATTCCGCGAGCTTGAGCTCGGCGGCGATCTCGCGGTTCTGCAGGCCGCGGATGATCAGATGGAGCACGCGGATCTGCTGCGGCGTCAACTTCTGAATGCGTTCGCGCAGCGTCCGCGCCGTCTCGGACTGTTCCAGCGCACCGACCGCGACGAAATCCCGCGGCGCGGAGACCGACCCGCTCAGCACACGCGCGATCGCCTGCGAGAGCTCGCCGAGCGAGGTCGACTTCGGCAGATAGCCGACCGCACCCATCTCGAGCGCCTCGCGGATGGTGTGCTTGTCCTCCTCGCTCGAGACGATGGCGATCGGCAGCCGCGGATAGCGATCCCTGATCTTCTGGAAGCCGGAGAAGCCGACCACGTCGGGCAGCAGCAGATCGAGCAGCGCCAGGTCGATATTCGGCTCGCTGGCGAGGATGCCAAGGGCCCCCTTGATCGAGGTGGCCTCATAGATCCGGGCATCGGGATGCGAGATGCGGATGGCGTTGCCAAGCGCCTCCCCGAACAGGGGGTGATCGTCGATGATCAGGAACCCCATCATGAGGACCCTCGCACTGCCCAAGCCTCCGTTCCGATTGGATCGGAACGGGGCTCTCGATTCATGTTCTGACGCGTTTTCTTCACGCGAACCGGTATCCACTTCGCTCGAAAACGCTCCTCTTGCGGACCGCAGCTTCTAGTTCGATCCGCCAGTATCCTGCACGCTCTGCAGATAGACATATACGTTTCTGAGCTCGTCGTCGCTGAAGACGTCCTTCCAGGCCGGCATGCCCTTGGCCGGCCGCCCGTCATGGACCGTCTTCCAGAATGTCGATTCCATGTCGTCAGCATAGCGCTTCTTGAGCAGCCTGAGATCGATCTTTCGCTCGGCTTGCACCGCGTCCGGGCCGTGGCAATGCGCGCAGGTTCCGTTGAAGACCTCCCGCCCGGCGGTGGCATCCCCCTTGGCGTCGCCGGCGGTCGCGGCGGTCTGAACCGGTTTCTCGGCCGCCGCGGCCGCCTGCCCGACCGTGACGGGCTCGCTGGCGCCGACGGACGACGTCGTCGCGCGGTCGGCCTCGCCGAACTTCACCGGTGCGCTGTTCGGCACGCCATATTTGGCAAACAGGGCGGCAATCTCCCCCTGCAGCCCCGGCAGCACGCCGTCGACTTCATCGCGCAGCGCGCCGGACGCCTTGGCGAAACCGATCGCGGTCGCCCAGAGCAGGCCGTCGCCCTCGGTCGACACGATCTGATATTTGTCGCCGTAGCTGGTCTTGTTGAGCCAACCCGCCACCGGCGCCCAGATGAAGGCGATGTCGACCTTGCCCTGTGCGAGCGCCGCCATACCCTCCTCCGGGCTGAGCACGGTGACCTTCCGGATGTCGTCGCGCAGCGCGAGCAGGTTCTGCGGCGTCGATTGATACTGCACCGCAACCCGCAATCCCCTGAGGTCGTCGAGGCCGGCAAGCTTGCGGTCCTTGCTGCCGACCAGCGCATAGCCCTCATGGGCGATCGGCTTCGAGAAGATCACCGCCGGGCCCATGAAATCGTCGATCAGCGGCAGGCCGACCATGGCGTCGCACTGTTTGCTGAGCAACGTCTCCCGCACCGTGCGCTTGCCGAAATAGGACTTGTACCAATTGGTGCTCACCGTGCGGCCGAGCTTCTGCGCCACCGCCTGGCCGATCTCGAGATAAAGGCCGGGCTTGCCCGGGTCGTCGCTCGAGAAAGGCAGGTTGCTCGGATCGGCGCAGAGCCGCAGCGGCGGCTTTGTCTCGTCGGCGCCGGCCGCCAGGGCCGGCACCATGAGCAGGGCGGAGAGCAGCACGGTCCGGATTGCATGTTCCAACCGCGTGTTGCGCGAGGGGGTGCGCAGTTCGTTTCGGGCGATGCAAGACACGGGCAATGCTGCCTCCTTGACGATCGTTACTGCAGGGCGAACACGAACAGCGAGCCGCCTTCGGGCGCCGCGGCGACCATCTTCTTGCCGATGTCACCGAGGAAGGCCGGCAGCGCCGCGGTGCGTCCGACCACGATCGCGACATACTGCTTGCCGTCGACCGAATAGGTCACTGGACCTGCACCGATGCCGCTGCCGAGGTTCTTGCTCCACAGCACCTTGCCGTTCTTGGCATCGATGGCGCGGAAGTCGCCATGCAGGTTGCCGGAGAACACCAAATTGCCGCCGGTCGTCAGCGTGCCGCCGTTGAAGGGCAGGTCTTCCTTGATGCTCCACACCTTCTTGTTGGCGATCGGATCCCAGGCCACGAGCTCGCCGAGGAAGCCGCCGGGGCCCGGCTTGGTCGGGAATTCGGCGCCAAGATAGAACACGCCGCGCTTGTAGTTCACGTCAGAGACCGACCAGTCCATGCAGACATTGTTGCTCGGGATGTAGACGAGGCCGGTCTGCGGGTTGAACGACATCGGCTGCCAGTTCTTGCCGCCGATCAGGTTCGGGCAGATGTCCTTGGCGGGATGGCCCGGGCCCGGACGCTTGTCCGGATCCTCTTCCGCCCGCATCGTGTTGACGTCCCACTTCTTGGCCCAGTTGGCGAAGACGTATTTCTCCGCGGAGATCACCTTGCCGGTCTCGCGGTTGGCCACGAAGAAGAAGCCGTTGCGGTCCGCCTTCATCAGCACGGGCGTCTCGGTGCCCTTGATCTTGAGGTCGGCGAGCAGCAGCTCGTTGACGCCGTCATAGTCCCAGGCATCGGCCGGCGTGCCCTGGATATGCCACTTGATCTTGCCGGTGTTGGGATCGATCGCCAGCGTCGAGGCCGTGTAGAGGTTGGTCAGCTTGCCGAAATTGCCGTCGCCGGTGGAGCGCACCGCGGTATTCCACGGCCCCGGATTGCTGGTACCCCAGTAGACCGTGTCGGACTTGGCATCGTAGGAGCCGACCAGCCAGGCGGCGCCGCCGCCGTGCAGCCCGGTGTCGCCCTTCCAGGTGTCGCTGCCGGGTTCGCCCGGCGCCGGCACCGTGTAGGTCTGCCAGAGCAGCTTGCCGTCCTTGAGCGAGAACGCCTGCAACGCGCCGCGGACGCCGTATTCGCCGCCGCCGAAACCGGTGATGACCTTGTCGCGGACGACGAGCGGCGGCGAGGTGATGACCGAGCCCTGCTTGTAGTCGACGACCGTCGAGGTCCAGAGCTCCTTGCCGGTCTCGGCGTCGAGCGCGGTCAGCTTGCCGTCGAGCCGGCCGACGAAGATCTTGCCGTCGGCATAGGACACGCCGCGATTGTTGACGTCGCAGCAGGCGTATTGGAGCACGTCATCCGGAATGTCGGGCTGCCAGGTCCATTTGCGGGCGCCGGTCGCGGCATCGATCGCATAGACGTATTTCGGGCCCCACGAGGTCGACACATACAGGTTCTTGCCGATCACAACCGGCGACGACTCGTTGGAGCGGAGCGAAGCCAGCGACAGCGAATAGACCAGCTGCAGCTTGCCGGCATTCTCGGAGTTGATCTGCTTCAACGGGCTGAAGCGCGTATTGCCGTAATCGTGGCCGGCGATTGCCCATCCGTTGGGATCGGACGCCGCCTTCACGACGGAATCATTAGCTTTCGACGCACCAATGCCTGCCAGCACCATGGCGACCAGCGACACGCCGGCAAAGAAAATCCCGCTCCTCAGCTTCATTGGCTTCCTCCAATATGGTTTCGTTGCCGCGATGGGTGCATCGCGCGCGCGTCTCTCGACCCAATTTCGTGAACCAGCGATCTTCCGTCGCTGCGTCGGCGATGAAAATGACAGCAACGCTTTTGCGTCGTTATAGGCGGAAGGTAGTAGCGATCGCGGCGACGATTTTGGCGTGCGGCGAGCACCGTCAGTTTGCCGAAAACCGCTTGCGCTGCCGGGCAATTTCGTCGCGCCGGAGCACGCCGCCGGCTGCTTGCAAATTGCCCATTGAACGGCCGCCTGCTAGGATCGCAGGCACTGCCCGGCGCCTTCATGACAGGGCCGCGACTACGACTTTGATCGCGGTTACGACCCACATGAAGCGTGGTCTACTGGGCCCATAACGAAGCTATTGGGAGAAACGCGTGTCTACAGTCAAACTGACGGTAAACGGCAAGGCGGTCTCGGTCGACGTTGAGGACCGAACCCTCCTCGTGCACCTCTTGCGCGAAAACCTGAACCTCACCGGCACCCATGTCGGCTGCGATACCAGCCAGTGCGGCGCCTGCGTCGTCCATGTCGATGGACGGGCGGTCAAATCCTGCACCATGCTGGCCGGCCAGGCCGCGGGCTGCAACGTCACCACGATCGAAGGCCTCGCCAAGGGCGACGAGCTGCACCCGATGCAGGCGGCGTTCCGCGACAATCACGGCCTGCAGTGCGGCTATTGCACCCCCGGCATGATCATGTCCGCTGTCGACATCGTGCACCGCCATGGTGGCAAGCTCGATGAGGAAACGGTTCGCCACGAGCTCGAGGGCAATATCTGCCGCTGCACCGGCTACCACAACATCGTCAAGGCGGTGCTCGACGCAGCCGGCCGCATGAAGGTTGCGCAGGCCGCCGAATAGCGCGCCACGCACCGCACACGATCAAGCTCACCACCGCCGGTCTCGATGGAAACGGCGGCAAATCGAATCTCCGGTCGGGAGGACTAGACAATGGGTGTTGAAGGAATTGGCGCACGTGTCGTGCGCAAGGAAGATCGCCGGTTCATCACCGGACAAGGACGTTACGTCGACGACGTCAAAATGGTCGGCATGAGCTACGCTCACTTCATCCGCAGCCCGCATGCCCATGCCAAGGTCAAGGGCATCGATTCCGCCGAGGCCATGAAGATGCCCGGCGTGATCGCGGTGCTGACCGGACAGCAGATCGTCGACGACAAGGTCGGCAATTTGATCTGCGGCTGGGCCATCACCTCGAAGGACGGCTCACCGATGAAAATGGGCGCGTGGCCGGCTATGGCGCCGGAGACCGTGCGCTTTGTCGGGCAGGCGGTCGCGGTCGTGATCGCCGAGACCAAGAACCAGGCCAGGGACGCCGCCGAAGCGGTCGTCGTCGATTACGAAGAACTTCCCGCGGTGCCTGACATCAAGGCCGCGATCAAGCCGGGCGCCGCGCAGCTTCATCCCGAAGCTCCCGGCAACATCGTATATGACTGGCATCTCGGCGACGAAGCCGCGGTCAAGGATGCCTTCGGCAAGGCGGCCAATGTGGTGACGCTCGACCTCACCAATAACCGCCTGGTGCCGAACGCGATGGAGCCGCGCGCGGCGATCGCGCATTACGACCAGGCCGAAGAGCACTACACGCTCTACACGACGTCGCAGAATCCGCACGTCGCCCGCCTCGTGCTGTCGGCGTTCTACAACATCGCGCCCGAGCACAAGCTGCGCGTGATCGCGCCCGACGTCGGCGGCGGCTTCGGCTCCAAGATCTACATCTATCCCGAAGAGATGGTGGCTCTGTGGGCCTCGAAGAAGGTGGGCCGCCCGGTGAAGTGGACCGGCGACCGTTCGGAAGCCTTCCTCACCGACGCGCATGGCCGCGACCATGTCTCGAAGGCGGAGTTGGCGTTCGACAAGGACAACAAGATCCTTGGTCTGCGGGTAAAGACCCACGCCAATTTCGGCGCCTATATGTCGCTGTTCTCCTCGGCCGTCCCGACCTATCTCTACGCGACGCTGCTGTCGGGCCAGTACGTGATTCCGGCGATCTATGCCGAGGTGATCGGCGTCTACACCAACACCACGCCGGTCGACGCCTACCGCGGCGCCGGCCGCCCCGAGGCCAGTTTTCTGATCGAGCGCATGATGGAGACGGCGGCGCGGCAGTTGAAGGTCGATCCGACCGAGCTGCGCAAGAAGAACTTCATCACCCAGTTCCCGTATCAGACGCCTGTAATCATGGCGTATGATATCGGTGACTTCCACGCTTCGATCGATGCCGCGATGAAGGCGATCGACTATGCCGGCTTCCCGGCCCGCAAGGCCAAGGCCAAAGCCGACGGCAAGCTGCGCGGCATCGGCATCTCCTGCTACATCGAGGCCTGCGGCATCGCGCCGTCGAAGGCGGTCGGCAGTCTCGGCGCCGGCGTTGGCCTGTGGGAATCGGCGGAGATCCGCGTCAACCCGGTCGGCACCATCGAGGTGCTCACCGGTTCGCACAGCCACGGCCAGGGTCACGAAACGACGTTCTGCCAGATCATCGCGGAGCGGCTCGGCGTGCCGATCAGCCAGGTCTCGATCGTCCATGGCGACACCGACAAGGTGCAGTTCGGCATGGGTACCTACGGCTCGCGCTCGCTCGCGGTCGGCGGTACGGCGATCGTGAAGGCGATGGAGAAGGTCGAGGCCAAGGCCAAGAAGATCGCGGCGCATGCGCTCGAGGCGTCCGAGAGCGACATCGTGATCGAGAACGGCGAGTTCAAGGTCACCGGCACCGACAAGTCGATCGCGCTGCCGATGGTCGCGCTCGCCGCCTACACCGCGCATAATTTGCCTGACGGCATGGAGCCCGGCCTGAAGGAGACGGCGTTCTACGACCCGACCAACTTCACCTTCCCGGCCGGTGCCTATATCTGCGAACTCGAGGTCGATCCCGGCACCGGCAAGACCTCCTTCGTCGACTTCGTGGCGGCCGACGACTTCGGCCGGCTGATCAACCCGATGATCGTCGAAGGCCAGGTCCACGGCGGCCTTGCGCAGGGCATCGGCCAGGCACTGCTCGAAGGTGTGGTCTATGACGGCACCGGTCAGCTCATGACCGCGTCCTTCATGGACTACACCATGCCGCGGGCCGACGACCTGCCCTCGTTCCAGCTCTCCCACACCACGACGCTGTGTCCGGGCAACCCGCTCGGCGTCAAGGGCTGCGGCGAAGCCGGCGCGATCGGCGCCTCGGCTGCCGTGATCAATGCGATCACGGACGCGATCGGCAACAACAAGCTGGAAATGCCGGCGACGCCCGATCGCGTCTGGCACGCCATTCACGGTTGAGGGAGGAAGAGCCATGTACGAGACAAATTATCACCGCGCTTCCTCGGTCGCTGACGCCGCCGCAACCTTCGCCAAAGGCGCGGAATCAAAATTCCTCGCCGGCGGACAGACCCTGCTGCCCGTGATGAAGCAGCGTCTTGCCGCGCCTTCCGACGTGATCGACCTCTCCAAGGTGCAGGAGATGATCGGCATCGAGGTGTCGGGCGACACGGTCACCATCAAGGCCGCGACTCCGCATTACGATGTGGCGCAAAGCGACGCGGTGCAGAAGGCGATCCCGGCGCTCGCCAATCTGGCGTCGATGATCGGCGATCCCGCCGTGCGCTATCGCGGCACGATCGGCGGCTCGCTCGCCAACAACGACCCGGCGGCGGATTATCCGGCGGCGGTGCTGGCGCTCGGCGCGACGGTCAAGACCAACAAGCGGTCGATCGCGGCGGATGATTTCTTCAAGGGCCTGTTCACGACGGCGCTCGAGGATGGCGAGATCATCACCGCGGTGTCGTTCCCGATCCCGGCCAAGGCGGGCTACGCGAAATTCCCGAACCCCGCCTCGCGCTTCGCACTGACCGGCGTGTTCGTCGCCAAGACCAAGTCGGGCGACGTCCGCGCCACCGCCACCGGTGCGTCGCAAAGCGGCGTCATGCGGGTCGCGCCGATCGAGCAGGCGCTGAAGGCGAACTGGGCGGCCTCGGCGCTCGACAGCGTCAATATCCCGGCGAGCGGCCTGCTCGCCGACATCCACGGCTCGGCGGATTACCGCGCCAACCTCGTGAAGGTGATGGGACAGCGGGCGGTGACGACCGCGGGCTGATAGCGCCTAAACACAAGTCTGCAACGGCGCGCAGCGATGCGCGCCGTTCGCGTTTTACCGGCGGCACAGGACAAAAGGTGCTTGCCACATCCCCCATTAGGCGAGACAATTTAGCTAATCAGCTAATTAAAAATACCGTCCCACGGACGGCTGGGAGAACGCATGAAGTTCGGCAACCAAGCCAGCCGTGACATCTCAGCCGCCCAGCGCCCCGCAACCAACGGAAGAACAACGTGCTCGATAAACCCGCCTCCCAGACCGCCGCTCGCACCTCGGGCCCGCTCGCCGGCTTCCGCATCGTCGAATTCGCCGGCATCGGCCCCGGCCCGTTCGCCTGCATGCTGCTCGCCGACATGGGCGCCGAGGTCATCACGCTCGATCGGGTCGGCGCCGGCAAGAATCTGAAGGCGGTCGCAACCCGCGGCCGCAAGGTCATCGAGCTCGACCTCAAGAACAAGGTGGCGGTTGCTGAAGCGCTCGACCTGCTCGGCCATGCCGACGCGCTGATCGAGGGCTTTCGTCCCGGCGTGATGGAGCGCCTCGGCCTCGGCCCCGATGTCGTGCTCGCGCGCAATCCAAAACTGGTCTATGGCCGCATGACCGGCTGGGGCCAGGAAGGCCCGCTGGCCAATGCCGCCGGCCATGACATCAACTACATCTCGATCACGGGTGCGCTGGCTGCGATCGGCACCAAGGAGAAGCCGGTGCCGCCGCTCAACCTGGTCGGCGATTTCGGCGGCGGCGCGCTCTACCTCGTGGTCGGCGTGCTCGCAGCGCTGCTGGAAGCGCAGAAGTCCGGCAAGGGCCAGGTGGTCGATACCGCGATGTGCGACGGCGCGGCCTCGCTGATGTCGATGTTCTACGACATGGCCGCGCAGGGCCGCTGGAGCGGCGGTCGCGACCAGAATTTCCTCGACGGCGGCGCGCATTTCTATGGCGTCTACGAATGCTCCTGCGGCAACTTCATCTCGATCGGCTCGATCGAGCCGCAGTTCTACGCGCTGCTGCGTAAGCACGCCGACCTGACCGACGCCGACTTCGACGCGCAGATGGATCGCAAGGCCTGGCCGGCGCTGAAGGAGAAGCTGACCCGGGTGTTCAAGAGCAAGTCGCGCGCGGACTGGTGCAACATCATGGAAGGCACCGACATCTGCTTCGCGCCGATCCTGACCATGGAGGAAGCGCCGAAGCATCCGCACATGGCGGCCCGCCAGGTGTTCGTCGAACGCCACGGCGTCACCCAGCCCGCCCCCGCGCCGCGTTTCTCGCGCACGCCGTCGACAATCCGCGAGCCGGAGCTGGCGAATATCGGGGATGTGACCAGCGCGTGGAAGGCGGGGAAGTAATTCACCGTCGTCCCGGCGAAGGCCGGGACCCATTACCCCAAATGCCGGCTATTGTGCGACGTTGGGGCCGCTATCCCTTCTACAACTAGACTCGGTGGTTATGGGTCCCGGCCTTCGCCGGGACGACGACTGAGAGTTGTGAGCGAACGCGCTCCCCTCCAAGGCCTACGCCGCGTGATCGACCTTCAGCACGCCGCGGCGGATCTGGTCTTCCTCGATCGATTCGAACAGCGCCTTGAAGTTGCCTTCGCCGAAGCCGTCGTCGCCCTTGCGCTGGATGAACTCGAAGAAGATCGGCCCGATCGCGTTGGCCGAGAAGATCTGCAGCAGCACCTTGGTCTGGCCACCGTCGACCACGCCCTCGCCGTCGATCAGGATGCCGTTGGTCCTGAGCCGCGCGACGTCCTCGCCATGCTTGGGCAGCCGGGCGTCGATCCGCTCGAAATAGGTGTCGGGCGGCGACGGCATGAACGGCAGGCCGTCGGCGCGCAACCTCTCGACCGTCGCGTGGATGTCGCGCGCGCCGCAGGCGATGTGCTGGATGCCCTCGCCGCGGTAGACGTTGAGATATTCCTCGATCTGACCGGAATCGCCGGCGTCCTCATTGATCGGAATCCGGATCTTGCCGTCCGGACTGGTCAGCGCACGGGAGAACAGGCCGGATGCGCGGCCCTCGATGTCGAAGAAACGGATCTGACGGAAGTTGAACAGTTTTGCATAGAAGCCGGTCCAGACATCCATCCGGCCGCGATGGACGTTATGGGTGAGGTGATCGACGTAATACAGGCCCGAGCCTGCGGGGCGCGGGTTGGCCGCGCCGAGCCACTCGAACTCGGCATCATAGGCCGAACCCTTGGCGCCGTAGCGGTCGACGAAATAAAGCAGGCTGCCGCCGATGCCCTTGATCGCGGGCACATCGAGCGTCTTCGCTGCAGGCGAGACATCCGCCGGCTCCGCGCCGAGCGCGATCGCGCGTTCATAGGCATGCTTGGCATCGACGACGCGGAATGCCATCGACGGCGCGCAGGGACCGTGCGCGGCGACGAAGTTGAAGCCGTGGCTGCCCGGCTCCTCATTGACGAGATAGTTGATGTCGCCCTGGCGATAGACCGTGATCTGCTTGGTCCGGTGGCGGGCGACCGCGACGAAACCCATCAGCTTGAACAGGGCGTGCAGCTCCGCCGGATTCGGATGGGCATATTCGACGAACTCGAAGCCGTCGGTGCCCATCGGGTTCTCAGTGCTGATTTCGGCCGGCGGCGCATCGTGCGGAAACGGACCCATGGCGGCAACTCCCTGATTTGTCTGGAGATCAGTTTCCGTCATTTTCTGCACAACGTGCGTGCAAAATAGGTCCCATTTTGCTAGCCTTGCGCACGATCCGTGCACGAAATGGATATTTGACGCATGCCTGAAGTGGACGCCTTCGACCTGAAAATGCTCGCCGCCCTGCAGGACGACGGCCGGCTGACCAACCAGCAGCTGGCCGACCTCGTCGGGCTGTCGGCATCGCAATGTTCGCGGCGGCGGATGCGGCTGGAGGAGGAGAAGGTCATCGCCGGCTACCACGCCGACCTCGCCGGCGAGGCGCTGGGCTTCGGTCTGATCGCCTTCATCCACATCACGCTTGCGACCCACTCGCCCGACAACGCCAAGCGGTTTCGCGAACTGGTCAACCGGGTCGATGATATCCAGGAGGCCTATGCGCTGACCGGGGATGCCGACTACGTGCTCAAGGTGATGCTGCGCGACCTCAAGAGCCTGTCCGACATCGTCAACAACGTGCTGATGCCGCACCAGAGCGTGGCCCATGTGCGCTCCTCGATCGTGCTCGACCGGCTAAAGGAGAGCATCAGGCTGCCGCTGAAGTCGCTACAGGCGTGATGGCTCGAATCGAGGGAAATCCGCCATTCGCTTTTGCGGCTTGGCTTGCGATCATTCCGACAACGGCAAGAGAGACGAACCATGGCGCTGCAGCTGCGACCGAACTGCGAATATTGCGACAAGGACCTGCCACCCAGCGCCATCGACGCGCGGATCTGCTCCTATGAATGCACGTTCTGTGCGGATTGCGCCGAGACCAGGCTCGGCAATGTCTGCCCGAACTGCGGCGGCGGTTTTGCGCCGCGGCCGATCCGCCCGGCCAAGCCGTGGCGGCCGGGTGTCTGCACGGTCAACCAGCCGCCGTCGGACAAGCGGGTGCATTTGAAGTACAGCCTCGAGGACGTCGCGGCGAATACGGCGCGCTTGAGGGATGTCAGGCCCGAGGAACGGTAGCTGGCCCACCCGTCATTCCGGGATGGTCCGAAGGACCATACCCGGAATCTCGAGATTCCGGGCTCGATGGCTACGCATCGCCCCAGAATGACAGCGCGAGCTACTCCGCCGCGATGATCGTGCCTTCGACCTCGCCGAAGCCGACGCGATAGCCGTCGCCCTGGCACCAACCGCGCATGACCAGCGAATCGCCGTCCTCCAGGAACGACCGCGTCACGCCGCTGGCAAGTTCGACCGGCTCGGTGCCGTTCCAGCTGATTTCCAGGAGACTGCCGCGCTGGTGCTTTTCGGGGCCGGAGATCGTGCCGCTGCCGAGGAGATCGCCGACATTCATCGCGCAGCCGCTCGAGGCATGGTGCACGAGCTGCTGCACCGACGACCAGTACATGTATTTGAAGTTGGTGCTGCAGATTGTCTTCGCCTCGTTCATTGCACCAGCGCGCAGCGCGACGTCGAGCTGCATGTCGTAATTGTTCGGCTGGGTCTGCTTGAGGTACGCCAGCGGCTCCGGCTGCTGCGCCGGGCCCTGCATGCGGAACGGCTCGAGCGCCTCGCGCGTCACCACCCACGGGCTGATCGAGGTCGCGAACGCCTTGGCCTGGAACGGGCCGAGCGGCACATACTCCCACTGCTGGATGTCGCGCGCGCTCCAGTCGTTGAGGATGACGAAGCCGAAGATCATCTCCTCGGCCTGCTTCTCCGTCAGCATCTCGCCCATCGGCGAGGCCTGGCCGACGACCACGCCCATCTCGAGCTCGAAGTCGAGCCGCTTGCAGGCGCCGAAGCTCGGCACCTCAGCGGTCGGCGGCTTCAGCTGGCCGCGGGGGCGGCGCACTTTGCTGCCCGACACGACCACCGTCGAGGCGCGGCCGTTGTAGCCGATCGGCATATGCAGCCAGTTCGGCTGCAGCGCATTGTCCTTGCCGCGGAACATGACGCCGACATTGGTGGCGTGCTCCTTCGACGAATAGAAATCGGTGTAGCCCGAGACCGCAAACGGCATGTGCAGCCTGACGTCGGCCATCGGCACCAGCGCCCGCGCCCGCAATTCCCTGTTGTCGCGCAGCTCCGGATGATCCGAGCGGAGCAGCTCGCTGATCCGCGCCCGCGTCGCCGACCACACTTTCGGCCCGAGCGCCATGAAGGCGTTGAGCGACGGCTGCGAGAACACGCCGAGCGGCCCGACATCGAGCCGCGAGTCCTGCTCGAGCTCCCAGAGGTCGAGCACATAATCGCCGATCGCAACGCCAACGCGCGGCGCAAGGCCATCCTTCGACGAGAACACGCCGTAAGGCAGGTTCTGGATCGGGAAGTCGGAGGTCGGTGCGACGTCGATGAAGGAGCGGAGCGTTGGGTCGTTGGGATGGGGCACTGATTCCTCCAATCAGAAAGTCGTCATGCTCAGAAAGCTGTCATGCCCGGGCTTGACCCGGGCATCCATCTTCGGAAAGCGCGATGGATCGCCGGGTCAAGCCCGGCGATGACGAGGGACACAAATTCACGGCTTGTTCGGGTCGAACTTCTTCTCCAAGCCCTTCCAGCAATCCGAGTAATCGTCCTGCAGCGTCGACGATTTCGCCGCATGTTCGGTCACGCGCTGCGGGAAGCGGGTCTCGAACATGAAGGCCATCGTGCCGGTCAGCTTCACCGGCTTCAGCTCGCTGTTGCTGGCGTGCTCGAAGGCTTCGCGGTCGGGGCCGTGCGGCAGCATGCAATTGTGCAGGCTGATGCCGCCGGGCACAAAACCCTGCGGCTTGGCGTCGTAGACGCCGTAGATCAGGCCCATGAACTCCGACATGATGTTCATGTGGTACCACGGCGGGCGGAAGGTGTTGTCGGCCACCATCCAGCGCTCCGGGAAGATCACGAAGTCGATATTCGCGGTGCCCGCGGTCTCCGACGGCGAGGTCAGCACCGTGAAGATCGAGGGATCGGGATGATCGAAGGCGATCGCGCCGACCGGCGAGAAGGTACGCAGATCGTATTTGTAGGGCGCGTAATTGCCGTGCCAGGCGACCACGTCGATCGGCGAATGCGGCAGCGTGGTCTTGAACAGCGAGCCGCCCCATTTCACGTAGAGCTCGGTCGGCGTGTCCTTGTCCTCGTAGCTCGCGACCGGCGTCAGGAAGTCGCGTGAATTGGCGAGGCAATTGGCGCCGATCGGGCCACGCTCCGGCAGCGTGAACGCGCCGCCGTAATTCTCGCAGAGATAGCCGCGCGCCGGGCCGCCGGGAATTTCGACGCGGAACTTGACGCCGCGCGGGATCACCACGATCTCGCCCGGCTCGGCGTCGATCCGGCCGAACTCGGTGACGAAACGCAGATTGCCCTGCTGCAGCACGAACATCATCTCGCCATCGGCATTGTAGAAATGCTGATCGACCATCGATTTGGTGATGAGGTAGATGTGTGCCGCCATGCCGGCCTGGGTGTTGGCATCACCCGCCGTGGTCATGGTCTGCACGCCCTGCAGGAAGGTCATGTCCTCCTTCGGGATCGGCGCGGGGTCCCAGCGCAGCTGTGCGATCGGCATGTCGTATTCGTGGCACGGCGCGGTGCGCCACAGCCCGCTATCTGCCTTGGCGAAGCGGCCGGAGTGCCGCACCGACGGGCGGATGCGATAGAGCCAGGAGCGCTCATTGGTGCCGCGCGGCGCCGTGAACGGCGAGCCGGACAATTGCTCGGCATAGAGCCCGTAGGCGCAGCGCTGCGGCGAATTGCGCCCCATCGGCAGCGCGCCGGGCAAGGCCTCGGTCTCAAAACTGTTGCCGAAGCCGGACATGTAGCCCGGGGTGACCTGCCCTGAGCTGCGCACGATCTGATCAGGCGAGGTATTGATGTTCATCGCTATCCTCCTTGCAGGGCGGCCCACATTTCCTGGTCGCGCTTGTCGGTCCAGATCACGGGATCGTCGATCCCCGACGCCTCGTCATAGGCGCGCGAAACGTTGAACGGCAGGCAGTGCTCGTAGATCGCAAACTTCGAGAACTTCGGATCCATCACCTCGCGCGTCGCCGCCATCGATTCCTTCAGGCTGCGGCCCTTGGCGACGGAGGATTCGGCGGCGCCGTAGAGCGTGGTGACGAAATCGCGCGTCATCGCGATCGCATCGCGCCCGGTGGCAAGCCCCTTCAGCGCGTCGCCGCGGCCCGGCGCGATCGCCTTCGGATTGAAGGCGCGGATCTCGTTCAGGGTCGTCGGCCATTCGCGCAAATGCGCATCGCCGCAATAGCAGGCCGAGTGATATTCAATCAGATCGCCGGAGAACATCACCTCGGCATCCGGCACCCAGGCGACGATGTCGCCCGAGGTATGGCCGGCGCCGAGCTGCATCAGCCGCACCTCGCGCTTGCCGAGATAGATCGACATCTCGCCTTCAAAGGTCAGCGTCGGCCAAGTCAGGCCGGGGATGCTCGCGGCATCCTGGAACAGCCGCGGGAAGCGGCCATATTCGGAATCCCAATCCTGCTGGCCGCGCTCCTCGATCAGGCGATAGGTTTCCTGCGAGGCGACGATGCCTTGCGCGTGATAGGCGGAGGCACCGAGCACACGCACCGCATGATAGTGCGACAGCACGACATGTTTGATCGGCTTGTCGGTGACGGTCTTGACCCGCTCGATCACCTTGTTGGCCATCGCCGGCGTCGCCTGCGCGTCGAACACCAGGCAGCCGTCGTCGCCGACGATCACGGCGGTGTTGGGATCGCCCTCGGCGGTGAAGGCATAGAGGTCGGTGCCGATCTCGGAGAAGGTGACCTTCTTCTCCGAAAGATCCGTGGTCGATGCGAAACCTTTGGCCATCAGTTCAATCCTGTCCGTTCAAGAGCATTCGCCCCCTCTCCCCGTTCTTACGGGGAGAGGGTTGGGGTGAGGGGCTGTCTCCGCATACACGGCGACAGATGTGTCTGCGGAAGCTCCCCCTCACCCGGAACGCATCTGACGATGCGTTCCGACCTCTCCCCGCAAGCGGGGCGAGGTGAGGCGGAGGCTGCTGCGCGACTTGATAAAGATCCATCCTGATTCAGCTCGTAACTATTGTTGTTGCTGCTGTTGCTGCTGGCTTGCATCAAGCATCCGCCGCTTCGCCAGCGCGATCGCCTCGCGCAGCACGTCGAGATCGCCGATATGGTTGGCGAGCACCAGAACCAGCGCAGCATCGAGATCGGCGCTCTGCGCCTCGGTGAGGCCGCGATGGGCCTCGACGATGGCGCGGAAGGCGTCGTCGGGCTTTGCGAAATTCGAACTGGTCGACAGCGCCATGACTGCTCCTCAGTTCAGGCCGGCTGCGCGTGCCAGCGCCGCATCAAGTGCCGGCCGCGCCGCGTTGCGGAAACGTGCCGCGACATAGCCGTCCGGCCGCAGCAGATAGGCGGTGCCGGGCTCGGCATCGTAGCGCTTGCCGGCAAGGCCCTGCGCGTCGACCAGCCCATCCTCGCCGCCGATCCGGATGCTGCCGACGCCGTCCGGGACATCGACCGCAGCGCCATTGCCAAACTCCAGCAGCGTGAAGCGCGTTCCCTGCCTGATGAAAACGTCGGTCAGGTAGGTGGAACCCCCGCCCTGCTCCGTCACCGGCGCATCCAGCATCGAGGCGCCCGGCCGCGGACCGCCGCGCCAATCGTCGCGATCGCCGCTCGACAGCGGCGTATCGTAGACCGACGGCACCGACAGCCGCCCGCCATTGACCATGCGCTTGCCGAACTCGGTATCCTTGGCGAGCGACAGCACCGCCTGGCGCAGCCGTGCTTCCTGTTTCGTCACCGGCGCCATGAAGTCAGTCGAGCGGGTGGACTCGCGGATGTTCTCGTCCGCCGCCGCGCTGCGCTCGATGTGGTAGCTCTCCAGCAAGCCCTCCGGCGACAGCCGGCGCAGCACGCGGTCGAGCTTCCACGCCAGATTCTCGGCGTCCTCAAGCCCGGAATTGGCGCCGCGTGCGCCGAACGGCGAGACCTGGTGGGCGGAATCCCCGGCAAAGATCACCCGGCCGTGGATGAACTTGGCCATCCGGCGGCACTGAAACTTGTAGAGCGAGATCCATTCGAACTCGAACTTGTCATGGCCGAGCATGCGCTCGATCCGCGGCCGGACATTCTCGGGCTGCTTCTCGGCCACCGGATCGGCATCCGGGTTGAGCTGCAGATCGATCCGCCAGATGTCGTCCGGCTGCTTGTGCAGCAGCGCCGAGCGTCCGGCATGGAACGGCGGATCGAACCAGAACCAGCGCTCGGTCGGGAACGCCGCCGTCATCTTGACGTCGGCGATCAGGAACTGGTCCTCGAACACCTGGCCCGCGAACTCCGCGCCGACCATCTGCCGCAGCGAGGAACGAGCACCATCGCAGGCGACCACGAAGGTCGCGTGCACCTGGTAGGAGCCGTCAGGGGTTGCGATGGTCAGCGCAACGCCATCGTTGCGGCTCTCCAGCGCGATCACCTTGTTGCGCCAGCGCAGGTCGATTTCAGGCAGTTGCCCGACCCGGTCGACCAGATAGGCCTCGGCGTAGAACTGCTGCAGATTGATGAAGGCGGGCCGCTTGTGGCCCTCCTCGGGAAGCAGATTGAACTGATAGAGTTGCGAGGCGCCGTGGAAGATCTTGCCTACGCTCCACACCACGCCTTTCTCGACCATGCGGTCGCCGACCCCGAGGCGATCCCAGAACTCAAGCGAGCGCTTCGAGAAGCAGATCGCGCGCGAGCCTTCGCCGATCCGGTCGGCATCGTCGAGCAGCACCACGCGCTGGCCGCGCTGCGCGAGATCGATCGCGAGCGACAGTCCCACCGGCCCGGCGCCGACCACGACGACGGGATGCTCCGCGACGTTGGCACCCGAGCGCTCCTGGTCGGGGTGACGGCGATAGCCGAACTGGGTTTTGGCCTGTGCCGTGTTGGCGTGTGCCATTGCGTGACCCTGGATGTTTCCCTTGCGCCGCGGCCTCTGGCTGCGGTTCTGTGTGACCGGCTTGCGACCGGGACCTTGCGAGCCGGCCGCGACCTTGCTAAATTAGTCTCACTTGCAACTATCTTAAACCCCCAGTCGGGGTTGCCGTCAACTCAAATTGGAGGGATTTTTGGCACGGACCTCTGCAAGCCAGCCTCCAGCCCGGCCGCGCAGTGCCGTGGAAGCGGAGCTGCGCGACACTATCGCGCCGACCAAGAAGCGCCTCGATCTCTTCCATTTCATGCCGTTCCGCCTGAACCGGCTGGCGGCCGAGGTGTCCTCGGCGCTGTCGAGCGAATATCAGGCGCGCTACGGCCTCGACATTCCGGAGTGGCGCGTGCTCGCAACGCTCGGCTTCCGCAGCGATCCCTGCAGCGCGCAGTACATCGCGCACTGCACGCGCACCCATAAATCCACCATCAGCCGCGCGGTGTCGGCGCTGATGGAGCGCGAGATCGTCGAGCGCGTCGAGAACGCCGACGACCGCCGCGAATTCCGCCTGCGACTGACCAAAACGGGCCAGGCGCTCTACGAGGAACTGATCCCGCGCCTGCTGCGCAAGGAACAGGAGATCTTGTCCTGCCTCTCCGCACAGGAACGCCGCGACCTCGGCCGCTTGCTCGGCAAGGTCGAGAACAGCCTCGAACTGGTGCAGACCAGCGAAGAGGCCGACGCCAAGGACGTGTATTAGGCTCACTCAACCCGTCATCCTGAGGAGCGCGCAGCGCGCCTCGAAGGATGCACGGCCCGGCTGGTGGCCGTCGACCCTTCGAGACGCGCGCAAGAGCGCGCTCCTCCAGCGACAAAGGCGAAGCCTTTGCGCGGGGGTGACGGTGATGGAATTTTGTGCGCGGCCCCCTCGATCGTCATTGCGAGCGAAGCGAAGCAATCCATACATCCCAGCATGTGGGACGATGGATTGCTTCGTCGCTACGCTCCTCGCAATGACGGTGCCGTTACGCCCTGTCGATATGTGTCGCGATGACAGGGAAATAATTGTCCTTCGATCCTTTGTCGATCGCTTCCTGCAGCACCGTGCCGATCAGCTCCGCACCGCGGATCTTGATGCCGGCATCGGCGGCGAGCTCCAGCGCGTAGGACAGATCCTTCAGCGCATATTCGGTCGAGAATGCGCGCTCGGGAAACACGCCGGGCACGATCGCCTTCATGCCATGGTTGCGCAGCGCAAAGCTGTCGGCCGAGCCCTTCGACAAGGTTTCCAGCAGCAGCTTCGGATCGACGCCGTTATGCTTCGCCACCGCGACAGCCTCGGCCAGCGCGTTCACGGTCTCGAACAGCACCATGTTGTTGAGGATCTTGGTCACCTGCCCGGCGCCGACGTCACCGCAATTGGTGACATCGGTGGCGAAGCAGCGGATCAAGGGCTCGATCGCGGCATAAAGCGCGGGCACCGCGCCGACCATCACGCTGAGCGTGCCGTCCTGCGCCGCCTGCCGCGTGCGCGCGATCGGTGCGTCGACCCACGCCGCGCCCTTGGCCTGCAACTGCGCGGCGAAATCGCGGGTCTGGCTGACTGAAGACGTGCCGAGATCGACCACGATCTGGCCGCTTCTCGTGTTCTTCAAGATGCCGTCGCCTTCGAACACCGCGCGCACGTGCCTGGCGCTCGGCAAGCAGAGGAACAGCACATCGCTCTGCTTGATGACGTCGGCGACCGACGCGGCAACCTCGGCACCGTCGGCGCGCAACCGCTGCAGCGGTTCGGCCGAGAGGTCGAACACGACAACGCGCTTGCCGCTCTTCTTGACGAGGTTGCGGCAAATCGGCTCACCCATCACGCCGAGGCCGATGAACCCGAGAGTCTTGGTGTCAGTCGTCTTGGTGTCAGTCATATCGCTTCTTTTTGACGTTTCTTGACGTGCTGCAGACGTGCCTCGCCCAACCGGCGAGGCTATTTCGCGAACGATCGCGACGGCGCCAGATGCAGCGCGAACGCGTCGACCTTGTCGCTGACGCGCGGATAGATCTCGCTGACGATCGGATCGTGACCGGGAATGAAGCGGTCCGGATGACCGGCGAGCCGCTCGACGGTTTCCCAGCCCTGCGCCATGTCGCCGACATTGTAGACGATCGGGAACGGGCTGCGCTTGTGCAGGTTCGCATAATAATGCGCGGCATCCGACGCCAGCACGACCGGGCCGCGCGCGGTCTCGATGCGTACCACCTGCAGGCCGTCGGAATGGCCGCCGACGCGATGCACGGTGACGCCGGGTGCGATCTCGCCGTCGCCGGAGTGGAAGGTGACGCGCTCGCCATAGACGTGGCGCACCATCTGCGTGACGTGCTCGATGGAGAACGGATGGCGCAGCATGCCGTTGCACATGCAGCGGCCGGTCGCGTAGCTCATTTCGCGTTCCTGCAGATGGAATTTGGCGTTCGGGAAGCGATCCAGATTGCCGGCGTGGTCGTAATGCAGGTGAGTGACGACGACATCCTTGATGCTGTCGGCACTGACGCCGAAGCCGGCCAGCGCGTCGACCGGGTTGAGCGTCAGCTTGCGGGCGCGCGCCTTGGCCTCCTCGGCGTTGAAGCCGGTGTCGACCAGGATGTCGCGGCCATGGCCACGGATCAGCCAGACGAAATAATCCAGGTCCTGCGCGGTGGTGTCGTGCGGATCGGGCACCAGGAAGTTGAGGTGGGGCGTGCGCGGCGACATCGTCGCATAGCGCAGGGCGTAAATCTCGTAGGCGTTTCCCATCGGTTTCGCTCTTGTTTGCAAGGCCTGTTTGAACGGCTTGTCTTTGAATGGCTTGCCGTCCCGAACACAAAGCCATCGCCTCGCGCAAAGGTCAAACCGTGCGGCGTGCGACGAGCGCATGACAGGGTGGCGACAGCCTTCGTGAGTGCAGGCACGTTATCGGCCCGCAGGAACCAGCACCGTGCCGGATGACGATGGCCGCCATGACCGCATGCTGCTGCACTGCGGTCTGGCTGGTATCACCGCGATAAACGATGCTGCCGCAAGCCGTTGACGGGGGCTTGGCCGTGGTTTGATAATGGATTTTCGCTAGAGTAAGGTTCCCGAGGCGCAGGCTGGAAGCGGCGCCATTTCACTGGAATGCCGCGATCTGGATTTGCTGCGATTATGAAAATCCGCCTTGCCTTGCTCGCCACGCTGATTTTTTCAATCGCGGCGCCCACTTTGTCCTTTGCCGCCGGCGACCGTTTCGCGCTGGTCATCGGCAATGCCAAATATCCCGACGCCGACGCACCGCTAAAGGAGCCGGTCAATGACGCACGTGACGTCGCCGACGAGCTCAAGCGCGACGGCTTCACCGTCGAGGTCGGGGAGAACCTGACCGGCGACGGCATGCGCCGCGCCTTCGACCGGCTCTACGGCAAGATCAAGCCGGGCTCGGTCGCCCTGATCTTTTTCTCCGGTTACGGCATCCAGTCGAACCGGCAAAGCTACATGATCCCGATCGATGCGCAGATCTGGGCCGAGGCCGACGTGCGCCGCGACGGCTTCAGCCTCGAGACCGTGCTCGGGGAAATCAACAGCCGTGGCGCCGGGGTGAAGATCGCCTTGATCGACGCCTCGCGGCGCAACCCGTTCGAGCGGCGCTTCCGCAGCTTTTCGGCAGGGCTCGCCCCGGTGATCGCCCCCAACGGCACATTGGTGATGTACTCGGCCGCTCTGTCGTCCGTCGTCTCCGACAATGGCAGCGACCACAGCCTGTTCGTGCGGGAACTCCTGAAGGAGATCCGCACCCCCGACCTGATGGCCGAGGAAACGCTGAACCGCACCCGCGTCGGCGTCACCCGCGCCTCGCGGCAGGAGCAGGTGCCGTGGATCTCGTCGTCACTGGCCGAGGATTTCTCGTTCATTCCGGCCGGCGCAGGCGGGCCGTCGAACGCCGCGTCAGCACCCGCCGCGTCGCCGTCACCGGAGGTGGCAACGGCACCGCCGGTCGCGCCTCCGCCGGCTCCGCCCGCCGCAACGCCGACACCGCCTGCGGCAACCCCGACGCCACCTGCGGCAACAGCGCCGACACCATCACCGGCGCCGCCGACGCCTCCGGTTGCGGCAGCGCCGACTGCACCGCCACCCCAGCCCAAGGCGCCCGAGATCGCCCTGCCGCCGCCCGCCGCTCCGCCGCCGGTGGTGATCCAGCCCACGCCGGCGCCGAGCAATTCGCCCGTGCTCGCCGATGATCCGACGATCAAGAGCCTGAGCGAAAAGCTGGACAAGAATCCCGACGACGCAGCGGCGCTGTATCGCCGCGGCCAGGTCTATGCCAGCAAGGGGGCCTACGACCTTGCGGTGAAGGACTTCACCAATTCGCTGCGGCTGAACCCGAAGGATGTCGAGGCCTACAACAACCGCTGCTGGGTCCGCACCGTGATCGGCGACCTGCAGGCAGCGCTGAAGGACTGCAACGAGGCGCTGCGGCTGCGTCCGAACTTCGTCGATGCGCTCGACAGCCGCGGCTTGATGAACCTGAAGGGCGGGCAGAACAAGAACGCGATCGCCGATTTCGACGCCGCGCTGAAGATCAACCCGCGTCTGACCTCGTCGCTGTACGGGCGCGGGCTCGCCAAGCAGCGCAACGGCGCGGTCGCGGAGGGCGATCTCGACATCGCCAACGCCAAGGCGATGGACCCGAACATCGTCAAGGAATTCGCCGACTACGGCGTGCAGTGACAGACCGACGAAGACCTGCCCGCGGCTCGAACCGCGGACGGAATTGCGCGACTAATCAGAGGGTGCGTGCCGGGCAGCAACGCCGGCGATCAATCTGAATAGTTGCCTGGAACCGCGCCAGCTTGCGCAAGAGGGACCGAAATGTTCAAGCCGTCGGCAAAGGCCGCGATCGTTTCAATCATGACCGTTGGCGCCGCGCTGTCGTTCGGCATGGCCGTCGCCCATGCCGGCGACGTCACCGAAGATCAGATCATCAAGGCGCTGACGCCCGACAAGAAGCCGCTGACCCGCGGCCTTTCGGCCGGCCCGCAGACCACCTCGCCGGAGCTGAATGCCGACCAGGCCAAATTCGTGCAGAGCGTCCGCGGCCGCGCCACCCGCTCGCTGTCCTCGGCGGAACGCGAGGAAATCGCGACCATCGTCCAGGACAAGCCGAAGATCGATCTCGAGATCAACTTCGACTACAACTCCGCCGACATCAGCGCGAAGTCGCTGCCGTCGGTGCAGGCGCTCGGCCGCGCGTTGACCAATCAGGACCTGAAGGGCTCGACCTTCGTGGTCGCCGGCCACACCGACGCCGCCGGCGGCGAGGACTACAATCAGGGGCTTTCGGAGCGCCGCGCCGACGCCATCAAGCGCTATCTCGTCGACAAATACGGCATCAACGGCACCGATCTCGTCACCGTCGGCTATGGCAAGAGCAAGCTGAAGGACCCGAACCATCCGATGGCGGAGGTGAACCGGCGCGTGCAGGTCGTGAACGTGGAAAACAAGGCCACCGCCGCCAAGTGATGGGCGGTGGCGTGGCCCCTTTTTGAGGCTACAATGCGTCCCGCACCCCGGCGGGGCGCATTTGCTTTAGGGCCAATGCTGTTGGGCCGAGCCCCAACGCGGCCCACAGGTGACCCGCCTCACATGACGTCAGGGCATGATCCGGAACAATGGCACCGGCCTTCCGAATGCCCAGGCAATACGATAGCGAGCATGATGAGACTTCGACCAACACCGATGACGCGCCAAGCTCTGGATTGATCAGGCGATGAATTTTTCCCAATACCTCAAGCCTGCGCTCGGCACGGTGTTCTTCCTCGCCCTCGCGATCGCCTATTACGCGTTCGAGCACCGCTCCCATCCGGAGGAGAAGGAGACGCCGGGCCAGGCGCTGGTCGTGGTGACGAAGTCGACCAATGCCTGCTTCTCCGACATGGTCCGCGTCACCGGCTTCATCGTGCCGCGCCGCGAGGCGCAGGTGAATGTCGACCAGGATGGCTCCAAGGTCACCGACGTGCTGGTCCGCGAAGGCGACACCGTCACCGAAAACCAGGAACTGGCGCGGCTGACCCCGCCGCCGCAGCAGGCCGCACAGGCCAATGCCAAGCCGCTTGTGCTGCGGGCGCCGGCGGCCGGCCTCGTCACCGAAGTGCGCACCGCGCCCGGCGCGCCGGCCTCGCCGCAGGCGCCCCCGATGTTCAAGATCTCGATCAACAACGAGATCGAGCTCGACGCCGAGGTGCCGGGCTTCCAGCTCCTGAAGCTCAATCCCGGCGCCAATGTGCGGATCAGCCGCGACGATGCGCCCGACATGGTCGGCAAGGTCCGCCAGATCTCGCCGCAGATCGACCGCACCACCCAGCTCGGGCATGTCCGCATCACCATCAACAACAATCCGACGCTGAAGGTCGGCATGTTCGCGCGTGCCAATATCGACGCCAAGCGCTCCTGCGGCGTCGCGGTGCCGCGTACCGCGATCGACCGCCTGACCCTGCAGGTCGTGAAGGGCAACACCGTCGAGACCCGCAGGGTGCGCGTCGGGCTGACCTCCGACACCTCGACCGAAATCCTTGAAGGCCTCGACGTCGGCGAAATCGTCGTGGCCGACGCTGGCACCTCGCTGCATGACGGCGACCAGATCAAGACCATGTTCGCCGACGAACTCGATCGCACGCGATCACGGTAATTCGGGCACGCTAATGGCTTTGAACATCTCGGCATGGTCGATCCGGAACCCGCTTCCCTCGATCGTCTTCTCGATCATCCTGCTCGTGCTGGGCTGGGTCTCCTTCACCAAGCTCGCGGTGACGCGGCTGCCGAGCGCCGACATTCCGGTGATCTCGGTCGCGGTCTCGCAATTCGGCGCCGCGCCGTCGGAACTTGAATCGCAGGTCACCAAGACCATCGAGGACGGCGTCTCCGGCGTCGAGGGCGTGCGCCACATCTCCTCCTCGATCACCGACGGCCTGTCGGTGACCACGATCCAATTCGCGCTGGAGACCAACACCGACCGCGCGCTCAACGACGTCAAGGATGCGGTGACGCGCGTGCGCGCCAACCTGCCGCAGAATGTCACCGAGCCGTTGATCCAGCGGGTCGACGTGATCGGCCTGCCGATCGTGACCTATGCCGCGATCTCGCCCGGCAAGACGCCGGAGCAGCTGTCCTATTTCGTCGACGACGTGGTCAAGCGCGCCCTGCAGGGCGTGCGCGGCGTCGCCCAGGTCGAGCGCATCGGCGGTGTCGAGCGCGAGATCCTGGTCTCGCTCGATCCCGACAAGCTGCAGGCGGTGGGACTGACCGCGGTCAATGTCAGCCAGATCCTGCGCGGCACCAATGTCGACGTCGCCGGCGGCCGCGCCGAGATCGGCAAGAACGACCAGGCGATCCGCACGCTGGCCGGCGCCAAGACGCTGAACGAGCTCGCCGGCACCATGATCCCGCTGTTCGGCGGCGGCGAGATCCGGCTCGACGATCTCGGCACCGTCACCGACACCATCGCCGACCGGCGCACCTTCGCCCGCTTCAACGGCGAGCCGGTGGTCGCGCTCGGTATCAAGCGCTCCAAGGGCGCCAGCGACGTCGTCGTCGCGGCCGCGGTGCAGAAGCGGATCGACGCGCTGAAGGTGGCCTATCCCGATGTCGACCTGAAGCTGATCGACACCTCGGTCGAGTTCACCAAAGGCAATTACGAGGCCGCGATCTCGACCCTGTTCGAGGGCGCGATCCTCGCCGTCATCATCGTGCTGCTGTTCCTGCGCGACATGCGCGCCACGATTATCGCAGCGGTCTCGCTGCCGCTGTCGATCTTCCCGGCGTTCTGGGCGATGGACCTGCTCGGCTTCTCGCTCAACCTCGTTTCGTTCCTCGCCATCACGCTTTCGACCGGCATTCTGGTCGACGATGCCATCGTCGAGATCGAGAACATCGTCCGCCACATGCGGATGGGCAAGACGCCCTATCGTGCCGCTCTGGAAGCCGCCGACGAGATCGGCCTTGCGGTGATCGCGATCTCGCTCACGATCATCGCGATCTTCGCGCCGGCGAGCTTCATGTCCGGCATTGCCGGGCAGTTCTTCAAGCAGTTCGGCATCACCGTGTCAGTGCAGGTGTTCTTCTCGCTGCTCGCCGCGCGCTTCGTGACGCCGATGCTGGCCGCCTATTTCCTCAAGCATCATGACCACGACGATCCACCGCCCGGCCCGATCCTGCGCGGCTATCACAGCCTCGTCACCTGGTCGGTGAAGCATTACTTCGTCACCGTGCTGATCGGCTTTGCGATCTTCGCCGCGTCGATCTGGAGCATCACGCTGCTGCCGCAGGGCTTCCTGCCGGCGCAGGACACCGCACGCTCGCTGCTCGCGATGGAGCTGCCGCCCGGCTCGCAGCTCGCCTACACCGAGAAGGTCACCGAGGAGATCGTGGCGCGGCTACGCAAGCGGCCTGAGGTACGGAGCGTGTTCGTCGATGGCGGCCGGGTGCCGCCGGGCCTGCAGGAGGTCCGCCGCGCCGCGCTGATCATCAACTACACGCCGAAGGCCGACCGCAAGATCACCCAGCGCGAGCTCGAACTGTCGATCGGCAAGGAGCTCGATAACGTTCCCGACATCAGGTTCTGGTTCCTCGACGAGAACGGCCTGCGCGCGATTTCGCTGGTCGTCACCGGTACCGACAGCAACATCGTCAACAACGTCGCCAGCGAACTCGCGACGCAGATGAAGCGGATTCCGATCATCGCCAACGTGATCTCGGAGACCGCGCTCGACCGGCCCGAGCTGCGCATCCGTCCGCGCGCCGAGCTCGCGGCGCGGCTCGGCGTCTCGACCGAAAGCCTGTCGCAGACCATTCGCGTCGCCACCATCGGCGACGTCGGCCCGGCGCTGGCGAAGTTCGACGCCGGCGACCGCCAGGTGCCGATCCGCGTCCAGCTCGAGGACAATGCGCGCAGCGATCTGCAGATGCTGGAGCAGTTGCGGGTGCCGCTCGGCCAGCGCGGCGAGCGCGGCGGCGTGCCGCTCTCCGTCGTCGCCGACATCCAGCTCGACCAGGGCCCGACCAGCATCAACCGCTACGACCGCGAGCGGCAGGCCACCGTCGCCGCCGACCTTGTCGGCAATGCCGCGCTCGGCGACGCCACCAAGCTGATCTACGACCTGCCGGTCATGAAGACCCTGCCGAAGGGCGTGAGGGTCAGCCCGTCCGGCGACGCCGAGAGCCTCGCCGAGCTGTCCGACGGTTTCGCCACCGCGATCACCGCCGGCCTGATGATGGTCTATGCCGTGCTGGTACTGCTGTTCGGCACCTTCCTGCAGCCGATCACCATCCTGTTCTCGCTGCCGCTCTCGATCGGCGGCGCGATCGGCGCACTGCTGTTGACCGGCAAGCAGCTCACCACGCCGGTGTGGATCGGCATCCTGATGCTGATGGGCATCGTCACCAAGAACGCCATCATGCTGGTGGAGTTCGCGGTGGAGGCGATCCGCGACGGCAAGGCGCGCGAGGAAGCCATGATCGACGCTGGCATGAAGCGCGCCCGCCCGATCGTGATGACCACGATCGCGATGGCCGCCGGCATGATGCCGTCAGCGCTTGCGTTCGGCGCGGGCGGCGAATTCCGCTCGCCGATGGCGCTCGCAGTGATCGGCGGCCTGATCTTCTCGACCGCGCTGTCGCTGGTGTTCGTGCCGGCGATGTTCATGGTGATGGATGATATCGGCGGCCTGATCTGGCGCTTCGGCAAGCGGCTCGTGGTCTCGCATGCCGACCACGAGCTGACCCCGAACGAGCACCAGTCCGACGACACCAAGCGCCCGCCCGGCCCGCCGAACATGATCTCGCCCGCCGCGGAATGAGCTGAGGCCGCGCCTCGCCAGCGGTGCGACCCGTACGAGATGACGTACTCCAAAATATCGAAAACAACCCCATGCAAAGGAGCCGACGGCGGCCGGAATTCGACACGGCGACTTGACACGTCGGGCAAATCAGCGATATTTTTCCATTATTCCGAAATCATGGTGTGAGTCTACGACTCCTCCAACACGTCGTCCCTGCCTGGTGCGCAATTGCGCACGGGAGCAGGGACCCTTACGCCGCGGCGGACCTTGTTGCAGCGACTCGTCGTTCCAGCATCGCCCAACAATTGGCAGCTGTGGTTATGGGTCCCTGCTTCCGCAGGGACGACGGTGAGGAAGGATATCGATTCAGGGCGTTACACCAGGCGGTGTCATCGCCTGCGCATGCGGGTGATCTCAAGTTCTAATACAGCCGCGTCCGATAGGCCTCTTCCATCGCCTTCTCGGCGACCTCGACCTCGATCGCGGCGGTCTGCTCGGCGATGATTCGGCCGAGCGTCGGAAAGCTGTGGCGCTCGACCTGCGCGGCGGGATTCCAGAGCTTCGAGCGCATCAGCGCCTTGCCGCAGTGGAAGTAGGTCTCGTCGACATGCACCTTGAGCCCGATGATCGGCGTGACGTTCTGCACCGTCAGCGGCGTCAACAGATCGACCTCCTGCGAGATCTCGGCGCGCCCGTTGACGCGCAGCGTCTCGTTGATGCCGGGCACCATGAAGATCAGCCCGATCCCGGGTGACGCGATGATATTGCCGAACGTATCGACCCGGTTGTTGCCGCGCCGATCCGGGATCAGCAGCGTCTTGTCGTCGAGCACGGAGACGAAGCCCGGCGCATCGCCGCGCGGGCTGGCGTCGGCATGACCTTTGCCGTCGCTGGAGGCGATGACGAGGAACGGCGACAGCGCGATGAAGTCGCGGCAGAACTTGTCGAGATGGTAGAGCACCTTCTTCTCGGCGAGCGGGCTCAATTGCCCGAAATGCGCACGAAGATCCTCCTGCGATTTGACCGGCGGCTTGCCGCCCGCACTCTGGTCACCCATAGCGAACCTCCCGTTTGGTTTGTCTCAATTCGTTGAGCATGATCTCCGCGCAAACGCTCCGCGTTTGTCGCGAGGGAAAACCGCGTCGCACTTTTCCGGATCATGCTCTATACCGCGTCGATGCCGCACCAGCTCGCGACGAAGAGGGCGTAGGCCTTGGTCACCTTCTTCAGCGAATCGAGCTGGACCCGTTCATTGAAGCCGTGCGCGTTCTCCATCCTGGCGCCGAAGCAGAATGCGGGAACACCATAATCCAGGCCATAGAAGCGCGCATCCGTCAGCGCGGTCGAGGGAAAATCCGTCAGCTTGCGCCCGAACACATGCTCGTAGACCGAGCCGAGGACCGCCTCGCTCTCCTGCACCTCGGTCGCTTCATAGCCCGGCGACAGGAAGCCGGACCAGACGATCTCTGGCGGATTGTTGGCGAGGAACGGATGGGCCCTGGCAGCCTTGGTCACGCACGCGACGATCTCGGCCTGGCAGTCGGCGATTTTCCATCCCGGCAGGATTCCGATCCGGCAATCGACGTCGCACCACGCCGGCACGCTGGAGGCCCAATCGCCGCCCTTGATGATGCCGGGATTGAAGTTGAGCGGGTGATGCACCGCGCCGAAATGGCGATGCGACTTGGCACGCTCGTTCCACTCCGCCTCGAGCGCGTCGAGGTGGCCGATCAGATGATAGGCGGCGCGGATAGCGTTGGAGCCGGTGCCGGCGCGCGCGACATGGACCGGGATTCCGCGAACCTTCAGGCGAAACCAGATCACGCCGACCTGGGCTCGCATCAGCCGTTCCTCGGTCGGCTCCGGCAGCAGGCAGGCATCGGCACGGTAACCTCGCTGCAACGTCGAGAGCGCGCCGAGACCGGTGCTCTCCTCCTCGATCACGGATTGCAGATGGATGCGGCCCTTCGGCGCAAAGTCCGCGGCCTTCACCGCATCGAGCGCGTAGAGCGCAGCAATGGTGCCCGACTTCATGTCGCCGGTGCCGCGGCCATAGAGCCAGCCGTCCTCGACCACCGGCTGGAACGGCGGCCGCTCCCACATGTCGAGCGGCCCGACCGGTACCACGTCGCAATGCCCCTGAAGGATCAGCGAACGTCCCTCCTCGCGCGCCGGCCGATAGGTGCCGACGACGGTCCGCGCGCGGGAGAAGTCGGTCTCGACCGGCCCGTAGCCGGGTAGCGTCTTCAGCTCGTCCTGATTGATGACCCAGTCGTCGACCTCATAGCCGCGCTCGCGCAGCAGCTTCGCGAACATGTCCTGGCACGGACCTTCCTGGCCGCGCGTGCTGGGAATCGACGAGAAGGCGATCGTGGTCGCGAGTTGCTGCTCGAAGGCGGCGTCGACAGCCGCCTCGATGCGCTCGCGCGCGCCGGCCGGAAGGGGAACTGAACGGCTGTCGGTCATGAATTGATCCTTGCTGTGGGGCGTGCATCGGCCGCGGCCGCAAAGCCCGGCTGGTCGAAGAAATCGCGCCCGGGAATCGCGTCGAGCAGATCGCGAGTGTAGGCCTGGCGCGGCGCGGTGAACACTTCGGCGGTGGTGCCTTCTTCCACGATACGCCCCTTCTGCAGGACGATGACGCGGTCGGCGATCTCGGCGGCGATCCGCAAATCGTGTGTGATGAAGATCATCGCAAGCCGCATCTCCTGGCGCAGCTCGGCGAGCAGCGCCAGCACCTGGGCCTGCACCGAGACGTCCAGCGCCGACACCGCCTCATCGGCGATCAGAACCCGCGGCTTCAGCGCCAGCGCCCGCGCGATGCAGATGCGCTGGCGCTGGCCGCCCGAGAACTCGTGCGGGTAGCGATCGGCGGCGGTCGCCGACAGGCCGACCCGCACCAGGAGCTTGTTCGCCTGGGCCATCGCCTCGGCCCGCGACGTCCCATAGGCCATCGGTCCGCGCGCGATGGCATCGCCGACCTTCTGGCGCGGATCGAGACTGGCAAACGGATCCTGGAACACGATCTGGAGCTGGCGCCGCGCCTGGCGCAACGCCTCGCCGCGCAGCTGCCGGAGATCCGCGCCGCCAAAGCGGATGGCGCCGGCGTCAGGTTCGGTGAGCCGCATGATCATGCGCCCGAGCGTCGACTTGCCGGAACCGGATTCACCGACCACCGCAAGCGTCTCGCCCTCGTGCAGCGTCAGTGAGATGCCATCAGCGGCGGTCACCTCGCGTGGCGGCTGCAGCCAGCCGCGCTTGACCCGAAAGGTCTTTTGCAGGCCGATGACCTCGAGCAGCGGCTCGGGACGCAGGATGGCCTCGTGGATGTCGGCGAGGCGCGCCTTCGGAACCGCGTCGATCAGTTCGCGCGTGTAGGCGGCCTGCGGATTGCGAAGCACCTCGCTGGCCGTGCCCTGCTCGACCACCTTGCCATGGCGCAGCACCACGACGCGATCGGCAACGTCGGCGACAACGCCGAAATCATGGGTGATCAGCAGCACTCCCATGCCGCGCTCGCGCCGGAGATCGTCAATCAGGCGCAGGATCTGGCGCTGGGTCGTGACATCGAGCGCGGTCGTCGGCTCGTCTGCGATCAGGAGCGCGGGGCGGTTGGCCATCGCCATCGCGATCATCACGCGCTGGCGCTGGCCACCGGAAAGCTCAAACGGGTAGCTCTTTTCCAGCAGCTGCGGATTCGGCAGCCCGACCTGGGTCAGCAGCGTCAGCACCCGCTCGCGGAGTTCGGTCGCCGAGGGCGCAGGCCGCTGGTGCGCCAGGATCATCTCCTCGATCTGCCTGCCGACGCGCTTCAGCGGATTGAGCGAAGACAACGGCTCCTGAAAGATCATCGCGGCGTTGCCGCCGCGCAGCTTGCGGAGAGCGCGGCCGTCGAGCTTCGACGGATCCTGCCCTGCGACCGCCACGGCGCCGGACGCGATGTCGACGCCCCGCGGCAACAGCGACAGCACCGCATGCGCGATCATCGACTTGCCGGAGCCGGACTCGCCGACCAGGCAAACCACTTCGTTTGGCTTGATCTCAAAGGAGACGTTCTCGACCGCGAAGGGCCGATCACCGCCCTTGGGGAGCGCGATCGAGAGACCATCGACGGCAAGAACAGGCGCACCGGACTGCATGGCTTCGCTCATGAGCGGCGCCTCGAGACGCGCGGGTTGAGGACATCAGACAGTCCCTCGCCGAACAGGTTGATCGCCAGCACGGTGACGAGGATGGCGAGGCCGGGAAACACGCTCATCCACCACGCGTTCCGGATCACGGTGCGGCCCGCGCCGATCATGAAGCCCCACGACATCAGATTGGGATCGCCGAGCCCCATGAAGGACAGCGCGCTTTCCAGCAGGATCGCAGTGGCAACCGTCAGCGACGTCACCACCAGGATCGGCGAGATCGCGTTCGGCAGGATATGGCCGAGCACGATGCGCCAGGTGCGTTCGCCCTGGCACAGCGCGGCCTCGACGAATTCGCGGTGCCGCAGACGGAGGAATTCGGCGCGCGTGAGCCGCGCCAGCGGCGGCCAGCTCACCGCGCCGATGGTCAGGATGATCGTGAGCAGCGACGGATTGAAGGTCGCGACCAGCAGGATGGCCAGCACGAAGGCTGGAATGGTCTGGAACAATTCCGTCATCCGCATCAGCACCAGATCGACCTTGCCGCCGAAATAGCCTGAGATCGCGCCGATCACGACGCCGATCGCCATCGCCGCGAGCGCTGAGGCGATGCCGATCAGGAGCGACACGCGTGCGCCATAGGCGACGCCGGCGGCGACGTCGCGGCCGAGCGTATCGCCGCCGAGCCATAATCCGTCCTCGCCGGGCGGCGTGAACGGCGCGCCGACCATCTCCCAGGGCGAGACCGGAAACGCGATCGGCGCAACGATCGCGACGACAACAACGACGAGCAGCAGGACGAGGCCGATCATTCCGCTCGGATGACGCAGGAAGGCGCGCACCGTGTCCATCACGCCGCTCCCGTGGTCATGCGGGGATCAATCAACCGGTAGACCAGGTCGGTGAGCAGGTTGAGCGCGATCACGACGATCGAGAGGATCAGGAAGATGCCGAGCAGGACCGGATAGTCGCGCTGCAACAGTGCCTCGAAGGTCAAGCGGCCAAGGCCCGGCCAGGCAAACACCGTCTCGATCACCACAGCGCCGCCGACCAGCGCGCCGGCCTGCATGCCGGCGACGGTGACGACCGGCACCAGCGCATTGCGCAGCATGTGGCCGACCACGATGCGCGTTCCGGACAAGCCCTTGGCGCGCGCGGTCTTGATGAAATCCTGCTGCGCGACCTCGATGATCGAGGATCGCATCAGCCGCGCATAGATCGCCAGATAGATCGCCGCCAGCGACGTGACCGGCATGATCATGTGTTTCATGATGTCGAGCGCATGCTCGACCGGCGAGAGCTGGACGTTGATGGTCTCGTAACCGAACGGCGGCAACCAGCCGAGCGTCACCGAGAACACCAGCACCAGCATCAGGCCGAGCCAGAACACCGGCGTCGCGTAGAGCACGAGCGAGAGCACAGTGAACACCGTGTCGAGCACGCTGCCGGCCGCGAGCCCGGCCAGCGCGCCGAGCGCGGTGCCGATCAGGAGCGCGAGGCAAAACGCCGTGACGGTCAGCAGCAGCGTCGCCGGCAGCCGTTCGAGGATCAGATCAACGACCGGACGACGCTGGCGATAGGAATAGCCGAGGTCGAGCCTGATGACGCGGCCGAGGTGGCTCACGAGCTGCACGAAATACGGCTTGTCGAGGCCATACTCCTTGCGCAGGTCGTCGAGCAGTTTTGGATCGGACGCGCCGGATTGCCCGGCCATGACCTGGGCCGGATCGCCGGGCGCGGCGCGCACCAGCACGAAATTGAACGTCGCGATGACGAGGATCACGGCGACGAGTTGGGCGATGCGGCTGACCGCCTGAAGTCCGATCGTCGCGGCGCTGCCGAGCCGGGTCACGATTTGTAGACCGACCCGAAGGTTTCGTGCGAGCCGATGCCCGTCGTCACGATGTTCTTGAACGCCTTGTCGTAGATGATGGGATATTCGATCTCGAGCGTCCAGGCCACCGGCACATCCTCGACCAGGATCTGCTGCACCTTGCTGTAGAGCTCCTGGCGCTTGGCTTCATCGAGCGTCACCGCGGCCTCGTCGAACAGTTTGTCGACTTCGGGATTCGAATAGCCTTGCGTGTTGGAGAACAGGATGCCCTTCTTGATGTTCGACGAAATATAGGTGCGGGCGACGCCCAGCGCGGGATCGCCGAGCTGGTAGAGCAGATTCTGGGTCATCTCATAGTCCCAGTTGCCGACCTTCTCGGCCCACCCGGCCATGTCGGTGCCGACAAGCACGAGATCGATGCCGACCCGCGCAAAACTCTGGCGGAAGAATTCGCCGGCCCGCTGATAGGACTCGCCATAGGGCGGCACGATATACTTGATCTCGGCGCGCTTGCCGTTGGCGCCAGGCTTCAGTCCCATGTCGTCGAGCAGGGCCTTGGCCTTGTCGACCGAAAACTCGTAGCGCTTGACGTTCGGATCATAGAACCGCGTCTTCGACGAGATCGGCCCGGTCGCCACCTTGGCATTGCCGAAATAGACCCGCTTGCTGAACGCCTCGCGATCGATCAGGTGCATCACCGCCTGCCGGAACCGCTTGTCGTTCATCGGCGCGATGCGGTTGTTCATCTCGAGCCACTGATGGGGCGCGAAATACTCGTAGCCCTTGGTGGTGAATTCGAGGTTCTTCTGCGCCTTGAAGCGCTGCACGTCATAGAATTCGACGTCGGACCATTGCACGAGCTGCACCGTGCCGTTCTCGAGCGCCAGCGCGCGCGAGGCCGCATCCGGAATCACGCGATAGACGATCTCGTCGAGATAGGGCTGGTCCTTCTGATAGTAGCCATCGTGGCGGACGAGATGAACGTGCGAGCCGCGCACCCACTCCTTCAGCTTGAAGGGGCCGGTGCCGATCGCCTTGTCGTTCTCCGGGTTCTTGCGGTAGTCGGTGCCGTCATAGATGTGCTTGGGCACGATCGGGGCGGACGTGCAATCGAAGCAGCCGATGAAGGGCGCGAACGGCTGCTTCAATTTGAACACGACGGTGAGCGGATCGGGCGCCTCCGCCGTCGCCACGCGGGCGAAGTTTTGCCGTGCGCGCGGATGCGTCTCCACCAGCAGCTTCATGCAGCTGAAGACCACGTCCTCCGAGGTCATTGGCTTGCCGTCGTGGAAGGTGATGCCGGGAAACAGCTTGAACGTATAGGTCAGGCCGTCGGGCGAGATCTCCCAGGACTGCGCCATGCCGGGCATCGGCTTGAGATCGGCGCCGTATTTCAGCAGGCCTTCGTAAATCTTGCCGCCGAGCGTCAAGGTCGGCTGCTGCTGGTTCAGCGCGGTCACCAGGACCGGTGGCTCGGGCTGGATGATGGTGTTGAGCGTCCCACCGCGGGTCTGGCCCGCCGCCCGCGTGATGCCGAACGGGATGGCTGCACCGCAGGCCAGCATTGCCTTGGTGAATTCGCGTCTGTTCATCGGACCTCTCCGTCTCCGCGCTCTCACATTCGATTTCGGCGAATGCCGCGGGGTGAGGCATTGTTGCCAAACGCCATATCCCGCGCTACCTGAAGGGGGACAACAACCATCGCGATCGGGCCAAGTGGCCCGGAAGATGCATGAGCACCCTGCGAAAACGACGATCGATCAGGAGCTCACGACACTTGAAAGTCGCAGCGCGACGAAATGACACCACCGGCTTGCGCGTTTGCCGCAAGCAATCGGGTCCCGCAGCCGCCGCGCACTATGCCGGACAGCTGCAACAGGTCGAACGGCCGCTCGCGGCGATGGCGGCCTCCTATCCGAACGAAAGCACCAGCGCGCGACACGCGCACCGACGCGATCAATTCATCCTGCAGACCGCGGGCGTGACCTCGATGATGACCGAGCGCGGCCATTTCGTCGTGCCGCCCGGCCACGGCCTGTGGATTCCAGCCGGCGTCGCGCACCAGTCGCGGGCATGGGGCGAGGTCGAGATCCAGACCATCTATGTCACGCCTGACCGCATCAGGAATGCTCCGGCGACATGCCGCCTGATCAAAGTCTCCGCGCTGGTCGAGGCGTTGATGGAAGAAGCGGTGCACATGCCGACCCGTTACGATCCGGAAGGGCGCGACGGCAGGCTGGTCGATTTCCTGCTCGACGAGATCGGCAGGATGCCGGAAGTGTCGCTGCACGTGCAGGTGCCGCCCGATCCGCGGCTCGCCGCGATCTGCGAAGCCGTGCTGGTCGATCCGAGTTCCGATCTCACGCTCGACGAATGGGCCGATCGCTGCCAGCTCAGCCGGCGGACGCTGACGCGTCTGTTCCGGCGCGAGACCGGCCAGAGCTTTGCGGCCTGGCGCCAGCGGGTGCGGCTGCTCGAAGCGCTGGCGCGGCTCGGCGCCGGCGAGGCCGTCACCTGCGTTGCGCTCGACGTCGGCTATGAAAGTCCGAGCGCTTTCGCCGCGATGTTCAAGCGCGAGCTCGGCGCCGCGCCGCGCCAGTATCTGCGCTGGGCCGATCCCGAAGTGGTGATGCGGTAGGCGCCCTCGCGTCACGCATCTATCGAAATGCAAAACCCCTGCGGTCAACGGGAGAGACCGCAGGGGTTTGCAGGTGGATGGCGTGAGGCCAGCAAGGCTGGGTGTCACCCCAAGGACCGGCGGCCGGATGAAAGCGGTACCGGCCTCATCATGCAAGCACGTCTTTTAGGCAGGAGTGCGTCAACATCCGCAAGCAAAGCGCGCGAGAGGATTGAATCTTCCCGCGCGCGTTGCATGCAGCTCGCTCTAGTCGTTGCGGGCGACCGCGGTCAGCTTGGTCATGTTGTGCAGCATGATCCGGCCGCGTTGCAGGTCGACGATGCCGTCCTTGCGCCACGTCTGCAGCTGCCGGTTGACGCTTTCGCGCGCGGCGCCGACGAAGATACCGAGCTGTTCCTGCGAGATGTGCACCTCGGAACCGAAATCTTCGGCCAGCGCGCACAGCCGCCGTGCGAGGCGGACCGGCAATGGCTGCAGCACGGATTCTTCCATCCGCTCGCTCTGCCAGCGAATCCGCTGGCACAGCAATTCGATCAGCCTGACCGCAACCTTCGGCTCGCGCTCGAGGAAGCCGAGGAAATCCTGCCGCCGCAACACGAATAATTCGCTGGGCTCGCCCGCGGTCGCATCCGCGGTGCGGTCCTGACCGTCGAGCACGGCGACTTCGCCGAACAGGTCGCCGGATCCCATGAAGTTCAGTGTGAGCCGGCTGCCGTCGGAAGCACCGGTCTCGATCCGAATCTGGCCGCGGCGGACCCCAAACAGGGCATCGCCGGGATCGCCTTTCTGGAACAGCACCTCACCGGTCGCGAGCTGCTGGGTGTGGCAGAGGCCGGAAAGCCGCTGCAACTCGTCCGCACCGAGATCGGCGAACATCGGATTCATCTTCAGAATGACCGCAAATTCGGCCTGTTTGCTCATTGTACTGCCTTCCAAATCCATCCGAGCAGTCCCCTGACGCCCGGTTAGCAAAAATCACCCTCATAAGAGTGTGGGAGAGGTCACATAAGTTCATGCGGTAACGGATTATTTTTCCAGTCATTGGAGCCAGATCCCGCTTGCGGGATAAACTCGTGTGATCGGCCGTGACTTTCTGCAACGGAACCCCGCTTGCCCGGCCTGGAACAACGACATGAGAGCACTGAAATTCGCCGGGGCCGCCATCGCTGCCGTGATCGTGATCATCGCATTGGTGGCCGTGGTCGGGATCCCGTCCTCGTTCCTCACATCGACCGTCACCGATCGGGTCGAGCGCGAGACCGGCTACAAGCTCACCATCAATGGCGGCGCCAAGATTGGCCTCTGGCCGAACGTCAATCTGACGCTGAGCGACGTCGTGTTGCAGGACCCGCGCGGGCGCGACGTCAACAACCGGTTCGCGGCAAGCAGCGTCGAGGCCGAGATGACGCTGTCGAGCCTGTGGTCGGGCCGGCCCGACATCACCGACCTTTCGATCGTCAAGCCGGTGATCAATCTGCCACTGCAGCGCGAGCGCACCCGCGACCACAATCCGCCGGCGAAATCTTCCGCGTCCGATAGCAGCGGCATCACGATCCGGCATGTCAGCGTCAGCGGCGGCACCGTCGTCTTCGCCAATGTACGCGACCGGATCGAGAGCCGGATCGAGACGCTCAATGCGGACGCGACCATCGGCGACGACCGCAAGATCGTCGTCACCGGTGACGCACACGCCGGCGACAAGCCGCTGAAATTCGAGATCCGCGCCACCGCGCCGCAAGCAGCGCTGGAGCGTCAGAGCGTGCCGGCCGAATTCAGCATCGATGCGCCCGGCTTGTTGCCCGCGGCGATCAAGGCGAATGCGGAAGCGCGGCTGAACGGCACGGTGGTGATGTTCAACGGCGTCTCCGGCACGCTCGGCGATGGCGGCTTCACCGGCTGGGCCTCGGTCGATTTCGCCAGCAACAAGCCGCTGGTGAAGCTCGATCTCGACTTCCAGCGCATTGCGATCGCGATGCCGCCGGGCCAGTCCGGCACCACGCAGCCGCTCGGCACCAATACCTGGAGCAACGCGTCGGTCGATCTTGCCGGGCTCAACTATGTCGACGCGCAGGCGCGCATCTCGGCGGCGGAGCTTATGATCGGCGACGGCCGCTTCACACAGGCGGCAATCGATGCGTCCATCGACAGCGGCGTGCTGAAGGGCCGGTTCGCCAATCTCGGCGCCTATGAGGGCACCGCCGATGGCGACGTCACCATCGACGCGCGAGCTACGAATCCAACCTACGCGCTGCGGCTCGACCTCGCCGGCGTGCGCGCGCTGCCGGTGCTGAAGAATCTTGCCGAGTTCGACAAGCTCGACGGCAAGATGCAGGCCAAGATCGCGCTGACCTCGCAAGGCGGCAGCGAGCGTGCCATCGTCGGCAATCTCGCCGGCACCGCCTTCGTCGTGTTCCAGGACGGCAAGATCCTCGGCCTCAACGTGGCGCAGATGATCCGCAACCTCACCACCAGCACCTTGTCGGGCTGGCAGGAGAGCCAGGAATTGTCGACCGATCTCAGCCAGCTCTCGGCGTCGTTCAAGGTCGACAAGGGCCATGCCGTCACCACCGATCTCAACCTGATCGGCCCGCTGGTGAAGATGACCGGGGTCGGTACCATCGACCTCAACACCCGCCAGATCGGGTTCCGCGTCGAGCCGCAGCTCGTGATGACCACCGAAGGCCAGGGCCGCACCGGCAATCCGGTCGGCCTCGGCATCCCCGTGATGGTCGAGGGACCCTGGGTATCGCCGCGCATCTATCCGGAGATGCAGGGCATCCTCGACAATCCGCAGGCGGCCTATGCCAAGCTCAAGGAGATGGGCAAGGGCCTGTTCGGCGCGAACGGCCAGGGGCTGAGTCAGGGCATCAACGGGCTGACCAATCTGCTCAATGGCGTGCAGGGCGGCGCGCAGCCCGGCAGCAGCGGCCAGGGCGGCGGTGCCGCCGGCCAGAGCAACCCGCTCGGCGGGCAGCTTGGCGACACCATCGGCAATTTGCTGCAGCAAGGCCTTTCCACCCTCAACCAGGGCAACGCATCGCGCCCGAGCCGCGACCTGAGCCAGCCCGCGCCGCCGGCCCCCGACCAGGCCCCGCCACCGCCCCCTCCGCCCGGCGAGACCGCCGAGCAGCACGACAGTCCGGCGATGAAGGACGTGCTGCGTCAGCTGTTCAATCGCTGATATTCCCGGATATCCCTCGCCGATATGAAGGGATAACCATGCGGCCCGAGCGGCCGCCCCGCCCCGCCGATCCGTGCTAAATAGCGGCGGATCATGCGGCGCACCCGATTGGGGGCCGGACGAGGCTGGATGAACGCGGCTACGGACAAGGGCAAGAACTGGTTCCTGCGCGGCGGCCTGTTCGCCAAATATGTCCTCGCGCTGGTCGGCCTCGTCGTGTTCGTGCTGGCGGTCAACGGCGCGCTCGAGACCTGGATCAGCTACCGCGGCATCAAGGGCACGCTGACGGATGCGATGAGCGAGAAGGCGGATGCGACCGCCAAGCGCATCGAACAGGCGATCTCCGATCTCGAGCGCCAGATCTCCTGGGTGACCCGAGCCTCCTCCAACACGATCGAGCTGCGCCGTGCCGACTATGCCCAGTTGCTCGGTCAGGTGCCGGCGGTGAGCCAGCTCAGCTTGATCAGCGGCCAGGGCCGCGAGCTGCTGCGGCTGTCGCGCCAGACCACCACCGTGAACTCCAACGCCGACTTCTCCCGCGATGTCAGATTCACCGAGACCATCGCCCGCGGCACCGCCTACGCGCCGGCGTATTTCCGCGACGGGCGGCCCTTCATGTCGATCGGCGAGCAGCATTCCGGCTTCAATGCCGGCGTCACCATGGCCGAGATCGACCTGCGCTTCCTCAATGACTATTTCGGCGATTCCCAGGTCGGCCGGCTCGCTCATGCCTATGTCGTCGACGGCAAGGGCCGCGTGCTGGCGAGCTCGTCGAAGGGGCCGGAGGTCGGCAAGGACCTCGCCGCGCTGCCGCAGGTCGCCGCGGTGCTGTCGCCGAGCGGCAGGCCGATCGCCTCCGGCAAGGATGTCGACGGCAACGCGGTGCTGACGACAGCAACGGCCGCGCCGAGCCTCGGCTGGCACGTGTTCTATGAGCAGCCGACGGCACAGGCGCTGTCGCCGATCCGCGACCAGCTGGTGCGCATTGCGCTCTTGATCGCGCTCGGCCTCGTGGTCGCGATCATCGCCGGCACGATTTTGGCGCGGCGCATGCTGGAGCCGATCACAGCGCTGCGCACCGGCGCGCGGCGGTTAGGGGCCGGCGATTTCGGCCATCGCATCGAGGTGAAGACATCCGATGAGCTGGAGGAGCTCGCCGGCCAGTTCAACAGCATGGCCACCCAGCTTGCCGAGACCTATTCCGATCTCGAAGCCAAGGTGAAGGAGCGCACCCGCGACCTCGCGCAATCGATCAACGAGCTGAAGGTGCTGGAGGAGGTCGGCCGCGCGGTGGCGTCCTCGCTCGACCTCAATGCCGTGCTGCCGACCGTCGCCGCCCGCGCGCTCGAGATCACCCATGCCGACGCCGTGCTGATCTATGGCTATGACGCGGCACGGCGCACGTTCAACCTGACGCAATCGATCGGCATCGACGCCGGAGCCGAAGGCCATCATCGCGCGATCGATGCGGCAAACGGCCCGCTCGGCGACGCCGCGGCCAAGGGCGAACCGCTCGCCTTCCCCGATCTCACGACAAGTACCGATTATCCGCCCGATCATCCGCTGCGCGATGTCGTCGTCGGCGCCGGCTTCCACTCGGTGCTTGTGGTGCCGCTGGTCGACCAGAAGGGCGTGCTCGGCGCGCTGGTGGTGCTGCGCAAGGCGGCCGGCGATTTCCCGTCGAGTTTGATCGGACTGATGAAGACCTTTGCGCACCAGGCGGTGCTGGCGATGCGCAACGCGCGGCTGTTCACCGAGGTCGACCAGAAGAGCCACGCGCTGGAAGAGGCCAACGCCACCGTGCGCGAGCAGGCCGACAAGCTGCGCGAGCAGACCGAAGCACTCAAGGACTGGAACAAGTCGCTGGAGCAGCGGGTCGAGACCCAGCTCGGCGAGCTCGAGCGCGTGCGAAGGCTTGAGCGCTTCCTGGCGCCGCAGGTGGCGCAGCTGATCGCCTCGTCCGACAATCCCGAGGGCCTGCTCGACAGCCACCGCCGCGAGGTCACCGTGGTGTTCTGCGACCTGCGCGGCTTCACCGCCTTCACCGAGGCGACCGAGCCGGAAGAGGCGATGAACGTGCTGCGCGAATATCACGCCGCGCTCGGCAAGCTGATCTTCAAGTATGAAGGCACCCTCGACAAATATGCCGGCGACGGCGTGATGATCCTGTTCAACGCGCCGATCCAGCTCGCGGACCACACCGCGCGCGCCGTGAAGATGGCGGTGGAGATGCGCGACACGGTCGGCCCGCTGACCGAGAAGTGGCGCAACCGCGGGCACAGCCTCGGCTTCGGCATCGGCATTGCGCTCGGCTACGCCACGCTCGGCCAGGTCGGCTTCGAGCAGCGGCTGGAATACGCCGCGATCGGCAGCGTCACCAACCTCGCCTCCCGCCTGTGCGGCGAGGCCAAGGCCGGCCAGATCGTGGTGAGCCGCCGCGTCTACGGCATGGTCGAGCCCTTCGTCGAAGGCCGCGCCATCGACGACCTCGTGCTGAAGGGATTCAACCATCCGATCCTCGCCGCGGAGATCCTCAGCTGGAAGGGCGAGCCATCAGCGGAAGCGGCCGCGGAGTAAGCGGCACACTCTCTCCCACGTCGTCCCGGCGAAAGCCGGGACCCATAACCACAGGGTGAAATTGGTGCGCGACTCTGCGGCCCCAGCTTCGCACCACAACCATCATTCGGGGTAATGGGTCCCGGCTTTCGCCCATAGGCGCTAAAATAGGATTTGCGCCTTGGATTCGCTTGTGATTCCAAGATGGAATGGCACACGAATCGCTTGTGAACAAAGATTGGGCGCGCGTTGTCGCCCGACTTGGCGGAGCCGAGGCTCTGAACATTAGCGCGCGCAAGACGAAGGCGTTTGTCCGTCCGCGGGAGATCAGCAATGCGGTCGACTTGCTGCGCCTGATCTTGGCTTATTGCCTTGGTGAGAAAGGGCTGCGGTTGACGGCGGCATGGGCCACGTCGGTTGGGCTTGTCGATATCTCCAACGTGGCTCTGTTGTATCGCTTACGTCAGTGCGGAGATTGGCTGGCAATCTTGGTCGAGCAGGCGCTTGCCGCCGCGGCGCCGAAGGCGAGCCGCGGTCGTCTGATCCGTATTGTTGACGCCACGACGGTCCCCAAGGCTGGGACGAGCGGCAGGAACAAGAACGCAGTGTGGCGTATCCATAGCGCGTTCGATCTTCCGCAGGAGCGCTTTGGTCACTTCGAACTGACCGATCAGCGAGCGGGCGAGACGCTGGATCGGATACCGGCGGTTGCCAGTGAGATCCGTCTTGCCGATCGCGCCTATCTGCAACCGGAGCGCATGGCGCATCTCGTCGATGCCGATGCGGACTTCGTGATCCGGGCCGGCTGGAAGAGCGCGCGCTGGCTCGATGCCGAAGGTAATCTTGTTGACCTCACTGCCGAACTGCGCAACGCCTCGGCGCGTGGCCTGATCGATCGGCCGATTTGGATAAAGCGCAAGTCAGGTGCGCCGCCGCTCGCAGTGCGTCTGGTTGCCGCGAAGAAGCCGGCGCAAGCTGCTGCGGCTGCGCGACGCAAGGCGCGCCGGACTGCACAAAAGGGAGGTCATCAGCTCTCCAGGCAAACACTTGACGCCGCAGATTGGGTGATCCTGGTGACCTCACTCAGGCCAGAGGACTTCACGACTGCAGATATCCTCGCCCTCTATCGGCTGCGATGGCGCATTGAGCTCGGCTTCAAGCGGCTGAAAAGCCTGATTGGCCTGAAGGGACCTCCCGGAACCGACGAGCGGTCCGCCAGACCCCATATCCTCGCTCATCTGCTGATCATTCTATTGCTCGAGCCGCTCGTCGACGAACTCGAAGACTCTCCCCGCTTGGCCGACGCCGCCTGACCCACCCAGTGACGTGGCGTCTGCTGCGCCAGCTCGTAGCTTCGCTACGGCAAGCGATCATTCCACAGCCCGCAATCGCTCTACTCTGCAGAGCCAGTCACGCTCTCCGGCGACATCTACGCGAGCCACCCAGACATAAGCGCCACTATCAGACTATGATCAAACTATCTTAGCGCCTATGGGCCTTCGCCGGGACGACATTGAATATGTGGCCCCGTTCCTGATTCAACAATCAAATAGCCAAGGGAGAGACCCGAGGGGAGAAGCACACGCCCGCATCCCGCGACGCCACCGCGCCCGAGTCATGCGATCAACCACCCTCATATAGGAGAGGGCGCAGGGAAGCGCCGGGCGCCGACTGCCACGAGCCTCAACATCACCATCCAGTGAATCCTGTTGCCTCCCCAATCACGATCACGACCGCCCCCACCCCTCCCAGGAATAAGCCCTCCCCCGCCTCGCTCGCGTCATGACGGGCGCGTGCGAACGCGCGTCCGGCGACAACAAGAACAAGAAGGAAGGGTTTGATGACGGGTTTGGATGGGACGCACGCGGCGGCGTCGGTGGTGGCGCTGCATTGCTCGCTGGGGTCGGGACGGCAATGGACCAAGCTTGCGACGGCGCTCGGCGGCGACCGGTTCATGGCGCCGGATATTTCCGGCTATGGCGTTGCGGCCTGCGGGCGCGACTGGCCGCGGACGCTGCACGGCGAGATCGCGCGGCTCGAGCCCTGGCTCGCCAGGGCCGACGGGCCGATCCATCTGATCGGGCATTCCTATGGCGGGGCGATCGCGTTTCGGCTGGCGACCGCCTCGCCTTATGCGCAGCACATTCGCAGCCTGACGCTGATCGAGCCGGTGTTACCCACGTTGCTGCGCGACACGCCCACCGATGCGCGGCTGTACGACCGCTTCGCGCGGATCGCGCAGATCGTCTCAAGGGATATTGTCGACGGCGCCGTGATGGAGGCGGTCGAGGCGTTCACCGCGTTCTGGGCCGGCTCCGGGCCGCGCGAGCAGTTCTCGCCGAGCGGGCGGCTGCGGATGATCGAGCAGGCCGACAAGCTGCCGTGCGATTTCAGCGCCGCGCTCGACCTTAACGGAGTGGCGGAAGCCGCGCGTACCTTGAAGGTGCCGACGCTGCTGATCTCTGGCGGGCTGTCGCCCTATGTGACGCAGCGCATTGTCGCGAAACTCGCCACGCTGATCGATGGCGCCGAGTTGCGGCATCTGCCGGGTGCCGGCCACATGCTGCCGGTGACGCATGCCGATCGGGTCAACCCGGAAATCCTGCGGCACATCTGGCGCGCCGAGGAGTTGGCGAAGCTGGAGCTGGCGGCGGATGCGGGGCCGGCCGAGGCAGTGCAGGCGGCTGGCTCGGCCAGGCGGCATCTGGTATTCAGGAGGCCCTCATTTTGGGAATAGTTTGCCGATGATTTTGCCTCGCACGCGCGCCTCAGCCCTTGCCGCCTCCGCGCTGCTCGTGCTCGCGGCCTCTCCCGCGCTTGCCGCGGGCGAGGCCGACGCCGTGCCGAAGGGCGCGGCGGTGACGGTGCTGAGGGCCTCGAAATTCTGCTTCGGCAATATCGTCGAGGTTTCGGGCATCGTGCTGCCGCGCGACGAGCAGCAAATCCGGCCCGACCGTTTTGGCTTGAAGGTGGCGGAGGTGATGGTCGATCCCGGCGACACCGTCACCGCAGGGCAGGTGCTGGCGAAGCTGACCGACGGCGCCAACTCGGTCAACGTCACGGCGCCGGTGGCGGGCACGATCTCGGGCTCAACGGCGATCGTCGGCGCGCCGGCCTCGGGCAAGGACGCGCTGTTCTCGATCATCGCCAAGAGCGAGTACGATCTGGTCGGCATGGTGCCGACCCGCGACATCGCCAAGCTGAAGACCGAGCAGACGGCGCAGCTCAAGGTCCTCGGCGCCGGCGATCTCGACGGCAAGGTGCGGCGGATCGCGCCGACGGTCGAGCCGAACAGCCAGCTCGGCCAGGTGTTCATCGGCATCGGCGCGAACAAGCGGCTGCTGGTGAATTCGTCCGGCCGCGCCCAGATCAAGACCGGGCAGAGCTGCGGCGTCGCGGTGCCGCTGACCGCGATCCTCTATTCCACCGCGGGCACCGTTGTGCAGGTGGTGCGCGGCGGCCGCGTCGAGACGCGGCGGGTCGAGACCGGATTGATGTCGGCCGGGCAGGTCGAGATCCGCGACGGCATCCAGGAAGGCGACATCGTCGTCGCCCGCGCCGGCGCGCTGCTGCGCGAGGGCGATCCGGTGCGGCCGGTCGGCGCCAGCGCGGATGCGAAGTAGGCGGCGCTACATCCACGGTGTCGTCCCGGGCAAGCCAACGGGTCGGCGCAAAGCGCCGCCCGATGACAGGCTCCGCGCGACCCGGGACCCATAACCACCAATGTGAATTGTCTGAAGAGCTGTCGCCACAGCGCGCTTCAACAATGCGGCCCTGTGGTTATGGGTCCCGGCTTTCGCCGGGACGACGTGTGGATAGAGCAAAGGAAGCTCAGCCGCCGAGCTTGATGTCTTCCAGCAGCGACGACGACACGCTCGGCACCTGCTCGCCTTCGCTGGCACGCGAGATCGCGACGCGGGTCTTGTTGAAGGCGCTTTCGGCGCCGGCCTGGGCGTTGAGGTTGTTGAGCAGCTCGGAGACCAGCACGCTGTTCGGCGCCTTGCTGTCGTCGGCGACCTTGCCCGGCGTCGCCGAGCTCAGCACGATGGTGTTCTCCGGCGGGCTGATCGGGGCGAGACCGTGCGAGAACGCCCGGAAGCGGCGCTCATAGGGATTGCGGCGCGAGGCGTCGAGCACGACGAGCTTGGCCTTGGCGCCGCGCTCCTTCATCGCATCGAGCACGGACTCGACGCTGACGCCGGTGCGCTTGACGTCGGCTTCCTTCCAGATCGTGGCATCGACCGGGATCATGTAGCTCTCGCGGCCGACCTGCACGCCGTAGCCGCCGAAGAACAGCATCACGACGGTGTCGGGGCGAATCTTGGCCTTCATGCGCTCGACCGCGCGGAACATGTCGTCCTTGGTCGCATCCTCGACCACGTCGACGTCAAAGCCCTCGCGGCGCAGCGCCGACGACAGGGTGCGGGCATCGTTGATCGGCTGGGCCAGCGGCGCCGCGGCGTCCGGATAATGGCCGTTGCCGATGATCAGCGCGAGGCGGGAAGTGCCTGCCGGAATGCTGCCGGTCAGCTCGGTGGAGGCGACCTTGTCGCCACCCTTGGCGACATCGAGGGTGCGCTTGTTGAGCGCGGCATGGGCGCCAATCGCCAGCGACACCGTGCCGGCCACCGCGACGCAGACGGCGATGGTGCGGCGGGAAATGCGAAGCTGCCTAAGGTCCATAGCGTTCCTAAGTCCCAATTCTTATCCCGATGGCGCTCAAGCGAAGATCGCGCCAGTTAGTCGCGTCAAAGACGTTCAGGTTTAATGGGGTTGAGGTGTGTGTGCCGTTGAATTGAGCTCAATTTGCGGCGCCGCAACAAACGCTCCTTTAACCCGGACGGCCGCCCGGGGCAACCCGAATTGCCGCATGCTGCCGCCCGGCAGAGGCCATTGACGCCGTTAAGATCCCGTTACGTGACCTCAGTCACATTTGTGTTTTGTGGCGATTCATGTAGCTTTCCAAGGGCTTGCGAGTTTGGGGCAGAGCGACAGGAAACTCCGTCGGGCGGCGGCGTTAACCGGTTCCTCGGGAAAGGGGATTCTTTGAGCTTCTTGGGCCTTCACGAGATCGCAGGCGCAGTGTGCCGGTCGCTGACCGCCCAAAAGGACGGCCCGTCGCTGTACGAGGTCTGCGACCCCGTGCTGCAGGCCTATCGCGGCGGCGATGCCCATCTCGGAAAATTCTACCGGACCGCGCTCGGCAATCCGCCGCTGCGCGCGCTGCTCCGCCGCACCGGCCTGCCCGCGCTCAACGATCCCGACCGTCTTGCCGGCCTGCGCGCGGCGCTCACTGCGGCGCGCGACGTCGCGGCGCCGGACTGGGCCGCGATCGGCACGCCCGTCGCGGCATTGATGGACGGTATCGGCGTGCGCCATCCGGCACCGCCCGCCGCGACCGCACCTGGCCGCCCGCCAGAGATCGCCGAGATCGACCGCGTGATCCGCCTGACCGGCGCGCATCTGTTGCGCTCGTTCGGCAGGAACGGCTTCATCCCGACCTATGCCGCCTTCAACCTGATCGGCGACCCCGACGTGGGCGGACGTGAGCTGCTGATGGCGCTGACCGGGCTAAACGCACGCGGCTACAAGAACTCGACCTTGCTGTTCAATCTGGCGCGGATATTCATCGCGCATTCGCCGGCGCGCGCACTGATCAATCCGGCCTGGCGCGGCATCGCCGAGCCGATGTGGGAGCCGGTGCAGATCCGCCACCGCTCGGCCTATTACGACGCCTTCTTCACCGAGGCGCTGCTCGGCTTCGTCGAGACCGGGCTCGCCTCGCCGGATGAAGCTGTTACCGCGCGGCGCGCGATCGCCGACATGGTGGATTTCTGCCTCAAGACCAGCGCCGAGGAGGTGCCGTCGCATGACGGCTCGACGGTGAAGGTCATCACCGCGCTGGCGCCGGGCCCGCATCCGCGCTTCTCGCGCTTCTTCGCCCAGATCAAGCAGGATCTCGGCTTCGGCATCTATGTGCCGGACTGCGACACCACGGCGTGCTCGTTCTCGGCCGCGACCCAGGCCGGCTCCGACGATCCGATCCTGCAGCAGCCGCTGCTCGACTTCTACCGCGGCTACCAGGTGCGATCGGGCGCCAACGAGCCGCGCGTCACCGTGCCGCTCAACGACAACATCGATTACGAGGGCGGCGTCGTCACCTGGATCGACAATCTCGCCGGCGAGCGGCCCTATGGCAACGACCTCGATCCGACGCTGAACCTCGACATCCTCGAGGTCTCGTTCCGCAACCTCGCCCGCTGGCAGATCATCGAGACGCCGCAGCGGCTGGAGACCGTGCATCGCATCATCGCCTTCCAGAAGAATCTGGTCGAAAGCGGCGCGTTTAAAAATCCGCGCTCGCACATCTATTATCTGCCCGAGCTCTATTCGGCCTATTTCGGCCGCTGCTATGCCGCCTTCGTCGCGCTGCCGCTGGCGGCGCAGCGCATCATCGATCCCGGCAACGTGTTCGCGCTGATCCGCGCCCGCGTGCTCGGCTATGTCACGCACGAGCTGATCGCCCACGAGATGAACCCGTTCGACGCCGCGCTGGCGCTGATGGCGCTGGCGCATCTCGGCGCCGAGATCTCGACCTTCACGCCGGCGCTGCACTGCATCGTGCAGGGCCTCGGCGAGGGCGGCCGCAAGGGGCCCTACCGGGCCTATGAGTGGAATAAGATGAAGACGCCGACCCGCATCCTGGTCGGCGGGCCGGAGGTGACCTCGGCGTTCGTGCTGATGGCGCTGGCGCTGGCCCGGAAGCGAATGGCGAACGTTTCGTAGCCCGGATGGAGCGCAGCGTAATCCGGGGCCGCCTCACCGGAAAGACCATCCCGGATTGCGCTTCGCTCCATCCGGGCTACAGAATTTCGGAAGGCGAATAGCGCATTCGCAGGGCAATGACGCGAAGTTGAAACTGGCGGAAACGCAACAGCACTGGCACGGTTGCCCAATTGCCCGCACAATCGTTGGGCACTGACCTCTGCACGCTAAAAGCCATTTGTACGACAAGAACCTGGCCGGGAACGCCGATGTTCAAGACGCTGCTCACCGCGGGCCTGCTGCTCTCGCTGCCGACGCTGGCTGTCGCCGCCGACATCACCGGCGTGCCGAAGATCCGCGACGGCGACCAGCTCATGATCGGCAGCGTCCGCATCCGGCTCGCAGGCGTCGACGCGCCGTCGACCGACCAGCTCTGCCTCAACACCAAAGGCGAGCGCTGGACCTGCGGCGTCGCGGCGCGCGACGAGCTGATCAAGCATGCCGGCAGCAAGAGCTGGACCTGCCACGCCCGCTCGGTCGATCGTCGCGGCCGCACCATCGCGCGCTGCGAGGTCGACGGCGAGGACATCCAGAAATGGCTGGTCGCGAGCGGCTGGGCGCTGGCCTACACCCGCGCCTCGCATGACTACGAAGCCGACGAGAAGGCCGCGCGTGAGGCAAAAGCCGGGATGTGGCAGGGCGCCTTCATCGCGCCGTGGGACTGGCGGGTGCGCAACAAGAAGACCACCGTGCTCGGCGCGGTGAAGCCGCCGGATGGCGCCAACGCGATCCTGCTCGCCTCGGCCTCCGGCCCGGTGGCGCCCTCGCCCGACTGCACCATCAAGGGCAACGTCAACCGCTCCGGCGAATGCATCTTTCACCAGCGGACCAGCCGCTGGTACGCCAAGATCGAAATGAAGATCAGCAAGGGCACGCGCTGGTTCTGCTCGGTCGAGGAGGCCGAAGCCGCCGGCTGCCGCGAGACGCGGCGCTAGTCGGAAGTGCGATTGAGTTGTAGCTTGCGACGCTCTTTATGAGGAGAAAGCCCCCACCCGGATTGCATCTTCGATACAATCCGACCTAAGAGCGAGCTTCGCTCGTCTCGACCCCCGCAAGCGGGAGAGGTGAAGGACCACGGCATGACCGATGTCGAGATCGATCCGCCTTCCGTGCGCCGGCGCAGCCGCCTCAGGCAAGCGCAGATGGCATTGCTGCTCGTCCTGGCGATCTACCTGATCGCAGCCTATCTGCTGCTGCCGGCACTGTGGACGCATTACGAGCATCAGAAGGGCCTCGCCAATCTGCCGATGGTGACGCGCACCGCGCAGGGCATTCCCGGCGATCCGATGAATGTCGGGCTGATCGGCGACACCAAGGATGTGGTCTGCGCGATGCACGAGGCCGGCTGGTTTCCGGCCGATCCGGTGACGCTGAAATCCTCCATCGAGATCGTGGGCAGCGTGCTGCTCGATCGTCCCTACAAGGATGCGCCGGTGAGCAACCTGTTCTATCTAGACCGCCGCGAGGATCTCGCCTTCGAGCGGCCGGTCGGATCGAGCGCGGACCGCCGCAACCATGTCCGCTTCTGGAAGGTGCTCGACCAGGGCGAGGAGAAACGTCCGGTCTGGCTGGGCGCTGCGACGCTCGACCGCAGCGTCGGCGTCAGCCACTACACCGGCGCGGTGACGCATCACATCGCGGCCGATCTCGACGCCGAACGCGCGCTGCTTGCCACTGACCTCGAGTCCGCCGGCATGGTCACCGCGAAATATCAGGTCACCGGCATCGGCCCGACCTTCAACGGCCGCAATGGCGGCGGCGATCCCTATTACACCGACGGCGAAATCTGGGTGCTGCGGCTGGTCGAGGCCTGCCGCAAGAACAACGGCACCGTCGAGCAGCTCCCGAGCCCCGCCGCGACCGAGTTGAAGGACCAGATCTGGCGCGCGGTCGTCGAATCGATCGGCAAATAGCATCGTGTCCCGCGGTTTTGGAAACGCTGGATTGCTTCGTCCTGCTCGCAATCGAAGCCGCGATGGAATAGTCTCCGCGCTTGACCCCTCACACGCATGATTTGCGCGCTTTATCCAAAAGGAACAGGACGATGACCGTTCGCGCGGGCCGGGAATTTCTGGCCATCCCCGGGCCCACCACGATGCCCGATCAGGTGCTGCAGGCAATGCACCGCCCGGCGCTCGACATCTACTCCAACGAGATGGTCGAACTGACTGAGAGCCTGCTGCGCGACCTCTCGAAGCTGTTCGTCACCCAGGGCAAGTCCTACATCTACATCTCCAACGGCCACGGCGCCTGGGAGGCGACGCTCTCCAACGTGCTGTCGCGCGGCGACAAGGTGCTGGTGCTGGAGAGCGGGCGTTTCGCGATCGGCTGGGGCCAGGCTGCGGCCGCGATGGGCGCCGAGGTCGAAGTGCTGAAGGGCGACTGGCGCCGCGCGATCCGTCCGGCCGAGGTCGAGGAGCGGCTGCGGCGCGACAAGGAGCACACGATCAAGGCGATCCTCGTGGTGCAGGTCGACACCGCGTCCGGCGCCTATAACGACATCGAGGCGATCGGCAGGGCGATCAAGGCCGCCGGCCATCCTGCATTGTTCATGGTCGACACCGTGGCTTCGCTCGGCTGCATGCCGTTCGAGATGGACAAATGGTATGTCGACGTCGCGATGTCGGGCTCGCAGAAGGGCCTGATGACACCGCCCGGCCTCGGCTTCGTCGCCGCCAGTGACCGCGCCTGGGACGCCCACAAGAAAGCCAATCTGCGCACGCCCTATTGGGACTGGACCGAGCGCGAGGGCAGCGAGCACTACCGCAAATATGCAGGCACCGCGCCGGTGCATCTGCTGTTCGCGCTGCGCGAGGCGATCAACATGCTGCACGCCGAAGGCCTGGAGAATGCGCATCTGCGGCATCGGCTGCTCGGCGAAGCCGTGCGCCGCGCGGTCGCGGTCTGGGCCGAGGGACAGGTGCTCGGCTTCAACATCACCGAGCCCGCCGAGCGTTCCAACACGGTGACGACGGTGACCGTGAAGGGCGCCGACCCCGCCGCGATCCAGCGCTACGCCAAGGAGAAATGCGGCGTGGTGCTCGGCACCGGCATCGGCGATTTGCAGGGCCAGGCCTTCCGCATCGCGCATATGGGCCACGTCAACGCTCCGATGATCCTCGGCACCCTCGGCGTCGTCGAGGTCGCGCTGACAGCGCTGAACATCCCGCACGGCAAGGCCGGCGCCGACGCGGCCATCCAGTGGCTCGGCGAGAACGTGAAGGCGTAGGCCGAGGCGGTCTGAGGCTTTAACCCGTCATCCTGAGGAGCCCGCCAAAGGCGGGCGTCTCGAAGGATCGACGGCCGCGCTCCCGCCGCGAGCGAATCGGAGTGCGCGGAAATAGCCGGGCCGTGCATCCTTCGAGGCTCGCTCCGCTCGCACCTCAGGATGACGGGATAGGCGTCCGCGGGATCAGAGATAGACGCTCATCCTATTGACCGTGGCGATGATTGCACCATGATGCCCTCGCGCGGTCTGCATGGATTATCGCATGGGCATCTACGTCTACATGCTTCGCTGCGCCGACGAGTCCTTCTACGTCGGCAGTGCCACGGGCGACGATCTCGCGCCGCGCATCGAACAACACGATACGGGTGCTTTCCCAGGCTACACTCATAATCGCCGACCGGTCGTCCTCGTCTGGTCGGAGTATTTCGAGCGCATCACCGATGGCATCGCGGCCGAGCGGCAGATCAAGGGCTGGAGTCGGGCGAAGAAGGAAGCATTGATTCGGCTGGATTGGGCCACGATCAGCCGACTGGCTCATCGACGCAGAACGACCCCTTCCCCGTCATCCTGAGGAGGCCGCGGAGCGGCCGTCTCGAAGGATCGGCGGCCACGCCCCCGCCGCGAGAGAATCGGAGCACGCCGAGAGATCCGGGCCGTGCATCCTTCGAGACGCGCGCAAGAGCGCGCTCCTCAGAGTCTGACTCATAAATCACCCAACCTTAGCTGCAGCCGCGAGTCTGCGGGTCAGGAGCCTGATGTGTGCAATCAGCAGCCAGGCAGCTTCGGTTGCCACCGTCGCCTCGAAGTCCTTGGCGAGGCGGCGGCATCTGCCGAATCAAGCGAATGTGCGTTCAACCACCCACCGCCTCGGCAGAAGCTGGAAGCCTTTGACGCCTTGAGGCCGCTCGACGATCTCGACAGTCCATGGACCGCAGTCTGAGAGCGCGTCGAGGAGTTGATTTCCGCGGTAGACCCGGTCGGCAAAGACGTGGCGCAGCCGGGGGAAGTTCATCCGCACGTTCTTCAGCAGCGGTACGGCGCCATGGCAGTCCTGAACGTTGGCGGGATGAACATGAACCCCGAGGAGGAGGCCATTGGTATCCGTCACAATGTGCCGCTTGCGGCCGTAGATGCGCTTGCCTGCATCGTAGCCGCGCGGTCCACCAGCTTGGGTGGTCGGCGCACTTTGACTGTCGATCACGGCTGCCGTCGGCTTCGGTGTCCGTCCAAGCTTTTTTCGCGCCCGTCGGACAAGCACGCTGACAATCCTCTGCCACCGGCCTGTATCCCGCCATCTATAAAAATAGCCCTGCACCGTCGAATAGGGCGGGAACTCCTGCGGCAACGCCCGCCACTGGCAGCCGGTCGAAACGATATAGAGGATCGCTTCGATCACACGACGCAGCTCCGTCTTACGCGGCCGGCCGCGCCGGTTCGCTCGCGGCAACAGGCGTCTGATCAGCGCCCACTCCGCATCGGTCATATCGCTTGCATAACGCAGATCGTCCCGCCGATATTGCTCCCGAGTGATCTTGGTCCAGGGCATCGTGCTCTCCCTCGAATCTTTGCAAATCCGATGGAATCACACCCCACTGAGATCACTCACCCATTTTTCAGTCAGGCTCTCAGGATGACGGAAGAGTGGTCGGGGAATAACGCAACGAAGAGGTGCCACGACTTTTTGACGGGGCACGAGCACTTTTCGTCGCCATCATTTTCCGCTTTACTGCCGGCAACAGCCGGGCACGGATCCCTGCGACACAACAAAATGGAGGGACCGCTTGGCATCGGTGGAATTGCGCGGCCTGGTCAAGCGGTTTGGATCGTTTGTCGCGGTTGATGATGTTTCGCTCACGATCGATCATGGCCAGTTGGTCTGCCTGCTCGGGCCGTCCGGCTGCGGCAAGACCACCACGCTGCGGCTGATCGCCGGGTTCCTCGAACCATCCGACGGCGAGATCCGCGTCGGCGAGCGCGTGGTGTCATCGAAGGCGCGCACGCTGCCGCCCGAGCAGCGCAACATGTCGATGATCTTCCAGAGCTACGCACTGTGGCCGCATATGACGGTGGCGGAGAACATCGTCTACGGCCTGCGCTTGCGCAAAATGGATCGCGACACCATCGCCAAAAAGCTCGCCGCGATCCTGGCGACCACCAAGCTGGAACCACTGGCGCAGCGCTATCCGGGCGAGCTTTCCGGCGGCCAGCAGCAGCGCGTCGCGCTGGCGCGCGCGCTGATCGTCGGTCCCGAGACGCTGCTGCTCGACGAACCGCTGTCGAATCTCGACGCCAATCTGCGCGAGGAGATGCGGTTCGAGATCCGCCGCCTGCACGACGAATATCGCTACACCACGGTCTACGTCACCCACGACCAGTCCGAGGCGATGACGACCGCCGACCTGATCGCGGTGATGAATGCCGGCAAGATCGACCAGCTCGGCGCGCCTGAGGACATCTATGCGCGGCCGGAATCCGAATTCGTCGCGCGCTTCATCGGCGCCGCCAATGTGATCAAGGGCACCGCGCGCGATGCGAACCACGTGGAGTTCGCCGGCGCAACGCTCGAGGTGGTCGGCGCCACGCTGACGACCGGCCAGAGTGCGCCGGTCGCGATCCGCCAGCACGAGATCCAGCTCGCGACGCAACCGCCCGCGGCAGCGCAGAACACGCTCAAAGCCATCGTGACGCGGCAGGTCTATCTCGGCATGAACCGCGACTACATGGTGGAGACCGCCGACGGCACGGCGCTGCGGGTAACCACGCCGACGGAAACCGCAGTCGAGAAGGGCAGCGAGGTGTGGCTGACCTTGCCGCCCGCGCGCTGCCGGGCGCTGAGCCGATGATAACAAGAAACGGAGCGACGCGATGCGGAAGCCGATTTCCAGACGCGATGTCCTGAAAGGCTCTGCAGTGCTTGCGGTCGGCCCGGTGTTCGCGTCACCGGCACGCGCCGCCGCACCCGAGCCGGTCGCGATCACGCCCGATCTCGTCGCCGCCGCGACCAAGGAAGGCAAGCTCGTGTTCTATTCGTCGATGGACCTGCCGGTCGGCGAAAAGCTCGGCAAGGCGTTCGAGGCCGCCTATCCCGGCATCACCGTACAGATCGAGCGCTCAGGCTCGGAGCGGCTGTTCCAGCGCGTGGCGCAGGAATTCGATTCCAACATCCACGCCGCCGACGTCGTCAACAGCGCCGATGCCTCGCATTTCATCCCCTGGAAGAAGAGCGGCTGGCTGATGCCGTTCGTGCCCGAAGACGTCGCGAAGCATTTTCCCGACAACTATCGCGACCCCGACGGCATGGCCGTGACCACGCGGCTGTGGCTGTCGTCGATCGCCTACAACACCAATCTGGTGAAGGTGGAGGACGCGCCGAAGAGCTTTGCCGACCTGCTCGACCCGAAATGGGTGGGCAAGATGGTGAAGGGCCATCCGGCCTATAGCGGCACCATCATGACCACCACGTTCCAGATCGTGCGCGAGCTCGGTTGGCCGTATCTGGAGAAACTATCCAAGCAGCGCGTGATGCAGGTGCAGTCCTCCACCGATCCGCCGAAAAAGCTCTCGCTCGGCGAGCGCGCCGTGATGGCCGACGGCAATGAATATGGCATCGTGCTCCTGAAGGAAGCCGGACAACCGGTCGAGCCGGTCTATCCGACCGAGGGCACGCCGACGATCTCGGGTCCCACAGGCATCTTCGCCGGTGCGCCGCATCCGAACGCCGCAAAGCTGTTCCAGGCCTGGCTGCACACCCGCGCGACCCAGCAATTCTTCGTCGACTTCACCGGCCAATATTCGCTGCACGCCCAGGTGCAGCCGAAGGCCGGCCGACGCAAGCTTTCCGACATCAAGCTGATGAAAGAGGATCCGGCGGGGGTGGAAGCAATGACCGAAGAGATCAAGACGCGCTATGCGCGGCTGTTTCGGGTGTGAGCGATGAAGGTCGCGGCGCACGCTTTTTTGCCTCGCCCCGCTTGCGGGGAGAGGCCGACGCGCATCGCAAGATGCGCGGCGGGTGAGGGGGACTCTCCGCGCATCCGGTATCCGCGGAAGCGGCCCCTCACCCCAACCCTCCAAGAGCGAGCTTCGCTCGTCTCGACCCCGCAAGAGCGGGGCGAGGGAGCTGAGACAGTTCACCGCGGGTCAACATGACAACAACAACCACCTCCCCCGCCTCCCGCCCCCGCATCGACTGGACACGCCCCGTGCTGTGGCTGTTCGCGGCGGTGCTCATCCTGCTGATCCTGCTGCCGCTGTCGTGGCTCGCGGTGTTCGCCTTCACCGACAAGAGCCGGCATCCGACGCTGCAAAACTTCGTCACGCTGTTCAGCAATCCCGATTTCCTCGATCCGCTGCTGACGACGGCGATCATCGCGACCACGTCGGCGCTGATCTGCTGCATCGTCGCGGCGCCGATCAGCTGGCTGGTGTCGCGCACCGACATGCCGGGGCGGCAGACCATCCGCGCACTGGTCACGGCCTCGTTCGTGACGCCGCCGTTTCTCGGCGCGGTCGCCTGGGAACTGCTGGCGGCGCCGAATTCCGGGCTATTGAACCAGCTCTACCGGCTGTTCGCCGGCGAGGACGCCGACGCGCTGTTCAACATCTATTCGATGACCGGGATCATCTTCGTGATCTCCTGCTACACGTTCCCGTTCGTGTTCGTGCTGGTGGCCAATGCGCTCGACACCATGCCGGGCGAGCTGGAAGATGCCTCCGCGATCCTCGGCGGCAATGCCTGGACCACCGCGCGGCGGGTGACGATCCCGCTCGCGCTGCCCGCGCTGGTCGCGGGCGCGCTGATCGCGTTCCTGCAGGCGATGACGCTGTTCGGCTCGCCGGCGATCCTGGCGCTGCCGGCCGGCTTCCACACCATGACGACCAAGATCTGGAGCCTGTTCCAATATCCGCCGAAGCTCGAGCTCGCGGCCGCCGCCGCGGTGCCGCTGCTGGTGCTGACCATCCTGCTGCTGCAGGGCCAGAAGGCGCTGCTCGGCCGCCGCGGCTATTCGGTGATCGGCGGCAAATATGGCGCGCCGCGCCGGGTGGAATTGCGCGGCTGGCGCTGGGCGGCGCTCGGCTTCTGCCTCTTGGTGCTGCTCAACCCGGTATTCCTGCCTTACCTCGCGCTGCTCAACGCCGCATTCTCGCCGAACGCGACCACGCTGGTGACGCCGTCGACGGCGACGCTGCACAACATCGTCTTCGTGTTCACCGAGCTGTCGTCGACCCAGCTCGCGCTCAAGAACACCGTGATCCTCGGCACCGCGACCGCGACGATCGGCACCATCCTCGCGCTCGTCATCGCCTATGTCACGACGCGCAAGGTGATCGCGGGCCACCGCGTGCTCGGCTTCCTCGCCACCGCGCCGGTCGCGGTGCCCGGCATCGTGCTCGGCGTCGGCCTGTTCCTGAGCTACACGCGGCCGCCCTTCGTGCTCTACGGCACGCTGTGGATCCTGCTGCTGGCGTTCCTCACCATCAATTTGCCGTCCGCCTATCAGCAATTGCAGGCGGCGTTCGCAACCATCCATCCCGAGCTCGAGGAGGCAAGCCGCATCCTCGGCGCGACCCGGCTGCAGGCGCTGCGCCAGATCACCGCGCCGCTGCTGCGCACCGGCGTGATCGCGACCTGGTGCTTCATCTTCATCGGCGTGATGCGGGAACTGTCGGCGGCGATCGTGCTGTTCACCTCGCAGACCAAGGTGCTCTCGGTCCTGATCTACGACCTCAACGAAGGCGGCGACCTCGCCGCGATCGCGGTGCTCGGCATCGCGATGCTGGTGATCACCTTCGCCGTGGTGCTGGCAGTGAACCGGATTCCGATGTCCGGCGGCAATGCCGGCGCGCGGCTGCGGAACGGGTAGCTCGCCCTAACCACGTCGTCATTGCGAGGAGCGAAGCGACGAAGCAATCCATTCTATCCCTTCGGGGAACGATGGATTGCTTCGCTTCGCTCGCAATGACGAGGCAACCAAGGATGCCCGCCCCATCTGGCAATTGCCACATTCATCCCGATATAGAGCGGAACCCCGCACCATGAGGATCGTGTGACCAAATCCGCCAGCACAACATCGCCCCCGGTCGCGCCGCGCCGGCCGCATTCCTTCACCACCCACGGCATTGCGGTGACCGACGACTATGCGTGGATCAAGGATCCGAAATGGCAGGAGGTGCTGCGCGATCCCTCGATCCTCGATCCCGATATCCGCACCTATCTCGAGGCCGAGAACGGCTACACCGAGAGCCTGCTCGGCCATACCGACGCGTTGCAGAAGCGGCTGGTGAAGGAGATGCGTGGGCGGATCAGGGAGGATGATTCCAGCGTGCCGTCGCCGGACGGCCCGTTCGCCTATTTCCGCAAGTTCCGCGAGGGCGGCCAGCACGAACTGTACTGCCGCACGCAGCGCGACGGCGGCGAGGCCCATGTCGTGCTCGACGGCGACGCGCTGGCGAAGGACCACAAATATTTCAAGTTCGGCGGCAGCCGGCATTCCAGCGATCACCGCCTGCACGCCTGGAGTGCCGACACCAAGGGCTCCGAATATTTCTCGATCCGGGTGCGCGACTGGGCCACCGACGGCGATCTCGACGATCTCGTCGAGGAGACCGACGGCGGCGTGGTGTGGGCCGCGGATTCCAAAAGCTTCTTCTATGTCAAGCTCGACGACAATCACCGGCCGATGCAGGTGTGGCGGCACAAGCTCGGCACCAAACAGGCCGACGACATCCTGATCTATGAGGAGCAGGATTCCGGCTGGTTCACCCACCTGCACGAGAGCGCGAGCGGCCGCTTCTGCGTGATCGCGGGCGGCGACCACGAGACCTCGGAGCAGCGGCTGATCGATCTCTCCAATCCCGACGCGCCGCCGCGGCTGGTCGCGGCACGCGAGGAAGGCGTGCAATATTCGATCGCCGACCGCGGCGACGAGCTGTTCATCCTGACCAACGCCGACGACGCCATCGACTTCAAGGTCGTCACCGCGCCGCTCACCGCGCCCGAGCGCAGCAACTGGCGCGACCTGATCCCGTATCGCGAAGGCGTCTATGTGCTCGACGTCGAGCTCTATGCCGGCCACATGGTGCGGCTGGAGCGTGCCAATGCGCTGCCGGCGATCATCATCCGCGACCTCAACAGCGGCGCGGAGCATGCGATCGCCTTCGACGAGGCGGCCTATTCGCTCGACACCATGGGCGGCTACGAGTTCGACACCACCAGCTTGCGGTTTGCCTATTCGTCGATGACCACGCCGTCGGAAGTCTATGACTACGACATGGCGACGCGGACGCGGGTGCTGCGCAAGCGCCAGGAGATCCCGTCCGGCCACAACCCGGCCGACTACGTCACCACGCGCATCATCGCGACCTCGCATGACGGCGCGCAGGTGCCGGTCTCGATCCTGCATCGCAAGGACTTTGTCCGCGACGGCAAGGCGCCGCTCTTGCTGTATGGCTACGGCTCCTACGGCATGGCGATGCCGGCGTCGTTTGCCGCCAACCGGCTGTCGCTGGTCGACCGCGGCTTTGTGTATGCGATTGCGCATATCCGCGGCGGCGCCGACAAGGGCTGGGGCTGGTATCTCGACGGCAAGCGCGAGAAGAAGACCAACACGTTCGACGATTTCGCCGCCGCCGGGCGGGCGCTGATCGAGGCGAAATATACCGGTGAGAAGCGCATCGTCGGCCATGGCGGCTCGGCGGGCGGCATGCTGATGGGCGCGGTGGCCAACCGCGCCGGCGAGCTGTTCGCCGGCATCGTCGCCGAAGTGCCGTTCGTCGACGTGCTCAACACCATGCTCGACGACACGCTGCCGCTGACGCCGCCGGAATGGCCGGAATGGGGCAATCCGATCGAGAGCGAGAAAGATTTCCGCACCATCCTGTCCTATTCGCCCTACGACAATGTCGCGGCCAAGGACTATCCGGCGATCCTGGCGATGGGCGGGCTCACCGATCCGCGCGTCACCTATTGGGAGCCGGCGAAATGGATCGCGCGGCTGCGCGCCACGATGAGCGGCGGCGGCCCGGTGCTGCTGCGTACCAACATGGGCGCCGGCCACGGCGGCGCCTCCGGCCGCTTCAACCGCCTCGACGAGGTCGCGATCGTCTACGCGTTCGCGCTGTGGGCGGTCGGGATGGCTGAGAAGGCTGAGGTGTAACTTCTCCCTCGCCCCGCCCTTGCGGGGAGAGGGTGGGGGTGAGGGGCCGCCTCCGCAAACTCGGTGAAAATGAATTTGCGGAGACTCCCCCTCACCCGGCTCGCATCTGGCGATGCAATCCGACCTCTCCCCGCAAGCGGGGCGAGGTAAGCAAGAACCCCGGATTGAGCTTCGCTCCATCCGGGCTACGGATCGCAGTTAATCGCCGCACTCCCTCCCCATCGTCGTCCCGGCGAAGGCCGGGACCCATACCGCGTGATCTATCGAGCAAGGCAGTCACAGTACCACGGCACACAACGCAACTGCCAGTCTTCGCCAAACTCCTCCCTGTGGTTATGGGTCCCTGCTTTCGCAGGGACGACGGCGGGATGTATGGCGATCGCTTATCAAGGACGACAGCGTACTGTGAGACGACGAGCTATCGCCCCTTCGCCTTCCGCCACGTCGCGAAATCCTTCAGCGTCTGTTCGTCGGTCGCAGGATAGAGCCCGAAGATGCCGCGGCCGTTCTGGACCTGCTCGGTGACGAAATCCTCGAACGCGGTCATCTCGAACGTCTCGTCGGCGATCTCGTCGGCGAGATGCGCCGGGATCACGATGACGCCGTCGCTGTCGCCGAGGATGACGTCGCCGGGAAACACCGGCGCATCGCCGCAGCCGATCGGAACGTTGATCTCGATTGCCTGGTGCAGCGTGAGGTTGGTCGGCGCGCTCGGGCGATGATGAAAGGCCGGGAAGCCGAGCCGCGCGATCTCGGCCGAATCCCGGAAGCCGCCGTCGGTGACGACGCCGGCGCAGCCGCGCTTCATCAGCCGCGTCACCAGGATCGCGCCCGCCGATGCCGCGCGCGCATCCTTGCGGCTGTCCATCACCAGCACCGCGCCCACGGGGCACTCCTCGATCGCCTTGCGCTGCGGATGCGCGCGATCGCGGAACACCTCGATCTTGTTGAGGTCCTCGCGCGCCGGCATGTAGCGCAGCGTGAAGGCCTCGCCGACCATGGTCGGCTGATCCGGGCCCAGGGGATGAACATCCTGGATCATCTGGATGCGGAAACCGCGCTTGAACAGCGCGGTCGCGACCGTCGCGGTGGAGACGGATTTCAGCTTGTTGCGGGTGGTGTCGCTGAGTTTTGACATGATGATTTGTCCCCGGCTGTCATTCCGGGGCACGCGAAGCGTGAACCCGGAATCTCGAGGTTCCGGGTTCGCTTCGCGCCCCGGAACGACGGTGTGATGAACTAATAAATCGACGGCTCGCCAACCGGCTTGCCAAAGCCGGTCTCGAGGAAATCGAAGTCGCAGCCCTCATTGGCCTGCTTGATGTGCTTCGAGAACATCCAGCCATAGCCGCGCTCGAAGCGCTGCTCGGGCTGTTTCCATTCGGCGCGGCGCCTGGCCAGCTCCGCCTCCGGCACATCGAGATTGATGGTGCGCGCGGCGACGTCGAGCGTGATGCGGTCGCCGTTCTTCACCAGCGCCAGCGGGCCGCCGATATAGGATTCCGGCGAGACGTGCAGGATGCAGGCGCCGTAGCTGGTGCCGCTCATCCGCGCGTCCGACAGCCGCACCATGTCGCGCACGCCCTGCTTCACCAGCTTGGTCGGGATCGGCAGCATGCCCCATTCCGGCATGCCCGGCCCGCCCTGTGGACCGGCATTGCGGAGGATCAGCACGTGATCGACTGTGACGTCGAGATCGGGATCATCGACTGCCTTCTTCATCGACGGATAGTCGTCGAACACGAGCGCAGGCCCGGTGTGCTTGAGGAAACGCGGATCGCAGGCGCTTGGCTTGATGACGCAGCCATCGGGCGCGAGATTGCCCTTCAACACCGCGAGCGCGCCCTCCTTGTAGATCGGGTTGTCGACGGTGCGGATGACGTCGTCATTGTGGACCTCGGCGCCATCGATGTTCTCGCCGAGCGTCCTGCCTGACACGGTCATGCAGTCGAGATGCAGATGCGGCTTGATGCGGTTCATCAGGCCGGGCAGCCCGCCGGCATAGAAGAAATCCTCCATCAGATAGAGGTCGCCGCTCGGCCGCACATTGGCGATCACAGGCACCTTGCGGCTCGCGATCTCGAAATCGTCCAGCGAAATGTCCTGGCCGGCGCGGCGCGCCTGCGCGATGAGGTGAATAATGGCGTTGGTTGAGCAGCCCATCGCCATCGCGACCGTGATCGCGTTCTCGAAGGCCTTGCGGGTCTGGATCTTCTGCGGCGTGAGATCCTCCCACACCATCTCGACGATGCGGCGGCCGGCCTCCGAGCTCATGCGGATGTGGTTGGCGTCGGCCGCGGGGATCGACGAGGCGCCCGGCAACGTCATGCCGATGGCTTCGGCGATCGCGGTCATCGTCGAGGCCGTGCCCATGGTCATGCAGGTGCCATAGCTGCGGGCGATGCCGGCCTCCATGTCGACCCAATCCTTGTCGGAGATCTTGCCGGCGCGGCGCTCGTCCCAGTATTTCCAGGCGTCGGAGCCGGAGCCCAGCGTGCGGCCCTTCCAGTTGCCGCGCAGCATCGGTCCCGCGGGCAGGTAGATCGCCGGCAGGTTCATGCTGGTGGCCCCGAGCAGCAGGCCGGGCGTGGTCTTGTCGCAGCCGCCCATCAGCACCACGCCGTCGACCGGGTGACCGCGCAGCAGTTCCTCGGCATCCATCGCCAGCATGTTGCGGTAGAGCATCGTGGTCGGCTTCAACAGCGATTCCGACAGCGACAGCGCCGGCAGCTCGAGCGGAAAGCCGCCGGCCATCAGCACGCCGCGCTTGACGTCGTCGACCCGGCTCTTGAAATGCATATGGCAGGGCTGCGCATCCGACCAGGTGTTGATGATCGCGATCACCGGCCGGTCGCGCCACTCCTCCGGCGCGTAACCCATCTGCATCGCCCGCGATCTGTGGCCGAAGGCGCGCAAATCATCGGGCGCAAACCAGCGCGCGCTGCGCAATTGATCCGGGGTCTTGTTCTTCTTCGTCATCGCCATGGGTCTCGACATTGCTCGCACGCGCGCGGTCCCGGCGCGCTTGCCCTGCGTCAGGCATACACTCGATTTTCAGACATGTCGTCCCGCCCCCGGCGCAGACGTGCCGTTCGCTGAACGTGCGCCGCACACGCTCCGCAATGTGGCAATCGGAACGTAAACCGGCCCTAGGTTATTTTTGCTGCGCCGTCATCACGATGCGGACCAGATCGGCGGCGTTGCGCGCGCCGAGCTTCTTCATGATGTTGGCGCGGTGGTCCTCGATCGTGCGCGGACTGATCCCGAGATGGCGCCCGGCTTCCTTGTTGGAGGCGCCCGCGGTGAACTGCTCGAGCACCTCGCGCTCGCGGCGGGTCAGCGGCTCGCGACCCGGGAAGTGCAGCGCGGCGATCCGCGACGCGGAGGTCTCGGCCTGGCGCCTGGTGTAGGCGTCGATCGCCTCGTTCAGACGGCTCACGATCTCGTTGCCGCGGAACGGCTTCTCGATGAAGTCGAGCGCGCCGTTCTTGATGGCACTGACCGCCATCGCGATGTCACCCTGACCGGAGATCATGAAGATCGGCGCCGGATAATCCTCGCCATGCAGCTCTCTCAGGATATCGAGGCCGGATTTGCCGGGGATATGCACGTCGAGCAGGATGCAGGCTGGCGTCCTGCTGCGCGCCACCGCGAGCAACGCCGCGCCGTCCGCAAAGCAGATCACCTTGTAACCAGCGGTCGACAGGACCACTGAAAGCGTCTCGCGAACGGCAGGATCGTCGTCGACTACAAAGATTTCCCCGCGCGGAGCGCCATTTTCAACCATATGCATCGTCCATCAGTGGTGAAGCGTGCTGCCCTGACCGCACAAGAACTAACTCGACCATCTCGATCAATGGACCCGTATTTGTACGGGACGTCCGCTTAACGCACAAGTAGCACCGCGTTCCCTAAAAGTGGGGGGCAGTGGAGAAACATGCATGGAAAATGCAGCGTCGGACCGCGTTGCAGCGCGCTTGGACGAGGGCCATGATCCCTACGGTCTGATCGTGACGGACCTGGTCGCGCTGATTGGCCATGTCCAGGCGAGCCTGCGGCTGATCGAAGCGGCGATCGCGCGCGAGGCCGTGCTGGCCGAGCGGCAGGCCGACGTCGACACCGTCGTTCTCGACGACGTTACCCCGCACTATCTCACAGCATCTACCGCCCTGAAGGCATGCGATGCCGGCCTCGACGCGGCGCTCGACCGCCTGCGCGATTCCGGGGCAGCTGCGCGTCTGCTGAACTGACCCGCCGCCTCCGACAGGTTCGGCCCAATCACCTCGATCGTCCCGACGACGCCCAACCCATCAGGCGGCAATCTGTTCCACGCATCGTCCGGATTGGCCGCGGGCCTTGCCCGCCCGGTCGGATCAGTCCCTCTTGACGTCAGGCCCTGGCCCGCTCTTCGTCCGCGGACGATCGCCGTTTGCTCGGCTTGCCCTTGAGGAAACTGACGTCCATTTCGGTGCCGTTGACGCGGACCAGTTCGCAACGGCGATAGGCAAGTCCGGTCGAGGACAGCAGCAGGAAAAACTCCTTCAGGTTGAGCCCCTGAATGGAACCTTCGACCGTCAGCGAGGCATCGGTGTCCGAGATGGCATTGAGCTGGCAGTCGCGCCGCCAGGTGCCGTCGATGGCCATGATGCAGACATCGACGCCCCGGCTGAAGGTGACCCGCTCAATGGATTTGCCGTCCTCGGTCATTGCTCAATATCCGACCGCCATGGCAGGCTTCGGCATGGCGAGCCCGCTCCGCGGCCCGCTCGGCCGGTACAGGCCACGCCGCTCGGGAAGCGGCTTGAACGTGTCGGTCAGGCCGACCACGGTTTCGGCGGCGCCCAGCACCAGGAAGCCGTCGGCCTCCATCGACCGGGCGAGACGGTTGAAGATGTTGATCTTGGTGTCCTGATCGAAATAGATCAGCACGTTGCGGCAGAAGATCACGTCGAACGTGCCGAGCTGGGAGAAATCGTGCAGCAGATTGAGCTGGCGGTGCTGGACCATCGCGCGCAACTCGGGATTGACCTGCCAGAACTCACCCGACTGCTTGAAGTACTTGACCAGCATCTGGATCGGCAGTCCGCGCTGCACCTCGAACTGGCTGTAGATGCCGGCCTTCGACTTCTCCAGCACCTCCTGCGACAGATCGGTCGCGATGATCTCGACACGCCATCCGGCAAGCGCCGCGCCCATTTCCTTCAGGCACATCGCCAGCGAATAGGGCTCCTGGCCGGTCGAGCCGGCGGCGCACCAGATCCGGACGCTGCGGCGCGCGGCGCGTGCCTTCAGCACCTCCGGCATGATGGTGTCGCGGAAGTGCTCGAACGGCACCTTGTCGCGGAAGAAGAACGTCTCGTTGGTGGTCATGGCCTCGACCACCTGAACGGTGTGCGTGGACGAGCCCGCCTTGATCTTGGCGACCAGGTCGGGAATGCCGGACAGGCCGCTTTTGCGCGCCAGCGGCAGCAGGCGGCTCTCGATCAGATATTGCTTGTCCGCGGACAGATCGAGACCGGACTGGTCCTTCAGGAGCTTACGCAGATACTCGTAGTCGGGGGGCGTCACGGGAGCCTCACAAGGGACTGAATGGTGAAACTGGGTGTCAGGCTTCGGCCGACGCGTCGAGCGCCAGCAGGCCCACTTCCTGGAATTTCGCGATCACGATGTCCTTGTCGAACGGCTTCATGATGTATTCGTTGGCGCCGGCATGCAGCGCCCGCGAGATGTGGTCGATGCCGTTCTCGGTGGTGCAGAACACGACCTTGGGCTGATCGCCGCCGGGCATGCGGCGAAGCTGCACGAGGAATTCGAAGCCGTCCATGACGGGCATGTTCCAGTCGAGCAGCACGGCATCCGGCAGAGCGCGCTTGCAGGCTTCGAGCGCGACCGCACCGTCCTCGGCCTCGATGACGGTGAACTCCATTCCTTCCAGGATGCGGCGCGCGATCTTTCGCACCACGCCGGAATCGTCGACGACGAGACATGTCTTCATGTGTTGGCCTCCTTGTGGAATCCACCGTCTCCGCGGTGGAGTGTTACGCTGCAGCAGCTGTTTTGGGCACCAGTTCGAGCACGCGATCGATATCGAGGACGACCATGAGCTGGCCGTCGAGGCGGTGGACGCCGCCGGCGAGCTTGGCCATGCGGGGATCGAGGTTGACCGGGTTGTCCTCGCGGCTGTCGTCGGAGAGCCGCAGCACCTGCCGATCTGGTCGATCAACAGGCCATAGGATTCGCCGCGCTGGTCGACGCCGACCGCCATCGGAGGCTCACCGTCGTCGGCCTTCGGCAGCCCGAGCCGGGCGCGCATGTCGACCACGGTGACGATACGGCCGCGCAGATTGAGCACGCCGGCGATCTCGCTGGAGGCCAGCGGCACCCGCGTCAGCCGCTCCGGCATGAACACGTCCTGCACCCGCGAGATCGGCAGGCCGAACAGCTGCCCGCCGATCACGGCGGTGACGTATTCGGCCATCGCGCCTTCGCTTGTCTCGGTCTTGCTGGTCATCGATGAACCTTTTGTTTGAGCATGATCCGATCGGAAAACCGCTTCACACTTTTCCGGATCATGCTCTCTTCCCTCAAGCCGCCCGGCGCAGTTCGGCGGTCTGCTCTTTCAGCGCCGCGATCAGCCCGGGACGGTCAAACTTGGCGACATAGTCGTGGAAGCCGGCCTGCCGGCCGCGCTCGATCGCCGCCGGCGACACCATCGCCGACAGCGCGATGATCGGCAGCCCGATCAGATTGTGGTCGCTTCGGATGTTCTCGGCGAACTCAAAGCCGTTCATCTCGGGCATCTCGATGTCGGTCAGCACGACGTCGAAGCTCTGTCCCGAACGCAGCGCCGCGAGCCCTTCCTGCGCGCCGCCCGCGGTCCTGACCTTGTAGCCGGCGGCTTTGAGCACCGGCGCCAGCATGTTGCGGAAGAACGCACTGTCATCGACCAGCAGCACCGACTGCGCCGAGGTCGACGGGCGCATCTCCTTGCGCGAGAACCAGTCGGCGAACGCCATCGGCAGGAAGTGGCCGACGTCGATCACCTCGGTGGCCTGCCCCTTGATCACGGCCGAACCCAAAATGCCGTCCTGCGAACCCGCGACCTCGATGTTGAGCCGCTCCTCGACGATGTCGATGATCTCGTCGACCACGAGCCCCATCGAGCGGCCGTCGTCGGCGAACACCAGGATCGGCTGCGAGCCCTGCGACTGCACCTCGACCCCGGCCATCTGCACCAGCGGCATCAGCTGCTCGCGGTACTGCACCATGTAGCGGCCGTTCGAGAGTTCGATCTTGTCGGTTGCGATCTCCTCCAGCCGGGTGACGAGGCCGAGCGGCACCGCCTTGGGCTGCGAGGAGCCGGCGCGGAACACCAGCAGCGAGGTCAGCTGCTCGCCGCTTGCGGCGTGGGCGTTCGCATTGTCGTCGGCGAGGTCATGGGCCGAGGAGCCGGACGCGCCGAGGGCTTTCGCAATGCCGTTGGGGTCGATGATCATGATCACGGCGCCATCGCCCAGAATGGTGTTGCCGGAGAACATGTCGATGTGCCGCAGCTTGGTCGACATCGGCTTGACCACGATCTCCTCGGTGTGGAACACGCCGTCGACCACGATGCCGAAGGTCTGGCTGCCGACTTGCGTGACCACGATGAAGCCGTTCTCGGCGTCGGTGGTCGTCGCGCCGTCGTCGATCTTCAAGAGCTTCTTGAGGTGGATCAGCGGCAGCAGCTTGTTGCGCAGCCGCAGCACTGCGGTGTCCTTGATCCGCTCGATGCGGTGCTCGGAGTTGGCGCGGGCCCGCACCAGCTCGACGACAGACAATTGGGGAATCGCAAAGCGGTCGCCGCCGGCTTCCACGATCAAAGCGGAGACGATCGCCAAGGTCAGCGGGATCTTGATGGTGACCGAGGCGCCCTCGCCGGCCACGCTCTTGATGTCGATGGTGCCGCCGATCTGGTCGATATTGGTGCGCACCACGTCCATGCCGACGCCGCGGCCGGACACCGAGGTGACTTGGGCGGCGGTCGAGAAGCCCGGCGCGAAGATGAACTTGTGGATCTGGGCCTCGGTCATCTTCTCGAGTTCGGCCTCGGTGACGAGACCGTTCTGGAGCGCCTTGGCCTTGATCCGCTCGGTGTTGAGCCCGCGGCCATTGTCGGCGATGCAGATGATGATGTGGCCGCCTTCGTGGTAGGCGGAGAGGCGAATGGTGCCCTGTTCCGGCTTGCCGGCTGCGAGGCGCTCGGCGGTGGTCTCCAGCCCGTGATCGGCGGAGTTGCGCACCATGTGCGTCAGCGGATCCTTGATCAGGTCGAGCACCTGGCGGTCGAGCTCGGTGTCGGCGCCGTGCATCTCGAGCTCGATCTGCTTGCCGAGTTCGCCGGAGAGGTCGCGGACGATGCGCGGCAGCTTCTGCCAGGCATTGCCGATCGGCTGCATGCGCGTCTTCATGACGCCTTCCTGCAGCTCGGCGGTGACGTTGGAGAGCCGCTGCAGCGGCACCTTGAACTCGGTGTCCTCGTTGCGGCGGGAGATCTCCAGCAGCTGGTTGCGGGTCAGGACCAGCTCGGAGACCATGGTCATGAGGTGTTCGAGGGTGTCGACATTGACCCGGATCGACTGGTTGGCGATCTTGTCGCCTTCCTGGACCTCCTCACCGGCGGCCTTGCGGGCCGGCTTCTTCACAGCCTCAGCCGGCTCGGCGGCGGCGGCAGCAGGTGCAGGCTTCACGGCCGGCGCCGGTGCGGCGACTTCGGTCTCGGTCTCGCGGAAGGCGCGCTCGAGCTCGTCGAGCGAGACCTCGCCCGGACGCAGCGGACGCTCCAGCGTCTGCACCACCAGCGTGCCTTCGGTCATCGCCGCCTGCACCGACGGAGCTTCGACGACCGGCACGTCTTCTTCAGCAGCAACCGGCATCGACTGCGTCGAGCCTGACGATATCGACTGCGTCGAATCGGACATCGCCGCCATGCCGTGCTCGACCATCGCTTCCAGCTGATCGATCAGATCGCGGTCGTTGCCCTCGGGCTCGGCCTCGGTCGCCTCGAGCCCGCCGAGGATCTCCTTGATGCGGTCGATCGAGGACAGGATCAGCGTCACGGCTTCCGCCTTCACCGGCATGCCGTCGCGGAATTTGCCCATCAAGGTCTCGCCGGCATGCGCCAGCGCCTCGAGCCGCGGCAGCCCGAGGAAGCCGCAGGTGCCCTTGATGGTGTGCACAAGCCGGAAGATGTTATCCAGGATCTTCGCGTTGTTCGGATCCTGCTCGAACTGCACCAGCTGGTTGTCGACCGTATCCAGGCTCTCGCTGCTCTCCGTCAGGAACTCGCGCAACAGATCGTCCATGAATAGGTCCCCTCAAGGTGCTACGGAGCGCTCGCCTTGCATCGATAACTTGGCCGGCTTCACGGCGACGTTAATTTTGCCGTCCGTGCAAATACGGACGATGAAGCCCTTCTGCAGTTCGACGACGCATCACGACAACACGGCCGGTCTCACAAGGACAGGCCTTACCACCCGGACGGGAAAGAGCCCGTTCCATCGGTCATCGCAATTTGAACTAATTGGAATTGAGGACCGCTAAGTCTAGAAAAACGTTCGCGACATGACGACCGCCTGCATCCGAACGCGATCGCTCATTGGTTGAACCCGGCGGGATGGCTAAGCGCAGCCAAAGAAAAGGCGGCGGAGTTTCCTCCGCCGCCTCGATAGTCGATGCCTGTCGCGGCTACGCTTAGCGGAGCAGCTGCAGCACGCTCTGCTGCGACTGGTTGGCCAGCGCCAGCGCGGACACCGCGATCGACTGGCGGGTCGACAGCGCCTGGCTGTTGGCCGCTTCCTCGTTGGTGTCTGCCAGCGTCAGGTTGGACGAGCCGGTCTGCAGCACGTTGATCAGGTTCTTCGAGAAGTCCTGGCGGATCTGCACGATCGACAGGTTCGAACCAAGGGTCGAAGCCTGGGTGCGCAGCAGGCCGCTCGCGCTGTTCAGCGTCTTCAGCGTGGCGTTGGCCGAAGCGTTGTCCACGAAGTCCGTGCCGGCGGTCAGCTTGGTGAGGTTGAGGCCGGTGGCGTCGAAGGTGACGCCCTGGATCTTCAGCGTCGAGGAACCCGTCTCGTTGAAGGTCAGCTTGAGCTGATCGCCATTGAGCAGGTTGATGCCGTTGTACGACGCGTCCTGGGCGGTCGTGGTGATCTGGTCCAGGATGTTGTTGTACTGGTTGACCAGGTTGGCGCGGTTCGCCAGCGCAGTCGGGTCCTGCACCGGAGCGCTGCCCGCGAGGCCGTTGAACAGCTTGCCGGCGCCGGCCGCCGTGCCGCCGATCGTGCCGATGGTCGCCGAAGCGGCATCGTTGGTGGTGCTGATGGTGAGCGCACCGGCCGCGCTGAGCGAGGCCTGCAGGTTGTTGGCCGCCAGCGCAGCGTTCAGGTCGTTGAGGGACTTCACCTTGCCGGCACCGGTGCCGAAGGTGATGTTGGTCGCGGTGCCGTTGCCGGTCGCGCCGATGGTCAGCGTGAGCGTGTCCAGCGGGCTCGCGCCAGCCGTGCCGTTCGCGGTTGCCGTCGCACCGGCCGGGAGGCCGAGCTGCGTCGCGTCGCCCGAGCTGAACGTACCGACCGTGAGCGAGTCCGCGGCGCCGGCGGTGTTGGTGCTGGTCAGGACCAGCTTGCCGGTGCCGTCGATCGAGGCGGCGACCTTGGCGCTGGCGCCGACCTGCGTGTTGATGGCGTCGCGAACCTGGGTGGCGGAGTAGTTCGTGCCCGAGTTCAAGGTCACAGTCTGGCTGTTGATCTGGAACGTCAGATTCGCGCCGGCCGCGGTGAGGTCGATGCCGGTATAGGCGGCGGTGCTGGTGAGGGTTGCGTTGGTCGGGGTCGCGGTGCCGAGCAGGTTGTCGGCGGTCGCGCCGGGGATCGCGGCGGTCGTCACCGACGACTTCGCGGAATAGCCGACCGCGGCCTGCAGGGCCTGGTTGGCGACCGACTTGGCGCTGTCGACGAGCTTCTGCAGCGAGGTGATGCCGGTGTTGGCGGCCTGCAGCACCTGCACGCCGTTGCCGATGCCGTCCAGCAGGTTGTTGATGTCGCTGGCGCGGTTGTCGAGCGACTGCGCCGTGAAGAAGTTGGTCGGATTGTCGAGCGCAGTGTTGACCTTCTTGCCGGTGGACAAGCGGTTCTGCGTGGTGGCGAGCAGGTCAGCGGTCGACTGCAGCGAAAGCAGGTTTTGACGGACCGATGCCGAAAGAACGATGCCGGACATACTGGATACCCTTCTGGATGAACACGATTGACGCGACGCCGTAAATTTCGCACGGCGACCCACGTCACACTGGTCCGTCCGCGCTACCCGTTCGTTAAAGGGCTGGTCCGTACAAATACCCAGGACGGCCTTGCCGGTGATTCGACGAGCGGCCGGCGCGATGGCTGGCCGCGGCAGCGCGCGGTCGGCGCCGGACCGACGTCATGGCCGTGAATTTCCTGCGCATGTGCAGGACTTGCGACATCCCGGCGCGGCGGGCCCGGCGCGGCGATAGCCGGCGTTGCAAGTCACCACGATGCAAAGTCCGGCGAGGAACAGAGTTAATGGAAATCAATAAATGAGAGACAAAGTCGCGCTCGGATCTCGCGCCGCGCGGATCGACGTCGATCACCGGTGCCGGCGGCGGCCACGCCGTCTGCCCTCCAGAGGGTATAGTTTCAACACCACAACCCTTGTGCAATTGGACAGGCAAGCTATGTTCGCAGTCCTTCCACACGCCAAGAGTAGGTGATGCGAGACCGTAGTGCTCCCGCCCTCGGCAGGAGCAGCAATGTCCGCGGTATCGCGTCCGCCCAATCGTCTGTTGCAAGCACTTCCCCCCACGGAGTACGCGCAACTTCATCCCCTCCTGGAAACCGTCGACCTGACCAAGGAAACGGCGCTCGCCGATGCCGGCGCGCCGGTGCAGCGGGTTTATTTTCCGCATAGCGGCGTGGTCTCGATGATGATCAATCTGTCCGACGGGCAATCTGTCGAGATTGCAACCGTCGGTCGCGACGGCGCCGTGGGCGCGTCCGCCGCCCTGCACGAGCGGCCGCTGCTTGCCGATGCGATTGTCGTGGTGCCAGGCTCAGCCTCGATGATGCGGGCGGAGGATTTCCGCGAGGCAGCAAATCGCAGCGCGGATTTCCGGACCCTGGTTGCGCTCTATGAGCAGGCGCTGATGGCGCAGACGCAGCAATCCGTCGCCTGCAACGTTTCGCATCCGGTGGAGGCACGGCTGTCACGATGGCTGCTGCGCGCACGCGATCTGTGCGGCAGCGAGGCGTTGCCGCTCACCCAGGAGATGCTGGCGCAGATGATCGGCGTCCGGCGCAATGCGGTTTCGATTGTCGCACATGGGTTTCAGCAGGCCGGCATCCTGCGTTACAGCCGCGGTCATATCGAGATCACCGATATCGACGGGCTGCGGAAGGCGGCGTGTGAATGCTATACGACGGTCAAGGCGCACGCCGAACAATTGATCGGGCCGGAAGACTGACCGGCGCGCCGCCCAGCCCCAACTGTGACCGACCACACAACCCGAATGTGCGGCGATAGGTCTATTCCTATTGGAACCAAGACATGTTTCCATTGGAACCCTGACGTGCCAGAATAGGTTGCAAGGACGTCCAGCCGCACGTCAGCCCTGGGCCCAGAGACAAGCTTTGCCGGCAGGCTGGAGGTTGCTTTGGAAACGGTTCCTCGATCACCCAACGGCTTCCTGGCGTCGCTCTCGGCGAGCGATTTCGAATTGATTCGGCCGCATCTGCGGACGGTCGACCTCGCGGCCGACTCGGTCCTGGTCGAGACCGACGAGATGCTCAAGCGGACATACATGCCGCACAAGGGCGTGATCTCGCTGGTGGTCAAGCTGGCAAGAGGCGAGCGCGTGCAGGTCGCGATGGTCGGCCGCGACAGCATCTATGGCGCATTCGCCCCGCTCGTCGAAGGGCCTGTCCTCAACAACGCCACGGTGCTGGTGCCCGGCGTCGCCTCGACTGTGGAACTCGAGCCGTTGCGCGCAGCTGCCGGCCAGAGCCCGACGCTTCGCGCGAGGTTGATCCGGCACGGGCTCGCCGTCTATGCCCAGATCCAGCAAACCGCCGGCTGCAACGCCGCGCACACCGTGGAGTCACGGCTGGCACGATGCCTGCTGCACACGCGCGATCTCTCCGGCAGCAACAAGATCGTCCTGACGCAGGAGGCGATGGCGCAGATGATCGGCGCGCGCCGCAACAGCGTGTCGCTGGTCGCGCATACCCTGCAACAGGCCAATTTCATCCACTACAGCCGCGGGCACATCGAGATCACCAACGCGGATGGGCTGATCAAGACCGCGTGCGAATGCTACGCCGCGGTCAAGGCGCAATATGCCGGACTGCTGAATTGTCAGGAAGTCGGCCGCTAGAGTTCTTTATCTTGCCGAGTTGTCGTCGCGCGAACCGGCACCCGCTTCGCTCAAAAGCGCTCTGACCGCTGTGCAAGCCGTACTTCTACGGCGTGCGATCTTCATCGTCGGATAACGCTGTTTCCTCACATTCACGTGGACGCACGGGGGAGCCGATGTTCACGTTCCAGACGACCGACCGGAAGGAAGCCCGGCGCTTCCGCATGGCCCAGTTCAACGGCCGGACCGCCACCATACGGTCGGCCGACGCCACCGTTACGGGACGCGTGCGCGCGATCGTCGAAAGCAAGTCTGGCGCGACGGCGGCGTGGGTGGTCACGATCGTTCCGGATGAACCGAAAACATCCGCGCCGGCCGCTCGGCTCGCGCCGCGCCTGTGCTTCGCCGCGGAAGACGATTTCTGAGAACCGGGTTCTAACGAACCGAACACCGCTCAGAGCGTTCCGATGGAATCAGAATGCGGCCCTGGATTTCAGTTTTGACGCGTCTTCTTTACGCGAACCACTTCGCTTGAAAACGCCCTATGCTGAATGCAGCAAGGCCTTGCGGACGAGATCGGCGGTGTTGCGCGCGCCGAGCTTGCGCATCGCCTCGGCGCGATGGCTCTCGAACGTGCGCGGGCTGATGTTCATCCGCAGCGCGCCCTGCTTGTTGGAATAGCCGTCGCTGATCAGGCTGAGCACTTCACGCTCGCGCTTGGTCAACGGCTTGCGGCCGGCTTCCGGCGCGAACATGACATCCGGCGACCGGGAGCCTGCCGGCTTGTCGTCGCCCGGCGGCTTGAGGTCGGCGGGCGGGACGGCATTGGGATAGAGGTCGGAAATCTGCTTCAGCATCGCGGACACGCGCTCGGTCTGCTCGAGCGCGTTCTCGATCACCTGCCGCAGATAGACGCCATTGCCGGGCGCGTGCGCGAATTGCTGACTGTGCTGCTTGAGCTCGTTCATATAGAGCAGCAGCGCCGTCACCGGCCCATTGAACTGCCGGACGATCGCGGCACCGGCGTCCGCCCGCGGCCGCGGCGCTGCGGGTCCCTGAGCCTCAAGCGGCTGCGGCTCGAGCGTCGCGGTTCCACCCGTCCATGCCGGAAGGCGCGCCTCGGCTCGGTTGTCATGTTGCGTCATAAGTATGGTTTACCAAAGGTGAACTTGTGGCCGCGTTAACACGGGACTCCGTAGAACTACGGGTGACGCAACTGTGACCTCGGGCCCCGACCTGCCAAGCAGGCGCAGATTACCGCTGATTTGGCAACGAATCTCGCATATTTGAGTCGAATTACAGTATTCTTACGGGACGGATGGGCGAGGCTGCCACCGGCGGGATTCTCCGCCAGGCATCGACCTTCAACGGTTCGGCCAGCCATTTCCGGCCCCCTGGTTCCGGATTGAAAAAGGTCGGAATTCGCGGCCCGACATCGCCTCAGGGGCGCCGGAGCCGAAGGAATTTCTGCAGGAACCGCCCCGAAAGAACGAACCTGAACCACCAATACGCCATTCGCCGGGTCGTCATCGATCATCCCTCTGGGCATCGGGATGGCCTCGGCATACCGCACGCGGGCGCGCGCACCTATGAGACGGTTCACATCAACCGAGAAGCGTCGGGCAGGCACCGGATCAGGCGAATGTCAATTTACAGCCCCGGCAGGCGTCGCGATGATCGCCGCCTCTCGATCAGCAATAAGGGCGCGGGCATGAAGCGAGGGCGGAACGGATTCTGGATTTCCTTGATGACGATTGCGGCGCTCGCCGCGGCACTGCTGCTTGGCGCAGGCGCGCAGGCCCAGACCCCGCCGACCAGCGATGCAACGCCGACGCCCGACACCGCGGTCATGCTCACCATCTTCTTCAAGCATGATCAGTCACGACCGCTCGGTGAGCTCAATGCCCAGCTTGAGCGGCAGGGCTTCTACAAGGCGTTTCCGCCCGAGGGTGTCGAGGTCGTCAGCTGGTACGTGATGATGGGGATCGGCCAGGTGGTGACGCTGCGGCTGCCGGCATCGCGGCTGCGCGAGGTCAACCGCGTCATCGAGAACAGCGCCTGGGGCGCCTACCACACCGAGTTCTACCCGACCTATGACTACAAGGCGGTCGGGATCGGCAATCATGAAAAAGCAAAGCAGTAGCCGGTCGCATCGAGACCGATGTCGGGAGTCACGGCCGCGCGCCGGAGTTGCCGGTTTTGGCCGAAGACCGGGCTAGCGATTGGATCCGATCCACCGCCTATGCGTGGGCCCGCGAGCGCTGGCTCAATCGCTTTGCCAGCGTCCGCAAATCCTCGGCGCGCCCGCTGCAAAGCAGGCGGCTGAATTCGTCAGGATCGATGGAGGCAGGCGGAAAATCGGCTGGGTTGCGTGCGACACGGCGTAGCCAGGTCAATCGGAAGAGACGCTTGAGCATCTTCATGGTTGTCAGCCCCGATGAGCATCATTGTTAAATCGCGGCAATGAAATTTGGTTCCACACCTTGTGGTCGCCCGACGCAAAATTTGGTTCAACGCCGTCAGGCGAACAGCGCCTTGCGCTTTTGCACGCGCGCAATGGATCGCCGCACCGCGGCCTGATCGAGTGATCCATCCTGCACCGCACCCGCGACCGCCGCGGCGATGCCGGCCATCTCCTGCTCCTGGTCGAACAGATTGTTGCCGATGCAGATCATGTCCATGCCGGCGGCGATCGACTGCAGGCTGGCCGCGCTTGTGCCGAGCGCCTTCTGCAGCCCCTGCATCTGCATGTCGTCGGTGATCAGCAGCGTCTCGGGCAGACGACGGCGAAGCCGGCCGAGCCCGGCCGATGACAATGTCATCGGACGCTGCGCGTCCCACTGCCGGACAATGGCGTGGCTGACCAGCACCGCATCGCCATAGGTGCGCGGCGCCAGCGCGTAGAACAGCTCCTCCTGCTCGGGACGCAGCGCATCGGAAATGTCCATGAACTCCAGGTGCGAATCGACGCTTGCACCGCCGATGCCCGGAAAATGCTTCAGGCAGAGGCCTACTCCCGCCTGCCGCGCCGCAGCGTCGACCAGCCGGGCATTGGCCTCGACCTCACCGATATCGGGCGAATAGGACCGCTTGATCCTGCCGATGTTGGGATTGTCGGGATTGTAGTCGACGTCGATGACGGGCGCGAAATTGTAGCGGATGCCGAGCCGGCGCAACTCGCCGTAGCTTGCGGCCAGGACCGTCTGCTTTTCCGCGCGCGCGAGCAGATTGAACTGCTTCGCGCTCGGCAGCGGCTGAAAACCGCAGCTGTCCTTGAGCCGGCGCACCAGGCCGCCCTCCTGGTCGATGAAGACCAGCGGCCGCGACGGCAGCGCCGCGATCTCGGCGCAAAGCGATTGCACCTGCGCGGGCGAAGCGATGTTGTTGTCGTACTGCCGGGTCTGGCAGGAATAGTCGAACAGGATCACCCCGCCGAGCCCGAATTGCGCGGCAAATTCCTTCAGCCAAGGCGGAACGACCTTGCCGTAGAAGCCGAGGATGAAGAGTTCGCCGACGGACATGGCCACTCGATTCGGTTGCCGCATGGAATCAGCCGCGCCCGATGGAATAGCATGCTGCGGCGGCGGTAAGAATATGACGCAGGCAGCAGTTCGACTGCGTTCCCCGTGCTCGCATCACTATGTTAAGACACGCCGGCGGGCCTCGATCGCCTGCCACGACACAAGGACTTTCGGAAACGCCCATGACAGCAGCTTACGTCCCGCAAATGGCCCTTTACCGCCAATGGCTGAAGCAGACGCGCGGCCTTGAATTTGCGGATTTCGAGGCGATGCGGCGTTGGTCGGTCACCGATATCGACGGCTTCTGGCAGAGCGTCTGGGATTATTTCGACCTGCGCTCGCCGACGCCGCATTCGGCGGTGCTGGCCGAGCGCAAGATGCCGGGCGCGGTGTGGTTTCCCGGCGCTGCGGTGAACTACGCGCGCCAGGTCTTCCGCCATGTCGCGCCGGCGCATGCCGCGGGACTGCCGGCCTTGATCTCGAGCGGCGAGGACGGCAAGCTCTCGGAGACGAGCTGGCCCGAGCTGCAGCGCAAATCGGCAGCGCTGGCGCTGCATCTGAAGGCCAACGGCGTGCGCGCCGGCGACCGGGTCGCCGCCTACTTGCCGAACATTCCCGAGACGATCATCGCGTTCCTCGCGACCGCGAGCCTGGGCGCGGTCTGGAGCGTCTGCGCGCCCGACATGGCGGCGCCCGCGGTGATCGATCGCTTCAAGCAGATCGAGCCGAAGGTGCTGATCGCCTGCGACGCCGTGACCTATGCCGGCCGGCGCCACGACCGGCAAGGTGTGATCGAGGAATTGCGGCGCGCGCTGCCGACCGTGCAGCATGTCATCCTGCACAGCGACGCCGCGCCGTCCGAGACGCGATTGTCAGCGATCCTCGCGGGCCGGAGCGCGGCGATCGACGCCTTCGAGCCGGAATGGCTGCCGTTCGATCATCCGCTCTGGATCGTCTATTCCTCGGGCACCACCGGCTTGCCGAAGCCGATCCTGCACAGCCATGGCGGCATCATCGTGGTGGCGCTGCCGCTCTCGACGCTGCACAACGACATCGGTTGCAGCTATCAGCCAAACTCGTTCGGCGAACGTTTTCACTGGTACTCTTCGACCGGCTGGATCATGTGGAATTGCCAGGCCAACGGCCTGCTCAACGGCACGACCTGCTGCATCTTCGATGGCAGTCCCGGCGGCACCAAGGACAAGCCGGACTGGACAACGCTGTGGCGCTTCGTCGCCGACGCCAAGGCGACCTTCTTCGGCGCAGGCGCGGCGTTCTTTGCCAATTGCACCAAGGCGGAAATCGATCTCGCTGCCGTCGGCGACCTCTCGGGCCTGCGCACGCTCGGCTCGACCGGCTCGCCGCTCAGCGCCGACACCCAGGCCTGGTTCAACGAGCGCTTCGCCGCGCTTGCGAAGCAGAACGGCAACGCCGCGCAGGTCGATATGTGGTGGGCCAATATTTCCGGCGGCACCGACTTCGCCGGCGCCTTCATCGGCGGCAATCGCGAATTGCCGCAGACGCCGGGCATCATGCAATGCCGCCTGCTCGGCTGCGCGGTGGAAGCGTTCGACGAGCAGGGCCGCGCGGTGATCGACGAGGTCGGCGAGCTCGTCTGCACCGAGCCGCTGCCCTCGATGCCGCTGCGCTTCTGGAACGATCCCGGCAACGCGCGCTACCTTTCCAGCTATTTCGAGACCTACCCCGACAATTTCGACGGAAGTGGCCGCGGCCCGGTGTGGCGGCATGGCGACTGGCTCAAGATCAACCCCGACGGCTCCTGCGTGATCTATGGCCGCAGCGACGCCACCATCAACCGCCATGGCTTGCGGATGGGCACCAGCGAGCTCTATTCCGCGATCGAGGCGCTGCCGGAGGTGCTGGATTCGATGGTCGTCGACCTCGAATATCTCGGCCGCGACAGCTACATGCCGCTGTTCGTGGTGCTGCGCGAGGGCATCGCGCTCGATGCCGCGATGAAGGCGAAGATCAACAAGGCGGTCGAGGCCGGGCTGTCGCGCCGCTTCCTGCCCAACGACATCTTCGTGGTGGCGGAGATTCCGCGCACGCTGTCCGGCAAGAAGCAGGAGCTGCCGGTCAAGAAGCTGCTGCTCGGCCACCCCGTCGAGAAGGTCATCAATCGCGATGCGATGGCCAATCCAGGATGCCTCGACTGGTATCTCGATTTTGCAAAGAGTTATCTGAGCAGGCAGGCCGGCGCGGCGTAACGGCCGCTGAATGCCACTCGCGTTTGGGATTTCACGACATGCCTTCACCCAGCTACATCGACCCGCTCAACGGAAAGCTCTATCCGCTGGATAATCCGCGCTGGTGCTCCGACGAAGGCAAGCCGCTCCTGATAACGCCGCTGCCGGGCATCTCCCGCGACGACATCGATCGCGCGACGCGGTCGCTGTGGCGCTACCGCGCGGCGCTGCCGGTCGAAATCGGGCAGCCGATCACGATGGGCGAAGGCTGCACGCCTGCCGTCGAGAAGGCGTGGGATGAGCTGCGGCCGCATTTCAAGCTCGAATGGTTCAATCCGACCGCAAGCTTCAAGGATCGCGGCACCACGGTGATGCTGTCGTTCCTGCGCCAGCTTGGCGTCGATGCGGTGCTGGAGGACTCTTCCGGCAATGGTGGCGCGTCGGTCTCTGCCTATGGCGCGGCGGGCGGGATGCGGGTCAGAATCCTCGCGCCGGCGACGACGTCGCCGATGAAGGTGGCCCAGATGCACGCCTTCGGCGCCGAGGTGCAGCTGGTCGAAGGCCCGCGCGAGGAATCCGAGGCGGAAGCGATCCGCCAGTCGAAGCAGATCTTCTACTCCAGCCACAACTGGCAACCGTTCTTCCTGCAGGGCACCAAGTCGCTGGCCTACGAGATCTGGGAAGATTTCGGCTTCACCGCGCCGGACAACGTCATCATGCCGGTCGGCGCCGGCAGCAGCCTGCTCGGCTGCTATATCGGCTTCAAGGAACTGCTGGCGGCCGGGCAGATCGCGCGCCTGCCGCGCCTGTTCGCGGCACAGCCGCTCAACTGCTCGCCGGTCGATGCCAGCTTCGCCGCCGGCGTCGACACGCCGGTCGATCGCGCGGTCCGCAAGACCATCGCGGAAGGCACCGCGATCAAGCATCCGCTGCGGCTGAAGCAGATGATCGCGGCGCTGAACGAGAGCGGCGGCGGCACCGTCGCAATTCCCGAAGACGGCATCGTCGCCGCGTTGAAGCGGCTGGCGCAGACCGGCCTGTTCGTCGAGCCGACCTCGGCCTCGGCCGCCGCCGCGCTCGATGTCCTGAAGGCGCGCGGCGCGATCCGGCCGGCGGAGCGCACCGTCGTCATCATCAGCGGCACCGGGATCAAGGCAGCGGGGCTGATCACGGAGCTGCTCGGAGCGAGCTAGCCTTTAGCGCGCTCCGATTGGCTGTCCCTATCCCGCCTTGCGCAGCCTCAGGGACTCGTAGAACGCGGTCTCGAAATTGATGTAGCCGATGAAGGACGTCGGATCGCCAAACGGCAGGATCTGCGTCGCCCAGTATCCGCCAAAACCGTTCTGCCGATCGATCCAGTAGAACAAATTGGCGAGACCGGCCCAGCCGAGCGCACCGGCGGGGCGGCCGGTCGGAGCCTGCTCGTCATTGATCATGAAGCTCAACGCCCAGGACTTCGACTGACCGGGGAAGAACTCGGCGTCGTTGGCGAGCGAGGTGATCACGCCGGTGATCGCGGTGACCTTGTTGTTGCCGAGATGATTCTTCTCCGCCATCCGCACGGTCTCCGCCTTCAGGACACGCCCGTGCTCGCCGGCGCCGTCGTTCAGCCACATCCGGATGAAGCGCATGTAGTCGCCGATGGTCCCGTAAAGCCCGTGGCCACCCATGTGGATTTCGGGATTGGCCGGCAGCTCGAAATCCATCGGCGTGAGCGAGCCGTCGGCGTTGCGGGCGTGGATGCCGGCGAGCTTGCGGCGCATCGCGTCGGTGAGCTCGAACGTCGTGTCCATGATCCCGAGCGGCTCGAAGATCCGCGTCCTGAAGACCTCGCCGAGCCGGCGGCCGGTGATGGCCTCGACGATCTGGCCGCACCAGTCCATGTTGGTGCCGTACTCCCAGCGCTCGCCCGGATCGAACAGCAGCGGCGTCATCAGCGAAGCCTTGGACGCCGTGATGACGCTGGGCTGCCCCTTCTCCTGCGCCAGCCGGTTATAGGTGTGATTGATGAAGTCGTAGCTCAGACCCGCGCTGTGGACCATCAGCATGCGGGTGGTGATGTCGCGCTTCGGCGGACGCAGCCGCGGCTCGCCCTTGTCGTCAAAACCCTCGATCACCTGGAGCTTGCCGATGTCGGGCGCGTAGGTCCTGGCGGGTGCGTCGAGATCGAGCTTGCCTTCCTCGACGAGCTGCAAGACGGCCGTCCCGGTGATCGCCTTGGTGGTCGAGAAGATCGCGAACACGCTATCGGCCGTCATATCGGCGGGCTGGTCGAGACGGCGCTTGCCGGCGGCACCTTCGTAGATGTTGCGATGGCGGTCGGTCACCATCGCAACGACGCCGGGAACGCGCGGGTTTGAAGTCACGACGCCGTCGAGAATCGCATCTGCTGCTGCACTGAAATTCGTGCTCATTGTCTTCCTCCTGTGTTTTGTGATGCCCGGATGGAGCGGAGCGAAATCCGGGACCAGCGACGCCGGGCGGCACAAGCCCCCGGATTACGCTTCGCTCCATCCGGGCTACGAGGTCCGAATGCGGTCGGCCCTACTGCGTGGCGAAACCGCTATAGCCGCTCGCGGCGACCTCGTCGCATTTCTGGCGATAGGTGCCGACACCGCCGCAATAGGACAGCACCCGGCGCGGCTTGCCCTCGACATTCGAGCCCAGGTACCAGGAGTTGGTCTTCGCGATCAGCGTTGCGTTGGCGGTCTCATCGTGATGCGCCACCCACTGATCCTCAGTATCCCTGGTCGGCTCGATGACGTTCAGGTTCTTGCCGCGCAAATATCTGATACAATCGGCAATCCACTCCACCTGCTGCTGCAGGCAGGTGGTCATGTTGCAGAGTGCGGCCGAGGGCGCGAGCGGCACCGCTGTTGTGAACAGGTTCGGATAGCCATGGACCTGCAACCCCATCGTGGTACGGATGTCCCTGCCCCAATCGTCCTTCAGCGATCGCCCGTCGCGGCCGCGGATATCGATCCGCGTCAACGCTCCCGTTCCGGCGTCGAAGCCGGTCGCCAGGATGATGACGTCGAACTCGTGCACCGTGCCGTCGGCGGTCTGGATACCCTCAGGCGTGATGCGGGCGATCGGATTGTTCTTCACGCTGACGATCTCGACATTGGGCCGGTGGAAAGCCTCGAGGAAATTGCTCTCCAGCGGCACGCGGTGCGTGCCAAAGCCGTAGTCAGCGGGAATCAGCTGTTCGCACAGCTTGGGGTCCTTGATCCGCTCGCGCATCCTCTCGCGCACGAATTCGGTGATCTCGGCATTGACGGCTTCGTCGAAGAACAGTTCGGCGAAGGACGAGACCCACAGCTTCAGGGATCCGTCGTTCCAGCAGTCCTCGATCACCTCGCGGCGCTGCTGCGGCGTCAGGTCGGCCCAGGCGTGCTCGAAGTCGAATTCGAAGCCGGTGAACGTTTTCGGCAGCCGCTCGGTGAGGAACTTGAACTTAGACTTGTAGGCCTCGGCATCCGACGCATCCCATTTCGGATTCTTCATCGGGATGATGTATTGCGGGGTGCGGATGAACACCTTGAGGTGGCCGACCTCACCGGCGATCGACTGGATCACCTGGATTCCGGTCGCGCCATTGCCGACCACGCCGACGCGTTTGCCGGCAAGCTCGATCGGCCCCTTGGGCCAGCGCGCGGTGTGGAACAGCTTGCCCTTGAACGTCTCCTGTCCCGGGAAGGACACGTGCGGGGCCGAGAGCATGCCGCAGCAGGTGACGAGGAACTGGGTATCGATCACGTCGCCCTGGTCGGTCGCGACCAGCCAGCGTTGCGTCGCCTCATCGAAATGCGCGCTCTTCACCGTGGTGCCGAACTGGATGTCCTTCCTGAGATCGAGGCGGTCGGCGACGTAGTTCAGCCAGCGCTCGATTTCCGGCTGGCCCGGGAATCGCTCGCTCCAGCTCCAGCCTTTGTAAAGCTCCTCGGAGAACAGGTACTGATAGGTGTGGCCTTCTGAATCGAAGCGTGCTCCGGGATAGCGGTTCCAGTACCAGGTGCCGCCGACACCAGACCCGGCGTCGATCGCCTTCACACTCAATCCCTGCTCACGCAGGCGGAACAATTGATAGAGACCGGCGACGCCGGCGCCGACGACCACGGCGTCGAGCTTGGTGGTTGCATGCGCACCATTGCTTCCATTCGACCTTGTGACGGTCTCGGTCATGATTTCCTCCTGTGTCTGGCTTCTCGCACGCACCTTCCCATCCGCGGTGTCGCCGGATGATGGTGCGTTGCGTCAATTTGGGTCTCGACCGCTCGCGCTGTCGCCGAAACGCAGAGCAGGCTACGGGCCGTTCGGCCGCGCGGCTTGGACGAAACCGACAATCTCTGGAACGCCGCCGTTCAATTGCCCGACCGGCCATTGGTCTCCTTGGCAAATGGCGAAAGCGGCCTATTCTGCGCTCAGCCGTCCGGCCAAGAACAAGCGGTCAACCGCGCCACGAATCCCAGGGAGGAGGCTCGCGCGATGGGCCAGTTGATCACGGTCGAGGAGCTGCCGCGCTACGCTCCCGGCGAGCTGAAGCTGGATAGCGCCTCAGTCGGGAGGAACGATTTCCGGCTGCGCATCTTCCGCTATGCGCCGTCCGACATCTGGGTCCCGCCATCGGAGAACTTCCTCCTCGTGCTCTATCGCGACGGCACGACGTCGATGAACCGCCGTGTCACCGGCGCATGGAAGCAGGATCACGTCGGTCGCGGCGTCACGTCACTCCTGACCCGCGCAGAGCCGTCAAGCTGGCACTGGAAGAATGACATCGAGGTCACGCACTTCTATATCTCCCCCGCCCTCATGATGAAGACGGCGAGCGATGCCTTCGACCGCGACGCCGAGGCGATCGAGCTGCACGATCTGCTCAAGGCCGAAGATCCGATGCTGACCTGGATCAACGACCAGATGGTTCAGGAGGTTGCCTCGGGAGGTCCGGGCGGACGCCTCTGTTATGACGCGCTGGCGCTGCAGGCGAGCGTGCATATTCTGCGGAAATATGCGGCGATCGAGTTCAAGATGCCCTGCGCGCAAGGACGCTTTCGCCCGGCGCATGCCCGGCTGATCGAGGACTATATCGAGCAGAACATCTTCCGGAACATCACGCTGGAGGAGCTCGCGAACATCTGCAATTGCACGCCGGTCCAGTTCGCCCGCAAATTCCGCGTGCATTACGGCATGCGGCCGCATGCCTATGTCCTGCGGCGCAAGGTGGAGCATGCGTGCCAGCATCTGCGCAAGGACCGCGTCGCACTGAAGGAGATCGCGCTGCTCGCCGGCTTTGCCGATCAAAGCCACCTCAATCGCGTGTTCCGGCAGCACATGAACGTCACGCCGGCGGAATATCGCCGGCAGGTCTGCGAGCACTCCGTCCAGGCGTGAGACCGGGCCAGCGACGGACTCACACTGGCGGCGGATTGAGGCGCGCGAAGCCTTCCTGGATCCGGTAGGGATAGTACGGATAGGCCGGCATCACCGCGCTCGCGCGATCGAGACGCGCGATCTGGTCCGCCGAGAGCGACCATCCGACCGCGCCGAGATTGTCGCGCAACTGCGCCTCATCGCGGGCGCCAATGATTACGGACGACACGCTCGGCCGCGCCAACAGCCAGGCAATCGCGATCTGCGGCACGCTGCGGCCGGTCTCCGTGGCTACCACGTCCAGCGCGTCGACGATCGCGTAAAGCTTCTCGTCGTCGACCGGCGGCCCGAACTGCGCGGTCTCGTGCAGGCGGCTGTTGGTCGGCAATGGCTGCCCGCGCCTGATCTTGCCGGTGAGACGGCCCCAGCCGAGCGGGCTCCAGACCAGCGCGCCGACGCCCTGGTCGAGCGCAAGCGGCATCAGCTCGGATTCATAGTCGCGGCCGACCAGCGAATAATAGACCTGGTGCGCCACATAGCGCGGCCAGCCGTGCCGCTCGGCGACACCGAGCGATTTCATCAGATGCCAGCCGGAGAAATTCGAGGCGCCGACATAGTGCAGCTTGCCGGCACGCACCAGCGCGTCGAGCGTCGACAGCACCTCGTCGACCGGCGTGAAGGCATCGAAGGCATGAAGCTGCAGCAGGTCGATATAGTCGGTGCCGAGCCGGCGCAGCGCGGCGTCGACCGCGGCGACCAGGCGATACCGCGACGTACCGGCATCGAGCGGGCCGTCGCCCATCGGCAGGCCGGTCTTGGTCGAGATCAACACCTTGTCGCGGCGGCCCTTGATCGCGGCGCCGAGGATCTCCTCCGACGCGCCGTTCGAATAGACATCGGCGGTGTCGAACAAATTGACGCCGGCCTCGAGGCAGATGTCGATCAACCGTCGCGCCTCGCTGGCGTCGCTGCGGCCCCAGGCCGAGAACAGCGGCCCCTGGCCACCGAAGGTGCCGGTGCCGAAGCTGAGCACCGGGACTTTCAGGCCGGACGCACCGAGATTGCGGTATTCCATGGTCATGCTCCCTTGATCCGATTCATTCCGCCGGGCACTGCGCGGCGAGCGCGATCGGCCGATCGAGGCGCAGGCTCCACAGCGCAAGCAACAGGCCGATTGCAGTGATGACGGCGGCTACCAGCGGCAGCGCGCCGAGGCCGAGGCCGCGATCAATGGTGACGCCGCCGGCCCAGGCGCCGAGCGCGTTGCCCAAATTGAACGCCGCGATATTCAGGCTCGAGGCCAGCGTCCGCCCTTCGACGCCGGCGGCTTCGAGCACGCGGAGCTGCAGCGGCGCGACGGTCGCGAACGCGGCGATGCCGAGAATGAACAGCAGCACGACCGCCAGTGCCTTGATCGAGACGACCGCCGTCAGCGCGACGAGCACGGCGGCGAGGCCGCCGAGCGATGCCAGCAGCGCCCGCGCCAGTCCCTTGTCGGCGAGCCGTCCGCCGGCGACGTTGCCGATCGCAAGGCCGGCACCGAACACCAGCAGGATCGGCGACACCGCGGCGTCGGAGAATCCGGTGATCCGCGTCAGGATCGGCTGCACATAGGTGAAGACCGCGAACAGCCCGCCGAAGCCGAACACCGTCATCGCAAGTCCGAGCAGCACCTGCGGGCGGCCGAGCACGCCGAGCTCCTCGCGCAGCGGCGCAGGCTTGTCGTTGGCGCCGACATGGCCGGGGACCAGCACCGCCAGCACGATGAACGCAATCACGCCGATCGCGGCCACCGCCCAGAACGCCGCGCGCCAGCCGAGCATCAGGCCGAACCAGGCGCCGAAGGGGACGCCGAGCAGGGTCGCGACCGTGAGCCCGATGAACATCGTGGCGATCGCCGATGCGCGCTTGTCTTCCGGGACGAGGCTTGTCGCCACCACGGAGCCGACGCCGAAGAATGTGCCGTGCGCCAGCGAGGTGAGAATGCGTGCCGCCATCAAAAGCCCGTAGCTCGGCGCCAGCGCACACGCCGCATTGCCGAGCGTGAAGATCGCCATCAGCGCCAGCAATACCGCCTTGCGCGGCATCCGCCGTGTTGCAAGCGTCAGGATCGGCGCGCCGACGAACACGCCGAGCGCATAGCCGGAGATCAGCAAGCCTGCCGCGGATACGGATACCTGCATGTCGGCGGCGACCTGCAGCAGCAGTCCCATGATGAGGAATTCGGTGGTGCCGATGCCAAAGGCACCGGCGGTCAAGGCAAGGACTGCAGCAGGCATGTGTCGCTCCGGACAAAAGGATTCCGCAAAGCGAGATAGCGGTCCGGGCGGGGAAGGATTAGAATGGCCGCAATCCAATCATTTGTGACTTGAATTCAATATGGCCCGCACAGATACCAACCGCTCCGGCGAGATGGACGTATTCGTTCGCGTCGTCGATCTCGGCGGCTTCACGGCTGCCGCGAACAGCCTGCGCCAGACACCGTCCGGCGTCAGCAAGCTGGTCTCGCGGCTCGAGACCCGGCTCGGCACGCGGCTCGTCAACCGCACCACGCGCAAGCTGCAGCTCACCGAGGAAGGCCAGGCGTTCTACCAGCGCGCCCAGCGCATCCTCGCCGATATCGACGAGGCCGAACGCGAGGCCGCCTCATGCGTGCCCCGCGGCCATCTCACCGTGAACAGCAACATCCCGTTCGGCATGCTGCATGTGATGCCGCTGCTGCCGCGCTTCATGCGCGAACATCCCGACATCACGCTCGACATCGTGCTGACCGACACGCTGGTCGATCTGATGCAGGCGCGCGCGGACGTCGCGATCCGGGTCGGTCCGCTCGGCGCCTCGCGGCTGATCGCACGCAAGCTTGGCACCAGCCGCATGGTGGTGGCCGCCGCGCCGTCCTACCTCGCCCGCTTCGGCACGCCGAAGACGCCGGCCGACCTCGCCGCCCATCGCGGCATCGGCTGGACCTTTCCGCGCAGCATCCGCGGCTGGCCGTTCCGCCGCGCTGAACGGATCGAGGAAGCGCTGCCACCGCCGGTCGCCCGCGTCAGCGACGGCGAAGCCGCGCGTCAGCTCACGCTTGGCGGTGTCGGGCTCGGCCGGCTGGCGCTGTTCCACATCGGCCCCGATATCGAGGCCGGGCACCTGGTGCCGGTGCTGCAAAACCTCAATCCCGGCGACCGCGAGGACATCCACGCGGTCTACGTCGGCCACGCCGGCCCGCTGCCGGCGCGGGTCCGCGCCTTCATCGATTTTCTCGCGCAGCACATCCGCATCGGCGATCCCTCGCTGCGGCGCGGCGCCGATGGAAAATGGAAAGTCGTGGGCGACAAGTGAGCATTCAATGACGCACGAGCCCCCGGCCTTCCTGTCCGTCACCGAAACGATCCGCATCGCCGCGGAGCCAACGCATGTGTGGGACGCGATCATGGACCCCAAAGCGGGCGAGAGATGGCGCAACTCGCATTTCAGGACCGATTGGCGGATCGGCACGCCGGTCGACATCGAGGCGGAGATCGGCGCAAAGCGCTATCGCGACAAGGGCCGCGTCCTGCATGTCGAGCCGCCGATGCGGCTCGAATACTCCTATTGGTCGCAGGTCTCCGGCCTGCCGGATGTTCCGCAATCCTATGCGACGATCACGATGACGCTTGTGCCTGACGGCGGCGATACGGTGCTGACCGTCACCCAGCAGGCGCCGCCGTCGCCGATCCGCCGCGGAAGCGGCTGGGAAATCGGGCCCGACTCAGGCGCCAAACACGTTGCCTTTTACTGGCGCATGACGCTGCCGCGCCTGAAGCAGGCGGTCGAGCAAGGACGCGCCGCGCAATAGCGCGGTCTAGGCCCGCGTCAGCAGGAAGAGCTGCGTGACATAGGGGAACACCACTTCGTCGGCGTCGCCGAGACCGGCCTCACGCAGGATATTGTCGGTTTTGTCGCGAAGAGCCGCCTTCTCCGCATGGGGCAAATTGGCGACATAGCTCGTCGATGCGATGCGCTCGAAGACGTCCTGTCGCTTCATCCGGTGCGGATGGTCCTGCACGATTTCCCTCTCAAGCACGAAGCGCGGGTCCTTCAGGATCCAGCGCCAGCGTCCGGTCCGCTGCCGGGGCGTGTCGCCCGCATAGCCCTCGATCATGACGGACAACGCGTCGACCCACGGCGTGCGGTCATCCCTGTTGTTCCAGACCAGCGCAAGCGTCCCGCCGGGACGCAGCAGTCGCGCGATCTCGGCGACCGACGGCTCGTTGTCGAACCAGTGGAACGCCTGGGCGCAGGTGACGAGGTCGACGCTGCCGGTATCAAGATTGATCGCATCGGCGCGCGTGTTGATGACCTCCACCCCGGCTTCCCTGGCCAGCCTGGCCGACATCTCGGCGACGGGCTCGACCGCGATCAGGCGCGCAGCCGCGGGCAAATGCTGCAGCAGCAGGCGGGTGAACTTGCCGGTTCCGGCACCAAGGTCGACGACGCAGCGCGCGGCCGCAAGCGGCAGCGCGGCGACGATCTCCGCAGGGTAGCTCGGCCGGCCCGCCTCGTAGGCGGCGACCGCGACACGATAATTCTCGGCAGTGGGGTTCAGTGTCATTGTTGCTTCTCCTGCGCGCCAACCATCCGCGGTGCGATCCGCGGAACGGTATAGAGCAGCGCCTGCACAGGACTGGAAGAGCGCGTCGATTCAAAATTCGCTGAAGATCTCTCACCTTTGCGTCAGCCCCGCAGCTCCACTGCTCCCCGTTGAAGATGCGCGCATTTTGAATGATTTGCTTCGGCGGGTTTCGCATAGCAACCTTACGCGCTTGTGGCACATCAACATCGCAGTTCCAGGTTGCAAGTTGCGGTTGGCTGAACGACAGTCCGCGATGGCGGACGCGGTCTGTCGCGCTTGTGCGGGACAAGCCCGATCCCTCCCCCGCACCGGAGCGACCATGCAGCGATCCAGGGCAGTCTTCATCACGGCTATCGTCTACGCCCTGATCGGCCTGGTCCTCGCGGGCGGGGGCATTTGGCTCGCCGCACTAGGTGGATCGCCCTTCTACATTGTCCTCGGCGTCGGCATTCTCGCCACGGCTGCGCTGTTGCTGGCGCGGCGCCATCAGGCGCTCTGGCTGTTTGCGATCGTGCTGCTCGGCACGCTGGCGTGGGCCGTCTATGAGGTGCGGTTCGACTGGTGGCCGCTCGCGGCGCGTGGCGACATCATCTTCCCCATGGCGCTTTGGCTGCTTACGCCGGTGATCGTCCGTGCCCTGACACGAAGCGGGCCGGTGCCTTACATGCGCGCGACGGCGCCACTCTGGATCGGCGTCGTCGCTGCTGCGGCGGTGCTCATCGCCGGGCTGCTGTCCAGCTATCACGACATCAACGGCACGATTGCCGAGTCCGGCTCTGCCGTGCCGCAAAGCGAAGCCGACCCGCAGCCGGACGGCGACTGGCGCGCCTATGGACGTACGCAGTTCGGACAGCGCTATTCGCCGCTGAAGCAGATCACGCCTGACAATGTCGGCAACCTCAAGGTCGCCTGGACCTTCCGCACCGGCGACGTGAAGACACCAGAGGATTCCGGGGAGACCACCTTCGAGGTCACCCCGATCAAGGTGCGCGATACGCTCTATCTCTGCTCGCAGCACCAGGTGCTGTTTGCGCTCGACGCCAAGACCGGCACGGAGCGCTGGCGCTACGACCCCAAGCTCGTGCACAACAAGACGTTCCAGCACATGACTTGCCGCGGCGTCTCCTATCACGAAACCGCGCAGGGCGCCGTCGACTCTGGCGGCAATCCGGCGCCGGCCGAATGCCCGCGGCGGATCTTCCTGCCCGTCAATGACGGCCGCATGATCGCGCTCGATGCCGACAGCGGCAAGCTCTGCGATGGTTTCGCCGATCACGGCATCCTCGATCTGCAGCAAGGCATGGGGATCAAGACCGCCGGCTTCTTCGAGCCGACGTCGCCGCCGGTCGTCAGCGACAAGATCCTGGTCGTGGCCGCCGCGGTGATCGACAATTATGCGGTCGAGGTGCCGTCGGGCGTGATCCGCGGCTTCGATGTCTATACCGGCAGGCTGGTCTGGGCCTGGGATTCCGGCGCGGCGGACGAGAACGCATTGCCGTCGCCGACGCGTCATTACACCAACGGGTCACCGAATTCCTGGATCACCGCCTCGTTCGATCCGAAATTGAATCTGGTCTACATCCCGACCGGCAACAACGGACCTGACATCTGGGGCGGCAATCGCGATGCGCTGGTCGAGCGCTATTCCAGCGCCGTCGTCGCGCTTGACGTCAACACCGGCAAGCGCGCCTGGTCGTACCAGACCGTGCATCATGATCTCTGGGACATGGACGTTCCCTCGCAACCGAGCCTGGTCGATGTGACGACGGCCAAGGGCGTCGTTCCCGCGCTGATCCAGCCGACCAAGGTGGGCAACATCTTCGTGCTCGACCGCAGGACCGGCGAGCTGATCGTGCCGGCGCCGGAACGCGCGGTGCCGCAAGGGCCCGCGCCCGGCGACCGCTCCGCAGCGACGCAGCCGTTTTCCGAACTGACCTTCCGCCCGGAGGCGAAGCTGACCGGCGCCGACATGTGGGGCGGCACGATCTTCGACCAGTTGCTGTGCCGGATCATGTTCCACCGCTTGCGCTACGAAGGCACCTTCACGCCGCCGTCGTTGCAGGGCACGCTGGTCTTCCCGGGCAATCTCGGCATGTTCGAATGGGGCGGCATCGCGGTCGATCCGGTCAGGCAGATCGCCATCGCCAATCCGATGTCGCTGCCGTTCGCCTCCAGGCTCATTCCTCGCGGTCCGCTCAATCCTCCGGCGCCGACAGCCGAGAAACCGGTCGGCAGCGAGGTCGGGGTGCAGCCGATGTACGGCACGCCGTTCGGCGTCGGTATCTCGAGCTTCCTCTCGCCGCTCTCCGTGCCGTGCTACCGGCCGCCATGGGGCTCGATGGCCGCGATCGATCTGAAGACGATGAAGATCGTCTGGCAGCATCCCAACGGCACGATCCGGGACACCACGCCGCTGCCGCTTCCATTCAAGATGGGCGTGCCGATGCTGGGCGGGCCGATCACCACCGCCGGCGGCGTTGCGTTCTACACCGGGACCTATGAGTACACGATCCGGGCCTACGATGTCCGCAACGGCAAGGTGCTCTGGGAGGATCGACTGCCGGCCGGCGCCCAATCGACGCCGATGAGCTACGAGGCTGGCGGCAAGCAATACGTCGTCACCGCGGCCGGCGGCCACGGCTCGTTCGGCACCAAACGCGGCGACTACGTCATCGCCTACGCGTTGAAGGATTGAGCCGCGTCATTGAGGCCGTCATCTTCCTTCCCCCTGAAAGGGGGAAGGTCGGGATGGGGGTCAGCCGCAGGCAATGCTCTCTGCGGAGGGCGCGGATCCCCACCCGCTTTGCTCTAGCGAGCAAAGCGACCTCCCCTTTCCAAGGGGAGGTGGAACTGGCCCAACTGGATAGCTCCAGACGGGTTGGCAAATCCGGCCAAAGCCGCTAAAGGTCCGCCCCCTTTCACAGACAATCCGAGCATGACATGTCGAGCGCCCCGCCCGCCGTCTCGATTGGCGTCGATTTTGGCACCAGCAACACCGTGGTCGCGCTGTCCGACGGCGATGGCCGCGTCGAGGCTGTTCGCTTCGACCACGGCGGCCGCACGCATAGCGTCTATGTGTCCGCGCTGTGCTTCTGGGAGGAGCGGCCGGGCGCGGGCCTGCATCCGCGCGCCGAGGGCGGCCCGTGGGCGATCGAGCAGTTCCTCGAGGGACGCACGATCCATCGCTTCATCCAGTCGTTCAAGACGTTCGCGGCAAGCTCGGCCTTCAACACCACCCAGATCTTCCGGCAACGCTACAAGTTCGAGGACCTGCTCGCGGCGTTCCTGCGCACGCTGACGCGCCATGCCGGCGAAGGATTCGATCTCGGCGCGCCGACCATCATGGTCGGCCGGCCGGTGAAGTTTGCGGGCGGCAATCCCAATGACGAGCTGGCGATGCAGCGCTACCGGGCCGCGTTCGAGCGGCTCGGCGCCGGCCATGCGCGCTATGTCTACGAGCCGGTCGGCGCGGCGTTCTCCTTCGCGCGCACACTGGACCACGATGCCACGGTGCTGGTCGCCGATTTCGGCGGCGGCACCAGCGACTTTTCCGTGATGCGGTTCTCGCGCAAGGGCGGCGTACTGCGCGCCGAACCGCTAGGCCACGCCGGCATCGGCATCGCCGGCGACACCTTCGATTACCGCATCGTCGACCACATCGTCTCGCCGCGACTCGGCAAGGGCACCAGCTACCGCTCGTTCGACAAAGTGCTGCCGATCCCCAATCACTATTATTCGAGCCTCGCCCGCTGGCATCAGCTCGCGATGATGCGGGGCAATGGCGATTTGCGCGAGTTGCAGCAGCTCGCGCGCACCGCGCTCGATCCGGCGCCGCTGCACGATTTCATCACCATCGTCGACCACGATCTCGGCTTCGCGCTTTACCGCGCCGTGTCGGACACCAAGGTCGCGCTGTCGAGCCGCGACCGTGTCGAGTTCCGCTTCGCCCGCGAAGGCATCGATATCGGCGCGACCGTGACGCGCGACGATTTCGAATCCTGGATCGCCGACGACATCGAACCGCTCGGCGCGACGGTCGACGAGGCGCTGGCCAAGGCGGGCATCACCGCCCGCGACGTCGAGAAGGTGTTCCTGACCGGCGGCACCTCGTTCGTGCCCGCCGTGCAGCGCCTGTTCGCCGAGCGTTTCGGCGCAGCGCGGCTGACCTCGGCGGATCAATTCGAATCGATCGCCTACGGCCTCGCTTTGATCGGCCACACGCCCGATCCCGACCGCTGGACCTTCGCCGAAGCCGCGTGACGGCCGGCTTCGCGCCTTGATCCCGGCTCAATCGACGACTACATCACGTCAATCATCAATCCCTGAGGATGCCGACGGCCATGGATTTCACCCTGACAGCAACGCCCATCAGCCTTGCCCTCGGGGATATTCATGCCTGCATCGATCGCGCTCTCTCATCTGACCCTGTCCGCGCCTGACGGCCGGGTTCTCCTTTCCAACATCGATCTGAACTTCGGACCCGAACGCACCGGTCTTGTCGGCAGGAACGGCGTCGGCAAGACGACGCTGCTCGGCCTGATCGCGAGGGTGCGCACGCCGCAATCCGGCACGGTCTCGGTTCAGGGACGCGTCGGGATGCTGCATCAGACGGTTCAGCTAGAGCCGGATGAACGCGTCGTCGACCTGTTCGACGCGCGCCGCGCATTGGCCGCGCTACGTCGTGCCGAACAGGGCCTTGCGAGCTCCGAGGAGATTGCCGACGTCGACTGGACGCTCGATACGCGCATCGCGGCCGCGCTCGAGCGCGTCGGACTGAGCGATGCACTCGACGCGCCGCTGGCAGCGCTGTCCGGCGGCCAGGCCACCCGGGCGCGCCTCGCCGCCCTGACCTTCGCGCAACCTGATTTTCTGCTGCTGGATGAGCCGACCAACAATCTCGACCGCGCGGGACGCAAGGCGGTGATTGACCTGCTCGCCGACTGGCGACATGGCGCCATCATCGTCAGCCACGACCGCGAATTGCTGGAGACGATGGATGCGATCGTCGAACTGACCTCGCTGGAAGTCAGGCGCTACGGCGGCAATTGGAGCCAGTACCGCGCGCGCAAGACCATCGAGCTGTCGGCAGCACGACACGATCTGGCCGATGCCGAGAAGCGCATCGCCGAGATCGACCGTAACGCCAGAGAAGCCAACGAACGGAAGGCACGCAAGGACGGCGCGGGTGCAAGGAAGCGCGCCAAGGGCGATTTGCCGCGCATCGCCGCCGGGCTGCGCAAGGACCGCAGCGAAGATAGCGGCGGCGAGAACGCCCGTCTCGCCGAACGACGGCGGACGCAAGCGCTCGAACTTGCCACCGCGGCGCGGCAGCGCATCGAGGTGCTGCAACCGTTCTCGGTGCAATTGCCCTCGACGCATCTGCCGGCGAGCAGGATGGTGCTGCGGATCGACGCGGCCGATGTAGGCTACAGCACGGACGCGCCGATCCTGCGTGATCTCACCTTCTCCATGTCAGGTCCGGAGCGCGTCGCGATCACCGGCCCCAACGGCGCCGGCAAGACGACGCTGCTCAAGCTCGTCAGCGGCGAATTGACCGCGGCGCGGGGCACCGTCGAGGTGATGACCCGGTTCGCCATGTTCGATCAGGCGGTCAGCCTGCTCGATGCGTCGGCCTCCATCCTGGAGAATTTCCGGCGCATCAATCCGGATGCCGGCGAGAACGCCTGTCGCGCGGCGCTGGCGCGATTCGCGTTCCGCGCCGATGCCGCGCTGCAGCCCGTTGCGAGCCTCTCCGGCGGCCAGTTGCTTCGCGCAGGTCTTGCTTGTGTGCTGGGCGGCGTGATGCCGCCGCCACTCCTGATCCTCGACGAGCCGACCAACCACCTCGACATCGAATCGATGGAAGCGGTCGAGGCCGGCCTGCGCGCCTATGACGGCGCGCTGCTGGTCGTCAGCCACGATGAGGCCTTCCTCGAGGCCATCGCAATCACGCGCAGACTGGATCTCGTGTCGTGGAGGTGATGCGGAGAGCGGAGCAATTGCCCTTACGCAATCAATGCGTCGAACGGCGAAGATTGGTCAGGAATTGAACAGCCGAGCACGCGTCGCCTTGGGGTAGGTCGTAAGGCGCGGTGCTCGGCTGTCAGGCCGCGCGGCGGTGCGGCCATCCCGACAGCCACGCTCGCTCGTCCCCGTGAGCGAGGCCGCCGGATCTCAATCTCGACTGTTGCTAAATCCGCGCCGTCGAATGGAGCGCGTTTCTCCAAAGGGCAAATGCGACGAAGCCAGCCAGCAACAAAAAGCCGCCACCGGCCGCGATCAGGACATGCGCGAGCGTCATCTTGGAACATCCCAATTGAAAGGCTTCATGCGGAGCGATATGCGCCGCAACCTGGCAATCAAAAGCACTTCAAAATTGATTTGCCCCGCCGGCCGCCGCCGAACAGCCCGAAAGGTGGCTGGCACTGCGCTCTGCCCACCCTTCGATTTCAGAGCGGTCGTCCAGCCACTCGGCTGTTGCCGCTCATCGCGCGGTTCGTCACACCGCTCAATGGCCACGAGGATAATCGATAAAACTTTATCGACAATCGAAACGAAAAATTAAGGTTACCGGCGCGACCGCTCCAGGTTCGACCCCGGTGCCGGTACCCGGTGACGATGGATGGGATTGTCGGGGTCATCCTTCGGCGAGGCTCGCCCGGTGGCCGCGGCTCCCGCCAAAATATCGAAAACAACCCCATGCAAAGGAGCCGGCGGCCGCCGCTCCCGGCCTGCGTGGCGGTCAATTGGAGCAACATCCTCCGGACGAAAATTCGCAGGGCATGTCACGTTTCGACGCGCTGTCTTGTCTTGGCTTCTGCAAGGGCAGCAGCAGAGGACAGCATGCACACACTCGGAACCGGCGGCGGTCGCACCCTGATCGCAATCGTCTATCATAGCGCCTACGGTCATACCCGGCGTCAAGCGGAGGCCGTCAGGTCCGGCGTCCAGGATATCGATGGCGCAGAGGCGCTTCTGGTGCCTGTCGAGCACGTGGAACAGAACTGGGATCGGCTGATGGATGCGGAAGCGTTGATCTTCGGCACGCCCACCTACATGGGCGCCGCCTCCGCGGCCTTCAAAGCCTTTCAGGAAGCAACTTCACGCGCGGTGATGTCCAAAGGCTATCGCTGGAAGGACAAGCTCGCGGCAGACTTCACCAATTCGGGGGCACACGCCGGCGACAAGCTGTCCACATTGATCCAGCTTGCATTGTTCGCCGCGCAGCATGGGATGCATTGGGTCAATCTCGATCTGCCCCCGGGGAACAACTCCGCATCGGGATCGGAAGCCGATCCGAACAGGCTGGGGTTCTGGCTCGGAGCCGGCGCACAGTCGAACACCGACGAGGGCGCGGACACCGCCCCGCCCGATTCCGATCTCGCAACCGCCCGCCACCTGGGACAGCGGGTGGCAAAGGCGGCACTTCAGTTTGTACGCGGCCGTGACGCGGCCTCGGTGCCCGTTCCGGCGGCGTCATGACAGATGCAGCTGAACCGTCAGCTGCCGAGATCTTCGCCGAGTTGCGGCCACGTCTGATCCGGCTGGCCTATCGGATGCTGGGCTCGGTCGCCGACGCAGAGGATGTCGTCCACAGCGCCTGGGTGCGTTGGCTCGCTGCCGATCGCGACCAGATGCGCGATCCCAAGGCAGTCCTGCACACCATCGTCACCCGACTATCCCTCAACGAATTGAAATCCGCGCGGCGCCAGCGTGCCGCCTATGTCGGACCGTGGCTCCCCGAACCGTTCTTCGACCCCGAAGCAGAGGAAGCGGCGGACGATCTGACCCTGCCGCTGATGATTGCGCTGGAACGCCTGTCGCCATTGGAGCGGGCGGCCTTTCTGCTGCATGACGTGTTCGGATTGGGGTTCGATGCCGTATCCGAGACGATCGGGCGTGAGCCTGCGACCTGCCGCAAGCTTGCCAGCCGCGCACGCACGCATATCCACGATGCCAGGCCGCGATTCGTCGTCGGCAATGAAGAGGGCCTGCGGCTCGCCAACGCCTTCTTCACCGCCACACGCACCGGCAACCTCGCCGCGTTGCGCGCGATGCTCGCCGAAGATGTCGTGGTCTATGCCGACGGCGGTGGCCAGGTCCCGGCGCCGACGCGACCTCTGGTCGGACTGGAAGCCGCGATGGAGCGTTTCGCGGGGCTCGCCCGCCTGTTCGCCATGCATCCCTCACGATTGATCCGCTACGCCACCATCAACGGATTGCCGGGCTTCATCACCATCGAGGACGACCTCGTTCAAACGACAGCGTTGCATGTCGAGAATAAACGGGTCGTCGCTGTCTATGTGACCCGCAATCCCGACAAGCTGCACAACGTGCCTGATGTGACGGGATGGCGGAATTGAGCGCGCCGCGCGCGTCCCCGCTCAGCGCGGCCGATAGCGATAGACCAGATCGCGGGGGTCGCCTCGCGGCGCTGACGGATCGAGCGCTTCGCGCCAAACTGAGAAGAACTCAGCGTGAGCAGATCTAGACCGCTCCACCGGGATCACCACATGAGCTCGACCTGCCCCTGTCATCGTCCCTCCTTTGCTCGGCCCTGCCAGATCGCGACCGCACCTGCGAGCAACACAGCGGCCGATATCACGAGCGAGGCATGCACGCCTGCCATGAACGCGTTGTTCCCTGCGACCAGCGAGCCGAACAGGGCAACGCCAAGCACGCTGCCGGTCTGCCGCGTCGCGTTCAATACACCGGCGGCGATGCCGGATCGCGACTTCTCGACACTGCCGAGCAGCGTCGAGGTCAAAGACGGCACGAGCAGGCCGAGCCCGCCGCCGAGGATGAGCAGTTGAGCGCCGATCGCCCCGTAGCTGGTGCCTGAGGCCATAGGCAGCAGCGCAACGCAGCCCGCGGCGGTAATCATACAAGCCAGCGCAATGGTTTGCGGCGCGCCGAGGCGCTCGCTGGCCGACGCGGTGATCAGGTTGGCGGGCAGCACCATGGCCATCATGGGCACGAAGGCGAGGCCCGTTGCGAACGGCGACCAGCCGTTGACGTTCTGGAAGTAGAGACTGAGTACGAAGATCAGGCCGTAGAAGGCGATGTTGAAGAGAAGCCCGACCAGAGCGGTCAGCGCGAACATGTGATGGCGGAACAACGACAGCGGCAGCATCGGTTGCGGCGCGCGCGCCTCGCGCCATACGAACAGGAGTCCGATTACGGCCGCCCCCGCGAAGCCCATGATGACGAGCGGATGGCTCCACCCCAGCGCGCCGCCCTCGATCAGGGCGCCAGCCAGCGCGCCGAGGGTTGCAATCGCCGCGATCTGTCCCGGCAGATCAATCTCGCGCTGCGCGAGCCGCGGCGTCTCCTCGGCGTAACGCCAGGCGAGCCAGAGGCCGGCGGCGCCAATCGGCAAGTTGACAAGAAAGATCGCACGCCAGCTGACCAGCGCGATCAGCGCGCCGCCAACTAGCGGCCCCGCAGTCAGTGCGACGCTCGCGCCTGCGGCCCAGAAGCCGACCGCGCGGCCGCGCGCCTTCGGATCGGTATAGGCGTGATTGAGTAGCGTCAGCGAGTTCGGCACCAGGATTGCCGCCGCCAGGCCCTGCACGGAGCGAGCAACGATCAGGAACATCGCCGACGGAGCCAATGCGCAGGCGAGCGAAGCCAACGTGAAGATCGCGAAGCCCCCTATAAATATCCGTTTGGCGCCGACGCGATCACCAAGCGCACCAGCGGTCAAAATGAAGGCAGCGAATGCGATGGTATAGGCGGTCACCACCCATTGCAGCTCGGCCACGCTGCCGCCGAGCGAGGTGCTGATGCTGCTCAGCGCGGTATTAACGATGGTGATATCCAACTGCACGACGCCGAGGCCGAGGCTCGTGGCGGCAAGCGCCAGCGCCGCGGCAAGAGGCGAACGGGATAGCGCGCTGTCAGAGCCGGCTTGTTCCGGCTGCCTTGTGTCGAGCGAAGTTGTTTGCATTGATCACACTCGGTTGTCTGTGAGATTTTGATGGCTCAGACCAGCCCGTTTTGCGATTATCATTCGATGCCAATCGAATACTTGGAGCCGCGAGACGATCTTTCGTCCCGTCGCGGCGATGCCTTTCGCTTGGGCTTAGTGGTGTCCAGACAACCTATGTCCCGCGATTGAATCGGTCTCGCAGAAACACTACGGTCTTGGCCGAAGTATCCGTGCTTGGCACTGCGTCCTCATCGGCGTAGGAGAAACACATGGATACGGGACCCAAAATCGCCCAAGTCGCGGCAATCATCGGCGATCCGGCGCGCGCCAACATGCTCAGTGCGCTGATGGATGGCCGAACGTTGACCGCCTCGGAGCTCGCCTATGTGTCTGGCGTGGCGCCGCAGACAGCGAGTGGCCATCTTGCGAAACTCAGCGACGCCGGATTGCTTGCGCTCGCAAAGCAGGGCCGACGACGATATTTTCGCCTGGCCTCTCCGCACGTCGCACGCGTGCTGGAAGGTCTCATGGTGGTGGCGCAGGACGGCCCCGCCCGGCAGCGCAATCTCTGGCGCGGCGGAGAGACGCTTCGACACGCGCGGACGTGCTATGACCATATGGCCGGCCGCATCGCTGTCGCGATCGCCGACCGGTTGGTCCAACAGTCGTTCATTCTGCTCGACGAGGATGGCGGACAACTCACCGATGCCGGTCGGTCATTCTTCGATGAGTTAGGCGTCGATCTTCGCCTCGCCTCCAAGCGCCGGGTGTTCTGTCGCCCCTGTCTCGACTGGAGCGAGCGCCGGCCGCATCTGGCCGGGGCGCTCGGCGCTGCCATTCTTCATCACGCTCTCGAGCACGATTGGGTCGAGCATGTCAGGGATAGCCGTGCGCTCGTCGTGACGCCTGCTGGTGTTAGAGGACTCGCCACAACGTTCGGCATCGAGGGCGCACTCCCGAGGGATGGACGCGAAGGGCAGGTTGCATCACTGTCCCGCGGACGGGTAGCGGTTCTCTCGGGTTGAGTCAGCTCCAACGCGTCCAATACCCGGAGCCGGCGGACCGGGACGAAGCCAGGAACGCCTGGTAGGCGGGGAAGTCATGGACAACCTGCGCACGAAGCGTCAGGCGAGCGGTCGAGATCGTTGGAATGTCAGGGGGCATTGGCCCTACGCTTCTCCGAAGCTTCGGGAGACTCCCTTCGCGCTGGTCTGAAAGGGTGGCCTTCCACCCGAAGCCCGGCAGTGAGCGGCCCGAGACATAGGTGACATTTCGTACCGGACACATGGGTTACACTTTCCGCTTTTGTTCTGCGGGAGGTGTGGATGCCGTGGAAAGCGAGTTCGGTGATGGAAGAGCGCCTTCGCTTTGTCGCCCGTCTGCTGGACGGGGAGGCCATGACGGACGTCTGCCGGGAGTTCGGCGTGTCCCGCAAGACCGGCTACAAGATTTTCGATCGCTACAGGGAACAGGGCGCGGCGGCGCTATGCGATCGGTCGCGGCGACCGGTGCGCTATGCCAATCAGCTCCCCGAGCCAATCGAGGGCCTGATTGTTCGTCTCAAAGCCGAGAAACCGCACTGGGGCGCGCGCAAGATCCGTGAGCTCTTGGTCCGGCGGCTCGACGGCGATATCCGGGTTCCGGCCAAGAGCACCATCCATGCGGTTCTCGATCGCCATGGCCTGGTCAAGCGCGCAGGCGTGCCGCGCCACCGCGCGCGCGGCACGCCTCTGTCCGCGGGGGCCGGACCCAATGATCTGTGGTGCGCCGACTTCAAGGGCGAGTTCAAGCTCGGCAATGGCCGTTATTGCTACCCGCTGACCGTCACCGACCATGCCTCGCGCTTCCTGCTGTTGTGCGAAGCGCTCGATTCCACCCGCGAGGAGCCGGCCATTGCGGCCTTCGAGCGGTTGTTCCGTGAGCGCGGCATGCCGCGCGCCATTCGCTCCGACAATGGCGTGCCGTTTGCCAGTCCCAACGCCTTGTTCAATCTCTCAAAGCTCTCGGTGTGGTGGCTGCGGCTTGGCATTGCCATCGAACGCATCAAGCCCGGCCATCCGCAGCAGAACGGCCGTCACGAGCGCATGCACCTCACGCTCAAGCAGGAGACCACTCGGCCGCCAGGCTCCAACGGCTTGCAACAGCAGGAACGCTTCGACGCCTTCGTCCGCGAGTTCAATGCTGAACGCCCGCACGAGGCCCTCGATATGAAGTGCCCCGCCGAGCGCTACACGCCTCAACGCGCGGCTATGCCGGCCTGCCGGAACTGACTTATCCGTTCCACGATCGCGAGGTGCTCGTCACCGCCTGTGGACGGCTCTGCCTGCATCGCAAGCGCATCAACCTCTCCACCGTGCTGGCTGGACAAAAACTCGGCATCAAGGAGGTCGACGACGGCATTTGGCTCGTCAGCTTCATGCACTATGATTTGGGATATTTCGACCTGGAGCAGAAAACCCTGCAACCCCTCGACAACCCGTTCGGCACGAGGCTGTCACCCATGTCTTAGGTACGACCTGTTACCCATGTCTCCGGGCTGGACACAGGGCAAATGGCGGAGAGGGAGGGATTCGAACCCCCGATAGGCTTGCACCTATGCCGCATTTCGAGTGCGGTGCATTCAACCACTCTGCCACCTCTCCGATGGCCCGGGTGATTTGCGCCACCCGCGGTCGGGGCGTGTTCTAGGCGAGGATGGCGGGACAGACAAGGCGCTGCAATAATATTTCCGTCACGGCCGCCTCGCCCCGTCAAAGCACCGGGACGGCCGGAGAAAGCGCGCGGAAACAAAGCGCTAGCAGAACGGTTCTGGCTCGATCGGCGCGCGAGCGAACCAGCCGGAGCAGGAGCGGGCCATGGAGCATGTGACGATTCGAGCCAATGGCGCGGCGTTCCACGTCGCGCGGACCGGCACTGGGAGACCGCTGCTGCTGTTGCACGGCTGGCCGGAATTCTGGCTGACCTGGAAGCCGGTCATGGCGCGCCTCACAGACCGCTACACCCTGATCGCCCCCGACCTGCGCGGCTTCGGCGACAGCGACAAGCCGCAAGGCTCACATGGAGGCGCCTATGGCCCCGATCAGCATACCGACGACATGCTGGCGCTGCTGGACGCGCTCGGCGTCGACAAGGCCGGCGTGGTTGGTCACGACGTCGGTGGCGCCGTGATGCAGCCCCTCGCCCGCAAGGCGCCCGAGCGCATCGCCGGATTGTTTTTCTTCGATTTCGTCTATCCCGGCATCGGGCCGCGGATGGCCGCGCCCGACCGGCTGAACCACATCTGGTACCAGTCGTTCCACCAGATGGAGATGGCGCCCGCGCTGGTCGGCGCCAGCAGAGACAGCTGCCGCACCTATATCGGCCATTTCCTGCACAACTGGTCGCACCGCAAGGCCGCGTTCGACGACGTGATCGAGGACTTCGCCGACAATTTCTTCAAGCCCGGCAATCTCGCCGGCGGCTTTGCGCATTATCGCGCGTCACATGCGGCGCGCGTGAAGATGATGCAGGGCGAAGCCCCGGCGCTGCCGCGGATCGATGTTCCGACCTGCATCCGCTGGGCCGAGCACGATCCGCTGTTTCCCTATGCCTGGACCGACCGGTTGGGGGAGACCTTCTCCAATCTGGACCTCGAGATGTTTCCCGATGTCGGGCATTTCCCGCATCGCGAGGACCCCGACCGCGCGGCCGCCGAGATCGCCGGCTTCTTCGAGCAGATCAATTGGAAGTAGAAGTGGTGGGACCGCCAGGACGCGACAAAAACTGGCGGTCCCGTGCCGCTTCTTAATATTGCTGGCCGGGAAGTGCGGCTTCGCCGGTCGGCGGGAGCGACACGAGCCACGGTAGCGAGCGACGTCGAAACGGCAACGCGAACCCGATCTTAACCTAACCGATCAACCTTACCGTGCGTAATCCGGGGCCGCTGGATCTGCGGATTGGAGGTGCCCCGGATTTCGCGGAGCCTGTCATCGGGCGCGCATTCGCGCGACCCGTTGGCTGCATCCGGGCTACGCATGCTTACCTCCCCTTGAAAGGGGGAGGTCGCTTTGCTCGCCAGAGCAAAGCGGGTGGGGATCTGCTCTCTCCGCAAACAGCATCGCCTGCGGCTGACCCCCATCCCGACCTTCCCCCTTTCAGGGGGAAGGAGAAGGCAGACCGTAGCCCGGATGGAGCGCGCACGAACGCTGCAGCCCGCGCGGCTCAGGCATCGGCCTTCCTGGCTTTTTTGGCCTTTTTCTCGTTCTTTTCGTTCTCGTCGTCCTTGTCTTTCTTCTCGTCCTTGCCGTTATCCCGCTTGCGATTGGTGTAGCGGGCATTGCCAAGCCCGGTTCCGATCGTCAGCACGCCCCAGCGCGCGACATCCTGCATGAACGGGACCTCGGCCAGCCCCTGCACCACGCCGTCATTGTGCATCACGATCGCGGTGTCATGATCGCCGATCTGCGGGATCGCCTCGACCAGGCTCGCCGGCAAGTTGAATTTGCTGCTCTCCCAATTACCGGGCAGGTTCTGCGCACCCTTTTCGATCGATCCGTCCTCATTGATGACGCCGGGACAGGCGATGCCGATGAACGGCGCAAGCTTGAGGTTCTCCTTCTCGGCGGCGGCGATCAACTCCTTCAGCATCTTCACCAGCCGCTTCACCGCGCCTTCGCGCGTCGGCTCGTCATCGGCGTGGCGCCACAGCTCCGATTTCCAGACCGCCGCCTTGGAGAGATCGGGCGCCTTCTTCCAGCGCGTCTCGACCACGCCGCAGCGGATATTGGTGCCGCCGATGTCGACGGCGAGGACGCCGTCATGGGCCTCGAAAATCCACGATGGCGCGAGATGCAGCGTGCCGATCAACCCGGCATCATCGGGGTGAAAGCGGATCGGCACCATGTCGACCTTGAAATCCTCCGACTTCAAGATGATCTCGGTGCGCGCGATGGCGAGCTCGCCGAGCCTGGAGTCGCGGAAGCCGCCGCCGACCACGATGCGCTCGGTCTTGGCCCAGGCCTTGGTGTTGAGGAAGCGCCGCGTCACATAGGCGAGCTCCTGGGCAAACTCCTCGATCGCGCTGTGCACGACCGCCGAGGCCTCGGTGTCATCGCCGACCAGCAGCTCATCGAGCTTCTTCTTGCTGATCTTGTCCGACGGCTCGTCGCCGAACGGATCCTCGTCCGACTTGCGCAGCGGCTTGCGCCAGCGGTCGAGGATCTTGCGGAACGCGCCCTTCGAGGCGCGATCGCCGAGAAAGCCCTCGTCGTCCTTCAGCTCGATGTTGAAGCTGTCGATGTCGACGGATGGCAGCCGCGTGGCACCGTGGTGCGCGATGCCCGTGCTCAGTCCAGAGTCGTCAGCCATGCGCGCTTGCCCTGCCCGCCTGAGGTTCCCAGCACTAACGGCCGGGAACTCAAATGGTTGCGTCCCGCGCTGCGGCGCTTCGGCCGGCGCGGGACGCAATTTCGCAAAAGCGTCAGGCGGCCTTTATTACGGCGTAACGCGCCGCGGGCGTGTTGCGCGACAGGTTCGGCATCAGCTTCTGACGGGCGGTCTCATAGGCCTGCCAATCGGCGGCATCCGGCAGCGACGGCACGGTGATGACTTCGCCCTGGTCGAGGCCGGCGAGCGCGGCATCGACCAAGTCTTCCGCCTTCATCACGATCGCGCCGGGCAGATGCTCGACCGGCGTACCGGCCACGCCCCAGAATTCAGTCGCCGTGGCTCCCGGCAGCACCGCCTGGACCCGGATATTCTTGTCCTTCAGCTCATGCTGCAACGACTGCGTCAGTGCGAGGACGAAGGCCTTGCTGCCGCCGTAGACACCGTTGAGCATTTCCGGCGCGACGCCGACGATCGAGGCGATGTTGACGATGGTGCCGCCACCGCGCGCGACAAAGCCCGGCACCGCCGCATAGGTCAGGCGCATCAGCGCGTCGACGTTGAGTGTAATCATGTCGCTCATCTTGTCGACATCGGATGCGAGCAGAGGCGCGGTCGCACCGACGCCGGCATTGTTCACCAGCACACTGATGCCGGCATTGCTGCGCAGAATGGATTCGATCCGTGAAACGTCGCCGCGCTTGCTGAGGTCGGCGGCGACGATCTCGATCGATCGGCCTGTCTCCGCCGCGAGACGCTTGGCGAGCCCATCGAGGCGCTCGCGGTTACGTGCGACGAGGATCAGATCGTAGCCACGCCGTGCGAGCCGGTCCGCATAGATGGCACCGATTCCGGACGACGCGCCGGTGACGAGCGCCGTGCCGGGCGTGGTCCCTTTGGCTGACTTGGTCATGTTGGTCTCCTGTTTGACCTGAACGGCCGGTTTTGGCCGCTGCTCAGGTACTACAGGCCCCCTTGCATGTCTCAAATGTCATATATACACCTTTTTAGGACACGAATTTGTCGCGGGAGAGTTCCATGCAGGAGATCGGCTTCGTTGTCTTCCAAGGCTTCCAGGTGATGGGCTTCACCGCCATCACCGCGTTCGAGATCGCCAACCTGGTCGCCGGTGAAAACTTTTACGCGGTCACGCTGCTGTCGGAGCATGGCGGTCCGGTGCGGTCATCCGCCGGCTTCAATGTCGAGACCGAAGCGTTCAGCGAGCGCAGCTTCGACACGCTGTTCGTCGGCGCCGGCACCGAGCTGCATCCGGCATCACCGAAGCTCACCGACTATGTGCGCCGCGCCATGACAGCGTCGCAGCGCATTGCCGCCCCTTGCGTCGGCGCCTTCTCGCTGGCCGAAGCCGGCCTGCTCGACGGCCGCCGCGTCTCGACGCATTGGCAATACGCCGCCGAATTGCAGGCACGCTTTCCCAAGCTGAAGGTCGAGCAGGACCGCATCTACATCATCGACGGGCCGATCTGGACCTCAGCCGGCATGACCGCGACGATCGATCTGGCGCTGGCGATGGTCGAGCATGACCTCGGCGTCGAGGTCGCGCGCTCGGTGGCGCGCAAGCTCGTGGTCTATCATCGCCGTGCCGGCGGGCAGTCGCAGTTTTCCGCACTGCTGGAGCTCGACCCGAAATCCGACCGCATCCAGAACGCGCTCAACTACGCCAAGGCGCATCTGCGCAACGAGCTCTCGGTCGAGGAATTGGCCGCCGTTGCACGGCTCAGCCCACGCCAGTTCAGCCGCGCCTTCCGCGCCGAAACCGGCCAGTCGCCGGCCAAGGCGATCGAGCATCTCAGGGTCGAGGCCGCCCGCGAATTGATCGGCGACGGCCGCCATTCGATGGACGAAATTGCCGGCGAGACCGGCTTTGCCGACCGCGAACGGATGCGGCGGGCGTTTTTGCGGGTGCTGGGCCAGCCGCCGCAGACCATTCGCCGCCATGCCCGCGCCGCCGCGCAGGCCGCGGCTTGAGGACCAAACCAGGCCAAAATCACACCAAACCATTCATTTTTGGCCGGTTTTTGCCCTGCTTTACCTTGACTCTGCGGGGTTTGCGGCTATAAGTCCCGTCCATCCGGCGCGGGGATTTCTCGCGCCGATTGTCTTTGTGTGATCAATTTGGGAATTCATTCCCTTCGCGCAAAACATGCAACCCATAGCGACTGAACAAAAAGCCGACCCGGGCGATCCGTCCGAGGCCGGGATCGAACACGAAGGAATCAAACGATGTTCGCAGTCATCAAAACCGGCGGCCGGCAGTACCGTGTCGTTCCGAATGATGTACTCGAGATTGGCAAGATCGCCGGCGATGTCGGCACGATCGTGCAGCTAGGCGAAGTTCTGGTGCTCGGCGGTGACACGCCGGTGCTGGGAACGCCCACCGTGGCAGGCGCCACCGTTGCGGCCGAAGTGCTGCAGCACAAGCGCGGCGCCAAGGTGATCGCGTTCAAGAAGCGTCGCCGCAAGAATTCACGCCGCAAGCGCGGTTATCGCGACGAGCTCACGGTGCTTCGCATCACCGAGATCCTCGCCGATAACGCCAAGCCGACAATCGGCCCGCGGCCGAAGAAGGAAAAGGTCGCAGCGCCCGCCGATGGCGAGGACGCAGCGCCGAAGGCGGCCAAGAAGAAGGCACCCGCAAAGGCGCCGGCCGCGAAAAAGGCTCCGGCCAAGAGCGAGAAGAAGTGATCGTCGCGCTTTCAGATTTGAAGCGTGACAAAACGTGAAATGATTCCGTCAAGGAATTGATCTAGAGATCAAAGCGAAGTCGGAGACGAGCTATGGCTCACAAAAAAGCAGGCGGTTCATCGCGCAACGGACGTGATTCCAAGGGCAAGCGCCTTGGCATCAAGGCGTTCGGTGGCGAGCGCGTGATCCCCGGAAACATCATCGCGCGTCAGCGCGGCACCACCTGGCATCCTGGCCTTAATGTCGGCATGGGCACCGATCATACTCTCTTCGCCAAGGTCGAGGGTCATGTCGAGTTCCGTGCCAAAGCCAACGGCCGCACATTCGTATCGGTCATTCCGATGGCAGAGGCGGCCGAGTAGACGGTGGACACACATGAGTCCGCCGGGTCCTGTTGAACCGGCGGAGTCGCAAAGGGCTCCAAGGGGAGGCGGGATGACCGGCCTCCCCTTTTTGTTGCGCGCGTTCCAGTTCGACCGCGCGTGACGTTCCAAGCGTTGCGTACAGATTTTTTCGCATCACAGGAGCTCGACATGTTGCAGGACATCCCGACGCCGACCTTGCGTGAGGCAAGAGCTTGCGTCCTCGAGACCGAACGGCTGACATTGCGCAAGCCGACGCTCGCGGACGTAAAAGCAATCGCACGCCTCGCCAATGACCGCCGCATCGCGGAGAACACCCGCCGCCTGCCGCATCCCTATACCCAGGACGACGCCATCGACTTCGTGCGCGCGCTCGGCGCAGGCGGCCGCGAAACCGTTTTCCTGATTGAGGATAATCACACGCCGATCGGCATGGTCGGCATCGACTGGCGCGAGGAGACATCAGCCGAACTCGGCTACTGGCTCGGCGTCGACTATTGGGGCCAGGGCTTCGGCACCGAGGCCGCGCGCGCGGTGATCGATTACTTCTTCGAGGAATTCGATCTCGACCAGCTGATCTCGGGCGCCCGCGTCGTCAACCCGTCGTCGCGCAACATCCTCGAGAAGTGCGGCTTCCAGTGGGGCGGCGTCGAGCTGCACCGCTTCGAGGCGCTGGGCTCCTCGAGCCCGGTCGACTGCTTCCGCCTGTCGCGCGGCGTCTGGGCGTCGCCGAAGAGCTGGAACAACTCGACCCGGCGGGAGAGCTGAGGCTTTTGGCTTCACCCTCCCCTGGAGGGGGAGGGTCGTTGCGCATGAAGCGCAGCGGAAGGCGCAACGGGGTGGGGTGATCTATCCACTCGGGCACCGTTGGATGAGGAGAGACCTTCACCCCACCCCGCCGCTCATTGCATTCGCGTCGACCCTCCCCCTCCAGGGGAGGGTAAACATCACGCCGGCGGATTCACCGCGGAGTCCGGGCGTCCAAGCTGTTGCTCGCGGACGAAGATGTAGAGGCCGGCCGCGATGATAACAGCGGCACCGATGATGGTGGCCCAGGACGGCACGTCGCCGAACACCACGAAGCCGAAGATCACCGCCCAGACGATCATCGAATACTGGTAGGGCACCACCACGCTCGCCGGCGCGAGCTTCAGCGAACGATTGACGCAAAGCAGCGCCGCGACCGAGATGATGCCGGCAGTGAAGAACAGCACGAGGCTGCCGGCTGACGGCGTCACCCAGCCGAATGGCGAGAGCACGAGGCCCAGGATGAAGGTGCCGCCGAATTGCGACGTCGCCAGCACGATATCGGGGGTCGCGCGCAGCGAGCGCGTGATCAGCATCAGCACCGCGAACGACAGGCTGCCGCCGAGCGCGATCATCGCCGGCCAGCTGATCGTCTGCGCCGACGGCCGGAGCGCGATCAGCACCCCGCAAAAGCCGACCAGGATCGCGGTCCAGCGCCGCCAGCCGATATGCTCGCCGAGCACGAGGCCCGACATCGCGGTGACGAAGATCGGTCCGGCGAGGTAGTAGGTGATGACGTCGGCGAGCGGCAGATAGACGGTCGCCAGGAAGAACGCCGCAACCTCCACGGTCGACAGCGTGACGCGCAGCAATTGCAGCCACGGCCGTTCCAGATGCAGAAAATCCGCGCGTCGCTGCCATACGATCGGCAGCAGCACGAGCAGCGCCGCGCAGGCGCGCAGCCACAACAATTGCCCGACCGAATAGGTGGCGACGATGAATTTGCCCATCGCGTCGCCGAACGAGAACATGAAGATCGACAGCAGCATCAACCCGATGCCGGCGAGCCGCGCCGACCGGTCGTCGTAGGAGGACAGCTTTGCGAACAGGCTCATGAGCAGACTTGCGCTTTTGTTCCGGAGTCGTCCGGTTTTAAAGACGTGGATGCCCGGGACAAGCCCGGGCATGACGAATTGAACGGATTGCCGCACCTGCGTCGCTGCGATACCGGTAGCTGATCCCGGCAACAAAAAGAGCAGGAAACGCCGCATGAGCGACTTCGATCCCACCCAGCATCGCATGGTCCCCGCGCAGCGCTGGTTCGAGGATTTCGTGCTCGGCGAGCGCTTCGTGATTCCGAGCCGGACCCAGACCTCGGCCGTGTTCGCGGCGTTCCAGACCGCCAGCGGCGACACCCATCCGATCCATTACGACGTCGAATATTGCCGCGCGCGCGGCATGCCTGATCTGCTCGCCCACGGCTTCCAGACCCTTGTGCACACCGCGCCCGGCGCCGGATTGTTTCCCTACGTCGTGGAGGAGTCGCTGATCGGCTTCCTCGAGCAATCGAGCAAGTTCCTGAAACCGGTCTATGCCGGCGATACCATCTACCCCGCGCTGGAGGTGATCGAGCTGTCGCCGGGCAAGACCACCGGCGTCGTGACGCTGCGCTCGACCGTGCACAACCAGCGCCGCGAGCTGGTGCTGGAGGGGATGCAGAAATTCCTGGTCCGGAGACGGCCTGCTTAGCCGCTTGGGCCGCAAAAAGGCCCGAAAATTAAGGCTTTTCGCTGAAGTCAGGGCCTTTCCGGGTTGCCGCAAAGGCCACCCTGCCCTAACTAGAGCGGATCATGAAATTCCTCGATGAAGCCAAGGTCTATATTCGCTCGGGCGACGGCGGCAACGGCTGCGTCGCGTTCCGGCGCGAGAAGTTCATCGAGTTCGGCGGTCCCTCCGGCGGCAATGGCGGTCGCGGCGGTGACGTCATCATCGAGTCCGTCGACGGACTGAACACGCTGATCGATTACCGCTACCAGCAGCACTTCAAGGCACAGAAGGGCACCAATGGCATGGGCAAGGACCGCCATGGCGCCAACGGCAAGCCGATCGTGCTGAAGGTGCCGGTCGGCACCCAGGTGTTCGACGAGGACCGCGAGACCCTGCTGCACGACTTCACCGAACTCGGCGAGAAATTCGTGCTGGCTGAAGGCGGCAATGGCGGCTTCGGCAACGCGCATTTCAAATCCTCCACCAACCGCGCGCCGCGCAACGCCAATCCCGGCGCGCCCGGCGAAGAGCGCTGGATCTGGCTGCGGCTGAAGCTGATCGCCGATGCCGGCCTGGTCGGCCTGCCCAACGCCGGCAAATCGACCTTCTTGTCGGTGGTCAGCGCGGCACGGCCGAAGATCGCCGACTATCCCTTCACCACGCTGCATCCGCAGCTTGGCGTGGTGAATTTCGGCGGCCGCGAATTCGTGCTCGCCGACATCCCCGGGCTGATCGAAGGCGCGCATGAAGGCGCCGGGCTCGGCGACCGCTTCCTCGGCCATGTCGAGCGCTGCCGCGTGCTGCTGCATCTGGTCGACGCGACCTGCGAGCATGCCGGCAAGGCCTACAAGACGGTGCGCACCGAGCTCGAAGCCTATGAGGGCCATCTCGCCGACAAGATCGAGATCGTCGCGCTCAACAAGATCGACGCGGTCGCGCCCGACGAACTGAAGAAGCAGAAGGACCGCCTCAAGCGGGCGGCGAAGAAGACGCCGCTGTTGCTGTCAGGCGCGACCGGCGAAGGCGTGCAGGACGCGCTGCGCGCGCTGGTCGACGTGATCGGCGAGGCGCCGGTGTCCAACAAGGCCAAGGGTCAGGCGGAGCCGTGGGCGACGCCGGTGCCGCAGGGTTGAACGGCACAAGCCGCGCAACGCCTGGACTTCCCAAGCCACATTGTGGCGTCTATTGCTTCCACCTTCCTGCCAGACCGAATCCATGAAACGCCCCGCGCTCAAGAACTTTCGCCGCATCGTCGTCAAGGTCGGCTCGTCGCTGCTGGTCGACTCGCAGGCTGGCGAGGTGCGCGCGTCCTGGCTCGCCGCGCTGGTCGACGACATCGCAAAGCTCCACAAGCGAGGCTGCGAGGTCATGGTTGTGTCGTCGGGCTCGATCGCGCTCGGCCGCAGCCGCCTGAAGCTGCCGCGCGGCCCGCTGAAGCTCGAGGAGAGTCAGGCTGCCGCAGCGGTCGGCCAGATCGCGCTGGCGCGAATCTGGTCGGAGGTGCTCGGCCATCACGGCATCGGCGCCGGGCAGATTCTGGTGACGCTGCAGGACACCGAGGAGCGCCGCCGCTATCTCAACGCGCGCTCGACGATCGCAAAGCTGCTGGAATGGGGCGCGGTGCCCGTGATCAACGAGAATGACACGGTCGCCACCACCGAGATCCGTTATGGCGACAATGATCGCCTCGCCGCCCGCGTCGCCACCATGGCGAGCGCGGATCTTCTGATCCTGCTGTCCGATATCGACGGCCTCTACACCGCGCCGCCCGCGCTCGATCCCGACGCCAAGCTGATCCCGGTGGTCGAAAGCATCACCTCGGAGATCGAGGGGATGGCCGGCTCGGCCGGGTCCGAATTGTCGCGCGGCGGCATGACCACCAAGATCGAAGCCGCGAAGATAGCGACCACGGCCGGCACCCATATGCTGATCGCGTCCGGCAAGATCGAGCATCCGCTTGCTGCGATCGCCGATGGCGGCCGCTGCACCTGGTTCCTGACCCCCGCCAATCCGGTCACCGCGCGCAAGCGCTGGATCGCGGGCTCGCTCGAGCCGAAGGGCACGCTGACCATCGATGCCGGCGCGGTGGCGGCGCTGCGCGCCGGCAAGAGCCTGCTGCCGGCCGGCGTGATCCGGGTCGACGGCCAGTTCGCCCGCGGCGATGCCGTGGTGGTGCGCGGCCCCGACACCCACGAGATCGGCCGCGGCCTGGTCGCATACGACGCCGAGAACGCCGAGAAGATCATGGGCCGCTCCTCGCCCGACGTGATGACCATTCTGGGCATCAGCGGCCGATCCGAGATGATCCATCGCGACGACCTCGTGATCGGCCCGGCCGGGGCGATCCCGCCCAAATAGGCCCAAATAACCTGCTGGGCCGAGCGGACGGCCTGCCGCCCACCTGCCATGTCGGTTCCGCGCCTCGCCACCCTTCAATTGCCATGCTAGAACATGGCCTTAGTCCAAAGCTGGTAGTTTCATGAGCGCCCCCCTGAAGGCGATCGACGGCAACGCCGATCTTACTGCCCTGATGACCGACCTCGCCGCCAAGGCGCGCGCCGCGGCGCGCGTGCTGGCGCTGGCGCCGCCGGAGCGGAAGGACCGGGCGCTCGCCGCGATCGAACGCGCGATCCGCGCCAACGCGCCGGCCATCCTCGCCGCCAATGCCGAGGATGTCGCCGAGGCGCGCGCGAGCGGCATGACCTCTGCCTTCGTCGACCGCCTGACGCTGACGCAGGCGCGCGTCGCCGGCATGGCCGATGGCGTTGCGACCGTGCGCGAGATCATCGATCCGGTCGGCGCCGTCACCGAAAGCTGGCAGCGGCCTAACGGCATGACCATCGAACGCGTCCGCGTGCCGCTCGGCGTCATCGGCGTGATCTTCGAGAGCCGCCCCAACGTCGCCGCCGACGCCGGCGTGCTGTGCCTGAAGTCCGGCAACGCCGTGATCCTGCGCGGCGGCTCGGACAGTTTCCGCTCCTGCCGCGCGATCCATGATTGCCTGGTGCAGGGCCTGCGCGAAGCCGGCCTGCCTGAGGCCGCGATCACCTTGGTGCCGACCCGTGACCGTGCCGCCGTCGGCCTGATGCTGACGGGATTGAACGGCGGCATCGATGTGATCGTGCCGCGCGGCGGCAAGAGCCTGGTCGCACGCGTCGAGGCGGAGGCACGCGTTCCGGTGTTCGCGCATCTCGAGGGCGTCAACCACATCTACGTCGATGCCAGCGCCAGGCTCGATATGGCCAAGGCGGTCGTGCTGAACGCCAAGATGCGCCGTCCCGGTGTCTGCGGCGCCGTCGAGACCCTGCTGGTCGATCGCAAGGCTGCCGGGACGCAGCTGAGGCCGCTGGTCGAGCTGTTGATCGATGCCGGCTGCGAGGTGCGCGGCGATGACGTCGTGCAGGGCGTCGATGCCAGGGTGAAGCCCGCATCCGACGAGGACTGGGACACCGAATATGAGGACGCGATCATCTCGGCGAGGATCGTCGACGGTCTCGATGAAGCGATTGCGCATATTCATAATCACGGCTCGCATCACACCGATGCGATCGTAACGGAGGATGCCGCTGCCGCGGAAAGATTTCTCAACGAGGTCGATTCGGCGATCGTGCTGCACAACGCCTCGACCCAGTTCGCCGACGGCGGCGAGTTCGGCTTCGGCGCGGAGATCGGAATTGCCACCGGCAAATTCCACGCCCGCGGGCCGGTCGGCGCCGAGCAGCTGACGAGCTTCAAGTACCGCGTCCACGGCACCGGGCAGACGCGGCCGTGATCATTGTCGCACGCGCACGGTAAGCCATTGCAGCAAGCATCGAGCGTGTCGTTATCCGCAGCCCAAGCGCTTCCGTTCTATACCAACGGCATGCGCATCGGGCTGCTTGGCGGCTCGTTCAATCCACCGCACGCCGCGCATCGCGCCATCAGCCTGTTCGCGCTCAAGCGCCTGCAGCTCGACCGCGTGTGGTGGCTGCTGACGCCGGGCAATCCGCTGAAGAACCATGATGGCCTGCACGCGCTCGCCGAGCGCGCCGAGGCCGCGCGCCGCGTTGCCGACGATCCGCGCATCGACATCAGCTGTCTCGAAGCTGTCATTGGCGTCAGCTACACTGTGGACACGATCATCCACTTGCGCCGCCGTGTCTCCGGCGTGCACTTCGTCTGGATCATGGGCGCTGACAATCTCGCGCAATTTCATCGCTGGAAAGATTGGCGGCGCATTGCGTCCGATGTGCCGATTGCCGTGATCGACCGTCCGCCCCAAAGTTTCCGCGCCCTTGCCGCACCGGCGGCGCAGGCGCTCGCGCGCTATCGCATGCCCGAAAATCAGGCGACACGGCTAGCCGACCAGCAGGCGCCGGCCTGGGTGTTCCTGACAGGAATGAAATCCAATTTGTCTTCGACCGGACTTCGGAACCCGGACGGGAGCTGGAGAACGGCATGAAGCGCAAAAGGGTTACTGGAATATTGAAACCATTAACCCCACATGCGTAGTATGGCGCGTGGGGCCGAGGATTCGGCACCCGCGATACAGTGAAAGGAATGGTCCCTGGCCACATCTGTATTGTCAAAGTCTGTTTTACCCAAGGTTCCAAAGACTGCGCGTAAAACATCGACGAAAACCGCGGCCTTGCAGGCGCAACCGGACGCCGCCAAACCGGATGCCAACAAGACGCTGAGCCTGATCCTCTCCCGCCTCGAGGACATGAAGGCGGAAGAGACGGTCACCATCGACCTTCGGGGCAAATCCGCATATTCCGACTACATGATCGTCACCACCGGCCGGGTTAACCGGCACGTTGGCGCGATCGCGGAAAATGTGACGAAGAGCCTCAAGGAGAACGGGGTCAAGAACATCCATGTCGAGGGCTTGCCCAACTGCGACTGGGTGCTGATCGATTCCGGCGAGGTGATCGTGCACGTGTTCAGGCCTGAGGTGCGCGAGTTCTACAACCTCGAGCGGTTGTGGACTCAGAACCCGGCGGTCGCGGCGGTCTAAGGGGGTTCGAAGCCGATGCGAATCGGCTGCAGCGCAGCTAGTCTGCGTTGATGCGCCTTGTCGTGATCTGCATCGGCCGTCTGAAACAGGGCCCTGAACGGGAGCTCGCCGAGCGTTACCGCGAGCGCTTCGAGGATATCGGCCGCAAGCTTGGGTTTCGCGGCCTCGATATCCACGAGATCGCGGAAAGCCGCGCGCGCGACACCGCCGCGCGCATTGCCGAAGAAGCCGCGGCGATCTCGGCGCTGCTGCCTGAGAAGCACGCGCTGGTCGCGCTCGACGAACGCGGCAAGAGCATCGACAGTGCGAGCTTTGCCCGGCAGCTCGGCCGCTGGCGCGACGAGGGAACAGCACATACTGTCTTCGTGATCGGCGGCGCAGACGGACTTTCGCCTGAATTGCAGCGCAAGGCTTTGTTGCGAATTGCATTCGGCTCCGCGACCTGGCCGCATCAAATGGTCCGCGTCATGCTTCTGGAACAGATTTATCGCGCCGCAACCATTTTGGCCGGCCACCCCTATCATCGCGCGTAAGGCGTGGTGACGGACAGTCGAAACCACTGAACTCACGCGAATGCAGCACAAGCGGGACACAGCTTCGTATTCGGCTTCGCATCTCGGCACCGCCGCGCGCCGCCGCCGGCTGCCGGCATCGCTGCCGCTGTCGCTCGCGATGTTCGCCGCCTATCCGCTGGCCGCGGCGCACGCGCAAGCGACACCACCAGCGCAGCAATCCGCGCCGCCGGCGCAGCAGGCCGCAACCGCGGAGACATCGCCCGATGCGATCAAGCAGCGCGAGCAGGAACTCGAGGCCGCGCGCGAGCAGCAGCGCAAGGCGACCGAGCTGCAGGAGAAGCTGAAGGCCGACATCGCCGCGATCGGCCAGGACCGCAGCAAGCTCAATCAGCAGCTGATCGATATTGCCGGCCAGGTCCGCGGCGTCGAGACGCGGATCGCTGACGCCGAGGCACGCCTGCAGCCGCTCGACGGCCGTGAGCGCGAAATCCGCGCCTCGCTCGATTCACGCCGCTCCGAGGTGATCGAGGTGCTGGCCGCGCTGCAGCGCGCCGGACGACGCACGCCGCCGGCGCTGCTGGTGCGGCCCGAGGATGCGCTGCAATCGCTGCGCACTGCGATGCTGCTCGGCGCCGTGGTGCCGGAGTTGCGCGTCCGCGCCGAGAAGCTTGCGGCCGATCTCGGCGAGCTGGTGGCGCTGCGCAAGACCATCTCGACCGAGCGCGACGCGCTGGCGGCCGACCGCGACAAGCTGAAGGAAGACCAGACCCGGCTGGCGGCCCTGGTCGACGAACGGCAACGGCAGCAGAGCGCGGCCGAAAAGGACATGGAGGCCGAAGGCGCCCGTGCCATCGCGCTGTCGAAGCAGGCCGACAATCTGCAGACCCTGATCGCCAAGATGGAGCAGGATCTCAAGAGCGCGGCCAAGGCCGCCGCCACGGCCAGCCTCCAGGGAGCGCCGGCGACGGTTAATGGCAAGCCGAATCTGGGGGCGCTCAAGGACCCGGCCCGCATGAGCCCGGCGGTCGCTTTCGCCTCGGCCAAGGGCCTGTTCTCCTATCCCGTGAACGGCACCAAGATTCGCGAATTTGGCGGTTCCGACGGCGCGGGGGGCGTACAAAAAGGCATTTCTTTGGCAGCCAAGCCGGGCGCGCAGGTCACAACCCCGTGTGACGGCTGGGTTGTTTACGCTGGTCCTTTCCGTAGCTATGGACAACTCTTGATCCTCAATGCCGGGGGCGGGTATCATGTCCTGATCGCCGGGATGGAGCGTATTTCGGTAAACATCGGCCAGTTTGTACTTACGGGGGAGCCGGTTGCGACCATGGGGTCGACGTCCCAAGTTGCATCCATTCTCGCGACAAATGCGAGCCAGCCAGTGCTCTATGTCGAGTTCCGGAAAGACGGCACTCCAATCGATCCAGGTCCATGGTGGGCCGCAAATGAAGGCGAAAAGGTTCGCGGATGATGCGCAAGACTTCGGTAATTCTCCTTAGCGCCGCCACCGGCGCGGCCCTGACGCTTTTCGTCACGCAGCCCCGCGCTGTGCTGATGGGATCGAGCGCGCGCGCCGCGACGTCGGACACCTATCGCCAGCTCAATCTGTTCGGCGACGTGTTCGAGCGGGTGCGCAGCGACTATGTCGAGAAGCCCGATGACAGCAAGCTGGTCGAGTCCGCGATCTCCGGCATGCTGTCCGGCCTCGACCCGCACTCGAGCTACATGGACGCCAAGAGCTTCCGCGACATGCAGGTGCAGACCCGCGGCGAGTTCGGTGGCCTCGGCATCGAGGTCACGATGGAAGACGGCCTGATCAAGGTCGTCTCGCCGATCGACGACACCCCGGCCTCGAAGGCCGGCATCATGGCCAACGACATCATCACGACCCTCGACGACGAGGCGGTGCAGGGCCTGACCTTGAACCAGGCCGTCGAGAAGATGCGCGGTCCGGTCAACACCAAGATCAAGCTCAAGATCATCCGCAAGGGCCAGGACAATCCGATCGACGTCACGCTGGTGCGCGACAACATCCGCGTCCGCTCGGTGCGTGCGCGCGTCGAGGCCGATGACATCGCCTATATCCGCATCACCACCTTCAACGAGCAGACCACCGAAGGCCTGAAGAAGGAGATCACCAATCTGCAGGGCCAGATCGGCGACAAGCTGAAGGGCTACGTCATCGATCTCCGCAACAACCCCGGCGGCCTGCTCGAAGAAGCGGTCACGGTGTCCGACTCCTTCCTGGAGCGTGGCGAGATCGTCTCGACCCGCGGCCGCAACGCCGAGGAAACCCAGCGCCGCGCCGCCCATCCGGGCGACCTGACCAAGGGCAAGCCGGTGATCGTGCTGATCAACGGCGGCTCGGCCTCGGCCTCCGAAATCGTCGCCGGCGCGCTGCAGGACCACAAGCGGGCGACGCTGGTCGGCACCCGTTCGTTCGGCAAGGGCTCGGTGCAGACCATCATCCCGCTCGGCTCGGGCAATGGCGCGCTGCGCCTGACCACCGCGCGCTACTACACGCCGTCGGGCAAGTCGATCCAGGCCAAGGGCATCGTGCCCGACATCGAGGTGCTGCAGGACGTGCCGGAAGAGCTGAAGGCGCGCACCGACACCAAGGGCGAAGCTTCGCTGCGCGGCCATCTCAAGAACGACGGCGACGAGAAGACCGGCTCGCAGTCCTACGTCCCGCCGGACGCCAAGGACGACAAGGCGCTGAAGATGGCCGACGACCTGCTGCACGGCATCAAGTCGACCTCCAGTGCGCCAGCGGCGCCGGAGGCCGCGCGCGACAAGGCCGCGGTCGACAAGCCGGGCAACAAGGCCGCGAACTGATTTAATCCGATCGATTCGGCGAACAGGGCGGCCCGCGGGCCGCCCTTTCTGCTTTCGGTGTCCACCTGTAACCGTGCTTTGCCGGGCAGGCCGGCGCGCGGGATTGCACCGCATCGTGCTATCGTTCGCGCTGTTGATTCGGGGAGGGTCATGGCAGAAGCGGCCGACGAACTGAGCACGCCGCTTGGGCAGACGACCGTGGGCAGGACGCGCCGGTTTCGCCTGCCATTCACGGCGATGCAGGCGCTCGCCGTGCTGCTCGGGCTCGTGCTGGTCGGCTTTGTCGGCATCGCGCTGTTCAACGACAACCCGCTCGGGGGCGAGCCGATCGCCCGTGTCACGCTCCGCAATCCTCCGCCCGCCGCCGCTGACGACAAGCACGCTCCAGCCGCCCAGGCGGCGGCCGAACCGGCGGCCAAATCCGCCGCCAAGGCCCCGGCCGCAGCCAGCGACGCGAGAACCGTCACCATCATCGACGGCTCCAGCGGCAAGCGCCAGGACGTGGTGATCGGCGCCGGCGATCCGGGCGACAAGGCCGACGGCGATACGCCGCCACTTGCGATGACTGGCATCGATCCGCGCCTGCTGGAAAAGTCACGCTACGGCATGATCCCGGTGATCGCCGACGGCCTGAAGCCGTTCACGGTCTACGCGGCCGAGGCTGACCGCGCCAAGGCCGCCCGGATGCCCGTGGTCGCCATTGTGGTCGCCGGCCTCGGCGTCGGCGCCGCCAAGACCACCGACGCCATCATGAAGCTGCCGCCGGCGGTGACGCTGGCCTTCACGCCCTATGGCTCCGATCCGGGCAAGCTTGCAGAACGTGCCCGGACCCAGCGTCACGAGATCCTGCTGCAGATCCCGATGGAGCCGTTCGACTATCCCGACAACGATCCCGGGCCGCAAACCCTGCTGACCACGCTGAGCAGCGAGCAGAACCTCGACCGCTTCTATTGGCACCTCAGCCGCCTGCAAGGCTATGCGGGGATCGCCAATTTCATGGGAGGCCGGTTCGTCGCGGCCGATCCCGTGATGCAGCCCATCGTCCGCGAAGCGGCCAAGCGCGGCCTGAGCTATTTCGACGACGGTTCCACCCCACGTAGCGTCGCGCAGACCCTCTCAGCGGGCCAGTCATTGCCGTTCGCCAAGGCCGATTTCGCCATCGACGCGGTGCCGACGTCGGCGGAAATCGACCGCGCGCTGGTCAAGCTGGAAACCATCGCCAAGGAACGCGGCACGGCGGTGGGCGTCGCCTCGGCGTTGCCGGTCTCGATCGAGCGGCTCGGCGCCTGGCTCAAGACACTGGACTCCAAGGGCATTATGCTTGTGCCATTGACAACGGCGATGCTGAAATCAAAATCGGGCTAAAGATTCAATCCGTTGGTGCAGCTCGAGACCTTGCCGGGGGGCCGGGTCGGGCGGCTCCAGAAAATGTGCGAGGTAGCGGCAGCATGGCACGTTATGAAGACCTGCCCTATCGAACCTGCGTCGGCATCATGCTGCTGAATACAGCGGGGCTGGTCTTCATCGGACGACGCGCGGGCGGCATCGAGCATGTCGACGACGCGCATGTCTGGCAGATGCCGCAAGGCGGCGTCGATCCCGGCGAGGATACGTTTCAGGCCGCGCGGCGCGAGCTCTATGAGGAGACCAGCATCAAGTCCGTGGAGAAGCTCGGCGAGGTCTCGGACTGGCTGATCTACGATATCCCGCGCACCGTCGCCGGCCGCGCCTGGAAGGGCCGCTATCGCGGACAGCGGCAAAAGTGGTTCGCGTTGCGCTTCACCGGCGATGAGAACGAGATCAACGTCGCCAATCCGGGCGGCGGCCACAAGGCCGAGTTCATCACCTGGCGCTGGGAGCCGATGAAGAATCTGCCGGGGCTGATTGTGCCGTTCAAGCGTCCGGTCTATGAGCGCGTCGTGAAGGAATTCGCCGGTCTGGCGGCCAAGTAGCCGACCGGGTCAACGCGCGACGTACCCACCGAGATGTCATCAGATAAGCCCTATCGCCCCAATGTGGGCATCGCGCTGTTCAACGCCGACGGACGCGTGCTGATCGGCCACCGGATCAAGGACGACGGTCCGGAGATCGTGCTGCCCGGCCTCGAATGGCAGATGCCGCAGGGCGGCATCGACGCCGGCGAGGATCCGCGCCAGGCCGTGATGCGCGAATTGTGGGAGGAGACCGGGGCGGTCAATGCCGACTATCTCGGCGAGACCGACTGGATGACCTACGAATTCCCCGCCTATGACGGGCCGGCATCGCACCGGCTCGCCAAGTTCCGCGGCCAGCGGCAGAAATGGTTTGCGCTGCGCTTCACAGGACGCGACGAGGAGATCGATCCATTGACGCCGCGCAACGGCCAGCCCGCCGAATTCAATCAATGGCGCTGGGAGCGCCTCGACCGCGTCGCCGATCTCGTGGTGCCGTTCCGCCGCGATGTCTATCGCGCGGTCGCGACCCGGTTCGCGGAATTCGCCGGCTGATCCTGCGGCGGTGTGCGCCGCGCGTCGCCCGGTGTCATGCCGTAGGTCGAACGGAAGACGCGATAGAAGGTCGCGATGCTGTCGAAGCCGCACGAGAACGCGATCTCGTCGATGCTGCGTTCCCGTATGGCATAGAGCGCACGCCTCGCCGCCTTCAACCTTGCCGCCGTCAGCGTCCGCGCAAATGACAGGCCGGTCGGCTCGAACAGCGCATGCAATTGCCGCAGTGAAATGCCGAGCTCGGCGGCAACCGCGGCCGGCGTGAGCGAGGCGCGATGCAGGTCGCGGTACAGAATTTCGCGGGCGGCATGAAGGTAGCCCGCGTGCAGCGCGGCACGGATCTCGTCCTGGCGTGGCCGCACGCGTCCGCGCGCGAGCAGCGCCAGGCGCACCATATGCGCAACGTCGTCGGCGAACTGCCCGGCTCGCGCGAGATCTCGCGTCATCGAGCGGAACATGGCGCCGACAAGCCGGGTCAGGCTCGCATCACGCGCCAGCGCGACCGGCGGCGCATCCTCGATCCGCGCGCCGAGCACGAGCTCGTCGGTGACCGGGATCTTGAGGCTGAAGAAGTCAAAGCCGTCGGTCCGTTCGGGTGTCGAGGCAAACGGAAGATTGGAGTGGCCGAACACCAGGTCGCCGTTGCGCACGAACTGGACACGATCGCGACCGATATTCATGTGGCCGGGGCCGCGCACCTGCCAGGCGAGATGCAGGCTGTTGCTCGGAACGCGCGCGATGTCGGATGCGGTCCGGCTGACGCGATAGGAGGAGGCCGACATTTGCGCAAGTACGGCACCGCCCACCGGCGTCGCCGAGAAGTGTCCGCGGAAATCGGCTCTCTTGTCGCGCTCGAGCTCGATCGTGACCCCGAACAGGCTCTTGCCGCGCACCTCGCACCAGTGCTCGAAACGGTCCTGCGGGCGGAGAGCGTCGGTGGTGAAGGTCAGCACGGCAGCTTGTCCGTTATGTCAGGAATGAAATCGCGATGCGGTCGGGCCAAATCGTCATCGTGCTGCAGCTTGTCATTTGTGCACGATCCCTGCTGTAAGCTGCTTCACATATTTGCAGGTCGTTCGTTCGGGCCGACCGCGAAGAAGCGGACTTGTCGAGAAGAGGCGAGCCGCCGCAGCGTTTCTTCCTCATCGTCGGCAACCAATCGGCTCTGACCTGCGATATCGGCCGCGAGGATCGCTGCGACCTTGCGCTTCATGAGTACCAGCCCCCGAACCCAGATATGCCGGGGAGAATCCCGCCAGACGATCCCGCGCGCAATAAGCATTGAACGCTCGCCAGGGCGTGGCGAGCGTTGAATTATTCAAGCCTTCTCAGGCAATGATCGAAAAAGTGTGAGCTGTTCCACTAAGGGGGTCGGCTCACTCGACATGGCGGCGCGATCGCCGGTCGGCAACCGCGCCTTAGTGCATAGCCGTCGTGTTGAGCTCTTGCTGGATGCTCTTGAAGTGGTCGAGCCGCTCGATCGCGTGGTCGAGCTCGGAGCCCTCCTTCTCGGCGAGCTTCTCCTGCATCTCGTTGATCGTCTCGGCGAACTTCGCGCGATCGATGTCCGCAAGCGCGGTCGCGACGTCGGCGAGCACGGTGAGGCCCTTGTCCGACACCTCGGCAAGACCGCCGAGCACGATCACCTTCTCGCGCTTGCCGGCGGTCGTGATCGTCAGAATCCCCGGACGAACCGTGGCGATGACCGGAGCGTGTCCAGCGAGCACACCGAAATCACCCTCCACACCGGGGACGTCAACCTGATCGACCTCGCCGGAGAAGGCGAGCTTTTCGGGAGAGACGAGATCGAAGTGGAAGGTGGCCATGGTGTTTCCGTTCTTTGCGCTGTCACCCGCGGGCTCGACCCGCGGGTCCATCAGTCAAAATACTTCACGTGCGATGGATCGCCGGATCAGGTCCGGCGATGACGACATCCCAAAGCTTAAGCGGCTTCGGCCGCCAGCTTCTTGCCCTTCTCGACGGCTTCTTCGATGGTGCCGACCATGTAGAACGCCGCTTCCGGCAGATGGTCGTACTTGCCCTGGCACAGATCGCGGAAGCCCTTGATGGTGTCGGCGAGGTCGACGAACTTGCCCGGCGAGCCGGTGAAGACTTCGGCGACGTGGAACGGCTGCGACAGGAAGCGCTCGACCTTGCGGGCGCGGGCGACCGTCAGCTTGTCCTCTTCCGACAGTTCGTCCATGCCGAGAATAGCGATGATGTCCTGCAGCGACTTGTAGCGTTGCAGGATCTGCTGGACCATGCGCGCGGTGTTGTAGTGCTCATCACCGACGACGAGCGCCGACAGCATGCGCGAGGTCGAGTCGAGCGGATCCACCGCCGGATAGATGCCCTTCTCCGAGATCGCGCGCGACAGCACCGTGGTGGCGTCCAAGTGCGCGAACGAGGTGGCGGGCGCCGGGTCGGTCAAGTCGTCGGCCGGCACGTAGATCGCCTGCACCGAGGTGATCGAGCCCTTCTGCGTGGTGGTGATGCGCTCCTGCAGCGCGCCCATGTCGGTGGCGAGCGTCGGCTGATAACCCACCGCCGAAGGAATACGGCCGAGCAGCGCCGACACTTCCGAGCCCGCCTGGGTGAAACGGAAGATGTTGTCGACGAAGAACAGCACGTCCTGGCCCTGGTCGCGGAAGTGCTCGGCGACCGTCAGACCGGTCAGACCGACGCGGGCGCGGGCGCCCGGCGGCTCGTTCATCTGGCCGAACACCAGCGCGCACTTCGACTTCACGCTCGGATCCGGGTTGTGCGGATCGGCGTTGACCTTCGATTCGATGAACTCGTGATAGAGGTCGTTGCCTTCGCGGGTGCGCTCGCCGACGCCGGCGAACACCGAGTAACCGCCGTGTGCCTTCGCGACGTTGTTGATCAGTTCCTGAATCAGCACGGTCTTGCCGACGCCGGCGCCGCCGAACAGGCCGATCTTGCCGCCCTTCGCGTACGGAGCAAGAAGGTCGACAACCTTGATGCCGGTGACGAGAATTTCGGCTTCGGTCGACTGGTCGGTATAGGTCGGCGCTTCCTGATGGATGGCGCGCAGGCCGTCGGACTTGATCGGGCCGGCTTCATCGATCGGCTCGCCGATGACGTTGATGATGCGGCCGAGCGTGCCTTCGCCGACCGGCACCCGGATCGGTTCGCCGGTGTCGGTCACTTCCTGGCCGCGCACGAGGCCCTCGGTGATGTCCATCGCGATGGTGCGGACGGTCGATTCGCCGAGATGCTGCGCGACTTCGAGGACCAGGCGGTTGCCGCCGTTCTTGGTCTCGAGCGCGTTCAGAATCGCCGGAAGGTGGCCTTCGAACTGCACGTCGACCACGGCGCCCGTGACCTGGGTAACGCGACCGATCTGGTTGGCTGCTGTAGCCATGGACTGTTCTCCTTCGAAATCTGCCTTAGACCGCCTCAGCGCCGGAGATGATCTCGATCAGCTCCTTCGTGATCTGGGCCTGACGGGTTCTGTTGTAAATCAGGGTTTGCTTGCGAATCATCTCGCCGGCATTGCGGGTCGCGCTGTCCATCGCGCTCATCTGCGCGCCATAGAACGAGGCGTTGTTCTCCAGCAGCGCGCGGAAGATCTGCACCGCGAGGTTGCGCGGCAACAGGCTGCCGAGGATCTGGTCTTCCTCAGGCTCGTATTCGTAGGACGTGGAGGGCGCCGCATTGGCCGCGGGCGCAGCCACCTCCAGCGGGATGATCTGCTGCGCGGTCGGGATCTGCGCGATCACCGACTGGAAGCGCGAGTAGAACAGCGTGCAGACATCGAACTCGCCGGCCTCGAACCGAGCCAGCACCTTGTTGGCGATGTCCTCGGCATTGGCGAAGCCGATCTGGCGCACCGAACGCAGGTCGAGGTGCTCGACGATGCGCTTCTCGAACGTCCGGCGCAGCTGCTCGTAGCCCTTGCGGCCGACGCAGAAGAATTTGACTTCCTTGCCCTGCGCGAGCAGCGCGTTCGCCCGCTCGCGCGCCAGGCGCACGATGGCGGAGTTGAACGCGCCGGACAGGCCGCGTTCGCCGGTGCAGACCAGAAGCAGGTGCACCTGATCGTTGCCGGTGCCGGCAAGCAGCGCCGGCGCGCCGGGCGTGCCGTTGGCTGCCGCGGCGATGTTGGAAATCACCGCATCCATCTTGGTGGCATAGGGCCGCGCCGCTTCGGCGGCGTTCTGCGCGCGACGCAGCTTCGAGGCTGCGACCATCTGCATGGCCTTGGTGATCTTCTGCGTCGCCTTGGTCGAGGCGATGCGGACCCGCATGTCTTTTAGTGACGCCATTCTTCGTTCACCCCGGCGATCCGACCACAATGGTCAGATCGCAAGCCTCCGTTCGTCACGCCCGGCGGCGAGCCGGGCGACGCCCCATTCGTTATGCAAACGTCTTGGCGAAACCTTCGACCACCGTCTTCAGCTTGGCGGCGGTGTCGTCGGACAAATCGCGGCTGGTGCGGATCGCATCGAGGATCTCGGCGTTCTTGCCGCGCAGCAGCGACAGCAGGCCGTCCTCGAACGCCTTGACCTTGTTGAGCGGCAGCGGATCGAGATAGCCGTTGGTGCCGGCCCAGATCACGCAGACCTGCTCTTCCATCTTCAGCGGCGAGAATTGCGGCTGCTTCAGAAGCTCGGTCAGGCGCGAGCCGCGGTTGAGCAAGCGCTGGGTCGAGGCGTCAAGGTCTGAACCGAACTGCGCGAACGCCGCCATTTCGCGGTACTGCGCGAGCTCACCCTTGATCTTGCCGGCGACCTTCTTGGTCGCCTTGGTCTGCGCCGACGAACCGACGCGCGACACCGACAGACCGACGTTCACGGCGGGACGGATACCCTGGAAGAACAGATCGGTTTCCAGGAAGATCTGGCCGTCGGTGATCGAAATCACGTTGGTCGGAATGTAGGCCGACACGTCGTTGGCCTGGGTTTCGATGACCGGCAGCGCCGTCAGCGAGCCCAAGCCATGCTCCTTGTTGAGCTTGGCGGCGCGCTCGAGCAGGCGGGAATGCAGGTAGAACACGTCGCCCGGATAGGCTTCGCGGCCCGGCGGACGGCGCAGCAGCAGCGACATCTGGCGATAGGCGACGGCCTGCTTCGACAAGTCGTCATAGATGATCACGGCGTGCATGCCGTTGTCGCGGAAGTATTCGCCCATGGTGCAGGCGGTGAACGGCGCGATGTACTGCATCGGCGCCGGATCGGACGCGGTGGCCGCGACGATGATCGAGTATTCCAGCGCGCCCTGCTCTTCGAGCACTTTCACGAACTGCGCGACGGTGGAGCGCTTCTGGCCGATCGCGACGTAGACGCAATACAGCTTGAGGTTCTCGTCCGGCTGGGCGTTGAGCGGCTTCTGGTTCAGGATGGTGTCGAGCGCGATCGCGGTCTTGCCGGTCTGGCGGTCGCCGATGATCAGCTCGCGCTGGCCGCGGCCGATCGGGATTAGCGCATCGATCGCCTTGAGGCCGGTGGCCATCGGCTCGTTCACCGACTTGCGCGGAATGATGCCGGGCGCCTTGACGTCGACGCGCTTGCGTTCGGTGGCCTGGATCGGGCCCTTGCCGTCGATCGGGTTGCCGAGCGCGTCGACGACGCGGCCGAGCAGGCCCTTGCCGACCGGCGCGTCCACGATCGCGCGGGTGCGCTTGACAGTCTGGCCTTCCTTGATCTCGCGGTCGGCGCCGAAAATCACGATACCGACATTGTCGGTTTCGAGGTTGAGCGCCATGCCGCGCGTGCCGTTCTCGAACTCGACCATTTCACCGGCCTGAACGTTGTCGAGACCGTAGACGCGGGCGATACCGTCACCGACCGACAGCACCTGGCCAACTTCGGTGACCTCGGCTTCCTGGCCGAAATTCTTGATCTGGTCCTTGAGGATCGCAGAAATTTCTGCGGCGCGGATGTCCATCAGCCTGCCTCTTTCATCGCGTTCTTGATCGAATTGAGTTTGGTGCGAAGCGAACTATCCACCATGCGGCTGCCGAGCTTGACCACCAGGCCACCAATAATGGAGGGATCGACCTTCACGTTGAGCGCGACGTCCTTGCCCGTCACTGATTTCAGTGCGGCCTTCAGCGCGTCGAGATTCTTATCACTGAGCTGCTCGGCGACGGTGACTTCCGCAGTCGCCTCGCCCTTGAACTTCGCCACCAGCGCGCGATAGGCGCGGATCACATCGGCAACGGCGAACAGCCGGCGATTGGCGGTGAGCACCTTGAGGAACTTGGCCGACGTGCCGGCGATGCCGGCCTTGTCGAGCACCGCGGTCAGCGCCTTCAGCTGGGCGTCCGCCGCGAACACCGGACTGCGGACGAGGCGCTTGAGATCGGCGCTCTCGTTGAGCATGGCCTCGAACTTGTCGAGGTCGGCCCGGACTTGATCGACGGATTGCTCGTCGCGCGCCAACTCGAACAGGGCCGTTGCGTAACGACCGGACACTCCCGAAACGGACGGATCTTCAGCAGCCACGAGCTCGCTCTTTTTTGCTGTCAAATTCGCAAGGGAAAAACCGTCGCCACCAAAGCAGCGCCTAGCGATCCAAGCCCTTGGAATTCAAGCGGGACTTCGATTTTCGACCGGCACAGGACGTGCCGGGACCGTTAAAATCGCGGCTTTGCTAACATAGCAATCGCGCAGGTGCAACATGACGGCATCGTGAGTGCCGCCTTGTCGCATGCGCTTTTTGCCGACCGCAGCCGGTGGCCGAACCGGAAAATTTGGCGCGCGGAAATTCGGCGCGTCGGCTCCGATTCGCGCCGCCGCGATTTTGTTCCATCGAAATTTGCATAGGCCTATGGCCGAGCGCGCAGGGAACTCCGGACCGGTTGCGGTTTCATTTGGCGATTACTTACCGAAAACTTACCGTCCGCCCGATAATCAGTATTGGCAAGTATATTGGTCGTTAAAAATTGGTTAAATAGCAAGATTACGGAACCTTGATCGACTACCCAAGGCGGTAACAAGATATTTCAGCACGAGATAATCCGGATTTACTGCCCAATTCGTGCCTCATTGGGAAACCAAACGGCCTTGGTCAACGAAGGGACGGGGGTTCCACTTGCCGCGTTAGCGGCAATACTGTCTGAGGGTCTTATCAATGCTGAATATCAAGAAGGCGGCGGGCACCGTAACCCGCTCGCGTACGGCGCTTGCTTTTGTAGCCGCAACTATTCTGGTCGGGGGCAGCGTGACCGAGGCGTCCGCGAAGTCCCGGCACCACCATCATCGCCACCATCATCACCACGCCCGCGCCGAAGGCTCGTCCTGGCGCGACGCCAATGCATCGATCCAGCCGTCCGGCGGCCACTCGTTCTCGGGGATGGCCTCCTTCTACGGCAATGAGTCGGGCAGCCGCACCGCTTCCGGCCAGCGCTTCAACCAGAACGCCATGACCGCGGCCCACCGCTCGCTGCCGTTCGGCACCAAGCTCCGCGTCACCCATGGCGGCCGCAGCGTCGTCGTCACCATCAACGATCGTGGCCCGTTCATCCGCGGCCGCGTGCTCGACCTCTCCACCGGCGCAGCCCGCGCCATCGGCCTGACCGGTGCCGGCGTTGGCCGCGTCACCGCCGAGGTCGTCTCGTAAGCGCCTTCAGTAAGCGTTGCGTTGCGTAACGGCCGCGAGGCCTGCTTCGCGCCAAAAAGGCCTGCCGTCGCAAATGACGGCAGGCTTTTTCTTTTGCGGGACGTGCTACCAGCCGCCGTCATTGCGAGCCACCCGGTTGGCGCGAAGCGCCGCCGGATGACAGGCTCCGCGAAGCAATCCATGGGCCCGCATGCGCGGAGCGATGGACGCTTTCGCTCCTCGCAATGATAGTCAAGATTGAAGCTGCTTACAAAAAGCTCTGCGGATCGACGTCGACCTCGAGCTTCAGATTGCCCTTGGTCTTGGGACCGGATTCCAGCCATTCGCGCAGATATTGCGACAGGTCGACATTGCGCAGCGACTTCACCAGCAGGCGGAAGCGATAGCGGCCCTTGATGACGGCGAGCGGCGCCTCGGCGGGGCCGAGCACCTGGATCCGCTCATCGAGCGGCGCCACCGCGGCGAGCTTGCGGGCGAAGCCTTCCGCGGTCGGACGGTCGCCGGCGGAGACGATCAGGCTCGCCAGCCGGCCGAACGGCGGGTAGCCGGTGCGCTCGCGAATCTCGATCTCGCTGGCATAGAACGCCTCGCGGTCATTGGCGATCAGGGCCTTGATCACCGGATGCTCCGGCTGGTGGGTCTGCAGAAAGCCGACGCCGCGGCCCTGCTCGCGGCCGGCGCGGCCGACCACCTGGTTCAGCAGCTGGAACGTCCGCTCGGCAGCGCGCGGATCGCCATTGCTCAAGCCGAGATCGGCGTCGATGACGCCGACCAGATTGAGCCGCGGGAAGTTGTGGCCCTTCGCCACCAGCTGGGTGCCGATGATGATGTCGACGCGGCCCTCGGCGATCTCGTTGAGCTCGCTACGCATGGTCTCGATCGAGGTGATGAGATCGCTCGACAGCACCATCGTCCGTGCCTCGGGGAAGATGTGGGCGGCCTCCTCCTGCAGGCGCTCGACGCCGGGCCCGACCGCGACCAGCGATTCCTCGGCCGCGCAATGCGGGCAGATATTCGGGCGCGGCATCGAGAAGCCGCAATGATGACAGACCAGCCGCTGCCGGAACCGGTGATCGACCAGCCATGCATCGCAGATGGTGCAGGCGAAGCGGTGGCCGCAGGCGCGGCACAGCGTCAGCGGTGCGTAGCCGCGGCGGTTGAGGAACAGCAGCGCCTGCTCGCGGCGCTCGATGGCATGGCGAATCTGCTCGGCCAGCACCGGCGAAATGAAGCGGCCGCGCGGCGGCGGGGCGCGGCGCATGTCGATCGCCTCGATATGTGGCATGTGCTGGCCGCCGAACCGCGACGGCAGCGCCACGCGCTGGTAGCGCCCCTTGCGCGCATTGACCTCGCTCTCGACCGACGGCGTCGCCGACGCCAGCACGATCGGAATCTTTGCGATATGGGCGCGGACCACCGCCATGTCGCGCGCGTGATAATGCGCGCCGTCGTCCTGTTTGTAGGCCTGGTCGTGCTCCTCATCGACGATGATGAGACCGAGATCGGCATAGGGCAGGAACAGCGCCGAGCGGGCGCCGACCACGACCGGCGCCTTGCCCTCGGAGATCGCGGCCCAGTTGCGCGCGCGCGCGCGCGGCGTCAGCTCCGAATGCCACTCCAGCGGCCGCACGCCGAAGCGCTGCGCGAAACGGTCAAGGAACTGGCCGGTCAGCGCGATCTCCGGCATCAGGATCAGCGTCTGCTTGCCGCGGCGGATATTCTCGGCGATCGCCTCGAAATAGACTTCGGTCTTGCCGGAACCGGTGACGCCGTCGAGCAACGCGACGTGAAAGCTGCCGCTCGCGGCCAGCGTCCGCATCACGTCGACGGCGCTGCGCTGCTCGCGCGAAAAATCCGGCTGCGCGTAGGAGGGATCCGGAACGGGCGGCGGTGCCGGCGGCGGCATCGCCTCAACCGTCAGGGTGCCTTCGTCGACCAGGCCGTCGATCACGCCGGAACTGACGCCGGCCTCCCGGGCCGCCTCCGACTTGCCGTGCAGCAAGCGGTCCGACAGCACCTCGATCACCCGCCGGCGTGCCGGCGTCAGGCGCCGCGGCGGCTCGCCGACCAGCCGGACGCCGAGCCGCATCCGCTCCGGCCCGAGATTTTCGCCCATCCGCAGCGTCATCCGCAGCACCATGCCGCGTGCCGACAGCGTGTAATTGGAGACCCAGTCGACCAGCTGGCGCAGCTCCGGTTTCAGCGGCGGAACATCGAGCTTCTCGCTGACGTCCTTGAGCCGGTTGTGCAGCCGCGGATCCGGATTGGCATTTTCCGCCCACACCACCGCGACGACCTCACGCGGCCCGAGCGGAACGCCGATCACGTCGCCCGGCGCAAGCTCCATGCCGCGCGGAACGCGGTAGGAATAGGTCTGGTTCAGCGCGACAGGCACCAGCACGTCGACGACACGTATCGTCGATGCAGAGGCTGGGCCGGGGCGCGTGGTATGGTCCATTGAATCAGAAACCTTGAACCCGAGCGGGCTAGAGATTTGGTTTCTGATCGAATCAGAACCAAATCTCCAGCTTCTTGTTTTGACGCGTTTTCTTCACGCGAACCGGCGTCCACTTCGCTCGAAAACGCTCTCCCACCGCTTCGCGCTCTTAGCGAACGGTAAACGAAGGCAGTGCGATATAATCAGGAGATTGGCAGCGCCAATAGCCCTTAAGACACGGACTTAAGACACGGACATGGCCCGGACCGATCAGCCCATCCCACCGCTCGAGCCCGACTGCGCCGACGCATCGGTCACGCAGGAGATGACGCGCTGGCTGTCGCATCTGCGCGCGGAGCGGCGGCTGTCGCCGAAGACGCTCGAGGCCTATGCCCGGGACGTGCGCCAATGCCTCGCCTTCCTGGCCGGGCACTGGGGCGCGCGGGTGACGCTCAAGGCATTTTCCGCGCTCGAGGCGAGCGACGTGCGCGCCTTCATGGCGATGCGCCGGACCGTGGAGATCGGCGGACGATCGCTGATGCGGGCGCTGGCGGGCCTGCGCTCGTTCGGCCGTTTCCTGGAACGCGAGGGCAAGGGCAAGGTCGGCGCGCTCTCGGCGATCCGCGCGCCCAAGGTGGCGAAGAGCCTGCCGAAGCCGATTCACATGGAAGCAGCGAAACGCTTTGCCGACGCCGACGAGCGCGCGGACGAAACCCGCGAGACCTGGATCCTGGTGCGCGACGCCGCCGTCATGGCGCTGCTCTATGGTTCGGGCCTGCGCATCTCCGAAGCGCTGGGGCTGAAGCGCCGCGACGTGCCGAAGCCCGGCGAAGGCGACGTGCTCGTGGTGACCGGCAAGGGCAACAAGACCCGCATGGTGCCGGTGCTGCAAAACGTGCTGCAATTGATCGCGGACTATGCCGCGATCTGCCCGCATCAGCTCAGCCCGACCGGGCCGATGTTCGTCGGCGCGCGCGGCGGCCCCTTGAGCCCACGCATCATCCAGCTCACCATGGAGCGGCTGCGCGGCGCGCTTGGCCTGCCCGACAGCGCAACGCCGCATGCGCTGCGGCACTCCTTCGCCACGCATCTGCTCAGCCGTGGCGGCGATCTGCGTGCGATCCAGGAATTGCTCGGCCACGCATCGCTGTCGACCACGCAGATTTACACCGGCATCGACAGCGAGCGCCTGCTCGAAGTCTATCGCTCCGCGCATCCCCGAGGTTGAACGTTCGGTTCTGAAAAAATAAAGCGCGGGCTTTGGCCCGCCGTCATGCGCCGTTCATCTTCAGACGGTTACCCAAAACCGTTCGGCCCTTGCCTTGTGCACCGCATTCGGCAATCGTGGCGCGGTCGCATCCGGAGGGGAATCATGAGCGCACATGAAAGTATGGAGCACGCGGAGCATGCCGAGCATGCTTCGGGCGAGAACAAGAAGATCGCGCTCCTGATCGCCGTGATCGCCCTGTGCCTGGCGCTGTCGGAAACGCTCGGCAAGGGCGCCCAGACCGAATCGATCAGCAAGAATGTCGAGGCCTCCAACCTGTGGGCCTTCTTCCAGGCCAAGAGCATCCGCCGGACCGCGGTGCAGACCGCGGCCGAACAGGGCAAGCTGAACCTCGCGACCACCACCGACGAGGCGGCCAGGGCCGCGCTGCAGAAGCAGATCGACGATTGGCAGAAGACCGCTGCGCGCTATCGCTCGGAGCCGGAAACCGGCGAGGGTTCGGAGCAGCTCTCCGAACGCGCCAAGCACGCCGAGCATGAGCGCGACGAGGCCACCGCGAAATATCATCATTTCGAGCTTGCCTCCGCCGCCTTCCAGATCGCCATCGTGCTGGCATCGGCGACCATCATCACGGGCATCATCGCGCTGGCCTGGGTCTCCGGCCTGGTGACGCTCGCCGGCATCGTGATGACGGCGCTCGGCCTGTTCCAGCCGCACTTGCTGCATCTGCATTGAGGCGCAGCGCGCCGCTTTCGAACCGTCATCCTGAGGAGCGCGCCCTTGCGCGCGTCTCGAAGGATCGACGGCCACCGGCCGGGCCGTGCATCCTTCGAGACGCGCGTTCCGCGCTCCTCAGGATGACGGAATAGAAAGTTTTGATCAAAGAGGCTTGCTGGTCTGATGCACGCTTTTGCGGAAGCGCGCGATCACGCGCAGCGTGCGCGCCGCCCAGCCCTCGCCGTCGCCACTGATCATCTCGCGAATGCGCCGCTTGATCGGCTCGACCAGCGCCGTGGCCTTGGCCCGCAGCGCCATCACGAAATTATAGAGCGCCTCGAACCAGGGCATCTCCAGCAGTTTCGGCCGCGTCACGTCGAACAGGAAGGCCGTCACGCCGACGCCGACGAACTTGGCGAACAGGATCAGCGAGACCGCACTGAACCAGTATTGGTTCGCCAGCAGCCAGAGCCCGATCAGCTTGAGCGGAAACAGCGGGATCACCGGCACGACGAAGACAATCAGGGTCATCGCCGGCGACAGCGAATCGACCCGGTCGGCAAGCCATTGCTTGAGCGCGCGGAGCGGAATCCACGCCACCGCTCGCGCCACGATCGGCTCGAGATGGTCCCATAGCCAGGCCTCGACCAGGAAGATGATCGCAAGCAGGACCCAGAACGGCTGAAGCAGGCGGCGCAGCATCGCTATGATCTCAACCCGGCTGACGCCGGACTTTCGATCATCACATATGGATGGCGCGCTTGCCCACCGCAAGCGCGGCTTCCTTGATCGCCTCCGAACGGGTCGGGTGCGCGTGGCAGGTGCGTGCCAGATCCTCGGCCGATCCGCCGAATTCCATCAGAACGCAGGCTTCGTGGATCATTTCGCCGGCTTCGCGGCCGACAATGTGGACGCCAAGCACCCGATCCGTCTTCGCATCTGCGAGAATTTTCACGAAGCCGTCGGTGGTCTGATTGACCTTGGACCGGCCGTTTGCCGTGAACGGGAATTTGCCGACGGTGTACGCGACGCCGGCCTGCTTGAGATCTTCCTCGGTCTTGCCGACCGACGACACTTCCGGCGTGGTATACACAACACCTGGAATGACGTCGTAGTTCACGTGGCCGGCCTGGCCCGCGATGATCTCCGCACAGGCAACGCCTTCGTCTTCCGCCTTGTGCGCGAGCATCGGCCCGGCCACGACGTCGCCGATCGCGTAGATGCCCTTCACGTTGGTCGAGAAGTGCGCGTCGATCTCGACGCGGCCGCGATCGTCGAGCGCAACGCCGGCTTCCTTCAGCCCGAGGCCCTCGGTGTAGGGCACCCGGCCGATGCAGACGAGCACGACGTCGGCTTCGATGGTTTCCGCAGCGCCGCCGGCGGCCGGCTCGACCTTGGCCTGCAGCGTCTTGCCGGAGCTATCGACCGCGGTGACCTTGGCGCCGAGCTTGAAGACGAAGCCCTGCTTCTCGAGCATGCGCTGAAATTGCTTTGCCACCTCGCCGTCCATGCCGGGCAGGATGCGGTCGAGGAATTCCACGACCATGACGTCCGCACCGAGACGCCGCCAGACCGAGCCAAGCTCGAGCCCGATCACCCCCGCGCCGATGATCAGCAATTTCTCCGGCACCTTCTCCAGCGACAGCGCGCCAGTCGAGGACACGATGCGCTTCTCGTCGATGTCGATGCCCTTCAGGCGGGCGATATCGGAGCCGGTGGCGATCACGATGTTCCTGGTCTCGACGGTCTCGGACTTGCCGTCGCCGGAGACCTCGACCTTGCCGGCGCCCAGGATCTTGCCGGTGCCCTTGAGCACGTCGATCTTGTTCTTCTTCATCAAGAACTCGACGCCCTTGACGTTGCCGTCGATGCCCTGCTGCTTGAAGTTCATCATCGCGGGCAGATCGAGCTTCGGCGCCGGGACACTGACACCCATCTTGGCAAAGGAGTGCCCGGCTTCCTCGAACATCTCGGAGGCGTGCAGCAGCGCTTTCGACGGCATGCAGCCGACGTTGAGGCAAGTGCCGCCCAGCGTCGCGTCCTTCTCGACGACGGCGACCTTCATGCCGAGTTGCGCCGCGCGGATCGCGCAGACATATCCGCCCGGGCCGGTGCCGATGACGACGAGATCGTAAGAAGCCATGATAGAAGATCCTGTAGCTAAGCTCTGTGACAATTGCGCGGGCGCGATCGTGACGGCAGACCGCCGCCCGCTCTTGATCGCGTGCTAGCGACCGCCCGACACGTCGAGGATCGCGCTGGTGACATAGGAAGCCTCGTCCGAGATCAGCCAGACGATGGCGTTGGCGATTTCATCGGCGGTGCCGACACGCTTCATCGGCACCATATGGGCAAGCCGGTGGGCGCGATCGGGCTCGCCGCCGGCGGCGTGGATGTCGGTGTCGATCAGTCCGGGCCGGATGCCGGCGACGCGGATGCCCTCATTCGCGACTTCGTAGCCGAGGCCGATCGTGAAGGAATCGATCGCGCCCTTGGAGGCGGCATAGTCGACATAGGTGTTGGGCGCGCCGAGCTTCGCCGCCACCGAGGACAGGTTGACGATGACGCCGCCCTTGCCGCCGTGCTTGGTCGACATGCGCTTCACCGCCTCGCGCGCACACAGGATGCTGCCGGTGACATTCACTGCCATCATCTGCTGGATACGCTCGGCCGACATCTCGTCGACACGCACGCCGCTCTTGCCGACGATGCCGGCATTGTTGACGAGCGCGCCGAGCGTGCCGAAGCCGTCGGCCGCCTTGAACAGCGCCAGGATGTCCTGCTCGCTGCCGACATCGCATTTCACCGCGATCGCCTTGCCGTTCCTGGCTTCGATCGCGGCGACGACCTCGTCCGCCGCGGTCTTGTTGGATGCATAGCCGACCACGATGCGATAGCCGCGCGCGGCGGCAGCGAGCGCGGTGGCGCGGCCGATGCCGCGGCTGCCGCCGGTGATGACAACGACCTTATCCGTCACTTTGATCCCCAAATGTGAGCAACCAACAGATCGCGGCGCCCGAGCCGATCGGACGCCGCGCGCGATACGACCTTAGAGGTCCAGCACCAGGCGGGCCGGATCCTCCAGGCTCTCCTTCACACGCACCAGGAAGGTAACCGCTTCCTTGCCGTCGATGACACGGTGATCGTAGGACAGCGCCAGATACATCATCGGGCGCACCTCGATCTTGCCGCCGACCACCATCGGCCGCTCCTGGATCTTGTGCATGCCGAGGATGCCGGACTGCGGCGCATTCAGGATCGGCGTCGACATCAGCGAACCGTAGATGCCGCCATTGGTGATGGTGAAGGTGCCGCCCTGCATCTCGTCGATCTTGAGCTGGCCGTCGCGGGCGCGGCGGCCGTAGTCGGCGATCGACTTCTCGATCTCGGCGATCGACTTGTGGTCGCAGTCGCGCACCACAGGCACCACGAGGCCGCGGTCGGTGCCGACCGCAACGCCGATGTGATAGTAGTTCTTGTAGATCAGGTCAGAGCCGTCGATTTCGGCGTTGACCGCCGGAATGTCCTTTAGCCCCTGCACGACCGCCTTAGTGAAGAAGCCCATGAAGCCGAGCTTCGAGCCGTGTTTCTTCTCGAACGTGTCCTTGTAGAGGGCCCGCAGCTTCATCACCTCGGTCATGTCGACCTCGTTGAAGGTCGTCAGCATCGCGGCGGTGTTCTGCACGTCCTTGAGGCGGCGCGCGATGGTCTGGCGCAGCCGGGTCATCTTCACGCGCTCCTCGCGCGCGGCGTCGTCCGCCGGCGACGGCGCACGAACCTGAACGGCGGCGGCCGGCTGGTTGACCGGGGTCGGCGCCGAGGCGGCCTTCTCGATCGCGGCCAGCATGTCGCCCTTGGTCACGCGGCCGTCCTTGCCCGAGCCCGGAACGGCGGACGCATCGATGCCGCTTTCAGCGGACAGCTTGCGGACCGAGGGTGCCAGCGGCGCATCCGGCGGCGGCGCCTTCGGCGCAGCGGCAGCAGCCGGCGCAGCAGCGGCAGCCGGTGCGGCGGCCTTGGCGGGAGCCGCAGCAGCCGGCTTGGCGGCCGGAGCGGCGCCGTCATTGATCTGTCCGAGCAGCGCGCCGACGGCGACCGTCTCGCCGTCCTTGGCGATGATCTCGCCGAGCGTACCGGCCACCGGCGCGGGCACCTCGATGGTGACCTTGTCGGTCTCCAGCTCCACCAACGGCTCGTCCACCGCGACGGCTTCACCGGCCTTCTTGAACCAGCGGCCGATCGTGGCCTCGGTCACGGATTCGCCGAGCGTTGGAACGCGAATTTCAGTCATGGTCTTTTCCTCGATAACCCTGCGGTCGCAAAATTTGCGGTCGTGAAACTTGTCCGCCACCGCCCGCAAAGCGAGCGATCCGGTACTCCGTGACGACAGCACTTCTGCTGGATGACGCGGGATACCGGATGCCCCGCATTCGCGGGGCATGGCTTCAATGAAAGTCGTTAGTTCAGTGCGTCGTCGAGCAGCGCCTTGAGCTGCGCCAGATGTTTCGACATTAGGCCGGTCGCCGTTGCCGCCGATGCCGGACGGCCGGCATAGCGCGGACGCCTGTTGGGTGCGTGGATCTGGTTGAGCACCCATTCCAGATAGGGCTCGATGAAGTGCCAGGAGCCCATATTGCGCGGCTCTTCCTGGCACCAGACCACCTCGGCGTTCTTGAAGCGGCCGAGCTCCTGCACCAGCGCCTTCAGCGGCACCGGATAGAGCTGCTCGACGCGCATCAGATAGATGTCGTCGATGTCGCGCTTCTCACGCTCCTCGTAGAGATCGTAGTAGACCTTGCCGGAGCACAGCACGACGCGGCGGATCTTGTCGTCCGGCACCAGCTTGATCTTCTCGTCCGGCAGCATCTGCGCGTCATCGTACAGGATGCGATGGAACGTGGCGTTCTTGCCGAGCTCCTCGAGCTGCGACACGGCGCGCTTGTGGCGCAGCAGCGACTTCGGCGTCATCAGGATCAGCGGCTTGCGGATCTCGCGATGCAGCTGGCGCCGCAGCACGTGGAAGTAGTTCGCCGGCGTGGTCGGATTGACCACCTGCATGTTGTCTTCGGCGCACATCTGCAGGTAACGCTCGAGGCGCGCGGAGGAGTGCTCCGGCCCCTGTCCCTCGTAGCCGTGCGGCAGCAGGCAGACGAGGCCCGACATGCGCAACCACTTGCGTTCGCCCGAGGAGATGAACTGGTCGAACACCACCTGCGCGCCGTTGGCGAAGTCGCCGAACTGCGCTTCCCAGAGCGCCAGCGCATTCGGCTCGGCCAGCGAGTAGCCGTATTCGAAGCCAAGCACCGCCTCTTCCGACAGCAGCGAGTTGATGACCTCGTAGTGGCCGGTGTCTTCGCCGCCGAGATGGTTGAACGGCGTGTAGCGGCTCTCGTCCTCCTGGTCGATCAGCACTGAATGGCGCTGCGAGAAGGTCCCGCGCTCGGAATCCTGGCCGGACAGCCGCACATGATGGCCTTCCTGCAGCAGCGTGCAGAATGCCAGGGCCTCGCCGGTGGCCCAGTCGATCCCGACACCGCTATCGATCGCCTTGGCGCGATTGTCGAGGAAACGCTGGATGGTGCGGTGGACGCGGAAGCCGTCCGGCACCTTGGTGATCTTGCGGCCGATATCCTTGAGAACGGCGACATCGACGCCGGTGACGCCGCGGCGGGCGTCTTCTTCCTGGTCAGCAATCTTGAAGCCTGCCCACTTGCCGTCGAGCCAGTCGGCCTTGTTCGGCTTGTAGCCGGCGCCGGCTTCGAGCTCGGCGTCGAGCCGCGCGCGCCAGTCGGCCTTGGCCTTCTCGACCTCGCCCTCGGTCAACACGCCGTCAGCGACCAGCCGCTTGGCGTAGATCTCCAGCGTTGACGGGTGAGAAGCGATCTTCTTGTACATCACCGGCTGGGTGAAGGCCGGCTCGTCGCCCTCGTTGTGGCCGTGGCGCCGGTAGCAGAACATGTCGATGACGACCGGCTTGTGGAATTTCTGCCGGAACTCGATCGCGACCTTGGCCGCGAACACCACGGCCTCCGGATCGTCGCCATTCACGTGGAAGATCGGCGCATCGATCATCTTCGCCACGTCGGACGGATAGGGCGACGAGCGCGAATAGCGCGGATAGGTGGTGAAGCCGATCTGGTTGTTGACGATGAAATGCAGCGAGCCGCCGGTGCGATAGCCCTTCAGGTCGGACAGGCTGAAGCATTCAGCCACCACGCCCTGGCCCGCGAATGCCGCATCGCCATGCATCAGCAGCGGCAGCACGGAGATGCGCATATCCGGCGGATCGCCGTGCTGGTCCTGCTTGGCGCGCACCTTGCCCATCACGACCGGATCAACGATCTCGAGATGCGACGGGTTTGCGGTCAGCGACAGATGGATGTTGTTGCCGTCGAACTCGCGGTCCGAGGAGGCGCCGAGGTGATACTTGACGTCGCCCGAGCCTTCGACCGAGTCGGGGTTGGCCGAACCGCCCTTGAACTCATGGAACAGCGCACGGTGCGGCTTGCCCATCACCTGGGTCAGCACGTTGAGACGGCCGCGATGCGGCATGCCGACCACGATCTCCTTCACGCCGAGATTGCCGCCGCGCTTGATGATCTGCTCGAGCGCCGGGATCAGCGATTCACCGCCGTCGAGACCGAAGCGCTTGGTGCCGGTGAACTTGGTGTCGCAGAACTTCTCGAAGCCGTCCGCCTCGATCAGCTTGTTGAGGATCGCGCGGCGTCCCTCGGGCGTGAACGAGATCTCCTTGTCCGGCCCCTCGATGCGCTCCTGGATCCACGCCTTCTGCGCGGCGTTCGAGATGTGCATGAATTCGACGCCGAGCGTCTGGCAGTAGGTGCGTTCGCAGATCTGCACGATCTCGCGCAGCGTGCCGTATTCGAGCCCGAGCACGTGGTCGAGGAATATCTTGCGATCGAAGTCCGCCTCGGTGAAGCCATAGGAGCGCGGATCGAGCTCCTCGCGGTCGCGCGGCGCCTCGATGCCGAGCGGATCGAGCTTGGCGTGGAAATGGCCCCGCATGCGGTAGGCGCGGATCAGCATCAGCGCGCGAACCGAATCGCGGGTGGCCTGATGGACATCGGCATCGGACAGCTCGACGCCCTTGGCCTGCGCCTTGGCCGCGAGCTTGGTGCCGACCGCCTTCTCGACCTGGGCCCAGTTGCCGTCGAGCGCCGAGGTCAGCTCGTCGCGCGGCGTCACCGGCCAGTTGTCACGGCCCCACGAGGCGCCCTCGGCGTTCTTCTGGACGTCGGCCGGAGCGTCCTTCAGGCTTTTGAAGAAATCCTGCCATTCGGCGTCGACCGACGACGGGTCCTGCTCGTAGCGGGCGTAGAGGTCGTCGATGTAGGCGGCGTTGGTGCCCTGCAGGAATGATGAGAGTGCAAAAGCGGCGTTCGCGTCTTGGCGAGACATGGGCAGTCCTGGTGATTTTTTTCGGTTCGCGCGTAGAAGACGGCGCTGGTGCCGGTCTGGAAGTGCGCCGGCTGGATTGATACCCTTTACCCTATCTAGGACAGATATTCCTGCCTAAAAGAACTAAGAAATGAATACATTTTCATTTTTTATTGATTGGCATTTCGGCACCAAAACGCAATAAAAAAGCGGGTTCCCCAAGGAGAACCCGCCCCAAATCACGCCAAACCTCGAAGGGAACTCGCCGGACGGCGGTTACTTCAGCATCTCCGCGAGCGTATGCCCGAGGCGCGCCGGCGACGGCGACACCCTGATGCCGGCGGCTTCCATCGCCGCGGTCTTGGAACCGGCGTCGCCCTTGCCGCCCGAGATGATGGCGCCAGCATGGCCCATGCGGCGGCCGGGAGGTGCGGTGACACCGGCAATGAAGCCGACCATCGGCTTCTTGCGGCCGCGCTTGGCCTCGTCCTTGAGGAACTGGGCGGCGTCTTCCTCGGCGGAGCCGCCGATTTCGCCGATCATCACGATCGACTTGGTCTTCTCGTCGGCCAGGAACATCTCCAGCATGTCGATGAACTCGGTGCCCTTGACCGGGTCGCCACCGATGCCGACCGCGGTGGTCTGGCCGAGGCCCTCCTGGGTGGTCTGGAACACCGCCTCATAGGTCAGGGTGCCGGAGCGGGAGACGATGCCGACCGAGCCGGGCTTGAAGATGTTGGCCGGCATGATGCCGATCTTGCATTCGCCGGCGGTCATCACGCCGGGGCAGTTCGGCCCGATCAGCCGCGACTTCGAGCCCGACAGCGAGCGCTTCACGCGCACCATGTCGAGCACCGGGATGCCCTCGGTGATGCAGACGATCAGCGGGATTTCCGCATCGATCGCCTCGCAGATCGCGTCGGCTGCGCCCGGCGGCGGGACATAGACCACGCTGGCGTCGGCGCCGGTCTTCTCGCGCGCTTCGGCGACGGTGTCGAACACCGGCAGGTTGAGATGGGTCGAGCCGCCTTTGCCCGGCGCCACGCCGCCGACCATCTTGGTGCCGTAAGCGATCGCCGCTTCCGAATGGAACGTGCCGTTCTTGCCGGTGAAGCCCTGGCAGATGACCTTGGTGTTCTTGTCGATCAGAATGGACATGGTTCGAGATGCTTTCGCGAGACGATCGGTGATGGGACTCTATGGTTTGAGCATGATCTTGTCGGAAAACCGGAGACCACTTTTCCGGATCATGCTCAGTGAATACGCCGGTACACGCCGGTGAGCACGTCGGCCCACCCTTCCGCGTCAGGCGAGAACTGGATTTTCATGTTGTAGGTGTTGTCGTCGACGACCTCGTAGACGTGACGGGCATTGCCGCGCAGCGAGCCGCGCACCAGGATCAGCGACTTGCCCGCCCAGCCACCGGACGCCGGTGATGGCGGGTAGTAGCCGAGCGAGTCGTGCCAGAACAATTTGTAGGCCCGATCGTCGCGGTCGTAGGTGAACACGCCGTGGGTGGCGAAGCTCTCCTTGCCGTCGCGGGTCTGCACGCTGTCCTGGATCAGGTAGAAGCCGTTGAGCGCGATGCGCGCAACGACCTGCGAGGTGGCCGGACCGCCCGCGGTCCAGCGCGACGGATAGACCATCTCTTCGCCGCTCCACTCGCCCGCAAACGCCGCGAGCTTGCGGTGTTCGTCCAGCGGTGTCGGAGCGTCGAGATGATCGGCCATCGTTAGCCTCCCTTGACGGCTTTCACGATCTTCTGTGCAGCGTCATCGAGGTTGTCGGCGGGCAGAACGTTGAGGCCGCTCTCACGGATGATCTTCTTGCCCTGCTCGACATTGGTGCCTTCGAGGCGCACCACCAGCGGAACCTTGAGGCCGACCTGCTTCACCGCGGCGACCACGCCCTCGGCGATCACGTCGCACTTCATGATGCCGCCGAAGATGTTGACCAGGATGCCCTTCACGTTCGGATCGGCGGTGATGATCTTGAACGCGGCCGCGACCTTCTCCACGCTGGCGCCGCCGCCGACGTCGAGGAAGTTCGCCGGCTCCATGCCGTACAGCTTGATAATGTCCATGGTCGCCATGGCGAGGCCGGCGCCGTTGACCATGCAGCCGATCGTGCCGTCGAGCGCGACGTAGTTGAGGTCGTATTTCGACGCCTCGATCTCCTTGGCGTCTTCCTCGGTCTCGTCGCGCAGCGCGACCACGTCCGGATGACGATAGAGCGCGTTGCTGTCGAACGACACCTTGGCGTCGAGCACGCGGAGCTGGCCCTGCTTGGTGACGACGAGCGGATTGATCTCGAGCATCGCCATGTCCTTGGCGGCGAAGGCGGCATAGAGCTGGCCGGTCAGCTTCTCGGCCTGCTTGGCGAGATCGCCGGTCAGCTGCAGCGCCTTGGCAACGGTGCGGCCGTGATGCGGCATGATGCCGGTCGCGGGATCGACCGAGAACGAGACGATCTTTTCCGGGGTCGAATGCGCGACCTCTTCGATATTCACGCCGCCTTCGGTCGACACCACGAAGGAAATTTCGGAGGTCTCGCGATTGACCAGGATCGAGAGGTAGAACTCCTTGTCGATGTCGGAGCCTTCCTCGATGTAGAGGCGATTGACCTGCTTGCCGTGCGGACCGGTCTGCACCGTGACCAGCGTCGCGCCGAGCATCTGCTTGGCGAATTCGGCGACCTCGGCGGCCGACTTGGCGATGCGGACGCCGCCCTTGTCGCCGGCCGATGCTTCCTTGAACTTGCCCTTGCCGCGGCCGCCGGCATGGATCTGGCTCTTCACCACCCAGATCGGGCCGGGCAGCTGCTTGGCCGCCGCGTCGGCCTCTTCCGGCTTCAGCACCGGCACGCCGCGCGAGATCGGCACGCCGAATTCATGCAGCAAAGCCTTGGCCTGGTATTCATGGATATTCATGGAAAGACGCTCCCAAACCCTCGTGCGGCGACCTTTTACGTCAGCCTTGAGACTGGCATACCATATACCAAAGCTCGCGCAACTAAAAAATCCGCCGGAATTTCATCGCCTTGCACCCGACAGGCGATTGAAACCGCCTATCGGGTCATTGCCAATCGAGATTACTTGCCGAGCAGATCGGGCGCGATCTTCTTGCAGGCGTCGACCAGGCCCTGCACCGCACCGACCGACTTGTCGAAAGCCTCGCGGTCCTTGCCCGCCAGTTCGATCTCGACGATGCGCTCGACACCCTTGGCGCCGACCACGACCGGCACGCCGACATACATGTCCTTCACGCCGTACTCGCCGTTGAGATAGGCGGCGCAGGGCAGCACGCGCTTCTTGTCCTTCAGGTAGCTCTCGGCCATCGCGATCGCGGACGCAGCCGGCGCGTAGAAGGCGGAGCCGGTCTTGAGCAGGTTGACGATCTCGGCGCCGCCGTTGCGGGTGCGATCGACGATCTCATCGATGCGCGCCTGCGAGGTCCAGCCCATCTTGACGAGGTCCGGCAGCGGAATGCCGGCGACGGTCGAGTAGCGCGTCAGCGGCACCATGGTGTCGCCATGGCCGCCGAGCACGAAGGCGGTGACGTCCTCGACCGAGACGTGGAATTCGTCGGCCAGGAAATAGCGGAAACGCGCGGAGTCGAGCACGCCGGCCATGCCGACCACCTTCTTGTGCGGCAGGCCCGAGGCCTTCTGCAGCGCCCACACCATGGCGTCGAGCGGGTTGGTGATGCAGATGACGAAGGCGTCGGGCGCGTACTTCTTGATGCCGGCGCCGACCTGCTCCATGACCTTGAGGTTGATGGAGAGGAGATCGTCGCGGCTCATGCCGGGCTTGCGCGGCACGCCGGCGGTGACGATGCAGACCTTGGCGCCGTCGAGCGCTTCATAGGAATTGGCGCCGACCAGATTGGAATCGAAACCGTCGACCGGCGACGACTGCGCGATGTCGAGCGCTTTGCCCTGCGGCACGCCCTCGGCAATATCGAACAGCACGACGTCTCCGAGTTCCTTGAGGCCGACGAGGTGCGCCAGCGTTCCGCCGATCTGTCCGGAGCCAATCAGAGCAATCTTGTCGCGTGCCATGGGAAATCAGTCCTTTGAACTGTGTACGGGAGGGAGGGAAGTCGGTTGCAAGGGTGGTTATCCCTTTCGAATGATCCATTCAAGTCGCGGCCTGCCCGATTGCGGGCCCTGCCTGGAATTCGATCAGGCATGCCACGGCATCGTCGTTCCGGGGCGCGCGAAGCGCGAACCCGGAATCCGGAGATTGGGGCGCGAGATTCCGGGTTCGGTGCTGCGCACCACCCCGGAATGACAGCTTAGGTCTCGACCAGGCCGGTCGACGCGCCGCTCGCGGAGGAGTCCTTCCGGCCGTGCGGCAGCGCCAGGTAGGATTCCGAGCTCATTTCGATCAGGCGCGAGGACGTGCGCTTGAACTCCATCGCCTCGACGCCTTCGGTCGCAAGGTACAGCGACACCGGATCGGCCTCGGCCGAGGCCATCAGCTTCACGGCATTGTCATAGAGCGTGTCGATCAGCGAAATGAAACGCTTGGCGGCATTGCGCTCGGCGTAGTCCATCACCGGAATGTGGTCGATCAGGATCGTATGGTAGTCGTGCGCGAGCCTGAGATAGTCGGACGCGGCCAGCGGCTTCTCGCAGATGTCCATGAAGCTGAAGCGCGCGACGCCGTGCGCCGAGCAGGGCACGTTCAGGATGCGTCCCTTGATCGGAATGAGGCGCGCCTTGCACGGCGCATTGCCGGTCATCTTGCGCCAGGCCGCGTTGAGCGCGGCATCGGCCGCGTCATCTGCGGGCACCAGCCACATCTTGACGCCGACGAGTTTCTCCAGCCGGAAGTCGGTGCGCGCATCGAGCCGCAGCACATCCATGTGGTCGGAGATCTGCGCGATAAACGGCAGGAACAGCGCGCGATTGAGCCCGCCCTTGTAGAGATCGTCAGGCGCAACGTTCGAGGTCGCGACCACGACGGTGCCGAGTTCGAACAGCTTTGCGAACAGCCGGCCGAGGATCATCGCATCGGCGATGTCGGTGACGTGAAATTCGTCGAAGCAGAGCAGCCAGGCTTCGTCGAAGATCGCCTGCGCGGTGAGCGCGATCACGTCGCCGTCCGAGATCTCGCCGCGCGCGATCTGCTGACGGCAGCCGTAGATGCGCTCATGCGCCTCGGCCATGAATTCGTGGAAGTGCGCGCGGCGCTTGTGCTCGACCGGGCTCTGCTGGAAGAACAGATCCATCAGCATGGTCTTGCCGCGGCCGACCTCGCCATGCACGTAGAGCCCGCGCGGCGGCTTGTCGTCCTTGTCGCCGCCGAACAGCCGCCCGAACAGGCCTTGCTTGCGCTGCGGCTTGTAGCTCGCGAGCCGCTCATCCAGCGCGCCGAATGCCTCGGCGGCGCGGGCCTGGGCGGGATCGGCCTCGATCGCGCCGGAGGCGACCAGGGATTTGTAGAGCTCGAGAAAGGAACTGGGCGAGGTGGACAGCATGAGCCCACCTTACGGCCCTAGTGTGCGGCAAATTGCAAGCCGTGAATTGTGCCAGTGGGGTATGCACTTTCCTCTCCCTCGCCCCGCTCTTGCGGGGAGAGGGCTGGGGTGAGGGGCTCTCACCACCCGACGCGCTCTATCGACGGACCCGTACCCCCTCACCCGGATCGCATCTTCGATGCGATCCGACCTCTCCCCGCAAGCGGGGCGAGGTGAAGAGGCTCACGCGCAGAGCGCGTAGGAATCCTCGACCACATAGGGTCCGCCGCCTGTCGACGCGCGCGACGAGAACAGCACGAAGCGGTCCGCCAGGAAGCTGCGGCTCGGGAAGTAGCCGCGCACGGACAGATAATCCGCGACGTCCTGGCTCGAAGCGTCATGCAGACGCGCGAGCGTGACATGTGGCGTGAATTTCCTGCCCTCGGGATCGAGCCCCATCCGCTGCATCATCCGCTCGAGTTCGGCCTGCAGTTCGATCAACGGCCGGCTCGGCTCGACGGCGGCAACCACCGCGCGCGGCTTGCGTCCGCCGAAGCTCGACAGGCCTTGCAATTTGACCTCGAACGGTTTGCGGTTTACCCGAAACAACATCGTCGCGATCTCGTTGGCCCACATGCCATCGATATCGCCGATGAAGCGCAAAGTGACGTGATAATTTTCGGGATCGATCCAGCGTGCGCCGGGAAGGCCGCCACGCAAGCTGGAGAGGGTTTGGCCGATATCGGCCGGAATTTCCAGTCCAGTGAACAGACGCGGCATCGCAATAATCCTCGATGCTTGGCGCGGGTTTTGGGAGCCCGCACCCTGTAACGGCCCGGCGACGAATCACCGATGCCTATTTGTACCCGAGATATGTGACTCTGCGAAGCATGACCCGTTAACAGCTCGTAAACCTACGGACACGGCACGGCTCACTGCCTGCGCTTCAACTGCGTTGCCCTGATATTGCGCCGAGAAATGCCTCCACTGTGGGCAGGATATTTTTCACAACGATGTCCACACCTGCTGCCGTCGGATGCATGCCGTCGGCCTGGTTGAGCTTCGCGTCGGCGGCAACCCCATCGAGGAAGAACGGATAGAGCGGCACGCCAAGGGTCTTCGAGAGATCCGGATAGATCGCGTTGAACTTCGCTGCATACTCACTGCCATAGTTCGGTGGCGCGAGCATGCCGCACAAGAGCACGGCGATCTTGCGCGCCTGCAACTTTGTGATGATGTCGGAGAGCGCGGCACGCGTGACGGCGGGATCGATGCCGCGCAAGGCATCGTTGGCGCCGAGCTCGACCATCACGGCATCGGTTCCATCAGGCACCGACCAGTCGAGCCGCTCGCGGCCGCCCGAGGCGGTGTCGCCGGACACCCCGGCATTGCTCATCTCGACCTTTATCCCCTTGGCTTCCAACGCCTTTTGCAGCCGGATCGGGAATGCCGCCGGGCCCGGGAGGCCGTACCCGGCGCTCAGGGAATCGCCCAGAACCACCATCTTGATCGGCTTCGCCGGCCCCTTCTCCGGGCCATTCTCCAGCCTTGGCGTCTGCGCGCTGGCCGCCGTCATCAAGCCCATAAGCAACACGAGTATGTGCACGAAGATTCTCAACCGGCCCTCGACCGCAGACGCGGAAGTGCCATATGACCGAACCATGGACAGTCTCATCGAATCCTCTTCACTGACCGACGTCGAGCCGGACACCATTGCCGTCAGGAACGTCAATCTCTCGCTCGGCACCGGCGCGGCACGGGTCCATATCCTCAAAGATATCAGCCTTCGTGTGGCAGCGGGTGAGGCCATCGGCCTGATCGGCCCGTCGGGCTCGGGCAAGTCGACCTTGCTGATGGTAATGGCGGGGCTCGAACGTCCTGACAGTGGAGAAGTGGTCGTCAACGGCACCTCGTTCAATGCCCTCGACGAAGATGCGCTGGCGCGCTTCCGCGGCCGCCAGGTCGGTATCGTCTTCCAGTCATTCCATCTGATCCCGACCATGACGGCGCTGGAGAACGTGGCGGTGCCGCTCGAGCTCGCCGGCAATCCCGATGCCGCTGCGCGCGCCGCGCAGGAGCTGCAATCGGTCGGGCTCGGCGAGCGCCTGCATCATTATCCGACGCAACTCTCCGGCGGCGAGCAGCAGCGCGTCGCGATCGCGCGCGCGCTCGCGCCCGATCCCGCGATCCTCGTTGCCGACGAGCCGACCGGGAATCTCGACGAGACGACAGGCAAGCAGATCGTCGACCTGCTGTTCACCAAGCACGCCGAGCGCGGCATGACGCTGGTGCTGGTGACGCACGATCTCGCGCTCGCGCAGCGCTGCGACCGCGTCGTGCGGCTGCGCTCCGGCCGCATCGACGGACAATCCACGACATGAGCATCGCGTCCGAAGTCGCGGTGCAGGGCCGCGCGTCGTCGCTTGCCTTCCGTTATGCGCTGCGCGAATTGCGCGGCGGCCTGCGCGGCTTCTACGTGTTCATCGCCTGCATCGCGCTCGGCGTGATGGCGATTGCCGGCGTCGGCTCGGTCGCCGCGAGCCTTGGCGACGGCCTGTCCCGCGAGGGACGTACGCTGCTCGGCGGCGACGTCGCATTCTCGCTGATCTCGCGCGAGGCCAAACCCAACGAGGTCGCCTATCTGCGCACGCGCGGCGAGGTTTCGATCGCGGCCACGCTGCGCGCGATGGCCCGCAGCAATGACGGCAAGCTGGCGCTGGTCGAGCTGAAGGCCGTCGACGGCAAATATCCGATGCTCGGCGAGCTGACGCTCGAGCCGAACATGCCGGTCGCCGATCTGCTTGCCGAACGCGACGGCGTCTACGGCGCGGCCGCCGATTCGACGTTGCTGGCGCGGCTCGACCTGAAGCTCGGTGACCGCGTCACCATCGGCAGTGCGACCTACCAGATCCGCAGCGTGGTGGTGGCCGAGCCCGACAAGCTTGCCGGCGGCGTCGGCCTCGGCCCGCGCTTCCTAATCAGCGAAGCCAGCCTGCACGCCACCGACCTGCTGCAACCGGGCAGCTTGGTGCGCTGGATCTACCGCGTGAAGCTGCCTGACGGCGCCAACGACGATCGCGCCACCACCGCGCTGATCGACGGCGCGCGGACCGCCGCGCCGGAGGCCGGCTGGGAGGTCCGCAGCCGCAGCAATGCCTCGCCGCAGCTCGAGCGCACCATCAACCGCTTCACCCAGTTCCTGACCCTGGTCGGCCTCGCGGCGCTGCTGGTCGGCGGTGTCGGCGTCGCCAACGCGGTGAAGAGCCATATCGACCGGCGCCGCGACGTCATCGCTTCGTTCAAGGCGCTCGGCGCCACCGGCCGCGACGTCTTCACGATCTACTGCACGCAGGTGGTGGTGCTGGCCGGGATCGGCTCGGTGATCGGGCTCGTGCTCGGCGCCGCGCTGCCCTTCGTCATCGTCGGCCTGTTCGGCAAGCTGCTGCCGCTGCCGGTGGTGCCCGCGCTGCATCCCGACGAGCTCGCGCTGTCCTTCCTCTACGGCCAGCTCACCGCGCTGGCGTTCGGGCTGTGGCCGCTCGGCCGTGTCCATGACGTGCCGGTCGCCGCGCTGTTCCGCGAGACCGTCGCCAGCGAGTGGCATCGCCCGCGCTGGAGCTATCTGGCGCTGATGGCCGCGGTGATCGCGCTCCTGATCGGAGTCGCGATCGGGCTTGCCTATGACAAGCGGGTCGCTGCCGTGTTCGTCGCCTCGTCGATCGCGGTGTTCCTGCTGCTGCGCGGAATCGCCGAGCTCCTGATGGCGGTGGCGCGGCGGCTGCCGCGCAGCCGCATGACCATGCTGCGGCTCGCGATCGCCAACATCCACCGGCCGGGCGCGCTGACGCCGTCGGTGGTGCTGTCGCTGGGGCTCGGGCTGGCGGTGCTCGTTACCATCACCCAGATCGACGGCAATCTGCGCCGGCAATTCCTGGCCGCCCTGCCGGAGCGGGCGCCGTCGTTCTTCTTCATCGACATCCCCTCCACCGAGGCCGACCGCTTCAATGCCTTCCTGGCGAAGGTCGCCGCCGGCTCGACCGTCGAGGATGTACCGATGCTGCGCGGACGGATCGTGGCCGCGCGCGGCGTCAAGGCCGACCAGCTCAAGCCGTCGGTCGATTCGGAGTGGGTGCTGCAGAGCGACCGGGGCCTGACCTACACCGGCGAAATCCCCAAGGGCTCGAAGATCGTCGAGGGCGAATGGTGGGGGCCGGACTACAGCGGGCCACCGCTGGTCTCGATGGAGAAGAAGATCGCCGACGGCCTGTCGTTGAAGATCGGCGACGAGATCGTCGTCAACGTGCTCGGACGCGACGTGCCGGCGAAGATCGCCAACCTGCGCAACATCGACTGGCAGGGCCTCGGCATCAATTTCGTGCTGGTATTCTCGCCGAATGCCTTCAAGGGCGCGCCGCACAGCCATGTCGCGACCCTGACGGAACCACACGCCGATTCCGCCGACGACGCGCGCATCATCAAGCAGGTCGCCGACGCGTTCCCGATGGTGACCAGCGTGCGGGTCCGCGAGGCGCTGGAGACGGTCGGCAGCGTGGTCAGCAATCTGGTGCTGGCGATCCGCGGCGCCAGCGCCGTGACGCTGATCTCCGCGATCCTGGTGCTCGGCGGCGCGCTCGCCGCCGGACACCGCCACCGCGTCTATGACGCCGTGATTCTCAAGACGCTCGGCGCCACGCGGGTGCGACTGCTCGGCGCCTACGCGCTGGAGTATCTGATGATCGGTTTTGCAACCGCGGTGTTCGGGGTGATCGCCGGCTCGATCGCGGCCTGGCTGATCGTGACTAGGCTGATGACGCTGAGTTTTATCTGGCAGGCCGGCAGCGCCGCGCTAGTCGTGGTCGCCGCGCTGGTCGTCACGGTCGGACTGGGGCTCGCCGGGACGCTGCTCGCGCTAAACCAGAAGCCGGCCTCAGTATTGCGGAATTTGTGACAAAATGTAGCGGCGCGAGCGCCGTTTTTGCCTATGATGCTAGGGCAGAGCGACATTCGGCCGCGCGTGGAAGCTTGCGTCGGATGTGTTAATTTCCCACATACCAATCGGGTCGGATAGTCGGTTTGAATGACACGGAATTAATGTTCCGCAAGCCGAGCCATCTGAGATAGATTTACGACCGGCGCCGCAAATCCCTTGCGCTCCACCGGGACCAACCACGGGAATTCGACCATGTCGGACCTAGACCGCAACTACGCTTCTCCTTTCGGCCGGGCCGCCGGGCGCATTGACGCTGCGGCCGTCGACGCCGGTCTGCGCGCCTACATGCTGCGCATCTACAACTACATGAGCATCGGCCTGGCCATCACCGGCCTCGCCGCGCTCGGCGTCTACATGGGTGCGGTGACGACCGACCAGTCGGCCGCCGTCGCCAAGTTCGGCAACGCCTATCTGACGCAGTTCGGCTACGCGATGTTCGTGAGCCCGCTGAAGTGGCTGTTCATCCTCGCCCCTCTGGCGATGGTGTTCGTCATCTCGGCCGGCATCAACCGCCTGCAGCCCGCGACCGCCCAACTCCTGTTCTGGGTGTTCTCGGCGCTGATGGGTCTGTCGCTGTCGTCGATCTTCCTGGTGTACACGCACACCTCGATCGTGCGCGTGTTCTTCATCACCGCGGCAACGTTCGGTGCGCTGAGCCTCTACGGCTACACCACCAAGCGTGACATGAGCGGCATGGGCTCGTTCCTGTTCATGGGTCTGATCGGCATCATCATCGCGAGCCTGGTCAACCTGTTCCTGGCGAGCTCGGCGCTGCAGTTCATCGTGTCGGTGGTCGGCGTGCTGGTGTTCGCGGGCCTCACCGCCTGGGACACCCAGCGGCTGAAGAACGACTACATCTACGGCTACGCCTCGCAGGGTGGCGTGATGGCAGAGCGTGCGGCAATCACTGGTGCGCTGTCGCTCTACCTGAACTTCATCAACCTGTTCACGCTGCTCCTGCAGCTGCTCGGCCAGCGCGACTAAGCGCCTCGAGCGAGCCGATCAAATCCAAGCCCCGGCCATTCCGCCGGGGCTTTTCTTTTGGGCGAGGCGAGATGTGATGTAGCCCGGATGAAGCGCAAGCGAAATCCGGGATAGGCTCATCCGCGGCTTCAACGGCCCCGGATTACGCGGAGCCTGCCATCGAGCGCGTTCGCGCGACCCGTTGGCTCCTCCGGGCTACAAGCAGACTGACCTGACGCGCTTAGACCAGCGACAGCTTGCGGTCGATCACGAACAGCACGCGTTCGAGTTCATGGCCGCGGCGCAGGATCAGGCCGGTCGCGGAAATCACGCTGTACATGCCCTGCTTGCGCGCAAGCCGGGGGTCCTTCTCGATCCGGTAGATCGGCATTTCGGATGCGCGCCGGAACACCGAGAACACGGCACGGTCCTTCAGGAAGTCGATCGCATAGTCGCGCCACTCGCCGTCGGCGACCATACGGCCGTAGAGATTGAGAATGCGGTTGAGCTCAAGTCGATTGAATGTCACGCGGTTGGGCTGAGGGGTCGCGGCGGCGGTGCGCGCCGCGGCACGACTCCCGCTCGGATCAGTGTCCTCCGAGATCAAACTCATCGAGCGCCTCCTGTCACCTCGGTGACGATCGGGTTCCGAAGGCCCCTCTCCGGGATCGTCACGAGAGTGACATGATCGCGCTAAGCGAGGGGGCCCGCAAGGGGCCAATCGCAATGCAACCGGGCCTTAACCACCGCCGCGCGCGGCGGATTGTCCGAAAAACCGCAGAGTCACGGGAACGTTAGCGGAATCATATTGCTGCCCCACTTCCGCCCATCGCCCGCCCCGCTGCCCTGCGAAAAGAAAACCCTGCGTTGGCCCGGTCCTTTCGGTTCCGGATTCCTCAGCCCCCAGCCCCCCGGGGCCGTCGGGATCGGGCCTGTTCGCAGGGGAGTCAAATCCCAACACTGGGCCAACGAAAGTTGGTCCTTTTTGTTTTGGGACCTGCGCAAGCAAGACGCGCGCGCCAAGCACCGGCGCCTTCCTTTCGGCAGATCACTGAATGCAGGTTTGTCGCCATGCGGCTGCACGAAAACATGCGTGCGACCGGCGGAAGCCGGCGCATCGCGCCTTACCGCAGCGAGGCGCTAGTGAAGTGAGGTGAAGGCAGCGCCGAGCATCGGGCCCGGCTTGTCGCGGTTGCCGTCCTGGACGTACACCGCCGCAGCATCGACACCGTCACGCGTGATGTTCTCCAGCGGCACGGTCCAGCTCCCGGACGAACCGTTCCAGTCACCGACCTTGAGGAGATTGCGCACGACGTTGTGGTAGGTGATCTCGCGGCCGCGGTTCTCGCCGCGCGCGATCGAGATCGGCACCGACTTCGAGATCGAGCAGATCCAGACCTCGCCGCGCGACACGGCCGGCGACTTCGATGCGGCGACCGACACGTTGATCTGCTTGCCGCTCAGCGTCATCGTCACGGGCACCGACATCACGCTGCCGCTCCTTTCGGTGTCCTTGATGGCGTCCTCGATACTGGCGCGATCGCTGCCGATCACATGCGCGGAGCCATTGATCACGGCTTGCGGCGTGTAGACGTCGCGGTCGCCGCGCACATGCGAATAGGCCTTCTGGCGCGCGCTGAAACGGGAATCGGCCAGCGTGTCCTTCCAGCCGAGATAGTCCCAATAGTCGATCGGCATGCTCAGCGCGATGACGTTGGGGTCCTTCGCGAGGTCACCGATGATCTTGTCCGCGGGCGGACAGGACGAGCATCCCTGCGAGGTGAAGAGTTCGACGACGGCACGCGGATCGGCGTGGGCGGGGCGGATGATCGCGACGATTGCGCAGATACCAAGGGCGCTCGACCATCGCGAGATACAGTTATAGGCCATCATCGCTGTCATACTGCGAACCAGTCGTGATGATTTCCATCCGTAATTGTACGGAGCATGAAGTCTGTCCCTGAACTTGCGTGCCCCAAAACGCGAGAAAGCGGCCTTTTCATAGGCCGCCTTCTTTTTAGCCGCTACTCACTAAGCAGTGAGGCACCGATCACAAATCCGCGTTGGAGCATGGTCCGGAAAAGTGTGAAGCGGTTTTCCGGACAGACCATGCTCAAACAAAGGGGCCTTAGGCCGCCAGTTTGCGCAGCACATAATGCAGGATGCCGCCGTTGCGATAGTAGTCGAGCTCGTCCAGCGTATCGATGCGGCAGAGCAGCGGGACATCCTTTTTGCCGCCGTCAGCGGAGACGATCTCGGCCGTTAGCGTCTGGCGCGGCTTCAGGTCGCCCTGCAGCCCGCGGATCGTGACCTTCTCGTCGCCCTTGAGGCCGAGCGAGGACCACGACGTGCCGTCCTGGAAGGTGAGCGGAAGCACACCCATGCCGACCAGGTTGGAGCGATGGATGCGCTCGAAGCTCTGGCAGATCACCGCGCGCACGCCGAGCAGGCGCGTGCCCTTTGCGGCCCAGTCGCGCGACGAGCCGTTGCCGTATTCGGCGCCGGCGAACACCACCAGCGGCACGCTCTCCTGCTGGTACTTCATCGCGGCGTCGTAGATCGACATCTGCTCGCCGTCGGGCCAGTGCCTGGTCAAACCGCCTTCCGGAATATTGCCGTCCGCGCCCTTCAGCATGAAGTTCTTGATGCGGATGTTGGCGAAGGTGCCGCGCATCATCACTTCATGGTTGCCGCGCCGCGTGCCGTACTGGTTGAAGTCGGCGGGGCGCACCTGGTGCTCGCTGAGGAACTTGCCGGCGGGCGAGGTCAGCTTGATCGAACCGGCCGGCGAGATGTGGTCGGTGGTGATCTTGTCGCCGAACATCGCGAGGATCCGCGCGTCGACCACGTCCGTGACCGGATCGGGCTGCTTCTTCATGCCTTCGAAATAGGGCGGGTTCTGCACATAGGTCGAGCTCATGTTCCAGCGATAGGTCTCGCTTTCCGTGGTCTTGATCTTGCGCCAGTTGGTATCGCCCTTGAACACGTCGGCGTACTTCTTCTTGAAGATCGTCGCGGTGACGTACTTCTTCATGAAGGCGTTGATCTCCTTGGCGGTCGGCCAGATGTCCTTGAGGAACACCGGCTTGCCGTCCTTGCCGATGCCGAGCGGCTCAACCGCGAGATCCTTGGTCACGGTGCCGGCGAGCGCATGCGCGACGACGAGCGGCGGCGAGGCGAGGTAGTTCGCCTGCACGTCGGGCGAGACGCGGCCTTCGAAGTTGCGGTTACCCGACAGCACGGCGGCGGCGACGATGCCGTTTTCGTTGATTGACTTCGAGATGTCTTCCGGCAGCGGGCCGGAATTGCCGATGCAGGTCGTGCAGCCGAAGCCGACGAGGTTGAAGCCGACCTTGTCGAGATCGGCCTGCAGGCCAGAATTGGCGAGATACTCCGCCACCACCTGGCTGCCCGGCGCGAGCGAGGTCTTCACCCACGGCTTGGCCTTGAGGCCCTTGGCGGCCGCCTTGCGCGCCAGCAGGCCGGCACCGATCAGCACGCTCGGATTCGAGGTGTTGGTGCAGGAGGTGATCGCCGCGATCACGACGTCGCCATGGCCGAGATCGAAGTCACGGCCCTCGACCGCATAACGCTTCTGCTCGCCCTCGGGCTTCTTGTATTCGCCGACCAGCGCGGTCGCGAAACCGGTCGACACCGCCGGCAGCGCGATGCGGCCTTCGGGGCGCTTCGGTCCGGCCATCGACGGCACGACGTCGCCGAGGTCGAGCGTCAGCGTGGTGGTGAACACCGGGTCAGTCGACTTGGCGGTACGGAACAGGCCCTGCGCCTTGGCGTAGGACTGCACCAGCTTGACGCGATCGGCCTTGCGGCCCGAGGTCTTCAGGTAATCGATGGTCGCGGCGTCGACCGGGAAGAAGCCGCAGGTCGCGCCATATTCGGGCGCCATGTTGCCGATGGTCGCCTTGTCCGCGACCGAGAGATAGTCGAGGCCCGGGCCGAAGAACTCGACGAACTTGCCGACCACGCCGAGCTTGCGCAGCATCTGGGTGACGGTCAGCACGAGGTCGGTGGCGGTCACGCCTTCCTTGAGCTGGCCCTTGAGCTTGAAGCCGACCACTTCGGGCAGCAGCATCGACAGCGGCTGGCCGAGCATGCAGGCCTCCGCCTCGATGCCGCCGACGCCCCAGCCGAGCACGGCGAGGCCGTTGACCATCGTGGTGTGCGAGTCGGTGCCGACCAGCGAGTCGGGATAGGCGACCTCGAAGGTGCCGGTCTTCCGGCCGACCGTCATCTTCTCCTTCTTGGTCCACACTGTCTGCGCGAGATATTCGAGATTGACCTGGTGGCAGATGCCGGTGCCGGGCGGCACCACCGAGAAGTTCGAGAACGCCTTCTGGCCCCACTTCAGGAACTCGTAGCGCTCCTGGTTCTGCTTGTATTCCTCGGTGACGTTCTTCGCGAACGCCTTGTTGTCACCGAAGAAGTTGACGATCACCGAGTGGTCGATGACGAGATCGACCGGCACCAGCGGGTTGATCTTCTCGGCATCGCCGCCGAGGTTCTGCATCGCGTTGCGCATCGCCGCGAGGTCGACCACGGCCGGGACGCCGGTGAAATCCTGCATCAGGACGCGCGCCGGGCGGAACGCGATTTCGTGCTCGAGCTGGCGCTTCTTCAGCCACTTCGACACCGCAACGATGTCTTCCTTCTTGACGGTGCGGCCGTCCTCGTTGCGCAGCAGGTTCTCCAGCAGAACCTTCATCGAATACGGCAGCTTCGAAATCCCCTTCAGTCCGTTCTTCTCTGCCTGGGGCAGGCTGTAATAGACGTAGGACTTGCCGCCGACCTTCAGGGTCTTGCGGCATTTGAAGCTGTCGAGCGAGGTCATGCGAGGAATCCCAATTCTCAGTTATACCCGGCAAGGGTAACTAAACACCGGCGATCGACACTGGCCAAGGGATGGCCTGGGGTGGGTTGCGGCCGCCGACTGTGTGTGCTGCATCAAGTTCCGGGCTTATAGAACCTTTCTAGAAGCGCCGCCACACCGACAAGCGTGCGACAGCGTTGCGCGACCCAAAAATTCTCACGCGGTAGCGAAAGATTTCAGAGGGCTGTGACAAGACGAACCATGCGGCTCTCGGGACGAAATCTGAAATGTGTGCGCGGCGGGCGCGAGGTGTTTTCCGGCCTCGATCTGTCGGCCACCGCCGGCGAGGCGCTTGCCATTACGGGCCCCAACGGCGCCGGCAAGACCTCGCTGCTGCGCGTCCTCGCCGGGCTATTGGTTCCCGCCGAGGGTGTGGTCGCGCTCGAAGGCGGCGACGCCGAGCTCAGCCTGCCTGAGCAGGCCCACTATCTCGGCCACCGCGACGCCCTGAAGCCGGCGCTGAGCGTTGCGGAAAATCTGTCCTTCTGGCGGGAATTTCTCGGCGGCGAGACCAAGGATGCCGGGCAGTGCCTTGCCGCCGTGGCGCTCGACCACGCCGCGCACCTGCCGGCGGCCTATCTTTCCGCCGGCCAGCGCCGCCGCCTGTCGATCGCGCGCCTGCTCTCGGTGCGGCGGCCGGTGTGGCTGCTGGACGAGCCGACATCGGCGCTCGACGCGGCCGGACAGGCGCTGTTCGTCGGGCTGATGCGTGACCATCTCGCACAGGGCGGCCTGATCGTCGCGGCGACGCACCTGCCGCTCGGCATCGACGCGCGCGATCTGCGGATGGGAGGCGCGGCATGAGCGCGCTTGGCGCCTTGATCCGGCGCGACATCCGCATCGCGCTGCGCGTCGGCGGCGGTGCGCTGATCGGCGTGCTGTTCTTCCTCACCGTCACGGTGCTGATGCCGTTCGCGGTCGGACCGGATCTCGCGCTGCTGTCGCGGCTCGGCCCCGCCATCCTCTGGCTCGGCGCGTTGCTGGCGAGCCTGCTCACGCTCGACCGGCTGTTCACGGCCGACCACGAGGACGGCTCGCTCGACCTCATCGTGATGAGCCGGACGCCGCTGGAACTCGCCTGCGCCGCCAAGGCGCTGGCGCATTGGCTCGCCGCCGGCCTGCCGCTGATCATCGCAACCCCCGTGCTCGGCCTGCTGCTCAATCTCGACGGCACGGCGACGCTCGCGGTCGCGGCGACGCTGCTGGCGGGAACACCGGCGCTGACCTTCACCGGCATGATAGGCGCGGCCCTGGCGGTGACGCTGCATCGCGGCGGGCTATTGCTGGCGGTGCTGGTGCTGCCGCTGTCGATCCCGGTGCTGATCTTCGGGGTTGCGGCCTCGCAGGCGGCGATATCGGGCCCCCTGCCCTTTGGAACACCATTCTCGATCCTCTGCGCGCTGTCACTTGCCAGCCTCGTGATCGGCCCCTTTGCCGCCGCCGCGAGCCTGCGGCACGGGCTGGACTGAGATGAGCCAGATCAAATCTCGCCGAGAGGAAATCGGCCAATTGCCTGCGACACATCGGACGATTATCAGGGTGTCATGACGCTGACCGACCTCGCCAACCCGACCAAGTTTCTGGCGCTGACCGCGCGCATCCTGCCGTGGCTCGCGGGCGTGACCACGATCCTGCTCGCGATCGGGCTCTACCAGTCGGCGATGGCGCCCGACGACTACCAGCAGGGCGCCACGGTGAAGATCATGTTCATCCACGTGCCGAATGCGTGGTTGTCGATGTTCGTCTGGGGCGTCATGAGCGTGGCCGCGCTCGGCACCCTCGTGTGGCGACATCCCCTCGCCGACGTCGCCGCGAAAGCCGCAGCTCCGATCGGCGCCGCCTTCACCTTCCTTGCGCTCGTCACCGGCTCGCTGTGGGGCCGGCCGATGTGGGGCACCTATTGGGAGTGGGATGCACGCCTGACCTCGGTCTTGATCCTGTTCCTGATGTATCTCGGCCTGATGGCGCTGTGGCGCGCGGTGGAGGACCCGTCGCGTGCGGCGCGGGCGGCGGCGGTGCTCACGCTGGTAGGCGCGATCAACATCCCGATCATCAAGTTCTCGGTCGACTGGTGGAACACGCTGCATCAGCCGGCCTCGGTGTTTCGCGCGGGCGGGCCGACGCTCGACAAGGCGTTCCTGTGGCCGCTGCTGGTGATGGCGATCGCGTTCTCGCTGCTGTTCATCACCTTGCACCTGGCGGCGATGCGCAACGAGATCCTGCGCCGGCGCGTGCGCAGCCTGCAGATGATGCAGGCGAGCCGCGTCTCGTTCACGAGCGAGGTGGGCGGCGGTTCGCAAGCAACCGCGTCAAACGAAATTGGAGCGGCGTGATACGATGGCGCTTGGTCCCTACGCCTCCTTCATCGTGACGTCCTACGCGCTGGTCGCGGCGGTTGTGCTGCTGCTGATCGTCTGGATCATCGCCGACTATCGCCGGCAACAGGCGCGTCTCAGGGAGATCGAGGCCAGCGGCGTGACGCGCCGCTCCGGCCGCAGTGCGGCGGATATAGGATGAGCGATCAGGCGACCAACAGCCCGCCGCAAGCCCGCCGCCTGCTGGTGGTGCTGCCGCTGCTGATCTTCCTCGGCCTCGCCGGGCTGTTCCTGCTGCGGCTCTATGGCGGCGATCCCTCGAAAATCCCGTCGGCGCTGATCGGCCGGCCGGCGCCGCAGACCGCGCTGCCCGCGCTCGACGGCCTGGTGCGGGACGGCGCGCCTGTCCCCGGTCTCGATCCCGCCGCCTTCAAGGGCAAGGTCTCGGTCGTCAATGTCTGGGCGTCGTGGTGCGTGCCCTGCCACGACGAGGCGCCGCTGCTGACCGAGCTCGGCAAGGACAAGCGCTTCCAGATCATCGGCATCAACTACAAGGACTCGCCCGAGAATGCCCGGCGCTTCCTCGGCCGCTACGGCAATCCATTCGGCATCGTCGGCGTCGACGGCAACGGCCGCGCCTCGATCGAATGGGGCGTTTATGGCGTGCCCGAGACCTTCCTGGTCGGGCGCGAGGGTACCATCGTCTACAAGCTGGTCGGCCCGGTGACGCCGGACAACGTCAACCGCGTGCTCAAGGCCGAGATCGAGAAGGCGCTCGCGGCGGGCAGCTAGCGACAGCGGCTTATTGGCCCTCCCTCTCCCCGTCCTTTACGGGGAGAGGTCGAAATTCGCGCGAAGCAGGAATTTCGGGTGAGGGACTTTGGACGGTGTTTGTAACAAACTCCGAGCCTATCCGTGGAGAGACCCCTCACCCCAACCCTCTCCCCGCATCCGCCTTCGCCCGAAGGCGGGCTTCGGCGGACAAGAGAGCGGGGGCGAGGGAGCAGAGTGCTGATCACCCCTTCCGCACGTCGCCCGCGTCGGCCTCGCTCGCCTCCAGCGAGACCGGCTCGAGGTGATAGCGCTTGGTCAGCGGCATCTGGGCGATGGCGAAGATCATGGTCAGCGGCGTCACGCCGAACACCTTGAAGTTCACCCAGAAATCGGTGGTCTGCGTGCGCCAGACGAGCTCGTTGAGCACCGCCATGCCGGCGAAGAACAGCGCCCAGCGCATGGTGAGGATGCGCCAGCCCTGCGGCGTCAGGTTGAACACCTGGTCGAACATGATGGCGATGAAGGACCGGCCGAACAACAGCCCGCCGCCGAGCACGGCCGCGAACAGCCCGTAGATGATGGTCGGCTTGACCTTGATGAAGGTCTCGTCGTGCAGCACCAGCGTCAGCGTGCCGAACACCAAGACGATCGCGCCGGTCACCAGCGCCATGATCGGCACGTGCCTGGTCACCACATAGGATGCGATTATCGCGGCCACGATCGCCACCATGAACGCGCCGGTCGCGACGAACAGATGGTACTTGGCGTTGGCGATAAAGAACACGAGCAGTGGCCCGAGTTCGGTCGCCAGCTTGAACAGCGGATGCGGCTGGGTCTTGTCCATCAACTCTCTACTTTGATTTGAGGCATGACCCGATCCGAAAACCGGTGTCCACTTTGCGCTAACGCGGCCCTTCGGGTCGGGGTCATGCCTCGATTCCAGCAATTGCCTTGGCAAAATCCTTCGCCGCGAAGGGCGCGAGGTCCTCGACGCCTTCGCCGACGCCGATGAAATGTACCGGCAGCTTGTGCTTCTCCGACAGCGCGACAAGGATGCCGCCGCGCGCCGTGCCGTCAAGCTTGGTCATCACGAGCCCCGTGACGCCTGCCGTACGATGAAACGCCTCGACTTGCGACAACGCATTTTGTCCCACCGTGGCGTCGAGCACGAGCAGCACCGCGTGCGGCGCCGACGCATCGACCTTCCTGATGACGCGCACGACCTTTTCCAATTCGTTCATCAGCTCGGACTTGTTCTGCAGGCGGCCGGCGGTGTCGATCAGCAGCACGTCGCGCTGCTGCTCCTTGGCCGCGGTCAGCGCGCTGAAGGCAAGGCTCGCCGAATCCGAGCCCTGGGCGCCTGATATCACCGGCGACTTGGTGCGCTCGCCCCAAACCTTGAGCTGCTCGATCGCCGCGGCGCGGAAGGTGTCGCCGGCGGCCAGCATGACCTTGCGGCCCTCGGCGGAGAATTTCGCGGCCAGCTTGCCGATCGTCGTGGTCTTGCCGGAGCCGTTGACGCCGACCACCAGGATGACGAACGGCTGCTTCGCGGTATCGATCTCGAGCGGCTTCGCCACCGGCGACAGCACCTTCTCGACCTCGGTCGCGACGACGTCCTTGACCTCGTCGGCCGAGATCGCCTTATCGTAGCGCCCCTTGCCGACAGCCTCCGCAATGCGGACCGCGACATCGGTACCGAGATCGGCGCGCAGCAGCACATCCTCGATGTCATCGAGCATGGCCGAATCGAGCTTGCGCTTGGTGACGAGGTCGGCGACCGCGGTCCCGATCGAACTCGAGGTCCGCTTCAGGCCGCCCTTCAGCCGCTGCCACCAGCTCTGTTTTGGAGTTCCCGCAGTGGTATCGTTCATGGCGCGGACGTGTTAGCCGTTTCGGCCCATAAACGAAAGTCTCGACGAATTGATCGATGTTCCCCAATTGACTGCGGAAGAAATCCTGGGCCGGGTGCTCCACCGCGACGGGCTGATGCTGGTGATCGACAAGCCGGCCGGCCTTCCGGTGCATCGCGGTCCCAAGGGCGGCCCCAATCTGGAGGCCTCGTTCGACGCGCTGCGGTTCGGCCTGCCGCGGCCGCCGGTGCTGGCGCATCGGCTGGACAAGGACACCTCGGGCTGCCTCGTCCTGGGACGTCACCGCAAGGCAACCGCCTCGCTCGGGCTGTTGTTCAAGCACAGCAAGATCTCGAAGACCTATTGGACCGTGGTCGAGGGCGGCCCTGCCGAGGATGAAGGCACCATCGACATGCCGCTCGGCCGACTCAACGCCGAGCGCGGCTGGTGGCAGAAGCCGGACCCGAATGGCCAGAAGGCGATCACCAACTGGAAGGTGCTGGGGCGTGGCGACGGCCTGACCTGGCTCGCGATGGAGCCGGTCACCGGCCGCACCCATCAGCTGCGGGTGCATTCGGCGGCGATGGGCTGGCCGATCGTCGGCGACAATATCTATGGCAATGGTCCGCGCTTCGGTGAGCCGACCCTGCATCTGCATTCCCGCGAGATCGGCATCCCGATCTCCAGGAACAAGGACCCGGTGCATGTGGTCGCGCCGGCACCCGAACACATGCGGGAGCGGCTCAAGGCCTGCGGCTGGAACGGGCAGTAGCCTCCGTGATTTTACGGAGAATTATCCTTTACGGAACATTCAGGCCCATCCGCTAGTCCTGAAGGCGGCTTAGAAAAGCGCGCCGCGACGGCTCAGGACGAGCAATGCTGAATGATGGACAAGCAATTGTCGACGAGGTCGAGGCTGCGATACGCGCGGGCTCCGCCGATAAATGCCTGGCCACGGCAAGGCGCGTCACCAGCCTCTTCCTCGCATCCGCCGGCAAGTTCAACAGCGAACAGATCGAGCTGTTCGACAACGTGCTCGAGCGTCTGGTGAAGACCATCGAGTTGCGCGCGCTCGCCGACATCAGCGCTCGGATGGCGCTCACCGACATCAGCGAGCAGCTCGCACCGGTCGCCCAGGCACCGCCCGCGATCATTCGCCGTCTCGCCAGCAATGACGAGATCAGGATCGCGCGGCCGATCCTGCAGGAATCGTCGCGGCTCAGCGCGGACGATCTGGTCGAGATCGCACGGACCAAGAGCGAGCAGCATCTGCTCGCCGTCGCCGGCCGCTGGTGGCTGAAGGAGGCCGTCACTGACGCGCTTCTGGCGCGTCGCTTTGCGAGCGTGAGCCACCGCCTGGTCACCAATCCCGGCGCCAAAGTATCGCCGGGCGGATTTGCCGTCATCCTCGCGCAGGCCGAGCACGATCCGGTCCTTGCGGTCGAGACCGGCATTCGCGCGGACCTGCCGTCGGAGCTCCGCCTTCAACTCCTGCGCCGCGCGACGGAAGAGGTTCGCGGCCGTCTGCTGGAGCGCGCCCCGCCCTATCTGTTCGAAGAGATCCGGCATGCGATCGCCGCGGTCGCCGCCGGCGTCGAGCGCGACATGTCGCAAGTCCGCGACTTCACCGCGGCCAAGCACCACGTCGCGAAGCTGAAGGACGACGGCAAGCTCAACGAAGCCTCACTGCTCGGTTTCGCCAGGCAGCGAAAATATGAAGAGACCATCGTTGCGCTGGCGTATCTTGCGCAGTCGAACATCGAGGTCATCCGCTCCTTGATGCAAAGCCTGCGCAGTGAAGGTCTGCTGGTGCCGTGCCGGGCGGCAGGCCTGAGTTGGGATACCACCGCCGCGGTAATGGAATGTCGCTATACCACCGGCTCCATGGGACCGGTCGAACTCGCCCATGCGAAGAGCCAGTTCACGAAATTGACCCGCGAAAACGCCGATCGCCTGCTGCGGTTCTGGCAGGTTCGCGCGTCGCAGCCGGCAAGGCTGGGCGGGCGCACGCACTGAGTGCGTCATGCACGATGACGCGATGGGTATCGAGCAACCCGTCAAACAGCTGGTTCAGTGTCATCACCCGCGAATGCCGGCGATCCGCTGCTCCGGAAGCGCCATGCGCGACTCCCCACATTCGTCGTCCCGGCGCAGGCCGGGACCCATAACCACCGCATTCGGTGACCGTGCGAGATCGCGGCCCTAGCGTCGCTCAGCAATTGAGATCTGGGGTAATGGGTCCCGGCCTGCGCCGGGACGACAATGGGAGCGAACTTTCTCAGCAGCCCGATGCAATGAGCCGCGCACCGTCATGGCCGCGGATAGTCATCGCGCGCACCATGCCCGGCACATCTCTCTCGATCGCGACCGGCAGGAAGTGCTCGGTGCGGCCCTGCCGCTCGCTCTCGATCAGCACCTCGCGCGTCGCGCCGACTTCCGCATCAAGCCGGCGCAACAGCGCGGCTTCGCCGGCCGCGCGCAGCCGCCTGGCGCGCTCCTTGATAGCCCCGCCGGCAACTTGCGGCATTCGCGCGGCGGGCGTTCCCGGGCGCTTCGAATAGGGAAACACGTGCAGGAAGGTGAGATCGCATTCCGCGACCAGATCGAGCGAGCGCGCGAACATTTCTTCAGTTTCGGTCGGGAAGCCCGCGATGATGTCGGCGCCGAGAGCGATGTCCGGCCGCAGCCGCCGGACCCGCGCGCAGAAATCGATCGCGTCCTTCCGCGAATGCCGGCGCTTCATCCGCTTCAGGATCATGTCGTCGCCGGACTGCAACGACAGATGCAGATGCGGCATCAGCCGCGCATCGTCGGCGATGACATCGAGCAGGTCGCGATCCGCCTCGATCGAATCGATCGACGAGATGCGCAGCCGCTTCAGCTCGGGCACATGGCGCAGGATCTGCCGGGTCAACTGGCCGAGTTTCGGCGCGCCGGGCAGGTCGGCGCCATAGCTCGTGAGATCGACGCCGGTCAGCACGATCTCGGCATGGCCGCGCTCGACCAGCGCGCGGACCTGATCGACCACCGCGCCCATCGGCACCGAGCGCGAATTGCCGCGGCCGTAGGGGATGATGCAGAAGGTGCAGCGATGATCGCAGCCGTTCTGCACCTGAACGAACACCCGCGGCAGGCCGCGCTCGAAGCCGTCGAGCAGATGCGGCGCCATCTCGGTCACCGCCATGATGTCGGCGACCGCGACCTTCTCGCTCGCATCGATGCCGAACGGCGCCTCGAAAGCTGCACGCGTCGCCTGCCAGGCGTCGCCACGCATCTTCTCGTCATTGCCGACGACGCGATCGACCTCGGCCATCTCGGCGAACATCCGAATTTGCGTCTGCGCCGCACAGCCGGTGACGACGATGCGCGCATGCGGGCGTTCGCGTTTCAGCTTGCGGATCGATTGCCGCGCCTGCGCCACCGCCTCGTTGGTAACGGCGCAACTGTTGATGACGATGGTGTCCGAAAGCCCCGCCTGCTCCGCCTCGCGGCGGATCACCTCAGATTCGAAGGAATTGAGGCGGCAGCCAAAGGTGACGACATCGACGCCCATAACCGATCTCACGCCCGATCAAGCAATGCTGGCGAACAGCGCCGGATCGAAGCGGCCCTCATATTCGAAATCGGCGGTGCCGGTCATCAGCACGTGATCGTCGCGCTCGCGCCATTCGATGCCGAGCTTGCCGCCGGGCAGCGTGATCTCGACGATGCGATTGGCACGCTTCAGCCGCGCCGCCGCAACCGCCGTCGCGCAGGCCGCCGAGCCGCACGCTCTGGTGAGGCCGGCGCCGCGTTCCCAGGTGCGGATCGTGATGTGGTCGCGATCGACGATATGGGCGAGGGTGATGTTGGCGCGTTCCGGAAAGATCGGGTGGTTTTCCAAAAGCGGGCCGAAACGTTCGAGATCGTAGGCATTGACGTCATCGACCCAGAAGATCGCATGCGGATTGCCCATCGAGACCACCGAGGGCGAATGCAACACCGGATTGTCGATCGGCCCGACCTGCAGCTCGATGTAGCGGGTGTCGCGAAATTCCTCAGCCAGCGGAATGTCCTGCCAGCCGAACTTCGGCGCGCCCATGTCGACGGTGTAGAGATCGGGCGCCGGCCCCTGCCAGCAACTGAGCAGGCCGGCGCGGGTCTGGAACGTCGCTGATGTCTGGCCGGTCTTCTCGAAAATCCGCCGCACCACGCAGCGCATGCCGTTGCCGCAGGCCCCGGCCTCCGAGCCGTCATTGTTGTAGATCGAGATGAACGCTTCGGTGCCGTCGAGCCGCGGCGGCTGCAGCACCATCAGCTGGTCATAGGGCACGCCGCCCGCCGGCGAAGCCACGGCGCGCGCCTCCGCTGCCGACACCTGTGCCCGACCTTGTGCCGCTGAATCGCGCAGGTCGACGACGACGATCTCGTTGCCGATGCCGTTCATCTTGGCGAATGCGTGATTGGCGAGCGCGCTCATCGATTTTCCCAAATTCTGCCCGGTTATATGGCGAGTGGTGGCCAGTTAGCCAGCCTGAATGGCCCCATGACACATCTGTCATGGGACGAATGCAGAACTTGCGTGTTAGGAATATCGCACCTCGCGGACCGCGCGCCGGGACAGATCGAGCGGCCGTTCGAGGCAGGGGATGGAGAAAAACCAATGAACCGTATCAACACGCTCCGCGCCGCCCTGGTCGCGCTGCTGCCCTTGGCCGCGATCGCACTGGCAAGCCCGGCCCCTGCCCAGTCGCCGTCAGCCTCGCCCGCTCCCGCAGCGAGCCCGAGCCCGACCCCTGCCCCTGCACCGTCGGCGACGCCGGTGCCCCCGCCGGCCGAGACCAAGTCGCCGGCCGACAGCCCGGCCGCAGCGCAGACCCCGGCGCCGGCGCCGGCCGCCCCAGTGCAGACCGCCGATCCCTTCGGCGAGCCGTTCACGCTGGAGCCGAAGAAGGTCGTGATGCTGAAGGGCACCGCCAATTGGGATTCCGCCTTCGACGCGCTGATCGAGGCGTTCAAGCAGCTCACCGCGCTGCTCGACAAGGACGGCGTCAAGGCAGCGGGCAATCCGATGATCGTCTACACCTCGACCGACGACACCGGCTTCACCTTCATCGCCGAGATCCCGGTCGATCAGGACGTCAAGAACCTCGGCAAGAACATGAGCATGGGCAATTCGCCTGACGGCAAGGCGCTGAAGTTCGTCCATCGCGGTTCCTACGACAACATGGACAACACCTATGAGGCGATCACCAACCACCTCGACGACAAGAAGCTCGAAGCCAAGGACACCTTTATCGAGGAATACATCACCGATCCGCTGAAGACCGCGGAGGACAAGCTTGTGATCAACGTCTACGTACCCCTGAAGTGAGCCAGATGACCCATCGCCTTCTCCTTGGCCTCCCCTTCGGCCTCCCCTTCGGCCTCTCCTTCGCCGTCCCCCTGATCGCGACCACGCTGCTGGCTGCGCCCGTACTGGCCAATGACGACTTTCCGCCGGCGGTTTCGGTCACCGGCGAGGCGACCGTGTCGGCGCCGCCCGACCAGGCGCAGCTTGACGCGGGCGTCACCACCGACGCCAAGACCGCACGCGAAGCCGCCGAAGCCAACAATGTGACGATGGGCAAGGTGCTGGCCGCGCTGAAGGGCGCCGGGATCGCGGAGAAGGACTTTCAGACCTCGCGGCTGTCGCTGCAGCCGCAATTCGCCAATCGTGGGCCGTCGTCGCCGAACGCCCCGCCCAGCATCGTCAGCTACCATGCGAGCAATCGCGTCACGATCAGGCTGCACGATGTAAGCAAGGTCGCCAGCGTCATCGACGTGCTGGTCGGCGCCGGCGCCAACGATATCGGCGGGCTCAATTTCTCGGTGTCGCAGGCCTCGAAGCTGCTCGACGAGGCGCGCGAAAAGGCGATCGCCGACGCCCGCCGCAAGGCCGAGATCTACGCCAAGGCCGCCGGCGTCACGCTCGGCGCACCCGTGAATATTGCGGAGGTCGGCTCGGCGCCGGTACCGGTGTTCCGTCCCAAGATGGCAACGGCCGGCTTCGCCGCGCCGACGCCGGTGGCGCAAGGCGAGGAAACGCTGACGGTCAATGTCAGCGTCTCCTGGGCGATCAAGGAGAAGTAAGAGGCTACAGATCTCTCGTCTCCTTCCCCCCTGAAAGGGGGAAGGTCGGGATGGGGGTCAGCCGCAGGCTCCGCTGCAAGTGGAGGGAGCAGATCCCCACCCGCTTTGCCCTGACGAGCAAAGCGACCTCCCTTTTTCAAGGGGGGTGAAATCGTAGCCCGGATGAAGCGCAGCGCAATCCGGGGCCGACTTCTCCGCGGATGGACTTTCCCGGATTACGCTGCGCTTCATCCGGGCTACTTATCGCTCTAAATCTCGAACACCTGCCCGGGCTTCAACGTCAGAAACTTCTCGCGCGGCACGCTCGCCGCATCGAGCGCTTCGCCAAGCGCGATCGCGGGCGCGTCGATCGCCTCGTCGGTCAACTGGAATGTGCCGTGGTGATGCGCCAGCGCCTGGGCGGCGCCGCAATCGGCCAACGCCTTCACCGCATCCTCCGGGTTCATGTGCTGGTCGCGCATGAACCAGCGCGGCTCATAGGCGCCGATCGGCAGGATCGCGAGCTGCAACGGTCCATACGCCTCGGCCACCCGGCGGAAATGTCCTCCGTCGCCGTAGCCGGAATCGCCAACGATGTAGAGCTTGCCGGCCGGCGTCTCCAAAACAAAACTCGCCCACAACGCCTTGTTGCGATCGAACAGCCCGCGCGCCGACCAGTGCCGCGTCGGCACCAGTGTCACGGCAAGGCCATTGCCGAGCTCGACGCGCTGATGCCAGTCGAAGGCCTCGGCTTTGATCGCGGCATCGGATGCGCGCATCGTGACGTCGTTGCCGAGCGGTGTGATCACGCGAGGACCAAATGCCCCCGCGAGCTTCGACAGCGTCGCGACGTCGAGATGGTCGTAGTGGCCGTGCGACACCAGCACGACATCGATCCTGGGCAGTTTATCGAATGCGATGCCGGGATCGTTGTGCCGCTTCGGCCCGGCGAAGCTGAACGGCGAGGCCCGCATCGACCACACCGGATCGAACAGGATGTTGAGGCCCGCGGTCTGGATCAGCCAGCTGGCATGACCGACGAAACAGAGCCGCACCTTGTCGCCCTCGACGCGGGGCGGCGGCGTATCGGCATGGGGGCTCGGCGCCCATTCCGGCCAGACTGCGCGCTTCCGGCCGCCCCCGAACTGCCAGCGCAGCACCTCACCAAGCGATTTCGGTGGCGAGCCGTCCGGATCGAAGAAGTGCAGGCCGTCGAAATGATCGGACACGGGGCCGTCGTAGGTTTTCATGGTCGTCATCCAGATCGAGGGCACACCGATCGCTGCGGCGGCTCCGGTCAAGGTTGCGAGAAGGCGGCGGCGGGTGATCAGCACGCGGGTTCCGGAATAGGAGGCAGGCTCCGGTTATATGGGTGGCAGCGGCGAATTCGGAACCAATAGGGCAAATCGACGTGATTTCAGTACCTTACTGTCCAGACTGAGCGGATTTCAGCGAAACTTTCCTTGACTTTGCCGCCCCGGCAGCGTTTAACCCGGCCACTTTCTCGGAAAGCTCCGTCTTTTCGACCCGCCGACTGGTCCTGGAGGCCAGAGGCCAACGCCCGACAGCGCGATGCGCCCTCGGGCGCGAAAGTGTTTGGATTTCCTTCTCCCTCGCCCCGCTCTTGCGGGGAGAGGGTCGGGGTGAGGAGCTCTCTCCGCGCACTGTGCGTGTGGATTGCCCTGTACCCCCTCACCCGCCGCGCAAATGCGCGGCGACCTCTCCCCGCAGGCGGGGAGAGGTAAAAGAGGACAACGGCATTGTTCGACAATCTGTCGGAACGGCTTGGTGGCATTCTCGATCGTCTGACGGGGCGCGGTGCGCTGACCGAAAAGGACGTCGATGCCGCAATGCGCGAGGTGCGCCGCGCGCTGCTCGAGGCCGACGTCGCGCTCGAGGTGGTCCGTACCTTCATCGACCGGGTCCGCGAGCAGGCGATCGGCGCCACCGTCGTCAAGTCGGTGACGCCGGGCCAGATGGTGGTGAAGATCGTCCATGACGAGCTCGTCGCCACGCTCGGCTCCGACGGCCAGACCATCGATATCAACTCCGTGCCGCCGGTGCCGATCATGATGGTCGGTCTGCAAGGCTCCGGTAAGACCACCACCACCGCAAAGCTCGCGCGCCGCATGGTCCAGCGCGACAAGCGCAAGGTGCTGATGGCCTCGCTCGACGTCTACCGCCCGGCGGCGATGGAACAGCTCGCGGTGCTCGGCCGCGACCTCGACATTCCGACGCTGCCGATCGTCGCCGGCCAGATGCCGCCGCAGATCGCAAGGCGCGCGTTGGAGGCCGGCAAGCTCGGCGGCTACGACGTCGTGCTGCTCGACACCGCCGGCCGCACCACGCTCGACGAAGACATGATGAAGGAGGCGGCCGAGATCAAAGCCGCCGCCAACCCGCACGAAGTGCTGCTGGTCGCGGATAGCCTCACCGGCCAGGACGCGGTCAACCTCGCGCGCTCGTTCGACGAGCGCGTCGGCCTCACCGGCATCGTGCTGACGCGCGTTGACGGCGACGGCCGCGGCGGCGCCGCGCTGTCGATGCGCGCGGTCACCGGCAAGCCGATCAAGCTGATCGGCACCGGCGAAAAGACCGACGCGCTGGAAGACTTCCATCCGAACCGCATCGCCGGCCGCATCCTCGGCATGGGCGACGTCGTCTCGCTGGTCGAGAAGGCCGCCGCCAATATCGACGCCGAGAAGGCCGCGCGCACCGCCGAACGCATGCGCAAGGGTCAGTTCGACCTCAACGACATGCGCGAGCAGCTGCAGCAGATGGCCAATATGGGCGGCATCGGCGGCCTGATGGGCATGATGCCCGGCATCTCCAAGATGAAGAACCAGATCGCGGCGGCCGGCATCGACGACAAGATCTTGAAGCGCCAGGTCGCGATCATCGACTCGATGACGCGGCAGGAGCGCAAGAACCCGGACCTCTTGAAGGCGAGCCGCAAGAAGCGCATCGCGGCAGGTGCTGGCCAGAGCGTCGAGCACGTCAACAAGCTGCTGAAGATGCATCGGAACATGGCCGACATGATGAAGGCCATGGGAAGCGGCAAACGCGGCCCGCTCGCCGGCATCGCGCAGGCGATGGGATTCGGCGGCGGCATGAAGCCGCCCTCGGCCGAGGAGATGAAGGCGCTCGCCGAGAAGATGCAGGGCGGCGCCGGCGGCGGCCTGCCCAATCTGCCGAAGGATTTGCCGGCCGGGCTGCGCGGCGGCCTGCCGAACGTGCCGGGCCTGACCGGCCTTTCCGGCAAGCCGATGCTGCCGGGCCTCGGCGGCTTCCCGGGCAAGAAGAAATGAGGAATTCGTCGCGACGGCTCGCATACGGCCGGCGCGACGCGGAATGCCAATCAATCGAACACATCGACCTTTGAAGGAGAACTGAATGTCCGTTGTTATCCGCCTCGCTCGCGCAGGCACCAAGAAGCGTCCGGTCTATCACGTCGTCGTCGCCGACTCGCGCTTCCCGCGCGATGGCCGCTTCATCGAGCGTCTCGGCCACTTCAACCCGCTGCTGCCGAAGGACAACGAGTCGCGCCTGAAGCTCGACATGGACAAGGTGAAGGCCTGGCTCGCCAAGGGCGCGCAGCCGTCGGATCGCGTGACCCGCTTCCTCGACGCCGCCGGCGTCAAGAAGCGCGCGCCGCGCAACAACCCGGAAAAGGCCGTGCCGCGCAAGGAGCGCAAGGCGCAGGCCGAAGCCGCCGCCAAGGCCTAAGCTGAACGGCGACCACGGTGGCTGCACCGGTCTGTGTCGCCCGTATCGGCGCTGCGCATGGCGTGCGCGGCGCCGTCAGGCTTTGGACCTTCACCGAAGATCCGCTGGCCGTGAAGGACTACGGTCCGCTGATGACCAAGGACGGCAGGCGCCAGTTCGAGGTCACGCATGTGCGTGAAGCCAAGGACCATCTGGTGGTGACGCTGAAGGGCGTCGCCAGCCGCGATGATGCCGAACGGCTCAACGGGCTCGAGCTCTACGTTCCGCGCGACCGGCTGCCGGACACCGACGACGGCGAATACTACCACACCGATCTGATCGGGCTCGCCGCGGTGACGACGACGGAGCAGCCGCTCGGCAAGGTGATCGCGATCCATAATTTCGGCGCCGGCGACATCATCGAGATCGCCCCGCCGCAGGGCGCGACGATGCTGCTGCCGTTCACCAATGCCGTGGTGCCGACTGTCGATCTCGACGGCGGCCGCGTGGTGATCGACCTGCCCAAGGAAATCGACGGCGACGATCCGTCGGCCGCCTGACCGAGAATAATTTTCAACCCGTCATCCGGCCCTGCTGCTCGAGCCAGTCGCAGAACACCGCGCTGTGCGGATCGTTGCTGCGCCCCGCCGGGAAGTAAGCGAAGTAGCTCCGCGCCGGCAGGCTGACATCCGGAAACGGCGTCACCAGGCGCCCGGCCGCGAGATCATCCGCGATCAGCGCGGTCGGTCCCATCGCGACGCCGAGACTGTCGAGCGCGGCCTGGATCGTCAGATAGAAGTGATCGAAGGTCAGCGCGGCCGCCGGCTCCAGCGCGGATTGCCCGGCCTCGGTGAGCCAGTCGCGCCACAGCCGCGGCATCGACGTGACATGCAGCAGCGTGTGCCTGGAGAGGTCCGCGATCTCATTGAGCGGCAGCTGCGCCAATACCGACGGACTGCACACCGGCAATCTCCGCTCCGACACCAGGAAGCGCGACGAGAAGCCGTGGAAGGTGTCGGGGCCGCCGCGGATCACGACGTCGAAGGACTCCGGCAGCGCATCCACCGGATCGTTCGACGTGCTCAGGCGTACCTCGATATCCGGATGCTCGGCGCGAAACCGGCTCATCCGCGGCAGCAGCCAGCGCAGGCTGAAGGTCGCGAGCGCATTGACGCGCAACACCGCGACCGCCAGATCGCCGCGCCGCTCGCGATGCTGCTGCACGGCGGTGGAAATCCGGTCGAGCGCGGGCGCGAACTCTGCCAGCAATGCCGCGCCTGCCGGCGTCAGCACCACGCGCCGCACCGATCGCCGAAACAGCGACGGCGCCCCCAGCCATTCCTCGAGCAGGCGGATCTGCTGACTGACCGCGCCATGGGTCACGCTGAGCTCAGCGGCGGCTTCCTTGAAGCTGCCGAGCCGGGCGGCGGCCTCGAAGGCACGCACCGCATTGAGCGGCGGCAGGCTGCGGCGTGGGACGAACATGATCCCTCAATGCAAGATTTTCTAACGCATGATCCGACTATTACTGATTTGTGACAAGCGCCTTGGCGGCGCATACTGCCATGCAAGCTCCTTGTATAGCTTTCTTTTCTGAGGCCCCCTCCTGATGCTCGCCCGCCCAATCTTTAGATTTTCTTGCATTGAAGGGCGGCAATGAGCGTGTCGGCCGAAACCGGCACGACGCGGCCCGACCGTGTCCGGTCAACCCGCACCCTGACCGTGACCGGGCTCAACCACGCCCTCCACGACGGCTACACCGACGTCATCTACGTGCTGCTGCCGATCTGGCAGGCCGAATTTGCGCTGAGCTACGGGCTGCTGGCGCTGCTGCGCGGGCTCTATGCCGGCGCCATGGCCGGGCTGCAGATTCCGGTCGGACGCATCGCGGAGCGGATCGACGGCAAGGTGATCCTGATCGCGGGCACGGCGCTGTCGGCAGTCGGCTACGCGTTTGCTGGATTCTCGGGCGGCGTAATTGGCCTCGGCCTAGCGCTCGCGCTCTCCGGCGCGGGGTCGAGCACGCAGCATCCGATCGCGTCCGCCGCGGTGTCGCGCGCCTACGGCACGGCGGCGCGCGGGCCGCTCGGAATCTACAATTTCTCGGGCGATCTCGGCAAGGCGGCGATCCCGGCCCTGACCTCGATCCTGCTGGTGATCATGTCGTGGCGGCACACGCTGCTCGTGCTCGCTCTCGCAGGCTTGCTCGTCGCGGTCTGCATTGCGCTCTGGATGCCGGCCGTCGGCAGGGGCGCCGAGCAAAAGGCGGCATCAGCATCGCGCGGCGCCAGCACAGGCGGCGGCTTTCGCTGGCTGCTCGCGATCGGAATTCTCGACACCGCGGTCAGGATGGGCTTTCTCACCTTCCTGCCGTTCCTGTTGCGCGACAAGGGCGCCTCGCTGCCGACCAACGGCCTTGCGCTGGCGCTGGTCTTCATCGGCGGCGCGGCGGGAAAATTCACCTGCGGATGGCTCGGCGCGCGGGTCGGGACGCTGCGCACGGTGCTGATCACCGAAGGTGGTACGGCGGCGCTGATCGTGGCCGTGCTGGTGTTGCCGCTGGCGTCGGCCATCGTGCTGCTGCCGCTGCTCGGCGTGATGCTCAACGGCACCTCCTCGGTGCTCTACGGCACAGTGCCCGAGCTCACGCCGGCACACCAGACCGAGCGCGCTTTCGCGCTGTTCTACACGGGCACCATCGGATCGGGCGCCGTCGCGCCTGTTATCTACGGCCTGCTTGGCGACGCGCTCGGCCCGTCGCTCGCCACCGCTGCGACCGCGCTCACGGCGCTGGCGATCTGTCCGCTCGCGGTGGCCCTCGCGCGACATCTCGTTGACGATCCGAAGGCGGCGTTACCATAACGTGGGTTAGCCCGTAGCCCGGATGAAGCGCAGCGCAATCCGGGGCCGCTCGTCATTGCTTGCACGATTCCCGGATTGCGCTTCGCTCCATCCGGGCTACCTAAGCAATGGTCTCACGGAGCATCCCAATGACAAGCACGCACAAGGCCTGGCGGCTGCACGCCCACAACGATCTGCGCTTCGAGGATGTTACGACGCCGATGCCCGCGCCCGATGGCGTCGTGGTGCGGATCGAGGCCGGCATGGTGCTGTCCTACACCAACAAGCTGCTGTCCGGCGCGCTGCCCTACAGCCTGCCGCCGATGCCGTTCGTGCCGGGCACCAACGCGATCGCGCGCGTCGTCGCCACCGGCGACAACGTCACGCATGTGCAAAGCGGCGACCGCGTATTTCTCAGCCCGCATCTGCGCGGCGACGTGCCGGATCGCGATCCGCCGCAGATCCTGATCGGCCTCACCGCCACGGTGACGACGCCGGAGGCGTTCGCGTTGCAGGCGCGCTGGCGCGACGGCGTGTTCGCGGAGATCGCACACTGGCCGGCCGCCTGCGTCACACCGCTCGCCAATCTCGACGACAAGCCGGCGACCGAACTGATCGGGCTCGCAAAACTGATCGTGCCGTTCGGCGGCTTGCAGCGCTCCGGCCTGCGCGGCGGGCAGACCATCATCGTCAACGGCGCGACCGGCTATTTCGGTTCGGGCGGCGTGATGCTCGCGGTCGCGATGGGCGCGGGCCGCGTCGTCGCCGTCGGCCGCAAGGAGGCCGCGCTCCAGCAGTTGCGCGACGCGTTCGGCCCGCGCGTCATTCCCGCCGTCGTCAGCGGCGATGCCGCAGCCGACCTTGCGGTCATCCGCCGCGCCGCTGGCGGCAGCGCCGATGTCGCGCTCGATTTGCTCGGCGCCGCCAAGAGCACGTCGACCACACTGTCCTCTCTGCGCGCGCTCAGGCGTGGCGGCCGGATGGTGCTGATGGGCAGCGCCGAGGTGCCGCTCGAACTCTCGTTCCGCGAGATGCTGGCGAATGACTGGGAGGTGGTCGGGCAATTCATGTACGACCGCACGGCACCAGGCCAGCTCGCCGGCCTCGCCGCCGAAGGCCTGCTTGATCTGCGCAAGATCAATGTCGCGAGCTTCGGACTCGCCGACTGCCGCCGCGCGGTGGACGCGGCCGCGATGATGCAGAGCCTCGACCTCACGGCCGTGGTGCCGTAACCAGAGGCCATGACATCGCAAGAGACACCAGCCCAGTCGACACCGTGGCGCGCCACCGTGCTGACCCTGTTCCCGGACATGTTTCCGGGGCCGCTCGGCGTCAGCCTCGCCGGCAAGGCGCTGGCTGGCGGGCTCTGGGCGCTGGAAGCGCGCGACATCCGGACCTCGGCGACCGACAAGCACCGCAGCGTCGACGACACGCCGGCGGGCGGCGGTCCGGGCATGGTGCTGCGGGCCGATGTCCTGGCGGCGGCGATCGACGCCGCCGATATCGCGCCTGACCGTCCGCGCCTCTTGATGAGCCCGCGCGGTCGGCCATTGACCCAGACCCAGGTCGCGGCACTGGCGGCCGGGCCCGGCCCCCTGATCGTCTGCGGCCGCTTCGAGGGCATCGACCAGCGGGTGATCGAGGCCCGGGACCTCGAGGAGGTCTCGATCGGCGATTTTGTGCTGTCCGGCGGCGAAATCGCCGCGATGGCCCTGATCGACGCCTGCGTCCGCCTGTTGCCGGGGGTGATGGGCAAGCAGGCCTCGGGAACCGAGGAAAGCTTTTCCGAAGGACTACTGGAATACCCCCAATACACCCGCCCGCAGGAGTTCGAGGGCCGGCCAATCCCGGAAATCCTGATTTCCGGCGATCACGCCAAGGTCGCGGCCTGGCGGCTGGCCCAGTCCGAGGCCCTGACGGCGGCCCGGCGGCCTGATCTCTGGGCCCGCAAGGCCGGCCAAAAAGCCGCTCGGCGAGGGACAAAAAACAAGACAGACGGGTGACAAACCCTGCGCTTTGCCTTATACGGGCGGCCAAATCCGCACCCGCGCAGGATAGATGGACGTTTGCGCAGCCCGCGAAAGGCTGGGCGCGCCGCCGATGGAGATTTCAATGAACCTTATTCAGCAGCTCGAAAAAGAGCAGTTCGACAAGCTCGCCGCCACCAAGGATATCCCGGAATTCGGACCCGGCGACACCGTCATCGTCAACGTGAAGGTGGTCGAAGGCGAGCGTACCCGCGTGCAGGCCTATGAGGGCGTTTGCATCGGTCGTTCCGGTCAGGGCCTCAACGAGAGCTTCACCGTGCGCAAGATCTCCTACGGCGAAGGCGTCGAGCGCGTCTTCCCGGTGATGTCGCCGATGATCGACTCGATCAAGGTCGTGCGTCGCGGCAAGGTTCGTCGCGCCAAGCTTTATTATCTGCGCAACCTGCGCGGCAAGTCGGCCCGCATCGTCGAGAAGCAGGACCGCCAGACCGCCGTCGGCGAGTAACGTTTCCCTCAGGGGATGTGACCGAAAGCGCGGGGCCTGCCCCGCGCTTTTTTGTTGCGGCATACCTATCTGACGTGCAGGCCCGCGCATGGATCGATTGTCGTGGGCGCGAGCCCTGTGTTAGAAATTTAGAATGGTTCCGGATCGAGCAAGCCAGCCCTGCCAGCGCGTCGTGATCGACGATCGCTCGCGGCTGCCCGGCCGCTTCTTCGGGCGCTTTGCGACGTCGGCAACATCAGAGCTTAGACGCGCAGCGTAACGCTGCCTCGACGCTTTCGCCTGTCCGCGCGCTTAAGACGCGCTCATGCCATTCCAACACTAAATTTCTTCTGGAGCTGAAGCTCATGTCCAAACCGACAACGCTGTACGACAAGATCTGGAACGACCATCTGGTCCACGAGGCCGACGACGGCACCTGCCTGCTCTATATCGATCGCCACCTGGTGCACGAGGTGACCTCGCCGCAGGCGTTCGAAGGGCTGCGCGCCGCCGGCCGCAAGGTGCACGCGCCCGAGAAGACACTCGCCGTCGTCGACCATAACATCCCGACCACCGACCGCTCGAAGCCGAACCCCGATCCTGAAAGCATCGAGCAGATGCGGGTGATGGCGGAGAACGCCAAGGAATTCGGCATCGAGTATTACAACGAGTTCGACAAGCGTCAGGGCATCGTTCACGTCATCGGCCCGGAGCAGGGTTTTACGCTGCCCGGCACCACCATCGTCTGCGGTGACAGCCACACCTCGACGCATGGCGCGTTCGGCGCGCTCGCGCACGGCATCGGCACCTCCGAGGTCGAGCATGTGCTGGCGACGCAGACCCTGATCCAGAAGAAGGCCAAGAACATGCGCGCGATCGTCGACGGCAAGTTGCCCGAAGGCGTGACCGGCAAGGACATCATCCTGGCGATCATCGGCGAGATCGGCACCGCCGGCGGCACCGGCTATGTGCTGGAATATGCCGGCGAGGCGATCCGTGCGCTCTCGATGGAAGGCCGCATGACAGTCTGCAACATGTCGATCGAAGGCGGCGCGCGCGCCGGCCTGGTTGCGCCCGACCAGAAGGCGTTCGACTTCCTGCGCGGCCGCCCGAAGGCGCCGAAGGGCGCCGCCTGGGACGCCGCGATGCGCTACTGGGAGACGCTGCGCTCCGACGAGGGCGCGCATTTCGACCACGAGATCCGGCTCGATGCGGCCAAGCTGCCGCCGATCGTCACCTGGGGCACGAGCCCTGAGGACGTCATCTCGGTGACCGGCTTCGTACCCGATCCCGACAAGATCGCCGATGAGGCCAAGCGCATCTCCAAGCATCGCGCGCTGAAATATATGGGCCTGTCCGCCGGTACGAAGATCACCGACATCAAGCTCGACCGCGTCTTCATCGGCTCCTGCACCAACGGCCGCATCGAGGATCTGCGTGCCGCTGCGAAGATCGCCGAGGGCAAGACCGTCAACGCCAACGTCAACGCGATGATCGTGCCGGGCTCGGGCATCGTGAAGGAGCAGGCGGAAGCCGAAGGCCTCGACAAGATCTTCATTGCGGCCGGCTTCGACTGGCGCGAGCCGGGCTGCTCAATGTGCCTTGCGATGAACCCGGACAAGCTGAAGCCGGAAGAGCGCTGCGCCTCGACCTCGAACCGCAACTTCGAGGGCCGCCAGGGCTTCAAGGGCCGCACCCATCTGGTGTCGCCCGCGATGGCCGCGGCCGCCGCGATCGCCGGACACTTCGTCGACGTCCGCGACTGGCGCTAAGGCAAGCGTCAGATTTTTTTTGACGCGTTTTCTTCACGCGAACCGGGACACTTCGCTCGAAAACGCTATTGCTTCGTCTCAAGCTCGAGCCGTTTCGGAAACGGCTCGTTAACGGGGCGCACGCACACTACCTCCTTGCGAAAACAAGCCTTCGCAAGGAGCGCGTGCCGTGGCCGATAAACCCGAATTCGTCGACATGATCAGCGACGCGACGCGCCAGAAGCGCCGTCGTGCCGTGGCGCGCATCATCGATCCGCTTCCCGAGGTGAAGGAAACCTCACGCCTCAGCCACTGGCCGCCGGAGCGCTGGACGCAATGGCGGATGGAAAACCTGACGCCGTGGAAGATAAAGTCCTGGAAGCTGAAGAACTGGGACTAACGCCCCTTTCTTGACGCGTTTTCTTCACGCGAAGCGGCGCTCGAACACGCTCCAGCGCGCAAAGAAAGGGACCCAACAAGACGGGCGCCGGAGGCGCCCGCTGTCATTTCAAACTTTACCAATAGACCCGGTACGGCCGCCAGTAGTGGCGGTGGTGCCACCACGGCCGGCAGATCCGGCGCGGTCCGTAATAGGTCCAGACCACCCGGCAGCGGCGGTGATGGTAGTAGGCCGGGTAATAGTAGGACGATCCGTAGAAGAAACGCCGGTGATGGAAGTGTCGGCGGTAATAGGGCCGATAGCCGTAGCGATAACCGCCGCCGTAGAAGCGGTGGTAGCCACCATAATGGCGATGGAAGCCGCCATAGCGATAGCCGCCATGGAACGCCGGCGCGGCGCGGAAGCCGCCACCACGGAAGCCGCGGCCGTGAAATCCGCCGCCGTGGAATCCACCACCGCGGAAGCCGCCACCATGAAAACCTCCGCCGCCGTGGCCGCCACCGCCGTGCCGGACCTGGGTCGTCATGGCATCGGCCGCAGACCTTGCCGCGGGCGCGGCGGCCGGGCTCGCCAGCGACAGCGCTTCGGCGCGCTGCTGCGAAGCAACCGACAATGCGAAGACAGCGGCCGCCGCAACGCCGAGACGGCGCACCAATCCGCGCCGCAAATAGCTCTCCCTCATCTCTGAACCTCCCTGACAACGGCAACGAGCACCAAGCTGCATGGCAGCCGGTTTCATTGCGTTCATTGCAGTCGCTCCCGGCATGACGCTAGAAATCGCTGAGTGAATGCGCCATGAACGCGCAAAACGCTGCGGCGAAACGTCCGGGAGAAACGTCAGTGACTGTCTATGTGATCGTGCAACTCAAGATGACCGATCGCGCCGCCTATGATCGGTATCAAGCGCGCTTCTTCGACGTATTCAGGAAATTCGACGGACGCCTGCTGTCGGCCGACGAACAGCCCGCGGTGATCGAGGGCAGCTGGGATCGCGACAAGCTGGTGCTGATGTCATTCCCTGACGAAGCCGCATTCCGTGCCTGGTCGGAGTCGCCCGAATATGTCGAGATCTCCAGGGATCGCAAGGCGGGTGCGCAGGGCATTGTGCTGCTGGCGAAGGGCTTCGCGCCCTGAGACGGATGGAGCAGCTCCGATCGGAGCTGCTCTCTTGTTGCACGGCTGATGTCGCGCACGGCGCGACTGCGTGCATCACCAGAACGGGCCGAACCCGAAGCCGAAGGTGAATGGCGCCGGCGCAGCATAGGGGTACGGCCGATAGTAATAGGGCCGCCCGTAATAATAGGAGCCGTACGGCCGATAATAGGAATAGGGCCGGTAGTACGGCCGGTAATAAGGACGGTAGCCGTAGTGATAGTGGCGACGATGGTAATGATGATGGCGCTGCGCGCTGATATCCGTTGCCTTGCCTGCTTGCCGCTGCGGTGCCGCGGCCTGCGGCTTGGCTGATGCCGCGGCGGTTGCCGATGCCGGCGCCGTCAACGCGAACGCACACGCGACAGCCGCAACACCGATCCATCTCATCATGATCAACTCCTGCAGATTGCGATTGATATCATCTCGCGTGGGCGAATCTGCCGGTTTGATGGCTGAGAACGACAACAGGCCCGCTGCTCACGGGCCTGTGTCTCATCTGCGCTGATACGCCGCGCGATCAACGGCGCCAGTGGCGACGATGCCCCCAGCCGCGGTGATGTCCGCGATGCCAGCCACGATGCCAGCCGCGCCCACCCCAGCGTACCTGCGTGGTCGCCTGGTTCGCGTTGTCCTGAACCGTGGCGGCTGTGCCCGGCGTGGCGAGCGACATCGCGCTTGCACGCTCGGCCGGCGCCGCCAACACCAACACGGCACCGACAGCCGCGAGCCCCAGAACCTTCATCGCCTTCATGAATTGTCTCCTGATCCCTTGAAGTCACGTCTTGCAACGACGACTCGAACTTCTGCTTGACGCGTTTTCCTCACGCGAACCGGTGTCCATCCCGCATCACGTGCGGGACAGGCTCCGCTGGAAACGCCTGGGCTTTCGAATCGACGCCGTTGCCGCGACGCAGATCGCTAGCAGAATGCGGACGACGTGAATGGGAAGTGAATGACTGCGCCACGAACATGAATGCTGCCGGCGCAATCAGGTTCCAGCACTGCGCGCGATTTTTCGCGTTCGTGTGCAAACGACATAGACGATGGTCGTATCTCGCGTTCTGTCCGTTGCGGGATTGCCATGACACAAACGCGCACGCAGGTGGCTGCTTCGAACAGCCCTCGCGGCGCTCTGCGGTTCCATCATGCTCGGCGATGTCGCGCTCGCCTCGCAAGGACCGGGCGACGACATCGGCACCGCGAGCCATCGCACGCAGATGCTGATGGCGGCGGCGGTCTATGGGGCGACAGGTTTGATCGCGGCTGTTGCGATGATCGGCGCAACGCGCCGACATACGCGTAACTAGCCCGGCCGCCAGAAGCAGTTCATGCGCGGCGTGATCACGGTACCGCTCGGCCGGTGCTCCTGCACATAGGTCGCGGTGCAGTCGCGCACGGCGTTCGGACCGGGGTTGTAGCGCGGGATGACATCGGGTTCCCAATGATCGGGCCGGGACCGGTAGATCGGCACGCGCTTCAGCCGGCGGCGCTCGACGACGCGCGTGCGCGCGACCGGTGCCGCCTCGCCGACGCGCGCCTCAGCCGCCGCGCTCTGTGCCTGCGCCTTTGTCGCCGGGAGCGAGAGCCCGACTGCTACAGCCAACAGCGCTGTCGCCACGATCCGTTTCATTACGCCCACCCAAGCTCGATTCTTGAGCCCCATTCGTGGGCGGCACGGTCTCCCATTGCGCCGCCAAGGTCAACTGCGCTGGCGCCGCCGATAGCACTCGCGCTAAAGGAGTGTCATGTGGACCACAGAAAAAGCCCCCTCGCTGGCCGAGATGGAGGCCATGGCGCACGAGGTTTTCGAGCGCCTGCCCAAGACGTTCCGGGCCCTCTGCGAGGGCCTGATCATCCGCGTCGACGACTTTCCGACCGACGAGGTGCTCGACGAGATGCAGGCCGAGAGCGAGTTCGACCTGCTCGGCCTGTTTCAGGGCATCGGCCTGCCGCAGCAGAGCCATAGCGACGTGGCCCGGCTGCCCAACCTGGTCTGGCTGTACCGCCGGCCGATCCTGGATTACTGGGCGGAGCACGACGAGACCCTCGGCCACATCGTTCGCCACGTGCTGATCCATGAGATCGGGCACCATTTCGGCCTCTCCGACGCCGATATGGAGGCGATTGAGGCCGATGCGGGCTAGCCCTGCAGAAATGGCCCTTTTACCGCTGTCACATTCGCGATAAACATCCGGCAGATATCCGCTATTTTTTGCCCGGGAAGAGCACCGATGGACAAGTTCACCACGCTGGAAGGCGTCGCGGCGCCGCTGAAGATCATCAATGTCGACACCGACATGATCATTCCGAAGCAGTACCTCAAGACCATCAAGCGCACCGGCCTTGGCAAGGGGCTTTTCTCCGAGCAGCGCTACAAGGATGACGGCAGCGAGAACCCGGATTTCGTCCTCAACCAGCCCGCCTATCGCAACGCGAAGGTGCTGGTCGCCGGCGACAATTTCGGCTGCGGCTCGAGCCGCGAGCACGCGCCCTGGGCACTGCTCGACTTCGGCATCCGCTGCGTGATCTCGACCTCGTTTGGCGACATCTTCTACAACAACTGCTTCAAGAACGGCATCCTGCCGATCCGCGTGTCGCAGGAGGACCTCGACAAGCTGTTCGACGACGCCGAGCGCGGCGCCAACGCGACGCTGACCATCGACCTCCCCAACCAGGAGATCCGCGGTCCCGACGGCGGTAAGGTCAAGTTCGAGATCGACCCGTTCCGCAAGCACTGCCTGATCAACGGCCTCGACGACATCGGCCTGACGATGGAAAAGAAATCGTCGATCGACAGCTACGAGACCAAGCTTAGGGAACGCGCCTGGGCTTGAGGCTCAGCCCATCATCGTGCCCCGGTGCCGTCAGGCGCCGGGGCTTTTCTTTGCCGAATTCGCTCGCCGCAAACCCGCCGATAGCTGACGCGCATGCTGCCTGACATCGTCACCTTCTGGCACGGCTCGATGGACGCGCTGCGCCAGACCTGCCTGCGCTCGCAGGCGGCGGCGGGGCACAAGGTCACCGTCTACAGTTTCGATCCGATTCCCGGCCTGCCCGACGGTATCGGCAATGCCGAAGCCGAAGCCGTGCTGCCGCATTCGTTCGCGGAGAAGCTGCGCCCGGCGGAGCCCGACGGCTCGTGGCGCGACTGGACCATGCTGCAGTTCAGCGACTTCTTCCGCATGCGGCTGATGGCGCGGCGCGCCGGTCTCTGGCTCGACGCTGACGTGCTGCTGCTGAAGGGCGTCGAGCTCGATCCGGCCAAGCCCTATTTTGCCTGGGAGCGGCCGCGGCAGCTCGGCAACTCCGTGCTGTATCTGCCGCCCGACGATCCGATCGTGCGCGCCTTCGATGCGCTGATGCAGCAGGACGAGCTGATCCCGGACTGGCTGGCGCTGCGCCATCGCCTGACCTTTGCGATGCGCCGGCTGCGCGGCAAGTCCAATCGCCTCGCCGACATCCGTGTCGCGATCTACGGCCCGGCGGCGCTCACCGCGCTGGCGCGCCGCGCAGGCGAATTGCAGCACGCGCTGCCGAAGCGATCATTCTACGCCGTGCACGCCGAGCCGAGACTGTTCTTCGAGCCATCGGATTTTTCGAAGTACCTGAACGATCCCGGGATCATCGGCCTGCACATCTCGCCGAAGGGACGCGGCAAGGAGGCGCCGATCCCGGGCAGCCTCTACGCGTGGGCGGCGGAGAGGTTTGGAGCGTAACGCAAACACCGCTGCACCCTCTCCCCTTGTGGGAGAGGGTGGCTTCGCGAAGCGAAGCCGGATGAGGGGTTCTCTCCCCACGGGAGAATCCCAGAAGCGGAGACAACCCCTCATCCGGCGCTTCGCTGGGCTAATGCCCCATCGCGGCGATCGCATCGGCGATCGCGATGGTGCGCCTGGCCATCTCGGCGTGCAGGCGCTCGACCATGCGGCCGTCGAGCTGGATCGCGCCGCGCGAGGCGTTCTCCGGCTTCTCGAAGGCGGCAATGATCTTGCGCGCCTCGGCGACCTCGGCCTCCGGCGGCGTGAAGATCGCGTTGCAGGCATCGATGTGGCTCGGATGGATCAGCGTCTTGCCGTCGAAGCCGAGATCGCGGCCCTGCGCGCATTCCTCCGCGAAGCCGTCGACATTGCTGATGTCGCTATAGGGCCCGTCGAGGATCTCGAGCCCGTGCGCGCGGGTCGCCAGGATGCAATGCGTGATCATCGGAATCATCGCCGCGCGGCCCGGCTTCATCCGGATCCGGGTTTCGCGGGCAATGTCGTTCGGCCCGAACACGAAGCCGGCGAGCCGGGTTTCGGAATCCTTCGATGCCGCGGCCAGCTTGTCGGCGTCGAGCACCGCGCGCGCGGTTTCGATCATCGCCCAGACCCGGATCGAGGCAGGCGCACTGATGTCGCTGAGGCGATCGGCGACGGCGTTGAGATCGTCGACGGTCGAGATCTTGGGAACCAGGATCCCGTCCGGCTGCGACTTGCCGGCCATGCCGATGTCGTCGACCCACCAGGGCGTGTCGAGCGCGTTGATGCGGATCAGAACCTCGCGCTTGCCAAAGCCCTTGGCCGCGACCGCCTTGGCGATCTGCTCCCGCGCCGTGGCCTTGGCGTCAGGGGCGACCGCATCCTCAAGGTCGAGGATAATGCCGTCCGCCGGCAGCGTCCGGGCCTTTTCCAGCGCCCGTGCATTCGATCCCGGCATGAACAACAAGCTGCGGCGCGGACGGATCATCGACATTCTCCTGGGGGCTCGGGCTCCGCCGGTGTCCATTGTTTGGGCATCGGGCGGGAACCATTCTTCAACGCTGCCGTATCATCTCAGGCCACACGCCGAAAGTCTTGTTCCCGTTACCCGCATGTGGTTAGCCAGAGACCATGAAATTCTTTCCGAAGCAGTTGATCGACGGCTACCGGACGTTCGCGACCCAGCGGCTGCCGACCGAGCAGTCGCGCTACCAGGACCTCTCGGAGCGCGGCCAGTTTCCCGAGACCATGGTGATCGGCTGCTGCGACTCCCGCGTCTCGCCGGAGGTGATCTTCGACGCCGGCCCCGGCGAGTTGTTCGTGGTCCGCAACATCGCCAATCTGGTTCCGGTCTATCAGCCCGACAGCAACGCCCACGGCGTCTCGGCCGCGCTGGAATATGCCGTGACCGTTTTGAAGGTGAAGAACATCGTGGTGCTGGGCCACGCGCAGTGCGGCGGCATCCGCGCCTTCGTCGACAAGATCAAGCCGCTCACGCCCGGCGACTTCATCGGCAAATGGATGCAGATGTTCATCAAGCCCGGCGAAATCGTCGAGCAACGCGAGCATGAGACCATGCAGGATTTCGTCGTCCGCATCGAGAAGGCCGCGGTGTTCCGCTCGCTGGAGAACCTGATGACCTTCCCGTTCGTGCGCGAACGCGTCGAGAGCGGCGAGATGCAGCTGCACGGTGCCTATTTCGGCGTCGCCGAGGGCTCGCTGTTCGTGCTCGACCGGGTCGCGAAGGAATTCATCAGCGTCCGCGACGAGCTGAAATCAGACCAGTAATCTACTCGTCGCCGTGATGGCCGCTGCCCCAGCGGTCGGAGATCGCGAGCATGAAGGACGACACCACGAATACCAGGTGCACGCCGACCAGCCAGGCGAGCTTGCTGGGGTCGAACGCGGTATCGAGGTTCATGAACGCCTTCAGCACCTGAATCGCCGAGATCGCGACGATCGACGCCAGCAGTTTTTGCTTCAGGCCGCCGAAATCGACCTTGGTCATCCAGTCCGGCCAATCCGGATGCCCTTCCGGATCGATCTTCGAGACGAAGTTCTCGTAGCCCGAGAACACCACGATCAGGATCAGATTGCCGGTCAGCGAGATGTCGATCAGCGCCAGCACGCCGAGAATGATGTCGGATTCCTTGGCATCCGGCACATGCAGGATGAAGTGCCACAGCTCCATGCAGAACTTGAACAGCAACGCGGCGAGGCTGATGACGAGGCCGAAATAGAACGGCGCCATCAGCCAGCGGCTGTTGAACAGCAGGTTCTCGAAACGGCGTTCGACCCGCTTCAGCGTCGGATTGGGCCGATAGGTCCCCGGTTGTTCCGCTTCCGCCATGCCACGCGCTTCCTGACGCCGTATTCCCGCGGCAGCTTTTTTATGCCGCCTTCTGCTTGGCGGTGATCAGCTTGCGGTTGATCAGGACTTCGGCGATCTGCACGGCATTGAGCGCCGCGCCCTTGCGCAGGTTGTCCGACACGCACCAGAACGACAGGCCGTTCTCCACTGTCGCGTCCTCGCGGATGCGGCTGATATAGGTCGCGTCCTCGCCGGCCGCCTCATAGGGCGTGACGTAGCCGCCCGGCTCGTGCTTGTCGATCACGAGGCAGCCCGGCGCGCGGCGCAGGATGTCGCGCGCCTCGTCCGGCGTGATCGGATTGGCGAACTCGACGTTGACGGCTTCGGAGTGACCGACGAAGACCGGCACGCGTACGCAGGTCGCGGCGAGCTTGATCTTCGGATCGAGGATCTTCTTGGTCTCCGCCATCATCTTCCACTCTTCCTTGGTGTAGCCGTCTTCCATGAAGACGTCGATCTGAGGAATGACGTTGAAGGCGATGCGCTTCGGAAACTTCTTATTGACCAGCTCGTCGTTGGTGTAGACGGCCTTGGTCTGCGAGAACAATTCGTCCATCGCGTCCTTGCCGGCGCCCGACACCGATTGATAGGTCGAGACCACGACGCGCGTGATCGTCGCCTTGTCGTGCAGCGGCTTCAACGCGACGACGAGCTGCGCGGTCGAGCAGTTCGGGTTGGCGATGATGTTCTTCTTGGTGAAGCCGGCGGTCGCATCCGCGTTCACTTCGGGCACGATCAGCGGCACATCCGGGTCCATGCGCCAGGCCGAGGAGTTGTCGATCACGACCGCGCCGGCGGCGCCGATCTTGGGCGACCATTCCTTGGAGACCGAGCCGCCGGCCGACATCAGGCAGATGTCGATGTCGGAGAAGTCATAGTGCTCGAGCGCCTTCACCTTCAGCGTGCGGTCGCCATAGGAGACCTCGATGCCGACGCTGCGGCGCGAGGCCAGCACGACGACCTCGTCGGCGGGGAATTTGCGCTCGTCGAGAATGTTGAGCATTTCGCGCCCGACATTGCCGGTCGCTCCGACCACCGCGACTTTGTAACCCATCGTTCACTCTCCGACGAAAAATGCCCGTTCCCCCGCAAGCTGCGGAAAGGGAAGAGGCAGCGCTTCTATGCGAGAAACCCCGTCAAGACAACGTTGCGTAGCTTTTGAGCGTTTTGATGCGTTTATTTCGGGCCGATCCGGCCGCGCCCCATCATACGAGAATTCCGTCAGCGCTGACGAGCTTCGTCGACGAGGTGTACGCCACGCTCTCCCGGCTGTTCGCCTATGTCGCCGTGCTCGCGCTGTTCGTCGTCCTCGGCAACTATCTATGGAAGCAACTGCCCGACGCAACGGCGATGGCGGCCCCTGCCGCCGCAGGCTGGAGCCCGGCCGGCCGCACGGCGCCGGCCTTTGCCCTGAGCCGGCTCGATCTGCGAGATAAAACAGAGACTTACGAGATCCTCCGGCACCCAGAGGGCGGCCGCAAGGACGTCTTCCGTTGGGCCGATGCCAACGGTGCAACAGTCGCCGAGCTGGAAATCTACCGCCCCGGCGGCGAGGCCCTGGGGCCTGCGGCCACCGAGATTGCCGGGCGGCTCGCCCCGGGCGGCGTCCGCGAGCTCGAGGCGGCCGGCATCGTCGACAGCAAGTTCGGCAGCGTCACCTTGCTGCGCCCGGCGCGGCAGGACGGCGGCCGCGCCTGCCTCGGCTTCCTGAAGCAGGCCGACGCGCCTGACCTCCGGATCTCCGGCTGGACCTGCCAGGGCGCCAGCCTGCCGGCCCGGCGCGCCGCGATCATCTGCATGCTGAACCGCCTGACCCTGCTGGCCGCGGGCAACGATCCGCGGCTCGCCGCCCTGTTCGCGCATGCCGAGCTCAAGCGCACCGACTGCGTTACCTCCGGCGCGCCGGCCCTGTCGGCCGACTGGGTCATGGGCAGCGAGAACCCGCGCCTGCGCGGCGCCCTTTGATGGCGAGACCGTGGCAAGGCACTGGTTTTCATGAAACTTTTGCGCTTGGACACGCATTATCTCGGCCGGTGTGGCGCAATTGACCTAGTGACGGCCTCCCCACCATGGCTACAATGTGTTCCGAGTGATTTTGGCGGACGCGCCAGCCCCGACGGGGCCGTAATGACGAGGATGCGATGACCCTAGAATTCCCTGCCGCGAACAAGCTCGTGGTGTTGCTTGCCGCGGCTGCCGTCACCGCAACCGCGTTCGGCATGACCGCGGCCAGCGCGCAGAGCCCGAGCACGCGCAAGCAGCAGGAGCAGTATGACCGCGACGGCCGCCGCTATTACGGCGCGCAGGGTCCGAACCGGGTCTATCAGCAGGGTCCGCGCACCCGCGTTTACGTCACCACGCGCTCGTGGCTCGACGCCGGCACCGAAGTGCTGCCCGGCGACCGCAAGTTCAACGACTACGCGTATCCGCCGGATATCGGCTATCCCTCGTTCGCGCGTGAGAACAACAACCGCCCGATCGATCGCCAGCCGCTCAGCCCGCCGGCCGATCTCGGCGGCTATCCGCGGAATTTCCCGCTGTACTGAGACGTCTCACCCGGCGTCGTCCCGGCGAAGGCCGGGACCCATACGCCGCGGCCTCTCGATCTGAAATGATTGTTCGCCGATCTTCGTAACCATCGACATCGGTGGTTATGGGTCCCGGCCTTCGCCGGGACGACATCGTGTTTGTGTCAGCCGCGCGCCATCACGCGTGCAGCTTCTGCAATTCCTTCAGGATCGCCTCGCCCATCTGGCTCGTGCTGGCCGGCGTGGTGCCTTCCGACTTGATGTCGGCGGTGCGCAGGCCGCTGGCGAGCACGGCCGCGATCGCGGCGTCGACCTTGTCGGCGAGCTCGCCCATGTCGAAGGAATAGCGCAGCGCCATGCCGAACGACGAGATCATCGCGATCGGGTTGGCGAGGCCTCGGCCAGCGATATCGGGCGCCGAGCCGTGCACCGGCTCGAACAGCGAGCGCCGCTTCTTCGTCTTCGAGTCGACTTCGCCGAGCGAGGCCGATGGCAGCATGCCGAGCGAGCCGGTCAGCATCGCCGCGATGTCGGACAGCATGTCGCCGAACAGATTGTCGGTCACGATGACGTCGAACTGCTTCGGCGCCTTGACGAGGTTCATGCCGCCGGAATCGGCGAGCTGGTGCTCGAGCGTGACGTCCTTGTATTCGCGCGCGTGGACCTGGGTCATGACCTCGTTCCAGAGCACGCCCGACTTCATGACGTTGCGCTTCTCCATCGACGTCACCTTGTTGCGGCGCTTGCGCGCCAGGTCGAAGGCGACGCGGCCGATGCGCTCGATCTCGTAGGTGTCGTAGACTTGGGTGTCGACCGCGCGCTTCTGGCCGTTGCCGAGATCGGTGATGGTCTTCGGTTCGCCGAAATAGACGCCGCCGGTGAGCTCGCGGACGATCATGACATCGAGACCCTCAACCACGTCGCGCTTCAGGCTCGAGGCCTCGGCGAGCGCCGGGTAGCACACCGCCGGGCGCAGATTGGCGAACAGGCCGAGATCCTTGCGCAGCCGCAGCAGGCCGGCCTCGGGACGCACCTCATAGGGCACGCTGTCCCACTTCGGGCCGCCGACCGCGCCGAAGATCACGGCGTCCGCCGCCGTCGCCTTGGCCATGTCGCCCTCGGAGATCGACACCTTGTGGGCGTCATAGGCGGAACCGCCGACCAGGCCCTGCTCGGTCTCGAACTTCGCGATGCCCTGCGCATTCAGCCAGTCGATCAGGCGCTGCACCTCGGCCATCACTTCGGGGCCGATGCCGTCGCCGGGGAGAAGCAGCAGTTTATGGGTCGCCATGGTGTTACCTCGAGCTAATCGTTGTTGTCGTTGCCGGGCAAGAGCGCGAAGCGCGTCCTCGCACAGATGACCCGGCAATCCATCCCGCTTCGAAAGGCCTTTGAAGATGGATGGATGCCCGGGTCGAGCCCGGGCATGACGAGCGGGGGAAATCCGGCCGGAGTGCTAAAACGCCGGAGCCGGATTGGCAAGGCACCCTGGATCGGCCCAGAATGGTCCCAACGGGCAACCCGCGCCTTCAGAAGCCAACAAGACGGACCTCATGACCGCAGCCATCGTCTACGCCTTCGCCTCGGCCATTTTCCTCGGCGCCGGGGTGGTGCTGGCGCAGCTTGGCCTGCGCACCGTCGAGCCGCTGTCGGGCGCCGCGATCAGCGTGCCCACTTTCACCCTGCTATTCCTGGTGCTGTCGCCGCTGATCCTGCATGGCGAGCCGGTGGTCTGGCGTGCGCTGCCGATCTTCATGGCGATCGGGCTGTTCTTCCCGGCCTCGCTGACGCTCCTGACCTTTGCGTCAAACCGGGCGCTGGGACCGGTCATCACCTCGACGCTGGGCAATCTGGCGCCGCTGTTTGCGGTCACCGCCGCCGTGGTGCTGCTGCACGAGCCCTTGCTGCCGCAGCAGCTCATCGGCCTCGTCGTCGCGGTCGCGGGCGCCGCCATCATCACCGTGACGAGGCCGCGCGACCTCGGCCATTGGCGCAGCTGGGCGCTGCTGCTGCCGCTCGCGAGCGCGCTGGTGCGCGGCATCGTGCCGCCGATCGCCAAGCTCGGCCTTGCGATCTGGCCGAGCCCGCTATGGGCCTGCCTGGTCGGCTACGTCATGTCCTCGCTGGTGGTGCTGACCGTGCAACGGGTCCGCAAGGGCAGCTTCATGGTGCAGGCGCCGCGCGAGGGCCGGTTCTGGTTCGCGCTGACCGGGATCAGCAACGGGCTCAGCGCGCTCAGCCTGTTCGCCGCGGTCCGCAACGGCCCGATCACGCTGGTGGCGCCGCTCGCCGCTATCTACCCGCTGGTCACCGTGACGATGAGCGCGGTGGTGCTCAAGCATGTCGAGATCACCGCGCGGATCGTCGGCGGAACCCTGCTGACCGTGATCGGCGTCGCGCTGGTCCTGATCGCCTGATTGCCTGATACGCAAGACAGTGTTGCGGGCATCGGCGCTGGGCAGCGCCGCCGCGGCCTGTCACAATGGCCGCATTGCCGGAGTGAATTGTGAGAGCCCCCGCCCCGTCCTACCCGCATGCCGCGCGGCTGATCCTTATTCTGTCGCTCGCACCGACGGTCGGTCTCGGCATCGGCCGGTTCGCCTATTCGCTGGTGCTGCCCGACATGCGCGACTCGCTGGCCTGGTCCTATTCGGCCGCCGGCTTCATGAACACGATCAACGCCGCCGGCTATCTGGTCGGCGCGCTGCTCGCCTCACGCCTGATCGAACGCTTCGGACTTGCCGCATCGGTGCGCTGGTCGACGCTGGCCTGCGCGCTGTCGCTGGCGCTTTGCGCCCTCACGGGCAATTTCGTGGTGCTGAGCTTTGCCCGCCTGCTGGTGGGCTTCGCCGCCGCGATCGGCTTCGTCGGCGGCGGCGCGCTCGCGGCAACCATCGCGCAATCGCGACCCGAACGCGCGAATTTCCTGCTCAGCCTGTTCTATGCCGGGCCGGGCGTCGGCATCCTCGCATCGGGCTTGATCGCGCCCTTCGTGCTGCAGGGCTTCGGCGCCGGCTCGTGGTGGATCGTGTGGTGGGCGATGACGCTACTTTCCGCGATCATGACCGTGCCGCTGATGCTGGCGCCGCTCCACGCCAACACCGCCGCCGGCGGCATCGTGCGGACCCAATTCGCTGTCATGCCGGTCCTGATCTACCTCGCCGCCTACTTCCTGTTCGGCGCCGGTTACATCGCCTACATGACTTTCATGATCGCCTATGTCCGGGACGGCGGCGGCGGCGCAGCTGCACAGAGCGCGTTCTGGAGCCTGATCGGCGTCAGCGCATTCGTGACGCCCTGGGTCTGGGGGCGGGTGCTGGCGCTCGACCGCGGCGGGCTCGCCACCACCATCATCCTCGGCGTCAACGCGCTCGGCGCCAGCCTGCCGATCTTCGGGCATTCGCCGCTGCTGCTGGCGATCTCGGCCCTGGTGTTCGGCGTCGCCTTCTTCGCCGTGGTCGGCTCGACCACCGCCTTCGTGCGTTTCAACTACCCGCCGCAATCCTGGCCGACCGCGATCGCGGCGATGACCATCGCCTTCGGCATCGGCCAGACGCTCGGACCGATCGTGGTCGGCGCCATCACCGACGCGGTCGGCAGCCTGTCATTCGCGTTGAACGTCTCGGCCGCGATGCTCGCGCTCGGCGCGCTGCTGTCGGCGTTTCAGAGGAAGGTGACTCCCTGAGTCATTCCGGGGCGATGCAATAGCATCGAACTATGGTGCGCGCTTGCGCACCTGAGGTCTGGTCCTTCAGCCATCCCGGAATGACGCTTCGCGTCAGCTCCCGCTGAACGAATTGTAGCCCTGGTCTTCCCAGTAGCCGCCCTTGTAGTCGTTGGTGACTTCCATCGAGAGCACGTATTTCGGGTTCTTGAAGCCGAGCTTGGTCGGGACCCGGATCTTCATCGGAAAGCCGTAGGCGCGCGGCAGGATCTCGTCGGCGAATTTGAACGTCATCTGGGTCTGCGGATGGAGCGCCGAGCGCATGTCGAGCGGCGAGTTGTAGCCGTCCTTGTCGGCGCACTGGAACCAGACATATTTGGCACGGGTGTCGGCGCCGACCAGCTTGAGGAAGTCGCGCAAGGGCGTCCCGGTCCAGCTGCCGATCGCGCTCCAGCCCTCGACGCAGATGTGGCGCGTCACCTGCTTGACCTGCGGCAACTTGTACAATTCGTCGAGCGTCCACGACTTCTTGTTCTCGACCAGCCCGCGCACCTCGAGCTTCCAGTCAGCGCCTGCGATCTCAGGCGCGTCGTCGAGATCGTAATAGGCGTTGAACGGGAACGGCTTGGTGATCATGCTCTCGGGGAAGGTCGGCGCCAGCGCATCCGGATTGAACATCCAGGCCTGCACCGCATCGTTGAACTTCGAAACGTGTTTCAGCATTTCCTCGGCCGACGACGAATCGACCACATCGCAGCCGGTCAATAGCGTCAGCGCGCCGAGGCTGGTGCCCGCCGTGATGAAGCGACGGCGCGTCAGCTCCGGCATCGCCTTCACCGCATCGCGCACGAGCAGCTTCTTGTCGACACCGGGGATCAGGAGCTTGCGGAGACGACCCATGACTACCTCCCTCAGCGTCCGATGATCATGGCGCGCAGGCTCTTCGGCATCAGCAGCGCGAGCGCGACATGGATCACCAGGAAGGCGACGATCAGCGCCATGCAGGTGAAGTGAACATAGCGGGCGAAATCGTAGCCGCCGAACAGCGACACCAGCCAGTGCAGCTGCACCGGCTTCCACATCGACAGGCCGGACAGCACGATGACGACGCCGACCACGATGATGCCGGCATAGAGCAGTTTCTGCACCGAATTGTATTTGCTGAGATCGTCATGCGACAGCTTGAAGGTCAGCGCCGCCTTGGTGTCGGCAATCACGCCGCCGGGGGTGATCGGCAGCAGCTTCTTGCGGAAGCGGCCGGTGGCGAAACCCAGCGCCAGATAGACCAGGCCATTGACCATCAACAGCCACATCGCGGCGAAATGCCAGAGCAGCGCACCGCCAAGCCAGCCGCCAAGCGTGATGCTCCGCGAGAAGGTGAAGCCAAACAGCGGCGAGGCGTTGTAGATTTGCCAGCCGGACATGATCATCAGGATCATCGCGAAGGCGTTGATCCAGTGCACCATGCGCACCCAGACCGGCTGGATCGCCTTCGCGGGCGCCGCGGTCTCTGCCTGGTGGTCGCTGACGGCAAGGCTCGTCATGGGATATCTCTGCTCGTGGTCGTTACCGGGTTATACGCCCGGAACCGGCGGTCCGTTACGGGGTCGCGCATCATCAGTTTGATATAGGCTGCTTCATACGGTCACAAAGATGCGAGCCGGGGCGAGGCGCCGGCTCGCTATGTCGCGGGTCCTTTGAGGGACTAAAGCAGGCCGCCAGGTGTTACGTCGCCGGCATCAGCACGGTATCGACCACATGGATGACGCCGTTCGACTGGTTGACGTTGGAAATCGTCACCATCGAGCTGCCGCCCTTGGCATCGACGATCCAGACCTTGCCGTCCTGCTTCTTGACGGTCAGCTCCTCGCCCTCGGCGGTCTTCAGCCTCTTGCCGTCGGTGAGGTCGGAGGCCTCGAGCTTGCCCGGCACCACATGGTAGGTGAGGATCTTGGTCAGCGTCGCCTTGTTCTCGGGCTTGACGAGGGTGTCGACGGTTCCGGCCGGCAGCTTGCCGAACGCGGCATTGGTCGGCGCGAACACCGTGAACGGGCCCTTGCCTTCCAGCGTGCCGACCAGGCCCGCGGCCTTCACCGCGGCGACGAGCGTGGTGTGATCCTTCGAGTTGACGGCGTTCTGCACGATGTTCTTCGACGGGAACATCGCGGCGCCGCCGACCATCACGGTCTTTTCCTCGGCGCGGACCGGCGCCACGACAGTGGCCGTGATCGCGAGCGCGCTGAAGGCGGCGGCGGTGAGATAGGCAATACGCTTCGACATGGTTTCATCTCCCGATGAGTAGGCCGACCGGCGAGGCTTCGCCGGCGTTGAAGGGGCAACAACGGCGCGTGCTGGTTGATCAGTGCGTCGTCGTTGGCTGAGCTACGGCAGGCTTTCCGGACGGTTTCCGGAAATAATTCTTTGTGATTGTTGAAACCGGCCGGCGCGCGCTGCGTACACGCGACGCCTCGCGCTGCCCCGGCATGCATTCCATTCAGCGGAATGGACGCGTGCGCTGCCGCGAGCAATTTGCTTGCCGCAGTCAGCTGATTGGTTCAGCTTGAGGTTGCGGCACAGCTTCGCAGAAAGCGGCCACGGGGAGGCATCATGAGCAGCATCACGGCTGACGGCCACGCCGCACCTGCGGTGAACGATGCAAGTATCGACATCGGTCCGCTCGAGCAGAAGCACCTGCAATACGCCAACTACCGCGCGGTTGCGGACACAACCGAGATCACGAAAACGCATTGGCACATCGCCACCGCCAACGCGCTCGGCTGGGGCTTCGACGGCATGGACGGCGTGATCTTCGCGCTGATCTCGCCGATGGTGATCAAGGAATTTTCGCTGAGCCTGCCGGAGTACCGCTCCGGCATGCAGATCGCGCTGTTCATCGGCATCGCGGGGCTTTACTTCTGGCCATGGCTCGCCGACCGCTACGGTCGCCGCACGCTGCTCGCCGTCAATATCGCGCTGTTCTCGCTTCTGATGCCGGTCGCGGCGATGTCGCCGACCTTCGCGGTGTTCGTGATCGCGCGCTCGCTATTGTTCTTCGCGCTCAACGGCGAATGGTCGCTGGGCTCGATGCTGGTCGCGGAGACCTGGCCGGCCCGGCTGCGCGGCCGCGTCATCAGCATCACCCGCTCGGCCTGGTGCCTCGGCGCCACGCTCGCCGGTGCGATCACGGGCCTCGTCGCCGCGAATTTCGGCTGGCGCATCGCGGTCATGGTGCCCGGCGTGATCGCGCTGCTCGCGATCTATATCCGCTCCACCTGCCCGGAATCGCCCTATTGGGTGCGCGCGCAGGACCGCAAGCGGCGCATCTCGGAGACGCTGGCGCGCGGCGGCACGGTCAGCGCCGAGGACAGCGCCTGGTTCGGCAAGGCCAAGTCGGTCGGCATCCGCCAGGTGTTCATGCCCGACGTGCTGCCCGCCACGCTGGTCGCGCTGTTCGTCGCCTGCGCCAGCACATGCATCTACGGCACGGTCGGCGCCTGGATGCCGCTGTATCTATCGACCGAGAAGCACTGGTCGACCGCCGAATACAGCCTGTTCTACGTGTTCTACGGGCTCTGCGGCTTCCTCGGACTGTGCCTGGTCGGCTGGCTGATCGACAAGATCGGCCGCCGCCGCACTTTCATCATCACCCTGATCGAGGGTGCGATCTTCATGACGCTCTGGGTCTATTCCGAGGACCGCGTGCTGCTCTGGGCGTTCGGGCTCGCCTGGTGTCTCGGCTTTCTCGGCTTCTGGGGGCCGAGCACGACGCTGACCGCGGAGATCTTCCCGACCCGGATCCGCGGCGCCGCCAACGGCGTGGTCTGGGCGATCGCCTATTTCGTCGGCTTCGTGCTGTTCCCGTTCGTCTCGATCGCGCTCCAGCAGCACACCGGCTCGTTCGCGCTGGCGTTCCTCTGCATCCCCGTGCTGATGATCGCGATGGCGATCGGCGTGTACCTGTTCGTGCCGGAGCATACCGGCAAGGAGCTGAACGAGATCATCGAGTGAGTCGCGCGGGACTCCGTCGTTTGTAGCCCGGATCAAGCGCAGCGAGATCCGGAACCAGCCTCTCCGCGGGAAGACCGTCGGATTACGCTTCGCTCCATCCGGGCTACGGAGCTCCAACCTCCCCTTGAAAAGGGGAGGTCGCTTTGCTCGCAGAGCAAAGCGGGTGGGGATCAGCGCTCTCCGCATACAGCATCGCCTGCGGCTGACCCCCATCCCGGCCTTCCCCCTTTCAGGGGGAAGGAGAAGACGGACCTCATCTAATCCCGGTTCGCCGGTGTCTGGATGAAGCCGCGGTTGTGGGTCGGGCTGATCAGGATCTCGTTCATGCACACCCGCGCCGGCATGCTGGCGACGAAGGCGATGGTGCGGCCGCAATCCTCGGGCTGCAGCATCTTGGCCTGCTCGGCTTCGCTCGGCACCACCGGCCGCTGCTTCAGGATCGAGGTGGCGACCTCGCCCGGCGACAGGCAGCAAGCGCGCAGGCCGTTGACGCATTCGTCCATGTTGAAGGAATGGGTCAGCGCCAGCACGGCGTGCTTGGTCGTGGTGTAGGCCGGGCCCGGCATCTTCGAGACGTGGCGGCCGGCCCAGGAGGCGACGTTGATGATGCAGCCGTCCTTCTGCTTGCGCATCGTCGGCAGCACCGCGCGCATGCAGTAGAGCACGCCGTTGAGGTTGACCTCGACGAGCTTGTCCCAGCCTTCCAGTTCCATGTCGGCCCAGCTGCGCTTCGGCACATTGATGCCGGCGCTGTTGACCAGGAGGTCGATGCGGCCGTGCTTGCCGACGATCGTCTCGGCGGCCTTGTTGACATCGGTCTTGTTGCTGACATCGAGCGGAATCGCCTCGGCCTTGCCGCCCTTTTTGGTGATGTTGGCCACCACGCGGTCGAGCTCTTCCTTGCGGCGGCCGGAGACCACCACCGTCCAGCCGTCCGCAGCCAGGAACTCCGCCCCGGATTCGCCGATTCCAGTGCCGCCGCCGGTGACCCAGGCCACGCGTTTCCCATTATTTGTCATGCAAACTGTCTCCGTTGCTTTCCGAAGGGCGTTTTTGCTAATCCAGCCGAAATCTTCCGGCCCTTCGCCCCTCGGGGAATCTTTGCATGAACACGACCACCAACGCCAATCTGTTTTCCCGCCTGTTCGACGGCCTCGACGACCCCAGCCGGCTCGCGATCGAGCAGCTCGACGGCAGCCGCATCTCCTATGGCGATTTGATCGCGCGCGCCGGCCAGATGGCGAACGTGCTGGTCGAGCGCGGCGTCAAGCCGGGCGACCGCGTCGCGGCGCAGACCGAGAAGTCGGTTTCGGCCCTGGTTCTGTATCTCGCCACCGTGCGCGCCGGCGGCGTCTACCTGCCGCTCAACACCGCCTATACGCTGAACGAGCTCGAATACTTCATCACCGACGCCGAGCCGGCGCTGGTGGTCTGCGATCCTTCCAAGCAGGACGGCATCAAGGCGATCGCCGCCAAGGTGGGCGCCAAGGTCGAGACGCTCGGTGCCAACGGCAAGGGCTCGCTGACCGAAGCCGCCGACAAGGCGGCGAAGGAATTCGCCACCGTGCCGCGCGGCAACAATGATCTCGCCGCGATCCTCTACACGTCGGGCACCACCGGCCGCTCCAAGGGAGCGATGCTGTCGCACGACAATCTGGCCTCGAACTCGTATTCGCTGGTCGACTACTGGCGCTTCACCGACAAGGATGTGTTGATCCACGCGCTGCCGATCTATCACACCCACGGCCTGTTCGTGGCCAGCAACGTGACGCTGTTCGCGCGCGCCTCGATGATCTTCCTGCCGAAGTTCGATCCGGACGTGATCATCAAGCTGATGTCGCGCGCCACCGTGATGATGGGCGTGCCGACCTTCTATACCCGCCTGCTGCAGAATCCCGGCCTGAACAAGGACGCCACCGGGCACATGCGGCTGTTCATCTCGGGCTCGGCGCCGCTGCTCGCCGACACCCACCGCGAATGGTCTGATCGCACCGGCCACGCCGTGCTCGAGCGCTACGGCATGACCGAAACCAACATGAACACGAGCAACCCCTATGACGGCGATCGCGTGCCCGGCGCGGTCGGCTTCGCGCTGCCCGGCGTCTCGGTGCGGGTCACCGATCCCGAGACCGGCAAGGAGCTTGCGCGCGAGACCATCGGCATGATCGAGGTCAAGGGCCCGAACGTGTTCCAGGGCTACTGGCGCATGCCGGAGAAGACCAAGGCCGAATTCCGCGCCGACGGCTTCTTCATCACCGGCGATCTCGGCAAGATCGACGACAAGGGTTATGTCCACATCCTCGGGCGCGGCAAGGATCTCGTGATCTCCGGCGGCTTCAATGTCTACCCGAAGGAGATCGAGAGCGAGATCGACGCCATGCCCGGGGTGATCGAATCAGCCGTGATCGGCGTGCCGCATGCCGATTTCGGCGAAGGCGTCACCGCAGTCCTCGTCTGCAGCAAGGGCGCCGATGTCAGCGAGGCGTCAGTGCTGAAGGCGCTCGACGGGCGGCTGGCGAAGTTCAAGATGCCGAAGCGCGTCTTCGTCGTCGACGAATTGCCGCGCAACGCGATGGGCAAGGTGCAGAAGAATATTTTGCGCGATAGGTATAAGGATATCTACGCAAAGGGATGAAGCCGCAAGAACGTCGTGGGGGGTAGATGAAGCGGGAGCAGGCTATCCAGATTAACGATCAACTCGTCATCGCGCACGAGGCGATGAAGAAGGCTCGAATCGCGATTGCGGAGCTCGGAAAGCAGGAGCGGCTTGAATTGGATGGCCGGCTTTACGACCTCCTGCTCGAACTGGAATGGCAGGTGATGCTACCGCTCTACGAACAGTTTCGCGACCTGATGAAGCTGGAGCTTCACGAAGAACTGCCTCCCCCGACCTCCGAACTGAAGTGGAGTGACGTGCGTCTTCCCCGTGGCGCTACGGAAGCTGCGCTCGACGACGTCATCATGTCGGCCCTGACATCGCGATGGCAAAAGGTCGCGATGATTATAGGGGTCGCGATGGCAGACTGCGAGAAACTGAAATTGCCGATAGCTCCTGAAATGATCGGAGCACGCTTGCGATTCCTGTCCCACGCCGATCGGATCGAGGGCGTCGGAGACCTCCGACGGTGGGGTCACAGCGAAGTACGGCTGAAGGACGAGCCGATCAGTGCCCGCCCAGCAGGCTAATCACGAACCGTCCGCCGACGATGAAGAGATAGGCCCCGAACGCCACCTCCAGCGCCCGCTTCGACAGCGCGTGCGCAACCTTGACGCCGAGCGGCGCGGTGACGAGCGTGGTCGGCATCACCAGCAGCGCCCCGATCAGTGAGACGTAACCGAGCGCGAACGGCAATTGCAGCGCGGCGACGTCGGGGAAGCGCGCGGCCGCGGGCCAGCCGGCATAGACGTAGCCCAGCGCGCCGGGGATCGAGATCAGCACCGCAAGCGCGGAAGAGGTCGCGACCGCCTGATGGATCGGCCGGCCGTAGAAGGTCATCAAGAGGTTGGCGAACAGGCCGCCGCCGATGCCCATCAACGTCGACAACAGGCCGACGAAGAAGCCATAGACGCGCATCAAGAAGCCCTTCGGCACGTCGTCGCCGAACTTCCAGGTCTCGCGCGCCAGCAGCAGGCGCGCGGCCGCCGACCACGCCACCATCACGAACACGATCTTGAACAGCCGCTCCGGCGCGAACCGCGCGGTGACGCTGCCGGCGGCGACGCCGATCACGATCGGCAGCCACCAGCGCTTCAGGATCTCCATATCGACCGCGCCGCGGCGATAATGGGCGCGGAACGAGCTCAGCGAGGTCGGGATGATGATCGCGAGCGAGGTGCCGATACACAGCGGCATCCGCACCTCGAGCGGCACGCCCGCCAGCCGGAAGCATTCGTAGAACACCGGCACCAGGATCGCGCCGCCGCCGATGCCGAACAGGCCGGCGAGAAAGCCGGACAGCGCCCCGACCGAAATCAGCAGCAGCGCAAGTTCGAGCAATTCCTTGGGATCGAGGCCGGCCATCATGTCCTTCGCATCGTCAGGAGGCGCCTGCCTCGGTGCGATCGGCCAACCACAGTGCGACCAACGCTGCCACGGGAGCAGCGACCGCAATCAAGGCAAAGCGGAGTGGGATCGAGGACGTCGCGCCCTGCATCGGCAACGTCAGCACGTCGATTAACAGTCCGACGCAGGAGAAAACAAGCAGGATGGCCGGATCGTCGGCACCGGCGCGGCCGGCACGTCCGCGCCGCTCGAGCGAAGTTGGACGGATGGACGTTGAGGCCATGTCGAGCTCCTCAAATCGTGGAGCCGTCAGGCTAGACCCTTCTGAAAGACGGGGGTATTGCTGCAGATGAGCAGGCTCTCTTGCGAAATGCGGAAGGATCGGGCTTGGACCGGCTTGCGGCGATGGCGGCCTTTGTCCGCGCGGTCGAGAGCGGCAGCCTGTCGGCGGCCGCGCGCTCGCTGCCGAGCTCGCTGACCTCGGTGAGCCGGCAGATCAGCGCGCTCGAGGAGCATTTCGGCACTCGCCTGCTGCTGCGCACCACCCGCCAGCTCGCGCTGACCGACGACGGACGCATCCTCTACGAGCGCGCGAAATCGATCCTCGGCGAAGTCCGGGAGATCGAGGCGGCGCTGGCGCGCGACCCGCATCAGCCATCGGGACGGATCCGCGTCAGCTCGCCGAGTCTGATCGGACGGCTCGTGATCGCGCCGCTGCTGGTCGAGTTTCTGCGCCGCTATCCGGCGCTGTCCGTCGACCTTCTTCTGGTCGACCGCGCCGTCGACATGGTCGAGGAGGATATCCATCTGGCTATACGCATCGGCCGCTTGCGCGACTCGCAGCTGGTAGCGCGCAAGCTCACCGATCTGCAGATGATTGTGTGCGCGTCGCCGGACTACCTGGCCCGGCGCGGCGCGCCGCAGACACCGGTTGATCTTGCCGGGCATGACTGCCTGGTGTTTTCCGATTCGCCCGGGAGCGCGGAGTGGCGCTTTGCCGACGGCAGCAAGACGGGTCGCAAAATCCGCATATCCGGTCGGCTCTGGATGAATAGCCTCGACGCGCTGGTCAGCGCGGCGCGGGAGGGCGCCGGCATCGTCCGCGTGCCGTCCTGGCAAGTGCAGTCCGAGCTCGCCGACGGTCGCCTGACGCGCCTGTTGATCGACCATGAGCCGGCGCCGACGCCGCTACATCTGATGCTTCAGCCGTCACGTCTCGCATCGCCTAAGATCAGGGCATTTGTCGATTATCTGGTGGAACGCTGGGGCAAAATCGACGCCTTGCGCCCCCCGTTTGCGGGCAGCTGAGCGCGCCAATCGATCCTCGAACATCTCGATTCACTACTTGGTTCGCTCAACCTTGCATCTGGTATACCACACTGCGGATCAACCAGAATTCGGCAACTCTAACAATGAACTTCGGTTCGACCGAAGGCTATTTGGCCGTTGCGCGGGGTGATCCGACTCCGTAAATAGAACTCCTCTACCGCGTTCCCCGATGGGCCGGCCGCGGTCCCTCACAACATAAAGCCCGCCGATGACCGCCAGGATCGAACGACCGCTTTCACCCCATTTGCAGACCTACCGGTGGACGCTGACGATGGCGCTGTCCATCGTCCACCGCGCCACGGGTCTGGCCCTCTATTTCGGCACCCTGCTGCTGGCCTGGTGGCTGATCGCCGCCGCTTCCGGCCCCTCGGCTTACGCCAACGTCCAGGCCTTCACCGGCAGCGCGATCGGCAAGCTGATCGTGTTCGGCTACACATGGGCGCTGATGCACCATCTGTGCAGCGGCATCCGGCATTTCGTCTGGGACCTCGGCTACGGCTTCAAGGCCAATGAGCGCGAAGCCCTGACCTGGGGCGCGCTGGTCGCCGGCATCGCGCTGACCGTTTTGGTCTGGATCATTGCCTACGCCGTGGGAGGTGGACGATGAGCGGCCCCTCCTCGATGCGCACGCCGCTGGAGCGCGTCCGCGGCCTCGGCTCCGCGCACACCGGCACGGGCGATTTCTGGCGCCAGCGCCTCACCGCGGTTGCGATGACGCTGCTGATCGTTCCCGTGATCGTCGTGGTGATCACGCTGATCGGCCGCAACCATGCCGGCGCGGCGCAGATCCTCGGCTCGATCCCGATCGCCATCATCCTGCTGCTCTTCATCATCGCCAGCACCTGGCACATGAAGATCGGCATGCAGGTCGTGATCGAGGACTACATCCACAACGAGAAGCTGAAGATCGCCAGCGTGATGGCGAACAACTTCTTCTGCGTCGCGGTCGCATTGGCCTCGATCTACGCAATCCTCAAATTGTCGTCGGGAGTTTGATCCATGGCCGGTGAAGGAAACGGCAAGGCCACCAACGGTGGCCCGGCCACGAACGGCAAGGCCTACCCGATCCAGGACCATACCTACGACGTCGTCGTGGTCGGTGCCGGCGGCGCCGGCCTGCGCGCCGTGGTCGGCTGCTCGGAAGCCGGGCTGCGCACCGCATGCATCACCAAGGTGTTCCCGACCCGCTCGCACACCGTTGCGGCGCAGGGCGGCATCTCGGCCTCACTCGGCAACATGCATCAGGACGACTGGCGCTGGCACATGTACGACACCGTGAAGGGGTCGGACTGGCTCGGGGACCAGGACGCGATCGAATACATGGTGCGCAACGCGCCCGACGCGGTCTACGAGCTCGAGCATTGGGGCGTGCCGTTCTCGCGCACCGAGGACGGCAAGATCTATCAGCGCCCGTTCGGCGGCATGACCATCGACTTCGGCAAGAGCCAGGCACAGCGCACCTGCGCCGCCGCCGACCGCACCGGCCACGCCATGCTGCACACGATGTACGGCCAGTCGCTGCGCCACTCGGCCGAGTTCTTCATCGAGTTCTTCGCCATCGACCTGATCATGGACGACCAGGGCGTCTGCCGCGGCGTGATCGCGCTCAAGCTCGACGACGGCACACTGCACCGCTTCCGCGCCCAGAGCACGATCCTGGCGACCGGCGGCTATGGTCGCGCCTACGCCTCCTGCACATCGGCGCACACCTGCACCGGCGACGGCGGCGGCATGGTGCTGCGCGCCGGCCTGCCGCTGCAGGACATGGAATTCGTCCAGTTCCATCCGACCGGCATCTACGGCTCGGGCTGCCTCGTCACCGAAGGCGCCCGCGGCGAAGGCGGCTATCTCGTCAACTCCGAGGGCGAGCGCTTCATGGAGCGCTATGCGCCGTCGGCCAAGGACCTCGCTTCGCGCGACGTCGTCTCGCGCGCGATGACGATCGAGATCCGCGAAGGCCGCGGCGTCGGCAAGAAGAAGGACCACATCTTCCTGCACCTCGACCACCTCGATCCGAAGGTGCTGCATGAGCGGCTGCCGGGCATCTCCGAATCGGCCAAGATCTTCGCCAATGTCGACGTCACCCGCGAGCCGATCCCGATCGTGCCGACCGTGCACTACAACATGGGCGGCATCGCCACGAATTATCACGCCGAGGTGCTGACCAAGCGCAATGGCGACGACAATTCGGTGGTGCCGGGCCTGATGGCGATCGGCGAAGCGGCCTGCGTCTCGGTGCACGGCGCCAACCGCCTCGGCTCCAACTCGCTGATCGACCTCGTGGTGTTCGGCCGCGCCGCGGCGCTGCGCCTTGCCGACAAGCTGACCGCGAACGCCAAGCAGCCGGAGCTGCCGAAGGATTCCACCGACCTCGCGCTCGGCCGGCTCGATCATTTCCGCCATGCCTCCGGCGGCACGCCGACTGCGAAGCTGCGCGACAGCATGCAGCATGTGATGCAGAACAATTGCGCGGTGTTCCGCACCGGCGACGTGCTGCAGGAAGGCCAGAACCTGATCCACAAGGTTTATGGCGGCGTCGGCGACATCTCGGTGTCGGACCGCTCGCTGGTGTGGAATTCCGATCTGGTCGAGACGCTGGAATTCGACAATCTGATCGTGCAGGCGGTCGTGACGATGGATTCGGCGGCCAACCGCACCGAAAGCCGCGGCGCGCATGCGCGCGAGGACTTCCCGGACCGCAACGACAAGGACTGGATGAAGCACACGCTGACCTGGATCGATCCGGCCGGCAAGACCGCGATCGAGTACCGTCCGGTGCACAGCTACACGATGACCAATGACGTGCAGTACATCCCGCCGAAGGCGCGGGTCTACTGAGAACGAAGGCGAGCAAGCATGGTTGAATTCGCACTTCCGAAGAATTCGAAGATTTCCGGCGGCAAGACCTGGCCGAAGCCGGCCGGCGCCACCGAGACGCGCGAATTTCGGGTGTATCGCTGGAACCCAGACGACGGCAAGAATCCGAGCGTCGACACCTATCATGTCGACACCAATGATTGCGGTCCGATGGTGCTGGACGGCCTGATCTGGATCAAGAACCACATCGACCCGACGCTGACCTTCCGCCGCTCCTGCCGCGAAGGCGTCTGCGGCTCCTGCGCGATGAACATCGACGGCCAGAACACGCTGGCCTGCACCAAGTCGATGCACGACGTCGGCGCGGGCGGCGCGGTGAAGGTCAATCCGCTGCCGCACCAGCCGGTGGTGAAGGACCTCGTTCCCGACCTGACCAATTTCTACGCCCAGTATGCCTCGATCGAGCCGTGGCTGAAGACCACGACGCCGACGCCGCAGAAGGAGTGGAGGCAGAGCCACGAGGACCGCGAGAAGCTCGACGGCCTCTACGAGTGCATCCTGTGCGCCTGCTGCTCGACCTCATGCCCGAGCTACTGGTGGAACAGCGAGCGCTTCCTCGGCCCCGCCGCGCTACTGCAGGCAAACCGCTGGGTCACCGACTCCCGCGACGAGGCGACCGGCGAGCGGCTCGACAATCTCGAGGATCCGTTCCGCCTCTATCGCTGCCACACCATCATGAACTGCGCCAAGGCGTGTCCGAAGGGCCTCAACCCCTCCGAAGCGATCGCCGAGCTCAAGTTCAAGCTGGTCGAACGCCAGATCTGATCCGTTGCAGCCGCGGCTGGCGCTGCTGTTATCAGCGGCCAGCCGCAGCGGGCCGGATCAGGATATCGGCGCCGACCGCATCGACGCCGGATCGATCGAGGTCGAGTACGACATCGACGATGCTGTGATCGTCCGGATCCATCGTCACGGTGAAGCCGAGATCGCGGCACATCCCGATCATCGTGGTGTTCTCGGTCAGCACCTGGCCGGACAGACGCTTCAATCCCTCCGACCGCGCATAGTGGATCAGGAGCTGCATCAGCGCCCAGCCGAGGCCTTTGCCCTTGAGATCGGACTGCAGCAGGATCGCGTATTCGGCATTCTCGTACAGCGAGTCCGAATGCAGCCGGACCGCACCCATCATCTCGCCGGTGTTCGGATCGAGCGCCACAAACGCCATCGCCCGCGCATAGTCGAGCTGGGTCAGGCGTGCGATGAAGGCGTGCGAGAATTCCTTCATCGCATGGAAGAAGCGCAGCCTGAGGTCTTCGGCGGTGACACGCTTGAAGAACTCGCTGACCATCGGCTCGTCTTCCGGCCGCATCGGACGCACCGTGACACGCGAGCCGTCGCGCAGCGCAAGCTCGCCTTCCCATTGCGACGGATAGGGCCGCACCGCGAGCCGGGTGTGGCCGGCAAACAGCCGGGTGGGTTTGCGGATCGCGACCCGCGCATCGAGCGCGAGCACGCCGCTCTCGTCTGCCAGCATCGGATTGATGTCGAGTTCGGCGACCTCGGGAATGTCGGCCGCCATCTGCGCCAGCTTGACGAGGGTGAGCGGCACCACATCGGCCGGGACCGCCGGCACATCGCCATAGCCGCCGAGCAGCCGCGAGACGCGGGTGCGTCCGATCAGCTCGCGGGCGAGATTCATGTCGAGCGGCGGCAGCGCCAGCGCCTTGTCGTTGATCACTTCGACCGCGGGGCCGCCGCGGCCGAACACGATCACCGGACCGAAGGTCGGATCTTCGGCGATGCCGAAGATCAGCTCGCGCGCCGCGCGCCGCACGATCATCGGCTGGATCGTCACGCCCTGCAGGATGGCGTCGGGCCGGGCACTCCGTGCCCGCGCCATGACGGTCCGGGCGGCCTCGATGACGCTGTCTTTGGTGCGCAGATCGAGGATCACGCCGCCGACGTCGGAGGCGTGCCGGATGTCGCGCGAGAACACCCGGACCACGATCGCATGTCCTTCGGCGAAGAGCGGCGCCGCCTTCTCGGCAGCGTCCTCGGCACTGTCGGCGACGAGCGTCGTCACGATCGGAATATGATAGGCCGCGAACAGGGCGACGATCTCGGCCGGATCGAGCCAGGCGCGCCCTTCCGACAGCGCGTTCACGACGACGTGGCGCGCCGCCGCCGTCTCCGGCGTGAACACCGATGCGACGCCAGGCGGGGTTGCGGCGAGCGCGGTCGAGGCCTCGCGATAGCGCACCAGATACATGAAGGCGCGCACCGCATCGTCCTCGGTCGGGAAGTGCGGAATCCGTGCCGCCTCGAAGATCGCGCCGGTGCGCTCGTCGGCGCCGACCCAGGCCGCGAGCACCAGTGCGGCGACCGCACACCGCTTCGTCCTGCGGTCGCGGACGCATTGCGCCACCGCCTCGGCAATTCCTTGGGCCGGCGCAACCGCGGTTTCCACATTCGCGACCAGCACCGCATCGCTGTTCGCATCATCGAGCAGTGCGCTGAGCGCTACCACGTAGCGGTCGGCATCGGCATCGCCCGCGATGTCGACCGGATTGGCATAGGACCAGCCCGGCGGCAGCACCTTGTCGAGCCGTTCGATGGTCTCCGCCGTCAGTGTCGCAGGAACGCCGCCGAGCTCGGCCAGCCGGTCGGTCGCGAGGATGCCGAGCCCGCCGCCATTGGTCAGGATCGCCAGTCGGTTGCCGCGCGGAACGAAGCCGCGGCCAAGCAGTTCGGCGCAATCGAACAGCTGACGCAGGTCGTAGACGCGCAGCATGCCGGCGCGACGGAATGCGGCGTCGTAGACCGCATCGGAGCCGGCCAGCGCGCCGGTGTGGGTCGCGGCGGCCTTGGCGCCCTGCGCCATCCGTCCCGACTTGACGATGACGACCGGCTTCAGCCGCGCCGCGGCGCGCGCCGCCGACATGAACTTGCGCGCGTCCTTGACGGCTTCGAGATAGATCAGGATCGCGCTGGTGTGGTCGTCGAGCGCGAAATAATCCAGGAGGTCGGCGACGTCGACATCGAGCTGGTCGCCGATCGACGCGATGCCGGAGAAGCCGAGCCGCCGCTCCGCCGCCCATTCGATCATCGCCGACGCGACCGCGCCGGACTGCGAGATCAGAGCAACGTGCCCGTCGGACGGCTGATGCGAGGCGAAGCTCGCATTGAGCTTGGCGCGCGGCACCATGACGCCGAGGCAATTCGGCCCGATCAGGCGCATGCCATGCCGTCGCGCCGTCTGCCCCGCAGTCTCCGCGAGCGAGCCCGCGCCATGGCCAAGACCGGCCGACAGGATCGCCGCACCGGCAACGCCGGCCGAAGCCGCCTCCGCGACGATTTCGGGAACCGCCGCCGCCGGTGCGCTGATGACGACGAGATCCGGAACGAATGGCAGCGACTTCAGGTCGGGGACGGTCGGCGCGCCATCAACGTCGGCATAGTTCCGATTGACGACGCCGACGCGGCCGGTGAAGCCGCTCGCTCTGATGTTCCTGAGCACCGCCGCGCCGAGCGACGACGGACGCGGGCTGCCGCCGACGATTGCGATGCTTCGAGGCGAAAATAGCCGCTCCAGGCCGTACGTCGACATTGCAGGGTCTCGCAGGGAACACGCGGAGGGGCCTGCCGCTTCACGCGCCCTCGACCAACTCTACCGCTTCGCTTGGCTGCGTGCACCTGCCGCAGTTTCGAGTCGAAATGATGAAACTGCGTTGCCGATCAATGCAGGCCCAGCGCCTGCGCGAGGTTGAAGGTCAGGAAGCTCGCGACATAGGCCAGCGCGAGCATGTAGATGAACGTCACCACCATCCACTTCGCGCCGCCGGTCTCGCGGCGGATCACCGCGAGCGTCGAGGCGCATTGCGGGGCGAAGATGTACCAGACCAGCAGCGACAGCGCGGTCGCCAGCGTCCATTTCTGCGCCAGCACCTGGCCGATCTGGTCCGCCGCCTCCTTGCCGCCCTCGATCGAATAGACCGTGCCGAGCGCCGCGACCGCGACCTCGCGCGCCGCCATGCCGGGGATCAGCGCCACCGCGATCTGCCAGTTGAAGCCGATCGGCCGCAGCAGCGGCTCGAGCGCATGGCCGATCATCGCGGCAAAGCTGTAATTGATCGCCGGCCCCTCGGCACCGGCCGGCGCCTGCGGGAACGAGGCCAGGAACCAGATCAGCACCATCATCGAGAGGATCGTGGTGCCGGCCCGGTACAGGAACATCTTGGCGCGGGTGAACACGCCGATCGCGATGCTCTTCAGCCGCGGCATCTTGTAGTCCGGCAATTCCAGCATGAACGGCGCCGGCGCGTGATCGCGCCACAGGAAGAATTTCGCGATCGCCGACACCGTCAGCGCGCTGGTGATGCCGGCGGCATAGAGGCCGAACATCACGAGCCCCTGCAGGTTGACGAAACCCCACAGCGTGGTCGCCGGAACGAAGGCGGAGATGATCAGCGTGTAGACCGGAATGCGCGCCGAGCAGGTCATCAGCGGCGCGATCAGGATCGTGGTCAGGCGGTCGCGGCGGTTGTCGATGACGCGCGTCGCCATGATGCCGGGAATTGCGCAGGCAAAGCTCGACAGCAGCGGAATGAAGGCGCGGCCATGCAGCCCAGCGCCGCCCATGATGCGGTCCATCAGGAACGCGGCGCGCGCCATGTAACCGAAATCTTCCAGCAGCAGGATGAACAGGAAGATGATGATGATCTGCGGCAGGAACACGATCACGCTGCCGACGCCGGAGATCACGCCGTTCTGCAGGAAGCTCTGCAACAGGCTCCAGCTTTCGGGCAGCAAATTGTGGATCAGCTGCCCGAGCGCGGCGAAGCTGTCCGACAGGAACTCCATCGCGGGCTGCGCCCAGGTGAACACCGCCTGGAACATCACGAACAGGATCACGGCCAGGATCACGAGACCCCAGACCGGATGCAGCACGACCGAATCGATCCGGTTGGTCAGCGTGTCGGGCTTGGTCGGCAGCGTCACCGCCGCCGCGATGATGCGGTCCGCCTCGCGCTGCGCCGCCTTGAGGTCGGCGATCGTCGGCGTCGCCCACTCGCTGGCCGCCGCCTCATGCGACTTGGCCAGGAATTCGTCGGTTCGCTTCAGGAGCTCGTCGATGCCGCCCTTGCGGACCGCGACCGAGGTCACGATCGGCAGGCCGAGCTCCTGCGACATCCGGTCGATGTCGATCGTGACGCCGCGGCGCTTCGCGATGTCGATCATGTTGAGCACGAGCATCATCGGCCGGCCGACCCGCTTCAGCTCGAGCACCAGCCGCAAGGTCAGCCGCAGATTGGTGGCGTCCGCGACGCAGAGCACGAGATCGGGCACCGCCTCACCGTCGAAGCGGCCGAGCACGATGTCGCGGGTGATCTCCTCGTCCGGGCTGCGGCCGCGCAACGAATAGGTGCCGGGCAGGTCGAGCACGGTCACGCTGCGGCCCTCGGGCGTGACGAAGCCGCCGGACTTGCGCTCGACCGTGACGCCCGGGTAGTTGGCGACCTTTTGACGGCTGCCGGTCAGGCTGTTGAACAGCGACGTCTTGCCGGTGTTCGGCGCGCCGACCAGCGCCAGGCGCAGGGATGCAGTGGTCATTCGACGATCACAGCCATGGCTTCGCTCCGGCGCAGCGCGATCGTGATGTTGTCGACGCGCACCGCGATCGGGTCCTTTCGGATCGTGCCTTCATGCAGGATTTCCACGCGCGCGCCCTCGACAAATCCCATCTCAACCAGGCGCTGCTCCAGCTCCTGCGGAGACAGCGATGAGCCCGTCACGAGCGCATCGAGCCTGATGATCTTTCCGACAAAACCGCGATCCGCATGTCCGAGCCGGACGTCCTGCAAATTATCCCGGGAGCTGTTTGGATCGCCTGTCATGCGGCCTGTTTTTCAGCAGGTAGTCACAGGGTCAAGCGTTTGCCCGTGAGAGGTTTTAGAACTCCTAAAAACAGCGCCCGGAAGCGCCGTCCAGGCCGATTTTCCGCTTGACTGCCGGCGAGCGGCTAACGAGGTCGTGATGCCACCGCGCCGCAGCCGCCCCGTGGGGCCCCGGACGCGAGCCGGCTGCGAATTGATCGATCCGGGTTGGCCTCCGGTAACCTTGACCGATCGCGGAATGGCGAATGAGCGTCCGCGCCGCGCCCGGCGGCGCCGTTTTGCTTCCTCCCGCGCAACGGTTTGCGTTATGGTCCGCGCGGAGCCGGAGCGCCCGTGCAGACCGCACAACGCAATTCGCTGAGACTGCTGCAATGGATGATGGCCGCCGCGCTGGCCCTTCCGCTGGCGCTGTTCGTTTTTGCCTCCGCAATGTCCTGGATCTCGATCAGCGAGGCCGCCGACCGGGAGATCCAGCGCACGCTCGATGTCGCCCATGAGCATGCGCTGAAGGTGTTCGAGACCATCGATCGGGGCCTCGCCGAGGTCACCGAGGTCGTCCGCGGCATGGGCGATGCCGATATCGGCGCGCGCGAGAAGAGCCTGCATGAGCGGCTGCGGCAGGTCGCCATGGCGCTTCCCCAGGTGAAATCGGTCTGGGTGTTCGATGCCAACGGCCGTGCCCTCGTCAACAGCCTGGTGCAGCCGGCCCCCGACGTCGACTTCTCGGACCGGGATTACTTCCGGATCCATGCCCAGGGCGACATCGGCACCTATATCGGCGAGGTGCTGACGCCGCGGCCGCCCTATCAGGGCTCGCGGTTCTTCAGCGTCGGCCGGCGCCGCAACGGCGACGACGGCAGCTTTGCCGGCGTGATCCAGGCCTCCGTGCTTCCGGAATATTTCGAGAATTTCTACGCCAGGATCGGCCGCGAGCCGGGCAGCTTCCTGGCGCTGATCCGGACCGACGGCGCCGTGCTGGCGCATTTCCCTGCCGTTGGCCACGATGTCCGGTTCGAGCCGAGCGGCCCGCTCGGGCGGCAGATCGTCGCCAATCCCGAGGCCGGGACGATGACGATCCGATCCCCAGCCGACGGCATCGAGCGGCGCATGCGCTATCAGCGGCTGGCGGAATACCCGGTCTATGTCAGTGCCGGCCTTGAAACCTCGGCGATCCAGTCGCGCTGGATGTCGACCATGGCCCAGCACCTGATCTTCGGGATCCCGGCCACCGCCCTGCTGTTCGGCCTGCTCGCACTCGCCTTCCGACGAACCCAGCGCCTGCAGGAGGAGGCCAACCGGCGCATCGAGGCCGAGGAGGCGTTGCGGCACGGCCAGCGGCTCGAGGCACTCGGGCAGCTCACCGGCGGCGTCGCGCACGACTTCAACAACCTGCTCACCGTGATCCGCGCGTCGGTCGACATGTTGCGGCGGCCGGACCTGCCGGAGCCGCGGCGGCAGCGCTACATCGATGCGATCTCCAACACCGTGAACCGTGCGGCCAAGCTGACCAACCAGCTGCTTGCATTCGCGCGGCGGCAAACCCTCAAGCCCGAGGTGTTCGACGCCTGCCAGAATGTCCGCACCCTGAGCGAGATGATCGCAACCCTGATCGGCGCGCGCATCGAGATCACAGCGCAGGTGCCGGACGAGACCTGTCTCGTCAACGCCGATGCCGGCCAGTTCGAGACCGCCATCATCAACATGGCAGTGAACGCGCGCGACGCCATGGACGGCGTCGGCCGGCTCACGATCGCTGTCCGCGCCGTGGACAGACTGCCGTCCGCGACCAGCACGCCGCCGAACTCGCCCGGCCATGTCGCGGTGTCGGTGATCGACACCGGCGTCGGAATTCCGCAGGAGCTGTTCGGCCGCATCTTCGAGCCGTTTTACACCACCAAGGAGGTCGGTCACGGCACCGGCCTCGGCCTGTCGCAGGTGTTCGGCTTCGCCAAGCAGTCCGGCGGCGAGGTGACCGTCACCAGCGAGATCGGCAAGGGTGCGACATTCACGCTGTATCTGCCACGCGTCGTCGGCGGGCATGGCGCGCGAGCGCCGCGCACCGACGACGCGCCCTCGGTCGATCGGACCGGCGCATCGGTCCTGATCGTCGAGGACAATGCCGAGGTCGGAAAGTTTGCCGCCGACACGCTGACCCAGCTCGGCTGCAGCTGCGTGCTGGTGGACAACGCCACCCACGCGCTGGAGGAACTCGCCGTCGACGCCGACCGGTTCGACCTGGTGTTCACCGATGTCGTGATGCCTGGCATGAGCGGCATCGAGCTTGCGGAAGAGATCCGCCGGCAGCGCCTCGATCTTCCGATCGTGCTCGCCTCCGGTTACAGCCAGGTGCTGTCGCAGCAGGGCAGCGGCGGCTTCGAGCTGCTGCAGAAGCCCTATTCGGCCGAGCAGCTCGCGCGCGTGCTGCACAAAGCAACGCGCTCGCGCCGGCTGAAGCGCGATCAGGCGCCGGCGGGGTGAGGTAGTTGCGCGGCACATCTCAAGCACGCTGTCGTCCTGGCGAAAGCAGGGAGCCATACGCCGCGGCGGATGTTGTGGCGGGGACTCGTCGTTGCAATCCGCGCGACTGACCGCCGGTCCCAGTGCGGAACCGGGTAATTTGCCTGGCGTTATCGTGCCATGGGCAAAGCTGAGGCAAAATCCAAATCGTCGGACGGGCCGTCGTCGGCCAGGACTGCATCGTCCCGGAAAGCGAGCGCAAAGGCGGCCGGTCAAGAGCGCAAGGATCCCGCGCCAAGCGAAGGGGATGAGAAGTCGGAATTCGTCGAGGTGATTGCCGAAGGCGGCGAGGATGTCGAACCGCCGCCGCCGGAAATCGTCGAACCCGATCCCGAATTGTCGGCCGAAGAGGCCGAACAGGCGCGCAAGGACTATTTGCTGACGCGGTTCTGGATCAGCGCGCGCGGCTATTGGGGCCGGAGCGGCGACCGGCTGGCGTGGCTGTTCACGATCGGCCTGCTGCTGCTGATCGTCGCCAATGTCGCCGTTCAGTACGGCATCAATGTCTGGAATCGCTCGATCTTCGATGCGATCGAAAAGCGCGACGCGGCCAGTGTCTTCCACCTGACGGCCATCTTCTTTCCGCTGGCGATCGGCAGCGTGCTGCTGGGGGTCGCGCAGGTGTTCGGCCGCATGGGCATCCAGCGGCGCTGGCGCGCCTGGCTGACCAACGCCGTCGTCTCGCGCTGGCTGACGAACGGCCGCTACTACCAGCTCAACCTCGTCGACGGCGATCACAAGAATCCGGAGTACCGGATCGCGGAGGATCTGCGGATCGCGACGGATTCTCCGGTCGACTTCGTCGCCGGCGTGACGTCGGCGCTGCTCTCGGCCGTCACTTTCATCGTCGTGCTCTGGACCATCGGCGGCGCGCTGACGGTGACGCTCGGCGGCTCGTCGATCAGCATCCCGGGCTTCCTGGTCATTGCCGCCATCATCTATGCGGCGATCGCGTCGGGCTCGATCACGGCGATCGGCCGCAGCTTCGCGCAGATCTCCGAGGACAAGAACCAGGCGGAAGCGGAATTCCGCTACATCCTGACCCGCGTACGCGAGAATGGCGAAAGCATCGCGCTGCTCGGCGGCGAAACCGAGGAGCGCGACGGCATCGACAAGACGTTCTCGAACGTGTTGCGGCAATGGGCGCGGCTCGCCGGGCAACACATGCGCACGACGCTGGTGTCGCAGGGATCGAATCTCATTGCGCCGGTGGTACCCTTGCTGCTGTGTGCGCCAAAATTCCTCGACGGCAGCATGTCGCTCGGTCAGGTGATGCAGGCGGCCTCGGCCTTCACCATCGTGCAGACCGCGTTCGGCTGGCTGGTCGACAACTATCCGCGGCTCGCCGACTGGAACGCCTGCGCACGGCGCATCGCCTCGCTGATGATGTCGCTTGACGGGCTCGAACGCGCCGAGACCGGCGACGGCTTCGGCCGCATCGAGCGCGGCGAGACCGAGGGCGAGGCCATGCTGAGCCTCAACGACCTTTCCGTCACGCTGGACGACGGCACCGCCGTGGTCGGCGAGACCGAAGTGGTGATCGAACCGGGGGAGCGGCTATTGGTCGCCGGCGAATCCGGCACCGGCAAGAGCACGCTGGTGCGCGCCATCGCCGGCCTGTGGCCGTGGGGCGGCGGCAGTGTCGGCCTGCACGCGGACCGCCGCCTGTTCATGCTGCCGCAAAAGCCCTACGTGCCCTCGGGCACGCTGCGGCGCGCGGTGGCCTATCCCGGCGCGGCGGAGGATTGGAGCGTCGATGAGATCAGCGATGCCCTGCACAAGGTCGGCCTCGACCATCTCAAGGACAAGATCGAGGAGGACGCGCCGTGGGACCAGACCCTGTCCGGCGGCGAGAAGCAGCGGCTCGCCTTTGCCCGACTGCTGCTGCACACCCCCGACATCGTCGTGCTCGACGAGGCGACGTCCGCGCTCGACGAGAAGAGCCAGGACAAGATGATGGAGACGGTGACGACGGAACTGCCGAAGGCGACCATCGTCAGCGTCGCCCACCGCGTCGAGCTCGAAGCGTTCCATAGCCGCAAGATCGTGCTGGAGCGCCGCAAGGGCGGCGCCAAACTGGTCAGCGACGTCGATCTGATCCCGCGCAAGGGTAAGCGAAGGCTGCTCGGCCGCTTCCTGCGGCAACGGCAGGCAGCGGGCAAGGCGGCGTAACGGGCGTTGGCGCTGCCGGCAAAACCGGCTATGCATGCCGCGCTTTTGACGAGGCCATGCGTGATCCCGAGCAACGACATATCGCCGGCGCCGTTCGGCGCCTTCGCGCCCAATGCGGCGCAGGCCGCCATCATCCGCCTGGCGCATGGCTCAGGATTGAAGCGCGGCGCATTCCGGCCCTGGCTGTCGAAACTGGTCAATCTGTTCGGCGCGGGTCCGCTCGACGTGACCTATCAGGGCGCATCGTTCCGATTCTATCATCAGCAAAGCGCGACCGAGCGCGGCGCGCTGTTCAATCCCGATTACAACCTTGAAGAACTCGCCTTCCTGCGGGCGCATGTCGGCGCGGATGGCACCTTCGTCGATCTCGGCGCCAATGTCGGCACCTATGCGCTGGCGCTGGCGCGCGATGTCGGGCCCGGTGGCAGGGTGATCGCGATCGAGCCGCATCCGGTGACGCATGCGCGGCTCAAGTTCAACACCCAGGCCTCCGGCTTTCCGCAGGTGCGCCTGGTTGCGGCGGCTGCCGGCCCGACCGATGGCGAACTGATGATCGAGACCGACGGCGACAATCTCGGCGCCAGCCACATCGTCACCGGCACGCCGACGGGCAAGGCGTTCAAAGTGCCGTCGCTGCGGCTGCAACGCATCCTCGACGAGGCCGGAGTGAGCAAGGTCGACGCGCTCAAGATCGACGTCGAGGGTTTCGAGGACCGCGTGCTGATCGGCTTCTTCCGCGACGCGCCGCAGTCACTGTGGCCGCGCGCGGTGGTGATCGAGCATCTGTCGAAGGACGAATGGACCGACGACTGCATTGCGGACATGCATGCGCGCGGTTACGTCGAGCAGGGCCGGACGCGCAGCAACACGCTGCTGGTACGGAGTTGACAGCCCTGTCTTCTCCTTCCCCCTGAAAGGGGGAAGGTCGGGATGGGGGTCAGCCGCAGGAACGGTGCCTGCGAAGAGAGCAGATTCCCACCCGCTTTGCTCTCGCGAGCAAAGCGACCTCCCCTTTGCAAGGGGAGGTGACACGAGAACGCGGATGCAAGTGCATCACAACAAGGGAGGCTCGCGATGATCGACCATATCGGCTTTTCTGTCTCCGACTATCAACGCGCGAAGGCTTTCTACCAGACGGCGCTGGCGCCGCTCGGCTACGGCCTGATCATGGAAGTGCCCGCAGAGGTGACCGGGCACGCGCCCGCCGCGGGCTTCGGCGCCGAGGGCAAGCCGGACTTCTGGATCGGCGGCGAAGGCGCGATGAACAAGCCGGTGCATATCGCCATCACGGCCAGGGACCGCGCTACCGTCGACGCCTTCTACAAGGCCGCGATGGCGGCCGGCGGCCGTGACAACGGCGCGCCCGGCATTCGCGCGCATTACCATCCGAACTATTACGGCGCATTCGTGCTCGATCCCGACGGCCACAATATCGAGGCGGTCTGCCACACGCCCGGGTGAAACATCGGAACGCCGCGGCGCGCGATCCGTTGTCGCTGCGAACTTCGATGGAGCGATCAATGCGCGCGACGCGATCTGGCATCGGCAACCGCCGCGGGGCCTCGATATGATGCCGATCGAGCCTCCCGAGATTCCGCCGACGACGCCGGGCACACCGAGCGAACCGCCGCCGGGAATTCCGCCCGGCAGTCCGCGCCCCGAGATTCCGGAGCCGGTGCGCGAACCCGGCGAGCCGCCGCGACCGGACGAGTTGCCCGGCAAGACACCTGACGAATCACCGGTGCGTGGACCGCCTGGACCGTCCGGCCCGCCGCCTGCGACAGATCGACTCGCCGCCGGTGAGTCGCCCTTGCGCCCAAGTTCCACGTCGATCGCAAATGTGTCGGCGCGTTTCTTCTGAACGCGCGGTGAACAACCACACATGCAACCCGTTATAATGTCGAAATAAACTTCGCCGATGATTCGTGGCTCGCCACAATCCGGCCTAACGGCTGGCGGTTCATCGTCCTGCCGAATTGTTCGGTTCTCACTTTGCTTTCCTGCCCAGACTTTCCGCCGGGGACTCCTAGACAATGACAAAGCTTCGTCTCGTGCTGCTTGCCACGACTGCGCTGACGGTGATGCAATTCGCCACCTCAGCGTCGCACGCCCAAACTTCGCCTCTGGTCGTCGCACAGGCGCAGCAGAAGGAAGAAACCGGACCTGACGGAAAGCCGAAGGCGCGGCCAGCGCCGGGCGCGCCGGGTGCTCCTGCACGTCCCGCACCGCCGGCCGCAGCACCGCATCCGCAGGCGCCACCTCCCGCCGCGGCACCCGCACATCCTGCTCCGCCGCCGGCCGCAGCGCCCGCGAAGCCGACCCCGCCTGCAGCCCCTGCCCGGCCCGAGCCGCCCGCAGCTGCACCGGCAAAGCCGACGCCGCCTCCGGCAGCCGCACCGCATCCGGCACCGCCGCCGGCTCCCGCACGGCCCGAGCCGCCTGCCGCGCGCCCGACGACGCCTCCGCCGTCGGCTGCTCCCGCACATCCCACACCGCCGCCGCCCGCGGCCGCACCCGCGAAGCCATCGCCGTCACCGGCACGGCCGGAGCCGCCCGCAGCAGCGCCTGCGAAGCCGACCCCGCCGGCGGCCGCCCCCGCACATCCGACGCCGACGCCACCGCCGCCGGCCGCAGCACCGCAGCGACCCGGCACGCCGCCGCCCGGCGCAGGACCCGCGCACACGCCGCCGACGCCGGCGCCCGGCGCCACGCCGAATGCCGCGCCCGCAGCACGTCCCGGCACCCCGCCCACGGCGGCAACGCCGACTCCGACGCCCGCAACGCCGGGAGCTCCGACAACGGCGCCGGCCGAACGCCGCCCCGGCGATCGTCCGGGTGGCGAACGCGGTGAACGTCCTGGCGGCGCCAAGCAACCGCCCGGCACGCCGCCCGCGGCGACGTCAACGCCCACGCCTTCGGCAACGACAACGCCTCCGGCAGCAGGGGCACGACCGGGCACGCCGCCCGCCGCGACAGCTCCCGGCGCGACACCGACGCCGACGCCTCCGGCAGCCGGCGCACAGCCCGCGCGTCCAGGTACCCCGCCTGCCGCAACAACGCCTCCGGCACCCGGCGCGACGCCGACGCCACCGGCGCCAGGTCAGCAGGGACGTCCGGCGACACCGCCCGGAACGCCGGCGACCCCGGGCGCGGCAATGGGCGCGCCCGGCGCGACCCCGGCTCCGGGTCAGCCGGCAGCACGTCCGGGCGTCGCGCCCGGCGTATCGCCAGCCCAGGGAGCAGCTATGGGCGCGCCGGCACCGTCGGTCGTCCCCGGCTCGGCCGCCGCAACGCCGCCGCCCGGCCGCGCGCAATATGCGCCGCCGACGGTTGCGCCCGCCTTCCGCGCCGCGCCTGCCGTCGCAGCGCCGCTGCCGCCGCCACCGCGCCATGACAACATCAAGCCGCTCGCGATCGGTGCCGCCGTCGGTGCCGGCGTGGTCGCCGGCGCCATCATCGGCGGCAGCATCGCCGACCTGCACAGCCAGCGGCAGGAGGTCGTCGAGGGCGGCCGCACCATCTACACCGAGCCGGACCGCGTCATCATCCGCGATCCGGGCGGCCAGGCCTATGTCCGCGGCGACGACGTCTATCGTTTCCGCTATGGCGCGCGCGATATCCGCACCGAGACGATCGGCGGCGAAACCCGCACCGTGGTGGTTCGTCCCGACGGCAGCGAGATCATCACGGTGGTCGGCTCCGACGGCCAGATGTTGCGCCGAATCCGCAGGGATACTGGCGGCCGCGAGGTCGTCATCATCGACAACAGCTATCGCGATCCGCGGGCGGTCGGCGGCTTCTATGTCGACGCGCCACCGCCGGTGGTCAACATTCCCTACGATCGCTACATCGTCGATGCTCAGGACGCGTCGCCCGACGTGATCTACGAGACCATGGAGGCACCGCCGGTGCAGCGGATCGATCGGCGCTACTCGCTCGACGAGATCCGCTACAGCCCCAATGTCCGCATGCAGATGCCGAGCATCGACGTCAACACGATCAACTTCGACTCCGGATCGTGGACCATCCCGCCGGATCAGGCGGCGAGGCTGCAGGTGATCGCCGACGGCCTCAACCGAGCTATCCAGCGCAACCCGCGCGAGGTGTTCCTGATCGAGGGCCACACGGATGCGACCGGCAACGACACCGACAATCTGTCGCTGTCGGACCGCCGTGCGCAATCCGCCGCCGAGCTCTTGACGCAGCAGTTCGGTGTGCCGGCTGAGAACCTGACCTCGCAGGGCTATGGCTCTCAATATCCGAAGGAGCAGACCGACGGACCGAGCCGCATCAACCGGCGCGTCACCGTCCGCCGCATCACCCCGCTGCTCAACGGCGGCACCGCCTCGGCCGCGCCGCCGCGCTGAGCCGGCGCGACATCACGATACGAAATGGCCGGGAGCGATCCCGGCCATTTTTGTTTGTTCTCCTTCCCCCAGAAAGGGGGAAGGTCGGGATGGGGCTCAGCCGCAGGTGACGGTGGCTGCGGAGAGAGCAGATCCCCACCCGCTTTGCTCTCGCGAGCAAAGCGACCTCCCCTTTTCAAGGGGAGGTCGGAGAAGCCTCGCCGCTCACACCAACCCTCCAACAGCAAACTTTGCTCATCTCGACCCCCGCAAGCGGGAGGGGTACAGCGGGCATGCCTCGTCTCAATCTCATCATGCGTTACTTGCCCGCGCCCAGTCCCAGCGCCTCGACCATCACGCGGAACACTTCGGTGTTGTCCATCGAGCCGTGGACGCGCTCGCTGCCCGGGCCCGTCGCGGTGAGAATGACGTCCTCGCCGGAATGCACGCTGGCGCCGATCATCGCCGGCAGATTGCCGAAGCGCAGCACGACGCCGGGGACATCCTTGTACTTGTCATTGGCCTTGAACGTGTCGGGCTGGTCGCCCTTCACGGTCGGCTCGTTCGGATCGTCGAGTTTCGGGCGGAACGTCTCGTAGTGATCCGGCAGGCTGGCGGAGAAGATTGCAAGCCGCCGGCTGACATCGACGCGTGACGGATAACCTTCGGCGTCCGGCGCCGGATAATTCGGGAACCCGGCTTTCTCGTAGACACCGACGCGCTCGCGCAGCGGCACGTTGGGTGTCGCCGCCATGTCGTCATTGATGGTGCCGACCAGGCTGTTCGGATGGTTGTGATCGGCCACGACCAGGATCAGCGTGTCGTCGTTGCGCGCTTTCGCCCAGTCCTTTGCCAGCCGCACCGCATTGTCGAGCATGATGGTGTCGTAGACCGCGCGCTCCATGTCGAGCAGATGGGCGTATTTGTCGATTAGGCCGGACTCGACCATCAGGAAGAAACCGGCCTCGTGTTTCGACAGCACCGTGAGCGCGGCCTGAATCTGCTCGGTCAGGTCCGGCTGCTCGGGGAATTTCCTGACGCCGCCGCCCCTCAGGAACTTGCGGTCGAGCGCGCCGTCCATGTTGCCGGCGGCGAACAGGCCGAGCAGTTGGCGGGTGTCCGGTTTGGCCGCGAGCGTGGCGAGTTCGCCTGCGGTCGTCGCGACCGGATAGCCGGCGTCGCGGAAGCGCGCGAGATAGTCGACATCGTCCTTGCGTTTCGATCCGGACGCGGATTGCGGCAGGAAGTTCGCGGAGCCGCCGCCCATCAGCACGTCGGGCTTCGCGTCGAAATATTGCGCGACGATCGCGTCATAGGCGGCGCGGCGGCGGGTATGCGCAACCATCGCCGCCGGGGTCGCGTCCTCGACCTCGGTGTTGGTGACGATGCCGACGGCGAGGCCCGCCCGGCGCTTGGCAAGACTCGCGATGGTCTCGACCCTCGGATCGTCAAGCGGATCGGGCGTGCGATCGGCGTAGACGCCGAGCGCATTGACCGCGGCCTTGTGGCCGGTGGCGTAGGCGCTCGCGGCATTCGCCGAATCGGTGATGATCGAGTCCGAGCCGGCGGTCGCGACCAGCGCCATATGCGGCATGTCGTCGATCGCGAGCTTGCCGCGGCCCTTGCCCTCCGCGATTCCCTTGGAGAGGATTCGCGCGGCGACGCGATGCGACGGCGACATCCCGTCGCCGATGAACAGGATCACGTTCCTGGCCTTTCGCGCCTTGGTGTCGTAGACGGTCCAGGTCACCTTCCGGCTCTGCGTGCCGTCACTGACTTCGACGGCGACCTGCCCGGGCTTGACGAGCGAGACATCGCGCAGCACCAACGCCGACTGCTCCCGGCCGGCCTCGTGCGCGGTGAATGTGCCGCCCTGGCCGAACACCGCGGCATAGTCCGCGCCGTTCAGCGTGACCTTGAGCTTTGCTTGATCGACCACCCCCGGAAGCTCGACCTTGAAGTCGAATTTGGCGCCGACGAGGATATCGGCGCGATCGATCGGATAGATCGTCTGGGCGAACGCCGGCGCTGCCGACAACGCCAGCGTGACGGCCATACCGGCAACTTGCTTGATCATGATCGATGCTCCGCTCTCGCGCATCATGCGCATCATGCGCATCGGAGCGGAGGCTAGTTGCGGCGGATGACGGCGCAATGAGGCGCGCCGGGGCGTATTGCCGCAAGGCCGGCGTGATTTCAGCGCGCCATCTGCTGCGGATCGTAGAAGAAGCGCTCCTCGACCAGCTCCTCGCCGCGCCAGGTCTGCCAGGCGACCTCCTCCATGCTGCGGACCTTGCCGTCCTTGCCGGTGAATTCGAAGCGCCAGCAGATCGCCGAATGATCGCCGTCAAGCAGGAGCGGCCCGAGCCGCGTGGTCTTGACGCCGGCGACCGCGGCCAGCACCGCCGCCTCGCGCGCCGCCAGCGCCCCGCGGCCGACGCGCCACTCACCGTCATTCTCCTGGGTGCGGGCATCGACTGAATAGAAATTCCTGATCGCGCCGACATGGTCGTTGGACTCGACCGTGTCGGCGAAGGCTTGCAACGTCCTAAGCGAGGGCATCGGGCATTCTCCATTTACCGACTTATAGTCGGTATTTATCGACTGGTAGTCGGTAAGTCAATTGGCTTGCGTCTGGAACTGGGCTAGAGATGCGCCCATGGCAACCCAGGCCGAACGGCGCGAGAAAACCAGAGCCGCCATCGTCAAGGCGGCGCGGCGCATTTTTGGCGAGCGCGGCTTCGCCGCTGCGACGATGGACGACATCGCCGCCGGCGCGCGTGCCGCCAAGGGCGCGGTCTATCATCACTTCGCGACCAAGGAGGCGGTGTTCGAGGCGGTGTTCGAGCAGGTGTCGATCGACCTTGTTGCCGATCTCGACCGCATCTCGCGCGCCGAGAACGATCCGCTGGCGGCGATGGCGGCGGGCACGCAGGGCTATTTCGCGGCGTGCTCGAAAGGCCCGACCGGCCAGATCATCTTGCGCGACGGCCCCGCCGTGCTCGGCTGGGAACGCTGGCGCGAGATCGACGCGAAACATTTCGGCGGCAAGTTTCCGCGCGCGCTGGCCGCCGCGATGGACGCCGGCGTGATCGCCAGGCAGCCGATCGAGCCGCTGGCGCGGCTGCTGCTCGGCGCGGTGACGGAAGCCGCGGTTGCGGTCTCCGCGGGGCCGGACATCGGCAAGACCGGCACCGATTACGCGCGCGCGTTCCGCTCGCTGCTGGATGCGCTCAGGGTGAAGTAGGCAGGCCTCTCTCCCCACGTCGTCCCGGCGAAGGCCGGGACCCATAACCACAGGGAGGAGTCGTGGAAGCGCGCTGGAGCACCAGCGTGCTTCATAACCATGGCCGGTGGTTATGGGTCCCGGGTCGCGCTTCGCTTGCCCGGGACGACACCGAGTTTGTGTCTACCCGCCCACCATCTCAGTCCTTGTCGTTCTCGAGCTGGAAGATCTGCGAGCCTTCGTCGCTCGAGATGAGGCCGGTCTTGTTGTACAGGCCGAGCTTGGCGCGGGTGTCAGCAATGTCGAGGTTGCGCATCGTCAGCTGGCCGATGCGGTCGGCCGGCGTGAAGGCGGCGTCCTCGACCTTCTCCATGCTGAGCCGCTCCGGCGCGTAGGTCAGGTTCGGGCTCTCGGTGTTTGATATCGAGTAGTCGTTGCCGCGGCGCAGCTCGAGCGTCACCTCGCCGGTGACGGCGCGCGCCACCCAGCGCTGCGCGGTCTCGCGCAGCATCAAGGCCTGCGAATCGAACCAGCGGCCCTGATAGAGCAGGCGGCCGAGCCGCATGCCGCTGATGCGGTACTGCTCGATCGTATCCTCATTATGGATGCCGGTGACGAGACGCTCATAAGCGATGTGCAAGAGCGCCATGCCCGGCGCCTCATAGATGCCGCGGCTCTTGGCTTCGATGATGCGATTCTCGATCTGGTCGCTCATGCCGAGGCCGTGGCGGCCGCCGATCGCATTGGCCTCGAGGAACAGCGCGACCGGATCGGCAAACGTCTTGCCGTTCAGCGCGACCGGCTGGCCTTCCTCGAACCGCACCACGACCTTCTCGGCCTTGACGTCGCAATCGGCGCGCCAGAACGGCACGCCCATGATCGGATTGACGATGGTGATGCCGCTCGCAAGGCTCTCGAGATCCTTGGCCTCATGCGTCGCGCCGAGCAGATTGCTGTCGGTCGAATAGGCCTTCTCCGCGCTCATCTTGTAGGCGAAGCCTTGCGCGGTCATGAACGCCGACATCTCGGCGCGGCCGCCGAGCTCGTCGATGAACTGCTGGTCGAGCCAGGGCTTGTAGATGCGCAGGCTCGGGTTGGTCAGCAGGCCGTAGCGATAGAAGCGCTCGATGTCGTTGCCCTTGAAGGTCGAGCCGTCGCCCCAGATGTTGACACCGTCCTCCTGCATCGCCGCGACCAGCATCGTGCCGGTCACCGCGCGGCCGAGCGGCGTGGTGTTGAAATAGGTGATGCCGCCGGTCGAGATGTGGAACGCGCCGGACTGGATCGCGGCGATGCCCTCATGGACCAGCTGGGTGCGGCAATCGACCAGGCGGGCCTTCTCGGCGCCGAAATCCATCGCCTTGCGCGGGATCGCGTCGTAGTCGGCCTCGTCGGGCTGGCCAAGATTGGCGGTATAGGCGAAGACCTTGGCGCCTTTCAGCTTCATCCAGAGCAGCGCCGCCGACGTGTCGAGCCCGCCCGAGAACGCGATGCCGACTTTTTCGCCAGTGGGCAGGCTTTTCAGAATCGTACTCATGGGACGGTCCAATCGGTCGAAATCAATGATGTTTCCGGGGTGGCGATATCAAATTTCCGAAGGCTGAGCACGCCTTTAATCAGGCCCAAATCAGGCCTCGGGCTGGCTGGACGCCGCCTTGCCGCCCCGGCGCCAGCGCTGCATCCACCGGTAGCCGGGCATCGCAAGGCGGGTCAGCGTGGCATCGACCTGGGCGTCGGTCAGCCGGGTCGCTGCCCAGCGGTAGATCAGCGCGTAGAACAGCCAGACCGTGAAGAACGACACCAGGCCCGCGATCGCCACATCGGTGAAGAAATGGCCGCCAAAGGCCATGCGAAGCCCGCTGGTGACGATGCCGAACACGGTGGCCCCGGCAAAGGCCAGCGGCCGCCACGCGGGCGGCGTCAGCGCCGCCGGTGCATAGGTCCAGAACGCGGTGGCGCCCTCGCCGGAGAAGAACGAGCAGTTGCGCGGGCAGCCGCCGCGCGGGTCCCACCACGGCATGAATTGCAGGTCGCCGCCGAACTGCGTCACGAACACCGGCCGCGGCCGGCCCCAATAATTCTTGAAGGTGAGGTTGGTGAGCACGCCGGCCGAGAGCAGCATCGTGGTGAGCAGGAACACCGCGGCGCGGCCGGACATCAGCATCGGCCGGTCGGGCCGGATGAACTTCCAGACGATGGTCACGATCGCCGGCAGCACCAGCGCCCAGGCGATCCACATCGCCGCATCGCGCGCAAACGACGCCACCGCGTCGAGCTTCAGCGGGAAGGTTTTCTGCGCCACATCGTAGAACAGCGCCGCCAGCTTCAGGTCGAGCTCGGGATAGATCCCGAACAAGATGCCGACGATGAGCGCCAGCGCCAGCGCGATGAAAAGTCCGGTCCGGTTCATGGCGCGCGGTTTAGCCGACGCGGATGAGCATGGGAAGTGACGTCATCCCCGCGCAACGGCTTCGCCGTTGTCGCTGGAGGTGCGAGCTCTTGCGAGCCTCGAAGGATGCGGTCTTGCTGCGGCCCATCCTTCGAGACACCGTGCTGCGCACGGTTCCTCAGGATGACGGCGGTGTTTGCGGCCGCCGTTGCGACGGCAAGGGCGGGGGCGGCGGCAACGGCCGCGACGGCTCGCGCCAGGCGCCGGCGGTGCGGCCGGCGATCAGCCAGTAGACCAGGCCCGCGACGATGCCGGCGCCGGTCATGATCTCCACGTGCCGGCGCACGATGCCGTGGAATTGCATCGTATCGGGATCGAACGGAACCAGACCGAGATAGCAGGCCGCGCCGACGATCGCGCCGCCGACGGCATAGGCCAGCACGCTCCTGATGAAGAACGCCTCGGTGATCAGCACCACGATCAGCGCAGGCAGCAGCGCAAAGCCCGAGATGAAGATGAAGCCGAAACCGAGCACGACATTGATCGCGCTCTGGTCGATCTGCCCGCCGAAATCGCTGATCTCGGGATACAGCACCGCGACGACCACGATGATCCCTGCCACGAAGCAGGCCATCAGGAAGCCGAAGGCGACGACGAACAGGCGGCCGATCAGGGCCATCGGGTCATTCCATCATCGAACATCAAGCCAGGCACTAGCCTCTCCTCCGTCATGCCCGGGATTGTCCCGGGCATCCACGTCTTCTCGCGGAGAAAGCCAAGACGTGGATGGCCGGGACAAGCCCGGCCATGACGAAATATGGAAACACACTCAATCCGTCATCGCCATCGCGCGCAGCGCCTGGCGCTCGCGGGCCGAGAGCTTTTCGGTCTCCGACTTGAGCTGGCCGCAGGCGGCGAGGATGTCGCGGCCGCGCGGCGTGCGCACCGGCGAGGAGTAGCCGGCGTTGAAGATGTATTCGGAGAATTTTTCGATCTGCTCCCAGTCCGAGCATTCGTAGGCGGTGCCCGGCCACGGATTGAACGGGATCAGATTGATCTTCGCCGGAATGCCCTTGAGCAGCTTCACCAGGAGCTTGGCGTCATCGAGCGAATCGTTGACCCCCTTGAGCATCACATATTCGAAGGTGATGCGCCGGGCGTTGGAGGCGCCGGGATAATCGCGGCAGGCCTGCAGCAATTCCTTGATCGGATATTTGCGGTTCAGCGGCACCAGCTCGTTGCGCAGCTCGTCGCGCACCGCATGCAAGGAGATCGCGAGCATCACGCCGATCTCGTCACCGGTGCGCTGGATGTTCGGCACCACGCCCGAGGTCGACAGCGTGATGCGCCGGCGCGAAATGCCGATGCCCTCATTGTCCGCGACGATCAGCAGCGCATCGCGCACCGCGTCGAAATTGTAAAGCGGCTCGCCCATCCCCATCATCACGATGTTGGTGACGCGGCGCGTGCCGTCCTCGCGGTCGGCCCAGTCATTCAGCCGGTCGCGCGCCACCATCACCTGGCCGACGATCTCGCCGGCGGTGAGGTTGCGCACCAGCCGCTGCGTGCCGGTGTGGCAGAACGCGCAGTTCAGCGTGCAGCCGACCTGCGAGGAAACGCACAGCGTGCCGCGATCGGTCTCGGGGATGTAGACGCACTCGACCTCGTGCGGCCGCTCGACCTTGTCGCCGCTCGGCAGCCGCAGCAGCCATTTGCGGGTGCCGTCGTTGGAAATCTGCTCGGCGACCACCTCGGGACGGTCGACGGTGAAATGCTTCTCGAGCTCGGCGCGCATGTCCTTCGAGACGTTGGTCATCTCGGCAAAGCTCTTGGCGCCGCGGAAATACATCCAGTTCCAGAGCTGCTGGGTGCGCATCTTGCGCTGGCCGGCCTGCACCCCGATCTCGCCCAGGCGCTCGGCGATCTCGGCGCGCGACAGCCCGATCAGCGACGGTTTGGCCGGCGGCACATAGGTCTCGAGCGGAACCTTCTCGACCAGCGCGCTGGCGCCGGAGACGGCATGGGTGGTCACGGTGTCGGTCATGAAACCTCAAATAGGCCTTCCAGCCGGTGCTGGAAAGCCACCAAATACCTCGATTTCAGGCCTTAAGTCGATTTTTAGAGCATGATCTTTCCGGAAAACCGCTTCACACTTTTCCGGATCATGCTCTAGCGCCGGCAGTCCTGCCCGAGCCGGTCGAGCGCCTGCGCCAGGCCCTTCAGCGAGAAGGTGTCTGTCGTCTCGGTGCCCTTGGCCGAGACGGCTTTTACCGTCAGTTCGGCCGATTTGCGCATGGATTCCACCATCCGCTCCTCCTCGGCCGCATTCTTGATCCAGAGGCCGTCGCCCTGCGTGTACATCGCATAGGTCCCGCCGCCGACCTGAAGCGTCGATTCGGAGCCCGGCTTCACCGTGTAGCCGATCATGATCGAGACCTCGTTGACGACCTTCTCCGCCGGACGGGTGGAGATGAAGGCATAGGCCGGATCACGCGGCCGGTTCGCCGGATTGGTCTTCGACGACGACGGCTTGGCGAGCGCAAAGCACACCTTCTTGCCGTTGGGCGATGCCGTGTACGCGCCCCAGGTCCCGAATTGGCCGATCAGCGTCGGCTCCGCGCCGCCGGCGGCAGCCGCGGCGGCCGAAGGCGCCGGCTTGGCTGCTTCCTTGGCCGCATCTTTCTTGGGCGCAGCCTGCGCCGGCGCGAGGGTGATGAACCCGCACAGGATACAAGCAACCAGTGATGTCAGAATCTGCCGCACGGCCAACTGGTTCCCCCATCATTGTGACTGCAAGATGGCCCGGCGATTCCCCTCCGCCGGCTCGGATGGATAACCGGGAAACGCTTTTTTGGGAAGGCAGTTAGGCCGAAACACGAACGCCGCTCACCGTCGGGCGCGTAATCGCGACGCGTTATCACTTGGCGCGCGCAGCGCGCTGCTTCTCCCACTGCGCATCGGTCCATTGCAGCAGGTCCTCGGCACCGGAACTGCGTAAGTGCGAGCCGCCATCCTGCACCACCATCTCGCCGTTGATGTAGCCGGCCTGATCCGAGATCAGGAAGGTCGCGAGATTGGCGAGCTCCGAATGCTCGCCGGCGCGGCCGAGCGGATTGCGATGCGCCCAGCTCTCGCCGCGCCCTTCGGGGCGCAACTGTCCGGTCGCGCCTGCGGTCGGGAACGTGCCGGGCGCGATCGCGACGGTGCGGATGCCCTTCGGGCCCCACTCCACCGCCAGGCTCTTGGTCATCGCCAGCACGGCGGTCTTGGCCATGGCGGACGGCACCGTGAACGCGCGGCCGGTGATGGTCGAGGTCGACAGGATCGAGAGCACAACGCCCTTGTGTTTGCCGTCGATCCAGCGGCGGCCGGCGGCGAGCGTGCAGTACATCGTGCCATGCAGTGTCGGCGCGAGGATCGCGTCCGCCGCACGGAATGACAAATGTTCGCTCTGCGCAATAAAGGTTGCGGCAGCATTGTTGACGAGCACGTCGATCGGCGCGTCCTGCCAGACCTGATCCATCATCGCTTCGACCGCCGCGCCGTCGCGGATATCGCATCGCGCGGTAGAGACCTTCGCGCCGAGTTCGCTGCGGAATTTCGCTGCGGTTTCCTCCAGCAGCCCCTCGCGCCGTCCGCAGATGATCAGTTCGGCGCCGAGTTCGGCAAAGCGGCGGCCCATCGCCGCGCCGAGGCCGGAGCCGCCGCCGGTGATCAGGATGCGCTTTTTCGCTAGCAGGCCTTTTTCAAACATAGTTTGATCCCTCCGCACTGTATTGTCGCTCCGCCGCAAATCCGGCATGAAGCTTGTAGTCCAAGATCTTGCAACTCTTTCTGCGTCCGAAACTCAGGTGTGTCCATGAAAGCCATCCTCTGCTCGCAATACTGTCAACCTGACGATCTCGTGCTGGCTGATGTGCCCGATCCGGTGGCGGCTCCCGGCGAAGCCGTGATCGCGATCAAGGCGGCGGCGCTGAATTTCTTCGACATCCTGATGATCCAGGGCAAGTACCAGATCAAGCCGCCGTTCCCGTTCTCGCCGGCTGCCGAAGTTGCCGGCGTGATCGAAAGCGTCGGCGCCGGCGTCACTGATTTGAAGGTCGGCGATCGCGTCGTCGCGTCCTGCGGCCACAACGGCGCGCGCGACAAGATCGCGCTGCCGGCGAATTCGATCGTGAAGATTCCCGACAATCTCGATTACGACCGCGCCGCCGGCATCATCATCATCTACGGCACCGCGCTGCATGCGCTGGAAGATCGCGCGAGCCCGAAGCCGGGCGAGACGCTCGCGGTGCTGGGGGCCGCCGGTGGCACCGGCCTTGCTGCGTGCGAGCTCGGCAAACTGATGGGGTTGAAGGTGATTGCCTGCGCCTCGTCGGACGAGAAGCTGGCATTCGCCAAGCAACACGGCGCCGAGCTGACGCTGAACTATGCGAAGGAAGATCTCAAAGAGGGCCTGCGCAAGCTGACCGACGGCAAGGGCGCCGACATCGTGTTCGATCCGGTCGGCGGCGCCTATGCCGAAGCCGCGTTGCGCTCGACCGCGTGGGAAGGCCGCTTCCTGGTGATCGGCTTTGCCGCCGGCGACATCCCGAAGATCCCGCTCAACCTCGCACTGCTGAAGGGCTGCGATATCCGCGGCGTGTTCTGGGGCGCCTGGGCGCGGCAGAATCCGGACAAGAACCGCAAGAACCTCGAGAAGCTCGTGCAGTGGACCGCGGAAGGCAAGATCTCCTCGCATGTCGACCGCACCTTCCCGCTGTCGCAGACATCAGAAGCCCTGAAGGTGCTCGCCGGCCGTAAGGCGATGGGCAAGGTGATCCTGCACCCGGGAAGCTGAACCGAGATTGCGCAGCCCGGAAGGAGCCGAACGGATTACCATGGCGCTCCCTACCGTCTCCGTCACCCTGAGGAGCGCGCTCTTGCGCGCGTCTCGAAGGGTCGACGGCCCCGCTGGTCGCCGTACATCCTTCGAGACGCGCTTCGCGCTCCTCAGGATGACGGATCGAAAGTTTCGTAGCCCGGATGGAGCGCAGCGAAATCCGGGATGCATCATAACCTTCCCTTGAAAAGGGGAGGTCGCCTTGCTCGCGAGAGCAAAGCGGGTGGGGATCAAATCTGCCGGCTTGCAGCGTCGCCTGTGGCTGACCCCCATCCCGACCTTCCCCCTTTCAGGCAGGGGTGTCCGGGGAAATTCAGGCATAGCGGAGCTCCATCTGGTCAGGTGAGATGGTTGATTTCCGACGGCTGGGGTTGATGGGCGGAGGTTTGTCGATGGCAGCGAGGGATCGACGCGTGAGCAGGAGCTGGCCGACGAGTTCGGCGAACCTGAGCGGGAGCATTTTGATGCAGTTGGTGTGAGCGGCGATGCGCAGCAGCAGGTAGGCAATCATCGCAGCGAGCACCTGAAGGCGGATCGCGTTGTCGTTGGCGCCGAGGAACTTGCGAATATCGAGATGCTGCTTGATCCAGCGGAACAGCAGCTCGATTTGCCATCGGCTCTTGTAGAGGGCGGCGATCTCGACGGCGCTACGGACAAGGTCGTTGGTCAGGAGTGTGATCTTGCCGCCTTTCTCGCGTCTGATCTTGATGCGGCGGAGCGGGATTGGAAGGCGCGAATCGCCCTTGCTGGTGAGCTTCACCTCGTCATCGGCAAGGATTTCGAAGCCATCCCCGTTACGCTTGCGGATGGCGCGATGCCTGAGCGAGCGAAGACGGATGCTCGTCTTCGCCCGGGTAACGAAGAAAGCCTTGCTATCATTGATCTTCTGCCACCAGTCGAAACGGCAATAGCCCTTGTCAAACACATAGGTGGTGGCGGGCTGGATTGGGGTCTGTCGGCCGATCTCGATGTCATTGACGTTCGCGGCCGTCATCTCGACGCAGGTCGGGACATCGCTCCTTGGGTCGTAGACGACATGCAGCTTCATGCCGCGGATGCGGCCGTTCCACGTCGCCCAACTGCAGACCTTGCCGAGCGGGATCGGACTGGCGTCGATCAGACGCACCATCTCCATGCCTTCACTCCGCAGCTGGCGACGCGCCATCGCCGACAGCGCCGCAAAGGTTTGCGCGAAAATGCCGATCGGACGGCGGGCATTGGCATCGGACAACGTCGAGCGCGACAGCTTGCCGGTTCCCAAGTGATAGTGATGCTGCGAATTGGCGTTGAAGCCAGTCACCACCCCGCGCAGACTGCTGTTGCCGCTAAGCTGGGCATAGATCAGCGCCACCAGATGATCCCAGCTCCTGAACGACTTGTCGTAGGCATCCCCGTCCAGACGATCCACAACCGTCTGAAACTGCCGTCGATTGATCGGTTCAAGCAGCCTTCCAAAAATGCTACCGCGATATCGCATGCTCGGCCCTCTGTGTCTCGACAACCAGAAAAGACCGATTTGCCTCGGTCCTGCCGAGCATGCACCGCGACACAGTGAATCATTCCCCGGACACCCCTGCCTTTCAGGGGGAAGGAGAAGGCAGATCTCACTCCTCGTCCGGCACCCCGCGCTTCAGCGCGGCGCGGGCGGCATCGCGATGCTCGGGCGTGATGTGGCTTGCCACCATGCGGAGCGCGGTTGCGAGCACCGCGGCGTCATCGGTGAAGCCGAGAATCGGCAGCATGTCGGGCACGAAATCGAACGGCAGGATGAAATAGGCGATCGCCCCGAGCAGCGCCGCCTGCACATGGCGCGGCGTCTGCCGGTCGAACGCGCAGTAATAGGCGGCCAGCAGGTCCTCCGCGAAGGGCAGGCTCGCCACCACCTTCTTGAACTTGATCCAGAAACGGCGGCGCACGCTTTCAGCGTCCTGCGCCAGCCGATCGGCAGGCCCAAATCCCGCGCCGTGTTCGCTCGATGTCATCGCAAGGTTCCTCGACGCCGCGCCAATTCGGCGGCGGACGATGCGAATCTGGGGATATCGGCGGACCCGCGCAAGGTTCCACGCGCCGGGGTCAACTGACCCCAAGCTGCCTTGCGATCGCGTTCATGGCCTTGGCGAGGTCGATGTCGCGCTTGGTCACCCCGCCGACATCATGGGTCGACAGCACCACCTCGACGGTCTTGTAGACGTTTTTCCACTCGGGGTGATGGTCGCTCTTCTCGGCGACCAGGGCGGCGCGGGCCATGAACCCGAAGGCCTCGTTGAAGTCCTTGAACACGAAAGTCTTGGCGATCGCCTCGCGGCCGGACGCCTCCGACCAGCCGGCCAGTTCCCAAAGGGCGGCCTTCCTCGCCTCCGCTGACAGCCGTTCGACCATGGTAAACTCTCCCGTTTGACGCCGACTTTAGCCTAACAACGGCCTCCGGGATGGGATCCACGCCCAAATTAAGGCCGAAATCGCGTCCTATCGCCGCTGGTAACCATGACGGAGTTGTAACATCTGTCCATTCAGTAATTTGCTACACATAGAGGATGTATGCGCGTTGGTAGTTTTGCGAGATTGAGCCCCGACGATTGTTTGCGAGATCGATGACAGACGGCTCCGCCAGCATGTCGCCCAAGCCGCTGCGTTCGGCAAAGCGGCGGCTGATGTTCGTTTTGATCGCGGGCGCGCTGGCCATCATCGGCACGTTGCTGGCCGGCTATTATTTCGCCGTGCGTCCGGTGACGCTGCGGATCGCGGTCGGTCCCGCCAACAGCGATGACGTCAAGGTCGTGCAGGCGCTGGCGCAGGCCTTCAACAACCAGCAGAACACCCAGGTCAAACTGAGGCCGGTGCAGACCGAGGGCGCTACCGCCAGCGCCCAGACGCTGGCCGACGGCAAGGCCGATCTCGCCATCATCCGCGGCGATCTCGAGGTGCCGAAGAATGCCCAGGCGGTCGCGACCCTGCGCAAGAATGTCGTGGTGATGTGGGTTCCGCCCGCCAAGGGCAAGGTTCGGAAATCCGCGCGGATCACCAAGATCGCGCAGCTTGCCGGCCGCAAGATCGGCGTCGTCGGCCGCACCCCGGCCAATGTCAATCTGCTGAAGCTGATCCTGACGCAATACGGCGTCGACCCGATGAAGGTCGAGATCGTTCAATTCCCGGCCAATGAGGCGGCGGAAGCGATCAAGAACCTCAAGGCCGACGCCTATCTCGCCGTCGGCCCGGCCAACAGCAAAATCACGATCGATGCGATCACGGCGTCGGTCCGCGACGGCGGCGAACCCAGCTTCCTTGCGATCGACGCCTCCGAGGCGATCGCGCAGAACCATCCGGCCTATGAGGCCGCGGAAATCCCCGCGGGCTCGCTCGGCTCCGCCGACCGGCCCGACGATGAGGTGAAGACGATCAGCTTCTCGCACCACATCGTTGCGCGGAAGGGCCTGTCGGACTCGACGGTCGCGGCATTCACGCGGCAATTGTTCGCGATCCGGCAGTCGCTCAAGACCGATTTCCCGCTCGCCGCCAAGATCGAGACGCCGGACACCGACAAGGATGCCACCATTCCGGTGCATCCGGGCGCCGCCGCGTTTGTCGACGGCGAGGAAAAAACCTTCCTCGACCGCTACAGCGACTACATCTGGTGGAGCCTGATGGCGTTCTCGGCGATGGGCTCGGCCGGTGCGTGGTTCGCCGGCTATCTCAAGCAGGACGAGCGCAACACCAACACCTCGCAGCGCGAACGCCTGCTGGAGATGCTGAAGACCGCACGGCAAAGCGATTCGATCGAGGAACTCGACCAGATGCAGGCGGAGGCCGACGACATCCTGCGCCACACGCTGGACTGCTTCGAACACGGCGCCATCGAGGAAGGCACGCTGACCGCGTTCAACATCGCGCTCGAGCAGCTTCATAACGCCGTCGCCGACCGCAAGGCGCTGCTGTTCAGCATGCCGCAGAATTTGCAACGGACTGCCACGCAGTTCAGAGCGGCGGGCACGGCGTAGAATCGCCGCTACTCTATCCGCGAGATGCCTTCGTCTCTCCCGCTTGCGGGTAGGGGCTCTCTCCTCGCCATGATTCGTCGAGAGACCCCTCCCCACCCTCCCCCGCAAGCGGGAGAGGGAGCCTGACAGACGTGCCCACCTCACGCGACGCCCGCCGCTGTAATGTCTCCGTCATGGAATTTTTCTAGGTCTTGGCGCGCCTGCGGCGCATTGTCGCTGTGACCTGAGGAGGCTCCCCATGACGATCCGGTTCTCGCGAAATCTCACCCGCCGACGCTTTCTCTCCACGGCGGCTGCGGCCGGCGCCGGCGTGATTGCGATGCCCTATCTGTCGCGCGCCGCCGACCGTCCCGTGATCACCCATGGCGTGCAGTCCGGCGATGTCGGCGTCGACGGCGGCGTGGTGTGGGCGCGTGCGGACCGGCCGTCGCAGATGATGGTCGAGGTCGCGACCACCGAGTCCTTCAAGGACACCCATACGCTGCCGCCGATCACGGCGCTGCCCGAGAGCGACTTCACCGCCAAGATGCTGCTGGAGAACCTGCCCTCCGGCCAGGACATCTTCTATCGCGTCCGCTTCCGCGACCTCGCCCATATCGACATCGTCGGCGAACCGGTGGTCGGCCGCTTCCGGACCGCGCCGAGCGACCGCCGCGACGTCTCCTTCGTGTGGGGCGGCGACGTCGCCGGCCAGGGCTGGGGCATCAATCCCGACGACGGCGGCATGATCACCTTCGCCGCGATGAAGAAGCACGCTCCGGATTTCCTTCTGCACTCCGGCGACACGATCTACGCCGACGGCGTGATCCCCTCCGAGGTGAAGCTTCCCGACGGCAAGGTCTGGAAGAACGTCACGATCCCCGAGAAGGCCAAGGTCGCCGAGACGCTCGACGAATACCGGGCCGCCCACAAGTATAACTTCCTCGACAACAACGTCCGCGCCTTCAATGCCGAGGTGCCGATCTTCGTGCAGTGGGACGATCACGAGGTGACCAACAACTGGTCGCTGTCGAAACAGCTGCCGGCGGCCTACAAGGAGCGCGACATCAATGTGCTCGCGGCGCGCGCGGCAAAGGCCTTCCACGAGATGTATCCGATGCGCGAGAGCATCGTCGAGCCTGGGCGCGTCTATCGCACGCTGAGCTACGGTCCGCATCTCGACGTCTTCATGCTCGACGAGCGCAGCTATCGCGGCCCCAACGGCCCGAACCTGCAGGAGCAGTATGGCCCCGACGCCTATTTCATCGGCCCGGACCAGATGGCCTGGCTGAAGCGCGCGCTGCTCAACTCGCGCGCCACCTGGAAGGTGATCGCCTCCGACATGCCGCTCTCGCTGATCGTCTATGACGATGCGGCCAACAAGAAGGGCTCGGAAGCCTTTGCGCAGGGCGATGGTCCGGCGCGCGGCCGCGAGCTCGAGATCGCCGACATCCTGCGTTTCATCAAGACCGCGGGAATCGTCAACACGGTGTGGCTGACCGCCGACGTGCATTACGCCGCCGCGCACTACTACAACCCAAATAAGGCCCAGTTCCAGGAGTTCGATCCGTTCTGGGAATTCGTCTCCGGCCCGCTGCATGCCGGTACGTTCGGTCCGAACGAGCTCGACAACACCTTCGGCCCCGAGGTGAAGTTCATCAAGGCGCCGGGCGAAGGCAACCAGAACCTGCCGCCGTCGGCGGGCATGCAGTTCTTCGGCCACGTCAAGATCGACGGCAAGAGCGGGCAGATGACGGTGAGCCTGCGCGACCGCGTCGACGCCGAGCTGTGGGCGATCACGCTCGACCCGAAGCCGGTCTAGTGTGCTGAATGCGAAGTTCGTGCGATTTCGCGGCAGCCACTTTCACGAACTTCGCATTCATAAAGCACACTAGAATTATAAGTTTGCTAGTGTCCTTATCGAATCCGAAGTTCGCTCCGAAGGTGCGGCAAATGATGCGAACTTCGGATTCGGGACACTAGTTCGGTCACAGCCACGACGGAACCGGACTCTTTGTCTTGACGGCCTTGCCTCCAAGGCGAGGCAACGCGATTGCCGGGGGATGGACCTCCCCGGCATCTTCCGGTACCGATGTCAGAGCCGTTATGCTGGGGGCCCGGAGGGGCGGAGCATGAGGCGCTGCGAATTCTTTCGCGTGCTCGGTGGTAGCGTTGCGAGGTTTCGGCCTCGCCGCTTGTTGGTCGTCGCGATCGCAGTGTTCGCGCTGCTGCCGATCGAAGTCAGCGATGCCGGCTGGCTGCCCGATCTCTTCAAGAGCTCACCCAAGCATGCCAAGTCGCCGAAGCGCGCGAAGGCGACAAGGGCTGCCAAATTGGCAAGGCACCGCGCTCCGCCCAGGCACCGCGCCATGCGGCTGGCCGCCCTTGGGCCAGTCACCCTGCCGCTTTCAGCTCTCAAGCCAGCCGCTGCCAAATGCGATCCCGCGACGTTCCGGATCGTGCTGGATGTCGGACATACAGCGCAATCGGAAGGCGCGATCAGCGCGCGGAATGTCGCCGAGTTCACCTTCAACCTGCGCCTTGCGCGGCTGATCGAGGAGAGGTTGAAGGCCGAAGGCTTTGCCGAAACCAGGCTGCTGCTGACCGAAGGCAAAGCGAGACCGAGCCTCTTCAAGCGGGTCGCAGCCGCCAACAATCTGCACGCGGATCTGCTGATGTCGATCCACCATGACTCCGTGCCCAACAAGATGCTCGAGGACTGGGAGTTCGAGGGCAAGAAAAGCCACTTCAGCGACCGCTTCAGCGGCTACTCCGTGTTCGTCTCCCGGGACAATCCGGACTTCAAGACCAGCCTCCGGTTCGCCGAACTGGTCGCCGGGGAAATGAAGGCCCAGGGCCTGCATTATGCCGAGCAATACAGCCAGGCCATCATGGGTCGTTACCAGCACCCGTTGCTGAACAAGGATACCGGCGTCTACAGCAATGATGAACTCATCGTGCTGAGAAAGACCGCGATGCCCGCGATCCTGCTGGAGGCGGGCTCGATCATCAACCGGGACGAGGAACGCGAGATGGACTCGCCCGAGCGCCAAAACCTCATCAGCAGCAGCGTCGCTTCCGCCGTGAAGGAATTCTGCGAGCCGCGATGGGCGCTGCTCGGTCCACCCTGACGGCCGAGCGATCAACTCCTCCTCAGCCCCGCTTGCCCGACTTGATCTCCTTGAACTTGGCAAGCGCCTGCTCGAACTTGGCGTTGAACAGCCACATCGCATCGAGGATCTCGCGGAAGGTCGCGGATGTTCTTGCCCGGTCGGCCCGGCCGAACGCGAAGACGCTGTTGTTGCGCAGATATCGCATGATCCTGGGATCGGAAATTCTGTAGCCGACGAGGTTGCCCGATTTGAGCGCTGCTCTGGTCGGCGTGGGAATGATCTGGATCAGCTCAAAGACCTTCATCTGATCGATCGGGTCCGGCAGCGCTTTCTGGATCGCCGCGACCTGCGGGAAAAGTTCGGCGTGTGCGTTCATGAGGCCGTCCCGCACGGCGGTCCAGTGATTGAACCTGTGGTCGAGGTTGCCGACTCGCGCCTCTTCCCGGTCGTCGCGACGGCTCAGCGCAGGATCGAGTGTCGCGATCGACCCCTTGATGGCGGCCCATTTCCTTCGGCCGTCGCGATCCTCGGACGGGCCGGTCTGCAGGCTTCCTTTATAGGTGTTCGATCGTGCATTGCCCGCATTCTGCTTGCCGTTCGTCTCGGCAAAGAAGAGGCCGAGGCTGATACGGCCCGCGACGGCGGCGTCGGCGGCGTCAAGACCCTTGGCGCGCGCGATCACCGTCGCCAGATCGACCACGTCCTTGAATGGCGTATTGGATGTTTGCGCACCGGCGGGCGGCGCCTCCATGACGTCGAAGAGCTTCCTGTACTCATCGAGCAGCGGCTCATTGTCGGCGTTGAAGTAGGCCGGGGGGATTCCGAATCTGTTGGGTCTGCCAATCCTGGACGGAAGCGCATCGGTGAGGTCCTTGTAGGCGCTCATCATCTCGACACGGGCCAGATAGATCGCCTGGCCCGGCAAGTCGGGCAGCGGCTGCTTCGAATCGATCTGCGCGCGGCGCTGGCGCAGGATCGACTCGAAGCCCTTCAGGGCTTTGTCGTAGGTCTCAAGCGCGGCCGATTGCTCGCTCGAGAGTGCGGCCGGCGTAGCGAGAGCTGGCGACACGAAGCGACCGACGACGGCCGAGCCGAACGGCGGCGCTGGCAGCAGCCCGAGAGCGAGCGCGGCTGCGGGCGCAGCAAATATCCTGATCACCATGACGCTTTCCCGAAGCGTTTGCGTCACCGAATCCGACAGGCTGGATGGTAGACGACGAACGCGCCGACGGCGAGGCCGAAGCCGGCAATGCGTCAACGTCCGTTTCGCAGCGCCGCTTCCAGCGCCTCGCTCGAGCACGGCTTGGTCAGCCGCGGCTTGCCGGCGAGCGATGCCGGCAGCCGGATATCCGCACCGTAACCCGTGACGAAAGCGAACGGCACCTTCAGCACATCCAGCCGCTCGGCGATGGCGAACGTCTTCTCGCCCCTGACGAGGCCGACGTCGAGCAGCGCGAAATCCGGCGCGCGTTCGGCGATCAGCTCGAGCGCCCGGGCGACGTTCGTGGCGGTGCGCACCGTCCGAGCGCCGAAGCCGAGGATGGTGTCCTCGAAATAGAGCGAGATGATCGGATCGTCCTCAACCACGAGGACGTCACCGGGCATGCCGGCATTGGGGGTGAAGTCCATGGCGCGCCAGTTTCCGTTTTTAAAGCATGGATGAAAGACCGGATTAGTCCGGCCGGATTGGCCCGCGACCGGCGCCTGAAAGCACGCCGGCTGTTCCCGAGGTGAAACCCATCACATCGCGGGCTGCCGCGTCTGTTCACTAGTGAACATAAATCCGGGAACTTTCCGATTATGGTCCGCGTTGGGTTCTCAGGATTTCCAATGATCACGAAACGGACCGAGTTGGCCGGGACGAGTGACCGGCCGTTCAACAATCTTTTGCGCCGGCTGAACGCCGCCGATTACGAACTGATCGCGCCGCACCTTGCCTTGGTCGAGGCCGCGGCCGGCGATCTGCTCTACAATCCCGGCGACGACGTCCAGACCGTGCATTTTCCATGCGGGCCGAGCCTTGCGTCCTACATGGTGCCCAATGAGGACGGCCGCGATGTCGAGACCATCCTGGTCGGTCGCGAGGGCGCGGTCGGCGGCATCGTCAGCCAGGGCTTCCTGCCGGCCTATACCCGCATCACCGTCAAGTTCGGCGGCCCGTTCGCGCGGCTGCCGGTCAGCAAGCTCGACGCCGCCAAGCTGACGTCGATCTCCGTGCGCAACATCTTCGCGCGTTATGCCGACTGCATGCTGGCGCAGATTTTCCAGTCGACCGCCTGCAATGCGATCCACTCGATCGAGCAGCGCGCGGCGAAATGGATCATCTCGGCGATGGAGCGCACCAATGGCAACGGCATGGTGCCACTCACGCATGAACAGCTCTCGACTTTGCTCGGCGTCGGCCGCAGCTACACCAGCCGCGTGATCCAGAACTTCAAGGCGGAAGGCGTGCTGGAGACGCGCCGCGGCGCGATCGTGATCCGCGACCCGGACAAGCTGCGGCAGCGCTCCTGCCTGTGCAACGACGCCGTCAAGGATCATTTCGAGGAAGTGCTGCGCGGCGTGTATCCAAGCGAGGACAACCCGCAGAACTAGCACTACTTTGGCAGATTGTTGATTTTGCCGCGTTTTATAGGATTCCCGAATCAATTTTTCAATGATTCATGGGTGGTCGGCTCTGGGAGGGCTGACCATGCCCGGATGGGAAGACGAACTCGAACGCTGGCTGATGCCGTTCTTGGACCGGCTGGGTCATAAGACCCGGCAGCGGATGTGTCCTCTGTATGTTGCGGGATTGATCGGTCCGGGCGATCGCAAGAGCGTTCAGCCGATGGCGGAACGCCTTGCCACGAGCAACTACGACCAGTTGCACCATTTCATTGCGGACGGTGTCTGGGACGCGACGCCGCTGGAGACAGAGCTGCTCAACCAGGCGGACCGACTTGTCGGCGGCAGGGATGCGGTGCTGGTTATTGATGACACCTCACTTCCCAAGAAGGGTGAGCGCTCGGTCGGTGTTGCGGCTCAATACGCGTCGGCTCTCGGTAAAACGGCAAATTGCCAAACGCTGGTGTCTTTGACGCTTGCTCGCGGCGAAGTGCCCGTGATGGTCGCGTTACGTCTCTTTCTGCCTGACAGTTGGACAAGCGACATATCTCGTTTGAAGCGCGCTCGCGTGCCAGTCGAACATCGAACGGCACGGTCCAAGCCCGAGATTGCTCTAGCCGAGATTGACCGCGCGATGGCAGCCAACGTGCGCTTTGGATGTGTGCTGGCGGATGCAGGATACGGCCTCAGCGCACCGTTTCGACAAGGGCTAACAGAGCGCGGGCTGACCTGGGCTGTCGGCATCCCTCGGCACCAGAAAGTGTATCCGGTCGATGTGAAGCTCATTTGGCCGATTACCAAAGTCCGCGGAAAACCACGAAAGCACCACGTGCCCGATATCTTATCGATTGCCGCAGAACAAATGCTCGCCAGCGCCAAATGGAAAACCGTGAGTTGGCGTAGCGGGACGAAAGGTCGGCTTAAAGCCCAATTTGCTGCTCTCCGTGTCCGGACCGCCGACGGCCCTCCGCAGCGGATATGGGATAAAGGTCAGCAGCATCTCCCAGGCGACGAAGCCTGGCTCATTGGCGAGCAACGTGCGTCCGGGGAGAAGAAATACTATCTGGCCAACCTTCCGGCGGCGACGGATCTGCGCACGCTGGCCGCCACCATCAAGGCACGGTGGATTTGTGAGCAGGCGCATCAGCAGTTGAAGGAGGAACTTGGACTTGATCACTTCGAAGGGCGATCATGGCAAGGTCTTCATCGCCACGCCTTGATGACAATGATTGCCTACGCCTTCCTGCAACATCGTCGCCTCGCATACGCGGGGCGGAAAAAAAAGAATCAACGGGCCTCCGCCTCAGCCAACCATGCCAGCCGTACGTCACGCCATCGTCGATCTCATCCTTCGGCCGCCGTCTCAGCAGTGCCCATATTGCCGAAAGCAGATCCGTGAAAAACAGCGGCGAAAACACAATCTGCCAAAGTAGTGCTAGGGTGTGTACTCATTATTCGTCGCATCCGCCATGCTTCCGGAAGCCGACGCTAAACCCGACATCGCCGTAGGGGTTCGTCCTATCGCCCCAACCCCGCGCGCTTAATGAGCGCTTAACGCTTTTGCGCAACAGATAGGATCACCAGCGCGGAATTAGTCCTAGTTATGAGTGCGAGCCGAGCTCCCGAGGAGGGGAATCGGATGGGACTGCTTTTTGTCGGAGCGCTGGCAGGAATCCTGATCGGCTTTGGCTGGTTCGCGCCTTCCCGAGGGGATTTCCTTGGGTGTGAGTCAAGACCCTGTTTCGACAAGGTTGCAGTCGCCCGACCCACAGAGCCAGTGCCGGCGGCGTTAGCGCCTGCGCCTGCGATCGTCAAATCGAATTCTGCAACCCCGGCAAAATCCGGCAGGAGACCATCATCGAAGAAACACGGACCGCCCGACCTCGCCAAGGCGGCGTCCCCGCGGACGAGGATCAACGTCCCGACACCCGAACACGCCGCGGACATGGCAGATCCTGTCCTCACCAAAGCGAAGGTCACGATTGCAGCGCAGATTGAGGATCCGGGATCGGCCGAATTCAGCGACATGAAGCGCGCCATGCGAAAGAACACGTTCGGACGCGCCGTGGATACGATTTGCGGGCGCGTGAAAGGAAGAAGTGCGTCGGGCGGAGAGACTGGAGGGAGGCCGTTTCTGTATCTTGTGAAGGAGGATGAAGCGTATGTCGTCGACGGCAAGTCAGGGTCGGCGGCGTCAACGGCGTATCGAAATATCTGCAAATAGGGGATGCGTCGACCGCGCCGCGGCGCGCGTCCAAATGATTTGAGCGGAAAGAATTTCCACCGAGGCGCCAGGCTATCCCGCAATGGATGCGATCCTGATGTCGGGGCTGCGCGTGATGATGCATTCAGGATGAATGCCGCAACGGTAAATGCGCAATACGGATCGATGGGACTGTCGCAGAAATTCTTTTCATTCCGAGGAAATCATGGACGACATAACCTCAAAACGGCTCAATGGAGCGCTTCACGTACCGGTTCTGGTGATCATCGAGCCGCACCTGTTGCCGCGCACATGTATTCTCAACGTCCTCAGACGGGAATTGGCCGACTTCGAGATCCTCGACATGGCAACGGTCCAGGGCCTGGACTGCATGTCGGCCCGCGACGTTCGTCTGGTGCTGCTGAGCATCGCGGACAAGCCCATCGGCGATCCCTCGGTCGAGGACGATCTCGCCTTCGTGGCCGAGCACTGTCCCAATGCCGCCGTCGCAATCCTGTCAAACCATGACGACGAGCCGACCGCGCAAGCCGCGATGCAGCGGGGTGTTCGCGGCTTTCTTCCCACCTCGCTACCAATCGAGGTCGTCATAGCCGGCCTGCGCCTTGTTCTTGTCGGCGGCGTCTACAGGCCGTTGCCGGTCGCCGAAATGAACAGGATGCCGGGTTTCGATCCGCCGGACGCGCGCGGGCTTGCGTCCGCATATCTGATGAACGAGGCAGCCAGGGCGGCCATCGACAGGAGCGATCTCACGCCCCGAGAGCAGCACGTTCTGGCGGAATTGGAGCTCGGCCTGCCCAACAAGCTGATCGCAGCCAAATTGAAACTCTCGGAAAGCACCGTCAAAATGCACATTCAGCATATCATGAGGAAATGTGCCGCTCACAATCGCACGGAAGCGGTCCTCCGCTGGCGCGGCCGGTCGCTCGCGCAGAATCGCGATCACGACCCGGGCACAGCCCCAATGCCGGAGACCTAGTCACGCTGAGCGGGATCAATCCTCTCTGAATGCACCGCGGAAGCTGTCGAGCAGGGGCCTGAGCGCGTAAAGTGCGACGGTACCGCGCCCCGTGGTGATGAACACCTGAACCGGCATACCGGGGACGATCTGGAAGTCGTTTGCGGCGATCTGCGCGTCGTCGATCCGGATCTTGGTCGCGTAATATGGCTGGTCGGTACGCTTGTCGAGTAGCCGGTCTGCCGATACGTGCACGACGGTTCCCTTCAGGCGCGGTACGCGACGCTGATTGTACGGCACGAGATGCACCTCGGCATTGAGGCCGGGATGAACCACATCAATGTCCTCGGGCCTCAGGCGGGCGGTCACGATGAGGCGGTCTTGCCGGGGCACCAGCTCCATGAGGGGAGCACCCGCCCCGATGACGCCGCCCGCTGTATGAATCCGCAAGTCGGTTATCACGCCGTCCTCAGGCGCCTTCACCTCCGTTCGCGATAGCTGATCCCTGGCCGCAAGCAACCGCTCGCGGAGCTGGAATATCTGGTTCTGTGCTTCACGAAACGACTGTGCGATCTCGTTCTGCCTGTCGCTCTCGAGCTTGAACAATGTGGCCTGCTGCTCGCTGATGACCTGCCCGGCGCGAGAAATCTGCGCCGTGATCTCGCCGCGGCGACCCTCAACGTCGGCCAGTTCACGTTGCAGGTTCAGAAGCCGCGGCCGCCGTTCGAGTCCCTTGTTCACGAGCGTCGTAACCATATCCAGTTCTTCCCGGACGATGTCGACCCGCTGCCCGGTGGCGTTCTGCTGAGCCTTGAGACCTTCGATCTCCCTCTCGACTTGAAGCCTCCGTTCGCGAATGACCGCAAGCTGCGACTCATGAACCTGCCGGCGCGCCTGAAAAATGAACTGCTGCGCCGATACCGCGGCGGCGGCCACCCCATTTCGCTTGCTGTCCTGCCCCAGCGCGCTCGGGATTGCGATGCTCTCCAAGTTCTGCTGCTCGGCCTGAAGCCGTGCGGCACGAGCAATTGCATCCCACAACTGGCCTTGAAGGCTTTGCACCTCCGAACCGGGCCGGGTGTCGTCCAGCGCGATCAGCGTCTGTCCGCTTCGCACGATATCGCCGTCCGCAACCAGGATCTTCCTGACGATCCCGCCTTCCAGGTGCTGAATCGTCTTGCGGCTCGATTCCGATTCCACGACGCCGGAAGCGATCGCGGCGCTCTCGAGAGGCGCGAGGCACGCCCATGTGCCAAGCCCCAGCATGAAGCAGAGCACCAGCAGGTTGCCCGCCAGGGTGATACCGCGAAGCCGTCCACGCGGAGAGAGGGGTGTCGGGCTCGCACACCATGGATATTCGAGGGGCTCGAAATCGTCGATCGCGGTAACCACGACTCCGAGCCGTCCGGCGAGCGGGGGGCTTGCCGGCGTTCGCACGAGCTGGTCCCAGATCGCGGGTAACCTCGATATCGTCGGAAGCTTCCAGATGGTGAGAGGGTTCCGGATCATGGCGCAGTCCGCGATGTAACCTGGGGTCGGCTCAGGTGCCGCTCAAAGATTTCCTCGCTGTCGCCGAAAGCGACGACCGCCCCCTCTTCCATAATGGCAATCTTGTCTGTGGCTGCGAGGAGACCCATACGATGAGTGACGACGACCAGGATGACACCGGCGAGCTTCATGCGCTCGATAGCGTCCAGCAGCATTCGCTCGCCCCCGTAATCGAGACTGGCATTCGGTTCGTCGAGAACGATCAGGCGTGGACCGCCGAAAAAGGCCCGGGCAAGACCGAGGCGCTGCCGATATCCGCGCGAGAAGGATTTTTCACGGTGAATCACCGTGTCGTACCCGTTCGGCAGGCGCATGATCGCCTCATGAATTCCGACCAGCTTGGCCGCTTCCACGACCTTCCGCCGATCGGCATCATCAAGCCGTGCGATGATATCGCTTATCGTATCGCCGAGCAGGTCGATGTCCTGGGGGAGATAACCGAGACGGTGACCGCTAAGGCCCTCGCGAAGCAGCGAGACGTCGGTATTGTCGAGCAGGACACAGCCATGAGTTGGCATCGACAGCCCGGCAATCACCCGGCCAAGCAGGGACTTGCCTGACCCGGACGCACCGATAATGCCAAGGCATTCTCCGTTCGCGAGCGTGAACGAGACACCATTCAGCAGCAGGTGATTGGTCCCCGATAGCCTCACGCCGACGTTGTCGACAACGAGACCGCTCGACGCCTGCCGCTGCGAAACCTCCGGATCCTGCCGTCCGGCGGCGGCGGGGGACGCGGCGAGAACCGCGCCGAGCCGCTGGCAGGCACGCACGGCCGACCTGAGTGACTTCCAGCCTGCGATCGCACTTTCGACCGGCGCGAGCGCGCGGCTGAACATCAGTGTCGAAGCAAAAATGATCGCCGGACTCTTTCCGTGCTCGAGGACAAGCCACGCGGCAGCCCCCATTATCAATACCTGCGACAGCGCGCGGACCGGCTTGGTGACCAGCATCACGATCTCGCTTCGCCGGATTGCAACGTTGTGCTCTCTGCGTGCCTCCTGCGCGTCATGATAGATCGCGCGCGCAGCGCTATCGAGCATTCCCATGGCGCGGATCATGTGGATGTTGCCTGCGGCGGCCTGGAGGCGGCCGTAGCTTCTGGACAGCGCGGCGCCGGATCTGAGCAGAACGTCTTCGGTAACCAGATCTCCGGCAACCGTGAGAGCGAAGAGGAAAGCCACACAGCAGGCGCCCACGACGCCAAGCAGGGGATGGATGAGAAAGAGGACCAGGAGGAACAGGGGCGCCCAGAGTGCGTCGAACAGCATCGGACATGCGCCGGAATCGATGAACTGGCGCAACACGGTGAGATCCCGATAGGCGTCCGACGCCCGCGTCCAATCGCTGCGAAACGCGGATTCGAGGCTGGCCGAAAGCACGCAAGGACGGAGCCGATCGTCGAGCCAGGCGCCAAGGCGACCCAGGACAGCGCGCCGCAAGGCATCGAACACGCCGCCGACCACGACCGTGATCGCGACAATGAGCGTGAGCAGGAGCAGCGTGTCGCCGCTCCGGCTCGACAACACCCTGTCGTAGATCTGAAGAAGGTAGATGGAGGGCGCAAACAAAAGCAGGTTGTAGCTGCAGCTATACGCGAATACGAGACCAAGCGGTCCCGCACAGGACCAAAGGGCCGCGTGCAGTGGCGTCGAGATCTGCGGCAGGACAGGCAACCGAATGGGCGGCATCAGCATGATCGTCACCGCCTGAAATCGAAGTCCGGCGCACTTGCCCGACGGCCAACGCGATCTGCCAAGAAGCGCATCGGCAGGGCATCGGCGGGTATCGGCTTGAACTGCGGGACCGGCAGCAATGGCCGCCGGTCCCGCCACGGTCGGACGAGCCGATGGTCAGAATGTATCGAGGTGGAAGCTCACTTCTCCACCCAGCGCGGCGTTGCCGTCTCCGCCATTGCCGCCGATGCCAGCCAGGACATCCTGGTGCTGGTCCACCGAGAGCTTGTTGATCTGGGTGGCATCCGTATTGGCATATACCTTGGAGGTATCGTGGCCGCTGTAGGATTTCTGGCTTCCGTTCGACTCGGCGCTTCCGCCATGGGCCTTCGCAAACACCGAGGCCGTCGCGTTCGCGCCGCCGGCGTCCCAATCTGCCGTCTGAGTGACGTGGTCGCCGGTGTTCACATGCACATCGGCGCCTTCTGCCTTGTTGGTTGGATCGAAGTTGAGGGTCGGCTTGCTGATGATAGCTCCCTTGAAGGTACCGTCGCCGCCATTTCCGACACTTTGACCACCGGTGTTGATCGATTTGAATTCGATCGAATCCGAGATGCTGATCGCCTTGGGCAACATTTGAGCCTCCGTCCTTGTGTTGGCTGTCGTGCATCATCCATCCCGATCAGGCGGACGCGCACGGGCGAGTCTGATCCGGCGATGCGCGCTGCCGATAGATGTCAAATCGGACACCATCCGGGTTGGTCGACCTACGTACGAAAGTATGACATTCGTCGCGCAACATCGGAGCTCGAAACATCGGGAGGCGCCCCTGCGCGAGATTTGCATGCGCAGGGAGTCCGCTACCTTGCGACCGGCCTGCGCGAGCGGCTCGATGCTTCGCTATGCCAACAGGTGAAGATCCGACAGAAGATGGGCGGAAAGATCGCCACCCAGCGCGAGATTGCCGTAGCCGCCGTCCCCACCAAGTCCGGCAATCTGGACCGCACTCTGGTCGATGTGCACGTTGTTGACCTGATCGGCCACGGCCGTCGAATGGGGCCCCGCGATTGCGATATTGACGGGTGCATAGATCGCGACGCTCACATCGATCAGGCTGCCGGCAAAATAGCCGTTGCCGCCGTTGCCTGCGCCGTTCGAGCCGGTCGCAATCGTGTCGGAGCCGCCCCACAAGCCGTGGGAAAGAAGGCTTGCATGGCCGCCCGTCGCGGCGTTGCCATTGCCGCCATACCCGCCCATGGCGGCGATCTGAAGTACGGATTGATCCACGCCGGCGTCATTCGTCTGGACTGAATGAACGTTGGAGCCATAGCCCGCGACCGCGATGTTGATCGGGTCGTACACCAAGATCGAGGAATGCACGAGACTCCCGTGGAACGCGCCGTCGCCGCCATTGCCGGCCTGACTCCCGCCCGTTTGAACGTCCCAGACACTCCCTCCATTACTTGATCCCCAACTGGGGTCGAGCGTGATGATGCTGCCGCCGAAGGCCACATTGCCATTTCCGCCACTGCCGCCGACGCCCGCGACCTGCGTAGCCGATTGATCGATGTCGACTGTGTTCGATTGGCTTGCATAGGCCGTGCCGCCTGAGCTCGCCACCGCAATATTGATCGGATGATAGATCACCACGGGAGCGTCCACCAACGCACCCGAGAAATAGCCGCTGCCGCCGTTTCCGGCGCCGTTGTCGCCGCTCCCGATCACGCCGGAGCCCAAGGAAGCACTGATGCTGCCTCCCGATGCAAGGTTGTCATTCCCACCATGTCCGCCGACGCCGGCCATTTGAAAGGCGGATTGATCGACATTCAAATCGTTGGACTGGTTGGCCACGGCGGCCGAGCCGTATCCCAAACTCACCGAAATGTTGATCGGTTCATAGATCAACAGGGATGCGTGAATGATACCTCCGTAAAAGTAACCGTCTCCGCCGTTTCCGGCGGTGTTCGCCCCGCTCTCGATCGAAGCGATACCCGTCGCGGAATGGGATGCGTCGGCAAGAGGCTTCGTTGCCGGAGCATCCAGGCTCGCCGCAGTGTGGTTGCCGACGTGGGCGTACGTGTCGACCCCCGACGCGGTGGGATGGTCGGATTGGCCCGGGCCAGAGTCATAAGGCGGGGAATTCGCGGTCACGGTATGCGCATCGAGCCCTGCAAACGGGCTGCTCGGTGCCGGACCCGACTCGTCGTCGCCATCGTGCCCATCGTGGCGATGAGAGGCGTGATGCAGCCGGATCCCATCCGACATCCGCGAAAAATCCATCGTAGCCTTCCTCATCGCAATCGCTCCGCGCAATCGGGACGGGTTTTGCACTCCGGACAGAATGTCATCCTGGGAAGGTCGAAAGCCCAGCCGTCAGTTCGGATATAGCGCTTCGGATGGACGCCGTAACATCGGCTATATCCGTTCTGGCGCGGTTACAGCCTTTGTCGTTTTGCGCGGGCCGGCGTCGCCGGCGTGCTCCATCAGCCCGCCGCTCCCACGAGGACGGTTGATAATCTGGCCCCGCCATTGCAATCGGGAAGCCGCTATCGCGGACCGCGAAAATCAAGCTACACTCGCCTCATGAGTGGGGCTGAACTTCACGCCGTCTTCGACGTTGCAGCATGGGGCGCGGCCGCGCTCGCCATGTGGTGGCTGTCGCGCCGGCGCGGGCTGCAATTCCCCCGGCAATCCTTCGAGCTGCCCTACATCGCCGCGCTGGTGTTCGGCGCCGGGATCGGCGCCTACATTTTCGGCACGCTGAACCTGTGGTTCTCTGGCATGGCAGGCGTCGCCCGCTCGGTCGAGGGCGCGCTGGCCGGCGGCATCGTCGCGATCGAGCTCTACAAATGGCGACACGGGATTTCGCTGCGCACCGGCGCGCGGTTCGCGCTACCGCTTGCGATCGGCGTCGCGGTCGGCCGTCTCGGCTGCTATTTCGCGGGGCTCGAGGATTTCACCTATGGCACGCCGACCACGCTGCCCTGGGGCCATGATTTCGGCGACGGCGTGCTGCGCCATCCGGTGCAGCTCTATGAAAGCCTGGCGATGGCGGCGTTCGCGGCATTCTATGTCTGGGCGGTATTGAACCGAAATGCCGCCGTCATCACCAACGGATTCTACCTCGTGCTGTTCTACTACGGGCTGCAGCGCTTCCTGTGGGAGTTCATCAAGCCCTATGGCGCGCTGATCGGACCATTCTCGCTGTTTCACCTGCTGTCGCTGTTTGTCATGATTTACGCCGCCGTCATGCTGGCGACGGCGCCGAATGTGAGCTTGAAGCATGAACGCGCCGCTGCGTAAGGCCCGCCCTTACATCTTCTGGGGCCAGACCCAGTCGCTATGCGAAACCTGCCTGGCCCTGGTGCCGACCAAGATCCAGATATCAGGCAACGAGGTCTGGTACGAGAAGCGCTGCAAGCAGCATGGCGTGCAGTCGACGCTGGTCTCGACGGATGCGGCCTATTGGCGGCTGTGCAAGGACTTCATCAAGCCCGGCGACCGGCCGCTCGCGTTCCAGCGCCACACCGAATTCGGCTGCCCCTATGATTGCGGGCTGTGCCCGGACCACGAGCAGCACTCCTGCCTGGCGCTGATCGAGATTACCGAGCATTGCAATTTGACTTGCCCGGTGTGCTTTGCGGATTCCTCGCCGACGCGGACCCGCTTCACGCCGCTGGCGAAGATCGAGAAGATGCTGGACGCACTGGTGGCGAGCGAGGGCGAGCCCGATCTGGTGCAGATATCCGGCGGCGAGCCGACGCTGCATCCGGATTTCTTCGCGATCCTGGATGCGGTGCGCGCCCGCCCGATCCGCCATGTCATGATCAACACCAACGGCCTCAGGATCGCGCGCGAGCCTGATTTCGTGGCCAAGCTTGCCGAGAACAAGCGCGGGCTGGAAGTCTACCTGCAGTTCGATTCGCTGCAGCGCAAGGCGCTGGTCAATCTGCGCGGTGCGGATTTGCGAAAAATCCGCCAACAGGCACTGGAGAGTCTCGAGCGACACGGCGTCTCGACCACGCTGGTCGCGACCATCAAGCGCGGCATCAACGACGGCGAGATCGGCGACATCGTCCGCCACGCGCTGACCTGGAAGTGCGTCCGCGGCGTCACGCTGCAGCCGGTGCAGGATGCCGGCCGTAACGAGCATTTCAACAAGGACACCGACCGCATCATGCTGTCGGAGATTCGCCGGCGCGTGATCGAGACCGGGGTGTTCGGCGCTGACGACATGATCCCGTTGCCCTGCAATCCCGAGAGCATCTCGATCGGCTACGGCCTGCGCAACGGCGACAAGGTGTTGCCGCTGACGTCGCTGATCCCGCAGGAGCAGCTCATCGCCGTGATGCCCAACACCATCAGCCCCGAGAAATATCCGGTGTTGCGGGAGAAGTTTGTCGACCTGTTCTCGCTGTCGTCGGGGCCGCTGAACACCTCGGAGCGGGTCTGCGAATTGCTGTGCTGTCTCCCGAGCTTCGAGGTGCCGGAGGGGCTGACCTACGAGAACGTGTTCCGCGTCACCATCGTGCAGTTTCTCGACCGCTTCAATTTCTGCGTCGGCAACGTCAAGCGAAGCTGCATCCACTTCGTCACCGAGAGCGGCGCGATCATCCCGTTCGACACCTACAATCTGTTCTACCGTGACGGAAAGATCGACGGCATCCGCGCCGCGCTGGCCGGCCAGACCTACCGTGAAGCCCGGCAAGGCGAGGAGGTGCCGCGATGAGCGAGACCAATCCACCGCCCATCCCGCCTGCACCATCGGAGCCACCCTACAAATACGTCCCGCCGCCGCCGTCGCCACGCAGCGGCTGCGCCACCGCGTTCATGGTGGTGTTCGGGCTGATCCTGCTGCTGCCCGGGCTCTGCGCCCTGCTGTTCGGGTTCGGCGTCCTGAGCGAGTCGAAGACCGATCCCTCCATTCTCTTCCTGATTCTGCTTGGACTCGCGGTCTGCTTTGCCGGCGTGATGCTGATCCGCGCCGCGATCACGGGAAGGCGCTGACGGACCATTCGACGACGCATGTCCGACACCGACGACACGCCCCCGGAACGACCACCAACGCCGCCTTCGGCGGCGGAAGGCTGCCTGTCGATGCTGATGCTCCTGGTCGGCATCGTGTTGTTGCTTCCCGCCTTATGCGTCGTGATGGCCGGCCTCAAATCCGGCATATCGTTCAGAGCGGCCGACCTCCCTATCCTGCTCGTCATTCTCGCGATCGCCCTCGTTGGTGGCTGGCTGGTCTGGTTGGCGACGCGTCCGCGAGAGCGCTAGATCGGCAAATCCCGTGAGCAATTCCGACACACCCCCGCCATACAGGCCTCCGGAACCCGGGTAGCGCAACGGCTGCCTGACCGCCCTCATGCTGGTGGTAGGGGTGATCCTGCTGATCCCGGGGGTCCTGTGCGCCATTCTCAACGCCAAGATGAGCGCCGGCGCCGGCGGCGACCCCATCACCATGTTCGTGATGTTGGTGGCGCTGGGCGGGCTTGGCCTGATCGTGTTCGCGATTACCCGGAAGTAAGACCTGAAAGCCCCTCGAAAACCGCCTTTGGAACCAAAATCAGCCCTCCAAACAGCCAATAAATCATTGTTTTTTGGCGTTTTCTGACTATATTGCGCCGCAACGCGCAAGGTGCCCGGTCCTCTGACCGGGCTTCCTTTTTGGGGTGATGCGTCCCCGTCAAATTTCTTGGGTATGAGCGTGATCCGGGCCCGAATGGGCCACGCGAGCGAGCGGCCGGCCAAACTGGTCCGGCGAGATCGCGCATCTGACCATTGCACGACCAGAAGAAGAGCCATGAACCTTCGCAACGTCGCCATCATCGCCCACGTCGACCACGGCAAGACCACCCTCGTCGACCGCCTGCTGCAGCAATCCGGCACCTTCCGCGAGAACCAGAAGGTCACCGAGCGCGCCATGGACTCCAACGACCTGGAGCGCGAGCGCGGCATCACCATCCTGGCCAAGGCCGCCTCGGTGCAGTGGAAGGACATCCGCGTCAACATCGTCGACACCCCCGGCCATGCCGACTTCGGCGGTGAGGTCGAGCGCATCCTCAACATGGTGGACGGCGCGCTGGTGCTGGTCGACGCCGCCGAGGGCCCGCTGCCGCAGACCAAGTTCGTGGTGTCGAAGGCGCTCAAGATCGGGCTGAAGCCGATCGTCGTGATCAACAAGGTCGACCGTCCCGACGCACGCCCGACCGAAGTCATCAACGAGGTGTTCGACCTGTTCGCAGCGCTCGACGCCTCCGAAGAGCAGCTCGACTTCCCGATTCTGTACGGGTCGGCCAAGCAGGGCTGGATGGCGGAGAGCCCGGAGGGTCCGAAGGACCTCGGCATGCAGCCGCTGTTCGACCTGATCGTGCGCCATGTCGAGCCGCCGAAGGTCGAGGAAGGTCCGTTCCGCATGATCGGCACCATCCTCGAGGCCAACCCCTATCTCGGCCGCATCATCACCGGCCGCATCTCCTCGGGCTCGATCAAGCCGAACCAGCAGGTCAAGGTGCTGTCCGCCGACGGCAAGCTGATCGAGAGCGGCCGCCTGACCAAGATCCTCGCCTTCCGCGGCCTTGAGCGGACCCCGCTCGAGGAGGCCGAGGCCGGCGACATCGTCGCGATCGCGGGCCTCACCAAGGGCACCGTCGCCGACACCTTCTGCGATCCCACCGTCGAGACGCCGCTGCCGGCGCAGCCGATCGATCCGCCGACGGTGTCGATGTCGTTCATCGTCAACAACTCGCCGCTCGCCGGCACCGAAGGCGACAAGGTGACCTCGCGCATGATCCGCGACCGCCTGATGCGCGAGGCCGAGGGCAATGTCGCGCTGCGCGTCGTCGAGGCCGCCGACAAGGATTCCATGGAAGTCTCCGGACGCGGCGAATTGCAGCTCGCGATCCTGATCGAGACCATGCGCCGCGAGGGCTTTGAGCTCTCGGTGTCGCGCCCGCGCGTCGTGCTGCAGAAGGACGAGGCGACCGGCGCCTGGCAGGAGCCGATCGAGGAAGTCGTGATCGACGTCGACGAGGAGCATTCCGGCGTCGTCGTGCAGAAGATGAGCGAGCGCAAGGCCGAGATGATCGAGATGCGCCCCTCCGGCGGCAACCGCCTGCGGCTGGTGTTCTACGCGCCGACCCGCGGCCTGATCGGCTACCAGGGCGAACTGCTCACCGACACCCGCGGCACCGCGATCATGAACCGCATCTTCCACGGCTATGCCGCTTACAAGGGCGAGATCCAGGGCCGCCGCAACGGCGTCCTGATCTCCAACGACCAGGGCGAAGCGGTGGCCTATGCGATGTTCAAGCTGGAAGACCGCGGCCCGATGATGATCGAGCCGGGCTGGAAGGTCTACAAGGGCATGATCGTCGGCGAGCACACCCGCGACAACGACCTCGAGATCAACGTGCTGAAGGGCAAGCAGCTCACCAACATCCGCACCACCTCGAAGGACGAGGCGGTGCGCCTGACGCCGCCGATCCGGATGACGCTGGAAAAGGCGCTCGCCTATATCGAGGACGACGAGCTCGTCGAGGTGACGCCGAAGTCGATCCGACTGCGCAAGAAGCACCTCGACCCGAACGACCGCAAGCGCGCCGAAAAGGCCAAGGAAGCGGTGGCGTAAGCTGTCATGCCCCGGTTCGACCGGGGCATCCAGTACGCCGCGGCCCATCAGTTCAATCGCTACTGTCTCTGGAATACTGGATCACCCGCCTTCGCCTGCGCGGGTGATGACAGTCATGCATGTGGCGGCTTCAGGCCCGGCGGCGGACGTGCTAGAGCCGGGACATGACTTCCCCTCCCTCCACGGTCGATGTTGCCATCATCGGCGCCGGCGCCGCCGGCCTCGGTGCCGCGAATGCGCTGAAGGACTCCGGCCTCTCCACGATCGTGCTGGAAGCCCGCGACCGCCTCGGCGGCCGCGCGCATACGATTCAGGCCGCGCCTGACGTGGTGTTCGACGTCGGCTGCGGCTGGCTGCACTCGGCCGACCGGAACAGCTTTGTCGGCATCGCCCGGCAACTCAACTTCGAGCTCAACAAGGACTTGCCGCCGTGGCGCGAGCGCGCCTATGGCGAGGCGTTCCCGCAGGCCGCTCGCGACGACTTCACGCACGCACTCGACCAATTCTACGACCGCATCGAGCAGGCGGCGCGGCACGGCAAGGACTGCCCGGCCAGCCTGTACCTCGAGCCCGGCAACCGCTGGAACCCGATGATCGATGCGATCTCCACTTATGTGAACGGTTGCGAGCTCGACCAGGTCTCGATCCTCGACGTCGACGCCTATGAGGACACCGACATCAATTGGCGGGTGCGGCGCGGCTATGGCGCGCTGGTCGCGGCCTATGGCGCGCAGGTGCCGGTGGCGCTGAACTGCGAGGTCAGCCTGATCGATCACTCCGGCAAGCGGATCCGCATCGAGACCTCGCGCGGCGCGCTTGAGGCGGACAAGGTGATCGTCACCGTGCCGACCAACCTGATCGCCGACGAGGCGATCCGCTTTTCGCCTGCGCTGCCGGACAAGCTCGACGCCGCGCGCGGCCTGCCGCTCGGCCTCGCCGACAAGGTGACGCTGGCGCTCGCCGAGCCCGAGGCGCTGCCGAAGGAAGGCAATCTGCGCGGCGCCACCATGCGCACCGAGATGGGCACCTATCACATCCGCCCGTTCGGCCAGCCCTGCATCGAAGGTTTCTTCGGTGGCCGTTTTGCGCAACAGCTTGAAGATGCCGGCGACGGCGCCATCGCCGCGCACAGCATCGACGAGATCGTCTCCTTCCTCGGCAATGATTTCCGCCGCAAGCTGAAGCCGCTCAGCGAATCCCGCTGGGCCCACGACCCGTTCGCCCGCGGCTCCTATTCGCACGCACTGCCCGGCCACGCGGACAAGCGCGCCGTACTGGCCGCGCCGGTCGACGGCCGGCTGTTCTTCGCCGGCGAAGCGACTTCGCCGGAGTTTTTCTCGACCGCGCACGGCGCGCGGGATTCGGGGGAGCGAGCGGCGAGGGAAGTGGTGGCGACCAACCGACCAGAATAGTTGCCCGGCAGTGAGGCCGTCTCACTTCTTGAAAACAACGTCTCTGTGGAATTTCAGATAGTGCGGGTTTGGATAAAGGGTCTGATCTTTCGGAAGATTGATCAATCCGCTTTGATTGAGAAGCCTAACGGCATCTTCGGGAACGTGATTCTTGGAAACTAGTATCTTGTAATCGTCGCCAATCGAGATCAGTCCTCGATCAAACATCCAGTGCACTGTTCCGGACAACGCCAGCCCGTTTCGAACTGAGTCAGGTCCGTTTGACGCCACTGGCTGAATGTGTGCGGCCTGCACTTCGGGCCGGCCCCCGCCGTTGATCAACCGCAAACCTGTAATGGCACATCTATTGGAATAGGCCGCTCGTACACTGTGCATAAATGATTTTTCTCGAAACGGCCGGGAAACAACCATTTCGACAACTGGTCGTTCGAACGGTGTCGGCGGTTCAGAATATCCAAGTGGCGACGGCGCCTCCGGCGAAGGCACCTCGCCAAGAATTGGCGCAAACCCAGCTCGCAAGATCCGGTCGAATTCATTATCGGGGATGAGCCGTACAGCTCGACCAAACGCTCCTTGTTGGTGCTGCCATCATCCTTCTCGAGTGCACTCTCGTAGTATTCGCCCTGCTCCTGAAACGGGACGACCGTGTCGAAATCCAGATACGTCGCGCCATCGATAATTGCAAAGTAATGGTCTGGTAATTCGACGTCTTCAATCACTGAACTAACGCGAGCGACACCGAAATAAGATTGACGACCTCCCCTACTTGAAAGGTCAGAGCTCGATCTTCGTGGTTCGTAGTAGACGATGTAGTCGCCGACGGTCTGCTGGACATAATTTAGGTATGTGCGCGGAAAGTGATACCTCTCTTCGGGCAGATCCTTGTAGCTCGGTGTAACTTTTGAAGTAAAAACTGCCTTGGTCATAAAAGAAACCTTCGCGCACAACTATCTCAACGCCATTCAATCTAAAGTAGCTCTTACTATTTGAATAGTCTCCGACCTTCGGCCTCTACTCCAGCACTCTCGCCCGCATATCCGCGTCGGGCACGAAGCACGTCTCGTATTTCCCGAAGATCTTGTACCGGTGGCGGGCGATGAGGCTGTAGACGGCGTCGCGCAGCGGCTTGGGGACCGCGAACAGCGTGCGGGTCCAGCCCCAGCCGGGCAGATGGCTCAGCACCGTCAGCGCCGCGTCGGATTTCATGTAGGCGACGCCGCCATGGACGACGGCGTTGGTGTCGGGGTCGTCAGGATCGATGCCGAAGGTCTTCGCCAGCCGCGTGCCGTAGCCGGACTGGATCGGCGTGAAGCGAAAGCGGCGTGCCGTGTCGCGGGCGATGACGAAGCGGACCCAGCGCGAGCAGAAGATGCAGACGCCGTCATAGAGGATCACGTCGTCGTCGGGCCAAGTGCTCATCTCGATTCCCTCAACGCGTTTTCTTCACGCGAACCGGTTCCCACTTCGCTCGAAAACGCTACCGGTTATCCAGGATCAACAGCGCGACCAGCATCAGCACGATCGCAGGTCCCGTCTTCACCAGCGCGCCGAGCGGCTCGATCCAGAGATCCGGCGTCAGGATCGCCGATCCCGCCATGTAGCCGAGCGAGGCGATGATGCCTGCGATCAGACCGAACGCCGCGGTGCGGCGGATCGCGATCAGCACCCCAATGCTCATGTCCATCAGGCTGGTCAACACCGTCACCGGCCCGACCAAAGCCGGCGGGAAATGGTGCGCACGCAAAATGCCTGCCGCGGCGTCATAGGAGATCACCAGCGCGATGAAGCCGGATGCGACCCAGAACAGCACGAGGCTTACGAAGATCAGCGCTTTGATCAAAAACAGCCGCGCGAACCATTTGTCCTGAATGGTCGCGGGGCGCCCGCCGACCGCTTGCGCGATTGTCTTCGGCACGATGCCGGTCGCTTGCATCCAGCCTGCGGGATCGCCGGTGACGCCGCGGCGCAGCTCGGCGATCGCGGTGGAGCGCAGCGGCGGCAGCCAGCCGAGCCGGCTTGCGAGATCGCCTAGACGGGCGCCGAGATCGATCAGGAACGGCGGCGTCGCGATCCGGACATGCTTTGCCGTGCCGAACGACCGGCGGAACTGGGCGATGACGCCGCCGAGCGAAATCGGCTGCTTCTGCATCAGGTCCCAGGTCACCGATCGCACCGCTTCATCGGCGACATCGCGCGCCGCAAGCCAGGCGATGGTGGCGGCGATATCCTCGACTGCGACCGGCTGGAACGGCGTCGCGGTCTCATTGGCCGGCAGATCGACCGGCAGCGCCGCCAGCGCGCGCAGCATGGCGCTGCCGCCATAGGCCGACGGCGCGATCACGAAGCCCGGACGCAGGATTGCATGGGGAATCCCGGACGCCACGATCAGCCGTTCGGCCGCGCGCTTGGTGGTGCTGAAGGCGGTGCGGTCCGCATCGGCCGTGCCGGGAATCGAGATGTGGACGAGACGGATGGCGCGGTGGCTGTCACCGATCGCCTGCAACAGCCGCGCGACGAGGTCGCAATGCACCGCGCTTGTGTCGCTGCCCGGGCCATCCTGCAGCACGCCGAGGCAGTTCACGACGATGTTGACCTCATGCGTGCGAAGCAGCTGCGTCAGCGCCGCGGCATCCATCGACATGACAGGCAGCTCGAGGTCGGTCGCGCTGATTTTCTGCGCCGGCGTGAAATGCCGCGCGACCCCGATCACGTGAAAGCCGCGCGCCCTCAGATCGTCGGTGATCGTGCGCCCGATCAGGCCCGAGGCGCCGAGCACGAGGATGTTGTGTGATGCGTCGTCACTCATGAGGCCCCAGACTATTTGGCGTCATTCCGGGGTGCGAAGCGAACCCGGAATCTCGAGATTCCCCGATGCGCAATTGCGCATCTGCGGTTCGATGCTTCGCATCGCCCCGGAATGACGACACTGCGCTAAAATGGTTTCGCGATCATCAGCCAGAGGATGATCATCACGGAGCCGAAGCCGGGAATACCGAACAGGAACCAGCGGCGAAACAGCGCAAAATAACGCGGCGGCAGCGGAAGACCTTTTTCGACGGCCGCCTGCGCGAGATTGCGCATCTCCATCTGCATGAAGACGACGGGAACCCAGAACACGCCGGCCAGCGCGTAGAGCGCAAGCGAAACCGCCAGCCAGCGCTCGGTGATGCTCGTTGCCGACAACAGCATCAGCAGTCCGCCGCTCACCGGCTGAAGCAGCACGGCACTCAGCGTGAAGATCATGTCCGCGATCACGACGGTCGCCGCTGTGCGCGCGATGAACGCCACATCCTGCGTGCGATGCGCCGCCAGCATGAAGAAGGCGATGCCGGTCCCGGTGCCCAGGATCACGATGGCCCCGAGCACGTGCAGATATTTGATCAGGAAGTAGAGCGTCATCGCAGTCCGCTCGTAATCAGGCCAACTTCGGCGCGCACAAATACCGCCGCTGCCATAGGCCGGTCGGGCGCGAAAATCCACTGCGGCGGCGCAGGCGTGGCGCGGTCGGAGTACCCACATCGCGTCTGGATTCGCCCGCAGAATCCTGGCCGCGAATCAGCCCCCGAATGAGCTTTTTCCAACTATGGCAGTGTCATATTGCGCTCGCGATACACGCTTTGCACAGCTCCGGATCGGCGGTTGGCCGCTTGAACTCCGGCAAGTGTCCTCTTTCGGAACAAGTTCTCACGACACTGATGCAAAAAATCCACAGATTAACCGATAATTAACGATGGACCTTGAAGGCGGCCCGCCGACTTGCTTTGATTACAGGCATGAGCACAACGCTAATCGAGGTCCGGCCGGCCAAAGCTGCAGACGCGGCGGCGGTGGCGTCTACCCATGACGAAGCCTGGCGCTCGGCGTATCAGGGAATCATCCCCGGCGCCGAACTCGAAAAGCTGATCAATCGCCGCGGCCCGCAGTGGTGGGACAGCGCCATCCGCAAGGGCAGCCGCGTCAGCGTGCTGGTGTTCAGCGACCGGGTCGCAGGCTACGCCAATTACGGCCGCAACCGCGCCCGCAGCCTGCATTTCGAAGGCGAGATCTACGAGCTCTATCTGCGGCCGGAATTCCAGGGGCTTGGCTTCGGCCGGCGCCTGTTCGCCTCCGCTCGCCGCGACCTGATGCAGAGCGGCCTCAAGAGCATGGTGATCTGGGCGCTCTCCGACAACGAGCCGGCAACCGAGTTTTACCGTGCGCTGGGCGGCCGGATGGTGGCGCGCTCCTCGGAGCGGTTCGGGCCCAAGTCGCTCGACAAGGTCGCTTTCGCCTGGGCCAACTGAAAATCCTGCTTCTCTCGCAGCTGCAGCAAGGCTAAACCAGCCTCAAGCGCTGCGCGCGTCGGCCAGCCCGGCCCCAAGGCCGGGCCGGGAGCCGTTTCGCGGCCCGGCGGCGCCAACCAAAAAATCACATCGTTCTCAACTTCCAGAGGCCACGCGGAGCAATCCATGCGTATCGACGCCATATCGATCGGAAAAAATCCGCCCCACGACGTCAACGTCATCATCGAGGTTGCCGTCGGCGGCGAGCCAATCAAGTACGAAATGGACAAGGAAGCCGGCACGCTCGTGGTGGACCGCTTCCTCTACACGCCGATGCGCTATCCCGGCAATTACGGCTTCATCCCGCACACGCTGTCCGGCGACGGCGATCCCTGCGACGTGCTGATCGTCAACACCCGCGCGATCGTGCCGGGCGCGGTGATGAGCGTCCGGGTGGTCGGCGTGCTCCTGATGGAGGACGAGGCCGGCGGCGACGAGAAGATCATCGCGGTGCCGTCGTCGAAGCTGACCCAGCGCTACGACAAGGTGCAGAACTACAGCGACCTGCCCGACATCACGCTGCAGCAGATCCAGCACTTCTTCGAGCACTACAAGGACCTCGAGAAAGGCAAGTGGGTGAAGGTGCTGCGCTGGGGCGACGCCGACGAAGCCCGCAGGCTGATCCTCGAAGGCATCGAGCGCGCGAAGAAGAAGTGACTAACCTCGCCCCGCTTGCGGGGAGAGGTCGGATCGCATGTAGCGGAGCGGAATGCGATCCGGGTGAGGGGGTACAGGTCTTTCGACAATCCCACCTCGGAGAGGGGCCCCTCACCCCAACCCTCTCCCCGCAAGAGCGGGGCGAGGGAGCATTTCACACCGCCGGCGCCGGCAGGCCGGCAATCGCGCAGGCGGCGCGCAGCGTGTTGACCAGGAGGCACGCCACCGTCATCTGCCCGACGCCGCCGGGCACCGGCGTGATTGCGCCGGCGACATTGAGCGCTTCCTGGAACGCGACATCGCCGACCAGCTTCGGCTTGCCGCCGGGCACCGGAATGCGGTTGATGCCGACATCGATCACCGTCGCGCCCGGCTTCAGCCAGTCCCCCCGCACCATCTCGGGCCGGCCGACCGCGGCATAGACCAGATCGGCCTGGGCGCAGAGCTTTGGCAGATCGCGCGAGCGCGAATGCGCGATCGTCACCGTCGCATTCTCGTTCAGCAGCAATTGCACCAGCGGACGGCCGACCAGATTGGAGCGGCCGATCACGATCGCGTTCATGCCTTCGAGCGAGGCGTGCACGCTCTTGGTCAGGATGATGCAGCCGAGCGGCGTGCAGGGCGACAGTGCCGCCAGGCCCCCGGCGAGCCGGCCGGCATTGTCGGGGTGCAGGCCATCGACGTCCTTGGCCGGATCGATCGCGTTGATGACGGTCTCGGTCTGCAGCGACTTCGGCAGCGGCAGCTGCACCAGGATGCCATGCACCATGCGATCGCGGTTGAGCCGCGCGATCAGCGCCAGCAGATCGGCCTGCGACACATCCTCCGGCAGCTTGTGCTCGAACGAGGCCATGCCGGCGGCCTGGGTCTGGGTGTGCTTGCTGCGGACATAGACCTCGCTCGCGGGATCATGGCCGACCAGCACGACGGCGAGCCCCGGCGTGAGCTGGTGGTCGCGCTTGACGCGGGCGACCTCGTCGGCGACGCGGGCGCGAAGCTCGGCGGCGATGGCTTTTCCGTCGATGATGCGGGCAGTCATGTCAGTCCCTTGTCTGCTGGTTCGGCTTGGCCGCCGTCAGCTTCCTCAATGTATCGCCGAGCCCTTTCGGATCGCCGTCCACCGCGACCTGCTTGAGCCGCGAGGTGGCGCCGGACAACAGCTTCACCCTGGCTTTCGGCACGCCAAGCGCCTTGGCCAGCAGCTCAGTCACCGCACGGTTGGCCTCGCCGCCCTCAGCGATGGCGCGCACCCGCACCTTCACCACCGAACGGCCGTTGGCCAGCGTCTCGATCCCGTCGATGTCGTCGCGGCCGCCGCGCGGCGTCACGCGCAGCGCGATGCTGATGCCCTCGGTGGAATAGCGCCACGGATCCATCAAGGCCCCGTCGAGAAAGGGTCAGATCACGTTGGGATAGATGTAATAGGCGATCACCCGCTGGATGAACATGATGATCAGGATCACGATGATCGGCGAGATATCGAGCCCGCCCAGATTCGGCATCACGTTGCGGATCGGCCGCAGCACCGGCTCGGTGATCCGGTAGAGGAACTCGGCCACCGCGGAAACGAACTGGTTGCGCGTGTTGACCACATTGAAGGCGACCAGCCAGGACAGGATGGCGGAGGCGATCAGCAGCCAGACATAGAGGTCGAGGATGATGATGACGATGTCGAGAACAGCGCGCATATGAGGGGGGCTCGCGGGTAAGACAACCGATTGAGGCGCAACGAGACCGGACTGAGCCGCCATCGCGCTTCTTGTTTGAGCGGGATCGTTTCGGAAAACCGCTATGCGCTGGGCGCTCGCGCGGTCCGCCGGGTCGGGATCACGCCCTAGATATCGGTTCATCCCCCCGCAAACAAGGGAAGTTCCCGGCGGGACGGGCCGAAAACCGCGCTTTCACCGTTCTTGACTTGACCTTGGGCGGGACTGTAAATGGCGCCCGACTGACGGCCGGGATACTCAGCAACACCCGGCCGCGATGGGGCCATAGCTCAGCTGGGAGAGCGCGTCGTTCGCAATGACGAGGTCGGCGGTTCGATCCCGCCTGGCTCCACCACGCTTCGCCCTTCGGGCTACGCGTGGCGCAGCCGCGCAGGAGCCTGGAGGGCGAAGCGTGGTGTCCGGCGAAGCCCAAAGGGCGAAGACGGACTTTGTCCGTTAGCCCCCTCACGTCCCCGTAAACCTTGGCGGCCGCTTCTCCACAAAGCTCGCGACGCCTTCCCTGAAATCATTGCCCTTCAGCGCGATCTGCATCTCGCGGTTGGCATCGATGGTGGCTTCGGCGAGCGTCTGGAACGGCACGTCGTAGATCTGGCGCTTGATCACAGCGATCGCGCTCGGCGAGACGAAATCGGCGAGGTCGCGGGCATAGGCATAGGTCTCCTCGCGCAGCTTCTCCGGCGAAGAGAGCCGGTTGACGAGGCCGATGCGCAGCGCCTCCTCGGCCGACACCCGCCGCGCCGACATCAACAGATCGAGCGCATTGGCGTGGCCGACGATACGCGGCAGCATCCAGCTGATGCCGTGTTCGGCGATCAGGCCGCGCCGCGCGAAGGCGGTGGTGAACACCGCGGTGTCGGCGGCGAAGCGCAAATCGCAATAGAGCGCGTGAACCAGGCCGATGCCGGCGGTGGCGCCGTTGAGCATCGCGATGATCGGCTTCCTGATCGCGGGGTAGTAGGCGTAGCGCGTCTGCCAGTCGGCGCGCCGGTTCATGTCGAACGGGATATTCTCGCCGCGCCTGACCTCGTTGGGATCGATTCCCTTCAGCGCGTCCATGTCGGCGCCGGCGCAGAAGCCGCGGCCCGCGCCGGTCAGCACGATGACGCGAACGTTGTCGTCGTTGGCCGCCGCCTCCATCGCGTGGCGCACGTCGCGCTCCATGATCGCGGTCCACGCATTCATGCGATCGGGGCGGTTGAGCGTGATGGTCGCGATCCTGTCGCTGACCTCATAGAGGATGTGCTCGTAGCTCACGGCGATCTCCCTGTGCCTTGTTGTTATTGATACGCGCGGCGATGCGGCCTGCGCGCGGCGGCCGACAGTAGCACATTCACCAGAACGAAAAGCCGGCGCGAAATTCCGCGTGGCGGCTATTCCGCGGCCTGCAGCAGCTGCCGCTGCGGCACGCGCGCGATCCAGCCGTCGATGAAATGCTTCAGCCACGCGCGCTCGGCGGCATCGTGGACGGCACGCTCGGCGAAGTGCAGATGGCCCGGCTGTGCGCCCGGCGAATCCATCCGCGCGCAACCGAGCGTGGTCCAGCGATGCATCATCGCGTAGGTCACGTCGGGGTGGAATTGCAGGCCGAAGGCGTTGTCGAACTCGAACGCCTGCACCGGGAAATCATCGCCCGCCGCGAGCAGGTCGGCGCCGGCGGGCAATTGAAATCCCTCGCCGTGCCAGTGATAGACCCGCGCCGGCCAGTCCGGGCAGAGCGCGCGGCCCGCCTCGGTCGGCCTGACCGGATAATAGCCGACCTCGACACGGCCTTGCGGATGCGGCGCGACCTCGGCGCCGAGCTGCCGCGCCAGCATCTGCGCGCCGAGGCAGATGCCCAGAAACGGACGCTGCTCGCGCAGCGGAACGGCGATCCAGTCGATCTCGCGCCGCACATAGTCGTCGCCATCATTGGCGCTCATCGGACCGCCGAAGATCACCGCGCCGGCATGCGCGTCGAGCGTTTCGGGCAGCGCGTCGCCGAAGCGCGGGCGGCGGATGTCGAGGCGGTAACCCAGCGCGCGCAGGGCGTTGCCGATCCGGCCGGGAGTCGATGTCTCCTGATGCAGCACGATCAGCACCGGCCGCAGCGGGGTCTGGTCCGAGATCTCAGCCGTGACCGCGGTCGGCCTTCGGCTGGCGAAGGGCACCACGACACGGCTTTGGTCAGACCGGAACGACATTGCCTCTGCTTAAAGTTTCGGCACGTAAGGCGCGATCATAGCTAAGTGGTCGTTAACATCGTGTGAGTTTGCGCACACCCAGGCGAAGCAAATCCCGGGCCAGAAACAGCCTTAATGGCGACGAGTGGGACGCTTTTCAGGGACAGCTAGCGCTTGCGGAGCTGAAATCCGCCGACCGCCGTCAGGATGAAGGAGCGCGGAAACAGCCGGAGCAGAAACGGCACCAGCTTGATGAAGGCGCCGGGCAGCACCGCGCGCTTGTTGGCCATCAACCCGCGATAGGCCTGGCGGGCCACCTCTTCCGGCGTAACGTTGAGGATGGCGGAATCGAATCCGGGGGCAAACCCGGCGCGATCCTGAAACTCCGATGGTACCGGGCCCGGGCAACACACGGTGACACGCACGCCCTGCGGCGCCAGCTCACAGCGCAACGCCTCGGTAAACGACAACACATAGGCCTTGCTGGCGTAGTACACGGCCATGCCGGGGCCCGGCAGAAATCCGGCGATCGAGCCGAGATTGAGGATGCCGCCGCGGTTGCGGATCAGCTGGTCGGCAAAGCGCAGCGTCAGATCGGTCAGCGCGCGGATATTGACATTGATGATGTTGAGCTGCTCGGCGCGGTCGCGCTCGATGGCGCGGCCGAACAGGCCGAAGCCGGCATTATTGACGAGAAATTCGACCTCGACCCCGGCGTCGGTCAGGGCCTGCGCGATCCGGTCGCCCGCATCGGCGTGCTGGAGATCACAGGGGATCACAATCGGCGCTGCGCCGCCCTTGGCCCCGAGCTCGTCGGCGAGCGCCTTCAGGCGGTCGGCGCGCCGCGCCACCAGCGCCACACGGTGACCATTCGATGCAAACACGCGCGCCAGTTCGGTGCCTATGCCCGCCGATGCCCCGGTTATCAGCGTCACACGCTCGGTCACGTTTCAAACTCTTACTGCAAATTCTAGTGAGGTCCCCAACAAGCCGACGAGAGCATAGGCATGCGGTGGGACGCAAGCCGTGTGTAAGCTTGTGGACAGCGGCGAGGCACTGGTTTTGTGATGAAACGCCAGATTTTCAGTCGGATCGCCCACAATCGCGGCGGACATTAAAATTTCGTCATCCGTGATACCGGTGACGATGCGTCCGCCGGCGCGGGCAATCGCGTCAGATTGCGGCGTCCGCCGTGCCCCATGGGCCCTTTGGCAGCGCCGCCTGCTTCTCGGCGACCCGATGCTTGAGATCGATGCGGTCGCGCGAGGAAATGCCGAGCAGATCGGCGGCGCGCCAGACCACATTGTCCTCGAACTCGCTGACCTGACCGTCGGCATAGACCAGCTCCCACATCATCTCGACGATGCGCAGCCGTCCCTCCTCGTTCACCGAGCGCATGATGACGCTGGTAAAGTGATAGAGATCGACGGCCTCGCCCTCGACGCGCATGGCAGAGGCGATCAGCTTGTCGGCCGCGCCGCGGTCGAGCTGGAAACGGCTCTCGATCAGGCCGTGCAGCTTGCGCGTCTCGGCAGGCGTCGGCTCGCCGTCCAGCGAGACGACGTGCACCAGCAGCGCGGTCGCCGCCAGGCGATAGTCGCCGTCATCGAAGGTGCGGTCGGCCTGGGCGTCGGGGGAAACGATATCGGCAATGAATTGGCGAAGTCCGTCGAGCATCGTTCTCTCTGTGGAATGAAGCCTGCCTGAATTGAGCGTGATCTTTCCGGCTATCAAGTTTTCCCGGATCCCGCTCCGTTGAAATCTATATGGCGTGGAAACAGAACCGGTGCAATCCGCGCAGGTTCCCGCTGCGACATTACGTTTCGGCAACATGGATTGAGTCATTCCGGGGCGATGCGAAGCATCGAACCCGGAATCTCGAGATTCCCCGATGCGCAATTGCGCATCTGAGGTCTGGTCCTGACGGACCATCCCGGAATGACGATGTGCTCAACTACGGTATCTCGTACACCACGAGCTTGTCGGCAATGCCACGCAGTGCCGCTTCCTTCTGGATCGGCTTGATCGCGGCGCGATCGAGGATGCCCGCGACCTCAGCCGATTCCATCACCGGCTGGGTCAAATGGATTTCCTGCGACGTCGACAGGCTCTGCACCCTGGCTGCGATATTCACGGTCTGGCCGAAATAATCCTGCCGCTCGTTGAGCGTCACCGCGAGGCACGGCCCCTCATGGATGCCGATCTTGACGATCAGATCTTCCTTGCCGCGCGCGGTGTTGAGCTGCTTCATCGCCGCCCGCATGCGCAGGCCCGCCGATAATGCATGCTCTGGCCGGATGAAGGTCGCCATCACGGCATCGCCGATCGTCTTCACCACGGCGCCGTGCTCGGAAGCGATGATCTCGAGCAGCGCGTGGAAATGCGCGCGCACCAGATCGAATGCGGCGAGATCGCCGACCCGTTCATAGAGCGCAGTCGAGCCTTTGAGGTCGGTGAACAGGAAGGTGAGCGCGGTGATCTTCAGCCGCTGGTCGACCGTGAGGTTGTCGGCCTTGAACACATCGCGGAAGGTCTGGTTCGACAGCATCCGCTTCGCGGTGAGGATCGGCTTGCGCTTGCCGAGCAGCTCATGCAGCGCATCGGCCGCTACCCAAACAGCGGGCAGCACGCGGGTGTCGGTCTGGTTGTCCAGCGACAGCCGGAGCGGCCCCGGCCGCAGCACCGTGGTGCCGGTCGGCGCCTGCAGCTTGTTGAACACGATCGAGAACTGTTGGCGCTCGGTGGTCGGCTCGCCCTGCACGTCGAAGAAATGCGCCGAGTGCGTCACCGGCTCGAACACGATCAGGAACTGCTTCGGCAATTGCAGCGATAGCAGCGCCTTCTCGCCGGCCGGCAACTCCAGCGATTCCAGCGTCACCTCCTTGAGCAGGCGCTCCAGCGAGTCTTCGTTGAGCTCGATGCCCGAGCTCCAGAACATCTGGCGGACATACTCCCAGATCGGCAGCGTATTCGGATCATGCGCGCCGATGCGGCGCACGCGCGGGCTGACGGTGAAGGCGACCTCGACCAGATCGTCGACGGACGCTTCGTATCCGGCCGCGCACAGCGCACAATTGTAGTCGTCATGGCGCAACGACTTCAGCGTCGAATGCGCATCGAGCACGCCGCCGCAGCCCGGGCACAGCACATTCCAGCTCATGTCGAACAGGCCGAGCCGCGACGCATGCAGGAAGCCGGAGATTACCTTCTCCTGGTCGAGCCCGGTGCGGTTCGAGAAATCCAGCAGATTGATGCGATTGAGATCCCGGTCATGACCGTCCGCGATCAGCTGCTGCATGGCATCGACGACGGCCGGATCGGTCGTCTGCCTGAGGACTGCGAAATGGGCCTGCGTATCGCTCATGGTGAGCCCCTAGATGAGCATTGGGACACCGCCGCGCAAGATCAGCGCGGCTTGATCGTAAACACCGGCGAGCGGTTCGGCTGTGTCGTCACCACGCCGATCGGCAACACCGGATCCTTGTCCGCCAGCGCGACGCGGAATGCGCCGATGATCTTCGCAAGCGCGAGCGTCGCCTCGACCAGCGCAAAATGCGCGCCGATGCAGACCCGCGCGCCGACGCCGAACGGCAGATAGGCAAACCGATCGGGCGGCGTTCCCGTCATGAAACGCGACGGCACGAACGCGTTCGGATCGCGCCACAGCTTCTCATGCCGGTGCAACAGCCACGGCGCGATCAGGATTACGTCACCCTTCCTGACCGGACGGCCCGCGATGGTATCGGGACCGCCTGCCGCACGCGCGATCAGGAACGCCGGCGGATAAAGCCGCATGGTTTCGTCGATCACCGCGCGGGTGAATTTCAGCCGCTCGATGTCGAGCGCGCCAGACGTCGCCGCGCTCCCGACTTCTGCTGCCAGCTGTTCCTGGGTCAGGGGATCGAGCGCCAGCAGATAGAGCGCCCAGAACAGCGCGGTCGCAGTTGTCTCGTGGCCGGCCAGGATCATGGTGGCGACCTGGTCGCCGAGTTGGGCATCGGTGAAGGCCTCGCCGGTTTCAGGATCGCGCGCGGCGCCCATCAGGTCGAACAGGTCGCGGGCCGGCGCGTTGTCATCCTTGCCGGCCGCACGTCGCTCGGCCATCAGCATGCCGACGAACGCGGTCCAGCGCTTGCGGAAACGGGCGCGGCGGAAATCCTGCGGCGTCGGCCAATTCAACGGCAGCACCAGATCCAGCATGTGCGGCCGCGCCAGCGTGTCGCCATACTCCATCACGAAGTCGCGCAGCGCGGCGCCGTGGCGATCCATGCCGAACGAGAACATGGTGCGGCCGGCGATCTCCAGCGTCATCCGCTGCATCGCCTCGCGCAGATCGACCGGGCCGCCGCTGGCGGAGCTCAGCTTGGCGATGGTCTCGTCGACCGCCGCAATCATATAAGGCACCAGCGTCGTCACCGCGCGCGGCGTGAACGCCGGCGCCAGCGTGCGGCGCTGGTGTTTCCACGCCCGCCCTTCGGCGATCAATAGCCCCTCGCCGAGCATCGGACGCAGCACGCGAAGGCCGGCCGGCGTGCGGGTGTAGTTCTCGTAATTGTCGACCAGCACATGGCGGATCGCATCCGGCGTGTTGAGGATGAAGCTCGAGTGGCCGAGAAAACGGCCCTGGACGATGTCGTCCTCATAGGCACGCTGGCCCCAGGTCTCGATCGGCGAGTTGCGCATCACCCGCATGCGCTGGAACGCGCCCATGTCGTCCGGCGCGCGCGGCGGGGCCGGCGGGACCAGGGGCCGCCGCGCGACCGTGATATCGTAGACCTCGGCTATGCTCATGGTCCTCGCTTCCTGCCTCACGCGACGGCCGATCCGGCCATGCGATCTCGGCGCCAAGAAGGCGCGCGGACCCTGCACAAGACCTAATAAGTCAGCTCGGCGACCGCAATCCGATTTTCCGATGCCGGCCAGGCCCGCATCATAATGCGTTCCCCGTTGAAGATCGCGGCGACCGGACGGCCGACATCGTCCGCGGCGAGCCGCAGCGTCGTCACCGAATCGGTCGGCACACCGGGCTTTACATCGGCCGGCTCCTTGCCGTCGAACAGCACGATGTCGCGCGGCAGGCCGAAATAGCCGCGCGGCCGCGACATCAGCACAACCGCGCCTGCGCCGGCATCGGCCGGTCCCAGCGGCCGCGCCGCGCGCAGATGCACGATCTCGGACGAGCGCACAAACGGCGAGCGATAGATGTGCGTCGTCGCCGTACCGGGTGACGTCAGCGCGAATTCGAGCGGCCACGACGGATCGACCTGCGCCGGACCCCAGCGACCGTCGGCGCCGGTCTGCGAGCTGTGCAGCGGGCCGCCGATGCGCTCGCCGGTCTCCGCCGCGACACGATAGATGTCGACCGTGGCCCCCGGCACCGGCCGGTTGGTCGGCACGCCGCCGGGCGTGCCTGTGACGAGGCCGCTCAGCCTCACCGCCGTCTCCGGCACGATCTCGATCCGCGACGGCTCGTGCCTTGCGATGAATTTGTAGATCTCGCGAAAGGCCCGCGGATGAAAGGCGGTCTCGCGATGATCGACCGCGCCGAGCACCAGATTGGTCGCACCTTTCAGCGCCGGGCCTTCCGTCGTGACGTTGGTCGGCGTGCCCGGCTTGCCGACGAAGCGGCCGTCGGCTTGCGCATATTTGTCCAGCCCATCGCTGCGCAGCGTCAGGAACAGGGTGCCAACAGTCACTTCGCTGTCGCCATCGTTCAGTCCGCGCAGGAACGGACCACGCCCGTTGAATTCGTTGCCGAGCCCGTCGTCCCACGCGTACACACCGTGATTGGGCGTGCCGCACAGCACTGCGTGGCTGATGTCGCCGCCGCCGCCATTCTTGATGTAATTGCGGATCGCATTGCCGCCGCGCGAACTGCCGACCAGTGCGACCCGCGGCGCACCGGTCTTCTGCTTCAGCTCCCTGATCGCCTCGGCGAGCTCGCGGCGCTGGTCCTCGGTCGAGGAGCGGCTCGCCTGCTCGATCTTGTCGTCGGTGCGTGCCAGCGGATCGGTGAAATTGATCGCGGCCATGCGCTCGCGCGGCACCCCGTTGCATTCCATCCGCCACAGCGTCGTCATCCAGAGCGCGGCGTGATCGCCATTGCCGTGCACGAACAGAATCGGCGGGGTGTCACCGGCGGGCGCCGGCTGAGCCAAGGCCGGGGCGCCGAGGCGGCCGGCCAGCAGGGACAGGGCGCCGGCCCCTTGCAATATTCTCCGCCGCGACAGCGCCATTGGCCCCTTCCCCCGACTTTCCTCGGCCTTCCTCAGGTCTTTCAGTGCCTTAGCTGTGCCCTGTCCCCGCCAAGGATGCCGTAATCGCTGGACAGAACACGCGTTTCGCGGGCATCAGTTGGTGCAGCCGGAATCGTCCAACAAGCCATAGCAGGCCAACCGGAACTGGATATGACCGAACCGCGCGATCGCTCCGACAGTATCACTGCACCGTTGCGGCATTCAATCTTCAGGCGAATCTGGCTCGCGAGCCTGCTCTCCAATCTAGGCATCCTGATCCAGGGCGTCGGCGCCGCCTGGGCGATGACGCAGATGACCGCGGAGGCCGACAAGGTCGCGCTGGTGCAGACCGCCTTGATGCTGCCGGTAATGCTGATCTCGATGCCGGCCGGGGCCATCGCCGACATGCACGACCGCCGCATCGTCGCGCTGGTGTCGCTGGCGATCGCGCTGACCGGCGCCACCATCCTGACCGTGCTGGCCTGGCTCAATCTGGTAACGCCGAACATCCTGCTCGCGCTGTGCTTCGTCGTCGGCAGCGGCATGGCGCTGTTCGGCCCGGCCTGGCAATCGTCGGTCAGCGAGCAGGTGCCGCCGGAGACGCTGCCCGCCGCGGTCGCGCTGAACGGCATCAGCTACAACATCGCGCGCAGCTTCGGTCCGGCGATCGGCGGCATCGTGGTGGCGTCCGCGGGCGCCGTCGCGGCCTTCGCCGCCAATGCCGTGCTGTATCTGCCGCTGCTCGTCGTGCTGTTCCTGTGGAATCGCGTCAGCGAGCCGTCGCGGCTGCCGCGCGAGCGGCTGAACCGCGCCATCGTCTCCGGCGTGCGCTACATCACCAATTCGCCGTCGATCAAGATCGTGCTGACCCGCACCATGGTGACCGGCATCATCGGCGGCTCGGTCTCGGCGCTGATGCCGCTGGTGGCGCGCGACCTCCTGCATGGCGGCGCGCAGACCTACGGCATCATGCTCGGCGCCTTCGGCATGGGCGCGGTGATCGGCGCGCTCAATATCAGCGAGATCCGCAGCCGGCTGAGCGGCGAAGCCGCCATACGCGTCTGCGCTTTGACGATGGGCGCGGCGATCGCCGCGGTTGCCGTGAGCAAGCAGCCGGTGATCACCGCCGCCGCGCTGGTGGTTGCCGGAGCGGTGTGGATGCTGGCGATTGCGCTGTTCAATATCGGTGTGCAGCTCTCCGCGCCGCGCTGGGTCGCGGGACGTTCGCTGGCGGCCTTCCAGGCCGCGATCGCCGGCGGCATCGCGATCGGCAGCTGGTGCTGGGGCCGCATCACGGATGTCGGCGGCGTCGAGATGGCGCTGTTGATCTCCGCCGGTCTGATGCTGCTGTCGCCGCTGCTCGGCATCTGGCTCAGGATGCCGCCGATCGGCGCCCGCAACGAGGACGCGACGGATGCGCTGGCCGATCCCGAGGTGCGGCTGCAACTGAGCGGGCGCAGCGGGCCGCTGGTGGTCGAGATCGAATACCGGGTGGCGCAGGACAATGCCCGCGCCTTCCACAACGTGATGCAGGACGTGCAGCTCAGCCGCCAGCGCAACGGCGCCTATGGCTGGTCGATCGCCCGCGACATCGCCGATCCCGAATTGTGGACCGAGCGCTATCATTGCCCGACCTGGCTCGATTTCCTGCGCCAGCGCAACCGCGCCACGCAGATCGAGCGCGAACTGCATCAGAAGGCCGCCGATTTCCACATCGGCGCCGAGCCGATCCGCGTGCGCCGGATGCTGGAGCGTCCGTTCGGATCGGTGCGCTGGAAGGACGAGACCCCCGACCGCGCCGCCAAGGAGGTGATCCCGGTGGTCGCGACCGCAGCGGGGAGTAGTACGTAGTCTCTCCATTGTCATTCCGGGGCGCGCGAATAGCACGAACCCGGAATCTGGAGATTATTAGCTCGAGATTCCCCGATGCGCAGTTGCGCATCTGAGGTTCATCGCTCCGCAATGCCCCGGAATGACAGCCGATGGGTCTACTGCCCGTGATCGGCGAGCGTCTGCTGGCAGGCCTTGCTGAGGCGGCTGCGATGCTCCTTCAGGCACGCCAATACGACCTGATCGCCCTCGCTGAGATGGGCGCGGCAGAACCGCGAGGCATCGCGCGAGCAGGCATCCCGCCCCTGCTGCTGCGCCGAGGCGGCCGACGTCAACAAAACCAGCGGAACGACGGCAAACAGAAATCGGATCATCTCTCAAAGCCTCTCAAGCGTTTTCGCGCGAAGGGTGCCGGTTCGCGCGAAGAAAACGCGTCAAATAGGAAATCCGGAGCCCCGTTCCGATTTCATCGGAGCGGAAACGGCTCCAGGGAATGCGACGCCGGTTCTATAGCGTTTCCGTGCCGCGAAGAAGCTTGAAACCGACCGTGACGGTCATCACGCATGGTAACGCCCGCTTTTTCTTGTCCTTCCGGCGCCTTGTTGGGATCGCGTTAAGACCTTGTTGGCATTAATCGCTCGTTACGGCTGTGGCGTATCCTTAAGTTCCGAGAGAGTGTGTAGCGATGCGTAGTGCGTTGGGCCTGATGCTGGCCAGTGTTGTAACGGCGATCGTGATCGCCGGCGTGTGGTTCTGGACCTCCTCGCCGCGTGCCGACGCGGCTCCTCCGCAAACCACGGCTGCGGCCAAGGCCGATCCGCTGCCTGCGGCGGCAAAGCAGGCCGCCAGGGACGATGTCGAGACGACCGCCGCGCTGTCGAAGCGCGCCGATGCCACCCAGGCCGCGGCACCGGCCGCCACTCCTGCGCCGGCGCCGGCCCCCGTCGCGGCCGCGGCCAAATGCGCCAATCCCGATGCGCTCGGCATCAGCCGCACCGTCGTGGTCGACACCAATGGCGGCCCGGGCTTCGGTTTCCTGCAGTACAAGCAGTATGACTTCCTGACCGACAAGGAGGTCGTGCTGACCTTCGACGACGGTCCGTGGCCGACGACGCCGGCCGTGCTCAAGGCGCTGGCCGATGAATGCACCAAGGCGGTGTTCTTCCCGATCGGCCTGCACACCACCTATCACCCGGACATCCTGCGCCAGGTCGCCGCCGCGGGCCACACCATCGGCGCCCATACCTGGTCGCATGCGCATCTCGCCAGCAAGAAGCTGACCGAGCAGCAGGCCAAGGACGAGATCGAGAAGGGCTTTAGTGCGGTGAAGCTGGCGCTGGGCGCCAACCCGGCACCGTTCTTCCGCTTCCCGGCGCTGGCGCACACCCCGGCGACAACCGCCTATCTCGGCACCCGCAACATCGCGATGTTCTCGGTCGACGTCGACTCCAACGACTTCAAGTCCAAGAGCGCGGACGAGGTGATCAACAACGTGATGACCAAGCTCGACAAGGAGCACAAGGGCATCATCCTGATGCACGACCTGCAGAAGCACACCGCGCAGGCGCTGCCGACGCTGCTCCGCAAGCTCAAGGCCGGCGGCTACAAGGTGGTCTGGATGAAGGCCAAGACCCAGCTCGAGACGCTGCCCGAATACGACGCGATGATGGCGAAGACCGAGAAGCCGATCGCAACGGGCCGGCCGATCGGCAACGTCGTGCAGACGGTCGCCGAGTAACGCAGCGAACGCACGGAACACGCTCGACGTAAAGCGCCCCTGGATCCGATCCAGGGGCGCTTTCGTTTTCTGATCGCAGCCCGGCGGCGGCTCCCGCCAAAATATCGAAAACAACCCCATGCAAAGGAGCTGGCAGGTGCCGGGCTACCAGTAAATCCCGTGACGATGCAGCTCCGATCTGCCGATCGCAAGCGGGCAGCGATCACCGATCGCGCCCATCGAATGTTATGGAACTAGAAAAGAAGAGGGCACCCCCTTGCTGGTGCCCAGGAAAGGACTGGATCGCCACCATCGAAATCCGCTTAATTTGCAGGAGTTCTAAGCTCGCCGACCGCACGATGTGTACCGCTTTTGTGTACCGATCTCAAGTCATGAAGGGAGCTGGTTTGAGACGCGCTTGTTCAGCTTTTCGAGATTGCAGCGCCAGCACATTATCCTGGCGTTACTGTCGGCGTTAGTGCCTCCATGCTGGGGCGAAACATGATGATCGAAATGCCAGGGCGTGTTTGGATGCTGGCTATGGACCTCAACTTGGCCCCAGGGGGTATTACATCCCGGACATTTCTCGGGATGTTCTGAGCGGAGTCGAGCTTTAATTTCCTCCGAAAACTCACCTCCGGACGCCACTTTCCGTTCGTAGTACTTCCGGCTTCTTTCGCGCTGACAGACCAGGCATCGGTTACCGCTGTTCCAGGGAGTGATGGTCTTGCATTTTGAGCAAAATTTTTGAGGGCGCTGGTCCCATGGGATGCGCATAGTTTCCCTTTCTCCTGCTCCGAACACTAGTAGTCGGCCTCTCGGATGATCTCTAGCCTTTAGTCCCGGGAGAACCGCCGATGGACTAGCCTCGACCTCCGCGTCAGCCAATTAGACGAACCGTCGATACCGTGCGGCCGAGGTCGCAAATGAAAGAGGGGCGCCCGTAGGCGCCCCTCAGGAACTTATTCAGCGGCCTGGTCCACCGCGGGACTTTCGACAAGCTCGCCGTCCGGCCCCCACTGCGGGCGGCCTTCCTTCTCACGCGCTTTGTTTGCGGCACCGCGATTGGCGAGGCCAAGATGCCACCGCAGAATATCACCAAGCCGCGGATAGATGTCATTGTGCGCATGGCCGAAACGCACTTTGCCGTTTTCGTCGACGTTGCCGGTTTTGCCGACCAACTGGTTGTTGACGTACACGAACTGGTTGATCGGTGCGCCAAATTGTTCTGCCCTATCAGCGTCGTTCAGGAACAGGGCTCGCCAGATCACCTGATCATGCGAGAAAAGGTCGCGCTCCTTGCGCATGGCCAGAAACAACTTCTTCAGCGCCTCGTTGTCTTGCAGAGAGGTCTTCCCATAGCCGAGGTCGAAGGCGAGTTTGGCCAAAGCCTTGAGCATCACAGGTTGGGCAACAACAGTCTTGGACCTAGCATCGACATCGACAAACCCCGGCACCTCATGAACGGTCGTCCAAAAACGCTCGACAAAATCAAGCTTGTCATTGACGACGGCCTGAGGAGTGGGCGCTTTTGAGTTTGCGCCGTGGATGAGCAGACGGTTCACCATTACAATGTCGCTGAAGGTAAGCCCCGCCGTTTCCCAGTCCTTGGCATCGCTGTCGGAGAAGATTGGCACCGTGATGATGTTGTCGTCCCGAAGTTTTGCACTTAGGACCGCGATCGCATCCGACCGATCATATTCACCCAACATCGAGGCAGAAAGCTTTTTGCCTCGAGAGTTAAGGTCGACGAAGAGCTGCTTTTCCTGCTCTTCGTTCAAGCCGAGATGGACTTCCATCGTGATCGAATGTTCCTCGATCAAGATGTCGTAAACCTCCTGCCAAAACTCGAGCGTTTCGGCGTCAATTGCTCCGTTGGTGCCAGCCTCATCACTAAAATACAGATTATGGCTCTTGGCTCGCGGATAGGCATTGTCCTTTAGGAGCTGTTCAAGATACCGCAACACCAAATTTAGAGCGTGGCGCCGATGCTGGCCGTCGACTACCCATAGTTTGATCAAGACCGGCAGCAAGATCTTGTAGAGGGCAAATTCTTTGTCGACCGCAACGAGTTGGTTGTAATCGCTCTCGGTCCAGTCACGAATGTTAGCGGTGAACGGTTGGAGACCCTGATAGGGGCCACCGGCCAGGTCGTTCGCAATCTCGCGTATCCGAGCCGTGACCGGTCGATTGTTCTCGCCCCTCCGGACAATGCCAGCGACGACGAGCCCCCGTAGAATGTACAGGGCAAGACCCTTGGCGTGGGACGGCGTCAGCTCGCGCTGGGCGACGAACTGGCCTTTGAACTCACTGTCCTCCTTGTCGACCGTGGCATGATTGCCAACGACGGATATATTGCAGAACTCCTTCACCGTCATGCGAGCCAGGATCGTGGTATGGCCAAGGTTGGTCCCTGCCATTCCCGCCAAAGCCCAATGCTTGTTAGCTCGAATTCCGCTCCGGACCCGTCGTGAGAGCAGGTCCGCTGCCGCTCCCTCAACTGGGGGCGTATTTTCCTGGTGTTCTGAATCGGCCATTTTATTTTCTCCTGGTGATTCGTGTCGGCGATACCGGCCTGCCTATACGGGACGGAGTTCCCCGTCAACCTATTTTTACCAGGAGAAATTATTTTTAGCGTTTATCGACACCAGGATTACATTCACCGAGTCAGATAACCCGGAAATATCGAGCGATTCTCACGGCCGGCCTAAGCGTGTCAAGCCGGTTGCAGCGTGACGCTTCCTGATTTTGTGAGGTCGTTTTTGAAGGGGGCGCGCGGGGCTGAGACTTGCAGTTGATCTGCAGGATACGTTGATCGCGGCTTGTATGCGCGTAGCCGGTCAGTCCGAGAACGGGAAATGTGGCAGGTCGATTCTGATCTTTTTTGCGATTTCCGCACGCAGCGCAGTGGGGTTATCGCAGTCCTCGGGCAGATGAACGTATAGCCGTGTAGCGTAGAGCCTGACATTGGCCAGTTGCTTCAGGAGCGCGAAATCATGCTCGATCAACGGCCTGCTCTTGCTGGCCTGGTTGCGCCTGTCTGTGGTCAGAATACGAACGACCTGCTGCAACTCCTCCTCGAAGCTATCGCCGTCGACATCACCAACCGGGATGGTGGACCCGATTTTGCTGAGATTGAGCTTCGCCTTCCAAAGGTGCCACAGTTGCTCGGGTATCGAGAAATGCGCCGCTAGGACCGGGATATGGCTTTGCAACTGATGAACGTTGTTGAGGTGGTCGCGGGCTGATTCTCGCGGTCCAATTCTTTCCGACGCCGCAACCAGCTTCGGCGCCTCACGACGAAGGACCGAACGCAATTTCCGTCGTAGTATCTGATCTCCTTCTCCGAGGCTTCGTAGCAGCTCTCTCATGCGCGAGATCACCGCCTGATCGTCGAAGGCCGCAAAGGACCCATCGAGGACCATCGCCTTCATGGCTGGTCCTGAACAGTCCAGGCCATGAGCAATAAGGCCGGCTATGACGTCCTTCAGGACTTCTTCGAGACCAACCACGGTTTTGTGATAGGCCACCTGAGTGTAGTCGTAGTAGCGCGATACCAAGAAGTGATCGGCTGCCCTCAATGCCTTCCTGGTGAGGCAAAGGTAGCCCTCGGAATCGACACACATCTGCGTGGTAAGGTATTCGACGTCCACCGCTCCGTAAGGCAATCCAGCCCCGTGGGCTGTCCTCATCATGTAATCGAGCCGGTCACAGTCCAAGTCGGAGCTGACGAGGTTCGCAAGCCCGTCCGGCTGTTCTCTGCTGAAGACCCCTCTTATCTCCTCTCTAGTGAAGTTGTGTGCGGCAAGCACCCGCCCGATCTCGTCATCGTGCTCGATTATTTGCCGGCCAAGGGTCTCGTGGTCATAAGCAGGCGGTTCTTCGGAGATGGCAGACTCGGTCGCATCAGCGCCCGACGCACCAGTCAAATATGTCTCTGCCTTGTAGTGGTCTTGAAGAACGTGCTCCATCGCGTGCGAGAAAGGATAGTGGCCCACGTCGTGCAGCAGAGCAGCCAGTCGGTACTTCTGTATCTCGTGATTATCCCACTGCTTGAGTCCATTTTGATTCAAGGCTCGCATCATCCGGCCCGCGACATGGCAAGCGCCAACCGAATGTGAGAAGCGGGAGTAACCCGCACCTGGATAAACTAGGTGCGCCAGCCCGAGCTGCTTCACATTGTGAAGTCGCTGGAAGACGGACGTTGAGATGATATCAGATTCGAGATTACTGATCCCGAATGTTCCGTGGACCGGATCGGTGATGCGTCTGAAGTGGAACTCAGACATTGGTCAGGCTGGCAGCAGTTGGTGCCTTTTTAAAGCGGCGTCAGCCAGCGGCACATGATTGACCAGATGCGGCTTTGTGCGCACCAGAGTATCGCGGGCCTGGTCTGGAGACTGCCTGCTGATCTGCCGCAAGTAGTGCCATGATGCCAGTAATTCGTACCACGATGGCTGATCGAGCGGGCCATGCGGAGAGTTCAGCAGCGAACGGATGCCCTGCAGCTTCTCAATTATCGCCGGCTTTAGCTTTTGGTCCCCAGGCGCTTGCTCGCCAGCACCCACCGCCGACGCCAAGGCGTAGTAGTCCTTGGTCAGCGATGTCGAATATGGTCCGCGAACGTACCAGCTGTACCGGTATCCCAAATCGATGCCGGAAAGCTGACCGAGATAGACCGCTTTCTGAAACCGCTTACGACTGTCGATGCTGCTGATATCCGCAGGTTCGCCCAGCGCCTCAACGAACCGTTGCAGCACAATTAACCGGCCATCCATGAGAAAAGTCCTCGCAGCGCCAAAAGTGAGCACTAGAGTGATTCGCGATTCGTTCTAACGCATCCTTAAATTGTCAGTCAACGCCGCGATCGTTACCGAGCGTTAAACTTTGACCTGGCTACGGTGCCTGTGGATCGTCTTCAAAAAAGTCTCCCTGTCGCGGATCACGTTCTTGGGTCTTGTCAGCCGAAGGTTGCGGCTTAACGGCACCGGACAGTTCCTCAATCGCCATGAAATAGCCCTCGGCAAAGATGGTCAGCATCTCCATCTTCGTGGCCTCGCTGACACGAGGGACGCTAGGCGCATCAATGATACGAAGCTGACGTTCCGCTCTCGGTTCGCCCGGCTTCTTCTTGCCAGTCTTCGGAACGCTGAAGTCCAGGATCTGGAAGTCGGCCGCCGAGAGGTCGGGATCTTCCGCCAGCAACTCATCCACCAGTGTCACGAACAGAGAAAGTCGCACATCTGCGAGCGGGTTCGATCGCCAAAAGCTGAACCACGGGAAGGTAAGTTTACCTCCGATACCATACAATAGTGGTGGGTCGAACGGCACCATCAATCCGCGCCCGACCGAGTAGTAGCGGCGATCGATCGCTTGCACAAAGTCCGGTGACACGCTGGCGAAATGGTCCCGGATCAGCGGTAAAACACCTAACAGATTTTCTCTTACATCCGCCCGCTTGACCGCCCGACGAATCCCCTCAACGATTTCGTCGTAGGGCTGGTTGAACACCAGCATGTCGCGAACGGCACCGAACAGGGCGTTGTAATTAAAACTGGGAGGGCTGTTGGCTAGAGAGACGAGCTTTCGACACGTCCGCTCAGGTGTGCTCCGCCAATTCCGAGCCAAATGCTGCACTGACGGCACTTTGAGCTTTGACACGCCGGCCTCTCTTCATTGGATGGTGAACGGTGGTGCTCGCTTGGAATAGAAACTCACTATCTGCTCGTCGTTGATTTTCATCCCGGGGTTTATGGCCCCAAAGTGATTCCATACATTATACCATGGACCACCTACCGCGTGCGTTAGTTCAACGAGATCGCCTGGACGAAGACGAGAATAGAACGCAACAATTCTTGTGAGCATATCTGTGGTGGGGTCATCGAAATCATATTGAACGACTTCGTTCTGGCCGGTCAGCGGGTTGATTCGGGTCGCGCGGCTGCGAATCGGAGACCGATCGAACGTCTTAAATTCTCGATACAAATACGGAAGCACAGGGCCGTATTCCCAGGCCTCGAACCGCTGCGCGATCAGGGGCGACTTCAACTCGATCAGAGACCAAACGTGGCAGAAGTAGACAATCTTCTGTAGGGACAGGTTCGAAACCTGGGCTCCGCGCTCGGCACATCTATCGAGCACGAAGTTCGCTACCGCTCGGCCATCGTATGGCATTGTAAGGCCCATCGTTCTCTTTTCGTTCTATATCGTCTTGATGGCCGCGACAAGGGGCGCGTACTGGCCGGAACGCTGTGAATAAGGCGTGAGCCGCGATTTTTTGGCCTACCGGTCATAGTTCACCCAGCATCCTGGCCACTGCCGTGGCAGCATACGGCTTGCCGCTGCTCGACAGGAAGCCGGCTCGGGCAAGTTCAGCGGAAATTTCGCGGAGCGATCGCCGTCCCTTTTTCGGCGCCTTTCTTCGGAGTCTTCGAACGAGCGTGATCATTCGACCGTCGTGATCTCGCTTATCGATCTCCGCATAGCTCTTGCGTCCTTCGACTTTGACGCCGGTCGATCGTTTTCGGTCCCGTGCGGCCTTGAGCTTGCTCACAAGCCGCGCCTTTTCAAGTTGGGCAAAAACCCCGGCGATCTGGCGCATAGCGATCTTGAACGGATCGCTCGTCTCGGTGAGATCGTCGCCGGAGCTGGTAAGGACCCGAACGCCGCGCTCGATCAACGCGATTATGCCGGCCTCCTGGACGATCAATTGGCGCGCAAACCTGGAAGCATCCTCTACCACGACGGTCCGCACGCCATTGGACTCGATCCGGTCCAGCAAGGCTGAGAAACCCGGCCTGCTCTCGATCGGGTCCGCCCCACTGACATCCTGGTCGTAGAACTCCTCCGTGATCTCCAGGCCGACCCGCTTCGCAAACGCCCCGATGGCAGCCCGCTGGCGCTTGTCGCTGTCCTTGTCGGCCCCGACGTTGGCCGCACTTGATGTCCTCAGGTATGCAATTGCCTTCGTCATTATCAGCGGTTTTGCCATGACTTAATTCACAGTTCCGTTTCGATATCTTGAGTTTTTTGGTTGAGCGAGAGAGATGCGAAACCGGCCACCATGTTTTCGCTGAAATGCCGTACTGTACCAATTCCCGACGTTCTAGGATTCGGAGAAAAACCCGTTCTCCAGCCCTATTCGCGGCTCATTTTTAGTACGACCCCTATTCTCCAGGGCAAAAGATTCACGAAAACGGCCGAGTTTTCGGGGCTGTCTCCGTTCGGAGGTACGAAATTTCGGGGCGAGGTGGCGGAGCGACAGGGATTCAAACTCTCGGTACAGTTTGCCATCGAGACCGAGCGGCCTTCCGGGCGCCGACACAACTCTCATTCGAACCTGTAACCCGCGCGTAACCACGGTGCTCGAGAGAGCACAACCGCAAGGCCTGATTAGGTATCAGAAAGCGTAGGAAATGCGTCTTGCTGCCTGGGAGAGCGCTTCGAGCCGATTATGAGCGGCCCGAGACATAGGTGACATTTCGTACCGGACACATGGGTTACACTTTCCGCTTTTGTTCTGCGGGAGGTGTGGATGCCGTGGAAAGCGAGTTCGGTGATGGAAGAGCGCCTTCGCTTTGTCGCCCGTCTGCTGGACGGGGGGCCATGACGGACGTCTGCCGGGAGTTCGGCGTGTCCCGCAAGACCGGCTACAAGATTTTCGATCGCTACAGGGAACAGGGCGCGGCGGCGCTATGCGATCGGTCGCGGCGACCGGTGCGCTATGCCAATCAGCTCCCCGAGCCAATCGAGGGCCTGATTGTTCGTCTCAAAGCCGAGAAACCGCACTGGGGCGCGCGCAAGATCCGTGAGCTCTTGGTCCGGCGGCTCGACGGCGATATCCGGGTTCCGGCCAAGAGCACCATCCATGCGGTTCTCGATCGCCATGGCCTGGTCAAGCGCGCAGGCGTGCCGCGCCACCGCGCGCGCGGCACGCCTCTGTCCGCGGGGGCCGGACCCAATGATCTGTGGTGCGCCGACTTCAAGGGCGAGTTCAAGCTCGGCAATGGCCGTTATTGCTACCCGCTGACCGTCACCGACCATGCCTCGCGCTTCCTGCTGTTGTGCGAAGCGCTCGATTCCACCCGCGAGGAGCCGGCCATTGCGGCCTTCGAGCGGTTGTTCCGTGAGCGCGGCATGCCGCGCGCCATTCGCTCCGACAATGGCGTGCCGTTTGCCAGTCCCAACGCCTTGTTCAATCTCTCAAAGCTCTCGGTGTGGTGGCTGCGGCTTGGCATTGCCATCGAACGCATCAAGCCCGGCCATCCGCAGCAGAACGGCCGTCACGAGCGCATGCACCTCACGCTCAAGCAGGAGACCACTCGGCCGCCAGGCTCCAACGGCTTGCAACAGCAGGAACGCTTCGACGCCTTCGTCCGCGAGTTCAATGCTGAACGCCCGCACGAGGCCCTCGATATGAAGTGCCCCGCCGAGCGCTACACGCCTCAACGCGCGGCTATGCCGGCCTGCCGGAACTGACTTATCCGTTCCACGATCGCGAGGTGCTCGTCACCGCCTGTGGACGGCTCTGCCTGCATCGCAAGCGCATCAACCTCTCCACCGTGCTGGCTGGACAAAAACTCGGCATCAAGGAGGTCGACGACGGCATTTGGCTCGTCAGCTTCATGCACTATGATTTGGGATATTTCGACCTGGAGCAGAAAACCCTGCAACCCCTCGACAACCCGTTCGGCACGAGGCTGTCACCCATGTCTTAGGTACGACCTGTTACCCATGTCTCCGGGCTGGACAATTATGAGGATGGTGCCGCAAGAGGGACTCGAACCCCCGACCCCGTCATTACGAATGACGTGCTCTACCAACTGAGCTATTGCGGCGAACCGTTCGGCAACGGCCGGATCACGCGGCCACCTGATATCGGGCATGACCCCGATTGGCAAGGACAACGCGGGTATCGAACCATACAGCCGTTAACCTAACCCCGAATTAGCTTCCCAAACGTGACAGAAATCCGCGCCAACCGCCCACCTGGGCCTTGGGCGGGCCGATTTGTTCCGCAAATTCGTCTACCGGACCGTCCTCGTCGACCCCGGGGTCATCAGGGGCCCGGATGATCGGGATCACGGCCGGAATGGGCGCCGGTGCGGCCTTGGGCAGGTCGGCCCTCGACCGGAACAAGGGGGCCGGCGCCGGGGGCGCCGATTCGGCGGCTGGAGGGGGAGCCGGTTCCGGCGCGGCGGGTTCGGCCGGGGCCGGGGCGGGCTCGGCCTCGATGGCCGCCGGGAGCGGGGCGTTATCCTGCATCGTCGGCGCGGCCGGCTCCAAGGGCTTGACCTCGACTGGCTTGACCTCGACTGGCTTCACTTCGGCCGGCTTGACCTCGACCGGCTCAACCGGTCTGGCCACTTCAGGCTCACTGGCGACTTCCTTTGGTGGCTCGACCCGGCGCGGCGCCAGCATCGCCTCCTCGAAGGGCGACGACTCGATGGCATGGCCCTTGTCGGACGGCAGCGCCGCCACCGGGGTCTGCCACTGGAAGGCGTCGAGCCGGCCGGTGACCGGCGAGACCGGACGCCAGCGGTCCGACACATAACCGTCGGCGGTCCAGACCGGATCGTGCAGCGCGCGCACCGCGCGCAAGGTCCAGGCCCGCGCCCGGCCGCTGTCGCCATGCTCGGTGCGCTCGATCTCGGCCATCAACAGCGCGACGCGCTGCGTCGGCGCCGCGATGAACGGCTCGAGCGCCGCACGCGCCTTGGCGAACTCGGCGGCGTCGATCGCGGCGCGCGCGATCGCCAGCGCGCCCTCGATATGTCCAGGCGTTTTCGCCGCCAGCGTCTCGACCCGCACCAGGCGCTGGCGCGCGGAATCGCCGAGCCGCACATGCGAATAGGCGTCGGCGAGATCGGGATGCGGCTGCACTAGCCACGCGGTCTCGACGATGCGCATCGCCCGGCGCACCTGATGCGCCTCGCTCTCGAACTTCGCCGCGAGCACGGCGGCCGGGATCAGCGTTGGCGCCAGCTTGACCGCCTCCATCGCGCTCGAGCGCGACAGGTCGCGATCGACGGTCTCGAACTCCAGCGCGCGCGCCGTCAGCAGCACGCCGCGCTGCCGCCGATAGGTCGCCTTGTCGATCAATCCGGCGCTCTGGTTGTTGTCGATGATCGACAGCGCGCCGGCCCAATCGCCCTTGGCGCAGCAGAAGCCGAGCACCGCATGCGAGGCCCATGACGACGACGGCGACATCTTCAGCGCTTCCTCGGCGATCATCACGGCCGCAACCGGATCGTCGGCGCGCTGCGCCTCGATGAACAGACCGCGCAATCCAAGCAGCCGCGTGTCCTCGCGCTCGGCCATGGCGCGGAAGGCGCGCTGCGCGCCGTCGCGATCGCCGTCGAGCTGCGCCGATTGCGCGTGCAGCAGCAGCGCCAGCGGATCGTTTGCGGCGTGGCGCCGCGCCACTTCGGCATGCGCGCGCGCCGCCGAAGAATCGCCATGCCCGATCGCGAGCAGGCCTTGCGTGATGGCGTGGCGGCCGCGGGCGTGACGGCGCTCGCGCCGGCCGCGACGGATGTGCCCGGGAATCTTCCAGAGCCCGCGCAGGATCACGCCGGCGACCATCGCGACGACGACGACGAGGCCGAGCAGATACATCGGCTGCTTGGACGTGAAGCGCAAACCGCCCCAGTTCAGCACGAGATCGCCGGGCTGATCGGCCATCCAGGCCGCACCTGCTGCAGCGAGCGCGATCAGCAGCAGGAACAGAATGATCCGGATCATCGAGAACCTATTGCAAAGACTTACTGGTTGACCGTGGCGAGCGCCGCCATGGCGTTGTCGGCGAATTTACGCGACGCGTCGAGCGCGGCGCGGCGCGCGTCCACCCTGGCGAGCCAGGCTTGCGCCGCCGTGCGATCCGCCGGCGGCAGCGACTTCAGTTCACGCTCGGTCAGTGCGAGGTCATTATGCAAGGCGGCCGATGTCACGCGCGCGACGATGCTGCCGCGATCGGTCCCCGTGCCGTCGGTCCGCTCGATCTGGATCAGCGTGGAGGCACCGGCCTTCAGACGATCGACCAGCCCGGCGCTGGCTGCCGCAGCCTCAGGCGGAGGCGGCGCAAGTTTCGGCACGATCTCGATCAGCTCGCGGCACAGCGCGTTCGGGCTCGGCACGCCCGACGTCGCAAACGTCGCGAGCGGCTTCAGCACCTCGGCATCATCCGACAGCGCCTTCGCGGCCTCGAGCGCGGAGGCATAGGGATCGCCGTGCCGCACCGCGACGTCGAGCAGCGATGCCGCGACGACGCGGCGCAGCGGCACATCGTCGGCCTTCGCCTCGGCCTTGGTGTCCGCGATCTTGCCGTCCTGCCTCGCGATCGCGGCGCCCTGCGCCTTCACTGCGTTCTCGACCTTGTCGATACGCGCCGTGATGCCGGAGAGATCAGGCGCAGCCGCACCATCGCGCGGCGCGGTCTTCGCGTCATTGGCGGCCGCCGCAAGCTTGTCGGATTGCGCCCGCGTCGCGGCGAGCTCGGTGCGCAGTGCGGCGATCGATTTGTCGAGCGCCTCCAGCCGCGCCGTCGCCGCGGGATCGGCGGCCGCCGCGACCGGCCTGCCGGCTTTCGATTCCAGCGCGCTCAGGCGCGTGCCGAGCTGGTCGATGGCGGCACTGGGTTGCGGCGCCGGGACCGGCTGCACGACCGGCCAGCCGAGCAGCCAGCCGACCCCGATCACCAGCGCCGCGGCGACGGCGCCGGATATCGGAGCCACCACCCAGGGCGACACCGGCCGCGCCGGTTCGGCGTCCTGCGCCGCGGAGGCGGTCTCGGGCTGCGGCTCCGCTTGCGGTGCGGCGTCGCCTTGGGGCTCGGCCTCAGGCGTCGCCGCGTCCGCGGACGCCTTGCCGGCATCCTGGCCAGCCTCCTTGGCGGCTTCCTCGGCCCCCTCCGTCTTCGACGGTTCGCTGGAGATTTCGGTCGCCTGAAGGTCGATGGTCGGCGGCGCGCGCTTGGGCCGGGAATCCGGCGAAGATCCTGGGTCGTCTGGCCTTTCTTCAGCCATCGCGGGGGTCCTCAAAGCTGCTGGCCGCATACTCTACCAGAATCGGCCCGGGTTCTTAGAGCACGATCCGAATAACCGAGCATTGCCTAACATCATGGTCAGACGAAAGAATTATTCCGGTCTCGGCCGCAGGGTGCGGCTGAGCGCCTCCAGCAGGGCATTTTCGTCGGGCCGCGCCGCCACCACCACCTTGGTCGCGCCGGCGTCATGGAGCACCGCGGCGACGGCCGCCGAGATGCAGCATTGCGGCAAGGCGAGCGCCGAAATCTCGATCCCGTCGGCTCGGACCGTGTCCAGAAAGGCCTGCGCGCTGCGGCGGGAATAATGCAGCACCGCGGTGATCCGGTTCGCCATGAAGGCGTCGCTGACTTCCCTCGGGAAGCCGGCCACCGGCGCCATCCGGTAGGTGGTGTGGGTGACGACGCTGAGCCCGCGCTCGCCGCGCTCGCCGAGCTCGCCGGCGAGATCGCGCGACAGGTCGGCGCCGGCGAGATAGAGCAGCGTCGCAGACGCCGGCAGCTCGCCGGCCTCGACCCGTGCGAGCACGAGATTGCGCAGCGAGACCGCATCGCCCTTCGCCACGATTACCTTGTCGAAGCCGGCGGCGCGCGCCGCATCGGCGGTGTGTGCCCCGACCGCAAACAGCGGCAGCCGCAACAGCGGGCTGGTCGCGAGATCGACCGCGCGCAGCGCATTGGCGCTGGTCAGGATGACAGCATCATAATCCGCATCGTCGTCGCCGCGGAACGGCACCGGCTCGAAGCGCAGCACCGGCGCCGACAGGGCGTCAAAGCCGCGCTGGCGCAGCGTCGCGAGCGTCGCGTCATTATCCGGATGCGGTCGTGTGACAAGGATTGTCAGGGTTTCAGGCCTCCAGCCGTATAAATTGGACGTTGGCGACCGATTGCACTTTAAGACCTCGCAATGCTACCCCGGAGCGGACGTTTTGATGAGCATCATCTTGCCGGACACCGGTTCCGGCCTGTCCGGATCATGCTCGTAGCACAAGGACCGAAATTGGGACACGAACCACCGATGCTGGTGCTGGGGATCGAGACCACCTGCGATGAAACCGCGGCCGCCGTGGTCGAGCGCCAGGCTGACGGGCAGGCGAAAATCCTCTCCAACGTGGTGCGCTCGCAGACCGACGAGCACGCCCGCTTCGGCGGCGTGGTGCCGGAGATCGCGGCGCGCGCCCATGTCGACCTGCTCGACGGCATCGTCGCCACCGCTATGAAGGAGGCCGGCGTCGGCTACCGACAATTATCGGCGGTCGCCGCAGCCGCCGGACCTGGCCTGATCGGCGGCGTGATCGTTGGTCTCACCACCGCGAAGGCGATCGCGATGGTGCACGATACGCCCCTGATCGCGGTGAACCATCTCGAGGCGCACGCGCTGACGCCGCGGCTGACCTGCGCGCTGGCGTTTCCCTATTGCCTGTTCCTGGCCTCGGGCGGACACACCCAGATCGTCGCCGTGGTCGGCGTCGGTGAATATGTGCGGCTCGGCACCACGGTCGACGACGCGATGGGCGAGGCGTTCGACAAGGTGGCGAAGATGCTGTCGCTGCCCTATCCCGGCGGACCGGAGGTCGAGCGCGCGGCCGCCGGCGGCGACCCGACGCGGTTTGCCTTTCCACGCCCGATGCTCGGCCGCCCCGATGCGAATTTCTCGCTGTCGGGACTGAAGACGGCGGTGCGCAATGAGGCCAGCCGGCTGGAGCCGCTGGAGCCGCAGGACGTCAGCGATCTCTGCGCGAGTTTCCAGGCCGCGGTGCTGGAATCGACCGCGGACCGGCTGAGCGTCGGCCTAAAGCTGTTTCAGGAGCGGTTCGGCACGCCGCGCGCGCTGGTCGCGGCCGGGGGCGTCGCCGCCAACCATGCGATCCGCAGCGCGCTGCAGGAGGTTGCGGCGAAGGCGCAGACCACGCTGATCATCCCGCCGCCGGCGCTCTGCACCGACAATGGCGCGATGATCGCCTGGGCCGGCGCCGAGCGGATGGCGCTTGGCCTCACCGACACGATGGAGGCGCCGCCGCGCGCGCGCTGGCTGCTCGACGCCAGCGCCAAGGCGCCGGCCGGCTACGCCAACAGCCGCGCCGGATATTGAACAATGTACGACGGAGCGCGCATCAGGCACCGTCGCACCTCGCCCCGCTTGCGGGGAGAGGTCGGATTGCGCAGCAATCCGGGTGAGGGGGTACAGGTCTCGACACTCGGCTCGCTCGCGGATAAAGCCCCTCACCCCAACCCTCTCCCCGCAAGAGCGGGGAGAGGGAGCGAAGACAGGCCCGCCTGATGCCCGCGCATATGTCCGTGAGCGTGATCGGTGCCGGCGCCTGGGGCACGGCATTGGCCGATGTCGCGGCGCGCGCCGGGCGCAAGGTGACGCTGTATGCGCGCAATGCCGAGCATGCCGCGCAGATCCAGGCGACGCGGGTCAATCCAAGGCTGGCTGGTGTCCAGCTTCATCCCGGCATCGCCGTGACGTCGGATATCGCCGCCGCGGCGCGCGCCGACATCATCCTGGCCGTGACCCCGGCGCAGCATTTACGCGCGGCGGTCGGGTATCTTGCGCCGTATCTCAGACCCGACACGCCTGTCATCGCCTGCGCCAAGGGCATCGAGCACGGCACGCATAAATTCATGACCGAGGTGATCGCGGAAGCCGCGCCGCGCGCGGTCCCCGCGATCCTGTCGGGGCCGAGCTTTGCCGACGACGTCGCGCGCGGATTGCCGACCGCCGTCACGCTGGCCACCGGGGACGAACCGCTCGCACGCGCGCTCGTCCAGGCGCTCGGCTCGGCGACCTTCCGGCCCTATCACACCACCGACGTGCGCGGCGTCGAGATCGGCGGCGCGGCCAAAAACGTGCTGGCGATCGCCGCCGGCATCGTGGTCGGCAAGAATCTCGGCGCCTCCGCGCTCGCCGCACTGACCACGCGCGGCTTCAGCGAGCTCGCAAGATTGGGCCGCGCCTGCGGCGCCCGCGCCGAAACACTCTCCGGCCTGTCGGGATTGGGCGATCTCCTGCTGAGCTGCTCGACCGCGCAATCGCGCAATTTCGCACTCGGCCTCGCGCTCGGTCGCGGCGAAGCCGCGCCGATCGGCAAGCTCGCCGAAGGCGCGTTCACCGCGCCGGTGCTGTGCGAGCTCGCCGCTGCGCAAAAGGTCGACATGCCGGTGTCAAACGCGGTCGCCGCGATCCTGGGCGACCGGCTGACCATTGACGCGGCGATCGAAGGCCTGCTGACGCGGCCGTTCAAGGCGGAGTAACGCACGTCACGGTCGCGCGTGGCGAAGCTTCACGATCCGTGCGCGGCATACTAGCGTGGCGGCGAACCGTCGGATCCCGGTCCAACAAATCGAAAAACGGATCCCAAGGGAAAACCCATGCGTCAACCGCATCGCGCCATCCTTTCGATCAGCCTCGCCGTCGCCCTCACCGCCTCATCCGCCATAGCCCACGCCCAAACGGCCGCCACCTACGACGACCTTGCCAAGAGCGAGGCCGCCGCCAATGCGGACAACGGCAAGCGGGTCGCGCCGCTCAAATCGATCGGCAACCCAACCGCCGACGTGTCTGCCGAGATGCAGGCAATGATCGGCGCGCCCTATCCGCCGCATTTCAATGCCGACCCCAAAACCCCGGCGGAATGGAAGGAGTTGATCGATCGCCGCGCCAAGCTTCTGATCGCGGGTATTCCGGCGCTGAAGGCGAAGCTCGGCGTCAAGGTCGAGGAAACCAGGCTTGCCGGCGTGCACTGCTACATCGTCACCCCGAACAAGATCGCGCTCGAGAACAGGCGACGCCTGCTGATCCACGTCCATGGCGGGGGTTACGTGTTCGGCCCCGGCGAAGCCGCGTTGCCGGAAGCCATCATGATGGCGGGCTTTGGCGGCTTCAAGGTCCTCTCGGTCGACTACCGGATGCCGCCGGACTTCCCCTATCCGGCCGCGATGGACGACGCGACGGCGGTCTGGAAGGAAGTTCTGAAATCGCACGAACACCGCCGGCTGGCGATCTTCGGCACCTCGACGGGCGGGGCGATGACGCTTGCGATGGTGTTGCGGGCGAAGGATGAGAAGCTGCCGCTGCCCGCCGCCATCGCGCCGGGCACGCCATGGTCCGATATCGACAAGATCGGCGACAGCTACGCGAGCAATGAGTGGGTCGACAATGTGCTGGTGACCTGGGACGGCTGGCTCGGCCGCGCCGCCAGGCTTTATGCAAACGGCACCAGCCTGAAGAATCCCTACATTTCGCCGATCTATGGTGACTTCAAGGGTTTCCCGCCGACCATCCTGACATCGGGCACGCGCGATCTGTTCCTCAGCAACACGGTTCGCACGCATCGCAAATTGCGCCGCGCCGGCGTGATCGCCGATCTCAATGTCTATGAGGGACAGTCGCACGCCCAGTACCAGTTCAACGTCGACGCGCCCGAGACGAAGGAGGCGTTCACCGACATCGCCAAGTTCTTCGATCGATATTTGAAGCAGTAGGTGCCGCGCCGGGATCAGATGGCCGTGCTTGTCGCGGGCATCCACGTCGCTATAGATTGCAGCGCAATCGAACGGGGTGAGTTGCGATGAATTACTGGCTGGTGAAATCCGAACCGTCGGTCTGGTCGTGGGACCATCAGGTCGCCAAGGGCGCGAAGGGCGAAGCCTGGACCGGCGTGCGCAACTTCACGGCACGGCAGAATCTCGTCAACATGAAGAAGGGCGACAAGGCGTTCTTCTATCATTCCAACGAGGGCAAGGAGATCGTCGGCATCGCCGAGATCATCAAGGAAGCCTATCCCGACCCGACCGACAAGACCGGCAAGTTCGTCTGCGTCGACATCAAGGCCGACAAGCCGCTGAAGACGCCGGTGACGATGGCCGCGATCAAGGCGGACAAGAAGCTCGCCGACATGGCGCTGGTCAAATATTCGCGGCTTTCGGTGCAGCCGGTGACCGCGGAGGAGTGGAAATACGTCTGCAAGATGGGCGGGCTGTGATGTCTCGTCCAACTCTACTATCGTCCCGGCGAAGGCCGGGACCCATTACCCCAAATGTCGATTGCTGAAACGAGCTGGGGCCACAGCGAATTCTAATCACAGGCGGCTGTGGTTATGGGTCCCGGCTTTCGCCGGGACGACGATAGGGGACGCGGACCTACGCCCCGGCCGCCATCACCACCTGCGCCAGCAATTGCTCGCGCTTGGACTGGGTGCGGTAGCCTCCCATCGTCGCGGCGAAGCGCTCGAGGATGCCGTCCTCGAAGGCTGTGACGATGGTGTCGTGGACATAGCTCTTGCGGCAGATCGCCGGCGTGTTGGACAGCTGGTCGGCGGCGGCACGGATCGCATCCAGCACCTGGCGCTTGCGGCCGCGCTGGCTGGTGGCCGGCGTGATCCGGGACAGCGATTCCACGACGACGGCCGACGCCATCAGGGTGCGGAAATCCTTCAGCGAGATCTTGATGCCGGCGATCTCGCGCAGGAACGCGTTCACCGCCGTGGTCGAGGCGGCCCGTACCACGCCGGAGCGGTCGTAATACTGAAACATGCGCTTGCCCGGGACGCCGCGCAGGATGCCGATCGCACGCACCAGCTTGGCCGCATCGCATTCCTTGCGCACGGCCTTGCCGCCCTTGGCCTTGAAGGTCAGCACCAGGGAATCGTCCTCCAGCGTGACGTTGGACTTCAAGAGCGTGGTGGCGCCACGGGTGCCGTTGAGGCGCGCATAGGATTCGTTGCCGGGCCGGATCGCGGTGCGCGCGATCAGCTCGATCACCGCCGACAGCGCGAACTCGCGCGTCGGCTCGTCGCCGGACAGAAACGCCGAGACCTTGCGCCGGATCTTCGGCAGCGCGGCCACCAGCTTAGCGAGGCGATGCGCCTTGCGCTGCTCGCGGACCTTCTCCCAGTCGGCGTGATAACGATATTGCAGCCGGCCCGCGGCATCGCGGCCGACCGCCTGCAGATGCGAGCTCGGATCGCTGGAATAGCGCACCTGGCGATAGGCCGGCGGGACCGCCATCGCGTGCAGCCGGCGGATGGTGCGCGCATCGCGGACCCGCGAGCCATTGGCACGGACGAATGAATAGGTCTTGCCGCGCTTGATGCGGCGGATGGTCAATTCGTTCTGGTCGCCGAGCCGCAGGCCCAGATCGCGCGCCAGTTCTTCAACCGTCGTTCTAATGGCAGCGGGCGCGTCGAGCTTGAGTTTTGCCGGCGGCTGCAGCCTGGCCCGCGGCGGCTTGGACGGCCACTGGCCCAGTGCCTTTGCCAAGGCGACAGCGGGATCGGCGGAAACGGGCCGCACAGCCGCGATATTCTGCTGATCCATCATTACTCTCGCAAGACGCCTTGTTCCGCTGTTCTCCCGGTAATGCCGTTGCTTCGGGCTTCGTTCCGGTGGGCCGCCTGGCCTCGGAAACGCGATTTAGGGCGTCGGGGCCGACATTGCGAGTCGCGAATCAGTTATTGACTGTATTAAATTACCCTTCATGGGTGCCATTCGCCCGCTAACGTTGATTTTGGGCTGCCCGGGATCGGACAAAATGACGCGAGCGCGGTGCCGGAAACCGGCGTTTGAACGCCCGGAGGTCCACCGCGGTCCCCCAGATCAGGTCAGCGACCTTGCCCTTTCGCGCGCCGCTCTCGCCGGGGCGCGGCTCGAGCTCGGCAGCCACGGGACGGTCCAACCGCTGGCCGCAATCAAGGATTATGCGGTCACGAACGTGTTGACGCAGCTCATCGCGGCGGCGTCCGACAATTCGTTCAATTGTGCCTGAAGCCGTCCATCAAATTCAGCGTCAGCGCATCGTCATCGCACGCGGCACTGCTGCGGTGGTGGCGAACGGCGCAGAGGACCACACCACTACGACCAAGAGACCAGTGACCCCGAGCAAGCGATGGCGCATAGGTTTCTCTCGTCGATGCGTTGCGGTAAGCCGTCCTATCACAAGCGGAAGCCGGCGGACTATCCGGCGGCTTTAACGCGACGAAAGTGACAGTCCTTTTTCCTTGCCGGGCCGGAATGCGGCAACGCATAATCGCGGCAATGATCAAGACGGCTTGCCGTCGCGTCGTGCGCGATCGGCAATGAGTGGAGGAAAATGATGTCCGAGAAGATCTATGACGTGTCGGCCGACTGGGCCAAGCGCGCCTATATCGATGACGCCAAATATCGCGAGATGTATGCGCACTCGGTCAAGGACCCGAACGGCTTCTGGGCCGAGCACGGCAAGCGGATCGACTGGATCAAGCCCTTCACCAAGGTCGAGAACGTCTCCTTCGCACCGGGCAACATCTCGATCAAATGGTTCGAGGATGGCGTGCTGAACGTCGCCTGGAACTGCATCGACCGCCATCTCGACAAGCGCGGCGACCAGACCGCGATCATCTGGGAGGGCGACGATCCCTCCGAATCCAAGCACATCACCTACCGCCAGCTGCACGACGAAGTCTGCAAGATGGCCAACATCCTGCGCACGCGGAACGTCAAGAAGGGCGATCGCGTCACGATCTATCTGCCGATGATTCCGGAAGCGGCCTACGCCATGCTGGCCTGCGCGCGGATCGGCGCCATCCATTCGGTGGTGTTCGGCGGTTTCTCGCCGGACAGCCTCGCGCAGCGCATCAAGGACTGCGACTCGAAGGTGGTGATCACCGCCGACGAGGGCCTGCGCGGCGGCAGGAAAGTGCCGCTGAAGGCCAATGTCGATGCCGCCATCGCCAAGACCGGCGGCGTCGATTGGGTCGTGGTGGTGAAGCGCACCGGCGGCAAGATCGACATGAACCCGACGCGCGACCTCTGGTATCACGAGGCCGCTGCCATGGTGACGACGGAATGCCCGGCCGAGCATATGCACGCCGAGGACCCGCTGTTCATCCTCTACACCTCGGGCTCGACCGGAACGCCGAAGGGCGTGCTGCACACCTCGGCCGGCTACCTCGTGTTCGCGTCGATGACGCATCAATACGTGTTCGATTATCACGACGGCGACATCTATTGGTGCACCGCCGACGTCGGCTGGGTCACCGGCCACAGCTACATTCTCTACGGGCCGCTCGCCAACGGCGCGACCACGCTGATGTTCGAGGGCGTGCCGAACTATCCGGACAATTCGCGCTTCTGGAACGTGGTCGACAAGCACAAGGTCAACATCTTCTACACCGCACCGACCGCGATCCGCGCGCTGATGCAGGGCGGCGACGAGCCGGTGAAGAAGACCTCGCGCAAATCGCTGCGCCTGCTCGGCTCGGTCGGCGAGCCGATCAATCCGGAAGCCTGGGAGTGGTATTACCGCGTGGTCGGCGACGACCGCTGCCCGATCGTCGACACCTGGTGGCAGACCGAGACCGGCGGCATCCTGATCACGCCGCTGCCCGGCGCGACGAAGCTGAAACCCGGTTCGGCGACACGGCCGTTCTTCGGCGTGGTGCCGGAGATCGTCGATGCCGACGGCAAGACGCTGGACGGCGAGACCTCGGGCAATCTCTGCCTGACCAGGTCATGGCCGGGCCAGATGCGCACGGTCTATGGCGACCATGCGCGGTTCGAGCAGACCTATTTCTCGACCTACAAGAACAAGTATTTCACCGGCGACGGCTGCCGGCGCGATGCCGACGGCTATTACTGGATCACCGGCCGCGTCGACGACGTCATCAACGTCTCCGGCCACCGCATGGGCACCGCCGAGGTCGAGAGCTCGCTGGTCGCGCATGAGGCGGTGTCGGAAGCCGCTGTCGTCGGCTACCCGCACGACATCAAGGGCCAGGGCATCTACGCCTATGTCACGCTGATGAAGGGCACCGAGCCGACCGAGGCGCTGCGCAAGGAGCTGGTTGCCTGGGTCCGCAAGGACATCGGCCCGATCGCCTCGCCGGACCTGATCCAGTTCGCGCCCGGCCTGCCCAAGACCCGCTCCGGCAAGATCATGCGCCGCATCCTGCGCAAGATCGCCGAGGACGAGTCGTCGAGCCTCGGCGACACCTCGACCTTGGCCGATCCGGCGGTGGTCGACGACCTCGTGCAGAACCGTCAGAACAAGAAGGGCGCGCCAGCGTAAGGCCAGCAGCAGCAAGGATCAGAAGACCAAAGAAGGGCCGCGCGCGATCACCGCCGCGGCCCTTCCCCGTTTGCTGCAACGGGCGCTTCACGGGATTGTCATAGGCAAGGCATGATTGAGGCGCGTTTGTGGCCAAGTGTTGTTTCCAGGTCATTTACTTTAATCCGAACTTTTCATTCTCTCCCGCCATCAGGACGTGTCTCGCGGCCGGTGTGAAACCACCCGGTTAACACACGCAGTTAATGTTGCATGCGTGAGACCGGCAGGCCCGGTTTTTCAAGGGCTCTGCATCTTCGTTTTTGGCTTCCTTGCGGGAGCTGTTGGGAAGTGGAGAGGTTGATGTCGAGGAAGTTTGCGGTGGCGCTGGCTGCCACCCTTGGTGCGGTTGCTTTGATGTCGCAGGCGGCCGAAGCCCGGCCGGAAATGGTGGGAATACACGCCGACAACTATGAGCCAGGCACCATCGTCGTGAAGACCAACGAACGGCGGCTCTACCTCATTCTCGATTCCGGCCACGCGATGCGTTACCCGGTCGGTGTCGGCAAGTCCGGCAAGCAGTGGGCCGGCACCACGAAGATCGACGGCAAATATCGCAACCCGGCCTGGTCGCCGCCCGCCGAGGTCAAGCGCGACAAGCCCAGCATCCCGAACGTAATCGCCGGCGGCTCGCCGCATAACCCGATGGGCGTCGCTGCGATGACGCTGGCCGGCGGTGAATATGCGATCCACGGCACCAACGTGCCGGGCTCGGTCGGCGGCTTCGTCTCCTACGGCTGCATCCGCATGCTCAACACCGACATCACCGACCTCTATTCGCGCGTCGAGATCGGCACGACGGTCGTCGTCACCCGCTGATCAGGTAGAACGCTTCGCCGATCGAAAAGCCGCGCAACTGCGTGGCTTTTTGTTTGCCCAGTCCGGTTTGACACTGTCGCCTAGCGCGCAAAAAATCCGCACCAGCCGAACCGGTGGCCGCCGTTGTAGGCACGCGCATGGCCGGCGGCGAGCAGCGCGGCCGAGACATTATCGGTCTTCCTGGTCGCGACGTCGGCGACGACACGTCCCTGATATTTGTCGGGACCGACATTGTAGATCGCGACGTCGCCCTGGCCGAGCAGGTCGCGCAGCGCCACCGTCGCCGCTTGCGCCATTTGCAGTTCGCGCGCACAGGACGCCTTCAGCTCCGGCGCATCGATGCCGCGCAGCCGGACTCGCGTGTAAAGATCCGGGCCCGGCGAGAAATGCACCCGCGCCTCGAATGTATCGCCGTCGATCGTCCTGATCACATCAACGTTGTGCCTGATGTCGGGCGCGCCGGCCCGCTGCCAGATCACGTCGGTGTCGCGCGACCTGCCGAGCGACCAATGCGGCGGCAGATGCACCCATTGTCGGATCGGCAGCGTGCTGCCGACGGCAATGCCGAGCACGAACACCCATGGCAGCGCCGCCGAGACGCGGCGGCCCCAAGGTGATCTTCGGAAGGGCGGACGTCCCGTCCCACGATAAGCATTTATTCTTTCGTATGGGGACATTTTCCCAGACTGGCGCGAGTCGAGCCGTCAGGCAAGGCTCTCAGAAGTCCGAGGCGATGCCCTTGGTCTCCCAATCGCCGTAACGCGTCGGTTCCGGCCCCTTCGGACCCTGGAACTCCTTCGGCCGCGCCGCCGCGTTCTGCGCGGCCGCCTCCTCGGCAGCCCTGCGCCGCGCCGCGGCCTCGGCGAGCGCGCGTTGCGCGGCTGGCGTCAGCGGCTTGCGCGGCGCGGCCTCCAGCGGCGATGACAACGGCGATTTATCAGACATGGCAAAACTTTCTGCCTGCGGATTCCGTATCTCTGTACTGGCTCAGTGACGACATCACGATCACGAAATCCCGCAAGGCGATTCTTACATTTGGCATATTCGCATGCCAGAGGTGGTATGGAGTTGATGGGCATGAGCCGAATGTAACTCAGCACCTTCGAGATATCTCCGCTTCATGCCTCCTTCAAGATTTGCAGTACCTGCCGAAGTCCCCGGTCTCGCGGCTCGCCGCATCGCGGCCGACATCCTCGATGGCGTGCTGCACAAGCACCGCACGCTCGACGACCAGCTCGACGGCGCCGGCGCGCATCCCGGCCTGAAATCGCTCGCCGATCGCGACCGTGCGCTGATGCGCCGGCTGGTGTCGACCATCTTGCGCAAGCTCGGCACGCTCGGCCATCTGCTGTCGCGCCTGCTCGATCGCGGCATCCCGACCGATGCGCCGCGCGCGCAGAGCGCGCTCCTGATCGGCGCGGCACAGATTCTCTGGATGGACGTGCCCGACCATGCCGCGGTCGATCTCTCGGTGCGGCTGGTGCAGTCCGACCGGCGCGCCGCGAAATATGCCGGGCTCGTCAACGCCGTGCTGCGCCGCTGCGCGCGCGAGGGCCAGGGCCTGATCGACGAGATCAGCATGCAGACCCTGGACCTGCCGCCATGGATGCTGGCGCGCTGGAACGCGCACTACGGCGAAGCTACCGCGCGCGACATGGCGCTTGCGCTCGGCCACGAGCCGTCGCTCGATCTGACGGTGAAGTCGGACGCGGCGCAATGGGCGGCCCGCCTGCACGGCGAGACGCTGCCGACGGGAACCGTGCGCACGCTGCTGCAGGGTTCCGTCACGATGCTGCCCGGCTTTGCCGAAGGCCAGTGGTGGGTGCAGGACGCTGCCGCCGCGCTGCCGGTGCGGCTGTTCGGCGACATCAAGGACAAGGCGGTCGCGGATCTCTGCGCCGCGCCCGGCGGCAAGACCGCCCAGCTCGCGCTGGCCGGCGCGCACGTCACCGCAGTCGACCGCTCGCCGGCGCGTGTGGCGCGGCTGCGCGACAATCTCACGCGTCTGGCCTTGCAGGCCGAGACCATCGTTGCCGACGCCGCCGAATGGCCCGCCGAGGCCGCAAGCTTCGACGGTATCCTGGTCGATGCGCCCTGCAGCTCGACGGGAACCATCCGCCGCCACCCCGACGTCGCCTGGCTGCGGCAGGAAGGCGACATCGCCGCGCTGTCGGCGCTGCAGAAGCGGCTGCTGCAAAAAGCCGCCAATCTGCTGAAGCCCGGCGGCACGCTGGTCTACTGCACCTGCTCGCTGGAGCCGGAGGAAGGCGAGCACGCGATCGCCGCGCTGCTGGCGAGCGAATCAGGCCTGCGCCGTGCGCCGGTCGAGACAAGCGAGGTCGCCGGCCTCGACGACATCATCACCGCCGACGGCGATCTGCGCACTTTGCCGAGCCATTTGCCCAATGCCGACCCGCGGCTCGGCGGGCTGGATGGATTTTACGCGGCCCGGCTGGTTAAATCCTGATTTTAAACTTCAGTCCTCTAAGCTCGAAGTGATTCGTGCGGTATCAAGAGGGTGCCTGGGCAGGTGTCTTGGCAGTGTCTTGGCCGCGTTTCCGGATTAAATAAGGATTCGTTGAAAATTCCCTCCCCGCAAGGTTAGGCGTGTCGGTCGCTCAAAGCAGACGCATCTCGACGCTGATTGCTGGCCGCTTTGCCCGCAGCATGCTCGCACGCGCCAGCGGGAGCACGATTGCGCTGTCGCGGCTCTGGCCCGGCCGCACCGACCGGCTGGTCATCGCCCCGCACGATCTGCGGACCGCCGACGCCACCCGCGCGGCCGAGATCTATGCCGGACGATTCGTCTTCGCCGGCAAGATCGTCACCTGCCACGGCCGCTCGATCTTCGATCTCGAACCACCGTCGGAGGATTGGGAAGCCGCCCTGCTCGGCTTCGGCTGGCTGCGCCACCTGCGCGCCGCCGACACCGCGCTGACCCGCGCCAACGCCCGCTCGCTGGTCGACGACTGGATCTCCAACCAGGCCCGCAAGCGGCCGCTGGAGCGCCGCGCCGATGTGCGCGCGCGGCGGGTGATCTCGCTGCTGTCGCAGGCACCGCTGGTGCTCGGCGACACCGACGGAAAATTCTACCGCAAATATCTGCGCGGGCTGGCGCGCGAGATCCGCTATCTGCGCCACGCGACGCTCGACAATGACGGCGTTCCGCGCCTGCAGGTCTTGATCGCGCTGTGCTACGCCTCGCTCTGTCTCGCCAACCAGGCGCGCAACATCAAATCGGCGACGCGCAAGCTGTCCGACGAATTGCAGCGCCAGATCCTGCCCGATGGCGGCCACATCTCGCGCAATCCCGGCGCGCTGGTCGAGCTGCTTAGCGATCTCCTGCCGCTGCGGCAGACCTTTGCCGCACGGAATATCGCGCCGCCGCCGGCGCTGCTCAACGCCATCGACCGCATGATGCCGATGCTGCGCTTCTTCCGGCACGGCGACGGCAGCTTCGCGCTGTTCAACGGCATGAGCACCGCGCCGTCCGATCTCGTCGCGACGCTGCTCGCCTATGACGACACCCGCGGCGTGCCGATGGCGAGCATGCCGCACACCGGCTTTCAGCGGCTCGATGCCGGCAACACCGCCTTGATCATCGATACCGGCCCGCCGCCGCCGGCAAGCGTCAGCCAGGACGCGCATGCCGGCTGCCTGTCGTTCGAGCTGTCCTCCGGCGTGAGCCGCATCGTCGTCAATTGCGGCATGCCGAGCACCGGCCGCGACAATTGGCGGCCGTTCGCGCGCTCCACCGCGGCGCATTCGACGCTGACCTATCGCGATACCTCGTCATGCCAGTTCGTCGAGCTGTCGGCGATGAAGCGGCTGCTCCGCGGCGCGCCCATCACCAGCGGCCCGAGCAACGTCGAGAGCTACCGCGAAGCCGTTCCCGACGGCGACGTGCTTACCGCCTCGCATGACGGCTATCTCTCGCGCTTCGGCGTGATCCACCGCCGCGTGCTGATGGTCTCCCAGGACGGCACGCGGCTGGAGGGCGAAGATTCGCTGTCGCCGGCGCCGGGCGGCCGCATCAAGGGCAGCGAGGCCGATTTCGCGCTGCGCTTCCATTTGCATCCCTCGGTGAAGGCGAGCCGGCTGTCGGATGCCCGCGGCGTGATGCTGGTGCTGCCCAACCGCGACGTCTGGACCTTCGAGGCGATGGACGACAAGGTCGATCTCGAGGACAGCGTGTTCCTGGCCGGCAATGACGGCCCGCGCCGGACCTCCCAGATCGTGATCCGGCAGGACGCGAGGCAGGCCGGCACCATCCGCTGGAGCTTCGTGCGCTCCTCGACCTCGGCCTCCGCCACCAACGCACGCCGCAACGCACGCCGCGAGCCGGAACTGCCGCTGTAGGCGGCGGAACGTGCGTTCCGCATGCAGGCCGTGCCAGACCCGTCATCCTGAGGTGCGAGCCTCTTCGGCGAGCCTCGAAGGATCGACGGCCACCAGCCGGGCCGTGCATCCTTCGAGGCTCGCTCCGCTCGCACCTCAGGATGACGGGGAGACAGGATTTCAACCCAATCCATCCGGAATTTCAGGGGAATCGACCTCGGAGACCGGTTTCGTACGGCACAAAACCATGCTACCCGGCTGCCTTAACAGCCAGGGATTTTCCGATATGACCGAGCAGCTTCGCCGCGTGACCCGCGCTCTGTTGTCCGTTTCCGACAAGACCGGACTGATCGATTTCGCCAAGGCGCTGGCCGACCATGGCGTCGAGCTGGTCTCGACCGGCGGCACCGCCAAGGCGATCGCGGCGGCCGGGCTGAAGGTCAAGGACGTCTCCGAGCTCACCGGTTTTCCGGAGATGATGGATGGCCGGGTCAAGACGCTGCACCCGAAGGTGCATGGCGGCCTGCTCGCGATCCGCGACAACAAGGAACACGCCGCGGCGATGGCCTCGCACGGCATCGCGCCGATCGACCTTCTGGTCGTCAACCTCTATCCGTTCGAGGCCACCGTCGACAAAGGCGCCGGCTTCGAGGAGTGCATCGAGAACATCGACATCGGCGGTCCCGCGATGATCCGCGCCGCGGCCAAGAACCATGACGACGTCGCCGTGGTGGTCGAGGCGAACGATTATCAGGCTGTGCTCGACGAGCTCGCCGCGCACAAGGGCGCGACCTCGCTTCAGTTGCGCCGCCGGCTCGCCGCCAAGGCCTATGCGCGCACGGCGGCCTATGACGCCGCGATCTCGAACTGGTTTGCCGTGCAGCTCGACACCAAGGCGCCGGATTTCCGCGCCTTCGGCGGCAAGCTGATCCAGTCGCTGCGCTATGGCGAGAACCCGCACCAGACCGCGGCGTTCTATGCCACGCCGGAGAAGCGGCCGGGCGTTGCGACCGCACGCCAGCTGCAAGGCAAGGAACTGTCCTACAACAACATCAACGACACCGACGCGGCCTATGAATGCGTCGGCGAGTTCGACCCGCAACGCACCGCGGCCTGCGTCATCGTCAAGCATGCCAATCCCTGCGGCGTTGCCGAGGGTCCCGATCTCGCCACCGCCTATGCCCGCGCGCTCGCCTGCGATTCCACCTCGGCCTATGGCGGCATCATCGCGGTCAATCGCACGCTCGATGCGGACGCCGCGCGCGCCATCATCGGCATCTTCACCGAGGTGATCATCGCGCCCGACGCGACCGAGGAGGCGATCTCGATCATCGCCGGCCGGCGCAATCTGCGCCTGCTGCTCGCCGGCGGCCTGCCGAACGCGCGCGCGGTCGGCCTCACCGCCAAGACCGTCGCCGGCGGCCTCTTGGTGCAGAGCCGCGACAATGCCGTGGTCGAGGACATGAACCTGAAGGTCGCGACCAAGCGCGCGCCGACCGACGCCGAGCTGCGCGATCTCAAATTCGCCTTCCGCGTCGCCAAGCACGTCAAGTCGAACACCATCATCTACGCCAAGGACCTCGCCACCGTCGGCATCGGCGCCGGCCAGATGAGCCGGGTCGATTCCGCGCGCATCGCCGCGCGCAAGGCACTGGACGCGGCGGCCGAGCTGAAGCTCGCCGAGCCCCTGACCAAGGGTTCGGTGGTCGCCTCCGACGCCTTCTTCCCGTTCGCCGACGGCATGCTCGCCTGCATCGAGGCCGGCGCCACCGCGGTGATCCAGCCCGGCGGCTCGATGCGCGACGACGAGGTGATCAAGGCCGCCGACGAGCACGGCATCGCTATGGTGTTCACCGGCGTGCGGCATTTCCGGCATTGAGTACGACCTGTAGCCCGGATGGAGCGTAGCGAAATCCGGGGCGGTTTCTCCGCGGACCAAAGACCCCGGATTGCGCTTCGCTCCATCCGGGCTACAAACCTGTCGTCCCTGCGAAAGCAGGGACCCATAACCACCCATGTTGCTTGGTGAGGGACAACTAGCCCCAGCGCGCCTTCGATGGATCACGCGGTATGGGTCCCGGCCTGCGCCGGGACGACGGCGGTAGTTTACTCCCGGACCTTCGCCAGTAGCGCCAGTCCCGCCACGAAGAACGCCACCAGCACCGCCATGCCGGCCTTTTGGCTCGCGGTCGCCGCGGTGATCGCGCCGATCAGGAGCGGGCCGATGAACGACGTCACCTTGCCGGTGAGCGCGAACAAGCCGAAATACTGCGCAATGCGATCCTTCGGCGCGAGGCGGATCAGGAGCGAGCGCGAGGCGGCCTGCAGTGGCGCACCGGTGGCGCCGATCAGGCAGCCCAGCACGATGTAGGCGCGCTCGGCGGCGCCCGCGAACAACGCACCGCCAGGCACCGGCGGCGCGACCTGGATGAACAGGACGGAATCCTTGTTCACGGTGAGGATCACGACGATCGCAAACAGCAGGATCAGCAAGCTGGCGGTGATCACGCGCTTCGGTCCGAATGCATCATCGAGCTTGCCACCGATCCAGCCGCCGAACGTGCCGGCCACCGCGAGGATGATGCCGAAGGTACCGATCCGGATCGTGTCCCAGCCGAACGTGCCGGCGGCATAGATGCCGCCGAACGCAAACAGCGAGACCAGCCCGTCGGTGTAGATCATGTTCGCCAGCAGGAAGCGCGCCAGTGACTTCTGCTTCGGCAGGCTCGACAACGATTGCCTGAGCTCGCGCAGGCCTTCGCCGAGCGCCGCGCGCATCGGGCGCTTCGCCGGATAGTCCGGCGTGAACAGGAACATCGGCGTCACGAAGATGATGAACCAAAGCCCGGTCAGCGGCCCGGTGATGCGGTCGCCTTCATGCATGGCGGGATCGAGACCGAACAGCGGCGTGAAGCCGAACAGCGTCTTGCCGGTCTCGGCATTGGCGGCAAGGAAGCCGAGCACGAGAACAAGACTCAGGATGCCCCCGACATAGCCGGTGGCCCAGCCGGTGCCTGACAGTCGCCCGATCCGGTCCGGCGGCACCAGGGTCGGCATCATCGCATTGTTGAACACGGTCGCGAACTCGACGCCGACGCTCGCAATCGCATAGGCGAGCAGCAGCGCCGGGATGATGTCGGGATTGCCGGGCTTGCCGATCCACATCGCGCTGGCGCCGATCACGAGCAGCGCGCCGAAGCCCGCGATCCACGGCTTGCGCCGGCCGCTGGCATCGGCGATCGCACCTAGCACCGGGGACAGCAGCGCGATCGCAAGTCCGGCCGCCGCGGTGGCAAAGCCCCACAGCGCCTGGCCGCTCGCGGCATCAGGCGCGACGAAGCTCGCGAAATAAGGCGCGAACACAAAGGTCGTGATCAGCGTGAAATATGGCTGCGCAGCCCAATCGAAGAAGGTCCAGCTGATGACGGCGGCGCGGCCAGGATAAACCTTGGTGGTGGCCTTCGCGTCACCGGCGCCCGTCTGCATTGTTGCCGTCATCGCGAAAGATATTCCCCAACTCGAACCACAGGCAGGCTTTTGCCGCTCCAATCCGCTCCCATATAGCATGGGCCGGTTTGACTGATACGGCGATGAACAGGGCAGGACATTTCGATGGCGCTGACGGCAACGATGTCGCGACGGCTGTTTGCCGCTCTCCTGGTGATTGGTATCGCGACGCCTGCCCTCGGCCAGGTCCAGCGCCGCTTCTATGAACCTTCGGCCGCGGACACGATTCGCAGCATTCACGCCGAAAACGGCATGGTGGTGGCGCAGGAGAAGCTGGCTGCGCAAGTTGGCGCCGACATCCTGCGACAGGGCGGCAACGCGGTCGACGCCGCGGTCGCCACCGGCTTCGCGATGGCGGTGACCTATCCGCGCGCCGGCAATATCGGCGGCGGCGGTTTCATGGTGATCCATCTCGCCGGGCGCAATGAGGATGTCGCGATCGACTATCGCGAGACTGCGCCGCAGGCCGCTACCCGCGACATGTTCCTGAACGCCGACGGCAAGCCCGATTCCGACAAGTCGCGCAACTCCGCGCTCGCGATCGGCGTGCCCGGTACGGTCGCGGGTCTCGCGCTCGCACTGGAGAAATACGGCTCCGGCAAGTTCACGCTGGCGCAGATCCTCAAGCCCGCGATCGATCTCGCGCGTGACGGATTCATCGTCACCGACGACACATCGGACACGCTGAACGACATGTATCGCCGCATGTCGCGCTGGCCGAATTCGGCCAAAACATTCTCGCACGCCGACGGCACGCCGCTGCGCGAGGGCGACCGCCTGATCCAGGGCGATCTCGCTGGCGTACTGACCGCGATAGCCGAACAAGGCCCGCGCGGCTTCTATCAAGGCGCCGTCGCCGAGAAGCTCGTCGGCGGCATCAAGAACGCCGGCGGCATCTTCACCCTCGAGGATCTGAAATCCTACCAACCGGTGATCCGCACGCCGATCCGCGGCAGCTATCGCGGCTACGACATCGTCTCGATGCCGCAGCCCTCCTCCGGCGGCGTCGTGCTGCTGGAGATCCTCAACATCCTCGAAGGCTTTCCGATGTCCGACATGAAGCAGGGCTCGGCCGCCTCGCTGCATGTGATGATCGAGGCGATGAAGCGGGCCTATGCCGATCGCGCGCGCTATCTCGGCGATCCCGCCTTCGTCGACGCGCCGACGCAATTGCTGATCGACAAGGACTATGCGGCCAAACAGCGCGCGACCATCGATCTTGCCCGCGCCACGCCCTGGACCGATGTGCGCAACGCCAAGCAACCGCACGAGGGCGACAACACCACGCATTATTCGGTCGTCGACGCCGGCGGCAACGCCGTCAGCAACACCTACACGCTGAACTTCCCCTACGGCGTCGGCCTCGTCGCCGACGGCACCGGCGTGCTGCTCAACAACGAGCTCGACGATTTCACCGCAGCGCCCGGCGCCTCCAACGCCTTCGGCCTGGTCGGCTTCGAGGCCAATCTGCCGGGACCCGGCAAGCGTCCGCTGTCGTCGATGTCGCCGACCATCGTGCTGAAGGACGGCAAGCCGGTGCTGGTGACGGGCTCGCCCGGCGGCAGCCGCATCATCTCCGCCGTGACGCAGATCATCGTCGACGTGATCGACTACAAGATGGACATCGCGGCCGCGGTCGCCGCGCCCCGCATGCACCATCAATGGCTGCCCGACGAAGTCCGGATCGAGCGCGGTTTTCCCGACGCGGTGCTGGGCGATCTGCGCGCCAAGGGCCACAAACTGGTCGAGCCGCTCGGCTACTCCTCCGCGAACTCGATCCTCGTCACGACCAGCGGTCTGCTCGGCGCGCCGGATCCGCGCACGCGCGGCTCGGAGGCCGCGGGATACTAGAACGTGATGGGATCCGGTTGAGCTGGAGCGGCGGTGCAGGCTCACCTCTCCCTTGGGAGCGGTCGGTGCATAGCGCCGGGTGAGGGGTTCCGCTCTCTCGTTGGAGCTGCAGTCCCTCACCCGATTTGTTGCGCAAATCACCTCTCCCCGCCGGGGAGCGGTGAGCGTGCGCGGGGCCAATTCGATTCAATCTTCATCTCGTTCTAAGAGCCTTGCAAACGCGGCTTTGCCCCGCCTGCAACATCGCGATAGATTGGCGGTCCGCGTACCTCCGGCCGCGGATCGCAAACAGCCGGTGAAAGATTTCTCCGGGGAACGCGCATGAGCACGGCCGAATCCAAGTCAATGGAAGTCGCAGAGATCGAGGACACCAGCCTCCTCGCCTTCTATCGCGACATGAACCTGCAGGAGCGGCGCACGTTCTGGGCCTGCGCGTCGGGCTGGACGCTCGACGGCATGGATTTCATGATCTATCCGCTGGTGATCGGCACCATCATCACGCTCTGGAAAGTTGACCCCGGCACCGCCGGCCTCGCGGGCACCGTGACGCTGCTGGCCTCGGCCGTCGGCGGCTGGCTCGGCGGCTATCTGTCCGACCGGATCGGCCGGGTGAAGACGCTGCAGCTCACCATCATCTGGTTCTCGTTCTTCTCGCTGGTCTGCGCATTGGTGCAGAATTTCGATCAGCTCTTGATCGCCCGCGCGCTGCTCGGGCTCGGCTTCGGCGGTGAATGGGCCGCCGGCGCGGTGCTGATCGGCGAGGCGATCCGGCCGCAGTATCGCGGACGTGCGGTCGGCTCGGTGCAGTCGGGCTGGGCGGTCGGCTGGGGCCTTGCGGTGCTGGCGCAGGCGATCCTGTTCTCGGTGCTGCCGGCGGAGAACGCCTGGCGCTGGATGTTCGTGATCGGCGCACTGCCGGCGCTGCTCGTGTTCTACCTGCGCCGCTACGTCACCGAGCCGGAAATCTCCGCCGCGACCATGGCGCAGGCGCAGGCCTCCGGCAGCGGCCCCGCCGCGTTGTGGGAGATCTTCCACGGACCGATCCTGAAGACCACGCTGCTGGCCTCCCTGGTCGGCACCGGCATGCAGGGCGGCTATTACGCCATCACCTTCTGGGTACCGCGCTTCCTCACCACCGAGCGCAAGCTCTCGGTGGTCGGCTCGACCGGCTATCTCGCGACGCTGATCATCGGCTCCTTCATCGGGTATCTCGTCGGCGCCTGGCTCGCCGACCGGATCGGCCGGCGCAACCTGTTCCTGATCTTCTCGATCGGCGCGATCGCAGTGGTGCTGCTCTACACCCAGCTGCCGCTGTCCAACGAGGTGCTGTGGGTGCTGGGCTTCCCGCTCGGCTTCTTTGCCTCGGGCTATTTCTCCGGCATGGGCGCGTTCCTGACCGAACTGTATCCGACCCGGCTGCGTGGCTCCGGCCAGGGCTTCTGCTACAATTTCGGCCGCGGCATCGGCGCGCTGTTCCCGTTCCTGGTCGGCGCGCTGTCGACCACGACCACGCTCGCCAACGCGATCGCGATCTTCGCGGTGGCGGCCTACGGCGTGTTCTTCATTGCCGCCTACGCGCTGCCGGAAACCCGCGGCCGCGTGCTGCATGCGGATGGGTAGGCGGAAAAATACTCCTCACCCCAACCTCGAGAGCGAGCTTCGCTCGCCTCGGGCTCCCACAAGGGGAGAGGGAGCCTGACAATGGTGCGTCCCTAACTGGAGGCCATTCTCATGACATCGCTCAAGGGCAAGACGCTGTTCATCTCGGGCGCGAGCCGCGGCATCGGGCTGGCGATCGCGCTGCGCGCCGCGCGTGACGGCGCCAATGTCGCGATCGCGGCGAAGACCGCCGAGCCGCACCCGAAGCTGAAGGGCACGATCTACACCGCCGCCGACGAGGTCCGCGCCGCCGGCGGCAAGGCGCTGCCGGTGCTCTGCGACATCAGGGACGAGGCGCAGGTGATGGCGGCGATCGAGCAGACCGTCGCCGAGTTCGGCGGCATCGACGTCTGCGTCAACAATGCCAGCGCCATCAGCCTGACCAATTCGCAGGCGACCGACATGAAGCGGTTCGACCTGATGATGGGGATTAACACCCGCGGCACCTTCATGGTGTCGAAATACTGCATCCCGCACCTGAAGAAGGCGGAGAATCCGCACATCCTGATGCTGTCGCCGCCGCTCGACATGAAGACGAAATGGTTCGAGCACTCGACCGCCTACACGATGGCGAAGTTCGGCATGAGCATGTGCGTGCTCGGGCTCGCGGGCGAATTGAAATCGGCCGGCATTGCCGTCAACGCGCTGTGGCCGCGCACCACGATCGCGACCGCCGCGGTCGGCAACCTGCTCGGCGGCGACGCCATGATGCGCGCAAGCCGCACGCCCGAAATCATGGGCGATGCGGCCTACGCGATCATCACCCGGCCGTCGCGCGAATTCACCGGGCATTTCTGCATCGACGACAAGGTGCTCTATGCCAATGGCGTCCGCGACTTCGAGCGCTACCGCGTCGATCCCTCGGTGCCGCTGATGTCGGACTTCTTCGTGCCCGACGACGACGTGCCGCCGCCCGGCGTCACCGTGCAGCCGCTGCCGTCACACTAGGCTACACCGCGAACGCATTCAGCTCCGCGCGCCAATGCTGCACGCGCTCCTTCAGCAGCGTGTCGCGCACATAGGCGAGCTCCTCGTCCTCGATCCGCTCCAGCGTTTCGAGCGAGAGATTGTCCGCGCCATGCCCCCACCAGGCGCGCTGCAGCTCGGCGTTGCGATGACTGCCCATCCGCAGCGTGAACCAGATGCGGTTCTCGATCTTGTCGAGGTCGAGCGCCTGCCCGACCCAGACCTCGCCGGTCGCGCGGCAACGGATCGCGAACACGCCGGCGACGCTCGCGCGCTTCTTGTAGTCGGCGATGGCTTGCTTGCGGTCCTCGGTCTTCATGGTGACTCCTGTCGTTCCGTCGGGCTATTTATATCCGGGTATTATTGACAAAGAAATTATGCCCGGGTAAAAAGTGCCATCAACCTTCGATGGGGCACCGACATGGACACCGCCGCCTGCTATCTCGAGCCGACCTGGAACGCCGGGCGCGACTTTGCCCAGCGCGAGATCGCGGGCGAGCTGGTGATGCTCAATTTGTTGCGCTTCCGCGCGATCGCCGACTATTCGCAAAGCCCGGAGCTCGCCCCGCCGCAGCCGATCACGGGGGCGGAGGCCTACGACTGCTATGTCGCGCACACGCTGCCGCATCTGCGGAAGAGCGGCGGCGATATCCTGTTCATGGGTGAAGGCGGCCCGTTCCTGATCGGGCCGGAGGGCGAGCGCTGGGATCGCGCGATGCTGATCCGGCAGAAGAGCCGTGGCGCGTTCCTCGCCTTCGCGGTGGCGGAGGCCTACCTCGCAGGCATCGGACATCGCACCGCGGCGCTGGCGGATTCGCGGCTGCTGCCGCTGGTCGAGCTGCCGCGATGAGCGCGAATTTACCGGCCGACCTGGTACGGCCCGCCCTTCTCCAGCGCCCGCGCATAGGCCGGGCGGGCGTGAATGCGCTCCAGGAACGCGACACACTTGGGATGGCCGTCCTCGAGCCCGCCGCGCGCCGCGGCGGCCTCGAGCGGAAAGCTCATCTGGATGTCGGCGCCGGAAAACTCGCTGCCGGCGAACCATTCGCTCTTGCCGAGTTCGCCTTCCCAATAGGCCATGTGCTGCTTGAGCTGCGGATTGACCAGCGTGGACAGCGCCGTGTTGGACACCTTGCGCACCAAGGGCCGCAGCAGCGCCGGCGCGCGCTTCGGCATCAGCGTGAACAGGAGCTTCAGCAGCAGCGGCGTCATCGCCGAACCCTCGGCGTAGTGCAGCCAATAGGTGTAGCGCAGCCGCTCCGGCGTATCGGCCGGCGGGATGAGGCGCCCGTTGCCGTAGGTCGCGATGATGTATTCGAGGATCGCGCCGGATTCCGCGATCGTGTGGCCGTTGTCGGTGACGACGGGCGACTTGCCGAGCGGATGGATCGCGCGCAGCTCCTTCGGCGCCCGCATGTCGGGCTGCCGCTGGTAGCGCACGATCTCGTAGGGCACACCCAATTCCTCGAGCAGCCACAGTACGCGCTGCGAGCGGGAATTGTTGAGGTGATGAACCGTCAGCATGGGCATCCTCTGAAAGATCAGCGCAATCGGGCGACGTTTGGTGCCAGCGGGAAACCAGAAAGTCGAGATCCACGCGCCGCGATTGCCAAGAATTATCCGGGCAGTATGTCGCGCAATCTGAGAGGTCTACCATGAATCCTGCCTATGTCGCGTTCGAAGGCGAGCACCGCATCGGGGCCGGCGACCTCCCGGAGGTTGCGCGCGCCGCCAAGCAACACCTCGACCAGCGCAAGGACGCCGCGATCCTGGTGTTCAACGGCCGCACCTCGGCGCTGGTCGATATCGATTTCCGCGGCTCGGTCGACGATGTGCTGGCGCGGCTGCCGCAGCCCGCACCTGCGCGCGACGAGGAGCCGACGCCGACCGCGCCGCGCGGCCCGGGACGTCCGAAGCTTGGCGTCGTCGCGCGCGAGATCACGCTGTTGCCACGGCATTGGGACTGGCTCGCGCAGCAGAAGGGCGGCGCGTCGGTTGCGATCCGCAAGCTGGTCGACGAGGCGCGCCGCGCGAGCGGCGACAAGGATCGCACGCGCAGCGCGCAGGACGCCGCCTATCGCTTCATGACTGTCATGGCCGGCAACCGGCCGAACTATGAAGATGCGATCCGCGCGCTGTTCGCCCACGACCGGCGCCGCTTTGCAACGCTGATCGCCGACTGGCCGGCCGACATCCGCGATCACGCGATCCGGCTCGCCTATAGCGATCAAGCGGACTGACCGGTTTTCGAGTGACATGGATGGCGGCCCGGCCTGCCGGCGATTCGGTTCTGATCGAACTGAACCCAGCCCCGGTCCGCCGCCGTCCCTGACGTCGCAATTTTTGGAAGTTGAACGTGTCCAACCCTCGCTCCCTGCGCAAAGCCTTCCTCGCCTTCCTCGCGCCGATGCTGCTCAGCAACGTGCTGCAGTCGCTGTTCGGCACCATCAACGGCGTCTATCTCGGCCAGATGATCGGCGTCGACGCGCTCGCGGCGGTCTCGGTGTTCTTTCCGGTGATGTTCTTCTTCATTTCCTTCGTGATCGGCCTGAGCGCCGGTGCCTCGGTCATGATCGGCCAGGCCTGGGGCGCCGGAGAGCCCGACCGGGTGAAGGCGGTTGCCGGGACCACCATGACCGTGACGCTGCTGCTCGCGCTGGCGATCGCGATATCAGGCGGCCTGTTCGCCCGCCCGCTCTTGATCGCGCTCGCGACGCCATCCGACGTCCTCGACGCCGCGGCGGCTTATGCGCGGATCATGATGATCACGATGCCCATCACCTTCGCATTCCTGCTGCTGACGGCGATGATGCGCGGCGTCGGCGACACCGTGACGCCGCTGGTTGCGCTGACGGTCTCGACCATCGTCGGCCTGGTGGTGACGCCGGCGCTGATCCGCGGCTGGCTTGGCCTGCCGATGCTCGGCGTCGCCAGCGCTGCCATCGCCTCCGCGGTCTCGGGCGTCGTCACGCTGCTGTGGCTGCATGTCCATATGCTGCGGCACCGCCATGCGCTGGCCTTCGACGCCGCGTTTCTGCGCGCGATGCGGCCGAACGGCGCGCTGCTGCGCATCGTGCTGCGGCTCGGCATTCCGACCGCGATCGGCATGGTGGTGGTCTCGCTCGCCGAACTGGTGCTGCTCGGCCTCGTCAACGGCTTCGGCTCGGACGCCACCGCGGCCTATGGCGCGGTCAACCAGGTGATCGGCTATGTGCAGTTTCCGGCGATCTCGATCGCGATATCGGTGTCGATCTTCGGCGCGCAGGCGATCGGCCGCGGCGATTCCGCCCGGGTCGGCGCCATCGTCCGGACCGGGATCGAGATGAATCTCGCGCTGACCGGCGGGCTGGTCGTGCTCGGCTATCTCTTCGCGCGGCCGCTGATGGGCTTCTTCATCGTCGACAATGCCGTGCTCGGGCTGGCGCAGCAGCTGTTGTACATCGTGCTGTGGAGCATGGTGCTGTTCGGCATGGCGACGGTGTTTTCGGGCGCGATGCGCGCCGGCGGCACGGTGTGGATGCCGCTGTTGCTTTCGACGCTGGCGATCGCGGTGGTCGAGGTGCCGGTCGCGATCCTGCTCAGCCGCACCATCGGCGTCAGCGGCATCTGGATCGCCTATCCCGTCACTTTTGCAACCATGTTCGTGCTGCAGATGGCCTATTACGCCCTGGTATGGCGCAAGCAGACCATCAAGCGGCTGATTTGACATCGCGCGCCGCGGCTCACATGATGACTATCATATTCTACTGATGGCGCCTGCGACAGCAGGTCCATGCTAAACAAGCCCAAACGAGACAGGCCGAGGGAGAGACCGCAGTGAGCCAAAATCCGCAATTCCTGTTCGATTTCGGCAGCCCGAACGCTTTCCTCAGCCATGAAGCGATCCCGGCAATCGAAAAGCGCACCGGCGTCAAGTTCGAATATGTCCCGATCCTGCTCGGCGGCATCTTCAAGGCCACCAACAACAAGTCGCCGGCCGAGACGCTGGCGGGCGTCAGGAACAAGCCGGAGTTTCTGAAGATCGAGACCGAACGCTTTCTCAAGCGCTTCAACGTCAAGCCCTACACCTGGAACCCGTTTTTCCCGGTCAATACGCTGAACCTGATGCGCGCGGCGGTCGCCGCCCAGTTTGAGGGCGTGTTCGAGAAGTATATCGAGGCCGCCTTCCACCACATGTGGGTCGAGCCCAAGAAGATGGACGATCCTGAGGTCGCCGGTAAAGCCATCGCCTCCTCCGGCCTTGACGCCGCGAAACTGTTCGCCCGCGCACAGGACGCGGATGTGAAGGCCAAGCTGATCGAATATACCTCATCCGCCGTCGAGCGCGGCGCGTTCGGCTCGCCGACCTTTTTCGTCGGCAACGAGATCTTCTTCGGCAAGGAGCAGCTGCGCGAAGTCGAGGAAATGGTATCGGGAAAGTGAGATGAGCGAATGGCCAATAGCGAGTAGCGAATAGTCGAACAGTATCCTTATCTATTCGCTACTCCCTATTCGCTCGCCTCCTCGGGCAACAACAAAGAAGGACAAATTCCCATGCGCGTTCTCGTGGTCGGCGCCGGTGCGATCGGCGGTTATTTCGGTGGCCGGATGCTTCAGGCCGGCCGCGACGTCACTTTCCTGGTGCGCCCTCGCCGCGCTTCCGAGCTCGCCTCCGCCGGGCTAGTGATCAAGAGCCCGAACGGCGATGTCACGCTGAACAACCCGCCGACCGTGCAGGCCGACAAGCTGTCGGACAAGTTCGACGTCGTGCTGTTGAGCTGCAAGGCGTTCGATCTCGAGGATGCGATCAAGTCCTTTGCGCCCGCCGTCGGCGACAAGACCGCGATCATCCCGCTGCTCAACGGCATGCTGCATCTCGATGCGCTCGACAAGACGTTCGGCGCTCAGCATGTGCTCGGGGGTCTGTGCGCGATCGCGGCGACGCTGAACGAGAAACGCGAGGTGGTGCAGCTGCAGCCGATGCAGTCGCTCGGCTTCGGCGAGCGCGCCGGCGGCCTGTCGGACCGGGTGCGCGCGATCGCTGAAACTTTCTCGGCGATCAACGGCGCCAACGCCAGCGAGCATGTGATGCAGGATATGTGGGAGAAGTGGGTGTTCCTGGCCTCGCTCGCCGCCTCCACCAGCCTGATGCGGACCTCGGTCGGCAACATCCTGGCCGCGCCCGGCGGCAAGGATTTCCTGCTCGGCATCCTCGACGAATGCAGCGCGATCGCCGCCGACGCCGGCCATGGCCCGGGCGGCCCGTTCTTCCAGCGCACCCGCGGGCTCCTGACCACCGAGGGCTCGCCGATGACCGCATCGATGTTCCGCGACATCAAGGCGGGGCTGCCGGTCGAGGCCGATCACGTGATCGGCGACCTGATCGTGCGCGCCGACGCCGCCAAGATCCCGGTGCCGAAGCTGCGCACGGCCTACACGCATCTCAAGGCGTATGAGAAGCAGCGGGCTGGGTGATCTTGTAGCCCGGATGGAGCGGAACGAAATCCGGGAATCATCTCGCGGCAGATAGAGCGCCCCGGATTGCGCTGCGCTCCATCCGGGCTACGCACATTTTTTGTGGCTACAGATGCGCCAGATAATGCGCGAGCGCGGTGATCTCTTCGTCGCTCAGCGGATAGGCGACATCGGCCATCGCGGCCTGGGCGCCGCCGGAGCGCTGGCCCGACTTGTAATCGTGCAGCGCCTTGACGAGATATTCCTCACGCTGCCCGGCGATGCGGGCCACCGCCTTGGTACCGGCAAACGTATCGCCATGGCATGAGGCGCAGCGGCGGCCGGCGGCGGCCTGCTTGCCCTTTTCGGACAAGTCCGGATTGTCGTCCTTGCCGCCCTTGAACGGCGTCAGCGACGCGAAATAAGCGCCGAGATTTCGGATGTCGTCGTTGTTGAGCTGCTCGACGATCGGCTGCATCTGCTCGTTCTTGCGCGCGCCGGCGCGGAAGAACACCAGCTGCCATTGAACGTACTGGTCGAGCTGGCCGGCGAGCGAGGGAATGTTCTCGGTCTGCGAGATGCCGTTGTCGCCGTGACAAGCGGCGCAGAGTTCGGCCTTCGCCTTGCCGGCGGCGACATCGGCGGCGTTGGCGGACGACGCAACTGCGATCACCGCCGCGAACAGGATTGCAAAGAACGCAACACGCATTGCCAGTTTTCTCCACGGGTCATTGCCGGGCCTGGCCCGGCAATCCATCTGGCTTGCAGAAGGGTTTTTGTTTGGATGGATGCCCGGATCAAGTCCGGGCATGACGAGTCTGTTCCGTCGTTGGGCTTGCCGAACCACGTAAACGGGGCTGCGGCTGCCTGATCGGCCACCGCAGCCCCGCATTGTTTCAACCGTTACTTCTTGCTGTAGCTGATGCGATAGATCGCACCGGCCCAGTCGTCGGCGACGAGAATCGAGCCATCCTTGTCGAGCAGGATGTCGGCGGGACGGCCGAGATAGCCCTGGTCACCCTCGATCCAGCCGTCGGCGAAGATCTCCTGCTTGGCGTTCTTGCCGTCAGGGCTCGCGGTGATCTTCACGATGCGGCCGCCCTGGTACTTATGCCGGTTCCAGGAGCCGTGCTCGGCGATCAGGATGCTGTTCTTGTACTCGGCCGGGAATTGGCTGCCGGTATAGAACTTCATGCCGAGCGGCGCGACGTGCGCACCGAGATTGTACACCGGCGGAGTGAACTCCGAGCACTTGTGACCCATCGCGAACTTGGTGTCCGGCAGGTTGCCCTGGTGGCAATAGGGATAGCCGAAGTGCTCGCCGATCTTCGAGATCATGTTGAGCTTGTCGCTCGGCAGATCGTCGCTGATCCAGTCGCGGGCATTCTCGGTGAACCAGTACTTGCCGGTGCGCGGATCGACGTCGCCGCCGACCGAGTTGCGCACGCCGAGCGCCCAGATTTCCGCGTTGCCGGTCTTCGGATCGACGCGGCGGATCTGCGACACCGAGGTCGGCGGAATGCCGATGTTGAAGGGCGGTCCGAACGGAATGTAGAACCAGCCTTCCTTGTCGACGGCGATGTATTTCCAGCCATGCGCCGCGTAGGACGGCATGTCGTCATACACCACCTTGCCGCTGCCGAGATTGTCGAGATTGGCTTCGGCGTTGTCGTACTTGATCAGCTTGTCGACCGCGATGACGTAGAGCGCGCCGTCGCGGAAGGCGAGGCCGGTCGGCATGTTGAGGCCCTTGAGGATGGTCTTGACCTCTTTCTTGCCGTTGTTGTCCTTGATCGCATAGACGTTGCCGAGCCCGAACGAGCCGACGAACAGCGTGCCCTTGTCACCCCAGGCCATCTGCCGCGCGGCGAGCACGTTCGAGGCATAGACCTCGATCTTGAAGCCCGGCGGCAGCTTGATCTTCTTCATCATCGTCGCGAGCTCGGAATCGGACGCGCCGGTCGGCGGACCGGACGGCGGGGCAAGGCCCTTCTGCGCTTCGGTCTCGTCGCCGAGGAACCAGTCATCCGGCGGATGGGTCCAGAATTCCTTGGTGCCCGATTCGTACTTCTTCAGCGCACGATTCTTGTCTGTCTGTTGCTGCGCACTGGCGAAGGTCGTCCCCGCCAGCAGCGCGATCGCCGCGAACGCAAGTATTGATCGATTGAAAGCGGATTTCATCGCGTCACTCCCCTACGCAAGCCGTTGCAGCTTGCCTGTTATTGATTTTGAACGCCCTGAGAGATGATGGTGGCGGTCTGTGAGGTAGGTCAGACGGCAAAATGGTAGCACATCCATCGACGCTGAAAAGCGCGTCCGCCGGTGTGCGCTGCGTCAAAACTAGTTGAGACGATATTTGAGACGAAATTTTCCTGAGCAGCCTGCCTGATAACAAGGCATTCTGCACCGCAGCGTGATATTCGAATGAAGCTAACGTTCGTGATCGCCTCTATCGCGACGACAGGCGCGCCAGACCGAGCGCTTGCGCCTTGGCCTTCGACAGCGGCCTGAACAACACGCTGCGCCGCTGTCCGCTCGTGATCGCCGCGATCTTGAAGCCGTCATCGGCGGCGACGATGTCGCCGGTCCGAAGCGTCATGTCGTCCTCGATCGCAATCGGCGACAGGCCGGTGGACGCGCCGGCGCTGCACGAGCATTGCGGCACCATCTCGCGCTGGAAGCGGAATGCATTGGCGAGCGTCTTGTAGGTCTCGCCGGCTTCGGTTCTGGCGCTGTCGATATCGGAGCCGGAGTACAGCTTCACCTCGGCAGCTGGACAGGCCGCCTCGCATACCTTGACGTCGGCCGTCTCGCTGACGCGCGGCAACGGAAAGAAGCGGCCGTCGCAAGTCCTGACGCAGAAGTTTTGCTGGCCGCCCCGGTGCGACCGCGTCGTGATGTAGACCCGCGCTCGCGGCCGTTCGGCCGGCTCGAAGTCAGGCGCCGGCCCAAAGCCAGGCATGGGAGAGAAGCTGGGCGCCGGGGCATACGCCGAGTCGCTCGGCAATTGCTGCGCTGATGCGCCCGAACATGTCCAGACGCCGACCAGCACGATCAGCGCAGCGACGTTTGCGCGAGCCAAGCGGCGATTTAACCCGGGAGCCGGCTTCCAACAGATCGACATCGTTCACGCGCTTGCCGCCCGGCAAAACCGGCGGCAACCATTCCAACACCAACACAACCACAGATTTCTATCAGTTTTGAGAATGCAACGTTTGCCGGTTAACAAAAGCCGGAAACCGCCACGGCGGGCCGCGGCATCTTGACCTCGCAATCGCGGCCTGGAGATGCGACCTTGGGCCGGACAGCAAAAAGCCCGCGCCAGTGGGCTGGCCTCATCAGCGGGCCTTCATCAGACTGTCAGCTCGGTCAGCGAGAAGTTTTGGAGCGGGCGAAGGGGCTCGAACCCTCGACCCCGACCTTGGCAAGGTCGTGCTCTACCACTGAGCTACACCCGCATCCGAAATGGCGGCGATCGCTCGCCGGCAACGGCAGACCTATGCCAAAAGCTGTCTGTGAATGCAACACAAGAGCGCGGTCCGAACCCCACGAAATCGCACGGTTTCTCTAAAAATTGACCCCGAATCGGCCGAAACCGGCTGCGCCGCCGATTTCTTTTTAGATTTCCGCCGGAACCGGCCTCAGGGCCATCTCGTCCCGGAGCGATTCGAGCCAGGTCTCGAACCAGCCGGTTAGCGTCTGCGTCAGCTCGACGCGGCAGGTCGGGTCGCAATCGAACACGGCCCACCATTCGATAAAGGCCCGGTCGCCGTCGATCACCGGGGTTACCTGCAGGGTCGCGCTGAAATCCGTCACCGGCAGGGTCGGGGTATCGACAAATTCGTAGGTCTGGAAGCGTTCGACGTCGGACTGCGCGAGCAGCCGCTGCCGGATCCGCCGCCCCCGGTACAGCACATTGCGCACGGCCCCGACGGTATCGCCGGATTTGCCGTCCTCGATCTCGCTCGCCCCCGCGCCCTGGACCCAGACCGGGTAATTGTTGAAATCGCGGATGATTTTCCAGACCTCGCCGGCCGGCTGCTCGAACACCGTGCTGTAATAGGCCTTTGCCACGAGCGCTCCCCTGCTGTCATGAATGATCGCCATCATCGGCCGTTCCGCGGCACCAACCCACCCGATCTCCGATGGAACGGGACGGGCGGCCAAGCGATTGAATTTTGCTGGCTGACTGCCATTTACGGAGCATGATCCCGGAAACCGGTTCCCACTTTTCCGGGATCATGCTCTAGCTGACAGAACGGCTGAACGTGCCGTTCCGGGCGTGCTAGAACGCCCCCGGATTTCCGACCTCAGAAGCAGGCGAGGACAACGTGACGATAATGGAGCAGGGCGGCCCCACGCCCGAGGCAGCGCCCGATCTGATCAAGGAGACGACGACCCAGACCTTCGTCAAGGACGTCATCGAGGAATCGCGCCGTCAACCGGTCATGATCGACTTCTGGGCGCCGTGGTGCGGTCCCTGCCGCCAGCTCACGCCGATCCTGGAAAAGGCGGTTCGCAACGCCAAGGGCCGGGTCAAGCTGGTCAAGATGAACATCGACGAGCATCCGCAGATCCCCGGCCAGATGGGCATCCAGTCGATCCCGGCCGTGATCGCCTTCGTGGGCGGCCAGCCCGCCGACGGCTTCATGGGCGCGGTGCCGGAGAGCCAGGTCAACGCCTTCATCGAGAAGATCACCAAGGGCGTGCCGGCCGCCGGCGAGCCCAACCTCACCGAGATCCTGGCCGAGGCCGACGCCGTGCTTGCCGAGGGCGACGCCGCCCAGGCCGCGCAGATCTATGCCGAGGTGCTGGCGCACGACGCCACCAACATCGCGGCGCTCGCCGGCCTCGCCAAGTGCTATGTCACGTCGGGTGCGATGGAGCAGGCCAAGCAGACGCTGGCGATGGTTCCGGAATCCAAGCGCAACGACGCCGCGGTGAAGGCGGTGCAGGCGGCGATCGATCTCGCCGAACAGGCGGAAGCGGTCGGCCCGGTCGCGGAGCTGGAACAGAAAGTCGCCGCAAACCCGCTCGATCATCAGGCCCGATTCGATCTCGCCACCGCGCTCAATGCGATGGGCAAGCGCACGGAAGCGACCGAGCAATTGCTCGCCATCGTCAGGCGTGACCGCAAGTGGAACGACGACGGCGCGCGCAAGCAGCTGGTGCAGTTCTTCGAGGCGTGGGGCGGCACCGATGAGGCAACCGTCGAGGGGCGCAAGCGGTTGTCGACCATCCTGTTCTCGTAAAGCACGCCCGTCACAGCAGCGGGACCGCAGATGCCGATCAATGCCGAATATCGCGGACCCGGCGAGCTCCCGGAGGTGATCCCGGTGTTCCCGCTGCCCGGCGCGTTGCTGCTGCCGCGCGGCCAGATGCCGCTCAACATCTTCGAGCCGCGATATCTCGCGATGATCGACGACTCGTTGCGCGACGGCCATCGCCTGATCGGCATGATCCAGCCCGACGTGGCGCATTCGCAGAAAGAGGCGAAGCCGGCCCTGTTCCGGATCGGCTGCGTTGGCCGCATCACCCAGCTCGCCGAATCCGGCGACGGCCGCTACATCCTGGAGCTGACCGGCGTCGCGCGCTTCAAGGTGGTCGAGGAGCTCACCGTGCAGACGCCGTACCGGCAGTGCAAGGTCGACTTCTTCTCCTTCGTCGGCGACTTCACCGCGCGCAAGGGCGAGGAGGCCGTCGACCGCAAGGCGCTGCTCGAAGTGCTGGCCGATTTCCTGGAAGCCAACAATCTGAAGGTCGACTGGGAAGGTATCGAGTCCGCGCCCAACGAGGCGCTGGTCAATGCGCTGGCGATGATGTCGCCCTATGGTCCGGCCGAGAAGCAGGCGATGCTCGAGGCGCCGGACCTGAAGACCCGCGCCGAGATCCTGATCGCAGTCACCGAGATGGACCTCGCAAAGAAGCGCACCTCGGGCGACCCGCCGGTGCAGTAAGGCGCTTTCGAGCGAAGCGGCTACCGATTCGCGTGAAGAAAGCGCGGCAGACCAAAAAGCGTCTCGCCCATCAGCGATTGCGCAGTTGCTTGCGGCCGGTGAACATTGCGCGCACCAGATTCTGACGCTGCAGCAAGCCGACCACGATGACCCCGAGCACGTGCAGGGCGACCAGGATGATGACCGCATCCGAGGCATAGGCGTGGGTGTCCTCGACCCACCAGACACCGAAGAAGGTCACGGTGACCTCCATCGCGCCCGTGATTGTCGAGATCGCAAGCAGGAACAGCAGCGCCACCAGCATCACGGTGCCCGCCGGATTGAGCCCGATATAGCGCCCGGTGATGCCGCGGCGGAGATTCCAGATGTAGCGCGGCGCCGCGCGCAGGCGAACGCCGAGCCTGCCGAAACGCGCGTAGCGCGTGCCGGCAAAGCCCCAGATCAGCCGGAACGCCAGCAGCCCGATCACCGAATAACCCGCCAGCCGGTGCAGCCGGTCATAGGTGCTGGGCGTCACCCAGGCGACCAGGACGAGGATGGCGAGCGCCCAGTGCCACAGCCGCAGCGGCAGGTCCCAGACCTGCACGCTGGTCGCGCCGCGGGCGCCCGGCGCCGCCTCCGTCATCGCGCCTGCTTCACTTCGCGATCGTGTGCTTCAGGCTGAGGTCTTCCGGGCTGTAGAACAGCTCGTAGAGCTTGCCTTCCTTGACGCCGTACACCTCGTAGCAGGAGCCCTCGATTTTCGACCGACGCACCTCGTAGCCGAGCGCCTTGGCCTTGGCTTCGGCCTCGCTTGCCGGCTTCCACGACGCCTTGTCGAGCTTGGTGCAATTCTTGTAGCCGTCGGCGAACGCCGCCGATCCGGTCAACCCAAGAACGCTCCCAAGGACGCATGCTGCAAGCGCAGCACTCGAAATCACTCTCACGCGCATATCCCCTCCGTTGACAATCATACCCACAGCGCCTTCGCGCAGGGCACATGCGTGAAGAATGCTGAGGCGATTGCCAAGTCAAGGAAGCGCCGCGACGGCTGGCTTTAGAGGAATTCTAACGGTCGCCAAAACCGCTTTGCGCTCCACGCGCAGTTCGGTTTTGACGGCGTGCTGCGGCCTTACGCCTCATGCGTATCGGGGCCGCCGGCGCAGCCGTCGATCAGGACGCGGCACCCGCCATTGCAAGACGGACCGCAGGCCGTTCGGCCGCTGCCGGGGTTCGCCCGCCGATCATCTGTGCGACCTTCTCGCTCTGCACCGGCGGGCTGAAGTGGAAGCCCTGCACTTCCACGCAAGCATCGGCGCGGAGAATGTCGAGCTGCTCCCTGGTTTCAACGCCTTCGGCCGTCGTGGTCTTGCCGAGGCTGACGGCAAAGCGCACGATCGCGCGCGCGATCCGGCGCGACTCGTCGCTCGCTCCCGAGAGCTCGGACACGAAGCTGCGGTCGATCTTGACCTTGTCGAACGGAAACTTCTGCAGAAAGCTCAGCGACGAGTAGCCGGTGCCGAAGTCGTCGAGCGCGATCCGCACCCCGAGATCGTGCAGTTGGCTCAGCGCGGTAAACACCGCTTCGCTGTCCTGAATGATGGCGGTTTCGGTGACCTCGAGCTCGAGGCGCTCCGGCGAAATTCCGGCACTCGCCAGCGCGCGCACGATCACCGGGACCAACTCAGGGCTCCTGAACTGCACCGGCGACAGGTTGATCGCGATCTTGAGGTCGCCCGGCCATTTGGCGGCTTCCGCACACGCGGTGCGCAGCACCCATTCCCCCAGCGGCACGATCAGGCCGGTCTCTTCCGCCAGCGGAATGAACTGCGCCGGAGATACCATGCCGCGGTGCGGATGGTGCCAGCGGAGCAGCGCCTCGAAGCCGCAGGTCTCCCCGCTCGCGACGTGGATGAACGGCTGGTAATGCAGCTCGAACTCGCCATTGGCGAGGGCACTGCGCATGTCGCGCTCGAGGCTGCGCCGGGCCTGCAGCAGCCGATCGAGCTCCGGCTCGAAAAAGCGGAACGAGCCGCGCCCGCCGCTCTTGGCCGAGTAAAGCGCGAGATCGGCGCTGCGCAGCACCTCGTCCGAATCGGTGCCGTCGCGCGGTGCGATCGCAATGCCGATGCTGGTCGTGGTGGTCACCCGATGATCGCCGAGATCGATCGGCTCGCTGAGCGCCTTCCTGATCTTCTCGGCAAGCAGGCCCGCTTCCGTGACCGGATCGCTGACATGGTCGATCACCGCGAACTCGTCGCCGCCGAGCCGCGCGACCAGCGTCGTATCGCTGACGGATCTGCGCAAGCGCGCGGCCACCGACTTCAGCAGCGCATCGCCCGCCGGATGCCCGAGCGTGTCGTTGACGTCCTTGAAGCGGTCGAGATCGAGCATCAGCACCGCAAGGCTCGGTCCGCCGCACCTTGCACCGGACAGCGCGCGCTCCATCCATTCCTTGAGCAGCACGCGATTCGGCAGATCGGTCAGCGCGTCGTGCTGCGCCATATAGGTGATCTTGGCCTCGGAGCGCCGCTGCTCGGTGACGTCGCGATGCGTCGCCACCCAGCCGCCGCCGGGCATCGGCTGCCGCGTCACGCAGATCAAGCGGCCGTCGGCGAGCTCGTCGACCCGGCTGTTGATCTCGCCGGCCGGGAGCGCGTTCAGTGTCGCGAGCACCTGCGTCGCGGCACTGTCGCTGGTCTCGCCCTTGAGAATGCCGTTGGCGATGCGATGCCTGATGATCTCGCGATGGGCCGTGCCGGGCAGCAGCAGTTCCGGCGGCAGCCGGTACATCTTGGCGTAGCGATCGTTGCAGACGACGAGGCGCTTCTCTGCATCGAACATGCAGAGGCCCTCGCCCATGTGGTTGATCGCGGTATCCAGCCGGAACCTCTGCTCCTCCAGCGCCTTCTGCGACGTCTCGACCTGCTGTCGCGCCGACGAAAGCTGGCTGATGATCTCCTCGAAGCGGCGGGTGCGAAGCGCCAGCCGGCGATCCGCGAGCACGCCAACCAGGCTCATCCCGAGCACCGACAGCGCCACACCGGCGATCACGATGGCGAGGAAGGCAGGCGAGAGCGACAGGGCCGCCGGAGCCTGCAACGGATCCGGAACGATCTCGACCGCGCCCATCGCGGTGAAATGATGCGACACGATCGCGAGCGTCAGCAGCAGCGCCGCGACGAGCGACATCCAGCGGTCCTGACGGCGGACCGCGATCGCCAGCGCGGCGTAGCCGAACAGCATGCCGAGCACGACGGAGGCCGCCACGAGATCGAGCGACCAGACCACGTGGCCCGGCACCTCCAGCGCCCACATGCCGAGATAGTGCATGCTGGCGATGCCGGCTCCGATCACGGCGCCGCCGACCGGCGCGCGCCAGCGGCTGGAGTCGCTGGCGGCAAGGCCGAGGCCGCCGGATGTCAGCATCATCGCCGCGGCGAGCGACAGCGCGGTGAGGACGATACCATAGCCGGTCGGGATTCCCGGCTCATAGGCCAGCATGGCGATGAAATGCGTTGCCCAGATGCCGTAGCCGATCGCGGCTCCCGCGATCGCAATCCAGATCAGCCGCGTCCTCGCCTGTGATGCAATTGCGCGATGAAAAATATTGACGGCCACAATACTGGCAACGAAGCAGACCAGTCCGGCGAGCAGAACGAGCCGCCAGTCATGCTCACCTGAAAGGCACGTAAGAACACGAAACATGCGTCGGTCCATGGTTGTCCGTGCGCACAGGCTAGGCTGATTGAATTGTCTTCTCGATAATATTCTGCAACTTTCAGTGGCATGGTTATCCGCGCGTAAGCCGATTCCGCACCGAAATTGATGGCTCCATAAATTTCACAACGATGCGCGATCCGCGCGGCTCAGCCTGCCAGCGGAACGAGCACGGTTTCACCGGTTGCAACCAGCGAGGTCTCACCCTGCTCGTTCTCCGCAAAAAGTTCCGCGCGCGCGAAGACCTGCCTGCGTCCGGCACGCAATGTGGTTCCTTTGGCGATGAAGCAGCGGCCCAGCGCGGGCTTCAGGCAATTCATCGAGAAATGCGATGCGGTGACGGAACCTGCGATCGATGCCGCGGCAAAGCCGCAGGCGGTGTCGAGCAGCGCCGCGATCACGCCGGCGTGCAGGTGTCCCGCATATTGGGTGAGATCGTCGCGCCAGGGCATCCGCAGTTCCACCGTGCCGGTGCCGGTGGAGACGATCTCGAAGCCGGCAAGCCGATTGAAGGCCGCCGACGCATTGGTCGCAACGAGACGTTCGAGATCGAAGCCCGGGCCAGTCGTCATGTAAAGCTCCATTGCGGGGGCCGCCGTTCGAGATTCGCCCTGACGGACTCGATGTGATTGGGCGACCCGAGCAGAAGCGCCTGTTCGGCCGTTTCGGCTGCAAGTCCGGTCGCCGCATCGCGATCGGCTGCAAGATTGAGCAGCCGCTTGGCGGCGCGGATCGCATCCGGGCTGCGGTCCGCGATCGCGCGCGCCGTCTCCAGCGCGGCCTCGCGCGGCTGTTCGACGATCCGGGTGGCGAAGCCATGACCAAGCGCATCGTCCGCGGAAAAGACGCGCGCGGTGTAGGTGAGTTCACGGACCACATCCTCGCGCGCGAGATGGCGCATCAGCTGCGTGCCGGCCATGTCGGGCACCAACCCCCATTTGGCCTCGATGATCGCAAGGCGCGTGCCGGGTGCGAGATATCTGATGTCGGCACCGAGCATCAGCTGAAAGCCGCCGCCGAACGCAACGCCATGAACGGCGGCGATGACCGGCACCGGCAGCTCGCGCCAGAGCCACACCAGATGCTGCGCGAAGTTGGCAATGCCGTGGGTTTGCCGGCCGAGATCGGCGAAGGGCAGGATGGACTCGCCCTCCGTCGTTGCGACCAGACGCTCCATGTCGAGGCCTGCGCAGAAGGCCTGCCCTTCGCCCGAGAGCACCACGGCGCGGAGCTTGCGGTTGTCCGCGAGCTGCGCACCGATCTCGGCGATCGCGGCGAACATCGCCGGATCGAGCGCATTGAGCTTGTCCGGGCGGTTGAGCCTGACGTCCGCGACGCCATCGGCGATGCTGAGGCTGATGCGATCAGTCGTCATGATCGCCCTCGCTAGTAGCCGGCGGCGGCGAGCGCCACCACGGCGCTCATCGCCATCCAGCCGAAGTGGCGGAAGCGGGTCGCCACCGCGTTGGCGAGTGCCGCGACGCCGAACACGACGCCGAGCGTCGCCACGATCCAGTGCCGCGCGGCATCGGAGGCCATTGCGGGCGCGGCGAGCAGCAGCACGCCGCCGCCGATCCAGGCGACGGTGCCGGCCTGATAGACCAGGCGAAGCAAGAGCCGCAGCCGCGGCGGCTCGACGGTGGCGCGCGCGAATATCCTGGTCTCGCCGAGCACGCCGTGGATCAGGCTGACCAGAATGGCGACGACACCGGCGCCCTGCAGCAGAAGATCACGCATCGCGATGCCTCCATACACTACTGTATGGATATGATACCGGCCGCTGGCGCCTGTCAATACACTTGTGTATGGTGAGCGGCGTGGACGGGGAACCATGACGGAACAGCTCTCGGTCAAGGACTGGCTCGATCAGGGCCTGAAGACGCTGGCGCGCCGCGGCTTCACGGCGCTCAAGGCCGAGCCGCTGGCCAAGGCCATGGGCGTCTCGCGCGGCAGCTTCTACTGGCATTTCGCCGACATCGGCGCCTACCGCGCGGCGATCCTGACCCATTGGCGCGAGGTCGCGGCCGAGCAGGTGATCGCGGAGCTCGAGACCATTCCGGAAGGCGGCGACGCGCTGGCGCTGTTGCTGCGCCGTGCCTTCTCGGCGCGGCTGGCGCTGGAACGCGCGGTGCGCAGCTGGGCCACCGCCGATGCCGTGGCGCGCGCCGCCGTGCTCGAGGTCGACCAGCGCCGGATCGGCTATATCGAAACCCTGCTGCGGCAGGCCGGATTCCCGGACGACGTGGCGCGCGGCCGCGCGCAGATCTTCTACTGGGCGTTCATCGGCTACGCGCTGTCCGAGCAGGCGCTGCCGAAGCCGCGTCAGCAGGCCGCGATCGATGAACTGCTGCGGATGGCCAAGCGCTGACAGCTGACATTTGGATGTGCTACATCACGGCGAGCCGGAGACTCCCATGAATTCCACGACCGATCATCTCGAGAGCACCGCCGACCCAAAACTGCTGGAAATCCTGGTGTGCCCGATCACCAAGGGGCCGCTGGAGTTCGACGCCGCGCGGCAGGAGCTGATCTCGCGCTCCGCCAAGCTCGCCTATCCGATCCGCGACGGCATTCCGATCATGCTGCCGGAAGAGGCGAGGAAGATTGATTGAAGACGATGTAGCCCGGGTGAAGCGCAGCGCAATCCGGGAAAGTCTCACCGCGGATAGTCTGCCCCGGATTTCGCGGAGCCTGTCATCGGGCGCGCATTCGCGCGACCCGTTGGCTTCATCCGGGCTACGGAACCTCCGCAACCGCTACAGCGCCTCGCCCTTTAGCAGCCGCGGCACCTCGCCTGATAGTCCCGCCGCCTGGCGGATGAACATCTCCTTCAGCGGCGGCGCGCGATCGACGAGCCCGAGGCCAATGTCGCGCACGGTGCGCAGCAGCGTCGATTCGTTGGAGAACAGGAAGTTCAGCGAGTTGGTGGCGACGCCCATCGCCATCGTGTCGAAGCGCCGCCAGCGCTGGTAGCGCTCGAGCACGTCGGCCTGGCCGAGGTCCATGCCGAGCCGCGCCGCATCGACCACGACCTCGGCGAGCGCAGCGACATCCTTCAGGCCCATATTGAGCCCCTGCCCCGCGATCGGATGGATCACATGCGCGGCGTCGCCGATCAGCGCCAGCCGTTCGGCGATGAACGAGCGCGCGACGAAATAGCCGAGCGGGAAGGCGCGCGGCTTGTCGAGCGGTTTGATCTCGCCGAGATGCAGGCCGAAGCGCTGCTCTAGCTCGGCGTGGAATTGCTCTTCGTTCAAGGCGACAATGCGCGCGGCATCGTTGCGCGCCTCGGTCCACACCAGCGACGAGCGATTGCCGGTCAGCGGCAGGATCGCGAACGGCCCGACGGGCAGGAAATGCTCCTCGGCGCGGCCGTGATGTTCGCGCTCGTGCCCGACCGTGACCACGATGCCGGACTGGTCGTAGTCCCAGCCATGGGTCGCAATCCCGGCGCGCTCGCGCAGCTTCGAGCGGGCGCCGTCGGCGGCGACCAGCAGGCTCGCATCGATCACGGTGCCGTCGGCCAGCGTAACGCTGACGCCGTCGGGCCGCGACGCGAAGCTCGACACCGCGGCGGCGCGCAGCTCGACGCCCTCCGCCTCGGCACGGCTCGCGAGCGCATCGATCAAATAGCGGTTTTCGACCATATGGGCGAACGGCTCGCCGGGCGCGACATTGCCGGCGAAGGTCAGGAATACCGGGCGCATCGCGTCCTCCAGCTTGGAGTCGGTCACGACCATATCCGTGATCGGCTGCGCCGTCGGCGCCACCTGGCCCCAGACACCGAGGGTCTCGAACAGCCGCCGGCAGGCCGCCACGATCGCGGTCGCGCGCGGATCGCGGCTCGGGCGCTGGCTCAGCGCCGGATCGGCCACGATGACCGGGATGTCGGGCCCCAGCCCCTGGCGCAGCGCCACGGCCAGCGCCAACCCTGCAAATGCGCCCCCGCAGATGACAATACTTCGCTGTGCCGGCATTGCCCTTCCCTTACGCGCCTCACGCTCTCAGACTATGCTTGCTACCTGATAATAGCTGGGCGAAACAGGGGCCAGAAACAAGGTCACGAACCTAACGGACGTCATTCCGGGGCGATGCGTCAGCATCGAACCCGGAATCTCGAGATTCCGGGTTCACGCTTGCGCGTGCCCCGGAATGACCGTTCAAGTCAAACCGAAAGCCGCCGATGTCCAAGAGCCTGATCGACCTGCTGTCCATCCTCGATCTCGAGCAGCTCGAGGTGAATTTGTTCCGCGGCAACAGCCCGAAGACGAGCTGGCAGCGCGTGTTCGGCGGCCAGGTGATCGGCCAGGCGATGGTGGCGGCCTGCCGCACCGTCGAGGGCCGCCTGCCGCACTCGATCCATTGCTACTTCATCCTGCCCGGCGATCCGCAGATCCCGATCATCTACCAGGTCGAGCGGCTGCGCGACGGCAAAAGCTACACCACCCGCCGCGTCACCGCGATCCAGCACGGCAACGCGATCTTCTCCATCATGGTGTCGTTCCATGCCGAGGAGGAGAGCAACTTCAATCATCAGGAGAAGATGCCCGACGTGCCGCCGCCGGAGAAGCTGACCGCGGAGGAAGTGTCGAAGCAGCCGATGTTCAAGGAGATGCCGGAGTTCATCCGCCGCTATTACGAGAGCGACCGGCCGATCGAGCTGCGCCCGGTCGAGCTCGGCCGTTATTTCGGCCAGAAGATCGACGACGGCCGCATCCATGTCTGGATCCGCACCGCGGCCAAGCTGCCCGACGATCCCGCGCTGCATCTGTGCGCGCTCGCCTATGCGTCGGATTTCTCGCTGCTCGATGCCGTGATGGCGCGCTACGGCCGCACGCTGTTCGACAAGCGCATGATGCCGGCGAGCCTCGATCACGCGATGTGGTTTCACCGCCCGTTCCGCGCCGACGAATGGCTGCTCTACGCGCAGGATTCGCCGAGCGCGCAGTCGGGCCGCGGCCTGACGCGCGGCCTGATCTTCAAGCCCGACGGCACGCTGGTGGCGTCCGTCGCGCAGGAAGGATCGGTGCGCGAGCGAAAGGCGTAGCGCTCACGCCCGAACAGAGCCGGTCGGCACGATGCGATCGCGCTTACTGGCCGGCGTAGGCACCGCGCTCGGTCAGCGCGAATTGGGAGACGAACCAGTTGCCGTACCAGCGCAGCACCCACGGAATCGGGATCAGGAAGCCGCAGGCGATCGTGAACACGATGGTTCGCCACAGCACCTCGATGCCGGACGCATTGAAGCTGACCTCGCGGCGCGTGCCGTCGATGTTGCGGCAGATCCAGCGCATCCAGGCGGTCAGCACCCAGGCCCAGCCGATGATGGTGATGGCCGAGACCACCATCGCCACGTACCAGCCGACATAGGCGACCGGGCTGCCCTTGAACGAAATCGGCAGGTCCTGGCCGCTCGAGCTGAGATGGCCGATGATCCAGCGCACAATCATCCAGCTCAGGAAGCCCTGCAACAGCAGCGAGAGCAGCGTCACGATGTTGCTGTTGGCCGCGCCGGCATAGGTCAGAAGGCCAAGCACGATGAAGACCCACCAGATGTCGAGCGGCTGTCCAGTGAAGGCGAAATGCGGCCGGCCCGGCACGCGGATATAAGGGATCGCAAAACGGTACAGGCCGGTCGCGGTCCACGGCGCCGGGATGACGAGAATCTGGCCGATGAACATCAGGAGGCTGCGGCCGAACAGGCCCCAGATCGGGAAGTCGGCGGACAGCGTGCCGCCGCTATAGCTTCCGGACGCCACCACCGGCGGCGGTCCGCCGGCCTGCGGAAATGCCGGCGGCGCGCCGGCGCTCGGGACGAGGCCCGGAATCTCCCCGGCCTTCTGCCAGCCGGCCATGCCCTCGGTCCACACCAGGGTGTCGGCCCCCACCGTGCCCCGGGTGATCAGGTCGCGGAGCTGGGTTTCAGGCAGGGGGCCCTTTTGCTGGCCTTCGGATGCATAAAACCAGTTTCGGTTCGACATTTCTTGTTTCCTCGGGGCGCGCGCACAGGGACACGCGATAGGCGAAACGAACCAGCAAGAGCGCTGGCCGGGGCGGGAAAGCCACATTGTGGCCGAGCGTTTCCATTCCGTACAGTGAGGGAGCACACGCGCTGCGCATGTTTTCCGCTTCAACCTGCAAGTTTTTTATGCCATTTGCCCAGAAAGCTGCCAGATTTGGCGGACGCGAAGTGCCGCTCGGGGATGGCAAATTGCCGCTCCGGGAGGCAGCAGGTGCCGGCTCGCGGGACGGCAAGTGCCGCTCCGGGACGGGCGCACACGGAAAACCTCAAGGGAATGAAGGCCTGAACCATGAAACTCGTCGTCGCGATCATCAAACCGTTCAAGCTCGATGAGGTGCGCCAGGCGCTGACCGCGATCGGCGTCCACGGCATGACTGTGACCGAGGTGAAGGGCTATGGCCGCCAGAAGGGCCACACCGAGATCTATCGCGGCGCCGAATATGTCGTGAACTTCCTGCCCAAGCTTCGGATCGAGATCGCCGTCGATACCGAGCTCGCCGACAAGGCGGTCAGCGTCATCACCGAGCACGCCCGCACCGGCCAGATCGGCGACGGCAAGATCTTCGTGACGCCGATCGATCATGCGCTGCGCATCCGCACCGGCGAGACCGACAACGACGCGCTCTGAACCCTGGAGCCTGATCCCTCGCGACAAACGCGGAAAGCGTTTGCGCGGAGATCATGCCCAAACAAAACGATCGAGATCATCGCCGGCAACGACGCCGGCGCACGCCACAACCGCACACCAAGAAACGACGACCGCCGGGGAATGATGATGGGGGCACGAGCTCTTCGTGCAGCGATATCAGCTGCGCCGATCACTGCTGCAATCCTGTTCGCGCAAGCCACGCCGGCTTTCGCGCAAGACTCGGCATCCAGCTCCGGCGTCAACGCCGCCGACACCGCCTGGATGATCGTCGCCACCGCGCTGGTGCTGATGATGACGATCCCCGGACTGGCGCTGTTCTACTCCGGCATGGTGCGCAAGAAGAACGTGCTGGCGACGATGGCGCAGAGCCTCACCGCCGTTGCGCTCGTCTCGATCCTCTGGGTCACCTTTGGCTATTCGCTGAGCTTCGTCGGCGACGGTCCTTGGCTCGGCTCGCTCGATCGCTGGTTCCTGGCCGGCATCACCATGGACAGCATCAATCCGGCGGCGAAGACCATCCCCGAAGCGCTGTTCATGCTGTACCAGATGACGTTCGCGATCATCACGGTAGCGCTGGTCGCAGGCTCGGTCGCCGACCGCATGCGGTTCTCCGCCTATGTGCTGTTCTCGATCGGCTGGTTCATCTTCGCCTATGTGCCGCTGGCGCATTGGGTGTGGGGCGGCGGCTTCCTCGCGTCGGCGGGCGTGCTGGATTTCGCCGGCGGTCTCGTGGTGCATCTCTCCGCCGGCATCAGCGGCCTGGTCGCGGCCAAGGTGATGGGCAACCGCCACGGCTATGGCCATGACAATCTTTCGCCGTTCGATCTGTCGCTCGCGGTGGTCGGCACCGGCCTGCTCTGGGTCGGCTGGTTCGGCTTCAACGGCGGTTCGGCGCTCGCGGCCAATTCGCGCGCGGTGATGGCGATCACCGCCACCCATCTTGCGGCCTGCGCCGGCGCGCTGACCTGGGGCGCGATCGAATGGGCGACGCGCCGCAAGCCGTCGGTGCTCGGCATGATCTCGGGCGCGGTCGCGGGGCTCGGCACCATCACCCCGGCATCCGGCTTCGTCGCGCCGTGGCACGGCGTCGTCATCGGCATCATTGCCGGCCTGGTCTGCTTCTGGGCCTGCACCTGGCTGAAGCATCGCTTCAAGTATGACGACTCGCTCGACGTGTTCGGCGTGCACGGCATCGGCGGCCTGACCGGCACGCTGCTTGCCGGCGTGTTCGCGGCCTCGGCAATCGGCGGCACGTCCGGCCTGCTCGAGGGCAATCCGAAGCAGCTGCTGATCCAGCTCTACGGCGTCGCGGCCACCTTTGTCTGGTGCGGCGGGGTCACCTTCGTGCTGCTCAAGCTGGTCAGCGCCTTCGTCCCGCTGCGCGTCTCGATGCAGCAGGAGCTCGAAGGTCTCGACATCTCCCAGCATGGCGAGGCGCTGCAGTAAGTAGCCGAGGCGGCGGTGGCAGCCGGACTCACGGGGCCAGGACGACGACACCGGCCACCGCGAGGGCGAATTTGTAAAACAACCCCATGCAAAGGACCCGAGCGCCGCGACGTCACGAAGTACGGCGCGAGCAAGGTTCGGGCTTGCACGACACATAAGTGTATGCTTATGTATCGTCATGGTCGACACCGACATCTTCAAGGCGCTGGCCGATCCGACCCGCCGCAAGGTCTTTGAGAAGCTGGCCGGCGGCAGCCTGAACGCCAGCGCCTTGCGCGACGGACTTGAGATCAGCCAGCCGGCAATGTCGCAGCATCTGGCGGTGCTGCGCGCGGCAGGGCTGGTGCGCGAGCAGCGACAGGGCCGCTTCGTGAATTATGAGGTCGACCCGAACGGCATCGCCAGCATCGGGACCTGGCTCGCCCGCTACCGCGCCTATTGGCCGAAGCGCATCGAAGCGCTCTCCGATCTGCTGAAGGACATGGATCAATGAGCGACACAGTTGAGCCTGATCATGCCGACGCCGACCTGGTGCTCGAATACGAGCTCGATGCACCGCCTGAAAAAGTGTGGCGCGCGGTGACCATTCCGGCCCTGCGCGAACGCTGGCTCCCGGATTGCGATCTCGCGGACGCTGAACCCCTGTCATCGATCGCTGGCGAAGAGGTGCGCTTCCGGCTGCGCGAGTCCGAGCCGCCGTTTCGCGAAAGCCATGTCACCTTCCGGATCGAGCCGAACGAGGCCGGCGGCACCCGCTTTCGCATCATCCAGCAAGCATGCGACATCAGGGGAAAGCAGCCGCAACCGGCCAACAGCAACAACCGCACAATGATGCGCGCGGCCTGATCCCCAACCTCACCTACCGAGACTTCATCACCTGCAGCAATGGAGGTCGCCGATGCGCGACATGATGCAACTCGTCCCTATGGTCGTCGAACAGTCGAGCCGCGGCGAACGTTCCTTCGACATCTATTCCAGGCTGCTGCGCGAGCGCATCATCTTCCTGAACGGCGAGGTCAATGATGCGATGTCCGGACTGGTCTGCGCGCAGTTGCTGTTCCTCGAAGCCGACAACCCCAACAAGCCGATCAACCTCTACATCAACTCCTATGGCGGCGTGATCACCAGCGGGCTTGCGATGTACGACACCATGCAGTTCATCAAGGCGCCGGTGCACACGCTGTGCATGGGCACGGCGCGCTCGATGGGGTCGTTCCTCTTGATGGCCGGCGAGCCCGGTCACCGCGCCGCGCTGCCGAATGCGAGCCTCCACGTGCATCAGCCGCTCGGCGGCTTCCAGGGCCAGGCGTCCGACATCCTGATCCATGCCACCGAGATGCAGGAGACCAAGCGGCGCATCATCCGGCTCTATGCGCAGCACTGCGGGCGCACCGAAACCGACGTGGAACGGACCCTGGATCGCGATCACTTCATGTCCGCGCAGCAGGCGCTCGAATGGGGACTGATCGACAAGGTCTTCGCCGAACGCGACGCCGCCGAAAAGCATGATCCGGTGCCGCGCTGATCTTCGTCGCTGGAGCGGCCAAACCGTTCATGACAGCGCCATCGATTTAGACTTCACCTCGGCATGCTGCACCGTGACCCGCACGGTATCGGGACGGTTCGATCCTCCGCGCCTGCCGCCGCCGCGGTGGTCGATCAGGCGCGCGACGACAGCGCGCCGCGCATGACGAGACGTCAGCGAATGGTCGGCATTCGGCAGCGTCAACCGCGTCACTCCAGGGATGCTTGTGAGCCGTTTGCCGTCCTGACCGAAATGCCGTGCGATCTCCTGCAGGCTGAGATCGCCGTCCGAGGTGACCATGAGGACGCGCACGCCGCGGCTACAAAGCTCGCGCATCCAGCGCTCGACGCGGTTACGGCCAAGCAAGGCGGACGGATGCATCGCCGATAGCGTCGACTTGACGGCTTCCAATCCGCGCCGCACCAGCCGCCTGGCGCTATCTGACACTGACAGCTTCCAGGCGGACCTGGTCGTCATCGCAGGCCCGTCCGCCGGACCGATCTGTTGCTGGCTTCCGCGATTCGCCTTGGAGGTTTCGTATGCTTTCCAGGCCGTAAGCTCCAGCGCGTAGGAACTGTTCCAGGCAAAGCAGAGCGGGTTGATCATGGTCAGGGCGCGGACGCGGCGGTCCGCGCGCGCAGTGTGAAAGGCCTGGAAGGCGCCCGAGCATGTGCCCACAAGCTCGACTTCGGCAAAGCCCGCCCGCTGCATCCAGTCAATCGCCGCGCTGACGTCGAAGCGGGTGCGGGAATCATAGAGGAACAGACGATTGCTCCCGGCATCGTCGCTCAGGCCGAGGCCCGGCAGGTCAATGCGAAGCGACGCCACGCCGGCGGCGGCAAGCTCGCGCGCCGCCTCGACCGTGCCGCGCGCCCAACCGACATGCGGCACCCCGCCGGAGTTGAGGAAGATGACCGGATCGGCCGCAGCATGGCCGTCACGTGGCCGGGTCAGCACGCCACAGATCAATGGCGCCTGCCTGATCACAACCGGCTCTTCCGTGTAGTGCGATCCCTCCATTAGCTCGCGGCCGGTCAAGGATACGACGCCCCGAGCTACGCCGGCGACGGCCCGGTCGGACAACCAATCCGCCCAGCAATCGACAACGTCGGCCGGGATCCGGTTCGCGGTCGGGTCGCACATGAGCAGGTGATAGTCCTTGAACTCCGCGATTGTCGCGCCTTCGAAAGAAGTTCGACCGTCGCGGATTTCAGAGCCTGCCAACGGCTTTCCGTTCGCGATCAAAAGCATCGGCAGGGGCGGAAGGGCCGCGACGGCCCGCCGCCAATCCAGCCTCGACAGATCGGCGAGCGTCTCATGCGAAAGCCGGAAGCCGACGGCCTCGCGGCCCTCGGCGAACGTCGCGTCGCTTGCGGCGCTCTTGGCGAGCGACCCATCGATCACGCGCGACATCGCGGTGATTTCGCGCACATAGGTTTTGCCGGAACTCGGTGGCGCGAGCAGCGCAAGGCCTGCGACGTCGTCCCGCCCCGCCGCAGCGAGCGGGGCCAGCAGCGCGCCGAGACGGAAGCCGGCGAGGATGACATCCTCCACGCCGCAATCCCGCTTCAACCGGTCGATCGCCGCGCCGATGCTTGCGGTCCAGGCCATCACCCGGCCCGGCGCCGAATCGTCGCCGGCGGCGTCGCCGCAGCCGGGATAGTCAAACAGCAGGACAGGCAGGCCCGCCGCGGCCGCCCTGTCGGACAACAGCTTCAGGAATCGGCGACTGCACAGATCCTCATGACCATGCGCGCCGGCGATGACAACGCCCCGCCGCCCCTTCGCTACGTTCAGCCAGCCGATGGTATCGGCAAAGACAACTGGTTTCATGTCATGCTCCCGGCGGACTCCTTTGTCCGCACGACTTCCAATGCTTCCGCTCTCGGCACCTCGTAGCTCGCGTCGCGATCGGCATTGAGCGCTGTCACCGCGCCGCCAGGTGTCGCCAGGCGCGGACCGTCAAGGCCGACCTCCCGCTCGATGCCCGGCATCAGGTGGAAATTGTTCTCCGTTGGAACGAACCGATCGTCCTGGATGGAGACGTGGTAGGCCGCGCGTTTGCAGGCCAGCCGCAGCCGCCACGCGTCCTTCCGACGCACCAAACTCACAGTCAGGCCGACGTCGCGCTGCGCGGTCATGACACCCGGCAGCACATGGAAGGCCTCGGCAAAGACCTTCCCGTCGTCGCCTTCCAGCCTTGCAACGGTGACCTCATGTCCGGGCGGCCCGAAGCGATAGGCGTAGGAAATATCGAAAAAGGCGCCGAGTACCGAGAAGGCCGAAAGCGACAGGCCGCTGTGCGCCGGCACGCTGATCGGTTGGCGCGCCGACACCACCGGCGTGACGCCGTCCCGCAGACAGGTCAGCGATAATGTCGCCCGAACGGTCTTCGCGGTATCGTTGATAGCATGGACGGTCAGCCCGTTGACGCCCTCGTCGCTCAGGATCAGCCGTAGCGGGGCAAATGCGCGCCTCAGCCCGTGCCAGACCGGCTTAGGCCGGCCGGTCGAATCGACCACGCCCCAACCCGCGCCCGGCCGCAAGTCCTTCCAGAAGAACAGCAGCGCTCCAGCCGTCGGCGAACAGGGTCTGCGCCATTCGTCGATGGTGCGCTCCACTATCTCGGTCGTCACCGCACGGGAGAGCTCGAGATAGCGTCTGGTATTTTCGATGCGCAGCCGGCGCGCGTCGACGGAAAAAAGCGTTTCCAGATAGTGCTCGCGCACATCCTCGAAGTCCCACGACGCGCCGACGTCGCGCGGCGCACCCGCCTTCCAGCGCGGATCGTGCACCGGCGGCACCGGCAGATGCGCATCCAGCGTTGCCTGGTCAGGCACATTGGCAAAGGCAAGGCATTCGCTCGCGAAGCGTACTTCGGCGCGGCGCGCGTCATCCAGCGGGCGGCAATAGGCGCCGACCCCGTAATAATGCATCGGCCCGCCATCAGCCGTGAAAGGCAGGTTGCCGCCGGATGGCGATGACGTCACAAGCACCAGGTCGGGACGCTGCGCTTCGGCGATGGGGCGCACCACCTTGTCGAACCAGGGCGTCGGATCCATCGACATCGGCATGCCCATCATCGCCGCCTGCTGCGCCACCTCGCTGCCGCCGCACAGAACGGCGAGTGATGGCGAATGCCTGAGCCGCGTGAGCAGGTCCTCGACCTCGCGCGAGAGCAACGCGCACCAGGCCTCGTCCTTCGCCGGATAGTCGAAATTGGCGAGCATCAGGTCCTGCCAGACCAGGATGCCCATCTCGTCGCAGAGCTCGTGAAACGCGTCGCCCTCGTAGACGAACGTGCCGCCGACCCTGAGCATGTTGACGCCCGCCCGTCGTGCAAGATCGAGGTCGCGCGCGATCTCTTCGCGTGAGGACGGCAGCCGCACCGGGTCGGACGGCGTCCACACCGCGCCGCGACAAAAGACGGATACGCCGTTGACGACCAGCCGAAAGCCGCGTCCGTCGGTGCCGCGATCGATCTCGATATGCCGGAAGCCGACGCGGCCGAGCGTTACTCGCATCGAGCCGAGCGTGACGACAACCTCGTGCAACGCCGGATCGCCATGGCTGCTCGGCCACCATGGCGCAACGTTCGCAATATCCAGTTTCGCCGTCAGCCGCGTCGCTGTCTCTAAGGTCAATGCGGCGACAGCGCCCGCACAGGCGACCGTGGCCGGCGCGTCATCAAACGGCTCGACCAGCGTGATCGCGATGGAAAGATGCCCTGTTGTGCCGGCGAGGTCGGCCTGCATTTGCACATCGCGCACGCCTTGCCGGTTGGTATCGCGGATCAGCTTGATCGGTCGCCACGGTCCGACGATGTCGAAGCCAGGGGACCAACCCGGCATATGGCCGATCAGCGTGGTCCGTACGAGCCTCAGCCGCTGATCGTCGATCATGCGCGGCCGCCAGCGCGCACGCGGACCGGTCAGGGTTTCCAGATGGCGGTCGAGGCTGCGGAATGCGATGGCCAGTTGCTCGCCGCCGGCAAGCGTCAGGGCCACATCATGGCGCTCGAACATCGAGGTCGAGGACAGCACGAGGCGATCGTCGAGCCAGACCTCTGCAACCGTCGCCAAGCCGTCAAATACGAGACGGGCCGGGCCGGTGACGTCGAGCCGGCGACGATACCAGACGTCCTGGTCGTGCAGCGGAGTGGGATGGTTGCGGTCCCAGCGGCCGAGCCGCTCCAGCGCAGCAGCGGCCGTGCCGGGGCACGCCGCCTCCAGCCATTCGGCGCTGCCGTCGATCGCCGCCGGAGACGCCCACGCGCCGGCCGGCGAGACGACCATGCACCAGCCGCTGTCCAGAGGCTCGGCCGTGTCGGTCGTCGACACCAAAGCGTCCATACACATGCATTCCCATGACCGGCAGGCCGGTCCTACGCTGCCTTGCTGGCGAGATCCGCCATGCGACCGTCCAGAGCGTCCATCACCGTTTGCCAGGCCTTGGCCATCGGCCCGATGGCGTCCGCGAGCCCATCGAACCGATGCCGGGCCATGGCGCGGGCGAGCTTGAATTGCATGACCTTGGCGCCCTCGGCGATTGCCGCGGCGGCTTCGATCGCCTCGGCCAGACCGGCCTCGCCGTGCCGTCCCAGCCATTCCAGATGACTGGAGAGGAGTTCGAAATTGGCGCCCACCTGCCGCAACGTGTTGAAGGCGTAGACGTGAAAATACTCCGGTGACCGGGCGGCCAGTGCCTCGGCATGGCCGCCGAACACGGCCGCGTAGGCATCGAGCGGATTGCGCTTCGGCCTCCGCCGCAGATGCTGCGCGAGGATTTCCGTGGCCGCACTGACCGGATCGCGCGAGGGGCGCATGGTGTCGAACTTGACGAACTCGGCATAGGGAAATAGCGGCAGGCCGCCGGCCGGCGCGTCGTTGCGCTGCCCGAAAATGCCGTCATAGTCCTCGCCGTCCAGGGCGAAGTAGCCGTCGTTGTGGAAGTAGGCCATGTGGCGGCGCCCGGGAACGAGCACGTTGACGCCGATCGTCGTCTTGGAATGGCCACTGCGATAGGTGATGCCCTTCGTGTCGGGCAGGTAGAAGGCATCGACCTCGACCAGCGGCAGCCGCCCGCGCTCGATCTGATTGAGAACGTGCGCCTCCAGACGATCGAACACGGACAGTTCCTGGATATCCAGGCCGGCCAATCGCTGCAGGTCGGCCGTCGGGAACTTGAAGAACGTGAACTGGTCGCCTTCGAAATCCTGCGCCACGGTGAAGCCGAGCGCAGCGACCGGGTCATTCCCGTTCGCATGCATGACTTCGATCAGAAGATCGACATAGCAGTTGGTCTGCGGCCATCGTCGCTCCGCGTCGTGTAGCAGGTGCGGCTTGTAGTCGGCCGGATCGAGCCCGGCGATGGCACTCTGCATTTCAGTTGCCCCAAAGCGTGTCACGCACGGAAGCCGGCCATGCCTCGACCTCAGGGCCGTGATGGCGGAACAGCGCGAGCGCCACGCGCTCCAGCCCGAAGCCGACGCAGGCCGAGTGGCACAGGCTGCCATCCGCGAACTTCAGGCCCCAGGTCTGGCCAAAATGGTCGCGATGATAGTTGAAGGACAAGCAGGCCGTCGGTTTCTCGATACTGGTTACCGGGATCAGCAGCTCGAACTTGAGTCCCTCGTCGCGCTGGTTGTTGGCCATCATCTTGCCGCCGCGACCGAAGAACGGATCGTTGGCGAGATCAACCTCGCAGGGCAGGTCGAGGGATTCGATCATCGCCTTGCCGCGCTCCAGCCAGCTTTCGCGGAAGGCGCACACCTGCTCGGCCGTACCGATGCGGACGAATTCGCGCATACGGAACAGCTGCATGCGCGCGGGATCCTTGGAAGGCTCATGACGGAAGCAATAGGAGGAAAGCTCGAACAGCACACCGTCATCGGGCACCGGACCGCGCGCGGCAACGGTCGGATAGAGCGGATAGCAGGCGGCTGGCGTCAGCACGACGTTCGTCGCCTGCTGCAGCTCGGTCCAGTCCTCTCCCGCAGCCATCATGCCGAGAAGCCGCGCATGCTCGCGCTCGCCGCCCATGAAGGAATGTACGCAGCCTGCAAGCTGCGGGAAGCTTTTCATATAGCCACTGCCTTCAAGCGTGGCGCGGCTCATGCCCGGTGGGAAGTGGATGCGGGTTGCCTTGTCTGGCGCTCCGATGCTGGTCACGAGCCGCTCAAAGCGCTCGATCACGTCTTCGAAAACGCCGGAGCGGCCATAAAGCCCGTCTACTCCGGTCTTGAACAGGATGCTCTTGTCGAACAGGGTGTCGAGCAGGCTCTTGGCATCGAACGTCTTGGCGTCCATCTCAACCTCTCAGGCTGGTGTCAAAGCGGCTCATCAGCAGGAGCGTCGCGGTGTTGGAAAGAATACGGTCGTTCGAAATCATCAGCGGCGCTGAGCTCACATCGCGCAGGTGTCTGCCGACGCTGAACGGCGTGCCGTTCTTGTAGCCGACGATGCCGTTGATCAGCATGGCGAGCCGCACGATCGCCCCGGCCTTCTCGCTCGCAGCGACCTTCAACGCGTTGATCTCGGCGGTGAAGCCAATCGAGGAGAGCGCGTCGTCATTGCCCTTGGCCGCATCGAAGCGGTCAATGGCGGCCGTGAGGTGACCCTTCATCTCCTGAAGCAGGGCGGCCGCCTCGGCGAGCCGAAGCGCGCCCGGCGGCAGACTTCCATCCGCCTGCTTGCGCGCCGCAGCCTTGACGAATGCTTGCGCGCGATTGAAGGCATCGGTGGCGATACCGAACCAGGTCGCCGCCCAGAAGATATGCGAGCTCGCCAGCATCGACTGTGCCGCGATCTCCGAGAACGGCTTGGGGAAGATCTGCGCCGCGTCACCGTGCGCGACGAGATGGAAACCGTCCGAACAGGTGCCGCGCATTCCGAGCGTATCCCATACGGAGGTGCGCTCCAGCGTGCGGTTCAGGTCCGCGGGAATGACGACCATCACCTGATCGGAGCTTGCCGCGTCGGGAGCGCGCCGCGCCGTGGCAAGAATCGCGTCGGCGTGGCGGCCGTAGGAAATAACGGTTGCTTCCTTTGTCAGCGAGAAGCGGCCGTCTGCCACTTCGACCGCACAGATCGAATTGCGCAGATTGCCGCCGATGCCGGCTTCCGTGGTCGCCGAGGCCATCAGCAACTGCTCCGCCGCAATGCGGCGCATATAGGCCAGATGCCAGTCGCTGGCGCCGCCATGGCTGACGAAGCTCGACGTCTTGATCTGGTGCATGGCGTAGATCATGGCGCTCGAGCCGCACGCCTGGGCGAGCTGAACGATCAGCTCCGCGATCTCCATGGTGCCCAATTCCTCCCCGCCATGCTCGACGGGAATCGCGACGCCGAGCAGGCGCTCGCGCTTCAATGCTTCGATGGTATCGGCCGGGAAGCGGCCCTCACGGTCTACCGCATCGACCTGCTGCGCCGCGACCTTGGCGACCCGACGCATGCGCTCGGCCGGCGTGGCGGCAGAGGCCGGCACGGGCTCTATCTTTCTCACCACGCTCATGGTTTTACGCCGCCCGCTGTGTCAGCCGTGAAACGGCGTCCGCGACGTTGGCGAGCGACGAGAAGGTCCGTCGCGTGAGCATCGCCTCGGGAAATTCGATGTTGAACTCTTCCTCAAGCGCCAGCATCACCTGCACCGTGGCGAAGGATGTCAGTCCTGCGTCATAGAGATTCGTGTCGTCGGTGATTGTGTTGAAATCCAGCGAAATCATCGGCTGCTGCTCGAGCAGCGCGCGGATACGATCAATCATTGGTTGCCCCACCTGTCATTGAAGTTCTTATGCGGCGGCAATAGCGCAACGACGGCAACCGCGGCGTTAACGCCGGAACGACAATGTTACAGACAGCTAACGATCGGTAACGAGCGCCGGCAAAAGTCCAGCATTTGCTGTCCGGGCGGGCGTACCTGATGCGAGCCCTTGTCCGCTTCGCACAGAACGACGCGGCGAGGCTGCCCGCAACTGTCGTCGCGCCGGTCCCGTTTCGGGTGGGAACCCAAACAAGCCGATGAAACCCAACATCAAATTCCCATCGCGCGATCGTCCGACAGACGCGAACGGCGAAATGATCGAGAGGGCGTTCGCGGACCGCGGGGGCGGGCCCAGAAGCCTTCGCCGGATACCGCCTGCTGCCCCGCGGCTGAGCAGAATTGTGTCCGGAGTTAGCCGTGCCTGCGTTCTAGACAGGCCTGACCATATTTTAGGCGCGGCGGAATAGCGCAGGGGCACCTCCCACCCGTAAAGCGGGAAAAGATCCGGATTCATAATCCATTAGCGAACTCCGGCCGTTTGGCACGGCATTTGATTCTAAGGGTCCAGGCTGTGCCCGCGTAGTGGATGTCCTCCGCGTGGTGAACCTCAGTCGAAACTCCCGGTGTTGATTCGCACCGGGCCCAAGCGGGGATAGGACTCATGAAAATTGTTATGGCGATCATTAAGCCATTCAAGCTCGAAGAGGTCCGTGACGCCCTGACCGCCATTGGCGTTCACGGTCTCACGGTGACGGAAGTCAAAGGCTACGGCCGTCAGAAAGGCCACACGGAAATCTATCGCGGCGCCGAATATGCCGTGAGCTTCCTGCCGAAGATCAAGATCGAGGTCGCGGTCAATTCCGATCAGGTCGACAAGACCATCGACGCCATCACCTCCGCCGCCAAGACCGGCCAGATCGGCGACGGCAAGATCTTCGTCATCAGCCTCGAACACGCCGTGCGCATCCGCACCGGCGAGGCCGATGCCGCGGCCCTCTGATTTCGCGCTCAAACCTTAAAGACCTCAGGAGTGAAATAACATGACGTTCAAGCGTCCCTATGGCGCGGGACTGGCGGCCCTTGCAGTCGGCCTGTTCGCCGCGACCGCCGCCTACGCCGAGCCGACCGTCAACAAGGGCGACAACGCCTGGATGCTGACCTCGACGGTGCTGGTGCTGCTGATGACCATCCCGGGCCTCGCGCTGTTCTATGGCGGCCTGGTCCGCTCCAAGAACATGCTCTCGGTGCTGGCGCAGGTGTTCTACACGGTCTGCCTCGTCACCGTGCTCTGGGCCCTCTACGGCTACAGCCTCGCTTTCACCGGCGGTTCCGACTTCATCGGTGGCTTCTCCAAGGCCTTCCTGATGGGCGTCACGCCGGACTCGAAGGCGGCGACCTTCTCGGTCGACGCCAACATCTCGGAACTCATCTATATGTGCTTCCAGATGACGTTCGCGGCGATCACGCCGGCCCTCATCGTCGGCGCCTTCGCCGAACGCATGAAGTTCGCGGCGATCGCGCTGTTCATCCCGCTCTGGGTGACGCTGATCTATTTCCCGATCGCGCACATGGTCTGGTACTGGCCGGGCCCGGACGCGATCCAGGATGCCGCCAAGGCGCTCGCCGCCGCGGCTGACGGCGCGGCCAAGACCGCGGCGCAGGCCAAGCTCGACGAGATCAACGCCGATGCCGGCTGGATCTTCAAGAAGGGCGCGATCGACTTCGCGGGCGGTACCGTCGTGCACATCAACGCGGGTATCGCCGGCCTGGTCGGCGCGCTGCTGATCGGCAAGCGGACCGGCTACGGCAAGGAGCTGATGGCTCCGCACTCGCTGACCATGACCATGATCGGCGCCTCGCTGCTCTGGGTCGGCTGGTTCGGTTTCAACGCCGGCTCCAACCTCGAAGCCAATGGCGGCGCGGCGCTCGCCATGACCAACTCCTTCGTGGCCACTGCCGCGGCGGCGCTGGCCTGGATGTTCGCGGAATGGATCATCAAGGGCCACCCCTCGCTGCTCGGCGCGCTCTCGGGCGCGGTCGCGGGCCTCGTCGCGGTGACCCCGGCGGCCGGCTATGCCGGTCCGATGGGCGCCATCGTGCTCGGCCTCGTGGTCGGCGTGGTCTGCCTGTTCTTCTGCACGGTCGTGAAGAACGCGCTCGGCTATGACGACTCGCTCGACGTGTTCGGCGTCCACTGCGTCGGCGGCATCGTCGGCGCGCTCGGCACCGGCATCCTGGTCAACCCGGCGCTCGGCGGTGCAGGCATCATCGACTACACCGCGATCCCGCCGAAGGTCGCCGATTACGACTTCGCGGCGCAGATGATCTCGCAGGTTTGGGGCGTCTGCACCACGCTGGTGTGGTCGGGCATCGGTTCGGCGATCCTCTACAAGATCGTCGACGTGATCGTCGGCCTGCGCGCCAACGTCGAGACCGAGCGTGAAGGCCTCGACATCACCGAGCATACGGAGCGCGCCTACAACATGTAAAATTAACGGCCCTTGAGGGCCGTTAATTTGGGTTCTCCCGGGACTCTGGCTCCCTCCGGGGCCGGGTCCAGAACTACGGTTCGGGCACATACCCGGCAATGTCCGGACCGTTGAGGGGCTCCAGCGCAAGCTGGGGCCCCTTTCTTTTTTCCGCGGCTTGAGAAAATATTGTCGGAATTGCCTGCCATTGTGGAATGACAGGCCACAAACAACGAAAACGGGAGGACGTCATGAAGGTGCAGGGCAGATGCTATTGCGGCAATGTGCGCTATGAGGCCGAGGGCGAGCCGATGATGGCGGCGCAGTGCCTGTGCCGGGAATGCCAGTACATCACGGGCGGCGGACCGAACATGTTCATGGCAATGCCGACCACCGGCTTCAAATACACCGCCAGCGAGCCCAAGCAGTTCACCCGCAAGGATCTCGACCGCGCCGTGACGCGGGAGTTCTGCCCGGAGTGCGGCACGCATCTCGTGACCAAGGTGCCGGGCCTGCCCGCCACCATCCTGAAGGTCGGCACCTTCGACGACCCCTCGGTGTTCGCCCCGCAGATGACGATCTACACCTGCGACAAGCAGACCTTCCACCACCTGCCCGAAGGCAAGCCGTCGTTCGAGAAGCTGCCGGCGCGGTAGAGGTCACCCATCGCGCGCGTAGCCCGGATGGACCGGCAAATTCGAATCGTCATGGCCGGGCTTGCCCCGGCCATCCATCCCGCTTCGCAAGATTCTGGCCTAGTCGATGGATGCCCGGGTCAAGCCCGGGCATGACAAGTTGTGGGTCACGCCATCGAGCCGCGTCAGTTGATCAAAACTTCCTCATCCGGCAGCTCGCTCGGTGCACCGTCGCGCAAATAGCATTCGAGAATGTCTGCAAGCGACAGCGGCGTGAGGCGCTCGCTCGCACCGGATAGGTCGGCGATCGGCCACCAGCGGAAGCAATCGAGCACCTTTGCCTCGGCCTCGTCGGCCATCACGGGAGTGAAGCGATCCGCGTGAACGATCCGGTATTCCTCTTTCTGGGAAATCCGCCTGCCGCCCCAGTTGAAGGTGTGGTGCCGCCGCCAGACGGCGGGCCCGGGCTCGAAATCGATCAGCCCCAACTCCTCGGCCAGTTCCCGCTGCAGCGTCGCTTCAGCCGTCTCGTCGCCCTCGACGCCGCCGCCCGGCGCGATCCAGAAGCAGTCGCCGCCCTGCGAATCCGCATCAGCAGGACTTCGCGCTCGCCGGTGATGATGAGCGCCCGGACGGCGCGGCGGTGGATCATGTCTCGGAGCAATTTCGATGCGGTGCCTTGGGATCTGCGCTGATATCACGCGTCGGCCGATCGTGCCGCGCCGCCGATGGTTAATCGCGTCTTAACCTCGCCCTATCTATGGTGATTTGATCGGTTTACGGTCGGCGCCCCTACCCTCCGACCGCAGTGAAAGTGCTGGCATTTCAATCATGGCAATGACCGCCTCATCCGGCTTGGCGCAGGGCGCCGGCGATGTCGCATCCGCCGGCCAGGCCGAGCGTTCCCCTTTCCTGCGTACGACCGAGCTGCTGGCGCCGTATCAGCCCGCCAAGCCCTTGATTACGTTGTCATTAGGCGAGCCGCAGCACCCGGTGCCCGATTTCGTCGGGCCGGTGCTGGCAAAACATACCGCCGAGTTCGGCCGATACCCGATCGCCAAGGGCATCGAACCGTTCCGCCGCGCCGTCGCGACCTGGCTGGGAAGCCGGTTCCAGTTGCCGCGGCCGGTCGATCCGGAGAGCGAAGTGATGGTGCTGAACGGCAGCCGCGAGGGGCTGTTCTTTGCCGCGATATCAGCCTCGCGCTACGTCGCGCCGCGCAAGGGCCGGCCGGCGATCCTGATGCCGAACCCGTTCTATCCGGCCTATGGCGCCGGCGCCCGCGCGGCCGGCTGCGAGCAGATCTACCTGCCGACGACGCTCGGCAACGGCTTCCTGCCCGACCTTGATTCGATCGACGAGGCGACGCTGGCGCGCACCGTCGCGTTCTTCATCGCCTCGCCCGCCAATCCGCAGGGCTCGGTCGCCTCGCGCGCCTATTTCACGCGACTGAAGGAACTCGCCGATCGCTTCGGCTTCATCATCCTGAGCGACGAGTGCTATTCGGAGATCTACACCCGCGAGGCGCCGGGCAGCATTCTGGAATGCGCCGGTCCCGACTTCAGCAATGTCGTGGCGTTCCAGTCGCTGTCGAAGCGCTCGAACCTGCCGGGCATGCGCGTCGGCTTCGCCGCGGGCGATAGAAAGTTTCTGGCCGCATTCCACGAGCTGCGCAATGTCGCCGCACCGCAGGTGCCGGTGCCGCTGCAGCATGTCGCGGTCGCCGCCTATAGCGACGAGGCGCATGTCGAGGAGAACCGCCGGCTCTATCGCATCAAGTTCGATTTCGCCGACCAGATCCTCGGCAACCGCTACGGCTACAAGCGTCCCGCCGGCGGCTTCTGCGTCTGGCTCGACGTCTCCGAGCGCGGCGGCGACGAGGCTGCGGCGGTCAGGCTCTATCGCGACGCCGGCGTGCGCGTGATTCCCGGCAGCTATCTGGCGCGCCAGCAGACCGACGGTTCCAATCCGGGCGCGGGCTATATCCGCCTCGCGCTCGTCTCCGACAGTGAATCGACGGCCGAGGCGATGCATCGCCTGGTCGAAACCCTGGGTTAATCGCGAAGCGCGAAGATTGAGTATGCCAGCGATCGAACGTGTCATCCCCCTGGTCGGCCATCTGCCGCTCTCGCTCCGCGAGGCGCTGGCGCGACGGCTGCGCGAACTCACCGGGCTCGGCCTGATCGCGCTGTCCGGCGCCATCACGGCGGCGCTGATGACCTGGTCGGTGCAGGATCCGTCGCTGAGCCACGCCACCTCGCGCGCGATCCGCAACGTGCTCGGCTATCCCGGCGCGATCGGCGCCGACCTCCTGATGCAGATTCTCGGCCTCGGCGCGATCATGCTGGTGCTGCCGGTCGCGGTATGGGGCTGGCGGATGCTGACGCATCGCCCATTCGACCGCGAGGCGTTGCGGCTCGGCTGCTGGATCCTGTGCACCGTGATCGCGGCAGGCTTCGCCAGCTGCTGGCCGCACAACACTGCGTGGCCGCTGCCGACCGGGCTCGGCGGCGTGGTCGGCGACGCGCTGCTGCGTGCACCGGCCGTCGTGTTCGGCCCGCCCGGCTTCATCTATCGCGTCGTGCTCGGCCTGATCCTGTTCGTCGCGATGGCGGCAAGCTTCCTGTTCGCCTGCGGCTGGGGCGCCAAGGAGCAGGACGACGAGCTGACGCCGATCTCCGACGATGACGAGCCGTTCGTCGAGGACGAAGACAACGACCGCAGCTCGGTCTCGCTGGGCTGGCTGTTCCATGCGCTGATGAGCGCGAAAGCGCGGCTCGGCTGGCTGCTGACCACCGCCTACAAATCGCTGGTCTCGAGCGGAGCCCAGGGCCGCAGCGCCGCGTTCGAGCGCCAGGAGCCGAATATCGGCGGCGGCCGCTCGGCGCCCTCGATCGCGCCCGCGCATGAAGACCATGATGAGGACGAAGCTGAAGCTTTCGACGACGATGAGGAAGAGGAGGACGAGGAGGACGAAGCTCCCGCCGCCCGCGCCCCGCGCAAGAAGGCCGAGCCGAAGCCGAAGAAGAAGAATTCCGACAAGTTCGAGCTGCCCTCGGTCTCCGTGCTCAGTGCGCCGAAGGCCAGCGATCGACAGCCGCTGAGCAAGGCCGAGCTCGAAGCCAATTCGCGCTCGCTCGAGGGCGTGCTGCAGGACTTCGGCGTGCGCGGCGAGATCGTCAAGGCCAATCCCGGCCCGGTGGTCACGCTGTACGAGCTCGAGCCGGCGCCCGGCATCAAGTCGTCGCGCGTGATCGGGTTGTCCGACGACATCGCGCGCTCGATGAGCGCGCTGTCGGCCCGCGTCGCGGTCGTCGCCGGCCGTAACGCGATCGGCATCGAGCTGCCCAACGCGCATCGCGAGAAGGTCTATCTGCGCGAGCTTCTGGTCGCCAAGGAAAGCGTCGATTCGGTTGCGAAGCTGCCGCTGTGCCTCGGCAAGACGATCGGCGGCGACCCCGTCATCATCGATCTGGCGCGCACGCCGCATATGCTGATCGCCGGCACTACCGGCTCCGGCAAATCGGTCGCGATCAACACCATGATCCTGAGCCTGGTCTACCGGCTGCGGCCGGATCAATGCCGCCTGATCATGGTGGATCCGAAGATGCTCGAACTCTCCGTCTATGACGGCATCCCGCATCTGTTGACGCCCGTCGTCACCGATCCGAAGAAGGCGGTGGTGGCGCTGAAATGGGCCGTGCGCGAGATGGAAGAGCGCTACAAGCGGATGGCCAAGCTCGGCGTGCGCAACATCGACGGCTACAATGCGCGCCTCGTCGAAGCCAAGGCCAAGGGCGAAGAGCTGACGCGCACCGTCCACACCGGCTTCGACAAGGAGAGCGGCAAGGCGATCTACGAGGAAGAGAAGCTCGACCTCGAGCCGCTGCCCTACATCGTCATCATCGTCGACGAGATGGCCGACCTGATGATGGTCGCCGGCAAGGACATCGAAGGCGCGGTGCAGCGCCTCGCGCAGATGGCGCGCGCCGCCGGCCTGCATGTCATCCTCGCCACGCAGCGTCCGTCGGTCGATGTCATCACCGGCACGATCAAGGCGAACTTCCCGACCCGGATCGCCTTTCAGGTGACGTCGAAGATCGACAGCCGCACCATCCTTGGCGAGATGGGCGCCGAGCAGCTGCTCGGCCAGGGCGACATGCTCTACATGGCGGGCGGCGGCCGCATCAGCCGCGTGCACGGCCCGTTCGCCTCGGACGAGGAAGTCGAGAAGGTCGTGCGTCACCTCAAGACGCAAGGCGCACCGGAATATCTCGAAGCCGTCACCGCGGAAGAGCCGACCGACGAGGACGGCGCCGTGTTCGATGCCACCGGCATGGGCGGCGACGGCGGCGGCGATCTGTTCACGCAGGCGGTTGCGATCGTCAAGCGCGACCGCAAGGCGTCGACCTCCTACATCCAGCGCCGGCTGCAGATCGGCTATAACCGCGCGGCCTCGCTGATGGAGCGGATGGAACTTGAGGGCATCGTCGGCCCGGCGAATCACGCCGGAAAGCGCGAAATCCTGGTCGGGGAGGAAGAAGGCCAGTTCTGATCGGGGGCGATCATCACGGAAAAACCATATCTCCCTCGGAAGAGGCGGGATAAAATCCGGCGCAGCGGGACGAGCGTCGAACAGAGACCTGACATATCTGATGGCAAAACACCTCATTGACCGCGGCACGCGCACCGCGCTGGCTCTTCTCGTCACCGCCGCGATCGCCGGCGCTGCGACTGCGCAGAATGCGCCGCCCCCGAAGCCCGCACCCAACGCCGGATCCAAGGCTGCGCCAAAGAAGGACGCCGGCGCGCAGACCAATGCGGACAAGGGCCCGACCACGACGGGCGCCACCCAGGCACCGCCGAACCCGGTGATTCCCGATCCGCGCCGCAACGTGCCCGCCAACATCTTCCAGACCTTCGACGCCAACCAGAAGGCGCAGGCCGCCAAGGTCTCGGCCTATCTCTCGTCGCTGCAAACGCTGGTCGGAAATTTCGTCCAGGTCGGCCCCGACGGCACCAAGACCAAGGGCGATTTCTACATCCAGAAGCCCGGCAAGCTGCGCTTCGAATATGACGATCCGAGCCCGATCGAGGTGATCGCCGACGGCTCCTCGGTCGCGGTGCGCGACCGCAGGCTCGCCACCCAGGACGTCTATCCGCTGTCGCAGACCCCGCTGCGCTATCTGCTGTCGGACCGCATCGACCTGATGAAGGACACCAACGTCATCAGCGTCACCGCCGACGACGTGTTCGTCAGCATCACGATCGAGGAAAAGCAGGCGCTGGTCGGCACCAGCCGCTTCCTGCTGATGATCGGCGCCAAGGACGGCAAGCTCAAGCAGTGGACCGTTACCGACCCGCAGGGCTACGACACGACAGTTGCGGTCTACAATCTCGACGCGACGCAGAAGCCCGATCCGGCGCTGTTCAAGATCGACTTCACGACCTATCCCGGCACCTCGCCGGGCTGACCGCCTTTCCTTCTCCCTCGCCCCGCTCTTGCGGGGTCGAGACGAGCGAAGCTCGCTCTTGGAGGGTTGGGGTGAGGGGCTGCCTCCAGGAATCCGAAAGACGCGAGTACGCGGTGAGTCCCCCTCACCCGGATCACATTGCGCTTCGCTCCATGCGATCCACCTCTCCCCGCAAGCGGGGCGAGGTGGGAGCCTCCCTGTGGACAATTGAAATCCGCACCGAGAACCGTGCTAAGACGCACCTCTCATGCGGTTCTCCGTCACCACCTGGAATATCAACTCGGTGCGCCTGCGCATCGACACCGTCGCCAAGTTCATCAAGAGCGCGCGGCCGGATGTGCTGTGCCTGCAAGAGACCAAATGCATCGACGATGCGTTTCCGCTCAAGCGCTTCAAGCGGCTCGGCTATGAGCACGTCGCGCTGAACGGACAGAAGGGCTATCACGGCGTCGCCATCGTCTCGCGCCTGCCGTTCGAGACGACCGACATCAGGACGTTCTGCGACAAGATCGATTCACGACACATCTCGGTGTCCTTCGGCGAGAAGGCGCAGCTGTCAAAGCCACTGGTGCTGCATAATTTCTACGTGCCGGCCGGCGGCGACATTCCCGATCCCGCGCTCAATCCGAAATTCGAGCACAAGCTGCAATTCCTCGACGAGATGAAGGCCTGCGAGCCGCTGCATCCGCGCGGCGACGACCGTCACATCCTGGTCGGCGACCTCAACGTCGCGCCGCATGAGAACGACGTGTGGTCGCACAAGCAGCTGCTCAAGGTGGTCTCGCACACGCCGGTCGAGACCGAGAAGCTGCTCGCCGCGCAGGCGCATGGCGAATGGTTCGACATCGCGCGCGAGCGGATCCCGATGTCGGAAAAGGTCTACACCTGGTGGAGCTACCGCGCGGCGGACTGGACCGTCGGCGATCGCGGCCGACGGCTCGATCACATCTGGGTCTCGCGCGCGCTGAAGGATCAGGTCAGCGATTTCAAGATCACCCGCGACGCCCGCAGCTGGGAGCGCCCGTCGGACCACGCGCCGGTGACGGCGGTGATGGAGGTCTAGAGTTGTCGTCCCTGCGCAAGCACTAGGGGATGCACACATCTGGTGCGACGGATTGACTCGGGTCAGAGATTGGGGATTCCAGAATCGGGGGTCTCGGTGACTTCTATTACGGCACTTCGGCTTGGGCGGAGGTGCCAGCATGTTGTCGCGGATTGACTGGACGTTGGGCCGGTTCGAGGATGGTCGTCTCGATAAAGGGGGGCGGCGCTCATCGGACGCATGGTCGCGGGCAAGGATGTATGCCTTCGGCGGCTTTCCAAGGGAGACCGCGCGCTGGAGGTGCGGTTCAACCGCTTTCTCGGTAACTCCAAGGTGACGAAGGAGCGCATCATCGAAAGCTGGAGCGAAAGCACGGCTGCGGCGGTTACAGGCCGCCATGTTTTGGCGATCCAGGACACCAGCGAGATCCACTTCAACACCACGCCGCAACGCCGGCGCGGGCTCGGGGAGATCGGCAAGGGCAATCACCACGGCGTGCTGCTGCACCCGATGCTGGCGGTGGATGCGGACAATGGCACCTGCCTGGGACTTTTGAGCGGCGAGGTGTGGACGCGTGAAGGCCCTCGGAGCGTCTCGCATGACAGCCGCGACCTGTCGGACAAGGAATCGCAGCGCTGGATTGCCACCGCCCTTGCGGCCAAGCCGCTGCTTACCGGTGCTGCAATGGTGACCCTGCTTGGTGACCGCGAGAGCGACATCTTTGCTCTTTATGCCAGCGCAGCCGAGCAAGACTACCGCGTGATCGCCCGCAGCATGCATGATCGCAAGCTGGCCGACACGACGGGTTTGTATGCGGCGATCGACGCCATGACGGCGGTAGAGCGTCGCATCATCGAGTTGCCTGCGCGTGCGGGGCGGCCTGCACGTCCGATGGACCTCGAACTTCGCTTCGGCGCAATCGAGCTGGCCCGGCCGCAAAGCAAGTTCCTGCGCCATTTGCCGAAAAGCCTGCATCTGGCCATCGTTGACGTCCGCGAGATCAATGCCGATCCCAACGTCGAGCCGTTGCACTGGCGTCTTCTCACCTCTCACGAGGTCACCAGTTCAGACGATGCCTGGCGCATTGTCGCCTGGTACAAGCAGCGCTGGATCATCGAGCAGTTCTTCCGCGTCCTCAAGACGCAGGGCTTCAAGCTCGAGGATAGCCAGATCGGCACCGCCGGCCGGCTTCTCAAATTGGTTGCCATCGCTGCCAAGGCCGCGATCATCACCATCCAGCTCCTGCAAGCGCGCAACGGGAGCCAGCAGTCGCTTCACGTTGCCTTCAATCCCAGCGAGATCGATGCGTTGACCGCCCTCAATCAGCAGCTTGAAGCCAGGAACAGACGACTGAAGAACCCGCATCCGTCCGATCGTCTTGCCTGGGCGGCCTGGATTATCGGCCGCATTGGAGGATGGGACGGCTATCCGTCCTCCAAGCCACCAGGCCCCATCACCTTCAAAAACGGTCTCGATTACTTCCGCGCCGTCGCTCTCGGATGGAGCCTCAGAAATGTGTGCATGCCCTAGTGCGAAAGCAGGGACCCATAACCACAGGGTCCTGAAATTGGCAAAGCCGTCGACCCGCGTGCCCAAAGATGGGCCGCGGCGTATGGGTCCCGGATCGCGCTCGCGATGCTCGCTTGTCCGGGACGACGAGGCACTACGTGCTCAGCTTCCCGCCCGCCATCAGGATATCGCTTGCGAGCTGGCTGGTGCGCAGCGCGAGCTCGTCGCGCAGCCGAAGGGCCGCGGCGGGATCGCTTTCCAGCACGCGCTGGAACAGGCTGCGCGCGACTCGGATCACCGAGCCGCGCTCCAGCGCGGTGGCGGTCGATGGCCGCTTCATCGCGACGATCAATGCGAGCTCGCCGATCAGCGCGCCGGGACCGGCGATGATCTCGGCGCCGCCTTCCTCGACGCGGAAGGTGCCGCGCTGCACGACATAGCCGGCGTCCGCGGCGTCGCCGGCCTTGAACAGCACGTCGCCTGCGTTGAAATCACGTTGCTCGGAGCCGATCGCCAGCATGCGCAAGGAGCTTTCGCCCAACAGACGCATTGTCGGGACCCGCTCGAGCAGGGCTACGTCATCATCGATCGACATTCAGGTCCGGTAACCGCGGTGCGCCTCGATTTCACGAATCGTTGAGCGCAAAGCGTATCACGGCACCAGCTTGTAGCCACCGGCTTCCGTCACCAGGATTTCCGGGTTGGCGGCGTCCTTCTCGATCTTCTGGCGGAGGCGGTAGATGTGGGTTTCCAGCGTGTGGGTGGTGACACCGGAATTGTAGCCCCAAACTTCCTGGAGCAGCGTCTCGCGCGACACCGGCATCTGGCCGGCGCGGTAGAGGAAGCGGAGGATCGCGGTTTCCTTCTCGGTCAGCCGCACCTTCCTGGCATTGGCGCCGGTCAGCATCTTCGAGCCGGGCCGGAACGAGTACGGACCGACCGAGAACACCGCGTCCTCGCTGGCCTCGTGCTGGCGGAGCTGCGCCCGGATCCGGGCCAGCAGCACCGCGAACCGAAACGGCTTCGCCACATAGTCGTTGGCGCCGGATTCGAGCCCCAGGATCGTATCGGAATCGGTGTCGTGGCCGGTCAGCATGATGATCGGAGCCTTGAAGCCGCCCTTGCGGAGCGAGCGGACCACTTCGCGGCCGTCGGTGTCGGGCAGGCCGACGTCCATCAGGACCAGATCGGGGGAATTGGCTTTGGCGGCAGTGGCGCCCTTGGCGCCGGTGTCGACTGCGGAGGCTTCGAATTCCTCGTGCAGCGACAGCTGCTCGACCAGCGTATCGCGCAGATCGGTATCGTCATCCACGATCAAGATCTTGCGGGCATTGGCCATAGGTACAATCCTTCGGGGGCGGGCGGTCAGAAGCAGAGGACGCTTATGGCCGTAACATCGGCTAGATATGTGTTCAGGTAGGCGATTGTTACCGATTCACAAGGCAACGCAGTCTACCTCAAATCCGGCGGGGCAGGACGTGAATGTCCTGTAATGCCGGGAGATAGGATGTTCTGAACCTCCAAGGCAAGCTCAGTTTGGAACGATTCTTAGGGGAAGGTCAGCTATTTCAATCACTTATATGACAGCCAAACGTGATCGCCCGCTCTCCATCATCGAGGTCCGAGCAGCCGCCGGCGACCCGCGCCGGGGCTGGCTGTCGGCCGACGGCTGGACCGTGCCGGTGGCGCTCGGGCGCGGCGGAATCCTCGCCAACAAGCGCGAGGGCGACGGCGGCACGCCGCGCGGCGTCTTCCATCCGCGCCAGCTCTGGTGGCGCGCCGACCGGCACCAGCGTCCGGCGACTTTCCTGCCGACCCGGCCGATCCGCCGCGAGGACGCCTGGTGCGAGGACCCCGCCGACCGTCACTACAACCAGCCGATCCGGCTCGATCGGATGCAAGGCGGCGACCGCCTGACTCGCGAGGACCATCTCTACGACTTCATTATCGAGATCGACCACAACGCCGCACCGCGCGTCGCCGGCCGCGGCAGCGCCGTATTCCTGCATCTGGCGCGGCCGAACTTTTCGCCGACCGCGGGCTGCGTCTCGATGACAAAGGCCTCGATGCTGCGGCTGTTGCGGCGGATGTCGCCGCAAACCCGGATCGTTATTGGGTAGGGTGGTGGAGTAGCTCAGCATCGGTTTTCCCACGCGACAGGCGCGACGCGTTTGTGCTGAGATTGCACACAACAGAAAATAATTCCCGCGGGAGTGAAAAAGCATGCTCGACAACGAAAAAATCGCGGCCGCCGCAAAAGTCCTGCACGATCACTGGCACGCGGGAACAAAACTCGGCGCGCTCGATGGCGCAATTCGGCCGCGCGATCGCGCCGAGGGCTATGCGGTGCAGGCCGGGCTGGAAAAGAAGTCGCGCGAAAAACTGTTCGGCTGGAAGATCGCGGCGACCAGCGCGGCCGGCCAGAAGCACATCAATGTCGCCGGACCGCTCGCCGGGCGCATCCTTGCCGAGACGGTGATACCGGATGGCGGCACCGCGTCGATGCAGGGCAACGAGATGCGCGTCGGCGAGCCGGAATACGCCTTCCGCATGGCGCGCGATCTCGCGCCGCGCACGACGCCTTACAGCGTGCAGGAGGTGTTGGAGGCCGTCGGCACGCTGCATCCGGCGATCGAGATTCCGGATTCGCGTTTCGCCGATTTCGCCTCCGCCGGCGAAGCGCAGCTGATCGCCGACAACGCCTGCGCGCATCTGTTCGTGCTCGGACCCGCAACGACAGCTGACTGGCGCGCGATCGACCTGGTCGAGGACCGCCCGGTCATCACGCTGCGCGGCGAGCGCTATATCGGCCATGGCAAGAACGTGCTCGGCGATCCCCGCGCAGCGCTCGCCTGGTGCGCCAACGAACTCTCCGCACTCGGGTTGACCTTGCGGGCAGGCGAGGTCGTCACCACCGGTACCTGCCACCCGCCGCTGCCGATCACCGCCGGCGATGAATTCGCCGCCGATTTCGGCGCGATCGGAAAAGTGTCGGTGCGGTTCGTGTAGGCCGCGCACGCGCCACACACACCGCTGTCGTCCCTGCGAAAGCACTAGCGTATATACATATCCTCCGCAGTCTTTCCGGAGTCTTCTCAAAGAGTTGGCCGAAAACCGCAGAGAACTTACTCATCTGCACTAGGGTTGCGCCCGCCGATTTCGGCTCTCGCCTAGTAGCTAACCCCTTGATGATGAGTCGGTTTTCTAGCCTCGAAGAGATGTGTAAATGCCCTAGTGCGAAAGCAGGGACCCATAACCACCGAAGTGAATTGTTGTCCGCCGATCTGGCCGCGTGTCCCATGCAATGGCCGCGGAGTATGGGTCCTGGCTTTCGCCAGGACGACACTAGTTATGCGGCACCGTCCGCGTCCCGAAGATCGCCGAGCCCACCCGCACGTGGGTCGCCCCCATCTGGATCGCCACCGCGAAATCCGCGCTCATGCCCATCGAGAGATTCGTCAGCCCGTTGCGCGCGGCGATCTTGGCGCAGAGCGCGAAGTGCGGCGCCGGCGCCTGGTCGACCGGCGGGATGCACATCAGTCCTGATATCTGCAGGCCGTAGGTGTCACGGCATGCCGCGATGAAGGTATCTGCGTCCTGCGGCGCGACGCCGGCCTTCTGCGGCTCCTCGCCGGTATTGATCTGGACGAACAGTTCCGGGTGCTTGCCTTGATTTTTGATTTCCTTGGCTAACGCTTCGCAAATGCTGGCGCGATCGACCGAATGGATCGCATCGAACAGCGCGACGGCCTCCTTGGCCTTGTTCGACTGCAACGGTCCGATCAGATGCAGCTGCAATCCCGGATGAGCCTGGGTTAGCGCCGGCCACTTGCCCTTGGCCTCCTGGACGCGATTTTCGCCAAATACGCGCTGTCCGGCGCCAATAATCGGCAAAATTGCGTCGGCCGCGAACGTCTTCGACACCGCGATCAAGGTCACCGACGCGCGGTCGCGCCGCGCTTCCTTGCAGGCATGCGCGATCTCGCGTTCGACGGCGGCTAGGCCATGTGGTGAATCGGCCGGTAACGGCGTGGTCGGGCTTTGCGTCATGCTTGTGCCGTTCTCTGACAGGTGCGGGGGGTTGGCTCGAATTTTACCAAATTCGGGAAAGGCTTTTTGAAGCCCTGCATTCTAACTTGCGCACGGGCAAGGGAATAGAATGTCGGGCGTCACTTTCAACCGCAACCGGGTCAGGCTCAAGAAGGTTCTGGGAATTCGTGCCCGGCTGGCCTTGCTTGCGCTGATGCTGGTCGCGCCCCTGATGCTGGACCGCGTCCGCACGCTGGAGGATTCCCGCAGCAAGCAGATCGCGCAGGCCGCGGCCGGCTATGCCAGCCTCACCGCGCATGCCGCGGAAACCCAGCGCGAGGTGGTCTCCTCGGTCGAGACCATGCTGAAATCCGCCGCCTATATCCGCGCCTCCGGCGGCATCGCGCAGAGCTGCGAGGTGCTGCGCGCCAGCCTGCCGACGGTACTGCCCTGGATCCGCAGCATCATGTTCGTCTCCAGGGACGGGCTGGTGCAATGCTCGACCCTCAACGTCCAGGTCGGCCTCAATGTCGGCGACCGCGAATATTTCAAGAAGGCGCAGGACAACCGCGGCTTCGTGTTCAGCGACTATCTGCGCGGCAGGACCAACGGCCGCCCGATGATGATGGCCGCCTATCCGGTCGCCGCGATCAATCCGGAGCAGGATGCCGTGGTGGTCGCCGGCATCAATATCGACTGGCTGTCGCAGATCATGGCCAATCTCGGCGGCCAGCCCGGCATGTCGGCCGTGCTGGTCGACTCTACCGGCGTCGTGATCGCCGCGCCCGCCGATCATGCGAGCCTGATCGGCCGCTCGCTCGACACCATCCCGCTGATGGCCGCGATCGCCGAGAAGGCGCTGAGCTATGACGAGCCGTCCGGCTCGGTGTCGTTCACGGCGTCCGACGGCGCACAGCGCACGCTGAGCTTCGCGCGCATCGCCGGCACGCAGTCCCGGCTGATCGTGAGCATGGACGAGGCCAAGGTGACGGCGGCGATCAACCGCGAGATCCGAACTGCCTATCTGCAGCTCGGCTTTGTCTGCCTGTTCGTCTTGTTGGGTGCGCTGGTCGGCGCCGAGCGGCTCGTCATCCATCCGATCGAGCTGATGACCGGCATGGCGCGGCGGTTCGGCGAGGGCGACTGGTCGGCGCGCGTCGCCAAGCACAAGCTGCCGGCGGAATTCGTGCCGCTGGCGCGCGCCTTCAACGCCATGGCGGCGCAGCTCAGCCAGCGCGAGCGCGAGCTCGTCGCCTCCAACGATCGTCTCACCGTGATGGCCTCGATCGACGCGCTGTCCGGCCTCGCCAACCGCCGCGGCTTCCAGAGCCGGCTCGACTTCGAATGGATGCGGGCGCAGCAATATGAATGCGAGCTGTCGCTGATGATGATCGATGTCGATCACTTCAAGCTCTACAACGACACCTACGGCCATCCCGAAGGCGATGCCTGCCTGACCCGAATCGGCGAAGCGCTGTCCGGGATCGCCGCCGACGCCATGGGCTTCGCCGGCCGCTATGGCGGCGAGGAATTCTGCCTCTTGCTGCCGAACACCGACGCCGCGCATGCGCTCGCGATCGGCGAGACGGTGCGCACCGCCGTGCTTGGCCTCGCCGTGCCGCATGCATCCTCGAGCCATTGCGTCGTCACCGTCAGCGTCGGCGTCGCGACGACCAGGCCGAACGAGACCCAGCGCCCCGGCGACCTGATCGAAGCTGCGGATGCCGCCCTCTACGCCGCCAAGCGCCGCGGCAGGAATGCCGTGATCGAGCACGGGTTCCTGCAGACGCTGGACGAAGCCGGGATGGCGCTGGCGAGTTGAGATCGTGCGTGATCGAGCCGCGCCATGAGCGCGGAACCATGACCATCGGCGACGCCGCATATTCAGCGTCGTCCTGGCGAAGGCCAGGACCCATTACCCCCACCGTTTATTATTGCGCGAAGCTGGGGCCACGATCCCTTCCTCGACAAAGCTCTGTGGTCCAGGCCTTCGCCAGGACGTCGAGAAGGCTGCAGACGGCGCCCCTGCGACAGCGGCAGGGCGGCTGCGCGAGGGGATGGGACGTTTGGAGGCCCAAGCCGTTGACCGCGCAGGCGCTTTTGTGGCCTAGTCCGCCGTCCCCGGACGGGGCCCGAAAATCACCCAGAGCCACCCAAAATCCCTGCGATTTCATGACCGCCGAACGCTATAACGCCCGTGAATCCGAGCCCCGCTGGCAGCGCCTGTGGGACGAAAAGGCGATCTTCGCCTCCAAGAACGACGATCCGCGGCCGAAATACTACGTGCTCGAGATGTTCCCCTATCCGTCGGGGCGCATCCATATCGGCCATGTCCGCAACTACACGCTCGGCGACGTGCTGGCCCGCTTCATGCGCGCCAGGGGCTACAACGTGCTGCACCCGATGGGCTGGGACGCGTTCGGCCTGCCGGCGGAGAATGCCGCGATCGAGCGCAAGGTGGCGCCGAAGGCCTGGACCTACGACAACATCGCCGCGATGAAGAAACAGCTGCGGTCGATCGGGCTGTCGCTCGACTGGTCGCGCGAGTTCGCGACCTGCGACCCCAGCTACTACAAGCATCAGCAGAAGATGTTTTTGGACATGCTGCGCGCCGGCCTCGCCGAGCGCGAGAAGCGCAAGCTGAACTGGGATCCGGTCGACATGACCGTGCTCGCCAACGAGCAGGTGATCGACGGCCGCGGCTGGCGCTCGGGCGCCGTCGTCGAGCAGCGCGAGATGAGCCAGTGGGTCTTCAAGATCACGAAGTACTCGCAGGAGCTCCTGGAAGCGCTGGATGGTCTCGACCGCTGGCCCGACAAGGTGCGGCTGATGCAGCGCAACTGGATCGGCCGCTCCGAGGGCCTGTTGATCCGCTTCGCGCTCGATGCGGCGACCACGCCGGCCGGCGAGAGCGAGCTGAAGATCTTCACCACGCGGCCGGACACGCTGTTCGGCGCCAAGTTCATGGCGATCTCGGCGGATCATCCGCTGGCGGTAGCCGCCGCCGCGAAGAACCCGAAGCTCGCCGAGTTCATCACCGACATCAAGAAGATCGGCACCGCACAGTCGATCATCGACACCGCCGAGAAGCAGGGTTTCGACACCGGTATCAAGGCGGTGCATCCGTTCGATCCGAACTGGAAGCTGCCGGTCTATGTCGCGAACTTCGTGCTGATGGAATACGGCACCGGCGCGATCTTCGGCTGCCCGGCGCACGACCAGCGCGACCTCGACTTCGTCAACAAGTACAATCTCGGCAATGTGCCGGTGGTCTGCCCCGAGGGCCAGGACCCGAAGACGTTCGTCATCACCGACGTCGCCTATGACGGCGACGGCCGCATGATCAATTCGCGCTTCCTCGACGGCATGACGATCGACGCGGCCAAGGAAGAGGTCGCCAAGCGCCTCGAGGCTGAGCTGCGCGGCAATGCGCCGGTCGGCGAACGGCAGGTGAATTTCCGGCTGCGCGACTGGGGCATTTCACGCCAGCGCTACTGGGGCTGCCCGATCCCGGTGATCCACTGCCCGACCTGCGACGTGGTGCCGGTGCCCGACGACCAGTTGCCGGTGACGCTGCCGGAGGATGTCAGCTTCGACAAGCCGGGCAACGCGCTCGACCATCATCCGACCTGGAAGCACGTCAGCTGCCCGAAGTGTGGCGGCAAGGCGGTGCGCGAGACCGACACGATGGACACCTTCGTGGACTCGTCCTGGTATTTCGCGCGCTTCACCGACCCGTGGAACGAGACCGCGCCGACCACGCCCGCGGTCGCCAACCGGATGATGCCGGTCGACCAGTATATCGGCGGCGTCGAGCACGCGATCCTGCATCTGCTCTACAGCCGCTTCTTCACCCGCGCGATGAAGGCGACCGGCCACGTCGACATGAGCGAGCCGTTCGCCGGCATGTTCACCCAGGGCATGGTGGTGCACGAGACCTACCAGAAGGCCGACGGCAGCTGGGTCACGCCGGCCGAAGTGAAGATCGAGGTTGGCGGCAATGGCCGCCGCGCGGTGCTGCTGGCGACCGGCGAGGACGTCGCGATCGGCCCGATCGAGAAGATGTCGAAGTCGAAGAAGAACACCGTCGACCCCGACGACATCATCGCGAGCTATGGCGCCGACGTCGCCCGCTGGTTCATGCTGTCGGACTCGCCGCCGGACCGCGACGTGATCTGGAGCGACGAGCGCGTGCAGGGCGCCTCGCGCTTCGTGCAGCGGCTGTGGCGGCTGGTGAACGAATCGGCCGAGATCGCCAGGACGGCGCCGGCGGCCCGGCCGGCGACGTTCGGGCCCGACGCATTGGCGTTGCGCAAGGCGGCCCATGGCGCGCTCGACAAGGTGTCGTCCGGCATCGAGCGGCTGCATTTCAACGTGTGTCTCGCCCATATCCGCGAGTTCGCCAATGCGCTGTCCGAGGTGCTGGCGAAAGGCGACAAGCCGGCGCCGGACCTTGCTCCAGATGTTTCTTGGGCCGTCAAGGAGGCGGCGACCATCCTGGTGCAGCTGTTTTCGCCGATGATGCCGCATCTGGCCGAGGAGTGCTGGGTGGTTCTGGGCCAGACCGGGCTGGTTTCCGAGGCCGATTGGCCGCAAATCGAGCGCGATTTGCTGGTTGAAGACAGCGTGACCCTGGTCGTCCAGGTCAACGGTAAAAAACGAGGTGATGTTACCGTGCCACGGGCGGCCCAAAATGCGGATATAGAGGCTGCCGTTTTGGCGCTCGATGCGGTAAAAGCCGCCTTGGGCGGCAAACCCGTCCGCAAGGTGATCGTGGTGCCCATGAGGATCGTCAATGTTGTCGGCTAGGATCAGGATCGCCGCCCGGCTCGTGGCCGTGGCCTCCTTGGCCGCGCTGACGGCCGGATGCTTCCAGCCGATGTATGCCGAGCGCACCCTCGACGGCCAGTCGTCCGCCCTGCGCGAAAAGCTGCTGGGCGTCGAGGTTCCGCCGGTCGACAAGCCGAACGCCTCGCGCGAGGCCCGGGTCGGCGTCGAGGTCCGCAACGCCCTCGCCTTCAAGCTCTACGGCACCGCCACCGGCGCACCGCCGACGCATCGGCTGGTGCTGCGGTTCAACACCAGCCGCTCCTCGCTGATGATCGATCCGGCCACCGCGCTGCCGACCAGCGAGAACTACGGCATCGACGCCCAGTTCAACCTGATCGAGATCGCGTCGAACAAGTCTGTCATGACCGGCACCACGTTCTCGCGCGTGTCCTACGACATGCCCGGCTCCTACCAGCGCTTCGCCCGCGCCCGCGCCTTCCGCGACGCCGAAGACCGCGCCGCGCAGGAGATCGCCGACAACATCCAGACCCGGCTCGCCTCCTTCTTCTCCACCGGAACCTGAGGCGGGAGGTCATTCCGGGGCGCGCCACCGGCGCGAACCCGGAATCTGGAGATGATGGATCGAGATTCCGGGTTCGCCTCTGACGAGGCGCCCCGGAATGACAGTTTAAGGCGAGATGGTCGCGCTTCGCGGAAAAGAGATCGACAGCTTCCTCGCCCGGCCTGACGCCGGCCGTCCGATCATCCTGCTGTACGGCCCGGACCTCGGGCTGGTGCGCGAGCGCGCCGACGCGCTGATGGCCTCCGCGGTCGACGATCCCAACGATCCATTCTCGCTGGTGCGGCTCGATGGCGACGAGCTCGCCGCCGAACCATCGCGGCTGGTCGACGAGGCCATGACGGTGCCGCTGTTCGGCGGCCGCCGCGCCATCCGCGTCCGCGCCGGCTCGCGCAACTTCTCAAGCGGCGTCGAGACGCTGACCGAGACCACGGCGCTCAGGGATTGCCGCATCGTGATCGAGGCCGGCGAGCTCAGGCCGGAATCGCCGCTGCGCAAGATCTGCGAGCGCGCCAAGAATGCAGTGGCGATCGGCTGCTATCCCGACACCGAGCGCGATCTGACCAAGCTGATCGAGGACGAGCTGCGCGTATCGAATCTGCGGCTCGCGCAGGATGCGCGCGCGGTGCTGATGTCGCTGCTCGGCGGCGACCGCATGGCCTCGCGCAACGAGCTGCGCAAGCTGGCGCTATTCGCGCACGGCAAGGGCGAGATCACGCTCGAGGACGTCATGACCGTGGTGTCCGACGCCTCCGAGCTGAAGCTCGATCCGATCGTCGACGGCGCCTTCGCCGGCAACGCCGCGCTGGTCGAGAGCGAGTTCACCAAGGCAATGGTCGCCGGCACCTATCCCGGCGTGATCATCTCGGCCGCGCAGCGCCAGGCGGCATGGCTGCACAAATCAGCGCTCGCGATCGCGGACGGCACGCCGGCGTCAGCCGTGCTCGAAGGCGGATTCCCGCGGCTGCACTTCTCGCGCAAACCCGCGGTCGAGATCGCGCTGCGCAATTTCACGCCGCCGCGGCTGGTGAACGTGATCGATCAGCTCGCCACCGCGGCACTCGACATGCGCAAGCAGGCCTCGCTCGCCGCCGTGATCGCGCAGCGCGCGCTGCTCTCGATCGCGGCGAATGCGAAGCGGCGGGGGTAAATTGAAGAAGTCATTCCGGGGCATGCGAAGCATGAACCCGGAATCCAGAGATGTTGAAAAAGAGATTCCGGGTTCGCGCTGACGCGCGCCCCGGAATGACGAAACCGCTAGCCGCCCTCGAGTCGCCGCACCACTTCGTCGAGCTGCTCGAGGTTGCGGTAGCTGATCTGGACGGTGCCGCCGGGATCGCGATGGCTGACGGTGACGGCAAGGCCGAGCGCATCGCTGACGCGCTTCTCGAGCGCCAGCGTGTCGGCATCCTTGTCGACCTTGGCCGCGCTGCCACTGCGCGCCTTCTGCGGCTTGCGCTCCGGCACGCCCTCCTCATGCGCCAGCGCCTCGGCCTGGCGAACGTTGAGACCCTCGGCGACGATGCGCTTCGCTGCAGCGAGCGGATCCGGCACGCCGATCAGCGCGCGGGCGTGGCCGGCGGAGAGATCGCCTTTCGAGATCAGCGCCTGCACCTCGACGGGCAGCTTGGTCAGCCGCATCATGTTGGCGACATGGCTGCGGCTCTTGCCGACGATCTTGGCGATGTCTTCCTGGCTGCGTTTGAACTCGTCGGCGAGCGCGTGATAGCCCTGCGCCTCTTCCATCGCATTGAGGTCTTCGCGCTGGACGTTCTCGATGATCATGATCTCGAGCGCGTCGGAATCAGAGACCTCGACCGGCACGATCGGCACTTCGTGCAGGCCGGCGAGTTGCGAGGCGCGCCAGCGGCGCTCGCCGGCGATGATCTCGTAGCGGTCCTGCGCGCCCTTGATCGCACGCACCACGATCGGCTGGATCACGCCGCGCTGCCTGATCGAATCGGCAAGCTCGCCGAGCTCGGTGTCGGCGAAGGTGCGCCGCGGGTTACGCGGGTTGGCCTTGAGGAATTCGATCGGCACCTTGCGCTGGTTGCGCGGCCGCTCGACATGCGCGGCCGCCTCGCCGCCGACATCTCCGATCAGGCTTGCCAGCCCGCGCCCCAGTCGCGAACGCGCTTCATCGGCCATTGTTGCGAGCTCCCTTGGATTCACACGCAGTACTCCAGACTTGAATTTCAAAAGAAACGTAGGATGGGTAGAGCGAAGCGAAACCCATCGCGGCTCGCAATGAGAGTGATGGGTTTCGCTTCGCTCTACCCATCCTACGCAACGTCAATGCGTGCGCAGCTCGCGCTCGCGCTGGATCACCTCGGTGGCGAGCTTGAGATACGCATCGCTGCCGGCGCATTTGAGATCGTAGACCAGGACCGGCTTGCCGTAGGAGGGTGCTTCCGAGATGCGCACGTTGCGCGGGATCATGGTGTCGTAGACCTTGTCGCCCATGAACTGGCGCACGTCGGCAACCACCTGGTTGGAGAGGTTGTTGCGCGAGTCGAACATGGTCAGCACGATGCCGTGGATCGACAGGTTCGGATTGAGCGTCGAGCGCACCTGCTCCACGGTCTGCAGCAACTGCGACAGACCTTCGAGCGCAAAGAACTCGCATTGCAGCGGCACCAGGATCGCGTCCGACGCCGCCATCGCATTCACCGTGAGCAAATTGAGCGAGGGCGGGCAGTCGATCAGCACGTAGGTGTAGTCGGCTTCCGGCGAGACATTGTTGTTCAATCCTGCGATCGCATCGCGCAGCCGGAACGCGCGGCCCGGCGTGGTGCCGAGCTCGAGCTCGAGGCCGGAGAGGTCCATGGTGGAAGCCGCGATGTGCAGCCGCGGCACCGCGGTCGCGACCACGGCATCGCGCAGCGGCGCTTCGCCGATCAGGACGTCGTAGGTCGAGCAGCTGCGGTTGCGGCGATCGATGCCGAGGCCGGTCGAGGCGTTGCCCTGCGGATCGAGATCGACGATCAGGACGCGCTCGCCAATCGCAGCGAGTGCGGTCCCAAGATTGATCGCTGTGGTGGTCTTGCCGACGCCGCCCTTTTGGTTGGCGAGCGACAGGATGCGCGGATGGCCAGGCGGCTGGGACGCCTTATCCTCTTGATAAACCTCGTCCATCACAGTCATACCAAAATACCATTTGCTCTCGCGGAGTCCCCTAGCGCCGCTCGATTGACCCGAGTTCGACGATCCAGCCCTGTCCGCCGGTCCGGCTGGAGTGTAGCTTTGGCTCAATAATCCAATATTTAGTGGCCTCGGTCAATTCGGCCTCTACATCTTGACCCTTCAAAAACAGCGCCTTGGCGCCCTTTTTGACCCACGGCTCCGCAAAGCCGATGAGTTGATGTAACGGAGCCAGCGCCCGCGCGGTGACGCAATCGATGGGCCCCGGGATTCTATCCACAGTATCCCCGATATCAGCCAGATGCACCGCCCCCGGGGACTCCGTCACCCGTATCGCCTCGCGCAAGAATGCCGCCTTCTTGGCGATTCGCTCAACCAAATGAATCGACGCGCCCGGAGTCTCGGCCAGCGCGCAGGCGAGCACGACACCGGGGAAGCCGCCGCCGCTGCCGAGATCGACCCACGACTTCGCCGTCGGCATCAGACTCAGGAGCTGCAGCGAATCGGAGACGTGGCGGGTCCAGAGGGTCGGCAGCGTCGATGGCGCGACGAGATTGGTCTTGGCCTGCCACGTGAGGAGGAGGGCGATGTAGCGGTCGAGCCGCGCCTCTGTTTCACGTGAAACAGGCGTCAGCGCGAGCGCCGCGGCCTTGTCCTTGGCGGAGACACTGAGTTCGGCGGATTGCGAAATTGAAGCCATTCTCTGGAATGCCGGTCGGGCTCGTCATTGCGAGCGAAGCGAAGCAATCCATAGTGCCATCTGGGAAAGCGATGGATTGCTTCGTCGCTTCCGCTCCTCGCAATGACCGGGGCCTGCCGTTTCACGTGAAACGCTAGGCGGATGCCTTCGCAGTCTTCCGCCGCGCTTCCCGCCGGAGATAGGCCGCCAGAATACCGAGCGCCGCCGGCGTCATGCCGTCGATCCGGCCGGCCTGGCCGACCGTCCGCGGCTGCGCCTTCTGCAACTTGGCGCGCGCTTCGTTCGAGAGACCGGGGACATCGGTATAGTCGACGTCGGTCAGAACCAGACCCTCGTCACGCCGGAAAGCATCAACATCGGCGGTCTGGCGCTTCAGATAGACATCGTATTTGGCATCGATCTCGAGATGCACCGCGATTGCAGGGTCAATGGCCGACAGCTCCGGCCAGATCGCCCGGACCACGGGCCATTCGATCTCCGGATAAGCCAGAAGCTCGAAGGCGGAGCGGCGATTGCCGTCACGATTGAGGGCAAGCCCGTGCTTGGCGGCCTCATTCGGTGTGATCGCGAGCGACTTCGCCAGCCGCTTGGCCGCCTCCAGCGCCGCCATCTTGGTCCGATGGCGCTCGGCCCGCGCCGTTCCGACGCATCCGAGTGCAATGCCCTTGTCGGTCAGGCGCTGGTCGGCGTTGTCGGCACGCAAGGTCAGCCGATATTCGGCGCGCGAGGTGAACATGCGATACGGCTCGGTGATCCCGCGGGTCACGAGATCGTCGATCATCACCCCGAGATAGCCGTCGGCGCGGTCGAACACGATCGGATCGGCATCGCCGGCCGCGAGCGCGGCATTGAGCCCGGCGACAACGCCCTGCCCCGCCGCCTCCTCATAGCCCGTAGTGCCATTGATCTGGCCGGCCAGGAAAAGCCCGCGCAGACGCTTGGTCTGCAGCGTCGGATCGAGCTCGCGCGGATCGACGTGGTCGTATTCGATCGCATAGCCCGGCCGGACCATCGTCACCCGCTCGAGGCCGGGGATGCTGGCGAGGATCGCAAGCTGGACCTCTTCCGGCAGCGAGGTCGAGATGCCGTTCGGGTAGACCGTGGTGTCGTCGAGCCCTTCCGGCTCCAGGAAGATCTGATGGCCGTCGCGGTCGCCGAAGCGGACGATCTTGTCCTCGATCGAGGGGCAATAGCGCGGTCCGGAGCTCTTGATCTGGCCGGAATACATCGGCGAGCGATGCACATTGGCGCGGATCACCTCATGGGTCGTCGGCGTGGTCCGGGTGATGCCGCACTGGATCTGCGGGGTCGTAATCCGGTCAGTCATGACCGAAAACGGCTCCGGAGGCTCGTCTCCGGGCTGCATTTCGACCGCGGACCAGTCGATCGTGGTGCCGTCGAGGCGCGGCGGCGTCCCGGTCTTGAGCCGGCCGAGCACAAACCCTGCCCGTTCGAAGGAAGCAGACAGGCCCATGGCCGGCGCCTCACCGACCCGGCCCGCCGGCCAATTCTTTTCCCCGAGATGGATCAGACCACGCAGGAAGGTGCCGGTCGTGATGACAACCGCCCCCGCCGACAGCCGACGGCCATCGCCCAGGCAAATGCCGGTCACGCGGCCATCGACGACGACCAGTTCATCCGCCTCGCCTTCGATGACGCTGAGGTTCGCGGTCTCGGTGATCGCGGCCTGCATCGCGGCCGCATAGAGCTTGCGGTCGGCCTGCGCCCGGGGGCCACGAACCGCTGGACCTTTCCGACGATTCAGCATGCGAAACTGGATGCCGCCGGCGTCGGCCACCCGGCCCATCAAACCGTCCAAGGCATCGACTTCGCGGACCAGATGGCCCTTGCCGAGCCCGCCGATGGCGGGATTGCACGACATCGCGCCGATCGTCGCGAAACGATGGGTCACCAAGGCGGTCTTTGCGCCCATCCGGGCAGAAGCGCTCGCGGCCTCGCAGCCGGCATGGCCGCCGCCGATGACGATGACGTCAAATGAGTCTGCCCTGGAAGTCATGCCGGGACTTCTATCGTGGAGTCATGAAAGCCGGAAGAACGAAGTTGGGATCGCCGCTCTGAGACCGAAGCCCGAGGCAAATATGGACTGCTTCGCTTCGCCCGCAATGACGGATGGGACCGTTTCACGTGAAACAGTGCGGCTGTATGATCGGCAATTGTTTCACGTGAAACAGGATGAGGGTTCCTTAACCAGATCGAAACCATGTTTCACGTGAAACAGATGGGGCACCCGCTACTTCCCGACGCAGAATTCGCGGAAGATGACGTCCAGGATGTCTTCAACATCCACCCGGCCGAGCAGACGACCGAGTGAGTAAGCGGCCCGCCGGAGTTCCTCCGCCGCCAGTTCCTCGCCCTGCCCGACCACGTCCATGCTGCGCTGAAGGGATTCGACGGTCTCCTGCAACAATCCGCGCTGCCGCGTCCGACTGATCAAGCCGCCTTCGCTGGTTCCAAAATAGTCCTGAGCGAACCCGATCAGCGCGGCGATCAGCTCTGACAACCCATCGCCACGAGCAGCCGAGATCCTGAATTCGGGGTAACTGCCACCCTCGCCCGTCATGGTCCTGACGAGGTCGATCTTGTTCCGCACCAGCCAGGTCGGCGTCGTTCCGCCATGTCCCGCCCTTGCATCGCCGCTGTCGGCCAGCCACAGCACGAGGTCCGCCTCCACGGCGCGGGCGCGGGCGCGGCGGACGCCCTCCTGCTCCACCGGGTCGTCGGTCTCGCGAATGCCGGCGGTGTCGATGACCGTCACCGGATAGCCGTCGAGGTCGAGCTGCACCTCGATCACATCGCGGGTCGTGCCGGCATGCGGCGAGACGATCGCGACCTCGCGCTTGGCGAGCTGATTGATCAGGGTCGATTTGCCGACATTCGGCGGACCGGCGATCGCGACCACCAGGCCGTCGCGCAGCCGCTCGCCTTGCCCCTGCCCCGCAAGGACTTGCCTGATCTCCTCATGTAGCGCGCGGATCTTCTCGAGCGCCGGTGCGATCAGCTCGGCCGGCACATCGCCTTCATCTGAGAAATCGATGCCGGCCTCGATCAGCGCCGACGCCGCGATGATCCGCTCGCGCCAGTCGCGCGCGCGGTCGCCAAGCAACCCCCTCAACTGGCGCAATGCTTGGCGCCTTTGACGGTCAGTGTCGGCGTGGATCAGATCGTCCAGGCCCTCGGCCTCGGTCAGGTCGAGCTTGCCGTTCTCGAAGGCCCGCCGGGTGAACTCGCCCGGCTCGGCCGGCCGCACATTGTCGAATGCCGCGATCGCATCGAACATCGCCGCCAAGACGGCCCGTCCGCCATGGACATGAAATTCGGCGACGTCTTCGCCGGTGGCACTGGCCGGGCCTGGAAACCACAGCACGACCCCGTCATCGATCGGTTGATGGTTCGAATCGCGGAGCAGCGCGCGGGTCGCCAGCCGCGGCACCGGCGTCTTGCCCGCCAGTCCTGCAATGACCGACTCGGCCATTGGGCCAGACAGCCTGACAATGGCGATCGCACTCGGCGGCCGCCCCGAGGATAACGCGAAAATAGTCTGGTCGCGTGGATGCATCGCCTATTTCTTCCAGCAAATCGGCAAAGGCAATGCCGCTTCGATTTCGCACTCCATACCGCAAAATACTGCGATGCAGCATGATCTGATTTCACTGCAGCAGCCGCGCAGCAATTTTGCTGCGGTGTCGTCAGCTAGATCACCAAGCTATGATAGAAATATAAATAATATCAGATAGTTAACTGGAAACCCAGTGCGGAGAACGGCTCCTTTTATGCTGCACTTAGCCGCAGCAAATCCGCAGCATGAAAAAGGCGCCCCGTTTGTGCGGAGCGCCCTGTTCTTTTCGGCCGTGGCCTCAGGTGTTCATGGAATCGAAGAATTCCGAGTTGCTCTTCGTATTGCGGAGCTTGTCGAGCAGGAAGTCGATGGCGTCCATGGTGCCCATCGGATTGAGGATGCGGCGCAGGACGTACATCTTCTTCAGCACCTGCGGATCAGTGATCAGCTCCTCCTTGCGGGTGCCGGAACGGGCAATATCGATCGCCGGGAAGGTCCGCTTGTCCGAAACCTTGCGGTCGAGGATCAGTTCGGAGTTACCGGTGCCCTTGAACTCTTCGAAAATGACTTCGTCCATGCGGCTGCCGGTATCGACCAGCGCGGTCGCGATGATGGTCAGCGAACCGCCCTCCTCGATGTTGCGCGCGGCACCGAAGAAGCGCTTCGGACGCTGCAGCGCGTTGGCGTCGACACCGCCGGTCAGCACCTTGCCGGATGACGGCACGACGGTGTTGTAGGCGCGGCCGAGGCGCGTGATCGAATCGAGCAGGATCACGACGTCGCGGCCGTGCTCGACGAGGCGCTTGGCCTTCTCGATCACCATCTCGGCGACCTGGACGTGACGCACCGCAGGCTCGTCGAAGGTCGACGACACCACCTCGCCCTTCACCGAGCGCTGCATGTCCGTAACTTCTTCCGGACGCTCGTCGATCAGCAGCACAATCAGATAGCAGTCGGGATGATTGGCGGTGATGGAGTGCGCGATGTTCTGCATCAGCACCGTTTTGCCGGTGCGCGGCGGCGCCACGATCAGCGCGCGCTGGCCCTTGCCGATCGGCGCGACGATATCAATGACGCGGGCGGAAAGGTCCTTCTTGGTGGAATCCTCAAGCTCCATGCGGAAACGCTGATTGGGAAACAGCGGCGTGAGGTTGTCGAAATTGACTTTGTGCTTGGCCTTCTCGGGATCCTCGAAATTGAGCGTATTGACCTTCAGCAGCGCGAAGTAGCGTTCGCCTTCCTTCGGGCTGCGGATATGGCCTTCGATGGTGTCGCCGGTGCGCAGGCCGAAGCGGCGGATTTGCGAGGGCGAAACGTAGATGTCGTCGGGGCCGGGCAGGTAGTTCGCGTCAGGCGAACGAAGGAAGCCGAATCCGTCGGACAGCACCTCCACGACGCCCTCGCCGACAATGTCGGTCTCGGCGGCGGCGAGGTTTTTGAGAATTGCGAACATCAGCTCCTGCTTGCGCATGGTGCTGGCATTCTCGACCCCATTCTCTTCCGCGAACGAGACGAGCTCGGCCGGCGTTTTCGATTTGAGGTCCTGGAGTTTGATTTCCCGCATTGGGGTCGTCCTGTGAGGAAGTAGGTAGGGAAGGGGTGCGAGGTGGCTCTGGAAAAAGCGGACGCCAAAGGAAGGTCCGCAGGTCTCAGCCAGGAAAGTGCCGTTTGGGCTTTCAAACCTGATGCGGCGCCGGTCCGAAAAGAACCGGAACGCGACCACATCCGCCTGCGTGGGGTGGGATAAATCCTATATAGAAAATCGATTCGTCCTTCGCAAGAAGGACTGAAGCATGCGTCTTGACCATCGTGATGTCTAGAACGGCTTCACCACCACCATGATCACGATCAGGATCATCAGGACCGTCGGCACCTCGTTGATAATACGATAGAATTTCTGGGTTCGCTGATTCCGGTCGGCGGCGAAATCCTTCACGCAACGGGACAAAAAGCCGTGGATACCCGACATGGCGAGCACCAGCGCAAATTTGACGTGAAACCAGCCGGATAGGTACCAGTGTCCGGCCCAGACCAGGAAAAGTCCGGCCAGCCAGGTCACGATCATCGCGGGGTTGATGATCCCCTTCAAAAGCCGCCGCTCCATGACCTTGAAGGTCTCGGACTGCCTGGAGCCGACCTCGGCCTCGCAATGATAGACGAACAGCCGCGGCAGATAGAGCATGCCGGCCATCCACGAGATCACGGCGACGATGTGCAGGGCCTTGACCCAGGCATAGATCGGCAGGGCGTTGATCCAGTCGAACATCGCAGTGATGCCTTTCGGGGAACAGTTCGGGAGGGCTCAGCGCTGCGCGCAAGGCTTCGCCGGCGAGGGACGGATACATATCCGCACACACGGCTCTCCTAAACCTAATTAATTTTAGAATCTAAGGTTTGAGTCTTAATGGCAGTGAATTTGACTCATGCAATCCGGTCCAGCGGTTGCTGCGCGCTTGTTCACATCCCTCAACATTCCGGTCGGCGGCGGCGGATATCCGGAATCTGTCGCAGGACTCAATTGGTTGCGCGCCTCTGTGGCCAGCTTATGAAGAGACAAATCCACACTGCTTCACTATCATCCCCGCCATGACGTCGACTTATCCTTTTGCGACGTGCTGTGAAGAATGGGGCGAGATATACAGGGGCCTGGCCATGGACCCGGATTCTTCTCCTCGACCTCCACAGGGATTCACAGGATAGACAGGGGCTCTGGTGCCGACGACTTCCAATTATTTCCACCTGCATCTGGTGTCGGACTCGACCGGCGAGACGCTGATCACCGTGGCGCGCGCGGTCGCCGCGCAATACGCCAATGTGACCGCGGTCGAGCATGTCTATCCCCTGGTGCGCAGCCAGAAGCAGCTCGATCGCGTGCTCGACGAGATCGAGGAATCGCCCGGCATCGTCCTGTTCACGCTGCTGGAAAAGGATCTGGTCGGCCGGCTCGAGGGCAAGTGCAAGGAGATCAACGTTCCGAGCCTGTCGATCATCGGGCCTGTGATGCAGTTGTTCGAGGCGTATCTGGGTGCCGCGACGACCGGGCGCGTCGGCGCGCAGCACGTGCTGAACGCGGAATATTTCCGCCGCATCGATGCGCTGAACTACACGATGATGCATGACGATGGTCAGCATGTCGAAGGCCTCGAGGAGGCCGATGTCGTGCTGGTCGGGGTATCCCGCACCTCGAAGACACCGACCTCGATCTATCTCGCCAACCGCGGCATCCGAACGGCGAATGTGCCGCTGGTGCCGGGCATCCCGCTGCCGCACCAGCTCGAGACCTTGAAGAAGCCGCTGGTGGTCAGCCTGCATGCGACGCCCGAGCGCCTGATCCAGGTCCGGCAGAACCGCCTGCTCACCATGGGCGACCGCGACAATGACACCTACATCGACAAGCAGTCGGTAGCCGACGAGGTTGCCTTTGCCCGGCGCCTCAGCGCGAAATTCAACTGGGCGCTGCTCGACGTCACACGGCGTTCGATCGAGGAGACCGCGGCCGCGGTGATGAAACTCTTCAACGACCGCCAGCGCGCGCGGCCGTCGGAATGATTCCCACGTCATGAGCATCTGGCGCGGCCCACAGAAGCTGATCCTCGCGTCGCAGAGCCGGACGCGAAAGATGCTGCTTGAAAATGCCGGCCTCGATTTCGAGGCGCTGCCGGCCGACATCGACGAACGCGCGGTGCAGAAGAATTCCGGCCTTTCGGCCCCGGGCGAGATCGCATCGCTCCTGGCGCGCGAGAAGGCGCTGTTCGTGTCCAGGCAGAGGCCCGGTCAATATGTCGTCGGCGCCGACCAGACGCTGGCGCTGGGGCAGCGCATGTTCAGCAAGCCCGCCGGCCGCACGCAGGCTGCCGAGCAACTCGCTCTGCTCGCCGGACGGACCCATGAGCTGCATTCCGCCGTCTCGGTCGCACGCGATGGAAAGGTCCTGTTCGGCGATGTGAGCGTGGCCCGCATGACGATGCGACGGCTCGCTGCCGGCGAGATCGAGAGCTATCTCGACCATGCCGGGGAGGCGGTGACGACCAGCGTCGGCGCCTACCAGCTCGAGGGCCTCGGCGTGCATCTGTTCGAGCGGATCGAAGGTGACCATTTCACCATCCTCGGCCTGCCGCTATTGTCGCTGCTGGCGTTCCTGCGCGGCGAGAAGCTGCTCGCGGTGTGAGGCGTGGCGACGGGAGAGATGCTGAACCGATGTTGATGCGATGCTGATTGTTGGACTGACCGGCTCGATCGGGATGGGGAAATCCACCACGGCCAAACTGTTCATGGAGGCCGGCGTGCCGGTCTATGACGCCGATGCGGCCGTGCATCAGCTCTACGAAGGCGAAGCTGCGCCGGCGATCGAGGCCGCCTTTCCCGGCACCACTGCCGGCGGCAAGGTCGATCGCGCGAAACTGTCGGCGCGCGTGGTGCACGATCCTGCTGCGATGAAGCAGCTCGAGCAGATCGTGCATCCGATGCTCGGCGCGTCGCGCCAGAAATTCTTCGCCGATGCGGAAGCCGCAGGTAACCCGATCGTCGTTGTCGACGTGCCGCTATTGTTCGAGACCGGCGGCGAGAAGCGTGTCGATGCCGTCGTTGTCGTCACCACGTCGCCGGAACTGCAACGCGAGCGGGTGCTGGCCCGCGGCACGATGGATGCCGCCAAGCTCGACGCCATCATCGCCAAGCAGATGCCGGACGCCGAGAAGCGCAAACGCGCGGATTTCATAGTGGATACCTCGCACGGCCTCGATCCGGTGCGGGCGCGTATCCGCGACATTCTGGCCGAGGTTGTTAAGATGCCGAAGCGGCGCGCCTGATTCGCCCGCCTTTTCGGATTCCATCACGTCATGCGCGAAATCGTTCTCGATACCGAAACCACTGGCCTCGATCCGCTGCGCGGCGACCGGCTGGTGGAGATCGGCTGCGTCGAGATTTTCAACCGCATGCCGACGGGACAGACCTACCACGTCTACATCAATCCCGAGCGCGACATGCCGGCGGAAGCGTTCGCCGTGCACGGGCTGTCGACCGAGTTCCTTGCTTCCAAGCCGCTGTTCACTGAAGTGGTCGACGAGTTCCTGGCCTTCATCGGCGATACGCCGCTGGTGATCCACAACGCGTCGTTCGACATCAGCTTCATCAACGCCGAGCTCGACCGCATCAAGCGGAAGGCGATCCCGAAGGACCAGCTGGTCGATACGCTGCTGCTGGCACGGCGCAAGCATCCCGGCGTGTCGAACCGGCTCGACGATCTCTGCTCGCGTTATCAGATCGACAATTCCCGCCGCACCAAGCACGGCGCCTTGCTCGACGCCGAGCTGTTGGCCGAGGTCTATATCGACCTGATCGGCGCGCGGCAGTCGCAGCTGATCCTGGCATCGGAAACGTCGGATGCGCGCGCGGGCGGCCATAGTGGTGACACGCCGCGGCGGCAGCGCGAGACCCCGCTACTCGCGCGGGTCAGCGACGCCGATCGGGAGGCCCACAGGGCCTTCATTGCCACGCTCGGCGACAAGCCGATCTGGAACGATTACCTGCCGCCGCCAGCGCCTGCTGCAGCACCGGCGGCCTAATCAAGATTGCTCTATATCCCCGTCATCCTGAGGAGCGCGGAACGCGCGTCTCGAAGGATCGACGGCCCGGACTGTGGCCGTCGATCCTTCGAGACGCCCGCAAGCGCGGGCTCCTCAGGATGACGGATCACACTTCCGCGCGTGTTACATTTTTTCGAGTTTAGAACTCAGCTCGGCTTGACGCCGGGAGCGGCCTGGGCGGCCGCCTGCCGCTCCATGTTCTGGCGGTAGAGACCGAGGAAATCGACGGGGTCGAGCAACAAGGGCGGGAAGCCGCCGTCGCGGACCGCGGTCGCGACGATCTCGCGTGCGAACGGGAACAGCAGCCGCGGGCACTCGATCATGACCAGCGGGTGCAGGTTCTCCTTCGGCACATTCACGATCCGGAAGACGCCGGCATAGGCGAGGTCGAAGCTGAACATCACCTTGCCTGCGGTCTCGGCCTTGCCCTCGATCGAGAGGATCACCTCGTACTCGTTCTCCGACAGGTTGTTGGCGGAGACGTTGATCTGGATGTTGATCGCCGGCTGCTGTTGCTGCTGGCCAAGCGAGGCTGGCGCATTCGGGTTCTCGAACGACAGGTCCTTGGTGTACTGCGCCAGTACGTTGAGCTGGGGAGCGGGTTGTTCGACGGGGGCGCCGTTGCCATTGGTCATGAAAATGTCTCCTGGAGCAGCGCTCGATGGACAGAATGTCCGACGGCACGCGTTAAGGTGTTGAGAATGCCGATGCCGGGCGAGTGGCTATCATAGGCCCGGCTCGGTCCACAAGGACGACGAAAGGGCGGGCCGGCGGCGAATTCTCCCGGCAAAGGGCAGCGCGCGCAAGCCTGCCCAATCTCTTAACAGCTTCCTAAATTATTGAAGATGCGCGATTTCCTGAAAGGAACGGGTTTCCCCCAGGGGTCAAAACGCGCTAGACTTGCCCGTGCCAAAAAGCGCCATTGGCCGGGCATAGTTTCGTGCCTACATCTGCGGACTCTATCGGTGATGTAATCTCTGCTGTTCCCGACCGGGAACGCTTTGACGGCCGGCCCGTTGCCGGCAGAGACCAGAAAGCGAATTCGACGTGGATATTTACACCATCATCTTCCTGGCGCTGGCCGTGTTTATCTTCCTGCGCCTGCGCAGCGTTCTCGGACAGCGCACGGGAAGCGAGCGGCCGCCTTATGATCGCGCCGCGCCCAACGTCGTGCAGCGCGGTCAGGACAACAACGTCGTTCCGATCCCGGGATCGGTAATCGACCAGCCGGCCTCGGCGGCGCCCGCCGAGCCGGTCGAGCCCACGGAACGCTGGAAGGGCATCGCCGAGCCCGGCACGGCGCTGGCGCAGGGTCTCGACGCGGTGGCCGTCCAGGATTCCTCGTTCGATCCGCGGCATTTCCTCTCAGGTGCCCGCTCGGCCTATGAAATGATCGTGCTGGCGTTCGCCAATGGCGATCGCCGCGCGCTGCGCGATCTGCTGTCGACCGAGGTCTATGAAAGCTTCGAGGCCGCGATCAAGGATCGCGAGAAGCACGAGCAGAAGACCGAGACGCGGTTCGTCTCGATCGACAAGGCTGAGATCGTCAGCGCGGAGACGCGTGACCGCTCGACCCAGCTCACCGTCCGCTTCGTGTCGCAGATGATCTCGGTCACGCGCGATAAGGCCGGCACCATCGTCGACGGCAGCCCGGACAAGGTCGCCGACATCACCGATATCTGGACATTCGCCCGCGACTCGACTTCCCGCGATCCGAATTGGAAGCTGGTTGGCACTGGAAGCGCTCACTAAGCATCTCAGCTACGGGCGGCTCGCGGTCGCGTGCTGCGCGCTCGCGGTGCTGTGCTCCACCGCAGCGATCGCCGCGCGCTACAGATCAAGCCGGCACCCTCCGCCGCGACACGAGCATAGCCACCCGATCCCCTATCCCAATCTGGAAATGCCGCTGCAGGTCAGCGGCAGCCAGTATGAGCCGCTCGCCTGGTCCAACGTCGCCGGCTGGAGCGCCGACGATCATCTCGCGGCCTACCAGGCGTTTCGTACCAGCTGCAAGCCGATCGCGGCCCAGCAGGGCGCGCCTGCCGATTCGAAAGCGCTTGGAAGCTCGCTGCGCGACCCCTGCCGGATCGCCAAGGGGCTCACGCTGAGCGACGGCGTCAAGGCGAAGGACTTCTTCGAGCAGAATTTCGTGCCGTTGCGCATCTCGCGGCTCGGCGAGGACGCCGGCTTCGTCACCGGTTACTACGAGCCGGTGCTCGATGGATCGCGGACCCAGACCGACGTCTACAACGTGCCGGTCTATCGCCGTCCGTCCAACCTGTTCGTGCGCGGCAAGACGCAGAATTCGGTCGGCCTGCCCAATGGCGGCGCGGTGTATCGCAAGATCGGCCGCCGCAAGCTCGTGCCCTATTACGACCGCGGCCAGATCGAGGACGGCGCGATCGCCGGCCGCGGGCTCGAGATCTGCTGGCTGAAGAGCCAGACCGATCTCCTGTTCGCGCAGATCCAGGGCTCGGCGCGGATCAAGCTCGAGGACGGCACCACGCTGCGCATCAATTACGACGCGCATAATGGTTATCCCTATACACCGGTCGGACGCGTCCTGATCGACCGCGGCATCATCCCGAAGGATCAGATGTCGATGCAGAAGATCAGGGAGTGGATGGAGCAGAATCCTGACGGCGCCAAGGACCTGCGGCGGCAGAACCGTTCCTACGTCTTCTTCCGCGAGGTCCCGCTGTCCGACAAGGACGAGGCCGTCGGCGCGCAGGGCGTGCCGCTGACGCCGGGCCGCTCGATCGCGGTCGACAAGGCGCTGCATGTCTACGGCACGCCGTTCTTCATCGCCGGCGAGCTGCCGATCGAATCCGAACAGTCGAAGACGCCGTTCCACCGGCTGATGATCGCGCAGGACACCGGGTCGGCGATCGTCGGCCCGGCGCGCGCCGATCTTTATTTCGGCGCCGGCGCGGAAGCCGGAAAGGTCTCGGGCCGGCTGCGGCACAACATGCAGTTCGTCATGCTGGTGCCGAGCGGTCTCGACCCCGTCGCGCGCGGCCACAAGCTGCCGGTTCCGGATGAGCGGCCCTCGGCCAAGATCGCAAAGCTGTTTCCGCAGACCGAGCCGCCGAAGGACAAGCCGGCGGCGAAGGCTGCGGATGTGCCGACCGCCGGCATCGCCAAAAGCGCGGCGAAAGACTTAGGCAATAGCGCCGCCAGGAACCCTGCCGCGAAGGATGTCGCGCCCGCAGCGCCGGCAGCAACGACCCCTGTCGCGCAGGCCGCGCCTGTGGCAGAACCGGTGCCGTTGCCGGTCGCCCGGCCCGATATTCCGCAACCGGAGAAGCGGCGCTTCCGGCGCTATCGCCATTACCGCGATCAATGAAACGACCCGCGCCGATCCCCGATCTGTCCGCTCCGTCGCGGCGCAAGCGCGCGCTGAGCGAAGAGGAGCGCGCGCTCTGGGAGAGCGTGGCAAAGCAGGTCAAGCCACTGCGCAAGCGGCCGGTCGCCGCGAAGGCCCCCGCCGCCGCCTCTGACCCGGCCACCCATCACGCGATTGCCAAACCCATCCCGGTCAAGCCGGCGACAGCGGTCAAGGCTGCGCCGGCGCAACGCCCGCACGCGCCGCCGCTGGCGCCGATCGGCCGTCGCGAACGTGCAAAGCTCTCGCGCGGCCGGCAGGAGATCGATGCGCGGCTCGATCTGCACGGCATGACCCAGCTGCGCGCGCATCGCGTGCTGTTCACCTTCCTGCAGCGCGCGCACAGCGACGGGCTCACTTTCGTGCTCGTCATCACCGGCAAGGGCAAGGTCGGTGGTCTCGATTCCGAACGCGGCGTGCTGCGCCGCCAGGTTCCGGAATGGCTCAGCTTGCCGGAATTCCGCTCGCTGGTCGTCGGCTTCGAGGAAGCGCATATCGGCCATGGCGGCGAGGGCGCGCTTTACGTGCGTGTCCGGCGCGCGCGAGCCTAAAGCTAAAACGGGCGGACGATCCCGACGCGCGGGATCAGCGTTACGATCCAGCCTGATATCGTCGTCTTGCGGTCGTCCGACGGGATCGACGGCACGTCCTTCGACGCCGGCAGCATCCTGGTGGCATGCAGCATCAGGAAGATGCAGACCGCCCAGTTCGAGATCCAGCGCGAATAGTCGAACACGGTCACGAACATCACGAAATAGCCGGCGCTGATCACAACGAGCGCTCCGAGCACGATCCGGCGATGCAGTTCACTCGCGAGCGCGCCAATCAGTCGCGTGAAATAGCGCCACAGCGGCGTGTGCAGCCAGATCAGCAGCGCAAACACCGGAACGCCCAGGATGTTCGAGGGCATGCGCGCCCAGGTGTCGGCGAACTCCTTCGACAGCGGCTGGTACCAGATGTAGCCGAACTGAAGCAGGTCGGTGCGTGACGGATCGGCCATCCGGCTCTGCAGATGACGGATGAATTCGTCATAGGGCACGTCGACCGTGCCAGCGAATTGCGCGACCAGGAACAGGATGCCGACCGCGGCGAGCGCTGCGATGCCGAAGACGGCGTTCCGCGGCGTCACGCCCTGCACCAGATAAAAGCGCAGCACCACGATCGCCGTGATGGTCGGCACATACATCAAGACGAAGATGTGATGGACCAGGATCAGCAGGATCGAGAACAGCGCGGCAATCAGCACATACACCATTGATCGCGCCGGGATCAGCAGCAGCACGATCGTCAGCGCACAGCCGTAGATGTCGAAATGGCCGAGCGTGTGCATGAAGTTCTTCAGGAAGAACGGCGAGCCCGCGATGAAGACGAACAACGGCCAATGCGCGTCGTTGAAGCCGAATGTGCGGCGGAACAGTTTGATGAACAGCCCGAGCGTCACCAGCCAGATCGCGCCGGCCAGCGCGAACACCAGCCATACGGGCACCTTGTCGGTGAACAGCGACACGATCGCCCCGACCAGCGCGCGCTTGGTGAAGCCGTAGTGATAGTCGACCAGCAGATGGATGTAGGGAACGAAGGGCGGCAGCGCGATCTTGTGCAGGAACACGCCGACCAGCACGGCCGCATTGACGGCCAGCATCAGGCGCCAGGGGTTTTGCCACACCCGCAGATTCATCGATCGCCCACTCTCGTCGTCCCGGGCAAGCGAAGCGCGACCCGGGACCCATAACCACCGAAGGTAGTTCTAGAAGGAATGTCGGCCCGAGTCTTTGTCACCGCGGACTGTCGGGGTTATGGGTCCCGGCTTTCGCCGGGACGACTATGGTGGCCGCCTACAAAATAAATCGGCTCAGGTCGGCGTTCTTGGCGAGGTCGCCGACATGCTTGGTGACGTAGTCGGCGTCGACCTGGATGGTCTCGCCGTGGCGATCGGGCGCGGTGAAGGAGATCTCGTCCAGCACCCGCTCCATCACGGTCTGCAGCCGCCTTGCGCCGATGTTCTCGACCGTGGAATTCACCGCCACGGCGACATCGGCCAGCGCGTCGATGGCGTTGTCGGTGATGTCGAGCGTGACGCCCTCAGTCTTCATCAGCGCGACATATTGCTTGATCAGCGACGCCTCCGGCTCGGTCAGGATCCGGCGCATGTCGTCGCGGCTCAGCGCTTGCAGCTCGACGCGGATCGGCAGGCGGCCCTGCAGCTCCGGCAAAAGGTCCGACGGCTTGGCGATATGGAACGCACCCGAGGCGATGAACAGGATGTGGTCGGTCTTGACGGCGCCGTGCTTGGTCGAGACCGTGGTGCCTTCGATCAGCGGCAGCAGGTCGCGCTGCACGCCCTCGCGGGAGACGTCGCCGCCGGCGCGGTTCTCGCGCACGCAGATCTTGTCGATCTCGTCGAGGAACACGATGCCGTTGTTCTCGACCGCGTTGATCGCCTCCTGCACCAGCTGATCGGTGTCGAGCAGCTTGTCGGATTCCTCGTTGACGAGGATTTCGTGCGAGCCCTCCACCGTCAGGCGGCGGGTCTTGCTGCGTCCGCCCATCTTGCCGAAGATGTCGCCGAGCGAGATCGCGCCCATCTGGGCGCCCGGCATGCCGGGGATTTCAAACATTGGCATGCCGCTGCCGCCCGACTGCGTCTCGATCTCGATCTCCTTGTCGTTGAGCTCGCCGGCGCGCAGCTTCTTGCGGAACGACTCGCGCGTCGCCGGGCTCGATCCCGGGCCGACCAGCGCGTCCAGCACGCGTTCCTCGGCGGCAAGCTGGGCGCGGGCCTGAACGTCCTTGCGCTTGCGCTCGCGGGTCTGCGCGATCGCGACCTCGACGAGGTCGCGGACGATCTGCTCGACGTCGCGGCCGACATACCCTACCTCGGTGAACTTGGTGGCCTCGACCTTGAGGAATGGCGCGCCGGCGAGCTTGGCCAGCCGCCGCGCGATCTCGGTCTTGCCGACGCCGGTCGGCCCGATCATCAGGATGTTCTTGGGCAGAACCTCCTCGCGCAGGGAACCGGCGAGCTGCAGCCGCCGCCAGCGGTTGCGCAGCGCGATCGAGACGGCGCGCTTGGCGTCGGTCTGGCCGACGATGAAGCGGTCGAGTTCAGAAACGATTTCACGGGGAGAGAAGTGAGTCATTGGCTCTAGCTAGGTTGGAATCGCGGTCTCGGCAAGCGGCAGTCCTCCAAGGCATGGTCCCCTAAAGAATCGGCGGCCCGGCCTGCCACTGCCTGATCGCCTCGAACGGGTGGATCAGCATGATGATGTTCAGTGTCAGATTGTCGCGAATGTGAAGCAGCAGCACGGTTTCGAACAACACGCCGAGCGCGACGGTCGCCGCGATCGGCAGCCTGCGCGCCAGCAGGAAGCCGACAACCATCGCAAGCGTGTCCGACACCGAATTGACGATGGTGTCGCCGTAATAATCGAGCGAGATCGTGCCGGCGCGGTAGCGCTCGATGATCCAGTTGGAATTTTCGACGAGCTCCCAGCTGCCTTCGATCAGCATCGCGACAATCAGCCGCCCGGGCCAGGCGAGGCGCGGCAGCAGGAGGAAGGTCAGACCGTAGAACAGCAGGCCATGCAGCACGTGCGACAGCGTGTACCAATCGGCGATGTGCTGCGAGTTCTCCGAGCTCTGAACCGAGCCATGCCAGAGCTTGACGTAGCCGCAGGCGCAGATCGGCAGACGGCCCATCGCATAAAGCAGCGCCGCCTGCAGCACGAGCAACGCTGCCGCGATCGCCAGCCAATGCCACGCTGAAATGCCGGTGATAGGCTTGTGCGCGATCGTCATGCGTCGCGCGCCATCAGCAGCGCCGGCCCGTCCGGCGTATCGACCATACCCACCTTCTGAAAACCCGCCTTCTCATAGGCGCGGATCGCGCGCGCATTGGCCGGATCGGGATCGGTGACGATGCGTGGCGCGCCCTGCGCCAGCCGGTCGTCGACAAAGGCGCGGATCAGCGCCGAGCCGTGGCCACCTGCCATCATGTCGGGCTCGCCGATGAAGAGGTCGATCCCGCGCGTGCCCTTCGGCTGGGCCCCGAAGCCGGAATTCCAGGCCGTCAGGTCGTAGCACTGGATATAGCCGAGGTCGCCGCCATCGGCCGCGACGATGAACTGGTCCATGGCCGGCTCGTCGAGGTCGCCGCTGACCAGCGCGTATTGCTCGGCCGGATCGCCCCACCATTCCCGCACATGCGGCAACGCCAGCCACCGCTTGATCAGCGACAGGTCGGCCGGCGTCATCGGGCGGAAATGATAGGGGCGGGCCATGCTCAGCCGCCGATCGTCTCGATCGTCACGTTCCGGTTGGTGTAGACGCAGATATCGGCGGCGATATCCAGCGCGCGGCGGACAATGGTCTCGGCGTCCTTGTCGGTATCGACCAGCGCGCGGGCCGCGGCGAGGGCGTAATTACCGCCGGAACCGATCGCCATGACCCCGGATTCGGGCTCCAAAACGTCGCCGGTGCCGGTCAGCACCAGGGAAACGTCCTTGTCGGCCACGATCATCATGGCCTCCAGCCGGCGCAGGTAGCGGTCGGTCCGCCAGTCCTTGGCGAGCTCGACGGCCGCCCGGGTCAGCTGCCCCGGATATTGCTCCAGTTTGCTTTCCAGTCGCTCGAACAGGGTGAAGGCGTCGGCGGTGGCGCCGGCAAAGCCGCCGATCACGTCGCCCTTGCCGATCCGGCGGACCTTCTTGGCATTGGCCTTGATCACGGTCTGGCCGATCGAGACCTGCCCGTCGCCGCCAATCACCACCTTGCCGCCCTTGCGGACCGTGCAGATCGTGGTGCCATGCCAGACCGGCAGCTCATTTGGGGATGCTTGCATAGGTTACCTCTCTTCCGGGCAGATTTAGGCGGTCGGGCAGGGGGTTACAACCGGGACGAAATCGGCGTGTTTTCAGGCGAAGTGGGCACCGGTTCGCGTGAGGAAAGCGCGGCAGAACCAGATCGACAACGAATTCCGGTCACCATGGCCGGAAGTTGGGGCGTTTCGAGGTCATCCCGCAGTAGCGAAGGTGACATCAGCCTGTTAAAAGACCGGCGTTTTCGGCACGGGAAAGCTTAATTTTCATGCGCACCGCAACCATCAAGCGCAAGACCAAGGAGACCGACATCGAGGTGACGGTCAACCTCGACGGAGCAGGCGTATCCACGGTTTCGACCGGGATCGGCTTCTTCGACCATATGCTCGACCTCCTGGCCCGGCATTCGCGCATCGACATCACGGTGAAGGCGGATGGCGATCTCCATGTCGATTACCACCACACCACCGAAGACGTCGGGATCGCGCTCGGACAGGCCGTGAAGCAGGCGCTCGGCAACATGGCCGGCATCACCCGCTACGCCTCGATCCACATGCCGATGGACGAGACGCTGTCGCGCGTCGTGATCGACATTTCCGGCCGCCCGGTGCTGGTGTTCAAGGCCGAATTCCCGCGCGACAAGATCGGCGAGTTCGACACCGAGCTGGTGCGCGAGTGGTTCAACGCCTTCGCGATGAACGCCGGCGTGACTCTGCACGTCGAGACCCTATATGGCGAGAACAGCCATCATATCGCCGAATCCTGTTTCAAGGGTCTGGCGAGGGCGCTGCGGACGGCAATTGCGATCGATCCGCGTGCCCAGGGCGAAGTGCCCTCGACCAAGGGTCAGCTCGGCGGCTGATCTCTGGAGCATGATCCGGAAGAGTGGATGCCGGTTTTCCGAAAGATCATGCTCTAAATAAGAGTCCATCCTCGGCGGAGCGTTCGATGCCGGTCTATACAGTGCATGCCCCCGTGGCCAATGGCGCCGATCTCGCGGCGACCGACAAGTTCGTCTTCGTGCGCGACGGCTTCCATTTCTGGGCCGCGGTTGCGGGCGTGATCTGGCTGGCCTGGCATCGGCTCTGGCTGGCGCTGATCGGCTGGTTCGTTCTTACTTTCGTGATCGATTACGCGCTGGCCAAGCTTGGCGTCGGCCGCAGCGCGATCTTCTTCGTCGACCTGGTGCTGATGGTGTTGCTCGGCCTCGAGGCCGCGACCCTGCAGCGCTGGACGCTGTCGCGGCGCAGGTGGCGCCAGATCGACATCGTCGTGGGTGACGACGTGGAGGCCGCCGAGCGCCGTTTCTTCGCGCGCTGGACCGCGCGGCATCGCGGCGCCGTCAACGACCAGCGGTCGGTCGATCGCGGCGCGCCGCCCCCGACCCGCGACGTTCCGGGTCAGTCGTTTTCAAAAGCCCCGCCGATGCCGCAGGGCGGCATCATCGGATTGTTTCCAGAGCCAGGAGGATCGCGATGACCGTTGCAATCATCGATTACGGCTCCGGCAATCTGCATTCGGCGGCCAAGGCCTTTGAGCGCGCCGCGCGCAGCATGGAGGATCCGCAAGCCATCAAGGTGACGCGCGACCCCGATGCGGTGTATCGCGCCGATCGCATCGTGCTGCCCGGTGTCGGCGCCTTCGCCGATTGCCGCCGCGGCGTCGACGCGGTCGACGGCATGCTGGAGGCGCTGACCGAGGCGGTGCGGGTCAAGGCCCGGCCGTTCTTCGGCATTTGCGTCGGCATGCAGCTGATGGCGACGCGCGGCAAGGAGCACGTGATCACCGAGGGCTTCAACTGGATCGGCGGCGATGTCGAGAAGATCGAGCCGCGCGACGAGAGCCTGAAGGTCCCGCATATGGGCTGGAATACGCTCGACATGGTGCGCGAGCATCCGGTGCTGGAGCGGCTGCCGCTCGGGCCGAAGGGACGTCACGCCTATTTCGTGCACTCCTATCACCTCAACGCCGCCAATGAGGCGGACGTGCTCGCGCGCGCCGACTATGGCGGGCCGGTGACCGCGATCGTCGGCAAGGACACCGCGATCGGCACCCAGTTTCACCCCGAGAAGAGCCAGCGCTTCGGCCTCGCTTTGATCGCCAATTTCTTGAAGTGGAAGCCGTGATTCTCTTTCCAGCGATTGATCTGAAGAACGGCCAGTGCGTGCGCCTGGAGCAGGGCGACATGGCGCGCGCCACCGTGTTCAATCTCGATCCGGCGGCGCAGGCGGCGAGCTTCGCCGCGCAGGGCTTCGAATATCTCCACGTCGTCGATCTCGACGGCGCCTTCGCCGGCAAGCCGATGAATGCGCATGCGGTGGAGGCGATGCTGAAGGCCGTCACCATGCCGGTGCAGCTCGGCGGCGGCATCCGCGACCTCAAGACCATCGAGGCCTGGCTCGACAAGGGCATCACGCGCGTCATCATCGGCACCGCCGCGGTGCGCGATCCCGAGCTGGTGAAGGGCGCGGCGAAGACATTCCCCGGCCGTGTCGCCGTGGGCCTCGATGCGCGCGACGGCAAGGTCGCGGTCGAAGGCTGGGCCGAGACCTCGCATGTGACCGCGCTCGAGATCGCGCAGCGCTTCGAGGATGCCGGCGTCGCCGCGATCATCTTCACCGACATCGCCCGCGACGGCCTGCTCAAGGGCCTCAACCTCGACGCCACCATCGCGCTTGCCGACCGCATCTCGATTCCAGTGATCGCCTCCGGCGGCTTTGCCTCGATCGACGACGTCAAGGCGCTGCTGGAGCCGCGTGCGAAGAAGCTGGCCGGTGCGATCGTCGGCCGTGCGCTCTATGACGGACGGCTCGATCCGGCCGCTGCCCTTCAGCTGATCCGCGGCGCGTAGGAGGAGATCATGTTCAAGGTTCGCGTGATCCCGTGCCTCGACGTCAAGGACGGCCGCGTGGTCAAGGGCGTCAACTTCGTCGATCTGCGCGACGCCGGTGATCCGGTCGAGGCCGCGATCGCCTATGACGCCGCCGGCGCCGACGAGCTCACCTTCCTCGACATCACCGCCACCCATGAAAACCGCGGCATCATGCTCGACGTGGTGCGGCGGACCGCGGAAGCCTGCTTCATGCCGCTGACCGTGGGCGGCGGCGTCCGCACCGTCGACGACATCAAGACCCTGCTGCGGTCCGGCGCCGACAAGGTCTCGATCAATTCGGCGGCCGTCAGCCGGCGCGAATTCGTTAAGGAAGCGGCCGAGAAATACGGCGAGCAATGCATCGTGGTCGCGATCGACGCCAAGCGGGTCAAGCGCGCCGGCGGCTCGGACCGCTGGGAGATCTTCACCCATGGTGGACGGAATGCCACCGGGATCGATGCCATCGAATACGCCCAGGAGGTCGTCTCGCTCGGCGCCGGCGAAATCCTGCTGACCTCGATGGACCGGGACGGCACCAGGCAGGGCTTTGACCTGCCGCTGACCCGGGCGATCGCGGACAGTGTCCCCGTACCGGTCATCGCGTCCGGTGGTGTCGGCAATCTCGACCACCTGGTCGATGGCGTCCGCGAGGGTCACGCCACCGGCGTGCTGGCAGCGTCGATCTTCCACTTCGGGGAATTCACCATCCGCCAGGCCAAGGATCACATGGTGCGCGCCGGCCTGCCGATGCGGCTCGATCCCTAGCGTGAGCGTGGTCAGGAAAAGTGGAAACCGGTTTTCCGTGAAGTCCACGCTCAAACAGGGAGAGCTGGGACTCCTTGTCACAAAAATGCTAAGTCCCCACCTAAGGGGTGGCACCCGTGCGGTGCCGCCGTGCATGCTTGAGTTGAGTTGATGTCGCGTTTCACGGTCCACGATCTGGCCGCCACCATCGACGCCCGCGCTGCAACGGGCGGTGAGGCGTCCTACACCCGCAAGCTGCTCGACAAGGGCGCGGAGCACTGCGCCAAGAAATTGGGCGAGGAAGCGGTCGAGACCGTGATCGCCGCGGTCGAGAATGACCGCGATCACCTCATCGCGGAAAGTGCCGATCTCGTGTTTCACCTGCTGGTTCTGTTGAAATCACGCGGCGTGAGGCTGGAGGACGTCGAGGCCGCGCTGGAGAAGCGCACCTCGATGTCGGGACTGGAAGAGAAGGCGTCGCGCAAGCGCGACTAGCGCAAATGATCGAGCGCATCGAGAGGGGCGGCCTCATGGACATCCGGGCACCAGATCAACAATACAACCCCTACCGCATCTTCACGCGCCAGCAATGGTCGCATCTGCGTGACGACACGCCGATGACGCTTGAGCCGGGCGAGTTCGATCGCCTGCGTTCGATGCACGATCGCCTCGATTTGCAGGAGGTCGAGGACATCTACCTTCCGCTGTCGCGGCTGCTCTCGATCTATGTCGATGCGACGCAGCGGCTGTATTACTCGCAGCGCCAGTTCCTCAACATCCGCGACCGCAAGATGCCCTACATCGTCGGCGTCGCCGGATCCGTCGCGGTCGGCAAGTCGACCACCGCCCGCGTGCTGCAGGCGCTGCTGGCGCGCTGGTCGCCGCGGCCGAAGGTCGACCTGATCACGACCGACGGTTTCCTGTTTCCGAATGCCGTGCTCGAGCGGCAGGGCATCATGCAGAAGAAGGGCTTCCCGGAAAGCTACGACCTGCCGACGCTGCTGTCGTTCCTCAGCGACATCAAGGCGGGGCGGCGCCGCGTGCGCGCGCCGGTCTATTCGCATCTGACCTACGACATCGTGCCGAACAAATGGGTCGAGATCGACCAGCCGGACATCCTGATCGTCGAGGGCGTCAACGTGCTGCAGACCGGGCGGCTGCCGCGCGACGGCAAGGCGGTGCCGTTCGTCTCCGACTTCTTCGACTTCTCGGTCTATATCGACGCCGACGAGGCCGTGCTGCGGGAGTGGTACATCAAGCGCTTCCTGGCGCTGCGCGACACCGCGTTCACCGATCCGAGGTCCTACTTCCATCGCTACGCGCCGCTGTCGGACGAGGAAGCAACGGCGACCGCGATCGCGATCTGGGAGCGCACCAACCTCGCCAATCTCGAGGACAACATCCTGCCGACCCGCCCGCGCGCGACGCTGATCCTGAAGAAGGGCGCCGACCACGTGGTGCAGTCGGTCGCGCTGCGCCGGCTGTAAGCATCACCGCATCTCTGCGAACGAGCCACATCACGGCTGTCGTCCCCGCGAACGCGGGGGACCCATAACCACAGGTACTTGTGATTTGCAGCGCTGTAGCCCCAGCGGGCGCAAAACTGGCTTCGGTGGTTATGGGTCCCTGCTTTCGCACTAGGGCATGCACACATTTCTGAGGCTCCATCCGAGAGCGACGGCGCGGAAGTAATCGAGACCGTTTTTGAAGGTGATGGGGCCTGGTGGCTTGGAGGACGGATAGCCGTCCCATCCTCCAATGCGGCCGATAATCCAGGCCGCCCAGGCAAGACGATCGGACGGATGCGGGTTCTTCAGTCGTCTGTTCCTGGCTTCAAGCTGCTGATTGAGGGCGGTCAACGCATCGATCTCGCTGGGATTGAAGGCAACGTGAAGCGACTGCTGGCTCCCGTTGCGCGCTTGCAGGAGCTGGATGGTGATGATCGCGGCCTTGGCAGCGATGGCAACCAATTTGAGAAGCCGGCCGGCGGTGCCGATCTGGCTATCCTCGAGCTTGAAGCCCTGCGTCTTGAGGACGCGGAAGAACTGCTCGATGATCCAGCGCTGCTTGTACCAGGCGACAATGCGCCAGGCATCGTCTGAACTGGTGACCTCGTGAGAGGTGAGAAGACGCCAGTGCAACGGCTCGACGTTGGGATCGGCATTGATCTCGCGGACGTCAACGATGGCCAGATGCAGGCTTTTCGGCAAATGGCGCAGGAACTTGCTTTGCGGCCGGGCCAGCTCGATTGCGCCGAAGCGAAGTTCGAGGTCCATCGGACGTGCAGGCCGCCCCGCACGCGCAGGCAACTCGATGATGCGACGCTCTACCGCCGTCATGGCGTCGATCGCCGCATACAAACCCGTCGTGTCGGCCAGCTTGCGATCATGCATGCTGCGGGCGATCACGCGGTAGTCTTGCTCGGCTGCGCTGGCATAAAGAGCAAAGATGTCGCTCTCGCGGTCACCAAGCAGGGTCACCATTGCAGCACCGGTAAGCAGCGGCTTGGCCGCAAGGGCGGTGGCAATCCAGCGCTGCGATTCCTTGTCCGACAGGTCGCGGCTGTCATGCGAGACGCTCCGAGGGCCTTCACGCGTCCACACCTCGCCGCTCAAAAGTCCCAGGCAGGTGCCATTGTCCGCATCCACCGCCAGCATCGGGTGCAGCAGCACGCCGTGGTGATTGCCCTTGCCGATCTCCCCGAGCCCGCGCCGGCGTTGCGGCGTGGTGTTGAAGTGGATCTCGCTGGTGTCCTGGATCGCCAAAACATGGCGGCCTGTAACCGCCGCAGCCGTGCTTTCGCTCCAGCTTTCGATGATGCGCTCCTTCGTCACCTTGGAGTTACCGAGAAAGCGGTTGAACCGCACCTCCAGCGCGCGGTCTCCCTTGGAAAGCCGCCGAAGGCATACATCCTTGCCCGCGACCATGCGTCCGATGAGCGCCGCCCCCCTTTATCGAGACGACCATCCTCGAACCGGCCCAACGTCCAGTCAATCCGCGACAACATGCTGGCACCTCCGCCCAAGCCGAAGTGCCGTAATAGAAGTCACCGAGACCCCCGATTCTGGAATCCCCAATCTCTGACCCGAGTCAATCCGTCGCACCAGATGTGTGCATCCCCTAGTGCTTGCGCAGGGACGACACCGAGGTTTTGGCTGCTACGCCGCGATGTGCCGCGCGGCGGCGAGGCCCGCGAGCGCTTCTTCCAGCTTCTCGCGGTCGAGCGGCTTGATCAGAAAGCCGTCCATACCGGCTTCGAAGCAGGCATAGCGGTCCTCCACCAGCGTATTTGCCGTCAGTGCCAGGATCGGGGTCCGGCGGACGGATTGCGCCGCTTCATGGGTGCGGATCTGCTTGGTGGTCTCGATGCCGTTGAGGCGCGGCATCTGGATGTCCATCAGCACGAGATCATAGGGCGTGCCGGCTGAGGTCGCCGACAGCCAGGACTCCATCGCCTGCTCACCATTGGTGGTGATGACCACGTTGTGGCCGAGCCGGGTGAGCAGCGAGCGCATCAACAGCGCGTTGATCTCATTGTCCTCGGCGACCAGGATCGAGAACCCCTTGTCCGGCAGCGCGGATGCAAGCGCAGCGGGCGCGGACTCGGCGGCCGCCTCGATCGCAAGGCTCGGCGCAGCGACTTCCGGCGATGCGGTCAGGCGCGCGGCGAGCGACGACGCGCGCAATGGCTTCACCAGGTAACCGGTGAACATGGCTGACTCGGAAGCCGAAAGGTCCTGCCGCGTCGCCGGCGTGAACATTACGATGCGATGGGTTGCATGGAGGCGGGCGGCGTCGGCAAACGCCTCCATCGCCGGCGTGCCGAGCGTGTGGTCGATCAGCACCGCATGCCAGCTCCGCTCCGGCAGCAGCGCCTCGGCGACACCGGCATCCGACACGATGCAGGTCTGTGCGCCCCAGCGCTGCAACCGCCGCGAGATCAGCGAGACCTCGATGCTGTGTGGCGCCACCAGCATGATCGACTGTGCCGTCAAGTCGGGCGCGGCGAAGCCGTTGGCCTCGCCGGCATCGGCGGCGACGAGCGGGATCGACACCTCGAAGGTCGAGCCTGCGCCCGGCGTGCTTGCGAGCGTGATGCGGCCGCCCATCCGCTTGACGATGCGGTCGCTGATCGAGAGGCCGAGGCCGGTGCCGCCATAGCTGCGCGCGATCCGGTCGTCGGCCTGCTCGAACTCCCGGAAAATACGCTGCTGCGCTTCCGGCGCGATGCCGATGCCGGTGTCGCGAACCAGGAAGCTGATCTCGTTCGGCCAGATGCTGGGCTCGACGATCAGCGCCACGCCACCGGTCGCGGTGAACTTGATGGCGTTGCCGGCGAGATTGAGCAGCACCTGACGCAGCCGCGCGGCGTCGCCGGTCACCTGCATCGGCAGCCGTTCGTCGACATAGGCGGCGATCTCGATGCCCTTGGTCTGCGCACGCGGCGCCAGCAGCTCGGTGATGTCCTCGATCAGGCCGGACAGCGCGAACGTGCGGTGTTCGAGATCGATCTTGCCGGCCTCGATCTTGGAATAGTCGAGCAGCTCCTCGATCAGCGCGAGCAGCGCGTCGCCCGATGTCTTGACCGCCTTGACGTAGGTCATCTGCTCCAACGTCAGCTGCGTATCCATCAGCAATCCGCTCATGCCGATGATGCCGTTCAGCGGGGTGCGGATCTCGTGGCTCGCCATCGCAAGGAAGCGCGACTTGGCGCGGTTGGCGGCGTCGGCCTGATCGCGCGCTTCGGCGAGCGCGCGCTCGCTCTCGGTGCGGTCGGTGACGTCGCGGCCGACGCTCTGCATCTCCGCCGGCGCGCCGGCATCGTTGCGCACGAGGCCTTCACGCCAGGCGATCCAGCGCGGCCCGAGCGGGCCCTCGATCTTCTGGTCGTAGACCCGCGTGCCGTTGGATTCGAGCGCGGTGTCGCCCTGCTCGAGCACCTTCAGCGTTGCGGTGCTGCCGATCAATTCGCTGCGGGGCCTCTGCGCCAGCTCGCAATAGGCATCGTTGGCATAGGTGATGAGGCCGTCGAGGTCGCGCAGCACGATCAGATCGTCTTGCGCCTCGAACAGGGTGGAGGCGCGCTGCTCGGCCTCCTGCAGTTCCCAGTTGCGGTCGGCCATCGCTTCATTGTGCATGGCGATGGTACGCAGCCGCTTGCGCATCAGCCGCAGGCGGATGCCGAGCGTCACGATCCAAAGGCAGGCGATCGCGAACAGGAAGCTGACCCCGATCGCGAATGCATTGGGATCGTAGCCGCTCTGTTGCGAGAGCGCGCCCGAAATGAACCCGAAGGCGCTGCCGAACGCGACAGAGAAGATCGTGAACGAGCGCACGATCGTCGCGAGCCAGGAATGGCGCCGGAGGAAGCGGCGAAGGCGCAACTTGATCCGGAAGAAACGCCCCATCAATGATGACCCTAAGACAGCTTGATCTGGCGCTGACGATGCGTCGGCCAGCTTGCAAAGTGCTTGAAATTGGTGGCCATTTCGCGCTGCCCTCAGAACAAGGTTAGCGGGAGGTTAATTCCGCCATGACCCGGTTCGGGACGCGCTTGTCAGGTTCGGGCGTTGCGGCTTCAAGGCGGCGGTGTCCACCGCGGGCGCTGACGATCAGGGCCGCGGCATCCCGCGCTGAGAACGTCTTCGACTGCACGAAGACACGATAGTCGGACGGGCCAGCATCACGCGTCAGATAGATGACGGGGCCGGTTGCCGAGGCATCGCCGGAAATCCCGATCAGCTGCGCCGTCGCGCTGCTCTCGCAGGCGCCGGCCTCGGCGTCGTCGATGTCGTCGATCACGGTGAAGTCGGCGGCGTCGGCGCTGTCGGCGATCTGGACCCGGACGGTGGCCTGGCTGGGGTCGTCAGTGAAGTTGACGTGAAGCTGCGCCAGCCAGGGGATCGATGCGATCTGCATCGTGGCGCCGCCCACCTCGATGCAGGGCCGCGGGCCCGGCAGGAATTCGGCGCGGGCAAGGACCGCGGCCACGGCAAGGGGGACCACCGAGGTCAGAATCTTCAAACGCAACATGACACAACTCGCTCGACCCAAGCTTGCCGCCGATCGCGGTGCTTATGGTTTGCGGAGCGTAAATGAGAGTGGTTACTGTCACGTTGACGCGGCGGGCACCGGGCGGAAAGCGGCGGAGATCACGCGGCGCGACGCAAATCGTCGGCCAATGCACGATAGGACAGCGCTTCGGCGAGATGCAGCCGGCCGATCGTCTCGGCGCCGTCGAGATCGGCAAGCGTGCGCGCCACCCGCAGCACGCGGTGATAGCCGCGCGCGGTGAGGTGCATGTTGTCGGCCGCCTCGCGCAGCAGCTTCTGCCCATGCGCGTCGGGCTGCGCGATGGTCTCGAGCAGCGAGCTCGGCGCTTCCGCATTGGTGCGGACGTGCGGCATGCCGGCCGCCGCGTAGCGCGCGAGCTGGATGTCGCGCGCGGCCGCGACGCGGGCGGCAACCTCGGCCGAGCCCTCCGCCGGCGGCGGCAGGATCAGATCCGCCGCGGTGACGGCGGGCACCTCGATCCGCAGGTCGATGCGATCCATCAGCGGACCGGAGATCCGCATCTGGTAGTCGGCGGTGCAGCGGTCGAGCCGGCCGCGCTTGCAGGAATAGCCGGGCTCATAGGCGTGGCCGCAACGGCACGGGTTCATGGCCGCGACCAGCATGAAGCGCGCCGGATAGGTGACGCGGTGGTTGGCCCGGCTCACCGAAACCTCGCCGTTCTCCAGCGGCTGGCGCAGCGAATCCAGCACGCGCGGATCGAACTCCGGCAATTCGTCGAGGAACAGCACGCCCTGATGCGCCAGCGAGATCTCGCCCGGCTTGGCGCGCATGCCGCCGCCGGTCAGCGCGGCCATGCTGGCGGAATGATGCGGGCTGCGGAACGGGCGTCGCGCGGTCAAGGCGCCGTCGCGGATCTCGCCGGCAACCGAGGCGATCATCGAGACTTCGAGCAGCTCGGACGGCGACAGCGGCGGCAGGATCGAGGGCAGTCGCGCCGCCAGCATCGATTTGCCGGCGCCGGGCGAGCCGATCATCAGCAGATGATGCCCGCCGGCGGCGGCGATCTCGAGCGCGCGTTTCGCGCTCTCCTGGCCCTTGATGTCGCGCAGGTCCAGAAGCGCTTCCTCGCGCTCATGCACCTTCGGCTGCGGGCGTGACAGCACCTGCGTGCCCTTGAAGTGGTTGGCGATCTGGATCAGCGAGTGTGCCGCGATGATCTGGATGTCCGGACTGGCCCAGGCGGCTTCCGAACCGCAGGCGGCCGGGCAGATCAATCCCTCGTCGCGCGAATTGGCGCCGATTGCCGCGGGCAGCACGCCCGCCACCGGCGCGAGCGAGCCGTCGAGCCCGAGCTCGCCGAGCACGGTGAAGCCGTTCAGCGCATCCGGCGGGATCGCGCCGATCGCCGCCATCAGGCCGAGCGCGATCGGCAGGTCGTAATGGCTGCCCTCCTTGGGCAGGTCGGCGGGTGCGAGGTTGACGGTGATGCGGCGGGCGGGAAGCGCGAGGCCGGAGGCGATCAGCGCCGAACGCACGCGTTCGCGGGCTTCCGACACCGCCTTGTCGGGCAGGCCGACGATCGCGAATGCAGGCAATCCCGGCGCAACCTGGACCTGCACGTCGACCGCGCGGGCCTCGATCCCCTCGAATGCGACGGTGGAAACGCGCTGAACCATGCTGCCCCTATCTTCCGCAATCGAAGGTAGCGGAACCGGGCGACAAGTGCAAGAACATTACAGGAACGTTCGCGACACCGAGGGCTGGTCGCCCGGTACCAATTCACCGCGCGGCGCATCCGCTTCCGGCCGGTGCGGAGGCGTCGGGCGTCGCGCGCGATGACGCGCGCCTCGCGCGATCGAACACAGCTCGCATCGTCGACAACTGCAGGAATCATTTTCAAGAATCATTCCAGCTCGATGAGCATCGCGCGCTTATTGTCGCAGCGCGTCGTCGATTTCCCCGCTGTTTCAGCGATCGCACACTGATCGCGCGCGCAGTCTCGATCTATTCCAACTGCCGAGGTCTGTACTCGCGAGCCCCGCGCTGTAGAGCCGGATCACAAATCCATCCAGGCTGACATCAGGGGCGCCTTCGCGTGATCGATCGACTTGCTTCGCATTCCACCCGTCAACATCCAGCGCTGCGAACGATCGGTCTGTGTACCGCCGCCGTCCTTGCCGCAGGAGTCACGACCGAACGCGCCGACGCGCAATCGGAACTGCCGCCGGTGAGCGTGGACGCGCCTCAGCAGCGCGCGATCACTGCGAATGCAAAACCGGTTCGTCGTCCGGTGGCCGCACGCGCAAGCCGCGCCAACCGCGTGGCTCGATCCCAGCAGGCGACGCCGCCAGCGGCGGCACGATCCGGTGCCGGCGCCGGCGAGCGAGCCGGCGGTCCAGTGGACGGGTTCGTTGCCACGCGTTCGGGCACGGCGACCAAGACCGACACGCCGCTGATCGAAATCCCGCAATCGATCTCGGTCGTCACGACGGACCAGATCAGGAACCAGGGTGCGGAATCGGTGGGCGCGGCATTGCGCTACACCGCAGGCGTCAGCGGCGACGTGAATGGCGGCTCGGACACCCGCTTCGGCGGCCTGCAGATCCGCGGCTTCGACATGACGATGCCGGGCCTCTATCTCGACGGCCTGCGGCTGCCGAGCAGCAACTATGTGCACTTCCTCGGGCTCGATCCGTACGGCGCCGAGCGCCTCGAGGTCCTGAAGGGGCCGTCCTCCGCGATGTTCGGCGGCAGCGGCACCGGCGGCATCCTCAACTATGTCAGCAAGCTGCCGACCGCGCGCGAGTTCGGCGAAGTGTCGCTGTCCGGCGGCAGCTTCAACCGCTATCAGGGCGAGTTCGATATCGGCGGCCGCGCCAACAAGGAAGGAACGGTGCTGTGGCGCCTGACCGGCGTCGCGCGCGATGGTGAGACCCAGGTCGACTACACCAAGGACAATCGCGTCTTCATCGCGCCCGCCGTCACCGTGAAGCCGAACGAGGACACCACGATCACTTTCCTCGCGAACTACCAGAAGGAACGCACCGGCTGGGGCCTGCAATTCCTGCCGCCGTCCGGCACCGTCTGGGCCAATAACGGCCACTACATTCCGAACACGCGCTTCGTCGGCGAGCCCGGCTTCAACCAGTTCGACACCGAGCAGTCCTCGGTCGGCTACATGCTGTCGCACGACTTCAACGAGGCGCTGACCTTCCGCCAGAACCTGCGCTATTCGTGGATGCACAACGAGCAGAAGAGCTTCTACGGCACCGGCTATGCGTCGGCCACCGACGAGGCTGCGGGCCTGCTGTCGCGCGGCGGCGCCGGCGGCAGCTCGACGATCGGTTCCTTCGCGGTCGACAACCAGCTGCAGGGCAAGTTCGTCACCGGCCTGCTGAGCCACACGACGCTGTTCGGCGTCGATTACCGCAACACCTCGTTCCGCGACATGGCCTCGAGCTACAGCACCGGCAAGCTCAACGTCTTCGCGCCGGTCTATACCAACAGCTGGACCAACAACGGACCGTATGACGACACCGGCATCAAGCAGTCGCAGGCCGGCCTCTATCTGCAGGACCAGATCCGGCTCGGCCGGCTGTCGTTCCTGCTTGGCGGGCGGCAGGATTTCGTCACCACGGACCTCGACAACAATCTCGCGAAAACGTCGACGTCGACCGACGCCTCGGCATTCACCGGCCGCGCCGCCGTCATGTACAATTTCGACAACGGCGTCGCGCCCTATTTCAGCTATTCGGAATCATTCCTGCCGGTGCTGAGCGTCAACGCCGCCGGCGACCTGCTGAAGCCGGAGTCCGGCGTGCAGTACGAAGTCGGCGTCAAGTACCAGCCGGTCGGCATCAATGCGCTGATCACGCTGGCCGCGTTCGACTTGACCCGATCCAACGTCGTCACCTACGCCCCGCCGTTCTATTTCGCCGAGCAGACCGGCGAAGTCAGGTCGCGCGGCGTTGAACTCGAAGGCACCGCGACGCTGGTCGAGGGCGTCAACATCCGGGGCGGCTACGCCTATGTCGACGCTGAAGTCACCAAGGATCCCGTCAATGTCGGCAAGGCGCCGACCACGGTGCCGCTCAACCGTTTCTCGCTGTGGGGCGATTACACCGTTCAGGGCGGTCCGCTCGCCGGGGTCCAGTTCGGGGCCGGCGTCCGCTATGTCGGATCGACGTTCGGTGACGATGCCAACACCTTCAAGGTGCCGGCGTCGACGGTCGTCGATGCGCTCGTCGCCTATACCAGGGACAATTATCGCCTCTCGCTCAACGTCACCAACCTCGCCGACACGCGCTACGTGGCAGCCTGCTACGGCAACACCAGCTGCTTCTACGCCGAGGGCCGCAAGGCGATCGCGAAGCTGACCTATCGCTGGTGATCACCCCACAACTTGCTGAAATCCCCATGAGACCCATCTTCGGACGACTGCATCGCTGGGCGGGCCTTCTCACCGCGGCCTTCCTGTTCTTCTCGGGCGTCACCGGCGCGATCATCTCGTGGGATCACGAGATCGACGATGTGCTCAACAGGAAGCTGTTCGAGGTGACGAGCTCCGGACCGGCGATCCCGTCGGTCGAGCTCGCCCGGCTGATCGAGCAGCGCGATCATCGCGCCCGCGTCGTCCACATGTTCATGACGGCGGAGAAAGGCGAATCGTTGTGGTTCTTCGTGCTGCCGCGGATCGATCCGGCGACCGGCAAGCGCTACACGCTCGACTACAACCAGGTCTTCCTCGATCCCAACACCGGCGTCGAGCTCGGACGCCGCTATTGGGGCGCGGTCTGGCCGGTGACCCGCGAAAACTTCGTCTCATTCCTCTACAAGCTGCATTACACGATGCACATCCCCGAATTCTGGGGCAGCGATCGCTGGGGCATGCGCTTCCTCGGTGTCATCGCCGTGATCTGGACGATCGATTGTTTCGTCGGCTTCCACCTGACCCTGCCGTCGCGGCGGCGCGCAAGGGCTGAGCGGGCGTCGGCGATACCGGGCCCGCGCGGCAAGAGTTTCTGGACCCGCTGGGCACCGGCCTGGAAGATCAAGACCTCGGGCAGCGCCTATCGAATCAATTTCGACATTCATCGCGCCTTCAGCCTGTGGACCTGGGCGTTGCTGTTCGTGATCGCATTCACGGCATTCTCGCTCAACCTATATTTCGAGGTGTTCTCGCCGTTGATGAAGACCGTGTCCAACTACACGCCGACACCCTACGAGCAGCGGCCATACCGTCATCTCGACGATCCGATCGAGCCAAGGATGGCCTATGCGGAAATCGCCACGCGGGCCGCGGCCGACGGCAAGGCGCGCGGCTGGACCACGCCGATCGGTTCGATCAATTATGGTCCGGCCCACGGCGTCTATGCGGTCGCATTCTTCGAGCCGGGCGACGAACATGGCGCCGCGGGAGTCGGGCCGGCGCAGCTCTACTACGACAGCGAGGACGGCCGTCCGCTCGGCGAGCGGCTGCCATGGGTCGGCACCGCGGCCGACGTGTTCGTGCAGATGCAGTTTCCGTTGCATTCCGGCCGGATCGCCGGCTTGCCCGGGCGCATCCTGATCTCGCTGATGGGATTGGTGGTCGCGGCGCTGTCGGTGACGGGCGTCGTGATCTGGTGGCGCAAACGTCGTGCGCGGATTGGCGCGCGAGAGACGATGCGCACTCGCTCCGCGAGCCGCCTTGCGCCGGCGGAATAGGCCGGGCGCCCCGTGCACTCCTTACACCGGGCGGCAAATGCATTCGGGAGCGGCGGCGGCCGCTCCCGAGGCAGTCCGTCTTCGCAATCAGTCCGTCACAGGTTCATCTGCATCGGCTCCGGATAGTAGTGGAAGCCTTCGCCGACCTTGGCGACGTGGCCGTAGCCCGGCCAGGCGAAGTGATAGGACATCACGGCCGTCTTGTTCGCGGCCAGCATCTCCAGCAGCTTGACCCGCGAGTTCGCCGCCTGCTTCGGATCGGTGTCGTAGGAGAACTCCATCCGCGGACGCTCCAGCAGCAGCACCGCGTGATGCGAGAGGTCACCGAGGAAGGCGAAGGATTTGCCGCCCGAGCTCACCATGAAGATGGTGTGGCCCACGGTGTGGCCGGGCGCTGCGATTGCCGTCACGCCGGGCAGGAATTCCTGGCCGTCCTTGAAGAACACGATGCGGTCGCGCACCGGCAGCAGGTTCTTGCGGGCATGCACGATGAAGTCCTTCAACGGACTGCCCATCTTGCCTTCGTCGGTCCAGAATTCGAGATCGCTCTGGGCGATGTAGTACTGCGCATTCGGAAACAGCGGCTTGTCGTCGGTGCCGACAATGCCGCCGATATGATCGATGTGCGCGTGCGACAGCACGACGGCGTCGATGTCCTCCGGCTTGATGCCGGCTTCCTTCATGCTCTTCTGCTGCCGGCCGGTGGTCGGACCGAAGGCCTTCGAGGTGCCCATGCCGGTATCGAACAGGATCAGCTTGTCGCCGGTATTGACGATCGGCGAATTCTGCTCGAGCACGACATTGTCGGGCGAGAGGAAGTTGTCGGAGAGCATCTTCTTCACCTCCTCCTTCGGCACACCGGTGAAAGTGCCGGAGGGATCGCCGAGCGGAAGCGGCCCGTCGGATACGACGGTCACTTCGGCTTCGCCGAGCATGAAGCGGTGCCAGTAGGGTGTCTGCGTGCCGAGCTTCGGCGCGCGTGCCTGTGCGGTGCCCCCGAGCAGGGTGCTGGCGCCGAGACCGGCACCGAGCGCGAGCAAAGGATCGTCGTGAGACATTGAGCGTCATAACGTCTTCCTCCAGAATTTTTATAAGATTTTCGCGTTGTTGCCCGCGCGTTGACCCGCCGCTTGACCTGACGCAGGCGAGAGGATGCTGCCCTCGCCTGCGCAAGCTGGCAAGAAGAATAAGGAGAACGCATGCGTGATCGAACGCTGGCTAAATTTCAGCCAGCTGTGCGGCGCACAAGGGAGGATTATTTCGCGGCGCGCTTCTTCTCGATGGCATCCCAGATCATCGCCGCGACGTCGGGGCCATTGAGCCGCTGGATTGCGCGGATGCCGGTCGGCGAGGTGACGTTGATCTCGGTGAGGTTGCCGTCGATCACGTCGATGCCGACAAACAGCAGGCCGCGTTCGCGCAGCGCAGGTCCGAGCGTGGCGCAGATTTCGCGCTCGCGATCCGAGAGTTCGGTCGCCGCGGCTGCGCCGCCACGGACCATGTTGGAGCGCAGATCGTCAGCCGCCGGCACGCGGTTGACGGCGCCGGCGAACTCGCCGTCGACCAGGATGATGCGCTTGTCGCCATGCTTCACCTCGGGGAGGAAGCGCTGGATCACCCAGGGCTCCTTGAACGTGACCGAGAACATGTCGAACAGCGAGCCGAAGTTCATGTCCTGCGGCATCACGCGGAAGACGGCGGCGCCGCCATGGCCGTGCAACGGCTTCATGACGACGGCGCCATGCTGGTCGCGGAATGCGTTGATCTCGTCGAGATCGCGCGAGATCAGGGTTGGCGGCATCAGCTGCGGGAAGTTCATCACGAACAGCTTTTCCGGCGCGTTGCGCACGCTGGCCGGGTCGTTGACGACCAAGGTCTTCGGATGGATGCGCTCGAGGAAATGGGTCGAGGTGATGTAGGCGAGGTCGAACGGCGGATCCTGGCGCAGCAGCACGACGTCGAAGCCGTTGAGCGCCTCGCGCTTCGGCTCGCCCAGCGTGAAGTGATTGCCGACCTCGTCGCGCACGGTGAGAGGCTGCACCGGCGCCACCAGCTCCTCGCCGCGCAGCGACAGCTTGTCGGGCGTGTAGTAGGAAATGCCGTGGCCGCGCTTTTGCGCCTCGAGCAGCAGCGCAAAGGTTGAATCGCCGCGGATATTGATGCGCGCGATGGGATCCATCTGGACGGCGATCTTCAATTTCATAGGCATGTTCCGCGAGGTCTGAGGATAACGTTAAGGGCTTGCATCGAATGCCGCTAACAGATGGCGCGGCAGGCTCTTCGGTGCAATCAGCACGGCGTCGAATCTGAGCTCAAATTCGGCATGTTCGGGATGCGCCATCAGCCAGGCCTGGGCGGCATTGATGATGCGCAGCTGCTGCCGCGGCGTCACCGCATAGGCGGCGTCGTCGAGGCTGGCACGGGCCTTGACCTCGACGAAGGCCAGCAGATTGCGCCGGCGAACCACCAGGTCGATCTCGCCAAAGGGGGTACGAAAGCGTCGTGCCAGGATGCGATAGCCCTTGGCGATCAGAAGGGCTGCGGCGCGGCTCTCCGCCGAGATGCCGGTCCGGAACGCCGCGACGCGCTCGGGCGAGGCGCTGTCAGTCTTCGCCATTGCCGTCCCCGATGATCTTCGCAAGCTCGAGGGCGCGGGCATAGACCTCGCGGCGCGGCCGGCCCGACAGTTCGACCGCATGGGCGACCGCATCCTTGACGCTGCCGCGGCCGAGCTGCGCCCGCAGCAGATCGTCGAGCGCATCCTGGTCCATCACCCCGGCATCATCGGCCGGAGGTCCGATGACCAGCACGAACTCGCCGCGCGTTTCCAGCGCGTCCGCGCCTGCCGCCAGCTCGGCGACCGGCGCGCGCGTGATCTCCTCGTGCAGCTTGGTCAGCTCGCGGCAGATCGCGGCATCGCGGCCGGCCATGATCGCGGCGAGATCGCGCAGCGTGTCCTGTACGCGATTGCCCGATTCGAACATCACGAGCGTCGAATCGACCCTCGCCAGCTCGTTGAGCCGTGCGCGACGCGCGTGCTCCTTCGCGGGCAAAAATCCCTCGAAGAAAAACCGGTCGGTCGGCAATGCCGCGACCGACAGCGCCGTCAGCACCGATGATGGCCCCGGCACCGCGATGACGGCATGCCCGGCGGCGCAGACGTCGCGCACCAGCTTGAAGCCGGGATCGGAGATCAGTGGCGTGCCGGCGTCGGAAACCAGCGCGATCGCGGCGCCCTGCGCCAGCCGCTCCAGGATTTTTGGACGGGCCTGGGCCGCGTTGTGCTCGTGGTAGAGCGCAAGCTCCGCGGCGATCGCATAACGCTCGGTCAGCCGCCGGGTAATCCTCGTGTCCTCGCAGGCGATGACGTCGACACCGGCCAGCGTTTCCAGCGCGCGCAGGGTGATGTCGGCGAGATTTCCGATCGGGGTCGCGACCAGATGCAGCCCGGGTGCTGCCCTTGGCGCGGCCAATCGCTGGCCGCCGATCGAAAATGTTCTGGCCGCAGCGCCTGTCGTGGCATCCGAACTGTGGAGGGAACTGGCTTTTGCGCGCATAATGCCAATCTAGAGGGATGGCGGCGCTTGCGCCACATCCGCAAACGGCGGTGACGGAACGCTGGCTGACGGGGGAAATGGAGGCCGCGGCAAGGGCGCCGCGGGGCCATAATCCTTTTGTTTTAGTTAACTATTCGCCGAGAATATGCCTGAATCCACCCGCCTCATCAGAGCTGGATGGAGTCCTGGCTGATCACGGTCGGCCAAGAGAAGAGAGACGATGGAAGGCCCGCATCACCGCAAGTCCCCGCCGTCGGGCACCACCCGGCGGACCGCGCTCGGCCTCATCGTGGGCGCGCCGTTGCTGACGGCCTGCTCCGGCATCCAGCAGAGCTTGAGCCAATTTTCCAGCAGCAACCCGGAAGCTGGTCCTGCCGGCCCGCAGCAGCAGCCGCAGGCGGTCGGAACCGGGCAGGTCAAGATCGGCCTGATCCTGCCGCTGTCGGCGTCCGGCAATGCCGGGCTTGCCGCCCAGTCGATGCGGAACGCGGCCGAAATGGCGCTGGCGGAATTTCAGAACCCGAACATCCAGCTCCTGATCAAGGACGATGGCGGCAGCCCGCAGGGCGCATCGCAGGGTGCCCAGCAGGCACTGTCCGAAGGCGCCGAGATCATCCTGGGACCGCTGTTCGCAGGCTCGGTGCCGGCCGTCGCGCAACTGACGCGGCCGCGCGGTACCTCGGTGATCGCGTTCTCCACCGATTCGAGCGTGGCCGGGCGCGGCGTCTATCTGCTGAGCTTCCTGCCGGAGTCCGACATCAACCGCATCGTCGACTACTCGGCGGGGATCGGAAAGCGCTCGTTCGCCGCGATGGTGCCGGACAACGCCTATGGCAACGTGGTCGAGGCCGCGTTCAAGCAGGCGGTCGGCCGCAAGAACGGCCGCGTCGTCGCATTCGAGAAATATGGCGCCGATCGCGCGACGCCGGCGCGAACCGTGGCGCAGGCGCTCGGCCAGGCCGATGCGCTGCTGATCGCCGACGATGGTGATTCGGTGGTCGCGACCGCCGATGCCTTGACCGCAGCCGGCGCCAATCTGCGCAACATCCAGCTGCTCGGCACCGGGCTGTGGGACAATCCGCGGGTGTTCGCGAGCCCCGTCTTGCAGGGCGGCCTCTACGCCGCGCCCGATCCGTCCGGCTTCCGCAGCTTCGCCGGCCGCTACCGCAGCAAATATGGCGGCGAGCCCGTGCGCACCGCGACGCTTGCCTATGATGCCGTGGCGCTGATGGCGGCGCTCGCGCGCACGCAAGGGGCGCAGCGCTTTGCGCCGGAGACATTGACCAATCCGTCCGGCTTTGCCGGTATCGACGGTCTGTTCCGCTTCCGCTCCGATGGCACCAATGAGCGCGGCCTTGCGGTCATGAAGGTGGCCTCAGGCGGCAGCACGCCGGTCGCAGGCTCGCCGAAGAGCTTTGGCGCTTGATTTTCGTCGGGCGGTCAAGCTGCCTTGTCGAGCGCCGGCACCCGCCAGCTCCTTTGCATGGGGTTGTTTTCGATATTTTGGCAGCGTGCCGTTCCGATTCAATTGGAACGGGGTAGGCTCTAGGCGGCGAGATCCGCAACGACCGCGTCGAGCACCGGGAATCCCGACGTCGTCACCCGCAGTCGTCCGTCGGCGTCGACGGCGATCGCGCCTTCCTCGCGCAGCATCGCGATCCGGTGCGGGTCGAGCTGGCGGCCGGAGAGCTTCGCATAGCGCTTGGGATCGATGCCCTCGGCGAGCCGCAGCCCCATCAGCAGAAACTCGTCGGCGCGTTCTTCGCTGTTGAGGCTGTCATCGCTGACGACGCCGTGACCGCGCTCCTCGACGTTCAACAGCCACGCCTCGGGGCGCCGCTCGGTTGCGGTCGCGTGCCTGACGCCATCGATGTCGAGCCTTCCATGTGCGCCGGGGCCGATGCCGGCATATTCCTCACCGCGCCAGTAGACGAGGTTGTGCTTGCACTCCGCGCCGGCGCGGGCGTGATTGGAGATCTCATAGGCCGGCAACCCCTCGCGGGCGCAGACCTCCTGCGTCACGTCGTAGAGCGCGCGCGCGGTCGCTTCATCCGGCGTCTGCAATTTGCCGGCAGCATGCAGCCCGAAGAACGGCGTGCCTTCCTCGATCGTGAGCTGGTAGAGCGACAGGTGCTCGGCCGCTTCCGAGATCGCCTGCTTCAGTTCATCGGCCCACATCCGCGGCGTCTGGTCCGGGCGGGCATAGATCAGATCGAACGAGTAACGGTCGAACGCAGAGCGCGCGATCGCGACCGCGTCGAGCGCCTCGCGCGCGGTGTGCAGGCGGCCTAGCGCTTTCAGCGAGGCGTCATCGAGCGCCTGCACGCCGAGCGAGACGCGGTTGACGCCGGCTGCGCGATACCCGCGAAAGCGCGTCGCCTCGACGCTGGTCGGATTGGCCTCGAGCGTGACCTCGACATCGCGCGAGACCTGCCAGTGCTTGCCGATGGCATCGAGCACGGCGCCGACGGTCTGTGGCTGCATCAAGGACGGCGTGCCGCCGCCGAGGAAGATCGAGGACACCTGCCGCCCCGGCACGCGCGCGGCCGTCGTCTCGATCTCGCGGGCGAACGCGCGCACGAAACGCTCCTCGTCGACCGGCGCATGCCGCACATGGCTGTTGAAATCACAATACGGGCATTTCGACAGGCAGAACGGCCAGTGCACGTAGACGCCGAAGGCTTCTCGGTCAGCGTGGCTCAAGGCAGATCTCCGCGAGCTTCACGAAGGCGCGGGCGCGATGCGACAGGCCGAGCCCGAGCGGCGGCAGGCCGTGCTTCTCGATGCTGGTCATCTCGCCGAAGGTCCGCGTGTAGCCGTCGGGCAGGAAGGCCGGATCGTAGCCAAAGCCGGCAGTGCCACGCGGCGGCCAGACCAGGGTTCCATCGGCGCGGGCCTCGACCTCCTCGAGATGATCGTCGGGCCAGGCCACGCACAACGCCGACACGAAGTGCGCCTTGCGCCGGTCCGGTGCGGTGGCGCCGCGTTCCTGCAGCAGCCGCTCGATCCGCGTCATCGCCGCCATGAAGTCCTTGCCCTCGCCGGCCCAGCGCGCCGAGTAGATCCCGGGCGCTCCGTCGAGCGCATCGACCACGAGGCCGGAATCGTCGGCGAAGGCGGGCAGTCCGGTCGCCTTCGCTGCCGCAATCGCCTTGATCGCCGCGTTGGCGCGAAAATTGTCTCCGGTCTCCTCGGGCTCGGCGAGGTCGAGCTCGCCGGCCGACACCACCTCGACGCCGTGCGGCGCCAGCAATTCCCGCATCTCGGCAAGCTTGCCGGGATTATGGGTGGCGATGACGAGCCTTCCGGTGATTCGGCGGTGCATGACCAATCTGACTACGCCACCGCGATCTTTTGCAAGTCGACCAGACGCGCGACACCTTTGCGCGCCAGCGCCATCAGCGCCAGGAATTCACCTTCCGAGAACGGCGTCTTCTCGGCGGTGCCCTGCACCTCGATGATCCGGCCGTCGCCGGTCATGACGAAATTGGCGTCGGTGTCGGCTTCGGAATCCTCGGCATAATCGAGATCGAGCACCGGCGTGCCCTGGTAGATGCCGCAGGAGATCGCCGCCACATTGTCGCGCAACACATTGGTCTTCAGCATGTTGCGGGTCTTCATCCAGTTGATGCAGTCGGCCAGCGCCACCCAGGCACCGGTGATGGAGGCGGTGCGGGTGCCGCCGTCGGCCTGGATGACGTCGCAATCGACCGTGATCTGGCGCTCGCCGAGCGCCTCGAGATCGACCGCCGCGCGCAGCGAGCGGCCGATCAGCCGCTGAATCTCGACCGTGCGGCCGCCCTGCTTGCCGGCCGAGGCCTCGCGGCGGGTGCGTTCCAGGGTGGCACGCGGCAGCATGCCGTATTCGGCGGTGACCCAGCCGCGGCCCTGGCCCTTCAGCCACGGCGGCAATCGCTCTTCCAGCGTGGCGGTCACCAGCACATGGGTGTCGCCGAACTTCACCATGCAGGAACCCTCGGCATATTTGACGACGCCGCGTTCCAGCGACACGGGACGCAGTTCATCGGGTGCACGGCGGCTTGGCCGCATGAAATCCTCCAGAAATCCGAGAAAATTGGCTGGCCGTGCTTGTAGGAGCGGGAAGGGGCAGCGGCAAGGGTTTTGGCGAGGGTTTTCGGCCCCGGTATGGTCCGGTACGAGGGGGCAGAATGCATGCTTGTCATCGGCCTCCCGGATCGACAAATTATGCAGTAATTGTGAGGGACTGGAGTGTGACTCACCACGATCCGATTGGCCTGATCGCGCCGCATGCCGGGCTCGCCCAGCTCAACGAGCGTTCGCGCGACATTTTTCGTCAAATCGTCGAAAGCTATCTCGCGACCGGCGAGCCGGTCGGTTCGCGCAACATCTCGCGCCTGATTGCATTACCGCTGTCGCCGGCCTCGGTCCGCAATGTGATGTCGGATCTCGAGCAGCTCGGCCTGATCTATGCGCCGCATACCTCCGCCGGCCGGTTACCGACCGAACTCGGGCTGCGCTTCTTCGTCGATGCGCTGATGCAGGTCGGCGACCTCACCGAGGCCGAGCGTCAGTCGATCCAGACCCAGCTTGCTGCCGTCGGCCGCGCGCAATCCGTCGAGGCCGCGCTTGGCGAAGCCTTGACGCGGCTGTCGGGACTGACCCGCGCCGCGGCGGTGGTGCTGACGCAAAAGTCGAATGCGCGGCTGAAGCATATCGAGTTCGTCCGGCTGGAGCCGGAGAAGGCGCTGGTCGTGCTGGTCGGCGAAGACGGCCAGGTCGAAAACCGCGTCCTGGCGCTGCCGCCGGGTGTTCCATCCTCGGCCCTGACCGAAGCGACCAACTTCCTCAATGCGCGGATCCGCGGCCGCACGCTGGCCGAAGCGCGGCTCGAGCTCGAGACGGCATTGACGCAAAACCGCGCCGAGCTCGATCAGCTCACCCAAAAGGTGGTCGCGGCGGGCATCGCAAGCTGGTCCGGCGGCGAGAACGAGGACCGCCAGCTGATCGTGCGCGGTCACGCCAATCTGCTCGAGGATCTGCATGCGCTCGACGATCTCGAGCGCATCAAGTCGCTGTTCGACGATCTCGAAACCAAGCGCGGCGTGATCGATCTGCTCGGCCGCGCCGAACGCGGCGAGGGCGTGCGGATCTTCATCGGCTCGGAGAACAAGCTGTTCTCGCTGTCGGGTTCCTCCACCATCATCGCGCCCTACGGCGACGCCCAGGGGCGGATCGTGGGCGTCCTCGGCGTGATCGGACCGACGCGGCTGAACTATGCGCGGGTGATCCCGACCGTCGATTATGCCGCGCGCATCGTCAGCAAGATGCTGGGCGGCTGACCGGAGGGCGATTTCGCTTTCATTTGACGGGTTTTCTTCACCCAAGCCGGAGATTCCTGTTCCCGAGACCGGTATGTTGCGCTTGATTTTCGCCGGCCAAAGCACGATATCCCGGCAAGCAATCCCCAAGATTTGAACCGACGCGAGTTTTCGAGAAGGCAAGCCATGACCGATCCGAACCGGGCCAATGACAACACCGAGAATTCGGCGCCGACGGGTGAGCCCGTGGTCTCGAAGCCGTACATCATGCCTGACGAGCCCGAGGCCGGATCGGCGGAGGCGCTGACCAAGGAACTCGCCGAGGCGCGCGACCGGACGCTGCGCACCCTGGCCGAGATGGAGAATCTCCGCCAGCGCACCCGCCGCGAGGTCGCCGACGCCAAGACCTACGGCATCACCGGCTTTGCCCGCGACGTGCTCGATATCGCGGACAACCTGCAGCGCGCGCTCGATGCGGTGCCGGCCGAGACCAAGGAAGCCGCCGATCCCGGCCTGAAGGCGCTGATCGAAGGCGTCGAGCTGACCGAACGTTCGCTGCTCAACGCGCTGGAGAAGAACGGCGTCAAGAAGTTCGACCCGATCGGCGAGAAGTTCGATCCGAACTTCCAGCAGGCGATGTTCGAGGTGCCAGATCCGTCGGTGCCGTCGGGCACCGTGGTGCAGGTCGTGCAGGCCGGTTACATGATCGGCGAGCGCATCCTGCGTCCGGCGCTGGTCGGCGTCTCCAAGGGCGGCGCCAAGGCCGCCCCGACCGCCGACATCACCGCCTGATCCGTCCGATCCCGGCTGCCCCTTTGCGAGTTCGCGGATTGCGCGGGCTCACGGTCGCGGCTTCTCGTGTGCCTTCGGCCAATAGGTGCCGAAGCTCCAGAGATTTCCCTCCGGATCGCGGCAGGCGAAGTCGCGGCTGCCATAGTCGGTATCGCGCAGTTCCATCTCGATCTTGGCGCCGGCAGCCTTGACCTTCGCGTGCAGCGCGTCGGGATCGCCGACGGCGATATAGATCGAGTCGGTGCGGCGGTGGTCGAGGTCGCCGACCAGCTTGCCATAGGCGTCGTCACGGCTCTGACCCAGCATCAGCATCGAGGAACCATAGGCGAGCTCGGCGTGATGGATCACGCCACCGTCGCGGTAGACGACGTGTTCGGTGAACCCAAGCACCGTCGTGAGCCAATTGGTCATCGCCTCGGCGTCCTTGCAGCGCAGGGTCGGGTAGATGCGGGGCGGTTCGATGTCGTGCGTCATGGTCGCTCACCTCCTTGGCTGACGGCGCCATCCTGCACGAGGCAACGCGGCGTCGGCTTGAAGGTTTGTTACCAGTCCGGCAGCCCATTGTCGGAATGGACCAGCCGGCGGTCGGTCAGCGCCTGGCGGCGCGCCCAGGCGGTTGGCGGTTCGCCTGCGAATTCGACGAACTCGCGGGCGAGATGGGCCTGGTCGGCATAGCCGCTTTCCGCCGCGATCCCCGCCCAGCCGAGCGCGGCGCCGCTTTGTGCCAGGCTGCTCGCTCGGTGAAACCGCATCATGCGCGCCAGCGATTTGGGGGCGAGGCCGAGCTCGGACCGAAACCGGCCGGCAAGATGCTTGCGGCTCCAGCCGATCTCGTCGGCCAATGCCGTGATGCTGATGGCGCCGGCCGAACGCGCCAGTTTTCGATAGGCGAACGCGATTTCGGGAGACGGCATGTGGCCGGCGCGGCGCAGCACGAACGCCTCGATCAGGTCGAAGCGGCGCTGCCAGCACGTCACGGCGCCGAGCTGTTCGCGCAGACGACGGCCATCATGGCCGAGCACATCGTCGATATCGACCATGCGCCCGACCAGGTCGGTCACGGCGCCGCCGAAGAAGCCGTAGGCGCCGAGCGGGGTGAAATCGACCTGCACGCAGGCAGCGTGGCCGTCGGACTCGATGTAGACAGGCCCGGCATGCAGGCCGGCGGCGAAGCTGAGCTGACGGTCGGCCGCATCGGGCTCGCGCGACAGCGCGATCAGGAACGGCGAGCCGAAACTGATGATCAGCGGGACGATCAGCGGCGCGGTCTGCCGCTGCGCGAACCGGCCCGTTGCGGTCTCGCGATAACCGGTGATCCGGACGATCAGGCCGGCCATGCGCGGCGACGGCAGGCGCTGCGCGAGATCGAATGCATGAGGTGACGCAGGCTCGGCCATGCGAATCTCGCGAGGCTGCGTCTTACGCGATATCCGAGGACTGGATGCGCTTGACGCCGGCCTTGGCCATGTCGTCCCAGGCCTTGGCGAGCGATCCCTGGGTGTCGATGCCGCGGCAGGCATCTTCCACCACATAGGTCTCGAAGCCGGCCTTGCGCGCATCGAGCGCGGTCCATGCCACGCAGAAATCGGTGGCGAGCCCGGCCACGAAAACCCGCTCGACGTTGCGCGCCTTCAGATAGGCGGCGAGCCCGGTGGTGGTCTTGCCGTCGGCCTCGGTGAAGGCGGAGTAGCTGTCGACGTCCTTGTGAAAACCCTTGCGGATGATCAGCTCGGCCTGCGGGATCGCGAGTTCCTTCGACAGCGAGGCGCTGTCGGTACCCTGGACGCAGTGGTCGGGCCACAGCACCTGCTTGCCATAGGCAAGGTCGACGATCTCGAACGGCTTCTTGCCGGAATGGGTCGAGGCAAAGGAGATGTGTCCGGGCGTATGCCAGTCCTGCGTCATCACCACATTGGCAAAGCTCTTGGCGATCTTGTTGATCACCGGCACCACCTGCTCGCCGTCCTTCACGGCGAGGCTGCCGCCGGGCAGGAAGCAGTTCTGGACGTCGATCACGAGCAGCGCGGAGCCGTCGTCGGGCTTGATCGCAGCCGCCCAGAGGTGCTTTGGAACCAGCGCCGCGAGCGCCAGCGTACCGAGCCCTGCAACGACCTGTCGTCGATCCAACATCGCGCCCCTCCTCGCTCTGATAACCGTGCGCGAAGGCTAGTTCCGTTCGTGGAGCTGCGAAAGTCCGATTTTTCGGCGGCCCTGTCAGCCGCGCGGCTGGATGCCGTCGCGCACCGCGCGGAAGCGCGGGAAGGCCTTCTCCCAATCGGTGCGCGGGGAGCTGCCGATGATACGCATCGATGTTTGCGCGCCGAACCGCAGCCACTGCACGATGGTCACCGGGGTATTGTCCTTGCCGCTGACGGCTTCGATGCGCGTCTCGAAGCCGGGCTGGCCGTCGATCCGGATCGGTTCGGACATGGTGATCCGCCCGTCGCGCACGCCGGGGATGGTGGTGGCGATCTGCTGGGCGAAGCGGCCGCGATCATCCGGTGTGGCCGGGGCCGAGCCGATGAGGCCAAGCAGCATGAAGGGCTTGGTCTCAAGGCCCTTGTCGTCGCCGTCGGCCATCAGCAGCGCCGCGCCCGGCGCCAGCATGCGGACATTCTTGAAGCTGCTGAGCTCGGTGACCTTGAACGGCATCATGCCGAGCTGTTCGTCGACCGGCACCTCGTTGCGGATCTGGGCGGTGGCGAACATCTGTCGCACGGCGTCGTCGGTGTAGATCTTGCTGGCGTTCTCCGGCACCTGGACCGCGACATAGCCGGAGAAGGTCGGTCCCGGCAGGATCATGGAATAGCGCCGCACATTGGTGGTGCCGTCACGCGCGCTCTCCACGGTGTAATAGGCGAGGCCGGCCGGCGTCTCGAGGCTCTCCGGCTTGATGTTTCCGCTACCGGCCGGGTTGGCCTTGAAGGCGCTCACGACCTCGTTGTAGGCGTCCGCGGGCAGATCGGCGATCAAGACCTTCACGCCCTGGTCCTCGGTCTCGAAGCCGATGAACGACTTGGCGCGGTTGAGGCCCATCAGCGGCTTCATCCCGACATGCGCGCCCGGCGGAAACACCACGTCGGCGGCAAAGCCACGACAGGTGGCAGCAAGCAGCAAGGCAACCGCAACGAGAAGTCGAAAAGGCGTCATGGGGGATCTACCGGTTTTGCTTGGTGGCCGCGCAACGGGGCCGGTGCAGGGCTGGATGGCCTCTTTCAGTCGGACCGCTTTTAGCGGTTTTGATGACCCTGCAACAGGCCGCCAAAGCCACGCTCCGGGCCTGCAGGCCCGATTCCATGGGCTTTTCGTCCCGATTGGCCGGCACTTTCCAGTTTCCCGACGTTTCCGACGATCGGCCACCAGCGGCCAAACAGCGCGCCCTCGGCCTGTGCGCCGCTCTCGCATACGACGTTTGTGAGTGTTCACTCAACAGCGCGGACGTCGTGCAGCGGATGTTCGCGGTCGCCAGCGGGCCGCATCATTGCCGATTTGTTAACTTGGATCGGGCTTGAACCGGCGCTGCAGCCGGGCTGACACAATCTTTCAAACGTCAGTCTTTTCAGGCCTCAACGTTGCGTCCAGTCCTTGCGGGCAGGACCCTCTCTCCTATATCAGGCTCACCGTCGCAATATCGCGAGTATGTGAACGTCTGGGGGTTCGGTACGGAGCGCCGTCAGGGCCCAACCAACCTGCCGTAGCAAAGAGGATATCAAAACCATGGGTAAGGTCATTGGGATCGACCTCGGCACCACGAATTCGTGCGTCGCCGTAATGGATGGCAAGAACGCCAAGGTGATCGAGAATGCCGAGGGCATGCGAACGACGCCGTCGATCGTTGCTTTCACTGACGATGGCGAGCGCCTCGTCGGCCAGCCGGCGAAGCGCCAGGCGGTGACCAATCCCGAGCGTACGTTCTTTGCGGTGAAGCGCCTCATTGGCCGCCGCTATGACGACCCGATGGTCGAGAAGGACAAGAAGCTCGTTCCCTACAAGATCGTCAAGGCATCGAACGGCGACGCCTGGGTCGAAGCCGATGGCAAGACCTATTCGCCCTCGCAGGTCTCGGCCTTCATTCTGCAGAAGATGAAGGAGACCGCTGAGGCGCATCTCGGCCAGAAGGTCGAGCAGGCCGTCATCACGGTTCCCGCCTATTTCAACGACGCGCAGCGTCAGGCCACCAAGGACGCCGGCAAGATCGCCGGCCTCGAAGTGCTGCGCATCATCAACGAGCCGACGGCTGCCGCGCTCGCCTACGGTCTCGACAAGTCGAAGTCCGGCACGATCGCCGTGTACGACCTCGGCGGCGGCACCTTCGACGTCTCGATCCTCGAGATCGGCGACGGCGTGTTCGAGGTGAAGTCGACCAACGGCGACACCTTCCTCGGCGGTGAAGATTTCGACATGCGCCTGGTCGGCTATCTCGCCGACGAATTCCAGAAGGAGCAGGGCATCAACCTGCGCAACGACAAGCTCGCCCTGCAGCGCCTGAAGGAAGCTGCGGAGAAGGCCAAGATCGAGCTGTCGTCGACCACGCAGACCGAAATCAACCTGCCGTTCATCACGGCTGACCAGACCGGTCCGAAGCATCTGACGATGAAGCTGACCCGCGCCAAGTTCGAGGCGCTGGTGGCCGATCTCGTCGAGAAGACCATCGAGCCATGCCGCAAGGCGCTGAAGGATGCCGGCCTGACCGCCGGCGAGATCGGCGAAGTGGTGCTGGTCGGCGGCATGACCCGCATGCCGAAGATCCAGGAAGTCGTGAAGCAGTTCTTCGGCAAGGAGCCGCACAAGGGCGTCAATCCCGACGAGGTCGTCGCGATCGGCGCTGCGATCCAGGCCGGCGTGCTGCAGGGCGACGTCAAGGACGTGCTGCTGCTCGACGTGACCCCGCTGTCGCTGGGCATCGAGACGCTGGGCGGCGTGTTCACCCGCATCATCGACCGCAACACCACGATCCCGACCAAGAAGAGCCAGGTGTTCTCGACCGCCGAAGACAATCAGGGCGCCGTCACCATCCGGGTCTTCCAGGGCGAGCGTGAAATGGCGGCCGACAACAAGATGCTCGGCCAGTTCGACCTGATGGGTATTCCGCCGGCTCCGCGCGGCATGCCGCAGATCGAGGTGACCTTCGACATCGACGCCAACGGTATCGTCAACGTCTCGGCCAAGGACAAGGCGACCGGCAAGGAACAGCAGATCCGGATCCAGGCATCCGGCGGTCTGTCCGAAGCCGACATCGACAAGATGGTCAAGGACGCCGAGGTCAACGCGGCCGAGGACAAGAAGCGCCGCGAGGCTGTCGACGCCAAGAACCATGCCGACGGGCTGGTTCACTCGACCGAGAAGGCTCTGGCCGAACACGGTTCGAAGATCGCCGACACCGAGCGCCGCGCGATCGAAGACGCCGTCAGCGACCTCAAGGAAGCGCTGAAGGGCGACGACGCCGAGGCGATCAAGGCCAAGACCAACACGCTGGCGCAGGCTTCGATGAAGCTCGGCGAGGCCATGTACAAGCAGCAGGCCGAGGCCGATGCGGCCAAGGACGCTGCTAAGGATGACGTTGTCGACGCGGAGTTCACCGAGGTCGACGACGACAAGAACAGCAAGAAGTCTGCTTAAGCGGATTTGCGATCATGACCCTCACACCAATGAGCACGCGCCGCGTCTCGGAGGAGTGGGGGTCATTTTTCTTTAAGGCGATCGCTGCATCTTCCAGACAGGCGCAATCCTTGACGCAATCGTCAGCGCAATCTTTGGCGATCGCGATGAACTTCGGACGGAATTGAAGGATGTCCACCAAGCGCTGCTATTACGAGACCCTCGAGGTTGAGCGGAACGCGGACGAGACCAAGCTCAAATCGGCTTTCCGCAAGCTCGCGATGAAATGGCATCCGGACAAGAATCCGGGCGACGCCACCAGCGAAGTCCGATTCAAGGAAATCAACGAAGCCTATGAGGTGCTGAAGGACGGCGACAAGCGCGCCGCCTATGACCGCTTCGGCCATGCCGCTTTCGAGCAGGGCATGGGCGGTGGCGGCCCCGGCTTCGGCGCCGGCTTCGCCTCATCCTTTTCCGACATTTTCGAAGACCTGTTCGGCATGGCCGGGCAGCGTCGCAGCGGCGGCCGCGAGCGCGGAGCCGACCTGCGCTACAACATGGAGATCACGCTCGAGGAGGCCTTCCAGGGCAAGACCGCGCAGATCGAGATTCCGGTCTCGGTCACCTGCGAATCCTGCTCGGGCACCGGCGCCAAGGCCGGCACCAAGCCGAAGACCTGCTCGCATTGCGGCGGCGCCGGCCGTGTCCGGCAGGCCCAGGGCTTCTTCACGCTGGAGCGGACCTGTCCCGGCTGTCAGGGTCGCGGCCAGATGATCGAGGATGCCTGCACCTCCTGCGCCGGTTCCGGCCGGGTGACGCGCGAGCGCACGCTGTCGGTCAACATTCCCCCGGGCGTCGAGGACGGCACCCGCATTCGTCTCGCCGGCGAAGGCGAGGCCGGTGTCCGCGGCGGACCGCCCGGCGACCTCTACATCTTCCTGTCGCTGACCACGCACCAGTTCTTCCAGCGCGACGGCGCCGACCTGCACTGCCGCGTGCCGATCTCGATGGTGACCGCAGCGCTCGGCGGTGAATTCGAGGTGCCGACCATCGACAAGGGCAAGACCAAGGTGAAGGTGCCGGCCGGCACCCAGTCCAGCCGGCGATTCCGCATCGCATCAAAGGGTATGCCGGTGCTCCGTTCGCGCCAGACCGGCGACATGTATGTCCAGGTCGTGGTCGAAACGCCGCAGAATCTGACCAAGAAGCAGCAAGAACTGCTGATGGAGTTCGAAAAGCTGTCGTCCGGCGCAACCCAGCCGGAGGCCGCGGGTTTCTTCTCTAAGGTCAAGGACTTCTTTGGCAATCGCTCCGTCTAGCCGCAGTCGTTATGCTTGACCGTAACGACTTCGACCTATACGTCTTTGTGACTGTTTTCTGACAACCGCTCGATTGTGCGGTCCCCGCCTGGTAGCGACATGCCTTTGCAATCGTCCGTGCGTGCGTCGAAGAAGCCCCTCCGTCTCGACGACGAGGTTCGATTTCTCCGTTCATGGATGGAGAAGCCGCTGCATATGGGCGCGGTGATGCCGTCCGGACGGCTGCTCGCCCGCACCATGGCGCAATATGTCGATCCCGACGCCGAGGGGCCGGTCGTCGAACTTGGACCCGGCACCGGGGCGATCACCAACGCGCTGATCGAGCACGGCGTGGATCAGAAGCGTCTCGTCCTGGTCGAATACAATCCCGGCTTCTGCGCCTTGCTGCGCGAACGCTATCCGCACGCCAGGGTCGTCCAGGGGGATGCCTATACGCTGCGCGATACGCTGTGGGAGGTACTTAAATCTCCCGCCTCAGCCGTGGTCTCCGGCCTGCCGCTCGTCACCAAGCCGATGCTGACCCGCCTGAGGCTGGTCCGTGACGCCTTCCTGGCGCTCGCACCCGGCGCGCCGTTCATTCAGTTCACCTATTCGGTGGTGCCTCCGATTCCGAAGTCGCTGCCGGGCGTGTCCACAGAGGCCTCCGAGCGGATCTGGATGAACCTTCCGCCCGCGCGGGTCTGGGTGTATCGCAAGGGCTGACCACCCGGCGCCGTCGCGCCGGGCGTGCGCCATACCTGCGATTTCAAAATGTCCGCGCTGAAAATCCTCGTGATCCCCGGATCGCTTCGGTCAGGCTCGCTCAATGCGAAGCTGGCTGCCGTGCTGGCGCACGAACTGGCGCAATCCGGCGCCGACGTCACCCGCATCTCGCTCGGCGATTTTCCGCTGCCGATCTATGACGGCGACCTGCAGGCGAAATCCGGCGTGCCGCAGCATGCCGTGAATCTGAAGCGGATGATCGGCGTCCATCATGGCGTGCTGATCGTGACGCCGGAATACAATTCCTCGGTGCCGGCGCTGGTGAAGAACACGATCGACTGGGTGAGCCGCGTGCAGGATCCGCATGAGGTGCGAGGTCAGGTGTTCCACGGCCGCGCGTTCGCGATTTCAGCCGCATCCGGCAACCGGCTCGGCGGCACCCGCGCGCTGGCTGCGCTGCGCCTGATCCTGACGGCGTGCCGCGCCACCGTGATCCCAAACCAGCTCGCGCTGTCATTTGCCGAGCAGGCCTACGACGATATGGATCATCTGAAGCACCAAGCCGACATCGACGCGATGCGCGCGCTGGTACGGCAGCTGATCGACCATTCTCAACGCATGATGTGAGGTGACATGCAGCCAGCCAGGATCGCTCCAAGAGACCGGTTGATCGTGGCGCTCGATCTGCCGTCCGTCGCCAGCGCCGAGGCGATGATCGACCGGCTCGGCGATGCCGTCAGCTTCTACAAGATCGGCTATCAGCTCGGTTATGCCGGCGGCCTCATCCTGGCGAAGCAGCTTGCAGGCAGCGGCAAGAAGGTCTTCCTCGATCTGAAGCTGCACGACATCGGCAACACCGTCGCGCGCGGGGTCGAAAGCGTCGCCGGGCTCGGCGCGACCTTCCTCACCGTGCATGCCTACCCGCAGACCATGAAGGCGGCGGTCGAGGCACGCGCCGGCTCCGGCCTGAAGATCCTCGCGGTGACGGTGCTGACCTCCTACGACGACACCGATCTGCATGCGGCGGGCTATCGCCTCAACGTCTCCGATCTCGTCGAAGCGCGCGCCAAACAGGCGCAGGCGCTTGGCGTTGACGGCCTCGTCAGCTCGCCCGAGGAGGCCGCCGCCTTGCGCAAGATCGTCGGCGATCAGATGAACCTGGTGACGCCGGGTATCCGACCCGCGGGCTCGGCAACCGGCGACCAGAAGCGCATCATGACGCCGGCTCGCGCCATTGCCGCCGGCGCCGACTATCTCGTGGTCGGACGTCCGGTGATGGAAGCCGCCGACCCGAAGGCATCAGCCGAAGCCATTCACGCCGAAATCGCCCAGGCGCTCGCCTGAACAACAAGAGGGAGAACAGAGATGGCGAAGGGATACTGGATTGGACGCGTCGACGTTCACAATGACGAGGGCTACAAGCCCTACGCGGTGGCCAACCTTGCGATCTTCAAGAAGTTCGGCGGCCGTTACGTGGTGCGCGGCGGCCAGCTCAACTGCGTCGAGGGAGAGAGCCGCTCCCGCAATGTCGTGATCGAATTTCCCGACTACGCAACCGCGATGGCCTGCTACAACTCCCCGGAATACCAGGCCAACATCAAGGTGCGGCAGCCGCATTCGATCGCCGACCTCATCATCATCGAGGGCTATGACGGCCCGCAGCCCTGATCGCGGGTTGGCCGGTTCGGTTGCCGGAACAGCCTTGGCTCGCTATATCGCGTGGAGAGGTGAGCCATGGCTGACATGCGTCTGATTGTTGCGGGAGCCGGCGGCCGGATGGGCCGCACGCTGACGCGGGTGATTTCCGAAACCCCGGGGGCGGTGCTGGTCGGTGCGCTGGAAGCACCGGGCTCGGAACTGCTCGGCAAGGACGCCGGTGTGCTCGCCGGCCTCCCCGCCAATGACGTCAAGCTGTCGGCCGATCTGTGGTCGATGTCGGCCGGCGCCGACGGCATCCTGGATTTCACCGTGCCGGCCGCGACCATCGCCAACGTCGCGATCGCGGCCGAGCGCGGCCTCGTTCACGTCATCGGCACCACCGGGATGTCGCCGTCCGACGATGCGGTGATCCGCAGCGTGACCAATCGCGCCATCGTGGTGAAGTCAGGCAATATGAGCCTCGGCGTCAATCTGCTCGCCGCGCTGGTCAAGCGCGTCGCGCAATCGCTCGACCAGAGCTTCGATATCGAAATTCTCGAGATGCACCACAAGTCCAAGATCGATGCGCCGTCGGGCACCGCCTTGATGCTCGGCGAAGCCGCGGCCGCGGGACGCGGAATCGCGCTCGATCAGCATTCGGCGCGCGGCCGCGATGGCCTCACCGGTGCGCGGCGCGCGGGCGATATCGGCTTTGCCTCGTTGCGCGGCGGCACTGCGGCCGGCGATCACAGCGTGATCTTTGCCGGCCCCTCCGAGCGCATCACGCTCTCGCACCATGCAGAGGATCGCGCGCTGTTCGCGCAGGGCGCGCTGAAGGCAGCGCTGTGGGCGCATGGCAAGAAGCCCGGCATGTATTCGATGGCCGACGTCCTCGGGTTGAGCGACTGACACCGCTCGACGGAATGAAATCCAGCTAAGCGAAAACGGAATCTGAAATGAGTGATCGTCTCCTTGTGCTCGTTCGTCACGGTCAGAGCGACTGGAATCTGAAGAACCTGTTCACCGGGTGGAAGGACCCTGATCTCACCGAGCAGGGCGTCAACGAAGCGAACGAGGCCGGCCGCAAGCTGAAGGCGCAGGGCCTGTCGTTTGATGTCGCGTTCACCTCCGATCTTACCCGTGCGCAGCACACGCTGAAGCTGATGCTGGAGCAGATCGGCCAGACCGGTTTGCCGACCACGAAGAACCTTGCGCTCAACGAACGCGATTACGGTGATCTCTCCGGCCTCAACAAGGACGACGCCCGCAAGAAGTGGGGCGAGGATCAGGTTCTGATCTGGCGCCGTTCCTACGACGTGCCGCCACCCGGCGGTGAAAGCCTGAAGGATACGCTGGCGCGCACGCTGCCCTATTACGTGCAGGAGATCCTGCCCGGCGTGCTGCGCGGCCAGCGCACGCTGATCGCCGCCCACGGCAATTCGCTGCGCGCGCTGATCATGGTGCTGGAGAGGCTGACGCCGGAGCAGATCCTCAAGCGCGAGCTCGCCACCGGCGCGCCGGTGGTCTATCGGCTCAATGCCGATTCCACCGTTGCGTCCAAGGTCGATCTCGCGGGGTAGAGGTTTGATGTTGTCATTCCGGGGCGATGCGCAGCATCGAACCCGGAATGACGAGATAGAGGTTAGTGCAATCCGACCTGGCCGGCTTCCCAGCCCAGCATCGCCTGCTTGCGGGTGATGCCCCAGTGATAGCCGGTCAGCGCGCCGCTTTTGCCGAGTGCGCGATGGCAGGGCACCACGAACGACACCGGGTTGCGGCCGACCGCGGCGCCGACCGCGCGCGAGGCTTTCGGGCTGTTGATCTTGCAGGCGATGTCGGAATAGCTGACCGCGCGGCCCATCGGGACCTTGAGCAGCGTCTCCCACACCCGCACCTCGAAGTCGGTGCCGATCAAAACGACGCGCAGCGGCTGGTCCGCCCGCCACAACCTTGTATCGAACACGCGCTGCGCCAGCGCGGTGGTGCCGTCGGTGTCCTCGACATAGGTCGCGTTCGGCCAGCGCCGCTTCATGTCGGCGAATGCGGTCTGCTCGTCGCCGTGATCGGCGAAGGCAAGCCCCGCAAGCCCGCGATCCGTTGCGATCACGATCGCGGTGCCGAACGGCGAGGGATGGAAGCCGTAGCGCAGCGTCATGCCGCCTGCGCCGGTCTTCCATTCGCCCGGCGACATCGCCTCATGCGTGACGAACAGGTCGTGCAGCCGTCCCGGCCCTGACAGGCCGGAGTCGAGTGCCGCATCGAGCACGCTGGCGGAATCGCGCAGCAGGTTCTTGGCGTGGTCCAGGGTCAGCGCCTGCATGAAGGCCTTCGGCGTCAGCCCGGCCCAGCGGCGGAAAAGATGGTGCAATTCATCCGGCGTGACGGCGGCGGCATCGGCCATCGCTTCGATGGTCGGCTGTGTGCGCCAATGCTCCGAGATGAACGCGATGGCGCGCCGAACCGAGTCATAGTCGCGCAGCGCGGCGCTCTGGAGGCCCGGCTTGGCCAGGCGCTGGTCGTGTATGGCGAGTGTCATCATGGTGTCTGATTTAGGAGCCATGGCGCGTCCAAACCACCCGATTTCTGACAAGCATGATCCGGAAAAGTGGGGACCGGTTTTCCGACGAGATCATGCTCAAAAGTAAGCTCGACTAGTGTCCCGAATCCGAAGTTCGCATCATTTGCCGCACCTTCGGAGCGAACTTCGGATTCGATAAGGACACTTGCAAACCTTTGATTCTAGTGTGCTTTATGAATGCGAAGTTCGTGAAAGTGGTTGCCGCGAAATCGCACGAACTTCGCATTCAGCACACTAGCGGATGGGGTTGTAAGTCGGGCCGCGTTTCGCGGCGTTGAGCGCCGCCGTCAAGGCCTTGGAGAAGCTGGCTTTTTCGTCCGGGCCGAGGAAGCTGCCGACGCTGACCCGGCGGCCCCGGGAGACCAGATAGAGCCGCTCGATACCGAACTCCTCATGCGAGATCTGTTCGAACCGCACCCAGAGCGGATTGAGCACCCATTCGGCCACATGGCCGCGATGGCTGATCCTGCGCACCCGCAGTTCCGACGGTGTGACGGTGATCTCCTCGCTCGCCTTGGCGGAGCGGAAATTGACCTTGAACGCCCAATAGATCACCAGCGCGTCGAGGCCGAAGAAGCCGAAGATCGGCCAGGCGCCCAGCCACCAGAACACCGCGCCGGCGATGAAGCTGACCACGGTGACGAACGACATCAGCACGATAAAGCCGGTGCGATTCAGCGAGCGGTGCGGCGTCAGCAATGCCGAGAACAGTTTGGGCTCGGCCTCAGCGGCATCATCCGCGAGGTCATCGGCCCTGAGGTCTTCGCCCGGATCAAAGTCGTTGCCTGCGGTCATGGCGTCTCAGTATATCCGGTTCATGGCCAAAATCATCCGCTCTCAACGCGCCAGCACATCAAGCGTTCGATCTGCTCCGAAGAAGAAGCCTGCGAAAGCGGCAAGGCTGCTGCCCAAACGCGAGGCAAAGAAGGCGGCCAAGACGGCCGCCAAGCGAACGGTAAAGCCGAAGCCATGGACATCGGAGGAGGTCTACGAGGCTTTCGACCGGTTCCGCCAAGCCAATCCCGAACCCAAGGGCGAACTCGAGCACCTCAACCCCTACACGCTGCTCGTTGCGGTGGTGCTGTCGGCGCAGGCGACCGACGCCGGCGTCAACAAGGCGACGCGAGCGCTGTTCGCGGTCGCCGACACGCCGGCGAAGATGCTTGAGCTCGGCGAGGACAGGGTGCGCGACTACATCAAGACCATCGGGCTCTATCGCAACAAGGCGAAGAACGTCATCGCGCTCTCGCAGAAGCTGATCGCCGAGTTCGGCGGCGAGGTGCCGCGCACGCGCGCCGAGATCGAATCGCTGCCCGGCGCCGGCCGCAAGACCGCGAATGTCGTGCTCAACATGGCATTCGGCGAGCACACGATGGCGGTCGACACCCATGTGTTTCGCGTCGGCAACCGCACCGGGCTCGCGCCCGGCAAGACGCCGCTCGAGGTCGAGCTGGGATTGGAGAAGGTGATCCCGACCGAGTTCATGCTGCACGCCCATCACTGGCTGATCCTGCATGGGCGCTACACCTGCCTCGCCCGCGGTCCACGTTGCGACGTATGTCTGATCAATGATCTCTGCCGGTGGCCGGAAAAGACCGTCTGAGGCATGATCGTCGTCATGTGCTATCAGGGCGTTTTCGAGCGAAGTGGATATCGGTTCGCGTGATAGGTTCGTCGGTTGTTCCGGTGCGTGATTGAGGGAGTGCGGTGTGGCAGAGCAGGTTGAAGATGGTCCGTCACCCGCCAGCCAGACCGCGCCTGCTGCGGCACCTGCCAAGCCGCAACCTTCGGCAAGCGGCTTCTGGAGCCGTTTCGCGATTCCGCTGTTTGCCGTGCTCGTCGCGCTGGTGTTCGTCGCGGTGGCGACCAGTCGTTGGGATGCCTGGGTCGGCAGCGCCACGATCCAGACCACCAATGATGCCTATGTGCGCGCCGAATTGACCCAGCTCTCCAGCCGCGTGTCCGGCGAGGTGCTCACCGTCGCCGTCTCCGATTTCCAGCACGTCAAGGCCGGCGATCTCCTGGTGCAGATCGATCCGGCCGATTACCAGGCGCAGGTGGCGCAAGCCGAGGCCGGCGTGGTCGGTGCGCAGGCCGTGCTCGACAACCTCAACAACCAGGTCGAGCTGCAATATGCGACCATCGCGCAGGCCGAAGCTGCGCGGCTGTCCGCGGAGGCGCAGCAGACTCTGGCACGCCAGGAGGAAGAGCGTCAGCAGTCGCTGTCGCAAACCGACGCCGGCACGCGGCAGCGGCTCGAGCAGGCGACCGCATCCTACGCCAAGGCGGAGGCCGACGTGCGCGCCAGCCGCGCTGTCATCGCGGCACAGCGCCATCAGCTCGAGGTCCTGCAAGGCACCAAGAAGCAGCGTGCCGCCGACCTCGACGCCGCCAAGGCGCTATTGGCATCGGCCAAGCTCAAGCTTGGCTACACCAAGATCGTCGCGCCGTTCGACGGCGTCACCGGCGAGCGCCAGGTCCAGCCGGGCGACTACGTCAACATCGGCGCCAATCTGATCAACGTCGTGCCGCTGCCGAACGTCTATGTGATCGCCAACTACAAGGAGACCCAGCTGACCAACGTCAAGCCGGGCCAGCCGGTCGAGGTCACCGTGGATACGTTCGCGGGCCAGAAGCTGCGCGGCGTCGTCGAGCGCATCGCGCCGGCGAGCGGATCGCAATTCGCGCTGCTGCCGCCCGATAACGCCACCGGCAATTTCACCAAGGTGGTGCAGCGCATTCCGGTGCGGATCCAGTTCGACAAGGGCCAGCCCTTGCTCGAGCGCCTGCTGCCGGGCATGTCGGTCGTCACGCGGATCGACACCGGCGAGGCGGTCGCCAATGGCGGAAAGTGATGACCGCGACCGTGGTCCGGTCTCGCGCGGCGACGTTGCGCGCTATCCGCTGTTCGCGGTCGTCGCCGTGCTGCTCGGCGCGTTCCTGGCGAATTTCGACAGCCGACTGACCTCGGTCGGCCTGCCCGATCTGCGCGGCGCGTTCTCGCTCAGCTTCGACGAGGGCGCCTGGCTCTCGACGGCTGCCATCGGCTCGCAGATCTTCGTCGCGCCTGCGGTGGCCTGGCTTGCCACCGTGTTCGGCCTGCGCCGGGTGCTCGGCATTCCGAGCCTGGTCTATGCCGCGGTCTCGCTGACTATTCCGTTCGTGCGCGACTACACGACGCTGATCGCGCTCAGCATCGCCCACGGCATGCTGCTCGGCACCTTCGTGCCGGCGACGCTGATGATCATCCTGCGCAATTTGCCGATCCGATGGTGGTTGCCGGCGATTGCGATGTACTCGATCCGCGTCGGCTTCGCGCTCGACTCCTCGAGCTCGCTGGTCGGTTTCTATGTCGAGCATCTCGGCTGGCAGTGGCTGTATTGGCAGGGCGTGGTGATCGCGCCGCTGATGGGGCTGATGGTGTATCTCGGCACCCCGAAAGAACCCGTCAATCGCGACCTGCTGCACCATGCCGATTGGGGCGGCATGCTGCTGCTCGGCGCCGGGGTGTCGATGGTCTATGCCGGGCTCGATCAGGGCAACCGACTGGACTGGCTGTCGTCGGGCACGGTGATGGCGCTCTTGATCGGCGGCGGGCTGTTGATTGTCGCCTTCATGATCAACGAAATGGTCGCGCGCCGGCCGTGGGCGCATTTCAACGTGCTGTTCTCGCGCAATATCGGCCTCTCGCTGGTCGTCATCCTGCTGTACACACTGACCAGCCTGTCGAATTCGTCGCTGGTGCCGAACTTCCTCGGCACCGTCGGCGCGCTGCGGCCGGAGCAGTCGGGCGTGCTGCTGTTCACCTACGGCGCGCTGCCGATGTTCGTGCTGGTGCCGATCTCGATTCTGCTGCTGCGCCACCTTGATCCGCGCATCGTCGTGGTACTCGGCTTCTCTGCATTCGCGGCCGCCAATCTGTGGGGCACGCAGCTGAGCCATGTCTGGGCACGCGACGACTTTGTCGGCATCGTCCTGCTCACGTCGATCGGGCAGGCGTTCACGCTGCTGCCGATCATCATCATGGCGCTGTCGAATTCCGATCCGTCGCGGGCGACGGCGTTCGCGGCCTATATCCAGATCATGCGCCTCGGCGGCGCCGAGATTGGCGTCGCGCTGATGGGGACCTGGCTGCGGGTCCGCGAGCAGATCCATTCGAACTATCTCGGACAGCACGTCCAGAATGGCGATATCGACGTCGTGAACCTGCTGAAGCGGCTGGCAGGTGAATTTTCCGGCCACGGCATCGGGACAGCGACGGGGCGCGCCGTCGGCACGCTGGCGGCGCTGGTGCAGCGCGAGGCCAACACGCTCGCCTATATCGACGGCTTCTGGCTGTGCTTCTGGCTCGCGATCCTGGCGCTGGTCCTGGTCGCCCTGATCACGCGCGCGCCGCAGGGCCCGTTGTCGCCGCTGCCGCTCGGCTTGGTGAAGAGCGTGATGCGCAGGCTGGGCGCCACCGCTTCCTGATTTGCGAAGAGGCGGCGCGGATATCGGCGCCAGGTCAACTTATCGGGTCAATTTATAGTGAATGCGGCGCTCGCGCTATGTCGCAGGCGTGTTGAAATATTTTGCTCATCGCGCGGTTCCAAGAGCGGGGGAATTGGAGCCACGATGATCGAGATGAAGCAGACGGCCGCGCTTGTTTCCCTGGCGACGGCGGTTCCACCGCATCTATTCCATCAGGGACAGGTCCTGCAGGCCGCGCGCAATCTCCTCGCCGACCGCTATGCCGAGTTCGAGACGCTCTCCAGCCTGTTTGCCAACACCGGCATTCAGCATCGCTACGGCGTCAAGCCGATCGAATGGTATCTCGAACGGCGCGGCTGGCCGGAGCGAACGCTGGCGTTCCTGGAGGGCGCGGAGACGCTGTACGTCGACGTGGCCCGCAAGGCGATTGCGCGCGCCGACCTGACCGGCCGGGACATCGATATCGTGGTCACGGTGTGCTCGACGGGTATAGCCACGCCGACGCTGGAGGCGCGCGTCGCCGGCAAGCTCGGTCTGCGGACGGATGTGTCGCGCGTGCCGGTGTTCGGCCTGGGCTGCGCGGGCGGCGTGTCGGGCCTGTCGATCGCGGCGCGGCTGGCCGAAGCGCGGCCGGGAGCGAACGTGCTGCTGGTTGCGCTCGAACTCTGCACGCTCGCGGTCCGGCACGACGAGCTCACCAAGGCAAATATCGTTGCGGCCAGCCTGTTCGGCGATGGCGCGGCCGCGATCGTGCTGCGTGCCGGGGACGGTGGTGCGACTCGGATCGAGGCGACGGGCGAAAAGCTGTGGCCGGATACGCTCGACATCATGGGCTGGACGGTCGATCCCGAAGGATTCGGCGTGGTCTTTCAGCGAACCATTCCGGATTTCGTCCGCGACCATGTTGGACCAGCCGTCGCCGAAATCCTGGCGCGGATGCAGCTGACCGCCGATGACATCGACCGCTTCCTCTGCCATCCCGGCGGCGCCAAGGTCATCGCCGCGCTGGAGCGGGCACTCGCGCTCGATCAGGGCACGCTCGATCACGAACGCGACGTCATCGCGGCTTGCGGCAACATGTCAGGCCCGACGGTTCTCTTTGTTCTCGAACGAGCCTGCGCCAAGGGATTGCCGCCGCGCTCGCTGCTCACGGCGCTCGGGCCGGGCTTCACGCTCAGCTGCGTTGCGCTCAGGCACGCGGCGTGAGCTTCGCGTCGGTCATCCTCGCGCTGGTCACGCTGCAGCGTCTCGGCGAGCTCGTGCTGTCACGTCGCAACACGGAGCGGCTTCTCGCACGGGGCGCGGTCGAGGTCGGCGCCAATCACTACCCGCTCATTGTCCTGGTTCACGCCGGCTGGCTGACCGCGCTGTGGATCTGGGGCCGCGACCAGGACGTCAATCTGGCCGCGCTGGCGGGTTTTCTGCTGCTGCAAGGCTTGCGGGTGTGGATCCTCGCCGCGCTCGGGCCGCGATGGACCACGCGAATCGTCGTGCTGCCGGGCGCGCCACTGGTCGCATCCGGGCCCTACCGATATTTCCCGCATCCAAACTACGCCGTCGTGGTTGGTGAAATCGCGCTGCTACCCCTCGCGCTGCACCTGCCGCGATTGGCGCTGATCTTCACCCTCCTCAATCTCGCGCTGCTTGCGGTCCGGATTCGGATCGAGAACCGCGCGCTCACCGTTTCCGAATGGCCACGCACAAGCACGCCATGAGCAAGGCGGATCACCGAACCGACAGCCCATCGGCTGCGACCTGGGCCGGCTTCCTCCTGATGTGCTTCGGCATGTTCATGGCGATTCTCGACATCCAGGTCGTCGCAACCTCGTTGCCGACGATCCAACGCGCGCTAGCGATCTCGCCGGCGGCGATGAGCTGGATCCAGACCGCCTATCTGATCGCGGAGGTGATCGCGATCCCACTGACCGGCCTCTTCACGCATGCGCTGTCGTTGCGATGGCTGTTCGCGCTTGCGGTGAGCCTGTTCACTGCCGCCTCGGTCGGCTGCGCCCTCAGCGGCGGTTTTGCCGCGCTGCTGGCGTTTCGCGTGCTGCAGGGATTTTCCGGCGGCGTGCTGATCCCCGCAGTGTTCTCCGCCGTGTTCACGCTGTTCCCGGCGCGGCTTCATCCGGTGGCCACCACGATCGGCGGCGTCGTCGCGGTGCTCGCGCCGACCGTTGGACCCGTCGTCGGCGGCTGGATCACGCAGACCTGGTCGTGGCCATGGCTGTTCCTGATCAATCTGGTTCCGGGAACGGTGGCAGCCGCGGTCACGCCGTTGCTGCTTCCGAGGGAAGGCGTGCAGCTTCGGGCGTTCTCCAGACTGGATAAATGGTCGCTTGTCCTGCTCGCAGCGACGCTCGCAAGCTTCATGATCGGTCTGAAGGAAGCGCCGCAACGCGGTTGGGCCTCGATGCCTTGCCTCGGCCTGCTCATCGGAAGCATTGCGGGGTTGGCGCTGCTGATCCGGCGCACGCTCCGCGCGGCCTATCCGATCGCGCAATTGACGCTCTTCAAGCGGCGTCCGTTCGCGATCGGTTGCGCACTGAGCTTTTGCCTCGGCATTGGGCTGTATGGATCGACCTATCTGATGCCGGTATTCCTCGGTTTCGTCCGCCGCCATGACGCCTTCGAGATCGGCACGATCATGCTGGTCACGGGGGTTGCGCAGCTCGTCGCCGCGCCGCTTGCGGCGATCCTGGAAAGCCGCGTCGGCGCGCGGCGCTTGACCGGTGCGGGCTTCGCCTTGTTCGCGCTCGGCCTCGGCTGGAGCGCCATTCAGCCGCGCACGGCGGATTTTGGCGAGATGTTCTGGCCGCAGGTCGTGCGCGGCGTCGCGATCATGTTCTGCCTGCTGCCGCCGACGCGCATTGCGCTGGGCGCGCTGCCGGAGGCGGAAATTGCCGACGCCAGCGGACTGTTCAACCTGATGCGCAATCTGGGCGGCGCGATCGGGATCGCTCTGATCGATACCATCCTCTATGGGCGAAGCCCAATGTATGGCGAGGATTTCCGCGTGCGCCTGCTGGCGGGGGATGTCACCGCGGCGCAGGCGATCGGGCTCGATCCGAAGTTGCTGATCGATCGCCCGCCGGGTCTGCCGGACGATGCAACGGTGGCGTTCATCCGGCCGTTGGTCGAACGGGCCTCGCTCGCACTCACCGCGAACGAGGCATGGGCGATGCTCGCCTGCGTGGCGATCGTCGGACTGCTGCTCGTGCCCTTCGCAAGCGATCGGGTGCCGGCATCGCTGCCCGAGCTTCCGGATACCACCTAGACCGAGGACACGTTGGTTCGCCGCGCCGGCTCGATCAGCTCGCGCCGCGGGCCCGACAGCCGCTTGTACATGTGCACCATGAAGGCCATGCCGAACAGCGGCGTCGCCAGGTTGACGATCGGGATCGAGACGAAGGCAGCGATGAACAGGCCCGCTGTAAAGACTGTCGCCGCGTTCTCCTTGCGCATCGCCTTGGCGTCATCAGGCGAGCGGAACCGCATCGCCGCAAGCTCGAAATATTCGCGGCCGAGCAGCCAGGCGGTCGCGAGGAAGAAGATGATGAAGCCCGCGCCCGCGAACAGCACGAACGGCAGCGCGACAAGATAGACCAGGATCGTCAGCAGCGCGGTCTTGACGCCCTCGATCGTCGCGAGCGTGACCGGCAGCGCCACGCCGGGATGGTCGGCCGGATAATGCTCGCGCTCGACATGGTCGGCGACGTCGTCGACAAACAGGCTCGCCACCAGCGAGGTGATCGCGGGCATCAGGAAGATGCCGCCGAGCACGACGCCAAGGCCCGCCGAGATCGAGACGATCCAGGACAGCACGTGCAGCGTGGAATGGAAGTTGGGGCCGAGCATGCCTTCGGCCCAGACCTCTCCATAGTCGGCAAACCAGCTCAGCAGCCGCTGCAATCCGATCGCCAGCACGGTGATCAGCACCAGCGCAAGCCCGATCGAGCGCCACAGGATCGAGCGCATCGGCGGCGACAGGATTTGCGAAAGCGCCTTGACGGCGGCGGCTAACATGACTGGGCTACCTCTGCACAAATGACCCGCGAGAGGTAGACACCCAATATGGCTTCGGCAAGTGCCGTTTGTGCCGCGGTGAGAGCGTTTTCGAACGAAATGCTCTAGGCGTCGAGCGGCCTGCCGCGGACGTTCGGCCCCCAGACACCGATAGCAATGATCACGATGACCATGGCCGCGGTGATCAGCCCGAACACGCCGCCGACGCCGGCCTCCTTCAGCATGAACGCCACGATGAAGCCGGAGAAGGTCGCGCTGAGCCGGCTCATCGAATAGACGAGGCCCGCGGCGCGCGCCCGGATCGCGGTCGGGAACACCTCGGTCTGGTAGGCGTGATAGGCGTAGGACAGCGTCATGTTGGCCCCCGTCACCAGCACGCCGCTGGCGATCAGCAGCACCGGCTCGGTGAGCTGCGAGAAGGCGAGGCCGAACACCGAGATCGCCGCGGCCGCGCCGCAGATGATCCATTTGCGCTCCAAGCGGTCGGCGAAGGTCGCGGCCAAGAGCGGCGCGAGCGGATAGGCGAAGGCGATGATGAAGGAATATTGCAGGCTCTTGGTGACGTTGATGCCCTTCTGCACCAAGAGCGCCGGAACCCAGTTGGAGAAGCCGTAGACGCCGAATGCCTGGCAGAGATTGAAGATCATGAACAGCACGACGAGCGAGGCGTAGGGCGGCCTGAACAGGTCGGCATAGCCGGTCTCGGCCGGCGCACGTGCCGGCACCATCGCCGCCGTGGCGATCGGGCGCGGCGCCGCCGTCGGCGATGCGGCTTCGAGCGTCCGCATGATTGTCTCGGCTTCGGCGGCGCGGCCATGGCGGGCCAGCCAGAGCGGGCTTTCCGGAACGTAGAGCCGCAGCACCCAGATGATCATGCTGGCGGCGGCGCCGATCAGCACGACCCAGCGCCAGCCGTCGATGCCGTGCGGCGAGAGCGGCACCAGCCACCACGACAGCGCGGCGACGATCGGCACCGCCGAAAGCATGACCGCCTGGTTGATCGCAAACGCCCGGCCGCGCATCCAGCTCGGCACCAGCTCGGTGATGTAGGCGTCGATGGTGATGACCTCGATGCCGATCCCGATCCCGGCGATGAAGCGCCATAGCAGCAGGCCGCCGGGTGTGGTCTGGCACGCCATGATCACCGATGCGGCGCTGTAGAACAGCAGCGACCAGGTGAAGACCGCCTTGCGCCCGAAGCGATCGGCGAGGAAGCCGAGGCAGAAGGTGCCGATGAACAGGCCGGCGAAGGTCGCCGCGACGAAGGCGCCGATCCCGGAGAAGCCGAAGAACGCCTGCGTCGTCGTGGTCATCAATCCGCTGCGAGCAAGGCCCGGCGCGATATAGCCGGTGAAGAACAGGTCGTAGATTTCGAAGCAGCCGCCGAGCGAGAGCAGGATCACCAGCCGCCAGACGTAGCCGGACGTGGGCAGCGCCTCGAGCCGTCGCGAAATCTCGTCGGGTCCGCTTGTCGTGGTGGCAAGATCGGCGACCGAGCCGAGTTCGACGGCGCTCATGATGGTCCTCCCCGAATGGTGCAACGGCCGCCCTTCTTGCGAAGGCGTACCGGTCGCGCATGTTTGGCAGCCGGAAGCCAGAAATCCAGACGAACATATCGAAGGAATCGTTCGATATTTTCGATGGCGCTGTTTCTGACGCGCTTGCTTCACGCGAACGGTGCCCGCTTCGCTTGAAAGCGCTTCAGATCAGAAGCGTCGCCTCCCAGGCGCCGCGGCCCACCTGGTCTGCGATCAGGGCGCGGATCAGGCGGCACATCTCCTCCATGACGTAAGTCATCGGGCGATTGCGCAAGCGGCAAAGATAGAGCGTGCGGGTCAGTTTTGGTTCGATGACTTCGCGCGCGACCAGCAATCGTGCCTTTAACGGCTCACTGACGAAATGCGTCGTCGCGATCGTGCAGCCCAAACCCGCGGTCAGCGCGCCGATCATGCCGCTGGTCGAGTTGAGATGCATGATCGCATTGGCCTCGAGCCGCTTCAGCAGCACGGGATCATCCAGCAGTGCGCGCGCCGATAGTCCGTACCGCAACAGGATCAGCGGCAGCCGCGTCACCTCCTCGAAGGGAATTGGCGTCTTCTTGCCGATCAGCTTCTCGGTGCCGACGCAGAACATCTGTTCCTCCAGCACCGGCTCGGCGATCAGGTCCTTTTCCGACGGCGGATTGTAGACCAGCGCGAGGTCGACCTCGGAGCTCAGCAGATGCAGCAGCGTCGCGCCGGAGAGACTCTCGGTCAGCGACAGCTTCAGGTTCGGATATTTCGTCAGCACGGTGCGCATCAGCGGCACGCCGATCGCCTTCATTCCGGAATTGGCCATGCCGATCGAGATATCGCCGGCGATCACGCTGGCGCCTTCCTTGATCTCGCGCTCGGCCGCCGCCATCGCGCGCAGGATGATGCGGGCATGTTCATAGAGCCGCTCGCCCGCCGCGGTCGGTTCCATGCCGCGTGGCTTGCGCTCGAACAGCGGCGTGGCGAATTCAGCTTCCAGATTGGCGATGTGGTGGCTGAGCGCGGATTGCGCGACGTTGGCCTGATCCGCCGCCCGCGACAGGTTGCGCTGCTCGTAAACCGCGATGAAATAGCGAAGCTGGCGCGAATCCATGAGGGTTCAGCGTTCTAGAACCACGAATACTCTATTCGACAGATTATATTTTTCAGATAGCGTGCGGAAGCCTAACCTGCGCCGATCACAAAGCGTTTTCGAGCGAAGCGGTACCGGTTCGCGTGAAGAAACGCGTCAGAACAAGAGCGCAACGAGCACGGAGAAACCGATGACCGGGAACGGACTGCCGCTGGAAGGCGTGAGGGTCGTCGAGATGACCCACATGGTGATGGGGCCGACCTGCGGCATGATCCTGGCGCAACTCGGCGCCGAGGTGATCAAGGTCGAACCGCCCGCCGGCGACAAGACCCGTTCGCTCGGCGGCATGGGAGTCTCGTTCTTTCCGTTGTTCAACCGCGGCAAGCGCAGCGTGGTGCTCGACTTCGCCAAGCCCGAGGACCGTGACACGATGCACCGGCTGCTTGCCAGCGCCGACGTGTTCCTGGAGAATTTTCGCGACGGCCAGCTCGACAAGCAGGGGCTCGGCGCCGAGGAGCTTCGCCAAAAATATCCGCAGCTGATCATCGCCGGCCACAAGGGCTTTCTGTCCGGTCCCTATGATCATCGGCCGGCGCTCGACGAGGTCGTGCAGATGATGTCGGGGCTCGCCGCGATGACCGGCACGCGCGACAAGCCGCAGCGCGTCGGCTCCTCCGCCAACGACATCATGGGCGGCATGTTCGGTGTGATCTCGATCCTCGCCGCGCTCTATCAGAAACGCGGCGGCGACAGGAGCGGCGCTGACATCCGCATCGGCCTGTTCGAGAACTGCCTGTTCCTGGTCGCCCAGCACATGGTCGAGTACGAGATGACCCGACGCAAGCCGCGCTCGATGCCGGAACGCGAGCATGCCTGGCCGATCTACGACATCTTCGATACCGCCGGCGGCGATCGCATCTTCATCGGCGTCGTCACCGAAGGTCATTGGCAGAGCTTCTGCCGCGAGTTCGGCCTCACGGAATTCGCCGACGATCCGACGCTGCGCTCGACCACGGACCGCATCATGGCGCGCGACCGGATCATTCCGCGCGTTGCCGCGGTGGTCAAGGATTGGAACGTGGCGGATCTCTCGGCGAGGCTCGACGCGCTTAACATCTGCTTCTCGCCGATCAACCGGCCGGAGGATCTGCTCGGGGATCCGCATGTGCTGCGTCCCGGCGGGCTGGTCAACAACGTGAACGCCGACGGCAAGCCGTTCCGCGTCCCCGCGCTGCCGCTCGAATGGAACGGCCGCAATATCGGCGAAGGTCTGAAGGTGCCGGTGCTCGGTGCCGATACCGAAGCGGTGCGCGCCGAGCTCGCACAACAGAAGATTTCATCAACCGGAAACGCTGCGTGAGGCTGACATGACCCGTGTCCACGATATCTATCCCACCGACAAGGTGAGCCTGCGCGAGGTCGGCCTGCGCGACGGGCTGCAGCTCGTGAAGACGTTCCCGTCGACCGCGGCGAAACAGCGCTGGGTGCGCGATGAATACGCCGCCGGCGTGCGCCATTTCGAGGTCGGCTCGTTCCTGCCGGCCAAGACCTTCCCGCAATTCGTCGATGTCCGCGACGTGGTCGCCTCCATCGCCGCGCTGCCCGGGGCGCACGGCGTCGCGCTGGCGCTGAACGAGCGCGGCGTCAACGAGGCGCTGGCCACCGGCGTTGCCGAGATCGCCTCGGTGATATCGGCGACCGAGGAGCACAGCCAGGCCAACGCCAACCGCTCGCGCGAATCCGCGATCGAGAACATCAAGCGGCTTTGCGAGCTGCGCGATGCCAGCGCGCACAAGCCCCTGGTCAATGCCGCGATCTCGATGGCACTGGGCTGCTCGATCGTCGGTCCCGTCGATCCGAACGAGGTGCTGCGCCTCACCGAGAAGCTCTACGAGGTCGGCGTCGACATGGTCGCGATTGCGGACACGGTGGGTTATGCCGGGCCGAAGCAGGTCGGCGAGCTGACGCGGGGCGCGGTGAAGATCGCGGGATCGAAGCCGGTCTGCGTGCATTTGCACGACACCCGCGGCATGGGCATCGCGAATGCTTCCGCCGCGCTCGATGAGGGCGCCCGCGTGCTCGACGGCTCGCTCGGCGGCCTCGGCGGCTGCCCGTTCGCGCCGGGCGCCACCGGCAATGTCGTGTTCGAGGACCTCGTCTTTCTCTGCGAGAGCAAGGGATTTCCGACCGGCATCGATCTCGATCGCCTGGTCGAGGTGCGCGCGATCCTGAAATCGGAGATGCCGAACGAGGCGCTCTATGGCGGCCTCGCCCGCGCCGGCCTGCCGCGCGGCACCAAGGCGAGGGCGGCGTAGCGTACTCATTGCGTAGCCCGGATGGAGCGCAGCGCAATCCGGGGCCTCGCGCCCGCGGACCGAGCTTCCCGGATTTCGCTGCGCTCCATCCGGGCTACGAGACGACACGCTCTCAATCGTGCCCGTGCCCCCGCTTGCGCGGCTTCTTGTCCGGGGCGGTCGGGATCATCACGACGCGGCCGTAACGCACGCCGCGTTCGGCGATGACGTGATCGGCGAGATGGCGGACCTCGCTGCTGGCACCCTTCAGCGCCGTCACCTCCATGCAGCTGTCGTCGTCGAGATGGACGTGCAGCGTCGCCAGCGACAGGTCGTGATGGCCATGGAAATTCTGCACCAGCCGCTTCGACAGATCGCGCGCGGCGTGGTCGTAGACATAGACCAATGCGGCGACGCACTGCCCTGACGGCGCGTTCTCCGTGCTCTGCTGCAAGCCAGCGCGTGCGAGATCGCGGATGATCTCGGAGCGGTTCTGATAGCCGCGCGCCTCGGCGGCGGCGTCGATCTCCGCGAGCAGGTCATCCTCGATGGTGATGGTGATGCGTTGCATGGATTATCCGTGGTGGCTCGATTGCCTGGCGGTATGACATTTTTCTTGTAACGTCATACTGTGCTTGCTAGCGTCGCTTTGCCGGGGTTGGTTGGACTGGTGCGGTCGTCGCGTGACTGTAACAGGTATCATGCGGGGGCATGGGCGTTGCGTCGTACTGCATTGCGGATATTTCCCGCCGCCGCCTCCATTGCAGCATTCGCGCCGGCCGCCGAAGCGCAGACGGTCGCCACCGTGCCCGGCCAGTTGCCGCCGGTGACGGTAACGTTGCCGGACCAGGGGCCACCCAGGCACGCCAGACCGTCCCAGCGTCCGCGCCGTGTAGCCGGCGGCGGCCGCAAGCCCGCAGCGCTCCAACCGAGCCAGCCCACCGCTGCGAGCGACGGAATCACCGGCGGCTCGGCGACCGTGTCCGCGTCCGATCTGCAACCGACCGCCGCCAGCGCGCGGCAGATCAGCGGCGACGAGGTGAATGCGCGGCCGATCTCGCGCGTCGGCGAAGTTCTGGAGGTGGTGCCGGGTCTGATCGTCACTCAGCATTCCGGCGAGGGCAAAGCCAATCAATATTTTCTGCGCGGCTTCAATCTCGATCACGGCACTGACCTCGCCATCACCATCGACGGCATGCCGGTCAACATGCCGACCCACGGTCACGGCCAGGGCTATGCCGATATCAATTTCCTGATCCCGGAGCTGATCCGGTCGATGGACGTCCGCAAGGGTCCATACTACGCGGACAAGGGCGACTTCGCTTCCGCCGGCGCGGTCGACATCAATTATCTGAACGGACTGCCGAAGAGCATCGCCGAGCTGACGGTTGGCAGCTTCGGCTATCAGCGCGCGATGGCAGCCAGCTCGGCCAAGGCCGGCGATGGCACGCTGCTCGCAGCCTTCGAGGCCAACAAATACAATGGCCCGTGGGACGTGCCCGACGACATTCGCAAGCTCAACGGCGTACTGCGCTATAGCCAGGGTACCGCGACCGACGGCTTCTCGCTGACCGCGATGGCCTATTCCAACGGCTGGAATTCGACCGACCAGGTCGCGCAACGTGCGATCGACCAGGGCCTGATCGGCCGTTATGGCACGCTCGATCCGACCGATGGCGGCACCGCCAGCCGCTTCAGCCTGTCCGGCAACTGGGCGCAGTCCAGCGACTACGGGCAGAGCAAGCTCAACGCCTATGTGATCCGCTCCTCGCTGCAGCTTGACAACAACTTCACCTATTTCCTCGACGACCCCGTCAACGGCGACCAGTTCAGCCAGACCGACAGGCGCACCGTCTATGGCCTCGACGCCAGCCATGCTTTCGACCTTCGCTTCGCCGGCATCGATACGCAGACCCGGGTCGGCGTGCAGACCCGCTACGACGACATCAATGTCGGCCTGTTCAAGACCGCGCAGCGCGAGATCCTGTCCACCGTGCGCAACGACCAGGTGCAGGAGGGCAGCGTCGCGCTGTGGGCCGATACCACCGCGCGCTGGACCGACTGGCTGCGCACCACGGTCGGCATCCGCGAGGATTATTTCGCCGGCCATGTGCTGAGCGACACGCCGCAGAATTCCGGCAACGCCCGGGCGGCGATGACGAGCCCGAAGGCCGGCATCGTGCTCGGCCCCTGGTCCAGGACCGAGTTCTACGGCAATGCCGGCTTCGGCCTGCATTCCAACGACATCAGGGGCGCGACCATCACCGTCGATCCCAATGACAAGGTGACGCCGCTCGAGCGCGTGCCGCTGCTGGTGCGCTCGAAGGGCGCCGAGCTCGGCATCCGCACCAGGGCGATCGACGGCCTCACCTCGTCGCTCGCCGTGTTCGTGCTCGATTTCGATTCCGAGCTGCTGTTCGTCGGCGATGCCGGCACCACCGAGCCGAGCCGGCCGAGCCGGCGCGTCGGCGTCGAGTGGACCAACCAGTACAAGCTCCTGCCGTGGGTGAGCCTCGATTTCGACCTCGCCTATACCCGCGCCCGCTTCACGGATGTCGATCCGGCCGGCAATTTCATTCCGGGTGCGGCGGCACGGGTCGCCAGCGGCGGCGTCACCTTCGGCCGCGAGACCGGCTGGTTCGGCAGCCTGCGCGCCCGCTATTTCGGCCCGCGCCCGCTGATCGAGGATGACAGCGTGCGCTCGCTGTCGTCATTCATCGTCAACGCCCGCGCCGGCTACAAATTCGACAACGGGATGCGGCTGCAGCTCGACGTCCTCAATCTCTTCAACGCGCAGACCAACCAGATCGAATACTACTATCTGTCGCGGCTGCCGGGCGAGCCGATCGATGGCGTCGCCGACCGCCATGTGCATCCTGCCGAGCCGCTTGCCGTTCGGCTGACGCTTGCGGCAACATTCTGATCGTCACACCGGCGCGCGACCTTCCGCGGTCATTTCCGCAGCCGGAAGCGCCGTCTCTTCGTCAATCGCTTCAGGAACAAGCGGCGGCGACTTACGTTCTGGAAACACACCGAATTCGCCCGCCACCTCCTGGAGCGGCTTCTGCTTGTCGGCCCAGTGCAGGGCCGTGTAGTCGAAACCGTGCACGATGGTGGGTTTGACGACTTCGAAATAGGGCGAGATGTCGAAGTCGCGCGGCATGTAGAGCGAGGAATCGCGGATATGCAGAATCTCGCGGCGCGCCTTGCGGCTGGCGGCGCGCGTGATCTTGGGCAGGATCGGATAGCGCACGGCGTCGAACGCCTGCGCGATCAGCGCCGAGCAGATGATCTTGGTCGGATCGCCGGAGCCGAACGCGATCATGCGGCGGCGCCAGCGCTGCGGGATCGGCAGCGGAAACAGATAGCGCGCGAGATCGACGATGTTCTTGGTGTCGTAGCCGAAGCCGATGCGGTTGATGGCGTAGCGGCACACCGTGGTGCGGTCCTCGAACGACAGGCCGACCGGACGGCAGAGGCGGGTGTGGTAAGCGAGATATTTCGACAGCGGCGCGGAGGTCACGCCTTCGCCGATATTGGCCTCGATCAGCACATGCTGTTCGCCGTCAGGCTCGACCGCGCCGTCGATCGGTCCGACAAACAGCGCGGCGTGCGACCAGGTCGACTGCGTGAGGTATTTGATGATGCCGGAAATCCGGTTGTTGCCTTCGACCAGCAGCACGTCGCCGGGCTGCATGATGCTCCGCAGATGGTCCGGGTCGCTCGGCGTGAACGGCTCGTAACCGGGCACTTCCTTCTGCAGGTACCCCGCGATCCATTTACCGACGGTATCGAGCATTACGCCCATGGATTCCCCCCAGCGGTTCTATGACCGCTTGTGTTTCACTTAATCATGGTCGCAAGCTGTTGCAATTTAGTTCATGCCATCGGCGGATCAATCATGATTGATTTACCATGATGGTTGCTGCGGTCGGTGAGATGCGGCACAGTTCGCGAAGCGTTCCCGTTCTCCGCAAGTCCCCGGAAACCATGCCAGAAGCTATGTCATGACAGTGACCCGCCGCGATTTCCTGTCGGCGTCCGCAGCTTTCGCGCTGGTGCCTGCGCTGGGCGGCCGGGTGCTTGCTGCGCCGCCGCCGCGCGAGGCCGACATCGTCGTGATCGGCGCGGGTGCCGCAGGCATTGCCGCGGCGCGACGGATCGCGGCCGCCAACCGCAAGGTGATCGTGGTGGAGGCGGCGGGCCAGGTCGGCGGCCGCTGCCAGACCGATGCGTCGACATTCGGCGTGCCGTTCGACCGCGGCGCGCGCTGGATGCACAATCCCGAGACCAATCCGATGATCCGGCTGGCCCGCTCCGCGGGCCTCGACATCGTCACGGCGCCTGCGGGGCAGAAGATTCGCATTGGCCGGCGCTACGCCCGTCCCGGCGAGACCGAGGAGTTTCTGGCGGCGCTGGTGCGCGCCAATCGCGCGATCGACGACGCTGCGCGCAAGGCCGATATTGCCTGCGCCGCAGCGATGCCGAAGGACCTCGGCGATTGGGCCGGCACCGCGGAATTCCTGCTCGGGCCCAGTTTCTGCGGCAAGGATCTGAAGGATCTTTCCGCCGTCGACAAGGTGCGCGCGCAGGATCGCAACACCGCGATCGCCTGCCGGCAGGGGCTCGGCGCGCTGATCGCAAAGCTCGGTGAGGGACTGCCGCTGGCGCTGTCGACGCCGGCGCAGCGTATCCTGTGGAGCAATCGCGACGTCATGGTCGAGACGCCCTCCGGCAAGATCACCGCGCGTGCCGCCATCGTCACGGTGTCGAGCAACGTGCTTGCGAGCGGCAATATCAAATTCGCGCCGGAGCTTCCGAAGCGCGCGCTCGATGCCGCCGCCAAGCTCAGCCTCGGCAGCTACGATCGCATCGCGCTGCAGATCCCCGGCAATCCGCTCGGGCTGTCGCGCGATGACGTCATCATCGAGCAGAGCAATTCGACCAAGACGGCGCTGCTCTACGGCAATATCGCAGGCTCTTCGCTGTGCACGATCGACGTCGCAGGCTCGTTCGGCCGCGACCTGTCGGCGCAAGGCGAGCAGGCGATGTCGGCTTTCGCGGTGGAATGGCTGACCAAGCTCTATGGCAGCGAGGTCGGCGCCGCCGTTAAGAAGACCAGCGCGACGCGCTGGAATGCACAGCCCTTCACTATGGGCGCGATGTCGGCTGCTGCACCCGGCGCACAATTCTCGCGCCGGATCCTGGCCGAGCCGATCGGCGCCATGTATCTCGCGGGCGAGGCCACCCATGAGACGCTGTGGGGCACGATCGACGGCGCCTGGGACAGCGGCGAGCGCGCCGCCGACGCCGCGCTGCGCAGGATCGGCGGGGCGAAGGAAGCGACACCGGCGCCCGCAGCGCCCGCCGCAAAACACAAGCGCCGCACGTCGCCTCGCTCCGGGGCGATGAATTGACGGTCGGGTGAGGTGACGGTTGAGCGCGGCCGGCCTTACCGTGGTGTGTGCGGCGATTGGTGGCGAGTGCTGCCGCACAACAGATGTCGTCCCTGCGAAAGCAGGGACCCATACGCCGCAGCAGATGTTGTGATCGGGACTCGTCGTTCCACCATCGTTCAGCAATAACCATTCGTGGTTATGGCTCCCTGAGTTCGCAGGGACGACACCGAGGATGTTGCGCAGCAGGTGGTCATGAATCCGCATTCTCGCGACATGATTTGTCTTTTCACACCGGCAGCTTCAGCTCCATCAGATCCTTGGCCACCACGATGCGGCCGGAATAGTTCTTCTTCACGTCCCTCGTCCAGTCATCGTCGGTGACCTGCCGATCGTCGCCGGGGACGAAGTGGCTCAGCACCAGCGTCTTCACGCCGGCGGCGGCTGCGATGCGGCCGACGTCCTCGGTCGAGGTGTGGCTGTCGAGCAGATGCTTCTTCAGCGTGGCGCCGTTCTTGGTCGTGGCAACCAGGCGATCGACCGCGGGGACGTAGAGACATTCGTGCACCAGCACGTCGACGCCCTTGGCAAATTCGGCGAGCTTCGGGTTGTAGGCGGTGTCGCTGGAGAACACGATGGTGCCGTCCGGGGTCTCGAACTTGTAGGCGAAGTTATCCGTGATCGGCGGGTGCGGCGTCCGGAACGCGGTCACGGTGACATCCGATGTCTTCAGCACCACGCCGTCGTCGCTGATGTCTTTCGCGATCAGCAGCTTGCGCGGGTCGGGCCGGCCTTCGTCCTCGATCCGGGTCTCGACGTCGAACTTGTTCAGCTCCCAATATTCTTTGGTCATCGCCTCGATGCCCTTGGGGCCGAACGAATGGATCGGCGTCGAGAGGCCGGCCGCCCAGGCGTTGTAGAACAGATTGCCGTATTCCAGATTGTGATCGGAATGATGATGGCTGATGAAGATGTACTTGACCTGCGGGATCGGCACGCCCGCGCGCACGAGCTGGCGGCTGACGCCCATGCCGCAATCGATCACGAACGGGGTATCGTTGACGACGACGAGATTGGCGGGGTTCGAAGCGCCGTTGCCGACGCGCGGCCCGCCCTTGGTGCCGAGGAACACGATGCGGGTCCGCGCCTTGTCGGTTTGCGCGCGCACGCCCGGTGCCGCGAGCACGGCGGCGCTGCCGAGCGCCAGTTTCAATGCGTTGCGGCGATCGATCATCGGTGTCTCCCTGGTCTCGTTTGAATGCTGCGACCCTAGCCGCCGCGCAGGATGCCATCAAGCGCCGGCAGGCCGACGATGACGGCAGCCGCGATCAGCGCGTAGCAGATCGCGCGAAACACCTTTTCGCTCGCCTTGCCGAACAGCGCGGCGCCGAACCAGACGCCGATGCCGTAGATCGGGCCGACGATCAGCGAGAACTTGACCGATTCGATCGTGATCAAGCCGGTGAACCAGTAGCTGACCAGCGAGAAGAAGTCCGAGGCGCCGAAGAACAGCACGATATTGGCGCGCGAGATCACCGACGAGATCGGGCGGCCCAGCCAGTAGGCGACGATCGGCGGGCCGCCGGTTTGCGCGAGGCCGCTGCAGAAGCCGGAGAGGCCGCCGACGCCGACGGAGAGGGCGACGTGCTCCTTGCCGTGATAGCGCCAGCCCGACAGCAGCAGTGCGAGCAGCGCCGCGACGAAGCAGGAGATGATCCAGCGCGTCGTGACAGGCTCGAGCACGGTCAGGAAATAGGTGCCGATGGGAACGCCGACCAGCGCGCCGGCGACCATGACCGCGGTCGCCTTGCGGTCGGCATGTGTCCACGCGTTCGGCAGCAGCGGCGTGGCGGCGATGAAGTCGATGATGAGCAGCAGCGCCGCCACCAGCCGCGGCGCCGCGACGCTGCTCGCGAGCGGCATGAAGATCAGCGCCGAGCCGAAGCCCGAGAAGCCGCGCGCCGTGCCCGACACGAAGGCGATCGCGCAGATCGCGAGCGCGATGCTGGTCGAGATGTCGGAGGGGATCAGGCTGAAGGAGGTCATGAAAGGATAACGAGATTCGACTAGCTGGCTGGCAACTCAAAGCGCCCCTACTCAGACCCGTCATCCCCGCGCAAAGGCTTCGCCTTTGTCGCTGGAGGTGCGAGCAGAGCGAGCCTCGAAGGATGCACGGCCACAGGCGGGGCCGTCGACCCTTCGAGACGGCCGCTACGCGGCCTCCTCAGGGTGACGGTGCAATAGACCGCCTGTGGTTCACATCACCCGCGCAGCGTGCCGCCGGTCTTCTTGGTCACATCGGCGACGACCTTGGCGGCGACCGCGTCGATCTCCTGGTCGGTCATGGTCTTCTCGCGCGGCTGGATCGTCACCGCGATCGCGATCGACTTCTTGTCGGGGTCGATGCCCTTGCCTTCGTAGACGTCGAACACGGTCACATCAGTGATCAGCTTCTTGTCGACATTCTGCGCCGCGCGGACGATGTCGCCCGCCTTGACGCTGCGATCGACGATGAAGGCGAAGTCGCGCGACACCGGCTGGAATGCCGAGAGCTCCAGCACCGGCTTCGCGCGCGTCGCCCGCTGCTTGCCTTGCGGGATGCGCTCGAGGATCACCTCGAACACGATCATCGGGCCGTCGGCGCCGAGCGCCTCGGCCGCACGCGGATGCAGCTCGCCGAAAGTGCCGAGCACGTTCTGCGGGCCGATCTGGATGGTGCCGGAGCGTCCCGGATGCAGCCAGGCCGGACCGCCGGGGACGATCTGCAGCGCCTGCATCGGCGCGCCGGCGGCCGCCAGCACGGCGAAGGCGTCGGCCTTGGCATCCATCGCATCCGCCACAGCCGAGCCGGTCCAGTGCCGCCCGATCCCCTTCGCCGAGGCGAAGCCATGGCGCACGCCGGAGGCGGCCACGAGCTGGTCCTCCGGGCGGTCGCCGCGGAACACCTGGCCGACCTCGAACAGCGCCACATCGGGATAGCCGCGGTTGATGTTGGCCTGAACCGCCGCAACGAGGCCCGGCAGCAGGCTCGGCCGCATGTCGGAGAGATCGGCCGCGATCGGGTTGGCGAGCACGAGCTCGCTCTGGCCGCCGCCGAACAGTTTTGCCGCGTCATTGGTGATGAACGACCAGGTCACGGCTTCCACCATGCCGCGCACGCCGAGCGCGCGCTTGGCACGGCGGGTGCGCAGCTGCATCGGCGTCAGCACCGGCTTGCGCGGCTCCTCGCCGCGCTCGAACGGCGTCATCGGCACCTTGTCGACGCCGACGATGCGCACGATCTCCTCGACGATGTCGGCCTTGCCGTGCACGTCGGTGCGCCAGGACGGGATCGCGATCTTCACCACGGGGCCGTTGCCGGCCAGCATGAAGCCGAGCCGGGTGAGGATCAGCTTCACCTCGACCAGCGGCACCTCGATGCCGGCGAGGCGCTTCACTTCACTGAGCGGGAAGTCGATGACGCGATCCTCGCCGAACTGCTTGCCGACCACGACGTTCTCGGACGGCGTGCCGCCGCACAGCGCCAGCACCAGTTTGGTCGCGAGCTCGAGCCCGGGCACCATGAAGGCCGGATCGACGCCGCGCTCGAAGCGATAGCGCGCGTCCGAATTGATGCCGAGCTTGCGGCCGGTCTGCGCGATGTTGATCTCGTTCCAGAGCGCCGATTCGATCAGCACGTCGGTGGTGTTGTCGTCGCAGCCCGAGGCTTCGCCGCCCATGATGCCGGCGAGCGATTCGACGCCGTGCTCGTCGGCGATCACGCAGATGTTGCTGTCGAGCGTATAGGTGCGGCCGTCGAGCGCGAGCAGCGTCTCGCCGTCCTTGGCGCGGCGGACGGTGAGGTTGCCCTGCACCTTCCTGGCGTCGAACACGTGCAGCGGGCGGGCGCGGTCGTAGGTCATGAAGTTGGTGATGTCGACCAGCGCGTTGATCGGGCGCAGCCCGATCGAGGTCAGCCGCTTCTGCAGCCATTCCGGCGACGGGCCGTTCTTCACGCCGCGCACCAGCCGCAGCGCGAAGCCCGGACACAGCGTGGCGTCTTCCACCTTCACCTCGACCGGGCAGGGGAATTCGCCCTTGATCGGCCTGATGCCGGGGTCTTTGAACTTGCCCATGTCGGCGGCGGACAGATCGCGCGCGATGCCGTGCACGCCGGTGCAGTCCTGCCGGTTCGGCGTCAAATTGATCTCGATGGTGGGATCGCCGAGCCCGGCCCAGTCGGCATAGCCCTTGCCGAGCGGCGCGTCCGCCGGCAGCTCCATGATGCCGTCGTGATCCTCGGAGATCTGCAATTCCGCCGCCGAGCACAGCATGCCGCGGCTCTCGACGCCTCTGATAGTGCCGACGCCGAGGGTGATGTTCTTGCCGGGGATGTAGGTGCCGGGCGGCGAGAACACGCTGATCAGCCCGGCACGCGCATTCGGCGCGCCGCAGACCACCTGCACCGGCGCGCCGCCGTCGCCGGTGTCGACCATGCAGACACGCAGCCGGTCGGCATTCGGATGCTGCTCGGCCGAGATCACACGCGCGATGGTGAACGGCGCCAGCGCCTTCGCCTTGTCCTCGATGTTCTCGACCTCGAGCCCGATCATGGTGAGCTTGTCAGCGAGCTTGTCGAGCGGCTCGTCGGTCTCGAGATGTTCCTTCAGCCAGGAGAGGGTGAACTTCACGGCTGCATGCCTCGGTTCTTGTTGGTGTTGACTAGCGTGCTTGCGACGGCGGCAGGGCTCCCTCCCCCTTTGCGGGGGAGGATTGGGGAGAGGCGTAAGCCACTTGCTCGGAAGGACGTTGCGCTGTCGGAGAGAGCGCGACGTAGGTCAAGGAGAACCTGACTCACGTACTCAGCCCTCCCGCGATCGACGGGATGTCGAGCGGCTTGAAGCCGTAGTGGCTGAGCCAGCGCACGTCGCTGTCGAACAATTGGCGCAGGTCGGCGATGCCGTATTTCAGCATCGCGATGCGGTCGATGCCCATGCCCCAGGCAAAACCCTGGTAGACGTCGGGATCGAGGCCGCAGGCGCGCAGCACGTTGGGGTGCACCATGCCGCAGCCGAGAATCTCCAGCCAGTCCTCGCCCTCGCCGAAGCGGATCTCGCCCTTGTCGCGGCGGCACTGGATGTCGACCTCGAGCGACGGCTCGGTGAACGGGAAGAACGACGGCCGGAACCGCATGTTGATGTGGTCGACCTCGAAGAACGCCTTGCAGAACTCGTGCAGGATCCATTTGAGGTGGCCGAGATGCGAACCCTTGTCGATCACGAGGCCCTCGACCTGATGGAATTGCGGCGTGTGCGTCGCGTCGGAATCGATGCGATAGGTGCGGCCCGGGCAGATCACGCGGATCGGCGGCTGCTGGGTCAGCATGGTGCGCACCTGCACCGGCGAGGTGTGGGTCCGCAGCAGCATGCGCGAGCCGTCCTCCTTCGGGTTGAAGAAGAAGGTGTCGTGCATCTCGCGCGCCGGATGGCCTTCGGGGAAGTTCAGCTTGGTGAAGTTGTAGTCGTCGGTTTCGATGTCGGGACCTTCGGCGACCGCAAAGCCCATGTCGGCGAAGATCGTGGTGAGCTCGTCCCAGACCTGGCTCAGCGGATGGATGCGGCCGGTCTCCGCCGGCGCCTCGCGCAGCGGCAGCGTGACGTCGATGGTCTCGGCGGCGAGGCGCGCATCGAGCGCGGCCGCTTTCAGCACGTCGCGCCTGGCCGCGAGCGCCTGCGTCACCGCATCCTTGGCGAGGTTGATCTTGGCGCCTTCGGTCTTGCGCTCGTCCGGCGACATCTTGCCGAGGGTGGCGAGCAAGGCCGAGATCGAGCCCTTCTTGCCGAGCGCCGAGACGCGGACCGCCTCGAGGGCGGCCTCGTCAGCGGCTGAGGCGATCTGGTCGAGGATGGATTGTTCGAGCGTTGCGAGGTCGGACACGGTCAATTCCTGCGCTTGAGCGGAGCATGATCCGGTGGGAAGAACCGCTGCCCGAACCGGTACCATGCGCCAAAATTCGGCTGGGTTGTCGCCGCCCGAAGGCGGTAACGTCAAGCAAAAAGCCGGTCATTTCGGGCCGATGGCCGGCAGCATTGAACCCCGCGCGGAGGCCGGGCTACCCAAGGGGAGTTCAAGGAGGCCCACGCGATGTTGCTGCGATCTTGCCTGGCCGTGCCGGCGGTGCTGTTGATGCTCACCACGGCGCATGCCGCGACCGAGGAATGTCCCGCCAAATCGACCCAGATGGACGACATCATCGCGGAGCTTCAGAAGGCGCCGAGCTGCAACCGCGCGATGAAGATCTTCGAGGCGTGCGAATACGGCGCCAGCGGAGACGTCCAGTTCGGCGCCGTGGTCGAGAAGAGGTGCGAGGGGGACTTCCTGTCCGGCCTCGGAGCGTCGCAGAAGAAGGCCTATGCCGGCCAGCTCAAGCGCTGCGACCACAAATACGACCACGAAAGCGGCACCATGTACCGCTCGTTCACGGCGTTCTGCCGGGCGATCGTCGCCCAGCGCTATTCGCAGAAGGCGCTGAAGGCGGGCCCCAAATCGCGTTAGGGCCGCCCGCTAGGATCAGGCGGCCAGCGCGGCCTTGGCCTTCTCGGCGATCGCCTGGAACGCAACCGGCTCGTGGATCGCGAGATCCGACAGCACCTTGCGGTCGACGACGACGCCCGACTTGGAGAGGCCGTTGATAAACACGCTGTAGGTCATGCCGAACGGACGGACCGCGGCGTTGATGCGCTGGATCCAGAGCGCGCGGAAGGTGCGCTTCTTGCGCTTGCGGTCGCGGAAGGCGTACTGGCCGGCCTTTTCGACGGCCTGCTTGGCGACGCGGATGGTGTTCTTGCGGCGGCCGTAATAGCCCTTGGCGGCCTTGTAGACTTTCTTGTGCTTGGCGTGAGCGGTCACACCGCGTTTGACGCGAGACATGACGGAAATCCTTGATCTGGAAGAGGTGACGGGGCGCCGCGCAGTCGCGGCGAGGGTTCAAGCGATCGGTGCGATCAGGCGTTCGGCAAGAAGTACTTCTTGACGTTGTCGCCGTCGGTCTTGAACAGCACGCGGGTGCCGCGGAGCTGACGAATCTGCTTCTTCGTCCGCTTGATCATGCCGTGGCGCTTGCCGCGCTGGGCGTGCATGACTTTGCCAGTGGCGGTCACCTTGAAGCGCTTTTTAGCGCCCGACTTGGTCTTCAACTTGGGCATTTGGCTCTCCTGTCGCACAGCACGAAAATCGCCCCGAGAGGCGTCCGGCCGGCTAAAATGCTCGTTAGAGCGTTGAAAGTGCTAAGGTTTTTTCCGAATTGAAAGAACCTGCACGAACCGTCGCCACGGCAGCCCTTGATCAGCCGGGCGGCGAAGGCCCGGCTTATGACAGAGGATCGGCGGTTTTGCAACGTTTCAGGCGGGGAATCGGGGCCGGAACCGGGTAGCCCGGATGGAGCGCGGCGCAATCCGGGGCAGGTCGCGCCGCGGACGCACCGGCCCCCCGGATGTGCTGCGCTCCATCCGGGCTACGGAAACGAAACAGCCCGCCAGATCGCCTGACGGGCCATTTCATTTCAACAAAGCGACAAATTCGAACTAGCGTGGCGCCAGAACCATCACGACCTGGCGGCCCTCGAACTTCGCGTCCTGCTCGACCTTGGCGAATTCGGCGACGTCGGCCTTCACCTTGTCCAGCAGCTTGGTGCCGATCTCCTGGTGCGCCATCTCACGACCACGGTAGCGCAAGGTGATCTTGACCTTGTCGCCTTCCTCGAAGAAGCGCTGCATCGCGCGCATCTTCACGTCATAGTCGTGATCGTCGATCATCGGGCGGAGCTTGATCTCCTTGATCTCGACGACCTTCTGCTTCTTGCGAGCTTCGGCAGCCTTCTTCTGCGCGGAATACTTGTACTTCCCGTAGTCCATGATCTTGCAGACGGGAGGGCTGGTATTCGGCGAAATCTCGACGAGATCCATGCCGGCATCCATGGCCATCTTGATGGCCACCATGGTTTCGACGGTGCCCTGATTGACACCCTCCGCATCGATCAGCTGGATCTGTGCGTTGCGAATCTCGTCATTGGTGCGCGGCCCTTCTTTGGCGACTGTGGGCGGGGCTCTATTGGGACGGCGAATGGGTAACTCTCCAAAGTTGTGAAAGGGAAGGCGGATATTTTGAAGCAAGATGCTGCAACGGGCAAGCGAACTCGCTTCTTTAAGCGGCAAAACCGCCAATTGCGAGGCATTTTGGCCACGCCCGGCACATATAGCGGGCGCGTCTGCTCCGCAAGGCAGGGGTCGCAGCCGTTGACCGGTGCCGCGCGACAATTGAAAAGCAGATGTCTGACACGCGAGTGACCGAACCATGAGCCAAACCGCCGCATCGGAACAGGAACCTGCCTTCATCGAGGTCGGCGAGGGCAGCGAGGCGCGCCGGATCGCGGTGCGGGCCCGTGCCGGCAGCAATCCCGGGCTGTTCTGGCTCGGCGGCTTCAAGTCCGACATGGCCGGCACCAAGGCGCTCGCGCTCGATGCGTGGGCGGCCGAGCACGGCCGCGGCTGCGTCAGGTTCGACTATTCCGGCCACGGCGAATCCGGCGGCGATTTCGCCGACGGCACCATCGGCCGCTGGCTCGAGGAGAGCGTGGCCGTGTTCTCGCAGTTCTGCAGTGGGCCGCAGGTCGTGATCGGGTCCTCGATGGGCGGCTGGATGGCGCTGCTGCTTGCGCGCGAGATCATGCGGCGCGGGAACGCGAAAGCACAGCTCGCCGGCCTCGTGCTGATCGCGCCGGCGCCCGACTTCACCGAGGAACTGATGTGGAAGGCCTTCTCGCCGGAGGTCCGCGCCGAGATCGAGGCCAAGGGTATGTGGCTGCGTCCGTCCGAATATGGCGACGGCACGCCCTATCCGATCACCCGCAACCTGATCGAAGAGGGCCGCAATCATTTGCTGCTCGGAAGCAAGATCGACGTCGGCTGCCCGGTGCGCATCCTGCAGGGCGCGCAGGATCCCGACGTGCCGTGGAAGCACGCCTTCGCGCTGGTGCACCGCCTGCCGGCCGAGGACGTCGTGCTCACCATGATCCAGGACGGCGACCATCGCTTGTCGCGTCCGCAGGACATCGCCCGCATCATCGCCGCGGTGGCGGAGATCGGCTAAGCTTTTTTCCTTCTCCCCTTGTGGGAGAAGGTGGCGCGGACGATGTCCGCGCCGGATGAGGGGTTCTCTCCGCGGACACAGACCCCTCACCCGTCTCGAATGAGCTCTCGCTCATTCGATCCACCCTCTCCCACAAGGGGAGAGGGAAGAAGAAGCGAGGAGCCGGGAGAGAATACCAATGGACACCACGACAATGCTGCGCGCGTTCTGCGACGCGGTCGAACAGCGCAACGGCAAGGCCTTTGCAAATCTCTTCACCGAGGACGGCGTCTATCACGACGTGTTTTACGGTGCCTTCAAGGGCCACGGCAAAATCGCCGAGATGATCGACGACTGGTTCTACCGGACCGCGACCGATTTCCGCTGGGTGATGCATGATCCCGTGAGCGATGGCACGACGCTCTACGCGCGCTACACGTTCAGCTACCGCTCGACCTTGCCGGAAGCCAAGGGCGCGCGTGCGATGTTCGAGGGCGTCGCGATCATGCGGCTGCGCGACGGCAAGATCACGGAGTACCACGAGGTCGCCAACACCGCGCCGGCCTTCGTCGATTTGAACTTCGCGCCGGAGCGGATCGCCAAGATCGTCGGCAAGCAGGGCGCGGAGCTGAAAGCGCGGCCGGAGATGCAGCGGCATCTGGCTTAGTCTAAGCCTCAATCCCCCCGTCGTCATTCCGGGGCGCGCGAAGCGCGAACCCGGAATCCATTTCTCCGTTGGTCTTTACGGCCCGATGGATTCCGGGTTCGATGCTGCGCATCGCCCTCAGGTGCGCAATTGCGCACCGGGGAATGACAATCATGGCGGTGGCGGATTGGTCATCGGCTTGCGCTGGGCGAGCGCCGCCACCGTGGAGGTGCCGATCGGACCCTTCTCGTCATAGAGCCAGCATTCGCCGATCGCGATGCCGTCGGTGGCGTGATGGTTGACGACCTCGAAGCCGATCCAGTTGGTCACCGGCAAGCGATGCAGATAGATCGTGACGTCGCTGTTGATGTAGCCGAGCCCCTGGTCGCCGGCATTGGCGAAGGGGCTGGCGAAATCCGCGCCGGTCGCGACATGGACGAACGGCGTCATCTTCACGCCCGCGACGAGCTCGCGCACCTCGCTCATCCAGAGCCGGCGCTCGCCGAGCGAGCCCATATGGCCGACGATCGGCCGCGTCTCCCATTTGCCGTTCATGCCGAGCCTCGGATCGGTCGGCTTCGGAATGTCCGATGGCGCCGGCACCTGCCAGTTCGGCGGCGACCACACATTGCCGGGCGCATTTTCCGTCCTGCGCAACAATTGGCAGGAGGCGCGCGCCATGCTGGTGCCACCGGAGACAAACTCGGCCTCGATCATCTTGATGCGCATGCCGTCGCGCACGAGCCTTGTCGTCACCTCGATCGGCGTCGTGATGTTGGGCAGCCGGAACATGTCGATTGTCAGCCGCGCCGGGACGAACTCGTCGGAGCCGTGGCGCTCCTCGATGACGAAGGCGAGCAGGCCGATCACGACGCGGCCGTGCAGGGATTCCGGACTCCACGGTCCGTTCGCAACGGATGTCGGCATGAAGCCGTCGCCGTGCCTGGTGAAGAAGGGCTGGTTTGTCATGGCGTACGACCATGACGGGAATGGCGCGATGAAATCAAGAGGCGGTGGCCGCGCGCCACTCCTGCTGCACGGTGACGTCAGGCTCGCCGCCGGCGCGCGACGCCAGCGCCGCGAACGCATCGCGCGTGATCAGCTGCGACAGCGCCCACACCGCGGCGCCGCGTACCAGCGGGCTCGCGTCGTCGAGCAAACGCCGCGCTTCGCCGACAAGGCTTGCGTCACCGGAGTTGCCGATCGCGATCAGCACATTGCGGATGAAGCGGTCGCGGCCGATGCGCTTGACCGGCGACTTTGTGAACAGCGCGCGGAATGCGGCATCATCGAGCCGTGCGAGATCGGCGAGCGCGGGCGCCCGCAACGCATCGCGCGCGGCAAGCTTCTGCTCGCGCCCCGCTTGCGCGAACTTGTTCCACGGACACACCGCGAGGCAATCGTCGCAGCCATAGATGCGGTTGCCGATATTCTTGCGGAATTCGTGCGGGATCGGACCCTTGTTCTCGATCGTCAGATACGAGATGCAGCGCCGCGCATCGAGCTTGTAGGGCGCGGGAAACGCCGCGGTCGGACAGATGTCCTGGCAGGCGCGGCAGCTGCCGCAATGATCGGCCTCGGCATCATCGCGCGGCAGCTCGGTGGCGGAATAGATCGCGCCGAGAAACAGCCACGAGCCGAATTCGCGCGACACGAGGTTGGTGTGCTTGCCCTGCCAGCCGATGCCGGCGGCCTGGGCGAGCGGCTTCTCCATCACTGCGGCGGTGTCGACGAACACCTTCACCTCATCGCCGGTGATCGTGGCGAGCCAGCGCGCCAGGACCTTCAGCCGCTTCTTGATCACGTCGTGATAGTCGTCGCCCTGCGCATAGACCGAGATCGCGCCATGCGACCGTCGCGCGAGGATGTCGAGCGGGTTGTCGTCGGGCCCGTAATTGACGCCGAGCATGATGATCGAGCGCACGCCGCCCCACAGCACGCGCGGGTCGGCGCGCCGCTCCGGATTGGCCGCGAGCCAGTCCATGTCGCCATGGCCGCCGGAGCCGAGGAATTCGAGGAAATATTTTCCGGCCTCGCTGGTCGCATCAGGCGCGGTGAAGCCGATGGCATCGAAGCCGAGCGCATGCGCCTCGCGCTGAAGCGCTGCCTTGAGATCGGAAGGGGAGAGCCTGACCGCCGGGTTCAGAAGTCGAGGTCCACATAGGTGCGCGACGCCGGCACCCCCGCCAGCCATTCGCTGAGCAGCGGGCGGAACGACGGGCGGGACTTCACCCGCGCGTACCACGACTTTGCCGCGTCGTCCTCGCTCCATGGCACGTCGCCCAGATAGTCGATCGCCGAGAGATGCGCCGCGGCGGCGAGATCCGCGTAGGTCAGGCGGTCACCGGCGAGATAGTTCCGCGTCTTCGCCAGCCAGCCGATATAGCTCAGATGATAGCGCACATTGACCTTGGCGGCGCGCATGATGTCGGGCGCCGGCGGGCCGCCGCCATTGTCCTCGCTCATGAAGCGCTTGTAGATCCGCTCGGTCACCAGCGGGTTGGAGGCTTCCTCGAAGAATTTCTCGTTGAACCACGCCATCAGCCGGCGCACCTCGACGCGCTCGGCCGTCGACGTCGGCAACAGCCGCCGGTCGCCGGCATCGAGGCCGTGCGCCTCGTCGACATATTCGGCGATCACAGGCGCACCCGGAATCGGCGGAAAGCTCTCGGCGATCAGCACCGGCGTGGTGGCTGCCGGATTGAGCGCCAGGAACGCCTCGCGCCGTTCCCACACCCGTTCCTCCACAAGACGCAAATCGAGCCCATACTCGCCGAGCACGAGGCGAATGAAGCGCGAATGCGGACAGAACGGATGGTGATACAGCGTGTACATGAAGCCCTTGGTAGTTTCGCGGCACTTAAGAAATCATCAACCTGTGCGGCCTGGACCTGTGCTTTGGCCAGACCAGTTCCGGTCGTCTCTATGTCGCGTCAGCACGCAAACCGGTAGCCACCCCCGCAGATGGTGCGGGTCACAAAAACGCTATAGCTCAGCAAATCGGCCGGGTAACCCATTGTTTGACGATTTTTTGCGATTGCGGCCAATGTGCGAATAAGCGAGAAGAATCCCGTTTTCCACACAGGGCAGGCCACAACATGATGACGGATATGCTGCGGGCGGTGATTCTCGGCATCATCGAGGGCGTCACGGAGTTCCTGCCGGTCTCCTCGACAGGCCACCTGCTGCTTGCGGAGCGCTTCTTCAATCTGGGCGAAGGCAATTTCTGGAAGAGCTTCGCGATCCTGATCCAGCTCGGCGCGATCCTCGCGATCCTCGCGCTCTATTTCGTCAAATTGTGGCGCGTGGCGCTCGGCATGTTCACCAATCCCGACGACCGCCGCTTCGTGATCGGCGTGCTGGTGGCGTTCCTGCCCGCGGTCGTGATCGGCCTGATCGCCGGCAAATACATCAAGGAGTTCCTGTTCAATCCTTGGGTGGTCTGCTTCACGCTGATCGTCGGCGGCGCCGTGCTGCTGTGGGTCGATCAGCTCGATCTCAAAGTGTACGAGGACGATGCGACCCGCTTCCCGCTGCTGATGTATTTCTGGATCGGCGTCGCGCAGTGCCTGGCGATGATTCCCGGCGTGTCGCGCTCGGGGGCCAGCATCGTGGCGGCGATGCTGCTCGGCGCCGACAAGCGCTCGGCGGCGGAGTTCTCGTTCTTCCTCGCGATCCCGACCATGGTCGGCGCGTTCGCCTATGATTTCTACAAGAACCGCGCCGACTTCACCTCCGACAATCTCAGCGTCATCGCGGTCGGCTTCGTGGTGTCGTTCATCACGGCGATGATCGTGGTGCGGGCCTTCCTCAACTTCGTCACCCGCCGCGGCTTCACCTTCTTCGCCTGGTGGCGCGTGATCGTCGGCACGCTCGGCCTGATCGCGCTGGCGATGGGACGGTAAGGCGCGACGGACACCATCCCATCACCGTCACCCTGAGGAGGCCGCAAAGCGGCCGTCTCGAAGGGCGACGGCCCCGATCTCGGCCGTTCATCCTTCGGGGCTCGCCCAGCGGCGCAATTGCGCCGCAAGGCTCGCACCTCCAGCGACAAAGGCAAAGCCTTTGCGCGGGGATGACGGGGAAGGGCTTGGTAGCGTGGGAAAAGCGTAGTGGTGCCGTGCCGGCTCGCGCGGAGCCTGTCATCGGGCGCGCGTTCGCGCGACCCGTTGGCTTGGCCGGGACGACAGGTGGAGAGAGCTGCCTACGCGCTCTTCTTCTGGAACTGACCCGTCGCGCGGAAGCGCCAGAGATATTGCGGGGCGATCGCTTCCATCGAATCCGGCGAGATGCCGAGGCCTGCGAAGGTCAGGCCGGCGGCCTTGGCGGCGTCGGACACCACATTGTCCGAACGCAGCATCTCGACCTGGTCCGGCGTCAGCGTGAACGGCCCCGGCGCGAACTGCAGGAAGTACGACTGGAACTTGGCGAGGCCGAACGGTAGCGGCGCCAGCATGCGATCGCGCTGGGTGATCTTGAGGATGATCTGCATCACCTCGCGCATGGTCAGCACTTCCGGCCCGCCGAGCTCGTAAGCTGCGCCCTGCTTCGCCTTGCCGTCCACGGCATGGACCACGGCGTCCGCGACGTCGCCGACATAGGCCGGCTGCACCGTGTTGACCCCGCCGCCGACCAGCGGCAGCACCGGTGACATCCGTGCCAGCGCCGCAAAGCGGTTGGTGAACTGATCCTCGGGCCCGAACAGCAGCGACGGCCGCATGATGGTGGCCGACGGCAAGGCCGCCAGCACCGCTGCCTCGCCGCCCGCCTTGGCGCGGAAATAGCTCGAGGGCGAATCCGCGTCGGCCCCGATCGCCGAGACATGGACCATCCGCCCGCCGGCCGCGGCCGCCGCCTTGGCGATGGTCTCGGCGCCCTTCACCTGCACGGCATCGAAGCTCTGCCCACCGCCCTCGGCCAGGATGCCGACCAGGTTGATGGCGATATGCGAATCACGCATCGCCGCCTCGACCGAGGCCGGGTAGCGCACATTGGCCTGGACGGCATGGATCTGCCCGACCCGGCCGAGCGGCTGCAGATGGCCGGCTAGCTCGGGCCGCCGCACCGCGACTCGGACGCGGTAATCGCGCTTGCAGAGCGCCCGGACCACGTTCCGCCCCAGAAAACCCGATCCGCCGAAGACCGTGACCAGCGTGTCCAGGTTCGATGCCATGGGGTGATTCCTGTGGGATTCGAGAGCGATTGACGTAGGTTAACCGTCTGGCGATACGCCATCGGCCTTATCCTGTACAGGGTATTTGAATTTCCAATCGCGAATTTGACAAGCGCGCAACCGATCCTTACTAAGCCGCTCCACATGCCCAGGTGGCGGAATTGGTAGACGCGCTGGCTTCAGGTGCCAGTGGCTTAACGGCCGTGAAGGTTCGAGTCCTTTCCTGGGCACCACCCCCTTTTTAAGCGATTGAAATCGCTCGCGTTCGGTGTGCCATGTGCCATCCGTGAGCCTTACGTCGAAGCCTTCCAGCATGATTCTGGCTCGAAGGGTGATGCAGCAGGGCCGCCTCGGGCGGCCCTTTCGCATTTGGGCATGTCGTCCGGCCGCGCGGCGACCCGCAAGGTCAACTGGCTGACCTTCAAACTCGAACCGGAGCCGCAAACGCCGGTCGCCGCCCAGCTCGGCTGCATCGGCCTCGGTTGGGGCTTTTGAGACGAGCTTGGCAGGCATCCTGCTCAGCTGGCGCTTGCGATCGTTCTCCCGTGTGGCCACCGCTCCAGTGCGCCGCAAATTTCGGGTTCTCCAGGGGTCGTCGCGCGAAGGCTTCGCGCTTCGCCTTAGATCGCCCATCCGTCGGCGGGATAGGCGATTGTCTCCGCGGGCATGATCGCTGCACCGAGCCCGTTGCAGAATCGGCTGGAATAAAAGGCGAGCGGGGAACCGTCTCGCTGCCGGCACCAGCGGACCTCGCCAATGAACAGCGTGTGGTCGGCGACGTCAATTGACCGGACCACGTCGCAAGCGAACTGGGCGATCGCTTGCGACAGGACGGGAAACTCTTCCCGGTTGACCAGCGATGGCGAGCCTTCGGCCCGCGGCCTGCCGGAGAAGTGCGCGCAGAGTGCGAGATCTTCCGCGTGAAGGACATTCACGGCGTAACGCTTCGAATCCATGATCGCCTGCCAGGTCCGCCCTCGCATCACCGAGACCAGCACGGTCGGCGGTTTGGTGGAGACGGTCGTGAAGCTGTTGGCCGTCATGCCGACCGGAGTGCCGTCGCGGTCGATGCTCGCCACGACTGTCACGCCTGTGGGGAATCGCGCAGCGGCCGCCCGGAAGCTCGCCGGATCGGGATGCGGGTTCATCGATCGCGCTCCATGGCGAAACGGCAAGAGGTCGCGCCTTTCGGCGTGTGGCTCGAGAGATGGTTTGTCGGCACGCAGTCGCGGCCTGGTGCAAGTGGACCGTACGGCCGGCTCGCGATCATTGTTGCGTCAGGCGGCGAGCGGCGCGCGCCTGTCGATCCAAGCGTGGATGCGCTTGTCGGTCGCGACACGATCCCACTGACGCTCCGGGTAGTTGAAATTATCGGTGAACTCGTCGCAGAGTTCTCGGTCCTGCGCCATGGTGAGGATCAGCCGACCCATCGCCTCGGACGGCGGCCGCAGCATCAGATTCGTCCAGCGCGCAGCCGCGAACACGCGATTTTCGCGGGCGCGATCCACCTCCTCAACGAAGCGTGCGTCGAAGGCCACCGTTTCCACGATCGCCTTGCCGAGTTCGAAGGCGGCGTAGGAGGCGATGTTGGCACCTTGGCCCATCAGCGGATCGACCACTGAATGTACGTCGCCCAGCGCGACGGCGAATTTCTCGCCATCGAAGGCGACCGACGATTGCCGTACGGTCGGCACCACCGCGCCTTGCAGCAGGTCGAGCGGCTGGGCAAGCCCGAAGCGATGGGTGTCGATCCGGTTGTAGGTGTGCGGATGATGCTTTTCCAGCTTGTCGAGAATCGTCTGGCGGAAGGCTGCAGGGTCCGCGTCGTAGCTCAGCGAGACCAGATTGGCCATGTCGCCGCCGGGAATGTTCTCCATCAGGAGCGCTGTTTTCATGCCGCTGAATGACAGCGTCGGAATGACGATCATCTCGCCATGTCCGGGCGACACCGAGAGCGTGACACCGCGCGGGTCGTCACCGTCCGGGCTGCCGTGATCGACGCCGTCATAGAGGCCCACGCAGAGCAGGCGCTGTGGCTGGCTGTAGGGGGACAACTCCGGCCGATGGGCGAACATTCGCCCGAGCGCACCTTTGCCGGTCGACACGACGAGAAGGTCAAAGCGTGAAACCAGAGCCGGGATGTCGTCGTCCTGGATGCTGGCATATTCGATGCTGCCGCCGCGATCCTCGAAATCCTTCATCAGCGCGGGCAGGTACATGCGGTAATCCACTGCCCGGCTCGGCTTCTTGAACGCGCCGCGAAACAGCAGCCCGTTGCCCGGGAAATTAAAGAAATGGTCGTGGTGATGGTAGATCGTGGCGGCGTCATCCCAATGGTTCACGCCTAGTTCGTTCTCACGCGCGATGGTGACGCTGTGATGGGCGACCGTGTTCATCAGCCGCGCCGAGGCGTACTGCTCCGGAGTGCGGTCGGTCAGCACCGTCGCCTGGATCCCATGCTGTTGGAGATAAAGAGCCAGATGCAGGCCCCCGATTCCGGCGCCGACGATCCCGATCGATTTGTTCATTGTTGATCCTCCCTGGTTACCGAGAGGCTAGACCGGATCGACTGTGTCCATGTAGGGAATGATAAGAATATTACAAATTCCTGGGAGGAATGCATGGATCGGATCGATGCGCTGCAAACCTTCATTCGCGTGATGGAGGCCGGCAGCTTCAGCCAGGCCGCGAGCGATCTGGGCCTCGGACAGCCGGCCATCAGCAAGCGCGTGGCGTTGTTGGAGGCGGAGTTCGGCTGCCGGCTGTTCGTCCGCACCACGCGCAAGGTTCGTCCGACGCCGGAGGCCGATCGCGTGCTCAAGCTCGCCAAGGATATCGTCGCGCTGCTGGAAAGTGCCAGCACGCCGGCGCAGAGCCGGGTTCGCAGTCCGTCGGGGACCTTGCGGATCACTGTGCCGACCTCGTTCGGTCGCTATTTTTTCCGCGGCATTTTCGCAGAGTATCTTCGCCGCTATCCCGACGTGCGGCTCGATGCGAGCTTCACCGAGCAGTTCGTAGACCTGGTGGAGACCGGGACGGAGCTGGCAATTCGGATCGGAATGCTGAACTCCAGCTCGCTGGTGGCGCGGCGCGTCGGCACCATCAAGCGCCTCCTGGTGGCGGCCCCTTCACTGCTCGCACGGCATCAAGCCCCGCTCCTCCCCGACCATCTGCGCCGCATGCCGAGCGTAACGTATTCACGCTTGTCGCCGCGGAATCAGTGGACGTTCGAAGCCGAGACCGGCCGCCATGTGGTCGAGATCGCGCCGTCGATGACCTGCGACGACGCCGACGTGATGACGCTCGCGACGGTTGAGGGGCTCGGCGTCGCGGTGCTGCCAAGCTGGTGCGCCGTCGAACACATCGCCGCAGGCCGGCTTGTTCATCTGCTGCCGGATTATGCGGTACCATCGCTACCGATGCATCTCGTCTATCCTGACCCGCATTGGATGTCGCACCGCGCGAGACTATTCCGCGATCTGATCATTGAGCGTGCCGACATGTTTGCGATTGGCTGAACACGTCGGCCGATGCGGGGAATTTGAGAACGCTGGCGATCGCCGCCGCAGCCCCTGCCGTCACACGATTCGCCGGCCCGCGCGTCGCGCGAAGCGACAGCTTCATGACCAACGAATAAACGATGGAGGTAATCCCAGTTCTCTCGTCCTGCGGCATTTTGCCAATTTTGTCCCGACATCGAATTACGCTCAGATCGGGAGCCGACTGGACGGCCTCCAGCCGCGCTCCGACTATGCACCCTGACAGAGCTTGGCGATGATCGCGATCGAAAGCCGGACGGCGCGAGCTCCATCAGCGCGCATCACCGCCGTCGACGTCGTCCACGATCTCGACGCCGCCGAGACGATCTGGCGGAGTCTTGAGAACTCGAGCCATTCCATCACGCCCTTTCAGCGGTTCGACTTCCTCGCCCCGTGGCAGCGTGAGGTCGGTGAGCGCGCGGGCCTGTCGCCTTTCATCGTCATCGCGCGTGACGGCGATGGCCAACCACGGGGCTTGCTGCCGCTTGCTCTGCAAACGGCTCTCGGCGTGCGCCGCGCGAGCTTCATGGGCGGCGAGCACGCAACCTTCAATATGGGCCTGTGGGAGCGTGGGTTCGCCTTGGGTGCCACGAAGGCCGATCTCCACGCATTCATGGCGATGCTCGCCAAGCGTGACAAAGTCGACGTGCTGGCGTTGCGCCAGCAGCCGGCGCACTGGCGCGGCGTGCAAAACCCGCTGGCGCTGCTGCCTCATGAGCCCCTGGTCTTGAACTGCCCGATGCGCACAATCGAGCCGGGCGCAACGGCCGCGAACCTGATCGGCAATCCCTCCCGCCGCATGAAGCTCAAGCAGCGCAAACTATTGGAGCTGACCGGCTACCGCTATCACGTTGCCTCCACTGATGCCGACATCGCCCGCCTGCTCGACTGGTTTTTCCGCGTGAAGTCGGAGCGGTTGGCCGAGCGGAAGGTGTCCAATGTGTTCGCCGAACGCGCGGTGGAGAAATTCATTCGCGCCGCCTGCACGACAAGGCTGTCCCACGGCGGCCGCGTCATCGAAATCCATGCGCTCGAATGCGACGAGGAAGTGATCGCGATCTTCGCCTTGGCTGCCGATGGCCACCGCTTCTCGACGATGTTCAACACCTACACTCTGTCAGACAACGCGAAATTCAGCCCCGGCCTGCTCTTGATGCAGGAAATCATCCATCATTTTGCCGGCCGGCACTATCGCGCCTTCGACTTCGGCCTCGGCTCGCATGAGTACAAGCGGCTGTTCTGCAAGGACGACGAGCCATTGTTCGACAGTTTCATTCCGCTCACCAGGCTCGGCCGACAGGCCGCCGGAGTGATGTCCGCGGTGGACCGCACCAAGCGGTTGGTGGAACACCACCCGAAGCTCCGCGGTGTTGCGCAGCGCCTTCGCAAGGCCTTGCTTGACAAGGCATTCTGCGCAATTCCTCTCGTTTCCTTGCTTCAAGTGTAGCTGCCGAAGCCGGCTTAGCCGGAACGAGCGGCCTCTGCCGTCACACGATCCGCCGGCCCGCGCGTCGCGCGATCGACCGCTGCACGAAATACATCGCGATCATCGAAATAATGGTCGTTGCGACGACGATGTAGCCCAGCCGGTCGAAATGCAGCAGCGAACCGTCGGGATTTTCCGCGATGATCGCCGCCGCAAAGACCGAGCCCAGCCCGCCCGACAGCTGCTGCACCGAGGCCGAGATCGCGCTGAACGATCCGCGCTGGCTGGCGTCGGGAATCGCCGACATCAGGGCCTGGGACGGGATCATGCGCGAGAAGATGCCGATGAACATCAGCACATTGACCAGGATCGCGGTCAGCAGCGAGACGTGGCCAAGGTTGGTGTAGATCAGCACCATGATGACGGACACCACGCAGCCGAACACGAAGGTCGGATATTTGCCGAACGCATCGCTGGCGCGGCCGACCAGCGGCCCGATGATGATGCTGAACAGGCCCGAGACGAGATAGATCGTCGGCAGGTGGACGATGTCGATGCCGAGATTATGCACCGTGAAGGCGCTGCCGAACGGCATCAGCATGAAGCCGCCGGTCGCGAGCAGCGTGGTCACCAGGAAAGCCAGCGTGTAGCGCGGCTGCCCCACGGTTGCGATCAGATGGCGGAACGGATTGCTGTCGTGCTGCAATTTGAGATGGGCATCGACCGGGTGCATCGCGATCGCAATCGCCGCGATCGCGGCAATCGACAGGCCGACGATGGCCACGAAGCAGATGTGCCAGTTCCAGTGATTGGCCAAAAACAGGCCGGCCGGGACGCCGAGCACCTGGCTCGCGGCGAACGCCGTCTGCAGGATGCCCATGGCGCGGCCGCGCTGTTGCAGCGGGAACAGGTCGGTGACGATGGCAAGCACGACGGAGCCGATCACCCCGCCGAACACGCCGGTGACGATGCGGCCGAGCAGCAGCACGTGAAAATTCTGCGCCAGCGCGCAGAGCACGGTGCCGAGCATGAAGCCGACATAGAAGAACAGCAGCAGCCGCTTGCGGTCGAAGCGATCGGCAAAGCCGGCGGCGAGGACGCCGGAAATCCCGGCCGCGAACGCGTAGGCCGAGACCGCGACGCCGAATTGCCCGGCCGTGATGTTCAGCGACGGCATCAGGATGGCGCCGAGCGGCGACATGATGATGAAGTCGAGGATCAGCGTGAATTGCGTGAAGGCGAGCAGCGCGATCAGGAACGATTGGTAGCGCGAGAAGCCGCGCTCCTGCTGGTCGTCGATCGGCGCGGCGATGGTCTGATCGGACATAAGGCTCATTTCATTGGGAAAGCGGGTTCGGGCTGGCAACAGATGGGGTCGGCGCGGCCCGATTTCATGGGGCGCGCGGGCAACAGTTCCCTCGAAATTGAACGCGTAGCGGCAATGACTTGGCCCCGACTTGGCCGTGCGACCACGTCGAACTTGGCGAGAAAATGGAGACAGCGGCGCACCCGAGGCGCCATGGCGATTGTTTCCGGTTGTGTCGGTCGATAACTGCAACGGGTGAATGCTGTACTTCACAACCTTGGAAGCGTACGCACGTCAAGGGTGTGAATCGTGCGGATGCATCTCATGGTTCCGTCTGTGGCGACCGCGCAACAGGTCGCTGCAAATCGTTTCAAGCTTGAACGGAGCGGAGCTGAGAGCGGGGCGGGGGTAGCAGGTGGCGCGGGGCCGGGGGCTCGGCTTCGCGCCGACTTTGGAGTAAGGGCATGGTTTCCTCGCGGCTCGCGGCGATCCTGTCGTGCACGGCTCTAAGTGGCGGTTGCCTGTTGTCCACGTCGCCGGCGTTGGCCGCCTGCGACAGTCTCGCGCCGGCGAGCGGGCAGACGGTAACCTGCTCCACCGCAGCGCCGAATCCCTCGCCGGCCGGCGTGCAGGCCGCTGCCGGCAGCTCGAACGTCACCGTGAACGTGCTGCAGGGCGCCGGCATCACGCCCGGCGCCGGAGCGACCGCGATCGGGCTTGTCTCCGGCAGCGCCGCCACCAACAACGGCACGCTGACCGTCAGCGGCGGTGGGACCGGTATCTTCGGCAGCGGCGACGGCAACGTCTTCACCAACGGCGCGTCGGGCGTGATCACGACCTCGGGCGCCGGCAGCAATGCGATCGCCGCCAGCAGCAATGGCAACACGCTGATCAACAACGGCACGATCACGACGCAGAACGGCACCTCGCGCGGCCTTGCCATCACCGGTCTCACGCAGCACAACAACAACACGCTGATCAATACCGGGACGATCACCACCCAGGGCCCGCAATCGCACGGCCTTTATGTGCAGACCGGCGACAGCAACACCTTCACCAATAGCGGCACCATCACCACGGCCGGCGCAGGCGCCCGTGCGATCTTCTCCGCCGGCCAGTTTGCGACCATCACCAATACCGGCACGCTGCTCACGACCGGTGGCGACGCGGGCGGCACCGCCAACAACACCGTGTTCATGCAGGGCAATGCCGGCGTGTTGCGCAACAGCGGCACGATCGAGGCGCGCGGCGTCAATGCCGACGGCGTGTTCTCCAACACCGCCGGATCGTCGTTCACCGCCCGCATCGAGAACCTCGCCGGCGGCAAGATCATCAGCCAGGCGGGACCCGCGATCCGCACGCTCAACGGCGCCACCACCATCGTCAATGCCGGCCTGATCGCCGGCAACAGCGGCACGGCGCTCGCCGGCGGCGGCGGTGCGGTGAGTTTGATCCTGCAAACCGGCTCGCAGATCGTCGGGCTTGCCGATGGCGGCGGCGGCAACAACCAGGTGCGGCTGCAGGGCAGCGGCACGGCCGACAATGCGTTCGCGCGATTCCAGACGCTGACGATGGAGGGCAATGACTGGACCTGGGCCGGCACCGGGATCTTCGCCAACACCTTCGTCAACAGCGGCTCGCTGAGGCTGCAGACGTCGCTGACCGGCAATGTGACGATCGCGGCCGGCACCAGCCTGCTGGCAGGCAACGGCGCCAATCCGTCGATCACGCCGTTTCCGGGCGGCCCGCCGATCACCGTCACCAATGCCGGCGTCATCAACCTGACCAATGGCGGCGCCACCGCGGCGAACAGCCTGACCATTGCCGGCAACTATGTCGGCAATGGCGGCGGGCTCTATCTGCGCACCGTGCTCGGCGGCGATGGTTCGCCGTCGGATCGGCTCGTCATCTCCGGCGGCAATGCGTCGGGCTCGACCGCGGTGACCGTCACCAATGCCGGCGGCGCGGGCGCATTGACCACCGCCGACGGCATCATGGTGGTGCAGGCCGTCAACGGCGGCACCACGGCTGCGGGCGCATTCGGCCTCTCCAACGCCGTCGTAGCGGGCGCGCACGAATATCTCTTGTTCCGCGGCGGCGTCTCCGCCGGCAGCGCCGACAACTGGTATCTGCGCTCGACATTGTTGCCCGGCACGGCCTCGCCTGCGCCGCCGGCAGCGCCTGCACCGGCGCCGCCCTCATCGCCCAACGTGGTGCCGCCGCCTCTGGGGCTGCCTGCGGAGGATCTGTCGTCGCTGACGCCGCCGCCGGCGGGCGCCGCGCCGGTCCAGCTCTACCGTGAGGAGGTGTCGGTCTATTCGGCGCTGCCGCAGGTGGCGCAAAAGCTCGGGCTGGCGACGCTCGGCACCTTCCATCAGCGCCAGGGCGATCAGGCCTTGCTGACCAGCGGCGGCGAACAGCCGGCGGCGTGGGCGCGTGCCTATGGCTCGCACAGCTCGCAGAGCTGGGCCGGCACGGTCAGCCCCGCCTTCGACGGCACCATGGCCGGGGTGCAGGTCGGCGTCGACATCCTGCGCTTCCAGTCCGCGCCCGAGCATCATGATCGCGCCGGCTTCTTCTATGCGTATGGCTGGGCCAGCGGCAACATCAGCGGCTTCGCGCTCGGCCTGAACGACGTCCGCACCGGCACGCTCTCGATCGACAGCCAGAATATCGGCGGCTACTGGACCCGTGTCGGCCCGTCGGGCTGGTATGTCGACGCCGTGCTGATGGGCAGTTTCTACGGCGCAAGCCCGCAGTCGGATCGTCAGGTCGGCGCACGGGTGTCGGGCACCGGCGTCGCTGCATCGCTGGAAGCCGGCGCGCCGATCCCGCTGAACAGTTTTCTCGCGATCGAGCCGCAGGTGCAGCTGATCTGGCAACGGCAGTCGTTCGACAGCTTCAACGACATGTTTTCGAGCGTCACGCTCGGCAGTGCCGATACGCTGACCGGGCGGCTCGGCGTGCGCATTCCCTCAACCTTCGTCGTCGGCACGGCCGAACTGCGTCCGTATCTCGAGGCCAATCTCTGGCACACGGCCGCGAATGACCGCAGCATCGCGTTCGCGACGACGGACCTGATCGGCGTGCAAAGCCGCGGCACCGCCGTCGAGATCGGTGCCGGCATCTCCGCGCAGCTCAATCGCACGATCAGCGCCTATGCGAGCGCCGGCTACACGACCTCGGTGGACAGCCTCCATCGCGAGGATATCACCGGCCGCTTCGGCCTCCGTGTCAGCTGGCAATGATGGCGCGCCCCCGTGGGGCGCGCGGCGGGGACAGCAACCCATTGTCTCCGCTGCACAATGGCGGTACACCCTGAACTATCTGTGCCGGCAGAATTAAGGATTCCTGCCGCGGGTGTCCGGCCCTTACGGGGCCCGATACCAATGCGCGATCCGAAGACCGGCGCATGCTCGCCTGTCGGCGGATTGGACGGTAGTTTATTCCGACAGCGATTCGACGAGGTTTTTGACAGCATGACCATCCGCCTGCATCGCGGCGACCTGCCCGATCTGTCCCGCTACACCGACTCGGTGGCGATCGACACCGAGACCATGGGGCTGCATCCGCACCGTGACCGGCTCTGCGTGGTGCAGATGTCGAACGGCGACGGCACCGCCGACGTGATCCAGATTCCGAAGGGCCACACCGATTCGCCGAACCTGAAGGCGCTGCTCGCCGATCCCAAGATCACCAAGATCTTCCATTTCGCACGGTTCGACGTCGCGGTGCTCTACAACACGTTCGGCGTGATGCCGACGCCGGTCTATTGCACCAAGATCGCCTCGCGGCTGTCGCGCACCTACACCGATCGCCACGGCCTGAAGGATCTGGTGCGCGAGGTGCTGAACGTCGAATTGTCGAAGCAGCAGCAGTCGAGCGACTGGGGCGCGCAAAGCCTCAGCGAGGCCCAGCTCGCCTACGCGGCCTCCGATGTGCTGCACCTGCATGCGCTGCGCGACAAGTTGAACGTCATGCTCGCGCGCGAGGGACGGACCGATCTCGCCCAGGCCTGCTTCGATTTCCTTCCCGCCCGCGCCAGGCTCGATCTCGACGGCTGGGAGGCCGAGGACATTTTCGCCCATTCATGATGAGCGCCGAATTCGTCGCGGCCGGGGCAGTTCCGCCCCGTTTCGGCCAAACTGTTCACGCGTGGTCCGCTGCGGGGGCGCGAGGTGAGGTCCGGGCTGCATATTTGGGCGGCTCCGGCTAGAATAGGGGCAGTTTCGCGCCTCTGGAGCTCAGGTGAATTCGGTTCAGAATCCAGCCTATGTCACGGGCCTCGAGGCGCGCTTTGCCGCCGCCGCGCGGCACAGTCGCATGGTGCGGATTCTGCGCGTCGCGGTTCCCGCGATGGTCGGGCTGGCGATGGCCGTGATCATCTACATCGCACTCTTCAATCCGTTCCACGACCTGATCCCCAAGCTGCCGCTCGAGATGGATAACCTCGTCGTGTCCGGCACCAAGATCACGATGGAAGCGCCGCATATCGCCGGCTTCTCCAACGACGGACGGCCCTATGAAATGTGGGCCAAGGCGGCGATCCAGGATGTCACCGATCCCGACCATGTCGAGCTGAAGACGATCCGCGCCAAGGTGGCGCAACAGGATCAGTCGACGGTGACGATGGATGCGCGCACCGGCTTCTTCGACAACAAGAAGCAGCTGCTCGACTTGCGCCAGGACATCTTCCTGCAGTCGTCCACCGGCTATGAGGCCAGGCTGACGCAGGCCTTCGTCGACATCAACAAGGGCAACGTGTCGTCGGACGAGCACGTCGACGTCAAGCTGCTCGACGGCACGCTGACCGCCGACAGGCTCCGGATCTACAACAGCGGCGAGCTGGTGCGGTTCGAAGGCAATGTCGTGATGAATCTCGACAAGCTTGGCGACAACAATGCTGCCCCGCCTGCCGAGCCCGCTCCACCGCCGCCGCCGAAGCCGCGCAAATCCGCCAACACGAAATGATTTTGATGATGAGACGTTTTCCGCACGGCATGGCAATTGCGGCGTTCCTGCTCGCGCTTTTCGCCGCGGGCGCTGCGTCCGCGCAAGGCTCGATGAGCGGCGTGCCCAACGCCATGCAGGGCTTCTCGCAGAACCGCGACCAGCCGATCCAGATCGAGGCCGCTTCGCTCGAAATGCGCGACAAGAAAAAGGAGGCGACCTTCGCCGGCAATGTGAAGGTCGTGCAGGGCGACACCACCATGACGTCGAAGACGCTTGTCGTGTTCTACGAGGATAAATCGACCCAGGCGCCGGCGCCCGCCCCGGCCGGCACCAAGGGGGCAGCCGCCAAGGGCGCCGCGCCGATGCAGACGGCAACCCCGGGCCCCGGCGGCGCCTCCTCGATCAAGCGGCTGGAGGCGAAGGGCAATGTCGTCGTGACCCAGAAGGACCAGGTCGTCACCGGCGAGACCGCGATCTTCGACACCAAGACCAATTTGATCACGATGCTCGGCGGCGGCGGCAGCCAGGTGGTACTGACCCAGTGCCAGAATGTGCTGCGCGGCGACCGCCTTTTGGTCGACATGACCACCGGCGTCTCGCGCGTCGAAGCCGACAATGGCAAGGTGCAGGGCCTGTTCATCCAGTCGCCGGGCGGACAGAGCGGCAAGTGCGGCACGCCGGCCGCCCCCGGCTCAGCCCCGGCCCCGTCGCCGATGCAGCTGCTTCCGGGCGGCAAGTCCAAGTAAGCTTCACGTAAGGTCAAGCAGAATCAATCAGTTAGATAATATTCTGCGGCCGCGTGGTTGAAGCCGGCGGGGCGAGACTGTATCTACTGCAGCGGCCCGGCCGAACAATGCGCCTCGAGGGGAATATGTTGGCCGGGACAGGGGCATCCATTCATTCAAGGCGCGGGTGATCGCGCTTTGCCGTGTTGTTCGAGCATGATCTCCGCGCAAACGCGTCCGCTTTTGTCGCGCGGGAAGGCCGGTATTCAGATTTCCGGCTCATGCTTGCGGCTTCGCACGCGAATCGATCGATGCGCAGGCGAGGTCGCGGGATCACCGTGAAAGGCTGAAGCGAAGCGGGGATGGTGGATTTTCTCGGCATGTTCCGGCGGCGCTCTGCGAAACGCAGTACCGGATTTGCGCGCTCGCATGACGACATCACGGCGCTCGACGACCAGTTCGGCGAGATGCTGACGTCTCCGGTGAGTGATGCGCCGATGGCGCGCGCCGCGTCGGCTCCCGGCGTCGAGCTGCCGCGATCCCAGCCGGCAGCAGCGCCGGCGCGGGCGAGGCCGGCCAGGAACAGCGCTCCCGCCGCGCCGCAGCTCATCAAGCGGCCGGGTTATCTGGCTGTGCATAGCGTGGAAAAGAGTTTTGGCAGCCGCCAAGTCGTGCGCGGCGTCAGCATCTATGTGCGCCGTGGCGAAGCGGTCGGCCTGCTCGGGCCCAACGGCGCCGGCAAGACCACCGTGTTCTACATGATCACCGGGCTGATCAAGGCCGATCGCGGCGCGATCGAGCTCGATGGCCACGACGTCACCAAGCTGCCGATGTATCAGCGCGCGCGCCTTGGCATCGGCTATCTGCCGCAGGAAGCCTCGATCTTCCGCGGCCTGTCGGTCGAGCAGAACATCCGCGCGGTGCTCGAGGTGGTCGAGCCCTCGAAGAAGAAGCGCGAGCACGAGCTGGATTCGCTGCTCGACGAGTTCAACATCACGCGGCTGCGCAAGAGCCCGTCGATCGCGTTGTCCGGCGGCGAGCGCCGCCGCGTCGAGATCGCGCGCGCGCTGGCGACGCGCCCCAATTACATGCTGCTCGACGAGCCGTTCGCCGGCATCGACCCGATCGCGGTCGGCGACATCCAGGACCTCGTCCGCCATCTCACCAACCGCGGCATCGGCGTGCTCATCACCGACCACAATGTCCGCGAGACGCTCGGGCTGACCGACCGCGCCTATATCGTCTATGCCGGTGAAATCTTGACTGAGGGAAGCCCGGAGGAGATCGTTAATGATCCCGATGTACGTCGGCTTTACCTTGGCGAGGAATTCCGCCTGTAGCGCATGATCCGCCAAAGTGTGAAGCGGTTTGGCGATAAGATCATGCGCTAATTAAGGAATTTGACGCGCGATCGGACGCAAAACCGGGACGTCCACTTTTGCTGATCGCGGTTATCGCTATTTTCCAATCCGTCAAGCCGTGTACAAGGGCTTCGGACTAATATAAGCAAGAATCGAGCCAACTTTTAGGATCGTTCTTGCCTCCATGGCGCTGACCCAAAGACTAGAGTTCCGCCAGTCGCAGTCGCTGGTGATGACGCCGCAGCTGATGCAGGCGATCAAGCTGCTGCAACTGTCGAACCTGGATCTGTCGGCCTTTGTCGAGGAAGAGCTGGAGCGCAATCCGCTGCTGGAGCGGGCCGCCGACGGACCGGAGCCGCCGGTAGCCGGCGAGCCGGCCATGGAGCGGCCGGACTACGGCGATTCCGACGGTTCCAGCAGCTATGGGGACGATGGCGACGCCTCCGACATGGCCGCAGGCCCAGGCGGTGAGGCCGGCTTCGAGCCCGGCCAGGAGGAATGGCTGAACCGCGACCTCGGCAGCCGCGCCGAGATCGAGCAGACGCTCGATACCCGCCTCGACAACGTGTTTTCCGAGGAGCCGGCGGAGGCGGCGGCGCGCGCCGCACAGGATGCGCCGCCATCGGTCTACACCGAATGGGGCGGCGGCGCCTCCAGCGACGACGAGTACAATCTCGAAGCTTTCGTGGCCGCCGAGCTGACGCTTGCCGACCACCTCGCCGAACAGCTCGCGGTGGCGTTCTCGGCGCCGGCGCAGCGCATGATCGGGCAGTATCTGATCGACCTGGTCGACGACGCCGGCTACCTGCCGGCCGATCTCGGCCAGGCCGCCGAGCGGCTCGGTGCGTCGCAGCAAGCGGTCGACGAGGTCGTCGCCGTGCTGCAGAAGTTCGATCCGCCGGGCGTATGCGCGCGAAACCTGAGCGAATGCCTCGCGATCCAGCTGCGCGAGCTCGATCGCTACGATCCCGCGATGCAGGCACTGGTCGAGCATCTCGACCTGCTCGCCAAGCGCGACATCGCGGCCTTGCGAAAGCTCTGCGGCGTCGACGACGAAGACATCACCGACATGATCGCCGAGATCCGCCGGCTCGACCCGAAGCCCGGGCTGAAGTTCGGCACCGCGCGGACGCAGACCATGGTGCCCGACGTCTATGTGCGTCCGGGTCCCGACGGCGGCTGGCATGTCGAGCTCAACAGCGACACTCTGCCACGCGTTCTGGTCAACCAGACTTATTACGCTGAGCTGTCGAAGACGATCCGCAAGGACGGTGACAAGTCGTATTTCACCGATTGCCTGCAGAATGCGACCTGGCTGGTCCGCGCGCTCGATCAGCGCGCCCGCACCATCCTGAAGGTCGCGACCGAAATCGTCCGCCAGCAGGATGGTTTCTTCACTTATGGCGTCGCGCATTTGCGGCCGCTCAATCTGAAGGCGGTCGCGGACGCGATCCAGATGCATGAATCGACGGTGTCGCGCGTCACCGCCAACAAATACATGGCGACCAATCGCGGCAGTTTTGAATTGAAGTATTTTTTCACCGCCTCGATCGCGTCGGCCGACGGCGGCGAGGCGCATTCGGCCGAAGCGGTGCGTCATCACATCAAGCAATTGATCGACGGAGAGGCCCCGTCGGCGATCCTGTCCGACGACACGATCGTGGAACGTTTGCGCGCCTCGGGCATTGATATCGCCCGCCGTACCGTCGCGAAGTATCGCGAGGCGATGCGGATACCATCCTCGGTGCAGCGCCGCCGTGACAAACAGAGCATGCTCGGTAATGCCCTTTCGGCTCCTGCCTCCTCGTCCGACCGGTCGCGCGATACAGCCTCCGTTTAGGTTACTTCTTGAGCGTGACCCCGTTCGGGTACGGACCGGGCCATGCGCTCGTTGCGTTCGCGCCAAATCGGGATAGTCTCAATCTTTCCAGGTCGAGCGTCGTCCAGAAAGGGAGGTAACCGGAAGCCCAGCAAGCATCATGCTCCTGCAAGAGTGATCGAGGCATCCAGCAATTGAGGCATCAAATGACCCTTCGAATCTCGGGAAAGAGCATCAGCATCGGCGAGGCGCTTCGCGCGCGCGTCAGCGAGCGCACCGACGAGGTCCTGCGAAAGTATTTTGATGGCAACTATTCGGGTCACATCACGCTGAGCAAGGATGGCTTCGGCTTCCGAACCGATTGCGCGCTGCATCTGGATTCCGGCATCACGCTGGAAGCCGAATCCAACGCCACCGACGCCTATGCCAGTGCGGACGCCGCGCTCTTGATGATCGAGAAGCGCCTGCGCCGCTACAAGAGCCGGCTCAAGGATCGCTCCGCCCGCAAGACCTATGCCGCGACTGCCGCGCTTGCCGAATTGAACGGCGTCGGGCTCGACGCGCCGAGCTACGTCATCGAGGCGCCCGAGAACGAGGACGAGGTCACCGAATACAGCCCGGTGATCATTGCCGAGGCAACCACCGCGCTGAAGCGGCTGTCGGTCAGCGAAGCCGTGATGGAGCTCGATTTGACCGGCGCCTCCTGCCTGGTGTTCCAGCATGGCGGCAGCGGTCGGTTGAACATCATTTACCGCCGTACGGACGGCAATGTCGGCTGGGTCGATCCGCCGGCAGTGAGCCCTTGAGGATAGTTGGCAGATGGCATTGACGTCCGAAGCCGGCCCTGCTTATGGTCCGCCGCCTCCAGGAACAAGGGAGGCGGAACAGGGTTCGCAGGTGTTGGCACCGCCGATACGTTGGAGTAGAAGCCCTGCCAACTGGACCCGGGCTAAGCCCGCATCCCACCTCATCTTCTTGACGCCGCCGCTGTAAAGCCTATTTCGCAACCTGACGGTCATTCACCTCGGAACGTCCCAATGCCGATTACCGATTTGGTCGCACCCGAGGCGATTCTCCCGGCTTTGAAAGTCATCAGCAAGAAGCAGGCGCTGCAGGAACTCGCCGCGCGTGCCTCCGCTCTGACCGGGCAGAATGAGCGCGCCATCTTCGAGGTGCTGCTGCAGCGCGAGAAGCTCGGCACCACGGCGGTCGGCTATGGCGTCGCCATTCCGCACGGCAAGCTGCCCAAGCTGGAGAAGCTGTTCGGCTTCTTCGCCCGCCTCGAGCGCCCGATCGATTTCGAGGCGATGGACGGCCAGCCGGTCGACCTGATCTTCCTGCTGCTCGCACCGGAAGGCGCCGGCGCCGACCATCTCAAGGCGCTGGCGCGGATCGCCCGCCTGCTGCGCGACCAGGACGTCGCCAAGAAGCTGCGTGCCTCACGCGACGCCCAGGCGATCTACTCGGTGCTCGCACTGCCGCCGGCGAGCGCGGCGTAAGGCCGCCTGCCGTACGATTTTGCGGGCGCTTGGCGGCCCGTGGTATAGTTCGTTCATGACGCGAACCGAAGCCCTCAGGAAGCTCCGTGACCAGGCCGATGCCATCAAGGCACTCGGGGCGACTTCGCTGTATCTATTTGGTTCGACTGCGCGCGACGAGGCTCGTGCAGGGAGTGATATTGATCTTTTCGTGGACTACGATCCTCGCAGCCGGTTCAATGCTCTCGACCTGGTCGCGACCAAGCGACTGCTCGAAGAGAGTCTCGGCGTCGAAGTCGATCTCACCACACGCAAAGGACTTCATCCACTGATTCGAGAGCGGATCGAGGCGGAGGCAACGCGGGTTTTCTGAATGATCGTGCGCTCCCCCTTGCTTCGTATCCACGACATGCTCGAAAGCATCCGTGGCATCGAAAAGACGTTGGCAGGAAAATCCATCCGCGACTACGAGCGCTCGTGGCTGCTGCGCTCCGCAATTGAATGCGGAATCGAAGTCATTTCGGAAGCGAGCCGCCACCTCGGCAGCGAGTTAAAGGCTCAGCACGAGAATGTCCGCTGGAAAGACATCGCAGGCATAGGCAACATCTTGCGGCATGATTACCAGCGCGTTGACGCCACGATCATCTGGAAAGCGGTCAAGGATGATCTACCACCGCTGAAGGCCGCGCTGTTGGCGCTCAAGGCTTCATTGGAGTAGTCCGTAGCCCGGATGGAGCGAAGCGCAATCCGGAGCTACTCTAACTGCGGATAGTTCAGTCCCGGATTACGCTGCGCTCCATCCGGGCTACGGAGCGTTCGCAAACCTCTCAGCAGATCGTCGGCAGCAGACGGCGAACCTCGTCGAGCAGATCGGGGATTGCCTTCTCGTCATTGGCGAGATGCCGGAGCAGCGCGCTCTGGAACAGGCCGTCGAACAGCGCGTACAGCGCCGCCGGTGACGATGCCGGCCGCTTGTTGCCGAGCTCGGCGTAGCGCGTGGCGATGCGCCAGATCATCGCTTCCAGGCTCTTGTCGATCTCGAGCACGTCCTTGCGGAACGCCGGCTCGAACATCGCCTGCGAGCGCAGATCGTACCAGAGCCGATGCATGCGCGCTTCGTTCTCGAGCGTTGCCGCGAGCTTGGCGAGGAAGCCTTCGGTCAATTCGTCGCGGCTGCGTGCTGTCGTCACCACCTCGTCATAGCGCGTCACGCATTTCGCCTTGTAGTGGCGGACGCAGCAGCAGATCAAATCGAGCTTGTCGCTGAAGTAGTAGTGAAACACGCCGTGCGTGAATGCGGAGTTTTGCGCGATCTCGCGCAGGCTGGTGCGCGCGAAGCCGAGCTCGCCAAGCGTCTCCAGCGCGGCCTCCGCGAGCTCGACGCGCCGCGCGTTGAACTTCTCGTCGCGCAGCGCCTCGGCCGCTACAGCCACCCGTTGGGCCGCTCCTGTCGCTTGCCGCGCCATTCCGTGCCTTCCCTCTGCTTCTTCCCTCGAGCAACTATACCGCGGCGACCGCGGCGCGCTCCATCTCTTCACAATCATCCTCTTTGACAGTTGTCAAATTCAGACTTGACAAGTGTCAAGTTCCTGGACGAGGGTTGGCGCAATAATTTGGACAACCGTCAAGACGGCTGACCAATCGAGAAACAGGAGGAGATGCACCGCCGCCGGGCGCGCCAACGCTGCGCCCCCGCTGACGCCGGCCGCCACCACCAGTGCACCCAGAATGCGCAGACCGCCGGCCCATCCTGCCGCGGCCAACGGCACGCCGATCAAATCACCAAGCAAAGGGAGGACTACGTCATGAGTGGGAAGAGCCTTGAAGGCAGGAAAGCCCTGGTCACCGGCGGCGCCCGGGGGATTGGCGCGGCGATCGCGCAGGCATTGGCGCGGTCCGGCGCCGCGGTGATGATCGGCGATATTCTCGACGACGCCGGCGAGGGCAGTGCTGCCGAGATCGCCAAGGCCGGGGTCAAGACCGGCTTCGTCAAGCTCGACGTCACCGACGATGGGCAATGGGAGCGGGCCGCCGCAGCGACGGTCGAAACCCTCGGCGGCTTCGACATCCTGATCAACAATGCCGGCATCGAGATCACCTCGCTGGTCGCCGACATCAAGGCCGAGGATGCGCGCCGCATGTGCGACGTCAACATCGTCGGCACCGTGCTCGGCATGAAGCACGCCTTCCGTGCGATGCGGCCGGGCGGCGCCGCGGGCAAGGGCGGCGCGGTCGTCAACATCGCTTCGGTCGCGGCGACGATCGCCTTCCCGAGCATCGCGGTCTATTCCGGCACCAAATCCGCGGTCGACCGCATGACGCGGGTCGGCGCGATGGAAGCCGGCAAGCTCGGCTATGGCGTGCGCGTCAACTGCATCTATCCCGGCCTGATCCCGACCGACATGGGCCTGCAGCTCGCCAACGACATCGTGAAGATCGGTCTCGCGCCCGACGTCAACGCCGCTGTCGGCTCGGTGGTGGAGCAGACGCCGCTCGGCAAGCTCGCGGAGGTCTCCGACATCGCCGACGCCGCCGTGTTCCTGTGCTCGAACGATGCGCGCTTCATCACCGGCATCGGCCTGCCGGTCGATGGCGGCATGGGCATGTAGCAACAAAGCCGACAACAAGCATTTCGGAGGATCGCAATGAGCGAGAAGAAGCCCGTCATCGTCTATGGCGCTTCCGGCTATACCGGCCGGCTGGTCTGCGAATATCTGCGCGAGTACAACATCCCCTTCATCGCCGCCGGCCGCAGCGCCGAGAAGCTCAACGCCGCGATGAAGTCGAACGTGGCCGGCATCGAGACTGCCGACTATGAGGTCGTGTCGGTGCCGCACACCGTGGCCGCGCTGACTGAATTGTTCAAGGGCGCCTCGGTGGTGCTCAACACTGTGGGCCCCTTCGCCAAGTTCGGCGGCGAGGTGGTACAGGCCTGCCTGGCTGCCAAGTGCCACTATACGGATACGACCGGCGAGCAGGACTGGCTGATCACGCTCGAACATGAGTTTGGCACGAAATTCGCCAATGCCGGCCTGCTGCTGGCGCCGGGCATCGCGCAGATGTACACCACCGGCGAGATCGCTGCGCAGCTGTGCCTGGAAACGCCCGGCCTCGACACGCTCGATATCGCCGTGTTCTGGGGCGGCAGCCCGACCATCGCCTCGACGCAGACCATCCTGGTCAACGCCGCGATGGCCAAGGCGTACTACCTGGAGCAGAACAAGTACGTCGAGCATCAGCCCGATGCCGGCCTCTACAACCTCGCCATCCCCGGCCAGCACGAGCTGGCGCTGGCGCTGCCCTGGGGCGGCACCTCGCACCCGGTGTGGTTCAAGCAAGATCCGCGCGTCGCCAATGTGAAGGTGCTGGGCGGCGTGTTCAATCGCGCGCTGATGCTGGGCGTGCCGCAGATCGTCGCCGCGGCGCTGGAGGCGACCAAGGACATGAAGCCCGACGAGCGCTACGCCGCGCTGGCGCAGACCGCTGCCGGCGTGATGAACACCATGCCGCCACGCGAGAATCCGCGCGTCAACAAGTCGCTGGATTCGGTGTATGCCTCCGGCCCGCTGGGGCGCGCGCACTGCGTCATCTACGGCAACAGCAACTACAAGCAGACCGGCATGCTGCAGGCCTATGCTGCCGCGCACCTGCTGCAGCAGCCGCCAAAGCGCCTAGGCTTCGCCTCCGGCTGTCAGGCGTTCGGCCATCGCGAGCTGCTCGGGCAGTTGCGCAGTTTCGGCCTGGTCGGCAAGCCGGTTCTGACCGTGCATGATTGAGCTTGAGCCCCGCTCGGATCGGGGCTCGACACTCCGTTCCCTGAAGCGTTTTCGTTTTGCTCGAAGACGCACCTTCCGCGGGTGACGCAGTAGCGCGTCACCCGCCTCTTGCGCGAGACCTGCCATGCGCTTCATCGATTATCTCGACAAGGGTGCCTCGCTCGGCGCCGACGCGCCGTGTCTCACGATGGACGGCCGCGATCTCAGCTATGGCGAGGTGCAGCGGCTGAGCTATCGCATCGCGCGCGGGCTCGACCGGTCGGGCATCGCTCCCGGCGAGAAGGTCGCGATCCTGTCCGGCAACGATCCGCTCGCCTTCGCTTGCGTGTTCGGCATCTCGCGCGCGGCTGCCGTGTGGTGTCCGATCAATCCGCGCAACGAGGCGCCTGAGAACAAGTTCATCCTCGATCAGTTCGATTGCAGCCTGCTGCTGTTTCATTCGAGCTTTGCGCCGATGGTCGAAGTTGTCCGGCAGGACCTGCCCAAGCTGCGCGCGCTGGTCTGTCTCGACGCCGAGCTGCCGTTCGCGCCGTCGTTCGAGCGCTGGCTCGACGGGCTTACTGACGATGTCCATCAGCGCGCCACGATCGACGATCTCGCGATGATCCCGGGCACCGGCGGCACCACCGGCAAGCCGAAGGGCGTGATGCTGTCGGGACGCAACATCGAGGCGATGACCGCGCTGACCCTGATGGGCTATCCGTTCAAGGGCCGTCCGATTTATCTCGCGCTGGCGCCGCTGACGCATGCCGCCGGCGTGCTCTGTTTCCCGATCATGACGCTGGGCGGCCGCGTCGTGATCATGCACCAACCTGACATCGGCGAGTTCCTGGCGCTGATCGAGCGCTACCGCGTCACCCACACCTTCCTGCCGCCGACCGTGATCTACATGCTGCTCGATCATCCCGGGCTCGATGCGGCCGATCGCAGCTCGCTGCAATGTTTCTGGTACGGCGCGGCACCGATCTCGGCGACGCGGCTCGCCGAAGCCCTGCGGCGGATCGGTCCGATGGCGCAGCTGTTCGGCCAGACCGAGGCGCCGATGATGATCTCGATGATGCCGCCCGCCGATCACTACAATCCGGACGGCACCATCGCGATGGAGCGACTCTCGTCGGCCGGGCGGATCGGCCCGCTGGTGCAGGCCGGCATCATGGATGGCGACGGCAAGCTGTTGCCGGCGGGATCGCGCGGCGAGATCGTGGTGCGCGGTTCGCTTGTCATGGAAGGCTACTACAGGAACCCCGAGGCCACGCGCGAGGCTTCGGCGCATGGCTGGCACCACACCGGCGATATCGGCTACATCGACGGCGACGGCTATCTCTATATCGTCGATCGCGCCAAGGACATGATCATCACCGGCGGCTTCAACGTGTATTCGATCGAGGTCGAGAACGCGTTGCGCACCCACGAGGCGGTGCAGGATTGCGCCGTCATCGGATTGCCCGACGACAAATGGGGCGAGCGGATCGTCGCCGTGGTGCAGCCGCGCGCCGGCCACACTGTCGATGCGACCGCGCTCGCCGCCTTCGTCAAGCAGCAGATCGGCAGCATCAAGACGCCGAAGCAGATCGAGGTCTGGGACGATCTTCCGCGTTCCAAGGTCGGCAAGGTGCTGAAGCCGGACATCCGCGCGCGGCTCGAGCCGCGGTTCTGATCCGCTTCGCGCGAAAGTGCCTTGTCCTGAACATGTATTGACAACCAGCCGATGACGCCGGAAGACGGACGCGCGCAACATTGCGCGTGCGAACCAGGGATGACTGATGTCCCGCGATTTTCGCCTTGATCGCGTTCCCGTCGACGTTCTCGCTTACGAGCTCGCCGAAGAGAGGGCGAGTGCGCTCGGGCGCATGGGTCGCGCGCTGGAACAGGCGCTCGCCAAATTGCGCGAGTTCGATGCCGCCCATCCGCGCGATGAAGCGCCTGCGTCCACACAGCAGGCACGGCGCCTCCTGGTGCGGGAGGCCGGCCATGCGCTCTGGATGTTCGTGGTGCAGCGGGAGGCGTGCGGGCTGCGCAACAACCGCATGCTGATGCGCGACTACAACGTGCCCGGCGAGGTGCAGCTCAGCATGGGCCCGATGCTCGCCACGTCGACCTCATCGCCATAAAAAATGCGCAGGCCCCCTCGGTGACGAAGCAGGCCCGCGCATTGAATTCGCGGATGCTGAATTCAGCCGTAGATTTGCGTCAGTGGACGCTGACGGCTTGCAGCTCGTTGCTCCACGCATTCGCGACCGCGGCTTCGCGGCTGTCGGTCAGCATGATCGGCGTGCCGTCGGCGGCGTGCAGTGCGAACAGCTTGAGGCCCGGCGCGATCTTCGGCGCTTGCGGAAAGAGATCCGGCACGTCCTCGGAGCGGACCTGCTTCACGTAGGCGATATGACCTTCGCCCAGATGGGCCAGCGCTTCCGGCGTGACGCTCTCGGATTCGATGGTGGTGGTACTCAGTTCACTCATGGTCTCGACTCCTCAGTCAGATAAGCGGTCGAGTCCGCTCGTTGTTTCTATTATTCGTGCTCATTGATAGCGATTGTCTTAATGACCCGTTCAGGTTCCGGCCTGGCCAGATCAATCGACAACAACCCGTTCTTCAGATCCGCGCCCAGCACCTGCATCCCCTCCGCCAGCACGAAGGTGCGCTGGAAGTGGCGCGCGGCGATGCCGCGATGGATGTATTGCCGAGCCTTGTCGTCCTGCTGGCGGCCGCGGATGACGAGCTGATTTTCCTCAATAGTTACATCGAGTTGGTCGCGGGTGAAGCCCGCCACCGCCAACGTGATGCGCAGCCGTTCAGGCTGCCCGTTGGTACGGTCGCACCGCTCGATGTTATACGGAGGATAGCCGTCGGCGCCCTTCACGACGCGGTCGAGCGCACGCTCAATCTCGTCGAATCCCAGAAGGAACGGACTGGACAACGATGGAACACGAGACATTACAAAGTCCTCTCGAAGCGACTTTGAGGGGCCCTTGCGGCGCCCCATGCAACCGGCGGGCCGTCTGGCCTCCGGTCAGTGAGGGATATGGGGGCGATCTGGATAGCGTTCAAGCAGCCCCGAAACCAGCTTAAACGCCCGCAACATGGGGGTAAATTCTTCCCGATCGGTTACTCCCCGACGCGCTTGCGGCCGTCGGCGGTAAAAAGATGCAGCTTGTCGCGGGGGGCGACGGCCCGGATCCGCTCGCCGATGGCGGGACCCGAGACGCCGGGAACCCGGACAATCACCTCGCCCGGCGGCAGCTCGCCCGGATTGGCGGCAACGCCCTGCTCCTCGCGCTGGCGGCTGCCATAGACGAAGGTCTCGGCGCCGACATGCTCGATCGCCTCGACCGTAAGGCCAAGCGCGATGCAGCCGGATCTGGTCTCGCTCGAGATCACGAAATCCTCCGGCCGGATCCCGACAATGCCGGCGCCGTCGGCGCCCGTGATCTGGGACTTCAGCTCGTCCGCGCGCAGCGGCATCAGGTTCATCGGCGGCGCGCCGATGAAGGAGGCGACGAAGGTGGTCGCCGGCTTCTGGTAGATGTCCAGGGGATTACCGATCTGCTCGACCTGCCCGCCGTTCATGACGACGAGGATGTCGGCGAGCGTCATCGCCTCGAGCTGGTCGTGGGTGACGTAGATCGACGTGGTGTTGAGCCGGCGCTGCAGCTTGCGGATCTCGACCCGCATCGCGATGCGCAGCTTGGCGTCGAGGTTCGACAGCGGCTCGTCGAACAGGAACACTTTCGGTTGGCGCACGATGGCGCGGCCCATCGCGACGCGCTGGCGCTGGCCGCCGGAAAGCTGGCGCGGCTTGCGCTCCAGCATCGGCGAGAGCTCGAGGACGCGCGCGGCTTCCTCGACGCGGGTCTTGATCTCGGCCTCGGCCATGCCCCGGTTGCGCAGGCCGTAGGCCATGTTGTTGTAGACGCTCATATGCGGATAGAGCGCGTAGTTCTGGAATACCATCGCGATGTCGCGATCGGCAGGCTCGACCTGGTTGACGACGCGGCCGCCGATGTCGATCTCGCCGCCGGTGATGGTCTCGAGCCCCGCGACCATGCGGAGCAGCGTGGACTTGCCGCAGCCGGAAGGGCCGACCAGCACGCAGAACTGGCCGTCGCCGACGTCGACATTGACGCCCTTGATGGCCTCGAAGCCGCCGGGATAGGTCTTGCGGACGCTGCGCAGCGTGACGTTAGCCATTACTTTTCCGTCTCCACCAATCCGCGCACGAACAGTTTCTGCATCACGACGACGACGAACACCGGCGGCAGCATCGCGAGCAGCGCGGTCGCCATCACGATCGGCCATTCGGTCAGCGCGTCCGTCGTCGTGATCATCTTGCGGATGCCGACCTGGATGGTCTGCATGTCGTCGCGCGTCGTGATCAACAGCGGCCAGAGATATTGATTCCAGCCGAGGATGAAGAGGATCACGAACAGCGCGGCCATGTTGGTGCGCGACAGCGGCAGCAGCGTATCCCAGAAGAAGCGGAACGGGCCTGCGCCGTCGATGCGGGAAGCTTCCAGCAATTCATCCGGCACGGTCATGAAGAACTGGCGGAACAGCAGCGTCGCGGTGGCTGACGCAATCAGCGGCAGCGACAGGCCGGCATAACTGTCGAGCAGATGCAGATCAGCGACGATCTTGTAGGTCGGATAGATGCGTACCTCGACCGGCAGCATCAACGTGATGAAGATGATCCAGAAGATCGCCATCCGGAACGGAAACCGGAAATACACGATCGCGTAGGCCGAGATGATCGAGATCGCGATTTTGCCGACCGCAATCAAGAGCGCCATGACCAGCGAGTTCAGCATCATGTTCAGCACCGGCTCGCGGGTCGAGCCGCTCGTGCCGACAAACAGCGTCTGGTAGTAGGTCTGGAGGAAATGGCCGCCGGGCAGCAGCGACATCTGGCCGTTGGCGATGACGGCGTTGTCCTGGGTCGAGGCGACCAGCGCGAGATAGACCGGGAAGGCGACGATCGCGATCCCGATCCACAGGATGACGTGAGCCAGATAGCGCTGGAAGCCTTCTTCCTCGACCATCAGTAGGTCACCTTGCGCTCGACGAAGCGGAACTGGATCGCCGTCAGCATGACGACGATGACCATCAGGATGACCGACTGCGCCGCCGACGAGCCGAGATTGCCGCCGAGCAGGCCGTCCGTATAGACCTTGTAGACCAGCGTCTCGGTCGCCTTGCCGGGACCGCCCCGGGTCATGGTGTCGATGATGCCGAAGGTGTCGAAGAAGGCGTAGACGATGTTGATGACCAAGAGGAAGAAGATGGTCGGCGACAGCAGCGGGAAGATCACGGTCCAGAACCGCCGCATCGGACGGGCGCCGTCGATCGCGGCGGCCTCGATCACGCTTTTCGGGATGCTCTGCAGCCCGGCGAGGAAGAACAGGAAATTGTAGGAGATCTGCTTCCAGGCCGCGGCGAGGATGATCAGGGCCGCCGCCTGGTCGCCGTCGAGCAGCGGATTCCAGTCGATGCCCATGGCGCGCAAATAGCGCGACAGCACGCCGAGCGAGGGGTGCAGCATGAACACCCAGAGCACGCCGACCACCGGCGGGGCCACCGCATAGGGCCAGATCAGCAGCGTGCGATACAGCGTCGAGCCGCGCAGCGGCCTGTCAGCCATCACAGCGAGCAGCAGCGCGAAGGACAGCGAGGAGACCGCGATCGCGAACGAGAACACGAAGGTCCGGACGATCGCCGCGAAATAGGCCGGCTCCTTGAACAGCTCGAGATAGTTCTCGAACCAGACGAAGCTGGTGGAGAGACCGAAGGCGTCCTGCAGCAGGAAGGACTGGATCACCGCCTGTACGGCCGGCCAGTAGAAAAAGATCAGGACGATCGCGAGTTGCGGGGCAACCAGCGCGTAAGGCAACAGCTTTGATTGGAAAATCGCTTGCTTTTGCATGGGCTCGGAAGAAGGGCAGGCCGCGGATGCGGCCCGCCGGTTGATCGCCCTAAAGCGCGATGAGATGAGGTTGGATCGTCATCGCGCCTTAGCTTGTCGTCTGGGCATGGTGGAAAACCGCTTCGCGCTTGTCCGGTTCATGCCCGAAGGCATCATGTCAGCGGACGGCGGTCTTTTCAAACTGCCGCAGCATCTGGTTGCCGCGCTCGACGGCGGCGTCCAGCGCCTGCTTGGCGGTCTTCTTGCCGGCCAGCGCCTGCTCGATCTCCTCCGACCACATGTCGCGCAGCTGCACCATGTTGCCGAGGCGCAGGCCGCGGGAATTCGCGGTCGGCTCCTTGTTGGTGAGCTCGAGCAGCGGGGTCTCGAGATAGGGCTGGTCCTTGTAGAAGCCTTCTTCCTTGGCCTTGGCATAGGCGGCCTTGGTGATCGGCAGATAGCCCGAGGCCTTGTGGATCCAGATTTGGCGATCGGTGTCCGAGAGGAAGGTCAGGAACTTGGCCACGCCCTTGTATTCCTCGGCCGACTTGCCGCCCATCACCCAGAGCGAGGCGCCGCCGATGATCGAGTTCTGCGGCGCGCCCTTGGCGTCGGGATAATACGGCATCGGCGCCGCGGTGAAGTTGAACTTGGCCTGCGCCTTGACGTTGCCGAAGAAGGCCGAAGAGGTCAGGTAGATCGGGCATTCGCCCGAGGTGAAGCGGCCTTCGCCGGTGTTGGTGCGACCGGCATAGTCGTAGGTCTTGTCCTTCTGCAGCTCGACGAGGTTCTCGAGATGCTTGACCTGCAGCGGGCCGTTGAATTCGAGCACGGTGTCGAAGCCGTCGAGGCCGTTGGCCTTGCTGGCGAGCGGCACATTGTGCCAGGCCGAGAGCTGTTCGAGATTGACCCAGGTGACCCACGAGCCGGAGAAGCCGCAGGTGTTATAGCCGGCTGCCTTCAGCTTCTTGGCGTCGTCGAACACTTGCGGCCAGGTTTTCGGAATCTCGGCGATGTTGGCCTTCTTCAGCGCATCGAGATTGATCCACATCACCGTCGACGACGAGTTGAAGGGGAACGACAGCATCTCGCCCTTGGAGGTCGAGTAGTAGCCGGTGATCGCGGGCAGATAGACGCCCGGATCGAACTTCTCGCCGGCGTCGGCCATCAGCTTGTAGACCGGTTTGACGGCGCCGGTGGCGGCCATCATCGTCGCGGTGCCGACCTCGAACACCTGCATGATATGCGGCGCGTTGCCGGCGCGGAACGCGGCGATGCCGGCGTTCATGGTGTCGGCGTAGCCGCCCTTGTAGGTCGGGATCACCTTGTAGTCGGATTGCGAGGCGTTGAAGTCGTTGGCCAGCTTGACGATGACGTCGTTGTTGGCGCCGGTCATCGCGTGCCACCACTGGATCTCGGTCACCGCGAACGCGGGCGACGCGAATGCAAGCGCGGCAGCGGCTGCCGCGGCAGCGCCTAGTCGTCGAAAGAACATCAAAACCCCTCCCAATTGGAACATCATCTTTCGTTGCGCGCGTTATCAGCGCCGGATGACGTTCAAATGACCGTATAAACGAAAGTCATGGTAGGGGGGAAGCCGAAGCGAAGGGAAGCGGTAAAAAAGGCGAAGACCGCAGCCGGCTCCGTGCGGTGCAGCGCCAAACGCGACGTTGCACCGCAGTGCTGATGTGTCGGCCGGTTCGATACGGGCCGACGCTCCAGCTTTGTCCTGACGCGAACCGGTGCCCATCCCGCATCACGTGCGGGACAGGCTCGAAAACGCCTTTAGCGCTTGCGCTGGGGACCGCAGACCACGCCCTTTTCAACCAGGCCGTTGATCTCGTCCTTCGAGTAGCCGAACTCGCCGAGCACTTCCGCGGCGTGCTGGCTGAACTTCGGCGGCGTGCGGCGCAGGTTCGGCTTGGTGCGTTCGAGGCGGATCGGCGAGGCGACGCCCTTGTACCAATCCTTCTCGATGACGTCGCCGCGATGGATGGTGTGCGGGTTGGTCAGCGCCTGGTCGATCTTCTGCACCGGGCCGGCCGGCAGGCCGGCGGCGAGCAGCCGGTTGCACAGCGGCTCGGCCTCGTGCTGGCTGAACACCGCTGCCAGCTCGACGCGGAGCGCATCGCGGTTGGCGATGCGGTCCTTGTTGCGGGCAAAGCGCGGGTCGGTGCCGAGCTCGGGCTTGCCGATCTCCTTGGCGAGCTTGCGGAAGGTTCCGTCATTGCCGACGCCGATGAAGATGTTGTCGGTCTTGGTCGGGAAGATCGCGTACGGCACGAGGTTGGGATGCTCGTTGCCGGTGAGCGACGGCGGCTTGCCGTGCATGAAGTAGTTCGCGGTGTGCGGGTGCATGATCGCGAGCCCGGTCTCGTACAGCGTCGTCTCGATGAACTGGCCGAGCCCCGAGCGCTGCCGCTCCGACAGCGCCATCAGGATGCCGATCGTGGCGTAGAGCCCGGTGGTGATGTCGACCAGCGGCACGCCGATCCGCATCGGGCCGCTCTCCGGCGAGCCGGTCGCCGCGATCATGCCGGTCATCGCCTGGATGATCGCGTCATAGCCGGGATTGCCGCCGCGCGGGCCGTCGGCGCCGAAGCCGGAGATCCGGCAATGCACGAGGCGCGGAAATTTCGCGCGCAGCACGTCGTTGCCGATGCCCCATTTGTCGAGCGTGCCCGGCTTGAAATTCTCGATCAGCACGTCGGCGGTCTCGAGCATCTTCATCAGCACCGCGCGTCCGCCCTCGGAAGCGAGGTCGAGGCCGATCGAGCGCTTGTTGCGGTTGATGCCGACGAAATAGGCCGCGTCTTCTTCGTGGAAGGGAGGACCCCAGTCTCGCACCTCGTCGCCGGCGGGCGGCTCGACCTTGATCACGTCGGCGCCGTGGTCGGCAAGAATCTGGGTGCAATACGGACCGCCGAGCACGCGCGTCAGATCGATCACGCGCAGGCCGGTCATCGCGCCCGTAGCCGCTGGGGTATTCATGGAAACAACCTTCGCTCAGTTGGGATCAGATAAACGAGGGTCCCAGAGCTAACGGTCTTCAGCCGACCCAGCAATGCTTCCGTCGGCGCAGGCCCATGCAGCAGGCGGCGCATGCGTTCGCCAAGCGAACCAGCCGCTGAAAGAGCAATGGTCCGCCACGTGTTGCGGCGGACCATTGCGTGATGTGGAATTAGACGACGCTCAGCTTGACGTCGACATTGCCGCGGGTCGCGTTGGAATAGGGGCACACCTGGTGGGCCTTCTCGACCAGCGCTTCGGCATCGTTGCGCGCAAGGCCGGGCAGCGACACCGCGAGCTCGACGGCGAGGCCGAAGCCGCCTTCCGAGCGCGGGCCGATGCCGACCGTCGAGGTCACCGAGGCGTCGGCGGGAACCTTGGGGCCGCCCTGCGAGGCCACGAACTTCATCGCGCCGATGAAGCAGGCGGCATAGCCGGCCGCGAACAGCTGCTCCGGATTGTTGCCGGCACCGCCGCCGCCACCGAGCTCCTTCGGGGTCGTGAGCTTGACGTCGAGTGCGCCGTCAAGCGTCGCCGCATGGCCGTCGCGGCCGCCGGTTGCCTTGGCGCTGGTCTTGTAGAGCACGTTCACAGACATCGTGGTCTCCCTTGGTGGGTTGGGCTTGAATTCGATGACACATGTATTGCACGCAAATAGATTGCGCACAATATAAAATATGCGGTCTCACATTTAATTGTTCGCAATTGAATCCGCGGTCCCGTGAGCCCAGAATGACCCGGAAACGAGATGGATTCGATGGGAATCATGGCCAGGAAACCGACGGCCGCGGATCAGGCGCTGCGGCTCGACAATCAGATCTGCTTTGCGGTCTATTCGACCGCGCACGCCTTCAACCGCGTCTACAAGCCGCTGCTCGACCGGCTCGGGCTGACCTATCCGCAGTATCTCGTGATGCTGGCGCTGTGGGAGCGCGACGACGTGGCGGTGAAGGACCTCGGCGAGCGCCTGTTCCTGGATTCCGGCACGTTGACGCCGCTCTTGAAGCGGCTGGAGGCGGCGGAGTTGATCAAACGGACCCGCAGCACCGCGGACGAGCGGGTGGTGCTGATCGCGCTGACGCCGCAGGGCCACGCGCTGCGCGAAAAGGCCAAGGCTGTGCCGCAGTCGATCCTCGCGGCCTCGGACTGCACCGTCGGCGAACTGATGGCGATGAAGGACGAGATCGTCGCGCTGCGCGACCGGCTGAATGCGGTGCTGGGGGAGTAGGGGCGGTCGGGGCGGTTAGAGGCGCTTCTTGGCGAAGGCGCGGCCGGAGTGGGATTTGAGATATTTCTCGAAGGCCAACGCTTTATACTTGTCGGGAAATGCGCAGTACCAGACCAATTCCCACGGCATAAATTTTGAGGTGTGCGCCGATTTGCCGGCGTTGTGCTCAGGAATCCGGCGCTTCAGATCTTCGGTCGCGCCGACATATTCTTGATCAGGGAAGTTGATGCTGCGGATGATGTAGACGTACCACATTCGCATCCACGGATGGCCGGACGGGCAACAGGACCTTGGCGGTCCGTCTTCGCCCTTCGGGCTACGCCGGACACCACGCTTCGCCCTTCAGGCAACTCGTGGCTGCGCCACGCGTACCAGTGGCGCATCGCAGTTACTGATAAGATAAGTCGGCTAGTTGATCCAGTCCGTCTTCGCCCTTCGGGCTACGCCGGACACCACGCTTCGCCCTTCAGGCAACTCGTGGCTGCGCCACGCGTAGCCCGAAGGGCGAAGCGTGGTGGAGCCAGGCGGGATCGAACCGCCGACCTCTTGCATGCCATGCAAGCGCTCTCCCAGCTGAGCTATGGCCCCTTATCCAGTTGGGATGATCCTGGGGGATCGATCCCGGTCCGCGCGGCCTGGACGACTCGCGCGGCAGCACCGTTGATCATAGATCGGCGCCGATCTCAAGTCTCTTCGTCGCCTCCGACGTCACCAATGATGTCGGTGACGTCCTCATCGCCCTCTTCCTCGTCGGCGATGAAGGTCGAATCGTCGTCGTCATCGTCGTCGATGGTCTCATCGACCTCGATATCGTCCTCGGATTCGGGAACCTGGGCCTTGACCTTCCCGGTGTTCTCCTCGGCATCGGCCTCCTCGAGCGAGACCATCTCCTCGGCCTCGGCGGGCTCCGGCATGTCGGCTGCGGTCGCAGGCGAACTGACGGTGGCGCCACGGCCCCGCGGCGGGGCGATCGGCGCGATCGGCACGACTTCGCCGGTATAGGGCGAGATCACCGGATTCTTGTTGAGGTCGTAGAACTTCTTGCCCGTGGTCGGGCAAATGCGCTTGGTTCCGAGCTCGGACTTGGCCACGTGGTAATCCCAGAATTTTCCTGAAAAACGGAGCTTCACTTGGCTAGTTGAGGAGCCGCTGTCAATAGCGGTCTGCGCGCATTTGACGGGCGCGTGACGCGGTGTTGCCTATGTGATACCTGCCGCGACGCGAGAGGACACAATCTTGGCCCATTCTGACACCCCGACCTCGCTGGAATCGCGCGCGTGCGGCCCCCTGGCCGGCACGGTCCGCGTTCCCGGCGACAAATCGATTTCCCACCGCGCCCTGATCCTGGGGGCGCTTTCGGTCGGCGAAACCCGCATTTCCGGCCTCCTGGAGGGCGAGGACGTCCTCAATACCGCCAAATCCATGCGCGCGCTCGGCGCCAAAGTGGAGCGGACGGCGCCGTTTACCTGGTCGGTGTCCGGCGTCGGGGTCGGCGGCTTCGCCCAGCCTGCCGCGCCGCTCGATTTCGGCAACTCCGGCACCGGCTGCCGGCTGGTGATGGGCGCGGTGGCCGGTTGCCCGATCGCCGCCATTTTCGACGGCGACGCCTCGCTGCGCTCGCGGCCGATGCGCCGCATCCTCGACCCGCTGGAGCTGATGGGCGCCCGAACCAGCGACATAAGGGAGGGCGGCCGGCTGCCGCTCACCCTGCACGGCGCCCGCTATCCGGTGCCGATCGTCTACAAGACGCCGGTCGCCTCGGCCCAGATCAAGTCCGCGGTGTTGCTGGCGGGGCTCTCCGCGCCCGGCATCACGACGGTGATCGAGCAGGAGGCAAGCCGCGACCACACCGAGCTAATGCTGAAGCATTTCGGCGCCGAGATATCCTCCGAGCAGGAAGGCAGCCACGGCAGGCGAATCTCGCTGCACGGCGAGCCCGAGCTGCACGGCGCCAACGTCGTGGTGCCCGCCGATCCGTCCTCCGCGTCATTCCCGATCGTGGCCGCACTGATCGTCGAAGGGTCCGATGTCGTGTTCTCAGACGTGATGACCAATCCGCTGCGCACCGGCCTGTTCACCACGCTGCGCGAGATGGGCGCCTCGATCGAGGAGAGCGATGTGCGCGGCGATGCCGGCGAGCCGATGGCGCAGCTGCGTGTGCGCGCCTCGAAGCTGAAGGGTGTCGAAGTGCCGCCGGAGCGCGCGCCGTCGATGATCGACGAGTATCTGGTGCTGGCGGTCGCGGCCGCCTTCGCCGAGGGCACCACGATCATGCGCGGCCTGCAGGAGCTGCGCGTCAAGGAATCCGACCGCCTTGAAGCCACCGCCGACATGCTGCGGGTCAACGGCGTCAAGGTCGAGGTCTCCGGCGACGATCTGATCGTCGAGGGCCGCGGCCATGTTCCAGGCGGCGGCCTCGTTGCCACGCATATGGATCACCGCATCGCGATGTCGGCGCTGGTGATGGGCTGCGCCTCCGATCGGCCGGTGAAAATCGACGATACCGCCTTCATCGCCACCAGTTTTCCGGATTTCATCCCGATGATGCGCGCGCTCGGAGCTGATTTCGCATGATCATCGCCATCGACGGACCCGCCGCCTCGGGCAAGGGCACGCTCGGCAAGCGGCTCGCCCACCACTACGGCTATCGTCATCTCGACACCGGCGTGATCTACCGTGCGGTGGCCTATGCGATGATTCAAGCTGGTGCCGAGCTCAGCAACGAGGTGCTGGCCGTGGCCGCGGCGCTCGAGCTCGACCCCGAAAAGTTCGGCAATCCGATCCTGAAGACCCAGAAGGTCGGCGATGCCGCCTCCGTGGTGTCGGCGATTCCGCAGGTTCGCGAGGTGCTGGTGAATTTTCAGCGCCAGTTCGCCGCCGATCCGCCCGGTGCGGTGCTGGACGGACGTGACATCGGCACCGTGATCTGCCCCGATGCCGACGTGAAGATCTTCGTGGTCGCCGACCCCCGCGTGCGAGCACGGCGGCGCACGCTGGAGGCGCGCGCCCGCGGCGAGGACGCCGACGAAGAGGCGGTGCTCGCCGACATCCTCAAGCGCGACGAGCGGGACAAGAACCGGGCGATTGCACCCTTGCGGCCGGCTCCGGACGCCCACACGCTGGACAATTCAAATCTGGACATCGAGGCCGGCGTCCGTGCCGCCATCGCCATCGTCGAGGCCGCGCGCGCCAGGCGCTAGAATCGCGGGCCGTCGCGTCGCTTTCGGCCCGAAAACCCAGCAAAATGGGGCATTTCCTGCTTGCCGAAAGTCGCATGCAGGGCTATATCAGCGCCGTTCGGAGCAGCATCGACGATGTCGAGGCCGTGTCTGAGCGGGCCGGCGATGGGTTTGAACTATTCCTCAAACGAAACCAACGCCGCATCTGGAGGAACGCCCGCTCCCAGGTCTTGCAGTCGATATTTTCGTTTCAGGCTCCGGATCAATCATACGTACCGAACGTGCAGTCTTGCTGCCGGCCCGCTGTTGCACCTCCTGCAATGAGCGGTCGTCAGGGTTTGCGGAACCCCGACACTTCACGCACGGTGCGCCCATCAACCCGAACGGCCGGCGAGATCCCGCATCTGGAGAACAAATGGTTTCGAATTCTGCGTCTTCCTATACTCCCACCCGCGATGACTTCGCGGCGATGCTTGATGAGTCCTTTGCCGGCGGCAATTTGCAGGAAAGCTCGGTCATCAAGGGCAAGGTGGTTGCAATTGAGAAGGACATGGCCGTCATCGACGTCGGCCTGAAGACCGAAGGTCGCGTTGCGCTGCGCGAATTCGCCGGCCCCGGCCGTGAAAGCGATCTCAAGGTCGGTGACGAAGTCGAGGTGTTCCTCGACCGTATCGAGAATGCGCTCGGCGAAGCCGTGCTGTCGCGCGACAAGGCGCGCCGCGAGGAAAGCTGGGGCAAGCTCGAGAAGGCGTTCCAGAACAACGAAAAGGTCAACGGCGTCATCTTCAACCAGGTCAAGGGCGGCTTCACGGTCGACCTCGACGGTGCGGTGGCCTTCCTGCCGCGCTCGCAGGTCGACATTCGTCCGATCCGCGACGTTGCGCCGCTGATGAACAATTCGCAGCCGTTCCAGATCCTCAAGATGGACCGCCGCCGCGGCAACATCGTGGTGTCGCGCCGCACGGTTCTCGAAGAGACCCGCGCCGAGCAGCGCCAGGAGCTGGTGCAGAACCTCGAAGAGGGTCAGGTGATCGACGGCGTGGTCAAGAACATCACCGATTACGGTGCGTTCGTTGATCTCGGCGGCATCGACGGCCTGCTGCACGTGACCGATATCGCCTGGCGCCGCGTCAACCACCCGACCGAGGTGCTGACCATCGGCCAGACCGTGAAGGTCAAGATCATCAAGATCAACCACGAGACGCACCGCATCTCGCTCGGCATGAAGCAGCTCTTGGATGATCCGTGGCAGGGCATCGAAGGCAAGTACCCGCTGGGTGCCCGCTTCACCGGCCGCGTCACCAACATCACCGACTACGGCGCGTTCGTCGAGCTCGAGCCGGGCATCGAAGGCCTGATCCACGTCTCCGAGATGTCGTGGACCAAGAAGAACATGCACCCCGGCAAGATCGTTTCGACCTCGCAGGAAGTCGAAGTGCAGGTGCTGGAAGTGGATTCGGTCAAGCGCCGGATCTCGCTCGGTCTCAAGCAGACCATGCGCAATCCCTGGGAAGTCTTCGTCGAGAAGTTCCCGGTCGGTTCGGTGGTCGAGGGCGAGGTCAAGAACAAGACCGAGTTCGGTCTGTTCCTGGGTCTCGAGGGCGATGTCGACGGCATGGTCCACCTCTCCGACCTCGACTGGAAGCTTCCGGGCGAGCAGGTCATCGACAACTTCAAGAAGGGCGACATGGTCAAGGCCGTGGTGCTCGATGTCGATGTCGAGAAGGAGCGCATCTCGCTCGGCGTCAAGCAGCTCGAAGGCGACCCCTTCGCCGAGCCGGGCGACGTCAAGAAGGGCGCGGTCGTGACCTGCGAAGTGCTCGAAGTGAAGGAGAGCGGCATCGAGGTCCGGATTTCGGGCACCGAGTTCACCACCTTCATCAAGCGGTCCGAGCTGGCCCGCGACCGCAACGACCAGCGCGCCGAGCGCTTCGCCGTCGGCGAGAAAGTCGATGCCCGCGTCATCCAGTTCGACAAGAAGGCCCGCAAGGTGCAGGTCTCGATCAAGGCGCTGGAAGTCGCCGAAGAGAAGGAAGCCATCGCGCAGTACGGCTCCTCCGATTCGGGTGCGACGCTTGGCGATATCCTCGGCACCGCGCTGAAGAACCGCGGCACCGACAAGTAAGCGTTCGCGCGATTTGAGGCGAACAATCGGGGCCCCGGCGCAAGCCGGGGCCCTTTGCTTTGGGGCATCCGTGGCCCGGATGAAGCGAAGCGAAATCCGGGACTTTCTATCCGTGCTGCTGAAGCCTCCCGGATTACGCTTCGCTTCATCCGGGCTACGGATTTGTCTTCCCCTTCCCCCTGAAAGGGGGAAGGACGGGATGGGGGTCAGCCACAGGCGATGCTGCTCATGGAGAGAGCTGATCCCCACCCGCTTTGCTCTGGCGAGCAAAGCGACCTCCCCTTTTCAAGGGGAGGTTAGGGCGCGGCTGGGATGAAGCGCACGTGCACCCGGGCTACGAGTGCCTCCGAATACCGGGCCTTGTTTTCTTCATATTGCGTCGCAATTGATGTATTTGGCTAAGCTGATAGTGACGCTGCGACTGCAAAACGCGCGGATTGCGCGCTGACCATTTCTGGAGAGATCGGATGTCGCTGGATTCAGACGTGATCGTCGATCGTCGCCGCATCAGGCGCAAACTGACGTTCTGGCGCGTCGCCGCCGCGGTCATTGCGATCGCGGCCATCGTCGGTGTGGGCGTGATCGCCGCCGGCGGGCGCGGCACCTTTTCGACATCGAACACGATCGCGCGGGTCAATATCGATGGACTGATCCGCAGCGACCAGGATCGCGTCGAGGCGCTGGAGCGGCTCGGCAAGTCGAGCTATGCGGCTGTTGTCGTGCACATCAATTCGCCCGGCGGCACCACTGCGGGCTCCGAGCAGCTTTACGACTCGCTGATGCAGCTGAAGGCGAAGAAGCCGCTTGTCGTCGTGGTCGAGGGATTGGCCGCCTCGGGCGGCTACATCACGGCGATCGCCTCCGATCATATCGTCGCCCAGCAGACCTCGCTGGTCGGCTCGATCGGCGTTCTCTTCCAGTATCCGAACGTTTCGGAATTGCTCAAGACTGTCGGCGTGAAGATGGAGGAGATCAAATCTTCCCCGCTGAAGGCCGCGCCCAACGGCTTCGAGCCGACCAGCCCGGAGGCCCGCGCCGCGATCGACGGTCTCGTCAAGGACTCCTATGCATGGTTCCGTGGATTGGTGAAGCAACGGCGCGGCATGGACGATGACCTGCTGGAGAAGGTCGCGGACGGTCGCGTCTTCACCGGCCGGCAGGCGGTCGATCTCAAGCTGGTCGATCAGCTGGGGGACGAGAAGACCGCGATCGCCTGGCTGGTTGCCGAGAAGAAGGTCAAAAGCGACCTGCCGGTGCGCAATTACAAGCTTAATCCGCGGTTCGGCGACCTGACCTTCCTGCGCACGGCGGCGTCCGTGACGCTCGATGCGTTCGGTCTTGGCGCGATCGCGCGGCGGATCGAGCAGGGCGGCGTGGCCGAGGCGGTCGACCGGTTCGGGCTTGACGGCATGCTGGCGCTGTGGAGCCCGGCTGGAACCAACTGATCGGCTGCCAAAGGCGTGCTCGTCAGGCTATTCCCGCTTTGCGGGAATCGCCGCATGCCCCAATTGGGCTATTTGTCACGTGATTTCACGACGCCCTAAATCGATTTAGCGTCTTGACAGTGCACGGCATTTTCACGGAAATGGGTTTCCGCAAGAGCCCGGATCCCATTTTCGATGATCAAATCCGAACTTGTTCAGCGTATCGCCGAGCACAACCCGCACCTCTATCAGCGGGATGTCGAGAACATTGTGAATGCGATTCTCGATGAAATCGTCGCAGCGCTGGCACGTGGCGACCGTGTCGAGTTGCGCGGTTTTGGCGCATTCTCGGTGAAGCACCGCCCGGCGCGCGCCGGCCGCAATCCACGCACCGGCGAGCATGTGCCGGTCGACCAGAAGAGCGTGCCGTTCTTCAAGACCGGCAAGGAAATGCGCGAGCGCCTCAACCGCGACGTGACCGAGGCGGGCGCCGCCAAGGTCGATGCGCCCAAGGCTGATGCTTAAGGCCGACGCCTAAGGCGCGACGTCAGGCGTTGCCGTGCTGCGGGCGATATGCCCGCATTTGCTCCATCGCTGCGAGAGATGGTCATGCGAAAGTTCTTCACGGCAGTGGTCGTCGTTCCGCTCGGTCTGATCTTCATCATTTTTGCAGTCGCTAACCGTCACTGGGTGACGGTGTCGTTTGATCCCTTCAATTCGGTGACCCCGACGGTTGCGGTCACGCTGCCGTTGTTCGTCGTCATCATCGCCTCCGCGATCCTGGGCGTGATCGCGGGCGGCATCGGAACCTGGTTCAAGCAAGGGCGCTGGCGCCGCGCGGCCCGGCAGCGCGAGGCTGACGCCCGCCATGTCCGCGCCGAGCTCGCCGACCTCAAGGCCGCCGCCTCCCGGGACGACGCGCAGCGCCGTTCGGCCCCGGCGCAACTCGGCTTTTACGGGGCCGCCGGGCGAGACAAGCAGGGCGCGACGTTGTAGAACCCGCCCCACCGGACCAGGGTTCACCCCGGTTCCGGTCGCCCGACAACCCGTTTTGAGACCCGTTTCGAGACCATGCCCCTGCTCGTCAAAATCTGCGGCCTGTCCACGCGCGAGACGCTCGACGTCGCGCTTGAAGGCGGTGCCGATATGGTGGGGTTCGTATTCTTTCCGCCGTCGCCGCGTCACATCAGCCTCGAGACCGCGCGCGAGCTTGGCAGCCGCGCCAAGGGCCGCGCCGTCAAGGTCGCCCTCACCGTCGATGCCGACGATGCGATCCTGGAAAACATCGTCGAGACGCTGCGGCCGGATATCCTGCAATTGCATGGCAAGGAGACCACGGCGCGGCTGCGCGACATCAAGGCGAAGTTCGGCCTGCCGCTGATGAAGGCGCTGCCGGTCGAGACGTCGGCCGACCTTGCGCCGCTGCCGGGTTATGCCGGTGTCGCCGATCGCATCCTGTTCGATGCCCGCGCGCCGAAGGATGCCACGCGGCCGGGTGGCCTCGGCGCGCCCTTCGATTGGCACGTGCTGGAAAATCTCGATCTTGCGCTGCCCTACATGGTCTCCGGCGGGCTCAACGCCGACAACGTCACTGAAGCCGTCCGCGTCACGCGCGCCGGCGGCGTCGATGTCTCGTCGGGCGTCGAGCGCACGCCCGGTGTCAAGGATCCCGAATTGATCCGCGCCTTCATCCGCGCCGCGCGCGCAACCCAAGAACTGATGGTTCGATGAATCCAAATCTGCCCAATTCCTTCCGCAGCGGTCCCGACGAGCGCGGGCATTTCGGCATTTTCGGCGGACGCTTCGTTGCGGAAACGCTGATGCCGCTGATCCTCGATCTCGAAAAAGCCTATGCCGACGCCAAGGCCGATCCGGCGTTCCAGGCCGAGATGAATGTCTATCTGAAGGATTATGTCGGCCGGCCCTCGCCGCTCTATTTCGCCGAGCGGCTCACCGAGCATCTCGGCGGCGCCAAGATCTATCTGAAGCGCGAGGAGCTCAACCACACCGGTTCGCACAAGGTCAACAATGTGCTCGGCCAGATCATGGTCGCGCGCCGCATGGGCAAGAAGCGCATCATCGCCGAGACCGGCGCCGGCCAGCATGGCGTGGCGACGGCGACGCTGTGCGCGCGGTTCGGGCTCGAATGCGTGGTCTATATGGGCGCGGTCGACGTCGAGCGGCAGCAGCCGAACGTGATCCGCATGGAGATGCTGGGCGCCAAGGTCGTCCCGGTGCAGTCGGGCGCGCGCACGCTGAAGGACGCGATGAACGACGCGCTGCGCGATTGGGTCACCAATGTGCACAACACCTTCTATTGCATCGGCACGGTGGCGGGTCCGCACCCCTATCCGATGATGGTGCGCGACTTCCAGTCGATCATCGGCCACGAGACACGCAAGCAGATGCAGGAGGCCGAGGGCCGCCTGCCGGATTCGCTGATCGCCTGCATCGGCGGCGGCTCCAATGCGATGGGCCTGTTCCATCCGTTCCTCGACGATCCCTTGATCGAGATTTTCGGCGTCGAGGCTGCCGGTCACGGACTGACGCAGCTGCATGCCGCTTCGCTCGCCGGCGGCCGTCCCGGCGTGCTGCATGGCAACCGCACCTATCTTTTGATGGACGCCGACGGCCAGATCGAGGAAGCGCATTCGATCTCGGCGGGCCTCGATTATCCCGGCATCGGCCCGGAGCACGCCTGGCTGCACGAGACCGGCCGCGTGAAGTATCTCTCGGCGACCGATGAGGAGGCGCTGGCCGCATTCCAGCTGCTGTCGCGGCTCGAGGGCATCATCCCCGCGCTGGAATCAGCGCACGCCATCGCGAAACTGTCCGAGCTCGCACCGCAGCGGCCGAAGGATCACCTGATGGTGGTCAACCTCTCGGGTCGCGGCGACAAGGACGTGCCGCAGGTCGGCGACATCTTGAAGGCGAGGAAGAAGTGACCACCCGTATCGACGCACGTTTCGCCGAGCTGAAGCAGCAGGGCCGCTCCGCTTTCGTCACCTTCGTGATGGCCGGCGATCCCGACGCCAAGACCTCGCTCGACATACTGAAAGCGCTGCCGAAGGCCGGCGCCGACGTTATCGAGATCGGCATGCCCTTCACCGACCCGATGGCCGATGGCCCCTCGATCCAGGCCGCCGGACTGCGCGCGCTCAAGGGCGGCATGACGCTGCGCAAGACGCTGGCGATGGTCCGCGACTTCCGCAAGGAGGACAACGCCACGCCGATCGTGCTGATGGGCTACTATAATCCGATCTACATCTACGGCGTCGACAGCTTCCTGGCCGACGCCAAGACCGCCGGCGTCGACGGCCTGATCATCGTCGACCTGCCGCCGGAGGAAGATACCGAGCTCTGCATCCCCGCGATGAAGGCCGGGCTGAACTTCATCCGGCTGGCGACGCCGACCACCGACGACAAGCGGCTGCCGGCGGTGCTCGCCAACACCTCGGGCTTTGTCTATTACGTCTCGATCACCGGCATCACCGGCGCCGCGACGGCCGATTCGAAGGTGGTCGCGGAGGCCGTGGCCCGCATCAAGCGGCACACCAAGCTGCCGGTCTGCGTCGGCTTCGGCATCCGCACCCCGGAGACGGCGCGCGCGATCGCCGAGAACGCCAACGGCGCGGTGGTCGGCACCGCAATCGTCGATGTGGTGCGTGCCAACCTCGATGCCGAGGGCCGTGCGACGCCGAAGACCGTGAGCGCGGTGGCGGACTTGGTGTCGGCGCTGGCGCAGGGGGTCCGGGGCGCCAAGCAGGCCGCGGAATAAGCCACATTTTGCGGCAACAAGGCCGCCGATGGCGGCTTGCCGGGCTCGCCCGGCCCGCCATATATCCAGCTGGTGCGGAACCGATCCGCATTTCGGAGCGAACCATGAATTGGCTCACCAACGTCGTCCGGCCGAAGATCCGCAACATCCTGCGGCGCGAGACGCCGGAAAACCTCTGGATCAAGTGCCCGGATTCCGGGCAGCTCGTGTTCTACAAGGACGTCGAGGCCAACCAGTTCGTGATCCCCGGCTCGAACTACCACATGCGCATGGGCGCGGTGGCGCGGCTGAAGTCGATCTTCGACAACGAGACCTGGTTCGACGTCGCGCTGCCCGAGGTGACGGCGGATCCGCTGAAATTCCGCGACGAGCGCAAATATGTCGACCGTATCAAGGACGCCCGCACCAAGACCGGGCTGAACGACGCGATCAAGGTCGGCTACGGCAAGTTAGAAGGTGCCGGCGTCGTGGTCGCCGTGCAGGATTTCGATTTCATGGGCGGCTCGCTCGGCATGGCCGCCGGTGAAGCCATGGTGCGCGGGCTCGAACTCGCGGTCGAGAAGAAGTCGCCCTTCATCGTGTTCGCCGCATCCGGCGGCGCGCGGATGCAGGAAGGCATCTTGTCGCTGATGCAGATGCCGCGCACCACCGTCGGCGTGCAGATGCTGCGCGAGGCGCGCCAGCCCTACATCGTGGTGCTGACCAATCCGACCACCGGCGGTGTCACCGCGTCCTATGCGATGCTCGGCGACATCCAGATCGCCGAGCCCGGTGCGCTGATCGGCTTTGCCGGCGCGCGCGTGATCGAGCAGACCATCCGCGAGAAGCTGCCGGACGGCTTTCAGCGCGCCGAATATCTGCGCGAGCACGGCATGGTCGACATGGTGGTGCACCGCCACGAGATGAAGGCCACGCTGGCGCGGCTGTGCCGCCTGCTGACCAAGGCGCCGGCGCTTGAATCCGCATCGAAGCCCAAGGCCGCGGTCACCGAGCCGGCCCAGATCGTCACGGCGCCTGAGACGGTGCCGGCCGCGCCGCACGCGTGACCGCAAGCGCCGCCTCACCGCAAGCCTCGTTCGAGGCGTTGATCGCGCGGATATCGGCGCTGCATCCCAAGCGCATCGATCTCAGCCTCGATCGCATGCGCGGCCTGATGGAGCGGCTCGATCATCCCGAGCGCAAGCTGCCGCCGGTGATCCATGTCGCCGGCACCAACGGCAAGGGCTCGACCATCGCCTATCTGCGCGCGGTTCTCGAAGCCGCCGGCCTGCGCGTGCACGTCTTCACCTCGCCCTATCTGGTGCGGATCAACGAATGCTATCGGCTGGGCGCCGTCGGCGGCGGCAAGCTCGTCGGTGACGATGAGCTGCGCGAGACGTTCGAGCACTGCGAACGCGTCAACGCCGATAGTCCCATCACCATCTTCGAGATGGAAACGGCGGTGGCGTTCTGCCTGTTCGCCAAGCATCCGGCCGACGTCGCATTGCTCGAGGTCGGGCTCGGCGGCCGGCTCGATTCGACCAATGTGGTCGAGGCGCCGCTCGCCTCGGTGATCACGCCGGTCAGCATGGACCACATGGAATTCCTCGGCGACAATCTGACGGCAATCGCCGGCGAGAAGGCTGCGATCATCAAGCGCAAGGTGCCGGTGGTGTGTGCCGAGCAGGCGCCGGATGCGATGGCCGTGATCGAGGCGCAGGCGAACCGCATGCGCGCGCCGCTGCATGCGGCCGGCCAGCAATGGCATGTCGGCGTCGAGCGCGGCCGGCTGGTCTATCAGGACGAGCGCGGCTTGCTGGATCTCGCCGCGCCGAAACTGTTCGGCCGGCACCAGTTCGACAATGCGGGCCTTGCGATCGCGACGCTGCGCGCGATCGACGCATTCAAGCTCAACATCGCGGCCTTTGAAGCCGGCATCGTCAATGCGGAATGGCCGGCGCGAATGCAGCGGCTGGTTTCCGGCGCGCTGGTTGGCCAGGGGCCGCAGGGCTCCGAGGTCTGGCTCGACGGCGGACACAATGCCGAGGGCGGCCGCGTCGCGGCCGCGGCGCTCGGCGATCTCGAGGAGCGCGTGTCGCGGCCGCTGGTCGTGATCGTTGGGATGATGGCCAACAAGGATGCCAACGCATTCCTCGCCAATTTCGCCGGGCTGACTCGCCACATCATCGCGGTCCCGGTTCCCGGCCGCGACAACGGCATGGCGCCGGACAGACTGGCTGACGCCGCGCGAGCGCTCGGCATGCGGGTCGAGATCGCTGATGGCGTCGCCGCCGCGCTGCAACGGCTTGCGGTGCTGGCCTATGAGGTGCCGCCGCGGATCCTGATCACGGGCTCGCTGTATCTGGCCGGTCCCGTGCTTGCGGCCAACGGCACGCCTCCTGCATGATGGTCGCGTTGTAGCCCGGATGGAGCGAAGCGAAATCCGGGACGGCTCGATCTGCGGAAGCAGGCTCCCGGATTTCGCTTCGCTCCATCCGGGCTACTGGATGCCGCGCTTGAGGACAGGACAATACAATGCGTTTTGCTGCGATCGCCGACATCCACGGCAACCATCTCGCGCTCGAAGCCGTGCTGTCGGACATCCGCGCGCAGGGAATTTCCGACATCGTCGACCTCGGCGACATGGTGAGCGGGCCGCTCGACGCCCGGCCCACCATCGATATGCTGATGGCGCTCGATGCGGTCCATCTGCTCGGCAATCATGACCGCTACCTGATCGACCGTCCGCACGAGAAAATGGGCTCTTGGGAGCGGCTGACCTATACCCAGCTCGAGCCGCGGCATCTCGACTGGCTGCGCACGCTGCCGGCGAATTCGATCTATCGCGACGAGGTTTTCCTCTGTCATGCAACGCCCCAGGATGACGAGACCTACTGGCTCGAGACGGTGCTGCCGGGCGGCGAAGTCTGCATGTCCTCGCTGGAAGCGATCGAGGCGAGAGCGGCCGGCGTGCCGCAATCGCTGATCCTCTGCGCCCACACGCACACTGCGCGCGCCGTGCGGCTTCGCGACGGCCGGCTGATCGTCAATCCCGGCAGCGTCGGCTCGCCCGGCTATCGCGCCGGCAAACCGCATCCGCATGTCGTGGAGGCCGGTTCGCCCGATGCGCGCTACGCGATCCTCGAGCAGGTCGATGGTGGCTGGGACGTAACCTTCCGCCACATCCCGTACGACCACGCGGCAATGGCGGCGCTGGCGCGCCAGCACGGCCAGGCCGTACTCGCCTCGGCGCTGGCGACGGGGTGGATACGGTAATCGGTAGTTCGTAGCCCGGATGGAGCGAAGCGAAATCCGGGACGGCTCGATCCGAGGCGCACAGGTCCCGGATTGCGCTTCGCTCCATCCGGGCTACATGGCGGACCCGCGAGCTAATGGATATGCGCCTCATCCGAGACGCCGACATGCTCGCGATAGACCATCTCCCAGCCCTTCCAGCCGGTGAACAGCAGGATCAGGACCACGATGAACGATAGCGCAAGACCGGTCGGCACGATGGCGGATGTGCCGTGCTCGAAGCGCGAATACCAGTTGTACAGCTCGATCAATACCGCGATGACGTTGCCGCCGGCGTGCTGCCATGCATCGGAAAGATTGCGGACCTGATCGTCTCCGAGGAGATCGATCACGCCGGCGATGGCGGCGAGCGCGGCCATGATCAAGCCGATGCCAAGCAGCCAGAGCGAGGCGCTGGCCCAGAAGTCAGTGCCCGTCTTCCAGAAAGCGAGATCGGCAACGAAGGTCAAAACAAAGCATACGACTGGAAACGGAATAAGCATCGGATGGATAGGATGTCCCGCGACCTGCGCGGTTGATCTGGGGTTCGACATGGGTCCCTCCTGAGGGCCATTTGATCCCTCAACATGGACTGCCTGTCCGGGTTCCTATTCGCTGCACCGCAACGGCAGTGCCGTTATCCCCTCAACAGCTTCATCGGGTCGGCCGCCTTCTGCTTCAGTTGCTCGAACGAGCATTGCTTCGGCGCCTTGTCCGGACGCCAGCGCAGGATCGAGGTGCCGTGGCGGAAACGATCGCCACTGAAATGGTCGTAGCAGACCTCGATCACGAGCTTCGGCTTCAGCGGACACCATTGCGCCGAGCGCTCGGTCGACCACCGGCTCGGGCCGCCCGGCGCATTCCCGGTAAAGCCGGGCTTTGCAATCAACGGCTCGAGACGGTCGATCAGCGCCAGCTTCTCCTGCTGCCTGATCGCGGAGGTGAAGCCGACATGATGCAACAAGCCGTCGTCGTCATAGAGGCCGAGCAGCAGCGAGCCGACCACTTGGCGGCCGCCGGTCCTGTTGGTGGCGTAGCGAAAGCCGCCGACCACACAGTCGGCGCTCCTGAACCTTTTGATCTTCTGCATGCCGTCGCGATTGCCGGCCTGATAGGGCAGGTCCAGGCGCTTGGCGATTACGCCGTCGAAGCCGCCGCCGGATCGCGCCAGCCATTTCCTGGCAAGCGCGTAGCTCGTCGTCGCGGGAGATAGCCGAAAGCTGGAATTGGATTTCAATTGCGACTTGGCGAACGCCTCGAGCTGCGGTCGTCGTTTGCTCAAGGGCTGGCCGGAAAGCTTCTTCATGGTTGGCGCGGCCAAGAGATCGAACGTCAGAAACAAGGCGGGCGTTTCCTGTGCGAGCCGCGTCACCCGGCTGGCGGCAGGATGGATGCGCTGCAGGAGATCGTCGAATGAGAATGTCCGGCCGTGCGGCACCACGATCTCGCCGTCGAGCACGAATGACGTTGCCTTCACGCTCAGCGCCGCGGCGACCAGCTCCGGGAAATAGCGGCCGAGATCTTCGCCGGATTTCGAGCGCAGGTCGACTTTGCGGCCTTCGCGTTTCAGCAGGCAGCGGAAGCCGTCCCACTTGGGTTCGTACTGCCACTCCTTCCCGCGCGGGATGGCATCGACCGAGCGCGCCTCCATCGCAACGAGCGGCGTGGACCTGGAAGCGGGCTTTTGACGCGGGGAGGGCAAGTGCCGGGACCTTCAAACGCAACACACACGGTCCCAACGCAAACGGCCGGCGAATCCGCCGGCCGTGCACGAATTTATTAATCAGAAGAAGCAGGATCAGACCGCAGCGGTGATCCACTGCTGCAGCTTGGCCTTCGGCGCGGCGCCGACCTGGCGGGACGCCATCTCGCCGCCCTTGAAGATCATCAGGGTCGGGATCGACATCACGCCATACTTCGATGCGGTCTTCGGGCTCTCGTCGACGTTGAGCTTCACGATCTTGACCTTGTCGCCCATCGCGCCGGAAATCTCATCGAGAGCGGGCGCGATCATGCGGCAGGGGCCGCACCACTCGGCCCAGAAGTCGACGACCACCGGCCCGGTCGCCTTGAGCACTTCGGCTTCGAAATCGGCGTCAGAAACCTTGCCAACGGCCATGTGAGTACCTCGTTCGGTTGAGACAAAAGGGCGCGGTTGGGAATCGCGCCCGGGAGCATGGATCAAACCTATGAACGCCCCCTTGCCGGGTCAAGCTTGCTCACGCCGACATGAACTTATGCCAGGGCGGCGTCCAGCGCGGGGGCGGAAATCTCCATGATTTCAGTCGTTTCGGTCCAGAGCAGGGCGGCCCGCACGGGCAGCTGGGGATAAAGCCTGGCGAGCACCGCGCGGTACAGCGCGAGCTGCCGGACATAGCCCCTGGGCGCCTCGGCTGCCGTCTTGGGCGGAGCGTGGTTGGTCTTGAAATCGACGATCAGGACGTCGGTCGGCGTCACCACCAGGCGGTCAATCTGGCCCGAAACCAGCGCCTTCGGCTGGCCCGGCCGCTCCAGCCGCCCGACGATCGAGACTTCCGCGCGGCTGCCGGGCGCGAACACGGCGGCAAAGCGCGGATCGGCGATCAGGCCGAGCACCTGATCGGCGAGCGCGACCTGCTCCTGTTCGCTCCAGCCGTCGGCATTGCGCGCGAGGTAGCCGAGCGCGGCGGCGCGCCGCCGCTCGAGGGCGACGTCGGGCAGCGATTGCAGCAGGCGATGCACCAGCGTGCCGCGTTGCAGGGCGCGGGCGCGCAGCAGCACCGATTCGCCGGTTCGGATCGGATGGCTGTCATCATCAGCCGGATCGGACGGACGCAGCATGCTCGCCGCCGATGCTTCCGGTGCGGCCGCAGCACGCAGCCAGGACGGCAATGCGATCGGCACCGCGGCCGCCGACGCAGTCGCACCGGTGAGATCGGCGACGTCATCCGGCCGCGAATAGCGCATCACCTTGCCGCCTGGCGTCTCCAGCTCCTCGAGCTTGAGCCCGGAATTGGCGAGCCCCTTGGTGATCAGATCGTACCAGGACGATTTCCGCACCGTGTTCATGTTGCCGGGCATGCAGCCGCCGACGATCAGCCGGTCGGCGGCGCGGGTCATCGCGACATAGAGCAGGCGGCGATACTCGTCCTCGGTGTCGCCGAGCATCGCCTTGCGCGCCTCGGCGACGCCGGGCGGATCCTCGGCCTTCTTGCCGGCCCACACCACGACGCCGGGCGCGTTCGGCGCGGCATTGCCCTGCGGCAGATGGATCAGCCGCAGCCGCTGCGTGTCCGACGGCGAGGTCGTGGTGTCGACCAGGAACACCACCGATGCTTCGAGGCCCTTGGCGCCGTGTACGGTCATGACGCGGACCTCGTCGCGCGAAATCTCCATGTCGCGCTTCACCTCGGTGTCGGCGGCGCGCAGCCAGGCGACGAAGCCCTGCAGCGAGGCCGGCGCCTTGCGCTCATACCTCAGCGCAAGCTCGAGGAACTCGTCGAGCGCGTCGTTGGCCTCATGGCCGAGCCGGCGCAGGATGCGCGCCCGCCCGCCGTCGCCGCCGAGCAGCCAGGCGTAGAACGCGAACGGCGTCTCCTCGGTGAAGCGGCGCTCGCATTGTTCGAGACGGCGGCGCGCGGCCGAAAATCGCTCATCGGTCGGCGCCTGCGCGGCCAGTGCCTCGCGCAGCGAGCCGCGACGCTGATACGCCAGCTTGAACAAATCGTCGTCGTCGAGGCCGAACAGCGGGCTCTTCAGCGCCACCGCGAGCGCGAGATCGTCCTGCGGCAGCAGCAGCGCGTCGGCGAGGTTCATCAGGTCGATGATCGCGATGTGCTCGGTCAGTTTCAGCCGGTCGGCGCCGGCGACCGGGATGCCGGCGTGCTTCAGCGCCTGGATCACCGCATCGAAGGCGTTGCCGCGCCGCCGCACCAGGATCAGCATGTCGCCGTAGCTGAGTGGCCGCCGCCCGCCAGTGCTGCCGGTCATGGTGCCGCTGGTAACGAGGCGCTTGATCTCGGCCTGGATGCGCCTTGCCAGCTTCACCTCGGGGCTCGTCACCGACACGCCGTCGAACGGCGCGCGCCAGCCCTCGATGTCCTGGCGATCGTCGGCAACCGCGAGATCCCAGAGCTCGATCAGGCTGGGGCCGGCATCGGCCATCGCGTTGTGGATCGGGTAGCCGTTCTCGACCGCATGAATGCTGCGAAAGATGTCCTGCTCGCGGAACACATGGTCGACCGAGTGCAAGATCACCGGCCCCGAGCGGAACGAATAGGTGAACGACACGGGGTCGAATTTCAGCCCGGCTTCCTCGAACCGCCGCTTCAGCTCGCGCCGGCGCAGGTCGAATTCGCGCGGCGCCGCGCCCTGGAACGAGAAGATCGACTGCTTCTCGTCGCCGACCGCGAACACGGTGCGCACCAGGCCGTCGCGCGCGCCGGCGCCGGAGGTGAATTCCGAGATGATGTGCGCGACGATGTCCCATTGCCGCGGGCTCGTATCCTGCGCCTCGTCGATCAGCACGTGATCGACGCCGCGGTCGAGCTTGTAATGCACCCAGCCCGAGGAGACGCGGTCGAGCATCGCCAGCGTCTTGTCGATCAGATCGTCATAGTCGAGCAGGCCGCGTTCCAGCTTCTCGCGCCGGTAATGCGCGGCCGCCGCGGTCGCGATGTGGATCAGCGCCTCGGTGCGGTCGCGCGCGACCACGGCGCGGCGGCGCTCGATCAACGGACCGAGCCGATCGATCTCCGCCTCGAACCGATGGCCTGCGACCGCATTCTTCTTGATGAAACTGTTGGTGACGACAGACGCGCGCGGGGCGCGTTCATCGGTCAGGAAGACGCCGAGATATTCGTCGGCCTGGGCTGCACCGGTGAAGGTCAGCGCGCTCCGCAGCCGTTCGGCCTGCTTCTGATCCGCCTTGCTGCTGGTATCGAGGAGCGTCGCCATCTCCTTCCAGCTCGCGCGCGGCAGGTTCGGGCCGTCGACGATCTCGCGCTCGACCTCCTCGATGCGATCATCGGCGGAGACGCCGAGCGCGGCCGACATCTGCGCGGCGGCGGCCGCGGCGTTGCCGGCGGCATCGGTCCAGGCCATGAAGTGGTCGCGGCTGAGGCAGGCTTCGCGGACCACCTCCTTGAAGGTGACGTCGGCGGCATTTGCCATCGCCGTCCGCAGCGCGCGGCCGATCGGACTGTCGGGAATCCGCGACGCCTCGAGGAACACCGCGAGATTGGCGCGCTCCATCATCTCGTTCTGGTCGCGGTCGTCGAGCACGGCAAAGCGCGCCGGCACGTTGGCCTCGAACGGAAACTGCTGCAGCAGGCGGGTGCACAGCGCGTGGATGGTCTGCACCTTCAAGCCGCCGGGCGTCTCCAGCGCACAGGCAAACAGCTTGCGCGCCTCGCGCCGCAGCGTGGCGGAAGGATGGGCAATGCCGGCTTCGCGGATCGCGGTATCGAGCCCGGCGTCGTCGAGCGTCACCCAATGGCCGAGCGTTGTGAAGACACGCTCGGCCATGTTCGCGGCAGCCGCCTTGGTGAAGGTGATGCAGAGGATCTTTTCCGGCGGCACGCCCGACAGCAGCAGACGGATGACGCGCTGGACCAGCACATGGGTCTTGCCCGAGCCGGCATTGGCCGACACGAAGGTCGACGCTTTCGGATCGGACGCACGCGCCTGCGCGTCGCGCACGGCGGGCGGGATGGGCCTGATAGCCTTCACCATTCCTCGATTCCCAGGCCGCCGGCGGCGGACCATTCCTTGATACGCGCGAGGTCGTCATAGGCGCCGTAGCGGTTCGCCCACATCGAGAGGTTCAGCGAGGTGTAGGCCTGCTGCTCGTCGTCGAAGGCGCGGATCAGGGCCTCCAGCTTGCGCCGCGCGCTGTCGGCGGCCTCATCGGGCGGTTGCGGCGTGTCGCTGGTCTTGATCTTCAGCTCCAGCGAGCGCTGCTCGCCCGGCGGGTTGTTGCCGCTCAGCCTGACATAGACGAGGTCGCCGATCGAGGAGTCGGCCGGGATGTCGGCGAAGCCGCCCTCGCGCAGGATCGCGGCTTCCAGGGTGAGCTGCGGCGACAGGCCCATACGCACCTGCTTGCCGGTCGGCGGCTGGCCGGTCTTGTAGTCGAGGATCGCAAAGCTGCCGTCATCGCGACGCTCGATGCGATCGGCGCGCGCCGAGAGCGTGAAGGTCCTGGCATCGTCGAGCGGGATGCCGATCTCGCCGCGGATCTCGGCCTTGATGGAAGCGATACTGCCGCGCCGGGCCTGCTCCCATTCGGCAAACCATCCTGCGATGCGCTGGAAGCGCGGCCACCACAGCGCCCGCGCCTCGGGCCGCTCCATCAGCGGCGCAAAATATTTGGCCCCGATCTCGCGAAGCGTGCGTAGCGTGTCGGCCGGCAGCGCGTCGGCATAGACCTGCGTGAACTCGCCGAGCGCCTCGTGGATCGCCGAGCCGCGATCGGCCGCCGACAACGGCATGTCGACGGGGTCGAGCGGATCGAGATCGAGGATATAGCGCGCATAGATCGTGTAGGGATCGCGCAGCCAGTCCTCGATCGCGGTGACAGACATCTTCAACGGCCGTGCCTCGCGCGGCGGCCGCGGCTCCGGCTGCGGGAGCGGCTCGACCTTGTCGGGCCGGTCGAGCTCGGCGGCATATTGCACGTAAGTGTCGCCGGCCGATGTCGCGGCCTTCCAGCGCGCTTCGCCGGCGACCGCTTCGAGCCGGTGCAGGAAGCGCGAGGCGACCGCCGGCGCGCCGCCGACCTTTGCGGCGTGGGTGAGGATCACCTCGTCATGGCCGAGCAGTTGCGCAAAGTCGTGCGCGGAAAGGCCGATGCGGCGCTCGGGAAGGTCGAGCCCGAGCTCATGCCGCATCGGCCGGCTCAGCCACGGATCGATCCGCGGCGCCGGCGGCCAGACGCCCTCGACCAGGCCGCCGAGGATGACGCGATCGGATTCGGTGAGACGGGCTTCGAGCTGGCCGAAGATGTTGAGCTGCGCGCGCGCCGATTCCGGCCGCCGCACCGTGCGGTCGGCGAACGCGGTCTGGAACACCTCGGGATAATCGGCGAGCGGCGTCATCAGCCCACTCGGCTGCTGCTTGGCGAGCAGCTCGTCGAACGCCGACGCCAGCGACGCACCGGCGCGCTCCTCGAACACGACGGCAACGCCGTTCTGGTCGCCGGATAGCGCGATCAGCGCCTCGCGGTGGCGCGCGGCGAGCTCGGCGAAATCATGGGGTTTTGACGACGCCATGCCTTCGAGCGGCGCCAGCGCCGCCTGCAATCTGGCGATCAGGTCCTGCGCCCGGTTGAGCTCGTTGTCGCGCAGCCGGGCGCGCGGCTCCATGGCATGCAGCGACGAGGTCTCGCCGCCGTGCAGCTTGACCAGCTCGGCGCGGAAGCGCGCGAAGTCGCGGGCGAGGCCGCCGGTCCCGGCTTGCGGCCGCGTGCCGCGGAGCAGCGCGATCTCCAGCACCTCGATCGCGCGCCGCAGCGCGCCATGCGAACGGCCGAGCCGGAACAGCGGATGCTTGAGCAGCGCGAGCAGCGTCGGCGGCTCCAGCCCCTTGGCCGCCGCCTCCGCGGTCAGGCGGGCGAACACGCCGGCCGGCGTCTCGATCAGCGCATCGCCGCCGGAATCGTCGAACTCGAGCTTCCAGCGCGTCAGCGACGCCATCACGCGGCGCGCCAGCGCGCGGTCCGGCGTCACAAGCGCGGCCGATTTGCCGAGATGCCGCGCCTCGCGCATCGCCACCGCGATCGCCAGCGCCTCCATTTCCGGATTGGGCGCCTCGACCACGGTGAGGTTGGTCATCCCGGCGGAAATCCGCGCCACGATCTCCGGCCGTTCCAGCCGGTCGTGCCACTGCGCGGTCGCGGTCGAGGGACGCATCGTCTCCGACACCAGCACCTCGCGGCCGAGCGGCGCCGGCTCGGCAAGGCTCTCGACGTCGCGGCGCTTGATGCCGAAGCGGTCGAGCAAGGCGTGCATCGCGAATTGCGGATGGTTCGACGAGGGCGGTGTGGTGAACCTGCCGTCGTCGCCGCGCTCGCCGCCGATCGTGTCCCAGGAGTCCTCGTCGAGATCGGTGTCGAGCCCGGGCAGCACCACGGCACCGTTCGGCAGCTTCGCCACCGCGTGCAGGAATTTCGCCGTCGCCGGCATCGAGCCGGTCGAACCGGCCGCGATCACCGGGCCCGCGTGGTGCGCGGTCAGCCGCGCCGCTTCCGCCTCGATCAGGAGATCGCGGCGCGCGGCGGGTTCGATCCGGCCGATCTCCTTGAGGTAGCTGGGCCAGGCGTCGCGCGCGATCCGCAGGAAGTCGAGCGAGTGCTGCCAATATTTGTCGAGCTGGTCCGGCACCAGGCGGTCGAGCGCGCGCCAGTCGACGCCGCGCGTCACCATGTCGTCCATCAGCCGCGCCAGGTCGCCGGCGAGCTGCAGCGTCGAGGCCGGCCCGCCGACCACCAGCGGCGCCGACACCGGCGTCTTCGCCCAGGCCGCGACCAGATGCGCCAGCGTCAGCCGACGCTCGAGCTCGCCCAGCCTTGGCGGAATCTCCAGCGGAGCGGCGCCGCCGACGTCCTCGCCTTGGTCGGCGAAGGCGAGTTCGTCCTCATCGATGTCGCCAAGCGCGACGATGCGCGGCAGCACGGCGGCGTCCGACTCGAGCACATCGAGGAAGATTTCCCGCGCCAGCCGCCCGGCACGGCGGGTCGGCAGATACAGCGTGGCGTTGGCGAGCCTTGCCGGATCGCTCTGCGCCTCGAATCCCGCGACCAGCCGGCCATCGACCAGCGCCGAGATGACGGTCCGCAGGAACGGCGCAGAAACGGGAACACTGAAGACGCGCATGGGCTGCCTGATTCGAATCCGGCGCCAATATAGGGAGCGGTGACCGTCGTTAGCCACCCCTGTCGGAGAACCGTCACCGCTCAATATCGCAATCGGCCGGCGCAGCGATCGGCGGCATCCAGGAACCAGCGCAGCGCCGGATCCTGGGCGGCGCGGCTCGTATGGATCAGGTCGATCGCGAAGGCGGGGATGTCGATCGGCGGCGCGACGACGGCAATGTCGGCCAGATGCGTGAAGCGCCGGGCGATGCGCTCGGACATCGTGGCGATCAGATCGGTGCCGGCCACGGCGAACGGAACGGCCACCACATGCGCAAGCGTCACCGCCACCCGTCGCTTCAGTCCATGGCGCGCCAGCAGCGCGTCGATCACGCTCGGCAGGCCGTCGCCGCCGGCCGCCGAGAACAGCGCGTGCGGCAAGGTCGCGTAATCTTCCAGACCGAGGCGCTCCGATCGGCTCGTGCGCGCGGTGTCACGGACGCAGACGAAGCGCTCCTCGAACAGCCGGTGCCGGACACAGCGCGGCGAGTCCGGCAGGTGCCCGCCGATCAGCGCATCGAGCTCGCCGCGCTCCAGCTTCGCCAGCGCCACCGTCGCATCGGTGAGCGGGCGCACGGCAAGGTCAATGCCGGGCGCTTCGATGCGCAGCAGCCGGGTCAGTTCCGGCACCACAACGAGATCGCCATAGTCGGTCGCGGCGATGGTGATGCGCCGTCGCGCGATGGCCGGATCGAAGCCCTGAGCGGGCGCCAACGCGCTCCGGATCTGCCGCAGCGCTTCGCCGATCGGCCCGGCCAGCGCCAGCGCCTTTTCGGTCGGTTGCATGCCCGCGCCGGCACGCAGGAACAGCTCGTCCGCAAGCAGCGCACGCAGCCTTCGCAACGCGCTGCTCATGGACGGCTGGGCGAGCCCGATGCGCTCGGCCGCCCGGGTGACGTGGCGCTCCTCCATCAGCGCTTCGAAGGCGACCAGCAGGTTGAGATCGACGGCGGATAAATTCATCGTAGCAATAATGCTTATAAGAATAATCGATTTCAACAATGATTTGCCCCGGCCTATGCTCGTTGGTCGGACATGACGACGGGACCCAGGAATTTGGCGAGATTTGCGAGGCTGGTGCCAAGCGGGCCGACACTGCTGATCATCGGCGTGCTGGCAGGATTGGCTTTCCCCGCCTTGGCGGACGGCGCCCGCCCGCTGATGGCGGCGGCGATCTTCGTTCTGGTGCTAGGCACCTTCCTCCAGGTCGACGGCACGGCGTTCCGGCGCGCGTTGCGGCGGCCGCTGGTCTGGCTGCTGTTGCCGGCGCTGGCCATGCTGGCGAGCCCGCTTGCAGTCGGCCTTGCCGCGCGCGGCGCCGGCTTTCGACCCGAGCTGATCGTCGCATTGGTGCTGTCGGTGTGTGCGCCACCGTCGAGCGGCACGGCGGCCGTCGCGCGCATGCTCGGCTTCGATGCGACCATTCCGCTTGCCGTGACGCTGCTGTCGATGGCGCTGGCGCCGGTTACCGTGCCGCTGATCGCCGCGGGATTTGCCGGTCTCGCGCTCGATCCGCTGGCGCTTGCGACGCGGCTGGTCCTCCTGGTTGGCGGCGCCGGCGCGTTGGCGTTGCTGTTGCGCCGTCAGGCCGCTGCACGATTGGTGCAGCATGCGCGCATCATCGACGCGCTCGTGCTGGCCTCGCTGCTGCTGTTCGCGATCGCCACCATGGCCGGGGTGCGTGCTCAGATCGAAGCGCAACCGGCCGCCGCGTTCACCTGCGTCGGCCTTGCCTTCGCCTGCAATCTTGCCCTGCAATTGTGTGGCGCGCTGCTCACGCCGGGCAATCTGGCTGCACGGCTGACAAGTGGCCTCGTTCTCGGCAACCGCAATGTCGGACTGGTCTGGTCGGCGATGGGCGCCGCGGTGTCGCCGATGACGGCGTTGTTCTTCGCCGCCACGCAGTTTCCGATCTATATGACGCCGCGGCTGATCGAAATGCTTGTTCGCCGCGAGTGCAAGGAGAATGCCTCACCATGAGCGCGACGATCCTGACCGAAGACCTCGCCGTCCGTTTCGCGCGCATCGCGCTCGGCCATGTCACGCGCGAATATCCGAACAAGCCCGATCACGTGCTGGCGGGGCCGCAGGATGCGCGCACGCCGCGCGAGCTGCATCCGGTGTTCTTCGGCAGCTACGACTGGCATTCCTGCGTCCACAGCTATTGGATGCTTGCCCGGCTGTTGCGCCGCTATCCCTCATCCGAGGCGGCGGACGATATCCGCGCGCTGTTCGACGCGCAGTTCGTTGCGGAGAAGACCGTGGCCGAATGCAGCTATCTCGCCGCCCCGACCGCGCGCGGCTTCAAGCGGCCTTACGGCTGGGGCTGGCTGTTGAAGCTCGCCGCAGAGCTCTCGCTCGTCGAGAACACCAACTGGCGCGATCGGATCGCTCCGCTCGCCGAGATCTTCGCGCAGCGCTACCGCGATTTCCTGCCGCTCGCCACCTATCCGGTGCGGGTCGGCACCCATTTCAACACCGCGTTCGGACTGCGCATGGCAGCCGACTACGCCGCGGTGACACAGGACGATGCGTTCGGCGCGCTGTTGCGCGACACAGCGCTGCGCTGGTACGGCGCCGATCAGGACTGCCCCGCCTGGGGTGAGCCGAGCGGTGATGACTTCCAGTCGTCCGCGCTGATCGAAGCGGAGTGCATGCGCCGGCTGCTGGCACCGGGTGACTTCCTGTCCTGGTTCGACCGCTTCCTGCCGCGGCTCGAGCTGCGCGAACCCGCAACCCTGTTCCGGCCCGCCACGGTCACCGATCGCTCGGATGGCAAGCTGGCACATCTCGACGGGCTCAATCTCAGCCGCGCATGGTGCTGGCGGGCGCTGGCCGGTGCGTTGCCGGCGGCCGATGCGCGCCGTCCGATCCTGCAGGATGCCGCGCGCCGGCATCGCGACGCCGGCCTGCCGCATATCGCCAGCGACTATATGGGTGAACACTGGCTTGCGAGCTTCGCGGTGCTCGCGATCGACGCCGATGGCTGACGAAGGCGCCGCCTACGCGACGCTTTCCAGGTAAGCTTCTTCCGCAGCCTGGATCGCGTCCGGAGTCCCGACATGCATCCAGACGCCGTCGAGGCGCAGGCCGAACAGCCGCTCCTGCTCGTTGGCGCGGTCGAATATCTTGGTCAGCGAGAACTCGCCGGCCGGCGCGTCGGCGAACAGCGCAGGCGACATGATCGCGGCGCCGGCATAGACGAACGGCACCACCTGGTGCTCGCGCCGCTTGCGCAACGCGCCATCCGGCAACATCGAATAGTCGCCGCGCCCGCCATAGCCGATGCTCGTAGCGGTCGGCGCCATCAGCAGCAGGATATCCATCCGCGCGGGATCGAAGGTTTCCGCGAGCCGCGCCAGATTGGAGCGCACGCCGTCGATCCACATCGTGTCCGCGTTCAGATGATAGAACGGCGCATCGCCGAGCAGCGGCAACGCCTTCACCACCGCGCCGCCGGTGCCGAGCACCTGGTCGCGCTCGTCGGAGATGATCACGCGCGGACGGCTGCGGGGCTTGACGTGCTCGATGATCTGGTCGGGCAAATAGTGCACGTTCACGACCGCTTCGCTGACGCCGGCGCCGGCGAGCTTGTCGAGCACATGGTCGAGCAGCGGCTGGCCGGCGACGCTGACCAGCGGCTTCGGCATCGTGTTGGTCAGGGGGCGCATGCGCACGCCGAGGCCCGCAGCGAGCACCATGGCTTTATGGGGAGTGACGGGCATCTTCCGGATATTCTCGGTCATCATCTCTCATGCGCCGATCATATCACGGCGATTCGGCAAGCACATCAATCAGACGCCATAGTCACGAGACATGACGGCCGTAAGACGGCAATGACGACCCTGGCCTAGACGTCGGCAGCTTGCGTGCCGCGCCTGGCGGTTTTCTTCTTCTTGTCGCCTTGTTTGAGAAAGTTGACGCCGATCTGGTCGCCATTGACCCATGCCAGCTCGCAGCGGCGATAGGCCAATCCTGTGGACGACAGCAGCAGAAAAAACTCCTTCAGGTTCAGGCCCTCGACCGAGCCGTCGACGGAGAGCTTGGCGCCCGTCTCCGACACGTCTTCCATGGTGCAGTCGCGCCGCCAGGTGCCGTCGATGCCCATCATGTGCGCTGCTATGCCGCGCTCAAACGTGACACGATCGCCCTTGCGTCGTTCCGTCCCCATCGTGTGGTCCCGCTCCAGATCCGGCCGCGCCATGGATCAGGTGCGGGCTCCGCAACCTTAGGGGAGGCGAGGCTAATAACCCGTAAACTACGGTACTGGAGGAGGGACGTTGGCTGTGTACCAGATGCGGAAGCTGGTCAGCGCCGGATGCGCCAGCGACCGCTCGAGATAGGTCCAGATCCGCGGCTGGTGCTTGAGATATTGCGGCTTGCCGTCGCGGCGGTTGAGTCGCGCAAAGGTGCCGAGCAGGCGGGTGTTGCGCTGCGCCGACATGATCGCATAGAGCTCGGCGAAGCCGGCCGGATCGAAGCTTTCATCGGTCGCGCGCCGCGCCTTGATGTAGCGGGTCAAGAGCGACAGCTCGAGCTGCTCGGGCACATCGATCCGCGCATCCTGCAGCAGCGACACCACGTCATAGGCCGCGGGGCCGAGCAGCGCGTCCTGGAAATCGATGACGCCGACGCGCAGGATGCCGGTGCGTTCGGCAAGCCAGATGATGTTCGGCGAATGGAAGTCGCGGATCACCCAGGTCTGCGGTGCGGCTGCGGGCTTCTCCAGCAGGCCGCGCCACATCCCGAGAAATTCGGCGCGAAGCTCCTCGCTCGGCTGCGCGCCGCGGTCTGGCAGGTACCATTCCAGCATCAGCCCGATCTCGATCAGCCAGGCGTCGATGTCGAACACCGGGATGTCGTAGCTCTCGTCCGACGTCAGCGGCAATTGCTCCGGCAGCACCTCGCGGTGCAGCGCCGCCAGCATGTCGACGGCGGCCTCGTAACGCTCGGCGATCGGCTGCGGTGGGTCGCCCTCGATGACGCCCTCGGCGCCGAAATCCTCGGTGACGAGGAAGCCGGATCCGAGATCGATGTGACGGATCGCGGGCGCCGAGAAACCATGCTTGCGCAGGCCGTTTCCGATCGCGACGAACGGCCTGACGTCTTCGGCGAGATGCACCGCTGCGCTGTAGGACTGGCCGCTGTAGATCGCCGGGCCGTCGGGACGGCGCGGCGAGTTCATCAGGATGACGGTGCCGTCGTCGTTGCGCAGCCGCGCATAGGAGCGCGTCGAGGCATCGCCCGGCATGCGTTCGCGCCGGGCATTGAGAAAGCCCGCGCGGTCGAGGAACTGGCGCAGCTCGTTGAGCCGCGCGACCTTCGCCGCGCCCTTGCCATGGCCGGTGATCTCGGCCGCGCGTGCCGCCGATCCGAGCGCCGGGCGATGGCTGAACGCGATATCGATGCGGTCGGCGGGCATCGCGTCGGGCGCGCGCTCCGGCCACTCGATCAGCGCCACGACGTCGTCGGGCAGCGGCGACAGCCCAATCTCCTCGAGCTCGCCGGCGTCGTTGATGCGGTAGAGGTCGGCATGGACCAGCGGAAACGACGGCAGCTCGTAGCTCTGCGCCAGCGTGAAGGTCGGGCTCGGCACCTCCAGCGCGTCGTCGTCGGCGAGGTAGCGGATCAACGCGCGCGCGGCCGTGGTCTTGCCGGCGCCGAGGTCGCCGGACAGCGTGATGACGTCGCCGGCGCCGATCAGGAGCGCGAGGTCGGCCATCAGCTCTGCTGTCGCGGTCTCGTTCGCGAGTGCCACCGAGAATGTCGAGGTCGCCGTCATTCAGCAGCGTTGCGATGTGCGGTCTGGTCGATCGGGAAGTCGCAGGTCACGGTCGTGCCGCGGCCTACGGTCGAATCGACGCGCACCCGTCCGCCATGGAGTTCGACGAAGGAGCGGACCAGCGACAGGCCAAGGCCCGCGCCGCGGTGCCGCGAGCCGTGCGAATGGCTCTCGAACCAGTTGAACACCTTGTCGCGCATCTCCGCCGGAATGCCGGGACCGGCGTCGGTCACCGCAAACACCACGCTGTGCTCGGTGCGGTGCGCGCTGATCGTGACGGTGGCGTCGTGCGGCGAGAAGCCGACCGCGTTGGCGAGCAGATTATAGAGCACCTGCACCACGCGCCGCTCGTCGCCGACGAAGGCGCCGATGTCGGGCTCGATATCGACCTTGAGGGTGATGCGGTCGGTCGCGAGGCGGTCCTGGATGCCTTCGGCGGCGGCCTCGATCGCCTGGCCGATATTGACCGGACCGAGCTCGAGCTTCATCGCGCCGGCGTCAATGGTGGCGAGATCGAGAATGTTGTTGGTCAGCGCCAGCAGCGCGTTGGTCGATTTGGTGACGTAGTCGAGATATTCGGCCTGCTTCGGCGTCAGCGGTCCGGTCGAGGGATCGCTGAGGAAATGCGCGAAGCCGATGATGGTGGTGAGCGGCGCGCGCAGCTCGTAGGAGACGTGGTGGACGAAATCCACCTTCATCTGGTCGGCGGCTTCCAGCGCCTCGTTGCGCTCGCGCAGCGCCCGCTCGACATTTTCGGTGTCGGTGATGTCCTGGAAGGCGAGCAGCGTCTTGCCGTCGGGCAGCGGGATGGTCATGCAATTCAGCACGCTGCCGTCCTTGCGCTCGAGCTTGAGCGCGACCTGGGCGCGGTTCTCGATCGCGGTGATCTGCTCGCGCAGCGTGCGCCAGGTCAGGGCGTCGTCGAACAGCGGCCGGCACAGCGCTTCCACCGCCTCGATATGCGGCTCGCCCTGCAGCGCGTCGGCCGGCAGCTTCCACATCTTGGCGAAGGGCGGGTTGAACAGTTCCGCGCGGCCGTTGCTGCCGAACACCGCGACCGCCTCGCCGAGATTGTCCAGGGTCTCGCGCTGCACCCGCGTCAGGCGGTCGTAGCGGCGGGCGAGGTCGAGGCTCTCGGTGACGTTGTCGAACAGATAGGTGACGCCGCCCTCGAGGTTCGGCGTGGTGACGACGCTGATGGCGCGGCCGTCGGGCAGGAACCAGGTATAGGTCTCGGATTCGACCGCGCGATAGGCCTCGTGCAGCTTGGCCTTCCAGGCGCGGAAATCCGGCTGCTCGGGCAGCTTGCGGTTGGCGCGCAGCCGGTCCAGCACGCTGGAATCGTCGGGGTTGCCGTCGAGGAAGGCCTGGTCGAGGCCCCACAGCCGCCGATAGGACTCGTTGTAGAAGGTGAGCCGCCGGTCGGCATCGAACACCGCGACGCCCGAGGACAATTGGTCGAGGGTGCGCCGGTGCGCTTCGACCATCCGAGCGATCGCCGCGCGCAGCGCCGCAGCTTCGCTGGCGTCGATCGCGATGCCGGCGCTGCCGCCGGAGAGCTTGAGCGCCTGCACGTCGTAGATCCGCCGCTCGCCGCTGACCACGATCGGCAGCCGCGCGGCATAATTGGCGTTGTCGTTCAGCGCGCGGGTCAATTCGCAGCGCTGGTCGCTTTCGAGCAGTTCGAGATTGCGCTGCAGCGCATCCGACACGCTCTTGCCTTCGGTGGCGCGGACATAGGCCGCGTTGGCATAGCGCAGATTGCCCTCGAGGCTCTTGGCCCAGATCGGCCACGGCGCGGCGGCGGCGAAATCGCGCAGCAGCTCGGTTTCCTCCTGCAGCGTCTTGTAGCGCAGGTTGGATTCGGCGAGCTCGCGGCGCAGGCCGCCGAGCTCGCGGATCCGCACGATGGCCTGGCCGCCGATCGCGCGGCCCATCGCCTCGATGGCGCGGCCGGCCGAGGTCGAGAGGTTGAGCAGGAACGCCTCGCCCTTCTCGCGCAGCGCGTCGACGGCGTGATCCATCTGCAGCGCCGGCTCGGGCGGCAGCCAGGTTCCGAAGGCGAGGACGCGCTGCGGCGAGCCTTCCTGCGACATCACCAGCGAGATGTCGCCCGAGATCTGCGGCCGGTTGTCGCCGGCGGCCCAGGAGATCAGGACCTGCGGCTCGACGAACAGCAGCGCGCGCAGCCGGTCCGATTGCGCCTGCAGGTCCGTGATCTCGGACTGCAGCTGCTCCTCGTTCCGCGTCGCGCGCACCCGGGTGCGCATCAAGAGGATCGCGGCGACGGCCGAGAAGCCGACCAGCGCAAGCGACGTCGCGAGGACCGCGACCTCCTGGTGATTGAAGCCGAAATGATCCGACATCGCCTGGGCGACCGGGTTCTCGGCGGCCAACGCGGTGCGGGCCGGCAGCAATGCGGTGATGGCGAGCCCAATCATGCCGTCGCGCGCCAGTGAGGTGCATGACAGCAGGGTTCGACGCATTGCCGCGACTACGCCCGACATATGTTGCCCCAGAACGCACAAACCCCGGGCATGATCCGGAAAAGAGGAGACCGGTGTTCCCTCACGGCAAACGTACGACGTTTGTCCGCCGATCATGCCCAAGCAGGACCAGTCAGCCCGACGAAGACCCCCCGTCGCGCTCGAATCAAAACAGAATAGTCCCAACGGGACTCGGCGAGTAAGAGTCCAGACCGTGAACGCAGAATCCCCTGTGAAAAAATGCCGCCGGGAGGCGTGGATTTTACGCGAATTGACTCCGTATTGGTGCGGAGAGCGCGCACGAAGCGTGATCTTCCCGAGCTCGTCCGCACACTTCTCCGATGCGAAGGCGCTTGGCTCCCTCTCCCCGTTCTTACGGGGAGAGGGTTGGGGTGAGGGGCCGTCTCCGCATATCCGGTGATAGCTGCGTTCGCGGAGACTCCCCCTCACCCGGAACGCATCTGACGATGCGTTCCGACCTCTCCCCGCACGCGGGGCGAGGTGAAGTGGCGCCGCCGCTCGAGTGAAGTCGTCGCGCACTAGCGTCCGGTCGAGCCGAAGCCGCCGCTGCCGCGCCCGGTCGCCGGCAGCACGTCGACCGGAACCAGCTCGGCCCTGGTGACCGGCGCGATCACCATCTGCGCGATGCGCTCGCCGCGCCGGATCGAGAACACCTCGTGGCCGTGATTGATCAGCAGCACGTTGATCTCGCCGCGATAGTCGGCGTCGATCGTGCCGGGCGAGTTCAGCACCGTGACGCCGTATTTGGCGGCAAGGCCGGAGCGCGGCCGCACCTGCGCCTCGTAGCCCGGCGGCAGCGCGATCGTCAGTCCGGTCGGAACCATCTCGTAGCGGCCCGGGAGCAGCAGCAGCGGCGCCGACTGCGGCACCGCCGCGAGCAGGTCGAGCCCGGCCGCGTCGGCGGTCTGATAGATCGGCAGCAGGAGATCGGCGCCGTGCGGCAGTTGGTGGACTTCGACCTTGATGGTGGCGCTCACGATGCGGTTCCTACGGCTCTAGAGCATGATCCGATTGAATCGGATCATGCTCTAATCCTTTTGTTTGGTCGCGTTTTCTTGACGCGAACCGGTGACCACTTCGCTCGAAAACGCTCTTGCGATGCGCGACACCAGCGCGGTCGCGACTTCCTCCTTGGTCATGACAGGCCAGGAGTCGACGGTGACGTCCTTGCCCTCGCGCGAGAGCAGGTGAACGGTGTTGCGGTCGCCGCCCATCACCCCGGTCGCCGGCGAGACGTCGTTGGCGACGATCCAGTCGCAGCCCTTGCGCGCGAACTTCGCCTTGGCGTTCTCGATCAGATGCTCGGTCTCGGCGGCGAAGCCGATCACCAGCGGCGGCCGCTGCTCCTTCAGCTTGGAAATTGTCGCGAGGATGTCGGGGTTCTCGACCAGCTGCAGCGGCGGCATGCCGGCCGCGGTCTTCTTCAGCTTCTGGCTGCCCTCGGTGGCGACCCGCCAGTCGGCGACCGCGGCGGCGAAGATCGCGACGTCGACCGGCAGCGCCGCCTCGACCCGGTGCAGCATGTCGCGCGCGGACTCCACGCGCGTCACGGAGATGCCCTGAGGGTCGGCGAGCTCGACCGGGCCGGTCACCAGCACCACCTCGGCGCCGGCGGCGCGCGCGGCGGCGGCAATGGCAAAGCCCTGCTTGCCGGACGAGCGGTTGGCGATGTAGCGGACCGGATCGATCGCCTCATGGGTCGGGCCCGCGGTGATCAGCACCCGCTTGCCGGCTAGCGGACGTGGCTGCGGCGGGCGCAGCATGCGGTCGGCGGCGGCGGCGATCTCGGTCGGCTCGGCCATCCGGCCGACGCCGGCCTCGCCGGCTTCCGCCATCTCGCCCGCATTGGGGCCGACGGTGTGGACGCCGTCGCGGCGCAGCTGCAGCACGTTGCGGCGGGTGGCCGGATTGTTCCACATCAGCGGGTTCATCGCCGGCGCCAGCAGGATCGGCCGGTTGGCCGCCAGCAAGGTGGCGGTGGCGAGATCGTCGGCATGGCCCTGCGCCATCTTGGCCATCAGGTCGGCGGTCGCCGGCGCCACCACGATCAGGTCGCAGTCCCGCGCCAGGCGGATATGGCCGGCGTCGAATTCGCTCTCGGCGTCGAACAGGTCGGTGTAGACGCGCTCATGCGACAGCGCGCTGGCGGCGAGCGGGGTGACGAATTGCTGGGCCGCCCTGGTCAGCACGCAGCGGACCTGGATGTGCCGTTCCTTGAGCCGCCGGATCAGATCCAGCGCCTTGTAGGCCGCTATCCCCCCGCCGATGATCAGGGTGACGCGCGGCTCGCCGGCGGCGCTGGCGGCCCGTGGAGCAGGGGCGGCAACCGCCGCGGAACCCGCCCCAAGCGTCTCGGCGGGCTCCGGACCGCCGTCCGCGAGCTCCCGGAGGATCACCCGCACCTCCTCCTCGACCGAGCGGCCGTTTTTGGCGGAGCGCAGCCGCAGATAGGCCTTCAGCGTGTCGTCGAGTTTGCGGATGGTCAGGCTGGCCATGGCGTGCTGCCCTCAAAGCATGATCCGGAAAAGTGTGAAGCGGTTTTCCGGGAGCGATCATGCTCAAATAAAGTGTGATAGCGATGCTATCACATGGTGCATGCATTGCAATCAGTGTGCCCGGATGGCGAAAAAGATCGCGATGGAGGCGATCGCAATGACCCAGAGGCCGACGGTCTGCACCCGCGCCTTGCGGGCCTCGGCGCGGGCCATTTCGTCGATCGAGTCCGACGACAGCATGTGGCCCTCCAGCGTCATGGTCTCCAGCTGCTCGAGCACCGTGACGGCGCGGTTGGCGATCGACGGCAGGTTGGCGAGGATGCGGCCGAGCTCGCCCGCGCCCGAGATCGCGCCCTGGATGCGGCCGGCCGGGCCGAGATTCTGCGTGATCCATTCGCGCACCACGGGGTCGGCGATCTTCCAGATGTCGAGCTTCGGGTCGAAGCCGCGCGCCACGCCCTCGACCACCACCATCGTCTTCTGCAGCAGGATCAGCTCGGGGCGCGTCTGCATGTCGAACAGGCCGGTGACCTCGAGCAGAAGCGTCAGCAGCTTCGCCATCGAGATTTCCTCGGCGGTGCGGTTGTGGATCGGCTCGCCGATCGCGCGGATCGCCTGCGCGAAATTCTCCACCGAATGGTGGCCGGGCACGTAGCCGGCCTCGAAATGCACCTCGGCGACGCGGCGATAGTCGCGGGTGATGAAGCCGAGCAGGATCTCGGCCAGGAAGCGCCGCTCCTTCAGCCCGAGCCGTCCCATGATGCCGAAATCCACGGCAACGAGCCGGCCGGCCTCGTCGAGGAACAGATTGCCGGGATGCATGTCGGCATGGAAGAAGCCGTCGCGCAGCGCGTGGCGCAGGAAGCTCTGGATCACCTTGCGGCCGAGATCGGGCAGGTCGACCTTGGCCTGCGCCAGCCGGACGTGATCGTTCAGCGCGATGCCGTCGATCCACTCCATCGTCAGCACGCTGTGCGCGGTGCGATCCCAATCCACCGCGGGGACGCGGAAGTCCGGATCGTCGCGGGTGTTCTCGGCCATCTCGGACAGCGCGGCCGCCTCGAGCCGCAGGTCCATCTCCATCGCGACCGAGCGCGACATCGTGTTGATGACCTCGATCAGGCGCAAGCGCCGCGCCTCGGCGGAATGCGCCTCGGCCTTGTGCGCGACAAAGAAGAAGTCGCTGAGGTCGCGGCGGAAGCGCGCGGCGACATTGGGCCGGAGCACCTTGACCGCAACCTGCTGCCGGACGCCGTCGCGCTCGATTTCGCCGCGATGCACCTGCGCGATCGAGGCCGCGGCAACCGCAGGGCCCAGATGCACAAAGGCCTGCGCCAGCGGCCGTTCTAGCGATTGCGTGATGACGGTTTCGGCCGCCTCCTGCGCGAACGGCGGCAGCCGGTCCTGCAGGCTTTCGAGATCGCGCGCCATCGACACGCCGACCACGTCGGGGCGGGTGGCGAGGAATTGCCCGAGCTTGAGATAGGCGGGTCCGAGCCGCGTCAGTGCACGCGACAACCGCGGACCTGACTTGGCCGAGCGGCGCTCGATCAGCCGCGCCAGCTTCAGCGCGAGCTGCCCGGGCGGCGGCACCAGCGCGGGATCGACGACGCCGAACACGCCCTCGCGCGCAAACACGAAACCGGCGCGGGCGAGGCGCGTGATGTGGGTCAGTGCAGAGATCACAAACGCCAGCCCGAATGCAGCGCCACGATGCCGCCGGAGAGGCTCTGCCACTTCACGCGGGCAAAGCCGGCGGCGCCGATCATCTCGGCGAACGCGTTGGGCCGCGGGAATTTGCGGATCGACTCGACGAGATATTGATAGGACTCGGCGTCACCGGTGACGGCGCGGCCGAGCGGCGGGATCACCTTGAAGGAAAACAGATCGTAGATCTTGTCGAGGCCGGGCACGTCGACGGTGGAGAATTCCAGGCACAGGAAGCGGCTGCCCGGCTTGAGCACGCGATAGGCCTCGCGCAGCGCAAGGTCGATCTGCGGCACGTTGCGGATGCCGAATGCGATGGTGTAGGCGTCGAACGCGCGGTCGGCAAATCCCAGCGTTTCGGCGTTGCCCTCGACGAACGACACCCGGTCATCGAGGTGCTGCTTGGCGGCGCGCTCGCGGCCGACGGCGAGCATGTCGGCATTGATGTCGCAGACCGTGGCATGAAAGCCCGCGCCCGCGGTCTTGGCGGCCCGGAACGCGATGTCGCCGGTGCCGCCGGCGACGTCGAGCAGCGCGAACGGCCGGTCGCCCTTCGGCGGATCGAGCGTCGTGATCATGACGTCCTTCCAGGCCCGGTGCAGGCCCGCCGACATCAGATCGTTCATCAGGTCGTAGCGGGACGCCACGCTGTGAAACACGTCGTTCACCAGCGTCTGCTTCTCGCCCAGGGGGACGTCCCTGAAGCCGAAATGGGTGGTTTGATCCGGCCGATCCATCACTCAGAACTCTTACCCTTTTTGGTCGCGCTTTCTTCACGCGAACCGGTAGCCGTCCCCATCAAGTGCGGACGGGCTTCGCTCGAAAAACGCTCCAGCCAAACCATAGCGCGGCGGCCGCAATGGCGCTATCACGTCACTTCCAAAAGGTGAATGCCTGCTATGCCGGAATTACCCGAAGTCGAGACCGTCCGCCGCGGCCTGCAGCCGGCCATGGAGGGGTCCAAGATCCTCAAGGCCGAGGCCCGCCGCAAGGATTTGCGTTTTCCGTTTCAAAAGGACTTTATCGCCCGGCTGGAGGGCCGGACCATCACCGGGCTCGGCCGCCGTGCCAAATATCTGATGGCGGACCTGAACTCCGGCGACGTGCTGCTGATGCATCTGGGCATGTCGGGCTCGTTCCGCGTGCTGAAGGGCGAGGGCGCGGCGACGCCGGGGCAATTCCACCATCCGCGCAGCGAGGATCGCGCGCATGATCACGTGGTGTTCCACATGTCGTCGGGCGCGGCCGTCGTCTTCAACGATCCCAGGCGCTTCGGCTACATGAAGATCATCGCGCGCAACGCGATCGAGGATGAGCCGCTGCTGAAAGGGCTCGGTCCCGAGCCGCTCGGCAACGAGTTCGACGCGGCGATGCTGGCGCGCTCCTGTCACAACAAGAAGACCAGCCTGAAGGCCGCGCTGCTCGATCAGCGCGTGGTGGCGGGACTTGGCAACATCTATGTCTGCGAGGCGCTGTTTCGTTCGCATCTGTCGCCGCGGCGATTGGCCGCGACGCTCGCGACCAAGAAGGCAGAGCCCACCGACCACGCCAGGCGATTGGTCGACGCGATCCATTCGGTGCTCAACCAGGCGATCAAGGCCGGCGGCTCCTCGATCAGCGACCATCGATTGACCAATGGCGATCTCGGCTATTTCCAGCATTCGTTCCAGGTCTACGACCGCGAGGGCGAGACGTGCCGCACGTCAGGCTGCGAGGGCATCGTCCGGCGCTTCACCCAGAACGGCCGTTCGACGTTCTGGTGCCCGAAGTGTCAGAAGTAACATGTTCGAGACCCCGCGCATCGAGACGCAGCGCCTGATCCTGCGGCCGCTCGCGCTGTCGGATGCCGCGGCGATCCAGCGTCACTTCAACAATTGGAACGTGATCAAGACTCTCGCCACGGTGGTGCCGTGGCCTTATCCGGGCGACGGCGCGGATAGCTTTGTCAGGCGCGAGTTCGACAAGATCGCGGCCGGCGAGGAAAGCTATCAATGGGTGCTGGTGTTGCGTGCCGGCGACGGCGAGGCGATCGGCAACATCAATTTCCGGCCGCGTGCCGATGGGCGCAAGGGCAATCGCGGGTTCTGGCTCGCTGAGCCGTACTGGAATCAGGGCCTCATGACGGAGGCGATCGCTGCGGTGAACGATTTCGCCTTCCTGACGCTCGGCCTCGATCACTTCCATGTCTGCAACGCGCCGTCCAACGCCGCCTCGCGCCGGGTCAAGCAGAAGACCGGGGCCGAATTCGTCGGCTTCGTCGAGCTTCCGCACCACAATGGCGAATCCAGAGCGGAGAAATGGAAGGTCGCGCGCGAGGCCTGGCTGCGCGATCGCGCGAAGCGGTGACCTTATTTGCGAATACCGCCGTGAGGAAAAACGCCGTGTCTTGACCGCGCATAAAGGGTTGGCGAACATGGCCCATCGCTCCATCAAGAACGAGAACACAATGGCGATGAACGGCATGTCGATGAATGACGCCTGGCGCGACCGCGCCGCGACAAGTTTTCAATGCGAGAAGCAGCCGGCCACCAGCAGCCGCGGCATGGTGGTGAGCAATCATCCGCTGGCATCGAGCGCGGGCGCCGAGATGTTGGCTGCCGGCGGCAATGCGATCGATGCGGCGATCGCCACCTTGTTCACGCTGACCGTGGTCGAGCCGATGATGGTCGGCATCATCGGCGGCGGCATGGCGCATATTCGTCTCGCCGACGGCAGCCATCGCTTCATCGACGGCCAGAGCACGGTGCCGCAGGCGGTAAAGCCGGATACCTACACCTCGAAGCCCGGTTCGGCACATGACGTCTTCGACACCGTCGGCAACGAGAATTTGAACGGGCCGAAAGCGGTCGCGGTGCCGGGCTCGCTGAAAGCCTGGTGCGAAACGCTGCGCCGCTTCGGCACCATGAGCCTTGCCGATGTGATGCAGCCCGCGATCAAGCACGCCGCGCGCGGCTATGCGGCGACGCCCTATTTGCATGAATGCATCACCGACGGCGCCGAGGAGATGCTGAAGGATAAACCGATCTCGGCGATCTATCTGCCTGATGGCACGCCGCTGAAGCCAGGCGAGCGCGTGGTGCAGGCGGAATATGCCGAGACGCTGAAATACATCGCGGATCATGGCGACAACGCGCTCTACCAGGGACCGCTCGGCGACATCCTGGTCGACTACATGAAGAAGAACGGCGGCTTCATCGCACAACAGGATCTCGCGACCTACAAGACCGTCGAGCGGCAGCCGATCCGCTGCGACTACCGCGGCTGGGAAATCCTCGGGCCCCCGCCGCCGGCGGCATCAGGCGTGCACATCACGCAGATGCTCAACATCCTCGAAGGCTATGACATCGCGCGCCTCGGCTTCGGCACGGCCGAGACCATCCATTACCTTGCCGAGCTGCTGAAGATCGCCTTTGCCGACCGCGCGGCCGCGAGCGGCGATCCCGCCTATATCAACGTGCCGGTGGAACGGCTGACCTCGAAGGCCTATGCCGAGGAGCGCCGCCGCGCGATCGATCCCGCCGCTGCACAAGCCTGGAGCGCCGGCGTCACCCAGCTCGAAAGCGCGCACACCACGCACATGACCGCGGCGGATGCGATGGGCAATGTGGTCGCGACCACACAGACCATCAACAATCTGTTCGGCGCCAAGATCCTGATCCCCGGACTCGGCACCGTGCCGAACAACTACATGAACCTGTTCGATCCGCGGCCGGGGCACGCGCTGTCGCTGGCCGCCGGCAAGCGCGTCACCACCTCGATGTCGCCGATGATGGCGCTGCGCGACGGCAAGCTGGTTTACGCGCTCGGCCTGCCCGGCGGCAAACGCATCTTCCCGAGCGCGATGCAGGCGCTGATCAACCTGATCGACCACGGCATGAGCCTGCAGGAGGCGGTCGAGGCGCCGCGGGTCTGGACCGAGGGCAACGCGCTGGAGGTCGAGCAGGCAGTGCCGGAGGCCGTCCGCGCCGCGCTATCAGCCAAAGGCCACAAGGTGCAGGTCGTGCCGACGGTAGCCGGCGGCATGAACGCGATCCAGTTTCACGCTGACGGCACGATGTCGGGCGCAGCCTGCTGGCGCGCCGACGGCACCCCGGTCGGCATTGCCGGCGGTCTCGCCCGCGCCGGGGTGCGGTTTGCGCTGAGGTGAGGTGAGGTGGTTAGGCTCCCTCGCCTCGCTCTTGCGGGGAGAGGGTGGGGTGAGGGGCTCTCTCCACGAGGTGGTGTCCATTGATGGACCTGTACCCCCCTCACCCGGATTGCATCTGGCGATGCAGTCCGACCTCTCCCCGCAAGCGGGGCGAGGTAACTCTACTTCCTGACGCAGATCACGCGGACCACGGCGGCCTTGGCGTCCGCCGAGTCGCCCGACGCGGTGACGCCATGCGCCTTCAGGAAGCTGCGCACCGTGTCGGCCGGCACCAATGCGGCCTGCGACGGCGGCGCAGCGTTTGCGGGGCCCGCGACGATAACGGGTTTCAGCGTCGCGATGCCGGCAAACCGGCCGCCGCCGTCGAGTGCCGCCGCGCCGGAGAATCCGAGTGCCGGCGCCGGCGACAGCGCCTGATCGCCGCCGCCGATCTGTGCAACCGAAGCCTTCACGCTGCTCGCGGCCGCGCCGCCGCCCTGGTTCTGCGGATCGGCGATCCCGGTGATGTCGAGCGCGGTCTGCGTCGCCTGGCCTGCGATATTGAGCGGCTTCAGCCCGCGCGCGCCATAGATGCGCAGCAGCGCGAGATCGTGATCCCTGTCCTCGGCGACCCGATCGGCATTGCCGTAGCCCGGGATCGTCAGCGTGATGCAGTCGTCGGTCGCCACGCGATCGGTCACGATGGCGCCGTCGTCGCTGACCACGACGCCGGTGCCATATTCGACGGTCTTGCGCGGCGGCGGACCGGCCTGCACGGCGGACGGAAAGGCGTTGAAGGCGCTCGACATCGCGATCACCACCGGATCGACCGTGGTCTGCATCGCCTGGTCATAGAGGATGGTGAGGATGCGGACCTCGTCGCCCTTCAAGGTGCCGCGCAGATAGAACTTCTTCAGCCCCTGCATGCCCGACAGCACGAAGAAATCCGGCTTCACCACCGTGTAGTCGATGGTGCGGCCGGCCGGTTCCTTCTTTTCCTGCTCGGCAAGCTTTGCGGTGGTCGGGCTCGCTTCCTTGCGCCGGGTCAGCAGCACCTGGACGGTGCCGGTCGGCGAGGTCCATTTGGCCCCGGCGGCATCGCTGGTGAGCTGCGGCACCAGCTTGGTTGGAATGCCGAGCCGCGCCCCGGTGGCCGGCTCGGTGACGATCTTCCAGCCGACACCTTCCTGCTTCCGCCGCGCCGTGTCGGCGAGCACGCCGCGCTCCTGCGGATTCAGCACCCCGGTCGGCTTGCCGCCGCGCTTCTTCTGGAATTCCTTGATCGCATTGACCATGCGCTCGCTGACGTCGCCGGTAATGGCGCCGTTATATTCGCCGACCCAGGCGAGGTCGGATTGCAGCGCCAGCCGCTCGGCCTGCGCCATCGCGCCAGCGGTATCCTCCGGCTTCTGCAGCCCGGGGCGTATCGGCACCGTCGCCACGGTTTTCGGCTTCGCCCCCGCCGTCGAGGGCGGCGTCATCTGGGCCTGCGCCATGCCCATGGAAGCGGCCATCAATGTTGCCGAAAGCACCGATCTCATGACAAATCCGGGGGGAATGACTGACACCATTGACGTCCAGGCAATTAATCACATCTGCTTGGTCGGCAACAACCGCGCTCCGGTTCAGGGAGCGCGTCAACCCTCATCCTGAGGAGCGGCGAGAGCCGCGTCTCGAAGGATGAGGGCCACGGACCGGGCCTCATGGTTCGAGACGCGCGTGCCGCGCTCCTCACCATGAGGGTCACGGGTAGGATAGATGAGACAATGCTGAGTGCCGACGAGCTTGAACGTTATGCCCGCCATATCGTGCTGCGCGAGGTAGGCGGCCCCGGCCAGAATGCACTGAAAGAAGCGTCGGTGCTGGTGATCGGCGCCGGCGGCCTCGGCGCGCCGGTGCTGATGTATCTGGCTGCCGCAGGTGTCGGCCGGCTCGGCGTGATCGATGACGATATCGTCTCGCTCTCCAATTTGCAGCGCCAGATCATCCATGCGACGTCTGACATCGGCAAGCGCAAGGTCGACAGCGCGGCGGCGCAGATCCATGCACTCAATCCGCATGTGACGTTCGAGGCGCATCCGATGCGGCTCACCGCCGACAATGCGATGGCGCTGATCGCGAACTACGACCTCGTGCTCGACGGCTCCGACAATTTCGAGACCCGCTATCTCGTCGCCGATGCCTGCTTCCTCGCGAAGCGGCCGCTGATCACGGCCGCACTGGGCCAGTTCGACGGTTCGCTGACCACGATCCGCGCGCATGAGAAGAATGCGGAGGGCGAATTCAACCCGACCTATCGCTGCCTGTTTCCCGAGGCGCCGCCGCCGGGCACGGTGCCGGCCTGCGCCGAGGCCGGCGTGATGGGCGCGCTCGCCGGCGTCCTGGGGTCGATGATGGCGCTGGAGGCGATCCGCGAGATCGTCGGCTTCGGCGAGGGCCTGGTCGGCCGCCTCCTGATGGTGGATGCGCGCGCGATGCGGTTCGAAACCCTGCGCTACGCGCGCGATCCGCAGAACCCGCTCAATGGCGATGGGCCTGTCATCACTGACCTCAGCGCCCATCGCACCTGATTGCTGCCGTTATCTGCTGGCCGGCTTCTCGCTGTCGAGATGCGCCATCTGCTCGGCCGCATAGCGCGTGCCGGCAGCGATATCCGGCGGGAAGGCTTTCGCCAGCGCCGCGAGATGAGCTTGCGTCAGCGTCAGCCTGGTCGCGCCGAGCGCTTCGGCGAGACGGTTTCGGGTGCGGGCGCCGACCAGCGGCACGATCTCCTTGCCCTGCGCCGCGACCCAGGCGATCGCGACTTGAGCCGGCGTTGCTCCGATCTCGGCGGCAATGGCGCGCAACTGCTCCACTAGCGCGAGATTGGCATCGAGGTTCGCGCCCTGGAAGCGCGGCGTCATCAGCCGGTAGTCCCTGCCGATCTTGCCGGAATCCTTCGACCAGTGGCCGCTGATCAGTCCGCGCGACAGCACGCCGTAGGCTGTGATGCCGATGCCGAGCTCGCGGCAGGTCGTCAGGATATCGCGCTCGATGCCACGCTCGATCAGCGAGTATTCGATCTGGAGATCGACGATCGGATGCACGGCATGAGCACGGCGGATGGTGTCGGAGCCGACCTCGGACAGGCCGATATGTCTGATGTAGCCGGACTTCACCAGATCGGCGAGGCCGCCGATCGTCGCCTCGATCGGAACGTTGGGATCGAGACGTGCCGGGCGATAGATGTCGATGTAGTCGGTGCCGAGACGTTGCAGCGAATAGGCGAGAAAATTCTTCGTCGCGCCCGGCCGGGTGTCCATTCCGGCGAATTCACCCGCGGGGCCGCGGAGCGCGCCGAACTTGACGCTGATCTGCAGCCGGTCGCGCGCGACGTCCTTCAGGGCTTCCTGCACCAGCATCTCGTTGTGGCCCATGGCGTAGAAGTCGCCGGTATCCAGCAGCGTGATGCCGGCATCGAGCGCCGCGTGCACGGTGGCGATGCTCTCGCCGCGATCGGCCGGCCCATAGACCTCGGACATGCCCATGCAGCCGAGGCCGAGGGCCGCGACGGTGGGCCCGGTTGAGCCGAGTTTGCGTGTGTCCATGTGGATGTTCCTCGAACGTTGGCGGCGGAAATCCGTCGCTAAATGCCGAGGTGATATGGGCCGGACGGTTTCGGACGATAAGCTGGACAATCGCGAATGGCTTGTTCACTATATCGAACAATGCAGGATTTCGACCTTCGCGACCTCGACGCCTTCGTGGCGGTGGCGCGCACGCGCAATTTCCGGCGTGCGGCGCTCGAGCAGCGCGTCTCGGTTTCCAGCCTCAGCCAGCGCCTGCGCGACATGGAAGAGCGGCTCGGCGTCCGCCTGATGAACCGCACCACCCGCAGCGTCGCACTGACGGAAGCCGGCGAATTGCTGCTGGCCCGCGTCGCGCCGGCCATGGTCAATGTTGCCGATGCGATCACCGAGGTGCGCGGCCTGCGCGCCGAGCCGTCGGGACGCTTGCGCATCAACGCGCCGCCGCCGGCGGTCGATCTCGTGCTGGCGCCGATGATCGCGCCGTTCCTCGCCAGATATCCGCGGGTCGAGCTCGACGTCGTTGCGGAGAGTGCGTTCGTGGACATCGTCGCGCAGGGCTTTGACGCCGGCGTGCGTTACGGCGAGCACCTGGCACAGGACATGGTCGCGGTTCCGCTTGGCGCGCCGCAACGTTACGCGATCGTGGCGTCCAGTGAGTATGTCGCAAAGCACGGCCGGCCGATGCATCCGAAAGATCTGCTGGCGCACCCCTGCATCCGCAGCCGCTTCAGCAACGGTGTGATGTTCGATTGGGAGTTCGAGAAGAACGGCCGCGTGGTGAAGATTTCGCCGCCGGCCAGGCTGACCGCGACCCATCTCGGCCTCGCGCTGCGTGCGGTTCATGACGGCGTCGGCTACTGGGCGACGTTCGAGGGCTATGTCCGCTACGGCGTCAAATCCGGCGCGCTGGTCAGCGTGCTCGACGACTGGTGCCCGCCGTTCGACGGACCGTTCCTCTATTATCCGAGCCGCCGTCAGCCGCCGCCGGCGCTCGCCGCGTTCGTGTCGTTCGTCGCCGACTGGCGCAAGCAGGCGCGACGGAAGAAGTAGAGCAGGACCTCGCCACATCGTCGTCCCGGCGAAGGCCGGACCCATAACCACAAATACAGATTGCCTTGCAGCGCTGGGGCCACGGCCTTTGCAGCAACAAGGCCCTGCGGTTATGGGTCCGTGCGTTCGCAGGGGCGACACCGAATGCGTGATCGCAGCATGCGCCTCGCCGGCCGCACCGGCTCCTTTGCATGGGGTTATTTTCGATATTTTGGCAGCTCGCCCCTGCGACGGCAGGGCTGTCGCATGTGACTACCCACGTCTCGTAGCCCGAATGGAGCGAAGCGTAATCCGGGGCGGCCTGTCCGCGGATACAGGCCCCGGATTTCGCTGCGCTCCATCCGGGCTACAGATCTCTCTTCTCCTTCCCCCTGAAAGGGGGAAGGTCGGGATGGGGGTCAGCCACACGCACCGTCTCTCGTGGAGAGAGATGATCCCCACCCGCTTTGCTCTGGCGAGCAAAGCGACCTCCCCTTTTCAAGGGGAGGTTATGGAAAGAAGCGGTCCCGGATTGCGCGGAGCCTGTCATCGGGCGCGCGTTCGCGCGACCCGTTGGCTCCATCCGGGCTACGAGCGCTTACAGCATGCTCGGCAGCACGCGATCCGGCGGCTTGTGGGCGTCGAGGAAGGTTCGGATGTTGATGATCACCTTCTCGCCCATCTCGACGCGGCCTTCGATGGTGGCCGAACCCATATGCGGCAGCAGCGTCACCTTGCCGGCCTTGGCGAGCCGCACCAGCTTGGGGTTCACCGCCGGCTCGTGCTCATAGACGTCGAGGGCTGCGCCGCCGATATCGCCGGCTTCGATCAGCTTGATCAGCGTGTCCTCGTCGATCACCTCGCCGCGCGCGGTGTTGACGACATAGGCCTCTTTGCGGATCAGCTTGAGCCGCCGCGCCGAGAGCAGGTGATAGGTGGCCGGCGTGTGCGGGCAATTCACCGAGATGATGTCCATCCGCGCCAGCATCTGGTCGAGGCTTTCCCAATAGGTGGCCCCTAGCTCTTCGGCGATCATGGGCGCCACCGGGCGGCGGTTGTGATAGTGGATCTGCAGGCCGAAGGCCCGGGCGCGGCGCGCCACGGCCTGGCCGATGCGACCCATGCCGACGATGCCGAGCCGTTTGCCGCCGATGCGGTGGCCGAGCATCCAGGTCGGCGACCAGCCCGCCCAGTGCTGCCTGCCTTCGGTCAGGATCGAGGCGCCCTCGATCAGGCGCCGCGGCACCGCAAGGATCAGCGCCATGGTCATGTCGGCGGTGTCCTCGGTCAACACCTTCGGCGTGTTGGTCACCGTGATGCCGCGGGCATGCGCCGCGGCGACATCGATATTGTCGACGCCGTTGCCGAAATTGGCGATCATCTTCAGCTTGCAGTCGGGCTGATTGATCACGTCCTCGCGGACCATGTCGGTCACGGTCGGCACCAGCACGTCGGCGGTCCGCGCCGCCTCGGCGATCTGCTCCGGCGTCATCGGCGTGTCGTCGAGATTCAATCTGGCGTCGAACAGCTCGCGCATCCGGGTCTCGATCGAGTCCGGCAGCTTGCGGGTGACGACGACGAGAGGCTTTTTCTTCACCGACATGTCCTGCTTTCATGGGGCGCGCGGCTTGCCAAAAAACAAACCGTTCAGGCCTCATTAACCCGGTTGTTCGACACTGCTGATAGCCGCGCTGTCCCGGCGTTTCCTTCGCGTTTCCTAGGGTTCCCCGATACTTGCCCCGGCTTTTCGCCAAGGCGAAACGACGGGAAATTCGGGTGTTCTGGCTCTCAGGCGTTCCGTCCTCTCTAGCAGAAGGCCGGGCCAAGACAAGAACCCCTCGGGCATGCAGTGCGGGAGCGAACGGGCGCGGGCGCTGGGGCCTTCGGGCGTGGTTTGGGTTGCGGTTCGCCGAATGCGGGTTGGGCATCTCGGCAGGAGACGGGTTGATGGTGGCGTTCTGGCGTTTCGGTTCATTGGTGGCGCTGGTCGGAAGCATGCTGAGTGCGTCGGTCATGCCCGGACATTCCGCCAAGGATTTGAGCCCCACCACCAGCGGCCTGCCGATCCCACGCTATGTCAGCCTGAAGTCGGATCACGTGAACGTCCGGGCCGGCCCGACCAAGGACAATGACGTCGCCTGGGTCTACACGCGGTCGGGGCTGCCGGTCGAAATTACCGCCGAGTTCGAGAACTGGCGCCGGGTGCGCGATTCCGAGGGTGCCGAAGGCTGGGTTTATCATTCCCTGCTGTCCGGCCGCCGCACCGCCGTCGTCACGATGAAGAACAAGGACGATCTGGCCTCGCTCTACGATCGTCCCGATGCCACCAGCGCCGTCGCGGCGCGCCTGCAGGCCGGCGTCGTCGCGCAGGTGAAGAAATGCGCCAATAACTGGTGCCGGGTCACCGGCAGCGGGTTCGACGGCTGGATCGAGCAGCAGCGCCTCTGGGGCGTCTACGCCGACGAGAAGGTGGACTGAGTTTTCCTCGTCCCGAACGACAATGGCCGGGACGAGCCCGGCCATCACAACTCAAATCGACGGTAAGACGATTCAGCGCTTCTTGCGCAGCCGCACCACCATGTCGACGCGGGAGATCTCGTAGCCTTCCGGCACGTCGGGCATCTTCGACAGCACAAGGTTCGGGTCGGGAATGTCGACCAGCTCGTGGTTGTGCTCGAGATAGAAGTGGTGGTGCGTCGACACGTTGGTATCGAAATAGGTTTTCGTGCCGTCGACGCTGACCTGGCGCAGCAGGCCGGCATCGGTCAGCTGGTTCAGGGTGTTGTAGACGGTCGCCAGCGATACCGGAACCTTGGCCAGCGTGGCTTCCTCGTACAGCATTTCAGCGGTCAGGTGGCGGGCACCCTTGCCGAACAGCAGCCAGCCCAGCGCCATGCGCTGGCGGGTCGGCCGCAGACCGGCAGACTGCAACATCTCGTTGACGTCATGCCACGGACAGCCGGTCAGGGCAGGGTGGTGCCCAGCGCCCCGGGCAGCCGGGTGCACGGCATCATCGTTCACAGCCGGTACTTCCTCGTTCATATCCACTCTATGCACCCAACTCAGGCAATATTCTTCATAAATATAAAAAGGATGCCTATCAGATGCAAGTTTTTCGCAACTAGAACGAATCCAAGCTGCGGTAGAAACCTAAGGAGAAGCGGTCATTTATCCTCGGAATGCCGCTTTGCCGCCCAGTTGGCGCTATGTTAGAGAGCGCGCGGACCACATATGCGCTTTCGGCAGAGATAACAGGCCGTAGCGTACCCAGGTAGCGCCAAGATGCGGGACGGGTTATTCCGGTTCCCGTGGGTAGATCAAGGTCCGACCAAGCAAAGCGCTCATCGGGACATCAGAGGTGGAAAGAGGATGCTGGATCGGCGCGGCGGTTACGAATACGAGGATTTGCTGGCTTGCGGGCGGGGCGAGCTTTTCGGTCCCGGCAACGCCCAGTTGCCGCTGCCGCCGATGCTCATGTTCGATCGCATCAGCGAGATTTCGGAGAATGGCGGCGAGTTCGGCAAGGGGCTGGTGCGCGCCGAGCTCGAGGTGAAACCGGATCTCTGGTTCTTCGGCTGCCATTTCAAGAATGATCCGGTGATGCCGGGCTGCCTCGGCCTCGATGCCATGTGGCAAATGGTCGGCTTTTACCTCGGCTGGATCGGTGGCGAAGGTCGTGGCCGCGCGCTCGGCCTCGGCGAGCTGAAGTTCTCCGGACAGGTGCTGCCGCAAGCGCGCAAGGTTGTGTACAACATCGATATCAAGCGCGTGATGCGGTCAAAGCTCGTGCTTGGAATTGCCGACGGGTGGCTTTCCATGGACGACGAGATTATCTATCGCGCCAAGGACTTGAAGGTCGGGTTGTTCAAGCAGGGCACGGCTCCATCTTGAGCAGGATCATCATGCGGCAACATAAAGGCAGGGCGAGGCGAACATGAGGCGGGTTGTCATCACGGGGATGGGTATTGTCTCGTCCATCGGTAACAACACCCAGGAAGTGCTTGCGAGCCTCTACGAGGCGAAGTCGGGCATTTCGCGCGCGGAGAAGGCCGCCGAACTCGGCTTCCGTTCGCAGGTGCACGGTGCGCCGACACTCAATCCTGCCGAGGTGATCGATCGCCGCGCGATGCGGTTCCTTGCCGAAGGTGCGGCGTGGAATCACGTTGCGATGGAACAGGCGATCCGCGACTCGGGCCTCGAGGAAAGCGAAGTCTCCAACATCCGTACCGGCATCATCATGGGATCCGGCGGTCCGTCGACGCGCACGCTGGTGGAGGCCGCCGACATCGCGCGCGCCAAGGGCCCGAAGCGCGTCGGTCCGTTCGCGGTGCCGAAGGGCATGTCCTCGACCGCGTCGGCGACGCTCGCCACCTGGTTCAAGATCAAGGGCGTGAACTATTCGATCTCGTCGGCCTGCGCGACGTCGAACCACTGCATCGGCAACGCCTATGAGACGATCCAGATCGGCAAGCAGGATGTCATCTTCGCCGGCGGCTGCGAGGAACTCGACTGGACGCTGTCGGTGCTGTTCGACGCCATGGGCGCGATGTCCTCGAAATACAACGACACGCCCGCCACCGCCTCGCGTCCCTACGATCTCAACCGCGACGGCTTCGTCATCGCGGGCGGCGCGGGTGTCGTGGTGCTGGAAGAGCTCGAGCATGCCAAGGCGCGCGGCGCCAGGATCTATGGCGAGGTCGTCGGCTACGGCGCAACCTCCGACGGCTACGACATGGTGGCGCCATCGGGCGAGGGCGCCGAGCGCTGCATGCGCATGGCGATGTCGACGGTGAACACGCCGGTCGACTACATCAATCCGCATGCCACTTCGACGCCCGCCGGCGATCCGCCGGAGATCGAGGCGATCCGCAAGGTGTTCGGCACCGGCGACAAGTGCCCGCCGATCTCGGCGACCAAGGCGCTGACCGGCCACTCGCTCGGCGCCACCGGCGTGCAGGAAGCGATCTATTCGCTGCTGATGCTGAACAACGGCTTCATCTGCGAGAGCGCGCATATCACCGAACTCGATCCGGTGTTTGCCGACATGCCGATCGTGCGCAAGCGCATCGACAACGCCAAGCTCAACACCGTGCTGTCGAACTCGTTCGGCTTCGGCGGCACCAACGCGACGCTGGTGTTCAGGCGGCTTGACGCGTGATTTCGCCTCTCCTCGCTTGCTGAGGGAGGTCCGCGGGCAGCGAATGGGAACATTGCAACGATCCGGAATGGGGTGGGAATGATTATTGAACCGCGCGTGCGAGGCTTCATCTGCACGACGGCACATCCCGTCGGCTGCGCCACGAATGTCCGCGAACAGATCGCCTATGTTCTGAAGCAGGGCCCGGTCGCCGACTGCCCGAAGCGCGTTGCCGTGCTGGGCTGCTCGACGGGGTATGGCCTCGCGAGCCGCATCGTCGCGACCTTCGCCGGCGGCGCCGATACGATCGGCGTGTCGCTGGAGCGCGAGCCGTCGGAAAAGAGAAGCGCCAGCGCCGGCTGGTACAACAACCGCGCCTTCGAGATCGAGGCCCAGAAGATCGGACGCTCGCCGCTCACGCTCGAAGGCGACGCCTTCTCCGACGAGCTGAAGGCGACCTTCATCGAGCGCGTGCGCGAGAAATTCGGACAGCTCGACCTGCTGGTCTACAGCATGGCCGCTCCGGTCCGGACCGATCCCGACACCGGCAAGACCTATCGTTCGGTGATCAAGCCGCTGGGCGCCCCGGTCGAGATCAAGACGCTCGACACCGAGACCGGTGAGGTGTTCCAGACCACGCTCGAACCGGCCAGCGAGGAGCAAACCGCGGCCACCGTCGCGGTGATGGGCGGCGACGACTGGAAGCGCTGGATCGATCAGCTGGCGGATGCCGGCGTGCTGGCGCCGGGCTTCCGGACGCTCAACTACACCTATATCGGCAGTGAACTGACCTGGCCGATCTACTGGAACGGCACGCTCGGCCGCGCCAAGGTCGATCTCGACAGCAAGGCGGAAGCGATCCGCGGCCGGCTCGGTGCGGACGTCGCCCGCGTCGTCGCGCTGAAGGCCGTGGTCACCCAGGCGAGCTCGGCGATTCCGGTGGTGCCGCTCTATGGCACGGTGCTGTTCAAGGTGATGAAGCAGCTCGGTCTCCACGAAGGCTGCATCGAGCAGATCGATCGCCTGTTCCGGACGAAGCTCGGTAAGGGCGTCGAGCTCGATGACGCGCAGCGCGTCCGGGTCGACGACTGGGAGCTGTCGCCCGAGGTGCAGACGGAAGTGTCGCGGCGCTGGCCACTGCTCACCACCGAGACGCTCGGCGAGTTGGCCGATCTCGGCGAGTACAAGAGCCAGTTCCTGCGCCTATTCGGCTTCGGCATCGACGGCGTCGACTACACGCAGGATGTCGATCCCCGCGTCGTGCCGGGTTAGGCCGTTCGGGAAACATCGCAATCACAGCTTCGTAGCCCGGATGGAGCGAAGCGCAATCCGGGACAGTCCCTCTGTGGCAGAGAGCCCCGGATTTCGCTGCGCTTCATCCGGGCTACATGTCTCACCCCGCCGCGATCTTCTCTGCGCGCTGGAACGCGGGCCGGGCCACGCAGCTGCCGATATAGGCCTCGAATGACGGCCGCGACGGCACCATCTTGAACACACGTACCGCAAAGTTCAGTCCCGCGCCGATCGCGATGTCGGCAGCGGAGAATTGATCGCCGAGGATCCATGGCCCCTTCTGCAACTCGGCGTCGAGCACGTCGAACACCTGCGCGGCGCTGCCCCATGCCGCGGTGCTGGTCGGCACCTCGAGCTTGGTGAAGAGCTGGATCAGCGCCGGCTCGATGCAACTCGGCGAGAAAAACAGCCACTGCAGATAGCGCGCCCGCTTCGGGTCCGTCGCTGCCGGCGCGAGTTTGGTCTCGGGATAGCGGTCGGCGATATAGGCGCAGATCGCGGCGGCCTCGGCGAGCTGCGCGTCGCCGTCGGTCAGCGCGGGCACCTTGCCCATCGGGTTGATCTTGAGGAAGTCGGGCGATTTCTGCGCCCCGGTGCTGATGTCGGTCAGCACCCGTTCGTATGGCAGGCCGGATTCCTCCAGCAGCCAGATGGCTGAGAACGAGCGCGAGCGCGGCGACCAGTACAGCTTGATCATGGCTTAGCCTCCGATGTGCGGTTTGTTCTCATCCACCGATAGTGCTTCATCATGAAGCCGGTGACCGGATGGGGCGCTTCCTTCTCGAAGATGAAGCCTTCGCGCTCGTACCAGCGCCACGCCTTCTCGTTCTCCCGGACGCATTTCAGCCAGATCTCGTCGGGCATCTGCCGGCGCGTGAAGGCAAGCAGCGCGCGTCCCAGGCTCCGGCCCTGATAGGCGGGGACCACCATCAGCTGATCGAGCAGCGAGGTCGGCAGGTGCAGCGCCAGCATGGCGGCGATGGCGCCGCGATCGTCGACGACGAACAGGCTCCAGCCACCGGCGATCTCGCGCGGCAAGCGGACACGCAGATCGTTCAACAGGTTGTCGCTGGCTTGCGAGAGCCCGGTCGAAACCCAACTAGCCATCCAGGCGCGCGCGATCGCGTCATGTTCGTCGGGACGAGCGGGGCGGATGATCGGCAGCGTCATTGTTCCCTATCGCGTTCGACGCCGGCGGCGCGACGCTGTGGGTGCATAAAGGTGAAAGCCCGCGAGCGCCTCGCGGAGCTTTCAACTCTAGCGTAGTTGTTTGCGACCGGCGAGCCCGGCGGCTCACACGCCGAGCGTGCCGGCCTTTGCTGCCGCATAGCGCTCAGCCACGGCCTTCCAGTTCACCGTATTCCACCACGCCTTGAGATAATCGGGGCGGCGGTTCTGGTAGGTCAGGTAATAGGCGTGCTCCCAGACGTCGTTGCCGAGCAGCGCGCGCTTGCCGTCCATGATCGGATTGTCCTGGTTCGGCCGCGTCTCGATCGCGAGCTTGCCGTCTTTGGTCACGGTGACGAACACCCAGCCGGAGCCGAACACGCGCCCGCCGGCAGCGTTGAAATCGGTCTGGAATTTTTCCATGCCGCCGAGGTCGCGATCGATTGCGGCGAGCACCTCGCCGTCCGCCTTGCCGCCGTTCGGTCCCATGATCTGCCAGAACATCGTGTGGTTGGCGTGGCCGCCCATGTTGTTGCGCACGCCGGTGCGGATCGCCTCCGGCACGCTGCCGAGATTGGCGAGCACCTCGACGACCGGCTTCTCGGCGATCTGCGGATTGTCCTTGGCGAAATTGTTGAGGTTGGTGACATAGGCCTGATGATGCCGGTCGTGATGGATTTCCATCGTCTTGGCGTCGATATGCGGCTCCAGCGCATTGGTGGGATAGGTCAGCGGATCGATCTTGAACGGTCCGGCGGGGGCCTGCGCCGTGGTCTGCGCGAACGCTGCGCGCGATGTGGCGGCGGCCGCGGCGATGCCGCCTGCTGCGATGATCAAATGGCGTCGGGACATCGAGGACATCGTGGTTCTCCGTGCTGGGAAAGCTTCCTGATGTTAGGCCCGAGTTGTGAACGGGTTCCAGCGAATCCGGTCACAATGCCGGGTCAAAACCGCGCATGCCGATCAGCGGAGATTGATTTGCGTCCGATCTCGGCAAACCAAAAAGGGCGGCCACAGGGCCGCCCTTTTCGTAACAGTCGATTTGCAAGTCGATTGGCCCTGGCTTACTCGCCGGCAGCTTCGCGCGGCGCCGCAGCCGGCGCTTCGGTCTTCTGCTTGGCCTCGAGATCCTCGCCGGTCTCCTGGTCGACCGCCTTCATCGACAGGCGGGTCTTGCCGCGATCGTCGAAGCCGAGCAGCTTGACCTTGACCTTGTCGCCTTCCTTGACGACGTCGGAGGTCTTCTGCACGCGGTTGGACGCGAGCTGGCTGATGTGGACGAGGCCGTCCTTGGCGCCGAAGAAGTTCACGAACGCGCCGAACTCCATCACCTTGACGACGGTGCCCTCGTAGATCTGGCCGACCTCCGGATCGGAGGCGATCGACTTGATCCACTTGATCGCAGCCTTCATCGCCTCGCCATCGTTGGAGGCGACCTTCACGGTGCCGTCGTCCTCGATGTTGACCTTGGCGCCGGTCTTCTCGACGATCTCGCGGATCACCTTGCCGCCGGTGCCGATCACTTCGCGGATCTTGTCGGTGGCGATCTTGAAGGTCTCGATGCGCGGTGCGTATTCGCCGAGCTCGGCGCGCGCCGCGGTCAGAGCCTTGGCCATCTCGCCGAGGATGTGGATGCGCCCTTCCTTGGCCTGGCCAAGCGCAACCTTCATGATCTCCTCGGTGATGCCCTCGATCTTGATGTCCATCTGGAGCGAGGTGATGCCGTGGTCGGTACCGGCGACCTTGAAGTCCATGTCGCCGAGATGATCCTCGTCACCGAGGATGTCCGACAGCACCGCGAAGCGCTGACCTTCGAGGATCAGGCCCATGGCGATACCGGCGGTCGGCCGCTTCAGCGGCACGCCGGCGTCCATCAGCGACAACGAGGCGCCGCACACCGAGGCCATCGAGGACGAGCCGTTCGACTCGGTGATCTCGGAGACCACGCGGATCGTGTACGGGAACTCGTGATGCGGCGGCAGCACCGGGTGGATCGCGCGCCAGGCGAGCTTGCCGTGGCCGATTTCGCGGCGCTTGGTGCCGCCGAGGCGACCGGTTTCACCGACCGAGTAGGGCGGGAAGTTGTAGTGCAGCAGGAACGTTTCCTTGTACGTCCCCGACAGTGCATCAATGTACTGCTCGTCCTCGCCGGTGCCGAGCGTGGTCACGACCATCGCCTGGGTCTCCCCGCGGGTGAACAGCGCCGAGCCGTGGGCGCGCGGCAGCACGCCGGCTTCGGCGATGATGTTGCGCACGGTCTTGGCGTCGCGGCCGTCGATGCGCTTGCCGGTGTCAAGGATGTTCCAGCGAACGATCTTGGCTTCCAGTTCCTTGAACACGCCGGCGACGCGGAGCTTGTCGTATTTCGGCTCCTGGCCTTCCGGGAAGAAGTGCGCCAGCACCTTCTCCTTGACGGCGCCGACCGCGGCATAGCGTTCCTGCTTGACCGGGATCGCATAGGCCTTGCGGAGCTCCTGTTCGGCGATGCCGAGCATCTCCTTCTCGATCTCCGAATTGTCGATTGTGGTGACTTCGCGCGGCTCCTTGGCGGCCTTCTCGGCGAGCTCGATGATCGCGTTGATGACCGGCTGGAAGTGGCGGTGGCCGAACATGACCGCGCCGAGCATCACGTCCTCGTTGAGCTCCTTGGCTTCCGATTCGACCATCAGCACGGCGTCGGCGGTGCCGGCGACGACGAGGTCGAGCTGGGTCTCGGTCATCTCGTCCAGCGTCGGGTTGAGCACGTATTCGTCATTGGCAAAGCCGACGCGTGCGGCGCCGATCGGGCCCTTGAACGGCGCGCCCGACAGCGTCAGGGCGGCGGAGGCGGCGACCAGCGACACGATGTCCGGATCGTTCTCCATGTCGTGCGAGAGCACGGTGACGATCACCTGGGTCTCGTTGCGCCAGCCGTCGACGAACAGCGGACGGATCGGGCGGTCGATCAGGCGGGAGACCAGCGTCTCCTTCTCGGTCGGACGGCCTTCGCGCTTGAAATAGCCGCCGGGAATGCGGCCCGCGGCGTAGGTCTTCTCCTGGTAGTCGACCGTGAGCGGCAGGAAGTCGACGCCCTCGCGCGGCGCCTTCGCCGCAACGACGGTGGCAAGCACCACGGTCTCGCCGTAGGTGGCCATCACGGCGCCGTCGGCCTGGCGGGCGATCTTGCCGGTTTCAAGTTTGAGGGGACGTCCACCCCAGTCGATTTCGACGGAATGCGAATTGAACATTTCGGTTTTCTTTCATGGTTTCACGAAAGCACGGCGCCCTGAAACACAAAGACCATGCCAAGACGGCGAGACACTGATGCGCTGTCGCGATCAGCATCCGGCGATCCTGCCATGGTCCCTGGATTTCGGATGGCGTCCATCCTTTCGGTCATCTGGGCATCTTGCCCGGTCCAGCGGCCGGATTGCTGCTGGACGCTAGTGTGCATGGCGCGACTGCCATGCTGCGCATGATCATCTTTCGACAATTCGAAAGCCCGAGTTCACGGACGATCATGCGAAAACGCGCGCGAACCCTCGCGCGCGTGCTTCTCAAATCAACGACGGATGTTGTGCTTTTCGAGCAGCGCCTTGTAGCGCGCCTCGTCCTTGCGCTTGATGTAGTCAAGCAGGGAACGACGCGTCGACACGAGCTTCAGGAGGCCGCGGCGTGAATGGTTGTCCTTCACATGGCTCTTGAAGTGCTCGGTGAGGTTATTGATGCGTTCCGACAGGATCGCGACCTGAACCTCGGGCGAGCCGGTGTCGCCGGCTTTGTTGGCATTCGTCTTGATGACTTCCGCTTTGCGTTCGGCGGTAATCGACATCGTCAGTTACTTTCATCGTTGCGAGCCGGACCGGCAGTCAGTCCGTTCAGGTTGAACACGCGCTTGGGGATGAGTTCGCCATTGCCAATTTCGGCAAGCGCGAGAAGCCGGCCTGCCACCGTGACATAGACTGTGCCGCTGGTATTGGGCGCATCCCGTCCGCGCAACAAAACGGCCTGGCCCCTGTGGAGCCTTGCCGCATCAGCCCGTGTGACGGCCAGTGCCGGGATGTCGTCCAGCGCGGTCTCAACGGGCAAAAGCGCGTCGGCGAGGCTGCCCTCGCCAGACGCGGCTCTATTGCATAAAGCCTCCAACTGTTCCAGCGGAATCATGTCCCGTTCGGTAAACGGACCGACAAGGGTCCGCCGCAGGGCGCAGATATGGCCGAAACAGCCCAGAATCCGGCCCATATCGCGGGCCAGCGCCCGGACATAGGTTCCCTTGCCGCACTCGGCCTCGAACACGGACTGACCGTTATCGCCATGTTCCACGAGGGTTAATTCGTGGATCTCGACCGGGCGGGGCTTCAGTTCCACGGTCTCGCCGTCGCGCGCCAGATCATAGGCGCGCTCGCCCTGCACCTTGATCGCCGAATATTGCGGCGGGATCTGCTCGATCACCCCGGTAAAGCGCGGCAACAGGTCCCTAATCGAATCGGCGGTCGGCCGGCTCTCGCTGGTCCTGACCGGCCGTCCCTCGGTGTCGTCGGTGTCGCGCTCCTCGCCCCAGCACACCGTGAAGCGGTAGCGCTTGCGGCCGTCCATCACGAACGGCACCGTCTTGGTGGCCTCGCCCAGCGCGATCGGCAAGCCGCCGGAGGCGAGCGGATCGAGCGTGCCGGCATGGCCGGCGCGCTTGGCCTGAAACAGGCGCTTGAGCACCGCGACCGCCTGCGTCGAGGTCATGCCGATCGGCTTGTCGAGCACCACCCAGCCGTGGACGTCGCGCTTGTCGCGGCGCGGCTGCTGGTTCTGCCTGCCCTGCTTCTGGCGCGGGTCGTTGTTGGTGCGGCGCGCATCGTCGGTGCGCTGGCCGGCAAAAGCATCCCGCTCAGCGTCGCGCGCGTCGGCATCCTTCGCGTCGACAACGCTGTTGGTCGTCATCACAGTCATCACTCGTCGTCCGAATCGGGTGCAAGGTCTCGCTGCACCGCAGGTGTCCGCAGTAGTTTCTCGATGCGCTCCGCCTCGTCGAACCGCTCATCGACGCGGAAGCGAATGTCGGGTGCAAATTTCAGGTTGACGCGGTGCGCGATCTCGCCGCGAAGGAATTTCTTGTTGCGCTCGAGCGCGGATATCACCGTGTCGGTGTCGTGGCCGCCGAGCGGCATCACGTAGATCGTGGCGAGCTTCAGATCCGGCGACATACGCACCTCGGGAACGGTGATGATGTGGCCTTCCAGATCGGGATCGTGAACCTCACCCTGTGACAGAATCTCGGCAACTGCATGGCGAATCGTTTCGCCGACGCGCAGCTGACGTTGCGATCCGCCGGGGCTGGAACTCTTCTTTTGACGGGGCATGACCTTTTTCCAAAACCGTCGCGCCCGCCGGCCGTGGCCGCGGGCATCAATGTCCTTGCTTTGCTTTCAATCGGACGATGCGCTGGTGGCCGGACCAAAGTCCGGCCACGCCGTCGCATTTTCAGTTAAATGGACCCAACGCCTAGCAAGATCTGCGCTTCGTAAGATTTGGACTTACAGAGAGCGCTGGATCGTCTCGATGCGGTAACATTCGATCACGTCGCCGACACGCATGTCGCCGTAGTTCTCGAACGCCATGCCACACTCCTGGCCGGCGACCACTTCCTTCACTTCATCCTTGAAGCGCTTCAGCGTCGACAGCTTGCCTTCGTGCACCACGACGTTGTCGCGGATCAGGCGAACATTGGCGCCGCGTTCCACGGTGCCGTCGGTGACGCGGCAACCCGCGACCTTGCCGACCTTGGAAATGTTGAACACTTCCAGGATCTGCGCGTTGCCCAGCATGGTTTCGCGCAGCGTGGGCGCGAGCAGGCCGGACATCGCCTTTTTGATGTCATCCACGAGGTCGTAGATGATGTTGTAGTAGCGGATTTCGATGCCGTTGCGCTTGGCCGCAGCCGCCGCTTCCTTGTTGGCTCGGACCGAGAAGCCGATGATCGCGGCGTTGAAGCCTTCCGCCAGCGTGACGTCGGACTCCGAGATGCCGCCGACGCCGGCATGCAGGATGCGGGCGGCGACTTCGTCGGTGCCGAGCTTCTCGAGCGAGCCCAGGATCGCTTCCAGCGAGCCCTGCACGTCGGCCTTGACGATCAGCGGGAACTCCTTGCGGCCCGCGGTCTTGAGCTGCGACATCATCTGCTCGAGCGAGCCGCGCATGCCCGAGATCGAGGCCGCGGCATTCTCGCGCTTCTGGTGCGCGCGATAGCTCGTGACCTGACGGGCGCGGGCTTCGTTCTCGACAACAGCGAGACGATCGCCGGCTTCCGGCGGACCGTTGAAGCCGAGCACCTCGACCGGCACCGAAGGGCCGGCCTCTTCGAGATTCTCGCCCTGGTCGGAGATCAGCGCGCGGACGCGGCCCATCTCGGCGCCGGCCACGATGATGTCGCCGACGCGCAGCGTGCCGCGCTGCACCAGCACGGTCGCGACCGGACCGCGTCCGCGATCGAGCTTGGCTTCGATCACGGTGCCTTCCGCCGGACGCTCCGAGTTGGTCTTCAGGTCGAGGATTTCAGCCTGCAGCGCGATCATCTCGAGCAGCTTGTCGAGATTGGTCTTGTTCTTGGCCGAAACCTCGACGTCGACGACGTCGCCGCCGAGCGATTCGACCTGCACCTCGTACTGGAGCAACTCGGTGCGCACGCGCTCCGGCCGCGCATCCGGCTTGTCGATCTTGTTGATCGCCACGATCATCGGCACCTTGGCCGCTTTGGCGTGATTGATCGCCTCGATCGTCTGCGGCATCACGCCGTCATCGGCCGCGACCACCAGCACGACGATGTCGGTGACCTTGGCGCCGCGGGCGCGCATCGCGGTGAACGCGGCGTGGCCGGGCGTGTCGATGAAGGTGATCTTGGTGCCGCTCTCGGGCGACAGCACCTGGTAGGCGCCGATATGCTGGGTGATGCCGCCGGCTTCGCCCGATACGACGTTGGCGTGGCGCAGCGCGTCGAGCAGCGAGGTCTTGCCGTGGTCGACGTGACCCATGACGGTGACTACCGGCGAGCGCGGCTCGGTGTCGGTGGAATTGTCGACGACGTCGAACAGGCCCTCTTCCACGTCGGACGCCGCGACGCGCTTGACGCTGTGGCCGAGTTCTTCGGCGATCAGTTGCGCGGTGTCGGCATCGATCACGTCGGTGATCTTGTGCATCGCGCCCTGCTTCATCAGCATGCGGATGACGTCGACCGCGCGTTCCGACATGCGGTTCGCGAGTTCCTGGATCGTGATCGCTTCCGGAATGGTGACTTCGCGGATCAGCTTTTCCTTCGGTTCGTTCGACGCATGCCCCTTCAGGCGCTGGGTGCGGCGGCGGAACGAGGCGATCGAACGCTCGCGCACGTCGTCGGCGTTGAGCGCAGTGGTCAGAGTGAGGCGGCCGCGCTCCTTCTGCGGACCGGGCTTGTGGGTGGTCTTCGGAGCCGCGGCGGGGCGCACGGCGCCGCCGGGGCGGCGCACCAGGCGCGGACCTTCGTCTTCGTCCGGCCCGGCCGCAACTGCCGCCGGCCGCGGCGCAGAGGCTGGTGCGCGCGCGGTTGTCGTGGTGGTCGGGCGTGCTGCGGGCGCGCGGGCAGGCGGAGCAGACGCAGGTGCGGCTGTCGCGGGCCTGGCCGCTGTTGTGGCCGGAGCGCCGGGTTTGGCTTCGCCCTCGCCAAAGCGGCGCTTGGCCTCGACCTCGGCCTTGCGCTTGGCCTCTTCCTCGTGGCGGTGGCGCTCCTCTTCCGCCTTGCGGCGGGTTTCGGCGGCCTCGCGCTCGGCCTTCTCGGCAGCCTCGCGGACGGCGCGGCGCTTGGCTTCCTCTTCGGCCTGGCGGCGTTCCTCGATGTCGCGCTGACGGGCGTCGGCCAGCGCGCTGGCGCGCGCGGAACGCTCGTCCTCGGTCAGGGTCGGCAGCACCACGCCGGAGCGGGTGTTACGCTGCTGCTGGCCGGGGGGCGGGCCTGAGGGGCGGCCGAGCGGCGGCCTGGCGGCCGGCGCCGCAGGCTTTGCAACCACGGGTTCCGGCGCGTGCGCCTCGCCGGGACCATCGCCACCGACGCGACGCTTGCCGCGCTTCTCGACCACGACCTGCTTGGTCCGGCCGTGGCTGAAGCTCTGGCGCACGGTGCCCGTCTCGACGCGCGGCTTCAGCGACAACGTCTTGCTCGGGACACTCAAAGTCTTGTCGCCAGGGGTCTTGGTATCAACCATTCAGCAGTCCTAATCTCGTTTCGCTGTGCGTTTGCCGCACAAATCCTTCAACGTGTCGTCGTTTGCTGAGCATGACCGGTCGGAAAGACGGCGTCCGCCTTCCCGGATCACGCTCTGGAATTTCTGGCCGCTTCGGCGGTCTTGTCGTCGTCGGCCATCCGGTATCGGACCAGCATCTGGCAGCGCGACAGGAACGTCTTGCTCGCCGGGCCCGCGAGCAGCGCAGCATGTATCACATTTGACCGCCCAAGTGCCAAATCCAATTCTTCCGACGTCAAAACATTGACGACGGTGATTACCGGCGATTCACCACGTTTTTCGCCCCTTTGCCTCACGATCGCGTCCAATTTGCGGATTCCGTCCGCCGCGCCGTCGGAAGCGTGGATCAGGGCTGCAGTTTCGTTCCGGTTGAGTGCGTCCTCGACCTTGCCGAAGCCCGAAACCACCTGACCGGCCTTGGCGGCCATCGCCAGGGCCTCGGTGACGCTGCGCACCAGGAGGGTGTCGGTGTCTGTGGGAAGGGTCGGCGCGACGCGGACATCGCGCTTGAATCCCTTGCTAAATTGGTGACGGCGGACCGCTTCCGCAACGCTGCGCCGCGATGCGGAAACCCATAATCCGCGGCCGGGCAGCTTGCGCTTGAGATCCGGGATCACCTCGCCCGTGGGCGCAATGACGAACCGGATCAGCTCGTCGATCGGACGCACCTCGCGGCTGACCGCGCACATCCGCGTGGTCGCGGACTTCTGCGTCCGCGGCCCATCGTCGAGATCGGGGTCAGCCTGAGCCAGCATCCGTGGGGCATCTCCTTACGAAGCCGTCGTTTCTGCTTCGGCGGCCTCGGCCTCCTCGGCAGGCTTGGCGAGGTCGGCCTCGGTGATCCAGCCGGCCTTCAGACGGGCCTGCATGATCACGGCCTCGGCCTCGTCGCGCGAGATCTCGATGCCGTCGAGGAACCCGGCATGCTTGGTCGGCTCGCCGCCTTCCTTGCGCTCGGTCCAGCCGACCAGGTCGTCGGTGGCGCAACCGGCGAGATCCTCGACCGTCTTCACGTCGTTCTCGCCGAGCTTCACCAGCATCTTGCCGGTGATGCCGGGCACGTCCTTCATGGCGTCCTCGACGCCGAGTTCCTTGCGCTTGGCTTCCAGTTCCGCCTCAAGCTGTTCCAGATATTCGCGGGCGCGGGTCTGCAGCTCGGTGGCGGTCTCCTCGTCGAAACCCTCGATGCCCGCGAGTTCCTTGACGTCGACCAGCGCGAGTTCCTCGACCGAGGTGAAGCCTTCGGAGGCGAGCAGCTGGCCGACCACCTCGTCGACATTGAGCGCTTCCATGAACACGCGGGTCGAGTTCTCGAAGTCGGCCTGGCGGCGCTCCGACTCTTCCTGCTCGGTCAGGATGTCGATGTCCCAGCCGGTCAGCTGCGAGGCGAGGCGGACGTTCTGGCCGCGGCGGCCGATCGCAAGCGACAGCTGGTTATTGGTGTCGGGAACCACGACCTCGATACGCTCGCGGTCCTCGTCGATCACGACCTTGGCGACTTCAGCCGGCGCCAGCGCGTTGACGACGAAGGTCGCAATGTCGGGCGACCACGGGATGATGTCGATCTTCTCGCCCTGCAGCTCGTTCACCACGGCCTGCACGCGCGAGCCGCGCATGCCGACGCAGGCGCCGACCGGGTCGACCGAGGAATCGCGCGAGATCACGCCGATCTTGGCGCGCGAGCCCGGATCGCGGGCGACCGCCTTGATCTCGACGATGCCGTCGTAGATCTCCGGCACTTCCTGTGCGAACAGCTTCGCCATGAACTGCGGATGGGTGCGCGACAGGAAAATCTGCGGACCGCGGGTCTCGCGGCGGACGTCGAAGATATAGGCGCGGACGCGGTCGCCGTTGCGGAACACTTCGCGCGGCAGCATCTCGTCGCGGCGCACGATCGCTTCGCCACGGCCGAGGTCGACGATCACGCTGCCATATTCGACGCGCTTGACGATGCCGTTGACGATGTCGCCGATGCGGTCCTTGAATTCCTGGTACTGCCGGTCGCGCTCGGCCTCGCGCACCTTCTGCACGATCACCTGCTTGGCCGACTGCGCGGCGATGCGGCCATATTCCAGCGGCGGCAGCGTGTCGGCGATGGTGTCGCCGACCTGGGCGCCCGGATTGGCGCGCTGCGCGTCGTGCAGCGAAATCTGGTTGGAGGAGTTTTCGACGACGTCGACCACCAGCATGTGGCGGGTCAGCCGCAGCTCGCCCTTCTTGGCATCGATCTCGGCATGGACGTCGGTCTCGCTGCCGTAGCGGGCACGCGCGGCCTTGGCGATGGCGTCTTCCATCGCCGCGATCACGATGGAGCGGTCGATCGACTTTTCGCGCGCAACTGCGTCTGCGATCTGCAGCAGTTCGAGTTTGTTGGCGCTGACTGCCATGGCTTAGTCTCCTTCGGATGGATCGATCTCGCCACGGCGCGCGCGCTCGGCCGCCAGGCGGTGCTTTTTGGTGTTGGTCGGGGCCGGCTTCTTGCCGGGCTTGTGAGCAGGCTTATCACCAGGCTTGGGTTTCGGCTTCTGGCTCTTCGCCGGATCGCTCTTCTTGGCGTGGGCCGGCTGCGGCGGCGCGAGGCCGAGCTCGCGGCGCAGCTCGCGCTCGGCGGCCTTGCCGCGGCGCATCGATTCCTCGATCAATTCGTCGGTCAGCACCAGCCGCGCGTCCGAGATGTCCTCCATCACCAGGAGAACCTCGGCGTCCTCGTCGGGACGCGGATCGTCGCGCCTGATGCGCACCGCATCGCCCTCGACGCCGGCAAGCAGGCCGCGGAACCGCTTGCGGCCCTGATGCGCCACCGCCATCTCGATCTTCACGAGATGCCCGGTGTAGCGCTCGAAGTCGGAGCGGCGCACCAGCGGGCGGTCGATGCCGGGCGAAGAGATTTCCAGCCGGTAGGCGCGCTCGATCGGGTCGGCGACATCGAGCACCGGCGACAGCGCGCGCGAGATCGCTTCGCAATCCTCGAGCTGCATCGAGCCGTCGGGGCGCTCCGCCATGACCTGCACGGTGCAGCCGGCATCGCCCGAGACCTTGATGCGCACCAGGCGATAGCCCATGCCCTGCAGCACCGGGACCGCGACCGCGGCGACGCGCGCCGCAACCCCGGGCTCGACGACGAGACGCGGCTCGGCGAGCAGTTCGGTGTCCACGGACGTGGCGGTCGGTTCGGTCATATCCAGTGTCAAAGGCTGTCTAGGGTCTTAAAGGCTGCTGAGGTCTGTTGTGTTGTTCAGGTGGCCTTAAGGGGCCGCTAACGCTACCCAAACCGGACCCGGCCTCGTTGGGTCCCGTCAGGTAATAAAAAAGAGCGGGTCCCGGGGGGCCCACTCTCCTACGCGATCGTATGAGATACCATAAGTTGCGCCGGATATAGCTCTTTTGCCCGGGTCCGGCAAGGCCCTCGGGTCCGGCGGGAGGCGATTTTACGGCTCTCCGGATGCCGGATTGATCTAACCCTCCGTTTACGAACGGGACCATAGATTGCCGAAAATCGGCAGAAGTCGCCGGTTGGACAAGGCCCATGACGACAGCCCCTGCGCTGATCCCGGAACTCGACGATATCGTTCGCCGCGGCGACCCCAAGCGCCGCGCCGAGGCCGCGCGGCGGCTCGGCGAGCTGTTCCTGCAGGGCGCCGCGAGCTTCCGTCCCGACCATATCGACCTGTTCGACGGGGTGCTGACCAGCCTGGTCCCGCATGCCGAGCTTGCTGCGCGGGTCGATCTCGCCGAACGGCTCGCGCTGCTCGCCAATGCGCCGCGGCATCTGGTCGGGCAGCTCGCCCGCGACGACGAGGTCGCGATCGCGGGGCCGCTGCTGCGCCGATCGCCGGTGATTGACGAAAAGGTGCTGGTCGAGATCGCCAATGCCAAGGGCCAGGGCCATCTGCTCGCGATGGCCGAGCGATCGAAGCTCTCGACTGCGCTGACCGACGTCCTCGTCCGACGCGGCGATCGCGACGTCATCCGATGCGCGGCCGGCAATGCGGGCGCGGCGTTCTCGGACGCCTCCTTCACGACGCTCGTGCAACGCGCCAGCCAGGACGGCGTGCTGACGCTGCGGATCGGCCGCCGCGATGATCTTCCGCCCGAGCATCTGAAGGGCCTGCTCGCCGGCTCGATCGACGTGATCCGCCGCCGTCTGCATGCCGTCGCCAAGCCGGAACGCCAAGCCGAGATCAAGCTGGCGATGACCGAGATCGAGGGCGTGATCGTTCAGGTCGAGGGCCGCGCTTTCACGGCCGCGCAGCGCGCCATCCTGGCGCTGCATCGCGCCGGCGAATTGAACGAGGCCGCGGTGGCCGGCTTCGCAAAGGCCTTCAAATATGAGGAATGCGTGGCGGCGCTCGCCGCGATGGCCGGCGTGAAAATCGTCACGCTCGATCGCCTGATCTCCGGCGACCGTTACGATCCGATCCTGATCGCCAGCAAGACGATCGGCTTCGAATGGCCGACCGTGCGCGCCCTGATCCTGATGCGGCTCGGGCCGAACCGCGTGCCGTCTCCTGCCGATATCGAAGGTGCGCGGGTGAATTTCGTGCGCCTGATGCCCTCGACGGCGCAGCGCGTCGTGGAGTTCTGGAAGTCGCGCTAGTTCACGCTAACTGCTCTTGGCTCCGTCATCCTGAGGAGCGCCGCAGGCGCGTCTCGAAGGATGCACGGCCACGCTGTTGCAGCCGGGCCGTCGTGCTTCGAGACGGCCGCTTTGCGGCCTCCTCAGCATGACGGATCATAGTGCACACTTCTCAAACCCAAAATCGTTCCGCTATGCTTTCCGCAAGGCGCGACACAGCGCCAACGGGGAGATTGCCATGCTGACGGACGCCGACATCCAATCGCAAGCCGCGCGGATCCGCGACGACGGATACACCGTGATCGAGCGCGCCGCCTCGCCCGATTTGGTCGAGGGGTTGAAGGCGGCGGTGCTGAGAATCGAGAGCGAGCACAATCTCGCACCTGCCAGGACGTCGTTCGAAGGCTTCAAGACGCTGCGCATCAACAACCTCCTGACCTATGACGATCTGTTCTGGGAGGTGCCGCTGCATGACAACGTGCTGCCGGTGGTCGAACGCGTGCTGGACAGGGAATGCCTGCTGTCGTCGTTCTGCTCGCTGGTGCTCGGGCCCGGCCAGGAAGCGCAGCCGATTCACGAAGACACCCAATTGATCCCGTTGCCGCGGCCGCACATCCCGATCACGATCAATGCGATCTGGGCGCTGTCCGATTTCCGCGAAGATAACGGCGCGACGCGGATCATCCCGCGCAGCCACAAATTCGATTCGTCGCCCGAATATGGCAAGGAGTACGACGCGGTCACCGCGACCATGCCGGCCGGCAGCGTGATGCTGTTCGACAGCGCGCTGTGGCATGGCGGCGGCGCCAACAGCAGCGACGCCAGGCGCTTTGCCTTCTCCTGCGCCTATTGCTGGGGCTGGATGCGGCAGCAGGAGAACCTGCAGCTCGGCATTCCGCGCGAGACCGCGGCCCGCTTTCCGCGCCGGCTGCAGGAATTGTGCGGCTACAGCGTCTACAAGGGCCAGTTCGGCCACATCGACAATCACGATCCGATCGAGCTGCTCGGCCGCGAGCGCGGCAAGCGGATGGTGTGGGAGGCGACCGACGTCAGGAAGGCGCGGCTGGCGGGGCAGGCGTGAAGATATCCGTCGTTCCGGGGCGATGCGAAGCATTGAACCCGGAATCTCGAGGTTCCGGGTTCGATGCTGCGCATCGCCCCGGAATGACGGCGTCAAGGCAAGCGCTTGAACCTCAAATACGCCGCCTTGCGCCCCTCGCGCTCGGCTTTGGCGCCGTAGCGCGTCATCGTGTAGTTCAGCCATGGCTGTTGCCAGTCGATCGCGCGCTCGGCGAGCCAGGCGAAGTCGGGCGAGCGCATCAGATGCGCCAGCGTCCAGGCGCAATAGTCGTCGATGTCGCTGACGAAGCGGAATTCGCCGCCCGGCGGCAGCAATCGTGTCATCGCAGCGACCGTCGCATCCTGCACGAAGCGCCGCTTCCAGTGCCGCCGCTTCGGCCAGGGATCGGGATGGATCAGGTCGATGCGCGCAAGCGAACGCGTCGGCGCCCAGGCCAGCAGTTCGGCCGCGTCGCCGGCGAACAGGCGGATATTGCCGATATTCAGCGCCTCGATCTGGGTCAGGATCTTCGCCATGCCGTTGACATAGGGCTCGCAGCCGATGAAGCCCGTGGTCGGAAAGGCCTGCGCCTCCGCGATCAGATGCTCGCCGCCGCCGAAGCCGATTTCGAGCCTGACATTCTCGATGCCGTCGTCGAACAACTCGGTCAGCGCCTCGGGCGCGGGCGCCGCGATGTCGACCGCCAGATGCGGCAGCAGAGTGTCGATCAGGTCGGCCTGGTGCGGGCGCAGCTTGTGGCCCTTGCGCCGTCCGAAGAACGAGCCGCGCGCATGCGTCATCGCGCCGTCGTCGGGGGAATCGCGATCGCCGCGGTCGCCTGGAGCCGGTGTCATCGCAGCGTTTGGTAGAGACGGTGGAGCAGCCGCGCGCGCGGCTCGATCGACGAGATGTAGAGCTGCTCGTAATGGGTATGCGCGCCCTTGCCGTCGACGCCGAGGCCGTCGAGGGTCGCGGTGTGCGGCGCGGTGAAATTGCCGTCGGAGCCGCCGCCGGTGAACACATCCGCCAGCTCGAAGCCGAGCTCGGCGGCCAGCCCCCTGGCGTGCTCGTAGAGTGCGGCGCCGGCGTTGCTTTTCTCATAGGGCGGACGGTTCAATTCGCCCGATATCTTCACGCTGACGCCCTCGGTGCGCGAGGTGATCCCGAGGATCTTCGGCACCAGCTCGTCGGCGTCGGCCATGGTCGGCACGCGCATGTCGACTTCCGCATAGGCCTCTTCGGCGATCACGTTCGGCTTGGTGCCGCCGCGGACGACACCGACATTGACGGTGACGCCGCGCTTGAGATCGTTCATCGCCTCCAGCGCCTGGATCACATTGCCGAGCTCCCGGATCGCGCTGCGGCCGTCCTCGGGGCGCGTGCCGGCATGCGCCGGCGCGCCCTTGATGAACACGTCGAAACGCGCAACGCCCTTGCGTCCGGTGACGATCTTGCCGCCGTCGCGCGCCGGCTCCGTCACCAGCACGTATTTGGCCTTGCGGCCCTCGGCCTCGATCAGCGCCCGCGAGGTCGGGCTGCCGATCTCCTCGTCCGATACGTAGAGCTGGGTGATGCCGAGCGGCGGGCGCGCGTCGTCGGCGCAGATCTGCCTGAACGCATGATGGGCGAGGTAGGCTCCGCCCTTCATGTCGTAGATGCCGGGGCCGAAGGCGCTGTCGCCGTCGACCTTGAATGGTAACCGTTCGATGAATCCCATCGGATGAACTGTGTCGAGATGGCTCAGCACCAGGATGCCCGGCGCGTCCTGGCCCCAGGACGAGCGCGTCACCAGGTGATCGCCGCAGCCGTCGCGTCCCGCAATGCGCTCCACCGTGGCCGGCAGGTCGCGATAGCCCGACGCGACGAGATCAGCCAGCTTGTTGACCTGATCGGGCCGCTCGGTCGGAGATTCGATCTCGACCCAGCGGCGGATGCCGTCGAGAATCACGGCGGTTTCGAACGGATTGCTGGACATGCTGTTGTCGTCGCCTGTGAATTCGCTTTGTCATTGCGCGCACGCGCCGAAGCACGATCAGGAATCATGCTCAAAGGAGGCGCTCAAGCGCGATGATGCTCAAGCTGAGCTCATCGCGTTGGCGCGCGCCGGAATGGCATATTCCAGATTTGACGATCTCTCAAACGGATATGGCTGAATCAGGCCTGCTCGGCCGCCTCGCGCGCCGCGATCTGCTCGACAAGTTCGACGATGCTGCGGCGGAGCTTGGCGTCCGCAATCCGCGTGAAGGCGCGGGTCAGGGCCAGGCCCTCGGCGGTTGCCAGAAAATCGGAGACGTAGGTCGGCGAGGCACCCTCGCTGAAGCCGTCGGCGGTCTTGACCCCGCTCGGGCCGCCGTCGAACAGGAAGGAGACCGGCACCTGCAGGATTTCGGAGATCTGCTGCAGCCGGCTGGCGCCGACGCGGTTGGTGCCCTTCTCGTATTTCTGCACCTGCTGGAACGTCAGGCCTAGCGCCTCGCCCAGCTTCTCCTGGCTCATGCCGAGCATGATGCGTCGCATACGGACGCGGCTGCCGACATATTTGTCAACAGGATTGGGCGCTTTGGTGGACATCTCCAACTCTCCTAAGGGATTGCGCGCCCGTGGATGAGGCAAGTTGGAAGTGGAGTATGCCTCAGGCGCCGGTGCCGTCAAATCCTGCAAGGAGGATCGGGACGAAATGCGGACAATTTGCGCAAAGGGGCTGACTTGGCTTGTGATTTCGCGTGGACCCGTACAATGCGAAGTGCACGGTCGATCTGTCAACTGGTGGAATCATACTGAGGTAAATTTCGACGTTTTTTCGGGTTCGCGACAACCGGCGATATGCGGTCGTCAGGGTTTTCGCCTCACAAACCGCCGCCGCAACACGAACGCCAGGGCTGTGATCACAATCACAGCGGCGGGGACGTTCCCGACACGCGCATAGATCGTCGGCGCGATGGCCGCCGGCAGGCCGACATCGAGCACGCCTTCGATGCCGAGCCCGAGTTGCGCGACGATCCGGCCAACCGGGTCGATGACGGCCGAGACGCCCGTATTCGCGGCGCGGACCATCGGCAAGCCTTCCTCGATGGTGCGCAGCCGGGCCTGTTGCAGGTGCTGGTAAGGGCCCGTCGAAATTCCGAACCATCCGTCATTGGTGACATTGACGATCCAGCCGGGACGGTCGTCGCGGCTCACGACGTTGCCGGGAAAGATCGCCTCGTAGCAGATCAGCGGCAGGGCGCGTGGTGCATTCGGAATATCGAGCGTCCGGCGAATCGTGCCGGGAATGTAGCCGCCCTGCACCTTGGTGAGCTGCACGAAGCCGAGCCTCTCCATCCAGTCCTGGAACGGCAGATATTCTCCGAACGGGACAAGATGCAGCTTGTCGTAGACCGCGAGCACGCTGCCGTCGTGGTCGATGACGTAGACGGAATTATAGGCGCGCGTGACGCGGACGCCGGGCGGCAGATCGGGCGCGCGCACCGAACCGGTGATCAGCACGGTTCCCTTCGGCAGCAGGTCGGCGATCTGCGCCATCGCGTCGGCTTCCTTGGTCAGGAAGAACGGAAACGCGGATTCCGGCCAGATCAGGATGGTGGCATCCTTCACGCCGGTGGCATGCGGCCCGGAGGCGCGATCCGACAGAGTGAGATATTTCTGCATCACCGCCGCCCTGGCGGAGTAGTTGAACTTGGCGTCCTGCTGCAAATCGGGCTGCATGATGCGCAGCTTGACGCCATCGACCATCCTGGTCGGCTGCTGCGCGAGGCGGATCACGCCGAACGCCAGCATCGCCACCAGCACCAGCACCGCGGCCACCGGCGCGCGCCACGGCTTGCGGCCGCGCGAGCCGCCGTCGATCAACACGGCCGGGCTTGCGAAGATCGCGACGGCCAGGAACGTCATGCCCCACAGCCCGATCAGTGACGCAGTTTGTGCCATCGCCAGCGGCTCGGTCAGTGCGTAGCCGAACGCATTCCACGGAAAGCCGCTGAGGAGATGGCCGCGCAGCCATTCCGAAATCGTCAGGCTGACCGCGAGCGCCAGCACGCGCGAGGCATCGCGCGGCCAGATCAGCCGCGCCAGCCCGAAGCCGAACGCGGTGAACAAAGCGAGATAGGCAGGCAGGCCGAGCACCGCGAACGGCGTCAGCCAGGCGAAGGTGTCCGCATCGACGAAGAAGGCGTAGCCGATCCAGTACAGCCCCGGCACGAAATAGCCGAGGCCGAACCAGAAGCCGGACAGCGCCGCGGCGGGCACGCCGCGCCAGCGGCCGGCCGCGCTGCCGTCGATCAGCCAGACCGCGATGGAAAAGGTGAGAAACAGAACCGGCCAGGCGTTGAACGGCGCCATCGCCAGCGCAGACAGCGCGCCGGCCGCGAGCGCGAGGACGGCGCGTTTCCATCCCCAGGTCAGGATGATTGCAAGGCCGATCGATCGGAGCTTGTCGGACAGCCTCACTGCGGACCGGCTCCCTCGCCGGGCGGCGGCAGGTTGTCATTCGCCTGCGGGTTTCCGGAGTCCGGCGCCTGCTCGCGGCGCCGCTCGCGCTCCTTGCGTGGCGTCGGCCGTTCCTTGCGCGCGCTGATGCGCACGCGCTTGACCCGCCGCGGATCGGCGTCGAGCACCTCGACCTCGTAATTGCCGGGTCCCGAAATCACCTCGCCGCGCACCGGCAGGCGCCCGACGAACGATACGAGATAGCCGCCGAGCGTCTCGACCTCCTCGCCGGCGTCGCCGATCACGAAATCCTCGCCGATCACCGAGCGGACATCGTCGAGGCTGGCGCGTGCATCGGCGATGAAGGAGTTGTCCGGCTGGCGCACGATGGACGGCGGCTCGTCCGAATCGTGCTCGTCGTCGATCTCGCCGACGATCTGCTCGACGATATCCTCGATCGACACCAGCCCGTCGGTGCCGCCATATTCGTCGACCACCAGCGCGAGATGGATCCGCGAGGCCTGCATCTGCGCCAACAGGTCGATCGCGCGCATCGATGGTGGGATATAGAGCAGCTTGCGGATGATATTGGCTTCCGACAGCGGCAGCGCGAGGTCGACGCTGCGCAGATCGAGCCCGGCCGGGAACGGCTTCTTGCGCTTCGTCTTGGTCGCGTCGGTGACGCGGGCCTTCACAGTCATGAAGGCGAGCAGGTCGCGGATGTGCACCATGCCCTCGGGGTCGTCGAGGGTCTCGTTGTAGACGACGAGCCGCGAATGCGCCGCGCTCTCGAACAGGCTCATCAATTCGCCGAGCGGGATGTCGCGCTTGACCGCGACGATGTCGGCGCGGTGCACCATGACGTCGGCGATCCGCCGCTCGTTCAGCGACAGGATGTTGCGCAGCATGGTGCGCTCGATCGCCGAGAAGCCGACATCGTCGGGCGTCGAGGCGTCGAGCACCACCTGCAAATCGTCGCGCACCGAGCCGGCCTTCCAGCCGAACAGCGTGCGGATCGCGCGCACCAGCCAGCCCTCGGCCGCCGGGCGCTGCACCTCGCCCTCGTGCACCACGGCGGGCAGGTTGCTCACGTTGCGCGGGTTGTCGTGGGTCGGTTCGGAATCCGGCATGTCAGGCGATCCGATCCGCATAGGGGTCGGGAATGCCGAGAGAAGAGAGGATCTCGCGCTCGAGCGCCTCCATGTCCTCGGCATCGTCGTCGTTCTCGTGGTCGTAACCGATCAGGTGCAGGAAGCCATGCACCGCGAGATGGCTCAAATGGTGGTCGAACGGTTTCTGCTCTTCATCGGCTTCCCGCCGCGTCGTCTCATAGGCGATCGCGATGTCGCCGAGCATGCGCGGGGCGTCGTCAGGTCCGCCGGCGCCTTCGGGCTGCAGCGCCGGAAACGACAGCACATTGGTCGGCTTGTCGATGCTGCGCCAGTTGGCGTTGAGGGTGCGGATACCGGCATCGTCGGTCAGCATCACCGCAAGCTCGGCGTCGGCGACATCGGCATCGGCGATTTCAGCGGCAGCCTCGATGGCGCGGTGGATCACCGCGTCGGCATTGGGCTCGGCCTGCCAGCATTCGGCGGTGACGAGAACCTCGGTGGCAGGAAAAGCGGACACGTTGGTTTCAAAATCTGCGTTATGGCCGGATCCCGCATCGTGCGGGCTCGCGGCCGAAGCTATTGGTCTCAAGATCTGGCGTTTGCCGGCTTTTGCGGCAATCCCTCATAGGCGGCCACGATGCGCGCCACCAATTCATGGCGGATGACGTCTTCGGCCTTGAAATGCACCTGGGCGATGCCCTCGACGCCGTCGAGCAGCTTCACGGCTTCCGTGAGCCCCGAGGCCTGGCCATGCGGCAGGTCGACCTGCGACGGGTCGCCGGTGACGATCATCCGGCTGTTCTCGCCGAGACGCGTCAGGAACATCTTCATCTGCATCGTCGTGGTGTTCTGCGCCTCGTCGAGGATGATGGCGGCATTGGTCAGGGTGCGGCCGCGCATGAAGGCGAGCGGGGCGATCTCGATCTCGTTGCCCTGCAGCGCGCGCTCGACGACGCGGGCGTCCATCAGATCGTACAGCGCGTCATAGATCGGGCGCAGATACGGATCGACCTTCTCCTTGAGGTCGCCGGGCAGGAAGCCGAGCCGCTCGCCGGCCTCGACCGCGGGCCGCGTCAGGATGATGCGATCGACCTCCTTGCGCTCGAACAGCTGCGCGGCATGGGCGACTGCGAGCCAGGTCTTGCCGGTGCCGGCCGGGCCGATGCCGAACACCAGCTCATGCCGCTTCAGGGCGCGGATGTAGGAATCCTGCGCCGCGGTGCGGGCGCGCACCGGACGCTTGCGCAGATTGATGGTCTCGAAGGTCGGCTTGGCGGTCTTGTTGTCGAATTCGAACAGCGAGCCCTGTGCGATCACGGCGCGGATCGCGCCTTCGACCTCGCCCTGATCGAGGTCGTGTCCTTCGACGGCCTGCGCGTAGAGCGTCTCCAGCACGCGACGCGCCGCGTCGCAGCCGTCGCGGGAGCCTGCGATGGTCAGATGATTGCCGCGGGAATCGACCACGATGCCGAGCCGCCGCTCGATCAGCGCCAGATTTTGTCCGTAGGGGCCGACCAGCGCGGATGCCGCGCGGTTGTCGTCGAAATCGATGACGACCTGAGTTTCAGGGGGCCGGGTCTCAGGTGGCATTTGCATGTCGCGGTCAGGTTTGCGGCTGGGAGCGAGCGAAGACGAATCCGATGCGCTTTTGGGCAAGGATTTCAGGCTCCAATGGTCTGCGAAATGAGGCCGGGCGCGGGTCGCGTCGCGAGCTCGCCGATCATGCTGTAGCGCTCGAGGCTGTCGATCCTCACCGGGAGGACCTGGCCGATGATGTCGGGCGATGCCATCACATGGGCGGGCTGCAGATAGGCGGTGCGGCCGACGATCTGGCCCGGATTGCGCGCGGCGCGCTCGAACAGCACATCGACCGTTGTGCCAATCGCAGCCCGGTTGAAGGCCGATTGCTGGCTGTCGATCAATTCCTGAAGCCGCCCCAAGCGCTCGTCCATCTCGGCTGCTGACACTGTCTCCCGCATCTCCGCCGCCGGCGTGCCCGGCCGTGGCGAATATTTGAATGAATACGCCGCAGCGTATCCGATTTGCGTGACAAGCGCGAGGGTGGCGGAAAATTCTTCCGCGGTCTCTCCGGGGAAGCCCACGATAAAATCTGATGAAAAAGCAATGTCTTGCCGCGCGGCGCGGAACCGGTCGATGACGCGCCGGTAGTCATCGGCGGTATGTTTGCGGTTCATGGCGGCAAGGATCCGGTCCGACCCCGATTGCACCGGCAGGTGCACGAACGGCATCAGTTCGGGCAAATCGCGATGTGCCGCGATCAGGGCGTCGTCGACGTCGCGCGGATGGCTGGTCGAATAGCGCAGCCGCGCGACGCCGGGGATCTCGGCGAGGCGCTGCAACAATTTGCCGAGCGGCCAGACGCGGCCGTCGGCGCCTTCGCCATGATAGGCGTTGACGTTCTGTCCGATCAGCGTGAATTCGCGCACGCCATTGTCAGCGAGCTGCTTCACATCGTCGATGATCCTGGCGACCGGACGCGAGACTTCCGCGCCGCGCGTGTAGGGCACCACGCAGAAGGTGCAGAACTTGTCGCAACCTTCCTGCACCGTGACGAAGGCGGAAATGCCGCGGGCGCGGATCGCATCCGGCTTCGGCTGCGGCAGGAAGCCGAACTTGTTCTCGACCGGGAATTCCGTTTCCAGCGCGCGGCCGTTTGCCTTGGCGCGCTTCAAGAGCTCCGGCAGATGATGATAGCTCTGCGGCCCGACCACGATGTCGACGGTCGGCGCGCGATGGATGATCTCGGCGCCTTCGGCCTGCGCGACGCAGCCGGCGACCGCGATCTTCATTTCGCGGCCCGCCCGCGCAGCCTCGTCCTTGGCGACGCGCAGCCGGCCGAGCTCGGAATAGACCTTCTCCGACGCCTTCTCGCGGATGTGGCAAGTGTTGAGGATGACGAGGTCGGCGTCTTCGGCGCTCGCGGTCTCGACAAAGCCCTCGCCGGCCAGCGTGTCCGCCATGCGTTGCGCATCGTAGACATTCATCTGGCAGCCATAGGACTTGATGTGCAGCTTGCGCGGCGTCGTCATGGAACCCTGAGTGGAATGGAAACGGCGCCATCCGGGCGCCGGAGCTGAAATATAGCCTAAACCGGCGAAAATCCAGCTCTTCACCCGGTCATTCCGGGATGGTCCGAAGGACCAGACCCGGAATCTCGAGATTCCGGGTTCGCTCCCTTCGGTCGCGCCCCGGAATGACCTCGCAGGGTCAGTCAGCGCTCGCCGTGGCCCCCACCCGGGCGATCAAATCGGGCAATTTCCGCATATCGGCGAAGGTGACGGCCGCGCCGGCCTGGCGGAGCATCCCCTCGTGTTCCGCCGTGCAATGGCTGCCGCCGTAAAAACCGAGCACGGTCATCCCGGCGGCGCGGGCGCCGGTGACGCCGGCCACGCTGTCCTCGATCACGACGCAACGCGCGGGGGTGGCGCCCATCTGCGCCGCCGCGAACAGGAAGAGATCGGGCGCCGGCTTGCCGCGCTTGACCTGGGTGGCGGAGAAAATATGCGGCGCGAGCTGGTCGTAGAGCCCGGCGCAGGTCAAGCCGTGATGGATCTTTTCCGGCGTGCCGCTCGACGCCACGCATTTCGGTAAGCCGAGCGCGGCGATCGCCTCGCCGACATGCGCGATCGCGATGAGATCGTCGGCATAGAAGCTCAGCGTCGCGTGCTTGACCTCGGCCTCGAAGGTCTCGGGCAGCGCGCGGCCGATCTCGCTCTCGACGATCCGCCGCGCCTCGCGGTCGGACACGCCGAGGAAGCGCTTCAGCACGCCGTCGGGTGTAATCGGAAAGCCGTGCCGCGTCAGCGTCTCCGCATGCGCGCGACAGGAGATCACCTCGCTGTCGACCAGCACGCCGTCGCAATCGAAGATGACGAGGTCGAAATTCACCCGGCTTACGACTTGCTGTCTTCGTCGAGCGGGACGCAATACAGCTCGAGACGGTGATCGACCAGCTTGTAGCCGAGCTTGCGCGCGATCTCGGCCTGCAGCTTCTCGATTTCCTCGGAGGTGAACTCGATCACCTTGCCGTCGCGCAGATTGATCAGGTGGTCGTGATGGCTCTCGGGCATCTGCTCGTAGCGCGCGCGGCCCTCGCGGAAGTCGTGGCGCTCGATGATGCCGGCATCCTCGAACAGCTTGACGGTGCGATAGACGGTCGAGATCGAGATCTTGTCGTCGACCGCCACGCAGCGGCGATAGAGCTCCTCGACGTCAGGGTGATCCATGGCCTCCGCCAGCACGCGTGCGATCACACGGCGCTGTTCGGTCATGCGCATGCCGGTCGCGGCGCAGCGCGCCTCGATGCCGGTATTCTTCTGCGCAGGCGTGATTTTCACCGTCGTCATGGGTCCTTGGCAGGTCCTTGGCCAGTCCTTGGGCCTTGGATGGCAGAGCAGGGGGCTGTTCTGCCATCGCGCCGATGTTACGACAAGTCGCGGCGCATCAGAAGCGCGTTCAAATGTTCCCCGCCGGGCTGCTTGTAGTAGCGTTCGCGGCGGCCGATCACGCCGAATCCGGCCTTTTCGTAGAGCCGTCGCGCCGGCTGATTGTTCTCTTCCACCTCGAGGAAGATGGTGCGGATGCCGCGGCCGGCAAGATGGCCGAGATGGGTCAGCAGCAGGTCGCGCGACAGGCCGCGGCCGCGCTGATTGGAATCGATCGCAATCGACAGAATTTCGGCTTCGTCCGCTGCCATCCGTGAGACGGCAAAGCCGATCACCTTGCGTCCCTGCCGCAGCCGGTGCACCAGCGTGTTGCGCTCGGTCAGCATCGCCTCGAATTCGCCCTCGCCCCAGCCGCGATGAAACGACGCGCCGTGCAATTGCGCGAGCCGCGCCGCATCGCGCAGCGATGCAGGCTCGACCGCGGGCGGACCGCCGCCCCACCATCGTGACAGCCAGCCGATCATGTCGATCGCGGCGTGCTGATTTCGAGCCGGTCCTTCGGCGGCTTGGCGTCGGGCGCGCGCAGATAGAACGGCCGCGGCGGCGCGGTTTCAGGATCCACGGCCGCGCCGATCCAGGCGACCCAGGTAATATCGGGCGCGGGCTGCCGGTCGACCTTGACCGGCGGTGCGGCGTCGGCGGGCCAGCGCTCGGCGAGGATATCGGCGGCGTTGCCGACCAGATGCAGCGCGCCGTGTTGGGAGGCCTCGAGCGCTTCCGCGATCGGCGCCACCTTCGGCTTGATGATCGGACTGCCGTCGCCGCCGACCAGCTGGAAATAGACGTGATCATGCCGCGCATCGATCGCCGACAGGATCGCAGCCGCGCCATTCTCGGCGACGACAGGCGCAGCGTAGGCGGCGAGCGTCGACAGTCCGACCACCGGCTTTTCTGCGGCCAGCGCCAGGCCGCGCGCCGCCGAGAGGCCGACGCGCAGGCCCGTGAAACTGCCGGGGCCGGTGGTGACGGCGATGCGGTCGAGCCCGGCGAAGCCGATGCCGCTCTCTTTCATCACCCGAGCGATCAGCGGCATCAGCGCCTCGGCATGGCCGCGCTGCATCGCCTGCGATTCAATGGCGATTGTATTGCCGGAGGTGGTGTCGAGCACCGCCGCGGAGCAGGCGTCGAGCGCCGTATCGATGGCGAGAATCATCATGGGAGGGCGAATAGCGAATAGGGAATGGCGAACAGGGGTCTTGCGGAGAATGCTATTCGCGATTCGCCACTCGCCATTCGCCGCTCCATCACATCGGCCGGACTTCCTGCACGTCGGGCACGAAGTGCCGGAGCAGGTTCTGGATGCCGTGTTGCAGGGTTGCGGTCGATGACGGGCAGCCGGCGCAGGAGCCCTTCATGTTGAGGTAGACGATGCCGTCCTTGAAGCCGCGGAAGGTGATGTCGCCGCCGTCATTGGCAACCGCGGGACGCACGCGGGTCTCGATCAGGTCCTTGATCTGCTCGACCGTCTCGGCGTCGGCCTCGTCGAAGAACTCGTCTTCCTCATCGCGGGCGTCGTCGCTGGCCGCGGTGCCGTCGGCGAGCAGCGGCGCGCCGGACATGTAGTGCTCCATGATGGCGCCGAGGATCGCGGGCTTGAGGTGCTGCCAGTCGCCGTCCGCCTTGGTCACGGTGATGAAGTCGCCGCCGTAGAACACACCGGTGACGCCGGATACGGCGAACAGCCGTTCGGCGAGCGGCGAGCGCGCGGCGGACTCGGGCGAGGGGAATTCCATCGTCCCGCCGTCGAGCACCATGCGGCCCGGGATGAATTTCAGCGTGGCGGGATTGGGCGTGGCTTCGGTCTGAATGAACATCTGCTGTCTCCGGCGTCGCCGGTTCAAGGCCGGCGCGTTGGGTTCCATTATAGCGTTTTCGAGCGAAGTGACACCGGTTCGCGAAGAAAACGCGTCAAATCAAGGAGTCAGATGGCAACTAAAAAGCCCGCGATCAAGCCGCAAAACCGCGGTTCCAGGCGCATACCCATGCCCGGAAGCGGGTCCGGCGCCGGTAACGCGCTAGGACAGGGCGTCGATCTCGGCGTCGGTCAGGCCGCCGGGTACGATGGTCACCGGGATCGGGAATGCCCCCATGGTCTTGGCCATGGTGGTAATGATCGGCCCGGGCCCCTCGGCACCCGGGTTGGCGGCCAGCACCAGCGCTGCGATATCGACGTCCTTGTCGATCACGTCGAGGATCTGTTCGATCGGGTCGCCCTCGCGAATCACCCGCTCCGGGGTGATCGCGGCGATGCCGTTGGCGCGGCCGGCGGCGCGGTCGAGTGCCTCATTGGCGGCCTCCTCGGCCTCCGCGCGCATGATGTCGGCGACCCCGAGCCATTGCTGGTTCTGGTCCTCGGTCTCGATCACCCGCAGCATCACGACGCCGCCGCCGACCCGGATCGCCCACCGGCTGGCGTAATAGACCGCGCGGTCCCATTCCGCAGTGTCGTCAACGATGACGAGGCATTTCGGCTTGTGACCTGACTCGTAGCTGCGTCGCTGGGTGGTCATGCATGTCCCGGTGCTGAACCAAACCAACCCATGGTGCCATACTCCCTCGCCGTTTGGGAGAGGGAGCGCGCACTTCCTGCCTCGCGCGTCAGCGCGGGCGGATGAAGCCGACGATGTCCTTGGTGATGCGCATGGTCTCGTCGGCGATGCCGCGGGCGCGGTTGGCGCCGTCGGCGAGGACCGCGTCGACATGGCCGGGATCGGCGACCAGCTTCTTCATCTCGGAGGCGATCGGCGCCAGTTTCGCGACGCAAACCTCGACCAGCGCGTTCTTGAAGCTGGAGAACTGCCCGCCGCCGAACTGCGTCAGCACCTCCTGCTTGGAGATGCCGGCCAGCGCCGCGTAGATGCCGACCAGGTTGTCGGCCTCGGGGCGGGTTTCCAGACCCTTCTCCTCGGACGGCAGCGGCTCCGGATCGGTCTTCGCCTTGCGGATCTTCTGCGCGATGGTGTCGGCGTCGTCGGTGAGGTTGATGCGCGAATTGTCCGACGCATCCGACTTCGACATCTTCTTGGTGCCGTCGCGCAGGCTCATCACCCGCGTCGCCGGCCCCGTGATCAGCGGCTCGGGCTGCGGGAAGAACAGGCCGTCGGCGAAACCATGACCACGAATTGAATCAGCGAAATCGTTGTTGAACTTCTGCGCGATGTCGCGGGACAGCTCCAGATGCTGCTTCTGGTCCTCGCCGACCGGCACATGGGTCGCGCGGTAGAGCAGGATGTCGGCGGCCATCAGCACCGGATAGTCGTAGAGGCCGACCGAGGCGTTCTCGCGGTCCTTGCCGGCCTTCTCCTTGAACTGCGTCATGCGGTTCAGCCAGCCGATCCGCGCGACGCAGTTGAAGATCCAGGTCAGCTCGGCATGGCCGGCGATCTGGCTCTGGTTGAACACGATGTGCTTCTTGGCATCGATGCCCGCGGCGATGAAGGCCGCGGTGACCTCGCGGGTGTTGCGGGCGAGCTCGGCCGGGCCGCCCCAGACCTCGACGCCCTGCGTGATCGCATGCATGTCGACGACGCAATAGATGCAGTTGTGGGTCTGCTGCATCTTCACGAAGTTGACGATAGCGCCGAGGTAGTTGCCGAGGTGCAGATTGCCCGTCGGCTGGACGCCTGAGAAAACCCGTTCAACGAACGCCATGGTCTCGATTCCCGGAAATGGCTAGTTTTGCCGCGTCGTTTGCCACTTAAGCTCCGCGCGCGCAAGTCAGGCGGGGCGCCTTTGCCGGACGGCGTTAACCGCCTCGCGCCAGCCGGTGACGCCGAAAAGCTGCAAGAACAGCCCGTAAGCGGCGATACCTGCCGCGATCAGCACGAGCAGGGAGGCTGCCTGCACGAAACCGTGGCTACCGGCCGACGGCAGCCCGCCCTCCGCGAGCCAGAGCAGGGCGCCCATCGCGAGCGCCGCGGCCAGGATGCGCGGCAGCCGGCGGCGCGCATCGGCGTCGATCGAGAAGCCGAAGGTCGCGGCCCCCTTGCGGATCAGTGCCAGTGCGTTGCTCCAGGCGCCGAGCGCGATGCCTGCGGCAATTCCGCTCGCACCGAAGATCTGCCCGAGCAGAAAGGCCGCCGCGATCGTCACCACGACCGCCTTCAGCGTCGCGAGCAGCGGCGTCAGCGTGTCCTCGCGCGCAAAGAATGCCGGCGACAGCGCCTTCACCAGCACATGCGCCGGCAAGGCCAGCGTCAGCCAGATCAAGGCTTGCGCGGTTGCCGCGCTATCCTGGGCGGTGAACGCGCCGTGCTCGAACAGCATCCGCACGATCGGTTCGCTCAGCACCATCAGGCCGAGCGTCGCCGGCAGCGCCAGCCCGACCGCGAGCTCGAGGGCACGTGATTCCGCATGCGCGATCGCGCTGGATTCGCCGCTGCGCACGGCGCGCGTCATCTCCGGGATCAGCACGGTGCCCATGGCGACGCCGACAATGCCGAGCGGCAGCTCGAGCAGGCGGTTGGCGAAATAGAGCCAGGACACCGCCGACGGCGAGGTCGATGCGATCACCGCGCCTGCCACCATCAGCCATTGCGGCGCGCTACTCGCGACCATGCCGGGGATCGCGCGGCCGAGAAAGCCGCGCATGTCAGGATCGAAGGACACGCGGAGCGGCGAGGCGAGCCTTGCGCCGCGCAGCGCCAGCATCGACAGTTGCAGGAAGCCGGCGATGCCGATCGTTGCCGCCATGACAATCGCGGCCTGCGCCGGCTCCTGCTGCCGCACCAGCAGCACGGCCATCACGGATATCAGCGCGATGTTGAACAACAGCGGCGAGAACGCGGTCAGCGCGAAGCGCCCCTGCGCGCTGAGCAGCGCCATCATCACGGTGACCGGGCCGGCGAAGGCGAGATAGGGCAGCATCAGCCTCGCGTCGTCGACGGCGAATTGCAGCGTGTCGCGGCCGACGAACCCCGGCGCGATCGCCGCGATCACCAGCGGCATCAGCACGCCGATGACGAGCGCGGATGCGATCACCGCGGCGCTGACGGTGCCGAGCACGCGGCCGGCAAAGGCGGTCGCGGCGTCCATGCCGCCGGCATCGCGCGCCTTCAGCCAGGCCGGCACCAGGGCGGCATTCAGTCCGCCCTCGGACAACAGCCGTCGCACAACATTCACAAGCTGGAATGCCGCCAGGAAGGCATCCGCCACCGGTCCCGTGCCCAGCAGCGCCGCGATCACGGAATCGCGCACGAAGCCGAGCAGTCGCGAGGCCAGCGTTCCCGAGGAGACCGTGAGGAATGAGCGGAACATTGCGTCTCTATAGCAGCAGCCTGCGTTGCTGCCAGCGGTGTCAGTCCCGTCATCCTGAGGTGCGAGCCTCTTCGGCGAGCCTCGAAGGATGAATCGGCCAAAGTCGGGCCGTTCATCCTTCGAGACGCGCTACGCGCTCCTCAGGATGACGGGTTGGCAGAGCGCAATGCTGACAGGGTTTCGCCCAAATAGCTTCCCTTGCTGCCCCGAGGCGTAACGTGATAGGCCGCCACTCTTGTTGGGTGGCGTTAACACAGGGCAGGTCTATGGCTGACGCAAAATACGACGTTCTTGGGATCGGCAACGCGATCTTCGACGTGCTGGTGCAGACCGACGAGGGGTTCCTTGCCCGTCACGGCATGACCAAGGGCTCGATGCAACTGATCGACGAGGCGCGCGCCACCGCGATCTACAGCGACATGGGGGTGGCGACCGAAATGTCGGGCGGCTCGGCCGCGAACACCATCGTCGGCGTCGGCAATCTCGGTGCCCGCGCCGCCTATGTCGGCAAGGTCAAGGACGACCAGATCGGCAAGCTCTACGTCCACGACATCCGCGCCGCCGGCGTCGCCTTCGACACCGCGCCGGCCAGGACCGGACCGGCCACCGGCTGCTCCTACATCCTGGTGACGCCGGACGGGGAGCGCACCATGAACACCTATCTCGGCGCCGCGCAGGATCTGACGCCGGACGATATCGATCCGAACCAGATCGCAGCCGCCAGCATCATCTATCTCGAGGGCTATCTCTGGGATCCGAAGAACGCCAAGGACGCTTTCGTGAAGGCGGCTGATATCGCGCATGGCGCGGGCCGCCAGGTCGCGCTGACGCTGTCGGATTCGTTCTGCGTCGATCGCTACCGCGACGAATTCCTCGATCTGATGCGCAAGGGCATCGTGGACCTGGTGTTCTCCAACGAGTCCGAGCTGCACTCGCTATACCAGACCTCGGATTTCGACACCGCGCTGAAGCAGTTCGGCAAGGACACCAAGCTCGGCGTCGTCACTCGCAGCGAGAAGGGCTGCGTCGTGATATCAGGCGACAGCGTCGTCGCGGCGCCGGCCTCGCCGATCGACAGGCTGGTCGATACCACCGGCGCCGGCGATCTGTTCGCCGCCGGCTTCCTGGTCGGTCTCGTGCGCAATGTCGGCCATGAGAATGCCGGCCGGCTCGGCGCGCTCGCCGCCGCCGAGGTGATCCAGCACATCGGCGCCCGGCCGCTGGTGTCGCTGCAGGATCTGGCGAAGCAGCAGGGGCTGCTGGTTTAAGGGCGCCGCTCTTTCTCGCCTCGCCCCGCCTGCGGGGAGAGGCCGGATCGCATCGCAAGATGCGATCCGGGTGAGGGGGAGTCTCCGCGTACTCATCTTCATCCAGTTTGCGGAGGCGGCCCCTCACCCCGACCCTCTCCCCGCAAGAGCGGGGCGAGGGAGAAGAGAGATCACGCCGTCTTCGCCGCCTTCAATCCGAGCCGCTGCTCGACCGCGTCGCGCATCACGAACTTCTGGATTTTCCCCGTCACCGTCATCGGGAATTCCTCGACGAACTCGACATAGCGCGGGATCTTGTTGTGGGCGATCTGGCCATGGCAGAAGGCGCGGACCTCGTCGGCGGTGAGCGTTTCACCCTGCCTGATCCTGACCCAGGCGCACAGCTCCTCGCCATAGCGCTCGTCGGCGACGCCGAAGATCTGCACGTCCTGGATCTTCGGATGGCGGTAGAGGAATTCCTCGATCTCGCGCGGATACAGGTTCTCGCCGCCGCGGATCACCATGTCCTTGATGCGGCCGACGATGTTGCAGTAGCCCTCGTCGTCGATCACGGCGAGATCGCCGGTGTGCATCCAGCCATTGGCGTCGAGAACATCGCCGGTCTTTTCCTTCTCGTCCCAATAGCCGAGCATGATGCTGTAGCCGCGGGTGCAGAGCTCGCCGCGTTCGCCGCGCGGCATCACCTTGCCGTCGAGATCGACCACCTTGACCTCGACATGCGGATGGATGCGGCCGACGGTCGAGACGCGGCGCTCCAGCGGATCGTCGGTCGCGCTCTGGAAACTCACCGGGCTGGTCTCGGTCATGCCGTAGGCGATCGTCACCTCGCGCATGTTCATCTCGGTATTGACGCGCTTCATCACCTCGATCGGGCAGGGCGCGCCGGCCATGATGCCGGTGCGCAGCGACGACAAGTCGAAGCGCGCGAAGTCGGGATGGTCGAGCTCGGCGATGAACATGGTCGGCACGCCGTACAGCGTCGTGCATCTCTCCTGCGCGACCGTCGTCAGCGTCGCCAGCGGATCAAAACCTTCGCCGGGATAGACCATGGTGGTGCCGAGCGTGACCGAGGCGAGGTTGCCCATCACCATGCCGAAGCAGTGATAGAGCGGCACCGGAATGCAGATGCGGTCCGCTTCGGTCAGCCGCATGGCGAGGCCGGTGAAGTAGCCGTTGTTGAGGATGTTGTGATGGGTCAGCGTCACGCCCTTGGGCGAGCCGGTGGTGCCGCTCGTAAATTGAATATTGACCGGATCGTCGAACTGCAGGCTTGCGCCAAGCGCCGCAAGCTGCTCGCGAGGGCGATCGCCGCCCATCTGCGATACCGCATCGAACGGAATGGTGCCCGGCGCCGCCGGTCCGCCGATCTGGATCACGGCGCGCAGTTGCGGCAGCCGCGCCGAGCGCAGATGGCCGGGCTCGGAGCTCGCAAGCTCGGGCAGCAGCGTGTTCAGCATCTCCATATAGGCCGAGGTCTTGAATGCGGTCGCCGTCACGATCGCGGCGCAGCCGACCTTGCCGAGTGCGAATTCGAGCTCGCTGAGGCGATAGGCCGGATTGATGGTGACGAGGATCAGTCCGGCTTTCGCGGCGGCGAATTGCGTCAGCGTCCATTCCGGGCGGTTCAGCGACCAGATGCCGATCCGCTCGCCGCGTTGCAGCCCGAGCGCGATGAAGCCCGCCGCCAAGGCATCGACGCGCTCGGCGAATTCGTTCCAGGTCCAGCGCACATGGTGACTCGGCGAGACCAGCGCCTCGCGCTCGCCCCAGCGCGCCCGTGCGCGGTCGAGGCTGCGGCCGATGGTCTCACCGAGCAGCGGCGTATCGGAAATGCCGCAGACATAGCTGTCGGCCTTGCTGTCTCCCTTGGGTGTGGGTGCCAAGCTCGTCCTCCTCGTGGTCGTGTTCGTGTCGTCACGCTTTTTGCGCGATCTTAGTCGTTTGGCGCCGATCGGACAGGCCCGACCTATGGCGGGTGTGGTTTTCGATTGTAGCGGCGACGGGTTCCGCTTCACCTTGCCCCGCGTGCGGGGAGAGGTCGGATCGCATCGAAGATGCGATCCGGGTGAGGGGGAGTCTCTGCGAGTCCAATTGCGACCGTCTGCGCGGAAGCAGCCCCTCACCCCAACCCTCTCCCCGTAAGAACGGGGAGAGGGAGAGGAGTCCCGTCACGGCTGGTACGACTTATCTCATCGAGCCTTACGCCGCCCTCTGCCCGCTGCCGGCATCCAGCCCGGCATAGATGCCCTTCTCGAAGCCTGCGAAGGCTTCCAGGCTGTGCTTGTCGGCGAACGGCAACAGCTGGGTCAGGATCACGCCGCAGACGTCGCGCGACGGATCGATCCAGTAATAGGTGTTGGCAAGGCCCGCCCAGGCGAGGCTGCCGGCGCTGCGGCCTTCCGGCGTCTTGGCGGTGTTGATGAGGAAGCTCAAGCCCCACTTCTTGACGATGTCGGGATAGAGATCGACATCGTTGGTGTACATCGGCAAGGCCGTCGTCATCTTGCCGACGGTGAGCTCGCCGATGTGATTCTGCCCCATGGTCGCGACCGTCTCGGCCTTCAGCACCTGATTGCCGTTGCCTTTGCCCTTGTTGAGGATCATCTGGCAGAACTTGATGTAGTCGGCCGCGGTCGAATACAGGCCGCCGCCGCCCATGTGGAATTCAGGATTCTGCTCGAGCTCGAACGGGATTGCCGCCAGCGTGCCGTCCTCGCCGCGGGCGTGCATGCCGACCAGCCGCTTGCGCATGTCGTCAGAGATCTTGAAGGCGGTGTCACTCATGCCGAGCGGCGCGAACACGTTGTCGCGCAGATAGGCATCGAGCTTCTTGCCGGATGCGGCCTCCACCGCCTTGCCGACGAAGTCGATATTGGTGCCGTATTCCCAGCGCGTGCCGGGGTCGGTCATGATCGGCGTCTTCAGCGCGGCATTCAGGCAGGTGATGATGCCGGGCGTGCCGGTCTTTTCCAGATACTTGCCGAGATTGCCGTCCCACATGTCGTAGGCGAAGCCGGCGGTGTGGGTCATGAGCTGGCGCAGCGTGATCGGCTTTTTCGCCGGCCGCAGTTGCGGTTCGCCCTTGGCGTCGAAGCCGTCGAGCACCTGCACCGCGGCGAGATCGGGCAACAGCTTGCCGATCGGCTCGTCGAGCGAGAGCTTGCCCTGCTCGACGAGCTGCATCGCGCCCGCCGAGGTCACCGCCTTGGTCATCGAGGCGATCCAGAACACGCTGTCCGCCGTCATGGGATCGCTCTTGGAGAGGTCGCGCTGGCCGAACGCGCCTTCGTAGATCACGTCCTTGCCGGTGGCCGCGATGGCGACCACGCCGGGAATTTCCTTTGCCTCGCTCTTCTGGCGCAATACCTGATCGATCTGAGCCTTGCTCTGCATTGGGGGCTTCCTCCGGTGGGGTTTATTGTTTTGAAGTGGGCGGATCATCCTCCCGCTTTTCCGCTCCCGCAAGGCGGGCGCGATGCGACGACGTCGCGATGTCGTGAAGGCCGGCCGCCAGGAACGGCCTTGGTCGGGAGGCGTTCACCACGCGCGCAGATTTTGCAGGGGACTTCGAGCAAGTCCCGGTGACCTTCGCGGGTGGCCACGGTAACGTGATCAAGGAATGATTTTCGTACCTGATTATTTGCATTAACGCATTCAGATCGCTGCACAAACGGTGCGGCGGATTGGACCGGATTTGACGAAAAGATTCGTCATTTCCCGCCTTGCGGGGGCGCAGCAATGATTTCGACATGGAGTGAATGGAAGCGCTATCCGCGGCCGGGCCGCGGCGAGAATATCGAAGCGCCGATCAGCCCAGGTCTCTACGAAGTCCGCTACGCAGGTACCGGCGCGCTGCACTCGTTCGAGGCCGTCGAGAATGTCGCGCGGGCGCTGGCGCTGCTGCAGACCGGCGCCAAATCCTGGTTCGGCCGCCGCGATGCGCGGGCCCAGGCCGACCTCGAATACCGGACCTGCGCGACCTCGACCAAGGCGGACGCCAAGGCCGCGGCCGAGCGCATGATCGGGCGTCGTGAAACCTATATGTCCGGCGGCGCGGTCTGATCAGAGCCGTCATTCCGGGGCGATGCGCAGCATCGAACCCTTAGGTGCGCAACTGCGCACCGAGAATCTCGAGATTCCGAGTTCGGCTCTTAGAGCCGCCCCGGAATGACAACCCTCCAACAATCGCGCCGCGTTTGCGTCCAAGCAGGGTCGCGCCCGGCGCCGGTGCATCGCAGCGGCTTTCCGCTTATATAGGCGGCGAACACCCCCAAGAAATTCCAGAAATGACAGGAGTAACGCCATGACCCCGCCCGTTGCCGCACGCGCCACCCAATCCGCAGCATCCTCCCTGCAAAGCCGCCTGAAGGACCCCTCGCTGCTGCGCGACCGCTGCTACATCGACGGCGCCTGGGTTGGTACCCCCGAATTCGCCGTCAACAATCCGGCGACCGGCGTCGAGCTGATCAAGATCCCGCAGCTGAGCGCCGATGACGCGACCAAGGCCGTCGAGGCCGCCGAGCGCGCGTTTCCGGCCTGGGCCAAGCTGACCGCGAAACAGCGCTCCAACATCCTGCGCAAATGGTTCGATCTGATCATCGCCAACCGCGAGGACCTCGCGCTGATCCTGACCTCCGAGCAGGGCAAGCCCCTGGCGGAAGCGCTCGGCGAGGTCGATATCGGCGCCGCCTATGTCGAATTCTTCGCGGAAGAGGCGCGGCGTGTTTACGGCGAGACGATCCCGACCCAGCGTCCGGACGCGCGTCTGCTTGCGATCCGGCAGCCGATCGGTGTCTGCGGCGCCATCACCCCATGGAATTTCCCGAACTCGATGATCACCCGCAAAGTCTCGCCGGCGCTGGCGGCCGGTTGCACCGTGGTGCTGAAGCCCGCCAACGAGACGCCGCTGTCCGCGCTCGCGCTCGTTGCGCTGGCCGAGAAGGCCGACGTGCCGAAGGGCGTGTTCAACATCATCACCGGTGATGCGCCGCCGATCGGCAAGGTGCTGTGCGAGCATCCGGCGGTGCGCTTCGTCGGCTTCACCGGCTCGACCGAGGTCGGCAAGATCCTGTACCGGCAGGCGTCGGTCGGCGTGAAGAAGCTCGGCCTCGAGCTCGGCGGCAACGCGCCGTTCGTGGTGTTCGACGACGCCGATATCGATGCCGCCGTCGAAGGCGCCATCGTCTCGAAGTATCGCAACATGGGCCAGACCTGCGTCTGCGCCAACCGTCTCTATGCCCAGGACAAGATCTACGACGCGTTCGTATCGAAGCTGTCGAAGAAGGTCGCGGAGATGAAGATCGGCGACGGCACGGAGCAGGGCGTGACGCAGGGGCCGCTGATCAACATGGAAGCGATCGAGAAAGTCGAGCGGCATATCGCCGACGCTGTCAAGGGCGGCGCCAAGATCGTGACCGGCGGCAAGCGCTCGTCGCTCGGCCGCAGCTTCTTCGAGCCGACGGTGCTGTCGGATGTGCGGCCGGACGCGCTGGTCTCGCACGAAGAGACCTTTGGCCCGCTCGCGCCGGTGATCCGCTTCAAGGACGAGGCCGACGTGATCGCGATGTGCAATGCCTCACCGTTCGGCCTTGCCTCCTACTTCTATTCGCGCGACATCGGCCGCGTCTGGCGCGTCGCCGAGGCGCTGGAGTCGGGCATGGTCGGCGTCAACTCCGGCCTGATCACGACCGAAGTGGCGCCGTTCGGCGGCGTCAAGGAATCGGGCCTCGGCCGCGAAGGCTCGCGCCACGGCATGGATGAATATGTCGAGATCAAATACGTGATGATGGCCGGCGTCTGATCGCCGGGCTGCGTGTCCCTTCGCCCTGGCGGGCGAGGGGACGCATGCCCGTGAATTCATCGATTGTCGTTGTCGATCGCTCCGTCCGCCGGCATTCGCGGTCTGCGACAATTCATCACGACGATTGGATGTATCGCGCGGAGCGCAGCGACGATCGCATCAAGAATCTCTCTAACCTCGAGAGCGTCTGTCGGGCGATCGAACCGCGTACGCGCCTCGCCATTTCAAGGACGGAATAAGCGAAACGCGGAATCTGCCGCATCAATGTCGTCTTGCGCGGCAAGCTTTATCCCCGTCGCTTAGATGCGTTCTAGTTGGCCTCACAACGCATGCTGCTTATGCCCCGGTGGTCGTGCTCGAACCCTGATGATGTTCGAGGCGAAGCCAGGAAGAATCCGGGGACCTCATGCTCGTCAGTTCAAACGCTCCACGCGCATTCCAATTCGCGTGCGCGTCTCTCCTCCTTTCCGCGGTCCCTTTGCTCGCCCAGTCTCCGGAGCAACCACCCGCGAGCAGTGTTGCGCCGCTGCCTCCAGTCGTCGTCACCGCCCCGCAGCATCGAGCCACGCCGGTTCGGAGGCCGTCGTCGTCGCACTCAGTGCGCTCGTCGGCATTGCGTCAGGTGAGCAGGCGCGAGCACGCGACGCAGGCTGCGGCCACGCCGACGGCCGGCGCGCAGCAGGCGGCGTTACCTGTGCCCTATATCGGCGGCCAGGTCGCGCGCGGCGGGCAACTCGGCCTGCTCGGCAACAAGGACTATATGGAGGCCCCGTACAGCCTGACGAGCTACACCGCGAAGACGATCCGCGATCAGCAGGCAACAAGCGTTGCGGAAGTGCTGACCAATTCCGATCCGTCGGTGCGTGCTGCGATCGGCAGCAGCAACCGTTACGACGCATTGACCATTCGCGGCTTCCGGGTCGAGAACAGCGAAATCGCCTTGAACGGACTCTACGGCCTCGTTCCAGCCTACCGCGTCAATCCGGCTCCCATCGAGCGCATTGAGCTGCTCAAGGGGCCGGGTGCCTTTCTCAACGGAATGGCTCCGCAAGGCAGCATCGGCGGCACGGTCAATGTCGTGACGAAGCGGGCGGCGGAGGACATCACGCGCCTGACCGCCGGCTACATCTCGGATGGACGTTTTGGAACGGAGCTGGACCTCGCACGCCGCTATGGCGAACAGAAGGAATGGGGCGTTCGCTTCAACGGCGGGATCGATGGCGGCAACACCACGATCGATCGGCAGTCGGCGCGCAACGGCGTGGGCTCGCTCGGCGTGGACTATCGTGGAGAGCGCTTTCGCTGGTCGGCGGACATCATCTCCCAGGACGACTGGATGAAGGCGGCCCAGCGCGGCTACACGCCCGTGCCCGGCATCGCCATGCCGAGCGCCCCCGATCCGCGCATCAATCTCGCGCAGCCGTTTGACTATGCGCGGTCGCAGAGCCTGACCGGCTTGACCAGGGCCGAATACGATCTCAGCAACAGCGTCACCCTGTTTGGTGCGATCGGCGGCAACCAGTTCCGCTACGACAAGCAGGAAGATCCCGGTGCCACGCTGCTCAACACCGCAGGCGATGCCCTGGGCACGTCACGGTTCCAGACCGGCAAGTCGGAGGGCGCCTCCGGCGAGGCGGGTATACGCGCGCGTTTCGACACGGGTCCTGTCGGCCACGAGGTCGTGGTCAGCGGCAGCGCGCAAAACCGGACGGACTGGCTCGGCCAGACCAACTACGCGACCTACCTGACCAACATCTACAGACCGACCTTGCTGACGACCGCCGGCACGCCGGTATCGACATTCGCGGAGGGCAAGTCCGGCTTCCTCGGGCTGCGTAGCGTCGGTGTTGCCGACACCATCACGACTATGGGGGGCCTGTTGCAGGTGATCGTGGGCGCGCGCCAGCAGCAGGTGATCGCGAACAGCTTCAATCCAGTCAGCGGCCTGGAAACAACGCACTACGACGATAGCGCGACGTCGCCTTCGATCGCCTTGGTGGTGAGGCCGATCAAGCAACTCTCGCTTTATGCCAATTACATCGAAGGGCTGACGCCGGGGCCGACGCCGCCCTCTGGCGCGGTGAATACCAATGCGGTGTTTGCGCCGTTCAAGACGCGACAAGTCGAGGTCGGCACGAAGCTCGATCTCGGAGGCTTCGGTGCGAGCCTTGCGGCGTTCCAGATCAGCCAACCGAGCGGTGTGATCGATCCCGTCACCAAGATCTACAGTCTGGATGGCGAGCAGAGAAACCGCGGTATCGAGCTCAATACCTTCGGCGAGGTCACGCCCGGCGTCCGCGTTCTCGGTGGCGTGACCTGGCTTGATGCCCGGCTTACCCAAACGCAGGGCCACCTCTACGACGGCAATCACGCGATCGGCGCGCCCGACCTGCAGGGCAATCTCGGTGTCGAATGGGATACGCCCTTCGTGCCCGGCCTCACCGCGACGGCGCGCGCCATCTACACCAGCCGGGCCTATGTCAATGCCGACAACGTCCAAAGCGTTCCCGCCTGGGCGACCTTCGACATCGGTGCGCGCTACGCGACGACCCTCGCGGGGCGTCCGACCACCTTCAGGGCGTCACTGACCAATCTGTTCGACAAGCACTACTGGATCGGCAATCCAACCTGTTATGTAATCAGCGGCATGCCGCGGACGCTGTGGCTTTCCATGACAGTGGATTTCTAGCAGAAAAGCCGAGGGCCATCGCGCGCCACACGCTGGTGTGCGGTGGCCGCTCAGTCGTCCCGGCTGTGTTGCGAAAGATCCGCCGCCGATCCGGCGATTGCGTCACACGCCCTTGTCGTTCGGGTTGGCGACGGCATCCCTCAGCGGCGCCGTCATCGGAAAATTCAGGTTCACGTTCTTCGGCGGGATCGGCCGCGTGAACCATTTTGCGTAGAGCTCCTGGAATTCGCCGTTCTTCATCATGGCGACCAGCGTCTTGTCGACCAGCGTCTTGAACTCCGGATCGCCCTTGCGGATGATCAGCCCGTAGGGCTCGGTGCGCAGGCTGTCGTCGATGATGCGCCAGTCCGCAGGGTTGCGGCTGCCGGCGATCAGGCTCGCCAGCAGAATGTCGTCCATCACGAAGGCTTCGCTGCGTCCGGTGGTCAGCGCGAGGAACGATGCGGCGTGGTCCGCCGTCAGGATGTTCTTGGTCTGAAAGTTCTTCTCCTGGGCCCGTGCACTCAACAGTCCGATCGAGGTCGAGCCCGAGGTCAGCGAGACCGGCCGGCCGCCGAGATCCTCAAAGGTCTTGATCGGCGCGTCCTTCTGCACCACCGCGCGGATGCTCGACACGAAGATCGTGTTGCTGAAGGTGACGACCTTCTGCCGCTCCAGCGTATTGGTGGCGGGACCGCAGACGATGTCGATGGTGCCGTTCTCGATCAGCGGGATCTGGGTGGAGAGCTGGATCGGCTGCAGCCTGGTTTGCAGCGCCGGCAGCTTGAGCTCGGCCTTCACCGCATCGACGATCCGGGTGCAAAGGTCCATCGCAAAGCCGACCGGCTTCTGGTTGTCGTCGAGATAGGAGAACGGGACCGAGACGTCGCGGTGGCCGAGCCGGATTTCGCCGGCATCGCGGATCTTGGCCAGGGTGCCGCCGGACGATTGGGCCTGTGCCGGGGCGGACGCCGCCGCAAGAAAAGCTAGGCAGATCAATCGCTTGGTGGCTTGATGCATCGGGTGCTCGCGAACGTTGGCAATATTGGATATGATAAGGCGAGATTTTATACACAGCATTGCATAATCGGCAAACTGATTTTATACAATCGGCTAGGCTGGATATCCTGGCCGCCGCCGCCGCACAGCGAGAGAGAAGCCGGATGGAGCCCGCAACCGTCACCAGCCATCGAGGGGCCGGACCCCACGGCTCCGCACCGGACGCCGTGCGCGAGGCATTGCGGACCGCGATCAGCTCGGGCGAGCTCGCACCGGGATTGCAGCTGCGTCAGGACGAGCTTGCCGCGCGGTTCGGGACCAGCCGCATCCCGGTGCGCGAGGCGCTGCGCCAGCTCGAGGCCGAGGGCTTTGTGACCTTCCTGCCCAATCGCGGCGCGGTGGTCTCGGATTTGTCGATCGACGAGGTGATCGAGCTGCTCGAGATCCGGATCGCGCTCGAATGCCACGCGCTGCGCCTGGCGATCCCGGCCATGGGCGAGATCGATCTCGATGAGGCGACGAAAATCCTCCGCGCCTACGATGCCGAGCCCGATCCGGCGCAATGGGGCGCCTTCAACTGGAAATTCCACGCCACGCTCTACGCGCCGTGCAATCGCCCGCGCCTGCTCAGTATGATCGAGGCGAATTACGGCCATGTCGGCCGCTTCACGCGGGCGCTGGTGTCGCAGGCGACCGGAAAGGAGCGGCCGCAGCGCGAGCATTACCGGCTGCTCGAATTCTGCCGCGACGGCGAGGTCAAGAAGGCGGTCCGGCTGCTGCGCGATCATATCGAGGAGACGCAGAAGACGCTGCGCTCGGCGCAGCGCCAGGCGCTGCGCGATGCAGGCGAGGGTCGCCCTGCCTGATCGTCGTTCAGACAATGTGAATGATCGCGGGCTGCGCTGCGCGGCCGCAGGAGAATGCGCGTGAAGACCAATGACGTCGAAATCCTGGTGATCGGTGCGGGCATCGTCGGCATCGCCACGGCCTATTACCTCGCCGTTCAGCACAAACGTTCGCGCCTGCTGATCGTCGACGAAGGCCAGCCGATGGCATTGACCTCGGCGCAGTCGGGCGAGAACTACCGCAACTGGTGGCCGCATCCGACGATGGCCGATTTCACCAATCATTCCACCGACCTGATGGAGGCGATCGCGCGCCGCAGCGACAACCGCATCCACATGACCCGGCGCGGCTATCTTCTGGTCACGCGCGAGGAGAAGCCCCAAGAGCTGCTGCAGCAACTCCATGCCGGTTATGGCGCGCAGGCCGAAAAGTTGATCCGCATGCATGAGGGCGCCAGCCGAGGCTATCTGTCGCCGGATTCGGCGGACTGGCAGAGCGCGCCCGACGGGGTCGACGTCCTGCTCGGCCGCGACCTGATCCAGGCGCACTATCCGAGCTTCGACAAGGGGGTCGCGACCGCGCTGCATATCCGCCGCGCGGGCGACATCAGCGGCCAGCAGCTCGGCCAGTACATGCTGGAGACCATGCGGCCGCTCGGCGCGCAATTCCAGCAGGCCAAAGTGCTCAGCATCGCGAAGACCGACCGCTTCTCCGTCGAGGTGCTGGCCGATGGCGCGAGGCAGATCATCAAGGCGGACATCATCGTCAACGCCGCAGGCCCGTTCGCGGCGCATGTCGCGGCGATGCATGGCGAAGAGCTGCCGATCTTCAATGTGCTGCAGCAGAAGATCGCGTTCGCCGACCGCAACCGCGCGGTCGATCGCAAAATGCCGTTCGCGATCGATCTCGACGGCCAGACGCTGGGCTGGTCCGATGACGAGCGCGAGGCGCTGTCAGCAGCGCCGGAATTTTCGCGTCTGCTGGCGCCGATGCCGGGCAGCATCCATTGCCGGCCCGACGGCGGCGATCACGGCGAGTGGATCAAGCTCGGCTGGGCGTTCAACGCGGAACAGACCACCGAGCCGGTTCGCGAGCCGGAGCTGAATCCCTATTTCCCCGAAGTCGTGCTGCGCGCGGCGATCCGGCTGCAGCCAAAGCTCGCGCAATATCTCGGCGCGCTGCCGCGCGACCGCGTGCATTACGGCGGGTACTATCCGATGACGAGAGAGAATTGGCCACTGATCGGGGCGGCGAAGACGCCAAGCGTGTTCCTCGCCACCGCGCTGTCGGGCTACGGCACCATGGGCGCCTGCGCCACCGGCGATCTCTGCGCCCGCGCCGTGGTCGGCGCGCCCGTGCCGGCCTTCGCCCGCAGTCTTTCGCTCGCGCGCTATCAGGATAAGGCGCTGATGGCGGAGCTCGCGGCGAGCGAAAGCCGCGGGTTGCTGTAGCGTATCCGCGTCCTCGCTTCAGCGTCGTAGCCCGGATGAAGCGAAGCGAAATCCGGGACCCATATTGCTGGGGGGCGATAACCCCGGATTGCGCTGCGCTCCATCCGGGCTACGCCTTGTCTAGCGCCGCAGCACCGCAATCGTGCGATTGGCAAACGTCAGCCGCTCCGCCATCACCGACACGAAATAGGTCAGCAGCTTGTGGCTGAGCTCGGGGTCCTCGTCGCGGATCGCGGCGAACTGGTGGGTGTTCAGCACATAGAGCACGCTCGCCATCTCGGCCTGGATGGTGGCGCTGCGCGGGGCCTGCGAGACGAGGCCCATCTCGCCGATCGTGGTGTAGCGGCCGAGGCTGCGCACCCGGGTGGAGCGGCCGTCCTCGGCGGGCACCATGATGCCGACGCGGCCGTCGAGGATGAAGTGCATGGAATCGGCGGCGTCGCCGGCGTGCACAATGACCTCGCCGGCGTCGACCTCGATGCGCTGGCAGCGCCGGATCAGCGCGTCGGCGTCGTTCTCGCTGTCGAGCATTCCCGCGAACCAGCCGCGCAGGTCGGCCTCCTCCTGCGCGAGCTCCTGGTGCTGCGCGATGATCTCGTTCTCGCACCACTCCAGCGCGCGATCGAGCTCGTCGATCACGGTAACGCCCTCGGCGATGAAATCGCTGGAGCGGAGCACCTGCTCGGCCTTGGCCGACAGATGCACCAGCACCAGCTCGACGCCGACCTCGTGCGCGCTGCGCTTGATCTGCGCAAAACTGTAGGCCGCCGATGAATCGACGCCGGTAACGAGCTTGAATTCGAACAGCAGATAGCGGCACTCCGGGTGCTCGCGCAGCAGCGCCTTGACGTGCTGGTACAGCCGGTTGGCGGAGCCGAAGAACAGATAGCTTTGCAGGGTCAGCCCCTGGATCTTGCCGCCATGGGCCGACAACACCTCGCGGTCGTCGCGCGAGCGATCCAGCGAGCTGCGATATTCCGAGCCGTCGAAACCGTATTTGATCGCCTCGACCCGCGCCGCGCTGAGCGCAAAGGTGGCGCAGCCGATGATGATGCCGATCAGGATGCCGGGCACGAAGCCCCAGGTCACGATGATGGCGATGATCGCGAGCAGCGACACATATTCTGTCTGCGACAGCCGCTTGCGCGATTCGATTATCCATTTATGCAGCTGGTCGGCGCCGAGATAGATCAGGAGGCCGCCGAGCACGAATTTCGGCATGTAGCCGAGCAGCTGCGGCGCCGCCGCCAGCATCAGCAGCGAGATCGCAGCGACCGTCAGCCCCGAGAGCCGGCTGCGTCCGCCGCTGGAGAAATTCAGGATCGAGCGGCTGACCGAGATGCAGCCGGCATAGCCGGCCAGCGCGCCGGTCAGGATGTTGGCGAAGCCGGTGATATTGAGCTCGCGCTCGAGATTGGCCTCGCGATGTACCGCGACCTCGATGCCGGTGGTGTTGAACAGTGTACTCGCCGCGGTGACGAACACGACGGCGATCATGTTGCCGAGCAGGTCCGGCACCGCCGACCACGGATATTGCGCAAGCTCGGCCATGTGCCACGGCAGCATGAAGGTCGATGCCGGCGGCGGCTCGAAGGTCCAGCCGGTCAGATGCGCTTCCTCGGGCGTGATGCCGATGATCCAGAATACGAGGTGCGCCACGATCACGCCGCCGATCAGGATGATCGGCAGACCGAACGGGGTGCGCGAGCGATGCCAGGTCAGATACAGCACCAGCGCCATCGCGCAGGCGGCACTGAGCTCGGAGATCGTGATGATGTTGGTGAAGTGGAAGAGGGTGCTGAGCTGCACAGGGTAGCCGGTGATCACCCTGATCGCGCCCAGCACGATCAACAGGCCGGTCGCCCCGAGGAATCCACCGACGACAGGGTAAGGCACATAGCGGATGGCGCGGCCGAACCGTGTCAGCCCGAGACAGCACAGCACGATGCCGGTGACGATGGTCGAGAGCCCGAGCGTGATCAGCACCGGCGCAAGCAGCAGCGCCGTCGGGTTGGCGGCACTGACGCGCTCGACCAGCGAGGCCATCAGGATTCCCGTCACCGCCGCGGTGGAGGTGTCGGGGCCGGCGACGGCGAAGGGCAGCGAGCTACCGAGCGCGATCAAGGTCGCGAGCACGGCCGAGGAAATGAATGTCGCCGCCACGCCGTATGACAGATAGGGCGACAATGGCCCGGCGAAGATCAAGAGCGCGTAGGACAGGCCGAACGTGATGCCGAGCACACTGGCAGCGCCGCCGCCGAGCACGTCGTGCATGGCTCGCCGCGCTTGCGAGCCGAAGTAGAGCGATCGACCAATCACGTTAAAAAATGTCCTGAACTTTCGCCGCCAGTCGTAGACGAGCCCGGCGCAGGACGACAACAGGATTTTTGTGACAGTCGGTTCTCAACGCGGGCATTTCGCTTCTCGCGCAGAGCGCGGCGAAACCCAGCGCCGCAGAATTGCGTCAACCTCCCCTTGAAAAGGGGAGGTCGCTTTGCTCGTCAGAGCAAAGCGGGTGGGGATCTGCTTTCTCCGCACAGAGCGTCGCCTGCGGCTGACCCCCATCCCGGCCTTCCCCCTTTCAGGGGGAAGGAGAAGTCTAGCGAGACGTGATCTTCAGCCGTGGCCGCCCTCACTGCCGAACGCGCCGTGACGGCCGACGCCGGAGGCAAAGCGCGCCGCGCCCGACAGCGTTTCGCCTGACGCTATCACGTCGAGCCCGCCGCGCATCTCGTTCCTGATCGCCTCTTCCTCGTCGAGGTCCCACTGCCGCAGCGCCGACAGCCGGTCGGCGCGCAGGCAGTTCTGCGGGAATCTCGCGATGTCCTTGGCGAGCGAGATGGCGTGCGCGCGCGTCTCGCCCTTCGGCACCAGCCGGTTCGCGAGCCCCATGCGATGCGCCTCGGGCCCGGCAACCGGGCGTCCGGTGAGGATCAGGTCGATCGCCTGCGAATGGCCGATCAGTCGCGGCAGGCGGATGGTGCCGAGATCGATCAGCGGCACGCCGAAGCGGCGGCAGAACACGCCGAAGGTTGCGTCCTCGGCCACGACGCGCATGTCGGCCCACAGCGCGAGCTCCATGCCGCCGGCGACCGCAAAGCCTTCGATCGCGGCGATCACCGGCTTCGACAGCCGCAGCCGGCTCGGTCCCATCGGCGCGATCGTGTCGTGGCCGCCGACCTCGCGCTTTTTCTCGGGATCGCCCGCCGCCACCGCCTTCAGATCGGCGCCGGCGCAGAAATAGCCGCCCGTGCCGGTGAAGACCGCGACGGATGCGCTCGCGTCCGCATCGAAGGCGAGAAACGCGTCATACAGCTTGCGCGCGGTGGCGCCATCGACGGCGTTGCGGTTGTGCGGACGGTTGATCGAGATGATGGTGACAGGACCGTCGCGCTCGACGAGCACGGTATCGGCATCGGACATGGGGCGCTCCCTGGGCTGTTCTTGTTGTGCCCGGAGAGTGGCATCAGAGGTGAGTTCGTTGCAACACCTCAGCCGTCATTGCGAGGAGCGTAGCGACGAAGCAATCCATGCCTCGGCTTGTGGCGCCATGGATTGCTTCGCCGAGCCTGTCATCGGGCGCGCCTTCGCGCGACCCGTTGGCTCGCAATGACGCTGCGGCTAAACCTTCAGCTCGCTTCCCGTCACGCGGCGATACGCTTCCAGATACCGCTTGCTCGTCGCATCCACCACGCTGGCCGGCAGCGGCGGGGCCGGCGCGTCGCCGTTCCAGCGGCCGGCGCGGCGCTCGACGTCGAGATAGTCGCGCAGTGGCTGCTTGTCGAAGCTCGGCTGCGACTGGCCGGGCTTGTAGGCATCGACCGCCCAGAACCGCGACGAATCCGGCGTCATCACCTCGTCGATCAGGATGATGCGGCCGTCCTTGTCGCGGCCGAACTCGAATTTGGTGTCGGCGATGATGATGCCGCGGGCGCGGCTGGTCTGCTCGCCGTAGCTATAGACGTCGCGCGCCATCTTCTCCAGCGTCGCGGCGACGTCGGCGCCGACGATCTCGCGCACCCGCTTAACCGTGATGTTCTCGTCATGGCCGGCCTCGGCCTTGGTCGCCGGGCTGAAGATCGCGGGTTCGAGCTTCTGGCTCTCGACCAGGCCGGCCGGCAGCTTCTCGCCGGCAAGCGTGCCATCGGCTGCATACTCCTTCCACGCCGAGCCGGAGATGTAGCCGCGGATCACGCATTCGATCGGGAACACGGTGGTGCGCTTGCACAGCATCGCGCGGCCGAGGATGTCGGCGCGATGATCCTTCAGTTCAGGCACCGCGCGGATGATCTCGTCGGCATCGGCGCTGATCATGTGATGCGGCACGGTGCCCTCAAGCTGCCGGAACCACCAGGCGCTGATCTGGGTCAGCACCGCGCCCTTCATCGGAATGGTTTCCGCCATCACCACGTCGAATGCCGAGATGCGATCGGTGGTCAGCAGCAACACGCGATCGTCGCCAACGGCGTAGATATCGCGCACCTTGCCGCGGCCGATCCGGGGCAGGGGCAAATCGCTGGATAGCATCGCGGTCATGGGCGAGGGTCTTTCTAGGTGGCTTTGCAAAGACGAGCGCCCGCACGAGGCGTGCGGGCGTTCGAGGTTATCACAGGAAATAGCTCACTCCGGTAGCGGAATGAACTCGTGTTCGTGCGGAACCTGCGCGAAACGCCCGGTTTTCCAGTCCTGTTTGGCCTGCTCGATCCGCTCCTTGGATGACGAGACGAAATTCCACCAGATGTGGCGCGGCCCTTCCAGGGCGTCGCCGCCGAGGAACATCATGCGGGTCGGCCGCAGCGTCTTGACGGTGATGCGGTCGCCGGGCCGGAAGATCAGGAGCCTCGGCCCCTCGTGGCGGTCGCCCGCGATCTCGACCTCGCCGTCGACGAGGTAGATCGCGCGTTCCTCGTGATCGGGGTCGAGCGGCACCGAGGTGCCGGCCTTTGCGGTCACCTCGGTGTAGAACCAGGGCGAGACCATGCTGACCGGCGAGGTGATGCCGAACGCGGAGCCCGCGATGATGCGCGCGGTGAAGTCGCGCTCGGAGATCATCGGCAGATCGCCGGCGCCATAGTGCTGGAACGACGGCGCGATCTCCTCCTTGCCCGCCGGCAGCGCGATCCAGCTTTGCAGGCCCAGCATCTTCTGGCCGTCGCGGCGCTGCACGTCGGGGGTGCGCTCGGAATGCGCGATGCCGCGGCCCGCGGTCATCAGGTTCATCGCGCCGGGCTGGATCTCCTGGATGTTGCCCTCGCTGTCGCGGTGCATGATGCTGCCGTCGAACAGATAGGTGACGGTGGCGAGCCCGATATGCGGATGCGGCCGCACGTCCATGCCCTTGCCGGCGAGATACTGCACCGGCCCGAAATGGTCGAAGAAGATGAAGGGCCCGACCATCTGCCGCTTGCCGTGCGGCAATGCGCGGCGCACCGCAAAGCCGTCGCCGAGATCGCGGGTGCGCGGCACGATGATCAGATCCAGCGCGTCGCAGGTCTTGGGATCGCCGAGTTCGGGATCGGTCGAGGGCTGCCAACTCATGTCGGACTCCTTACAGTAGTGTAGCGATGATACTCTCTTGCCGTGATCATACTCTCTATCCGTCGTCCCGGCCAAGCCAACGGGTCGGCGCGAAGCGCCGCCCGATGACAGGCTCCGCGCGAGCCGGGGCCCATAACCACCGATGCTAGTCTTGCGAAGGCTGCGGCCCCAGCCCTGCTCATCAAGTGTTATCGGTGGTTATGGGTCCCTGCTTTCGCAGGGACGACGAATTACTTGTGGCTTGCACCTGCTCTCGATGGCAGCAAGTTCAAACTTGGAAACCGGAGACAGTCATGGTTTCTCTGATCAAGCCAGGCGCAAGACTGCTGCAGGTCGATGGTCCCGTGATCGAGACCGCGCGGCTCATCCTGCGGCCGTGGCGCGCATCCGATGTCGCTGAGAACACGAAAATGCTGTCCGATCCCGAGACGGCGCGCTTCATCACGCCGGATCATCAGCCGGTCACGTCGGCGCTGAAGGGCTGGCGCAATGCCGCCGTCATCTCGGGCCACTGGGCGCTATACGGCTTCGGCATGTTCGCGGTGGAGGAGAAGTCTTCCGCCCACTACATCGGGCGCGTCGGCCCGTATTATCCGCCGGAATGGCCCGGCTTCGAGGTCGGCTGGGGCATCGCCAAAGAGCATCGCGGCAAGGGCTATGCGGTGGAAGCGGCGCGTGCCGCGATCGACTTTGTGTTCGCGAACTTCACGGTCGACCGCATCATCCATTGCATCGATCCGGCCAACGCAGCTTCCCAGGCCGTGGCGCGGCGGCTCAGTGCCGTGAATGATGGGCCGGGCCAGCTCGAGGGTGACGTCGTCGATATCTGGGTGACGTCGCGTCAGCGCTGGCAGCGCGAGCCATCTTGAAAAACCACGTCCGACCGACGATTGTTCGGCGATGACATCGGCTGCTTCACATTGGGCCGCACTTGAACTCTGCCTGCGCAGCGCCAGCGTGGCGCTGCTGCTGGTGCTTGCCGCCTTGCTGCTCACTGACTTTCGCAAGGCGCTTTCCGGGCGCCTTGCAGCCGCCTTCGCGCTCGGCGCGGCCGCGCATGCGGTGACCGCCTCGATCGGCGCCGGGCCGCCGGTCTCGGACTGGCATGCGCCACTGATCGCGCTCTCGACCGGCGATATCGTGGTGTTCTGGCTGTTCACGCGCGCGCTGTTCGATGACGCGTTTCAGCTGCGCTGGTGGCACGGCCTGATCTGGGCCGCGGTCGTGGCCTACAGCTTCGTCAGTTGCATGTGGATTGCACCCGCCGGTCACGCGCAGATCGCGATCATCATGGTCAATTCGCTCACGCTCGCCTTCGTTGCGCTCGCGGTGGCGCAAACCATCGGATCGTGGTCGGCGGATCTGGTCGAGCGTCGCCGACGTGTCCGCGTCTTCATCGTCGCCGCGTCTGCGCTGTACGGCGGATTGAACGCGCTGCTGCAGATTGCCTATGCCGGCAGCCGCGTGACCGTGGAATGGGCCAACCTGGTGAACGCGGCCGTGCTCACCGCCATCGTGGCCGCAATCACCTGGGCGATGATGCGCGTCGACGGCGCCGACCTGTTCACGGTGCCGGCGGAGGCTGTCGTGCTGACGAAGCCAGCCGCGGCCGAGGAGGCAGCCGACCGCAAGCTGGTCGATGCCCTGATGCGGCTGATGGCGGACGAGCGGGTCTACCGCCACGACAACGTCACCATCGGCACGCTGGCGACCCGGCTGAAGATTCCCGAATATCGTCTCCGGCGGCTGATCAACCAGCGGCTCGGCTACCGCAACTTCAATGTCTTCTTGAACAACCACCGGATCGAGGAGGCCAAGGCGGCGCTCGCCGATCCTTCCCAGGCCGAAGTCCCGGTCATCACCATCGCCATGGATGCCGGCTTCCAGTCGCTCGGCCCCTTCAACCGCGCCTTCAAGGCGACCACCGGCGTGACGCCGACGGAGTACAGGAAGCTGAAGGCAAGCGCGGTGTAGATGTCCTGCTTGCGGCGGATACCGCTGCACCCTCTCCCCTTGTGGGAGAGGGTGGATTCGATGCGGTAGCATCGAAGCCGGGTGAGGGGTTTGTCTCCGCGGATAGAGACCCCTCATCCGTCGCGGACTTCGTCCGCGCCACCTTCTCCCACAAGGGGAGAAGGTAAGGGGCGTCGTGATTACAGGCCCTTGTAATCGCTGTAGAATTCCAGAATCGACCAGTCGCCTCCAATCCTCGGCCAGCCCGATTTCCAAATCCGGCGAGCGCTCTCCCGCCACCTGCGGCCTGATCCGGCCACGCGCCCATTGCGCCATGCCGGAGGATTCCGTGACCCGTCGAAAGCTCTTTCTCATTCTCGCCGCCACCACCGCCTTCGGTGCGTTGGCGCTGTCCGCCGCCCGCGCCCGCGATGTGCCTGAGGTCGCGACCGGCTTTGTCGCCAATGTGATCTGCTCGGAGACCTTCGTCAGCGGGCTCGACCCCAGGCGAAACCTGACCGAGACCACTGACGCGATGCCGGGGGCCGGCCTGATCACCTGGGCGATGGACACCGAGGTCGACCTCGACCGCAAGGACGTCACCGTGACGCTGTTCGGGCTTGGCCGCAGCCATGCGGTCTATCGCGAGGGCATGGGCTGCACGCTCGAACATGGCGAGACGCTGGCCGGGACTGCGCTGCCGTCCGCCGAGCGGCAGGCCGCGCTGCTGCCCGAGATCGCGGGTCCGGAGCTCGTCCCGCCGCAGACCCTGCAGCTTGCGGCTGCGCTCGACCGCGCCTTTGCCGAGCCGGCCGAGCCGCCGTTCCGCCGCACCCGCGCTGTCGTCGTGATGAAGGATGGCCGCATCGTCGCCGAGCGCTACGCCAACGGCATCGGCATCGACACGCCGCTGCTCGGCTTCTCCATGAGCAAGTCGGCGATCTCGGCCCTGATCGGAATCCTCGTCCGCGAGGGCAGGCTGACGCGCGACCAGCCGGTCCCGATCGCGGCCTGGCGGAATCCCGACGATCCGCGCCACGCGATCACGGTCGACGAGCTGTTGCGCCACACCGCAGGGCTTGCGCTCGGCAGCTCGCTGCAGGCGTCGCTGGCATCCGTGCTCGAGCCGGTCAACCGCATGAAGTTCATGGAATCGGATATGGCCGCCTTCGCCGCGAGCGCTCCGCTGGAGAGCGCGCCCGGCCGGGTCTGGAACTATCACGACGGCAACTACCTGATCCTCTCGCATCTGATCCGCAACGCCGCCGGCGGGCATGCGGCTGATGTGATGCGCTTCGCGCGGGCCGAATTGTTCGATCCGCTCGGCATGCGCAATGTCGTGATGCAGTTCGATGCTGCGGGCACACCGGAAGGATCGGGTGCGATGATGGCGAGCGCGCGCGACTGGGCGCGCTTGGGTCAGCTCTATCTCAATGACGGCGTGGTCGGCGGCAAGCGCATCCTGCCAGAGGGCTGGGTGAAGTACTCGGCATCGCCGACGCCGAATGCCTGGGTCGGCTATGGCGCGGGCTTCTGGACCAATCTCGGCGACAGCTTTGGCGCTCGCTTCCGTGTCGAGCACGGCTGGCCGCGCGATGCCTTCTTCGCCAAGGGCACGATCGGGCAATATGTGATTATCGTGCCGTCACAGCGGCTCGTCATCGTGCGCCTCGGCCGCTCGCCGAACATGCCGCCCGAGGCGGACGGCGTGTTCGATCTGGTTCGCGATGTGGTTACATCGACTTCCATAAGTCCGCGGCTCGCGGGCGGCAATTGACCGGCACGTCACACAGCGCCCGCGCGATCGTGAATTGAATCTCGGCCTCCGGAATTTTCTGATGCGATGGCGCATCTCGTGAGGAGGTGCGCCACAGTTTCTTGAACCACGCGTCAGCCGGAGACCATCATGCCGAAAGCCTACTGGATCGTGCACGTCACGGTTCACGACGAAGCGCGCTATCCCGAATATCTCGCCGCCGCGATGCCGGTATTCGCCAGATACGGCGCCAATTTCATCGTGCGCAATGGCCCCTATGAGGTGATGGAAGGCACAACGCGCCAGCGCAACTTCGTCATCGAGTTCAGGGATCACGCCACTGCGATGGACTGTTACACCTGCCCGGAATATCAGGCCGCGAAGGCGATCCGACAGAAATATTCAGAGGGGGATTTTGTGATTATCGATGGAGCGGAGTAAGGCGCGCCGTCATTCCGGGGCATGCGAAGCATGAGCCCGGAATCCATTTCGCCACGCGGGCGATGACACCGCGCTGTTTGACTTCTTGAATTACGACGCATCCCCGCCGTCGTCGTCCCGGCGAAGGCCGGGACCCATTACCCCAAATGAGACTTGTTGCGCGACGCTGGGGCCACGATCCCGTTCATGATCAAATGCGGTGGTTGATGGTGTGGACGGCCCCCTACGGCATCAGTGTGCCAGAATGAGGTTGTCTAGATCTCATACAAGGGAGCCGTCCGTGAACCAGATTATCCGCATTGGGATTGATACGTCGAAGTATATTTTTGTGCTGCATGGGGTTGATGCGGCGGAGCAGGTGGTGCTGCGCAAGAAGCTGTCGCGCAAACAAGTGCTGGAGTTCTTCGCCAAATTGCCGCCGACTGTGATCGGGATGGAGGCCTGCGGGGCTTCGCAACATTGGGCGCGTCAGCTTTCCAAGCTCGGTCACGAGGTGAAGCTGATGGCACCGCAATTGGTCAAACCCTACGTGATGCGGAACAAGAATGACGGGCGGGATGCAGAAGGCCTGTGTGAAGCGATGAGCCGGCCGAGCATGCGCTTCGTGCCGGTGAAGACGGCCGAGCAGCAGGCCGCGCTGATGCTGATGGGTGTCCGCGACGGATTGATCGTCCGGCGCACCCAGCTGACCAATACGATACGCGGCCACGCGGCGGAGTATGGCCTGATCGCCCCCAAGGGACTGGACGCGATCGAACCCCTGCTGGTGCGGATTGCGCAGGACGAGACGCTTCCGGTTCTGGCGCGCGAGCTGTTTGTGGTGCTGGGCCGGGAGCGCGTCAGGCTCGAGGGTGAGTTGGAGGCGGTTGAGGCCAAGCTGATGGCCTGGCACCGCGCCGATGCCACGGGCCGGCGCTTGGCTCAGATCCCCTCGGTCGGTCCGATCGTTGCAACCGCGCTGGTGATGAAGACACCTGATCCGCGCACGTTCCGTTCTGGTCGTCATTTTGCGGCCTGGCTGGGATTGACACCCAAGGACCACTCCACCGCTGGCAAGACCAGGCTTGGCAAGATCACGCGGGCTGGCGATGAGAACTTGCGCCGTCTGCTGGTGGTCGGGGCCACAGCGGTGATCCAGCAGGCCAGGCGGGGACGCGGTCATCACTCGCGCTGGCTGCTGGCCCTGATCAAGCGCAAGCCGCCGAAGCTTGCGGCCGTGGCGCTCGCCAACAAAGTGGCCCGTATCGCCTGGAAGCTGATGGCAACGGGCGAGAGTTACGAGGCGGCACGGATGAATCCCATGACAGCCGCCGCCTAATCGATTAGCCGGCGGGCTCGCTCGCCGGCCGACCGGAGCTGCAAGAGCAGATGGAGCGATCGATCGAGCAACGATGCGAGACAGTCCGCAGGACCCATCGGCCGCCAACAGGCCGCGTGGTTGTTTGGAACTCGCATCGCGCAAACCATCTTGGCCAGCGATCCATTCGATCGCACCCAACAGGCCGGACATATGGATGCAAGCGATCCGATCTCACCAAACAGCTCTTGTGCCACGGGGGCCGTCCACATATGGGTCCTGGCTTTCGCCAGGACGACAGCTGTGGGCGTGGCGTGCAGCCTGCGCCTCGACGGCCTGCTTACTGCCTTCCCAGCTGCGTCGCCTTCTCCACGCGATCGAAGCGCTCCAGCGTCAGGATGGCGTCGGCGAGCTGGTCGGCGCGCTTGTCGAGCACCGGGCGAGCCAGCGTCAGGAATTTCTGCTGCATCGCCTTTGCGTCGGGGAAAGAGGTCGGCTCGCCGGAGGGATCGGCGTAGAGGCGCTCATGGGTACCGTCGTCTGTCGTGATCGAGACGCGGGCGCCGAACGGATGGGTGCGGCCGACCTCGAGCCGGTCGTCCTGCACCACGTCGAACTTGTCGGCGAGCGCGTCGATGGCCTTGTCGCCCAGCCGGTCGTAATCGTCCCAGCCGAAATGGCCCTGGTCGAGCGCGATCGCGCCGGTGAAGAACATCGAGAACTGGCCGCCGACCACCGAGGTCGGGTGGCGCTTGGTGGCGGCGTCGCCGGTCAGCGTGATGCCGTTGCGGTGCAGGCCGATCTCGACCTTCCTGATCTGGTCCGGCGTCAGATTGTGCTCGCGTCGCATCGCGATCAGCGCGTCGATCGCGGCGTGAGTGTAGCGGCAGCTCGGATACGGCTTCACGCCGATCTTCAGCGTCTCATAGGTGTGGCCCAAGTCCGCCACCGCCTTGTCCGGATGAGCGTCATCGGTATAGCCGACCAGAAGGCCGTGCTTGCCTTCGACCGACTCGCTCGAGCCGATGAAGTCGTTGCGCGCCAGGGTCGCGGCGATCACGCCGTTCATCGCGGCGGCGCCGACCTGGTAGCGCTTGTTCCAGGCGCCGTTGACCAGGAACTGCAGCGAGCCCGCGGCCTGGCTGCCGGAGACGCCGAAAGCGGAGACGATCTGCTCCTTCGACAAGCCGAACAGCTTGGCCGCCGCCGCGGCAGCGCCATAGGTGCCGGCGGTCGCGGTCGGATGGAAGCCGCGGGCGTAATGCGAGGTCGGGTCGAGCGCGTTGCCGAGCCGGCAGCACACCTCATAGCCGGCGACGATCGCGGTCAGCACGTCGCGGCCGGAGGCGCCGACCATCTCGCCGACCGCGAACGCGGCGGGCACCACCGGTGCGCTCGGATGCAGCGAGGAATCGGCATGGGTGTCGTCGAAGTCGAGCGAATGGCCGAGCGCGCCGTTGAGCAGCGCCGCGACCGCCGGGGTCCAGGTCTTGGTGTCGCCGAATACGGTGGCTTCGCCCTTGCCGTCGAGCGCCAGCGCCTCCAGCATCTTCATCAGCGACGGCGTCGATTCCGCATCGCGCCGGGCGCGGATGGTGCTGCCGAGGAAATCCAGCGTCAAAACCTTGGCGCGCTCCAGCACCTCCGGCGGAATGTCGGAATATTTCAGGTCGGCGACATAGGCGGCGAGCGTTGCGGTTTCGTGGGCCATCGTGTTTCCTCAATTTTGCGGCGCAGGGTAGGCGGGCAGGTCAGGCCTTTCAAGCCACCTTGCCGCCGCGGGCAGCTGCCATGCTCCAAATCGGTTAGCTTCAGGTCGGTTAGCTTCAAGTCATGTAACACGGGCCTTTCCTTTGATTGCGGATCACGGTGCATGAGGACCTTCGCAAAACGCATGTTCGACCAGCTCTGGGCTCGCAAGACGCAGCTGGCGCTGGCGGTCCGGATCGCGTCCGCCGGCGTGGCGGCCTATACCATCGCGCTGGCGTTCAACCTGATGCTGCCGCTCTGGGCGGTGCTGACCTCGCTGATCGTGACCCAGATGAGCGTCGGCCGCTCGCTGAAGGCCAGCCGCGACTACATGCTCGGTACCATCGGCGGCGCCGTCTATGGCGGCGCGATCGCGGTGCTGATCCCGCATTCCGGCGAGGGCAGCCTGCTGGCGCTGCTGGTGCTGGCGATCGTGCCGCTGGCCTTCATCGCCGCGCTCAATCCGAGCCTGAACTCTGCGACCGTGACGGCAGTGATCGTGCTGCTGCTGCCGACGATGCATCACTCCAACCCGCTGGATTCCGCGATCGACCGCGTCCTCGAGGTGACGGTCGGCGCGCTCACCGGGCTTTTGATCTCGTTCCTGGTGCTGCCGTCGCGCGCGGTCAGTCAGATCAGGGTCAATGCATCGAACCTGCTGGAGCTGCTGTCGGCGGCGTTCGCCGAATTGCTCGCCGGCCTGACCCGCGGCCTCGACAACGACGCGCTGCACCGGATCCAGGACGGCATCGGCACCGCGGTGAGCAATCTGCACGCGACCGGCCTTGAGGCCGAGCGCGAGCGCTCGATGCATCTGTCGTCGGGACCGGACACCGGGCCGTTGCTGCGAACCATCCAGCGGCTGCGGCACGACGTCGTGATGATCGGGCGTGCCTGTGTGGTGCCGCTGCCGGCCGATATCCAGGCGAGGCTGGCGCGGCCATTGGCCGACGTCAGCAAGGCGATCGTGACTTACATGGTGGCGGTCGCGACCGCGTTGCGCGCCGGCAGCGGCCCGGCCGACATGGTGCCGGTCGATGCCGCGCTGCATGCGTATAGCGAGGAGGTCGCCGCGGTGCGAAGGGATGGGCTGATCCGTGGCCTGCCGGTCGATGCCGCCGAGCGCTTCTATGCGCTTGGCTTCTCGCTCGACCAGATGCGGCAGAATCTCAACGACCTCAAGCGCTGCCACGGCAATTGGTGTACCAACGCCGAGGCCTCCGAGAAGATCGTCGCCGACACGCCGGAGAAGAGCGCGGCTTGAGATCGAGTAGTAGTTCAGCCTCCGGCCTTGCGCAGCATCGCGGGCACGATCAGGCGGTGGAACGGCAGGATCACCGCGAGATAGGCGCGCCCGAACCAGTTGTGGGTGAGCACCAGCGAAGTCGCGGTGATGCTGCGCACAGCTCCCGCGGAGGCGACGTCGACGACGAGCCTGAAGTCGAGATGCTTGTCGTTGAAGCCCGCGACCAGCCGCTCCGGCGTCTCACTGACCACCGGAAAGATCCCGATCATGTCGCGTGTCGCGCCGTCGGCTGCGCCCGAGGTTTTCAGGCCAAGCGGCGCGACGATGAAATTACGCAGGGCAAGCAGCCATTCGATCCAGTGCGGCTGCCGCGCCACCATCGCCTCGGCGGCGTGCCGCGCATCGAGGTCGGGGCGCGCGGTCGCGATGCGGAACGCGTCGACGAACTGCGCGCCGGCGAGCAGCGCGGCGGAATCCACGTTCGGCGTGACCTCGTCGACCCTCATTTGCCCAGTCTGCGTGCCAGCAGGCGGAAACGCAAGACAAGGAGGGTCGCATAGACCGCCGTCCCGAGCGACAGCCCGATCCAGACACCGGCGGCGTCGAGCTTCACCCAGAAGGCGAGCGCGGAGGCCGACGCGAAGCCGATCAGCCAATAGCTGATGACGGCGAACAGCAGCGGCACCTGGGTGTCGTTCATGCCGCGCAGCGCGCCCGCGGTGGTGGTCTGGATGCCGTCGGCGATGAAGAAGGTCGCCCCGATCAACAGCAGCGCCGCGGTGAGCTGCGCGGTGGTGTCGGAGGCCTCGCCGAGGAACAGCGCTGCGATCTCGAAGCGCGCCAGGATCACCGCGAGCGTCATGACGCTCATGAAGATGCCGCTGAGCGCGATCGCGACAAAGCCGGCACGCTGTACAGCGTCGGTATCGCGGCGGCCAACGGCCTGGCCGACCCGCACGGTGGCGGCCATGCTGACGCCGAACGGCACCATGAACAGGATCGCCGCGATCTGCAGCGCGATCTGGTGCGCGGCCAGCGCCGTGGTGCTGATCAGCCCCATCAGCAGTCCGGCCGCGCCGAACAGGCCGTATTCCAGCAGGAAGGCGATCGAGATCGGCGCGCCGACGGCGACCAGCTTGCCCATCAGCGGCCAGTCGATGCGCCAGACGCGGCTGAATACGTGGTACTTGCGGAACGGGCGGCGGCGCGCCGCGAACCACACGCCGGCAAGGAAGGTGCCGAGATTGACGATCGTGGTCGCAAGTCCGGCGCCGAACATGCCGAGTTCGGGCATGCCCCATTTGCCGTAGAGCAACAGGTAGACCATCAGCGCATTGGCCGGGATCGCCGCGAGCGTGATCCATAGCACCGGCTCCGGCCGGTTCACCGCGCTCATGAAGCCGCGGAGCGCGATGAACCACAGCGCCGGCAGGATGCCCCAGGCGAGACCGAACAGATATTGCTGCGCCAGATGCGCGGTGGCCTGGGTCTGGCCGAGCGCGAGCAGGATGCGCTCACCCTGGAACGGCAGCGCCATCAGCGGCAGCACCATGAAGAAGCCGGCCCACAGGCCGACGCGGAGCGCGCGCCGCATCACGCGCGGGTTGCGCGCGCCGAACGCCTGCGCGGCCAGGGGCGAGACCGCCGACATCATGCCCATGCCAATGGTGAAGCTGACGAAATACACGGTGTGCGCCAGCGCCGCGGCGGCGACGTTTTCGCTGCCGAGCCGGCCGATGAAGGCGAGATCGGTCGTCATCATCGCGATCTGCCCGAGCTGCGTCAGCGCGAGCGGCACCGCGAGCTTCAGCGTTTCCGCGAGCTCGGCCGTGAGCAGGTTGCGAGGGACGACAACGGCCGCGTTCGGCGCGGCCGGGTCGATCTTGTCGATGCAGGTCATGACGGCACGCTTAGCACGGCAAACCGGCCGGAAGGATGGCCAAGCTGCCGCAGGGAATCACGATCGCGCGGGAATCCGCTTGATCTTGGCGCCGAGGGCGTTGAGCCGCTCATCGATCCGCTCATAGCCGCGCTCGATCTGGTCGGCGTTGTTGATGGTGGAGGTGCCCTCGGCACACACCGCGGCCAGCAGCATCGCCATACCGGCCCGGATGTCGGGCGAGTTCATCGGCGCGCCGCGCAGCCGGCTGGGGCCGGCGACGATCGCGCGGTGCGGGTCGCACAGCACGATGCGGCCACCCATCGCGATCAGGTTGTCGACGAAGAACATCCGGGATTCGAACATCTTCTCGTGCATCAGGATGACGCCGTCGCACTGCGTCGCGGTGACGATCGCGATCGACATCAGGTCGGCCGGGAAGGCCGGCCAGGGCTGGTCCTCGAGCTTCGGCACATGGCCGCCGAAATCGTCCTGGATCTTCATGGTCTGGCCGGACGGGACGACGAGGTCGTCGCCCTCGACGCCGCAGACGATGCCGAGCCGCTCAAAGCCCATCCGGATCGAGCGCAGATGCTCGACGCCGGCGCGCGCGATGCGTAGCGGCGAGCGGGTCACCGCGGCGAGCCCGATCAGCGATCCGACCTCGATATGGTCGGGCTGGATCGCGAAAGTCGTGCTGCCGAGCGTTGCCGGCCCGTGCACGATGATGGTGTTGGTGCCGACGCCTTCGATCTTGGCGCCGAGCGCGATCAGGAAATTGGCGAGGTCCTGCACATGCGGCTCGGAGGCCGCGTTGCGCAGATAGGTGGTGCCGCGCGCCGCGACTGCGGCGACCAGCGCGTTCTCCGTCGCGGTGACGCTGGGCTCATCGAGGAACACGTCGGCGCCCTTCAGCCGCGTGGCGCGGAATTCCAGCCGGTGCGTCGCGGTGACGGTGGCGCCGAGCTGCTCGAAGGCCAGGAAGTGCGTGTCGAGCCGGCGGCGGCCGATCACGTCGCCGCCGGGCGGCGGCAGCGCGACCTCGCCGCAGCGGGCGAGCAGCGGGCCTGCGAGCAGGATCGAGGCGCGGATGCGCGCGCACAGCGCCGGATCGAGATCGGCGGCGCGAATCTCCTTGGCATGAATCTGCAGCGTGTTGCGCTCGGTCCATTCGGCGGTGGCGCCGACCGAGCGGCACAATTCGACCAGCGTTTCGGTGTCGCGGATGCGCGGCACGTTGGTCAGTGTGACCGGATGCTCGGTGAGCAGTGCCGCGGCGATGATCGGCAGCGCGGAGTTCTTGTTGCCCGACGGCTCGATGGTGCCCGAAAGGCGGCGGCCGCCTTCGACGATGTATTGGATCGGCGGCACGCGGAATGTCCCCTAACGCATCATTCAGACTGGGGCCATTGGAAATTCCACAACGGAATCAACGGCCGTCCGGCACCGTAACACAACTGGCGGCGCTGCTTCCACACGAAAGGTAGCGCCGCGACGGCGCCGGTCGCGCTGTGACGGAGATGTCACCCGTCAGGACGGTTGCTCGCCTCCAGGGTAATGGAAGTAGTGTGCACTGTACGATCCACGTCATTGCGAGCGGAGCGAAGCAATCCATCGCGCCGCAAGCTGAAAAATGGATTGCTTCGTCGCTTCGCTCCTCGCAATGACGGTGGTGTAATGCGCCGCAGGCCTCCTAGATGTCGATGGTGGCGCTGAGCGAATTGTCCTGGATGAACTCGCGGCGCGGCTCGACCACGTCGCCCATCAGCTTGGTGAAGATATCGTCGGCCTCGTCGACCTCCTTGATCTTCACCTGCAGCAGCGAGCGCGCCTCGGTGTCCAGCGTGGTCTCCCAGAGCTGTTCCGGGTTCATCTCGCCGAGACCTTTGTAGCGCTGCAGCGAGATGCCCTTGCGGGCGGCGTCGGTCACGGCCTCGAACAGGTCGATCGGGCCGTGGATGATCTGCTCGGCATCCTTGCGCCGCAGCTTGCCCGCGCGCACGTAGATCTCCTGCAGTTCGGTCGCGTATTCGTCGAGCTTGCGGGCGTCGGCCGAGCCGAGGAAGGCGTCGTCGATCACGGCGAATTCCCTGACCCCGCGCACGGTGCGCTCGAACTGGAACCCCTGGCCTTCCGTGAAGGTGCCGATCCAGCCGCGCTCGACCTCTTCGGCCACGGCGTCCAGCCGCTTGGCGATGTATTCGGCCGCCGAATTGGCGGTGGCGATATCGCCGGTGATCCTGGGATTGAGCACGCCCGCGATCGCGGCCTGCTCGATGACGGCGCGATTATAGCGGCTATGCAGGTTGCGCAGCACCGAGCGGATGACCCGGGCGTCTTCGACCAGCGACAGCAGGTCACGGCCCGAGCGGTCGTCGCCGGAGGCCGGCTTGAAGACGCATTCGTCGAGTCCGGTCGAGATCAGATAGTCCTCGAGGGCGCGCTCGTCCTTCAGGTATTGCTCGGACTTGCCGCGCGAGACCTTATAGAGCGGCGGCTGGGCGATATAGAGATAGCCGCCATCGATGATCGAGCGCATCTGACGATAGAAGAAGGTCAGCAGCAGCGTGCGGATATGGGCGCCGTCGACGTCGGCGTCGGTCATCACGATGATCTTGTGATAGCGCAGCTTGTCGACCGAGAAATCGTCGCTGATGCCGGTGCCGAGCGCGGTGATCAGCGTGCCGATCTGCTCGGACGACAGCATCTTGTCGGGACGGACGCGCTCGACATTGAGGATCTTGCCGCGCAGCGGCAGCACCGCCTGGAATTCACGGTTGCGGCCCTGCTTGGCGCTGCCGCCTGCCGAGTCGCCCTCGACGATGAACAGTTCGGACTTGGCCGGGTCCTTCTCCTGGCAGTCGGCGAGCTTGCCGGGCAGCGAGGAGACGCTGAGCGGATTCTTGCGGGTCAGCTCGCGCGCCTTGCGCGCGGCCTCGCGGGCCGCAGCGGCCTGGATCACCTTGCCGACGATCTCCTTGGCTTCCTTCGGATTCTCCTCGAACCAGGCGGCGAGCGCCTCGTTCAGGACGTTCTCGACCACCGGTCGAACCTCCGAGGACACCAGCTTGTCCTTGGTCTGCGACGAGAATTTCGGATCGGGCACCTTCACCGACAGCACCGCGGTGAGGCCTTCGCGGCAATCGTCGCCGGTCAGCGCGATCTTTTCCTTCTTCGCATTGGCCTCGGCATAGCCGTTGACCTGGCGCGTCAGCGCGCCGCGGAAGCCGGCCAGATGGGTGCCGCCGTCGCGCTGCGGGATGTTGTTGGTGAAGCACAGCACGTTCTCGTGGTAGCTGTCGTTCCACCATAGCGCCGCCTCGACGCCGATGCCGTTGGCTTCCGAGCGCACCATGATCGGCGCCGGCACGATCGCCTTCTTGTTGCGGTCGAGATATTTGACGAATTCCTCGACACCACCGGAATAGTGCATCTCCTCGCGCTTCTCGACCGCATGACGCATGTCGGAGAGCACGATGTTGACGCCGGAATTGAGGAAGGCGAGCTCGCGCAGCCGGTGCTCCAGCGTCGCGAAATCATATTCGATGTTCTTGAAGGTCTCGACCGAGGCGAGGAAAGTGACCTCGGTGCCGCGCTTGCCAGGGGCATCGCCGACCACCTTGAGCGGCGCCACGGCATCGCCGTGCGCGAATTCGATGTAGTGCTCCTTGTCGTCGCGCCAGATCCGCAGCGCGAGCTTGCTGGAGAGCGCGTTGACGACGGAGACGCCGACGCCGTGCAGACCGCCGGAGACCTTGTAGGAGTTCTGGTCGAATTTTCCGCCGGCGTGCAGCTGGGTCATGATGACCTCGGCTGCCGAGACGCCCTCCTCCTTGTGGATGCCGACCGGAATGCCGCGTCCGTCGTCGTACACGGTGACGGAATTGTCGGCGTTGAGGGTGACCAGGACGCGGCTGGCATGGCCCGCCAGCGCCTCGTCGATCGCGTTGTCGACGACCTCGTAGACCATGTGGTGCAGGCCGGAACCGTCGTCGGTGTCGCCGATATACATGCCGGGGCGCTTGCGGACGGCGTCGAGGCCCTTCAGCACCCGGATCGATTCCGCGCCATATTCGGCCGGAACGGGATGCTCAGATTCGGCAGGGGTCTGCCGGGCAGGTTCAGTCATGTGAGGCCTTCGAGGATATCCGAATCAGCTGCGCAATATGAGGCGCTGATTCCGCTATTTGTGCCATGAAAGAGGGGTTGCGCCTAGCGCAAAGTCTCCATCTACAAACTATTGAATAAATAGGATTTTTTAGGCCTGTTTCAAGGCTTTCAAAGGCCGATTCCGGCGGTCTCGAAAAGCCCGTTTCGAAGGCGGATTCGGGCCCCTCTCGGAGCAGATTCCGCACCCTCAGCCGCGCCGCGTCGCGCGGCCGGATTCGACGTCGAAAATCTCCCCCAGCGGGCCGATATCGACGAACGCCGCGGGATCGGCGCCGGTCATCCAGACCTGCGCGCCGAGCTTGGCGAGCTCGTCAAACAGCGCCTTGCGGCGGTTCGGATCGAGATGGGCGACGACCTCGTCGAGCAGCAGCAGCGGTACGATGCCGGTCATCTCCGCGACCATCGTGGCGTGCGCCAGCACCAGCCCGATCAAAAGCGCCTTCTGCTCGCCGGTCGAGGCGTCACGCGCCGGCATGCTTTTCGGCGCGTAGATCACCTGCAGATCGGTCAGATGCGGGCCGTCGAGCGTGCGGCCGGCGGCGGCATCGCGCGGCCGGCTCGCGCGCAGGATCTCGCGGTAGCGGTCCTCCACCGCCGTTGCGGGCTCCTGCAGCAGTGCGTTCTCCATCCAGCCGTCGAGCATGATCTCGGCGGAGGGGAAGGCCGAGGCAGCGCCGCGCTCGCGCAGCATCACGGCGAGCTTGGCGGCGGTCTGGCCCCGCGATGCGGCGACCGCGACCGCAAGCTCGGCGGTCTCGCGCTCGATCGCGTCACACCAATGGTCGTCATAGTTGCGCACCTCGAGCAGCCGGTTGCGCGAGCGCAGCGAGCGCTCCAGTGCCGAGACGCGGCTGGAATGCTCGGAATCGATCGCCAGCACCAGGCGATCGAAGAAGCGCCGCCGTTCCGAGGCGGCGCCCATGAACAGGCCGTCCATCGCCGGCGTCAGCCACACGATGCGCAGATGATCGCCGAACGCGGTTGCGGACCCCACCGGTTCGCGGTCGATGCGGCAGCGCCTTGTGTTGCCGGCGTCACCGGTCGGCGGATCGATACCGGTGCCGAGCGTCGCAAGGCCGAGCGCGCCCTCGACTTCGGCCGAGACCGCCCAGGAGCCGTCGCCCTGGTTGTCGGCGATGTCCTCCAGCGTCGCGCGGCGCAGGCCGCGGCCCGGCGACAGAAACGAGACCGCTTCCATGCAATTGGTCTTGCCGGCGCCGTTCGGCCCCACCAGCACCACCATGTCGCCGGCGACCTGCAGCGTCGCCGTCCGGTAATTGCGGAAATGCGTCAGCGACAGGCGGTGAATGCGGGACGGGGTCATCTCTCTTCCTTCCCCTCTCCCCCTGTGGGAGAGGGTGGCGTCTCACGAAGTGAGGCGACGGGTGAGGGGTATCTCACAGCTCGGCAAGCTTGGCGACAATGTCTTCCAGCACCGCCCCGGGCGTCCGCAATACGTCATTGTTCCAGTAGCGCAAGACCTGAAAGCCTTCCGCCGCAAGCGCGTCAGTCCTGGATGCATCACGCGGCGACGAAGCGTGCTGACCGCCATCGATCTCGATGGCGAGGCGCTTCTCGAAACACGCGAAGTCGAGAATGTAATTTCGAAATGGAACCTGCCTTCGAAATTTCAAGTGCGACAGGCGCCGATCGCGCAGCAGGCGCCACATCTTCGCTTCCGCGTCAGTCGGCTCCCGGCGCATCTTCTTTGCGAAGCTGCGGAGGCGTTCATCGGTCGGTCGATGGTGCGGCGTTCGCGGCACCAACCCCTCACCCGGCGCCTGCGGCGCCACCCTCTCCCACAAGGGGAGAGGGTGCAGTTGCTCGTGAAGAGAGGGTCATCACACCCGCATCGGCATCAGCACGTAGAGCGCGCCCTTGCTGTCGCGGTCCTGCACAAGGGTCGGCGAGCCGGGATCGGCGAGCTTCAGCACTGCGACCTCGCCTTCAATCTGGGCGGCGATGTCGAGCAGATAGCGCGAGTTGAAGCCGATATCGAGCGCGTCGGAGGCGTACTCGACCTCGAGCTCCTCGGTGGCGCTGCCGGAATCCGGGTTGGTGACCGAGAGCACCAGCTTGCCCGCGGACAGTGCGAGCTTCACCGCGCGGCCGCGTTCGCTGGAAATCGTCGAGACGCGGTCGACGGCGGCCTCGAAATCCTTCTTGTCGACGACGAGTTCCTTGTCGTTGTTCTGCGGAATGACGCGGCCGTAGTCCGGGAAGGTGCCGTCGATCAGCTTCGAGGTCAGCACCACATTGCCGAGCGTAAAGCGGATCTTGCCGTCCGACAGCTCGATCGAGATCTCGGCGTCGTCGCCCTCGATCAGCCGCTGCACCTCGCCGACCGTCTTGCGCGGGACGATCACGCCGGGCATGCCGGTTGCGCCCTTGGGCAGCGCGAGGTCGATCTGCGCCAGCCGGTGACCGTCGGTCGCAACGCCGCGCAGGGTCGCCGCCTTGGCGCTGCCGGCCGCGTGCAGATAGATGCCGTTGAGGTAGTAGCGGGTCTCTTCGGTCGAGATCGCGAACTGCGTGCGGTCGATCAGGCGCTTGATGTCGGACGCCGGCAGTGAGAACGAATGCGTCATGTCGCCGGCGGCAAGGCCCGGGAAGTCGCTCTCGGGCAGCGTCTGCAGCGTGAAGCGCGAGCGGCCGGCACGCACGGCCAGCACCGAGCGGTCGCCGTCGGCTTCCAGCACGATCTGCGAGCCGTCGGGCAGCTTGCGGACGATGTCGTAGAACATGTGCGCGGGCACCGTGGTCGAGCCGGCGGTTCCGGTCTCGGCGGCCAAGGTCTCCGTCACCTCGAGGTCGAGGTCGGTCGCCTTCAGCGACAATTTGGCGCCCTCGGCGCGGATCAACACGTTGCCGAGGATCGGGATGGTGTTGCGGCGCTCGACCACGCGGTGAACGTGACCCAGCGATTTCAGGAGTTGCGCGCGCTCGACGGTGACCTTCATTGCAATACCCGCCAGATCCCTCAGATGGAAAAGCCGGGCGGCCGTTCAGGGCAGCACCGCGGCATTGGAAACCCGAAAAGCCGGATCAATACCGGATTTGATCAAACCCACGGGGGGACCGCAAGGTGGCGCGGATGGGCGGCCGGTGCAAGGGATACGGGCGCGAAACGAGCCCCGTTCCCCACGTTTTGGGTCGGAAAAAAGTTTAGCCCTCCCCTTTGGCGAGGGGAGGGCTATGGAACGATCCGGCCGGATGAAGCGGCCCTATTCCTGCAGCTGGCGCTTCAGCGATTCGACTTCCTCCGACAGCGCCGTGTCCTTGGCGACCAGTGCCTCAATCTTGCGCACGGCGTGCAACACCGTGGTGTGGTCGCGGCCGCCGAAGCGCCGGCCGATCTCCGGCAGCGAGCGCAAGGTCAGCGTCTTCGCCAGATACATCGCGACCTGGCGCGGGCGCACCACATTGGCGGTGCGGCGGGACGACAGCAAGTCGGAGCGGCTGACATTGTACTGCCGGGCGACCACGCGCTGGATGTCCTCGATCTTGATCCGCTTCGGCTCCTGCGGGCGAATCAGGTCGCGCACCTCGCGCTCGGCCATCTCCAGCGTCACCGGCTGGTTGTTGAGCTTGGAGTGCGCCAGCAGGCGATTGATCGCGCCTTCAAGGTCGCGGCCGTTATGGGTGATGGTGCGCGCCAGATAGTCGAGCACTTCCTCCGGTACATCGAAGCTCGCATGGTGGGCGCGGGCGGCGGCGACGCGCGACTTCAGGATGCCGAGCCGCAGCTCCTCGCCGAGCGAGCCCATCTCGACCACGAGGCCGCCCGCAAGTCGCGAGCGCACGCGGTCGTCGAGGCTTTCCAGATCCGACGGCGGACGGTCGGCTGCGATCACAACCTGGCGGCCGGCATCGATCAGCGCGTTCAGCGTGTGGCAGAACTCGGCCTGCGTCGACTTGCCCTGCAGGAACTGCAGATCGTCGATGACCAGCACGTCGATGCCGCGCAGCGCCTCCTTGAAGGCCAGCGCCGTCTGCGTCTTCAGCGCCGCGACGAAGCCGTACATGAACTTCTCGGCGGTGAGATACAGCACCTTGCGCTCGCCGCCGGAATTGCCGGCCCAGGTCACCGCCTGCAGCAGATGCGTCTTGCCGAGGCCGACGCCGGCATGAATGTAGAGCGGGTTGAACATCACGGGATCGCCGCGGCGACCTTCCGCGACCTGGCGGGCCGCCGCATGAGCCAGCGTGTTGGACCTGCCGACGACGAAGCTGGCGAAGGTCAGGCGCGGATCGAGCGGCGAGCCGCCGAGCGCGTCGTGGCTCGCGGACACCGGCGCGGTCGCAACCGAGCGCAGTTCAGGCACGAGCCGGCCGTCAGTGCGCTCGATGCGGCGCACTTCGACGGGCGCAACCGTTTCCTTCACCGGAGCCGTCGCGCGGATCGCCGAGCGCACGGTGAGGTCGATGCGATGCACTTCGGGCATCTCGGCCTGCCAGCAGGAGAGCACGCGTTCGGCATAGTGCGCCTGGATCCAGCTCTTGAGGAACCGGGTCGGAACCGACAGGTGCACGCTCTCGTCGTGCACGCTCTCCAGATCCATCCGAGCGAACCAGCTCGTGTAGACGTCCTCGCCAACGCTCGTCCGCAAACGTCCCTTCACCCGCGACCAGCGATCCTGTTCCGTGTTCGTCATTGCCTTCGTACTTCCAAGTCTGAGAGATGATCGTTGCGAAAGCGCCGTGCAGGTTTCCTGCCGCGGCGCGACCTCTAGCGGGCGCGGTCTGCTCCGGACAAAGCTCTCCCGTGTGGCGTCCATGCGCCACCCGACAGATCAGCTGTTTGGAGAAGATGCGCCCCGCGAGGTCAGCGCGTACTCGACGGACGCTTCGGGTGGGAGCTGACGTCCGAGGGGTTGATTACGGCACCACTGGAAATTTGCGCTTCGGCTGTCGTTGGTTCGACTGCAGTGATGATACCGTAAGCCATATGACCTCCCCCTCCCGCCGCGACGTATCGCGGCAAGTTGTCAGCTTGCTCGTGTCTTCAAATTCGAACTGCTGCTACCGAACACCGAAATGCCCGGCGCTTCGCCGCCGCCGTGTCGTCGTCAACCCGTTCACTCGCTCCGCGTTCCCGCTGCCAAATTCCGACTGACGTCCTGGTCTCTCTTGTTCGATCCCCCAAATTGCCGGGGACATCGCCGGAGAAATTTTGACACAGGTCGACCGTCCTCATATCGCTATGAGCCGTCAATTCAGCTTCGCTTGGAAAGCGTCGCTAACGCACACACCGCCGCCGATTTGTGCGTCCGCCCCTGGGTCTCAAACCGCGCTGATCTGGAGAGCCGTGGGCGTCGCGAACAAGAAATAAATACACCAAGCTGATTTTCTGACAATCCGTGGATTCGACGGGGATCGAGACTCTTCGCGACTGTTGCGGCGTTGCCGATGCTGAGTTGCGAAAGCAAGTTTTTGAATCAGCGCACAGATTCACGCGTGTCACAAACGACGGTGCAATACCAAAAATTTTTCATAGAAAATTTACATTTGGTCTCGCGCCGGTCATTTTTCCAATCGCTGTTCGGCGCTATGTGCATAAGTAATTCGCGAGACGTCATTTTTCTCGATTACTTTTGCAGGGTAACCCCGCTTCGCAAGTTTCGTCCGCGAAATGCTCGCGCGCTATTCCATCTATCTAGCTTAGCGAAGAACAATCTGTGGGCGAGTGCGGCGCGTTAAGCATGTCGAGCCGGTAGAACTACGGACGCGACGAAACATGACACGCAGTTCGTTGCGCGGCAACGCGAAGTGTTCTCGCGCTATGAAACTTCCACGACAAAAGTCGAGACAAAAACAAAAAGCCCGGCGCGAGCCGGGCTTCGTGACAAATGTGTTTTCCAGTCAGCTCTGGTGGCAAGCCGTTACTTCGCGAGCTTGGCGATGCTCTGCGTGAGGCGCGACACCTTACGGCTCGCGAGGTTCTTGTGAATGATGTTGCGCTGCGCTGCCTTCATCAGCTCGGGCTCGGCGCGGCTCATCGCCTTCAGTGCCGCCTCGCGGTCGCCGCTCTTGATCGCTTCCTCGACGGTGCGCACCGCGCCACGCATCTGCGTGCGGCGCGACTTGTTGACGATGGTGCGGCGGGCAATCTTGCGGGTCGCCTTCTTGGCGGAGGTGGTGTTGGCCATGGTTCTCTAACTGTCCTTCGGCGGTGATCGCTCGGTGGTCGGGCTTGCGCGCACCGGCCGGTTCAAATCTCAACTCTGATGTATTTGTCCAAGGTGGTTTTCTTGGGTGTCCTTGAGGCGGCCATGCGAAGAGCGCAAAATGCTGCCTCCGCATGCGGCACTGTCCAAAGAACAGCGGCGGCAGGATTGCGCCCGCCGCCATCGGTCGGTCTTATAGATGGCGCGGGCTTAAGCGTCAACGCTTTCGGGACCCCAAAAGGGCCCGAAATCGTCCCTGCGGGGGCCGGATAAGCCGCTGAAGAGGTTGAATTTCCGGGGGGCGCCCGGTAAGGCCTGACGACGCGTGGGGCGCGACTGGGAGTTAGGGTGACGCATGATCCGCGGCTTTTTCCGTCTGATCGGCCTTCTGCTGCTGGCCGGCAGCTTCATCTTCATGGTCTATGACGGGGCCCGCTACGTCGCCGACCAGAGCCTGCGGTTCACCCAGTTCGGCCAGTTCTGGAACGACATCCACCAGTCGAGCCAGCAGGCATTCCATGCCTGGGTGGATCGCTTCGCGCCCTGGCTCTGGAATGACGTGATCCGCCTGCTTCTGGAGCAGCCGGTATTCGCGGTGCTCGGCATTGCCGGCATCCTGCTGATGATCCTGTTCCGGCCGCGTAAGCCCCTGATCGGCTACGCGCGCGACTGACTTGTCGGCAGCCCGCCTTGGCTGCAGCGCCCCGTAACGGGGCTGCCATCATCCGCGTAAGGACATATATAGGTGACAGCCGGCCCGCAGGCCGTTGCCGCGTCGGCCGATGTCCCGCCTGGAGGTGTCCATGTTGTTCATGCGCAAGACCACCGCGTTGCCGAGCGCCGCCGAGGCGCTGCCGGGCCGCGCGACGCCGATCCCGACCGCGACCACCCATTTCGTCAATGGCAGCAAGTTGCAGCCGCCTTATCCGCAAGGCCTCGAGCAGGCGGTCTTCGGGCTCGGCTGCTTCTGGGGCGCGGAGCGCAAATTCTGGGAACTCGGCGAGGGGATCTACACCACTGCGGTCGGCTATGCCGGCGGCCACACGCCGAACCCGACCTATGAGGAAGTATGCTCGGGGCGCACCGGCCACACCGAAGTGGTGCTGGTCGTGTTCGACCCGAAGAAGATCTCCTACGAGAAGCTGCTGAAGACGTTCTGGGAGAACCACAACCCGACGCAGGGCATGCGCCAGGGCAACGACATCGGCACGCAATATCGCTCCGCGATCTACACGTTCAGCGACGCGCAGCGCAAAGCCGCCGATGAGTCGCAGGCGATGTATCAGAAGGCGCTTGCCGCCAAGGGCCTCGGCGCCATCACCACCGAGATCGCGCCGGCCGGTGAATTCTACTTCGCCGAGGACTACCACCAGCAATACCTCGCCAAGAATCCGGCGGGCTATTGCGGGCTCGGCGGCACCGGCGTGTCCTGCCCGATCGGCGTCGGCGTCACCGCCTGACCGCCTTGCTGAGGTCTTGTTGAGAAAGAGCTCGCTCCGGAAAACCGGTTTGCGCTCTTCCCGGGTACGGCTCCAAGCCAATGGGAGGCCGGCTTTTCCGGCCTCCCGCTCGATCCTCGAAAACCTTTTGTTAACCATAAGTGGTGCAAGACTGGGCCTGTCTCGCCGTTGAGGGATAGGTCCGGTGCCGGTTGCACGCGCGTTACGATTGCCGATCACTGCCGTTGTGGCTGCGCTCGCGCTGTCTGGCTGCATGAGCACGTCCGGTCCCGTCGCCGTCGGCCCGCAAGGCGTCGATGCCGTCACCTACGGCCCGGCCTACGCACCCGCTCCGGTTGCCGATGCAGGCGGCGGCGGTGCGATCAGCGCATTGCGTTCCGCCTTCGCCAGCACGTCCCCTGGTTATGGCTATGCCGCACCGGCCGCCGCCCCGGTCGTCTATGCCGCCGCCTCCCCGGGTGGACCCCCCGCCGGTTACGACAACGGCTATCACCTTGGCCCCGGCGACAAGCTTCGCGTGGTGGTCTACGGCCAGGAAGGCCTGACCAATTCCTATGCGATCGACGCCGCGGGCGCGATCACCGTGCCGCTGATCGGCTCGGTGCCGGCGCGCGGCCGCACGCCGGCCGGGCTTGCCGGCGAAATCTCGGCACGGCTGCGCAACGGCTATATCCGCGAGCCTTCGGTGGCGGTCGAGATCGAGTCCTATCGTCCGTTCTTCATCCTCGGCGAAGTCCAGGCCCCCGGCCAATATCCCTACGTGCCGAACATGACGGTCGAGAGCGCGGTCGCGATTGCCGGCGGCTTCTCGCCGCGTGCCCGCCGCGACAGCGTGACGCTGACCCACACCGATGCGTCCGGCTCCGGGCGCTTTGTGGTGCCGCTGGGCACGCCGATGAGCCCGGGCGATACGGTATTCGTCGGCGAGCGCTGGTTCTGAAGAAGGATAGTGTCCTTCTTCATTCCGGGATGGTGCGTTAGCACCAGACCCGGAATCTCGAGATTCCCCGATGCGCAATTGCGCATCTGTGGTTCGATACTGGGCATTGCCCCGGAATGACGCTTGCAGCGTCACTTCTTCAGATGCTTTGCGAAAAACTCCATGCTGCGCGGCCAGGCGATGTCGGCGCTTGCCTTGTCGTAGCTGGCGCGCTCGTCGCAATGGAAGCCGTGCTGCGCGCCGGGATAGATGAAGACCTCGACCTCGGGCCGCTTCGACTTGATGGTCTCGACATCGCTCAAGGGAATGCCGGCATCCTTCTCACCGAAATGTAGCTGCGTCGGCACCGCCGGCTTGTCGTCGGCGAAGCGCACGACGGCGCCGCCGTAATAGCCGACCGCGGCGGACAGCCCGGCCAGCTTGGTGGCGGCAGCATAGGCGACGCTGCCGCCGAGGCAGAAGCCGATGATGCCGACCGGACCGACCGACTTCACAGCGTCGATCGCCGCCTGGGTGTCGCGCAGCATTGCGGCCCAGTCCGGATTGGCGACGAACTTCCGCGCCTCGGCGATCTCGTCGGGGGAATAGCCGCTCTGGAAGTTCGGCGTGATGCGGTCGAAGATCGAAGGTGCAACCGCGGCATAGCCTTCCTTCGCCAGCCGGTCGCAGACCGAGCGGATGTGGTGATTGACGCCAAAAATCTCCTGGATCACGACGACCGCGCCCTTCGGCGCGCCGGCAGGATCGGCGCGGTAGGCGCCGAGTTCAAATCCGTCGGAAGCTTTCAGTTTGATGTCTTGTCCCATGGTCCATCCTTGTCAGTTTGGGGGTTGCATGAAGCTTTCGATGATGAGGTCCAAAGCGCGATGACATCGTCATCGCGCTTTAGCTCTCGTTTGAGCATGGCCTTTCGGAAAACCGCTTCGCACTTTTCCGGACCATGCTCTAGCGCCACATCCAGTTCTCGCCCCAGTCGGCCTTCCAGCCGGTCAGCCGGTGTTTGCGGAATTGGAGGAAGAGACGGTCGTGGTGCGGAAACAGCCCGCTGCCGCCGAGGTCGCGGAAGGTCAGGAATATCTCGTTGCCGGGCCGTCCGCTGACATAGGTGAGCGGCGTGCCGAGCGCGCGCTGCGCGTCCGCAACGCCCATGCCGAACGCCAGCGGCGTGGTGTTGGACAGCGTCGCGGTGAAAGTGGACGGGGCTGTGACGAACGGCAGCTTCTGCGCGTTCGCCCCTGTCGTGGCCGCAGTCAGCAACAAGGCAACGGCGACTGACTTCATGGCGCGGTCTTTCCCGGCGCGCCGGCCTCAAGGCCATCCAGGAACGGCAGCACCGCGGTGATGAAGGCCTGCGGCTGGTCGATGTTGACGGCATGGCCGGCGTTCGGAATCACCGCCTTCTGTGCACCGGGGATCTTCGCCGCCATGTAATCGGACGCCGCCAGGAACGGCGTGTCGTCGGCGCCGACCACAACCAGCGCTGGCGCCTGGATCCCGGGCAGCGATTCGATCACCCGTGCATCACGCTGGGCCAGCATGCCGCGCGCCGCGAGCGCGAGGCCCCTGGCGTTGCGATGGGTGACCGACGCGCGCTCGGCGCTCAACGATCTAAGCACCTCGAGCCCTTCGCGGTCGAAGCGGTCGCCGGTCTCGCGGGCGCGCTTGTTCCAGACCTCACGGGCGTCGTCCTTCTTGAAGCCCGGGCCGGTGTCGATGATCAGCAGCGCCCGCACCCGTTCCGGATGGGCGCGATGAAAGGCAAGCGACATGTAGCCGCCGAGCGACAGCCCGCCGACGATCGCCTTGTCGGCGCCGGCGGCGTCGAGCAGAGCGGCGATGTCGTCGATCGTCAGCGCTTCGCTATAGGCATCGGGATCGTCGGGATAGTCGGACTGGCCGTGCCCGCGCATGTCCCACAGGATCAGCTTGTGCCGCCGCGACAGCGCCTCGATCTGGCCTTGCCACATCGCCGAGGTCGAGGAATAGCCGTGGGTCAGGATCAGCGGCGGGCCGCTGCCGTGAACCTCGTAGTAGATCTCGACGCCGTTGCGGTTGAGCTTGGCCATTGACGGGCTCCTTGTGTTTCTCTCGCCGCTGTCGTCGGACGGCGTTGCCGGCGCTTGCTGCCGACGCTTTGAGCAAGCGCCTGGCGATTAGACACCAACGCTGCCATTCCAAAAAGCGTCATGCCGTTGCCGCATCGCACAACAGTCATCTTCGGAAATTTATTCTTTTCGAGCAATTCCAAATTGGATTGCCTCCAGCCGGGAACCGGATCATTGTTTCGGCAACTGTCGCTTACCCGGTGGGCGCCGGCCAAGACCCAACAGTGAGTTGCCGCCGTAAGCGGCTTCCTACACCGGAAGGGGAGAGAGATGCCAAATCTCAATATCAACGGACGGAATATGTCCGTCGAGGCGGCCAATGACACGCCGCTGCTTTGGGTCATCCGCGAGCAATTGCAGATGACGGGCACCAAATTCGGTTGCGGCGCCGGTCTGTGCGGCGCCTGCACGGTTCACGTCAACGGCGAAGCGGTGCGGTCCTGCCAGACCTCGGTCGCCGACGCCGTCGGCAAGAAGATCACTACCATCGAAGGCCTCTCCGCCAAGGGCGATCATCCCTTGCAGAAGGCCTGGGTCGCCGAGCAGGTGCCGCAATGCGGCTACTGCCAGTCCGGCCAGATCATGCAGGCGGCGGCGCTGCTGTCGAAGAACACCAACCCGACCAAGGAAGAAGTGGTCGCGCATATGGACGGCAATCTCTGCCGTTGCATGACCTATTCACGAATCCAGAAGGCGATCATGCGCGCTGCGTCCGACATGCGCACCGCATCGGCCACCGGATCCGAGCGGAGGGCCACATGAACAAGCACGTGAAAAACCTCGCGCCAGAGACGACCGATCTCAGCCGCCGTTCCTTCCTGGTCGGCACCGCTGCAACCGGCCTCGTGCTCGGCTACTCCGCGTCCGGCATCGACCAGGCGCTCGCGGCGCCCGCACCCGCCAACTTCGAGCCGAGCGTCTGGTATTCGATCGCGCCCGACGGCCTCGTCACCGTGACCTGCGGCAAGGCCGACATGGGCCAGCACGTCGCCTCGACCATGGCGCAGATCGTGGCCGAAGAGCTCGGCGCGAACTGGAAGGACATGCGGGTTCAGCTCGCCTCCAACGATCCGAAGTTCAACGATCCCGTGCTGGGCGCGCAGATCACCGGCGGCAGCTGGTCGACGATGATGAACTTCGATGCGATGAGCCGCGCCGGCGCAGCTGGCCGCATCGCATTGACCGAGGCGGCGGCGGCCTCCATGGGCGTGCCGGCCGGCGAGCTGGTGGTGCGCGATTCCAAGATCAGCCACGCGAAGTCGAAGAAGTCGATGTCGTTCGCCGAAGTGGTGAAGAGCGGCAAGGCGACCAAGACCTTCACGGCGGATGACCTGAAGGCGATCAAGCTGAAGACGCCCGACCAGTACACCATGATCGGCGTCTCGGTGCCGCAGCTCGACATCCCGTCGAAGACCAACGGCACGGCCAAGTACGGCATCGACGTGATGGTGCCGGGCATGGTCCACGGCGCGCTGGTCACCCCGCCGGTGCGTTACGGCGCCACCGTGAAGTCGGTCGACGATAGCGCGGCCAAGAAGCTGCCCGGCTTCATCAAGGCCGTCACCCTCGACGACAAGACCACAACCACGACCGGCTGGGTCGTCGCGGTCGCCAACACCTATGCGCAGGCGAAGAAGGCCGCGGCGGCGCTGAAGATCAGCTATGACGGCGGCCCGAACGCAAAACTGTCGAGCGAATCGCTGTTCGCCGAGGCCAAGCGGCTGCAGGGGCTCAGCGATTCCGGAGAGTTCTTCGTCAAGGACGGCGATCCGAACGCGGCCTTCGGCTCGGCGGCCAAGCTGTTGGAGGCGGAATACACCACCAACATCAACATCCACGCGCCGATGGAGCCGATGAACGCCACCGCGGAGTTCAAGGGCGACATCCTGCACATCTATTCCGGCAACCAGTTCGCGACGCGCTCCGGCGCGATCGCGGCCGGCGCCGCCGGGATCGATCCGAAGTTCGTGGTGATGCACCAGATGTGGCTGGGTGGCGGCTTCGGCCGGCGTCTCGACGCCGACATGATGGTGCCCGCGGTGCAGGCGGCGAAGGCCGTCGGCAAGCCGGTCAAGGTCATCTACACGCGCGAAAACGACATGACGATGGATTTCTCGCGTCCGCTGACCTACCAGAAGGTGAAAGCCGGCATGGATGGCGACGGCAAGATCGTCGCGATGAGCCACGACGTGGTCTCGGCCTGGCCGACCGCGCGTTGGGGAATCCCCGATTTCCTGACACCGTCGGTCGACAAGAAGGGTCCGCTCGACTCCTTCACCGTGAACGGAGCGGACTTCTTCTATACCGTGCCCAACCACTATGTGCGGGCGATCAAGAACGAGATGGCGCACAACGCCACCCCGTCGGGTCAGCTCCGTTCGGTGGCGCCGGGCTGGACGTTCTGGGCGGTCGAAAGCATGATCGACGAGATCGCGCATGCGACCGGCAAGGACCCGGCGCAGCTGCGCATCTCGTTGCTCGACGGCAAGGGCAAGAATGACGGCGGCGCGCAGCGTCTCCGCAACACCTTGCTCGCTGCGATGGGTCTTGCCGGCTACGGCACCAAGCAGCTGCCCAAGGGCGAAGGCATGGGGGTCGCCTGCGTGTCGTCGCAGGAGCGCGCCACGGCGAGCTGGACCGCCTGCGTTGCCCATGTCGCGGTCGCCCCGTCGGGCGAGGTGACGGTGAAGAAGCTGACGGTTGCGACCGACGTTGGTACGCAGGTGAATCCCGACGGCATCCGGGCCCAGGTCGAGGGTGCGGCGCTGTGGGGCATGTCGCTGGCGCTGTTCGAGAAGGCGACGTTGAAGGACGGCGGCATCGAGCAGACCAACTTCGACAGCTACACACCGCTTCGGATGAGCCAGCTGCCGGAAGTCGCGGTCAACGTCATCGCCAATGGCGAGAAGGCGACGGGCGTCGGCGAGCCCGCGGTGACGGTGGTGGCGCCGGCGATCGGCAACGCCGTCTTCAACGCGGTCGGTGCCCGCGTTCGCGGCCTGCCGATCACCGCGGAAGCCGTCAAGGCTGCGATGAAGGCGTAACGGCCTGAACGAACAAGAACGCCGGAGAGCACGAGCTCTCCGGCGTTTTTCTTTGCTTCGCGCGTCGGCCGGGCAGTGACGGCATCAACTTCGACGCCGCAAAAATTCATGATTCGCTGCCGATCTGCGCAACTGCATCGATTTCCGGCCGGCCTGATTTTGCTGGCGGATTCGGCGATCCCTCAAATTGTATCCATTGCGCTTAAGCGCCGTTCAGCATCCCCATTAAGTCGGAGGGAACGCATCGTCAGGTAGCGTCCCGGCGTCGGTCGTTACCGCGACGGGGATTTCATGACAGCCTTAGCCAACAACCAGACTTCGAAGCGCCGCCTCCTGCTGGCGTCAGATCGAAGCGATCAGAGCAACGAGCTCGCCAACATCCTGCGTTCGGTGGGCGAGGTCGATACCGTTCCGACCTCTGACATTCCCGAGCAGCCGGCCCGCGATCTCTCCGGCATCGTCGTCGACATCAACCTGCGCTCGCCCGAAGCCGTGCAACTCGTCCGCGCCAAGCTGCAGGCCGACGCCTATCGCGAGATGCCGCGGCTGTTCGTGCTGGCGGATGCCTTGCATCACGCCTCGATGCAGGCCTGGGCGCTCGGCGCCACCGACACGATCTCGCGGCCGTTCGATGCGCGCGGCATCCTGCAGCGCATCCGTGCCGCCTTCCCCGACGACAGCGGTTATGACGAGACCGATCGCGGCAAGGCGCTCAACCGCGGCGTCGAAGCTGCGCACGGCGTGATGGTCAAGATGTTCGAGCGGATGCGCGCCGGCGAGCCGCTCAAGTTCGAGGACATCGTCGCCGCCGAGAACAAGATCCTCAAGGCGATCAAGCACAACTCGCTGCGCGAGTGGCTGACCACGGTCGGCTGCCATCACCAGGAGACCTATCGCCACTGCCTGTTCGTGACCGGTTTTGCGGTCGCCTTCGCGCAGCATCTCGGCATGCGCGACGACGATCAGCGCCGGCTCGCCCGCGCCGCGCTGCTGCACGACGTCGGCAAGGCCTTCGTGCCGGTCGCGCTGCTCGACAAGCCCGGCGCGCTGACGGTGGAGGAAATGGCCGAGATGCGCGAGCATCCGCGCCGCGGCTACGAGGCGCTGTCCGCGCAGGGCGGCTTCCCGCCGGAAATGCTCGACGTGATCCTGCATCACCACGAATTCCTCGACGGCACCGGCTATCCGAACGGCCTCAGCGGCAACCAGATCAGCGACATCGTCCGCGTCACCACGATCGTCGACGTCTATGCCGCTTTGGTCGAGAAGCGCGCCTACCGCCTGCAGTTCACCCACGCCAAGGCGTTCTCCATGATGGAGGAGATGGGCGGCAAGCTCGACCAGCAATTGCTGCAGGCGTTCCGCCCGGTGGCGTTCGGGCATTATTGAACTCCAACGGTTTTTGTCGTCATTGCGAGCGAAGCGAAGCAATCCATCGCTCCGCGTGTGCGGGCCGATGGATTGCTTCGTCGCGGAGCCTGTCATCGGGCGCGCGTTCGCGCGACCCGTTGGCTCCTCGCAATGACGCCTTTGGCGGGGATCCTAGCCAATCAACGCAAGTCGTCCTCCTTACCTCCGCCTAGATTCCGGTGATCATCGGCAGGACCGATGCTCCGACGGGTGAGGACGATCATGGATACGGCAACGACCGGGGATTTCGACATCCCCGCCGACATCGCGGCAACCCTCGTCGATCCCGTCGCCTATGCGGACGACCGCATCCACGACAGCTATCGCTGGCTGCGCGCCAACAACCCGCTCGGCATCGCGCGGCCCGAGAAGTTCGATCCGTTCTGGGTGGTGACCAAGCACGCGCATATCCAGGCGATCAGCCGGCAGAACGAGCTGTTCCACAACGCCGATCGGCCGACCACCCTGACGACGCAGGCGCTCGAGGAGCGCGTTCGCAAGATCACCGGCGGGCCCAATTTGGTGCGCTCGCTGGTGCAGATGGACGCGCCAGACCACCCGAAATATCGCGCGCTGACGCAAGGCTGGTTCATGCCGGCCAATCTCGGCAAGTTCGAGGCCCGCGTCCGCGAGATCGCGCGCGCCACGGTGCAGCGCATGCTCGCGAGGGGCGGCGCCTGCGACTTCGTCGAGGATGTCGCGCTCGGCTATCCGCTGCACGTCATCATGGAGATCCTCGGCGTGCCCGAGGCGGACGAGCCGCGCATGCTCAAGCTGACCCAGGAGCTGTTCGGCCCGCAGGATCCCGACACCGCGCGCGTCCGCGACGCGCTGAGCGCGGAGCAGGTCTCGGCGATGCTGCAGGCGATCATCGCCGACTTCTCCGCCTACTTCCGCAAGATCACCGAGGATCGCCGCCAGCACCCGCGCGACGATCTCGCCACCGTCATCGCCAACGCGAAGATCGGCGGCGAGTACATGCCGGAGCACGATCAGACCAGCTATTACATGATCGTCGCGACGGCGGGCCACGACACCACCTCATCCTCGACCGCCGGCGCGATCTGGGCGCTGGCCAGGGACCCCGCGGAATTCGCCAAGGTGAAAGCCAACCCGGAGTTGATCCCGGGCCTGGTCGACGAGTCGATCCGCTGGATGACGCCGGTCAAGCATTTCATGCGCTCGGCCACCGCGGATACCGAGCTCGGCGGCCGCAAGATCGCCAAGGGCGATTGGCTGATGCTGTGCTACGCCTCCGGCAATCGCGACGAGGAGGTGTTCGAGGACCCCGATCGCTTCCGCAGCGATCGCAAGCCCAATCGCCATGTCGCGTTCGGCTATGGCGCGCATCTCTGCCTCGGCCAGTACCTCGCCAAGCTCGAGATGCGCATCCTGTTCGAGGAACTGCTGCCGCACCTGAAGTCGCTGTCGCTCGACGGCGAGGTGAAGATGACGCAGGCCTATTTTGTCAACGGCCCAAAGAAGCTGCCGATCCGGTTCGAGGTGAATTGAGTACTTGTCATTCCGGGATGGTCCGAAGGACCAGGCCCGGAATCTCGAGATTCCGGGTTCGATGCTAACGCATCGCCCCGGAATGACGCGATCAAGTCCGCCTCACTCCAGCATCTTCCTGAGCTCCGCCTTCGCGACCTTCTCCAGCGTCGAGCGCGGCATCTCGTCGACGAAGCGGATTTCGCGCGGCAGCTTGAAGTCGGCGAGGCCTGCACGGCAAGCGGCCATGATGTTGTCGTGGAGGTCGACGGGCAACGCGGCGACGCCGGCTTGCGGGATGATGAAGACGACGGGCACCTCGTCCAGCATCGGATGCTTCTTCGCCACCACGGCGGCTTCGCGTACGCCCGGCACCACCGCGATCACCTGTTCGATCTCGGAGGCCGCGACATTCTCGCCGCCGACCTTCAGCATGTCCTTGGAGCGGTCGCCGAACTTGATGTAGCCGCGCTCCAGCATCGTGACGCGGTCGCCGGTGATGAAGTAGCCGTGCTCGTCAAAACTCTCGCGCGTGGCCGTCTCGTTGTGTAGATATTCGGCGAACAGCGACAGGCCGGGAATGCCCTTGATCAGGAGATTGCCGGTCTCACCGACGCCGGTCGGCGCGCCGTCGTCATTGACGATGCGGATTTCGTATTCGGGGGCGGCGCGGCCGATCGACATCGGCGTGTTGGGCTGATCGACCTCGCCGATGATGCCGTGGGTGATGGTCTCGGTCATGCCCCACCAGCCGATGATCTTGATGCCGAACACCGCGAATGCCGGCGGCTCGTTCACGGCAGTGCCCCAGAGCCGGAATTTGTGCTTCTTCGGCACCTCGTGCTCGAGCAGCGCCTTCATGCAGAACGGGATCGTCGAGGTCCAGGTCGAGCCGTGCTCCAGCGCCACCGGCCAGAAGCGGCTCGCCGAGAAGCGCGGCTGGATCACACAGGTCGCTCCGACCCACAGGCTCGCCAGCATCGAATAGGCCAGCGCGTTGGTGTGGAACAGCGGCAGATAGGTCTGGTGCACGTCAAAGGCGTGCAGATCCTGATGCGCGGCGTTGATCTTGGCGCCCCACAGCGCGTTGGCGTGGGTCCATAGCACCGCCTTCGGCCGCGACGTGGTGCCGGAGGTGTATTGTACACTGCAGGGGGCGAGCGGATCGGTTGGGCGACGTGGCCGGTCGGCACCGTCGGCAAACAGCGCGTCAAAACTGTCGCCGCGCGCGGGCGGTTGTGCCGGCGTTTGCCCGGCGTCGTGCGAGGTCACCGCGATCCAGCGCAGGCCCTTGCAGTTGGCCGATATCAGCTCGGCATAGGCCGGCTGGGTGATCGCGGCGACCGCGCCGCAATGGCCGGCAAAATATTCGATCTCGGCGGCGGCGGAACGGGTGTTGGTGGTGACCGCGATGGCGCCGAGCTCGACGCAGGCGAACCACGACATGATCGCCTCGACGCAATTGTCGAGATGGATCAGGACGTAGTCGCCTTGCCGGATGCCGCGCTTCGCAAGGCCCGCAGCCAGCGCGCCGACCCGCTCATGGAATTCGCCGTAACTCCAGCGCCGTGCCGGCGCGTCGAACGGCGCCCAGATCAGGAATGGATGGTCGCGGCGCACCTCGGCGCGCATCCGCAGCAGCCATGGCACGTCGAGCCCCGCAAACGGTCCCACGACGCCTGGTGCTGGATTCGAGTTGGCCATATGTCCTCCCGCGCAGCCTTGTCGGCCGCCATTGGTCTTGGTTGGGAGCAGTTCTGCCATCGGTGTGCGCCGAGAGCAAATCGGGATTTGCAAAGCGGTTTTGCGCTGAAGCAATCTGTTCCGCCGCGCGGAAGAGTTCGACTTATTCGCGGCATCCGTCATCGGGCGCGCATTCGCACGCCGCGCCGGCTCGCAAGGACGAACGAGAGCTAGGTCGCGTTCTTCTCGTACGACGAGATCTCGATCAGGCTGCCGTCGGGGTCGCGGCAATAGACCGAGCGCAGCGTGCCGCGCGCGCCCTGCTTCGCCACCGGGCCTTCCTCGATCCTGACGCCATTGGCCTTCAGATGTGCGACCACTTCCTCGGGCGTGCTCGAGGTGAGGAAGCAGAGATCGTCGCTGCCGGCCGCTTCGTGATCGGCGGTGAACCAGTCCACCTTGTCGGCATCGCGCGGCCGCACATTGATCTTCTGGTTGCCGAACACCAGCGAGGTGCGCGGTGTCTTGCCCTTGCCGGGGTCGAACACCTTCACCTCCATGCCGAGGATCCTGCTGTACCAGGCAACCGAGCGCACGACATCGGTGACGTTGATCACGAGATGGTCGAGGCCATTTACCTTGACGGACATGATCGATCCTCTTCGGTCCAGAGTACTTTCGAGCGATGTGGTCGCCGGTTCTGGTGCGATCAGAGCCGAAGCTTAGTCTTTCGTCGCGGTCGGCGGCGCACGTGTCGCACTGGTCGCTTCAGGCATTGTTTGTTAAAACCGCGCCGCACGCAACGCAACAGAAACGGGCAGGGCGCCAAACCCTGCTGGATTGGGAGAAGCTTCATGATTTCACGCCGTACCGCGCTGGGCCTGATCGGGTCGGGGATTTCGACATTCGCGATCGGCCGCGCTTCCGCTGCCGACTATCCGGCGCGGCCGGTGCGCTGGATCGTGGGTTATCCGCCGGGCGGCGCCACCGACATCATCGCGCGCCTGGTCGGGCAGCGGCTGTCGGAGAGGCTCGGGCAGCAATTCGTGATCGAGAACAAGCCGGGCGCCGGCAACAATATCGGCACCGAGGCGGCGATCAATGCCGAGCCGGACGGCTACACCGTGCTGCTGGTCAATCCGGCCAATTACATCAACGCCTCCCTTTACGCCAATCTGAAGTTCAACTTCGTGCGCGACGTCGCGCCGGTTGCTTCCTTCAATCGCGTGCCGAACGTGATGACCGTCAACAAGGACGTGCCGGCCAAGACCGTCGCCGAGTTCATCGAATATGTGAAGGCCAATCCTGGCAAGGTGAACATGGCCTCTTCCGGCAACGGCACCTCGGTGCATCTCTCCGGCGAGATGTTCATGGCGATGACCGGCTGCAAGATGCAGCACGTGCCGTATCGCGGCGCCGCGCCCGCGATCACCGACATGCTCGGCGGCCAGGTGCAGGTGATCTTCGACAACATGCCCTCGATCATCCAGCACATCCGCTCCGGCGCGCTGCGCGCGCTGGCTGTGACGTCAACAGAGCGATCCTCGCAACTGCCCGATGTTCCGTCGGTCGCCGAAACCGTGAAGGGCTACGAGGCGAGCGCGCTGTTCGGCATGGGCGCGCCGAAGAACATGCCGAAGGAAGTTATCGCCAAGCTCAACACCGAGATCAACGCCGTGCTCGCTGAACCCGACATGAAGAAGCGCCTGGTCGAGCTCGGCGGCGATCCGCTGATCCAGACGCCGGAAGCCTTCGGCAACGACATCAAGGCCGAGACCGACAAGTGGAAGAAGGTGGTCGAGTTCGCCGGCCTCAAGGTAGAGTAGGCCCCGCAAGAGGCGCGATGCTGGATCGCGCGGGACAAACGTGGCCCGCGTGGTACAGCCGGTCCCTGGCCGAAACCGGATTCGTCGGCCTTGACGCGGAATAAAATGACCTTCAGGAACCTTATCAAAGATGCCGCACCTGGCTAACTGCGGCGTCCGAGGAGCCGGATCATGCGCGCATCGGGATTGGCAATGCTTGTTCTGGGAACGATGACGCTCGCAGGCGCGGCGGGTATCACGCCCGCTTCCGCCGATCCTTATGACTACCCATGGTGCGCGCAGGGCCCGAGCCTGGGTTATCCCGGCGAATGCGCTTACCGGACCTACCAGCAATGCCTCGCGAGCGTGTCCGGCCGCTATCTCTATTGCGGCGAGAATCCGCGCTTCCTGTTCAGCGAACCGCCGCCGCCACCACCGGGCCGCTATCAGCGTCGGCACCGGACCGTATATCCCGACTAGCGTTGCGGCATCACTGCAAGGCAGTCTGTCGCCACTGTTCCTGACGTTCGTCCCTCGCGTCGGGTCCATGCTGACGTGATCGTGAAGCCGCGCACTTGACGTCACGCCGTTTGCGCCTATACTAAACCACATGGTTAAGTATCAGGACGAGACGCTGGACCGCACCTTTGCGGCGCTTTCCGATCCCACCCGTCGCGCGCTGCTGGCGCGGCTCGGCGACCAGGAAAGCCTGTCGGTGAGCGAGCTGGCGCAGCCATTCGCGATGTCGCTGCCGGCGATCATGAAGCATCTCGACGTGCTCACCGATGCGGGTCTCGTCGCGCGCGAAAAGACCGGCCGCACAGTGGCGTGCCGGCTCACCGCACAGCCGATGGAGCAGGCGATGAACTGGCTCAATCGCTATGCGCAATTCTGGTCCGACAACCTCGACCGCCTTGCCGCCTTTGTGGAGGAAGAACCATGGCAAACCAATCCGCAGTCGCCGCCGACGCCGGCCTCGCCGCGCGTCCAAGCCTCACCCTCACGCGGCGCCTCCGCGCACGGCCGGAAAAAGTCTACGCCGCGTGGACCGAGCCGGAAAATCTAGCGCAGTGGTTCGGACCGGGTGGGGTCAAGCCGGCCACGACGCGTGCGGAGCTCGATGTCCGCGTCGGCGGACGCTATCGCATCGGATTCATCGGCACCAACGGCGAATATCACGAGGTCGGCGGCGTCTATCGTGAGGTGGTGCCGAACGAGAAGCTGGTGTTCAGCTGGGCCTGGCATTCGACGCCGGAGCGCGAATCCGAGGTGACGATATCGATCAAGCCCGATGCCGGCGGTACGTTGCTCACCTTCCATCACGCGCAGTTCGTCGATGAGGCCGCGCGCGACAACCACCAGCGCGGCTGGACCGCATTCCTCGGCAATCTGGAAAGCTTCGTCGACGCCTGACCTGCAAAGGAGCATCCCATGCAACAGCACAAGATCGTCTCGCGCGAAGAATGGATCGCAGCCCGCAAGGCGTTGATGGCCGGTGAGAAGGAACTGACCCAGGCCCGCGAAGCGCTCAGCCGGCAGCGCCGCGAACTGCCCTGGGTCAAGGTCGACAAGGACTATGTGTTCGACGGGCCGGGCGGCAAAATGACGCTCGGCGATCTCTTCAAGGGCAGGCCGCAACTCGTGGTGCAGCATGTGATGTTCGCGCCGGAGTGGGACGCGGCGTGCAAGAACTGCTCGTTCTGGGCCGACGGTTTCGAGCGCATGGTTCCGCATCTCGCCGCGCGCGACACCACGATGATCGCGATCTCGCGGGCGCCGCTCATCAAGCTCGACGCATTCAAGGCGCGGATGGGCTGGACCTTCGACTGGGTCTCCTCGGGAGAGAGCGACTTCAACTACGATTACGGCGTGTCGTTCACGCAAGCGCAGATCGATGCGGGGAACGCGAAATACAATTATGGAACGACGCCGCTCTATGGTCCCGAACTGCCCGGCATCAGCGTGTTCTTCCGCGATGAGACAGGGAGCGTGTTCCACACTTACTCGACCTTCGCGCGCGGCCTCGACATGATGAATGCCGCCTATCACTATCTCGACCTGACGCCACTCGGCCGCCACGAGGAAGGATTGCCCTATCCGATGGATTGGGTGCGGCTACGTGACCAGTACCAACCGGCGCCGGTTCAGGCATCCTGCTGTCACAGCTGATCGTCATTGCGAGGGGCTCGCGACAAAATTGCAGGGCAATTTTGCGTGGAAGCGACGAAGCAATCCATCTTCAGCGTTTGGAGAGATGGATTGCTTCGCTGGCGCTCGCAATGAGAGGGAGCCCAAACAGCAGGAAACCGCCCAATGCCTTACGTCGATGGATTCATCGTCGCCGTGCCGAAGAAGAAACTCAAAGCCTATGCGCAACTCTCGAAGAAGGCCGGTAAGGTCTGGCGCGAGTATGGCGCGTTGGATTATCGCGAATGGGTCGCCGACGACGTCAAGCCGGGCAAGCTGACCTCGTTTCCGCAGAGCGTGAAACTGAAGGCCGGCGAAACCGTCGTGTTCGCCTGGATTACCTACAAGTCGCGCGCCCAGCGCGACCGGATCAACGCCAAGGTGATGGCCGATCCGCGCCTGGCATCGATGAGCATGGGTGACGTGCCGTTCGACGGCAAGCGGATGATCTATGGCGGCTTCGCCAGCCTGGTGAAGGTCTGACGCGGCACGGTTTCGCCGCAATCCGCGCAGTAACCAGCTGTTAAACATCACGCTCGGCAAGCCGCGCGATGCCGCTTGCGTTTACTTGGTGATCCCGTATACTTTGCAATACAAAGTTCAGGCGAATCATGCGTGACCTCGACAAGGCGTTGGCCGATATCCTCGCCATCCGCAGCCAGATTGCGGCCGGAACGGCGTTCCGCGGCTACGGTCCGGCAACCGTCGCCGCCACCAGCGGCATCGCGCTGGTCACGGCGCTTGCGCAATATCTCTGGCTCGCCGATCCCACCGCTCATCCGATCGCGTTCCTCGCAGGCTGGGCGGCGGCCGCGTTGGTCTCCGCCGTGCTGATCTGGATCGAGATGCAGGCGCGCTCGCGGCGGCATCATTCCGGCCTTGCGGACGCGATGGTCCAGCAGGCGATCGAGCAGTTCGTTCCCGCGGCGATCGCCGGCGTGCTGCTCGCGATCCTGCAATGGAAGTTCGCGCCCGAGACGTTGTGGATGCTGCCCGGCCTGTGGCAGGTGCTGGTCAGCCTCGGCGTGTTCGCTTCGGTCCGCCTGCTGCCGCGCACGATCGCGCTCGGCGGCGCCTGGTATTTCCTGTCGGGCTTCACGGTGCTCTTGATCGCAAGCCAGAGCCACGCGCTGTCGCCCTGGACCATGGGACTGCCATTCGCGATCGGCCAGTTGCTGCTCGCAGCGCTGCTCTATTTCGCTTCCGGAGGCCATGATGCCGAAGACTGACCTGACCACCGCGCCGTTCGCCTATGACGGCCTCGACCGCGTCATCCACGAGAAGGCGCGGCTCGGCCTGCTGACCTCGCTGATGGCGCATCCGAAGGGGCTCGCCTTTGCCGATCTCAAGCAGCTCTGCGGCCTGACCGACGGCAACCTCAGCCGGCACCTCCAGGTGCTGCAGGAGGCCGGTCTCGTCGACGTCATCAAGGGCTATGAAGGCAATCGTCCGCACACCACCTGCCGCCTGACCAAGAGCGGTCGTCGCCGCTTCCTCGACTATCTCGCCGTGCTCGAGCAGCTGGTGCGTGACGCGGCCAAGGCCGCCGGCACGGCCGAGAGGGCCGCCGGCACGGCAGAAAAGGCCGCCGGCAAGGACGACGGCGCAGCTGGCCGCCTCGGTATCCAGCCGGTTTGAACCATCTCATTTTTGTCCGGAGACTTTGTGATGCAAAGTAACGTCGCGCTCAAGCCGGAAGCCGCCTTCAGGCTCCATGTCGGCATCATCATGGATGGCAATGGCCGCTGGGCAACGCGGCGCGGCCTGTCGCGCCTGCGCGGACACGAGGCCGGCGTCGAGGCGATCCGCCGCATCGTCGAGGCCGCACCGGACCAGGGCGTCGGCACGCTAACGCTCTACGCCTTCTCGAGCGACAATTGGCGCCGTCCGAAGGCCGAGGTCGCGGCGCTGATGGGGCTGCTGCGGTTCTATCTCGCCAATGAGATCGCCGCGCTCGTGCGCAACGGCGTTCGCCTCACCGTGATCGGCCGCCGCGACCGGCTGCCCGACGGCATCGCCGCCGCGATCACGCGCGCCGAGGCCGAGACCGCCGGCGGCACCACGCTGCATCTGCGCATCGCGATCGACTATTCGGCGCGCGACGCCATCCTGAACGCCGCCGCGCGCGCGGCCGGCGCCGGCGAGCTCAGCCGCGAGACGTTCTCCGATCTCATTACCGGCGAGGCCGGGCTGCGCGACGTCGACCTGATCATCCGCACTTCGGGCGAGAAGCGGCTGTCGGACTTCCTGCTCTGGGAGGGTGCCTATGCCGAGCTGCATTTCACCGAGCGGATGTGGCCCGAATTCGATGCCGACGATCTCGCCGACGCACTCGGCTCCTTCCATCGCCGCGAGCGCCGCTTCGGCGGACTGACCGCGATCGCGCCGGCGGAGGTGCCGAACCTCTAGCGCGTCAAGCCGCGCCAACTGCTCTCTTCCTAAAGCCCGGCCGGCGGGTTGGGCTCTCTCTCACAAGATGCGGGGACGAACGATCACGCCAACCAAAGCGGGAGCGATCATCCATGCGCATTCTTCTCATCAATGTACCGCATCCGGCGATCGGCAGCCGGATCCCCGACGACCATCTGCCGCCACTCGGCCTGCTGTCGATCGGCGGCCCCCTGATCGATGACGGCCACGACGTTGGTCTTATCGATGCCGAGTTCGGGCCGATGCCGGTCCAAGCCATCGTGGCGGAGGCATCGAGATTTGCACCGGATGCGGTGCTGTTCGGCCATTCCGGCTCGACGTCGGGCCATCCTGTCATCGCCGAGGTGGCGCAGGCGGTCGTCAAGGCCGTGCCCGGTGTCCGGATCGTCTATGGCGGCGTGTTTCCGACCTATCACTGGCGCGACATCCTGCGCGAGGAGCGCTACGTCACCGCGATCGTGCGCGGCGAGGGCGAAGAGACCGCGCGGCGTCTGATGCGGGCGCTGGAGGCCGGCGAGGATCTTCGCATCATCAACGGCATCGCATTCCGCGACGATTATGGGCCGCGCGTCACGCCGCCTGCGCCTGTCATCCGTGATCTCGATGCCTATCGCATCGGCTGGGAATTGATCGATCACGCGCGCTACAGCTATTGGGGCGGCCTGTGCGCCGTCGTCGTGCAGTTCTCGCGCGGCTGTCCGCATCTCTGCAATTACTGCGGCCAGCGCGGCTTCTGGACGCGATGGCGGCGTCGCGATCCCGTGCGGTTTGCGAAGGAGCTGGCGCGGCTCCATCGCGAGCACGGCGTCAAGGTGATCAATTTCGCCGACGAGAATCCGACCGTCTCGAAGAAGGCGTGGCGGGCCTTTCTCGAGGCCTTGATCGCGGAGGATGTCGATCTGATCCTCGTCGGCTCGACCCGCGCCGACGACATCGTGCGCGATGCCGACATCCTGCATCTCTACAAGAAAGCGGGGTGGCAGCGCTTCCTGCTCGGCATGGAGAACACCGACGAGAAGACGCTGGAGCTGATCCGCAAGGGCGCGACCACCACGATCGATCGCGAAGCCATCCGCTTGATGCGCCAGCACGGCATCCTGTCGATGGCGACCTGGGTGGTCGGCTTCGAGGAGGAGACCGATCGCGATCATTGGCGCGGTCTCAGGCAGCTGTTGTCCTATGATCCCGACCAGATCCAGATGCTCTACGTCACGCCGCATCGCTGGACGCCCTATTTCCGTCTCGCGGCGGAGCGGCGCGTCATCCAGACCGATCGCAGGCTCTGGGACTACAAGCATCAGGTGCTGGCGACCCGGCACATGCCGCCATGGCGCGTGCTGCTCTGGTTCAAGTTCACCGAGATGGTGCTGCAGTGCCGCCCGAAGGCGCTGCTTCGCGTGCTGCTTCACCGCGACGCCGGACTTCGTCACGCGATGCGCTGGTACACGCAGATGGGCCGCCGGGTCTGGCCGCACGAAATCCTCGGCTTTCTGCGCGACAAGAGGTTGAAGAACGGGCCCACCGTGCAGGAATTTTGGGGCGCGCCGCAGGATATGGAGGAGGAATCGATGTCGTCGCACCGGCCCGAGCGCCGCGTCGGCGCATCACGCGCGGCGTAAGTCGATACCGTCTTGTCGGGTTCTGGATAACTGGCGCTGATGACTGGACGCCTGAGTCATCAGCGCGATAATTTCCAGGTCGGCTGCGCAGAACAAAAAGAACCGTGGCGGTCGAGGCGTCGAGTTGAGCATACAGGTTGCGATCTTAAAAATATTGGCCAGTCACGTCCGCGGCAAAGCCACAATCAATTCACTCAAGCACGATCTCGCCGTGCTCTCATCGAGCGGCGACGATTGGCATGCGCGGATCAAACGTCTGGCGTCGCGGGTCCCCGAACTCGACATCTTTAGCCATGGCTATGTGCTCCGTGACGTCGAAGGCTGGGAGATCACATCGGCCGGTAGCGAGTTCCTGCGTGCACTGGAAGCGGTCACGCAAGACAATCTGCCGTCCGCGCCATCGGCCGATACCGTAATCCGCGCCGAGGGCAGGCTGATCGTGGTCGGTCACCGCTTCAAGAATCGGGTGCGGGCACCGAGTGATCCCGAACAGAGCACATTGGCGCGCCGCCGGCCGATCCGCGAGCCGCATTGAACCTCACTGCGCTGCCCGCGACCTACCTTCGGGAGGTGGCTCCGGAGGTCGCAAATGACTGCTTTGGCTCAATCGATCGCACGCGCGTTTCCGGCCAATTCGCTTCGGAGCAGCATCGCCCGGCATGTCCTGCTGCTTGCCTCCGCGGTCCTGTTCGTCGCGGCGCTCAGGGCAAGCTACGGCCTCGATCTCAGCGCTGGTCTCTTCTAGCCGCGCGACAAATTATCCGGCCTCAAGTCATATTGGGTTAACCGGACCGAGGTAGCCGGGCGCACGCTTTCCTTGCATCTCTAACCCGGGCCGGTCTTCCATGGATAAGCCGATGCGCTGCCAGTGCGGCAGGACGCGAACCATTGTGCTCGACAAGCATTTCCGCACCGCGCTGGTATGCCCGAAATGTGATGAGGTTCAACTGACCGGGCCGGCGAGGCCGGAGGAACGGGTGTTGACCGCACGCTAAAGCGCGGTCGTGTTCGGCGCCGAAACCCGCTAGGTTCCGTCTGACGAAACGGACCAAAGCGAAACCCGATGCCGCAGCCTGCCCATACCGCCGCCATCACCCTTGCCGACATACGCCGTGCCGCGGATGTGATCCGGGATGCGGTCATGGTCACGGCCTGCAACGAGAGCCGCACGCTGGGCGAGATCTGCGGCTGCCGCCTGTTCCTCAAATTCGAGAACCTGCAGTTCACCGCGACGTTCAAGGAGCGCGGCGCGCTGAATCGCCTGCAGGCGCTGTCGCCAGAGGAGCGCAAGCGCGGCGTGATCGCGATGTCTGCCGGCAATCACGCCCAGGGCGTGGCCTATCACGCCAAGCGGCTCGGCATCCCCGCTACCATCGTGATGCCGATCGGGACGCCGATGGTGAAGATCGAGAACACCAGGCGGCACGGCGCCGAGGTCATCATCACCGGGCAGACGCTGGAAGAATGCTTCGCGTTCGTTGGCTCGCATGCTGCGCAGAAGGGCCTGATCCTGATCCATCCCTATGACGATCCGTTGATCATTGCAGGGCAAGGCACGATCGGACTTGAAATGCTCGCGACGGTGCCGGAGCTCGATATCCTGGTGGTACCGATCGGCGGCGGCGGGCTGATCTCGGGCATCGCCACGGCCGCGAAGGCACTGAAGCCGTCGATCCAGGTCGTCGGCGTGCAGGCCCAGCTCTATCCGTCAATGTACAATGCGGTCAAAGGCGAGCAGCTGCCGATGCGCGGCGACACCCTCGCCGAGGGCATTGCGGTCAAGGCGCCCGGGCAGATCACCACGAAAATCGTGCGCGAGCTCGTTGACGACATCATCCTGGTCAGCGAGGACCAGATCGAGCGCGCGGTCGCGACCCTGATCTCGATCGAAAAGACGGTGGTCGAAGGCGCCGGCGCCGCCGGTCTCGCGGCGGTGCTCGCAGCTCCCGAGCGCTTTGCGGGCAGCTCAGTCGGCCTGGTGCTGACCGGCGGCAATATCGACACCAGGCTGATTGCCTCGGTCCTGACCCGCGAGCTCGCGCGCGAGGGACGACTGACGCAACTGGCGCTCGACATCGTCGACCGGCCCGGACAGCTCGCGGCGGTGTCGATCCTGCTTGCCGATGCCGGCGCCAATATCATCGAGGTCTCGCATCAGCGCACCTTCTCCGACCTTCCGGCGAAGGCGACGCTGCTCGAGCTCGTGATCGAAACCCGCGACCGCGCCCATCTGGAGGACGTGCTGGCAAGGCTCAGCTCCGAAGGATTCGCGGTCCGGGAAAGTTAGCTGTCAGACTGCTTGACCGTCATCCTGAGGCGCGAGCGGGGCGAGCCTCGAAGGATGAATCGGCCACCAGCCGGGCCGTCGATCCTTCGAGACGCGCGCAAGTGCGCGCTCCTCAGGATGACGGATTTCAATGGGCGAACTAACCCTCGTTGTCACCCGCCGCCAGCTCGGCGAGCTTCGCGATGGTGTTGATGTTGCGCGCGGTACCCTTGGCGGCGGCGGGGATCTTCAGCTTCGAGCGGCCCATGCCGCTGCCATAGGCGACATAGATCTCGCGCTTGCCGAGCCGCACCTCTTCGTCCTGCTGGCCCTTGATGTCCTTCAAGGCATCCTTCGGCGGCGGCTCGTCGAGGAAGATCGCGACAGTATAGTTCGGCGGCGCTTTCGGAAACGGATTGGCCCTCAGCACCGCGGCGATCTCGTCCGCGCTGCGGATGACGATGCCGACCGGCTTGCCGGCATAGGCCTGCAGCCGCCGCTCCAGCGCGGCCTTGACCTTGGCCGCGCCGAGCTTCGAGGAGAATACGACATTGCCGCTGGCGATATAGGTCTGCGCGTCGGCAAATCCCTCGTCGACGCACATCGCCTTCAACTCGGTCATCGGCAGCTTGCCGGTGCCGCCGACATTGACCGCGCGCAGCAGGGCGACGTAACGCGGCATCGACTAGCCGTCGGCTTTCTTCTTCGTAGGCTTCTTGGCCGGCGGCGGCTCTTCCATCGCCTTCTTCATGGCGCGCGCATAGGCGTCGGCGGCGTTCTCGGCCGAATTCTGCAACCGCTTGGCGGTCGCGGTTGCGTTCATCATCGTGCTCTTGGCCAGGAAGCGGAAGCGCGCCTTGGTCTCCTTGTCCTTGGCCTTGGCGGCGCGCGTGACCCAGACGGCCTGGCGTTTCTTGGCAGCCGCCATCACGGCCTTGGTCTGCGCTTTTGCGGTTTGCCGGATGACGGCGTCGAGGTCGGCTTCGGCCATTCAGATGCACTCATTGACTGGACATGCGCCGGGAGGGCGCACGGAGGGACGGGAGCTACCCCTAGCGTAACCGGTGCCGTTTGAACATGCGATCGTTTTGCGAATTCCCGGAGGATCGCATCGACCCCTGTACCGAGGCTTGCGCGGCGTGCGCTAGTCTCCTGACGACCCCGGCGGCACCTTCGCGCCGGCGAGCAGTCTGGCCAGCTCGACCTGCCGGCCCAGTCCGGTCTTGGCCAACACCGCCTTGAGCTGGTTGCGAACCGTTTCGCGGGAAATGCCGAATGCGCCGGCGATTGCCTCGACGGTGCGTCCTTCGCCAATGCCGCGCGCGACGCGCGCCTCCGCCGGCGTCAAGTCGAACAGGCCCTGCAGCACCTCCGCGGTCGGCACCTCGGCCGGCACCACCGGCGTCACGATCACGATCGCCGCCGCGCGATCGAACAGGTCACGCGCTGCGCCGTGGATCGGGACCAGATGCACGATCAGCGGCGGCCGATCCTCCTGCGCCGCGATCGGCACCGAGCGTACCTCCACGCCGATCAGTCCCTGATCAAGTGCGGCCAGCGCCTGGGCGAACAGCGCGTCGGCAGTGGTCGCCGCCAGCGTCAGGCGCTCGCCGCGATCCTGCATCACGTCGGGCACGAGGCGGTCGAACAGCGCGTTGGCCGCCATCAGGCGGCCGCCGCGCCGCAGCACTGCCGCGGGCAGGCCGAGCATCGCCAGCGATTCGGTTGCCGCCCTGGCGCGCTCCATCCCGAGCCGTGCCGACAGCAGCGCGGCACGCGCCAGATGCGGCCGCAGCGCGTCGAGCTGCTCGATTGCTTCCCGCTCGATCGGTCCGTGCTGGTATTCGCGCTCGACGCTGTAGATCAGCACGTCGCCGCTCGGCACCGCGATCGCAGTACCGGCGCCCCATCCGAGCCCGCGCGGGCGGAAGAATTCGCGGATCTGGAAGTCCTGCTGCACCTCCTCGGGCGTATCGAACACGTCGATGTCGCGCAGGAAGCCGGCATGGTTGGCCGCGAGCAGGCGCGGCAATCGCCCGTTGCGCTCGTGCCAGCCGCCCTCGACATAGGCCACCGTGTCGTCGTGCATGTCGGGCGACGCGACCCAGCGGACGTCGTGTGGGGCCGCCGTCAGCAGCACGATACCGCGCGCACGCGCGATTGCACCGACCTGATGCAGGACATTCGGCCACAATTCGGGGATGACCGCGGCCTCATAGGCCAGTTCAATCAGATGCTCGTGCAGGTCGTTCGCCATCGGTCATCCCAAAAACCGTTGTTGCCCAATAGATAAACCCGGCTACCCCGGAAATATTGCGTAAAGCAATTCAGCCCGAGCCACGAGTCCGGGTTATTCCGGTGCGCGTTCACGCGCATCAGGAGGGAATTACGACGTTTTCGCCGCTCTTCTTCGCGATTTTCGCGCGGGCGCCTGGAGCCTCGCTCGCTCGGCTGCGACCCGGCGCGCGGCCGCCGGCGCCCGGACGACGCATTCCAAGGCCGATGCCAGGTCGGCGGGGCAGGCCCAAGACTTGATAGAGACTCGATAGAGACTTGATGAAGACCCGATAATCAGGGCCCGACGATCATCGCCGCGTGTGGCAAAATCGAAGCTGCGTGACAGGTGGAAATATTCGGAAGCATCTCGAATCCCGATTGGCGTGACTGGCGCTGCGCCAGCCCCGCCGGCGTCACACATTTGCAACGCTGCACGCGATCGTTCGAGCATGAACATCCTTTAATTTGTATCCGCGCAACCCGTGGCGCCAGCTAGGGCATGATCCGGAAAAGTGCGAAGCGGTTTTCCGAAAAGGATCATGCCTAAGGGGCGGCCTTAAGCGCGATGACGATTCAAACCGGGTCTCATCGCGCTTGGAGCGGCCACCTCTGACATTCATGCGAGCCATCGTCGGCTCGGGGAGAGTCGATGATCAGTCGCAGGGCTCTTTCCGGATTGTTGATGACGCTGGTCGGCCCCTCGTCGCGGACCGGCAACGACAGGCTGGCGCTGGACCATTGCCAGGGATCATGCGCGAATGTCGACTTGCCGACCCTTGGCTACGATCAGTTCTGCCGGTCGTTGTTCGATATCGCGGCAAGCGGCAGGCTGCATGCGGTCGCAACCGGTTCGGAGATTCGCGGAGAGATGCGATCTCTGTTCCGGGCGCGGCGGCTTTATCGGCCGTCGCACGACGAGATCCGGGTTCACTGGCGCGCGCCCGCGGATGGCTTCTCGGTCGTGAAGGTCGAGTTCGATCTGGAATGCGGCGTGCCGGTGCGCGGATGTCTTGGAATTCCCGACGGAGAATTCAAGGGGTTGATCCTGCTCGGCCACGGCATGGCGAGCACGCCGGAGCGCTGCTTCGACGATGCCGACAAGGACTACATGAACGCGCTCGGCAAACGGCTATGTGGGGACGGCTACGTCGTCTGGTGTCCTTACATCATCCAGATCGGAAATCAGGAGAGCCAGAACAACATCGCCGCGATGCTGGCATCCCACGGTGTCTCCGCGCACAACGTGTCATGCGCATCGCTTGACGCCGGCGAAATCGTTTGCAGGAAGCTCACCGGCGTGTCGGGTTTGAATGTCGGCGTCTACGGGGTGTCCTGGGGCGCCTTTCTCGCGCTGCATCTGGAAGCCGCGACGGGGCGGATGCGGCCGACTGTCGTGTCCGGATATATGCGCGACGAGAAGAAGTTTCTGACGTCATCCGTGATCACCAGGAATCTCGGCGTCGAACTTGCGGCTTACATTCATTTCAGCAACGGCCGCGCCAAGTACGCCGGCGCGGAGCTGGCGTACTTGCTCTGCCCGTGCCCGCTGTTCGTCGAGATCGGGAGCCGTGACGGTGCAAACGCGCTGGAACTTGGGCGGGATGAAAAGTTTTCTCAAATGCAGTCGATCTACGCATCGTCAGGCCATCCGCATTTGATCGACATGGACATCTTCGACGGTGTGCACGAGGTCAGCGGCAAGCGCGCGCGGCCGTGGCTATCCGAACGTCTGGCGTCGCCAGCCTATCAAGACACCTCTCGCTTGAAGAACGCCATCGCGTTGTGAGCGCAGCCTGACCTCGAGGGTACCGAGAGTGCGCTCGTGTGGGATCACATTGACGGGAGCTTTCGGCGCCGGCGGCATGTACTGAGCTGGTCCGCGCGGCCGCAATGGCTGTGTCATGGTGGCGTCGCAGCGCTTCACAAAGCTGGCTGTCGTCGGGATCGGCGCAACGATCGCGATCAGCTTACAGCATTGTCGGATTGGCCGCGTTATGATCTGCTGCAACGCACCTGCCCATCCTGACCTTCGGGTCTGAGGGAACTCGACGTCATATCCGTCTCGTAGCGTCTGTTGGTAGCCGAAGGGTTGGACTGCATGAGTGGTACGGAACGCATGCTCGGTGGCTTGGCAGGGTTTCTCGTATCGGCGGGACTAATGGCGGCGGGAGTATCGGCGGCCCATGCCCAGGCGGGGCCACCCGGGCCTCCTGCCGTGGGCGTGTTCGAGGCGGTGAAGCGGCCGATCACCGAAACCAATGAATTTCTCGGACGCATCGAAGCCCCCAACCGCGTCAACGTGGTGGCGCGTGTGACCGCGTTCCTGGACAAGCGGAACTTTGTCGAGGGCTCCGAGGTCAAGGCCGGTGATCTCTTGTATCAACTCGAGCGCGGACCGTTCGAAGCCGATCTCGCATCGAAGAAGGCACAGGTCGCTCAGTTGCAGGCGACGCTGGTCAACGCCAAGCTGACCACCGATCGCGCCAAGGCTCTGATGGGCGGCCCGGCCGGCCAGCAATCCAATGTTGATGCGGCGGTCGCCAACCAGCAGAGCCTCGAGGCGCAGGTGCAGGCCGCGCAGGCGCAGGTCGACCTGTCCCAGATCAATCTCGACTACACCATGATCCACTCGCCGATCGACGGCAGGATCGGACGCACCGCGGTCACCGAGGGCAACGTCGTGACGCCGAGCTCGGGAACCCTGACGACAATCGTCAGCCAGGACCCGATGTACGTCACCTTTCCCGTGCCGGTGCGCGAGGCGCTCGATCTGCGCGACCGTTATGCGACGCGCGGCGGCTTCAAGGCCGTCGTCATCCGCCTGCGGTTGCCGGACGGCCGGCTCTTCGACAAGACCGGCGAACTGAACTTCGTCAACAACACGATCGCGCAGAACACCGATACCATCTCCCTGCGCGGCACCATCCCCAATCCGCCGACATATACTTCCGTCGCGGCCGGCGGCTCGCTCCGCGAACTCACCGACAATGAGTTCGTGACCGTTCTCCTCGAAGGCGTGCAGCCGGTCGAGGTGCTCGCGATCCCGCGTTCGGCGGTGCTGTCGGACCAGCAAGGCGAATATGTCTATGTCGTCGGCGCGGACAACAAGGCCGAGCAAAGGCGGATCCAGCTTGGGCAATCGACAGCAACGATCGCGGCGGTGACGAGCGGCATCTCGCTCGGCGACAAGGTCGTCGTCGAGGGGTTGCAGAAGGTCAAGCCGGGCGAGGTGGTGGCGCCGGGGCCCGTCAGCGCGCTGATCCAGTCGAGCATGAAGGTTTCGGCGGATGGCGCCGCGAGCAGCGCGCCGAAATCGACGGGTAATAACCCATGATTTCTGCCGTCTTCGTCGATCGTCCGCGGCTTGCGATCGTCATCGCGTTCGTGATCACGATCGCGGGCGCGCTGGCGCTGATGCAGATTCCGGTCGCGCAGTTTCCGGACATCGTGCCGCCGCAGGTCACGGTCTCCGCCGTATTCCCCGGCGCATCGGCCGAAGTGGTGGAATCGAGCGTCGCCCAGCCGCTGGAAGCGCAGGTCGTGGGCGTCGACAAGATGCTCTACATGAAGTCGACCAGTGGCAATGACGGCAGCTACACGCTGACGGTCTCCTTCGCGCTCGGCACCGATCCCGATATCAACACCGTCAACGTCAACAACCGCGTGCAAAGCGCGCTCGCGCAATTGCCGACCGAGGTGCAGGCGCAGGGCCTGACCGTGCAGAAGAAATCCTCGGCGGTGCTGCAATTCATCGTGCTGTACAGCAAGAGCGGCGATCAGGATCCGCTGTTCATCACCAACTACGCCATCATCAACGTGCTGGACGCGATCTCGCGCACGCCTGGTGTCGGACAGGCCTCGCTGTTCGCGAAGCTGAACTATTCGATGCGGATCTGGTTCGACACCCAGCGCCTGACCAGCCTCAATCTGGCGCCGTCGGACGTGATCGCCGCGATCCGGGCCCAAAGCGTGCAGGCGCCGGTCGGCCGCATCGGCGCGCGTCCGATCAGCAATGACCAGCAGTTCCAGTTCAACGTGCAGACGCAGGGCCGCCTGACGACATCCAAGCAGTTCGGCGACATCGTGCTGCGGGCCAATCCGGATGGATCGGTGCTGCGGATCAGGGACGTTGCCCGCGTCGAGATCGGCGCGCAGAACATGGATTCGGAGTCGCGGATCGACGGCAATCCCGGCGTGCCGATGGGCATCTATCTCGCGCCCGGCGCCAATGCCGTGACCACGGCCAAGGCGGTGCAGGCCACGCTTGCGCGGCTGTCGGAGCGGTTTCCGCCGGGGCTGACCTATCTCGTGCAGTACGACTCCACCACCTTCGTGTCCGATACGATCAAGGAGGTGATGAAGACGCTCGGCGAGGCCTTCGTGCTCGTCGTGATCGTGGTGTTCCTGTTCCTCGGCAATCTGCGCGCCACGGTGATCCCGGCGGTCGCGGTTCCGGTCAGCCTGATCGGCGCCTTCGCGGTGCTGCTGGCGCTCGGCTATTCCGCCAATACGGTCTCGCTGCTGGCGATGGTGCTGGCGATCGGCATCGTGGTCGACGACGCCATCGTCGTGGTCGAGAACGTCGAGCGCGTCATGGAGGAGGAGCCGGAGCTGTCGCCGGCCGACGCCACCAAGAAGGCGATGGCGCAGATCACGGCGCCGATCATCGCGATCTCGCTGGTGCTGCTCTCGGTGTTCGTGCCGATCGCGTTCATCCCCGGCATTTCCGGCACGCTGTTCCGCCAGTTCGCGGTGACGATCAGCGCCGCGATGGTGATCTCGGCGCTGAATGCGCTGACCTTGTCGCCGGCACTGTGCGCCGTGTTCCTGCGTCATGGCGGGCCGCGCCGCGGCATCATGGGACGGGTGCTCGGCAGCATCGACTGGGTACGCGACCGCTACGCCGGCGTGGTGCAACGGCTGGTTCGTGTGGCGGTGCTGTCACTGGTTGCGGTGCTGGTGTTTGCCGGCGCGGTGTTCGGCGTGTCGAAGATCACGCCGACCGGCTTCCTGCCCGAGGAGGATCAGGGCGCCTTCTTCATCGCGGTGCAATTGCCCGACGGCGCGTCGGTGGCACGCACCAGCGAGGTCACCAAGCAGGTCGAGGCGCTCTTAAAGAAGAATCCGGCGATCGACCATGTGCTGTCGATCATCGGCTTCTCGCTGCTCGACGGTGCCAGCGAGCCGAATTCGGCATTCATGGTGGCGCGCATGAAGGCGTTCGCCGACCGCAAGGCCGTCACCGACTCGGTGCAGGCGGCGATCGGGCAGACCTTCGTCGGGGGATCGCAGATTCGCCAGGCTTCGGTGCTGCCGTTCAACCTGCCGCCGATCATCGGGCTTTCGACCTCCGGCGGATTCGAATATCAGCTCGAGGCGCTCGAAGGGCAGGATCCGGCCTCGCTCAGCAGCGTGATGGGCGGGCTGATCGGTGCTGCCAACCGCAATCCGAATCTGGCCCGCGTGTTCTCGACCTTCACCGCGACCAACCCGTCGGTCTATCTCGATATCGATCGCGCCAAGGCGCAGGCGCTCGGCCTCAACATGGCCGACGTCTTCACCGCGCTGCAGGCCACGCTCGGCGGCATCTACGTCAACAACTTCAACCTGTTCGGCCGCACCTGGCAGGTCAATGTGCAGGGCGATGCAGCCGATCGCCGCGACATTCCCGACATCTGGCAGATCTATGTGCGCAACAGCGGCGGCGAGATGGTGCCGATCCGTTCGATCGCAAGCCTGCGCATCGTGACCGGACCGCAGGTGATCACGCGCTACAACAATTATCGTTCGGTCACCGTGAACGGCAGCCCGGCGGCGGGCGTGTCCTCGGGCACCGCGATCGCGACGATGGCCGAGCTCTCCAAGTCGACGCTGCCTTCCGGCTATTCCTACGAGTGGACCGGCACGGCCTATCAGGAGCAGGCGGCCTCCGGCCAGACCGGCATCATTCTCGGCCTCGCGGTGCTGTTTGCCTATCTGTTCCTGGTCGCGCTGTATGAGAGCTGGACGATCCCGATTCCCGTGCTGCTATCGGTCACGGTCGGCGTGTTCGGTTCCTATCTTGCGATCAAGCTCGCGGGCCTCAACCTCGATCTCTACGGTCAGATCGGCCTCGTGGTGCTGATCGCGCTCGCCGCCAAGAACGGCATCCTGATCGTCGAGTTCGCCAAGGAGCAGCGCGAGGCCGGCAAGCCGATCGCGGAGGCCGCGACGATGGGCGCGCAAATGCGCTTCCGCGCCGTCATGATGACATCAATTGCCTTCATCCTCGGCCTGGTGCCGCTGGTGGTCGCGACCGGTGCCGCGGAAATCAGCCGCCGTGCGGTCGGCACCGCGGTGTTCGGCGGTATGCTCGCCGCAAGCTCGGTCGGCATCTTCCTGGTGCCGATGCTGTTCGTCACCTTCCAGGGCTGGCGCGAGGGTGTAAAGAACCGCTTCGGCAGACGGACCAAGGCGGAACAGCCTGCCTCGCATTAGATCCTGCCTAATCCCTTCGCGCATTAGGGAGGCGCGTGGGGGCGGGTCTATGCTACTGGCCTCATCGATGGAGTTCTGGATTGAGCGTTGCCTTCACCAAGGAAGAAAGTGCCGAGACCGCGTCCGAAACGCTGTTGCCGGACCGCCCCATTTCGCCGCATCCCAACCTGGTGACCGAAGCAGGACGCAAGGCGCTGGAGCGTGAGCTCCAGGCGGCACGCGAGGCCCTTGAGGCCGCGCAGCAGCTGGACGATATCAACGAACGGCGGCGGCAGTCGGCGGTTCCGTTGCGCGACGCGCGCTATCTCACAGAGCGGCTCCGCACCGCGCAGGTCGTGCCTGACCCTGCTTCCACCGAAACTGTTGCCTTCGGCAGCACGGTGACTTTCAGCCGCGCCGACGGGCGGGTGCAGACCTATCGCATTGTCGGCGAGGACGAAGCCGACCCAAAGGCAGGCTCGATTTCCTTTGTCTCGCCGGTAGCGAGGTCGCTGATGGGCAAAGCCCTGGGCGACGTCGCAGGCTCGGGCGATCAGGAGCTGGAGATCGTCGCGATCGCTTAGAGAGTGATGGGATTAGATTGAATGGCGGTCGCAAAGGCGACGCGTCCCTCGCCCCGTTCTTACGGGGAGAGGGTTGGGGGTGAGGGGCTGCCTCCGCACACGCGGAGACAGATACTCTCGCGGAGACTCCCCCTCTCACCCGGAACGCATCTGCCGATGCGTTCCGACCTCTCCCCGCACGCGGGGCGAGGTGAACCGGAGTCCGCCGCTCGATTCGGAGCAAAGTGATCACGCTGCCGGCAGGGCAAGCCGCTCGATAGTCTGAATATGCCGCGCCAGCAGGCTGCAGGCCTGTTCGATGTTGCGTGCGCGCAGCGCCTGCAGGATCACGCGATGATCCTGGCTCGGCCGCGGCCGCCAGCCGGCGTTGCGCGCCATCGCGAACACCAGTCGCGAATTCGCAAGCTGCAGGCCGTCGAGGCTGGCAAGCAGCCGCGGCATCGCGCACGGCGCCACCAGCGCATGGTGAAAGGCGCGATTGGCCATCTCGAAATCCTGCACCGTCTCGGCATTGTCGCCTTCGATCATGGCGAGTTCGATCCGTGCCAGATGGGCCGATGTGAGCCTGGGGGCGGCATTGCGCAACGCGACCACCTCGAGCGCGGCGCGCATCTCGGCGATTTCCTTCACCGACCTGGTGTCGAGCGGCGCGACCCGCACCCCGCGTCGCGGCACCGCAACAACGAGATGCTGCGCCTCCAATTGCCTGAAGGCCTCGCGCACCGGCACGTGGCTCGAATGGAATTCGCGCGCGACATGATCCTGCCGCAGCGGCGCGTCCGGCAGCAATTCGCCGTTGATGATGCGCTCGCCGATCGCTTCGGCGATGCGCCCCGCGGTGGTCGTGTTCTCGCCTTCGCTCGTCATAGATTATCTATCGTAAAAACGGGTGCGCGCGCGTACTGGCTCGGCTAGCATCGTTCTAAGTCCACAGATCATAGATAATATACCAGATTATCTATGATCCACAGCAAACGAGAAAGCAAGCCATATGGTTGATGTCGTGGAAATCGAACGGACCGACAGCGGCACCAGTGCAGCGCCCCGCAAGACCTGGGACCGTACCGAGGCTGAAGCACTCTACAATTTGCCGTTCGCGGATTTGATGTTTCAGGCGCAAGGCGTGCATCGCGCCAACTTCAATCCGAACCATGTCGAAACCGCGAGCCTGCTCAGCATCAAGACCGGCGGCTGCCCGGAAGACTGCGGCTACTGCTCGCAAAGCGCGCATTACGACACCGGCCTGAAGGCCACTCGCCTGATGCCGCGGGACGAAGTGGTCGCGGTCGCGCAGCGCGCCAAGGACGCCGGCGCAACCCGCTTCTGCATGGCTGCGGCCTGGCGCAGCCCGAAGGACCGCGATCTCGATCAGGTCTGCGACATGGTCAGCGCGGTGAAGGGCCTCGGCATGGAAACCTGCGTCACGCTCGGCATGCTGACGCCAAAGCAGGCCGAGCGTCTCTCTGACGCCGGGCTCGATTTCTACAACCACAACGTCGACACCTCGCCCGAGTTCTACGACAAGATCATCACCACCCGCACCCTGCAGGATCGCATCGATACGCTCGCGCATGTGCGCGACGCCGGCATCAAGGTCTGCTGCGGCGGCATTATCGGCATGGGTGAACAGGTCGATGACCGGCTCGGCATGCTGATGCTGCTTGCCAATCTCCCCAGCCATCCGGAGAGCGTGCCGATCAATCTGTGGAACGAGGTCAAGGGCGTTCCGGTCAACGACACCGCGGAACGGCCCGATCCGATCGCGCTGGTGCGTCTGGTTGCCACTGCGCGGATCATGATGCCGAAGAGCGTGGTGCGGCTGTCGGCCGGACGGCAATACATGACCGACGAGCTGCAGGCGATGTGCTTCCTCGCCGGCGCGAATTCGATCTTCATCGGCGATGTGCTGCTGACCACCAGGAACCCGCAGCGCGATCGCGACGCCGATTTGCTGGACCGGCTCGGCATCAACTCCGCCCTCGCCTGAGCGCAACTCCGGCACGCGCGCGGCGGGATTCGCCGCGCGACCAACTACAAATCTGAGAGAGAAGCATGAGCGCAATCCATGCGGCCAAGGTCGCTGATTACGCCGCGGCCTTGCACGCCCTGAGCAAGGACGATCGGCTGCGCGGTCTTAAGCCGCGCGCGGGCATCGATTTCGTCTCGAACGACTATCTGGCGCTCGCGAACGCGCCGCGCATCAAGAATGCGGTCTCGGCCGCGCTCGAGGCCGGCACACCGATCGGCGCCGGTGGGTCGCGGCTGCTGCGCGGCAATTGCGAGGAGCACGAACGGCTAGAGGCCGAAGCCGCCGCGTTCTTTGGAGCCGAGACGGCGCTGTTCTTCGGTGGCGGCTATGTCGCCAATTTCGCCGTGCTGACGACGCTGCCGCAGCGCGGCGACCTCCTGGTGCTCGATTCTCTCGTGCACGCCAGCATCCATGAAGGCGCGCGCGCCGGCCGGGCCGAATTCCGGATCAGCGCGCACAATGATCCCGGGTCGGTCGAAGCCACCATTCGCGGCTGGCGCGCCGAGGGTGGCACGGGCCGGGTCTGGATCGTGGTCGAAAGCGTCTACAGCATGGACGGCGACGTCGCGCCGCTCGACGACCTCGTCGCCATCGCGGACCGGCACGACGCGTTCCTGATGGTGGACGAGGCGCATGGCACCGGCGTCTATGGCGAGCAGGGGCGTGGGCTGACGGCGTCCTATGAGGGGCGCGAGAACCTCGTGATCGTTCATACCTGCGGCAAGGCGCTGGGCGCCGCCGGCGCGCTGGTCACGGCTTCGACCGTGCTGCGCGACTTCATGGTCAATCGCTGCCGCCCGTTCATCTTCGCCACTGCACCGTCGCCACTTGTGGCCGTCGCCGTGCGCGAGGCGGTGCTGATCCTGCAGCAGGAGCCCGTGCATCAGCAGCGCCTGGCAAAACTGGTCGCGTTCACGCATCGCGAGCTCGACCTGCGCGGTTGGCGCAGCCCGTCGCGCTCGCAGATCGTGCCCTATATCGTCGGCGACAATGCGCGTGCGATGCAGCTTGCGTCTGCGCTGCAGGCGCGCGGCTTCGATATCAGAGGCATCAGGCCGCCGACCGTGCCGGCAGGCTCTGCCCGGTTGCGGATTGCGCTGACCCTTAATGTCGACGAGGACGACGTGCGCGCGCTGCTCGACGCGCTGGTCGACGAGACCAAAGGCTGGTCGCGATGACGAGCCGGATCGTGATCACCGGCACCGATACCGGGATCGGGAAGACGGTGTTCTCCGCGGGCCTCGCCGGCTTCCTCGGCGCGCGCTACTGGAAGCCGGTTCAGGCCGGCCTCGAGGAGGAAACCGATGCGCAACTGGTCGCACGGCTTGGCGGGCTCCCGGCGGATCGCATCGTGCAGGAGCGTTACCGGCTTCGAACGCCGGCTTCGCCGCATCAGTCTGCCGCACTCGACGGCGTGCGCATCGACGCTGCCGCGCTCGGCGTGCCCGATGCCGGGGACCGTCCGCTGGTGATCGAGGGCGCCGGCGGGCTGATGGTGCCGCTCGACGGCAACACGCTCTATATCGATATCTTCGCGCGATGGCGCCTTCCGGTCGTGCTGTGCGCCCGCACCGCGCTCGGCACCATCAATCACTCGCTGTTGTCGGTCGAGGCGCTGCGCACGCGCGGGATCGACATTCACGGGATCGCATTCATCGGCGAGAGCAATCCCGAGAGCGAGCGCGCGATCTGCGAGATCGGGCAGGTGCGCCGGCTGGGCCGGTTGCCCTGGCTTGCTCCGCTTGCGGCAGACACGCTGAAGGCAGCGTTCAAGGCGTCGTTCCGGCGGGAAGATTTCAATCCATGACATCCGCTCGGAAGTCGCCGATCTGGCACCCGTTCACCCAGCACGCGCTGCACGGCGAGATGACGAGGATCGTGCGTGGGGAGGGCGCCTATCTCTACACCGCGGATGATCGCCGCATCATCGATGCGATCGCATCCTGGTGGGTCGTGACCCACGGCCATTGCCATCCGCACATCGTGCGCGCGATCCAGGACCAGGCGGAGCAGCTCAACCAGATCATCTTCGCGGGCCATACCCACGATCCGGCCGAGCAGGTCGCCGCGCAGCTGTTGAAGCTGGCGCCCGACGGGCTCGATTACGTGTTCTTCTCCGACTCTGGCTCGACCAGCGTCGAGGTGGCGCTGAAGATGGCGCTCGGCTACTGGCACAATATCGGCGCGACGCGCACGCAGATCATCGTGATGGAAAATTCCTACCATGGCGACACGGTCGGGACGATGTCGGTCGGCGCGCGCGGCGTCTTCAACAGGGCTTACGAGCCGCTGCTGTTCGACGTCGCGTCGATCCCGTTTCCGGCGCCTGGCTATGAACAGACGACGCTCGACGCGCTCGAAGCCGCGTGCAGGAAGGAATCCGCGGCAGTGTTCATTGTCGAACCGCTAATCCTGGGTGCGGGCGGGATGCTGATGTATCCGCCCTGGGTGCTGAAGGAAATGAAACGCATCTGCGCAGCCGCTGGCGTGTTGTTCATCGCCGACGAGGTGATGACCGGCTGGGGCCGCACCGGCACCTTGTTCGCCTGCGAGCAGGCGGACGTTAGGCCCGATATCGCCTGCTATTCGAAGGGCCTCACCGGCGGTTCGCTGCCGCTCGCGGTGACGCTCTGCCGGGCCGAGATCTACGACGCACATTATTCCAGTGATCGTTCGCGCACCTTCTTCCATTCCAGCTCCTACACGGCAAACCCGGTCGCCTGCGCTGCTGCAAAAGCAAACCTCGAGCTCTGGCAACACGGTGCAGGCGCGCGCGTCTCCGCGGTGGCTGCGATGCAGGAGCGTCTGCTCGCCGCGTTCCGTGCCGACGCGCGCTTCGAGAACGTCCGCCGCACCGGGACCATCACCGCACTTGATCTGAAAACAAGCGATGCAGGCTATCTCGCCGGCATCGGCCCAAAGCTTCAGGCCTTCTTCGAACGCCGCAACCTGCTGCTGCGGCCGCTCGGCAACACGATCTACGTCATGCCGCCCTACTGCGTCACGGAGGCGGATCTCGAGGAGATCTACGACGGGATCAGGTGCGCGGCTGACGCGCTGGCTTGACGACGCGCGTCGCGCCCAAAAGTCAGGGATTGATCATTGCATCGCGGGCCGTGGTGCCCGCGATGGGGGCTCATACGAAATCGGCGTGCCCTTGCAGGCACGCCGATGAGCCCGATCATGAGTGCTGGCGTGGCGCCGGATGCGGCCTCGTAGCAGGATGCGGCCGTGGCGCCGGTCGTGACACATGCGGCGGCGCGGGCCGATGCACAACCGCTTGCGCGACGCGCGGTGCCGGTGGATGCGCGACCGCGCGTGGCTGCGGCGGTGCATGCTGCACGAGCTGCGGTCTTGACGCCGGCGGAGCGACGTGCGGCGCGGGTGCGGGATGTGCGCTGGTGCCGGGGAGAGCATGCGCAGTCGGCAAGGCGTGTCCCGGCGGCAAAGCGTTCCCCGTCGGTAGAGCGTGTCCGGCCGGCGAAGCGCTTGCTGTCGGCAGGGCGTGTCCTGGCGGCGGAGCATTCCCCGTCGGGAGTGCATGTCCCGTTGGCAAGGCGTGTGCGGCCGTGGGTTGCGCATGTCGGGGCGGCGGCGCCGCGATCGGCTTGCCCGGGCGCGCGGCCACCACGCCGGCGCCGCTGAACCGTGCTGCGTGCGCGGTCGCGGCGACCGCCGGATGACCATGGTTGTTGGCGAGCGTCAGCGCCGGATTCTTCATCGCCGCTTCCGCGTGTCGCGTCTGCTCGCCGGTCGCGGCCACGTGGTGCGCGCTCTGGGCCGCGAGCTGCTGTGGCGTCGGCTTCACCGTAGTGCCGCCGGTGCCGCCGTTGTAGCTGACGTTGGTCGTGTTGTTGACGACGGTCTTGTTGTAGACGTTGGTGACCGAGACGTTCGAGATGTTGTTGACGGAACTGTTGTAGAAGAAGCTGCCGCCGCGCCAGTAGCCGCCCTCATAGCCGACGCCGGTGTAGCCGAAGCCATAAGAGATGCCGCCGTAGAAGCCGACCGTCGCGCCCCAATATCCGGCGTGGAAGCCGTAGGCGCCGTCGCTCCAGCCCCAATAGCCGGGAGTCCACAGCAATTCGGGCGCTGGCGGAAGCACCCATGTGCCGGGCACCCAGTAGTAACCGGTGTCGTCGTTCCATGCCCAATAGCCCGGAGTCCAGATGTAGCCGGGCGCGGGGATCGGCGGCTGGACATAGACCGGCAATGGCGGCGGCGCCGCATTGACGGTGATGCCGATGGCAAGCTGCCCGCGTGCTGGCGCGAGCGGTGAGAGACAGCAGAGGCTGAGAGCCAAGGCGAAAGGCAGTCCGGCGATGCGGCGCATGGCACATACTCCAATCTTCTTCCCCCAGCGTTGGAGTCGAATAGTGGCGGCGACATGAACCCGTTGTGAATGTTTGTGCTGACACCGTGATTTCGAGATCGCGCGACGGCGGGATCGTTAACGACGGCGAATGCAAGTCAGCTCGGTGTCAGGATGGAACGCGACGGTGCGGTCGCGTCAGCTTCATCACTGCGCCAAATAGTCGAATTTTCGATTTGAATTGGACGACGACCCCCTGCGCGTCATCAATCGGTGCCTGGAGCATCCGGCTGCCAAAGGCCGGGCAGGGAGGTTTGGCATGGCGCGATCCGCCGACATCGACATCAACGCGGGTGCGCGCCTCGACAGGCTGCCGATCTGCGGATTCCACTGGCGCATCCTGGCCCTGATCGGCGCCGGCATGTTCCTCGACGCGTTCGATATTTATCTGGCCGGCGGCGTGCTGGGCGCCGTGCTCAAGGAAGGCTGGTCGACGCTCGAGCTCAACGCCGCATTCGTCTCCGCGACCTTCGTCGGGATGACGATCGGCGCGTGGTGCTCCGGCATCCTCGGCGATCGGTTCGGCCGCCGCTTCTCCTATCAGATGAACCTCGCGATCTTTGGCCTCGCCTCGATCGCCGCGGCCTTCGCGCCGAACATGATCGTCCTGATCGGCCTGCGTTTCATCATCGGCATTGGCCTCGGCGCAGAGATCGTGGTCGGCTACGCGACGTTGACGGAATTCGTGCCGGCTTCCTCGCGTGGGCGCTGGATCGGGCTGCTGGCCGTGATCACCAATTTCTCGCTGTTCGTCTCGTCGATGGTCGGCCTGTGGCTGATCCCGACGCTTGGATGGCGCTACATGTTCGGCCTTGTCGGTTGCCTTGCGATGGTCGTCTGGATTCTGCGCAAGTCGATGCCGGAATCGCCGCGCTGGCTCGCCGCCAACGGACGCGCCGATGAAGCCGAGAAGATCCTGTCGGCGATCGAAGCCGAGGCCGCGCGCAAGGCGACACTGCCTGCCGTCGCTGCCCGCGCGCCGGCGCAGGAGTCTCCCGGCGCCGTCTGGCGTCTGTTCCAGCCGCCGTATCTCGCGCGCACGCTGCTCGGCAGCCTGTTGCACATCGTCGTCGGCTTCAGCCTCTACGGGTTCATCGGCTGGCTGCCGACCTTCATGGTCAAGGGCGGCCACAGCGTGGTTTCCTCGCTGGGTTATACCACGGTGATGGCGCTGGGCGGCCCGGTCGGCTCGCTGATCGGGCTCGTGCTGGCGGACCGGCTCGGACGCAGGCTGTCGATCGTCTGTTCGTCGATTGCGGCAGCGGCGCTCGGTATCGCCTATCCATACATGCCTGATGGTGTTGCGCTCGCGGCCGTGGGCTTCCTGCTGATCACCGCAATCTACGTCATGCTGGCGACCGGGTTCGCGATGCACGTCCCCGAACTGTTTCCGACGCGGTATCGGCTTCGCGGCACGGCGATCTGCGCCACGTCCGGACGCATCGCGACCGCGCTGGTTCAATACGTCGTGGTTGCGATCTTCGCCTGGCAGGGGCTGACCGGCGTGCTGACGACCTTGGCCGGCATCCTCGTCTTCCAGGCCGTGGTCTTCCTCGTGTTCGGTTTCGAGACCAAGGGGCGTTCTTTAGAGGACGCATCGGCCGTCACGGACGCCGAGGCAGCACGTCAATCGCCCATGGCGCGGAGGCCGGCGGACCTCGGCGCCTAGTTCAGGTCGGAGCACGCCGCCCTGATCCGGTCGCGGAGCCAGCCGTTGGCGTTGCTCTGATCGTATCTGCGGTGCCAGTACAACATCCAGTCGAACGGCGCGGACTCGAACGGCAGTTCCTCCATCCTCAGATCGTCGTCCATCAGCACGGTCGCGAGGTGCCTCGGCATCACCGCGAGCAGATCGGTCTTCTTCAAGACGTGAGGCACGACCAGCCAATGCGGCACGTTCAGGGCAATGCGTCTTCGATGGCCGCGTTCGGCGAGCACGTCGTCGACGAAGCGAAGATCGGTCGGGCTCATCGAGACCTTCATGTGCTCCTGCGCGATGAAGCGCTCAAAGGTCAGCCGTGCGCGCTTGATCTGGTGTCCGCGTCGCATCAGGCAGACCATGCGGTCGCGCAGCAGCGTCTCGGAACGGATCGATGCGGAATGCTCGAGCCCCATGCTCACCGCGACGTCGATCTCGTCCCGCTCCAGCGCATCGATCGTCAGGGCGGGTGGCAGATGGATCGTGTTGTAGGAAATTCGGCCCTCCGGCGGCCGCGCTGCGGCGAGCCGCGGCAGCAGCAGGCACGCGAGAATGTCCGACATCCTGATCGTGAAGGTGCGTTCGGTCCGGGCTGGATCGAAGCCGGCGTCGCTCGCCATCACGCGCTCGACCTGGCGCAGGACCTGGCGCAGCGGCTCCGCCAGTTCGGTGGCGCGGGGCGTCGGCTTCATCCCGGTCGTGGTCCGCACCAGGAGTTCGTCCTTGAACATCGCGCGCAACCGGTTGAGCGCATTGCTCATCGCCGGTTGACTGAGGCCGACGCGATCCGCCGCCTTGGTGACGTGACGCTCGGTCAGCAGTGCGTCCAGCGCGACGAGCAGATTGAGGTCGATGGATCGAAGGTTCATCCATCATTCATATCGTGAATGACGAAAGATAACAAATCCATTTCATCCATGATGGTGCAGCGCGTATCAATCGATCAGGACCAAGGAGGCATCAATGAGCTTTGAGACGATCAAGCGCGACGTGAAGATCTGCATGTTCGACCAGTACGGCACGGTCGTCGACATGCAGGGCGGCCTGACCAGGATCGCGGCGCGGTTCCTCGAGAAGAAGGGCTGGAAGGGCGATCCGGATTCCTTCGTCACGTGGTGGCGTCGCACGCATTTCGAGAACTCGATGATCGATGCGCTGCTGCATCGCGAGCACACGCCCTATCGCGAGATCGGGCACCGCGCGGTTGCCCACGTCATGGACCGAGCGAAGATCGACTATACGATGGACGATGTGCGTTACCTCGTGGGCGAGATCGAGAAGCTGGTGCCGTTTCCGGAGGTGCCGGACGCGCTCGCGCGGCTGCAACGCAAGTACAAGCTCGTCGTGCTCTCGAACGGCGATCCGGACATGCTCGAGACGGCGAAGCAATACCACAAGGTCCCGTTCGATCGCGTGATCTCGGTGGCGGAAGCCAATTCGTTCAAGCCGCATGTCGCGACCTACACCAAAGCGGCCGAGATCATGGGCGTGAAGCCGGCGCAGGTGCTGTTCGTGGCCAATCATGCCTTCGACTGCATCGGCGCCAAGTCCGCCGGCATGCGGACGGCCTTCATCGATCGGCGCAGCCGCCCGTTCGGCATCACGCCGCATCAGCCTGATATCCTGGCGCCGTCGATGAAGGACCTCGCCGATGCGATCGTCTGATCGCGAGCCGCTGTCGGGCATCAGGGTCCTCGACCTCTGCCGAGTGGTCTCTGGCCCGTTTGCCACGATGCAGCTCGGCGATCTCGGCGCCGACATCGTCAAGATCGAGGATCCGCGACAGGGCGACGAGAGCCGCCGCTACGGGCCGCCGTTCATCGGCGGCGAGAGTGCGTATTTTCTGTCGGTGAACCGCAACAAGCGAAGTTGCGCCGTCGATCTGAAGTCGCCGGCCGGGCGCGACGCGGTGCTCGATCTTGCATCCGTCGCCGATGTCGTCATCGAGAACTTCCGCCCCGGTACCCTGGACAAATGGGGGCTCGGCTTCGACGCGCTGCGCGCCCGCAAGGCCGACATCATCCTGTGCAGCATCTCGGGATTCGGTCGCACCGGCGCCGACGCCGCGCGGCCCGGCTACGATCTGATCCTTCAAGGCGAATCCGGCGTGATGGACATCACCGGCGATCCGGACGGACCGCCGACCAAGGTCGGCACGTCGATCGCCGACCTAGTCACGGGCCTCTATGCGTCGCATTCGGTGCTGGCCGCCCTGATGCGCAAGAGCCGCACCGGCGAGGGCGGCCGGGTCGACGTCTCCATGCTCGACGCCATGGCATCGCTGCTGACGTTCAACGCCGGCATGTACTTCGCCTCGGGACAAAGCCCGAAGCGCCGCGGCAATGTCCATCCGACCATCAGCCCGTATGAACCGTTCGAGGCGAGTGACGGCTGGATCAATGTCGGGGTCGCGAACGACAAGTTCTGGGCGGCGTTTTGCGGCGTCGTCGGCCGGCCGGAGCTGCGCGAGGACGGCCGCTTCGCAACAGCTCCGAAGCGTGCGGCGAGCCGCGATGAGCTCGTCGCGATCCTTTCGCCGATCTTTGCCCGGCGAAGTCGCGCCGACTGGCTGCAGGCGCTCGGCGCGGCGGGCATTCCGTGCGGCGCGATCAAGTCGGTCGGCGAGGTCTGCGAAACGCCTCAACTCACGCAGCGCGGAATGGTCCAGACCATCAGCCATCCGGCCGCGGGAGATGTGAAGTTCATCGCGAGGCCGACGCGGTTCGGCGACGAACCGCCGGCGCCGTCCACGCCGCCGCCAATGCTCGGCGAACACACGCGCGAGGTGTTTGCGGAATGGCTCGGCTGGAGCGACGATCGGCTGGAGAGATTCGCCGCCGAGGGCGCGTTCGGCGACTTTGGACGGACGCTCGTGCGATCGTCGATGTGAGGTCACTGGCATTGCCAGGATCGATATCCGGTTTCATACTCTGGCATAGGCCGGAGCCGGCCAGCTAACCTGACGGCGCGGCCAACCCGGAGAATACAAGAGACAATACCGGGTTTCTGAGCGGCGGAGAGACGGCGATGTCGTTTCGTCTCGCATTTGCCTTTGTGTCGATAGCGGCGCTGCTGGTTGATTCGACTGACGCCGTGTCGCAGGACATGCTGCGGAGTGTCGACCTCAACAGTCCGGAAATGACGGCGTCGGAGATGACGCGCGCCGAGGTCGATGCGCTCCTCAAGTCGATCCCTCAAGGGGACGGACGCACTGCAGATTTGGATGGAAAGCGACTGTCGCACCTCGATCTCTCGGGCCTCGACTTCTCCGGCGGCAACCTTCATCTCGTAAAGCTCAACCAGACCAATCTGAAAGGCGCCCGCTTCGATCGGGCTATCTTGAACCAGGCCTGGCTGATCGACGCAGACTTGACGGGGGCGTCCCTCGTCAAGGCATCGCTGCTCGGCACGCAGATGCAACGCGCCAAGCTTGGCGGCGCCGACTTGAGCGGCGCTCGGATAACCGCCGATCTTTCCGGTGCCAGCCTGATCGGGGCCAGGCTTGCGGGCGCCGATCTGAGCGCTGATATGCGCAACCAATCGATGGGCCTGATGCGTGGCGTGCTCAAATCCGCCGATCTGCGGAACGCGGATTTAAGCGGCGCCAATCTCTCGCGCGCCGATCTCGAATTTGCGCAACTGCAGAATGCCAATTTGGCGAACTGCAGCCTCCATAGAGCTGACCTTGCGGGAGCCGACCTATCCGACGCCAATGTCGCCGGCGCAGATTTCACCGAGGCCGACCTTGCGTCGGCCCTGTTGCCGAGCGCGGCGGCGCTGGCCGAGGCCCGCAATCTGGACAAGGCCCGGAACTTGAACTTGGCGCGGCGCCCCCGTTAGGGATCGAATTGCAGTGTCCTGCGACAAGACCTATGTTCTGTCTTGAGAACCACGCAGCCGCTCATCGTGCGGCGGGCAGGACCACGGTGGATGGTTGCATGTCGCACCGGAGGTGACGCCATGACCATTTCTCCCAAACTGCACAATTATCTCGCTGCAGAAAACATCGAGTACGACGAAATCCCGCACGTACTGACGATGTCGTCAGCCCTTACCGCCCAGGCTTGTCACGTCTCGGGCGATCGCTTGGCCAAGGCCATTGTGCTGCGCCGCAACGACGGGTACCTGCTCGCCGTGCTGCCGGCATCGCATCACCTCAGGCTGGCGGATCTCAGGGCGAGATTCGGTGACGATATCGCCATGGCCGCTGAAGGCGAGATCGATCGGCTGTTCACGGACTGTGCGCACGGGGCGGTTCCCGCCGCCGGTAGCTGCTACGGGCTCGACGTTATCGTTGATGACAGCATCCGGATGCAGCCCGAGATCTATATCGAAGCCGGCGATCATGAGACGTTGCTTCATCTCGGTCGTGCGCAATTCGCACGCCTGACCGCCGGTTCCCTGCATGGCAGCTTCAGTGCGCATGACTGAGGCGGCGTGACAGCGGGACCATCTATCTGTGCGCCCCGACTGGAGCATGATCCGGAGGGGTGCGAAGCGGCTCTTCCCCGAGACAAGGGAGGAACGCGCTTGCGCGGAGATCATGCTCAAGCAAGGGGCTCGAGCGCGATAACGCTTCGACCCGGTTTCATCGTGCCTTAAGGCGCAGCACGCATGCAGTCGCGCCAGCTCTGTTGTATAATTGCGAGCGAGGGGGTGCTGCCTTGGACGGGAGGTCCTCCATGAAAGTCAAGGACGTGATGCACAAGGGCGTCGATTGGGTGAGCCCCGACACGCCAATCACCGAAATCGCGAAATTGATGCAAGGGCACGACATCGGCTGCATTCCGATCGGGCAAGACGATCGTCTGATCGGGATGGTGACGGATCGCGACCTCGTCTGCAAAGGTCTCGCGAGCAAGGACTTCAACTCTGCGCGCACCACAGCGCGGGATGTGATGACCGAAGGCATCCACTGCTGCCGGGAAGACGACGATCTGACGAAAGCTATACATCACATGGAAACGCTGAAGATTCGCAGACTGCCTGTGATCAACAAGAGCAAGCGGATGGTTGGCATGATCAGCTTGGGCGATGTAGGCCACTTTGCCGGTGCCGATCTCTTGTCCCAATGCATGAAGAGCGTGTCGGCTCATCATTGAGGCGAGGCCGGTCTGCGGGAAGCTGGCAGACCGGCCAGTATCGTGGTCAACCGGGAAGGCAACCGGTGCCGGCTGTCTCGCAGGCATCGGCCCGAAGCTGGACGGCGATCGGCACAGTTCGATCTCCATCCGATCTGTCGAGGGGCGGATCGCACGACGATCCGCCCGACATCTCGTTAGCGCCCGGTCGATCAACCGAGGTGATGAACCTTCTGCAAGCCGTAGACCGGGGTTGGGATGCCTTCCATCCGCGCCTTCAGTTGCAGCGCCAGATACTGGGAGTAATGCCGCGACTGGTGCAGATTGCCGCCGTGGAACCAAAGTGCCTCCTGCTGGGTCGGCTTCCACATGTTGCGCTGCTCGCCCTCCCACGGGCCGGGGTCCTTGGTGGTGTCGGATCCAAGACCCCAGACCTTGCCGACCTTGTCGGCGACGTTCTTCGAGATCAGGTCGGCGGCCCAACCGTTCATCGAGCCATAGCCGGTGGCATAGACGACGAGATCGGCGGGGAGTTCGCTGCCGTCCACGAACCTGACGCCGGTTTCGGTCAGTTCCCGCACCGCAGCGCCCTTGCCGCTCTTGAGCTTGATCGAACCGTCGATCACGAGATCGCAGGCGCCGACGTCGATGTAATAACCCGAGCCGCGGCGCAGGTACTTCATGAACAGGCCGGAGCCGTCGTCACCCCAGTCATGCATGAAGCCGACTTTGTCCAGCGCGGCGTAGAAATCCTTGTCGCGCTCGCGCATCTGCTCGTAGAGCGGGATCTGGAATTCATGCATGATCTTGTAGGGTAGCGAGGCGAAGATCAGGTCGGCCTTGCGTGTGGTCACTCCGCTCGCCACCGCCTGCTCCGAATAGAGCGCGCCGAGTCCGATATCCATCAGCGTGTCGGACTTCACGATATGCGTGGATGAGCGCTGCACCATGGTGACGTCGGCACCACCTTCCCACAGCGCCGCGCAAATGTCGTGGGCTGAGTTGTTGGAGCCGATCACCACCACCTTCTTGCCGCGATACTTCTCCGGCCCCGGGTGGGTCGAGGAATGCTGCTGCTCACCCTTGAAGATGTCCTGCCCCCTGTAGGTGGGCCAATTCGCCTTGCCCGACATGCCGGTCGCCAGCACGAGCTGCTTCGGCTTGAGCGTGATCTCCTTGCCGTCGCGCTCGACCACGACGGTCCATTCCCCGGCCTTCTCGTCATACTTGGCCGACTTCGCCGTGGTTGAGCTCCAGTAGTTGAGCTCCATCACCTTCGTGTACATCTCCAGCCAGTCGCCGATCTTGTCCTTCGGCGCGAACACCGGCCAGTTCTTCGGGAAGTCGATATAAGGCAGATGGTCGTACCAGACCGGATCGTGCAGGCAGAGCGACTTGTATCGCTTGCGCCAGGAATCGCCGGCGCGTTCGTTCGTCTCGATGATGATGGTCGGCACGTTCAGTTGCCGCAGCCGCGCGCCAAGCGCGATGCCGCCCTGCCCACCGCCGATGATCAGCGCATAGGGTTGTTTTGCATGACCCAGTTCGGTGATTTCCTGGTCGCGTTCCTCGCGCCAGCTCTTACGGTCCTTGCCATGGCCGTGCTTGGCGCCGAGCGGACGGGTGAAGCCGGACTTCTCCTCATGTCCCTTGAGCTCGGCCATGGTGGTGAGCAAGGTCCAGATGCGTCCATCCTTCATGCGCAGGTGACCATAGCCGCGCGCGACATCGGTCTCGAACTCGATCCAGCTCTCGATGATGCCGCCGGCTTCGCTCGCAACTTCGCCATCGGCAATGCGCCATCCCGACGGTTTGCTGTCCGCAAGCCGCGCCTTCAGCATGTCGCGGATCTGATCCTTGCCTTCCATGGTCTTGATGTTCCAGGTGAAGGTGACCAGATCGCGCCAGTAGCAATTGGTCTGGAACAGCGCGATCGCGCGTTCGATGTCACCCGACGACAATGCGACGTTGAACTCGTCGAGCAGCGCGGTGATCTTTCCGTCCGGGGCCTTCGTGAGCATGGTTTCATTCTCCCATATGCCGGCGTCGATCGCCTTTGCGTCGTGGGTCCGGCGCGTTTGTTAGCGAGGTCGGATCTTGCCTCGACCACCATGTCAGCAAGCCTCATGCCACCGCGGCGAATCTCGAAAACGCTCGGCATTTCCTCGCGTTAACAGCCAAGGCGAGGCTGCCTCACTTGTTGCGCCATGCAACAGGTGTTGCACGCAACAAACTTGATCGGCGGCACAATCCGAGTGACACTTGAAGCAACAACGTGCGGGGAAACATCCAGGAGCATCAGCCGTGACGACGGAGCGGGCTGCGCACATCGACGAGTTGGTTCGCGTTGCGGACGGCCAGACCAGCGCGCGTGACGCAATCATCCATCAGTCGTGGGTACGATGCGTCTCCGAACACAAGCTCGATCCGTTGGTGCTGCGCGACGCTCATATCGTGACATCCGGGCGGCTGCGCGAGCATCGCGACGCCATGGACGAGTTCCTCCACACGGCGCGCTTCGGCGTCGAGATGCTGTATCGTCAGATCGCCGGACTCGGCTACGTGCTGCTGCTCACCGATGCCAGGGGCATCACGGTGGATTTCATCGGGGATCCGACATTCAACAACACGCTTCGCAGGGCCGGCCTCTATCTCGGCGCCGACTGGAACGAGCCGCATGCCGGCACTTGCGCGGTCGGCACCTGCATCGCGACCGAAGAAGCCCTGACGGTGCATCAATCCGACCATTTCGACGCCACCCATATTCCGCTGACCTGCACGGCCGCGCCGGTCTTCGATCCCAGCGGCAAGCTCGCTGCGGTCTTGGATATCTCCGCGCTGCGCTCGCCGGAACCGAAGGCCAGCCAGTTCCTGGCGCTGCAACTGGTCAAGTCGTTCGCCCACAAGATCGAGAATGCGAACCTGCTGAACCGTTTCCGGCAGGAATGGATCATCAAGCTGTCCGGCTCCGCGGAATTCGCCGATGTCGATCCGGATTATGTGATGGCCGTCGATAGCAGCGGCCACATCATCGGTTTCAACAACCGCGCAAGGCAGCTGCTCGCCCGCGAACTGGCCAAGCGTCCGGACCTTCGCCTGCGGGCCGACGGCTTCGGCGTGTCCGACATCTTCGAATGCACCATCGACGATCTGCCGCGCTTCGCCCACTCGCGGCCCACCGGCCAACGCACGCTGCGGCTTGCCAACAGCGGCGCGACGCTGTTCGCGCAGACCTTGCCGCCCCCGAACAAGCTGGCGGCACCGGCCTCCTCCCGCAGCGAGTCGGCGCTTCCGGCGCCGTTACGCAACCTGTTCCGCGGCGATCCCGCCATGCATTACGTGGTGACGCGCGCCGCCAAGCTCATCAACACCCAGATGGGCTTGCTCATCACCGGCGAAACCGGCACCGGCAAGGAGCACCTGACGAAGGCGCTGCATTCGGTCAGTGCGCGGGCAGGCAGGCCGTTCGTCGCGGTCAACTGCGCCGCGCTGCCGGAAAGCCTGATCGAGAGCGAGCTGTTCGGCCACGAGGCGGGCGCCTTCACCGGAGCGGCGGCCAAGGGCAAGAAGGGTCTCGTGCTCGAAGCCGACGGCGGCACCCTGTTCCTTGACGAGATCGGCGACATGCCGATCTCGTCGCAGACGCGCCTGTTGCGCGTGCTCGCCGAGCGCGAGGTGACACCGGTCGGCCGCACCCGGCCGGTCCCGCTCAATGTCCGCGTCATCGCTGCCACCCATCGCGACCTCGTCGCGCTGGTGAAGGCGGGGCAGTTCCGCGAGGATCTCTATTTCCGCCTCAACGGCGCGGTGCTTGCGCTGCCTCCGCTGCGTCAGCGCACCGATATCGAGTGGCTGATCGATCAATCCCTGCATCGGCTTTCGACGGAGCACAAGGCCAACTATGCGCTGACGGCAAGCGCGCGCAGCGCGCTGCTCAAGTACCAATGGCCTGGCAACATCCGCGAGCTGATCAACGCGCTCGATCATGGTTGCGCGCTGTCGAACGACGGCACGATCGATCTTGCCGATTTGCCGGACCGGATCGCTCATCCCCTGGGTCAGGAGCCGGCACGTGGCAGAGCGGCGACGTCGCGGCAAGCCGATGCGCTACTTGCGGCGTTGCGCAACACTCGCTGGAATGTCTCGCAGGTGGCACGCGAACGCGGCGTCGATCGTTCGACCATCCATCGCCAGATTGTCCGCTTCGGCATCACGATGCCGAAAGACCTGACCTGAGTGCAGTCGCTGCCCGCCGTCGCTGACCGCCACCGTCAGATACGACATCCCTGCCGAACGGTGGCACGAACCCATACATAATTGAAATTGCATGTGATTTTTCCTGCCCCAGGCGTTCGGCCGCCGTCTTCGGCCCAGCCGCTGTCGCAAGCGAAATTAAGCACGCCTCACGACAGCGTGCGCCGTTCGCTGCGGGATCGTAGTATTGTCGTCGGCAGCCGTCGAAGCTAGGATTTCGCGTAGCATTCGATCGCGACGCACGAAGAGATGCACTCCAGAATCAAGCGGATGGTCGCGGCTGCGATCGGACGGCACGGCAAATGGAGGACATTATGGCGTGGCGTGACGACAAGGCCCGGGCAGCCCTGATCCGCGATGCAGCGGGCAGCGTGCCAGCGGGCAAGAGCCCCCGGGCCTTTGCCGAGCCCTTGTTCGGCTACACCAATATCGAGGATCTCGCCAATTACGATGCCGCCTCGCTTGCCCAACTGGCGGAGCAAGCCTGGGAGCACGTGCAGCGGCGCACGGCCGGCAGCGCCGATATCCGCGTCGTCAATCCGACGTTGCCGAACGGGCGCGAGATTTCCGTGCTCGAAATTCTCAACGACAACATGCCTTTCCTGTTCGATTCCACCATGGCGGAGCTCGCCGAGCAGGGCCTCGAGGTCACCCTGGTCGCTCACCCGATCATCGCGGTGGAGCGCGACGATGGGGGCAAGCTGCTGCGATTCTACGGGGAAGCACTGCCGGACGGAGCAAAGGGCGCCCGCGAAAGCCTGATTCATCTCCACATCACCCGCCTGGATGCGGATTCCGATCGCCAGAAGCTGATCGACGGCCTGACCAGGACGTTGAACAATGTCCGCGCCTGCGTTGCCGACTGGCGCGTCATGCGTGACAGTGTCGAGGAAGCGATCAAGACGTTCTCTTCCAATCCGCCGCCGCTGCCGATCGACGAACTCGCCGAAGCCAATCAGTTCCTGCAATGGCTCTGCGCGGACAATTTCACTTTCCTCGGCGTGCGCAAATATCGCTTCTCGCCCGATAGCGACGCGTCGGACGACATTACAACCGGCGAAGGCCTCGGCATTCTGCGCGATCCGGACGTGAAGGTCCTGCGTCGCGGCAGCGAAATGGTGGTGATGACACCGGAAATCCGCGAGTTCATGCACGAGCCGACCCTGCTGATCGTCATCAAGGCCAATGTCTCCAGCCGCGTCCATCGCCGCACCCGGATGGATTATGTGGGCATCAAACTCTACTCGCCCGACGGCCGGCTCGAAGGCGAGCTGCGCGTCGTCGGCCTTTTCACCTCGGGCGCCTATACTCGCTCGGTACGGCAGATCCCTTATGTCCGCCACAAGGTTTCGCGGGTGCTGCAGCGCGCGGGCTTCGACCCGAACGGCCATTCCGGCAAGGCGCTGATGCATATTCTCGAAGATTATCCGCGCGACGAGCTGTTCCAGATCGACGTCGACACGCTCTACAACTTCGTCATCGAGATCCTGATCCTCTACGAGCGTCCGCGCGTCCGGGCGCTGCCGCGGGTCGACAAGTTCGATCGCTTTGTCTCCATCCTCACCTTCATTCCGCGCGACAAATACGACACCGACGTCCGCACGCGCGTCGGAACCTTTTTGGCGCAGGCCTACAAAGGGAAGCTGTCCGCCTCCTACGTGTCATTCCCTGAAGGGGCGCTTGCGCGCGTCCACTTCATCATCGGACGCTATGAAGGCAAAACGCCCGTCGTCGACCGCGCCCTGCTCGAAGCCGGGATCAGCGCCATTGCCGCGACCTGGGCCGACAAGCTGAAGGCCGCGCTCACCGCGTCGACCGATGGCATGCGGGCGCGCATGCTCACCAACCGATATGCCCAGGCCTTCAGCGGCGGCTATACCGAGGTGTTCAGCGCGGAACAGGCGATCGCCGATATCACGACCGTCGAAAAGCTGACGCCGGCCCGCCCGGTGACGATTTCGGTTTACCGCATCGAAGGCGACGATCCGAGGCGCTTCGGCCTGAAGGTGTTTTCGGACGCCGTACCGCTGTCGTTGTCCTACCGCGTGCCGGTGATCGAAAATCACGGCCTGCGCGTGGTCAACGAACGCACCTATCAGATCGTGCCCGGTACCAGGGCTGCGCCGGTATGGCTGCACGACATGACGATCGAGACCAGTGACGGCCAGCCCATCGAGATCAACCCGGAATTCAGCCATCGCCTGGAAGCCTCGATCATGGCGGTGGTGACCGATCGCGCCGAATCCGACGGATATAACGGCCTGATCCTGCGCACCGCCCTAAGTTGGCGGGAAGTCTCGACCATCCGGGCGCTGTCGCGTTATTTGCACCAGATCCGCGCTCCGTTCACCCAGGATTACATGTGGGAGACCTTGCGCAAGAACGCCGCGATCACGGCCAGCCTGGTCGCGATGTTCCAGACCCGCCTCGATCCGCGCCTCGCCTTGACGGACGCCGAGCGCGCGGCGCGCGAGACGGCTTTGCTTGCCGAGGTCGAGGAACAGCTCAAATCCGTCGCCTCGCTCGATGAAGACCGCATCCTGCGCCGCTTCACCAATCTGGTGCAGGCTACCGTTCGCACCAATCTGTGGCAGATCGGCGAGGATGGACACCCGCGTCCGGTGATCTCCTTCAAGTTCGAGGCGCGCCGGATCGACGACTTGCCCGCTCCACGACCGCTCTACGAGATCTTCGTCTATTCCCCTCGTGTCGAAGGTATCCACCTGCGCTTCGGCAAGGTTGCGCGCGGTGGCTTGCGCTGGTCCGACCGGCCGCAGGATTTCCGCACCGAGATCCTCGGCCTGGTGAAAGCGCAGCAGGTCAAGAACGCCGTGATCGTGCCGGTCGGAGCCAAGGGCGGCTTCGTGCCCAAGCGCCTGCCGTCGCCTTCCAAGCGCGACGCCTGGCTCGCGGAGGGCACCGAAAGCTATCGCATCTTCGTTCGCTCGCTGCTCGAACTCACCGACAATCTCGACGGCGACATCGTCGTGCCGCCTGAATCCATCGTGCGCCACGACGGCGACGACCCCTACCTCGTCGTCGCCGCCGACAAGGGCACCGCCACCTTCTCCGACGTCGCCAACGCGATCTCGGCCGAGAAGAATCATTGGCTCGGCGATGCCTTCGCATCCGGCGGCAGCCAGGGTTACGATCACAAGAAGATGGGGATCACGGCGCGCGGCGCCTGGACGGCGGTCAAGCGCCACTTCCGCGAGCTCGGCACCGACATTCAGACCATGCCGTTCACCGTGGTCGGCGTCGGCGACATGTCGGGCGACGTTTTCGGCAATGGCATGCTGCTCTCGCCGGCGACAAGGCTTGTGGCGGCTTTCGATCATCGCGACATCTTCATCGATCCTTCGCCCGATCCATCGACCAGCTTCGCCGAGCGCAAGCGCCTGTTCGATCTGCCGCGATCGAGCTGGCAGGACTACAACAAGTCGCTGATCTCGCAGGGCGGCGGCGTGTTCTCGCGCTCGCTCAAGGCGATCCCGCTTGCGCCGGAGGTGCGCACGCTGCTCGATCTCGACAAGCCGCAAGCCACGCCTTTCGAGGTGATGACGGCGATCCTGAAGGCTCGCGCGGACCTGCTGTGGTTTGGCGGCATCGGCACCTATGTCCGCTCCTCCGGGGAAAGCGACGATCAGGTCGGGGACCGCGCCAACGATCCGATCCGCATCGCGGGTGGCGACGTGCGCGCCCGGGTGATCGGCGAAGGGGCCAACCTCGGCGTTACCCAGCGCGGCCGCATCGAAGCGGCGCAGAAGGGCGTCAAGCTCAACACCGACGCCATCGACAATTCGGCCGGCGTGAACACGTCCGACGTCGAGGTCAACATCAAGATCGCGCTGGCGCGTCCCGAACGCGAGGGACGCCTCAGTCCCACTGACCGCAACAGCCTGCTTGCCGCGATGACCGACGAGGTCGGCGTGCTGGTGCTGCGCAACAACTATCTGCAGACGCTGGCGCTCTCGCTGGCCGAGCGCAAGGGTGTGGCAGAGACCGGTTTTCTCACCCGTCTGATGCAATCGCTCGAACAGCGCGGCTTGCTTAGCCGCGCTGTTGAGTTCTTGCCCGACGACGCAGCGCTTACCGAGCGCACACGGCGCGGCCAGTCCCTCGCGCGGCCCGAGCTTGCCGTGCTGCTCGCCTACGCCAAACTGACCCTCTACGATGACCTGCTCGTCACCAGCGTGCCCGATGACCCCTATCTTGCCCGCGAACTATCCCAGTATTTTCCGCGCGAGGTTCAGGACAAATTCCCGACCGCGGCCGGATTGCATCGCCTGCGGCGGGAGATCATCGCGACCAGTCTCGCCAATGCGGTGATCAATCGCGGCGGCCCGGCCTGCGTCGTGCGACTGATCGACGAGACCGACGCCGATATCCCGACCATCGTCATGGCCTATGTGGCGGTCGATGAATGCTTCGGCCTGAAGTGGCTCAATGACGCGATCGACGCGCTCGACGCCTGCATCGACGGGCAGCTGCAGCTGTCCCTCTACGCTTCGGTGCAGGACCTCCTGCTCTCCCGCATGGTCTGGTACGTGCGCAATGTCGATTTCAAGGACGGGCTGGAGGCCGTCGTCGCGCGCTTCGGCCCGGCGATCCGCCAGATCGTTGCCGGCCTCGACACTGCCTTGCCGCCGGACTTGCAAGCCGCGCGCGTCAAGCGGCGGCAGGAACTCGCCGACGCCGGTGTCCCGGCCGGCCTCGCCGGCGAGCTCGCCGATCTTGACGCTTTGGTCTCGGCTCCCGACATCGTGACGGTTGCCGAGCGCACCGGGCGCCCCATCGGCGATGCCGCCGCAACCTTCTACGCTGCCGAGGCGAATTTCCGTCTCGATCGCATCATCGCCGCCGCACGCAGTGTGCCGGCCAACGATTATTTCGAACGCATGGCCATCGATCGCGCCGTCGAGCAGATCGCCGGCGCCGAAAGGAGACTGGCCGCCGATATGCTGGCAACCGGCCAGTCTGGCCAGCAGGCCGTCGAGACCTGGCTCGCGGCTCACCCCGAGGCGACGCGTATCCGCCGCTCGGTCGAGGAGATCGCTGCCAGCGGCCTGACCCTCGCCAAGCTGACGGTGGCGGCGAACCTGCTGGGGGACTTGGTCAAGGCCTGACGGCGTGTGAGGCAGCGATGTGAGAAGCGCGATGCTGGCGCAGGTCGTTAGCCGGCAAACGGAGGAATCCAATGATCCACGCCACTTGTCATACCGCCGACAATGTTCGCTGCATCGAGTTCGATGCCACACCGTGGTTCAGCGAGGCTGACGCTCCGAGCATTATCGATTTGGCCCAACGAGGATGGACCAGCACTGCGATTGCAGATTCCCTCGAGCGCAGACAAGGATATGAACGTCTGCACGACCTCGTTGAGTATGCGGCGAAGCGACTGCAACTGGAATCTCTGGAGGACCCAACCTGGGAAACCTTCGAGTGTGTCGTCGATGGATCCGAGGCCGTCGCCTGGCTCGAGAAAAACCGGCCCAACGTTGTGGAAAGAATCCCCTAAGCTGGGGGAATCGCAGCAAAGGCTACAATTGAACGGCGGCGAACGAAGCGGAAATGGCGCACCCGACACGATTCGAACGTGTGACCTTTGCCTTCGGAGGGCAACGCTCTATCCAGCTGAGCTACGGGTGCGTGCAGGGGTTCATTTAGCTGATTGGCTCCGCGTCGGCAACGGCGTTGTCCAACTGGTTAAGGGCTGTAAACTGCCTCCCGACAATATGACAGGCCGCGAAAAAAGGCCGTCTTTCGAGGGAGTTTGCCCATGCGTCCGCTGGAATTCGGCTGGTATCTGCCCACGCATGGCGACACCACGGCCTATGGGCTGATGGAGGCCCAGATCGCCGGTTCGCCGGAACTCTGCGAGCGCGTGGTCGCGGCCGCTGAGGACGCCGGCTTCGAGTATCTGCTGATCCCGGTAGGCTCGGTGTGCTGGGAGGCCTGGATCACGGGCGCCTTCATGGCGGCGCGCTCCAGCCGGATCAAGCCGCTGATTGCGGCGCGGCCCGGCTATATCAACCCGGTGCTGATGGCAAAGATGATCTCGACCTTCGACCAGATGTCGGGCGGGCGGATCTGCATCAATCTGATCGCCGGCCAGAACGAGAGCGAGGTCGAGGCCGAGGGCGTGCGTCAGCCCAAAGAAGAGCGCTACGCGCTGATGGAGGAGGAGGTCTCGATCCTCAAGGCGCTGTGGACGACGCGCGGCCCGGTCCATTTCCAGGGCAGGTTTCACACGATCTCCGGCGCGCATATCAGGCCGCGTCCGTTGCAGCAGCCGTTTCCGAAATTCTATCTCGGCGGCGGCTCGCGGCAGGCCTGGGAGGTGTCGGCGAAGCATTCCGACGTCCATCTGTTCTGGGGCGACCTGCCGGAGCGCATCGCGGAGAATATCGCCGAGATTCGGCGGATGGCGCGGGCGCATGACCGCGAGGATGCGATCGGCTTCGGCATGCGGCTGCAGGTAATCTGCCGCGAGAACGAGACAGATGCCTGGGAGGCGGCCGACCAGCTGGTGCGCCACGCCACCGAGCGGCAGAAGCAGGAGATGAAGACGCTTTACAATCGCTCGGAGGCCAACCAGCGCGTGCAGCAGCTCGCGCGCGACTACGGCGATCTCCTGATGCCGCATCTGTGGACCGGCATCACCAAGGTGCGGCCCGGCGCCGGCATCGCGGTGGTCGGCGATCCCGCGCAATGCGCCGCGACCTTGCAGCAGTTCATCGATGCCGGTTGCCACTCCTTCTGCCTGTCCGGTTATCTGCACGACGAGGAGGCCGAGCGGTTCGGCCGCCTGATCCGCCCGATCCTCGCCGCCAACAATCATGGACGGCTCGTGGCCTGAGGCGCGGGTGCGGAAGCTTTCCGAAAATTCACGGGTGAATCTGCGCCTGACGCGCCATGATCCAGCCGAGCTCGCGGCAGCAACGGAGTCGAACCATGCATCACCGGGCCTGGCTTGCGGCCGCGGCATTGCTCGTCGTGGCGGCGGCGCACGTACCCGCGGCGTCCGCGACGCAGGCACAGACCGAGCGCGACCGGAAACCGGTCAAGGAGATCGCCAATGCGCGGATTGCCGTCGGCAAAGCGAGCTTTCCGCTCTACCTCTCGGCCGACTGGTCCAACCCGCTGCCGGATGTTACGCGCGCGGTGCTCGTGCTGCATGGCGTGCTGCGCAATGCCGACGACTATTTTCGCGCGGCGCTGAGCGCGCAGGCCGCGGCCGGCGATGCCGGCGAGCATGCGCTGATGATCGCGCCGCAATTCCTGATCGAGTCCGACGTCGAGGCCTTCAAGCTGCCGGCGGAGACGCTGCGCTGGAGCCTCTATGGCTGGCAGGGCGGCGAGCCTGCGCTCGCGCCGAGCGCGGCGAGCTCGTTCGAGGCGCTCGACACCATCCTGGCGAAGCTCGGCGACCGCAAGCTGTTTCCGAACCTGCAGCAGGTCGTCGTGTTCGGTCATTCCGGCGGCGGCCAGGTGGTGCAGCGCTATGCGATCGCGGTGAAGGGCGACCAGGCGCTGCTGCGCGAGGGCATCGGCGTGCGCTATGTGGTCGCCAATCCGTCCTCCTACGCCTATTTCACCAAGGAGCGGCCGGAGCCCGCGATCGCGGCGAACTGCCATGGCTATAACAGCTGGAAATTCGGTATGGACGACCGCCCGCCCTATCTTGCCGAGCCTTCGCCGGCTGCGCTGGAGCAGGCCTATGTCGCGCGCCGCGTGATCTATCTGCTCGGAACGCTCGACACCAACCCCAATCATCCCGCGCTCGACAAATCCTGCATGGCGGAGGCCGAGGGGCCGTACCGTTACGCGCGCGGGCATTCCTATGCCGCCGTGATGCAGGCCCGCGACGGCGGCGCGCCAAACCACAGCGTGTGGGATGTGCCCGGCGTCGGCCATGCGGGCGGCAAGATGCTCAATTCGCCCTGCGGCCTGACCGCCGTATTCGACATCCCCGGCTGCGAAGCAGCGCGCTGAGCCCCCGACACCAGAATTTGTGCGCGGAATCGGTGGCAAGCGGCACAGAGATCGCCTACGCTTGTGCCGCGAATGGAGCAGCACGACCGACAGCTCGATGGAGAACATCATGAGAGCAGGTTTGATCACGCTTCTGACAGCCGGTGCCTTCCTCGGCTTGACCCCGGCCAACGCCGCAGAGGGATGCGGTGACGGTTGCCACAGGACCTCACGAGGTGCCTGCGTGATCGACGGCTGGGGCACCGCCGCGCGGGTCAGGAATGAGTGTCCCGCCACCTCGCGCCCGCGCCCGCCGTGTGGTGGCGCTGGCTTCGTCTGGCGGCGCGACTACCAGGCTTGCAGCCAGACCACGAAGGATTGGCTCTAGTGTGCTGAATGCGAAGTTCGTGCGATTTCGCGGCAGCCACTTTCACGAACTTCGCATTCATAAAGCACACTAGAATCATAAGTTTGCTAGTGTCCTTATCGAATCCGAAGTTCGCTCCGAAGGTGCGGCAAATGATGCGAACTTCGGATTCGGGACACTAGCCGTCGACGGCCTGGCCAGCGTCACGCCGGCACGATCACCTTGCCGATCGGCCACAGCGCGATGCCGGCAAGCTTGAGATGCGCCCAGGCGAACGGGATGCCGATGATGGTCACCGCCAGCAGGATCGCGGTGATCACATGGCCGATCGCGAGCCACCAGCCGGCCAGGATGAACCAGATCAGATTGCCGATCACGCCGAGCGGTCCGGTACCGATGTCGGACGTGCCGGTCACCTCATCGCGGCGCACCGCACGCGAGCCGAACGGGAGCAGCGTGTAGACGGCGATGTTGAAGGCGGCGCGCGCCCAGGGCAGCCCGATAATGGTCACAGCCATGATCACGGCGGCGACCAGCCAGCCGAACGCCATCCACGCGCCGCCGATCAGGATCCAGAGGATGTTCAGGAGGATAGATACAGGCTGCATGGCTGACACCTTCGCGCCGCTTGGGACTGCTCTTTATATACGCCGCCGCCCGGCGCTGCGGTAGGTGTGGCCTAACCGCGCGCCTGCCGTGACGAGGCGCTTCACCGGCTGCCGGCGCCGAACGACAGCTGGCACCTCATTGCATCCATCGCGACGGCAACTAATCTCGCGCGACCGGGCAGGGCGCAAAGACGCCTGCACCGAAAAGGGAGAACAACAATGAGAACAATATTCGGAGCAGCGATCTTGGCGGCGCTGGCATTGTCGGTTTCGGCCGTGCGGGCCGAAGACGCCGTGCGCTTCGCGCCGCTGAAGGCGGAGGAGCTGTCGCCGGCGCAAAAGGCCTGGGCCGACATGATCAGCGCGCCGCCGCGCAATGCCAAATTCACCGCGCCGCCCTACCGCGCCTATATCCGCAATCCCGATCTGGCGCCGAAGTTGTCGAACCTGTCGGAGTACCTGCGCTGGAATACCTCGCTGCCGGCACGGCTCAGCGAAATGGCGATCCTGATCACGGCGCGGCACTGGACTGCGCAATATGAATGGTCCGCGCACCATCCGCTGGCGATGAAGGGCGGGCTCGATCCGAAAATCGCGGACGCCATCGCCAAGGGCACGCGGCCCGAGAGCATGAAGGACGACGAGGCCGCGCTGTACGATCTCGGCATCGCGCTCTATCGCGACAAGAAAGTCAGCGACGCTGTCTACAAGGCGGCGCTAGATAAATTCGGCGAGCGCGGCATCACGGATATCATCGCCATCATGGGCTATTACGACATGGTCTCGATGATGCTGATCACGATGCAGGCCGGCCCCGCAAATAACGGCGTGCAGCCGTTGGCGGTGCTGGACAAGTAGCCGCATCTGCAGCGGTCTCAGGTTCTTACCTCTCCCGCCTGCGGGGAAGGTCGACGTGCGCGCAGCGCGCGGCGGGTGGGGGCTCTCTCCCCAGTTTTGACTCGTGGTGAAACCCCTACCCCAACCCTCCGCCGCAAGCGGGAGAGGGAGCGCAGTCACATCGCGCCCTTACCGCCGGAAGCCGCTGGCGCGCGAATAGCCCTGGCGGCCTTCCTGGGCGGGGCGCGCGGCCATGCTGGCGCGCGTTTCGCTGGCGACCGGCGTCGCCGGCTTCAAATCCTCGAGGAAGATCGGCTTGGCGAAGTAATAGCCCTGGGCATAGCGGATCTTGGTCGCCGCCTGCAGATAGGTGAGCTCCTCGTAGGACTCGATACCCTCGGCGATCACGGTCATGCCGAGCGCCTCGCTCAGCGATTCGATCGCGCGCAAGATACCCTGGCTGCGCGGCCGCTGATGGATGTCAGTGATGAAGGAGCGATCGATCTTGATCTCGTCGGCGGTGATATCGGCGAGCGCCGATAGCGACGAATAGCCGATGCCGAAATCGTCGATCGAGATGCCGACGCCGATGCCGCGCAGGATCGGCAGGATCTGGTCCTGGAAATGCGACCGCGTCACGAACGCGTCCTCGGTTACCTCGATCATGAAGCGTTTGGGGAAGCCGGTCTCCTCGAGCGCGCGCGCGAACCGGCGCATGAATTCGAGGTTGGAGGCCTGCTTGGCGGCGACATTGATGCTGATCGTCGCCGTCGGACCGAACGTGTCGTTGATCAGGTCGATCGACTTGACGATCTCCGCCAGCACCAGGAACGTCAGCTCGTCGATCAGGCCGAGCTCGACCGCGAGATCAATGAAGGTGCCCGGCGCCTGGATCACACCCTCGTCGTCGCGCAGCCGCACCAGCGCCTCGATGCCCTTCACCTCCTGGGTGCGGATATCGACCTTGGCCTGGAACGCGCAGCAGAAACGCTTTTCCAGGATCGCCAGCCGCAGCGACTGCTCGATCTTCATCCGCGCCAGCGCCTCGCGCTCCATGCTGTTGTCGAAGAATGCGGTCGAGCCCTTGCCGTTGTTCTTGACGCGGTACATCGCGATGTCGGCGTTCTGGCGCAGCGACTCGTAGCTCCGGCCATGCATCGGATAGAGGCTGACGCCGATCGAGGTCGAGGCGAAGATTTCGGAGTCCTCGATGAAGAACGGCGCCTTCAGCCGCTCCTGCATGACATGGATGAATTCGGCGACCTCGTCATTGCCGCTGATCGGGTTGAGCAGCAGCAGGAATTCGTCGCCGGAGATGCGCGACAGGATATCGGTGTCGCGCAGCGCGTGGCCGAGTCGCTTCGACAGTTCAACGAGCAGCGCATCGCCGATCGCGTGGCCGTAATAGTCATTGATGTGCTTGAAGTTGTCGACGTCGAGGAAGGCGAGCGCGAAATGGCCTTGCGAATCGTCGCGGATCAAGCCGTTGACGCGGTGCTCGATCACCCGGCGGGTCGGCAGGCCGGTCAGCTCGTCGTAATAGGCCGAGCGGAACAGCTGGTCCTCGAACGCCTTCTGCTCGCTGATGTCGGTCGAGGTCGAGATCAGGAGATTGCGACCGGCGATCCGGACCGGCCGGTGCGAGGTCAGGAACACGTATTTGGATGCGCCGCAGGAGAGCGTTTCCTCGAGCACCACCGGACGGCCGCTGCGCAGCAGGTCCAGGTTGGCGGCGTGGCGCTCGTCGACCGGGGACGGCTGGCTCGCGCTGGCGGCCAGCTGCAGCTGGCTCGCGGCTGCTTCATTCACCAGGATGATCTGGCCCTGCTCGTCCTGGACGGTCACTCCCGCCGGAAGGAGTTGGAGAAGGTCGCGCAGGATACGCAATTCATTGCCGGAAATATCGTCTTGGCCGGGCACTGCCGCGCCCGCCTGAAAATCGTGTCTGGTGAGACTGTGCATGCGCCGACCTTGGCAAAGTCCGTTGTAGTTTTGGTTAAGCGGACCTGCGAAATGCCGTGACAGAATGAGACCGCGACGGCTTTCGCAAGCCGTCGCGGCAATCGTCATTAACAGAGTATCAATGTCGGCTGCGACCGCTGCTGAAAGCGATTGCGCAGCGCGCGGTTGCATCAACACATGCGCGTGTGCCGGAAAGCCGACTTATCAACAGCTCGGAAGCTTGCACTGCATGGTGCAGTGAACACCGGTCTTCAGGTAACTGATCTCGGTCTTGCCGTCGAACGGCCGCAGCGCCGACTTGAGCAGCTTGGTGCCGAAGCCGGCTTCGCCGATCGCCTCGACCACCGGTCCCTCGGTCTCGTCCCAGATCACGTTGAGACGTCCGTCGTCGACGGTCCATGACACTTGTAAAAATCCGCGCGGCGAGGAGAAGGCGCCGTATTTTCCGGCGTTGGTTGCGAGCTCATGGAAGATCAGCGCCAGCGAGACGGCGAGCTTGGCGGGCAGGAACAGCTGCTCGCCATTGAGGTTGAACCGCACGTGGCCGTAGGGCCCGAGTTCCGAGCGCAGCAAATCCTTGATATCGCAGCCATAGCCGTCGACCCGCGCGATCAGATCGTCGGTTGCCGAGAGCGCGCGGATGCGATGGTCGATGCGCTGCCAGACATCGGGCCGGTCCTGCAGCGCCTGATGCAGCACGGCGTGAATGGTCGAGGACTTGTTCTTCAGCCGGTGCTGCAATTCGTCGACCACCACCTTGCGGTACTGCTCTTCCTCGATCAGCCGTTTGGAAACTTCGCGCTGCTGTGCGACCAGGGAACGGTAATGCTCGACGCCCCAGATCGCGATGCCGCACACAACCCAGAAGATCATCAGCAGCGCAAAGCGCGCAGGATCGGCGTGCGAGCCGCTGAAATTGAGCACGACGCCGAGCAGGCCGCTCGCCAGCGCGGTCGCGATCCCGATCCGGAAACCGCCAAGGGCGGTGGCAAAGAACACCGCCGGGAAATAGGGCGTGAAGAACACATCCGGCCGGATCTGGGCGAGCCCGAAGCGCGCGGCCGTGGCCAAAACGAGACAAAGCACCGCGAAGGCGACCGCAAGCCGCACCGACGGCTGGGCATCGCCCCGCCAACACGCCCTGAAATCGTCGATCCACTTCGCCATCGGTCGTCCCAGTTCACGTGAACAGGCGACCCAAAATAAGGCCGCTGCGACCGAAAAACCGCAGTTGTGGCCTTCTGGCCACAGGCGGACCTCGCGACCGTGGCGGCTTGCAAGTGCTTGTATTGGCAGCAGGAGCTGGGGAATATCCGCAACATCATACGTAAGTTGAGGGGACCGACATGGGACGGCTGGACGGCAAGGTCGCGGTGATCACAGGGGCGACCAGCGGCATCGGGCTGCGCACGGCGGAGATCTTTGTCGCGGAGGGCGCGAAGGTCGTGATTGCCGGGCGCCGAGCGCCGGAGGGCGAGGCACTGGCGCAACAACTCGGCGAGACCTGCGTGTTCCGTCAGACGGACGTCACGGTCGAGGAACAGATGCAGGCGCTGATCGCGCTTGCGGTCGAGAAGTTCGGCCGGATCGACTGCCTGTTCAACAATGCCGGCGGCCCGGCGCAGACCGGGGGCATCGAAGGCCTCGACGTCGAGCGGTTCGACGCCGCGATGGCGACGCTGGTGCGCAGCGTCATGCTCGGCATGAAGCATGCCGCGCCCTACATGCGCAAACAGGGCTCCGGCAGCATCATCAACAATGGCAGCATCGCCGGACGGCTCGCCGGCTTCTCCTCATCGATGGTCTATGGCGCCGCGAAGGCCGCGGTCATCCATTTCACCAAATGCGTGGCGATGGAGCTCGGCGAGTCCGGCATCCGCGTCAACTCGATCTCGCCCGGCGCGATCGCCACCGGCATTTTCGGCAAGGCGCTCGGATTGTCGACGGAAGCAGCCGAGAAGACCGCAGCCGTGATGCGCGAGGTCTACAAGGCGGCGCAGCCGATCCCGCGCGCCGGACTGCCCGACGACATCGCGCATGCCGCGGTGTTCCTGGCGAGCGACGAATCGAGTTTCATCAACGGCCATGACCTCGTCATCGACGGCGCCATCACCGGCGGCCGCAACTGGAGCCAACAGCAGGCCGGCTACGTCGCGCTGCGCAAGGCGTTCGATCAGGGGGCGGGGTAGCAGCATCCGTCATTGCGCGCGGAGCGACTTGTCCGCTGAATCCTTGGCGAAGGCGGGAGTAATCCATCGCGTGCACTGCCGATTCCTTCAGGGCGAGGAAAAAGTATGAAGCGCGTCTTGATCACGGGCATGTCTGGAACGGGGAAATCGTCCGCGATCGAAGAGTTGGTTGCGCGAGGTCATCAGGCTTACGACCTTGACACACCCGAATGGTCTCACTCGCACGCGGCATGTGCGGGTGATGACGCCGCATTGTTTGGCGTCTTGAAGCGCAAACCATCCCCGCCGTCGTCCCGGCGAAGGCCGGGACCCATTACCCCGATTGGTCATTGTTGAGCGATGCTGGAACGACGAGTCCCGTTCACAACACCCGCCGCGGAGTATGGGTCCCGGCCTTCGCCGGGACGACGGCGGTGGATGTGGCGCGGGCTGGCGTTCTTTCTTCCTCCAGGAAGGGTCGCAAATCACGCCTTCTGTTTCGCCGCGGCCTTCGCAAGATCCGGCGCATTCACCGCGGGGATCGCGACGCGGCCGGGGCCGGTTTGTTGAAGCGCGGCGGCGGCCTTGTCGTTCTGCATGATCTTGGCCATCACAGCCTGGCCGGCGCGTTCGAACACGGCGCGGTTGTCGATCAGGAACTGGCGCGACTTGCGCAGGCCGTCGATATAGCCGTTGATCTCGGGCACGACATAGCGCGCGACCATGTCCCAGCTGCGGCGGGTGTTTTCCGGATTGGCCCAGTCGTGCGCGAAGCCGATGATCGAGCCGACGCCGCCCGACACATCGACCAGATTCTTGATCATCTTGATCAGATCATCCGGCGTGCCGATGGTGGACGCGGCGCCTTCGACGAACGCGGTCTTGTCGACGGCCTCATCGGGCGAGGAGAATGCGGTCAGGCCCGGCCGCATCAGGGTGCCGACGTTATATTCGTTGTGCCAGCGCATCAGCCCGGCGCCGGCCTCGCGCCGCGCCTGCTCGCGGGTCTCGGCGATGTGCCAGGACAGCAGCACGCGCCAGTTGGCGCGGCTCACCGTGGTGCCGGCCTTCTTGGCGGCGTCCTCGGCGAACTGCCATTGCTGCGGCAGCGCCATCAGGCCCTGGGTCGACATCGAGCCCAGCGAGATGATGCCGATGCCGTATTTGCCGGCGAGCGTCATGCCCGACGGCGAGATCTGCGAGGCCACCACGAACGGCATGTCCTCCTGCAGCGGCAGGATCTGCAGCGCGGCGTCGTGCATCTCGAACCAGTCGGTCTTGGCGGTGACGCGCTCGCCGTTGAACAGGCGGCGGATCACCGCGATCGCCTCGTCCTGGCGATCGCGCTGGGTCATCGGGTCGATGCCGAGCGTGTGGGCGTCGGAAGCGAGCGCGCCGGGGCCGGAGCCGAAGATGGCGCGGCCGCCGGTCATGTGGTCGAGCTGCACCATGCGCTGCGCGACGTTGAAGGGGTGGTGATAGGGCAGCGAGACCACGCCGGTGCCGAGCTTGATGCGCTTGGTGCGCTCGCCGGCGGCGGCCAGGAACATTTCCGGCGAGGCGATGGTCTCCCAGCCCGAGGAGTGGTGCTCGCCGCACCAGAATTCGTCGTAACCGAGCGCGTCGAGCTGCTCGACGAAATCGAGGTCGCGGCGGAATTGCAGCATCGGATGCTCGCCGATCGGGTGATGCGGGGCGAGGAAGGCTCCGAACTTGAGGCGCGCCATGGGTCGTTCTCTCCGGACTATTGTTATCGGGGCTTTCCGCCAACCTACGGGGTGGCCCGGGGCAAGGCAATGCTCCGAGGCTGCGGCGCCCGCATGGTTGTTGCGCAAATCGGCGGCGATTGCCGCCGTCCGGAATGTTTCCCAGCGCGTCAACGCAAATTGGCAGCCGGGGCTCGAGCGTCTGTGATCCCGGGCTTACCTCGCAGGTAATCGAAGCGATGACCGGAATCTGCTGATGTCCGCCGTAACGTCATTTCGGGCAGGACAGGACATGCACCAGATCGTTTCGACGCGAGCGGACACGTCCCGCCGCTGGTGGGTGCTGGCGATCGTGGTGTCGGCGCAATTCATGTTCGGGGTCGATGCCTTCATCGTCAACGTCGCGATCCCGACGATCGCGGCGGAGCTGCACGCGACGCCGGCGCAGATCGAGGCCGTGATCGCGATCTACCTGATCGCCTATGCCACGCTGGTGGTCACCGGCGGCCGGCTTGGCGACATCCATGGCACCAGGAACGTGTTCATCGCCGGCGTCGCCGGATTCTCGGTGACCTCGCTGTGGTGCGGTCTCGCGCAGTCCGGCCCCGAGCTCATCGTCGCGCGGCTCGCGCAGGGCGCAACCGCGGCGCTGATGGTGCCACAGGTGCTGGCGACGCTGCATCTGTTGTTCTCAGACGCCGCCCGCGCGCGGGCGTTCGGCATCTACGGCATCGTGCTGGGACTTGCGGGCGCCGCCGGCTTCATGCTCGGCGGCGTGCTGGTGACGCTCGACCTCGCCGGGCTCGGCTGGCGCGCGGTGTTCTTCGTCAACGTGCCGTGCGGCGTCGTCATCATCGCGGCGGCGCTGAAGATCATGCCGACGGTGCCGCGCCGCGCCGGCACGCGGCTCGATATCCCGGGCGCGATCGTGCTGTTCGCGGGCCTGCTGTGCCTGATCGGTCCGCTGCTGTTCGGCCATGATCTCAACTGGACGGCATGGGTGTGGCTGGTGATGGTCGTGGGCATCGCTGTGATCGCGACCTTCGTGCGGCTCGAGCGGTCCGTCGCGCGCCGCGGCGGCATGCCGCTGATCGATCTCTCGCTGCTGTCGGATCGCGCCTTCATGCGCGGGCTGGTCGCAGTGTTTTTCTTCTTCTTCGCCAACCTGTCCTTCTACCTCATCATGACCATGTTCATGCAGAAGGGCTTGCAGATTCCCCCGCTTCAGGCCGGGCTGGTGTTCGTGCCGCTGGCGCTGACCTTCGTGGTTGCCTCGCGTCACAGCGGCGTGCGCGCAAGGCATCGCAGCACGCTGGTGCTGATCGAGGGCTGTGCGCTGCAGATCGTCGGTCTCGCCGTGCTCGTCGCGACAATTGAGGTGGTCGCGGCACCGTCGGCACTGCTGCTCGCGCTGGCGCTGATGATCTTCGGCTACGGCCAGGGGCTTGTCATGGCGCCATTGTCGAGCGCGGTGCTCGCGAGCGTGCAGCCCGCGAGCGCCGGTGCCGGCTCCGGCATGTACGGCACGACGACGCAGATCGGCAACGCGGCCGGCGTTGCCGGGATCGGCGCAGTCTTCTTCGCAATCGAGAGCACGATGTCAGCACGTCTGGCGCTGTTTGCGGCATGCGCATTGTTTGTGCTGTCGATCGCCATTTCAGCCGCATTTCTGTCATGGATGCGCCGCGCCACGGCGTGAATCCGACTGCACGCGGCGCGCATTCCTGAAAAGTTGGTGCTCAAACAAGGTGCTACGGCAACTATTTCGGCCAGCCCGCGGCGCGATCACGCATTAACGCCGATTCTCACAATTCCGCAGGGAAAGACAGCACACGGCCTTTTCATTTTGCAGTGCAGCAATTATCTGATCGGGTGACACAGAAGACCAAATCACCTCAGGAGTTGCTGTTGTCCCTGATCAACAACGTCGAATTTCTGCGTCATCTGCCGAAGATGAACGCGTTCAGCGGCCTTGGCGCACTCGCGCCGGCCGTGCCGACGCCGCTCGTCGAGACGACCGAATTCGGCGTCAACCCCGGCGATCTGAAAATGTTCTCGTTCGTGCCCGCGCAGCTGGCGCGGTCGCCCGCGCTCGTCGTGGTGCTGCATGGCTGCGGCCAGACTGCAGCGTCCTACGATCACGGTGCCGGCTGGTCGGCGCTTGCGGCGCATTACGGCTTCGCACTGCTGATGCCGGAGCAGCAGTCTTCCAACAACGGCAACACCTGCTTCAACTGGTTCAACCCGCAAGACATCGCGCGCGGGCAGGGCGAGGCCGCGTCGATCAGGCAGATGATCGCGCATCTGGTCGGCACGCATGAGATCGACCCGCGTCGCATCTATGTGACGGGACTGTCCGCCGGCGGCGCGATGGCCTCGGTCATGCTCGCGACCTATCCGGACGTGTTCGCGGCCGGCGCCATCATCGCCGGCCTGCCGTACGGCGTCGCCACCGATCTGCGCGAAGCGCTGCACGCGATGATGCATGGCAGCGCGCTGTCCGCGCCCGAGCTCGGCGGTCTCGTGCGCAACGCGTCCACGCATGGCGGCGCCTGGCCGAAGATTTCGGTGTGGCACGGCAGCGCCGACCGCACCGTGCATCCGGGCAACGCCGATGCGATCGTCCGGCAGTGGCTCGACGTGCACGGCCTGCCGCTTGCCGCGATGTCGACGGCGGATGTCGACGGCCATCCGCGCGAGGTGTGGTGGAACGCCGACGGCGAAACGCTGGTCGAGTCCTACACCATCGCCGACATGGCGCATGGCACGCCGCTCGGGCTTGCCGACAATGACGAGCGCTATGGCGTGGAGGGCGCGTTCCTGATCGAGGCCGGGATCTCCTCCTCCTATCACATCGCGAGCTTCTTCGGCCTGACCGACAAGGTCCGTCAGCCGCATATCGCGCCGACCGGAATTCCGCGTGAGCGCGCCGACACGGTCTCGATGACGGTACCGGTGCCCGCGGCCGAGCCGGAGGTGGCGTCCGGCCGCAAGAGCGATCGGCAGCGCAAGCGACGGAGCAAGGGTGTCGATGTCGGCGGTGTCATCACGCGGGCGCTCACCGCTGCGGGGCTGATGAAGTAGCTACATCTCGCCGGTCAGAAACGGATTCGTCATCCGCTCCTGGCCGATGCTCGATCCGGCGCCATGGCCGCAGATGAAGCCGACATCGTCGCCGAGCGGCAGCAGCTTGTCCTTGATCGACTGGATCAGCGTCGGATGGCTGCCGCCGGGCAAATCGGTGCGTCCGACCGAGCCGGCGAACAGCACGTCGCCGACATGGGCGAAGCGCAGCTCCTTGTTGAAGAACACCACGCTGCCCGGTGAGTGGCCGGGGCAGTGCAGGATGTCGAAGGTGAGATCGCCGATCGAGACCTGATCGCCCTCATCGAGCCAGCGGTCTGGCCCGAAATTGCGTACCCCGGTCATGCCGAAGCGCGCGCCGCTCGAGACGACATTGTCGAGCAGATATTTGTCGGCGATGTGCGGGCCCTCGATCTTGACCTGCAGCGCGTCGCGCAGTTCGGCGGCGCCGCCGACATGGTCGATATGACCGTGGGTGAGCCAGATCTTCTCGACCGTCACGCCGGTCTGCTTGATCGCAGCCTGGATCTTCGGCACGTCGCCGCCGGGGTCGATCACCACGGCCTTCTTGGTGGGCTCGTGCCAGATGATGGTGCAGTTCTGCTCGAACAGCGTCACCGGTACGATGATCGCGCCGGCCTTCGGTTTGGTGTCGGTTGTCTCGTTCATGGGGGCACCATAGGCTTCCGGGAAACGTCGTCAACACGCGCTGGAAATGCGGCTGCCCCGGCGTGTGATCCCAAAACGGACCGTGATAAGGTCACCTCCAGCAGAAGAAGTTCGTGAGCGGGCCGGTACGCGGCTGCTCTCGATCATGATTCAAGTCATCGCAGTCCGGAACTTCATGACCCAGGCTTCCAAATCACCGCTCGGCGGACCCCGGACCACCGCGCGAGCCTTCTTCGTCGCAGACCGCATCAACACGTCCGGTCTCGAGCGCGGCGACGTGCTGGCCACGACGCCGCTGGCGTTTCGTGTCAATGAAAACGGCGTGGCGATCCTGTTCCGCTACGGCGTCGTCGTGCTGATCGGCCTCAATGCGCTGGAGGAGGATGAATTCCTGCGCAGCCTGCAGTCGCGCATGACCGGCCTGTTCACGCGGCGCGAGGAGGAGATCGCAATCATCGAGCTCGCCGCCGAGAAGGAGGATCAGATTCCGCCGGGCGGCCCGATCTATCTGCAGGGCCTCTCGCCGGAGCGGCTGATCCTGGTCGGCGAGGCGTTGGCGAAAAGCGTGGTGCTGGCGCGGCACGAGCGCGAGGTCCGGGCAGTCTTCGACACGACCGAGCCGCTTGCGCGTGAGCTCGCCAAGGGCGGCCGCGTCCATCGCGGCCGCGTTGCGATCCTCAAGCACATCGGCAACGCGCTGCTGGTGCGGCATCGCGTAGCCGGACCGGTCGAGGTATCGGAGAAGCCGGACATCCTCTGGGACAAGCCGCAGCTCGAGCGCCTCTACGCCAGGCTCGAGGACGAGTATGAATTGAAGGAGCGTGCGGAGTCGCTGAACCGCAAGCTCGCAGTCGTCGCCGAAACCGCGCAGGTGCTGACCGACATCATCGACACCAGCCGCTCGCTGCGGCTGGAGCTGATCATCGTCTTCCTGATCCTGTTCGAGGTGCTGATCACCATCTATCAGCTGGCGATGGCCCGGCATTGAACGGGCTACAGCGGCCGAATCCGGCCATCTTTCCGTCCCGAATTGTGCGTCATCCCTGAACCGATCGGCCACTCCGGGCGCGGAGCGGCCTAGGCCGGGCTGCGAGCTTGGGGGGACGGGATGGATCAGGACAACAGGGACTGGTGGCGACGCGGCATTTTCTATCAGGTCTATCCCCGCTCGTTCGCGGATAGCGACGGTGACGGCGTCGGCGATCTCAAGGGGATCATCACGCGGCTGCCCTATCTGACGCGGCTTGGCGTCGACGCGGTCTGGCTGTCGCCGATCTTCCCGTCGCCGATGGCCGATTTCGGCTACGATATCTCCGATTACACCGGCATCGACCCGCTGTTCGGGACGATGGAGGATTTCGACGCGCTGGTCGCGGCCGCGCACGATTCCGGCCTCAAGCTGATCCTCGATCTGGTGCCGAACCACACATCCGACCAGCATCAATGGTTCATCGAGGCGAAGAGCTCGCACGATAACCCTAAGCGCGACTGGTACATCTGGCGCGATCCGGCGCCGGACGGCGGCCCGCCCAACAACTGGCTGTCGGAGTTCGGCGGCAGCGCCTGGGCGTATGACGAGGCCTCAGGCCAATACTATTATCACGCCTTCCTCGCGCAGCAGCCCGATCTCAACTGGCGCAATCGCGAGGTCAGGGACGCGATCTACGACGTGATGCGCTTCTGGCTGCGCAAGGGTGTCGACGGTTTTCGCGTCGACGTGATCTGGCACCTGATCAAGGATGCCGACTTCCGCGATAACCCGACAAACCCGCACTATCGCGAGGGCCGGCCGCCGCACGAAAAGCTGCTGACGCAATATTCGACCGATCAGCTCGAGGTGCACACCGTCATCACCGAGATGCGCAGCGTCACCGAGGAATTCGACAACCGCGTGCTGATCGGCGAGATTTATCTGCCGCTGCATCGGCTGGTCGCCTACTACGGTAACGATCTACGCGGCGCGCAGATGCCTTTCAATTTTGCGCTGCTGTCGACCTTGTGGAGCGCGCGAGCGGTCGAGATGATCATCGCCGACTACGAAAAGGCGCTGCCGCCGGGGGCGTGGCCGAACTGGGTGCTCGGCAACCACGATCGGCCGCGGGTGGCGAGCCGGGTGGGGCCGGCGCAGGCGCCGGTCGCGGCGATGCTGCTGCTGACGCTGCGCGGCACGCCTACGCTCTATTACGGCGACGAGATCGGCATGCGCCAGGTTGCGATTGCGCCGGATCAGGTGCGCGACCCCTTCGAGAAGAACGTGCCGGATATGGGCGTCGGCCGTGACGGCTGCCGCACTCCGATGCAATGGAGCGCCGAGCGCCATGCCGGCTTCTCGACGGCTCCGCCGTGGCTGCCGCTGGCGCAGGATTTTGCCAGCGACAATGTCGCAAGTCTCGAAGCCGAGAGGACGTCGATCCTCAATCTCTACAAGGCGCTGATCGCGCTGCGGCGAAGGCTGCCGCAGCTCGTCCATGGCAGCTATGAGCCGGTGGCGGCGCACGGTGATGTGCTGCTCTACCGGCGGCGCAGCACTGAGGGCGTGGCCGTGATCGCGCTGAACTTCGGCGCGGCCGCCGCGTCGGTCTCCTCGAGCGCGATCGGCTTCAGCAATGAGGTCCTGCTGTCGACCTTGATGGACCGGCAGGGCGAGAAGGTCGAAGGCGTGCTCGATCTGCGCGCCAATGAGGGCGTGATCCTTGGGCCGCATCAGGACGATTGACGCCGGGTGCGGGGCTCCATGGTATCGATGTCGCTGCGCTTGAGCAGATAGTCGAGCCCACCGACCCGATACCAGCGATAGCCGTAGGCCTCGATCAGAAGCTTGTGGCGACCGGCCTCGTCGGCGCGGCTGTGGTCCTCGGTCAGGAGATTGACGAGGAGTTTGCCGGCGTCGTCGGGCAGCCCGACGTTGAACGATATCTCGAGCGGCTTTTCCGCGAAGTTGTGCACGAACAGCACCGAGTTGTTACGCCAGTCGTACCGGATGATCAGGATGGCGGGGTTTCGGCTTGCGATAACCTTGAAATCTCCCCAGCCGACCTCGGGGACTTCCTTGCGCATGCGGACGATGCGCTCGGTCCAGTTCAGCATCGAATTGGGGTCGCGCCGTTGCTTGGCCGCGTTGACGTGCTCATAGCCATACGGTCCATTGTCGATGACGGGCACACATGGCCGATCGCTCTCGGTGAAGCCGGCGTGTGGCTCGGTCGACCATTGCATCGGTGTGCGCGCGCAACCGCGTTCGGGCAGGTCGAGATTGTCGCCCATGCCGAGCTCATCGCCGTAGCGGATCACGGGCGTGCCGGGAAGCGTGCACATCACGCTGTAAGCGAGCTCGATGCGCCGGCGGTCGCCGCCCACATGGGCGCAAGCCGTCGCCGGATGCCCCGGTCGTAGAGCTGCATGCTCTTGTCGGCACCGAATGCCTCGAACACCGTCTCGCGCTGCGGCTTCGACAGGCGGCCGAGGTCGAGTTCATCATGATTGCGCAGGAACAAGCCCCATTGTGCGGTCGCGGGCCGTGGCTTGGTCGCCGTCAGTGCCTTCGCCAACGGCTTCGTATCCGCCGACGCCAGCGCGTAGAACAGATGCTGATTGACATGGAAGTTGAACATCATGTGCATCCGGTCGCCGTCACGCCCGAAATATTCCATGTCCGTCTCGGGCAATACGTTGGCTTCAGCGAGGATGATCGCGTTGCCCTGGCGCCATTGCAGGAATTCCCGAAACGATCGCAGCATGTCGTACTGCTCGACCGGCTTGCGCCTGGAGGCGACCCTTGGTCGCGATCACGAAGGGCACGGCGTCCATGCGGAAGCCCGAGACGTCGAGCTGAATCCAGAACCCCATGATCTTGAGGATCTCGGCCTGCACATGCGGGTTCGATGTGTTGAGGTCCGGCTGGAAATCGTAGAAGCGATGAAAGTACCAGGCGCCGGCTTGCTTGTCGCGCGTCCAGGTCGATTTCTGAACGCCGGGAAACACCATGCCGGCGTTGGCATTGGCGGGCTTCCTGTCCGACCAGACATACCAATCGCGGTACGGCGAGTCCTTCGAGCTGCGCGCCGATCGAAACCAGTCGTGCTGATCCGAGGTGTGATTGACGACGAGGTCGATGATGACGCGGATGCCGCGCTGCTGGCAGCCATGGGTAAATTCAACGAAATCGCCCAGCGTGCCGTAGCGCGGATCGACGTCGTAATAATCCGAGATGTCGTAGCCGTCGTCCCTGTTGGGCGAAGGCTGAAACGGCATCAGCCAGATCGCGGTGATGCCGAGCCCGTGCAAATAGTCCAGGCGCCGGAGCAGACCGCTGAAATCACCGATGCCATCGCCGTTGGCATCCATGTAGGTGCCAACCGACAGGCAGTAGATCACTCCGTTCTTGTACCAGAGGTCGTCGATCACCAGGCAATCCTCACCAGTCCACCCGTGGCGGCGGCCGGGAGGATAAGCGGTGAGGCGGCGACGGGTTCCTGTGGAGCGCCGTCCCACAACGGAGACGGACGACGCTCCGTGCCGGCCTGACGCTGCCGCGTTGTATCGGTTGGAGCATGATCTCCGCGGAAAGCCGGCTTCCACTTTTCCGGATCATGCTCTCGTGGAATCGGCTAATCTTCGCGCAATGGACTCATCCGCCCGCCAGATCGCGCTTGTGCCCGCGCCCGACCGACGCCAGTCGGAGACCGCGCTTGCGATTGCGCGCGGCACGGCGAGGCTTCTGAGATCGCTGGGATTTTCCTGCATCAGCGAATTGCCGCTGCCGTCCGGCCGAAGAGCCGATCTGGTCGCGCTGAACGAGCGCGGCGAGATCTGGATCGTTGAGATCAAGTCGTCGGTCGAGGATCTGCGCACCGACCAGAAATGGCAGGACTACCGGATGCATTGCGACCGGCTGTTCTTCGCCTTCACGCAGGATCTGCCGTGCGAGATCTTTCCCGTCGACACCGGTTTGATCATCGCCGACGCCTATGGCGCGCATCTGTATTGCGAGGCGCCGGAGCACCGCCTGCCGGCGGCAACCCGCAAGGCGATGACGGTGCGCTTTGCCATGGCCGCGGCGCAGCGCATCAATCGGCTGGTCGATCCGCAGGGGCACGCCGAGTTTTAGCGAAGAACATTGCTGTTGCCCCGTCATCCCGCGCAAAGGCCTCGCCTTTGTCGCTGGAGGCGCGAGCGGAGCGAGCCTCGAAGGATGGTTCGGCCGGGGCTGGTGGCCGTCGACCCTTCGAGACGCGCGCAAGGGCGCGCTCCTCAGGGTGACGGACAGCTTGTTGGATTCCGTAGGATGGGTAGAGCGAAGCGAAACCCATCAGCTTCGGGACACCGGGAGAGAGGATGGGTATCGCTTCGCTCCACCCATCCTACGAAGCTGCCCACCCTACAAAAGCAAATGGCCGGGACGAGCCCGGCCATCGCGAAAACAAATGAAGCGATCGCTTAGCGCGGTGCGCGCTTGGCGAGGATGCGCTGCAAGGTGCGGCGGTGCATGTTGAGGCGGCGCGCGGTCTCCGAGACGTTGCGGTTGCACATCTCGTAGATGCGCTGGATGTGCTCCCAGCGCACACGGTCCGCCGACATCGGATTGGCCGGCAGCTCGGACTTCTCGGTGCCGGTCGCGAGCAGCGCGGCGACGACGTCATCGGCGTCGGCGGGCTTCGAGAGATAATCGACGGCGCCCATCTTCACCGCGGTGACGGCGGTGGCGATGTTGCCGTAGCCGGTCAGCACGATCGCGCGCGCCTCGGGGCGCTTGCGCTTCAACGCCGAAACGACGTCGAGGCCGTTGCCGTCGCCGAGGCGGAGATCGACGACCGCGAAAGCGGGCGCGGCGCGGCCGATCTCGGCGAGACCATCAGATACCGTGTCGCATGACTTCACCGCGAAACCCCGCGTCTCCATCGCGCGCGACAGGCGTTCCAGGAACGGCTTGTCGTCCTCGACGATGAGGAGCGAGCGGTCGGCATGGTCATTCAGTTCAGTGATGGCGTTCACGATCCATTTTTCCCTGTGGCAGACCCCTATTATATGGGGTCCTACTGCGGCGCTGCCAAGGCAGCCGAAAGTCGCGTGCTTGTCTGGAAAGAGCAATGCATCCGTAATGCCAGGGTCGCGATTAAGAATCGTTCTTAGGATTCGGTTTCGTCGCCCGGCGCGGCTTCCTCGAAGCGCTCGCGCGGCCAGACGATCTGCACCACGGCGCCGTGATCGGGAAAGGTGCGATTGGTAAACGACACCTTGGCGCCGGCGCGTTCCAGCAACGTCCGTGCGATGAAAACGCCCAGACCCAGGCCCCCACGTGGGTTTTGGGCCTCATCCGCACCTCGGCGACGCGACAGATACGGCTCGCCGATCCGCTTCAGCATGTCGGGCGCGATGCCCGGACCGTCGTCGGAGACGACGACTTCAACGGTCTCGGCGTTCCACCACGCGTTCACCTCGACGGTCTGGTGCGCGAAATCGACCGCATTTTCGAGAATGTTTCCGACGCCATAGAGGATCGCCGGATTGCGCGCGGCGACCGGTTCAGGCGTTGCTGCGACAGCAAGCCGCACCTTGATGTTGATGCCGAAATCGCGATGCGGCGCCACCGCCTCCTCGATCAAGGTCGACAGCTTCATGGTGTCGAACGGCGCACCGCTCGATGACAATTGCGCGATCTTGCTCAGGATGTCGCGGCAGCGCTGCGCCTGCTCACGCAGGGTCTTGAGGTCGCCGGCGATCGCCGCGTCATGCACCGTCTTCTCGAGCTCGCGCGAGATCAGGAAGATCGTCGACAGCGGCGTGCCGAGCTCATGCGCGGCGGCGGCGGCGAGGCCGTCGAGCTGAGTCAGGTGCTGTTCGCGTGTCAGTACCAGTTCAGTCGCGGCCAGCGCATCGGAGAGCTGGCGCGCTTCCTCGGTCACCTGGAATGCGTACAGACTGGTGACACCGATCGCGAGCAGGATCGAAAGCCAGACGCCGATCAGATAGATCGGCGGCAGTACCAAGGGATCGTCGGCATCCCAGGGCAGCGGCAGATGATAGAAGAACAGCGCCGAGGCGCAGGCGACCGCAAGGCAGCCGAGCGCTATCGTCAGCCGGATCGGCAGCACGGTGGCCGAGATCAGGACCGGCGCCAGGAACAGGAACGAGAACGGGTTCTGCAATCCGCCGGTGAAGTACAGGAGGCCGCCGAGCTCGACGATGTTGAACGCGAGCAGGGCCGCGGCATAGGCCGGCTCCAGCCGCTGCATCGGGTTGAAGGCGATCTGCAGCGCCAGATTGAGCAGCGCCGAGAACGTCACGATGGTGACGCAGGGGACGATCGGAACGTCGAATTCCAGTCCCTGCGCCACGATGAAGATGGCGACGAGCTGGCCGAGCGCGGCGAGCCAGCGCAGCCGCAGGATCGTATCCAGGCGGACGTAGCGGCGGGGTTGGCGGAAATCGGAGGCGACGTCGGTCATGCCGGGACCTTAGCTGTGCCGTGGGCGGCGCACAAATTCGCGACTTAGCGCAACGATGCAGGGCGAGCCTTTAATTACCGCCAAGCCTTTAATTACCGCCGAGCCTTGCGCTTATTGTCGCAATGGCTCAATGACGGCCATATGCAACAGGTCGGGACAGGTCAGAGGCAAGCTCCGGCGGCTGAACAAGGCGAGTCGGCCGCGATCGACGTTGCGCATCTGGTCAAGGTCTACAAGACCACCCGCGCGGTCGACGACATCTCGTTCCGCATCGCGCGCGGCAGCATTACCGGCCTGCTCGGCGGCAACGGCGCCGGCAAGACCACGACGATCGCGATGATCATGGGCCTGGTGCTGCCGACCTCGGGCAGCGTCGAGGTGCTGGGTGCACGAATCCCCGAGCAGCGCTACGACGTGCTCGGCCGGATGAATTTCGAAAGCCCCTATGTCGACATGCCGATGCGGCTCACGGTGCGGCAGAACCTGACCATTTTCGGGCGCCTTTATGCCGTGCAGCGTTTGCGTGAGCGGATCGACCAGCTCGCCGACGATCTCGATCTCAAGGAATTCCTCGACCGCTCCAACGGCAAGCTCTCCGCCGGGCAGAAGACCCGCGTCGCGCTGGCGAAGGCGCTGATCAACGAACCCGATCTCTTGCTGCTCGACGAGCCGACCGCCTCACTCGACCCGGATACCGCCGACTGGGTGCGGCAGCATCTCGAGACCTATCGCAAGACCCATAACGCGACCATCCTGCTGGCGTCACACAACATGCTGGAGGTCGAGCGCCTCTGCGACCGCGTCATCATCATGAAGCGCGGCAAGATCGAGGACGACGACAGCCCCGAGCGGATCATGGCGCGCTACAACCGCGACACGCTGGAAGAGGTGTTTCTCGACGTGGCGCGCGGCCGCCTGCGCGAGGGCGCGCCAGAGGGCACACCATGAGTGAACTCGTCAGCCAGCACCAGCACACCATTTCACTGCAACGCATCAACGCGATGGTGCTGCGCTATTGGTACCTCTTGATGTCGTCGTGGCCGCGGCTCCTGGAGCTGGTCTACTGGCCGGCATTGCAGATCATCACCTGGGGCTTCCTGCAGAATTACATCTCGCAGGCATCCGGCTTCTTCGCCAAGGCGGGCGGCACGCTGATCGGCGCCGTGATCCTGTGGGACATCCTGTTCCGCGGGCAGCTCGGCTTCTCGATCTCGTTCCTGGAGGAGATGTGGGCGCGCAACCTCGGCAACCTGATGATGAGCCCGCTGAAGCCGATCGAATTCCTCCTCTCGCTGATGATCATGAGCCTGATCCGGCTCGCCATCGGCGTGATCCCGATGACGCTGCTGGCGCTGTTCTTCTTCGGCTTCAACTTCTACGCCATCGGGCTGCCGCTGATCGCGTTCTTCTGCAATCTGATCTTCACGAGTTGGTCGGTCGGCGTGTTCGCCTCCGGCCTCGTGCTGCGCAACGGGTTAGGGTCGGAAAGCATCGTCTGGACGCTGATGTTCGCGGTGATGCCGCTCGCCTGCATCTACTATCCGGTCGAGGTGCTGCCGGCCTGGCTGCAAGCTGTCGCCTGGACGCTGCCGCCGACCTATGTGTTCGAAGGCATGCGCTCGCTGTTGATCGATCACGTCTTCCGCGCCGACCTGATGGCGTGGGCGCTGGTCATCAACGCGGTCCTGTTCGCTGCCTCTTTTGCGATCTTCCTTGCCCTTTTGCAGAGCGCCAAGCGCAACGGGTCGCTGCTCGGCGGTGGTGAATAAATGTCACTTTCTCGTGGATTCTCGGCCTTTTAGCCCGATATCGCCCCCAGATTCGGCTCGCGGCGCATTGACGCATTGTTACGCATTGGTCAGTATGCTGCGGCGCAAAACAGGGGTCTGAAACTACTATGCCCATCGGTGAATTTGGCGGTGCCCCGCCACTAGCGGCGGAAGGCAGCCCGGCACTCACGACGCCGTTGTACTGGATGTACGAGATGGCGCATGCGTCGCTCAACCCGGTGCGCGCGGTGACCGACGCCACCAAGATCCTGTTTCAGAACCCGCTCAATCCGTGGACCCACACCGAGTTCGGCAAGTCGATCGCCGCCGGCTGTGAGTTGTTCGAGCGCACCACGCGCCGCTACGGCAAGCCCGAATGGAACCTGCCGACGACCGAGGTCAACGGCATCCGCACCCCAGTCGAGGTCCGTTCGATCTGGGAAAAGCCGTTCTGCCGCCTGCTGCATTTCGATCGCAAGCTGACGCGCCCGCTGCGTTCGCCGCAGCCGCGCGTGCTGATCGTGGCGCCGATGTCGGGCCACTACGCGACGCTGCTGCGCGGCACAGTCGAGGCGTTCCTGCCGACGCATGAGGTTTACATCACCGATTGGGCCGACGCGCGCATGGTGCCGCTCGCGGCCGGCCGGTTCGATCTCGAGGACTATGTCGACTACCTGATCGAGATGTTGCACGCGCTCGGCGGCAACATGCACGTCATCGCGGTGTGCCAGCCTTCGGTGCCTGTCGTGGCAGCTGTTTCGGTGATGGAAGCCAACAACGATCCGTTCGTGCCGCTGTCGATGACGCTGATGGGCGGCCCGATCGACACCAGGCGCAATCCGACCGCGGTCAACAACCTCGCGGAAGAGCGCGGCATCGAGTGGTTCCGCAACAATGTCATCACCAAGGTGCCGTTCCCGCATCCGGGCGTGATGCGTGACGTCTATCCGGGCTTCCTGCAGCTCAACGGCTTCATCAGCATGAACCTCGACCGGCACATGGACGCGCACAAGGCGCTGTTCGCCAATCTGGTCAAGGGTGACGGCGATCTCGTCGACAAGCACCGCGAATTCTATGACGAGTATCTCGCGGTGATGGACCTCACCGCCGAATATTACCTGCAGACCGTCGACCTTGTCTTCGTCAAGCACGCGCTGCCGAAGGGCGAGATGACCCATCGCGGCAAGCCGGTCGACCCGTCGAAGATTCGCCGCGTCGCGCTGATGACGGTCGAAGGCGAGAAGGACGACATCTCAGGTCTTGGCCAAACCGAGGCGACGCACGCACTCTGCACCGCGATCCCGAACCATCGCCGCGTGCATTACGTGCAGAAGGGCGTCGGGCACTATGGCGTGTTCAACGGCTCGCGTTTCCGGTCCGAAATCGTGCCGCGGATCTCCGATTTCATGGTTTCGGCGGCCAATACGCGGCTTTCGCTGGTCGCCGCCGCCGAATAGGTATCGCCCCGGCCGCGATTTTCGCGGTCGCGCAAGTCGCTGATTTAACTAAAAGAATCTCAAATCAGACCAGGCTCAAAGGGTGAATATAATTTCATTCTTTCGGCCTTTTTCGTAACCTTGATTCATCGGAAAAATTCCGGTTCCAGCCCCTGCCTGTAGAGGTCAATTAACGTCCAGCCCCTGTATATTGGGCAAATGATTTGTTTTTGCGCCGAGCGCTTTCCCTGGCGGCGGATATGGCAAAGTTCGGGCGAACTCCTGCTCCCCGGACTCTCAGAAATGGCTACTCGCGCGCTCCTCTATCGGCGGCCTGCCGAACCCGCGACCGTATTGGTCAGACACGGCTCCCAGTTTTTCACCATCAGGTTGCGCCGGCACAGGCGCGCGCGCCGCTACACACTCAGGATACATCCGACCGATCGCGAGGCGATCCTGACGATGCCGCCGCGCGGCACGATTCCCGAAGCCAAGGAGTTTGCCAATCTCCATGGCGGCTGGATCGCTGCCCGTCTCGGCCGTTTGCCGAAGGCGGCGCCGTTCCAGCCCGGCACCGTGGTGCCGTTGCGCGGTGTGCCGCATCGCCTCGTGCACCGCTCGGGCGAGCGCGGCACGGTGTGGACCGAGGCGCGCGACAGCGGCGAGAGGATCATTTGTGTTGCCGGCGGCGTCGAGCACATGGATCGTCGCGTGCACGACTTCCTCAAGCGCGAGGCGCGCAAGGACCTGCAGAAGGCGGCGCAGCTTCACGCCGCGGAACTCGGTGTGCGGGTACGCCGGATCTCGATCCGCGATCAGTCAAGCCGCTGGGGCTCGTGTACCTCGGCGGGTTCGCTGTCGTTCTCATGGAGGCTAATCCTGGCGCCGCCCTTCGTGCTCGATTACCTCGCCGCGCATGAGGTCGCCCATCTCGTCGAGATGAACCACTCGGCGCGGTTCTGGCGGGTGGTCGACAAGGTCTGCGCGTCGGTGACGCGCGCCAAGAACTGGCTCGACACCTACGGCAACGACCTGCACCGCTACGGAATTCAGGAGTAGGGCGCGCTGTTCGCCCCGACCGTTGCTGTCATCGCCCGCGAAAGCGAGGGCTTTGCGAAAGTCGAGCAATCGACAGGGGCGGGCGCTGGTTGTTTGGGCCTGTTAGTGGCTTGGATGGGTCAGCCATGATGGCTGGATGGCTGGTTTGGTTAGGCGATCTGGGGTGGCGTCCTGGCCCATCGCTGGAGATTGATCGCAGTCGCGGCGAGCTGGAAAGCTGCGGCATTGCGCATCAGGCCCCGATAGCGGGCACGCGCCAGACCGTAGACGCGCTTGAGCAATGCGAACAACGGCTCGATCGGCGCGCGTCGATGCGAGATGACCGCATTACGACGCACCGCCCAAGGTCCCAAGCGAAGCCAGCGGTTGTGTCTGCGCATGATGCCGTCGCGAATATCCATCTCCTTCAACCGCACGCGTCGCGCGATGGTATCGTAGGCTTTGTCAGCGTAGACCGTTGCCTCGTCGCCGCAGATCAGCCCGTCGGCGGGCACGGTGTCGTTGACATTGGCTGGCGTAAAGGCGAGGCGCCGGATGATGCGACTGCCTTGGTCCATCGCCACGTGCATCTTGTAGCCGAAGGCATATTTGCCGTCCTTCTTGGTCCAGGCAGCGTCAGGATCGTGCGCGCTTTTGACCAGTTTGCTGGCCGGCCGCCCGTCCGCATCCGGGGGCAAATCGGGATCCGGTGGTTCGGGTGGATTTACCGCCGAGCGGATCAGCGAAGCGTCGATCAATGTGCCGCGCTTCAAGACGAAGCCGGACTTCTCGATCTGCGCCGTAATCAGGGCGAAAGCGCGCTCCGCCAGCCCGCTCTTGGCCAGTTGTTCGCGGAAACGCCACAGCGTGGAATGATCCGGCACCGGCTCACTCAGCGACAGGCCCAGAAAGCGCCGGAACGACAGGCGGTCCACCAGTGCTTCCTCAAGTCCCGGATCCGACAGACCATACCATTGCTGCAGCAACAGCGCCTTAAACAGCGCCAGCGACGGGTAAGCTGGCGCCCCCATCGACCCGCTGCGCAAGCCGCTCAGCAGCGCTTCAATCGCGTTCCAGTCGACCAGTTCCGACACTCGCTGCAATGGCGCATTGGCCCTGGCCGCGTCATTCATCAGCCCATCTGTAAAGCTCAATTGACCAATCTGGCGCTCCGCCATCCGACCCTCCGGCGAATCCTTCACCAAAAGAGAATCATCCCGGGCGACTTCTGCAAAGCCCTCGCGAAAGCGGGCGATCCAGTATTCCAGAGGCATTTGTCTTCAATCGATGGGCCGCGGCGTACTGGATCCCCCGCTTTCGCGGGGGATGACGGCTTGAGTGCGTAGCCCGGATGGAGCGTAAGCGTAATCCGGGGCAGTTTTCACCGATGGCGCGACTGGTCCCGGATTACGCTTCGCTTCATCCGGGCTACGGAGCAACGCGATCCGTCCGCCTACCGACTTCTATCGAAACAACCGATCCGCCAGCCAGCCGTCCAGTCCGGCCGCTGCCTCCGGCCGCGCGTTGGGATTGGGTGGCGCCGAGGCGCGGGCCGGCGTCGGCGATGGCGGGCGATAATAGCCGCCGGATGGCACCGGCGCGGGCGGCTGCGATGCCTGCATCGGCGGCTGAATCTGCATCGGTCCCGCAGGCGCTGACGGCGCGGTGACCTGCGACGAGATCTGCATCAGGTTCGCCGGCCCCCAGCTGCCTTGCGAGTTCGGGATCGCCGCGACCGGCACGCCCTGATGCGCCGCCTTCATGAAGCGGGTCCACACTTCGACCGGCAGGCCGCCGCCGGTCGCCTTCTTGGTCGGTGAATTGTCGTCATTGCCGAGCCAGACGCCGGTGACGAGCTTGGCGGTGTAGCCGATGAACCAGGCGTCGCGATAATCCTGGCTGGTGCCGGTCTTGCCGGCGGCTGTCCAGCCCGGGATCTCCGCCTTGCGCGCGGTGCCCGAGATCAGCGTCTCGCGCATCATGCTGTTCATCATCGAATCATAGCGCGGCTCGATCACCTGGTTGGGCGGATCGGTCGGACGGTCATAGAGCAGCTTGCCCGAACTGGTCTTGATCTTGGTCACCACATGCGGCGACACCACGTAGCCGCCATTGGCGAACGGCGCATAGGCGCCGACCAGCTCGATCACCGAGACTTCCGAGGTGCCGAGCGCGATCGAGACGTTGGGCTCGAGCTTGGAGGAGATGCCGAGCCGGTGCGCGGTGCGCACCACATTCTTGGCGCCGACCTCGACGCCGAGCCGCACCGCGACCGTGTTCAGCGACATTGCCAGCGCCTGGGTCAATGTCACCGAGCCGAAATATTCGTGGGTGTAGTTCTCCGGCTTCCAGCCCTTGATGTCGAGCGGCGCGTCGGTGCGGATGGTGTCCGGTGTCAGTCCTGCTTCGACCGCGGTGAGATAGACGAACGGCTTGAACGCCGAGCCCGGCTGCCGCTTCGCGGTGACCGCGCGATTGTACTGGCTCTCCGAGTAGTTCCGGCCGCCGACCATGGCGCGCACCGCGCCGTCCGGTGTCATCGCCACCAGCGCGCCCTGGCTGACATTGAACTTCACGCTTTTGGCGGCGAGCTCATCGATGATGGCGGCTTCGGCGACATTCTGCAGCTTCGGATCGATCGTGGTCTGCACCACGATGTCCTGGTCGATCTGGCCGACCAGATCGTCGAGCACTTCGCCGATCCAGTCGGCGACATAGTTCACGGTGCCGGCGCCGGCCGGCTTCACCGCAATCGAGGGCTGACCGATCGAGGCCTTGGCCTGCGCCTCGGTGATGAACTTGGCATCGGCCATCGCCGCCAGCACGACCTGCGCGCGCTGCTCGGCGCCTTCAGGGTTGCGGTTCGGCGCCAGCCGCGACGGCGACTTGACGAGGCCGGCCAGCATCGCGGCTTCCGGCAGCGTCACGTTCTTCGCCGACTTGCCGAAATAGCGCTGCGCGGCGGCCTCGACGCCATAGGCGCCGGAACCGAAATAGACCCGGTTGAGATAGAGCTCGAGGATCTCGTTCTTGGAATGCTTGCGCTCCAGCCAGAGCGCGAGCTCGGCCTCCTGCAGCTTGCGCTGCATGGTGCGCTCCTGGGTCAGGAACAGGTTCTTGGCGAGCTGCTGGGTCAGCGTCGAGCCGCCCTGCGAGACGCCGCGGTGCAGGAGGTTGGTCACCGCCGCGCGCAGGATGCCGACCGGGTCGACGCCGTAATGCGAATAGAAGCGGCGGTCCTCGATCGCGATGAAGGCCTTCGGCAGATAAGGCGGCAGATCCTTCAACGCGATGTTGGCGCCGGCCATTTCGCCGCGCTGCGCCAGCACGCTGCCGTCGATGCCGACGATCTGGATCGTCGGCGGACGCTTGGGAATCTCCAGCGACTGGATCGGCGGCAGATGCGCGCCGACCCACACCACGACACCGATCACCGCAATGCCGGCCCACAGGCCGAGCACCGCGGTCCAATAGAACAGGCGGCCGATGCCAAAGCCCCGCGGCTTGCTGCGCCGCTTGCTGACGCTGCGCGACGGGCGCGGTTTCTCGCTACCGGAATCGCTGCCCTTGTCGCTGCTTTTGGGTTTGGATTTGGCGGGCTTGTCGTCGCCGCCGCCGGGAATGCGGTCGGACGGCGACAGTCGGAGGTCGGCAAGCGCGGCCGGAAGCCCGAACAGCGGCTCCTTGCGCGCACCGCCTTTTTTCCGTCCCCACGCCATCCGCAACGCTCACACCCTGACAGGGACGCACGCTAGCGTTCCCGGTTTAAGGGGCGGTTACGCAAAGCTTAACGGGGCATTAGGAGGTGAGGCAGCGCGTGCTACATAAGGAGCATGATCAGGAAAAGTGGGCACCGGTTTTCCCTCGCGACAAACGCGGAGCATTTGCGCGGAGATCATGCTCAAACAGGATGGAAGAGCGCGATAGAGCGATCGCGCTAGGGAACAAGAAACGAAGGAGCACCGCATGGGCCATATCGATCCGACCAAGGACGTTTTCGTGCAGTTCCGGGACAACAACCGGCCGGGCCCGATCCACATGCTCAACCTGGTGCGCCTGCGCGAATGGGCCGCCTATCCCGACGGCCGCAAGGCCACCGGCGCGGAGGCTTATGCGGCGTATGGCCGCGAGAGCGGGCCGGTGTTCGAACGGCTCGGCGGCCGCATCGTCTGGCAAGGCCGCTTCGAGCTGATGCTGATCGGACCGCAGGAGGAGCGCTGGGATCACTGCTTCATCGCGGAATATCCAAGCGTCGCCGCCTTCGTCGAGATGATCCGCGATCCGGTCTATCGCGAGGCGGTGAAGCACCGCCAGGCCGCGGTGGACGATTCCCGCCTGATCCGCCATGCCGTGCTGCCGGTGGGGAAGAATTTCGGCGAGATTCCGAAGTAGGCGCGTAAAAATCGATGGGTCGCGGCGATCTCCATCCCCGTCATGCTGAGGTGCGAGCGGAGCGAGCCTCGAAGCATGCACGGCCCCGCTGGTGGCCGTCGACCCTTCGAGACGCGCCTCGCGCTCCTCAGGGTGACGGTGATAGGACATCCCCGCAAACAAATCGGCGGCCTGGAGGCCGCCGATTGCATTTCAAACCTGCGCGAACCGGCTAGCCGGCCGGGCCGGCGTCCTCGAGGATCGGGCCGAACAGCTCCCAGCGCTCGCCGTTGAAGCGCATCATCTGCAGCTGCTTGTTGACGCGATAGTCGTTCGGCGCGGTGTTGCCTTTGATGCCGGGCAGCGCCATGTCGAGCTCGACATTCTTCAGGTTGGTGGCCTGCTTCAGCACGTTGTCGCGGGTCAGGTCGTCGCCGCACTGCTTCAGCACATGCACCATCAACTGGGCGGTCGAGTAGCCATAGGTGTTGAAGTTCGAGTTCTTGTCGCCGTCGGGATAGTACTTGGCCATGAAGTCGAAATAGCGCTTCATGCCCGGATCGTCCTTCCACTGCGGATCGGCCGGATCCTTGCCGTAATTGGTGCTGATCAGGCCCTTGGAGGCTTCCAGGCCCGCCGGCTGCAGCACGGCGCCGACCGAGGTCGCGTTGATGTCGACGATGTGGATCGGGTGCCAGCCGAGCTCGGCGATCTTCTTGATCGCCTGCGCCGCCTGCTTCGGCGTCGAGGCCGAGAAGAACAAGTCGGCGCCGGCGTCCTTGATCTTGATCACCTGGGAATCGATGGTCGGGTCGGAGACCTCGTAGGAGGCTTCGGCCACGATCATCTTGGCGGCCTTGTCGCCGAGCCCGGCCTTGATGCCGTTCAGATAATCCTTGCCGAGGTCGTCGTTCTGATAGAGCACGCCGATCTTGGCGTTGGGGTGCTCCTTCAGGATGTACTGGCCGTAGATGCGGCCTTCGACGAAGTAGTTCGGGTTGAAGCCGAGCGTCCAGGGGAAGTTCTTCGGGTCGGTGAACTTCGAAGCGCCGGTGGCGGCAAACAGCTGCGGCACCTTCTTGGCGTTGAGATACTTCTGCACGGCGGCGTTCGACGGCGTGCCGACGATCTGGAAGGTCAAGAGCACCTCGTCGCTCTCGACGAGCTTGCGCACCTGCTCGACGGCCTTCGGCGGCGAATACGCGTCGTCATACTGGATCAGGTTGATCTTGCGGCCGTTGATGCCGCCCTGATCGTTGATCATCTTGAAGTAGGCCGCCTGGGTCTTGCCGATCGAGGCATAGGCGGAGGCCGGCCCGGAGAAGGGGACGGTCTGGCCGATCTTGATCTCGGTGTCGCTCGCGCCGGGATCGTACTTCTTCTGCGCAAAGGCCGACGTTGCAGACAGCGCGATCGCGAGCGCCGTTCCCGTGACCAAGTGAAAAATCCCGTTCCTCATAATGCTGTTTCCCTCACGTGACTGATGGTTGGCCGATGATCTTGTCCGCGGGTTCAAGGTCCCGCGGTCGCCATCGCTGGGCCGGGATACTGGAGGAACCGTTATTGCAACGCAAGACGAGCGCTGCCGAAAAGGTGAGCGATTTCAGTCAACCAAAGTAGGGGGCGTTGCGAAAAGGTGGGTGGAGCGGCGCGAAGGTTGGGGCCCGCTTTACCTCGCCCCGCCTGCGGGGAGAGGTCGCATCGCATCGAAGATGCGATGCGGGTGAGGGGGAGTCTCCGCGGGCGCAGCTAATGCAGCGGTGCGCGGAAGCAGCCCCTCACCCCGACCCTCTCCCCGTAAGGACGGGGAGAGGGAGTGGAGTCTCGTCCCGACCGCGGCTAGCCCGCCGGTCCGGTGTCCTCGATGATCGGGCCGAACAGCTCCCAGCGCTCGCCGTTGAACTTCATCATCTGCATCTGCTTGTTGATGCGGTAGTCGTTCGGTCCCGTCGTGATCGACATGCCCGGCAGCGCGAGGCTCGGCACGAACTTCTTCAGGCTGGTCACCTGCTTCATCAGGTTCTCGCGGGTGAGGTCGTCGCCGCACTGCTTGAGCACCTGGATCAGCAGCTCGGCCGTCGAGTAGCCGTAGGTGTTGACGGTGTTGAGCTTGTCGCCTTCCGGATAATACTTGTCCATGAACGCGAAATAGGCCTTCACGCCGGGATCGTCCTTCCATTGCGGGTCGGCGGGGTCCTTGCCGTAATTGGTCGAGATGATGCCCTTGGAGATGTCGAGACCGGCCGGCTTCAGCGTCGCCGACACCGGGCTCGCATTGATGTCGAGGATGTGCACCGGGTTCCAGTTGAGGTCGGCGATCTTGCGGATCGCCTGCGCGGCGAATTTCGGGGTCGAGGCGTCATAGACCAGATCGACGCCGGCGGCCTTCAGCTTCACGATCTGGGAATCGACCGTCGGATCGGTCAGCTCGTAGGACACCTCGGTGACGATCATGCTCGCGGCCTTGTCGCCGAGCCCGCTCTTCAGGCCGGTGATGTAGTCGCGGCCGAGATCGTCGTTCTGGTAGAAGATGCCGATCTTGGCGTTGGGGTGATTGGCCAGGATGTATTTGGCGTAGATGCGTCCCTCGGACTGGTAGTTCGGGTTGAACGCGATCGTCCACGGCGCGTTCTGCGGGTCGGAGAAGCGCGAGGCGCCGGTGGAGGCGAGCAGCTGCGGCACCTTCCTGGCATTCAGATATTTCTGCACGGCGGCATTTGACGGCGTGCCGATGATCTGGAACGTGAACAGCACCTCGTCGCCCTCGACAAGCTTGCGCACCTGCTCGACCGCTTTCGGCGGCGAATAAGCGTCGTCATACTGGATCAGGTTCAGCTTGCGGCCGTTGATGCCGCCCTGATCGTTGATCATCTTCATGTAGGCCGCCTGGGTCTTGCCGATGCCGGCATAGGCGGATGCGGGGCCGGAGAACGGCACGGTCTGGCCGATCTTGATCTCGGTGTCGGTCGCGCCGATGTCGTATTTCTTCTGCGCGGTGGCCGATGTAACCGACAACGCGATCGCAAGCGCCGTCGCAGCGAGCAATTGCACGCTTCTCATGTCCGTGACCTCCCTGTTGCCGGTGATCTTGTCCGCAAGCTCAGGCCGGCGGATGTCACCGTTGCACGGGATGATGGAGGAACGGCTGGGCCATTGCAAGACGATGCACCCTGCGCGCGATGTCGCGTTTGAGCATGATCCGGAAAACTGTGAAGCGGTTTCCGAGCGGATCATGCTCAAGAAAACAAAAGCGCGCCCGCGCGTTAGGCCAGCCAGAGCTGGATCAGTGCCAACGCAGCGGGAGCCGCCTGCACATAAAGAATGCGGCGGCTGACGGTGGCGGCGCCATAGGCACCGGCGACAATCACGCAGAGCAGGAAAAACGTCTTGATCTGGAACGCGAAGGCCGGATTGCCATGTATGAGGCCCCAGATCAGTCCGGCGGCGAGGAAGCCGTTATAGAGCCCCTGATTGGCGGCGAGCACCGCAGAATCGTTTGCCTTCTCGATCGAGTTGCGAAACGTCTTCAGCCCGAGCGGCTTGGTCCACAGAAACATCTCGAGCACAAGGAAATAGACGTGCAGCATGGCCACCACCGCGACCAGAACATTGCCAAGCAACAGCATATTGCGGTCCCCCAGAGCTTCGGTTCTGATTGAATCAGAATCGAAGCTCAAAATTGTTGTTTTGACGCGTTTTCTTCACGCGAACCGGTGTCCACTTCGCTCGAAAACGCTTTAACCGGAATTCGGGTGGACGCTAGCATGCGGGCGGTGAATTGTATGCCGACCGATCTGCTTGCCCGAGATATGACAATGGCCGACCGCAGGACTGCACAGACCTTCAACCTCGACCGCCACAAGACCCCGATCGGCACCGCGCTGCTGGTGACCGATGACGACGGCGTGCTGCGCGCGCTCGACTGGGACGACTATGAAGGGCGCATGCTCGACCTGCTGCGGCTGCATTATGGCGCCGTGACGCTGCGGGGCGGTAGCGCGCCGGCTGCGATGCGCAAGGCGCTCGGCGATTACTTCAAGGGCGATCTCGATCGTCTCACCGATGTCGAATGGCGCGTCGCTGGCACGCCGTTCCAGCAGAAGGTCTGGCACGCGCTGCCGAACATTCCGCACGGCACCACCATGAGCTACGGCGCGCTGGCGGCGAAACTGAACGCGCCGAATGCGATGCGCGCGGTCGGTCATGCCAACGGCTCCAACCCGATCAGCGTCGTCGTGCCATGTCATCGCCTGATCGGCGCCAACGGCTCACTGGTCAAATATGGCGGCGGGCTGGAGCGCAAGCGCTGGCTGCTGCGCCACGAGGGCGTGGAGGTCTAGAGTGATTTCGAGCGGGAACCGGTTCGCGTGAAGACGCGCGTCAAGACAACGATCCAGCAATCCGCTTCGGCCGCCAGTGTGGCGATCAATCGAGATCTTCGCGGGGCATGTTGCGCAGATCGCGCACGATATAGAGGAACACGACGAGCGAAGGTACCCACGCGAGTATCGCTCCCACCAGCATCGCATCGACCGTCGTCATGTGAGACTCCTTGCGCGCTATTGGCCAACGTCGTCAGATCGGCTTTTTCGATGGGGCGCCGGTTCTGGGGAAGGGATACAGCCACTTCCAATAGGCCTTGTTGCGCTCCAGCTGCCGCTTGTGGATCTCGCGGCACTTCGTCGAGCAAAACTGCTCAAAATACCAATTATGCCGGATCAGCCCGAAAGGCCGCTTGCAGGCCGGATTTCCGCAACGAGCTGTCATGACGCTGCCTCCGCATTCGCGCGCCAAAGCCAGCGGATGAAATCCTCCTGGCCTTTGTAGAAGCAGAGGCGTCCGCAGTAGCGTTCGCCCGCCGGATTTCGCAAACAGATGATCTTGGGGTCTTCGCTGTCACACTGGGCGCAGCGCGGTTCCGCACGCATGGCGACCTCCCTCCGAGGAATTGCCATTTGCCAATCAAAATGTCTGGTGCTGTCCTTGCCGTCGATCTTCCCGAAGGACGACGATGCGAAATCTCGCGCCGCCGCCGTCCATGCGCAACTTGTCCAGATGTTTTGTCGCATCATCCTTGCGTATAGCCGGCCCGGTGATGGCTGATCCAACTCACGCACCCGGCGCCGCGCTGCGCTGCGCGAGGGCGGTATCGAGGCATTTGATCAGGACGTCCCCGTCGCAGGGCTTGCTCAGAAAGCAGATCGCTCCAGCCTTCAGCGCGCGGACGCGATCGCTTTCGACCGAGAACGCCGTGACGAAAATGAACGGAAAGCGGTGTCCGCTGGCAATGAGGTGGCTCTGCAGGTCGAGCCCGCTCATGGCCGGCATCCTGACATCCGCGATCACACAGGATGTGTCATTCAGGCGGGGCGAGTGCAAAAATTCCTCGGCCGACGCGTAAGTCTCGACCGCGTAGCCCAGCGATCTGACGAGATTGTCGGTCGCGGTGCGAACCGACATGTCATCGTCGATGATTGATATCACTGGCGGGTTGGGCAAGGAGGTTTTTCCCGGGCCGGAAGGGCCTCTGGCGTGTGCATCATGTGGGGACCACAGTGCGTCGCCAATCGGGGCCGGAGAATCATACTTAGGTTTGCGCCCCGCCGGCTGCCGGTCCGATCTGAAGCATCTGTGCCATCCTGACCAGATCGGGTAATGACTTCGCCGCCATTTTCCGCATGATGTGCCCGCGGTGTATCTTCACTGTGATCTCGGCCACACCGATTTCGGCGGCGACCTGCTTGTTCATCAACCCCGCCGTGACGAGCGTCATCACCTGGCGTTCACGCGGCGTCAGGGTCGCGAAGGCGGCGCGCAGGTTGGCAAGAACCTTGGCCTCATCGCGACGGTTCCTGTCGCGCTCGATCGCCGTCGTGACGGCATCCAGCATGTCCTGATCGCGAAATGGCTTGGTCAGGAAGTCCACAGCGCCGGCCTTCATGGCCCTGACCGTCATCGGGATATCGCCGTGGCCGGTCATGAAGATGATCGGAATATCGATGCCCGCCTTCGCCAGCTCCCCCTGAAAGTCCAGCCCGCTCACCCGCGGTAACCTGATGTCGAGGATCAGGCAGCTCGGGACATCCGGAGGCTTGCGCTGCAGAAATTCATGGGCCGAGCCGAATGCTGCGGTCCGCAAGCCGACCGACCGGAACAGATTGCTCAGCGCGTCCCGCACGGATGCGTCGTCGTCGACGACGAAGACGACGGGATCCTCGGCGTTTGCCAGACCAGAAGGCGATGCCGCGCGCCCGGTCACCATGCATGATCCTCTTCGTGCAGTGGCAAGGTGAACTGGAACGTCGCGCCGGGGCCGATGTTTCCGGCCACGGACAGGCGGCCTCGGTGAGCTTCGATGATCGATCGGCAGATCGACAGCCCCATCCCCATGCCGCTGGCCTTGGTGGTGTAGAACGCGTCGAACAGCCGTTCGGCATTCTCGGTCGCGATTCCGACGCCGCAGTCGGTGACCGTGACCACGATCTGCCCGACCTCGTCATGGCGCGTCCGGATCACGAGTTCCCGTGGCCGGTCCGTGACCGGCTGCATGGCCTCGATACCGTTGAGGACCAGGTTGAGGATGACCTGCTGCAGCTGGATTCGGTCGGCGACAACAGACGGGAGCGCGGGAGCGAGGTCGAGTTGCAAGGATACCAGGTGACGCTGCAGTTCATGCTGCACCAGCCCGATCACCTGGTTGATGACTTCATTCACGTCGAGCGGCGCCTTCTGACCGGTCGTCTTGTTCACCATCGCGCGGACGCGCTGGATGACCTCGCCCGCCCGGTTGCCGTCGCTGATGATCGACCTGACCGCGCCGCGAGCCTCGTTCAGATCGGGGGCCGCCCGGTTGAGCCACCGCAGGCATGCCGCGGCATTGGTGACCACGGCGGCAAGCGGCTGGTTCACTTCATGGGCGATCGATGCGGCGAGCTCGCCGAGCGCCGTCACGCGTGTGACGTGCGCGAGGTTGGTCTGCGCTTCGTGCAACTCCGCCTCGGCTCGCTTGCGGGCGGTCACGTCGGTGACCGCTCCGATGAATTCGGTGTCGCCGGAAAGATTCGTCACCGCATGCGCCCTGGCGTGAACAAATTTGATCGCCCCATTGGGCATCAGCAATCGGTAGCCGTGCTCGAAGTCCTTGCCGTCGAGCGAGGCCCGGTCGATGGCCCGTTGCACGCGGGCGCGATCATCCGGATGGACGCGCTGCAGGACCGTGGCATGTGTGATGGAAGGAGCTCTGTCGAATTCGAAGATCCTGAACGTCTCTTCCGACCAGATGATCTCGCCGCTGGCGACGTGCCAGCCGAAGCTGCCGGTGTGGCTCAATCGCTGGGCTTCGGTCAGGTACATTTCACTCTGCTGCAGCGCATTTTCGGCGTGCTTGCGCTCGGTGATGTCCTCGCATGCGATCAGCACGATCAGCTGATCGCCCAGCCGCCGCACCGCCTTGGCGTTTTCACGAACCCAAATCCTTGAACCGTCCTTGCGGACCTTCCGGATTTCCCAATTGTGGGTCTGGCCGATGTTGTCGAGGCATGCCGCGACGTTGCGTTGGACCATATCCCGGTCTTCGGCGGCAAAGACCCGCAGCACCGATTGTCCGAGCAGCTCGTCGACGGTGTAGCCGAGCTGTGCCGCGCCGAACGTGTTGACCGACAGCACGAGGCCCGTTGCGTCGACCATGAAGTACATGACCGGGTTGTGCTCGAATACCTCCTTCCATTGCGCTTCGCTGTTGCGCAGCGCCTCCATCGCGCGCTCCTCGCTGCTGGCTCGGCCGCGCAACATGGCTTCCATCCGCCTTTGCGAGCGGCCAACCAGGCGGATCATCAGCAATGCGGCGGTCAGCGACGCGACGAGCAGCGCCAGGGCAACCAGATGGGCGGAAGCTGCCGGCTGCGGACCCAGCAACAGCCCGATGCAGGTTGCCGCCAAGGCCAGCACCATGCCGCCGAGCAGCCATTGCTCGGCCGACCAGGACTTCGTGGTCGGGTCGCGGATCATCGGCAGCCCAGCACTTGACCATCATCATGGGCCGCGCTGCGTCGCTAGGTGACTGCTACCATCAGCGGCGACAACGTCGCCCTCCCAATAGACTGTATATTAGCAGCTTTCTTGCCGCCCGGGCGGGATGACGCCGGCCTTTTTGGCGGTCCAAACCCGTGAGATCGCGCAGAAAGCGAAGCCATTGAGCGCGCTCAGGTCCAGGTTGCGACCTAAACTCAAGTATGAGTCGTCTCCACCGAATGTAACGGTCGGATCAACCTCCGTTCAATGGCCCGTTCCATCCCGGCGACTACGCTTATTGGGTAACTCGATGACGGTAGAGATTTCCGGGGTTCAGCAATCGCCAATCAGTGACGGAGATTGAAATGCCCAGCGCGCGCCTGCATCTGATCGTTTGCTCCGACGACGTCGACCACGAGGCAAGGCCTCAGAGACGCGATCGCAGCTTCCAGCCTTCCGTCATCGATGGTGGCAAGCAAACAGCAAGCACGCCGGCCGACAACCCGTGGATCGATCTGCTGGACGCATTCGATCTCGGCGTGGTGGTCTGTCAGGCCAGCTACCTGGCCTTGCTGGGAGCGAGCCTGGCGGCGCTGCAGCCGCAATTCGACGTGCCAGATTCAGTGCGGTAGCCGGCCCTGAATTCCAAGTCCGGCAGGCTGCCGGGACCGAAGCGCTGGCTGCTCACGCCTGGGTCGCGCAAGACGGGTCCGATCACAGCCTCCGTGAGAGCCCGGAATCCATTCCCCGCCTAGCCCCGGCCCTGATGGATTCCGGGCTCAGTTTTGCAGACGCCCTCGGCTGCGCAATGGCGCACCGGAATGATGGGCGGAGCAGGTCGACGGCGCGGCTCCCGCGCCAAGCTCCCGACGACGGCAAATTGCAGCAATTTTTTCGAAAGATGCCCGGTTCGCTTTAGCCGCTTTTGAAGCACCTGATTATTGGATCTGTCCGGCAACGGCATCGCTCTGCAGAGCTGTGCGTTGGTTCGCGCACTGACAGATCAGGGGCCGGTCATTATGAATCAGGCACAGCAGCACAAGCCGCTTCCCGAAGACAATAATTCCGTCACCAGGAATGAGGCCGACGGCGCACGGGGATTGCAGCGCGATCTGCAGGAACGGCTGCAGCCGGAGCACGACGAGCCAGTCAGCGATAGCGCTCCCCATCCCGAAGCGCCCGCCGGATCAGGCCGGATGGTTCGCCGCCTGCTCAAGGTCGGCATTGGCCTTGCCATCGTGGCCGTCTTCGGATGGCTGCCGCTCAGGGCTGTGTTGCAGACCTCGAGCGTGGAGGCCGTGGTCAACGCCAGGATCGTGACCTTGCGCTCGCCGATCGACGGCACCGTGAGCGCGAAGCCGCAGAAATCCACGCAGCTCAGCGTGGTTCACGAGGGCGATGCGATCCTTCACGTCGTCAACGCACGCGGCGATCGCGCCCGGCTCGATGATCTCCGGCGGCAGATGTCGCGGTTGGAAAATGAGCGCCCGAGTCTGGCGGCCAAGCTTGCGGCCGCCGAGACGGCGCAACAGGACCTTGCCCGCCAGGCCGGCCAGTTCCGTGACGGCCGCATCCTCCAGCTCGAGGCCCGGATCGCCGAAATCCAGACTGCGATCGAGGCCGCCGCCGCACGGCGGGAGGAGGCCGTGGCCGCCGTCGAGCGGGCGTCGTCGCTGATCAAGTCGGGCAGCGTGTCGACGGTCGAAATGGCCCGCCTGACGCGCGAGCAGGCGATCTCGCAGCAGACCGAAATCGGCGCTCGACGGCGTCTCGACGCCGCCAAGGTCGAGCTCACCGCCGCAAGGAATGGCACTTATCTCGGCGACAGCTACAATGACCGGCCGAGCTCCGTGCAGCGCGAAGAGGAGATGCGCCAGCGCGTCAGCGACCTGCGCGCCGATCTGGCGCATGCCGATGCCGAGATCGACTGGCTGACCCACGAGATCGCCGCCGAGCAGCTGCACTACGTCAACCGGGCGGAAGCCGACATCAAGGCGCCGGTCGGGGGGCGCATCTGGGAGATGATGACGTCGCCCGGCGAGGACGTCAGGGCCGGGCAGCCCTTGCTCAAGCTGCTCGATTGCAGCGGCGCAGTGGTCACGGCGAACGTCACCGAGAGCGTCTACAACGGTCTGAAACTGGGCGAGCAGGCGAGCTTCGAGCCGAATGACGGCAGCGCCGCGCTGCAGGGCGAGATCGTCAATCTCACCGGCGCGTCGGGCGCGCCCGCGAACCTTGCGATCAATCCGGATGCGCTGAACAAGGAACCCTATCGGGTCACGGTCTCGATGCCGGCGCTCGATACCACGGGCAAGGATTGCGCGGTCGGCCGCACCGGGCGCGTGGTGTTCAACGCGGACGTGGCAAAGTCATGATGGCGGCATTTGCGCCCGGGCTGGTCGCCTTCGGCGCCTGCCTTGCCATCCTGCCCCTGCTCCGCCGCGAGCAGACCCTGGCCCGCGTCATGATGACCGGCATGTCGTTCGTCCTGCTGGTCCACTATTTCGCGTGGCGGGTGACCCACACCTTGCCGCCTCCGGGCCTCACCGCCGACGCGCTGGTCGGCTATCCCTTCATGCTGGCCGAGGCGGCCTCGATGATCGCGGTGTGCCTGTCGCTGCTGTTTCTCAGCCGCACGATCGACCGTTCGCCTGAGGTCAATGCGATCCTGCGCCGATCGAGGTTGCCCGCAAACGCGCCGCTCGTCGACGTCTTCATCTGCACCTACAACGAGGAGAAGGCGATCCTGGAGCGCACCATCATCGGCGCGACCGGGCTGAACTATCCGAACTACCGCGTCTGGGTGCTCGACGATGGGCGGCGGCTCTGGCTGCGCCGGCTCGCCCAGGAGCTCGGCTGCAACTATCTGGCCCGTCCGGACAACCGCCACGCCAAGGCCGGCAACATCAATCATGCGCTCCAGCACGTTTCCGGGCTGGCCGAGCGGCCGGAGTTCATCTCGATCCTCGACGCGGATTTCGTCCCGATGCCGGACTTCCTGACCCGGGCGATGAGCCTGATGCAGGACGGCAGCGTCGGCGTCGTGCAGACGCCGCAGCACTTCATCAACCCGGATCCGATCCAGACCAATCTCGCGGCGACCGATGTGTGGCCCGACGAGCAGCGCTTCTTCTTCGATATTTTGATGCCGGCCAAGGATGCCTGGGACACGGCGTTCTGCTGCGGCACCTCATCGCTGATCCGCTTCTCCGGCCTGATGCAGATCGGCGGCTTCCCGACCGATTCGGTGACGGAGGATTACCTCGTCACACTGCGGCTGAAGGAGAAGGGACTGCGCACGGTCTATCTGAACGAGCGCCTGACCATCGGACTCGCGCCGGAGGGACTGAAGGAATACATCACGCAGCGCGGACGCTGGTGTCTCGGCTTCATGCAGATCTTCCGCGGCCGCAGCGGGCCGTTCTCGCGGCAATCGAAGCTCGCCTTCATGGACCGGCTGTCGCTGGTCGACGCCTTCATGAGCTGGGCGGCGGTCTACGGCACCAAGGTGTTCGGCCTGGTCGTGCCGTGGCTTTATCTGCTGTTCGGGATCAAGGCGGTCCATGCCGACCTGTTCGAGCTGCTAAAATATTTCCTGCCGTTCTATGTCTGGCACGCCTTCACGATGGCGTGGATTTCGCGCGGCCGCTCGCTCGCGATCATGACCGACGTGTCGCAATACATCGCGGCGCCCGCGGTGCTGAAGGCGGTCGTGACCGGCCTCGCCAGGCCGCAGGGCCACAAATTCAAGGTGACGGCCAAGGGCGGCGACCGCAACCGCCGCTTCATCGAGTGGCCGCTGCTGCGGCTCTACGGTGCCGCCCTGCTGATCACGCTGTTTGCGATCGCCTACGCCTTCATCCTGCATCTGCGCGGCGAAAACATCGCCTATGGCGGGCTGGCGCTGGCCTGGAGCCTGTACAATTGCGTCGTGCTCGCGATCGTGTGCTTCATCTGCATCGAGCAGCCGCGGCGCCGCAAGGCCGAGCGGTTCGAACGCGACGAGCCGATCCTGATCCATCAGGACAGCGAGATGCGGCTGATCCGGATGGCCGACATCTCGATCTCCGGTGCGCGCTTCATCGATCCTGTCCCGCCCGCCATCGGTTCGCTGATCAAATGCAATGTCTACGGACAGAACGTCGCCGCGACCGTGGTCCGCCGCACCCGCGACGGCTTCGGCGTCCGCTTCGAGGACGCGGTGGCGACGCGGGTCAATGTCGTGCGCGCATTCTATGCCGGCGAATATGTCCGCGCTTTCCAAGGCGTGCGCGCGGCGCCGGTCGGCAAGGCGTTGCTGATGCGGCTGTTCGGCTGATCCGCCACGGGATTGGGGCTTCGCTCCTTCGGTGGAAACAGCTTTCGATCCCGTCATCCCCGCGCAAAGGCTTCGCCTTTGTCGCTGGAGGAGCGCGGAACGCGCGTCTCGAAGGATCGACGGCCCGGCCGCTTCCGCATACTCCCACTCTCTTGGGGAAGGAACGTGGCCGTCGATCCTTCGAGACGGCCGCTGCGCGGCCTCCTCAGGATGACGGGACAGGCGTGTACGCTTCTTACGATTCGATCTACGCCGCCGGCTTTGCTGCCTGGTCCTCGCTCGCCAGCAGATGCAGCAGCGCGCTCTTGATCGCGGCCTGCCGGGTCGGCGCCGTGATCTGGGCGCCGAGCAGGTCGGTGACATAGAACACGTCGCGGGCACGTTCGCCGAAGGTCGCGACATGGGCGGAGGCGATGTTGAGGTTGAGCTTCGAGATCGCGGTGGTGAGCTGGTAGAGCAGGCCCGGCCGGTCGAGGCCGGAGACCTCGATCACGGTGTAGCGGTCGGACCACTGGTTGTTGATGGTCACCTCGGGCTCGACGATGAACGGCCGCGCCTTGCTGCGGACGGTGCGCTTGGCGACCGCCTCGGGCAGCCGCAGCTTGCCTTCCAGCACGTGCTCGATCATCTCGCCGATCCGTGTCGCGCGGCGGCCCTCGTCCTCGTCGCGGTCGTATTCGCGCGAGATCGAGATGGTGTCGAGCGCGCGGCCGTCGGTCGTGGTGTAGATCTGGGCGTCGACGATGTTGGCGCCGGCCGACGCGCAGGCACCCGCGATGATCGACAGCAGCCAGGGATGGTCGGTCGCCAGGATCGTCAGTTCGGTGACGGCGCGGACCTCGTCGAAGCCGACATTGATCGCAAGCTTGTGGCCGGCCTGCTCGCTGGCGCGGATGAAGCGGGCCTGGCGGATCTTGCGCGCCAGCTCGACCTTGAGCCAGTAGGCCGGATAGTGCCGGCCGATATAGGCGTTGAGCTCCGCCTCCGGCCATTCGGTGAAGGCGCGGCGGAATTCGGCTTGCGCCACCGCGATGCGCTGGGCGCGGTTGACCTCGGAGAAGCCGCCGGTCAGCACCGGCTCGGTCTCGTAATACAGCGTGCGCAACAGCTGCGCCTTCCAGCCGTTCCAAACGCCCGGGCCGACGCCGCGGATGTCGGCCGTGGTTAGGATCGTGAGCAGCTTCATCTGCTCGACCGACTGGACCACGGCGGCGAAATTCTCGATGGTCTTGCGGTCCGACAGGTCGCGCGATTGCGCCACCGTCGACATCGTCAAATGCTCCTCGATCAGCCACGCCACCAGCTCGGTGTCGGCCGCCGAGAAGCCGAGCCGCGGGCACAGCCGCCGCGCCACCTTGGCGCCGGCGATCGAATGATCCTCAGGTCGGCCCTTGGCGATGTCGTGCAGCAGCGTCGCGATATAGATCACCGGGCGGTGCTCGGGGCGGATCTTGCGAAACAGGTCGCTGGCGACCGCGAACTCCTCGTTGCCGCCGCGCTCGATGTCCTGCAGGAAGCCGATGCAGCGGAGCAGATGCTCGTCCACCGTGTAGTGGTGGTACATGTTGAACTGCATCATCGACACGATCTTGCCGAAGGCGCGGATGAAGTGGCCGAGCACGCCGGTCTCGTTCATCCGCCGCAGCACGATCTCCGCATTGTCGGAGGTCAGGATCTCCATGAACAGGCGGTTGGCTTCGTCGTTCTCGCGCAGCTGGGTGTTGATCAGCTTGAGCGAGCGCGTCACCGTGCGCATCGCATCGGGATGGAAGGCAAGGTTGTTCTGCTGCGCGAGGCGGAAGATCCGGATCAGATTGACCGGATCGTGCTTGAACACGTCGGGCGCGGCGAGGTTGATGCGGTTGTTGTCGACGATGAAGTCGTCGCTGCCGTTAACCCGCCGCCGCTTGGTGCCGGGCCGCAGCCGCGCCACCATCCGGCTCAGCACAGGCGCCGGCTTGTTGTGCTCTTCCTCGAGCTTGGCGCACAGGATCGCGGTGAGGTCGCCGACGTCTTTCGCGATCAGGAAGTAGTGCTTCATGAAGCGCTCGACGTCCTGCATGCCGGGATGCGAGGTGTAGCCGAGGCGGACCGCGATTTCGCGCTGCATGTCGAATGACAGCCGTTCCTCGGCGCGTCCGGCGAAGAAGTGCAGATTGCAGCGCACCGACCACAGGAAGTCGGCGCAGCGGCGGAAGGTGCGGTATTCCTGCGCGTCGAACACGCCGCGTTCCAGCAGCTCGTCGGTCTCGCGCACGCGGTAGACGTATTTGGCGATCCAGAACAGCGTGTGCAGGTCGCGCAGGCCGCCCTTGCCGTCCTTGACGTTGGGCTCGACCAGATAGCGCGACTGGCCGGCGCGGCGATGCCGCTCCTCGCGCTCGGCAAGCTTGGCGGTGACGAATTCCGACGCGGTGCCCTGCACCACGTCCTTGTCGAAGCGCTCGACCAGCTCGTCATAAAGCGGCTGGTCGCCGGTCAGGAACCTGGTCTCCAGGATCGCGGTGCGGATCGTCATGTCGCCGCGCGCCTGACGGATCGATTCATCGACCGAGCGCGTGGCGTGGCCGACCTTCAGCCCCATGTCCCAGAGGCAATAGAGAATCGCCTCGGCAACCTGTTCGCCCCAGGCGGTCTGCTTGTAGGGCAGGATGAACAACAGATCGATGTCGGACTCCGGCGCCATCAGCCCGCGGCCATAGCCGCCGGTCGCCACCACGGCCATGCGTTCGGCGCCCGAGGGGATCGGCGAGTGATAGAGGTGGCGGGTCGCCGCCGCGTAGAGGATGCGGATGATCTCGTCCTGCACGAAGCAGAGCCGTTCGGCGCAGCGCCGGCCGTGACGGTCCTTGAGCAGCAGCGCCTGCGCCGTGGCGCGCGCCGCGATCAGCTCGGCCTTGAGCAGCTGCGCCATCGCGGCGCGGAACTGGTCCTCGCGGCCGGCATGCCGTTCGGCAAGTGCATTCACCGCCGCGGTGATCCGCTCGGTCTCGAAACGATCATCCGCTTCAGGGCGGGCCTCGGCTACGACGCTGTCCATAGGTTCATCCGATATCGGACGGAGCCGTTGCTGTCACTGACCAAAGTATAACGACAGCAGCTCCATGCTTTCATGGCGGCGCTTCGAGCAAGATCGTTCTCGCGCCATCCCGTAAAGGGTAGAGATTTTCTCGTTGACCGCAAGGCTAACTCATTGAAATAAAAGATTGTTTCTTAAAACTGATCGAGGGGGTCGACGAATGCAAAAATTTTCCCGGCGCACGTTCGCTGCGCTGCTCGCGGTCTCGACCTTGCTGCCCGGCGCGGCGCGCGCCGCCGACGCGCTGAAGGAGATCCGGATCGACTGGGCGACCTACAATCCGGTGTCGATGGTCCTGAAGCAGAAGGGCCTCCTGGAAAAGGAATTCGCCAAGGACGGCATCAGCATCGTCTGGGTGCAGTCGGCCGGCTCCAACAAGGCGCTCGAATTCCTCAACGCCGGTTCGATCGATCTCGGCTCGACCGCGGGTTCGGCGGCGCTGGTCGCGAAGATCAACGGCAACCCGATCAAGTCGATCTATGTCTATTCGCGTCCCGAATGGACCGCACTGGTCACGACCAAGGATTCCAGGATCGCGTCCGTCGCCGACCTCAAGGGCAAGCGCGTCGCGGTGACGCGTGGCACCGATCCGCACATCTTCCTGGTTCGTGCGCTGCTCGGCGCCGGTCTCACCGAAAAGGACATCACGCCGGTGCTGTTGCAGCACGCCGACGGCAAGACCGCGTTGATCCGCGGCGACGTCGACGCCTGGGCCGGTCTCGATCCGATGATGGCGCAGGCGGAGGTCGAGGACGGTGCAAAGCTGTTCTACCGCAAGGCGGAAGCCAACACCTGGGGCATCCTCAATGTGCGCGAGGAGTTCCTGAAGGCGCATCCGGATATCGTCCGCCGCGTGCTCGCGACGTACGAGGAAGCGCGGAAATATTCGCTGGCCAACTATGACGAGCTGAAGAAGACCTTCATCGCCGTCACCAAGCTGCCGGATGCCGTGGTCGACAAGCAGCTCAAGGAACGCACCGAGCTGACCCACAGCCGGATCGGCAGTGCCCAGCGCGAATCGATCCTCGCCGCCGGCCTCGCCTTGCAGCAGGCGGGCGTGATCGACGCCAAGACCGACGTCAAGGCCGCGCTGGATTCCTTGATCGACGATCAGGTCCCGCTGCCCACCAACTAACCGCTGTCGTCAAGCCAACCTCCGTCGTCAAACTAACCTTCGTCGTCCCGGGCAAGCGAAGCGCGACCCGGGACCCATAACCACAGGGCTCTATTGCTGGACAAGGCTGTGGCCCCAGCTCGCTTGATTACCATGCCCTGTGGTTGTGGGTCCCAGCCTTCGCCGGGACGACGTGGATGGAGTTGGCCCCACCTTGCGATCCCGCCGGAAGAATAGTTCTTGCTATGGCCATGACCGTTGACCTGCCCGCGCTGGAACAGACGGCCCCGCCCGGTGCACCTGCGCGGTGGTCGCGCTATGCGCGGCCGGTGCTCGGGCTTGTGCTGCCGGTCGCGCTGGCGCTGGGCTGGGAACTCGTTGTTTCTCTCGGCTACTCCAACGGCCGCCTGGTGCCGCCGCCGTCAAAGGTGTTCGAGACCATCATTGAGCTCGCCAAGAGCGGCGAGCTGTCGCGCCATATCCTCGCGACGCTGTGGCGGGTCGGCGCGGGCTTTGCGCTTGGCGTCGTCGCCGGCACCATCATGGGCGCGATCTCCGGCTACTGGGATTTCGCCAAGCGGTTGCTCGATCCGACGGTGCAGGCGTTGCGCGCGATCCCCTCGCTCGCCTGGGTGCCGCTGTTCGTGCTCTGGCTCGGCATCTTCGAGACCTCGAAGGTCGCGCTGATCGCGGTCGGCGTGTTCTTTCCGATCTATCTCGGCGTGATGGGCGCAATCCTGTCGGTCGATCGCAAGATCGTCGAGGTCGGCCGCGTGTTCCGCCTGTCCGGACCGGCGATGATCCGCCGCATCCTGTTGCCCGCCGTGCTGCCGGCCTATGTGGTTGCGCTGCGGGTCGGGCTCGGTTTGGGGTGGATGTTCGTGGTCGCGGCCGAACTGATCGGCGCCTCCGAAGGCCTCGGCTACCTTCTGCTCGACGGCCAGCAGCTCGGCAAGCCGGCGCAGATCCTCGCCGCGATCGTGATCTTCGCGATCCTCGGCAAGCTCACCGACTGGCTGATCGAGGTCGCCGCCGCACCGCTGCTGCGCTGGCAGGACGCGTTCGGCGCGCGGGGAGGGCAGTGATGCTGGCTCTCAAGGACGTCGGCAAGACCTATCCGAACGGTGTCCACGCGCTGGAGCGGTTCTCGGCCGAGATTGCGTCCGGCGAGATCATCGCGATCATCGGCGGCTCGGGTTGCGGCAAGTCGACGCTGCTGCGCGCCATCGCCGGCCTCGACCGCGCCAGCACAGGCAGCGTGACGCTCGACAATGCGGTGATATCATCGCCGCACGCCAAGATCGGGATCATCTTCCAGGAGCCACGGCTGCTGCCCTGGCTCAGCGTCGCCGACAATATCGGCTTCGGCCTCGGCGGCCTTCCGGCCGAGGCGAGGCGCGCGCGCGTCGTGGCGGCGCTCGCCCGCGTCGGCCTTGCCGACAAGGCCGCGGCCTGGCCGCGCGAATTGTCCGGCGGCCAGGCGCAGCGGGTCGCGATAGCCCGCGCGCTGGTGCCGCAGCCCGAAGTGCTGCTGCTCGACGAGCCGTTCTCGGCGCTCGATGCCTTCACGCGGCGCGATCTGCAGGATCATCTGCTCGATCTGTGGGCCGACACGCGGCCGACCCTGATCCTGGTCACCCACGACGTGGACGAGGCCGTGGTGCTCGCCGACCGCGTGCTGGTGATGCGGCCGCGGCCGGGCCGGCTGTTCGAGGAGATTACCATCAACCTGGCGCGGCCGCGCGACCGCAAATCGGAGCTGTTCGACACCTTCAAGCGCCGCGTGCTGACCGCGCTCGACCGCTCGCTCGACCGTTCGGTGCGGGACGTCACCGACAAATCCAGCGCCGGCGAGGCGATGTGGTGGTGACATCCGCTCGTTAAGGCCTTACATCGGCTAGAGCATGATCCGGAAAAGTGTGAAGCGGTTTTCCGAAAAGATCATGCTAAAACAAGAATCTAAAGCGCGATGACGATTTCAGCCTGAGTCTCATCGCGCTTTAAGAAGAATAGCCGGGAGCAGACCCATGGACTCCGCCGAACTCCGCGCAATGCAGGCTCCGATCAAGGAGCGCTACAAGACCGACCCCCAGGCCGCCGTGATCACGCTGAAGGCCAAGGGATCGATCGACAATGAGAGCATCGCCTGCAAGGTCGAGACTGGCCGTGCGCTCGCGATCGCCGGCCTCCACCCCGCTACCGGCGGCTCCGGGCTCGAGCTTTGCTCCGGCGACATGCTGCTGGAAGCGCTGGTCGCCTGCGCCGGCGTCACGCTGAAATCGGTCGCCACCGCGATCGACGTGCCGCTGAAGCCCGGCAATGTCTTCGCCGAGGGCGATCTCGATTTCCGCGGCACGCTCGGCGTCGACAAGGAGACCCCGGTCGGCTTCCGCGAGATCCGCCTCCGCTTCGAGATCGGCACCGACGCGCCGCAGGACAAGCTCGATCTCTTGCTGAAACTCACCGAGCGCTATTGCGTGGTCTATCAGACCATCAAGAACGGCCCGAAGGTTTCGGTGACGATGCAGCGGGTGTAGCCGCTTTCAACGGTGTCGTCCCGGCCTAGTGCGCGATTGCGCATGGAGCCGGGACCCATACGCCGTGTCTTCTCGATTCAAGCCCCGCTGCCCGACGGCTTTCGCTCCTCACGAACAGCCGTGGTTATGGATCCCGGCCTTCGCCGGGATGACGCAGAATGTCCCCCGAACTCCACTTCGTCCTGATCCTCGTGTTGCGCATGGCGGTTGCGGCCGCATTCGTGGTCAGCGCGTCCATCATCACGGAGCGTTCGGGACCGGTGATCGGCGCGCTGATCGCAACCCTGCCGATCTCGGCCGGGCCGTCCTACACCTTCCTCGCGCTCGACCATGACGCCGCCTTCATCGCCGAGGGGGCGCTGGCGAGCCTGCCGGTCAACGCCGCCACGATCTATATGGGCCTGACCTACGCCGTGCTGGCGCAGCGCTTCAGCATGTGGATCAGCGCGGGCAGCGCGATCGCGGTGTGGCTGGTGCTCGCCACCATCATCCGCCAGTTCGAGTGGTCGCTCGCCGCCGGGCTGATCGTCAACGCCATCACCTTTGCGATCTGCATCCCGCTGCTCCGGCCCTATCGGCACGTCGCGAAAATGCCGCTGATCGCGCGGCGCTGGTACGACATTCCGCTGCGCGCCGCGCTGGTCGCAAGCCTGGTCGGCACCGTGGTCACGGCGTCAGGCTGGGTCGGCCCGCGCGTCACCGGCGTGATGGCGCTGTTTCCGATCGTATTCTCCTCGATGATGCTGATTCTGCATCCGCGCATCGGCGGCCCCGCCACCGCCGCCGTGCTCGCCAACAGCGCCTGGGGCCTGATGGGCTTTGGTCTCGGGGTTGCGGTGCTGCACGTCGCGGTGCTGCACTTCGGCTCGCCAATCGGCCTCTGCTGCGCGCTCGCCACCTGCATCGTCTGGAATCTGGTTCTGTGGCAGATCGGGCGGAGGAAAGTAAAACGTTGACGCCGTCATTCCGGGGCGATGCGAAGCATCGAACCCGGAATCTCGAGATTCCGGGTCTGGTCCTTCGGACCATCCCGGAATGACGACAGGAGCTACCCCTTCGGCAGCTTCGCCCTTAGCGCATACAGCGCATCCAGCGCCTCGCGCGGCGACATCTCGTCGGGGTGCAGCGCCTTCACCGCCTCGACCAGCAGATCGGCTTCGCTCGGCGGTTTGTCCTCGCTGGCGGCGCGGGAGGGGACGGCGAACAGCGGCAGATCGTCGACCAAGGCGCGCGCGGTCTGGCCGCGGTCCTGCGCTTCCAGTTTTGCCAGCACCGATTTGGCGCGTGTGATCACGGCCGGCGGCAGGCCGGCGAGTTTTGCGACCTGGATGCCGTAGGAGCGGTCGGCGGAGCCGGGTAGCACCTCGTGCAGGAACACGACGTCGCCCTGCCACTCCTTGACCCGCACCGTGGCGTTGAACATCCGCGGCAGTTTCGCCGAGAGGGCGGTCAGTTCGTGGTAATGCGTCGCGAACAGCGTGCGGCAGCGGTTGCTCTCATGCAGATGCTCGATCGCGGCCCAGGCGATCGACAACCCGTCGAACGTCGCCGTGCCGCGGCCGATCTCGTCGAGGATCACCAGCGACCGCTCGCTCGCCTGGTTCAGGATCACCGCGGTCTCGACCATCTCGACCATGAAGGTCGAGCGTCCGCGCGCCAGGTCGTCGGCGGCGCCGACGCGCGAGAACAGCCGGTCGACGATGCCGAGCCGCGCGCGCGACGCCGGCACGTAAGAGCCGATCTGTGCCAAGAGCGCGATCAGCGCATTCTGGCGCAGGAAGGTCGACTTGCCGGCCATGTTCGGACCGGTGATCAGCCAGAGCTGACCGGATTTCTGGCCCGGCGCCGGCGACAGGTCGCAGGCATTGGCGATAAACGGCTGGCCGTCGCGCTTCAGTGCCTGCTCGACCACCGGATGCCGTCCGCCCTCGATCGCAAAGCCGAGCGAGCCGTCGACATCGGGCCGCACGTAATTGTCGTCGATCGCAAGTTTGGCCAATGACGTCGCGACGTCGAGCATCGCAAAGGCATGCGCGGCGTTGCGCAGATCATCGCTCGCCGCGAGCGCCATCGCGCTCAGGCGTTCGAAGATCTCGAGCTCGAGATTGAGCGCGCGCTCGCCGGCATTGGCGATCTTGGCCTCGGTCTCGCCGAGCTCTGCGGTGGTGAAGCGGACCTGCCCCGCCAGCGTCTGGCGATGGATGAAGGTTGCATTCAGTGGCGGCGCGAACAGCTTGTCGCCGTGCTGCGCGGTGACCTCGACGAAATAGCCGAGCACGTTGTTGTGCCGGATCTTCAGCGTCTTGATGCCGGTATCCTCGGCATAACGCGCCTGCATCGCGGCGACGACGAGGCGCGAGGCGTCGCGCAAATTGCGGCTTTCGTCGAGCGCGGCCTCATAACCCTCGCGGACGAAACCGCCATCGCGCTTGATCAGCGGAAGCTGCTCGTCGAGTGCGCGGGAGAATTCCTGCGCCAGATCGCGCGAGGGACGCTGTAGCGCCGCCATCACGGTCGAAACCTCGGCCGGCGGATTGGAAAGCTGCGCCAGCAGCTCCAGCGCCTGGTCGGCGGCGAGGATGCCGTCGCGCAGGCTGGCGAGGTCGCGCGGGCCGCCGCGGCCGACCGAGAGCCGCGCCAGCGCGCGCGACATGTCGGGCGCCGCGCGCAGCACGGTCCTGATGTCCTCGCGCGCCGCGGAATCCGCGACGAAGGCCGAGACGGCGTCGAGCCGCCGCGCGATCACGGCGACATCGGTCAGCGGCGCGGCAAGACGCTGCGCCAGGAGGCGCGAGCCGGCCGCGGTGACGGTGCAGTCGATCGCATCGAGCAGCGAGCCGCGGCGTTCGCCGGCCAGCGTGCGCGTCAGTTCGAGGTTGGCGCGGGTCGCCGGATCGATCGCCATCGTGGTGCCGGCAGCCTCGCGCGCCGGCGGCGACAGCGGCGGACGCTTGCCGACCTGGGTGCGGTCGATATAGGTGACGGCCGCGGCTGCGGCGGTCGCCTCCAGCCGTGACATCGCCGACAGGCCGTCCATGGTCGCGACCGCGAAATAGTCGCACAGCCGCCGCTCGGCGGTGGCGCTGTCGAACACGTCGCGCGTCAGCGGTGTCACCGACGGCAGTTCGCGCAAGGTCGGCGCGAGCTCGCTGTCGCTGTAGAGCGCATCGGTGACGATGGCCTCGTTCGGATTGATGCGCGCCAGCGTCGCCGCGAGCTCCGCGGTCGCACACTCCGTCACCATGAATTCGGAGGTCGAAATGTCGATCCAGGCAAGGCCAAGACGATCCGCACCGGCCGAGCCGCGGGCGCGCGCGATCGCGATCAAGTAATTGTTGGTGCGGGCGTCGAGCAGGGTGTCTTCGGTCAGCGTGCCCGGCGTCACCAGCCGCACCACGCCGCGGCGGACCACGCTCTTGTTGCCGCGGGCTTTGGCCTCCGCGGGATTTTCCGTCTGCTCGCACACCGCGACACGATGGCCGGCGCCGATCAGGCGATGCAGGTAATCCTCGGAGCGTTCGACCGGAACGCCGCACATCGGGATGTCCATGCCCTGATGCTTGCCGCGCTTGGTCAGCACGATGCCGAGCGTCCGGGAGGCGATCTCCGCATCCTCGAAGAACAGTTCGTAGAAGTCGCCCATCCGGTAGAACAGCAGCAGGCCGGGATGGGCGGCCTTGATTTCCAGATACTGTTCCATCATCGGCGTGACGCGCGACGGCGCCTCGGCGGCAGGAGCGGGCTCGGGCGGAACGGGGATGGGCTGCTGGACTGTCATGAGGGGGCGGAAACTACAAAATTTCGTCGCGCGGTCCTATCCGCGAAGTCGGGGTTTTCCACCCTGTCCACGGCGCCAATTATGTCAGCCCTCACGGCAATGCGTGCGGGGCGCGCAGCCGCATCAATTGACCTGCCGCGGGCACGCTCCTAAAACCGATCTCAAGTTCCAGCAGATCCAGCGCCTAAGTCGCGGCATTCAGGGAGAGATTCAATGCGTGATGTGTTCATTTGCGATGCCGTCCGGACCCCGATCGGCCGTTTCGGCGGCTCGCTCGCCAAAGTACGCGCCGACGATCTCGCGGCGGCCCCGATCAAGGCGCTGATGGCCAAGCACCCGACGCTCAATTGGAACGAGGTTGACGAGGTCTATTTCGGCTGCGCCAACCAGGCCGGCGAAGACAACCGCAACGTTGCGCGCATGGCGCTGCTGCTCGCAGGCATGCCGGAGTCGGTTCCCGGCCAGACCCTGAACCGGCTCTGCGCCTCCGGCCTCGATGCAGTCGGCGCTGCGGGCCGCGCCATCCGCGCCGGCGAGATCGATTTCGCGATCGCGGGCGGCGTCGAATCGATGACGCGCGCGCCGTTCGTGATGGGCAAGGCCGCGGAAGCCTTCTCGCGTTCGTCCGAGATCTACGACACCACAATCGGCTGGCGCTTCATCAATCCGCTGATGAAGGCGCAGTACGGCGTCGATGCGATGCCGGAGACCGGCGAGAACGTCGCCGAGGAATTCCAGGTGTCGCGCGCCGATCAGGATGCGATGGCGATCCGCTCGCAGCAGCGTGCGGGCGCGGCGATTGCGTCGGGCTATTTCGCCGAGGAGATCGTTCCGATCCAAGTGCCCGGCGGCAAGGCCGGCCCGATCACCGTCGACAAGGACGAGCATCCGCGTCCGGAGACCACGCTCGAAGGTCTCGCCAAGCTGAAGCCGATCGTGCGCAATCCGGGCACAGTGACCGCGGGCAACGCGTCCGGCGTCAATGACGGCGCCGCCGCGATGATCCTCGCTTCCGAAGCCGCGGTGAAGAAGCACGGCCTGACGCCGCGCGCAAAAATCCTCGGCCTTGCCTCGGCCGCGGTGCCGCCGCGCATCATGGGCATCGGTCCGGTGCCGGCAACGAAGAAGTTGGTCGAGCGCCTCGGCATCAAGGTGTCGGACTTCGACCTGATCGAGCTCAACGAGGCCTTCGCCTCGCAGGGTATCGCCTGCCTGCGCCAGCTCGGCGTCAAGGAAGACGCCGATTTCGTCAATCCGCATGGCGGCGCGATCGCGCTCGGCCATCCGCTCGGCATGAGCGGCGCGCGGCTGGTCTTGACCGCCGTGCACGGCATGGAGAAGCGGGGCGGGAAGCTTGCCTTGGCAACTATGTGCGTCGGAGTTGGTCAGGGCGTTGCGGTCGCGATCGAAAAACTTAATTAAGCCAATGGCTTGGAGGGGCTGAAAACAGCCCTTCCCCAATTTGGTTATGCATTATAATGATCTGACGTGAGCTCACCGGGCGCGTGGGCCGCGGAGGAATTCGCCATGACCTTGTTGTACCCGCTGCAATCGCTTGCGGCCCATCCGGCGCGGCTGTCGCCGGACTATCGTTCCACCGTGAAGCGTTCGCCGCAGAAGCCGCTGATCCCGCTGCGGCACACGCTCTCGGAGCTGACCGGCCCGGTCTATGGTCATGAGACGGTGCGCGCGCACGACAACGACCTCACCATCCAGGCCAAGGGCGAGCCGCTCGGCGAGCGCATCATTGTGCACGGCCATGTGCTCGACGAGGACGGCCGCGGCGTGCCCAACACGCTGGTCGAGCTGTGGCAGGCCAATGCCTGCGGCCGCTACATTCATGTCGTCGATCAGCACCCGGCGCCGCTCGATCCCAACTTCACCGGCGCCGGCCGCACGCAGTCCGATGCCAAGGGCTATTACAAGTTCATCACCATCAAGCCCGGCGCCTATCCCTGGGGCAATCACCATAACGCCTGGCGGCCCGCGCATATCCACTTCTCGGTGTTCGGCCACGCCTTCGTCTCGCGGCTGGTGACCCAGATGTACTTCCCGGGCGATCCGCTGTTCCCGTTCGATCCGATCTTCAACTCGGTGACGGACGAGAAGGCGCGGGCGCGGATGATCTCGTCGTTCGATCTCGACAACACCAAGCCGGAATGGGCGCTGTGCTACCGCTTCGATATTGTGCTGCGCGGGCAGAGTGCCACGCCGATGGAGACCAGGTAAGTGTCGAACCCGCGTCCTGATGGAATCACGCCTTCGCAGACCGTCGGCCCCTATTTCAAGTATGGCCTGACGCCGAACGGCGAATATGAATGGAACGACGCTTTTACCAACAACCTTCTGACGCCTGACGTCTCGGGTGAGCGCATCCGCGTCGAGGGCAAGGTCTATGACGGCGACGGCGCCGTGATTCCGGATTGCATGCTGGAGATCTGGCAGGCCGACGCGCAAGGGCGCTTCTCCGATCCGCAGGATGCGCGCGCGCTGCCCAATTCGAGCTTCAAGGGCTTTGGTCGCTGCGGCACCGACAAGAGCGGTGGCTACGCCTTCGACACCATCAAGCCGGGCGTGGTGCCGGATGCCGACGGCAAGCCGCAGGCGCCGCATATCGGGCTCGCGGTGTTCGCGCGCGGCATGCTGCTGCACCTCTACACAAGGATCTATTTCGACGACGAGGCCGGCAACGCCGCTGATTCTACGCTCGCGCTGGTGCCGGCGGAGCGCCGCGCGACGCTGATCGCCAGGCGCAAGGCCGGCGCGGGCAACGTCTACACCTTCGACATCCATCTGCAGGGCGACAACGAGACGGTGTTTTTCGACGTCTAGCCCGGCCGCTAGCCGCCGCGCCGCAGCTCTTCGGTGGCGCGCCGGAGCACCTCGTGAAGCCATTCGTGCGAAGGCTCGTCCTCGACGCGTTCGTGCCAGAGCAGCCGAACCTCCACGGGCGTCGTGGTGTAAGGCAGTTCATAGGTCGTGATCGCATGTGCCTGCTCGAGTGCACGCGCCAGCGGCCGCGGGACGATCGCAGCCAACTCGGAATCGATCAGCAGTGCGGGCAGGGCAAGGAAGTGCGGCAGCGAGACCGCGATCCGCGGCGGCCGGTCGCTGTCGGACAGCGCCCGTTCGAGCGCGGGGCGATCGTACATCTCCGAACGCCTGGCGAGTCCGCGCTCGGAGATGAAGCCGCCAATCGCGCCTTCCTGCTCGCCGCCAAAGGACACCACGACCAACGGCAAGGTCGCGAGCTTTGCCTTGTCGAGCCGGCCAAGCTTGCGCCTTTTGCCGACGATCAGCACATCATTATATTCGAACAGCAGCGCCGTGCGGAAACGGCTCGGCGGCGACGAGAACACGCCGATCGCGACGTCGATGCGGCCGAGGTCGATCTGCTCGGCAAGATCGATCCGCGTCACCGGCTTGATGGTGAGGTCGATCGCAGGAGCTTCCCGGCCCAGGATCTTCAGGAGCGGCGGCGCCAGCACCATCGTCGTGAAGTCGTTGGCGGCCAGCGTGAACGGCTTGGTGGAGGCTGCTGGAGCGAAGGTCGGCAGCTCGACCGCTGCCTCCAGCGATCGCAGCGCCTGGCGAACCTGCGGCGCCATCGTCAACGCGCGCGCGGTCGGCTGCATGCCGGTGGCCGTGCGCACGAACAGGTCGTCATCCAGCATCTCGCGCAGCCGCGCCAGAGAGTGGCTGACAGCGGATTGGCTCAGCGCGACCTTCTGGCTGGCCCGCAGCACGCTGCGCTCCTCCATGACGGCGTCGAATACCTTGAGCAGATTCAGATCCAGGGTCTTGAAGGAAACGGACACGTTGAGAGTCCCCGTCTATGGCAGATCGCTCGCCTCGGCAAAATTCCGCGATCGACGGCAGTTAAGGCCAGGCGTCTGGCGGATGCAACCGAGCGGATTCTCCACGAGCGTATAGCCGTGTCGTCACCACCTGCCATCTGAAGCCGGTTCAGGATCACTCTGCAAGACTTTCACTTCCGCAACGCGGCGTTCTGGCCAAGATTGCCGGCACCGGGTTGGGAGGAGAAAAGCGATGAAGGCCTGGGTGATGTTGGCCCGAAGTGGCGCGCGTAAATCAATCGGACTGGCGTTGATGCTGGTGGCGACGGCGACGTCGGCGATTGCACAGAACGGGCCGGTCAGGCTCGGCGTGCTGACCGACATGTCGTCGCTGTACGCTGACAATGGCGGCCAGGGCTCGGTGGTCGCGGCGCAAATGGCGGTGGACGATTTCAAGGGCAAGGTGCTCGGCCGCCCGATCGAGATCGTTGCCGGCGATCATCAGAACAAGGCGGATATCGGCTCGGCGATTGCCCGGCGCTGGCTGGAGAACGACAATGTCGAGGCCATTCTCGATGTCCCGAATTCCGCGGTCGCGCTGGCGGTGCAGGGCATCACGCGCGACAAGAAGAAGCTGTTTCTCGCCACCGGCGCGGCAACGTCCCGGCTGACCGGCGACGAGTGCTCGCCGACCGGCATCCACTGGACCTACGATACCTATGCGCTGTCGCAGGGGACGACGAGGGCGATTTCGCGCCTCGGCGCCAGGTCCTGGTTCTTTCTTTCGGCCGACTACTCGCTCGGTGCGCAGCTTGAGGCCGACAGCCGCAAGGTGATCGACACGACCGGCGGCAAGGTGGTCGGCGCCGTGAAACACCCGATCAACACGCCCGATTTCTCGTCCTTCCTGCTGCAGGCGCAGGCCTCCAGGGCCGACGTGATCGCGCTCGCCGACGCCGGCGGCGACTTCATCAACGCCGTGAAGCAGGCCGGCGAGTTCGGGGTGACGCGCGGGCAGAAGCTTGCCGGCCTGATCGTCTTCATCGCCGACATTCACAGCCTTGGGCTGCAGAGTGCGCAAGGCCTGATGCTGAGCTCGGCGTTCTACTGGGACCTCAACGACGAGACGCGGGCGTGGTCGAAGCGCTTCATCGAGAAGACGAAGAAGGTGCCCACCATGATCCACGCCGGCACCTATGGCGCGGTCATGCACTACCTCAAGGCGGTCGAAGCCGCCGGCACGCTCGATGGGCCGACTGTCGCCGCCAAGATGCGCGAATTGCCGGTGAACGATTTCATGACCCGCAACGGCAGGATCCGTCCCGACGGCCGGCTGGTCCGCGACATGTATCTGTTCCGCGTCAAGTCGCCGGCAGAGTCGAAATACCAGTTCGACTACTACCAGCTGCTGGCCACCATCCCGGGTGAAGAGGCCTTCAGACCGATGGAGGGCGGCGGATGCTCGCTCGTGAAGAAGTCGTGATCGACCGGGATGTGGCGTGCGGAGCCGCGCGCAATCCAATCGACGAGGTGATCGCCGGCCGGCTGTCGTGCCGCGAGTTCTCCGGCAGTCCGGTCTCCCGATCGACCATCGAGCAGATCCTGCGCGTGGCGCGGTTCGCGCCGAGCGGCGCGAACATCCAGCCCTGGCACGTCTACGTGCTCGCCGGCGTCGCCAAGACCGAGGTGTCGGCTGCGCTGCTGGATGCGTATGAGAACGAGCCGAACGAGCACGTCTCCGAATATCAATACTACGCCAGCGCTTTCCCCGAGCCGTATCTCGGCCGTCGTCAGGAGTTCGGGCGATTGTTCTATGACTCGCTCGGGATCGCTCAAAGCGACGCTGCGGCGAGGAGCCGGCAGACCGCAAAGAACTTCATGTTCTTCGGCGCGCCGGTTGGGTTGATCGTCACCATCGATCGACGCCTGGCGATGGGAAGCTGGCTCGATCTCGGCATGTTCATCCAGAACGTGATGCTGGCGGCGGTCGGACGCGGGCTGCAATCCTGTCCGCAGGAGACCTTCGCCAGATTCCATCGGATCTTGCGTCCGCTGCTGTCGATCCCCGCCGAGCAGATGGTGGCCTGCGGGATCTCGATGGGCCACCCCAGGGAGCGGTCGCGCACGCGGCTGATGCCGCGCGCGGAACTGGAGGCATTCGCCTCCTTCAAGGGTTTCGAGGATTAGACAGGAGAAAGTCATGGGAAGCCGGGAACAGCTTATCGAACGCAGCATTCCGTTTCTGCGCGAGGTCAAGGACATGACGCCGAGCGCGGCGATGGAGCGATGGCTCAACGAGACCTATGGAGAGGACAGCGCGCTGTACCAGGATCTCGCCCGCCTCATCAAAATGGGAGTCGAGGAGGGCTGGGCGGCGAACCAGGAGGTGGAAGGTCCGAACTATCGGCGCAGCCGCATCCTCGAGCCGGTCCCCGAGACGTTCCAGTTCAGCATCACCGCGGTCTACATGAACAGCACCGATCCGCGCCGCTTCAAGGACGAGGACGATCACGACGTGCTGCGCGGGCAATATCATGGTCACCCCTATGGCGAGCTCAACCTCGTCGTTCCCCTCGACAAGGGCGCGCAGTTGAAGGGGCTGCAGGGCTGGCAGGGGCCGGGCTGGACCGCGCCGGATCCCGGCAGCCGGCACTATCCGGAGGTCAGGGGCGGCGCGGTCATCGCACTGTTCTATCTGCCGGCTGGGCGCATCTCCTACGATTTCAAGGCGCCGGCCTGATATCCGGCGCGGGCGGCAATCCGGTCTGGAGAAAGCTCATGACGTTGATCTACCCTGTCGCTTCGAACAGCGTCCATCCCGCGCGCCTGTCGCCTGCGTACCGGAGCGCGATCAAGCGTTCGCCGCAAAAGCCGCTGATCCCGATGCGGCACACGCTCTCGGAACTGACCGGGCCGGTCTACGGTCATGAGACCGTGCGCGCGCACGACAACGATCTCACCATCCAGGCCAAGGGCGAGCCGCTCGGCGAGCGCATCATTGTGCACGGCTATGTGCTCGATGAGGACGGCCGCGGCGTGCCCAACACGCTGGTCGAGCTGTGGCAGGCCAATGCCTGCGGCCGCTACATCCATGTCGTCGACCAGCACCCGGCGCCGCTCGATCCCAACTTCACCGGCGCCGGCCGCACGCAGTCCGATGCCAAGGGCTATTACAAGTTCATCACCATCAAGCCCGGCGCCTATCCGTGGGGCAATCACCATAACGCCTGGCGGCCCGCGCATATCCACTTCTCGGTGTTCGGCCACTCGTTCGTCTCGCGGCTGGTGACCCAGATGTATTTCCCCGGCGATCCCTTGTTTCCGTTCGATCCGATCTTCAACTCGGTGACCGACGAGAAGGCGCGGGCGCGGATGATCTCGTCGTTCGATCTCGAGAACACCAAGCCGGAATGGGCGCTGTGCTACCGCTTCGATATCGTGCTGCGCGGGCAGAGTGCCACGCCGATGGAGACCAGGTAAGTGTCGAACCCGCGTCCTGATGGAATCACGCCTTCGCAGACCGTCGGCCCCTATTTCAAGTATGGCCTGACGCCGAACGGCGAATATGAATGGAACGACGCTTTTACCAACAACCTTCTGACGCCTGACGTCTCGGGTGAGCGCATCCGCGTCGAGGGCAAGGTCTATGACGGCGACGGCGCCGTGATCCCGGACTGCATGCTGGAGATCTGGCAGGCCGATAGCCAGGGCCGCTTCTCCGATCCGCAGGATGCGCGCGCGCTGCCCAATTCGAGCTTCAAGGGCTTTGGCCGCTGCGGCACCGACAAGAGCGGTGGCTACGCCTTCGACACCATCAAGCCGGGCGTGGTGCCGGATGCCGACGGCAAGCCGCAGGCGCCGCATATCGGGCTCGCGGTGTTCGCGCGCGGCATGCTGCTGCACCTCTACACAAGGATCTATTTCGACGACGAAGCCGGCAACGCCGCTGATTCTACGCTCGCACTGGTGCCGGCCGAGCGCCGCGCGACGCTGATCGCCAGGCGCAAGGCCGGCGCGGGCAGCGTCTACACCTTCGACGTCCATCTGCAGGGCGACAACGAGACCGTGTTCTTCGACGTCTAGCTGCGCGCCGCCAGCGGCGCGCCAATCCAACATCGGGGGACGACCGAAAAATCCGCTGCGCGCGTTCGCCGCAACGGATTTTGCTTGATCATGCGCGATAAGTTATATAATATATAATTTATATAACTGATTTGAGATCAAACATGGCCAACCTCGATGCCGCCTTTTCCGCGCTCGCCGACCCGACCCGCCGGGCGATCCTGGCGCGCCTCGCGCTGGGCGAGGCGACTGTGATGGAGCTAGTCGAGCCGTTCGACATGACCCAGCCCGCGATCTCCCGCCATCTCAAGGTGCTCGAGGGCGCCGGCCTGATCGTGCGGCGCATCGAAGGCACCAAGCGGCCGTGCCGGCTCGCGCCGACGGCGGTGGCCGAGATCGATCAATGGCTCGGCATGCTGCGCCGTGCGCTGGAAACCAATTACGACCGGCTGGACGACGTGCTGGCCGCAATGAAGCCTGAGCAGTGAAGGGTATCCCCATGAGCAAGTTGACGCTGAAGACCGAAGGCGACCGCTATGTCGTCGTGATCAGGCGCTTCGTCGCGCCGCCGGAGGCGGTGTATCGGGCGCATACCGAGCCGGAGCTGTTGCAGAAATGGCTGCTCGGTCCCGACGGCTGGACCATGCCGGTCTGCATCAGCGAGGCGAAGCCCGGCGGCAGGATCCGCTACGAATGGACCGACGGGAAGGGCGGCGGCTTTCATTTGACCGGCGAATATCTCGCGCTCGAACCGTTCAGCCGCATCGTGCATGTCGAGCGCATGCATCTGCCGGATCCGACGCCGGACAATCATGTCGAGACGCGCTTTGCGCCCGACGGCGACGGCACCTTGATGACGATGCGGATGACCTTGCCGGATGCCGAAACGCGCGCAGCGATGCTCGCGACCGGCATGGAGCACGGCATGGAAGACAGCTATGCTCGGCTCGACCGCATGAGCTGAACGCGACTGACGTGAGGGACAATGCGCGACCGTTTCCTGACGGGGCTGATTGGCTATCCGATCGCGCATTCGGCGGCGCCTGCGATGCACGAAGCGGCCGCAGCAGCGCTCGGCGTTCGCGTCCACTACCAGCTCATCGAGGTCAACGGCGCCGGCCGCGACGAGCTGCGCGCGATGCTCGACGGCATCCGGCGGCTCGGCTTTGCCGGCGTCAATGTCACCTTTCCCTACAAGGAGGCGGTGGTCGAGCTGCTCGACGACCTCGCACCCGATGCGCGTGCGATCGGCGCGGTCAACACCATCGTCGTCGATCGCACGCGGCTGGTCGGACACAACACCGACGCGACCGGCTTTGCGCGCGCAATCGCGCCGCTGCTTGCGTCAGCGCCGCGCGGCCCGATCGCGCTGATCGGTGCCGGCGGCGTCGGCAAGGCGATCGCCTTCGCGCTCGCCATCCTCGGCGTTGGTGGGCTCCGCATCTTCGACGCTGATGCCGCGAAGGTCGCGTGGCTGGCCGGCCAGTTGGCCGGCCGTCATGCGGTTCGTGGTGTCGCCGGCATCGAGGCCGCGGTCGATGGCGCGACCGGCGTCGTCAACGCAACGCCGGTCGGCATGCTGCCGAGCCGCGACAGTCCTGTGCCGGACGGCTTGTTGCATCCGTCGATGTGGGTCGCCGACGCCGTCTACACGCCGCTGTGGACGCCGCTGCTGTTGGCGGCCAAGGCCAAGGGCGCCAAAGTCCTGACCGGGCGCGATCTTGCGATCTACGCAGCAGCGGACGCGTTCGAATTGTTCACGACGATGATGCCTTCGACTGATGTCATGGCAAATGCGTTCGACGCGGTGATGGCCGCACGCTACTCTCCGCCCGCCTGAAGGGCGGAGACATCACATGACAAAAATCAGGATCGGGCTGGCCGGCTGCGGCTTCGTGTCGGAGCTGCACATGGTTGCCTACCGGCGCGTCTATGGCGTCGACGTCGAGGTGAGGGCGGTCGCGGCGCGCGGCGATCATGTCAATGCGTTCGCGTGCAAGCACGCAATCCCGAACGCCTATCGCAGCTTCGCCGAGTTGGTCGCCGACCGCGAGCTTGACGTCATCGACATCTGCACGCCGCCCAATCTGCATGCCGGGATGATCGTCGAGGCGATGCAGGCGGGCAAGCACGTGATCTGCGAGAAGCCGTTCAGCGGTTATTTCGGCCGCGACGGTGACAAGGCGCCGATCGGCAGGTACGTGCCGAAAGCGCTGATGTACCAGCGGGTGATGGAGGAGATGGAGGTGACCCGCGCCGCGATCGAGCGAAGCGGACAACTCTTCATGTATGCCGAGGACTGGATCTACGCGCCGGCGGTGACCAAGACCGCGGAGATCATCCGCGCGACAGGCGACAAGATCCTGTTCATGAAGGGCGAGGAGAGCCATTCCGGCTCGCATGCGGCGCATGCCGCCGAGTGGGCGATGAGCGGCGGCGGCTCGCTGATCCGGATGGGCTGCCATCCCTTGTCGGCGGTGCTCTATCTCAAGCAGGTCGAGGCCAAAGCCCGCGGCGAGGCCATCACGGTCGCAAGCGTCACCTGTGACGTCGGCAATGTCACCGCCGGCCTCAAGCCGGAAGAGCGCGCCTACATCAAGGCCAAGCCGGTCGATGTCGAGGATTGGGGCACGCTGACCGCAACCTTCTCCGACGGCACCAAGGCGACGGTGTTTTCCGGCGACATGATCATGGGCGGCGTGCGCAACCTGATCGAGACCTATACGAGCGGCGGCTCGCTATTCGCCAACATCACCCCGAACACGCATCTGACCAGCTACCAGACGAGCGAGGAGAAGCTCGCCTCCGTCTACATCACCGAAAAGGTCGATCGCAAAACCGGCTGGCAATATGTCTGTCTCGAGGAAGAATGGACCCGCGGCTACCTGCAGGAGATCCAGGATTTCATGGAGTGCATTGCGACTGGCCGGCAGCCCCTCGCGGACCTCGCGCTGGCGTATGAGACGACCAGGGTGAACTACGCCGGCTACTGGGCGGCGGATGAGGGCAGGCGGGTGGTGCTGTAGGGTGGCGGGAACGACGAGATTACGCGGGTATACTCACGCCAGACCCGTCATCCTGAGGAGCGCGTAGCGCGTCTCGAAGGATGCACGGCCCGGCCGGTGGCCGTCGATCCTTCGAGACGCCCGCAAGTGCGGGCTCCTCCAGCGACAAAGGCGAAGCCTTTGCGCGGGGATGACGGGGATAATTCTCCGGCGAGCCGCACAGCAAACGATCGTCCCTACGCCGCGTAGACCGAGCCCTTCGGCAGCGGGAACACCGGATCCTGCGTGCGGATATTGGTCGGCCACACCACGGTGATGCGCTCGCCGGCGTTCTGCATCACGACCGGCGTCGAGCGCTCGTTCTGGCCGGACAGCGGCGTGCCCGGCGGATAGAACTTCACGCCATAGCCCTGGATGGTGCCGCCTGCGGGGATGTCGACGTCGAGCGCCGCCTTGCGGATCGCCTCGGGATCGAAGCCGCCGTACTTCTCCTTGGCGACCGGCAGCACATTGTTGAGCAGGATCCAGGTCTGGTTGAAGCCCATCGAGCAGTGCGGCGGCACTTCGGTCGCATTGGTCTTCTCGCGGTAGCGCGCGACCATGGTCTTGGTGAGGTCGCCGATTCCCGGCGCGAGCTTGGCGGGATCGAGCAGCTGCGCCGGCACCGGATCGATGTTGCAGAAATTGTCGATGTCGGCGCCGAAGGTCGCGCGCAGCTTGTCGAGCTGGCTGTAGCCCGCGCCGGCGCCGAACAGCATCTTGAACTTCAGCCCGCTCTCGCGTGCCTGGCGCAGGAACAGCGTGATGTCGGGATTGTAGCCGGCATGCGAGATCACGTCGGCCTTGGCGCGCTTCAGCTTGGTGACCAGCACCGAGAGATCGGGCGCGGAGGCGGAATAGCCCTCCTTCAGCGCGACCTGGAGCCCGACCTCCTTGGCGAAGGCTTCGTCCGCGGCGGCGACGCCGACGCCATAGGGTCCGTCCTCATGGATCAGCGCCACCTTAACGTCCTTCGGCTCCATGCCGAGCTTGGCCTTGGCGTGCTCGTTGATGAAGCTCGCGAAGGCCTGGCCGTACTGGTCGGAATGGATCTGCGCGCGGAATACGTATTGCAGGTTCTTGTCCTTGAACACGGCGGTCGAGACTGCGGTCGTGATCCACAGGATCCGCTTCTGCTGCTCGACCTTGGCGGCGAGCGGCACCGCGTGGGAGCTTGCGAACACGCCGTTGAGGATGTCGACCTTCTCCTGGTCGATCAGGCGATTGGCCTCGTTGATCGCGACATCAGGCTTGCTCTGGGAATCGACGTTGACCGGCGCGATCTTGTACTTGCCACCGATGCCGCCCTTCTCGTTGACGAGGTCGATCGCGATCTGGGTGCCGATCGAGGAGGCGACCGAGCCGCCGGCGGCGAACGGGCCGGTCAGGTCGTAGATCACACCGATCCGGACCGTTTCGGCCTGCGCCTGCGCCCGTGTCCAATCCAAGCTGAAAGCAGCGGCGGCAGCCGCTGAAGTCTTCAGCAGCGTCCTGCGTGAAGTCGGCATCGCGTCCTCCCCTGAAACCGTCAGTTGTGTGACGGGTCCTGCTTGTTTTCGCGGAGTATTGGGAGGCGAGGTCGGAAAGTCAACGCGGCTCGCGGCTGCGGCGTCTTGCGCTTTCGGAGGGGCGTCCTCACTCTTTCACCGTCACCCTGAGGAGCGCGTAGCGCGTCTCGAAGGGTCGACGGCCACCAACGGGGCCGTGCATCCTTCGAGGCTCGCAAGTGCTCTCGCCTCAGGATGACGGTGTGACCAATCGCCCCGACACTCGGAGAACGTAGGGCGAAAACCTACTCCATCACCGCGGCATGGTCCGACGGCGTGGACTGCGAGCGCAGCGTGGCCTTGGTCGAGCCGATCATCAGCGCGAGCGGGATCGAGACCAGGATGAACAGCATCACCAGCTGGTAGTCGTGCGAGAACGCGATGATCTGCGACTGCGCCGCCACCATCTTGTCGGCCATCGCGCGGCCGGCATCGGTGTTGAGGTTGATCATGCCCGATACGTCGGGCATCTGCAGCGCGTGGTTGAACGGATTGATCTGCTCCGACAGCTTTGCGTAGATCCGCCGTCCGCCTTCCGTCAGCTGCGCGATCACGATCGAGATGCCGACCGAACTTGCCACGTTGCGCAGCAGCGTCAGCATCGAGGTGCCGTCGGTGCGCAGATGGTTGGGCAGCGACATGAACGCCACCGTCGACAGCGGCACGAACACGAGGCCGAAGCCGAAGCCCTGGACCACGCTGACGACGATGATCTCGTTGGCCTGCGTCATGTCGGTCCAGCCGGTCATCTGGAACAGCGAGGCCGCGGTCAGCGCCAGGCCGGAGATGATCAGCGTGCGCGCCTCGATATAGCGCATCATGCGGCCGACCAGCATCATCGCGACGAAAGTGCCGGCGCCGCGGGTCGCCAACAACAGGCCCGCGGTGATGATCGGGTAGCCGACCACATTCTGCAGATAGGGCGAGGACAGCGCCATGGTCGAATACAGCACGAGGCCCATGACAGTCATGAACACGCAGCCGCCGAGGAAGTTTTTGTCCTTGAACAGCGCGAACTGGATGAACGGCCGGCTGGTCGTCAGCGAATGGGCGAAGAAATAGTAGAAGCCGACCGCGGAGACGATGAATTCGATCATGATCTCGTTGGATTCCAGCCAGCCAAGCTGCTCGCCGCGGTCGAGCGCGAGCTGCAGCGAACCGATCGCAACCGCGAGCGCGCCGAACCCGAACCAGTCGAAGCGCAGATTGAGGTCCTGCTTGGTCTCGTCCATGAAGACCGCGAGCCCGAGCACCGTGATAGCACCGAACGGGAGGTTGACGAAGAACACCCAGTGCCAGGAATAGGTCTCGGTCAGCCACGCGCCCAGTGATGGTCCCATGATCGGGCCCATCATCACGCCCATGCCCCAGATCGACATCGCTTTCGCGCGCTCATGCAGCGCGTAGGAGTCGAGCATCACCGCCTGCGACAGCGGCACCAGCGCCGCGCCGAACACGCCCTGCAGCAGGCGGAACAGCACCATCTGGTTGATGTCCTGCGCCAGGCCGCAGAACACCGAGGCGACGGTGAAGCCGGCCGAGCAGATGATGAAGATGCGCTTCCGGCCATAGCGGTTGGCGATCCAGCCGACCGGCGCGGTCATGATCGCGGCCGCGACGATGTAGGAGGTCAGCACCCAGTTGATCTGGTCCTGCGAGGCCGACAGCGAGCCCTGCATATAGGGCAGCGCGACGTTGGCGATCGTGGTGTCGAGCGCCTGCATGATCGTCGCGGTCATCGCGCAGATCGTCACCATGTTCCGGCGCATGCCGGGTACGGCGGATGGTGACGGTGCATTCATTCAGGTCGGTCCTGTTCGAGCGTTGGAAACCCCCTCCCCCGCAAGCGGGAGAGGGGGCGCACTGTCTCTGCGGTCGATGATCGACCGCTTCTTCTCTCTACTCGTGGTCCGGGTGCGCCGAGGCCGGCGCCAGCCCGAGCAGGCCGGCCAGCGTACGGCGGTGGTTGGTGTCGATCGTCGCGTAGACGCTCATGCCAGCTTTCAGCTTCTTCACGAACGGATCGTTCTCGTCGAAATAGATCCGCACCGGCACGCGCTGCACCACCTTGACGAAATTGCCGGTCGCGTTCTGCGGCGGCAGGATCGCGAACTGCGCGCCGGTGCCGGGCGACAGCGAGCCGACCTTGCCCTTGAACCGATGGTTCGGGAACGCGTCGACGTCGAGCTCAACCGGCTGGCCGACCGCGACATAGGTGAAGTCGCTTTCCTTCGGATTGGCGTCGACCCAGGGATGGTCGACATCGATGATCGAGAACACCGGCGAGCCGGCGGCGACGAAGCGGCCGAGCTGGATCTGGTCGACTTGGGTCGCGACGCCATCCATCGGCGCGCGCAGCACGGTGTGGTCGAGATTGCGCTGGGCGTCGTCGAGCTTGGCCTTAGCCTGGGCGTAGGGCGGGAACTGCTCGATCGGCAGGTCGACGTCGCCGAGCAGCTGCGTCTTGTCCTTGGAGATCTGCTGCCTGATGTATTGCGCCAGGCTCTCGGCTGTCACTTGCGCGTTCGCCGCGTTGTCGAGGTCGAGCTGCGAGCCGAAATTCTGCTTGGCCAGCGTCGACTTGCGTTCGACGTCGCGCTTCTTCAATTCGATGCTCTGCTGGGCGAATTCCAGCATCCTGCCGTTGATCTTGATGTTGTCGACTAGGTTGTCATAGGTGGTCCTGGTCTGGTCGAGCGCGGCCTTGGCCTGCGCCACCGCGAGGCGGAACGGCACCGGATCGATCTCGAACAGTTCGTCGCCCTTCTTGACGTGCTGGCCTTCCTTCACGACGATCTTGTCGATCTTGCCGGAGATTTCCGGCGTGATCAGCACCTTCTGCGCCCCGACATAGGCATCGTCGGTGCCGACATAGCGGCCGCCATTGAGATAGAACACGATGCCGCCGATCGCAGCGAGCGTCGGCAGCACGACCAGCAGCAGCGTGCGGCGATAGCGCCGCAGGCCCGCCATCAGGCGACGGCGCGGCGCGCGGCTGGCCTTGCCCGACGGGCTGGGCTCGCCCGGATTGCTCTTCTGCTCGGGCGCCAGCTTGAGGACGGGTTCAGCCATAGCGCTGTTCCTTTCGGGAGGGCTCGCCGGCTGGGGTCTGGACGGCATTGCGAACGTTTTCCTTGATCGATTCCAATTGGGTGAGCAGGCGATACGCGTCAGCGGGGCTGATGCCCTCGAGCGCGGTCGCGGTGAGTTCGGAGCGGAGGCCGGCGAGCTTGCCGAGCAGCGGGCGGGCGGCCTTCTTCAGATAGAGGCGGTTCACGCGGCGATCGTTCTCGTCGCTGCGGCGTTCGATCCAGCCATTGTCGCAGAGCTTGTCGATCAGCCGCGTCAGCGTGATCGGCTGCACCTCGAGCAGCTCGGCGAGCTCGGTCTGTTTCAACCCTTCCTGGCGTTCCACCTTGGACAGCACGGCCCATTGCGCGCGGGTGATGCCGTAGCGTGCGGCCTCCTTGTCCGCATAGACGCGGATCAGCCGGAACACTTCGCCCAGCGTAAACAAGAAATCGGTGTCCACGGAACCGCGCATCGATCCTGCCTCCATAAGCTTAGGATATAATAAGCTTGCTTATGATTTCTGCATGCCCGGTTAACGCGAGGCTGCCCCGCATTGCGGGCATGGCTGCAACGCGGCGACGGACCGGGGTTTGGAGCCGGGCTTTGGGAACGGGCGCGCAAATGCTACATATCGAGGCAATGAGCTTGGCCAAGCCGACATTTCCTGCCCCCGACCACGATCACGGCCGCTGCGCCGCGGACGCGATGGCGCATGCCGAGCAGGTTTGTGCGCGCCGCGGCCAGAAATTCACCCCGATCCGCCGTCAGGTGCTACAGGCGCTGCTGTCGAGCCATCGCCCGCTCGGCGCCTATGAGGTGATCGACGAGCTGGCCAAGACGATGCCGCGGCCGGCACCGATTACCGTCTACCGCGCGCTCGACTTCCTGATGGAGAACGGCCTCGTCCACCGCATCGAGAGCCGCAACGCCTTCCTCGCCTGCGCGCATGACCATGACGAGACCTCGATGGTGGCGTTCCTGATCTGCGACCATTGCGGCTCGGTCGGCGAGATCCCGGCCGCCCCCGTCGCGCAAAGCCTGACCGCGGCGGCGCGGGCCTCGGGGTTCATCCCGAAACTCTCCGTCGTCGAGATCGCCGGCACCTGTGCGCACTGCCAGAAGACGTGATGGCGCGATGGTTTCAGCTAACTCGCACTGCTTTCGAGCTACCTCGCCCCGCTTGCGGGGAGAGGTCGAAATTCGCGGTAGCGAATTTCGGGTGAGAGGGACTCTCCGCACGCTCGCCTCTATCGAATTTGCGGCGACGGCCCCTCACCCCAACCCTCTCCCCGCAAGAGCGGGGCGAGGGAGCCCAACCGGCAATTAACAACACGGCACCAAGCCGGCCCGCGAGGAAACATGTCGACCCAAGCGATCTCCGCCAGCGTCACAAGGCCCGTCAGCGTCGGACACGGGCTGCCGCCCGGCGCCATCGCCGTGATGCTGATGCTGTGCGTGAGCTGGGGCTTCAACCAGCTCGCGGTCAAGCTTGCGCTGCCCGACGTGCCGCCGATGCTGCAGGCGATGATCCGCTCCGCCGGCGCGCTGCCGGTGATGCTGATCGTCGGCCACCTGCGCGGGGTCAAATTCTTCGAGCGCGACGGCACGCTCGTGCCCGGGATCATCGCCGGGCTGATGTTCGGCTGCGAGTTCGTGCTGATCTTCACCGGACTGGTCTTCACCTCGGCCTCGCGCGCCTCGGTGTTCCTCTACACCGCTCCGTTCTTCGTTGCGCTCGGCTCGCACCAGTTCCTCGGCGAGCGTCTCTCGACCGTGCAGTGGAGCGGGCTTGCGCTGAGCTTTGCCGGCGTCGCGCTCGCGATCGGCGTGCCGCAGCCGAACGTCGATGCCAAGGTGCTGCTCGGCGACCTCATGGTGGTCGGCGGCGGCGCGCTGTGGGCGGCAACTACGCTGGTCGCCAAGGGCACGGGCTTGCGCAAGGCCGCGCCGGAAAAGGCGCTCGGCTACCAGGTCGCGATCTCGATTCCGATCCTCGGCCTCGCCGCCTGGATCGCGGGCGAGCGCATCGAGCATGTGCCGAGCGCGCTGTCGATCTCGCTGCTCGCCTATCAGGCGGTCTGGGTGGTGGGCTGCACGTTTGTCATCTGGTTCGCGATGGTGAAAACCTACTCCGCGAGCAAGCTGTCGGCCTTCACCTTCGTCACGCCACTGTTCGGCGTCGTCGCGGCCTATTTCATCATGCACGACACGCTGACGGCGGTGTTCGGCGTCGCCGCGCTGCTGGTGATCGCAGGGCTCTATCTCGTCAACAAGCCCGACCCGAAGGTGACGCCGGATCCCAACGTGCCGGCGTGAGGTTAACCTGGGTGCCGTGCGCTCAACTCTCTCCCCGTCATGCTGAGGAGCGCGGAACGCGCGTCTCGAAGCACGACGGCCCAGCCGGCAGCCGGGCCGTTCATCCTTCGAGGCTCGCAAGAGCTCGCGCCTCAGGATGACGAGCAAAGAGGAGCGGAATGCCGCAGACAACCGGAGCGCAGTCCCGTTACATCATCCGCTCATGCATCTCGAAATCGACGTAGACCGGCGGAAGATGCAGCCCGCGGCCGGCAAGCATTTTTGCGCTCCCGGCTCCGAGTTCGGTGACCTCGAGTGAGATGCCGAGTCCGTCCCGGTAGAGGATCGGCTGATAGCCCTTGATGATTCTCTGGCCGAACGCGGGATAGGGCGGCGCGCCATCGGAGAACGCGTGGCGGAATGCCTGGTAGAGCGTCGACGATCGCAGGGTCTCCATCGCGGCGCGCCCATGCCCTTCGGCAAGGCAGATGCGGATTCGGAAATAGGTGTTGTAGCTTTGACGCAGCTTCTCGATCGCAATGAATCCGGCTGCGCCCGCTCCGTCGAGCGCGTAATAGGCCGTCGTCCGATCCTGTTCCGGCGTCGCCGTCTCGGCCGCCTGCAACTGCTCTTTCTCCTTGTGCAGCAGGCCGGCAATGTCGGTCTGTCCCGCGTCCTTGCGCAGTTCAACTGCGCAATTGCGCACGATGCTGGTGCTTGCGCGATGGTTCAGGTCGATCTCCGCGCCGCCGTCCGGTAGGGCGTGCCAGCCGGCGGCCTCAAGTCGCGCCCCTGATCCGGAAAACAGCGCGTTGAATGGCGGTGAGGTGATGCCGTGTCCGTAACGCGCGCAGAGATCGACGACGATCCCGCACGCGGCAGTGACGCCGGGGTCGGTTTTGTCGGCGACGGCCGATGTCCCGCCATCCGCCGGGATCGCGAATACGGCCATGACGGCTTTGGAAAAACCGGAGACCTTGCGTTCCGCCTCTCGCCTGGCGAGCACGGCCGGATCAGGCGGAGGTGCTTCCGATGAATCGACGCCGGACGTCGCCCGTGCCGTCGAAGCGGTCTGCAGGCTTCGGCGGCCGAGTGCGGCGAGGAAGCAGAAGGCAGAGAAAGCAAAGGCGCAGGTCGCCGGGATCGCGGCGATCAATCCATACGGCACGTGCACGCCAAACCATGCCTCGATGCGATCCTGGACAGCGGAAAAGAAGTAGAAGATGACAAACGGCGCAACGGCGAAGAACACCGCAAGGCCGGTGGTCAGGCCACTGTCGTGGAAGCGCCGGGCCGTCACGGCAAACAGCGGCAGCGCTATTGCGACGGCGGCGTAGACCGTCTTGTCGAGCTGATGGGCTGCGAGCAGGAGCAGCAGACAAAAGCCGAAGAACCACCAGAACTCGGCACGCGAAGCCCGTCCGGTGAAATCAGCGAACTTCCTGAAACAGGTGGCGATCGACGCGGTGGGATGCACGACCATCTCCGGCAGACGGCAGCACTCTAGCGGCGAAGATTTACGTTTCCCTATTGCTGAGCGGACAATTGTGGCCTTCAGGCGCAATTGCGGACGGTATCGATTTACGTCAACATCGCCTCCACGAAGGCTCCCATGCGAGGGATGCCGTTGGAGGCGCGCCGATGCCAACCGATGCCACCGATGCAATTGAAGCCGGAATCCGGTCCGCGTTCACGGCATACTCCAAGGAGGATGATCCGGACTGGCGGAGCGCGTGCTGGATCAAGCCGGATGAGTGCTCCCACCTCGCACGGAGCATATTGAAGGAATTGGCGGCCCGCGGCCTTGAGATCGTCAAGAAGCCGGCTTGATCGCCTCAAGACTCCGACGATTCATGTCACGAGAATGCGGATGTATGCCTCATCGGCGCGCCAAACATTCAGCGTCGTCCTGGCGAAGGCCAGGACCCATTACCCCAACTGTCGGTTGTCGCGCGACGCTGGGGGCCGCTTTCCCGTTCACAAGCAAATTCGCCTTCGCCAGGACGACGGTGGAGACATCGCGCTTCCCCACTAACCCCTCTCGATTGGCAGGGACTCATCCTTCGCCCATTCGCCCATCGAGCCGTCATAGAGCGTGAGATTGTCGTAGCCGAGCCGATGCAGCTGGAACAGGTCGATGGTCGCGGAGATGCCGCCGCCGCAATAGGCGACGACGCGCTTGTCCTTGGTGATGCCTTGCGCAGCAAACGTCGCTTCGGCCTCCTCAAGCGGCACGAACGTCTTGTGCTTGGGATCGATCAAGGTCGCCGCCGGCACGCTGACGCTGCCGGGGATGCGGCCGGGTCGGCCGTAACGGCTCGGCTCCAGTCCCTTGTAGAATTGCGGGCCGAGCGCGTTGACGATGACGGTGTCGCCCTCCGTGGTCGCGGCGAGCACGTCATGCTTGTCGACGAACATGCCGTCCTTCGGCCGCGCCGGAAACGTCGCCGGCGGATAGCCGCCGGCAAGTCCGGTCTCGATGTCGCGTCCTTCGGCGGTCCATTTGTCGATGCCGCCGTCGAGCACGGCGGCACCCTCGAAGCCGAGCGAGCGCAGCATCCACCAGAACCGCGTCGCCCACATTGCGGTGCCGATCGAATAGAGCACGACGCGGCTGCCCGCCGAGATGCCGTGGCGGCCGAACGCGGCTTCGAGCTGCGCTGTCGGCGGCATCATGAAACGCAGATGGGTATTGGCCTCGGAGAATTCGGCCTGCAAATCCAGGAAATTCGCGCCCGGGATGTGGCCGGCCTCGAACGTCTGGCGGCCCGAGACGACAATATAGGGAACGTTGCTGCCGGCGGGAGCCGGCTCCAGATAGGTCGTGCAGTCGAACAGGCGAAGGTCCGGCCGGGTCAGTATCTCGGCAAGTTCCGCCGTGGTGATCAGCTCGCTGTTGCCGGCCATTTTGCGTCCTCCCGGTGTGTGTTTAACGGGATGCTAAGATGCGCCAGATCACATGAAAAGCTGTCACTTTGCCCTTTGATTCACCCCAATCCGGTCCAATATAGCGGGGCATGCAGGACGCCGCTGCATGGCTTGCGTTTGGCCTCAATCGGCGCCATAAGCTATTGAATTCACTCCGAAACACGATCGTTTGGCCCGCCGCGCGCGAGGCCCATCGCCCCCTTGGTGAATGTCACCAAAACCTGATATTCGAGACGCCATGAACAAGCCCGAGATTTTGCCGCAAGACGACGTCGCCGGCCCCGCGCCGCGGCACCAAACCACGCAGGTCATGGTCGGCAACGTCGCCGTCGGCGGCGGCGCGCCGATCGTCGTGCAGTCGATGACCAACACCGACACCGCCGATGTCGACGGCACCATCGCCCAGGTCGCCGCGCTCTCCCGCGCCGGCTCCGAGATGGTCCGCATCACCGTCGACCGCGAGGAAGCCGCCGCTGCCGTGCCGCACATCCGTGACGGCCTGCGCAAGCGCGGCATCACCACGCCCCTGATCGGCGACTTCCACTATATCGGCCACAAGCTGCTCGCCGAATATCCGGCCTGCGCCGAAGCGCTCGACAAGTACCGCATCAATCCCGGCAATGTCGGCTTCAAGAACAAGCGCGATACGCAGTTCGCCGACATCATCGAGATCGCCAACAAGAACAACAAGCCGGTGCGCATCGGCGCCAATTGGGGCTCGCTCGACCAGGAGCTGCTCACCAAGCTGATGGACGAGAACACGGCGTCTGCGAATCCGCGCGATGCCCGCGCCGTGACGCGCGAGGCGATGGTGCAGTCGGCGCTGCTGTCGGCGGCGCGCGCGCAAGAGCTCGGCATGCCGAAGAACCGGATCATCCTGTCGGCGAAGGTCTCCGCCGTGCAGGACCTGATCGCGGTCTATCAGGAAGTCGTGCGCCGCTCGGATTATGCGATCCATCTCGGCCTCACCGAGGCCGGCATGGGCTCGAAGGGCATCGTGGCCTCCTCGGCCGCGCTGGGCATCCTGCTGCAGCAGGGCATCGGCGACACCATCCGCATCTCGCTGACGCCGGAGCCCGGCGGCGATCGCACGCTGGAAGTGCAGGTCGCGCAGGAATTGCTGCAGACCATGGGCTTCCGTACCTTCGTGCCGCTGGTTGCGGCATGCCCGGGCTGCGGCCGCACGACCTCGACCACGTTCCAGGAGCTGGCGCGCTCGATCCAGGATTTCATCCGCGACGAGATGCCGGCCTGGAAGACCAAGTATCCGGGCGTCGAGCAGCTCAACGTCGCGGTGATGGGCTGCATCGTCAACGGCCCGGGCGAATCCAAGCATGCCAATATCGGCATCTCGCTGCCCGGTACCGGCGAAGCGCCGGCCGCGCCTGTCTTCGTCGACGGCAAGAAGTTCCGCACCCTGCGCGGTCCGGGCATCGCCGCCGACTTCAAGGCATTGGTGATCGACTATATCGACCAGCGCTACGGCAACGGCGCCAAGCTGCCGGAGCAGGCCGGCGCCGCGGAGTAGTTTCACTCCGCGCGTGACCCACACTCAACCGTTGTTCCTGCCTAGTGCGCAATTGCGCACGGGAGCAGGGACCCATAACCACAGGATGTGGTTGTGGCGCGAGATGCGGGTTACCAGCCTTCGCAAAACCCGATCCTGTGGTTATGGGTCCCGGATCTGCGCTCCGCTTCGCTGCGCTTGTCCGGGACGACAGATATGTTTGAGGCGCAGATTGCGCTTCCGTCGATGCGCGTTACCATGCTCCCAATCAAGAATGATTGGGAGAACGCCCATGAGCTCGCTATCCGGCAAGCAGGGTCCGCGCTATCGCCACCTCGCCGACCAATCCGAGCCCTATGAGACCATCGGCGTCGAGAAGCTGACGCCGATCATCGGCGCGGAGATCTCCGGCGTCGATATCGGCAAGCTCGTTGGCGACGATGCGCGCTCCAACCGCCAGATGGACGAGATCCATCGCGCGCTCGCCGAAAACCTCGTCATCTTCTTCCGCGACCAGCACATCAGCCCCGACCAGCATCTCGCCTTCGGCCGCAAGTTCGGCGAGCTGCATGTGCATCCCGCCGCGCCCAATGAGGGCGATCCGGCGCTGATGAAGATCTACGCCGACAAGGATTCCCCACGCGCCAATGGCGAGGGCTGGCACACCGACGTGTCCTGCGATCTCGAGCCGCCGATGGGCTCGATCCTCTACATCAAGCAGTGCCCGCCGCGCGGCGGCGACACCCTGTTCGCCAACATGTACGCCGCCTATGAGGCGCTGTCGGACCGCATGAAGGCCTATCTCGACGGGCTGACCGCGCTGCATGATGGCGAACAGACCTATCGTGGCCTGTATGCGAACTACGGCGTCGCCGACAAACGGGAATATCCCCGCGCCGAGCATCCGATGGTTCGCACCCATCCGGTGACCGGCAAGAAATCGCTCTACGTCAATCGCGGCTTCACCCGCTTCATCGTCGGCATCCCGCGCGACGAGAGCGACGCCATGCTGGCCTATCTCTACCAGCACGCCGAGAATCCGCTGTTCCAGTGCCGCTTCCGCTGGACCGAGAACGCGATCGCGTTCTGGGACAACCGTTGCGCCCAGCATCGCGCGATGTGGGATTACTGGCCGCACACCCGCTCCGGCACCCGCGTCACCGTGAAGGGAGAGCGGCCGGTGTGAGATTTCGTAGGATGGGTAGAGCCAACGGGTCCGCGCAACGCGCGGCCCCGTTGGCTCCACCCATCCTACGAACTACAACGAAAATAAACTCGGGAGACCGCCTATGCTTCGCGCCGAGGACAACAAATTCCTCACCGAATCCGGTGAGGGGACCGGCATGGGCGAATTGCTGCGGCGGTTCTGGATTCCGGTGCTGCTGTCGGAGGAGTTGCTGGAGCCGGACAGCGATCCGAAGAAGATCGTCGTGATGGGCGAGGAGCTGCTCGCCTTCCGCGACACGAGAGGCGTGGTCGGCGTCATCGACCAGTACTGCCCGCATCGCGGCGCCAATCTCTGGCTCGGCCGCAACGAGGAATGCGGCATCCGCTGCGTCTATCACGGCTGGAAGTTCGACACCGACGGCCGCTGCGTCGACATGCCGACGTCGTATCCGGACCTCAACGCAAAGGACCTGATCCGGATCAAGTCCTATCCGGTGCGTGAATGGGGCGACATGATCTGGGCCTATATGGGCCCGGCCGATCAGATGCCTGAACTGCCGGCGCTGGAGATGGCGCTGCTGCCGGCCTCGCACCGCTTCGTCACCAAGAAGTGGCAGGACTGCAACTGGGTGCAGGCGGTGGAAGGCTCGATCGACACCGCGCATTTCACCTTCGCACACCTCTCCTTCGAGAAGGAGGAGAACGAGATCCTCGACATCAAGAAGCATTTCGTGAACCCGCTGACGCGGGTCGCGACCGATCACATGCGCTGGATCGCCGAGGATCCGCGCCCCGTCATCAAGATCAATCCGCATGAGGCCGGCCTCACGGTGGCGGGCGGACGGCTCACCGGCAGCGACAACATCTACTGGCGCATCGCCCAGTTCCTGATGCCGTTCCACAGCTACGCGCCGAGCTCGATGCCGGGCGAGAACATGTTCGGCCAGACCTTCGTGCCGGTCACCGACACCAATTGCTGGATCTACACCTATGCGTGGAATCCCCACCGGCCGCTGACCGATGCCGAGCGCGAAGGCTACGCCAACGGCAACGGCGTGATGGCTGTCGTCGACGAGAACTACGTGCCGCTGCGCAACAAGGCCAACGACTATCTGATCGACCGCAAGCTGCAGCGGACCAAAAGCTACACCGGCATCAAGGGCGTCTCCGAGCAGGACGCCGCGGTGCAGGACAGCCAGGGCCCGATCGCCGACCGTACCCGCGAGCATCTCGGCCCGACCGATCTCGGCATCATGCATTTCCGCAAGCTGGTCATGGAGGCGGCCCGCGCGCTGCAAAAGGGCGAGGCGCCGCCGCATGCTCAGCATCAGGACCGCTACACCGTGCGCTCCGGCGCCTGCGTCACCAGCAAGACCAAGGACCTCACCGCCGTCATGATCGAGCGGTTCGGCGACCCCGCCGGCTTCGTCGGCGGTCCCGGCCAGAACGCCGCGGCGGAATGATATCCACTGTCGTCCCGGCGAAGGCCGGGACCCATAACCACAGGGTTGCGTTGTTGAAGCGCGGTGTGGCTCCAGCCCGCAAACCAATTGGTACTTGTGGTAATGGGTCCCGGCCTTCGCCGGGACGACGGGTGGAGATACCGCGCGCTACAAAGGAATCCTGCGATACTCGCGGTTCGACAGGCTCGCCTCCTCCAGATCCAGGTCGCGCTCGATCCGCCGCCTGGTCTCGTCGGTGATCTTGCCGTCGCGCAGCAGCATATGGATGAACTTGCGCTCGGAGGCGATCAGCTCCCGCGTCAGCTCGGTGCCGGTGGCGGAGACGTCGTGCGTGTCGGGATTGAGCGAGTCGGGCAGCTGGTTGATCCGGATCTCGTGCCGCGAGCGCAAGAGCTTGATGACCTCGTCGGAAAGCTCGCGGTCGTCGGTGATGGCATCGAGCGACTTCAGCGCGGCGTTCAGCGCCTCGCGCCGCGCCGCGATCTCCTGCTCGTGCTCGGCGATGTGCTCGCTGCGCCCGTCCCTGGCGAGGCCGAGCCAGCGCACCACCGGCGGCAGAGTGAGGCCGAGCCCGACCAGCGTCACGAAGATCACGCCGAAGGCGACGAACAGGATCAGGTCGCGATACGGGAAGGCGTCTCCGCTCGGCAGCGTCAATGGCAGCGCCAGCGCCGCGGCGAGCGAGACCGCGCCGCGCACGCCGGTGAAGGCGACCACGAACACCGCCCGCCACGACGGCAGCGGATCGCGCTCGCTCACGCGTCGGCTGATCCAGCGCGGCAGATAGGTGCCGGGAAACACCCAGACGAAGCGCGCCACGATCACGATGACGGCGACCAGCACGGTCGCGGTGAGGATGTCGTGCAGCGGGAACGACTTCGACTTCTCGTACAGCGAACGCATCTGGAAGCCGGTCAAGAGGAACAGCAGGCCCTCGATCAGATAGATGATCAAGTCCCAGAAGAAGATGCCCTGCAGGCGCGTCGCGGCCGAGATCAACAGCGGTCCGTTCCAGCTCATGTAGAGGCCGCAGGCGACGGTCGCGATCACGCCGCTGCCGCCGAAATGCTCGGGGATCCAGTAGGCGAGATAGGGCGTGATCAGCGACAGCGTGATCTCGACCTGCGGATCCCTGGCGCGGCGGCGGGCGCGCAGGCTGAGCCAGCCGACCGCGGTGCCGAACGCGATCTCGCCGGCGACGATGACGAGGAAAGTGCCGGTCGCCTTCGGCAGCGAGAACAGCCCGGTGGTGATCGCGGCGAGCGCGAAGCGGTAGAGAATCAGCGCGGTCGCGTCATTGGCGAGCCCTTCGCCCTCGAGCACCACCAGGATGCGGCGGGGCATGCCGAGCCTGCGGGCGATCGCCAGCGGCGCGACCACGTCGGGCGGCGCGACGATGGCGCCGAGCAGGAAGCCGATGCTCCAGGGCAGGCCGATCAGATAATGGGTCGCGGTTGCGACCATGAAGGCGGTGAAGATCACGCAGCCGACCGACAGCAGGATGATCGGCCGCAGATTGGCCTTGAACTCGCGCCAGCTCATCGCGACGCTCGCCGAATAGATCAGCGGCGGCAGCACCACCAGCAGCACGAGCTCGGGCGGCAGTTCCAGCGACGGCATGCCCGGCACGAAGGCGAGCACGATGCCGACCAGCAGCAGCAGGATCGCGGGCGCGATATCGGTTCGCCGCGCCACCAGGGCGGTTCCCGCCAGCACGCCGAGCAAAGTGAGAAAAATCTGAAACTTGGCTTCCATAACGGGCTCAATTCGCCCGGAAACCAGCGCCAGTCAATGCGGTCCGGCCGGAGCCGGACCGCAGGGGGCGCGTCACAAAGCCGTCGCGGGCGCGCCGCGCCCGGTCGATCAATCCCTGAGGTCGTAGCGGTACGACTTCGAGACGATCTGCCAGCCGTCGGCGAGCTTCATCGCCACCAGATAGTCGGTGAAATAGCGCGGCGGCAGCTGGCAGCGCACCTTGATGAAGGCGGTGTTGTCGTCGGAGCGGTCGATGGTGACGATAAAATCCTCGCGCGGCTTGCCTTCGGCCTTCGCCGAGGTGCGCTTGCGCACCAAGGCAAGCCAGTCCGGCACGGTCAGGACCTTCAGCTCGCCCTTCTCCACCCAGCGCAAATCGGCGCTCGGATGAAAAGCCTCGGCGAGCTTGTCGGCATTGCTCTCGTAGAGACCGTCGAAATAGGTTTGCACGACGCTTTCGACGCTGGATCGATCTTGGCTCATCGGTTGGTCCTCCCGGCAGGATTGGATCGGCTGGAGCGTTTTCGAGCGAAGCGGGTGCCGGTTCGCGTGGAGAAAACGCGTCAGGCTCGAATCTAGAGCCCGCGTTCCGATTCAATCGGAACGGAAAGGGCTCCAGGATTTAGCCATGAACCGCTAGATTGCGCCATGGCCGGCGACAAAATTCTGCGTGAGGGACGAGTTGTGACCGCATCTGCAAATTCGAACGAACATATCCTGACCGGCGAATGCTTCTGCCGCGACGTGCGCTACGAGGTGGCTGACGCGTTTGCCTATGCGCTCAATTGTCACTGCTCGAACTGCCGGCGCACCACGGGATCGGCGTTCAAGCCGTTCGCGGGAATCGCGCGCGACAAATTCACCGTGGTCGGCGGCGCTAACGAGCTCCTGATCTATGGCGATGAACTCACCCACGACGCGCATTGCGGCCGCTGCGGCTCGCTGCTCTATTCGCTGGTCCGCGACGGCGCCTATGTCCATGTCGCGATGGGCACGCTGCGCGATGCGCCGGCGATCCGGCCGACCGCCCATATCTTCGTCGGCTCCAAGGCGCCGTGGTACGCGATAACGGACGATCTGCCGCAATATCAGGAGCACGTGACGCAAGGCGGGGAATAAATCCGCGCGACGTCATCGGCGTGCTGCTTGTCGTCCTTGCCGACCGCCTTGCGCACGGCATCTCATCAGGCGGCGCAGCTAGATCGCGCTCGCGGCGATGTTCACCATCAGGGCGAGCAGCGCGGTGTTGAACACGAACGAGATGATGCCGTGCACGGTCGCGGTGCGGCGGATGATCTTGTCGGTGATGCCGACGTCTGAGACCTGCGCCGTCATGCCGATCACGAACGAGAAATAGACGAAGTCCCAGTAATCGGCGTCGGCATGTTCCTCGCCGCTCGGAAACTGCAATCCGCCGGGCGTCTCGCCGCGGTAATACTCATGGGCGTAGTGCAGCGCGAACGCGGTGTGCACCAAGGCCCATGACAGCGTGATGGTGACGATTGCCAGCGCCAGTCCGGCCGGGCTGCCTTTGGATGCGCCGAGCTCGAACACGATGGCGGCGAGGCTCGCCAGCGCGCCGAACGCGGTCAGCAGCAGGATCAGGAAACGTCCGTCGTCCTGCAGGATGGCGCTTCGCTTGATATGGGCGACGCCACAGCGCAGCATCATCACATAGGCAAGCACGAGATACAGCGCGGCGAAGGCATCCCAGCCCGCGAGCAGGCGGGTGACGAGGCGCGGTGCTCCCGGCACCAGCAGCGCAGCCAGGATGCCGAAAGCGATCGAGCCGAAGGTGCGCGGCCGGCCCACGACGACGCGGACCGGCAGCGGCAGCTTGCGGAAGCGAACAAGGCGGTCGTCGATCTCCCTGTTCATTTCGCGCGTTGCTCTCGGCTAGTTCTTGCGCTCGGCGACGAAGCGGGCGGCGGCGCGCAGCACGTCGCCTCGGTCGCCGAACACCGACAGCGCAGCGTCGGCACGCGCGAGGAGATCGCGCACGCGCTGCTTGGCGCCATCGATGCCGAGCTGGGTGACGAACGTGGTCTTGCCGAGCGCGGCGTCAGCGCCGGCCGGCTTGCCGAGCGCGGCAGCATCGCCCTCGACGTCGAGCAAATCGTCGGCGATCTGGAAGGCTTCACCGAGTGCTTTGCCGTAATCGTCGAGCGCCTGGTACTCCTTTTGTGAGGACTGGCCGAGGATCGCGCCGGCGATGCAGCCGAAGCGGAGCAGCGCGCCGGTCTTCATCTGCTGCAGGCGCGCGACATCGACCGGCTCGCGGTCGCCGAAGCGGCCTTCGCCGGCGAGGTCGAGGATCTGGCCGCCGGCCATGCCGCCGACGCCGGAGGCGCGCGCCAGCGCGCGGGTCAACAGCAGGCGGACCTGGGCGTCCTTGTGGATCGCATCACGGGTGATGATGTCGAATGCGATGGTGAGCAGCGCGTCGCCGGCGAGGATTGCGGTGGCGTCGTCATAGGCCTTGTGCAGGGTCGGGCGGCCGCGGCGCAGATCGGAATTGTCCATCGCCGGCAGGTCGTCGTGGATCAGCGAGTAGCAGTGGATGCATTCGAGCGCGGCGCCGACCAGCAGGGCGGCTTCGCGCGGGATGCCGAACACCGCGGCACTCTCGACCGCGAGGAACGGCCGCAGCCGCTTGCCGCCGCCGAGGCTCGAATAGCGCATCGCCTCGATCAGCCGCTTCGGGCGCACGATCTCATCGCTTTCGGTCGCGTCGGACAGCAGTTTGGCGAGCAGGGCTTCGGTATCCTCCGCGGTCTGGTCCAGCCGCTTGGAAAACTCTGCAGTACCGGTCGTCATTAAGAATTGCTCCAGATCGATTTTCGGCCGGACAATCGTTGATGGCATCGGCTTCGTCAATTCCCGCCCTGCGACGGAATGCGCCTTAAAAGTGCTGGAAAAACCGTGAATTATCCCGCAGACGTCGACGGCGCCGGCCGTGTTCTGGCGGGCGGGTCCCAAATCCTTCCTGGAATGGTCCTCCCCGGAAACCCTGCTTTGCGCATCGTCCGAATTTTGTTGCTGCTTTTGCTGGCCCTGCTGTTGCTGCCGTATCTGGTGGCGCCGTTCTACCGTACCGGCCATCCGGTTTCGGCGCTGATGGCCTGGCGGACCCTGCGCGGGGCCCCGGTGACGCGGCATTGGATCGATTTCGGCGCGATGTCGCCCTATCTGGCGCGGTCCGTGGTCGGCTCGGAGGATGCTCATTTCTGCAAGCATCGGGGCATCGACTGGGGCGCGCTGCGCGAGGTGCTCGACGACGCCGAGGATGGCGAGGTGGCCCGCGGCGGCTCGACCATCACCCAGCAGGTCGCCAAGAACCTGTTCCTGTGGTCCGGCCGCAGCGTGATCCGCAAGGGGCTGGAACTGCCGCTGGCACTCTGGATCGATCTCGTGTTGCCCAAGCAGCGGATCCTGGAAATCTACCTCAATATCGCGGAAATGGGCCCGTCCGGCCAGTTCGGCGCCGAAGCCGGCGCCCAATATGCCTTCGGCCGGTCCGCCGCGGGGCTGTCAGCCCGCGAGGCCGCGCTTTTGGCGGCGATCCTGCCGAATCCGGCCAAGAGGAGCGCCCGGAACCCCGGCCCGGGGGTCCGCAGGCTGTCCGCCACCTATATGGTCCGGGCCAACTCCGTGACGCGCTGCTGGCGCGAAAATCGCGGCTCCTGAGGCCGATTTCGGGCGCTTTTTGCTGTCTCCGGCCCTAGCTTTACGCAGTGCCTTCCTCTATAAGCGCGGCCTTACCGGCATCGCAGCTTGCGCTTCGAAGCGCTGAGCCGTCCGCATTTCGGACGATGCCTCCGCAACACCCCTAGAGGACACCGTCATGGCCGTTCCCAGAAGAAAAACCTCGCCGTCGCGCCGTGGCATGCGCCGTTCGGCCGATGCGATCAAGACCCCGACCTATGTCGAGGACAAGGACTCCGGCGAACTGCGCCGTCCGCACCACCTCGACCTGAAGACCGGCATGTACAAGGGCCGTCAGGTCCTGAAGGCCAAGAAAGAGTCCTGATCGGACATTCGGTCCACGCGCCGCAGCCATGCGGCGCGGCGCCTGAATTCGGTCAACGAGTGCGGCCAAGACGGGCGCGTCCGCGGCGAGGCCAATGAGCGTCGCCGCATTGCTGGTTCTCCCTGAATAAGGCGCAAGCCCCGATGGTCGGTTTTCCGCTGCTGCTCGTTCCGCTCGCGGTCTACAACATCATCGCTTTCCTGATGCCCGGCGTGTCGTTCACGGACCCGCTGATCAGGCTGACATTGCTGTCGGGCGAGCAGTGGCAGATCACGCTCAGCGACATGCTGCTCGCCGCCGCCGTACTGCTGTTGCTGCTCGAGGTCATCAAGGGCGCGCGCCCCGGCGCGAAATATCTCACCGACCATCTGCTGTCGCTGATCGTGTTCGGCGCCGCCGCTGCCGAATTCGTGCTCTGGCCGAAATTCGGCAACTCGACCTATGGCCTGCTCACGCTGCTGGCGCTGGTCGATTTCATTTCCGGAATTGCGCTGCGCACCCGCCGCCGTGCGGTGGTCGCACCGGCGCCCAGCGCCGGCAGGGCGCACCCTGCGGCAGCTGAGGCACCGCAACCTGCACCCGTAGCGGAGCCGGCACCCCGGCCTGAGCCCGCGCCTGTCGCCGCGCCGGCGCCTGCCGCGCCGCCACCGGCCGCACCGGTCCCCTCGGCGACGTCGGTTGCGGAATCCGTGCTACTCGATCAGTCCGCGCCAAAGCCGACGGTGACCTCGCCGGATTTGCAGCCGGGCGGCCATCCGCCGTCGGACGCGCCGCAGCGCTGATATTTTCCTAGATGATCTGCCGGGTCCGCCGCGCCACGCTGCGGCGTTCGTCGACATGCGGGCCGTAAGCGCTCTGCGCGTCGGCCAATGACCCACGCCGCTGCCCGCGCGTCTGCGGTTCGTGTGCGGCGGTCGCGATCAGATGAGCCACAAACGACGGATCGGCATGCGGCAGCGGGATCTTGGGCGCCCAATGGGTGGTCGCGGCCAGCGGCACCAGCGCCGTGCTGGCCGCCGCAGCATCGCCGGTGCACTCGCCGTCGAGGATTTCCGATTGATCGATATCCGGCATCGTCTGCGACCCGTTGGAGCGTCATAGTTTGGGACGTTGCGGCCCTCCGCAACACCCCTGTGGCAAGGGTCATGCCCGCCGTCCCCAGTTCGTTCCCGGACAGTCGAAAACGTGGTTTCCAGATTATTTATCAACTTCACCTAGCGTTGGATTCGCCGGAACCACTATCTTGAGAGCGTGTAGAATCACCGGGCGCCGTCCCAAATCGAGACATGTTCGATGCCCCCTGTCCCGCCAGCTGCCAGCATCCTCGCCTCGCTCGGCCAAGCGACATTCGCCTGGGACCTCGCGAGCGATGCGATCGCCTGGAGCGACAATGTGGCAGCGGTCTTCCCGGATATCCCGGTCGCGGCGCTGGCGAGCGGCGCCGAGCTTGCAAAGCTGATCGAGCCATCGCGCTCGGTGCGATCCGATGCGCTCGGCGCGCCGGCGCCGGTACGCGGCGGGGAGGGCGTTCCCTACCGGATCGAATATGGCGTGCGGGCCGTCACCTCGGCGCCGGTGATCTGGATCGAGGAGACCGGCTGCTGGTTTGCCGGCGCCGACGGCAGGCCGGCGCGCGTGCAGGGCGTCGTCCGCATCAACAATGAGCGGCATGCCCGCGACGAGCAGCTGCTGAAGCTGTCGCGGCACGACCCGCTGACCAATGAGCTCAACCGCACCCATCTGATCGCCTCGCTCGCCGAGACGATGGAGGAGTGCGCGCGCTTCCGCTCCTCCTGCGCCTTCATGCTGATCGGCATCGATCACCTCGCGCGCGTCAACGATGCCTTTGGCTTCGATGTCGCCGACGCCGTCATCGCCGAGGTCGCGAAGCGGATTCGTGCGCGGCTGCGCAGCGGCGACATGCTCGGCCGCTTCTCCGGCAACAAGTTCGGCCTGATCTTGCGCAACTGCACCGTCGACGACACCAATGTCGCGGCCGAGCGCTTCCTGGCCGCGGTGCGCGACGAGGTGGTGCCGACCAAGTCCGGCCCGGTATCGGTGACGGTCTCGATCGGCGCCGTCACCATTCCCCGCCATGCGCGGTCGGCGGAGGAGGCGGTCAATCGCGCCCAGGAGACGCTGGACGCGGCCAAGAGCCGCCGCGCCGGATCGTTCGCGCTGTGGAAGCCGAATGTCGAGCGCGACGCCCAGCGCCGCGTCAACATCCGCGTCACCGACGAGATCGTCACCGCGCTGAACGAGCGCCGCATCGTGATCGGCTTCGAGCCCGTGGTCGATGCGTGCCTGCGGCAGCCCGCGTTCTACGAGTGCCTGGTCCGGATGGAGCAGGACGACGGCCGCGCGCTGCTCGCGCCCGATATCGTGCCGGTCGCCGAGCGGCTCGGCCTGATCCGGCTGGTCGATCACCGTGTGCTGGAGCTCGCCATCGCCGAGCTCGCTGCCGCTCCCGGCGTACAGCTCAGCCTCAACATCTCGCCCGACACCACGATGGATCCGGACTGGTGGGCCACCATCGAATCTTTGATGCGCGCGCATCCCGGCGTCGGCGAGCGGCTGATCGTCGAGATCACCGAGACAGTGGCAATCCAGGATATCGACGACGTGCGCGGCTTTGTCACGCGCCTGAAGAACTTCGGCAGCCGGATCGCGATCGACGATTTCGGCGCCGGCTACACCTCGTTCCGCAACTTGCGCAAGCTCGGCGTCGACATCGTGAAGATCGACGGCGCCTTCGTGCAGAACATCGTGCGTTCGGCCGACGACCGCGCTTTCGTGCAAACGCTGATCGATCTCGCCCGCCGCCTCGAGATCAGGACGGTCGCCGAATGGGTGCAGGACGAGGAAGCCGCCGTGATGCTGCGCGAATGGGGCTGCGACTTCATCCAGGGCCGCCTGATCGGCCTCGCCTCGCCGGACCGCCCGTGGAACGCGCCGGCGGAGAAGCCCGTGCCCGCCACGGGCTGATCTGTTCGTCAAATCAACGGTGTCGTCCCGGCGAAAGCCGGGACCCATACGCCGCAGCCTCTCGATGAAGCGATCTGGCAGACGTTTGCTTCAAACAACCGACATTTGTGGTTATGGGCCCCGGCTTTCGCCGGGGCGACGTTGGGTGAGGTGCGCGGCGCAAAGCCATGCTCGTCCTTCTTCGGCTGACCGCCACGCTTCAGGCCTTTTCTTCAGCTCTCGCCGCCGGCGAAGATGTCCTTGCGGATCACTGCATGGACGCCCCAATTGCCGTCGACCACCTGGGTGACGCCGAAGTCGACGCCGAGCGAGATCAGCGAGATGGCCTCGTCCTCGGTCAGCTTCTTCGTCGTCATCAGGAATTTGCGCATCTTGCGGAAGGCGTCGCGCAGAGCGAGGTCGACCGACGACTTCTTGTAGATCTCGGTCTGCGCGCTGGAGCCGAGCTCGCTGAGATAGTTGGCATAGCTGAAGCCGTGCACCAGCCATTCGTCCTGGGTCTCCAGCATCGGGTAGTCGAGCGCTTCCAGCGCGGTGCCGGCGAGGTCGGCCTTCTTGTGCAGGATGATCTGGAAGGTGCCGTTGAGCGAGCATTCGATCGCGGTGCCGCACAGTTCGGAATCGCCCTGCGAAGCATGGGAGTCGCCGACAGAGAGCAGCCCGCCCTCGACCGCCACCGGGTAATACATCGTGGCGCCCTTGCCGATACGCCAATTGTCGATGTTGCCGCCGGTGTAGCTCGGCGGGATCGAATCGACGAACTCGGCCTCCTTCGGCGCGAGCCCGATCACGCCGAAATGCGGACGCACCGGGATGCGCACGTTCTTCAGGATGCCGTGGTTCTCCTTGACGGTCGAATGATCGACCGGGACGCCGGGATAATCGATCGTCTTGTGCACCACGCCGGACGGATCGGTCTGCGGCGTCCAGGTGAAATTGTAGACGGCGCGCGCCCAGTTGCGCTCGCCGGTCGCGTCGACCTCGTAGATGGTGACCACCTCGCGCGGCTTCGGCTCGGTGAGCAGATCCTTGTAGTGGAAGCCCCACGATGCCGCGGCGTTGCTGCCGAACGCCTTGCCGGAAAATTTCGGGTTGGCGCAGGGCCGCGGCGCGACGTCGATGATGCGCAGCTCGAGCACGTCGCCTTCCTCGGCGCCGCGCACGAACACCGGCCCGGTGCAGATATGCACCCCGAGGCCTTCGCCGGCGCCGCGTCCGAACAGCGAGGCATCCATCGGGCCGGCGCCGCGCCGGTTCACGCCCTTCTTCTCCTTGGTCCAGAGATAGACGCTCTCGACGCCGGGATCGCCCTTGACCATGCGCTCGGCATCGTCATTGGCGTGATGCGTCAGCGCCTCGATGGTGATGAAGTCGCCGGAATTGATCTCGACGCGCGGCTTCAGCGATTTGCTGAAATAGCCCCAATGCACGGTGTCGGCATTCGCTGGCAAATGGTGATAGGCGCGCTGCGCCGGCTGATGCTTCTCGGCGGCGGCCGCCATTTTCGGCGTCACCAGCGAGATGCCGCCGGCGGTCATTGCCGCGGCGCCGCCCGCCGCCGCGAAGCTTGAGCGCAGGAACGAACGGCGTTCGCGGTCGAGCGTCTCCTTGAACTGGCGATGATGCAATTCGAAGTCCGGGCAGTTCTTGTCGTCACCTGCGCACATCTTGAGCTCCTCCTTGGATCGAAAGTGCGCATGAGAGTGCATGGTGCCGCGCCGCTCCGACATGACCGGGCGCGCCCAATAATTTGTCGGCGCGCTTGCTGTCGTCGCGGCGCAAAGGCCTGTGCAACAGCGTGCAAGGCATCTGCGGCGGCCGTCTTCGCATCGCGGCATGGCCGGAGCGGTCAAGAATTTGGGCGCATTCGATCAAGTTGCACTGCGTTCGCCGCTGATAGCGCTGCCACGCGAAAGCGGCCGCTTCCGCGCGTTGCACGCAGGCTGGGCAACATGTGCCGTCGCAACACGCTTGCCGCCTGCCTGCAATCGGTGCAGGCTGCGTTCACGGCTCTGTGAGTGGAACGCTGCGGTGCTGCGGCCTGGAGGGGTGATGGTCGCGACGACCTATCGGGTTTCGGTCGATGCGATCCCGCGGCAAAACCGGCGGGAGGTCTGGCGCGAGGCGCTGGCCGGTTTGCAGCTCGATTGCGAATTGCCGGAGGCCGGCCAATTCCAGTTCGGCGAATTGACCGCGAAGCGCTCGACCAGCGGCGGCCAGCTCGCGCTGCTGCGTTCCACCGAGCAGCAGATCGTCTGCAGCGGTCATGCGGCCTCGCCGGGAATGCCGGCGCGGGTCGCCATCATCTTCCACGGATACGGCCGCGGCAGCATCACGTCCGGCCAACGCAGCTGCGAGTTTGCCGACAACGACGTCTCGGTGTGTGACCTGCAATCGCCGTGGCGGATGACCTTGCGCGAGGATTTCGAGATCCTGTTGCTCGAACTGCCACGTGAGCGGCTGCTCGGCCGGCTCGGGCATAATCGCTTGCGTTTGCCGGCCGTGCTCGGCGCGACGATCGCCGCTGCGTCCGTGCGTCCGGTGATGCGGACCCTGGGCGGCAATTTCGCGATCCTGGACAAGGCCGATCTCGTCACCGCCGAGGTCGCGGTCACCGAACTCGTCGCCGGCGCGCTGCTCGGCGAGACGCGGCTCGATGCAGAAGCGATGACGCAGGTCCAGGCCGGCCATCTGCGCCGGGTCGATGCCGCGATCGAGGCCCAGCTCGGCAATGCCGGCCTGACCATCGCCGACATCGCGCGGCAGGAAGGGCTGTCGCAACGCTATCTGCAACGGCTGTTCGAACGGCAGAACACGACGTTCTCGGCCTATGTGCGTGAGCGGCGGCTGGAACGCTGCTGCAATGATCTGATCGATCCGAACTATGCTGACCAGCGCATCGCCGAAATCAGCTACCGCTGGGGCTTCACCGATCAGGCGCATTTCAGCCGGATGTTCAGCGCGACCTACGGCACCTCGCCGCGCGACTTCCGCAAGGCGGTGCCTCGTGATGTGGAGGGCGAGCGCACGCGCGGCCGGCCGCGGCTGGCGCGTGGCACCGCAACGGTGCTGCGGCTCGCGCCAAATCTCGCGTCAAGCCCGGTTGCGCGCGAGACGGTTGCGCCGCTGGAGCCGATCGTACCGGTTGAACCGGCGGGGGCTGTGCCGGAAGGGCGGGGCGCCTCGCATCACCATCTCAAGGTGTCCAGGGAGACCGCGCATTGGGGCTATCTCAGCCGCGCCATCCCGCCCGTCATGAGCGTGCAGTCGGGCGCGGTGGTGACGATCGAGACGCTGACCCAGCATGCCTTCGATGATTACGAGCGCATGATCAAGGGTGATCCCGGCGCGGAGAGCGTGTTTCGCTGGACCGCCGAGGGCAAGTCGGTCGAACGGCGCGGCGCCGGTCCGATGGACGGTTCGATCTTCGGCCGCGGCGCCGGCGAAGGGTTCGGCGTGCACATCTGCACCGGGCCGATCTATGTCTGCGGTGCGGAGCCGGGCGATGTACTCGAGGTGCAGATCCTCGACATCTGGCCGCGGCCATCAGCCAATCCGGCCTACGCCGGCAAGTCGTTCGGCAGCAATGCCGCGGCCTGGTGGGGCTTTCAGTACAACGATCTGATCGATCCGCCGGCCAAGCGCGAGACCATCACGATCTTCGAGACCGATGCGCAGGCCGAGTGGGCCCACGCCGTCTATTCCTACCGCTGGACGCCGCAGACCGATCCGTTCGGCGTGCGCCACGAGACGATGGATTATCCCGGTGTGCCGGTCGATCACGCCACCGTCGAGAAACAGCCCGGCGTGCTCGCCGGCGTACGGATTCCGGCGCGGCTGCATTTCGGCTTTATGGCGGTGGCGCCGCGCGAATCCGACATCATCGATTCGATTCCGCCCGGCTATTTCGGCGGCAATGTCGACAATTGGCGCGCTACTAAGGGCACCACGCTCTATCTGCCGGTCGCAGTATCAGGCGCGCTGTTCTCGATCGGCGATCCGCATTTCGCGCAAGGCGATGGCGAGGTCAACGGCACCGCGCTCGAGCTTTCGCTCACCGGCCAGTTTCGCTTCATCCTGCACAAGAGCGGCAGGGCGACCAAGCCGCATGTCGAAGGGCTGGCGCATCCGCTTTTGGAAACGCCGGAGGAGTGGATCCTGCATGGCTTCAGCTACGGCAATTATCTGCGCGAGCTCGGGCGCAACGCGCAGTCGGAGATCTACCAGCGCTCGTCGGTCGATCTGGCGCTGCGCAATGCGTTCCGGGCGACGCGCAAATTCCTGATGGAGTGCTACTGTCTCAGCGAGGACGAGGCGCTGGCGCTGATCTCGCTCGGCGTCGATTTCGGCGTCACGCAGGTTGCCGACGGCAATTGGGGCGTGCACGCGATCGTCCGCAAGAGCATGCTTCCCGGGGCAAGCGGCGCCTGACGCCGGCAGAGTTGCCGCCGTCAGGATTGCGCGAAACGATAGCGGCCGGTGCGTCCGGCCGATCGGCGATAAGGACCTACTCGTCCTTCTTCGTCGGCTGCGACATGCGCTCGAGGCGTTCCTGCATGTCCTTCATCTGGCGGCGAAGATCGTCGATGTTGCCGTCATCGGGCGTGGGCTCCGGCGCCTTGTCGGCCTCGCCGCCACCGCGTTGCGGCACGAACGGCTTGAACATCGAGAAGGTCTGCTGGAACAGCTCCATGTTGCGGCGGACCTGTTCTTCCAGCGGCGCAAACGGTGTGCCGCTCAGCGCGCCCGCGATCTGCTTGCGGAATTTTTCCTGTTCCTTGGTCAGCGTCTCGATCGACTGTTCGAGATACTTCGGCACCACCATCTGCATGCTGTCGCCGTAGAAGCGGATCAGCTGGCGCAGGAAAGTGGTCGGCAGCAGGTTCTGCCCGGCCTTGTTTTCCTGTTCGAAGATGATTTGCGCGAGCACGGAGCGGGTAATGTCGTCGCCGGTCTTGGCGTCATAGACGAGGAAATCCTCGCCTTCCTTCACCATCGCCGCGAGATCCTCGAGCGTGACATAGGTGCTCGTCCCGGTATTATAGAGCCGCCGGTTCGCGTATTTCTTGATCGTGGTCGGTTGTTCAGATTTTGCCATGGGCTCTCACTTCAACACCGAAGAACCTGGAACCCCACGGCATCGCCGCAGGGCAAAATGCAACGCATCGCAGCAAAGGTAAGCATTTTCAAAGCGGTTCGGCTACAGTTTTGTGCTGTGCGGTTAATTCCAAAGCATAGGATTTGCTCAGGAAAGTGCCAAGGGCGTCATTTTGAGTGCGTCGCGGCGCGATTTGCCCGACAGTGCGATTGACATGTCTCAACGAGGTTTACAGGATAGCCGTCAAGAGACAGGCCCGCCAAATCGGCCGCCCGCCGTCGAGAAACCCAGCTACAACCCATAGGAGATGTCCATGTCAGACGATGTCGTCATCGTCAGCGCCGCCCGCACCCCCGTCGGTAGCTTCAACGGCGCTTTCGCCACCACGCCGGCCCATGACCTCGGGGCCATCGCCATCAAGGCGGCGCTGGAGCGTGCCGGCGTCGAGGGCGGTCAGGTCTCCGAAGTCATCATGGGCCAGATCCTCACCGCCGCGCAGGGCCAGAACCCGGCCCGCCAGGCCTCGATCGCGGCCGGCATCCCGGTGGAAAGCCCGGCCTGGGGCGTCAACCAGCTCTGCGGCTCGGGCCTGCGCACCGTGGCGCTCGGCTACCAGGCGCTGCTCAACGGTGATTCCTCGATCGTCGTCGCGGGTGGCCAGGAATCCATGAGCATGGCCCCGCACGCGCAATATCTGCGTGGCGGCGTCAAGATGGGCGGGCTCGAGCTGATCGACACCATGATCAAGGACGGGCTGTGGGATGCCTTCAACGGCTACCACATGGGCAACACCGCCGAGAACGTCGCCAAGCAGTACCAGATCACCCGGTCGCAGCAGGACGAGTTCGCGGTCGGTTCGCAGAACAAGGCCGAGGCGGCGCAGAAGGCCGGCAAGTTCAAGGACGAGATCGTCCCGGTCACCATCAAGTCCCGCAAGGGCGATATCGTGGTCGACGCCGACGAGTATCCGCGCCATGGCGCCACGCTCGACGCGATGGCCAAGCTCCGCGCGGCTTTCGAGAAGGACGGCACCGTGACCGCCGGCAACGCCTCGGGCATCAATGACGGCGCCGCTGCCGTCGTGCTGATGACCGCCAAGGAAGCCGCCAAGCAGGGCAAGAAGGTGCTGGCCCGCATCGTGTCGTGGGGCCAGGCCGGCGTCGACCCCAAGATCATGGGCACCGGCCCGATCCCCGCCTCGCGCGCCGCGCTGAAGAAGGCCGGCTGGAACATCGCCGACCTCGATCTGATCGAGGCCAACGAGGCGTTCGCGGCGCAGGCTTGTGCGGTGAACAAGGACCTCGGCTGGGATCCGGCCAAGGTCAACGTCAATGGCGGCGCGATCGCGATCGGCCATCCGGTCGGCGCGTCGGGTGCGCGCGTGCTGGTGACGCTGCTGCACGAGATGCAGAAGCGCGATGCCAAGAAGGGCCTCGCGACGCTGTGCATCGGCGGCGGCATGGGCATCGCTATGTGCGTTGCACGCGACTGAACAAAAGGCAGCGAGGCCGGTTAGGTGATGAAAAGATCATCTGTCAACCGCGAAGCGAGCTGATAAATAAGATGCCCGGCTTTGCGCCGGGCATTTTTGTTTCGACAGCATGATCCGGAAAAGTGTGAAGCGGTTTTCCGAGAAGACCATGCTCAAAAAAGGGAGCCAAAGCGCGATGACAATTCAACCTGATCTCATCGCGCTTTGTTGAGTGAGTGCGTAGGCCGGAGTTATCCGGTTATAAAAGACGGCCAAGGAGGAAACGGACATGGCACGTGTTGCATTGGTGACGGGCGGAACGCGCGGTATTGGAGCTGCGATCAGCAAGGCGCTGAAAGCGGCGGGCTACAAGGTGGCGGCGAGCTACGCCGGCAATGACGCCGCGGCGGAGAAGTTCAAGGCGGAGAGCGGGATTCCGGTCTACAAGTGGGACGTCGCCTCGTTCGACGCCTGCGCGGCCGGCGTCAAGCAGGTCGAGGCCGATCTCGGCCCGGTCGACGTGCTCGTCAACAATGCCGGCATCACCAAGGATACCGCGTTCCACAAGATGACGGTCGAGCAGTGGAATGCCGTGATCAACACCAACCTCGGCTCGCTGTTCAACATGACGCGCCAGGTGATCGAGGGCATGCGCGCCCGCAAGTTCGGCCGTGTCATCTCGATCTCTTCCATCAACGGCCAGAAAGGCCAGTTCGGCCAGGTCAACTACTCCGCGGCCAAGGCCGGCGACATCGGCTTCACCAAGGCCTTGGCGCTGGAGAACGCCAAGGGCGGCATCACCGTGAACGTGATCTGCCCCGGCTATATCAACACCGAGATGGTGCAGGCGGTGCCGAAGGACGTGCTCGAGAAGAACGTGATCCCGCAGATTCCGGTCGCCCGGCTCGGCGAACCCGAAGAGATCGCGCGGGCCGTGGTCTTCCTCGCCGCAGACGATGCCGGTTTCATCACCGGCTCGACGCTGACCGTGAACGGCGGCCAGTATCACGCCTGACGCGAGCAGCGTCGTCGCGTCGCAGGCGCGCACAATCAAGTAGCGAATGCCCGGCCTTGTGCCGGGCATTTTCGTCTTTACAACGCGCCACACGCGAAGGAAGACGTGGCCGGCCGGGACATCGGCGAGCGGTTGCAGACGGCCATCCTTTGGACAGTCATGCCCGGCCACGACGGATTGAATTGAGATGACGACCCGAACTGCCACCCTTGTCGGACTGACCGCCATCCTGATGTGGTCGCTGCTGTCGGTCATGACGGTCGCGACCGGGACTATCCCGGCGTTCCAACTCGCGGCCATGACGTTTGCGATCGGCGCCGCGTTCGCGTTCGCGAGCTTCCTGTTGCGTCCGTCAGCCTTCGGCGCGTTGAAGCAGCCGCTGGTCGCCTGGGTCGTCGGCGTCGGCGGGCTGTTCGGCTATCACGCGCTGTATTTCCTGGCGCTGCGCTTCGCCCCGCCGGCCGAGGCCGGCCTGCTCAATTATCTCTGGCCGCTGTTGATCGTGCTGTTCTCGTCACTGCTGCCGGGCGAGCGGCTTGCGGTGCATCACATCGTCGGCGCGCTGCTCGGGCTCGCCGGCACCGTGCTGCTGTTCGCCGGCAACACCGGCGCCTTCACAAAAGAGCAGATTCCAGGCTTCGCGGCCGCCTTCGTCGCGGCTTTCGTCTGGGCGTCCTATTCGGTGATGTCGCGCCGGCTCAAGGCGGTGCCGACCGATGCGGTGGCAGGCTTCTGCCTCGCGACCGCCGTGCTTGCGGCGCTCGTGCACATGATGGTGGAGACGACGGTGTGGCCCGCGACGCCGCTGCAGTGGCTTGCCGTCGTCGCGCTCGGCATCGGTCCGGTGGGGGCCGCGTTCTTCGCCTGGGATATCGGCATGAAGCGCGGCGACATCCGCGTGCTCGGTGCCGCATCCTACGCCACGCCGCTGCTCTCGACCGCGTTCCTGATCGCAGCGGGCTTCGCCAAGCCCAGCGCCAATATCGCGATCGCCGCGATCCTGATCGCCGGCGGCGGGCTGATCGCGGCAAAGGACATGGTGCTGAGAAAAAGAACGTAGGATGGGGAGAGCGAAGCGAAACCCATCGCCTTTGGTCCACGCGGCGAGATGATGGGTTTCGCTGGGCTCTACCCATCCTACGAAGAAGGTTGTTGCTACTGTTTCACCGTCACCCTGAGGAGGCCGCAACGCGGCCGTCTCGAAGGGTCGACGGCCCCGTCTGTGGCCGATTCATCCTTCGAGGCTCGCTCCGCTCGCACCTCAGGATGACGGGGAAAGACCCTGCGACGCCGGCTCCCAGCCCTTTGGCGCTAGCTCGAATTTCGCGAACTCGAATCCCGGCGCGACGGTGCAGCCGACCAGCGTCCAGTCGCCACAGCTTTCGGCGGCCTGCCATGCGTGCGCCGGCACGATCGCCTGCGGCTGCTCGCCGCGCGCCACATCCGGCCCGAGCGTGATCGAATGTGGGCCGCCGTCCTCCGCAATCCGCAGCGTCAGCGGCGCGCCGGCGTAATAGTGCCACATCTCGACCGCATCGATGCGATGCCAATGCGAGCGCTCGCCGCGCGCCAGCAGGAAATAGATCGCGGTCGAGTGCGCGCGGCCATTGGCGTCGCAGCGCGCGTCGCGAAACGTCTCGCGATAATGTCCGCCTTCGGGATGCGGCTGCAGCGCGAGCTGCGCGATGATGTCGGCAGCCGAGAGGTCGGCCATCACGACTTGTTCTTGCGCTCGCGGAGCTCGCCGAACACCAGCGCCGGGTCGGCGCCCTTCATGTGCAGCTTCGCCGCCACCGCGGACTCGTCGGCGCGCAGGAACACGTTGGCCTTCTTCTCGTCGCCGAGCAGCACCGGAATCGTCGGCTTGTTCTCGGCGCGCAGTTTTGTGACCTCTGCTGCGCGCGCCTGCAGGGCCGGATTGTCGGGCTCGATGGTGAGCGCGAATTTCACATTCGCAGCGGTATATTCATGGCCGCAATAGAGACGGAAATCGTCCGGCAGCGAGCGCAGCTTCAGCAGCGAATCCCACATCATGGGGTAGGTGCCCTCGAACACCCGGCCGCAGCCGATCGAGAACAGCGTATCGGCGGCAAACACCGCCTTCTCGCCGTCGAACACATAGGAGATGTGATCGAGCGTATGGCCGGGCGTCTCGACCACGCGTGCGAGCAGGCTGCCGACCTTGATGACATCGGCATTGGCGGCGCGCAGATCGACATTGGCGATCTTGGCCGACTGGTCGTGCGGGGCGACGACGCGGCAGCCGTATTTCTGCTTCAGCTCGGCGACGCCGCCGACATGGTCGCCGTGGTGATGGGTGATCAGGATATCCGTCAGCGTCCAGCCTTCGCGCTCCAGCGCCTTGATGATCGGGCCGGCTTCCGGCGCGTCGATCGACGCGGTCGCCTTAGTCGCGGGATCGTGGATCAAATACCCGAAATTGTCGGTGAGGCAGCTGAAGGTGCGAATTTCGGCGGTCATGATATCTCCACGAACAAACGGGACGGACATTTTCAAAGCATGATGTATTCGAAAGACCGGTATCGACTTTCCCGGGTCATGCTTTTAACGCGCCCAATATAGGGGTGAAATATGGCGTTAACGCTCCGGCGGCAATGCAATTTTCGGCGCACCCGGGCCGCAGGGGGCGTGTTAGGCTAAACACCATGGACGTCATCGACCTGCGCGACTTCTATTCGCAGCGCCTCGGCATCGTGGCGCGGCAACTGATCAACCGGGGCATCCGCGCGCGGTGGCCGAACGCGGAAGGCCAGCGCGTGCTCGGCCTCGGCTATCCGACCCCCTATCTCGGCCTGTTCCGTGAGTCCTGCGAGCGCTGCATTGCCTTCATGCCGGCGGCCCAGGGCGTGCTGAAATGGCCGACCGGCCGGCCGGCGCTGGCCACCCTGATTGACGAATTCTCGATGCCGCTGCCGGATGCCGCGGTCGACCGCGTGCTGCTGGTGCACGCGCTGGAGATGTCCGATGACCCGGAGCGGTTGCTGCGCGAGGTGTGGCGGGTGCTCTCGCCGTCGGGGCGGCTGATCGCGATCATCCCGAACCGCCGCGGCGTCTGGACGCGCACCGACGCCACGCCGTTCGGCCATGGCCGGCCCTATTCGCGGGCGCAGATCACGCAGCTGTTGCGGCAGACCTGGTTCACGCCGTCGTCGTGGGGCGAGGCGTTGTTCATGCCGCCGGTGCAGGGCAGCTGGTTCCTGCGCTCGGCGATGGCGTGGGAGCGGGTCGGCGCGGCGCTGTCGATGCCGTTCGCCGGCGTGCACATCGTGGAGGCGACCAAGCAGGTCTATCGCGCGATTCCCGCGCGCCGCGAGCGCACGCAGCTGATCCCGTCATTGCGTCCGGTGCTGGTGCCGTCCTCGACGGCGACGCGCAAATCGACTCACGCAGAGTCGTAACACGACCCGAGGCGTGACGCGGACAATTCACCCTCCCCGTGAAGGGAGGGTGACAGATTTTCAGGATTACTCGTTGCCCGGATTGAAGTCGTCGCTCGGCGCGGGCTGCGCCGCCATGTCGGGGCGCGGGCCGTGCGGACGGCGGCGGCGGCGCGGAAAGCGCTCGCTCCGTTCGCCGCGTTCTGCGCCGCCATTATTGCCTTCATAGGCGCCGTTGACCTGTGGCTGCGCGCCGCCGGTGATGAACGAGGGCAGGCGATCGACGCCGCCGGCATCGGCCATCGCGGGCTGCGGCTGGTTCTGCGGTTGCGGCTGATATTGCGGCTGCGGACGATGTTCGCGCTCGCGGTGCTCACGCGGCTGCTGGTCACGCTCGCGATGCTCGCGCGGCTGCTGCTGCTCGCGCTGGTACGGCTGCTGGCCGTTGTCGCGCATGAAAGGTTGCTGCTGCTGCGGCACGAAGCCCGGCTCCTGGCCGAAGCTCGAATAGCCGTCGCTGTCGTCGTCGCCGTCTTCGGTCGGGGTGACCTCGGCGTCGGGGCGCGGCGGCTGCTGATTCTGCCGGAACTGCTCCTGCGCGGCCGCGATGATCCGGTAGTAGTGCTCGGCGTGCTGGTAGTAGTTTTCAGCGGCCACCGGATCGCCGGAGGAGCGCGCATCGCGCGCAAGCTGAACGTATTTCTCGGCCACGTGGGAGGCCGTGCCGCGGATCTTGATGTCGGGTCCGTTCGATTCGTACACCCGTGTCAGGGGATTCTGGCCGCGCCGGTTATTGTTGTTGTTATTGTTGTTGTTATTCCGGTTGCGCATCCGCTTGTTGTTCTGACCGTTTCTCATCTGTCGCCTTTTATTCCAGCCCTGAAGTTATTGCAGTCCACAGTCCGATTTCTCAGCAGTCCGATTTCTCAGAAGTCCGATTCCCAGAGTCCGATTCGGCGCGCGCCTAGGCACACGGAATCGCAATACCGTTCGAAGTGGTTTCGATGTCGCCGACCATCTCGTTCAGCAAAGTCGCGTGCAGCAAAGACGCGTTCCCCAACCGCCGGCAATCGCGCCAGCGACCAAATCATTCCGCCCGTTGAGACAGGCTCAGTTCTCGTGCGTAAGTCTTCAAGCGTAATAACAGGCTTTCGTTCGCTTGGCGGTCGAGAGCAGCACAGCTTCGGCTATTGCGCTCTATGTGACCTGCGTTCCTGGAACCTTTCGATCGGCGGGCTCTGCTGAACCCTGGTCATCACCCGTAACGGATTACGGGGCCAGCACCGATGTTGTGCCCGGAACGTAGTCGTTCCCGGGGGATAATCCAAGAGGTTTTTTTTCGTTCCAATAGGACTTTATCGGGGCAGCCGGCGGGCGGAAACGGCCCTCGGGACGCCCCCCAGATCGACTTTTGGCGGCCCCGTTGGGGATAACCCGGATGCCGTCATCAGCGCTTCAACGTCGCCGCTCTGACCCTGTCCGACTTCCACAATCAGAAATCCTCCTGAGGTCAAAAGACCCGCAGATTGCGAAATCAGCGCGCGGTAGGCGTCGAGCCCGTCGGCACCGCCGTCGAGCGCCGCGCGCGGATCATGCGCGCGCACCTCGATGTCGAGCCCGGCGATGTCGGCCGAGGGGATGTAGGGCGGGTTGGACACGATCAGCTCGAACGCGCCGGCCAGCCCGCTGCCGTAGTCGCACTCGATCCATGTCGTGCGATCGGCGAATCCGAGCGCGGCGGCGTTGCGCCTCGCGGTCTGCAGCGCCTCCGCCGAGATGTCGGTGGCGAAGCCATGCGCGTTCGGCAGTTCCGAGAGCAGCGCCAGCAGGATCGCGCCAGAACCGGTGCCGAGATCGGCGATCCGCAACGCGCGCTCGGCCATGCCGTCGGCGCGCAGCAGTTCGAGTGCGCGCTCGACCACCGTCTCGGTGTCCGGGCGCGGCACCAGCGTCGCGGCGGACAGGTACAGCGGCAGTCCCCAGAACTCCTTGACGCCGAGGATGCGCGCGATCGGTTCGCCGGCGAGGCGGCGCTGCGCGAGGTGCTCGAGGCGATCGGCTTCGTCCCTCGTCAGCGCGCGCTTCGCGCCCGTGATCATGCCGGTCAGATCGAGCCCCAGCACGGCGCCGACCAGCAGTCGCGCATCGAGCTCGGCGGCGTCGTGGCCGGCCGCCTTGAGGCGGGCGGCGAGGCTGCGCCTGATGCTCTCGACAGTCTGGCCATGTCCTGCGGGTTCGCTCATGGCGCGTTGTTAGCCGATGGTCGATGCGGCGTCGATATCACTTGCGCCCCGTGCGGCCGGCGCGCACGGTCAGAATCTGAACCTAGCGATCCGGAACGCGCGACCATGGCGGGCTATGACGACCAGAACATCTTCGCCAGGATCCTGCGCGGCGAGATCCCGAGCTTCAAGGTCTACGAGACCGACCGGACCTTTGCCTTTCTCGACATCATGCCGCGATCGCCGGGACATACCCTGGTGATTCCGAAGGCACCCGCGCGCGGCATCCTCGACATCGCCGAAGACGACCTCGCCGAGGTGGCGCGGTCGGCCAAGCGCATCGCCGTCGCCGCGATGAAGGCGTTTGCGGCCGACGGCATCATCATCCAGCAGTTCAGCGAGCCCGCCAGCGGCCAGGTGGTGTTTCACCTGCACATGCATGTGATGCCGGTGAAGGCCGGCGTCGCGCTGCTGCCGGCGCAGACCGTCAAGGCGGAGATGGATGTGCTCGCCGATCACGCCAGGCGGATGATCGCGGCGCTGCGTGGGTGAGCGGGTGGCCCGGTCCGACGCGGGAATGCCGTAATCCCTATCCCGAGAGGCCATGCGCAATATCGAGTTCGTCATTGCGAGGAGCTCGCGACAAAATTTGCAAAGCAATTTTGCGCTGTAGCGACGAAGCAATCCATCCATCCGCGCATGCGGACCGATGGATTGCTTCGCGGAGCCTGTCATCGGGCGCGCGTTCGCGCGACCCGTTGGCTCGCAATGACGGCGGAGAAAGTGACGCGCCCTAAACCCCGAGATAGCGCTGCAGGACATCGGGCTGCGCCTTGATCTCCTGCGCCGGCCCTTCATGGACGATGTGTCCGTTGTTGATGATGTAGATGCGCTGCGCCAGCGCGAGCGTCGCGGCGAGGTTCTGCTCCACCAGCACGATGGTCTGTCCGGCCTCGGCGAGGTCGCGGCACGCCTTCATCAGGTCGCGCACGATCACCGGCGCCAGGCCCTCGAACGGCTCGTCGAGCAGGATGATCTTGGGATCGCGCACAAGGGCGCGCGCGATCGCCAGCATCTGCTGCTCGCCGCCGGACAGGTCGGTGCCGCGATTGCTCCGCCGCTCGCGGAGCCGCGGGAACATCTCGTAGATGCGGTCGAGCGGCCAGCGCTGCGAGGCGGTCAGGCCGGCGATCACAAGGTTCTCCTCGACGCTCAGGCTGCCGAAGATACGGCGCTCCTCATGGACCAGCTGCATGCCGGCCTGCGCGATCTTGTGACTCTTCCGGCCGGAAATCTCGACGCCGTCGAACATCACCGAGCCGCGGCGCGGGGTCACGACGCCCATCAGGCTCTTCAGCGTCGTGCTCTTGCCGGCGCCGTTACGCCCGAGCAGCGCCACCACCTCGTTGCGCTCGACGCGCATCGAGACGTTGAACAGGATGTGGGAATCCCCGTAATAGCTGTTCAGTCCGTTGACCTCGAGCAGGCTCATGCGGCGAGCACTCCATGCACGCCGCCAAGATAGGCTTCCTGGACGGTCGAGTTGGTCTTGATCTCTTCCGGCGTTCCCTCGACCAGCACGCGGCCCTCCTGCAGCACGGTGACGCGCTCGGCGAGCTCGAACAGCGCATCCATGTCGTGATCGATGATGATCATGGTGCGGCCCTGGCTGATCGACTTCAGCAGCTTGACGGTCTCGACGCGTTCGCGCGGGCTCATGCCGGCGAGCGGCTCGTCCAGCAGCAACAGGCTCGGCGACGTCGCCAGCGCCAGCCCGATCTCCAGCCGCCGCTTCTCACCATAGGCGAGCTCGGACACCGGCGTATCGGGCCTCGAGGTCAGATTGACCAGCTCGAGCGTCTGCTGCACGCGCTCGGTCAGGCCGGGGATGCTGTCGATGCTGCGGAACAGGTCGAGCTTGAACTTGCCGCGCAGCGCCGACAGCGCCGCGATCACCAGATTCTCGCGCACTGTCAACCCGGCGAACAGCTGGTTGACCTGGTAGCTCTTGGTCAGGCCGAGCTGACAGACGTCGGTGACGTTCATGCCGGTGATGTCGCGGCCCTCGAACAGGATGGTGCCCGACGTCGGATGCACCTCGCAGGTCAGCATCTTGAAGAAGGTCGACTTGCCGGCGCCGTTCGGGCCGATGATGCCGCGCAGCTCACCGTGATTGACCGTGAAGTCGATGTCGCTGTTGGCGAGCAGGCCGCCATAGCGCTTGGTCAGGCCCCTGGCCTGGAGGATCGGTCCGGACGGACTGCCGCCGGCACGAGCCGCCACCGGCTTCGGCGCGGCGGGCGCCGTGGCGTGCCGCTCGCTTGCCACGGCGACGACCTCGGGTGCGCTCTCCTCCGGCTCCTTGGCGCCGCGCTGTCCGGTCAGGAGGCGGTAGAGATCGGCGAGGCCGCCGATGATGCCGCGGCGCAGGAAGCACACCAGCAGCACGAACACGATGCCGAGCACGAGCTTCCAGGCCGCGCCGAGCCCGAGCGCCGCCTGCAGGAAGTCCTGCAGCGACAGCCACACCGCGGCGCCGACCAGCGGCCCGAACAGCGTGCCGCGGCCGCCGATCGCGGTCTGCATCACGAGCTGCCCCGAGGTGTCGAAGGTGAACGCGTCGGGCGGCATGAAGGCCTGCAGCACGCCGAGCAGCCCGCCGGCAAAGCCGGCATAGGCGGCGGCGATCACGAAGGCGGTCAGCTTGTAGCCGTGGATGTTGTGGCCGACCGCGGTCGCCCGCAGCGGGTTGTCGCGGATCGCGCTGAACACGGCACCGACCGGCGAGCGCACGATGCGCAGCGCGATCACGATGCCGATGAAGTAGCACAGCGCCAGGAACTGATAGAGCGACCAGCCGGTGGTGAAGTGCAGCGTGGTGAAGCCGAGATTGAAGCTCGGGGTCGGCACGCCCGGCAGCCCGTTCTCGCCGCCGGTGAAGTCCGACAGCGGATTGAACTCGACGAAGAAGAACACCTCGGCGATCGCCACCGTGATCATCGCAAAATAGATGCCGGTGCGGCGCAGCGCGATCAGGCCGATCAGATAGCCGGTGGCGGCGGCCGCGATCATCCCGATGACGAGCGCGAGCACGACGTACGGAAAGCCGGCGCGCGTCAGCAGATAGGCCGCGACGAAGCCGCCGGTTCCGTAAAAGGCCGACTGGCCGAACGACAGCAGGCCGGTGAAGCCGAACAGGATGTCGAAGCCGAGGCCGAACAGGCCCCAGACCAGGATCCGGTTCACCGTGTTGGGCGCGAAGCCGAGCCACGGCAGCACGAAGGGCGCGACGATCAGTCCGGCGGCGGTCAGGAATTCGATCAGGTATGGGCGCTGTTTAAGCATCTAAATATCCGTCGTCATTCGCGGCCCTGCGTGCCGAGCAGGCCATGCGGTCTGAGCACCAGCACGAGCGTCATCGCCGCGAACAGCATGACGTAGGCGTAACCGGGGTTGAACATCGAGGTGATGCTGATGATCTCGCCGGCGATCAGCCCGCCGAGGATGGCGCCGGGAAACGAGCCGACGCCGCCGATCACCACCACCACGAAAGTCTCGACCAGGATATCGTCGCCGACACCCGGCGTCAGCGACACCACCGGCGCATTGATGATGCCGGCGAAGCCTGCGGCCATTGCGCCGATGCCGAACACGATCATGAAGACGCGGTAGACGTTGATGCCGAGCGAATCGACCATCACCGAATCCTCGATGCCGGCGCGCACGATCATGCCGAGCCGGGTGCGGTACAGGATCAGGAACAGCGCGCCGAGCGCGACCGCGACGATGCCGACCACCGCAAGCCGGTAGGTCGGGTAGAACAGGAAGCCGAGCGAGGTGATGCCCTGCAGCAGCGCCGGCGGCGGCACCACCTGCGACTGGCTGGTGAAGATCAGCCGCACGATCTCGACGAAGCAGATGCCGAGGCCGAACGTGACCAGCAGCTGGTCCTCATGCGGGCGGTGGTAGAAGTGGCGGATAATGATCCGCTCCATCGCAATCCCGAGCACCATCACGAACAGCGAGCCCGCGATCACGGCGAGAATGAACGAGCCGGTGTAGGAATAGGCCACATATCCGGCGTAGCCGCCGATCATGAACATGGCGCCGTGGGCGAGGTTGAGCACCCCGAGCGTGCCGTAGATGATCGTCAGTCCGGAGCTGATCAGCGCCAGCAGCGCGCCGAGCGCCAGCCCGTTGAAAAGTTGCGAGACGAAATTTGGCCAGTTGATCATGGCGCGCGTTCACTCAGCCGTATACCTGGCCCGGTCGATGGAGGATGCGTTCCGAGAAAAGCGGCGCCGCGGGCCGGGTCGCCCCGCCCACGGCGCCGAGTCTTCCCACGTTAATCAGGTGTAGTCGCCGAGATGGCAGCCGAACGCATCCGGCTTCTGCATCAGACCGTCGCCGGGGACGATCTCGACCACCTCGTAATAGTCCTCCTTGTTCTTCATCTCCTTTTCCATCTTGCCGCGGACGATGACGACGGGGCGGACGCACTGGTGATCCTCGGGGCGATAGTGGACGTCGCCGACCAGCGAGGGCAGCGTCTCGCCCTTCTCATAGGCCTTGATGACGTCGGGCGGGTAGAAGCTGCCGGCTTCCTCGACCATGCGGGCCCAGTGCGCGAAACTGACATAGGCGTTCTCTGCGCCCCATTCCGGCTTGTATCCGTACTTCTTCTCGAAGGCCTCGTTGAACATCTTGGCCAGCGGATATTTGTCCTCGATGGTCCACCAATAGTCGGTCGCGGCGTAGACGCCCTGCATCAGGCCGCCGGTCTCGCGGGCGATGAACGGCACCTGGTAGGGCACCACGAGCTTCATCTTGTCGAGCACGCCGAACTGCTTGGCCTGCTGCGTCGACAGCACGGCATCGTGACCCCAGTTGACGTTGATCAGCACGTCGGCGCCGGAGTTCGCGACGTTGAGCAGATAGGACGAATAGTCCGGCGCGCCGAGCGGCGAGATCTGGTTGGTGACGGTGGTCCAGCCCGCCTGGGCGAGGTAGTCCTGCATCGACTTGGTGACGGTGTGGCCGTAGGTGTAGTCAGGCGTCAGGTAGGCGGCCTTCTTGTTCTTGCCGAACTGCTTGATCAGCACCGGCGCGATCGCCGCCGCGGCGGTCTGGCCGAAGAAGTTCTGGCGGAAGCCGTAGCGCACGCAATCCTTGCCAGTGGTGTCGTTCGAGCCGGAAATGCCGCAGACGAAGATCACCTTCTCGCGCTGCGCCAGCTTGTTCAGCGCCACCGCGACCGCGCTCGACGTGCCGCCGGTGATCATCACCGCCTTGTTCTCGGAGATGAAGCGCTGCTGCGCCTGCACGGCCTCGTTCGGCTTCGCCGCGGAATCCGCGACGCCGAACTTCAGCTTCTTGCCGAGCACGCCCTTGCTGGTCTTCGGCGAGATCTTCTTGATCAGCTCGTGGCCGCTGTTGATGTGCTCGATCGCGAGCTGATAGCCCTTGAGCTCATCCTCGCCCTGCACCGCATAGGTGCCGGTGCGCGGGACCGAGATGCCGATGAACGCCGAAGAGCCCGACGTGCCCGCGGGATAGGTTCCGATCGCCGGGTGGTCCTCGGCGAAGGCCCGCGATGCGATCGAGGCCGGCAGCACGCTGCCGCCGATCAGGCCCGCGCCGGCTTGCAGCAAAGTGCGGCGCGAAACGTTCGGGGTTCTGCCCGGCCGAAAATCCTTGGTGCTCATCGCTCAGTATCCTCCAATTATATTGATTGTTGGCGCGCATGCTCACTCGTCGCCGGATCGGATCGATCGGCGGCACGATGCGCCGGCTGCGATGGAGCAGCCTGTCACGGCTACAATTCCCCACCGGCATATTTAGTCAATGTCACCTTTCGTCGAATCATATCGGCCTACGATAGAAATAATATCGTTCTACGATGTATCGAGGGTTTACCGACCGGGTGCGGGTCCTGTAAGTGAGGGGGCGATGATCCAGGAGCCTTCAAGTCGCACCGGAAATGCCGGAGAGCACGCCGTGTCCGAGCACGGTGCCGCCGGGCAATCGGGCAGCCTGAGCATTCGCGCGATCAACGTCCTGAAGGAACTGGCGGTCGAGCTGCTCGACGAAGTGCCGCCGAAGGTGGGCTGGACGCCGCCGGACGATCTGCTGCGGCTGCTCACCGCGCGCCATCTCGCGACGGCGCGGAATTGCGGACGGCAAACCATGCGCGAGATCATCGCTTGGGCCGAGACGCGCGGAATAACGATCCCGTCTCCGCATCACACCGGCAAGTCGTTGTCGGAGGTCTGGGGCGATCTGGTCGCGCGTGCCTCGGCCGGGCATCTCACCAAGAGCGAGATCACCGAGGCGCTGGAGAAATCCATTCGCCGCAGGAGCCCGCGGATTCCGGTCGCCTTCCAGATCGTGCTGCTGAAAATATTGAGCTCGACCTACGATCACTGGCCGCAGCCCTGAGCTTGCCGGCCCTGCCGCTCGATCGTCAAACCGTTGAAACATGAGTGGAAGGGCGACCGGTAGTATGGTGCGTTCGGCGCGGGCTTGATAGCGTTGCACGGCGTCTGCCGTCCGGCGGAGCGAGCCAGCAGCAGGACGATCGAATGCCGCAACCAAAGCAACGACGAGCGCCAGCCGGCGCAACGAAACGCAAGGCGCTGGCCGCGACGGTGGACTACCGGGCGCTGGCGCAGTTTCGCTACGAGTTGCGCAGGTTTCTTGCATTCAGCGAGGAGGGCGCCCGGAAGGCCGGAATGACGCCGCGGCAGCATCAGGCGCTGCTCGGCATCAAGGGTTTCGTCGATCCCGGTCCGCCGACCGTCGGCGACATCGCCCGGTTCCTGCTGATACGGCATCACTCCGCCGTCGAACTGATGAACCGCATGGCAAAGCTCGGACTGGTCAGCCGGCTTGCCGATCCGGACGACGCGAGGCGGGTTCAGCTCAAGCTAACGGCAAAGGGAGAGCAGAAGCTCCAGGCGGTCTCGAAGAAGAACATCGAGGAGCTGCGCCGCGTCGCGAGCCCGGCGTTGCGCCGCTTGCTGAAGTCCTCGCCGTCTTCCGGCGAATGAGTGATGCATCCGCCGGCGCAAGCGGCGGCGCGCGTCAGGCGGCTGCGCCCTGCGCGGCGAGCTGTGCCGCCTGGTGCTCGGTGGTCAGCGCATCGATCAATTCGCCGAGCGCTTCGCCCGCGATCACCTGCGGCAGCTTGTAGAGCGTCAGATTGATGCGGTGGTCGGTGACGCGTCCCTGCGGAAAATTATAGGTGCGGATGCGCTCCGAGCGGTCGCCGGAGCCGACCTTCTCCTTGCGGTCGGCGGAGCGCGCCGCCTCGACGCGCTGGCGCTCGGCATCGTAGATGCGCGAGCGCAGGATGTTCATCGCCGACGCCCGGTTCTTGTGCTGCGAGCGGCTGTCCTGCATCATCACCACGATGCCGGTCGGCAGATGGGTGATGCGGATCGCCGATTCGGTCTTGTTGACGTGCTGGCCGCCGGCGCCGCCCGCGCGCATGGTCTCGATCCTCAAGTCCGTGTCCTTGATATCGACGTCGACGTCCTCGACCTCCGGCAGCACGGCGACCGTGGCGGCCGAGGTGTGGATGCGGCCCTGCGTCTCGGTGTCGGGCACGCGCTGCACGCGGTGCACGCCGGATTCGAATTTCAGCTTGGCGAACGCGCCGCGGCCCTGCACCTCGGCGATGATTTCCTTGTAGCCGCCGACGGTGCCTTCGCTCGCCGAGATCACCTCGACCTTCCAGCCCTGCAAGGACGCGAAGCGCTCATACATCCGGAACAGGTCGCCGGCGAACAGCGAGGCCTCGTCGCCGCCGGTGCCGGCGCGGATTTCCAGCATCACGTTGCGGTCGTCCATTGCATCCTTCGGCAACAGCGCGATCCGGATCTGCTGCTCGAGCTCGCCGAGCCGCGCCTGCAGCGTTTCCAGCTCGGCTTCCGCCATGCTGCGCATTTCGGCGTCGGTCCCGGCGTCCGCCAGCATCGCCTCGGTATCGGCGAGTTCACTACGCGCAGAACGATAGAGCTTCACTGCATCGATCAGCGGGTTGAGCTCGGCGAGCTCGCGCGTGATCTGCACATAGCGCTCGGACTTGACCTCGCCGAGCAGCTCGGCCTCGAGCGAGGCATGATGGGCGAGCAGGACGTCGAGTTTGGCTTCGGGTAGCATGGCGGTATCTCGAATTGCGGAAGGTACGGAAGGGCGGCAGCGGCGACGGCAGCGTCGCTACAAGGCCAGCCCCTCGGTTTCCGCAAACTTCGTCAGCGCCGCGCGGATCGAGACGCTGCCGACCGGCGCGTCCAGCAGCGGATTGATCATCGCTTCGGCCTTCTTGGCATCGAGGTCAAGGATCAACGCCTTGACCGGGCCGTGCGCGGTTGCCGACAATGAAAGCGAACGGTAGCCGATGGCGATCAGCGCCAGCGCGCCGATCGGCTTCGACGCCATCTCGCCGCACAGCGAGGCGGCCTTCTTCGCCGCCTTGGCCTTGCGCACGATATCGCGCAGCGCGCGCAGGATCGGCGCCGACAAAATGTCGAAGCGTTCGGAGACCTTGGCATTGCCGCGGTCGACCGCAAACAGGAACTGGAACAGATCGTTGGAGCCGACCGAGACGAAGTCGACCTTCTTCAGCAGCTCGTCGAGCTGGTAGAGCAGCGCCGGCACCTCGACCATGGTGCCGATATCGATCCGCTCGGGCAGCGAATGGCCGTGCTGGCGCAGATAGGTCAGCTCGCGCTCGACGATCGCCTTGGCCTGGTCGAACTCGGTGATGTCCGAGATCATCGGGAACATGATCTTCAGCGCGCGGCCGCCGCCAGCACGCAGCAGCGCGCGGATCTGGCCGCGCAAAAGGCCGGGACGGTCGAGGCCGAGCCGGATCGCGCGCCAGCCGAGCGCGGGATTTTCCTCGATCACGGTCTCCATATAGGGCAGCGCCTTGTCGCCGCCGATGTCGAGCGTGCGGAAGGTGACGGGCTTTGAGCCCGCGGCGTCGAGCACGGTGCGGTACAGCGCGAGCTGGTCGCTCGAGCGCGGCAGGTTCGGGCTCACCATGAATTGCAATTCGGTGCGGAACAGGCCGATGCCGGCGCTGCCGGTGTCGTCGATATGCGGCAGGTCGATGGTCAGGCCGGCATTGATCAAAAGCTCGATCGGCTGGCCGTCCTTGGTCACGCAGGCCTTGTCGCGCAGCGCCGAATATTGCGCCTGCCGGCGCGCCCGGAACCGGACGCGCTCGGCATAGGCGGATTCGATCTCGGTCGAGGGGCGGACATAGATCTCGCCGGAAATGCCGTCGACGATGATGGCATCGCCCGGATCGGCGATGCCGGGCGCGTTCGGCACCTCGCCGACCGCGGGAATGCCCAGCGCGCGCGCCACGATCGAGACGTGGGAATTCGCGGTGCCTTCCTCCAGCACCAGGCCGCGCAGCCGCTTGCGGTCATAGTCGAGCAGGGCCGCCGGACCCATCGCGCGGGCGATCAGGATGGCGTTGTCGGGCAATTGCTCGCGCGACGGCGCATGGTCCTGGCCGACCAGCTGCCGCATCAGGCGATGGCCGAGATCCTCGAGGTCGTGCAGGCGGTCGCGCAGATAGGGATCGGTCGAGCGCAGCATGCGCGCGCGGGTGTCGGACTGCACGCGTTCGACGGCCGCTTCCGCGGTGAGGCCGGTGGCGACCGCCTCATGCAGCTTGTGCGACCAGCCCTGGTCGTTGGCGAACATGCGGTAGGCTTCCAGCACCTCGCGGTGCTCGCCGCCGTCGGCGACGTCGCCGCGCTCCAGCATGCGGTCGAGATCGGCGCGCAAATTGGCGAGCGCAGTGTCGAGCCGTTTGATCTCCTTCGGCAGATCCTCGGCGATGTAGTTGGTGATCACCACGCGCGGCTCGTGCAGCACGACATGGCCGAGCGCGATGCCGTCGGAGAGCACCGCGCCGGTCTTGTGCAGCGAGTGCCGTGCGGCGGGCTCGGCGCCAGGCTGCGCCAGCGCGGCAAGCTCGCCGGAGGCGATCATCTCCGCCAGCACCATGGCGGTGGTCTGCAGCGCCTCGACTTCTTCCTCGACATAGGTGCGCTTGGCGCGGTTCTGCACCACGAGCACGCCGAGCGTGTTGCCGGCGCGCAGGATCGGCACGCCGAGGAACGAGTGGTAGGCCTCTTCGCCGGTCTCCGGGCGGTAGGCGAAGGCGGGATGGCTTTGCGCGTCGGACAGATTGAGCGGCGTCGCCTCGCTGGCGACGAGGCCGACCAGGCCTTCATGCGCACTCATCACGGTGCGGTGGACGGCGTCGCGGTTCAGACCTTCGGTGGCGTAGAGCTCGAGGGTGTTGTCGATGCGCAGCACGTAGCACGAGCAGACCTCGGCCACCATGTTGGCCGCGATCAGCACCACGATCTTGTCGAGCCGCTCCTGGGCGGAGACTTGCTCCGCCATGGTCTCGCGGAGCCGTCTCAACAGGATGCGGGGGCCTCCCGACGCGCTCCGCATGTGTTTCAGTCCCTCCCCGCGAAGCCAGCGCACCGGTGCGGCCGGCCGCTGGCGCAAAACTCGTCAAAAACAACAATTTTAGTCATTCGGTGTCGCCGCTCGCCAGTTCCCGCCGATTCGCGATCACCGAAACTGTGCCACAGTTTGCGACAGCCTACCTGACTGGCCGTATAGCCAATCGAGGCTTGCTTTGCCAAGCAAAACGCCTGCCAGTAGCAAATAACGTCTGCGTCAGCCCAATGCTGCGCCCGCTAAGAGAAATTCTAACTCCGGGGCGGGGCTGGGGGACACGGCCAGTGCTCGGTCTCGTCGTTCCGGGGCGTCGCGAAGCGGCGAACCCGGAAACTCGAGATTCCGGGTTCGATGCTGTCGCATCGCCCCGGAATTGACAGCGGAGCGAGCCCCCGCCCCTGCCGGTCGCGCCTACGCCTGATCCAGCCCGTACAGCGTGTGCAGCGTGCGGACCGCGAGCTCGGTATAGGCGGCGTCGATCAGGACCGAGAACTTGATCTCGGAGGTGGTGATGGCGCGGATGTTGATGTTTCGGTCGGCCAGCGCCTTGAACGCCTTGGCCGCGACGCCGGCATGGCTGCGCATGCCGCTGCCGATCACCGAGACCTTGGCGACGTCGGTCGCGGTGTCGAGGCGGGCGTAGCCGATCTTGGCCTTGGCGGCGGTAATCGTGTCCTTGGCGCGGTTATAGTCGCCGGCCGGAACGGTGAAGGTGAGGTCGGTGGTCTTGCCGTCCTCGGACACGTTCTGCACGATCATGTCGACATTGATGTTGGCATCCGCGAGCGGCCCGAAGATCGCGGCGGCGACGCCGGGCTTGTCCTCGATCTGGCGCACGGAAATCTGGGCTTCGTCCTTGGAGAAGGCGATGCCGGTGACGACGTGCATTTCCATGATTTCCTCCTCGCTGCAGATCAGCGTGCCCGGCGGCTGGTTGGCGTGCGGGTCGATATCCTCTGGCTTGTCGAAGCTGGAGCGCACGAAGATCGGCATGTTGTGCACCATGCCGAGTTCCACCGAGCGAACCTGCAGCACCTTGGCGCCCTGCGAGGCCAGTTCCAGCATGTCCTCGAAGGCGATCTTGTCGAGCCGGCGCGCCTTCGGCACCACGCGGGGATCGGTGGTGTAGACGCCGTCGACGTCGGTGTAGATGTCGCAGCGGTCGGCGCGCAGCGCGGCGGCGATCGCTACCGCCGAGGTGTCCGAGCCGCCGCGGCCGAGCGTGGTGATGCGGCCGGTGTCGGGATTGATGCCCTGGAAGCCGGCGATCACGGCGACTTCCTTGCGTTCCTTGAAGCGGGTGATGATCTCGGTGCCGTCGATATCGACGATGCGCGCCGAGGCATGCGCGTCCGAGGTCTTGATCGGGATCTGCCAGCCCTGCCAGGAGCGCGCCTGGATGCCGATGCCCTGCAGCACGATCGCGAGCAGGCCCGAAGTGACCTGTTCGCCGGAGGCGACCACCGCGTCATATTCGCGCGCGTCGTGCATCGGCGAGGCATCGGTGCACCAGGCCACCAGCTCATTGGTCTTGCCGGACATCGCGGAGACGACGACGGCGACCTCGTGGCCCGCGTCGACCTCGCGCTTCACATGCTGCGCGACGTTGCGGATACGATCGATATTGGCGACGGACGTACCGCCGAATTTCATCACGAGGCGGCCCATGACGACGCGTCTATTCCTTTAAGAGGATAAGTAGGTTAACCCACGCCGAAAACCGCAAGCGCGGGGACCGAAACGCGCGTATACATAGCGCCGCGCCCGGGGGCAAGCCGGTAGGTAGGGGGCCCTCGAGTGTCTTTTGGGGGTGTTTTGACCGGTTGCGGGCGGGTTGTGGCGCACGGGTAACACGGGGCAACTCGAAGGCGGATTGGATGGGACGTTATATCGACGAGATCCTGCAGCCTGGCGAGAAGGTGCTGTATTCCACCAATGCGCACTGGATGTTCTATCTGCCGGCGATCGGGGCCTGGATCGTGGTGCTGGCGCTCTTGATCCTGTCGCGGATGACGACGGTCGACGGCCTCGTGATGGCCTGCTTTGCGGCCGCCGCCGTGGTCGCGGTCGCGGCGCTGTACTGGACCGCCGCGGCCTGGTTCCACCGCTGGACCACCGAAACCGACGTCACCAATTTCCGCGTGGTGCACAAGAGCGGCTTCATCAAGCGGCGCACCTTCGAGATGAGCCTCGACAAGGTCGAGAGCGTCGACGTCAACCAGAGCATCATGGGGCGCCTGCTCAATTATGGCGACGTCACCATCCGCGGCGTCGGCGAGGGCATCGAGACCATCAGGACCATCGCCGCGCCGCTGTCGTTCCGCAATTCGATCACCGCGCGATAGGGGCGCGCGCAATCATGGCCACGCAATCAACTCTTTCCGGTTCCTCCGCCAGTTCCTCCGCCAATGCCTCCGCCAGCTCGGTCGATCCGGCCGAGGTCGCGAAATTCTCGAAACTGTCGGATGAATGGTGGGATCCGCGCGGCAAGATGGCGCCGCTGCACAAGATCAACCCGCTGCGCCTGACCTATATCCGCGACGCCGCCTGCCGCAAGTTCGAGCGCAACGCCAAGAGCCTCAGCTGCCTGTCCGGCCTGCGCCTGCTCGACATCGGCTGCGGCGCCGGCCTGTTGTGCGAGCCGTTCACGCGGTTAGGGGCCCAGGTGATCGGGATCGATCCGTCCGCCACCAACATCGCCGCGGCGAAGCTGCACGCCGACAAGGGCCATCTGTCGATCGACTACCGCTGCACCACGGTGGAGGAGATGGACGCCCGCGAGCGCTTCGACATCGTGCTGGCGATGGAGGTGGTCGAGCACGTCAACGACGTCGGCGCCTTCATCAAGCGCTGCGCGGTCATGCTCAAGCCCGGCGGGCTGATGGTGGTCTCGACCCTGAACCGCAACTGGAAAAGTTTTGCGCTGGCGATCGTCGGCGCCGAATACGTGCTGCGCTGGCTGCCGCGCGGCACCCATGAGTGGAGCAAGTTCGTCACCCCCGCCGAGCTCGAGCGCTATCTCGGCGACGTCAACCTCACCGTCACCGAACAGGCCGGCGTGGTCTACAACCCGCTCGCCGACAAATGGACCGTGTCGACCGACATGGACGTGAACTACATGGTGGTGGCGGAAGAGGTGTGAGTTGAGTGTCACGGCCTCGGCCACACAATAGGTGTCGTCCCTGCGAACACAGAATGCGTAGCCCGGATGGAGCGTAGCGTAATCCGGGACTGCTTCGTCCGCGGATGAGCTGGCCCCGGATTGCGCTTCGCTTCATCCGGGCTACGGAAGTTTGTGGACATCGCGCAGGCCTGTCATGCGCCCACTCGGTTGACCGCATGCGTTACGCCGGGCACGCTGGGCGTGTACTCCCGCCGGCATGCTTTCCTTATCCCCCATGTTCACGATCGCCTCGCTCTGGATTCCCTTCACCATCGTCGCTGCGTTCGGGCAGGTGGCGCGCAATGCGATGCAGCGGCATCTGACCGGGCCGCTCGGGACCTGGGGCGCCACCAATATCCGTTTCCTGTTCGGCCTGCCGTTCTCGGTGGTGTTCTTCGCGCTGGCGGTGCTGCTGACCGGCGATCGCGTGCCGTGGCCGGCGGCGGCGTTCTGGCCGTGGCTGGTGACCGGCGCGCTCAGCCAGATCGTCGGCACCGGCTTCATGCTGCTGGCGATGAACGACCGCTCCTTCGTGGTCACCACGGCCTACATGAAGACCGAGGCGATCCAGACCGCGATCTTCGGCTTCATCTTCCTCGGCGACCATCTCACCACGACCAAGGTGATCGCGATCGTGATCGCGACCATCGGCGTCGTCATCACCGCGCTGCGGCCCGGCGGGCAGAAGAGCTTTGCCGACCTGCGCCCGACCGTGCTCGGCCTCGGCGCCGCCGCGGTGTTCGCGATCTCGGCGGTGAGCTTTCGCGGCGCGATCATCGCGGTGCCCTCAGTCTCATTTGTCACGGCGGCCTCCTACACGCTGATGTGGAGCCTCCTCGTGCAGACGCTGATCCTGTCGGTCTATCTGTTGCTGCGCGCGCCCGACGTGCTGAGGTCGATCCTCAAGCTGTGGCGGCCCTCGATGTTCGCGGGCTTCATGGGCGCGTTCTCATCGCAATTCTGGTTCCTGGCGTTCGCGCTCACCGCCGCCGCCAATGTGCGCACGCTGGCGCTGATCGAGGTGCTGTTCGCGCAGGGCGTGGCGTATTTCTCGCTCAAGCAGCCGTTCTCGCTGCGCGAGGTGTTCGGCATCGTCCTGATCGTGATCGGCGTCGCGCTCTTGATTGCCGCGTAATTACCCCTTCACCGCGATCAGCACCGCGCCCGCGGAGATCAGCGCGATCCCGATCCAGCCATAGGCCGAGGGGCGCTCGCCGAGGAAGACGGCGCCGAACAGCGCCACCAGCACGACGCTGAGCTTGTCGATCGGCGCGACGAGCGTGGCCGGTCCGAGCTTGAGCGCGCGGAAATAGCAGATCCATGATGCGCCGGTGCCGAGCCCGGACAACAGCAGGAACAGCCAGCTCTTGCCCGAGATCGGGCCGGACTGGGTGAACTGTCCGGTCGCGAACAGGATGGCCGACAGCGTGATCAGCACGACCACGGTGCGGATCAGGGTGGCGAGATCGGAGTTGATGCCCTCGACGCCGACCTTGGCGAAGATTGCGGTCAGCGCGGCGAAGACGGCGGAAAGAAACGCCCAGACCTGCCAGGAGGAGAATGAGTCGGGAGTCATGCTCTTCCCAGATTGTCATTCCGGGGCGTGCGCAGCACCGAACCCGGAATCTCGAGGTTGCGGCGCGAGATTCCGGGTTCACGCTTCGCGTGCCCCGGAATGACGCTGCGCGTCAATTCCGGTCTTCCGGCAGCGTCGGCAGCGGCGAGACCTCGACGCCTTCGTCGATCAGCGCGCGGGCCTCTTCGGGCGAGGCTTCGCCGTAGATCGGCCGGTGCTCGATATCGCCGTAATGCATCTTGCGCGCTTCGTTCGGGAAGCGGTCGCCGACATTGTCGGCGTTCTTCACGATGTGGTCGCGCAGCTCCTTCAGCTTGCTGCGCAGCTCGCGCTCCTGCGCCATCATCAGCGACGTCGATTCATTGCCAGTCGCCTCGACGGGCGCGGCCGGCGCCGGCTGGGCCGGTTCGCGGCCCTTCTTGCTGACGACCTGCGGCGCCATGATCGCGCGCTCGATCTTGCTCGAGCCGCACGACGGGCAATCGATCAGGTGACGCCGCTCCTGCGATTCATAGGCCGCGGAGCTCTGGAACCAGCTCTCGAACTGGTGGCCGCGCTCGCAGCGCAGCGTGTAGCGGATCATGCCGAACCCCGGACGAGGTGCAGATGCTCCGGGCCGGCCTTGGGGTCGGCAATGCCGAAACGCCTGCCATGCTGCAACGAGGGAATGGTCTTGCGCGCAGTCTCGACCTTGGCGGGGTCGATCTCGGCCAGGAACACGCCCGGCTCGACGCCGCCCTCGGCGAGGATCTCGCCCCAGGGGTCGATGATCAGCGAATGCCCGAAGGTCTCGCGCTTGTTCTCATGCAGGCCGGCCTGCGCCGCTGCGAACACGAAGCAGCCGGTCTCGATGGCGCGGGCGCGCAGCAGCGTGTGCCAATGCGCTTCGCCGGTCTTGCGGGTGAAGGCGGACGGCACGGTGAGGAACGATGCGCCGGCTTCGGCCAGCGCGCGGTACAGCGCCGGGAAGCGCACGTCGTAGCAGATCGTGAGTCCGATTCGGCCCCAGGGTAGGTCGGAGATCACGGCGGTCTCGCCGGGCTGATAATTGGCCGATTCGCGATAGCTTTCGCCGCCCGGCAGATCGATATCGAACATATGGATCTTGTCGTAGCTCGCGAGCAGATTGCCCTCGGGCCCGATCAGGAACGAACGGTTGACCGCCTTCTCCGGCGAGTAGCGCAGCGCCAGCGAGCCGATATGCAGGTGGATCTTCAGTTCGGCGGCCAGCGCGCGATACGCCTTGAGCGACTGGTCGTCCTCTTCGCTCGCCAAATGCTCGAACAGCGCCTTGCGGTTGAGCTGCATCATGTTGCTGACCTCAGGGGTCAGCACGTACTTGGCACCCTGCGCCGCCGCCTCGCGGATCAGCCGCGTGCCCTGCTCGAGGCTCGGCTCCGGCAGCAATCCGGTGCGCATCTGCACCATGGCGGCGGTGAAAATGTTCTCCGTCATCAGGCGCCGCCTCCGTTGCTGAGCAGGCCGTCGAGCTTGCCCTCGCGGTCGAGCGCGTAGAGCTCGTCGCAGCCGCCGACATGGGTCTTGCCGATGAAGATCTGCGGGAAGGTCGAGCCGGCACCGGCGCGGCCATACATCTCGTCGCGATAGGCCGGGTTGCTGGCGACGCTCAATTCGGTGAACGCGGCGTTCTTGCGCGTCAAAAGCGATTTGGCCGCGCTGCAATAACCGCAGCCCGGGCGGGTGTAGATTTCAATGGCAGCGGTCATGGTGCGCTCGGTTGAACCAGAATGTCAGATTATATGGGAGCGCGGTGGGTATCGACAACCCGGGCAAACACCAGCACGTCGACCTGCGCGGCTTTGGCGCGGAGCAGCGCCCGTGCGCAGGCGTCCACTGTCGCGCCCGAGGTCAGGACGTCGTCGATCAGGATCACGCGGCGGCCCTGGACGTCAGCCTTGCGTTCATCGGCGACCCCGAATGCGCCCTGGACATTGCTGGCGCGATCCTTGCGTGACAGCCCGATCTGCTGCTCGGTGGCGCGGATGCGCCGCAGCGCTTCGGCAGTCATTTTGACGCCGCTCTGGAGCGCGATCACCTTGGCGAGCGCCCCGGACTGGTTGTAGCGCCGGCTCCAGCCGCGCCGCCAGTGCAGAGGAACCGGAACCAGCAGATCGGCGTCGTGGAGCAATTCCTTCCCCGCCCGCGCCATCCAGCGACCCATTGTGGGCGCCAGATCGGTGCGATCCTGGTATTTCAATGCGTGCACCAGCGTGCGCGCGACATCGTCATAGCGCACCGCGGCGCGGGCTCTGCTGTAGGCCGGCGGATTGGCGATCGCCTCCATCGACAGCAGCTCGGGGCCGGGATCGTAGACGAAGGGAATCCCGAGCCGCGGGCAGAACGGCGGCGCGATGAACGACAATCTGGCCCAGCAGGTCGCGCACACCCCCTCGCCATCGACTGGCTCACGGCACGAAACGCATAGCGTCGGCAGCGCGATATCGAGCGCCAGCCGCGCGGTGCGCAGCCACGCGCTCCCGATCGCGCCGAGCGCGCGGTGGACGTGACCGGTAATGGAGCGTGTCGGTGATGCCTCGGCGTCCATGGCGGGCGAGGCTAGCGTTTGATCAATGCAGGCTCAAGGCACATTGCCTGCGGCGGCGGTCCGGCGTAACCAGCCGGCATGACACCGAACCCGCCGACCGCCCCCATCCTGTTCGATCGCGCCTTGCTCGGCGCGCGGCTGGCGCGCGCGCGGCGCGAGGGCGCGGCGACATTCCTGCTCGAGCGTGCCAGCGAAGACATGGCGGACCGCTTGCTGGCGGTGTCACGCAGCTTTTCGGCGGCTGCCGATGTCTGGACGCCGGGCAACGGGCTCGCGGACGCCCTGCATGGGCGTGTCGCCGCGGTCGATGCGATCGGATTCAGTGAGGCGGAAGCGCTCGGACTGGCGCCGGAGTCGCGCGATCTCGTGGTCTCCGCGCTCGCCTTCCAGTTCGTCAACGACCTACCGGGCGTGCTGGCGCAGATCCGCCGGGGGCTGAAGCCGGACGGGCTATTGCTTGCGGCGATGCTCGGCGGCGATACGCTGACCGAGCTGCGGCAGAGCTTTGCCGCGGCGGAGGCCGAGTGCGAGGGCGGGGCCTCGCCGCGCGTCGCGCCGTTCGCCGATCTGCGCGATATCGGCGCGCTGCTGCAGCGGGCGGGATTCGCGCTGCCGGTGACCGACGTCGACCGCGTCGTGGTGCGCTATGCCAGCGCCTTCGCGCTGATGGCCGATCTCAGGCGCATGGGCGCCACCAATGTGCTGCGCGAGCGCCGGCACACCTTGACCCGCCGCGCCACCATGCTGCGCATGGCGCAGATCTACGGCGAGCGTTTCGCCGATCCCGACGGCCGCATCCGCGCCACCTTCGACATCGTCTGGCTGTCCGGCTGGGCGCCGCATGAAGGCCAGCCGAAGCCGCTCAAGCCCGGCTCGGCGAAAGCGAGCTTGGAGGCGGCGGTGAAGGGGACGAAGCGTTAGGGACGCACGATGCAAGGACTCCCTCTCCCGCTTGCGGGGGAGGGTTGGGGTGGGGTCTCTCCACGAGTCGTATCGCGGAAATGGCCCCCACCCGGATCGCATCTGCGATGCGATCCGGCCTCCCCCGCAAGCGGGAGAGGCCGACCGAGCCAGCGGATAAGTCGCGTTCATATGCGATTGCCCTGCCCTTGCGGGGAAGGCGAGGGGGCGCTTACGCGATTTCGGAATAATGGAATTATGCCGGTGAGTTGCCCGACGTGTCAAGTCGCCTGGTCGGACGCCGGCCACCGCCACCTGCTTTGCATGGGGTTGTTTTCGATATTTTGGTAGCGCGCCTCCCCGCGAGCGGAAGAGGCGAAGAAGATCACAGCAACAGATCGATCAGATGCGGCAGCAGCGGGATGTCCGCGGGCGGCATCGGGTAGTCGCGTAGCTTGCTTGCGCGGACCCAGGCGAGGTTCTGGCCCTCGCGCGCCACCGCGATGCCCTCCCAGCGCCGGCAGATGTAGAGCGGCATCAGCAGATGGAAGGTCTCGTAGGCATGGCTGGCGAAGGTCAGCGGCGCGAGGCACGGCTCGCTCACGGTGATGCCGATCTCCTCGTGCAGTTCGCGGATCAGGGTCTGCTCCGGCCGCTCGCCGGGCTCGATCTTGCCGCCGGGGAATTCCCACAGGCCGGCCAGCGCCTTGCCCTCGGGGCGCTGCGCCAGCAGCACGCGCTTGTCGGCATCGACAAGCGCGCAGGCGACGACGAGGGTCAGCTTGATGTCAGCCATGCGGCGGGGGATTCCTTCCAGTCTGCAAGCTTTCATTAACCAGCAACGCGCTGTCAGCCAAACGATTTATGCCCGCGCGGCTTTCCGCGATCGCGATAAGCCGGCCTTAATTCGTATCCGGCAGGGTGAAGGTTCTCATCTATCTGCCCATCATATTCTTTGCCGACATAACCCATGAGCACCTTGATCCGGACCATCAGCCGTTTCCGTCGCGATCGCTCCGGCAACATCGCAATGACCTTTGGCCTCGCTGTGCTGCCGCTCGTCGTCGCAGTCGGATGCGCGGTCGACTATTCCCGCGCCAACCAGATCCGCAGCAAGCTGATATCGGCCGCCGACGCCGCGAGCGTCGGATCGATCGCCAAGGCGTCGCCCGGCTTCATCGCCGCCGGCGCCATGACCTCGGACGGCGAGATCCAGGCGGGCGAAGCCGATGCAACCAAGATCTTCAACGGCAACATCTTGAACCAGAACGGCTTCACGCTGACCAGCGTGACGCCGACCATGACCAAGAACGGCGGCGTCATCACCTCGACGGTCAAGTTCACCGCCGATGTCCCGACCATGTTCCTCGGCGTGATCGGACAAAGCAAGATGACGGTGACCGGCGCGTCGACCTCGACCGCGAACATGCCGCTCTATATCGATTTCTATCTCCTGCTCGACAACTCGCCGTCGATGGGGGTTGCGGCGACGCCCGCTGACGTGACCAAGATGGTCAACAACACGTCCGACAAGTGCGCCTTCGCCTGTCACGACTACAACGACGCCGACAACTACTACAATCTCGCCAAGACGCTCGGCGTGACGACGCGGATCGACGTGCTGCGCAGCGCGACCCAGCAATTGATGGACACGGCCGCGAACACTGCGACCTATGCCAGCCAGTACCGGATGGCGATCTACGATTTCGGCGCCTCGTCGAAGACGATCGGCCTGCGCGCGCTGTTCTCGCTGTCGACCAGCCTGTCGAGCGCCAAGACCGCGGCCGGCAACATCGACCTGATGGGCGTCTACGGCAACAACGATACCTACACCGCCGACAAGGACAGCCAGTTCTCGACGGTGCTTCCGGCCATCAGCAACGCGATCAGCGCGCCGGGCCCGGGCACGGCGGCAGCGCCGATGAAATACCTGTTCTTCGTATCCGACGGCGTGGCCGACGAGCCGAATTCAAGCTGCCTGAAGCCGATCAGCGGCGGCAATCGCTGCCAGTCGCCGATCAATCCGGCGCTGTGCACGGCGATCAAGAACCGCGGCATCAAGATTGCGGTGCTCTACACGACTTACCTGCAGCTACCGACCAACAGCTGGTACATGACCTGGATCGATCCGTTCAACCAGGGCCCGTTCGGCCCGTCGCCGAACAGCCAGATCGCGCAGAACATGCAGGCCTGCGCGTCGCCGGGCTTCTATTTCGAGGTCAGCCCGACGCAAGGCATCGCCGACGCGATGAACGCGCTGTTCAAGAAGGCCGTCGCCGACGCGCGGATCAGCAGCTAGCGAAGCGCACACGCTCTATCACCGTCACCCTGAAGAGGCCGCAAAGCGGCCGTCTCGAAGGGTCGACGGCCCGATTTTCTCCGCGCGGCGCTATCGGGCCGTGCATCCTTCGAGACGCGCTACGCGCTCCTCAGGATGACGGGACTCACGCCGTCATTGCGAGCCAACGGGTCGCGCGAACGCGCGCCCGATGACAGGCTCCGCGAAGCAATCCATCTGTCCGCATGCATGGACGGATGGATTGCTTCGTCGCTTCGCTCCTCGCAATGACGGCGGTGATTGGGAAAGCGATTACGACCTGTAGTCGCCGTTGATCGCGACGTATTCCTTGGTGAGGTCGCAGGTCAGCACGCGGTCTTTGGCCTTGCCGAGGCCGAGCGCGACCTTGATCTGGATCTTCGGCGCCTTCATCGCCTCCGACACCTCTTTCTCGTTGTAGGACGGATCGCGCGCGCCGCTCTTGGCGACGCGGATGCCGTTGAAGGAGATCGAGAGCTTGTCGCGGTTGGCGGGCTCGCCGGCCTTGCCGACCGCCATCACCACGCGGCCCCAATTGGCGTCCTCGCCGGCGATCGCGGTCTTCACCAGCGGCGAATTGGCGATCGACATCGCGATTCTGCGTGCCGACGGTTTGGTGGTGGCGCCCTCGACCACGACCTCGACCAGCTTGCGCGCGCCTTCGCCGTCGCGCGCCACCTGCTCGGACAGATCAGCGAGGATCTGCTGGAACGCCTTGGTGAAGGCCTTCAGCCGCGGGTCGCCGGCGCGCGAGATCTTCGGCGCGCCGTTGGCAGCGGCGGCGCCGGTCGCGAAGGCGAGCAGCGTGTCCGAGGTCGAGGTATCGCCGTCGATGGTCAGCGCATTGAAGGTGTCCTCGACGCCGGCCTTGAGCAGCGATTGCAGCACCGAGGCCGACAGCGGCGCGTCGGTGAAGACGAACGACAGCATGGTCGCCATGTCCGGCATGATCATGCCGGCGCCCTTGGCCATGCCGTTGATCGTCACCTTGGCCTTGCCGAGCTTGACGGTCGCGGTGGCGACCTTCGGAAAGGTGTCGGTGGTCATGATCGCCTTCGCCGCGTCCATCCAGAGATCGGGGGTCGCGGTCTCGGCGAGCTGCGCCAGCACGCCGTCGAACTTGGTGGCGTCGAGCGGCTCGCCGATCACGCCGGTGGAGGCGAGGAACACGTCCGACGTCGAGCAGCCGACCGCCTTCGCCGCGATCTGCGCGGTCAGCGCGGTGGACGCCTTGCCGGTCTTGCCGGTGAAGGCGTTGGCGTTGCCGGAATTGACCACCAGCGCGCGCGCGGCGCCGCCCTTCAGCTTGGCGCGGCACCATTCGACTGGCGCCGACGGGCACTTCGACTTGGTGAAGACGCCGGCCACCGCGGTGCCCTTGTCGAGCAGTGCGAGCAGCACGTCGGTGCGCCCCTTGTAGCGGATGCCGGCGGCAGCGGTCGCAAGCCGCACACCCGCGATCACGGGCATCTCGGGAACGTCGGGCGGGGCGAGGGGGGAGACGGCGGTGGACATCGGCAAGCTTCCGGCTACGGGGAGGGAAGCGCTCCATAACATCTCGCCGCAAGAAGCGGGAGAGGGCTGCGATGCGAACGCGCTGTCATGAATCGTTCAAGGAAGCAGCAGGGCGACGAATGCGTAGCCCGGATGGAGCGCAGCGCAATCCGGGACGAGTCCCTCCGCGGCAACAGACCCCGGATTTCGCTGCGCTTCATCCGGGCTACGAGGAGGCTGCAAAAAAGCAAAATGGCCGGGACATGCCCGGCCATCGCGCAGTGAAGCTATTGACGTCGCGAAGCTTACTTCTTCGCCGGCGCCATCTTGTTGTCGGCCGGCTTCGGCGCGTCCTTGGCGGCATCCGCCGGCGCGGCCGCATCGGCCGGCTTGTCCATGCGCTCGACCTTGGCGGCCTCGCGCAGCTTGGCGACATAATCGGCCTGGGCCTTGCGGGTCACATAGGTCTCGATCTGGGCCTTCACCTGCTCGAAGTCGGGCGCCTTGCGGTTGCGCTTTTCCTCGACCTTGATGATGTGCCAGCCGAACTGCGACTTGACCGGATCGGAGATCTTGCCCGGCTCGAGCGAGAAGGCGACCGCGGAGAATTCCGGCACCATCTGCTCCTTGGTGAAGAAGCCGAGGTCGCCGCCGTCGGAGGCGCCGGGGTCCTTGGACTTCTTCTTGGCGAGCTCGCCGAAGTCGGCGCCCTTGTCGAGCTCGGCCTTGATCGCCTTGGCCTCGTCCTCGGTCTCGACCAGGATGTGGCGGGCGCGCACCTCCTGCTCGCCGGTGATCTGCTTGGCGGCCTCCTCATAGACCTTCTTCATGGCGTCGTCGGTGGTCGCGGCCTTGCCCTCGCTGGCAAGCAGGCTGTCCATCAACAGGCGGTTGCGGGTGAAGGCGAGCCGCTTCTTGAAGTCGTCATTGTTCTCGATCTTCTTGTCCTCGGCGGCCTTGGACACGATCTTCATGTCGATCAGGAAGGACAGCACGTTGTCCTTGCGGGTCGAGGGGTCCATCTGCTGCAGGCTCGGGCCGAGTTCCTCCTCGGCGAGCGCCACGTCGCTGGCGTGGATCTCCGAGCCGTTGACCTTCGCCAGCACCGGGTCGGATTCCGCGGCCCGGACCGGGAGGCCGGCAGCCAGCACTGCGACAAGACAGCCCGTCGCGGCCAGGGTGGCGAGGCCGAGGCGCAGGCCGGTTTTGGTTTCCGGGGGCGAGGTGGTCATGCAAAATCCTTGTCTCAAAGGGGGGAAGCTCGAGCGGGGCGGACACTCGCCCAATCGTGTTACATTGGCAACGCGAAAGTCTTGTCAAAATGATGAATTCCTTGACATCTTGCCAGCGTTGACAACCCCCCGACCGGGCCATATCTCTGGCCAACCGCGTCAGCGGCGAGAGCGCTTATTTTGCTGCGTTTTTCGCCGTTGAACCCAGGATGGCCTGTTTCCCACTCAATTGGCGGAGGAGCCCCCGGGCCGGGGCTCGAACCGTAGCGCGTCACGGTGAGTTGATAGGCGATCCGGCGGACCATCTCAGGCTGTAATCCAAGACTGAATTCCAAGTTGAATTCCAACACTGAACGAAGACCGAACTCGAGACCGAAGAACAGGAATTTCGCATGATCGGCGCTCTCGCCCGCAAGTTTTTCGGCTCCGCCAACGACCGTCGGGTCAAGGGGTATCAGTCCCGCGTCAACGCCATCAACGCGCTGGAGCCCGAGCTCGTCAAACTGACGGACGATCAGCTCAAGGCCCGCACCGCCGAGTTCAAGCAGCAGCTCGCCAGCGGCAAGACGCTGGACGACATCCTGGTTCCGGCCTTCGCCACGGTGCGCGAGGCCGCCAAGCGGACGCTCGGCCAGCGCCATTTCGACGTTCAGCTGATCGGCGGCATGGTGCTGCACGAGGGCGACATCGCCGAGATGAAGACCGGCGAAGGCAAGACGCTGGTCGCAACGCTCGCGGTCTACCTGAACGCGCTCGCCGGCAAGGGCGTCCACGTCGTCACCGTCAACGACTACCTCGCCCGCCGCGACTCCGGCTGGATGGGCCAGATCTACGCCTTCCTGGGGCTGACCACCGGCGTGATCGTGCACGGCCTCGACGACGCCGAGCGCAAGGCCGCCTATGCCTGCGACATCACCTACGGCACCAACAACGAATACGGCTTCGACTATCTGCGCGACAACATGAAGTACCGCCTGGAGGACATGGTCCAGCGCGAGCACTACTACGCGATCGTCGACGAAGTGGACTCGATCCTGATCGACGAGGCGCGCACGCCGCTGATCATCTCCGGCCCGCTCGACGACCGCTCGGATTTCTACAACACGATCGACACCTTCATGCCGAATCTCGCCAAGAAGGACGACTACGAGGTCGACGAGAAGCAGCGCACGGTGACGCTGACCGAAGGCGGCATGGAGAAGCTGGAGAACCTGCTGCGCGACGCCGGCCAGCTCAAGGGCGACTCGCTTTACGACGTCGAGAACGTCTCCGTCGTGCATCACGTCAACCAGGCGCTGCGCGCGCACACGCTGTTCACGCGCGACAAGGACTACATCGTCCGCGACGACGAGGTCGTCATCATCGACGAGTTCACCGGCCGCATGATGCAGGGCCGCCGCTATTCGGAAGGCCTGCACCAGGCGCTGGAAGCCAAGGAGCACGTCACGGTCCAGCCCGAGAACCAGACGCTGGCCTCGATCACCTTCCAGAACTATTTCCGGATGTACCAGAAGCTGTCCGGCATGACCGGCACGGCGCTGACCGAAGCCGACGAACTGTTCGACATCTACAAGCTCGAGGTCGTTGAGATCCCGACTAACCTGCCGGTGGCGCGCCTTGACGAGGACGACGAGGTCTACCGCACCCAGAACGAGAAATACGCCGCGATCCTTGCCGAGATCGAGCGCGCCAACAAGCGGCTGCAGCCAGTGCTGGTCGGCACGGCGTCGATCGAGAAGTCGGAAGTGCTGGCCGAGTACCTGAAGAAGCACGGCTACAAGCAGATCGACTTCACGTCCGAATCCGGCATGGAGAAGCTCTATGCCGCGGCGCGCGCCGGCAAGCCGGCAAAGCTGTTCGCGGTGCTGAACGCGCGCTTCCACGAGCAGGAAGCCTATATCGTCGCGGAAGCCGGTGTGCCGGGCGCGATCACGATCGCGACCAACATGGCCGGCCGCGGCACCGACATCAAGCTCGGCGGCTCGCTCGAGATGCGGATCCAGCAGGAGACCGCCGGGATCACGGATGAGGCCGAGAAGGCCAAGAAGATCGAGCAGATCAAGGCCGACATCGAGCGCTTCCGCGAGATCGTGCTGAAGGCGGAAGAGGATTTCGAGGTCGAGCCCGCCAAGGGCAACAAGCCCGCGAAAACCGTGAAGAAGCCGGGCGGCCTCTACATCATCGGCTCCGAGCGTCACGAATCCCGCCGCATCGACAACCAGCTGCGCGGCCGTTCCGGCCGTCAGGGCGATCCCGGCCGCTCGAAGTTCTTCCTGTCGCTGGAAGACGATCTGATGCGCATCTTCGGCTCCGATCGGCTCGACAGCATGCTGCAGCGGCTCGGCCTGCAGGAAGGCGAAGCCATCATCCATCCCTGGATCAACAAGGCGCTCGAGAAGGCGCAGCAGAAGGTCGAGGCGCGCAACTTCGACATCCGCAAGAACCTCTTGAAGTTCGACAACGTCCAGAACGACCAGCGCAAGGTGATCTTCGACCAGCGCGTCGACCTGATGAAGGACGACAGCGTCGTCGAGACCGTGACCGACATGCGCCATGCCTTCGTCGAGGACGTGGTCGCCAAATACATTCCCGAGCACGCCTATGCCGAGCAGTGGGACACTGCGGGCCTCAAGGACGAGCTGAAGCGCGTGCTCGATGTCGATCTGCCGGTTGACGAATGGGCCAAGGAAGAGGGCATCGCCGACGAGGAGCTGCTGACCCGCATCGAGACCCACGTCGACGAGCGCATGGCGGCGAAGGTCGCGCAATGGGGTCCCGACGTGATGCGTTACGTCGAGAAGACCATCCTGCTGCAGACGCTGGACCATCTCTGGCGCGAGCACCTGATCATGCTCGACCACCTGCGCCAGGTGATCGGGCTGCGCGGCTATGGCCAGCGCGATCCGTTGCAGGAGTACAAGACCGAGGCCTTCAACCTGTTCCAGGAGATGAGCGCGCATCTGCGCGAGGCCGTCACCGCGCAGCTGATGCGGGTCGAGATCGTGCCGCCGGAGGAGCCGCCGCAGCCGCTGCCGCTGATGGAAGCGCACAAGCTCGATCCCAACACCGGCGAGGACGAGTTCGCGCAGGCCCGCCTGACCGAGGCGACCTACGCCCAGGCCTCGCTGGCGCCGGGGATGATTGCCACCGACCGCGATCCGAACGATCCGGCGAGCTGGGGCAAGGTCGGCCGCAACGAGGACTGCCCCTGCGGGTCTGGCAAGAAGTACAAGCACTGCCACGGCCGGTACGCGTAGCCGCCGCGCGCGCCGACGCCGCGGGCGACTGGCCCGCCCGTCGAGCCGCAGCGCCTTCAGCCGGCGAAGGCCCTGTCGAGATCGGCGATCACGATCTTCTGCATCTTCAGCATCGCCTGCATCGCGCGGTCGGCTGCCTTGCGATCGGGGGCGCTGAGATAGCGGCCGAGCGCGGTCGGGATCACCTGCCAGGACAGGCCGAAGCGGTCCTTGAGCCAGCCGCAGCGCGATTCCTGGCCGCCGTCGGTGAGCTTCTCCCAGAAGTAGTCCACCTGCTCCTGGGTCTCGACGCTCAGGAAGAACGACACCGCCTCGTTGAACTTGTGCTGCGGCCCGCCATTGAGCGCGTGGAACCGCTGCCCTTCGAGCTCGAAGCTCGCCATGAAATCGCTGACGGTCTCGATCTTGGCGTTCGGAAACACCGATTGGTAGAAGGCAACCGCGTCGCGGACGTTGTTGTCGAGCCAGAGGAACGGCGTGATCGAAGTCATGACGGGAAATCCTCACTAACGAGTAATCGGGTGGACCAGCGCGGCCAAGCGCGAAGGCTGCGCCGCAGGGCGCGCCCCAAGGACGCACCAAACCGCCGCATCCCGACATTTTCCTGCCGGTCTTTTTTCGATGGTTTCGGTAAGAGCGCGCCGGGCCGGCGCTGGCCTAATTGGCGCTGCCGATCAGGCTTTCCAGCAGGCGCTTGAGCTCGGTGGTCGACTTGTCGCCATAGCTCTCGACGATGTGCTCCTCCTGGCTCACCGCGAGCGAGTTGAGCCGCCGGCACAGCGCCTTGCCGCGGTCGGAGACGAACATCAGCACCTTGCGGCGATCCTTGGGATCCTGGACGCGATAGACCAGCGCGTCCGACACCATGCGGTCGATCATCTTGGTCAGCGTCGGATGGTTGAGCAGCACAGCATCCGCAAGCTCGCCCATCGAGTGGCCGTTGCCGTCGGACAGCACCTTCAGGATGCGCCACTGCTCGACCGGCACGCCTTCCTTGGCGAGCCGCGTCTCCAACTGCCGGTTGATCTCCCGGTTGGCTTGCGCCAGCAGGTAGGCGAGATGTTCGGTGATCGGGGAATTTTCTTTCGGCGGTTTAGCCACGGCGTGAGACCTGGTTCCTGACCCGGTGAATGAATGTCCGGCAACTCATGCCGTTTCTATATGCACTTCAATTGTTGAATATTCAATATTTTCACCTAGGATATTCCCCCAACCAAGGGGCGGATGCCGCGACCGCCCGCTGGCTGCGTTGCGTACTGCTTCCCAGACAGGAGTTGGCGTGCTCTCGACGGTCTCTTTCCAGGCGTATGGCGGCATGCCCGTCGCGCCGCCGCTGCTGTTTCGAAATCCGTCGTCCTGCGCGGCCGATCTCGCTTTGACCCTCAAGCCCGGCTCGTCGCGCCGTCGCGGCACCGACAGCAAGCTTCGAATCGGCAATTTCATCACCTTCTCCGGCGCGCCCGGGATCTGGGGGCCGATCTCCGCCAACAGCGTCATGCTCGCGGTCGCCGAGATCAACCGCCGCGGCGGCATCCGCGGCCGCGAGGTCGAATTGTCGATGTACGACGCCGGCGGCCCGATCGAGGAGGTGGTGCGCCGCGCCGAGCGGGCGATCGCGTTCGACGAGATCGACGTGATCATGGGCTCGCATATCTCGGCGGTGCGCCTCGCGCTGCGCAAGGTCACGGCCGGCCGCATCCCCTATGTCTACACGCCGGTCTATGAGGGCGGCGAGAGGACGCCCGGCGTGATGGCGATCGGCGAGACGCCGCGCGCCGAGAGTCGCCCGGCGATCCACTGGCTCACCGAGGTCAAGAAGACGCAGCGCTGGTATCTGATCGGCAGCGATTATGTCTGGCCCTGGCAGTCGCATCGCGCGGTGAAGCGCTATATCAAGGAGGCCGGCGGCCATGTCGTCGGCGAGGAATTCGTTCCGCTCGGCGAGGACAATCACGAGCCGCATCTGGCGCGGATTCGCGCCGCCAAGCCCGACGTCGTGCTGATCAGCCTGATCGGCACCGACAGCATCACCTTCAACCGCGCCTTCGCCGAGGCGGGGCTTGCGGCGACCACGCTGCGTTACGCCGGCGCGATGGACGAGACCGTGATGCTCGGCATCGGCCCGGACTCGACCGAGAACCTGTTCTGCGCCTCCGGCTATTTCGGCTGCATCGATTCGCGCGCCAATGACGACTTTCGGACCAGTTACCGCGCGATGTTCGGGGCGCATGCGCCGCCGATCGGTTCGGTCGGGCAGTCCAATTATGAGGGGATGCGCTTTCTCGAGGCGGCGGCCAATCAGGCGCGCTCGCTGTCGATCGGACCGTTGTCCGCCGCAGCGCACAACCTCGTCTACAGCGGCGCGCGCGGCACCGTCACCATCCGCGACGGCCGCGCCGAGATGCCGATCTATCTTGCCGAGGCCGACGGTCTCGACTTCAATGTGATCAGGACGATCTAGATGGACCGGGCGATGCCGCGCTCGCCGCGCGGCTTGCCGGTGCCAGACAGGAGCAGGTGTGCATTCGACGCCCTACGTCATGGCCCGAACCTCGAGCAACAGGTATGGCGGCCTTCCATGCCCGCCTTCCCTGCTGTTCCGGAACCTGACGTCGGCGCGGTCCGATCGCGTATTTTCACCGATGGATCGGGACGGTTTCGGTCCGCGCGGTGCGCGCAGCCGGCTTCGGATCGCCGGCTTCGTCTGCTGCACCGGTTCGCCCGGGATGTGGGGACCGGCCGCGACCTCGAGCGCACAGCTCGCCGTCGCCGACATCAACCGGCGCGGCGGCATCCTCGGCCGCGAGGTCGAGTTCTCGGTCTATGACGCCGGCGGACCGATCGAGGACGTGCTCGATCGCGCCGAGCAGGCGATCGCATCCGACGACGTCGATCTCATCATGGGCATGCACACCAGCGCGGTGCGCGTCGCGTTGCGTGGCCTGATCACCCGCAGCAAGATCCCCTACATCTACACGCCGGTCTATGAGGGTGGCGAGCGGACGCCGGGCGTCATTGCGATCGGCGAGACGCCGCGCTGGCAGAACCGGCCGTCGATCCACTGGCTGGCCGAGGCGAAGCGCGCCTCGCGCTGGTACCTGATCGGCAGCGATTATGTCTGGCCATGGCAGTCGCACCGCGCGGTGAAGCGTTACATCAAGGAGACCGGCGGTCTCGTGGTCGGCGAGGAGTTCGTGCCGGTCGGCGAGGATAATCACGAGGCGCAGCTGGAACGCATCCGCGCCGCGAAGCCCGATGTCGTGCTGATCTCGCTGATCGGCACCGACAGCGTGACCTTCAACCGCGCCTTCGCCGATGCCGGCCTTGCCGCTACCACGCTGCGCTTTGCCGGCTGTTTCGACGAGACGGCGCTGCTCGGCATCGGCGCCGACAAGACCGAGAACCTGTACTGCGCCTCCGGCTATTTCCCCTCCGTCGGCTCGCAGGCCGGCGACGATTTCAGGGACCGCTATCGCGCGATGTTCGGGGCGTTCGCGCCGCCGGTCGGCTCGTGCAGCGAGTCCGCCTATGAAGGGTTCTGCCTGCTCGAGGCCGCCGCCAAGCGCGCCGGCACGCTGGACATGCGGCCGCTGCTCGCGGCGGCGGACAACCTCGTCTATCGCGGCCCGCGCGGTCCGGTCACGGTGCACAGCGGCCATGCCAGGATGCCGATGTATCTTGCCGAAGCCGATGGTCTCGACTTCAGGGTGATCAAGCCGATCTGAGCAGTGCGACGGCGTCGCCGGAAGGTTTTGCGAAATAATACTTGAAAAGGAAAATATTTCCGTTTTCAATACAACAACGGGGTGAGCGGTTCGCGCGGGCAACGCGCCGCTGCACCTGCCTCGAAGGATCAAATCCAAAGATCAAAAGCTATCAGGAGAGCGCCGTGACCGTCGTCCTTCCCACACCAACGCAACTTCGTGCCGTCGCCGAGCAGTGCGGCCTGTCACTGACCGATGAGGATGTGGCCTCGTTCCGCGGCCTGATGCAGGGCTCGATCGACGCCTACAACGTGATCGCCGCGATGCCGGACGAACTGCCTGCGGTGAAATATCCGCGCACGCCCGGCTATCGCCCGGCGCCAGAGGAGAACCCGCGCAACGCCTGGTACTACAAGTCGACCGTGAAGGGCGCGGCCTCCGGCAAGCTCAAGGGCAAGACGGTGGCGCTGAAGGACAACATCATGCTGGCCGGCGTGCCGATGACGAACGGCTCGTCGACGCTGGAAGGCTATATCCCCGATTTCGACGCCACCATCGTCACGCGCATGCTCGATGCGGGCGCCGAAATCGCCGGCAAGACCCATTGCGAGCACTTCTGCCTGTCCGGCGGCAGCCACACCAACTCCTACGGAGCGGTGCACAATCCGCACAAGATGGGCTACTCGGCCGGCGGCTCGTCGTCGGGCTCCGGCGTCGTGGTCGCGCTCGGCGAGGTCGACATGGCGATCGGCGGCGACCAGGGCGGCTCGATCCGCATGCCGTCCTCGTTCTGCGGCACCTACGGCATGAAGCCGACCTGGGGCCTCGTGCCCTATACCGGCATCATGCCGATCGAGATTTTCGTCGACCACACCGGACCGATGACCGCGACTGTGGAGGACAACGCGCTGCTGCTCGAGGTGATCGCCGGTGACGACGGCTACGATCCGCGCATCAAGGCGCCCAAGGTCGAGGATTACACCAAGGCGCTGGGCAAGGGCGTCAAGGGCATGAAGATCGGCATCCTCAAGGAAGGTTTCGAGCAGCCGACCGCGGAAGCCGCGGTCAATGAAAGCGTGCGCGAGGCGGCCAAGCGTTTCAAGGACCTCGGTGCGTCGGTCGACACCGTGTCGATCCCGATGCACATGGTCGGCCCCGCGATCTGGACCCCGATCGGCACCGAAGGCCTGACCCAGACCATGATGTTCGGCGACGGCTACGGCCTCAGCCGGCCCGACCTCTATTCGACCTCGCTGATGGATTTCCATCGCGGCTGGCGCCGCCAGGCGGATTCGCTGTCGGAGACCACCAAGCTGTTCATGATGCTCGGCACCTACATCAACAACAGCTTCGGTCCGCGCTTCTACGGCAAGGCGCTCAACATCTCGCGCCGCCTCACCGCGGCCTATGACAAGGCATTCAAGGATTACGACCTGCTGCTGCTGCCGACCACGCCGATGAAGGCGCCGCCTTTGCCGGCGGCCAATGCCAGCCGCGAGGACTATGTCGCCCGCGCGCTCGAGATGATCACCAACACCGCGCCGTTCGACATCACCCATCACCCGGCGATGTCGCTGCCCTGCGGCATGGTCGATGGCCTGCCGGTCGGGTTGATGCTGGTCGGCCGGATGTTCGAGGAATCCACCATCTACCGCGCCGCGCACGCCTTCGAGCAGGCCGGCGACTGGAAGAAGATGTGAGGCGCCGCTTGTTGCAGACGCAGGCTGGATGGATCGAACGCCGGATCGAACGACATGGCTAGCACTTTTGCCGCGGCGTTCGAGATCGTGAGCTTCGGCGCGATCATCGTGCTGGTGGTGCTCGGGCTCGGCATCATCGCCAGCATGATGGGCATCTTCAACTTCGCGCAGGGCGAGTTCGTCCTGCTCGGGGCCTATGTCACCTATCTGGCCTACGCCCATGGCGCACCGGTCTGGGCCGGCATGGTCGCGGCGCCCTTCGTGGTCGGCGCGATCGGCTTCGTGCTCGAGGCGCTCATAATCCGGCGCTTCTACGCCGCGCCGATCGTGGCGATGCTCGGCACCTATGCGCTCGGCCTGATCATCCGCGAAAGCGTGCGCGGCCTGATCGGCGGCTTCTATCTCACGGTGCCGGAGCCGATCGGCGGCTCGATCGACCTCGGCTCGGTCCACATCTCGGCCTGGCGCTTCACCATCATCGTGATCACGCTGTTGGTGATGGGTGGCTGCTATCTCTTGCTGGCGCGCACCTCGTTCGGGCTTCGGGTCCGCGCCACGCTGGAGAATCCGGCGCTGGCGCGCGCGTCGGGCATCTCGACGCCCCTGATCTACGGGGCGACCTTCGCGTTCGGCGCGGCACTGGCCGGGCTTGCCGGCGCGCTGATCGTGCCGGTGTTCAGCCTGTTTGCCGACCTCGGCATCCGCTTCCTGATCCAGGGCTTCGTCGCCGTGATGGTCGGTGGGGTCGGCTCCTTCATCGGTCCGGTCGCCGGCGCCGGTGTGATCGGCACGCTCAGCGCGGCGCTGCCATGGGTGATGTCTCCGGTCGTCGCCGACGTCCTCGTCTTCGTGCTCGCAATTGCCTTCATCAAATTCCGCCCGCAGGGCCTCATATCGGGAAAAGGGGTTTAGTCAGATGTTCGATCGCACCAATCTCACGCGCCGCCGCTTCATGAGCAATTTCGCGTTCGCGACCGGCGCGCTCGCGACCGGGGTCGGCAGCTGGGTGGTCAGGCCCGACTGGGCCAACGCCGCCGAGGGACCGATCAAGGTCGGCATCGCGACCGACCTGACCGGCCCGATCGCCTATGCCGGCAACGCCGACGCCAACGTCGCCAAGATGGTGATCAAGGAGATCAACGCCGGCGGCGGCCTGCTCGGCCGGCCGCTCGAGCTCTATATCGAGGACACCGCCTCGAACGAATCGGTCGCGGTCGGCAATGTCCGCAAGCTGATCCAGCGCGACAAGGTCGACATGGTGCTCGGCGGCATCACCTCGTCGATGCGCAACGCGATCAAGGATCCGATCGTGGCGCGCGGCAAGACGCTCTACATCTATCCGCAGCTCTACGAGGGCAAGGAGTGCACGCCCTATCTGTTCTGCACCGGACCGACCCCGGCGCAGCAATGCGACACCTTCATTCCCTGGCTGATCAAGAACGGCGGCAAGAAATTCGCGCTGCCGAGCGCCAACTATGTCTGGCCGCACACGCTCAACGTCTACGCCCGCAAGGTGATCGAGTCGAGCGGCGGCGAGGTGGTGTTCGAGGAATACTACCCGCTCGACCAGGTCGACTTCTCGGCCACCGTCAACCGCGTCATCTCCAACAAGGTCGACGTCGTCTTCAACACCGTGATCCCGCCCGGCGTCGGTCCGTTCTTCAAGCAGCTCTATGAAGCCGGCTTCCTCAAGAACGGCGGGCGGCTCGCCTGCGTCTACTATGACGAGAACACGCTCAACATCAATCAGGCCAACGAGATCGAGGGCCTTGCGAGCTGCCTCGACTATTTCAAGGTGCTGACCAAGGAGGATCCGTTCGACGCCAAGCTCCAGGCAGCCTATGAGAAGGATTTCCCCGGCAACTTCCTGTTCGCGGCCGGCAGCGCCGCCACCGGAACCTATCGCGGCCTCAAGCTGTGGGAGGCGGCGGTCAAGGAGGCCGGCAAGGTCGACCGCGACTCCGTTGCGGCCGCGCTCGACCACGCCAAGATCGCCGAAGGGCCGGGCGGACCGGCGGAGATGGTGCCGGGCAAGCGTCATTGCAAGATGAAGATGTACACCGCTGTTGCCAAAGGCGGGAACTATGAGATCGTCGCGCGCAGCGACGGTCTCGTTGATCCCAAGGAATGCTGAGCGATCCATGGTTGGAGCAAGAGAGGCTGTCGCACGCGTCGGTGAGGAACCAGATGTCGTGACGGGCGAGGGTGCACCGGCCGCAAGCGCGCCGGCGGGACGGGTATCGGCAGGATGGAAGGTCCTGCCGATCGTGGAAGGGCTGGTGCTGCTGATCGCACTGGTCCTGCCATGGGTGCTGCAGGACTATCTGACGGTGTTCGCCACCCGCGTGGTGATCCTCGCGTTGTTCGCCCTGTCGTTCGACCTGGTGTGGGGCTATGCCGGCATCATGAGCTTCGGCCAGGCGCTGTTCTTCGGCGCCGCCGGCTACGGCGTGGCGCTCTTGGCACGCGATCTCAATGTCACCTCGATCCTCCTGATCCTGCCTGCCGGCACGCTGATCGGGCTCACTGCGTCGCTGCTGCTCGGCGGCTTCCTGCTGCTCGGGCGTTATCCCTCGAGCGTGATCTTCGTCTCGCTCGGCACCCTCACCGGCTCCTATGCCGCGGACCGGCTGGCGCGCGGCTGGTATTATCTCGGCGGCCAGAACGGCATCCCGTCGATCCCGCCGCTCACCCTCGGCAGCTACGAGTTCGAGGAGGGCCCGATCTACTACTACATGGTGCTCGGCATCCTCGTGGTCGTCTACCTGCTCTGCCGCTTCCTGGTGCGCTCGCAATTTGGCCTCGCGCTCGCGGGGCTGCGCGAGAACGAGCAGCGCATCGCCTTCTTCGGCTACAAGGCGCAGCACCTGAAGGCGATCATCTTCGCGGTCGGCGGCACCATCGCCGGTCTCGCCGGCAGCCTCTATGCCTTCCACGAGGGCTTCGTCTGGCCCAACATGCTGGGCGTCGTGTTCTCGACCCAGGTCGTGCTCTACGTCCTGTTCGGCGGCTCCGGCACGCTGATCGGCGCCGTGATCGGCACCGTGATCATCGAGGGCGTCAGCTTCTGGCTGTCGGACAATTACCGCGACGTCTGGCCGATCATCCTCGGCGTGCTGCTGCTGCTCGTCATCATGTTCCGGCCGCTCGGGCTGATCTCCTTCGTGCTCGGCGAGCGCGAGCGGGTCGGCAGTTTCGGCAAAGCCCCGAAGGAGACCGGCAATGCCGCTCCTTGAGGCGCAAGGCATCAGCAAAGTGTTCGGCAAGCTGACCGCGCTCGACGGTGCGGCGCTGACCGTCGGCGAGAACGAGTTCCACGGCCTGATCGGCCCGAACGGCTCGGGCAAGAGCACGCTGATGAAATGCGTCGCCGGCGCCGAGGTGCCGACCACCGGCAAGGTCAGCTTCATCAACACCGACATCACGGCGTTCACGCCGACCGAGCGCGCCCGCGCCGGCATGAGCCTGAAGTTCCAGATCACCTCGGTGCTGCCGACGCTGACGCTGTATGACAACATCCTGCTGGCGCTGCAGGCGCACTGCTCGCTGTTCGACCTGGTGCTGTCGCGCACCCGCAAGAAGCTGCACGATCAGGTGATGACGATGCTGACCCAGTTCCGGCTCGCCGATCGCGCGCATGATGCCGCCGCGGCGCTGTCGCACGGCCAGCAGCAATGGCTCGAGATCGCGATGGCGCTCGCCGGCAAGCCACGGCTGTTGCTGCTGGACGAGCCGACCGGCGGCATGAGCCTCGAGGAGCGCCGCGTCACCGGCGAGCTGTTGCAGCCGATCAAGCAGCATTGCTCGCTCGTCATCGTCGAACACGACCTCGATTTCATCCGCGACATCTGCGACCGCCTCACCGTGCTCGACCAGGGCAAGGTGCTGGCCTCGGGAACGGTCGCGGAAATCCAGGCCAACAAAAGCGTCCAGGAGATCTATCTTCGCCGTGCCTGAGCAAACCTTCCTCGATATCCGGCATCTCGATGCCGGTTATGGCCGCAGCCAGGTCCTGTTCGATGTCAACATCGGCATTCCCTGGCGCGGCGGCGTCGCCGTGCTCGGCCGCAACGGCGCCGGCAAGACCACGCTGATGAAGACCATCGTCGGCGAGCTCACGAGCTCGCAGGGCGAGTTGTTCTTCGACGGCCGCGACATCACCCGCCGCCGCACCGAGGAGCGGGTGCGCTCCGGCATCGGCTATGTGCCGCAGGAGCATTCGGTGTTCGCCCGCCTGTCGGTGCGCGACAACCTCGCGGTCGGGTCGCTGTTCAATTCCGATGCCAGCGCGGTCGATCGCGTGCTGACGATCTTCCCGAAACTCGGCCAGCGGCTCGACCAGCCGGCCGGCACGCTGTCCGGCGGCGAGCGCAAGATGCTGGCGATCGGCCGCGCCATGCTCGGCAATCCGAAGCTGCTGCTGCTGGACGAGCCGACCGAAGGCGTCTGGATCGGCGTGATCGAGGAGATCACCGAACGGCTGATCGAGCTCGCCAAAAGCATCTCGGTCGTGATCGTCGAGCAGCATCTCGACCTCGCGCTGCGCGTCGCCGACTATGCCTATGTGCTGGACCGCGGCCGCGTCGCGCTGCAGGGCGGCGCGAGCGAGGTGCGGAGCGATCCCGAACTGCTGCGCTATCTGGCGCCGTAGCAGGCTTCAGTGCGGCAGGCGATCGGCCTTGCGGCCGATCACGCCGTCTCCCGGCGTCCGCCGTGCCGATCGCATCTCGCGACGCACATACCAGGTCGCGACCGAGCAGATCAGCCAGGCCAGCGATGCGGCGATGAAGGCGGCCGGCACGCTGCGATCGACCGTCAGCAGGAAGACGACAGCAAATGCCAGCATGCCGACCGCGCCGAGCGCAGCGCCCGCCGCATCGAGCGCCGCGGCCTGCTGCCCGCGCCACGTGCCATCGAGGCCGGCGTTCCGCTTGCGGCGGATTTCATGCTTCTCGATCAGGGTGGCGCTGGCGCAGAAGATGGCGGGGAGTGCAAGAAAGGCGCCGCCGACATAGGCGCCGCAAGTGCTGCTGATCAGGCCGGTCAGGACAGTGGCGCCGCCACCGAGCACGAAGCGGATCAGATATTCGGTCCAGCGGCTTTCCCTGAGCGAGGACAGTGAGACGCGGACCGGTGTCATGCCTGTCCTCCGGCAACGCCCAGCAAGCCGAAGACGATCGCGAGCCAGACGACAAGCGCCAGCAAGGTGGCGGGGGCAGCGCGGAGCCTCGCGCGAATCAGCAATTGGCAGACCACGAAGCTATAGATGGCAAGCGCAACGGCGCCAGCCATCATCGCGCGGCTCTGCAGGCCGGCATAGTCGGTGCCGTGCTGGTACACGGCGATGCCGAGGGTGGCGAGCGCAACCGACGGCGCCGCGCCGAACAGCCCGGCGAAGCTCTTCGGACGCAGCACGTCACCCAGCATCGCGAAGGCCGACACCACGGCCCCGCCCACGAGAAAGCGGATGACATATTCGCTCATCGCGCCTTGCCCCGCGGTGGATCGTCACCGGGATAGCCGGTCCACAATCGCAGCAGCCGCTCGAGAAGTGCTCCGAGCCCGAATCCCGCGATCACGTCGCTCGTCCAGTGTGCGAGAACCATAATGCGCGTCAGCGAGAGGCCGACCGCGAGTGCCTGGATTGGGCGGCGCGCGCCGGCGGGCAATGTCGCTGCCGCCGACGCCAGCGCGCCCATATGCAGCGCGTGGCCGGATGGGAAGGCGTCGTCGCGCCTGCCAGAGATCGGGATGCCGTTGGCATGGCCGGCCACGGTCAGGCGATCCGGGCGAGTCTGGTTGAACAGCAACTTCAGGCCATGCGGCAGCAGCGATGCTGCGACCGTCACCAGCAGCGCGTGATTGCCGGCGCGCTCGAGCGAGGCGCCGCGCCCGCGTGAGGCGAGCCAGCCTGCGGCGGCGAGCACAAGCAGGACCTTTTCGTCAGCGCCCCAGGTCAGCGTGCGGGCGATCTCTTCCGGCGCAGGTGCGGTGTTGCGGGCGATCGCACGCGCGATCATGGCGTCCGCCGCGGTCGGGCGAATGGTGATCGGGAAGGGGGCGCCTCGATGGCGGCGTGCGCGAACTCGGGCTGTCGTATGCATGATCAGGTTCCCATCCAACGCACCAGGCGCGGCATGGGTCCTAACCGGCGTGCAAGGAACCAAATGCAGATCGATGCTCTTGAACTCTTGCCCGTCTCGACCTGATCCCAAGGCTCAATCCCGAGGTTTCGCGCGCTAACCGGGATGCACGGCGGGCGATGGATTGTAGGCGGGAGAGGTCTCGATGAAGGAGCCGGACGTTCGCAAGGGGATGCCGCCGGTCAAGCTTTCGCGCGATGAATTCGAACGGCGCTACCGCAAGCGATTTGCCGATCCGGTCGTTCAATCCATGCAGACGGAGCTTGCGACAATCCTCGCCGGCGCCTGGGACGCCTATCGTCATTCGCGCAAGGCGCCGGTTACCCGCAAGGCCGGCCCCGGTTTTGCCGATCCCGACTATGATCTCGCGGTCGATTGGCTGTCCGCGCGCGATGCCATCGATGAAGGGCAGCGCAGGCACGACGATCCAAACGAAGCGCCGCATATCCTGCTGATCAACGGCTCCTCGCGCAGCGAACATACGTGTCCCGGCGAGATGTCCAAAAGCTGGCGCATGGTCGAGATCGCCGAGGCCGCCTTCCGCGAGATGGGCTTGGCGGTCGATGTGCTCGATCTGTCGCGGCTGACGTCCGAGTTCGGCAGGGAGATTCACCCCTGCAAGTCCTGCGTGTCGACCTCGATGGCGCTTTGCCACTGGCCGTGCAGCTGCTATCCGAACCACTCGCTCGGGCAAACCGACGACTGGATGAACGAGATCTATCCGCTGTGGGTGCGCGCGCACGGCATCATGATCATCTCGCCGGTCAACTGGTACCAGACGCCGACCGGACTCAAGGCGATGATCGATCGCCTGGTCTGCGCCGATGGCGGCAATCCCGATCCGACCTCGACCCACGGCAAGACCGCGAGCAAAGCCAAGGCGCTCGAACTCAAGGGCTGGCCATACCCCAAGCATTTGCGCGGCCGGCATTTCGGCATCGTGGTCCACGGCGACAGCGTCGGTGCGGAAACATGCCGCCGCTTCCTTGCGGACTGGCTCACCGACATGGAGTTGATCTCGGCCGGCGGCAGGGCCGAAATCGATGGCTATGTCGGCTACATGAAGCCCTATGCGACGTCGCACCGCGATCTCGACGAAGACAGGGCCTTCCAGGAACAGGTGCGCAATGTCGCGCTGGCGCTCGGCGCCGCCGTCGACCTCGCGCGCACCGGGCATCTGGAAGATCCCGGCAAGGGGCTTGAGGACCCGCGGCCGAAGTAGGATGGAATCCGGGTTCCCAAAGGAACGAAGCGCCCCGGCTGCCCGTTAGGCCGCGGGAGGAAGTCACAATGCGCTATATTTCGATTGCAGCTCTTGTTGCTGCTGCGGTGATGAGCAGCAGTGCCGCGTTGGCGCAGCATTCCGGTACGCCATCGGAACAGAGCGCGTGCACCCGCGATGCACAGCGCTTCTGCCGGAAGGACCTCGGCAATGACGGTGCCGTGCAGAACTGTCTTCAGATGAAGCGGGCCAGCCTGAGCCGAAGCTGCAAGAAGGTTTTCGAAAGCCACGGAATGTAACGGTCAACGTGCATGCGACGGTGACGGAGCGTGGTGTTCGAACCTGCGAGCGTGGCGGTGCGGCAGCGACGAGGCGTCTGCGCGCGGTACTGACGAAAGCACGCAACGCGGACGGCGAAATCGTGCAGGCCTGACGCTTTGGGTGCGATCGGCGCCCGGCTTTCCCTGCGCGCTCTGCCAACGGAGAGGGCGGAACGAAGAGCAAAGCTCGGACAAATCATGTCGCGAGAACGTTGTGGTGTGACTCGCAGACCGCGCCACACACTCAATGTCGTCCTGGCGAAAGCCAGGACCCATTACCCCAAATGAGAGTTGTTGCGCGACGCTGGGGCCACGATCCCATTCACGATCAAGTTCGGTGGTTATGGGTCCCTGCTTTCGCAGGGACGACGGCTGGAAATAGTTTGCGCTACAGCAGCATTGCGACGAGCGGCAGCGAGCTGTCTTCGCGCAGACGCGCCCCGCCTACTTCACCGCCGAGAAGCGGGTGTCGAACGAGTTGGTCTGCACCACAGGCGCGGAGCCGGCGAGTTGGGTCGACGACGACGGGGCCGGTGCAGCGGCTGCGGCCGTGGTCATTGCGGGCTTCGGCGCGGGCTTGGCGGCCTGCTTCGGCTCAGCCTTGGGGGCGACGCGAACCACTGATTGCGGCTTGGTCTCGGCGACCTTGGGCTTGGCCGGGGCAGCAGCGGCCGGAGCCGGCGGCGCGGTCGTCTTGCTGGCGTCGGCGGTGCCGCCGATGCCGACCTTGCGCGCGAAGCTGGAGAAGAAGCCTTCGGACTTGTCAGAGGTGGATTTGTCAGAGGCGGACTTGTCAGAGGCGGATTTGTCGGACGGGTTCGCCGAGGCAATGCGGGTGCCGGCTGACGATGCGGTGGACGACGTCGTCGCCACGACCGGCTCTTCCTGCTGGACCGCGAGATTGGGCTTCGGCGGATTGACCGTACCGGGGATCGTGCCGGGCGCGCGTGCCAGCGACATCGATGCCAGCGCCTGGCTGTCGCCGCCTTCGGAGAGGCCGGTGTTTCCTTCCGGAATCTTCGAGGCGAAGATCGCGTTCATGCCGCCGTCGATGCCGGTGTTGAGGCGCGCAACGGGCGTGCCCTTGGACACCAGCTTGGCGGTCTCGGCGGCGTCCTTCTGCTCCTTCTCGTGCACGGCGCTCGCGATCTCCTCGGGGATCACATAGGCCGGGCACCTCGCGGAGGCGTCGAACACCGGATCGCGTGTCGCGCCCGGCGCCTTCACCGCGTCGAACACGTACTTCTTTTCGCAGAAGTCGACCCTCGGCTCCTGCTTGGTCACCTCGAAATGATCATAGCCTTCCTTGATCATCTTCCAGAAAGGCATGTTCGGATTGTTGCGGTGCTTGGCCATGTTCACCGGCGTCATCCGGAACGGATAGGCCTGCAGCTGGAACGCCTTCTGGCCGCCGAAGAAGGATTCGCGGCCGAGCGAGTAGATCTCTGCGATCTGCTCGTCCGTCATTGCGTAGCAGCCGCGCGAGGAGCAATCGCCGTGCACCATCAGCTGCGAGCCGGTGCGGCCGAGCGCCTTGTCGAAGGCGTTGGGATAGCCGGTGTTGAACGACAGGTAATAGGCCGATTGCGGGTTCATCTGGCTCGGGTTGATCGAATAGAACCCTTCGGGCGCCTGGCGGTCGCCTTCGCGGACCTTCGGACCGAGGTCGCCCGACCAGCGGCAGATCGGATAGGTCTTGAGCAGCGCGAACTGGCCGGAGCGGTTTTGCTTCCAGACCTCGAGCTCGGCCTCCTGCTTGAACAGCCGCACCAGGATCGGCGACTGCATGTCCATGTCCTTTTCGGTCATGGCAGCGACGAGCTTTGGCGGGACCGGCTGGTTGGCCTTGGCGTTCTGCGCGAGCGAGATCTGGTCGCTGTCACAACCGGCGAGCATGACGCCTGCGGCGAGGACCGCCGAGGTCAGAAGCGCGCGTACGAGCGTGCGATGAGTCAAGTCCGAGCTCCACACCCACCGGGCGATTTTCGCGACCCCAACACGGCGAATATGCCCTGAAGCCATTGTGTAAAATATTAGCCTTCGACGACCCCTGCTCGCAACCTGAACCGGGGCGGACAGCCCTCACGGTAGCAGGCATGGTTCAAGGAATGTTAAAGACCCGGCTCGGGGCCCAATTAGGGCAAAATTGGTCGATTTGGGCGAAAAATCGGGCGGTTTGGGTGCCTCAGCCGAGCTTGCGGCCGATATCGAGAAACTTCTGGCGCCGCTGTTTGCGAATCGCGTCCGGATCAAGATTTCGTAGGTCGTTGAGCGCCTGGGCGATGGCATCGCCCGTGGTCGCGATCATCGCGCCCGGGTCGCGATGAGCGCCGCCGGAGGGCTCCTTCAGGATCTGGTCGATCACGCCGAAGCGCAGCATGTCCTGGGCGGTGATCTTCATGCTGTTGGCGGCTTCCTGCGCCTTGGTGCCGTCGCGCCACAGGATCGAGGATGCCGCCTCCGGCGAGATCACGCTGTAGATCGCGTGCTCCATCATCAGGACGCGGTTCGCCGTGGTGATGGCGATGGCGCCGCCCGACATGCCTTCGCCGGTGACGATCGCGACATTGGGCACACCGAGCGACAGGCAGGCGTCGGTCGAGCGCGCGATCGCCTCGGCCTGGCCGCGTTCCTCGGCGCCGATGCCGGGATAGGCGCCGGCGGAATCGACGATCGACAGCACCGGGATGCCGAACCGGTCGGCCATTTCCATCAGGCGCACCGCCTTGCGGTAGCCTTCGGGGCGCGCCATGCCGAAATTGTGCTTGATGCGGCTCTCGGTGGTGGCGCCCTTCTCCTGGCCGACCACACAGATGCTCTCGCCGCGGAAGCGGCCGAAGCCGCCGACCAGGGCCTCGTCGTCGGCGAATTTGCGGTCGCCGGCCATCGGCGTGAATTCGGTGATCAGGCCGCCGATGAAATCGGTGAAGTGCGGTCGCTGCGGATGCCGCGCCACCAGCGTCTTCTGCCACGGCGTCAGATTGGAATAGAGCTCGGTGAGCGCCTGCGCCGCCTTGTCCTCGATCCGCGCGACCTCGTCGCCGATGTCGCTGCCGCTCGCGGCAAGCGTGCGCAACTCGTCGATCTTGGATTCAAGCTCGGCGACAGGTTTTTCGAAGTCGAGATAGCTGCGCATCGGGTCGGGCATCAACTCAATATAGGGAAGATCGGTGCGAGGGGCGAAGCGGTTTCGGCGTCGGAAAGAGAAGCTTTGTAACTTCAAACGGTTAACGCGCATCCGGGTGGAATGCACGCTTCGGGATCGCAAGCAGGTGACGCTCTTTCTGCGGAGACGAAGCGGAAGTCAAGGCGGATCAGATGAAGGTATCGAGGTCTCCACGCGCGTAGCCCGGATGGAGCGAAGCGCAATCCGGGGAGCTATATCGACCGATATTCCATTCCCGGATTTCGCTGCGCTTCATCCGGGCTACGGATCCCTAGGACTTCTCCGCCAACGGATGCAGGTCGCGGACCAGGCTCTTCAGCCGCTCCTCGACCACATGGGTGTAGATCTGGGTGGTCGAGATGTCGGTGTGGCCGAGCAGGGTCTGCACGATGCGCAGGTCCGCGCCATTGTGCAGCAGATGGCTGGCAAACGCATGACGCAGCACGTGCGGGGAGACCAGCCGCGGCGCAAGGCCGGAGGCGCTCGCGAGCTCCTTCAGATCGCGGGCGAAATGCTGCCGGGTCAGATGGCCGCTCTCGCCGGAGGACGGAAACAGCCATTTCGCCGGCGCGGCCTTCTTCGCCTTCGGCTGCATCACCTCCAGCGCTGCGAGATAGTCTGCCATCGCCTGGCGCGAGGCGTCGTTCAGCGGCACCAGCCGCTCCTTGTTGCCCTTGCCGCGCACCACGATCATCCGCGCATCGCGCCGCGCCGCCGAGACCGGCAGCGACACCAGCTCGGAGACGCGCAGGCCGGTGGCGTAGAGCACCTCGAGCAGGCAATACAGCCGCAGCGCGCGCAGCCGCTGCGCCGGCGAGACGTCGGTCTGGGTCAGTTCCTTGGCGCGGGTCAGCATGCGGTCGACATCGGCGATCGACAGCACCTTGGGCAGGCCGCGGCCGCGCTTCGGGCCGGACAGGATCGCGGCCGGATCGTCGGTGCGGACCCGCTCATTGAGCAGGAAACGGTAGAGATGCCGCATCGCCGACAGCCGCCGCGCCACGCTGGTCGACTTGAAGCCTCTGACATCGAGGTCGGCGAGGTAGCCACGCAGCGTCTCGGTGTCGGCGCTGGTGAAATCGGCGCCGGCATGGGCGAGGTAGTCGGAGAAATCGGTGAGGTCGCGCCGGTAGGCGTCGAGCGTGTTGGCGCCTGCGCCCTGTTCCGCGGCGAGCATGTCGAGGAACAACGCGGTCAGTCTGGCGTCGGAGGACTTGGCGAGGGTCTTGGCGGGATTTTTGGCAGCAGCGGGCATGCCGGAATCATAGCGTCTATTTCTTGAGGAACTTATCCGGTGGGATGGTCACCGTCATTTCCCGCGGTTTCGGGTGCACGAAATTCGCCAGCGCGAAGACGATGCCGTAGCCGATCCCGAAAATCACGGCGACGACCGTCAGGAAGCGGAACAGGCTGGGCATGGAGGCGACTCGGGCGGCGAATTAACCAATGAAATCATCCAACATGTTCCCCGCGCGGTTGCAAGAGTCGCTGGTAAGGGTGTCGCCGGGGGTAGTATAGGTGGCTCGAATTCTGAACAATTCGTCCCAATATCCGAGCTTTTTGATGTCCGACGCAGCCGTACCGGCGCCCACCCACCCGACCCTGGAGGCCGACATCGCGGCCGCGCTGGGGACGCGGTCGATCGTGCTGGTCGGCATGATGGGGGCCGGCAAGTCGACCATCGGCCGGCGGGTGGCGGCGCGACTCAAGCTGCCGTTCACCGATGCCGACACCGAGATCGAGGCGGCGGCGGACATGACGATCCCGGAGATCTTCGAGAGCAAGGGCGAGCCGTATTTCCGCGACGGTGAGGCGCGGGTGATCGCCCGCATCCTCGGCAATGGCCCGGTCGTGCTGGCGACCGGCGGCGGCGCCTTCATGCGCGAGGAGACCCGCAACCGGATCCGCGACCGCGCGATCTCGATCTGGCTCAAGGCCGACAGTGATATCATCATGCGCCGGGTGCGCCGCCGCGCCGATCGTCCGCTGTTGCACACCCCCGACCCGGAGGCGACCGTCAACCGCCTGCTCAGCGAGCGCGAGCCGGTCTACGGCACCGCCGATTTGACGATTGCCTCGCGCGACGTGCCGCACGACCGCATCGTCGACGAATGCCTCGAGGCCCTGCATGCGCATCTGTGTGGTGCGCGTCCGGCCGACGAGCAACCACCTGTGATGGATTGAACGCGACCTCATGACTGCGCCCTTGAAACATTCCGCCTCCGTTACCGTCGACGTCGCGCTCGGCGACCGCGCCTATGACATCGTGATCGGCCGCGACGTGCTGCAGTCGCTCGGCGAGCGTGTCGCGGCGCTGCGGCCCGGCGTGCGTACCGCCATCGTCACCGACCGCACCGTCGCCAAGCACTGGCTGGAGCCGACCGAGGCATCGCTTGCCGCCGCCGGCGTGCCGACGTCGCGGATCGTCGTCGAGGAGGGCGAGGGCTCGAAGAGCTATGCCACGCTGACCGAGGTCAGCGAGGCGCTGATCGCGGCGAAGATCGAGCGCAATGACCTCGTCATCGCGCTCGGCGGCGGCGTGGTCGGCGATCTCGCCGGCTTCGCGGCCGCGATCCTGCGCCGCGGCGTCGATTTCGTGCAGGTGCCGACCTCGCTGCTGGCGCAGGTCGATTCCTCCGTCGGCGGCAAGACCGGCATCAACTCGCCGCAGGGCAAGAACCTGATCGGCGCATTCCACCAGCCGGTGCTGGTCATCGCCGACACCTCGGTGCTCGACACGCTGTCGCCGCGCCAGTTCCGCGCCGGCTACGCCGAGGTCGCGAAATACGGCATCCTCGGCGACGAGGCCTTCTTCGCCTGGCTCGAGAAGAACCACGCCGACATCTTCGCCGGCGGCGCCGGGCGCGAGCACGCGATCGCAACCTCCTGCCGCGCCAAGGCGGGCGTCGTCTCGCGCGACGAGCGCGAGACCGGCGAGCGGGCGCTGCTCAATCTCGGCCATACCTTCGGCCATGCGCTGGAAGCCGCAACCGGCTTCTCCGACCGGCTGTTCCACGGCGAGGGCGTCGCGGTCGGCATGGTGCTGGCGGCGGAATTCTCGGCGCAGCTCGGCATGATTTCGTCGGACGATGCGGGGCGCATCGCGCGTCATCTGTCCGCGGTCGGATTGCCGACGCGCCTGCAGGATATCGCAGGCTTCGCGCAGGAAGGCCTTGCCGACGCCGACGCGCTGCTGGCGCTGATGGCGCAGGACAAGAAGGTCAAGCGCGGCAAGCTCACCTTCATCCTGCTGGAGGCCGTCGGCCGCGCCGTGATCGCCAACAATGTCGAGCCGCAGCCGGTGCGCGACTTCCTGCAAGCCAAGCTGAAGGCCTAGACCGGGATGCCTTTCCTTCGGATCGTCATCCCGCTCTATCTTTTTGATTTGAGCATGATCTTTTCGGAAAACCGCTACACACTTTTCCGGATCATGCTCTAGCCACGGATCAGTTCAGTGGGATGGTTCACCTTCTCGATCGTGCTGCTCTGCCTGTTCATCTCGGCGTTTTTCGCGGCGAGTGAGACGGCGCTGACCGGCGCCTCGCGCGCCAGCATGCTGCGGCTGTCGAAGCAGGGCAACACCGATGCCGGTGTGGTCTCCAAGCTGGTCAACATGCGCGAGCGCATGATCGGCGCGCTGCTGCTCGGCAACAACATCGCCAATATCGGCGCCTCGGCGCTGGCGACCGGCGTGTTCACCGCCTGGTTTGGCGACGTCGGCGTGCTCTATGCCACCGCTGTCATGACCGTGATGGTCGTGGTGTTTGCCGAGGTGCTGCCCAAGACCATCGCGATCAACGCGCCCGACCGCATCTCGCTTTTGGTCGCGCGGCCGATGCGGCTGACGATCTTCGTGCTGGGGCCGCTGCTCACCATCATCGAGACCATCGTGCTGGCGCTGATGAAGCTGCTCGGCATCAAGGTCGGGGCGCATCAGGCGGTGCTGTCGCCGACCGAACGTCTGCGCGGTGCGGTCGATCTGTTGCATCACGAGGGCAAGGTCGAGAAGCAGGATCGCGACATGCTCGGCGGGTTGCTGGATCTCAGCGAGCTGCAGGTCTCCGACGTCATGGTCCATCGCACCGAGATGACCATGGTCAACGCCGACCTGCCGCCCGAGGAACTGGTGCGCGAGGTGCTGGCGAGCGAATACACCCGCATCCCGCTGTGGCGGGAGAAGCCGGAGAACATCGTCGGCGTGCTCCACGCCAAGGACCTGCTGCGCGCGATGCGCACCAACGAGGGTGACATGTCGGCGATCGATGCCTCCGCGATCGCGCTGCCGCCCTGGTTCGTGCCGGAGATGCGTCCGGTCTCCGAACAGCTGAAGGCGTTCCGTCGCCGCAAGACCCACTTCGCCCTCGTGGTCGACGAGTATGGCGAGGTCGAAGGCATGGTGACGCTGGAGGACATCCTGGAGGAGATCGTCGGCGACATCTCCGACGAGCATGACGTCGTCGTTGCCGGCGTGCGGGCGCAGCCGGACGGCTCGGTCGTGGTCGACGGCTCGGTACCGATCCGCGATCTCAACCGCGCGATGGACTGGCGCCTGCCGGACGAGGAGGCGACCACCGTCGCCGGCCTCGTGATCCACGAGGCGCGCTCGATCCCGGAGCGCGGCCAGAGCTTCACCTTCCACGGCTTCCGCTTCCGCGTGCTCCGCCGCGAGCGCAACCGCATCACCGCGCTGCGCATCGTCGCCGTCCCGCGCGAGGCCGAGCTGGAGGAGAAGAAGCCGAAGCGGGCGGGGACGGCGTTCTAGTTCGAGTTGGCCAGTCTCCTAGCACCGTCACCCTGAGGAGCGCGCATCGCGCGCGTCTCGAAGGGTCGACGGCCCGGCCGGTGGCCGTGCATCCTTCGCGACGCCGCTTCGCGGCTCCTCCAGCGACAAAGGCGCAGCCTTTGCGCGGGGATGACGGATCAGGCAGCGCCGTGGACCTACTCGATATCGATCGAGATGCCCGACAGCTTCCAGGCGCCGTCGGAGGGGATGAAGCCGAGCTGATACTTCACCTGCTTGGGCGTGGTGTCGAAATGTCCCTTCAGCCGCAGCACGCCCTTGTCGTCGATCTTGGCGTCCTCGTCGAGAACGATCGGCTTGGCGACTACGGCGTCGAACACCGCGTGCTTGTCGACCAGATCCTTGAAGATGGTCTTGAGCTTGTCGGGCGGAAACTGGTCCCGGAACGGCTTTGAGATCTTGGCGTGGAACACGGTGAAATTGTTCGCGGCCACCGCATCGTTGAGCGAGACCAGGATGCTCTTGATCAGCACCTCCTGGACGAACGGGCTCGGCATGTCCAGCGCCGAGGCCGGGCGCATCGCGCAGATCAGGAGCAGGCCGGCGGCGGTGACGATCGACCGGAAACGTGGCCAGCAAGGGATCATCAATGGCCCCATATCATGCGTGGCGGTGCAATCCGTAGTTTCACCTGCTCACCTATGGAGCAGGTCCATCCTGTTCTCATAGAGGAAAACCACCGCTTCGTCTTGAGGCAAGCGCGAACTAGCGCGGCTTTTTCCCGGGGCCGTGGGCGTGGATCGCCAGAGCATGCACCGAGCCGGCGAGTTCCTGCGCCAGCGTCGCATTTATCATGCGATGGCGTTCGATCCGGCTCTTCCCTTCGAAGGCCGGAGACACAATATATACCCGAAAGTGCGTCTCCCCGCCTGGCCTGTGGCCGGCGTGGCCCTCATGCAGATGTGACTCATCGACGACGTCGAGGCTTTCCGGCAAGAAAGCTTCACGCAACTTGTTTATGATAGCGTCTTTGGTGCTCATGGCGGCGGAGTTAGGTTCGCGACAGCTTTTCGTCAATGGTGCAAGCGGGAAACGAGGTCCGCGCAATGTCAAGACTTGAAGATTTGTGCATTGCGTAGTCAAAGAGAACATGCCGATCGATTCATCAAAATTCTTCGACTCCATTCGCATCAAGCCGACCAAGGTCAGTGCGAAGCGCCAGGCGCAGGCCGGCGAGCAGGCCGTGACCTGCGAGTGGGCGGGTTGCCAGAACAAGGGCGCGCATCGCGCCCCGAAAGGCCGCGAGAATTCACGCGAGTATTGGCACTTCTGTCTCGACCACGTCCGTGAATACAACCAGTCCTACAATTTCTTCCAGGGTATGAATCCTGACGACGTCGCGCGCTACCAGAAGGACGCGCTGACCGGCCACCGTCCGACCTGGAAGATGGGCGCCAACAACGGCAAGAAGGGCGAGAGCGGTCTCGATGCCGCCTCCGATCCGTTCCACGTATTCTCCGAGCTCAACGGCCGCGGCCGCTGGCGCCCCGGACCGGGTGGCGCGGAGCCCAAGCCCGAGACCCGCAAGGTCATGAACGCCGAGCGCAAGGCGCTGCAGGTGATGGGGCTCGGGGCCGAGGCGACGCTCGAAGACGTCAAGTCGAAGTACAAGGCGCTGGTCAAGCAGCACCATCCCGACGCCAATGGCGGCGACCGCTCCACCGAGGATCGCCTGATCGAGATCATCAAGGCGTACAATTATCTGAAGACCGTGGTGCGCGAGGCCTGAAGTCTTGCCTCCGTCGCCCCTGCCTAGTGCGCAGTTGCGCACGGGAGCAGGGGCCCATAACCACCGGCCGTTCTCGTTTGCACAAGATGTCTACCCGATTGCCCCATTGTCGGGCCGCGGCGTATGGGTCCCTGCTTTCGCACTAGGGCATTTACACATCTCTTCGAGGCTAGAAAACCGACTCATCATCAAGGGGTTAGCTACTAGGCGAGAGCCGAAATCGGCGGGCGCAACCCTAGTGCAGATGAGTAAGTTCTCTGCGGTTTTCGGCCAACTCTTTGAGAAGACTCCGGAAAGACTGCGGAGGATATGTATATACGCTAGTGCTTTCGCAGGGACGACGGCGGAATATGTAGCTCCGCCGTCGCAAGCGTTGAAACGGTCTAGCTCTCACCCGTTCGGCACTGCCCCGACATAGGACGAACTCGGCCGGATCAGGCGCCCGGTGCGCCGCTGCTCCAGGGCGTGCGCGGTCCAGCCGGCGGCGCGCGCGGTGGCAAAGATCGGCGTGAACGCCTGCCGCGGGATTTCCAGCCCGTCGAGCAGGATCGCGGTGAAGAACTCGACATTGGTCTCGAGCGGCCGCTCCGGATTCTTTTTCCGCAGCGCCTCGCGGATGTAAGCCTCGACCTCGCCGGCAAATGGCAGGTCGGCACCACTGGCCTCGAGGCGCTCGACCGCGACCTTCAGCACGTCGGCGCGCGGGTCGCGCACGCGATAGACGCGGTGACCGAATCCCATCAGCCGTTCGCCGTGCGCCAGCGCGCCGTCGACCCAGGGCTTGATCCGCTCGCGCGTGCCGATCGCGTCCAGCATTTCGAGCACCGGCTCAGGTGCGCCGCCATGCAGCGGGCCGGTCAGCGCGCAATAGCCGCCGGTGATCGCCGCGAACAGGTCGGCCTGCGTCGAGGCGATCACCCGCGTGGTGAAGGTCGACGCATTCATGCCGTGGTCGCAGACCGTGACGAGATAGGCGTCGAGCGCGGCGACCTCGCGCGGCTCGACCTTGCGGCCCAGCAGCATCCGCAGCGTGTCGGCGGCGTGGCCGGCATTCGGGTCCGGCGCGATCGGGTCGTGTCCCTTGGCGTGCCGGACCAGGGCGCCCGCAATCACCGGGAAGGCGCCGACGATGGTCGCCTCATGCTCAAGCCCGTTCTCGCCGCGCAGGCCCGCGATCGCGGCCCGGAAGCCGTCGACGATCGACATGCCGCGCCTCGCCGGCAGCAGGTCCGGCAGGCGGGCGAAGGCGCGTTCGCGGGCGGCGCCGAGGCTGGCGCGGACATTGGCTTCACTCAGCGACTTGCCGGTAGCGCCGTTCCACAGCCGCGCCGTGACGCCCTCGAAGCTCGACTTGCCCGCGAGGTCGGCGACGTGCTCGCCGGCGATGATCAATTCGCCGCGCTCGCCGTCGACATGGCTCAACACGGTCTCGGCGGCAGGAACGCCGTCCAGACCGATCTGGCTCTTGGTGAGGTGCATATTCATGGCCTGATCTCCTTGCTTCACCCCTTCAAGGTCAGGCCTCTCGACGAGTTGATCAATCTTGATTATATAAATCAATATGAAAAAATCCGCCGAGCTTTACCTCTCCGCTCGCGAAGCCGCCGCCGAGCTCGCGATCTCGCCGGCGACCCTCTACGCCTATGTCAGCCGCGGGCTGATCCGCTCCGAGCCGTCGCTGGATTCGCGCAGCCACCGCTACCGCGCCGAGGACATCAGGGGGTTGAAGGAGCGCCGCGTGCCGTCGCCGGAGCCGCGCGGCTTCCGTAATTTCGACGCCGATCTGCCGGTGATGGATTCGGCGATCGCGACCATCACCGAGCAGGGCCCGATCTATCGCGGCGTCAACTGCGTCGAGCTCGCTGAGCGCGACACACTGGAGCACACCGCGACGTTGCTGTGGGATGTCACCGGCGTCGATCCGTTCGCACCGGACAATTGCCCGCACGTCTCGGACGAAATGCGCGCGATCGCCGAAGCCGCGCGCCGCGCCCAGCCGATCGACCGCACGGTCGCGGTGCTGGCGCTGGCGGCAAGTGCCGATCCCGGCGCCTTCACGCGCGCGCCCGACGGCCGCGCCATGGTCGGCGGCCGCATCCTGCGGCTGCTGGTCGCGACCATGCTGAACGCTACGCCATCGAACGAGCCGCTGCACGAGCAGGTGGCGCAGGTTTGGACGCCAGGCAACAAGCACGCGCCCGACCTGATCCGCCGCGCGCTGGTGCTGCTCGCCGATCACGAACTGAATGCGTCGACCTTCACCGCACGCTGCGCGGCATCGACCGGGCTCAATCTGTACGACGCTGTCATTGCGGGTCTCGTCGCGCTGAAAGGACCGATGCATGGCGGCGCCGGCGTGCTCGCCTCGCGCCTCGTCAAGACGATGCTCGATAGTGACGTTGCGCCGGTGGTCCGCGAGCGCGTCGCGCTTGGCGAGCGTTTCGCCGGCTTCGGGCACGGCGTCTACAAGAAGGGCGATCCGCGGGCGATCTCGCTGCTCGAGGCGCTGACGCGGGCCGGCGCGCCGCGGAAATTCACCAGGGAAGTGCCGGAGCGGATCGCGGAAGCGACCGGCGAATTCGTCAACATCGATTACGCGCTGGCGGTGCTGGTGCATGCGCTGCGGATGCCGGCGGGCAGCGAGCTGGCGCTGTTTGCGATGGCCCGCAGCGTCGGCTGGATCGCACATGCCAGCGAGCAGCTTCAGCTCGGCAAGTTGATCAGGCCTCGCGCGCGCTATGTCGGTCCGGCGCCCGGGCGGGCGGGAACGACCAACAGCATCTAGCGCATGATCCGGAAAAGTGGAGACCGGTTTTCCGAGAAGATCATGCGCAAGTGAAAGGAATTATTTCGCCGGCTTGGCCGGTTCGATCAGGCTGCCGCCGTGCCGGCGGCGGATGGTCCAGACGGCCAGCGCCAGGATCACGGCGCCGCCCGCGACCGCAAACATCCACAGATGCTTGCCGACATGGCCATGATGCGGCAGGCCGGCATAGTCATGCAGCGCGGTGACGGCGAGCACGCCGGGCAGCACATGCGCCGGCGCCCAGAGCAGGATCGCGGGGATGTTGACCGCGTAGAAGCGCACCGGCGGCATGTCGAGCGCGCCGGCCGTGATCGGCACGAAGGCGCGGATCGGCGGCACGAAGCGGGCGAAGAACACCGCGAGCACGCCCCAGCGGTTGAAGAAGGCCTCGCTCTGCGCGACCACGCGCGGGTAGTTGGAAAGCGGCCAGGCCGACAGGATCTCGCGCTGGCTGCGGTGGCCGATCAGGTAGGCGGTGCCGTCGCCGAGCATCGCGCCGGCGGCCGCCGCGGCGAGCACCGGCAACAGCTTTAATTCGCCGCCCGGCACCAGCGCGCTCAACGCCAGGATGATGGTCGACCCCGGCACCAGGGAGCCGACCACCGGCACCGCCTCCAGCAGGGCGGCCAGAAACAGCGTCAGATAGGCAAGCCAGGCATGGGCCGAAACGAACGCGATCAAAGGGTCAAGGAATGAAGTCACAAAATTCCCATGTGGCGGTGTTATCGATTTGAGAGCTAACAACTCCCCGCCGGGCTGAAAAGTGCCCGGCCCGGGCCGGCCGTCGTGGTGCTGCGGCAAAAGTACGGCGGGATTTGCAGGGCAGCCTTCCAAAAACCGAGTTTCGCTCCTATCTTTATGATAGAACAACGGAACTTTGATTTGCTCGCGGGCTTCTGCCAACCGTTGCTCTCTGCTAGGCTTATGCGAAGCACCCCATCCGCAGCCAAACGATTAATCTGGTTTCGGGAACGCCCGCGACCTCGGAGGATGAATGACGACCGCCGTCCAGACCAAAGCTCAGGAACCCGTCGGCTTGCCCGACATGAAGGTGTCGGTCCGGCAGGTCTTCGGGATCGATAGCGACCTGGAAGTTCCCGCCTATTCCGAAGTCGATCCGCATGTGCCGGAAGTCGACAGCGACTACCGCTTCGACCGCGCCACCACGCTCGCGATCCTCGCGGGCTTTGCCAAGAACCGCCGCGTGATGGTCACCGGCTATCACGGCACCGGCAAGTCCACCCACATCGAGCAGGTTGCGGCCCGCCTCAACTGGCCCTGCGTGCGCGTCAACCTCGACAGCCACATCAGCCGTATCGACCTCGTCGGCAAGGACGCGATCGTGGTCAAGGAAGGCAAGCAGGTCACCGAATTCCGCGACGGCATCCTGCCCTGGGCGCTGCAGCACAATATCGCGCTGGTGTTCGACGAATACGACGCCGGCCGCCCGGACGTGATGTTCGTGATTCAGCGCGTGCTGGAAGTCTCCGGCCGCCTGACGCTGCTCGACCAGAACAAGGTGATCAAGCCGCATCCGGCGTTCCGCCTGTTCTCGACCGCCAACACGGTCGGCCTCGGCGATACCTCGGGCCTCTATCACGGCACCCAGCAGATCAACCAGGGCCAGATGGACCGCTGGTCGATCGTCACCACGCTGAACTACCTCGCCCATGACGAGGAAGTGGAGATCGTGCTGGCGAAGGCGAAGCACTATCGCACCCAGGAAGGCCGCGACATCGTCAACAAGATGGTGCGGCTGGCGGATCTCACCCGCAACGCGTTCGCCAACGGCGACCTGTCGACGGTGATGAGCCCGCGCACGGTGATCACCTGGGCCGAGAACGCCGACATCTTCAGCGACATCGGCTTCGCGTTCCGCGTCACCTTCCTCAACAAGTGTGACGAGCTGGAACGGCCGCTGGTCGCCGAGTTCTACCAGCGCTGCTTCAACGTCGAGCTGCCGGAATCCTCGGTCAACGTGGCGCTCAGCTAGTCCATGCCGAAAATCTCCGTCGAGCGCACAGTCACACAGACGAAGAAAGCGGTGCTCGGCGGATTGCTCCACTACAACAACGAGAAGATGGGGAAGCAGAAGTACAAGCGCTTCGCCATCTCGCTGCGGCAAGGCGACGAGATTGTCGGCGGCATCGTCGGCGAGGTCTGGACCGCGGTGTTGTTCATCCAGTTGTTCTGGATGGAGCAGAAGTTTCGCAACAAGGGCTTTGGCGCGAAGCTGATCAAGGCGATCGAGGACGAGGCGCGGCGCTTCGGAGCGACGCGATCCTATCTGGATACGATGAGCTTCCAGGCGCCGGGCTTCTACCGCGCCAACGGATATAAAGAGTTCGGTTCGATTGAGGGGTATCCCGGCGGCGTAACGCGCCATTGGTTTACGAAATCGCTATGACAACCTCCAACATCAAATTCCGTCCCGGATCCAAGGAAGCGCCGACCGAGCCGTTCAAGCGCTCGGTGTCGGCGTGCCTGAAGGCGATCGCCAAGAAGCCGGAGCTCGAGGTCTCCTTCGCCGCCGAGCGCCCGGGGCTCGCGCCCGGCAAGGCGCGGCTGCCGGAGCCGGCGCGCAAGATGACCAAGCGCGATGCGGCGATCGTGCGCGGCCACGCCGATTCGATCGCGCTCAAGATCGCCTGTCACGATCCCAAGGTGCATCGCAAGCTGATGCCGGGTAACCCGCAGGCGCGCGGCGTGTTCGAGGCGGTCGAGCAGGCGCGCGTCGAGGCGATCGGTTCGCGGCGGATGGCGGGCGTCGCGAAGAACCTCACCGCGATGCTCGACGATCATTTCCACCGCGGCAAGTATGACGAGATCACCGATCGCGCCGACGCGCCGCTGTCGGATGCGCTGGCGATGCTGGTGCGCGAACGTCTCACCGGCATGGCGCCGCCCGCGGCCGCCAAGAAGATGGTCGATCTCTGGCGTCCGACCCTGGAGGACAAGATCGGCTCGCGGCTCGACAAGCTCAGCCGTTTCACCGAGGACCAGGCGAGGTTCGGCGACCTCGTCCATGATCTGCTGTCGGCGCTCGATCTCGGCGACGACCGCAACATGGATTCGGACGATGACGACGACCAGGACGAGAACCAGGACGGCGAGAGCGATCAGTCCGGCGCCGAGGGCTCGCCCGACTCCGATGCCGCGCAGGAGATGAGCGCCGACCAGGCGCAGACGTCAGCGGAAGAGATGAGCGAAAGCGCGATGGAGAGCGCGCAGGCCTCCACGTCTGATACGTTCGACGACGGCGAGCTCGGCGACGACGAGACGCCGGGCGAGGCGACGCGGCCGAATGCGCGCGGACAGAACGAGCCGCGCGGTCCGGAATATCACGCCTTCGCGCCGAAGTTCGACGAGGTGATCGCCGCCGAAGACCTTTGCGATCACGACGAGCTCGAGCGGCTGCGCTCCTATCTCGACAAGCAGCTCGCGCATCTGCAGGGCATCGTGGCGCGGCTCGCCAACCGCTTGCAGCGCCGGCTGATGGCGCAGCAGAACCGCGCCTGGGATTTCGATCTCGAGGAGGGCATCCTCGATCCGGCGCGGCTGTCGCGCGTCGTCACCGATCCCTATCATCCGCTGTCCTTCATGCATGAGAAGGAGGCGACCTTCCGCGACACCGTGGTGACGCTGCTGCTGGATAACTCCGGCTCGATGCGCGGCCGCCCGATCACGGTCGCCGCCACCTGCGCCGACATTCTGGCGCGCACGCTGGAGCGGTGCGGCGTCAAGGTCGAGATCCTCGGCTTCACCACGCGCGCCTGGAAGGGCGGGCAGTCGCGCGAGGCGTGGCTCGCGGCCGGCAAGCCGGCCAATCCGGGCCGCCTCAACGATCTCAGGCACATCATCTACAAGTCGGCTGACGCACCCTGGCGTCGCGCGCGGAAAAACCTCGGGCTGATGATGCGCGAAGGCCTGCTCAAGGAGAACATCGACGGCGAGGCGCTCGACTGGGCGCACAAGCGCTTGCTCGCGCGCCCCGAGCAGCGCCGCATCCTGATGATGATCTCCGACGGCGCGCCGGTCGACGACTCCACGCTGTCGGTCAATCCCGGCAACTATCTCGAGCGGCATCTGCGTCACATCATCGACGAGATCGAGACCCGCTCGCCGGTCGAGCTGATCGCGATCGGCATCGGTCACGACGTGACGCGCTACTATCGCCGCGCCGTGACCATCGTGGACGCCGAAGAGCTTGGCGGCGCCATCACCGAAAAGCTCGCCGAGCTGTTCAGCGAGACCCACGGCTCGGCGCCCGCGCCGGGCATCCGGCGCCGCCTCCACTCGTGAGACATGCGCTCGTCCCCTAGCCGCCGCCGTTTCCTCCAGGGTATGGCGGCGGGGCTGTCGGCCGCCGCATTGCCGCGTCTTGCGCAGGCGCAGAGCGCGACCCAGCCGCCGGCAACGCCGAGGCCGGCTGCGAGGCCGAGCCCCTACCGGGTCAACGAACCGGTTTCGATCGGCGTCAACGCGCGGCCGCTGCCGTCGTTCGACATCCGCGATCGCGCGCGCACGCGGTTCGGCGCGCTGGAATATCGCAGCGGTCTGATCCTGACCTCGTCGTTCTCCGGCTTCGGCGGCCTCTCCGCGCTACGGCTCGATCCCAAGGGCGAACGCTTCATCGCGGTCAGCGACCAGGGCAGCTGGTTCACCGGCCGCATCGTTTATCGTGGCCGGGAGATGGTCGGGCTCGACGACGTCGAGGCGGCACCGCTGCTCGGCGCCGACGGCAGGCCGATCACCGCGACCCGCGGTTGGTATGATTCGGAATCGCTGGCGCTCGACGGCTCGTTCGCCTATGTCGGGCTCGAGCGGGTCAACCAGGTGCTGCGCTTCGACTTCGCCAAGGGCTTTACCCGCTCGCGCGGCGAGGTGATTGCGCTGCCGGCGGCGGCGCGCAGGCTTCCCAACAACAAGGGGCTGGAGGGCCTCGTCTTCGTGCCCAAGGCCATGGGCCAGCCGCTCGCCGGCACGCTGATCGCGTTCTCGGAACGCGGGCTCGATGCGAGCGGCAATTTGATTGCCTTCCTGGTCGGCGGCAAGACGCCGGGCCAGTTCAGCGTCCGCCGCACCGAGAATTTCGACATCAGCGACGCGGTCCTGCTGCCGTCGGGCGGCCTGTTGATCCTGGAGCGGAAATTCTCCTGGTTCGGCGGCGTCGGCATCCGCATCCGCCGTCTCGCGCTGTCCGAGATCGCGCCCGGCGCCGTGGTCGATGGCCCCGCGATCTTCAATGCCGATCTCGGCAACGAGATCGACAATATGGAAGGCATCGACGCCCATGTCACGGAGGAGGGCGAGACCGTGCTGACCATGGTCTCCGACGACAATTTCTCCCTGATCCAGCGCAATCTGCTGCTGCAGTTCACGCTGGTGGACTGAGAGCGCCGGCCCGGAGGGACCCCGTCAGGACATTGCTGATCTGCGCCCCGGCCTGCGCGGCCTTCCGGACGGTTGGTGATCGGCCGTGCTGCCTCTATCTTAACCGGGCCCTCTCCCCGATCCCGGATATCCGCCGCATGAGCACCCTGTTCTCTCCGATCGAACTGCGCGACCTGAAACTCTCCAATCGCATCATGGTCTCGCCGATGTGCCAGTATTCGGCCGTCGACGGCTCCGCCAACGACTGGCACTTCACCCACATCAACATGCTGGCCCTGTCGGGCGCGGCGATGTTCTGCATCGAGGCCACCCATGTCGAGGATATCGGGCGGATCACGCCCGGCTGCCTCGGTCTTTACAACGACGCCAACGAGGCGGCGCTGAAGCCGATCCTGGCCTCGGTGCGCAAGCATTCGAAAGCGGCGGTCGCCATGCAACTCGCCCATGCCGGCCGCAAGGCGTCGAGCCAGCGCCCCTGGGAGGGCGGGCAGTTGATCCCGATTGCCGAAGGCGGCTGGCAGACGGTCGGACCATCCAACGTCCCGCACAAGGAAGGCGAGGCCGCGCCGGTGGCGCTCGACGACGCCGGCCTGACGCGCATCCGCGAGGCCTTTGTCGCGTCGGCAAAGCGCGCCGACCGGCTCGGCATCGATGCGCTCGAGCTGCACGGCGCGCATGGCTATCTGCTGCACCAGTTCCTGTCGCCGATCGCCAACAAGCGGACCGACCGCTATGGCGGCTCGCTGGAAAATCGCATGCGCTTCCCGCTCGAAGTGTTCGATGCCGTGCGCGCCGTATTCCCGGATCACAAGCCGATCGGCATGCGGGTGTCGGCGACCGACTGGGTCGAGGGCGCCTGGGACCTTGCGCAGACCATCGAGTTTGCCAAGGAGCTGAAGAAGCGCGGCGTCGACTGGATGGATGTCTCCTCCGGCGGCGTCTCGCCGTTGCAGAAGATCCCGCTCGGGCCGGGCTATCAGGTGCCGGCGGCGCTGGCGGTCAAGGAGGCGACCGGCGTTACCACGATGGCGGTCGGCCTGATCACGGAAGCGAAGCAGGCGGAGGAGATCGTCTCGTCCGGCAAGGCCGATATGGTCGCGCTCGCCCGCGGCATGCTCTACGACCCACGCTGGGGCTGGCACGCCGCCGCCGAGCTCGGCGGCGAGGTGAGCGCGCCGCCGCAATACTGGCGCTCGCAGCCCTCGACGCAGAAGGCGCTGTTCGGCAAGACCACGTTCGGGACGCGCTGACAGCGCACCTCGCTTGCGAGATCACTGCATGGCGGGCCCGAACCAGCGCGTCAGCGCGGTGTCGAGGCCCGTCGTGTCGGCGTCGTCGGCCGCCCAGGCGATGCAGGCATCCGGGCGGATCAGCAGCGAAGCGCCGCTACGTCGCGGCACGCATCGCACGAAGATATCCCAGCGTGCCGCGATCGCTGACGCGGCTCCATCAGTCGCATCGACCAGCACGGCCCTGCCGTCCTCCATCTGATCGAACAGGGTTGTTTCCGCGCCGTCGTCGCCGAGAGCAAAATTGCCGGAGAGCCGGCCGATCGAGGGATGGTCGCTGCCGAGATCGTAACGGATCCTGACGCCGCTGATCATTTCGCCGAAATAGCGGGTGCCCTCGTCAAGGCTCATCAGGTCAGCAACGATCTCGCGCAAGGCGTCCGTCATGACATCAGGCCGCATCAAGGCGACCTGGGCGCGGGTGTTGGCGAGCACCCTTGCCGCGATCGGATGCCGCTCTTCGGTGTAGCTGTCGAGCAGGCTTTCGGGCATGCGATCGCACACGACTGCCGCAAGTTTCCAGCCGAGATTGACCGCATCGAGCAGGCCGAGATTGAGGCCTTGTCCGCCGAATGGCGAGTGCACATGCGCCGCATCGCCCGCCAAGAGGACGCGGCCCCTGCGATAGCTGTCGGCCTGCCGCGCATTGTCGGTGAAGCGCGTCGCGGTCTTGACGGCGGTGACGCGAACGTCGGCCCCGCTGATCCGGCGCAGGGTGGTCTCGATCTCCTCGCGCGTGACCGGCGCGCTGCGATCGGCCGGCGGCCCATCGAATTCGGCCAGGAACACCCGGCCAGGAATCGGTCCATACGCCATCATGCCGACCGGCGTCCGTCGCCAGCCGACCGGCAGAAGCCGATCCGGATGATCGAGATCGACGATGGCCTGGTGTCCCGTGAGGGTCGGTTCGGTGCCGGGGAATGCGAAGCCCGCGCGCTTGCGCACGGCGCTGCGTCCGCCGTCGCAGCCGACCAGATAGGCCGCGTGCAGCGTGGCATCGCCGGACGCGTCCTTAGTTTGCACCACGACGCCGTCGCCGCTATCCTCGAAATCGATCAACTCGCAGCCGCGCCTGATCTCGATGCCGAGCGCGTGGGCGCGCTCGGCAAGCATGCTTTCCAGGGCTTGCTGGTTCACCCCGCGCAACCGCCGGTCCGGCTCGCGCTGACGCGTCTGGTCGATCAGGAAAATGCCCGAGAAGTGACCGCCGAATTTCTTGAACGGCAGGTCGCTCGCATCGCCCGAGCCCTTCATGAGCCTGGACATGCTGTCCGCCATGCTGCGTTCGACCGCATTCATCGCGTCGCCGAGGCCGCGGCGCTCCAGAGCCTCGCCTGCCAGCGCGCCGATCGCGCCGGCCTTGATGGTCTGGTCGGGCTCGGTCAGCCGCTCGATCACGATCACGTCGGCGCCGCCCAGGGTCAGTTCGATCGCCAGCAGCAGTCCGGTCGGCCCGGCACCGACCACAACCACATCGGTTCGTTCACGCGTCACGCCGTCACCATAAAATTATACTCAGTATACTATTTACTATGGTACAAATTCCCGCATGTCAAATCAGGGCGGATTGCGCGAGCGGAAGAAGGAGGCGACGCGCCAGGCGATCTCGGATGTCGCCACCGAGCTGTTCCTGGAACGCGGCTTCGACAATGTTTCGGTGGCCGAAGTCGCCGAGGCCGCCGAGGTCTCCCGGATGACTGTGTTCAATTACTTTCCACGCAAGGAAGACCTGTTCTTCGACCGTGAAGAGGAAAGCCGGCAGATGCTGCGGGCCGGCTTTGCCGAGCGGCCGGCGGGCGAGGCGCCGATCGCAACCCTCCGCAAGCTGGTGCACAGCCTGGCGGATCGCGTGCATCCGTTCGCGAAATTCACCGACGCGACGGCGAAATTCTGGCGCACCGTCGCCGAAAGCCCGGCGCTCTCGGCGCGGGCGCGCGAGATGCGTGACGAACTGGTCGATGATCTCGCGAGCGTGCTGGCGGCAGCCATCAAGCGCCCGCTCGCCGATGCCGATGCCCGGCTCGCCGCGTCGATGGTGGTCACGGCGCTGACCGTCGCCTATGCGGAAGGGCTTCGCGAGCACAAGGCCCGCAGGTCGGCTGCGACGTCACGCGAGACCTTCCTGCGGATCATGGAGCGAAGCTTTTCCGGTATCGCGATCATGCTGAAGGATACGCCCTACGCATAGATCCGGGCCGAGCTGATGCGACAGGGCCATTGTTCTGCCGCAGCCCGGGCAGGTACTCTCGAAGCGCGTGCGCAAGACACGCATCGAACAAAGAGAGGAAACCCATGGAACTCGGATACTTCGCGATGCCGTCGCATCCGCCGGAGTGCGGATTGAAGGAGGGCCACGACTGGGACCTGCAGGTGCTGCGCTGGCTCGACGAGCTCGGCTATCAGGAAGCCTGGATCGGCGAGCACCACACCGCACCCTGGGAGCCGCATCCGTCGCCTGATCTGTTGATCGCGCAGGCGCTGCTGCAGACCAAGAACATCCGCATCGGGCCCGGCGGCTTCCTGCTGCCGTATCATCACCCGGCCGAGCTCGCCAACCGCGTCGCGATGCTTGATCACCTCTCGAACGGGCGGCTCAACTTCGGCGTCGCGGCCTCCGGGCTGCCGAGCGACTGGGCGATGTTCAATGTCGACGGCATGTCAGGACAGAACCGCGACATGACCCGCGAGGCGCTCGAGATCATTTTGAAGATGTGGACCGAGCCGGCTCCCTGGACCCACAAGGGCAAGTTCTGGACCGTGACCAAGCCGGACACGATGTTCGATTTCCTCAAGCCGCATATCAAGCCTCAGCAAGCGCCGCATCCGCCGATCGGCGTCGCGGGGCTCTCCAAGAATTCGGACACGCTGAAGCTCGCCGGCGAGCGCGGCTTCATTCCGATGAGCCTCAACCTCAACCCGGCCTATGTCGGCAGCCACTGGGACTCGGTGGAGGCGGGCGCGGCCAAGACCGGCCGCACGCCGAGCCGCAAGGATTGGCGAATGGTGCGCGAGGTATTCGTCGCCGACACTGATGAAGAAGCATGGAAGCTGTCGACCGGCGACATGATGGGCCGGATGATGGGCGAGTACTTCCTGCCGCTGCTCGGCCACTTTGGTTTCAAGGATTACCTGAAGGCCTCGCCCGACGTGCCGGACAGCGACGTCACGGTCGAATATTGCGCGCGCAACAACTGGATCGTCGGCTCGCCCGCGACGGTCACCGAGAAGATCGAGCAGATCTACCAGGAGGTCGGCGGATTCGGCGTGCTCCTGGTGTTCGGCTTCGACTACAAGCACAAGCCGGAAGCCTGGCACAATTCGCTGCGGCTCCTGAAGCAAGAGGTGCTGCCGCGGCTGAAGCATCTCGACGCCTCGGTCGGCCGCGCGGCGTAGGTTTGGCGGAGAGGATAACAAGGGGCAGCGGTAACGCTGCCCCGTGTTCACGACGGATCGCCGGCGTCAGGTGGTGCCGAGCCAGAACCGCGTTTCGGTTTCCGCCCAGCCCTTGCCGATGCGGTTGCTCAGCCAGGTGTCGCTGCGCTTCAGACCCTTGTCCTTCTGGCCCTCCGGCGTGTTGCGCCAGGCCTGCCAGCGATACTGTCCGTAGATGCTGACGATGCGCGCGGCATAGGTCAGCGCCAGCTGCGAATCGCCCCTGATGATGACGAGGTTGTCGTCGTTCTTGGTGCTGGCGCGGTCGGAGAAATTGTGCGAGCCGGTCATGACCACCGGGTTCTTGCCGGCCGGATCCAGCACGATCACCTTGCTGTGCACGGCGATCATGAATTTGCCGGTGTTCTTGATCTCGTGCTCCCACCAGTCCGCGGTCTTGTCGATGCCGGCGGGCCGGATCACGTCGGCGATCTGCTTGCCCTTGAAGACCTGCTGCTGTCCGTCGCCGGCCAGGAGCTGCAGCTGATCCTTCGGGCTGTCCTTGCCCTGCGCCGGGAAATTGTTGAGCACCCCGCGCACATAGAGCTTCTTGTCCTGCGCCTTCTCCAGGATCGGGCCGAGCAGGCCCTTGTTGCCGGGATTGAGCATCAGGCACACCGCGCCATGCTCGGTGTCCTCGATCATCTTGGTGGCTTCCTTGAGGTCGCCGCTCCTGGTGGTGGGCGTGAACCAGACGCTGAGCTTCGACTTGCCGATGGTGAAGGGCCATTCGTGATCGCCGGCCACGGCCAGCGCCTTCGGCGACTTGCTGCCGTCGGCGTAGATCGCTTTCCAATGGTCATGATAGGCCGCCGCGACCTTGTCGTCGGTGATCTCGAGCCCGTTGTTGTTCTGGGTGCACAGTCCGGTCCGGGTCCAGTTGGTGCTGCCGGTCCAGACCACCTTCGGCTTCTGCGCGCCGTCGCAGAACACCGCGAACTTGTTGTGAGCGTAACGGCTCGGCGCGATCTTGCGGCGGACGATGTCGACGCCGGCCTTCTTCAGCACGCCGGCGTTCTTCTCGGTGTCCTTGGCGGTGGCGTCGGACTTGCCGGTGCTGTTGCCGAGCACGACGTGCGCCTTGCCTTTCATTGCGGTCAGCGCGGCGATCAGCTCAGGGTCGTTGAGCTCGTAGAGCGCGAGATAGACGTCGCGCTTGCTCTTCTTGGCATCGGCCAACAGCGCCAGCATGCGGGCGCCGAGCTGGCCCTTGAGGAAGTCGCGGATCTTGTTGCCCTTGGTCGAGATAGCCTTCTCCAGGGTTTGCGCCGGCTTCTTGTCCTTGCCGATCGCGCGCGACAGCCATTGCGCCGAGATCGTGCCGCGGTTGAACCACGGCTTGAGCGGGCCCGACGGCATGGCCGAGACGTATTCGGTCCATGTCGCTGGCGCACTGTAGGCGGGCTTCACCTTGGCGGCGCCGTCCTTGAGAACCGGAACGACGCCATAGCGGACCGGCGCGTCAATCGGCGCCAGGAAATCGGTCCAGTTCGTCTTCTGCACCGGCCATTCGGTGCTCGGCCGATGTTCGCCCGGCTTGTGATCCTGCGCCTGGTCCTCGAACCCGACCCAGGTGTCGACCACGGTTGCACTTTTGCCCTGCTGCTGACGATACAGCGCAAAGCCGAGGCAGTCCGGGATCATTGCCGCGACCTCCCAGACCACGAAGATGCCGTCGGTGGTCGGGAACGCCTGAATTGTGGAAATCATGGTGATGCCTCCAAATCCCTGATGAGAACTTTCCGGTCGACATGAACCTGGCGCGTCAACGTCGCCCGGCGATCCCTGAAGTCGCGTCGGATCGTTCCGGGCGTCGGGGCAGCTGATCTAGCAAGGAGAGTATGCCAGACAATCTACAACCTGATCTGTCGGCAGGATCACAGATCGGTCACGCCGTGCGCACCCGTTGGGCCGCGATGCTGTGGGCCCGATCGCGGCTCCCTACAGCAGCCGCACCGTGACCTTCGCCTTGCCCTTATGGTCGCCGTAGAACCATCCGCAGATCCAGGGCAGGCCGATGACGGCCTGGTTGACGTAGAGGAAGATCTCGCCGCTGCGATCGGCGGTGAACCTCGCCTTGTAGACCTGCGGGTCGGTGTTCGACACCGGCAGGGGGTCGAGGAAATACTCGTCGACGCCGGTCTCTCCGACCCGTGCGATCAGCCTGAACCACGGCCGGAACAGGATCCGCCGCAGGAAGATCGCAAAATAGCCGCGCAACTGCTTTGTGCCTTCGATGGTCGAGGTCCGGTATCCGATCGGCGTCACCGCGCGGCCGGCGTCCTCCCATGGCTCCGACATCGTGATCGCGATCTCGTACTTGAATCCCGTGCGCACCTTGAGACCGGTCGGCGCACAGATGGCGCCGGTGTCGAAGTCGGCGGCATCCTGCGGGATGCCCTTGTCGACGGCGACAAGCTTGTCCGTTGCAGTGCCCTTGCAGAATGCCCCCGTCGAATCGGCGAGATTGAACAGGAAGTGGCTGACCAGCGTCGCGCTGAACCAGACCAGCAGGGCCGTGAGCAGGAAAGGGACGACATGCCGCTTTCCGACATTGAGAATCCACTGATAGACCGCGCTGGTACGGAATCGATAGATCGCATCGTGCATGAACCCGGAGAGCGGCACAGGCTTCGCGCGGTCACGCCAGATGATCCGCATCCTGTCCCGAATCGTGGCGCTGAGCGAACTGCCTGCACCCATCAGCACGATGACAGCGAGGATGCCGCCGGCGAACCATTCCGGGTTGCCGGCGTACCAATCGGTCCACCAATGAAAGGAATCGGGCAGAAACGATTGAACGAAGCGCACCAGCTCAGAGATCATCCTGACAGGTGAGCTGAATTCGTGCTCCTTGTGCTGGTTATGGAACAGCCAGAACGCGGCCAGATGCAGCGACGCCGCCAGCGTGGCGAAGTAGGCGATCCGCCGCATCCAGACGTAGTTCCACAGCTTCTCCTGCGCGGCATAGCGCGCCGGTGCGCCCGCAGGCGTCTCAAACGTATTGGCGCCGAGCGGGGTGACCTGGCCGCTGCGCGAGACGACCACGTAGTTCGGCGGAAGTCCGATCGGGGCATAGGCATTGGCGCCGCTGTCGATCCGCTCGAACACGCTCTCGTGGATCTTCGGCATCGGCACGCTGACGCCGGCATAGGGATCGTTGCAGAGGTCGGCGACCTTGCGCGGACCGTACCGGTAGTACGCGCCGAGGCCGGCCCGGGAATCGTAGAGGCGCCCATCCTTGTCCTCGGAGGACTTGATTGACTTGATCGCGTCAGGGTCGGCGATCGGTGCGCTCTTGAATGCGAGGCCGCGCTTGACGGCTTCGTCGACCAGCCAGGCCAGCGGCACGAAGGCGACGGCGTCGTCCGGATAGCCGCCGCCGACATTGGCATGCATTCCGACGAACCAGACCTGGACGAGGCGCTCGCCATCGATGCTGGTCGGCACCGCCGGCGCGGGCTGTCCCGGCTCTTGCTCGGTCCAGAGCACCGGATGAAAGGTCGTGCGCTCGTCGTCAAGCGCCAGCGCGTGTCGCGCGCACTTGACCTTCGGGCTGAGAATCCGGTTCGGCAGTTCGAGCGGCCACACCCAGTTGGAGATGCCGCGCGTCATCTCGTCGATCGGCAGGCCATAGGCCGCGACGGTGTCCCAGATGCCGATGAACTCGATCGCTGGCACCGGCTTCCGCGCGATCCTTGCATACGGCTTGTTGCCTCGAAGGCGATCCCACAGCGGCACAAGAACATAGTCGCGCAGCGCGCGGAACAGCACCTCGATGCGCCAGATCGAGTGGTAGCCCTCGGCCCGGTATGCGCGATAGGCCTTCACCGCGCCGTCGTGGAGCTCGGATTCGGTGTCCGCGACGATCAGGCCCTGATCGAGGATGAGTGCGGCGAGCGTGCGCACGGTGAACGCGCCGCGGCTGAATCCGAACAGGTAGACCTTCGAATCTTTCGCGTGGTCGTAGTTCCGGCAGATGAACTTGTAGGCGTCGAGGATGTTGCGCTTGAGGCCGTAGCCGAAGGCGCCGCCGAGGATTGCCAGCGGAATGAATTTCGACGTGCCGACGCCGTCATCATACTTGGCGGCCTGCGTATTGCCCTGCAAATCGAGCGACTGGAAGATTCGCCAGACATTGGTGCGCCAGACGCTGGAAGCGGCGTTGCCGGTGCCATCGGACAGAATAATGATCTTCGGACTCGGCATTGAAAGACGCTCGCTGAAACGAATGAAGCGGATGGCGCAGCGTAGCAGGGACCGGATCGTTTGCTACCTTTGATCGCTCTTTAATCATTCCATGCCGCGATAGGTGTGAACTAGCGCACAAAGCGTCACGTGGTCGCGGCCATGTGAGAGGTGACCGCTTTCGCGCTGCTGCGAAAAGGCCTAGCCTGATAGCGGCGCAATTCATTGATGAGGCACAGCCATGCGCAGCCACGTCAGAAAATTTGCCCATGTCCTTGAGCGCTTCGGCCTTGCTTTGGCGGGAGCTGCAAGCGGTCTGTTTGTCGCCATCCATGTCGGCTCGAGCGTCTCGGCGCTGACCTCGCAGGCGTTCCTGCTCATCATGATGCTGGGCGGCGCGATCGGCTTCTATCTCGGCATCGATACGCCCCCCAAGCTGTTCCATCCGAAGGATACGGCCTCGATGCGCAAGATCGACGCGGCGGAGCTGCTCGGCGCGATCGGGACCTTCCTCGCGACAATGGTTGCGTTCTTCTCGGTTGGCGTCGTCGTGCTGCGCAGCGAGCCGGACATCGGCTGGACCGCGGCCATCATGGCGGGCTGGGTGCTCGGCGTTGCCATGCAGATCGTCGGCGGCACGATCGCGCGGGCGCGCGCTTGAAGCGTCGGAGTGGCGTTGGACGAGGCTGGTTTGCTGGCTCGGGATCGGTCGTGTTGCAGGGGGGATGGTCTGAACGCAAGTCCTGTGTCGGCCGTCACCCGCTACGCCGGGACACCGCAAAGGCCTACGCCAAGCCGGATCAGCTGCTACTCCGCCTCCCTCATCGGTTCGCGACCTTGGCGGGGTCCTTGACCGCCTTGAACGTCTCCTGCTCGACGCTGTAGAGCTCGCCGCCGACCTTCTCGACCTTGCGAATGTAGATGTCGTGGACGACCTCGCGCGTCTTCGGGTCGATCGACATCGGGCCGCGCGGGCTTTCCCAGGCCATGCCCTTCATGGCTTCGACCAGCGCATCGCCATTGGTCTTGCCGCCGGTCACCTTCAGCGCCTCGTAGATCAGATGCATGCCGTCATAGGCGCTGACGCTGATGAAGTTCGGTCGAACATTCGCGTTGGCCTTGCGGAACGCCGCGACATAGTCGCGGTTCAGGTCGGATGGATGCGCGGCGGAGTAGAACCCCGCCGTGATCATGCCGATCATCGCATCGCTCATGCCCGGCAGGTCCTCGTCGTCAGCGATGTCGCCGGGGCCGATCAGCTTGATCCCGCTCTTGTCGAGCCCGCGCTCGACAAACTGCTTGGCCAGGATACCGGCCTGGCTTGTCGGGACAAAAATGAACAGGGTGTCGGGATTGCCATCCCGCGCGCGCTGCAGGAACGGCGCGAAATCGGGGTTGGCCAGCGGCACTTTCAGCGCTTCGACAATCGTTCCGCCGGCCACGGTGAAGCTCGCCGAAAATACGCCGGCGGCTTCGCGCCCGGGTGCCCAGTCGGACGCTATGATGGTGGCCCGTTTCGATCCGTTCCGCGCCGCCCAATCCGCCAGCACGCTGGCCTGCTGCGCGTGCGTCCAGCTGGTGCGCACGAAGTAAGGCGACCGTTCGGTCACGATCGAGGTGCCCGATACCATGACGACGGTTGCCGTCTTGCTTTCATTGGCCAGCGGCGCGAGCGCCAGCACGCTCGGCGTTAGCCCGCCGCCGAGGATCGCCACCTCGTCGTTGACGATCAGCTCCTGCGCAATGCGCTTGGCATTGTCGGGCACGCTGGCATCGTCCCGGACGATCAATTCGATCTTGCGGCCGGCGACCATGTCACCGTGCTGCGCCATGTAGAGCCGCGCCCCGGCGACCGCCTGCTTGCCGACCGGCCCCAGAACGCCGGTCAATGGCATCACCAGCCCGACCCTTACGACGTCCTGCGCCTGGGTGGGTCCCGGTCGCACCGCCGCAAGCGCCAGAACGGCCCCGACCAACATGGCAAACCGGGTACTCGACATGGCCAACCTCCCGCGAGCCCGGAGATGATGCCGGGCCGGTTCGCGACTATCGGCTTCGCGCCAGGGAAGTCCTGATGAAGAAGTGACAGAACGGCGAATTTCCTGCTAAATTTTCCCGATTGGTGCCGTCTGTGGGCATGGAGTGACCTCTATGGACCCGGCGACTGATTCCGTTTTGATATTTGATTCCTTTGAGCTTGATCTCGCCCGCGGCGTAGCCCGCGTGGATGGCGTCGATCTCGATCTCAGGCCGAAATCATTCGCGGTGCTCGGCTATCTCGCCGGCAATGCCGGGCGGCTGGCATCCAAGCAGGATCTGCACGAGGCGGTCTGGGGCAACGTCGCGGTTTCCGACGACTCGCTCGTCCAGTGCATCCGCGAGCTGCGCCTGAAGCTGCGCGATGATGACCACCGCATCATCAAGACGGTGTCTCGCCGCGGTTATCGCCTCGACGCCAGGCCGGTGCCGCCGCCGCAGGATCATGGATCGCAGAACATCTCGCGCCGAACGTCCGCTCCCCGCGGCATCGCGGCACGCTTGGCCGCACTTCCCCGATGGTTGCTGATCGCCGGCCTGTCGGTGATCGCCTTCGCATCATTCGCATCCGCGCCGCCGATCGCCAACGGGATGTGGCATCCTCTGGCCGAATTGGCGCACTGGCTTGTGCCGCAGGATCACGGCATCGTGCCGGAGCAGGATGTCGAGCGGATCACCGCGCTGGCCGCCGAGAAGCAGCTGCCGCTTCCCGCCTATCGCGTTCGCGCGCCGGCAAGTGACGTACCGGACAATATCCGCCGCTTTCTCGGCGTGTGGGTGAGCGCCGAGGGATGGATCAATTCGCACCGCCAATTCATGATGATCGTCACCAATGTCGATCGGGATGGTGTCGCGACCGGCTATCTCGTGAACGGTCCGGCGATGCCGCACAGCCGTGTACCCGGGCCCGGCTTTTCCGGCGGCTTCACCGGATATGTCCTCGACGACGTCTTGCGCTATGACGGCAATACCGGACTGCACTCCGCCTCCATCACCGCGGATGGACGGATCGAGTTCAAGCTCGTCTTCCGCGAGGGAGGTACGGGTGTCGTGTTCCTCGAACCGCTCTGGACCCTTGCCCATCCAGGCCGCATTGCACGCAGTCAAACCTGATCGAGGCGCGCCCGGTGTGATTACGTGCGACGCGAAACACCGAGCCCCGCCAGATGCGTGTCGACGAACTGCGCGAGCCGCTCGCGCAGCATCTCGGGCGGGACCGCGACCATGCGCTCCTCGAGGCCGAGCGAGATAATGCCGTGGACCGCGGAGAACATCGTCCGCGACAGCAGCGCGACGTCGCCGGGATCACGATCGGGCAGCAGCCGGAGCAGCGGCGCATGCATCAGCGCGAACGCATCCATCACCATCGTGAGGATGTCTTCCGGAAACGGCCGGTCGTCCTCCATCCGGTGCTCGAACAGCGAGCGCAGCAGATTGGCGTGCTCGGTGGCGAAGCCGAGATAGGCGTCGGCAAGTCCGTGCAGCTGGTGCAGGGGATCGTCGGCCGGGACCGCCTTGAGGCGTGTGGTCAGGGCGTGAACGGTCTCCCGGTTCACGGTCAGGATCAACCCGTCGAAGTCGCCGAACTCATTATAGACACTGCCGATGGAGCAGCCGGCGGCCTCGGCGACATCGCGAACCTTGAGTGATCTCAAGCCTTTAGTGGCGATTGACCGACGCGCGATCTCGATCAGCAGGGCCCGCCGCTGAAGTTTTTTTCGGTCTCGTCGCGATTCTTCTTGAACAATGTTCATTTTCGTACTACTAATTTGAGCGTTGCTCAAATTGGCATAGGAGGCCACTCAGATGCAGACCCTAGCACTTCAATCGACCACCACCCTTGTCGATGACGCGATCGAGCTCGTGAAGGGCTTCGGCCGCGCCGTCCTCAATCTGGCGACCGCGCCGATCGAGCGGATCGCCCGCGCCTGCGACGTCGCAGGCGTCCTGGAGCAGCGGCGCGCGGATCGGCGCGCGCCGCGCCAGGCGGCTGCGAGCGGAGGCCGCTGCAAGCCGCGCAACTGCCGATGGTCACCGTTCGGCGGCTTGAGTGAACTGACCTGAAGCGGGCCCCCGGCAATTGTCGGCGAAACCTCAACAAAGCGCTCACCATGTCCTCTGCGAGCCCATCCGGCGTCGGTCAACCCCAGGTCTGGATAAGGTCTCGTACATCTCTGGCGGGCAATGTCGCGACGTCCCGGTGCGCCCGATTTTGCGCGCCTTCGAACCGATACGTTGCGGAAAAGACTAAAGGCTGCGGCATCTCCGTCATTTTCTCCACGCTCACCATTCTCCGCCACCCGAATTCGCAGACCTGCCAGCGCCGTGCGCGCTAACCCAAGGAACCGGTCATGATCAAGGAATTGATGACGTCCCGCCGCTTCGCGCCGCTGTTCTGGTCGCAGTTCTGCTCGGCGTTGAACGACAACGTGCTGAAGAACGCGCTCGTCATCATGCTGCTGTATGGCGTCGCCAACGAGCAGGGGCCGGCGCTGGTCCAGCTCGCGGGGGCGGTCTTCATCGCTCCGTTCTTCGTGCTGTCGGCGCTCGGCGGCGAGCTCGCCGACCGCTACATCAAGTCCGTCGTCGCCCGCCGGCTGAAGTTCTTCGAGATCTTCGCCGCGGCGTTTGCCGCCGCCGGCTTCTTCACTCATTCGATCCCGCTGCTGTTCATCGCGCTGGCGCTGTTCGGCATCGTCGCGGCGCTGTTCGGCCCGGTGAAATATGCCGTTCTGCCCGACCAGCTGTCGGTGTCCGAACTCGCGACCGGCAACGCGCTGGTCGAGGGCGCAACCTTCATGGCGATCCTGATCGGCACCATCGCGGGCGGCATGTTCGTCGCCGGCGCCAGCCACATGGGCTGGATCTGTGCCGCCGTGGTCGGCCTGTCGGTGCTGTCCTGGGGCTTCGCGTCACGGATCCCGGTGACGCAGCCGTCCGCGCCGGATCTGCCGATCACCAAAAATCCCTGGACCTCGACCGTGCGCCTGTTGAAGTCGCTCTATGCCGAGCCGCGGCTGTGGGACGGCATGGTGATCGTGTCCTGGTTCTGGATGGTCGGCGCGATCGTGCTGTCGCTGCTGCCCGCGCTGATCAAGGAAGGCGTCGGCGGCACCGAGGGTGTGGTCACGCTGTGCCTTGCCGTGTTCGCGATCGGCATTGCCGCCGGCTCGCTGTTCGCCGCGCAGCTGAGCCATGTCCGCCCGAACCTCGCGCTGGTGCCGATCGGCGCCATCGTGATGGGCGTGGTCGGCCTCGACCTCGCCTGGGCGATCGCCACCACCTCGCTCGGCAAGGACGTCACCGCGGCCGCGTTTGCGACCTCGTTCGGCGGCTTCCGCATGCTGGCCGACTTCTTCCTGTTCGCCTTCGGCGGCGGCCTGTTCGTGGTGCCGTCGTTTGCCGCCGTGCAGGCCTGGACCGCGCCGTCCGAGCGCGCCCGCATCATCGCCGCCGGCAATATCCTGCAGGCTGGCTTCATGGTCGCCGGCGCGGTGTTCGTCGGCGCCCTGCAATATATCGGCCTGCCGATCGCCTGGATTTTCTTCGGCCTCGCCGTCGCGAGCTTCGGCACCGTCTGGTTCGTGCTGAGCAAGTGGGGCAAGGAGGGCGTGCGCGACTTCGGCGCGCTGCTGTTCCGGGCGCTGTTCCGCGTCGAGGTGCGCGGCATGGAGAATCTGCCGCCATCGGGTACGCGGATGCTGATCGCGCCCAACCATGTCAGCCTGGTCGACGGCCCGCTGCTGCACGCCACCTTGCCGATCGATGCGAGCTTCGCGGTCGACACCGGCATCTCCAAGGCGTGGTGGGCCAAGCCGTTCCTGAAGATGATCAAGCACTACACGATGGATCCGTCGAAGCCGCTGGCCGCGCGCGACCTGATCAAGCTGGTCGCCGCCGGCGAGCCGGTGGTGATCTTCCCGGAAGGGCGCATCACGGTCTCGGGTTCGTTGATGAAGGTCTATGACGGCACCGCGATGATCGCCGACAAGGCCGATGCGGTCGTCGTCCCGGTCCGCATCGAGGGTGCGCAGCGTTCGCATCTCAGCTATCTCAAGAATGGCGAGATCAAGCGCTCCTGGTTCCCCAAGGTGACGATCTCGATCCTGCCGCCGGTGAAGCTGCCGGTCGACGAATCGCTGCGAGGCAAGGCGCGCCGCAATGCCGCCGGCGCCGCGCTGCAGGACGTGATGATCAACGCCATGGTCCAGAACGCGATGCTCGACCACACGCTGTTCGAGGGCCTCGGCCACGCCTATCGCGACCGCGATACCGGGAAGCCGATCATCGAGGACGCGCTCGGCACCAAGCTGACCTATCGCAAGCTGATCCTCGGCGCCCAGGTGCTGAGCCGCAAGCTCGAGCAGGGCACCGCGGTCGGCGAGAATGTCGGGGTGCTGCTGCCGAACTCGGCCGGCGTTGCCGTCGTGTTCATGGCGCTGCAGACCATCGGCCGCGTGCCGGCGATGCTCAACTTCTCGGCAGGTCCAGTCAATGTGCTGGCGGCGATGAAGGCGGCGCAGGTGAAGACCGTGCTGACCTCGCAGGCCTTCATCGAGAAGGGCAAGCTCGACAAGCTGATCGCGGCGCTCGCCGGCCAGGCGCGCGTCGTCTATCTCGAGGATGTCAGGGCCGGCATCGGCCTCGCCGACAAGGTCGCGGGCTTCCGCGCCGGCATCGCGCCGCGCGTCGCCCGCAAGGCCAACGATCCCGCGGTCATCCTGTTTACCTCGGGCTCGGAAGGCACACCGAAGGGCGTCGTGCTGTCCCATCGCAACATCCTCGCCAACGCGGCGCAGGCGCTGGCACGGGTCGATGCCAATGCCAACGACAAGGTGTTCAACGTGCTGCCGGTGTTCCACTCGTTTGGTTTGACCGGCGGCATGATGATGCCGATCCTCGGCGGCATCCCGATCTTCATGTATCCGTCGCCGCTGCATTACCGCATCGTGCCCGAGCTGATCTACCAGACCGGCGCGACGATCCTGTTCGGCACCGACACCTTCCTCACCGGCTATGCCCGCTCGGCGCATGCCTATGACTTCCGCACGCTGCGGCTCGTCATCGCCGGTGCGGAGGCGGTGAAGGAGCGCACGCGGCAGATCTACATGGAGCGCTACGGCATCCGCATCCTCGAGGGCTACGGCGTCACCGAGACCGCGCCGGTGCTGGCGATGAACACGCCGATGGCCAACCGTCAGGGCACCGTCGGCCGGATCTCGCCGCTGATGCAGTACCGTCTCGATCCGGTCCCCGGCATCGAGGAAGGCGGCCGGCTGTCGGTGAAGGGCCCGAACGTCATGCTCGGCTATCTCCGCGCCGAGAATCCCGGCGTGCTTGAGCCGCTGCCCGAGGGCTGGCACGACACCGGCGACATCGTCACGGTCGACGCGCAGGGTTTCATCGCGATCAAGGGCCGTGCCAAGCGCTTCGCCAAGATCGCCGGCGAGATGGTCTCGCTCTCGGCGGTGGAGGCGATCGCGGCTGCGATCTGGCCGCAGGCGATGTCGGTTGCGGTCACGCTGCCCGATCAGCGCAAGGGCGAACGCATCGTGCTGCTCACCACGCAGAAGGACGCCGACCGCGCCGCGATGCAGCGCCAGGCCAAGAGCGTCGGCGCCTCCGAGCTCGCGGTGCCGGCCGATATCCGCGTCGTCGACAAGGTGCCTCTGCTCGGCACCGGCAAGACCGACTATGTCGGCGCCACTGCGCTGGCCAAGGAAATAGCAGCGGAACTTGCCGCGGCGCCTGCGCCGCAGGTCGAGCCCGCCGGCGATGAGGGCGAGGCCGAGCCGGCGCAGCTGGCGCAACACGTTGCATGAGGCTTGGCATGATGGTTGTGCTTTTCGGGAGCATGTTGTCAGATAGACGGCAACTGCTCCCGAGAAAGCACGATCATGCTGGACAAACTGAACCCGGCCACGGAGGACGCGCCTGAACTTGCCGCTGAGCGATGGATCGGCGCGCTGGATGCGGCGCTCGCGAGCCGCTCCACGGAGGCTCTATCCGCATTGTTTGCGCCGGAGAGCCACTGGCGCAATATCTTCGGCATCTCCTGGCAGTTTGCGACCTTCAGCGGGCGGCAGCGCGTCGTTGCCGAACTGCTTGCGCGCGCTGAAGCGGCCGGCGCGCGCGGATTTCGTCTCGATGACCGTGCCTTGATACCGCGGCAGGCCGTGGTGGCCGGACGCGAGGCGATCGAGGCTGTCTTCACCTTCGACACATCGAATGGCCCCGGCACCGGCGCGGTGCGGCTGCTCCACGATGCTGACGGAAATTCCGTGGCGTGGACGTTCTCCACGATGCTCGACTTCAACCGCATCTGCGAGGCGCGCGCCGACGGCGCCGCCGAGCAATCCCATGCGCGCGATTTCGCCGCACCCGACTGGCTGGAGCAGCGGCAGGCCTCGCGCGCCTATGCCGACCGCGAGCCCGATGTGCTGATCGTCGGCGGCGGCCATGCCGGCATCGCGGCCGCGGTCGAGTGCAAGCGGATCGGGCTCGATGCCCTGATCGTCGATCGCGAGCGGCGTATCGGCGACAATTGGCGGCTGCGGTATCGCGGCCTCAAGCTGCACAACAAGACGCCAGTCAATCTGTTTCGCTATTTGCCGTTCCCGCCGAGCTTTCCGGACTACATCCCGAAGGACAAGATCGCGAACTGGCTGGAAAGCCATGTCGACATCATGGAGCTCGACTTCTGGACCGAGACCTCGTTCGAAGGCGCGCGCTATGACGATACGACGCAGCGCTGGACCGTGACGCTGCAAGGGACCAGCGGCCCGCGCACGCTGCATCCGAAGCACATCGTGCTCGCGACCAGCGTCAGCGGCACGCCGAACATTCCCAGGATCGACGACATCGGGAATTTCGAGGGGAAGGTGCTGCACTCCAGCGCCTTCGCGGCCGGGCGCGAATGGGCCGGGCGTTCGGTCGTCGTGTTCGGCACCGGCACCAGCGCGCATGACATCTGCCAGGAGCTGCACGCCGCCGGTGCCGACGTCACCATGGTGCAGCGCAGCCCGACCATGGTGGTCAATGTCGAGCCCGCGCAGCTCTACGACAAGACCTATCTCGGCGACGGACCGGCGATCGAGGTGCGCGACATCCTCAATTCCGGCGTGCCGCTCCCGGTGATGAAGATCGCGCACAGGATCATCACCGACGAGGTGAAGCGGCTCGATGCGTCGTTGCTGTCGCGGCTGGAGCGCGCCGGCTTCCGGCTCGAGTTCGGCGAGGACGGCACCGGCTGGCCGCTGAAGTTCCGCTCCCGCGGCGGCGGCTATTACTTCAATGTCGGCTGCTCCGAGCTGATCGCCGACGGTAAGATCCGCCTGATCCAGGCCGCCGACATCGCTGATATCACCGCCACCGGTCTTGCGCTGAAGGACGGCACGTCGCTCGGCGCCGAGCTGTTCGTGCTCGCTACCGGCTACAAGGGGCCGGACCATCTGGTCGGCAGATTGTTCGGCGAGGACGTCGCCGAGCGCGTCGGCCGGGTCTGGGGCTTCGACGATGCGACGCAAGAGCTGCGCAACATGTGGACACGCACGCCGCAGCCCGGCCTTTGGTTCGCCGGCGGCGCGTTCTCGCAGGCCCGCATCTACAGCCGCTTCATCGCGCTGCAGATCGCAGCGATCGAGGCCGGCACGCTTTCCAAGCAACTCACCTGAACTCCACGCACTCGCACTGAAAGACTCCCATGCCGCTTCCGCTCGACCCCGTCATTGAGAAGATCATCCCGCTGCTGCCGCTGCGCGATCCCGAAACCATGACGCCGCAGAGCTGTCGCGATTCGCTCCGGGCGTTGGCGGAGGCGCGCAAGGCGGTGCCGCCGCCGCCGGTCGACGTGGCACGCGATATCGAGGTCGCTGGCGCCGCCGGCAAGCTCGGCGCGCGGCTCTATCGCAACGGCCGCGGCACGGCGCCGACCGTGATCTTCTTCCACGGCGGCGGCTGGGTCGCCGGCGATCTCGAGACGCATGATCGCCAGGCCCGCAACCTCGTGATCGACACCGGCGCTGTCGTGATCTCGGTCGATTACCGCCGCCCGCCGGAGACGCACTTTCCAGGGGCCTTCGAGGATGCGTTCGCCGCGATCCGCGACGTGGTCGCGCGGATCGATGAATTCGGCGGCGATCTCGCCCGCGTCGGCGTTGCCGGCGATTCCGCGGGCGGCAATCTCGCCGCCGCCACCGCGCTGGCCTGCCGCGACGCCGGCATCAGGCTCGCCGGGCAATTGCTGGTCTATCCCGTCACCGACGTGGTCGGCAATTTTGCCGACGCGGCCGAGAACGCCAAATTTCCGTCACGCGCCGAGAATGCGGACGGCTACTTCCTGACGCGGGCGACGATGCAGTGGTTCTGCGGGCACTATCTCGCCGGCAAGGCTGAGGGCGCCGACTGGCGCGTCTCGCCGCTGCGCGCGAAGAGCCTCGCGGGCGTGGCACCGGCGGTGGTCACCACAGCCTGGTTCGACCCGCTGCGCGACGAGGGCCATGCCTACGCCGAGGCGTTGCAGGCGGCCGGCGTGCCGGTCGCGTATCATTCCGGCGAGGGGCTGATTCACGGCTACTTTGGTCTTGGCGATGCCTCGGAGGCCGCACGCGCGGAGGCGCAGCGTGCGCGGGCGGATTTTCGGGTGTTGCTGGAGCGGGGCGTCTAATCTCCGGTCGTCCCGGTCGTTGTTGGCAATGGGACTCTAACCTCCGCGTCGTCCCGGCCTTTGTTGGCGAACGGACTCTAACCTCCTCGTCGTCCCGGCGAAGGCCGGGACCCATAACCACCGCAGCCTGTTATTGCAGCGGGCTGCGGCCCCAGCGTCGCGCCACGCCATCCAGTCGGGGTAATGGGTCCCGGCTTTCGCCGGGACGACGATGTGGATGGATTTGCGTTTAACCCCCTCAATCATTCCCGATCGTGTCGCCGAACAGCTGCCAGGTCTCGCCGTTGAACTTCTGCAGCCGCATCGCTTCGACCGGGAAATAGTCGGTCGGCGAGGTCTTCACCTTGATGCCGGGCAGGAACATCGGCAGCGCGATGTCGAGATTGGCGGCCTGCTTCATGATGTTCTCATGGGTGAGGTCGTCGCCGCACTGCTTCAGCACCTGCACCGTCGCCTCCGCCACCACATAGCCGTAGACGATCAGCTGGTCCTGCAGATTGCCGTCCGGAAAATACTTCTTCATGAAGTCCTGCCAGGCGATCACGTCCGGGTCCGCCTTCCATTGCGGATCGTTCGGATCCTTCAGCGAGTAGGACGAGATGATGTCCCTGGAATAGTCGAAGCCGGCCGGCTTCAGCACCGAGGACACCGAGGTCGAGGTCGCCGCGAGGAAGAACAAATCCGGCTTCCAGCCGATCTCGCCGATCTTCTTGATCGCCTGCGCCGCCTGCTTGGGGATCGCGTGCATGAACAGCACGTTGGCGCCGGAGGATTTCAGCTTCACGATCTGGCTGTCGACCGTCGGATCGGTCGATTCATAGGTCGTCTCCGCCACCACCATCTTCGCGGTGTTCTCCGGCCCGAGCCCCTTCTTGAAGCCGTTGCCGTAATCCTTGCCGGCGTCGTCGTTCTGGTAGAACAGCGCGATCTTGGCGTCCGGCTTGTTGGTCAGGACATACTTGGCGTAGACCGCGGTCTCGGCCTGGTACGACGGCTGGAAGCCGATCGTCCACGGATAATGCGCGTAGTCGCCCCACAGCGTGGCGCCGGCGCCGACGAACAGCTGCGGCACCTTCTTGTCGTTGAGATATTTGCGCACGGCCAGGCCGGTCGGCGTGCCCAGCGGATTGAGGATCGCGGCGACCTCCTCCTGCTCCACCAGCTTGCGGGTCTGCTCCACCGTCTTCGGCGGCGAGTAGCCGTCGTCGAGCGTGATCAGGTTGATCTTGCGCCCGTTCACGCCACCCTGGTCGTTGATCATCCTGAAGTAGGCGGCCTGCGTCTTCGCGATCACGCTGTAGGCCGACGCCGCGCCGGAGAATGGCGAGGTCTGTCCGAGCTTGATCTCGGTGTCGCTGGCGCCGGTGCCATATTTCTTTTCGGCGGCGTGAACCTGTGTCGCGAGCGCAAGCGCGACTGTTGCCGCAATGGCCTTCCAGATCATCGTGAGCCTCCCTGTGGCTTTTTTGTTTTGTTCGCGAGGGAGAGCTTACGCAGGTCGAGCGAGGTGGGCTTGCGACGAGACGCCGGGGCAGGGATGCGAAAATGCGGCTGGTGCGATGGCGGGGCGGTGTAACCACCAGCGTCGTCCCGGCGAAGGCCGGGACCCATTACCCCAACTGCCTATTTGGAGCGACGCTGGGGCAACATTCCGCGTAACGGCAAACTTTAGTGATAATGGGTCCCGGCTCCCGTGCGCAATTGCGCACTCGGCCGGGACGACGATGATGAGAGAGTCGCGCCTCAGCGCACCCGCACGCTGCCGGTGGTCACCGGATCGGTCGGCAGCACGGTGGCGCCTGCGCGGCTCGCGGCGGCGGAGGTGATCATGCCGGGCTCGGCCGCGGCCTGCACATTGCGCGGCGGGTTGAATTCGAGGATGACGAGGGCGGCCGTGGCGAGCACCGCCACGGCGGCGGTTGCAATCGCAGGCACCAGTCTTCCGCGCGGATCGGCTGCGCGAACTTGCATCGAGCAATTCCTTTATCGGGGTCGTTCTTTGGACGTGACATAGGAACGGCCAGGCTTCTTCCCAAGAGTGCGGCGCACATGCCTCACAATCAGTTGTGCTGGCCGTGATGTCCCTCACGGTCTTCGAGACGATGCGGCGTACCGCGTCGAATCGCATTCGTGTAGGACGGCTTGTTTGCACACTAATAGTTGGAAGAGATCGTGGCGTTTTGCATGCGCCTCATGCGCTCGTGATGATGCGCAGTGATGTTGTGATTAACGGGCGCGACGAGCCGCTTTTGCCTTTATTTATAGGCATTCTTGGTTGGTCAGGCGCGGGCGTTAAGCGTTTCTTCACTCGCTTAGAAGGCGTCAACATAGATTCACGCAGTGACAACCGATGACACCGCTGTCATTGGCAGCAGATGACAATGATGGCTCCGTCATTGCGAGGAGCGCAGCAACGACGCAATCCATCTCTCAATGCCGATTGCGATGGATTGTTTTGCTTCACGCGTGATTACACAAAGAAGAATCTACTTGCGTCTCGTCGTGTACGCGCGTCGGTCGGACCGATTCACCTGTCAGACGGCGGGAGAGGGGGGTGTGCGTGCGATGCGCCCCTCTCAGAGGAGGCAGGACGCGGTGCTCGTACTCGCGAGTTGGGGCGTCGAGGAAGAGGAATATTTTCTTCGCGGGGCTGGGCAGGGTCGCGTTGAAACGGGCCGTTGGCGGACGGACATGTTGCTGGTCGCCTTAGGTAACGGCGAAATGCACGGCAGGATTCCAAGCCCACTTTTGCGAATCGATCCGATGCTGCTCGTTCGACGAGTCCGTCAGTAGCCCACGGTGATAGCTAGCTCTGAATACCTGCCTCGCGACCCCGAAGACCCGGAGATAACACTTGGACGCTCAAGCGTGTGCGGAGTGCCAATACCAGCATAGAGCTCGGCGATGCTCGGATGGTTGGCGTTTGTAACGAGGCATTTTGCTCCCCGCTCTGCGGCAGCACGTACCTCATCTCGCAGCCGGATCTGATCCTTCCACGTGAATATCTTTTGATTGTACTTCACAAAGCCGTTTGTGTTGTGGAGCACTGTGTAGGGAGGATCTTCGGACTGTCCAGCCCGAAGAAAGATAGGTCTCAACTTCGGTAGGGCCGACTTTCTTTTGTAGCAATCGCGGTTTGCGTCGCTTGTACTCAGAGATGCGCTCGTGCTTCTCGCTGACAAGGGTCCCCAGGACGGGAAGATCCTTAGGGCTGGCACCAACTACCTCCGGTCGATCTCTTCTCGCGCTTGTTGCACGCCTACCCCTCGCCATGCGAGCTAACCTCCTGATTCTGCTTTGTGCTACTGCTCGCAATCTCCGGTTGGATGTCAATACAACCTTCTTGGGTGGAGGCGCGAAGCGTTGATGGCGCGGTGCAAAACTCGAGACGGGTTGCTACTCGCCAAGCGCTTGACTGAGGCTCGGCCAAAACAAAAACGGCCGGGTCATCGACCCGGCCGTTCCAAAACTCTCCGCGAATTCCGCTCTCGCGTTTCGCTCAGCTCGCCTTCTTCACCGGCGCCGGCTTGCCGACCTTCTTCTCGATCGCGCGCTTCAGGTCGAGGGCGCGGGGCGAGAGCACGTCGGCCTTGGCCTTGAGCAGGTAGGCGTCGAGGCCGCCATTGTGGTCGACGCTCTTCAGCGCGTTGGTCGAGACGCGCAGGCGCACGTTGCGGCCGAGCGCTTCGGAGATGAAGGTGATGTTGGCCAGGTTCGGCAGGAAGCGCCGCTTGGTCTTGATGTTCGAGTGGCTCACCTTGTGGCCCGTCTGGGGGCCCTTGGCCGTCAGTTCGCAGCGCCGGGACATCTTACAAAATCCTTATTGCATCCCCGCCGCTCGAAGGGCGTGCAATCACACGGCCCGCGCGGGGGTTTTGAATTCGCGTCCATTTTCCAGGAACCGCGGGTGTATAGGGGGAGAATACCCGAGCGTCAAGATTATATCGCCGCATGCGGGGCACCGGAATTGCCGGTTCATAAGGTCTTCCAGCCACTTAACGGCGGATATGGCAACCATATAAAGGGCGTATTCGGCTGCAAGTCTAGGTTCCATACAAGATGCGCCTTGTTGTCCGGCCGAATTGAACGCCGAAATGGACAACGGATAGAGCGCCGATAGCAGGACCGTCAGGTAGGTTAAGTGACCACCGCCATTGCCATTTTGCCCCCGCTCGGCCGGCTGCTCGGCCTGTGCGCGGGCGCATTGCTGCTGTTCTGCGCCGAGCGTGCGAGCGCGCAGGGGCGGCTCGACGCCCAGTATGAGGCGACGCTCGCCGGTATCCCGGTCGGCAAGGGCAGCTGGACCATCGAAGTCGGCGACGACAGCTTCTCCGCCTCGGCCCAGGGCGGCACCGCGGGCCTCTTGAAGGCGTTTTCCGGCGGCTCCGGCGCGGGCGCCTCGCAGGGCCGCGTCGTCAACGGCGCGCTGGCCGCCTCGTCCTATACCGCGACCACCACCACCTCGAAGAAGTCGGAGACGATCCGGATGGTGCTGGCCAATGGCGGCATCAAGGAATCCGCGATCGAGCCGGAGCCGCCGGTCGATCCCGACCGCCTGCCGGTGACCGATGCGCAGAAGAAGAACGTGTTCGATCCGATGACCGGCTCGTTCCTGCGCGCACCCGGCAATGCCGAATTGATGAGCCCGGATATCTGCCGCAGCGGCGCCGGCATCTTCGACGGCCGCATGCGCTATGACCTCAAGCTCGATTTCAAGCGGGTCGAGATCGTCAAGGCCGAGCGCGGCTATCACGGCCCGGCGCTGGTCTGCGCGCTCTATTTCGTGCCGATCTCGGGCTACATCCCGGATCGGCCCGTGATCAAATATCTCGCCGCCCAGCGCAACATCGAGATCGCCTTCGTGCCGATCGCCGGCACTCGCCTCCTGGTGCCGTTCCGCATGACGATCCCGACCCCGCTCGGCCAGGCCATGCTGGAAGCCACCTCGTTCGTCACCACAGCCGCGCCGCCGCGCGTGGCGAAGACGCAGTAGATCGTGCCGTCATTCCGGGGCGATGCGGAAGCATCGAACCCGGAATCTCGAGATTCCGGGTTCGCGCTGCGCGCCCCCCGGAATGACGGGGCACTCAGCGTGCGGGGCATGCAACGAACGTCACCGGAATCCAGTTGACTCTTGTCCGCTTCTGATTCGACTCGGACGCCCCTGGAACTTAAGGAATTCAGTCCGCATATCCTGTGCTTGTGGAGCCCTCTCAAACTTGATCTAGTGCCGCCGCCGTCAGCCTACCCGAGATGTTGCGGTGAACGTTTCGAGCCCGGAATGGAGTCAGCGATTCGGCCGCGATTCGTTCTAGAGTCGTTCCAGAGCTTAAGGGAGGCGCGGAAAGCGTCGCATTGTGAGACAGATTTCGCCGCAGATGGTGTCGATGATCGATCAGTTTCCGGATTTCAGCGTCATTGCGAGGAGCGAAGCGACGAAGCAATCCACTATCGCGGCAAGCGGTCCGAATGGATTGCTTCAGCGGAGCCTGTCATCGGGCGCGCATTCGCGCGACCCGTTGGCTCGCAATGACGGCTAACAGCGGCGCATCGACCAAAAGAAACAACCTGCAAAATATGGTTTTCTCAACTTCGTTCGGAAATGACCGCGTGCCCGGTGCAGGCGTCACCGCGGTGCTCGGGCCGACCAACACCGGCAAGACGCATCTGGCCATCGAGCGCATGCTGGCGCATTCGTCCGGCCTGATCGGGCTGCCGCTGCGGCTCTTGGCGCGCGAGGTCTACAACAAGATCGCGGATCGTGCCGGCGTCGACAATGTCGCGCTGGTCACGGGCGAGGAGAAGATCAAGCCGAAGGCGCCGCGCTTCTGGGTCTCGACCGTCGAGGCGATGCCGCGTGATCTCGATGTGTCGTTTCTCGCGGTCGACGAGATCCAGATCGCGGCCGATCTCGAGCGCGGGCATGTGTTCACCGATCGCATCCTCAATCGCCGCGGCCGCGACGAGACGCTGCTGCTCGGCGCGGCGACGATGCGGCCGATGATCGAGCGGCTGTTGCCGGGTGCCTCGATCATTACGCGGCCGCGGCTGTCGCAGCTCGAATTCGCCGGCGACCGCAAGATCACGCGGCAGCCGCGCAGAACGGCGATCGTCGCGTTCTCCGCCGACGAAGTCTACGCGATCGCCGAATTGATCCGCCGTCAGCATGGCGGCGCGGCCGTGGTGCTTGGCTCCCTGTCGCCACGCACGCGCAATGCGCAGGTCGCGATGTTCCAGAACGGCGACGTCGATTATCTCGTCGCCACCGACGCGGTCGGCATGGGGCTCAATCTCGACGTCGATCACGTCGCCTTCGCTTCCGACCGCAAGTATGACGGCTATCAGTTCCGCCGGCTGACGCCGGCCGAATTCGCGCAGATCGCCGGCCGCGCCGGCCGCGCGACGCGCAACGGCACCTTCGGCACCACCGGGCGCTGCGCGCCGTTCGAGCCGGAGCTCGTCAACGCGCTGCAGAACCACACCTTCGATGCCGTCAAGGTGCTGCAATGGCGCAACGCGAAGTTGGACTTCGCCTCGCTCGGCGCGTTGCAGGTGTCGCTGGCGCTGTCGCCCAATCATGAGGCACTGACGCGGGCCCCGGTGGCCGAGGACCTGCGCGTGCTCGAGCATGTCGCGCGCGACGCCGAGGTGCGCAATCTCGCGCATGGGGCGGCCGCGGTGGAGCGGCTGTGGGAGGCCTGCCAGGTTCCGGACTACCGAAAGCTGTCGCCGGCCGCCCATGCCGAACTCGTGACCACGCTGTATAGCTTCCTGATGCAAAAGGGGCGTATCCCTGACGCATGGTTTGCCGCCCAGGTCGACCAGGCCAACCGGACCGACGGCGATATCGACACGCTATCGGGCCGGATCGCGCAGATCAGGACCTGGACCTTTGTTGCCAACCGGCCGGACTGGCTCTACGACCCGGACCACTGGCAGGGGATCACGCGCGAGCTCGAAAATAAATTATCCGATGCGCTGCATGAACGGCTCACGGAGCGTTTCGTTGACAGGCGGACCAGTGTATTGATGCGCCGCCTGCGGGAGAACTCAGTTTTGAATACGGAAATTGGCAAGACCGGTGAAGTGATCGTGGAAGGCCACGTGATCGGCCGGCTCGATGGTTTCACCTTCGCACCTGATGCGGCCGAGGCCGGCAGCGACGCCAAGGCGCTGCAAGCCGCCGCCCAGCAGGTGCTGGCGCGCGAGATCGATGCGCGTGCCGAGAAACTGGGCGCCGCCCCCGACGAGCAGTTCGTGCTGACCTCCGACGGCACCATCCGCTGGACCGGCGATGCGGTCGCCAAGCTGGTGTCCGCCGAGGACGCGCTGCATCCGCGGCTGCGCATCATCTCCGACGAGCGGCTGACCGGCGCCTCGCGCGAAGCGGTGCAGACCCGGCTCGATCTCTGGCTCAAGACGCATATCGAAAAGCTGCTCGGGCCGCTGTTCGAACTGTCCAAGGCCGAGGACCTGCAGGGCATCGCCCGCGGCATCGCCTTCCAGCTGGTCGAGGCGCTCGGCGTGCTCGAACGCGCGAAGATCGCGGCCGAGATGAAGGATCTCGACCAGCCCTCGCGCGCGGCCCTGCGCAAATACGGCGTGCGGTTCGGCGCCTACCACATCTATTTCCCGCAGCTCTTGAAGCCCGCGGCGCGCTCGCTGGCCTCGCTGCTGTGGGCCGAGAAGCAGAGCAATGCCGACATGGCGGCGCTGTCGAATGTGCAGCATCTGGCCTCCAGCGGCCGCACCTCGTTCCCGGTCGACAAGGCGTTGCCGCGCGATGCCTATCGCGTGCTCGGCTATCGCCAGTGCGGCGAGCGCGCGGTGCGCGTCGACATCCTGGAGCGGCTCGCCGACCTGATCCGCCCCGCTCTGGCCTGGCGCGAGACCTCGCCGGGCGAGAAGCCCGCGGGCGCGTTCGACGGCCGCGGCTTTGTCGTGACGCAGGCGATGACCTCGCTGACCGGCTCCGCGGGCGAGGATTTTGCCTCGATCCTGCGCGCGCTCGGCTACCGCATGGACCGCCGTCCGCCGCTGCCGCCGAAGCCCGTCGAGGCCGCGCCGGCCGAGACCACGGAGGCCGTAGCCGAGACCACGGAGGCCGTGGCCGAGACCACCGAGACGGTCGCCGCCGAGACGCCGCCAGTCGAGGCGACCTCTGAGGCCGCCGTGGATGCGCCGGTTGGTGCCACCGCCGAGGTTGTGGCCGAAGCGCCGGAGGCCGCCACGGATCAGCCAGTGTCGGGCGATCCCGCACCGTCGGCCGCGCTGCTGCCCGATGTCGGCTTTGCCGAGGTGGTGTCCAGCGAGGCGACGCCGGTCGTCGTCGAGACCAAGCCCGAGCCGGCGGCAGAAGCTGCCGCGGAGCCCGCCGCTGTCGCCGAAGAGCCCGCTGCTGAGGCGCCCGCTTCGGAAGCGGTATCCGAGTCCGCGCCTGCCGTGGAAGCCACTGCAGAGACGCCCTCCGAGACCGCCACTGAGGCGGCCGCGGAGACCGCGAGTGCTGAGGCAGCACCAGCTGAAGCCACTGCCGCCGCCGCGGAGACGCCGGCCGAGCCGCAGCTGGTCGAAGTCTGGCGTCCCGGTGGCCGCTCCGACGAGCGCCGTCCGCATCATCGCGGCCACGATCGGAACCGCGGCCGTCACCAGGGCAAGCCCGCCGAGGGCGCCCAGGCCGCCGAAGGCGGCGGTGAGGGGGGCAACAGCAAGCGCGAGCAGCATCGCCGTCCGCGCCGTCACCAGGATTTCCGCGCGCCGCGTCCGGGCGCGCCCGCGGATCCGGCTGCGGCCCCCGCCGAAGGCGCGCAGGCCCGCGACAACAGGGACGACAAGGGTCAGCGCCGCGAGCGCTTCGAAGGCAAGGGTCGCGACCGCGACAACGAGCGTCGCCGCGACAACAAGTTCGGCGGCGACCGCAAGGGCGAGCGCGGCGATCGTGATCGCGGCGGCCGCGATTTCGGCAAGGGCGGCCGCGACAAGCGCGAGGGCGGCCCGTCGCATCGGCCCTACGCCTCGAGCGCGCCGCGCGAGCGCGACCGGCCGATCGATCCGAATTCGCCATTCGCCAAGCTCGCTGCCCTGAAAGAGCAGCTCGCAGGCCGGAAGGAATAGTCCAACCCTTGGTTTAACGCTTGGTCTAGTTTGGATCGACAGCGCCTCGACAAATGGCTGTGGCATGCGCGCCTGGTGAAGGCCCGCACCAGCGCCGCTGAACTCGTCGTATCGGGTCATGTCCGGATCAACGGCGCGCGTGAGAAATCGCCGGGCCATGCGGTGAAGGCGGGTGATGTCGTCACCGTCGCGCTCGACAACAGCGTCCGCGTGCTCAAGGTGATCGGCTTTGCCGAGCGGCGCGGCGATGCCAGTTCGGCGCGGGTGCTGTACGAGGATTTGCAGGCCGGCAATTTGCAGGCCGGTAAGGAGTAGTTATCTAGCGCTTGCTATCTCAATTTGGGTGGCAGGAGCGTGAGAATACTGGCGTTTTTCGAGGGCCGCTTCCCTTGCGGCCCCGGTATTCCTGCGCTACGCAACCCCAGAAAAACCGATCGTTCCGGAGTTTTGGATGACCTACGTCGTCACTGAAGCCTGCATCAAGTGCAAATATACCGACTGCGTCGAGGTCTGCCCCGTCGATTGCTTCTACGAGGGCGAGAACATGCTGGTCATCCATCCCGACGAATGCATCGATTGCGGCGTGTGCGAGCCGGAATGCCCGGCGGACGCCATCAAGCCGGACACCGAGCCGGGCCTGGAAAAGTGGCTCGAGGTCAACCGCGACTACGCCAAGAGCTGGCCCAATATCACCCAGAAGAAGGACTCGCCGGAAGACGCCAAGGAGTGGGAAGGCAAGGAAGGCAAGTTCGAGAAATATTTTTCTCCGAATCCCGGCAGCGGCGACTGATTCGCCAGGGAATACCGTGGTAAGGTCGGGCTCTGGTCCGCCGCGGCCCTCCGTTCGGCCGCCGATTTAACCCTAATGACGGACATATGACCTGAACGGCCCCTGTTATGCCCGGAATCGGGCGTAAACCATTGATTTTTGCGGAAAATGTGCTATATCTGACACATTACAGGCCAAGAACCCCCTGCCATGCGTACCTTGTGGCTTCGAGGTTCCCGCAAACTCGAACAGGGGCGTGGCAGTTTCCGCGCGCAGGCTGTGTCACAGAAAACGCGTAAAAAGAGTGCTTCAAAGACGACGAAAAAAGCCGCTGTCGTTGCTCGCAGCGCAACCAAGGGCCGTGCCAAGGCTTCCGTGAAGGGGGCCAAGAAGGCGGCGGCTGCAAAGTCCTCAAAGAACAAAAGAAGCGTGATGCCAGAAAAGACTGCCAAGACTGCCGCGAAAGCGGCAGCTGCGAAGCCCGCTGCTGCCAAGGTCGCCCCCAAGCCTGCCGCGACCAAGACGGCTGCTGCGCCGAAGCCGGCCGCCCCGAAGGCTGCCGTCCCCGCCGCTGCTCCGAAGGCTGCCGCCAAGCCGGCCGCCGCGCCGCGCGTCGAGGAGCCGAAGAAGGTCGTGACGCAGCGTCAGGGCTTCAAGGCCAATGAATTCGTGGTCTATCCCGCTCACGGCGTCGGCCAGATCCTGGCGATCGAGGAGCAGGAGATCGCGGGCGCCAAGCTCGAGCTGTTCGTGATCAATTTCATGAAGGACAAGATGACGCTGCGCGTCCCGACGGCGAAGGTCGCCAATGTCGGCATGCGCAAGCTGTCGGAGCCGGCGCTGGTCAAGAAGGCGCTGGAGACGCTGAAGGGCCGCGCCCGCGTCAAGCGCACCATGTGGTCGCGCCGCGCCCAGGAATACGAAGCGAAGATCAACTCGGGCGACATCGTCGCGATCGCCGAGGTGGTCCGCGACCTCTATCGTTCGGAATCGCAGCCCGAGCAGTCCTATAGCGAACGCCAGCTCTATGAAGCGGCGCTCGACCGTCTGTCGCGCGAGATCGCGGTCGTGCAGCACTCGACCGAGACCGAGGCGATCAAGGAGATCGAAGGCCAGCTCGCCAAGAGCCCGCGCCGCGGCGCCAAGGCAGAAGCCGAGGGTGAAGGCGAGGGCGATGCCGACGGCGAGGATGCCGATACCGATGGCGACGATACCGCCGTCGAGGACGAAGCCGCCTGAAAGGGTTCGACGGATTGAAAACAAAAGCCCGGTCGCAAGACCGGGCTTTTTGCTTTGGCGGCGTGTCCGTGGGGCACGCTTACCTCTCCCCTGGTGGGAGAGGTCGGATTGCATGGCAAATGCAATCCGGGTGAGGGTGCAGGCTCTCCGCAAGTTGCAGCCCCTCGACCGCGATCTTCGCCCGGGCAGATCGATATTCCAAACTGTCCGCGCCGCTGGACTCTTGGACCAGCGGCACTCGTTGCCGACTTATCCCGAAACGGAACGCCGGTAACTTTCGCGCGTTCGCTCGCCAATGAGGAGAGCGGACCATGACATCAAAGGCAGGCATTTTTTTCGCAGGCGTTGGAACAACTTTTATTATCCTAGGCGCTGGGTTCGGTGGTGGACTGTTCATGGCGAATTCGGCGCTTAAGGATTCTGCCGGCGCCCCCGCGCGCGTCTCTTCGCCAGCGCCTGCGGAACCAGCGCGCGTTATCCTGCCATCCACGGCAGAAGCCGCGCAGCCACCGCAGCCTGCCACCCAACGAGAGCCCGCCACGCCAGACGCAGCCTCACCGCCGCAGCCGCCACTGGAGCCGGTCAAGGACGTACAAGCGCCTGTCGAGAAGCAGGCGGACGTGGTGGACACGAGAAAATCTGACATTGCAGAAAAGGAGCGGCGTAAGCGCTACGCCGAACGCAAGGCGAAGCGCGTCGCGACCGAGCAGGCGAGGCGTCAACAGCGGCGCATCGAACAAGGCGAGCAACGCCGCGAAGCTCCGGTGCTCTTGGAGCAGGCGCGACGCCACGAAGTGCCGATCATGGCGTCTGAAGACGATGACTCCCCGCCGCGTCCGTTCGCGAATTTCTTCAGGAATGACTGAGCGCATCGCTTTAGTGAAGGAGCCGAGGAACAGTCCGCAATCGAGGGACGTTAGTGCTGATACAGAAGGCCCGTTCGTCTGATGGCTAACGAAAACTCCATTGCTTCAACTGCCAGTCCTGAACAACGCATAGAGCAGGCGTCAGAGGCGATCCGTCAGATGGCTGAGCGCGGCGTATTCGAACCTTTGCCGCAACAAGATCGGTGGCTGCATCACTTGAGTGAAGCGACCAGGGCGGCTCCGCTTCAATCGCTTGCCGTTGCATTCTTGCTGGGGGTCTTCCTGGCTCGGCGGTAGCCGTCGGCTACGCCGTTGATGCTGCCGCGCCGCGTGCTCAATACGAGCGCTGCTCGATGCCCCAGCGGCGGTTCTCGGAGGTCACGATCCATAGATTGCGGTGACGGCTGGCAATCGATCCGTCGGCGCGGTGGCGGCTGTATTCGACCAGCAGATGCACCTTGCGCGGCCCGACCAGCACCGGCTCCTTGCGCTGATAGGTGCTCTTCGTCCATCCCGTGGTGCGCGCCAGATCGTTGAAGAACGACGGCGGCAGCTGGCCCGGGCCATCCCAGATCACGAGCTGCTCGCCGGACAGGATGACGTGCGGGAAGTGCAGCAGCGCGTCCATGCCGGCGAGATCGCGAGCGTTGAAGCGGTCGGTGAAATCGTCGATGCAACGGATCGCCGCCGCGATCATGGCCGCATGGTCGGCATTGTCAGGGGCGGGTTGGAAGAGCTTGTCGGCATTACTCATGCCGTCGCTTTACACTGGCAGCGAAGCGAGCCGCAATGACGCTCGAAGCTACGTAAACGATCCTGACCAGTATCGTCTTGTCTTGCTTCATGGATGACGACGGCAACGGGAGCGCGGCGTGCTATGCTGACCGCCCTGCCGTTATTTGATCGACATTAAACTGACCCCATCAATTTGCAGCGAGGAGAAATTCGATGACATCCAATGTTGAGGCAACCAGGAAGGGTTATGAGGCCTTTCAACGTGGTGACATTCCGACGCTCATGAGGGATCTGATCGATGACGACTGCACGTGGATAACCCCGGGTCCCCAGGACAAACTGCCTTGGGCCGGGACCTTCAAGGGAAAGCAGCAGATTGCAAACTTCTTCGTCCAGGTTGGCGAGAATCTGGAATTCAGCGAGTTCGCGCCGCGTGAGATGATTGAGCAGGGCGACACCGTCGTGGTCCTGGGTACACTCACGGCGCGGGCAAAGAAAACAGGCAAGACTGTAACGAACGAATGGGCCCACGTTTTCAAGTACCGTGACGGGAAGGCGGTCCGCTTTCAGGAGTACATTGACACTGCGGCGGATGTTGCCGCGATGTCGTGACAAAGCAAGAGGCAGGCGCGCATGCGCGGATGTCGTCGGCGTCATCCGCCTCTATCGCCTACTTCACCCGCTGCTTCTCGAGCTTGCGCGCCAATGTCCGGCGATGCATGCCGAGGCGGCGGGCGGCTTCGGAGATGTTGAAGTCGGTCTCCATCAGGGTCTGGTGGATGCGCTCCCATTCCAGCGTCTTGATCGAGGTCGGCCGCGCGCCAAGCTCGATGGCGGCGTTGCCGGCGGCCTTCTGGAACGCGGCCTCGATGTCGTCGGTGTTTGACGGCTTGGCCAGATAGTGGCAGGCGCCGAGCTTGATCGCCTCGACCGCGGTCGCGATGCTGGCAAATCCGGTCAGCACGACGATCAGCATCTCAGGGTCATGCGCGTGCAGCGCTTCGACGCAGGCAAGGCCCGATGCGCCGCCGGCGAGCTTCAGGTCGACCACCGCATAGCCGGGCGATTGCTGCTCGAGCAGCTGGCGGACCTCGTCGAGCGAGGCCGACACCGCCACATCATAGCCGCGGCGCTCGAACGAGCGCTTCAATGTGCGGGCGAAACCCGCATCGTCCTCGACGATCAGGAGCTGGCGTTCATCCGTCAAGATGGTCTCCGATCGCAAGCGTCGAGAGCGGCAGCTCGAGCCTGACCGCGGCGCCGATGTCCGGCCGGTTGCGCGCCGTCACCACGCCGCCCAGCTTGCGCACCACGTTGACCACCAGGAACAGGCCGAGGCCGCTGCCGGGGCTGCCCTTGGTCGATTGATACGGCTTGCCGATATGCGCCAGCATCTCGTGCGAGAAGCCCGGGCCGCGATCGGTCACCGACAGCACCAGCGTGTCGGCATTGCGCTCGGCCATCAGCTCGATCCAGTCGCGCGACACCTCGGCGGCGTTGTCGAGCACGTTGAAGATCGCCTGCTTGAGCGCGATGTCGGATACGATCGCGAGATCAGCGCCGAAGGCGTTGCGGAAATACAGCGTGGCCGAGGGCCGCGTCGTCCGCCATTCCTCCACCAATGCCGTCAGGAACGCCGTGACCGTGGTCGGCGAGGAGCCTTCGCCGCGGGCTTCGCCCGCCGAGAGCAGGATGCCCGTCACGATCGACTTGCAGCGCTGCACCGAGATCTCCATCTCGCCGAGGTCCTGCGACATTTCAGGGTCGGAGGCGAGCGCGGGCATCCGGCGCCAGTCGCCGAGGATGACCGAGAGCGAGGCGAGCGGCGTGCCGAGCTCATGCGCGGCGCCGGAGGCCAGGAGGCCGATCCGGACGATGTGATCCTGCTCGGCGGCGTGCTGGCGCAGCGCCGCGAGGCGCAGGTCGCGATCGCGCAGATTGCGGTTGATCCGGGTCATGAACACCACGAGCAGCACGGCGTCGAGCACGAGGCCGATGAAGGTGCCGGCGATATAGAGGTTGAAGGCATCGGCGAAGCCGTGCTGCGGCAGCTCGAGCGGCCGGTAATAGCTGGTCAGCCAGGCGAAGTTCATGCAGACCAGCGCCACCAGCGACCAGGTCGAAGGCGCATCGAGCAGCACCGCGCCAAGCGTCACCTGCAGCAGGTAGAGCGAGGTGAAGGGGTTGGTGGCGCCGCCGCTGAGATAGAGCAGGGCGGTCAGCGCCGCGACGTCGAGCGCCAGCGCGACCAGCAGCTCGCGGTTGTTGATGTCGGCGCGGTAGCGCAGCCACAGCAGGCTGACGACATTGAGTGCCACCAGCCCGGAGATCACGGCCGCCAAGGGCAGCAGCGGCAGCGCGACGCCCATCCAGAACTGCACGAAGCCGATGGTGGCGATCTGGCCGATCACGGCGATCCAGCGCAGCTGGACCAGGAGGGCCATGTTCTTGCGATTGGTCGCGATGTCGGCGGGCGCTGCGAGGTCGAACGGCATGCCGGCGGCCGCGCCCGCGGCGGACGGCGTTACCGCCGCGCCGGTCGCGGCCTTGTCGTCATGCAGATCCGATGTGCGCTCGAGCATCTGGGCCTGTGTCGCGAGACAGATTGCGGGCTGCGCCGATCAAGCGGCGCACGGCGGCGCGCCGTGAGCCCCACCTTGGATCGGAGGCGCCGGCGCGGCTCCTGCCGCTGAAGACGCGCAGGAGCGCGCCCACCAGCATAAGGGCCAGTGCGAACCATGTCAGCGCGTAAATCAGGTGGTTGTTCGGAAACCGCACGATCGTGAGCCCGCCGATCGGGGCGCCGCCCGGATTTGGCGTCGCATCGACATCGATGAAGAAGGGGGCTGCTTTCGACAGTCCGTGCGCGGCAGCGATCGCGGCGACGTCGCGGGAATACCAGCGGCCGGCCGAAGCATCGTTGCTGCGCAGGAATCCGCCCTTGGGCTCCGACATCCGCAGCAGTCCGGTGACGCTGACGGCGCCCTGCCGCTCGCCATCGCGCCGTGTCGCGGGATCGCGTTTATCAGAGGGAACAAAGCCGCGGTTGACCAGCACGGTGGTTCCGTCGGCGGCTTGCAGCGGGGTCAGCACCCAGAAGCCGGGGCCCTCGGCCGTGACGGCCTGCACCAGCGTCTCATCGGCGTTGAGGAACGTGCCGCGTACGGTGACGCGTCGGTATTCATCGCTCGCGGCCGTGACCGCCGGCCATGACGATGGGGGCGGCGGCGCGACCGGCGCCGCATGCATGCGCTGCTCGACCCGCTCGATCAGCGCCAGCTTCCAGGTCCGGCGTTCGATCTGCCAGATCCCGAGCGCGCTCAGCAGCACCACGCCCAGCATGCCGAGCGTGAGCAGCAACAGCGACGGTCTGGCAGACCGCATCGTCACGGCATCTGGCTCATGTCGTGCAGCGGCATCATGTTGATGTTGAGATGATGCATGACCCACAGCGAGCCGGTCAGCGCGATCACCACCATGACCACGGTGAAGATCATCGCCATCATGGTCCAGCCGTTTTCGGACCGCGTGTTCATGTGCAGGAAGTACACCATGTGCACGACGATCTGCACCGCGGCGAGCACCAGCACGATCAGCGCGGTGACCTGCTTGTCGGCGATGGCGCCGGTCATCACCAGCCAGAACGGCACCGCGGTGAGGACGACGGAGAGACCGAAGCCGATCAGATAGCTCTGCAGCGAGCCATGGGATGCCCCGCCGTGAGCGTCGTGGCCGTGCCCGCCGGCGTTGGCTTCGAGAGCGTGAGCTTCTTTTGTCATCGCAGCATTCCCAGGAGATAGACGAAGGTGAAGACGCCGATCCAGACCACGTCGAGGAAGTGCCAGAACATCGAGAGGCACATCAGCCGGCGCCGGTTGGCTTCGGTGAGGCCGAAGCGCGCGGTCTGCACCATCAGCGTCACCAGCCAGACCAGGCCGAAGGTGACGTGCAGGCCGTGGGTGCCGACCAGGGTGAAGAATGACGACAGGAAGGCGCTGCGCTGGGGCGTTGCGCCCTCGTGGATCATATGCGCGAACTCGGTGAGCTCGATGCCGAGGAAGGCGAGGCCGAACAGCCCGGTGATGGCGAGCCAGGCTTGCGTCGCGCCGATCCTCGATTTCTCCATCGTCAGCATGGCGAAGCCATAGGTGATCGAGGAGAGCAGCAGCATCGTGGTGTTGAGCGCGACCAGCTTGAGGTCGAACAGGTCCTTCGGCGATGGGCCAGCGGCATAGTTACCGCCGAGCACGCCATAGGTCGCAAACAGCATCGCGAAGATGAGGCAATCGCTCATCAGGTAGATCCAGAAGCCCAGCATGGTGCTGGCGCCTTCCGGATGATCGTGCTCGTCCACAACGTGAAAGATCGGCTCGGAGTCCTGGGTGGAGACGGTTGTTGCTACGCTCATGTCTGGGCTCCCGCGGCGAGCACGCGTGTCCGCGCGTCTTCAGTCCGCACCACCTCATCCGCCTGGATGTGGAAGTCGCGCTGATAGTTGAAGGTGTGGCCGATCGCGACCGCGAGCAGCGCAACGAAGCTGACGGCGGCGAGCCACCAGATGTACCAGATCAGGCCGAACCCCATTACCGTCGCGAGGCCGGCGAGGATGATGCCGGTGCCGGTGTTGGACGGCATGTGGATCGGCTTGAAGCCGGTCAGCGGGCGCCTGTAGCCGCGGCGCTTCATGTCCCACCAGGCATCGTTGTCGTAGACCACGGGCGTGAAGGCGAAGTTGTAGTCCGGCGGCGGCGACGAGGTCGCCCATTCGAGCGTCCGCGCGTTCCAGGGATCGCCGGTGGTGTCCTTCAGCTGCTCGCGGCGCAGAATGCTGACCGCGAACTGCACCAGCATCGCGACGATGCCGAGCAGGATCAGGAACGCGCCGAAGCCCGCGATGATGAACCAGATCTGCAGGGAGGGATCGTCGAACACGCGGAGCCTTCGGGTCACGCCCATCAGGCCGAGCACGTAGAGCGGCATGAAGGCGAAGTAGAAGCCCGAGACCCAGAACCAGAACGACAGCTTGCCCCAGAACGGATCGAGCCTGAAGCCGAACGCCTTCGGGAACCAGTAGTTGATGCCGGCGAACAGGCCGAACAGCACGCCGCCGATGATCACGTTGTGGAAATGCGCGATCAGGAACAGGCTGTTATGCAGCACGAAATCGGCCGGCGGCACCGCCAGCAGCACGCCGGTCATGCCGCCGATCACGAAGGTCAGCATGAATGCCACCGTCCACATCATCGGCAGTTCGAAGCGGATGCGGCCGCGATACATCGTGAACAGCCAGTTGAACATCTTCGCGCCCGTCGGGATCGAGATGATCATGGTGGTGATGCCGAAGAACGAGTTCACGCTGGCGCCGGAGCCCATCGTGAAGAAGTGGTGCAGCCAGACCAGGTAGGACAGGATGGTGATGACGACGGTGGCGTAGACCATCGAGGTGTAGCCGAACAGCCGCTTGCCGGAGAACGTCGCGGTCACCTCGGAGAAGATGCCGAACGCCGGCAGCACCAGGATGTAGACCTCGGGGTGGCCCCAGATCCAGATCAGGTTCACGTACATCATCGGGTTGCCGCCGAAGTCGTTCGTGAAGAAGTTGGTGCCGACGTAACGGTCGAGCGACAGCAGCGCCAGCACCGCCGTCAGTACCGGGAAGGAGGCGACGATCAGGACGTTGGTGCAGAGCGAGGTCCAGGTGAACACCGGCATCTTCATCATCGTCATGCCCGGCGCGCGCAGCTTGACGATGGTGCAGATCAGGTTGATGCCCGATAGCGTCGTGCCGACGCCGGCGACCTGTAGTCCCCATATGTAATAGTCGACGCCGACGTCGGGACTGTAGCCGATGTTCGACAGCGGCGGGTAGGCGAGCCAGCCGGTGCGGGCGAATTCGCCGACGAACAGCGACATCATCACCAGCACGGCGCCGCCGACCGTCATCCAGAAGCTGAAATTGTTCAGAAACGGGAAGGAGACGTCGCGGGCACCGATCTGCAGCGGCACCACATAGTTCATCAGGCCGGTGACCAGCGGCATCGCCACGAAGAAGATCATGATCACGCCGTGCGCGGTGAAGATCTGGTCGTAGTGATGGGCCGGGAGGTAACCGTCGGAGCCGCCAAAGGCGATCGCCTGCTGCAGCCGCATCATCAACGCGTCCGCGAAGCCGCGCAGCAGCATCACGATGCCGAGGATCATGTACATGATGCCGATGCGCTTGTGGTCCACGGTGGTGAACCACTCGCGCCACAGATAGGTCCAGAGCCGGAAATAGGTGACGATCGCAAACAGCGCGAGGCCGCCGGTCGCCACCACCGCGAAGGTGCCGACCAGGATCGGCTCGTGGATCGGCAGCGCCTCCAGATTGAGGCGACCGAAGATCATCTTGACGAGATCGGGATTCATGCGGTCCTCCTCAGGACTCTGATTTCGGACGCTGACCGAGCAGCAAGGATGTCGACGAGGGGTGCGCGGGCGAGAACGGCGGGCGCTTCAGCCCGAAGCCGCGCAGCGGCGTCAGGTCGAGCGGCGCGGTGATCTCGTGCGACGGCGCGTCCTTGATCTCGTCCATCGAACAGATGCCGGCGACGAAGGTCGGCTCGGAGCCGAGCGGCGCGCCGCGGCGGGCGTATTTGTCGTAGGTCAGCGGCAGCGTGTTGTTGAAGCCTTCGCGGCCGAGGCCGCCCTTGGCGTCGATCGCCATCATCTCGCTCATGCACATCTTGCCGGGCTCGACGCACATGTTGAGGACCGCCTTGTAGAGATCGCGGTCGACCGAGCGGTAGAGCCGGACCGGATCGTTCTGGCTCGGACGCTCAAGCTGCAGATAGTCGGTGCGGCCGAGCATATTGGCGCTGGTCTTGGCGGTGGCGATCCACTTGTCGAAATCGGCGCCAGACAGGCTCTTGAAGTCGAAGTGCATGCCGGAGAAGCCGGCGCCGCTGTAGTTGGCGGAGAAGCCGCGATAGGTGCCTTCCTTGTTGGCGACCGCGTGCAGCTTGGTCTCCATGCCGGGCATGGCGTAGATCTGGCCGGCAAGCGCGGGGATATAGAACGAGTTCATCACGGAGGACGCCGTGATGCGGAAGCGGATCGGGCGGTCGACCGGAGCTGCGAGCTCGTTGACGGCGGCGACGCCGTAGTCCGGGTAGATGAACAGCCACTTCCAGTCGAGCGCGACCACCTCGACATTGAGCGGGGCGTCCTTGCTCTCGATCGGCTTGTCGGCGGCGATGCGGCCGAGCGAGCGGTAGGGATCGAGCAGATGGGTGCCCATCCAGGTCAGCGCGCCGAGGCAGATGATGATCAGCAGCGGCGCCGACCAGATCACGAGCTCGAGCTGGGTGGAGTGATCCCACTCCGGCTCATAGGGGGCCGCAGCGTTGGACTGGCGGTAGCGCCAGGCGAAGAACACGGTCAGCGCCATCACCGGAAGCACGATGATGAGCATCAGGACGGTCGAGATGACGACGAGGTCGCGCTGCTGGGCGGCGATGTCGCCGGCAGGCGCTAGGACGACGAAATCGCACCCGCCAAGGAGCGCCGCGAACGGCAATAAGGCCAATAATTTCAAGGCGCGCACGGCTCACCCCACTTGAATTTTATGAGTTCCGCCAAGGGGTAGCTGCGATGCAGCAAAGTTCACATTGGACAATTTGTCCAATGTTGCACTGCGGGATGGAGGGGCAGAAGGTGAGGTGGACCGCGTGGCAATCTGCCCGTGGCCTCACTTCTTGTTTGAGCACGGTCTATTCGGAAAACCGGTTGGATCACGCTGAAAAGGACGGTTCTCCGGCGATGGCACAAGCCCCAGCAATGGCTCACGGCACCCCGACCGCATCAGGTCACGGGCAGGCGAAACCCGGCGAAATCGCCATCGGCGTCATCATCGGACGCACGTCGGAATTCTTCGATTTCTTCGTCTATGCGATCGCCTCGGTCATCGTGTTCCCGAAGCTGGTGTTCCCGTTCGTCAATGAGCTGACCGGCACGCTCTATTCGTTCGGCATCTTCGCGCTGGCCTTCGCCGCGCGGCCACTCGGCACCGTCATCTTCATGGCGGTCGACCGCCGCCACGGCAAGGGCGCCAAGCTCGTCATCGCGCTGTTCCTGCTCGGCACCGCCACTGTGGCGCTCGCGTTCCTGCCCGGCTACGACACGATCGGCGTCGCGGCGATCTGGCTGTTGGCCGCCGCGCGCGTGCTGCAGGGCATCGCCTGGGGCGGCGCCTGGGACGGCCTTGCCTCGCTGCTGGCGATGAATTCGCCGGCAAACCGCCGCGGCTGGTACGCGATGGTGCCGCAGCTCGGCGCGCCGCTCGGGCTGATCGTGGCGAGCGCGCTGTTCGCCTTCTTCGCCGGCAACCTCTCGGCGGATGATTTCTTCGACTGGGGCTGGCGCTATCCGTTCTTCGTCGCCTTCGCCATCAACGTGGTGGCGCTGTTCGCGCGGCTGCGCATGGTGGCGACGGATGAATATTCCGAGCTGTTCGAAAGCCGCGATCTGGAGCCGGCGCGGGTCGGCGAGACCATCGCGCAGGAGGGCCGCAACATCCTGCTCGGCGCCTTCGCGCCGCTGGCGAGCTTTGCGCTGTTCCACATGGTCACGGTGTTTCCGCTGTCCTGGGTGTTCCTGTTCACCAAGGAAAGCCCGGTGCGCTTCCTGATCATCGAGATGATCGGCGCCATGGTCGGCGTCGCCGCGATCGTCGCCTCCGGCATGATCGCCGACCGTGTCGGCCGCAAGCCGCTGCTGCTGGGATCGGCGGTCGCGATCGCGGTGTATAGCGGCTTCGCGCCGCAGCTGCTCGACGCCGGCGCGTTCGGCGAAACGGTGTACATGGTGCTCGGCTTCGTGCTGCTCGGCCTGTCGTTCGGTCAGTCGTCGGGCGCGATCGCCTCGAGCTTCGCGCGCAACTATCGCTACACGGCCTCGGCACTGACCTCGGATCTCGCCTGGCTGTTCGGCGCCGGCTTTGCGCCGCTCGCGGCGCTGCTGCTGGCGACGCATTTCGGCCTGATCTCGGCCGGCGCCTACCTGCTGTCGGGCGCGGTGTGGACGCTGCTGGCGCTGTGGCTGAGCGGATTGCGCGAAGCCGAGGGTTGAGCTCTTCTCCTTCCCCCTGAAAGGGGGAAGGTTGGGATGGGGGTCAGCCACAGGCTCCGCTGCAAGCGGAGAGAGCAGATCCCCACCCGCTTTGCTCTGGCGAGCAAAGCGACCTCCCCTTTTCAAGGGGAGGTGGGCTAGCGGAACAATCCGTCGACGCGGAACGAGTAGCCCAGGCCGACGATGTAGTTCGGTGAGTTGCGGTTGAGTCCGAACGCGACATGGAAGTCGACCTGCTGGGTCGGCGTGATCTGGTACAGGCCGCCGGAGTTGATGAGCTGAGTCGGCCGCGTGCCGTCGGGATAGTCGCCGACATATTCGGTGAACACGCTGATCCGCTCGGTCAGCTTCTTCTCGATCACGAAGGTCGCTTCCGACATGTGCCGGCCGGTCAGCTCGGCAGGGCGGAAGAATTCCGTGAACATGCCGCTGACGCCCCAGCCGTCATGCAGCGCCCATGACCATGGCAGTTGGAGATAGGGCTGCGCGCCGCGCCCGGCGATCTCGGCAGCGCCCGTCGGCAGCGCGACGCCGGCCGTGATCGAGAGGTCGAGCTTCCCCGGCAGCGGACTGATCTGCCATTTGATCCCCGGCGCGACGTCGGAAAAGCCCGAGGCGCCGGGCGATTTCACGGTGCCGACATAGCTCGGCAGGTCGACCAGCACTTCGAGGCAGGGCGCAATCCCGAGCCGCCAGCGGCTATTGCTGCCGTCGATGCTGCGGCCACTGCTGCGGCCGGTCAGGTTGATGCCGTTCTCGTTCTGCAAGCTCCCGACCGGCACGACGATACTCGAATTGGTGACGTCGGGCCGGTCGGTCGCGATTTCGTCGCTCGGCTTGGGACAGCCGTCCGCGCGCGCGGCGGTGGCTGCTGCGAGTGTGAGCGCAGCAAGCACGCACCCGAGTTCGGCAAGTCGAGCGACGGCGCCGAACCGATTCTGAAACACTGGGGATGCTCCAATAGCCCGGCGCCGCTGCGGAGGTGGCAGCTTTCGATAGAGATCGGCGGCGCGCGGGGAAATTCCCGGTTGGCTCAAAAATCTTCGTCAGTCGTCGGCGGCGCGAGCGCGCGACATTTTAGGGAATAGAATGGCAGCATGGCTGCTCCTGTTGTGGTGGCAAACAGGAGAGCCCCGGGAATGACCATTCGTTCGATCGCAGGCGTGCTGGCGCCGCGGCAAGCCAGAATTGCCGCGATGGCGGCCATCGCGATTCTGCTCGCCCTGAACAGCGCCCGTGCCGCGGGAGATGCGGCGCGCGGCGCCACGCTGTACCAGGGCTGCGGCGATTGCCACTCGATCGACAAGAACGACGTCGGCCCGATGCACAAGGGTGTCGTCGGCCGCCTAGCCGGCTCCGTCGCAGGCTACGACTACTCGCCGGCGCTGAAGAACTCGAAGATCGTGTGGACCGAGGAGAATCTCGACAAATGGCTCACCGGTCCGGACACGATGGTTCCGGGCACCAAGATGTTCTACGAGGTTCAGGATCCGAAGGATCGCGCCGACATCATTGCCTTCCTCAAGGAGAAGGCGAAGTAGCGGGCTATCTCTCATGTCGTCCCTGCGGAAGCAGGGACCCATAACCACCGGAATACGTTGTTAGGGCGCGCTGTGGCCCCAGCTTTTTTCAATCAATCGATAGCTGTGGTTATGGGTCCCGGCCTTCGCCGGGACGACAGCGGTAGTGAGGCGCGAGCGCGACACCTCGCAACCTCAATCCACCACGATCTTGACGCGGTCGCGCGGCTTCACCTGGGCATGGGCGTCGAGGCCGTTGAGCACGCGGAAGCGCTCGGACGGGTGGTCGACGCCGGACATGCGGTGCGACAGCGATTCCACGGTGTCGCCGGGCTGCACGTTGATGACCTTGATGCGCAGCGGGCGCGCGGCCTGGATCTCGTCGAGCGTCAGGCGGCGGAACGAGTTGACGGTCTCGCGCGCGTTACGCTCGCTCTCGGTGGACTTCTGCTTGGCGGCGAAGATGAAGCGGTAGACGTCGCTGCCGAAGCGCAACGCATAGACCTTGAACTGCCACTGGTCGCCATGCGCGGTGGCCGACGCCGCCGGAAAGCCGTTGATGTTGAGGTCCTCGGTCGAGGACTTCTCGACGCCTTCCATCCAGCCCGAATTCAGGTAATCGCCGAGCGACTGCTCGGCCGGCACCCGCACCACGTCGAAGCGCATCGCCTGGCTGCCGCCCTCGCGCACGCCGATCACCGCCTGCGCGGTGTTGTCGAGCGTGAAATTATCGGGCGCGGTGAAGGTGAAGCCGAGCTTGGGATGCAGGAAGCGGCGGCCGCGCACGAACCCTTCGCTGGGATCCTCGCCATAGACGATGTTGTCGATCGCGGCGAGATAGGTCTCGCGATCGCGCTCGTTGCTCTCGGGCGACGAGTATTGCCGTGCGGTGGTCTGCGCATTGTTGATGCGCTCGGGCGTTGCCGGATGCGACGAGGTGAAGTCCTGCGCGCGCGGATCGAGCGCGGTCTTGCCGATCTTGAGCGCAGCATTGCGCTCCATCGCGGTCAGGAAGCGCGCCGCGCCGTAGGGATCGAAATGCGCGCGGGCGGCGATCCCGACGCCGATGCCGTCGGCCTCGAATTCCTGCTGGCGCGAGAAGCTCGCCATCGTCAGCTTGGTCTTGGCGAGCGCCAGCGCGGTGAGATCGGGATCGGTGCTCATGTCGGTGACGACGCGCGTCACCACCGCCGCCTGGCGGGCCTGGTCCTCGCGCATCGCCGCGTGCTTGGCCAGCACATGCGCCATCTCGTGGCTCAGCACCGAGGACAGCTCGGAGGTGTCGCTGGCGAGCGCAATCAGGCCGCGCGTGACATAGAGCTGGCCGGTCGGCAGCGCGAAGGCGTTGACCGCGCCGGAATTGAGGATGGTGACCTTGTAGGCCTGGTCGGGCCGTTCGGAGGCGGCGACCAGCCGCTCGACGGTCTTGCTGATCAGGGCCTCGAGCTTCGGGTCGTCATAGGCGCCGCCATAGGACGACAGGATGCGCTCATGCTCGCGTTCGCTCGTGGGCGTCTGCTGCACCACGCGGTTCGGCTTTACCGGCGCCGCCGCTGCCGTGGGCGCGGCCTGCTCGAACCGGCCGACATTGCCGCAGGCCGACAGCGTCAGGGCGGCGCAGACGAGCGCCGGCGCAGCCAAAAGGCGGCGGCCAGTCCCCTCTTCACGCCGTCCTGCGCGCTCAATCACGTCAAAAACTCACAAATTGTCCCGTAAAAAGACCGGGGCAGGGCCCCTGGGTTTCTTGAGTCCCTTGGGCCTCTAGTTCCCGCCGAGCACTTCAAGCTGCCCCACCCGGAGCAGTTCGATTCGCGGCCCACGTCGTGCTTCCACCCAGCCTCGTACACGAATCTTACGATTTTCCAGAGACTTGGGCGCAAGCCCGGCCGCCTCGAACGCAGGGACTATGCGCCTTGAAATAGTCGCGGCAAAGTCCTGAGTCCAGTTTCGACCGAAATTCAGGTAAGTCGTCGCGCCCGCCTGACGCACGGACAAAACCCTGCCCTCGACCACTGTAAAACGCCCGATCCCGGTCAAAATATCGGCGGAGCTTTCGGCGTTTTTTATGACGGTGGCCTCGGCCCAGGTTCCCGATCGGGCGGCCCTTGCCTCGGCCTCGGCCGCCATCAGCGCCGCAGCACAGTCCTTGTCGGCGACCTCGGATGACGCCACAGCGAGGCCCTGGCGCAGCAGCTCGCTTTGCACGGGCTTCTCACTGCCTTCGAGGAATGCGTAGGCCGGCTGCCGGCCATAGCGGTCCGGCGTGTCATCCTGTCCGCGCAACGTCACCTCGCGGCCGACCAGCAGCGCCGTCAGTGCAGCGATGGTCTTCGCCTTGTCGGCCACCTCGATACCGGCGAGCTTGACCTCACGGCCGTCGTCCAGCCGCAGGCTGCGCGCATCGACGATGGCGGCGACGCGACCCTCACCCTGAATCTCGAAATTGCATCCATCCGCTTCGGCGCGTCCGCTGCACGCGCCGATCGCGAGGACGCATGCTGTCATCATCACCGCCCACGGACGGCGACGCCATGCTCTATCGCGTGGAGGCGTCATACGGCACTCGTCACTTCGGCGCGCTCCGCTCGGAGCGTGGTCGCCAACAAGGACAGTCTGACGGAAAGATCGCTTCAGAGCCACCACAAGCGAAGCGAGATCGCATCGAGGATGCCATCGTTGATTCGGTGGTCAATTTTTCTGCGGCGCTTCTCATCGCGTGCACAGGCGAGATTCGTGTTTCACATCAATGCGTGCCTGTCGCGGGACGAACTCGTCTTCAGCGCGCCTTGTCGTGACGAAAATTGCCGTCCGATCGTGCGTCGAGCGGCCCTCACACGCGTCAACCTTACCCATTCATGATCGCAACTCCGTGCGCGGAATGAGAATTCGTTATTGTTGCCAATGACTTGCGGCGCAAGGTAACTATTCGGCAATTTTTTGAAAGGCGACCGGTTGCGGTCGCTCACGCATATTGCCGAGGTCCTTGTGTCGAATCCCGTTGTTCTGACGCTGACGACCAGCGATCCGCTCCACGATTATCTCCAGCTCTACAACGCGATCTCGGCGATCAGCGTCGGCGGTGGTCTGGCTGCGGCCAACACCGATTACGTCATCAACTTCTCGCTCTCGTCCGGCGCGCGCACGCTGCAATTGCTGGACGATCTGCCGGCCATCAATCTGATGAACGGCTCAACGCTGACCTTCGACGGCAACTCCGACTACAACAATCAGCTCGGCGGACAGGACTATAGCGACGTCATCGACGCGCGCGGCTACCAAGGCTTCGTCGTCACATCAGGCACGGTGACGTTCAAGAACCTCACGATCGTCAACGCGGTTGCGAGCGGCGGCAATGGCGGGGTCGGCGGTGGCGGCGGCGGCGCGGGTCTTGGCGGCGGCTTGTTCGTCGGACAGAACGCCAACGTCACGCTGAACAACGTCAATTTCGGCAGCAACACGGCCAAGGGCGGCGATGGCGGCGTGGTCGATCCGGCCGGTGGCGGCGGCGGTGGCGGCGGCATCGGTGCCGACGGCGGCAGCGGCAATGGTGGCGGCGGTGGTGGCGGCGGCTTCGGCGGCCAGGACTATTACGGCTATCACGGCAATGGCGGCAGCGGTTACAGCGAGGCGGGCTCCGACAGCCAGCATCCCTCGACCGGGGCGCAGACCGCGGGCGGCACGCCGGCGACGATCGAAGGTGCGGCGGGCGGCGGACAGGGCGCCGACAATTACGGCGGCTCAGGCTACGGCGCACATGCCGGCGGTGGCGCGAGCGGCGGCGGTGGTGGCGGCGGTGTCGGTGGTGGCGGCGGCGGTATCGGCGGCGCCAACTCGGTGGGCGGCGGCCCCTCGGGCATCCTGATCGGCTTCGGCGGCGCCGGCGGCATGGGCGGCGGTGGCGGCGGCGGCATTTATGGCGGCGGCAATGGTGGTTTCGCCGGCGGTGGCGGCGGCTCCGGCAACGGCAGCGGATACGCGCACACCGGCGGCAATGGCGGTTTCGGCGGCGGAGGCGGCGGTTCGAACGGCACGCCCGGCACCGGCGGCTTTGGCGCGGGCAGCGGCTCGCTCGCCGGCGGCGGAGGCGGGGGCCTTGGCGCCGGCGGCGACATCTTCGTTCAGCAAGGCGGAACGCTGACCGTCATCGGCGGCACCTTGATGGATGCCACCGAGACCGGCGGCACCGGCGCCAACGGTGCCGGCAACGGCTCCGCCTATGGCGACATCTTCATCCAGGGCACGATGGTGGTCACGCCGACGCACGCCGTTTCCACGGTCTTCGAGGGATTGCAGACCGTCACCACGCTGACGATCGGCGACAGCATCGCCGATGAGCGGGGCATCAGCGGCAGCGGCACCACTGGCAAGCTGGTCGTCTCCGGCGGCGGTACGCTGACGTTGACGGGTGCGAGCACCTATGTCGGCGGTACGCAGATCGATGCCGGCAACACTCTCTCGATCACGGCCGACAACAACATCGGCGGTTCGGCCGGTGCGCTGATCCTCAACGGCGGCACGCTGACCACGACCGGCGGCTACACTTTCACGCACGATATTCAGCTCACCGCCAATGGCGGCACCTTCGACATATCGTCCGGCACGATCGCGGACACCGGCTCGATCAGCGGCTCCGGTACGTTCATGCTGTCCGGCGCCGGCACGTTGCAGCTCGGGATGGGTCAGCTCGCGGGGCTGACCGGGACGTTCGGTCTGAGCAGCGCGCATCTGTCGCTGACATCGAGCGGCACTTTCGACGACACGCTCTCGGTCACCGGCAATTCGATCCTGTCGATCGCGAACGGCAAGACCGTGTCCGACACGGCCCTCGTCACCGGCAGCGGCAATCTCGGCGTCGATGGCGGCGGTACGCTCGTGCTTGGCCATGCCGCCAATACCTACGGAAGCACGACGATCTATTCGGGCACGGTGTGGCTCACCGCGGCCGGCGCCGCCGGAACCGGCAACATCTCGTTCACGACCGGCATCGCCGGCACGCTGAAGATCGACAACGCCGCGCTGAGCGGCAATGCGTTCGCCAACACGATCGCGAACTTCAATCCCGGCCAGCTCATCGACCTGACCGGGCTGCAGTACAACACCCAGAATCCGTCGCTCAACACGGTCAGCCTGTCCGGCAACACGCTCTCGATCTCGAACGGCACCACGACCGATACGCTGACCCTTGCCGGCGTCGGCGCCGGGACCAGTTTTCAGCTCTCGCAGGATGCCAACGGCGGAACGATCGTGCAGGTCGTCTCGACCCGCGTCTTCAACGTCTCCAACGTCGCCGAGCTCAATGCGGCCATCCTGCAGATGGATTCCGGCGGGCAGAACGCCGCGCCGAATGCCAACTACACAATCAACATCACTGCGAACTTCAGCCTGACGTCGGAGCTGTACGCGCTCAATCTCTTGAGCGGATCGAGCGTCACGATCAATGGCAGCGACGGCCACGGCGGCACGCATACGATCGACGGCCTCAACGCCCAGCGCGGCTTCTTCGTCTATGCGGGCAACGTCAATCTCGAGAACCTGACCATCCAGAACACGGTGGCCGCAGGCGGCGGTGTCGTTCGCGGCGGCGGCGGTGGCGGCGCCGGGCTCGGCGGCGCGCTGTTCGTCTCGTCGAACGGCAGCGCCACCATCGACAACGTCACCTTCCACAACAGCGCCGCGATCGGCGGCAACGGCGGTGCCGGCGGCACTGGCAGTATCAGCTCCGGCTACGGCTTCGGCGGCGGCGGCGGGATGGGCGGACGCGGCGGAAGCAGCGGCGGCGGGGGGATCGGCCTCGGCGCTCAGGGCGCGGATGATGATCTCTTCAGAAACGGTTCACCGGGCATTGTCCCCAACACCGCTGGGGGCGGCAAAGGGAGCGACGGTTACCTGGTCTCGATCGGGGGCGGGACCGAGCTTTACTGGTATGGCGGAGCAGGCGGCGCCAACGGTGGAGGCGGTGGCGCGGCGGGGTGGATCGGCAGCGGCGTCCGCGCACCCTATGGTCCGGGTGGCGGTGTCGGCGGCGGCAACGGGGCCGATGGCGGCAATGGCGGCTTCGGTGGTGGCGGCGGCGATGGCGGCAACGGCGGCTTCGGCGGTGGCGGCGGCTACAATGGCGACGGCGGCTTCGGTGGCGGCGGTGGCATCGGCGGTGTCGGCGGCTTTGGCGGCGGCAATGGCGGCACCAACGGCAACGGCGCGCCCGGCGGCGGTGGCGGCCTTGGCGCGGGCGGCGACGTCTTCGTCCAGCAAGGCGGCTCGCTGACCATCAAGAGCGGCTCGCTGTCGAACGATTCCGGCTTCAGCGCCGTCAAGGGCGGCACCAATGGCATCGGCCAGGCCAGCGGCTCGGGTTTCGGCTCCGGCATCTTCATCCAGGGCAACAACAATCTCAGCTTCACGCCGGCCAGCGGCCAGACGCTGACGGTTGCCAACGACATCGCGGACCAGAGCGGCAATGGCGGCACCGGTGCCAATGCGGGCATTGGGGGCCTCGCCATCAGCGGCGGCGGCACCGTCATCCTCGGCGGCAACAACACCTACACCGGCAACACCACGGTCAGCGGCGCCGGCACAAGGGTGTCGATCTCCGCCAACGTGAATCTCGGCGCGGTCACCAATGTGCTGAAGCTGGGCGACGGCACCGGCATCAGCTTCACCGACGGCTTCACGCAGACCCGCAACATCACCGTCGCGGGCGATCCGGTCTTCAATGTCGCGGCCGGCGAAACCGTTACCCAGAGCGGCGTGATCTCCGACGGCGCGACGCCTGGTGATGTCGAGGTGACCGGCGGCGGGCGGCTTGTGCTGTCGGCGCACAACACCTATTCCGGCGGCACCGTCATCAAGGGCTCGATCCTCGAGCTGGCGGCGAGCGGTGCGGCGGGAACCGGCGCGATCGCCTTCACCGACGGCAGCACCGAAAAACTCGTGCTCGATGCTGCGGCATTCTCCGGCACCTCGTTTGGCACGTCGATCACCGGCCTTTCCGGCGGCGACACCATCGACTTCGGCAACATCGCCTATGACACCACGGCGACGCTGTCTTATGCGAACGGCGTGTTGCTGGTGAAGAGCGGCAGCGGCACGACGCTCGCCTCGCTGAACCTGAGCTTTGGCGCCGGCGCCTCGGCCGGCTCGCTGCTTCTTGGTTCCGACGGCTCGGCCTCTCCGCATCTCGAGATCCGGTCACAGGCGAGCATCGCCTCGGTCACGGCTGACACCACCGATCATCTCACGACGCTGAACGCCGGCAAGGTCGTGACCATCACCGTCAACTTCAGCAATACGGTGAGCGTGACCGGCGCGCCCGAATTGCTGCTCAATGACGGCAAGGCCGCGACCTATCTCAGCGGCAGCGGCTCGCAGGCGCTGGTGTTCAGCTACACGGTGCAGGACGGTGACAGCACGTCTGATCTGCAGGTGCAGAGCCTCTCGCTCAACGGCGGCACGATCAGGGATCCCGGCGGCCAGGACGCCGACGTGACCCATGCGGCGACCGATTTGCATCTCGTGATCGACGCGATCGCGCCGACCGTGTCGGTTGCGGCGAGTTCGACCGCGCTGCTGGCCGGGCAGACCTCGACCGTCACCTTCACCTTCTCCGAGGCGGTCACCGGCTTCGCGTTGACGGACACGACGGTGAGCGGCGGCGCGCTGAGCAACCTCGTGCATGTCGGCGTCAACGCCGCGCACCAGGACATCTACACGGCAACCTTCACACCCGACGTGACCAACGCCGAGGCGGGCTCGGTGCAGGTCAACGCGTCAAGCTATACCGACAGCGCCGGAAACGCCGGCGCGGCAAGCAGCGCGATCAGCTTCACCGGTGATACCAAGGCGCCGACGGTGGCGGTTGCAGCCGATCACACCACGCTGGTTGCCGGCGATAGCGCGGTTGTCACGTTCACCTTCTCCGAGGCCGTCAGCGGCTTTGGATTGGGTGATGTCGCCGTCCAGGGCGGTACGCTAGGCAATCTCACCCATGTCGGCGTCGATGGCTCCGGCCACGACGTCTACACCGCGACCTTCACGCCCGATGTGACCAACACCGAGGCAGGCTCGGTGCAGGTCAATGCGTCGAGCTATAGCGACGTTGCCGGCAATTCCGGCTCGTCGAGCAACACGATCAGCTTCAGCGGCGACACCAAGGCGCCGACCGTGTCGGTTTCAGCTGACCATGGCACGCTGCTCGCCGGCCAGACCGCGGTCGTGACCTTCGCCTTCTCCGAGGCCGTCGCGGGCTTCGCGCTCGGCGATGTCAGCGTCAGCGGCGGCGCGCTGGGCAGCCTTGTCCATGTCGGCGTCAACGGCGCCGGCCAGGACATCTACACCGCGACCTTCACGCCCGACGTCACCAACGCCGAGGCTGGCTCGGTGCAGGTCAATGCATCGAGCTATAGCGATACGGCCGGCAACGCCGGCGCCGCCAGCAACGCCATCAACTTCACCGGTGACACGCTGGCGCCGACGGTCTCCGTCACGCTCAATCCCGACACGGTGCTGGCCGGCGACCTCTCCGTCGCGACCTTCACCTTCTCGGAGACCGTGTCGGGCTTCGCCCTTGGCGACATCACCGTCCATGGCGGCGCGCTGAGCAATCTCGTGCATGTCGGGCTCGATGGCGCTGGGCAGGACGTCTACACCGCGACCTTCACGCCCGATGTCAGCGACACCGAGACCGGCTCGGTGAAGGTGAATGCGTCCGGTTACAGCGATGTGGCCGGCAATGCCGGCGCGGCAAGCAACACCGCGACGATCGGCGGCGATACGCTGGCGCCGACGGTGTCGATCGTAGCTGACCGTAACGCGCTGCTGGCGGGCCAGACCGCGCTGGTGACGTTCACGTTCTCCGAACAAATCGCGAGCTTCGCGCTCGGTGACGTCACGGTGCATGGCGGGGCGTTGGGCAATCTGGTCCATCTCGGCGTCAACGCATCGGGCGAGGACGTCTACACCGCAATTTTCACGCCGGACGAAAGCAACACTGAAGCCGGTTCGGTACAGGTCACCGCGTCTGGTTACACCGACGTCGCCGGTAATAGCGGCGCGGCCAGCAACGCCATCAATTTCACCGGCGATACCAGGGCCCCGACCGTGTCGGTTGCGGTGAGCCCGAGCACGGTGCTTTCCGGCCAGACTTCGGCCGTCACCTTCACCTTCTCCGAAGAGATCGCGGGCTTTGCGCTCGGCGACACGGCCGTCGCCGGCGGCACGGTGACCAATCTGGTCCATGTCGGGCTCAATGGTTCAGGCCAGGACGTCTACACCGCGATCTTCACGCCTGATATCAACGACGTCGTGGCGGGCTCGGTCCGGGTCACCGCCGCAAGCTATGCCGACGTATCAGGCAATACCGGCGCGGCGAGCAATACCGCGGCGATCGGTGGCGACACGCATCCGCCGACGGTATCGGTGGCGGCCGATCATACCCTGCTGCACGCCGGCGACACCGCGCTGATGACGTTCACCTTCTCCGAGGCGGTCGCCGGTTTCGGACTCGGCGACGTCACCGTCCATGGCGGCCTGCTGGGCAGCCTCGTCCATGTCGGCATCAATGGCGCAGGCCACGATATCTACACCGCGACCTTCACGGCCGATGTCACCGACCATCTGTCGGCTGACCTTTCGGTTGCCGGGGCGAGCTACACCGACATCGCCGGCAATGCCGGCGGAGCGAGCAATGCGGTCAGCTTCACCGGCGACACCAAGGCGCCATCGGCGCCGACGCTGGCACTGCACCGCGACACCGGCGTCTCCAGCGCCGACCACATCACCAGCAATCCGCTGATCGATTACACCAAGTTCGATGCGGCCGACACGCTGCGCTACAAGGCCGACGGCGCGTCGGGCTTCTCCACGGCGGCGCCGGTCTTTACGACTGATGGTATGCACTCCGTCACGGTGCAGGAGGTCGACGCCGCCGGCAATGTCAGCGCGTCGTCGAGCCTGACGTTCACCCTCGACACCACGGCGCCCCATTTCACCGGGATCACGGCGACGCCCTCCGGCGGCGTCGCGGCGCCGGGTTCGCTGGTGCAACTGACGGTCGGGTTCAACGAGGCGGTTCACGTCAATGGCGGCACGCCGAGCCTGACGCTGAACGATGGCGGCACCGCAATCTACGACGCTGCGGCAACGGCGTTGCTCGGCGATTCCTCGAAGCTGGTATTCGATCACATCGTGTCGTCGACGGATCGGGCCGGCTCGCTGGCGGTGACCGGCTTCGCCGCCAATGGCGCCGATGTCGTCGACCTAGCCGGCAATGCGGCCTCGCTTTCGGCGGTGTCCGCCGTGTTCGACGCCCTGCATATCAACGAGACCATCGTGCCGGCCTACACACTCGGCGCCATTACCCGGCCGGAATTGCATCTGGATCTCGGCGGTCGCATCATCATGGATGCAACGGCATCGGCATTCGCCGGACATTATGGCATGCAGTATCTGTTCCTCGGCCTGCCGGCGGGAACGCCCCATCAGACCGTTCCCGACTTTCATCTCTGATCGCAGCGCAGCCGGAAGCTCCGGCGCGGCGCTTCATTCCGCTTAGCGGAAAACAGATTGCTGCCGCTGCGGCTTGCTGCAGTACAGGCCATGCGGCATGATCCGGCCCTCGAAACGGACCTGATGGAACGAGGTCCGCGCTGCAAGGGAGAATTGGAATGAGACGAGTTTTGGCCGGCGTGTTGGCCTGTGCGTTTGCGATCTCGGCGAATGCGTCGCTGGCGCAGGACAAGCCTCCGCTGAAGCTCGGCGGCATCCTCGATATGTCGAGCCTCTATGCCGACATCACCGGCTCGGGCAGCGAAACCGCCGCCAAGATGGCGGTGGAGGATTTCGGCGGCGAGGTGCTTGGCCGCAAGGTCGAGATCGTGGTCGGCGACCATCTCAACAAGGCTGACCTCTCCGCCAACATCGCCCGCGACATGATCGACAACCAGGGCGTCGAGATGATCTTCGACGTCGCGGCATCCGCGACCGCGCTCGCCGCTGCCGAAATCGCCAAGGCGCGCAACAAGATCATCATGTTCAACGGTCCGGGCTCGATCCGCCTCTCCAACGAGGCCTGCGGCCCCTATACCGTGCACTACGTGTTCGACACCTTCGCGCAGGCCAATGTGACCGGCCTTGCCGCGGTGAAATCCGGTCTCGATACCTGGTTCTTCCTGACCGCGGACTACGCGTTCGGCCAGGACCTGGAAAAGGACACCAGCAATGTCGTGGTGAAGTCGGGCGGCAAGGTGCTCGGCAGCGTGCGACATCCGATCAACACCTCGGACTTCTCCTCCTTCCTGCTGCAGGCGCAGGCCTCGAAGGCCAAGGTGATCGGCCTTGCCAATGCCGGCGGCGACACCATCAACGCGATCAAGCAGGCGGCGGAATTCGGCCTCACCAAGAGCGGCCAGAAACTGTCGCCGCTATTGGCCTTCGTCACCGACATCGACAGCGTCGGGCTCGAGACCGCGCAGGGCCTGTTGCTGGCGGAAGCCTTCTACTGGGATCTCAACGACGACAGCCGCGCCTTCACGAAGCGCTTCATGGAACGCACCAAGCGGGTGCCGACTTCGGCACAGGCCGGCGTCTATTCCTCGGTGACGCACTATCTCAAGGCGGTGAAGGCCGCCGGCACCACCGATGCGGCCGCCGTCATGAAGGTGATGAAGGAGACACCGATCAACGACATGTTCACCAAGAACGGCAAGATCCGCGAGGACGGCCGTATGGTGCACGACATGTATTTGTTCGAGGTCAAGAAGCCGTCGGAATCGAAGGGCCGCTGGGACGACTACAAGCTGGTAGCGACCGTGCCGGGCGACCAGGCCTTCCAGCCGCTGTCGGAGTCGCGCTGCCCGCTGGTGAAGAAGTGACGAAGTGACGAAGTCACGCAGTCATCCCGGGGCGTGCGAAGCACGAACCCGGGATCTCGAGGTTCCGGGGCTGGTGCTTACGCACCATCCCGGAACGACGGATTCAAAATAACAACGAAAGGCAAAACGCCATGAGCGATAATCAGATGGTCCTCCAATCCCTCGACAAGGGCCTGCTCACCATCACCATGAACCGTCCCGATCGGCGCAATGCGCTCAATCCCGACATGACGCGCGGCCTCGTCGAGGCGGCGCGGCGGGCGCAGGACGATACCGAGGTGCGCGCCGTGCTGATCAGGGGCGCCGGCGGCACCTTCTGCGTCGGCGGCGACGTCAAGTCGATGGCGGAAGGCCGCGCCCCGCTGCCGTTCGAGGCCAAGATGGCCAACCTGCGCCGCGGCATGGAGGTCTCGCGCATCCTGCACCAGATGCCGAAGCCGGTGGTGGCGCAGCTCGACGGCGCCGCGGCCGGCGCCGGGCTCTCGATCGCGCTGTCCTGCGACCTCCGCGTTGCCGGCGCCTCCTGCAAGATCACCACCGCCTTTGCCAAGGTTGGCTTTTCCGGCGACTACGGCGGTACCTATTTCCTGACCAAGATGCTCGGCAGCGCCAAGGCGCGCGAACTCTACATGATGTCGCCGGTGCTGTCGGCGCAGGAAGCCTACAACCTCGGCATGGTCTCCAAGGTGGTGCCCGATGCCGATGTCGAGGCCGAAACTCTGGAACTGGCGCGCTCGCTGGCGCAGGGCCCGTCAGTGGCGCTCGGCTACATCAAGCGCAACATCAACAACGCCGAGACCATGACGCTGGAGGCCTGCTTCGACGGCGAGGCGATCCATCACACGCGTGCCGGCGAGACCACGGACCACAAGGAAGCGGCAAAAGCCTTCGTCGAGAAGCGCAAGCCCACCTTCCAGGGGCAGTAAACCATGGCCGAGTACATGCGGCTGCGGCAGATCTGCCTGGTGGCGCCGCAGCTTGCGCCCGTGATCGCGGACATCTCCGCGATCATGGGCCTCGACGTCTGCTATCGCGACGGCAACGTCGCGAAATACGGCCTCGAGAATGCGCTGCTGCCGGTCGATACCATCCTGCTCGAAGTCGTCGCGCCGTTCCAGTCGGGGCCGGGCACGGCGGCCGGCCGCTTCATCGAGAAGACCGGCCGCCGCGGCGGCTATATGGCGATCTTCGCTTGCGAGGATCCCGACGCGCGCGGCGCCAAGGCCAACGCGATGGGCGTGCGCACCGCCAACGTGATCACGCACGCGCCGTATCACGGCGTGCAACTGCACCCGCGCGACTGCCGAGCCGCCTTCATCGAGTTCAACCACACCGACGGCAGCGACGACGTGCTGGGACCGTACCCGCCGGCCGGCCCCGACTGGCAGAAGTCGATCCGCAAGGACACGACTTTGGCGCTGACCACGGTCGAGATGCAGAGCCCCGAGCCTGAGGCGTTGGCGACGCATTGGGGCAGGATCATCGGCATTCCCGCCGATGGTGCCGTGGTGAAGTTGCCGAACGGCACCTTCCGCTTCGTCAAGGGCGACAGCGAGATCATGAGCGGCTTGACGTTCAAGGTCGCCGACAAGGCGAAGGTGCTGGAAGCCGCAAAAGCCAGAGGCTGTGCGGTGAAGGGCGACGAGTTCCTGCTCTGCGGCGTGATGTTCAAGCTGACGTCGTGACGTCGTAGCCCGGATGGAGCAGAGCGAAATCCGGGACTGTGCTCTCCGCGGGTAGACCGACCCCGGATTGCGCTCCGTTGCATCCGCGCTACGCATCTTTCTCCCGTCATCCTGAGAGCCTGACTGAAAAATGAGTGAGTGATCTCAGTGGGGTGTGATTCCATCGGATTTGCAGAGATTCGAGGGAGAGCACGATGCCCTGGACCAAGATCACTCGGGAGCAATATCGGCGGGACGATCTGCGTTATGCAAGCGATATGACCGATGCGGAGTGGGCGCTGATCAGACGCCTGTTGCCGCGAGCGAACCGGCGCGGCCGGCCGCGTAAGACGGAGCTGCGTCGTGTGATCGAAGCGATCCTCTATATCGTTTCGACCGGCTGCCAGTGGCGGGCGTTGCCGCAGGAGTTCCCGCCCTATTCGACGGTGCAGGGCTATTTTTATAGATGGCGGGATACAGGCCGGTGGCAGAGGATTGTCAGCGTGCTTGTCCGACGGGCGCGAAAAAAGCTTGGACGGACACCGAAGCCGACGGCAGCCGTGATCGACAGTCAAAGTGCGCCGACCACCCAAGCTGGCGGACCGCGCGGCTACGATGCAGGCAAGCGCATCTACGGCCGCAAGCGGCATATCGTGACGGATACCAATGGCCTCCTCCTCGGGGTTCATGTTCATCCGGCCAACGTTCAGGACTGCCATGGCGCCGTACCGCTGCTGAAGAACGTGCGGATGAACTTCCCCCGGCTGCGCCACGTCTTTGCCGACCGGATCTACCGCGGAAATCAACTCCTCGACGCGCTCTCAGACTGCGGTCCATGGACTGTCGAGATCGTCGAGCGGCCTCAAGGCGTCAAAGGCTTCCAGCTTCTGCCGAGGCGGTGGGTGGTTGAACGCACATTCGCTTGGTTCGGCAGATGCCGCCGCCTCGCCAAGGACTTCGAGGCGACGGTGGCAACCGAAGCTGCCTGGCTGCTGATTGCACACATCAGGCTCCTGACCCGCAGACTTGCCGCTGCTGGTAAGGTTGGGTGACTTATGAGTCAGACTCTGAGGAGCGCGGAACGCGCGTCTCGAAGGGTGCACGGCCCGGCTGGTGGCCGTGCACCCTTCGAGGCTCTCTTCGCTCGCACCTCAGGGTGACGGTGAACGATTGGTGCTTGCGGGGAGAGCGGTTGAGCCGGCGGCGGTGATCCAATATCGTCAAGAGCAACAACAACAATCGGGAACACGCTCCCCATGCCGCATCCGCTCGATACCTTCTTCGCCCCAAAAAGCATCGCGCTGATCGGCGCCTCGCGCGATCATGAGAAGATTCCCGGGCGGCTGCTCGCGATGCTGCGCAAGAACGGCTATCCCGGCGCGCTCTATCCGATCAATCCGAACTATGACGAGATCGACGGGCTGAAATGCTTCAAGTCGGTCGCCGAGATCGGCGCGCCGATCGATCTTGCCGTTATCGTCATTCCCGCCCGTGCGGTGCTGCCGGCGCTGGAGCAGTGTGCCGCCACCGGCGTGAAGAACGCCGTCATCATCTCGTCCGGCTTTGCCGAGGAAGGCGGCGACAGCGCTGACATGCAGGATGCGATCGTCGCGCTGGCGAAGCGGACCGGGATGCGGATCAGTGGGCCGAACGCGGAAGGGTTTTACAGCCAGGCGCAGAAGGTCGCCGCGACCTTCAGCCCGACCGTCGACGTCAAGCCGGATGCGCCCGATCTGATCGCCGGCAAGCGGCGGATCGGCATCGTCGCGCAGAGCGGCGGCATCGGCTTTGCGATCTATCATCGCGCCAAGGCGCTCGGCGTCGCGCTCAGCTATGTCGTCAGCGCCGGCAATGAGAGCGATCTCGGCGCCGGCGAGTTCCTCGACTACATGGTGCAGGATGCCTCGACCGACGTGATCCTGCTGTTCATCGAGGGTATCCGCGACGTCGACAAGTTCTTGGCGGCGGCGAAGCGCGCGGCAGAGCTCAAAAAGCCCGTCATCGTAACTAAAGTGGGCCGCTCCGGCGCTGGCGAGCGCGCGGCGGCCTCGCACACCGCGAGCATGGCCGGCTGGTCGGCGGCCTATGACGCGGTGTTCGCGAAATACGGCTTCATCGTCTCCAACGACCTCGACGAGGCCGTGACCATTGCCGCGGTTCTGACCACCAATCCGCTGCCGAAGGGCGATCGCGTCGCGGTGCTGACGGTGTCAGGTGGCGCCGGCATCTGGGGCGCCGATACCGTCTCGATGCAGGGCCTGCGCGTGCCGGAGCTTTCAGCCGCGATCCAGAGCCAGATCAAGCAATGGATGCCGTCCTACGGAGCGGCGGGCAATCCGGTCGACGTGACCGCGCAGGGCGTGTCATCCGGCGGACTGCAGAAGAGCATCGAGCTGTTCGACACGTCTGATGAAGTGGACGCGACGCTGGTCGTGCTGTCGCTGTCGAGCGAGACGCGGATGCCGTTCAAGGAAGCCGAGCTGAAGCCGTTGATCGCCGCGCAGAACAAGCCGGTGGTGTTCTATTCCTACACGCTGCCGTCGCAATTCGCGCGGCAGGAACTGGCGAAGTCGGGCGTGGTGGTGCTGTCGGGGCTAACCCATGTCGGCGTCGCGATGCGGCGGCTGGCGGACTATGCCGCCTTCAAGCCCGCGCCGGAGATCTCGGCATCAGCGTCGCCGGCGCACGATCTCTCCATGCATCTCACGTCGAAGACGTTGTCGGAATATGACAGCAAATCGCTGCTGCGCGCGGCCGGCATTGCGCTGCCGGATGAGGTGCTGGTGACCGACCGCGACGGGCTCGACGCTGCGATCGAGCGCGCCGGATTTCCACTGGTCATGAAGATCCAGTCGCCCGCGATCGCGCACAAGAGCGAGGTCGGCGGCGTCCGCGTCAACATCGCCGCCAAGGGCGCGGCATTCACGGCCTATCGCGACATGCTGGAGACGGTGCAGAAGCAGCGGCCGGGCGCTGAAATCCAGGGCGTGCTGGTCGGGCCGATGGCCAGGAAGGGCGTCGAGATCATCGTCGGCACCATGACGGACGCGACCTTCGGGCCGATGGTGATGGTGGGGCTCGGCGGCATCACTACCGAACTGTTCAAGGACGTGGTCTATCGCCCCGCGCCGGTGAGCCCGGCTGAAGCGAGCACGATGCTTGAGACGCTGAAGGCCGCGCCGCTGCTGCACGGCTTCCGCGGCGCGCCGAAGGCCGATGTCGCGGCACTGGCGCGGTTGATCTCGCAGATTTCGGTGCTGGCGGCGCAGCACGCGAACGAAATCGCCGAGATTGAGGTCAATCCGGTGCTGGTGCACCCGGAGGGGCAGGGCGTCACGATCGTCGATGCGCTGGTGGTGCCGAAATAACTCGGTGTCGTCCCGGCGAAGGCCGGGACCCATAACCACCGAAGTGAGTTGTAAGAGGAGCCGACGCCGCTTGTGCCCTTTCCACGGGCCGCGGCGTATAGGTCCCGGCTCCCGTGCGCAATTGCGCACTAGGCCGGGACGACCCGTGGAGAGAGCGGCGCTTGCAGCTACCGCCCCTTGAAGTTGGCGACGCGGCGCTCGGCGGTGGCCTTGACGCCTTCCTTGAAGTCTTCGGTCGCGCGCAGCTTGGTCTGCTCGGCGAGCTCATGGTTGGTCGCGGCGAGCACGCGGTCGGCGAGGTTGGCGCGCATGGTGGCGCGGGTCGAGACCAGGCCGAGCGGCGAGCATTCGGCGATCTCCTGCGCGAGTTTCATCGCTTCCGCCCGCACCTGATCCTGCGGCACCAGCACATTGGCGAGGCCCCAGCGATAGGCCTCTTCGCCGGTGACGCGGCGGCTGGTGTAGAACATCAGCTCGGCATTGTTCTTGCCGATCAGTTCCGGCAGCGTTGCGGTCAGGCCGAAGCCCGGATGGAAGCCGAGCTTGGTGAAGTTGGCCGAAAAGCGTGCCTCGGGGCACGCGACGCGGAAGTCGGCGGAGACGGCAAGGCCGAGGCCGCCGCCGATCGCGGCGCCATGGATCGCCGCGACGATCGACTTCTTGTTGCGGAAGATGCGCACCGCCTGAACGTAGAGATGGTTGATCGGCAGGTTCGAGGCCGGATCGCTCTTGGCGCGTTCCTCCTGCTCCTGGCGGGCGGGATCACCGAAATTGGCGCCGGCGCAGAACGCCTTGCCCTGGGCTGCGAGCACCGAGGCGCGGATCTCGATATTGTTGTCGAACTCCTCCAGCGCGTCGGCGATCTGGTTGATCAGCGCGACGTCGAAGAAGTTCAGCGGGGGTTTTCGGATTTCGATCAGGCCGACATGGCCGTGGGTTTCGACGCCGATATCAGTGTACTTGGTCATGATCTGTCCTCGTTGAATTAGCGCAGGCGAGCCCGCGCGGCTAGCGCAGACCAAGTCCGCGGGCGATGATGCCGCGCAGCACTTCCGTGGTGCCGCCCTGGATCGTCAGCTTGGGCGCGGTCTTGATGGCGAAATCGAGCTGCTTTTCCAGCGTCTCGCGGTTGGTCGCGGTCTCCTCGACGAACGCGGCGAGATCGCGCACGCGATGCGGCAGCTGCTGCTCCCACACCGTGCCGATGTCCTTGACGATCGAGGCCTCCACCACCGGCTCCTTGCCGGCCTGCAGCATGCCGGCGACCGATACCGACATGCGGCGCATGGTGTGAACCTGCGCCACCAGGCGGCCGATGCCCTCGGCGCTGCGGGTGTCCGGGTTCTTACCGACCGCGCGCACGAGCTCGGTGAGCACGTAATAGGTCTCGAGAAACCGCTCGGGACCACTTCGCTCATAGGCGAGCTCCGACGTCGCCTGCTTCCAGGCGCCATCGACCTCGCCCAGCACGTGATCGTCGGGCACGAAGTAGTCGGTGAACACGACCTCGTTGAACTCGAACTGGCCGGTGATCTGGCCGATCGGATTCACCTGGATGCCCGGCTGCTTCATCTTGACCAGGAACTGGGTCAGGCCGTGGCGGCGGTTTTCCTTGGTCGGCGGCGAGGTGCGGAAAATCGCGATCATGTAGTCGGCAATGTGCGCCGACGAGGTCCAGATCTTGGTGCCGTTGATCAGATAGCCGCCGTCGGTCTTGGTTGCACGGGTCTTCGCCGCGAACAAATCGGAGCCGGAGTTCGGTTCGCTCATGCCGATGGCGAAGCAGACCTCGCCGCGGCAGATGCGCGGCAGGATGTCCATCTTGATGTGCTCGGGCGCGTATTTCAGCAGCACCGGCCCGCTCTGGCGGTCGGCGACGAAGAAGCGCCGGGTCGGCGCGTTCGCCACCCGCATCTCCTCGGTCACCACATAACGCTCGAGGAACGAGCGCTCCTGGCCGCCGTATTTCTTCGGCCAGGTCATGCCGAGCCAGCCCTTGGCGCCGACGCGACGGGAGAATTCCGGCGCGTCATTGTCCTCGCGGTTCGGCGCGTGGGGATCGAAGGTGCCGGCGGCGATTTCCTCGGCGAGGAAGGCGCGCACCTCCTTGCGGAGCTGCTCGCATTTTTCCGGCAGGCGGATCGGATCGAAACGAAGGGCTGCAGTCATGATGTCCAGTCCTGATCTTTCTGCCTGATCTCAGCGCGAAGCCACCAGCGGCCACAATTCATCGGCGCCACGATTCGCGACGAGCTTGCCGAGCTCGACCGCCCAGTAGCTCTCCGAGCCGAAATCGTCGCGCCAGGCCAGCGCCCGCAGCGAATAGCGGTGCAGGATGTGCTCGATGGTGAAGCCGATCGCGCCATGCACCTGATGCGCGATGCCGCTGCCCTTCTCCGCCGCTTCCGAGCAGCGGACCTTGGCCGCTGCGGCTTCCAGGAACACCGCATCAGTGTCCAGCGACTTGGCGTTCACGATCGTGTCCGCCGCCGAGGTCGCAGCGGCCAGTGCCGCGGCGTTTTCGCCGGCGAGACGCGCGAGGTTGTGCTGCACCGCCTGGAATTTCGAGATTTTCTTCTCGAAGGCGATGCGCTCATTGGAATAGCGCACCGAGATGTCGAGCATCGCTTCCAGCGCGCCGGCGATCTGCAGGCTGCGCACCACGCCGCCCATCAGCATCAGCGTGGACTGGTCAAAACCCTTCGGCGCCGGCCTGGTCGTGACCGGCTGCACCTTGTCGAGCGTGACAATGTCGTTGTGATCGCCGCCGAGCCCGATGCCGGATTCGATCCGGCACTTCGCTGCATCGATCAGCGCGATCGACACGCCGCCATTGCCTTCAGCCAGCACCGCGAAATGTTTTGCGTCCTTGGCGAACGGCACGCCGCGGGCGCGGCCGGAGAGCGAGCCGTCGGCGTTGAGCGTCACGCGGTCCTTCGGGCTTGCCGGCAGCACGGTCATCTCGCCTTCGGGAGAGGCGATCCTGGCTTGCGTCAGCAGCCAGCCGGCCAGCATTGTTTCGGCCAGCGGAACAGCGATCGCATGCCGCCCAGCGACGTTGAGGACGCTGAATCCTTCGGCGAGGCTGGCGCCGGAACCGCCGAGATCGTCGGGCACCCAGGACAGCGGCAGGCCGGCTTCGGTCAGCGCCTGCCACAGCGGCGCCTTCCATGCGCCCTGCTTGTCGTGATTGATGGTTTGGGCATCCGCGAGATCGGCGAAAATCTTTTCCGCGGTCTCGGCGACGATGTTTTCACTCTCCGCCACAGCGTTCCTCGTGTTGATTGGCTCGGGCTGGCTGTTCGGCCATGCCCTGCTTGCGATGTTGTCTTGCGCTCAATGATGCGGAAAAGCCATAGCCGTGACAAGCGCTGCCCGCAGGGCCACTTGCGCGGATGGCATGAAGCCGGACTTGGCGCATGAATTCCGCATAGTGAACTTTCGATTGTCCCCGTTTGTATGCCACGCACACGCGCAAACCGGCCGCCGACATAAGTTCAGTCCGCCAGATGAAACTCGATTGCCTTCCGCATCAGGTCGGCGAACTCGGTCTCCTGGGTGACCAGCGCGTCGTTCAATCCGGCCACGCACAGCACCAGCGGTTCGTTCGATTCCGCAATCGGCGGCAGGTTCATGGCGACGGCGCCCGCGCCCGGCGTGACCAGGCCGAGCGAGAAGGCGTGCCCCTTGGCGCGGACCTTCTTCAGTTCAAGCAGCAGCGCCTTGATGTCGACCTGACGATCGGGCCGGCTCTCGTTGGCGTTGATCAGGCGCACCAGGCGGCGCACCTCCTTGTCCGGATAGGCCGACAGCAGCGCGTAACCCGACGCGGATCGCGCCAGCGGCCGCAGCGTTCCGGCCTTGACATACAGCCGCATCGGCAGCTTGGCCTGAATGATATGGACATACTGCGCGCTGAGCCCGTTGCGCACCGCGAGCATGATGGTCTCTCCGGTCCGCGCGGAGAGCTCTTCCATCAGATTGACCAGGCGTCCCTTCGTGAACAACGCCGGGCTCAGCCAGTGCCCCAGCATCGAGATCCGCGGCGTCGGGATATAGGTGCGGCGGCTGGTGTCATAGTGGAGATAGCCGAACGCCGTCATCGTCCGCATCAACGCCGAGGTGCTGGATTGCGGGAACTTGAGCGCGGCCGCGACTTCGATCGCGGAGGCGGCGCGCTGGTGCTCTTCGAAGAATTCGAGCACGTCGAACACGCGCCGCGCCGACTTGACTGCATTGTCCATCTTCGGCAGGTCGCGCGAGGTGTCGCCGGGGAAATCGGGGCCGTCGAAAGACCGCGCGCCGGCAGCCGCGCCGGCCTTCGCTACATCCTTCTTCGCCACCGGCATCGCTATCGTCCCTGCTGCGCCACCCGCCGCTTCAGCCACCAGCCATATTGCTCCGGCCAACTCGTCCACTCCGGATCGCATCCGAGCGCAAGTGCCGTCTGCGCGGGCCAGTTCGGATTCCACAGCAGTTCGCGGCCGAGTGCAATAAGCGTCGCCTTGCCGTCCCGCAAAATGGCTTCGGCGTAGTCCGGTTCGCGGATCAGCCCGACCGCCACCGTCGGCATGCCGACTTCCTTCTGGATGCGCTCGGCGAACGGCACCTGGAAGCCCGGGGTGCGCGACACCAGCGAATTGCCGCGCGGTAGCTTCATGCCGCCCGACGAGCAGTCCACCATGTCGATCCCGATCGCCTTCAGCTCCGCCGCAAACGCGATCGAGTCCTCGATCGACCAGCCGATGTCGACGCCGTCGACCGACGAGATGCGGACGAAGGCCGGCAGATGGCTGGGCCACTCCTCGCGCATGATCGCCGCGATCCGCAGCGGCAGGCGCATGCGGTTCTCGCGCGACCCGCCATACTCGTCGTTGCGGTTGTTCGCCAGCGGCGACAGGAACGAGTGCATCAGATAGCCGTGCGCGCAGTGCAGCTCGATGACGTCATAGCCGGCCGCCCTGGCGCGACGAAATGCCTGGCGATAGTCGTCCACCAGGGCATCGATCTGCTCTGAAGTCATCATCTGCGGTGCCGGCCAGCCGTCATCGAAGGGAATGCCGCTCGAGGCCGCGATCTGCCATGGGCCTTCGCCGCGTGCCTTGATGTCAGCTTCGCCGAGCGGGTTGCCGCCTTCCCACGGCCGCTGCGAGGAGCCTTTCCGGCCGCCATGTGCGATCTGGATCGCGGCCTTGGCGTTGAAGCTGTGGATCAGCGCGGCGAGGGCGGCGTGGTCCGCGATGTGCGCATCGTCCCAGATGCCGAGGCATCCATGGGTGATGCGCCCCTGGGTGTTCACCGAGCTCTGCTCGACGAACACGAGGCCGGCGCCGCCGGCGGCGAGCTTGCCGATATGCGCGGTGTGCCAATCGGTGGCGCGCCCCTCCCGCGCCGAATAGGTCGCCATCGGCGAGACCATGATCCGGTTCTTCAGTTCGAGATCGCGCAATTGCAGTGGGGTAAACAGCAGCGGCAGCTCAGTCATGGGATGTCCAGCCTTGCCTGTGGTTTCTTGCCTGTGACTTGCGAGTTTCGTCAGAGCGATCATTTCTTCAGCAGCGGACAGGCGCTCTCCTCCGGCGTCGCGAACGCCTCCTTGCCCGGGATCACCTGAACCAGCTTCTCGTAGTCCCAGGCACCCTTCGATTCGGCCGGCGACTTCACCTGCACGAGATACATGTCGTGGATCAGCTGGCCGTCCTCGCGCAGGAATGCGTTGCGGGCAAAGAAGTCATCGATCGGCATGTCCTTCATCTGCGCGATCACCTTGGGGCCGTCGTCGGTGCCGGATTTCTCCACCGCCTTGAGATAGTTCATGACCGCGGAATAGAGACCGGCCTGCACCATGGTCGGCCGCTTCTTGGTCCTGGCCATGAAGCGCGCGGCAAAGTCGCGGGTCTTGTCGTCGAGATCCCAATAGAAGGCGGTCGCGAGCTGCAGCCCCTGGGCGGCCTGCAAGCCGATCGCGTGGATGTCGCTGGTCTGCATCAGGAAGGCCGCGAGCTTCTGCGTGTGTGCCATCCCGAATTCCTGCGCCTGCCGGATCGAGTTGGCGAGATCGCCGCCGGTGTTGGCAAAGGCGATCACGTCAGCCTTCGAGCTCTGGGCCTGCAGCAGATAGGACGAGAAATCCATGCTGTTGAGCGGATGCCGCACCTCGCCGGCGATGCTGCCGCCGACCTTCTCCACGGTCCTGGCCGCGTCGTTGCGCAGGGCGTGGCCGAAGGCGTAGTCGACCGTGACGAAGTACCAGCTCTTCGCGCCCGACTTGGCCAGCGCCCGAACCGTGCTGTTGGCGAGCGCATAGGTGTTGTAGGTCCACTGCACCGAATTCGCCGAGCAGCCCTTTCCGGTCAGATCGGAGGAGCCGGCCGACGACACCAGCATCGCCTTGTTCTTCTGCTTGGTGAGCTCGAGCACGGCGAAGGCGACGGCGGAATTGGCGAAATCGACGATGACGTCGACATTCTCCTGCTCATACCAGCGCCGCGCGATGCCGGCGCCGGTGTCCGCCTTGTTCTGATGGTCGGCATCGACCATCGCGATCGGCTTGCCCAGCACCTTGCCGCCGAAATCCGCGATCGCCATCCGGACCGCTTCGACCGCTCCGGGGCCGGCGGCGTCGGCGTAGAGTCCGGCCTGATCGGTCAGCACGCCGATCTTCACCGCGTCGTCGGAAATCTGCGCGTGGGATGGCGCGGCGGCGAAGGCGACTGAGAGGATTGCAGCGCTCGCGGCGATCCATCCGTATCTCGATGTCATTGTCCTTGGTTTCCTCTAGTTCGATTGCCTTATGGCGTTGATCTTGTCTTGCCGCAGGTCGATCATGCCCGGATGCGACTGCGGATCCCTGTCCGCGCCGAGCAGCACGTGCTTCTGGATCTTGTTGGTCGAGGTCAGCGGCAACTCGGCGACGAAAGCGATCCACGCCGGCAGCTTGAACGCCGCCAGGCGTTCGCGGCAGAAGCGGAAGATGTCCTGCGCGAGCACGCGTGAAGCATCGGTGCCGTCGTTGATCACGATGAAGGCCGCAACTTCCTCGTCGCGGATCGGATCGCGCGCGGCGACGACCGCCGCCTGCTTGACCAGAGGCGACGTCGTCAGCACGGCCTCGACCTCCGCCGCCGAGATGTTTTCGCCGGCGCGCCGAACGAGATGCTTCAGCCGGTCGACGAACACGAAGGCGCCGTCCTCGTGCTGCCAGGCGCTGTCGCCGGTGTGAAACCAGCCGCTGCGCCAGGCCTGCTCGGTGGCCTCGGGGTCTTTCAGATAGCCGGAGAACAAGCCGCGCCGCGGCGTCGCTTCCGAGTGGCGCACGCAGAGTTCGCCGACCGCGCCTGCCGGCAGCGCATTGCCGTCGGCATCGAGGATCGTCATTTCGAGCCCCGGTACGCTGCGGCCGATGGTGTTGGTCTCGAGATGGCGCGGCTCGACCGTGTTGAACGGACTGCGCCCGGTCTCCGTCATGCCCCAGCCTTCGACGAAGGGGATGCCGAAGCGCTCGCGGGCCCGCGCGCGCTGCTCGGGATTGGCGCCGACGCCCATCGAGAAGCGCAGCGCATGGGCCTTCTCGTCCGGCGTCTCCGGCTGCGCCAGCAGGGCCGCGACGATCACGCCGAGATAATGCAGCACGCTGGCGCGGCCTGCGACGATGTCGTGCCAGGCAAATTTCGCGTTGAAGCGTTCCGGCAGGATCAGGCAGCCGCCGGTCAAGACCATCGCGATCGGGGTCAGCGTCAGGCCGGCCATGTGGAACAGCGGCAGCGGGCTGTAGAGGCGCTCCGTTCCGGCATGATACGTCGCCTCGCCGCCGTGGCTGACGTACCAGCGGCCGGTCGAGACCACGTATTCATTGGTCAGGATGCATCCCTTCGGACGCGCCGTCGTGCCTGACGTGTAGAGCAGCGCAGCCTCGGTCTCGCTTCCCGGCTCGCCGGCGCGCGGTGCTGGCCGCCTGGCCGGCGGCACTTTCTCGACGCTGGCGCCGAGATCGTCACCGGAGACGGTGAGCAGCGGAACGTCGCCGGTCAGCGCCTTCTGCAATTCCTTCTGATCGGCCAGCGTGACGATCAGGTCGGGTTCGGCATGCGCGATCAGGTACTCGATTTCCGCCGCGCGATAGGCCGGGTTGATCGGAACGATCGAGACGCCGATGCCGTTGAACGCCAGCCAATGCACGATGAAATCGGGGCGGTTCTCCAGCAGCAGGCAGGCGCGGTGTCCGTGGCCGAAGCCTGCTGCGCGGTACTGATCGCGCAATGCGCAGACCTGCCGCGCAATGTCGCCATAGGACAGTTCGATACCATCGGGAAAGTATGCGCGGTCAGCACGCGCGGGAATGCAGAGAAAGGGTTTGAATGCTGCCGCATCGGATGTCGCAGCGAACGTGCTGAACACGGTGTACATCGTGGCGAAACTTCCCTTTGACGGCCGCTGATCGATGCCAACGATGCCGATCCGAAAGAGCCGGGTGCTTCGTTGAGCGCATTTGTCATGCGATCGCGACGTTGCGCGGAAGCTATAAGGACGAATAATATGCTGTCAAATCCATTATAAGTTTCCATAAAACTCATATGTAGTTTGAAGCCAAAAGCGGAGGTAACGAGATGAAGATGCATATGTTGTCGGGCGGCCGTCTCCAGATGTCGAAGCGGACCTATCTGCCCGATGCGGCGCGCGGCGAGATGATTGAGCTTCCGGTCGCCTGCGTGCTGTTGCGGCATGCGCAGGGCAATGTGCTGTTCGACACCGGATGCCATCCCGATGTCGCGACCGATCCTGAAGGGCGGCTCGGCACGCTCGCCAAATACATGCGCCCGATCATGCCGGCGGATGATCATGTGCTGACGAGCCTGAAGGCCGTTGGCCTCGGCGCCGACGATATCGACGTGGTGATCTGCTCCCACCTGCACACCGACCATTGCGGCTGCAACGCCTTCTTCAAGAAGGCGACGATCTTCGTCCACGCGCTCGAGATCGAGGCCGCGAATGCCGATAACGCGTTCGATCGCGGATACCTCAAGGCGGATTGGGATCATCCGCTGAAGATGGAGATCTTCGATGAGCAGATGGACGTGTTCGGCGACGGCAAGCTGACGCTGGTCCCGCTGCCCGGACACTCGAAGGGAACGACCGGCGCGCTGGTCAGGCTCGACAACAGCGGCGAATTCCTGCTCGCCTCCGACGCGCTCAGTGTGCGCGCCAATCTCGACCAGCGGACCTCGCCGAGGAACAGCCTTGACGTCGACCAGTTCCTGAAGTCGCTCGACGAGATCGCCAGGCTCGAGGCGTCCGGCGTCAAGATCATCTGCGGCCATGACGAGGCGCAGTGGGCCAGCCTGCAAAAGGGGCTGAACGCCTATACGTGAGGATTTGGGCGCGGCTTGCAGATGTCGTTCCACGCGATATGGTGTGCCGCCGCCGGAGTTCATCTGGCTCACAACAACAAGGAAAATGCAGATGTCCAAGGATGGTTTGTGCGCGATCGTGACGGGATCGGCATCGGGACTCGGCGCCGCCACCGCGCAAATCCTCGCCACGCAGGGCGCGCGCCTCATTATCAACTATTCCAACAGCAAGGCGGAAGCCGAGGCGACCGCGGAAGTCTGCCGCAAGCAGGGCGCCGAGGTGCTGGTGGTGCAGGGCGACGTCTCGCGCGATGAGGACTGCAAGAAGATCGCAGCCGCCGCGCAGGGCTGGGGCCGCCTCGACGTGCTCGTCAACAATGCGGGCACCACCAAGCACGTGCCGCATCACGATCTCGACGGCCTGACCGCGGAAGATTTCCAGCGCATCTATGCCGTCAACACCATCGGCCCGTTCCAGATGGTTCGTGCCGCGCGCGCGCTGCTCGAAGCCGGCGCGAAGGCATCTAGCCGTCCGTCGGCTGTGGTCAACGTCTCCTCGGTTGCAGGCATTTCCGGCGGTGGTTCGTCGGTCGCCTATGCCGCGAGCAAGGGCGCGCTCAACACCATGACGCAGTCGCTGGCGCGCGCGCTGGCGCCGTTGATCCGCGTCAACACGGTGTGTCCGGGTTATATCGATACGCCCTGGTTCACCAAGGGACGCGGGGAGGCGCAGGCGAAACAGGTGCGCGATACCGTGATCGCGCGCGTGCCGCTGAAGGTCGCCTCGACGGCCGAGGACATCGCCAACCTGGTCTGCTTCCTGGCGAGCCCGGTGTCGAGCAACATGACCGGTGAGTTCGTCCGCATGGACGCCGGCATGCATCTGATTCAGTGACACGGCTGCGGAGCGGTTTGCCGAAACGAAAATGCCCGGGCGAGGCCCGGGCATTTGCATTTTGAGACAGGCTTTGCGGTTATTCGGTCATTCCGGGTTCTCGCTTCGCGAGCCCCGGAATGACCGTTTTGGATGACGCCTACGGCGTCACCTGTTTCCGATATCCGGGATCACGCGCGCCGCGACCAGCCGATTCCAGATGAACAGCACCACCAGAGCGCCGATCGTGGCGGTGATGAAGCCGGCACCTTGTTCGGGACCGTAATGGCCGATCGCCTGGCCGATGAAGGTCGCAAGAAACGCGCCGGCGATGCCGAGCACGGTGGTGAGAATGAAGCCGCTTGGATTGTTCGGTCCCGGCGACAGGAATCGCGCGATGATCCCCGCGACAAAGCCGACGATGATGACCCAGATGATGCCGCCCATGACTGTCGTCCTCCTCAGATGGAATCAACGCTACCGTCAGAGCCTGCGGTGCAACTCGTCGCCGCTTGGCAGCCGGCCGTCCGGCGTCAGGTGATTGATCGCGTCGGGCAGATATTGGCTGAGGCCCTGCAGCAGTTCGTCGCGCGAGAGGCCGCTCTGCGATGCCAGCGAGTTGATCTGGTCGGCGCCGAGCGCGTTGGCGAGATCGCCGGGCGCGATCTGCTTGTTGGGACCGTTGCTGACCCAGGAATTGGCCGCGTCGCCATGGCCCTTCTGCTGCAGCTGGTTGAGCAGATCGCCGAGGCCGCCGCTGAGCACGGTGCCGGCTGCGCCGCCGGCGAGCAGGCCGCCAAGGCCGCCCTTGAGCAGATCGCTGAGCCCGCCACCGCCTGCGCCGCCGGGCAGGCCTGCGGTGACGTTGCCGGGAGGAAGCGGCGGCGCCTGCGCCGGCTTCGGCTCAGGGGCGCTCGCGTCCGCCTGGCCGCCGGAGAAATGCTTGACCGCCTTCCAGGCGAGCAGCGCGAGGATAGCCATCGTCATCGGCGACATTCCGCCGCCGCTCGAACTGTCGGATGAGGTGCTTGGCGCGCTCGGACCGCGCGGGCCGTTCTGCATGCCGTTGAGTACGTCGAGTAAACCCATGATCGTCTCCTGCCGCAACCGTGCCCCGAGCGGGAAACATAGCTTCCGCCCATGACGGTTACAAGGCGGGCCACCCGGACCGCGGTGCGTCGAAATAGGCAGGCAACCCAAGGTCTGCTATCGAGCCAATGATGAATGGACGTTTGGCCAGATGAACCAGGACCGGCCGATTGGCATTGCGGGCGCGGGAAGCATCGGCTGCTTCGTCGGCGGCACGCTCGCGGCTGCGGGGTGCCGTGTCGTGCTGCTGGCGCGGCCGCGGCTGATCCAGGAGATCGCAGGCAACGGCTTGCGGGTCAGCAGCTTTGACGGCTCCGAGCGGACGGTATCCGCGGACCGGCTCATTGTGTCCGACGATCCGTCGATCTTGTCCGACGTTCAGACCGTGCTGGTGACGGTGAAGAGCGCCGATACCGCTGCGATGGCCGATGCGATCGCGCGCCACGCGCCTGGCGATGCCGCGGTGATCAGCCTGCAGAATGGCGTCGGCAATGTGCCGCTGCTGCGCGACCGTCTGCCGGGCCGCAGGGTGCTCGGCGGCATGGTGCCGTTCAACGTGGTCGCGCTCGGCGACGGCCGCTTCCATCGCTCGACCTCCGGCGACATCGTCATCGCGCAGGATGACGCGGGCACCGCGGCGCGGCTGTCGGTGCCGGGCCTTGCGATCAAGCCCACCGGCGATATCGACGGCGTGCAGTGGGGCAAGCTGATCGTCAATCTCAACAATGCGCTCAATGCGCTGTCCAATATTCCGCTGCGGCAACAGCTCGCGCAGCGCGGCTGGCGACGACTGCTTGCCGATCAGATGGCCGAGGGCCTGGCCGCGGTGCGCGCCGAAGGCATTGCGCCGGTGTCGCCGACGCCGCTGCCGTCGAACTGGATGCCGCCTTTGCTGCGGCTGCCCGATGCGCTGTTCGACATGCTGCTCGGCCGCACCATGAAGATCGATCCCGAGGCGCGCTCCTCGATGTGGGAGGATCTGCAGCGCGGCCGCCGCACTGAGGTCGACTATTTGCAGGGCGTGATTACCGCGATCGCGGATCGCCGCGGGCTCGAGGCGCCATTGTCGCGCCGCGTCATCGCGCTGATCCGGAAGGCGGAGGCGGACGGCAAGGGCTCGCCGGGGCTAACGCCCGAACAGATCCGCGATGGCGGCGACCATGAACGCCGATGATCGTCCGCCACGTCGATCGAACAACAGAGGAGATGACATCATGAAACGGTCCAGCATCATGCTGTTCACGCTTGTTGCGCTCGCGGCCGGCCCGGTCCGCGCGGCGCCGCCGACCGTGACACCGTCGCCTGGCTATGATGCGCGCTTGCAGGAGCAACGCGCGGCGGCCGCAGCAGCCAGCCGAGCGGCCACGCCTGCGCACAAATTCGGTCGCACCCCGGCACCACAAGCGCACCCGCGCGCACTGATCCATCACAGAGACGACCTCAGATGAAGCTGCTGTTCCTCGCGCTTACCTTCGTGTTTGGCTTCGCCACGGCCGCAGGCGCCGCCGACTATGCCGGCTCGATCAGCGCCTACCGGCGTGCCAACCGCATGCCCGCGGTGAAGCTCGACGCGAAGCTGAACGCGATGGCGCTGAAGCAGGCGCAGGCGATGTCGGCGACCGGATCCGTCAGCCACTCCGCGGGCGGCAGCTTCTTCACGCGCATCGCGCCGCTCAAGAAGCAGCGCGCCGCCGAGAATATCGGCGCCGGCTTCATCGCGTTCGCCGAGATGCTGAAGCAGTGGGAGAATTCGCCGGGCCATCGCGAGAACCTGCTGATGCCGGGCGCCAAGCGCGTCGGCGTCGCCTTCGTCGACAATCCGAAGTCGCCGTACCGCAGGTTCTGGGCGATGGTGATTACCGATTGAGCCTGCGGTGTCATTCCGGGGCGGAGCGAAGCGACGAACCCGGAATCTCGACGGCAGAGAGATTCCGGGTTCTCGCTTGCGCGAGCCCCAGAATGACTAAGCGAACCGTCAGTTTCGCTTCGCAACCTTGGTCGGTGGCGGCGGTGTCGGCGTGAACAGCTTCTTCAGGCCGTCCAATCCCTCGGAAAGCCGCGGCCATTCGCAGGAGAACGTACCCTTCACGCAGTTGCTTGCTCGCGGCCGCGGCTCGGGAATGGGGACGGCAGCGCCCCGCGGCTTGACCGGCCTTGCAGCAGGGACGGGGACCTTCGCAGTCTCACTGCGCACCGGCTCATTGTGCAACGACGCCTGCTGGACCTGCGGCGGACGCACCGGCTGTGTCTCCTGCCGCTCGAGCTGTTTCGCATTGAACGCCGCGACGATACGCGAGCGGCGCTGTTGCTCGAGATAGCCGGTATATTCCTGGTCGATCTTCTTCTGCTCGTCCGGCGTCGGATTGGGACCCGCGATGTCGAAGCTGCGGTCCTGCATGAAGTCGTAATAGGTGTAGCCACCGCCAGGCTTGCGACGGCCGGCGAACTTGGCGTTGCAATCGGCGAGTTGCGCGGTTTTGTCTTCCCTGGTCTTCGCCTTCTCGGCGAGGTCGGCGCAGTCCTCGAAGTCCTTCGGTCCACCGCGCCACCATTGCGCGTGCGCGCTCATCGGCGCCAGCACGCAAGCGACGGCGAAAGCGGCAACAGCCAACGTCGATGATCGTGACGGCATCACGGACATTGAGACCAAACCCGAACGACACAGAGTGAGCAGATTGTCGCCATTTTAGTGACACTTGTCACCCGGGAACCCGACGATTTTCCTGACCTGTGGAATGTTGCCGCGGCTGATGGAACACAGCCTTCGCGATTGGAATAATTGAAGAATCTCATCGGAACGGGCCGGGCCGGAGATCAGAACAATTCGCCTTTAATCGTTCACTTCACCCTGTGCAGCAACGCAACCAGTTCCGCCTGCCGGTGGGTGCCGGTCTTCTGGAAGATCGTCTTGAGCTGATTGCGCGCGGTGGCAAGGGCAACGCCGGCTGCCTGCGCGGCCGCTTCGACCGAATCGCCGCGCGCAAGCCGCGCGGCGAGGCGTGCCTGCGCCGGCGTCAGCTCGAACGTCGCCGCCAGCAGCGCCTGATCGAACGCGGCGCTGCCTTCGAGATCGCGGATCAACAGGATCGCGCGCGCCCCGAGGAACGGCGAGCGCGCCGCCGGAGGCACCGGTTGGATCTGGATCACGATCGGCCGCTTGTCGATCCTGCGCACCACGATCGGCGACGACGGCAATGGGTGCAGGTCCGAGCTGTGGGCCAACTGATCGATCAGCCTGGTCAGATCGGCATTGGCCTGTCGGTCGAGCAGGGTGAGGCGATTGTTGCGGATCGCAAGGTCGTAGCCGAGGCAGCGTTCCGCCTGGCTGTTCATGCCGATGATGGTACCGAAGCGGCCGACGGCAATCGCAGCGACCTGGATCAGATCGAGCGCGCCGGTGATGCCCGAGAGTGCGGAGCGGCCGACGACGGCGGAGAGCGTCGCGGCTTCCGTGAGCGGCGCCGACACCCTTTGCAGCGCCTTGATCTCGTCGGCGTCGAACAAGCCTTCCCTGGGCGAACGCTGGATCGTCAGTGCCCACAACGCCGGGCCGGAGTGGAAGCCGATCGCCGCGAACCATTTCAGTCCGAACTCGCCGAGCGTGGCGTAGAGCGGATCGCGCAGCATCTCGGTTTCGGATTCGAACAGATCCGCATCGGTGATGACATCGACGCCAGCATGCATCAGCGGCACGCCGCGGGCCGCGCGGATGTCGGTGAGGTGAAGATTGTGCGGGAAGTAGGTCTTGGTGAAATACTCGGTGATCGAGTCCGTGCGCGGAATGTCTTCAGTGCGGATATCGCTCTGAAGCATCGCAGCGCCGGTCGCGCCGACGGCGGCGCAGACCTCGTCCATGAAGGACGGCCAGGTCGAGGGATCGAGAACCACATCGCCGAGGCGCGCGGTCACATCGTCAAGCCTGTGCAGATCGACCAAAATTCAGCTCCGCCGATGCAAACAGCGTTGTTCTGTCAGGCGAAACAGGCTGCACCTCGTTGCGCCCGGTACCGGGCATAAGAAAACCCAGGGGCCCGATATGCAAGTTAAATCAGCGACAGGCTAGGGGTCGGGTCCGCAAGCGCTGGCGAAACATGATCGAAAATCGGCGGGTCCCGCTGGCCGGTGCGATCCGGCCGCTACGATAAGTGACCATCCTCACGGTGGCCGGCCTCGGTCAGCGCCACGCGGCAGAAGCTGGCGGCGATCGCGACGACCTCTTCCACGGCCTGCGGATATTGCTTCGACACCCAGCGCAGCGCGATCGAGATGACGGCGCCCACCATGCCGACCGAGAGCAGCGAGGCGGCCGCGCCCTTGCCGCTGCGCTTCGGGTCGAGCGCCGGCGGCACCAGGATGTCGCTGAAGACGCGCAAGGCGTCGAGCTTGACGGCATCGACCGCCGGACTGATGCCTGAAATTTCCAGCAGAAAGACCCGGGCGGGCTTCGGGTGCTGCTTCAGCCGCGTGAAATAGAGCGTCAGCGCCGCGCGCAGCCTCATCTCGGCATCGTCGCCTGCGGCTGCAGCGGCCGCGGTCATTTCCTCGTGCAGGTGGCCGACGACATGGCCGTAAGCGGCGATCAGCAGAGCCTCGCTGTTCGCAAAGGACTCGTAGAAATAGCGCTCGGTCAGCTCGGCCGCCTCGCAGATCGCCTTCACGGTGGCGCCGCGATAGCCGACCTCGCCATAGACCTCGATCGCCGCGTCGATCAGCTTGAGCCGCCGCTCGGCGCGGCGTTCCTCGGCGTCCATACCGCCATAGAGGCGGGCTTTCCGGCTGCTTGCCATGAAAGTGTATTGACACGAGGCATTGTCAGATGTCAAGTTATCTGACAATATGTATTGTCAATACTGACACGGGAGGGTCAGGGCGTGTCCGTTCATTTCGACGTGTTGATCGTGGGCGCGGGACTGTCGGGCATCGGCGCCGGCTACCATTTGCAGGCCAACTGCCCTGACCGCAGCTACGCCATTCTTGAAGGCCGCGACTGCATCGGCGGCACCTGGGACCTGTTCCGCTATCCCGGCATCCGCTCCGACTCCGACATGTACACGCTCGGCTATTCGTTCCGGCCGTGGACCGAGCCGAAGGCGATCGCCGATGGCCCGTCGATCCTGAACTATGTGCGCGAGACCGCGCGCGTCTACGGCATCGACAAGAACATCCGCTTCAACCATCGCGTCGTGCGCGCCGACTGGTCGTCCGCCGACTCGCAATGGACGGTCGAGGTCGAGCGCGGGCCGGAGAAGACGATCGAGCGCTTCACCTGCAGCTTCCTGTTCATGTGCAGCGGCTACTACAAATATGAACACGGCTACACGCCCGACTTCCCCGGCATCGCCGATTTCGCCGGCCGCGTCGTCCATCCGCAGAAATGGACCGACGACATCGACTATGCCGCCAAGAAGGTGGTGGTGATCGGCAGCGGCGCGACCGCGGTGACGCTGGTGCCGGAGATGGCCAAGACCGCCGCCCATGTCACGATGCTGCAGCGTTCGCCGACCTATGTCGTGGCGCGTCCGGACGAGGACAAGGTCGCCAACTGGCTGCGCGCGCGGCTGCCCGCGAAACTCGCCTACGGCCTCACCCGCTGGAAGAACGTGCTGTTCGGCATGTATTTCTACCGGCTCTGCAAGCGCGATCCGGAGCGCGTGAAGAAGCTGATCCTCGGCGGCGTGCGCCACGCGCTCGGCCCCGACTACGATGTCGCAACCCATTTCACGCCGCGCTACAATCCGTGGGACCAGCGGCTTTGCCTGGTGCCGAACGGCGATCTCTTCCAATCGCTGCGCAACGGTGGATCGTCCGTCGTCACCGATCAGATCGAGACCTTCACGCCCGGCGGCATCAAGCTCAAGAGCGGCAATGTGCTCGACGCCGACATCGTGGTGACCGCGACCGGCCTCGATCTGCAGGTGCTCGGCGGACTCGAGATCAATGTCGACGGCGCGCGAGTCGATCTGTCGAAGACCATGAACTACAAGGGGCTGATGTATAGCGGCGTGCCGAACCTCGCCGCCGCCTTCGGCTACACCAACGCGTCCTGGACGCTGAAATGTGACCTGACCTGCGAATATGTCTGCCGCATGCTCAACCACATGAAGGCGCATGGCTACGCGCAGGTCACGCCGCGGCGGAACGATCCTGATGTCGCCGAATTGCCCTGGGTGGATTTCTCATCGGGCTATATCCAGCGCGCCGCCGCCAGGTTCCCCAAGCAGGGCTCGCGCCGGCCGTGGCGGCTCTACCAGAATTATGCACTCGATATCGTGACGCTGCGCTTCGGCTCGCTGAAGGATGAAGCCATCGAGTTTCTCCCGGCGCGTCGGGCCAGCGCGGATGCCGCCTCGAATCCGGCCCGGCAGGTGGCGTAACGCGCGACGCGCCGACCGCCGCGCAACTTCGCCCGCGCCCGATGTGGCGCGGGCTGGCGATCACCCGGCAGCTCTGCTATGGGATGGCGACGCCCGCATGCTTCGCTGCGGGCGGTGCGGTCCCGTAGCTCAGCCGGATAGAGCGACGGTTTCCTAAACCGTAGGTCGGAAGTTCGAGTCTTCCCGGGATCGCCATTTTTCGCTCACCGCGCGCTGCCGGCGAGGCTTTTCAACACGCATTCCGGCGCGATCTGCCCGGCGTTCGCTCCCCCCAAGTTCACCCGAGATCAAGTTCACCCCAAATTAGGGAAAGCCCGGGACAATGGGGAGGGGGCACCGGAAGACCGCGCGTATGCGAGCTAGCGTTCCAGAACGGGTTGAGCAGGGGGGCGGTGATGCCCTTCGCGATCCGCTGCGTTCAAAAGGCCGGCCGCTCGTCGTCGATGTCGACGAGGTCATGGTGCGGGGAAGCTCCGTCCCGGCCGATATCGCATCCGATCTGATCCGCCGCCTCCGCGCTTTCGCCGCGGCGATTACCGCTTCCTTCGGGTCGCAACCGCGATCAGCGCATGGTGCAGATCCATCGGGGTTCGATCCGTCTCGGGCGCAATTCGACCACGACGCGATGAGGTTCCTGCTGCAGGTGCTGGGCGAAGGCCGCCCGGTCTACCTTTGCTCGGAAACCTATCCCGAGCCGTTCGTCAGCGCGGTTGCCCAGCATCTTGGCGTCTTCACCGCCTGGGCCGCCGCGCCGGAACGTCAATTGCCGCCGGCGCAGCGCGAAGAGCTGCCGCCCGTGCTTCGGCAGGGCTTTGACTATATCGGCAGCGCGGCGGTCGCGTTGCCCGATTCCGCATCGCGCCTCGCGCGCTCCGCTCGATCCGAGCCGTCCGCGCCCGCGCGGGTCAGTATGCGCGTCAGTATGCGCAGCTGGCTGAAGCTGTTCAGGGTGCATCAATACGCCAAGAACGCCCTCGTGCTGGTGCCGCTGCTGACCGCACACAAATTCGCATTGGGATCGGCGGCGACGTCGCTGCTTGCCGTGATCGCATTCTCGCTCTGCGCGTCGGGCGCCTACATCCTGAACGATCTTCTCGACGTCGAGGCCGACCGCGCGCATCCGACCAAGCGCAACCGCCCGATCGCAAGCGGCGCCATCCCGGCATCGCGGGCCGTCGGCGCGATGGCCCTGGCGCTGGTCGCCGCATTTGCAATCGCAATGTCGATATCGATCGAGTTCGGCAGCGTCCTGCTCGGCTATTTCGCGCTGACCACCTCCTACTCGTTCTGGCTCAAGCGCATCGCGACCGTCGACGTCGTCGTGCTCGCCACGCTTTACACCGTCCGCGTGATCGGCGGCGCCGTCGCGATCAGCGTGCCGATGTCGGAATGGTTGCTTGCGTTCTCGCTGTTCATCTTCATGTCGCTGGCGCTGGTGAAGCGCTATATCGAGCTCGCCGGCCAGCCGGACGGCGCCGTGCTGGCGGCGCGCGGCTACCAGGTCGAGGACAAATCGATGATCGCGATCCTCGCCGCCGCGTCAGGCTTCAACGCCGTCGTGATCTTCACGCTCTACATCTCGTCCGATACGGTGCGCGCGCTTTACAGCCATCCGCAACTGCTCTGGGTCGGTTGTCCGATATTGATGTACTGGATCGGCCGCGTGATGTTGTTCGCGCAGCGCGGATTGATCGACGACGATCCGGTCATCTTTGCGCTGAGGGATCGCGTCAGCTGGGTCGCGCTCGGCGCGATCGGCGCCATCATGCTCGCCGCCATCTAGCGATGCCGGCGGCTGCGTTACCAGGAGCTGTGATGTCGACCTCCAGTCCGGGCGGCATTGGCCTGTCCGGCTGGGGCAACTATCCCAGGGCGTCGTCCGAACTGCTGGCGCCGCAGACGCCCGCAGGCGCGCGGGACCACCTGCTTGCGCGGTCCGGCGTCGTCGCGCGCGGGGCCGGGCGGGCCTACGGCGATGCCGCGATCGGAACGCAATCCACGATTTCGTCGCGCGGCCTGAACCGGATGCGGAGCTTTGATGCCGCAACCGCGCGATTGACGGTCGAATCCGGCGTGACCATCGCCGACATCCTTGCCGTTTTCGAGCCGCGCGGCTTCTTCCTTAAGGTCGTGCCCGGCACGAAATTCGTGACGGTCGGCGGCGCGATCGCGGCCGACGTTCACGGCAAGAACCATCATCGCGATGGCGGCTTCGGCAACATCGTCGATTCGTTCCGCCTCGCGCTGCCTGGCGGCGAGATCGTCACCTGCTCGCGATCGGAAAACGCCGCGCTGTTCGCGGCGACACTGGGAGGCATGGGGCTGACGGGCATGATCCTCGACGCGACGCTGCAACTGCTGCCGATCGAGACCGCCTGGCTGCGTCAGGACACCCGCGTCGCCGGCAATCTCGACGAGGCGATCGATCAGCTGGAAAGCAGCGCATCGACCACCTATTCGGTGGCCTGGATCGACTGCCTCGCGCGCGGCGCGGCGCTTGGCCGGTCGCTGGTCTATCTGGCCGAGCACGCCACGCGGCGCGACAAGGATATGCTGGGGCCCGGCCTCGAGACGTTTCCCAGGCTTCGCGCGTCGCGGCTCGCGGTCCCGGAGCAATTTCCGGGATGGCTACTCAATCGCGCATCGATGCGGGTGTTCAACGAGCTGTACTTCCGCCGCGGCGCCGCGCATCCGGGCAAGCCGCGGCTGGTCCATTGGGACCCGTATTTCTTTCCGCTCGATGCGATCGCCGACTGGAACAGGATCTACGGCCGGCGCGGCTTCGTGCAATATCAATGCGTGATCCCACTCGACCGCGCGCGCCGCGTTTTCGCCGAAATTCTCGATCGTGTGTCGCGGCGCGGCGATGCGTCGTTTCTCGCGGTGCTCAAGCAGCTCGGCGAAGGCAGCGGGCCGATGTCGTTTCCACTTCGCGGCTACACGCTGACGATGGACTTCCCCGTGACTGACACGCTGTTCGGGTTTCTTGACCAGCTCGACGCGCTGGTGGTCGATGCCGGCGGCCGGCTCTATCTCGCCAAGGACGCGCGGCAGTCCCGCGCGACATTCGAATCCGGATATCCCGGCCTTGCGGCCTTGCGGAACATCCGCCAGCAGACCGGGGCGAACAGTCGCCTCGTGTCCCATCTTTCAGCACGGCTTGGAATTTGATGACCGGCACAAAATCGATTCTGGTGATTGGCGGCAGCTCGGACATCGGGCACGCGACCGCGCTGCGCTATGCGAGGGAGGGATGGCGCGTGATGCTCGCCGCCCGCGATATCGGGGTGGCACAGCGCAATGCGGACGACATCAAGACGCGAAGCGGTACCGACACCTCGGTTGTCGCGCTCGACGTGCTGCAGACCGGGCAGCTTGCCCGCTTCGTCGCCGGTCTTTCGCCACCTCCCGACACCGTCGTATGCGTTGTCGGGGAGCTCGGCGATCAGCAGCGTGCCGAGACCGATCCCGAGCTAGCGACGAAGATCATGCGCACCAATTTCGAGGCGCCCGCGCTGCTGCTCGAACTGTTCGCGCAAGCCTTCGCGACGCGCGGTTCGGGCACCATCGTCGGTGTGAGCTCGGTCGCCGGCGATCGCGGGCGGGCCTCGAACTATTACTACGGCGCGGCCAAGGCCGGCTTCTCGCAATTCCTGTCCGGCTTGCGCAACCGCCTGGCGCTTGCGGGCAAGGTTCGTGTCGTCACCGTCAAGCCGGGATTCGTGCGGACCAGGATGACGGCGCATATGAAGCTGCCGGCTCCCTTGACGGTGCAGCCGGATCGGGTCGCGGAGGATATCTTCCGGGCCGATGTGAGCAGGCCGCGTGACGTGATCTATGTGGCCCGCCGCTTCCGGCTGGTGATGGCGATCATCTGCGCGCTGCCGGAGACGATCTTCAAACGGATGCGTATCTGATGCCCGGCGTCGCCGCCAACCACGCGTCGTTCCCGCGATCCAGCGCGATCCGGCCGAGCGTCCCGCTCGTGACGGCATCGCTGTGGCTCGTGCTGTTCGCGGTGACGCTGATCTTCAGCGTCACGCTCTGCGACAGCCGGCTGATCTTCACCCTCGACGATCCCTACATCCACCTCGCCGTCGCCGATCACATCCGGTCCGGCGGCTACGGCGTCAATGCGTCCGAGGTCTCGTCGCCAAGCTCGTCGATCATCTGGCCCTATCTGCTGGCGGTGACGGAGACACTGCGTCTTGGCGCATTCGGTCCGCTCCTGATCAATGCCGCGGCCGCGGCAGCGACCGTCGTGGCTTTCCTGCGCATCCTTGAATCGGCTGAACTGCTCGACCCCGGCCGGGAGAAGCCGCTGCTGTTTTTCGTCGCGTTGCTCGCCATTTTTTCGTCAAGCGCGATCGCCCTGCCGATGACCGGCATGGAGCACAGTCTTCACGTTTGGGCCACGGTCGCGACTTTCGGCGGCCTGACCGAAGCCGCGCGCGGACGGTCGCCGACCGTCATACACTTCGCGGCGCTGGTGCTGCTGCCGCTGATTCGCTTCGAGGGAATCGCGTTCGCCATCGCGGCGATGATGGGGTTTGCCCTGCTCGGCCAGCGCCGTTTTGCCGCCGCGGCCGCTGCCGTCACGCTCTGCGCGTTCGCCGCGTATTTCGCGCGAATGGCCTCGCTCGGTCTCCCGCTTTTGCCGAGTTCGGTATTGCTCAAATCGCGCATCGCCGAATCCGGCTATGAAGGGACCGGCGTCATCGCCTCCATCCTCCGCAATCTCGGCGACAGCTTCGCTGATCCCGCCGGCTTCAGGCTGATGCTGCTCGGTCTTGCGCTCGCCGCCGTCATGGCGCTGCTCCGCTCCGACCGCGGCGCCCTGATCGTCTGTGCGACGGTGCTCGCCGCGATCGCTGCGCATCTCGGCTTTGGCCAATATGGCTGGTTCTACCGGTATGAGGTTTACATCGTTGCGCTTGCGGTGCTGGCGCTGTTCTACGCGGTTGCACGCGCGCGAGCGGTCTTGAGCGTCCCGCAATGGACCGCCGCGACGCTCGCCAGCGTCGGGCTGGCCGGTTTTGCCAGCGTGGGCTATGTCAGCGCCGCCCTGGAGACGCCGTTTGCCTCGCGCGGCGTCTACGAGCAGCATTATCAGTTGGGGCGCTTCGCCCAGCAGCTCTACCGGCGGCCGGTTGCCGTGAACGATCTTGGGCTCGTTGCCTGGGGAAATCCGAACTTTGTCCTGGATCTGTGGGGGCTCGGTTCGGAGCGCGTGCGCAAGGCGAAGCGCGCCGGCCGTTACGGCCCGGCCGAGATCGCCGCGCTCGCCGACGAGCATCATGTCGGCGTCGCCATGATCTACGACAGCTGGTTTGCGCAGGGCGTGCCGGCGAGCTGGAGGAAGGTCGCGATCCTGCACACGATTCCGGTGACCGGCGCGCGGGGTGACGTAAGCTTCTACGTCACGCCCGCCGCGGAGCCGCAGCTCGTTGCCGGCGCCCTGAAGGCCTTCGCGTCGACCCTGCCGGCGCGCGATCGTCTCGAAATGGTGGCGCCGTGAGCGTTGCGTGATCGTGGGGGCGCGCCGAGGTGCTCAAATCCTCGCGAGCGGCGCCTGCGCCGGTACGGAAGCGCCGCTTGACTCACGCAGCAGCAGGATTGCGACGATCAGGGTGATCAGCGCGGCGATCCCGAAGCCTCCGATCGAAAGCACGTCGACCCAATGGACGTCCGTGCGGGGCGTGTTGTTATGGACCGTGTGCATGTAGCCGAAGGCTCCGATCGGTATCGGCGCGGCATAGATGATCGCACGTTCCCACTCGCGGGCCTTGGCCTGAAGCGCCGGCAACAGCAGCGCCATTCCGATGCTGAAGATCAGGAAGTCATAATCATACGCATAGGGGCTGATGCAGACCGATACGATCGCGGTCAGGCCGAGACTCTCGCGCACCGGCATCTTGCGGTAGATCGCGACCAGCACCACGCCGAGCGCAAGGACGGCGACGATGCCCTGGCCGATAAACGCTCCGGATGCGGAGAACCCCGTGGTTCGCAACGCGGCATAGGCCGAGACCATTCGATACAGCGGATAATAGGCTTCCCGCAGGAATACCGACGAATCATGCACGCTCTGCAGCATCACGGTCCAGATCTGCATGCCGAACAGCACCGTGCAGATCGCCGAGCTGATCAGCACGACGGCGCCGGCCGTCATCACGACGATCCACGAGCGCCGCAGGATGGCGTAGAGTGCGAAGGCAACGGCGAAATGCGGCTTGATGATCATGAGACCAAGGGCCACGCCTGCGAGCATCGGCCGCTCTTCGAAGTACAGGCACACCAGTCCGATCAGTGCGGCGGTAAGGAAGCTGTTCTGACCGCATGCCAGCGTGACCCCGATCGTCGGAAAGAAAACGATCAGCACGAGCACGAACCGGTTTCCGGCAATGCGCCGCAGCACGGCGAGGTAAAGGGCCAGCGTCGAGGCCATGAACAACAGATAGGCCATTCCGAACGGGACCAGCGCGAACGGAGCCAGCAGCAGGTTGAATTGCGGCGGATAGGTCCATGGCATGAAGCCGTCGTGCCCGCCTGACGCCTGCTTCTCGATGATGGCGAGCTTCGCGAATTGATAGGCCTGGTCGAGGTCGCCGAGCCACACCAGCTTTGCGGTAATGTAGAAGGCGGCGAAGTCGACCAGTTCGCGGCCGTGCCCCAGCCCCAGCTGGGAGAACCACACAACCTTGAACAGGAGGGCGGCGACCAGCATCACGAGGATTCCGCGTGTGTAGTTGGCGCGCTTCGAGTCCGTCGACTGAATTGTTTCGAGCGTTGTTGCGAGCATCAGGCCGGGCCCTGTTATGGCAACCCAAGCTAGATTGAATAGGTTAAGCAGTCGAAAAATTGCAGGGGGAGGGTGGATCCCCTGTCGCCTGACGCCCGCAGGGATGTATGAAATCGGTCGGCGGGGCTGGAACCGGACGGTATCTCGGTGTCCGGATGCGACTTTCGCTGGACGCTCCGTCGGCGGCAGTGATAACGGCTGACCAGAACCATCTCACGACGGACCGCATGCCGAAACCGCCGCCTTTTTCCAATCGCGGGCCCAGCCCATCCCCGGTTCTGCAACGCGCCGTGGTCGCATTGCAGATGGGACAGGTCGTCGAAGCCGAGCGGCTGGCGGCGGAGGTCTTGAAGGCAAACCGGACCGATGTCGGCGCGGCCTCGATCCTGGCGCGGGCGCTGATGATCCAGAACCGCAACGAGGAGGCGATCGCGCCGCTCGAGCGCGCCGTGCGCCGCGTCGACGATCCCGGCCTCGAGACTCTGCTCGGCGCAGCGCTCGGCGGCGCCGGTCGCGGCAGCGAGGCGATCGACGTGCTGCGGCGAACCACCGCGCGGCGGCCGCCCTACCTGCCCGCATTCCAGGCGTTGGCAGGGCAATTGCACTCGGCCGGTCGCATCGACGAGGCGGTTGCCGTCATTGAGAGCGCGCTTGCTCTCGCGCCGGGGAGCCTCGAGTTTCAGCTGCTGCTGGCGCAGTTGCTGCCCCAACGCAATGAGCGTGGCCGGGCGCGCGAGATTCTGGAGAAGTTGCGCAATGCGGCGCCGGGACATCCCGATGTTCTGGCCGCGCTTGCGCGTGTACTGCTGCTCGATGGCGAATATGCTGCCGCGGCGGATCTCTACCGCCAGGTGGTGGCGCAGCGCCCCGACGACCCGCTGACGCGTCTCAGCTTCTCCGCCAGTCTTCTGGAAATGGGCGACCGCGCGGCCGGCGAGGCCAATCTGCGTCTCGCGTTGCGCGGCCGGCCGCAAATGATCGGCCGCACGACCGCCGCGCTCATCATGTCATCGCACGGCCGCTTCTTCTTCCGCCGCAGCGCCTTTGCGGAATTTCTGAGCTAGAGCGTTTTCAAATACTGCTTGTTCCGCGGCGTTGGAACGACGAGTCGGGCTCACAACACCCGCTGCGGCGTATGGATCCCTGCTTTCGCAGGGACGACAGCCGAGACAAGCCGCGGCCTCTCGGCTCAAGCGCTGGCGTCTCTGGAGTACTGGATCACCCGCATGCGGGTGAAGACACCGAACCGGCTCAGGATCGCGCCACATATTCGGTGTCGTCCCGGCGAAGGCTGGGAGGTGGATTCACATTCGAAGTGCAACACTTGAGCAAAGGACTCGGCGGGCGTGCGGTAGTCAAGGCATTTGCGCGGGGTGTTGTTGTAGGCGGCGATGAACTGGCGGAACCTGGCGGTCGAGAGGGTTACGAGATCCGTCTTGCGGGGAATAAAGCGGCGCATCCTGCCGATGGCGTTCTCGATGCCACCCTTCTGCCAGGGGGCATGGGGATCGCAGAAGAAGGTCGCGATCGAGAGGCGGTGCAGCGCCAGGTGACCGGCGAACTCGGTGCCGTTGTCGAAGGTAACGCTCTGGCGCAGCTCTTGTGGAAGGGGCGCGAAGAAGCCCACGAGATGGCGGGCGACACCGCGCGCGACCTTGCTGGCAAGGCGGATGCCGAGCAGCAGCCGCGAGGTGCGCTCGTGCACGGTCAGCACGGCCTGACCGTATTTCGAGAACATCATCAGGTCGGCCTCCCAGTGTCCGGGCACGCTGCGGTCGGCCGCTTCGAGCGGCCGATTTGCCAAGGATACACGGCCTTCGATGAAGCTTGCGGGGCTGCCGCCCCGCTTGCCGCGGCAGCCGCGCTTGCTCTTGGCGCGCGGCAGATAGCGCCGCCAGTTGAAGTCCGTGGTGCGCCTGAGTTGGCCATAGATGAAGCGGTAGATGGTCTCGTGGGAGATCACCTTGCGCCCGTGCTCGCGGGCCAGCCGGCCAGCGACCTGCTCGGGCGACCAGCCGCGGCGAAGGCGTTGCAACACCGCGCGGCGCAGGCCGGGCTCCCGTTCGAGGCGTCCGCCCGTCCAGCGCCGCGCTCGCATCTGGTGCTGGGCATAGCTCGGCTTGTAGCCGACCTGGCTCCCCCGATTGCGCCTCAGTTCCCGCGAGATCGTTGATGGCGAGCGATCCAGAGCTGCCGCGATTTGCCGGACCGAGCTGCCATTGGCCGATAGGCAGGCAATCTCGCATCGGTCGTCCAGAGAGAGCTGCTTGTAAGTCCGCCCCATGGCAACACCTCCTCAAGGAAGTGTTGCACTTCGTTTGTGAACTCAGGGGACCCATAACCACCGCTGTATGTTGTTGGAGCAAGCTGTGGCCCCAGTTTGGCAAATCAACGGGCATTCGGGGTAATGGGTCCCGGCCTTCGCCGGGACGACATTTATGAGGCCGCTTGCCCCGTGCCGTCATTCAGCCAGCAGGCGACCTGATGCGCCGGGCCGGCCGCCTGCAGCGCCGGGCGTTCGCTCTTGCAGCGATCCATCGCGTAACGGCAGCGGGTGTGGAAGGCGCAGCCTGAAGGTGGATTGATCGGGCTCGGGACATCGCCGTCGATCAGGGGCGCGGTGCGTTTCGCCTTCGGGTCGGCGATCGGCACCGAGGCGAGCAGCGCCTGGGTGTAGGGGTGGCGCGGATTGGCGAACAGCTCGTGCTTGTCGGCGATCTCGACAATGCGGCCGAGATACATCACCGCGACGCGGTGGCTGATATGGGCGACGACCGCCAGATCGTGCGCGATGAACAGATATGAGAAGTTCTGCTTGCGCTGCAGGTCGATCAACAGATTGATCACCTGCGCCTGGATCGAGACGTCGAGCGCGGAGACCGGCTCGTCGCAGACGATCAGCCGCGGCCCGAGCGACAGCGCACGCGCGATGCAGATGCGCTGGCGCTGGCCGCCGGAGAACTGGTGCGGGAAATTCTTCATCTGGTCGGGCCGCAGGCCGACCTGCTGGAACAGTTCCGCGACGCGTTCCTGCTTCTTCGCCCCGGTCGCGAGCCCGTGCACGGTGAGCGGCTCGCCGACGATGTCGCCGGCCGTCATGCGCGGGTTGAGCGAGGCGAACGGATCCTGGAACACGATCTGCATCGAGCGCCGGTACGGCCGCAGCGCGGTCTTGCTGAGCGGCGCGATGTCCTCGCCATCCAGCTTGATGGCGCCGCTGGTCGGCTCGACCAGCCGCAGCACGGTGCGCGCCACCGTCGACTTGCCGCAGCCGGATTCGCCGACCAGCCCGAGCGTCTCGCCAGCGCCGAGCGCGAAGCTGACGCCGTCGACCGCATGCACGGTGCCGACCTGCCGGCGCAGCACACCGCCGCGCACCGCGTAGTGCTTGACGAGGTCGGTCACCTCGAGGAGCGGGCGCTGTTCGGTCATGACGCCTCCGCCATCTCGCCGGCGCGCCAGCACGCGGCCCAGTGATTGCTCTTGATCTCGTCGAGCGGCGGATATTCCTGACGGCAGCGGTCGACCGCCAGCTTGCAGCGCGGCGCGAAGGCGCAGCCGGGCGGCAGCTTGGTCAGCGACGGCACCATGCCGGGGATTTCGGTCAGCCGCGCATCGGTCTTCGCGCCGAGCGCGATCACCGCCGGCATCGAGGCCATCAGTCCGCGGGTGTAGGGATGCAGCGGCGTCTCGAACAAGGATTCAACCGTCGCCTCCTCGACCTTCTTGCCGGCATACATCACGATCACGCGCTGCGCGGTTTGCGCGACGACGCCGAGGTCGTGGGTGATCAGGATCAGCCCGGTGCCGAGCCGCTTTTGCAGATCGACGATCAGCGCCAGGATCTGCGCCTGGATGGTAACGTCGAGCGCCGTGGTCGGCTCGTCCGCTATCAGGAGCGCCGGCCGGCACGCCAGCGCCATCGCGATCATGGCGCGCTGGCGCATGCCGCCGGACAGCTGATGCGGATATTCCTGCGCGCGGCGCTCCGGCTCCGGAATGCGCACCAGCCGCAGCATGTCGACCGCCTGCTTCCAGGCCTCCTTGCTGCTGACCTTCTGGTGCAGCCGCACCGCCTCGATGATCTGGTCGCCAATCCGCATCACCGGATTGAGCGAGGTCATCGGCTCCTGGAAGATCATCGAGATGCGGTTGCCCCTGATGTCGCGCATCGCGGCATCGTCGAGCTTCAGCAGATCGGTGCCCTCGAGCGTCACCGAGCCGCCGACGATGCGGCCGGGCGGATCGGGCACCAGCCGCATGATCGAGAGCGCGCTGACGCTCTTGCCGCAGCCGGATTCGCCGACGATCGCCAGCGTTTCGCCGCGGCGGACCGAGAACGAGACGTCGTCGACCGCGCGGAACAGGCCGGAGTTGGTGAAGAACACCGTCTGCAGGTTCTTCACCTCGAGAACCGTATCGAGCGTCTTGGCCTCGCTCATCAGCCGCGCTGCCTCGGATCGAGAATGTCGCGCAACGCGTCGCCGAACAGATTGGTGCCGAACACCGCAAGGCTGATCGCAATGCCGGGGAAGATCACCAGCCATGGCGCGGTGCGGACATATTCGGCGGCGGATTCGGACAGCATGCGACCCCAGGACGGATAAGGCTCGGGGATGCCGAGGCCAAGGAACGACAGCGACGCTTCGGTCAGGATGGTCGAGCCGAGCTGCGCGGTCGCGAGCACGATCAGCGGCGCGATGGTGTTGGGCAGCACGTGGCGCAGCGCGATCCGCATCTCGCTCATGCCGATCGATTTGGCGGCCTCGACGAACGGCTGCTCGCGCAGCGCCAGCGTGTTGGCGCGGATCACGCGCGCGACCGTCGGGATCAGGGGAATTGCGATCGCCAGGATCACGTTCGGCAGCGAGGGACCGAGCGCCGCGGTCATGACGAGTGCCAGCACCAAGAGCGGCAGCGACTGCAGGATGTCGGTCACCCGCTGGAACACGAGGTCGACCCAGCCGGAGAGATAGCCGGAGGCGAGGCCCACGATCACGCCGAGCGTGGCGCCGAGCGTCGTCGAGCCGATGCCGACCGCAAGCGAGATCCGCGCACCATGGATGATGCGGCTCCAGACGTCGCGGCCGAAGGAGTCGGTGCCGAACCAGTGCAGCGCAGACGGCGCCGCCAGCCGGTGCGCGGAATCGACGCTGAGCGGATCGTAGCGGCTGATGACGTTCGCGAAGATCGCGGTCAGCACGAACAGCAGCATGATGACGAGGCCGACCGTGCCGAGCACATGGCGCTGCGCGAGGAACGCAAACCGTCCCCAGCCACCGGTGGCGTTGGCCCCGGCACGTCGCAATTCGCTGTCGAAATTGATCGTTGCCACGCGCTCAGTCTCCAAACCGGATACGTGGATCGATCGCCGCGTAGAGCATGTCGACGATGAAGTTCACCACCACCACGACGACGGCGATGAACATCACGAGGTTCTGCACGATCGGGTAGTCGCGCCAGCGCAGCGCCTCGACCAGGAAGCGGGCGATGCCAGGGATGTTGAACACGGTCTCGGTGACGATCAGGCCGCCGATCAGGAATGCAGCCTCGATGCCGATCACGGTGATGACCGGCAGCACCGCGTTCTTCAGCGCGTGGTGATAGTTCACGGAGGCCTCGGAGGCGCCCTTGGCGCGCGCGGTGCGGATATAGTCCTGGCGCAGGATCTCCAGCATCGAGGAGCGGGTGATGCGCATGGTGAGTGCCGCGCTGCGGAAGCCCACCGCCATCGCCGGCACGGCATAGATGGTCAGCGCCTCGAGCCAGGTCTTCGGGTTCGGATTGAAGATCGGCATGGTGCCGAACAGCGAGACCGAGGCCATCAGGATCAAGAGGCCGAGCCAGAATGACGGCAGCGACAGGCCGCTGAGGCTGACGACGCGCAGCGCATAATCGAGCCGTGAGCCCTGGTGGACGGCGCTGATGACACCGAGCGGAATACCGATCGAGGCGGAGAACAATAGCGCCAACCCGGCAAGCCGCGCCGTGATCGGAATCCGCGGCAGGATTTCCTCCAGCGCCGGCTTTTCCGAGACGTAGGAATAGCCGAGATCGCCGTGCAGCAGGCCGCCGATCCAGTGCAGATACTGGATCACGATCGGCTGGCTGAGGCCAAGCTCGCGCTCGAGATTGGCCTTGTCGGCGGGATCGACGAAGCCCGCGGCGTCGAACAGGATGTCGACGATGTTGCCGGGAACGACGCGCAGCAGCACGAAGATGATGACCGAGATCCCGAACAGGGTCACCAGCATCAGGAACAGCCGCCGCACGATATAGGCAAACACCCTGGCTCTCTCCTTGATCCCGCCTGTGTCTTGTCTTCCGACGCGTTTCTTGACGCGAACCGGTATCCACTTCGCCCGAAAACGCTATGCCTACTTGTCCAGCCAGACGTCTTCGTAACGATAGCCGTTATAGGAGCTGTTGGACATGATCGTGACATTCTTCACGTAAGGCTGCCAGCAGGTGCCGGTGCGGGCATGGAAGATGATCGGACGCGCGACGTCTTCCTGCAGCTTCCTGTCGATCTCCCAGACCAGCTTCTTGCGCTTGTCGACGTTGGTCTCTTCCGACTGCTGGTCGAACAGCTTCTCGATCTCCTTGTTGCAATAGTTGGTGTAGTTCCGCTCCGAGCCGCAGGCATAGTTCTCGTAGAACGACTGGTCGGGCTCGTCGACGGCATTGCCGGTGAGGTTGAGGCCGAGCGAATAGTCCTTGCGGGCGATCTTCGGGAACCATTGCGCGGTGTCGACGACGTCGAGCTCGGCGTCGATGTAGATGCTCTTGATCTGGTCGATCAGGATGATCGCGGGATCGCGATAGACCGCGATGTTGCGGGTCGAGACCTTGATCTGCAGGTGCTTGTCCGGGCCATAGCCCGCCTTCTGCATCAGCTTGCGGGCTTCCTCGCGGTTCTTCTCGATGTCGGGACCGTAGCCGGGGATCTGCTCCAGCATCTCCTTCGGCATCGCCCAAAGCCCGTCCGGCGCCGGCTCCATGGTACCGCCGATGTCGCCCTGGCCTTCGAACATGATCTGGATGAACGCCTTGCGGTCGAGCGCCAGCGCCAGCGCGCGGCGGATGTCGAGATTGTCGAACGGCGGCGCGGTCGAATTGATGATGATGTTGGTGGAGACGTTGTTCGGTTCCACCACGCAGACCGCATTGGGCGCCTGCGACTTGACGTCCTTGAGCAGCGGGATCGAGACCTCGGTCGGGAACGTCATGTCGAACTTGCCGGAGACGAAGCCGAGGATCGCGGTCGAGCGGTTCGGGATGATGGTGAACTCGATACCGTCAAGATAAGGCAGGCCCTTCTTGAAGTAATCCGGGTTCTTGGTGAGCTTGATCGATTCGTTGGCCTTGAACTCGACGAACTTGAACGGGCCGGTGCCGACCGGCTTGGTGCGCATCTCGGCCGGCGACACATGGCAGGGATAGACCGGCGAGTAGCCCGAGGCGAGCAGCGACAGCAGCGCCGGCTGCGGCCGCTTCAGCTTGAACGACGCCTCATGGTCGCCGTTGGTCGTGACCTCTTCGACTTGCTCGTACCAGGACTTGCGCGGGTTCTGCCGGAACTTCTGCTGCGACTTGCCCATCAGCATGTCGAAGGTGCATTTGACGTCGGCGGCGGTGAACGGCTTGCCGTCGTGCCATTTCACGTCCTTGCGCAGCTTGAAGGTCAGCGTCTTGTTGTCGCCGCTCCAGGCCCAGCTTTCCGCAAGCTCGGGCCGGATCGTGCTGGTGCTGTTCTGGGCGATGTGCTGATCGAAGATGACGAGATTGTTGAAGATCGGCATGAACGGAACGTTCAGCGAATAGGTCGCGCCCTCGTGGATCGAGGCGCTGCCGGGGCTGTCGCGGTGATAGATCCTGAAGATGCCGCCCGGTTTCGGCTCGGCTGCGCGTGAAACGTCGCTGATGATCAGCACAGACAACACCGCGACGGCCAGCGCTTGCACGCTCCGCATGGTCCCCTCCCACATTTCGGTCTCAATGGCCGATTGGCATCGACGATACCACGGTGAGGCTGTCGGGCAACCGGCGAGGATCGCGCGGGGATTGGCAATTCGGATGACCCCACAACATTAAAATTTCCACGGATCGGGAATAATGGCTGTGATTGCGGGGAACCCGGGTTGTTTTGCTATGCAGCGGCGAAACTCCGTTTGAATTCGGTTGCCGACGCTGACGCGTGCGACGTGAAGCGCGCCGCAATCAGCGACAGTATGTCGCCGATCAAATCGCGATGTAGCCCCGTCATCCTGAGGCGCTCGCGGAGCGAGCCCTCGAAGGATGAACGGCCACCAGCCGGGTCGTCGATCCTTCGAGACGAACGCAAGAGCGCGCGCCTCCAGCGACAAAGGCGAAGCCTTTGCGCGGGGATGACGGTTCACTAGGAACATCACGCTCACTCAGCCGCCCTGCGGCGAGGGCAGGTGCATGTTGGCGACGCCATCGGCCTCGGTCGCCGAGATCGTGGTGCGAATCATCAGGCGGCCCTCATGCGCCGGCCAGGGGCGGCCGCGATGCATGGTGGCCCGGTTGTCCCACATCACGACGTCGCCCTGCTTCCATTGATGCAGATAGCTGACGCCGGGCACGGTCGCGGCTTCGGTCAATTGCTCGATCAGCGCCCTGCCGGCCTCGGCATCCATGCCCTCGACGCCATAGGCATGGGAGGCAAGATACAGCGCGCCGCGGCCGTTGACGGGATTGCGCCAGACCATCCGCCAGCATACCGGCGGCAGCGCGTCGACTTCTTCAGTCGTTGCGAGGCCGGTGGCCACCTTGCTGCGCGAATGCGCGTAGGAGTGCCAGGCGAACGCGTTCTCCAGCCGACTTGCCGCGTCCTTGTCGAGCCGCTCGAAGGCAAGCCGCATCGAGACGAATTCGGTCTCGCCGCCATGTTCAGGAATGATGCGCGCCGACAGGATCGAGGTCAGCGCCGGCACCTGCTTGAAGGAAGAGTCGGTGTGCCAGAGCTGGTTGGCCCTGGCGCGCAGCTGCTGCCGGTGATCGGATGGAACCACCTTGCCGTCGGGCCCGAAGGTCGAGAGGATCACGAAATGCGAACCGGTGCCCATCGAACCGACCTTGGTCACTTCGGGCGGACCGAACCGGCGCGAGAAGGCGAGCTGGATGTCGTCACTGACCTCCTGACCGCGGAACACCAGCACCGAATGTTCCTCGAACGCCGCGCGCACCGCCGCATAGGCGGTATCGCTGGCGGCAACGTCCGACAGCGTGACGCCGCGCAGCTCGGCACCGAAGCCAGGTTTCAGTGGGATCACTTCCATCGCAAGTCCTCCCTTTTCTTTGTTGTTGCGGCGAGGTTAGGGGAAAAGCCCGCCATCGGCAACGCGGCCCCTCAGCCCATTGCGATCAGATTGTGCCGCGTGCGCCGGTCGGCGACCTCGATGCGATGTGTAATGAAGGCGAACAGCGCCCAGCTGGAGTGGAAGGCGATACCGGCCAGAATCACGATGGTTCCTGGAATCGGACCGATCGAAGCGCGGTCCCAGATCGCGCCCATCGTGGTCAGCGGCAGCGGGTGGATCGCCAGCTTGCCGTAATAAGCGATGGCCTGGATCGCGAAGATCCAGCCATAGGTCCGTCGCAGGCGCCGGCCGATCGCTCTGACATAGCTGATGTGATAGCTGGGGCGGCGGTAGTCGTTGGCGAGCAGTTCGGTCCAGGCTGCGTTCGGTGTGGGGCCCTCGCCGCGGATCATCGGCGCGTAGAAATCGGTTTCGAGCAACCGCGCCCGGGCGCGCCAGACGTTGAAATAGCGATAGCGCCGCGCCTCGAATAGCAGGAACACGGTTACCAGCAGTCCGACCAGGACCATCGGCAAGGGCGAAGCCTCTGCGCTGCTATAGGTCGCCGACAGCGCGATCCCGGTCGTGACCACCGCCCAGTTGGTCGAGCTGTCGAGACGGGTGCGCCAGACCGTGCTGCGATAGACCTCGCCACGATAGAGATGGGCGAGTGCACCGATCTCGGCGGCAGTGAATTCGAGCCTTCCGGCCTGCACCGGCTCCGGCTCGCGCGGCTGGGGCGATGGCATGGCGGCCTCCGGCGAAGCTGGCTTACGATCCCGGAGCATAGCGCGAAATCCGCGCGACCGGCGAGTCCGTTGCGTCCGTCGGCTTGGTTGGCAGCATCAGTCTGGATGCCGCACCGCCGCTCACACGATCCGCGAGGTCTTGTTGCCCCAATAGCGGTCACGCAGCAGGCGCTTGTAGAGCTTGCCGGTCGGCAGCCGCGGCAGCTCGGCTTCGAAATCCACCGAGCGCGGCACCTTCTGGCGCGACAGCGCGCCGGCGCAGAACGCGATCAGTTCCTCGGCGAGGTCCGGCCCCGGCGCGATACCGTCGACCGGCTGCACCACCGCCTTCACTTCCTCGCCGAGATCGACATTGGGTACGCCGAACACCGCGGCGTCGGCGACCTTGGGATGGGTGATCAGGAGGTTCTCGCATTCCTGCGGATAGATGTTCACGCCGCCGGAGATGATCATGAAGGTGGCGCGGTCGGTGAGATAGAGGAAGTTGTCGTCGTCGACATAGCCGACGTCGCCGACCGTGCTCATGCTACCGTCGGGCGAGCGCGCCTCGCTGGTCTTGGCGGGGTCGTTGAAATATTCGAATGGCGTGGCGGTCTTGAACCACACGGTGCCCGGCGTTCCCTTGGGGCAGGGCTGCATGTTCTCGTCGAGGATGTGCAGATCGCCGAGCAGGACCCTGCCGACGGTGCCGCGATGCGCGAGCCACTCCTCGCTGTTGCAGGCGGTGAAGCCGAGCCCCTCCGTCGCGCCGTAATATTCGTGGATGATGGGACCCCACCATTTGATCATGTCGTCCTTGACCAGCGCCGGGCAGGGCGCGGCGGCGTGGATCGCGATCTCGAGGGTCGACAGATCGTAGCGGGTGCGAACCTCCTCGGGCAGTTTCAGCAGACGCGAGAACATGGTCGGCACCAGCTGGCTGTGGGTGATGCCCCATTGCTCGACCAGCTGCAGATAGCGCTCCGGGTCGAAGCTCTCCATGATGACGACCGTGCCGCCCATCCGGATGGTGAGATTGACCGCGGCCTGCGGCGCCGAGTGGTAGAGCGGCGCCGGCGAGAGGTAGACCATGCCCTCGCGGTAGTGCCAAAGCTTGGTCAGGAAATCGAACAGCGGCAGGTTCTGCGACGGCGGCTGCTCCGGCAGCGGCCGCACGATGCCCTTGGGCCGGCCGGTCGTGCCGGAGGAATACAGCATCGCGGTGCCGGCAAATTCGTCCGCGATCGGCGTTGACGGCAGGCCTGCGGTGGCCTCTCGCAGTCCGACAATGCGATCGCTCTCGCTTTCGCCGTCGACCACGATGCAGAGCTCGACCCGCAGGCACTCCTTCAGCGCCTCGCGCGCGATGTCGAGCTTCAGCTTCGAGGTGATCAGGATCCGCGACTGGCTGTTGGTCAGGATGTAGGCGAGTTCGCCCGCGGTGAGGTAGGAGTTGACGCAGGTGAAGTAGAGCCCGGCGCGCTCGCCGGCGCCGCAGGCCTCGAGGTAGCGGTTGTTGTTCTCCATGAAGATCGAATAATGATCGAGCCGCCGCAGCCCCTGCTTGCGGAACAGATGCGCGAGCCGGTTGGAGCGCGCCTCGAGTTCACGATAGGTGACGGTCTCGCCGGTCCCGGCCATGATGAAGGCGGGTTGCAGCGGGCGCAGGTAAGCATGCTTGCCGGTGTACATCGAACTCCAGATCCCCCTTGATCGTGCTTGTTCTTGTTTGACGCGTTTTCTTCACGCGAACCGGTACCCACTTCGCTCGAAAGCGCTCTATGCAGCCATCTCCAGAATCTCGCGAACCTGGGATGGATCGTCGATCTTGCGCGGATTGCGCGGCACCCAGGGCGTTCGCATCGCTTGCTTTGCGATGCGGTCGAAATGCTCGGAGCCGACGTGGACCTCCTGCAGGCTGCGCGGCATGCCGAGGTCGCGGATGAAGCGGTCAAGCACGTCGCCGGCGTCCGCGCCCGCATGTCCCATTGCGGCCGCGACCAGCGCCTGCCGGTCGGCATTGTCGCGCTTGTTCCAGCGCATCACCGCGGGCAGCATCACGCACGAGGTATAGCCGTGCGGCACGTCGAATTCGGCGCCGAGCACGTAGCCGATGCCGTGGCTCGCGCCCATCGGCACACCCGAGGCGAGCGGGCCGGTGGAGAGCCAGGTGCCGATCTGGCAATCCATTCGCGCCGAAATATCCTTCGGGTCGGCTTTCACCCGCGGCAGGCCGGCTGCCAGCATCTCGAGTCCCTTCAGCGCCTGCGCGTCGCCGTAAGGATGCGCCTCGCGCGAGCAGATGCCCTCGACGCAATGGTCGACGGCACGGATGCCGGTCGACAGGAACAGCCATTCCGGCGTGTGCACCGACAGTTCCGGATCGAGGATGGTGGCGCGCGGCATCACCAGCGGATGGCGCAACATCTCCTTCTGCCGCTTGGCCTCGTTGGTGACGCCGGCGATCGACGAGAACTCGCCACCGGCGATGGTGGTCGGCACGCTGATCTGGCGCACGGTCGGTGGATTCATCGCGGGCGAGACGCCGCCATGGGTGCGGATCGTCTCGATGCCGTCAGCCGTCGTGACGTTGTTGGCGAGGCAAAGCTGCACCGCCTTGGCGCCGTCGGTGATCGAGCCGCCGCCGATCGTGACGATCAAATCCGCTTTCGCGCTGCGCGCCTGTTGCGCCGCCGCGATCACCGCGGCGCGCGGCGTATGCGCCGGCATCTTGTCGAAGGTGCCGACGCAGCGGGGCCCAAGCGCCGCGCGAACCTTCTCGATCTCGTCGGTCTCGCGGTTCAGCGTGCCCGACACCATCAGAAAGGCGCGCTCGGCGCCAATCCGGTCCAGCTGCTCGACGATGGCCTCACGCGCGGGCCGCCCGAACACGACCTCGTCCATGGCGCCGAATACGACACGGCCTTGATGCACGCGCCTGTCCTCCCTCAACACGGTCTGCCTTGCTGGCGGCCCTTTGCGGCGAGGTTAGCGGAGGAAATCGGGGCCGTCATTAGGGCTCTGGGCCGGTGGCTGGTATGGTCGTGCTGCCTATTCCGCTGTCGTCCCTGCGAAAGCACTAGGGCATTTACACATCTCTTCGAGGCTAGAAAACCGACTCATCATCAAGGGGTTAGCTACTAGGCGAGAGCCGAAATCGGCGGGCGCAACCCTAGTGCAGATGAGTAAGTTCTCTGCGGTTTTCGGCCAACTCTTTGAGAAGACTCCGGAAAGACTGCGGAGGATATGTATATACGCTAGTGCGAAAGCAGGGACCCATACGCCGCGGCGTTCCTTGTTGAAGGGACTCATCATTCCAGCCTCGCTCGCTAATGACCACTCATGGTTATGGGTCCCTGCTTTCGCACTAGTGCATCTACGCGTTTGTCGGGCCATTTGCGAGGATTTGGAAGCGGGCCATTCCGGTGTGGAAGGTGATTGGTCCAGGTTGACGGTGGGAGGCGTAGCCGGTCCATCCGCCGAGTTTTGCGATGATCCATGCCGCCCAAGCAAGAGTGTTGGGGCGATGGTGGTTTTTCTGAAGCTCGGTGCGACCTTTCATGGTTTTGTTGATGGCCCTGAGCGTCTCGATCTCTTCTGCGGTGAAGACAAATTCAGCCGGCAATTCTTCGCCACTGTTGCGGGCCTGAACGAGTTGAATGACGATACATGCCGCTCTGGTGGCGACCGCCACGAGCTTGATCAGGCCTTCGGCGCTCTCGATCTGACTATCCTCGATGCGCAAACCCTGGCTCTTCAGCGAGCGAAAGAGTTGCTCAATGATCCAGCGCTGGCGGTACCAGGAGACGATCTGCCAGGCGTCTTTAACGGTGGCGACCGGATGAGTGGTCAGGAGCAGCCAGCGAATGGGCTCCGCACCTCTCGGCGGATGCAACTCGACCACTTCTACGAAGCTGAGTTTGATGCCCTCCGCCAAGTCGGTGACGCCGGGCCTCTGCGGCCGCTTGAGCACGACGGTTCCGAAGCGCATCGAGAGATGGGCCTGCCGGCCGCGCCGATCCATTCGCTGCGGCAGATCGATCACCGCGTTGTCGCAGAAGCGGCTCCGCTCGACCGCCTGATAAAGTGTGTCGCCATCGACCAGCGCATGGTCGTGCATGGCACGCGACAGAAGATGGACATTCTCAGCTGGCGTCAGCGCCCAGTGAGCAAAGAAATCCCCCTCGCGGTCGTTGACGACGGTGATCATGCGGGCATCTGCCAGGACGTCGCGGCCTTGCTCGGCGGCCGTCACCCAGCGCGCCGACTCCTTGTCGGCCAAGGCGCGCCGCTCATGCGGGATTTTTACCTTGCCTTTGCGCGTCCAAACGTTGCCGCCAGTAAGGCCAAGACAGACCCCGCTGTCGGCATCCACCGCCATCATCGCATGCAACAGCACGCCGCGAGCATTGCCCTTGCCGACTTTGCCCAGCCCGCGCCGCCGTCCCGCCTGGGTCTGGAACTTGACCTCGCTCGTATCCTGGATCGCCAGCACATGACGCCCGCTGACCGCAGTCCGCGTCTGCGCGCTCCAGCCCTCAATCAATTTATCGATCGTGACTTGGGGGTTGTTCACAAACCGCCAGAACGCCATATTGGCAGCCCAATCGCCCCGGGCCATCTGGCGCAAGCAGACGCTGCGCGTGCAAAGCATAGCCCGGAGAAGCGTCGCCCCCTTTTGTCGAGACGAACGTCCCCGAACTCACCCAAAGACAAATCCGGCTGCATCGCTGGCGCTCCTTCGAATCAAAGCGCCAGTGAGAGAATCATACAACATGCTGCAGAGACGCCACTTCTTGCTGCACCGAGTCAATCTGTCGCGCCCCAAAACCGTGTAGACACGCTAGTGCGAAAGCAGGGACGACAGCGAATGTGTGGCAGGCTTGTGAGCCATGCGTCCGCATCCTCGCCGCGCAAAGCGTCCGAGTCTTGCGTTTACTTGCCCCCTGTCGAAGCAGAGGGCGCAGGCAAAGCCGGGTGCCGATCTCGCGCTGCGCTGCCCGTCAGGTCCTTTTTGTCGCGCGAGGCGGCACGCGGCGTGCTACAGCTTCGGGACCAACCAGGGCGTGCACATGACATCCACCGTCGATCTCGCGAAACTGCATATTGACGACTTCACGCCGCATCAGGATGCGGAGTTCGAGATGCAGGCGGAGAGGGATCGCGTCGTGCCGCTGAAGCTCGCCAAGGTCGAGCCCGTGGGCAACAGCGGCCGGCCGGGCGGCGCGTTCTCGCTGCTGTTCACGGCGCCGAAGGCCGCGTGGCTGCCGCAGGCGATCTATCCGGTGCGGCATCCGGCATTGGGCGTGATCGAGATGTTCCTGGTGCCGATCGGTCCGGTCGCGCACGGCAATGGTTATCAGGCGATCTTCACCTGACGCTCTGCCGCCCGCCAGCGCATCAGGTCGTAGACGCCCTTGTCTTCCTCGGTGATGAAGCCGAGCCGCCGGTAGAGCCGCATCGCCGGGTTGAGCTTCTCGACATGGATCGAGACATCCTTGCCGGCGGCCGCCGCCTCGTCCATCGCGTCGCGCAGCAACGCTTCGCCGTAGCCCCTGCCGCGATGCTCCGGTAGGAAGGCGATGTCGATGATGCGGTGCTGGCTCGGCCAGCGTTCGAGATAGAACCGGCCGACGTCTTCACCACCCTGGCGCGCGATCACCAGCCAATCGGCGTTCGGATAGTGCTGCTGGTAGTGCGCGTGCTGGGCGCGGAATTGCTGTTCGAGAAAGGCGGCCTTGTCGGCCTCGCTCCACGGCACCGGCGCAAGTTCTTCGGTGCGCGTCGAGGCATAGAGGCGGCCGAGGAACGGCAGGTCCGCCTCCGACAGGCGGCGAAAGCCGCAACCGACTTCGGCCGCGCGCGCCCAGCCGAAGGTGGGCGTGATGGTGCCTGGCGCGTCGAGAGCCAAAACGAGCTCAGCCTCGCGCCGGGAAGACGCCCTGCAGTGCGATGCAGAAGTTCAGCGTGAGGTAAGGTTGCATGTTGTTGTGCGGAAGGTTGCCGCCCGTCATGCCGATCATGGTGGCGTTCATCTGCGTCAGTGTTGGCGCCGGGCTCCCGGGCAGGTAGGCGAACGCGTTGGCCGATTTGCCGAGGATGCGGGTCGGGCTCGGGACTTGAACGTCGGCCGTGTCCTGCGTACCGACGTTCACGGGGTGGTTGTGCTGCGGTATCTGGTTTTGCAGCAGCGTCACATTGGGGGAGCCGATGGTCTCGCCGAGGTCATACAGCGACAGCCCCGGGCCCTGTCCGGGCGCCAGCGGCGCGTTGCCCTGCATGTTGGGAAGCGCGAAATTCGAGGTGCCGTTGCCGCCATAGGTGACGCCGAGCAGCGAAAACAGCGCCGTGTTCTGCGAGATCGGCAGGATCTGGCCGCTGCAGAAGGCCCAGCCCTTGGGAGCGAAGTTGAACGGAAAGATGCGGATTTCGGCGACGAAGGGGTCGGCCATGGTGTCGCGCTCCTAGCCCTGGCTCGGGAAAATGCCGGACAGCGAAATGATGAAGGTGACGCAAAGCAGCGGCTGCAAATTGCTGTGCGGCAGGTTTCCGCCGGTATTCGTCAGCATTCCGCCTGCCATGGGCCCGTCGGGCGGCTGGCCGTCGATATACATCGCGATTGTGCCGGTCGTCTGATCGAGAATATTTCCCTGCGGGTTCGACGCGGTGCCGGTCTGCTTCGCGGCGATGAAGGCGTGCGAATGCTGCGGGATCGTCTGCGTCGTGAGTGTTACGTTTTCGACGCCGCCAGTCTGCCCCATGGCATAGGTCGTGCCGCTGCTGGCGGTGCCCGTGTGGATTGGCACACGGCCGCGCAGATCGGGGACCGCGAAGGTGGATTGGCCATCGCCGCCATAGGTGGTGCCGATCAGATTGAACAGCGCGTCGTACTGGGAGATCGCCAACAGGCTGCCGTCACAGAAATTCCATCCGACCGGGGCAAAGCTGCCGCCGAACATACGGATTTCGCCTAAATAGGATTCTGACATCGGCGCTTCTCGTCAATTCTGCGAGGGGAAAATGCCCTGGAGGGCAATGCTGAAATTGATCGTCAGGAACGGTTGCATGTTCTGATGGGCCTGGCTGCCGCCGGCATTGCCCACGGTCAATGGATTGAGCGGGGTGATGTCGGTCGTCGACGTGCTGTAGCCGTTGTTGAAGGCACCGAGATAGGCCCCCGAATCGAGCGGCTGGCTACCGTTGCTGTTGGTGGCGTTGGCCAAATGATTGTGCTGCGCCATCTCGTTGATCGTGAGCGTGTGGCTCTCCTCGCCGCCGCGTTGGCCGAGCGTATAGCCGGGGCCCATACTTATCGGCACCCGGCCTCGAAGGTCGGGCAGGCCAAAAGTGACGCGCCCGTCCCCGCCGTAGGTCGTACCTAGCAACGAGAACAGTGCCTGATTCTGAGCGATGGGAAGCAGTTGGCCGTTGCAAAATGCCCAACCCTTGGGCGCAAAGCCGAACGACATCATGCGGACTTCGGAAAGAAACGGATCGGCCATCGGTCCTCCGCGAATACGTCGTACGATTTGTGAAAAATTCGAAGCAATGATGCTGCGTGTGCAACGTCTGCACGATAGCGTGTTTTGCGGCTAGTGCAACCTCAACGATTGTCTGGTTTCCGCGATTTTTTCGATTCCGCGGCCGCGCGAGCCATTCGCAGTTCGCGACGAGACGGTATCGCTGCTGACGGGACCGTTGTCACGAATCGGACATGTCCAAGCGGACATCATGAGGCGATTGAAGTTTGCCGGGTCGACGGAAGCGCGGATCCCATCCATCTGAGGCAACGCCTGCCGGGACGCTTCGGCAGGCGTTGTGTAGTCGATACGGTGCCCGGTCAGACGATCAGGTCATGGTGCAACTGGGCGTGGTTGTCGGTTTGCGTGCCGCCCATGGCGGCGAACGTCGCCTCATGGCCGACCCACCATGGGGTGCCGGCATTGGCGTGCCCGCTGAACAGATCGGACCAGGTCTGGGTGTTCGCGGCCGGGTCCGCGTGGCTCGTGCTGGCCTGCGACGGCGTCTGGGTGAACGACGAGAAGTCGAAGCCGTCGCGGTTCAGAGTCGAGGATGTGCTGCTCTGCATGGGCATCGCCTTCGCCGATCCCACGTTGGCCTGCGTGACATCCGCGGCGGTTGGGAGCCGCCGCTCGCCGTCGGTGAGACTGATATACATCAGGTCGTTGGCATCGGATGACGACGTCAGGTCGGGGAGGCCGAGCACGTGTCCCAACTCATGGACCACGGCGGTCAATAGATCGAGATGACCGGCTGCGGCCGTCGACGAATCGGTCTGCAGATCGGAGCCGGAAGCATTGAGCGCGTGGGGGAACTCAAAATTGTCAAACGGTGTCGAATCGACGAACCAGCCATGGCCGGCGGCATCGGCATCGATCGTAATGTGGCCGGCGCTTTCCAGGCCGACCACCTGGCCGGCGAGATCAGCGACGCTGAAGGTGACGGCATGCAGCGCGGCCAGTTGATCCGCGTCCACGCCAGCCTTTGCCCATTGGGTAATGGCCGCCGAGACGACCGAGTCGAGCTGGCTTTGCGTCAGGTGGGTTTCACCCGGGGTCGCGACGGCGGCCTGCACGCCGCCATCCGCGGCGAGCAGCGGCGACGAGCCGAAGCCGTTGGTGCTGCCCGCCGTGACGCTGATGGTCGGCGCCGTGGTGACCGTATTGTGCGCCAGGACGTAGCTCGAGATTGCGGCGGTATCGGTCGCGCCGCCGCCATAGGACGAGCCGTCGCCCGCGTGCAGGCCGACGGTGGTGGCAAACCGATCGCGCAGCCGGATGTCGGTGCCGGTCGCGCCCGAACCGAGGAACTGATTTTCCTGGGCGCCGGTGCCGCCCAGCGTCAGCGAGACGCTCTGCGCATCGCCCGCGACCGTGCCGGCATTAAGTTCGAAGCCATGAGCGCCGAACGCACCCGGGTTGGACACCGTGTTGCCCATGACGATCGCGGTCAATAGGGCGTTGCCGCCGTTCGCAGCGTCACCGGTCTGCAGTTCGATTCCGTCGTTGTTGTACTGATACAGATGATTGTTGGTGATCGTGACGCTGGAATTGGCCCCGCCCATCGTGACGAAGCCGATGTCACTGCCCTGGGCGGAGCCGCTGTTGGCGACGCCGGCGACGCCGATCGTGTTGGAATCGATCGTGCCGTTGAACGAGCTTGCTCCTGATCCCGTGCTGATGCCGAGCGCGGTGCCGAGGGCATCACGCATGGTATTGTTGGCGATGTTGAAGGTCAGGTTGGCGTGGTCGCCGGTCCCGCCGGAGCTGATGGTGATGCCGCCGCCGCCCGAGACGATATTCTGGTTGTTGTTCGAGAAACTGTTTCCGTTCAGCACGAGGTCCGAGTTGACGCCGCCGTGCAGATCGAGCTGGAACAGGTCGCCGCGCGCCGACGTGAATGTCGAATTCTGGACGGTCGCGTTGAATGTTCCGTCGGTGGCCTGGAACACCAGGGCATCGCCCGAGCTGTTTCCGGCCGCCGAATTGGTCGCGAAGGTCGAGCCGGTAATGGTGATGCGGTTGAGTGTCTGACCGCTGTTGTTGAAGACGTGGAACGCATCGAGCGCTGCGCCCGTGAAGGTCGAATTCGTTACCGACGCCGTGCCGGACAGGCCGGTGAAGTAGACGTCGCCCTCGCCGATGCCGCCGACGTTGGTGCCGTTGGTGCCGGTCACCGTGGTGTTGCCGAGGGTAAAGCCGGTGACGCTGGTGCCGACGATGCCGTAGTTCTGGAAGTCGTGCATCGCCAGATAGGACAGCTGAACGTCCTTGGTGTTGTTCAGGTAGACGCCGCTGCCCTGCGTGGTGCTGCCGTCGGCGCCGGTCTTGTTGGCGATGGTGCCGCCGCTGCCCACCGTCGAACCGTCGCCGGTGATGTGCAGGCCGCCATTGCCGGCGGCCGTGCCGGTATTCGACAGGATGATGCCGTTGTTGGACCCGCCGCTCGAGGTGATGCTCTTGAGGATGAGGTTGGACGAGCCGATCTGGGTGTTCTCGACATCGAGCGCGGTGCCGGTGCCCGACGTGATGGAGTTGTTGGTGCCGGTCAGCGTGATGGTGCCGCCATGGGTGAAGCTCATGCCGGTGCCGCTGGCAGTCTTGACCGTGATGTCGGACATCGTGACGGTGCCGATATTGTTGTTGTCGTCGCTGATGCCCATGCCGGTCGAGGCCGAGGTATCGATGCTGACGCCGCTGATGCTGTGGCCCGAGGTGCCGAGCAGGTCGATGCCGTTGTCGGCGCCGGTCACCTTGATCACCGGATCGGTGCCGGTCGCAGTGTTGGCGGTCACCACGGCGCCGGTCACCGGATTGGTGAACGTCAGGGAGTGACTGCCGCCGACCAGGTTGACGCCATTGGCGAGGTTGATGCCGTTGGCCTCGGTATAGGTGCCGGACCTCAGCACGACATAGTCGCCAGAGCCGGCCGGATTCGCCGCGTTGTAGGCGGCGATCGACGTGTATGGATCGGCCGCGGTGCCGAGATTGGCGCTGTTGGCCAGCGCCGTGGGCGAGTTGTCGATATAGAACACCTGCGGGACCACGCCGACGTGGAAGGTCTGGGCGCCCGACGTGAGCGGCCCGCCGGTGCCGGTGTTGCCGTTGTCGTTGATGTTCAGCGTGACGGTATCCGAGCCGGTGAAGCCGTCGTCGCTGTTGTATGTCAAGGTCGCCAGCGCGGTGTTGACCTGTGCGACGGTGCCGGTCAGCGTCACCGTGTGGCTGCTGTTGTTGGTGGAGCTGGCGAGCCCGGCGGTATTGAAGGTCAGGTTCGCATGGCTTGAGGCAATCGTCGCCGTGACGTTGCCGCTGGCGGCATCGATGTCGGCGACCGAAAGTCCTGAAATCGCGAAGTCGGTGTGCGAGAATGCCGTGCCGATCGAATTGTCCGCCGGCACCGACGCGGTGGGTCCGTCGTCCACCGCGGTGACGCTTCCCGTCGTCGATCCCGTCCCGGTGTTGCTGCCGCCATTCGCGGTACCGCCGTCATCGTGCACGGTCAGGCTGTAGGAGCGCGCGGTGGTGTCGGGGTTTTCGCTGGTGTTGTTGAACTGGATCAGGTCCAGCGCCGCATTGTAGTGCGCAAGCGTGTCGGTACCGGTGAAGCTGATCGTTTCGGTACCGGCGGTGCTGGTGATCTCGAAGTGGATGCCGCCGATATCGCCGCTGTTGCCGGCGTGGCCTGCGATCGACAGCGCATCCGACGGCTTCAGATTGTTCAGAACGAAGGTCGCATCGGTCAGGTTATTGCCTTCGGCGTCCGTGATCGTCAGGTTCGGCGTGATCGTGACCGGCGTCGAGTTCGCTGCCGGCGTGCCGTTCGGCGGCTCGGAGAAGCCGGTGATGGCACCGAAGCTCACGACCGGCGCATCGTTGACCGGCGTGACGTGGATGGTCGAGGTCGAGGTGTTGCTGCTGTCGGTGCCGTCGTTGACCGTAAAGCTGACGGTGCGATCCGCCCCGGATGGGTTGTCGCTCGAGTTGAAATAGGTGATGGAATCGAGCGCGGCCTTGTAGTTGGCGACGCTGGCGGAGCCGGTCAGCGTCAGCACGCCGGTCCCGGAATTGTACGAGCCGGTGATGCCGCTCTGGTTGACGAAGCCCAGCACGTCCTGGCCGGCGGCGAAGCCGCCGGTGATCTGCACCGTCGCGCCGGTCAGATTGGCGCTGTCGACGTCGGTCACGTTGACCGACGCATCGATCACGGTCGCGGCCTGGTTTTCGGTGTAGTTCAGCGTGCCGCCGGCGGTCGTGACCGGCGGATCGTTGACCGGCGTGACGTTGATGGTGCCGGTAACCGGCGTGGAGGTCGCCGTGCCGTCGTTTGCGATGATCGTGACGGTGCGCGCCAGGCCCGACGGGTTGTCGCTGGTGTTCTGATAGGTCACCGAGGCGAGCGCCGCCTGATAATCGGCGACGCTGGCGGTGCCTGTCAGCGTCAGCATGCCGGTTCCCGCATTGAACGAGCCGGTGATGCCGTTCTGGGACGTAAAGGCGAGGACGTCCTGACCGTTGGCGTAGTTGCCGGTGATCTGCACCGTCGCGCCGGTCAGCGTAGTGTTGTCGACGTCGGACACGATGATCGCCGGGTCGAACGCGGTCGCGGCCTGGTTCTCGGTGTAATTGAGGGTGTGACCGGCGGTGACGACGGGCGGGTCGTTGACCGGGGTGACGTTGATGGTGTCGGTGACCGGCGAGCTGTCGAGCGTGCCGTCATTGGTCGTGATGGTGACGGTGCGCGCCAGCCCGGACGGATTGTCGCTGCTGTTGATGTAAGTCACCGACGCCAGCGCGGCCTGGTAGTTCGCGACGCTGGAGGAGCCGGTCAGCGTCAGCGTTCCGGTCGCGGCATTGAACGAGCCTGTGATGCCGTTCTGGTTGGTGAAGCCGAGGACATCCTGGCCGCTGGCATAGTTGCCGGTGATCTGCACCGTCGCGGACACCAGATTGGCGTCATCGCCGTCGGTGACGGTGATCGCCGAATCGATCACGGTCGCGGCCTGGTTCTCGGTGTAGTTCAGCGTGTGGCCGGCGGTGACGACCGGCGCCTGGTCGACCACGACGGCGATGGTGAAGGTCTGCTGGCTGTGCAGCGTACCGTCGCTCGCATCGACCGTGACGTCATAGGACGGGTCGGCAATGTTGATCTTGCTGGGATCGGCGACCGTGATCTTGCCGGTGGTCGCATCGATGGTGAAGCCGCCGCCGGAAGTGTCGCCGACCAGCGAATAGGTCACGGCGGGGCCGTTGACGTCCGTCGAGGATGCCGTGACGCTGGTTCCCGCGCCGACCGGTGCGTTGACCGCAACGCGGTTGGCGCCGGCGTCGGCATCGACCGGGGTCGACGGCGCGACGTCGGTGACGGCGATGGTGAAGGTCTGCGAGCTCGTGAGCAAACCGTCGCTGGCCTGCGCGGTGACGGTGTAGGCGTGCCCGGCCGGGCTTTCGTAATCGATCTTGGAGCTGTCCGCGACGGTGATGACGCCCGTCGTCGCGTTGATGGTGAAGCCGCCGCCGGAGGTGTCGCCGATCAGCGACCAGGTCACGGCCGGGCCGTTGACGTCGGTTGCCGCCGCGGTGATGCCGACGGTCGAGCCGTTGGCAGCGCCTTCGGCGATCGTGTTGGTGCCGGCGTCGGCATCGACCGGGGTCGACGGTGCGGCGTCGTTGACGGCGATGGTGAAGCTCTGCGAGCTCGCCAGCGTGCCGTCGCTGGCCTGCGCGGTCACCGTATAAGAATGGGTCGGGCCGCTGCCCTCATAATCGATCTTGGTCGGGTCGGCGACGGTGATGACGCCAGTCGTCGGGTCGATGGTGAAGCCGCCGCCGGAGGTGTCGCCGATCAGCGACCAGGTCACGGCCGGGCCGTTGACGTCGGTCGCATGCGCGGTGATGCCGACCGCAGTGCCGGCGGCCGCGCCTTCGACAACGCTGTTGGCGGCGGCGTCGCCGTCGACCGGCGTCGATGGCGCAACATCCGCGATGTTGATGGTGAAGGTCTGCGAACTCGCCAGCGTGCCGTCGCTGGCTTGCGTGGTGACGGTGTAGCTGCCGCCCGAGCTTTCGAAATCGAGCTTGCTCGAATCGGCGACCGTAACGACGCCGGTTGCGGCATTGATGGTGAAGCCGCCGCCGGAGCTGTCGCCGATCAGCGAATAGGTCACGGCCGGACCGTTGATGTCGGTCGCCGACGCGGTGATACCGACGGTCGAGCCGTTGGCTGCGCCTTCAATGACGGTGTTGGCGCCGGCGTCGGAGTCGACCGGGGTCGACGGCGCGACGTCGGTGACGGCGATCGTAAAGGTTTGCGAGCTCGCCGTCGTGCCGTCGCTGGCCTGCGCGGTGACGGTGTAGGAATGGGTCGGGCCGCTGCTCTCGTAATCGACCTTGGTGCTATCCGCGACGGTGATGACGCCGGTTGTCGCGTCGATGGTGAAGCCGCCGCCGGAGGTGTCGCCGATCAGCGCATAGGTCACCGGCGGGCCGTTGACGTCGATCGACGACGCCGTGACACCGACGGTCGAGCCGTTGGCGGCGCCTTCGGCGATCGCATTGGCGCTGGCGTCGCTGTCGACCGGGGTCGAGGGCGGGGCTTCGGTGACGGCGATGGTGAAGGTCTGCGAGGTCGCAAGGGTGCCGTCGCTGGCCTGCGCGGTGACGGTATAGGCGTGGCCGGGCGCGCTTTCGTAATCGAGCTTGCTCGGGTCGGCGACGGTGATGACGCCTGTTGTCGCGTTGATGGTGAAGCCGCCGCCGGAGCTGTCGCCGGTCAGCGAATAGGTTACCGCCGGGCCGTTGATGTCGGTCGAGGATGCGGTGACGCCGACCGTGGTGCCGACGGCCGCGCCTTCGACGACGGTATTCGCGGCAGCATTGCTGTCGACCGGGGCCGACGGCGCAACGTCGGTGACGTTGACGGTAAAGGTCTGCGTGCTGGTCTGCGTGCCGTCGCTGGCCTGCGCGGTGATCGTGTAGGCGTGGCCGGGCGCGGTTTCGAAATCGACCTTGGTGGGATCGGCGACGGTGACGACGCCGGTCGCGGCGTTGATGGTGAGGCCGTGGGCATCACCGACCAGCGAATAGGTCACGGTGCCGCCATTGATGTCGGTGGCGTGCGCGGTGATGCCGACGGCGGTGCCGATGGCGGCGCCTTCGACCACTGTGTTGGTCGCGGCGTCAGAGTCGGTGGGAGCCGACGGCGGGGCGTCGGTCACGCCGATCGTGAAGGTTTGCGTCGTCGTGGTCGCGCCGCTCGTCGCCTGCACCGTGATGGTGTAGGCGTGGCCCGGCGCGCTCTCGTAATCGAGCTTGTTCGGATCGGCGACGGTGACGACACCCGTCGTGGCATTGATGGTGAAGCCGCCGCCGGAGGTGTCGCCGGTCAGCGAATAGGTGGTTGCGGGGCCGTTCGGATCGACCGCGGAGGCGGTGATGCCGACCAGCGTGTTGACGGCTGCGCCTTCGACGACGCTGTTGGCGGCGGCATTGACGTCGACCGGGGTGCTGACCGCCACGTCGTTGACGTTGATCGTGAAGCTCTGCGAGCTGACGCCGCCATGGCCGTCGCTGGCCTGGACCGTGATGGTGTAGGCGTGGCCCGGCGCGGTCTCGAAGTCGATCTTGGCGGAATTGGCGACGGTGACGATGCCGGTGGTGGGATCGATCTTGAAGCCGCCATTGGAGGAATCCGATGTCAGCGAGTAGGTGACGCCGGGGCCGTTGACGTCGGCCGACGACGCGGTGATGCCGACCGAGGTGTTGACCGCGGCGCCCTCGTTGACGGCGTTGGCGGTGGCGTTGCCGTCGGTCGGTGTCGAGGGCGGCGCATTGCTGACCGCGATCGTGAAGCTCTGCGACGAGACGAAGATACCGTCGGTCGCCTGCACATTGACAACGTAGCTGCCGCCGGAGCTCTCGAAATCGACCTTGGAGGGATCGGCAATCGACACGACGCCGGTATTCGGATCGACCTTGAAGCCGCCATGCGAGGAATCGGACGCCAGCGAATAGGTGACCGGAAGACCGATCAGGCTGGTGGATTGCGCGGTGATGCCGACCGATGTACTGGCTGCGGCGCCCTCAACGACCGTGTTGGCGCCGGAATTGGCGTCGGTCGGAGGCGATAGGAAGCCGGGCACCGGCGGCCACGGCGTGCCGGGAGGACAGCCCAGGTAAAGATATTGCAGACCATACGTATTGACGAACGCCTGCGCGGCCGGATCCAGAATGATATTGCCGCTCGGATCGAGATGAAGCTCGGGGCGGGTTAAACCACCGATTGTATAGGCAGGTATGGTCGTCATGAGCACTCCCGCGATCGGCGTGAAAGCCGATCAACTAACTACAATTTTTGGGGACGACGAGGTGTGAAGCAGTTCACACGTTGAGGTTGATCACTTGCGATCCGAGATCGCACCGGTCCGCTCGCAATATGCGGACACCGCGACGGTTGCGGAGTCCCGACATCAGCAAGTTCAAATGCGCTTGCCATTACGTAATCGCTTCCACTCACTCACGCCGCGAGAAAAGCCCAATGAATGTTCGAGAAAAGCGCGGCGGCCAAGAAAATTTACCGGTTGGCAACCACGACCGTATTGTCGATGCTTCCGAGTGTCAATGTGTGTCCACGTGACACCGCGCCGTTAACCACGATTCGGCCATGCAGCGGGAGGTAGAGTGTGGGAACTCGACCATTTTTAATCTTGTGCGACCCCCGGTGGTTTCTGCGCCGCAGGCGGAATTGTCGTTGTGTGACGAACATGTGTCGGTGATTCGCCTTGGGATTGATTCCCGGCAAGCCGTCTGTGATCTCTCCTCACCCGAAAGGCCAGTGAATCTGTCCCTTCCTGTCGTCACGGCTTCGCGATCACGTCGTAAGGCTTTCAGATTGCGCAACTATTCGCTTGATCCGGCGGCCATCTTGAACAGACTGGGGAGCGGCTACATCTGTGACGTCCGCTGCCGCGACATTGCGGTGGTCCATCCGCGTTGAATCACCGCAAGTTTAATTGCGACTTTCGTAGCCCTGCACTGATCCTTGGGGAGAGGGAATTGAGTTCGATTGACAGAACGGGGCGTGTGGCTCCGGTGACCGGCGTCGAGCGTCATTCGCTTCGCCGCCATGCCTCACGCGGCCTGTCGCTCAGGCCTTGGCTTGGCCTTGCGCCGATCGGGCTGCTGGCGGCGCTGGCGCTCGGCGGCTGCGACAACAAGAGCGCGCAATCGCAGGCCGCGCCTGCGCCGCCACCCGTGACCGTCGCGCAGCCGGTCAAGCGCACCGTCACCGACTGGGACGAGTTCACCGGCCGCTTCGAGGCGATCGAGGAGGTTCAGGTCCGCGCCCGTGTCGGCGGCTTCGTCAACAGCGTCGAGTTCAAGGATGGTGCGATCGTCCACGCCGGCGATCTGCTCTACATTATCGACCCGCGGCCGTTCGAGGCGGTCGTGCTGCAGGCCGAAGGCCAGCTGGCCGACGCGCGCGCCAAGGGGGAGCTTGCCAAGCGCGATCTCGAGCGCGGGCTGAACCTCGTGCAGACCAGCGCGGTCTCGGAGCAAGTCGTCGATCAGCGCCGTCAGGCATTGCAGGCGGCGCGCGCCGCCGAGACCCAGGCCGAAGGCACGCTGAAGGCCGCGCAGCTCAATGTCGAATTCACCCATGTGCTGGCGCCGATCACCGGCCGCGTCAGCCGGCATCTGGTCACTCCGGGCAATCTCGTGCAGGGCAGCGAGGGCGGCGCGACGCTGCTGACCTCGATCGTGTCGCTCGATCCGATCTACATCTATTTCGACGTCGACGAGGCGACCTATCAGCGCAACAGCAAGCTGTGGTTCGAAGGCAGGCGGCCGAGCTCGCGCGACACGGCGAACCCGGTGCAGATCGCGTTGACCGGCGAAACCAAGCCCTCGCATGAGGGCAAGATGGACTTCCTCGACAATCGGCTCGACGTCTCGACCGCGACGCTGCGCAGCCGCGCGGTCGTTCCGAACAAGGATCTGTCGGTCCTGCCCGGCCAGTTCGGCCGCGTCCGCATCATCGGCTCCTCGCCCTATGAGGCGCTGCTGATCCCGGACAGCGCTGTTGCCACCGACCAGTCGCGCAAGATCGTGTTCGTGGTCAAGGACGACAATACGGTGGAAGCAAGAGCTGTCACGCTCGGGCCGCTCGACGATGGCCTGCGCGTCGTCCGCGAAGGCCTCAAGGCGGAGGATCACGTGATCGTCGACGGCCTGCAGCGCGCCCGCGTCGGCGCCAAGGTGACGCCGAAGATGGCGCAGGCTCCGGCGGATTCCAAGCCCGCGGCAGGCGACAAGCCCGCGGCCGCTGACAAGCCCGCCGCAGGTGCCAAACCATGAATCTCGGCAGGCTCTCCATCAACCAGCCCATCCTCGCGATGGTGCTGTCGATCGTGCTGCTGATCGTCGGCGCGATCGCCTATCCGACGCTGCCGGTCTCGGAATATCCGCAAGTGGTGCCTCCGACCGTCGTGGTCACCACGCAATATCCGGGCGCCTCGGCGCAGACTGTGTCCGATACCGTCGCTGCGCCGATCGAGCAGGAGATCAACGGCGTCGAGGACATGCTGTATCTCTACAGCCAGGCGACGTCGAACGGCCAGCTCACCATCACCGCGACCTTCAAGCTCGGCACCGACCTCGACAAGGCCCAGGTGCTGGTGCAGAACCGCGTCGCGATCGCGCAGCCGCGGCTGCCCGAAGAGGTGCAGCGCAACGGCGTGACCACGCGCAAGAACTCGCCCGACATCCTGATGGTCGTGTTCATGCTGTCGCCCGACGACACGTTCGACCAGCTCTACATCTCCAACTACGCGCTGCTGCAGGTCCGCGACCAGCTGTTGCGGCTCGATGGCGTCGGCGACATCCAGATGTTCGGCGCGCGCGACTATTCGATGCGGCTGTGGCTCGATCCCGACCGGATCGCCAATCTCGGCCTGACCTCGACCGAGGTGCTGGCGGCGATCCGGGCGCAGAACCTGCAGATCGCCGGCGGCCAGATCGCCGAGCCGCCGATCGCCGATCGCGCATTCCAGCCGAACCTCGTCTTCACCGGCCGCCTCAAGGACATCAGGCAGTTCGAGGACATCGTGGTGAAGGCCGGCTCCGACGGCCGCACGGTACGTCTGCGCGACGTCGCCCGCGTCGAGCTCGGCGCGCTGTCCTACGCCACCAACAGCTTCCTGCTGCGCAAATCCGCCGTCGCGCTGCTGGTGACGCAACGGCCCGGATCGAACGCGCTCGCGACCGCCAAGAGCATCTCCGACACGATGGAGCGGATGAAGGCGAGTTTCCCGAAGGGGCTCGACTACAATATCGGCTACAACCCGACCGAATTCATCGCCCAATCGGTCCACGAGCTGATCAAGACGATCTACGAGGCGATGGCGCTCGTCGTCATCGTGGTGCTGGTGTTCCTGCAGGGATGGCGGCCTGCGATCATCCCGATCATCGCGATCCCGGTGTCGCTGGTCGGCACCTTCGCGGTGATGGCCGCGCTCGGCTTCTCGATCAACAATCTGACACTGTTCGGCCTCGTGCTGGCGGTCGGCATCGTGGTCGACGACGCCATCGTGGTGGTCGAGAATGTCGAGCGGCATCTCGAGCACGGCATGAGCAGGCGCGACGCTGCGCTCAAGACCATGGAGGAGGTCGGCGGCGCGCTGGTCTCGATCGCGCTCGTGCTGTGCGCGGTGTTCGTGCCGACCGCCTTCCTCGGCGGCATCTCCGGGCAGTTCTTCCAGCAATTCGCGGTCACCATCGCGGTCGCGACCGCGATCTCCTGCTTCTGCTCGCTGACGCTGTCGCCGGCGCTGGCCTCGCAGATCCTGGTGCCGCATGAGGAGAAACGCCCGCCGGCGCGCTGGAACATCATCGCGCGCGGCTGGGACAGCTTCACCGCGCTGTTCAACCGGGTGTTCGACCGGCTCGCGCACGGCTATGCATCGGTGGCCGACTTCGTGATCCGGCATACGGTGGTGATGCTTGCGCTCTACCTCGTACTGATCGGCAGCGCCGGCTGGCTGCTCGCGACCACCTCGCAGGGCTTCATTCCGGCGCAGGATCGCGGCTACGTCATCATCTCGGCGCAACTGCCGGGCGCCGCGTCGCTGGCGCGGACCACCGCTGTTGTGCGCGAGATCGAGCGGATCGCGCTGGATACGCCGGGCATCGTTCGCGTCGCGGCGTTCGCCGGCTTCTCCGGTGCGACGCGCACGCAGCAGGGCAACGCCGCGGCGCTGTTCCCGGTATTCGACGAGCCGGAGGCGCGCCTGAAGAAGGGGCTGACGGCGAACGCGATCACGGCCGAATTGCGCAAGCGTCTGTCGGTGATCCAGGGCGCCTTCATCATCGTCATTCCGCCGCCGGCCGTGCCCGGCATCGGCACCGGTGGTGGCTTCACCATCCGCGTCCAGGACCGGCAGGGGCGCGGACCCGAACTGCTGGCTTCCGCGACCGATGAACTGGTGACAGCCGCGCGCAAATCGCCGTCTCTCACGTCGGTGTTCTCGCCGTTCACCGCGAACACGCCGCAGCTGTTCGTCGACATTGATCGCGTCAAGGCGCAGAAGCTTGGGGTGCCGATCGCCAACATTAATGACACGATCCAGACCTATTTTGGTTCGACCTATGTCAACGACTTCAACCTGTTCGGCCGCACCTATCACGTTACCGCGCAAGCCGATCTGCCGTTCCGGAAAGACAGCCCCGATCTCGCAAGGCTGCGCACCCGCAACGTCGCCGGCGACATGGTGATGCTCGGCAGCATCGTGGACTTCAAGGACGTCTCGGGACCCGACCGCGTCGCGCGCTACAATCTGTACTCGGCGTCCGAACTACAGGGTGAGCCGGCACCGGGCGTGAGCTCGACGACGGCGCTCAACACCATCAAGCAGCTCGCCGACCAGACATTGCCGAGCGGCTTTTCGTTCGAGTGGACCGACCTGTCCTACCAGCAGGTCACCGGCGCCAATGCCGGCCTCTACGTGTTTCCGATCTGCGTGCTGTTCGTCTATCTGGTGCTGGCCGCGCAATATGGCAGCTGGACATTGCCGTTCGCGGTGATCCTGATCGTGCCGATGTGCCTGTTCGCGGCCACGATCGGCGTGCGACTGATGGGCCAGGACGTCAACATCCTGACCCAGATCGGCTTCGTGGTGCTGGTGGGGCTGGCCGCCAAGAACGCGATCCTGATCGTCGAGTTCGCACGCGACATCGAGCTCGAGGGGAGGTCGCGGCTGGACGCGGTGATCGAGGCCTGCCGGCTCCGTCTGCGGCCGATCCTGATGACCTCGTTCGCCTTCATCCTCGGCGTGCTGCCGCTGGTGGTGTCGACCGGTTCGGGCTCGGAGATGCGGCAGGCGGTCGGCGTTGCCGTGTTCTTCGGCATGCTCGGCGTCACCCTGTTCGGCCTGGTCTTCACGCCGATCTTCTACATGGTGGTGCGCAACCTCGCGGAAGGAAAGAACGAGGGCAAGCCGGCCGAGCCCAAGGCAACCGTGGCGGGTTGAGGGCGGCACCCAACGTTCCGCAGCAGCAAGTCCTTCCCCGTCATCCTGAGGAGCCTGCGAAGCAGGCGTCTCGAAGGATGCACGGCCACCGGCCGGGCCGTCGACCCTTCGAGACGCGCGTTCCGTGCTCCCTCAGGGTGACGGGAAGCTAGCAAGTGCTGTCGACGCAGCCCATACTTTTGGCTGAGCGGAAAGAGATGGGCAGGCGTGGGGTTATAAAATAATGTCGCGCCGATTTTTCCTGATAGAAACTGCTGGGAGAGCATAGAATGAAGTCCGGATTTTTGGCCGCGGTCGCGGCCTGCAGCCTGATGCTTGCGGCGCCGGCGATGGCCCAGGGCGTCAAGATCGGCATCCTGAACGATCAGTCCGGCGTCTATGCCGACTACGGCGGCAAATATTCGCTCGAAGCCGCGCGGATGGCGGTCGAGGATTTCGGCGGCGAGGTGCTGGGACAGAAGATCGAGATCGTTACCGCCGACCATCAGAACAAGCCGGATCTTGCGACCGCGATCGCGCGGCGCTGGTACGAGGTCGAGAACGTCGACATGATCACCGAGCTCACGACGTCGTCGGTCGCGCTCGCGGTGCAGGAGCTGTCGAAGGAAAAGAAGAAGATCGACATCGTGGTCGGCGCGGCGACCTCCCGTATCACCGGCGATGCCTGCACGCCCTACAGCTTCCACTGGGCCTATGACACCCGCGCGCTCGCCGTCGGAACCGGCGGTGCGCTGACGGAAGCCGGCGGCAACACCTGGTTCTTCCTGACCGCCGACTACGCCTTCGGCTACGCGCTGGAGAAGGACACCAGCGACATCGTCACCTCAAAGGGCGGCAAGGTGGTCGGCTCGGTCCGCGTGCCGCTCAATTCGTCGGACTTCTCGTCCTTCCTGCTGCAGGCGCAGAGCTCGAAGGCCAAGATCATCGGGCTCGCCAACGCCGGACTCGACACCACCAACTCGATCAAGCAGGCGGCCGAGTTCGGCATCGTGCGCGGCGGCCAGAAGCTTGCCGGCCTGTTGATGACGCTGTCGGAGGTGCACGGTCTCGGGCTCGAGGCGGCGCAAGGTCTCGTGCTCACCGAGGGCTTCTACTGGGACCACGACGACGCCTCGCGCGCCTTCAGCGAGCGCTTCTTCAAGCGCACCAGCCGGATGCCGAGCATGATCCATGCCGGCACCTATTCGGCGACGCTGAGCTATTTGAAGGCGGTGAAGGCCGCCGGCACCAAGGACAGCGAGGCGGTCGCCGCCAAGCTGAAGGAGCTGCCGGTCGATGACGCCTTCGCCAAGGGCAAGGTGCTCGCGAACGGCCGCATGGTGCACGACCTCTATCTGTTCGAGGTCAAGAAGCCCTCGGAATCGAAGAAGCCGTGGGACTATTACAAGCAGATCGCCGTGGTGCCCGGCGACAAGGCCTTCTTCACCGCCAAGGAAAGCGGCTGCCCGCTGACCAAGTGAGGCGAATATCCACGGGTGGTGTCGTCCTGGCGAAAGCCAGGACCCATTACCCCGATTGGATGTTGTTGCACCACGCTGTGGCCATCAGATTGCCCATAACCACGCTCTGTGGTTATGGGTCCTGGCTTTCGCCAGGACGACGGTAGTGGTTATGGCGCGACCGCGCCTTCAATGCGCCAGCCGCCACACCGCGCCGCCGATCGCGCCAACCCAGAGGATGACGCAGGCGAGCGCCTGGATGGCGAAGCCGGGGCTGCGTTTTGCCACTGCTTCGCGATAGCCGATGAAATAGACGATGCGGCCGATCACCCAGATCGCGCCGACCGCCGCCGCGGCGGCATCGCCGACATAGACCGCGAACAGCCAGAGCGACGGCAGGAAGATCGGCATCCATTCCAGCGTGTTCATCTGGATGCGGTAGATGCGCTCGAAATCCGGATTTCCCGTGATCGCCGGCAGCTTGACCCCGTAGACCGCGCGGGCGCGGGCGACCTGCAGCGCGAAGAAGAAGTGCAGCGCGACCGCAAGGCAGGTGACGATGGCGGTGTAGTGGTACATGTCAGGCATTTCCTCTTTCCAATGGCCCCGATGTCATGACGGGTCAGCGAGGCCCGGTGTGACATGCGGCCTCGCTTTACCTCTCCCCGCGCGCGGGGAGAGGTCGGAACGCATCGTCAGATGCGTTCCGGGTGAGGGGGACCTCGGCGACACCAGCTGTCACCGGGTACGCGGAGACGGCCCCTCACCCCAACCCTCTCCCCGTAAGAACGGGGCGAGGGAGCACAGTTATGCCGCGGCCCCATTCGGACCAATTCCGTCACGTCCTAGTACCCCGTCATCTCAAGATAGCCGATTCCGGCGTGGCTGCCTGCAAAGCGGATCGGACCTTCCCAATAGGGGAAGCTGGTTCCCATCCAGGCCTTCGGATTGAGCGGCGTGGTCTCGATGGCAAGGCCGCGTGCGGGCAGGTTGACGCGCCATGATGTCGGCAGCTTGCGGCCGTCGATCTCGGTGGTCGCGAGCGGCGCGATGCTGTTGCTGCCGGCGGCGATCTCGGCCGAGCGGCCGTCCGGCGTGATCCAGTTGCCGAACAGGTTTTCGCGGCCGTCCTTCTGGCGCAGCCGGTACAGCATCAGCTTCTCGTCGCCGGGCAGATGCAGCGAGAACCAGTCCCAGCCGGTCTGATCGGCCGCCAATGGCTGGCTGCTCCATTCGCGATCCATCCAGGCCATGCCCGTGACATCGATCGGTCTGTCGTCGATCACGATGCGGCCGGACGCCTTGTAGAACGGCTGGCTGTAATAATAGGAGGCCTGCCCGCGATCCGACTTGCGGCTGTAGCCGTGGTCGCCCTGCAGCACCAGGGCGCGGTCGGCGTCGAGCCGCAGCGCGGTGCTGAAGTCGGCGGCGGAGGCCTTGAGCTCGAGCGGTGCGACGCGCTGGGTATCGAACGCATCGCGCCCGCGCAGCTCCCAGGCGTCGATCCAGGCGCGGAACGGCGTGGCTTCGACCGCGGCCTGCCCGACGCCGCCGCGGGCAAAGGTCTCGCTGAAGCGGTGCGTGCCGGCGCTGGTCACGGCGGCGTGGCCCATCCAGAGCTGCTGATTGGCCCAGCCCTCGGCCGGTCCGCCCGCTTTCATCGCCTGGCGGAACAGCGTCCATTGCGCGCCATAGGCCGCGCCGCTCGTGTCGGACAGGTTGGCGGTCACGTACCACCATTCGATCCGGAATTCCGGATGCGGGCCGTGGTCCGTGGGGAACGTGAATGGCTTGCCCGGCGTGACGGCGGCAAATCCTTCCGCGGTCTCGCCGAGCCCGGCGAAGCCCTGCGCGAACGTCTTGCCGCCGAGCGCCAGCCCCAGCGCACCGCCGGCAAAGGCGCGACGGGTGATGGTGCCGCTAGCGCTCATTGACAAAGATCCTGATCAGGCTGGCGGGCTGCATGCGCGCCAGCCTCGCGACCGGAAGCGCCGCGGCACAGAATGCGGCGGCCAGCGCCACCGCGAGCAGCTCGATCAGCTGCAGCGGGAAAATGTGGAACGGCAGCCGCCAGCCGAACGCCTTGACGTTGACGATCGCAAGCAGGCACCACGCCACCAGCAGGCCGAGCGGCAGCGCAAACAGCGCGGTGATCAGCGCGACCGCCATGGTCTTCAACAGTTCGAGCGCGGCGAGCCGCCGCCGGGTCAGGCCGATCGCCCACAGCGGCGCCAGCTGCGGCAGCCGCGAATTGGCCAGCGTGAGCAGGCTGGTCAAAAGCGCAATGCCGGCGACGCCGAGCGTGAAGGCGTTGAGCGCGGCGGTCACCGAGAAGGTGCGGTTGAAGACCCGCTTCGATTCCGTTTTCATCCTGGCCTGGTCGGCGATGTTGTGATCATCGAGACCGAATTTCTCCTGTAGCGCGGTGATCAGCGGTGCGATCTTATCCGGTGCCACGCGGAGGCCCATCCGTGTCATTGGTGTCTGCGGGAAGCGCCGGGTCAGCGCGGCGAAGTTGACCGCGATCTGGCCCTTGGGGTTGCCGTAATCGGCATAGATGCCGACGATCTCGAGCGGCCAGTTGCCGCCGGGGGCGGGTACCTCGATATGATCGCCGATCGCCAGCTTCATCCGCCGCGACAGCTGCTCGCTGACGAGGCAGGTGTCGCCGGGCCGCAGCCGAACCCACGCATTTGCGACGCTTTCGAGCAACGGCCAGCTGTCGTGATAGGTGGCGTGGTCGGGCAGGCCGAGCACCTCGATCGGCGCGCCGTCGAGCTGGGTGTCGGCGCGGCCGCCGGGCAGGATGGCCTGAACCTCGGGCCGATCGCGCAGCCAGGCCTTGATCTCCTTTGCCTGCTGATCGCTGGCGGCGCTGATGTAAACGTCGGCGGCGAGCCTTCCGTCGAGCCAGACCAGGAAGGTGCGGTTGAAACTTTCCACCATGGTGCCGACGCCGACATTGACCGCGAGCGCAAGCAGCAGCGCCATCAGCGCCAGCGACAGTCCCGACAATTGCTGGCGGCTGTCGGCCCAGAACCAGATGCCGACCGGCGCCCGCGCGCTGCGCTGCCCGAAGGCCAGCGCAATCTGCAGGACCATCGGCAGGATCAGCGCCGCGCCGAGCATCAGCGCGGCGAGCACGGCGAAGCCCGCGATCAGGGAATCGCCGAACCAGATCAGGCCCGCGGCGACCGCAAACACCGCGAGTGCCGCCGCGCTCTGGAGCAGCAGCCAGCGCCGCTGCGCCTGCTGCCAGGCCTGCGGCTGCGCCGTCGCCAGCACCGGCATCCGGATCGCCTTGGCAAGGCTCGCAGCCGCCGCGGCGAGCGCGCCAAGAATGCTGATAGCGATGCCGGCGAACCACCAGGCGGGTTTAAGCGAAAGCTGTCCGGGAATCTGCGCGCCATAGAGCCCGCGCAGCGAGGCCGTGACATCCGGCAGCAAGGCAGCCGCAATGAAGTAGCCGCAGACGAGGCCGATGAGGCCGGCGACCAGCGCCAGCGACACCAGCTCGATCACCAGCACGGTGTTGAGCATTCGCGCCGAGACGCCACAGGCGCGCAGTGTGCGCAGCATCGGCAGCCGCTGCTCGAAGGCGAGGCCGATCGCGGAGTTGACGATGAACAGGCCGACGAAGAACGACAGCAGGCCGAACGCAGTGAGGTTGAGATGGAAGCTGTCGGTGAGGCGTTCGAGGTCGCTCTCCGCGCTCGGCTCGACCAGGCGGAGCTTGTCACCCGCCACGCTTTCGAGCGTTGCGTGCGGCGCTTTGGACCTGCCAACGAGGAGGCGCGAGACCTGGCCGGGCATTTTGAGGATGTCCTGCGCGATACCGATATCGACGATCAGTGCGCCGGGCGCGAGCTCGGCCTGTACGCGCAGCGGCGGCAAGCTCATGCCGTTGGCCTGCGGCTGCTCGCCTTCCTTGAGGCCGAGATCGCGTAGCGTTTCCGGGGCCACCAGCATTTCGCCCGGCGGCGTGACGAAGGATTGCAGGCTGCCGCGTCCGACCGCCGGCGCGTTGCCGACCTCGGACGGCAGCGTCACCGGCTCGATGCCGAGCAGGCGGAAGCTGCGCCCGTCGATCTGGACCCGGCCCTCCAGCATCGGCGACACCGGCCAGCCGGCACGGCGCAGATCGACGAACAGTTGTTGCGGGAAGGTCGCGCTGTCCCTGGCGACCAGCATTGCAGTGCGCGATCCGCCGAAGGTCGCGGCAGCGCGGTCATAGGCGATGCGGGCCTGCTGGTTCAGCGCCTGCACGCCGCTCCACAGCGCGGTGGCCGAGATCAGTCCGATCAAGAGCGTTGCGAGCTGCATCGGATGCCGCCGCCAGTGGCTGAGCAGCACCGCAAGGATCCACAGCGCGCGCCTCATGCGACGATCCCGGCATGCAGGGTGACCTGGCGGTCGAGCGTCGCCGCAAGCCGCGCGCTGTGTGTGACCATCAGGAAGCCGCAGCCGGTGCGGGTCACCAGATCGCGTGCCAGTGCCAGCACCTCGTCGGCGGTGTCCTCGTCGAGATTGCCGGTCGGCTCGTCGGCGAGCAGCAACAGCGGCTTTGGCGCCAGCGCGCGGCCGATCGCGACGCGCTGCTGCTGACCGCCGGACAGTTGCTCGGGATAGCGCCTGAGCAGGCTTCTCAGGCCGAGGCGCTCGACCAGTTCGTCGTGCCAGGCGGCGTCATGCCGGCCGGCGATGCGCGACTGAAACACGAGATTGTCCGTGACCGTCAGGCTCGGGATCAAATTGAATTGCTGGAACACGAGGCCGAGCCGGTCGCGGCGTAATTCGGCGCGGCCAGCGTCGTTGAGGTCGGAGACGACGGTGTCGGCGAGGGCGATCTCGCCGCTGTCGGCGGCATCGAGCCCCGCGATCAGATGCAGCAGCGTGCTCTTGCCGCTGCCGGATTCGCCCGATAGCGCCACGCTCTCGCCGGTCGCAACGGCAAGGTCGACGCCGCGCAGCACAGCGACGTCTTCGCCGGCAGAGCGGTAACTCTTGGTCAGTCCGGTGACGCGAAGCACTGCGGCGGTCTGGTCAGATGAAACGATGGCCGTGCCTCATTGCGGCTTCTGGTATTTCAGGACGAACTCGTCGATCGGCACCGGTGCCTTGAAGACGGGAATGTCCTTGGGGTCCTCCGCATGATGCAGGAAATCGCCCTCGGCCACCAGCTTGAAGCCGGCCGCCTCGATCTCCTGCTTCAAGGTGCTCTCCTCGATCCGGTGCAGCGTCTTGGCGACATTGGTGCCTTCGCCCGTCTTGGCGGAGTGATCCGCGATCACGAGGAAGCCGCCCGGCTTGAGCGCGGCGAACATCTTCTTGTTCATCGCGGCGCGGTCGACCGGCAGATAGGTGATGTCGTGATAGAAAAAGAAGAAGGTGATCATGTCGAGGTCCTTGACCTCGGGCGGGATCGGGTCGTCATAGTCCCGCACCACATGGACGACGTTCTTCATCGCCGGCGCCTTGGCGCGATTGTCGAACTTGTCCTTGACGAAGCGCTCGAGCACGGTCGCGGAATCCTGTGCGTAGACCTTGCCCGACGGGGCTACGGTGCGCGCCAATAGTTCGGTGCTGTAACCCGCGCTCGCCGCCATGTCGAGGATCGTCATACCGGGCTTGACGCCGGCAAAGGCGAGCATCTTGGCCGGCTGCCGGCGCTGGTCGACCTGACGATCCGCATCGCTGCGATCGGGTGCGGCGACGATCGCGGCGTAGTCGGGATTGGCGGCGTCTGCCGCGCGAACTTGAGGCGCGGCAAGCAGCGCGGCGGATACAAGTGCTGCGCAGGTGGCGGCACATAGGATCAATCTGTTCATGAAATAACCCCGGGCTTTTCGTTGGCCCTGAACATAGCAGTCGGGACATGACAGTTCACCGCTCCACTGGCGCGACCGACGCGATCGTGATCGGGCCGTTAGAAGCGCTCCGGGGCGCACAACCCCGAGGAAATGCGGTGTTGCGTTGCACGGCGAGGCGTGGCTAGCATCGCCGGACGGGGCCGATTTACGAAGCCAAAAACGAAACGACGGGGAGCCGGACATGACGACGCAAGCGACGCCCGAGAGGACGTCAGAGGGGCTGTCAAAGGGGACGCCGAAGGGCGCCTGGCAAATCACCTTCCTTCTATTCCTGTTCATGGTGGTGAACTTTGCCGACAAGATCGTGGTCGGGCTCGCCGGCGTGCCGATCAAGAAGGAAATGGGCCTCACCCAGGAGCAGTTCGGCGATCTCGGCTCGTCATTCTTCCTCTTGTTCTCGATCTCGGCGATCGTGGTCGGCTTCATCGTCAACCGCGTCGCCACCCGCTGGGTGCTGCTGATCCTGGCGGTGATCTGGTCGCTGGCGCAATTTCCGATGGTCGGCACCGTCAGCTTCACGACGCTGGTGATCTGCCGCATCATCCTCGGCGCCGGCGAGGGGCCGGCGTTCTCGGTCGCGGCGCACGCGATCTACAAATGGTTTCCGGACGAGAAGCGCACGCTGCCGACCGCGATCCTGTCGCAGGGCTCCGCGTTCGGCGTGATCCTCGCGGTGCCCGCGCTGAACTGGATCATCGTCAATCACAGCTGGCATCACGCCTTCGGCGCGCTCGGCATCGTCGGCCTGATCTGGGCCGTCGCCTGGTTCGCGCTCGGCAAGGAAGGGCCGCTGGTGTCGACGTCTGCCGTGACGGCCGACGAGCCGCGGATTCCGTATTGGAAGCTTTTGACTTCGCGCACCTTCATCGGCTGCGTGGTGGCAACCTTCGGCGCCTATTGGGCGCTGTCGCTCGGGCTCACCTGGTTCACGTCCTTCATCATCGAGGGGCTCGGCTTCTCGCAGCACCAGGCCGGCTTCGTCTCGATCCTGCCCTGGATCTTCGGCGCGACGATCGTGCTGCTGACCGGCTGGATCTCGCAGCTGATGCTGGCGCGCGGCTTCACCACCCGCGGCGCGCGCGGCGTGCTCGGCTCGGTGCCGCTGATCTTCGGCGGCGCCATCCTTGCGATGCTGCCCTATGCGCCGCCCGGCGGGATCATGATCGCGCTGCTGGTGATCGGCTCCGGCCTGTGCGGCTCGATCTACGTGGTGTGCCCGCCGATGCTCGGCGAGTTCACGCCGGTGTCGCAGCGCGGCGCGATCATCGCGATCTACGGCGCGCTCTACACGATCTCGGGCATCCTGGCGCCGATGGTGATGGGCAATGTGATCCAGCACGCGGCCACGCCGATGGCCGGTTACATGTCCGGCTTCACTATCAACGCGGCGATCATGGCCGGCTCCGGCCTGCTCGGATTGCTGCTGCTGTGGCCGAACAGCGAGCGGGCGCGGCTGACCGGCACGTCGCAGCCGGCAGGCACGATCAAAGGCGCGATGTCGCCGACGTAAGGGGCGCACCTCTGGCAACTCGCTCCACTTCGCCTCTCCCCTTGTGGGAGAGGCCGGATTTCGCGCGTCAGCGGGAAATCCGGGTGAGGGGTCTGCCTCCGCGAGCTCCGTCCCTCGAGAGACCGCAACCCCTCACCCGGATCGCATTGCGCTCCGCTGCATGCGATCCGGCCTCTCCCACAAGGGGAGAGGCGGGAGTCCCGTAGCCCGGATCGCTGCGTCTCTCAATTCATCCCCTGCGCGCCGCGCACCAGTCTGCCCGGGCGTGCGCCGGTGGCCTTGCCCTCGCGCTGGGTCACGATGCCCGACACGATGGTGGCGTCATAGCCGTCGACCTGCTGCAGGAGGCGGCGGCCGCCGACCGGCAGGTCGTAATGCACCTTCGGAGGGTGCAAATGCAGCCGGTCGTAATCGATCACGTTGACGTCGGCCTTGAAGCCAGGAGCGATCACGCCGCGATCATACAGACCGACCGACAGCGCGGTCTTGCGCGACTGCGCCGCGACCACGAACGGGATAGAGAGCTTCTCGCCGCGGCTGCGGTCGCGCGTCCAGTGCGTCAAGAGATAGGTCGGGAAGCTGGCATCGCAGATGATGCCGCAATGCGCGCCGCCGTCGGACAGGCCGGGCACGGCACTGGGCTCGCGCAGCATCTCATGCACGGCGTCGAGGTTGCCGTCGGCGTAATTCAGGAACGGCACATAGAGCATGCCGCGACCCTCGTCGGTCAGCATCGCGTCATAGGCAAGCTCTTCCGGCTGACGGCCCTGGCGCCGCGCCTGCGGCCCGAGCGCGTTTTCCGGCGGCTGCTCATAGTTCGGCGGATTACCCAAGAGATACATCTTGTCGTAGTTCGGCCGGAAGAACAGCGGATCGTCGGTCGCCGTCGCGCTCTCGCTCAGGATCGCCGCGCGCACCTCGGGCCGACGCAGATGCGCGAGCCGCTCGGCCAGCGGCAATTTGGCGATCTCGCGATAGCTCGGATGGGTCTGGAACGGATTGCGCGACAATTCGAGCCCGAGCAGCAGCCCGACCGGCCGTGCCGCGATCTGGGTCGTGATCGACAGGCCGCGGGCGGCGGCTTCATTGATGGTGTCCATGGTCTGCCGCCAGCGCCGCGGCGCCTTGTCGGCCTGTGCGACAGAGAACGAGATCGGGCACCTTGTGTTCTCGGCGACCCGCAGCATCATCGGCAGGTCTTCGTGCACGGTGCTCTGGTCGAGCACGAATTGCAGCACGCTGCGGCCGACGCCATGCATCGCGCCGGCGATCGCGGTCAGTTCATCTTCGCCGGCTTTCAGCGTCGGCGTGTAGTCGCCGGTCGAGGTGCGGTGATTGAGCGTGCGCGAGGTCGAGAAACCCAGCGCGCCCGCCCGCACTGCGTCGCCGGCGAGCGCCGCCATCGCCTTGTTGTCCTCGGCCGTTGCCGGATCGCGGCGCGCGCCGCGCTCGCCCATCACATAGACCCGCAGCGCGGCATGCGGCAGCTGCGCGCCGATATCCATGTCGAAATCGCGCTTCGACAGCCACTCCATGTAGTCGGGGAAGCTCTCCCACGCCCAGGGAATGCCGGCGGAGAGCACCGGCTCCGGAATGTCCTCGACGCCTTCCATCAGCTGGATCAGCCTGGTGTGGTCGCTCGGCCGGCACGGCGCGAAGCCGACGCCGCAATTGCCCATGATCGCCGTGGTGACGCCGTTCTGCGACGACGGCGTGATGTCATGGCTCCAGGTCACTTGGCCGTCGTAATGGGTGTGGACGTCGACGAAGCCGGGCGCCACCAGCTTGCCGCGGGCGTCGATCTCTTCCTTGCCCTTCGCCGAAACCTTGCCGACTTCAGTGATCTTGCCGCCTGTGATCGCGACATCGGCTTCATAGAGGTCGCCGCCCTTGCCGTCGGCGATGGTGCCGCCGCGGATCACGAGGTCTGGGGTCGAGGTCATGGCATTTCATCCCGAGGCTGTTTTTGGTTGACGGCATCATGGGTCAGCCCCCGATGCTGTCAACCAGCGCCGATGAAGCTCTGGGATGCGCTGTTGCTGATTTGCCAGCAGGGATCGAGCGTTGCCGTCCGGCGGAAATTTGTTCCGCCGGCAACCCGCCGCGAACCTATCGCGCGCCGAAGAACGCTGTCTTCTGGGTCTCCTCGGCCTGCAGCCTGGCGCGGACGCGCATCAGGTCCTTCCAGCCGATATAGCCGACGAGGCGCTGATCCTCGCGCGAGATCACAGGCAGATGCGAGACGTTGACCTGCATCAGGCGGTCGGCGAGCCGGTCGAGATATTCGTCGGGATAGGCGACGGTGATCTTGCTGCCGGCCAGCAGCTGCCTGAGCGTCGCGGTGCGATGCTTGCCGGCGCGGCGCCAGCGCAGCACGGACGGCGGGTCGATCACGCCGAGCACGTGATGGTTGGCGTCGACGACGGGAAAGCTGGGGTGACCGGTCTTCGGGTTGGTCAGGAAGGCGGCCGCGCCGTGCAGCGTCATGGTGTCGGCGACGGTCTCGACCGCCTTGGTCATGACGTCGCGCACGCGGGTCAGCGCGAACGGATCGACACGGTACTCGCGCACCAGATGATGGCCGCGCCGAGCCACCTTCTCGGTCAGGATCGAGCGCCGCATCAAAAGCACCGTGACGCCGTGCGCGGTGCCGCAGGCCGCGATCAGCGGCAGCAGCACATGGGTGTTGCCGGTCAGCTCGACCGCGAAGAAGGTTGCGGTCAGCGGCGAGCGCATCGTGCCGCCCATCGTCGCCGCCATCGCCAGCAGCGCCCAGAAGCCGGGGCTCGCTTCAGGCAGATAGCCGCTCAGCGCCGTTCCCATCGCGCCGCCCATGATGAGCAGCGGCGCCAGCACGCCGCCCGACGTGCCCGAGCCGAGCGCGACCGACCAGATCACGGCTTTCACCACGAGCAGCAGCAGCGCGGCCTTCAGCACCACATCGCCTTGCAGCATCGACGCGAGGTTGTCATAGCCGACGCCGAGCGCCTGCGGCTCGATCAAGCCGCCGAGGCCGACGACCAGGCCGCCGATCAGCGGCCACCACATCCAGTGGATCGGCAGCTTGAGGAAGATGTCCTCGCAGCCATAGACCAGCTGGGTGAGCACGCCCGACAGCAGCCCGGAGAGGATCCCGATCAGCATCCAGGCGCCGAGCTGCAGCACCGAGATGTCGACGCCGCCGGTGAACGGAAACAGCGGCGCGGGCATGTGCAGGAAGGTGCGTCCGACCGCCGCCACCACGGCGGCGACGGTGACGGGAATGAAGCTGCGCGGCGTCCATTCGAACAGCAGCAGTTCGACCGCGAGCATGATCGCGGCGATCGGCGTTCCGAACACCGTGGTCATTCCGGCGGCGGCGCCCGCCACCAGCAGGGTCTTGCGCTCGTTGTCGCTGACCGGGAGCATCTGCGCGATCAGCGAGCCGATCGCGCCGCCGGTCATGATGATCGGGCCCTCGGCGCCGAACGGGCCGCCGGTGCCGATCGACACCGCCGACGACAACGGCTTCAGGATCGCCACCTTGGGGTCGAGCCGGGAACGGCCGAGCAAGATGGCCTCGATCGCTTCCGGAATGCCGTGCCCGCGGATCTTCTCGCTGCCGAAACGCGCCATCAGCCCGATGATCAGCGAGCCCACGACCGGCACCAGCACGGTCCAGAGCCCGAGCGGCGAATCCTGCAATTTCAGGTCGGCGAAGCTGAACTGGCCGAAATAGGCGATGTTGGTGGCGAGCTTGATCAGCTGCAGCAGTCCCGCCCCGGCCAGCACGCCTGCGGCGGAAACAAACACGGCGATCGCCGAGATCACCACGACGCGCGGATCGGTCGTGAAGTCGCTCAGGAGGTGGCTGGCCTTCTCGCCGATTTTGGCGGTGTTTGGGGCGGTGTTCGTAGCGGAGGCGCTCGATTTGGTGGAAATGACGCTCATTGGTGGCGTAAGGCTCGGGTGAAGTGGACGCGGCGTAATATCGCATTGCGATATAATTACAAGCGGGAGACATCGAATGGCAGCGTTGAAAGGACCGTCGAAATCGCCGAGGCAGGACCAGAAGCGGGTTCCCAGCCAGGGCGATTACGAAACGCTGTCGCAATTTCGCTATCTGATCCGCCGGTTTCTGGAGTTCAGCCAGGACGCCGCGAAGGCCGCAGGCCTGACACCGCGGCAGCATCAGGCATTGCTGGCGATCCGGGGGTATCCGGGCGGCGGGCCGGTTGCGGTCGGTGATCTGGCCGAACGGCTGCGGCTTCGTCACCACACCACGGTCGAACTGGTCGACCGGCTGTCCGAGGCCGGACTGGTCGAGCGCGTGCTCGATCCCGCCGACCAGCGGCGGGTGCTGCTGAAATTAACCGGCCTTGCGGCCGATCATCTCGCCGAATTGTCGGCGGTCCATCTCGATGAGCTGTCGCGGATCGAGCCGCTCCTGAAGCAGGTGCTGTCGCGACGGTCGGAATGACCGCGCCGCGTGCGCAACGTTTCGCGTTTCAGGCGCGCGGGCTGGCGGTCTCGGCCTCGTATCCCGAAGCCTGCGGCTTGCGCTCGGTGACGAGGGCAAGCAGCACGGTCAGCACCATGAAGACCACGGAGGCGCCGAACACCCAGTGCGGCATGTGCTGGTCCATGATCCAGCCGAACAGCAGCGGGCTCACGATGCCGCCGAAGTTGAAGCCGGTGGAGACGATGCCGAAGGCGCGGCCGGCGGCGCCGGGCGGCGCCGCGTTGCGCACCATCATGTCGCGGGACGGCGCGATCACCCCGCCGAGGAATCCGGCGAGCCCCATCGCCAGCGTGAGCGCCACCGGCGGCAGGTCGAGCAGCGCAATCAGCAGCACGAGGGCGGCATTGACCGCGAAGCAGGCCGCGGCGACCTGGCTGTGGCGGTGGGTCCAGTCGGCGAGATAGCCGCCGGCGAGCACGCCGGCCGCGCTGGCGCCGAGGAATGCAGTCAGCGCGATATTGGCCGTCGAGAACGACGCGCCGTAGCCGCCCATCAGTGCGACCACGCCGAAATTGTTGATGCCCGAGGTCGACAGGCTGAGCAGCGTGAAGAAGGCCGTCAGCACCATCAGCGCCGGCGTGATTACGCTCGCCTTCGGCGCGGCGCCCTCCTTTGCCTTGTTCTTGTTGGCGCCGGCATCGGGAATGCCGAGCACGATCAGGAACAGCGCCACCAGCGGCCCGACCGCGCCGGCGACGATCAGCGCGCCGAGGCCGCCGATCGAGGCCACGAGCGCCGCCATGATCGCGGGCGCAACCGCGCCGCCGAGGAATCCGGCGAAGGTGTGGATCGAGAAGGCGCGGCCCATCCGCGCCTCGTCCATATGCGCCGAGAGGATTGCATAGTCAGCCGGATGATAGACGCTGTTGGCGAGGCCCAGCAGCACCGCGCAGACGATCAGCGACGTATAGCTGAGATGCAGGCCGAGCCCGATCAGCGCGCAACCGCCGACGGTCAGTCCGATCAACAGGATCTTGCGCGCGCCGATATGGTCGGCGAGGTAACCGATCGGCGCCTGGGTCAGCCCGGAGACCACCGCGAACACCGTCAGCGCCAGGCCGAGCTCGACATAGCCGACGCCGAGCTGCTGCTTCAGGAACGGGAACAGCATCGGCAGCACGAAGATATGGAAATGGCTGACCCAATGGGCGACCGAAATCCCCGTCAGCGTGCGCAGCGCACTGTCGGCTTTCGCTTGCTGCGGTGCGGCCAAAACGTCGACCATGTGCCTGAAAACCCTAATTCCGGAAAGCCCGCCGAAAATAGAGATTGGCCGCTAATTGTCCATGAACGCGGGCGCATGGCTGCCCCCGGCGCGGGCGTGCCGGATCGACACATGCGGCATTAAATGCGGCGACAAAGCACGGCAGCACGGCGATGATCGGCCATGATCGACCCCAAAAAGCAGCTCCGCGTGCTGGTGTCGGAGGGCTCCAGCACCTCCGGCCGCGAGGCGATCACGATCCTCGGACTGGCCGGCCATCACGTCGAGGTTTGCGACCCCTCGCGCTGGTGCCTGGCGCGCTACTCGCGCTTTGTCCGCAAATACCACCATTGTCCGCCGCTGCGGTCGGATCCGGCCGGCTTCCTGCGCTTCGTCGAGCGCCTCTTGGCGTCGCGGCATTTCGATGTGCTGCTGCCGATCCATGAACAGGGATTTCTGTTCGCCCGCGCCGCGGCGGGGCTGGCATCACGTGCCGGCCTCGCGCTGCCGGATTTCGCCAGCTATCGCGCCGTGCACAGCAAGGCCGGCTTCAGCCGCCTGCTCGACCGGCTCGGGCTGCCGCAGCCCCCGACCCGGATCGTGAACTCGGCCGAGGAGCTGCGCGAGGCGGTGCGGTTTCCATCCGTTGTCAAGACGTCGGTCGGCACCGCCAGCCGCGGTGTCTGGTTCGTGCGCGATGCTGGTGATCTCAATCGCGCGCTCTACGACCTCGAGTCCTCAGGCGATTTTGCCGGCGAGGTGCTGGCGCAGGATCTGATCACCGGCACGGTCGAGAAGGCGCAGTCGGTGTTCTGCCACGGCACGCTTGTCGGCTTCCATGCCTACCGCCAGATTGCGGCCGGTGTCGGCGGCGGCGAGGCGATCAAGGAGAGCGTGAGCCGGCCGGCGATCCGCGCCGGCCTCGAGACCATCGGCGCGCATTTTGGTTGGCACGGTGCGCTCTCGGTCGACGTCATCATGCCGCTCGACAGCGCGACGCCGCTGTTGATCGACTGCAACCCGCGGCTGGTCGAGCCGATGAACGCCTTTCAGTCGGGCGTCGATCTGGTCGATCTGCTGCTGCGCGTCTCGCGCGGCGAGACTCCGGCGCCGCTGCCCGAGGGCCGCGCCGGCGTGCGGACGCATCTGGCGATGCAGGCGCTGCTCGGCAGTGCGTCGCGCGATGGTACGCGGCGTGACCTGATCCGGGAATGCGGCCGCATCGCCGCGGGCGAAGGGCACTATCGGGGAAGCAGCGAAGAGCTGACGCCGGTGCGGCTCGACTGGCTCAGCGCCGTGCCGCTGGCGATGACGACAGTGCTGCTGCTGGCATCACCGCAGATCGCCTCATCGCTGGCGCGCGGCGGCTTTGGCGCGCATCTGCTCGATCGCGGCAGCATCAAGGCGATCGAGAACGGCGATTTCCGCTAGTATCCCTCCAGCGCGAATTCACCGCACGATCTTGTCTGCGCGCTTCAAGAGCTCCGGTGGAATCTCGACGCCCACGGCCTGGGCCGCCTGGAGATTGAATATCAGCTCTCGCTTGGTGACGACGCCGACTGGCAGGTCGCCCGGCTTCGCGCCCTTGAAAATCTTGTCGGCGAATGTCGCAAACTCGCGCCATGTATCGGCGACGTTGGCCCCATAAGTAATCACCCCGCCCGCGTCCGCCTGGCCGCCGGGAAACATTGCCGGCAAGCGGTTCTTGATGGCCAGTTCACCGACTCGTTTTCGATTGCTCCAGGGCACCGGCACTTCAAGGACCAGCAGCGCCTCCGCGCGCTCCTTTGCCATCCCGGCAATCGCGGCCTCCAGATCGTCCGCACCCTTGACCTTCACGATTTGCGGCTCCAGCCCCAGCGCCTTGGCTGCGGCCTCGTTGGCGCGGTCAATCGGGGCGAGCCCGCGTTCATCCGCGCCGGGGATCGTTTGATCACTGAGAATCGCAACGCGCGTGATCCCGGGGAATGCCTCCTTCAGAAGCTTGAACTGGTCGCTGGCCTGCTGCTGATCAAGGTTGGTGAGGCCCGTGACATTGCCTCCTGGCTTGTCCATCGAGGCGACAAGCTTCAACGCGACCGGATCGGTGACGATCGCAAAGATCACCGGGATCGTCGACGTGGCCTTCTGCGACGCCACCGACGCCGGGCCGCCGAGTGCAAGGATAACATCCACATTCGCACCGACCAGCTCCGAGGCGAGGCCCGGAAGGCGCTCGAGCTTCGATTCGGCAAATCGCGGTTCGATGACGATGTCGCGTCCTTCGAGATAGCCGCGGTCGGCGAAGTCGCTCAGAAGATTTTTCTTGATGGAATCGAAGAGCGGCGACGGGCCGCCGTTGACGAGGATTCCTACTTTCCTGGGAGCTTGTTGCGCATCGGACGGGTCGCACATCGACGCGATCATGCAGAAGACCGTGAGCACTGCCTTCGCAAATCTCATGGCACCGCCCCCCAGCAAGGACCCAGCGTCCATGCGAGCCTAGCATTCAGGGGGTGGGCAACCAATCCGGAAGGGTGGTCCGGCCCATGACCTCGCTGCGACCTAATGTCTGCTTGGCGAGGATGAGCCGGGCTCGGTAGTTCGCAACCTACGAGGCCGCCGCGCGCGACTGCGCGGGATCGGTCGATCGATCTTCGCCGCGCCTCACAACGGCTCGTCATCATTGCCGTAGCGGTCGAGCTTCGGCGTGGCGATGTCGCCGTCCTCGTAGTACTCGTCGTCCTGTAGCGCTGCGGGTGGCGGAGGTTTCTTCGACTTGTCGTCGGCCTTGTCTTTGGTCTTCGTGCCGCCCTTGGTCTGCTTCCCGGCCTTGGCCATGCGTTTCCCCTGCGCGGGTCAAATCAGCTGCCGGAACTCTACCCCAGTTTCCGTGCGTTTGTAATATTCGGAGACGGTGCGGCGGGGCACACCCGCCCCACCGGATCATGCTCTAGAACGTCGCGCCGGCCTTTACCATGTAGGTGCGGCCGGGCAGCGGGTAGGCCGAGAAGCGGCCCTCGGTGAACGTGCTCGCGATGGCGTAGTCGTAATAGAGCGCGTTGAACAGGTTGTTCACGCTCAGCGACCAGAAGAAGCGGTCAACTTGCCCGCTCAGCTTGATATCGGCGGTGGCGTTGCCGGGAATCCGGCTCTGGGTGTTGGCCTGGTCGTTGTCCATGATGCGCGAGCTCCAGGCCCGCACCGTGGCGTCGAACACCAGATAGTTCTGCCAGATATTCCAGGTGACGCCGAGATTGCCGGTGTAGCGCGACACCAGCGGCACGTCGTTGCCGGCCCAGATGCCTTCGCGGAACACCGCGCGGGTGATCGCCATGCCGCCGCGCAGGGTGACGCTGTCGCTGACCTTGAGCGCCGCGCTGGTCTCCGAGCCGTAGCGGCGGGTGGGGTCGAGGTTGGTGTTGAAGAACAGCACCGGGTTGAAATGGATCTCGTTCTCGAGATCCATCAGATAGACGCTGGACTGGACCTGGAAGCGGTTGGTCCTGACGCGAAAGCCGCCCTCGACATCCTGCGAGGTCTGGGTCTTGAGCTGGAAATTCTGCGGGATCGGGGCGAAGGTCAGTGGGTCGAATGACGGACCCGACGCGACGCGTTCGTCGACATCAGGCGTGCGGAATGCGCGTGCCGCGCGGCCGAACACCGAGAAAGTGTCGGTCAGGCGATGCTCGATGCCGACATGCAGCGCGTATTGCGTCTCGTTGCTGTCGAGCGGTGCCGCCTGGGTGTCGAATGCGAATGGCGCATTCGGGTCGTAGCGATCGCGCGCCGAGATGCTGGTGTTCTGAACCCGCGCGCCGTAGGAGAAGTCGGTCGTCGGCAACAGGCCCAGCGTATGTTGCCAATAGCCGGCCACGGACTGCTGCTCGATACTGTAGATGTGGAACGGGTCGACGCCCTGATAGGCGCCGCGCGCCTCGCGGAAGGTCGAATCGTAATAGTCGATGCCGGTCAGGATCGTCGACGGCACGCCCAGCATCACGTTCTTGACGCTGAGCCGCGGCGTCAGCGACCAGGTCTGCAGCGCGGCGTCATTGTAGGTCGAGGCGAAGCTGATGGTCGGCACCGTGCCGAAGAAGCCGCTCTGCGTCTCGCGCTGCCGCCAGCCGCCGTCGACGATGAGGTCGACGCCGTTCATCAGCGTCTTGGTGAAGCCGGCGGTGACGCTGGCGGTCTGCTGGTTGGCATAGTCGAAGGGCGTCGCGGCGCCGCGGCGATCGGTGAGCAGCTCGTTCACGCCGATCGACGGATCGACCAGCCGTCCGCCGGGTAGGCCGAGCTTCTGGTCGCTGCCGGTGACGGTCAGGAAGGCGGTGAGATCCGGCGTCGTGTAGTTGATGTTGCCGACGGCGTTGCGCTGGTCGAGCGCATTGTTGACGCGGTAGCCGTCCGACTTGATGCCGTTGCCGTAGAACGAGGTGGACCACGGGCCGGAATTGAGTGCCGCGGAGACCGCGGCCATGCGGGTGTTGAACGAGCCAACTCCGGCCTCGGCCCGCATCGTCGTCGGCGGGCCGCCGACGCCGGTCTTGGTGATGATGTTGACGACGCCGCCCACCGCGTTGTCGCCGTAGAGCACCGCGCCGCTGTTGCCGCGCGTGATCTCGATGCGCTCGATCGAATCGAGCGGAATCGTGGTGAGGTCGAAGCCGGCCTTGTCGACGTCGTTGAGGCGGCGGCCGTTGAGCAGGAAGAGGGTATTGTCGGTCGCGAACGCGCCGAAGCCGCGCAGGTCGACCGACGTCTTGGCGCCGTTCGGTCCGCCATAGGGCGTTTGCAGCTGCACGCCCGGCACCTGCGCGAGGATCTCGGGCAACGACTGCACCGGCGAATGCGCGATGTCGTCGGCGGTGATCACGGCCGAGGAGGTGCCGACAATGCCGGCGAACTGGCGGCCGCCGGTGCCGCCCGTTCCGGTGGCCACACCGGTCCCTGTCGTGCCCGATCCGGCTCCGCTGCCTGTATTGTTGCCTTGCGAGGTGCCCGGCGCCGGGCGTCGCGGCGCCGGCGCTTCGTCAGCGGCCGGCCTGGCGCGCGTGACGTTCTGGTCGCCCGGCTTGGTGACTTCGATCGCCGGCAGCTGATCGGGAGCGGGTGCCTGCTGCGCCCGCGCTGCGGAGACAAGGAATGCCGGCGCGAGCATCGTCGCCGGCGCGATCATCGTCGACGCGAGCAGAAGCGCGCGGCGCCGCCGATGGAAAGGGAAGGAGAACATAAGAAAGGCCTCGGCAACGTCAGTGGCACGTCACCGCGAACCAGTCTCACCATCGTGCTCACAGCATCAGGTGAAGCTCATGCCTGTACTCCCCGACCGGCAGCATCGCGTGTGACCACGGCTGACGGCAGGTCTCCTGGCTCGCGGGTCGTTACCCTTCGTCGCCTTCCCAGGACCGAGATTCCCAGTGGCCTGTGACGAAGGATTCACCGCATACAGTTGCGGGGGCAGCCGCGGCGTTGGGGAAGTTTCCCCGTACCGCATTCCCTTTTCATCTCATGAAAGAACCGTCATGTTCATCTAGGGTTCGGCCGGGTAGCAAAGTCAATCCGGCGGAAGTCGGGCAATGGCCGTGCGGCCACGGTTTTTGTCGAGTGTCGCTTGTCTGCCACGACGATCGCTGTAAGAGCATGGATCCGATGAGCGTGCAGGATTTTGCCTTGGCGGCCGAGGTCGCGGCGCGGCGCCGGTGGGGCGCCACCGCGGCGCTGCTCGCGCTTGTGCTGCTGCTGCTGGTGATCTCGCTCGGCATCGGGCCGGTGCGGCTGTCGCCGCTCGCGGTGATCGAGGCGCTGTTCGGCGGCGGCAGCGATGTGGCGCAGGTGATCGTGCGCGAGATCCGCCTGCCGCGCACCATCCTGGCATTCGCGATCGGCGGTATTCTTGGGCTGTCAGGCGCGGCGCTGCAAGGGTTGCTGCGCAACCCGCTGGCCTCGCCGTCGCTGTTCGGCGCGCCGCAATCGGCCGCCTTCGGCGCGGTGCTGGTGATCGCGCTGGGCCTCGCCGATGTGCGCTCCTACGCGCTGCCGGTGGTGGCGATCATCGCCGCGTTCGGCTCGGTGTTCGCGCTGCTTGCGATCGCCGGCCGCAATGCCGGGCTGTTGATCCTGATCCTCGCCGGGCTCGCGATCTCGAGCTTTGCGGGAGCCGCGACCGCGCTGGTGATGAATCTCTCGAGCAATCCGTTCGTGGTGCTGGAGATCGCGTTCTGGCTGCTCGGCTCGCTGGAAGACCGCAGCTTCCAGCACGTCGCGCTGGCGCTGCCCTTCATTATCGCAGGCGCCGCCATCCTGCTCAGCCAGGCGAGCGCCTTCCGCGCGCTGACGCTTGGCGAGGAGGCGGCGCAGAGCCTCGGCGTCGACGTCGGGCGGTTGCGGCTCTTCGTGATCACGGGCGTGGCGCTCGGCGTCGGCGGCGCGGTCGCAGTCACCGGCACGATCGGTTTCATCGGCCTCGTCGCGCCGCATCTGATGCGTCCCGTGATCGGTCACGATCCGGCGCGGCTCTTGGTGCCGAGCGCGCTCACCGGCTCGGCGCTGCTGCTCGCCGCCGACATCGCGGTGCGCATCATTCCCTCGACCTCAGACATCAAGGTCGGCGTGCTGACCTCGATCATCGGCGTGCCGTTCTTCCTCTATCTGATCATGCGCGAACGCCGCGCGCTCGGCGGAGGCGTGGCATGACGCTGCTCTCGGCTGCCGCGCTCAATGCCTCGCTCGGCAGCCGCAAGGTGCTGCACGATGTCTCCCTGTCGTTGCCATCGGGCCATCTAGTCGCGCTGGTCGGGCCGAACGGCGCCGGCAAGACCACGCTGCTGCGCGCGCTGGCCGGGCTGATCCCGTCGGGCGGCGAGATCCGGATCGGCGGCGATGCGCTGGCGTCGCTGCCGCTGCGCGAGCGCGCGAAACGTTTCGCCTATCTGCCGCAGGGCCACATGGTGCACTGGCCGCTGCCGGCACGCGATATCGTCGCGCTCGGCCGCTATCCGCACGGTGCGACCGATCCGGCGCGGCTGTCGCAGACGGATGTGGAGGCGGTGCTGCGCGCGATGCAGGCGGTCGACGTCGCTGAGTTCAGCGATCGCCGCGTCACCGAACTCTCCGGCGGCGAGCGCAGCCGCGTCGCACTGGCCCGGGTGCTCGCGGTGGAGGCGCCCGTGATCCTCGCCGACGAGCCGACGGCCTCGCTCGATCCGCGCCACCAGATCGACGTGATGCAGAAGCTGCGCAACGTTGCCGACACCGGCGTGCTGGTCATCGTGGTGACGCATGACCTGGGACTCGCCGCGCGCTTTGCCGATCACGTGCTGGTGCTCGCGGAGGGGCGGCTGGCCGCGCAGGGCGCGCCCGTCGAGGCATTGTCGGAGAGCGTCCTCGCCAGCGTGTTCCGCATCAGCGCCTATCGTGCCGAATTTCAGCGCGAGGTCGTCATCGTGCCGTGGGCGGACGTGTGATGTGGCCACGGCCTCACCACGAGCTCAGTTCACCTCTCCCGCTTGCGGGGGAGGTCGCTGCGCGCGAAGAGCGCAGCGGGTGGGGGCTCTCTCCACTCAAAGAGCGTTCATTGCGGCACGACCCCGACCCCAACCCTCTCCCGCAAGCGGGAGAGGGGGCGCACCTTCAGCGTGGCAGCCATCTCGCTTCGCTTCATCTTGGTGCGGTGGTCGCGATACTGCTGTGGCTTATTTCCGCCGGCGCCGCGTTCGCCGCCGGACCGCGCATCGTCTCGATGAATGTCTGCAGCGACCAGCTCGTGCTGTCGCTGGCCGACCCGGACCAGATCATCGGCCTCAGCCGCTTCTCGCGCGATGACTGGCAATCCTGGGCCGCGGAGAAGGCGCGAAACTTTCCGCGCCTGTCCGGCGAGGCCGAGGACGTGCTGCTGCTCAAGCCCGACCTCGTCGTGGTCAGCCTGTTCGACAAGCGCGCGACCCGTGATCTGTTGAAGGCCCACGGGCTGCACCTCGTCGAATTCACGGTGCCGCGCACGCTGGACGAGGTGAAGAACCAGATCCGCGCGATGGGCGATGTGGTGCAGCATCCCGATCGCGCAGAGGCCGAGATCGCGCGCCTCGATGCGGCCACCGCCCGGGCGCGCGCTGCGGCGAGCGCGCATCACTACCGCGTGTTGCCGCTGGAGCGGCGTGGCTTTGTGCCCGGCGACGGCAGCCTGGTCAGCTCGCTGCTGGCGGCAACCGGTCTCTCCAACGCCGCCGGCGAACTTGGCGTCGGCGCAGGCGGGTTTGCTTCGCTGGAGGCGATCGTAAAACTGCGGCCGGATTTCATCCTGGTGTCGGAAGCCGGCGACCGCGCCGAGGATGACGGCCGCGCCTTCCTGCTGCATCCGGCGCTGGAGCGCTTCTATCCGCAAAGCAAGCGCATCGTGCTGCCGGAGCGGCTCACGGTGTGCGGCGGCGTGATGCTGGCGGATGCGCTGGATCGGCTGACGGAAGAGCTGAAGCGGGTGACGCGGTAGCCTTGTAGCCCGGATGAAGCGAAGCGCAATCCGGGGCCACTCAATCCGCGGATGGGCTGATCCCGGATTGCGCTGCGCTTCATCCGGGCTACGGAGTTATCACCACCGGCCCGCCGGCCTTCTTCCAGGCGTCGATGCCGCCATCGATATGCGCGGTGTTGGCCAGTCCCGCCTTCTTCGCGGCGGCCACCGCCATCGCCGAGCGCTCGCCGAAGGCGCAGAAGAACACGACGCGGCGGCCGGTTGCGGCCGCGACCTCGCGCAGCATGCCGCCGGGCTGCAGGGTGGCGCAAATCCCCGGATAGGGCGCGTGCAGCGCGCCCGCGAGCGTGCCGTGCTTGGCCCGCTCGGCGCTCTCGCGCAAATCGACCAGAAGGATATCGGGCCGGCCGAGGCTCGCGATGGCGTCGCGCGCGCTGAGGGAGAGGCCCTCCTTGGCGAGTTCGTCCTGGTGCAGGCCGACATGCATGTTGGCGGGCACCACGACGTCCATCAGCTTCGGGTTCGGCAAATTGAGGTTGTTCATCAGCTCGACATAGTCGTCGATCGATTTGACCTGCAGCCGCGGATTGTAGCGCTTCTCCTCGCCGATGGTGGAGACGGTGTCGCCCTTGTAGTCATGCGCGGGGAACACCATGGTCTCCTCCGGCAGCTTCAGCAGGCGGTTGAAGATCGAATCGTACTGCGCCCGCGCGCTGCCGTTCTGGAAGTCGGTGCGGCCGGTGCCGCGGATCAGCAGCGTGTCGCCGGTGAAGACGCGGTCGCCCATCAGATAGCTGTAGGAATCGTCGGTGTGGCCGGGCGTGTACAGCGCCTCGAGGCAGAGGCCCTCGATCGTCACCTTGTCGCCGTCGGAGACTCGCATCGACACCACGTCGGCCTTGCTCTGCTCGCCCATGATGGTGATGCACTGCGTGCGGTCGCGCAGCTCGCCGAGGCCGGTGACGTGATCGGCATGCAGGTGCGTATCGACGGCCTTGACCAGCCTGAGGTCGAGTTCCTGCAGCAGCTTGCAGTAGCGGTCGGCCTTCTCCAGCACCGGATCGAGGATCAGTGCCTCGCCGCCGGCGCGGCTCGCGAGCAGATAGCTGTAGGTTCCGGATACGCTGTCGAAGAGCTGGCGAAAGATCATGACGGCTTACCTATTCTCCGGGCCGAGTCACATGGAGGATATTATTCCATAGATAGGGTCCGTTCAAAGCAAATCCATCCCCACCCCAGCCGGATCCCGTCACCCTGAGGAGCGCGCTCTTGCGCGCGTCTCGAAGGGTGGACGGCCCGGGTCTTTCCGCGAATGGGACAAGGCATCTGGGCCGTGCATCCTTCGAGGCTCGCTCCGCTCGCGCCTCAGGATGACGGGATATGCATCGAGGTCGTGGAAGAGACGAAGTTACGGCCGCACGTAACTCCAGCCCTGCTCCCGCGGGCGCGCGTTCGCGCGACCCGTTGGCTCGCAATGACGACGGGGCCGTTACGGCCGGACCAGCGTGTATCCATTCTCGGTGAGCAGCAAGATCTGTGCGACGCCGACCTGCACGGGGGTGGCGGCGGCGATGTAGTCCGGCCGCTTGCCGCTGTCGCGTTCGATCGTGTCGACGGTGTTGAGGCAGATGTCGACCCGCGCGCCCTGCGCGATCAGGCTCTCGACCAGCTTGCGGTTCGGGTTGTCGGGCTTGAGCAGGTCGATGCCCGGGCCGAAGGCGACGATCTCGACCGCGACCTTGTCGGGGTCGTAATGCTTCATCAGATTGTTGGCGACGCTGATGACGAGGCCTTGCTTCCTCGGATCGTTGTCGGAGAGCTGCAGCACGACCTTGTGCTCGGCGAACGGCTTGTCCTGCAACGGCGCCTGCTGGGCACGCGCGAGCGGCGTCGCCAGCGCGAGCGCAGCAAGGCCGAATGCCGCGATCAGCGCGCGGCGCGTCATCCGTGCCTCGCGATGCCCGGGTTGTCCTCGACGCCTTTCAGCGTCACGCCGGGTTCGTCGCGGTTCGGCGGCCGGCCGGAGCGCAGATGCCTGGCGACGACATCCCAGATCGGCGCGCCGCTCTGCTGGTTGACCGAGGCCCAGCCTGCGACCTTGTAGTGCTTGCCGGCTTCGAGGTGCTTGCCGTTGCCCAACTTCAGCTCGGAAATGCGCTTGCCGACAGTCTCGGCCGGCGTGCAGGTGTAGGCGAGGCCGCCGACGCGAACCATGTCGCCGCCCTGCTGATAATAGGGATCGACGTTGAACAGATTGTCGCAGACGTCTTCCAGCACATCCTTGATCTGGCTGCCCGTCATCTTGGCGACGTAGGTCTCCGGATAGGTGATCGCGGTTTCCGACAGCACGTCTTCCATGGTCAGCGGCTGGCCGGCGAGCGTGGTGATGCCCCAGCGGAAGCCCGGCGACAGCGCGATCTCGGCGTCGAGCTCGTTCAGCAGCGCATCGCAGATCAACTGGTCGACGGTGCCGGAGAAATTGCCGCGGCGGTAGAGCAGCCGGTCGGCCGAGGCCAGCTTGGTGTTCCATTCGTCGACATGCGGATCGCGCATCTTGTCGATCAGCGTCTGCATCGCAGGATCGGGCTTCAGCAATTCGGCGAACACCGGCAGCAGCCGGTAGCGGACGTTGGCGACCTTGCCCTTGGCAAGATCGAGATCGAGCACGCCGATGAACTTGCCGTTGGAGCCGGCATTGGTCACCAGCGTGACGCCGCCGGCATTGGTTACCGTGATCGGGATCGGGATCGCGTCGTGGGTGTGGCCGCCGAGAATGACGTCGATGCCGGTGACGCGGCTGGCGAGCTTGAGGTCGACGTCCATGCCGTTATGCGACAGCAGGATCACCGCCTCGACCTTGTCGTTGTTGCGATGGCCGTCGACGAGCTTCTGCAGCTCCTCGTCGCGGATGCCGAACTTCCAGTCCGGCGTGAAGCGCTTCGGATGGGCGATCGGCACGTAGGGGAAGGCCTGGCCGATGATAGCGACGCGATGGCCGCCGATCTCCTTGACGAAGGACGGCTTGAACACCCGCCCCGAAGCCGGGTCGAACGCCTTGGCGTCGTTGAACGCGGCTTCCTCGGTCAGGAACACGTTCTGCGCCAGGAACTCGCCCTTGAAGCGGGAGAGGTTGTCGCGCAGCACCTGCTCGCCATAGGTGAATTCCCAGTGCCCTGTCATCGCCTCGATGCCGAGCAGATTGGCGGCCTCCACCATGTCGGCGCCGTTCATGGCGTTGGCGAGCGCCGAGCCCTGCCAAAGGTCGCCGCCGTCGAGCAGGATCGAACGCTTTTCGCCGACATCGGCGCGCAGCTTGTCGACCAGCGTCTTCAGGTGGGCGAAGCCGCCGAGCCGGCCGAAGCGGCCGGCGGCCTTCTCGAATTCGACGCAGGTGAAGGCATAGGCGTCGGCGCTGTCGGGCCGGATGCCGAAGCGGTCGAGGAAGGCCTTGCCGACGAGGTGCGGCGGCTGGCCGGCCATCGCGCCGACGCCGAGATTGACGCCGGGCTCGCGGAAGAACACCGGCTTCAGCTGCGCATGCGTGTCGGTCATGTGCAGGATGCGCGCGTTGCCGAACCGCTCGAGGTCGTAGACGCTGGCGGTGTCGGCGCTGCGCGCAAGGCGGGGCAGACCGGCCGTCAGCGTTGCGGCGGCCGCAGCTTTCAGGAATTCCCGGCGGCGGATGATCATCATTCTCTCCGCGCGGCCCCTGGCCTGCGCGCTCTTAACGAACTTCCATGTCCTTCCAGCGTTCCTTCTCGCTGGTGGCCTGGAAGATCGAGGCCTTTGCCAGTGCCTCGGCCTCCTTGGCCCTGGCGACTGCGGTGTCGAAATCACCAGCCTCACCGGCCTTTTTTGCGGCAGATAGTGTCGAGGCGGTGGTGGTCCACTGGTTGCGCAGGCTGCCTGCTTCCTTGTTGGCGGCTTCGGCGGCGGCGTAGGCGGCCTTGTAGTCGGCCTCGGAGGCGGCGAGGGCGCCGGTCGCCGCTGCGATCAGCAGGGCTGATGCTGCGAGGACAGTTTTGATGGCCGCGCTCATGGCCGTGCTCCCGGACCCGAAATCGGCAGCCCGTTGCTGACATAGGACAGATAGTATTCGAGGTTGCGGTACTCGTCGTCCTGCGGATTGAGCGGCACGCCGCGGATCTGGCTGTTGCAGGTGGTGAAGCGGCGGCTGGTCGTCCCCATGCCGCTCCATTCCGAGCGGTAGATCGGCATCGCGTTCAGGATGCCGAGCGCCGGCGCCAGCACCTCGGCGCGGATCCGCTCGCCCGGGCTCTGGATGTGGCAGGTTGCGCAGGAGAAATTGAGCTGGCCGCGGCGGGTGTAGAAATACTCCTTGCCCTTCTGATAGGCCTCGAGCGCGCGCGGATCGTTCGGGATCTTGATGTCCATCGGCTTGCCGCGCGAGGTGAAGGCCATGTAGGCGGTGAGCGCCGCCATGTCGTCCTTCACATAGGAAAACGGCGCCTCGCCATTGGTTTCGCGGCAGCGGTTGAGCGCGAGCTCGAGCGTGACGACCTTGCCTTCCTTCTCGTCGAAATAGGGATAGTTCTGGCGGATACCGATGCCCTTGTTCGGGAAGCAGTCGGCGTAGGTCTTGCCGTTCTTGAACGGCGTCGCGAACATCTCCTTGCCGGCTTCGAGCGAGAACTCGTAGGGCGGAAACTGCTCCTTCTCCTCCCACTGCCTGCGCAGATCCTCATTCATCGAATAGGGACCGTTGACGAAATCCTCGAGCTTCAGCTTGGGGAATTTGCTGGTGAAGAATTTCTGGAACGCCGCCTTGTCGGCGGCGGGATCGACGGTGTCGGCTGCGCGCGCGGCCGGCGCGAGCGTCAGCACGCCGAGCGCGAACGTTGCAATTAGATTTTTGCTTTGACGCGTTTTCTTCACGCGAACCGGCGTCCACTTCGCTCGAAAACGCTCTAGAGCACGGATTGCGAGGCGCCGCGTCATTGAATCTTCGCCGTGGCGGTGTCGGTCGCGCCCTTGTTGTCGACCCAGCTGACCTTCAGATCGTCGCCCTTCTTGCCGCCCTTGAAGGCGAACTTGACATAGGGGTCCTTGGAGACGCCGCCGCCCCAGTCGGCGACGAACACCGGCTTGCCGTCATATTCGAAGGTGAGCTGCTGGATGAAATGCGGCGGAATGATCTCGCCCTTGGCGTCCTTGACGAAGCCGGAATCCATCGGATGCTGGATCAGCGCCTGCACCTCGGTGGTGTCGCCGTTTGACGTGGCGCGCACGCGAATGCTCGATGCCATCTGATTATCCCTATTGTTTGCGCATGATCTTGTCGGAAAACCGGTTCCCACTTTTCCGGATCATGCGTACTCAGCCGCCGCAGCCGCCGACGGTGACCTTGATTTCCTTTTTGGCGCTGTAGAGCTTGCCGCCGGCCTCGACGATCGCGGTGACGTTGCTGGTCTTCGCCATCTTGATGCGGTTGGAGACGGTCGGCAGCGTGCCGGCCGGAATCCTGTATGAGGCGACCAGCGAGATCGGATTCTCGCTCACCAGAAACGAGATCGAGGTGACGTCGGCCAGCGTCGTGGTGGCGGAGATCGGCACCACCGCGCCGTTCTCGGCGATCTCCGGCGCATCCATCTTGATCTTGTCCGACGGCTCGGCGGTCTTGCCATAGAGCGCCTTGATCGCGTCGGCCTCGTTCTTCTGCTTGAATGCGTCTTCGGGATATTTGTCGTTGGCGGCGGCGAGCGCCTGCGGCACGTCGAACGGAATGCCCCCGAGGCCGATCAGCGCGGCGATGCCGGCGCCCTTCAGCACCATGCGGCGCGCTTTGAAAAATTCGGTGGTCGTGATGTTCATCGAAAAAAAATCTCCTCAAGCGACGGTCGCGGCGTCACAGCGTCTGCAGGAAGTCCACCACCGCGTCGATTTCCTTCTCGCTCAAAATCCGGTTTCGGCCGAACGGCGGCATCACCGTCTGCGGATTGCGCTTGGTTTCGTCGGTCACGATCGCGATCAGCTCGTCACGGCTGTATTTGGCCTTCAGGCCGCTCAGCTCGGGGCCGATCGTGCCGGGCAGGTCGCCGCCCTTGATGACGTGGCAGGTCAGGCAATTGCCCTTGCCGCGGTCGAAGGCGAGCTTCTGTCCCTCGGCGGCGGATTGGGCCTTGGCGGGCGCGGCCATGGCGGTGCTTGCCAGCAGCGCCAGGACGAAGGCTGGCTTGGAGAAAGTGGCGATCAAGGACGTTTCCCGGGCTTCAATCTCGATGATCCCAACGCAATATAAAGAGTGGAAAGCACAAAGGCCATCGGCTGGCAACACGGAGAATAGGCGCGCTGCGACGGGGTTAATGCCACAGGGGCAGTCCGGCACTGGAGCGCATGTCCTGCGCCTTCCGCCTGTCATGTTTGTGCGGTTGAGATGCGGCTGAGGCGTAGGGAGAAGCGCGGTGGCAGAATTCGTGGCGGAGTTCGGCAAGGACGGCCGGCCGGTCGAGGCGGACGGGCGGCTCGATGCGCCGGCGTTCCATCGCAACCATCAGCCGATCTGGACCGTCCTGAAGGACTACCTCGCCGGCCAATCCGGCGACGTGCTGGAAGCCGGCAGCGGCACCGGCCAGCATGTCGTCTCTTTCGCCGGTCAGGCGCCCGACATCACTTGGTGGCCGAGCGATCTCCATGCGGCGCACCTGCGCAGCATCGAGGCCTGGCGCGCGCATGCGGGCCTTGCCAACATCCGGCCGCCGCAGCCGATTGATCTGTCCGACCCGGCTTGGTCGCCGGCGCCGCCGGACGGCAAAGGTCCGGACAAACTGCTCGCGATCTTCTGCGCCAATGTGATCCACATCGCGCCGTGGCGCGTGGCCGAGGGCCTGTTCGCCGGCGCCGCGCGGCACCTGCGCGCCGACGGCCGGCTGTTGCTCTACGGCCCGTTCAAGCGCGGCGGCAAGCACACCGCGCTCAGCAATGCCGTGTTCGACACGTCGCTGCGCGAGCGCGACGCCGAGTGGGGGGTGCGCGATATCGCCGATCTCGAGACGCTTGCGGAGCGCGTCGGGCTCAAGCTCGCCGGCAGCTTCGAGATGCCGGCCAACAACATGATTTTGGTCTTTGCCCGCAAGTAGCCGCGCTCAATCGTAAGCCAGGCACCAGCCTGGCCCACGCAGCCAGCAACGTTCATCGGGGATCCCGGCGTCGCGATAGAGCCGCGTCACTTTCTGCCAGCCGCCGCGGGCGAAGGCTTCGGCGAGCGTTTTTTCGGACGTCTCGTCCCGGCCGCCGTCGCAGGGAATGATCGCGACCGGTGATATCCAGTCCGCCTGGTACGCTGCCTCCTCGCGCCGGATCCGGAACACGGCGCCGGATCGCGCCACCTGCTCCGGCGCGCCGCCCTTGAATCCCTCATCCGAAGTCAGCGGCAGGATCAGGCGGCCGCTGGCGGCGAGCCCGTCGAGCCATCGCGCGACAGGCCGGGTGCAGCCGGCGTTGACATAGATCACGTCGGCGGACTCGAACGCGACCTGTGTGCCGTCGCCCTGGATGATCTCGACATTTGCGCAAGCGGCGAGATTGGCGCGAGCGTCTGCCGCAAGGTCCGGATCGTATTCGATGCCGGTCACGCGGCCGGACGGTCCGACCAGATGCGCGAGGATCGCGGTGTAGTACCCCGTGCCCGTACCGATATGCACCACGTGCTCGCCGGCGGTGGGTGCGGCCTGGTGCATGAGATAGGCATGCAGTGACGGCTGGCCGTTGTTGAGACGTCGCTCGGGTCGCAAGGCGACGAGATCGTTGGTGTAGAGATAAACCGGGTCGGCATCGGGCGTCGGCGCATAGTCGCGGCTCCACCAGCGCAGCATCATCCATGGTCCCGGGCCGACGAAGTCCTCGCGGCGAATGGCGGCGAAGGCCTCCGTCAGCCGCGGATTGATGGTGTTGGCGGCGGCCAGGATCTGCTTGGCATAGGCCGCGCGGACGATGCGGAGTTCGGCTTGCGGGTCCATTGCCGCGCGCTCCCACGATGTCGCGTGTTGTGTGATTTGACACACCGAGGTGTGTGAAATAGCATACTGCGGCGACGGAGGCCAGAATGAAGAGACGGCTTTATCCGGCCGTGCTGGAGCGCGGTCCGCGCGGCGCGTTCGGGGCGTGGTTTCCGGACTTTCCCGGCTGCGTCGCCGCGGGACGATCGCAGGAAGACGCGATCGAGCGCGCCGAGCAGACGCTGGCGCAGACCGTCGACGGCTGGGTCGAGCAGGGCAAGCCATTGCCGGAGCCGACCCCGATCGAGCGCATCGTGCCGCCGAAGGGCTCCGACGTCGCCGCCTTCTTCATGGTCGGCGTCGATCCGCCCGACCCGTCCGAGCGCGTCAACGTCTATTTGCCGAAGAGCCTGATCACACGGATCGACAAGCATGCCGCCGGACTCGGCATGAGCCGCTCGAGCTTTTTCGGTTTCGCCGCGACGCTTGCGCTTGAATGGCACGTTCACAAGCCGCACCTCGTCGGGCCGCGCTCCAAGGTGCACAAGACCGGCGCGCTGCGCGCCGAGAAGCGGCCTGGCAAGAAGCCGGCGCGGTAGGCGATCGATCATCGAGCGACAGCTCTCTCACCGTCACCCTGAGGAGGCCGCAGAGCGGCCGTCTCGAAGGGTCGACGGTCCGGCTGTTGGCCGTGCATCCTTCGAGACGCGCTACGCGCTCCTCAGGATGACGGTACTGATAGAAGTGCCGGGCTGCTGTGACGTCGCTCTGTGAGAGCAAGCGATCCCCTCGTGCGCCTCCTGCATGGCGTACGTCCGTTTGCGCCGGTTGATCGGCTTCGACCCGCTCTCCATAGTGCGCCCGATTGGGGGCTCCCGCCGGGGCTTCGAGGCGGGACCACCGATGATTGACGTGACAGCTGCGGATGAGGCGAGCGACGACGCGCGGGCGCGCAGCAATGTGTGGCGGCTTGCGGCGGCGCAGGCGCTGACCGGTGCCAATTCGGCCGTGATCTTCGCCACCGGCTCGATCGTCGGCGCGACGCTGGCACCCGACGTCTCGCTCGCGACGGTGCCGCTCTCGATGTATGTGCTCGGGCTTGCCGCCGGCACGCTGCCGACCGGCGCGATCTCGCGCGCCTACGGACGACGCGTCGCCTTCATCATCGGCACCTTCTGCGGCACGCTCACCGGCGCGCTCGGCGCCTGGGCGATCCTGCATTCATCGTTCTGGCTGTTCTGCGGCGCGACCTTCCTCGGCGGGCTCTACGGCGCCGTCGCGCAGTCCTACCGATTTGCTGCGGCCGATGGCGCCAGTGTCGCGTTCCGGCCCAAGGCGGTGTCCTGGGTGATGGCCGGCGGCGTGTTCGCCGGCGTGCTCGGGCCGCAGCTCGTGCAATGGACCATGGACATCTGGCCGCCCTATCTGTTCGCGTTCTCCTTCGTGATGCAGGCGCTGGTCGCGCTGGTGGCGATGGCGGTGCTCTCGGGCGTCGACGCGCCGAAGCCTGCGGCGGCGGACCTGCATGGCGGCCGCCCGCTGCTCGAGATCGCAAAGCAGCCGCGCTTCATTGCCGCGGCGCTGTGCGGCGTGATCGCCTATCCGATGATGAATCTGGTGATGACCTCGGCGCCGCTCGCCATGAAGATGTGCGGGCTGTCGGTCAGCGATTCCAATTTCGGCATTCAGTGGCACATCGTTGCGATGTACGGCCCGAGCTTCTTCACGGGCTCCTTGATCGCGCGGTTCGGCGCGCCCGTCATCGTTGCGCTCGGGCTGGCGCTCGAGGCGGTCGCCGCGATGATCGGACTGTCAGGCGTCACTGCGCCGCACTTCTGGGCGACGCTGTTCGTGCTCGGGATCGGCTGGAATTTTGCGTTCGTTGGCGCTTCGGCGCTGGTGCTGGAAACGCACCGGCCGCAGGAACGCAACAAGGTGCAGGCGTTCAACGATTTCCTCGTGTTCGGCATGATGGCGATCGGTTCGTTCTCGTCGGGCCAACTGCTCGCGCATTACGGCTGGAATGCCGTCAACTGGGTGGTGTTCCCGCCTGTGCTGCTCGGCCTTGCCGTGCTCTCGTTCGCTTCATTCGCCAAGCGACGCGCGAAATTGCGCGCGGTGGAAGAAATCCCGGATCCCAGCATTTAAAGCTTGTCGTTTGACCATGGTCTGTTCGGAAAACCGCTTCGCACTTTTCCGGACCATGCTGCTGCCATTTGCTGACACTTCGATCAGCTTCGAAATGATCCGCTTGCAACGCTGTTCACATCATGGGATCGGGTTGGTCCGGCCATGACGATGTGAGAAGCAAGAGCAAGAAATGGACGCATCCTCAGCCACGCTGCCTGATGAATCCTCGCTTGGCTACGAAGGCTGGCGCATCGTCGTCGTCTGCTTCCTGCTTGCGACCTTCGGCTGGGGATTGGGCTTCTACGGCCAGAGCGTCTATGTCGCCGAGCTGCAGCGGCTGCACGGCTGGCCGGCATCGCTGATCTCGTCGGGCACGACCTTCTTCTATCTGTTCGGCGCCGCGTTGGTCGCCTTCGTCAGCGAGGCGATCAAGGCGTTCGGCGCGCGCAGCTGCCTGATCGCCGGCACCTTCGCGATGGCGATAGCGGCGGTTGCGATCGGCGAGGTACGCGAGCCCTGGCAGCTCTATCTTGCCGATGCGCTGTTGGCGTTCGGCTGGGCCGGCACCAGCCTCGGCATCATCACCAACACGCTCGGCCTGTGGTTCGACAAGAAGCGCGGCATGGCGATCAGCCTGGCGCTGAACGGCGCGAGCTTCGGCGGCATCGTCGGCGTTCCGCTGCTGGTGGCGGGGATCGGCGCTTTCGGCTTCTCCGGCGCGATGATCGCGGCCGCGGTGCTGCTGATCGTGGTGATGGTGCCTGTCATCCTGATCTTCGTCGGGCAACCGCCGGTGCATCTGCACGCGGTCACGGCCGCCGCGGCCGACGCGCCGTCGGCAACGCAGGTGCGCAGCCGGGCGCTGCGCGACATCCGCTTCCTCTCGGTCTCGATTGCCTTCGCGCTGGTGCTGTTTGCCCAGGTCGGCTTCATCGTGCATCTGATCGCCTATCTTGATCAGGTGATCGGCCGCGAGCGCGCGACGGTGGCGATGGCGCTCTTGACCGCGATGGCCGTGGTCGGCCGCGTCTCGTTCTCCTTCGTGATCGATCGGCTCAACCAGCGGCTGGCATCGGCGCTGTCTTTTGTCAGCCAGGCGGCCGCGCTCGCCGTCATCATCAATGTGCACAATGACGTGGCGCAGATCGCGGCCTGCGCGCTGTTCGGCTTCTCGGTCGGCAATCTGATCACGCTGCCGGCGCTGATCGTGCAGCGCGAGTTCGATCCGCGTGCGTTCGGCGTGCTGGTCAGCCTGATCACCGCGATCAACCAGATCACCTACGCCTTCGGCCCCGGCGTGGTCGGGCTGCTGCACGACCTCTCCGGCAGCTATTCGCTGCCGTTCTACGGCTGCATTGGCCTGGAGCTGATCGCGGCGGCGACGATCATGGCGAAAGGGAAGTAGCTTTCCACCTCCCCTTGAAAAGGGGAGGTCGCTTTGCTCACAGAGCAAAGCGAGTGGGGATCTGCTCTCTCCGCTTGCAACATCGCCTGCGGCTGACCCCCATCCCGACCTTCCCCCTTTCAGGGGGAAGGGGAATAAAGACCTGTCCCCGGATATCGCTTCCCTCATCCGGGCTACGTTCTACGACTTGCGGCGTGACTTCCGCGCCTTCTTCTCGCCGATCTTGCCGGCCGCCGCGACCCGCAGCAGGCGGCGGAAGGTCGGGCATTCCATGTGGCTCGGAGCCGGGCAGACGGCGGCGTGGCGCAGGCCGTCGCGCATCGCGTTGAGCCTGCGGATGGTGCGGTCGAGCTCGTCGGCCTTGGCAGAAAGCATTTTCCGGTCGATGCGCGGTCTTCCATCGGGCGCGAACATCCTTGCGATCTCGTCGAGCGAGAAGCCGGAGGCGCGCCCGAGCGCGATCAGCGCCAGCCGGTCGAGCACGGCCGGATCGAACAGGCGGCGCAGCCCGCGCCGGCCATGCGAGGCGATCAGACCTTTCTCCTCGTAGAAGCGCAAGGTCGAGGCGCGCACGCCCGATAGCTCCGCCACCTCCGCGATATCGATGTCCCGCATGGCCCTTGACCTCAAGTTCACTTGAACTGGCAGTATCCAGCCTATCGCTTGCGTAAGGCAAGCATCAACAAGGACGAGAATCATGGGTGTCGCAGCGCAAGTCGACGACGAGCAGGTCAAACTCTGGAACGGCGCCGCCGGCCGCGCCTGGGTCGAGACGCGCGAGGTGCTGGAAGGGATGTTCAGGCCGCTTGAAGAGCTGCTCGTTCAGGCGGTGTCCGATGCCGCGGCAAGCCGGGTGCTCGATATCGGTTGCGGCACGGGCGCCACGACTTTCGCTGTGGCCCGCGTGCTCGGCCGTCAAGGGCATTGCACCGGCATCGACATTTCCGAGCCGATGATCGCGGCGGCGCGCGCCCGCGCGGAGCAGGAAGGGCGGCCGGTCAGCTTCATCTGCGCCGACGCGCAGACCTATCCGTTCGCGCCCGCGAGCTTCGACATGATCATCTCGCGCCTCGGCGTGATGTTCTTTGCCGATCCGGTGCAGGCTTTCGCCAATCTGCGCCGCGCCGCGCGGCCGGGTGCTGCGCTCCGCTTCATCGCCTGGCGCGGCGCCGCCGAGAACCCGTTCATGACGACGGCGGAACAGGCGGCGAAGCCGTTGCTGCCGGATCTTCCGGCGCGGCGTCCCGATGCGCCGGGGCAGTTCGGCTTTGCCGACCGGAAGCGGGTCGAAACTATCCTGGAGGATAGCGGCTGGGACGCGATCGCGGTCGACCCGGTCGATGTCGCGCTCAGCTTTCCGGCATCGGAGCTGACCCGCTATGTGAGTTGGCTCGGCCCGGTCGGGACGATGCTGCAGGCGATGGAGGAGCCGCGCCGCACGCAAGTGATCGAGACCGTGTGCGGTGCCTTCGATCGTTACATCCACGGCAACGACATTCGCTTCACCGCGGCGTGCTGGATGGTCGCGGCACGGGCGCCGGCGGAGACCGCACATGGTTGAAGCCGCGGAGTTTGTGGCGAGCGCGGTGCTGATCGGGACCGGCGCGACCGTCGTGATGGACATCTGGGGGATGGTCCGCACGCGCCTCCTTGGCATCCCGTCGCTGGACTATGCCCTGGTCGGCCGCTGGCTCGGCCATCTCGTATCCGCCCGCCTGCGCCACGACCGCATCGCCGCGTCACCGCAGATCGCGGGCGAACGGGTCATAGGATGGGCCGCGCATTATCTGATCGGGATCGGCTTTGCCGGCGTGCTGCTTGCGATCGTCGGCCTCGATTGGATGCGGCAGCCCACCATCGCTCCGGCCCTGATGGTCGGGATCGGCAGCGTGGCCGCGCCGTTCCTGGTGATGCAGCCCGCGATGGGCGCCGGCATCGCCGCGAGCCGCACGCCCCATCCATGGGCGGCGCGGCTGCAGAGCCTCGTCACGCACACGGTGTTCGGCTTTGGGCTATATGTGGCCGGCTGGCTCGTGCACCCGTTCCTGAACCCGTAGCCCGGATGAAGCGAAGCGCAATCCGGGGACAACATCACCTTACGGCGCGAACCCCGGATTTCGCGGAGCCTGTCATCGGGCGCGCGTTCGCGCGACCCGTTGGCTCCATCCGAGCTACCTCTTCACCTCCCCTTGGAAAGGGGAGGTCGCTTTGCTCGCAGAGCAAAGCGGGTGGGGATCTGCTCTCTCCATTTGCAGCAGAGCCCGCGGCTAACCCCCATCCCGACCTTCCCCCTTTCAGGCAGGGGTGTCCGGGGAATGATTCACTGTGTCGCGGTGCATGCTCGGCAGGACCGAGGCAAATCGGTCTTTTCTGGTTGTCGAGACACAGAGGGCCGAGCATGCGATATCGCGGTAGCATTTTTGGAAGGCTGCTTGAACCGATCAATCGACGGCAGTTTCAGACGGTTGTGGATCGTCTGGACGGGGATGCCTACGACAAGTCGTTCAGGAGCTGGGATCATCTGGTGGCGCTGATCTATGCCCAGCTTAGCGGCAACAGCAGTCTGCGCGGGGTGGTGACTGGCTTCAACGCCAATTCGCAGCATCACTATCACTTGGGAACCGGCAAGCTGTCGCGCTCGACGTTGTCCGATGCCAATGCCCGCCGTCCGATCGGCATTTTCGCGCAAACCTTTGCGGCGCTGTCGGCGATGGCGCGTCGCCAGCTGCGGAGTGAAGGCATGGAGATGGTGCGTCTGATCGACGCCAGTCCGATCCCGCTCGGCAAGGTCTGCAGTTGGGCGACGTGGAACGGCCGCATCCGCGGCATGAAGCTGCATGTCGTCTACGACCCAAGGAGCGATGTCCCGACCTGCGTCGAGATGACGGCCGCGAACGTCAATGACATCGAGATCGGCCGACAGACCCCAATCCAGCCCGCCACCACCTATGTGTTTGACAAGGGCTATTGCCGTTTCGACTGGTGGCAGAAGATCAATGATAGCAAGGCTTTCTTCGTTACCCGGGCGAAGACGAGCATCCGTCTTCGCTCGCTCAGGCATCGCGCCATCCGCAAGCGTAACGGGGATGGCTTCGAAATCCTTGCCGATGACGAGGTGAAGCTCACCAGCAAGGGCGATTCGCGCCTTCCAATCCCGCTCCGCCGCATCAAGATCAGACGCGAGAAAGGCGGCAAGATCACACTCCTGACCAACGACCTTGCCCGTAGCGCCGTCGAGATCGCCGCCCTCTACAAGAGCCGATGGCAAATCGAGCTGCTGTTCCGCTGGATCAAGCAGCATCTCGATATTCGCAAGTTCCTCGGCGCCAACGACAACGCGATCCGCCTTCAGGTGCTCGCTGCGATGATTGCCTACCTGCTGCTGCGCATCGCCGCTCACACCAACTGCATCAAAATGCTCCCGCTCAGGTTCGCCGAACTCGTCGGCCAGCTCCTGCTCACGCGTCGATCCCTCGCTGCCATCGACAAACCTCCGCCCATCAACCCCAGCCGTCGGAAATCAACCATCTCACCTGACCAGATGGAGCTCCGCTATGCCTGAATTTCCCCGGACACCCCTGCCTTTCAGGGGGAAGGGGAAAGCACTCGTAGCCCGGATGGAGCGAAGCGTAATCCGGGAGCAGTATTACCTCATGGAGCGAACCCCGGATTTCGCTGCGCTTCATCCGGGCTACGAGATTATCGCCTTGCGGAATTACGTCGCACGCTGCTTCAGCAGGTCGTCCAGGTCCAGCCGTCGCGTGAACATCGCGAGCTTGCCGTCCGTGCTGCGCGGCCATTCGGCCTCGGGGCGATCCCAATAGAGCTCGACGCCGTTCTCGTCGGGATCGCGCAGGTAAAGCGCCTGGCTGACGCCGTGGTCGCTGGCGCCGTCGAGCTGGATGCCGGCCGACAGCACCCTGTGCAGCGCATCGGCGAGCGCCGGGCGGGTGGGATAGAGGATGGCGGTGTGGAACAGGCCCGTGGTGCCCGGCGGCGGCGGATGGCCGCCCTTGCTTTCCCAGGTGTTGAGGCCGATGTGGTGGTGATAGCCGCCGGCCGAGATGAAGGCCGCGTCCGTGCCCAGCCGCTGCTGCAGCTCGAAGCCGAGCACGCCGCAATAGAAGCCGAGCGCGCGTTCGAGATCGGCCACCTTGAGGTGGACATGTCCGATTCGGGTGCCCGCGATGATGGGGGGACTCTCTGGCATGAGCGGACTCCGTTGACGTCAATGCCCCTGCCATCAGGGGCGAGGTTCGCCGCCTGATATAGTCCGGATTTGCCGACGCCGGAGCGATCGATCCGGAAACGCAGCGTTTCCGAAAGGCGCCACGGTCGGCCGGGCCTAGCAGAGTTCCGACAACTCGCCGCCGGGCAGCTGGAACTCGAACGTGTTCAGCGTCATCGACACCATCGTGTAGTAGCCGCAGAGGCCGATCACCTCGACCAGGCCGCGTTGGCTCAGCACCTCGATCGCCTCGTCATACAGTGCCTTCGGCAGGCCGTGACCTTCGTGCAGCGCCTTGGCGACGTCGTAGATCACCCTGGCCTTGGGCTCGTCGAAGCTCGGCGTCCGGCGCACGCGAATGTCCTCGATGATCTTCGGATCGAGGCCGCCCTTCAGCGCCAGGCGCTTGTGGGCATACCACTCGTAATGCGCGGTCCAGTGCCGCGCGGTGACGAGGATCGCGATCTCCGACAGTTTTGGGGGAAAGATCGTGTCGAAGCGCAGCACCTCGCCGAGCCGCGTGGCATGCCGTGCCATCTCGGGGCTGTTCAGCCAGGCCATCATCGGCGCGGGTGGCGCGCCGCGCTTGCCGGCAATCGACTCGTCGTAGGTTTCTTTCTGGGCGGCGTTCATTTCGCTAGGCGAAAGCAGCTTCAGCCGCATGTCCGTTTCCTTTTGTTTTTCAAGCGTTACCCCATCTCGGCGATACACCCGATCGCGCGCAGTGAGTAGCGACGCCAGAGCATGGCGCGGCCGCGAGGCATATTGAATTCGGCGGCTGCGTAGGTCTAAGGTCGAATCCAATTCGTCGAATTTGACTGGAAACGCACCATGGCCGACCTCGAGAAATTCCGCGCGGAGACCCGCGCCTGGCTGGAGCAGAATTGCCCGGCGGAGATGCGCAAGCCGATGACCTCGGATGGCGATACCTTCTGGGGTGGCCGCAACACGAAATTCTCGTCCGAAGCGCAGCGCGTCTGGTTCGAGCGGATGCGCGACAAGGGCTGGACCGTGCCGCATTGGCCGAAGGAATATGGCGGCGGAGGCCTCGACGGCGAGGAGGCCAAGATCGTGCGCCAGGAGATGGCTGCGATCGGCGCGCGTCAGCCGCTGACCTCGTTCGGCATCTCGATGCTGGGACCGGCGCTGCTGAAATACGGCACCGAGGAGCAGAAGAAGGAGCATCTGCCGAAGATCACCGCGGGCCTGATCCGCTGGTGCCAGGGCTATTCCGAGCCGAATGCCGGCTCCGACCTCGCCTCGCTGCAGACCCGCGCGGTCGGCGACGGCGACGATTACATCATCAACGGCCAGAAGATCTGGACGTCCTACGCCAACTACGCCGACTGGATCTTCTGCCTGGTGCGCACCGATCCGGCGGCGAAGAAGCATGACGGCATCAGCTTCATCCTGTTCGACATGACCTCGAAGGGCGTGTCGACCAAGCCGATCCTCCTGATCTCGGGCTATTCGCCGTTCTGCGAAACCTTCTTTGACAATGTTCGCGTGCCGAAGTCGCATGTCGTCGGCACCGTCAATCGCGGCTGGGATGTCGCGAAATATCTGCTGCAGCACGAGCGCGCGATGATCTCCGGCATGGGCGAGCGCGGCGTCGGTCGTCCGCTCGGCCAGATCGCCGCCGACTCGATCGGTGCGGACGCGCAGGGCAAGCTCGATGACGCGCAGCTGCGCAGCCAGATCGCGAGCTTCGAGGTCGACGAGGCCGCGCTCGCTGCCGCCGCCGAGCGCGCGGTCGATCTCGCCAAGGCCGGGCAATCGCATCCGGCGTTCTCCTCGGCGATGAAATATTACGGCACCGAGCTCAACAAGCGCCGCTATGAGATCCTGATGTCGGCCGGCGGCATCGACGCGCTGGAATGGGAGAGCGACCGCTCCAAAGGCGGCGCCCGCCCGCGCGCCTGGCTGCGCACCAAGGCCAATTCGATCGAGGGCGGCACCTCGGAGGTGATGCTCGGCATCGTCGCCAAGCGCATCCTCGATTTGCCGGGCGCGTGATCGCTGCACCGTCGTTCCGGGGCGTCGCGAAGCGGCGAACCCTAATGCGCAGTTGCGCATTGTGGAACCTCGAGATTCCGGGTTCGATGCTGTCGCATCGCCCCGGAATGACGAACTCAGACCGTTGCTTAGAACGTTAGATCGGATTTCCAATGGCCCTCGTCCTCACCGAAGAACAATCCATGCTGCGCGACAGTGCGCGCGGCCTCATCAGCGACAAGGCGCCGGTGGCGCATCTGCGGTCCTTGCGCGATGCCAAGGATGCCACCGGCTTCTCGCGCGATCTCTGGAAGACATTTGCGGAGATGGGCTTCTCCGGCCTGCTGGTGCCGGACCAGTTCGGCGGCAGCGGGCTCGGCTGCGTCGAGGCCGGCATCGTCATGGAGGAGATCGGCCGCACCTTGATGCCGTCGCCGTTCCTCGCGACCTCGGTGCTCGCCGCCTCGGCGCTGTCGCGCGGCGGCAGCGAGGCGCAGAAGGCGCAGCATCTGCCGAAGATCGCCGACGGCTCGCTGCTGGCGGCGCTCGCGATCGATGAGGGCGCCAAGCATCGCCCGCTGCAGACGAAGTTGCAGGCCACGCGCTCCGGCAACGGCTTCAAGCTGTCGGGCGACAAGGCCTTCGTGGTCGACGGCCACACCGCCGACCTCCTGATCGTGGCGTCGCGCACGGCCGGCGGCGCCGGCGACAGGAACGGGCTGACGTTGTTCCTGGTCGATCCGAAGGCGAAGGGGCTCGCGGTCGAGCGCACCGCGATGGTCGATTCGCACAACGCGGCGCGCATCGTGTTCGACAATGTCGAGGTCAACGCCGACAGCGTGCTCGGCGAAGTCGATCAGGGCTTTGGGCTGCTCGAGGGCGTGCTCAATATCGGCCGCGGCACGGTGGCGTCCGAAATGGTCGGCCTCTCCGACGAGGTGTTCGGCCGCACCGTGGCCTATCTGAAGGAGCGCAAGCAGTTCGGCAAGGCGATCGGCGAATTCCAGGCGCTGCAGCACCGTGCCGCCCAGCTCTATATCGATATCGAGATCACGCGCGCCGCCGTGCTGAAGGCGTTGCAGGCGCTCGATACGGATGTCGACAAGGCGGCCACCGCGGTCGCGGTGGCAAAAGCGCGTGCCGGCACCACTGCGACGCTGGCCGTGCAGGAGGGCGTGCAGATGCATGGCGGCATGGGCATGACTGACCAGTTCGACATCGGCTTCTTCATGAAGCGCGCCCGCGTCTGCCAGGAGCTGTTCGGCGACAGCAACTTCCACACCGACCAGCTGGCGAGCGGCAAGGGGTATTGATCTTCGCCGCGTCATTGTCGCTACGCAACACGCTGTCATCGCCCGGCTCGCCGCCTTCGCTCAAGCTTCGGCGCGCCTGAAAGCGAAAGCCTCGTCGAAGCCTTGGCGTAGACGGGACCGGGCGTTCCAGTATTCCAGAGACGTCGGCGCTTGAGCCGAGAAGCCGCGGCGTACTGGATCACCCGCTTTCGCGCGGGTGATGACAGCGGTGAGGGCGGCTTGGCATAGGCTCGTCATTGCGAGCGAAGCGAAGCAATCCATCTCTCCACTTGTGGCGAAATGGATTGCTTCGTCGCTTCAGCGCAAAATTGCTTTGCAATTCTGTCGCGAGCTCCTCGCAATGACGATGGAGAGTCTACCGGATCGGCGGCGCGTACTGGACGCCGCCGGCGTTCCAGAGCTGGTTCATGCCGCGCGGGATCTTCAGCTTGGAGTCGGCGCCGACGTTGCGGTCGTAGACCTCGCCGTAATTGCCGACATGGCGGATGATGCGCACCGCCCAGTCCTTGGTCAGACCGAGATCCTCGCCATAGCTGCCCTCGGTGCCGACCAGCCGCATCACCTCCGGCTTCTTCGACTTCAGCGCCTCGTCGATGTTCTTCGAGGTGATGCCGAGCTCTTCGGCGTTGATCATGGCGTACAGCGTCCACTTCACGATCATCATCCAGTCGTCGTCGCGCAAGCGCACCACCGGCGCCAGCGGCTCCTTGGAGATGATGTCGGCGAGGATCGTGTGGTCGCTCGGCTTGGCGAGGTTGAGCCGCAGCGCATAGAGCTGCGAGGCGTCCGACGTCAGCGTATCGCACTGGCCGGAGTTATAGGCCTTCACGACGTCGTCCAGCTTGTCGAACTTCATCTCCGTGTACTTCATGTTGTTGGCACGGAAATAGTCGGCGAGATTGAGCTGCGTCGTGGTGTTGGCTTGCACGCAGACCTTGCTGCCGTTCAGGTCGAGCGCGGAATCGATGTTGCGCGAGCGCGGCAGCATGAAGCCCTGGCCGTCATAATAGGCGACCGCGGGGAAATAGAGGTCGTAATTGGTCTCGCGCGACATGCTCCAGGTGGAGTTGCGCGAGAGGATGTCGACCTTGCGATTCTGCAGCTCCTTGAAGCGCTCGCTGGCGTCGAGCGGCACGAACTTCGCCTTCGACGGGTCGTCGAAGATCGCCGACGCGACCGCGCGGCAGAAGTCGACGTCGAAGCCGGTCCAGTTACCCTTGTCGTCCGGAATCGAGAAGCCCGGCAGGCCCTTGTTGACGCCGCACAGCACGTCGCCGCGACGGACGGTGCGCTTCAGCGTGCGGGTGTCGTAACGCTCATAGGTGATGGCGGCGGCCGCAACCAGCGCGGCGATCGCGAGCCCGATCGTCAGGCCGCCTCGAAATGTACGCATGGGTTCTCTCTCGCGAAGGATCGGGGAAAATCAGGGCGGATATCGAAGGCGGGTAGAGATCAGAGTTCGGGCTTCTGCCGGATGATCACCTTGGTGCCGACCGGAACGCGGTTGTAGAGATCGGCGACGTCGTTGTTGACCAGGCGGAAGCAGCCGGAGGAAACGGCGGTGCCGATGGTGTCGGGCCGGTTGGTGCCGTGGATGCGGTAGACCGTGGTGCCGAGATACATCGCGCGTGCGCCGAGCGGATTGCCCGGGCCGCCCGCCATGAAGCGCGGCAGATAGGGCTGGCGCGCGATCATTTCCGGCGGCGGCACCCAGTCGGGCCACTCGGCCTTACGGGTGATGCTCACGAGGCCCTGCCATTGAAAGCCTTCGCGGCCGACGCCGATACCGTAGCGGAGCGCGCGGCCATTGCCCTGCACCAAATAAAGGTGACGTTCGGCCGTCGCGACGATGATGGTGCCCGGCGCCTCATTGGACCGGTAATACACGACCTGCTTCTGCCATTCCGGGTCGAGCTCGTAGCCGTCGTCAGCAACAAGGCCGGGCTCGTCGGCGTCCGGGCGGTTCTGGGCGAAGCCCTGCGACGTCGACAGCACGAGCGCGCCCGTCGCGATCAACATCCAGACCAGGTGACGAAACTTCGTCATTGAAAGCTCTCCTTGTTGGCACGCGGCCAAATGGTTGCTCCACCCGCAAATCAGGCAGCATCAAATCTCAGCGGCAGCTTGATGGCAAGCTTAGGGCGGCATCACAGGTATATCCCTGTAATGCTTCTGTTTTTTGTCATTGATTGTCGCGGCACGTTGCGCGGGCCGCCTCATTTCGGCGCGATCCAGAGTCGCAAGGCGAACGAGATCAGCGCCACGGTGCCGACGCCGCCGAGCCACAGCGCTGCGAACCACAGCAGGCGCTGGCCGAGCGGCCGCTGATTCGAGCCCTCGGGCATCAGTGGTATCCGTGGCCGGGGCGCACCTTGCCGCGGAACACCCAATAGGCCCAGGCGGTGTAGCCGAGGATCAGCGGCACCAGGATCGAGACGCCGACCAGCATGAAGACCTGGCTGTTGGTCGGTGCCGCCGCCTGCCAGATCGTGATGCTCTGCGGCACGATGTACGGATACATGCTGATGCCGAGTCCGGCATAGGACAGCGCGAACAGCCCGAGCGTCAGGAAGAACGGCTGATGGTCGTTCTTGTTGCTCAGCGCGCGCAGCAGCAGCGCGGTGACCGCGGCGACCGCGATCGGCACCGGCGCGGTGAGGATGATGTTGGGCCAGGCGAACCAGCGCTGGGTGTACTGCACGCTGAGGAAAGGCGTCGCGATGCTGACGGCGCCGATTGCGCCCAGCATCGCGACCAACAACATCCAGCTCAGATGATAGGCGCGGTCGCGCAGCTCGCCCTCGGTCTTCATCACCAGCCAGGTCGCGCCGAGCAGCGCGTAGCCGATCACCAGCGCGACGCCGGTCAGGACGCTGAACGGCGTCAGCCAATCCCACCAGCCGCCGGCGTACTGGCGGCCCTCGACATGGATGCCCTGCAGGATGGCGCCGAGCGCGATCCCCTGCGCCAGTGTCGCAAGCAGCGAGCCGCCGGCGAAAGCGATATCCCATTTGTTGCGCGCCTTCTGGGTCCGCCAGCGGAATTCGAAGGCGACGCCGCGGAACACGAGGCCGAGCAGCATCGCGATCATCGGCGTGTAGAGCGCCGGCATCAGCACCGCATAGGCCAGCGGGAACGCCGCCATCATGCCGCCGCCGCCGAGCACCAGCCAGGTCTCGTTGCCGTCCCACACCGGCGCCACCGTATTCATGATGACGTCGCGGTCGGTCTTCTGCGGAAACAGCGGAAACAGGATGCCGAGGCCGAGATCGAAGCCGTCCATCACGACATAGACGAACACGGCAAAGGCGATGATGAAGGCCCAGATCGTGGCGAGATCGATCATCGCGCGCCCTCCACGGCAGCACCTGCCGCCGGCGTGATGCCTGCTGCGCGGGCGGGAAGATCTTTCGTCGGGCCTTGCTCGCCGGGATGCGGCGGCTGCGCCATCAGCCGCAGGATGTAGATCACGCCCGCGGTGAACACGGCGAAATAGACGATGATGAAGGCGATCAGCGACGAGCCCACCGCGGGCGCCGCCAGCGGCGACGCCGAATCGGCGGTCCGCAGCAGCCCGTAGACCGTGAACGGTTGCCGCCCGGTCTCCGTGGTGATCCAGCCCGCGAGCACCGCGATGAAGCCGGCGGGGCCCATCAGCACGGCGAAGCGATGCAGCAGCGGCGACTGGTACATCATCCCCCGCCAGCGCATCAAAAGGCTGAGCAGGCCGAGCCCCATGATCAGGAAGCCGAGGCCGACCATGATGCGGAACGACCAGAAGGTGATCGGCACCGGCGGCCAGTTCTCGCGCGGCACGGTGTCGAGGCCGGCCAGCGGCGCGTCGAGCGAATGCTTCAGGATCAGCGACGACAGTTTCGGCACCTCGATCGCATACTTCACCTTCGCCTCACGCTGGTCGGGCCAGCCGAACAGGATCAGCGGCGCGCCGTCCTTGTGGCTCTGGTAATGGCCTTCCATCGCCATCACCTTGGCGGGCTGGTGCTCCAGCGTGTTGAGGCCGTGCTGGTCGCCGGCGAGGATCTGGATCGGCGCCACCAGGGTGGCCATCCACATCGCCATCGAGAACATCACGCGCGCTCCCGCCAGATGCTGGTCGCGCAGCAGATGCCAGGCACCGACCGCGCCGACCACGAGCGAGGTGGTGAGGTACGCCGCCAGCACCATGTGCACGAGGCGATAGGGGAACGACGGATTGAAGATCACCTTGAGCCAGTCGGCGGCGACGAACTGGCCGTCGGCGTTGACGGCGTGGCCGGTCGGTGTCTGCATCCAGGAATTGGCCGACAGAATCCAGAACGCCGAGATCAGCGTGCCGATCGCGACCATCAGCGTCGCCACGAAGTGCAGCCTGGGGCCGACGCGCTCGAGCCCGAACAGCATCACGCCGAGGAAACCGGCTTCCAGGAAGAATGCGGTCAGCACCTCATAGGCCATCATCGGGCCGATCACCGGCCCGGTCTTGTCGGCAAAGGACGACCAGTTGGTGCCGAACTGGTAGGACATCACGATGCCCGAGACCACGCCCATGCCGAACGCGACCGCGAAGATCTTCAGCCAGTAATTGAACAGGTTGATGTAGACCTCGCGCCTGGTGGCAAGCCACAGCGCTTCCAGCACCGCGAGATAGCTCGCAAGCCCGATCGAGAATGCGGGAAACACGATGTGGAACGACATCGTGAAAGCGAATTGCGCGCGGGCGAGTACGACCGCATCCCAGCCTTCGAACATTACGCACCATCCGTCGTCGACCTGGCGTGGACCTTACCACGTCAGCTGTGACGACAAAGAGGGCGGATTGTCCGACTAGAGCGGGTTGAGTTTTGGCTGGATCGGCTTGGCGCGGTCCCGGTTCACCTCTCCCCGTCGGGGAGAGGTGAGCTTTCGACGCCGTTCCAGCTCAACCTGATTTTCATCAGGCTTTAGCTATTGGCGTTGAGCAGCCGCGCGACGGTGCGGTCGATCTCGTCGTACTGTCCCTCGCCGGCGTGCTGGAACACGATCTTGCCGTTCTGGTCGATCACGTATTGCGCCGGCCAATACTGGTTGCGGTAGGCGTTCCAGGTCTGCGAATTGTTGTCCTGCGCCACCGGATAGAGGATGCCGTGCCGCTTCAGCGCCGCCTGCACGTTGGAGGCCGAATGCTCGAACGGGAATTCCGGCGTGTGGACACCGATCACGACGAGGCCGCGATCCCGGTACTTCGAATAGAGCTGGGTGACGTGCGGCAGCGTGTTGACGCAGTTGACGCAGCCATAGGTCCAGAAATCCACCAGCACGACCTTGCCGCGCAGGTCGGCGAGCCTGAGCGGCTGCGAATTGAACCAGTTGCTGATGCCGACGAATTCGGGCGCGGTCTGGCTCTGTCCGGTTGTCATGGCGATCGCCCGCGGCACCGGCTGTGCCGGCGCGTCTGACTCGGTGCAGAGGCCGGGAATGACGGCGCCGCCGAGGCCAAGGCCCGTAACCAGAGCGGATACGGCAATCAAGCGCAGGGACATCGATATCTCCTTTGGGCTTACAGGCCGATCTGGCCGTTGGGATAGAACTGGGTCAGCCACGCCACGATCAGCGTGTCGTATTGCAGGTAGGACAGCGCGGCGAATGCGACGATCACGACGCCGAAGCCCTGCTGCAGGCGCGGCGCGATCCGCGCCATGCTGCGCACGCGCGTGGTGACGGCCTGTCCGCCATAGGCAATCGCAAGCATCGGGATCGCGGCGCCGATCGCGTAGGTGACGAGCTGCAGGCTCGCCCACGCGGTGTCCTTCGAGGTCGCGACGATGGTCAGGATCGAGCCGAGCACGGGGCCGGCGCACGGCGTCCACACCAGGCCGAGCGTAGAGCCGAGCACGAAGCCGCCGAACAGGCTTTGCGACGGCGCGGCATGACCGAGGCTGCCCTGTTGTTTAGACGCGCTTTCTTGACGCGAACCGGTTTCGCTCGAAAACGCTTTGGTAGCGCCGGTGAGCCGGATCGACAGCCATTCGAACGGCGCCGGCCAGATCATCAGGAGGCCGAAGCCCGCGAGCAGCACGGCCGCGCCGGTCCGCAGCACGTTCGGATCGAAATCGAAGGCGCGCGTGATCGCGCTCAGCAGCAATGCCACCGCAGAGAATGACATCACGAAGCCGAGCGCGATCATCGCGGGCCGCGCCTTGCCGGTCTGGCCTATCGATACCCCGAGCAGGATCGGCAGCATCGGCAGGGTGCAAGGGGCGGCGACGGTGGCGACACCGGCAAGCAGGGCAAGGGCAAGGCTGAGCATCGTCATCCGTCCATCAGAGTCCCGGCGCGCCAGAGGGCCGTGCCGGGTACGCCTGATGTTCTTCGCGAGGACGGTTTGGCCGTTACGGCGGGCCGGTCGCGGGCCGCGTCACGTCTGTGTGAGGCGAGGTGCACTCGGCTTCACGACGTCGCGTCAAATACAGAGCGACCCGGCTGGGGGGCATCCCGGCCGGGTCGTTGGAGGCTACTTGGGAGGTTAGAACGAAGAAGTATCGAAACCGGTTCAGTGAATTGGGGTTGGGGTTGCGTCGTTGGATATAGGTATAGAGGTCGCGTTTTTCCGGGTGATGTCGTCGATTGTTTCAATTGTTTCGTCGCCTGAATTTTTCGGCTTCGTGAACAATTGCCCGGGTCGCGTGATTTCCATTTAAGGTATTGAATTTGCAGTCTTTTATGCGGCGACGCTATCCACGCCGGCACCCCGCAGGAGGTCGGCGAGCTGCTTGCGGGCATAGAACATGCGGGTCTTCACCGTGCTCTGCGGGATCCCGATGATCTGCCCGGCCTCCTCGACCGACTTCTCATGGTAGTAGACCAGATTGATGATCTCGCGGTGAGCCGGCGACAGCTTGGCCACGCAGGCGCGGAGGATCTCGCTGGTGGTGGCGCGATCGAGCGAGGTTTCCGGCGTGTCGGCGCCGTCGGCGATCTCCAGCACGTCGTCCTGGTCGATGTCCTCATGCTTGCGCTGGCGTAGCGCGGTCAGCGCCTTGAAGCGGGCGATCGAGAGCAGCCAGGTCGAGACCTGCGAGCGGCCCTCGAATTGGGCCGCGGTGCGCCAGACGTCCAGGAACACCTGGCTCACCAGGTCCTCGGCCATCGTGGTGTCGCGCACCATGCGGAGCACGAAGCGGTAAACCCGGACGTTATGACGGGAATAGAGCGTGTGCATCGAGGTGCGGTTATTCTTGGCGATACGCGCGAGCAGCGTTTCATCCGAGGTCGCGCGAGCAGCGTCGATATGCTTCGTGGCTGCAGAGTTGATGGCGATGACGTTCGGCATGACAGGCTCCCAGTTCGCCGTTGGGCGGCGGTTCGTTGGGAGAATTGTTAGTTACGGCCCGTTTCCGGATGTCTGCGCGAAAAGCGGAAAATGGTTTCGTGAACGGGAGAATTGTTTCGTCGCCGGCCCGACGACGAAACATTCGGGACCAAAAAGCCAATAATTTCAATGCGAGGAAAATTCGAACGGCCGGATTCCCGCCGTCGGAACGAATCCGGCTGTTATGACTTCTGGCACTGTCGGGGCTTATTCGGCCGCCTGCAGCGAGGGCGCCGCCTTTTTCGGGGCAATCCAGAACGCATCGGGCCGTTCGAACAGGAAATTGGCCCGCGCCGCCAGCGCCAGCCGCCAGATCAAGAGCGAGCCGGCGACGCCGACCGCGGTCACGATCAGCGAGATCAGGCCGATGTCGTGGATGACGCCGAAGCGCAGCAGAAGGGTGCGTGACGCCGCCATCGGCAGGAAGAAGGCGAGATAGATCACGATCGAATGCTCGCCGCAGAAGCGCAGGAAGCCAAGCCAGTGCGCGCGCGCCAGCAGCGTGCCGGTCACGATGATCGCGCAGGCGCCGGCAAAGCCGAGTGCCAGCGAGACGACCGGCCATTCGCTCACCTCGAGCGCAACCAGGCCGCCATTGATCAGCGCCCAGAGCCCAAGCCCGAGCAGGGCAAGCGCAGGCCGTGCCCGCGCGCGGTCCGAGAGCGCGAACACGTAATCGGCGAGGACATAGCCGGTGTAGAAGTAGACGAAGCGCGAGCAGAATTCGTCGACCACGGTCCAGCCGGTCGCGACATGCGCGGTCTCCAGCGCTGCCGCGATCAGCCAGATCACGAGCGGGTGGACGTTGCGCGCGAGCTTGGTGACGACGAAGAAGATCGGCAGCAGATAGATGAACCACAGCGTGCCGAACGGCTCGATGAAGGACTCGAGGTATTGCAGCCCAACCTGGGCCCAACCGGTCTCGGCGGCCAGCGACGGCGCCTTGAAGCCGAACTGGATCGTCACCCAGAGCACGTAGAAATAGGCGAAGTGCATCACCTTGCGGTCGAGATAGGTGCGCCAGTCGCGATCGATCACGACCGACAGGAACAGGCCCGAGATCAGGAAGAAGTCAGGCATCCGGAACGGCTTCGCGAACATCACGACGTAATGCATGAAGCCGGTCTGCTCGGCGGCCTTCTCGACCCCCAGCACCGAATGCATCATCACGACCATGATGATGCAGATGCCCTTGGCGTAGTCGACCCAGTCGACGCGTCCGCTCGCGCCTGGGGCGGAACGATCTGTCGCAGCGGCTGTGCCGTTCGTGGTCATCTTTGTCTCGTTCCGGCGTGATCGTGCCTATCATCGGCCCGATCGGTTGCTTTCTCCTTTATTGATACAAATGGTGTGCCACCAAACCGGACCTTTCCGCGGGTTTCCCGTAGCCGGCGAATGGTCTAAGAGGCGAGGGAATCCGACACGGATTGTTAACCATGGGACGCAGCCCGGCCCGAGCGCCGCTGCGATGATGAAAAGTCCTTGCCGCGCCAATTCGATAGTCCGCTGCCGATCGACGCCGTGCTCGATGAGCTCGATCGCACGCTCGAGGGCCACAACGCCGCGGTGCTGGTGGCGCCGCCGGGCGCCGGCAAGACCACGCGCGTGCCGTTGGCGTTGCTCGATGCACCCTGGGCGAGGGGCAAGAAGATCATCGTGCTGGAGCCGCGCCGCATCGCCGCGCGCGCCAGCGCGGAGCGGATGGCGAAGACGCTCGGCGAGCGTGCCGGCGAGACCGTCGGCTATCGCGTGCGCTTCGGCTCGAAGGTGTCGCGCGCGACTCGGATCGAGGTCGTCACCGAAGGCATCTTCTCGCGCCAGATCCTCGACGATCCCGAGCTCAACGGCGTCGCCGCGGTGCTATTCGACGAATTCCACGAGCGCTCGCTCGATGCCGATCTCGGGCTGGCGCTGGCGCGCGACGCGCAGACCGGCCTGCGCGAGGACCTGCGGATCCTCGTGATGTCGGCAACGCTCGACGGCGCACGCGTCGGAAAACTGCTCGGCGACGCGCCGGTGGTCGAAAGTGAGGGGCGCGCCTTTCCGGTCGAGACCCGTTACGTCGGCCGCAAGGTCGACGCGCCGCTGGAGCGGCAGATGGCCGAGACGATCGCGGCCGCGCTGCGCGCCGATGCCGGCTCGGTGCTCGCCTTCCTACCGGGCGCCGCCGAGATCCGCCGCACCCAGACTTTTTTGGCCGAGCGCGTGCACGACGCCGCGGTCGAGATCGTGCCGCTGTTCGCCGCGCTCGATGCCAGCGTGCAGGATCGCGCCATCGCGCCGGCGCCGAAGGGCACCCGCAAGGTGGTGCTGGCGACCTCGATCGCCGAGACCTCGCTGACCATCGAGGGCGTCCGCATTGTGGTCGATTCCGGCCTCGCGCGGGTGCCGCGCTACGAGCCAGACATTGCATTGACGCGGCTCGAGACTGTGCGGGCGTCGCGCGCCGCGGTGGATCAGCGGCGCGGCCGCGCCGGCCGCATCGAGCCCGGCGTCTGCTACCGGCTCTGGGACGAGCCGCAGACCGCGTCGCTACCGGCCTACACCGCGCCCGAAATCCTCTCCGCCGATCTGTCCTCGCTGGTGCTCGACCTCGCGCAATGGGGCGTCAGCGATCCCGCGGGCCTTGCCTTCCTCGATCCACCGCCGGGACCGGCGCTGAAGGAAGCCAGATCGCTGCTGTCGGAGCTCGGGGCGCTCGACGGTGATGGCCGCATGACAGAGGAAGGGCAGAGCCTGCGCGCGCTGGCGCTGCCGCCGCGGCTGGCGCGCATGATCGTGGATTCCGCCCGCTTCGGTATGGGCGAGGAGGCGGCCGAGATCGCCGCGGTTCTGACCGAGCGCGGGCTCGGCGGCGACAGTGTCGATCTCGACGTCAGGCTCGACCAGTTCCGCCGCGACCGTTCGCAGCGCGCATCGAGCGCTCGCAGCATGGCGGCGCGCTGGGCCGCGCAGGTGAAGTCGGCTGTCGGCGAAGCGAAGGATCTCTCCACCGGCGTCATGCTGGCCTTCGCATTCCCGGATCGGGTCGCCAGGAACCGCGGCAATGGCAGCTTCGTGCTGGCCAACGGCCGCGGTGCCGCCGTCGAGCAGACCGCGGCGCTGGCGCGGCTGCCTTATATCGCGGTCGCCGAACTGACCGGCACGGCCGCGAGCGGCCGCATCCTGCTGGCGGCGCCGATCACCCAGGAGGAGATCGAGCAGCGTTTCGCCGACCAGATCGAGAACGTGGAAGAGGTGACGTTCGACCGCGGCGCGATGGCGCTGCGCGCGCGGCGCCGGCGTTCGCTGCACGCGATCACGCTGTCGGAAGCACCGATGTCGCTGTCGCCCTCGGCCGAGACCGCGCGCGTCTTCGCCGACGGGCTCATCGCGGCCGGGCTCGACCGGTTGCCGTGGTCGAAGCACTCCAAGCAATGGCGCGACCGTGTCATGTTCCTGCGCAAGGCCGAGGACGAGAGCTGGCCCGATCTGTCCGACACCGCGCTCGCCGCGCGTGCCGACGACTGGCTGGTGCCGGCGCTCTGCGACAAGACCGCGCTGAAGGACCTGTCCGCCGGCGACCTGTCGGACGCGTTGATGGCGTTGCTGCCGTGGGAATTGCGCGCGCGGCTCGATCGCGAGGCGCCGACGCATTTCGAGGCGCCGACCGGAACGCAGCTCGCGATCGATTACGAGGCCGAGCAGGGCCCGACCATCGCGGTGCGGCTGCAGGAGCTGTTCGGGCTCAACACCCATCCCTCGATCGCCAAGGGCGCGGTGCCGCTGGTGCTGGAACTGCTGTCGCCGGCACAGCGGCCGGTGCAGGTGACGCGCGATCTGCCCGGCTTCTGGCGCGGCAGTTACGCTGCGGTGCGTTCCGACCTGCGCGGCCGCTATCCGCGCCATCCCTGGCCGGAAGATCCCGCCAGCGCGATGCCGACCAGGCGCGTGAAACCGCGCGGCACGTGACGGGTCGCGAATCTCATGCATCGCCGTCATTGCGAGGAGCGATAGCGACGAAGCAATCCATCGTTCCGCGCATGCCGCACGATGGATTGCTTCGCTTCGCTCGCAATGACGGGCATAGACCCGCACCATCCGGGACGTAACGCTGGCGAGCGTCCGCAAACGGTGGTTAGATTTGCACGCTGGGATGGGATCACGGGCTCGCAGTTTGGGGAGGTCACCGTGGAGATCAAGAACGCATCGCCGTCGCTGTACAACGAAGACCTGGCGCCGGCCAAGGAACGCAACTGGGGCGCCTTCAGCATCTTCAACGTCTGGACCTCGGACGTGCATAGCCTGTGGGGCTATTATCTCGCCGCCAGCCTGTTCCTGCTCTGCGGCAGCTTCGTCAATTTCATCCTCGCGATCGGCGTCGGGTCGCTGGTGATCTTCGTGCTGATGAGCCTGATCGGCAATGCCGGCGTGAGGACCGGCGTGCCCTATCCGGTGCTGGCGCGCGCCTCGTTCGGGGTCTGGGGCGCCAACATTCCGGCGCTGGTCCGCGCTGTCGTCGCCTGCTTCTGGTACGGCGCGCAGACTGCGGCGGCCTCGGGCGCGATCGTTGCGCTGCTGACGCGCATCGACAGCTTCAAGGCGTTCCACCAGTCCAGCCATATGCTCGGCCATTCCACGCTCGAGGTGATCTGCTTCGTCGTGATCTGGGCGCTGCAGCTCCTGATCATCCAGCGCGGCATGGAAACGGTGCGGCGCTTCCAGGACTGGGCGGGACCTGCGGTGTGGTTGATGATGCTGATCCTTGCGATCTATCTGTGCATCGCGGCCGGCGGCATCTCGCTCACCGCGCCGATCCCGCAGGACGTGCTGCTGGAGAAGACCAAGGAGGCTGGCGTACCCGGCGTGCCCGGCTCGTTCCCGGCGCTGTGCGCCGTCGCCGCGACCTGGATCACCTATTTCGCCGCCCTCTATCTCAACTTCTGCGACTTCTCGCGCTATGCGCCCGATGCAGCCGCGCTGCGCAAGGGCAATATCTGGGGCCTGCCGGTCAATCTGATCCTGTTCTCGCTGGTCGCCGGCGTCACCACGATCGCGGCGTTCAACGTCTATCACGAGGTGCTGCTGCATCCCGACCAGATTTCGGCGAAGTTCGACAGCTGGTTCCTGGCGCTGCTCGCGGCGGTCACCTTCGCGGTGGCGACGCTCGGCATCAACGTCGTCGCCAATTTCGTCTCGCCGGCGTTCGATTTCTCGAACGTGTTTCCGCGGCATATCGACTTCAAGAAGGGCGGCTATATCGCGGCGCTGATCGCGCTGGCGCTGTATCCGTTCGCGCCCTGGGAGGGCAGCGCCGCCTCGTTCGTCGGGCTGATCGGCGCGACGATGGGACCGATCTTCGGCGTCATGATGGTCGACTATTACCTGATCGCCAAAGGCCGTGTGAACGTGCCGGCGCTGTATCAGGAGAACGGCGAATATCGCTTTCAGAACGGCTGGAACGTCAGCGCGCTGATCGCCGCCGGCATCGGCGCGCTGTTCTCGTCGGTGCTGCCGAACTTCACCTCGATCCTGCCGGCGTGGTGGGCGGTCTATGGCTGGTTCTTCGGTGTCGGGATCGCGGGCGCGGTCTATTACGCGCTGCGCGTTGCGATGCCGAGCCCGGTCGCCAGGACGGCCTGAGAGACGGCCTGAGAGACGGCCTGAGGGCCGGAAATTGCGGCCCTCGCGGGCGACCGACGTCATTCGGCCGCCCCTTGGGGCTCGCATTAACCCTTCGCTCATCCTTTTCGCCAAAATGGCAGGCTCGTGCCGCCGCCCTCGCTCGCGGCGGGGCGGGCGGCGTGGTGAAATTGCGTGTTCGGTTTTCCGAGTATGGTGTCATGCGTAACCTGATGATTTTCGCGGCCATCCTGATCGGGCTGGGCACCTTCATGGCTCAGATGGCCAGCAAGATGTCGCCCGCCGCCGCGACCACCACAAAGCAGATCATGGCCCCAGCCGTCACGGTGGCGCAGGCCAGCGCCCGCACGCTCAGTATTGCGCCCGATCCTCGCGGTCATTTCGCGACCGACGGCCGGATCGACGGCCAGCGCATCAACTTCATGGTCGACACCGGCGCCTCGGTGGTAGCCCTGAACGAAACGTCCGCGGCACGCTTCGGCCTGCGTCCGGTGCCGGGCGATTACACCTCGCGCGTCACCACTGCCAACGGCACCATCAAGGCCGCGCGCGCCCGCATCGCCATGATCGAGATCGGCGGCCTCACCGTGCGCGACGTCGACGCCCTGGTGCTGCCCGACGAGGCGCTGTCGGAAAACCTGCTCGGCCTGTCCTTCCTGTCGAAGCTGAAGCGCTTCGAATATGCCAACGGCAAATTGTTGCTGGAGCAGTAAGGCCGATTGGCATCAAAGCCTATCCAAGTCTTCCGCTGGATGTCTTCCTCCGTGATGCGCATCGTCTCCTCAGAACGGCAGAAATTCCGCCGAAACTGAGGAAGGCGGACACACAAGTCGCCGCGAGGGAATTCAGTGCGCTGCTTGTTCACATTTTGGGAATGAGAGCGTAGTCGAGTCGATCTTCGCGACGGCGCGGCATTTGCGCCAGACGTTCGCGGGCAACGTCAGACCTGAGGCGCTTTCGCAGAGCGTCGCGCCGATCTCCCGGCGTGCTCACTGTAAATCCCTACTGCACTCTCTGATATAGCCGGGCGGGTCGTCGACATTCGGGCAGCGCACGACCTGAACGCAAAAGACTTCATCACCGTGTTTGAATATCGAGACTTTTAAACGCTCGCCTCTCTCCGTCGGTTTCCCAATAATAGCTATGCCTAGGCCGGCATCGTCACCCGATAGCGACACCTCATCTTCCCCAAAAGGAAAAACGGATAGACACTCTTTCGGCACATCAATCCATTGCCCATTGTGTTCAATGCGCATCGACCGTTCCAAGCCTACCCCAAACCCTTTCTTTTCCGGGTTTCGGTCGCAAACTGCCTTGAGGGTGCGAAGTTCGATCTTCGCAAGATCCCCGCCTTGTTGATTTTTGAAAGTCAAAGTCACGACATCCGGCTTACACCAGGGGCCCGAGTTTGCCTTGCATACCGTTGAATTGGCGAGCAGAAGGCATAAGGCTCCGGCGAGCACGAACATTTTCATCGGCATGACTCAATATTTGTATCGATTCCAATCAGGCATTCTCGACCCCGTTGGCTTGCCGTGAAGCCAATACAAATAGCTCCCATCCCAAGATCCAACCCACGCTCGATAATCCGGAGTTTTCTGCGAATAAGCCTTCGCATTGTCTAGATCTCCATCACTCTCGTGCTGATCATCCCAGTGCATGTGCCGACGTGCCACCGCACCGCTGTCGCCAAACCCCACACCACCGCCCAGCGCTCCGTCTTGGAATCCGCGCGCTATCTGATCGTAGTAATATAGTCCGCCGCGCTTATGAATTTCCACGCCCAGTTCCGGGATAAAACCCCTGCTCTTGGTCTCTTCCGGGTAATATTGGGCACCAAGGTCTATCATTTCCTTACGGGCAGCGTCCCATGCGCGCTCCGCGCTCTCGAAACCGATCCCCGCATTGCGGCTCGGAAAGTCGCCACCTTCGGCGCCGCCAAAGCGCTTGATGCCAGCGACGCCACCCGATCCGCTGGGGCTGTTGCCCGTCGCCGGCCCGTTGACGCCGGGCTGACCGGCTGCTGTCGCAGGCTGTTGCGGCTGGGTTTGCGGCTGTGGCCGCGTTAGTTGAGTCGATGTCGGCGGCTGTTGAATCTGCGCCTGTTGAGTTACGCCATCCGCGGCGAACGGATCGTGGTCAACGGGAACGAGCGAGTAGTCATCGAAATCCGGCTGATGGTCCACCGGCACCAGAGAGTAATCAGGCATTGATCATCACCTACAGATATTGCGGGCATCTTCGGGCGAGCGCGTGCGGCGCGCCTCGCGGAGAGTGCTGGGTTGGCTTTGAGTGTTTGAAGGCAAGTGCTTGAAGGCAAGTGCTTGAAGGATAGCTTGCGCGGCGGCGCGGAAGTGTCGCTTCCGGCTCGGCTTGTCCATCGTGTTCGCCGGACCGCCGCCTGTCGGCGAGGTCGGCCCTGGCTATCGGCCAGCTCAGTTCGTTGCGGTGGCCAATTGCGGCGCGCCCGGCAGTGGATTGGCCGACAGCGTCTTGTCCAATTCAAAAAGCCCGCAGCGGATTTTCCGGTGCGGGCTTAATTGTTGCGACGATGAAATATATCGGTGAGTTGCCCGACGTGTCAATTGTTCGACGCGCAGATTGCAGAGCGCCGGGAGCGGCTGAAATAACAACCGCACGGCAATGCCTGTCCTTGCCTAGCGCCGCCCCTGCAGAAACCATGCTGGGTCAGAGCGATTAGCGGTCAAGCAGCTCGCAGGGCGCAACGGCGTGGCGTGTTGCGCCGCCGTGCAAGGATGGGTGGATGACGACAGTATTTCGCCGACGCCAAATCTGCCTTAATTATTGGCCACAAGCCGTCAATCCTGCCTTCCGCTGCGGCGATGCATTCGCTAAAGCCAGCGGCATCGCTCCTCCGCATTTCCACGAGGCCATTTCTGATGTTTCCCAAGCCGAAACCCGCGCTGGTTCCGAACACCTACGCCTTCGAATCCGAGCCGATGGTGAAGCCGACCGGGTTTCGCGAGTACGACGCGCGCTGGCTGTTCAACAAGGAAATCAACCTGATGGGCGTGCAGGCGCTTGGCATGGGGCTCGGCGCGCTGATCGCGGAGCTCGGCGTCCGCCAGGAGATCGTCGCCGGTCACGATTTCCGCGGCTATTCCGCCTCGATCAAATACGCGCTGATCTCGGGCCTGATGGCGGCGGGCTGCAAGGTGCATGACATCGGGCTCGCGGTGACGCCGATGGCCTACTTCGCGCAGTTCGATCTCGACGTGCCCTGCGTCGCCATGGTCACCGCCTCGCATAACGACAATGGCTGGACCGGCGTCAAGATGGGCGCTAACCGCCCGCTGACCTTCGGTCCGGACGAGATGTCGCGGCTGAAGGAGATCGTGCTCAACGCCGAATTCAACAACAAGGCCGGCGGCTCCTATCAATTCCACGAGAATTATCCGGCGCGCTACATCGCCGACCTCACCAGCCGGCCGAAGCTGAAGCGCAGGCTGAAGGTCGTCGCGGCCTGCGGCAACGGCACCGCGGGCGCGTTCGCGCCGCAGGTGCTGGAGGCGATCGGTTGCGATGTGATCCCGCTCGACACCGAGCTCGATCATACCTTCCCGAAATACAATCCGAATCCGGAAGACATGGAGATGCTGCACGCGATCCGCGATGCGGTGCTGGCGCACAAGGCCGATGTCGGCCTCGGCTTCGACGGCGACGGCGACCGCTGCGGCGTGGTCGACAACACCGGCGAGGAGATCTTCGCCGACAAGGTCGGCGTCATGCTGGCGCGCGACATGTCGGCGATCAATGCCAACGCGCAGTTCGTCGTCGACGTGAAGTCGACCGGGCTGTTCGTGACCGATCCCGTGCTGCAGAAGCAGGGCGCGAAGACGGTCTACTGGAAGACCGGCCATTCCTACATGAAGCGGCGCACCAATGAACTGGGCGCGCTCGCCGGCTTCGAGAAGTCCGGCCACTTCTTCTTCAACAAGCCGTTCGGCCGCGGTTATGACGACGGCCTGGTGTCGGCGATCGCGATCTGCGAAATGCTCGACCGCGCCCCCGGCAAGTCGATGGCCGACCTGAAGAACGCGCTGCCGAAGACCTGGTCGTCGCCGACCATGTCGCCGCATTGCGCCGACGAGGCGAAGTACGGCGTCGTCGACGCTGTCGTGAAGCACTTCGAGGCGTTGCAGCAGCAGGGCGGGAAGGTCGCGGGCCAGAACATCCGCGACCTCGTCACCGTCAATGGCGTGCGCGTCACGGTCGAGGACGGCAGCTGGGGCCTGGTGCGCGCATCCTCGAACAAGCCGGAGCTCGTGGTCGTGGTGGAAAGCCCGGTCAGCGAGCGGCGCATGCACGACATGTTCGAGGCGATGGATGCCGTGCTGCGCACGCATCCCGAGGTCGGCGAGTATAATCAGAAGATTTGAGCTGGGTGCTCCTGGGTCGTCATTGCCGGGCTTGACCCGGCAATCCATCTCGGAAAAGCTTTCTTGAAAATCGATGGGCACGCGGGTCAAGCCAGCGTGCGACGGTCGGTGTCCGCAGCTTCACGCCGCCCGCAGCGAGGCCAGGAAGCGGTCCAGCTCGGTCTTCAGCCACTCCGATTGCGACGACAGGCCGTTGGCCGCATCGAGCAGTTGTGCGGTCGCGCTGCCGGCCTGCTCTGAGGCGTGGTTGACGTTGAGGATGCCCTTGTTGACATCCCGCGTGCGATCGGCGGCCTGCTGCAAATTGCCGGAAATCTCGCGGGTCGCCGCGCCCTGCTGATCGACGGCGGCCGCGATCTCGCCGGAGACCTGGTCGATCTCCGCGATCGTGGACCCGATGGTCCCGATCGCGCTGACGGCCGCGCCGGTCGCGCTCTGGATATCCTGGATCTGGGCCGAGATCTCCTCGGTCGCCCTGGCGGTCTGGTTGGCCAGTGCCTTGACCTCGCTCGCGACCACGGCGAATCCGCGGCCATGCTCGCCGGCGCGCGCCGCTTCGATGGTGGCGTTCAGGGCGAGCAGATTGGTCTGGCTGGCGATGCTCTGGATCAACGTCACCACCTCGCCGATCTTCTGCGTGCCGGCGGCAAGGCCTTCGACGACGCTGTTGGTGCGGCGTGCCTCGTCGGCGGCCTTGGCGGCGATCCGTGCCGAGCGCGTCACCTGCTCGGCGATGCTGTTGATCGAGGCCGTCAGCTCTTCGGTCGCGGACGCGACGGTTTCCACATTGCTCGAGGCCAGCGTCGATGCGGAGGCGGCGGCGGTGGCCTGGCGGATGGTTTCGGCGTTGCTGCCGTTCATCGTTGCCGACAGGTCCTGCATCGCGCCCGCCGCCACCGCGACGGCCTCGACGACCTCGCCGATCTTGCGCTCGAAGCCGGCGGCGAGCTCGCGCCGCGCGGCATCGCGATCCTGCTTGGCGCGTTCGGCCTCGATGCGCTCGGCATTGGCGCGCGCCTCGGCGGCACCGGCGGCCTCGGCTTCCGCCGCCTTCAGCGCCGACGTCCTGAACAGTTCGGCAAGCGTGTGCGCGAGCCAGATCAGCACGCCGGCCTCGATCAGCAGGATCACGGCGTGGAGAACGACGCGACCGAAATCGGCGCCGCCGGGATAGATCGCAGCCGGCAGGATGAAATTCAGCGTCAGGTGGTGCAGGGCAACCGCCAAAGTGCCGGCGACGATCGGCCGATAGTCGCAATAGGCGACGAGGCACGCCAGCGCGGCGAAGAAATACATGTGCATGTCGACCTGCCAGCGGTGGCCGGCAAACTGGTAGACCAGCATCGACACGCCGGCCATCAGGGCCACGGCAACGATCAGGCGGGTTGAAACGCCGTTCCCCGAGACGCGCCACGACAACGTCGCGGCCAGCGCCATCGCGACCATGAAGCCGGCCGGCATCAGCCAGTCGGTGTGTAGCGTCATGCCGACGATGATCGCGATCGGAACGTGCAGCCAGAGCACAACGAGCAGGATCTTGCTGGCCGTCTCGCGCAGGGCCGCCATTTCATCGCCTTCGAAGGTCATCCCCAACCCCCAGATCGTCATCCGCCCCGAAGCAGCCGGCGATCGCCTGCGGATCCATGGTCAGCAAGGCGCCGGCCTCGTACAGCCGGCCCAGCCCGCCATTGCGGTCAGGCCGCACCACCAGCAGGGCCGGGATCGCGGTCATCCGAACGATCGACGCATCGGCGGATGCGGCGGCCAGCAGCGCGCGCTCGGCGCGCCACCATGGCGGAAAGGCCACGGCCACCACATCGCTGCCCGCACGCACCTGCAACGACAGCGTTGCGACCGCGATCCAGCTCGCGATCAGCAATGCGGCCGCGCCCAGCCAGGCAGGCCGTCGTTTCGCTGGGATGATCTCCCCCGGCTCCATCGCAGCAGAATACCGCTGCCGGCGCTAACTTCAGGTAAATGCCGAACCGGCGAACTACCTGGGGGCGTATCGACCTGTCGTGTGGGGTGTGCGGCTGCGCTTACGCCGCGGGCACCGGCAGCGCCGTCACCGACTTGATCTTCTCCATCGCGAAGCGCGAGGTGACATTCTTCAGCGGCACGGCACTGATCAGCTTCTTGTAGAAGACGTCGTAGGCCTGCATGTCCGCGACCACGACGCGCAGCATGTAGTCGACGTCGCCGGCCATCCGGTAGAACTCCATCACCTCGGGCATGGCGCTGACGGCGTCGGCGAATTTGCGCAGCCAGGCTTCCGAATGGTCGGCGCTCTCGACCGAGACGAACACCGAAATCCCGAGGCCGATCTTGTTCTGGTCGACCAGCGCCACGCGGCGCAGGATCACGCCGTCGGCCTCCAGCCGCTGGATGCGCTTCCAGCACGGCGTCGACGACAGGCCGACCCGGTCGCCGATCTCGGCGACGGAGAGCGACGCATCCTCCTGCAACACGGTCAGAATCTTGCGATCGATCGCATCGAGGCGGCGGCTGTTGTCATGAAGCTGAATGGCGACATCGGTCATAGAAGAAAGTTCCATATGAAGGTTCAATATCCCTCATATAGAGAAGAATCTTCCAAATCAAGCGATTCGTGACGGCTCAGGCCGGCCTGGCGTCGGCGTGCTGACCCAAAAACTCTTCAACTTCAGTACGTTGCGGTGCGGCATAAGCACCCCCGAAGCGGGTGCATTTCAGCGCTGCAGCGGCCGAGGCGAAGCGGAGTGCGTCGCGCAGCGGCTGCTTCTCGGTGATGGCGAGGGCGAACGCCCCGTGGAAGACGTCGCCGGCCCCGAGCGTGTCGACGGTATGGACCGGGAAGGCCGGGGTTTCCTCGAGCTCGCCGTTCTCGTTGAGCCAGATCGTGCCCATCGGCCCGCGGGTGCCGGCCAGGAAGGAGGGGGTGAGCTTGGCGAGCTTGTGCAGCGCCTGGCCGTCGTCGGTGACGTCGGCGGTCTCCTGCAGCGGCTCGCTGGAGAACACCAGATGGGAGGAGGCGGTGAGCAGCCCCTCCCGCATCGACATCGCGCGGTCGACGTCGACCACCACGGGGATGCCGCGCTTGACCGCCTCGGCGCAAAGCTCGGTGCAGAACGGCGCGCAGCGGCTCTCGGTCAGGATCGCCGCGCAATCCTCCAGCAACAGCTCGGTCGGCGGCAGCTTGACCTTCCAGAGTTCCGGATCGCGGAAGGTGACGATGGTGCGTTCGCCGCTGTCGTCGATCATGATCGCCGAGATCGGGGTGACCAGGTTCGGCATGTGGATCAGATGATTGGTCTCGATGCCTTCCTGGGCGAGCTTGTCGAAGATGTAGCGGCTCGAGGTCTCCTGCGAATCGCCCATCGGTCCGCAGATCGAAGCGCGCCCGCCCAGTCGGACGATGCCGATGGCGGCGTTCAGCGCATTGCCGCCGCAGATCTCGTCGAAATGCGTCGCATTCTCCTTGGAGCCGCGCGCCGGGACGCTGACGCGAAAGGTCAGGTCGCGCACCGGCAGGCCGATGCAGAGGATGCGGGGCGGGACTTTCGGGGCGCCGTTCTGAAAATTCATGCGGGGATCCGTCGCAATGGTTCCGTTACTGCCAGAACTGTGTCCAGCTTTAATCGGCAGAACGATGTCCGGTTCCCGCTATTTGTCCAACGGGTTCTGGTGATGCACCCAGCGGCCGAGCAGATGATGGGCAATCGCGAACGGATGCGGGCCGGCGAGCCCTTCGGGATGCTGGCGCTTCAGCATCAGCGACGCCTCGGCATGGTCGAACCAGCGCGCATCTTCCAGCTCGGTGCGGTCGACCACGATGTCCTCGTTGGTCGCGCGCGCGGTGCAGCCGATCATCAGCGATGACGGATAGGGCCAGGGCTGCGTCATGTAGTAATTGACGTCGGTGCAGCGGATGCCGGACTCCTCGAAAATCTCGCGCCGCACGGCGTCCTCGATGGTCTCCGCGGCTTCCACGAACCCGGCGAGGCAGGAATACATGCCGGGCATGAACTGCTTCTGCCGTCCCAGCAGCACCTTATCGCCATACGTGACCAGCATGATCACCACCGGGTCGGTGCGCGGAAAGTGCTCGGCCTTGCAGCTCGGGCATTCGCGCTTCCAGCCGCCGTCCTTCATCGCCGTGCGGGTGCCGCAGTTCGCGCAGAAGCCGTGGCGCTGATGCCAGGTCACCATCGATTTCGCCATCGCGATGGCCGAGAGCTGCTCGGGCGGCACCACCCCCTGCATCGCCATGCCGCGCAATTCGGTGATCGCGACGTCGGCGCGTCCGACCAGCTTCTCGGCCGCCTGCGGCGCGATCCCCATGCCGAAGATCGGCGCGGCGTCGCGCAGCCCGAGGAAGATCGTGCCGGGATTGGCGCCGTAGCTGCGGGCTTCCTCCAGCGAAAGCAGTGCGCGGGCCCCGCCATCCTCCTGCTTCACGACCAGCGAGTCGCGATAGATCACATAGGCTCTAGCTTCGCGGTGGCCCTCCAGCGCGAACAGCTTCTCGTCGTTGGTGCGCAGATGCGCGGCGCGGTCCAGCACGTGGGTGACGAAGGCCGGCTGGCCGAGCGGAAATGAATCGAATGCAGACATTGAATGTTCAACCCAACCAGATCTTGCGGCGAAGCGCGCTGATGAAATTCTGCACTTCCTCGGCGTCATGCGCCAGCGGCGGCATCACGCCCCAAACGGGACGCGGCCATGCAGCGTCGCTGGTGCGGCGCGCGATGACGTGGACGTGCAGCTGCGGGACGAGGTTGCCGAGCGCGGCGACATTCAGCTTGTCGCACTTGGTGACCTCTTTCAGGGCCCGGGAGACGCGGGTGATTTCCGTCATCAGCTGCGCCTGCGCGACCTCGTCGAGGTCGATGATCTCGACCGCGCCGTCGCGCCGCGGCACCAGCAGCAGCCACGGATAATGCGCATCCTTGATGACGAGCACCTTGCACAGCGGCAGGTCGCCGATGTCGATGGTGTCTTTCTTGAGCTGCGAATGCAGCGACCAATTGGAGGCGGACATGGGGGGCAAATAATGCCTTTCCGTGTTCCCAGACAAGTCCCACAAAGCCAGCCTTACAAAGCCGGGTCAGGCCGCTTGCTTTCCGGCGGTTTTGGCCCCAAATAGGGATCGGGAGATTGGCGGTGGACGAGCCACTCGCCAACCGGGTCAGGTCCGGAAGGAAGCAGCCCTAACGAGGTCCGGATCGGGTCGCTCGTCAGTCTCCTACCTGTTTTTCGAGCGAATCGCGCTGGAATGGCGGTCTCCGCGCCCGGCGCTCGATTTTGGCTCCTATCCGCACGCCGGCTGAAGAGACAATTCCCAAGTTGCGGATCGATGCATGAATGACGCTGGCGACCCCTCCCATCCGTCCGACGGCGCAGGCAAAGGGAGCCTTGACGGCGGTTTCGATCTCGGCGGCGCGCCGGACGCCGCAAAACCCTACCGCGTTCTTGCTCGCAAATACCGCCCCTCCAGCTTCGAGGACCTGATCGGCCAGGAGGCTATGGTGCGCACGGTCTCGAACGCGTTCGAGACCGGGCGAATTCCGCAGGCCTGGATTCTCACCGGCGTCCGCGGGGTCGGCAAGACCACCACCGCGCGCATCCTCGCTCGCGCCTTGAACTACGCCAAGCCGGACGGCTCGGTGCAGGGGCCGACCATCCACATGCCGGACCTCGGCATCCACTGCCAGGCGATCATGGAAAGCCGGCACATGGACGTGCTGGAGATGGACGCCGCCTCCCACACCGGCGTCGACGATGTCCGCCAGATCAATGACAGCGTGCGCTACGCGCCGGCCAGCGCACGCTACAAGGTCTACATCATCGACGAAGTCCACATGCTGTCGACGGCGGCCTTCAACGCCTTCCTGAAGACGCTGGAGGAGCCGCCGGAGCACGCCAAGTTCGTGTTCGCCACCACCGAAATCCGCAAGGTTCCGATCACGGTGCTGTCGCGCTGCCAGCGCTTCGACCTGCGCCGCGTCGAAGCCGACGTGCTGATGAAGCATCTCGGCAATATCGCGACCAAGGAAGGCGTCGAGGTCGAGCCCGAGGCGCTCGGCATCATCGCGCGCGCGGCCGAGGGATCGGTGCGCGACTCGCTGTCGCTGTTCGACCAGGCGATTGCGCATGCCGCCGGCAATGTGAAGGCCGACGCGGTCAGGCAGATGCTCGGCCTCGCCGACCGCACCCGCGTGATCGATCTGTTCGAACAGCTGGCGCGCGGCGATATCGCCGCCGCCTTCGCCGAATTCCGCGCGCAATATGACGTCGGCGCCGATCCGGTCGTGGTGCTGTCCGACCTTGCCGAGTTCGTCAATTTCGTCACCCGCGTGAAGTTCGTGCCGGGGACGGCCGACAATGTTGCGTTCGGCGAGACCGAGCGGGTGCGGGCGCGCGAGTTCGCCGCCAAGCTGTCGATGCGGGTGCTGTCGCGGATGTGGCAGATGCTGCTCAAGGGCATCGCCGAGGTGCAGACCGCGACGCGCCCGGCCGCCGCGGCCGAGATGGTGCTGGTGCGGATCGCCTATGTCGCCGATCTGCCGACGCCGGATGAGGCGATCCGGATGATCGAGCAGAATGGCGGCGGCGCGGCGCCCGCGACGTCGGGTTCCGCCGCGTCGTCACCGTCACGCGGCGCACCGAGCTCGGCGATGTCGGCCATGCCGTCGGCGCCGGTGCGCACGCCGCAGGCCGCGCCGCGCGGCGATCTCGCCGCGCGTCCGCAGATGGCAGCGCCGGCCGCCGATGCCGCGCCGGCGCTGCGGATATCAAGCTTTCCGCAATTGATCGCGCTCGCCGGCGAGAAGCGCGACATCATGATGAAGAGTGCGCTGGAGGCCGATGTGCGGCTGGTGCGCATCGAGGACGGCCAACTCGAGATCGCCCTCGAGCCGAAGGCGCAGCGCGCGCTGGTCACCGATCTGTCGCGCAAGCTCGAACTATGGACCGGGCGGCGCTGGACCGTGATCATCTCCAACGAGGCCGGCCAGCCCACGGTGCGCTCGCAGAACGAACTGGCGCGCAGCGAGCACCAGCGCGCCGCCGAGGCCGATCCGCGCGTGCAGGAGGTGCTGGCGCGCTTCCCCGGCACCAAGGTGGTCGAGGTTCGCCGCCTTGCCGCCGAGGTTCCGGTTTCGGATGCCACCGGCGAAGACCCGATTGAAACTTCCGACAGCGACGACGATTGATATTTGGCTACAGGGACGCACGCATGGCTGATTTTCTCGGCATGATGAAGCAGGCAGCGCAGCTGCAATCCAAGATGCAGGAGATGCAGGAACAGCTCGGCAATGTCGAGGTCGAAGGCATCTCCGGCGGCGGCCTGGTCACGGTGCGCATGACCGCCAAGATGGAAGTGAAGGGCATCAAGATCGATCCGTCGCTGATGAAGCCGGAGGAACGCGAGGTGCTCGAGGATCTCCTGGTCACCGCGCATGGCGATGCACGCCGCAAGGCCGAGACCGCGATGCAGGAGAAGATGATGGCGCTGACCGGCGGGCTCGGCCTGCCGCCGGGATTCGGTCCGACTTAAATGGCTGCAAGCGTTGCCGGCCCCGAGATTGAACGCCTGATCCAGTTGCTGGCGCGGCTGCCCGGGCTCGGGCCCCGTTCGGCGCGGCGCGCGGCGCTGCATCTGATCAAGAAGCGCGAAGCCCTGATGACGCCGCTGACCGCGGCGCTGCAGGTCGCGATCGACAAGATCCAGGTCTGCAAGACCTGCGGAAACATCGATACACAAAACCCCTGCACCGTGTGCACGGATCCGCGCCGCGATCCCTCGATCATCGTCGTGGTCGCGGACGTCGCCGACCTCTGGGCGCTGGAACGCGCCAATGCGACCAATGGCCGCTATCACGTGCTCGGCGCGACGCTGTCGCCGCTCGACGGCGTCGGTCCACAGGATCTCACCATCGATCAGCTGGTGGCGCGTGCGCATGCGCCCGAGGTCAGCGAGATCATTTTGGCGCTCAATGCGACCGTCGATGGCCAGACCACCGCGCATTACATCACCGACCTGTTGTCGGAGGCCAATGTGCGGGTGACGCGGCTGGCGCATGGCGTGCCGGTCGGCGGAGAGCTTGATTACCTCGATGAAGGTACGCTATCTGCAGCCATGCGGCAGCGGACGCTGTTCTAGCGCGCGATGCTGGCGCCGAGCACGCGTCAGGCGCCAAGCGATCGGTCACAATCCGAAAAGATCGCACCGAAACAAAATGGTAGGGTGGATGCCGATTCGGGGACGGTCATTCACGCTCTGACGAATCAAGATACGGAACCACTGACAATGACGGCACACCGATTCGGCGTACGCTTATTCGGCGTACGTTTGCGCTTTGCGCTTCTGGCGGCAACGTTCGCCGCGCCTTGCGCGCTCGCGCAGCAGGCCGACGCCCCGCAGAAGCCCGGCAAGATGATCCACGCCGGCGACGTGCTGTCGGGAGAGCTCGGCGTCATGAAGGTGCGTGACGCCAAGAACCGCGGCAAGCGCGTCGCGACCTACCAGATCACCAGCGAGCCGCGCCGCCTGCCGCCGCCGAACGGTCTGTGCAATCTCGAGACCGGGCCGGAAACCTTCCAGCTGATTCCGACCAACGACGCCCAGGCCGCGCAGCTCAAAAGCCTCTCCGGCAAGGAAATCTCGGTGAAGGTCGACGAAGTCGCCTGCGCCAAGGATGCCGGCGAGATGAGCGAAGCCATCGTCACCAAGTGGAGCGTAGTGGCGAAGTAGGGTCGTGCCTCGGTTACGGTGTCATCGCCTGGATGCGCGGGTAATGACACCGCGCTGTTTCTTGAGTTGCGACCCATCCTCATCGTCGTCCTGGCGAAGGCCAGGACCCATAATCACCGGCCTTGCTTGTCGGATGGATCGTGGCCCCGACATCGCGCAACAATTCGCATTTGGGGTAATGGGTCCTGGCTTTCGCCAGGACGACGCGCGGAGAGAGTGGTTCCGCCGCTTCCCCGCTGAATTACGAACGCCTCTGGAATACAGGGCGGATTCACCCGGTCAAGCCGGGCTACAGGCGACTAAACCCGCACCGGCCCCAGCTCGTCGAAATGCCCGCGCCGCTGCAGCCAGGCGAGCAGGATCAGGCTCGGGATCGCGACCAGCACGCAGATCACGAAGAACATCTGCCAGCCGACGGCCTTGGCGACATAACCAGCGCCTGACGACAGATAGGTGCGGCCGACCGCGGCGAGCGCCGTCAGCAGCGCATACTGGGTCGCGGTGTGCAGCGGGTTGCGGCACAGCGCCGACAGATAGGCGACGAAGATCACGGTGCCGATCGCGCTGGTGAAATTCTCCGCGGTGATCGCAAGCGCCAGCGCCCATTGATCGACCCCGACATGCGCCAGCCACGAGAACGACAGGTTGGCGATCGCCTGCAGCACGCCGCCGATCCACAGGCTGGTCGCCAGCGAATAGCGCCGCGCCACGAAGCCGCCGGCAAAGCCGCCGATCAGGGTCGCGGCGAGGCCGACGCCCTTCACGATCGCCGCGTAATCGACCTTGGAAAAGCCGATGTCGATCACGAACGGCGCGGTCATGGTGCCCGAAAACGCGTCGGTGAACTTGAACAGCACCACAAAGGCGAGCGCCGCGAAGGCGTCCTTACGGCTGAGGAACTCGGAGAACGCGCCGAGCGCGGCGTGTAGCACGCGTTCGGCCGCGTTCTGCGCATGCGTGGCCGCCTCCGCGCCTTTCGATTGGGCCGGCTCGGTCGCAGCCAGCGCGGTGATGATGCCGATCACGACCAGCGCGGCCATCACCACATAGCCCCACATCCAGGCCGAGGGGCGCGCGAGGCCAGCGGACTCGAAGCCGCTGACGATGAACAGCGCGCCGGCGGTCGAGACCAGCATGCCGACGCGGTAGGCCGCGACATAGGACGCCATGCCGGCGGCCTGCTCGCTTTCGGGCAGGCTTTCGACGCGGAAGGCATCGACCACGATGTCCTGCGTCGACGAGGCGGTTGCGACCAGCAGCGCGGCGAAGGCCGCGAACCATGGCGAGCGCGCCGGATCGGCCATCGCCAGCACCAGGATCGCCGCGATCAGCAACAGCTGCGAGAACAGCAGCCAGCCGCGGCGGCGGCCGAACATCTGCGTGAACAGCGGCACATGCAGCGCGTCGACCAGCGGCGCCCAGAGGAACTTCAGCGTGTAGGGCGTGCCGATCAGCGCCAGCAGCCCGATGGTGCCGAGATCGACCCCGGCCTCCTTCATCCAGACCTGCAGCGTCGAGCCCGACAGCGCCAGCGGCAGCCCCGAGGAGAAGCCCAGCAGCAGCACGATCAGCACCCGCGGCTGCAGGTACACCGCAAAACTGTCGCGCCAGGAGGTGGCGGCGGGGGGATTCTTTTCCGATTGGGTCGCGGTCACTTCGGGCGCGGTCATGCCCCTCTGTTAGCAGATTCGACCGCGGCTGCCTTGGCTCCCTCTCCCCGCTCTATCGCGGGGAGAGGGTTGGGGTGAGGGGCTTTCTCAGCGAATTATGACGGGTGCAATGTGCGGAAGCTCCCCCTCACCCGAAATTCGCGCGAAGCGCGAATTTCGACCTCTCCCCGCAAGCGGGGCGAGGTGACTTCGAGGCTACTCCCCCGCCTGCAGCTTGCGCGGGGCGGGGAACAGGTCGGACGTGCTGGGCTTGACGAAACGGGGGACCTCGATCGGGGTCTCGGACTTGCTGAAGTCGAGTTCCTCGATGCGGCCGGCGCGCTTCTCGATCTTGTCGGCGGAGATCAGGATCTGCCTGACGTCCTCGTTTACCTGGCCGAAATGGGTCTGCAGCTTGAGCACGCGATCGCGCAGGCGGCCGAGGTCGTCGCCGAGATGCATCACCTCGTTGCGGATCTGGTCGGCGGCATCGCGAATGCGGGCGTCCTTCAGGATCTGCTGCATCACCTGGATCGCCAGCATCAAGAGCGACGGCGACACCAGCACGACGCGGGCGCGATAGGCCTTCTGGATCACGTCGTCGAAGCCGTCATGGATCTCGGCATAGACCGATTCCGACGGCACGAACATCAGCGCGGTGTCCTGGGTCTCGCCCGGGATCAGGTACTTCTCCGCGATGTCGCTGACATGCTTCAGCACGTCGGCGCGCAGCCGCTGGCTGGCGAATTTTCGCTCCTCGTCGCTGCGCGCATCGTGCAGCGCGGTCATGGCCTCGAGCGGGAATTTCGCGTCGATGCAGAGCGGGCGCTGGTCGGGCAGAAACACCACGCAGTCCGGCCGCTTGCCCGACGTCAGCGTGTACTGGAACTCGAACGAGCCCTTCGGCATGCCGTCCTGGACGATCGCCTCCATCCGCGCCTGGCCGAAGGCGCCGCGCGATTGCTTGTTGGCGAGCACGTCGCGCAGCGTCGTCACCTGGGTGGTGAGTTCGTTGAGGTTCTTGTGCGCGTGGTCGATGATGCCGAGCCGCTCATGCAGCACGCGCAGCGAATCCATCGTGTTGCGGGTCGATTGCTCCATCGACTGGCCGACCCGGTGGGTCACCGAATCGAGCCGCTCGTTGACGGCCCGGGCCATCTCGGCCTGGCGGCCGGCCAGCGCCTGCGCCATAGTATCAACCTTGGCATCGACCCGCCCGGAGGATTCGCTCTGGGCCCGCAGCATGTCGGCGAGGCGCTCCTCCAGCTCTTCGGCGCGGATGGCCTGGGCCATTGCGAGTTCCGCGCCGCGCCGGCTGGCGCGTGCGATCACCACCGCAATGGCGAACAGCAGGATCAGCGCCAGCGCCCCAAGGCCGATCAATGCGTCGGAGACACGGACGGGAAGGTCGCCAATCGTGAGGAGAATCTCGTTCATGCCGGCAGTTGTAGCCGATTCGCGGCCAGGTGCGAACGAAGAGGGAACGCTTATGGTAAATGCATTCCTGATTTTCACGGTTAATGCGGGGTGAAGAAACGTGGTTAACGTTGTCCTAACGGGTTCCTGAGCGCATTGACCCCATGAAGTCAGCAGCTTAAATCGCCGCCATGGCATTAAGAGAAATCATCATCCTGCCGGACAAGCAGTTGCGGCTGGTGTCGAAACCGATCGAGAAGGTGACGCCGGAGATCCGCAAGCTGGCCGACGACATGCTCGAGACCATGTATGACGCGCCCGGCATTGGGCTCGCGGCGATCCAGGTCGCGCAGCCGCTGCGGCTGATCACCATGGACCTCGCCAAGCGCGACGAGAACGGCGAGACCACGGCGAAGCCGCGCGTCTTCATCAATCCGGAGATCATTGCGCGTTCGGAAGAACTGTCGGTGTACGAAGAGGGCTGCCTGTCGATCCCCGAATATTACGAGGAGGTCGAGCGGCCGGCGCGGGTGCGCGTGCGATTCACCGATCTCGACGGCACGGTGCATGAGGAGGATGCGGAAGGGCTCTACGCCACCTGCATCCAGCACGAAATCGATCATCTCAACGGCGTGCTGTTCGTGGATTATCTGTCGAAACTGAAGCGCGACCGCGTGTTCAAGAAATTCGAGAAGGCCGCCAAGCGCGCGGCGGAGTAGGCGCGGTCGCTTTCCCGGACGCGTCATGGCCGGGCTTGACCCGGCCATCCACGTCTTGCTTCGCTGTCGCCGAAAACGTGGATGCCCGGGGCTTCTTGTGCGAAGACGCGCTTCGCGCTTAAGCACTCCAACTGCTACCGAGCCTGTCTAATGCCTCTCCGCCTGATCTTCATGGGCACGCCCGATTTCGCGGTGCCGACGCTGCTGGAGCTCGTGGCCCATGGCCATGAGGTCGTGGCGGTCTACACCCGCGCGCCGAAGCCGGGCGGGCGACGCGGCCTGCAGCTGGAGCCGACGCCGGTCGAGCAGGAGGCGCGCCGCCTCGGCATTCCCGTGCTGACGCCGAAGACCCTCAAAACGCCGGAAGCACTCGAGGAGTTTCGCGCGCATGACGCAGACGCCGCCGTCGTCGTCGCCTATGGCATGATCCTGCCGCAGGCCATTCTCGACGCGCCGAAGCTCGGCTGCTTCAACCTGCATGCGTCGCTCTTGCCGCGCTGGCGCGGCGCCGCACCGATCAACCGCGCCATCATGGCGGGCGATGCCGAGAGCGGCGTGATGGTGATGAAGATGGATGTCGGCCTCGACACCGGCGACGTCGCGATGGCCGAGCGGTTGCCGATCACGGACAGCATGACGGCATCCGATCTGCACGACGCGCTGGCGCCGCTCGGTGCCGACCTGATGGTGCGCGCGATGGCGGCGCTCGGGCGCGGCGGCTTGCAACTGACGAAGCAGAGCGCGGACGGCGTCACCTATGCGGCCAAGATCGAGAAGGCCGAGGCGCGGATCGACTGGACACAGCCGGCGCATATGGTGCTGCGGCACATTCACGGGCTCTCGCCGTTTCCCGGCGCCTGGTGCGAGCTTGCCGGCGAAGGCGAGCCGGTGCGGCTGAAAATCCTGCGCTGCGAGCAGGCGAAAGGCTCGGGCGCACCGGGCGCTGTGCTCGACGACAATTTCGCGATCGCCTGCGGCGACGGCGCGATCCGGATCCTCGAACTGCAGCGCGCCGGCAAGGCGCCGATGAAGGCGGCGGACTTCTTGCGCGGCACGCCGCTGAAGCCGCCTGCGCGGCTCAGCTGATGCCGCGCTACAAGCTCACCATCGAGTATGACGGCACGCCGTTCTCCGGCTGGCAGATCCAGGACACCGCGCCGACCGTGCAGGGCGCGCTGGAGACGGCGGTCAAGGCGATCTGCGGCGAGGACGTGCGCGTCCATGGCGCCGGGCGTACCGATGCCGGCGTGCATGCGCGCGGCCAGGTCGCGCATTGCGACATCGCCAAGCATTTTCCGCCCGGCCGCTTCCGCGACGGGCTGAACGCGCATCTGCGGCCCAATCCGATCGGCGTGCTCGCAGCTGACATCGTGCCCGACGATTTCGAGGCGCGGTTCTCGGCGACCAGGCGGCACTATCTCTATCGCATCACCAACACCCGCGCGAACCTCGCGCTCGACATCGGCCGGGTCTGGCGCGTGCCGCGCGCGCTCGATGCTGACGCGATGCACGCCGCCGCGCAGCGCCTGCTCGGCAAGCACGATTTCACCACCTTCCGCGACACCGAGTGCCAGGCCAAGTCGCCGGAGAAGACGCTCGATCAGCTCGACGTCACCCGCGAGGGCGCCGCCGTCAACATCGTGACGTCGGCGCGCTCGTTCCTGCACAGCCAGGTGCGTTCGATGGTGGGCTCGCTGGTGTGGGTCGGCGAGGGTCGCTGGAGCGCCGACGATCTTGCCGGTGCGCTCGCCGCCCGCAACCGCGCCGCCTGCGGCCCCGTGGCGCCGCCGGACGGGCTCTATCTGATGCGGGTGGATTATTAGGCGGTGTGAATGATCTCGTAGGATGGGTAGAGCGAAGCGAAACCCATCACTTCGAATCCGCGGCGCCAATGATGGGTTTCGCTGCGCTCTACCCATCCTACGGATGTGAGCCTACCCGAAATACCACGCTGTATCTGGTGCGGGTGGATGGCTCGTAGCCCCAATCCCTACTGTGCATGGGGTTGTTTTCGCTGTTTAATCCAGCCGATCGGCTGGATTACGCAAAATACCTGTCCAACACGCCCCGATAGATCCGCGTCAGCTTCTCCAGATCAGCCACCGGCGTGCGCTCGTCGACCTGGTGCATGGTCTGACCGACCAGGCCGAACTCGATCACCGGGCAATAGCTCGAGATGAAGCGCGCGTCCGAGGTGCCGCCGGAGGTCGATAGCTCCGGCCTGCGGCCGGTGATCTCCTCGATCGCGGCGACCGCAAGGTCGGTGAACGGGCCGGGCTGGGTGACGAACACGTTCGAGTTCGACGGTTGCCAATCGATGTGGGCGCGGATCCGGTTGCCGCAGGCTTTCGCCAGCCGTTCGTCGACCAGCTGGCGCAGGCTCTCCTGGGTGTGGTTGTCGTTGTAGCGGATGTTGAACTTCGCGCGCGCCTGGCCGGGGATCACGTTGCTGGCGGTGTTGCCGACATCGACCGTGGTGAATTCGAGGTTGCTGGCCTGGAACTGCGCGCTGCCGTGATCGAGCGGCTCGTCGCTCAGCGCCACGATCAGCCGCGAGATATCAGGCACCGGATTGGAGGCGCGGTGCGGATAGGCGACGTGGCCCTGCACGCCGTCGACGACCAGCGTGCCGGATTGCGAGCCGCGCCGGCCGATCTTGATCATGTCGCCCAGCACTTCGACATTCGAGGGCTCGCCGAGCACGCAATGATCGAATGTCTCGCCGCGCTCGGCGCACCATTTCAACAGCTTGACGGTGCCGTTGATCGAGACGTCTTCCTCATCGCCGGTGATCAGGAAGGAGATCGAGCCGTTGTCATTCTCTTGTGGCTTGCCGTCATGGTCGCCGAGATATTGCAGCACAGCGGCGACGCTGCAGGCGATGCCGCCCTTCATGTCGACGGCGCCGCGGCCATAGAGATAACCGTCCTTCACCTCGCCGGAGAACGCGCCGAGCGTCCACGCCGCTTCATCGCCGGGCGGCACCACGTCGGTGTGGCCGGCGAAGGTGATATGCGGCGCCGAGGTGCCGATGCGCGCATAGAGGTTGTCGATATCGGCGGTGCCGGGCTCGGAGAAGGTCACGCGGTGGACTTCGAAGCCTGCGGCTTTCAGCAGGTTTTCGAGAACGCCAAGCGCGCCGGCGTCGGCCGGGGTGACGGAGGGGCAGCGAACGAGATCGCGGGTAATCGAGACGGCATCACTCATGCGCCTCGCTTAACACGTCACACGGCGGGTGGACCAGCTTTGTGCGGCACGATATCGAGCTCGCTCTGCTGATCCCAGCCGCGCGCGGAGCGCGACCCGCTGTCGCGGCCTTGCCGCACATGGGTTTTCCCAAGCGGATTGGGGCCATAGCGATTGGGGTAGCTGGTGCCGCGCAAAAAGGCGAGCTCGATGAAGCCCCAGACATAGAGCACGAAGACGATCAGGCCCGCGGCCATCACCCAATAGGATTCATCGGGGAGCCGATCCGAGAACTGGCTCATGAGACCCGGGATCGCGAAAAACGGCACCATCCACCAGCCGCTCTTGTCGCGGTCGTGCAGTCGCTTGATCGAGACAGCGACATAGACCCAAACGAACAAGAACGTTCCGCAGGCCTTGACCAGCAATGCCGGCAATCCGGCCCAGCTCAGCGATTTGTAGCTGTCGGGGTCGAAGGCCCGGAAGATGTCGTCGACATTGAAGCTGAACCCGTTCTTGCCGCCGAGGCCGGCCGAGACCGCCAGTAAAGCCAGGAACATCATCCAGCAGACGATGATCAGCCCCGCGAGCCAGAATTTGGCCCGGTTGACGCGGCCCTTGAAGCCGAACAGGTAATTGGCCCAGTCCATGAAAATAAGCTCCGGGCTGCGGCAATTCTTCGCAGCCCGGAGATATGTCGGCGTCGGATCGAAATTGGTTCGATCAGTCCAGACCCGTCGTCCTGAGGTGCGAGCCTTGCGGCGCAATTGCGCCGCTGGGCGAGCCTCGAAGGATGCACGGCCCCGCTGGTGGCCGTCGACCCTTCGAGACGCCTGCTTCGCAGGCTCCTCAGGGTGACGGTGATGGACTGATCTCGCGGCGAAAAAGCGATCAATCCCGCAGCAGCTCGTTGATGCTGGTCTTGGCGCGGGTGCGCTCGTCGACCCGCTTGACGATCACGGCGCAGGCGGTGGCAGGTCCCGGCTGGCCGTTCTTCAGCGGCTTGGCCGGCAGGGTGCCGGGCACCACGACGGCATATTCCGGGACCTCGCCGACGAAGATTTCGCCGGTCTCGCGGTCGACGATCTTGGTCGAGGCGCCGAGGAACACGCCCATCGACAGCACCGCGCCCTTGCGCACGATCACGCCCTCGGCGACCTCCGAGCGCGCGCCGATGAAGCAGTCGTCCTCGACGATCACGGGCTCGGCCTGCAGCGGCTCGAGCACGCCGCCGATGCCGACGCCGCCGGAGATGTGCACGCGCTTGCCGATCTGGGCGCAGGAGCCGACCGTCGACCAGGTGTCGATCATGGTGGCTTCATCGACATAGGCGCCGAGATTGACGAAGGAGGGCATCAGCACGACGTTGCGGGCGATGAAGGCCGAGCGGCGCACGATCGCGCCCGGCACGGCGCGGAAGCCGGCGTCGCGGAAACGGTTCTCGCCCCAGCCCTCGAACTTCGACGGCACCTTGTCCCACCACGATGCCTTGCCCGGGCCGCCCGCGATCTGACCCATGTCGTTGAGGCGGAACGACAGCAGCACGGCCTTCTTCAGCCACTGATTGACCTTCCACTTGCCGCTCGTCTCGCGCTCGGCGACGCGGGCCTCGCCCTTGTCGAGCAGCTCCAGCGCGTGGTCGACCGCCTCGCGGACCTCGCCCTTGGTCGAGGTCGAAATGCCTTCGCGGGCGTCGAACGCGGTGTTGACGGTGGTTTCGAGGGCGGACAGCGACATCGGGACAATCCTTGGCGTATCGGGGATTATGACGGGATTTTGCGGGGCTTTTTCGGAATTTGGGGCCGCGGAGTCAAGGCAAACTCCTCCGTCGCCGAGTGGTCTCTTTTCCGTCGTCCCGGCCAAGCGAAGCGCGAGCCGGGACCCATAACCACGAATGCCAGCGTTGCGGCACGCTGGGGCCACGGCGCGTAGCCACACAGAGATTGGTGGTTATGGGTCCGGCTTTCGCCGGGACGACGTGGGGAGAGGTCAGGGCTTTCCGTTCAGCCGCTGCAGGAAGCCGGTGAGATCGTCCGTGACATGATCGACATGGGCGGCGTCGCGGCCTTCGAGCTCCCAGGCCTCGCGCACCACCTCCTGGCTGCCGTCGGGCACGACCAGCACGGTGGCCATGCCGAGCTCATGCGGCACCACCAGGTTGCGCGCGAGGTCCTCGAACATCGCAGCCCTCGCCGGATCGACGTCGTGGAGCCTGAGGAACTTCTGGTAGGTCTGCGGCGCCGGCTTCGGCTCGAGATCGGCGGCGATGATGTCGAACACGCCGTCGAAATGGTTGCCGATGCCGAGCCGGCCCAGCACCGCATCGACATGGTCGACCGAGCCGTTGGTCAGGATCAGCTTGCGTCCCGGCAGCCTGGCGATCGCAGCCCCCATCGCCGGATTCGGCTGCAGCGGCGAGTGGTCGATCTTGTGCACATAAGCGAGATAGTCGTCGGCCTGCACGCCGTGCTCGGTCATCATACCGCGCATCGTGGTGCCGTAGCGCAGGTAATAGTCCTTCTGCAGCCGCCGTGCTTCCTCGGGAGAGATCTTCAGCCAGTTGCTGACGAACTCGCCGATCCGCGCATCGACCTGCTGCCACAGGTTGACGTGATGCGGGTACAGCGTGTTGTCGAGGTCGAACACCCAGGTCTCGACATGGCCGAAGCTGCGGGGAGTATTCATTGTGGCTCTCCACTTGTCAGCGTGAACGTCGTTCCGCCCTCCGCCGTCGTCCTGGCGAAAGCCAGGACCCATACCGCGGAATCTATCAATGTGGCACGGTGCTCGTCGTTCTTCGCCAAACGCAGTCTTGTGGTTGATGGTGTGGACGGCCCCCTACGGCATCAGTGTGCCAGAATGAGGTTGTCTAGATCTCATACAAGGGAGCCGTCCGTGAACCAGATTATCCGCATTGGGATTGATACGTCGAAGTATATTTTTGTGCTGCATGGGGTTGATGCGGCGGAGCAGGTGGTGCTGCGCAAGAAGCTGTCGCGCAAACAAGTGCTGGAGTTCTTCGCCAAATTGCCGCCGACTGTGATCGGGATGGAGGCCTGCGGGGCTTCGCAACATTGGGCGCGTCAGCTTTCCAAGCTCGGTCACGAGGTGAAGCTGATGGCACCGCAATTGGTCAAACCCTACGTGATGCGGAACAAGAATGACGGGCGGGATGCAGAAGGCCTGTGTGAAGCGATGAGCCGGCCGAGCATGCGCTTCGTGCCGGTGAAGACGGCCGAGCAGCAGGCCGCGCTGATGCTGATGGGTGTCCGCGACGGATTGATCGTCCGGCGCACCCAGCTGACCAATACGATACGCGGCCACGCGGCGGAGTATGGCCTGATCGCCCCCAAGGGACTGGACGCGATCGAACCCCTGCTGGTGCGGATTGCGCAGGACGAGACGCTTCCGGTTCTGGCGCGCGAGCTGTTTGTGGTGCTGGGCCGGGAGCGCGTCAGGCTCGAGGGTGAGTTGGAGGCGGTTGAGGCCAAGCTGATGGCCTGGCACCGCGCCGATGCCACGGGCCGGCGCTTGGCTCAGATCCCCTCGGTCGGTCCGATCGTTGCAACCGCGCTGGTGATGAAGACACCTGATCCGCGCACGTTCCGTTCTGGTCGTCATTTTGCGGCCTGGCTGGGATTGACACCCAAGGACCACTCCACCGCTGGCAAGACCAGGCTTGGCAAGATCACGCGGGCTGGCGATGAGAACTTGCGCCGTCTGCTGGTGGTCGGGGCCACAGCGGTGATCCAGCAGGCCAGGCGGGGACGCGGTCATCACTCGCGCTGGCTGCTGGCCCTGATCAAGCGCAAGCCGCCGAAGCTTGCGGCCGTGGCGCTCGCCAACAAAGTGGCCCGTATCGCCTGGAAGCTGATGGCAACGGGCGAGAGTTACGAGGCGGCACGGATGAATCCCATGACAGCCGCCGCCTAATCGATTAGCCGGCGGGCTCGCTCGCCGGCCGACCGGAGCTGCAAGAGCAGATGGAGCGATCGATCGAGCAACGATGCGAGACAGTCCGCAGGACCCATCGGCCGCCAACAGGCCGCGTGGTTGTTTGGAACTCGCATCGCGCAAACCATCTTGGCCAGCGATCCATTCGATCGCACCCAACAGGCCGGACATATGGATGCAAGCGATCCGATCTCACCAAACAGCTCTTGTGCCACGGGGGCCGTCCACATATGGGTCCTGGCTTTCGCCAGGACGACATCGATGTTTGCGGCCTCATTATCTTCATCACGGCATCGCAAAGCGCAGCGTCTTGCCGCCGCTGGTCATGTCGACGGTGGTGAAGCCGAGCGCGGCGAGGCCGCGGGTGCTGCAGTCGCCCTGTTCGTTGATCTCGAACTTGCTTTCGCGGGTGCAGAGCTGGACCCCGCCGCCCCAGTTCAGCGGCTTGTCCCTGATGCGGATGGCCCGGTTGTCGTTGTCGACCGCTTCGGCAAACGAATAGATCTGCTTCGGCGCGCCTGATACGTCGGGATGCAGGCACTTGCCGGGGTCGATGCGATACCAGCCGCGGCTGGTCACCACCTTGCCGTCGTCGGTTGCAACCGCGGCCATCACCTTGTGCGGCGTGTCATTGCACCAGGTCAGCCCCGATGGCGACGGCTTCTGCACGGCATCGATCATGGTGGCGAAGAAATTCGGCGACTGCACGATGTCGCTGGCGAGCCCGCGACTCCTGAGGAACGCCGACAGCGCACTCTGGGTCTTCGGCCCGTCGACGCCATCGATCGGCGCGGCATCGTAGCCCGCGATCACCAGCAGGCGCTGGATGCCGGCGAGGCGCGCCTGCTCGTCGTCATATTCGCTGTCTTCGGCGAGATAGGCGACCAGATGGCCGTCGTCGGTCTTCGTCGGCGTGATCTGGGTGAATTGCGCGGGCATCTGGCCGGAGCGGCATTGTCGCGCGGCGGCGATCACGAAATTGTCCTGCGCCACGCAGAGCGTGTCGGTGCCGTTCTGCGGGATCGGCGAAGCGCCATAGACGCCAAGCGCCCGCGCATTGAGCAGCACGCGGTCGGCGGTGAGCGCGCCCTGCACCACGACCCGGCAGGTCGCGGGATCGATGCGGAACCAGCCGCGTGTCGCGGTCGCGGCCTTGTCGTCGATGCCGATCGCGGCCTCGATCACATAGCTCATGCGGTTGCAGAGCTTGAGGTCGGCATGCGCCGGCGCCGACGAGAACAGGAACGACACCAGCGCGGCCGGCAGCGCCATCGCGAGCCGCGCCGGCAGCGACCGGCGAGGAATCCTCGCCGTGTGTCCCGCGTCTGCCATTACTTGTGGATCAGCGTGCCGGTGCCCTGGTTGGTGAAGAGCTCGAGCAGCACCGCGTGCTGCGTCTTGCCGTCGATGATCACGACGCCCTGCACGCCCTGTTCGAGCGCGTAAATGCAGGTCTCGACCTTCGGGATCATGCCGCCGGAAATCGTGCCGTCGGCGATCAGCTTGCGGGCTTCCTTGATCGACAGGTCCGGAATCAGCTTCTTGGACTTGTCGAGCACGCCCGGCACGTCCGTCAGCAGCAACAGGCGCTTGGCCTTGAGCGCGCCCGCGATCGCGCCGGCGAAGGTGTCGGCGTTGATGTTCAGGGTCTGGCCGTCCTGCGAGGTCGCCAGCGGCGCCAGCACCGGGATCAGCTCATAGCCGATCAGCTGATTGAGCAGCGTGAGGTCGACCTTTTCGGGGTCGCCGACGAAGCCGAGATCGATGGCCTTCTCGATGTTGGAATCCGGATCGACCATGGTGCGCGTCGTCTTCGACGCCTTCACCATGTTGCCGTCCTTGCCGGAGAGGCCCACGGCCTTGCCGCCCGCCTCGTTGATGTAGCCGACGATCTGCTTGTTGACCGAGCCCGCCAGTACCATCTCGACGATCTCGATGGTCGCGGCGTCGGTGATGCGCAGGCCCGCGGCGAATTCCGACTGGATGCCGAGGCGCTTCAGCATGGTCGCGATCTGCGGCCCACCGCCATGCACGACCACCGGATTGATCGCGGTCTGCTCGAGCAGCACGATGTCGCGCGCGAACGCCTTCGCGGTGTCCTCGGCGCCCATGGCATGGCCGCCATATTTAATGACGATGGTTTCCTCGTCATATTCCTGCATGTGCGGCAGCGCCTCGGACAGGATGCGGGCCTGATCGAGCGGGCTGATGTGCTGGTCGGTCATGGGGCTGGTCTCGTCGTCAGCGGAGGGGTGGCGCGGTTCTATCTGATTGGCGGGCAGGGCGCAAAGCGGTCTTGACCCTCTCCCCTTGTGGGAGAGGGTGGCTTCGATGCGACGGCATTGAAGCCGGGTGAGGCGTTTGTCTCCGCGGATAGAGACCCCTCATCCGGCGCGGATTGCATCCGCGCCACCTTCTCCCACAAGGGGAGAAGGAAGTATGGCGGTCATCACCGCTTCGGCCACACCGCCGCGACCGCCAGTACCAGCCAGCTCAGGATCAAGAGCGTTCCGCCGGTCGGCGCAGCCATCGGAAACAATCCATGGCCGGCATATTGGCGCAGCACGAGGTCGCCCGCGAACAATGACGCCGCGATGACGAAGCCGGCCGCCGCCACGACTGCGAGCTTCGCATGGATGATCGTGCGATCCGCGACCGCGATGGTCGCGACTACGGCGGGTGCATGGAACAGCAGCATCGAGGATGCCGCCGCCAGCCGCGTGGCGTCAGGCAGATGGGCTGCGGCCGCCGCCAGCATCACGCCGCAAGCGCCCATGATGGCGGCAAGGCCGATCAGGAAGCGGGATGCCCCGCTCATCGGCGCCGTTCCTCGATCAGGCGCACCATGGCGGCACGCAGCTCCGGCATGCCGTCGCCGGTGCGCGACGAGGTCACCAGCACTTCGGGGAAGGCGGCGGGATGTTTTGCGAGCGTTGCTGACGTGTCGGCGATGACGGTCTTGAGTTCGCCGGCCTTCACCTGATCGGCCTTGGTCAGCACGACCTGATAGCTCACCGCGGACTTGTCCAGCGTCTTCAGCACGTCGAGATCGACGTCCTTGATGCCGTGGCGCGCGTCGATCAGCACGTAGACCCGTGCCAGCGTCGCGCGCCCGAGCAGGAATTTGTGGATCAGCGCCGTCCACGACGCCACCTTGGTCTTCGGCGCCGAGGCGTAGCCGTAGCCGGGCATGTCGACCAGGCGGAAGGCGGCCTTCTCAGGCCCCTCGAAGAAGATCAGTTCCTGGGTGCGGCCGGGCGTGTGCGATGTTCGCGCCAGAGCGCTGCGGCCGGTCAGCGCGTTGATCAGGCTCGACTTGCCGACATTGGAGCGGCCGGCGAAGGCGACCTCGAGGCCGGCCATCGGCGGCAGCGTCTCGATCGAGGGCGAGGCCCAGATGAAGCGCCAGTCGCCGGCGAACAGCTTTCGGCCTTGCTCGATCAGCGCCGCATCGGGTTCGGTGCTCATGCGCGGCGCCCCACTCTCGTTCCGTCATTGCGAGGAGCGAAGCGACGAAGCAATCCATTTCTCCTCGTGTTGAGGCGTGGATTGCTTCGCTTCGCTCGCAATGACGGTGCTACCTAGGTCGTCTTCTTGGCGAACGTCGCCTTCAGATTGTCGAACAGCTCCACCTTCACGCCATTCTTGCGCATAATGAAGCTCTGCTGCAGCACCGACAGCAGGTTGTTCCAGGCCCAGTAGATCACGAGACCCGCCGGGAAGCCGGCCAGCATGAAGGTGAAGATCAGCGGCATCCAGTCGAAGATCATCTTCTGGGTCGGATCCGGCGGCGCCGGATTGAGCTTCATCTGGACCCACATCGTGATGCCCATGATGATCGGCCAGATACCCATCACCAGATAGGCGCCGAAATGCGGTCCGAGCAGCGCGATCGGATCGAACGGAATCAGGCCGAACAGCGTGAACAGATTGGTCGGATCAGGCGCCGAGAGGTCCTTGATCCAGCCGAAGAACGGCGCGTGCCGCATTTCGATGGTGATGAACAGCACCTTGTAGAGCGAGAAGAACACCGGGATCTGCAAGGCGACGGGAAGACAGCCCGCGATCGGGTTGATCTTCTCCTTCTTGTAGATCTCCATCATCTCCTGCTGCTGCTTCACGCGGTCATCAGGATAGCGTTCCTTCAGCGCCTGCAGCTGCGGCTGCACCGACTTCATCTTCGCCATCGAGGCGTAGGACTTGTTGGCGAGCGGGAAGAACAACAGCTTCACGATCACGGTCACCAAGAGGATCGCGATGCCGAAATTGCCGACCAGGCGATAGAACCAGTCGAGCGCCAGGAACATCGGCTTGGTGATGAAGTAGAAATGGCCCCAGTCGATCAGGAGATCGAAATGGTTGAGGCCGAGCTGCTTGTTGTAGCCGCCGAAGCCGACCAGCGGGAAGTTGAGGCCGACCGTGGCGGCCTCCTTCGCGCCGGCGAACAGCCGCCCGTTGGCAACGCCGGTGCCGCCGATCGGAATGGTCTGCGCGCCGAGCATGTAGTCGGTCTGGTAGCGCTTGTCGCCGGTGGTGAAGCGGGCGCTTTCGAGCGTTGCGGTGGTCTCCGGCAGCAGTGCCGTGGCCCAGTATTTGTCGGTGATGCCGAGCCAGCCGTCGGTGACCTTCGTGAACACGATGCCGCGCGAATTTCCGCCGGTCGAGGTCTTGGCCTCGTCGATGTTCTTGTAGCTGAATTCCTGCAGGCCGTGTTCGCCGAGATAGCCGATCGGGCCTTCATGCAGAATCGCGTAGCCGGAGACCGGCGGCTTGCCGCCGCGCGAGATCAGACCGAACGGATACAGCGTCACCGGCGCGCTGCCTTGATTGATGACCTCGTCCTTGATGCTGAAGAGGTAGCGATCGTCGATCGAGATGGTGCGGCGGAAGGTCAGGCCCTGGCCGTTCTCGTATTTCAGAATCACCGGGGTGCTCGGCGACAGGGTGTTCGATCCCTCCTGCTGCCAGACGGTTTCGGCGTTCGGCGTCTTCACCGATGAGCCGTTGGCGGTCAGCCACAGGAACTCGGCGTAATAAGGCTCGGCCGTGCCCGACGGGGAAAGCAGCACGACAGCCGGCGATTTGGGATCGACCGTCTCGCGGAACTGAACCAGCGCCAGGTCGTCGATCCGGGCGCCCTTCAGCGCGATGCTGCCGGTGACGCGCGGGGTCTCGATCTTGATGCGCGGGCCGGAGGCAAGCACCGTCTCGCGGCTCGCGACCGGAGCGTCAGCAGCAGGCGCGCCGGGAGCCGGAGAGGGAGTCGCCGAGGTACCCGGAGCGGTGCCGGGAGCAGCACCCGGAGTCGCCTGCGGCGCCGGCTTCTGCAACTCCGCCTGGCGCTGCGCCTCGCGCTGCTTCTCCATCTGCGGCACATTGTAGAAATATTGCCAGGCGATCAGGACGAGGCCGGACAGAATGACGGCAAGGATCGTGTTGCGGTTGTCGGACATCTCTTAGGGTCTCGTCATTCCATTCGGATTGGGCGCGCTCTTGTTACCCGCCTTGTTGGTACCCGTCTTGTTATTACCCGTGTTGGGCGCAGGCCGGTCGAGGCGGCGCAGCGCCGACCGCAGGTCGTCAAGCATGGTCGCAAAGTCGCGGGTCAGCGCGTCACGACGGCCCACTAGCACATAATCATGGTGCGGCCGCATGAATACGGCGTCGACCTGTCTCATCACTTCGCGAAGCCGGCGGCGGATGCGGTTGCGCTCGGTCGCGGTGCCGTTCTTCTTGGTGACGGTATAGCCGACGCGGATCGGGCCCTGATCGTCGCGGCGGCGGCCCTGCAGCACAAAAGCTGTGGTATTCGCCCGTGCGCCATTGGCAACGGCGAGGAAATCCGCCCGCTGCCTCAGCCGATCCATAATGGGTATCTCCGGAGAGGAGACGTCCGGGCTCAGGCGCTCAGGCGCTTGCGGCCACGCGCGCGGCGCGCAGCGAGGACCTTGCGGCCGCCGGCCGTGGCGAGACGGGCGCGGAAGCCGTGACGGCGCTTGCGCACCAGTTTGCTGGGTTGATAAGTCCGCTTCACGGGTAATTCTCCGCTGACCGGGCAATTTGCCGTTGTATTGAGATGGAGTCCGGTGATGCTGGCGGGCCCAAACGAGCCGTTGACGGCCCCAAAGAGCCGCCCCCGGGTCAAGAACCGGGCCATCGCGGACAGTTGGCGCGGCTTATAAGGGAGCGCCCTGTTTTCGTCAATGTCACAGGCCGTCGCAAAAAGGCTTCTTCGAAACGTCGCAATTGGGGCGAATATATCTGATTTCGCGGGGTATTTGACGGTATGGAGACGCTTTGGGGCGTTCGGGGAACCGCCCACATTAGCGATCCGTAATTTGACCGGCTTGGGGGCCGGGCCCCATCTTCCGACCCCTAAGCCAAACAAGGCCTTATCTTGTGGCTCTAACTGACGATCAGGCGACCGCGCAGAAGCAGCGGCCCAAGCCGTCCCCCCGGCTCGGGCTGTCGGGCAAGCTTTTGCTGCTGACGATTCCCCTGGTGATGATCGCCGGGCTCCTGATCTACGTCCCGGCCATCGCCAACTTCCGGATGAACCGGCTCAATGACCGCCTGGCCGCCGCCAATACCGCGGCGCTGGTGCTCGATGCCGCCCCGTCCGGCCTGGTGCCGGATTCGCTGGCGCGGCAGATCCTGACCAGCATCGGCGCCCGTGCCGTCGCCATCAAATTGGGACAGCAGCGCCGGCTGCTCGCCAGCGCCGATTTGCCGGCGGCGATCGACCATGACGTCGACATGCGGACCATGACGGTGTGGTCGGCGATCGTCGATGCCTTCGAGATCATGCTGGAGCATGGCGACCAGACCATCCGCGTGGTCGGACCCGCGCCGGGCCAGGCGCAATTCATCGAGGTCGTGATCGACGAGAAGCCGCTGCGGCAGGCGATGTACCGCTTCTCGCGCAACGTTTTGGTCGTTGCATTGTTGATCGCCGGCCTGACCGCCGGCCTGGTCTATCTGGCGCTGCATTATTTGTTCGTGCGCCCGATGCGGCGGCTGACCGCGAGCCTGGTCGGCTTCCACGAGAATCCGGAGAGTTCGGCGCGAATCATCGTGCCGAGCCAGCGCGGCGACGAGATCGGCGTTGCCGAGCGCGAGCTGTCGGACATGCAGCGCGACCTCGTCTCGATGCTGCATCAGAAGAGCCGGCTTGCGGCGCTCGGGCTCGCCGTCTCCAAGATCAACCATGATTTGCGCAATCTGCTGGCGTCCTCGCAATTGCTGTCGGACCAGCTCGCCAGCGTGCCCGACCCGCGGGTGCAACGCTTTGCGCCGAAATTGTTGCGCTCGCTGGAGCGCGCCATCGCCTTCTGCCAGTCGACACTGTCTTATGGCCGCGCGCAGGAGGCGGCGCCCGATCGCCGCGTCATCATGGTGGAGCCTGCGGTTGCCGAGGTGCGGGAGTCGGCCGGGCTCGCCACCGATGTCTCGATCACCTGGATCAGCGCGATTGAGCGCGGCCTGACCATCGACGCCGACCCGGACCAGCTGTTCCGCGTGCTGCTCAATCTGGTGCGCAACGCGGCGCAGGCGCTGGAAACCCGGCCCGCAGGTGACGGCGGCGCGCAGCAGATCCGCATCACCGGCCGCCGCGAGGGGACGGTTGCGATCATCGAGGTCTCCGACACCGGTCCGGGCGTCCCGACCAAGGCGCGCGAGCATTTGTTCGAGGCATTCCAGACCTCCGGTCGCCCCGGCGGCAGCGGGCTTGGCCTTGCCATTGCCGCCGAACTGATCCGGGCCCACGGCGGCCACATCCACCTGGTCGAGGGCACGATCGGCGCCACCTTCCGGATTTCGATCCCGGATCGTCCGGTGGAACTGCTGTCGGTCCGCAGCGAGCGGGCGAGGGCCTGAGGCCGTTCCGGTATTCCGGGGCGGCCAAAACTGCGGCCGAAATTGGCGTTTCCAGACCTTGCCAACCGGACCCGGAGCCTGTAGCTAGAGCGCTCTTTCGCGACGTTCCGGGGCTCCCGGAGCCATGCGGGCTCAAGCCCACCCGCGAAAATGCGCCCGTAGCTCAGCTGGATAGAGCATCAGACTACGAATCTGAGGGTCGGACGTTCGAATCGTTCCGGGCGCGCCATTTTACGACAGGGCACGGTACCACGCCCTTCCCGCGGTGGCGCCCGCGTCACGATTGATTCCGGCGTCGTGCGGCTCGCCAGGGCGTGAGCCGCGGAATCCAGCGCGGGACATTGGCCCGGAAATCCTCGTACTCCGTTCCGAACATACGAACGAGCGCCGGCTCCTCGTACCCCACGACAAACGCGTGGAAGGCGAGCCACACCAACACACCGTACCCAAGAAGGCGCTGGTCGCCGAACAAGACCGCTTGGCCCAGAATGACGGCGACAAGGGCAACGTAAATAGGATTGCGCACATAGCGATAGAGACCCGTCACCACGAGGTTCTGCGTCGGTGCGATCGGCGCCGGCGTGCCCAATCCTTGCAGCGCAAAGCGTGCAAACGAGTCGACAAGCCCGGGTAGACCGGCGACGATCAACAGGATCCCGACGGCGCGCGTCGCGTCGAGATCGAAGAAGGGCGGCCGAAATTCCCAACGCGTAATCCACCAGGGAACGAGCCCCGCCACCGAACTGGGCGCAACCGCAAAGAAGAGGACAGAGCCCAATACCGCGATCGTTTTCGGCATGGCACCTCCTTCCCGTCCTGTCACAAGGCGGCGGCAAAATTGAACCGTTGCATCATAGCGCCACGGCGAAACACGTAGTGCCCATCTTCATCGGCCACGGCGCGCCATTCACGCAAGTTCCCATTGGTTCGGACAGCTGATGCGTGCTCGTCTTCAGTAGAACATCCTCAGACACTTCTGGATCGATTGCCTTCCACTGCACTCACAGAATCCGTGGTCGCAGGTGGAGGGCGCTGTGGGTGTCATTGGCTTCCCTCCTCAATCCTCAAGAGCCCGGTAAACCGACGCGCGGCCAATCTTGAGCGCCTTCGCGATAGCGGACGGTGCCATGCCGTCAGCTTTGAGCGCCTTCACTTTGGCGGTGGCGATGGACGGTTCGCGGCCTTGGTAGACCCCGCGTGCCTTGGCCTCCGCGATACGCTCAAGCTGCCGCTCTCTGTGGAGGTTGGTCTCGAACTCGGTGAACACACCGAGCATGTCCAGGAAGCACTTGCCCGCTGCTGTGCTGGTGTCGATGGGTTGCTCTGTATAGCCCCTCAGGGATGCACCACGCGCCTTCACGGTGCGCACAATGTCCTGCGGGCGGGCGCGGGGTTCGCTTCAGCGGGCTATCGCCGCACCGGATCGGAGACCGGCCCGGAAAAATGCGCCCGCGCGGGCCAGAATCGGGCCGAAGACGAGGGCCGCCCCGTAAAAACCCTGCTTGCCCCCGCCGGAGCGTTGAGAAAAAATAAGCTTTTTTAGCTTATAGGCACAGAAATGTTTTTATTCTTATTGTCTGTCCTTTTGAACCGGCGAGTCATCCCTCATGCAGAGTGACATCGCAAACGCCGTATTTTATGCGGCCGTGTTTCTGGGCATCGTCTACACCAGTCGCATCCTGGAAAAAAGATGGCCGATTGCGGACGTTCCCTACGCCGAGTTTCGCGATGATTGGCTCGCGGTGATCGTGAGCCTCGGGTTGTCGTCCATGCTCGCTCCGATCGCGGCGATCACCGCGGGCAAAATTGCGAGCTATACCGGTCTCGGTTGGATCAAGCTGCCGACCGACGGTTACTGGTGGTACGTCTCACTCGCAATCATCGTGGTTGCATTCGATCTCTACAAGTACACGTACCATCGCCTTCAACATGCGATCCCCTTTCTGTGGGCGATGCACTCCTTCCATCACAGCGCGAACGGCGTCACGTTCATTACCGGCGGCCGGCATTTCTGGCTGGAGCGGGTGTTGTCCGACGCCTTTCTTCCGATCATGGCGATCCTGTTCCGCATCCCGCCGGACATGGTGATCGCGGTGGGATTTATCTTCTTCATGCCCGATGCGTGTGCCCATCTCAACGTCCGCATTCCGCTCGGTCGGTATGTGACATGGATCAACAATCCGCAATGGCACCGGATCCATCATTCGGTCCTTCCCGAGCACAGGGACAAAAACTTCGCTGCCTGCTTTCCGTTTCTCGACATTCTGTTCGGCACGGCCTGGATACCGAAGCCGGGCGAATATCCTGCAACGGGCCTCGTGCCGGCTGAGCGCGTGGACATCATCAACAGTGTGATCTGGCCAATCCGGCATCTTCGGCATTACTGGCATCGGGAGTCTCGGAATGAATTGGGTTAAGGGTCTTTTGGTGCTCCTCGCTCTGCTGCTGGGTTACGCCGACCTTGAGTCGACGAATGTGATCCTGAGTCTCGGATTGGGTGAGTTGAACCCGTTCATGCATCTGGCGCAGACGTGGTTCGGTGTCTGGTGGCTGGTGCCCAAGCTTGGCTTGACGTTCGTGGTCACGTGGCTGCTTTGGCGGAGCAACAACGTTTACAACATCGCTCTCGTCGTCGCGTTCTGCTCCACGCCTGTCCTGAACAATCTCGTCATCATCGCGGGCACGAACTGAATCAATCCCTTCGCCGGTTGCCGCAACCGGCGACGTCAGGAGGATCAGCGATGTCGGACAGGTTCGTTGTCGCCTGCATGGTCTGCTGTGCCCTGATCCTGGGTGCTCCGGGGGCGACCGTGCACGCGCAGACGCCGTCGAACTGCAAGGAGCCGCAGACCGGCACCAGCCGCGTCCCGATGCTGTCGCCGCCGCTGGCCAATGTGGTGACGGGCACGGGTCGGCTGCAATTCTACTCGGCGCCCAATCTGCACTGTCCGATCCGCGGCGTGTTCGTCATTCCGAATGACGCGCTGATCGCGTATGCGCAAACCAGGGATGGCTGGTCGTCGGTGATGTACCTCAATCCGGGGACGGGCAACGACGTCTCGGGTTGGGTGAGGTCGGCGAGGCTGAAGGTGACCGGAACCGTCGGACCGAAGTAGCACGCCATCAGGATCGCGGCAGGCGGCTTCCCGCACCGCACCTGACGCTTCAACCAAAATCGCATCGCGCTTCAGGGCGTCAATGGATCGCCGCGTACATGATCTTCTCCTCGGTGGCTTCGAGCGCGGAGAATTCCTCCACCACCTTGCCCTGGCGCGAGACCAGGATGCGGTCGGATAGCGCCATGATCTCGGGCAGATAGGACGAGATCACCACCACCGCCTTGCCTTCGTCGGCGAGCTGGTTGATCAGCTCGTGGATCTCGACGATGGCGCCGACGTCGACACCACGGGTCGGTTCGTCGAAGATGATCAGCTCGGGCTCCTGCACCAGCGATTTGGCGATCACCACCTTCTGCTGGTTGCCGCCTGACAGCTCGACCACCTTGGCCTCGTCGCCGATGGCGCGAACCTTCAAACGCTGGGTCCAGGTCTTGCCGACCGAATTGGTCTCGCGCCGCGACAACATCATGCGGCCCCCGGGAAACTTCGAAAGCAGGCCGAGATAGATGTTGCGGGCGATCGAGGCGGTTTCGAAGAAGCCCTCGACCTTGCGATCCTCGGTCACATAGGCGATGCCGGCCTTGACCGCCGGCGCCGGAACCCGGTAGCGCACCGGCTTGTCGTGCAGCATGATTTCGCCGCCGTGGAAGAAGTCGCGCTTCAACACGCCGGAGACGATCTTGAAGGTCTCGGTGCGGCCCGCGCCGACCAGGCCGAACACGCCGGTGATCTGCCCGGCGAACACCGACAGCGAATTGTTCTTCACCATCGGCGCCATCTTGAGGTTCTGCACCGTGAGCACGCGCGCGCCGGCCGGCCGGACGCTGGTCTTCCGCGCGCCATACAGCGTGTTGGAGAGGTCGCGCCCGACCATCGCCTGCACGATCGCCGCCCGGTCGAATTTCGCCGCGTCGTCGGTGATGACATGCTTGCCGTCGCGCAGCACGGTGATGCGGTCGGCGAGCAGTAGCGCCTCTTCCAGCGCGTGCGAGATGAAGATGATCGAGACGCCGCGCTTCTTGAGGTCACGGACCAGGTCGAAGAAGTATTTCTTCTCTTCCGGCGTCAGCGACGCGGTCGGCTCGTCGAAGATGATGACCTTGGCCTTGTGCAGAACCGCACGCGCGATCTCCACCATCTGCTTCTTGGCGGCGCCGAGCCCGCTCACGGTGGCGGTCGGCGTCACGTCGAAATTCAGCGATTGCAGGAACTGCTGGGCGGCGATGTAGATGCCGCGCAGCCGGTTGTAGAATTTCTCCTGCCCGAGGAACAGGTTTTGCGCGACCGTCATGGTCGGCACCAGGCTGTTCTCCTGGAACACCATGGCGATGCCGAGATTGCGCGCCTCCAGAGGCGTCCGCGGCGCGACCTCCGCGCCATCGACACTCATGCCGCCCGAGGTCAATGTCACGACGCCGGCCATCACCTTGGTCAGCGTCGACTTGCCGGCGCCGTTCTCGCCGACCAGCGCGTGAATCTCGCCGCGGCGCAGATCGAAATCGACGCCCTCGATGGCGGGCACGCCGGCGTAGAGCTTGGTGGCCTTGCGCAGGGACAACACGGTGTCGCTCATGAGCCTGTCTCCTCGGCGAGCCCGGCGAGGGGCAGTTTCAGCACGCGGCTCGGTCCCTTGGCGATCAGCACAAGATCGCCGCCCAGCTCGAGCGCGGCGACGACGCCGTGATTGACGCCGTCGACCCGGCTGTGCAGCGAATACAGCGGCTTGCCGTCCTCGCTCAGCCGGATGACGAGGCCATAGGAGCGCGGCGGCGCCCACGGCTTGATGACGCCCATCGTCTTGATGTGGGCGCCCTGCATCGGTTCCTTGAACGAGAACCCCGAGCGCAGCCGCGGCGTCACCCAATAGGCCGGGTCGATCTCGGCCATCATGCGGCGCCGGTAGGCCGGCTCGCGCAGCACGAACTCGATCAGCTGGGTGCGTGCGGTGAATGCGGTGAGCCAATAGCCGCCGCCCGCGGCCTTCGACAGCCGCGACGGATAGACGGGTAAATGGCCGAGCACGACCTGCAGCGGCCGTCCGTTCGAGACGAGGACGAGGCGATGCCGCCAGCTCTCGCTGACCAGCACGCCGTCGCCGCGTGCGCAGGCGCCGAAGGCGTAGCCGAGCTTCGAGGCCAGCGGCTGCGCCGATTTGGTCTTGGGGTCGAGCCGGAACACGCGGCCGCTCCGGTTGAGCTCCATCAGGTCGCGCGCCCAATCATCGATGCCGCAGGTCGCCGAGCCGTCGGTTGCGATCAGGGTGCCGTCGCCGGCCTGCGTCAGCGCGTTGATCGCGTTGAAGGCGGCGTCGTTGAACGTCACGCTCGGCTCGCCCGACGAGGGATCGGCGTAGAGCCGCACCTCGCGGCCGCCGAGCGCGACCGCGATGCCGCCGCCGGTGAGCGCGCAGAGCGCCGAAATCGGCTGCTCGAAGCTGCGCAGCTCGGCCGCGCCGCCGCCGTCGAGGCGCAGCAGGCGCCGGCCGTCGGCGACATAGAGGTTGCGGCCGTCGGTTGCGAGATCCTCTAGCGCCTCGCATTCCAGCAAGGTCGTCGCCGCCTCCAGTTTTTGATTCGGCTTGAGCGCGCCGTCGAACGACGGCACGGTGATGGTGGCCTCGCCACGGCCGAGAAAGCGGTTGGCGAATTCCCTGACGGCCGCGATCACGACAGCTTCCCCCAGCGCTTGTCATACTGCACGAAGTTCGGGTCGGCGTTCTCCAGCTTGTAGCGGCCGATCCGGTTGTTCATGATGCCGCCGAGATAGAGATAACCGCGATGCTCACGCATCGAGGTGATCATCGGATGGTTCTCGCCGCGCAGGTCCCAGAACGATTCGAGGATCTTGCCCTGCTCGTTGAACTTGACGACGCAGCCGGTGTTGATGTTCGGGAACAACCATTCATCGACCGGGACGCGCTTGGCCATGCGGCGGCGGAAGCCCGGCATCTTCCAGGCAAGGTCGAGCGAGGGACTGCGCATGCCGACCAGCGCCAGCCAGTAATTGCCGTCGGAGGCGAGATTGATGTTGTCGGGGTAACCCGGCAGATTGTCCATCACCACCTCGACCTGACCCTTCTTCGGCCCCGCGAACCACAGCCGCTTGATCGAGCAGCCGAAGGTCTCGGCAAACAGGATCGACTGGCCGTCGCTGGCGACGCAGATGCCGTTGGGGAATTTGAGGCCGCGCAGCGCCGTATGCGTGGCGCCGGTCTTGGTGTCGTAGCAGATGATGCGGCCGTTGCCGCGCGCCTCGAGGCCGTCGATCGGCCATTCGTCCATCTCGTAGCGCACGGTGGCTTCCGAGAAGAAGATCAGGCCGTCGTCGGTGATGTCGAGGTCGTCGGCCAGCCGCAGGCGGCTGTCGTCGTTCACCGAATGCATGCTGCGGTTGGTCTCGTCGGTCGCCTTCTCCACGGTGCCGTCGGGCGTGATGCGGTAAAGGCCCATGCCGCCGATGCAGACATAGAGATTGTCCTGCCGGTCGAACGCCATGCCGAGCGGCTGACCGCCGATATGGGCGAACACCTCCATCCGCTGATAATCGGGCGCATGGAAGCGGATGATGTCGCCGTGGCGCGAGCCGGCGTAGAGATTGTTGTTGCGATCGAGGATCACGTCCTCCGGCGCCTCGATGCGGCCGAGGCCGATCAGTTCGACGTCGCGCAGCTTGTCGTTCTGCTCGAACGGGCCGCCCTGGCCGATCTCGGTGGCCGGCGGCGGCGGCAGCGCATGATAGGTCGGCGCGACATAGACCTTGCTGATGATGCGGGTGCGGTTCTTCTGCCAGCGGATGTCGACCATCGCCGCAACCAGCAGGATGCCCGCCAGCGCCATGCGGTTGATGCCGCCACGCGCATTGAGCGTGGTCAGGCCGTTGGTGATCAAGAGCACGATCAGCACGCCGACCAGCGATTTTGCGACCGAGCCCTTGCCGCCGCCGAGCGTGATGCCGCCCAGCACGGTCGCGGTCAGCACGATCACCTCGAGGCCGACGCCGATATCGCCGCCGACGGTGCCGAGCCGGGCCGCGAAGAACAGCGCGGCGATGCTGGTCAGCACGCCGCTTGCGACATAGCAGAGCGCGATGGTGCGGCGGACCGGAATGCCGGAGTTGTAGGCGGAACGGCGCGAGCCGCCGATCGCGGTGATGTGCCAGCCCGGGCGCAGCCGTGTCATGAAGATATGGCCGAAGATCGCGATCGCGATGTAGACCAAGGCGACGCTTGGAATGCCGAACACGTCGCCACCGCCGATGAAATTCCAGGACGGGATGTCGGGGAAGGCCGCGGCGATCGAATTGGAATAGCGCTGGATCAAGAGATCGAACGCCGAGCGGTAGATGATCAGGGTGATCAGCGTGGTGATGAAGGCGCGTAGCCGCAAGTAGCCGATCAGGACGCCGTTGACGGCGCCGAGCAGTGCACCGCAGGCGAGGGTGGCGACCACTACCGCGGGAACCGGCCAGTTCAGCACGTCGAGCAGATAGAGCGCGCAGAAATCCGTCAGCGCGAAGATCGAGCCGACCGACAGATCGATGCCGCCGACAATGACGACCAGCGCCATGCCGAGGCCGATGAAGCCGATCTCGCCGGCCTGCCGCGCGGTGTCGGCAAGGCTCGACGGCGACAGGAAGTGATCGATGGAACGGCTGAGCGCGAAGCCGACGATCAAAAGCAGGATCACCGGTATTGCGGTCTCGGTCCAACGCTTGGACAGGATCTCGCCGAGGAGATGATCCGGCCAGTAGCGGTAACGCAGGCTCGTCAGGGTGTCGCGCATCGGCATTCCAGCAAGGCGTTCGATTTGGGAAGATCGACGTCCCGGGCGGGGCCGCCCGGGACGTCGAGCGGGAATGGTTCGACTATTTTTTCAGGTCACTGAGATTCCAGCACGCCGTCTGGCTGTCCGCGTTCTCCTTGGTGATCGGAATCAGCGTCGTGTATTCCGAACCCTTGATCGAGCCGGCCTTGGCGCCCGACGACAGCAGCCATTTGATCGTGCCGGCCATCTGCGCGGCCTGGGTCGGCACGTCGTAGCTCATGTTGAGATCGAACGCGCCGGACTTCACCAGTTCGCAGGCGCCCTTGCGCTCGCCGCCGCCGGAGGTCGCAACGAATACCTTGCCGGTCAGGCCGGCTTCCTTCACCGCGGCGGCGGTGCCGATGTCCATACCGTCCCAGAAGCCGACGATGCCGCAAAGATCAGGATTCTGCTTCAGCACCGTTTGGGTGATCGCCTTGGCCTTCGCGGCATCCCAGTCGGCCGCCTGGCTCGAGACCACCTTGATCTCCGGATGCTTGGCGAGCACGTTCTCGACGCCCTTGAGCGTGTAGGCGCTGGCGGCCGCCGAGAGCGCGCCCTGCACGATCGCGATCTTGTTCGACTTGCCCTGGCAGGCCTTCACCACGGCTTCGGTGTCGCGCTCGCCGATCTCGATCCAGTTGGCGCCGACAAAGGCCGACGAGCGATAGGCCGATCCCATGTTGATCTGGATGACGTAGATGCCTTCGTTCTCGGCGCGCTGCAGCAACTTGGCGTAGGTCTGCACGTCCGGATTGTGGATCACCATCACGGCGGGCTTCTCCGAGATCAGCGAGGTCACTGCCTGCGCGCCGGCATTGGTGTTCCAGTTGGGATCGCGGATCTCGAACTTCACGCCGAAGGGCTCGAGCTCCTTCTTCATGCCGGCGTACCAGCCTTCGGTGAGGTCGAAGTTCATGGCGACCGGAACGTAGGCCACCGTCTTGCCGGCGAGGGCTTCCCTGAACGGCTTCTGGAACGGCTCGTCCAGGCCCTGCTGGGCCAGAGCCGGGGCGGCGATGGCGGCAAGCCCAAGCGCCGCGGCGATCACCTTTGCAGTCCTGACAGCGTATTTCATTGCTTCCTCCTTGGTCGTGATTGAATGTTCTTGTGGCTTGGTTCAGATGTCGCCCTGCTGTGCCGTTTCTTCGTTGCGCGGATTCAGGAATGAATCCGTGATGACGGCGAGCAGCAGGACGACACCCTTGACGAGATTTTGTCCGGCGTAGGAAATGTCCATGATGGTCATGCCGTTCAGCATGGTGCCGATCAGCAGCGTGCCGATGATGACGTTGAGCACGCCGCCGCGGCCGCCCGACAGGCCGATGCCGCCGAGCACGACGACGAGGATGACGTCGTAGATCAGGGTCGAATTGAAGATGCGGGTCGGCATCGAGTTGACCGATGCCGCCATCACGAGGCCCGCGAAGCAGCCGATCAGCGCCGCGACGACGTATTGCAGCACGATGATCGGGCGCGAGGGGATGCCGGTGACGCGGGCGGCGTAGGGATTATCGCCGATCGCGTAGATATAGGCGCCCCAGCGCGTCTGGCGCAGCAGGAACGCGACCACGACGCAGGCGATCGCGAACATCACGATCGAGGTCGGAATGCCGAGGATGGTGCCTTGTCCGAGTCGCTCGAAGCCCTTCATGCCGTCGCTCCACTGCACGACGTCGAGCTGAAACAGCGCGGCCTGCCCGAGGCCGGCGAGCAGCAGGCCGGTCGCCAGCGTCGCAAACAGCGAAGGGACCTCGGCATAGGCGATCAGCCAGCCATTGACCAGGCCGAACGCGATCGTGAGCAGCACGGCCGTCACCAGCGCGGTCGGCAGCGAGTGGCCGTTCTGCACCATCTGCAGCACGAGCCCCGGCGGCACCGCGAGCGCTGCGATCAGGGAGATGTCGATGCCGCGCCCGATCACGACGATCGCCATCGCAAGCCCGAGGATGCCGAGCACCGCGACGTTCTGCAGCAGCGTCAGCATGTTCTCCGGCGTCAGGAAGCCGCGCAGGAAGATCGAGAACGCCAGGAACAGCACGGCAAAGACGGCGAAGACGATCTCCTGTTGATTGAACCGCAATCGCTTCATTGCCTCGTCCTTCCTGCGGCTATGGGTGCGCCGTCTGCCTGGATCTCGTGCGGGAGCCGGTCGCGACGCGGCCGGGCCGCGTCCTGGCTGCGACCGCAGCGTCGACGAATGCGCCGACGGTGTTGATGTAGGCCTCGATCGAGGTGCCGCGTCTGCGGTACTTGGCGCGTTTGACGTACCAGTCCTGCAGCAGCGGTTTGATCAGCGAGGCCGTCAGCGTGACCTGGTCGATCGCGAAGACACCGCTGGCGACGCCCTGCTTGAGGACGCCGGCGATGATCTTCTCGGTCATCACCTCCATCTCGATGGCGCGCTGGCGCTCCGCCGGAGGAAACGATTTCGCTTCCATGAAGCAGAACACGAACCAGGGCTGCATCGCCTCGCTCATCCGGACATGGGTCGCGATGATCCAGTGCAGATGCTTGCGCGCATCATGCTTCACGTCCGCGGGCGGCGAGTTCAGGACCTCCGCCACCGTTTCGGCGACCTCGCCGAGGATCATCGACAGCAGCGTCGGCTTGCTGTCGAAATACGTATAAAGGCCGCCCATGCTGAGGCCGGAGGCCTCCGCGAGCTGGCGCAGCGTGGTGGCGTGAAAGCCGTGCTTGTTGGAAAGCGTGAGCGTGGCGCCGATGATGCGCGTGAGATTCGGAACGGCGAGATGGGTTTTCTGGACCCGGATGGAATCCCGATGACGTTCGAGGATGCGTGCGCAAAGCACGTCCATCGCGAACGCATTCGCCGTCCCCGGTCGCTGACGCGCGAGACCCACGTTGCCTCCCTGGCTATGCTCCCGGACCATTTCATTTTGTTGCTGGTCCGGGCTGGGGCTTTACGCCCTTGCGTAATTCCTAGCCCACGAAATGGCGCCCGGAAAAGGGGGATGATGAAATTTTCTGAGAGAGCGCTCGCTCGTTTTTTGGTCCGCAGCCGTGTTGCCCGGCCTGGGCGCGTCGTCGTTCCGGCCATCGTCGGGAACTTTTCGCGCTGAAAGCACAGCACAAATTCCAGGTAGTCTGGTCGGCCAGCACGCCGGTTAGACGGGCGTCACATTCCGATGATGGGCGTGTGGGAAGCTCAAGAGCGCAACGGCTTGCTGATTCGATGCGAAAATCTCACGTGACGTGCCCCCATTGCCAGGCCGGCTATCGCCGGATCGAACTGACGTCGAAAGGCGGCGCCGCGGGTGAGTTTCGCTGCCTGGTGTGCGACCACATCATCGAGCTGATGGATGGTTCGACCGACGTCGCCTTTCGGCTGACCGTGCAGCCGGGCAAGACGTCCTACGCCTACTAGCGTTTTCGGTTCGCGTGAAGGACACGTCTCAAACACAGGGTAGCAGCGCCGGTCGGTGGCGCCATGCTCAACGCTGCTGCGGCAGGTTGACCTCGCTCCTTCGCGCCTCCTGGCTGCGGCGCTCGGCTTCGCCGCCCGATCGGGACAGCATGCCGATCGCCACGATCGCTGCGGCAAAGCCGGCGGCGGCGCCGACGCCGAGGGCCCAGCGCGGGCCGAGGTGATCGGCGACCCAGCCGACGATCGGTGCGCCGATCGGCGTGCCGCCGAGCGCAACGCCGAGCCGCAGCGCCATCACCCGTCCGCGCATCGCCGGCTCGGTCGAGAGCTGCATCAGCGCGTTCGAGGTGTTGGTGACGGTCAGCGCGGCGACGCCGATCACGACCAGCGCCGCGGCAAACAGCCAATAGCTCGGCGCCAATGCGGCGAGCGTGCAGCCCAGCCCGAAGATCGCGGCACCCAGCATCAGCGAGCCGAAGCGCGGCTCCTCGCGGCTCGCTGCCAGCAGCGCGCCCGACATCGTTCCGAGCGCCATTATCGACGACAGCAGGCCGAAGCCGCGCGCATCGGTGTGGAACACGCCAACCGCCATGGTGGAGATGAAGATCGGAAAGTTCAGTCCGAAGGTCCCGATCAGGAACAGCATGATCAGCGTCGCCCTGAGATCGGGCCGCGACCAGACATAGTGGAAGCCCTGCATCACGCTGCCCTTGGTGCGATGGGCGCGCGCGTTCGGGCGCAGCTCGGAGGTGCGCAGCAGGGTCAGCGAGGTCAGCACCGCCAGGAACGATGCGCCGTTGAACAGGAATGCCCAGCCGGTGCCGACGGAGGCGATAATCAGGCCGGCGACGGCGGGGCCGATCATGCGCGCGGCGTTGAACGAGGTCGAGTTCAGCGCGATCGCATTCGACAGATTGGTATCGCTGACCAGCTCGGCGACGAAGGTCTGCCGCACCGGGGCGTCGAGCGCCGCCGCGCAGCCGAACAGGAACGCGAAGGTGTAGACGTGCCAGAGCTGCACCAGCCCGGTGACGGTGAGAATGCCGAGGATGAGTGCGAGCGTACCCATCGTCGCCTGGGTCGCCATCAGCAGCTTGCGTTGGTTGAAATGATCGGCGGCAAAGCCGGTCCACGGCATCAATAATAGTTGTGGCCCGAATTGCAGCGCCATCACGATGCCGACGGCGGACGCGCTGTGATTTGTCAGCTGGGTGAGAACCAGCCAGTCCTGCGCCGCGCGCTGCAGCCAGGTGCCGATGTTGGATACCAGCGCGCCGGCCGCCCAGACCCGGTAGTTGAAGTTCGCGAGCGATCGAAATACGCGTCTCATGTTCTCTGAGGTTCATTCCCGCCGTGAAACCGCCCGAACCGCCGCGCCAGGAACAGGCCGATCAGAAGACCGCCGAGCCCGAGCGCTGCAACGTCGCTGGTGGTTCGCAAGCCAAAGTCGCCGACGCGGCAGACCAGAAGATATCCGACCGCGAGGTTGAAGAAGCCCCACACGATGTTGACGGTCGATGAGGACAGGCCTTCGCCGGGCGGTTTGGCGAACGGGCTCTGGAACGCTTCGCCCATCATGCCGGCGACGACGTGGGGGATCGCATTGGTGAGAAAGACGCCGCCGAAGAAATAGGCGACGAGATCAAGCCAGTTCATGCGCGTTGGTCCTTTCAACGAGATCGATGATCGCCTGCGTCGAGCCGGTTTCGCCAAGCCGCGGGAACACGTGCTCGATGCTGTATTCATGTGCGTGCGACCGCGCATCGGTCATGGCGTCGATTGCGAGCGTGACGTTGAAGCCCGCCTCATAGGCCTGTCTCGCCGTCGATTCGACGCCGCCCGCGGTGGCGACGCCGGCGATCACGACTTGCGTGACGCCGCGCGCTCTCAGCAGGCCTTCGAGGTCGGTGCTGGCAAATGCGCCTCGCGTTCGCTTGGTCACGACAATGTCGCCGGGCTGTCGGTCGAGCTCCGGAATGAGATCGGTCCATCCATCGGGAAGCGGGCCGCCAAATGGATTTCCAATTAGATTTCCATGGCGCGGCGCCTGCTCGGTTCGTCCCGGCGAGCTGCCGTCGACATTGACCAGCGCGACCGGCAGACCGTGCCGTCGGAACGCAGCGCCAAGCGCGGCGGCGCGAGCCACGATGTCGCCGATCGGGTGGGCGAAGGGCCAGCCCATGAGGCCGCTTTGTAGATCGATGACGATCAATGCGGTGATCGGATCGAGCGTCGTCAGGGCCATGGTCGTTACCTTTCTCGCAAGCTGTCGCAGTGCAGCCGGCTCAATCCTCGACCAGCCGCTTCAGCAAGCCGACGGCGGCGGCGAGTTCGTCCTGCTCCCGCGCCGACAGCCGCGCGGCGATGGTGCGCGACAGCCAGTCCTGCCGTGCGGCGCGGCCGGTGCGCAGCCGCTCGCGGCAGCTATCGGTGAGCGACATGATGGTCTGCCGGCCGTCGTCCGGATCCGGCACGCCGCGGACCAGGCCGGCGGCCTCGAGCGCCGATATCGCCGAACTCATCGACTGCGGACGCATGCCCTCTGATCGCGCCAGGCTGGACACGGTCGCGGGGCCGTCCTTTTCGAGGCGAAGCAGCACCGCGACCTGGGAGGGCGGGAGGTCCTCGCGCTGACCCTGCTCGCGAAGCCGCCGCTTCAGCGTTCCAATCAACAGGCGAAGATCTTCGGCCAGCGCGGATGTGCGCGCCGAGCCGGGACGGGCCGGTACATTGCTCATGCCGGATCGGATAGCATATATGAAGGTAAACTGTAAAGATTATCTTCGCAGTTTATCTGCATACGTGTCCTGCTGCAGCCAGCCGACTGGTCTGACGCTGCTCGCGGCCGGATCGGCGCGGCACGCGGGGCGTCCGCGCGTGTGACGCCGGCCTCAGCGCGGAATGAAATGGATGGTGAGGGCTTCGAGCGCGTCAGCGCAATGGCGCGCGCTTACTCGGGCGCAGCGTCGCTGCTTGCCGCGGCCTCGTACATCTCGCGCGCGCGCCTGGTCACGGCCGCATAGCGCGCCGTCGCGCTGAGGCTCATCAGGCCGGCGCGCACCAGTCCGAGAATGGCGCGTCGGGAGTGGAACGGTCCGGTCTTGCTCGCGGCATATCCGCGCGGATAGAGCTGCAGGCGACCGGCGAGCGCTTCCTGCAACGCCATCTTCTGGGTTGCGCTCAGGCGCCGGCGCCGCGCGGGCTTGCTTGCTTCCGCCAGCATGCGCAGCTCGATGCCCGACGGTTTCCGTGGTGCGCCCTTCATTGTCAGCTCACATTCCGGCCGACTGGCGCGACCTTTCGCGAGGCCCGGCGCCCGGCCGGCATCGCCATGGACGCCGGCATGTGGCACATCATGGCTTGCGCTGTTGCTCATTCGTGAGACAGAACCGCATTTCGAGCAGCCGCGGCATCTGACGAAGGTCAGGACCGGTTGTGACGAAAGTCATATTCGTTTGCGACCGCTGCCGGCTTACGCCAGAGTGGGCTGCTCGCTGAGCTGATGGGCAACGCATGATCGATCTGAGCGCGGATTTGCTTGCGGCCGCAGAAGCCGACGTCATCGGTCTCGCCGTCATCGGCGCCGATCGAAGCATGCAGCGGAAGATCGGCCGGCTGGTCGAGTGGCTTCCCGCAACCGGCGTCGATTGCTGCGAGTGTGTGTTGCTGGTCGGCATGGAAGCCGAGCTGGCGGCACTTGCCAGCGGCCAGCGGGACATGATCGCGCTGGCCGGTGTGCGTGGCGCGTCGCCTGACATCACGCAGCCGATGACGGCGGTCGTGCTGTGGAACGGCGCGGGGGCGCATTACTTCGTCATCGCCATGCCGGATTTTGCCGGCCGTCAGGTCGAAACGCTGCTCGGCAGCGAGCGCCGCGCCCGGCGCCTGATGGAGCAGCAGCTCGAGGCGGCGAGCGCGGAGGTGCGCTTTGCCTCGCTGGCGCGGACGCGGCTGCGGCTGGCGCGCGATCTGCACGATACGCTGGTGCACTCGATCGTGGCGCTGCTGACCCAGATCCGGCTGATCCGGCATTATTTGTCGGCCGATCCCGCCCGTGTGGCGGACAGCCTCGCGACCGCTGAAGATGCGGCCGCGAGCGGCCTGAACCGCGCCCGCGAAGCCATCGACCGCCTGCGCACGCCCGACGACCTGAAGCTTGATCCCGATGTCGAGGGGCTGCTCAGCGACTTCGCCGCGCGCAGCGGTGTCAGGGTGTCGATCCAGATCGACGAAGCGGCGCGCTCCGGCCTGCGCGATTGCGGCCTGACGGTTCAGCGTATCCTCAGCGAGGCACTGCGCAACGTTCAGACGCATGCGCAGGCGCGCCGCGTCTCCTTTCACGCCTTCGACGAGCCGGCCGCGGTCGGCCGCAAGCTGATTGTCGAGATCCGCGATGACGGCCGCGGCTTCGATCCCGCGATCCCGACTCCAGGACATTTCGGATTGATTGGCATGGCCGAATTTGCTGAACTTGTCGGCGGCAGCTGCACGGTGGAGAGCGCGCCCGGGCAGGGAACGCTGGTCCGGATCTCGCTCCCCGTGGCGGTGCCGCCGGCAGCGTCCGCCGGCGTGCTGGCCGATTGAATTCGTTGCCGCGCATGCAACGCGTTTTCGAGAGGATGACGGAAAGCCCGTGAGCAGAATTGAGAAGATACGGGTGCTGATCGCCGAGGATCAGACGCTGATCAGGGAAGGTATCGCGACGCTGCTCGCCCAGCAGAACGACGATTTCGAGATCCTTCCCGGCGCGGCCGATGGCGAGCAGGCCATCGAATTCGCGCGGCGCTATCGGCCGGACGTCATCCTGATGGATCTGCAGATGCCGCGGGTCGACGGCATCGCCGCGACCCAGCGGATTCTCCGTGAATTGCCGCAGACCCATATCGTGGTGCTGACGACGTTCGAGACCAACGACCTGATCTTCGAGGCGGTGAGCGCAGGCGCCAAGGCGTATCTCTTGAAGGACGCCAGGATGGAGGAGATCGCCTCGACCATCCGCGCGGTCATCAACGGCCAGTCCGGGCTTTCGCCCGGCGTCGCCGCGCGCATCCTCGATGAGTTCAAGCGGCTGCGCGGCCCGCGCGTCTCGGCGAAGCTGCCGGTTCGCGATGGGCTGACGGCGCGGGAGAATGAAATTCTTACGCTGATCGTCGAGGGCAAGAGCAACACCGAGATCGGCGAGCAGCTGCATTTGGCCGAAGGAACCGTGAAGAACTATGTCAGCACGATTCTGGAGAAATGCCAGGTCAAGAACCGTACAGAACTCGCAATAAAGGCAATAACTTACTAGAAATAATTGGCCGTGATCGCACAACCACGCGGTTGATCCGGCTGAGATTGCTCGCCTTTCTCTGGGCCGCGCCCGCAAAATTGGCTATAGGGTTGTTTCGGATTTGCTTTTTGACACCGCAGGTCCGGATTGCGCGGCTACGAGTAAGCGGGAAATGACCATGAAGGGTATCGAGCGCCAGACCAAAGGTACGGACGGACCGGCGGACGCTGCGGCGGCCGGCAACGGCGTGGATCCGGCGGCGCATGGCATGGCGGCGATCGATCAGGTTCGTGACCTGCTGTTCGGCGGCGCGCAACGTTCGCTCGAGACCAACCTCTCGGGTCTGCGCGAGGAGATGCAGGCATCGCTCAAGCAGATGCAGGCGGACTTCACTAACGAGCTCACCGCGCTTTCTGCGCGGCTCTCCGACCTCGAGCGGGATACCGAGCAGAAGCGGCTCGACTCGCTGAAGGATGTCGGCGCGGCGATCACCCAGCTCGGCTCGGTCATCAGCGGATTGGGATCCGGCCGCACGGGCAAATAGCATGGCAGCTGCTGCCGGCCAGAACCGCGAGATCGAGCAGCTCAAGACATTGCTGTTTCAGCCCGAGGCGACGCGCCTGACGTCGCTGGAGGCCGACCTCGACTCGCTGCAGCGCTATGTCGGCAACGCCGACCGCCTGGAGACGGCAACCGCGGGCATCCTGGTCGAGGCGCTGGAGCGCGCCGAGGTCAACCGGCCGCGCGAGCTCGCCAGCGCGATTGCGCCGGTCGTGGTCTCGGCGATCCGCAGCGAGATCAAGAACTCGCGCGAGCAGATGATCGAGGCGCTCTATCCGATCGTCGGCCGTCTGGTCAGCGCCGCGGTGGCAAATTCGTTCAGGGAGCTGGTTGCCTCGCTCGAGCAGCGCATCAATGCGTTGACCTCGGCGCAATTGTGGGTCGGCCGCGTCAAGTCGCTGGTGACGGGACGCCCGATCAGCGAATTCGTGCTCGCCGATCAGCCGCCGCAGATCAACCGGCTCCTGATCATCGAACGCGGCAATGGCCGCCTGATCGCGGACTGGAAGCGCGATGCGACCGCCGACGAACGCGCCGACCTGCTCAGCGCGATGGTCGCGGCGATCCTGGAATTCTCCGTGCAGGCGCTCGCCGGCGAAGGCAATCTGCAGACGCTCGATTTCGGCGGACGGCAGCTCGCGCTGCGCGCCTCGCCCCGCTTCATCCTGGCGGCGGAGTGCCTGGGACCGCTGCGGCCCGCCGACAACGCCAGGATCAACTCGTTGTTCTTCGATGCGATCGAGCGCATCGACCGCGGTGCGGATTGCGACGGGCCGATGCTGGCGTCGCTGGCAGCCGCGATCGAGACCGACGATACGCCACGGCGAATCGCGAGCCGGCGCGGCAAGGTGATCCTTTTCGCCTTGCTCGCGGCATTGGCCGCGCTGCTGCTCTGGCTTGCCGCGACATCGGTGACGCGCGGCCTGTTGGAGCGGCGGACCCAGGCGGCGCTGGAACAGCTCGCCGCAAAGCAGCCGTTGCTGGCCTCGTTCCCGCTGCGGCTCGACTTCGATCACGGCAGCCGAAGCGTGGCCGTTTCAGGCATCGAGCCGAGCCAGCTGGAAACCGCGCCGTTGATCGATGCGCTCGCCGCGGCCGCGGCACCGTACAAGATCGTCAACCACATCGGTCTGGTGTCCGCACCGGAACAAGTCGCGGCATCGCAGGCCGGCATCGCGGGCCTGCAGCAGAGCCTGACGCGCCTGCAGGCGAGCCTCGACCAGATGCGCGAGGCGATCGGTGCGCAGGCGAAGTCGGGCGACCAGAAATATGCCGCCCTGACCGAGCAATATGACAGGCTCGGCGAGCAGTATGCCAAATTGGCCGAGCAATATTCGAAGCTGCAAGCCGTCGCCGACGGTCCGGCGGCGCGGCTCGACCGCTTCATCGCCACCACCGCGATCTTCTTCGCGAACAATTCAGACGAAGTCCTCGACAACGACCAGGCCGAGCAGCAGCTGCGCGAACTCGCCGGACTAATGGCGAACAACGATCTCAGGCTGCGCATCGTCGGCTATGCCGATCAGAGCGGCACGGAAGGCACCAACCGGACGCTGGCGCGCAAGCGGGCCGAGCAGGTCCAGCGCAGGCTGACCGCGCTGGGGATCGATCCGTCGCGGCTGATTTTGGTTTCGCGCGCGGCGACGATGCCGATCACCGACCGGGTCGACGCCACCGTCGGCGGCAACCGCCGCGTGGCGTTCGAGACGGTCTATCGAGGCGAAGTGGCCCGCTGATGCTCACCGCGAAAGTCATGCTGCTCGGCGATATGGGGGTCGGCAAGACGTCGATCCTCTATCGGCTGATCTACAACCGGTTCGAGGGCCAGTACAAATCGACGCTGGGCGTCGAGATCCTGAGCCACGACGTGGCGTCGGCGGATGGCAGCGATCCGATGCGCCTCGTGCTGTGGGACACCGACGGCGATTTCGGCACGCAGATCTTCGACACGGTCTATGTCACCGGCGCATCCGCCGCCATCATCGTGTCCGACGTCACGCGGCCGCAGACGGTGACCCGCATGGTCGAACTGGTCCGCGGCTTCGAGGAGCGCTTCCCCGGCCGGCCCTACCGGGCGCTGCTGAACAAGATCGACTTGCCGGAAGCCGCGGGCAGCGCGGGCGCGATTGCCGGGCTTGCGAAGTCGAGCGTCAAGTCGGTCAGCGCCAAGACCGGCGTCGGCATTGCCGAGAGCTTTATCGAACTCGCCCAGACCATCCGCCGCCGCCAGCTCTAGTTAGCGACAACGCGCACACGTCTGTGTCAGCCGTCCCGACTTCTCGGGGCTGGCGAATCGGGCCGGGACGGCTGACTTCATCGCACGTGGGGCGTACGATGAAAGGCTCTCGCGCGGCCGCAGAAAGCCGCACGCTTTCCCCGCCGACAGCACCACGCCGTCCCACACTCCGATAGTGACGATGGTCATCTTCCGCTCGGCCAATGGCCTGCCTATCGTCCGCCCCGTCACTGGAAACAGCCACGGGACGAACGGTGTCTCGGGCGCACGGAGCGAGAGATCATGAGCATTTTTGGCAGCATCATGGGGGCAATCTTCGGCCACGGCGCCCAGGCCAAAACCGCTGAGAGCACGACGACGGCCGCGCCCGGCGCAGCGCCATCGACATCGACATCGACGTCTGCATCTGCTGCGCCCGGCACGGCGGCGCCACAAACCGTCGACGTCGCCGCGATCGTCGACAAGGCGGCCGCGGCGACCGGCGAGAAGCTCGACTGGCGCAGCTCGATCGTCGACCTGATGAAGGCGCTCGGCCTCGACAGCAGTCTTGCGGCGCGCAAGGAGCTCGCGAAGGAGCTGCACTACACCGGCGATACCAGCAACACCGCCACCATGAATGTCTGGCTGCATCAGCAGGTGATGGCCAAGCTCGCCGCCAATGGCGGCAAGCTGCCGGACGACATCAAGACCTGACGTCCCGCCTCGAGCCGTGCGCGGCGCTCGCGCCCGCACGGCTCCGAACGATGTGTATTGCGTGAGGAGCAGTTGCGATGACCTCATCTCATCCTGCCATCCTGAACAGGCCGCGCGCTGGTGTGGTGCGGTCCGCCGTATTGGTCGGCGCGGCACTCGGATCCGTCGCGCTGGCGCTCGGCATCGATATCGCCATCGCCCGCGCGGATTATTCCGGCGACGAACCGCGGCCGGAAAATGCGAATGTGCAGCGCGCTACGCAGAACCCGCCGCCGGCGCGGGTCATCCTGCCGGCGCCGTGGGAGCAGGCCGCGCCTGCGCAGCCGGTCGCGGCACCCGCGAAGCCGGCCGATCGCAAATAATCCTTCGCCCCCCTTGGAGCGGTCGGCGACCCGGTCGCCGGGCCGTGCCACGGCATTCATTTGGAAAACAGGAGATCACATGCTGAAGGAATTCAGGGAATTCGCCATGAAGGGCAACGTCGTCGATCTCGCCGTCGGCGTGATCATCGGCGCGGCATTCGGCGCGATCGTCTCGTCGATGGTGGCCGATGTCATCATGCCGATCATCGGCGCGGTCAGCGGCGGGCTCGACTTCTCCAACTATTTCACCGCGCTGTCGAAATCGGTGACGGCGACCAACTTGGCCGATGCCAAGAAGCAGGGCGCCGTGCTGGCCTGGGGCAACTTCCTGACGCTGACGCTCAACTTCCTGATCGTCGCCTTCGTGCTGTTCATCGTGGTCCGCCTCATGAACCAGCTCAAGCGCGAAGCGCCCGCGGCGCCGGCCGAACCGCCGAAGCCGACCAAGGATCAGGAGCTGCTCACCGAGATCCGCGATCTCCTCAAGTCGCGCGCGTAGCAATCGCTGCGAATGCCACTGCGTACAGCCCCCAGCTCTGGAGCCTAGCCATGCCAGATCAGGTCAAGCTGCCCCGAAAATTGTCGCAAGAGCCCGGCGGTGCAGAGCCGCTACGGCCGAGCCACCGGCGGGTCATCGAGGAACTCGATCGCTGGGCCAACAGTCCCGGCCTGCAGCCGCCGAGCGATGAAGAAAAGCCGGACGACGACAAGCGCTAGACGGCCGTGACCTCGCATGGCCGGATCGCGGCCGTTTCGGTCAAGCCCGCCGGGCCGTCGCGATCAGCGCGGTCGACGGAATCGCGAAGCTGTCGCCGACCCGCCTGCGCTCGATCTCGGCGCGGAAGGCGCGCGCGACTGCGGCGCTCTGGTCTGTATCGAGCCCGCTCCAATGCGGCATGAACTCGAACAATTTGTCGACGTCACCGGGATTGGCGACATTGAGTTTGAAGTCGTGGGTGATCTCGGTGACGACAGGATCGGAGAAGCCGGCGGCGACGAGCGCAGCGGCGAGGCGGCCGGGGTCGGCGAGCTCGGCGAGGCCCGTGCAGGGCATCGGCGTGACATTGTCGGGATAGAGCCGCCGGATGATCTGCGAGAGCAAGAGATGCACGGCGGCACCGTCGGCGCTCTTCCAGACCGCAATCGCCGCCGATCCGCCCGGTCGCGTCACCCGTGCCATCTCGCACAGGCCGGCGCGCCAGTCCGGAAACAGCATCACGCCGAACACCGACACTGCCGCGTCGAAGGCGGCATCCGGCAGGTCGAGCGCCTGGCCGTCCATCTGGCGCGCCTCGATATTTGGAAGCCCATGCGCACGGACCCGTGCCACCATGCCGGCGGAAAAGTCGACCGCGGTGACGTCAGCGCCGGTGCGGGCGGCGGCAAGTGCCGCGGCGCCCGTGCCGGTGGCGACGTCGATCACCCTGGATGACGGGTCGATCGGAAGCGTTGCGACCGCGGCGTCGGCGAACAGCGTCGTGAACGGCTGCGACTGCGCCTCATAGGCGGCGACCATTTTGTCCCAGTGCGCGGGATCGTTGTACGGCAGAGGTTTCGCCTGCTCACTTGACTGCATGAATCTGGTCCTCGAGATTTTGTTTGTGTTTGGCGAGCCGGCGCTTGAAATCCTTCGCGAGCGCATCGAGCGTCACCGCGCCGAGCCGCTTCAGGAACAGCGCCTCGACCTCGCGAAACGTGTCTCCGAGCGCGTCGTTGACGGCCTGTTCGACCAGGCAGCCGGGATTTTCCGAGCGATGGCCCATCGCAACGATCGTGGGCGCGCCGACCGCGCGATAGATGTCCGCGAGCGTGATGTCGGCCGGATCGCGCGCCAGCGTCCAGCCGCCGCCATGGCCCTTCTCCGAATGCACCAGACCCTGCTCGCGCAGCCCCGCCATCACGCGGCGTACCACCACCGGGTTGGTGGCCATCGCCTGCGCAAGTTGCTCCGACGTCACCGGCTCGCCTGCCCCGATCATGTGGAGCAGGCCATGCAGGACACTGGACAGGCGGCTATCGCGGATCATGTAACGTCATATGTTACATGAAGCGGCGGCCGTCAAGGGGGCGATGGCGGGCTCCTGGTCGCCCTCCTACCTCCCCTTGAAAAGGGGAGGTAGCTTTGCTCGTCAGAGCAAAGCGGGTGGGGATCAGCTCGCTCCACTTGCAGCGTCGTCTGCGGCTGACCCCCATCCCGACCTTCCCCCTTTCAGGGGGAAGGAGAAGTGATCAAGGACCTGCACGTTGGCTTTGATTGTTTAACCGGGATTCGCGTGCCGGATTTCGCGGCGGCGCCCGTTTAATCCGCATCGGGGACTTTGGCAGGGGCGGTATCGTGGGCAGCGTGGCGGTCGATCGGATGTTGCGGGATGCGGTGGCGCATTATGGCGCGGGCCGCGCGGCGGAGGCCGGCACGCTGTGCGGCGACATCCTCACCGCCGATCCCGACCATGTTCCGGCGCTGCATCTGTCCGCCGTCATCGCTTTCGTGACCGATCGTGTCGCGGAAGGTGCTATGCTGCTGAACCGGGTCTTCAACCTCGATCCGGATCATGCACCGGCCTTCGCCACGCTCGGCGATGCGCTCGCCGTGAAGGGCGAGCACGAAGGCGCGGTGGCGGCGTTCGAGCGCGGCGTGACGCTGCGGCCGCAGGATGCCGGCCTGCACATCAAGCTCGGCGTCGCATTGTGCGATCTGTCGCGCTTCGATGAGGCCGAGACCGCGTTCCGCCGCGCGATCGCACTCGATGGCGGCCTGACGCGGGCGCGGTTCAACCTCGCCGTCGCGCTGGCCGGGCAGCAGCGGCCGGCCGAGGCGGAGCAGGCCTATCGCGAGGTGATCGCGCGCGATCCGGTCTACCGCGGCGTCTGGCTGAACCTCGGCAATGTGCTGAGCGATCAGAGAAGGCACGAAGCGGCCGCCACGGCCTATCGCCGCGGACTTGCCGCGGATCCCGACAATGCCGGACTGCATTGCGGCCTTGGCGCGGCGCTCTGTCGCCAGGGCTTGCTGGAGGACGCAATCCTGCACTACCGCCGCGCGATTGCACTCGATCCCGACAACATCGCGCCGCAGCGCCTGCTGGCGATGGTGCTGCACGAAGCGGGCGAGCGCGCGGAGGCCGTCCGCATCTATCGCCAGGTCTCGGCCCGCGACCCGTCCGATCACGTCATCCTCAACAATCTCGGCGCCTGCCTGTTCGAGCTCGGACAGCTCGACGACGCCATCGCCTGCGCCGAGCTCGCGCTGGCGCTGAAGCCGGACTACGCCGCCGCGCACACCAATCTCGGGATCATCTTCGAGGCGCAGAACCTGGTCGAGGCCGCGGTCGCCGCGCATCGGCGCGCCGTCGAGCTCGAGCCGCTCTATGCCAAGGGCCACGCCAACCTCGCGGTCGCGCTGCGCAATGCCGGCGAGATCGATGCGGCGCTGGTGGCCTCGCGCCGGGCGATTGCACTCGATCCCGAGCAGCCGCTCGCGCACTACAACCACGCGCATTTCCTCCTGATGAACGGCGAGTTCGAGGAGGGCTTCGAGGAGTATCAATGGCGCCGCAAGACCAAGATGCTCAGCGACGGCGATCCCGTGTTCGACGAGCCGGAATGGCAGGGCGAGCCGCTCGCCGGACGCACGCTGCTGCTGTTTGCCGAATATGGACTCGGCGACGCCATCAATTTCGTCCGCTACGTGCCGATGCTGGCGGGCAGGGGCGGCCGGATCATTCTGCAGGTGCAGCCGGCGCTGGTCGCGCTGCTGCGGCCGATGCTGCCTGATGTCGCGGTGTTCGCGCGCGGCGAGCCGCTGCCGCCGTTCGATCTGCAACTGCCGCTGCTCAGTCTGCCGCGGATCTTCCGCACCACCGTCGAGACCATTCCCGCACCGATATCCTATCTGCGGGCGGATGCCGGCAAGCTCGCGCGCTGGCGCGAGGCGCTCGCCGGCGTGACCGCGCTGAAGGTCGGCGTGGTCTGGGCCGGCAATCCCAAGCACAAGGGCGACCGCCAGCGCTCGCTGCCGGCGGACGCCGTGCTGCCGCGGCTGGTCACATCGGGCGTGCAGCTCTACGGTCTGCAGAAGGAGCCGCGGCCGGACGATGCGCCGGTGCTGCGGCGTCTTGGCGCAGGTATCGTCGACCTCGCGCCGACGCTCGGCGATTTCGCCGACACCGCGGCGGCCGTCTGCGCGCTCGATCTCGTCATCGCCGTCGACACATCGGTGGCGCATCTCGCCGGCGCGCTTGGCCGCCCGGTCTGGATGTTGTGTCCCTATGCGCTCGACTGGCGCTGGCTGCGCGATCGCGCCGACACACCCTGGTATCCGACCATGCGGCTGTTCCGCCAGGACAGACCGCAGGCCTGGGATCGCGCGCTGGCGCGCGTGACGGACGAACTCGCGCGGCTCGCCGGCGGCGAGCGCGAGTTGCTGTTGCCGGCACGTTTAGCGCGTTGACCGGCCATCACCCCGCACTCATCCCCTGCGCGCCGCCGAGCAGCTTCACGTTGAGCCGGCCGCCGTCGAACAGCATCTCGTTCAGCGCTGCGTCGATGTCGTCAGCAGTGACATCCCGGCCTCCCCCGCGGGCGATGCTGGCCTGAGCGATGCGGCGCATCAGCTCCTTGATGAATGCGGCGCTGACCCCGGCGGTGCGCTGCACCGCTGCGTCAACCACGGGCGGTTCGAGCGGCAGGCCCTTGCCGTACAGTCGGATCAGCTTGCCGCGCCCGGTCTCGTCGGGCACCGGCACCTCGATGGCCTGGTCGATGCGGCCGGGCCGGCCGGCCAGCGCGCCTTCCAGCTCCTCGGGCCGGTTGGTGGTCAGGACGAACAGGATGTCGCAGTCCTCCTTCAGGCCGTCCATCTCGTTGAGCAGCTTGTTGAGCAGCGATTCCTCGCACGGTCCGCCCATGTCCTCGCGGTCGCGTGCGATCAGGTCGACGTCCTCGATCACGACCATGGTCGGCTGCAGCAGTCGCGCGAGGCTCATATAGGCGCCGAGCAGGCCGACCTGCTCGGCGGTGATGATCAGTGTGGTGTGATCCGGCAGGTTGGTGGCGAGATAGCGAATGGTGTGGGTCTTGCCGGTTCCGGGCGGGCCGTAGAGCAGGATGCCCTTGCGGGTCGACTGCCCGAGCTTGCGCAACAGATCGCGGCTTTCGACGAAGTCGAGCACGTTGCGGTCGAGCAGCCGCAGCGTCCGGTCCGGCAGGATCACGTCATCGCGCGCGACCGTCGGCAGGCGATGCACGGTCACGCCGCGCGCGCGGCCGCGATAGTCGGCGGCATCCTCCAGCGACAGGATCTTGCCGCGATAGGATCGTGCCGCGTGCACGGCCGCTTCCAGCTCGGCAAAGGTCCGCTGCACCAAGGCGTTTCCGGCGACGCCTGCGGGCACCGCGAGCTCGATCCGCAAGCCCGGCTCGGTCTGATAATCACGATGGTAGCTGAGCAGCACCGCGTAGCGCAGCTCTCCGGTTTGGCATAGCCACAAGCCATTGGTCAGGCATTTCACCGACTCAGGCTCGCCAACGTCGACGTCGTGATACTGCGGCGGCGCGATCGGCGGCGCGTTGCGGCTGTTCTCCATCAGCGAGGCAATCGCGAGGGTCTCATAGCGGTGTTGCTCATGAATGCCGAAGAAATGGATCGGCACATCGAACAACTTGTCGATCGCGATCTGGACGTCCGCTCGCATGTGACCGGGAAATTGTCGCGACCGGGTCATGATCTGATTGCGCGGCGTCCCGGCAAAATGCCAATCGAGCGCCATGAAGGCATATCTGAACTCCTCGCTCGGTAGATTTTCTGAGCTTGCCCGCGCGGCGATCAGGCAGTTGCCGCACAGGCAGACTGTCCGGCGGATGAGAAACACGTCGGTGACGGGCTCCAGCGCGCCACAGAGATCGCACGGCCGGGCCGCGTCGGCGGCCGATGCGGTGATCAGCAATGGATGCCCGTTGTTGCGGATCAGCTGTTGGGCGGACTCCAGCAGTGCCTTGGCCACCGTCGCGGGATAGGGGCCGCATGCGAATCCGTTCTGGGCCTCGATTCGCGCAGTGACGGCAACAGCCTCTTTCCGGGACTTGCCGAATACCGTGCGCAGCAGGTTGCGCATGAATTCTATCGGTGTCTCGTCGTCATCATGGATGAAGAGCCTGACCGGGCCGTTCTCGGCAAAAACGTCGTGCATGAGACCCCCGAACGCAATTGGGAACAAAAGAACAAAATAAGAACATCACGGCGGCTACTGCGCGTCAAGCGAAAGATTCTGCGGTCTCATCCCTGACGTGTAGTGAGCCGATCGGCCGGGAACGCGCACTGGAAGTGTAAACGCGGCTCAACGCCTGTGACGATTGTGTTGCGGCAAATGCCAAGAGATGGCCGTCACAGCGGCAAACTTCCGACACACCATCGGGGCGAAAAGGAGTATCCGACATGGCGCGAGCGCGAGAGCAGATTCCTCCCAAGGGTTTGCGGTCGCGCAGTTATTTTATGAGGCCCTCGTGTCGCACAAACTTCGCCTTGCGCTGCTTCTCGTCTTCACCTTGTTCGTCTCTCCCGCGCTTGCGCAGCCGGCCGCCAAGCCGGCGCCGCCGCAACCCGTTACCGGTAACGCGCTGACGCCCGAGCAGGCGAAACGTGCGCTCGACACGCTGCAGGACGACAAGAAGCGCGGCGAGATCATCAACACGCTGCGCGCCATCGCCAATGTCTCGCCGCAGGCGGCCGCCGCGGAGCCGGCGCCGGAGCAGCATTCGCCGATCCCGCTCACTGCCGACAGCCTCGGCGCACAGCTGTTGCTGATGGTGTCCGAGCAGGTCGGCGAGATGTCGCGCGAGGTCGCCGACGTCGCGCGCACGCTGACGCATTTCCCGGCGTTCTACTACTGGTTCGTGCGTACCGCCAACGATCCGGTCGCCTATGGCCTCTTGATCGATATCGCCTGGAAGCTGGCGCTGGTGTTCGGCTGCGCGCTGGCCGCCGAATGGGTGGTGTTCCGCCTGATCAAGCGGCCGGTCGCGTTCCTGGAAGCGCGGCTGCCGCAGACCGCGCGCATGCCGGTGCAGACGCTCGCCATCGTCGATCCGCCGTCGTCGGTTGCCGACGTCACGCCGGCGCCCGAGTTGCAGCGGCGCCGGCTCAGCCTGGCGCGGGCCTGGCAGTCGCTGGTCCGGCTGCCCTTCGTGCTTGGGCGCCTTTTGCTCGAATTGCTGCCGGTCGTCGTGTTCGGCGGCATCGCCACCGCGCTGCTCGGCACCGAGATCGGCGATCAATCGACCACGCGGCTCGTGATCCTTGCCGTCGTCAACGCCTATGTGTTCTCGCGCGTCTTGATCTGCGCGGTGCGCGCGCTGGCAGGGCCGTTCGGCCTGTTCCGCGTCCGTGCCGAGACTGCGGCCTATATCGAGATCTGGGCCCGGCGCATCGTCGCCGTCGGCGTCTCCGGCATCGCCTTTGCCAATGTCGCGCTGCTGCTCGGGCTGCATCGCGCCGGCTATGCCGCGCTGATCCGGCTCGTGATGTTGGTCGTGCATCTGTTCGTCGTCGTCATCATCCTGCAGTGCCGCCGCCAGGTCGCCGACGCCATCCGCGCGCCGGCCGATCGCACCGGGCTTGCGGCGCGGACGCGCAACCGGCTCGCGGCGCTCTGGCATGTGCTGGCGATCGCGCTCGACCTCGCGCTGTGGGCAGTGTGGGCGCTCAACATCCGCAACGGCTATTCGCTGCTGCTGCAATATTTCGTCGGCACCGTCGCGGTGCTCCTGGTTACCCGCCTCGTCACCATGGTGGTGCTGAGCCTGATCGATCGCGGCTTCCGCATCAGCCCGGAGCTGATCCAGCGCTTCCCGGGGCTGGAGACGCGCGCCAACCGCTATCTGCCGCTGCTGCGCAAGGTGGTCACGGCAGTGATCGCCTTCATTGGCTTCGTCGCGCTGCTCGAGGTCTGGGGCGTCGATGCCATCGTCTGGTTCTATGGCGGCCAGATCGGAAGCCGCCTGATCTCGGCGCTGGTGACGATCGGCATTGCCGCGCTGGCCGCGGCCGTGATCTGGGAAGTCGCCAATGCGCTGATGGACCGGCAGATCGACACCCTGTCGCGCGACGGGCATTACGCCCGCGCCGCGCGCTTGCGCACCTTTCAGCCGATGCTGCGAACCGCGCTGTTCTGCATGATCGTCGCGGTGGTCGGCCTCACGGCGCTCAGCGAGATCGGCGTCAATGTCGCGCCGCTGCTGGCCGGCGCCGGCATCGTCGGCATCGCGATCGGCTTCGGTTCGCAGAAGCTGGTGCAGGATCTGATCACCGGGCTGTTCCTCCTGATCGAGAACACCGTGCAGGTCGGCGACAACGTCACGGTGTCGGGCCTCTCGGGCGTGGTCGAGAACGTCTCGATCCGCACCATGCGGCTGCGCGCCGGCGACGGTTCGGTGCACGTGGTGCCGTTCAGCGCGGTGACCACGATCACCAACTCCAGCCGCGGCGCCGGCAATGCCGCAGTCAGCGTCAACGTGTCCTACAAGGAGGACACCGACCGCGCCGGCGAGGTGCTGAAGGACATCGTCGCCCAGATGCGCCAGGAGACGGCGTATCGCGCATTCATTCGAGGCGACCTCGAATTGTGGGGCGTCGACAAGGTCGACGGCTCGGTCGTGACCATCGTCGGCCAGATCCGCTGCACCGATAGCGGCCGCTGGGCGGTGCAACGCGAGTTCAACCGCCGCATGAAACGGCGCTTCCAGGAGGAGGGCATCGAGATCGCCTCGATGGGCCAGACCATCCTGATGCAGCTTCCTCCACCCTCCGAGCCCGATACCAACGCCCAGCCGCGCCGCGCGGCGGGCTGATCCGGCGCTCCGCTTCACCTCGCCCCGCTTGCGGGGAGAGGTCGAATTCGAGCGAAGCTCGAATTCGGGTGAGGGGAAGTCTCCGCGAGAGTATCTGCTTCCGTGTGTGCGAAGGCAGCCCGAGCCAACCAGCGGGAATGCTTGCCGGCGCGTCTCACGATTGCGACACGTCTCGCGACGGTGAGACGCCGCCAGCCTTGCCAAGCCCGCTGACCGGCGCGCAGCCGGCCGAAATCCGGCCGTTCTCACCCATTCCCTGCGACTTCCTCCGCTGGCACAGCGCTTGCTGATCGTCATGCAATGCGCGGCAAGACGCATTGCACAACTGAACCCAACGCGAAGGAAGGAAACGCACATGGAGCTTGGCTACTTCACCATGCCCTCGCACCCGCCGGAGTGCGGATTGAAGGAGGGCCACGACTGGGACCTGCAGACGCTGCGCTGGCTCGACGAGCTCGGCTATCAGGAAGCCTGGATCGGCGAGCACCATACCGCACCCTGGGAGCCGCACCCGTCGCCTGATCTGCTGGTGGCGCAGGCGCTGCTGCAGACCAAGAATCTGCGCATCGGGCCCGGCGGCTTCCTGCTGCCGTATCATCATCCCGCCGAACTCGCGAACCGCGTTGCGATGCTCGATCATCTCTCGAACGGGCGCCTCAACTTCGGCGTCGCGGCCTCGGGCCTGCCCAGCGACTGGGCGATGTTCAACGTCGACGGCATGTCGGGCCAGAACCGCGACATGACCCGCGAGGCGCTCGAGATCATCCTGAAGATGTGGTCCGAGCCGGGACCCTGGACGCACAAGGGCAAGTACTGGACGGTGAGCAAGCCGGACACGATGTTCGACTTCCTCAAGCCGCACATCAAGCCGTTGCAAGGGCCGCACCCGCCGATCGGCGTCGCCGGCCTGTCGAAGAATTCGGACACCTTGAAGCTCGCCGGCGAGCGCGGCTTCATTCCGATGAGCCTCAACCTCAACCCGGCCTATGTCGGCAGCCACTGGGATTCGGTCGAGGCCGGCGCCGCCAAGACCGGCCGCAAGCCGAGCCGCAAGGACTGGCGGCTGGTGCGCGAGGTGTTCGTGGCGGATACCGATGAGGAGGCGTGGAAGCTGTCGACCGGCGACATGATGGGCCGGATGATGAGCGAGTACTTCCTGCCGCTGCTCGGCCATTTCGGCTTCAAGGACTATCTGAAGCACGCGCCCGACGTGCCCGACAGCGACGTCACTGTCGAATATTGCGCGCGCCGGAATTGGATCGTCGGCTCGCCCGCGACGGTCACCGAGAAGATCGAGAAGATCTACCGGGAGGTCGGCGGCTTCGGTGTCCTCTGTGTGTTCGGCTTCGACTACAAGCACAAACCGGAAGCCTGGCGGCACTCGCTGGACCTGCTCAAGAACGAGGTGATGCCGCGGCTCAAGCATCTCGGCGCCGAGTTCGAGAAGGCTGCATGACAGCTGCGCGGGGTGCGGGGCTTGCCTCGCACCCCGCCTCGCATATCTTGAACGAAGTGTTTTTACCGAAGCATGATCCGGAGGATCATGCTCAAACAGGGTTTGCGGCATGACGGTCGACGCACAGAGTTTCAAGCAGGCGATGCGCCATTGCCCGGGCGCCGTCGCGCTGGTGACGGTCGGCTCCGAGACCGGGCAGCGCACCGGCCTGACCGTAACCTCGGCCTGCTCGCTGTCGGACAATCCGCCCTCGGTGCTGGTCTGCGTTAACCGTAACGCCAGCGCGCATCAGCGCATCCGCGAGGAGCGCCATTTCGTCATCAACTTCCTGAACGAGGACCACGCGCTGCTGGCGCTGACCTTCTCCGGCCAGAAGGGCGTCAACGGCGACGACCGTTTTGCGTTTGGGCGCTGGACCACCGGCGCCACCGGCGCCCCGGTGCTGGAGGATGCCGTCGCGGCGTTCGACTGCGTGCTGGCGCAGGAGCTCGAGACCAAGACCCATTCGATCTTCATCGGCGAGGTCCAGCACGTCCGCGCCGCGACCACGGTCGACCCGCTGATCTATCTGCGCTCTGGCTTCCAGAGCGTGCGCAACATCCATGATCCGGTCGAACTCGGCGACCTCGACGCACGGCGTGTCAGCTGGAACGAGTTTTCGTAAGGCTTGCGCTTAAGGCCTTCCCCCGCATCTCTTGATGATCTGCGCGCCGGCCATCTCGCCTGACGGCAATTCGGTTGCCTGAGACCTGCTGCTCCGTAGCGAGCCTAATCCTCGAACAGCACGCGCTCATTGGCGAAGATGTCCGCGAGACGCCGGGCAACGGTGCCGACGAGAGGGTCATTTCGGTCGCGGCGCCGGGTGACGAGCCAAAGTTCGCGTGGCGGCGGGGCGTGCGCGAGTTTGCAGGCACACAGCTTCCGTTCGGCTCGGCCGATGAAATGCGGAAGCAGGGCTATGCCCGCGCCGGCCTGTGCGGCCGCGGCCTGCGCGGCCTGGTTGCTGGTCCGGAAGGACATGCGCGCATGGGGAAATTTCCGGAACAACCACAGCGCTTCGGGAAGATGGGCATTGGCCTCGTCGAAACCGACGAACACGGGCTCGTCGCCGGCGTCGATCCTGCGGCGGCAATCGGCGGTCGCGTAGAAGCCGGAACCCATCGACACGAGTCGCCTGGCGATGACATCCCCGTCCTCCGGACGGCCAAATCGCAGGGCGATGTCTGCCTCGCGCCTTTCGAGGCTGACGGTTCGAAAGTCGGTTGCCAGATCGATGTCGAGTCCCGGCTGCTGCCTGGACAGTCTGGCGAGGCGATGGACGAGGAAGTTCTGTGAGAGGCTCGGGGGCGCGTTGATGCGGACAAGCCCGGTCGGCGCGCCCGACGTCCCTCTGTGGCCAAGCCTTGCTGCCGCGGCCTCCATATCGTTGGCGGCATCGAGCATGCGCGCGCCTCTCCGGGTGAGGACGTAACCGTCGGGACGCCGTTCGACCAGCCGTTCGCCGATCGCGGTCTCCAGCGACTTCACGCGGCGGGCGACGGTAGCATGGTTCACCGAGAGTGCACGCGCGGCTCCCGACAGGCTGCCGTGGCGGGCAAGCGCGGCGAATAGCCGGACATCCTCCCAATCGATCGCTGTGCGATTTTGATCAGCCATTGAGAAAGAATAGCGAATTCCGCTCAGGACGGGGAGCTGGTTATTTGGGCTGACAATCGCGCGGGAGCAGTTCATGGCGGCACCGAATCTCACCTTGACCCTGGTCGGCGGTCCGACCGTGCTCATCGAGTACGACGGGTTTCGTCTGCTGACGGACCCCACCTTCGATCCTCCTGGCGAGTATCAGGGAGCGTACAGCCCGGTGCGGCACAGGAAGACGGATGGGCCGGCCCTTTCAGTCGAACGGATCGGCAAGCTCGACGCAGTCTTGCTCAGTCACGACCACCACTTCGACAATCTCGACAATGCCGGCCGCGCGCTTCTTCCGCACGCCGGCACAACCTACACGACGAATTCCGGCGCGCAGCGTCTCGGCGGGAACGCATTGGGCCTTGCTCCATTCGAGACCCGCGTCCTCGAGAGCGAACGCAAGAAGTTGTTTGTGACCGCCACGCCGGCCCGCCATGGACCCATCGGGGTCGATGCCGGCGACGTGGTTGGATTTGCGCTCGGCGCCGAGCAGCCGGGAGACCTGCTTTACGTCACCGGCGATACGCTTTGGTTCGAAGGCACCGCCGAGGTCGCGAGGCGGTTTTCGCCCAAGCTCGTCGTGCTGTTCACGGGCGCCGCGGAGCCCCGTGGCCGTTTCCATATGACGATGGGCAGCGAGGATGCGCTGGAAGCTGCGCATGCCTTTCCCGACGCAGCACTTGTCGCGGTCCACAACGAAGGTTGGGGCCATCTGCGCGAAAGCCAGGACCAGCTTTTGGACGTCTTCGCAAAGTTCAATCTGGCGGCCCGTCTGACCCGGCTTGAAAAGGGCAAACCGCTGCCACTGTCATGGTGAGCCGGCCGTGGCAGAGCCTGAACACGGCTTACCGCGGCGCCGCGTTTGATGGCGTGGGCCCGGCGCGGCCGTGCGACCGCTGGCCGAGCCAACGCTCATGTGAGGCGTCGCTGTCCTTGCCGTGGTCCCGCGGACGCTGCGCTGCTATGACCCCGGCGTTCTCACGACCAGTTTGATGTTCAGAAGATTGACCCCCTTGAAGGGGTTCGGCGCGCTTTCGATCGTTCCTGTGCCCGTCGCATTCGCATAGGCGCCCGTGCCCGAGAGGATCGTATATTCGCCGTTTGATTTTCCGTCCTTGATCGCGCCGGTGTAACGCGCGGTGATCGCGCCTTCCTCGAACGTGTAGGTGCTGTAACCGTAATAGGAGCCCGAGCCCTTCAGCATGTCTCCTGAATGGACGAACTCCTTCACCCCGATATGGCCATCACTGAAGATGGCGACACCAAAGAACTTGCCGGAAACGACCGTCTGCCCCTCGACGTTTGCTGCCTCGATGACCTTGACGTCGACAGGCTTGGTGACGAGCTTGAACTCGAGCACCTTCTCACCCGCTAACGCGGTCGACCCCGCAACGACGATTGCCGCGCTGGAAACGAAAAAGGTGATAAAATTCCGCATAGACTCCTCCTGCGTTTGCTGAAATCAAATCAAGGAGTGCACAGCGGGCTATACGTCATGCCCAGCATTTGCGTTGCAGCACGAAAGAGAGCCCGCGGTGATATCCCGGCAGCGGCCGAAGCTTTCGGTACCCCAGCACGCTGGCTGGAACGCACGCATTAGTCTACGTGACGGTAAGAGGTTCAGCAAGCGTAGCCACCAACGTCTCATGCTCGTCAGACGACGCATCGGATGACAGGTTCCGCGACATCAGAACAGCCGTGGCATGCTATAGTATGGTTGCGTGCGGGAGAGCGATCGAGGAGGTAGCGCCAACTCACCAATCCTTCTCCCCGCTGCCGTGGGCGACCGCGCGCGGCAACTATCGAAGTTGCTGCGGATCGACGTATCCATGACGATCCGGCAAGCATGTCTCAAGAAACCTCGTCACCGACAAGGAGTATCACCATGAAGATCGTTGTGATCGGCGGTACCGGACTGATCGGCTCAAGGACCGTTGCCATCCTGCGCCAGCGCGGCCATGAGGTCGTCGCCGCCTCGCCGAAGAACGGCATCAACGCCATCACCGGCGAGGGGCTGAACGAGGCGCTGGCCGGCGCGGCCGTCGTGATCGACCTCGCCAATTCGCCCTCGTTCGAGGACAAGGCGGTGATGGAATTCTTCGAGACCTCCGGCCGCAACCTGCTGGCGGCGGAGAAGCCGGCCGGCGTCAAGCACCATGTCGCGCTGTCGATCGTCGGCACTGACCGCACGCCCGAGAACGGCTACTTCCGCGCCAAGGTGGCGCAGGAGAAGCTGATCGAGGCGTCCGGGATTGCCTACACCATCGTCCGCGCGACCCAGTTCATGGAATTCGTCGGCGCGATCGCCGATGCGGGCGCAGTCGGAAACACCGTCAGGCTCTCGCCCGGCCTGTTCCAGCCGATCGCGGCGGAGGACGTGTCCGCGCTCGTCGCCGATATCGCGCTCGAGCCGCCGCGCAACGGCATCGTCGAGATCGCAGGTCCCGACCGCGCGCCGTTCAACGAGATCGTGGCGCGGTACCTGAAGGCAAAAGGCGACCCGCGCGAGGTGGTGAAAGACCCTGACGCGCTTTACTGGGGCGGCCGGGTCGAGCAGCACTCGCTGGTGCCGCTCGGCGAGGCGCGCCTCGGCCGCATCGATCTGAACGAATGGCTGCGCCGCGCGCGGCCGGCCGCCTGACGGTATCGGCTATTTGAGCCACACCAGCAGCGGGACGGGCGCGCGTCCTTCGCAGGACAGCGTGCCCTCGTAGTTGCGCGCCTTGCGGGCGCTGTAGGTGCAGGGCGCGCCGTCCAGCACCAGCTCGGCGGTGACCTGCGAATCCGCACTGATCTGCAGCCTGATCTCTCCGGCGCGTTCGTCCGGCCCGTCCTGCGTGCAGATGCCGACATGCTTCATCTTGAGCGGTCCGGAGAACTGCCTTAGCGCGCCCGGCGCGCTCTCGGTGAGATGTCCGGTCAGCTCCCATTCGCCGAGCACGCCGGCCTGGCCGAGGATCTCCATCGCACCGAGCGGCGGCGTATGGCAAAGCGATAGCGCAACGGCGCCGAGCAGCGCCGCTCCACCGTTGCGCCATGTCGCCCGTGGCATCACAGCTTGCTTCCGGTCGTCTGGCGCAATTCGATCAGCTCCGGCCGCGACAGATCGGCATCCGCGGTGAGCCGGGCAATCTGATCGGCGCATTCCCGGATCTTGGCCTGATCGCCGGCCGCCTTGGCGCTCTTGATCATGCCGAGATAAGTCGCCAGCCGGTTGGGCTCCTTCTTGAGCACGGCCTCATAGGCGGCGAGCGCCTCCCTGGCCATGCCGCGATCGAGCAGCATCGCCGCGTAGAGCTCGCGCGCCGGCGCCAGCGGTCCCGGCGTGACGGGATGCTTCTCGGTCTTGTCTTCCGCCTCCGCGGCGGCATTCATCGCGCTGAGCGCATCGTCGTATTTGCCTTCCGCGTACAGCACCCAGGCGCTCGCGATCTGCTGCTGGATGTCGACGATGTTGGACCAGTAGGCGTCCTTGGCGTCCTTCAACTTGTCGCGCAGCTCGATCAGCTTGGCGACATCGGCTTTGGCGGCGGCGGGGTCACCGGAGCGCGCGGCGCCGACCGCGCGGGCGAAATAGGTGATGGCATCCGCATAGGCGTATTTGGTGGGATGCACTTGAAGCGCGGCGGCACCCTTCCAGTCGCCGCGTTCGAAGACATAGCGGGCCTGGCTTGCCGCCACCGCGAAGGGGCCTGCGAACCGGTCGAGCTTGAACTGGAGCTTGCCGAGCTCGTCGATCACAGCACGTGCCTCCTTGTCCTGGCCGAGCTGGAGATAGGCATAGACCAGATAGTCCATCGCGTGCGCCTGGTCCTGCTGTTCGCCGTCTTGCTTGGCGATGCGCGCGGATTCCCTGTTCGAGGCGATCGACTCCTTCCAGTAGCCGACGCGCGTGAAGATGTGCGACGGCATGTGCTGGGCATGCGGCGCGTGTTCGGCGATCTTGGCATAGCGCATCGCCGCGGGGAGGCCCTTCGCCGCGAGCGCCGGGTAGTCGTAGAGATGGATCAGATAGTGGGCGATGCCGGGGTGCTCGGGCTGGCGCTTGAAGATCGGTTCGAGCAGCGCCGCGCCCTTCAGCTGGTTGGCATAGGTCTTGTCGGCCGGGGAGGCCGCGACGTTGAGCGTGATCGCATAGGCGATCTGCGCCTCGTCATCGTCGGCATAATGCGTCGCGACCTGCTCTTCGGCGGCGAGGAAACGCTGCACGCGGGTGCGGTGATCGACCTTGTCGTAGTCGACATACATCGCCGCGATCGCATCGATGTATTCGCGCTCGCGCGGGGTGCCGGCATTCAGCGCCTGGCCTTTTTTCGCAGCTTCAAGGCCGAGCGGAAGGTTTTCCGGCGGCGGCGGCGCGTGCGGATTGTAGAGATAGCTGAGCGCGATGCCCCAATAGGCGATGGCGCATTGCGGGTCGGCCTCCAGCACCTCCTCGAAGGTGCGTCGCGACGCGCTGTACCAGAACGAATGCTGATACAGCATGGCGCGATCGAACAGCTCCTGCGCTTCAGGCTTGCAGGATGTCACGAAATGGACTTTGCCCAATCGTTGCTCGGTAGAATCCGAGGCGGCAGGCTGCGAAATGGTCGCGGCAATGAGGCCAACGACCACAGCGAGGGGAAACCGTGTCATGGGACCCGCTCCGTGGCGTTGAAGGCGAAAGCAGTACGATATCACCTTTCCCGCACCGCCGGAACAGCGGGGGCGTTCCGATCTAGCTGTCCAGCGCGATCCCTAACGCCTTGATCTTCCGGTACAACGTCGCGCGGCTGAGCCCGAGCGCCCTGGCCGCGTCCGTCACTCTTCCGTCATTGGCGCGCAATGCATCGACGATCGCGGTGCGCTCGCTCGCGGTGTGATCGGCCTCCGCGCCGCGTGCGCTGAACGGCGGCAGATCGAGATCGGCCTCGGTGATGACGCCGTCCTCCGCGGTGGCGCCGGCGAGCCGCAGCACGTGGCGAAGCTGGCGCATGTTGCCGGGGAACGGATAGGCCATCAGCTGCGCCCAGGCGTCGGCTGCAATGCGGCAGTGCGGCGCTTCCTCGTCGGCGATCTGTGCGATGACGTCCTTGCGGTCGGCACGCTCGCGCAACGCGGGCAGGCGGATCTCCATGCCGCGCAGCCGGTAATACAGATCGGAGCGGAAGCTGCCGTCCTCAGCCATCCGCGCCAGGTCGCGGTGCGTGGCGCTGATCAGGCGGATGTCGACGGCGACGGGCTTCAGCGCGCCGAGTGGCCAGACCTCGCGGTTTTCCAGCACGCGCAGCAGCCTGGTTTGCAGCGAAAGCGGCATGTCGCCGATCTCGTCGAGGAACAACGTGCCGCCGCTGGCTTGTACGATCAGCCCCTTCGATCCCTCGCGCCGCGCGCCGGTGAAGGCGCCGGCCTCGTAGCCGAACAGCTCGGCATCGATCAGGCTCTCCGGCATCGCCGCGCAGTTCAGCGCGACGTAGTTGCGGCCGGCGCGATTGCTCGCCGCATGGATGGCGCGCGCGAACACGTCCTTGCCGGCGCCGGTCTCGCCATGCAGCAGGATCGGCAGATCGAGATTGCCGACCGTCATCAGCCGCTTCACGCCCTTGATCAGCACGGGATCGCGGCCCGCCAGCCGGTGCAGGCCGGAAAACTGTCCGGCCGGCTTCTCGCGCGGCGGTGTGGATGGTGGACGCGGCGAACGCGCCCGCACCGGCGGCGCCAGACGGCCGCGTCCCCACGGCGTGCCGTCGGCGCGACGCAGCGCGACCTGCTCGTCCGCGGCCCGCGTCGCGCGATCGTCGAGTTGAATGAGATGCGACAGGTCGATGCCGTCGTCGATCATCGCATCGGTCAGCCCGAACGCGGCGCGCGCGGTGCGGCAGGCGCCGACGACACGGCGATCGTCGTCATAGGCCAGCATGCCGTGCCCGTCGCCGGGCAGCATCGCGATCCAGGAGGCGCGGTAGCGCCGGCGGAAGAACGACTGCTCGATCCGCCGCGTCGCCTCCGTGGTGACGGCGAGCGCCAGCTCATGCGCGCTGCGGCCGAGGTCGCTGCGGCACGAGGTGATGTTGACGGCGCCGGCGAGCCGCCCGGCATGATCGAACAGCGGCGACACCGCGCAGGTGAACATGTGCCACTGCTCGCGGAAATGTTCGTCGCCATGCACCAGGATCGGCCGCTGCTCGGCGAGCGCGGTGCCAAGCCCGTTGGTGCCCTCGAACGTCTCGGCGAAGTTCGAGCCGGTGTAGATCTTCCACTCAAGGAACATCCGCGCGTAGTCGCCCCCGGGCAACCGGCTCACCAGCATGGTGGCGTTGGGATCGGCGAGATTGACGCAGTAGCCGGAGTCGTGGAGCACGCGGGCGAGGTCCTCGAGCTCGGGGATCGCGACCTGGATCAAATCCTCCATCGGCTCGGCGATGTGCCGGATCTCGGCCTCGGTCAGGGTCTGCGGCGGCCCGCGCCGGGCCGGATCGAGGTTGTGATTGACCAGGCAGCGCCGCCAGGACGCTGCGATCCGCGTCTCGGTGTCGACGCCGGCCACCTGGTTGGCCGCCGACAGAACACGGGCGACGTGATTTGAGGCCGAAAGATTGGCCATCCAGAGGTCTCCACCCCTAATTTTCCGCGAAGTCTGGCAGTCCGCGGCCGAATGTCAATTGGCCGACGGCGTCGCGGGACTCTTACCTCCCCTTGCAAAGGGGAGGTCGCTTTGCTCGTGAGAGCAAAGCGGGTGGGGATCTGCTCTCTCGGCTTGCAGCATCGCCTGCGGCTGACCCCCATCCCGACCTTCCCCCTTTCAGGGGGAAGGAGAAGGCGTAGCCCGGATGGAGCTCCGCGTAATCCGGGGCGGTCGTGCAACGGGCGAGGGCATTCCCGGATTTCGCTGCGCTGCATCCGGGCTACGGGGATGACTTCATCTCGCCGGTCGTGAGCAGCACGAACGAACGCCCCACTGCCCTGTACGTGCCGTCGAACGCAAACTGCGCGCCTGCCGGCTGTTCCGGCGCGTTGGTATCCAGCAGCAACGACCAGCGCGGTCCGGCTGACGTCCGCGGCAGCTTGAAGTCCACCTCGCCCTCAAAGCTGTTGAGGATAACGAGCACCGTGTCGTCCTCGCCCTCGCGCGCGATCGCGGTCTTGCGGGCGCGGCCGTCGAGCACGACGCCAAAGCATTTGATCCAGCCGGTGCTCCAGTCGGCCTGCGTCATCTCCACGCCTGTCGTGCTGATCCAGACCACGTCGCGGATCTCGAGTTGGGGATCGCGATCGCCGGAGAGGAAGCGGCTGCGGCGCAGGATCGGGTAGTCGCGCCGCAGCTTGATCATCCGCTTGGTGAAGGCGAGCAGCTTCCCGCCGTCGTCGGAAAAATTCCAGTCGAACCACGAGATGTCGTTGTCCTGGCAGTACGCATTGTTGTTGCCGCGCTGGGTGCGGCCGAACTCGTCGCCGCCGAGCAGCATCGGCGTGCCCTGCGAGGCCAGCAGCGTCGCCAGCATGTTGCGCTTCTGCCGTTCGCGCAAAGTGCGGATATCCGGATTGGCGGTCGGGCCCTCGGCGCCGCAATTCCAGGAGTGGTTGTCCGACGAGCCGTCATTGTTGTGCTCGCCGTTGGCCTCATTGTGCTTGTTGTTGTAGCTCGCCCAGTCGTTCAGCGTGAACCCGTCATGGGCGGTGATGAAGTTGACGCTGGCCCAGGTGCGGCGGCCCTCGCGGTTGAACACGTCGTGCGAGCCGAGCAGCCGCGGTGCCAGGCTGCCTGGCGCCGCCTCGCCGCGCCAGAAATCGCGCACAACGTTGCGGTATTTGTCGTTCCACTCCGCCCAGCCCGCCGGGAAGCCGCCGACCTGGTAGCCGCCGGGGCCGCAATCCCAGGGTTCGGCGATCAGCTTGACGGTCGCGAGCAGCGGGTCCTGGTTCATCGCCTTGAGGAAGCCGGACTGCTCGTCGAAGCCGTAGACCTCACGTGCCAGGATGGTGCCGAGATCGAAGCGGAAGCCGTCGACATGCATGTGGCCGGCCCAGTAGCGCAGGCTGTCCATCACCATCTGGATCACCCGCGGATGCGACAGGTTCACCGTGTTGCCGGTGCCGGTGTCGTTGATGTAGTAGCGCCGCTTGTCCGGCAGCAGGCGGTAATAGCTCGCATTGTCGATGCCCTTGAACGATAGCGTCGGGCCGCGCTCATTGCCTTCGGCGGTGTGGTTGTAGACGACGTCGAGAATGACTTCGAGGCCGGCGCCATGCAGCCGCGACACCATCTCCTTGAATTCGCGCAGGCTGTTCGGCACGTCGGCGGCGTAGCGCGGATCCGGCGCGAAGAAGCCGATGGTGTTGTAGCCCCAGTAATTGGTCAGGTGCTTGTCGAGCAGGTTGCTGTCGTTGATGAAGGAATGCACCGGCAGCAGCTCGACCGAGGTGATGCCGAGCGCCTTGAGATGGTCGATCGCAGCGTTCGAGCCGAAGCCGGCATAGGTGCCGCGCAAATGTTCGTCGATGCCCGGGTGCTGTTTGGTAAACCCCTTGACGTGGGTCTCGTAGACCACGGTCTCGTCCCAATGCACGTCCTGCCGCTGCGCCTCCTGGACCCAGTCGAAATTGGGATCGACCACCACGCATTTCGGCATGAACGGCGCGCTGTCGCGCTCGTCGAAGGTGAGGTCGTTGCCGCTCTCCATCTTGTAGCCGAACACCGCCGGATTCCAGGTCAGGCTGCCGGCATGGGCGCAGGCGTAGGGATCGAGCAGCAGCTTGTTCGGGTTGAAGCGGTGGCCGCCGTCCGGCTGGTAGGGACCGTAAACGCGATAGCCGTAGAACGTCCCCGGCTGCACGCCATTGATGAAGCCGTGAAACACCTGGTCGGTGTATTCGGGCAGCTCGAAGCGATGCGTCTCGCGCTCGCCGTCGAACAGGCACACCTCGACCTTGGTGGCGTTGGCGGAAAACACCGCGAAATTGGTGCCGTGGCCGCTCCAGTGGGCGCCCAGCGGATAGGGCAGCCCCTCCTCAATGACGTAATCGGACATCGGTCCCCCAAGGCCCCTGACAGGCCGTCAGATCAATCTGCAACAAACGCCGCCGCGCGGGAAACGTTGCATGGGCTAGTTTAGCGGCAGTTACGCTTGGTTCGTATGACGCGGGCGGAACGAGATGCAAGGCTCGGCAAGAGATGTCGCGAGAATGCGGTCGTATGACTCTCTGCCACAATCTCGATGTCGTCCCGGGCAAGCGCAGCGCGACCCGGGACCCATAACCACGAAAGCAAATTGGCTTGCAAAGCTGGAGCCACAGCGTGCTTCGACAACGCAACCCTGTGGTTATGGGTCCCGGCCCCGTGGGCAATTGCGCACTAGGCCGGGACGACAGCGGAGGGCTTGTTGAGTGCAATGCTAAATCAGCCGCATGCCCTTGAAGCTGGTATGCCCGTTCTTGCCGACGATGATGTGATCGTGCACGGCGATCCCGAGCGGCTTTGCGATGTCGACGATGGCTTTCGTCATCTGGATGTCGGCCTGCGACGGCGTCGGGTCGCCGGACGGATGGTTGTGCACCAGGATCAGCGCGGTGGCGGACAATTCCAGCGCGCGCTTGATCACCTCACGCGGATAGACCGGGGTGTGATCGACGGTGCCGGTCTGCTGCACCTCGTCGGCGATCAGCTGGTTGCGCTTGTCGAGGAACAGGAGGCGGAACTGCTCCTTGTCGGCGAACGCCATGCCGGTGCGGCAATAGTCGATGACGTCGTTCCAGGACGACAGCGCGATGTTGCGCCTGATCTCGCCCTTGGCGATCCGGCCGGCGGCGGCGGCGAGCAGCTTGATCTGGTTGATCGAGGCATCCTTGACGCCCTCGACCTCGCGCAGCCGCGCCACCGGCGCATGCACCACCTCGGCGAACGAGCCGAACTTCTTCAGCAGCGCCTTGGCCAACGGCTTGGTGTCGCGGCGCGGGATCGCGGCGAACAGCGCCATTTCCAATAGCTCGTAGTCGGTCAGCGCGCCGGGCCCGGCCGCATAGAAGCGCTCGCGCAGCCGTTCGCGATGGCCGTGATAATGCGGCGTCTCGTCGGCTTCGTCGTCGCTGGTATCGGGCTTGGTGGGCATCGGCCACAACCATGCCGTGCCGGCCGCATTTTGCAAGGGGCGATCCTGAAGGGCCGATGCCGCTCCGGTTTGCCACAATGCGACCGGCGAATTACCGTCGGCCGCAACGGTTCGAGAGCAAAGAGGGGGAGGGTCGCGTGACATCATTCAAGGTGATCCGCTCGCGCGCCGAGAAGCGCAAGGGCGGGCCGAAGGCGCTGGAGAAGCTGCTGCGGCCGCCGGCGGGCGCCAAGGCGCTGGCCAAGCTCGGTGACGACCGCGTGCTGGCCGAGATGACCAGGCGCGTGTTCTGCGCGGGCTTTGCCTGGAGCGTGATCGACGCCAAATGGCCGGGCTTCGAGGAGGCGTTCCTCGGCTTCCAGCCCGCCAAGCTCGCCTTCAAGCCCGACGAATTCTGGGAGAAGCTCGTCAGCGACGCCAGGATCGTGCGCAACGGCGCCAAGATCATGTCGGTGCGCGACAACGGCCGCTTCGTGCAGGAGATCGCGCGCGAGCACGGCAGCTTCGGCAAATTCCTTAGCGCCTGGCCGTCATCGGATGAGGTCGGACTGCTGGAGCTATTGGCCAAGCGCGGCAGCCGGCTCGGCGGCAACACCGGACAGATGCTGCTGCGCTTCCTCGGCTGGGACGGCTTCGTCACCTCGCGCGACGTCGTCGCCTGCCTGCGCGATGCCGGCCTCGATATCGCCGAGGAGGTCAAGTCGAAGCGCGATCTCGCCAAGGTGCAGGCGCAGTTCAACGCCTGGGCGGAGGAGACCGGACTGTCCTATCTGCATCTGTCGCGGATCTGCGCGATGTCGATCGGAGAGAACCACACGCCCGAGGAGATCATCGAGCGCACGCGCAGCGATTATTGACGAGGACGGTTACAGCTGAACCCGATTAGACCTGAACCCACGGCTTCTCGCCATGGCGTTCGGACAGCGTGAAGATCTCGACGCCGTCCGCGGTGACGCCGACCGAGTGCTCGAACTGCGCCGACAGCGAACGGTCGCGGGTCACCGCGGTCCAGCCGTCGGACAGGATCTTCACATGCGGCTTGCCGAGATTGATCATCGGCTCGATGGTGAAGAACATGCCGGGCTTCAAGGGCGCGCCTTCGCCGGGGCGGCCGATATGGATGATGTTCGGCTCGTCGTGGAACAGGCGGCCGAGGCCGTGGCCGCAGAAGTCGCGCACCACGCTCATGCCCTGCGGTTCGACAAAGCTCTGGATCGCATGGCCGATATCGCCGGTGGTGGCGCCGGGCTTCACCGCGGCGATGCCGCGCATCATCGCCTCATAGGTCACCTCGATCAGCCGCTCGGCCTTCCGCGCGATGGCGCCGATCGCATACATGCGGCTGGAGTCGCCGTACCAGCCGTCGACGATGAAGGTGACGTCGACATTGACGATGTCGCCTTCCTTCAGCGGCCGGTCGCCCGGCATGCCGTGGCAGACCACGTGATTGATCGAGGTGCAGGTCGAGTAGCGATAGCCGCGATACATCAGCGTCGCCGGATAGGCGCCGTGGTCGAAGGCGAACTTGCGGACGAACTCGTCGATGACGGAGGTCGGGATACCCGGCTTGACGATGTCGGTGAGCGCATCGAGGCATTTCGACACCAGGGCGCCCGCCTTGCGCATGCCGGCAAAGCCGCTCGGTCCGTGCAGCTTGATCTGACCGGTCTTGCGAAGCGAGGTGTCGGTGGCGTCGATATAGCTCATGGGCGGGCTGTTTCTGCGGGCAAGGGGCTGATTTCAGGCCCTAATTTAATGATCGGCGCGCCCGGCGCAAGCCAAGGTTGGGCATGGGGACATGTCCAAACGGCTTGATTTTCAGGCCATATCCGGAACAGCGGCCACCGCTGCGGCGAAAAGACCGCGCTCAAGCGCTAATTGGAGACCTCGACCACGCTCTCGACCGGCAGCGCGCCGCCGCGGATGCGGAGTTCCCGCACCGGGTAGGGCACCCGGATGCCCTCCTGCTTGAAGGCGTCCCACAGCGACAGCATGACGTCGCTCTTCACATTGTCCATGCCGTCGGGGTCGGCGATCCAGAAGGTCAGGGAGAATTTCATCCCGGCCTCGGCGAATTCGGTCAGGATGCAGTTCGGCGTCCGGCCCTTGGTGGCGCGCGGATGGGCCGCCGCGGTCGTGATCGCGAGCTTGCAGACCTGCCGCGGATTGGCGTCGTAATTGGTGGAGAAGGCGATCTTCACCAGCGTGTTCTTGTCGGTATAGGTCCAGTTGGTGACCTTCTGCGTCACCAGGTCCTCGTTCGGGATCAGGAACTCGCGGCCGTCGCCGGCGGCGACCGAGATGTAGCGGGTCTTCATCGCGCTGATCCGACCCGAATTGTCGCCGATCGTGACGAGGTCGCCGGGCTTGACCGATTTGTCGACCAACAGGATCAGGCCGCTGATGAAATTGGCGACGATCTTCTGCAGGCCGAGACCGATGCCGACGCCGGCCGCGCCGGTGAACACCGCGAGCGCGGAGAGGTTGATGCCGACCGCGCCGAGCGCGATCACGATCGCCGTCACCATCAATCCGATGCGGATGATCTTGACCAGCAGCACCTGGATCGACGGCGTCAGATCGGTGGCGCGGTTGATCCGGCTCTCGGCGAAATTGCCGGCGAGGTTGGTCAGCCACAGCGCCACGATCAGGAGCGCGCCGGCCTTGATCAGCAGCAGCGGCGAAAGGCGGAGGCCGCCGACCACGACCGCATATGCATCTAGCGTGTCGGCCGCCCAATCGAGCTGGCCGATGATGCTGAGGGCGGCGACCACCCAGGCCGCGATCGAGACTGTTTTCACGATGAAGGCGTTGTCGATCACCGAGGTGACGAGGCGGATCACCAGCCAGGCCAGCGCCAGCTTGGCGGAGACCGCGATCAGATAGCTGCGGCTCGGCCAGGTCGCGTGCCACATCACGATGCGGGAGATGATCATCAGGACCGCGAACACGGCGGTGGAAGCGCTCTTCACCATCACGCGGGCGAAGTGCCGGAGCGGCAGCGGCCAGCGCATCGCCAGCGACGACATGTCGACCCGCGCATGAATGGCGGTATCGGCGGCGTAGGCGAGGCCCGCGGCGGCGAGGATGATGCCGAATTGCAGATAGAACCAGGGCGAGGCGACCTCGGCGCCGACCGAGCGCGCCGCCATTTGGATCGATTCGAGGACGTCCTTCCAGTTCATGTCCATCGGCAAAATCTCAACTCGAAGCGCGGGTCAGCCAAATGTGATTCGAATGCGCAGGCAGAATCTCACAAAGGCGCGCACGCGACCATCGATACAACACAGTGTCGGGGCGACCTAGGGATGATGAGACCGGGCACATTGCCGCTTATGTCAGAAATCGGTTGGCGTCCCAGTGTGGCGACGATAAGGATGCAATTGCAAGTATTTGAGACCTCCGAAGGCGCATGGCATCCCTCGACTCCGTCAGTATAGCGATCCTGCTCGGTGCGGTGCTGGTGATGGCCGGCATCCTGTCGAGCCTGCTGGCCTTGCGGTTCGGCGCTCCCTTGCTGCTGGTGTTCTTGCTGGTCGGCATGCTGGCGGGCGATTCCGGCCCCGGCCGGCTGCAGTTCGACGACGTCCGCACCACCTATCTGGTCGGCTCGGTGGCGCTGGCGCTGATCCTGTTCGACGGCGGATTGAAGACGCGGTTTGCCAGCATCCGCACCGTGCTGGTGCCCTCGATGGTGCTGGCGACCGCCGGCGTGCTGTTGACCGCGCTGATCACAGCGCCGGTCGCCCGTTTCGTGCTCGACCTCAACTGGACCGAGTCATTGCTGGTCGGCGCCGTCGTGGCCTCGACCGACGCGGCTGCCGTGTTCCTGCTGGTGCACACCCAGGGTCTGCGGCTACGCCCACGCGTCGGCGCGACGCTGGAGGCGGAATCCGGCACCAACGATCCGTTCGCGATCTTCCTCACCTTGATGCTGGTCGAGTTCATCTCGATCGGCCAGAGCTCGGCCTCGCACATCGCGCTGGAGTTCATCCAGGAGGCGGTGTTCGGCGCCATCATCGGGGTGATCGGCGGCCGGCTGGTGGTGATCGCGCTGAACTATGTAGCGCTGCCGCAGGGCCTGCATGCGCCGTTCGTCACCACGGCGGCACTGGTGATCTTCGGCGGCTCGCAGATCGTGCATGCCTCGGGATTTCTCGCGGTGTATCTCGCCGGTATCATCATCGGCAACCGGCCGACCCGCGCGCATAATTCGGTGGTGACGTTCCTCGACGCCGCGACCTGGCTGGCGCAGATCGTGATGTTCGTGCTGCTCGGCCTCCTGGTCTCGCCGCATCGCCTGCTCTCCAGCGCCGGCGGCGCGGTACTGGTGGCGTTCGCGCTGATGCTGGTGGCGCGGCCGCTGGCGGTGCTGATCTGCCTCGCACCGTTCAAGTTCAACTGGCGGGAGAAGGTCTTCATCGCCTGGACCGGCCTGCGCGGCGCGGTCGCGATCTTCCTCGCCTCGATCCCGATGCTGGTCGGCCTGTCGAAGGCCTATCTCTATTTCGACGTCGCCTTCGTCGTCGTCATCATCTCGCTGCTGTTGCAGGGCTGGACACTGGCGCCGGCGGCGCGGCGGCTGCACGTCGCGCTGCCGCGCGCCGAACGCGGCCCGCGCCGCGTCGAGCTCGATTTGCCCGGCCAGCTCGAGCAGCAGCTGGTCGGCTATCCGGTGCGGCCGAAGAGCCTGTATTTCCGCCGCGGGCTGATCCCGTCCTGGTCGAAGCCGACGCTGGTGATCCGCGACGAGCGGATCCTGACGCCGACCGAGGCCGATCCGGTCGCGCCTGGCGACTACATCTACCTGCTGGCGCCGCCGGAGCGCGCCGAGGCGCTCGACCGCTTCTTCGTCGACATGGCGCCGTCGAGCGCGCCCGATCCGCATCTGCTCGGCGACTTCATGGTGTCGGCCGAGCATACGCTCGGCGAGCTCGCCGAGATCTACGGCGTCAAGGTCGACGAGCACCAGGCCAAGCTGACGCTCGCCGACTATTTCGACGTCAATCTCGACCGCGCGCCGAAGGAAGGGGCCGAACTGGCGCTCGACGAGATCGTGCTGGTGGCGCGCAGCATCAGCGGTGGCCGCGTTAACGTCGTCGGCCTGCGCCTGCCGGAGGAAGAGGAGAAGGTCGCGCCGCAAACGCGGATGCAGATCGTCAAGCGCAAGCTCGCCGATATCTGGGCGTCGGTGGCGGGGGTCTGAGCCGCGCCGTTACGTCTTGCGCAGGAAGTTCGAATCCGGCGCGAACTTCTTGATCATGTCGGACAGCCCGTCGTCGGCCGGCGGACCGGACGAGCCCTTGGACGCCGCGTCCGGCTTGGTCTCGCCCTTGATTCTCTGGCCGGAAATCTCGGCCAGCGCCGCGAGCAGCGTCTCGTCGAGATTGTCGGCCGCTGTCTTCGCAGGTGGTGTCGTCGTGGCGGGCGCAGCGGGAGCCGGCGGAGGTGGCGTCGGTGGGGTGGGCGCGACCGCGCGGATTTCGGCCTCGCGCCTCGCCGGCGACGCTGATTCCGGTGCCGGCTCGGACGCATCCTTGGATCCATCCTTGGACGCATCCTTGGGGGCGTCCGCCCGCCGGGCGGCGGCCTCGCTGACGGCGGCGATCAACGATGCTTCGAGAGCGGCGGGCGTGTCGGCCGGCATGGGCGGCGGTGTAGCTGGCATCGGCGGCGGTGTGACCGGTACCGGCGGCGAAGCGGCGGGCTTCGCGTCCCGGGTTGCGCGACCGAACAGCGGTTCCCGCGGGATCGCCGCCTGCGGCCGGCTGTCGGTGGCCTTGCCCGGCTCTTTGCCAGGCTCCTTGGCAGGCTTGAAGAGACCCGCGCGTTCGGCGGCCATCTTGGCGGAAGCCTCCTCGACCGTGGCGAGCAGGGACGCTTCGAGAGCGTTTGCGCGATTGCTTGGCGAAGCCGCCGGCTTGGCGGAAGGGATGATCACCTGCTTTGGCTGCGGCGGGGGCGGCAGCGGAGGCGGCCGAGATGCTTCGACTGGTGCGGGCGGCGGCGGGATCGGCTGACCATCCCCGGCGCGCGCGATGATGCCGTCGACAATCGCCGCCAGGCGGCCCTTGTCGGGTGCGGCCAGATAGCTCGCCGCCAGCTCGTCGACATATTGCGGGCCGTAATCGGCGAGCACATTGGCGATCTGGGCGAGGTCGGGATCGCTGTCGACAAGCCGGCGCCAGGCCTCCCGGTCGTAAGTCTCCCGGTCGTAAGCCGCGTCCCCCTTCTTGTCGGGCCAGGCCACCCGGCGCGGCTGACGCTGCCCGGTATCCTGGCCTGCGATCGGGTCGAGGGTCGGCGGCTGCAGCCCGTCGCTGAGGCGAGGCGGGGTAAATCCCGAGGCGCCGGCCGGCACGGCAGCATCGGCCGGACGCCGGCGCCGCTCGTCGACCTGCAGCGCGATCAGGCCGACGCCCATCAGCAGGAAGCCGAGCGCGGCCCACGAAATCGTGGCGCACAGCAGCCCGCCGATCAGCAGCAACACCCAGCCAGTCAGTCGCACAAATTCACCCTTCCCCATCCCCGATCGGACGTCCCCGACGCGGGCCTAGCAGACAAGATAGGCTATCTTATGCCGACTTTCGGAAAAACGGCCAGCTACCCGCCCGCCGTCAGCACCTTGACACCGCCGAACGCGGTCACCTGGCCGCGGCGCAGCATCACGATCTGGGTGGCGAGCTGGCGCAGCTCGGCCGCGTCGTGGCTGACATAGACCATCGGGACGCCGGCCTCGTCGCGCAGCCGGACCAGATAGGGCAGGATCTCGAGCTTGCGGCTTTCGTCGAGCGCCCCCAGCGGCTCGTCGAGCAGCAGCAGCCGCGGCTTGGACAGCAGCGCCCGGCCGAGCGCGACGCGCTGGCGCTCGCCGCCGGAGAGCTTTCCGGGACGGCGGTCGAGCAGGGCGCCGATGTCGAGCAGGTCGACGACGCGCCGGTGTTGGGCGGGATCTTCGGTGAGGCCGTTCATGCGGCGGCCGTAGTCGAGGTTCTGGCGGACATCGAGATGCGGAAACAGCCGCGCGTCCTGGAACACGTAACCGATGCGGCGGCGCCAGCTCGGGACGTGGATGCCGGTCGCGGTATCGTCGACGGTCTCGCCGTCGATCACGATGGTGCCGCGGTCGGGACGCAACAGTCCCGCGATGGTGTTGATCAGCGAGGTCTTGCCGGAGCCGGACGCGCCGAACAGGCCGGTGACGCGGCCCTCGCTGCTGAACGAGGCCGCAAGCGAGAACTCGCCGAGCTGCTTGGTGATGTCGACGCGCAGCATGGCTAAAGCGCGATGAGATTGAGTTGAATCGTCATCGCGCTTTAGCTCCTTGTTTGAGCATGACCTCTTCGGAAAACCGCTTCACACTTTTCCGGATCATGCTCTATTGCCCATGCAGGCGCGCGGTGGCGCGACGCGCGAACACTTCAGCCGCGACCAGTGCGCCGACCGCGAGCACGATCGAGATGATCACGAGCCGCGCGGCGGCGGGGTCGCCATCCGGCGTCTGGATCAGCGAATAGATCGCCGACGAAATGGTCTGGGTCTCGCCGGGAATGTTCGAGACGAAGGTGATGGTCGCGCCGAACTCGCCGATCGCCTTGGCAAAACCGAGTACCATGCCGGCCAGCACGCCGGGCAGCGCCAGCGGCAGCGTCACGGTTGCGAACACCCGCCAGGGCGCGGCGCCGAGTGTCTCGGCCGCCTGCTCGAGCCGGCGGTCGACCGCTTCGATCGAGAGACGGATCGGGCGCACCAGGAGCGGAAACGACATCACGCCGCAGGCGAGCGCCGCGCCGGTCCAGCGGAATGCGAACACGATGCCGAGATGGTCGGCCAGCCAGCCGCCGACCAGGCCGCGCTTGCCGAAGGTCAACAGCAGCAAATAGCCGGTGACGACGGGCGGCAGCACCAGCGGCAGATGCACGGCGGCATCGAGCAGCGACTTGCCCCAGAAATCGCGCCGCGCCAGCAGCCAGGCGAGCGCTACCCCGAACGGGGTCGCCACCAGTGTTGCGATAACGGCGACCCGCAGCGACAGCAGGATCGCCGTCCATTCGGTCGGCGAGATCTCGAACACGTGCTTAGGTCGTCGGGCTGATCAGGAACTTGAAGCCGTATTTCTCGAGGATCGTCTTCGCCGCGGACGAGCGCAGGAAGGCAAGGTACTCGGCGGTCTCCGGCTTCGCGGTCGTGGTCGCCGCGACCGGATAGATGATGGCCGGATGGGTGTCGGCCGGGAAGGTGCCGACGATCTTGACGCCCGGCTCGACCTTGGCGTCGGTCGAATAGACGATGCCGAGCACGGCTTCGCCGCGCGCCACCAGCGTCAGCGCCGCGCGCACGCTCTCGGCCATCGCGAATTTCGGCTCCGCCGCCTGCCAGGCGCCGAGCTTCTCCAGCGCGGCCTTGGCGTATTTGCCGACCGGCACCGCCTTGACGTCGCCGGTCGCGATCCTGCCGTCGCCGGCGAGCTTGGCGAGATCGAAGCCCGGGCCGATGTTGACGTTGTCGATCTTGGAATCCTTCGGCGCGATCAGCACGATCGAGTTGCCGAGCAGGTTCACCCGCGTCTGCTCATTGATGTTCTTCTGCTTGATCGCATAGTCCATCCAGTCGGTGTCGGCGGAGACGAACACGTCGGCCGGCGCGCCCTGCTCGATCTGTTTTGCCAATGCCGAACTCGCGGCATAGCTGGCGGTGATCTTGACGCCGGTCTTGGCGGTATAGGCCGCGTCGATATCGTCGAGCGCGTTCTTCATCGAGGCGGCGGCAAAGACGGTGAGCGTCTTGTCCTCCGCTCTCGCGGGCGAATGCAGCGCGCCGAGCAGGATGACGAAGGCGGTGAAAAGTCCGGCAGGTCGTGAAATTGAAAGTCGTGACATGGAAAGCGCTCCGTGCGGGTTCACGCGCGAACGGGCGCGCAAATCAGGCGTTGAGTGAGGTCTGGCCTGCGACGGACGGAAGCGCTGTTCCGCTGGTCCCCGACGGACTTACGGTCCTCAGGGATATCGCACTGCAAACATAGCAGGCTGGGGCTTACGGTAAAGGCGACCGTTTGTCTAACCGTTCGTCCTATTCATCCGCCGGCTGGATCGCGATCGACAGCGAGTTCTCTTTTGAGCCGCTGACTTGCAGCACGAAGGGGCTGGCGGCGAGGTCATATTTCACGGTCTTGCGGATACCGTCGCAATCGGTCGCGCCGCTGAACGCCTTGGGCTTCAGGAGATGCCCGTCCTGCACCAGGTCGACCCAGGCCCCGGCCGACAGGCTGACGGTATAGAGCCCGGCCTTCGGCGCGGCCTTGAAGCTGGTGAAGCCGGCGAAGGTGCCCTCCTTCGGCGCGCGCTCCGGCGGAGCCGGCAATTTGGCGTCGCCGGGGGCCACCAGCGCCAGCGTGATCGCGGTCGCCGGCAGCGCCGTCTGCTCGCTCCCTGATACGACCTTGGCGCGATCGGACGCGGTCAGCGCGGCGCGCGCACGGTCGATCGACCATTTGAACTTGTCACAGCCGCTCGGCTCCTCCGCCGCGACAGCGGAAGTCGAGACGAGCACGAGCGATGCGGCGAGGAGCGATTTGCGCATGTCTGGTCCATTCATGATGACGGATAAACAGATCAGCCGCCCCGATCCATCGCCCGAACGCGCTTACGGCGCGACGGCACGAGATCATATCGCAGTTCGAGCCGGCCGGCATAGCCGCCTGACGAAGATGTTATTGCCCTGGCAGCTGCTGTTTGGCGTCGGGGGCGTTCAGCACCGTCCTGCAGTCAGCCGGCATCTGCGCCAGCGTCATCGGCGGGCGGGGTTTCGGCGGCTTCGGCGGAGGCTTCGGATGCAGCACCGAATCCTTGAACCAGAAGGCGAGATCGGACGGCTTGCAGCCTTCGCCCTCCGCCTGCGCCTTCTGGCTCTCGCAGGTCGGGCTGCCGGACGGACATCGCATGCGAATGTGGAAGTGGTAGTCGTGGCCCCACCACGGCCGTATCTTCGACAGCCAGCCGCGATCGCCCGTGGCCTCGCGGCACAGCGCCTTCTTGATCGCGGGATTGACGAAGATGCGCTGCACCGCCGGCTCCCGCGCCGCGTCGCGGATAACGAGTACGTGGCCCGGCGTGAAGACGCGCGGATCGATGTCGAGCCGGTCGTCGCGCACCATCATCACCGCCGACATCTCCTCGCGGTCCTCGCGCGACAATTTGCGATCGGGCATCGGCGTCAACCAGATGTCGGCGTCGAGTCCGATCTGGTGGCTGGCATGACCGGAGAGCGCGGGGCCGCCGCGCGGCTGGCCGATATCGCCGACCAGGATGCCCGGCCAGCCGGCGTCCTTGTGCGCGTTGGCCGCAAGCCGCTTCAGCAGCGCGATCATGTTGGGGTGACCCCAGTAGCGGTTGCGCGACAGGCGCATCACCTGCCAGGTCTCGCCGTTGAGCGGCATCTGCGCGGCGCCGGCGAGACAACCCTTGGTGTAGCCGCCGATCGACCGGGTCGGCAACGCCGCCGGCAGCACCTTGCGCGCGAACAGCTGCTTCGCCCCGATCTTTGGATCGTTGGGGTTGGCGAGCGGCGGCAGCGGCTGTGGATTGAGCGAGCCCCTGTCCTGCGCCCGCGCGGAGATGGTGCAGGCGACGACGGCTAAGATCAGGAGTGGGAACAGACGCAGGCGGGGTGTCATTCGGATCACTCTGTCGGCGCAAGGCTAGCATGGATTCGGAGCAGGCGGACCGCGCTTTCATCCCATTCGCTTGATCGCCCACAGGGTGGATTAAGATTACCCGCGGCTTCCAGGCTCCGATGTGAGCCACGCCACTTTACAAGCGCACGTTGTGGGCGACATCATGTCCGCAATAATTTCAGGGTAGGCGTTATTGTGACAAGCGTATCGTGCGTACGGCTGGCGTTTGCCGCCACGATTGCCGCGCCGATTTTGGCGCTCTCGCCGGCGCGGGCCGACGTCGTCGTTCACATCGATAAATCGTCGCAGCGCATGGCGGTCAGCGTCGACGGCGCGAGACGCTACAACTGGCCGGTGTCGACCGGCCGCCGCGGCTATGGCACGCCGAGTGGAGTCTTTCGTCCGCAGATGCTGGCGCGCCGCTGGTACTCGAAGAAGTACTATAACTCGCCGATGCCGCACTCGATCTTCTTCCACCGCGGCTTTGCCATCCATGGAACATACGAACTCACGCGCCTTGGCGGGCCGGCCTCGCATGGCTGCGTGCGCCTGCATCCCTCGCACGCCGCAATGCTCTATGGGCTGGTCGAGCGCAACGGCCGCGGCGGCACGCGGATTGAGATCACCAACTAAGGTATGATCCGGCAAAAATGCGAAGGCTGAGGCGCACCGCGGATTAACCGCACGATAACCCTGCCGCACGCTGACAAACATTGGTGCGCTTGAAGCGTCTTCGGCGCATTCATTGTGCAATCGCGCGCCGGTTTACGCTTCCTTCACCAAGCGCCGGCGCTTCCATGCTGCGAATCTGTGCCGTGCGCCGCTGGCCCACCGGAAACGAACTCGCGCCCGGCGTGAATTCGCCTGCAAAGCAGGCATGCAAGGGCTTCTCAGGCAGCGCAGCTACTCGCCAAGAGATACCAATTTTTCAGAGACTTATCGCAGATATATCGCCGAACTGGAATGCGCGTGGGGCGTGCGATACCGATGATGCGGCCGAAGAAAAACACCAAGAAACCGAACCAGGCCAAACTGTCCCGTCCTCGGGGCCGTCGTCCCACACCGATGCCGAAAGTGTCGGGCAGATCGCGCCGCCCCGCGGTCGAGATCGGCGAACTGGTGCGCCAGCGCGCGCAGGCCGAGGCCGCGATCGCCGAGGCGCGCAAATCCAACGCGCGGCTGCGTGAGGCGATCGACATCCTGCCGCAGGGCATCGTGTTCCTGGATCCGGAAGGCCGCTACACACTCTGGAACAAGAAATACTCGGAAATCTACAAGCGCAGCTCCGACCTGTTCGAGCACGGCGCGCGCCTCGAAGACACCATCCGCATCGGTGTCGCGCGCGGCGACTATCCTGAGGCTGCCGGCCGCGAGGAAGAGTGGATCGCCGAACGGCTCAGGAAGATGTACCAGCCCGGCGAGCGGCACGAGCAGGTGCTGGCCGACGGCCGCGTGGTGTTGATCGAGGAGCGGCTGACCGCAGATGGCGGCATCGTCGGCCTGCGCGTCGACATCACTGAACTGAAGCAGCGCGAGGCGTCGTTCCGCCTGCTGTTCGACGGCAATCCGGTGCCGATGATCCTGTGCGCGCTCGACGGCGAGCGGATCCTCGCGGTCAACGACGCCGCGATCGCGCATTACGGCTATGTCCGCGCCGAATTCGAGCGGATGACGATCAGGAGCCTGCAGGCGTTCGATGCCGAGCTGCCTTGGGCGGCAGGCCGCAGCAGCGACGAGCAGGCGGCGCGGACCTGGAAGCATGTACGCGCCGACGGTACGCTGATCGACCTTGCGATCTATTCGCGCCAGCTGATGCATGGCGACCAGCCGGCGATGCTGCTCGCGCTGATGGACATCACGGAACGCAAGCGCGCCGAGGCGCGGCTCGCCTTTATGGCCCAGCACGACAGCCTGACCGGCCTGCCCAACCGCAATCTGCTGCGCCAGCAGATGGACGAGATGCTGCAGCACACCCGCCGCTCGACCGACAAGGTTGCGGTGCTGATGCTGGGTCTCGACAATTTCAAGGCGGTCAATGAGACGCTCGGTCACGCCATCGGCGACAAGCTGCTGCGCGCGGTCGCCAAGCGCCTGCGCTCGACGTTGCGCGAGGAAGACGCGCTGGCCCGTCTCAACTCCGATGAGTTCACCATCGTGCAGGGCGGCGTGATGCGGCCCGAGGACGCGGTGCTGCTGGCGCGGCGGATTTTGGACGCGATCGGCGAGCCCTATCTGCTCGAGGGGCATTCGGTGGTGATCGGCGCCAGCATCGGGATCGCGATGTCGCCCGGTGACGGCGAGGATTCCGAAAAGCTCCTGAAGAGCGCCGACATGGCCTTGTCGCGCGCCAAGAGCGAATTCCGCGGCACCTTCTCCTTCTTCGAGGCGGAGATGGACGCGCGTGCCCAGAGCCGCCGCAAGATCGAGATCGACCTGCGCGATGCGATCCAGAACGAAGGCCTGCGGCCCTATTACCAGCCGCTGGTCGATCTTGCGACCGGGCGCATCACCGGCTTCGAGGCGCTGGTGCGCTGGCCGCATCCGGAGCGCGGCATGATCTCGCCGGGCGAGTTCATCCCGGTGGCCGAGGAGACCGGGCTGATCAATCCGCTGGGCGCGCTGATGCTGCATCGCGCCTGCATGGACGCGGCGCAATGGCCGGATGACGTGCGTGTTGCGGTCAACCTGTCGCCGCTGCAATTCCGTACCGGCAACCTGCTGGCGCTGGTCACCGACGCGCTGCGGCAATCCGGCCTGCCGGCGCGGCGGCTCGAGCTCGAGATCACCGAGACGCTGCTGCTCGAGAAGAGCAGCCAGGTGCTGGCGACGCTGCATGCGCTCCGCGCGCTCGGGGTGCGGATGTCGATGGACGATTTCGGCACCGGCTATTCGAGCCTCAGCTATCTGCGCAGCTTTCCGTTCGACAAGATCAAGATCGACCAGTCGTTCGTGCGCGACCTCGGCGCGAACCCGGACGCGCAGGCGATCGTGCGTTCGATCGTCAGTCTCGGCATCGGGCTCGGCGTCACCATCACCGCCGAGGGCGTCGAGACCGAGGCGGAGTTGAGCCGCCTGCGCGCCGAGGGTTGCCACGAGGGCCAGGGCTTTCTGTTCAGCCGCGCCCGGCCGAACGCCGAGGTCATCAGACTCTTGAAGGCGCAGCGCGTCGCGACCGCGCTGGTGGCGTAGTGGAGCCTAGAGGCAGAGATGTTACCTCGATCGAGCGTCGGGCTCCCCTTACCTCGCCCCGCGTGCGGGGAGAGGTCGGAACGCATCGTTAGATGCGTTCCGGGTGAGGGGGATTCTCCGCGAACGCAGCTATTACCGAATGTGCGGAGACGGCCCCTCACCCCAACCCTCTCCCCGTAAGAACGGGGAGAGGGAGCGCACCGCCGTCGCCTTCACGCCCTACGATTCTTTCTTGTTGAGATGATAAGTCAGCGCCAGCGCCACGCAGTGGCGCAGCGCGGGCTCCGGCAGCTTGCCCGCGACATCGAGCAGGATGGCGCGGTTGCCGCTGTAGCTGAGCTCGGGATAGAGCTCGCGGAAGGTCTCGACCAGATTGGTCTGGCAGTGGAAGTAGACCGCGACCTGGTCGGCAGCCGGCTTCACCTGATCGATCCGGACCGTGCTGCCGCTGCCGGTCTCCGGCGTGAGGTAGCTCGGCTGGCCCCACTTCAATGTCTCTTCCAGCGCGCCGACGCCTTTGGTTGCCTTCGCGGTCTCGAAGATCAGCCGCCGCAGCGCCAGCAGCTTGGCTTTGACCGGGGCAGGGTACGCGTCGAACAGCGCAGCTGCCGGTTTGGTGTGCGGCCGTCGCGCCGCCTTGCTGGTCGATGTTGCCGGCTTGCGCATAATGGGCTCCGTGAGGAGGACGTACCTAGATCTATCTACCACAGCGCCTTGAAGGTCATATAGACCGCCATCAGCGAGACGAAGACGATCATCGCGCTGCGTAACCGCGCGCGGTCGATGCGGTTGGCGGCGCGGGCGCCGAGATCGGTGCCGGCCAGCAGGCCGACGATCACGCCCGCCAGCACCGGCCAGGACGCCAGCGAGCCCTCGCTCCAATAGATCCAGGCCGAGGGGATCGTGGTCGGGATCAGCGACATCACGAGGCTCGCCATCTGCGCCTGATGCTGCGGCACCCCGAGCACGGCGCTTAAGCCCACTACGGTCGCCAGTCCGCCGCCGATGCCGAGAAAGCCCGACGACAGGCCCGCCAGCAGCCCGACAATGAGCAGCGCCGGCCAGGATATTTCGCGCGCGGTGCCCTTGTCGTCGTGCTTCGCCTGGTCACGTCCGCCGCGCAGGATCAGCATCGCGTCGAGCACGACGAGATATGCCACGTAGGTCCAGCGCAGCGCGGACTCAACGACATGGTTGGCGGCGAGTGCGCCGGCCGCGCCGCCGGCGACGAAGCCGACTGTCAAGAGCGCGATCCAGCGCAACGGTGTGCGGTTGCCGCTCTGCCAATAGCGCCGGATCCCGGTGAGGCTGGTCGGCGGCACCTGCGCGACCAGCGAGATGCCTTGCGCGACGTGCTGCCCGGCGCCGAGCAGCAGCACCGAGAACACGACCAGTCCGCCGCCGGGGCTGACGCCGAGCAGCCCGGCGGTCAGACCGCCGGCGAGGCCCGTGCCGATGCCGGCGAGGAGGTCGTGGACGATCACCGCATCCCCCGTCAGCGCCTGGCGGCAAGGCCGGCAAGGAAGATGTCGAAGGCGTGCATCGCCTCCGCGGTCGAGACGGTTTCGCCCCACAGCCGTTGCAGCACGATGCCCTGGAACATCGCGACCATTGCCCGCGCCGCGCCGCGCGGCTGCACGCCGCGGTCGATCGCGCCGCTCTTCTGGCCGCGCCGCAGCAGGTCCACGATCAGGGCGATCGGCTGGCGAATTCCGCTCACCACCTGGTCGCGGACCACGTCGTCGCGCAGCGCCTCCGCCCAGAGCTGCAACGCGACGCGGCGGGCGCGCAGGCCTTCTTCCTTCTGCAGGTCGCCGAGAAAGCCGCGGGCGATCGAGCGCAGGCTCTGCAACACGTCGTCCGGTGGACCCTCAAGCGCCAGCAGCGCGCTGTCGCGGCCATGGCGGCTTTCGCCGATCGCCTGGATCAGCTCCTCCTTGCCCGTGAAATGCCCGTAGATGCAGCCGGCGCTGAGCCCGGACTGCTTGATCACGTCCTGGATCGTGGTCTGGTGAAATCCCTGGCGGGCAAAGCAGATCTCCGCGGCCTGCAAAATCTCCTCGCGGCGGATCGCGAGCGTTTCGGGTTTCACCTTCGGCATTGTCGGGTCCTTGACAGGTCGCGGCCGGCCGATGCGGCGGGCTTGACGATCATTCGCCGTCACTATAAAGAAAGGATATTCGTTTTGTAAAGAGGGGAGGGCTGTCGGCATGATCGGCTTTGCAAAGCTTCTGTGGCATCCGGGCGCGGCTGAGATGGCTCATGTCGAGCTGCCGTCGACCGGCGCGCGCATCGCGTTCCTGCTCGCGTCGTTCGCGATCGTGCTGCTGTTCGAGGCCGCGTTTCCGCTGTTCAGCTATGGCCGCAGTGACCGGCTGCGCAATATCGGCCGCAACGCCGCCATCACCTTGATCTTCGTCGGCGTGAACCTTTTGCTCAGCCCGCTGTCGCCGCTGGCCGCGCAATGGACGCTGGATGCGAAATTCGGCCTGTCGCACTGGCTCGGCCTGTCACCTCTGAACCAGCTCCTGCTCGGCATCATCGGGCTCGACCTGTTCGCCTATTTCGCCCACGTCTCCATGCACAAGCTCGGCTGGATGTGGCGCTTCCACCGCATGCACCATGCCGACCGCTTCGTCGACGTCACCACGGCCTTCCGCGAGCATCCCGGCGAGACGCTGTGGCGGATCGGCTGGCACATCGCCGGCGTGGTCGTGTTCGGAACGCCGGCCTGGGTGCTGGTCAGCTATCTGACGCTGTCGGCGCTGAACGCCCAGTTCGAGCACGCCAATATCCGCCTGCCCAAGCGGCTCGACCGCTGGCTGCGGCTCGTCTTCGTGACGCCGAACATGCACAAGATGCATCATTCGCGTCATCAGCCGGAGACCGACAGCAATTATTCGAACCTGCTCTCGATCTGGGACCGGCTCGGCGGCACCTATAATCGTGGTCCGCGCTTCGCGGAGCTGCGCTACGGTCTCGATGGCTTCGATGATCCCGAGAAGCAGTCGCTGCGCGGATTGCTGAAGATGCCGTTCATGCGCGATTGGGGGCGGGTCGACGCTCGGCCGGACGACAAGTCCGACCGGTCCGCTCCGCCGCCCGTGCTGCCCTGGCCATGACTTGAAGCCCGGCGCCGCCGCTCAGGCGGCGTTGCGCAGTCCGGCGAGGAAGGTGTCGACGCTGTGCGACAGCGCGGCGGCGTGATCGCCGAGCTGGCCGGACGTATCCAGCACATTGCCGGTGAGGGCCCGCGACTGGCCGGCGGCCTCGCTCGCCCCCGCGATATTGGCGGAGACCTCGACGGTCCCGGTGGACGCCTGCTGCACGCTGCGGGCAATCTCCCGCGTCGCCGAGTCCTGCTGCTCGACGGCGGCCGCGATCGCGGTGGCGATACCCGAGATCTCGCGGATGGTGCCGCTGATGTCGCCGATCGCGCTGACGCAGTTGCCGGTGGCGGACTGGATCGCGCCGACCTGGCCAGCGATCTCCTCGGTTGCCTTCGCGGTCTGGCTCGCCAGGTCCTTCACCTCGGCAGCGACCACGGCAAAGCCGCGGCCGGCCTCGCCGGCGCGTGCGGCCTCGATGGTGGCGTTGAGGGCCAGCAGATTGGTTTGGCTCGCGATCGCGCTGATCAGGCGCAGCACGTCGCCGATCTTCTCTGCCGATGCGGCGAGGCTCGTCACCATCTCGGTGGTCTCCATGGCCTTGGTCACGGCGCTGTCGGCGACGCGGCTGGAATGGGTGACCTGGCGGCCGATCTCGGTGATCGAGGACGCCAGCTCCTCGGTTGCGGCTGCGACCGCATTGACGCTGGCGGATGCTTCCTCGGACGCGGCGGCTGCCGCCGAGGTCCGTTCGGAGGCGCCGTTGACGCTGGCGGTGATCTCGCCCGCGACGCGCTGCATGTCGCCCGAGGACCGCGCGACGGCGGCGACCATGCCCTTGACGTCGGCTTCGAAACGATCGGCCATCTGCCGCTGCAAGGCCTGCTTGTCGGCCTCCGCCTTCACCTTGTCGGCCTCCTGCGCCTCGCGCAGCGAGGAGGTTTCGACCATGCTGCGGCGGAACACATCGACCGCCTTCGCCATCGTGCCGAGCTCGTCGCGGCGCTCGCTGCCGGGTATGGTGACGCTGGTGTCGCCGCTGGACAGGCGGTTCATGACCGCGGTGATCGCGGTGAGCGGCCGCGACAGGCCACGGCCGAGCAGGAACGCGAGCAGCACGGCGGCGGCCATGATCGCGATCACGCCGAGGATCAGATTGCGCTGCGCGCTCGCGGCGGCGGCTTCATAGTCGCTGGTGTCCTTGACGATCTCGAGCACGGCGACCGGTTCGCCGGCGTAGTTCTTGATCTGGCCGAGATAGAGCTCGACCGCATGGCCGTCGAGAACGGCGTCGCGCAGCAGGGCCGCACCGTTCATCACACGCTTGAGCTCGTCCTGGGTCGCGACCACGGTGTCGCCGAAGGTCGAGGACAGCCGCTTGAAGCTCTGGCCGTCGAAGGAGTGCACCGCGAGGTCGATGCCGAAGCGCTTCTTGGCGCGGTCGACGAATTCCTTGCCGAAGGCGGCGCCGACGTCGACATTGGCCAGCGTCTTGCCCTCGTGCATGATCGGGGTCATGCCGAAGATCGAAAGCGCTTCGCGGCCGGGCTCGACGCCGACGATCGGCTTGCCGGTCCTGTTCGATTCCACCACCGTGGTGCGCCGCGTCGAGGCGTCGTCGCCGAATACCTTCGGCGCGTGGACCCGGTAGAAGCCAGTTGCCGGGGGCTGCCAGAACGAGATCAGCGGGATGCCCTGCGCCTTCATCGCTGCCCAGGAGGCGCCGAGCAGCCTTCCGAGGCCGTCGCGGTCGCCCTTGGCGATAGCATCTTCGACCGGCGGCAGGGCGGCGATGACAGCCGAGACCGCAAGCGCGGCGCGCCCCTCGTAGTCGATCGCCGCAATCACGCTGTCATATTGCAGCTTGAGCTGCTGATCGAGCGCGAGCCGCGTCAGCGCCCGCTGCTGGCTGATGGAGAAGCCGCCGAGGATGGCGCAGGCGACCGCGACAGTCAGCGAAATCGCCAGAATCGGGCGGGCGGCAATCGATCGAAGCGTGAACATGGGACCAGCGAAACTCCAGGCATTAGCGCCGTCCGCAAAGTCGCAGAAAAAGCTTAACAACCGGATGTTGCGCCGCCGGTATTCGTGCCGCGACCATGGCCGCCGGTGCTACTTTCGTACTGTTCAACGTCTGGCCTGACAGGGCCGGCCGGCTGCGCGCATCAATAGGCATGTGTCACTCAGGGGCGAACGCGGATGATCGTACTCCCTTTGCGTCGACCGGTCGGATTCAAGGCAGCGACGGCCTCGTCGAGAGTCGTGACGTTGCCGATGTTCGTCCGCAGGCGTCCGTCCCGCACCCGCTGGACGATCTCAGTCAGTTGGGAACGATCGGACTCGACGACGAAGTCGACCGCCAGGCCGTCGGAGGGTCGCGCCTCGGCCGGCCCAACGATCGTCACCAGCGTTCCTCCGCCTCGAATCAGTTTTGCCGACCGCTTCTGGATTTCACCGCCAATGACGTCGAACACCAGATCGACTTTGCCGACGTCCTCAAGGGCGTCGTTGTCGAGATCGACGAACTCCTGCGCGCCGAAGTCGAGCACAGTCTGACGGTCGGCGGACCGCCCGGAGCCGATCACATACGCGCCGGCCTCTCGCGCGAGTTGCGTCACCATCGACCCGACTGCGCCGGCCGCGCCGTGTGCGAGGACGCTCTGCCCCGCCTGGAGGCGGCCGTGCTGAAATAGTCCTTGCCATGCCGTCAGGCCCGAGACCGGAAGGCTTGCACCCATTGTGAAGTCGACGTCGCCCGGTAGCGGCGCGAGGTTGCGCGCCTCGATCGCCACATACTCGGCCAGCGTGCCGTCGCGATACCAGTCCGCTAGACCGAACACCCGCTGTCCCACCGATAGCCCTGTAGTGCCATATCCGAGAGCGGTGACCACTCCGGCCAGCTCGTGCCCCGGGATCGACGGTGTTCGGTCACGATCGAGGCGATCGGTCCAGGTCGAGGGCCACGCCAGCTCAGTCGGGACAAATCTCGACGCATAAACCTGAACGACGACGTCGTTTATCGCTGCCTGCGGCTCGGGCCTGTCCACCAGCTTCATCCCGGCCGTTCCCGCGGCTTGGTCCGTTACAACGATGGCCTTCATGGGAATACTCCTTGTCTCTTGGTGGAACTGCTGCAGAGCGCGCGGACGCGCCGACTATCCAAGAACTGCCAAGGCAGTTCGGTCGCTTAGTACGAACGAATAGATGCGCCGCGCCTGCTCATAAAACAGCACCAAGATTGCGAATTTTGGCTGTACCAAGCGCGACGGCTGCCCTCTGCGAGCTCAATGCGTTACCGCACCGCTGAAAAATCCGGGCAGTCGACAGAATCCATTTTGCACAGTCGGGGACAGAATTCAGATTGCGAGGGCCGCCAGTCGTCATGCCCACTGTTGGCCCAAAGCCGACATGCCATGATTACCCGGCGATGTCGTGTTTTAGGGAGCAGAGCCGACACAGCGGACTTATGAGTACGCGTCCTGGCTCAATCTGACGTCTTCGCGCTTCAGCGCGTCGTCGGCGGAGCGCCGAGATTGCCTGCCAAAATCGCCTTGCCGGCATCCTCGTACTGGGTGTCGCGGGCCTGGATCTGCTGCGCGATCGCGTGCATGTCGCGAAACCGCCGCTCGAACGGGTTCTTGGCGAACACCGCGGTTGCCCCCGCCATGTGATAGGCGATGTCGACCACCGCGGCCGACTGGTGGATGGTCCAGGTCGAGGCGATGCGGATCGCGACGCGATGCGCCTCGGTGATCGGATCGCCGCGGACGAGATCGCTCCAGACGTCGCGGGCCGTCGTGTACAGATAGGCGCGCGCGGCGCGCAGGCTCGCCTCGGTGCGGCCGATCTGGCCCTGCACGGCGTTGTTGTCGCGCATCGCCTTGAGGCCTTGCGGGGTCTTGCCGCGGGCAAGCTCGGTCGCTGCGTCCAGCATGGCGCGCGCGACGCCGAGCGAGGTGGCGGCAAAGCCCATGCTGAACACCATGTTGGTGGAGAGCTTGTAGAGCGGCCCCGGCTCGCGGCACGCGGCGGGATCGTCGCGCAGCGCGGCGAACTGCTCCGGAATGAAGAGGTTGTCGACCGAGTAGGAATCGGTGCCGGTGCCTTTCAGACCGATCACGTCCCAGACGTCATACATTGTCGCTGACGACATCGGGAACAGGATGGTGCGGATCTCCGGCGAACCGTCGGCCTTCTTGCGCGGTGAGCCGTCGGCCTCGACGACGCGGACATGGGCGCCGAGCCAACTCGCCTGCCGCGAGCCCGAGGCGAAATCCCAGCGCGCGCTGGCGCGATAGCCTCCGGGCTCCGCACGGACCTCATGGGCGATCGCGCCCCAGGCCAGGATGCCGGGCGCGGTGTTGAAGATCTCGTGGGCCGCGTCGGGCTCGAGATAGGCCGCGGTCATGGCGCAGACGCTGCACTGGCCGAGGCACCAGGCGGTCGATGCATCGGCCTTGGCGATCTCCTCCTGCATCTGCATGAAGGCGTCCAGTGTCGCCTCGGCGCCGCCAAAACGCTTCGGCAGCAGCGCGCGATACAGCCCGTTCTCGACCAGTGCCGCGGTGACGGATGGCGTCAGTCGCCGTGTCCGTTCGATCTCGTCGGCTTCACTCGTGATCAGCGGCGCCAGCGCGCGCGCCCGCTCGACAAGGTCGAATCCCTGCGGCTTGTTCATGCGTGTCCTCGGCGCCTTCTGTCATTCTTGTTGGGCAGGCCGGGCGATGGTGGCTCATCCGGCAGGAGAGGGCAAGGGAAGGCAAGGCGGGACGGCGCCGATGCAGATCAGCTATCCATCGGCTGTGTGTGCGAGAGTGCGACGAACGCATCCGCGCTCAGGCGGCGGCGCGGCCGAGATCGAGCGACGGCTGGCGCTTGGTGGAAAAGCTCAGCGCCACGGCCACCGCTGCAAGGCCGATCGCAAAGGAACCGGCGTGCAGCCACGTATAGCCGTGGAACGTGTCGAACACGTAACCGCCGGCCCACGGCCCGAGCGCCATGCCGAGGCTCGCGAAGGCCGACACCGCGCCGAACACCGTGCCCATGATGCGCGCGCCGAAGAACTCGCGCACCAGCACGGCGTAGAGCGGCATCACCCCGCCATAGGCGAGCCCGAACACGACAGACAGCGCGTAGAACTCGCCGAGCTGCGCCACCGCGAGATAGGTCGCGATCGACAGCGCCTGCACCAGGAGGCCGCCGACCAGCACCGGCTTGGCGCCGAGCCGGTCGGCGAGCACGCCGAGCAGCAGCCGGCCGCCGAGCCCGGAGAAGCCGGCGAGGCTGTAGACCGTGACCGCGGTGAGCGGCGCGATGCCGCACACCATGGCGTAGGACACCATGTGGAAGATCGGGCCCGAATGCGCCGCGCAGCAGGCGAAATGCGCCAGCGCCAGCGTGATGAATTGCGGCGTACGCAGCGCCTGCGCCGCGGTCCATTCGGTTTGCGGCGCGTTCGCGGCGGTCGGGATTGCGACGTCCGTTCCCTGCGGCGCCGGGCGCACCAGGAACGACGCGGGGATCAACAGCGCCCATGCGGCGATGCCGATCACGAGCATCGCGAAGCGCCAGTCATAGGCCGTGATCAGCCAGCTTGCCGACGGCGCGACGGTCAACGGCGACACGCCCATGCCGGCCGACACCAGCGCGACCGCGAGGCTGCGATGCTTGTCGATCCAGGCGCTGGCGAGCGCCATCATCGGCGCATAGAAGCTGCCGGCCGCGATTCCGATCAGCACGCCAAAGCAGAGCTGGAATTGCCACAGGCTTTGCGCCTGGCTCGCCGTCACTAAGCCAAGCCCTAGCAACAGGCTGCCCGCCAGCACCACGATGCGGGTACCGAAGCGGTCGGACAGCGCGCCCCAGGCGAACGCCGCAAAACCCATGCAGAGGAAATCCAGCGTCGCCGCCGCCGAGATGCCGGCGCGCGACCAGCCCATCGCATCCGAGATCGGCTGCAGGAACACCGCGAGCGACAGCATGGTGCCGAAGCCGACGCAGGTCATCAGCGCGCCCGCGCCGACGACGACCCAGCCATAATCCAACCGAGCGGCCTTGCTCATGCGTTTCCCCGGCGCTGTTGTTTGTTGTGGTGCGCGCAGGGAGGATGCTGGCCTATCTGAGGTCCAGGGGCAACATGACGGGCAACATGCCTCTCATTCCGGGATCAGCGGATTGGGCCTTGCATGCGCAAGATGTCGCAGCGACGCGCAGCTAGAGCCTTTTCCGTTCCGATAGAATCCGAACGGGGCTCTAGATTCTTGCTTTGACGCGTTTTCTTCACGCGAACCGGGAGCCACTTCGCTCGAAAACGCTCTAGCCGCACTGCCAGGCGCGTCCGATCGGCGTCCAGGTCCAGCACGGGCCAAAACTGCCGCCATTGTAGCGGCCGCGGTAGAATCCGGGGCGGCCGAAATAGTACCAGTCCCCGCCATACCAATATTGCGGCGAATAGTCCGGGTAGCCGCGGGCGGCGCCGCGCGGGCCGAACACCGGAATGGTTTGGTTCGGCGGCTGCCGGTAGCCGGGCAGGAAGCCATAGCCATGCCAGCGCGTGCTGCCGTGCCGCTTCTTCGAGGAGGCGGCGGAGCTCAGGTCCGGCTGCAGCAGTGCGAGGATGACGATAAGGAGGGACAGGATGCGCAACATGATCGCAGTCTAGTCGGAGCGCGATGCAGTGGCGATTCAAATCATGGTGCGTTTTGTTGCTGGGACAAGAATGGGCAACAGTCGCGCCGCTAGCGCCGCCTCAGCTGTCCACCTTGAGCGCGGCGATGAAGGCTTCCTGCGGGATGTCGACCTTGCCGAACTGCCGCATCTTCTTCTTGCCTTCCTTCTGCTTCTCCAGAAGCTTGCGCTTGCGCGTAATGTCGCCGCCGTAGCACTTCGCGGTGACGTCCTTGCGCAGCGCGCGGACGGTTTCGCGCGCGATCACCTTGCCGCCGATCGCCGCCTGGATCGGGATCTGGAACATGTGCGGCGGAATCAGCTCCTTCATCTTCTCGACCATGGCGCGGCCGCGGCCTTCGGCGCGGGTGCGATGCACCAGCATCGACAGCGCGTCGACCGGCTCGGCGTTGACCAGGATCTGCATCTTGACCAGATCGGCCGGCTTGTAGTCGGTCAGATGATAGTCGAACGAGGCGTAGCCCTTGGAGACCGACTTCAGGCGATCGTAGAAGTCGAACACCACTTCGTTGAGCGGCAGGTCGTATTTCACCATCGCGCGGGAGCCGACATAAGTGAGCTCCTTCTGCGAGCCGCGGCGGTCCTGGCACAGCTTCAAGACGCTGCCGAGATATTCGTCGGGCGTGAGGATCGTCGCCTCGATCCACGGCTCCTCGATCTCGGCGATCTTGACCACGTCGGGCATGTCGACCGGGTTGTGGATCTCGAGCTCGGTGCCGTCGGTCAGCTTCATCTTGTAGATCACGCTCGGCGCGGTCGCGATCAGATTGAGGTCGAATTCGCGCGACAGCCGCTCCTGGATGATTTCCAGATGCAGCAGGCCGAGGAAACCGCAGCGGAAGCCGAAGCCGAGCGCGGCGGAGGTTTCCATCTCGTAGGAGAAGCTTGCGTCGTTGAGCCGCAGCTTGCCCATCGCCGCGCGGAGCGTTTCGAAGTCGTTGGCATCGACCGGGAACAGGCCGCAGAACACGACCGGAATCGCCGGCTTGAAGCCCGGCAGCATCTCGCTGATCGGCTTCTTGTCATCGGTGATGGTGTCGCCGACGCGGGTGTCGGCGACTTCCTTGATCGCCGCGGTGATGAAGCCGATCTCGCCGGGGCCGAGCTCCTCGACCTGCTCCATCTTCGGCGTGAAGAAGCCGACGCGTTCGATGTCGTAGGCGGCGCCGGTGCCCATCATGCGGATGCGGCTCCCCTTCTTCATCACGCCGTCGACGACGCGGATCAAGACGACCACGCCGAGATAGACGTCGTACCAGCTGTCGACCAGCAGCGCCTTCAGGGTCGCGTCGCGGTCGCCCTTCGGCGGCGGCAGGCGGGTGACGATTGCTTCCAGCACGTCGGGCACGCCGACGCCGGTCTTGGCCGAGATCATCACCGCGTCGGACGCATCGATACCGATCACGTCCTCGATCTGCTGCTTGACCTTCTCGGGCTCGGCTGCCGGCAGGTCGACCTTGTTGAGGACCGGCACGATCTCGTGATTGTTGTCGAGCGCCTGATAGACATTGGCGAGCGTCTGCGCCTCGACGCCCTGGCTGGCGTCGACCACGAGCAGGGAACCCTCGCAGGCCGCCAGCGACCGCGAGACCTCGTAGGCGAAGTCGACATGGCCGGGCGTGTCCATCAGGTTGAAGATGTAATCCTTGCCGTCCTTGGCGCGGTAGTTCAGCCGGACGGTCTGCGCCTTGATGGTGATGCCGCGCTCGCGCTCGATATCCATCGAATCGAGCACCTGCTCCTTGCCCGCCATTTCACGATCCGACAGGCCGCCGGTCATCTGGATCAGGCGGTCAGCAAGGGTCGATTTGCCATGGTCGATATGGGCGACGATGGAGAAGTTGCGGATGTTCGAAATCGGGGCAGTTGTCATGGGCGCGGGATAGCATCCGCACCCCCGCGCGGGCAACCAAATTGCGGTATTTTGCAGCGGTGTGACGGCGAATCACGGCGCCGTTTCCGGCTGGGTTGCCGTGACCGATTTCCGGGCATGTTCCTGCCAGGTCCGGCAGCTCGAAAATCGTCGTTCGCGTTGCCGACACCTGGCGGATGAGCATGCACGGCTACGCCGCCGCCATCGACCTCAACCTGAAAGTTCGGGATGACCGGCTGTGGGCCGGCAAGGCAAGACCATCCCTTACGAGAACCGGATGCCGCGCGAGATCGTCGATATCTTCGAGCGTCACGGCTTCATCTGGGGCGGCAAATGGTATCACTGCGATACCATCCATTTCGAGCACCGGCCGGACTTCCCCGAAAGTGAATCCGCTGGCTGGAGGCGTTCTCACGCCAAGCTGATTTCACTGGCCACAAAAACGCGCTAAAGCGCGTTGAAATGCGGATGAGCACTCATCGCGCTTCCGCTTCCATTCGGGCATGATCCTTCCGGGAAACCGCTTTCCACTCTTCCGGGCATGCCTCAGGCACAGGCCATGTCGACCGCCTCCACGCTCCCCGCCGCCCGGCGCACCACCCGCAAGCTGACGATCCGGCGGATCGCCGCCTGGATCGCCTCGCGCGCCACCGATCCCAGCACCAGCCTGTGGTTCGTGATCGGCTTTGCGCTGGTTCATGCGGTGCTGTGGACGCTGATCCTGGTCAAGCTCAAGGCCGCACAGGACATCCATATGGATGTTGCGGAAGCCTATGCCTGGGGCCAGCGCTTCCTGCTTGGCTATGGCAAGCATCCGCCGCTGTCGGGCTGGATCGCCGGGGTCTGGTTCAGGATTTTTCCCGTCACCAACTGGTCGACCTATGCGCTTGCGATGACGACGGTCAGCTTCGCGCTGGTGGTGTGCTGGCTGATCGCGCTGCGCGTCGTCGATCGCCGCCGCGCGTTCTTCATGGTGGTGATGCTCGCGCTCTACCCGATCTTCAATTTCAAGGGCTTCAAATACAATGCCGATCTCGCGCAGCTGGTGCCGCTGCCGCTGCTGGTGCTGGCCTATCTGAACGCGTTCGAGAAGCGCAGCTTCAAATCGGGTCTCTGGCTCGGCTTTGCCGGCATGCTGGCGCTGATGACCAAGTACTGGGTGGTGACGATGATCGGGGCCGTCGGGCTGGCCGCGCTGATCCATCCGCAACGGACGCAATTCCTGCGCTCGCTGGCGCCATGGGTTGCGATCGGCACGATGGCGGTGGCGATGATCCCGCATCTGGTGTGGCTGGAGGAGGTGGACTTCGTGCCGTTCACCTATGCCGGTGACGTCTACGCACTGTCGAGCCGCGCACTCAATGTCCAGCTCGTGATCGGCTATGTCGTGCACAATGTCGGGCTGCTCGCGATTCCCGTCGTGCTGGGCCTTGTGGCGCTGCTGCTGGGCTCGGTGCCGTGGCGGCCGTCGGACGTGCTGGCGCGGATCTGGTCGCGCGGACCCAATCCCGCCGTCAACCTTCCGCAGGCGCTCAACGTCTGGATCATCCAGCTGATCGTCGCGATCGGGCCGCCGCTCGGCGCGCTGGCGTTCACCGTCTATATCAAGACCGATTGGGGCATCCCGCTGTTCTTCCTGGTGCCGCTTGCGCTGGTCGCGATTCCCTCGCTTCGCTTCCCGCGCATGGCGCTGTTCTCGATCACCGCGATCTGGTTCGTGGCCACGATCGTCACGCTGATCGCCGCGCCCAGCATCGCCACGCAGGAGATCGCGTCCAACCATATCGGCGGCTCGACCTACGCCGCGCGCTCCGAGCTCGCGCGCGAACTCACCCAGACCTGGCAGGACAGATTCCATTCACGCTGGGCCGTGGTCGTCGCGCGGTCCGATATCGGCGAGCCGATGACGTTCTACAGTCCGGATCATCCGGCATCGCTGGTGCCGGGCGAAGCCTGGTCGTCGGGGCTGACGTCGCTCGACGAAGCCAAGCGTCTCGGCTTCATCGGCGTCTGCGACACCACCGATCCGGTGTTCCTGAAGCCCTGCGAGGCGTGGATGGCGGAGCACGCCAAGGACGCCGAGCCGCTGGTGATGACCACCATGCGCTTCTTCAACGGCCATCCCGGTCCGTCGACGGTGTGGAAGGTCTATCTGGTGCCGCCGGCGAAGTAGCTGTCGCTCCCTCGCCCCGCGCTTGCGGGGAGAGGGTTGGGGTGAGGGGCTCTCGCCGCGATGGCGATCTATCGATAGACCTGTACCCCCTCACCCGGATCGCATCGTTCGATGCGATCCGACCTCTCCCCGCAAGCGGGGCGAGGTGAGAGGTGACTGCCTTACGTGCCTTCCTCGTTGAACTTGCTGGCGACGAGCTCGGCGATGGCGTCGAGCGCCTGCTGCGCTTCGTCGCCCTTTGCTGAGACCACGACCGTGGTGCCTGGCCCGGCGGCGAGCATCATCAAGCCCATGATCGAGGTGCCGCCGACGGTCTCGGTGCCGCGGGTGACCCAGATCTCGGCGTTGAATCGCTCGACCAGCTGGACGAACTTGGCCGATGCCCGCGCATGCAGGCCGCGCTTGTTGACGATCAGGAGTTCACGGGAAATGGCGCCCGCTGGCACGCCCGGGCCGACCTGATTTCCGCCCGGGGCCTCGTCGCTCATTTGCCTGCGAGAACGCGGCTGGCGATGGTGACGTATTTGCGGCCGGCTTCCTGGGCCATCGCGATCGCGTCGGGCAGCGAACGCTCCTCGCGAACCTTGGCAAGCTTGACCAGCATGGGAAGGTTGATGCCTGCGAGCACTTCCACCTTCGGGCGGCTCATGCAGGAGATCGCAAGGTTGGACGGTGTGCCGCCAAACATGTCGGTGAGGATCGCAACGCCGTCGCCGCTATCGACGCGGTTCACCGCCTCGATGATGTCGCTTCGACAGAGATCGGAATCGTCCTCGGCCCCGATCGTAATCGCTTCAATTTGTTTCTGCGGACCCATGACGTGTTCGAGCGCCGCTCTGAACTCGTCGGCAAGGCGCCCATGGGTCACCAGCACTAGACCAATCATCGGAAACTCCTCGCGGGCGCCCTTTGGTGCACCGCACGAACGCGCCACTTTGACCATCCAGAGGCCCTGCGCAAGAGGGCATCTTGGCTAGTCTCCCGGTTCCTGGCGGTAGAGAGGGGAGGCTGCGCCGGCAAAATCCGACGCGATAGTGGATGTGATATGGTTACCAATTCCCTTCCCACAATTGGCCGCAAGATTACGGGAACATGAACTTTCAGGTTGTCGTCAGCGCGGCGACAACCAGCGGCAGGGGTTGGAAGCCAGTGCCGACGGGAATTCGCGGTAACAAAACACCATTAAGGCGAATCGTGAGCGTCTCCGGCGGCGGCAGCCGCTCGGCGTCGTCAGCGGCGAGGTCGACGATCAAGCCGACCACGGCTTCACTTGCGAACGGACAATGGCGGATTCCGAGGCCTCGGATCTCGATCAGGCCAGCCAATTGCTGGACCGGACGAACCCACAATTGTTCGCCGGCTGTGTCGAGATGGACACGGTCATCCCCCACCAAAATGGCCGGCGGAAGCGCTCCGGTGCGCCCGGCGAGAATCAGGTCGAAGGCGAGACGCGACTTGCCGGCGCCCGACGGGCCGCGGATCAGCACCGCACGCTCGCCGACCAGAACGGCGGATGCGTGCACGCTTGAATTGTCGCTCATAGTGTCGGCAGCCTGACCACGAAGCGTGCGCCGGCGATGGTGGGTTTGCCGTCTGCGTCCGCAGGGCCAGCGCGGTTCTCAGCCCAGATGCGTCCGCCATGTGCTTCGATGATCTGCTTGGAGATCGAAAGCCCAAGGCCGGAGTTCTGGCCAAACCCCTGATGCGGCCGGTCGGTGTAGAAGCGCTCGAAGATCCGCTCCAGCGCGTCCTCGCCGATGCCGGGCCCGTCATCGTCGACCACGATCTCGACCTCGCCGCGGCTGCGGCGGCAGACGATGCGCACCTTGTCGCCCGGCTTGGAGAATGATTGCGCGTTCGACAGCAGGTTCGAGATCACCTGGCCGAGCCGTGAATCATGGCCGGGCACCGACAGCGTATCGGTCGGTCCGCGGCCCTCGAAGCGGGCTTCGACGGCGACGTCGTGGCCGAGCCTGGTCTCGTTGGCGACGCCGGTCAGCGTCGTCAGCAGCCGCCGCAGATCGACCGGCGCCATGTCCTGGCGCTGCAATTCGGCATCGAGCCGGCTGGCGTCGGAGATGTCGGAGATCAGGCGGTCGAGCCGCCTGACGTCATGCTCGATCACGGCGAGCAGCCGCGCGCGGCTGTTGTCGTTGCGCGCCAAAGGCAGCGTCTCGACCGCGGAGCGCAGCGAGGTCAGCGGATTCTTCAGCTCATGGGCGACGTCGGCGGCGAACATCTCGATCGCCTCGATGCGGCTGTACAGCGCGTTGGTCATGTCGCGCAGCGCGCCGGAGAGATGGCCGATCTCGTCGCGGCGCCCGGTGAAGTCGGGAATCTCGACGCGGGTCTGGATGCGGTGACGGACGCGCTCGGCGCCGTCGGCGAGCCGCCGCACCGGGCCCGCGATCGTGCTCGCCAGCAACAGCGACAGCATGATCATGACGGCGGAGGCGACGCCGCCGATCTTGAGGATGGCGAGGCGCTCGGACATCACCAGCTGGTCGATGTCGTCGCCCTGGGTGGTCAGCATCAACGCGCCGCGCACGGCGCGGAAATGCTGCACCGGGACGGCAACCGACACGATGATCGCGCCGCGCTCGGTGACGCGCACGGCGCTGCCCTTCATGCCCTCGAGCGATTGCGCGACTTCGGAATAACCCTTGCCGCCTTCGGGACCGAGTTCGCGATAGATCGGCAGGTCGCCGCGGTTGAGCCAGGTCTTGATTGTCGCCTTGGTCTTCTCGTAGAGCGACGGCTTCTCCGACGGCGGCGGCAGCTCCATGCGCAGCACGTCGCCGCGCGCGAACAGATTGCGGCTGTCGAGGATCAGGCCGCCATCGCGGTCGAAGATGCGGGCCCGCGTCTTGGTCGGCGCGATCAGGCGGCGCAGGACCGGCGCGACCCGCTCGGGATTGATCGGGAAATCCGCCGATTCATCCGGCTGGCCATAACTTTCGCCGGGCTTGAGGTCGAGCAGCCGATCGGGATCGATCGTGACGGTATTGCCTTCGACGGTGGCCGAGGCCGCGATCGCCTCCGAGATGATCTCGGCATAGACCAGGAGGCTCTGGGTGCGGGCCTCGATCAGGCCGGCACGGAATTGCGAGAGATAGAGGATGCTGGCGACCAGCGCGACGAGGCCGGCAAGGTTGAGCGAGACGATGCGGCGCGTCAGGCTCGAGAACGACAGCGCGAAGAAGAACTGACCGGCGCGGCGCAGCCAGCCGAGCGGACGGCGCCAGCCCTTGTCCTGCGCGACGTCTTCGGCAACGGCGTCCTGATCGAGGAGCTGTGACGCGTCCTCGGTATTCAGGCCTTGCTCGAGCTGCGTTCGATCAAGCACTGGCAAAGCTGCCGGTTGGTATGGATGTCGTCCCGCGAAGCAATCGTTCGCCCGAGCTTACCCCAGCCGTGCGGAGCCTGTCAGTTAACAAGCCGCCCGGGAAGCGCAGATCAGGCTTCCTTGAAGCGATAGCCGACGCCGTACAGCGTCTCGATCATCTCGAAGTCGTCGTCGACCACCTTGAACTTCTTGCGCAGCCGCTTGATGTGGCTGTCGATGGTGCGGTCGTCGACATAGACCTGGTCGTCATAGGCCGCGTCCATCAGCGCATTGCGGCTCTTCACGACGCCGGGGCGGGTGGCGAGCGCCTGCAGGATCAGGAATTCGGTCACGGTGAGGGTCACCGGCTCGTTCTTCCAGGTGCAGGTGTGGCGCTCCGGATCCATCCGCAGCAGGCCGCGGTCCAGCGCGCGGGCGTCCGGCTCCTTCGGCGCGGCGGTCGGATCCTTCGGCTGACCGCGGCGGAGTACGGCCTTGACCCGTTCGACCAGCAGGCGCTGCGAGAACGGCTTGCGGATGAAATCGTCGGCGCCCATTTTCAGGCCGAACAATTCGTCGATCTCCTCATCCTTCGAGGTGAGGAAGATCACCGGCAGGTCGGACTTCTGGCGCAGCCGGCGCAGCGTTTCCATGCCGTCCATGCGCGGCATCTTGATATCGAGGATCGCGAGATCGGGCGGCGACGTGCGAAACCCATCCAGCGCCGACGCACCGTCCGTGTAGGTCATGATGCGATAGCCTTCGGCTTCGAGCGCGATCGAAACCGAAGTGAGAATGTTGCGGTCGTCGTCGACCAGGGCGATTGTGGGCATGTGCTGCTTTCACAATGAGAGTGGCTTAGACGGCGGGCACTCTGGCGACGCGCCGTAGAATTGGGCTTCGAACGCGGTCAACGAGCAATGCAAGCTGGGCTGAAGTGTGACCGAGTTCCGCAAAAATCCGCTTCTGCGACCCACGCGATGGGTCCCCATATAGCACCCTTAGACCATGAGAAAAGGCCCTTTTTTCATAGGGAACCCGCCCGATTCGTCCATAAAATGACCCGATAGGCCCATGCAACCGACCGCCGACTTCGATCCTGCCCACCTTGCCCGCTCGCTGCTCCGCCGCAGCCGCCAGGGCGCCCTCGCCACGTTGATGGCCGGCACCGGCGATCCCTATTGCTCGCTGGTCAATCTGGCCAGCCATCCCGACGGCTCGCCGATCCTGCTGATTTCCCGGCTGGCGCTGCATACCAAGAACATCCTGGCCGACAGCCGGGTGTCGCTGATGCTGGACGAGCGCGCCGAGGGCGATCCGCTGGAGGGCGCCCGGATCATGCTGGCGGGCAAGGCGGAAGAGGTCGGGGAGGCCGGGCGGGAGCTCGTCCGAAGGCGCTATCTCGCTGCCCATCCGTCAGCGGAAGCCTTTGTGGAATTTAAGGATTTCTCGTTCTTTCGGATCAAGCCAAGCGGTGCCCATCTGGTCGCCGGGTTCGGCCGCATCGTGGACCTCAAACCCGCGCAATTCCTGACCGATCTCGGCGGAGCCGAGGCGCTGCTCGAAGCCGAGCCCGGCGCGGTGGCGCATATGAACGGGGATCACCGTGAGGCCATGAATCTTTACGCGACGCGGTTGCTCGGTGCGGAAAGTGCCGAATGGCTCTGCACCGGCTGCGATCCGGATGGCATGGACATGCAGGCCGGCCGCGACACGCTGCGGCTGGATTTCCCTGAGCGCGTCACCACCGGCACCGAGCTGCGCAAGATGCTGGTGCGGCTCGCCGGCGAGGCGCGCGCCAACGGATAGCAAGGATAGGAGAAAGACCTGTCCGCACGGCGGCGCTGCGGCCGTGGCGAGGCATGGTGTCGCATGGCTGCGGCGGCGCGATTGCGCGGTCCGGATTTGACAGCGCGATCATTTCGCACGGGCGTGTCGTGTCATCGCCCGTTGGCTCGATCTGCATGCAAGAATGTCTGGCGCGGCTGCATCCGAAAATCAGCCGGATCGCGATGTCGACCGCGATGACGCGCGCGTGCGACCACGCTGATTGCGTTATCATCGATCGCGGGGTCATCGATCGCGGGGTCAGCGATCGCCTCGCCGCCGAACGCTACGCGTTGCGGAACGTTCACCGCAGTTGAGCGTTGTACCAATCGGGCTTCGACGAAGGCGTGTTGAGCGCAATCGAAACTGCTCATCAGCAGCTTCTCACTTGCAGCTCAATGCCGATCAGGTGGTGCCGCGTGCAACACGATGGTCATGCTCGGCTCTGCAGCGCTGCGTCAACGCGCGGCGGCTCATCTCAACGATACATCCTCAGCGCGAAATGCATACCCGGCATTCTCCGCGCCGTCCGCCTCGATCGGCGAACGCGCCGCCCGCCGGCTGGCACTTTTTGTGCATCGCAAAGCTCCGTGCGCGGCGGGAAAGGCGATGAAACGTCGCCCGACTGCCGGCAAAACAACGAGAAAACGAAAGCAAGACGAAAGGGTTTCGCGCTGCGGTATTTGCGCCAGATGATGGGCCTGCCTTGGAATCAGCCAAAAGCCGTTCGATTGGCTTGGCAAGCTTGGCGATCCCCACTATTAGGTCGCCGGACCGAAGCCGAGAGGCTATATTCTGATCACGGTCACCGCGGCGGGGCGCGATTGGCGACATTCGCGCGAACAAGGATACGCGGGTTCGAGGAGGTTCTTCGTGCAAGAGACGGGCGTACATAACGGTGCCTTCGGCGCCGACAAATTCGGCTTAAAAAATCTCAAGGGCGTGCATTGGAATTATGGCGCACCTCAGCTTTACGAGCATTCGCTGCGTAACGGCGAAGCGGTGCTGTCGGCCGATGGCGCGCTTTGCGCGGACACCGGTGTGTTCACCGGGCGCAGTCCGAAGGACAAGTTCACGGTCCGCGACGATCTCACCGACAAGAACATGTGGTGGGCCGGCAACCAGTCGATCACCTCGGAGCAGTTCGCCACGCTCCATGCCGACTTCCTCAAGCATGCCGAAGGCATGACGCTGTTCGCGCAGGATCTTTACGGCGGCGCCGATCCGAAGCATCGCGTCAAGACCCGCGTCTTCACCGAGCTTGCCTGGCACTCGCTGTTCATCCGCACGCTGCTCATTCGTCCCGAAACATCTGAGCTCGCGAGCTTCGTGCCCGAACTGACGATCATCGACCTGCCGAGCTTCCGCGCCGATCCGAAGCGCCACGGCTGCAAGTCGGAGAACGTCGTCGCGATCGATTTCGCCCGCAAGATCGTCCTGATCGGCGGCTCGCAATATGCCGGCGAGATGAAGAAGAGCGTGTTCACCACGCTGAACTATTACCTGCCCGAGAAGGGCGTGATGCCGATGCACTGCTCGGCCAATGTCGGCTCCGACGGCGACACCGCGATCTTCTTCGGCCTGTCCGGCACCGGCAAGACCACGCTCTCGGCCGATCCCAAGCGCACGCTGATCGGCGATGACGAGCATGGCTGGAGCGAGGACGGCGTCTTCAATTTCGAAGGCGGCTGCTACGCCAAGTGCATCAAGCTGTCGGGCGAAGCCGAGCCGGAAATCTACGCCGCCAGCAAGCGCTTCGGCGCGGTGCTGGAAAACGTCGTGCTCGGCGCCAATGATCGCGTGCCCGATTTCGACGACGGCTCGAAGACCGAGAACACTCGCTCGGCCTATCCGCTCGATTTCATCCCGAACGCTTCGCGCACCGGCTGCGCGCCGCATCCGAAGAACGTCGTAATGCTCGCGGCCGACGCCTTCGGCGTGATGCCGCCGATCGCCAAGCTGACGCCAGCGCAGGCGATGTATCACTTCCTGTCCGGCTACACCGCGAAGGTCGCAGGCACCGAGCGCGGCCTCGGCAACGAGCCGCAGCCGGAATTCTCCACCTGCTTCGGTTCGCCGTTCCTGCCGCGCGATCCGTCGGTCTACGGCAACATGCTGCGCGAGCTGATCGCCAAGCACAATGTCGATTGCTGGCTGGTCAACACCGGCTGGACCGGCGGCAAGTACGGCACCGGCCGCCGCATGCCGATCAAGGTGACCCGCGCGCTGCTCACCGCGGCGCTGAACGGCTCGCTCCGCAACGCCGACTTCCGCACCGACAAGTATTTCGGCTTCGCGGTGCCGACCTCGCTGCCCGGCGTCGAGCCGCACATCCTCGATCCGATCAAGACCTGGGCCGACAAGGTCGAGTTCGACAAGACCGCGCGGGCGCTGGTCGGCATGTTCCAGAAGAACTTCGCCAAGTTCGAAGCGCAGGTCGACGCCGAAGTCCGCGCCGCCGCGCCGGAAGTGAAGCTGGCGGCGGAGTAAGCCGCGCAAGCGATACGCGATTTGAAAAGGCGGCCACGAGGGCCGCCTTTTTGTTTTGATGTCTGGCGAGCGCGCGCGACTGCTAATTCCGTCACCCTGAGGAGCGCATCGCGCGCGTCTCGAAACGTCGACGGCCACGGCCGGGCCGTGCATCCTTCGAGGCTCGCTCCGCTCGCACCTCAGGATGACGGGACGGGGCGGAGCGCGCACTTTTCGATCCGTCACCCTGAGGAGGCCGCGCAGCGGCCGTCTCGAAGGGTCGACGGCCCGCCTGCGGCCGTCCATCCTTCGAGACGCGCTTCGCGCTCCTCAGGATGACGGGTTAGAGTAGAGCACGCTCCACTACTCCCCCATCTCCGGCAGCACCGCGTTGCTCGGCGTCTGCCGGTCGGTGATCTGCAGGCCGAACAGGCTGCCGATCAATTCGACCGCGACGCGCGCGGTGCGGCCGCGCTCGTCGAGGAAGGGATTGAGCTCGACGATGTCGAGCGAGCGCACCAGCCCGGAATCGTGCAGCAGCTCCATGATGAGATGGGCTTCCCGATAGGTCGCGCCGCCGGGCACCGTGGTGCCGACGCCGGGCGCCACCGCCGGATCGAGGAAGTCGACATCGAACGAGACATGCAGCACGCCGTTCTTCGCCCTGACGCGTTCGATGACGCGGCGCGTGAGCACGGCGACGCCGAACTCGTCGATCTGGCGCATGTCCGCGATCGACACATTACGCTGCCGCAGCAGCTTGCGCTCCAGCGGATCGACCGAGCGCGTGCCGATCAGGTCGAGCTGATCGGGCGGGATCGAGGCGCGCGGCAGTCCGCCGAGCAGATCGTCGAGACCGGGCTCGCCGCACAGGAACGCGGCCGACATGCCGTGCATGTTGCCGGTGATGGTGGTGGCCGGCGTGTTGTAGTCAGCATGCGCGTCGACCCACAACGCAAACAGCGGCCGGCCCTTTTCCTGCCAGTAGCGCGCGACGCCGTTGATCGACCCCATCGACAGCGAGTGATCGCCGCCCATGAAGATCGGGATCGCGCCGGAATGCGCCAGCCAATAGGCGCGCTCGGAGAGCGCGCGGGTCCAGGTCTTCACCTCGTCATAGAACCTGGTGTTGGCCGGCACCGGGCCGTCGGCGACCACGGCGGGGATCGCAAGGTTGCCGTGATCATCGACCTGGAAGTCGAGCTGCTCGAGCAGGCGCGCGATGCCCGCGGTGCGCAGCGCATCCGGTCCCATCAGCGGGCCGGCCTGCGATGCACCGATCTCGATGGGAACGCCAAGCAGGGCGATGCGCGAGGGCTTTGAAGTGTCGGCTTCGGACATGCAGCAGTGCTCCCAAAGGTGTGGAACAGAAGCGACGTGCCAATGTTCCCTCAACCCTTGAAATAGGCAATGCGGTCGTAACAGACCAATGTGGATATTTGGCTACGCCTTGAAATAAGCGATCTGCGTCGTGGTCGCGAGCAGCCGGCCGGACGGCGACCACAATTCGCCGTGCTGGTCGCCGTAGCTCTTGTGGAAGATCTTGGCGTCCGCGGTGGCGAGCACGCGGGTGGTATCCTCCGCATCCAGGTCGGCCGCGTCGGCGTGGAAATAGGTCGTCAGCGACACGGTGCCGAACGGCACCAGCTCGTGCCTTGCGTGGAAGACGCGGCCGAAGAACGCGTCCGACATCGACATCAGCGACAGCGCATCGAGCTTGCGCGGCACACGGTCGGCGATCCAGAGCTTTGAATACGGGCTCGACGGCTGTTTCGCGCCGCCGCCGCCGGCGAACTTCGGCTCGCCCTCGGCGAAACGGAAATCGTACTGGTTGGCCCAGGTCATCTTGAGCTTCGGAAAGGACCGCAGCTCGTCGAACGGCACGGCGCCCGGAAACCCGGCCGGTTGGTGCGACCAGGACGGGCGGCGCTCGGCGAACACGGCGGTTGCCAGCGTCGCGACCTCGCCGCCGCCCTGCGTCATCTCGACCGACCAGTGCTGGCTCGAGCGGTTGGCCTTGACCAGGCGGACATCGAGGTCGAACGCGCCCTCGGCGACCGGCGCGCAGTAGTTGACCGTCAGCGCCAGCGGATCGCCCGCGCGCTGCGGGTGCTGCATCAGCGCGCGCAGGATGGTCGCGGCGGTGCAGCCGCCGAACGGGCCGACGAACGCCCAGTAATCCGGGCTGGTCCGTCCCTGCCAGCGGCTGTCGCCGGCGGTCACGGCGGTTGCTTCATCGAAAAGGTGCGGGGTCTTGGTGAGCATGCAGATCTTTCAATATCGACTGGCGCTTCCGTATCGCCACACGCAATGACGAGCAATGACGTTCGTCATGCAATATCGCGAGCAATTGCGCTGATTTCAATGACGTCGGGCGTAATCGATTTCCGCGTCCCGGGATTATCCCTTCGCCTCGCGCTGGTTGCCGAGCTGCGGCGAGGCGCCCGGATGCACCGGCACGTGCCAGATGTCCTCGGCATATTCGCGGATGGTGCGGTCGGAGGAGAACCAGGCCATACGCGCGACGTTGAGGATCGAGGCGCGGGTCCAGGCCGGCGCCACCATCCAGCGGGCGTCGATGCCGCGCTGCGCGTCGTAGTAGGAATCGAAATCGGCCGAGACCATGTAGTGGTCGAGGTAGCGCAGCGCGTGCCCGATCGAGGCGAAGCGTGCGGGATCGCCGGGCGAGAACTCGCCGCTCTCGATGGCGCGGATCGCGCGCTCCAGCCGTGGCGATTTGCGGATCGCGTCGCTGGCGTCCAATCCCTGCTTGCGGCGGACCATGACGTCGCCGGCCTCGAGGCCGAAGATCGCGATGTTCTCCTCGCCGACATTGTCGCGGATCTCGATATTGGCGCCGTCGAGCGTGCCGATCGTCAGTGCGCCGTTCAGCGCGAGCTTCATGTTGCCGGTGCCGGAGGCCTCCATGCCGGCGGTCGAGATCTGCTCGGAGAGATCGGCGGCCGGAATGATCACCTCGGCGAGGCTGACATTGTAGTCGGCGAGAAAGGCGACCTTCAGCCTGCCGCGGAGCGAAGCGTCGTTGTTGACGACCTCGGCGACGTCGTTGATCAGCTTGATGATCAGCTTGGCGTAGCGGTAGCTCGCCGCCGCCTTGCCGGCGAAGATTTTCACGCGCGGCACCCAGTCGCGCCGCGGATCGTCCTTCATCGCGTGATACAGCGCGATCGTCTCCAGGATGTTGAGCAGCTGCCGCTTGTATTCGTGGATGCGCTTGATCTGCACGTCGAACAGCGCCGAGGGATCGACCTGGATGCCGTTGCGCTCGCGGATCAACCGCGCCAGCGCCAGCTTGTTGTGATGCTTGACGTCGCGGAAGCGCTTCTGGAATTCCAGGTCGCTCGAATGGGTCTCGAGGCGCTCGAGCAGCGAGAAGTCGTCGAGCACGGCCTCGCCGCAGGTTTCGCGCAGCAGCGCGGTCAGCCGCGGGTTGGCCAGCATCAGCCAGCGGCGGAAGGTGATGCCGTTGGTCTTGTTGGTGATGCGTGACGGATAGAGATGATGCAGGTCGTGGAACACGGTCTCCTTCATCAGGTCGGAATGCATCGCGGAGACGCCGTTGATGCGGTGCGAGCCGACGAAGGCGAGCTGGCCCATCCGCACGCGGCGGCCGCTGCGCTCGTCGATCAGCGAGACCGAGGCGCGATATTCGATGTCGCCGGGGAAGCGTTCCTCGGCGAGCGCGAGATGGGCCACATTGATGCGGTAGATGATCTCGAGATGCCGCGGCAGCAGCCGCTCGAACAGTTCGACCGGCCAGGTCTCGAGCGCCTCCGGCAGCAGCGTGTGGTTGGTGTAGGACAGGGTCGCGACCGTGATCTTCCAGGCCTCGTCCCAGCGGAAATTGTGCAGGTCGACCAGGATGCGCATCAACTCGGTGACCGCAAGGCTCGGATGGGTATCGTTGAGCTGCACGGCCGCCTTCTGCGCAAGGTTGCGCAGGCCGCCGTCGGAGGCGAGATGCCGCTTGACGAGATCCTGCAACGAGGCCGAGACGAAGAAATATTCCTGGCGCAGCCGGAGCTCGCGGCCTGCCGCGCTCTCGTCGTTCGGATAGAGGAATTTGCAGATTGCTTCCGCGCGCGCCTGCTCGGCGCTGGCCGAGACGTAGTCGCCGGTGTTGAAGACGTCGAGCTCGAGCGGATCGGGTGCATGCGCCGACCACAGGCGAAGCGCGTTGACGTGCTGGCCGCGCCAGCCGACGATCGGCGTGTCGTAGGCCATGGCCTCGACGGTTTCCGCCGGGTGCCAGGTGGCGCGGTCGCGGCCGCGGTCGTCGACATGCTCGACATTGCCGCCGAAGTGGACGTTGTAGACCACCTCCGGCCGCTGGAATTCCCAGGGGTTGCCGAAGGCGAGCCACTCGTCGGGATATTCCTGCTGCCAGCCATGGTTCATGATCTGGCGGAACAGACCGAAATCGTAGCGGATGCCGTAGCCGGTCGCGGGGATCGCCAGCGTCGCCATGCTCTCCATGAAGCAGGCCGCAAGCCGGCCGAGGCCGCCATTGCCGAGCGCCGCATCCGGCTCGCATTTGCGCAGGTCCGAGAGATCGACGCCGAGGTCGCCGAGCGCCGCCTCGAACAGCGGCAGCAGTCCCATATTGTTCAGCGCGTCGGTGAACAGGCGGCCGATCAGGAACTCGAGCGAGAGATAGTAGACGCGCTTGGCGCCGGCGTCGTAGCTCTGCTTCTCGGCCGTCAGCCAGTGGTGCACGATGCGGTCGCGCAGCGCCAGCGCCGCGGCCTTGTACCAGTCGCGCCTGGTCGCAACGGTGGCGTCCTTGCCGATTGCAAGCCGGAGCTTGGCCAGGATCGCGCTCTTGATCTCGGTCAGCGCCAGCTCGTCGATCGGCTGGTTCAATGCCGGGTAGTTTGTCTGTTCCTGCAACGCGCCCAATCCCTGCCGTTCAAACCGGAACACGACGCGACGACCCGCATCATGTCCTCATCTCATTGGTCGAGCATGGTTCCCCCGGAAATCCCGGTTCCGCGGCCTTCCGATCACGCTCCAGCGCAATGATACCCGCCTTGCATGGCAATCGAAACCGTCAGGGACGATGCCATACACAGCGCTGCCGTGATTTTATGCAAGGACCGGGCCGCTTCGGGAACCTTCCGGACCAGCGGTCATGGGTGCTACGATGGCGCTGCAGAAGCCGGGATTTCGCGAAAATTGACCGGAGGATGCGTGATGAGACTCTTGATCGAGATCGCGGCCGCGGCGTTGCTCGTGGTGTGCATCACGGCGACCAGCGCAGCCGATGCGGCGGGCAAACCGGGCCGCAGCGCCGACGGCCTGAGTTGCGGCTTCAGCGTGGCGCAGAACGCATCGGCCGCCGCGCGCTGTGCCGCCATCAAGCGGCAATGCGGCGGCAAGTTCTTCGCGAATGCCTGCGGCGACAAGCTGCTCTCGGCGATGAATTGAGCAGCCGCGCAACGCGCTTTCACGCTCGATCGGGACACCGTGGTGATACGGATTTCCAAGCCTTAACGGAGCCTTTACAAACACAGCTGTCGCCCGTGGGGCGGGCACGTTTTTCAGCTCCGACGCATTTCATTCCGAAGCCATTTTCAACGGGCCGCTGACCTGGTCAGCGGCCCGAATTGCTTTTGGGGGGCTGTGTGTCAGCTTTCTCATGAGGCGAGGGCAGTCACCGCAATTCGTCGCCCCGGCGAAGGCCGGGGCCCGCAACGCTTCTGCAGCTTCTCACTGCTCTAGATGGGTCAAGATTGGTCGTTCTCGATGAGGTTTATTCCCTCGTCGCTCAGAGCCTCCATGACCGCCTCGACGTCTTCGGGCGTTGTCGTCGTTTGCGGCAGCAGGTCGTTGAATTGGTCGAATGTGATGGCTCCCGTCGAGCGGCCAAGCTCTACTGCCATCCGGATCGCATCTCGTAGTCTCATTCCTCAGCTCTCCAAAATTGGTGCCCCTACCAATTGGCGAAAGTCTCCACGTCTTCGGATCAGGCGCGGAACGAATTAAGAACACTTTAGCAAGTCTTTGATATATCATTGTGATTCGGCGGCTGCGCCGACACAATATCTATGGTCTTTCAGTCTCTGCGAGGACTACATGTCCACCATCGCCTTCGATCAATTCGCCCTGACCCGGATTGCCGATTTCGCGCGGTCGCTGTCGCGGCTGCACCAGGCCTCGCGCCGCCAGCCGATCGACGACGACCAGCTCGATCGCGAGTTCAACGCGGTCTGCATGTCGATCTGGGGCTACACCACGGATGATTTCAGCGACGAACTGTTCTCGGACGAGGATCACGCCTGGCTCGATTCGCTCGATGAAGCGCATGCGCGGATCTTCGCCGGCGAGCAGGGTTATGATCTCGTCGACGACCACGGCATGCTGACGGACTGGTGGGGCTATTGCTGGATGATCCTCGCCGAGAAGCGCGGCATCCTCAATCCGGAGAACCGCGCGGCCGCTCGGGCCGCGATCGAGGAGAAATACATGGCCGCGCCGAACGTGATCGGCGTGATCGTGGCGCGCTGATAGTTGTCGCGATGTCATTCCGGGGCGATGCGAAGCATCGAACCCGGAATCTCGAGATTCCGGGTCTGGTGCTTACGCACCATCCCGGAATGACGGGCTGACGCCCGTCAGTTCACTTCGGCGCGCCTTGCCGGCTTTGCGGCGTTGCCTTTCGGCGCAACAGACGACGGCGGCGACGGCGGCGACGGCGGCGACGGCGCGACATCGCTTCTGGTTTCCGGCAGTGGTGCGTCGCCCGCGATCTCGGCGCTGACGGGGGCGACCTTCATTTCGCCGAGCCGCGCGCGGACCGCCGAAGTCAGTCCGGGATAGGAGGCGACCGGCGTGAAGTCGAACGACTGCTCGTTGCCGACGCGGATGCCGGTGTAGGCGACGAGGCCGTCGGTGGTCGCGATCACGTCGCCGGCGCGCAGCGAGGCATCGAGCGCGAGGTCGACCGGCGCGAGCCCCGCCGGGTCGCGGCCGTTGCAGGTGCAGTCGGCGCGCAACGCCTTGCGATAGGCGAAGGCGTTCTCGCTGTCGGCGTAGCGTTCGCCGGCGGTCGATGCGGCGCTGTCGATATGGCTGCCGTAATAGACCTTGGTCGCGCTCGCCGGACAGAAGGCCTGGCAAAGCTGCGCCGGCGTGGCGTTGCCGCGCATCGTCAGCGGAAAATATTTGCCGTCGCAGCTGCGCACGCAATACGCCGGTCCGGAACCGGCCACGCGCGGCGCCGAGATGGGGGCGGACGGCTGCCGTTCAGCCTGCTGGTTGAGGCCGAACGGGTCGGCGAAGAAATTGGCTTGCGGCGGCGCCTGCCGGCTCTGCTGCTTCTGGGAACCGCCGAAGAAGAAGTCGAACAGCCCTTCGGCCGACACAGGCGCGGGCACCACCAGGATGGAACCCGCAAAGGCCGCGGCGGCAAGCATCACGCGGCGCCGCATGCGCCGATCACTCAACTCTGTACGCAACGCCAACTCCACCCGACGCGCCACGCCGCGGCGACAAGCTGCCCCGGCGGCTTCACCTTAAGGCGTGATGGTAAACGAGCGATTGATTGAGCGTGACTGCGTCACAGGAAAGCGAATCTCGCTTACCTCGCCCCGCTTGCGGGGAGAGGCATAGGCCGCCTTCGGCGGCCGTCCTCAAGAACGCCGAAGCAAGGCTTCGGCTATGTCGCATCGTAAGATGCGATCCGGGTGAGGGGGTCCAGGTCTCTCGACAATTGCAAGCGCGGAGAGAGGCCCCGGTAAGAACGGGGCGAGGGAGAAGAGAGACCGTCAGTCCTTCAGGAACTCGCCCGCCTTGTACAGCGCGCGGAATTGGAGCCCGGCTTCGGCGAACGTCTCGGTGGCGCCTTCCTCGCGGTCGACCATGGTGAAGACCAGGGCGATCTCGCCGCCGGCCTCGCGCACGGCTTCCACCGCCTTCAGCGCCGAGCCGCCCGTCGTGGTGACGTCCTCGACGATGACGATGCGCTTGCCCGCAAGGCTCTCGCCCTTCGCCAGCCCTTCGACGGACAGCTTCGCGCCGTGCTCCTTCGGCTTCTTGCGCACGAAGAACGCCGCGATCGGGTGGCCCTTCAGCCAGGACAGTTGCGCGATGGCGCCGGCGAGCGGCACCGCGCCCATCTCGAGCCCGCCGACGAAATCAAGCTTGTCGTCCTTCAGCGCTTCATAGGTGAGCTCGGCGAGCAGCGCCGCGCCCTCGGGATCGAGCATCGTCGGCTTCAGGTTGAAATAGAAGTCGCTCTTGCGGCCCGACGCCAGCGTGATCTCGCCGCGGCCGAACGAGCGCTTGCGGATGATCTCGGCGAGGCGGGCGCGGGAGGCTGATTTGGACAAAGACTTTTTCCCTTGAGGGTTTGAGGCGGGCGGCAATCTATCCACGCTTACCGGCACATTCCAGCGTGGAAATCGGGCCGTCAACAGTGCCCAAGCCGCGATTTCCGCGGGCGTGCTTTCCGCAAAGCGCGGTTGTGCGGCCGTTCCGTTCCCCGTAAGCAGGCGCCAAACACTCGGCCGAACACTTGCCCAAACACTTGCACGGGAAACGGAAATGACCATCGAGCTGCACACCTGGAACACCCCCAACGGCCGCAAGATCTCGGTGGCGCTGGAGGAAATGGGGCTGCCCTACCAGGTGATCCCGGTGAACATCAGCAAGGGCGAGCAGATGGCGCCCGCCTTCCTCGCGATCAGTCCGAACAACAAGATCCCCGCGATCGTCGATCCGGATGGGCCGGGCGGCAAGCCGGTCAGCATTTTCGAGTCCGGCGCGATCCTGCTCTATCTCGGCGAGAAGACCGGCAAGTTCCTGCCGAAGCCGCTCTCCGAGCGAATCCCGGTCTATGAGTGGCTGATGTGGCAGATGGGCGGCTTCGGCCCGATGCCGGGCCAGGTGCACCATTTCATCGCGCTGGAGAACGAGCAGGACCGCGCCTACGGCCTGAAGCGCTACATGGGCGAGACGCGGCGGCTCTACGGCGTGCTCGACCGCCGGCTTCAGGGGCGCGAATTCGTCGCCGGCGATCTCTCGGTCGCCGATTTCGCCATCCTCGGCTGGGCCTGGCGCCATCCGCGCCACAAGGTCGAGCTATCAGACTTCCCCAACGTCAAGCGCTGGTACGAGACGCTGATGGCTCGCCCGGCGACGAAGCGGGGCATGGAGGCGAAGCTGGATTGATCTTCTCCCTCGCCCCGCCCTTGCGGGGAGAGGGGTGGGGTGAGGGGCTATCTCCCCGATAACGGTGGGAATTGAATTTGCGGATGCGCCCCTCACCCGGCGCTACGCGCCGACCTCTCCCCGCAAGAGCGGGGCGAGGTGAAGAAAGCTAGGCCCGCCGCGCCTCGAGCGCCATCTTCATCGCCAGCCCTGCGAGCACCGTGCCCATCAGCCAGCGCTGCACCAGGAGCCAGGTCGGGCGAGTGCCGAGAAACACCGCGATCGAGCCGGCGGCGAGCGCGATCATCGCGTTGACGCTGACGCTGATCACGATCTGGATCGAGCCGAGCGCGAGTGACTGCGTCAGCACGCTGCCGCCGGCGGGATCGATGAACTGCGGCAGCAGCGCCAGATAAAGCATCGCGATCTTCGGGTTCAGCAGATTGGTGACGAAGCCCATCGCGAACAGCTTGCGCGGGCCGTCGACCTTCAGCGCCTTGACCTGGAACGGCGAGCGGCCGCCGGGCTTCAATGCCTGCCACGCCAGCCAGAGCAGATAGCCCGAGCCGGCAAAGCGCAGCGCGTCATCGGCGTAGGGAATCGCAAACAGCAATGCGGTGATGCCGAATGCCGCGCACAGCATGTAGAACACGAAGCCGAGCGCCACGCCGCCGAGCGAGACGATGCCCGCCGCGGGCCCCTGCGTGATCGAGCGCGAGATCAGGTAGATCATGTTCGGCCCCGGCGTCAGCACCATGCCAAGGCAGATGAGCGCAAAGCCGAGCAAAGCGGATGTGTGGGGCATGACGGGTCTCGCGAGGGATGCGCACGCTTCTAGCGTGCCGTCCGCCGCGCGGCCATCGCGGAATTGCTCTCGGAGCAATGTGGCGGGGCGGTGGTGCGCTCCCTCGCCCCGCTCTCTTGTCCGCCGAAGCCCGCCTTCGGGCGAAGGCGGATGCGGGGTCGAGACGAGCGAAGCTCGCTCTGAGAGGGTTGGGGGTGAGGGGTTCTCTCAACGTGCAAGGACCGAGGTGAGACCTGTCCCCCCTCACCCGGATCGCAAGAGCGATCCGACCTCTCCCCGCAAGCGGGGCGAGGCGGATTCTAATGCGCCTCGTCCCAATTGTTCGCGGCGCGGGCGTCGACCTGCAGCGGCAGCGACAGGATCACCGCCGGGAAAGGCGCGTCCTGCATCACCTTCTGCACCACCGGCAGCGTCGCCGCGACCTCGTCGTCGGGCACCTCGAAGATCAGTTCGTCATGCACCTGGAGCAGCATCTGCGCCGAGAGTTTTTTCTCGGTGAGCGCGTCCTCGACGCGGATCATGGCGCGGCGGATGATGTCGGCCGCGGTGCCCTGCAGCCGCGCATTGATCGCGGCGCGCTCGTTGAAGGCGCGCACCGAGGCGTTGGAGGCCTTGATGTCGGGGTAGTAGCACTTGCGCCCGAACAGCGTCGTCACATAGCCGTTGCGGCGGCAGAAATCCTTGGTCTCGTCCATATAGGCGCGGATGCCCGGGAAGCGCTCGAAGTATTTCTTGATGTAGGCCGAGGCCTCCTCGCGCGCGATGCCGAGCTGGTTGGCGAGGCCGAACGCCGAGATGCCGTAGATGATGCCGAAATTGATCGCCTTGGCGCGGCGGCGCACCTCGCTCGGCATATCCTTGATCGGCACGCCGAACATTTCGGAAGCGGTCATGGCGTGAATGTCGAGCCCGTCGCGGAAGGCCTGGCGCAGCACCGGCACGTCGGCGATCTCGGCGAGCAGCCGCAACTCGATCTGGGAATAGTCGGCCGACACCAGCTTGTGGCCCGGCGTCGCGATGAACGCGCGGCGGATCTTGCGGCCGTCCTCGGTACGAACAGGGATGTTCTGCAGGTTCGGCTCGTTCGACGACAGCCGGCCCGTGGTGGTCGCGGCCAGCGCGTAGGTGGTGTGGACGCGATGGGTCTGCGGATTGACATAGGTCGGCAGCGCGTCGGTGTAGGTCGATTTCAGCTTCGAGACCTGGCGCCACTCCAGGATCTTCTTCGGGAATTCGTGGCCTTGCTCGGCGAGCTCGTCGAGCACCTGCGCGGTGGTCGACCACGCGCCGGTCTTGGTCTTGCTGCCGCCGGGCAATCCCATCTTGCCGAAGATGATGTCGCCGATCTGCTTCGGGCTGCCGACATTGACCGGCTCGCCGGCGATCTCCTGGATCTCGGCCTCGACGCGCGCAGCGGTCTGGGCGAAATCGCCCGACAGCCGCGACAGCACCTGGCGATCGATCGAGATGCCGCGGCGCTCCATCCGCGCCAGCACCGAGACCAGCGGCCGCTCCAGCGTCTCGTACACCGTCGTCATCCGCTCGGCGACGAGACGCGGCTTCAGCACCCGCCACAGCCGCAGGATCACGTCGGCACTTTCGGCCGCATATTCGCTGGCCTTGTCGATCGTGACCTGATCGAAGGTCAGCTTGCCCTTGCCGCTGCCGACGAGGCCGCCGTAATTGACGACGGCGTGGCCGAACCAGCGCTCGGCGAGCGCCTCCAGCGCATGCGAGCCGCGGCCGGCATCGAGCGCGTAGCTCATGAGCTGCGCATCGTCGATGTTGCGCAGGGTGATTCCGTGCTGCGCCAGCATCACCGAGGTGAACTTGACGTTGAAGCCGACCTTCTGGATTCCAACGGACTCCAGCAGCGGCCTCAGCGCCGCCAGCGCCTCGGCGGTCTTGATCTGGCCCGGTGCGAGGCCGGCATCGAACAGGCCCGCGCCGCCGCCGGCCTGCCGGTGGCCGAGCGGGACGTAACACGCATCATTTGGCGCCAGCGCCAGCGCAAGGCCCGCGAGCTCGCCCTGCATCGGGTCGATCGATTCCGACATCGCCTCGATCGCGACATAGCCGGTGTCGGGCACGCGGGCGATGAAGGCGTGGAGCTGATCGAGGCTGCCGATTGCCTGATACGCCTTGCGGTCGAAGCCAATTTTCCGGATCGCCTCGCCGCGGGCCTCGGCCAGCGCTGCCGGCGTGCCCTTGCGGTTCGAATTCTTGTCGTCGCGCGCGCCGGTCGGCTTGGCTTTCGGCAGCGGCGCCGCGGCCGATGTCGGATCGTCTCCGGGCACAGGCGTCACATCCGACGGCGGCAATGGCGAGAACACGCTCGCGCCGCTCTTGTTGCCGGGATCGGCATCGACATTGGCCGGGTCGATCTGCGCGTAGTCGGCGACGCGCCGGGTGAGGGTGGTGAACTCCATCGCCTTGAGGAAGGCGATCAGCCGGCGCGAGTCGGGCTCGTTCACGGCGAGGTCGTCGAGCGGCACTTCGAGCTCGACCTTGTCGTCGAGCAGCACGAGCTGGCGCGAGATCCGCGCCTTCTCGGCGTTCTCGAGCAGCGCCTCGCGCCGCTTCGGCTGCTTGATCTCGCCGGCACGGAACAGCAGCTGATCGAGATCGCCATATTCGATGATCAGCTGCGCGGCGGTCTTGACGCCGATGCCGGGCACGCCGGGCACGTTGTCGGTGGAGTCGCCGGCCAGCGCCTGCACCTCGACCACCTTCTCCGGCGGCACGCCGAATTTCTCGATCACCTCGTCGCGGCCGATGCGGCGATCCTTCATCGTGTCGTACATCACGACCTTGTCGTTGACGAGTTGCATCAGATCCTTGTCCGATGACACGATCGTCGTGGTCGCGCCGCGCTCGCTGGCGAGCCGCGCATAGGTCGCGATCAGATCATCGGCCTCGAAGCCGACCTGCTCGAGGCAGGGCAGTTCGAAGGCGCGCACCGCCTCGCGGATCAGCGCGAATTGCGGGATCAAATCGTCGGGCGCCGGCGGCCGGTGAGCCTTGTAGTCGGGGTAGAGCTTGTTGCGGAACGTGATCTCCGACTTGTCGAACACGATCGCCAGATGCGTCGGCCGGTTGTCCTCGGGCATGTCGCGGAGCAGCTTCCACAGCATGTTGCAGAAGCCGAGCACGGCGTTGACCTGCAGCCCGTCGGATTTGCGGTTCAGCGGCGGCAGCGCGTGGTAGGCGCGGAAGATGTAGGACGAGCCGTCGACCAGGAAGACATGGTCGCCCTTCGCCGTGGCCTTGGCGGCGACGGGCTTGGGGTCGGTCTTCGATGCGGGCTTGGCGGGGGCTTTGGAGGCTGTTTTCGGCATGGCCGAAACTTAGGGATTTTTGCGCGGATTGACAGCCTTTGCTGTGTGGATTCTGGGTGTGTCGCACAGCCAAATCGATAAATTCGAGGATGATGCAGGGCGTAGTCCCGTCATCCTGAGGTGCGAGCGCAGCGAGCCTCGAAGGATCGACGGCCACCAGCCGGGCCGTGCATCCTTCGAGACGCCGCTGCGCGGCTCCTCAGGATGACGGGAATAGCGCCGGGACGACGACGTTACGCCTTGTCGCCGGTCGGCGAGAACAGATAGCCGCCGCCGCGGATGGTGCGGATCACCGACGGCTTGGTCGGGTCGAATTCGATCTTGCGGCGGATGCGCATGATGCGCAGGTCGACGGCGCGGTCGAAGGCCTCCGCGTCGCGCGCATTGGCGAGTTCCAGCAGCCGCTCGCGCGACAGCACCCGCTTCGGGTTGGCCGCGAACACCTTCAGGAGGCCGAATTCGGAGGCCGTCAGCGGATGCTCGTTGCCCTCGTCGTCGCGTAGCGCCTGGGCCTCGAGATCGAGCCATTTGGTGCCGAACCGAACCAGCTGCTCCTTTTCGGCCTTCGCGTTCGCCGGTTCCGGCGCCGCCGCTTTCGCCGGCCCGCTCCGCCGCAGCACCGAGCGGATGCGTGCCATCAGCTCGCGCAATTCGCAGGGCTTGGCCACGTAGTCGTCGGCGCCGAGCTCCAGCCCGACCACCCGGTCGATCGGGCTGGCAGTAGCTGTCAGCATGATGACGGGGACGTTGATCTTGCTCTTGAGGTCGCGAATGATCGACAGCCCGTCTTCCTCGGGCATGTTGAGGTCCAGCACCACGAGATCGGGCGTGCAGCCCTCGATCTCCTTGCGCAGGCTCTTGCCGCCATCGCACAGCGTCACGCCGAAGCCGTGCATCTTGAGGTAATCGCCGACCATTTCGCGGGCCGGCGCCTCATCGTCCACGATGAAGATATGCGGGTTCTGGCTCATGATGTCTCTGTTGCCGGCAGTGTAACCGTAAAGGTCGACCCCTGTCCGGGGCCCGGGCTCTGCGCGGTCACATGGCCGCCATGCATGTCGATGATGCGCTTGACAATGGAAAGGCCGAGCCCGGTCGAGCTTTCGCCCGCGGTCGGCTTGGCCGACAGCCGCTGGAACCGGCCGAACAGCCGGCCGAGATCCTCGGGGCTGAGGCCGGGGCCCTGGTCGGCAATCCGGATCACGGTGTCGTCGCCCTCATGGCTGACCGTGACCGTGATCTTGCCGCCGATCGGCGAGTACTTGATGGCGTTGCTGACGAGGTTGTCGATCGCCTCGCGAATCCGGTCAGCGTCGCACATCGTGACGAATTGCTGCGGCCCCGAGACCGAGATGCTCTGCTGCTTGTTGACGGCCGAAGGCAAATTCGCCTCGGTGACCTCGTTGACCAGGGCCGCGACGTCGACCGGCTCGCGGCGGATGGTGATGTCGAAGGCGTCGGCCATCGCGTCCGAGATCAGATGGTCGACCATCGAGGTCAGCCGCTTGGTCGCGTCCCTGATGTGCTCGACCTGCGACGTGACGTTTTCCTTCGGCGAGCCGGCGCCGATCAGTTCGGTCAGCATCTCGGTGCGTCCGAGGATCACGCCGAGCGGGTTCTTCAGATCGTGAGCGACGGTGCCGAGGATTTCGTTCTTGAAGCCGTTGGCGCGCTGCAGCCGCAGCCATTGCGCCGAGAGCCGCCGGTTGGCCTGCATCAGCGCGCGGGTGCGCTGCGCGACGCGGTCCTCGAGCTGGGTGTTGGCCTCGTGCAGCTGCTGGTAGAGGATCACATTGTCGAACGCGATCGACAGCCGGCTCGAGAAGATCTCGACCAGCGCACGGTCGGTGTCGGAGAGCTGGCGCTCGGCCTGCAGCAGCACCACGACCTCGCGGCCGCTGCCGGTGCGCGAATAGAGCACGCTGCGGTGGTCGGCGAACTCGTTCTTGCGGCGCTGGAATGCTTCCTCCACCATGTGCCGCAGGTCCGGATCGAGCGCCTTCGACGAGGTGGTGCCGATGAAGCGGCTGTAGCAGCCCGAGCAGGCCAGCACCGAGAAATCGGCAGCCGCCGAATTGCCGTCGTCGCGCAGCACCAGAATGCCGGCGCAGTCGACGTTGAGCAGCGAGGCGAGCTGGGTCAGCACGCCCTCGGCCAGCCGCTGCATCGACTTGAAATCGTACAGCGTCGAGGCCGCGTCGATGATGATCTCGAGCCCGCGCCGTGTCTGCACCATGCGCTCGAGCTGCTGGTAGCTGCGCAGCGCGGCCGTCAGCGACGTGAACAGCTTGTCGGCGGTGAGCTCGGTCTTCGCCTTGTAGTCGTTGATGTCGTATTGCACGATGACGCGCCGTTCCGGCGCCTGGCCGGGCTGGCCGGTGCGCAGGATGATGCGCACGGTCTCGTTCTTGATCTCGTTGCGGATGAACTCGACGAGCTCGAGGCCGGCGACGTCGGTCTCCATGATGACGTCGAGCAGCACGGCTGCGATGTCGGGGTTGTCCCGCATCAGCGTGCGGCCTTCGGCCGCAGAGTAGGCCGAGAGGATCTCCAGCGTCGAACCGTTCAGGTTGTAGTCGCTCAGCGCGAAGCGGGTGCCTTCATGGACGGCGTGATCGTCGTCGATAACGGCGATCTTCCATTTGCGGGCCGACGAGTCCTCCTGGGGGCTCTCGGTATCGTCGATCAGTTGGAGGACATCGTCCTGTTCGGCCATTGACTGGTTCCGTCGGCTGCTGCGTCAGCGATCGTGGGCTCGCCCTTGGCAGCCCCCTTGGCGATCCTGGGCATGATAATGCGAAAAGTGGTGCCTTGTCCTACCCTTGACTCCAGCATCATGCGTCCACCGAGCTGCTGGGTGACGAGGTTATAGACGATGTGGAGGCCAAGGCCCGTACCACCTTCGTTGCGGCGCGTCGTAAAGAACGGGTCGAACGCCTGCCGCTGCACGTCCGGCGTCATGCCAGCCCCGTCGTCTGCGAAGATGATCTCCACATCGTCAGCGCCGCGCCCGCGCGCCGAGATGGTGATGGTGCCGGAGCGGCCATCGGCAAAGGCATGATTGACGGCGTTGAGGAAAAGATTGGTTAAGATCTGCCCATAGGCGCCGGGATAGCCGTCGATCAAGAGCCCCTCGGGCACATCGACCGAGAGCGCGATCGCGGCCTTCTTCAGCACCGGCCGCAGGCTCGCCACGATCTGGTCGGTGGATTCGCTCAAGGCGAACTGGCGGCGTTCGGCATGCGAGCGGTCGACGGCAACCTGCTTGAACGACTGGATCAGCTCGCCGGCGCGCGTCAGGTTCGAGACCAGTTGCTGCGATGCGTCACGCGAGGCGCGGACGAACTCGTCGAGCTTGGAGCGGCGCAGCGGCTCGGTCTTCAAATCGTTCTCGAACATCTCGCTGCGGCGGGCAAAGCTCGACGCCACCGTCAGGCTGATGCCGATCGGATTGTTGACTTCGTGGGCGACGCCGGCAACGAGGCCGCCGAGCGCGGCGAGGCGTTCGGCATCGATCAGGTTCTGCTGCGCGGTGTTGAGCTCGAGCAGCGCGCTTTCGGCCTCCTCCTTGGCGGTGCGCAGCTCGTCCTCGGTCTTGCGCTTGGCGATCGCGTTTTCGCGGAACACTTCGACCGCGCGCGCCATGGCGCCGACCTCGTCCTTGGCCGACGTGCCCTGCACCGGCCGGTCGAGGTCACCCGAGGTGATGGTGCGCATCGCGGCCATGATCTGCGCCAGCGGCAGCCGGATCGACAGCGCGATCATGACGCCGGCCGACATGATGACGCCGAGGAAGATCACGGCAATCGACAGCACCCGGCGCGAGATCGAGGTCAGCGTCTTGTCGAACGTCTCCTGCGCCTTCTGCTCGCGCTGGCGCATCTTCACCGAGAGATCGTCGATCGCGCCGATCGCATCGGCCTGGCTGGCGTCGATCGAGTTGCGCAGCAGATCGGTGCGGTTGGTGAGCTGCTCGCTGAGCTTGCCGAGCCCGTCGCGCAGCTCGGCGGTCTTGACCTTGAGCCGCGCCAGCGCCATGCGCTGCAGATCGTTCTCGGCCAGATCGGTCATGACCGGAATCGTCCGCTCGATCGTATCGATGTTGCGGCGGGCTTCCTCGGCCGACGAGGAGGCAAGCGAGAGGTAGTAGGCGTTGGCGGCGACCAGCAGCGAGGTGAACGCCTCGCGCGACTTGCCGAGCGCGGGCCAGATCAGCGCATCGCGATGGCCGGTCGCGCCCTCGATGATCGAATAGAGCCCGGCCATGTCCTTGGTCGGCGACAGCACCTGCTCGTCATAGGTCTTGGCGATCCTGGTCTGCACGGTGCGCAGTTCGCCGAAGCCGTCGAGGAAACGGCTGGTGACCCGCTCCAGCTGCTCGACCGAGCCTGACAGCATCGGGTCGGTCGAGGCCCGGTTGGTCAGCGTGCCGAGCACGGCCTCGCGGAGCAGCAGGATTTCCGCGAACAGGTCCGGGCTCGGCTGATTGATGTAGCGATGGATCAGGTTCTGCAGACGGCTGGTCTCGCTTTCGAGCTTGGCCAGGATCTTGTCGGATTCCCGCACCTGGCGGACATCCTCCCAGGCCGAGCCGAGCACCTTCGAGCCGTTCCAGATCAGCACCGCCAGCACGATCACGACCGCCGAGTTGAGCAGGGCGATCGAAAGGATGCGCCAGCGGATCGGGACCGCACGCAGCAACTGGACGATGCGGAAACGGCCCTGCGGCCCGAAGGCCGCCCGCCGTCTCACAGTCCCGTCCTGCTCTGGTGCGTCCAAGATCCGGTTACTCCATGTTGCGGATGCGTTCGATCAGCGCTGATATCGCAGGATCGCGCTCGGCCCTGGCGTAGATGCCGGCCATTGCGGCTTCGAGCGGCTTGCGGTCGATGTCGGTCACGATCTTGACGCCGGCCAGCTCCGCCTGCTTGCGCGAACGCTCCTCGAGCTCGCGCCATCTCTCGCGCATGTAGGCGCTGGAGCGTTGCGCGGCCTCGCGGAAGATCGCCTGCTCCTCCGGCGAGAGGCTGGCCCAGGCCCTTTGCGACATCAGCAGCACGTCCGGACTGAAAGTGTGCCGGGTCAGCGTGTAGTAGCCGGCATATTTGTAGTGACCGGTGGTGACGAAGGACGCCCAGTTGTTCTCGGCGCCGTCGATCAGCCCGGTGGCGAATCCGGTCAGCACCTGGCCGTAGGGCATCTGGACCGGCTGGGCGCCGAGCGCGCGCACCATGTCCGACATCCGTTCGGATTGCTGCACGCGCACCCGCAGTCCCTTGAGGTCGTCGAGCGAACGCACCGGGCGCACGCTGTTATAGATCGAGCGGGCGCCGGAATCGTAGAAGGCCAGCCCGACGAAGCCGTGATCCCCGAGACTGTTCAGGATCTCGCTGCCGATCGGTCCATCCAGCACGGTTTGCAGGTGTTCGGGCGATCGAAACAGGAACGGCATTGCCAGCACGTTGACCGACGGCACCATTGTCCCGATCAGCGCGACATTGGTCCGGTTCAAATCGATGGCGCCGGCCCGGGTCTGCTCCAGCGTCTCCTTCTCCTCACCGAGCTGGCGGGAATGGAAGACCACGATGCGGTGCCGGCCGGCGGTGCGTTCAGCGATCAGGCGGTCCATGTAATTCAGCGCCTGGACGGTCGGATAGTCCTCATTCTGGGTATCGGCGGTCCGAAATTCGCGCGCGAAAGCGCTCGCCGGGACCGCTGCCCATGACAGCGCGACGGCAAGCATCGTTATCCGCGAAAGGCCGGCGCGGCGGTACACAGGCTACTATTCCCCTTGTGAATTGTGTCCTGAGCGGGAAGAAAAGGTTCAACGCATTTTTAGCAGAATGGCGCTGGTTCGCCATCGGCCAAACGTTAAATCCGCGGTGCAACCTGCGGTGTCGGTTGAATCTGCGGTTGTAGCGCCTTATGAGGGCGTGTTGGCATCCGGGAACGGCTCGTCGTGAAGTTCGCTTTGAAGCTCCTGTACCTCGTCGTCGCGGCTCTTCTGCTTGTGTCGCCGGCGCGGGCGGCCACCGAGATCATGTGGTGGCACGCGATGTCGGGCGAGCTCGGCAAGCAGCTCGAGAAGCTTGCCGCCGATTTCAACGCCTCGCAATCCGACTACCGGATCGTGCCCGCCTACAAGGGCAACTATACCGAGACCGTCACCGCGGCGATCTTCGCCTTCCGATCGCGCAGCCAGCCGGCGATCGTTCAGGTCAACGAGATCGCGACCGCAACCATGATGGCGGCCCGCGGCGCGATTTATCCGGTGTTCGAGCTGATGCGCGATCAGTCCGAGGCGTTCGCGCCGTCGGCCTATCTGCCCGCGGTGGCCGGCTACTATGCCGATGTCGACGGCAACATGCTGTCGTTCCCGTTCAATGCCTCGACGCCGATCCTCTACTACAATAAGGATATGTTCCGGTCCGCCGGGCTCGATCCGAGTGTGCCGCCGAGGACTTGGCCGGAGCTCGGCGTCGCGGCCAAGCGGCTGCGCGCGGCGGGCGCGATGTGCGGCCTGACCACGTCGTGGCCGTCCTGGATCAATGTCGAGAATTTCTCCGCCTTCCACAATCTGCCGATCGCGACCAAGGCCAACGGGTTTTCCGGGCTCGACGCCCAGCTGATCTTCAACAATCCGCTGGTGGTTCGCCACATCGCGCAGCTCGCGCAGTGGCAGGCCGACAAGACCTTCGACTACAGCGGCCGCGGGCAGGCGGCCGAGCCGCGCTTCCAGAAAGGGGAGTGCGGCATCTTCATCGGCTCGTCGGGCACGCGCGCCGACATCAAGGCCAATTCCAAATTCGAGGTCGGCTACGGCATGATGCCGTACGAACCCGACGTGCAGGGCGCGCCGCAGAACTCGATCATCGGCGGCGCGACGCTGTGGGTGCTGCGCGACCGGCCGCGCGCCGAATATGCCGGCGTGGCGAAGTTCTTCGCCTATCTGTCGCGGCCGGAGGTGCAGGCCACCTGGCACCAGAACACGGGCTACCTGCCGATCACCCGCGCCGCATTCGATCTGACTCGCGCGCAGGGTTTCTACGATCGCAATCCCGGCGCCTCGATCTCGATCGAGGAGGTGACGCTGAAGCCGCCGACCGACAATTCGAAGGGCATCCGCCTCGGCTCGTTCGTCCTGATCCGCGACGTGATCGAGGAGGAGCTCGAGCAGGTGTTCGCCGGCAAGCGATCGGCGCAAGCCGCGATGGACAACGCCGTCGAGCGCGGCAACCGCCTCTTGCGCCAGTTCGAGCGCGCCAATCCGGATAGGTGAGGGGCATCCAAGCTGCTCAAACTGTTTCTCCGTCATCCTGAGGAGCCGCGAAGCGGCGTCTCGAAGGATCGACGGCCACCAGTCGGGCCGATTCATCCTTCGAGGCTCGCTCCGCTCGCACCTCAGGATGACGGGGATAGATTCCGCTAAGAGATTCCTTGAAATGATATCCCTTCCTCTCCTCACCGACTACGACAGCTACCGTGCCTGGCGCAGCGACACGTCGCGCTGGCTGCCGGTCGCGCGCGATATTGCTGATGGCCACGGGCTGTCGTGCGTCGCGCCGCATGTGTTCTCGACCGGCACCAATCTGGTTGTCGGGCTGGACGATGGCCTGATCCTCAAACTCTTCCCGCCGTTTCTGCGCCCGCAATTCGTGTCCGAGCGCGGCGCGCTTGCCGAGTTGCGCGGACGGCTCGGCATTCCGATTCCCGATCTTGTCGTGCAGGGCGAGCGTGACGGCTGGCCCTATCTCGTCATCACCCGCCTGTCCGGCACCGTCGGCTCGGAAGTGTGGCCATCGCTGTCGGAAGCCGAGCGCGAGCGCGTGCTCGCCGAGATCGGGGCCGTGATCGCCGAGGTGCAGCGCGTGCCGCCCGGCAGCCTGCGCGCGATCGAGCCGCACTGGGAGGCCTTCATGCGCGGGCAGATCGCGCAGTGCCGGGCGCGGCATGAGCGGCTCGGCCTGCCGGCGAAATTGCTCGCCTCGCTCGATGATCTGCTGCGTGACGCCACTGAGTTGATCCCGATGAACGCGCCGCCGGTGATCCTGACCGGCGAATACATCCCGGAGAACTTTCTGCTCGGGCGCCGGGCCGACGGCTGGCACGTCGCCGGCCTGTTCGACTTCGGCGACGTCCGGACCGGATGGGGCGAGTACGACCTGCTCGGCCCCAGCGCCTTCATGGCCGCCGGGCATCCGCGCCGGGTGCGCAGCCTGTTCGATGGTTTCGGCATCTCGCGCACTGATGTGACGTTCACCCTGAAGCGGCGGCTGATGGCACTCTTGATGCTGCACTCTGCCAGCGATCCGCTCCGGCACATCTGCATCGAAGGCTGGCCGGACCGGGTCGACGACTTCGTGCAATTACAGGAACTGATCTGGCCGGATTAGCGCTCTTCAGCGCGCGACATCCATTGCGGCCACAAAGCGAGCAGGAGTCATTTTCTGCTCATCTATTGAGCATATAGCCCGTCTTTGTATGCAATTGGCGATCTGAGAGCTTGCCCGACCGGGATACCGGTCGACGTTTTACCTTGCTCCGGCAAGGCATTAGCAGGACATAAGTTTCATTAAGGGTTGGCACAATCCTTGCGATCTGAGTTCCAAGGCCGTTTCCCAAGGCGTTGGAGCATCACATGAAGCGTCGCGATTTCCTCAAATCGGTGTCTGGACTGGCGGCGGGGGCGCTGGCGCCGACCGCGCCCGCGATCTGGTCGCCGGCCAAGGCCGACGCGCGCTCCGAGACGCTGCTGATCGTCTCCGAAGGCGGCCCCAACAATCTCGATATCCACGGCGTCGGCACCAACGTGCCGGGCTACGAGGTGTCGTGGAATTGCTACGACCGCCTGATCAGCCACGAGATGAAGAGCGGTCCGGGCGGCGTGCCCTATTACAACCGCGACAAGTTCAAGCCCGAGCTCGCCGAGGACTTCAACATCGGCGACATGTCGGTCACCTTCAAGCTGCGCAAGAACGCCAAATTCCATGACGGCACGCCGGTGACGGCGAAGGACGTCAAATGGTCGCTCGACCGTGCGGTCAGCGTCGGCGGCTTTCCGACCTTCCAGATGAGCGCGGGCTCGCTGACCAAGCCCGAGCAGTTCGTGGTCGTCGACGACACCACGGTGCGCGTCGACTTCCTGAAGAAGGACAAGCTGACGATCCCCGACCTCGCTGTGATCGTGCCCTGCGTCGTCAATTCCGAGCTCGTGAAGAAGAACGCCAGCGAGAAGGATCCGTGGGGCCTCGAATTCACCAAGCAGCAGACCGCGGGCTCCGGCGCCTACAAGGTGACCAAGTGGACCGCCGGCACCGAAGTCGTCATGGAGCGCAACGACGAGTGGGTCTGCGGTCCGATGCCGAAGATCAAGCGCGTGATCTGGCGCATGGTGCCGCAGGCCGGCAACCGTCGCGCGCTGCTCGAGCGCGGCGACGCCGACATCTCCTATGAGCTGCCGTTCAAGGACTTCCAGGAGATGAAGGCGAACGGCAAGCTCAGCGTGGTCTCGCTGCCGTTCTCCAACGGCATCCAGTATATCGGCATGAACGTGACCAAGCCGCCGTTCGATAATCCCAAGGTACGGCAGGCGATGGCCTACGCGATGCCGTATCAGAAGATCATGGATGCGGTGCTGTTCGGTCTCGCCAACCCGATGTTCGGCGCGGCAAAGGACAAGCCGACCGAGGTCGCCTGGCCGCAGCCGACCAAGTATTTCACCGACATGGAGAAGGCCAAGGCGCTGCTCACTGAAGCCGGCTACGCCAACGGTTTCGAGACCACGATCTCGTTCGACCTGAATTTCGCAGGTGTCAACGAGCCGCTTTGCGTGCTGGTGCAGGAGAGTCTGGCGCAGCTCGGCATCAAGACCACGATCAACAAGGTGCCCGGCGCCAATTGGCGCACCGAGCTCACCAAGAAGGAAATGCCGCTGTTCACCAACGTGTTCTCGGGCTGGCTCGATTACCCCGAGTACTTCTTCTACTGGTGCTATCACGGCAACAATTCGATCTTCAACACGATGAGCTACAAATCGCCCGAGATGGACAAGCTCATCGACGGCGCACGCATTGCCGCCGCGAATGGTGACACCGCGGCCTACGACGCCGACGTCAAGGGTTTCGTCGATCTCGCCTTCGCCGACATCCCGCGCATCCCGCTCTATCAGCCCTTCGTCAACGTCGCGATGCAGAAGAACGTGACGGGCTACCAATACTGGTTCCACCGCCGCCTCGACTATCGCGCGATGGCGAAGGGGTGAGGCGCTGATGCTTGCGATGATCGGCAAGCGGCTGCTGTTCGCGATCCCGTCGCTGATCGGGGTCGTGATCGTGACGTTCCTGCTGACGCGCGCGCTGCCGGGCGATCCCGCGACGTATTTTGCTGGCCCCGCGGCCACCAAGGAGGCGGTCGACCAGATCCGCAAGAAGCTTGGTTTCGACAAGCCGCTGATCGAGCAGTTCGTCCGCTACACCAACGATCTCGCCCACGGCGATCTCGGCACATCGCTGACCACGGGCCAGCCGGTGGCGGCCGAGCTGCGCAACCGCCTGCCGGCGTCGGCCGAGCTCACTCTGCTCGGCCTTGTCGTCTCCATCGTGATCGCGATCCCGCTCGGCGTGCTGGCGGCGACGCGGCCGGGCTCCTGGATCGACCATCTCTGCCGCGTCACCACCACGGCCGGCGTGTCTCTGCCGGTGTTCTTCACCGGGCTCGTGCTGGTCTATCTGTTCTATTTCCGGCTCGGCTGGTCGCCGGCGCCGCTCGGCCGGCTCGACGTGTTCGCTAGCGCGCCGCCGACGGTCACGGGCTTCTATCTCATCGACACGCTGATCGCGCGGGACTTCGAGGCGTTTCGTTCTGCGCTCAGCCAATTGATCCTGCCGGCGGTGACGCTCGCGATCTTCTCGCTGGCGCCGATCGCGCGGATGACGCGCGCCTCGATGCTGGCGGTGCTGGCGTCCGACTTCGTCCGTACCGCGCGCGCCAGCGGCTTGTCGCCCGGCAAGGTGATCGTCACTTACGCCTTCCGCAACGCGATGCTGCCGGTCATCACCACGCTCAGCATGGTGTTCTCGTTCCTGTTGGGCGCCAATGTGCTGGTGGAAAAGGTGTTCGCCTGGCCCGGCATCGGCTCCTACGCGGTCGAGGCGCTGATCGCATCCGACTTCGCGCCGGTGCAGGGCTTCGTGCTGACCATGGCGGTCATGTACGTGCTGCTCAATCTGGTGATCGACATCCTCTACGGCGTGATCGATCCCCGCGTCAGGCTGGAGGGCTAGAGCATGAGCACCGTAGCTCCAACCGTCGAACCCGCAGGACCCGCCCGCACGTCGGGGCTTGCCGCTGCTTTTGAGCAGACCCGCTACGTCTTGAGCGAAAACAAGGTCACCGGCTTTGCCTTCGCGCTGCTGGTCCTGATCCTGTTTGCCGCGCTGTTCGGGCCCTACGTGGTGCCGTACGACCCGCTCGCCTCCGACACCGCGGCTGCATTGAAGCCGCCGTCGGCCGCGCACTGGTTCGGCACCGATCAGCTCGGCCGCGACATCTTCAGCCGCGTCATCGTCGCGACGCGGCTCGACACCTTCATCGCGGTCGCCTCCGTCGTGCTGGTGTTCCTGATGGGCGGGCTGGCCGGCATCGCCGCCGGCTATTTCGGCGGCTGGACCGACCGCATCGTCGGCCGCATCGCCGACACCATCATGGCGTTTCCGCTGTTCGTGCTGGCGATGGGCATCGTCGCGGCGCTCGGCAACACCGTGCAGAACATCATCATCGCGACCGCGATCGTGAACTTCCCGCTCTATGCCCGCGTCGCACGCGCAGAAGCAAACGTCCGCCGCAATGCCGGCTTCGTGCAGGCGGCGCGGCTGTCCGGCAACGGCGAGTACCGCATTCTGCTCGGGCACATCCTGCCCAACATCATGCCGATCATGATCGTGCAGATGTCGCTGACCATGGGCTATGCGATCCTCAACGCCGCGGGCCTGTCCTTCATCGGGCTCGGCGTCCGGCCGCCGACCGCGGAGTGGGGCATCATGGTCGCCGAGGGCGCAGGCTTCATGGTGTCGGGCGAGTGGTGGATCGCGCTGTTCCCGGGCCTGGCGCTGATGATCGCGGTGTTCTGCTTCAACCTGCTCGGCGACGGCCTGCGCGACATCGTCGACCCGCAGCGGAGGACGTGATGATGTGGACCTGGCTAACGCATGCGCGCTTTCTTCGCCTCTCCCCGCGTGCGGGGAGAGGCCGGGCCGCGTTAGCGGACCGGGTGAGGGGGGCTCTCCGCGCACTCCTCAGCCAGTTGTACGTGCCGATAGATGCCCCTCACCCCAACCCTCTCCCCGCAAGAGCGGGGCGAGGGGGCGCACTGGACAGGCGGAGAACATGATGCCTGTCCCGGTCCGGTGCCGTGCTACCGCTCCGCTCCTTTGCATGGGGTTGTTTTGCGGATTTTTGGATGACGCACCCTGTGAGGAGAGGTGCGCATGACCGCCCAGCCGCTGCTCGACGTCAGCGACCTCACGGTCGAGTTCACCACCCGCCGCGGCATCGTCAAGGCGGTGCAGCACGTCAACATATCGGTCGGCAAGGGTGAGACTGTCGGCATCGTCGGCGAGTCCGGCTCCGGCAAGTCGGTAACCTCCTATGCCGTGATGCGCATCCTCGATCGCGCCGGCCGGATCGCCGAGGGCTCGGTGATGTTCTCCGGCATCGACGTCAAGTCTGCCTCGGAGAGCCAGATGCGCGATCTGCGCGGCCGCGAAGTCTCGATGATCTTCCAGAATCCGCGCGCGGCGCTCAATCCGATCCGCAAGGTCGGGCACCAGATCGAGGACGTGCTGCGCCAGCATGTGCAGCAGGCGCAGGTCACTGATCGCGGCGAGAAGGCGATCGAGGCGCTGGAGCAGGTCAAGATCGCGCGCGCACGCGAGCGCTATCATGCCTATCCGTTCGAGCTGTCCGGCGGCATGTGCCAGCGCGTCGTCATCGCGCTGGCGCTGGCCTGCAATCCGCAGCTTCTGATCGCCGACGAGCCGACCACCGGGCTCGACGTCACCACCCAGAAGGCAGTGATGGACCTGATCGTCGAGCTGACCCGGCGCCGGGCGATGTCGACGATCCTGATCACGCATGATCTCGGCCTCGCCGCCGCCTATTGCGACCGCGTCGTGGTGATGGAGAAGGGCCGCGTGGTCGAGACCGCCGTCTCGGCCGACATTTTCGCCGCGCCCCGGCATGCCTACACCCGGAAGCTGATGCGCGCGACGCCGCGGCTCGGGGTGTCGCTCCGGGATCTGTTGCCGGAGGAGGATTCGCTTGCCTCTCCCCGCGTGCGGGGAGAGGCCGACACGCTCGGGAGCGCACTCGCGCGCCAGAGCGTGGCGGGTGAGGGGGACTCTCCACGGGCCGTGCCTGCGGATGCGGCCCCTCACCCCGACCCTCTCCCCGTAAAGAACGGGGAGAGGGGGCGGATGGAGCCCCTCCTATCAGTCGAAAAGCTCGTCAAGGAATACCCGCGCCAGGGCGCGGGCGGGATGCTGGCAAAGTTGTTCGGGCGCAAGCCGCCGGTCGAGGAGGACATCTTCCGCGCGGTCGACGGCATCAGTTTCTCGATCGACCATGGCGAGAGCGTCGGGCTGGTCGGCGAATCCGGCTGCGGCAAGTCGACGACGTCGATGATGGTGATGCGGCTGCTGGACCAGACCTCCGGCCGCATCATGTTCGATGGCCAGGACATCGGCGGCATCGCGCCGCAGTCCTTCGCGCGGCTGCCTCGGCGTAGCCAGATCCAGATGGTGTTCCAGGATCCGACCGACAGCCTCAATCCGCGCTTCACCGCGGCGCGCGCCATCGCGGATCCGATCATGCAGCTCGGCGACATCCGCGGGCGCGACGCGCTCCGCACCCGCTGCGAGGAGCTCGCGCGGCTGGTCGGCCTGCCGGTCAATCTGTTGGACCGCTTCCCGCACCAGCTCTCCGGCGGCCAGAAGGCCCGCGTCGGCATCGCACGCGCCATCGCGCTGCACCCGAAGCTCGTCATCCTCGACGAGCCGACCGCGGCACTTGATGTCTCGGTGCAGGCGGTGGTGCTCAATTTGCTGCAGGACCTCAAGCAGTCGATGGGCATGAGCTATTTGTTCGTGTCGCACGACCTCAATGTCGTGCGCCTGCTGTGCGATCGCGTCATCGTGATGCGCGCCGGTCGCATCGTGGAGCAGGGCACATCCGAACACGTCTTGGGCAATCCGCAGGATGCCTATACAAGGGAGCTGCTGACGGCGATCCCGCATCCGCCGCTGCCGGTGTCTTGACGCATGATCCGGAAAAGTGGGGGCCGGTTTTCCTCGCGACAAACGCGGAATGCGTTTGCGCGGAGATCATGCGCAAAATCGTTATTGGAGCGAAATGACCGATCATCTCGACGACTATATGAACGCCGTCGCCCGCGCGATGGCGTTGCCGCTGGAGGACGCCTGGCGTCCGGCGGTGCGCGCCAATCTCGACGTCTCGCTGCGGCTGGCGCGGCTGGTCGATGACTTCCCGCTGCCGGACGACGTCGTGTCGGCCGCCGTCTATTCGACTTGAGATCAGCGATGTCCGAAACTCCCGCTTCCATGTCGGCCGCCGAGATCGCGCAGGCGGTATCGAGCCGCAAGATCACGGCTCTTGCCGCGACCGAGGCTGCGCTGGCGCGGATCGCAGCGCATGACAAGGTCCTCAATGCCTTCACCGACGTCACCGCCGATCGCGCGCGTGCCGGGGCCAGCGCGGTCGATGCCGCGATCGCCGCCGGTCAACCGGTCGGCCCGCTCGCCGGCGTCCCCTTCGCGGTCAAGAACCTCTTCGACGTGCAGGGTCTTCCGACCCGCGCCGGCTCGAAGATCAACCGCGACCTGCCGCCGTCGTCGCGCGACGCGACGCTGATCGAGCGGATGGAGGCGGCTGGTGCGGTGCTGGTCGGCGCGCTCAACATGGGCGAATACGCCTACGACTTCACCGGCGAGAATGTGCATGACGGCCCGTCGCGCAACCCGCATGATCCGGCGCGGATGACCGGCGGCTCCTCCGGCGGCTCGGGCAGCGCCGTCGGCGGCGCGCTGGTGCCGATCGCGCTCGGCTCCGATACCAACGGCTCGATCCGCGTGCCGTCGTCGTTCTGCGGCACGTTCGGCCTGAAACCGACCTACGGCCGGCTGTCGCGCGCGCGGTCCTATCCGTTCGTCGCCAGCCTCGATCATCTCGGCCCGCTGGCGCGCAGCGCGAAGGACCTCGCGCTCGCCTACGACGCCATGCAGGGGCCTGATGCCGATGATCCGGCCTGCATTGTGCAGTCGGTCGAGCCGACCGTGCCGTTGCTTGCCAACGATATTGGCGGGCTGCGGGTTGCGATCGCCGGCGGCTATTTCCAGCAGAATCTGTTTCCGGAGGCGGCAGAGGCGGTCGCGCGTGTCGCGAAGGCACTCGGTGCCGCGCGGACCGTGGAGCTTCCCGAAGCGGCGCGCGCTCGCGCCGCGGCCTACATCATCACCACCACCGAGGGTGCCGCGCTGCATCTCGATCGCCTGCGCAAGCGTCCCAACGATTTCGATCCGGCGGTGCGCGACCGTCTCATTGCGGGCGCGATGATCCCGGCGGTCTATGTCGACAAGGCGCAGAAATTCCGCCGCTGGTATCGCGCCAGGGTGCTGGAGCTGTTCCAGTCGGTCGACGTGATCCTGGCGCCGGCGACGCCGTGCACCGCGCCGAAGATCGGTCAGGCCAGTTTCACGCTCGACGGCGTCGAGCTTCCGGTGCGCGCCAATATCGGCATCCACACCCAGCCGATCTCCTTCATCGGCCTGCCGGTGGTCGCCGTGCCGGTGCCGCTTGAACCGATGCCGATCGGCGTGCAGATCATCGCGGCGCCCTGGCGCGAGGACGTCGCGCTGCGGGTCGCCTACGCGCTGGAACAGAGGGGCGTTGCGGCCGCGCCGGCGCCGAGAGGGCTCTGATATGGATATCGATCTTCCCGACGTCGTCGCCGAGGTCACCGCGCAGTTCCAGCGATATGAGAAGGCGCTGGTCTCGAACGACGTCGCGGTGCTCGACGAGCTGTTCCGCGACGACCGCCGCACGCTGCGTTACGGCATTGGCGAGAACCTTTATGGCTATGCCGAGATCATGGCGTTTCGCGCAGGACGCTCGCCGGTCGGGCTGATGCGCAAGATCGAGCGGACCGTGATCACGACCTATGGCCGCGACACCGCGATCGCCTCGACGCTGTTCTACCGGGACAGCGCACCGGGTAGAGTGGGGCGGCAGATGCAGACGTGGATTCGCTTTCCCGAGGGCTGGAGAATCGTCGCGGCCCATGTCAGCGTCATCGATGAACCCAAAGGTGCTTGAAGGGCGATCGAGGATGAGCCTGGACGATCTGCCGCAGGACGCAGAATCCGAGATGACGGTGCGCCGCATCGATCGGCCGTCGTCGCTGGTCGACAAGGTCACCCGCGCCGAGGAATTGCGGCTGCAGCTTGCCGACGAGATCGTGCGCGGCACGCTGCCGCCGGGGGCCGGGCTCGATGAAACCGACCTTGCGCGGCGCTTCAACGTCTCGCGCACCCCGGTGCGCGAAGCGCTGCGGCAGCTTGCCGCCAGCGGCCTGATCGATGCCCGCGCGCATCGCGGCGCCGTGGTGGCGCGGCCCTCGCTTGAACGGCTCACCGGCATGTTCGAGGCGATGGCCGAGCTGGAAGCGATCTGCGCCGGCCTTGCCGCCGAGCGGATGACGGCGGCGGAGCGCCATGCGCTGGAAGCGATCCACGAGGAATTGCGGGTGCTGAGCTATACCGGCAATCCCGAGCGGTTCCACGAGGTCAATGAGCGCTTCCACAACGCGATCTATGCCGGCTCGCAGAACGCCTACATCGCCGAGATCACGCTGGCGACGCGGGTGCGCGTGCAGCCGTTCCGCCGCGCCCAGTTCCGCAACCTCGGCCGTCTGGCAAAGTCCCACGCCGAGCACGACCGCGTCGTCGTCGCCATCATGCGCGGCGACAAGACAGGCGCCGCCGCGGCGATGCGTGCCCATATCGAGCAGGTGCGCGGGGAATACGAGACCTACGCGGTGTCGGTGTAGCTTCTCCTTAGCTCTCCCCGCTTGCGGGGCGAGGTCGGATTGCATCGCAGACGCAATCCGGGTGAGGGGGTACAGGTCTCTCGATAGTCCTCCGCGCGGAGAGATGCCCCTCACCCCCACCCTCTCCCCGCGAGAGCGGGGCGAGGGAGCGCACTTCCGCTGCGGCTAGGCTTTCGCCCTCTCCGCCATGAATGCGCGCCAGCCGCCATAGGCGGAAATGTCCTTCGCGCCGTTGATCGCGGCGGGTTCGACGATGAAGCCCTTCGCCTGCCGTCCGTCGGCGAGCCTGATCGTGCCGATCGACAGCGGCGGCGGAATCGCGGCGACGAACTTTCCGAATGCTGCCGGTGACATCGCCCACAGTTCGAGCTTGATCGCATGGCCCGCACCGGCCTCGATGCGCAGCATGCCGGGCTTGGGCGGCGTGGTGTCGAGTGCGTAGAGCTTGTAATCCGGCCCGGTGACCGCCTCTTCCAGCAGGCGCGCATCGAGCGTCGTCAGCTCGTGGTTCAGTGCCATGCCGGAGAGATGTGCGCCGACCACCGCGATGGTGATGTCGTCGGAGCCGGCCTGCGTCGGTATGGCGGTGAGCGGCGGCTGCGGAAGTGAATTGGCGCCGAGGGTAAGTTCGGAGTCGGCATGGAAGACACGGCCGATGCCGGCAAGCTCGGCGTCGCGGCCGGCGGGGGCGAGCAGCGTGATGCCGAACGGCGCGCCGTCGGGCCGCATCGCTGCCGGCAGCGCCAGGCCGCACATGTCGAGCAGGTTGACGAAATTGGTGTAGGTGCCGAGCCGCGAGTTCAGCTCGATCGGATTGGCGAGCACGTCAGCGGTGGAATAGACGGTCGGGGCGGTCGGCAACACGATGGCATCGAGTTGCGCAAGGCTGCGCTCTGCAATGCGGCGCAGCGCCTCGAGGCGGTACAGCGCAGAAAAAGTATCGGCGGCAGTCGGACGCGATCCGCCGACGGTGATCTCGCGCGTTACCGGATGGACCGCCTCGGGCGACGACGCGAGCAGGTCGCGGATGACGAGATAGCGTTCCGCCACCCACGGACCCTCATAAAGCAACCGCGCGGTCTCGAAGAACGGCGCGAGGTCGAACGCGACGAGATCGGCGCCAAGCGCCTGCCAGCGCTTGCACGCCTCGCCATAGGCCTTCTCGGCCTCGTGATCGCCGAAGAATTTCAGCTGGCCGGTTTGGGGAATGCCGAGCCTCAGCTTGGCCGGAAAGCTTGCCAGTGGGGCCAGCGGCCGGTCGCCGCGCGAGTACGGATCGGCGTCATCCGGCCCGGACATGACGGCGAGCGCCGCCAGCGCGTCGTCGACGGTGAGCGAGAAGATCGAGACGCAGTCGAGCGTCCGGCACGCCGGCACGACGCCGGTGGTCGAGATCAGCCCGAGGCTCGGCTTGAGCCCGACGATGTTGTTGAGCATCGCCGGCACGCGGCCGCTGCCCGCGGTATCGGTGCCGAGCGCAAGCGGCACCAGGCCCGCTGAGACCGCGACCGCGGAGCCCGAGCTCGATCCGCCCGGCACCAGATCGCCGCGCACCGGGTTCTTGGGAATGCCGTAGGGCGAGCGCACGCCGACCAGACCGGTGGCGAACTGGTCGAGATTGGTCTTGCCGATGATGATGGCGCCGGCCGCGCGAAGCTTGGCGACCGCCGTGGAATCCTGCGCCGGCAGATACGAGAACGCCGGGCAGGCGGCGGTGGTCGGCAGGCCCTTGACGTCGATATTGTCCTTGACCGCGACCGGCAGGCCGTAGAGCGGCAACGTCGGATCGGCGAGCCGCCCGGCCTCGGCAAGCGCATCCTTCTCGTCGCGCAGGCTGATGAAGATGGCGGGGTCGTTGTGCTCGCGGATGCGCTGGTAGCTGCGCGCCACGGTTTGGGCCGGCGTCATGGTCCCGGCGCGGTGCGCGGCGACGATCGCGGCGACAGTTTCAGTCACGTGCTTGGCCTCATCTCGTGAGCGGGAGGCGTCGGATGCCATCCGCAAGGGAATTGCAGCCTGGTCGAAGCAAGCAATGTGCCATTGTGTACAATTCACCCGCGTCCGTCGCGCGGCGGATTATTGCACAATATCAGTTGCTTGAAATGCTCGTCGGGAGCGGACGTAGGCTCGCTCGAGAGAGCATCTGCCCAATTTAGAGGCAGCTCTGGTCAAGCCGAAATCTCGTCGCGAGGTCAGGTGAAGCAGGCGAGGATCTGCAGCAGCTGTTTGCGATTTTCCTTGCCGATCTTCTCCGCGACATGCCGCTCATGCTCGGCGGCGAGCCGCTTGAACTGCGCCAGCGCGGTCTTGCCGCGCGCGGTCAGATGCAGCGCATGGGAGCGGCGGTCGGTCGCGGAGGGGACGCGGCTGACGAATTCGCGGTCTTCCAGGCTGTCGAGCAGATGCACCAGCCGCGCGCGCTCGATCCCGAGCCGCTTTGCCACCGCCATCTGGCTGAGGCCAGGATTGGCCCCGATCACGGTCATCACCGAATACTGGGTTGGACGGATATCGACCGTCGCCAGCGTCTTGATGAAGTCCTGAAAGATCCAGAGCTGGAAGCGCCGCACCGCATAGCCGGCGTGACCGACCAGCGCGTCGAGGCCGATGTCGTCGCCGGCCGCCCCGCCATTTGCTCCATGCGACCGGGCGCGGCGGATTGCCGCTGCCGTTCCTGCCGCCTTGCGCGATGTCTTTTGCTGGCCTGCCATGAGCCCAGGCTAGCGTGCCCAAGGCGAGAGGGAAAGATTGTTGTTGACGACAACAATTGATGTCCGCAACATTATGACCAAAGAGCCCGGCCGGGACCGCGGCGCCGCACCATGTTGCGGCGCGATCCCGATAAGACACGGGTGACAAGACTTGGGTGACAAGACTTGGGCGAGGAGGAAACCATGACGATGGCCGCCGCCGGCGGAGACAATCCGGGCAGCCTGTTCGCGACGCCCGCGATCGTTGCGGTCAGCCGCAACGACGGCAGCATCCTGGTCCGCTCCACCACGCCGCTGAAGCAGGGCGCCCGCTGTGTCGGCGACTGGCTGGAGCATTGGGCGCGGCAGGCGCCGGATCGCATCTTTCTCGGCGAGCGCGCCAATGCCGATGCGCCCTGGAGCACCGTCAGCTATCGCGACGCGCTCGGCATCGTGCGGCGGGCCGCATCGTGGGTGCTAGCGCAAGGGCTGAGCACGGAACGTCCGCTCGTCATCCTCTCCGACAACGGCATCGATCACGCGTTGTTCGCGCTCGCCGCGCAGCATGTCGGCGTGCCCTCGGCCGCGATCTCGCCGGCCTATTCCTTGATGTCGAAAGACTTCGACAAGCTGAAGAGCATGATCGAGCTGCTCGACCCCGGCGCGATCTACGTAGCAAGCACAAGGCCGTTCGCGGCGGCGCTTGCCGCAATCAAGCCGCTGCATCGCGCAACCATCGTCAGCGGCAATCCGGACGACGCCGACGCATTGTCGTTCCGTACCGTCGCTGCCACGCCGGAAGCGCCCGGGGTCGCCAAGGCGTTCGCGGCGGTGACGGCGGACACGATCGCAAAATTCCTGTTCACCTCGGGCTCGACGGGCACGCCGAAGGCCGTGATCAACACCCAGCGCATGCTGACCTCGAGCCAGCAGGCCAAGGCGCAGACCTGGACGTTCCTGGAGCAAGCGGGCGAGGAACTGGTGATCCTGGACTGGCTGCCGTGGAGCCACACGTTCGGCGCCAACCACAACTTCAACCTGGTGCTGCGCAACGGCGGCACGCTCTATATCGACGGCGGCAAGCCGGCGCCCGGGCTGTTCGCGACCTCGCTGGCCAACCTGCGCAGCGTGGTGCCGACGGTCTATTTCAACGTGCCGCGCGGCTTCGACATGCTGATCGCGGCGCTGCGCACCGACGACGAACTGCGCAGAAAATTCTTCGAGGGCACCAAATTCGCCTTCTATGCCGGCGCGGCGCTGCCGCAGAATCTGTGGGACGCGTTGGAGGAATTGTCGCTGCGGACGGTCGGTCGCCGGCTGCCGATGGTGTCGGCCTGGGGCTCGACCGAGACCTCGCCGCTGGCGACCGATTGCCACTTCCTGGCCAAACGCTCCGGCAATATCGGCGTGCCGATCCCCGGCACCGAGCTCAAGCTGGTGCCGTCGGGCGACAAGCTGGAGGTGCGCGTGCGCGGGCCCAACGTCACGCCGGGCTACTGGAAGGCGCCCGAGCTGACCGCTGAGGCCTTCGATGCCGAGGGTTTTTACAAGATCGGCGACGCCGTCACCTTCGCCGATGCCGCACGGCCCGATCTCGGCCTGTTCTTCGACGGCCGCGTGGCGGAGGATTTCAAGCTCAATTCCGGCACCTGGGTCAGCGTCGGCACCTTGCGCGTCGCCGGCATCGCGGCGCTGGCGCCGCTCGCGCAGGACATCGTCGTCACCGGCCACGGCCGCGACGAGGTGCGCTTCCTGGTGTTTCCGAACCTCGCCGCCTGCCGTTCGTTGGCAGGGCTGCCCGAGAGCACCGATGCGCGGGAGGTGATCGGCCATCCGGCGGTCCGTTCCGCGATCGGGCGGGGGCTGGCGACGCTGAAGGCGCAAGGCGGCCATTCCTCCGGCCATGCCACCCGCGCGCTGCTGCTGGCCGAGCCTGCCTCGGTCGACGGCGGGGAGATCACCGACAAGGGCTACATCAACCAGCGCGCCGTGCTGACGCGCCGCGCCGCAGCAGTGGCGGTATTGGAGGACGATGCGTCGGGTGAGGCGATCGTCTGCGCGGGCTTGTGAGCGATTTGTGCTTCTGACGCGCGAGCAGCGCGCCGCGTACACTGCCGTCGTCCCTGCGGAAGCATGGACCCATATTCCGCTGCCGATATTGTGAACAAAGTTCGTCGTTCCGCCGACATGCGATAATCAGCATTTGTGGTTATGGGTCCCGGCTCGGAGGCCGGGACGACACCGCGTTTGTGGCACGGATCATCCAAGTTTCAGCCGTCCAACCCGCCAGGTCCCCGCTGCTTCCACTTGCCGCGCTGCACGCGGTTGCCTTTTTAGTTGCCAGAGCAACTAAGCTGTGCGAGTTTCCGGACCCATAGGGACAGGGCCGGTCAACGGCCACGCGTTTGGGAGGAGAATGTTGCGCAGCACGGCGCCAACGGCACGCATGGACAATCGGGCGAAGACCGTGGGGGCGCAGCGCGCCGCCCGTGGTCCCGCCGCGCCGTCAGGTCGTGCTTTGCCCGGTGACGGCGCCGAGATTCTCGTGCAGCCGGCGCAGCAGCTCGATCAGCACCTCGCGCTCGTCCTTTTTCAGGCACGCCAGCAGCCGCCGCTCGCGCTCCAGCGCCGCGACGATGACCTTGTCGTGGACGGCGCGGCCGCGCGCGGTCAGCGTGATCGAATGGGTACGGCCGTCATCGGGTGCGGTACGGATGGTCAGCAGGCCGCGCTTCTGCAATGCCGCGAGGTTGCGGCTGACCGGCCCCTTGTCGAAGCCGATCACCTGGCAGATCCGGGAGGCGGGAATCCCCGGCTCGATCGCCAGTTGCGAGATAATCCGCCACTCGGTGACGTTGACGCCGAAATTCTTCTGGTAAAACGCGGTGGCGCTGTTCGACAGCTTGTTGCCGATGAAGGTGATGAACGCCGGCACATAGCGATCAAGGTCCAGCAGCGGGCCGTCACTGGCGTCTGCGGGATCGGCCGGTCTCGGCCGGCGGGGCTTTCGGGGGAGGGGCTGGCTGCTCATCTCTCAAATCATCGCTGCGAAACTGTCCGGGAGCAATAGATATGCGGCCCGTGTTGACAAGATCAAACCTCGGGAGGTCCCGATGACTGCAACAGAAGCTGCGTCCGTCCCGCATCTCGACGTCGATCCGTTCGCGCTCGAGTTCTTCGCCGATCCATTCCCGACCCATGAGCGGCTGCGCGAGGCCGGGCCGGTGGTCTATCTCGACAAGTGGAATGTCTATGGCGTGGCGCGCTACGCTGAGGTCCATGCGGTGCTGAACGACCCCGCGACCTTCTGCTCCAGCCGCGGCGTCGGCCTCAGCGACTTTTCCAAGGAGAAGCCGTGGCGGCCGGCGAGCCTGATCCTGGAGGCCGACCCGCCCGCCCATACCCGGACCCGCGCCGTGCTGAGCACGGTGTTGTCGGCGACCGTGATGAAGCAGCTTCGCAGGCAATTTGCCGCCGCCGCGGAGGCCCGCCTCGATGCGCTGCTGGAGAAGCGCAGGTTCGACGCGATCGCGGACCTTGCGGAAGCCTATCCGTTGTCGATCTTCCCGGATGCACTCGGCCTGAGGCCGGAGGGCCGCGAGCATCTGCTGCCCTACGCCAGTCTGGTGTTCAATGCCTTCGGCCCGCCGAACGAGCTCCGCAAGGAGGCGATCGAGCGCTCGGCGCCGCATCAGGCCTATGTTGCCGAGCAATGCCAGCGCGACAATCTCACCCCGGGCGGCATCGGCGCCTGCATTCACGCCCATGTCGATACCGGAGCCATTACCGCGACCGAAGCGCCGCTGCTGGTGCGCTCGCTGCTGTCGGCCGGTCTCGACACGACCGTCAACGGCATCGGCGCCGCCGTCTACTGCCTCGCCCGCTTCCCCGACCAGTTCCAGAGGTTGCGCGGCGATCCGACGCTGGCGCGCAACGCCTTCGAGGAAGCCGTGCGGTTCGAAAGTCCGGTCCAGACTTTCTTCCGCACCACGACGCGCGACGTCGAGCTCAGTGGGGCCAGCATTCCTGAAGGCGAGAAGGTGCTGATGTTCCTGGCTGCGGCCAATCGTGATCCGCGCCGCTGGGAGCAGCCCGATAGCTACGACATCACCCGTCGTACGTCGGGCCACGTCGGCTACGGTTCGGGCATCCATATGTGTGTCGGCCAGCTCGTCGCCCGTCTCGAAGGCGAGGTGATGCTGGCGGCGCTGGCGCGTCGTGTCGCCAGGATCGACATCACCGGCGAGCCGAAGCGCCTTTTCAACAACACGCTGCGCGGGCTCAGCAGCCTGCCGGTCGAGATCACGCCGGCCTGACGAGACATCGGAGCTGGCTGAGGAGCGAGGCAAGGGAGGAGACTATGAGGGGCTTCGGGGTTGGGCGATTTAGGATTGGACTTGCGCTGGCATTGGCCTGTGCCGCGGGCAGCGCACGGGCGGAGATTTCCGGCGACGTGGTCCGCGTCGGCGTGCTCAACGACATTTCGGGCATCTTCCAGGACACCAACGGTATGGGTTCGGTGGAAGCCGCGCGCATGGCCGCGGAAGATTTCAACGGCGGCGGCAAGGGCATCAAGGTCGAGATCGTCTATGCCGATCACCAGAACAAGGCCGATGTGGGCTCTGCGATCGCGCGCAAATGGCTCGATGTCGAAGGCGTCGATGCCATCGTCGACGTGCCGAACTCGGCGGTCGGGCTCGCCATCAACACCATCCTGCGCGATAGCCGGATGACGTTCCTGGCGTCGTCGACCGCAAGCTCCGATCTCACCGGCAAGGCCTGCTCGCCGAACACCATTCAATGGGTCAACGACGCCTGGGCCACCGGCAACACCACCGCGGCCGCGATGATGCAGCGCGGCGGCAAGGACTGGTATTTCGTGACCGTCGATTATGCGCTCGGCAAAGGCATTGAGGCTGAAGCGACGAACTACATCGAGAAGCACGGCGGCAAGGTTTTGGGCTCGAGCAAGCATCCGCTCGGCACCTCGGACTTCGCGTCGTTCCTGCTGCAGGCGCAGAGCTCGAAAGCAAAAGTGATCGGGCTCGCCAATGCCGGCGGCGACACCATCAATGCGGTGAAGCAGGCGGCCGAGTTCGGCATCCAGCAGGGCGGCCAGACCATGGTGGCGTTCCTGCTGTTCGTGAACGACATCCACGGCATGGGCCTGAAGGTCGCGCAGGGCCTGCAGCTGCTGGAAGCCTTCTACTGGGACATGAACGACGACACCCGCGCGTTCGCAAAGCGCTTCGCCGCCCGTCCCGGTATGAACGGCAAGATGCCGAGCGGCAACCAGGCCGGCGTCTATGCCTCGACGCTCGCCTACCTCAACGCGGTTGCCGCCACCGGCAGCGACGACGCCAAGGCGGTGGTGCCGCAGATGAAGACCTTCAAGGGCAAGGACAGACTGTTCGGCGACACCACGATCCGCCAGGACGGCCGCGTCATCCATCCGATGTATCTGTTCGAGGTGAAGAAGCCGGAGGAGTCGAAGTACCCCTACGACTATTACAAGCTGATCGCGACCATCCCGGCCGACCAGGCGTTCCGCCCGCTGGCCGATGGCGGCTGCTCACTGGTGAAGTGAGGTTGCTGCCGCGAATGCTGCTGCGCCCCCTCTCCCCTTGTGGGAGAGGGCTGGGGTGAGGGGTATCTCTCCACGCGGCGTACGGACCGGAGAGACCGCAACCCCTCACCCGGATCGCATTGCGCTTCGCTTCATGCGTTCCGGCCTCTCCCACAAGGGGAGAGGCCGACTAAGTTTGTGGCGCGCTGTTGGCGACTAACTACGCAGCCTTCGCCGCTCCGTCACCGGCCTTCACCCGCGCCAGCATCTCGGCCGCCGTCATCACATGTGCGGTTGAGAATGCGAGGATCGTCAGCGTGGCGCGGTGCACCTCCTCGGCGGACAAGGCGCCCTGGCCGACATCGGGATAGTCGAACGTGCCGGTCGCATCCGACAGGAAGACCACCTTGTAATTGTGGAACATGGCGTCTCGCGCGGTGGCGTGGCAGCAGTTCTCGGTCGTGGTCCCCGAGATGATCACCGTGGTGATGCCCCATTCGCGCAGGATGAGATCGAGATCGGTGGCGAAGAACGCGCTGTAGCGGTGCTTCTTGATGACGTGCTCGCCGGGGGCGGGCGCGAGGTCGTTGAAGATCTCGACGCCCTCGCTGCCGTCGACCAGCGACGACCGGTCGGCGATCGGCGAATAGAGATCGTCATAGAGCCCCATGTCGCTGCCGTCGCGGCGATGCACATGCGCGGTGTAAATGACGCGGATGCCCTTGTCGCGGCAGGCCTTCAGGGTCTGCGCCAGCCGCGGCACCATGGCAGCGGCCTGGGCCGAACGCAGCTTGGCGCCCTCGGCCACGAAATCGTTCTGCATGTCGACCACGATCATGACGGTTCGCGCCGGATCGATGGTTTCGCATTGGTAGCCCATATGGTGCCTCCTCTCCTGGTGGGAGATATTTTCTACACCGGCTGCGGCGGCCGTTCTTGGCTGCGCCGGCCAGTCGCTGGTCTCTGCTTGCCAGAAGGGAGGGCTGGACGCAGAATGTCCCGCTGCCGGGTTGGGCGGGAGCAAGGTCCGATGCAGACCCCAGATCACACAGTCGTCGCGCAAACGCTTGTCGCACCGGGTGACAGTTTCGACCGCTGGCATCACGTCACCTGCCGCGAATTCTCGCTGACCGAATGCCGCCGCGTCGCCGACGAGGCGTTCCAGGCGTCGATCTCGATCCGCCATCTCGGCCCGCTTGCCATCAACGACATCTGGTCTTCGACGCCGGCCGCCGACCCCATCCGGGTGATGCGCAGCGCGAGCGACGTCCGCAGGGATCCGCGCGACTATTTCATGCTGTGGCTCACGCTGCGCGGCGAGGTCAGCTTCGCGCAAGGCGGCCGCGACGTCCGCATGCGCCGGGGCGATCTGATGCTGCATGACCAGGCGCAGCCGTTCACGCTCGAATTCGCCCCGAGCGCGCGCGCGATCATGGTGTCGATCCCGCGGCCGCTGCTGCTCGCACGCCTGCCGGACGCGCAGCGCCTGACGGCGCGGCGGGTCGGCAACGCGTCGAAAGTGGGAGCGCTGGCGGGATCGCTGATCCGCCGGCTGACGCGGCTCGATGACGCGGCCGGACCTGCGGCGATACGGCTTGGCGCGGCAGCGCTCGATATTTTCGCAACGACGCTGCAGACCGAGCTGACGGACGAAGGGCCCCAGCGCGGCGACGAAAGGCTGGCGCGGGTCAAGGCCTACATGCTGGCCAATCTCGACGATCCCGGGCTCGATCTCGATGCGATCGCCACGGCGCAGAACATGGCGCCGCGCACGCTCAATCGCCTGTTCGCGCGCGAAGGCACGACGCCGATCCGCTGGCTGTGGCAGCAGCGCCTTGCCGGCGCGTATCAGGCGCTGGCCGAACGGCGCTTCAGTCATGTCACCGATGTCGCGCTGAGCTTCGGCTTCAGCGACGTCTCGCATTTCAGCCGCGCCTTCAAGGCCGCCTTCGGCCGCTCGCCGCACCAGGTGATGGGGTGAGAATGCGTACAGCGCTGAGAGGCTAAGACAGCTTGTTATCCGTCATCCTGAGGTGCGAGCCTTGCGGCGCAATTGCGGCGCTGGGCGAGCCTCGAAGGATGCACGGCCACTAGCGGGGCCGTCGATCCTTCGAGACGCGCGTGCCGCGCTCCTCCAGCGACAAAGGCGGAGCCTTTGCGCGGGGATGACGGATAACAGGTTAGCGTAGTGCCGAGTACCTACTGCGCGACCTTGCTGCTGCCTTGTGTGATCAGCCGTGCGGCGCGCTGGTCGCGGGTGTGGATCCAGAGCCAGTTCATCGCCACCGCAATCCGATGCCGCACGCCGATCAGGAAGTAGATGTGGGCGAGGCCCCAAATCCACCATGCCAGAGAGCCGCGCAGCTTGAGCCAGCCGAAATCGATCACCGCCTTCTTCTTGCCGATCTGGGCGAGGCTGCCGGCATGCTTGTAGCGGAACGGCGGCAGTGTCTTGCCGTCGAGCCGGGCCTTGATCAGTGCGGCGACGTAGCGCCCCTCCTGCTTGGCGGCCGGCGCGATGCCCGGCACCGGATTGCCGTCGGGATCCTTGATCGTGACGGTGTCGCCGACGGCGAAGACATCGGGATGGCCCGGCACGGTGAGATCCGGCTCGACCTGCAGCCGATGGGCGCGATCGGCCGGCGCGTTCAGCCACTCGGCGGCGCGCGAGGCGCGCACGCCGGCGGCCCAGACGATGGTACGCGCCTCCAGCCTCTTGCCGCCGAACACCACGCCGTCGGCCGAGCATTCGGTGACCGGCTCGCCCAGCATCACCTCGACGCCGAGTTTTTCCAGCGACGCCTGCGCGTAGGCCGAGAGATCGTCGGGAAATCCTGCCAGCACGCGCGGGCCGGCCTCGATCAGCACCACGCGCGCCTTGCGCGTGTCGATGTGACGGAAGTCTTGCGGCAGCGTGTCCTTGGCGAGGTCGGCGATGGTGCCGGCCATCTCGACGCCGGTCGGCCCGGCGCCGATGATGACGAAGGTCAGCAGCGCAGCGCGCTTGTCCGGATCGGTCTCGCGCTCGGCGCGCTCGAAGGCGACCAGGATGCGCCGCCGCAGCGTCGTGGCGTCCTCCAGCGTCTTCAGGCCGGGCGCGAACGGCTCCCATTCGTCGTGGCCGAAATAGGCGTGGCGGGCGCCGGTGGCGAGGACCAGCGTGTCGTAGGGAATGCCGCCGCCGTCGTCGAGCGCTACCCGCTTCGCCGCGGCATCGACGCCGCAGACATTGGCGAACAGCGTCGTCACCTCGGGCCGGTCGCGCAAGAGATATCGGATCGGCCAGGCGATCTCGCTGGTGGCAAGCGAAGCAGTCGCGACCTGATAGAGCAGCGGCTGGAACAGATGGTGGTTGCGACGGTCGATCAGCGTGATCTCGACCGGCGCCCCTCTGAGACCGAAAGCGGCTTCCAGGCCGCCGAAGCCGGCGCCGACGATCACCACGCGATGAGGTTTGGCCGGCGCTTGCGTCATCTGATGTCGCTCCCGGTTTCGAACGGCTTCGCCGTTTGATTATGTATTCATTCGCAGCCCCATTCCAACACGAAATGCCCGATCGCCCGATAGCAAAACCCAATCGCCGCAAGCCTCACGCATCCTGCGGCGCGGCCGCGGCGACGGCCCGCCGCCGCATCGGCAGGAACAGTCCCGCGACCGCGCCGGCGAATGACAGCGTTGCGGCAAGGCTCATCGCCGACGCGAATCCGTTTGCGAAATGACCGGATGAATCGGCCGCACCGTTGGCGGAGAAGCTCGCCACCAGCGCCGCGATGCCGAACATGCCGCCGAGGAAGCGGCCCATGTTGAAGACGCCCGACGCCTTGCCCATCTCGCTGACGGCGACCGCACCCAGCACCGCGTTCTGCGCGGCCGGCATCGCCATCGACACGCCGACGCCGGCGAGCACCAGCGGCGCGACCAGCGCCGAATAGGGCACTGCGGGGCTCACGATCTCGCTGATCCAGCCGAGCCCGATCGCCTGCATCAAGAGGCCGGTGACGACCAGCGTGCGCTCGCCGAACCGGTTGACCGCGGCGCCGGCGATCGGCGCGGTGACGAACAGCGTCGCCGTCCACGGCAGCAGACGAAGCCCGGCGCCGAAGGCGTCGAAGCCGAGCGCGATCTGCAGGAACTGCGGCAGCAGGAACAGCACGCCATACATCGCGGCGTAGAACAGCACGCTTGCGGCCATGCCCGACGCAAACGGCCGTGCCGCGAACAGCCGCATCGGCACCATCGGGCTTGTGGCGCGCAGCTCCCACAGCACGAACAGCGCCGCCAGCGCGACGCCGGCGATCAGCGCGCCCGTCACTTCCGCGCTGGCCCAGCCGACGCCGTTGCCGCGCAGCAGGCCCCAGACCAGCGCCAGCGCCGCGAGCGCGACCAGCGTGAGTCCGGCGATGTCGAGCGGCGCTGGCGCCCCGAAGCTTTCGCGCAGGCGGGCGATCACGAGGGCGATCGCGACCAGGCCGATCGGCAAATTGATCCAGAAGATCCAGCGCCAGCCGAGATGTTCGGTGATGAAGCCGCCGATCGCGGGACCTATGATCAGCGCGCATCCGGTGATGCCGCTGAAAATGCCGAGCGCGCGGGCGCGCTCCTCCCGGCCGAACGCGCCGCTCAGGATCGCCATCGCCAGCGGCATCACCAGCGCCGCGCCCGCGCCCTGCAGGGCGCGGGCGGCGATCAGGGCCGCGGCGTTGCCGGCCAGCGCGCAGGCCGCCGACGCCACGACGAACAGGCCGATCCCGGCCGCGAACATCCTGCGCCGCCCGAACCGGTCGCCGAGCGCCGCGCCGGTCAGGAGCAGCACCGCGAAGGTCAGGTTGAAGGCGTTGACGGTCCATTGCAGCGTCTCCACGGCGCTTCCGAAATCGGCGCGGATGGTGGCGAAGGCCGTGGTCATGATCATGGCGTCCAGCGCCATCATGAAGGATGCCAGCGCGGTGAGGCCGAGCACCCAGCGCTGTTCGGCGCGCTCTCGAGGGGTCTGCATGGTCGTTCTCCGTTGCCGCGCCGCGAGGTTGCGGCGCGCTTCGCCGGCAAGGACGAACCGGAACGGGCAAAGGATGCGGCGAAGAACTATTTTTGAATTTACTTTTGCCGGACCGCATCCTTTGGCGGTTCGCGAACGTCCTTGGGTCTGAGGCGGCCGGTTCAGGCCGCAGAACCAGGCCAAGGAGGCTGCGATGAGACGGACCCTGATCAGGTACAAGGCGAAGCCGGAGATGGCGGAGAAGAATGCCGCGCTGGTGTCGGCCGTGTTCGCCGAGCTGAAGGCGGCGAGGCCGGACGGCGTGCGCTATCTGACCCTGCGGCTGGAGGACGACACCTTCATCCACATGGTCGAGACCGCGGCCGAAGACGGCTCGAGCCCGATCCCGAAACTGGCCGCGTTCCAGGCCTTCCAGGACGGCATCCGCGATCGTTGCGCCGAGCCGCCGCTGGTTCGAAGTGCGGTGATTGTCGGGAATTATCGTATGCTGGATGAGCCGTGAACCGACAAGCGTTGAACCGGCGGGCAGTGCACCGATCTGGCGGAGCCATCATGACGTCACCACACCAAGCGCCGGCCGCGACCGACGTCGACGCGCTCTTGGCGGCGATGCGGCCAAGGCTGCATCGCTACTGCGCCCGTATGGTCGGATCCGTCATCGACGGCGAGGATGTGCTGCAGGACGCGCTGATCAAGGCGGTGGAGGCCTTCGGGTCCGCCGCGCCGATCCAGAGTCCGCAAGCCTGGCTGTTCCGGATCGCGCACAACACCGCGCTCGATTTCCTCAGGCGGCGCAACCGTCAGGAAGCGCTTCACGCGCCGGAGGAGGTGGACATGATGGCCGGAGAGCTCGATGATTTGGGCCGCCGCGAGATCGCCGCGACCAGCCTGCGCACCTTCATGCGCCTGCCGGTGGCGCAGCGTTCCAGCGTGATCCTGATGGATGTGCTCGGCTGCTCCCTGCAGGAGATCTGCGGCATCATGGATTTCAGCCTGCCCGCGGTGAAAGCCGCGCTGCACCGTGGACGCACGCAGCTGCGCGAGTTTGCCGCCGAGCCGGACGACGCGCCGCGGCCCGGCCTGTCGCCGGCCGATCGCATCAGGCTCAACGCCTATGTCAGCCATTTCAACGCCCGCGACTTCGACGCCATCCGCGCCATGATCGCCGATGACATCAGGCTCGAGCTCGTCAACCGCACGCGGCTGAACGGCAAGGCCGAGGTGTCGCGCTACTTCGGCAATTATTCGAAGATCGACGACTGGCACCTGGTGACCGGACAGGTCGAGGGACGCCCCGCGATCCTGGTGTTCGACCCGAACGCACAGGGCGCGCCGCCGCGATCGTTCATGCTGCTCGACTGGTCGGCCGACAAGGTCGCGACGATCAGGGATTTCCGCCACGCGTCCTATGCGATCGACGGCGCCGAATGGGCGGTGGACAAGGGGTGATCGGCTTTCGCCCCAGCCTTTGGCTCAGTGATCGCGCCACAAACTCCGCGTCGTCCCGGACAAGCCAACGGGTCGGCGCGAAGCGCCGCCCGATGACAGGCTCCGCGCGATCCGGGACCCATAACCACCAATGGGAATCGTCTTGGTCGCTGGGGCCCCAGCGCTCTTCAACAATCTGATCCTGTGGTTATGGGTCCCTGCTTTCGCAGGGACGACGGCTGCTACCGCGTCTTGCCGCCGAACTCGCCGTTGGCGATCCGCGCGACGCGGCTGCCGCCTGCGGCCGGCGTACTGCGTCTTTCAAACAGACCATCGCCGGTCTCGCGCGGCGATGGCGGGGCTTCTTCGTAATAGCCGCCGCTCCGCCAGACCAGCAGGACGATGTTCATTGCGCCATTGACGGCGGCGCCGACCACCGTTTCGGTGTGCTGATAGGTCAGCGCATATTCGGGAAATCGTCCGGCAATCGCCCTGTCGAGCACGAGGAGGGCGATCCATGCCGCCATCACGCAGACCGGATCCCAGCCCATGTCGCGCACCCGCATCGATTGCAGCATGAAGCAGATGACGAGCATGCCGTAGAAGGCAATGACCAGCACGGGGTTGCTCGATGCCTGTGCCAGCAGCACGTCCATACTGCCGCTCGCCGGTGCGTTGCCGGTGACGCCGTAGACCAACATCATAAAGCCGAGGCCCACCACGAAGGTGCAGAAGAAGAAAGCCAGTCGGCCCATCCGGGCATTGAAGCCGAAGATGTAATTCAGCATGTGACGCACCCCTTTGGCGGCAGCGTCGGCCAGGGATGCTTTCCGGACCATGAAGCCCGCAGGCGCTTGCCGGCCTGTGGTTTCCGGGTGCTTTACCGGATCGTTAAAGCCTGCTGCAGTGCGGGCGTGGGTCGTTGCGGGAGGCCGGTGCCTGCGACAATCGTTGCCCACGCAACCGGCATTATATTTCTTGCCATGGTCGATTTAGACGAATTATGATGCAAGGTGCTGGGGTATGCGCCGAAGGTTCTAAGTGAGCGCCGTCGGTTCGTGCTTGCTGCAGACTTGCGATATCGCGCACAAAATACGTCACAGAACGACGCGCGCAAAGCGTGACCCCCGGGCCCTCGTGATCGAGCCTCGTGGGATCTTTGGTTGAGGAGGGGAGTGAATATGAAAAAGGCATTTTGGCTGGCAGGCGCCATGGCTGTGGCGCTGGCGCAGCCCGCGACGGCGGCTGACAGCGTCAAGATCGGCTTCGTTTCGACCTTCAGTGGTCCGACCGCTGTGATCGGCAACGACATGCGCAATTCCTTCGAGCTCGCGCTCGACCATCTCGGCCGCAAGATTGACGGCAAGCCAGTCGAGGTGATCTACGAGGACGACCAGCAGAAGCCGGATGTCGGCAAGCAGAAGACCGAGAAGCTGGTGCAGTCCGACAAGGTCGACTTCATCGTCGGCTACATCTGGTCGAACGTGCTGCTGGCGTCGCTGAAGACCGCCGTCGATTCCAAGACCTTCCTGATCTCGGCCAATGCCGGTCCGTCGCAACTCGCCGGCGAACTGTGCTCGCCTTACGTGTTCTCGACCTCCTGGCAGAATGACCAGACCCCGCAGGCGGTCGGCACCTACATGAACCAGAAGGGCGTCAAGTCGGTGTTCCTGATCGGCCCGAACTACGCCGCGGGCAAGGACATGCTGGCCGGCGTCAAGAGCACGTTCAAGGGCCAGATCGTCGGCGAGGAATATACGGTGTGGCCGAGCCAGCTCGACTTCTCCGCCGAACTCACCAAGGCGAAGAACTCCAAGGCCGAGTCGATCTTCGTGTTCTATCCGGGCGCGGCCGGCGTGCAGTTCCTGAACCAGTATGCGCAGGCCGGCATCAAGCAGCAGATTCCGCTCTACACCGCCTTCACTATCGACGAATTGTCGCTGCCGTTGCAGAAGGACAATGCGCTCGGCGTTCCCGGCGCGCAGCAATGGGTCAACGACCTGCCCAACGAGGAGAACAAGAAGTTCGTCGCCGACTACCGCAAGAAGTATCCGGGCCTGCGGCCGACCTTCTACGGCGCCCAGTCCTACGACGCTGCCAACCTGATCAACAGCGCCGTGGTCGCGGTGAAGGGCGACCTGACGAAGAAGGACGCGATGAAGGCCGAGATGGAGAAGGTGAACTTCAAATCGGTGCGCGGTCCGTTCAAGTACGGCAACAACCACATTCCGATCCAGAACTTCTATCTGCAGGACGTGGTCAAGGACGCCGAGGGCCAGCTCTCGCTGAAGACGGTCGCGACCATCGTCAAGGACGACCAGGATCGCTTCCACGACAAGTGTCCGATGAAGTGATTGTCGGGCGTCTTTTTGGCGCGCGGCTTGCTTCTCTTTACCTCGCCCCGCTCTTGCGGGGAGAGGTCAATCGCGAAGCGATTGGGTGAGGGGCTCTTTCCCGGCATTCGGTTTGCGGAAAGAGCCCCTCATCCCAACCCTCTCCCCGCAAGAGCGGGGCGAGGGAGAACCCGCAATGTGCAATGCGGCGGCGTGCTTGCGCTGCCGCTGTTTTGTTTCAGCCCGGTATGAAGGATCCATGTATCTCGTCGTCGAACAACTGCTGAACGGCCTGCAATTCGGCCTCCTGCTGTTCCTGCTGGCGGCCGGGCTGACGCTGGTGTTCGGCATCATGGACTTCGTCAATCTGGCGCACGGCTCGCTCTACATGATGGGAGCCTATTTCGCGGCGACCTTCGTGGCCTGGACCGGCAGTTTTGTCCTTGGCGCGCTGATGGCGTTAGGGGCCACCTTACTGCTCGGCATCGTGCTGGAATATGTCGCGCTCAGGCATCTCTATGGCCGCGACCATCTCGACCAGGTGCTGGCGACCTTCGGCCTGATCCTGTTCTTCAACGACGCCGTCCGGCTGATCTGGGGCCCGGCGGGCCTCGCGCTGCCGCTGCCGGCCTGGCTCACCGTGCCGGTGCAGATCATCCCCGGCGTCTACTATCCGGCCTACCGCCTCATGATCATCGTGGTGGCGCTGGCTGTCGCAGCAATGCTCTATCTCGTCGTGATGCGCACCCGCATCGGCATGCTGATCCGCGCCGGCGCCTCGAACCGCGAGATGATCGGGGCGCTCGGCATCAACATCAAGCTGCTGTTCACGCTGGTGTTCGGCCTCGGCGCGGCGCTCGCAGGGCTCGCCGGGCTGATGCAGGCGCCGATCCTCACCGTGCAGATCGGCATGGGCGAGAACATCCTGATCCTGGCCTTTGTCATCATCGTGATCGGCGGCATCGGCTCGATCCGCGGCGCGTTCATGGCCGCGATCTTCGTCGGCATCATCGACACGATGGGCCGCGCCTTCCTGCCCGACCTGCTGCGCAAGGTGCTGAGCGGGGCGGCGGCGTCCACCGCGGCGCCGGCGCTGTCCTCGATGCTGATCTACCTCCTGATGGCCATCATCCTTGTGCTGCGGCCCGAGGGGCTGTTCCCGGCGGCCAAACGATGATGCGAAAGCTCAACGTCTCCAATGCGGTCGCGGCGCTGATGTGTGCCGCCCTGATACTGCTGCCGCTCTATTCGGCGGTCACGGGCAATATCTTCATCCTCACGCTGTTCACCCGGATCGTGATCTTCGCGCTCGCCGCCGCGAGCCTCAATCTGATCATGGGCTATGGCGGCATGATGAGCTTTGGCCACGCCGCCTATCTCGGCATCGGCGGCTATGCCGTCGGCATCCTCGCCGCCGAGGGGGTCGGCTCCGGCTTCATCCAGTGGCCGGTGGCGCTCGCCGTCTCGGCGCTGTTTGCGCTGCTGATCGGCGCGCTCTCGCTGCGCACCCGCGGCGTCTACTTCATCATGATCACGCTGGCCTTTGCGCAGATGGCCTACTACATCGCCTCCGCGCTGTCGCGCTACGGCGGCGACGACGGGCTCACCGTCTACAAGCGCAGCGATTTCGCCGGTCTGATCAACCTGTCGGATCGCAACCAGTTCTATTACCTCTGCCTGGCCTGCCTGTTCGGCGGCCTTTATCTGATCTGGCGCATCGTCAATTCGCGCTTCGGCCTCGTGGTGCAGGGCGTCCGCTCCAACGAGCAGCGCATGCAGGCGATCGGTTTCCATGCCAATCGCTACCGCCTGGTCTGTTTCGTGATATCAGGCACGATCTGCGGCCTGGCCGGCGCGCTGCTGGCCAACAACACCGATTTCGTCAGCCCCGCGGTGATGTACTGGACCCGCTCCGGCGACCTCATGGTGATGGTGATCCTCGGCGGCATGGGCTCGCTGTTCGGTCCCGTCATCGGCGCGATCGTCTATCTCCTGCTCGAGGAGCTGCTGTCGCAGTTCACCGAATATTCGGGGCTGATCCTCGGTCCGGTGCTGCTCCTGATCGTGCTGTTCGCGCGCGGCGGCATCATGGGCCTGCTCGGGAGGATGCGCCGTGGTTGACTCCTTGCCTGATCCCTTGCTCCGCGTCGACAATCTGGTCCGCCGCTTCGGCGGCATCACCGCGACCGACAACCTCTCGATGGAGGTGGTGCCAGGCGAATTGCACGCCATCATCGGCCCCAACGGCGCCGGCAAGACCACGCTGATCAGCCAGCTCACCGGGCAGGTGATGCCGAACTCCGGCACCATCCGCTTTGCCGGCTGCGACGTCACGAACCTGCCGTCCTACAAGCGCAGCCGCCTCGGGCTGGCGCGCTCGTTCCAGATCACCTCGCTGCTGAAGGATTTTTCCGCGATCGACAATGTCGCGCTGGCGGCGCAGGCGCATGACGGCCACTCGTTCCGCTTCTGGGGCAATGCGCGCAAGGAGCGGCATCTGCGCGAGTCCGCGCGCGCGGCGCTGGAGCGCGTCGGCCTCGGCACGCGCGCCGATATCGTGGTGTCGCAATTGAGCCATGGCGAGCAGCGCGAGCTCGAGCTCGCGGTCGCGCTCGCCACCAGGCCGCAGCTGTTGCTGCTGGACGAGCCGATGGCCGGGCTCGGCGTCACCGAATCGGCGCGGATGGTCGCGCTGTTGAAGGAGCTGCGCAAGGAAGTCACCATCGTGCTGGTGGAGCACGACATGGAGGCGGTGTTCGCGCTGGCCGACCGCATCACGGTCTTGGTCTATGGCCGCGTCATCGCCTGCGACGTGCCGGACGCGATCCGCAAGCACGACGAGGTCAAGCGCGCCTATCTCGGCGAACAGCATGCGGTGACGCGCCATGGCTGATACCAGGATGGCTGAAACCAAAACCGCTGAAACCCTGCTTGAAGTCGACGCGATCGAGACCTGCTACGGGCTGAGCCAGGTGCTGTTCGGCCTGTCGCTCCAGATCAAGTCGGGCGAGATGGTCGCGCTGATGGGCCGCAACGGCATGGGCAAGACCACGACGATCCGCTCGATCATGGGCCTGACGCCGGCGCGATCAGGCGCCATCCGCTTCGCCGGCGAGGCGGTGCGCGGCCTGCCGTCCTACAAGATCGCAAAGCTCGGGATCGGCCTGGTGCCGGAAGGCCGCCAGATATTCCCCAACCTCACGGTGCGCGAAAATCTCGTCGCCGCGTCAGGCAATCGCTTCAGTGCCTCCGATCCGTGGACCATCGACAGGATCCACGCGCTGTTTCCGCGGCTCGCCGAACGCACGAATAATATGGGCGTCACGCTGTCCGGCGGCGAGCAGCAGATGCTGGCGATCGGCCGCGCGCTGATGACCAATCCGAAATTGCTGATCCTCGACGAGGCGACCGAGGGTCTTGCGCCCCTGATCCGCGACGAGATCTGGAGCTGCCTGTCGATGCTGAAGGAGCGCGGGCAGTCGGTGCTGGTGATCGACAAGAACGTCGGAAACCTCGCCCGCATCGCCGACCGCCATTACATCATCGAGCGCGGCCGCACCGTGTGGAGCGGCACCAGCGGGGAGCTGATCGCCGAGCCGGATCTGCAGCACAAGTATCTGGGGATTTGAGCAGCAAGCATTGCCGTATCGCCGTCATCCTGAGAGTCTGACTCATAAGTCACCCAACCTTACCAGCAGCGGCAAGTCTGCGGGTCAGGAGCCTGATGTGTGCAATCAGCAGCCAGGCAGCTTCGGTTGCCACCGTCGCCTCGAAGTCCTTGGCGAGGCGGCGGCATCTGCCGAACCAAGCGAATGTGCGTTCAACCACCCACCGCCTCGGCAGAAGCTGGAAGCCTTTGACGCCTTGAGGCCGCTCGACGATCTCGACAGTCCATGGACCGCAGTCTGAGAGCGCGTCGAGGAGTTGATTTCCGCGGTAGATCCGGTCGGCAAAGACGTGGCGCAGCCGGGGGAAGTTCATCCGCACGTTCTTCAGCAGCGGTACGGCGCCATGGCAGTCCTGAACGTTGGCCGGATGAACATGAACCCCGAGGAGGAGGCCATTGGTATCCGTCACGATATGCCGCTTGCGGCCGTAGATGCGCTTGCCTGCATCGTAGCCGCGCGGTCCGCCAGCTTGGGTGGTCGGCGCACTTTGACTGTCGATCACGGCTGCCGTCGGCTTCGGTGTCCGTCCAAGCTTTTTTCGCGCCCGTCGGACAAGCACGCTGACAATCCTCTGCCACCGGCCTGTATCCCGCCATCTATAAAAATAGCCCTGCACCGTCGAATAGGGCGGGAACTCCTGCGGCAACGCCCGCCACTGGCAGCCGGTCGAAACGATATAGAGGATCGCTTCGATCACACGACGCAGCTCCGTCTTACGCGGCCGGCCGCGCCGGTTCGCTCGCGGCAACAGGCGTCTGATCAGCGCCCACTCCGCATCGGTCATATCGCTTGCATAACGCAGATCGTCCCGCCGATATTGCTCCCGAGTGATCTTGGTCCAGGGCATCGTGCTCTCCCTCGAATCTCTGCAAATCCGATGGAATCACACCCCACTGAGATCACTCACTCATTTTTCAGTCAGGCTCTGAGGAGCCTGCGTAGCAGGCGTCTCGAAGGATCGATGGCCCGGCTGGTGGCCGTGCATCCTTCGAGACGCGCTACGCGCTCCTCAGGATGACGGATCAGAGAGGCGGGCTGCCGCGGCTTACCGTGAAGAGCCTCGCAGCAGTCGTTTCGCTGCGTCGGCCGCTGCTGCGGCATAGGCGCGATCGCCATGCACCAGCATCAGGGAGATCGCGCCCTCGGACAGCAGCCAGATCTCGCGCGCACGGCGGTGAGCGTCGCGGACACCGGCCCGCTTCAGCAGCGCGCCGAGATGGGTTTCGAGCAAGGCCTTGTGCCGGCGCGCAATTGCGCGTGCGGGATGGCCAGGGAGATCGGCCAGCTCGATGACCAGCCTGGTGAATCCCGAGCCGGCCCATCGCGGCCTGTCCGCCCAGACCGCCAGGTCGCGGAACAGACCGTCGATGATCGCCGCCGGCGAGCCGGACAGCTTGTCGCCGAACGTCGCGAACGCGGCCAAGGCCAGTTCGTTCTGGGCTTCGAGCACGAAGGCGAGCAGCTGATCCTTGCTTTGAAAATGATTGTAGAGCGTGCGCTTCGTCACCCTCGTCGCCGATGCGATTTCGTCCATGCTCACGCGGCTATATCCGCGCTGGCGAAACAGGACGTATGCGGCAGCAAGGATGCGCCGCCGTGTCGGTTCTGCAGATCGCGCCATGCAGTCACCTCTTAAATATACCGAGTAGTGAATTTACATCGGTTGAAAAACCAATTGGAATGGCTTCCGGGATTTTTCGGCCCGCGCCAGTCAGCTTCCTCGCGCTGCGAAAGCCATTGCCATGCCCGATTCGTTGACGCTCAGAGAAATCAAAGCTCGTCCGGTGGTGCTCAAGCTGAAGCGGCCCGTGGTCGCGCGCATTGTCACGATATCGGAGTGGCCGCTCGTCCTCATCGATCTGGTGACGGAGGAGGGCATTGTCGGGCGAAGCTATCTCGAGCCTTACATCGTGAAATCGCTGCGATATCTGGTTCCGGCGTTGCATGATCTCGGCGAATTGCTCAGAGGTCGGAGCGTGGCGCCTGTCGAGTTGTTCGAGGCGGCGCGCAAATCGCTTCACTTTGTCGGCTATGAGGGATTGTCGATGATCGCGGCGTCGGGCCTCGACATGGCCGCGTGGGACGCGTTGGCGAAAGCTGCAAACAAGCCGCTGTGCGTGCTGTTGGGGGCGACGGTCGGCGCCGTGAGATCCTACAATAGCAACGGCCTTTGGCTGAAGGAGCCGGCCGCCGTCGCGGCCGAGGCTTTGGAATTGCGCGACGAAGGAGGGTTCTCAGCCCTGAAATTGCGCCTCGGCAGAAGCGATCCGCGCGAGGATCTGACGACCCTCGACGCCGTTCGAAAAGCAGTCGGGGATCGGATGCATTTGATGGTGGACTACAACCAGGGGCTAAATCTCGCCGAAGCCATCGAGCGGTGCCATGCGATCGATGATTATGGCCTCGACTGGATCGAAGAGCCTGTCGTCTATGACAATCTCGACGGACACGCCCAACTGGCGGCGGAGCTGAAGACGCCGATCCAGATCGGCGAGAACTTCTATGGTCCGAGGGAGATGCATAAGGCGATCGCGAGAAAGGCCTGCGATCTGGTGATGCCGGATTTCATGCGCATCGGAGGAGTGACGGGCTGGATGCGGGCGGCTGCGATCGCCGGCGCCGCGGGCATCCCCATCTCAACGCATCTTTATCCGGAAGTCGCTGCCCACGTCATGCGCGCGACGGAGGCCGCTCACTGGTTGGAATGGCAGGACTGGGCCGATCCGATTCTCGAACGGCCGTATGAAATCAAGGATGGTCTCTTGCATATTCCCGACACGCCTGGTGTCGGTCTGGAATGGAACGAAGCGGCCGTTGCGGCTCACCTTGCAAGCGTCTAAAGCGCGATGAGATTGGGTTGAATCGTCATCGCGCTTTAGCTCTTTGTTTGACCATGATCTTTTCGGAAAACCGCTTCACACTTTTCCGTATCATGCTCTAGAGCGGCGGAGCGCCTGCGCCGACGCTTCCGTCAAAACATCTCGAAATATTCGCGGTGCTCCCAGTCCGACACCTCGGCCTGGAAGCGTTCGATCTCCGCGTTCTTGATGAAGGCGTAATAGTCCACGAACTCCGGCCCGAGCGCCTGGCGGAAGAACGGATCGTCGTTGAGCGCGAACACGGCCTCGCGCAGCGACTTCGGCAACAGCGCGGCCTTGGTCTCGTAGGGCGTGTCGGCCGACGGGCCGGGGTCGAGCTTGCGGTCGACGCCGTCGAGGCCGGAGAGGATCTGGCTTGCCATGTAGAGATAGGGATTGGCGGCGGGTTCGCCGATCCGGTTCTCCAGCCGGGTCGCCGGATCGCCGGCGCCGCCGAGCACGCGGATCATCACGCCGCGGTTGTCGCGGCCCCAGATCGCGCGGTCCGGCGCCAGCGAATAGGAGCGGTAGCGCTTGTAGCCGTTGATGGTCGGCGTCGTGAATACGGTCGAGGCCCGCGCGTGCTCGATCAGGCCGGCGAGCCAGGCGCGGCCGAGCGCGCTGAGCGGCTCGCCGGTCTCCTTGGCCATGAAGACGTTCTCGCCATTGGCGCGCGACACCAGCGACTGGTGCAGGTGCCAGCCGCTCGCGAACACGTTCGGCAGCTTCGGCCGGCACATGAAAGTCGCGTGATAGCCGTGGCGGCGCGCGATCTGTTTCACCGCCGAACGAAACAGCACCATGGTGTCGGCCGGCGCGAGCCCGACGGTCGGCGCGAAGGTGAATTCGCACTGGCTCGGGCCGAACTCGACTTCGACCGAGCGCAACGGCAGGTCGAGCGCGATGATGTCGCGGCGGATGATCTCGAGCGCCGGCTCCATCAGGTCGTAGCGCTGCTCGGTGAGGTACTGATAGCCGTGCGACAGCAGGCTGACCGACGGCGGCCGTCCGGGCTGGCCGGCATCCTCCGGCGCCATATGAGCGTCGTCGAGCTTGAACAGATGGAATTCGACCTCGAGGCCGGCGACGAAATCGTAGCCGCGGCCAGCGAGCTGATCGAGCACCTTGCGATAGAGGTTGCGGGTCGCGAACGGCACCGGCCGGCCGTCGCTGAAATGGAGGTCGCAGAGCAGCCAGCCGGTGTTGTCAGCCCAGGGAAGCACGCGGAACGTGGTGGGATCGGCGACCATCAGCACGTCGGCCGCGCCTTCCATCTCCTTCATGCCGAAGCCGCCGCCTGATGTGAACACCGGAAACACCGTCTTGTGCGAGGTGTCCTTGGCGAGCATCGTCGTGGTGATGGAGCAGCCGCTTTCCAGCGAGCGCACCGCTTCGCCGGCGATCAGCGTCTTGCCGCGCAGGATGCCGTGCTGGTCGGGGAACGACAGGCGGATGACTTCGAGGTTCTTCTCCTCGACGATGCGGCGGAGGCGTTGTGCGGCCTCCTTCTGCTCATCCGACCATAGGCCGTGACGCTCGACGAAGCTCACCGCGTCACTCCTTCACTTCTCCCTCGCCCCGCTCTTCGCGGGGAGAGGGTCGGGGTGAGGGGCTCTCTCCGCCGACTCGATATGCCGATAGACCTGTACCCCCTCACCCGGATCGCTAACGCGATCCGACCTCTCCCCGCAAGCGGGGCGAGGTGAAGGATACAATGCGGAGCCATTGATACCATCTTCACTCCGCCGCCGTCAGATGATGCACCTTGCCGGCGATCTCGCGCGGCACGGGAGCTGCCCATGGTGCGCCGCGGCGGCGCTTGACGTCGACTTCCATCCAGTAGAGCTCCCAGCCCTGGGTCGGGCCGATGCCGTCCATCGTGGCCGGGCCCTGGATACTGCGCGCGGAGGCGTCGTCGAGGAACAGCATCGGCTTCTCGCCGCCTGCAACCTTCTCGATCTCCTGCCGCAGCAGGCGGCGGTACTGCACGATCGCCTTGTCGCTCTGGCCGAGATGCTCGTTGGTGCGGTCCTGAATCGCCCCCATCGACTCCACCGCCCACTGGTCGTGGACATTGATGTCGGCGCCCATGCCGGTATAGGTCGCGGTCGCCTGCTCGTGCGGATCGAAGCCGTAGTCGTTGCTGCGGTTCTTGCGCGACTTGTAGTCCGGCAGCGTATAGAGCTCGAGCCGCTGGTCGCGCATCTTCTGCTTGTCGACCGGCGCCGCGTAGCTGGTGAAGATCGCATACCAGTAGCAATTCTCGTCATCGACCGGCACGTGCCACTGCGAGATCGTCATCTCGGTCGACATCGGGATCACGAAGCCGTGCGGGAACAGCTGGTTGGTGACGCGCACATGGGTGCGCTCCGCGTCGAGCTCGCGCAGCGCGATCAGGCGCAGGCCGTATTCGGTGTGCTCGACATTGATGATCGGCCGGTCATATTCGCGCAGGATCTTGGTCATCGGCATGTCGCTGCCGGCCGACGCGCCGCGGAATTGCTTGCCGTAGGCGGCCGAGGTGTCCTCGTCCTCGAAGAAGCGGTGCAGAAAGGAGGCGTGCGCCGGATCGATGCCGACTTCGAGCGCCTGCAGCCAGTTGCAGTTCATGTGGCCCTTGAACGCGAACGTATGGCTGCCGGGCGCGACGAAGCAGTCGAGCTCCGGAAAGGCGGGCGGGGCGCCTTCGCCGAGCCAGGCCCACAGGATGCCGCTCTTCTCGACCACGGGATAGGAGCGCTGCCTGATGCCCTTGCAGAGTTGCGAGCCGGCCGGCTCCGCCGGCGTCTCGATGCACTGGCCTGACGTGTCGAACAGCCAGCCGTGGAAGGCGCAGCGCAGCCCGCCATGCTCGAGCCGGCCGAAGGCGAGATCGGCGCCGCGATGCGCGCAGTGGCGATCGATCAGCCCGTAGCTTCCGTCCTCGCCGCGGAACAGCACCAGGTTCTCGCCGAGCAGCCGCACCGGTCGTACCGGGCGCGGCCCGTCCAATTCGTCCACCAGCGCCGCCGGCTGCCAGTAGCTCCGCATCAGCTTGCCGCACGGGTCCTTGCGCCCGGTGCGGGTGATCAGATCGTTCGCTTCCTGGCTCATCATGGCGGCGTCTCCCGGATTTGGATTTGTTCGCCTATTGAACGAATGTGCGAATTATGCCATGTCTGTTTTGGACAGCAAGCGCAATTTTTGAACCGTTCAAAGCCCCAACCTAAAACGCCATGCCCAAGCTGAAGCGGACCGACCAGGACGAGCGCGCCACCGACTTCGTCGAGGCGCTCGATCGCGGCCTGCGCCTGTTGCAGGTGTTCGGCACCGTGTCCGGCCCGGCAACGCTGAGTGATCTGGCGCGTGCCGCCGATCTGCCGCGCGCCACCGCGCGCCGCATCCTGTTCACGCTCGCGCATGGCGGTTTCGTCGCGACCGACGGCAAGCTGTTCACGCTGACCCCGCATGTGCTGACGCTCGCGGGCTCGTTCCTGCAATCCAACCAGGTGGTGACGGTGCTGCAACCGGTGCTCGATCGCATCGCGACCGCAGCGCAGGAGATCGCCTCGCTCGCACTGCTCGACGGCGACGACGTCGTGTTCGTCGCGCGCTCGAGCCCGACCCGCGTGTTCTCCGCCGGTCTCGACATCGGCTACCGGCTGCCGGCGTTCTGCACCTCGGTCGGCCGCGCGATGCTCGGCCGGCTCACTGATGCCGAACTCGCGACGCGGCTGAAGGCAATGCGCTGCGATCCGGTGACGCCGCAGACCGTCACCGATCCGAAGAAGCTGCTCGCCACCATCATCGCCGATCGCGCGCAGGGCTATTCCCTCGTCGACCGCGAGGCCGAGCCGCATTTCCGCTCGATCTCGGTGCCGGTGCGCCGCTACGACGGCACCATCGTCGCCGCCATCAACATGGGCGCGCATGTCGATCGCGTGCCGATGCAGGAATTGATCGACCGCTTCCTGCCGCTGCTGCGCGACGGTGCTGATGATGTGAAGAGCAGACTCTTGTAGGGGAGGGGCTCTCACATCATCGCATGTTTCGTCATTGCGAGGAGCGATAGCGACGAAGCAATCCATGCATCCATACGCGGAGAGATGGATTGCTTCGCTTCGCTCGCAATGACGGGGATAGTGTTTCTTTTTGTGCTGTGAGATTACAGCGCCACGCTGCGCAGCCCGAAGCTGCGCGCTTCGTTCTGCAGCACCGGCCGCACCGAATCGATCAGCCGCGCGGCGGCGGCGTCGACCGAGAGGCCGGCGGTGTCGACCACCGCCGATGCGCGGGCATAGAGCGGCTCGCGGCTGACCAGGATGTTGCGTAATTCCGCCATCGCCGAGCGGTCGTCGGCCATCGGGCGCAGATCGCCCTGGCGGCGGACGCGGGCCATGTGCTCTTCCGGCTCGGCCTTCAGCCAGATCGTGTAGAACGACGACAGGATCAGGTCGAAGGTCAGCGCCTCGGAGACGATGCCGCCGCCGGTCGCCAGCACCATCAATTCCTTCCGCGCCAGCAGCTGCGTCAGCGCGGCCTGCTCCATGCGGCGGAAGCCTTCCTGGCCGTACAGCGCGATGATCTCGGCGACCGAGAGGCCGTTCTGCGCCTCGATCTCCTTGTTGAGCTCGACAAAGCTCCAGCCGATCTTCTTCGCCAGCATCCGGCCGAGCGTGGTCTTGCCGGCGCCGCGCAGGCCGATCAGCGCAATGCCGGAGAACGAGGCGCGCCGCGGCGCCAACGGGCTGCTGCCGGCGAGCATGTCCTTGGCCTGCGCGATCTGGTTCGGCGACGCCTTGCGCAGCAGGTCGCGGATCACGGCCCAGTCCGGCACGGGCTCGCTGGAGGGGATCAGGTCCTCGAGATGCGCACCCATCGCGCCTGCGACACGGCGCAGCAGCACGATCGAGACATTGCCTTTGCCGCTTTCGAGCTGGGCGATGTAGCGTTCGGAAATGCCGGAAACCTTGGCGAGCACCTTGCGCGACATGCCGCGCAGGGCGCGCATCGTGCGCACGCGCTGGCCGAGTTGTTCAAGGAAGTCGGTTTCCGGGTCGTTGGCTGCGGTCATGATCCCTGTGCGACGCGCGGTCCTGACTGAATCAGACCGAGGTTCTAGGAAACATAGTGCCGATAAGGATTGACAGCAAGCCAACGTGGTGGCTTTGTATGAATTATAATTCTTATATTCACAGGAGAGGGAAGCGTGGCACGTCCGGGTCCGAGGAGCGGAGCATGACTTACAACGCGGTCTCCTGGCTGCTCGACCGCAACGTCGATGAAGGCCGTGGCGACAAGGTCGTGTTCGACGATACGGTGTCGCAAATCACCTATGGCCAGTTGCAGCAGCAGACCCGCCGCATCGGCAACATGCTGCGCCGGCTCGGCGTCCGCCGCGAGGAGCGGGTCGCCATGATCATGCTGGACACGGTCGACTTTCCGATCGTGTTCCTCGGCGCGATCCGCGCCGGCGTGGTGCCGGTGCCGCTCAACACGCTGCTGACCGCGGAGCAGTATGCCTACATCCTCGGTGATTGCCGCGCCCGCGTGTTGTTCGTGTCGGAAGCGCTGCTGCCGGTCGTGAAGGACATCATTGCGCGGATGCCCGACCTCGAGCATGTCGTGGTCTCCGGCAAGGACGCGCACGGCCACAAGAGGCTGTCGGACGAGATCGCGCGCGAGAGCGACGTGTTCGCCACCGCGCCGACCCATGCCGACGAGCCGGCATTCTGGCTCTATTCGTCGGGCTCCACCGGCATGCCGAAGGGCGTGCGCCATCTGCATTCCAATCTCGCGGCGACCGCGGAGACCTATGCCAAGCAGGTGCTCGGGATCCGCGAGGATGATGTCGGCCTCTCGGCGGCAAAGCTGTTCTTCGCCTACGGGCTCGGCAATGCGCTGACCTTCCCGATGTCGGTCGGCGCCACCACGGTGTTGAACTCCGAGCGGCCGACGCCGGCGGTGATGTTCGCGCTGATGAACAAATATCATCCCAGCATCTTCTTCGGCGTGCCGACCCTGTTCGCGGCGATGCTGAACGACGAGGCGACTAAGGCGCAGTCCGGCGGCAACCGTTTGCGCGTTTGCACCTCGGCCGGCGAGGCGCTGCCGGAATCTGTCGGCAATGCCTGGAAGACGCGGTTCGGCGTCGACATCCTCGATGGCGTCGGCTCGACCGAGCTGCTGCACATCTTCCTGTCGAATGCGCCCGGCGACATCAAATACGGCTCGTCCGGCCGTCCGGTGCCCGGCTACAAGGTGCGGCTGGTCAACGAGATCGGCGCCGACGTCGCGGACGGCGAGGTCGGCGAGCTCTTGGTCGATGCGCCCTCGGCCGGCGAGAGCTACTGGAATCAACGGGCCAAGAGCCGCGCCACGTTCGAGGGCGCCTGGACTCGCACCGGCGACAAATACACGCGCGATGCCGACGGCCGTTACACTTTCTGCGGCCGCGCCGACGACATGTTCAAGGTCTCCGGCATCTGGGTGTCGCCGTTCGAGGTCGAGAGCGCGCTGATCACCCATCCCGCGGTGCTGGAGGCGGCGGTCGTGCCGGAGGCCGACCCGGAAGGCCTGCTCAAGCCGAAGGCCTATGTGGTGCTGCGGCCCGACAGTTCAGCCGCCGGCCTGCACGAGGCGCTGAAGGAGCACGTCAAGCAGAAGATCGGCCCGTGGAAATATCCGCGCTGGATCGATGTGGTCGACAATCTGCCGAAGACGGCGACCGGAAAGATCCAGCGCTTCAAGCTGCGGGAACACGAGCACTAGCTCCCCGCGTCGTCCCGGCCTAGTGCGCAATTGCGCACGGGAGCCGGGACCCATACGCCGCGGCCTTCGTTTCGAGAGACGCTGTTCAACAGCTTTGCGCAACAACTAACGCCTGTGGTTATGGGTCCCGGCTTTCGCCGGGACGACGATGAGGAAGGCCTACCATGACAAACTTGAAACCCTCCGGCTTCCTCAGCATCGACGGCGCCGGTCTCGAATACCGCATGATCGGTCCCTCGCCGGACGCGGCGCCGACCATCGTGATGCTCCATGAAGGCCTCGGCTGCGTCGGGCTGTGGGGCGACTTCCCCGAGAAGCTGCAGGCGGCGACCGGCGCCGGCGTGTTCGCCTATTCGCGCGCGGGTTATGGCGCCTCGTCGCCGGCGAAGCTGCCGCGTCCGGTCGACTACATGCACCGCGAGGCGCTCGACGTGCTGCCGAAGCTGCTCGATCGGATCGGCTTTCGCCGCGGCTTGCTGCTCGGTCATTCCGACGGCGCGTCGATTGCCGCGATCTATGCCGGCGCGCATCAGGATCATCGCCTGCACGGCCTGGCGCTGCTGGCGCCGCACTTCATCGTTGAGGACATCTCGGTGAAGTCGATCGCCGAGATCAAGACGGCGTACGAGACCACCAACCTCAAGGAGAAGCTGGCGCGCTGGCACAAGGACGTCGACAACGCCTTCTATGGCTGGAACGGCGCCTGGCTCGATCCGGCATTCCGCGACTGGGATATCTCCGACTATCTCGCCTATATCCGCGTGCCCGTGCTGATCGTGCAGGGCGCGGCCGACCAGTACGGCACGATGCGGCAGGTCGAGATCGCCCAGGAGGAGTGCTACTGCCCGGTCGATGTTACGGCCATCGCCGGCGCCGGCCATTCGCCGCATCGCGAGGCGCCCGCGGTCACGCTCGAGGCGGTCGCCGAATTCGCCAAAGCGGCGCTGCGCGACGACCCGGCACTGGCGGCCTGACGGCACTGGCGGCCTGACCTTTGGTGCCGGTGCCAGGTCATTGGCCGAGCTGGCGATTTTCCTGAACATGAAACAAAATGCATGTTTTTGCGTTTTGAACTAGACCAGATCGAAAACATGCATTATTGTGCATGGAGACCTCGACGACGAACCTTCAAACGAACAACAGCAAGACAACAGATAAGGGTGGCCCATGGCTGGTGACGATCGCGTCCTTGCAGGCGGGGCGAAGTACATCGACTTCCAGACCGACCCGTCGCGCTACCGGCACTGGAAGCTCGACGTCGCGGGCGATGTCGCGACGCTGACCATGGACGTCGACGAGAACGCCGGCCTGTTCGAGGGCTATCAGCTCAAGCTGAATTCCTATGACCTCGGCGTCGACATCGAGCTTGCGGACGCCGTGCAGCGCCTGCGCTTCGAGCATCCCGAGGTCAAGGTCGTGGTGATGCGCTCGGGCAAGAACCGGGTGTTCTGCGCCGGCGCCAACATCCGCATGCTGGCGGGCTCGACCCACGCCCACAAGGTCAACTTCTGCAAATTCACCAACGAGACCCGCAACGGCTTGGAAGACTCCAGCGAGAATTCCGGGCAGAGCTTCATCACCGTCGTCAACGGCACCGCGGCCGGCGGCGGCTATGAGCTGGCGCTCGCGACCGACCACATCATGATGGCCGACGACGGCGCTGCCGCCGTCGCGCTACCGGAAGTACCGCTGCTCGCGGTGCTGCCGGGCACCGGCGGGCTCACGCGCGTCGTCGACAAGCGCAAGGTGCGCCGCGACCACGCCGACTTCTTCTGCACCATCGAGGAAGGCATCAAGGGCAAGCGCGCCGTCTCCTGGCGCCTGGTCGACGAGATCGCGCCGAACTCCAAGCTCGAGGGCAAGCTGGCCGAGCGCGTCAAGGAATTCGCCGCGAAGTCGAAGCGCAACGGCGCCGGCAAAGGCATCGCGCTTGCGCCGCTGACGCGCACCATCGACGACAGCGCGATCCGCTACGGTTTCGTCAGCGTCGACATCGATCGCGCAGCGCGCATCGCCACCATCTCGATCAAGGCGCCGGAAACCACGGCGCCCGCGGATATCGACGGCATGATCGCGCAAGGCGCTGCGTTCTGGCCGCTGCAGGTCGCCCGCGAACTCGATGACGCGATCCTGCATCTGCGCATCAACGAGCTCGAGATCGCGATGCTGGTGTTCAAGAGCCACGGCGACCGCGGCAATGTCGTGTCCTATGACGCGTTCCTGGAGGCCAACAAGGCGCACTGGCTGGTCAACGAGGTCAGGCACTACTGGAAGCGCGTGCTCAAGCGCATCGACGTCACCTCGCGCACGCTGGTGACGCTGGTCGAGCCCGGCTCCTGCTTCGTCGGCACGCTGGCCGAGCTCGTGTTCGCCGCCGACCGCTCCTACATGCTGATCGGCCAGAAGCAGGGCGACAACCGCCCGCCGCCGGCGATCGAGCTGACGGCGATGAATTTCGGGCCCTATCCGATGAGCCACGGCCTGACCCGGCTGCAATCGCGCTTCCAGGCCGATCCGTCGGATCTCGAGCGCGCGCAAGGCTCGATCGGCAAGGCGCTCGACGCGGAGGAGGCCGAGGAGCTCGGTCTCGTCACCTTCGCGCTCGACGACATCGACTGGGACGACGAGGTCCGCGTGTTCTTCGAGGAGCGCACCTCGTTCTCGCCCGACGGTCTCACCGGCATGGAAGCCAATCTGCGCTTCGTCGGCCCGGAGACCATGGAATCGAAGATCTTCTCCCGCCTCACGGCGTGGCAGAACTGGATATTCCAGCGGCCGAACGCGGTCGGTGAGGACGGCGCACTGCGCCGCTACGGCACCGGCCAGAAGGCGCAATTCGACATGACGCGAGTTTAAGGGAGCACGGCCATGAACATCATGAACGTCGATTACTCGACCAAGATTCCGAACAATGTGAATCTCGCCGAGGACCGCCAGGTGCTCAAGGCGCTGGAAGGCTGGCACCCCGGCTACATGGACTGGTGGAGCGACATGGGTCCGGACGGCTTCCAGGAATCGCTGGTCTATCTGCGCACCGCCTATTCGGTCGATCCGCGCGGCTGGGCCAAGTTCGACTATGTGCGGATGCCCGAATATCGCTGGGGCATCTTGCTCGCGCCGCAGGAAGAGAACCGCGTCATCCCGTTCGGCGAGGACTATGGCAAGCCGGCCTGGCAGGAAGTCCCCGGCGAGCACCGCGCGATGCTGCGCCGCCTGATCGTGATCCAGGGCGACACCGAGCCGGCCTCGGTCGAGCAGCAGCGCCATCTCGGCAAGACCGCGCCGTCGCTCTACGACATGCGCAACCTGTTCCAGGTCAATGTCGAGGAAGGCCGCCATCTCTGGGCGATGGTTTATCTGCTGCAGAAGTATTTCGGCCGCGACGGCCGCGAGGAGGCCGATGATTTGTTGCGCCGCCGCTCGGGCGACGCGGATAGCCCGCGCATGCTAGGGGCCTTCAACGAGGCGACGCCGGACTGGCTGTCGTTCTTCATGTTCACCTACTTCACCGACCGCGACGGCAAGATGCAGCTGCACTCGCTGGCGCAGTCGGGCTTCGATCCGCTGTCGCGCACCTGCCGCTTCATGCTGACCGAGGAAGCCCACCACATGTTCGTCGGCGAGACCGGCATCACCCGCGTCGTGCAGCGCACCTGCGATGCGATGAAGGAAGCCGGCATCATCGATCCGAACGACATCGCCAAGATCCGCGCGCTTGGCGTGATCGACCTGCCGACCATCCAGAAGAAGCTGAACCTGCACTATTCGCTGTCGCTCGATTTGTTCGGCTCGGAAGTGTCGACCAACGCGGCCAATGCCTTCAACGCCGGCATCAAAGGCCGCTACAAGGAGACCACGATCGACGACGACCACCAGCTCAAGAGCTCGACCTATCCGGTCATGAAGATGGTGGACGGCCAGATCAAGATGGTCGACGAGCCGGCGCTGACCGCGCTCAACATGCGGCTGCGCGACGACTACACGCAGGATTGCGTCAAGGGCATGCTGCGCTGGAACAAGGTGATCTCGACCGCCGGCATCGACTACAAGCTCGCGGTGCCGAACACCGCCTTCCACCGCCAGATCGGCGAGTTCAAGGACGTCCATGCGACGCCCGATGGCCTCTTGATCGACGACGCCACCTGGGCCAAGCGCAAGAACGACTGGCTGCCGTCGACCGCGGACGGCGACTTCATCGCCTCGCTGATGAAACCGGTGACCGAACCCGGCCAGTTCGCCTCCTGGATCTCGCCGCCCAAGGTCGGCATCGACAACAAGCCGGGCGACTTCGAGTATGTGAGGATCGAGAGCTGATCGGCGCGAGCATGATCCGGAAAAGTGTGAAGCGGTTTTCCGAAGAGATCATGCTCAAACAACGGATAGGTCATGATGCGAAAATCGCATCGTGACCTAACAGTTTCTTTCCGCAGGGAGAGAACAGGAAGGGGCGAGCCGAAAAGGTCCCGGGCTCGTCCCTTTCTTTTTGGTCAGATGCCGGTACGGAGGCGCGGCCTCAATCGTCATTTGTAAGTTCGTCGGGCCACATCTGCGCACCGTGAAGCACGCGCAAGATGCGAACAGTCTCACCGTGAACAAGGTACGCCGTGACATAAGGTGTGCGCGGGATGACCAACTCGCGCGTGCCGGCAACACGCCCGGGCCGACCACAGGAAAGTCGAGCAGGCGCCGCGCAGCATCGGCAATCTGTTCGTCAACATGGACCGCCGCGCGAGGATTCTCGGTCTCGATGTAGCTGAAAATGTCGTCGCGATCGGATAACGCGAAGCGCGACCAGACGAGTTTCACCGCTTACGCCTTGTCGCTTTTCGAAGCGCGGCGGCGCGGCGTTGCGCGAAATGCGCTTCGACCTCGGAATCATCGAGACCGGGGCGGGTATCCGCCAACGCCTGGTGCACCTTCTCGCGAAACCAGCTGTCGTAAGCCTGGCTGTTGCTCACGAGTTCCAGTGGAAGCATTCCTTCATTGGCCGTGCGTGTCAGCAGAATCCGCACGGCGTCGGATACCGTGAGACCCATGTTCTCCAGAACCTCGGTGGCCTTTTCCTTTACGTCCGCATCGATGCGGGTTTGGACCAGGGCATTCGAAGCCATAGCGATCTCCTTCGCCAATGTAATGCATTTGAATGACAAGCGCCAGAGGTGTCACAGCCCTATGGAAGCAGGTGAGCCAGCGACGAAAACGGCCCCGCCCTTCGGCGGAGCCGTTGCCGTAGGTCGGTCGCGCGGCTGCTTAGCCCGCGATCTCCAGCCCCGCGGTCGCGTAGACCACGCCGCCATCGACCGCGATGGTGTTGCCCACGACATAGTCGCCGGCGCGCGAGGCGAGGTAGATCGCGGTGCCCGCCATGTCCTCGTCGGTACCGACGCGCTTCGCCGGCACGCGCTTGGCGACTTCGTCGGCGTGGTCGCGCGCGGCGCGGTTCATGTCCGACTTGAAGGCGCCCGGTGCGATCGCGGTGACGTTGATGTTGTCCTTGATCAGGCGTGTCGCCATGCGGCGCGTCAGATGGATCACCGCAGCCTTGCTGGCGGCATAGGAATAGGTCTCCATCGGGTTGACGAAGATGCCGTCGATCGAGGCAATGTTGATCACCTTGCCCGGCCTGTCGTGCGTCGCCGCCGCACGCAGCGGCTTGGCCAGCGCCTTGGTCAGGAAGAAGATCGACTTGACGTTGAGGTTCATCACCTTGTCCCAGCCGCTCTCCGGAAATTCGTCGAAGTCCGCGCCCCAGGCCGCGCCGGCATTGTTGACGAGGATGTCGAGCTTCGGCTCGCGCTTGATGATCTCGCCCGCGAGCTTGTCGCAGCCCTCGACGGTCGAGATGTCGATCGGCAGCGCGATGCATTCGCCGTCATAGGCGGCGGAAAGCTCCTGCGCGGTCGCCTCGCAGGGACCTGCCTTGCGCGCGGTGATGTAGACCCTGGCGGCACCCTGCGCGAGGAAGCCGGCCGCGATCATCTTGCCGATGCCGCGCGATCCCCCGGTCACCAATGCGACGCGGCCCTTCAGCGAGAACAGATCCTTGAACATGCGCTCCTCCATTGCGTTGCCAGTGGTTCTGGGCGCGCCCGGGGAGCGAGTCAAGGAGAGGGAAGGGATCGGTAGCCCGGATGCAGCGGAGCGAAATCCGGCAAAATGCTATCCGCGGATGCGACTGTCCCGGATTGCGCTTCGCTGCATCCGGGCTACGAAGAGTAGGTTACGCCGCGTCGATGCGGCGAAAGCCGTTCCACACCGCGGTGGCGGCGCCTGATGTCAGCACCGGCAGCAGGCGCGCGTCCTGGTAATTGCCGTTCAGCGAGACACGCTGCAAGGCGGTCAAATGGTCGGCGCTTTCGGGAAACAGCATGCCCGGCCGCGTCGTCACCGCGGTCCGAAAGCCGATCGACCGGGCGAGGGCGAATTCACGCTGCCCGGCGGCGATCCGGTCGCCATAGGGATAAGCCAGATGCAATGCCGGCCGCTGCAGCGCATCCTCGATCCGCGCCCGGCTGGTCGCGAGCTCGAACGATGCGATGGTCTCGCTCTGCTTGGCGAGATTGCAATGGGTGATGGTGTGCGCACCGATCGTCACCAGCGGGTCGTCGGCAAAGCCGCGCAACTCGTCCCAGGACATGCAGAGCTCGCGCGCGATGCCGGTCTCGTCGACGCCGTGGCGGGCGCACAGCGCTGATATCTCGGCCTGCATCTCCTGCTCGCCGGGCAGTGAACGCAGCCAGTCGTGGATGCGGCCGAAAGCAGTGCGCTTGGCCTGCGGTGTCGCGGTGTCGATCCGCGTCATGGTGCCGTCGATCGGCACCTCGATCGCGGACGCCGCCGCGATCACCCGCTCCAGCGCGATCCACCACAATCTGCCGCAGCCCTCGGCGAAATCGCTCGCGACATAGACCGTGAACGGGGCGCCGAACTCGCGCATCACAGGCAGCGCGAAATCGCGGTTGTCGCGATAGCCGTCGTCGAAGGTAAAGCAGGCGAAGCGCCGCGCGAAATTCCGTTCGGCGAGACGGCGATGCGCCTCGTCGATGCTGATCACGTCGACGTCGAGCGCGCGCAGATGCGCCAGCATCGCGCGCAGGAAGTCCGGCGTGACCTCGAGATGATGGTTCGGCTGGAACGCGTCGCCGCGCCGCGGGCGGACGTGGTGCAGCATGAAGATGGCGCCGACGCCGGCGAAGATCGGCCGCAGCAGGATATGCGCACCCGAGAAATACAACGCCTCCATGCCGGCACGGATCACGGTGTTGCGGAGTTGTTTCATGTGGGCGCGGGCCGGCCGATTTGCATTCCGCGGCAAACTTAGCGAAAGACCACTGAAGAAACTGTTATCCCGGTCCGACATGGCGCCCCCGCCATGGCGCGTCATTTGGGGTTTGACAGTCAGCCAAGGGTTTGTTTTCTCTCTGGTTCCCGACCCCGCAGGACGCTGAATGCACGGACTTTTCAAGTGGAGTAGCAAGTGGTGGCCGGGGGTGATTCCACTGGTCGTGCTTTGGGGTATCGCGGCCTGGACGAGCACCACAACGGTCGAAGCGGACCTTGCCGCGCGCTCTAATGCCGCACTGAAGGACACCGTCCTCGACAAGCGCCGCATCAGCGTCGACGGCCGCGACGTGACGTTCGCGGCCAACGCCTTCTCCGAAGACGGCCGCCTCAGCGCGGTGGCGTCGGTCGAAGCCGTGCCCGGCGTGCGGCTGGTCAACGACGAGACCCGCCTTGTTCCCGAAGCCAAGCCCTTTGTCTGGTCCGCCGAACGCGACGTGGTGCGGGTCACGCTCGGCGGCAATGCGCCGCTGCCGTCGAGCAAGGGCAAGTTGACCGAGGCCGCGAAGGCCGGTCTCGGCGGCGTCGAGGTGGTGGATCAGATGGTGCTCGCCCGCGGCGCGCCGCTGCGGTTCGACGCGGCGGCGCTGCTGTTGCTCGACCAGATCGGCAAGCTGAAGGAAGGCAAGATCACGCTCACCGACAGCAAGGTTGCCCTCGCCGGCATGGCGCGCGAGCTCGGCGGACGCGAAGCGGTCGCCGCGGCGCTGAAGAACCTGCCGGAAGGCTATTCGATCGCCGCCAACGACATCAAGGCGCCGCCCTACGTGTTCCAGGCCTACAAGGACCCGGTCGCGGTGACGCTGACGCTGACCGGCTACGTGCCCGACAACAACGTGCACGCCGCGCTGGTCGCCGCCGCCGGCCGCAAGTTCTTCAGCGAGAAGGTGGTCGACAATCTCAAGGCCAGCATCGGCGCGCCGTCGGGTTTCGCGGCCGCGGTGGGGCCCGCGCTCGGCGCACTGTCGCGGCTGTCGACCGGAACGCTGGTGGTATCGGACCGCGAGGTGAAGCTGTCGGGCGATGCGCTCTACGATGCCGCCGCCGGCCAGATCCGCGACGGGCTCGGCAAGGATTTTCCGCAGGGCTGGCAGTACAAGGCCGAGGTCACGGTCAAGCCTGCGGCTGCCCCGGTCGATCCCACGGTGTGCCAGCAGCTGTTTTCCGAAATCCTCTCGAAGGGCAAGATCCGCTTCGAGTCCGGCAAGGCCGACATCGTGCCGGATTCCGCCGGCCTGCTCGACCGCCTGATCGAGACGGCGTTGCGCTGCCCCAATGCGACGATCGAGATCGCCGGCCATACCGACAGCGACGGCGAGGAGGCCGCCAACCAGGCGCTGTCGGAGCGGCGCGCGCAGGCCGTGGTGGATTACCTCGTGCGCGCCGGTCTGCCCGCCAGCCGCTTCACGCCGATCGGCTATGGCAGCACGCAGCCGCTGGCCGGCAACGAGAGTGAAGACGGCAAGGCGCAGAACCGCCGCATCGAATTCGTGGTGAAGTAGCGATGACCGTGCTCGCGACATTCTTCTGGGGTTGGCTGCTCGGCGCGGCGCTGCTCGGCTTCTGCATGGGCTGGATCGCGGTGGTGCATCGGGCGCAGGGCGTCTCGAAGGTCTGGATGCGCTGGCTGGCGCTGCTCGCCGCCGCGCTGGTGGCGACGTCGTTCGCGCGGATCGTGCCCGGCCGGTTCGGCTACTGGCTCGATCTCTTCCTGGTCATGTTCGCGCTCTATCTCGTCGGCTGCGCGATCGGCTCCTGGCTGCGCGACTGGGTGGTTTCGCGCAGCAAGCCCGCGAGCTGACCTCAACCTCTTGATCCGACAGGCCTGAGCGGCGTCGCCAAGCGCAAGGGCGCGCCGCATTCATTTTAGCGCTTGACATCAATACGTACGTACGTATTAAATCCTGTCCATGCCAAAACCCTCTCTCCGCGATGCCATCCTCGACGCCGGCCTGACGGAAATGTTCCGGACCGGCTATCACGGCACCAGCGTGCGCGACGTCACCGCCGCCGCCGGCGCGCCGCAGGGCTCGTTCACCAACCATTTCCGCTCGAAGGAGCTGTTCGCGTCCGAGGTGCTGGACCGTTACTTCCTCTATGTGCGCGGCCTCGTCGCCGAGGCGCTGGGCGACCTGACGCTGACGCCGCGCGAAAGGCTGAGAAGCTATCTCGATCTGATCACCGGCAAGCTGGCGCATGACGGTTTCACCCGCGGCTGCCTGATCGGCGATTTCAGCCTCGAGGCGTCGGGCTCGAGCGAGATGCTGCGCGAGCAGCTCGACAACATCTTCCGGGAATGGCGCGCGCCGTTTGCGGCCTGCATTGCCGAAGCGCAGGCCAAGGGCGAGATCGCGTCCGACTTCGATCCCGATCAGCTGGCCGATTTCCTGCTCGCATCGTGGCAGGGCGCGATGCTGCGCATGAAGGTCGAGCGCAGCGAAACTGCGCTGACGCGTTTCAAGACGATCGCATTCCAAACCGTGTTCAAGGAGTTGCCATGACCATATCCGCCGATATCAGCCTGCATCATCGCGCCGTGCTCGGGAGCACGATGGCCTATCGCGAGACCGGCCGCGGCGACGCGCCGCACGTGCTGTTCCTGCACGGCAATCCGACGTCATCCTACATCTGGCGTAACATCATGCCGCTGGTCGCCCCCGTCGGGTACTGCATCGCGCCCGACCTGATCGGCTACGGCCAGTCCGGCAAGCCCGACATCGGCTATCGCTTCTTCGACCAGGCGGACTATCTCGACGCGCTGATCGACGAGCTCGGCATCGCCTCGGCCTATCTCGTCGCCCAGGATTGGGGCACGGCGCTCGCCTTCCACCTCGCGGCACGCCGTCCGCAACTGGTGCGCGGGCTCGCCTTCATGGAGTTCATCCGCCCGATGCGTGATTGGTCGGACTTCCACCAGCACGACGCCGCGCGGGAGACGTTCCGGAAATTCCGCACGCCGGGCGAGGGCGAAGCGATGATCCTCGACAACAATGCGTTCGTCGAACGCGTGCTGCCTGGCTCGATCCTGCGCACGCTCGGCGAGGAGGAGATGGCCGCCTACCGCGCGCCGTTTGCGCCGCGCGAGAGCCGCAAGCCGACCTTGATGCTGCCGCGCGAGCTGCCGATCGCGGGCGAGCCGGCCGATGTCGCCGAGGCGCTCACGGTGGCGCATGCGGCGCTCGCGGCATCGACCTATCCGAAGCTGCTGTTCGCGGCGACGCCCGGGGCACTGGTGTCACCGGCCTTTGCCGCCGAATTCGCCAAGACGCTCAAGCATTGCGCGGTCGTTCAACTCGGCGCGGGCGCGCACTATCTGCAGGAGGATCATCCGGAGGCGATCGGCCGCTCTGTGGCCGGCTGGATCGCCGGCGTCGAGGCTGCCTCCGCGCAGCGCGACGCCGCATGAGGGCACGGAGCGCGTGACATGAAGAATGTCTCGATCACCTATTGCCGGCCGTGCGGCTATGAGAAGCGTGCCAAAGAGGCCGCGGCGCTGTTGCGCGAGCGCCTTGGCGTCGATGCGACGCTGATCCCCGGCAAGGGCGGCATCTTCGAGGTCAAGCTTGGCGACGAGGTTGTCGCCAGGCGCGCCAAGGGACATTTTCCCGATGCCGCCGAGATCGTCGCCGCGGTCACGGCCGCGCGGGATTGATGATCGGCGGAGCGCCTCCCGGCGGGTACCGGAAGATCATTCTCTATTCGGCCGTGCCGGTGCTTCACCGTAGTTTTCCGGATGGCCTTGCGGACCGTTCGGCGGGCTAACTGCCGCACGCGCATGTCAAGTCTTGTCGAAGGCGGCGGGAAACGCGCATATTTGTGCACCCGCTGTCATGAATCATCCGTAATATCTTGAAGATGCGCGTTTTATTGTCTTTTGACGAATTCCACTCCGGTTTAAAACGCGCTACACGGGCCAGGGCACAGCGAAGCGCCGGCGGAGTTCGCCCGGGAGCCGTCGTCGCGGGATCGCAATTCGAGGTCTAGATGCTGGAAGCAATACGCAGGGCGATGGCGTTTCTGCGCCAGAAGCAAATCCTGCATCGGCTGGGTGTTGTCATCAGCATCGCCGTCATCGGCATCGCCTGCTACGTCCTGTATCACATGCTGCGCGGCATCGACACCAACGAGGTGCTCGAGGCCATCAAGAGCACCGAGCCGCGGCAGATTGCCCTGGCGGGACTGTTCGTCGCGGCGGGCTACTTCACGTTGACCTTCTACGATCTGTTCGCGGTGCGCGCGATCGGCCACGCCCATGTGCCCTATCGCATCAACGCGCTCGCGGCCTTCACCTCCTATTCGATCGGCCACAATGTCGGCGCCAGCGTCTTCACCGGCGGCGCGGTGCGCTACCGGATCTATTCGGCGTGGGGGTTGAACGCGATCGACGTCGCCAAGATCTGCTTTCTCGCCGGGCTCACCTTCTGGCTCGGCAATGCCGCGGTGCTCGGGCTCGGCATCGCCTACCACCCCGAGGCCGCCGCCAACATCGACCAACTGCCGCCCTGGCTCAACCGGGCGCTGGCATTCGCGATCATCACCGCGCTGGTCGCCTATGTGGTCTGGGTCTGGACCCAGCCGCGGGTGGTCGGCCGCGGCCCCTGGACGGTGACCCTGCCGGGTGGCCCGCTGACGCTGCTGCAGATCGCAATCGGCATCCTCGACCTCGGCTTCTGCGCGCTGGCGATGTACGTGCTGGTGCCGGACGAGCCAAATCTCGGCTTCGTCGTGGTCGCCGTCATCTTCGTGTCGGCGACCCTGCTCGGCTTCGCCAGCCACTCCCCCGGCGGCCTCGGGGTGTTCGACGCCGCCATGCTGGTCGGCCTCTGGCAGATGGACCGCGAGGACCTGCTCGGCGGTATGCTGCTGTTCCGGCTCCTCTACTATATTGCGCCCTTCGTCATATCTGTAATCTTGCTGACGTTTCGGGAGGTTATCGTCGGCGCCCGACTCAAACGGCTGCCGCAGGCTGATTCGGGTCCCCGCGCCGAGCCGCACCATGAGGCGGTTCTGGTTCGAAAGCGCGGTGATTCCGGGGTCTGATGAAGCGGCCCGATGCCTCCCGAGGGAAGGTCGCTATGACCGCGCCTGGGCGAGACATGAACCGACGGGATGAAAGCCGCCGCGATGGCAATTGACGATTCGCATTCCTCCATCTTCTCGCCCTGGCCCGACCGGTTGCGCCACTCCGCGCTGATCCTGCTTGCCGCAGCGCTGGCCTTGAGCGTGGTGGTCGCGCTTGGCGAATTGTCGCTGGTGCGCGCCTGCGCCGTGTTCGTCTGCATCGCGGCCGCGGCGCTGGTGCCGTGGCGGCTGCATGATGCCGGAACCTCGCGCGAGGATGTCCGCGGCGTCAATCCGGTCGAGGCCGCCGCCGTCAGCGCGGTCGTCGCCGGCATGCCGGATCCGGCCGTGCTGCTCGATCGCGCCGGCCGCGTCATCCATCTCAACGCCGCCGCGGCGCAGCTCGCGCCCGCGCTGCGCAAGAACGAACTGGCGCAATTTGCCCTGCGCTCGCCGGAGATCATCACCGCGCTGCGCGAGGCGATCGCGACCACCGAGCCGCGCCGCGCCACCTACACCGACCACGTTCCGGTCGATCGCTGGATGGAATTGGTGATCACGCCGGTGCCGGTGCCGACCCAGTTCGGCGGCACCGAGAAGTGCATGCTGATGACCTTCCACGACCTGACGCCACTGCGCCGGGTCGAGGAGATGCGCGCCGATTTCGTCGCCAATGCCAGCCACGAGCTGCGCACGCCGCTCGCCGCCTTGTCCGGCTTCATCGACACGCTGCAGGGGCCGGCGCGTGAGGACGCGCGGGCGCGCGAGCGCTTCCTCGGCATCATGCACACCCAGGCGACCCGTATGGCGCGGCTGATTGACGATTTGCTGTCGCTGTCGCGGGTCGAGCTGTCGGCCCATGTGCGGCCCGAGGCCTCGATCGATATCGTGCCGATCATCCGCCAGGTCGCCGACGGGCTCGAGGCGCTGGCGAGCGAGCGCCAGGTCGAGATCGAGGTCGACCTGCCTCAGGCCCCGGTCATGATCGCCGGCGACCGCGAGGAACTGCTCCGCCTGTTCGAGAACCTGATCGAGAATGCCCTCAAATACGGCGCCTCCGGGGGCCGCGTCATAGTGTCGCTGAATCAGGCCGTTTCGGGCGCATCGGGCGAAGGGACCCCCGAAATCCGTGTCATGGTACGGGATTTCGGCCCCGGCATCGCCCCGGAGCACCTGCCACGGCTGACCGAGCGCTTCTACCGGGTCGACGTCGGCGACAGCCGCAACCAGGGCGGAACGGGCCTCGGATTATCGCTGGTGAAACATATTCTTAACCGTCATCGCGGGCGTCTTTTGATCGAGAGCGTGCCGAAGAACGGCGCCACTTTTACCGCCTGTTTTCCCCGGCCGAAGACCCCGTTACCAACTCAAAGCTGAGCGTTTTCAGCCGCTTAGCGTTGTCATCCAACTGTCATCCAACCTTCGTAAAAGCAGCACCGACCGCTCCTAGATGGACCGGCGTGAGCGCGATCGGGCGCATTCGGCGCTTCGCTCACAGGATGGAGACCACCCATGAATTTCATCAAAGCAATCGTCGCAGCCGGCATGATCGCCGCTTCGACGTCGGCCTTCGCTGCCGATATTACCGGCGCGGGCGCGACGTTTCCGTTTCCGATCTATTCGAAGTGGGCTGACGCCTACAAGAAGGAGACCGGCAACGGTCTGAACTACCAGTCGATCGGCTCCGGCGCCGGCATCAAGCAGATCCAGGCCAAGACCGTGACCTTCGGCGCCACCGACGCGCCGCTCAAGCACGAGCAGCTCGAGAAGGACGGCCTCGTCCAGTGGCCGATGGTGATGGGCGCGATCGTCCCGGTCGTGAACCTCGAAGGCATCAAGCCGGGCGACCTGATCCTGTCGGGCGAAGTGCTCGGCGACATCTATCTCGGCAAGATCACCAAGTGGAATGACGCGGCGATCGCCAAGCTCAATCCGAAGCTGCCCCTGCCGGGCGATGCCATCACCGTCGTGCGCCGTTCGGACGGTTCGGGCACCACCTTCAACTTCACCGACTATCTCTCCAAGTCGAACGCCGACTGGAAGTCCAAGGTCGGTTCCGGCACCGCGGTCGAGTGGCCGGTCGGCGTCGGCGCCAAGGGCAACGAAGGCGTTGCCGGCAACATCAGCCAGACCAAGAACGCGATCGGCTATGTCGAGTATGCCTACGCCAAGCAGAACAAGCTGACCTACACCGGGCTGGTCAACAAGGCCGGCAAGACCGTGCAGCCGACCATGGCTGCCTTCCAGGCTGCCGCCTCGAATGCCGACTGGGCCAAGGCTCCCGGCTACTACGTGATCCTGACCGACCAGCCGGGCGAAGCCTCCTGGCCGATCACCGCGGCGACCTTCATCCTGATGCACAAGGACTCGACCGACAAGGCGGCCTCGCAGGAAGCGCTCAAGTTCTTCAAGTACGCCTTCGAGAAGGGCGACAAGGCGGCCGAAGAGCTCGACTACATTCCGATGCCGGACTCGGTCGTCAAGCTGATCGAGAAGACCTGGTCGTCGGACATCAAGAGCTAAGTCCGACGCTGCGACAGGGCCTGTGCCGACAGGATCGCGGCACAGGTTGAGCGACCAAGACCCGGCCTCCATCACCGCGGCGACAAGCGCGGGATCGAGGCCGGGGTTCGCGCCTCAAGGGGCGTGGCTGGAACGACGACGCCCGGCCAAATGCGTCAGTGAAGATCGCTTCGGGGCGTAGCGGTTTGCGTGGCTTTTGCATACTAAAGAGGGGATTGGCGTGGCAGACATGGCTGTTCAGAGCGATGTGATGGAAGCCGCGGGACCTTACGATCGCGCCAAGGCCCTCAGCGCCTTCAAGCTTGGTGACCTCACCTTCTATTGGATCACCCGTATCTCGGCGATCTCGGTTCTGTTGATCCTCGGCGGCATCATCCTGTCGCTGATCGTCGGCGCCTGGCCGGCGATGAAGGAATACGGCTTCGCCTTCCTGTGGACGCAGCGCTGGGCGCCCTCGGCCGATCCGCCGGTGCTCGGCGCGCTCGGCCCGATCTACGGCACGCTGATTACCTCGGTCATCGCGATGCTGATCGCCATTCCGGTCGGCATCGGCATCGCCGTGTTCCTCACCGAGCTCTGCCCGCAAGTGCTGCGCCGCCCGATCGGCATCGCGATCGAGCTGCTCGCCGGCATCCCCTCGATCATCTACGGCATGTGGGGCTTCTTCGTGCTCGGCCCGTTCCTGGCCAACACGTTCCAGCCCTTCATGATCCGGATCTTCGAGGGCGTCCCGGTGCTGGGCGCGGTGTTCGCAGGCCCGCCGTCCTATCTCAGCCTGTTCAACGCCGCGCTGATCCTTGCGATCATGGTGCTGCCCTTCATCACCGCGATCTCGGTCGACGTGTTCAAGACCGTGCCGCCGGTGCTGAAAGAGGCCGCCTACGGCATGGGCTGCACCACCTGGGAAGTCGTTCGCAGCGTCGTGATCCCCTACACCCGCGTCGGCGTGATCGGCGGCATCATGCTGGCGCTCGGCCGCGCCCTCGGCGAGACCATGGCGGTGACCTTCATCATCGGCAACTCGTTCCGGATCTCGTCGTCGATCTTCGCGCCGGGCACCACGATCTCGGCGGCGATCGCCAGCGAATTCGCCGAGAGCGACGGCCTGCACCAGTCCGGCCTGATCCTGCTCGGCCTGCTGCTGTTCGTGCTGACCTTCTTCGTGCTCGCCGGCGCGCGGCTGATGCTGATGCGGCTTGAAAAGAAGGCGGGGAAGTAACGCCATGAACCCGATCTACAAATCCCGCCGCCGCAGCGACATCGTCATCCGCGCACTCTGTGTCGGTGCGGCGCTGTTCGGCGTCACCTGGCTGGCGCTGATCCTGATCACGCTGCTCTATAACGGCCTTGCCGGCCTCAGCGTGCAGCTGTTCACCCAGAACACGCCGCCGCCCGGCTCGACCGAAGGCGGCCTGCTCAACGCCATCGTCGGCTCGGTCATCATGACCGTGATCGGCGTCGGCATCGGCGCGCCGCTTGGCCTGTTCGCCGGCACCTACCTCGCCGAATACGGCAAGCACGACAAGCTGACCTCGGTGATCCGCTTCATCAACGACATCCTGCTCAGCGCGCCCTCGATCATCATCGGCCTGTTCATCTATGGTGCGGTGGTGGTGCCGATGCGCGGCTTCTCAGCGATCGCAGGCAGTCTTGCGCTCGCGGTGATCGTGATCCCGGTCGTGCTGCGTACCACCGAGGACATGCTGCTCTTGGTGCCCAATCCGCTGCGCGAGGCCGCCTCCGCGCTCGGCCTGCCGCGTTCGCTGGTGATCAAGCGGATCGCTTATCGTGCCGCGCGATCGGGTCTGATCACCGGTGTGCTGCTGGCGACCGCCCGCGTCGCCGGCGAGACCGCGCCGCTGCTGTTCACCGCGCTGTCGAACCAGTTCTTCAGCCTGGATCTGACCAAGACGATGGCCAACCTGCCAGTGACCATCAACAACTTCGTGCAGAGCCCCTACGCCTACTGGAAAGAGCTGGCGTGGAGCGGCGCGCTGCTCATCACATTCACCGTGCTCGCGTTGAATATCGGCGCGCGTATCCTTGGTGCCGAAAGGGCCGCAAAATGACCGAGCTTTCCGTCTCCACGACTGCCGCAGGCCACATTCCCCAGGTTCCGCTGCCGGAAGCGCCGCCGAAAGTCACGGTGCGCAACCTCAACTTCTATTACGGCGAGCACCACGCGCTGAAGAACATCAACCTGACGCTCGGCACCAACCGCGTCACGGCGTTCATCGGCCCGTCCGGCTGCGGCAAGTCGACCCTGCTGCGCATCTTCAACCGGATGTACGACCTGTATCCGGGCCAGCGCGCGGTCGGCCAGCTGATGCTGGACCAGACCAACATTCTCGACCCCAAGCTCGACCTCAACTTGCTGCGCGCGCGGGTCGGCATGGTGTTCCAGAAGCCGACGCCGTTCCCGATGACGATCTACGAGAACATCGCCTTCGGCATCCGCCTCTACGAGAAGATCTCGAAGTCCGAGATGGACGACCGGGTCGAGAAGGCGCTGCGCGGCGGCGCGCTGTGGAACGAGGTCAAGGACAAGCTGAACGCCTCCGGCCTGTCGCTCTCCGGCGGCCAGCAGCAGCGCCTGTGCATCGCGCGCACCGTGGCGGTGCGCCCCGAGGTGATCCTGTTCGACGAGCCGTGCTCGGCGCTCGACCCGATCTCGACCGCCAAGGTCGAGGAACTGATCCAGGAGCTCTCCGAGGACTACACGATCGCGATCGTCACCCACAACATGCAGCAGGCGGCGCGCGTCTCCGACAAGACCGCCTTCATGTATCTCGGCGAGCTGATCGAGTTCGACGACACCAACAAGATCTTCACCTCACCGAGCGATCGGCGCACCCAGGACTACATCACCGGCCGGTTCGGTTGACCGGCGCATGATCCGGAAAAGTGGAAACCGGTTTTCCGATCAGGTCATGCTAAAATTCAGGACACGAAGCCATGATCCCCGGGATCATGGTTGAGGGAGACAAGCGATGGCTTCTGAACATACCGCCAAGGCATTCGACAGCGACCTGCAGGAGTTGACCCGCCTGGTCGCCGAGATGGGCGGCCTGGTCGAACGAATGATTACCGAGTCGGTCGACGCGCTGATCCGTCGCGACGTCGCGCTCGGCAAGCGCGTGGTCGCCGCCGACATCGAGATCGACAATCTGCAGCGCAACATCGAAGAGCGCGCGGTGCTGACGATCGCGCGCCGCCAGCCGATGGCGATCGACCTGCGTGAGATCGTCAGCGCGATGCGCGTCGCCACCGATCTCGAGCGGATCGGCGACCTCGCCAAGAACATGGGCAAGCGCGTCGCGGCGCTGGAGAGCGATTTCCAGCCGCTGAAGCTGATCCGCGGCCTCGAGCACATGACCGACCTCGTGCTGTCGCAGGTCAAGTCGGTGCTCGACGCCTATGCCGCGCACGACCTGCCGGCGGCGATGAACGTCTGGAAGGGCGACGAGGAGGTCGATGCGATCTGCACCTCGCTGTTCCGCGAACTGCTCACCTACATGATGGAAGATCCGCGCAACATCTCGTTCTGCATCCATCTGATGTTCTGCGCCAAGAACATCGAGCGGATCGGCGATCACGCCACCAATATCGCCGAGACCGTGTTCTACATGATCGAGGGCCAGCAGATCACCGACAAGCGCCCGAAGGGGGACATGACCACTTTTGCCACCACGGTGCCGGGCAACTGAGGCATGATCGGCAAGCACGGAACCGGCAAGAGCGAAACTGGATGATCCTCGCGACAAATCGTTTCCGCGGGGACTATGCTCAAGGAAGTAAGCGTTTCGGTTTGCGTCTGGGCAACGGATCACCACAGAGAAAGAACTTAGACCGATGAGCGCACGCATTCTGGTAGTCGAAGACGAGGAAGCGCTGACGACGCTGTTGCGCTACAATCTCGATGCGGAAGGCTACGATGTCGAGACGGTGGGGCGCGGCGACGATGCGGATACACGGCTGAAGGAGCGCGTTCCCGACCTCGTGGTGCTGGACTGGATGCTGCCGGGCCTGTCCGGCATCGAACTGTGCCGCCGCCTGCGGGCGCGGCCCGAGACCAAGCAGCTTCCGATCATCATGCTGACCGCGCGCGGCGAGGAAAGCGAGCGCGTGCGCGGGCTTGCCACCGGCGCGGACGATTACATCGTCAAGCCGTTCTCGGTGCCGGAGCTGCTGGCGCGGGTGAAGGGCCTCTTGCGCCGCGCCAGCCCGGAGCGGCTTGCGACCGTGCTGACCTATGGCGACATCGAGCTCGACCGCGAGAAGCGCCGCGTGGCGCGCTCGGGCCGTCCGATCGATCTCGGGCCGACCGAGTATCGCCTGCTCGAATTCTTCCTCGAGCATCCCGGCCGCGTGTTCAGCCGCGAGCAACTGCTCGACAGCGTCTGGGGCCGCGACATCTACATCGATGAGCGCACCGTCGACGTGCATATCGGCCGCCTGCGCAAGCTGCTCAATCCGGGCCGCGAGCAGGATCCGATCCGCACCGTGCGCGGCGCCGGCTACGCGCTCGACGACCGCTTTGCCAAGGCCGAGCCACAGCCGTAACGGCCATGCGGCATTCATAAACCGCAACACGGCGTCGTCCCGGCGCAAGCCCATAGGCGCTAAGATAGTTTGATCATAGTCTGATAGTGGCGCTTATGTCTGGGTGGCTCGCGTAGATGTCGCCGGAGAGCGTGACTGGCTCTGCAGAGTAGAGCGATTGCGGGCTGTGGAATGATCGCTTGCCGTAGCGAAGCTACGAGCTGGCGCAGCAGACGCCACGTCACTGGGTGGGTCAGGCGGCGTCGGCCAAGCGGGGAGAGTCTTCGAGTTCGTCGACGAGCGGCTCGAGCAATAGAATGATCAGCAGATGAGCGAGGATATGGGGTCTGGCGGACCGCTCGTCGGTTCCGGGAGGTCCCTTCAGGCCAATCAGGCTTTTCAGCCGCTTGAAGCCGAGCTCAATGCGCCATCGCAGCCGATAGAGGGCGAGGATATCTGCAGTCGTGAAGTCCTCTGGCCTGAGTGAGGTCACCAGGATCACCCAATCTGCGGCGTCAAGTGTTTGCCTGGAGAGCTGATGACCTCCCTTTTGTGCAGTCCGGCGCGCCTTGCGTCGCGCAGCCGCAGCAGCTTGCGCCGGCTTCTTCGCGGCAACCAGACGCACTGCGAGCGGCGGCGCACCTGACTTGCGCTTTATCCAAATCGGCCGATCGATCAGGCCACGCGCCGAGGCGTTGCGCAGTTCGGCAGTGAGGTCAACAAGATTACCTTCGGCATCGAGCCAGCGCGCGCTCTTCCAGCCGGCCCGGATCACGAAGTCCGCATCGGCATCGACGAGATGCGCCATGCGCTCCGGTTGCAGATAGGCGCGATCGGCAAGACGGATCTCACCGGCAACCGCCGGTATCCGATCCAGCGTCTCGCCCGCTCGCTGATCGGTCAGTTCGAAGTGACCAAAGCGCTCCTGCGGAAGATCGAACGCGCTATGGATACGCCACACTGCGTTCTTGTTCCTGCCGCTCGTCCCAGCCTTGGGGACCGTCGTGGCGTCAACAATACGGATCAGACGACCGCGGCTCGCCTTCGGCGCCGCGGCGGCAAGCGCCTGCTCGACCAAGATTGCCAGCCAATCTCCGCACTGACGTAAGCGATACAACAGAGCCACGTTGGAGATATCGACAAGCCCAACCGACGTGGCCCATGCCGCCGTCAACCGCAGCCCTTTCTCACCAAGGCAATAAGCCAAGATCAGGCGCAGCAAGTCGACCGCATTGCTGATCTCCCGCGGACGGACAAACGCCTTCGTCTTGCGCGCGCTAATGTTCAGAGCCTCGGCTCCGCCAAGTCGGGCGACAACGCGCGCCCAATCTTTGTTCACAAGCGATTCGTGTGCCATTCCATCTTGGAATCACAAGCGAATCCAAGGCGCAAATCCTATTTTAGCGCCTATGGGCGAAAGCCAGGACCCATACGCCGCGGCCAGTGCAATCGGCACGCGGCCAGACGGCTTTCTAACAACACGCATTAGTGGTTATGGGTCCCGGCTTTCGCCGGGACGACGCCGGTGATGTAATGGGCTACGCATCACACAAAAAAATCCCCGCTTTCGCGGGGATTTGTTTTTGAGGTCTTCCGTCGTTTTCCCGAGTGCTCACTTGATCTGCGGTTTCGCCGACGGCCGGCGGCGATCGGCGGCGGGCTGGTAGGCGACGCGCGAGTGATGCGCGCAATAGGGCAGGCCGGCGAGCGCCTTGCCGCCGCAGAAGAAGAATTCCGGGCTCGAGGGATCGCCGACCGGCCAATGACAGGTGGCCTCGTTGAGCTCCAGCAGCGAGAGCCGCTGGCTCATCGGCACCACATTGTCGTAGGAGATCGGATCGGGCTCCATCTCGACCTCGAAGGCGTGCGCCAGCGCGGTGTTGCCGCGAGAGACCGGACGCGCCACCCGCATCATGTGCTGGGCCGGGCGAGCCTTGCGCTGCCGCGGCGCGGCCGTGGAGGGTGCCTTGGCGCGGCCGGAGAGGCCGAGCCGATGCACTTTGCCGATCACGGCGTTTCGCGTCACATTGCCAAGTTCCGCCGCGATCTGGCTGGCCGACAGGCCGGACTCCCAGAGTTTCTTCAGCTGCTCGACGCGATCGTCGGACCAGGTCAATACAGTCATCGCATTCTTCCCTTCGCGTAGCGCCGGCCAATCATTGGAGCGGCGCTGCGAGCCAATCTGGACAAATATCCCTGCGGCCAGAATCCCTTAGCCCTCGCCGGGCACGGTGTTGCGCCCGAACGTTTACGCGAGACACAAAGGCTACTTAGAGGGTCCAGTACCGCCGCACGAGATGTCGTACCCGACAGGCCAAACGCTACAATATGGCGTGACTCTGGCGCAAGAGTCCGCGGCCGTGCGTCCACATGTTCCCACACAGTTAAGCATTGCCATGAGGCTTTTCCACCGCACCGGAATGCTCCAGATTGCGCTCGTTTCGCATTGCAGGAAGGCCACTTCGTGGCGATTGACACTTACCGACCGCAGCATAGAATGCCCGCCACGTGCCGCCCGCAAAGGCGGCCGTTTTGTTTTCCGAAGCTGGCCGTTGCTGCGCTGGCGTCAAGGCGCAGCGGCAATTGTCGGCTTAAAAACCGTCAGTGATCGCCATGACCAACGCTGCCACGTCGCATCTGCTCCCCGTCTTCGCCAGGGTCGATCTCGGCTTCGAGCGCGGCGAGGGCGCCTGGCTGATCGCAACCAACGGCGACCGCTATCTCGATTTCACCTCGGGCGTCGCGGTCAACGCGCTCGGGCACGCGCATCCGCATCTGGTCAAGGCGCTGCAGGAACAGGCGACCAAGCTCTGGCACATGTCGAACCTGTTCAAGAGCCCGGACGGCGAGGTGCTTGCCGCACGGCTGTGCGAGCAGAGCTTTGCCGACTTCGTGTTCTTCTGCAATTCCGGCGCCGAAGCGATGGAGGGCGTGATCAAGCTGGTCCGCCACTATCACTTCTCCAAGGGCCATGGCGAGCGCTACCGCATCATCACCTTCGAGGGCGCCTTCCACGGCCGCACGCTGGGCACGCTGGCGGCGACAGGCTCGGCGAAATATCTCGAAGGCTTCGGCCCGCCGATGGACGGCTTCGACCAGGTGCCGCATGGCGACATCGAGGCGGTGAAGAAGGCGATCGGCCCGCACACCGCCGGCATCCTGATCGAGCCGGTGCAGGGCGAGGGCGGCGTGCGCTCGGCGCCGCAGGCGTTCTTCAAGGCACTGCGCGCGCTGTGTGACGAGCACGGCCTGCTGCTCGCCTTCGACGAGGTGCAGACCGGCATGGGCCGCACCGGCGAGCTGTTCGCCTACAAGCGCACCGGCGTCACGCCGGACGTGATGTCGCTGGCCAAGGCGCTCGGCGGCGGTTTTCCGATCGGCGCGGTGCTGGCGACCGCGCAGGCTGCGGCCGGCATGGCGCCCGGCTCGCACGGCTCGACCTTCGGCGGCAATCCGCTCGCGGTCGCCGCCGCCAATGCCGTGCTCGACGTCATGCTGAAACCTGGCTTCTTCGAGCATGTGCAGAAGATGTCGCTGCTGCTCAAGCAGAAGCTCGCTTCCGTCGTCGACCGCTATCCCGGCGTGCTGTCGGAGGTGCGCGGCGAGGGCCTGTTGATCGGCGTCAAGGCGGTGGTGCCGTCGGGCGACCTGATCGCAGCGCTGCGCAACGAGAAGCTGCTCACTGTCGGCGCCGGCGACAATGTGGTGCGGTTCCTGGCGCCGCTGATCGTGACCGAGCCCGAGATCGACCAGTCGATCATCGCGCTCGAGCGCGCCTGCTCTGTGCTGTCGGCGGCGCAGCCGAAGAAGGCGGCTGGATAATGAGCAAGCCGGTCCGTCACTTCCTCGATATCAACGAGCTGCCGCTCGGCGAGCTGCGCAACATGCTGTCCGCCGGAGCCGCCATGAAGGCGAAGCTGAAGGCGCATGAGAAGGGCAGGAAGCCGCTCGAAGGCAAGACGCTGGCGATGATCTTCGAGCGCCCGTCGACCCGCACAAGGGTGTCGTTCGACGTCGGCATGCGCCAGCTCGGCGGTGAATCCATCATGCTGACCGGCGCCGAGATGCAGCTCGGCCGCGGCGAGACCATCGCCGACACCGCGCGCGTGCTGTCGCGCTATGTCGATGCGATCATGATCCGCATCCTCAACCATGACGCGCTGCTCGAGCTCGCGGCGCACGCTACCGTTCCCGTCATCAACGGCCTGACCCGGCGTTCGCATCCCTGCCAGGTGATGGCCGACCTCATGACCTATGAGGAAAACCGCGGCTCGATCGAGGGCAAGACCGTGGCCTGGACCGGCGACGACAACAACGTGCTGGCCTCCTGGGCGCATGCCGCAGAGCGATTCAAGTTCCAGCTCAATGTCGCGACCCCGCCGGAGCTCTCGCCGAAAAAGCCGATGCGCGACTGGATCAAGGCGACCGGCGCGCCGATCATGCTCGGCACCGATCCGGAAGCCGCCGTGCGCGGCGCCGACTGCGTCGTCACCGACACCTGGGTGTCGATGGGCGACAAGGAGGGCGAGCACCGCCACAACGTGCTGCGGCCCTATCAGGTCAATGCCAAGCTGATGTCGCTCGCCAAGCCGGACGCACTGTTCATGCACTGCCTGCCCGCGCATCGCGGCGAGGAGGTCACCGACGAGGTGATCGACGGGCCGCAATCCGTGGTGTTCGACGAGGCGGAAAACCGCCTGCATGCGCAGAAGGGCATTCTGGCCTGGTGTTTCGACGCGGTCGCGTAGTCGTAGATCAGTAAGCGTTGTCGTCCCGGGCAAGCGAAGCGCGACCCGGGACCCATAACCACCGCTGTCAATTGTTGCGAAGGCTGGGGCACCAGCTTGATGCAGCAGCTCACATCGGTGGTTATGGGTCCCTGCTTTCGCAGGGACGACGGAGATATCCGCGTTAGTGAACCCCTTTATTTCATGGTCCGAGACCCCAGATAGAGCGCCATGGTTTCACAATCCCCCGACATCAAAATCACGCCCGAGGCGCCGGTTCGCGCGCCATCAGCGGTTCCGGTCGACGATGCCGTGCTGGCCTTCGAGGTCGGCGCGCTGGACCTGCGCGGCCGGCTGACCCGGCTCGGCCCCGCGCTCGACGAGATCCTGCACAAGCACGATTATCCGCCCGCGGTCGGCAAGCTGCTCGGCGAGGCGATCGTGCTCACCACGCTGCTCGGCTCGTCGGTCAAGTTCGAGGGCCGCTTCATCCTGCAGACCCGGACCGAAGGTCCGGTCTCGCTCCTGATCGTCGATTTCCAGGCGCCCGACCGGCTGCGCGCCTATGCGCGCTACGACGCATCGCGCCTCAAGAATGGCCAGAGTTCGGGCGAGCTGCTCGGCAAGGGCCACCTTGCGATGACCATCGATCAGGGCTCTAACACCAGCCGCTACCAGGGACTGGTCGCGCTCGACGGCGGCGGCCTGGAAGAGGCGGCCCACGAATATTTCCTGCGCTCGGAGCAGATCCCGACGCGGGTGCGGCTTGCGGTCGGCGAGGAGATGCGCGGCGGCGAAGGCGGCAAGCTGCGCTGGCGCGCCGGCGGCATCCTGCTGCAATTCCTGCCCAAGGCGCCCGAGCGCGCCAAGCAGGCCGATCTGCATCCCGGCGATGCGCCGGAAGGCACGGCCACGCATAGCGTGCCGGACGATGACGCCTGGGTCGAGGGCCAGTCGCTGATCTCGACCGTCGAGGACGTCGAGCTGATCGATCCCGATCTGTCCGGCGAGCGGCTGCTCTATCGCCTGTTCCACGAACGCGGCGTGCGCGTCTTCAACCCGCAAACGCTGCGCGCGCAATGCTCCTGCTCGCGCGACGCGGTGTCGTCGATGCTGAAGAGCTTTGCGCCGAACGACCGCGCCGAGATGGTCAAGGACGGCAAGGTCGTCGTGACCTGCGAGTTCTGCTCGTCGGTGTATGAATTCACGCCGCAGGAAGCCGGCGTGGAGTAACAGGTGACCTTCGTCATGGCCGGGCTCGACCCGGCCATCCATCATGGCAAAAGCGTTTTTGAAGCGATGGATCGCCGGGTCAAGCCCGGCGATGACGTGCATTGCTGCGCGTCAGTTCAGCACCCTTTTCCCGCCCGGGCTCGGGCTGTCCAGCGAGAATGTCGGCACGTCGATGTCGAAGCGCTCGCCGGCTTCGGTGACCATCTGATAGCTGCCGGTCATGAATCCGGAGGCGGTCGGCAGCGGCACGCCGCTCGTGTATTCGAAGCGTTCGCCGGGCGCGAGCACCGGCTGCTCGCCGACCACGCCCTCGCCGCGCACCTCCTGGCGGCGGCCGGTGGCGTCGGTGATGATCCAGTGCCGCGTCCGCAGCTGCACCGTTTCCGGGCCCGAATTGACGATCACGATCTTGTACGACCAGAAATATTCGCGCCGGTCGACCGACGAGCGCTCCGGCATGAAGTTCGGCTCGACGGTGACTTCGATCTGGCGGGTAACGGCGCGGTACATGCGGCTCAATCCGATGGTCCTGGCGCATGGTCCGTTTTCGACCGGATCATGCTCAAACAGGGCGCTATCATAGCCAATTGAACCGCCGGAACCAATCGCCTGCCAGGCCGCGAAAAGGCGGTCCAAGGGCGGCTCGTTCATCGCGGTTTCAACATAGTTCCGCTCTAAAGCGCGGCCGCATGCCGCCGCACTCCGTGCTTTGTCGGCAACTCGCGGACCGATATTATCTTTTCAGCACGGCGTGCGGGGCGTCCGCGGCCGACACGGTGTTTGATGAGCTCGATTGCCGATCCCATAGCCGGTTCGCCGGTGGCTGACGCCAAGACCGAAGTAAAGGCAGAGGCCGAGGCGAAGGTTGCTGCGCCCGCGATCACGCTGCCGGCGACCGGCGAGCGCGAGCTCCGCCTCGATCTGTTCCGCGGGCTCGCGCTGTGGCTGATCTTCATCGATCATCTGCCGACCAATCTTCTGACCTGGCTGACGATCCGCAATTACGGCTTCTCCGACGCCACCGAGATCTTCATCTTCATCTCCGGCTACACCGCGGCCTTCGTCTACGGCCGCGCCATGCTGGAGGGCGGCTTCGTGATCGCGACCGCGCGCATCCTGCGCCGGGTCTGGCAGATCTATGTCGCGCACGTCTTCCTGTTCACGATCTTCCTCGCCGAGATCTCCTATGTCGCGACCTCGTTCGAGAACCCGCTCTACAGCGAGGAAATGGGGATCATGGACTTCCTCAAGCAGCCCGACGTCACCATCGTCCAGGCGCTGCTGCTGCGCTTCCGTCCCGTCAACATGGATGTGCTGCCGCTCTATATCGTGCTGATGCTGTTCCTGCCGCTGATCCTGTGGCTGATGAAATGGAAGCCCGACGTCACCCTCGGCCTCTCGGTCGTGCTCTACGCGGTGACCTGGCAGTTCGACCTTTATCTCTCGGCCTATCCGAACGGCTTCTGGGCGTTCAATCCGTTCGCCTGGCAATTGCTGTTCGTGTTCGGCGCCTGGTGCGCGCTCGGCGGGGCGCGGCGGATGTCGCGCATCCTGTCGTCGAACATCACGATGTGGATCTGCATCGTCTATCTGGTCGCGGCGTTCTTCGTGACCCTGACCTGGTACGTGCCGCAGCTCGGCCACATCATGCCGAAGGTGATCGAGCAATGGATGTATCCGATCAACAAGACCGACCTGGACGTGTTGCGATTCGCGCACTTCCTGGCGCTCGCCGCGCTCACCGTGCGCTTCCTGCCCAAGGACTGGCCGGGCCTGAAATCGCCCTGGCTGCGACCTTTGATCCTGTGTGGCCAGCACTCGCTTGAGATATTCTGCCTCGGGGTCTTCCTCGCCTTCGCCGGTCACTTCGTGCTTGCCGAAGTATCTGGCGGTGCCGCACTGCACGCCTTGATCAGCGTCTGCGGCATCCTCATCATGTGCGGCATGGCGTGGATCATTTCGTGGTACAAACACTCCGCCGACAAAGGCGCCTCGAAAAAAGGCGCCGCCGGCAACGCCGATCTGGCGGGAGGGGGAGCATGAAGTCCGCGCGGACGATGCTGGGCCTGACGCTGCTCGCAGCCTGCCTGACGGCCGGTTTGGCGGCGGCGCCAGCGCGCGCCGGCGACACCGCGGAGCCGCCCCCGCCGCCGCCCTGCGACGTGCCCGCCTATCTGCTTACGAGCGAGAGCTCGCTGCCCAAGGTCACCGACGCCATCAAGTCCAACCGGCCGCTCAACGTGCTGGTGGTCGGCAGCCGCTCCTCGACCATCCAGGGCAACGAGGCGAGCGCCTATCCGGCCACGCTGCAGGCGGCGCTGAAGGAAGCGTTGCCGTCGTCGACGATCGATCTATCCGTAGAATTACAGGGAAAGAGCACCGCCGAGGAGACCGCGGGAACTCTTGTTAAGCTTGTTGAAGCAAAAAAGCCTACTTTGGTTATCTGGCAGACCGGAACCGTCGATGCTATGCGAGCGGTCGATCCCGACGATTTCCGTACCGCCATCAACGAAGGCGTTGTTGCGTTGCGGGACGCCGGGACCGACGTGGTGCTGGTCAATCTGCAATACAGCCCGCGTACGGAGACGATGATCTCTGCGCCGCCCTATCTCGACAACATGAAGGTGGTGGCGCAGCAGCACGACGTTCCGCTGTTCGACCGGTTCGCGATTATGAAGCAGTGGAGCGACGCCGGATATTTTGACCTGTTCAGCACCTCGCATGGTGTCGATCTGGCCAAGAAGGTTCATGCCTGTCTCGGCCGCGCACTGGCGAAATTCGTGATCGATGCGGCCCATCTGGGCCCGGTGCAGCAGAATTAAGGAAGCAGAGTAAATGCGTTTTGCCTTCCCTTTTTGTGCTTCCGCAGGGCGGAGTCTGTGCGCCGTTGCGGCGCTGGCACTGCTCGCGCCGCTCGCGGTCGCGCCATTGCGCGCGCAGACCGACCAGCATGCAGCGCTTTCGTCCGACGGCAAGACCGAGGCTGCAAAGCCTGATGCGACGCAGCCCGCTGCGACGGCTGACGCGACCAATCCGCCGCAACCCGGCGTCGCCGCGAAGGCGTTCGACAGGGTGAAGCAGGCCGCGAAATCCGCCAGCGACATCTTCCACCGCGTGCCCTGTCATCAGCCCAAGGGTGTGCCGAACAGCACCGGCTCGCTGCCGCATGTCGCGGCCAAGCTCGTCGCCGGCAAGCCGGTCGTCATCATCGCGTTCGGCTCGTCCTCGACCCAGGGCTATGGTTCGTCGGCGCCGGAATTCACCTATCCGAACCGGCTCGCCGGACAGTTGCGCCGGCAGTATCCGTCCGCCGACATCACGGTGCTCAATCGCGGCAAGGGCGGCGAGGACGCGCCCGAGATGATGGCGCGGCTGCAAACCGAGGTGATCGACGTCCATCCCGACATGGTGATCTGGCAGGTCGGCACCAACGCGGTGCTGCGCAACCTCGATCCCGCCGAGACCGCCAAGCAGGTCGAGGACGGCGTGGCGCGCCTTCAGGCGTCCGGCGCCGACGTCGTGCTGGTCGATCCGCAATATTCGCCGCGCGTCACCGAGCGCCCCGAAAGCGCGCGCGGCATGGTGAAGCTGCTCGGCCGCATCGCCGCCCTGCGTCATGTCGGCATCTTCCCGCGCTTCGAGGTGATGCGCGACTGGCACGAGAAACAGGCGATCCCGATCACCGATTTCGTCATCGCCGACGGCCTGCACATGAACGACTGGGGCTACGCCTGCTTCGCCCAACTGCTCGGCGACGACATCATCCGCTCGGTCGGTGCGATCAAGATCGGCGTCAACGTCCCCGCCGATGTCAGGACCTACCGGCCGATGTGATCGGGCTGCCCGGCCGCTCCAACCGTCATTGCGAGCGAAGCGAAGCAATCCATTCGTCCGCTTGCGCTGATGGATGGATTGCTTCGTCGCTTCGCTCCTCGCAATGACGGTTGAGGCGGTGCGCTCATTTCCATCACCGTCACCCTGAGGTGGCCGCTTCTTCAGCTGCCCTCGAAGGGTCGACGGCCCGGCTGGTGGCCGTGCATCCTTCGAGGCTCGCTCCGCTCGCACCTCAGGATGACGGGACTGATACCGTTGCGGACTCTTTCCTCGACCATCCGGCCACGCCCGCCTCCAATCTTGACCTCGCCGCGGTAATCCGCTCCCTTGACGCCTGCACCCAAGCTTTAAGGGAAACGCTCATGTCTTTCGTGCTGGCCATCGATCAGGGCACCACATCGTCGCGCGCCATGGTGTTTCGCGGCGACATCTCCATCGCCGCCGTCGCGCAGCAGGAGTTTCCGCAGCATTTCCCCGCCTCCGGCTGGGTCGAGCACGAGCCGGAGGACATCTGGACCTCGACCGTGATGGTGTGCCGCGAGGCGCTGGAGAAGGCCGGCCTCAAGGCGAAGGACATCGCCGCGATCGGCATCACCAACCAGCGCGAGACCACCGTGGTGTGGGACCGCGCCACCGGACAGGCCGTGCACCGCGCCATCGTCTGGCAGGACCGCCGCACCGCCGACATCTGCGCCAGGCTCAAGGCCGAGGGCCATGAGCCGGCGATTTCGGCCAAGACCGGCCTCATTATCGATCCTTATTTCTCGGGCACCAAAGTCGCCTGGATCCTTGATCACGTGCCGGGCGCGCGCGAGCGCGCCGAGCGCGGCGAGCTGCTGTTCGGCACCGTCGACTGCTATCTGCTGTGGCGGCTCACCGGCGGGCGAGTCCACGCCACCGACGCCACCAACGCCTCGCGCACGCTGCTGTTCAACATCCACACCGGCGCCTGGGACGACGACCTCGTCAACCTCTTGCGCGTGCCGCGCTCGATGCTTCCCGAAGTGAGGGATTCCTCCGCCCGCTTCGGCGAGAGCACCGCCGATCTGTTCGGCGGCCCGATCGCGATCTCCGGCATTGCCGGCGATCAGCAGGCCGCGACCATCGGCCAGGCCTGCTTCGAGCCCGGCATGATGAAGTCGACCTACGGCACCGGCTGCTTCGCGCTGCTCAACACCGGCACCACGCCGGTGGCCTCGAAGAACAAGCTGCTCACCACCATCGCCTACCAGCTCGGCGGCCAGCGCACCTACGCGCTCGAGGGCTCGATCTTCGTCGCCGGCAGCGCGGTGCAGTGGCTGCGCGACGGGCTCGGCATCATCAAGCACGCCGCCGAGACCGGACCGCTTGCCGACAAATCGGACTCCATGCAGAGCGTCTATTTGGTGCCCGCCTTCGTCGGCATGGGCGCGCCGTACTGGAATCCGCGCGTGCGCGGCGCGCTGTTCGGGCTCACCCGCAACACCGGCCCGGCCGAGCTCGCGCATGCGACGCTGGAGAGCGTGTGCTACCAGACCTTCGATCTGTGGGCCGCGATGCGCACCGACTGGCCGGAGGCCAACGCCGCCAACACCGTGCTGCGCGTCGACGGCGGCATGACCGCCTCGGACTGGACCATGCAGCGGCTCGCCGATCTGCTCAACGCGCCGGTCGACCGCCCGATGATCCAGGAGACCACGGCGTTAGGGGCCGCCTATCTCGCCGGTCTCGATGCCGGCGTCTATCCGGAGCCCGCGAAATTCGCCGACAATTGGCGGCTCGAGCACCGCTTCAGGCCGGCGATGAGCCAGGCGACACGCGAGCGCAAGCTCGCCGGCTGGGCCCGCGCCGTGAAGGGCGTGCTGGCGAGCGACGAGGGGGAGTAGTAATGATCTGATGCTGCGGCAAGCTCGCTGCACCTCTCCCGCTAGCGGGGTCGAGACGAGCGAAGCTCGCTCTTAGGTCGTAGCGCATCGTCAGATGCGCTACGGGTGGGGGCTCTCTCCACACCAAGCAAGCGGCGCCGCTGCGGCTGCCGCTCAATCTCGCCAAGTGCGCGCAACAACCAATAACAACCATCGGAGAACAACATGAACACGGATCTCAACCGCGTCACCAAGCTACTGACTGCCGCACTTTGCGCCGCAATACTTGCCGCTCCCGCCACCGCGCGTGAGAAGCCGAGCCCGCTCGTCGCGGCGCGCGAGGTCAAGACCGACGTCGCCGGGCTGAAGGCGCCGGGGCAGATCCTGGTCGATGTCTGGGGCATCCCGCACATCTATGCCGGCAACGAGCACGACCTGTTCTTCCTGCAGGGCTTCAACGCCGCGCGCGATCGGCTCTGGCAGATCGATCTCTGGCGCAAGCGCGGGCTCGGCCTCTTGGCGAAGGATTTTGGCCCTGCCTATGCCGAGCAGGACAAGACGCTGCGCCTGTTCCTCTATCGCGGCGACATGAATGCGGAATGGGCCGCCTATGGCCCGAAGGCGAAATCCTATGCGGAGGCGTTCGTCGCCGGCGTCAACGCCTATGTCGCCGACGTCCAGGCGGGCAAGCGCGCGCTGCCGATCGAGTTCAGGATCGCAGGCACGATGCCGGATTTGTGGTCGGCAGAGGATGTCGTGCGCGTCCGCAGCCATGGCCTGACCCGCAATGTCGCCTCCGAGGTGAAGCGCTCGCGGGTCGCCTGCGCTGCAGGCCTCGATGCCGATCGCTTCCGCGTCAAGCTGGAGCCCACCTGGACCACCAGGATCCCCGATGGGCTCGATCCCTGCAGCGTGCCGAAGGCGGTACTCGCCGCCTACGATCTTGCCACGCGGCCGGTGAAGTTCGCCGCGCCGAAGGACCAGAAGGCGGCGCTGGCGCATGATCCCGACACCTACCTCGCCGAGGCCGACCAGCAGCGCGACACCATCGGCTCCAACAACTGGGTGATCGCGGCATCGCGCACCGCGACCGGACGTCCGATCCTCGCCAACGATCCGCATCGCGAGCACTCGGTGCCGTCGCTGCGCTACATCGTCGGCCTCAATGCGCCCGGCATCTCCGTGATCGGTGCCGGCGAGCCTGCGCTGCCGGGCATCTCGATCGGCCACAACGACATCATCGCGTTCGGGCTGACCATCTTCAACGTCGATCAGGAAGACCTCTACGTCTACGAGCTCAACCCGGACAATCCGAACCAGTACCGCTACGGCAGCGGCTGGGAGGACATGCGGATCGTGCATGAGAAGGAAGCGGTGAAGGGCGAGGCCGACCGCGATCTCGAGCTGAAGTTCACCCGCCACGGCCCGGTGATCTTCGTCGACGCCGACAACAAGCATGCGTTCGCGGTGCGCTCGATCTGGTTCGAGCCGGGCACCTCGGCCTATTTCGGCTCGTCCGACTACATGACGGCGAAGAACTGGAACGGCTTCCTCGGCGCGATGCGGCGCTGGGGCGCGCCGTCGGAGAACCAGGTCTATGCCGACACGTCAGGCAATATCGGCTGGGTCGCCGCCGGCAAGACGCCGCGCCGCGCCAGTTTCGACGGCCTGATGCCGGTGCCCGGCGACGGCCGTTACGAGTGGCAGGGCTTTCTGTCGCTCGACGAGCTGCCGAAGCTGTACCAGCCGAAGCAGGGCTTTATCGCCACCGCCAACCAGATGAACCTGCCGGCGGATTATCCGGTGGGTGAGCGCAGGGTCGGCTTCGAATGGGCCGACAGCGCGCGCTGGCAGCGCATCACCGAGGTGCTGCAGGCCAACAGCAAGGTGACGCTGGCGGACGCGATGGCGCTGCAGAACGACGACACCGGCATGCTCGCGCGGCGCCTCGTCGCGCTGCTGAAGCCGCTCACGTCGGATGATGCGAACGTCAGGAAGGGCCTCGATCTGCTCAAGGCGTGGGATGCACGCGACGCGGCCGATAGCGCGGCCGCCGCGGTTTATGAGGTGTGGATCGCAAACCATCTCGGCCCGGTGCTGCTCAAGACCACCGCGCCGAAGGCAGCCGAACTGATTGCGCCGGAGGCCTCCAGCATCTCCGCCATTGTCGGCTATCTCGAAAAGCCGGACGCGGCGCTCGGTAGCGATCCCTCAGCCGAGCGCGACCGCGTGCTGCGCGACAGCCTCGGCGAGGCGGTCGCCGATGTTGCCGACAAGCTCGGCCCCGATGCGTCGACCTGGCGCTGGGGCCGGCTGCATGTCGCGCAATTCAATCACGCGCTAATGCCGCTCGCCGACAAGGCGACCGCGGCGCAGATGCAGGTCGGCCCGCTCGCCTTCGGCGGCGCCGCCAACGTGCCGCGCGCCGCCACCTATCGCCGCTCCGACTATCATCTGATCTCCGGCGCTTCATTCCGCATGGTGCTCGATGTCGGCAATTGGGATGCGAGCCGCGCCGTCAACACGCCGGGCCAATCCGGCGATCCCTTCAGCGGCCACTACCGCGACCTCGCGCCGCTATGGGCGACGGGCCAGTATGTGCCGCTGCTCTACAGCCGCGGCGCCGTGGAAGCTGCAACCGCTGACGCGATCACGCTGACGCCGAGGTGAGGGGCGAGTACGTCTCACCGGCTGCGCCACAAACTCCAACGTCGTCCCGGCGAAAGCCGGGACCCATAACCACCAATGCCGATTGCTTTGCGGTGCTGGGGCCACAGCGTGCCTTAACAACCCAACTCTGTGGTAATGGGTCCCGGCCTTCGCCGGGACGACACCGAGTGTTCGGCACACTGTAGCCGCAACCGCGGACGCGATCACGCTGACGCCGAGGTGAGGGAGCGAGTGCGTCTCATCGGCTGCGCCACAAACTCCGCCGTCGTCCCGGCGAAGGCCGGGACCCATAACCACGAATGCCAATTGTCCTGCGATGTTGGGGCCGCAGCGTCGTTCAACAACGTAGTCCTGTGGTAATGGGTCCCGGCCTTCGCCGGGACGACGTCAAACGTGTGGCGAGCACCGCGCTCACTTTTCCTGCTTCTCCTGAAAGCGGAAGCGCGACCCGGGACTCATCGGTGCGAATGCCGACGCGGACTGCGGCGGTCAGCCACTATTCACTTTGTGCCATCAACGCGGCGGCGCATCTGGATCACTACAAGTTGACGTTTGCGATTTGCGCACGGACTTCCCGCGACGCTGTGCGCGGGGGTCCAAGAAGCGTCGGCTTCTGCCTGCTAGTCTGACCGATCGTGATCGCCGCCGGCCTGTGACGGTTCTCACATCCGGCGCGAGCACGCATTTTCTGGAAGCGATTGAAAGCTCAGCTGGTTACTTCACAGGAGCTGACCATGACGAAAATCATTCTTGTTTCGCTCGCAGTTGTTTCTCTGTCCACGGCGGCATTCGCGGATGCACGCACGGCACAACACCGGACCCACCAGCGTCTCGTGATGGGTACAGCACTAAGTCCTGCCGTGCTCAATGCCAACGCCAGTCTCAATGGCGATGTCAGCGACCGCGCGATGCGCATGCGGAGTCTTCGCGAGTCCGGCTACAACCCGAAGAACGATTTCGACGCCAACGGCAACGTGTGGGTCGGCAACTAACCGAGTACGGGAGGGCCTGGGGAGCCCTCCCTCAAAGCGCGCTCAAACTGGTTTATCCCGCTCGTTGGACCTGGCCGCTCGAATGAGCAGCGGCGGCTGCGGAGGATTACCTCGTCTGCTTCTCCTGACCAGGCATTGCCCGCAGCGTTGCATTGCATCCGCGGCGACGTGCGGTTATGTCCCGCCGACAGCCTGCAAACAGAGGTCGCGATGCTGCTGCCCGACGGTTACTCCGACATCCCCCACGGCAAGATCGCTGCCGTCGTCACCCATCTGGAAATGACCGCGCGTCCGCCGCTGCGCGACGACCCGCCCGGCGCGTGGCGCCTGCGCAAGGTCGATCCGCCAGCGCTCGACTGGTATCGCGATATCTATCGCCGGGTCGGCGAGGAGTGGCTGTGGTTCACCCGCACCGGGCTCGAAGACGCCGATCTCGCTTCGAGGATTCACGACCCCGGCAACGAGCTCTACGGGCTGGCCGTCGACGGCCAGGATGAAGGCCTGCTCGAACTCGATTTCAGCGTGCCCGGCGAATGCCAGCTGCTCTATTTCGGCGTCACCGCAAAATTCATCGGCACCGGCGCCGCGCGCTTCCTGATGAACCGCGCGCTCGAGATCGCCTGGTCACGCGACGTCAGCCGCGTCTGGGTGCACACCTGCACCTTCGACCATCCCTCGGCCGTCGCGTTCTACCAGCGCTCCGGCTTCCGTCCGTTCCTGCGGCAGATCGAGGTGGCCGATGATCCGAGGCTCGATGGCAAATTGCCGCGCGATGCGGCGCGGCACGTGCCGGTGATTGCATAGCTCGCCTAACGGACCGGATCAGGATCCGGTTGCAATGTGGCGCGGCCCATCTACGATGGTGCAAAGCGCAACCTTTGACCCGGCGTGGCCGCACACTTCGAAAGCTCTGCTTTCGAGGCACGGCCTCCTGCGGCATGATCGACGAGATGACAGATGTTTTTGATCGGCCAGTACGACTCGCCCTTCGTCCGCCGCACCGCGATCGCGCTGCGGCTCTATGGATTGCCGTTCGAGCACAAGCCGTGGTCGACCTTCGGCGATGCGGAGAAGGTTGCGGCCTACAATCCGGTGCGGCGGGTGCCGACGCTGGTGCTCGATGACGGCGAGGCGCTGATCGAGAGTAGTGCGATCCTGGATTATCTCGACGAGCTGGTCGGGCCGGGCAAGGCGATGATCGCGCGCTCGGGGCCGGAGCGGCGCAAGCATCTGCGCATCACGGCGCTGGCGACCGGGCTTGCCGACAAGGCGGTGAGCCTTGTCTATGAGCGCGTGCTGCGCAAGGAGCAGTTGAAGCTCTGGGTCGAGCGCTGCGAGGCGCAGATCGCGGGCGTGCTCGCGGTGCTGGAGCAGGAGCGCGCGGCGGTGCCGACGCCGTACTGGCTGGGCGATCGCATTGGTCATGCCGACGTCGCGGTGGCCTGCGCGCTGCGCTTCACCGGCGAGGCGCATCCGCATCTGTTCGACGCGCGCTATCCGGCGCTCAAGGCCCACGCCGCGCGCTGCGAGGCGCTGCCGCCGTTCCAGGAGATCGTGCAGCCGCTGGCGCCGCCGAGCGGCTAGTGGATGGCGCGACCCAGGCTGATTGGCGTGTACCCCTCGCGCGCGGATGTCGCGAGACCGTGTGATTATGACTCACAAGCGGCACCACACATTTGCTGTCGTCCCTGCGAAAGACGCGGGGACGACACCGGTAGATGCGGGCGATCCAGTACGCCGCGGCCCATCGGCTCAAGCAACGACAGCCCCTGGAATACTGGATCACCCGCATGCGCGAGGGCTTTGCAGAAGTCGCCCGGGATGATTCTCTTTTGGTGAAGGATTCGCCGGAGGGTCGGATGGCGGAGCGCCAGATTGGTCAATTGAGCTTTACAGATGGGCTGATGAATGACGCGGCCAGGGCCAATGCGCCATTGCAGCGAGTGTCGGAACTGGTCGACTGGAACGCGATTGAAGCGCTGCTGAGCGGCTTGCGCAGCGGGTCGATGGGGGCGCCAGCTTACCCGTCGCTGGCGCTGTTTAAGGCGCTGTTGCTGCAGCAATGGTATGGTCTGTCGGATCCGGGACTTGAGGAAGCACTGGTGGACCGCCTGTCGTTCCGGCGCTTTCTGGGCCTGTCGCTGAGTGAGCCGGTGCCGGATCATTCCACGCTGTGGCGTTTCCGCGAACAACTGGCCAAGAGCGGGCTGGCGGAGCGCGCTTTCGCCCTGATTACGGCGCAGATCGAGAAGTCCGGCTTCGTCTTGAAGCGCGGCACATTGATCGACGCTTCGCTGATCCGCTCGGCGGTAAATCCACCCGAACCACCGGATCCCGATTTGCCCCCGGATGCGGACGGGCGGCCGGCCAGCAAACTGGTCAAAAGCGCGCACGATCCTGACGCTGCCTGGACCAAGAAGGACGGCAAATATGCCTTCGGCTACAAGATGCACGTGGCGATGGACCAAGGCAGTCGCATCATCCGGCGCCTCGCCTTTACGCCAGCCAATGTCAACGACACCGTGCCCGCCGACGGGCTGATCTGCGGCGACGAGGCAACGGTCTACGCTGACAAAGCCTACGATACCATCGCGCGACGCGTGCGGTTGAAGGAGATGGATATTCGCGACGGCATCATGCGCAGACACAACCGCTGGCTTCGCTTGGGACCTTGGGCGGTGCGTCGTAATGCGGTCATCTCGCATCGACGCGCGCCGATCGAGCCGTTGTTCGCATTGCTCAAGCGCGTCTACGGTCTGGCGCGTGCCCGCTATCGGGGCCTGATGCGCAATGCCGCAGCTTTCCAGCTCGCCGCGACTGCGATCAATCTCCAGCGATGGGCCAGGACGCCACCCCAGATCGCCTAACCAAACCAGCCATCCAGCCATCATGGCTGACCCATCCAAGCCACTAACAGGCCCAAACAACCAGCGCCCGCCCCTGTCGATTGCTCGACTTTCGCAAAGCCCTCGCATGCGCGCATGATGACACCGCGGTGTTTGACGTCTTGAATCACGAACCATCCTCATCGTCGTCCTGGCGAAAGCCAGGACCCATTACCCCAAATGAGAACTGTTGTGCGATGCTGGGGCCACGATCCCGTTCATCATCAAGTGCGGTGGCTGATGGTGTGGACGGCCCCCTACGGCATCAGTGTGCCAGAATGAGGTTGTCTAGATCTCATACAAGGGAGCCGTCCGTGAACCAGATTATCCGCATTGGGATTGATACGTCGAAGTATATTTTTGTGCTGCATGGGGTTGATGCGGCGGAGCAGGTGGTGCTGCGCAAGAAGCTGTCGCGCAAACAAGTGCTGGAGTTCTTCGCCAAATTGCCGCCGACTGTGATCGGGATGGAGGCCTGCGGGGCTTCGCAACATTGGGCGCGTCAGCTTTCCAAGCTCGGTCACGAGGTGAAGCTGATGGCACCGCAATTGGTCAAACCCTACGTGATGCGGAACAAGAATGACGGGCGGGATGCAGAAGGCCTGTGTGAAGCGATGAGCCGGCCGAGCATGCGCTTCGTGCCGGTGAAGACGGCCGAGCAGCAGGCCGCGCTGATGCTGATGGGTGTCCGCGACGGATTGATCGTCCGGCGCACCCAGCTGACCAATACGATACGCGGCCACGCGGCGGAGTATGGCCTGATCGCCCCCAAGGGACTGGACGCGATCGAACCCCTGCTGGTGCGGATTGCGCAGGACGAGACGCTTCCGGTTCTGGCGCGCGAGCTGTTTGTGGTGCTGGGCCGGGAGCGCGTCAGGCTCGAGGGTGAGTTGGAGGCGGTTGAGGCCAAGCTGATGGCCTGGCACCGCGCCGATGCCACGGGCCGGCGCTTGGCTCAGATCCCCTCGGTCGGTCCGATCGTTGCAACCGCGCTGGTGATGAAGACACCTGATCCGCGCACGTTCCGTTCTGGTCGTCATTTTGCGGCCTGGCTGGGATTGACACCCAAGGACCACTCCACCGCTGGCAAGACCAGGCTTGGCAAGATCACGCGGGCTGGCGATGAGAACTTGCGCCGTCTGCTGGTGGTCGGGGCCACAGCGGTGATCCAGCAGGCCAGGCGGGGACGCGGTCATCACTCGCGCTGGCTGCTGGCCCTGATCAAGCGCAAGCCGCCGAAGCTTGCGGCCGTGGCGCTCGCCAACAAAGTGGCCCGTATCGCCTGGAAGCTGATGGCAACGGGCGAGAGTTACGAGGCGGCACGGATGAATCCCATGACAGCCGCCGCCTAATCGATTAGCCGGCGGGCTCGCTCGCCGGCCGACCGGAGCTGCAAGAGCAGATGGAGCGATCGATCGAGCAACGATGCGAGACAGTCCGCAGGACCCATCGGCCGCCAACAGGCCGCGTGGTTGTTTGGAACTCGCATCGCGCAAACCATCTTGGCCAGCGATCCATTCGATCGCACCCAACAGGCCGGACATATGGATGCAAGCGATCCGATCTCACCAAACAGCTCTTGTGCCACGGGGGCCGTCCACATATGGGTCCTGGCTTTCGTCAGGACGACATTGGTGAATGCGGCGCAGCTGGCGGTCGGTCGCGAGCGATACCCCTTGTCACTCGCCCCGCGACCCCGAGGCGCGCGCTTCGGGCTACCCATTGCCGGGCCGATCTTCTATGGTGAACCGTTCGGGTCGCATGGAGCGAACTCGATAATTCCATGATATCAAAGGCTTAAGGCTCGGATCGAAGCCTTTGGAGGGCGGTTTGACGCGGTATATTTCGACCAGGGGTGAGGCCCCGGTGCTTGGCTTCTGCGATGTGATGCTGACCGGGCTTGCCCGTGACGGCGGGCTCTACGTGCCCGAGACCTGGCCGCAACTGTCGCCCGAGACCATCGCTACCTTCTTCGGCCGTCCCTATTGGGAGGTCGCGGTCGAGATCATCCGTCCGTTTGTCGCCGGCGAGATTTCCGACGCCGAGCTCGGCCGCATGGCCAACGAGGCCTATGCCACCTTCCGCCATCCCGCGGTGGTGCCGCTCGACCAGGCCGGGCCGAACCAGTTCCTGCTCGAGCTGTTCCACGGGCCGACGCTGGCGTTCAAGGACGTCGCGATGCAGCTGATCTCGCGGCTGATGGATCACGTGCTGGCCAAGCGCGCGCAGCGCACCACCATCGTGGTCGCGACCTCGGGCGATACCGGTGGCGCCGCGGTCGAGGCTTTTGCCAATCTCGACAATGTCGACCTCGTCGTGCTGTTCCCGAACGGCCGCATCTCCGAGGTGCAGCGCCGCATGATGACGACGACCGGCGCCGCCAACGTCCACGCGCTCGCGATCGAAGGCACCTTCGACGATTGCCAGGCGCTGGTGAAGGCGATGTTCAACAACCATCGCTTCCGCGACCAGGTGGCGCTGTCGGGCGTCAACTCGATCAACTGGGCGCGCATCGTCGCGCAGGTGGTCTATTACTTCACCTCGGCGGTCGCGCTCGGCTCGCCGCAGCGCACCGTCGACTTCACGGTGCCGACCGGCAATTTCGGCGACATCTTCGCGGGCTATGTCGCCAAGCGGATGGGGCTGCCGATCCGGAACTTGCGCATCGCCGCCAACGTCAACGACATCCTGGCGCGCACGCTGAAGACCGGCATCTACGAGGTGCGCGAGGTACACGCCACGACGTCGCCGTCGATGGACATCCAGGTGTCGTCGAACTTCGAGCGGCTGCTGTTCGAGGCGAGCGGCCGCGACGCCGATCAGGTCCGCCGCCTGATGGCCTCGCTGAAGCAGTCCGGCCGTTTCGTGCTGCCGGATGCGACGCTGGCCGCCGTGCGCCGTGAGTTCGACGCCGGCCGCGCCGACGAGACCGAGACGGCGGCCGCGATCCGCGCCGCCTGGCGCGAGGCGGGCGATCTGGTCGATCCCCACACCGCGGTGGCGCTCGCGGTCGCCGACCGCGACACCTCGGATTCCAGGATCCCGAACATCGTGCTGTCGACCGCGCACGCGGCCAAATTCCCCGACGCGGTGGAAGCCGCCTGCGGGGTGCGTCCGCAGCTGCCGGTCTGGCTCGGAGGCCTGATGAGCAAATCCGAACACATCACGGTCATGAAGAATGATTCCGCCGAGGTCGAGCGCTTCGTGCTGTCGGTCAGCCGTGCTGCCAAGCAGGGAGTTGCCTGATGGGCGTTGAAATCACCAAGCTGCCGAGCGGACTGACAATCGTCACCGACACCATGCCGCATCTGGAAACCGCGGCGCTCGGGGTCTGGGCCGGCGTCGGCGGGCGCGACGAGAAGCCGAACGAGCACGGCATCTCGCATCTGCTCGAACACATGGCGTTCAAGGGCACGGCGCGGCGCTCCTCGCGCGAGATCGTCGAGGAGATCGAGGCGGTCGGCGGCGACCTCAATGCCGGGACCTCGACCGAGACCACGGCCTATTATGCGCGGGTGATGAAGGCCGACGTGCCGCTGGCGCTCGACGTGCTGTCCGACATCCTCGCCAACCCGTCCTTCGTGCCGGACGAGCTGGAGCGCGAGAAGAGCGTCATCGTGCAGGAGATCGGCGCGGCGCAGGATACGCCCGACGACGTCGTGTTCGAGCATCTCAACGAGCTCTGCTATCCGGAGCAGCCGATGGGGCGCTCGCTGCTCGGCACCGCCAAGACGCTGAAGGTCTTCGATCGCGACATGCTGCGCGGCTATCTCTCGACGCATTACCGCGCCCCCGACATGGTGGTCGCGGCCGCCGGCGCGGTCGATCACGTGCGGATCGTCGAGGACGTCACGCAGAAGTTTGCGAGCTTCGACGCCACCCCGGCGCCGAAGCCGCAGGTCGCGATGTTCGGCAAAGGCGGCTCGCGGGTGGTGCATCGCGACCTCGAGCAGGCGCATCTGACGCTAGCGCTCGAAGGCGTGCCGCAGACCGACCCGTCGCTGTTCTCGCTGCAGGTCTTCACCAACACGCTCGGCGGCGGGATGTCGTCGCGGCTGTTCCAGGAGGTGCGCGAGAAGCGCGGGCTGTGCTACTCGATCTACACCTTCCACGCGCCCTACACCGACACCGGCTTCTTCGGCCTCTACACCGGGACCGATCCGGCGGATGCGCCGGAAATGATGGAAGTCATCGTCGACGTCATCAACGACGCGGTGGAAACCCTGACCGAGGCCGAGGTCGCCCGCGCCAAGGCGCAGATGAAGGCCGGCCTGTTGATGGCGCTGGAAAGCTGTTCATCGCGGGCCGAACAATTGGCACGCCATGTGCTAGCCTATGGCCGGCCGCAGACGGTGGAAGAACTGGTGGCCCGGATCGACGCGGTCAGCGTCGAATCGAGCCGCAACGCCGCCCGTGCCCTGCTGGCGCGCAGCCGGCCCGCCGTTGTCGCGCTCGGCAGCGGCAGGGGTCTGGACACGGCGGTGGCTTTTGCGGAAGGATTGACGACGTCGAAGGCAAAGACGCTGCTGCATTAAGAATTTTGCTTACCTCGCCCCGCGCTTGCGGGGAGAGCATAGGCCGCCTACCGGCGGCCGTTGAAGGACATACGCCGAGGCGGAGCCTCGGCTATGGCCGAAGGCTTCGGGTGAGGGTAGAGCCGCAAGACCGAATCTGCGGTAAGACCCCTCACCCCGACCCTCTTCCCGCAAGGGCGGGGCGAGGGAGAAGTGGCGGGGAGTGTTGGGCCATGGCCCTGTTTCGTTTGCCGTCCAATGGACCCGCTGCACTGATGCCGCGCGGTCACGGGCTGTTGCTGCGCGCGCCGCAGATGTCGGATTTCCCGCAATGGGCGCAATTGCGCGAATTCAGCCGCGCCTATCTCACGCCGTGGGAACCGATCTGGCCCTCCGACGACCTGACCCGCGCCGGCTTCCGCCGCAGGCTTCGCCGCTACACCGAGGATATCGCCGCCGACCGCTCCTATCCGTTCATCATCTTCCGCGAATCGGACGGGGTGATGATCGGCGGCATCACGCTCGCCAATGTCCGCCGCGGCATCGTGCAGGCCGGCACGATCGGCTACTGGGTCGGGCTGCCGCATGCCCATCGCGGCTACATGACGACGGCGCTGCGGGTGCTGCTGCCCTCGCTGTTCGGCGAGCTCAATCTGCACCGCATCGAGGCGGCCTGCATTCCCTCCAATGCCTCGTCGATCCGCGTGCTGGAGAAGTGCGGCTTCACCCGCGAGGGCCTGGCGCGGCGCTATCTCTGCATCAACGGGATCTGGCAAGACCATCTGCTGTTCGGCCTGCTGCACGAGGATTTCCGCGGCTGATCCGTAAGCCTTTTTGTGGATGGCGGTGCCACCCTCGATGCCTTGGGTTCGCCGCCATTGCCTTGCTATAACGGCCGCAAAACAGGGAACCCCGGTTGGGAAATTTGAGGATATTGATGGGTGAAAGGGTGATCAGGTTCGCGCTCGCAGCGGCGGTATCGATCGGTCTCGGTGCCACTTTGTTGCCTTCGGCAGCTCCTGCGCAGTCGCTGAGCGACCGCTTCAAGAGCCTGTTCGGCGGAGGCTCGTCCGACCAGGACAAGCCGGCGACGCCCGCTGCGCCGCAGCAGCTCAACGATGCCGACGCCGAACTGACCTGCCCGCCGGTGCAGATCCGCTCCGGAGCCTCGACCTATTCGGTGGCCGCGAACGGCAAGGAAGCGGTCGGCAACGACGTCAAGTTCCTCGCCTCGATCACGCGCACGGCGCGGCAATGCAATCTGAACAGCGGCCAGATCACGGCCAAGATCGGTATTCAGGGGCGGATCATTGTCGGTCCCCAGGGCGCGCCACCGAGCATTCAGGTGCCGCTGCGCGTTGCCGTGGTGCAGGGCGGCGTCGGCGAGAAGACGATCATGACCAAGGCCTACACCACCACGGTGCAGATGGACGAAAGCGGCAGCGTGCCGTTCAGCCTGGTCGCCGAGGACGTCGTCTATCCGGCGCCGTCGCCGGCCGACAACGACAATTACATCTTCTATATCGGCTTCGACCCGCAGGCGCTGAAGCCGGAGCCCAAGGCCCGCGCGCCGCACAAGAAGAAGTAACAGAGCGTTTTCGAGCGAAGTGGACGCCGGTTCGCGTGACGAAAACGCGTCAAACGGACGAATTTGGCCAAAACAAAAGGCCGGCGCGATGAGCTCGCGCCGGCCTTTTTTAAGGAGTTCAGATCGCGTCAGTTCAGCTTGGAGCGGACTTCGGCGATGCCCTTGCCGACGAGGTTGTCGGCAACCGAGCCCTTGACCGACTGCGACAGGATGGTCGAGGCGGCGGTCACGGCGGCGTTGGCCGCGGCGGCGCGGACATCGGCCACGGCCTGGGCCTCGGCCTGGGCGATCTTGCTCTCGGCGGTCTTGGTCCGCCGCGCGACAAAATCTTCCATCTTGGTCTTGGCTTCGGCCGCGATCCGCTCGGCTTCGGCCTTGGCGTTGGAGATGATCTCCTCGGCCTCGCGCTCCGCGCTGGCGCGGCGCGCCTTGTACTCGCCGAGCAGCTTATTGGCCTCGTCCTTCAGACGGCGGGCGTCTTCCAGCTCGGCCTTGATGCGCTCGGCGCGGTGGTCGAGCGCCGTCAGCAGGGTGCGATGAACGCCGAGATAGCCGAACACGACCAGCAGAAGGACGAAGGCGATCGCAACCCAGGTTTCCGGTTCGTAAAACATCGTCTATCCCTTCAGCGACGCGTCGACGGCGCTGTTGACCGCATTGGCGTCCGGCGTGACGCCGGCAAGTTGCTGGACGATGGCGCCGGCCGCATCGGCCGCGATGCCGCGGACGTTGCTCATGGCGTTGGTCCTCGTCGTTGCGATCTGCTTCTCGGCGTCGGCGAGCTTTGCCGCCAGCTTCTCTTCCAGCGCCTTGCGCTCGGCTTCCGACGCCGCGTTCAGCTTCTCGCGGGTCTCGTTGCCGATCGCCTGCGCGTTGGCGCGCGCATTCGCCAGCTCGGTCTCGTAGGCCTTCAGCGCCGCGTCGGACTCGTCCTTCAGCTTCTGCGCCTCGGCCAGATCGCCCTCGATCTTGTTTTGACGTGCATCGATCGTCCCGCCGACGCGCGGCAGGGCGATACGCGACACGATCAGGTAGAGCGCGACAAATGCAATCGCCAGCGACACCAGCTGCGAGGCGAAGTTGGACGAATCGAACGGCGGAAAGGCTCCGCCGTGATGTCCGCCGTCGGTCTCGGTGTGGGCGCCGGCTTTCTGGCCTTTTGCCTCGCCATGACTCTCAGCCATGGTGTTCTCCTGTTGCTGTCATGCGCGCCGCCCTTGGAACGAACCTTGGGCGGCGCGAAGGGGTTACCGCAAAGCGGAACCGGGTTACCGCAGAGCGGAACCGGGGTGCCGCTCAGAGCGGAACGAACAGCAGGAGCAGCGCGATCAGCAGCGAGAAGATGCCGAGCGCTTCGGTCACGGCGAAGCCGAAGATCAGGTTGCCGAACTGGCCCTGAGCGGCCGACGGGTTACGCACCGCAGCGGCGAGGTAGTTGCCGAAGATGATGCCCACGCCGACGCCCGCGCCGCCCATGCCGATGCACGCGATGCCCGCGCCGATAAGTTTTGCTGCTGCCGGTTCCATATGTAGCTCCTTGAGAAAGATAGACAGATTGGTGGGTGGAGATTCCCCGGACCGCTTAGTGTCCCGGATGAATGGCGTCGTTGAGGTAGATGCAGGTCAGGATCGCGAACACGTAGGCCTGCAGGAACGCGACCAGCAGTTCGAGGGCATACAGCGCAATCGTGAGCGCCAGCGGCAGCACGCCGCCGACCCAGCCGAGCGCGCCCAGCGAGAAGCCGAGCATCGCGACGAAGCCCGCGAACACCTTCAATGCGATGTGGCCGGCCAGCATGTTGGCGAACAGACGAACGCTGTGCGAGACCGGCCGCAGGAAGAACGACAGGATCTCGATGAACATGACCAGCGGCAGGATGTAGATCGGAACGCCGTGGGGGACGAAGATGCTGAAGAATTTCAGGCCGTTCTTGTAGACGCCGTAGATCAGGACGGTGAAGAACACCAAAAGCGCGAGCGCCGCGGTGACGATCAGGTGGCTCGCGATCGTGAAGGTGTAGGGGATGACGCCGACCAGGTTCGAGACGCAGAGGAACATGAACAGCGAGAAGATCAGCGGGAAGAACTTCATGCCTTCCGCGCCGGCCGTGCTGCGAATCGTGGTGGCGACGAACTCGTAGGAGATCTCGGCGACCGACTGCAGCCGTCCCGGAACCAGTTCCCGGCCGCTCGCCAGCATCAGCAGCGCAATCAGCAGCACCGCGATGAGCATGAAGAGCGAGGAATTGGTGAAGGCGATCGTGTGATTGCCGATGTGGCCGAGCGTGAAGAGGGGCTCGATATTGAACTGGTGGATCGGGTCGATTTTCATCCGCGCGGCTCTTGGTCCACCGGCTATCGTGCCGGTAATCGAATTTCAAATGTCGTGACTTCCCGCCAGCGCTCAGCGCTTGCCCGAGGCCACGCCCGCGGACCTCACCACGTTGACCACCCCGGCGACGAAGCCGAGCAGCGTTAACACGATGAAGCCGAATGGCGACGTCGACAGCAAACGGTCGAACCCCCAGCCAATCGCCGCTCCGACGGCAACGCCCGCGATCAGCTCCGAGGAAAGACGAAAACCGAGCGCCATAGCCGAAGCTCTGGCCGCACTGTCCCCGCTTTCATTACCGGATTGATCAGTCTTGCTCCTGCGGCTGTCGCGAATTTCTGACAACCGATGATCGAGACTTCCGAGCCTTGCGGAAAGCGCAGCTTCGTCAGGAGGCGATTGATCGCGACTTCCATTTGCGCCGTCGTTGGTGTTCTCAGCCATGCTGCAAACACTAACCGATGCCGCGGATGATGGAAATTGCGCCCGTCCCCGTCAAAAGCCGCGCGGACCATACTTACCGCGTCTAATCAAGTCAAGATTGCGTCGTAACCAGTTATTGCTTTGATTCTGCTGGTTTTATTTGGAGATATTCAAGGTCAGAGTGACGCAGTGATCGCAGTGCAACAGCTTGCGTGGCATTGAGCGATATTGCGTGGCTATTCCCGCTCTGCTGGGATCGCCGAAAGTCCCGTCCTCTCACGCAGTCAGGTTCCGCATGTCGCGCCAGATCGATTACTACTTCTCGCTGCAATCCCCCTGGGCCTATATCGGCCACAAGCCCTTCGTTCGACTCGTAAGCACTTACGATCTCAAGGTAAATTACCGGCCTGTGCTGCTGGTCGATCTGTTCTCCGAGACCGGCGGACTGCCGCTCGCCAAGCGCCATCCGGTGCGGCAGCGCTATCGGATGATCGAGTTGCAGCGCTGGCGCGACAAGCGCGGGCTGAATTTTCATCTGCAGCCGGCCAACTGGCCGTTCAACGGGCGCCTTGCCGATGGCGTGGTGATCGCGATGCTCGAGTCCGGCCTCGACCCCGAGCCGTTCCTGCAACGGGCCTATCCCGCGGTGTGGGAGCAGCAGCTTAATCTTGCTGATCCTGAGACGCTGGTGAAGCTCGCCGACGATGCCGGTTTGCCCGGCCGGCAGCTGGTCGAGCGCTCCGGCACTGAAGCGATCAGCGCGGCCTATGAGCAGAATCGCCAGAATGCACTGGACGCCGACGTGTTCGGCTCGCCCGGATACGTGCTCGATGGCGAGGTGTTCTGGGGCCAGGACCGGATCGAATTGCTTGAAGACGCGTTGAAGTCGGGCCGCAAGCCCTATAGCTCTGTGGTCTAGGGCAGGAATCAGGTTGAGGCGGAGCAAGCCATGCCCATCGCGATGTCGCCGTCGAAATTGTCCATCGCAATTGCTGCCATCCTGATCGCAAGCGGCGGCGCGGCGATCGCGCAAACCGCGCCGGACACCGAAAATGGCCGCTACGCATTGTCTCCGGCCGGCGACGGTTTCCTGCGGCTCGACACGCACACCGGCGCCGTGTCGACCTGCACCAATTCCAGCGCCGGCTGGGCCTGTTACATGGTGCCGGATGAGCGGGCGGCGCTGGATGCCGAGATCGGTCGCCTGCAAGCCGACAACGACAAGCTCAAGGGCGAGCTCGCTGCGCGCGCACCGTCGGCCAAGACCGACGAGGCGTTGCCGAAATCGGATCAGCTGAAGAAGGCGGAGCCCAAGACCGAGCCGAAGGTCGCCGAGGGCGAGCGCAAGATCGAGATCCCGCTGCCGAGCGACCGCGACATGGATCGCATGATGTCGTTCCTGGAACGGGCCTGGCGGCGGCTGATCGAGATGGCCAACCGCGTGCAGCGCGACGTCAATGGCGGCAAGATTTGATGTTGTGCTGGCGCCGTCTATCCAGCGTCGTCCCGGCCTAGTGCGCAATTGCGCACGGGAGCCGGGACCCATAACCACCGCTGGGAGTTGGGTGGCTAAGCTGGCAACTCCAAATCTTCGTAACTGAGGGGCCGCGGAGTATGGGTCCCGGCCTTCGCCGGGACGACATAGTGAGAGTTACAGATGAACTCATCGAGGACCATCACGCACTCGGCGCCATCCTCCGTCGCGGCAACCAGCATCGTGTCGTCGCGCCTGGCGGTCGAAACGTCGGGCGCCGGCTTTACCGACATCACGCGCGAGGTCGCCAAATTCCTGCGCGAGGCGCGTGCCGGCGAGGGTGCGGTCACGCTGTTCATCCGCCACACCTCGGCCTCGCTGACAATCCAGGAGAATGCCGATCCGACCGTGCTGGTCGATCTGAAGAATGCGCTCGACCGCGCAGCGCCCGAAGACGGCGGCTGGCGTCACGACACCGAAGGCCCTGACGACATGCCGGCGCACATCAAGACCATGCTGACGGCGACCTCGCTGCAGGTCCCCGTGCTCGACGGTCAGATGGCGCTCGGCACCTGGCAGGGCATCTATCTGATCGAGCATCGCGCCCGTCCGCACCGGCGCGAGATCGTGCTGCAATTCGTCGGCGCCACGCGCTGACACGCGCGACCTATCTTTCAAGACCTCGCCTCCAAATGACATCGGCCGCGGATCGCTCCGCGGCCGATGCATTTTGATCGCGATGTCGACGGTCAGGTCTTGGTGATGTCGACGTCCTTGGTTTCCGGAATGAACAGCGCGCCGACCACGACGGTGATTGCGGCGAAGATGACCGGATACCAGAGACCGGAGTAGATGTCGCCGGTCGAGGCGGTGATCGCGAACGCGGTCGCCGGGAGCAGGCCGCCGAACCAGCCGTTGCCGATATGATAGGGCAGCGACATCGAGGTGTAGCGGATGCGGGTCGGGAACAGTTCGACCAGCATGGCGGCGATCGGGCCGTAGACCATGGTGACGTAGAGCACCAGGATGAACAGCAGGCCGATGACCGCGGCCACCTGCGGACGGAAGACATCGAACGGGTGCGACATCTTCACGATGCCGGCGTCACCCGGCTTCGGATAGCCCGCCGCCTGCACCGCCGCGAGGATTGCGGGGTTCGACGTCTTGGCGTCCGTATACGGCACTTCCTTGTCGTTGATCAGGATCTTCACCGGCGAGCCGGCCGGGCCCGGCACCGTCGAATATTTCACCGACGATTGGGCAAGGAAGGCGCGGGCGGTGTCGCAAGGCGCGCTGAAGACGCGGGTGCCGACCGGGTTGAACAGATCGCCGCAGCCGGCCGGATCCGCAACCACCTGCACCTTGACCGTCTCATAGGCCTTCTCCAGCGCCGGATTGGCGTTGGTCGTGATCATCTTGAAGATCGGGAACAGCGTGAGTGCGCCGATCAGGCAGCCGGCCAGGATGATCGGCTTGCGGCCGATCTTGTCCGACAGCGCGCCGAACACCAGGAAGAAGCCGGTGCCGAGCAACAGAGACCAGGCGATCAAGAGGTTGGCGGTGTAGCCGTCGACCTTCAGGATCGATTGCAGGAAGAACAGCGCGTAGAACTGGCCCGTGTACCAGATCACCGCCTGGCCCATGGTCAGGCCGAGCAGCGCGAGGATCACGATCTTGGCGTTGCTCCAGGTCGCGAAGGCCTCGGTCAGCGGCGCTTTGGAGGTCTTGCCCTCCTCCTTCATCCGCTGGAACACCGGCGATTCGTTCAGCCGCAGCCGGATCCAGACCGAGATGCCGAGCAGCAGCACCGACACCAGGAATGGAATGCGCCAGCCCCAGTCGGCGAAGTCCTTTTCGCCGGTGAGGGTTCGCGTGAACAGGATCACCAGCAGCGACAGGAACAGTCCAAGCGTTGCCGTGGTCTGGATGAACGAGGTGTAGTAGCCGCGCTTGCCGGGCGGGGCATGCTCAGCGACATAGGTCGCGGCACCGCCATATTCGCCGCCGAGCGCGAGGCCCTGCAGCAGGCGCAGCGAGATCAGGATGATCGGCGCCGCGATGCCGATGGTCTTGGCGTTGGGCAACAGGCCGACGATGAAGGTCGACAGACCCATGATCAGGATGGTGACGAGGAAGGTGTATTTGCGGCCGACGATGTCGCCGACCCGGCCGAACACGATCGCGCCGAACGGGCGCACCAGGAAGCCCGCGGCGAAGGCCAGCAACGCGAAGATGTCGCGGGTCGCCGGCGGATAGTCCGAGAAGAACTGCGCGCCGATGATGCCGGCCAGCGAACCGTAGAGATAGAAGTCGTACCACTCGAACACGGTACCGAGCGACGACGCGAGGATGACGAAACGCTCATCCTTTGTCATGCCGGCGGGCCGCGCCGAAGTTGCAGTCATAGTGGACATCTGGATTGCTCCCCCCGAAATATTGCTGCCATGCTCGCCCCCGGCTGGCGGGTGAGGCCCGAATAGGCCCTCGGCTTGAGATGAAGGTAACATCGCAGTGAAACCCGCCCCAATAAGACTTTTGGCCTTTTCAGGATCGAACCTATCTTCTGAAGGAAGAGCAGGATGGAGCGCCTCCGCAGGCGTCTATTGCGGCGCACAAGCTGCGCGGGTTAACCGCGTTGGCATCTGGTATTATCAAGCGCTTGCGTGATACTGCCGCGCGGGCGAAAACCGAGCGACGCGGGTTTGCCTAAGGCCCGCTTGTGGGACTGAGATGACTGCTGCTGCCAATACTCATCTTGTCATCGCCGACGACCATCCGCTGTTCCGCGATGCGTTGCGTCAGGCGGTGTCGAGCGTCGTGAGTTCGGCCACGATCAGCGAGGCCGGATCGTTCGAGGATCTGACCGCGCTGCTGGAACGGGACTCCGAGGTCGACCTGATCCTGCTGGACCTGAGCATGCCGGGGATCAGCGGTTTCTCCGGCCTGATCTATCTGCGGGCGCAGTATCCGGCGATCCCGGTGGTGATCGTATCCGCCAGTGACGATGCCGGGACCATCCGCCGCTCGCTCGACTTTGGCGCTTCCGGTTTCATCCCCAAGCGCTTCGGCGTCGAGACGCTGCGGGATGCCATCATGAAGGTGATGGAGGGCGACGTCTGGGTGCCGCCGGACACCGATCTGTCGGCGGCCGGCGATCCCGACATGACGCGGCTGCGCGACCGGCTGGTGACGCTGACCCCGCAGCAGGTGCGGGTGCTGATGATGCTGTCCGAGGGGCTGCTCAACAAGCAGATCGCCTATGAGCTCGGCGTCTCCGAAGCCACCATCAAGGCCCATGTCTCGGCGATCCTGCAGAAGCTCGGCGTCGAAAGCCGCACCCAAGCCGTGATCGCCGCCGCCAAGATCGCCGGCGGCCAGTGGCGCCAGGGCACGCCGCCGACGTAGTCCCGAGCAACTCCAGCTGTGATCGCCGGCCTCGGGCCACGGCATTGAAAAAAGGGGCGCGAAAGCGCCCGATGGCACGCTTTCGCGAAGCCATCCAGATTCCATTCAAACTGCGCATCGGTCGAAAACCGAGTATCCTGTCCGGCATCGGCCCGTGAGAGGCCGCGTGCTTTTGGGGAGAACGCCATGATTTCCGTCACTCGCGTCGCCGGACTATCTCTGGCTGCGGCAATCCTTCTCGGTACCAGCTCTTTCAATTGCGCTCAGGCCAAGCCCTTGATGATCGTCGGCCTGGACGAGAAGCTGTTGTGGGACGACGACGGCAAGCCGGTGCTGTCAGCGCCCGGCAAGGATCAAGTGCTGATCATCGATCTCGCCGATCCCGAGAACCCGAAGATTGCGGCTTCTCTCCCATTGAAGAACTCGGTAGTCGGCCCCCCGGTCAACGTCGCTATCGATCCGACCGGAACGGTGGCGCTGGTCGCGGATTCGGTCGACGTGGTGAAGGAAGGCGACGCTCTGAAGCAGGTGCCGGATAACAAGATCTATGTGATCGATCTCAAGGCGACCCCGCCCAAGCTGGCAGCGACCATTGCCGGCGGAAAGCAGCCATCAGGGTTGAGCTTCAGTCCCGATGGCAAGACGGCGTTGGTTGCCAACCGCGGGGACAATTCGATCAGCGTGCTTTCGGTCAACGGCACTGACGTCAAGATCACCGACACGATATCGATGCCAGACAGTGTCGCACATGTCGCGTTCGCGCCAGACGGCAAGCACGCGCTGGTCGCGCGTTTTCCCGGGCACAAGATATCGGTGCTCGATATCGCCGGCGACAAAGTCACCTACGCCAAGATAGACCTGCCGGCCGGCCAATGGCCTTACAACGTCGCAGTGACCCCGAACAGCAAGATCGCGTTGACGTCGGACAATGGCAACTCAGGCGCGTCGGACGGCAGCGTCGACACGGCCAGCGTCATCGATCTCGAAGCGAAGCCGCCGCGCATCATCGATCGCGTGGTGGTCGGCGATGGACCGGAGGGGCTTGGCGTCAGTCCGAAGGGGGATCTCGCAGTCTCGGTGATCCTGCGCGGCTCGAACATGAAGAATGCGTTCTTCCATGAGAAGAACGGCAGCGTCTCGGTCCTGAAGATCGACGGCAAGAAAGTGACCAAGACCGGAGATATCGAAGTCGGCGGACTGCCTGAGGCCGCGGTCTTCACGCCTGACGGAAAATACATCCTGGTCGGGAACTACCTCAGCCAGGATTTCTCGATCCTCAAGGTCGACGGAACCAACGTCACCGACACAGGCAAGCGCTTTCAGGTGCCAGGGCACCCGGCGTCGGCCGGAATGGGGCCGAACTGAACCGACGCTTGGCGATCTTGCTGGAGCATGTGATTTTCGGTTGAGCCGGCCACTGCGCAGGCTCGCTTCACCTCTCGCGCTTGCGGGAGGGAGCGCCGTGTCTTTGCCGTGCCTTCATGATGCGATTCGATCCAGTCGCATCATGATCCAATGCGAGATGCGCGCCCGGATTGCGCCGCCGCGCGCTACTCCGCCGCCACCATCTGCTGGGTGCGCCATTGTCCGAGTAGGGCGCGGAGCGAGGCGGGTTTCACCGGCTTGTTCAGCACCGCGATGTTTTCCTCGCGCGCGGCGGCGCGCACCGCAGGGCTGCGGTCGGCGGTGATCAGGATCGCCGGAATGCCGTCGCCGAAGCGGCGGCGGATCTCGCGGATCGCGGCGACGCCGTTGCCGCGGTCGAGATGGTAGTCGACCAGGACGCCGGTGACGCGGCCACCGGCGGCCTCGATCGCGCTGATCGCGCCGTCGGCGTCGAGCACCGCGATCACCTCGGCGTCCCACGCCGTCAGCAGCGTCTTCATGCCGTCGAGGATGGCGGGATCGTTCTCGATGCAGACAATCAGCGAGCCGCTCATCGGCGTCTTCGACAGGGGCGTGGCGGTGGTGACGGCCGCAGTATGGTTGACCGCGGTCGCGACCGGCACGGTGACCGAGAACGCCGAGCCGCCGCTGACATTGGCCGAGATCGCGATGCGGTGGTTGAGCACCCGCGCCAGCCGCTCGACGATCGACAGGCCGAGGCCGAGGCCGCGGGCGATCCGGGCGCCCTGCTCGAGGCGGTGGAACTCCTTGAAGATCTCGCCGCGCTTCTGCACGGGAATGCCGACGCCGGTGTCGAAGATGCTGATCTGGAGCGTGGTGCCGCGGCGGCGGCAGCCGATCAAGACGCGGCCGCGCGGGGTATATTTGATCGCGTTGGAGATGAAGTTCTGCAGCAGCCGGCGCAGCAGCGAGCGGTCGGATTCGACCGGCAGCGAGCACGGCACGAAGCGCAGGTCGAGGCCCTTGTCGCGGGCGATCGGCATGAACTCGATCTCCAGCGAGCGCATCAGGTCGGCCATCCGGAAGCTCGTGATCGCCGGCGTCATGGCGCCGGCATCGAGCCTGGAAATGTCGAGCAGCGCGCCCAGGATGTCCTCGATCGCCTCGAGCGAGTCGTCGATGTTCTCGACGAGGCGCGAATCCTCGCCGCCGTTCTGGCGCTCGACCAGGCTCGTGACGTAGAGGCGCGCCGCATTGAGCGGCTGCAGGATGTCGTGGCTGGCGGCCGCAAGGAAGCGTGTCTTCGAGGCGTTGGCGTCTTCCGCGATGCCCTTGGCGAGCGCGAGCTCCGAATTCAGCCGCGTCAGCTCCTCGGTGCGGTCGCGCACCCGCTTTTCCAGCGTCGCGTTGGCGCGCTCCAGCGCCTCCGCCGCCTCGAAGCTCGGCGTGACGTCGGAGAAGGTGATGACGAGCCCGCCGCCCGGCATGCGGTTGGCACGCACCTCGATCACCAGATGGCGGTCGGTGAAGCGTTCCAGATAAGGCTCGCCCTCAGTGGTGTAGGCGCGCAGGCGGGCCTGCAGCAGGCTGTCGCCGTCGCCGGACGCAGGCGGACTGATCGCGCCCATGAATTCGAGGATTTCGGACAGCGGGATGCCGAGCTGCACCAGATGCTGCGGCAGCCCCAGCAATTCGGAGAACTGGCGGTTGGAACAGATCAGCTGCAGATCGGCGTCGAACACCGCGATGCCCTGGCGCACGTGATTGAGCGCGGTCTGCAGGATCTCGCGGTTGAAGTGCAGGGCGGCGTGGGAGTCGTCGAGCAGTTTCAGCGCGGCCTTGGCCGACACCGTGCGCCGTTGCAGCAGCAGCGACATCACAAGGCGCGAGGACGCGGCCCCGATCGAGGAGGCGATCAACCGCTCGGCATGCTGCAGCAACTCGAAATCGGCCGGAGCCGACGCCAGCAGCACGATGTTGCGGTCGACGGCGAAGGAGGCGAAGGCCTCGCGGGTGCGGTCGGGGCCGAGATATTGCGTCACCGTGCTCTGGATATCCTCCACCGTCACCGTGGTGCGCCAGCGCCGGAAGCTGGGCGCGATCGGGGCCAGCGCGTTGGGCACGAACACGTCGGCCTGCAACAACTCGATCGAGGACGGCGCGCGCGCCAGCGAGAACAGCACATAGGTGAGGATGTTGAGCGCGAGGCTCCACAGCACGCCGTGCAGCAGCGGCGGCAGGTCGGCGCCGAACAGCGCCTGCGGCCGCAGCGCCTCGATCCCGAACGGCCCGTGCTGCAGCAGCATCAGGCCGGCGGTCGAGGTTTCCAGGAAGCTCGGGATGAACAGCGTGTAGAGCCACGTCGCGAAGCCGACCAGCATGCCCGCCATGGCGCCGCGTGCGGTGGCTCTGCGCCAGAACAGGCCGCCGAAGAACGCCGGCGCCAGCTGGGTGATCGCGGCAAACGACAACAGGCCGATCGCGACCAGCTGGGTGTTGCCGAGCGCGCGATAGTAGAAATACGCCAGCACCATGATGGCGAAGATCGAGAAGCGGCGCGCCTTCAGCAGGAAATCGCCAAAGTCCTTCTGGCCGGCGCTGGCGTCGTCGCTGCGCGGCAAGACCAGCGGCAGCACGATGTCGTTGGAGACCATGATCGACAGCGCGACGCATTCGACGATCACCATCGCGGTCGCCGCCGACAGCCCGCCGACGAACACGGCGAGGCTGAGCAATTGCGAATTGCCCTCGATCGGCAGCGCCAGCACGAACATGTCGGCATCGACCGCGCCGAACGGGAAGATGACGAGGCCTGCGATCGCGATCGGAATCACGAACAGGTTGATGGCGATGAGGTAGAGCGGGAACAGCCAGCGCGCCCGGGTGACTTCGGCGGGCGTCGAATTCTCCACCACGCTGACATGGAACTGGCGCGGCAGCAGCATGACCGCGCAGAACGACAGCAGCGTCATGATCAGGAAATTGCCGATCGACGGGACATATTCGATCGCGCGCACCGCCTCCGGCGTCTTCAGGGCGCGCTCGTAGAGCTCGACCGGCGAGAACATCCAGAAGGTGACGAAAGCGCCGGCGGCGATGAAGGCGACCAGCTTGACGATGGACTCAGCCGCGATCGCGAGGATCAGGCCGTGCTGGTGCTCGGTCGCGTCGGTGTGGCGGGTGCCGAACAGCACCGCGAACACCGCCATCGCCAGCGTCACCATCAGCGCGATGTCGCCGATCACAGGGATTTTCGAGAACGCCTGGTCCTCGCTCAGGATGGTCTCAAGTGACGAGGCTACTGCTTTCAGCTGCAGCGCGATGTAGGGCACCGAGCCGATGATCGCGATCAGTGCCACGGTCGCCGCCACCGCCTGGCTCTTGCCGTAGCGCGCGGCGATGAAATCGGCGATCGAGGTGATGTTCTGCGACTTGGCGAGCGCGATCACCCGGCGCAGCAGCGGCGTGCACAGTCCGACCATCACGATCGGGCCGACATAGATCGCCAGGAAGTCGATGCTGGTGCGGGTGGCAAAGCCGACCGAGCCGAAGAAGGTCCAGGAGGTGCAGTAGATCGCCAGCGACAGCGGGTAGATCCACTGGCTGGCGCGGCCGCGCTCGCCCGGCGAGCTGCGGTCGCCGCGGCTGGCAATGAAGAACAACAATCCGATGTAGGCGAACGCCGTGGCGATTACGCCCCAGTCGTGCAGCATCGCTGCTCATCTCCTGTCCCGGCCGCTGGGGAAGGGCCGGTTGTCAGGATTATAACGCAAAGGACCGGCCGCGCGATGCACGGCCGGCCCAAATTCGGGGTCGGAAACGGATAGGGTTACTCGGCGGCCAGCGACTTCTGGTGCAGGGGCAGGCCGAGCCGGTCCCAGACCTGGAGCAGCGCCTCGGCCAGCGCGTCGATCAGGCCGTCGTCATGGTAGGGCGAGGGCGTGATGCGCAGCCGCTCGGTGCCCTTGGCGACCGTCGGATAGTTGATCGGCTGGATGTAGATGCCGTGGTCCTCGAGCAGCAGGTCGGAGGCCCGCTTGCACTTCTCGGGATCGCCGACGAACAGCGGCACGATATGGGTGTCGCTCGACATGACAGGCAGGCCGGCGGCGGTCAGGATCGCCTTGGTGCGGGCGGCCCGGTCCTGGTGGCGCTCGCGCTCCCAGTTCGAGGTCTTCAGGTGCCGGATCGCAGCCGTCGCGGCCGAGCAGATTGCCGGCGGCAGCGCGGTCGTGAAGATGAAGCCCGGCGCATAGGAGCGCACCGCGTCGATGACCTCGGCGCGGCCTGCGATGTAGCCGCCGAGGCAGCCGAAGGCTTTTGCCAGCGTGCCCTCGACGATATCGATCCGGTGCATCACGCCGTCGCGCTCGGCGATGCCGCCGCCACGCGGGCCGTACATGCCGACCGCATGCACTTCGTCGAGATAGGTCATGGCGCCGTATTGCTCGGCGAGATCGCAGATCTTGCCGAGCGGTGCGACGTCGCCGTCCATCGAATAAAGGCTCTCACAGACGATCAGCTTCGGCCGGTCGGGACCGGCGGCGATCAAGAGCTCCTCGAGATGCGCGACGTCGTTGTGGCGGAATATCTGGCGTTCGCAGCCGGCCTGGCGCACGCCTTCGATCATCGAATTGTGGTTCAGCGCGTCCGACAGGATCAGGCAGTTCGGGATCAGCTTGGCGAGCGTCGAGATGCCGGTCTGGTTCGAGACATAGCCCGAGGTAAACAGCAGCGAGGCTTCCTTGCCGTGGAGGTCGGCGAGTTCCGCCTCGAGCTGCACCAGCGGATGATGGGTGCCCGCGATGTTGCGGGTGCCGCCGGCGCCGGTGCCGACCCGGGTCGCGGTCTCGACCATGGCACCGACCACCTTGGGGTGCTGGCCCATGCCGAGATAGTCGTTGGAGCACCAGATCACGACGTTGCGGCTGCCCTTCGGCGAATGCCAGGTGGCGTGCGGGAAGCGTCCCGCGATTCGTTCGAGGTCGGCGAACACCCGGTATCGCCGCTCGTCGTGCAGGCGGTTGAGGGCGGCATTGAAGAACTGGCTGTAATCCATCGGCAAACCCAGAAAGCGGAACCTGACCGGAATGACTGCTTCTTCTTAGAGCTTTTCCAGCTCTAATGTCCATGCATTGACCCACATCTGGGCATGCGCCGCAGTTGGGCAAATTGCCCTAGCTCGGGACCGTTCGGCTCGATTTCGGTCAAATCGCCGGGCGACGCTTGCCGCCCGGCGGGGCTCAGGTGGTCCTGAAGCGCAGCATGCCGTCGGCGTGCATCTCGGCCGTCAGGCGGCCCTCGACCAGCATGTAGTTGACATGGGCGACCAGCTCGCCCGCGGCAAAGCCCATCTGGTGCTCGTCGAGCACGTGCTTGTGGAACACCACCGGCACCAGCTCCTTGGAGGTCTGCGGCACCTCGCGGCAAGCCTCGGCGATCAGCCGGCAGCGCTCCTCATGGTGATCGGCGAGCTGCTTGATCCGGGTCTTCAGCCCATAGAACGGCACGCCATGGCCGGGCAGCACCATCACGTCGTAGGGCAGGGTGGTGGTCAGGCTTGCCAGCGACGCCAGATATTCGCCGAGCGAGTTCTGCTCGGGCTCGACCGCCCAGACGCTGACATTGGGCGAGATCTTGCTGAGCACCTGGTCGGCGGACAGGAACAGCTTGTCGGCCGCGCAATACAGCATCACCTGGTCGAGCGCGTGGCCGCCGCCGGTGATCACCTTGAAGCGCCGCATGCCGATCACGACCTCGTCGCCATGGGTGAGGCGGTGATAGGACGGCGGCAGCACCGACACGCGCTTCAGATAGTCCTGGCCGCGGCCGAGCAGCTTCTCCGTGAGGTCCTCGTCCATGCCGTGGCGGCGGAAGAACAGCCGCTGCGCGTTGCGCCGCTCCTCGGTGCCGCGGTTCTGGTGATAGACCGACTGCAGATATTCCACCTGCGACATGAACAGCGGACAGCCGAAGCGCTCGGTGATCCAGCCGGCGAGACCGACATGGTCGGGATGCGAATGCGTCACGATCAGGCGGGTGACCTTGACGTGCTTCAGCGGCCCCTCGAACAGCGTGGTCCAGGCCGCGATCGATTCCTCGTTGCCGAAGCCGGCGTCCACCATGGTCCAGCCGTCGCCGTCGGCGAGCAGATAGATGTTCACATGGTTAAGGCGGAACGGCAGCTTCAGCCGCGCCCACAGCACGCCGGGAGCTACCTCCACGACCTGGTCGTGGCCGGGATGGTTCTCCCAGGGGTATCGCAGTGCCTCCGCCGAGGAGTGCACGGGGTCGGTCTTCGTATGCATGCTACCGGCTTAGCGGCACACGGGCCGCCGCGCCAGCCGAAAAATCAGATAGTCGTCCGGAGAATGGGACGGGTAGTCCGAGAATTCCGTAACCCGGATGATATGAACGGGCGCGCGAACAAACTTCCGTCATTCCGGGGCGCCTCGAAGAGGCGAACCCGGAATCTCGAGATTCCGGGTTCGGTCCTGCGGACCGCCCCGGAATGACGATGGCACCTCAGGCCGCGCGGATGTTCGACAGGAAGCCGTCGATCTCCGAGCGCAGCACGTCGGCCTCGCGGCGCAGCGCGTCGGAGGCGCTCAGCACCTCGCCGGCGGCGGTGCCCGCCTCGGCCGAGGCGGTCGAGACGCCGACGATGTTGCTCGACACCTCGCTGGTGCCGCCCGCCGCATGCTGGATGTTGCGGGCGATCTCGCGGGTCGCCGCGCCCTGCTGCTCGACCGCGGCGGCGATCGCGGTGGTGACGTCGTTGATCTCGCCGATCGTGCTCGAGATGTTGCGGATCGCGGAGACGGCCGTCGTCGTCACCTCCTGCATGCTGACGATCTGCTGGCGGATTTCCTCGGTCGCCTTCGCGGTCTGGCTCGCGAGGTTCTTCACCTCGGAGGCGACCACGGCAAAGCCGCGGCCGGCCTCGCCGGCGCGCGCCGCCTCGATGGTGGCGTTGAGCGCGAGCAGATTGGTTTGCGAGGCGATGGTCTGGATCAGGTCGACCACGACGCTGATGCGTGCGGCATTGTCGGCGAGCCCCTGCATCGTGCTGTCGGTGGCGCTGGCTTCCTCCACCGCCTTGCGGGCGATCTCCGCCGAGGTGACGACCTGGCGGCCGATCTCCTGGATCGAGGACGAGAGCTCCTCGGTGCCGGCCGATACCGTCTGCACGTTGACCGAGGTTTCCTCGGCGGCCGACGCGACGGCGTTGACCAATGCGCTCGACTGGTCCGCGGTCGCCGACATGCTCTGCGCGGTCGACTGCATCGAGTTCGCCGCGGTCTGCAGGCTGCCGAGCGCGCTGCGGACGTTGGATTCGAACGTGACGATCTGCGCTTCCATGCGCGAGGCGCGCTCCGCCTTGGCGCTGCGGTCCTTGTTCTGGTTTTCGGTGAGCTCGCGGCTCTCGACCATGCTCTCGCGGAACACCTGCAGCGCATCGGCCATGACGGCGATCTCGTCGCGCTGGCGGCTCTGCGGGATCTCGGTGTCGAGGTCGCCGTCGGACAGCAGCTGCATCGAGCGCTGCAGGCCGCGGATGCGGCGCAGGATGTTGCGTCCGACATAGAGCCAGACGAACAGGAACGAGCCGACCAGCGTCAGGGCGCCGAGGCCGATCATCACCATGGTCGCGAGCGAGATCTGCTGCCGTGCCTGGAAGGTCGAGCTGTCGGTCTCCTTCTGCACCGCGTCGACCAGCTGCTGCACGCTGATGCCGAGCCCGACATTGAGCTTGCGCGTCTCTTCCAGGATGGTCTGGCCGTAGTCGATCGCGTCGAGCTCCTTCTGGCGGATCTTGAACACGCCGGTCTTGCCTTCGCCGAGCACGAGCAGCCTGGAAGCGGTGTCGCGCACTGCCACGATCGCGGGATTGTTCGGCAGGTCCTCGAGGTTGGACTTGACGCGTTCGCGCCCGGCCTTGAACTCGGCCTCGATCGCATCGAGGGTTTCGCTGGAATTGGCCGACAGCGCCGCGGTCATGTCGGCGGCCATCAGATTGCCGGCGGCGAGCACGTTGCTGATCTGGCCGACGGTGCGGGCCGCTTCAGTGGCGTCGTCCGCGGAGACTTCGGCCGCGGCGAGGATGGCGTTGAGCCGGGTCTGCGCGTCGAGCATCGCGGGACTTGCGGCGGAGACGAACGCCGCCTGCGCCTTGCGCAGTGCGTTGTACTGCTTGTCGCGCAGCGCGCCGACCTCGAGCCGCTCGCGCGCCGCCGAGATCAGGCTCTTGGTCGCCTCGTCGGTGTTCTTGACGTTCTCCTGCAGCGCGCTGACCACGGATTTGTCGGCGCCGAGCTCGATGATCTCGCCAAGCTTGGCGTTGGTGAGCCGCGCGACGTCCTGCACCTTCTTGGTGCGATCGTTCAGCGCGTCGTCGCTCTGCACGGCGAGCAGGCCGGGGCCTTGCGCCGCCAGCGAAGCGCTTTGCGCGGCAAGTTGCAGGCTCGCGGCAAGCCGCGGAATGTCGCGGCCGCTGAGGTCGGTCATGGTGCCGCCGAGCTGATGCAGCACGATGCCGGCGCCTGCGCTGATCACCAGCGCCATGCCTGCGATCACCGCGAATGCCGCGAACAGGCTGCCCCTGACGCCCATCTGCGGCAGATGGATACGCTTGAGATTTGGTTTGCCGAGCTTGAACCGAAACGCCATTGCCCCTGTGCCCCCTGGCCCACTACGCTTGGCCACTATCCTTGGCCACTACTCTTGGATGTTTCCCCGGCGCGGGAGTATCGGTGCGGCCGGTTAACAAAATCGGGAAAATTGCGACGATCTGCAGGATTTTTCAGGGCTGCCGCGCAGTGGCGACGTCTCGGTTCGCCGTGCGGAATCGATGCACGCGATCGGATGCAAAAAGGCCGGCTTGCGCCGGCCTTTTCTACTTCTGATTGTAAGGGCGATCTCAGTAGCGGCCGTAAGCGGGGCCGCCAAGGTTGCCGAGATTGAAGCGATAGTTGAGGCCCGCCTTCACCGTGTGCTCGTCATTGTGGAAGCTGCCGACCGGCACCAGCGCGCCCGGCGCGGTGAAGCGGCTGTCGCCGAAGTCGTAGTACTGGTACTCGACCTTGGCCGACCAGTTCGGCGCGAACATGTATTCGGCGCCGCCGCCGATGGTCCAGCCGTTGCTGTGGTTGTCGCTGAGCCTGAAGCCAACCGGCGCGCCGCCGAGCGTCACCGTTTCGTTGTTGTCGGAATAGGCATAACCGCCCTTCACATAGATCAGGCCCGGGCCCCAGGTGTAGCCGACGCGGCCGGTGATCGAGCCGATGCCGCGCTGGTTGTTGTTGTAGACGTAGCCGCCCGGGAAGATCGCGTTGAGCTGATGGCCGCCGACCCAGGAATACTGGCCTTCGAGGCCGATCACCCACATCGGCGACAGCTGCCAGTCGTAACCGGCCTGCACGCCGCCCATGAAGCGGGCGTCGGAGTCGGACAGCGCGAGGCCGTTGAAATTGTTGTTCTGGGAGAAAACGCCGCCGAGATGGCCGCCGAGATAGAAGCCGGTCCAGTTGTAGAGCGGAGCGGCGTAAACAGGCGCGGGCGCCTTCTGATAGTAGCCACGGTTGAAATCGGCGGCGTTGGCGGTCGCGCCAAAGGCAGCGACGGCCGCCGCGACGGCGGCGGTTGCGAGCAGGAACTTCTTCATGGGGGCAGTCTCCGGACAAGTCATGAGGCGCAGCGTGAATGGCGCCATCCACGGCGATGGGTTAGACCGCATTTGAATAAAATGCAGTCACCGGAACGCTGCGCGGAGCGTTAAGTCGCAGCCTTTGCGGCGAAACGTTTTGTTGTGCCTAACGAACGCTTAAGCCGGAATGAAGCAAGGCTTAATGCGGTGCGCATGAGCCGCGTTTCCTATTAACCAAGCCGTCCGCTAGAGCATGATCCAGAAAAGTGGAAACCGGTTTTCCCTCGCGACAAACGCGGAACGCGTTTGCGCGGAGATCATGCTCAAACAAAGAGATTGGATCGTGATGCGATTCTGTGGAATCGCATCACGATCCAGCCAGTCGCTTGCGCACGTCGTCGCGCATCTGTTCGCGGAACGCCTGGCGGCGGGCGGCGCGATCCCTGACCGGAACGTCGTGGCGATCGAACACGTCGAACTTCTCTAGGATCGGATAGTGCTCGCTCGCCATCGCCAGCACGCGCAGCACGGCGGCAACCTTCGGGGTCGGGCCGCTGACTTCCCATCTGCGCAGCTTCTCGGCGCCGCCGGCGGCCGATAGCCCGCACAGCTTCGCCATGTCGGCCGCCGTCAGCTCGCGGCCCAGCGCCTCGCCGAGATGTTCGCGCAATTTCTTCAGTTCTGGGCCGGTCACGCTTGGTCAGCTCCGCGATGGCAAAATGTGAAGTGAGTCACATGACGTGCTCGAGGCGCGGGTTATACGCCACGCAGGTGAGTTCTAAAGGAAACCATCATGCACGGCATCATCGAAAGCCTCAGCCCCGAACACGATCAGATCGATTGGAAATGGGTCGGCAGTGTGTTCGCCTTCTACGTCGTGCTGACGATCGGCGGGATGGGCGCGCTGCTGGCGCATTGATTCCAGCGCACGCGGGCGCACCGCGTGCCTGCGACTGCCATCGTTTTGCGAAGATCCTGGTGCTGCCAGACAGGATTGAACTGTCGACCTCTCCATTACCAAGGGGGTGGTCGCTAATAAATTTGAGCCTATTTTGCATGCTTTTTGGCCTTTCGCTTGCTGTAGTCCCCTAATTTTCCCCCAGGGAGCTTGTCTATCGAAGCCTGGTGCTGGCTGACGTTGGCGTGCGCGTACCTGAAAACCATGCTGTCGGTTTTCCAGCCGCCCAGCACTTTCAGCTTGGTGAAGTCGTGATTGTTGGCGTAGTGCCACGTTGCCCAGGTGTGGCGGCAGTCGTGAGGATGGAAGTTCGTGATGCCGGCTCGCCGGCAGGCTGCCTTGAAGGCCGTTTTGATCCTGGTTCCGGCCGACGTGTCATCGGACCTCTTCGGTCGGCTATACGGTTTCCCGTCCGGCCGGCGGAATACCTCGCCGTTCTTCTGGTCGTCGAGGTTTGCGAGTGCGGCGACCACCCGCGGATGCAGCGGCACGCCGCGGGGATCCCCGTTCTTGGTCTCGGGGAAGCTGACGTGAGCGCGCCCTAGATCAACATCTCTCCAGTCGAGCCATAGCGCCTCGCCGGTGCGAGCGCCGGTGTAGAGCATGAAGATGACCAGCGGTCGCAAATGATCGCTACACGCCGCTATCAGCCGGTCTGCTTCGTCGATTGTGATCCACCGGATACGGCCAGCCGGCTTGGTGGGGCGCTGGATGATCGGAGTAGGGCACCATTTGCGCTTGGCGGCATGATGCAGGACGGCTGACACCACGGCGTAGAATTGTCGGTCGACCGTTGCCGGCTTCGCGTTTGGATATAGCTTGCGCGCGCCTCGGTCGAGCGAGTCCTGATCGATCTGCGCGAGCGGCGTGGTACCGAAATAGGCGATCACCTTCGCCGTGAAGCGCTTCTTGCCGCCGTTCTCGAGATAGCTCAGCGCGGCGTGGGCGAACGTCGCGGTAGCGCTACGACCGTGGATGCTCTCGGAGAGGATCTCGGCGCTGCGCTTGGCGAGGATTTCGTCGGCTGCTCGCTTGTCGCCTGTGCCAGTGCTTTCTTCAATGCGAATTCCGCGGAGGGTGCCGCGGATGTACCAGTATGGCGATTTGGGCCTGCGCTTGAGCTGGAGGGGCATAAGACCTCGTAAAGTTGGAGGCAATCCTCGGGGCTAAAAATGATGGTGCGCCCCATCCTGCGACCAATGCCGTGCTTGCGGGCCGTCTGCAAAATGACGGCTTCGCTTACCGGAAACACTGCGCCGGCGAGGTCGCGGGCCATCCGATATGACGGCCACAAATTGTAGGATGACATCGACATAGGTGGCCAGCGTCAGCTAGCCTTCGCGGTCGGGCGCCAGCCCTCCGGATCCGCTTCCCAAGCCTCGACATCGGCGAGGCGATAGACCGCCTTTCGCCGAGCAATATTGATGCGCTTAGGAAAGCGGCCTTCTCGTTCAAGACGCCAACGAGTCGGGTCAGAAAGCAAAGTGCGCTTTTCGGCCACGGCGATAGGGATGAAGGGCGATGATATCATTTGGCATACCTTTAGGTTCGCGCTGGACGGAATATCCAGCACGGCCTCCGGTGCGACCCCTCTCGGGTTAGCCAAACGACGATGACCGGCTTCTCTTTTGTAGATGCCCTGGACCGATCATCACGTCCATCACGGCTAAAATTGTTCATGATTTGCGTTCTGAGGGCAACAGAAAGATCAGATTATGAACAAAAGATGCCCGGGCGGTCCCGGGCATCTCGTCATCGTCGGCGGGGATCGTCAGTTCACGGTCCCGAGGTGCGGCACCAGCTGGACGTCCCTGGCATCCGCGTGAGCGATCTGGCGCGCGGCGTCGACCGCGAAGCCCAGCGCCCCGTCAATCGACGACAGCGGCATTATGATCGTGCACTGCGTGTCCCACGCAGCATCCGCGGCGATGCTGAAATGCAGGCGAATGAGCCCGCCGCCGATCGGCTCGACCTTGTTGAGCTGGGTTGCGGTGTATTCAGGGGCGCGCCGGCTGGTTGCGGACCTCCTCATGCGAGCACCCGTTCCAGATCCTCGGCGAGCGACAACGCGACGTCATGCTGGCGGAGATCGACCTGCACTGCGCGGGCCTTAGCCAACAGGCCGGCGGTGCCGACGGAGGGCACCGTGGCTAGCGTGTCCCAGTGTGTGGCCCTCTGGGTCTCCATCGCCTGATATTCCGGATGCTCGTCATCGTCATCGTTGGCGTCGAGAAAGGCCTCAAGGGCATCGCGCAGCTGGACCACACCGGCCGCGGCGTCGACCAGGGCGGCGTCGGCGCCCACCGGCGCGGCTGCGGCTACGGCGGGGACAAGGGCGGCGACGGCTGCCGCGGCGAGAAACCGCCTTCGAGACGTGGTATCTTTGGTCTTAGCCTGTGACATGGAAGCGACTCCGTGTTGCTGGGTTAGAGCCGAGGCGGAAGCTCCAACTTCCCCTCGGCTTGCTTTTATGGTAGCACCGTAATTATGGGAAAGTCAATTACGGTAGCACCAAAAAAGAAGCGCGGACGGCCGCCCTCCGGCGGGCGTGATCCTGGCGTGCACATTCGACTACCCGAGGAAATGATCGCGGCGATCGATGCCTATTCGGCTGCCGAGCAAGTCAGCCGATCAGAGGCAATTCGCCAATTGGTCGAGATCGGACTCAAGACCAAGCGGAGCCCTTAACTACCCCGTGAAACCACGGTTGCGGTCGCTCGAAGGTTGCATGAGACTTGAGCTTTTCAAAGTCGGGGCAGCATTTCGATGGAAGATACCGGAACGGGCCTGCTCTGGGCCTTAGCGTTCATGGCCATTGCAGCAATCTGGGTTGGTTGGTTGGCCCAATCGTGGAAGCGCAGGACGGGTGCAGCATGGGGCTGTGGCACATTCGTCTTCATCTTAATTCCGCTCTTCGTCTTCCTCTACTTCGGGACGGCTATGCGAAAGCCGGAATTGTATAAGGACGGCATGGGCTGGGCTGTGCTCGGTTTCATGGTTGCGCTCGGTGTTTCGCTCTTCATGCTGATCATCATCGCTACGCTGCCGAAGCGGAAAGAATGAGCCTGCACACAAAGGGGCAATTCACGGCGGTTGCCATGCTGGTGCTACTGGCCCTTGCCATCGGCTGGAGCCTGTGGCGCTGATCACTTCGTCACGCGCCCCGAGCAGAACGAGACGATATCTGAGCCGCCGCTCACAACTGGCGGCCCGTTAAATGTCTTGATGAATTTCGCTCCATCGACTGACGACAAGATCGCAAACTTATTCGGCGAACCGGTCGGTGTGATAGCAACGCACACGACAGTTGGCACGTCGTTTGGTCCATCGCCTTTGATGACGGTCAGAGGCCCGAAATCGATATACCTCGTGTCAGCCACAAGCACGTTCTGCCACGGCTGGGCGTTGTCGTCTTCCTTTGCCGCGAGATCGTCGCAGCGCTGAACGAATCTGGCGCGATGCCGGGCGTACTTCGGCTCTTTGAACCGTTTGTCATCGACAACATTCCAGATTTTTTCGGCGTTGCTCACATCGCCTCCGGCGACGCGATAGACGAACCCGTTCACGTCGCGCTTCCTGGCCTTTTCGGAATAGGCATAGAGCAAACTCGCATCCACATTCGCGCCATTGTGGGCCCACCTAATGCCATCTGCGGAAGCCATGTCGATATTGGTATTGATGAAGAAAACACCGTCAAAGACGCTTTTCACGCCCGACACGACAAACATTTTAGTATCACGTCGATAGCCGCCAAGATTGATGAATGATGCATCACCCACATAGGCCGACGATGCCGACGTTTGTCGAATCCAATCCCACCCGTTAGTCGAGGTATAGACGCTGGGATTTTGGTCAGTCTCGTTACCGTCATTGCCGATCGCGAAGACGATGCGGTTGTCATAAGCGCCGAGCTGAACGTTGATTATGTTCTGGTAGGGATCGAGCCGGTACGGCGGATTGTAGCCAGAACCGCCGGTCACTTTTCTTTCTGGAGTCTCACTTCCGTCGATCAAGTACTGGTTGAGCAGCCTAGTTTGCCGCTTCTGTCCCATGACGTCATTACGGTAGCCGCGCTGCTTCAGAGAGAGAATTACTTCTTGCTCGATGTATTGCGATTTGTCCTTGGTGCTATCGTCCCGCTGGTACTCCTCTCTCGGAAAAACAAACGCATCCTGGCCTGCCTTGAATGCGGCCTCTGCAGCGTCGTCGATGTTGGTGTCGTAGTGAATTATCTTGCGAACTTCGACAGTACGGGCGGTCGTCAGTTCGCTGTCAACGCTCGCCAGAAATCGATCTTGAGCTGTGCCGCCGTTGTCTTCGGTTCCAGTCTCGACGCGCGCGCGCATGCCCTTGATGATACGGACGGGCACCCACTCATCAGGGTCGTCAGGGTCCTGCGTCTCGGGATCACAGACCTTTAGGATTTCGGTGCTGCGCGACGGTGTCCCGTCCGGATCATAGTCGTCTGAATTCGGGTCGTCGCACCAGCGGAATTTGCGCTGCAGGCCTTGTGAATGGCCCGTTGACATCTGGGTCTTGCTCTTGGCGATGTCGATGCGCTCGACGTCGACCCAAAGGTCTTCTAGACGTTCGCCTTTTTTGTTCACACCGAAGATGCGGGTAATGTGCATCTTGCGCGTTTCGGGAGGATCAGTCGCCATCAGAGGTTAAATCTCACCCTTGATGACCTTGCTGTCGTCCCATTCGGCGAGCATTTCCGGCGTAGCCTCAGTGTGCTCGACCTCGGGCGCGATGTTGTCATCCGAGCGGCACGCAATGCGAAGCGCGAGCGCGGCGAGATGATCTTGAACGAAAGCAGCATTGCCCCTGAAGTGGGTGCCATCATCCTTGTTTGACCAGTGGATCACGAGCCTGCGCTCGACGTCGCCTTCGTTCCAGAAAACTACATAGGAATCGTAGCTGCCGATAAAGTTCACGAGAGCGGGATTGATGTCGTCAAGCGTCAGGGGCCGTGAGCGCTTTGCGTCCGCGGACTCTCTGATCATTGAAAGCATTTGCCCGAAAACGATTTCGTCGCGGTCCATATTTTTCATCTCATCTATACCAGCTCGGCGCCTCACCTGTTCGGGCCACGGCGCTATCGCGCGCTGCTTTCTTCATCTGATCCAGAACGTTCTTCTCAATTTTTACAGGATAATTGCCGCTATTGGTGCGAAGATCGACGACATGATGTTCACCGCCGCCAGAACTGCTCTCGCTCAGCAAAGGTTCCGATCCGTGACCGATGCTGCCATCGAAGCCAACTGCACCGCCGATCGCAAGTTGCGGCAGGCTGATTTGTCTGCGGAGAAGGTTGCCGATGGCACCACCGCCAGCGAAGTGTCCAATCGGGCCGCCTTCAGCGACGTAAGTGTCGGCATCATCGCTATGACCAAAGCGGCCGACGAAGTCCGACTTGTATTTGTTCTTCGATGGCTTCTGGTTCATGCCGGCTTTGGACTGCGCCAGCGCTGATTTGACGAGCGGATCGTCGAGAAGCGGATCGCCTGGCACATGGAGAATACCGTCGATAAATGCTCCGCCGGTGGTCGGGTCGAATTGGATCTGGTGATCGCCGGGTCCGAGTGTATTGGCGTTGGCGAGCGTGCGCCCGATAACATCGCCGGTGTCGCCATCATCTTCAGCATCGCCGCCGTCAGCGAACCGTTTCACCGCGCCACCACTCGCGAGCCCGGGAGCTCCGGAGTTCAACCAGTCGAGGTTCGCGCGACCGAGCTTCTTTGCTGAACTCGCGCGGATCACATACTCACCATCTGAAAGCATTGCTGGGATACTGTCGGAGGTCGACGTTCCGGGCCCGCTGATATGGCCGCCGCCGTCGAGCCGCCGGATCAGGCCACCCCACGCGGCCGCTTGCACCGTCACTGGAGATCCGCCGCTCGCCTTCTTGATATCCGCCGCCGCGTCGGCGATCGCTGCCGACAGCAGCGATGCGACATCACGGAACTCGGCGATGCTGCTCTTTGCGCCGTCCTCGGCATCACCCCGGATGCCGCCGGCGGCGGGTTCGTCGACCTTCAAGTCCGGCTTGTTCGCGTTGTTGGCGGCGGCCGATATCGTCTCCAGGACACGCATCAGCGCGCCTGACAGATCCGCAACCTGCTGAGGCTGCTGTACCTCACTCCGCGGTCCCAGCGTCGCCGGCTGCTCCCCGGGTGCCGGCTGTGGCGGAACAGGAGCGGATTGCATCTTGTCGCGGATGCGCTGCTGTTCCAGCTCGCGCTGCTGCAAGGGCTGCAGAAACCCGTAGGGCGCTTCTGGCGAAACCGTTGGGGTGGTGCCGGGGCTCAAGCCGAGCGCGTCTCCGACGGATCTTCCGATCACGCCGTAGCCCTTCGCGGCGTCGCGCAGGACGCCGAAGCCGAGGCCCTCCGTGGTGCCGAGCAGTTCGCCCGCGCGCGCGGCACCCGGAATCCCTGTGCGCTCGCCGAGGTCGCGGCCGCTCTCGCCGAACGCCTTCGCCAAGGGCTTGTTTGCGTCGATCCGCTGCCGGATGTGGCCGAGCCCTTCCGAGATGGTATCCGTGAACCCGGTCGCGGCTTTGCCGCTTGGCTCCCCGAAGATATCGCTCAGCGAATCCTGGATGTCGCTCAATCGACCTTTCACCCGTTCATTGGCATCACCGACGGTGCGATGCTTCTCCGCCTCCGCCCGCGCGGCGGGCTCATCACGCTGGAGCGCGCGGAACACGGCATCGGGCCGGATCACAGGCGAACGGCCCTGGCTGTCCTTCTGCTCGAGAAAGAGCGACAACTCTTCCGCGTTCCGGAACGGGAGGCCGATCTCTCCGCCGACCGCGCGGGCCACCCGGTTGGCCTGAGATGGCGACAAGCCGGAGAGACCGCCCGCGGCAAGACCTTGGGCCGAGGTGCCGTCGCCGATATCGTGTGGCTGGTACAGGCGACTGAGAAAGCCTCCGGCCTTGGCTATGGCGTCTGCAGTGGGGACGTTGTCGACCTTGGCACCGGCGATCAGCGCGCGCTGCGCGGTGAGGAATTGCTGTTCACTGACATCGGCGACGCCGAACGGGGACTGGATTTCCTGCCGACGCTTGAAGGGCAAGAATTCCTCGAATCCGCCGGCCAGGTCCTTCGGCTCCGCGTCGATCGTCCGGGCACTCTGGCGCAGTCGGCCGGCGGCACCTTCGCTGGCACCGAGAGCCTTGAGCCTCTGCTCGGTTTGCTGGGTTTCTTCGTTGATCTTCGCGAGATGCGCACCGATTGCAGCGAGCGCCGCCGGCAGACCGCCGCCAGCGATGACCCCGCCAAACCGGCTGAGCAGCCCGGTAACGCCTGACAGTGCGCCCTGGATGCCCGACGTCTCCAACACCGGTGCCAACGCCTTCTGCAGCCCGCCACCCTCCGGCAAGTCCCCGATGGCCTTGCCGGCATCAGTGATCTTCTTCTCGATGCCGGCCATCGACTGCTTGCCGATGTCGCCGATGGACTGCAGCTTGCTTTTGATGTCCTGATCGCCTTCGAGCGCGATCGAAAGCAGAATTTCATTCTTACCTTTAGCCACCAGCCTTGCTCCATTCTGCGGCGAAGAGCCCGTCAATTTCTGATGCCACCTTCTGCGCCTCCGCGTTGAGATCGAAACGCTTTGGATCACTCACTGACCGAACCCCGACAAACACCGGCAGCCAAACCTTCCGAACCTTAGTCAGCCGAACGCCCTTTCGGGTCAGCTTCAGAGGCTTATTGGCGCGGTTGACTGACACCTGACCAAACAGGAGCGGCCGTGACCCGTGCCGGCCGCTCTTCAACGGCCCGATGGTCCGAGTGTATTTTCGTGGTGACCAATGCTGCCCACCGGGCAGGTTCTTCTCAATCGGCAACCAGACGTAGGGCGAGCCAATGACCGGCTGGGGGTCCTGGAATTGACCGGCGTATTTGATCTTGTGGTAGCCAAAGATGCGCGGCGACGTGGAATCACCGGTCTTCGGATAGACGTTGACCCGGAAGGCGTTCTGCCACTTCGAGGAGAAGCCACCGGCAGCGATAGCCGATCGTCCGTTTTGCTTCAGCTTGTCGCCCGCAGCACGAAACGCGCCGGTCAGCGACGTGGCGACGCGCTTGCTTTCCTCGTTCAACATCTGGGCGACGTCGCCCTTGACCTTGATGGAAAGCTTCATCGGCTGTCCCTCGGTGATGCGATCCCGGCCGCGCGGCGCCGACGTTTCAGGTCTTCCATGTAAAAATGGACAGCCAGATGGATCATCCGGCTCGCGACCGCGATCGGATCGCTGATGTCGAGGGGAACGGCGTCCTCATCCTCCGGATCATCCGGCGCCATCGCGCGGCCGAACCTCCGCACCAGGCCGAAGGTCAGCGACTGGGCGTTCAGGTCGTCCATCTCCGCCTCAGGACCAATCGAAGCGGCGTCGTCCATGCCTGACAAGCCGACGTCGGCTGGCGGATCACCCCCGCCGCGCCAGCCCAACTTGTAGGCTTCCCGATCCAGCAGGCTGCTGCCGTACCCCGCGGCCGAAATGCCGATCGTCTCCAAGTCCTTTCGACAGGCGTCTCCTATGGGCAAGAAGACACCCATCGCGTTCGTGGTCTCTTCGTTGAACTCCGGAAAGTCCCATCCATGGTAGTGCGCAACATCCGGCGGAATTTCTGCACAAGGCTGCGTAACTTCCGCAACCTGCGCACTTTTTGCGCGGCCTTTGGACTTCGGCCGATAGTTGCGGAGCCAGCCTCCGCCAAGCTGCGACGGGTCGAGCGTGCCATCGGGCTTCGCGACTAACCGCCTCTGGCGCAAAGCATATCGAACCGCGCCTTCGCTGCAGCCTTCAGCCTTTGCGAACTCTCTTCGGCTCAATCCCATCGATCGGTTGCCTCAACTACGCGGCTGCGTAAATAAATTTGGGGGTCTGTCGCTAGCGAACCCGAGCCCTTTGTCGTTCCGCATTATTTTTTTTCCGCTCAGGAGTACCTTGGAAACTCAGGAGCCCAGATGGCTGCCGGGCCTGCCTGCGCTGCTCGTAGATCGACGCGACCCACTCCGGTGTGAACGGATTCTCCTGTGCTGCTGGGACGCTTGGGGCCCTCTGGGCGGGCTTTGGGGTGGTCTCGCGCTGCTGACGGCGCTGGTTGAAGATTGCCTTGGCGTCGAGGGTCATTTCGTCTGTCCTTTCCGTCGTGATCCGTAAACATCCGCAGCGAGGTTGCTCCAGCTCATGCGGTTGTTCATGCCGGCGGCTTCCGCCTGCGTGACGACGCCGATGGTGCCGATGGCTGCGCTGCACCGTTCCGCGAGTGGCGGCACTTGCCGGCCGGTCGACTGGCTGGCGATGCTGAGGCATGCGACGGCGTCCTGCGTCGACATGTCGGTGTGGTCGGCGAGATGCTCGGCGACGGCCTTGGTGCGGCCGGTGGCGAACATGGAGCCGGTGATCAAGTCGCGACGCTCGGCCGCTGCCTCGATCGCCGCGGCGCGTTCCAGCTGCTCGCGGTCGTACCAGTCCAGGTGCAACGTTGCTGCGACCCATTCCACCGAACCGGGGCGGGCTCGCTGCTTGCGCGGCGGCGACGCCGGCCGACTCTTTCGCTGCATGTAGTAGGCGTCGAACATCTCAAGTCCCCTTCCTGAGTAAGTGTCCGGGAGCGCGCGCCAACGGAGCAAAACACGCGCTCCCGGAGTGATGCCGGCACAGCACCGATCCATCCTCGGTACGCCCGACGGCCGGCATAGCTTCAATCCCTCTTCGGTGCGGGCATATCGCTGGCAAGGCCGAGCGCTGCGCGCGGATCCAGATCTGCCCGAGGCAACAGCCCAGCAAGTTCGCTAAAGGCCGCCTCGTCGCGTTCGGACGCCAGCGTGTCGGCATCGATCTCGGCGAGCTTGGCGATGCGCTGCTCAACGGTGAGTGCGTTGGCATCGTCGCCGGCGCCGGCCAATTCGCGATCAATCGCCGCGATGAATTCCTTAGGGAACAGCCAAGCGAGCAGACCGACCGGGTCGGTCAGATAGACCGCGGCCGCACTGCCGCCGTGCTGGGAAACACCGACGCGCTTTTGGGGAAACTCGATCGGCTCCAGCCGGTCAATCAGCGGCGACACGTCAGGTCGAGCCGCCTCGATGCGCTGCTCGAGCTGCTCGCGGATGAGTTTCTTGGCGAGAGCCACCGGGAACGGTGATGCCAAGACCGCCTGCCTGTCAGCCTTGAGGGTGCGGGTGCGGCGCGCCGCGCGCTCCAGTGCGTCGATGGCAGTTTCACCTGATTTGAGAGCCGAAGCATCGCCTTCATGCAGCCGAATGCCGCCATCCTCGGCATCGAGCAGATACCGTTCGAGGTTGGTCACGAGGCGAGCCGCGGCTTGCCAAGATGTGCTCAGCTCGGAATTACGCTCGGTCGATCGGGCCAGCGCCGCGGTCGCATTCTTGATCTCTGTATTGGCCTCGATGAGCGCGGGGTGGCTATCGTCGTTTCGACGTTCGGGCGGCATATTGGTGCGAAGGTTTTGCAGCCGACCTTCCCACGTCTGCAGGTGCAGCCGCATTTCCGAGACACTGTCGGAAACCCGGCGCAAGGCCGCGTGTCGGTCGCCCTTGATGTCGCGCAACCCGAGCAACTTGTCGCGCACCTGGTGCGGAACACGGTCGGCGATGTCGGGTGCGAAGCGGAGCGGCTCGGCACCGGCCTCGCTGCGATCCGCCCTGGCCTTGGCTTCCACTCCCTCCGACAACGTCGCGCCGCGAATGATGCTCATGTTTTTTGCTCCCAAATCAGTTGCCGAATTCGTCGCGCACCGCATTGCTCATCGCAACTTGGCAAGAATTCTCCTGATGGTTGATGGACTTGGAGTGTCCGGATTCGGCGGCGCTGTCCGAAGGATCATCCAGTACAGCTCGATCCTACCTGTTGCTGGTGGCGTCGCTGCGGATCGATCTCGGCGCCAAGCGCCCGCCGCGTAGCGGCTCAGGCCGCGCGAGATCTCATGCGCCGCGGCGTGGTCAGCGAGCTCGGCGAAGTATCGGCGCCGGCAATCGACGATGAGCGAATCCCGCTCGGCGTGTCTCGCCGGCATCACCGCGCGCAGCGCCTCCGCGGCCGCCGCTCTGTCCGAGACCGACAACTCGGCGCCGGTGGCGAGCGCGTCCGCGAGGCGGTGCAGGTCGAAAGATTTGTTCTCCGGCGGTACAAATCTTTCTTGAGGCGGGGGTAGCGCCAGCGGCCCGCCCAAAGGGCCGCGTTGGGCGCTTCCAACGCCCTTAGGGGTGTGGGGGGATTGAACACATCCGATCGAAGGGGGGATCGAAGGCGTTTGAATGGGGGATACAACACCTGATCGAAGGGGGGATAGAACCGATTGAAGGGGGATCGAAGGGGGGATCGAAGTGCAGCGGGATACCATCACCGCACCCGCTCAATGTGGCTCGTGGCTCGGCTCTTGGGGCCCGTGGTGACGGTGGTGATCTTACCGGCGGTGTACAGACGTTCCATCGCGGCGACGAAGGCCTTATCTGCGACGCCTGCAGCATCCGGATCGTTCACGAACTCGGCTGGCGCGTATCCGCGTCCTGGGTGAGGGCGCACCGGACGGCGCTGCGCATTGCGCTTATCAAGGATCCGCAGGAACAGCTCGTCGACGTCCCGTTCAGCGGCCGCGCGATGGTGCGAGGGAGCACCGCTCAAACCTTCAGGAACGAAGGTGAGGCCATCCCAGCGCAGGTTGATCTTCTCGCCCTTGCGCCCACGATTACTCTTTGTCACCTCGAGCAAGCGCGCGTCCTGGTCATCCTTGTCCGGCTCGGTCAGGCTCAACATCGACCGCACGGAGTTCCGCCAGTCGACCGAGTTTGCAGTGCCGGACCCATCCGCCATGCCGCGCACGCTCGGGTGATCTAAGAGGACGATGGCGGTGTCGTGCTCTCTGGCGATCTTTCGCAGCATTGCGAGGAAAGCTCGCACTTGCCGGCGAGCGATGGCTTCGCCATCGAAAACGGCCGCGATGGAGTCAATCACGACCAGTGCAGGGCGATATTTTCTGATCCAGCTTTCCAAACCATCGAGCAGTGGAGCTCTGGTCAGGCGGCCATCCCCGCCAGCATGAACCAGCCAGGTTTGTTCTAGGTCTGGAAAGACCAGATGCAGGTTTTCAAGGCTGTGAGGATCAACTCCCCGGTGCTTGCAAATGCGCTCAACGCGGTCGCGGATGTTGCTTTCGGGCTCCTCGCAGGAAAGGAACAATGTCACGCCGTTCTCGATCGTGCAGCCGAGCCAGTCAGCCAAGCCAGCGGCAACGTAGACCAAGAGCTGCACGAATATTTCAGTCTTGCCTGCGCCACCATTACCAGCGCCGATCGTCAAATCACCCGATGGAATTCTCGCGTGAGCAAGCCATTTCTGCTTAACAGGCTCGGTGCCTTTCCATGCTGTTGGCGTGATGGTGTTGAGTTGGGCCGACTGCACTGGGGTGGCGGTTTCCAACGTGAATATTTTTTCGCCGGGGATGATGTTCATGCTGCGGCGTCCTTCTCAGGGAACGTTGCAAGCAATCGATCACCGTCACCGTCGTAGTCGGCTAGCGCATTCAAGAAATCGTTGTAATCCTTGAACGCGTCCGGTGGGGTTCGAATAAGGACACGTCGGCCGGACCGCTGATTTGCGTCTGCGGTTCGTTTGGCTGCCGTGAGGCCAGGCTGATCATTGTCGCTGAAAATGTGCAGTTCACGAACAGTTTCCGGAACTTCGACGCGATGGAGCCGCGAGGCACCAAGGGAAGCCCACACTGGCATTCCCGTCATGATTTGTGCCGACAGAGCGGTCTCGACGCCTTCGGCAATACCCATCGTTTGGGCCGCCGGATCGAGCCGAACAGCACCGGCGCCGAGGGCACCCATCGTGATCTTGCAGGGGTTAACCGACGCCTTTTCCCCGCCGGGGGTCAGCATTGTCCGCTGCAAGGCCACAGCTAATCCATCGGGGCGCTGAAGCACGGCCACCAGCGAAAGCGAGGGTCGATGAAACAGGAGCGATTTCGGAAGAATGGGAATGCCGCGCCGCTGCAGATATTCCTCGGCGGCCGTGTCCTGCGGTGGCTCGCACTCATCGATGAAGTGCAAGGCGGCCGGGTCGGGTTTGTGCTCAGTCGGCTCGGGCGTGACGCGCGCCAGTGCTGCGCGAGCAGTGCTGATCCTGGGCGCATCAACCAAGTTTCGGGCGCGCAGCTCGTCGAGGACGTCATCGAACGAGCAGCCGGCAAAGCATTTCAGCAGGAGCTTGCCGTCGCCACCATGGATCGAGAGCGAAGGAGAGCGGTCGCCGCGGCCCTTGCCGTGGGTTGGGACAGGGCAGCGCACCAGCCAGCCGCCGGCGCTCTTGCGCCCCTTCAGCGCTATGCCGATCCGATCGGCTTCGTCTTGCATCGTCATCGGCGCGCCTCCGCAGGGAAGGCGAGCTCGGCGAGCAGCATCGCGGTGGCTGGGGGCAGGCCGAATAGGTGTTGAAGGTGTTGCGCTTGGGCGGCTGCTATGTCACGTTCAACGGGCGAAACTTCCAGATTGTTTTTGCCGGTGCAGAGGTTGCCGCCCCTGCGCCGGCTTCGCGTTTCTGGATCAGGTGGCGGCCTTGACGCCGAACGCTTCGGGAACGAATTCCCCAGATTTTCCCCCACATTTGGCCGCACGTTCCATCTCGGTTCACGGTCGAGACGTGGGGGAGTGTGGAGTGGTCTGCCGAATAGTTGCTGATTTTTCAGGTGGATGGTGGTGCTGCCAGACAGGATTGAACTGTCGACCTCTCCATTACCAATGGAGTGCTCTACCACTGAGCTACGGCAGCATGCCCGGGAAAAATTGAATCGGCCCCAAGGGCCTGTCCAAGCGGGCGGTTCTTGCCACAGGCCTCCCTTTGGCGCAAGCGAAACAGCGCCCCTGTCGCCCTTGAAATCGGCAGAAATCGACGGCCTCGCCGTTGATTCCGGCCAATCTGGCCGATTTCGGCCGGATTGGGTTCCCGATCGCGCCGAAACTATCCCGATCTGCGCTTGCCGCCGAATCATATCTCCGCAACTGGCCGACCGGGCAGGGTGCGCGAGCACCCGCCATTGGCTATGCTCACCTCGCGCAGGGCGGCGGCGGTTCGAGAGTTTTGCAATGACAGGCGACCAGGACAGAGGCGGCGGGCAGGCCGGAGCCCGCGTGAAGGATTCACGACAGGATCGTCTCAAGCTGGCGCTGCGCGAAAACCTGAAGCGGCGGAAATCGCAGGCGCGCGGTCGTGACGATGCGGCCTCTTCCGAAGCCGCCCATGGTTCGCTAGATGGCGGCTCGCCAGATGACGCCGGCGGAAGCGAGCCGCGCCGTTAACCCGGTTCGTGCGCATTGTTATAAGGAAGCGGGTCGCCGAGATGGCTGTAGATGAGACGACGATCGATCGGCTGAGCGCAACCGCCTACGCCTTCCCGCGCCATGAGCAGACCTTTCCGACCCTGACCGCGCACGAGATCGAGCGGATGCGCCGCTTCGGCGAGCCGCGCGCATACCAGGACGGCGAGGCGCTGTTCGAGACCGGCAAGCCCGGACCGGGCATGTTCGTGGTGCTGTCGGGCAATGTCTCGATCACCCAGCGCGACGGCCTCGGCCATGTCGCGCCGATCATCGACCAGGGACCGGGCCAGTTTCTCGCCGAGATCGGCCAGCTCTCCGGCCGCCCGGCGCTGGTCGACGGCCATGCCGATGGGGTGGTCGAGACGCTGCTGCTGCCGCCCGACCGGCTGCGCGCGCTCTTGGTTGCGGAGGCCGATCTCGGCGAGCGCATCATGCGCGCGCTGATCCTGCGCCGCGTCAGCCTGATCCAGGGCGGCGCCGGCGGGCCGGTGCTGATCGGCCCCGCCTCGGTCGGCAACATGGCGTCGCTGCAGAATTTTTTGGCGCGCAACGGCCAGCCGCACCACCTCCTCGACCCCGCGACCGACAAGGATGCCGCCGACCTCGTCGCGCGCTATTCGCCGACGCGCGCCGAGCTGCCGCTGGTGGTCTGTCCCAACGGCACGGTGCTGCGCAATCCGTCCGAGACCGCGCTTGCGATGGCGCTCGGCATGATCGGCAACAGCGCGCATGAAAAACTCTACGATGTTGCCGTGGTCGGCAGCGGCCCGGCCGGGCTTGCCACCGCGGTCTATGCGGCGTCGGAAGGCCTGTCGGTTGCGGTGTTCGATTCCCGCGCCTTCGGCGGCCAGGCCGGCGCCAGCATGCGCATCGAAAACTATCTGGGCTTTCCGACCGGCATCTCCGGCCAGGCGCTGGCCGGGCGCGCCTTCAACCAGGCGCAGAAATTCGGCGCCGAGATGCTGATCCCGGTCTCGATCAAATCGCTCGACTGCACGAAAGCGTCCGGCGCATTCGTGCTCGACACCGCCTGCGGGCATACGCTGCGCGCGAAATCCGTGGTGGTCGCCAGCGGGGCGCGCTATCGCCGGCCCGAGATCGACAATCTCGATGCCTTTGAAGGCCGCGGCGTCTGGTACTGGGCCTCGCCGATCGAGGCGCGGCTCTGCGCCAACCAGGACGTCGTGCTGGTCGGCGGCGGCAACTCCGCGGGACAGGCGGCGGTGTTCCTGTCGGCGCATGCCCGCAAGGTCAACATGATGATCCGCGGCGGCAGGCTCGGAGCCAGCATGTCGCGCTATTTGATCGAGCGCATCGAGGCGACGCCGAACATCGAATTGATGTTCAACACCGAGGTGATCGGGCTCGACGGCGCGGAGACGCTGCAGCGGGTGCGCTGGCGCAGCCGGCTCGCGCCCGACGAGTTCACCATGGATATCCGTAATCTCTTTTTGTTTGTCGGCGCCGATCCCGCGACCGGCTGGCTCGAGGGCTGCGGCGTGCAGGTCGACCGCGGCGGCTTCGTGATGACCGGCGTGCAGACCGGCGAAGGCGCGCGCGCCGTGCCGCTGCTCGAGACCACGGTGCCCGGCGTGTTCGCGGTCGGCGACGTCCGCTCCGGATCAGTCAAGCGCGTCGGCGGCGCGATCGGCGAGGGCGCGCAGGTCGTCGCCGCGCTGCACGGCTATCTCGCTGACGCGGGTGATCACACGCTGTAGCAACGTCGATGCGACTCACGCAAACGTTTTCCCGTCATCTTGAGGAGCCGCGAAGCGGCGTCTCGAAGGATGAATCGGCCACAGTGTGGCCGTGCATCCTTCGAGGCTCGCAAGAGCTCGCACCTCAGGATGACGGATCAGATAGCTGCGACAGGTAAGGGCCGAAAAATGACGAAAGGCTGCACCCATATCGCCGGCATCCAGGATGTCACGCCGAGCGCGCTCGGCTGCGAGGAATGCCTGAAGAGCGGCAGCCGCTGGCTGCATTTGCGCATCTGCCGCACTTGCGGCCATGTCGGCTGCTGCGACGATTCGCCGAACCGGCATGCGACGGCGCATTTCCACGCCACCGGCCATCCCGTGATCGAGGGCTACGATCCGCCGGAAGGCTGGGGCTGGTGCTATGTCGACGAGGTGCTGTTCGACCTGTCGAAGCGCAAGACACCGCATAACGGACCGATCCCGCGCTATTATTGATTCAGCTTCTTACACGGCGCACGTGCCGCATCGTGTGACATGCGTGCGAAAATTTTCAGCAGTCGCCGGCGCCGGCAATTTTTGATGAGATGTCGGCCGTCCTGCCATCGAAGCATGTAGCAATTTTCCTTCACGCATCGTAACCTCGCACGCGGGTCTCAACGGGGAGTGCGCCACATGACGACATTGGTGCTTGTGCACGTCATTATCAGCCTGATTGCAATCGTCGCCGGCGTGCTCGTGATGTTCGGGCTGCTCAGCTCGCGCGCGATGCCGGGGCTGACCGCGACCTTCCTCGCGCTCACGATCCTGACCAGCGCCACCGGCTTCGTGATCCCGCCTTTGGTGACCGAGAAGCTGTTGCCGTCGCACATCATCGGCGGGCTTTCGCTGGTGCTGCTCGCGATCGCCTGCATTGCGTTCTATGCGATGCAGCTCAAGGGTGTCTGGCGTCCGATCTATATCGTGACCGCGATGGTCTCGCTCTATCTCAACGTCTTCGTGCTGGTCATCCAGAGCTTCCTCAAGGTGCCGGCGTTGCAGGCGCTGGCGCCAGCCGTGCCGCCGAACCCGCCATCCGGGCCGGTCTTTGCCGTGGTGCAGGGCATCGTGCTGGTGTTCTTCGTCCTGGTGACCATCGGTGCCTGGCGCCGGTTCAGGCCGGTCACGTTCGCCTGATCTGACAACACCTCGTCATTCCGGGGCGACGCGCAGCGTCGAACCCGGAATCTCGCAATCTAATCTCTAGATTCCGGGTTCACGCTTCGCGTGCCCCGGAATGACGCATTGGCAACAAGAGGAGCAATCAAATGCCCACCATCACCACCAAAGACGGCGTCGAGATTTTCTACAAGGATTGGGGCTCGGGCCAGCCGATCGTGTTCAGCCATGGCTGGCCGCTGTCGTCGGACGACTGGGACGCGCAGATGCTGTTCTTCGTGGGGCACGGCTTTCGCGTCGTCGCCCATGACCGCCGCGGCCACGGCCGCTCCGCCCAGGTCGCCGATGGTCATGACATGGATCACTATGCCGACGACCTCGCTTCCGTCACCGCGCATCTCGATCTGAAGAACGCCGTCCATGTCGGCCATTCCACCGGCGGCGGCGAGGTGGTGCACTACATCGCCCGCCACGGCGAGAGCCGGGTGGCGAAGGCGGCGATCCTGAGCGCGGTGCCGCCGTTGATGGTGCAGACGGCGAATAATCCCGGCGGCTTGCCGAAGTCGGTATTCGACGGCTTGCAGGCCCAACTCGCCGCCAACCGCTCGCAATTCTACCGCGATCTGCCGGCCGGGCCGTTCTACGGCTACAACCGGCCCGGCGCAAAACCGTCGGAGGCCGTGATCCAGAACTGGTGGCGGCAGGGCATGATGGGCGGCGCCAAGGCGCATTACGACGGCATCGTCGCGTTCTCGCAGACCGACTTCACGGAGGATCTGAAGAAGATCAACGTGCCGGTGCTGGTGATGCATGGCGACGACGACCAGATCGTGCCCTACGCCGACTCCGCCCCGCTCTCGGCCAAGCTTCTGAAGAACGGCACGCTGAAGACCTATAAGGGTTTTCCGCACGGCATGCCGACCACCGAAGCCGAGACGATCAACGCCGACCTGCTGGCGTTCATCAAGGGCTGAAGGTGAGAGAGGCTGTGCTCTGCGCCGCGCGTCTCAACATTGCGCAGCCTCAATCCACCTCGCCGGTGGCTTACTCCTCTCCCTACAAGGGGGAGGAATCCGAAGCATGTGCTCGCCTTACGAGGACTATGTTTCGGAAGCGCCGTGATCGGCTGGCTCACTCGAAAATTGCGCGGATCGCGGCGAACAGGCGCTTGGCGACCAGGTCCGGCTTCTCGCGGGCGCCATCGTCGGCCCAGAGCTCGCTGCCGACGCGCATCGCGCCGGTCGTGATCATCGCGACCAGCCGGGCTTTCATCCGGTCGTTCTTGTGGTTGGCGCGCTTGAGCAACGCGTTGGCGAGTTCGCGCTCAAGCCTTTCATATTTGGCCTGATCGCGCGCCTGCAGCGCTGGATTGTCGCGCTTCAGCCGCGCCAGCGCGACCGCCTCGCGCGGGTCGATCTGCTTGACCATGTCGGCGATGGCGTTCTCGGCGGCCTGCAGCATGGATTCAGTGGCCGGGCGCGCCGCAACGGCTGCGATCAGTGCCGCGGTACCGTCCTCCTGCCAGGCCAGCACCACGTCTTCCTTCGAGGCGAAATAGTGAAAGAAGGTGCGGCGCGAGACGTCGGCGGCGGCGACGATGTCGTCGAGCGTGGTCGCCTCGAAGCCGCGCTCGAGAAACAGCATCATCGCCGCCTTGGTCAGCCGCTCCCGGGTCTCCTGCCGCTTGCGCGCGCGCAGGCCCGCCGTCGGCGGCGCCGGATTCGCTTTGGATTGCATCGACTTGACCGGTTTCTTGGCCGATTTCTTGGCCGGTTTGCGCGCGGACGCCGGACGCTGCAATTTTTCACCCCTTGCAAAAATGCACTTAGTGCACATTTCGTCGGATGCGGCTGGACCCGCAAGAACCCGACGAGAAACCCGAATCGTGTCGCAAGGAGATATAAGCATGACCGGCTGGAGCACTGCAGACATTCCGCGGCAGGGCGGCAGGACCGCCGTGATCACGGGCGCAACCGGTGGACTCGGCTACGAGACCGCGCTGGAACTGGCGCGCGCCGGCGCCAATGTCGTGCTCACCGGCCGCAACGGCGCCAAGGGGCAGGACGCGCTGGCGCGGATCCGCGCGCAGCTTCCCGATGCCGCGGTGACCTATGAAACGCTCGACCTCGCGAACCTCGCATCGGTTGCCGATTTCGCCGGGCGCTTCGCCGCCACGCATACCGCGCTCGATCTCCTGATCAACAATGCCGCGGTGATGTCGCTGCCGAAGCGGCAGGTCACCGCTGACGAGTTCGAGATGCAGTTCGGCACCAACTATCTCGGCCACTATGCGTTGACCGCGCTGCTGTTGCCGCAGCTCCGCCGCGGCCACAACACCCGCGTCGTCAATCTTTCCAGCCTTGCGCATCGCTCCGGCGTCATCAATTTCGACGATCTGCAGGCCCGCCGTTCTTACGCGCCGTGGCGCGCCTACTGCCAGTCGAAGCTTGCAATGCTGATGTTCGCGCTCGAATTGCAGCGTCGCAGTGCGATCAACGGCTGGGGACTGATGAGCAATGCCGCGCATCCCGGCTACGCGCGCACCGAGCTGATCCCGAACGGTCCCGGCACCGACAGCCTGTCGTGGCGGTTCGGTCGATATTTGCAGCCGATCATGAGCCACTCCGCGGCGGCGGGCGCATTGCCGACGCTGTTCGCGGCGACCTCAGCCGCGGCCCAGCCGGGCGGCTATTACGGGCCCAACGGGTTCTACGAGTTGAAGGGCCCACCTGCGCCGGCGCGCATCATGCCGCACGCCAGGGACGCCGCGGTAGCGGAGCGGCTATGGGATATCTCGGCCGCGCTGACCGGTGTATCGTTTGACCAGGTCGCAACCGCCGCCTGAATGGATCGGGCGGCAGCGGGGCAATCGAGATGAAGGTCATCCTGTTCGGCGCGACCGGCATGGTCGGGCAGGGCGTGCTGCGCGAATGCCTGCTCGATCCCGGTGTCGAGCGCGTGCTCGCGGTTGGGCGCAGCCCGACCGGGCAGCGCGACGCCAAGCTTGTCGAGTTGATCCACGACAATTTCATCGATTACAGCGCGATCGAGCCGCAGCTTGCCGGCTACGACGCCTGCTTCTTCTGCCTCGGCGTCTCCTCGATCGGCATGGACGAGACACGCTACCGCCATCTCACCTACGACATCACGCTGGCCGCGGCGACGGTGCTGGCGCGGCTCAATCCCGGCATGGTGTTTACCTATGTCACGGGGCGCAGCACCGATTCCACCGAGCGCGGGCCGTTGATGTGGGCGCGGGTGAAGGGCAAGACCGAGAACGATTTGCTCAAGCTGCCGTTCAAGGCCGCCTACATGTTCCGGCCCGCCGGGATCCAGCCGCTGCATGGCGTCCGCTCCAAGACCGGCTGGGTGCAGGCGATCTATCTCGCGACCTCGCCGCTGCTTTCCTTTCTGGTGCGGGTCGCCCCGAGCTACATGACGACGTCGGAACAACTGGGCCGCGCCATGCTGAAGGTCGCCCGCGACGGCTACCCCAGGCCGGTGCTGGAGAGCGAGGACATCAATCGCCTCTGAAGCGCGGTGGCCGGTTCCCTCGATCGGCGATTTCGCCAGGTCTCTTGGTACCTCCCGGGCCGCGAGGCGTTATAACCACCGTCATGTCCCCACCCGCGCCGCTGAAGCTGATCGCCCTCGATGCCGATGACCTCGCGGTCATCTCGGCCCATGTGCAGGACGCCCACGTCCAGCCCTCCGACATCGTCTGGCGCCAGGATGAGAAGCGGCTCGTGGTCGGCCTGAACCGGCTGGACTGGGAGCAGACCCTGTCGGGCGGCACCTGCTCGCGCCGGCTGATCGCCGCGCTCAGGTTCGACCGGGTGCTGGCATGCAAGTCGCGCAATATCGACCTGGAGGCCCCGGAAGCCACCCTGGAACTGCTCGGGATCGAGTTCTATGCCTCCGACCCGCCGGGCGGCAGCGCGCTCCTGATGTTCGGCCATGGCGGGGCGCTGCGGCTGGATGTCGAGTGCCTGGAGTGCGAATTGACCGATCTGGGCATCGACGATCTCGGCGTGGCGCCGGGGTGATTGGGCACGTCATTCCGGGGCGGTCCCAACGGGTCAGCGCAAAGCGCGGCCCGATGACAGGCTCCGGACCGAACCCGGAATCTCGAGATTCCGGGTCTGGTCCTTGGGACCATCCCGGAATGACATCCCCCAAGGGTTGACGGCCATTATCCGTCGCGCCATTGAGCAGGGACCCGAATTCCTCCTAAGAAAGCCGTCATGCCCGTTCGCCTGGACCGACAGAGCGCCGATTTCGAGCAGCGATTCCGCGATTTCCTGGCGGCCAAGCGCGAGGTGTCGGCCGACGTCGAGCGCGCCACCCGCACGATCGTCGACGACGTGGCGGCCCGCGGCGACGCGGCGCTGCTCGAGGCGACCAAAAAGTTCGACCGCCTCGATATCGACGCGGCCGGCCTGCGCATTACCGCAGCCGAGATCGACGCCGCGGTGGCGGCCTGCGACCCCAAGACCGTCGAGGCCCTGAGATTCGCGCGCGACCGGATCGAGACCTTCCACCGCCGCCAGTTGCCGAAGGACGAGCGCTTCACCGATGCCGCCGGCGTCGAGCTCGGCTGGCGCTGGAGCGCGGTCGATGCGGTCGGGCTCTATGTGCCCGGCGGCACCGCGGCCTATCCGTCCTCGGTGCTGATGAACGCGGTGCCGGCCAAGGTTGCCGGCGTGCCGCGGGTGGTGATGGTGGTTCCGGCGCCGGACGGCAAGCTCAACCCGCTGGTGCTCGCCGCCGCCCATCTCGGCGGCGTCTCGGAAATCTACCGGGTCGGCGGCGCCCAGGCGGTGGCGGCGCTGGCCTACGGCACCGCGACGATCGCGCCGGTCGCCAAGATCGTCGGCCCCGGCAACGCCTATGTCGCCGCGGCAAAGCGGCTGGTGTTCGGCAAGGTCGGCATCGACATGATCGCCGGCCCCTCCGAGGTGCTGGTCATCGCCGACGACACCGGTAATGCCGACTGGATCGCGGCCGATCTCCTGGCGCAGGCCGAGCATGACGTCAGCGCGCAGTCGATCCTGATCACCGACAGTGCACGGCTTGCCGCCGACGTCGAGCGCGCAGTCGAGGCGCAGCTTGCGACGCTGCCGCGCGCCGAGATCGCCCGCACCTCGTGGAACGACTTCGGTGCCGTGATCAAGGTGGCAAAACTCGACGACGCCGTCGAGCTCGCCAATGCGATCGCGGCCGAGCATCTCGAGATCATGACCGCGGATGCCGAGGGCCTGTCGAACAAGGTCCGCAACGCCGGGGCGATCTTCCTCGGGGCCCATACCCCGGAGGCGATCGGCGACTATGTCGGCGGCTCCAACCATGTGCTGCCGACCGCGCGCTCGGCGCGGTTCTCCTCGGGCCTCGGGGTGCTTGACTTCATGAAGCGAACCTCGATCCTGCGGTGCGGGCCGGATCAGCTGCGTGCGCTCGGGCCCGCCGCGATGACGCTCGGCCAGGCCGAGGGTCTCGATGCCCATTCACGTTCCGTCGGATTGCGCCTCAACCTCTCATGAACAAGCCACCAGACGACGAGGATTCCAACAATCGCATCGTCGCGGTGACGCTCGACGAGGAATCGATCGGCCGTTCCGGGCCCGATATCGAGCATGAGCGGGCGATCGCGATCTACGATTTGATCGAGCAGAACCTGTTCGCGCCCGAGGGCGCCGCCGGGCCGGGGCCTTACACCCTGCATATCGCGATCACCGGCAACCGGCTGATGTTCGATATCCGCAAGGAGGACGGCGCGCCGGTGGTCGCACATCTGTTGTCGCTGACCCCGTTCCGCCGCGTCGTGAAGGACTACTTCATGATTTGCGACAGCTACTATCAGGCGATCCGGACCGCGACGCCGGACAAGATCGAGGCGATCGACATGGGCCGCCGCGGCATCCATGACGAGGGCTCGCGCACGCTGCAGGAGCGGCTCAAGGGCAAGGTGCGCGTCGATTTCGAGACCGCGCGGCGGCTGTTCACGCTGATCACTGTGCTGCACTGGAAGGGTGAAGGCGCATGATCCCGAGAAGTGGATACCGGTTTTCGGATCAGATTATGCGCCAATCGAAGTGGCGCATGATCGGTGAAGCGGTGATTGACGGGGGCGTACCCCGATCGAAAAAAGCCTGATCGCATGGAAGCGCCGCGCGCGCGCAATCCCCAGGCCGTGCTGTTCGCATGCGGCCTGAACAGCGTGCGGTCGCCGATGGCCGAAAGCCTGCTGCAGCAGATGTTTCCGCAAGGCCTCTATGTCCGCTCGGCCGGCGTCAAGAAGGGTGAGCTCGACCCGTTCGCCGTCTCGGTGATGGCCGAACTCGGCCAGGACATTTCCAGCCACAAGCCGCAAACCTTCGAGGAGCTCGAGGACTGGGAGGGGCTGAACTTCGATCTCATCATCACGCTGTCGCCGGAGGCGCACCACAGGGCGCTGGATCTCACCCGCACGCTCGCCGCCGATGTCGAATACTGGCCGACGCAGGATCCGACCGGCACCAGCGGCAACCGCGAGCAGAAGCTCGCCGCCTACCGCGAGGTCTGCGACGGCCTGTTGCTTCGCATCCGCCGCCGCTTTGCCAGGGCCGGCGCGGCAAACCTGTGAGGCTCGGCGAGGCGAGCGGACCAGCGTGTTCCGATTCGCAGAACCGCCGCCTGTCGCCAGACTGACAAACAGCTGTGCTTATGGGGCCTGGTCTCCAGGCGGGGCGCGATTCGCGGCCGGTTCCAAGGTTGTGCATCCATGCCCCATCCGATAGGTTCCGCCCGCGTCTGTCCCCCCGATTCAGCCCAAAAGCCCGCATGCTAGGCCGTCCCAAATTCGTTCTTGCTTCCGGTTCGCCGCGACGGCTGGCCCTGCTCAACCAGGCCGGCATCGAGCCCGATGCGCTGCGCCCGGCCGATGTCGACGAGACCCCGCGGCGGGGCGAGTTGCCGCGCGCCTGCGCCAACCGCCTGGCGCGTGCCAAGGCCGACGCGGCGCTGAAATCGGTGCATCTTGACGACGACCTGCGCGGCTCCTTCATCATTGCCGCCGACACCGTGGTCGCGGTCGGCCGCCGCATCCTGCCCAAGGCCAATCTGGTCGACGAGGCCGCGCAGTGCCTGCGGCTGCTGTCGGGCCGCAATCACCGCGTCTACACCGCGATCTGCGTGGTGACGCCGCGCGAGGCATTCCGTCAGCGCCTCGTCGAAACGCGCGTACGCTTCAAACGGCTCAGCGAGGACGACATCCAAGCCTATATCGGCTCCGGCGAATGGCGCGGCAAGGCCGGCGGCTACGCGGTGCAGGGCATTGCCGGATCGTTCGTGGTCAAGATGGTCGGCTCCTACACCAATGTGGTCGGCCTGCCGCTCTACGAGACGGTGACCTTGCTCGGCGGCGAGGGCTTTCCGATCCGCCACGGCTGGCTCAACTCCGTCGCGGTGTGAGATATCCACTGAGGTCGTATCGCATCGAAGATGCGATACGGGTGGGCTCTTTCCTCCTGAACGACTCGCGGTGAGACCCCCCACCCCAACTGCTCCACATCGTCATGGCCGGGCTATGGAACGAGGCCGATAGCCGGACGCGATAGCTTGCCGCAGGGGCGCGCTGCCAAAATATCGAAAACAACCCCATGCAAAGTAGCCGGCGGCTGCCGGCGTTCGACACGACAACTTGACTCGTCGGGCAAATCAGCGGCATTCTTCCATTATCCAGAAATCGCGGAGACGCCCCTCGCTCCGAGGCTATCGCCCTGCGCTTGCGGGCGAGGTCGCCGTCTCGAGCCACGAGGCCAAGCACCTGCGCGGCCGGCGAAGACGCATATGCGATTGCCCTACCCGCAAGCAGAGGGGGAGCGCAGCGGAACATGCGGCAGATGATGTAAACTCCGGCCCAGCCATGACCGACCAAGCCCGAACGCCCAAGGCCATACCCTCTGCCACCCCGCGCGCCTGCCCGATCTGCGGCAAGCCCGTCGAGCAGGCCTTCCGCCCGTTCTGCTCGGCGCGCTGCCGCGACGTCGACCTCAACCGCTGGCTGACCGGCCGCTATGTCGTCCCGGGCCGCGAGGACGACGCTGAGGACCCGGAATAGCCAAGATTTCCCAACAAGTTGGGGAAAGAGTGCCGGTCGGGCTCGCCGCGCCGAAGCCTTTGGCGAAGGCGGGTGGACACGGCGCTCCGACCTCTCTATAAACCGCCCGCTCGCTCCGGCCTTTCGGCCCCGCGGGTATGCCCAGGTAGCTCAGTTGGTAGAGCATGCGACTGAAAATCGCAGTGTCGGTGGTTCGATCCCGCCCCTGGGCACCACTCCTGAACAGATTTATGAAACCAGGTTTGGGTTGACCCTTTCGGCCGAAAACGGACCGGATGTTGTCATTTGAGCCGACGGTCCTCCGACGCGATGATCGCGTCGACCACGCTTGCGAGATAGGCCTTCCGAGCAGCGACGTCGCCCGACACGAGTTGCTGACGCATCAGGCGGGTGAACCGATCGATAGCGAGCCACAACGGCCCTACCCCGGCTTGCCATCAACGCGGCGATCCGGTTTTTGAGGGATCCGGATCCATCGGTACCATCGATAGCGCCTGTCTCAATGGCCGCATAAAGGCGCTCCAGCCGTTCCTCGGCCTCGGAAGCTTGGCGTGCCAGCTAGAGCCTATCGCGCGAAAGGATCTTCATAAAGAGTCCGTCCAGCTGTCTCCGGCATGAAGCGCAGCGCGATCAGCCCAACAACGCATGTAGCCATCATGTAATAGGCCGGCATCAGCTCGTTCCCGGTAACAGAGATAAGGCCGCTGTTGATTGCCGGCGCCGTGCCGCCAAAAATGGATGTCGAAATGTTGTAAGCGCCGGCGAAGCCGGCGAAGCGCACATGGGTGGGAAACATGGCCGGGAAAGTCGCCGAAATGGTCGCGAGTTGCGGTACGTAGAGCAGCCCGAGCAGAATGAAGCCGACACAGGCGCCGACGAGGCCCGTGCCCATGAGCATGTAGAGAGGGGCCACCAGCAGAAACAACCCGATCAGGGAGAAGCTCCACATCGGACGGCGCCCGATTCGGTCCGAGAGCCGGCCAGCAAATGGCAGGAACAGCATCATGAACAGCATGCCGAGGAGCGGCACCGCAAGCGCCTCATCCGGCGACAGGCCGATGCGGCTCTGAAGATAGGTTGGCATGTAGCTGAGCAGCGTATAATTGACGACATTGAGCGCAACCACCAGGCCGCCGACGACGAGCATAGGACGCCGGTGACGTGCCAGAAGGGCGATCAGGCCTGGTGAGGATCGTGCCTGGCTTGCGGTTTCGTGGGCACGGAAGACCGGCGTATCTTCCATTCTCGCGCGCAGATACGCGCCGACGAGGCCCATTGGCGCGGCGACCAGAAACGGAACGCGCCATCCCCAGTCGTGCATCGCCTGATCACCCAGAAAGAGCGAGAAGGATAACATCAGGAATGCGCCCAGCGAGAAGCCGGCCAGCGTTCCGAACTCCAGGAAACTCCCATAAAAGCCGCGTCGGTCATCGGGAGCGTACTCGGCCATGAACGTCGCGGCGCCGCCGTATTCGCCACCGGTCGAAAAGCCCTGTACGATGCGGAGAAGAACGAGCGACAGTGGCGCCCAGAAGCCGACGCTGTTGTAGGGGGGAATAAGCCCGACGCACAGCGTCGCGCCCGACATCAGCAGTATCGTTAGCGCCAACACGGATTTTCGGCCCACCCGGTCTCCCAGCGATCCCCAGAATATCCCGCCTAGCGGCCGTATGAGGAAGGAGATCGCGAACGTGGCCAACGCAAAAAGCACCGCTTCCCCGACGTCGCCGGGAAACAGTGCCGCGGAAATGTACGTCACGCCATACGCATAAATGCCGTAGTCGAACCATTCCGTCGCATTGCCGACGGCAGAGGCGGCAATCGCACGGCGCAACGTGGCGCGATCAGCAGTTGGATCAGGTGCGGAAACGGGGGCATTCACGATTGCTGTTCTCCGATCACCGCTGCGTCGGGCGTATTGGGGTCAAGCAGCGATGCAATCGGCGTCGTGCGTGGAAGAATCTGAAAGTCCTGCTGCTCGGGTGCAGGAACAGGTGGGGTTGCCGTCTGCCGCCACATGCCGAACGCGGCCGCGCCGCCGGCGCAAAGGGCGATGAAAAGGAAAAGCCCGCCGCTGCTCCAGCCTGTCATGAATATCGCTCCACCGATCGGCCCGAGCGCGGCGCCGACGGAATACAGCAGCACCAGCCGTCCACTTGCGGCGATACGTTGTGCGGCGTGCAGACGGTCGTTGCAATGGGCCACGCAGAGTGGATAGAGCGCAAAGCTGAGGCCACCAAACATTGTTCCGAGAATCAGCAGCCACGGGCCGACCGACGAGAGAAAGGAGATGACCAAGCTGATACACAGGGTTGCTGCGAAACTGAGCACGATGACCTGGCGACGATCATAGCGGTCGGAAATGCGTCCGAGCGGCCATTGCAGGATCACGCCGCCAAGAATCACGATCATCATGAAGTGGGCTGTCTGCGATAAATCGAACCCTAGGCGTCGAACCTGCACTGCGGCCAATCCGTAAAATGCCCCTAACATCAAGCCGGTCGTCATTACTCCGACAGCACCGAGGGGAGATGCGGCAAAGAGTGTTCGGGTTCCGAACGCCGCGGCTTCGGCAGGCGGCGGCGCCGAGTTGCGTGTGAGACAAAGTGGAATGATCGCGAGCGAGATTAGCATTGAGGCTAGTTGAAACGGAACAGCAGGCAAATCACCGCTGGCTCCTAGCAGCAACTGTCCCACCGCCTGTCCGCAATATAGTGCAACCATGTAGGCCGCTAGAATGCTGCCGCGCGAGGCCGCGTCAGCGCGTTCGTTTAGCCAGCTCTCGAGACAGACGAAGACGCCGGCGACGCAGAAGCCGTCGGTCAGCCGCAGTCCCGACCAGAGCAGAGGATGGATGATTTGCGCGTAGCCGAGCGTGCTCGCGGAGAGAAGCGCAACGAACGCCGCAAAGGCGCGGATATGTCCCACGCGCCGGACGATACGCCCCGAGCGCAGGGCTCCGACGACCAGCCCGGCAAAATAGGCGGTCGCCACCGCGCCGATCACGATCGTGCCCTGTCCCGCCCGCTCGAGCCGCAAACTCAGGAGCGTCGCCATAAACCCGCTTCCCGCCATGAGCATAAAGATGGCGAGCAGCAGGCTACGAACCGGGGAGATTGCCGCAAGCATGACGATTGCGACGCGCGCCGTCAGGCCGCGCGCCGGCCTTCCGCTTCCCCGTCGGCCTCCACCGGGACACGATCCAGAACCCTAGCGCTAGCATCGAAGTGGCAAACGGTCACGACGAACTGAACGTCAGCGTTGCGAATCTGATGCCGCGTCGCAATCACGTCGATTCGTGCGTTATCGAGGGCTCGCAGCGCATCGAACACCAAGCCTGGCCAAGCGATGTCGCTGTCGGCCATCGCTTGACGCCATCCGTCCGCGCCGTCATCGGCAACAAGGCATGCATGGATACCGGGCTCGCAGGTCTTCTTGTGCTCCAGCAGCAGGTCAGTCATCCCGGCATAGGCGGAGACGACAAAGGCGCGATTGTAAAGGTCCTCGCCCTTGCGCTCCGCGATCGGAACGTCGTCGAATAGCGTGCCAGTCGCGGCCATCGATGTGCCGCCGATCTTCTCGACACTATGAAAACCGCTCATGCGAGAGCATCCTCCATCAACGGGCCGTGCTGAGGCACGAGAGCTTTCGGGTCGTTGCGCGCGGCAACGAAGCTCGGCCGCGGTTTTTTGACGCCGAATGGCGCCTGCAGCCGGTTGCTCACGGCGTTATAGACGAAGAACGCGTTAGCGCGTGGAAATGGCGTGATGTTGCCGTTCGATCCGTGCATCGTGTTGCAATCGAAGATCACCACCGTGCCCGCCTTACCGGTCGGCGCCACGATGCCGTGGCGGTGCGCCAACTCGGTCAGACTTTGCCGGTCGGGCACGCCATACTCCTGCTTCTTCAGTGACGTGCGATAGTGGTCTTCCGGCGTCGCGCCGATACAGGTCAGGAAGACGCGGTGCGATCCGGGCATCAGCATCAGGGGGCCATTGTCCGGCGTATTTTCCGCCAGCAGGACTGACATGGAGAGTGCTCGCATGCGCGGCATGCCGTCTTCCACGTGCCAAGTCTCGAAGTCGGAGTGCCAGTAGAACTCCTTGCCTTCGAAGCCGGGCTTGTAGTTCAGGCGTGACTGATGGATGTAGACCTTGTCGTTCAGCAGGAACTGAGCGATGCCTGCCAAGCGTGCGTCGGCGGCGAGGCGCCCGATCACTCTACTCTGAGAGTGGATCTCGAAGACCGAACGGATTTCTTGGCTGTCCGGCTCGGCGATGATCGTTTCCGGATTGAGGCCGTTAGGGCTCGATAGCAGTTTCTTTGCCTGCGTCTGCAGGTGGTCGACTTCCTCGGGAGAGAGGACATCCTTGAGCACGAGGAAGCCATCGCGATCGAACTGCTCGGCCTGCTGCCGCGTTAGCGGTGCGCTCTCGCTCCAGTCGCTATGAATAACGGGATCGAGACGCGGAAGCATCTGGGCCTCCGAGGTGAGACGGGATGGGTAAATGTCTGTCAATGCCTTTCCCTCTTTCAGTTGTTTCAGGAGTTAACGGCCGCCTCGCGCGGCGCTTCGACATCAGTCGGATAGGCACCAGTCTCGTCGTGCACTTCCTGGCCGGTGACCGGCGGGTTGAACACGCAGGCCGTCAGGAGGTCGGTGTCCGGGCGAACGATATGCTGGTCGTTCTTGTTGAGTGCGTACATGATGCCCGGTGCGAGCTTGTGCGTTTCGCCGGTCCCGAGGTCTTCGATGGTCCCGGTTCCCTTCAGTATGAAAACCGCCTCGAGATGGTTCTGGTAGTGCATCTTGAGTTCTTCGCCCGCGTACATCGTCGTAATGTGGAAAGAGAAGCCCATGCCGTCGCTCTTGAGCAGAAGGCGGGCACTGTCCCAGCCCTTCGATTTGACGAGACGATCGGTCTTTCGAATGTCGCGGAGTTGACGAACGATCATTGTTCTTTCCTTTCGTTATTCGGCTGCAATGCCGTAACTGCCGGTCCGCACCGCGCGGACCGACTCCTCGATGATGTCGAGGCCGGCCGAGAGAGCGGCGTCGTCGATAATGAGAGGTGCAAGCACCTTGACGATTTCGTCGTGTGCGCCGCTCGTTTCGATGATGAGTCCGGCGGCAAAACAGGCGCTGGTGATGGCATCGGCAGTTTCACCGGACCCGACGTCGATGCCACGCATCATGCCGCGGCCGCGTGTCGAAAGGCCGAATCCAGAAGCGATGGCATCTAGGCGTCGTGCGAGCAATCGTCCCTTGCGCTGGACGTCCTGCTCGAACTCATCATCCTTCCAGAAGTTCCGCAGAGACGCGGTTGCCGTGATGAAGGCGTGATTGTTGCCCCGGAACGTGCCGTTGTGTTCGCCGGGCAACCATTGATCCAACTCGGGTCGGAACAGTGTCAGCGCGAAGGGAAGCCCCATGCCGGACAGCGATTTTGCCATGGTGACGATGTCGGGCGTAAAACCCATGCCTTCAAAGCTGAAAAACGGACCGGTGCGCCCGCATCCTGCTTGAATATCGTCGACGATAAGGAGTGCGCCGTGGCGTTTTGCGATATCGGCGATTGCACGCAGCCAATCCGGCGATGCGGTGTTGAGACCGCCTTCGCCCTGAACCGTCTCGACTAGAATCGCGGCCGGCGCATCGAGCCCGCTGGAAGGGTCGGACAGCCGCCGTTCCAGTAGCGCGGCGGTGTCGAGATCCGGGCCGTGATAGCCATCGTAAGGCTCGTGGCTGACATGGCTGAGTGGTACGCCCGCGCCGGTGCGCTTGGCGGCATTGCCGGTGCAGGCCAGCGCACCGAGGGTCATGCCGTGGAAACCGTTCGTGAAAGCGATCACCAGTCCACGGCCGGTCACCTTGCGAGCCAGTTTGATGGCGGCCTCGACCGCATTAGTGCCGGTCGGTCCGGTGAACATGACGCGGTAGTCCAGCCCGCGTGACTTCAGAATCAGCGACTCGAATGTTTCGAGGAACTCCGCCTTGGCGTCGGTATGCAGGTCAAGCCCGTGCGTGATGCCGTCAGTCGAGATGTAGTCGATCAGCGCTTGCTTCAGCGCGGGATGATTGTGTCCGTAATTAAGCGTCGAGCATCCCGACAGGAAGTCCAGATAGCGTCCGCCCTGATTATCATACATCCAGACATTGTCGGCTCGGCTGAACTGGCGCGGCATGGTGCGCGCATAGCTCCGCACGACCGACTCCCGGCGTTCGTAAATTGATCGGTCCGGGATATGGCTGGTCGGCTTGGGTCGTGTATGGCGACCAAGTGTGGTTGTTGTGGTCATGTCGTCAGTTCTCCTGATCTCTGGCTCCGGGCTGTCGGTTTGGCAGGGGGCCAATGCGGGCCAGCCACTCTGTGGCGTGCTTACCGGCGAAATGCGCGTCGCACTCGAACATCACACTGCGGATCAGCGGAGCGCCCCACGCGCGGGCCAGTCCGTTGAACAATGCCCAGGATGGAGCGTTGTCGTCGGTCACTGTGGTGAGGAGATACTTGGCACTTTCGGCGGAAGGGCGATCCAGCAGCGCGTTGATCATGCGCTGAGCAAGGCCTTTGCCGCGCGCCGCCTTCGCGACCGCGACCTGCCAGACGAAGAAGCTGTTCGGTTCCGAAGGCGGGCGATAACCTGAAACCCATCCTAGAATTTGCGCGTGACGTTCCGCAACGAGGCAGGAGTCCGTGAAGTGCGTGCACTGGAGGAGGTTGCAATAGGCGGAATTGGAGTCCAGTGGCGCGCAGGCTGCGACCAGGCGGGTAACCGCGGGGCCGTCAGCGGGCGACGGCTTTCTCAACTGGAACGCTTCGCTGACATCCGGAGCGGCGTCGAAAGCCACTGGCGAGAATCCACCGAAAGCGTCGACCCGACGGCCGGCTATTGCTTCAGATTTCGAATTAATCGCTTCATTCTCCGAAATATATAGCGCTTTACCTTATAGGAAAATAAGTGGCGAAATCTTGAAAATTGGCTTGAGATCTCACATCAAAAGCTTCGTAGATATTTCGTTATACGAATAAAATTTGAAGGACTGACTTGGAACCGGTTACGATTCGCCTCGGCGCGGCCGTAGCTATAAGAAAAGCCACATGAAATCAGAGATCGCCTCACTGACGCTGCGCGCCCTGCGAAGAGTGCTGCGGGCAACTGAGATCGGCAGTCGCCAGCTGGCCATTGCGACCGGCCTTACGACATCGCAATGGCTCGTGTTGCGAGAGATCGACGCGCGCGAGAAAACCACGCCGGGTGTCATTGCGCAGGCGCTTCAGTTCGGTCAGGCAACGATCACGACGATCGTCGATCGGCTTGTGGCGCTCGATCTAGTGCAGCGCCAGCGTAACGCAAACGACAAGCGCCAGTTCCTTCTGACGGCGACGCCGGCAGGCAGGGACATCGTGGCCAACGCACCCGACTTGCTTCACCTGACGTTTACAGATCGCTTCGTCCAGTTGCCGCAATGGGAGCAGGCCATGATCCTTGCTGCAGTAGAGCGGCTGGCCATGCTGATGGACGCGCACAACATCGATGCCGCGCCATTGCTGGACAGCGGGGCCATCGATCGATCCCAACCCAGATAGGTCGATTGCCTCGACTGCGTGGACGGCTCGACAGAGCCGGATCTTCCCGCGCAGGTCACTTCCCCGGCTGAAGCAATTGCCGGGTGCGGGCGTGAATCTCCGTGGCACCTTCCTCGCTTGTCGAGCTTCTTGCCGCGCGGCAGCGGAGGCGCCATCGTCAATATCGGCTCGTTGGCAGGGCTGGGTGGCATTCCGGTTCCAACGGGTACGGCGCTTCTAGGGCAGCGATCGCGCATCTGACGCGAAATCTTGCCTGCGAGTGGGCCGCGAAAGGCATTCGGGTCAGTTGCGTTGCACCTGGTTATATCGAGGCGCCGATGTCGGCGGAGATGTTCGCCGATTCACGCGTCGAACCGCGGCCGGATCGAGCAGCGATTGCCAATGCGGCGGCTTGGCGCCGCGGATGAAATCGCGGCTGCCGTCGCTTTTCTCGTGTCCGATGATGCGTCCCACGTGGGTCGGGCGTCGTGCTCCCGGTTGACGGGGGGTACTTATGGCGGGCCGTAGGAGTTGCCGGCTGGTAGTGGCTACAGGCATCTTTTGACGGCGAGTCAAGCGCCAGGCGTGGCGGCCTTGGAAACTACATGGATATTTCAATGACATACGAGTTCGCAGGTTTGTTCTGAATGGCGCACCATTTCCGTTTGACAAGCGCCCGGTGCTCCCCGCTGCGCATCAACTCGCGTACAGATAGTTCGGCAGCCACAGCGTCATGCCCGGCCAGAGATACATGATCACCATGCACAGGATCACGATCAGCATGTAGGGCATCATGCCGGCGAAGATCTGGTTCAGCGTAACGTGCTTCGGGGCGACGCCCTTGAGATAGAACGCCGACATCGCGACCGGCGGCGACAGGAACGCGGCCTGCAAGTTCACGAACACCAGCGTGCCCCAAAGGATCGGATCGATGTTGAAGTGCTTCAGCATCGGCAGGAAGATCGGCACGAAGATGATGATAATCTCGGTCCATTCGAGCGGCCAGCCCAGCACGAAGATGATCGCCTGCGACAAGATCATGAACTGCACGGGCGTCATGTTGAGCGACAGCACCCAGCTTTCCAGCAGCGCCTGACCGCCGAGAATGGCGAACACCGCCGAGAACAGCGCCGAGCCGACGAACAGCCAGCACACCATCGCGGTCGTCTTTGCGGTCAGGAACACCGCTTCCTTGGTGCGCTTCCAGTCGAGCGTGCGGGCGTGGAAAGCGAGGATGAAGGCGCCGGCGGCGCCGACGCCGGCGGACTCGGTCGCGGTCGTGATGCCGAACAGGATCACCCCTAGTACCACGACGGTGAGGATGCCGAGCGGCATCACCGACGACGTCAAGAGCTTCAACACTTCGAAGCGTTCGCCGTCCATGCGCAAGTAAGAGCGCGCCGTCCACGCAGCCAGCACGGCGGCTGATATCGCGAACCAGACGTAGAACTGGGTGTCCGGTCCCTTTTCAGCGGGCGACAGCTCCTTCGGCTCGACCGGGCTGCCGAGCTGCTGCAGGCCTTCGACGGCTCCGCTCGCGGCGCCGGGCTGCTGGTGGATCACGACGTACCACCAGACCGTGCCGAGCGCGGCTGCGGTCGTCAGGAACGGCACCAGCGAAATGAGGAAGTTCTGCACGATCGCGCCATAGCCCATCGGCTTGCCGTCGATCCGGAGCGTCTTCGCCTTTGCGGGCGAGAGCAGTGCCTTGACCAGGCCGACGAACAGGTTCGGCGAATACAGCGCCGCGAAATTCCTGATCCATTCGGGCACGTTGACGCGGGTCTGTTCCTCCGGCAGCGGCGGGGCGATCTTCGGGTTGATCATCGCCCAGCCCACGACATAGACGAGGTAGAGGAACGCCAGGAAGAAGCCGGGAAGCATCGCCGCCGCATAGAGCTTGACCACGGACTGGCCGGCGACCGCGGCATAGACGATAATCATCACCGAAGGCGGGATCAGGATGCCGAGCGTGCCGCCCGCGGTGATGACGCCGGAGGCGAGCTTCACGTCATAGCCGGCGCGCAGCATCGGGTTGAAGGCGATCACGCCCATCAGCACCACCACCGCGCCGACGAGCCCGGAGGCGATGCCCCAGAACGTGCACACGATCAGGGTCGCAACCGCGAGCGAGGCAGGCAGGCGGCGGAAGGCAAGCTGGATCGAATGGAACATCTTGTCGACGAGGGCGCCGCGCTCCATCACATAGCCCATCAGCACGAACAACGGGATGGAGATCAGCACGTCGTTGGTCATCGCGCCGTAGGTACGCTGGACCATCAGCTCGAAAACCTTGTTGTGCGTCCAGTTCTGCGACGGATCGTAGAACGCGATGAAGCCGAAGAACATGCCGAGGCCCATCAGCGTAAACGCCGTGGCAAAGCCCATCATGATGACGACGACGATGAGCGCCAGCATCAACAGGCCGAGCGCGGGATCGCTCATGTGTTCAGGTCCCCGCCCATGCCGCGCTGCCGCGCCATTTCATCGATGCGCGCCGCGCCCTCGATGGCGAGCTTGCGCGATTCCTCGTCCACGAATTCAGAGTGCGCGAGCTGTTCCCCGATGACGTCGGTCTCGGCGACGTCGGCAAGCCTGCTCGGCCATTCGCCGGTCTTCAGGCAAACGATGCAGCGGATGATCTCGCCGATCCCCTGCAGCATGATCAGCGCGCCCGCGATCGGGATGACGGTCTTGAAGTGGTAGACCGGCGGGCCGTCCGCCGTAACGTTGGAATGCTCGTTGATGTGCCAGGAATCCGCAGCGTAGAAATAGCCTGCATAGATCAGCGCGGCGATGCCCGGGATGAAGAAGACGAAGTAGAGAACGAGATCGAGCGTGGCCTGCGTGCGCGGCCGCATCGAGGAGTACAGGAAGTCGCCGCGGACATGGGCGTTCTGCGCCAGCGTATAGGCGCCGCACAGCATGAATAGCGACCCGTACAGCATGTTCTCGGCGTCGAAGATCCATGCCGTCGGCATGTTGACGGCATAGCGCTTGAACACTTCGATGCAGACAACGCTCATCAGGAGGATCATCAGCCAGGCGGTCGCCTTGCCGACCCAGGTCGAGATGCCGTCGATCTTGTACAGTAAACTCTGGACGCTCATATGATATGGTTCGGCATAAAAACGATCCCAACGTAACACAAGGCACCGTCCGGAGGGTGGTCCGGACGGCGCCCGTGCCGGATTTATTTCGGCATCAGAGTTTCTTGGCCGCGGCGTTGGGCCCGAAATAGTGGTCGTAGGCCATGCGGCGGTTCACCACCGTGTCCTGCTCCCATTGTGTCGCACGCTTGGCGAACGCGATCTGCGACTGCACGATCTCCTTGAACAGCGGGTTCTCGGCCGCCTTCTTCTGCACCACGCCGTCATAGATCTCGAGCTGCTGCTTCAGGATGGTATCGGGGGTCTTGTAGAACTTGACGTTGTCCTTGGTCTGCAGCTCCACATAGTCCTTGGAATAGCGGTCGATCGCCTTCCAGGACATATCTGCCGAGGCTGCGTCCACCGCGTTGGCGATGATCGCCTTCATCTTGTCCGGCAGCGCGTTGTACTTGTCCTTGTTGAAGGTGATCTCGAACTGCTCGGCGTTCTGATGATAGCTCTGCAGCATGCAGACCTTGGAGACGTCGGGGAAGCCGAGCACGCGGTCGGAGGTGGCATTGTTGAACTCCGCCGCGTCCAGAAGACCGCGGTCCATGGCAGCTACGATTTCGCCGCCGGGCAGCGCGTTCACGGCAGCGCCCATCCCCGAATACACATCGATCGAGATGCCGACGGTGCGGAATTTCAGACCCTTGATATCCTCGGGCTTGGTGATCGGCTTCTTGAACCAGCCGAATGGCTGGGTCGGCATCGGACCGTAGGGGAACGAGACGACATTGGCGCCGATCGATTCATAAAGTTTTGCGAGCAACTCCTTGCCGCCGCCATAGCGGTGCCAGGCCAGCAGCATGTTGGCGTCCATCGCAAAGCCCGGTCCCGAGCCCCACAGCGCCAGCGCGGTCTGCTTGCCGTAGTGATAGACCAGCACGCCATGGCCGCCGTCGAGCACGCCCTTGGAGACGGCGTCGAGCAGGCCGAAGGCGGGCACGACAGCGCCTGCCGGCAGCACTTCGATCTTGAGCTCGCCGCCGGTCATGTCGTTGACCTTCTTGGCGTAGTCGAGGGCGTATTCGTGGAAAATGTCCTTTGACGGCCAGGTGCTTTGCCAGCGCATGCTGATCGGCCCCTGGGCGCTGACGACGCTCGGCGCGGCTACCGTCGCGGCGGCCCCCGCAGCAGCGACCTTGAGAAAGCCGCGGCGGCTCGAAGTTCTGCCCCTGTTTGATTTGGTCATGGCTGCCTCCTCCCCCCTGGAATAGCGATCCTTTGCGGATCGGCCTTTTTTATTGGGACAAGTCAAAGTCTTGCGCCGGGGTTTGGCAAGAATGTTCCGAATGATGCGACGCTACGACGCGGACTGCAGTGATGACGCGCCGCAAGACGACCAGACCACGGAAGCGTAGCCGCCTTTCGGAAGAGCAGATCATCGGAATTTTGAAAGAGCATGAGGCCGACGTTTCGGCCCGCCGATCTGCCGCAAGCATGGCGTCAGCGACGCCAGCATCTACAAATGAAGAGCGAAGTTCGGCGGGATGGAGGTGTCGGAGGCCAAGCGGCTGAAGACGCTGGAGGACGAGAACACGGCTGAAGCGGTTGTTGGTCGACGCCATGGTCTGGTCGGCATGTGTGGTCCACCCCGTCCATGCATGGTGTCGTGACGTCGTCGGTGACGCGACCTGCAGCCGCGCCGGTGACGACGCTGCCGCTAGCGACAGGGCAGGAAGCAGGCGGCCCCTGCGGGCCGCCTGGGTAGATTAGCCTGAGAGCAGAAGAGCCCTATTGGCAGGGGTGCTGGAGTCCGTCGGATCCCTTGAAAAAGGTGCCGGGCCTGCAGACGATGCCGTTGTGCGACGCGTACGAGTTCCAGTCGCCGTTCCACGCATAGTAGTCGCCATATGCGGCGGGCCGATCGTAGGTGCCGTATGCGGCGTAGGAATTGCGCCAGCCGCCGAAGGGAGCGGTCGCGATCGCCGCGGCGGTTCCGACGGCAGCGCCGGCCACGCCGGCAGCGGCCCCCACCGGCCCCACGGGTTCGCGATAGGCGGTTCGCCGCTGATAATAGCCCCGCCTGCTGTCGTACGGGCTCCCGGCTCCTCTGTTGAGGCAGTTGGCACTGGCGAATTGAGATGAACAGGCGGCCGGGTTGGAGAAGACCGCTTGCGCCGATGCGGGGCTCGAAACTGCGGACGCCACTATCACGGCCGCGCCAAGAACTCTTAGACTCATCATGGCTTGCTCCCTGGATTTGGTTTGCTTGCGAGCCTTGCGAAGCTTGGCATGACTGAATGCCAGGTCCGCAGGTTCCCGTTTTCTCGCACCTAACCAAATGCAACCTCCGGAAGTGGTTCCTGTGCATCTCGTGCGCGGCATCAAATCGACGTGACTTGCCGATCGATTTGGAATGCCGACTTCAGCAGAGGCGGCATGGGTGCGGCAGGGAGTCGCGGCGAGCAAGGATGCCGCGATCAATGCCAAACGATGGGACGGCAATTCCATTGGTCCGACGACTCCGGACGGAGGCGAGAATGCAAATTGATGAAAGGTTGCATCATCGCGCAACTGCACGACGGTCACACCAAGTTGCGCCGGACGTGCGCGAGAGAGCGCGACGTTTGGCGCGAACTGCATAAGTTGTGTGATGCGAAAGCATCAACTGCCAACAAACGGCAGCGCGCGTTTCGGATCGCCACATTCGAGTTGATCTTCGTCCTGATAGTCGGATGATGATTTGCGACCTTGAATTGTAGCCGCTCCTGCTTTTTGCACCGCGACCAAGCAACCCGTTCTTTTCAATTTGACGTTGTTGAGAACGACAGGTTTGGAAGGCGGCGCAAATGAAGTGCTTTACCGGCTCGACTCTCCTTGGATTTTGCGCGCGCAATCGCATGGAACAGGCGTCGACGCGCGCTGCCCTGCAATCATTGGTCCAATTCTTCGGGAATAAGCCGGGACCATGTGTCGCGACCTGTCTGAGCCGGTTCCGGCTCGCCGCGCTTGCCTTGATGGCGTCGGGCGCGCTGATTGATGCGGCCTCGGCTCAGTCCTGCACGGTCGCACCGGATTCGACTGTCTCAGCAACGAGTGGAAGCTGCTCGATCGACGCGAATACGACGTTGACCGGAACGCCTGCCGTTCACGCAAGTACGAGCGCTCAGATCACGACCAACAACGTCAACATCAACCCATTCAATGGCGGCAGTATCGGCGGTTTGGCGGACGCTGCAGGTACGATCATCTTCAGTTCCGGGGCGAGCATCAACGGCAACTGGAGCACTGCCGCGTCGGCACAAAGCGGCGGCCAGATCATCTTTCAGTCGGGTTCGATCATCAATCCGGCCTTCGGCGGCGGAGGAACTGTGCTGAGCGCTGATGGAACGGGCAGTCAGATCAGCGCGACAGGACTCACCGTCAGTCTCAACGGCGCCGGCAACAACGTCGCTGCGAAGGCGACCAACGCGGCGACGGTCAGTCTGCTCAACAGCTCAATCGCCTATGCGGTCGGCGGTGGCGGCAACACCGGCCTGTGGGCAACGGGCACCGGCAGCCAGATTAGCTCGACGGGTACAACCATTTCGATGCCCGGCGGCGGCGGCAACGACGTTGGCGCGCGCGCGGACACCGGTGGGGCGGTCACGCTGACCGGCGGCACCGTCAACGTTGAGGGGAACGGCGGCGGCGAAACCGGCCTCTTGGCGCAATCGTCCGGAAGCACTGTCACGGCAAACGGCGTTGCGGTCACGGTTTCCGGCGGCGGTGGAGATGTCGGCGCCAAGGCACTCGACGGCGGCGCGATCATCTTGAGGGGAGGCAGCGTCGCCGCGACGGGCAGCGGCGGGGGCGAGATCGGCCTGCAGGCGAGCGGTGCCGGAAGCACGCTCACGGCGAGCGGCGTGACGGTAACGGTTCCGAACAGCAGCGGGGGCCGCGGAGTGCAGGCCGACAATTCGGGCAGCGTCACGCTCGACGGCAGCTCGACGGTCACCACCTCCGGCGCGAGCACCCATGCGGCCGGCGTGACAAGCGGCGGTACGCTGAGCATGACCGGTGGCTCACTGACGGCCAATGGAGCCGATGCCAACGCGCTCAACATAAGTGGCGGTGCTGCGACGCTCTCCGGAGTCACCATGACCAGTCCGAACGGTGCGTCGATCGCCGCCCCGGGCGGCACCAGCAGCGTAGACCTGACCGGCGTGACTGCGGTCGTGAACAACAATCAATGGCTGAACGTCAGCGGCGGCTCCACACTCAACCTTGTCGCGGACAGTTCGACCCTGCAGGGCGTTGCGCTCACCGACTCCGGCAGCACCTCCAGCGTTGCGCTGAGAAACAACTCTCTCTGGACCATGACCGGCAACTCGAACGTCACCAATTTGATCAACGCTTCGAGCATGATCCAGTTCGCGTCCCCTGTCGGCGATCCGACGCAGCTGTCGAGCTACAAGACGCTGACGGCAGTGAACTATGTCGGCCAGGGCGGCACCATCGGGCTCAATACATATCTTGGCACGGACGGTTCGCCGTCGGACAAGCTCGTCATCAACGGCGGCACGGCAGCCGGCAATACGTCTCTGAAGATCGCGAACACGACCGGTGGCGGCGCGCTCACCACCGGCAACGGAATCCTCGTCGTCGACGCGATCAATGGCGCGACGACGACGGCTGGTGCCTTCAGCCTGTCTCACCCGGTCTTGGCCGGCCCTTACCAATATTCGCTGTATCGTTCGAGCGTCGACTCCAGCAACCCGCAAGCCTGGTATCTGCGCGACACCCTCGACTGCGTCGCGCATCCCAATCTGCGTGCCTGCGGCGGTGGCGGTCTTGTCAACTGCACCAATCTGCCCAACGTGCCTAGGTGCGGCGGCGGAGGCGGAGGCGGCGGCGGCGGAGGCGGAGGTGGAGGAGGCGGAGGCGGCGGTGGCGGCGGCGGTGGAGGCGGCGGCGGTGGAGGCGGAGCCGATGGCGGCGGCGGCGATATTCCCGACTATCGCGAGGAGACTTCGCTCTACGCGGCAATTCCGTCGATGACGCTGTTGTACGGACGCAGCCTGCTCGACACGCTGCATGAACGCGTGGGCGAGGAGGAGGACGAACGCTTCCGCGCCAATCCCGAGAACGCCAGGGTCGGATGGGGTCGCGTGCTTGGAGTCAACGGCGTGCACCAGGGCGACAGCTTCGGCGTGTTAGGCGGCGAAGCCGGACCGCACTTCAGCTATGATTTCCTGGCGCTGCAGGCGGGCATGGATGTCTATCGACACGACGGTCCCGACGGTTCGCGCGACCAGGCGGGGGCGTATTTCGCGATCGGCGGCGCGCGCGGGCGGGTCACCCATTTCGATGGCAGCCAGGGTGACAACACCTTCTCGGCCTACACGCTCGGTGGCTACTGGACGCATTTCGGACCGACCGGCTGGTACATCGACTCGATCCTGCAAGGCACGTTCTACGACATCACGAGCAGCGCAAATCGCGGCATTCCGGCGCTCAAGACCGGTGCTCAAGGTGGGGCTGCGTCGGTGGAGGGTGGATATCCCTTCAAGTTCGCCGGCGGCTTCTTCATCGAGCCGCAGGCGCAACTGGTGTATCAGAACATCCACATCAATGACGCCAGCGACATCGCGGCGCAAATCCGCTTTGCGGATGTGGATTCGCTCGCCACCCGGATCGGTGCCCGATTTGGCCGAACCTGGGCGGTCGATGACAGTCCGCGTACGCTGACGGCCTGGATCCGTCCGAGCCTGTGGAACGAATTCCTCGGCAACCCGAAAACGTTGTTCTCGTCGGACACCGGCTTCGTTCCATTCCAGGCCAGCCTCGGCGGCCTGTGGGGCGAAATCAATGCCGGCATCAGCGGACAGGTCACGTCGACCACGTCGCTTTATGCCAACGCTTCCTATCAGAGCCGGTTCGACGGTGGCGGCTTCTCCTACAGCGGGAAAGCCGGACTGCGCGTTAACTGGTAGCGCGCGAGGGCGTGACGCCGACCCAGACGGGGTCGGCGAAACGCACTCGCGCAGGCATAGCGGACGAGGAAATGCCTAACAGACCCTCACGCTTTGCTGAACATACGCGTAACCGTTCCACACGTTTCGCGTCTGATAGCAGGAGTTGTAGGCTGTCGCGGCTCCGATGGCTGCACCGGTCGCCAAACCGGCTGCGGCAGCTCCGGGCCATCCCCAACCGCCTCGATAGTAACCGCCACCGCGGTAATAGCCGCCGCCGGCCCAACGTGCGCGGCCGCCGTGCCAGCCGCCGGCATGCCATCGCGTGCCGCCGCCGTGCCAACCAGGCCGCATTCCTCCGCCGTGGAAGTGAGCCGATCGAGCGCCGGCTCCTCTGGGCCGGGCTTGGGCGTCATAAGGAAGTATCATTGCTGCAGATGCGATGAAGCTGAGAACCAGCAAAGCCTTGGTTGGTCGCATATCCGGACTCCTTGCAAGGGTGTCCCGATCAATCCCGCTGCACGAGCTTCGTTCCGTTGGTTCAACTACGTGTCACGCTGGCACAAACTGCATGTTCAGAACCGAATGCACGTCCAAAGCAGCGCGTCGCGGCTTCGGAGGCAAGCGCAGCGAGCGCCAATGCCGAGCTCGATCCTTTGGACCTCGGCTGCGCAAGGCAGGTACGCAAGGCAGGTACGAACGTGTTCGTACCTTGATGACCTCCCCGCCTGAAACAATGCTGATGCTCACGTGCCGGCGCAGCAGGATTGGCGGGCCGGTACGGCAGCTGGTCCACTACAGGGAGACGACCATGTGGAAGACAGGAGTGCTTGGCGCGCTGGTTTTGCTCGTCGCGGTTCCGGCAAATGCGGCTCCAAAGAATAGTGGCAAGAATGTCGATGCAATTCGTGCTGAATGCTTCAGGCAGGCGAATGAAGCCGCTGCCGCCGGCGGTGCGAACATGACAAGCGGGGCGACTGCCGCCCGAAACTCGGCGGGCTATTCCGCCTATCGGGATTGCGCGCGAAAGAACGGCATTCGCCCGTAAGCATCGCTTTGGTTTCCGCTAACCCATGGAAGGCCGCCTTCGGGCGGTCTATTCCATGCGCAGTGAAAAACGGCGACGGCGGCATGGCCGTCGAAAGCCGAAGATGCCGGCTGAGCGGCGCCAAAACTGCAGGGAAGGTCAGCTTGCGACGAGAGCCTGGGCTTTGCGCAATCCGGCCACGAGAGTGTCGACAACCTGATCCGCCGCTCCGTTGCGGCGCAAGAAGCCGGCCGGATCATCGGCCAACGCTTTGTACCGCGACATTCCTTTCAAGGCCGTTTGGGTCGCATCGCGGCGCCCCAGCTCTGTATTCGCTATCGCAATCAACAGTTGGCTGAATCCGGAATCGCGCAACGATGCCGTCTCGGCCACGTCGAGCATCTGCTTGTATTCACCCTTCAAGTAAAGGTCGACCGCGATGAAATGAAGATACCAGGCTGGCGGATGCAACGTGCGCTCGATCGCGCGCTTGAGCATCGGCACGCCTTCCGAGAAGTTCCCGCGGATGGCGAGACGCCAGCCGAATTGGGCAAGAATGTCGGGATCGTTGGGGTTGAGGTCGATCGCCAGATGGCTGATGCGATCACTATCGGCGTAACGTCCCGTGAAATGGTAGGCCGCAGCCAGGGCCTTCAGCGCCAGGGGACTGTTCGGCTGCAGGGCGATGGCGCGCGACGTTGCCTCAAGGGCCTTGTCATACTCCGTTTGCGGATTGCCGTCGGCTGAATAGCCCAACCGTCCGGCGTCGAGATGCAGCCATCCAAGCATCGCCCATGAATCGCTATACTGCGGATCCCGCTGAACGGTTTGCTGAAGACACTGCATGGCCGGATCGAAGTCGACGCGCCGGAAAGTGCTGCGATAGGCCTGAGCGCGCAGGACGCAGAGATAGCTTTCCATATTCCTCGGTGGATCCGCGCGAATGTCGTTTCTAACCACGCCGTAGGATTGGCCGACGACGGTTGCGATTTCGCTTGCGAGCTCGCGCTGGACATTCATGAGCGACTGAGGATCGAACGGTCGAGCATATGTCCGCATCCATACGATCTCGTCGTTCTCGGCATTGAAGACAGTCGTCGTGACTTGCACTTCTTCGGCGCTCGTTTGAACGCTTCCACGGACGACATAGGAAGCACCGAGAGGACGATTAGGTTGGGGCGCTTCGTCGCCTTTTGCGGAGGACCCGTTCGACGGCGACGTGTAGAGCCGGAATCCTCCGAATCGAAACAGGTTGCTGGTCAGTTCGTGTCCCATGCCGATGGCGAAGAGCCGCGTGTTCTCCCCGGGAGTCAGTGGCGTGAATGGCATCACCAGGACCGCGGGTTCGCGTGGCGTCATTGGGGACGGAGGCGGTCTTGCTGCAAGCCATATCCAAGCCACCACGCCGGCTGCCAGCGCGGCAGCGACGGGCCCATAGCGCCTGATGCCAGGCTTGGTCGTCCAATTCGCACGTGTAGCAGCAGCAGTTGTCGAATCATCGTGCAGTTCAAGAGCAGGTTCGCGAGGGGAAGCGTCGGCAATATGCATTTTGTGCCACTCAAAATGAGGCACATAGGAGCCTTTTGGAATTGTGATGCGTACCGGATCATCCCGGCCCGAATCCACGTAGTAGCTATCGAGGTCGCGGCGCAATCGTCGAGCTTCAAGACGGACGACAGGGTCAGCCTGGGGATCGAAAGAATGGTCGCGCCGAAACACGGCCAAGGCAATTGTGTAGCCTTTCAGGCTTTCAGCGCGACCTGCAAGCGTCTCGTCGACAATGAAACGAAGGAAAGCTTGCCGCCGTTCGCTCGCCTGGAAATGCGGACTCGAGAGGATGCGGTCCAGCTCTTTCGCTACATGCGCCGGCAGCACCGCGGAATCATCACGACGCGGGATATCGGATGAGCCGCTGACGGCATCTTGAGCGAAGGGTACATCAGGCATCAACCGGCAACCCCAATCGTCGCTCGACGGTAGGCCTTCCCAATACATGTTGCAACTCGTAAGCGAAACAAGCAGCCGGCGCTGACGCGACAGCTTTCAATCATCGGAACAACGAGTTCCCGACTGCAGCGACAGCTGGTCGCATCGGCCTTGAAGCCGTCGCGCCTGAGACGACGCGCTCAACGAGCGTCGCGCCGTGTACGAACATGTTCGTACCTTGAAGCCTCGATGAACCAGCGGCAAAGGTCACGTTGGCCACAAGCGAGTTCATCATGGAGGAGTTCCGCGCGATTGTGACCCGCTTTCCGCTGCGCGAACTTGACATTCGGCGCTGCTTCAATCGCGACGCGCAGTTTAGAGCCATTTGCGCAGATTATGACGAAGCTGTGAAAGCGCTTCGTCGTTGGCAACAAGCGGCAAAGCAAGGAGACCGCGAAGGAAGTCGGAAGGCCGCGGATTACGAACGGCTCGTTGCCGAACTGGAAGCCGAGGCTCTGGTTCACCTGAACCGGCCGTGATCCAGGGGCGTTCGCACAACTGGAGCAGTGCGTGAACAATACGATTCTTATCAACCTTTCGATATCAGGCGTGCTTGCCGCGGACATGATGCGTGGTGCGATCGGTCAGACGCAGAACCTGCGCAGCGAGGCCGCCGAACCGACCAAGCACGCAATCGGCCGCAACGAGTAACTGGAGGCAACCTTCTTGAATATTGCCGAGAGACCGGTCGCGAACGTGGACGAAACCGGCGCGTCAGACAGCATCTTCATTCCCGGCGGCACGTTTCGCATGGGATCGGATCGGCATTATCCGGAAGAAGCGCCGTCCCACATGGTGAGCGTCGACGGGTTCTGGATGGACCGCACGCCGGTGACGAACCGGCAATTCAAGCAGTTCGTGCGTGCCGCGGGCCACGTCACCTTCGCCGAGGTCGCTCCGGATCCCAAGGACTATCCGGATGCGCTCCCGCACATGCTCTACGCCGGATCGCTGGTCTTCACGCCGCCGGATCACCCGGTCGATCTTCGTGACTACGGCCAATGGTGGACGCTGCTCAAGGGCGCGAATTGGCGCCATCCCTATGGTCCGAAAAGCAACATCAAGTCGCTGGACGACCATCCCGTGGTGCACGTCACCCATGCTGACGCACTCGCCTATGCGCGATGGGCCGGCAAGGATTTGCCGACGGAAGCAGAGTGGGAGTTTGCCGCACGCGGCGGCCTCGATGGTGCTGAGTATGCCTGGGGCGATGAATTCGTGCCGGGCGGCGTGCATCAAGCCAATACGTGGCAAGGTCACTTTCCGTTCGAGAACCGGTGCGAGGACGGCCATGCGCGCACTTCGCCCGTGATGACCTATCCGCCGAACGGCTATGGCGTGTTCGACATGATCGGGAATGTCTGGGAGTGGACCAGCGACTGGTGGGCTCCAAAACACCGCGCCGATGCAAAGAAGGCCTGCTGCATTCCCCAGAACCCGCGGGGCGGCTGCGAGCATGACAGCCACGATCCGTCGCTGCCGCTCAGCAGGATACCGCGAAAGGTGATCAAGGGCGGCTCGCATCTCTGCGCGCCGAACTATTGCCGGCGCTATCGACCGGCGGCGCGCCATGCCGAGCCGATCGATACGTCGACCAGCCATCTCGGATTTCGCTGCATTACACGTTCAGGGAGAAAGTGATGACTGAGAAGACAACGACAGAGACCTTCAGCCGCCGCAACCTGCTCGCGGCCTCTAGTTCGCTCGCCACCATCGCCGCCTTCTCGGCAATGGCGCCCATCCAGACAGCCCAGGCGCAAGCGACCACGCAACCCTCTAGCGCCGCCGGCGGCGCAAAGCCGAACATCATCCTGATCCTGTCGGATGATTTTGGTTATGGTGACTCCGGGCCCTATGGCGGCGGCGAAAATCGCGGCATGCCAACGCCGAACATCGATCGCCTCGCGAATGAAGGACTGCAATTCATGTCCTTCTACGCGCAGCCGAGCTGCACGCCTGGACGTGCCGCGGTGCAAACCGGCCGGATTCCAAATCGCAGCGGCATGACGACCGTCGCGTTCCAGGGCCAGGGCGGCGGCATGCCGGCGGCGGAATGGACGCTTGCCTCGGTTTTGAAGACCGGCGGTTACAAAACGTTCTTCACGGGCAAATGGCACCTTGGCGAGGCCGACTATGCGTTGCCGAGCGCGCAAGGCTACGACGAGATGAAGTATGCCGGCCTTTATCATCTCAACGCGTACACCTACGCCGATCCGACCTGGTTTCCCGACATGGACCCCGAATTGAGGGCGATGTTCGAGAAGGTCACCAAAGGCGCACTTTCCGGAAATGCCGGGCAGCCGGCGAAGGAAGATTTCAAGATCAACGGCCAGTACGTCAACACGCCGGACAAGGGCGTCGTCGGCATTCCCTTCTTCGACGACTACGTCGAGAAGGCCTCGCTCGAGTATCTGGACCGCAACAAGTCATCGGGCCCGTTCTTCATGAGCATCAACTTCATGAAGGTGCACCAGCCCAACATGCCGGCGCCCGAATTCCAGGGCAAGTCGATGTCCAAGAGCAAGTACGCCGATTCCGTGGTCGAGAACGACACGCGTATCGGCCGCATCATGGACAAGGTGCGGTCCCTCGGCCTCGACAAGAACACATATGTGTTCTGGACGACCGACAACGGCGCCTGGCAGGACGTCTATCCGGACGCCGGCTACACACCGTTCCGCGGCACCAAGGGCACGGTTCGCGAGGGCGGCAACCGCGTCCCGTCGCTTGCGTGGGGCCCAGGCATCAAGGCCGGTTCGAAGAATTCGGACATCGTCGGCGGCCTCGATTACATGGCGACGTTCGCGAAGCTTGCCGGCGTGAAGCTGCCGGAGAACGATCGCGAGGGTAAGCCCATCATCTTCGACAGCATCGACATGTCGCCGATCCTGTTCGGAACCGGCAAGTCCGAGCGCAAGAACTGGTTCTATTTCACGGAATCCGAGCTCTCGCCTGGCGCAGCCCGTGTCGGCAATTACAAGGCGGTGTTCAATCTGCGCGGCGACAACGGCGCAAAGACCGGCGGTCTGGCGGTCGACAGCAACCTCGGCTGGAAGGGACCGGAGTCCTACGTGGCGACCGTTCCGCAGGTCTTCGATCTCTGGCAGGACCCGCAGGAGCGCTACGACATCTTCATGAACAACTACACCGAGCACACCTGGTCCTTGGTTTCCATCAATGCCGCGATCAAGGATCTGATGCAGACCTATGTGAAGTATCCCCCTCGCAAGATACAGAGCGAGACCTACGCGGGACCGATCACAATCCAACAGTATGAGCGCTTCGCGTTCTTCAGGGATCAACTCGCCAAGGACGGCTTCCAGATCGGCTTGCCCACAGGCAACTAGACACGCGAACAGAGCGGCCCCGGAACGCGGGGCCGTTCTGACTTGCTTCATGTGAGAACAGGAAAGGGGACTCATGACGGGGAATCCGGTCGGTCGTCGTTCGGTCCTTGCAGGTCTTCTGATATCGGCTGCGACAGCGACCTCTGGCGGTCATGCGCTTGCGCAGGAAGATCCTCTTCCTTCCTGGAATGACGGCCGGGCGAAGCAGTCGATCCTTGACTTCGTCGCGGCGGTGACGCGGGAAGGCACGCCGGATTTCGTGCCGGCGCCGGAGCGCATCGCGACATTCGACAATGACGGCACGCTGTGGTGCGAGCAGCCGATGTATGTGCAGCTTGCGTTTGCGCTCGACCGGGTGAAGGCGCTGGCGGGCCAGCATCCGGAATGGAAGCGGAAGCAGCCGTTCAGGGCGGTTCTCGACAACGACATCGCTGCGCTGGCCAAGGCCGGCGAGAAGGGCCTGGTCGAACTGGTCATGGCGACCCATGCCGGCATGACAACGGCCGAGTTCGCGCAGATCGCCGGCGACTGGATCAAGTCGGCGCGTCACCCGAAGTTCAACCGGCCTTATACCGATCTCGTCTACCAGCCGATGCTGGAACTGCTCGCCTGTCTGCGGGCCAATGGCTTCAAGACCTTCATTGTCTCGGGCGGCGGCATCGAGTTCATGCGGCCATGGAGCGAGCGGGTCTATGGCATCCCGCCGGAGCAGGTCGTCGGATCGAGCATCAAGACGAAGTTCGAGATCGACAAGGGGAAGCCGACACTGATCCGGCTGCCGGCGATCGATCTCGTCGACGACGGACCCGGCAAGCCGGTCGGCATCAACTCGCATATCGGCCGCCGGCCGATCGCGGCCTTCGGCAATTCGGACGGCGACTTCCAGATGCTGCAATGGGCGACGCAATCATCGGGGAAACGCTTCGGCCTGATCGTGCATCACACCGATGCCGAACGAGAATATGCATACGATCGGAAGTCCTCATTCGGCAAACTCGACAAGGCGCTCGACGCGGCGAACTCCAATGGCTGGATCGTTGTCAGCATGAAGGACGACTGGAAACGCATGTTCCGCTTTGAATAGAGGCCGAACGATTGCGTAGGCATCGCTGACGCCCGGCGCCGCGGAGCACGCCGGCGCCGCCGGTGATGCAAGCGAGACGAAGAACGAGGAGGCATCATGACAAAACTTCTTCCGGGAATGCGTCGGGTTACCTTCGCGAGCGCGGCGCTGGCGGTTGGTCTGATGCTGGGGGGCCCGGCATATGCGCAGACACCCGCGGACCAGAAGCCAGCCCAGGACCAGGCCGCCGCGCCGCCGCCGGCCCCGACAGCCAGCAAGCTTCCGAACGGACAGATCGAGCAACTGGTGGCGCCGATCGCGCTCTATCCGGACGCGCTGCTGTCGCAGATCCTGATGGCGTCGACCTATCCGTTGGAAGTCGTCGAGGCGGCGCGCTGGTCGCAAGACAACAAGACCGTCACCGGCAAGGCGCTCGAAGACGCCATGCAGAAGCAGTCGTGGGATCCGAGCGTCAAGGCCCTCGCGGCGGTGCCGCAGGTTCTTCAGATGATGAACGACAAACTCGACTGGACCCAGCAGCTTGGCGATGCATTCCTCGCTCAGGAACAGGACGTGATGAGCGCCGTGCAGACCCTGCGCCAGCGCGCGGAGGCCGCGGGCAATCTCAAGTCGACGCCGCAGCAGAAGGTGATAAAGAGCGCGCCTCCCGCCGGTGTGACCGCGCCCTCCGGCATGCAGCAGGCGATCTCGATCGAGCCGGTCGATCCCGACCAGTATTACGTCCCGGTCTACGATCCCGGCGTCGTCTACGGGGCCTGGGATTATCCCGACTACCAGCCGTTCTATTGGTCTCCGCCAGGCTATGTCGCCGCGGGCGTGATCGGCTTCACCGCCAGCGTGGCCGTCGGCGCTGCGATCTGGGGCGGCTGCAACTGGTGGGGCCGCAGCGTCTATGTCAACGTCAACCGCTATAACCAGTTCAACCGCACCAACATCAGAAACACCAATTGGGCCCACAATCCGGCGCATCGCGGCGGAGTTGCCTATCGCGATGCCGGCGTGGCGAGGCGGTTCGGCAGCAGCAATACCCCCGCCGCGCGCGAGGCGCTGCGCAATCGCACCGGTGGTCCCGGCGGCAGGGTCTCGAATGCGGGTGCTGGCCGGGCCAGGACCGCGGTCTCGCAACGCGCCGGCAATCGCGGTGCCTCGGTATCGCGCCGCACCAGCAGCAGGAGTGTCACGCGTGCTCGCACAGGTGCCGGCAATCGCGCCGCGATCTCGCACAGGAGCGTCACGCGCTCGCGCGTCAGCGGACGTGTTCACGCAGGCGGCCGGCCGGCCGCAATCCGCGGCGGCATGCGGGCCGGCGGCTTCCACGGAGGCGGCCGCGTGGGCGGTTTCCGCGGAGGTGGCGGTTTCCGGGGAGGGGGCGGTTTCCATGGAGGTGGCCGGCGGCGCTGATCAGAGTGCCTGGGCTCGCGCGTCGACATCTGCGAGCCCAGGTTGCTGCATAATTACAATACATCTTCCACGAAGAGAGGTAACGTCCAGGCAGATTTCAGCGGCACGTTTCAAATGATTGGTTGGATCAATGATTTTTTCATCGACCTACGCAAGTCCCAGGTTATTCGCCATGGCCTTCGCAACCGCCGCCGCCGTCGTCGTGGCAGAAAAATCAGCCAGGGCCGATCCACAGGTCCTGGCGCTGCCGTCCCTTAAGGTCTGGGAGGGCGACTTCGATGGCATGCTGAAGCGCAAACTCGTGCGCATTCTCGTGCCGACCGACAGGACATCGTTCTTCGTCGACAAGGGCGAGACACTCGGCTTCGAAGCCGAACTCGGCGTCGAGTTCGAGGGCTGGCTGAACAAGCGGTACGGCAGGAAGAAGCAGAGGATCTATGTCGGCTTCGTACCCACCAGGCGCGACAGACTGCTGGGTGACTTGATCGCCGGAAAGGGCGATATCGCCGCCGGCCTGCTCACGGTCACGCCGGATCGGAGCAAGTTGGTTGACTTCGCTGATCCTTGGGCATCCGGCGTTCGCGAAGTGCTCGTGACGGGATCTGCGGCGCCGAGCATCGGCTCGCTGAACGAGCTCGGTGGAAAGACGATTTTCGTCCGGGAAGCCAGCAGCCATTTCGAGCACCTGAACGCGCTCAACGCGGACCGGGCAGCCAAGGGGCTGGAACGCATCGTCGTCAAGCCAGCCGACAAGAACCTCGAGGACGAGGACTTGCTGGAGATGGTGAGCACCGGCCTGTTGCCCTGGGCCGTCGTCGACCGCTTCAAGGCGCAGGCGTGGGCGGGCCTCCTGAACGGGCTGACGGTGCGCGACGATATTGCGATCAACGAAGGCGGCGACATCGCCTGGGCGATCCGGAAGGACAGTCCGGCGCTCAGGAAGGAGCTCGCTGAATTCGTCAGTACTCACAAAATCGGAACTGAATTCGGCAACGACCTGCGTGCACGCTATTTCAAGACGGCGAAGCCTCTGAAGAACGCCCTCGCGCACACCGAGGCGGAGAAGTTCAAGACGCTGCGCGGATCTTTCGAAAAGTACGGGGTGCAATACTCCATCGACCCCGTCCTGCTCGCTGCACAGGGCTATCAGGAGTCAGAGCTCGACCAGGCCTGCCACAATGCCTCCGGCGCCACCGGCATCATGCAGATCAAGCCCAGTACCGCGAAGGAGAAGCCGATCGAGATCACCGGCGTCGCGGCCAGTGCCGACACCAATATCCACGCCGGCTCCAAATACCTGCGCTACCTGGCGGATACCTATGTCGACGCTTCGGTCACCGATCCGCGCGAGCGCGTGTTCATGGCCCTGGCGGCGTATGATGCAGGCCCGGGAAACCTGAAGCGTTTCCGGGACTATGCGAGCAAGCACGGCTTCGACTCGACCGTCTGGTTCGACAATGTCGAGAACGGCGCGGCTGCGATCGTCGGGCAGGAGACGGTTCAGTACGTCGGCAAGATCTACAAGTACTACATCTCCTACGAGTCGCTTCGCTCGCCCGCTCCGGCGAGCGCAACGGCCGACCCATCGCAGAAATGATCGGTTTGTTCAAAGTGTTCGCTGGCTTGGGTGGTGGACCAAAATCAAGAGGAGACTAATCATGAAACGCAAATCCTTCATGAACCAGATTGGGCTCAGCCTTGGCGCCCTCGTCATCTCGATTGCTTCTGTTCATGCCCAGGTCCCGCTCTCGACCTACATGGACTCGAAAGGGTTCATTGATGTGCAGGCTTTGACCTGCGCGCAACTCGCCAACACTTATCAGGAGGACGCCGACTTTCTCGCGATTTGGTACAGCGGCTGGTACAACGGCCTCGCGAAGAAGCATTTTGCCCATATTACGCGGACCAAATCTGGCGAGCACGAAGTCATTGTGTATTGCAAGGCCCACCCGGAACTCAAGGTGGTGATCCAGGCCATCGACGTTCTCTTCAAGAACGAGAAATGATCGGCGGCTCCCCGAGGCAACCGGTGCGGCGAGACCGGGATGTCTCGCCGCACTGCCCGTTCACTCGCCAAGCATCGCAATGATCCGCATCGGGACGCGATGGTTGTGGCGACGTGGGCGGTCTGTTGACGCTCGATGCGCCATGGCCGTTCTTGTCGATCCGGGCGAGTTCTTTCGGCTGTTGGCGAAAGGCCCGGTTTCAAACGGCGTGTGCAAATGGAGAGGCCGCGGCAATGAAGGAGTTTTTGAAAACGACCTTAATCGGAGGCGCACTGTTTCTCCTGCCCGTCGCTCTTGTACTGGCGATTCTCAGCCACGCGATGCGTCTGGCGGTGAAGGCCGCGCTTCCGGTGTCTCATGCCCTTCATTTCGACCAGATCGGAAAGGTCGCAGGCATTGGAATTGTTACAGTCGTGGCAGTGGCTTTATTGATCCTGGTGTCGTTCCTCGCCGGCATCGTCGCGCGAACCAAAACCGGCTCTCGGATTAGCGCATGGGTCGAAAAATCATTTCTTGGCAGCCTTCCGCAGTACCAGATGGTGAAGAGTATGGCTCAAGGCCTTGCTCAAGCCGAAGGCGCCAGCGATGAGTTCAAGCCAGTGCTAGTGAACGTCGAGGGTGGCTGGCAGCTCGGATATCTCCTCGAGACACTCGAGAACGACTGGGTGGCTGTCTTCGTCCCGCAGGCGCCGACGCCGTTGGTCGGCATTGTCAGATATTGCTCGGTCGATCGCATTCGTCCTCTGAGCATGTCGATGTTGCAGGCGAGGGCAATCGTGACCAATGTCGGCATTGGATCCGCGGCGGCCCTCAAAGGAGAAGATCTGAGCAGGGCAGCAACTTGATTCCGCGGATCCACGTAAGTGACGAGGGAATCTGACCGAGCTTTCTGTCAGGCTTGCGCGTTGAGCCATATAACTTGTAACTTGCTGTATCCGTTGCCGGTATCGCTTCGTCAATCAATCCCGCTATCGAATTCCGGACGGCGGCGGCAAGCTTCCGGGATACCGCAACGCAGACCATCAATTTGCGAGTGAACCCCTAATGCGAGGCAGGAACTTGGCCGGCTGCGAGCTCGTTTGCTCCGGCGGGCTTTTTTAGTCCCGTGCCGTCGATTGGCGGCGTATCGTACGATCAATTTCGCGCCTGAAGGAGCCTGCAACGATGGCCAGGAAATTCAAAGTCGGGGATCACGTCAGCTGGAATTCCGAGGCCGGCCGCGTCTCCGGCACCATCATCGCGGTCCACATCAGCGATTTCGACTACAAGGGGCACACCCACCGCGCCTCGGAAGCCGATCCGCAATACGAGATCAAGAGCGACAAGACCGATCATGTCGCGGCCCACAAGGGCAGCGCGCTGCATCATGCCTAGCAAAGACGTGGCGCTTCCGCTCTTCACGATCGGTCATTCCACCCGCAGCCTCGAAGATTTCATCGCTCTCCTCGGCGCGGCCATGATCGAGCGTATCGTTGACATCCGAACGGTGCCGCGGTCGCGAACCAATCCGCAGTTCAACAAGGATACGCTGCCCAAGCCGCTTAAGGCCGCGGGCATCTCGTATGAGCATCTGGCCGATCTCGGCGGGCTCCGCGGCAAGGCGCGAAGCGTGGCGCCGTCCGTCAACGGGTTCTGGAGCAACGAGAGTTTTCACAACTACGCCGACTATGCGTTGTCGCCGCAGTTTCGTGCAGCGCTGCAGCATCTGCGCGAGGAAGGGCACTGGCAACGCTGTGCGATGATGTGCTCGGAAGCGGTGTGGTGGCGCTGCCACCGCCGCATCGTCGCCGACTACCTCATTGCGTCCGGCGAGACCGTCGTCCACATCATGGGGGAGGGCCGCCTCGAGCCCGCCCGTCTCACCGAGGGCGCCGTCATCCAGGGCGACGGCACGGTGGTCTATCCGGCTACGGGTGAACTGGATTTATGAGAGGACGGCAGCCTCACTCAACACTGCGTTTCCAATAGCCGGTGCCGAGCTTGCCGGTGATCACGGCAATGGCGTCGCGGACCTCGTAGGAGCCGCCGTCGCTGTAGTTCCTCAGTCCTCTCAGCGCATGCAGCGTCCAGCGGCCGTTGGCGAAGCTGACGGTGCCTTCGTGCGGGCGCGCGGCGCGGGAGGGCTCGGCGTGGAATTGATAGGTGCCGTCGGCCATGATCTTCCAGATCCAGCGCGACTGGCCGCGGCCACCCGGCACCATCATCTCCCAGGTGCCGACTAGCGCGGGATCGATCGCGCCGGCTGCTGTCGCCGATGGCGCTGACAATGCGGCGGCTGCCGGCGCAGCGTTCGCCTGTTTCGTGGCGGCGGCGTCGGCGGGCGGAGCGGCCACGAGGTAGATCGCCTTGCGTGACAGCGAGCCGTACACAAACGGCTGCTGCGCGTTGCGCGTCGCCTCCATCACGTCGTCGCGGACGTTGCGGAACATGAAGGTGACCTCGACGCCCGGCGTCTCGATGTTGCGGAGCAGCGCCGCGGCGAACGGGCTGTTGCGGCCGTCGCCGTCGAGCGCAATGGTGCCGTCGCGCGCGGCATAGGCGACCAGCACATTGCCGACCGGCTCGATGCGGCCGAGCCCGCTGCCAGCGGCGGCGCGGGTGGCGAGCGAGCGGCTCATCTTCGCCGCGAACGGATTGTTGCGGCAAGCATCGAGGATGACGAGGCCGAGACTTCCGGTGTTGGAGACCTGCAGCATCACGCTTTGCAGGCTGATCGCTTCATTGGCGGCGTCGGTGTCGCGCTTCAGCTCGGCATCGACCGGGATCAGCCAGTTGTCGCCGTTGACCTCCATGCCATGGCCGGCGAAGTACACCGCGGCCATATCGGCGCCGGCGGCATTGCGTCCGAATGCGATCAGGCCGCGCCGCATCTCGTCGAAGCCGGCATTGGTGATCAGCGTCACGGCAAAGCCGAGGCGCTTCAGCGCGGCGGCGATATCGCCGGCATCATTCGGCGGATTGGACAGTGCCGGCACGCTTTTGTAGGCACCATTGCCGATCACCAGCGCCACCCGCTTGCCGTCGGCCGCAGCCGGCAAGGCGAAGCCCGCCAGCGCCGCGGCAACGGCCAGTCCCGAGACAAACGCGCGGCGATTCATGCTGGCCCCGATCGGAGGTGACGGGTGCATGGTAGCGCAGCCGGCGCGAGCCAGCCACGGAAATGGCGCGCGATCAGGCCGCCTGCTTCGGCGTCCAGACGCCGGCCGGCACCGGCTCGGCCGGCAACAAACTGGCGCCGGCGGCGCCCGCGATCGACATCGTGATCTCGTGGATGTCCTGCACCGACCGCTGCATCGAGAAGCGCGGATAAAGCTCGCGCAAGGTGGTCGCGGCCGCCGCCTGCGCTGCCGAGGGATCGGCAAGCACGGCCTCGACGGCGGCGGCGATGCTCATCGCGTCCTGGCCGAAGCTGAAGCGGGCGAGATGCGGCATCTCCGCGGCCGAGAAGCGGTTGGCGTCGAACACCGGCACGGTGCCGGCGCCGAGCGCGAAGAACACCCGGTCATGCACCGACAGGTCGATATTGGGATTGAGCGAGACCGCGGCAAGGTAGCTGCCGAGGCCTTCGCGCATCGCATCGAAGGTCATCGCGCCGAGCACGCGGGCCGGACGCCCGCTGACGTCGAGATCGCTCCAGCCGCCGCCGATGAAGTCGACCGGATAGTCGGCAAGCACGGCGCCCACCTCGCGGGTGCGCACGCCTCGTGTGTAGTTGTCGAGCCGGGTCAGGATCACGTTGAACAGGTCGCCGCCGGGCTTCAGATAGACCAGATGCTGCTCGGCGACGTCGACGATGATCTTCGGAAATGCGCCGCAGGTCTTGCCGCGCGCCTCGGCGATTGCGTCGAACAGCAGCGCGAACAGTTTTGGCGGCATCGTCTTGCGCCAGCCGCGCTCGAGCGCCAGCGGATTCCAGCCGGACTTGGCGAAGATCAGCCGGCCGTTGCGCCGCTCGGGCGGCAGGCTGCCGAAGAAGCCGGGATCGGGAATGCCCATATGGGTCGCGAACACGGCGCCATTGGCCCCCAGATGATCGCGGTTGAATGCGGCATGGTCCGGGAACACGTAGCCATGCGCGGTGTAGCGGCTCTCGAGCCCGTGACGCCGGGCGAAATAGCAGGGGTGATCGCAGAACCAGGTGAAGACGGGGATCTGGGCGACGTCCCAGAACAATCTGCCGTCCTTGGTGTGGATATCGAGCCCAATGCCGGAGAAGCCGAGCGCCATGGTCTCGGCACGCCGCGGCAGCAGGGCGTTGAGCCGGGTCGAGAAATCCGGCGCCAGCAGATCGAGCATCCTGACCTCGTGCCCGAGCCGGTCGAGCTCGGCGGCCGCCATCGCCAGGATGCCGCGCAGCGAATCATAGGTGGTGTTGCTGGAGTACAGGACGCAGATCACGGACATGGGACCTCCGCGCTTGACGGTGTTGCTGCTCGCGCGGGCATTTCCGTCGCCTTGCATGCTGTCAGTTGAACGGCCGAGCCGGCCGTTCCGGGCTCGGAATTATCCTGATGGGCGGATTTATTTCGCCGGAAACGGCCGTGCCGGCACGTTGAAGCTGCGTCGGGCGCCGTCGCGATCCGACATGAGGGCGAGAGCGCATGCAGCTTGATGGCTTCGACGTCGTCGTGGTGGGGGCGGGCTTCTTCGGCGCCGTGATCGCCGAGCAGGTGGCGAGCAGGCTCGGCCGCTCCGTCTGCGTGCTCGACCGCCGTCCGCATATCGGTGGCAACGCCTATTCGGAGCTCGACCCCGACAGCGGCGTCGAGGTGCATCGCTACGGCACGCATATCTTCCACACCAATTCCGAGACCGTCTGGCGCTATCTGCACCGCTTCACCGAGTTCACCGGCTACCGTCACCGCGTCTTCACCGTGGCGAAGGGCCGCGTCTATTCGATGCCGATTAACCTTGCGACCGTGTGCGCCGCGTTCGGGCGCGCCATGACGCCCGGGCAGGCCCGCGTCGTGATCGCGGCGGAGGTGGCCGCGCACGGCGCCGCAGGGATCGGCAATCTCGAGGACAAGGCAATCGCCTCGGTCGGCCGCACGCTCTACGATCTCCTGATCCGCGGCTATACGCAGAAGCAGTGGCAGACCGATCCGCGTGAGCTTTCGGCCGACATCATCGGCCGCCTGCCGGTCCGCTTCACCTTCGACGATCGCTACTTCGCCGATCGCTATGAGGGCATGCCGCTCGACGGCTACACCGCGATCTTCCGCCGAATGCTCGATCATCCCGCGATCGACGTCCGGCTCGGCGTCGACTATTTCGACGTCGCCGACCACATCAATCCGTGGCAGCTCGTGGTCTATACCGGTCCGATCGACCGCTTCTTCGGCTATGCCTGCGGCCATCTCGGCTGGCGCACCGTCGACTTCGCGCGCGAGGTGCACGACGTCGCCGACTACCAGGGCGCCGCAGTCATCAACTATGCCGACGCGGAGGTGCCGTACACCCGGATCCACGAGTTCAGGCATCTGCATCCGGAGCGCGCGCATGCGCAAGGCCGGACGACGATCTACCGCGAATATTCCCGCTTCGCGGGCCGCAGCGACGAGCCGTATTATCCGATCAACACCGCCGCCGACCGCGCCATGCTCGCCTCCTATCACGCCATGACGGCGTCGCGGCCGAATGTCATTTTCGGCGGCCGGCTCGGCTCCTACAAATATCTCGACATGCACCAGGCGATCGGCGCGGCGCTGAAGACGTTCGAGCTCGAGGTCGAGCCGTTCTTCGGCCGGCAAGGCATGCACCCGCGTGACGCGGCCGCGCGCCGCGAAGTCTTGTCGCCCTTGCCGGCGTGATCTAATCCTGCGAGCTGCGGGCAACGAACGCCATAACAAATCGCCCGCGGTCCCCGGTGAGGAAACAATGAGAAAAACCGTTATTGCCGCGGCTGCCGCCGCCACTAGCCTTGCTTTCAGCATCGCCCACGCCGCGCCGCTTCCGGAAACGTCGGCGCATCAGGCCGGTTTTTCGGAGCAGGGGCTGGCGCGGCTCGACGACTTCTTCGCGCGCGAGATCGCGGCCAAGCGGGTGCCCGGCGCGGTGGTGGCGATCGCGCGCGACGGCAAGCTCGTGCGTTACAAGGCATATGGCCAGCTCGATCCGGTGAAGGGCACGCCGATGCCGATCGACGCGGTGTTCGCGCTGGCGTCGATGACCAAGCCGATGGCGGCGGTTGCAGGACTGACGCTGATGGAGCAGGGCAAGCTGCCGCTGCAGGCCAAGGTCGCCGAGTTCTATCCGGCGTTCGCCGACATGAAGGTCGGCGTGCAGCAGGCCGACGGCTCGCTGAAGATGGAGCCGCAGGCGCAGCCGATCTTCATCCACGATCTCTATCGCCACACCTCCGGCCTGATGTATGGCGGCCGGCCCGACAGTTCGAGCGCGCTGGCGCGGCTCTATCCCGACGGCACCGCGCCGGCGGTCGAGGGCGATACCCAGGCCTTCATCGACCGGATCACCCAGCTGCCTCTGGTGCATCAGCCCGGCACCGAGTTCGAGTACGGCTTCTCGATCGACGTGCTGGGCGCCGTGGTCGAGAAGGTCTCCGGCCAGCGGCTTGGCGATTATCTCGCGGCCAATGTCTGGAAGCCGCTCGGCATGAAGGATGCGACGTTCCACCCGGCCGAGGCGCAGCGCGCGCGGCTGGCGCGTCCGTTCCCCAACGATCCGCTCACGGGCAAGCCGCAAGCCATCAAGCTGCTCGATACACCGTCCAGGTTCGATTGCGGCGGCGCCTGCTCGTTCGCCACCGTCGGCGACTATCTGCGCTTCGGGCAGATGCTGCTCAATGGCGGCGAGCTCGACGGCAAGCGCATCCTCAGCCCCAAGACGGTGCATCACATGACGTCGAACCATCTCGGGCCCGAGATCAAGAACAACGTCGCGGCGGTCGAACCGCATCGCGGCGGATTCGGCTTCGGGCTGTCGGTCGCGGTGCGGACCAGCGAGGGGCTGTCATCAGTGCCGGGCAATCCCGGCGAGTTTACCTGGAACGGCGCTTATGGCACCCAGTTTTTCTGCGATCCGAAGGAGCGCCTTGTCGTCGTTGTGGGAACCGCAGCTCCGGGCGAGCTGCGCAAATATTATCGCGAGAATGTGCAGGACATCGTCTACGGCGCGATGGTGAAGTAACGCCTCAGCAGAAAAATCGGACCTCACGTTGCCACGTTTGCATACGTGGAACGTGGAACAGCAAAAAGGCCCGTCGCTCAAGCCGAGCGACGGGCCTCAAATTCGCGGGCCTACCAGCGCCTGTACACGCCGGTCAGCGTACCGTTGTTGTTCCCTTCAGGACCCACGTCGCCCTGGGTCGAGCTCGGCGTCGGGTGGTTGGTGCCGTTGAATGAACCGTACCAGCCCGGCTCCGCTGGAGAGTACATCACGTCAGGCTGCACGGCCTGATAGCGGGGGCCGCCGTAATATCTCGGACCAGGGTTCCCGTAAGGATAGTAGCCTTGTGCGAACGCGCCTGCCGTTGTTGCGATCAGGGACGCCGCGGCGAGGGACAATATCTTGGTCTTTCGTTGCATTCACACTCTCCTTGCTGGTGTCCCGACCAACGACCGCCATGGAGCGGCGTTCCTGATCTGCCATGCATCTCGCAAAGGCAAATCTGCGCGAGCGTGGGATCAGGATCCTGTGAAGGGGACTTGTGCTCCGGGAGGGCACTGCCGGGCTCTGCCCGGCAGGATGCATCCGTCGCCGGCCCGTTATGCTTCTATGGCTATAACGGCGGATGCGCGAGCGGCGCCTCGAAAAGCCGGGGCGGTTCGTAAAAGGAAGCCCGCCACTGCGGCGGGCAAGGTCTCAGGGAGGAAAGCGCCCTGACAAGGGAGCGTGCAGCCAGTCTCCCCGATTCGTGCGCGGCTGCGAAGATCGTATAACTACTGTCATCAGAGCCGGCATTATGCGAATGCTGCTGCGGGCCGCGGCCGGTCGGCAAGGGAATGACAAGGCGCGCTAACACTGCGCAATTACAGGGGAAGTTTCATGAGCACGTCTGGAGTTTTTGCCCGCGTCGTCGCGGCGATCGGGGCCGGCGCCCTGGCGTGGCGGCGGATGCAGGGCGCGCAGCCCGCGCCCGCCTGGGGTAGCGCGCCAGAGATCCCGCAGGCCAAACCCCAGGGCGCGATCCCGACGCTCAAGATGCCGACGGCGCGAGGCTGGGACAACGACCAGAAGCCGGTCGCCGCGCCCGGGCTCAAGGTCAACGCCTTTGCCGCCGGGCTCGATCATCCGCGCTGGATCAATGTGCTGCCCAATGGCGATGTGCTGATCGCGGAGGCGACGCAGATCGCAGGAAAGCCGCGCAGCGTCTTCCACTACGCGATGCAGGCGACGATGCGGCGCGCCGCGGCGCTCGGCGTCAGCGCCAATCGCATCACGCTGCTGCGCGACCGTGACGGCGACGGCGTCGCCGAAAGTCGCGGCGCCTTCATGGAGGGGTTGAGTCAGCCGTTCGGCATGGCGCTGGTCGGCGACACCTTCTATGTCGGCAACACCGACGGCGTGGTGGCTTTTCCCTACATTGCGGGCGCCGATCGCATCACCGCGCCGGGGCGCAAGCTCGTCAGCTTCAAGCCCGACGGACACTGGACGCGCAGCCTGCTGCCGAGCGCCGACGGCAAGAAGCTTTATGCCGGCGTCGGCTCGCTCAGCAACATCGCCGAGAACGGTTTTGCGGTCGAGGAAGGCCGCGCCGCGATCTACGAGCTCGATCTCGCAGGTGGCACCAGCCGCATCTTCGCCGGCGGCCTGCGCAATCCGGTGGGCATCGCGTGGGAGCCGAGCACCAATGTGCTGTGGACCGTCGTCAATGAGCGCGACGGCCTCGGCGACGAGACGCCGCCGGACTATCTGACCTCGGTACGCGACGGCGGCTTCTACGGCTGGCCTTATTGCTACTGGGGTAAGACGGTCGACGATCGCGTGCCGCAGGATCCGGCGATGGTCGCCAAGGCGATCCAGCCGGACTACGCGCTCGGCGGCCACACCGCCTCGCTCGGCCTGTGCTGGATGCCGCAGGGCACGCTGCCGGGTTTTCCCGACGGCATGGTGATCGGCCAGCACGGCTCGTGGAATCGCTCGACGCTGTCAGGCTACAAGGTGGTGTTCGTGCCGTTCGCGGACGGCCGTCCCGCGGGGCCGCCGCGCGACATCCTTTCGGGCTTCCTCGCGCCCGACGAGAAGGTGTCGTACGGCCGCCCGGTGGGCGTCGCGCTCGGCCCCGACGGCTCGCTGCTGGTGGCCGACGACGTTGGCAACGTGATCTGGCGCGTGACGGCGGCGTAAGCGCCTGCACTTGCGGCAAGACGACTTGAACGGCGCGGCTTCGATCGGAGCCGCGCCGTTTCATTTGGAACCGAGCGTTAGTCTTGACTTACCGTAAGTGTTGACTTACGTTAAATCCGACAACGGACGATACGATCATGATCAGCGCCGAACGCGCGCTCGACGCGCTGGGAGACCCGACCCGCCGCATGGTGTTCAAGCGGCTGCGTGAGGGCAATCGATCGGTGCAGGAGATCGCGGACGGCCTCAAGGTGAGCCGTCCGGCAGTGTCGCAGCATCTTCGGGTGCTGAAGGACGCCGGCCTTGCCGTGGTGCGGATCGAAGGCACGCGGCGGCTCTATGCCATCGACACCCGCGGGTTGGAGAGCCTGCGCGGCTGGCTCGACGGATTCTGGGACAAGACACTCACCGCCTTCAAGCAAGCGGCCGAACGCGAAGCCGCCAAAGAGAGGAGATCCCGATGACGATGCAAGCGACCTCCGACAATTACGATCCCTACAGCGTCCGCAAGGTGATGAATGTCGAGGCGTCGCCGGCGGTGGCTTGGCGCGTCTTCACCGAGCAGATGGGCACGTGGTGGCCGCTCGCGCATTACAAGATCGGCAAGACCAATGCGGTCGATGCAATCATGGAGCCGCGCGTCGGCGGCCGCTGGTACGAACGCGGCGACGACGGCAGCACCTGCGATTGGGGCTGCGTGCTGCTCTGGGAGCCCCCGTCGCGCCTCGTGCTGTCGTGGGACATTACCGCGGACTGGCAGTACGATCCGAACCTGAAGACCGAGATCGAGGTGCGCTTCATTGCCGACGGCAAGGACGCCACGCGCGTCGAGCTCGAGCACCGCAAGCTCGACCGTTACGGCGCCCGCGCCGCCGAGATGCGCCGCATCTTTGATACCGAAGGCGATTGGGGCCGGCTGCTCGCGATGTTCGCGGCACGCGCCGCGCAGGGGCCGAAAGCATGACCGCGCGCGGATCGGCAATAGCGCGGCGATGTCAGACAGTCCCGATCTCGCCGCCATCGATGCGCAGCACGGTGCCGGTCATCCAGCGCGCCGGCGGCGACACGGCATAGGCGACGAGGTCGGCGATCTCCTCCGGCGTGCCGAACCGCCTGATGCCGGCCTGCCTGAGGAAGCCGGCCTTGGCCGCGTCGACATCGAGCTGCCTTGCCGCTGCGATCTTCTCCAGCATCGCGAGGCGTCGGCCGGTCATCACGGCGCCCGGCGACACGCAGTTCACCTGCACGCCGTCGTCGATGCCGCGCTCGGCGAAGGCTTTTGCAAGTGCCTCGATCGCGGCGTTGATCGTGCCCACCGCGGCGGCGCCGGCGCGGGGCCGCACGGCGGCATTGCCTGACGTGAAGATGACAGCGCCTTGCGACGCTTTCAGCGCGTCCCAGGCGCGGATCGTCAGCCGCCTCGCGCCGTGGAACTTGAGCGCGAGGCCGGCGTCCCATTGCGTATCGGTCATCTCGAACAGATCGAGCCCTGCCACCGCGCCTGCGACATTGACCAGCGCGTCGATGCGGCCGAAGCGATCCAGCGTGGCCTTGACGATTTCATCAGCGGCATCAGGCGCGGCGAGATCGAGCTCGAGCGCCAGCGGCGTGCTGCCGCGTCTTTCGATCTCCTGAGCGGCCTCGCGCAGCCTCTCGCCGCTGCGCGCGACGAGGACGATGGCGGAAAAATCCCGCGCGAGCCGCAGCGCGGCGGCGCGTCCGATGCCGGAGCTGGCGCCGGTCACGATGGCGACGGATTGGGTCATGTGCATTTCCTTGGAGTGGTCGGCGTGACTGAGTGGATGTGAGCCCGTCATTGCGAGGAGCGACAGCGACGAAGCAATCCATCCTTCCGTTGTGCGGAGCTATGGATTGCTTCGCTTCGCTCGCAATGACGCGGATGGAGTTGTCGCTGCCGCCACCTTCAGCGGCTCAGGAACTCGCGGATGGCCTGCGCAATCTCGGCGGCGTGCGTTTCCAGCGCAAAGTGGCCGGTGTCGAAAAATTTGACCACCGTCTTCGGATTGTCGCGCTTGAACGCCTCGGCGCCCGGCGGCAGGAAGAACGGATCGTTCTTGCCCCACACCGCGAGGAACGGCGGCTGGTGGGTGCGGAAGTAAGTCTGGAAGGTGGGGTAGAGCGCAACGTTGCTCTTGTAGTCGCCGAACAGATCGAGCTGCACGTCGTGCGCGCCGGGCCGCGCCATGTAGTAGTTGTCGAGGTTCTGGCCGTCCGGCGACACCGCCGCCGGATCCGAAGTGCCGTGGGTGTACTGCCAGCGCGTGGTGTCCGGCGTCAGCAACGCACGCAGGGCGTCGCGGTTCGCCGGCGAGGGATCCTGCCAATAGGCCTTGATCGGGGTCCAGCCGTCGCTGAGGCCTTCCTCATAGGCGTTGCCGTTCTGGGAGATGATCGCCGTGATCCGCTCCGGGTGCTTGACCGCCAGGCGGAAGCCGGTCGGCGCGCCATAATCGAACACATAGACCGCGAAGCGATCGAAGCCGATCACCTCGGTAAAGCGATCGATGACGCCGGCGATGCTGTCGAAGGTGTAGTTGAACTTGTCGCGCGGCGGCATGTCCGACTGGCCGAAGCCGGGCAGATCCGGCGCCACGATGTGGAATTTGTCCGCGAGCTGCGGGATCAGATCGCGGAACATGTGGCCGGCGCTCGGGAAGCCGTGCAGCAGCAGCAGCTTTGGCGCGCCGGGCGAACCGGCTTCGCGAAAGAAGATGTTAAAGCCGTCGACATCGACGGTGCGGTATTTGACCTGAGACATCTGTCGCTCCTTGTGGTCGTGCGTTGGTGAGTTCCGGGACTTAGGATTTGATTTGCTTCGCGAGCCCGCTGATCGCTTCGGGACGCAGATAGAGCAGCAGGGCGCAGCACACGGTGGCAAAGCCCAGCAGCGGCATGAACGGCGCGATGGCGGCGCCGGCCGCGAACACCAGCACGGCGAGCAAGGTGCGACGCTGCGTCCATGTCCGCACGCGCTCGGAGATCAGGCTCTGGTCTGCCTGCGTCAGCACCGCGCGCTCGAAGGCGAGATAGGCGAGATCGATCAGCAGGAAGATGACCGCATAGACCACCACCGGCGCGGCGGCCATGTGCGATCGCGCGACCCATGCGGTGGCAAACGGCAGCAGCGAGACCGCGAACAGATGCACGAAGTTCAGCCAGATCAGCCGTGGCGTCGGCTGCTGCACCAGATGCAGCAGATGGTGATGATTGACCCAGATCACCGCGATGAACAGATAGCTCGCCGCGTAGCTGATCGCGGTCGGCCATAGCGGCAGCAGGTCGGCGAACCGCGAGCCCTCCGGCGCCTTCAACTCGAGCACCATCACCGTGATGATGACGGCGATCACCGCATCGGAAAACGCGCCGAGCCGGTCGGCCGAGAGACGTTTCTCCTGCATGGCAGCTCTCCTGTCCGAAATCGTGGGAAGAGGTCAGTGCTGTGTAACGTTCTCGACCGCTTCCCGGATGATGTCGGTGACGAGCTTCGGCGTGGTGACGATCGGGGTATGGTCGACCGGGTGTGAGCGCACGGTCGCCTGCATCCGCGCCGCCATGCTGCGCTGGGTCTCGGGCGCGATCATCCGGTCGTCCTCGGCAACCAGGAACCAGCTCGGGACGTCCTTCCACAGGGGGCGGCCGACCGGCACGGTGATGCAGGCCGGCGAGATCGGCCGCTGCACGGCGGCGAGCACCGCGAGGTCCTCGGACCGCGCGCCTTGCGCAAAGGCCGCTGCGAAAGCGGACTCCGGGAGCCAGATCAGGCCATTGGCGTCGGGCGCGAGCTTCGGCGCGAACGGATGCGGCGGCAGGCGGTAGAATACGTCGGCGACCGTCTCGCCTTCATCCGGCGCCAGCGCCGCGACATAGACCAGCGCCTTGACGCGCGGCGAGCGGGTCTCGGCGATCACGGCGCCGGCATAGGCATGGCCAACCAGCACCACCGGGCCCGCGACGCGATCCAGGGTGCGGTTCAGCGCCGCGACGTCGTCGGCGAGTGAGGTGAGGGGCAGCGGCGCCGCTACCGCACTGATGCCCTCGGCATCTAGCACCGTGATCACCCGCGCCCAGCTCGAGCCATCGGCCCACGCGCCATGCGCAAGCACCACGCTGACATCCTTGTTCGACATTGTCCGCTCCCTCGTTTCAGGCCGGTTCTGGCTTTAACCTCTAAAATGCAGTTTGAAAGGTTACTGCGCTGCGCTTGTGAACCAGCGCACGTAACTTGTCAAATGAATTTTATCAGGTTACTATTCTGCGACTGAGGAACCGCCAGGAGGGCGTTACCGTGCAATCCCATCCGCCCGCGATGTTCATCGCCGACAGCCTGGGCCTCGATTTCATCAATTCGATCGCGACCCCGGTCGATACGCCGGTCGACTGGATCGCCGATGGCGACGGCCTGTTGCGCTGGCTCGCGCAGGCGCAGCTGGTGCCGTCGGAGGTGCTCGACGAGCTCAAGGCGCGCGCGACGCTTGGCGAGCTCGACGACGTCGCCGGTCAGGCCCGCGATTTGCGCGAGTGGTTCCGCGACTTCGTGCGCAAGCATATGGGCCGGCCGCTGGCGCCGCGTGCGCTCAAGGAGATCGAGCCGCTGAACCGGCTGCTGGAAAGCGATCAGGCGTTCAGCCGGATCGTGGCGCATCGCCACAAGGACGGCGATGGCGGCCATGACGGTTTCGCGCTGGAGCGGACGCGGCGCTGGCGTTCGGCCGAAACATTGCTGCTGCCGATCGGGGAAGCGATGGCCAGGGTCGTCTGCGAGGAAAGCTTCTCCGACATCAAGGCGTGCGAAGGCCCGGCCTGCACGCTGATGTTCGCCGACCACACGCGGGCGCGTGCGCGCCGATGGTGCAGCATGGCGATCTGCGGCAACCGCGCCAAGCAGGCCGCGCACCGCAGCCGGATGAAGGACAGGGGCTGAGACCAGCAAAAGCCAAACGACAGGAGTCCAACAAAATGGCGGCACTTCCCTTGATTGTGTTCGACGTCAATGAAACCCTGCTCGACCTCGAGACCATGGAGCCGGTGTTCGCGCGCATCTTCAACGACAAGAGCGCGATGCGGCTGTGGTTCGCCAACTTCATCATGTACTCGGCCTCGCTCACTGTCGCGGGGTGTTACGTGCCGTTCACCGATATCGGCGCCGCGGTCATGAAGATGCTGGCCGACACCCGCGGCATCAGGATCGACGATGCCGACAAGCAGGAGCTGACCGAGAAATTCTCCACCATGCCGCCGCACGGCGAAGTGCCCGGCGCGCTGCGCAGGCTGCGCGCGGCCGGCTTCCGCCTGTTCACGCTGACCGACAATCTGCTCGAGGTGCAGACCCGGCAGCTGACCCATGGCGGCATCGTCGATCTGTTCGAGCGGCGCTTCTCGGCCGACGGCGTCAAGCATCACAAGCCGTCGCGGCAGGCCTATGGCTATGTCGAGAAGGAGCTCGGGGCAAAGCCCTCGGAGTTCTGCCTGATCGCCTGCCACACCTGGGACACGCTGGGCGCGGTCGCGGCCGGCTGGGAGGCCGCGCTGATCAAGCGTCCCGGCAACGATGTCCTCGGCGTCGGCCCGCAGCCGCAGGTCGTCGGCAATGATCTCGACGATGTCGCCAATCAGCTGATCCGCCGCTACGGCGCCAAAGGGTAACGACGCCTGACGGATTCCCGCGCGGAGAAGAGGGCAAAACTCCCCTGCAGGCCCGATCGCTCGGAAGCGCATAAAACCGGAATGAAATCCATAGCGGTTTTCAACCATGCCCCTTGAGCTTTCCTCAACTTCCGCGGCCGATGCTGCGTCCGCCGCAGGGATCGAAGGAGCTCACAGCATGCCGGCCAAGGGACGAGCGACCGCGACCAACGCCACCGCGCAAGGGCGCGAGGACATCCTCAACGCGCGCGCCATCAGCACGCTGGGCGCAGGCGTCGTCAGCGCGATGAGCGCGGTCGGCGCCGCCGTCATCAAGAAGAACAAGCAGGCACTCGGCAAGAACGCGGACTGGTTCTGGCACATGTTCGCGAAATGCGAGGCCAGGGCCGCGCGCATCGCCGAGCAGGCCGCGCGCGATCCGGAGGCCTGCGGCGATGCCACCTTCATCGAGATCTATGCCGCGCAATTGCCGAAGCTGATGACAGCGGCGCTCGAGAGCCACGAGAAGGCGCTCAAGGCGAAGTGAAGCCGCGTCCGGGGAGTCCCGCGACGGTGCTCGTCCCGTTCTCGTCCCTCTTGACCTCTCAAATGCGCCAAGGCGGCAAGTAGCGGCGGCTCTCGCCGATCCGACAGTCTTGCGGATCAGGCGAAGCCGTCACCCGCCATCGCGCTGACCGGCCCTACGGCCCCGATCGGGCAGCCCGCCTGATCCGCGCGCCAGCTTTTCTGCGATGGGGCATGGCGATTTGGCGCTTCTTGGCGTAAAGCACCCCAAATCGTCATGCGGCTGTGCCGCTTGCCGGGTACGCAGCTCCAGGTCGTCCCGCTCGACGTTCTGCGCCCGGACCAATCAAGGTTTCCCATCTCGTGCCCTTTCCGACCACAAGTTCGCCGCTCGCCCGCGCCTTGGCTGAGCGCAACTACGATCAACCGACCCCGGTCCAGCTCGCCGTGCTCGCGGACGACGCTGTGGACCGCGATCTCCTGGTTTCAGCCCAGACCGGCTCGGGCAAGACCGTTGCCTACGGCTTGGCCATGGCAAAGGACCTGCTCGACGGCGCCGAGCGGTTCGAGCCGGCCGCCGCCCCGCTGGCCCTGATCGTCGCGCCGACCCGCGAGCTCGCCTTGCAGGTCCAGCGCGAGCTTGCGTGGCTTTATGAACACGCCGACGGCCGCGTCGTCTCCTGTGTCGGCGGCATGGACCCGCGCCGCGAGCAGCGCGAGCTTGCCGAGGGCGCCCACATCGTGGTCGGGACGCCCGGCCGGTTGTGCGACCATTTGCGGCGCGGCCGTCTCGACATTTCGGAACTCAAGGTCGTCGTGCTCGACGAGGCCGATGAGATGCTCAATCTCGGTTTCCGCGAGGATATGGAATTCATCCTCGAGACCACGCCGGACACCCGCCGCACCTTGCTGTTCTCGGCGACGTTCCCGCGCGGCATCGTCGCGCTTGCCAAGCAGTATCAGGAGCAGGCGTTCCGGATCGAGGTCGCGGGTGACGAAGGCGGCCATGCCGATATCGAGTACCGCGCCATCCGGGTGGCCGCCGACGATGTCGAGCACGCCGTCGTCAACGTGCTGCGTTTCCATGAGGCGCCGAGCGCGCTGGTGTTTTGCAACACCCGTGAGGCCGTCCGGCATTTGCAGGCGGCGCTGCTCGAGCGCGGGTTCTCCGTCGCCGCGCTGTCGGGCGAAATGACCCAGAACGAGCGGACCCAGGCGCTGCAGGCGTTGCGCGACGGGCGGTCGCGGGTTTGCGTCGCGACCGACGTCGCGGCGCGCGGCATCGACCTGCCGAGCCTCGATCTCGTCATTCACGCAGATCTGCCGAAAGACCCGGAGGTCATGCAGCATCGCTCGGGCCGCACCGGCCGCGCCGGCCGCAAGGGCGTCAGCATCCTGTTGGTGCCGCCGGCACGGCGGCGGCGCGCCGAATTGCTGCTCGATCTCGCCGGCATCGATGTGGTCTGGGGCTCTGCGCCGCAGGCGGAGGAGATCCGCAAGCTCGACCATGATCGCCTGCTGCAGGATGCAGTGTTCTCCGAAGAGGCGACATCAGACGATCTGGCGCTGGCGCAGGCCTTGCTCGCCGAACGCGCGCCCGAGGCGATTGCCGCGGCGCTCGCCCGGCTCTACCGCGCGCGGCTGCCTGCGCCCGAAGACATCCTCGATCCCGGCGAGGGACGGGGCCGGGACCGCGGCGAGCGCGCCTCGCGGCGCGATGATCGTGCCGCCGGGCCGCGATCGAAGACCGGCAAGTCCTCCGCGCGTCATGGCATGGAGGAGGCGACCGTCTGGTTTCGGGCCGCGATCGGACGCCGGAAGAATGCCGAAGCCCGCTGGCTGCTGCCGATGATCTGCCGTCGTGGCGGCATCGACAAGCGCGACATCGGCGCGATCAAGATCATGGACACGACCACCGAATTCGAGATCGCCGCGCGGGTCGCGGATTCCTTCGCGGTCAAGATCAAGCGTCCGGACAAGGAAGACAGCATCCGCATCGAGCCGCTGGCGGGCGCGCCGCAGGGAGAGGCGCGCGAGAAGCCGGCGCGCAAGCCCTGGCGCGATGATGACGACGGCGGATACAGCGCGCCGCGCGCCGAGGGGGCAGGAAAGCGGCGCGGCAAACCGGATCGCGAAGCCAGAGCGTTTTCGAGCGAAGGCGCGAGCGGTTCGCGTCAGGACTACGCGTCAAAAAAGGAATCCAGGGACTCGTTCCGATCCGATCGGGACGGAAAAGGCTTCAGGCCGAAATCCGGCGACGAGCCCCGGTTCGGAAAGAAAAAGAAGCATCCGGGCAAGTCCAGCCACGCCGGACCCACGCAGTGGCCGGACGTGTCGGCGAAGCCGAAGTTCGGCAAGAAGCCGAAGAAGAAGCGGTGGGGCTGAGGCGGCGGCAGCGGCGGGGCAGCGTTCAGAATGCCGATGTATGAGTTTCGACGCCGCAACAAACTCAGTGTCGTCCCGGGCAAGCCAACGGGTCGGCGCGAAGCGCCGCCCGATGACAGGCTCCGCGCGACCCGGGACCCATAACCACCGATGCTTGCTGCTGCATAACGCTGGAGCCACGGCTCGCTTCTACGACGAAGTCCTGTGGTTATGGGTCCCTGCTTTCGCACTAGGGGATGCACACATCTGGTGCGACGGATTGACTCGGGTCAGAGATTGGGGATTCCAGAATCGGGGGTCTCGGTGACTTCTATTACGGCACTTCGGCTTGGGCGGAGGTGCCAGCATGTTGTCGCGGATTGACTGGACGTTGGGCCGGTTCGAGGATGGTCGTCTCGATAAAGGGGGGCGGCGCTCATCGGACGCATGGTCGCGGGCAAGGATGTATGCCTTCGGCGGCTTTCCAAGGGAGACCGCGCGCTGGAGGTGCGGTTCAACCGCTTTCTCGGTAACTCCAAGGTGACGAAGGAGCGCATCATCGAAAGCTGGAGCGAAAGCACGGCTGCGGCGGTTACAGGCCGCCATGTTTTGGCGATCCAGGACACCAGCGAGATCCACTTCAACACCACGCCGCAACGCCGGCGCGGGCTCGGGGAGATCGGCAAGGGCAATCACCACGGCGTGCTGCTGCACCCGATGCTGGCGGTGGATGCGGACAATGGCACCTGCCTGGGACTTTTGAGCGGCGAGGTGTGGACGCGTGAAGGCCCTCGGAGCGTCTCGCATGACAGCCGCGACCTGTCGGACAAGGAATCGCAGCGCTGGATTGCCACCGCCCTTGCGGCCAAGCCGCTGCTTACCGGTGCTGCAATGGTGACCCTGCTTGGTGACCGCGAGAGCGACATCTTTGCTCTTTATGCCAGCGCAGCCGAGCAAGACTACCGCGTGATCGCCCGCAGCATGCATGATCGCAAGCTGGCCGACACGACGGGTTTGTATGCGGCGATCGACGCCATGACGGCGGTAGAGCGTCGCATCATCGAGTTGCCTGCGCGTGCGGGGCGGCCTGCACGTCCGATGGACCTCGAACTTCGCTTCGGCGCAATCGAGCTGGCCCGGCCGCAAAGCAAGTTCCTGCGCCATTTGCCGAAAAGCCTGCATCTGGCCATCGTTGACGTCCGCGAGATCAATGCCGATCCCAACGTCGAGCCGTTGCACTGGCGTCTTCTCACCTCTCACGAGGTCACCAGTTCAGACGATGCCTGGCGCATTGTCGCCTGGTACAAGCAGCGCTGGATCATCGAGCAGTTCTTCCGCGTCCTCAAGACGCAGGGCTTCAAGCTCGAGGATAGCCAGATCGGCACCGCCGGCCGGCTTCTCAAATTGGTTGCCATCGCTGCCAAGGCCGCGATCATCACCATCCAGCTCCTGCAAGCGCGCAACGGGAGCCAGCAGTCGCTTCACGTTGCCTTCAATCCCAGCGAGATCGATGCGTTGACCGCCCTCAATCAGCAGCTTGAAGCCAGGAACAGACGACTGAAGAACCCGCATCCGTCCGATCGTCTTGCCTGGGCGGCCTGGATTATCGGCCGCATTGGAGGATGGGACGGCTATCCGTCCTCCAAGCCACCAGGCCCCATCACCTTCAAAAACGGTCTCGATTACTTCCGCGCCGTCGCTCTCGGATGGAGCCTCAGAAATGTGTGCATGCCCTAGTGCTTTCGCAGGGACGACGATGTGGAGAGAGCCGCGCGTTCAACTCTATTGCCCGTGAAGCCCGGTATTTTGCAGCCGCTTGGCCCCTCACGCCACCAGCGCGATTTTCGGCACGGTTGCGAGCACCGACTGGTTGCGGCCGTTGGCCTTGGCGGCGTAGAGCGCCTTGTCGGCGGCCTCGATCAGATCGGACCATTGCTGGCCCGCGGTCGGCCGCATGCTGGCGACGCCGATGCTGACCGTCGTGATCAGTTCGCCCGCGCACCATTGCTGGACCTTGTGGCGGATGGTCTCGGCCAGGTTGAAGGCTTCGAGCGCGGTCATGTTGGGCAGCAGCACCGCGAATTCCTCGCCGCCGAAGCGCGCCGGGCAATCGCCGGCCCGGCGCACCGCGTCCGAAATGCAGATCGCGATCCCGACCAGCACCTGGTCGCCGGCCTGATGCCCATAGGTGTCGTTGTAGGCCTTGAAATGATCGGCATCGATCATCAATAGCGCGACCGGCTGGCCGTAGCGGCCGGCACGGCGCCATTCGCGCTCGATCTCGCCGTCGAACTTGCGCCGGTTCTTCAGGCCGGTGAGGGCGTCGGTGGTCGCCATCTCCTCGAGCTTGTCCTCGGCGTCGGCGCGGCGAACGATCTCGCGGGCGAGCACCAGCGTTGCGCTGAGCACGAACAGGATCAGAAACGCCATGATCGCGCCGATGCGAATGGCCTCCGTGCGCCACAGGTTGAAGACGGCTTCGAGCGGCTTGCCGACCACCACGTAAAGCGGCCCGGAGCTGCTGCGCCTGACATAGAGCCGCGGTATGTCGTCGACCGGGCCCTTGCCGGAGAAGGCGCCGCCCATCTTCAGGTTCTCGGCCTTCCAGTCCAGCTGCTCCGCGAGGTTCTTGCCGATCACGTCGAGATCGAACGGCGTCCGCATGATGATGGTGCGGTCGTTGCGCAGCACGGTGATGGTGTCGCCCGGCATGAGGTTCAGCCGCCCGAACAGGTCATGGAAATAGCTGAAGCGGATCGAGCCGACCACGACGCCGAGGAAGCGGCCCTCGTCGTCGACGATGCGCCGGCTCAGCACGATGGCGTAGGCGCCGCGATGCAGCATCGGCCGGCTGATGTAAAGCCCGGCATCGGGATTGTCGCGCTGGACCGTGAAATACTCCTCGTCGCTGCGGTTCTCCGGCCGCGGATCGAGGCTCGCCGCGTCGACGGTCAAATTGCCCTTGGTGTCGAACACCTGGATCGCGCCGAAATGTTTTGCGGTCGCGGCGTGATCGAACAGGATCAGCTGGCGCAGTTCCTTGCTGATATTGCGGATCTCCGGCATCTCGAGATTGCTGGCGACCGCGCGCAGCGACAGGTCGTAGAGCTCGATGTTGCGGCTGATGTCGGCCTCGATGCCCGACGCCAGATTCTCCAGGGTGCGGCGGGCCAGTTGCTCCTCGCCGCGGCGCATGTCGAACATCACGCCGGCGCAGACCGCGGAGAAGCCGAGGACGGTCGCAACCGACGCCGCGATCAGCAGCTTTGCCGATAGCCGCCAGCGCCGCCTTGCGTCGTTTCCCCGTCGAAATGGCATGTCCCGCTCCAATGCGCCGTCATGCAACGGGAAATCTTGTTGTCGCCTTAAATGGCGACAGCGGCCGCCGAATGGGTTAACGGGTGGTTGCCGGACTTTTGTCATCGAGGACGTTGTGAACGACTACGACGCATTGCGGGATTATCTGAAGAAGCAGCATCTGCCCGAATTTGTGCTGACCTTCGAGGAGATCGAGGCGATCATCGATGCGGCGCTGCCGCGCGCCGCGCATCGGGCGTCGTGGTGGGAGACGTTGCGCAGCCCGCAGGAGAAGATGCCGCAGCGCGAGGCCTGCCTCGAGGCCGGCTACATCGCCACCCGCCAGGCCGACGGCAAGAGCGTCAGGTTCAAGCGCATGCCCAACCGTCGTCCCGGCGAACGCCGGGACCCATAACCACAGGGCGTTGTTGTTACGAAGGCAACCGGCCCCAGCGCGTCATGGATGGGCCGCGGCGTATGGGTCCCGGCTCCGGTGCGCAATTGCGCACGGGGCCGGGACGACAAGAGTTAGCTCGCGGCTTCCAGCCGTTCCTCGGTGAGGAGCCGGGTCGCCGCATCCGCGTCCATCGGCTCGCCGAAGGCAAAGCCCTGGGCGTATTCGCAGCCGAGCTGGTAGAGCTCGACGGCATCCGAATCCGTCTCGGCGCCTTCCGCCACCACCTCCATCCCGAGATCGTGCGCCAGCGCGATGATCGATTTCAGGATCACCGGGCGGGTGCCGCGGCTGGTGGTGCGGACGAAGGATTGGTCGATCTTGATGGTGTCGAACGGGAAGCGCTGCAAATAGGATAGCGAGGAGTGGCCAGTGCCGAAATCGTCGAGTGACAGCCCGGTGCCGAGCTCGCGGATCCGCGCCAGCATCTGGGCGGCGTGCTCCGGGTTCTCCATGACCAGCGATTCCGTCAGCTCCAGCTTCAGCGTGCCACGCGCCACCGAGGAGCGCGACAGCACGGTGCGGATATCGTGGATCAGATCGTGGCGCAGCAGCTGCCGCGACGACACGTTGACCGAGGCGAAGATCGGCTCGCGGGCGCGCATCGCGCGCTGCCACACCGCGAGCTGGCGCGCGGTCTGGTCCATCACGAACATGCCGAGATCGACGATCAGGCCGGTCTCCTCGGCGACGTTGATGAACTCTGACGGTGACATCCGGCCGAGCTTGGGATGATCCCAGCGCGCCAGCGCCTCGAAGCCGGCGATCGCGCGATCCTCCAGCCGCACGATCGGCTGGTACAGGATCGTGATCTCCTGCCGCTCGATGGCGCGGCGCAGGTCGCTCTCCAGCGTCAGGCGGTCGGTCTTGCGCGCCCGCATCGCCGGCTTGTAGACGTCGATGCGGTCGCCGCCGATCCGCTTGGAATGATACATCGCAAGCTCGGCGTCCTTGATGATCTCGTCGGTCAGCGGTGCCGCCGGGTCGGACAGCGCAAGCCCGATCGAGGCGGTCAGGAAGATCTCGCGGTCGTTGAACGCGATCGGCGCGCGGATGGTCTTGCGGATGGTCTCGGCGAAATTGGTGATCCGTGCCGGGTCCTGCTCCGACAGCAGGATCAGGCCGAACTGGTCGCCGGCCATGCGGGCCAGCGTGTCCTGCGGCTTGAGGATGCGGGTCAGCCGCCGCGCCAGCGTCAGCAAAATGGAATCGCCGACCGCGATCCCGACGGAATCGTTGACCTGCTTGAAGCGGTCGAGGTCGATCACCATCAAGGTCGGCCGCAGGTTCGGCATGGTCTTGGCGAGATTCGCCACCGCGCCGAGGCGGTCCATGAACAGCCGGCGGTTCGGCAGGCCGGTCAGGTTGTCATGGACGGAGTCATGCAGCATCCGCTCTTCGGAGTTCTTGAACTCGGTGACATCAGTGAGGGTGCCGACCACGCGCGAGACCTCGCCGTCGGAGCCGACCACCGGCCGCGCTTTCAGCGCGAACCACATGAAGTGGCCGTCGGGCGTACGCAGCCGGAAATCCTGCACCAGGCGGCCGCGGCGCTGGTCGAGCACGCTGTCGAGCGCGGCGCGGAAGCGGTCCTGGTCGAGCGGGTGCAGCACCTCGAGCCATTTCGCCGCCGGGCCTTCAAGCGTGCCGCGCTTGAGGCCGAGCAGGGCTTCGGTCTCGGGGCTGGTGAACACCTTGTCGGCGGACACGTCCCAGTCCCAGATCAGATCGCCGGAGCCGGTCAGCGCCAGCGCCCGGCGCTCGACATCGGAGACGACGCCGGTGGTGGCGCCGCCGCCGGCGAAGGCATGCTGCATCACCGTGAATCCGATCAGCATCACGATCAGCACCAGGCCGCCCAGCAGCGCCGGGCCGACGATGTCGTTGGTGACGGAGCCTGCGACCGTCATGCCGGCCGCGACCACCCAGACCACCAGCAGGAACCAGGTCGGTATCAACAGCACCGCGCGGTCGAAGCCGTGGGTCGAGAGATAGACGATCAGCGCGAAGCCGGCGAAGGCGATCATCACCAGCGACATGCGCGCGATGCCGGAGGCGACCGCGGGGTCGAACAGCGCCAGCGCGACCAGCGAGCCGAGGAAGACCAGCCAGCCGATCGTGATGTGCGAGTAGCGGACGTGCCAGCGACTGAGATTGAGATATGCGAACAGGAACACCAGCAGCGTCGCCGCGAGGATCGCCTCGCCCGCCGCGCGCCAGACGCGCTCGGCGTTGTTCGACATGTCGAGCACCTTGCCCCAGAAGCCGAAGTCGACGCCGATATAGACCAGCACCGCCCAAGCCAGCGCCGCGGCGGCCGGGAACATGATACTTCCCTTGACCACAAACAAGATCGTGAGCACGAGGGCGAGCAGGCCCGAGATGCCGATCACGATGCCCTGGTACAGCGTGAACGAGTTGACCTTGTCCTTGTAGGCGTCGGGTTCCCACAGATACAGCTGCGGCAGCTTGTCCGTGCGCAGTTCCGCGACATAGGTGACGACGGCGCCGGGATCGAGCGTGATGCGGAACACGTCGGCGGTCGGGCTCTCCTGCCGCTCCGGACGATCGCCGACCGACGGCGTGATGGTGGCGATGCGCGACAGGCCGAGGTCGGGCCACAGCAGGCCGGACGACACGATGCGGTAGTGCGGCGCAACGATCAGGCGGTCGAGCTGGTCGTCGGTGTTGTTGGCGAGCGCGAACACCACCCAGTTCTGGCCGCCTTCGCGGGCGCGAACCTCGATGCGGCGCACGATGCCGTCGGTTCCGGGTGCGGTGGAGACCTGGATGCGGTCGGCTTCACTTCGCTGATGGTCGAGAACCGCCGTCAAATCGATCGCCGGCGCATCGCTGCGCACGCTGACCGCGTCGATCGCATACGCGGCAGGCGCGGCGGCAAACATCATGAGGCCCAGCGCGAGCAGCGCAAGGCACCTGATCAGACGCAATGTCAGTACTCCGCGATCGACAAACTGACCGGACCCGGCGACCGGCCCGGCGGTGGCGCGATAAATGACACGAAAGCGAAGGGAATCAAAGGGTTTCCGCCCCTGCTTCCGTCGCGAGGGTTAAACCGCCAACACAATTTTGCCAATATGTTCGCTGGTCTCCATGCGCCGGTGCGCGTCGGCGGCCTTTTCCAGCGGGAATGTGCTGTCCATCAGCGGTTTGACGCGGCCTTCGCGCAGCAAGGGCAGCACCTTTGCCTCGATCGCGGCGACCATCGCCGCCTTGTCCGCATTACTACGGGGGCGCAGGGTCGAGCCGGTGTGGTGCAGCCGCTTGACCATCAGCTTGGCGAAATTGGCCGTGGCCTTCGGTGTTCCCGACAGGAACGCGATCTGGACGATGCGGCCCTCGACCGCGGCGGCGTCATAGTTCCGGTCGATATAATCGCCGCCCACCATGTCGAGGATGACATTGGCGCCGTTGCCGCCGGTGGCCTTCTTCACCGCCTCGACGAAATCCTCGGTCTTGTAATTGACCGCGTGATCGGCGCCGAGCTTGAGGCAGGCATCGGCCTTGTCCTGCGAGCCGACGGTGACGATCACCTTGGCGCCGAACGCCTTGGCAAGCTGGATCGCCATCGTGCCGATGCCCGACGAGCCGCCGTGGATCAGCAGCGTCTCCCCGGCCTGGAGCGCGCCGCGCTCGAACACATTGTGCCACACCGTCATCAGCGTTTCCGGAATCGCGCCGGCTTCCTGCATCGACAGCGAGGGCGGCACGGTCATCGCCTGCGCGTCCTGCGCGATGCAATATTGCGCGTAGCCGCCGCCGGCGACCAGCGACATCACCTTGTCGCCGATCTTGTGCTTTGCGCCTTCGCCGAGCGCGACCACTTCGCCCGCGATTTCGAGGCCGGGCAGGTCGCTGGCGCCGGGCGGCGGCGGATAGGAGCCGGAGCGCTGCGCGACGTCGGGACGATTGACACCGGCGGCCGCGACCTTGACCAAAATCTCGCCGGCCTTCGGCACCGGCACCGCGCGGGTCTCCGGCACCAGCACCTCAGGGCCACCCGGCTTGCTGATGGCAACGACGGTCATTTGCGCGGGCAGATTTGGCATGGCTGGTCCCTGGTCAGTGGAGAGGATCGGCGGATGGCATACCGCCTTTTCCACCGAAGCGAAACGCCATTAAGCCCCGAACCGCGCCGTGAGCTGGCTGGCTCTCTCAGGCGTGATTTTCTCGACCAGCGGGCCGAGCCTTGCGACCGGCGTGCCCGCGCCACGATCGAGCAGCGGAACGAGTGGGCCAGTGGGCCAGCGCGGTACGGCATCGCTCTGACCGAGCGCGCCGAGCACGCGCGCCGCGAGGTGAGGCACGATGCTCCACGCCAGCGTGGCGCTGAGCGCGACAAGATTGAGCCCGGTGCGGGTGATGACTGCCGCGCGTGCCGGATCGGACTTGATCGCTGTCCAGGGTGCCGCGTGTTGCAGATAAGCGTTCGCGGTGTCCCAGATCGCGCGGGTCGTGGCCGCCGCTGCGCGAAATTCCAGCGCCGTGTGATGGCGGTGCAGCGCTGCGATGCGCTGCTCTAGTTCAAGCGCGAGTTGTCGCTCGGCATCGCCGGGAGCGCCACCATCCGGGATGCGGCCGTCGAAGGCGCGATGCGCGAAGCTGATGATGCGGTTGGCGAGATTGCCGAAGACATCGGCGAGATCCTTGTTCACGTCGGCGACGAATCTGGCGACGCCAAAATCGGTGTCGGCGCTATCCGGCGCGTTGGCGATCAGCCACCAGCGCCAGAGATCGGCAGGCAATTCCGCCAGCGCCGCATCGGTGAAGATGCCGCGCTTCCTGCTGGTCGAGAACTTGCCGCCCTCGTAATTCAGCCAGTGGAATCCCTTGATCACATCGGCGGTCTTCCACGGTTCACCCGAGCCGATCAGCGTCGCCGGAAAGCTCACGGTGTGGAACGGGATGTTGTCCTTGCCGAGAAACTGGATGTAGCTGACGTCATCGGCCTGCCACCACCATTGCCGCCAGTCGCGGCCTGGCGCGGCGTCGGCCCATTCCTGCGTCGCCGCGATGTAGCCGATCGGCGCGTCGAACCAGACATAGAACACCTTGCCGTCGAAGCCGTCGCGCGGCACCGCGATGCCCCAGGCGAGATCGCGCGTGATGCAGCGGTCGCGCAGCTCCGCATTGAGCCAGCCCTTCGCGGTCGACACCACGAAGGGTGGCCATCCGCTCCGGCTGTCGATCCATGCGTCGATCTTCTCGACTAGTTGCGACTGGCGCAGATAGAGATGACGGCTGTCGCGGATCTCGAGCGCGCGGTCGCCTGATAGTGCCGAGCGGGGATCGATGAGGTCCGGCGGGTCGAGCAGTGTGCCGCAATGGTCGCATTGATCGCCGCGCGCGCCAGCGTCGCCGCAATGCGGACAGGTGCCGAGCACATAACGGTCGGGCAGGAAGCGGCGGTCGGCCGGCGAGAACACCTGCCGCGAGGTGCGTGCTTCGATCAGCCCGGCGTCATCGAGCCGGCGATAGAAGTGCTGCGTCAGCGCATGGTTGTACGGCGAGCTGGTGCGGCCGAAATGATCGAAGGACAAGCCGAAGCGCCGGTAGATGTCGGCCTGGACGGCGTGCTGTGCGTCGCAGAACGCCCGGACATCCAGTCCGGCCTCGATGGCGCCGAGCTCGGCCGGTGTGCCGTGCTCGTCGGTCGCGCAGATGAAGAGCACGTCGCAGCCGGTCTGCCGGCGGAAGCGGGCGTGGACGTCGGCGGGCAGCAGCGAGCCGACGAGGTTGCCGAGATGCTTGACGCCGTTGACGTAGGGCAGCGCGCTGGTGATGAGAATCTTGGTCATGGGTTAAGGTCTTTCGCGTTCGGTGATGCCGACCCCGCAAGAATCAAAGCGGAAAATCAAAAAGCCCTCCCGCATGATCGGAAGGGCTTGGGGTCGGCTCATGCCTCGCGCGCAGGCGCGCAACTATCCCGTCCGGTCAGACTCCTTGCGGTCGGGCCGGGGCATTCGCGTCAGCTGTTGCGCGCACACGAAAGTCACTGCAAAATTCTCCTCTGGACGGATATCTATCATCGCTGGGCGCAGGGCGCCAGATCAGCATCGCGGGGAGGACACATGCCGATTGAGGATGAGGACCGGCCGCGGAAGAAAATCAGCCATGAGATCGGCCAGGATCTCTCGCTGCTGTCGGTCGAGGAGTTGACGGAGCGCATCGCGCTGCTCAACGCCGAAGTCGATCGCCTGAAAGAGGCGATGACGAAGAAGCGCGCGTCGAAGGATGCCGCCAACGCGTTCTTCAAGTCGTAGCTCGGCGATCTCATTGCTGTCGTGGCCCGGATGAAGCGCAGCGCAATCCGGGGCAGTGTTATCCGCGGATGGGCGTTTCCCGGATTTCGCTGCGCTCCATCCGGGCTACGCGGCTCCACCTCCCCTTGAAAAGGGGAGGTCGCTTTGCTCGCCAGAGCAAAGCGGGTGGGGATCAGCTCTCTCCACATACGCCGTCGCCTGCGGTTGACCCCCATCCCGACCTTCCCCCTTTCAGGGGGAAGGAGAAGAGGCCTGTCCCAAACTAGGTCAATGGCCGACATGGCAAACAAAGCCTGAAGAAATCCGTTCATTTACGATCGGTTAAGCTTTCTCGATTATGACTGCATTGTCCTCGTTTGGACACCGAGTGGCTCCTGTCCACTCTGTTTGACGCCTCCCTGTTATCAACTTCAAAGCCGCCGGAAACGGCGGCTCTTTTTTGTGCGTCCTATCGGCTGGAAACCATAAATCCGGTTGCGGCTGGACTCTTCGGCGCGCCCGCGCAATGATTTGTTCATCATAAGCTGGCGCGTCAGATGTCAGCGGGCGTTACGATGGTGTGAGGGCGTTAACCATGGCCGATCGTTCCCAGAGCGAAGCCGGGCTTGTGCTGTTCAGTGAACGGCTGACCAATTCAGCGGCATTCGGCGTGCTGTTCCGGGAAGGCATGGACCTGGTCGAGCAGACCGCCGCCTATCTCGACGGTGACGGACGTGCCGAAGCCAAGGCGCTCGAACGGTCCGTGAGCCTGACCTATGCCACCGAAAGCATGCGCCTGACCACGCGGCTGATGCAGCTCGCGTCCTGGCTGCTGCTGCATCGCGCGGTCAAGGAAGGCGAGATGACGCTGACCCAGGCCAATCGCGAAAAGACCAAGGTCAAGCTGTCGGCCGCCGATCCCGGCCCGGCCGACATGGTGACCAAGCTGCCCGAGCAATTGCAGCAGTTGATCGCCCGTTCGATGGATCTGCAGGCGCGCGTCCGCCGCCTCGACACCACGATCCACGCGCCGGCGCCGGATCGCTCCTCGATCGGCAACCCGCTGGTGCCGCAGCTCAACCGCCTCAAGGCCGCGTTCGAGCAGTAAAGTCCAAGCTGCAAAATCAGTGTGAGGCTTCAGTGCGGCGTGGCTTGATCCGCCGCTGCGACCTATGCTGATCCATCACGCGCCGCAGCCTTAGCGCCGTCGCCTCCAGCTCCTCAGGTTCGAACCCGCCGAAGCCGAGCATCAGGCCGGGGCGTGGTGCCGCCTGGTACATCGGCAAAATCGGCCGTACGACGATGCCGGCGGCAAGCGCTGATTTTGCCAGTTGCACATCGTCGAAGCGCTCTGGCAGCCACAGCAGCAGATGCATGCCCTGATCGCTCGGCTGCAGCGTGACGTCGTCAGGCATGTGGCGCGTCAGCGCCGCGATCAGCGTCGCACGCCGCGCGGCGTAGACGCCGCGAATGCGCCTGATATGCGCCTCGAACAGCCCCTCGCGCATATAGGCCGCCAGCACATGCTGGTCGGCGGTCGGCGAATGCCGGTCGAGCAGCGCCCGCGCGCCGGCGAAGGCGTCAATCAGCGGCAGGGGCGCCACGACGTAGCCGAGCCGCAGCGAGGGAAACAGAACCTTGCTCAGCGTGCCGAGATAAATCACCCGCGATGGGGCGAGGCCCTGCATCGACGGGAAGGGATGACCGGCATAGCGCAGCTCGCTGTCGTAATCGTCCTCGACGATCCAGGCATTGCTTCGCTGCGCCCACGCTACCAGCGCATTGCGGCGGGCCATGCTCATCGGCATGCCCAGCGGATATTGATGCGACGGCGTCACGAAGGCCGCGCGCGCATGCGGGCACGCGGCGACGGCGGCTTCGACGTCGATGCCCTGCGCATCGACGCCCACACGCGTCGTGACGAGATCGAGATCGTCGAGCACGGCGGTCATGCCGGGATAGGCGGGATCCTCGGCCCAGACGCGATCGCCTGACGACAGCAGCACGCGGCCGGCGAGATAGAGGCCTTGCTGGGTGCCGGCCGTGATCACGACCTGCTCGGGCTCGCAATGCACCGCGCGGGATTTGCGCACATAGTCGGCGATCGCCTGCCGCAGCTCCATCAAGCCGCGCGGATCGCCATAGCTCGCAGGCGCCGCCGCGCGCGATGCGCGTACGCGGTTGCCGAGGCGGCGCCAATGGTCGTCGGGCGCGACCGCGCCGCCGGGGACCGCGATTGCAAACGGGACTTCCGGCATCGGCATGAAGGCTGCCGCCACCTTGGCAAGCCACGCCGCGCGCGGCGGCAACTGAATCGGCGCCGATTTGCTCGGTTTGCGATCGACCATGACGGGCCGCGCCTGCTCGGCAAGCGTCGGCGCGACGCGGGTGCCAGCACCGACCTGCGATTCCAGATAGCCCTCGGCCAGCAGCTGCTCGAAAGCTTCCGTGACCGTGCCGCGCGCGACGCCGAGCGAGGCCGACAGCGCGCGCGTCGACGGCAGAAAATCCCCGGCCTTCAGTTCGCCGCTCGCAATCGCGGCGCGCAGGGCCTGCGCGATCTGGCGCCCGGCCTGTCCGGCGGCGCGGTCGACGGCCCGGAGCGAAGGGATGCTGATCGTGGCGCGCAGGCGGGGCATAGTGGACCAATCAAGATGATCGAAAGTGGCTCTTACCATAGGCCACTTCGGCGCTATGGTGGAGCAGCAATTGATGAGGCCTGCCAAAGGTCTGCCGAGAGGTTCGCAATGTACCTGCCGCCGCATTTCAAGATCGATGAGCTCGGTCCGATCCACGCCGCGATGCGGGCCTCAAAGCTCGCGACGCTGGTCACCGCAACCGCCGATGGCCTGATCGGCACGCCGCTGCCGCTGATCCTCAATGAGAACGAGGGCGACTACGGCACGCTGTACGGTCACGTCGCGCGGCCCAATCCGCAGTGGAGGCTGCCGGCGGTCGGCGAGGCGATGGCGATCTTCATGGGGCCCAGCGCCTATGTGACGCCGTCCTGGTACGCGACCAAGGCCGAGCACGGCAAGGTGGTGCCGACCTGGAATTACGTCGCCGTCCACGCCTATGGCGCGGCCGAGTTCTTTGAGGATGCCGAGCGCCTGCTCGACGTCGTGACCCGGCTGACCGAGCTGCACGAGACTTCGCGCCAGGAGGTCTGGCAGGTCAGCGATGCGCCTGACGATTTCATCAAGGCGCAGCTGCGCGGCATCGTCGGCTTCCGGATGCCGATCACGCGGATCGACGCCAAGAAGAAGATGAGCCAGAACCGCAAGCTTGAGGATCGCGCCGGCGTCATGGCGGGGCTCGGCGCCAGCGACAATCCGGTCGACCGCGAGGTCGCGGCGATGATCCCTGGGAACTGAGACGAACGCGCCCGATGGAATTGTACCTTGCCTTCGCGATCACGACCGCAACCTTCGCGCTGATCCCGGGTCCCGCTATGCTGTACGCCGCGGCCCGCACTTTAGCGGGCGGCAGGCGCGCGGGGCTGATGGCCTCGCTCGGGCTGCACCTCGGCGGCTATATCCATGTCGTCGCCGCGGCGGCCGGCCTCGCTCTGCTGTTTCACGCGGTGCCGCCGCTGTTTATGGCGATGAAGCTTGCCGGTGCGGCCTATCTGGTCTGGCTCGGGCTCTCGCTGTTCCGCGACCGCGACAACGCAAAGCGCCCCACGCTTGCGCCGCTCTCCGCGGAGCGCGCCTTCGCGCAAAGCATCGTCGTCGAGGTGCTCAATCCGAAGACGGCAATCTTCTTCCTGGCGTTCCTGCCGCAATTCGTCGATGCGTCGGCCGGCCTGCCGGTCTGGGTCCAGCTGCTTCTGCTCGGCACAACGGTCAATCTGACCTTCTCGGCGGTCGACATCGTCTGCGTGTTCTTCGCCAGCGCCGTGATGTCGAAGCTGCAGCGCTCGAAGCGGTCGCAGCGCGTCATGCAGCGGATCGGCGGTAGCATCCTGGTCGCGCTCGGCGCGCGGCTGGCTTTCCAGGATCGCTAGCAGCAGTCATGTCCATCAGCGGCGATGGTCAACGCTTCGTCAAGCTGCGCGACGAGGCGCTTCTGCATGGCGCGACCGGTCAATTTCTGCGCACGGCTTCGGTCGTGCTTGAAGTCATGGGTGTGCCGGATGATCGCGTTGGTCGCGGCGGCGCAAGATCGTGGATAAAATCTCTCAGTGCGTCGGTATCGAATGGCTTGCGGAGTATTTTTAGACTTGGCGGAGCCGCTTTTGCGGCATCGCTGTAGCCGGTTGTAAGGGCTATCGGCAAACCGGGGTATCGCGACCTGACTTCTCTCGCGAGCCCGACGCCATCGATGGTCCCGGGCATGACGATATCGCTGAAGACGAGATCGATCTTTGTACCGGCTTCGAGCAATTTCAGCGCCGCTTCGGCCGAATCTCGATATATCGTGTCATAGCCCAGATGTTCGAACAGCGAGGAAGTCACATCCGCCACTTCGGGGCTGTCGTCGACAACGAGAACCGTCTGCCGCTGCGGCTGCCTTGCTCTTGTTCTGGCAGCGGCTAGCTCTTTGCTGGTGATTTGCTCGTCCGCGCAGGACGGCAGGTAGATTGTAATCGTCGTTCCCTGTCCAACCTTGCTGTCCGCCGTCACCGTTCCGCCGGCCTGATGCGCGAAACCATAGACTTGCGACAAGCCGAGCCCGGTACCCTTGCCGACCTCCTTGGTCGTGAAGAACGGATCGAACATCTTGGACAGCAGGTTTGGCGGAATGCCGGTGCCGCTATCGCCAAGCGCGATCGCAAAGAAAGCCTTTGCGCGGCGATCGCCGCCGGTTTCCTGGTTCGCGGTCACCGCATGCACGGATAAGGTGAACGTGCCGCCGCTTGGCATTGCATCGCGCGCATTAACGGCGATGTTGACGATCGCAAGTTCCAGCTCGGCGAGGTCCACCTTGACCGACGCTACACCCTCGCCGACGTTCTCATTGTACACGATGTTTCCGCGCAGCGAGCTCTCGATCATGGTCCGCATGTTCTTGATGGACGCATTCAGATCGACGACCGTCGGGCTGAGATGCTGATGACGAGAGAATGTCAACAATTGGCGTGTGAGGCTTTCGCCGCGTTTGGCCGCGGTCTGTATGGCTTCAATTGCCTTGGGCAGTTTTGGATCAAGCAGGCGTGTGAAGATCTGGGCACTCCCTCCGATGATCATCAATAGATTGTTGAAGTCGTGTGCAATCCCGCCGGTCAGCTTGCCGATTGCCTCCATTTTCTGCGACATCGCGAGCTGTTCGCGTGCCTGAACCAGCTTCTCCTCCGCGTCGCGTCGCTCGGTTGCGTCCCGCAGAATACTGATGAAGCCGATCAGATTTCCTGAGTCATCATGGCTCGACGAGACCGAGCCCGTGATGAAGAACGGCGTACCATTCTTTCTGATGCGCCAACCCTCTACGTCGTACTTGCCTCTTTCGATTGCCGTCTCCAGCGCGTGTGTCGGCGAACCCGCGCGGCGTTCATCCGGCCGATAGAATATTCCAAAATGCTTGCCGATGATTTCTTCCGAGGTGTAGCCGATGATCTTTTGAGCGGTGCTATTCCAACTCGTAACGTGTCCTTCTCGATCAAGCGCAAAAATCGCATAGTCGACGACGCCTTCGATGAGGGTCTGGAAGTGCCGTCTGATGCTGTCGAGCGCCAAGGCGTTCCGTTCAAGTTGACCGTTCAACTGGTCCTGCACGGAAAGCAGATGGGCTTCCGTGGTCTGACGCGTGGCAATTGCCGCTGCCAGGGCAAGAGAGGGCGCCGATACGCTGATCGAAAGCACGAGCAGTGACAACAATGCTCCGTTCGGATCCGTTTTCGGAAACGGATCATTACCGAACGCGAACCCCCAGACTGCCATTCCGGTGAAAATGAGCGCAGCCGTAGCCGCGGTGCATCGATTGCCGCGCAGGCCAGCCCAGATCAACGGGAGCAAAGCCAGAAAGCCCAGCAGGCTGCGATGCGGCAACGCAACGTTGAGATCGTCGCTGACGAGGTCACTGCCGATGAGCGGGCTATAGGCCACGATCCCAATGAGACCAGCGAGGGCGATAACTGCGATCGATTCCAACAGATCCCACCTGGAGGAAATCCGTAAGGGCATCATCGCCCAGAGCACGATGACCGGAGCAATCACCAGGGTCGCGGCTGCGTCGGCAAGCCACCAGGTCAGCCCGGCGGCGACGGAATCGGGAAAGCTCGGTTCGTTGACGAAGATGGATCCGGCCAGGGCGGTGAATGAACTGATCATCGCGGTCGGCGCAAAGGAGATGCCTGCAAACTTTGCGACACCGGATGGTGTGGCAAACGTCTGGCAACCGTTCGACCAGCGTCCGATCAGCCATGTCCCGGCCAGTGCAGCAAGGAGGGTGCCGATCCCGGCGGCGACAAGCTCCAGGAGCGATCGGTCGGTCATCAGGTAAGGCGCGACGGCGCCCAGCAGGATCGCGGGCCAGATCCGGTAGCCACGCAGCAGCATCAGCGCGAGCGCAACCCCGGTTGGCGGCCACAGCGGTGTCGCGGTCGGATTGATAGCGGGAAGGAAATGTGCGGAGGCCGCAAGGCTCCCGTAGATCGCGGTGACGATAAAAACTTCGACCGAGTAGGTCACAGCGCTCCGAGCATCGCCAAAAGCGAAAATCCCGGCCTTATCCAACCTTGCCCGTTCCATCACAAGCCTTTGCGGTGGGCACCTCAAGAATGCGGTAGGGAACGACCTGGCACCCTGTCCCATGTCACCCGAAGGAGGGGGATCGTATTTTCTCCAAGTCGATGACCCTGCCAAACACTCAACGCAGTTTTGACCAAAGCATGGCCGCTGGATCGAGAGTAGGGGGCGCCAGCAACTTCTGAACAAGAGACCATGGGGCAGAACCGCTGACCTAACGGCGTGGGCCTGCAAAATCGATCCGATGCCACCGCGTGTCGGTGTCGCTTAAGTAACCGCTTCGGGTCAAAAGGCGAATATCGGCAAGAGCCGTTCGAGCTCAGCTTTGGGCCGGGAGCAGACGCCGGAACGGTGTGAGCGGTCGGCGTTCTCTCGCCGCCATGTCGACGTCGATCGTGAGACACTGGGAGATTTATCTTCAACCCTAGGTAGCCAAACTCGGGCTGTATGGTACCGTGCCCTCGTCGGGACGGCATTTCCGTCCCGGATTTGGGAGGGCTATGTCATGAGATTGCCGTCGAGCCTTGTCGCGCCTTCAGCCGTCGCCGTGTTGTCAACTGTCTGGCTGTGCGGCCCGGCAGCGTCGCAAACAGACCCAGCCAAGCCGCTTCCTTCCATCACGGTCGAGGCGCCGAAGCCGGTGGCAAGGCCAAATCGTCCGACACAGGTGGTGACCACGGGGGCACCTCACCGGAGATCGAGAACCACGCAAACGTCATCGTCAACCGCTCGAGCGCCGTCGCCAGATTCAGTGCTGGGCAGGATTGCCGCGCTGGAGAAAGTCGCCAGCAATTGCAACGGTGGCTGCGAATCGAGCCTCCCGCATGGCAAGGATCCTTGGGTCGGGTGTAGCGAGTCAGGGGGCGGACCAACATACGGACCGTTCTCGTCGACGTGCCGAGACAACCTCACCTACAAATCCTACGTCGATTGCGTCGAGACCAAATGGTTCCTGGGCGAGTACCGAAACAGGGCCTGGTGGCTTTGCAGCAGCCTGCAGGCCGCGGGGAAGTTTAAGGTCGCCGAACTCAAGCGACCGAAGCGTCCGCGCTAGACCGCTCGAATGTCGGCAAGCCGCTTGATTGCGTACGCGTCGTCCCAGCAGACGGCGGCCTCCCACGCAGCCGACGCTTGCGCGGCGATGTCGTGCGCGGCGCCGTCGAGACCGGCGGCGTTGTGGGGCAGCACCAGGTCAAGATCGGGGACGTCGACATGCGACTCGTCCCAGTCGATCAGCGCGACCCGATCTGCGGTCACGCGGATGTTGCGCGGGTTGGGGTCGCCGTGGACGACGCAGGTCTGACGTCCGACGAGCCGCGCCCACGCGGCCCGGCATCGGGCAACGCCCTCAGGCGGCATCGCGGCGAGGTCGATCTTCGTCCCGGTTTCGGCGTGCAGGAGGTCGGTCGACGATCGCCAGCCCGGACGCTGCGGCCAGCGCGCCGTCAACCGATGCAGCCGGCGGAGCGTGTCGGCTGCGCGACGCCAGTCGGCCTCAGTCTCGGGCGGTTCGCCCTCCACATACGTCATCACCACCAGACCGTCCGCGAACAAACGGCCGTCTATCGTCGGGATCGGCACCGGCACGGTCAGACCCTCACGATCGAGGTATTGGAGGAGCGCGGTCTCCCAAGCGAGATCAGCGTCGCTCCTCGTACCGAGACGACCGACCGCGTGGTGCCCCTGGACGCGCACGCTCCACACGTCGTTCGCGACTCCGCCAGTGAGCGGTTCGATGCGAGTTACGCCTTCACCCCACTGCCGGAGTGCCTCCCATCCCGCTGACGACATCAAAGGCATTCCTCATCGCGTTGGCCGGCAAAAGACATTAAGCGGACGTCACCTGGCCCAAACACGGCGCGGCATGATGTCTCCGTTTGACCCGAAGCGGATGTTCATTCGGGAAAGTGGTCGCAGGTCACGCCAGCGTCGAAGTGATGGAGTAACAAGGCGGCTATTGACCCTGGCTGTGTGAAAACGCTGGGCTTCTGTTATGATTCTCCTGTGATTCTTTGGGGGAATCGATGAGGCGCTTCGTTGAAGAGGCGGATCGTGGACAGCGGTCGCTGTTGCCCGAATGCCTCGATGACTTCATTGACGAGAGCAACCCTGTTCGCGTGATCGACGTATTTGTCGATGCGCTCGGTTTGGCTGAGATGGGCTTTGAGGGTGTGGAGCCGGCGGCCACCGGTCGGCCGTCGTACCATCCCTCGGTGCTCCTGAAGCTTTACATTTACGGTTATCTGAACCGGGTACAGTCGAGCCGGCGGCTGGAACGAGAGGCCGGGCGCAACGTCGAGGTGATGTGGCTGCTGGGTCGGCTCGCTCCCGATCACAAGACGATTGCGGACTTCCGCAAGGACAACGGCCTGGCGCTGCGCAGGGTATGTGCGCGCTTCGTCGAACTCTGCCGAGAGATGGGTCTGCTGGCGACGGCGAGCGTCGCCATCGATGGCAGCAAGTTCAAGGCCGTGAACAACCGGGACAGGAACTTCACGCGCGCGAAGATGGAGCGACGGCGTGCTCAGTTGGAGGAGAGCGTCGCGCGCTATCTGAGCCAACTTGACACGGCCGACCGCCAGGAGCCGACCGAGGCCCTGGCCACGAAGGTGACGAGGCTTACCGAGAAGCTGACGAAACTGAAGGAGGAAATGGGCAAGCTTGCCGTCTACGAGAAGCAGGTGCTTGCGTCACCCGACCAGCAAATCTCCCTGACCGACCCCGACAGCCGCTCGATGGCGACGAGCGGGCGCGGCTCTGGTGTTGTCGGCTACAACGTACAGGTCGCCGTAGACACCGAACACCATCTGATTGTGACGCACGAGGTGACGAACAGCGGCTCGGATCGGGCACAACTTGCCAATATGGCCAAGCGGGCGAAGGCTGTTCTGAAGACTGAGACGCTCGAAGCTGTAGCCGATCGCGGCTACTTCAACAGCCCAGAGATCCTTGCGTGCCACGAAGCGGGCATCACGGTAACTCTGCCCAAACCGCTAACGTCCGGCGCTAAGGCAGACGGACGCTTCGGTAAACAGGACTTTGCCTATTTGCCAGAGGAGGACGTCTATCGCTGCCCGGCCGGGGAGCGGCTATCATATCGCTATACGAATGAAGAAGACAGCAAGGTGCTGCGGCGCTACTGGACCACGGCCTGTCAAAGCTGTTCGCTCAAGACCCAATGCACGCCTGGGTCAGAACGGCGGATTACGCGATGGGAGCATGAGCATCTGCTCGAGGCTGTGCAGCAGCGCCTTGATGCAAGCCCGCACGCCATGCGTCAGCGCCGCGAAACTGTCGAGCATCCGTTCGGCACCATGAAGGCCCGCATGGGAGCGACACACTTCCTCACCAAAACGCTTCCGAAAGTGGCGGCCGAAATGGCGCTCTCCGTCCTGGCCTACAATCTGACACGGGTCATGAACATCGTCGGGATCAAGCCGCTGATGGCTGCGATCGCGGCATGACACCAATCCAGTCCCGACTGCCTCGGGACTGGCGTTTTTACACGACCAAGACCCAAAGGCGACATTCAACGCCTGGATTCATTTCCAGCTTCTGTCTGATCGTCGGATGCTAGCCGGGAAAGTCGCGGAACTCCTTGACGAGATTGAACGGAATTTTCCACCCGGCGCCTCCGCCCCGCATCAGCATCTTGATGTCTTCCGCCCTGTTTTCTTTTCCGGTTTTCGGATCGGTCTCCAGCGTGTGGCCTTGGCTGTCCCAAGGTTTGCTCGCGCTCTTCGAGTAGTAGCCGAGAAAATGCCCGGCTTCATGGGCCGACGTGTTAGGCCCGCGTTGCGAGCAGATGAAGGCAAGGTCCAACGATCGAGCAAATGAGCCATTGGGGAAGGAGCCATTGGACAAAAGCTTATCGACGCAGAAAATGGTTAGATGGGCGCCCTGAACTTTGTGTTTGACGAAGAAGCTCTTCAATTTTTCGACCTCGATCACATCGGGAAAAGTCGCCAAGCTCGCATCCTTCATGCCAGTGGCACTGGCGAGCTCCTGTTTGACGGCAGCCTGCGAGTCGTCGATGACCAGCCAGTCGCTTGGCACTCGCTCGAAACGGATGTTGGCCTGCGGCCTCCATATATTGTTCATCGTCAGCAATTCATCTTGCTCGTTGCAAGGCTTCTTGGCGTGAAACGCCGGAGCGCCGCCGCTCCCTGGAACCATGACATTGCGGAACGCCACCTTGATCTTGATTTCTGGCAGCACGGCGACATGGAGCTTGGCTTCGATCTTCCGGCCGGCCGACCGAGCCACCACCTCGAGGCCGGGAAAGCCAATCGGCTTGATCCGGCCACTGATTTCGAAAAACCGTGCATCGCCATTGAAGGTGGCGGGAAGTGACGCCGCCCTGAGCTGCGGATCGACATCGGGTTCGGAGAGGGTGTCTCTGGCTTGCATGACGCGTCTAAGGGTGTCGGCGCCATCGATCTCCCTGATCCCGAGCGCATGGGGGTTAGGATCGACTTTGAGCTTTCTTCCGGGGTCGATCAGCGCCACGATATTGGAGCCCCCGAACGGCACCACCATGCCCGGCGGGCTGCGGCGCTCGTCGATGCCGGAGCGGCGGAAAACCTCTTGAAAGGCGGCCATGTCTGGTTCTCCTGTCCTGGTTCGGTCCGTCGACGCGAAATTTTGCGCGCGGAAATGAGAGCCTGCTTCTGCGGCGGCGGGAGCACAATCTGGCCGGCCGCCGCGGCGGGATGCAGAAAATTTCGGCGGCGAAGTTTCATGGCCAGTCCCTCCACAACAATCGGACACGGACGGCATCAGGCGTAGCCTACTCCGTTTTCCGGAGAACGCGGAAGGCCAATCAAGCTCCGCTCATGGCCCAAAGCAATTCGAACTTGCCGATATTCGCCTTTGACCCAAATCGGACGTCGTTGATCTGAATCAATCGGCTTTCATCTGCGCGATGTTGGATGAATTTGCTTCGGCTGCTCAGCGGAGCCGATTACCGGCGCCGACCATCGCATCGGACAAAAAGCAAAGAGGTGGAATTCATGAACGTGATCAATCGACGTTCTCTTCTCGCCGTTACCCTCGCCATATCGACGTGCCTCACAGCGACCGCACCGGCAAACGCCCAATCCGTATCGCCCACGCAAGCCCAGCAAATCGCCGTCGATGCTTACGTCTACGGTTATTCGTTGATTACGACGGAAGTAACCCGCGTGCAGATGAGCAACGTGCCCAAGGTCGAGGGCTTCACAAGTCCCACCGGTCAGTTCGTCAACGTTCCTCGCTATCCGCCTGCGGACTATCGTGGTATTTCCGCGCCCAATGCCGATACGCTGTATTCCGTTGCCTGGCTCGACCTAACCGAGCCGCAGGTATTCAGTCATCCGGATATGGGCGATCGCTTCTATCTCTTTGAGATCACCGATCTGTGGATGTCGGATTCCGAGCACTCGCCGAGCAAGCGGACGGCCGGCGGCAAGGCCGCCAACTACCTCTTCACCGGCCCGGGCTGGAAGGGCGAGGTGCCGGCGGATATGAAGCATTTCCCGATGGCGACGCGCAACATGGTCATTCTCGGTCGCACCTATGCAGACGGCACCGAGGCTGACTACAAGACCGTCAACGCGCTGCAGGCGCAATACAAGATCACGCCGCTTTCGTCGTGGGGCAAGCCATACACACCGGTCGCGCCCCCGGTGAATCCCAATCCGGGCTTCAGCATGACCGACAAGCCGCAGACGGTCATTCTCGCCATGGGAACGCAGGGGTACTTCAATCTGATGGCCAAGCTCATGGCTTCCACGGCACCTGCCGCCGCGGCAGATGCACCGATGCTCGCAAGCATGGCGAAGATCGGCATCGTGCCCGGCAAGCCGTTCGAGATGGGCAAGCTCGATCCGGCAGTACAGGAAGCGCTGAAAGACATCCCCAATATCGCTCTGAAAAAAATCGAGGCCAACAAGGACAACCTGGGTGGGATCGTCGACGGCTGGTCGATCACGAAGGGTCTCGGCACCTACGGTCCCTCGGATTACATGAAGCGCGCAGTGGTGGCGGCCTTCGGTTGGCCCGCAAATCAGGAGCGTGATGCGGTCTATCCGAATACCGAGAAGGACTCGACAGGACAGAAGCTGAGCGGTGCAAACAAATACACATTGACGTTTGCAAAAGATGCGACACCACCCGTCAACGGCTTCTGGTCGTTCACCATGTACATGATCGATCAGGGCTGGTGGTTCGTTCCCAATCCGCTGAACAGGTTCACCGTCAGCATGCGCGACAATCCGAAGTTCAATCCGGACGGCTCGCTGACCCTCTACTTCCAGAACGAGTCGCCGGGTACTGACAAGGAGTCGAACTGGCTGCCGGCGCCCAAGGGCGATTTTGTCCTGATGCTGCGAATGTACTGGCCCAAGGACACTGCCCCTTCGATCATCGACGGAAGCTGGAAAGTGCCGCAAGTGGTCAAGGTTGGCCCATAGCCACGAATAGGCGATTGCCTTGCGCACGAAATGACTCCGGTCGGCGGGAAGCTGCGTGCGTCAGCAAAGCTCGGACAGATCATGTCGCGAGAGCGCGGATGTGTGACTCACTGGCCGTGCCGCAAACTCGCCGTCGTCTCGGCGAAGGCCGGGACCCATAGTGCCTGTTCGGCCCGCCAATCCGCAGCGGACCGCAATAAACAAAAACGCCCCCGAGACGGGGGCGTTTTGCGTGTGGTCGCCGGGGCGATCCCGAAGCGGACTTTAGTCCTTCTTGAGAAAGCCCGAAAATTTCTTCTGGAAGCGCGAGACGCGGCCGCCGCGATCCATCAGCTGCTGGGTGCCGCCGGTCCAGGCCGGGTGCGACTTGGGGTCGATGTCGAGGTTCAGCGTGTCGCCTTCCTTGCCCCAGGTCGAGCGGGTCAGGTACTCGGTGCCGTCGGTCATGACGACCTTAATCGTATGATAATTCGGATGAATATCGGCTTTCATGACAGTTCCTTCGGCGCGCCGGCGCCCGTCTCAAGATGTCTGGAATACGGGATTTGCGCGGGTCTATAACCCATGGAGCCCGCCAAAACAAGCCAAGAAAGGGCCTAAGCCCATCACCGGATTGGGACTTTACCGGATTTGCCAGCCGGGGGTCGGCGGGCCTATGTGGGGGGCGATAGAACCGGTCTAGATTGATGAGCGTAGCCGAACAGCTTGAGACCCCGCGCGGCGCCCCGCAGCCCCCGCGCGACGCGTTGCTCGATGAGGAAGCCTTCATCGAGAGCCAGATCACGGAGCCGGCGAAGAGCCGTGCCCGGTTGCGGCCGTTGCTTGCGCTCGCGCCCTATGTGGCGCGCTACAAGGGCCGGGCGATCCTCGCGCTGATCTCGCTGACGATCGCCGCGATCACCACGCTGATCGTGCCGGTCGCGGTGCGGCGGATGATCGACATGGGCTTCACGCCCGAAGGCATCGCGATGATCAACAGCTATTTCAGCGTGATGATCGCGGTCGTCGCGGTGCTCGCCTGCGCCAGCGCCTCGCGCTATTACCTCGTGATGACGATCGGCGAACGCATCGTCGCCGATCTCCGGCGCGACGTGTTCGCGCATCTGATCTCGCTGTCGCCCTCGTTCTTCGATTCCGCACGATCAGGCGAATTGGTGTCGCGGCTCACCGCCGACACCACGCAGATCAAGTCCGCGGTCGGCGCGTCGGTGTCGATCGCGCTGCGCAATCTGATGCTGTTCTTCGGCGCCGCCGCGATGATGGTGATCACCAGCCCGCGGCTGTCCGGCTTCGTGCTGCTCGCGATCCCGATCATCGTGATTCCGCTGGTGGCGTTCGGCCGCTGGGTGCGACGGCTGTCGCGCACCGCCCAGGATACGCTGGCCGATGCCAGTGCCTATGCCTCCGAGCTGGTCAATGCGATCCGCACCGTGCAGGCCTATACCGGCGAACGGCTCGCCAGGACGCGCTTTGCCGGCGAGGTCGAGCAGGCCTATCAAGCCGCGCGCAGCTCGACCAAGGCGCGCGCGGTGCTGACGCTGATCGTCATCTTCATCGTGTTCGCCAGCGTCGTCGTGATCCTCTGGGTCGGCTCGCACGATGTGCTGGTCGGAACCATCAGTCCGGGCCGGCTCGGCCAGTTCATTCTCTATACGGCGTTCGCCGCGAGCGGCCTCGGCCAGCTCAGCGAGGTCTGGGGCGAGGTCTCGGCCGCATCGGGCGCCGCCGAGCGGCTGTTCGAGATCTTGCGCGTCAGGCCGCAGATCGCGGCGCCCGCGTCGCCGCGCGCGCTGCCGCAGCCGGCGCGCGGCGATGTCGGCTTCGACAATGTCAGCTTCGCCTATCCGACCCGGCCCAACGCGCTTGCGGTCGATGAAGTGTCGCTCTCGGTCCGGTCAGGTGAGAAGGTCGCGATCGTCGGCCCGTCCGGCGCCGGCAAGAGCACGCTGTTCCATCTGCTGCTGCGCTTCTACGATCCGAAATCGGGCACCATCTCGCTCGACGGCGTGCCGATCCGGCAGGTCGATCCGGCCGAGGTGCGCGCGCGCATCGCGCTGGTGCCGCAGGATTCCGTGGTGTTCGCCGCCAGCGCCCGCGAGAACATCCGGTTCGGCCGGCCCGATGCGAGCGACGCCGAGGTCGAGCGTGCCGCCGATCTCGCCCATGCCAGCGAATTCCTGCGCCGCCTGCCCGAAGGCTTCGACGCCCAGCTTGGCGAGCGTGGCGTGACGCTGTCAGGCGGCCAGCGCCAGCGCATCGCGATCGCGCGCGCGATCCTGCGCGATGCGCCGCTGCTGCTGCTCGACGAGGCGACCTCGGCGCTCGACGCCGAGAGCGAGACGCTGGTGCAGACCGCGCTGGAGGAGTTGATGCGCCACCGCACCACGCTGGTGATCGCGCATCGGCTGGCGACCGTTCTGTCCTGCGACCGCATCCTGGTGATGGACCAGGGCAGGATCGTCGAGCAGGGCACCCACGCCGAACTGGTCGCCGCGGGCGGACTCTACGCCCGGCTGGCCCGGCTGCAGTTCGAGGGGATCTGAGCGAATTGGGCCTCGGCGCGCTCCGCCTATGCGATTCCTATGCAATCGGGCGCGCGCTCCCCTCGAAAACCTATTCCCGCGCAAGGATATTCGCGCCGCGCCCTACCTCCCTCGACAGCCGAAGGAAGTCAGGCGCGCGGGGTGTTCGACTGATGCGCGAGAATGCGACCGAACCGGAGAGCAAGCTGCTCCGTGCCTGGCAGCTTGCCGTGCTGCGCTTCGCAGTGACGCTCGACGACGACGATCGGATGCACGCGCTCGGTGTGGCCGGCGAGGTCGACCGGCTGGGCGGCGCGGCCGATGACGCCTTCCACTTCTTCCGCAGGACGACCGCGGAGCTGTGCGCGGCGATCTCCGGTCAGGGCGCGGATCAGGATGCCGTCATCCGGCGGTTCCTGGCGCAGATCGACAATGTCAGGCTCAAGCGTGCGGTCGAAGCGGCGATAGCCAGGGACCGCACGCCGCCGAAACTCGTGGCGAGCCGCGTGAAGCCCGGCGCCGATCTCTGGCGCGGGCTGCCGTCGCGGCGTGCAACCGGAACGTAGGAAGGGCCTCACTCTGCAATCGCCATCACGGCGCGGCGGATATTCCGTCACAGCATGTCGCCACAACCCTGGCCGGCTTGCTGCGATCAGTGCGATGCGCTTCTCTGTGCTCGACAGGAGACCGGTCGGTTTCGGAATGCGGGGAGTGGCGAGATGGGTGGCTTGGTGATCAGCGGCGGCCGGGTGGTGGATCCGGCCAGCGGGATGGACGCGATCGGCGATGTCGCCGTCGTCGACGGCAAGATCGCCGCGGTCGGCACCGGCCTCGGCGGTTCCGAACGGCAGATCGACGCGACCGGGCTCGTGGTGGCGCCGGGCTTCATCGACCTGCACGCGCATGGCCAGACCATTCCAGCCGACCGCATGCAGGCGTTCGACGGGGTGACGACCTCGCTCGACCTCGAGGCCGGCGTGTTGCCGGTCGCGTCCTGGTACAAGCGCCAGGCCGAGAAGGGCAGGGTGCTGAACTACGGCGCCGCCGCCAACTGGGCCTTCGCGCGCATCGGTGCGATGACCGGCTCGAATTCGGAGAGCTCGCTGGAATCGTTTGGTGCCGCGATGCGCGATCGCCGCTGGATCGAAAACGTCGCGACCGAAGGCGAGGTCGGCGGCATCCTGGAGCGCCTCGCCAACGGACTGAACGAGGGCGGCATCGGCATCGGCATTCTCAACGCCTATGCGCCGGGCGCCGGCGTGCAGGAATTGACCGCGGTGTGCCAGCTCGCGGCGGATCATGCGGTGCCGACCTTTACCCACGTCGCCTACATGTCGCGGATCGATCCCGAGAGCGCGGCCGAGGCCTATATCCGCCTGATCGGCTACGCGGGCGCCACCGGCGCGCATATGCACATCTGCCACTTCAACTCGTCGAGCAAGACCGATATCGAACGCTGTGTTGGGCTGATCGCGAAAGCGCAGGCGCAGGGCCTGCCGATCACGGTGGAGGCCTATCCCTACGGCACCGGCTCGACCGTGCTGGCGGCGACCTTCTTCAGCGATCCGAAATTCGAGGAGCGCAACGGCCTCGGTTATGATTCGGTGCAGCGCGTGACCGACGGTCACCGTTTCGGCAGTCGCGAGGAGCTGCTGGCGGCACAGGCCGAAGAGCCCTCGACCTTGGTACTGTGGCATGTGCTCGACATCGAGAACAACGCGCATCATCGCGATCTGCTCGACATGGCGGTGCTGTATCCGGGCGGCGCAATCGCCTCCGACGCGATGCCGTGGACGCTGTCGGACGGCCGTCCCTACAGCGGCGACGCCTGGCCGCTGCCGGACGATGCCACCTCGCATCCGCGCTCGGCGGGCTGCTTCACCCGCTTCATCCGCGAATGGGTGCGCGAGCGCAAGAAGGTGTCGCTGCTCGAGGGCATCCGCAAATGCGCGCTGATCCCGGCCGAGATCCTGTCGGCGAGCACGCCGGCGATGCGGGCCAAGGGCCGGCTGCAGGTCGGCGCCGACGCCGATGTCGTGGTGTTCGACTACGAGACGTTGAGCGATCGCGCGACCTTCTCCGCGATGAATCGTCCGGCGGAGGGCGTGCGGCATCTCGTGGTCAGCGGCCAGCCGCTGATCAGCGATGGTGTGCTCGATGTCGCGGCGCGTCCCGGCCGGCCGGTGCGCCGGCCCGTCACCGGAGGCTAATGTGCCGGTCCCGATCCTGCTGGTCGCGGGCTTTCTCGGGGCGGGCAAGACCACCGTCGTCAACCATCTGCTGGCGCATGCGCAAGGGCGGCGCATCGCCGCCGTGGTCAACGATTTCGGTGCGATCAATATCGACGCCGAGCTGATCGCCGGCGCCGGCGACGGCGTGGTCAGCCTGAGCAATGGCTGCATCTGCTGCACACTGGAGGGCGACCTGCTGCGCACGCTCGCAACCTTGCTGCGGCGTGATCCGCGTCCCGAATTCATCGTGATCGAGACCAGCGGGATCGCCGATCCCGCCGACATCGTGCGCAACCTGATGGATCCCGTGATCTGGAAGGAGGCGCCGCTGGAGACGGTGCTGTGCGTGGTCGACGCGACGCAACCTGCGGCGATGCTGAACGATGCGCTGCTGCGCTCGCAGCTCCGGGCGGCGGATGTGGTGGCGCTGAGCAAGGTCGATCTGACTGACGCCGCTGCGTGCGCCGCGATCCGCGACGCCGTGCGCGCGGCGCGTCCGGCGGCCGTGGTGGTTGATGCCTTGCATGGCGAGGTGCCGGCCGCGCTGCTGTTCCCGACGGACCTCGATCATGTGCCGGCTCCGCGCGAGACCGCGCCGCGACGGCCGGCGTCCGATCGCTTCGAGACGCTGAGCTGGACCTCGGAGCGGCCCGTCGTGCTGCCGCGCTTGCAGCAGGCGATCGGCAGACTGGCGCCGAAGCTGGCGCGGGCGAAGGGATTGTTCGAGACGGTGGAGCAGCCCGGGCGGCTGACCGTGCTTCAACTCGCCGGCGGCCGCGCGACCCTGGCTGCGGGCGGCGTGCCGTCGCCCGGCGTGCCGCGCACGCGCATCGTGTTCATCGCCGAGATGGGTGCGCTGTCGCGCGCGGAGATTGATGAGGTGATGCAGGGATGTGTCGAGGCTCAGTGACGCGAACCTACGTTTCCCGTCATCTTGAGGAGCCGCGAAGCAGCGTCTCGAAGGATGAATCGGCCACCAGCCGGGCCGTGCATCCTTCGAGACGCGCGTGCCGCGCTCCTCAGGATGACGGGTTGCCTTTCGGCGTCAGCCCTCGACGTCGCTGTGTCATCGCCGCAGCAGCATCTCGCAAAGCATGTGTGCGACAATCGCATCGAATTGACAGCCCTGCAGCCAGCACCTATCGTTTTTGCCGACGGTTCCCTTCGGGGATCAAAAGGGAATGCGGTGCGAGGGTAACCCCAATGCCGCAGCTGTCCCCGCAACTGTAAACGGCGAGCCTTTCGTCAAATTGCCACTGGGCCATCGGCCCGGGAAGGCGTCGACAGGCGATGACCCGTGAGCCAGGAGACCTGCCGTCAGTCGTGGTCACACGCGAGCACATCGGGCGGGGGCGTCCTGGTGGGATCGGAGCACTGCCTTTTGGGCAATGCGCCAGTCCGCGTTCGCGGTGACGTGCCACGTTACCGCGAGTCCTTTTCATGTCTCCGTCCTCTCCCGTTGCGCGCAAATGGCGCCTCGGTCTTCTCTGCTCCCTGTCATCGCTGCTGTTGCCGGCCGAAGGCTCGGCACAAACGCCTCCACCAACCAGGCTCGATCCGATTGAGGTCGCGCCTTCCGCTGTGGCAAGGCCGAAGCCCGCGGCGCGAAGCCGTGCCGTGGCCGCCGCGGCGCGGCCGAGGCCCGCGACGATCGCAACAACCGGCAACGCGCCGCGCGTCGCAGCGTCGGGCGTACCGGGATCGGCATCGCCGACGCTCAATGCCACCACGCAGGGCGGCACCGGCAGTCGTCTCAATCTGACGCCGCTGCAGACGCCGGCCAGCGTCGAGATCATCACGGCGCAGACCATCGCTGAACGCGGCCAGCATAATGTGCTCGATGCCGTCACCCAGGACGCGGCTGGCTTCATCGCAACGCCGGCACCCGGCAATGGCGGCCTGTCGTTCAGCACCCGCGGCTTTGCCGGCAGCAACTCGGTGATGACGCTGTATGACGGCACGCGCTTCTATATCGGCTCCGGCACGCTGACGTTCCCCTACGACACCTGGTCGACGCAGCGCATCGAAGTGCTGCGCGGCCCGGCCTCGGTGCTGTACGGCGAAGGCGCGATCGGCGGCGTCATCAACGTGATCCCGAAGAAACCGCTCAATACGCCCTACAACGAGGCCGAAGTTTCGCTCGACAGCAACATGACCCGGCGGCTCTCGGTGGACAGCACCGGTCCGATCAATCCCAATGTGTCGTACCGCATCAACGCCACCGGCAACATGTCGGACGGCTGGGTCGATCGCGACAAGACCTCGAACGCGGTGGTCTCCGCTGCCGTGCGGGTGCAGGCGTCGGACAATCTGGCCTTCACGCTGTCGGAGGACTACGGCGACCGCAGCCCGTCGCGCTATTTCGGCACGCCGCTGATCAACGGTTCGATCCAGGATGCGCTGCGCTTCAAGAACTACAACGCATTGGACAGCGCGATCCGCTATCAGGACAGCTGGACCCAGTTCAAGACCGAGTGGGACGTCGCCGACGGCATCAAGGTCAACAACACGCTGTATTACCTGACCAGCGAGCGGCACTGGCGCGACATCGAAAACTATACCTGGAATCCGAAGACCCGGCTGATCGATCGCGCGAGCTACATCGAGATCTTCCACGACCAGAAGCAGCTCGGCAACCGGATGGATGCGACCTTCAGCGGTCACGTGTTCGGCCTTGCGAACCAGGTCGTCGCTGGCTTCGACGTCAACCGGATCGACTTCACCCACACCAACAACTCGCCCTATGGCGGCGCGTCGTCGGTCAATCCTTACGTGTTCGATCCGGGATCGTTCTTCGCGACGACGACGGCGACCACGCCGGGCTTCAATGCGATCGTCAATCAATACGCGCTGTTCGCCGAGGATCGTCTCTTGCTGACCGATCAGTTGTCGCTGGTGACCGGTGTCAGGTATGACCGTCCCGAGGTGGATCGCACCGACTACAAGACGCCGGCGAACAGTTTCGAGACGGCGCTATCGGGCACCAGCTGGCGCGCGGGGCTCGTTTACGAGCCGATCAAGAACCTCGCGTTCTATGGCCAGTACGCGGTCGGCGTCGATCCGGTCAGTAATCTGATCTCACTGTCGACCACGCAGAAGACGTTCCAGCTTGCGACCGGCAAGCAGACCGAGATCGGGGTCAAGCAGTCGTTCTGGGGCGGCCGCGGCGAGTGGACGCTGGCTGCCTACGAGATCGTCAAGACCGGGCTCACGATTCCCGATCCCGGCAATCCCACCGGCGGCCTGGCATTGCAGATCGGCCAGCAATCATCCCGCGGGGTCGAAGGATCGATCGGGCTCGCACTGAGCGACGGCTGGCGCGTCGACGCCAATCTTGCACTGCTGCGCGCCAGATACGACAACAACAGCCAGGTGGCCGGCGGCAAGATCGTCAGCTTCAACGGCAATGTCCCGGTCAACGTGCCGCAGCAGGTCTCGAACGTCTGGCTGACCTGGGACTTCGCGCCCAACTGGTCGGCCTATGGCGGCGTGCAGATCGTCGGTGCGATGTACTCCGATCTTGCCAACACCCAGCTGCGGCCAGGCTACAACGTGGTCAATGGCGGCGTCAGGTGGAAGCCGGATGACCGCACCACGGTCGCGTTCCGCCTCTACAATCTGTTCGACAAGGCCTACGCGGTGACCTCGAACGGCACCGGGCAGTGGCTGCTCGGCATGCCGCGTACCGTCGAATTGTCCGTCAGCGTGAAGTTCTGACCATGCGCAACGCTCTGATCCGGCGCGGGCGGCGGTGGCTCTATATCGTCCATCGCTGGATCGGCATTGCGACGTGTCTCCTGTTCGCGATGTGGTTCATCTCCGGCCTTGTCATGATGTACGTGGCCTTTCCGCGCCTTACCGACAGCGAGCGCCTCGCCGCGCTTCCTGTCATTCCCTGGAGCAAGGTGCAGCTCGCACCCGATCGCGCGATGGCGATCGCAGGTGTCGAGCGTTATCCGCGTGATTTGCGGCTTTCGATGATGGACGACACGCCCGTCTATCGGGTGACCGGCTGGAAGGCAGGGGCGATCACGATTTCGGCGACCGACGGCAGCGTGATCGACCGGATCACGCCGGACCAGGCGCTGGCCATTGCCGCTCATCATCCGCATGCCGTGCGGCCTCGCTTGATCGAAACGATCACGCGCGACCAATGGTCGGTGACCGCGCGCTTCGATCCGTTGCGGCCGCTCCATCTGATCGACCTCGGGGACGCCGATGGCACCGAATTCTACGTTTCCTCGCGCAGCGGCGAGATCGCGCTCGACACCACGCGTTGCGAGCGGATCTGGAATTGGCTCGGCTCGATCCCGCACTGGATCTATCCGACCGTGTTGCGCAAGGACGGCCCGCTGTGGCGGGATGTGGTGCTGTGGATCTCGGGTGTCTGTCTTGTCGTCGCGATCACCGGCTTCTGGATCGGCGTCCTCCGCCTGCGGCTGATGCGCCGCTACGCTGATGGCGCCGTCTCGCCCTATCGCGGCTGGATGGCCTGGCATCACATCGCCGGCCTGATCGGCGGCATCTGCGTCTTGACCTGGATGTTCAGCGGCTGGCTGTCGCTCAATCCCGGCGGCGCGTTCTCGGCACGCGGCATCACCCGCGAGATTACAATCGGCTACAGCGGCCATGAGACGCCCGACATCGTCGCCGGCTTCCAGTCGTCGCCATCGATGCCGGCGGTGGAGGCCCGCTTCGTCTGGATCGGCGGACACCGGTTAATGTTGCTCGACGACGGTAACGGCGGCCGCAGCATCGCCGATCCTGTGACCGGTGCGCGGATGACCCTCTCGCGCGACGAGATCATCGCTGCCGCCAGACACGCAATGCCCGGCGCTGCGATGACATCAGCGCGGCAGCTCGATGAACCCGACGCCTACTGGTACACGCTGCACCAGACGCGCGAGCTTCCCGTATTGCGGATCGGCTTCGACGATCCCGCCCACACCTGGCTGCACATCTCCCCCGTCACCGGCGAGATCCTCGACCGCAGCGACGACAGCCGCCGGTCCTACCGCTGGCTGTTCAACGCGCTGCACAGCCTCGATTTCCCGCTGCTGCTGCGCATCTGGCCGGCGCGCGACGTCGTGGTGTGGCTGCTGTCGGCGGCTGGTACGATTATCTCGATCAGCGGGATCGTGATCGGCTGGCGCCGGTTGCGGCGGCGGAAGGTACGAGGCAGGCGCGTGTCGGCGAGCCTCGTGCGCACACCCCCGTAAGCCGCGATTACTTGGCGGTCAGGTGCACGTCCGGCGCCGGCCGATCGGGTGCCCATTCCAGTGCGAACCGCTGTCCGGCAATGATCTCATAGGTCGAAAGCTTGGATGCGACCGCATCGCGGAACCGGAGATAGGCATCGCGCTGCCGCCCGTTCGAGCGGGCCGCGGCCAGATTGAGCCATTTGTAGGCCAGCACGAAATCCGTCGGAACGCCGTGACCCTTGTCGTACATCAGGCCGAGCTGGGCCTGCGCGAACGGGTCGCCCTGCACGGCGCCGCGATAGTAGCAGTCGGCGGCGGCTGCGTAGGCCTGCGGCACGCCGAAGCCGTGCTCATACAAGAAGCCGAGCATGCCGAGGGCGCGCGCATTGCCGCGCTCGGCGGCCGGCGCGAGCTCCCGAGCCGCCCGGACATAGTCGCCGCGATGGAAGGCGGCCGATCCGCGCGCCACGCTGTCGGCGCTCGCGACAGAGGCGGTCATCGCCCAAAGCACGATCGCAAGCGAGACCGAGAGGCCTGTCCGTTGTGCGAGAACGCGGCGCATCCTGCTGTCCGGCTCAGTGATAGCTGGTGGTGATCGGTGCATTGGTCGATGTCGTGGCGATGCTGCCGCGCAATTTCGATCGAAGCTCCTCGGCCACGGTCTGGGCGTCGGAACCATTGCGGATGATCTGCGGGCGGATGAAGATGATCAGCTCGGTACGCTGGGTGCCGTTGCTCTGATGTCCGAAGGCGTCACCGAGGCCCGGAATCTGGTCGAGCACCGGAAGCGCATTGCGGGCGCCGCTCTGCTGCTCGCTGATCAGGCCCGCCAGCAGCACGGTCTGACCGTTGGCCACCGAGATCTGGCTCTTGACCCGTCGTTCCGAAACGGTCGGCGTCAGGTTGACCGTGCTGCCGCTGCTTTGGGGAACATTGCTGATCTCCTGCTCGACGTCGAGCCGCACGGTGCCGTTCACGCTGACGCGTGGCGAGACCTTCAGGATGATGCCGGTGTTGCGATAGTCGATGGTGTTGACCACCGTGTTGCTCGTGGTCAGCACCGTCGCGCTGCCGGTCGAGACCGGGACGACGTCGCCGACCTGCAGGGTCGCGACCTGGTTGTTGATCACGACCAGTGAGGGATTGGACAGCACCTTGACGCTGGTGACGGCGTGCAGCGCATCCAGGATCAGGCTCGGCTGCGTTGCATTTCCGATCAGGAAGTTGAAGCCCGGGAAGCTCTGGTTGATGAAGGCATTGGTGAGCGATCCCGCGACCGAGACCGCACCGGTGGTTGCGTCCGTGGTGGTCGCGGGCGCGGAAGTGGCCTGGGTTCCGAGGATCGAGCCGGTGTTCGGCTTCAGGCCGAGGTTCTGGCTGGTGAGATAGGTCTGTACGCCATAGGACAAGGTGTTGTTGAGCGTGACCTCGGCGATCGTCGCGTCGATCGCGACCTGGAGCTGCGGCTCATCGATCTGCAGCAGGGTCGACTCGATGATGCGGTAGTTGGCCTGGTCGGCATAGATCAGGAGATTGTTGTTCACGACATCGGGCGTGATCCGGACGTCCTGCATGACGGGCTGCCCGTTGCCGCCGCCGGCACCGCGTCCGGCGTCCAGCGCGGCATTGTTGCCCTGGCCCGGATTGTTGGGATTGTTCGCTTGCCCGCCGGCGCCAAATCCCTGGCCAAGGCCCTGGCCGGTTGCGCCCGTCCCCGACGTGCCGCGGGATGCGAAGCCGCTCATGCCTGAATTCGCGCCGTTGTTGTTGTTGAGCGACAGACGGTCGGCGACGCTTGAGGTCGACGAGGTGCCGGAGCCGGGCGCGAGCTGGCTGTCGGCACTGTCGAGCAGGTTGCCGGACGATCCGCCAAGGAACATGTCGGTCAGGACCCGCGCAATCTGGCGCGCATCGCCGTATTTGACGCGGTAGACATGGACCGAGGTGCGCGCCGTGTCGTTGCGGTCGAGGCGCTTGATCCAGGTCGCGGCCGTGTGCAGCATGTCGGGCTTCTTGGTCACCACCAAAATCGCGTTCAGGCGCGCGATCGGCATGAACTTGATGACATTCTGGCTGAGGCCGTTCTCGCCGGAATCGACGATCTTCTCCAGCTCGGCAATAACAGGCGCGGGCGAGCCGCTCGAGATCGGGAAGATGCCGACGGATTGGCCGCGCATCCAGTCGACGTCGAAGCTGAGCACGGTATCGACCGCGGTGCGGCGCTCGGCGCCGGTGCCCTGGATCAGCAGCAGGTTGCGCGTCGTGTCGGCGCGGATCGCGCCGGCCCTGGTGGCAAAACTGTCGGTCAGCTTCATGAGGGTCTGCGCCGACACATATTGCAGGGGGACCACCGAGATGCCGAATCCGGGTTCCGGATTGGCCGCCGCGGCATCGACGCGGCCGCCGCCGACGGCGTCGCCGAGCGGCGTCAGGCGATAGCCTGCCGTATCCTTGAGCAGCACAACGCCGCTCAGGCGGAGTGCGTTTTCAAGCACGAACACCATGTCGGACTTCGGCACCGGGCGGACCGAGACCAGGCTGACCGTGCCCTGCACCCGCGGGTCGATGGTGTAGCCGACATGCAGGATGTCGCCGAGCACCACCTTGGCGACGGTCGCCACCGGCGTGCTCTCGAAATTCAGATCGAAGCCGTTGCCGTTCGACGCCGGTTGCGGCCGCGCGTCCGCGACGGCCGTCACTTCGCTTCCGTCATACATCGCCGCGCGGACGCTGCCGCTCTGGCTGCCGCCCGTCGCCGCCTGTGCGTTCACCGGTTGCGGCTGGCGCTGCGCCAGATCCAGCGAGCGCACCTTGTCGGTGACGTCGAGTTGGGATGCGTCCACGCTCTCGCCGACCGTCGCGGAATTGCAGGACGCCAACAACCCCAGTGACGTCAAGGCAAAAATGGCTGCGAGGCCGCCACGGATCGTCGGGCAGCGGCCCACTGTGCCTACGCGTTGCATGAAGGCCCTTCGCTTTGACTAACTGAAATTTCGATTGCTTGCGACGATCGGTCCTACCCCGGAGGGACTCTTAGCGATCGAACATGACAGAAATAAATTGGTTACATGATTGTCGTTCGCGACCTGCCCATCGCATCGCACCGAAATCGTGCTGCCGGCGCGCTGCTTGTGTCCGCGATGCCACCCTCAAAGTTTCTTGAGCGGGACGAATGATGTGACTTCGCACAGCTGTCACACTTCGGATCGATAACCGCACAATTGCCGGGAGCCGAACGCGACGGCACGCAGTGGCACTTGGCACGAACTGATCCGGGATAGTGTGGCGGGATATCGAGAATGGCCAACGACCTGTCCGTTCGGTTCGTGGATTATCTGCGTCAGAACAATCACCTGGCGCCGAGCGATGGACCGGCTGAGCGGACCGGGCAGGGCGCCGACGTCAGGCAGTTGAAGCTGTGGGAGGTTACCAGCCTCTCGCCGACCGACTTCGCCGACGAAGCCGCGCGCTTCTTTGCGCTCGGCCGGCTGACGCTTCAGGAGATGACGTCGGCCGAACCGCTGGTCGGGTCGTTCTCGCCGCGCTTCCTGCGCGAGACCATGGTCTATCCGTGCCGCGCGGTCGACGGGACCACGGTGCTCGCCGTCGTCGACCCGACCGATCAGGCGACGCTGCGGGCGGCACAGATCGTGCTTGGCGCCGGCATCCATGTGAAGGTGGCTTCGTCGGAAGACGTCGCCATCGCGCTGAACAACTCGTCCAGCACTGAAGAGGCCGAGGCCGCCGATAGCGCCGCGGCGCTGCCCCGCGAAGACGACATCGAGAGCCTGCGCGATCTCGCCAGCGGCGCGCCGGTGGTGCGCGCAGTCAACGATCTCATTGAGAAGGCGGTCGAGCTTCGCGCCAGCGACATCCATATCGAGCCGTTTTCCGGCGGGCTCATGGTGCGCTTACGGATCGATGGTCTGCTCCGGCCGGTCGCCGCGCTGTCGGGCGTGCTGCCCCAGGCGGTGGTCTCCCGCATCAAGATCATCGCCAACCTCAATATCGCCGAGCGCCGCCTGCCGCAGGACGGCGCGGCGCGGCTGCGGGCCGGTCGCACCGACATCGATATCCGCGTCGCGATCATGCCGACGCAGCACGGCGAATCCTGTGTCATCCGCATCCTGCCCAAGGATCGCGGCTTGTTGGTGGTCGAAAAGCTCGGATTCTCCGAGCCTGACGAAGCCAAGCTGCGGCGGCTCTTGAAGCTGCCGCACGGCATGGTCGTGATCACGGGGCCGACCGGCAGCGGCAAGACCACGACGCTGGCGACGATCCTGTCGATCCTCAATGAGCCCAGCCGCAAGATCCTGACCATCGAGGATCCGGTCGAATACGAGCTTCCCGGGGTCAACCAGTCCCAGATCAAGCCCGCGATCGGCCTGACCTTCGCCACCGCCCTGCGGTCCTTCGTTCGCCAGGACCCGGATGTGATCATGGTCGGCGAAATCCGCGATTCCGAGACCGCGCATGTCGCGGTGCATGCGGCGCTGACCGGGCATCTGGTGCTGACGACGCTGCACACCGAGACCGCGGCTGCCGCGGTGCCGCGTCTGCTCGACCTCGAGGTCGAAGGCTATCTGTTGCGTTCGGTGCTGCGCGGCGTGATCGCGCAGCGTCTGGTCCGGCAACTCTGCGAGCGCTGCAAGACGGCGCGGCCGCTTGCAACAGCCGATTTCGCCGAGGACCCCCGGCTCGCCGCGCTCGGCTTCAAGGCCGACGAGATCATTCAGGAGCCATGCGGCTGCGAGCGCTGCGGCGGGACCGGCTATCGAGGCCGCCTCGGCGTGTTCGAACTGCTCGAACTGTCCAATGAACTGCGCGAACTGATCGGGGAGCGAACCGACGGGCTGAAGATCGATACGATGGCGATCCGCTCGGGCATGACCACGATGCTCGACGACGGGGTCGCGAAATGCCGCGCCGGATTGACCTCGCCCGCCGAGATCCTCCGCGTCGCAACGGTGCGGTGACGCCGTGCCGAATTATCGCTATCGCGCTCTGACCCAGGCCGGCGAGATCGTGAACGGCACGATCTCCGCCCCGACGGCGGCCGAGGTGGCGCGGCGGATCGAATATCTCAAGCTGCTGCCGATCGAAACCACCGAGGACAAGCGCGCATCCGGCGGCACCGGTGGCCGCAGCCTGTTCGGCGGGCCGAGCGCGGCCGAGGTCACTACGTTCACGCGTGATCTCGCACTGCTGCTCAAGGCCGGTGCGCGTCTCGACGATGCCTTGGAGTTGCTGTCGGGCGACGCGGACGTGGGCCGGATGCGTCCGGTGGTGGCGAAAATTCGCGCCGCCCTGCTCACCGGCGAGAGCTTTGCCGACGCGGTCGCCGATCATCCAACCCTGTTCCAGCCGATGTACATCGCCCTGGTCCGGGTGGGAGAGATCTCCGGCACGCTCGATTCCGTGCTGGAGATGCTGGGCACCGAGCGCGCGCGTTCCGAGCAGATGCGGCGCAAGCTGACCGACGCCATGCAATATCCGGCCTTCGTGCTGGTCGCGGCGTCCGGCGTGATGCTGTTCTTCCTGCTGTTCGTGCTGCCGCAATTCTCGACCGTGCTCGGCGATTTCGGCGGCAAGTCGGACACGGCGCTCGCCAGCTTCATTGCGGTATCGGATTTCCTGCGCGCCAATGCCACCGCGGCAAGCCTGATCAGCGCGGCAACGATTGCGCTCGCATGGTGGCTGCTGCGGCAGGCGCGCGTCCGCGCCGCGCTGGTCAACGCCATCTCGCGGGTGCCGGGCATCAGCAGCGCTTTCCAGTTCTATCGCGCCAGCCTGTTCTGCCGCAATCTCGGCGTCCTGCTCGGCAGCGGTGTCAACCTCACCGCCGCGTTGCGCATCCTGGTCGACATCATGTCAGTGACCGGAAGCGAGGCGAACTGGACCGCCGCCGCCGACCGCGTCCGCCATGGCGGCAAATTGTCGGAAGCACTCGCCGTGGCGGACAGTCTGCCGCCGATGGCGGTCCGCATGCTGCGGCTCGGTGAAGAGACCGGGCAGCTGCCGGTGCTGGCCGGGCGGGTCGCGGAATTCTACGAAGCAAAATTGCAGCGCAGCCTGGACCGGGTCGTCGGCATCGTCGGTCCGCTAGCGATCATCACGATCAGCACCGTCGTCGGCGGATTGATCGTGTCGGTCATGACGGCGCTGCTCTCGGTCACACAGCTAGTCGGTTAGAGCAGGGGTCATCGGCCATGATATCGCGCAACATCATCATAAAGGCATTCGCCACGCGAGCGGAACGCGCTCGCACGCCGTCGCAAAGCCAGAGGCGTTCGGGGCAGGAGGGCTTCACGCTGGTCGAGATGCTGGTGGTGATCGCGATCATCGGCCTGATCATGGGGCTGATCGGCCCGCGCGTGCTCAACTATCTCAGCGAATCCAAGGTCAAGACCGCGCGCATTCAGTTGCAGAGCTTCTCCAGCGCGCTCGACCTGTTCTACCTCGACGCCGGGCGCTTCCCGTCGACGGCTGAGGGGCTTGCCGCCCTGGTGCGGCGCACGCCGGGGGTCGCGGCCTGGAACGGCCCGTATCTGAAGGGCGGCAACGTGCCGAACGATCCCTGGAACCATCCTTATCTCTATCGCTCGCCCGGCGAGCACGGACCGTATGACATCGTCTCCTACGGCTCCGATGGTCAGGAGGGCGGCAGCGGCACCTCGGCCGATATCTCGCTCGAGAAGACCACCGCCGCCAACAACGACCAGTAAGGATGCATGGCAAGCATGAGTGACGCGACGCAGCGCGGTTTCACCCTGCTCGAGATGGTGTGCGTGCTCGCCATCATCGCGCTGCTGGCGGCCGTGCTGCTTCCGTTCATTCCGCACCAGACCTCGCGATCGCGCCTGCAGGCCTATGCATTGCAGACCGCGACGCTGCTGAAGGCCGATCGGAATGCCGCCATCGAGCGCAGCACCAGTGTTGCGACGCTGGTCGATGCGCCGAGCCGGGTGATCCACTCCGGCGCATCGCGCATGACGGTGCGGATCCCCGAAGACGTGCGGTTCGATGCCGTGCTGCCGCAGAGCTGTCAGCGCCGCGCCGCACTGTCGACCATCCGCTTCTTCGCCGATGGCGGGTCCTGCGGCGGCTCCATCGCGCTGACGCGGCTCGATGCGGGATATGAGGTCCGCGTCAACTGGCTTACCGGAAGGGTTGAAATCGTTGCTCGCGACGTCGCCGCCAACTGACCGCGCTGATGCGGGGTTCACCATCATCGAGGTGCTGGTGGCGCTGGCGCTGGTGGCTGTCTCGATCGTTGCGATCGGCGCCGTCATGGGCGTCAAGACGCGCGGCGTGCGAGCGCTGGAGCAGCACGTGGCGCTGATGCAGGCGGTGCGCACCTTGATGACGGTCGGCATCCCGCCCCGCGCGGAATTGCAGTCGGGCACCTCGACGGGGCAGGCGGAGGGCTACCGCTGGACGATTGATGTCAGTCCGCTCGGTGGCGACTGGAAGGTGCCCGAGGGCAATGTGCCCTGGGCTCCGGAGCTGGTGCGGATTCGCGTCAAATCTCCGGGCGGTGCGCTGTCCGACATTCGCACCGTGCGCCTGATGCCGAGGGCGTCGGAATGACCCGGGCATGGGCAGACCAGCGAACGGGCGAGCGCGGCTTCACGCTGATCGAGACCATCGTCGCGCTGGCGCTGATGGGGCTGTTGCTGTCGGCGCTCGCCAGCATCACGGCGCAGTGGCTGCCGAGCTGGAACAGGGGCCTCGACCGGATCCAGCGCAGCGAATTGATCGGGATCGCGCTGGAGCGGATCGGCGCCGATCTTGCCGCCGCGGAGTTCGTTGCCGCCAACCGCGACAGCCACAAGCCGCTGTTCGACGGATCGGAGTTGTCCGTGATGTTCGTGCGCACGTCGGTGGGGCCGAATGCCGGGCCGGGGCTCGACGTGGTGCGCCTTGGCGAGACGCGCGATCGCGGCGAGTTCGTCACGGTTCGCACGCAGACGCGGTTCACGCCGCTGGCTGACGGGGTGTCGCTGTCGGAGCAGGTCCATCTCGGCAGCCCGGTGGTGCTGCTGCGCGCGCCCTATCGGCTGTCGTTCGCCTATGCCGGTGCTGACCGGGCCTGGAAGAGCGCGTGGAAGGACGCGGACAGACTGCCGGCGATGATCCGGCTGACCGTGCGCGACGCGGCGAGCCAGCGCGTCCTGTCGGTTTCGACCATCGCGCCGGTCCATGTCCAGATTCCGAGCGACTGCACCAAGCCGGACGGCAATTGCGGCGACAAGCAGAGCTCCGGAAGTGCCACCGATCAGGGGAAGACGTGATGGGCGCGTCCGGCAATGTCGGCCGATCGCCGGCCAATCGCGGCTTCGTCATCGTTGCGGTGCTCTGGATCCTGCTGGCGCTGTCGTCGCTGGCGATCATTTTCTCGGCCTATCTGGCCGCGTCGGCGCGCGCGCTGGCGGCCAGCGACCTGTCGTTGCAGACCGAGGCGCTGGTGTCGGCCGGGCTCGAGCTCACCGCCTATCAGCTGACGCTGACGGACGAGAAGACGAGACCACAGTACGGGGCGTTTCATTTCGGGCTGGACGATGCCAGCGTCGGCATCACCTTCACGTCGGAGGCCGGCCGCCTTGATCTGAACTACGCGTCGAAGGAGATGCTGATCGGCCTGTTCGTCGTGCTCGGCGCCCGCAAGGACGCCGCCGCCGAATATGCCGACCGGATCGTCGGCTGGCGAACCCGGCCCGCGCCGGGCAGCGAGAATGTGGAGGCGGCGCGCTACAACGCGCTTGGCTATTCGCCGCGGCAGGGGCTGTTCACCCATATCAACGAGCTGGCGCTGGTCGCCGGCATCCCCGAAGCGTTTGTCGATCGCGTGTTGCCGTTCGTGACGGTGTTCAACGGCGGTCCGGATGTTGATCCGACCATCGCCGCGCCGGAAGTCGCTCTCGCCGTCGATAAGGCGTCGGGGAAGGACCAGGACGGCTTCGGGGCGCGCCCGGCTTCGCCGAACGGAATCGCTGCCGGAACGCAGGCCCCAAGCCAGCAGAGCGCGGCATCGACGGCGCAGAGCCCGTGCTACCGGATCGCAATCTCGATCCGCTTCCGCAACGGTCACCGTACCACGTCCGAGGCGGTGATCGCACTCGGCGACAAGGTCGAGCCTTATCGGGTCTTGTCCTGGCAAAACGACGTCGAGCCGCGAAACCCGGTTCTGCTGCGCAAGAGAGGATGATGGCAATGCTTGCCGAAGCACGGCAATGGTTCGAGCAATGGATCGGCGCGGTCGCGACCACCGTCGACGGCGTCGCCGGCAGGTTCATGCGCCGGCGCAGCATCGAGCTCGACGAGAATGGCGACGGCACGTTCACCGCCCGCCTCGCGGTCTCGAAGGATGGCTCGCCTTCGATGCCGGTTTCGTTCCGGCTCGATCACGATGCGCCGCAGCCTCCGCTGCCGGCGGAGTGGAAGACCGCGTTCGACGGCAGCCGCATCGAGGTGCGTTTGCGATCGGATCAAATCGTCAGCCGCGTGCTCGATTTCCCGAGCCAGGCAAGCGACTTCCTCGACGGCATGATCCGCGCGCAGGTCGACCGGCTGACACCATGGAGCGCCGCCGATGCTGTCTTTGGCTGGAGTTCGCCGCAGCCGATCGCCAATGACCGCATTGAAGTCGCGTTCGGCGCGACCGCGGCGACGAAGGTCGATCCGTTGATCCGGATGGCGAGGATGCTCGGCGCCGCCTCCATCGCGGTGTTCGCGCCGGCGGTTGGCGGCGACGGCGCCGCGCAGCAGGTGACGCTGCTCGACAGGTCGCTGCGCGGCCTTGCCGGGCCCTCGGTTCCGCGCCTGTTGCGCGTCAGCCTGGCCTCGACGGCGGCCGCGGCCGCGGTCTCGCTGCTGCTGAACATCTATCTCGGCGGGTGGCTGCAATCCGAGCAGGACGACCTGCAACACCGGATCGCGCAGCGCCGCGCCGCGCTGCGTCTCGATGCCAATGGCGACTCGTCCGGGCTCGGCCTGCTGGCCAAGCGCAAGCAGACGACGCCGTCGAGCGTCATGGTCCTGGAAGCGGTCTCGCGCGTGCTGCCCGACACGACCTATGTGACGGAACTTCGCATCGAGGGCAACAAGGTGCAGGTGGTGGGGCTGACCCAGGATGCGCCGTCCCTGATCCGGCTGCTGGAACAGTCGCCGCAATTCACCCGCGCGACGTTCTTCGCGCCGACGACGCGCGCGGCGAATGAATCGGCCGAGCGGTTCCACGTCGAGGCCAACATCACTGCCTATTTTGGATCCGGCTCATGAGCGCAGCATCCCGATCGCTGACCGCTGTCAGCACCTCGCCAATGGTCGCGACCGCGAGCTATCTCGGCCTGTTCGTGCTGCTGCTCTTTGTCGTCATCTCGTCGCTCTCGGACATCATCGGCCTGCGCAGCGATGTTGCGGCAGCGGCCGGATTGCTGGAGCAACTGGAGGGGCGATCCAAGGCGAATACCGCGCCAGGTCAGCCGGCGATGCCGACCGGCTCGGCCTATCTCGAGGGGGCGACCGTCACGGTGGCCGGCGCCACCTTGCTGCAACGGGTGTCGGGCGCGGTGATCAAGGCCGGCGGCAACGTGCTGTCGACGCAGCTCGATGTTCCCAACGCGCCGGCCAAGGCCGGCTTCATCAGCATGGTCGCGAGCAGCGAGATCGAGCAGGCGCAATTACAGCAGGTGCTCTACGATCTGGAAGCCGGCATGCCGTTTTTGTTCATCGACCAACTGGTCGTGCAACCCGTCGCCGACGAGGCCGCCAAGGGCGCCGATCCCGGCAAGCTGCGCGTGCTGCTCGGCGTCTCCGGACAATGGCGAGGAGCCAAATGATGCGACGCTTCGCAGCGACCATCGTGCTGTTGGCAGTGTCGGCCTATTCGGCGCCGGCTGCGGTGCCTGCCCCGTCCGGCGATGCATTGGACGCCGGGATGCTCGACGATACACGCCTCGGTGGACCGGTGCTGAGTTCACCGCCGCCGTCCGAACCGGTGACATCGGTCCGGGTGGCCCCGTCGCCGGCACCGACACCCCGGCCGCTCAGCGCCAATCCGTTGTGGGGCATCCCGCTCAAGACACTGTCCAACACGCGCGACCGGCCGGTGTTCTCGCCGTCGCGGCGACCGCCGCCTGCCGTCGTTGCGGAACCGGAGGTCAGCAAGCCGGCGCCGCCGCCGCCGCGCAAGGTCGCGATCGAGCCACCGCCGCTGTCGCTGGTCGGCACGATTGCGGGAGATGACGAAAGCTTCGGGATCTTTCTCGATCAGTCGACCAAGACGGCGCTGCGGCTGAAGATCGGCGATGACTTCCAGGGATGGAAGCTGCGGTCCATCAACGGCCGCGAAGTCACGATGCAGAAGGACGATCAGGGGGCCGTGCTCACATTGCCCCAGCCCGGCGGCGACGAGAGCGGCGATGTCCGCCTGGTTCCGGTCAGCACGGAAAGGAAGCCCTTGGCAGCGCGGCGCCAGATGTGACCGCGCGTCGGACCGAGATGCTAGTTCAACGCGAGCCAGCTCTGAAGGGCCGGCGTCACGAGAAGCCCGAGCGCCAGAAACGGGCCGAACGGGATCGAGGTCTGGCGCTTCATCTCGTGACCTGCGAGTTGCAGGCCGCCGGCAACACCGAGCGCCGCGAGTGCCGCGATCAGCAGCAAGGTCGGAACGCCTGTCGCGCCGACCCAGATCGCCGCGGCGGCAAGAAACTTGACGTCGCCAAGTCCCAATCCGTCGACATGCCGCAAGGCGAAGTAAAGACGCTGCAGTAGAAGGAACACGATGCCGACCAGGACCGCAATCGCCATGGCGGTGAAGGCGGCCATCGTGCCTTCGGTGACGACGACGTTGGCGAGACCGAGCGCCGCGATCGCAAGGTTCAGCCAATTCGGGATGATGCCGTGGCGAAGATCGATCAGCGCGACCGCGCAGCAAAGCATGCAAAGCGCACCGTAAGATCCGATAAAATAAAGGGCTTCGCGATCAATCTGCATGGCGACGGACAAGTGTGACAGGTGCGGACGTTGTGTTGCAACAACTCACGCGCGTTGAACAGTCCAATTTCAATCCGTCTGCAGCAGCGCGAACGAGTTTGCAAAATTGTGATCGTCATCGACGATCGCGAAGCAGAAAAGATGCGACAAAAAGTCTGCGCTGTCACAAATCCGCATAGGATACCGACAATAGTTCGCCCCGCTACATGCCGCGAGCCCTTCGTGGCAGACGAGTGGGTTGACTATGCACAAGATGCAAGTGGCGGCGTGCCTTGCTTTGCTGGCGGCGTTCGCAGGCGTGCGCGCCGCGAATGCCGGCGCTCTCGAGGAGGGCGCCGAGCGCTACCGGCCATATTTGATCGAGGGCGTCGCCAGTGCGCTGACAGGCGCGCGTGCGCTTCGCGAGCGCGCCGCGGCGGCGGATTTGCCTGGAGCGAAGAAGGCCTGGCTGTCGGCGCGCGCCGGCTGGGAGCGCTCGGAGGTGTTCACCGCGGGGTTCGTGCCTGAGCTCGACGCGCAGATCGACGCCTGGCCCAACGCGGACAGCGGGTTCCACGCCATCGAGGCGAAACTGTTCGGAGCTGCCAGCACCGACGTGGCCACCGATGCGACCGGCCTTGTCGAGCATCTGAACGATCTCCACGGCAAGCTCAAGGATATCAAGCTGACGCCGCAGGGCCTTCTGGATGGCACGGTGCGGCTCGCCTACGAAGTCGGAGAGAGCAAGGCCGATGGCGGCGAGTCGCGCATCAGCGGCACCTCGCTGGACGACATGCGCAACAACATCGCCGGCATCGATTTCGCCTACCACACGATCTTCTCGGCCGCGCTCAACACGGTCGACGGCAAGCTCGACGAGATGGTGACCAACCGGATCGAGCAGCTCGAAGCGATTGTCGCCACGCCCGACCTGCCGCATGTCAACATTGCCGAACTGCGCCAGACCAGCGAGGAACTGGTGGTTGCGTTGCAGAGCGCCTCGGCAAAGCTCGGGCTGCAGCGGCCGACCCTGGAGGCCCAGGCGCGATGACATCGCTTCACCTGCGTCTGGCTGCGCTGCTCTCCGGTGTGATCGCCCTGGCACTGTTCGGGCGTGCGGTGGCGTTTCCGGTCGACGGTGACAAGACCGTGCTGCCTGTCGCGACCGAGCTGAACGAGGATGCGCTCGACAAGCCGCGCGAGGTGTTCCAGTCCGAGCGGACCGGGGCCAAGTCCTATCTGGTGAATCTCGGCGATCTCGCGTTCAATTCGCCGGGGCTGCTCGGTGACGTGGCGCGGCAGGCCGGCGTGAGCTGCGGCACCTGCCACGTCAATGGCGCGAACAACGCCAAATTCTTCATGCCGAAGATGTCGAGCCGGCCCGGCACGTTCGACACCACCGGTCCGCTGTTCAATCCGAAGGCCAACAATCTGGCGTTCGATCCAGTGCGGATCCCGAGCCTGCGCGGCGCCCGTTATCTAGCGCCCTACGGCGCCGACGGCCGATTCGCCTCGCTGCGCGACTTCGTCCACAACGTCATCACCAACGAGTTCGCAGGTCCCGAGCCGTCGCCGGCAACGCTCGATGCGATCGTGGCGTATATTCACGACATCGACTTCCTGCCCAATCCGAGCCTTGGTCCCGCCGGGCGGCTGGCCGGCAAGATCAGCGACGCGGAGCGCCGCGGCGAGGTGCTGTTCGCAAAGCCGTTCCCGCACGATCTCGCGCTGAGCTGCGCGGGATGCCACGTTCCGTCGTCCGGCTTTGTCGATCACCAGCAGCACGATGTCGGTTCGGGCGGACTGTTCAAGACGCCGACGCTGCGCAATGCCGATTTCAACGCGCCGTACTTTCACGACGGCCGCTTCGACAATTACGACCAGGTCGTCGATTATTTCGACCGGACCTTTCAGCTCGAGCTCTCGGCGCAGGACAAGGGCGACCTCGTCGCCTATCTCACGGCAGTCGGCGATGGCGTTCAGCCCTATGAGCGCGACGGCGCCGGGGCAACGCTGAAGGAGATCAACGATTTCTCGACGGTGCTCGCGACCGCGATTCCGTCCGGTGACAAGGACATCGTCGCGCTGGCGGTCGATACGATCGGTCGCGAGTTGCGCGAGTTGACCGAGCAATATCCCGACCGCAAGAACACCAGCGTCTCGGGCGGCGAGCAGCAGCGCGTACTTGCGCGCAACGGCCTCAAGGAGCTCGTGCTCACGCTGCGGCGAATCGAGATGGCGGTTGCGGCAGGGCGCAACGCGGATGCCGCAACCGAGTTCAGGAATTATCGCAATCTGATGGCTGCTGCAGTGCCTGCGCTGTTGGCTAGCGCCGAGCCGTGGTCGCTATTCAATCAAGGCGTGCATGACCAACATTACGCTGCGCTTCGCCAGGTGATGCGCTCCAAGCACCTTTCGCATTGATTGCGTTGTATTGAAGTGATTTTGCGATCTGCGCTGCGGCGCGGATGCGTGAGCAATTTTCGATCATTGGTTGCATGGTTGAATCGTGGAGATGCACCGCCGCGGCGGCAGATGTCTCCTCAGAAAATATTTGAACGTTTCGAAATTTCTTGCGCGCTTTCATGTAAGCGAAAACCATGCGTCATATTGTCGCACTAAGCAGTGTGTGTTGCTAACCGCAAACACCCTGAGGTCGACAATGAGTTTGAATTACAAAAAGCACTGGCGAACCAGCACCGCGCTCTGCATCGCGTCAACGGTGCTCGTCGCAACAGCCGCATATGCTGCTCACTATCCGGGCGGCCGCAGTGATTGGGACAAGCGTCCGCATCACAATCACCAGGCGCACGAAGAGGGCGATCGTGCGAACCATGAGAACCATGGCCATCATGGTGACGGCGATCACGGCGTGAAGACCGCGTCGCCGATCAAGCACGTCATCATCCTGATCGGTGAGAACCGCGGTCTCGATCACACCTTCGGTATCTACAAGCCGAAGGGCAAGGGACAGACCATCTCCAACCTGTTGTCGAAGGGCATCGTCAACGAGGATGGAACGCCGGGACCGAACTTTGCGCAGGCGCAGCAGTCCTCGGTCGCGGGCCAGCCCTTGTACTATATCGGCGCACCGACCATCGCGAAGTCGCCCTACAACGCGACCAACCCGATGCCGCAGCCGAACACGGCCGGCACGCCGACCGCGCAGAGCGACACCGCGCCCCCGTTCAAGACGATCGCCGAAGCCAGCGTCGAGAAGGACATGGACCCGGCCGATCTCGATATCCTCACCACCGGCTTCAGCGGCCTGCCGACCGGTGTGCTGGATACCCGCATTCCCGGCGCCGGCGGTCTGAACGGACCGTTCCAGTTGCAGGGTGAGCAGATCAGCGACGACGACTACACCGGCGACTCGACGCATCGCTTCTACCAGGATTGGCAGCAGGAAGACTGCAGCGCCGCCAACGCCACCAAGAAGAACAATTCGGGTTGCCTGAACGATTTGTTCCCGTTCGTGATGGCGACCTATTCGGCATCCAACAAGAGCATGGCCAACTCGATGGGCTACTACAACGCCCAGCAGGGTCAGGCTCCGGTCCTGAAGATGCTGGCCGACCGCTTCACCCTGAGCGACAACTTCCACCAGTCGTTCCACGGCGGCACCGGCGCGAATCACTTCATGCTCGGTACCGGCGACGCGGCCTTCTGGAGCGACGGCAAGGGCAATCCGGTGACGCCGCCGGCCAACCTGATCGCCAATCCGAATCCGGTCGCAGGTTCGGTCAACCGCTACACCGTCGATGGCAATTGGAGCAATTGCTCTGATGTCTTCCAGCCCGGCGTCAAGCCGATCGTCACCTACCTCAACAATCTGCCGTACGCGGCGGAGCCGAACTGCAAGCCCAACCACTACTACATGCTCAACAACGTCAACCCGGGTTATCTGCCGAACGGCGCGCTGTCGGGTGGCAACAACGTGCCGCCGTCGTCGGTTCGCACGATCGGCGATGCGCTCATGGAGAAGAATGTCTCCTGGGCGTTCTACGGTGGCGCGTTCAACGACGCCGTGGCGCTTTCCAACGCCGCGGTTGCCGCCAATCCGTCGAACCCCAACCTCAGCGCCGCTGCGGTCGCCGATCCGGCGCACGCGCTCGGCATTGCCTACTGCCAGATCTGCAATCCGTTCCAGTATGCGACCTCGATCATGGCTAACCCGGCCGTGCGTCAGGCTCACATGAAGGACACTGCCGATCTGATCACGGCGATCCAGAACAACACGCTGCCTGCGGTGTCTTTCGGCAAGCCGGACGGCCTGCTCGACGGTCATCCGCAGAGCTCGAAGGTTGACCTGTTCGAGGCCTATGTCCTGAACGTGCTCAACTCGCTGGACAACAACCCGGAGCTGAAGGCTGAAACCGCTGTCTTCATCACCTGGGACGAGGCCGGCGGCTATTGGGACTCCGGCTACCAGCAGTCCATCGACTTCTTCGGCGACGGACCGCGCATTCCGACCCTGATCCTTTCGCCCTATTCGACGGGCGGCAAGGTCAACCACAACTACGCCGACCACGTTTCGCTGCTGAAGTTCATCGAGCGCAACTGGGCTCTCCAGCCGCTCACGAACCGCAGCCGCGACAACCTGCCGAACCCGACCTACTCGAAGAACAACGAGTATGTTCCGACCAACAGCCCGGCATTGTCTGATATGTTCGACGCGTTCGACTTCAGCAAGCCGGTCACGTTGTCCTACACCGAGTGATCAAGCTCTCGCCCACGGCGAGGTCTTGACTGCATCCAAGGGCGGCGCCGATCGAACCAATGGTTCGGTCGGCGCCGTCATGTTCTGTCCCTGCCACCTGATCGACCGGAGACATGCGATGAAACGCAATAAGAAGACGTGCGCGATCAGCAGCAGCGTCGCGGCTAGCCTGCTTGCCGTCGCCATCCTGGCCGGCGCGGCGATCCCGGCCATGGCGCAGCAGTTTTCCGCCGACCTCGTCGCGAACAAGGACGACACGGCAACCGCCATGGGAGCCTTGCGGGTCTCGGGCGGAAAAGCACGGATCGAGACAAGCGCGCTGCCCGACGGGTTCTTCCTGATCGATACGGGCAAGCCCGCGGCCTATTTCGTCCGTCCGGCGGCACGGGTTTACATGGACGCGCGGCAATCGAGCCCGCTCACCCGGATGTTCATTCCGGTTGATCCGGATGATCCCTGCCGGCAATGGCTGGCGATGGCGCAACTGTCCACGCCGATCGACCTCGCGGCGTGGCACTGCCAGCGCGACGGAGAGGAAACCATCGCTGGGCAGAATACCGACGTCTTTCGAATCGCTGCGCCGTCCGGTTTGAGCTTTGTCGGCTGGATCGACCGCGCGCGCAGATTTCCGGTACGGATCAAGACCGCGGATGGGACGGTGATCGCTGCCGATCACATCCGCGACGAGCCGCAGGCGGCGCAAATGTTTGAAATTCCCGCAGGCTTGCGCAAGTTCGACCCGCAAGCGCTGATCCGTCGGATCCAGCAGAGCGACGTATGGGTTGAGCCGCCGGCTTCGGAGTGAGCACGCCGTCCGTTACTGCGACTGCAGGCTTGTTACCGGCAGGATCCGGCCGAGCGCAGTGTAGTGCGACTGATGCACGCTGCTGTTGAACAGCGACCAGGGTTCGGCCTTTTTCAGGGCGACGGGTACGTCGAAGTGCACCAGCTGCGCAAAGTTGCGATATTCGGCCATCGCATCGTCGATACGGCCGGCGGCGACGTCGAGATCGATGCGGCGCAGGGTCAGAACGAGGTCCTTCAGGATCGCGCGCGCCGCCAGCCGCTCGTCCTTGCCACCGATCGCGGTGTTCCTGATGTCCGGGATGCGCTCGGTCAGTTCGCGCAGTTCGGCCCCGACCCCGGTCACGGCCAGCGACACCACCGCGGTGTCGGCAGCCGGGATCGCGACCTCGAGGACGCTCGAGAGCTCGAGCACCTCTTTCATCCGGAGCATGACGCCGTCCTTGTCGAACGGGCGTTCGCCGTCGCCGACCGCATTCAGATAGGCCACGAGGTCCTGGGTGTCCTGGGTCGACAGTTCGAGGTCGAACACACGATCGAAATGATCGACCACCTGTTCATAGCTGTCGTAGCGGCCATCGTGGAAATACGGGGCGTTGAAGTTGGCGTTCAGCAAAGTCGGGGTCTTGACCATTCCACCGGATCCGACGTCGTGGCGCATCTGGTCGTTGAAGGTACCACCCGGAACATGACAACCGGCGCAGCTCAGCTCGGCCTGCTTCGGGAACGGCTTGAAGAACAGCGCCTCGCCGCGGCGCTCGGCCAGGCTCGCCTGCGCGGCAAGCCTGCCGCCGGGTGCAATCTTCGGATTGGGGAGAAAATCGATATCGTTGATATAGGCGACGAGGCCGTCGAGAACCTCGTCGCGCGGCTTCGGGCCGGAAAATTCATTGACGATGACATTATAGACGAAGTCGCGCAGCGAGGTGATGCGGCCGTCATGTCCGTAGGGAGCGAGGAAGCGGGCGCCGCGCAGGCTCGGAATCCTGACCGGATCGAGGATGCTGTTGAACGTCTTCGCGTTGAAGACGAGGCTGGTCGTATCGAAGGTGCCGGGGCGGGAGGATGCGCCCGGAACGAACAGTTTCGGGTTCGATGCGCCGTTGACGTGACAGGTGCCGCAGCTCATCTCGGCCTGACGCGCCTTGCCGCCCAGGATGGAAGGCGAGTTGAACGCGAGATCGCCGAGATTGACCAAATAGGATTTTCGCCCGCCGACGGCCTCGGAATGAAAGAGCTCGCGTGGCCGCGCCAGCGCTTCCTCGGAAAATTCGGTGCCGGCCGGCAGCACGGTCTGGTCGCCGCCGAGCGGGAACGCCGTCGCGCGCAACGGGAGCAGGGCAACGACGAGCGCCAGCCACGCGACCCGTGCCGGTCTGACGCCGCGATCGGCAGCTGTCGCACGATGTTTTCCGGAGCCGGACACCAGAATATCCCAAGCCATCGCGCGAAAACGCCCCTGTCACAAATGCATATGCGCTGCCGTGCGTCGGAAGATGTCACGGAGGTGACAGTTTCCTGTCGGCAGGATCAATGACCATCTGACTGGATAGACGAATTTTGATTGCGGTTTGATGACGCTCGATCAGCGAAGCGCAACGCAGTCTGCGTTTGACACGATGAAAGTCTGTTGGTGCGCGAGCATCTTTCCGCGCGTTTGCGCGCGCGTCGAAAAACAGTCATCCCAGCGAAATGTGTTTTGCATAGCGTGTAGCTCCATTTCTATTTCTTTCTAAATCAGGAGAGCACTATGCGGCTTTGGGGAGCCATTCCGGCGCTCGCGGTTGTTGCTGGCGCCGTTGCCATCTCGCCGGTAGCAAACGCAGAGAATTTGGTCGAAAAGATCGTTGATGAGTTCAAGCACGAGATCAAGGACGAGCTGCGCGACCTGCGGGATCGTGGCCATGAAGGCGTGCACCAGTACAAGCACATCGTCGTCATCTATCAGGAGAACCACAGCTTCGATAACCTCTACGGTCACTGGGGCGACGTCGGCCGCGACCGGATCAACGGCACATCCTATGCCGATCAGGCGCACACCCTGCAGGTTCGGCAGGACAACCAGACCGTCTATGCTTGTCTGCTGCAGAACGACGTCAACCTGACTTCTCCGTCGCCGCAACCGACGAGCTGCACCGACAATACGGGCACGGTCGCGATCCTGAGCGCCTTCAAGAACAAGCCGTTCGAGATCAATGAATTCATTCCGACCTCGGCCACGACCTGCCCGAAGCCGCTCGGCGCTTTCGCGGCTCACGGTTTCCTCAACGGCACCGGCGCGCCCGGCGGCTGCACCGCGGACATCGTGCACCGCTTCTACAGCGAGCAGTACCAGCTCAACGGCGGCCGGCAGAACCGCTACATGACCGGCAGTGATGCGGCGGGTCTGGTGATGGGCTATTACGACACCAAGAAGCTGCCCATCTACACCTATCTCCACGGCAACGGCGCGCCGAACTACATCATTGCCGACAGCTTCTTCCAGGGTGCCTTCGGCGGTTCGTTCCTCAACCACCAGTTCCTGGTCGCCGCCGCGGCGCCCCAGTTCGTCGGTGCCCTGAATGACGGCAGCGCCAACGACTTCCACTCGATCGTCGATGCCAACGGCATGCCGACCAGCACGCCGCTCTACACGCCGCTCTCGACCGTGAAGGATGCGCAGCTGACGGCGAAGTGCAATCAGGCCGGCCTGCCGGCGGGCCTTGCCTGCGGCGACTACGCGGTCAACACGACGCAGCCGTTCTATCAGCCCTATTCCCCGGGCACCGCCGACATCAAGCGCCTGCCGCCGCTGCACACGCCGAACATCGGCGATCGGCTGTCGGCAAAGCGCGTCGATTGGGCCTGGTATTCGGGCGGCTGGTCGAACGCCAACGGCGACGTCGGCGCTTCGGGCTGGACCAACGGCAACGGTACGACCTGCACCGACCCGAACCATGTTTCCACGGCGGTGTTCCCGAACTGCCCGGACGTGGATTTCCAGTACCACCATCAGGCGTTCAACTACTTCGCCAACTACGCGCCCGGAACGCAGGCCCGCAAGGATCGTCTGAAGGACGAGGCGGAGTTCATCCAGGCGGCGAAGACCGGCCGGCTGAAGCAGGTCAGCTTCATCAAGCCGATCGGCGAGGAAAACGAGCATCCGGGCTACACCAGCGAGTCCGAAGGCAGCCAGCATCTCGTCGATCTCGTCAAGGCGATCGTCGAGGGGCCGGATGGCAAGGACACGCTGATCGTCATCACCTATGACGAGTTCGGCGGGCAGTGGGATCACGTTCCGCCGCCGCCGTTCAACCGTCATGGTGCCGAAGCCAAGGCCGCGGACCAGTGGGGCCCGGGCACCCGCATTCCGGCGCTCTTGATCGCCAAGCGCTTCAACAAGTCGGGCGTCGCGCATGAGGACTTCGACACCACGTCGATCCTCAAGATGCTCGAAAAGCGCTTCGATCTCGATCCGCTGGTGACGCGCCCGGTGCGCAGCCTCTCGGCGGCGCTGAAGGCCGGCGAGGGCTGGCACTGACACGAGAAACGCTGCCGGCCCGCGACAACGTCCGACGCGGGCCGGAGTGCCGGCCACGCGCCCAAGGGATCGCTAGACGAAGGGATCGCTACAAGAAGCGATCGCTACATGATCAGATCGTGTAGCGGATGGGTCACGACGGCGTCCGGCGTATGGTCCGGGAAGAAATCTGTTTGGTGCTCCGGGACAGCCGGCCCCATTGCCGGCGTTCCACCAGTTGCAACTCCTTGCGCCAGCTGAAATCCGGCGGAATCGTCGTGGCGGCTGAACCACGCGAGGCTTTGATCAAACTGTGGAGGGGACGAAGCTCCCTGCTGTTCAAGGCTCGAAGGCTCCGCGAAATGAAAGGACTGCTCGGTCGTTCCCGACGTTCCGCCGTCTACAAAGGGCAAGATTGCCTGAGACAACGCCGCGTCCTCGTGGCTACTCGTTGACATCGGACTAACATCGGGTGCGGGAGCGCTGGCGCCGACCGGCGGCGCGGGGCTGTCCTGGCTGGCGGCGAATATGAAGGTGTCCATCCCCGCCGTGTGGCACTGAATATCGACCTGAAGGCTGCTCGTGGCCGAATCGCCGTCCGCATCGACCGCCGTCACATCGAACAGCAGATCCGCATTGATGCTCGTCTTTTCGGTATAGCTGATGTTGTTGATCGCGAAGGTGGGACACCCGGCTTCCACCCGATCGTAGTCGACCTGGACTTGATCGAACGACCTGTCAACGTAAAGCGTATACGTCGTCGTCGTGGCATCAAAGGTGTAGGTGTCGATCAGCGAAGCATCCGATGTCTCCTGCACCACGAAGCCGGCACTGCCGCAGAGCGGCCTGGGAACATCGATGCAGAAGTCGTGAACGTCGGCGCTGCCATCAAGAACCTTGAGGATCACACCGGCGGTGCCGTAGCCCTGCCATTCCGTGAGATTGAAGCCGACCTGCGACTGCTTCTCGGTGAACGCGAGATTCAACTGCTCGGCCGGGTCCATCTGCAGTCCACTGTCGCCGACCGCAATACCGCAGTCCGATGCCTTGACATCGAGCGGCTGGCCGGCGCAGTCCGACCCGGTAATAACCAGTTGTCCGTCCGGAGCCGTCAATGACGGCGTGCCGCAGATCGGGGCATCAAAATCGGAGCCATGGACGGTGACGTCCTTCGACGGCCCGGCGTGCTCGAGATCAAAGCAGAATGTTCCATCCGGATTGATCAGCAACTTGAAATAAGGATCGTCCAACCTACCGCCGCAATCGGTAAGATACGCGTCGAGCTCGACGCCGCCGCCCACCTCATGGGTCGTATAGTAGAAGTTGTAATCATCGCCATGTCCGGTGACGTGCACCGCGGTGATGCCGTTGCCCAGGCATGATGTGGCCAGATCATATCCCGTGCAGCCGACCGGACCGTTGTGGACGGCAACGAACATCGCGGCATCGCCATCCGCGCCGAAATTGATATCGTAGGTACCTGTCGCAGTCTGATGATCCTGAGCGGCGACGAAGGTCTCCGGGAAGCCGCAAATGGTCGGGTGATCGTCCGTGATCGTCAGTTGCTTGCCGAGGTCGATGCACGCGCTCTGGAAGTCGCCGTCCTTGTCCGTGATGGTGGCAACCAGGCTTACGACGCCGGCGGTCAGCGACACGGCTTCGCCGCTGTCAGGGCCGGCGCAGGCCGGATGCGTCACCGCGCGATATTCGGTGAAGGTGACGCATCCCGTGGCCGGATCAACCGCGATGGTGAATGCCAGCGCGCCACTTGCTGTGCCAACATGGCCTTCGATGGTGTTGCCGTTCAGAACCAGCACGTCGGAGCAGCCGGTATGCGAATCGATCAGACCGGATGGGGTGCAGTCACCTCCGTTGATCGACAGTGCATAGTGAGTCGTCGCGCCGTCGGCGCCCTGGAGCGAGGTGAACGCCGTCGAGAAATCGGCAGAAATTTTCGTCAGCGCGGCGTCCGGTGCCGAGCCCGCGACATGGTCGTCCAGTGCCGTTGCCGTCAGGTGCGTCTCGCTCAGCGTCAGCGACGGAGCGGTGCAATTGGCCCGGATGCAGGGGCCATCGTCGCTGATGGTCAGCCTGCTGCCGAGGTCGAGGCCGGCGCTCTGGAAGTCGCCGTCCCTGTCCGTGATCGTGGCGTTCAGGCTCACGATGCCCGCGGCCAGCGATACGGCTTCGCCGCTGTCCGGGCTGGTGCCGAGCGGTTGCTCCACCGGCCGGTAGTCGGTGAAGGTCACGCGTCCCGTGGCCGGATCGAGCGTGATGGTGAATGCCAGCGTGCCGTTGGTCGCGCCGACGCGGCCTTCGATCGTGTTGCCGTTCAGAACCAGCAGGTCAGCGAGGCCGGTATGCGAGTCGATCAGCCCCGATGCCGTGCCGTTGCCGCCGGTGATGGTCAGCGCGTAGCGGATGGTCGCGCCATCGGCCCCTTGCACCGAAGTGAACGCCGTCGAGAAATCGGCGGAAGTCGTCGTCAGCGCCGCGTCCGGCGCCGAGCCGGCGATGTGGTCGTCCAGCGCCGTTGCCGTCAGATGCGTCTCGCTCAGCGTCAGCGATGGGGCTGTGCCCGCCGCCTCGATGCGCGGGCCGTCGTCCGTGATTGTCAGCTGCTTGCCGAGATCGATGCTTAGATCCTGGTACTGGCCGTCGCTCTCCGTGACCGTCGCGATCAGGTTGACGAGGCCGGTCCCCAGCGCGATCCCTTCGCCGCTGTCAGGGCTGGTGCCCGACGATTGTTCGACCGCGCGGTGCTCGACGAAGGTCACGCGGCCCGTCGCCGGGTCAACCGTGATGGTAAACGCGAGCGCCCCGCTTGCCGTGCCGACATGGCCTTCGATGGTGTTGCCGTTCAGAACCAGCAGGTCAGCGAGGCCGGTATGCGAATCGATCAATCCTGACGCCGTACCGTTGCCGTCGGTGATCGACAGTGCGTAGCTGACCGTCAGACCCGGTTCGGTGACGAATGCCGCCGAGAACTCGCCTGATGTCGTCGTCAGCGCGGCGTCCGGTGCCGAGCCGGCGATGTTGTCGTCCAGCGTCGTCGCTGTCAGATGGGTCTCGCTCAACGTCAGCGATGGCGCGGTCCCAACCTCGATCAGCGGGCCGTGGATGGTGAGTGTCACCGTCTGCGGGGTTCCGCCGATCGTGGTCACCGTGAAGCTGTCGGTCAGCGTGTTGCCGACATGGAGGGCTTGCACGGAGCTGTTGGCGTTGTCGAGCGTATAGGTCCACACGCCGGCCGTTGTGAGCGTGAATGAGCCGTAGCCACCTGCGCTTGTCGTCGGCGCGTTCACGGCGGTGAAGGTATTGGCGGGATCGTCGACATCGGTGTCGGTGAGCGTGCCCTTTGCGATGAGCAGGCCGGGCGAGGCATGACTGACGCCGACCGCACCCACCACCGAGCCGGCCATGGTGCCGGAGATGATGGAGGCGTCGTCGGCGCCCAGGATGCTGATGTCGAAGCTCTCGCTGGCCGAAAGCGCGCCGTCCGAGACCGTGATCACGAAGCTCTGGGTCGTGTTGGCCTTCAGCGCGTTGATTGCGGTATTGTTCGGAACGAAGGTGTAGCTTCCGGTCGCGCTGTTGAGATAGAGCGTGCCAAAAGTACCGACGCTCGACACGTCGTATGTCGCCTGTCCCAGCACCGTATCGCCTGTGGCGCCTCCGCTGATGCCGAATTTCAGTGCGCCGCCCTTGATGCTGCTCGCGGAAAAGGTCCCGCTCGCCGCATTGAAGTCGTCAAATATCACCGTATCGATTTCAGTCGGCCCCGCTCCGAGGTTCAGCTTCGGCGGAACCGGCGGCAGCTTGAAGAGATCATTTTTCGCGAAGGTCGCTACCGGCAGCGGCCCGAGCGTATCTTGCACCGGCGACAGCGGGGACTGCTGAATAAAATTGATCGGCAGCAGCAGTTGTCCGCCTTCGAGAGCAGGCATGCCGGATCCTTTCGATGCCGGTCCTTTCTCGAAATAGGCAAGGGTCTCCTGTTGGGCCTCCCGTAATTCCTCCATGTGCGAAGGGGAATTCGTGGCATGGTTCACGCCGACGGAGGAGCCTCTTCTGCTCAGGATGATCGTCTCTTCGGGATCCTCGACGATGATGTGACGGGGGATCGCCTCCTTGGTGACGAGTTCGAACACGCCGTGGTGGAGGTCCTTGTATTTGATGTTGTCGTCGTCCAGGAGCGTGACGTTCGGCTCCGCGGCTCGGGCGTCCTCCAGCAGCGAGAAGGTCAGGGCGGCCAGCGACAGCATGCCGAGGCCGCTGGCGCGGATGGTGCCAACCGGTGTGTCCGCCGTCAGGACGCCAGACCCTGCGAGCCGGCTGCCGATGAGGCGGAAGAGGCTTCTGGTTTTCGCGAACAGGCCCGGCCGCAAGCCCCCGGTGGGGTCCTGCGCGATGTCCAACTCCAGCCGGGTGCCGGCCGGCAAATTGAGCACCCTGCCATCGACCAGGCGGATTTCGATCCGCCCGCCGGCTCCGACCTCGATGACGTCACCCTGGCGAACGGGATCGCCAGCTACGATTTGAATCGGTATGCCGCGGGCACCCGCGATCGTGCCGCAGCCGATCGCCGTCCGAACAGTGCCAACTAAGCGGGGCGGCTGGCCCAAAACGGCCATGCACGCGTCCCCGAACTCTACGCCGGACGCAACTGACATTGGCTTTTTGCCTGTTAGGCAGTTCGAGCGGAAAGTGGCGCCGCAGTCTTTTTATTTTGGCTTGGTTCGGCCACGCGGCGAAAAACCCCGCGCCGTCAGCCATAGGCTTGTCCGCTGAAACGTCCTGATTGAAACCAAATTCGGCAGTAAAAATGGAATTCCAATACTGCGGGGAAGCCTTACGAAAAGGACAGAACAGCTGTCCTTTATCGCGCGTGCAGCCCCGCAAAATTAATAGTATGATTACCATGCAAATTGTCCACTTATTAATTTTTAGTCGAACTGCGTCAGGCATTTAGGCCTGTCTGCGACAACTCGTTTGGCACTCAAGGTCCTGCGGTCTCGGCCCGGTGGTCCCGGTCACCCATCGAGCCCCGGCACGACAAGACCTTTTCGAGGAGGGGATCGTGCGCATCCATTTGATTGTTCAATTGCTTGCAAGCTTCGTCCTGGCGCTCGCAACGCTCACGTCCGGCCAGGTCCAGGCGCAAACCGAACCGGACAATATCCAATTGAAATTCATCGGAAGGGTCGTAGCCGCCACGGGTTCGGTCACGATCGAGCATCCGAATGCAGTCGTCGTTCAGGCAGGGCTGCCCGGCAAACTGCCTCAGGCGCAGGTCGGCGACCCCGTGTATCTGGGCGACGTGGTGCAAACTGGAGCTGACGGACGCGTCGGGATCAATTTCTCCGACGGCACTTCGTTTAATCTGTCGAGCAACGCCAAGATGGCGATGACCGAGTTCGTGTACGACCCGAACGGCAAGTCGAACTCGACCTTGCTCAAACTGACCAATGGGACGTTCACCTTCGTTGCCGGCAACATTGCGAAGACCGGAGACATGAAGATCGACACCCCTGTCGCAACGATGGGCATTCGAGGCACCACGCCACGCATCGAGATATCGGACGATGGAACGGTGAGGTTCGCCACGCTCGTTGAAGAGGGCAAGAGCAAGGTCAGGAAGGTCGGGACTCGAACGCCGCAGCAACCTGAGCAAAACACCCTTCACAAGTTCAATCCCAACATCTGTCGAGGGTGCTAGGCCAGGCGCAGCCCGTTTCGTGCAAGCAAGGCCCGATATGAAACTTCGTGCAAGCGCCGGCGCAATTGTCAGCCTGATATCGCTCCTCGTTGCGACGCTCCCAGTGTTGCCGGCGGTCGCGCAGAACCCGAAGAAGGATAGCTATCTCCGCACTATCGGATTGTGCAGCGGCCTCGATCGCACACCGGCCGACGCGCGCATTGCTGCCTGCACGGCGCTGATCGATGCGGGGCAGGACATGACCCAGGCTGGCCTCGCGATCGCCTATAACAACCGTGGTAACGCCTACGCCGCCAAGGGAGACTATGACGGCGCCATCCGGGATTTCGATCGATCGATCGAGCTCAATCCGACCTACACCAAGCCGTTCAACAACCGCGGCGTGGCCTATCTCAGGAAGCGCGAATATGATCGCGCGACCGACGCCTTCGATCAGGCGATCAAGCTCAACCCGAACTACGGCGAGGCCTTCGCCAACCGCGCCGGCGCCTATTTGAAGAAGAACGATTATGCACGCGCGGCGCAGGACTACGATGAGGCAATTCGCCTCGAGCCGAAGCTCGATGGGGTGTGGAACGGACGCTGCTGGAGCCGGGCCATCCTCGGCGAATTGCAGGCGGCGCTGGAAGATTGCAACAAGGCCCTTCAATTGGCGTCAACCAACGCCGCGACGTATGACTCGCGTGCCCTTATCTATCTGAAGACCGGCGAGCTGGGCGCGGCGATCGCCGACTACAGCTCCGCACTTCGCATCGATCCCAAACTCGCAAGCGCACTTTATGGCCGCGGCCTGGCGAAGTTGAAGCAGGGTGACAAGGCCGGCGGCAATACCGACATGGCGGCGGCCAAGGCGATCCAGGGCAGCATCGGCGACGATTTCACACGCTACGGCGTGCGATAGGCGAGTGGTCGACGAGCCGCAGTAAGGTGCACCGGCTCGATGCTGTCGCCGCGGATGCGCCCCGGCCAGCCGGCTAGTCCATGATCTCGACCGTCGCCGAACGGCCGGCGACCAGCGCGATGCGATCCGGCAGGTGGTCCAGCGCGATGCGCACGGGGATGCGCTGTGCGAGCCGAACCCAGCTGAAGGTCGGGTTGACATTTGCGAGCAGGCTCGCGCCTGCCGCGCGGTCGCGATCCTCGATGCCGGCCGCAATGCTCTCGACATGTCCGGTGAGCCGCACCGGCTCGCCCATCAGCCGGATCTGCGCCTTGTCGCCGACGCGAATGCGCGCGAGCTTGGTCTCCTCGAAATAGCCTTCCACATGCAGCGTGTCGGTGTCGACCAGCGCCATCACGCCCTTGCCTGCGGTGACGTAGGCGCCCGGCCGCAGGTCCATATTGGTGATGGTGCCGTTCACCGAAGCGTGCACCTCGCTGCGATCCAGATTGAGCTGCGCGACGGCGCGGTCGGCGACCGCCTGGTCATAGGCCGCCTTGGCCTGCAGCTGCGTCGCCAGAACCTGCTCCTGCTTCTGCTGCGACACCGCATCGGTGGTCAGCGAGCTGTAGCGTTTGAGGTCGGCGTCGGCCTGATCCAGCGTCGCGCGATGGCCGGCGACCGCTGCATCGGCCTGCTTCAGTGCCAGGGCAAAGCGTGCGCGATCGATCCGGAACAGGATGTCGCCACGATGCACCGGCTGATTGTCCTTGACCAGCACGTCGGTGACGAAGCCGGAGACGTCGGGAGCCACCTGGATCACGTCGGCGCGGACCCTGCCGTCGCGAGTCCATGGCGATTCCATATAGTAGACCCAGAGCGCGCGAGCGACAGCGAGTGCGGCGACGACGGCGACCGCGGTCAGCGCAACCCGGCCGAGCCAGGCGAAATTCGCTTTCATGGCAGAAACTCCGAAAGATAAACCACGACGCCGAGTAGGCATACGTACAGGGCGAAATTGAACAGCGCGCGATGCCAGACCAACCGGTAGAATCCGAAGCGCTGCATGATCCGGCTCACCACTGCGCTCAGCGCATAGGCGACGATGAGCCACAGCAGCAGCGCCGGAACGAGCACGCCGTAAATGTCGAGCTCATATCTCATGCGGCGAAACTCGCTTCGGGCTGCGATCGATACGCGGGTGCATCCGGAAACAGGCCGCGGCGGATGCCGACGAGGCCGAGCAATGCATCGTCCCGCGCGCGCTCATTGGGGTCCTTGACGACCGCGGTCAGCGCCGTATCGATGCATGACAACAGTTCGGCCGGCATTGCCCGGTCCGCACGGGCGCGAAACGCCGCCGCGAGGTCGTCCAGCATATCGTCGATGGCACGCACGGTCACTGCGGCGAGGCCGTAACGCGCCCGCCTGAGGTCGATGATGTTGAGCCCGATGCGGAGCTGGACCAGGCTGTCGGCATCGCGGCGGTCGCTCTCGGAGATGAAGGCGATGCGCTGGACCAATAGCCCGAGCCGATGCAGCATCAGGCCGGCAAACTGCGCGCGATCGCCGTGGCCGCGCCGTTCGGCCGCGACCGCGAGCGTCTGCCAGCTCGACGTCATCAACCGCTTGGCGATCCATTCGGCGCCGACGCCGCGCGCGATCCGCGTTACGATCTCCGCGATCACAACACCGAGGAAGAAGGCGACCGACGTGTTGGCGAAACTGGCGAAATCCGCGCTGTAGGTCGATTGCAGCGCGAGCAGCGTCGCGGTGTTGGCGGCGAGCGCCATGCCGATCGGCGCGGTCTTGGGTCGTGCGATCAAAAAGCCGTACAGGAGGAAGGTCGGCGCCAGCGCCGCGATCAGGACCTCGACATGGGAGATGCCCGGCACCAGCGCGAACTGATAGATCGCGACGATGACGATCGCGACCAGTGAAAACAGGCCGAAGGCCCGGATGCTGCGCGCCGGCTCGTCCTGCGCGGCGAAGAACGAGCAGGCGACCGCCGCCATCATCGGCGCCGAGGCGCCATCGGCCCAGCCGGTCGCAATCCACAGGCCGCAGCAGATCAGGATGGCGACCGCTGCGCCCGCGGCCGACCACAGCGCCATGCCGTGGTCGCGATGACGGACCGGTGCGGCCCCCGACTCCGGGTGGAACGCCAGCGGGACGCTGGAGATATCCCGGCCCGCGGCGATCGCATCGCCCAGCGCGCGGCAGTCGGCCGAGATATCGACAAGCTCGCGCAGCCGGAGCAGCAGGCTGATCGTGATGATGCGTTCCCGCGGCGCGATGCCGTCGAGCGCAGATTGCCGCTCGGCGATTGCGGTGCGGATCTGCTCGCCGGATTGTCGCTGGCGGTCCTCGTCCACGATCCATGCGGCGAGATCGCCGATCAGGCGTTGCAGCTCCGGTTGCCGTTGCAGCGCCGCTTCGCCAAGTGCGGTAAGCCGGTCTTCGATCGACGTGATGATCGGCAACAGCATCAGCATGCGCAGCCGGACCTCGCCGAGGCCACGCACGGTGCCGGCGTCGGCCAGCCGGTCATAGGCGACATGGGTCGCCAGCGTATCGATCTCGACAATGTCGGTCGCAAGACGGAGGCGTTGGGCCCGGCGCGTCTCGCCGGTCCCGCGGTCAAGCAGCACGTCGCGGGACAGACGGCGCGCATCCGACAGCCAACTCCTGATGCGGCCGCCGACCGCCGGCGCGACGCTGCGGGGAAACACCACCGTCGACACCAGGCTCGCACAGATGATGCCGAGCGAGATCTCCTCGACCCGTGCCAGCGCTACATCGAAGATGCTGCCGGGGTCAGCCACCGACGGAAAGCCGATCAGCGCGACGGTATATCCGCCCAGCATGAAGACATAGCTGCGCGGCGTGCCGTCGAGCAGCGATAAATAGAGACAGAGCCCGACCCAGAGCGCGATCGCGAGGCACAGTAGCTCCGGTGCATTGACCAGGTTCGGCACCAGGGCGACCGTGACGCTCGCGCCGACCAGCGTACCGATCACGCGGAAGAACGCCTTCGAGCTGGTCGCGCCGGCCAGCGGCTGCGAGGTGATGTAGACCGTCGCCATCGCCCAATAGGGACGCGGCAGATCGATCGCCAGGGCGATGACAAGCGCCAGCATCGACGCCGCGAACGTCTTCAACGCGAAGATGAGATCCGCGTGGCGGACCAGGAACGGCTCTTCCGCGCGCATGACTATTTCGCCTCTGGAGCAGTCCTGGCTGGCGCAGTCCTGGCGTCCTGCAGGCGGCTCGCCCGCTGCTCGATGAGCTGCAGCGTCTCGAAGGTTACCGCAAGTTCCGCGCTGCCGATATCCTTCAGCAGGCTGGCCCGTACGCGACGCAGCACCCGATTGATCTCCTCGACCTTGGCTCCGCCGGCCGCGGTGAGATGCAGCGTCTTGGCGCGCCGGTCGGTCGGGTCCTCGCGACGCTCGACGAGGCCTTCAGACTGCAGCAGATCGATCAACCGCACCAGTGAAGGCCCTTCGATCCCCAGTTCATCGGCCAGCACGCCTTGCCGGACGTTCTCTCCCTGGCGTGACAACACCAGCAGCGGAATCGCCGTCGCGTAGGACAGTCCGTGGTCGGACAAGGCCTGATCCGACTCGCGACGCCAGATCCGGGCCAGCCTGGTCACCAGGCGGCCGATCTCGGCGTGGATATGGGGCTGCGAAGGCGGCATGCAAATTAGATAGGATGCGAACTATTAGGATGCAATGATATACTGCGAACATCGCGGACGATCACGCGAATGCGATCCTGCGTGAGGAAGCGTCAATACTGCTGCGGGATCGACCTCGATGCGCTGGTTATGCTCGGTTGCGGGCGGACCTTGAGCGCGGCGGGTTAGGAACACATCGGGATACAGATGCTTCTGTTCTTGAGGAGATTGTGATGAACAGAAAGCCGGTAACGCAGGATTCTGGGCGCTCGAGCGACTGGGGTTCCCACGCGCAAACCGACAAGCCGTGGAAGGGAAACCCGGAGAAGGAGCAGCGCTCTGGGGATGCGAAGCGCTCAGGAGACGAGAAGCCGGACCTGGAAAAGTGGCATGAATCGAACACGCATTGATGCGCGGAGATAGTGAATGTCCGCCTTTCACTTCGCGATCGTGAATGATGAGCGTGTGATCGATGCAACCGGTCAGCCGGTTACCGACCGCGATGAAGCCATTGCCGTCGCCAAGCGGCTCGCCATCGACCTTGCCGAGACGCGACAGGAATATCTGGGACGCGGCTACTTCATCTCGGTGATCGGCAGCGACGCGCGCGAAATTCACCGCGAAAGCATCGACAGCGCCGCGAAGAGCGGATGAACGATGCCGCCCCGGCGGGCGGCAAGAGAGCAAGGCTTTAAGAGCAAGGCTTTGAGAACAAGGCTTGGAGAGACCGAATGGATATGGGCCTTGAAATCATCTACGGCATCGGAGCGCTCGTGCTGCTGACCGCTTTGATCTTCGGCGTGCTTCAACACCATTTTCGCAGCAGGCGCGCGGTGCAGGCCGGCGAGGATGTCGTCCGCGAAAGATACAAGCGGAACGAGACCTGACGCGGCGCCGCCAGCGTAAGGAGGAGACGATGGGATTGGCTCAATATGCGGTGATTGCAGCCGGCAAGGAATGGGGCGTCCTGCACGACGGCAATCTCAACGGCGGATACGCCACCAAGGAGGCTGCATTCGAATCGGCGGCGGCCGCCGCGGCAGTGGCGATCAGGATGGGGCACGAGGTCCACGTCAGCGTTCCCGGACGCGAGGAGGGCGAGGCGGCCCTCACCAAGCGACCCGCCTGATCCAAATCACAGCGGTACGGCTTGCATTCGATGTGACGACGATGCGCGCCAGCGCGCTCTACGGATCGAGCTCAGTATCCCAGTAGAGATAATCGAGCCAGCTCTCGTGCAGATAGTTCGGCGGAAACAGCCGGCCGTTGCGATGCAGCTGATGCACGGTCGGGGCATAGGGCGTCTGCTTCGGAAACATCTTGGCCTGCTGCGGCGTGAGATTGCCCTTGCGCAAATTGCAGGGCGAGCAGGCGGCGACGACGTTCTCCCAGGTGGTCTGGCCACCCTTGCTGCGCGGAATGATGTGATCGAAGGTGAGATCGTCGCCCGACAGGCAATACTGACAGCTGAATCGGTCGCGCAGGAAAACGTTGAACCGGGTGAAGGCGGGGTGGGTGGTCGGCTTGACGAAGGACTTGAGGGATACGACGCTCGGCAGCTGGATTTCGAAGGAAGGACTTCGTACCGCCCGGTCGTAATATTCGACGATGTTGACACGATCGAGGAACACCGCCTTGATCGCGTCCTGCCAGGACCAGAGCGACAGCGGGTAATAACTCAGCGGCCGGAAGTCCGCATTCAAGACCAGCACCGGCCAACCGCCTTGCGAGACATGTGCGTTCAAATAACGCTCCTGACTCCCATTAGCTGCGAAGCAGCATGCACTCACATACTACAGGCAGCGTGACGGGATTGTGAAGAGCAATGAGCGGCTTATCCGCCGCGCCCTGCCATGTTCCTGCCCCGATTGCCTCCCGCCCGCGAGGCCCGTAAAGGGAGCCGCAAGGCCCTGTCGGCCAGTGACGGACCCTGCCGATGACCACGACCTCAAGCTATCTCGAGGCGCCGCGCCGGTTGCGCGCGTTCGTGCGCGCGCACGAGACGAGCCTTGTGGTGCTGGCGGTGCTGATCGGCGCCATCGGCGGCCTCGTGGTGGCGGTCATGAGCGGCCTCGTCACGGTGCTGCATTCGGTGCTGTTCAATCTGCCGCTCGGCGACCGGTTGTCGAGCCAGCCCAGCATCGATCCCGTGCGCGCGCTCGTGGTTCCCACGATCGGCGGCCTGCTGCTGGGATTTGCGTTCCTTCTGTTGCTTCGGGTCCGGCCGGCCCGCGAAATCGACCCGATCGAGGCCAACGCGCTTTATGGCGGGCGGATGTCGTTCCGCGGCAGCGTGATCGTGGCGCTGCAGACGATCTGGTCGAGCGGCGTCGGCGGCTCGGTCGGGCTCGAGGCCGGCTACACCCAGCTCTCCAGCGGCCTCGCCGCCTCGCTCGGGCGCGGCTTTCACCTCCGCCGCAACGACCAGCGAATCATGGTGGGCTGCGGCGCGGCGGCAGCGATCGCCGGCGCCTTCAGCGCGCCGCTTGCGGGCGCGTTCTACGCTTTCGAGCTTGTGATCGGCGGCTATACGCCGGCCAGCCTGACTCCGGTCGGCGTGGCGGCGGTGACCGGCTACTTCGTCGCCCATGCCTTCGAGCCGCTGCCGCTCGGCGTCGGCGTCGGAACCGTCGGCGATGTGCTCGGGCGGGATCTCGCGATCGCGGCGCTGCTCGGTATGGTCGCGGCCCTGACCGGCATTGCGATCATGCGCGGGGTGACGCTGTGCGAGGCGCTGCTGACCAAGAGCCGGCTCTGGCCGCCGCTGCGGCCGGCGCTCGGCGGGCTTGCAGTCGGCGCGATGGCCCTTTTGACGCCGCAGGTGATGTCGTCGGGCCACGGCGCGCTGCGCTTCGCCGGCATCGTAGCGATGCCGCTTGCCTTCATCGCCGGCGTGTTCGCGCTGAAGGCGGTTGCCTCGATCGTTTCGCTCGGCTCCGGCTTCCGCGGCGGATTGTTCTTCGCCACGCTGTTCATGGGCGCGCTCGGCGGCCGGCTGTTCGCCGCCGGCGTCGACATCGTGTGGCCGGGGCTGAACCTCGACCCCAACGCCTATGCGGTGATTGGCATGAGCGCGCTGTCGGCCTCGGTGATCGGCGGTCCGCTCACGATGTCCTTCATCGCGCTGGAATCCACCGGCAACCTCTGGCTCACGACCGCGGTGCTGGTCGCGGTCATTATCTCGACCACGATCACGCGCGAGCTGTTCGGTTATTCGTTCGCGACCTGGCGGCTGCATCTGCGCGGCGAGACCATCCGCAGCGCCGCCGATATCGGCTGGATCCGCGATCTCACGGTCGGCAAGATGATGCGGCAGGACATGACGACGGTGAACGCCGCGATGCCGATCGAGGCGTTCCGCGAGGAATTCCCGCCGGGCTCGAAGACCCAGGTCGTCGCGGTCGACGGCGAGGGGCATTACGCCGGGCTCGCGCTGGTTGCGGAAGCGCACGCGCCGGATCTCGAGGCCGACAAGGGGCTTGCTGCCATCTTGCGCTACGCCGACGTGGTGCTGCATCCCGGCATGAACGTGCAGGAGGCGATCGCGGTGTTCGACGCGGCCGAAGCGGAATCGCTCGCCGTGGTCGAAGGCGACGGCGACCGCCGGCCGATCGGCCTGCTCACCGAAGCGCACGCGATGCGGCGCTACGCGGAAGAATCCGAGCAGCGCCGCCGCGAGGTGATCGGCGAGATTTGATTTCGCGGGCGATAGCCAAGGCGTCGGGCAGCAAACGGGATTGATCTTAGTCGCGGCGCTCGCTGCCTGATCCGTCATCCTGAGGAGCGCGGAACGCGCGTCTCGAAGGATGCACGGCCACCGGCCGGGCCGTCGACCCTTCGAGACGCGCGCGATGCGCGCTCCTCGGGGTGACGGTGATGGAGTGACGGTGGGAGACTGAATCTAAACCTTCTCCAGCTTCTGCAGGCATCGCGTCACGCGCACCGCGGCCGGCATCTCGGTGTCCGGAAAGCTGGTCTTCCAGTCGGTGACGCCGACTTCGCCGACATAGATGTCGCCGCGGGAATCCAGCGCGATGCCGTGCGGCGCCAGGAATTTTCCGGTCTCGACGCCGGGGCCTTGCTCGCCGCCGAGGCGCGCGATGCGCTTTCCGGTGTGATCCACGATCGACAGCCGCGGGCCGAGATTGGGCACCTTGCGATTCACCGCCATGCCAGGGCCGAGCTCGCCGATCACGAAGTTCGGCTGCTTGCCGCCGCCGCAGCAGCAGCAGCACAGCGCGCAGGGCCGGTGCAGGTTGTTCCACTGCGTTTCGTATTTGCCGTTGCCGTCGAACACCTGGACGCGGTGGTTCTCGCGGTCGGCGACATAGACCCAGCCATCGGCGTCGGTCGCGATGTTGTGCACGATGTTGAACTGGCCGGGATCGGTGCCGGGCTCGCCCCAGGTTTTGATCAGCTTGCCATCCGGCGTGTATTTGTGGACGCAGGCATTGCCGTAGCCATCGGAGACATAGATCTCGCCCTTCGGCGACAGCGCGGTATGGGTGCAGCGGTGGAACGGCTCGCCGCTCATGAACGGCGCCGGCTTGTTCGGGATGCCGATCGTCAGCAGCACCTTGCCGTCGGTCGAGCATTTGCGCACGGTGTGGTCGCCGTCATCGGTGCAATAGAGATTGTCGTCGGCGTCGATATGCAGGCCGTGGGCACGCGATAACACGCCTTCGCCCCAGCTCTTGATGAAATTCCCCGCGCGGTCGAGCACCACCATCGGATGGTCGCCGCGGTTGAAAACGTAGACGCGGTCCTTGCTGTCGACCGCGACGGAGGCAACATCGGTCAGGCTCCAGCCGTCGGGGAGTTTTGCGAAATTCTCCACCACGCGATAGCGGTGTTCGCCGGTGCCGAGGGTGGTTGGCATAAGATGTCTCCCCAAGATCGTCATTCCGGGGCGATGCGCAGCATCGAACCCGGAATCTCGAGGTTCCGGGTCTGCGCTTCGCGCATCCCGGAACGACGGCAGGCTTCTACGAAAAATCCGCCCGTGGCCCGACGTTGCGCGGCATCAGGCTTTCCTCGATCGCCTTGATCTGCAATGCGAGATAGCGCGAGTTGATGCGGCATTGCGCGAGGCTGCCGGCGATGAACCAGAGGCCGGGCTGCGGCGTGCGGCTGTACATGTTGCGCAGCTCCTGGCCGTCGCCAAAGCCCCAGATCGGGCCGACGCGCGCGGCCATCGCCTCGCCGAACAGCTTCTTCACCAGCTCTTCCTGCGGCCGGTAGCCGGTCGCGAGTACGATCAGGTCGGCCTCAACCGTCTCGCCGTTCTTCAGCCGCGCGCCCTCGCTCACGAAGGTCTCGATGTCGGCGAATTGCTGCAGGGCGACCGCGCCGCTCGCGACCAGATCGGAGCAGCCGACGTTGAAGTAATAGCCGCCGCCGCGGGTCAGGTATTTGAACTGCCAGCCGGTGCCGCCATCGCCGAAATCAAGCTTGAAGCCCTTGCGCGCAAGGCCGTCGAGCAGCGGCTTGTCGAGTTGCTTCGACTGCTCGGTCATCAGCACATGACTGCGTTTGGCGAGCGCGAGCGGCATCGAGGTCGTGATCAGATCATTATCCTCGAGCGTACCTTCATTGTAGGCGGCATAGGCAAGCTGCGCCGACGGCTCGATATTGGTGATCAGCGTCGAGGAGCGCTGTACCAGCGTGACCTCGGCGCCCGAGGAATGCAGGTCCTGCGCGATGTCGTGGCCGCTGTTGCCGGTGCCGATCACGAGCGCGCGCTTGCCGGTCCAGTTCTCGCCGTCCTCGTAGCGGCTGGAATGCATGACTTTGCCGGAAAAATTCTTCAAACCGGGGATATCGGGCAGATTGGGGATGCCGCTGACGCCGGTTGCCATCACCACATGGCGCGGCTGCATCTTGCGGGTCGTGCCGTCGGCGCGGCGCAACTCGACGGTCCAACGCCCCGTTGCGTCGTCATAGCTGCCGCCGACAAATTCCGTGCCGGTCCAGAAGTTCAGCTCCATCGCATCAACATAGGATTCGAACCAGTTGGCGAGCTTGTCCTTCGGGATGTAGGTCGGCCAGTTCGGCGGGAATGGCATGTAGGGCAGGTGATTGACCTGTACCTGGTTGTGCAGGGTCAGCGCGTGATAGCGCTTGCGCCAATTGTCGCCGACGCGCGCCTCGCGGTCGACGATCAGCGCGTCGATCTTGAGCTGCTGCAGCCGCGCGGCGATCGCAAGCCCGGCCTGTCCGCCGCCGACCACCAGCACATCAGGGTTGCGGTCGGCATATTCGGCGGATGCCTTGCGCAGGTCGAGCCAGTTGGGGCCGCGGAAGTCGCGCGAATAGGACTTCCCGCGCGGCCTGGTGTGGCCCTGCTGCTCCTCAAAACCCTTCAGCTCCTCGAGCGCCGTCAGCAAGGTCCAGGCCTTCAGGCGATCGTCGTCGGCGGCATCAGGGATCAGCCGCACGATGCCATGGCCGCGGCCAACCGCCGTCTCGAATTTGAAGATCGCCTCGATGGCGTTGGTGCCGGCGCGCGTCACCCGGCGCGGCGCCGCGCGCTCGGCATCGATGCGGAAGTCATGCGGCGCGCTGTGACGCGCATGCGCCGGCAGCTCCTCGATGATTGCGAAGGCCCGGTTGACGGTCTGGATGTTCCAGCTCAGCGCCAGCACGTCGCGCCAGTAGCTGTCGGGATGGAACAGTGGCTTCAGCAGCACATCGTCCGGGCTCGCCAGCGCATCTTCGAACTGCACAAGCCAATTGTCGGCGGCGACCGAAATATCGTCCGTCTTGTCGAGCATTGAGCGTTTCTCGCCATCGGCCGCCTTGCTGATATTTTCTTGGCGGCGTTCCCTTTCCGCAAAGCCTATACCCATTCGAAGGCACGCAGAAAGGGCGCGACGGGATAGCGCCTATTCGGCCAGCGACAGGATCAGGCCTTGATCCGGCGGAACGCGGCCTTGCAGGGTATCGAGATAGGCCTCGCGCACCGCGGCCGGGCCGCGCCGCTCAACCACGTCAAGCCAATTCGGCAGATGCGGCACGAGCTCGGCCCAGGCGGCGCCAAAACGCTGGTCGATGCCGCCCGGTCCCCATTCCTTGGCGCGCTTGCGGATCTGGTCCGGGGCGAAGAACCAGACCGGCTTGGCGCCGGGCAGCGTCGGCTCCTCCGGCTCGCTGGCACGGTGCGTCAGCCCGACCCGGCCGGAATAGACCATCTGCGCGCCGAAGTGCCGGTGCAGACTTCCGCGCAGCGCGCTGTTGCCGGCCATGTCGACATAGGCGACAGGCTCGGCCGACGGGATCGCGGTGACCTGGTCATAGGTGACGACCTCGTCGTAGCAGCCGAGCGAGCTGACGAAATCGACATTGCCCCTGGAGGTCAGCCCGATCACCGGGACACCCCGCTTGTGCACGAGATGGGCGAGCCCGAACGCGGTCTTGCTCGAGGCCGACGACAGGATGACGCGGCGTGCGCCGTAGAACGCATTCTCGGCCAGGAAGTCGTCGACCAGGAAGGATAGCATGAACAGCGGCAGCATCAGCGCCCGGTAGTCACCTTGCCGGCCGGCATAGGTCGGATCGCCGGAGACCCGGGCATAGGCGTTGTAGACCGGCGAGACCTCCTGCCGGTGCGCGGCGCCGTCGCGCAGGCCGCGCTTGCTGACGTCGGTAGCCTTGATCACCAGATGGGTCGCCATCGGGAAATAGCCGAACAGCGTTTCGCCGGCCGCGATCATCGGATGTTTCGAGACCAGCACCTCGCCAAAGCCCCACACCGGGACGATGCCGTAGCCTTCGGGCGCCGGGAACAGCTGCCAGTATTTCAGCTGCTCGCCGATCACGGCGTAGGTGATGTTGTTGGCGGTGAAGGCGAAGCGGGTCACCTTCACCAGCAGCGCATCGGCCGGCAGCGCCGCGGCATCGGGCAACTGCGTCTCGATCACCTTGCACTGCTGCAGATCGTTGCGGATGACGATGAAGTCGGTCGAGTTCATGGCGGTGATCCGGGCTCAGGATGTGCCGGCATCGTTGCGTCGATTGCCGGCCGTTTGCAACAGCAACTAAGTTTCAAACGCCGTTCGCTTCGCCGTCACATCGTTCAGCCGAGCCGTCCTTCGCGGTAGAGGTCGCGCAGCTTGCGCTTGAAGATCTTGCCGGTGGCTTCCCGCGGCAGCGCGTCCATGAAGCGGATCTCCTTCGGCACCTTGAAATTGGCCAGCTTGTCGCGGAGGAAATCCTGGATCGCCGCAACCGAAAGCGTGCTGCCGGCTTCCGGCTCGACGCAGGCGAACAGCCGCTCGCCATATTCGTCGTCGGGAACGCCGAACACCGCGCAGTCGCGGACGCCTGCCATGCCGATCAGGGCATTCTCGATCTCGGCGGGATAGATGTTGACGCCGCCCGAGATCACCATGTCGCGCTTGCGGTCGCACAGGAACAGATAGCCGTCCGCGTCGAGATAGCCGACATCGCCGACGCTGATCAGGCCGTCGTGATCGGCCTCGGCGCGCGCCTTGGCATTGCCGTGATAGTCGAAATCCGAGGTCGCGGTCTGACGCATGAAGATCTCGCCGGGCTCGCCGACGTCGCATGGCGTCCCGTCGGGCCGGAAGATCTTGACGATGCCGCCCTCGATCGCGCGGCCAACGGTGCCGGGCTTGGCCAGCGCTTCGGCTGACGAATGCCAGACCGGGATGCCGGTCTCGGTCGAGCCGAGATATTCGTTGATGACCGGTCCCCACCACTCGATCATCGCGCGCTTGACGTCGACAGGGCAGGGCGCCGCGCCATGGACGATGAAGCGCAGCGACGACAGGTCGTAGCGGCGCCGCGTCTCCTCGGGCAGGCGCAGCAGCCGCACGAACATGGTCGGCACCATATGCATGTGGGTGACATGGTGGCGCTCGATCAGTTGCAGCAGATCCTCCGGATCGAAGCGCGGCTCGAGCACGATCACGCAGCCGTTGCGGAACGCGAGCATCCCGTAGGAGTGCGGCGCCGAATGATACATCGGGCCGTTCATCAGGATCACCTGATCCTCGTTCGGCTTGACGCCGTAGGTGATGGCACCGACCCGCGCGGCTGCCGCCTGCTGCTCGGGCCGCATCGGCTTGCGCTTGACGCCCTTCGGCAGTCCGGTGGTGCCCGACGTGTAGAACATCGGCGCCGCGCCGATCGGCGCGTCGGTCAGCGGTTGGTGCGTCTCCCGCCAGACGTCCCAGTCGGTCATGCCGTCAGGCACGCGGGTGAGCGCCGGCGCCACGCCGTAGGCCGCGGCGATCTCCGGTGGCGTCGTCACCACCAGCAGCTTGATTGCCGGCGGCAGCCCGTCGCGGATCTGCGGCAGCAGATCGGCGTGGCAGACCAGCGTGTCGGCGCCGCTGTCGGACAGGATGTAGGCGACCTCGTCGGCCTTCAGATGCCAGTTGATCGGTACCACCGGGCTGCCGAGCGCGGCCGAGGCCGCGACCACCTCGAACAGCGCGAAATCGTTGCGCAGCATCATGCCGACCGGCTTGCCGCCCTGCACGCCTAGCGTCCGGAAGCCGCTGGTCGCCCGCGCGATGCGAGCGTGAATGTCGCCGTAGCTGATCTGTCTGTCGCCGCTGATGATCATGTCGCGCCTCGTCTCCTAGCGATCGTCCAGGATCTCGCCGAAGCTGATCCAGCTCTTGCCGTTGAACCGGCGCAGCCGCAACTGCTGGAACGGCAGGTAGTCGTCCGGCCCGGTCGACACCGTCATGCCCGGCAACAATAGCGGCAGCGGAACGTCGCGCAATGACGCCGCCTGGCGCATGATGTTCTCGCGGCTGAAATCGTTCTTGGAGGCCTTCAGCACGGCCACCAGCAGCGTCGCATAGTGATAGCCCGCCGAGTAGTTCGAGTTGCTGAGGTCCGCATTGGGCAGGTACTGCTTCATGAAGGCGAGATAGTCCTTCACGGCGGGATCATCGGCCCATTGCGCATCCATCGTGTCCTTCTGGTTGCTGGACGAGATCAGGCCGACCGCGTTCTCGAGCCCGGCGGGCTCCAGGAACGAGATCGACGACGCGGAGGTCGGTACGAAGAACAGGTCCGGCTTCCAGCCGATCTCGGCCACGCCCTTGATCATCTGCGGCGTGAACTTGCCGAGCACGACACCGAACAGCACATCGGCACCGGACGCCTTCAGGGTCGCGAGCTGCGAGCTGATGGTGGGCGCTGAGGTCTCGTAGCTCGCTTCCGCGACGATCATGCTCGCGGCCTTGCCGCCGAGCGCACGCTTGAAGCCGGCGACATAGTCGCGGCCGAAATCGTCGTTCTGCGCAAGGATCGCGATCTTTGCGTCGGGCTTGGCCTGCAGCACATATTTGGCATAGACCACGCCCTCAGATTCGTAGGACGCCATGCCTGGCATGGTCCACGGATAGGTCTTCGGGTCGGCCCATTTGGTCGCGCCGCTCAGCACGAACAATTGCGGGATCTTCTTGCTGTTGAGATAGCGGTGCACGGCGTTGTTGGTGGCGGTTCCGAGCGAGCCGAACATCATCAGCACCTCCTCCTGCTCCACCAGCTTGCGGGTCTGCTCGACGGTCTTCGGCGGCGAATAGGCGTCGTCCAACGTGATGAATTTCACCTGCCGGCCGTTGATGCCGCCCTCCGCGTTGACCTTCGCGAAAAACGCTTCCTGGGCGCGGCCGATGGTGCCGAAGCCGGAGACCGGTCCGCTATAGGGCAGCGTCTGGCCGATTCGGATCGCTTCGTTGCCGTTGTCGGCGGCGGCCGTGCCGGCGATCGCGCAGACCGCAAGCGCGGCTGCCAGCGCGTGTTGCGCTCGTTTCATGGTTCACTCCCGGACTTTGTGAAACAGCGTCAGGCGCTGGTGCGCAGAAAGTCGCTGCGCGCCGCGGCGAACTCGGACTTGAGCCGCGCCACCAGTTCGGCGACCGGCGGGGCGTCGGTGATCTGGCCGATGCCCTGGCCCGAGCCCCAGATGTCGCGCCAAGCCTTGGCCTTCATGTTGCCGCCGGAGCCGAAGTTCATGCTGGATTTGTCGGCGACCGGCAGGTTGCCCGGATCGAGGCCTGCCGCCGCGATCGACGGTCCGAGATAGTTGCCGTGCACGCCGGTGAACAGGTTCGAATAGATGATGTCGTGCGCGGCGTATTCGGTCAGCGCCTGCTTGTACCTGATATCCGCGTTGGCTTCCGCGGTCGCGATGAAGCGGGTGCCGATATAGGCGAGGTCGGCGCCGAGCGCGAGCGCGGATGCGATGCTCCAGCCGTCGGAGATCGCGCCCGACAGCAGGATCGTGCCCTTGAACCATTGCTTGACCTCGCGCACCAGCGCGAACGGCGACAGCGTGCCGGCATGGCCGCCCGCGCCGGCGCAGACCAGGATCAGGCCGTCGACGCCCTGCTCGGCGGCCTTGCGCGCGTGCTTTACATTGATGACGTCGTGGAACACCACGCCGCCATAGGAGTGCGCGGCCTCGACGATTTCGGACGGCGGGCGCAGCGAGGTGATGATCACGGGCACCTTGTGCTTCACGCAGGTTTCCATGTCGCGCATCAGGCGGTCGTTGGAGGCGTGGCAGATTTGGTTGACGGCGTAGGGCGCGACCTTCGTCTCCGGATGCAGCGCCTGGTACTCGCCGAGCTCGTTCTCGATCTGGGTCAGCCATTCGTCGAGCTTTTCGGCCGGGCGGGCGTTCAGCGCCGGGAACGAGCCGACGATGCCGGCCTTGCACTGCGCGATCACGAGCTCGGGCCCCGAGACGATGAACAGCGGGGAGCCGACGACCGGCAGTTCAAGCTTGTTGGCGAGCGAAGCGGGCAGCGACATTTTCGGATCCTCCATGCGCGTCGCCCGGCCGGCGGTCGGGGCGGATCGCGATTTGTTATGATGACTGGAGCGGCGGCTCTCTTGGCGCGGCAATATAAGGCTGGACGGCTCGGTCGTGGCGTTCAATATTGAACATCGGATCGACCAGAAATGAACGATGTCGCAGAAAGGGGAGCGGCATGGACTGGGAGCTTTGCAAGACATTCGTCGCGGTGGCGGAGACACGCAGCCTCGCCGGGGCGGCAAGGCGGCTGCGCATCAGCCACCCCACCGTCGGTCGCAACGTCGCGGCGCTCGAGCAGCAACTCGGCACCCGCCTGTTCGCGCGTTCCAATGACGGTCTGTCGCTGACATCGCAGGGCCGCAAATTCCGCGAGCATGCCGAAGCGATGGCCGCGGCGGCTTTGCGCGCGGAGGCGGCCGCGTCCGCTACCGGCGGGCAGGCGCGCGGCGTCGTGAAGCTGTCGATCGGCGCGACGCTGGCCGCGCATTGGCTGATGCCGCGCCTCGGCCCGTTCCTGCGCGATCACGCCAACATCCAGCTCGAGATCATCACCCACCCGTTCCCGGCCAGCGTGCGCCGCCGCGAGGCCGACGTGGTGCTAAGGCCGGTCGATGCGGGCGAGGAGAACCTGATCGGGCGCAAGATCGGGCGGCTCGGCACCGGCTTCTACGCTTCCCGCGACTATGCGGCAGGCCGCAAGCTGCCGGAGCGGCGGGACGAGTGGCGGGGCCACCATGTGATCGGCTTTGCCGACCAGGCCTCGAACGCGCATCTGGCGCGCTGGAGCGACGTCATCACCCGACAGGGCACGCTGGTGATGCGCTGTTCATCGCAGGGCGACATGCTCGCGGCGGCGCGGGCCGGGCTCGGGATTTGCGCGCTGTCCTGCCTGGTCGGGGCCGACTACCCCGATCTGGTGCGGGTCGCGCCGCAAAAGCTCTCGAGCCTTTCCGATCTCTGGCTGCTCGCCCATCCCGATCTGGTCGAGCTTCCCGCGGTGCGCGCCGTCATCGGCTTCGTCACCGACTGCGCGCGCGAGGATCGCGTCAGGCTGCGCGGCTAGAGCGTTTTCGAGCGAAGTGGATACCGGTTCGCGTGAAGAAAACGCGTCAAAACAAGAATCTAGAGCGCCGTTCCGATTCCATCGGAACGGGAAACGCTCTAGGTCGCGTTGTCAGGCACGCGCCCGCAACAGCGTCACTGCGAGCAGAAGGAAGGCCGCGCAGGTCCACAGCGACTGCCAGTTCTCCGCCCCTTCGTTGAATCCTGTGTAGATCGCCGTTGCAATGAAAATGCCGGCAAAGATCGACTCCGCCAGTGGTCGGATTCCCTTCGTGGGAGGATTGAGCAGCGTCACGGCAGCAAAGGGCACCGCCGCCATGGTGAGAGGCGCGAAGGGAAAGTCAATGAAGCGCGGGTCGAACACGAGACCGATTGCGGTCGCCGTGCCGATCACGACGGTGATCATCAAGGCCAGTCCGTGCAGGGTCGCCAGCACCGATTCAGTGTGATGGCCCTTCGGACCCAACACTTCGAAAAAGCTGGGCGGTGCGCGGCCCGACATCAGGGCGTTGGCGCTCAACACGGGCGAAGCCGTGGCCGCCACCAGCAGCGAGCCCCAGACAAGCCAGCCTCCCGTTCCGTAGCTTTCATAGACCAATCTCTGCTCGGCGACGCCAAACAGGATGCCAGCCGTGGTCGCCGATAGCGCGACTGCAGGCCACGACGCGAATGCGGGCTTTCTCGGCTTGCGGCGTAAGGTCAGCCATGCCGCGCCGAAGACGAGGATCGCCATGCCCATTCCGCTGACCATTTGCAGCTTCCAGAGCGGAAAATTGCTGACCGGTTGGCCCGGCGGATATTTCGGCATGCGCTGCTCGGAATCGAACAGGCCCCAGGAGCCGCCGACCGTGCCCTCGATCTCCCGCTTCCAGCCTTCATCATAGGCCTCGAACAGGTTGACGCGGAAATGCTGGCGCCGGGCAAGGTCGAGGACCTCCGAAACCACTCGCGCCTGATTGATGCGGGACGGCAGCGCGGACTCGCGCATGCGCCCCTCGCTGGGCCAGCCGATTTCTCCGATAAAGATTTCCTTGCCTGGAAAAGCCGCGGCGATCTGCCGGCGCATCTCGTCGGCGTGAGCGGCGGCATCTTCCGCCCGGATTGGAACATTTTCCCAATAGGGCAGGATGTGAACCGTGACGAAGTCGACGGCGTCAGAAAGCTCGCGATTGCTCAGCCAGAATTCCCAGACGTCGGCGTAGGTGACGGGCACGGAGACCTGCGCCTTGATCGAGCGGATCGTGGCGGCAAGGTCGGAAGCCGACATTTCCTTGCGCAGCAAGACCTCGTTGCCGACCACGAGCGCGATGATGGTTTCCGGATATTCCTGGGCGAGGCGGATCGCGGTGGCGACCTGCGTTGCATTCTTCTTGCGGTCCCGATCGAGGAAGATGCCCTGGATGACCTTCAGCCCCGCCTTGGCCGCGAGTGCGGGAATCTGATCGAGACCGAGATCGGTCGCATAGGTGCGGATGCAGTCGGATATCTTCGCGAGTTGCGCGAGGTCTTCCGCGATCTGTTCCGGCGAGACCTGTGTCGCCGGCGAAAGCGATGTCTGATTGTTACGGAACGGCGCGTACGAGATGCATTGCACCTTGTCGTTCGGATCGATCGGCGCGCGCGGCAGGTTGACCGGGATGCCGAGCCACCACCACGCCGCGGCGATCGCGCCCAGGGATAACGAGAGAAGCGTCAGCGGGATACGGAGAGAAATCAGGTCCGTCTCCTTGCAATAAGGACGTGCTGCGCGTGCAAAATGGGCGAGGCCGGCAAATTGAAAAACTATATGTCTGCTGATTCTATATCACGCGATCACGCAGTTGGTGTGTTTTTCTCCACGACTACTTTGCACCGGCGATCACGCCCTCGCGATTTCTGAGCACGCGATAATATGCCCACCACAGATGCGCTGCGGCGCCGCGCAGCGGACGCCACGGCTCCGCAAGCGGCGCCATCTGCTTCGGCGTCGGCCGCTCCTTCAAGCCGAGCCCGACCTTGACCGCTTCCTGTACGGCGAGGTCGCCCGCGGGCCAGGCATCGCCATGGCCGAGGCAGAACAGCAGATAGACATCAGCGGTCCACGGGCCGATTCCGGGTAGCGCGGTCAGCGTGTTGTGCGCCGCATCGGCCTCCTCATTGGCAAGGACGTCGAGGTTCAGCCGCTCCTCGGCGAGCTCGCGCGCGATGTGCTTCAGCGTCTTGATCTTGGCCGCCGACAGCCCGAGCCGGCCGAGCCGGTCGGCCCGCGCGTTGCGGATCGCGTCATGGTGGAACGGGTCGAACGCCGTGCTGACGCGCCCCCAGATCGCCGCCGCACTCGCGGTCGAGAGCTGCTGGCCGCAGATGATCGCGGCAAGCCCGGCAAATCCGGGCTCGCGCTGCCGGATCGCCGGCATGCCGGTCAGCTCCAGGATCGGGCGCAGGCGGCGGTCCTGGTCGACCAGTTTGTGGATCGCGTCGTCGAGGTCGGCCTGGGTTTCGAGGTGAATCAGCATTTGCGGGGTCTGCATCGGCTTGTCAGGCGCGGGCTTGACCCGCGCATCGATCTCCTATCGTAACAGAGTCTTGTCCGGGCGCATGAACCAGAGTCGCCGGGGCAAGTCCGGCAATGACGCGTGACCGATGACCATGCCACCCGTTTTCCGCTTCGCGCCGAGTCCGAACGGCTACCTGCATCTCGGCCACGCCTATTCGGCGCTCCTCAACCACGACCTCGCGCGGCAGTCGGGCGGACGCTTGCTGCTGCGGATCGAGGACATCGACGCGACGCGCTGCCGGCCGGAATTCGAGCAGGCGATCTACGAGGATCTGGCCTGGCTCGGCATCGCCTGGAAGACCCCGGTGCGGCGGCAGTCCGAGCATTTTGCCGCCTATCGCGCGGCGATCGACCGCCTGTCGGCCGATGGGCTGGTCTATCCGAGCTTCGAAAGCCGGGCCGAGATCGCCCGGCTGGTCGCGGAGCGCGAGGCCGGGGGCGCATGGCCGCGCGATCCGGACGGCGCGCCGCTCTATCCAGGGCCAGCCAAATCGCTGTCGGCCGAGGCGCGCGACTGGCTGATCGGGCAGGGCGCGCCGTTCGCGTTGCGGCTCGATATGGGCGCAGCCCGCGCGCGCGCCGGCGAGCTGCGCTGGCGGGAAGCGGGCGAGGGGCCGGCTGGCGAGAGCGGAGACGTCGTGGCCCGGCCTGAGGCCTGGGGCGACGTGATCCTGGCGCGCAAGGAGACCCCAACCAGCTACCATCTCTCGGTCGTGATCGATGACGCCCTGCAGGGCGTTACCGATGTCGTCAGGGGCGTTGACCTGTTCTGGTCGACCAGCGTGCATCGGCTGTTGCAGGAACTGCTCGGCCTGCCCGCGCCAAACTACCGGCACCACCGGCTGATCCGAGACGCGGCCGGCCAAAAGCTGTCGAAATCGACCCAGGCGACCGGACTGCGCGAATTGCGGGCGGCTGGGGCGAGCCCGGCCGGTATCCGCCGCCTGGTCGGTTTGCAGTAGATTTTGGCCATTTGATCGCATCATGGCGTTTTGCGCAGGCGCGCCGTAAACGTCGCCGTGACTCCGGCCCGCCTGGCATGCCATGTTGTTGACCGGGGCGGGGATCACGGAGACCATGGCGTCAAAATCGCGCGCACGGCGCAGCAAGCGGCCATCCAAAAGGACGCCGCCGAAGGCGCGCGCCGCCAAACCGCGTGCTGCCAAGACACGAACTGCCAAAACACGAACTGCCAAGACAGGTGCCGCCAAGACGCGAACGGCCAAGGCCCGCGCCGCCAAGGTGGCCGCCAGGCCGCGCCGCAAGCGGGCCGTGCCGAAGCCGGCCCCGAAGGCCGGTCCCGGCATGGTCGATACTGCACTTGCCGCCTTTGCCCATGAGGTGCGGACGCCGCTCACCGGAATCCTTGCGATCAGCAATCTGCTCGCGACATCCGATCTCGGCGAGCGCGAGCGGCGCTGGGTCGATACCATCAAGGCCGGCGCCGAGCATCTGGCGAGCCTTGCGACCCTGTTCGTCGACGCCGCCCGGAGCGAGGGGCCGGGGCTCGAGATCCGGCAGGATTTCTTCGACCTGCGCACGCTGGCGCGTCACGCAGCGGATTCGCTCGCCGGCCGCGCGGCGGCCAAGGGGCTGCAGGCTTCCGTCGAGGTCTCCGACCAGTTGCCTGCCTTCGCGGTCGGCGATCCCGTCCGCCTGCGCGCGGCGCTGGAAAATCTGATCGACAACGCGGTGAAGTTCACCGAGCAGGGCAGCATTGAGCTGCGTATCGTGCCGGTGGGCGCGGTGAAGGGAAGGTCCGGCGACAAGATCGGCGTCGCGTTCGCGATCTCCGACAGCGGGATCGGCCTGACGCTATCGGAGGTCAAGCGCCTGTTCCGGCCGTTCTCGCAGGCCAACGTCTCGATCGCCGCGCGGTTCGGCGGCGCCGGGCTCGGCCTGTCGTCCGTCAGGCAGCTCGCGCGCGCCATGGGCGGCGACATCGTCGCGGACCGGCGCGCCGGCGGGGGCACCACCTTCACGCTCAAGGTGGAACTGGCGCCCGCCGAAGGGCCGGCCGGCACCGCCTCCGGCGAGAGCGCGGCGGCGCTGCTGTCGCAAGGGCTGCGGCTGCTCAGTGTCGAGGACAATCCGTTCGGTCGCGTCGTGCTCAACACGATCCTGACCGAACTCGGTCACCACGCCGAATTCGTCGGTCAGGGCGAGGCCGCGCCCGACCGGCTCGTGCAGGGCGCCTTCGACGCCGTGCTGATGGACATGGTGCTGCCCGGCATCGGCGGCATCGAGGCGATCAAGCGCATCCGCGCGCTGCCGCCGCCGCACGGCCGCATCGTGATTGTCGGGATTTCCGGCCGGGCCGAGGACGAGGCCGCAGCGCGCGCTGCCGGCGCCGACGGCTTCCTGGTCAAGCCTGTGTCCCCGCGGGCGCTCGCGACTGCGCTGCATGAAGCGACACGCCGTGCGGCAACCGCGACTTGATGATCGCCGCGTTCAACTCGCCGCCGAACACGAAGATCGCGGCGATGAAATACAGGAACACCAGTGCGATCACCACCGAGGCCAGCCCCGCATACATCGTGACGTAGTTGTTGGCGAAGCGTGCGAGGTACATGCCGAAGCCGATGCCCGAGAGCAGCGAGGCCACCATGGTGAAGATGATGCCGGGCAGGATTTGCGTGAAGCTGCGACGGCCCGCCGGCAGCCAGGCGTGCAGGATGAAAAGCGCGACGACCAGCGCCAGGATCGTGACGCCGTAACGGGCGGTGTTGAGCAGGCTCTCGTTCGATTCGACGAAGAACGGGATATAGCGCCGCGCCGCCTCGATGATCAGCGGTCCGAGCACGATCAGGAAAGCCATCGCGAGCGAGGTGAACGCCGCGACCAGCGTGTAGCCGATCGACTCCAGCCGCAGCCAGTACCAGCGCCGCGGCTCGATCACGGCGTAGGCGCGGTTCAGCGCCACCCGCAGCGCCTCGACGCCGTTGGAGGCGAAGTAGACCGCGAGCACCGCGCCGATGGTCAGGATGTCGCCGCGGGTGTTGGTCAGCACGTCGTGGATCTGGCCGGACAGCGCCTCGGCGACCTGTTGCGGCCAGACCTGCAGCATCAGCCCGACCGCCTGGTCGGCGAGTTGCTTGGAGCCGAAGAAGCCGGCCACCGAGGTCAGCACGATCAGGAACGGAAACAGCGCCATCAGCGTCGACAGCGCGATGTGGCTCGCGATCGCCCAGCCGTCGTCGGCGAGGAACGTGTAAAAGGCATCCATCACGACGTGGGTGACGTAACGAAGCTGCTTCACATTCCACCCGGCATTGTCGAAAACCGCTCGGCCCGAGAACGGACCCAGCATCTGATATTACGCGCTGAAAAGCCAGTTGGTTGCATGGCCGGGCTGTGTGGAAGTCCGCGTCCTGCGGTGTTATGTACCGCAAATGACATCTCTCCTCAGCACGATCATTCTTCCCATCGCCGTCGGCGCCGTCGCGCTGGTCCTCCTGCTCGGCCTCATCAACATGATGAAGGGCGGCTCGCCGAACACGTCGCAAAAGCTGATGCGGCTGCGCGTGCTGCTGCAGTTCGTCGCCATTGTCATCGCGATGCTCGCGGTCTGGGCGATGGGGCGCTAGGTGAGGTAGATTTGTCGGGCTATTCTCCACCTCTCCCGATCGGAGTGGTGGACTCGAACATCGAACACCGGAGCCTGCCATGGTCGTTCTCAATCGGATCTACACGCGCACCGGCGATGACGGCACCACCGCGCTCGGCTCCGGCGAGCGGCGGCCGAAATACGATCTGCGCATTGCCGCCTATGGCACGGTCGACGAGACCAATGCCGCGATCGGCGTGGTGCGGCTGCATCTTGCCGGCAGCCCCGCGGTCGATGCGATGCTGGGCCGGATCCAGAACGATCTGTTCGATCTCGGCGCCGACCTCGCGGTGCCCGAGCGCGAGGGCAAGGCCGAACGTCTGCGGATGCTGGCAAGCCAGGTCGAGCGGCTCGAGCGCGATATCGACAGCCTGAACGACCAGCTCGCGCCGCTAACCTCGTTCGTGCTGCCCGGTGGCACGCCCGCCTCTGCCTATCTGCATCTCGCCCGGACGATATGTCGCCGCGCGGAACGGATGATGGTGGAACTCGCCGCCCAACCCGATGAGCCGGTCAATCAGGCTGGCATCCAGTATATGAACCGCCTGTCGGATTTCCTGTTCGTTGCCAGCCGCTTCCAGAACAATAAGGGAGCGGGAGACGTGTTGTGGGTGCCGGGCCAGAACCGCTAAACTGGTTCAAAACCGGGGGACGGTTTTTTGGCTTTGGCGCGTTGACCGGGAGAAACGGGACCTTTAGGTTCCGCGCCAGCCAACCGAAACCCATAAAATCAAAGCGAAAGAGGATCGATGAAGGTTCTTGTGCCGGTAAAGCGGGTCGTCGACTACAACGTCAAGGTCCGCGTCAAGAGTGACGGGACGGGCGTGGAGCTCGCCAACGTCAAGATGTCGATGAACCCGTTCGACGAAATCGCCGTCGAGGAAGCGCTGCGGCTGAAGGAAGCCGGCAAGGCGACCGAAGTGGTGGTGGTGTCGATCGGACCCGCGCAGGCCTCCGAGACCATTCGCACCGGACTTGCGATGGGCGCCGACCGCGGCATCCTGGTCAAGGCCGAAGGCAATGTTGAACCGCTCGCTGTTGCCAAGATCCTGAAGGCGGTGGTTGAAGCGGAGCAGCCCGGCCTCGTCATTCTCGGCAAGCAGGCGATCGACGACGACTCGAACCAGACCGGCCAGATGCTGGCCGCGCTGCTCGGCTGGTCGCAGGCGACCTTCGCCTCCAAGCTCGAGGTCGAAGGATCCGACTTCAAGGTCACCCGCGAAGTCGACGGCGGCCTGCAGACCATCAAGCTCAAGGGCCCGGCGATCGTCACCACCGACCTGCGCCTGAACGAGCCGCGCTATGCGTCGCTGCCCAACATCATGAAGGCGAAGAAGAAGCCGATCGACGACAAGAGCGTCGCTGACTACGGCGTCGATGTGACGCCGCGTCTGGAAGTGCTGAAGACCGCGGAACCGGCAGGCCGCAAGGCGGGCGTCAAGGTCAAGGACGTCGCCGAACTCGTGAACAAGCTCAAGACCGAAGCCGGGGTTCTCTGATGACGACGCTGTTGATTGCTGAACACGACCACGAGACGCTGAAGGACGCGACCAACAAGGCGCTGACCGCGGCGACCCAGCTCGGCGGCGATGTCCATGTGCTGGTTGCCGGTGGTGGCCAGGGCACCAAGGCGGCGGCGGAAGCAGCCGCCAAGCTTGCCGGCGTCACCAAGGTGCTGGTGGCCGAAGGCCCCGCCTATGAGCACGACCTTGCCGAGCCGCTGGCTGCGCTGATCGTCGCGCTGGCTCCCGGCTATGACGCGTTCGTCGCGCCCGCGACCTCGCGCTTCAAGAACGTGATGCCGCGCGTCGCAGCGCTGCTCGACGTCATGCAGGTCTCCGAGATCATCAAGGTCGTCGCCCCCGACACCTTCGAGCGGCCGATCTATGCCGGCAACGCGATCCAGACCGTGAAGTCGAAGGACGCCAAGAAGGTGATCACGGTGCGCACCTCGACCTTCGCCGCCGCCGGCGAAGGCGGCAGCGCTGCGATCGAGAACGCCGCATCGGCCGCCGATCCGGGCCTGTCGACGTTCGTCGGCGAGGAAGTCGCCAAGAGCGACCGCCCCGAGCTGACCTCGGCCAAGATCATCGTCTCGGGCGGCCGTGCCATGCAGAGCCGCGAGAACTTCGCCAAGTATATCGAGCCGCTCGCTGACAAGTTAGGGGCCGGCGTCGGCGCCTCGCGCGCCGCGGTCGATGCCGGCTATGCGCCGAACGACTGGCAGGTTGGCCAGACCGGCAAGGTGGTGGCCCCGGAACTTTATGTCGCGGTCGGCATCTCCGGCGCGATCCAGCATCTGGCCGGCATGAAGGACTCCAAGGTGATCGTCGCCATCAACAAGGATGAGGACGCGCCGATCTTCCAGGTCGCCGATTACGGCCTGGTCGCCGACCTCTACCAGGCGGTTCCGGAGCTCACCGAAGCGCTCGGCAAGCTCGGAAAGTAAGCGACAAGACACCGGCCGGATGGGTAAGCTCAGGCCGGTGTTATTATTTTCGAGGCAATGATCCGGAAACGTTTTTCCGAAAGGATCATGCTCGACAGGGGAAATGGGACCCGGATGTGATGACCTGTCATCACATCCGGGTCCCGGGAAACGTTTTCCGGCGGATTGGGCAACCCGGAAGGCTTTACTTCGGGTATCGTTGGAATTGGGCAGGCGCGATGTGCGCGCCGTTCCGGTGGATGACAAGATGACGGTGGCAATCAAAAAGGTCGGCGTGATCGGTTCGGGTCAGATGGGCAATGGCATTGCCCATGTGGCGGCGCTGGCCGGCTTCGACGTGGTGCTCAATGACGTGTCCGGCGACCGGCTGAAGTCGGCGCTGGCGACCATCAACGGCAATCTGACCCGGCAGGTCGCGAAGAAGGCGATCAGCGAGAGCGACCGCAAGCAGGCGCTCGACCGCATCGCCTCCGCCGAGTCGCTCGACGCGCTCGCCGATTGCGATCTCGTGATCGAGACCGCGATCGAGAAGGAAGAGACCAAGCGCAAGATCTTCCACGAGGTCTGTGCGGTACTGAAGCCGGAGGCGATCGTCGCGACCAACTCGTCGTCGATCTCGATCACAAGGCTCGCCGCCTCGACCGACCGCCCGGAGAAGTTCATCGGCATTCATTTCATGAATCCGGTGCCGGCGATGGAACTGGTCGAGTTGATCCGCGGCATCGCCACCGACGACATGACCTTCGACACCGCCAAGGCGTTCGTCGCCAAGCTCGGCAAACAGGTCGCGGTGTCGGAAGATTTCCCCGCCTTCATCGTCAACCGCATCCTGTTGCCGATGATCAACGAGGCGATCTACACGCTGTATGAAGGCGTCGGTAACGTCGAGGCGATCGATGCCGCGATGAAGCTCGGCGCGCACCATCCGATGGGCCCGCTCGAGCTCGCCGATTTCATCGGCCTCGACACCTGCCTGTCGATCATGCAGGTGCTGCACGAGGGGCTGGCCGACTCCAAGTACCGGCCGTGTCCGCTGCTGGTGAAGTATGTCGAGGCCGGCTGGCTCGGACGCAAGAGCCAGCGCGGCTTCTACGACTATCGCGGCGACAAGCCGATCCCGACGCGGTAATCATCGCGTCTTCAGATCAGTGCCCGCAGCAGCGCAAGCGTCGCCGGCACGAGACCGACGATCATCGTCACACCCGCGCCAAGTCCGAGCAGATGCGCGGTCAGCGCAAGGCGCTGGCTCTGCGCGTGAGACGTCATTGCAGCGCCGCGCAGGCGCGCTTCAGCCGCCTTGCGGCCTCCTCGATGATGGCTGACGGGTTAGCGAAGCTGAGGCGGATATAGGGCGACAGCCCGAGATCCTCGCCGGGAAACACCACCACATCGGCCGCCTCGAGCAGATAGGCCGAGAAATCGCGGTCGGTCCGGATCACTCTGCCGTCGGGCGCGCGCTTTCCGATCACGCCGGCGCAACTGACCAGCAGATAGAACGTGCCCTCAGGCGGCGTGCAGGAGAGCCCGGCGCATTCGTTCACGAGTTCGGCAAAGCGGTCACGCTTGGCGCGAAGGATGGCGGCACGCTCGAGCAGCACATCCTGCGCGCCGTCGAGCGCGGCAACCGCCGCGGCCTGGCTGATCGACGATGCGCCGGACGTGGTCTGCGACTGGATCGTGATCATCTCGCGGATCAGCGCCGCGGGTCCGGCGGCATAACCGATGCGCCAACCCATCATTGCATAGGTCTTGGCGAGGCCGCTGACGGTCAGCGTCCGCGGCTTCAGGCGCGGCTCGATTTCCGCAAGCGTCGGCGCCGGAGATCCGTTGAACACGATGTGCTCGTAGAGCCCGTCGGCCAGCACCCAGATGTCCGGATGCCGCAGCAGGACCGCGGCGATCTCGGACAGATCATCACGCGAATACAGCGCGCCGGATGGGTTGACCGGATTGTTGACGATGATCCAGCGGGTTCGCGCCGAGATCGCCGCCTGCAAATCCTCCGCGCGCAGCTTGAAGCCGTTGTTCTGCGCACACGGCACCACCACCGGCGCCGCGCCGGCCAGCCGCACCTGATCGAGATAGGGCGCCCAATACGGCGCGGGGATGATCACCTCGTCGTCGGGCGCCAGGGTCGCCAGCAGCGCGTTGAACAGCGCCTGCGTCGAGCCGTTGGTGATGACGATCTCGTCCAGACCATAGTCGAGATGATGGTCGCGCAGCAGCGCGGCCCGCACCGCCCGCTTCAGTTCCGGCGTGCCGTCGACATCGGTGTAACGGGTCTCGCCGCGCAATGCCGCTGCATGCGCCGCCGCGATCACATGGTCCGGTGTCGGGAAGTCCAGATTGCCCGACGACAGCTCGATGATGTCGCGCCCGGCAGCTCGCAGTTCGCGGGCGCGGCGGCGCAGCACCGATGCGGGCGATGCCGTGATGCCGCTCATGCGCGGCGAGAGGGTCGGTGCAGCGGTCATCGGACGTACTGCGCCTCGCCGTTGCCGAACGACCAGTTCTCGGGGAGCACCTCGACCAGGTTGATGAAGATGTCCTCGGCGCGCAGGCCGGGGCTTTCGGTCAGCCGTTCGGCGATCCGTCGATAGAGCTTCTGCTTCTGCGCCACCGGGCGGGTGTTGCTGACCGTGATCTGAATGATGATCAGGTCAGCGCTGCGCCTGATGCCGAGATAGCCGGCGCCATAGATGAAATCGCCGTCGTCGTGCTCGGAGATCGTCATGAAACGATCGCCTTCCGGCACGTCGAAGGTCTCGCGCATGGCGCGATAAAGGCTTTCGAGAACGGCCTTGCGGTAGGCGGCGGGCTTGCCCCGTCGCAATGAAACGCGGGTCAGCGGCATGATGGTGGCTCTCCTGGTGGCGTCACGGGCCGCCGATCCTAGGGGCTCCTTGTTCATTGAAAAACGGTATGATAAAGCATTTCAATGATTTCATATTTAAATGAATGACCATGAAGGCGCTCGACCTCGAGGCGGTCCAGGCGTTCGTCCTGGTGGCCGATCTCAGCAGCTTCACGCGCGCGGCGCAGGCGATGGAGACCACACAGTCCGCGGTCAGCCTGAAGATCAGGCGTCTGGAAGACGGCCTCGGCCGGCGGTTGCTGGAGCGAACGCCGCGGCTGGTTCGGCTGTCAGCTGAAGGTGCCGCCTTCCTCGGCGCCGCGCGCAATCTAGTGGCCGCGCATCAATCGGCGATCAGCTCGTTTGCCGTCGAGCATCGGCGGCTGGTCGTCGGCATCAGCCACCACATCGTCGGCTCGGAACTCGCCTCGCTGCTGAAGCGGATGAACAGCACCGATCCCGGGCTGGTGATCCAGCTGCACGTCGACACGTCGCGTTCGGTGCTTAGCGCATTCGACGACGGCAGGCTCGATGCTGCGATCGTGCTCCGCCACGACGCCAAGCGCCGCGATGGCGACGTGCTGTTCGAAGAGCCGTTCGGCTGGATGGCCGCGCCTGATTTTCACCATCGGCCGGGCGAGCCGTTGCGCCTCGCGACGCAAGCCGAGCCGTGCAGCGTGCGTGCCATGGCGGTTGAAGCGCTCGACGCCGCCGGCATCGCCTGGACCGAGGCGTTCGTCGGCGGCGGGCTGTCGACGATCGGAGCTGCGATCTCCGCAGGCCTTGCGGTCGCAGCGCTGGCGCGCCGCGTCGCGCCCGCGGATACCGTCGACCTCGGGCCAAAGCTTGGCCTGCCGCCACTGCCGTCTCGCGACGTCATGCTTCACTCAAAACTGTCCGATGCGCGGACACGGCAAGCGCTGCGCACCCTCGGCGCGGCCTTCGCGGCGAACACGGCCTGAGACGCGGATCATCGCGCTAGCGGGAATTTCGAGGCCGATGCGTCAGCCTGACGCGGCCATCGATTACCCAAGCATTAACTTTCGCGCGTTACCTCAAACCCCAGTTTTGGGAGTGCCGCGTATGGACATGATGAGCATGGTCACCAGCATCCTGTCGATGCAGCAGGGCAATCTGCAGGGTGAGATCGCGACCCGCGTGACCAAGCAGAACCTCGACGCCGAGAAGTTCGCGGTTCAGACCCTGCTCGGCACGCCCTCCACCGCGAATTTGTCGCCTGGCATCGGCGACAACCTCAACGCCGTCGCCTGATCAGAACCCGGCTGCGGCTGGCTGCAGCGCGGCCTTCACCAGCTTGATCGCGTCGTCGCTCGCCCATTCGGCGGGACCGGCGATATTGGCGATTTCGCAGCCCTTGCCGTCGACCAGCACCGAGGTCGGCATGCCCAGCGCCTTGCCTATGTTCTTAAGGTCTTGAAAAACCTTGGCTTTCTGATCCGAAAAATAGCCGAGATTGGTCAGGTTGGCCTCTTTCAGGAAGTTTTTCGGCTTGTCCGGGTCGCGGGTGTCGATGTTGATCGCGACCACCTCGAAATCCTTGCCGCCGAGCTTGGTCTGCAGGCTGTCGAGCGCCGGCATTTCCTTGCGGCAGGGCACGCACCAGGTCGCCCACAAATTGACCAGCACGGTCTTGCCGCGCCAGTCCGAGAGCTTCTTCGGCTGGCCGTTAGCATCCTCGAAGGTGAGGTCGGGCAGCATCAAGGGGGTGGTCGCCATGGTCAGCGCCGCGACCTCGCCATGGGCAAGCGGGGCGATCTTCTTCGCAAGAGCCACCGCGCTGTTGCAGGCGATATCGCCGCCAGCGGGATGCTTGAGGCTGGAGACCCCGACATAGCCGATCACGGCCCCGGCCAGCACGGCGCCGATCACCAGCGGGATACGCCACTTGGCGGTCGGCCTGGCGGTCGGATTGGATGGGGTCGTCTCGGGCATATCGTTTGTCATCCTGGGTCGATGTGGCTAAGCAGTGCCGGGAATACGACCGGAACTGCGGTGCTGTTTCGCCGCCTCCGGCCATGAAACCGCAAGGCTGAAATACGAATTCGTGAGCGAGATGTCATGAGCAACAAGATGTGGGGCGGCCGATTCTCGGAACGTCCCGACGCGATCATGGAGGAAATCAACGTCTCCATCGACGTCGATCGTCACCTTTATGCCCAGGACATTGCCGCGTCCAAGGCCCACGCCGCGATGCTCGCCGCGCAGGGCATCATCACGTCCGCTGATGCGAAAAATATCGGCAAAGGTCTAGACACGATTTTGTCAGAGATCGGCAAGGGCGATTTCGATTTCAAGCGCGCGCTCGAGGACATTCATATGAATGTCGAGTCGCGGCTGTCCGAATTGATCGGGCCCGCGGCGGGCCGGCTGCACACCGCGCGCTCCCGCAACGACCAGGTCGCGACCGATTTCCGGCTTTATGTCCGCGACACCATCGATGAGACCAATGCGGCGCTGGCCGCGTTCCAGCAGGCGCTGGTCGCCCGCGCGCTGGAGCATGCCGGCACGGTGATGCCGGGCTTCACCCATCTGCAGACCGCGCAGCCCGTGACCTTCGGTCATCATCTCCTGGCCTATGTCGAGATGGCCGGCCGCGACCGCGGCCGCTTTGCCGACGCGCGCAAGCGGCTGAACGAATCGCCGCTGGGAGCGGCCGCGCTCGCCGGCACCTCGTTTCCGATCGACCGCGCCACGACCGCGAAGGCGCTCGGCTTCGATCGTCCGATGGCCAATTCGCTCGACGCGGTGTCCGACCGCGATTTCGTGCTGGAGACGCTGTCGGCGGCGGCGATCTGCGCGGTGCATATGTCGCGCTTCGCCGAGGAGATCGTGATCTGGACCTCGCCCTTGGTCGGCCTCGTCAAGCTCAGCGACAAGTTCACCACCGGCTCGTCGATCATGCCGCAGAAGCGCAATCCGGACGCGGCCGAGCTGGTCCGTGCCAAGACCGGCCGCGTGATCGGCGCGCTCACCGCGCTGCTGATCGTGATGAAGGGCCTGCCGCTCGCCTATCAAAAGGACATGCAGGAGGACAAGCAGGGCGCGATGGAGGCTTTCGAGGCGCTGTCACTGGCAATTCGCGCCATGACAGGCATGGTCGAGGACCTGGTGCCGGACGAAGCAAAGATGAAGGCCGCCGCCGGCGAGGGCTACGCCACCGCCACCGATCTTGCCGACTGGCTGGTGCGCACCCTGAAAATACCGTTCCGTGACGCCCACCACGTTACCGGGCGCATCGTCGGCCTGGCATCGAAGCAGGGTGTGGCGCTGCACGAGCTGCCGCTCAAGGCCATGCAGGAGGTCGAGCCGAAGATCACGGCCGACGCGCTGAGGGTGCTCAGCGTCGAATCCTCTGTGCAGAGCCGGACCTCGTTTGGCGGCACGGCGCCGAAGAATGTGATGGCGCAGGCCAAGGCCTGGGCCAAGCGGCTGGAAAAAGAGCGAAAATTGGGCTGAACCGGAAAATTTGGCCGTGATTTCATGACGCTCCGCCTCTCGCCAGAGCACGCCAATGTTTGTATGGTGCCGCCCGAATTGGGGAATTCGTCGTGATTAGCAAGAACCGCCTGACCCCCTCGGGATGGGCCATCATTGTGCTGGGCGTATCCGCGCTGGCGCTCGGCGGCTGCGGCCGTAAGGGACCGCTCGACCTGCCGCCGACCGCGAACGTCGCGCCGGGCGCGGCACCGAGCGACACTGAGAGCGAGCGGGCGGCGCAGCCCAGCGTGTTCAATCCGACCTATGGCTCGGAGGCCGCGCCGGCCGCGCCGCGAGGCAATAAACGGCCCTTCCTCCTCGATCCGCTGCTCGGCAATTAGTATTTAAAAGCGTGTCATGAACCATTTCGACTATCGCAACGGCGTGCTGCATGCCGAGGCGGTCAATCTCATTGAGCTGGCGGAGGCCGTCGGCACGCCGTTCTATTGCTATTCGACCGCGACGCTGGAGCGCCACTACCGCGTCTTCACCGAAGCCTTCGCCGGCGAGAAGGCGCTGGTCTGCTACGCCATGAAGGCGAACTCCAACCAGTCGGTGCTGCGCACGCTGGCCAAGCTCGGCGCAGGCGCCGACGTGGTGTCCGGCGGCGAGTTGAAGCGGGCTCTGGCGGCCGGGATTCCGCCCTCGAAGATCGTGTTCTCCGGGGTCGGCAAGACCGAGGGCGAGCTGCGCGCCGCGCTTGCCACCGACATCCTCTGCATCAATATCGAGTCCGAGCCGGAGCTCGAGATGCTGTCGCGTCTCGCGGTCGAGATGAAGAAGACGGCCCGCATCTCGGTGCGGGTCAATCCCGATGTCGATGCCGGCACCCACGCCAAGATCTCGACCGGCAAGTCGGAGAACAAGTTCGGCATTCCGATCGCTCGCGCCCGCGAGGTCTATGCCCGCGCGGCAAAGCTGCCGGGCGTCAAGGTCACTGGTACCGACGTGCATATCGGCAGCCAGATCACCGATCTCGGCCCGCTGGAGGTCGCTTTCCGGCTGCTCGCCGAATTCGTGCAGACGCTGCGCGCCGACGGCCACGACATCTCGCATATCGATTTCGGCGGCGGCCTCGGCATCCCCTATTACATGGATCGCGCCGCGCCGCCGGCGCCGGATGCCTATGCGGCGATGGTCAAGCGCGTCACGCACAATCTCGGCTGCACGCTGATGTTCGAGCCGGGCCGCATGATCGTCGGCAATGCCGGCATCCTCGTCACCCGCGTGATCCATGTGAAGCCGGGCGATGCCAAGAACTTCGTCATCATCGACGCCGCGATGAACGACCTGATCCGGCCGACCCTGTATGAAGCGCATCACGACATTCTGCCGGTGCGCCAGCCTGCGCCCGGCACCCCGACCATGGTCGCGGATGTGGTCGGCCCGGTCTGCGAGACCGGCGACTATCTCGCGCTCGACCGCTCGCTGCCGCAGCCGAAGGCCGGCGATCTGCTGGCGATCATGACCGCCGGCGCCTACGGCGCGGTGCAGTCCGGCACCTACAACACGCGGCCTCTGGTGCCCGAAGTGCTGGTCAAGGACGACCAGTACGCCGTGGTCCGCCCGCGCATCGACGTCGATGCCCTGATCGCGATGGACAGGCCCGCGCCGTGGCTGTGATCTTGTAGGATGGGTAGAGCGCAGCGAAACCCATCATCTCGCTGCGCGGACGCAATCGATGGGTTTCGCTTCGCTCTACCCATCCTACTCAGTCGTTACTTCGCGGCGTGCGCGCCGCCCTTGCCGCCGCCGACGATCACGCCCGCGGCCTTCTCGATCGGCTTGATCGCCGCGGTGAAGTCCGACTCCGGTCCCTCGTCGCGGATGATGACTTCCCAGAGCCGGCCGACCGCTTCGGCGACTTCCATCGACAGCCCGAGCGCGCGCATCTCCTCGACGGCGAGCCGCACGTCCTTCACCATCAAGCCGGTGGCGAAGCCGAAGTCGAAGCTGCGCGGCAACACCGAGCGCGGAAACTTGTCGCGGCTCGCGGTGTTCAGCCCGGAGCCGGCATTGATGACGTCGATCATCACGGCCGGATCGAGCCCGGACTTGACGCCCATCACAACAGCCTCCGAGGTCGCCACCATCGCGGTCGCCGACAGGAAGTTGTTGGCGAGCTTCATGGTCTGGCCGGAGCCCGGCTTGGTGCCGATGAAGAACACCTTGCCGATGACGTCGAGCGCGCCCTTCACCAGTTCGAAATCGGCGCGCGGGCCCGACACCATCACTGCCAGCGTGCCCTTCTCGGCGCCGGCGACGCCGCCGGAGACCGGGCTGTCGATCTGCACGATGTTCTTCTTGGCCAACAGCTCGTGGATCTTCACCGCCATCCGCGAGCCGACGGTGGAGAGGTCGATGAAGCGTTTGACGCGCGTGCCCTCGATCACGCCGCCCGCGCCGGTCGCGACCTCGAGTGAGGCCTGCAGCGAGGGCAGGCTCGCCATCACGGTCTCGACGCGGTCGGCGATGTCCTTGGGCGAGGTTGCGGCCACCGCGCCGAGTGCGACCAGCCTGTCGAGCGCGTCCTTGCTGGTGTCGAACACGGTGAGCTTGTGGCCGGCCTCGATCAGCCGGCGCGCCATCGGGAAGCCCATCTTCCCGAGGCCGATGAATCCGATTTCCATGAGTCGTTTCCTCTATGTCGTTATGTGCGATATGCGCGCCTCCCACACGATGTCGTCCCTGCGAAAGCAGGGACCCATAACCCCAGGACTAAGTTGTTTGGTGCAGTCGGGGCCACAGCCGTCGTAACCACGACGAGCTGTGGTTATGGGTCCCGGCTCGCGCTTCGCTTGGCCGGGACGACAACGAGTGGAGCTCGCTCACGCCTTGTTGTCGAGTTCGGCGAACACCTCGCGCGCGATGCGGAAGCTGTCGACGCCGGCGGGGATGCCGGCATAGATCGAGACCTGCATGAAGATCTCGCGGATTTCGTCGCGGGATACGCCGTTGGTCAGCGCGCCCTTGATGTGGGCCTTCAATTCGTGCGGCCGGTTCAGGATCGAGATCATGGCGAGGTTGAGCATGCTGCGGGTCTTGCGCGGCAGTTCCTCGCGGCCCCAGACCGCGCCCCAACAATATTCGGTGACGAGTTCCTGGAATGGCTTGTTGAAGCTGTCCGAATTCTTCAGCGCATTGTTGACATAGGCTTCGCCCAGCACCGCCTTGCGGATTTCGAGCCCCTTGTCGTGCGTTTTTTGGTCCATATCGCGTTCCTCATGCGTTAATGCGATGGTTCGGCCGGGACGTTACGGGGTCGAACCGCCGCAGTCACGCCTTCGTGTTATGCGTATTTCCCGGTGTGGGTTACTGCCTGGAACGGGTGCCTCAAAGCCGCCGCCGTGCTAGGCTGACCTGCCGGCTACCCCGGAGATTTTATTGAGCGGAGCCAACATCGACCCCTCTGACCCGTCACGCGCCGTCCGCGACAGCGATGCGATCGCGCGGCTGAAACTGACAGAGGCTCTGCAGCGGGCAAGGTTCGCGATTGGGTGGGAACGGGCCTGGCCGCATCTGGCCCGGTTCCTGACGGTCGCAGGATTGTTCCTGGTCGCGTCCTGGGCCGGGCTGTGGCTGGTGCTGCCGTTTGTCGCACGCGTGGCCGGCGCCGGCCTGTTCGCGATTGCCGCGCTCGCGGCGCTGTCGCCGCTGGTGCGCTTCCGCTGGCCGAGCCGCGAGGAGGGCCTGAGCCGGCTCGACCGCGGCGCCGGCATTCGCCATCGTCCGGCGACCACGCTCTCCGACACGCTCACCAACAAGGACCCGTTTGCGCTGGCGCTGTGGCAGGCGCAGCGCGAGCGCACGCTGGCCTCGATCAAGCGCATCCGCGCCGGGCTGCCGCGGCCGCGCGTGTCGCTGCACGACCCCTGGGCGCTGCGCGCGCTGGTCATCGTGATGCTGGTCGCGAGCTATGTCGCCGCCGGCGACGAGCGCGGCCTGCGGGTCGCCTCCGCATTCGACTGGAACGGCATCATGGCGCCGGCCAATGTCCGGGTCGATGCCTGGGTGACGCCGCCCAACTACACCGGCAAGCCGCCGATCATTCTGTCGAACGCCAATAAGGACGCCAACGCGGCGGACACCACCCCGCTCGCGGTTCCGGCCGGCAGCACGCTCCTGGTGCGCTCCAGCGGCGGCAGCATCGACGTCGTCGTCGGTGGCGGTGTTACCGAGGTCGCGCCGGACGGGCAGGCGCCCAAGGGCACCAACGAGCGGCATTTCAAGATCACTGGCGACGGCACCGCGCATGTCCGCGCGCCGGCCGGCCAGCCGCAATGGAAGTTCACTGCGACGCCGGACCGCCCGCCGTCGATTGCGCTCGCCAAGGATCCGGAGCGGCAGGCGCGCGGCGCGCTGCAGATGTCCTACCGGCTCGAGGACGACTACGGCGTCAGCGAAGCGCGCGCGCAATTCGCAGTGCGGCCGACCGATGCGCCGAAGGAGGCTGACGGCAAGAAGGATGCCGACGGCAAGGCGGCGCAGCCGCGACCGCTGTTCGAGCCGCCGCAATTCGCGCTGGTGCTGCCGAATGCGCGCACCCGCAACGGCGTCGGCCAGACCGTGAAGGACCTCAGTGAGGATCCCTATGCCGGCGCCGACGTGACCTTGACGCTGACGGCCAAGGACGAGGCCGGCAATGAGGGCAAGAGCGAGCCGTTCAACATGCGGCTGCCGGAGCGCCTGTTCACCAAGCCGCTGGCGCGCGCGCTGATCGAGCAGCGCCGTATCCTGGCGCTCGACGCCAATCAGAACGGCCAGGTGTTCGCCGCGCTCGAGGCGCTGATGATCGCGCCCGAAATGTTCATGCCGGAGACCGGCTATTACCTTGGCCTGCACACCGTGAGCCGGCAGCTCGAGGCGGCGCGCACCGACGACCAATTGCGCGAGGTGGTCGCCAGCCTGTGGTCGCTCGCCGTCACCATCGAGGACGGCAACATCTCGGACGTCGACAAGGCGCTGCGTGCGGCGCAGGACGCGCTCAAGCAGGCGCTCGAGCGCGGCGCGACCGACGAGGAGATCAAGAAGCTCACCGACAATCTGCGCGCCGCGCTGGACAATTTCCTCCGCCAGATGGTCGAGCAGTTCCGCAACAATCCGCAGCAGCTCGCCCGGCCGCTCGATCCCAATGCCAAGGTGCTGAGCCAGCAGGATCTCAAGAACATGCTCGATCGCATGGAGCGGCTGTCACGCTCCGGCGACAAGGATGCGGCGCGGCAGCTGCTCGAGCAGATGCAGCAGATGCTGGAAAACCTGCAAATGGCGCAGCCCAATCAGGGCGACGACGACATGCAGCAGTCGCTCAACGAGCTCGGCGACATGATCCGCAAGCAGCAGCAATTGCGCGACAAGACCTTCAAGCAGGGCCAGGATTCCCGCCGCGACCGCATGCGCGGCAAGCAGGGCGAGCAGTCGATGGGCGACCTGCAGCAGGACCAGCAGGCGCTGCGCGATCGCCTGAAGAAGCTGCAGGAAGAGCTCGCCAAGCGCGGCATGGGACCGGACCAGCGCGGCCAGAAGGGCCAGAAAGGCCAGGGTCAGAAGGGCGACCAGGCGCAGCCGGGCGATCAAGGCGGCGACCAGGGCGATGACGGCGATGACGGGCTCGACCAGGCCGATTCCGCGATGGGCGATGCCTCCGGGCGGCTCGGCGAGGGCAATGCCGACGGCGCGGTGGATTCGCAGGGCCGTGCGCTGGATGCGCTGCGCAAGGGCGCCCAGAGCCTCGCCGACGCGATGCAGCAGGGCGATGGCGACCAGCCGGGCGACAGCCCCGGCAACCGCGCCGGCCGCCAGCAGAGCGGCGGCAACCAGACCGATCCGCTCGGCCGCCCGTTGCACGGTCGGGAATTCGGCGACGACTACACGGTGAAGATCCCCGGCGAGATCGACGTGCAGCGCGTCCGCCGCATCCTCGAAGAGCTGCGCCGCCGCCTCGCCGATCCGTCGCGGCCGCAGATCGAGCTCGACTACATCGAGCGGCTGCTGAAGGATTATTGAGCGCCTCGTCCTTCGACTGTCGTCATCCGTGAAAGCTCGTGCCTACTCACGAGACATCGGCGCTTGAATCGAACGGCCACGGCGACCTGTATGCCGCGCTTCCACTGGAATGACGCGGAATATGCACGACGGTCGTAAGCCTGCAGACGTCAGCTTCTGCGGGCTACGCGCCCCGCGTTCCAATCGGGTGCGATCGGGACCGGGTGTCGTCCGCCCGTTTCGCACAATTTTCCTAAAATTGTCGGGTTCCCGTTGGTGCGCATTTAAGTCGCTTGCGTCACCTTACTTCGGAAAATTGGCAAGCGTCTCAGGAGAGCACATGAGGCACAGCCGTTTATTCATTGCATCGTCATACCGGCCATTGGGTATTACTCGCCGGCACCAACATCAGACCAGCTTGGTTCGACAATTCGTTCGAGACCAGTCGGGCAGCTATGTGATCATTTCAGCGCTGCTCATGCCGGTCCTGGTCGGCACGGCAGGGCTCGGTACCGAGGTGGGATGGTGGTACTACAAACATAAGAACATGCAGAGTGCCGCCGACTCCGGCGCGGTAAGCGCCGCAACGGCGGCAAGTGCAGGCGCCGACCTTTTGTCCGAAGCCAATGCGGTCACGGCAAACTACGGTTACGCGAACGGGGCGAACAACGTCACGGTCACGGTGAATCAACCGCCGAAGACCGGCAGTCAGACGTCGAACCTGCAGGCGGTCGAAGTCATCGTGAGCCAACCGCAACAGCGGTTGCTGTCAGCCTTGTTCGGCTCGGCCCCGGTGCCGGTCACCGCGCGCGCGGTCGCGCTGCCGAATTCCGGGACGGGCTGCGTGCTTGCGCTCAACGCCAGCGCCAGTCCCGCGGTCAACGTGAGCGGCGGCAACCAGCTCAACCTGATCAAGTGCAACCTTTACAGCAACTCGGGTGCAAGCCCATCGCTCAACGTGGCCGGCAGCGCGACGGTCGCCGCCAATCAGGTCGGCGTCGTCGGCGACGTTTCCGGCACCAGCAACATCACCGCCACCAACGGCGTCAAGACGCATATGAAGCCAACGGCTGACCCGTATGCGAACGTCTCTCCGCCGTCGAAGCCGAGCTGTACGAACGCCAAGATTACGGTCAATTCCAACGGAAAGACGAATTCTCTCAGCCCCGGCTGCTACTCGGGCAGCATTACGGTGAATGCCGGCGCAACGCTGAACCTCGATCCGGGCATCTATTACCTGGACGGCTCGAACCTGAGCGTCGCGGGCAACGCCACCATCACGGGCAGCGGCGTGACCCTGGTCTTTACGGGCTCGGGAAGCAAGTGGGGCACGGCTTCGATCGGCAGCAACGCGATCGTCGATCTGACGGCGCCGACCTCCGGCTCCACGAAGGGCATCGTCATGTATGGCGACCGCAACATGCCGGCCGGGACTACCTTTAATCTCACGGGTGGTGCCACCCAGAACTTCGGCGGCGCCATCTACCTGCCGAAGGCCGACCTCAGCTTCGGCGGTGGTAACGGCACAAGCACATCATGCACCAAGATCATCGCGGACACGCTGACGTTCAGCGGCACGTCGAACCTTCAGGTCAATTGTTCGGCGCTCGGCACCGCGACGATAGGCACGCAAACCGCGCAACTCATCGAGTGAGGTTGGCCCCGATGCAAATCCAGAGATCCTCATCCAACAGCCGTGGTCGATTGGTTTTCTCTCTGACGCGGCTTGTGCGCACCGCCGTTCACGACAGGGGCGGCGTCGCGGCCATCGAATTCGGCATCATGATCCCGTTGTTGTCCCTGATGGTCGTCTCGGTAACCGACATCGGACTCGCGCTCTATCGCAAGATGCAGGTCGAGAATGCCGCGCAGGCGGGAGCGCAATACGCCATCGTGCGCGGCTTTGACGAGACTGGCGTCACCAGCGCCGTAACAGCCGCCACGAATTCCACAGCCATCAATGCTTCGCCCAAGCCGTACCAGTTTTGCGGGTGCCCGACCAGTTCGGGGGTCAGCACCGTCAGTTGCGGTGCGGTCTGCCCCAGCGGCGCGCAGGCCGGAACATATGCCATGGTTTCGGCGCAAGGGACCTACTACACGCTGATCAATTATCAGATTGTGGCGGCCACCTACACCTATAGCGCCCAGTCCACTGCGAGGCTGCAGTGAAACTCACACCGCTATGGCGGGACAATCGAGGGGCCTCCGCGCTGGAATTCGCCCTGACCGCTCCCGTGTTCTTCCTGTTCATATTTGGCATCATCGAATTCGGACTGCTGTTCTGGACCCAGCTCGGGCTGCAGCACGGCACGGAAATGGCGGCGCGTTGCGCGACCGTCAACAGCACGCTCTGTCCAAGCGGGAGCGCCATCACGAATTACGCCGCGCAGCAGGCGTTCGGCCTCACGCTCCCGGCGCAGACATTCACCTATTCCACGTCAGCCTGCGGCAACGTGGTCAGCGCGAGTTATGCATTTCAATTTGCGCAATTTCTCAATCTATCCCCGGTGACGCTGACCGCCCGGGCATGCTTTCCGAGTTGAGCTCGTAACCCTAGTGTCCCGAATCCGAAGTTCGCATCATTGGCCGCACCTTCGGAGCGAACTTCGGATTCGATAAGGACACTAGCAAACTTATGATTCTAGTGTGCTTTATGAATGCGAAGTTCGTGAAAGTGGCTGCCGCGAAATCGCACGAACTTCGCATTCAGCACACTAGCCGGCCTTCCGCGCCGCCAGCGCGTCCGCGACTGCGGTGCGGATATCGGCCACCGAGAACGGTTTCGTCACCACGTCATGCACGATCGCCTCGAGGCCGGAGGCGCGTTCGCGCTGATGGGCGAAGCCGGTCATCAGCAGGATCTTCAGCGCAGGGAAGTCGCGCGCCGCGGTCAGCGCCAGCGCGATGCCATCCATCACGGGCATCTGGATGTCGGTGAGCAGAAGGTCGAACGCGCCTTCGTCGCGCGTCAGCACCTCCAGCGCCTCGGCGCCGTCCTGCGCGGTCACGGTTTCGTGGCCGTCCATGGCGATGGCGCGCGCCACCAGCGAGCGCATCGAGTCTTCGTCGTCGGCGATCAGAACACGCGTCATGGTGATTGGTCGGTTCCCGATGGAGTTGGCCGGCGGCTCACGCGCGGCCGCCGGTGAGATCACGCTTGTTGAAGAAGCGTACGTCGATATTGCGGCCTTCGGGCGGCGGCGAGGCGAGGCGCGACTTGAAGAAGGCCCGCTCGCCGGGATTGAGCACCGGCTGCTCCAGCACGGCGTTCCAGGCATAGATTTCGGCGCCCTGGGCGTCGCGGACCGAGAAGCGCAGCCGCGGCAATTCGACCGGCTTCCTGGTCTGGCCGACGATCATGCCCTCGATCACCAGCACCGGCTTGCCGTCCACGGTCTCGTTGGTGATCTTGAGATCCTTGAAGGCGAGCCCGCGCAAATTCACGTCGAGCCCGGCCATCTTGTAGAACAGCGCGGTCTGCGGCAGCAGCCGCACCACGTCGTTGCGCCAGACGAACAGCGCGATGATCAGCGCGGCCATGGCGCCGCAGGTGGTCGGCAGGGCACCGATCACCGGCATGAACGGAATTCGGGGCAGGGCGGGCAGGCGGAACAGGCGGGGAAACCGGGGCAGGCGGAAGCGGCCCCTGGTTCCCGCGTCCCCGGCGTCGGCATGGGCCGCGGCATCCGCCTCGGCTAGCGCCGGCCATTCCGTGGCGGCGTCGCTGCCCTCGGCGGGCAAATCGGCCGAAATCGAGGGGCTCTCGACCATCGGGGTCGCGTCAGCCTCCTCCCGGCCCATGGCCTCCCATTCGGCGGCGAGGTCGGATCCGGCGGACTGATAGGCCAGAGTGGGCGCGGTCGCCCCGATGGCGTCCTCCGGCCGGGCCAGCCAGACCTCCCGGCAGCGGGAACAACGGACGGTGCGTCCGGTCTCGCCAAGGGTGGCCGGATTGATTGCGTAGGATGTTGTACAATGCGGGCAAACAATATGCATGGAGGCCGAATCTCCACCGTGTGGATGCCCGGATGCTACTTAGCGACCGTTAACGAATCGGAAACCATAACCGAAGCACAAGCTTTCTGTGCGGTTCGCGGGCGCTCGGCCGGGGTTCGGGCCGTCTTCGCCGTCGGTGTGGGGTATTGGGCCATCGGCCCTCTCGAACGGAGCTAGCGCATTGGTTCGGTTCGAAAATGTCGGTCTGCGCTACGGGCTCGGCCCGGAGATTTTGCGCGACCTCTCGTTCATGATCCCGGCGCACTCGTTCCAGTTCCTCACCGGGCCGTCGGGCGCGGGCAAGACCTCGCTGCTGCGGCTGTTGTTCCTGTCGTTGCGGCCGACCCGCGGGCTGGTCAATCTGTTCGGCAAGGACGTCTCGCTGCTGAGCAAGGATCAGGTCGCCGACCTGCGCAAGCGGATCGGCATCGTGCTGCAGGATTTTCGCCTGCTCGATCACATGACCACCTATGAGAACGTCGCGCTGCCGTTCCGCGTGATGGGCCGCGAGGAATCGAGCTATCGTCGCGAGGTGATCGATCTCTTGAAATGGGTCGGCCTCGGCGAGCGCATGGATGCGCTGCCGCCGATCCTGTCGGGCGGCGAGAAGCAGCGCGCCGCGATCGCGCGCGCGGTGATCTCGCGGCCGCAACTGCTGTTGGCGGACGAGCCGACCGGCAGCGTCGATCCGACGCTCGGGCGCCGCCTGCTGCGGCTGTTCATCGAGCTCAACAAATCCGGCACCGCGGTCATCATCGCGACCCACGACATCACGCTGATGGATCAATACGAGGCGCGGCGGCTGGTGCTGCATCAGGGACGGCTGCACATCTATGAATAGGAGCGGCGACGAGAAAGTGTCGTTGGTCGATCTCGGGCGCGAACGCCCGCAGGTCCCGGCCACCGCGCGCAACATGTCGCCGATCGTGCCGCGCGCCTCGATCTCGGGTCGTGCACTGGTCGCGGTTGTCGCGATCATGACCTTCCTCGCCTCGCTGACGACGGGCACCGTGTTGCTGGTCAGCGCCTCGGCCGCCGAATGGCAGTCGGAAGTGTCGAGCGAGATCACCATCCAGGTGCGCCCCTCGCCCGGCCGCGATCTCGATCGCGACGCGCAGGCCGCGGTGGAGGCGATGCGGGCGCAGCCCGGCATTCTCGAGGTCCGTCCGTTCAGCAAGGAGGAATCCGCCAAGCTGCTGGAGCCGTGGCTCGGCAGCGGGCTCTCGATCGACGAACTGCCGGTGCCGCGCGTCATCGTGGCGCGGGTGCAGCCTGGCACCACGCTCGATCTCGCCGGCTTACGCGCGCGGGTGACCCAGGCGGCGCCGACCGCAAGCGTCGACGATCACCGCGCCTGGATCGAGCGCATGCGCTCGATGACCGGCGCCACGACGTTCGCCGGCGTCGGCATCCTCATCCTCGTGATCATCGCAACCATCATCTCGGTGTCGTTCGCGACCCGCGGCGCGATGGCCGCCAACCGCCCGATCGTCGAGGTGCTGCATTTCGTCGGCGCCGGCGACAGCTTCATCGCCAACCGCTTCCTGCGCCATTTCCTTCGGCTCGGCCTCGAAGGCGGGCTGATCGGTGGCGGTGCGGCGATGCTGGCGTTCGGCTTCTCCGAGTCGATCGCCAACTGGTTCTCCGGCACGCCGGTGGGCGACCAGTTCGCGGCCCTGCTCGGCACGTTCTCGCTGCGCCCGTCCGGCTATCTGGTGCTGGCGATGCAGGCGGTGCTGATCGCGGCGATCACCGCGTGGGCATCGCGGCGCACCCTGTTTGCCACGCTCGACGACATCGACTGACGGCGCTGCGAAACTCGAAATCATGGCGCCGCCTTGTGATTGCATTTCGTCGCCCAAGTGTGAATTCGCGCGCATGCACGCGGCCCTGGTCCCGGGGAAAACCGGTTTCCACTTTTCCGGATCATGCTTTAAAATCACCCGGGGGGAAGGATAACCGCATCACATGAGTTTGCAGTCCGACGATACGTCGCCGAATGGCTTTGCCGCGCGCCCGCGCGGCTGGCTGCGCGCCGTCATCGTCGCGCCGCTGGCGCTTGCCTTCGTCGCCGCTGCGGTCGGCTTTGTCGGCTTCCTCTCGCAATTGCGCGGCGTCGAGACCGATCCGCCGCAAAATGCCGACGGCATCGTGGTGCTGACCGGCGGCTCGTCGCGGGTGTCCGACGCCATGGAACTGTTGGCCGCCGGCTACGGCAAGCGTTTGCTGATCTCGGGCGTACATCCGACCAACGACGCCAGCGACATTTCCCGCTCGGTGCCGGACAGCAAGGGGCTGATGAGCTGTTGCGTCGATCTCGACCGCTCGGCGCTCAACACCCGCAGCAACGCGGCGGAGACGCGGCGCTGGGCGCGCGAGCGCGGCTTCAAGTCGCTGATCGTGGTGACCTCGAACTACCACATGCCGCGGGCGATCGTGGAACTGTCACATGCGATGCCCGACGTGACGCTGATCCCGTTCGCCGTGGTCGGCGACAAATGGCGCGACGAGCCGTGGTGGACGAGTGGCGCGACGTTCCGTCTCTTGCTATCGGAATACGCCAAATATGTCGCCGCGGAGATGCGGGTGCGGCTGGCCGATCTCGGCCTCGACCTGACCTCCGATCTCGCCGAGCCGGCTGCCGCGCCACGCCGCCCGGCGACGGCGCAGGCGAATTGATGTATCAGGCACCGTCATTCCGGAATGGTGCGCCAGCACCATATCCGGAATCTCGAGATTCCGGGTTCGCTTCGCGCCCCGGAATGACTGATGATTTCACAGAGGATAGTCGTTGAGCATGACTTCGATCTTCCTGCGCTCGCTGATCTTCAACGTGCTGTTCTATCTCGTGCTGGTGGTGCTCTGCATCATCGCGCTGCCGGCGCTGCTGTTGCCGCGGGGGGCGTTGATGGCGCTCGAAGTCGCGTGGGCCAACACCAGCCTGTTCCTGATGCGCGTGATCTGCAACATCAGGATCGAGTTTCGCGGGATCGAGAAGATTCCGAGCGGGCCGCTGGTCGTCGCCTCGAAGCACCAGTCGTTCTGGGAGACGTTTGCGCTGGTGCGCTTCTTCGAGCATCCGCTGTTCATCCTGAAGCGCGAGTTGATGATGATCCCGGTGTTCGGCTGGTACCTCAAGAAGGTCGGCATGATCTCGGTCGAGCGCGGCGGCGGCCCGCGCTCGCTGATCAAGACGCTGAAGCGCGCCGCGGCCGAGGTGAAGCTCGGCCGGCAGCTTGTGATCTTCCCGGAAGGCACCCGTACCGCACCAGGGGCGCCGCCGAACTACAAGGCCGGCGTCGCGCAGATCTATGCCGAGAGCGGCGTGCCGTGCCTGCCGATCGCGCTCAATTCCGGGCTGTTCTGGCCGCGCCGCACCTTCATGCGCTATCCGGGGACGCTGGTGGTCGAAATCCTCGATCCGCTGCCGCCGGGATTGCCGCGCGACGAATTCATGGCCCGCCTGCGCGACCAGATCGAAACCGCCACCACCCGCATCGTCGAGGCCGGCCGCGCCGAGCAGGCGAAATTGTTCGGCGGTGTGCCGAACGCGGCGAAAGGGTAGGCGCAGCACAAGCCCTGGTGCGGTTGCTGCCGGGAATTTCGTGCCCGCGTTTCGTCGGTCCCTTCAGAAATCGTCATGCCCGGCTTGTCCCGGGCATCCACGTTTTTGGTTCGGCCTGAAGCAAGACGGTGGATGGCCGGGCACAGGCAAGCCGAAGCGATGCCGTCCTTCGGGCGGCTGCCCGGCTCATGACGATGCGGAGAGTTACCGTATCGCGAAAGGCGTCGCCATCACTGACCGGCCGCCGCGTCGGTGTTGAAGGTCTCGCCTTGCGGCACCCAACTCTTGCCGTCGAACGTTGCGATCTGCATCTGCGTGAACGGCGCATAGCGGTCCGGCCGCGTCGAGATAGCGATGCCGGGCAGCAGCAGCGGCGCGACCACCTTGTTGAGGTTGGTTGCCTGCTTCAGCAAATTCTCGCGCGTCAGATCATCGCCGCACATCTCGATGACCTTCACCGTCATATAGGCCGAGATGTAGCCGGTGACGTTGCTGCCGTCGGCGATGTCGCCTTGCGGATACCACTTCGCCAGGAAATCCTTGAACTCCTTCACGTCGGCCGCGTTCTCCCAGGTGGGATCGGTCGGGGTCTTGAACGCCAGCGCGGTCAACAATCCCTTTGAAGCTTCGATGCCGGCCGGCTCCATGACGCCCTTGATCGATGAGGAGACGCTGACCACGTAGTTCAGCGGTTTCCATCCGAGCTCGTAGACCTTGCGTATCGCCTGCGCGCCGAACTTGGGCGTCGCCATCGTGAACAGCGTGTCGGCGCCGGAGGCTTTCAGGGAGACGATCTGCGAATCGACCGTCGGATCGGAAACCTCGTAGGTCACTTCCTTCACGATCATCGTCTTCGCCTTGTCGCCGAGGCCATCCTTCAGCCCCTTGACGTAATCCTTTCCGGCATCATCGTTCTGGGAGAACACGCCGAGCTTCGCGTCGGGCTTGTTCTTCAACAGATATTTGGCGAAGATCATGCCCTCCATCTGGTAGGGCGGATAAAGCTGGGTGGTCCACGGGAAGTTCTTCGGGTCGTCCCATTTTGCCGCGCCCGTCGAAATGAAGATCTGCGGGACCTTCTTCTGGTTCAGATACTTCTGGATCGCTGAATTGGTCGGCGTGCCGATGGTGCCGATGATCGCCAGCACCTCGTCCTGTTCGACGAGGCGTCGCGTCTGCTCCACGGTCTTCGGCGGCGAATAGGCGTCGTCGAGTGAAATCAGCTTGATCTTTCGGCCGTTCACGCCGCCCTTCGCGTTGATCATCGCGTAGTAGGCCTCTTCGAGACGCCCCTGGGTGCCGTAGGCGGACGCCGGGCCGCTATAGGGCATGGTCTGGCCGATCTTCACCTCGGTATCGGTGACGCCGGGGCCGTATTTCTTGTCGGCGAGGGCAGGTTGGGCGGCGGCGAGCATGAGCGCGCAGAACACCGCGCGCGAGTAACGAAACGTCATGGCGAATCTCCCCAAATATCGGCCACACTCTTCGGTGTGTGCCGCAGGCACTCATGATCGCTGCTCCGCGCTGCACGTCAAGTGCGGCCGCTTGGCGCGCGGGTGCCGTCGTACCTCTGTCCGTCGGGAGAGGTGAAGTAAGCGATGTCAGTGCGGAAAACTCACCGCATCACGAACGGGTTCGCCGGCACGTCCGTCGCGGTCGAGATCCAGACGCTCTTGGTCTCCTGATACTCGCGGACCGCGTCGATGCCGCTTTCGCGGCCGACGCCGGAGTGCTTCATGCCGCCAAACGGCATCATGTAGCTGATGGCCCGGTAGGTGTTCACCCACACGGTGCCGGCGCGCAGTTGCTTCGGCACGCGGATGGCGCGCGCGAGATCCTTGGTCCAGATACCGGCGGCAAGGCCGTAGATCGTGTCGTTGGCGATCCGGATGGCGTCCTCCTCGGTGTCGAAAGAGATGATCGACAGCACCGGTCCGAACACCTCCTCGCGCGCGATCCGCATGGTGTTGTCGACGTCGGTGAAGATGGTCGGTTCGACGAACTGGCCGCCCTTGATGCCGTCGCCGGTGGCCGGCTTGCCGCCGAGCAGGCAGCGCGCGCCCTCGGCTTTCGCGATGTCGATATAGTCGAGCACCTTCTTGTACTGCGCCGGCGTCGTGATCGGGCCGACATTGGTGTCTGACTGCATGGGATCGCCGATCTTGGCGGACTTTGCCAGCTCCAGCACCCGCGCGACGAACTTCTCCTTGATCGAGCTCTGCACCAGAAGGCGCGACCCGGCGATGCAGGTCTGCCCCGTGGCGGCGAAGATGCCGGAGATCGCGCCGGCCGCGGCGGCGGTGAGGTCGGCGTCCTCGAACACGATGTTGGGCGACTTGCCGCCGAGCTCGAGCGAGACGCGCTTCAGGCTCTTGGCCGCGGTCTCGTAGACCTTTGCGCCGGTCGTGTCCGATCCGGTGAAGGTGATCTTGGCGACGCCCGGATGGGCGATCAGCGCGGAGCCGGCCTCGGGACCGAAGCCGGTCACCACGTTGAAGATGCCGTCGGGAATTCCGGCCTCCTTGGTCAGCGCGGCGAATTCCAGCGTGCTGGCCGAGGTGAATTCCGACGGCTTGACGACCACGGCGCAACCGGCGGCGAGCGCGGCGGCGCATTTCCAGGCGACGAACAGCAGCGGCGAATTCCAGGCGGTCAGCGCCGCGACCACGCCGACCGGCTCATGGGTCGTGTAGGCAAAGGTCTCCGCCTTGTCGATCGGCACCAGGCCGCCCTCGAGCTTGTCGACGAGCCCGCCGAAATACCACCACCACTCCGGATGGTAGCGCAACTGGCCGAGCATCTCGGCCATCAGCTTGCCGTTGTCGCGCACCTCGATCTCGGCAAGGCGCTCGGCATTGGCCGCGACGAGGTCGCCGAGCTTGCGCATCACCTTGCCGCGCGCGGAGGCCGTCATCTTCGCCCAGGGGCCGCGCCACATCGCCTCATTGGCGGCCTTCACCGCCTTGTCGGCGTCGGCGGCGGTGCCGCGCGGAATCTTTGCCCAGGCCTCGCCGCGATAGGGATCGATGCTGTCGAACCATTCGCCATTGGCGGGGTCGACATACTGGCCGTTGATGTAAAGCTGATAGGTTTTCATGACATCCTCCCGCAAGGCGATGGTTCTGGTTGGCGGAACGCTATCACGCATTGCGCGACGCCGTCATAACGCAGTCGCGTGAGCCGGGTTGCAGCCGGGGCGAGCCGCTATCGGCCATGCGGCGCGGCAAGCTCGGCCGCGATGATCGCGCCGAGCGCCATGTCGCTCTGCTGTCCGAAGCCATGATGCACGATGTTGCCGTCGCGGCCGATCAGGATGCTGGTCGGCGTTCCCTGCATGCCGTAGCGCTGCATGGTGACCGGGATCGGCGTGCCTTCGCCGGCCTCGTCGACGCCGATCGGGAAGGTCAGCCGGTACTCGTGGATGAAGGCTTCCAGCGACACCTCCGTCATCGCCGCGTGGTGCTCGAATACGGTGTGCAGCCCGATCACCTGCAGGTCGGAATGCTTGAACAGCTCGAACGCGCGCTGGGTCTGCGGCGTGCCGTGCGCGACGCAGCCGGGGCACAGCATCTGGAACGCGTGCAGCAGGACCGGCCGGCCGCGCAGCCCAGCCAGGGTCAGCGACTCGCTGGTGTTGAACCAGCGCGACGCGGCGATATCAGGTGCGAGAGCCACAGATCGGTTCCTTGCGTCCGCTCACGCGCAAGGTTGGCAACATCGATACCGGTCTGTCAACGACCGGCGGCGCTTGATGCCGCTGCCCGGCGTGCGCGGCGCGCGGCGCGGCGGCGCTGGGTCCACAGCCTCGCGCGGTCGAGATAGAGATAGACCACCGGCGTCGTGTAGAGCGTCAGGATCTGGCTCAGGATCAACCCGCCGAAGATCGCGGTGCCAAGCGGCTGACGCAGCTCGCTGCCTTCGCCGAGACCGATCATCAGCGGCACCGCGCCGAACAAGGCGGCGAGGGTCGTCATCATGATCGGGCGGAACCGCATCAGGCAGGCTTCGTAGATCGCATCGCGCGACGACAGCCCGCGCTGGCGCTCGGCATCGAGCGCGAAGTCGATCATCATGATGGCGTTCTTCTTCACGATGCCGACCAAGAGGATCACCCCGATCATGCCGATGATGTCGAAATCGGTGTGCGACAGCATCAAGGCCGCCACCGCGCCGACGCCTGCCGAGGGCAAAGTGGAGAGGATGGTCAGCGGGTGGATGTAGCTCTCGTAGAGCATGCCGAGCGAGATGTAGATCGTCGCCAGCGCGGCGAGGATCAGGAACAGCTCGTTCGCCAGCGCCTGCTGGAAGATTTTCGCGGAGCCCGCAAACCCGCCGGAAATGCCCGCGGGCATGCCGAGCGCGTGCATCGCGTTCTCGATCGTGGTGGTGGCCGTGCTCAGCGAGACGCCCGGCGGCAGGTTGAACGAGATGGTGCTGGAGACCAGGAGATCCTGATGATTGACGGAGAGCGGCGTCTCGCCGTGCTCGAAGCGCGCGACGCTCGACAGCGGGATCATGGTCTCCGCGCTGGTGGAGACCGCGGTACCGGTCGAGGCGACGCCCTTGCCGGTGGCACCGATCGAATTGGTGGCCTGGTTGCGCACCACATTGGCGGCGACCGCGCTGACCGAGCTTTTTTGCGAGGACGAGGCCACCGTGCCAGCCACCGCATTGGTGCTCTGCGTGCCGCTCGCCGAGCCGCCCGAGGTCGAGATATAGACCTCCTTCAGGGTTTGCGGGTCCTGCGAGAAGCGCGGCGCGACCTCCATGATCACATGATACTGGTTGCGCGCGACGAAGATGGTCGAGACCTGGCGCTGCCCGAACGCGTCATAGAGCGTGTTGTCGAGCTGGCTGACCGTGATGCCGAGCCGGGAGGCGGCGTCGCGATCGATGATCAGATTGGCTTGCAGCGCCTTGTTCTGCTGGTCGCTGTTGACGTCGGCGAGCGTCGGCTCCTTCTGCAATGCCGCGACGAGCTTTGGCGTCCACTCGTTCAGCTCCTCGAAGGTCGAGCCCTTCAGCGTGTACTGGTAAGCCGCGTTGCCCGAGCGCCCGCCGGCGCCGAGGTCGCCGATCGATTGCAGGAACAGCGTGGCGCCCGCGACGCTTGCCAATGGCTCGCGCAGCCGCTCGATCACCTTGTCGGCGCGCAGCCGGCGCTCGTCCATCGGCTTCAGCGAGGCGAACACGGTGCCGGTGTTGGTGCCGCCGGGACCCACGCCGCCGCCGCCGGTGAAGCCGACCGCGGTGTCGACCGCCGGATCCGACTTCACGATGTCGATGAACTGGGTCAGCTTCTGCTGCATCAGCTGGAACGAGGTGCTCTGGTCGGCCTGGATCGAGCCGACCAGCAATCCGGTGTCCTGCTGCGGCACGAAGCCCTTGGGCACCACCTTGTAGAGATGGAAGTTCAAATAGAGCGTCGAGCCGAGGATCAGCATCACCAGGAGCGGATGGCGCAGCGCGAGGCCGAGCGTTGCGCGGTAGCCGTTCAGCATCAGCTCGAAGATGCGTTCGCTGATCCGGTAGACCCGGCCATGCGGACGGCCCTCCTCCTTGCGCAGCAGCACCGCGCACATCATCGGCGTCGTGGTCAGCGAGACCACCAGCGAGATCACGATCGCGATCGTGATGGTCATGGCGAATTCGCGGAACAGGCGGCCGACCAGCCCGCCCATCAGCAGGATCGGCACGAACACCGCGATCAGCGACACGCTCATCGACAGCACCGTGAAGCCGACCTCGCGGGTGCCGACCAGCGTGGCCTCGAGCCGCGACAGCCCGGCGTCCATGTGGCGGGTGATGTTCTCTAGCACCACGATGGCGTCGTCGACCACGAAGCCGGTCGCCACCGTCAGCGCCATCAGCGAGAAGATGTCGAGCGTGTAGCCGAGTAGATACATCACGGCGAAGGTCGCGATCAGCGACACGCCGACCGCCACCACCGGCACCAGCGTGGCCCGCGCATTGCGCAGGAAGGCGAACACCACCAGGATCACCAGGGCCACCGCGATCAACAGCGTGATCTCGACGTCGTGCAGCGAGGCCCGGATCGTCTTCGAGCGGTCCATCGCGAGGGTGATGTCGACCGCGGGCGAGACCGAGGCCTTCAGCTGCGGCATCAGCCCCTTCACGGTGTCGACCATCTTGATGATGTTGGCGCCCGGCTGCCGGTACACGATCATCACGACTGCCGGCTTGCCGTTGGAAAGGCCGAGCGTGCGCACATTCTCCACGGAATCGATCACGTCGCCGACATCGGTCAGGCGCACCGCCGCGCCGTTGCGGTAGGCGACGACCAGCGGCCTGTAGTCGGCCGCCTTGCGGGCCTGGTCGTTGGCGTAGATCTGGTAGCGCTGGTTGCCGACGTCGATGCCGCCCTTCGGGCTGTGCGCATTGGCGCTTGAGAGCGCGGCGCGGACGTCCTCGAGCCCGATGCCGTATTTGTACAGCGCCGGCGGGATCAGCTCGACGCGCACCGCGGGCAGCGAGCCGCCGCCGACCGAGACTTCGCCGACGCCCTCGACCTGCGACAGCTTCTGCGCCAGCACGGTGGAGGCGGCGTCATAGAGCTCGGCCGGCGTCAACGTGTCCGAGGTCAAGGTGTAGATCAGGATCGGCGCCGAGGCCGGGTTGAACTTGCGGTAGGTCGGATTGGCGCGCAGATTGGTCGGCAGGTCGGCGCGCGCCGCGTTGATCGCCGCCTGCACGTCGCGCGCGGCGCCGTTGATGTCGCGGTCGATGTCGAACTGCAGCGTGATGCGCGCGGAGCCGAGCGAGGACACCGACGTCATTTCGGTGACGCTGGCGATCTGGCCGAGATGGCGCTCGAGCGGGCTTGCCACCGTGGAGGCGACGTCGGCCGGGCTGGCGCCGGGCAGCGTCGCCTGCACCATGATGGTCGGGATGTCGACGTCGGGCAGCGGCGACACCGGCAGCTTGAAGAACGCAATGATGCCCGCCACCACGAGGCCAAGCGACAGCAGCGTGGTGCCGACCGGCCGTCGGACAAAGGGGGCGGAGAGGTTCATCGAATTTGCGAGCGCTGTTTGCGGATCAGCTTGTATCCGTCCGCGCCGCGATGCAAAAGCCTAAATGTCACAGGGCGCCGCCATACCGCCGCCGCGATTTGCCGGATGCACCGCGCCGCACACCGAAAAACGCGGATCTGGCAACAACCCGTTTACAAAGGCTGATCGATGATGGTGGCGAAGCGCAGTCGCAAGCACTGCGCAAAGGCCAAATGAAGAAGCTCAAGGCATTCCGCAAGTCGCCGGATAGTCCGCTCGGCGAGGTCGTTAAACGACGGCTGGCCAAGCGAACTAAGTAGAGCCTCGCGACGCAGCCTTACGCATCCCGGGCATCCTGCAGCGGGTGACGCGCCGCGTGGGCATCATGCAGCATCGTCGCGAGCTGGTGCAGCTGCGTGTCGCGAAAGCCCTGCTTCTCGATCGAGGCCACTGTCGAGAGCACATAGTCGCGGTTGTTGCCGGAGCGGCCGTGGCCCTGCAGCACCAGCCGCTGCTGCTCGGCGAGCGACAGCCGCCCGGCATATTGCACATGGCCGCGATCGACCACATAGGCCAGCGCGCTGACGCGCTCGCGCGCCGCATTCTCCAGCCACACCGAGCGCATCACCTCGCGATAGACGTTGGTGGTCTGCTCGCGTCCGCGCAAATAGGCGATGGTGTCGTGGCGCAGGCGGGCGGCGACGCGGAACGCGATGCCGCGGCAGGCGCCGCCGCGGTCGAGCCCGAGCACCAGGCCCGGCTTCTCCGGCGTGCCGCGGTGGTCGAACGAATAAACGCAGAGCGCGCGATGCTCGCCGATCAGCCGCGCCGGCACCTGTTCCAGGAACTCGAAGCCCGGCTTCCACATCAGTGAGCCATAGCCGAACACCCAGAGGTCGCCGTCGGTTTCGGAATGGGGAGGATTTGCTGACATCGCGCTGATGGGCTAGCAGAACGGGCAGTCGAAGCGAAGCGGATTCCGTGTTGTTTCCAAGGCTTGCTGAAGGCTCGCTCAGGGGTTGCTCGGGGCTTGTTCAAGGCTCGCGGCCGCTTAGATTTTGACAAATTCGCCCGCCAAAGGACCTGCATGTCGGATCAGACCTCCGCCTCCCGCCGCCGCTCGCGCTTCGGCCTTTATGCCATCCCCGTCGCGGTCCTGATCGCCGCGGTCGCGTGGAGCGCCTTCTGGTTCTTCGCCGCCTCGCAGGTCGGCGTGCAGGCCGATGCCTGGCGCGCGCAGGAGGCGAAGGCCGGCCGGGTCTATGATTGCGGGGACCGTTCGGTGGCGGGCTACCCGTTCCGGTTCGAGGTCCGCTGCACCGATCCGAGCGTGATGCTGGTCTCGCAGACCGCCGCGCCGCAGATGGCGTTCGTGGCGCGGCTCGCCGAGATCCTGGTCGTGGCGCAGGTCTACGATCCCAAGCTCGTGATCGCCGAATTCAAGGGCCCGGCCACGATCGCCGAGCGCGGCGCGCAGCCGACGCTGTCGGTGAGCTGGAGCAAGGCACGCAGCAGCGTGGTCGGCCTGCCGGCGCCGCCGCAGCGCGCCTCGCTGGTGTTCGACGATCTCGCCATCGACCGCACCGGCGGCGCGGCGCCGGCGCCGCTGGCGCGGGTCAATCACATCGAGCTGCACGGCAGGCAGGTCGACGGCTCGGCGCCGGACAGTCCGGCGATCGAGGCCGTGCTGCAGATTGCCGGCGGCACCTTGCAGGAGGTGCATCCGCTGCTCGCCCAGCCGTTCAACGCCGACATCCATGCGCGGCTCAATGGCCTGAAGGATTTCTCGCCGAAACCCTGGCCCGATCGCTTCCGCGAGATCCAGGCCGCCGGCGGCAGCGTCGAGATCCAGCAGTCGCGGATCGAGCAGGGCGATGTGCTGTCGGTCGCGGCCGGCACGCTGCGCCTCAACGCGCAAGGGCGCATCGAGGGCGAATTGCAGATGACGGTCGCCGGCCTCGAGCGCGTCATCCCCGCGCTCGGCATCGACAAGATGCTGGAGGAGGGCGTGCCGCAGGCAACGCTTGATCGCGTCGCGCCCGGCGTGAAGAGCCAGGACCTCAGCAATCTCTTTGGCGCGCTGGATCGCGCCATCCCCGGCCTCGGCAAGGTGATCAAGCAGAACGCCAATGCCGGCATTTCCGCCGGCGTCAATTCGCTCGGCACCGAGGCTACCCTCGAAGGCAAGAAGGCGCGCAGCTTCCCGCTGCGCTTCGCCGACGGCGCGGTGTTCTTGGGGCCGCTGAAAGTCGCGCAGATTCCGCCGCTGTTCTGAGCCGCGGCGGATTGCGCCGACGCGAGCTCGTCCACGCACTGTCAGGCGTGCTCAAACGGGCCGATCTCGCGGATCACCTTGCAGATCTGCAGGAAGCCGCTGGCGTAGAACTCGGCATGTCCTCGCCTCATGGTTTCGACATGGTCGGGATGATGGCGCCAAGCTTCGAGCGCCTCCTCCGAAGCAAAGCGAAACAGGGTGAGCTCCTCGCCATCCGCCGCCTTGAATGATTTGACCGACAGGAAGCCCGGAAGGCGGCTGACAATGTCGTACATGCGTTCGCCGAGCCGGTTGTATTCGTCGAGCGGGGCGTTCTCCCGTAACTTCAAGTCACCAACGACAATGACTTCACCGATCATGTTGCAGTCCTCCGTCGATCCAATGTCCGTGGCAGGTTGAAAACCATCGCCCGAACACAATTCGAAATCGCGGCCGGTGTTGTTACGCCTCCACCCTAGACGTTTCGCGCGCGCTATCGTCGGTCTCGGCAATCTATTCCCGCCGCCGCGATGAGAAAAACGTGACCGGAATAATGCGCCCCGGTGCGAATATCACTCCCCGAGTACCGCTCTCTCTCGCCTGAGGAAGCAACCTCGTGTGGAGGAGAAGCGATGCGAATTCTCGGGGGAATTCTGCTCGGCAGCATGCTGCTGTCGGCAGGTTCGGCGTTGGCGGAGGACGATGCGTCCGAGCTGCGTGCGCTGAAGGCACGGCTCAAGCAGCTCGAGCAGAAAATGGAGACGCAGGCGCGCAAGGAGGAGGCGCTGGCCGCAAGACAGAACGCAATTCAGAACGCGCAGATGACGGCGAAGGCGCCGGTGCCGTTCGATCCCTGCGCATCGGGCAAGCTCTGCTACAAGGGCGTCACCTTCACCTTCGGCGGCTGGGTCGATCTCACCGGCATCTATCGCAGCCGCAACCTCGCCTCCGATTCGGGCTCGGTCTACAACTTCATCCCGTTCCCGCAGAGCAAGAACTACAACACCGGCGAGTCGCGCTTCACCGCGCGCCAGACCCGCTTCTCGGTGCTCGCCGAAGCCAACGCCACGGAGAACATCCACGTCGCCGGCTATGGCGAGCTCGATTTCGAGGGCGCGGCGCAGACCGCCAATTCGGTCGCGACCAATTCGTTCAATCCGCGGCTGCGGCAGGCCAGCATCGAGATCGACCGCAGCGATCTCGGCCTGCATGTCCTCGCCGGCCAATCATGGTCGCTGAACACGCCAAGCAAGGCGGGCATCGATCCGCGAGGCGCCGATACGCCGGGCGTGATCGATTTCGAGCTGGTGCCGGGCTTCCTCGGCGCGCGTCAACCGGGCGTCCGGGTCTGGCAGGACATCGGGCCGGAGTTCAAGCTCGCGGTCTCGGCGGAGAACCCGCAGACATCCTTTTTCGGCGGCAACAACCCGCTGGTCGGCACGCCGGCGGTTGGCCCGCAGGGCGTGCTCAATCCGAATCTGCTGGTCAATCTCACCGGTCCGGGCGGCAGCTTCTTCAACAGCCTGAACAATGTCAGCCTCAACCACGTTCCGGATTTCACCGTGAAGGGCGCGTGGGATCCGCGGCTCGGGCCCTACAAGCTGCATGTCGAGGCGTGGGCGCTCTACCGCGACTTCTATGATCGCTTCAACTTCGCCAATCACGACGTCAACACGGTCAGCTTCGGCGGCCACCTCTCGGCCGAGATCGTGCCGAAGCTGCTCGAGGTGCAGGCCTCCGCCTCCTACGGTGCGCTGGGCCGCTTCACCGCAACGCCATTCCCGGATGCAACCGTGCGCCAGGACGGCTCGATCCAGCCGCTGCCGATCACGGCTTTCCTGGTCGGTTCGGTCTGGCACACGACGCCGTCGCTCGATCTCTACGCCTATGCCGGGCTCGAAAAGACCAAGGCGACCTTCTCCAATGTCGGCACGGTGCCGTTCGGCTACGGCAATCCGCTCTACAACAATCTCGGCTGCAACATCGAAAACTCGCTGGCCGCGACCTGTAACGGCAACACTTCGGAGGTGAGGCAGTACACCGCGGGCTTCTACGACACGATCTTCAAGGGCTCCTACGGCACCATCAAGGCCGGCGCGCAATATTCCTACACCCAGCGCTTCGCCTTCCAGGGTGTCGGCGGCGCGCCGAAGACCGACGACCACATCGTCATGACCCAGATCCGCTACTACCCGTTCTAGGGCGTGACGATGTCATTTCGAGCCGAGCTACGAACTCTGGTTACCTCGCCCCACGCGCGGGGAGAGGTCGGAGCGCATCGTTAGATGCGCTCCGGGTGAGGGGGAGCCTCCGCAAACGTTGCTATCACCATCTATGCGGAGACGGCCCCTCACCCCAACCCTCCAAGAGCACGCTTCGCTTGTCTCGACCCCGTAAGAACGGGGAGAGGGAGTGCACCACCGGCAAAGGAACACCGCACATGAGGATCGTGACCAGACCGAAGCAGAGGGCCGTGATCGCGCGCGAATTGATGATGGTCAGCCGCGCCGCGCATGTGCTGCAGCGAACTGGCCTCGCGATGGCCGGTGCCATGGCCGGCACCTTCGTCGCCGCCCAGCTCGCCAAGGGCCATGTCGCTGTCTTCGGCACGCTGGTCTTCATCGCAACGACGATCGTGATCGGCGCCGCCGGCTTCTATCTCGGAATCGATATTCCCAAGCCCGCGATGCGCGGTACGGGTCGCATCGATGCCGTCGAGCTCGTGAGCGCGGGCGGCATCTTCCTCGCCGCGCTGGCTGCGCTGGTGTCGGTCTACGGCATCGTGTTCGACGAGATTCCGCCGCGCGCCTGGGAGTTCGTGATCGGCTCGTGGTGGTTCGGCGGCGGCGTCATGCTGGCGACCGCCGGCCTCGTCGGCCGTCAGCGGCCGGCGCAGAAGGCCGCCGCGCTATCGGCGGGGCCGATCCGGGATCAACGGCTGCGGCGGTGAGCGCCGTCGCAGACCTGCGGCCCCGCTGCGCCAATCTGTCCCGTAGCTGCGACTGGCCGATGCGATACCCTCACCAAAAAATCGGGAGGGACTTCAATGCCAGCGAAATTCAGTCGCCGTCACGTCATCGCTGCCGGAGCGGCGGCCGCCGCGATGCCCTTCCTGCCGCGCGGCGCCTCGGCGCAAGCCGCCTGGCCCTCGCGGCAAATCCGCATGATCTGCAGCTATCCCGCCGGCGGGCAGACCGATCTTTTGGCGCGGGCCTTCGGCGAATTCATCGCAAGGCAAGTCGGGCAAACCGTCGTCATCGAGAACAAGGCGGGTGCCTCGGGCTCGATCGGCGCCGCCGAGGTGGCGCGCGCCGCGCCTGACGGTCACACCATCCTGTGCTCGATCTCGACCACTTACGTGATGAACCGCGCGATGATGAAGAACCCCGGCTACGACATGGACAAGGATCTGACGCTGGTCAGCGTGATCCCGGGCGCCGGGCTGCTGCTGGTCGCGAGCCCGAAATTGGGCGTCAAGACACTGGCGGAATTCGTCGCCTATGCGCGCAGTAGCGGCAAGGTGAATTTCGGCACCTACAGCGCGGGCTCCGCGCCGCACATGACGATCAACGAGCTCAACAAGCAGTATGGCCTCACCATCGAGCCGATCCACTATCGCGGCGAGGCACCGATGTGGACCGGGCTCGCGGAAGGCACGCTCGATGTCGCGATGGGCAGCTACACCGCCGCGCAAACCGTCCTGCAGAGCAACCGGGGTGTCGCGTTCGCCGTGCATTCGAAGAAGGTCGACGCGATTCCCGAGATCACGACGCTGCCCGAGCAGGGCGCGACGTCGAAGTTCTTCACCGTGAGCGGCTTCTCGGGCTGGGCGCTGCCGAAGGCGACGCCGCAGCCGATCGTCGATCGGCTGTCGGAGATTTGCGTCGCCGCCAATAGCGATCCGAAGGTGAAGGAGGTGCTCGCGACCTTCGTGCTGGAGCCCGCGATCGGCTTCAAGGACAGCAATGCGCTGTATCAGCGCGAATTGCCGGTCTGGATGGAGGCCGCGCGGTCACTCGGCCTGCCGCCGGCTTGAAGCGATCCGGAACTGAAGGATGGCTAGATCGACGGTCACCATTCGTCGTAGAACCACTCCCTCGGGATACGAGGCCGCGCTCTTGCGTATGGCGGGATAGACGTCCGCTCGGGTTTGCGCGCGGCCGGAGCCGGCTGTGCCGGAGGCGGTGACGCCTTCGGCTCGGAAACCTTCGCGAGCGCCCGTTTCATTTCTTCCTGGCTCGCCTTGAGTTCCTCAATGGCCTTGGAGCTCTCGCGGGCCATCTGTTGCTGGTTCGCCTTTAGTTGTTCGATATTTCGTTCAACATTTGCGAGGTCGCGTGCGATCGTTTGCAGCAGCTGCGCCTGATCGGGAAGGGCTGGGTTGGCTGTCGGCGCGGCGTCCTGCGGTGGTGCGGTCTGAGGCAACGGCGTCGCTTGGGGCGGAGCGGCGTCTGCCGCGGCGACCTGAACGGTAGGTGGAGCGGGCTGGGCCGGAGGCTGCGGATCATCCGGCGGCAATGATGGAGTTGAAACGAGCTGCGGCGCCCAACGGGCGACAAGCAGCTTGGCTTCCCCGCCATATGACGACTGCAAAGCCAGGGCAGCGACCACGATACAGGCTGCCACCGACAAGGCGGTGAGCGCTCGGAATACCGGTCTTCCGGGCGGCGATTGCGAGCCAGGTACGGAAGAAGCAGGGCTCGGCCCGGAAGAAGCAGGGTTAGGTCCGACCGAGGGCGGGTTTGGCTTTGCCGACGGGTGGGACGCGGCATCGCGCTCCATTCTCGCGAGCTGTTCACTCAAGCGCGTGAGTTCTTCATCGGCGCGCGCAATCTGCTTTTGGGCTTCCGCGAGTCGTTCGTCGGCGCGCGCGCTCGGGCTATCGTTCGATCCAACTGGGTTCGGAGTGGGTGTGGAGTTCATCGACGTTTCCCTTTCCGTCCAATGTCACCCAAGAGTGCCGACTCGGCTATCCGTCAGGGGCGATCAGCCTCCAGCACTCCCTTCAGTCTTGTCCAAAGAATGGCCGGATGATAGCGCGCCCGAGGTCTCGTGATAATGGGGCGGGATATTGGCCCGGGCTAGCCGGAGATCGGGTCCGCTCGGGTCAAAAGCCGACATCATTCCGCGCCGCTTGGGGCAATGCAAACGGCCCTGGCCAGCGTAGTCTCAGGCGTCCCGCTCCACCAACTCGAAGGTGATGCCCTCCGGGCCCTCGAACAGCCGGAGCTTCCGGCTGATGTAGTCCATCTCCTCGCTCAGCATGGTGACACCGTTGGCCACCAGGTGCGCGGTGGCCGCCTCGATGTCGTCGACGCGGAAGGCGAGGTGATTGAAGCCCAGCTTTCGCAGATTGGTCGGGTGCACCCCCGGATCGGTCCCCGGGGGCGGGTCGAACTGAAGCAGCTGGATTTCGAAATCCGCTCCTTCGAGTGCGAGGGTGATGTGCTGCGCTCTCATGGCCGGCATGCCCATGTACCGGGCGGGAACGCCGCCGTCGATGGTCGCGACGTGAGTCTTCTTGAAGCCGAGCAGTGCGAAGAACGCGATCGCCGGGCCGGCGTCGGCCACTGCGATCGTCACATGATCCGGACTGAGTATCATCTGATCGCTCCCTGTCATCGGCGACGCGCCGGCTTTCCTGCTGGAGGCTATCAGCTCGCTCCGTCCGCCGGTAGGTGGGTCGGCCCTGCGGCGACACAATCCGACGGGCAATCAGCGATTCATGTCGCGAGAATGCGGACGTGTGACCCACAAGCAGCGCAACACACTCGGTGTCGTCCCGGCGAAAGCCGGGACCCATAACCACAGCTGGTCATTGTTGCGCGATGCTGGGACGACGAGTCCCGTCAACCACACCCGCCGCGGAGTATGGGTCCCGGCTTTCGCCGGGACGACGAATGGAGAGAAGTCGTCCCGCTTACGTCTTCAAATTCGCATGCGGCCGGCCGAAGTCGGGTGCGGCGGAGTCCTGGCCGGTCTCGACGATGCCGCGGCGGATGGCCCGGGTGCGGGTGAAGTGGTCGAACAGCGCTTCGCCGTCGCCGCGCCGGATCGCGCGGGTCAGCTTCGACAGATCCTCGTTGAAGGTGCCGAGCATCTCGAGCACGGCGTCCTTGTTGGCGAGGAACACGTCGCGCCACATCGTCGGGTCCGAGGCAGCGATGCGGGTGAAGTCGCGGAAGCCGCCGGCGGAGAATTTGATGACCTCGGATTCCGTCACCTGCGCCAGCTCGTCGGCGGTGCCGACGATGGTGTAGGCGATCAGATGCGGCAGATGGCTGGTGATCGCGAGCACGAGGTCATGATGGTCGGGCGTCATGATCTCGACTTTGGCGCCGAGCGCGGCCCAGAACGCGCGCAGCCGGTCGGTCGCCGCGGGATCGGTGCCTTCGGGCGGGGTGAGGATGCACCAGCGGTTGATGAACAGCTCGGCGAAGCCGGAATCCGGCCCCGAATGCTCGGTGCCGGCCACCGGATGCGCCGGGACGAAGTGGACGCCGTCAGGCAGATGCGGCGCCATGTCCTTGACGACGGCGCCCTTCACCGAGCCGACGTCGGAGATGATGGCGCCGGGCTTGAGATGTTCGGCGATCTCGGCCGCGACCGGGCCGCAGGCGCCGACCGGGATGCAGAGGATGACGAGGTCGGCATCCTTCACCGCCTCGATGTTGGTCTCGACGACGCGATCGACGATGCCGAGTTCGGCGACGCGCGCACGCGTCTTCTCCGAGCGCGCGGTGGTCACGATCTCGCCGACCAGCCCCTGCGCGCGCGCGCCGCGCGCGATCGAGCCGCCGATCAGACCGAAGCCGATCAGCGCGATGCGTTGGAAGAGCGGGGCGGTGGTCACGATGTCACTTTCCGGCCAGGAAGTCGCGCAGCCCCTCGACCACGAGGCGGTTGGCCTCCTCGGTGCCAATGGTCATGCGCAGCGCATGCGGCAGCTTGTAATTGTTGAGTGCGCGCAGCACGAGGCCGCGCCGTGTGAGATAGGCGTCGGCTTCCGCCGCGGTCTTGCCCTTGTCGGTCGGGAAATGGATCAGCACGAAATTGGCGACGCTCGGCGTCACCTTCAGCCCGAGCTTGCCGATCTCCTCGGTCAGCCAGTTGCGCCATTGTTCGGTGTGGGTTCGCGACATCTGCACATGCGCCGTGTCCTCGATCGCCGCCACCGCCGCCAGCATCGCCGGCGTCGTGACGTTGAACGGACCGCGGATACGGTTGCAGGCATCGACGATATGCGCCGGCCCGAACATCCAGCCGATCCGCAGCGCCGCAAGGCCGTGGATCTTCGAGAAGGTGTGCGTCACCACCGTGTTGTCCGTGGTCGCGACCAGCTCGATGCCGAGCTCGTAGTCGTTGCGCGAGACGTAGTCGGCATAGGCGGCGTCGAGCACCAGCAGCACATGCGACGGCAGCGCGGCGCGCAGCCGCTTGACCTCGTCGAACGGGATGTAGGTGCCGGTCGGATTGTTCGGGTTGGCGAGCCAGACCAGTTTCGTGCGCGGCGTCACCACCTTGAGTATGGCGTCGACGTCGGCCGTGAAATTGGTCTCGGCCGCGATCACGTTCCTGGCGCCGTTCGCCATGGTGGCGATCGGGTAAACCAGGAAGCCGTGGGTGGTCGAGATCGCCTCGTCGCCGGGCGCGAGATAGGTGTGCGCCAGCAGGTTGAGGATTTCGTCGGAGCCGGCGCCGCAGATGATGCGGTCGGGATCGAGCCCGTAGGCGCGGCCGATCGCCTCGCGCAGCACGCGCGAGGTCCCCTCCGGATAGTCCTCGAGATGGTCAGCCGCCGCCTTGTAGGCCGCGATCGCCTTCGGAGACGGCCCGAACGGCGTCTCGTTGGCGGACAGCTTGAACACCTTGCGGCCCGGTTCCGGCACCGGGCTCTTGCCGGGCGTGTAGGGCGCAATATCGAGGATGCCGGGGTTCGGCACGGGGCGGGACATCATCAACTCCGAACAGAGCGTTTTCGAGCGAAGTGGATACCGGTTCGCGTGAAGAAAACGCGTCAAAACAAAAGCCTGGACGGGCGGCTGGCTCTTACTTCAGGTCCTGGCCGATCCGTTAGAGGGCACCGTATAGCGCGTTGCGTGGCTGCCGACGAGGGCCGACGAGCGGACCGAGGCGCCGGCCTTGATCAGGGCGAGCTTGATGGCCTCGAAACCCTTGTTCTTAAGGTCTTGCCCGGTGACCGAGACCAGGAGCGCCGCGCCGTCGAAAGCGGTGTCGGGGACCGCGACGATCTCGGCGAGCGGCGCAAGCGCCCGGGCGACATCGGCGTTCCAGCCGGAGACGCGCACGCTCCAGGTCTGCACTTCGGTGACCATGGCGTCGTCGGCGACCCGCGAGATCACGAACACCGGCAGCGCGGCGGGATGGTCGGCGCGTTCGAGGAACGGCAGCCGCGCGATGATCTTCGGCGCGCCACTGGCCTCGAGCGCATTCCACCACGGCGTACGGCTTGCGATCGCGGAGACCAGCGCGAGGTCGCCCTTCGACTTCGCCACCGCCTCGACCGCGGCCTGTGCGCTGAAATGCGACACGTAAGGCACCACGAAGCCGAAGTGAAACCGCGCCGAGTCGCGCATGGCCGACTCGCCGACCGAAACATCGGCATGCACCGCGAACGGCGCCTGCACATAGGTGAAGGTCGAGATGATGACGCGCCAGATGCTCTCGATGGTGTCGAGCGGCAGGATGCCGCGATGACGCCGCACCAGCTCGCGCATCATGCTGGCCTCGCGTGCCGGGCGGAATGCCGAGCCGACCTCCTGGGTCTTCTTGACCTGGATCAGGCGGTCGATGATGTCGCCGCGCGCCATCAACAGGCGGTGTACCTGCTCGTCGATCGCATCGATCTCCTTGCGCAGATCCTGCAGCGAGGGCGGCGACGGGGGTGGGTTGGACATGCTCTCAAACCTTGTCGTCGGGGCGGCCCGTTGCCGCGTCGGACAGGTCCCTGATTAGGAAAGACGGGCAGCGAAAGCAAAGAGAAACGTCGCAGGCGTGCCTTGCGCATTCGGTTAACCAATTGGCCGTGGGCAGGGCTGTCTTGACGGCGGGGGGCATGGGGACTACGTTCCCTGCGTCCCGTGGTCATTTGAGCCGGCCGGCTTGCAGCCACGTTAAACAACTCGCTAAACAGGCCGGGGACCTTATCAGCTCCCGGCCGAACCTTTGTTCAGGCCGGGTTTTTTATTGGCCTGAGGTCCGTCGAGCCCTCCCGCGCGGAGGCAGGGTCGCCTAGATGAGCAACGTGCGTCCGATACCGAGCCCACAAACCCCGAGCGATGATCGCGCCCATGAGGCCGACCATCCGTCGTCACTGGTGGCGAAGTTCGGGATGGACCAGCCGCTCAAGCTCGATTGCGGCGTCGATCTCGCACCATTCCAGATCGCCTACCAGACCTATGGCGAGCTCAATGCCGACCGCTCCAACGCGATCCTGGTCTGCCACGCGCTGACCGGCGATCAGCATGTCAACAACATCCATCCCGTCACCGGCAAGCCCGGCTGGTGGGAGACCATGGTCGGCATCGGCCGGCCGATCGATCCCGACAAGTACTTCATCATCTGCTCCAATGTGATCGGCGGCTGCATGGGCTCGACCGGCCCTGCGTCGTTGAACCCCGCGACCGGCAAGGTGTGGGGACTCGATTTCCCGATCATCACCATCCCCGACATGGTGCGTGCGCAGGCGATGCTGATCGATCGTCTCGGCATCACGACGCTGTTCTGCGTGGTCGGCGGCTCGATGGGCGGCATGCAGGTGCTGCAATGGACCGCGGCCTATCCGGAGCGCGTGTTCTCGACGCTCGCGATCGCCTGCTCGACGCGCCACTCGGCGCAGAACATCGCGTTCCACGAGCTCGGCCGCCAGGCCGTGATGGCCGATCCGGACTGGCGCGGCGGCCGCTATGTCGACGAGGACACCCATCCGCACCGCGGATTGGCGGTGGCGCGGATGGCCGCGCACATCACCTATCTCTCGGACGCCGCGCTGCATCGCAAGTTCGGACGGCGGATGCAGGACCGCGAGCTGCCGACCTTCTCGTTCGATGCGGATTTCCAGGTCGAGAGCTATCTGCGCTACCAGGGCTCGTCCTTTGTCGAGCGCTTCGATGCCAACTCCTATCTCTATCTGACCCGCGCGATGGACTATTTCGACATCGCCGCCGACCACAACGGCGTGCTGGCGAAGGCGTTCACCGGCATCAAGACGCGGTTCTGCGTGGTGTCGTTCACCAGCGACTGGCTGTTTCCGACCTCGGAATCGCGCGCGCTGGTGCATGCGCTGAATGCGTCGAGCGCGCGGGTGTCGTTCGCCGAGATCGAGACCGACAAGGGGCACGATGCCTTCCTGCTCGACGTGCCCGAATTCCTCGAGATCTCCCGCGCATTCCTGCTGGCCGCAGGCAAGGCACGCGGACTGAAGGACGGCGGCCAGCCATGAGCATGCAGCAGACATTGCCCTTGCCGGGCATCGCGCCGGAGCGGACCGGCGGCCATCGCACCGATCATCTGCTGGTCGCCGACATGGTGCGGCCGGGCTCGCGCGTGCTCGATGTCGGCTGCGGCGATGGCGAATTGCTGCAGCTCCTAGAGAGCCGCGGCATCGACGGCCGCGGCATCGAGCTGTCGCGCGAGGGTGTCAATGGCTGCGTCGCCAAGGGGCTCGCGGTGGTGCAGGGCGATGCCGACACCGACCTCGTCAATTATCCGGATGATGCGTTCGACTACGTGATCCTGTCGCAGACCTTGCAGGCGACGCGACAGCCCAAGGTGGTGCTGGAAAATCTGCTGCGCATCGGCCAGCGCGCCATCGTCTCGTTCCCGAATTTCGGGTTCTGGAAGATGCGGCTGCAGCTGTTGATCGGGGGCCACATGCCGCGCACCGAGAATTTGCCGGCGAGCTGGTACGACACCTCGAACATCCACTTCTGCACCATCAAGGATTTCGTGCAGCTCTGCGAGGAGATCAACGTCAAGATGGAGCGCGCGGTGGCGCTCGATCTCTACGGCCGTCCGGTGCCGCTCAACCTGCCGTGGTGGGTGTGGAACATGTTCGGCGAGCAGGGTGTGTTCCTGCTCAGCAGGGGTGGGCAGGGGAAGTGACGTCATGGCGTCATTCCGGGGCACGCGAAGCGTGAACCCGGAATCTCGAGATTCCGGGTTCGATGCTGCGCATCGCCCCGGAATGACAGGACTACACCGGCGCCGCCACCAGCGACCTCGGATCGCGCACCGGCCAGCGGCCGGCCTCGACCAGCGCGATGAAGCGCCCGACCATCTCGTTGAACAGCGCCGGCTCCTCGAGGTTGAGCACGTGGCCCGACTTCGGGAAGAACGATAGGCCGGCGGCCGGCAGATGCTGCTTCAGGAACATGCTGGGCGCGATGCAATTGTCGTCCTCGTCGCCGCACAGGATCAGCGCCGGCGTCGCGGCGCGCTTGATCGCATCGGTCATGGTGTAGATCGAGGGCCTGCCGCCCTGGAAGCTGCGCATCGTGTTGGCGGAGCCCTTGGCGTCGTGGCGGGCGAGCGCGGCGTAGAAGTCGGCGTGGCCGCGCGGATCCTTGACCAGGAACGGAATCCGGCTCGGCGCCTCGCGCGTCACCTTGGCGACCTCAACCGCGCCGATGCTCTCGTATTGCGCGGCATTGGCGCGGCACTGCGCGCGGAAGGCATCGAGATTCTCGAGGCTCGAGCCGGAGCCGACCGCGGCCAGCGTCATCGACAGCGCGCGCTCCGGCGCGTTGAGGGCGACCTGCAGCGACGAATAGGAGCCCATCGAGAGTCCGACGAAATGCGCCCTGGCGATGCCGAGATGGTCGAGCACGGCGAGCGCGTCGGTATAGAAGTGCTGGTAGGTGTAGACGTCGGCACTCGCAGGCACGTCGGACGGCGTGTAACCGCGGGCCGAATAGGCGATGCAGCGGTGGCCGCGCGCGAAATAGCGCATCTGCGGCTCCCAATTGGTGTGATCCGCGGCGAACTCGTGCAGGAAGATGATCGGGGTTCCGCTGCCGGCCTCTTCGAAATGGAGGCGGACATGATCTTTCGTCGTGGCGTAGGGCATTGAAATTCTCCTCTCGTTGGCCGCCCCCAGATTTGCAGTTAATTTTCAAGGCCGCAATGCGGCAGTTCCGGTTCCTTTCTCGTCATCGAATCATCGCGGAATGACCCAGAAATTGTTCCCGCAGTGCCGCATGAAATCTTCCTCGCGCCATCCCGATTTTCAAAACCACCGCCGTGTTCCCTTGAGTGTTTCCTTGGGAACGCGACGGGGAATTGGGGGGTGTTACAGAGGATCTAGTGAAGTATGGTTCAGTTGCTTGCGTGTCGCCGGTCGCTTCGTGTTTTGGCGCTGGCTCTGTGTTCGCTCACTCTCGCCGTGATCTCCGCCGCACCGGCATCCGCCCGTCCGCATCATTCACGTCACGCGCATTCGGCCCATGCCGGCCATCACGCGCGTCATTATGCCCGTCATCACTATCGGCCCGCAGCGCGGCTGTCGCGCGCCGAGCGCCGCGCACTCGCGCAGCCGGGCGGGATCATCGAAACCAACGCAGCGCCGTTGCCCGGCAGCGCTGACCCCGTGCCCAACACGGGCGGCGTGATTGCGGCAAGCGGCTTCGGCTCGTCCGGCATCGTGGCCGAGGCGCGCCGCTATCTCGGCGGCAATCCGACCGGCCGCTCCAGCCTGTGGTGCGCCCGCTTCATGAACATGGTGCTGCAGCACACCGGCCATCGCGGCACCGGCTCCGACATGGCGAGCTCGTTCGCCAAATACGGCACGCGCGTTTCGGGACCGCAGGTCGGCGCCATCGCCGTGATGAGCCGCCGCGGCGGCGGCCATGTCGGCATCATCACCGGCGTCGATGCCAAGGGCAATCCGATCATGATCTCGGGCAACAGCGGCCACCGCGTCCGCGAGACGCGGGTCTCGCGCGGCCGCATCTACGCCTATGTGATGCCGACCAACTGATCGCTCGAAAGCGGGGCAGGGCGCGCACGCGCCTTGCCCGGCCTACGACGCTACAGGTCCCTCAGCGGCAATCGTGTCGCCGACGGCGGCGCCGCCATCGCTGATGATCTCGGCATAGATGCCGCACTCATTGTTGCCGAAACGCTGCATCAGCGTGTTCGGCACCGAGAGGTCGCGCGCGCCGGTATCGGGATCGACATTGACCGCGGCGCAGCGGGTGATGCGCTTCACCACCCTGGCCCGGGCGCTGCCGATCGCGATGGTCTGGTCGAGCAGGCTGGCTTCATGCCAGGCCGGCCAGCCTTCGACATAGAGGTTGGCGCGGAAGCGCAGCGGATGGACCGGCGCCTGCACCATCTGCTCGATCGCCCGCAGGCTGGCCAGATTGATGATCGAGACCACCTTGCGCGGCACGTCGGAGAAGCTGTGCCCGGGGCTGACCAGCACCTTGGGCGGGCCCTTGATCTGGCCGGTATGACGGTCAGCGAAATAGCGTTCGATCGCCGCGCGGCCTTCCGCGGTCTCGAGGTCGCCCTGGGCCACCATCGCGCCATCCCGACGCAGCGTCAGCACGTGGCTGTCATCGTCGAAATGGGCGCGCAGCGGCGCCAGCCACTCGTCCCGCTGCAGCATCAGGAAATGCGGCTTCGGCAGCCATTTCGGCACCGAGGGATCGAAACCGCTCGGGCCGTTCTCGATCGCATAGCGGCGATCGGAGCGGAGCGTCTCGCCGGCCTTGAGCTCTGCGTGCGGCAGCGGCTCGGGCGTGAGGCCCTTGACGGGATAGCGATAGATGCCGGCGATCCGGGCAGAGGAAGCGTGCGTGTTGTCCATTCGCCCGCTCTAGCCTGTTTGGCGTGCGAGGAGAACTGTCACCCGCGGGAAGGTACTAGTCGGCGCGCGCCGCTCCAGGAGCGTCCAGCAGGCGCTGCATGAACACGAGATCGAGCCAGCGGCCGAACTTGCGTCCGACCTCCGGCATCCGGGCGACCTCGATGAAGCCGGCCTGCGCGTGCAGCCGGAGCGAGGCGGGATTGCCGCCGTCGATGCCGGCGATCATGACGTGCTTGCCGAGCGCGGTGGCCGCGGCGATCAGCTCGTCGACGATGATCCGGCCGAGGCCGCGGCCGCGATGATCGGCATGGATATAGACGCTGTGCTCGACGCTGTAGCGGTAACCCGGGAAGGCCCGGAAGTCGCCGAATGTGCCATAGCCGAGCACCGTCGCTCCCTCGACGGCTACTAGCACGGGATAGCCCAGAGCCTGCCGCGCCGTCATCCAGGCTAGCCTCTCGGCCTCGGAATCCTGCTTCTCCGTCCAGATCGCGTTCGAGTTGGCGACCGCCTCGTTGAAGATCGCGGTAATCGCAGGGATGTCCTGCTCGGTGGCGGGGCGGATAATCATCGCTGGTTCCTTGACGCGCCTCTTGAATGGACCTCATCGTCTACTATATAAGACAATATGTCAATTATAGAGGACAAGGCCGATGAGGCTCTCGGGCGGCGGGTTCGCGCCGAACGGGAGGGCCGCGGCTGGTCGCTGGCGGACCTCGCCGGGCGGGCCGGCGTGTCCAAGGCCATGCTGAGCAAGATCGAGCGGGCGGAGGCAAGCCCGACGGCGGCGACGCTGTCGCGGATCGCCACGGCCTACGGTCTGACCATGGCCGCGTTGTTCGAGGTTGCCTCACACAATTCCCGCCTGCAGCGGGCCAAGGATCAGCCGGTGTGGCGCGATCCGAAGGCGGCCTATCTGCGGCGGCAGGTGTTCCTGCATCCGGCCAATCCGCTGGAGCTGGTGGAGATCGAGCTGCCTGCGAGGCAGGAAGCCGGCTTCCCCGCCAGCGCCTATCACCTGGTCCGCCAGGTGGTCTGGGTGATCAGCGGCCGCCTCACCTTGATGGAAGGGGCGGAGCGCCATGAGCTCGCTGCGGGCGACCGCGTCGAGCTCGGTCCGCCGTCGGACATCGTCTTCCGTAACGAAACGGCTCAGCCCTGCCGCTACCTTGTCGCCATCGTGCGGCGCTGAGCTTCATCGGGCGAAATCGCAGACCGTGGCTCTTCCGTTTTGGAACCAAGTGCCCACATCTGCGGCAAGCCTGAAAAATGATGGCGACGACCAGAGGCTGGTTGAGGAACGTCAACGCGGCCCGCGGAAAACCCAATGAAGATGCCGTTGTCATGCCTGAATGGGTGGCGATGGCAGGCCGAGGGAAAACGAATGAACATTGAGAAGTACACCGAGCGCTCGCGCGGATTCATCCAGTCTGCCCAGTCGCTCGCAATGCGCGACGGTCACCAGCAGTTCTCGCCGTTGCATCTGTTGAAGGTGCTGCTGGACGACAATGAGGGACTCGCGGGCGGTCTGATCGACCGTGCGGGCGGCAATTCCAGAGCAATCCTGAAAGCGACCGAAGAGGCGCTGAACAAGCTGCCGAAGGTCTCGGGCAATGGTGCCGGGCAGGTCTACCTGTCGCCGGAGCTGGCGCGTGCCTTCGATGCGGCGGAAAAGGCCGCCGACAAGGCCGGCGACAGTTTTGTCACCGTCGAGCGGCTGCTGCTCGGGCTCACGCTCGAGAAGGGCAGCGAGGCGGCAAGCATTCTGAGCAAGGGCGGCGTCACGGCGCAGAACCTGAACGCGGCGATCGAAGCGCTGCGCAAGGGCCGCACTGCTGACAGTGCGACCGCCGAGAACGCTTACGACGCGCTGAAGAAATATGCCCGCGACCTGACCCAGGCTGCGCGCGACGGCAAGCTCGACCCGGTGATCGGCCGCGACGAGGAGATCCGCCGCACGATTCAAGTTCTGTCGCGGCGGACCAAGAACAATCCCGTCCTGATCGGTGAACCCGGCGTCGGCAAGACCGCCATTGTCGAGGGCCTGGCGCTGCGCATCCTCAATGGCGACGTGCCGGAGAGCCTGAAGGACAAGAAGCTGCTGTCGCTCGACATGGGCGCCTTGATCGCCGGCGCGAAATATCGCGGCGAGTTCGAGGAGCGGCTGAAATCCGTGCTGCAGGAGGTCTCGTCGGCCGAGGGCGGCATCATCCTGTTCATCGACGAGATGCACACCCTGATCGGCGCCGGCAAGACCGACGGCGCAATGGACGCGTCCAACCTCCTGAAGCCTGCGCTCGCGCGCGGTGAGCTGCACTGTATCGGCGCGACCACGCTCGACGAGTACCGCAAGCATGTCGAGAAGGATGCGGCGCTGGCCCGCCGGTTCCAGCCGATCTATGTCAGCGAGCCGACGGTCGAGGACACCATCTCGATCCTGCGCGGCCTGAAGGACAAGTACGAGCAGCATCACGGCGTGCGCATCACCGATTCCGCGCTGGTGGCCGCGACCACGCTGTCGAACCGCTACATCACCGACCGCTTCCTGCCGGACAAGGCCATCGACCTGATGGACGAGGCGGCAGCACGGCTGAAGATGCAGGTCGATTCCAAGCCGGAAGAGCTCGATTCGCTCGATCGCGACATCATCCGGCTCAAGATCGAGCAAGAGGCGCTGAAGAAGGAGAACGATGCCGGCTCCAAGAGCCGCTTGCAGACCCTGGAGAAGGAGCTCGCCGGGTTGGAGGAGCGGTCGACGGCGCTGACAGCGCGCTGGAGCGCGGAGAAGAACAAGCTCTCCAATGCCCAGAAGCTGAAGAGCGAGCTCGATGCGCTCCGCGTCGAGTTGGCCAATGCGCAGCGTCGCGGCGAATTCCAGAAGGCGGGCGAACTGGCCTATGGCCGGATTCCCGAGCTGGAAAAGAAGCTCGCCGACATCGAGGCGCAAGCGAACAGCAGGCCGAACGGCGGCGAGATGATGGAGGAGGCGGTCACCGCCAACCACATCGCGCAGGTCGTCTCGCGCTGGACCGGCGTGCCGGTCGACAAGATGCTCGAGGGCGAAAAGGACAAGCTCCTGAAAATGGAGGACAGTCTCGCCAGGCGCGTCGTCGGCCAGGCTGAAGCCGTGCGTGCGGTGGCAACCGCCGTGCGCCGTGCCCGCGCGGGCCTGCAGGATCCGAACCGGCCGACCGGCTCGTTCATGTTCTTAGGCCCCACCGGCGTCGGCAAGACCGAGCTGACCAAGGCGCTCGCCGCTGACCTGTTCAACGACGAGACCGCGATGGTCCGCCTCGACATGTCCGAGTTCATGGAGAAGCACTCGGTCTCGCGGCTGATCGGCGCGCCTCCCGGCTATGTCGGCTACGATGAGGGCGGTGCCCTGACCGAAGCCGTGCGGCGCCGGCCCTACCAGGTCGTGCTGTTCGACGAGATCGAGAAGGCGCATCCCGACGTCTTCAACGTGCTGTTGCAGGTGCTCGACGACGGCCGCCTGACCGATGGTCAGGGCCGCACCGTCGACTTCCGCAACACGCTGATCATCATGACTTCGAATCTCGGTTCGGAGTTCCTGGTGAATCAGCCGGAGGGCGAGGACACCGCGGCGGTCCGCGATCAGGTGATGGGCGTCGTGCGGGCGCATTTCAGGCCGGAATTCCTGAACCGCATCGACGAGATCATCCTGTTCCACCGCCTGCAGAAGAGCGAGATGGGCCGCATCGTCGAGATCCAGTTCGCGCGGCTGATCAAGCTGCTCGAGGATCGCAAGATCGAGCTCACGCTGGACGCCAAGGCGCGGGACTGGCTCGCGGAGAAGGGCTGGGATCCGGCTTACGGCGCCCGTCCGCTGAAGCGGGTGATCCAGCGCAGCGTGCAGGATCCGCTGGCCGAGATGATCCTCGCCGGCGAGGTCAAGGACGGCGATCATGTCGTGATCTCGGAGAAGGGCAACGTGCTGACCTTCAACGGTCAGGTGCCCAAAACCGCCGAGATCGTGCAGTTCGAGGCCCCGGTCTCGAAGCGCAAGCTGAACTGAGCGTTTCGATAGCGAAACCGGATGCGGCCTGCAGGCCGCATCCATCGCCATGACATCGGCGGGCCGCATGCGACGGAGTTCCCGTTCGGCGGCCGGTTTTGTGAGCCCGAATTAATGAAACCGCCTCGGGACGGCGTTCGTTTTCATCCTGAATGATCGGCTGGCGTGGCAAACGTCCCGCGCAGCTGCAAAGGGAAGTATTCGGCCCGAATTGCATCGCTGATTCGCGCGCCGCCTTGCATCATCCTGCAAAGCCACACCGCCGGTCGCCCTCAGCAGAAGGCGAATTGCATGAGCAGAGACCTCGTTGCCCATAACCGGCCCGTCTATGACGATCTTCATCCCCGCGTCTACGGCGTAGCCGCCGGCCTCGTCGCGTGGTTCGCGGTGGCGGCATGGATATTGTTCGACCGCCACGACGACGTCGAGCTGTCGCTGATGTTCGTCAGCGTATTGCTGTTCGTCGCGGTGCTGTTGCCATGGGTGCTTTCGCTGATCTGGCGGAAATACGACGATCGGCACGACCTGCATCAGCGGTCGATTCCGTTCCGGGAGTGGCGGACCGGCGAATTCGCGGTCTGGGGCAGCACGATCAACAGCACCCATGCCACCATCGACATGCTGCTCCCGCTCGCATCCGTGGCGTTCGGGCTGACCGCGATCGGGATCGTGTTCCTGATCTGCGCCAGCCTCGCGCCGTAAATCTTGCCGGAGCCGTCATTCCGGCGGGGCGATGGGCGGTGACGGCTCGTCGTCCTCGCCGGGCTCGAGTTCGGACAGGATATCGACCAGCTCGCGGGCGCGGCCGGTGGCCAGCGGCTTGCCGGCATTGATCAGCGGCTCGTCATTGGCGAGCCAAGCCTGCGCCTCGGCAAGCTCGGTGATCGTCGCCCCGGACGCGATAATCCTCGCGATTGTGACGTCGTCGGCGGAGCCGACGGCCTTCAGCACATCGTCGCGGGTGAGGCTTGCCATGCGCGCCTCCTCTGCAAGGTTTGCCCAAGCGGACAAAGCCTGACCGGCGCGGATGGTTCCGGATGGAACGGCTTCTTGAGCGAGGTTTCCGTCGTCAGCGGTTGGTGGTGGAGCGCGTCTGCGACGTGGAACTGGTGGCGTCCGAGACGATTCGCGAGCTGCCGCGGCTGGACATCTGGGCCTCGATCCGGTCGCGCTCCTTCTCGAAGTTCGCCAGCATCGGGCCTTCGAGCGAACGGCCGCGCGGCAGCTTCACGCGCATCGGGTCGACGAATCGGCCGTTGACCAAGATTTCGTAGTGGACGTGCGGGCCGGTCGACTGGCCGGTCGAGCCGACGAAGCCGATCACCTGGCCCTGCCGCACCTTCTTGCCGATCTCCATGCCCTTGGCGAAGGCCGACATGTGGCCGTAGGCCGTCTCGTAGCCATTGGCATGCTTCATGCGGATATATTTGCCGTAACCGCCCTCGTATCCGACCTTCTCGAGCACGCCGTTGCCGGACGCGAAGATCGGCGTGCCGTAGGCGGTGGCCCAGTCGACGCCGGTGTGCATCTTCACATAGCCGAGGATCGGGTGGCGGCGGCCGCCGAAGCCCGATCGCATGATCGCGTTGTTGACCGGCTTGCGCACCAGGAACTTCTTCGCGCTCTTGCCGGTCTCGTCATAGTAGTCGACGAGGCCGTCGTCCGAGCTCTGGAATCGGTAGTATTTCTTGGTTTCGCCGCCCACGGTCAGCGCGGCGTAGAGCACTTCGGTCTTTTCGGTGCTGGTAACGCCCTCGTCCTCGCCGGCAAAGAACACGTCGAACGAGTCGCCCGGCTGGACCTTGCGCTGGAAATCGACGTCGTAGGAGTAGATCTTGACCATGTCTTCGATGACGGTCGGCGGCACCTTGTTGCGCAGCGCGGTCTCGTAAATGCTCTGGTAGAGCCGCACGCCGCTGCCATCATCCTCATCATCGTCGCTGGAATTGTCGGCGGTCTCGGTGACAGTGTTCATGCTCTGCACGTCGACGGCGACGTATTTGCCGAGATCGGACAGCGCGGCGACGGCTTCGATGACGGATTCGTTGGCGACGATCACGCGAAAGGGCTGCAGCCTGACATTCGGTCCGGGCGCCGCCGGCGCCATCAGGATTCGTACCTTCTGGCCCTCCTTCAGGCCGCCCTCGCGGCCGCGCGGGCCGAGCGTTGCGGCGATCGCCTTCGCCTCGTCGGGTGTCGCGCCCTGATCGCGCAGGATCGAGGTGATGCTGTCGCCCTTCCTGACGACATGAACCCGTTCGCCGACCGGATTGCCGCCGGTGACCTGCTCTTTGGTCTTCGGCAGCAGGGTGACGTTCTCAGGCACTACGCGCGTCTCGAAGCCGGCATAGGGATCGGAGGTGTTGCCCTCGGTGGCGTAGGCCATCCTCATGTCGGGGCCGGCGCCGCTCGCGTCAGCCGCGGCATTGGCGAGTGAAGCGTAGCGCACCGAGCCGCCGGAGCCGCGCCAGTTGGCTGCGTCGCGGACCCGCATCAGCACGTCGTCGAGCGCGACGACGGCGGCGAGCTTGGCCTTCGGCAGCACGGAGCCGAGATCCTTGGTGACGAACGAGACCTCGGCGTCGGGCTCGGCCGCGGCATTCGGATCCTCGGCCGCCGCCGGCGTGTCGGAGCCGACATCGGTCAAGAGACGCTGCGCGTTGAACGCGGGGATTTTTGCCGACAGGTCGCTCGTGGTCATCGAGAGATTGCCGGAAATTCGGATGAAGGGCCGCACCCGCATCACGTCGCGATTGCCGACGCGGGTCACGGTCGACACGCGCACCAGGCTGCGGGAGGCGGAGGATTCGCTGGGCGGCGGCAGGCGGTCACCCTTGTGCAGGCTGACGACGCGATCGTTGCCGGTGAACGCGCCGCGGAGCGCGCCTTCAACGCGCTCCGGCACCTTGGCGAAGGTCATCTCGCCATCGAGCGACGCAAAAACGGCGCCGCCGATCAGGGCCGCGCCACATAGTCCAGTCAGAATGGTGCCGCTAAACCATTGAACGGAGACACGGCGGCGGTCGATCACCGCGGCCTCGGTGCCGTCGACTGAAAGCGGCGGCTCGTGACCGAGATCGATCATCCCGGTCTCGCGCCCAATTCCGCTTCCGCGTGACGCCCGTTGGCTCAACCCGATATCCCCCCAAATTCCAGCAACTGCGATCGACCTCAGCTCGTCCTCGTCCCCACCTTGATCCCCCGAAGAGGAATCGCGGCAGTGTGGCGAGCCACACGCATCGAATTCGAGAAGCCGATGGCCATTAGCTAGCCGCGATCTCGAACGTCAATGGTGTGCAGATCTCTCGATGTTGCTCGGCCGCGAAGGGAAGAGGCGACGGATTCTTGGAGAAAATCGCCTGGTCCCCCAGAAAAACCGCCCCAGCCCCCACAGGTTACGAGCGGTTCAATGCATTCGTTATAGCCAGAACGTCGCAGGATTGTGGCTCAAGTGCGGCATTTGAGGTGGAAAAGCTTCCCTGAAAGCAGGTCGATGCGCGCCGCCCGGCCCCGGGGCGGTCGGAACCCGTTTTGGAGGGCATCACGGGCTCCCCGGCGACGAACTTTTTTTAAAGTTTTTTGCCGCGAGGGTTGGGTGGCGAATTTTTACCTCCGACCTAAGCCACGGAAAGCACGAGAATTTCTTCGCATTGCACAAGCGATTTGGGCGTGCGACGATTTGTTGACAATGGCCGTTGACAATCCCGAGGGGTGCGGACTATAAACCAACCACTGAGCGCGGCGCCGCCGGGTCACTGACCAAGGCGAGCGAACGCGCCACTGATGCTCCTCACTTCGATGAGTGACACAACAGCCGACATAAATCGGTTGAAGTTCACCGTCGGCCGGTGAAGGGTAGAACCACCCTCTAAGGGTGTGGGGTCATCGGATCCCGGGCTGTTTGACAAGTGAAGATGAAGAAAGAGAAACGTGGACGGCGGAGTCCTTGCGTCTCTCGGAATACTTGAAAGCTTCGGCTTTTGACTTCTGAGAGTGGACGAAAGACTTCGGCGGTACACGTTTTAAAGGTTACACCATCGCTGCCAACGATGTGAATCGCAGGCGGCTCGTTGACTTCGGTCGACGAAGAATGGTGGGACCTCGTCAAACGTTGTGATCAGCCGGTTCAAGGTTTCAAGTCCAACTTGAGAGTTTGATCCTGGCTCAGAGCGAACGCTGGCGGCAGGCTTAACACATGCAAGTCGAGCGGGCATAGCAATATGTCAGCGGCAGACGGGTGAGTAACGCGTGGGAACGTACCTTTTGGTTCGGAACAACTGAGGGAAACTTCAGCTAATACCGGATAAGCCCTTACGGGGAAAGATTTATCGCCGAAAGATCGGCCCGCGTCTGATTAGCTAGTTGGTGAGGTAATGGCTCACCAAGGCGACGATCAGTAGCTGGTCTGAGAGGATGATCAGCCACATTGGGACTGAGACACGGCCCAAACTCCTACGGGAGGCAGCAGTGGGGAATATTGGACAATGGGCGCAAGCCTGATCCAGCCATGCCGCGTGAGTGATGAAGGCCCTAGGGTTGTAAAGCTCTTTTGTGCGGGAAGATAATGACGGTACCGCAAGAATAAGCCCCGGCTAACTTCGTGCCAGCAGCCGCGGTAATACGAAGGGGGCTAGCGTTGCTCGGAATCACTGGGCGTAAAGGGTGCGTAGGCGGGTCTTTAAGTCAGGGGTGAAATCCTGGAGCTCAACTCCAGAACTGCCTTTGATACTGAAGATCTTGAGTTCGGGAGAGGTGAGTGGAACTGCGAGTGTAGAGGTGAAATTCGTAGATATTCGCAAGAACACCAGTGGCGAAGGCGGCTCACTGGCCCGATACTGACGCTGAGGCACGAAAGCGTGGGGAGCAAACAGGATTAGATACCCTGGTAGTCCACGCCGTAAACGATGAATGCCAGCCGTTAGTGGGTTTACTCACTAGTGGCGCAGCTAACGCTTTAAGCATTCCGCCTGGGGAGTACGGTCGCAAGATTAAAACTCAAAGGAATTGACGGGGGCCCGCACAAGCGGTGGAGCATGTGGTTTAATTCGACGCAACGCGCAGAACCTTACCAGCCCTTGACATCCCGGTCGCGGACTCCAGAGACGGAGTTCTTCAGTTCGGCTGGACCGGAGACAGGTGCTGCATGGCTGTCGTCAGCTCGTGTCGTGAGATGTTGGGTTAAGTCCCGCAACGAGCGCAACCCCCGTCCTTAGTTGCTACCATTTAGTTGAGCACTCTAAGGAGACTGCCGGTGATAAGCCGCGAGGAAGGTGGGGATGACGTCAAGTCCTCATGGCCCTTACGGGCTGGGCTACACACGTGCTACAATGGCGGTGACAATGGGATGCTAAGGGGCGACCCTTCGCAAATCTCAAAAAG